>OY776510.1:0-5150563 GCA_963675665.1 Spirochaetia bacterium
TGTAGAACCGATACGCTACCTGCCCATGCATACAATAACCTCAAAAGATGCTGACGATTATCTGCCTGCCCAGTGGTAAGATAACAGCTGCCGGAAAATAATCCCTGTAACAATAATATCTTGAAATTTTTATTAATACATGACTTTTTTTGTAAGTTTTTACTTGACATATTAGGCGTGCCATATTATATTAGTAATATAAAACAAATAGTGCAAGGGGGCACAAAATGACTGAAAAAGAAAGAATGAAAAAAAATCTTGAGAGTAGTTTGTTGATGCCTTTTGTAGGTAGTTCGCCGTTCAGGGGAAACTCTGATAAATATAGAAAATTTAAAAGTAAAAAAGAAGGAATTGCAGAATATCCTGCTGTCGGATTTACACTTTACGGATAATCCGGTCAAATAACCATCTGACCCTCTCTCCTCCGGGACGAATCATACTTTTGTATGGTTCGTCCTTTCTTTTGGTAAAAGTCTGTTAATACCGGAAAAGTTCTCCGGCCTGCTCAACAGTATAAACAGCCAGGGCTGAATCAGAAAATTGTTTGCACTCCTGAACACGCAACCCGGCGGCATACTTTTTAAGCGCCGGTATTTTCAGCGGATCAACGCTGAATTTTCGCATGCCGAGCCCTACAAGATATCGAAAAAATACAGGATCGGCAGCAGCTTCTCCGCAGACTGATAATTCAGTGCCGTCGGAATTGGCCTGACGGACTATTTTTTCGAGACTCCGTAGTATTGCCGGGTGGCTGGCCGTATACAAATCTTTTACCCGTTCGTTTGTCCGGTCAACCGCCAGAGTGTACATTATCAGGTCGTTGGTGCCGATACTGAGAAAATCCGCTTCAGACGACAACTCTGCAATTATTTCAACTGCCGCCGGGAGTTCGACCATTGCTCCGATTGCCGGGGTTTCATTAAGAACAGCCCCTTCTTTCTTCAAATTACCGATGCTCTCATATACCCTTGTTTTTGCCTGCCGGAATTCGTCAAGACTCGAAACCATCGGAAACATAATTTTTAGCTCACGGCCGGCCCCCGCCCTCAGCATGGCCCTGATTTGATCCTGAAATATCTCGGGATGACCAAGCGAGAACCTGATACCGCGGAACCCCAGAAACGGGTTTGCTTCCGTAATTGTACTGGTATATCCGGGCATCTTGTCGCCACCGATATCCAGTGTTCTGAAAACACATTCGGCATCGCCGTTTTTATTCAGTATCGTACGGTAAATCCTGTATTGTTCCTCTTCCGAAGGGAATTCGTTCCTTACGAGAAACGGAAATTCACTTCGATATAATCCTATCCCGTCGGCTTTAAACTCGCGGGCCGTTTCAACATCATGAATAATATTAATATTGGCCTGAATCTTTAATTCGGTTCCGTCGGCTGTTACCAAGTCAGCAGGAACATCTTCAATCGAGATTACTTCTGTTTTCCTGACTGCGGTTTCATATCTTGAGCAAATTTCTTCCGAAGGATTAATGTAAACCATCTCTGTACCGGAATCCATCAGAATTTCCGCTCTGTCCCGTACCGATAAAATCCTTTTATCGTCTGTCATAATAAGCGGAAGCGAAAGAGATCGGGCCAAAATTGAAATATGGGCTGTTATTCCGCTTCCGAAAAGGACCAGTCCTCTTGCCTTCTGAAGCCATATCTTAACCAGTTCCGACGGAAAAATATTTTCCGCAATTACAATATTTGAAGAGTAATCTGCAGATTCAAACAATTTACCGTACAGATTGGCAAGCAGCCGGTGTTCAAGGTCACGAATATCCTGAACCTTCTCCTGTACTCCGGGCATATCCGAGTTAACAAAAATATCAACATAACGGGCTGTAACGGTTTTTACCGCATCGTCGGGTTTTGCGCCGTCCATAATAAGTTTCCGCATCTCGCCCGTAAAATTCTCATCTCTGAGCATCAGAAAATGAGCAGTAAAAATCATTCCGGCTACATCGGACAGGGATTCGTCGGTATTGGACTGAAGCTCTTCAAGCTGTTTCATGGACAGCTCAAGCGCTCCGTCGAAAGCAGCTGTATCCAGTTCAACACATTCATCCGGAGCTTCATCAGGATCAGCACAACCTTCAAGCTGGTCGCCGCCGGTAAGATTATTATACGCTATTTCAGAAGATTCACTGCGCCGGTTAAGGATAAAAGCAAGGCCTTTAACAGCGTGCACCCCCTCTCCGGTTCCGCGAAGCACCAGGTTCTGAGATGATCCGTCTTCCTTTTTCTTCTCGCCCAGATGCATCAACATCTGACTGTTTTCTATTGAAGCGGCAAGCTGCGAAGCTATGGCCTTGAGGGCCGCAGTATCACGTTTTGTAAAATAATCCGGCTGCTTGTGCTGAAGCGTTATTACGCCGATTCTGCTTAGACCCTTCTTAATCGGAACCGCCAGAAAAGCTTCATATTTTTCTTCGTTAATATCCTTGAAATATTTAAAAGCCGGGTTCAGGGCCGCTCTTGCCTCTCGAATCGGCCGTAACTCTTTCAGGGCAGTTCCGGTGATTCCTTCGCCGGGTTTCAGTCTGACTTCATTTATGGAACTCGGTGACAGGCCGACAGTTGCCCGAAGAACGAGTTCCTGCCGGTATTCATCATACAGGTAAATCGAACAGACATCTGCATTCATGTGTGTCGCAACCATTTCGGCAATATCCTGCAGCAACGTATTAAGACTGCTCTTTTTATCAAAAACCGAGGTGAGTTCCGAGGCGCTTACTATTAAATCGATGTTATCCCGTCTTCTGTTCATTAGTTCATAAGGTAAGTCATTATGACAAATTAGTCAAATAAATCACTCCGTGCAGCAACCTCTCCCGGTTCCAAACGGTTTACATCGATACAATTTCATCATAGAATCGAAACGGAGGCGGCTATTGAACCGAATTACTATCTTTCATTATCACCTGCTTCCGGGAGGAGTAACCAATGTTATCCTTCTCGGGGCCAAAGCGCTCATCAGACATTTTCCCAACCTGCAGCTGCTGCGGATTGTCTGCGGAACAACCGAAAACACCGATAAAATTCGTTCAACTTTATTACAGGAGATAGACGCCTCCGGACTGATAGCAGATTCACTGAAATTTGAGATTTGTATAGAACCTGAAATCGGATATTCCACATACGGGGAAAAAATTTCGTCATCACAAGCAGAAAGGCTGTCCCGTAAGCTTCTGGATAAGTATGGAGACAGTTTCTGGTGGATACACAATTATCAGCTGGGAAAAAATCCTCTGTTCACTGCAGCGATAGTACACATTTCAAAAAATGTACCGGATCAGAAGATGTTGCTGCATATTCACGATTTTCCAGAATGCGCGCGTTATGACAATCTTGAAAAATTGAAAACGGCCGGCGTTGAAAACCCGTATCCGCAGGCTGCAGGCACCGCTTATTGTGTAATCAACAGCCGGGATGAAAGCATTCTGAAAGAGGCAGGACTTACCGGCAGCAGGGTTTATCTGCTGAACAACCCCGTCGAAGAGGAAAGTTCTGCACAAGCCGCAGTTTCTGTTGAAGAAGCCGGTATTCTGAAAAAAAGATTATACAGCTGTTACAGCAATGCTTTTCCGGGAATTAATCCCGAAGCAAAGATGATATTCTACCCGGTCAGAACCATTCGCAGGAAAAACGCGCTTGAAGCCGGTTTAATTGCTGCAGTTTCCGAGCTTCCGGTTAACCTGGTAATCAGCCTTCCGGGAGTCTCTGCACAGGAAAAAGCATATTCGGAACTTTGCGAAAGCTGTTTCCGGAAGGGCCTGATACCCGGCATCTGGGGTTCCGGTTCCGACAGCAGCCCGGATGTCCCTGCATATCCCATAATGCTGCAACTCTGCGATATGATTCTATCCTCTTCCGTGCAGGAGGGTTTCGGTTACCTTTTTATAAACTCGGTTCAGCTTGGAAAGCCGCTTATGGCGCGGAATCTTGATATTCTGAGCGGAATATCAGGGGTATTTCCGCCGGAAAGAACATATTTCTATAACGGAGTCTCGGTACCGGTAAACAAAACAGATGCTGAAGCGATTCGAAATCGCTATGCGGAGAAACTCTCTTCACTTGGTGATTTAATTTCAGAAGACGTAATTGAATCGGTACGTACCGGTATTAACAGTCTTGGAAACAGTGGCGTAATCGATTTTTCATTTCTGCCGGTTGAATTACAGGCTGATATTCTTGCAAGGGTTAAGAATTCCGAAAAAGAAACTAAAGAGATTCATGATTTAAATAAAAACCTTATGGCCGGATTTTACAGACTCCTGAAAACGGGAAATTATAAATCGGCCGGCAATAACGGGGAATTCAGCCTGTATGCTCATTCAAAAACAGTGGAACATATAATAAATGAACTGTATAATTCCAATGCGGGGTCGGATATTCCGCTTAAAATCAGCAATCAGGATCGTACAATCCAGCAGAACCTGCTTGACCGGTTCGCCGAACCTGAATACATGAGGCTCCTCTATGATTTTTAAAAAAACGGCAGCTGCGGTTCTGCTGCTACTGCTTGCGCTTTTACCTGCCTTCTCCGACGAGAATGTTGCGGAAAATGATCTTGAAATAAGTATAGCTTTCATCGGACCTGCAGACCCGTTATATTCCTGGTGGGGCCATGTTGCCATCATCGTTGATAATATAAACACCGGAGCCGCAAAATACTACGACTACGGAAATTTCTCATTTGAACAGGATTCGTTTGTCCGGAATTTTATCATGGGACGCCTCTATTTTCTTAAAATGGGCTCCAGCCCGGACAGGCAGCTGAGATATTCGGCCTTTTTAAACCGTGATGTAACAATCTACAAACTAAATACATCTTCCGAAAACGCTTATAAACTGTATAAATTTCTTGAAAATGATATTTTGCCGGAAAACCGGGTTTACCTGTATGACCATTTCTATGATAACTGTGCTACCCGTATACGCGACATGATGGATATAATAACCGACGGCGAATTCAGCACAACCTATAATACCGTATCTGATAAAACACTGCGCACCCAACTGAGGCGGTTTACATACTCACATCCGTTTATGGACTGGCTGCTTAATTTCGCTATCGGAGGTACAATCGACATACCTGCAACCGAATATGAAGGGATGTTTCTGCCGCATGAGCTTGAACGTGGAATTGCATCGATGACTCTGTATGACGGTTCCGGCAGCCCTGTTCCGTTTGCAAGAGAAAAAATCATATATAATAGAGCCGAAGGGCGCCCCGAAATACCTGATTATCCGCCGCAGCGCTGGTTATACGGCCTTGCTGTCGGGCTGGCTCTGGCTCTGCCTGCCTGGCTGTTAAGACGTGGAAGCTCCCGAAGAAAGCTTAAACGCAACAGTCTTGCCGCTTTCAGCGCAGTTCTTTCGCTGGCGCTGGCTGTTCCGGGAATACTTCTCTTTTTTATGGCCTTTTTCACCAATCACACATTCACCTACCGGGATATGAATCTTCTTTTCGTAAACCCTTTTCTGTTCGTCACCTTTATAATATCGCTCAGACTGCTTGTTCGCCCAAAAGCTTCTCTGCGTTCGCTTTATTGCTGCTGGAAAGTGACCCTGGCGGGCGCCGTTCTTTCAATTATTCTTAAACTTGTACCGTTTTTAAGACAGAATAACTGGGAAACCCTGATGCTGATCCTGCCTGTTGCAATTGTTCTCAGCGGCATTGGGCAAAGAGATGTAACGACATAATAACAATTTTATCGGCCACCGGCCGAAACATCAAACCTCACCTTGTATCTTTTGTTTTTTCTTACTATAATGGGAGCCATCAAAACACATATAATTAATGGAAGGGATACAAATGGCTAATAAGAAAATGGTTACCATAGACGGTAATACCGCGGCGGCCCATGTAGCGTACGCTTTCAGTGAGGTGGCGGCGATTTACCCGATCACCCCCTCTTCTCCCATGGGAGAATATTCTGATTCCTGGGCTTCTACAGGAAGAAAAAACATTTTTGACAAGAAAGTAGATGTTATAGAGATGCAGTCAGAGGCCGGAGCGGCCGGTGCTGTTCACGGAACTCTGAGCGGCGGCGCACTTACCACTACTTTTACCGCATCACAGGGACTGCTTCTGATGATACCAAACATGCATAAAATCGCCGGGGAAATGCTTCCGACAGTTTTTCATGTTTCAGCACGTTCACTTGCGCACCAGTCGCTGTCAATATTCGGCGATCACTCGGACGTAATGTCCACCAGGAACACCGGTTTTGCAATGACGGCTGCCGCAAGCATCCAGGAAACAATGGACATGGCGCTTGTTGCTCATCTTGCAACACTTAAATCAGAAGTGCCGTTCCTGTCATTCTTTGACGGTTTCAGAACTTCTCACGAGATAATGAAGGTTGAAGAGATTTCATATGAAGATATGGCAACTCTGGTAGAACCTGAATACATCGAGCGATTCAGAAACAGGGCAATGAGACCTGAAGCCCCGATTATCAAAGTCGCCGCCCAGAATCCCGACGTTTATTTCCAGGGCCGTGAAACTACAAACCTGTACTATGACAAGGTTCCTGCAATTGTTCAGGAATACATGGACAAAGTTGCCAAACTTACCGGCCGCCAGTATCACCTTTTTGACTACGTAGGCGCTCCCGATGCTGAAAAAATCATCATTGCAATGGGATCAGGCTGCGATACAATAGACATTACCGTAAAGGCGATGATTGCTGCCGGCGAAAAAGTCGGAGCTATCAAGGTAAGACTTTACAGACCATTTTCTGCGGAAGCATTTGTTGCAGCAATTCCTGCAAGCGTTAAAAAGATTGCCGTACTCGACAGAACAAAAGAACCCGGTTCACTCGGCGAACCTCTTTACCTCGATGTAAAGGCTGTTCTTGCCGGCAAAGACATTGAAGTAATCGGCGGACGCTACGGTCTGTCTTCAAAAGAATTCACCCCCAACCATGTCAAGGCTGTTTTCACTCACCTTGACGGCGCTGCTTTCAACGGATTCACAGTAGGCATCAAAGACGATGTAAGCAACAAGTCAATCGAAGTCAAAGACGACATGAAAGCAGTTCCTGAAGACGTTGTCTCATGTATGTTCTGGGGATTAGGTTCAGACGGCACAGTCGGCGCCAATAAAAACTCAATCAAGATTATCGGTGACAACACAGAGATGAACGCCCAGGGTTACTTTGACTACGACTCAAAGAAATCAGGCGGTATCACAATATCTCACCTAAGATTCGGAAAAAGTCCTGTTAACTTCCCCTGGCTTATTACAAAAGCTGACTTCGTAGCCTGTTCAAACCCGTCATACATCGGACGTTATGACATGCTTGGTCCGCTGAAAGAAGGCGGGGTCTTCCTGTTGAACTCTGTAGTTCCTGCAGATGAAGTATTTTATCATCTCACGGAAGCTGAGCAGAAAATCATGATTGACCGAAAGATTAATTTTTACTGCATGAACGCCTATGATGTTGCCGCTGAAGTGGGACTTGGAAACAGAACCAATACTCTTATGCAGGCTGCGTTCTTCAAGATTTCAGGAATCCTTCCCGAACAGGAAGCCATCGACCTGATGAAAGCTGCCGTAAAGAAAACCTTTATTAAAAAGGGCGAAGATATCGTCAAGATGAACTGGAACGCAATCGATAAAGCTGCTGAAGCTCTTCAGAAGGTTGAAGTTCCTTCATCGTTACCCGGAAAATACTACACAGCGCCGCAACTGATAGCTGACGACGCCGACGACTTTGCAAAGAACGTTATAGATAAAGTTATGCACCTTAAGGGAAATGATATTCCTGTTTCCCAGATGTCTATTGACGGAACACTGCCTTCGGGAACTACAAAACTCGAAAAGCGCGGAGTTGCACCCCGCGTGCCCAACTGGATCAATGATAACTGTATCCAGTGTAACCAGTGTGTACAGTCCTGTCCGCATGCGGCAATCAGGGCTAAAATGATTGAAGGCGACAAGATGTCGGGTGCTCCCGATACATTTGACGCTGTAGACTACAAAGCAGCCAAGGGCGCCGACCTTAAATACAAAATTCAGGTCTTTGTCGAAGACTGTCAGGGCTGCGGCGTATGTATCGAAACATGTCCGGCAAAAACAAAAGCCCTCGAATGGAGTACTATCGAAGCAGAAAGAGAAGCCGGTGAGAACGCCAATGAAGCATTCTTTGAAACCCTTCCTTACGGCGCAATCGACGGTTCTTCCGAAGATAACGTAAAGGGAATGCAGTTCAGACAGCCGCTGTTCGAGTTCTCCGGAGCCTGTGCAGGATGCGGTGAAACACCATACGTTAAACTGGTTACCCAGGTTTGCGGCGACAGAATGATCGTTGCCAACGCAACCGGATGTTCTTCCATCTACGGCGGAACTTTTCCGACTATTCCTTACTGCAAAAATGAACTCGGACGCGGTCCTGCATGGGGCAACTCGCTTTTCGAGGATAATGCCGAGTACGGTTTCGGAATGAGACTTGCTGTAGACTCCAACAGAACACTACTGAAAGTGAATGTTGACAAGGCTCTGAAGCTCGGCGTATCCGGCGGACTTGCCGGAGCACTAAAAGCCCAGATGGACATCTGGACAGCTAATGACGCAGCAGCCATTGAAGGTCAGAAAAACCTCGGCGAACTGGTTAAAGCAGAAGCAGGAAAAGCAACAGGCGAACTGAAACCTGTTCTTGCAAAGATTGCAGAGCTTAAAGACTACTTTGTTGATAAATCTGTATGGATCTTCGGCGGAGACGGATGGGCATACGACATCGGCTACAGCGGAGTTGATCATGTATGTGCGATGGGCAAGAATGTTAACATCCTTGTACTTGACACCGAGGTTTACTCAAATACCGGCGGCCAGGCATCCAAAGCTACGCCGATTGCGGCAGTTGCCAAATTTGCCAATGCAGGCATGCAGCTTACAAAAAAAAACATGGGCTTCATGTGTATGAGCTACGGCTATGTTTATGTAGCATCAATTGCAATGGGCGCAAACAGGGCCCAGGCTCAGAAGGCAATCATGGAAGCTGAAGCATACGACGGACCTTCAATCATCTTTGCTTACGCTCCGTGTATCAACCACGGTATTGATATGTCCAAATCACAGCTTGAAGAAAAGCGTGCAGTAGATTCAGGCTACTGGCCTCTGTACCGCTACAACCCGGCTGCCGAAGAAGGCAAGAAATTCACATGGGAAACAAAAGACCCGACAGAATCCTTCCAGGACTTCATCAGAAGTGAAAGACGCTACACAGCGCTTCAGACAACCAACCCTGAACACGCTGAAGAACTCTTCGCAAGGGCTGAAGAAGACGCTAAAAAGAGGATGGCTTTCTACAAGAAGCTTGGGGATATAATGTAATTTAGCCTCCGGCTAAATTACATTTTGGAGTTTTGCCTTCGGCGAAACGTCCATAATATTTAATTCCGATAACGGGCCGTGCATCATCGGGTGTGCGGCCTTTTTATTTGGCCATACTACAGCTTGACAAATTTTGCCACTGATTTCCACGAATGAATATTGGGTATACGCAAGGCAGAGATTATTAAGAAAATATGTTTAGCAGTAACTTAACATTGATTGACTACTTAAACTTTTATCTTTCATTTTTTTACGTAAGAATATGAAGGTTACATACGTATTAAAACTATTCCGCCCTGCCTGCCTTTGCCCTATTCAGATTTGTGGACTGCTTCTTTGCTCTACCCTAACATCAGTAGCCAAAATAATATGTTACAGTTTATAGCCACAAAATCCTGTTACTCCTTCAGATTTTTCATTTTACACTCCGTTTTCCGATTCTCAAGGGCAAGACAAGTAAAATGGCTGCGCCATTTCCCCCTTGACAATCAGAAAAGCGGAGCTGTCGCTGGAATGTGAAATTTCAGGAGGTACAGTATGGTTCTGTATAAAGAGTTAAGTTATCAAATTATAGGCTGCTGCATGCAGGTACACAAAGGGCTCGGTTGCGGCCTGCTTGAGCAGTGTTATCACAACGCTCTTTATTTTGAGCTTAAGGAAGCAGGATTTCAGGTGCGTTATAATGCTCCGTATGAGGTAAAATATAAAGGCAATACCGTCGGTGAATATCTTGCCGACCTTGTCGTTGAGGGAAAAATTATCCTTGACCTGAAGTCCGTAAAACAATTGGCAGAGACTCATCAGGCGCAGTTAATCAATTATCTGCGCATTTCCGGTTGCCGTGTAGGTTACCTGCTTAATTTTCAGACCTGCAGGCTTGAGTTTCAGCGGTTTGTGGTGTGAGCCCTTATTATGTCAAATCAAGATCAAAGACATCAAGAGCTTTTCCATCGCCCTCCCATTCAAGGGTTCCTTTGCATTTATGGCACCACCAGATTGTTTTAAGATATTTTTTCTCAACAAGCGTCGGGATTTGATCATAGAACTTTTTATTGTCCGGATACAGTTCGCTGTAAAAGTGATACAGCCCTTTTGTCCTTTTTCTGCCGTTACAACTCTTACAGACAAGAACCTGATTGTGAATTGCCTGGATATGTTCACAAGTGGGGCACCGTTCGTTGATTTTCAGGGATTTCGGTATAATATGTTCCCGTTACAAATCTTCTTCGGTGCCACAGTAGGCGCATCTTCTTTCGGCATTTACAAGCTGTTTATCCTCCCGCAGGATCTAGGACCATTTAATCTCATTATCACGAAGCTCCCGGAATTTCACCTTAACAAATCCGTATAATTTCTTCTTTGCATCAGCCCCAATTGCACTTCTTGCGATGACCTTTGCATACTGGTAATAGATTAGATCTTTTATTGTCTTAACTTCTTTATCAGGCAAGGTTTACTCTATAACTTCATATATCAAGCTGCTATTATTCCGTTAATAAATGTTTCGACAAAACCGAGGAGTTTTGCTGTTATTCGTTCTGCCGTGGTCTTGCGTTCCTTCAGAGCAGGGCGATTGTTCATCACTCCGATTATATCATCACGAAGCGGAACTTTTTCGGTAAACAGATAATTACCGATAAGCTCCTGGAGCCTGGCAGGTTCGATATCTTCCTCAAGTCCGATTTGTTGCAGGGCAAGAAGCTGTTCTTTATCCCAAAAAATCTGGAACGCCTCAGGGATATCGTCGGAATCTGCGATGAACGTAAGATTCTCGTTTATGAATTTCTCTATAAGCTCGCGCTTACTGCGCATATGAGCATCACCGGCAAGCAGATCAATGATTACTTTTTTCTGTTTTTCATACTCGCCTTCGTCGGCGTCTTTAAGATTAGCCAGCAGTTTCAGGATATAGGCTACGTTTATTTCATCACGGTGGATAAGCTCAAGCTCGAAATCTATATCGTTGAGAATTGAGACCTTTTCCTTCTGATTATAGCCCTTCGCCTTATCATAGAGGTCCAGATACTTGCTCTTGTAATCTTCAAAACGCTGCTCGTCCATGGATAGATCACCAAAGCTGAATTGGGTAAAGGTTTTAAGCACGTTCCGGATGCGCATCAGCTCGCGGAAGATCTTTATAAACTCAAGCGCGGCATTTTCATCGGGAAGATTGTTGACGCTGTCCACCGTGGGTGCAATCTTCAAGAGCTCAATATAAGCCTCATTAAACTTTCCGACATATTCTTCATAAGGCTGCATGATGATAATATCTTTGGCGTCCTTATTTGCAAATAGCGCTATTGCATCATCCGTAGCCTTCTTCAGATTTCTGAAACAGACTATATTACCCTGAGACTTTAATTCATTGAGTATTCGGTTGGTACGGGAGTAGGCCTGAAGCAATCCGTGGTATTTAAGATTCTTATCCACAAAGAGGGTGTTAAGGTTTTTGCTGTCGAAGCCGGTGAGAAACATATTAACCACCAGGAGCAGATCAATTTGCCGGTGTTTAACCCGTTTGGCAAGATCATTGTAATAGTTATAGAAACTCTTGCTGTCGCGGGTGGTGAAGTTGGTACCGAACTGAGAGTTGTAATCGCCGATAAACTCCTCAAGCGAATCGCGGGAATGCTGATTCACAGGCCCGGCATCGGCCGCAAGGGCGTTACAGTCATCATCGATAAAAACACCCACGGCATCCTTATCATCCTCGTTTGCAGCATAGGAAAAGATAGTAGCCACCCTGAGGTTGTGCTCGCCTTTCTCTTTTTTAAGCCTGAACAGATGGTAATACTCGATAAGAACATCAATACTCTGCACCGCGAAGACAGCCGTAAACTCGCGGTTGTGAGTCTTGCGCCCGTGATTGGCGATTATGTAGTCAGTAATAATGTTCAGACGAGGCGGAGCATTCATTACCTCGGCACGGTCTATATCCTCAACCTCAATATCGAAAATATGCTCCTTCTTTTTAAAGGTACGGATATATTCGATGGAAAACTTAAGGACATTCTCATCACGGATGGCATCGGTAATAACATAGCGGTGAAGCATCTTGTCGAACAGCATCGACGTGGTGCGCTTGCCGTATTCGTTCGTACCCGCGTTCTCTTTAAAGATAGGCGTACCCGTAAAACCGAACATCTGACAGCTTCCGAAGAAACGCTTGATATCCTCATGCGTCTTACCGAACTGCGAACGATGACACTCGTCAAAGATAAAAACAACCCGCTTGTCTTTTAACGCCCCCATCCTGCCCAGATACTTCTTCTTACTGATGGCCGTGTTCAGCTTCTGTATAGTAGTGACAATGAGTTTATTATCACCCGCCATCTGCTTAACCAAAGTCTCTGTGTTATTCGTGCCGTCGATGCTCCCTTTGCTGAAGCTGTTGAACTCTTTGGTAGTCTGATAATCAAGATCCTTGCGATCGACTACAAAGACAACCTTGTGAACCTTTGGAGAGCGCGTAAGAATCTGCGCAGTCTTGAATGAGGTAAGCGTCTTACCCGAACCCGTCGTATGCCAGATATAACCGTTTTTAACCGTCGTCTCAACCCGCTCAATAATAGCCTCGACCGCATAAAACTGATAAGGCCTGAGCACCATCAGGATCTTCTGCGACTCATTAAGAACCACATAGCGCGTAATCATCTTTGAGATATGACAGGGCTCAAGAAAGACATCGGCAAAATCGGAAAGCTGGGAGACAATTTTGTTGTTCACATCGGACCAGTAAAAAGTCTGCTTGAACGAACGCGCCTTTACCGGACCGTTGGCATAATACTTGGTATTCACCCCGTTACTGATTACAAAAATCTGAATAAACTGAAAAAGCCCCTGCCCCGCCGAATACGAATGCCGCTCATAGCGGTTGGTCTGATTGAAGGCCTCCTTAAGCTCAAGCCCCCGCCGTTTAAGTTCAATCTGCACCAGCGGCAGACCGTTAAAAAGGAGCGTAACATCATAGCGGTTCCTGTAAGCATCCTCCATAGTAACCTGCCGCGTAACCTGAAACTCATTCTTGCACCACTGAAGCTGATTAATAAGCTCGACCGTCTTATGCTCGCCCTCCTCGTTAATGTAAGGTACACGATCACGCAGGATCTTAGCCCGCTCAAAGATATTACCCTTGCTTATGTAGTTGAGGATCTGCTTAAAATCATTATCAGAAAGCTCAGTCTTATTATGAACCTCAAGCTGAACCCTGAGATTGGCAAGCAGCTCAGCCTCGTCCCTGACGACGACCTGCTTATAGCCCAAACCGCACAACTGCTTTACAAGAGCATCCTCAAGAATAACCTCGGGCTGGGTAGTCATTACACAAACATCCTCTGAAGCAACCAATTTTTCCAGCTCTGAGACAACTCAATCTGTGAAGCAACCTGTTCGATAGCTCTGTCGATGGAGGAGAGGAAGGAAGCGATCTTTTGCTGTTCGGGGAGTGAGGGGATAAAAAATTTTAATGTTCGAAGATCATTTCCGGTAAATCCCTTGATAGATGTACCCTGAGCCAGTCGAATAAATCTACCTGAAAATGCACTGAAATAATAAGCCAGAAACCACGGATTCTCATTTGTTATCATATTGGTAAAATCCTGACTCGTACAAAGGTCTTGGCTTGAAACCGCGAATTTTCCGATCCCGACCCTCGAAACAATTAAAACACTATTTTTAGGAATAATCTTTGTTGCTGACTCCTTAACAGCCTTGCCCGTAATAAATCTTGTAATATTTATTTTAGAAATCGAATTCTCACATAAATCTGAACTGGAAATCCACGGGACATCACCCTTCCAATACTCTTCGTTTGTACTATCAGGAGTTCCGCCTCCAATGAATGAACCAATATCACCCAGCTTTTTCTCTTCCCAATCAGGGAAATCATTATCGTTTTCATCCTTGAAGCGCAATTTCTGAGAGAAAATCTTCTGCATGATGCCTTTTTTGTATTGCTCCAGTGCTTCTTTCTTTTTCTGCAGCAGGCTGACACGTTTATCCACTGCGGTAAGGAAAACGGCTATGCGGGTTTGTTCGGGGAGTGTGGGGAATTTAAATCTACAATTAGAAAAATCTGTTTTATTAATTTGAGGAACAGCTTGGACTCCTGCAAGGAGTTTAATCCTTTTGCCATTTTTTAATAGTATAAAGTAAATAAAATCATCGATATATTGTTTATGAGCTTCTAATGCATTTATCTGTTGATTAGTCACAGAGTTACAAGATGTCTGACCAACTTTGCCAATTGTTGAACCTATGGAGACAAAGAGCGTACTATTCTTCTTTATAATTCGTCCATTTCTAAAGCCTGCTTCTGTTAATGTAGTTTTAGTGGTTTCTATGTATCTACCGTTATTTAGGTCCACAGGAGATATAAACAAATAGTCACCATCATAAAATTCTTTCACAGATGTTGGGGGAGTACTTCCCGTCGTTATTTTAGATATTTCCCCTAATCTTTTCTCTTCCCACTCTCCTTCAAATCCTGGGAATCTCAGCCGGGGCACATTCTTATTGTTCATCCATCATTCTCGTTTTTTCGAATATTTGGGGAAGGATAATCCGTGGCCATACCTGCGACGCTGATTTTTCCTCTTAGGGGGTTGTCCATGCCCCATAAATAGGCTTCAGGTACTTGTTTTTGGTCTTTAAACATAGTTTAATCCCTTTGAATGATGGCTAATTATATCGTTGATGGGTATGATTGGGAAGAATAAAATCATTATGAAAAAGAAAAGACATTGCTTACAAGCTGATTGTTTCTATTGATTTAAAACCTTAAATGTGAAAAATCATTATTTTGAAATAATTCCATAGATTCTATTATCTAGTCTGATCGCAGAAATAAAGACATTGTAATCAGGCAATGATTTCCCATCACTAGTTCTCCATATTTTTGCATTTTCTATATCAAAACAGGTATTTCCAGTTTGAAATGTATTATATACACAACTTTCTAAAGGGACTCGCATGTTTTTGAATAAACACAGATTGGATTCAGAAGCAGCCTGATTGCGGGCTTGGGGAATCACCCTTAATGCTAATGTCTCAGGACGATTATCCATCTTCATTCTCATTTCAGCAATGAAGATTAGGGTCGGATGAGTACAAAATTTTACTATTCCATTTGCTGTAGATAGTAAACTAGCAGTAGGGGCAAAATTTTCTCGGATCGAATTAACAATATCAAATGTCAAGTTGTTTTTTATTGATCCACGAAGATGGTGTCTGAGTAGATCCGGATAGAAAGCAAGATTTCCAGCAATTTTATCCATTAGTCTTTCAATAGGATTTGTTCTAATAATTTCATCTCTCCTATATGGCAAGACTAGTTGTGGCGGTTCAGCTATACGGTGTGCGAATTCATGAAACCTGTTCCAATATGCTCTATATTCAGTATGTGTTAAGTTAAGTACTGCAACCCAACGGTCATTATCATCAGAAGCGGCATGCATCCTTTGAAATAACCATGCATCGATATTCGGTTTATGTATTTCCTTTCTTACTTGAGTAAATCCTATTTCTTTCTTTTGTTTTAGATAACGAGACTCAAAGGTTTCTAGATCCTGGTCATTACGGAGTTCCTCGACCTTTACCTGGAAACTTTCGGCAATTTCATTAGCAAAGATTTCCCCTTTAGGTTTAATACCGATAGCAAATGGACGAACCATTTTTACACATGCGTCAATAATTTCTTTATCTTGTTCAACACAATTGCTCCATTCTTTACCAACATTGAGGTTTTTTACTATTGCGTCGAGTCTTAATCCATCTTCAATTGTAACATTGTATCTGTTTTCCATATATCATTCCTTAAGAAAGGGCTTTACACTTTCATAAAAACTGATCCATTCGTTTTCACTCCATTCCGGTTCATTATTAGTTGATCGTCTTCCTACTAATGTTTTTTGACCCCTATAAATTTGTATTGTCGTTGAGAATTTAAGATTCAATTTTTCAGCAGCTTTTGAAAGTGCTATTGGAATATTAATAGTATTTTTATTGTCATCGTTATCAGTAGAAGGAGATAAAATCTCCTGAAGCGGGACCCTCAGAGCTTCTGCTAATCTATTCAGTTTTTCTCCAGAAATGTTTGAAAGTCCTCTTTCAACTTCTGACAAGTATGCAGGGCTGATATTACTCATTTTGGCCAGAGCGCTTCCTGTTAATCCTTTTTCTGTTCGTAATTTTCTTATATTTAACCCAATTTTTAACTTTAACTCGTCTTTTTCAGACATATCTACTCCTTTTTTCTTGACAAAGTTCGGTATATCGTATATATTCGGTATAACAGATTTTAAATCTGTGGTATATGTTATTTTACGCCATACCATATTTTATGTCAAGGAATTTGGAGGTTCAAATGAAACCTGAAAAAGACAAGATTTACGAGATAATTGTAAATGCAAAGAAAGTTCAAGTAGACCATAAAAGGGTCTCCTTTGAAGAAATTGTGATTATAGCTTTTGGTTCGTACACGCCATCGGAAACGGTAATTTATACTGTTACCTTCAGCAAAGGTGAGCATGGGCATGAAGGATCACTAGTTGCTGGTAAAACAGTCAATGTAAAAGATGGGATGGTGTTTAATGTCAAACAAACTAATAAGTCATAATGCAGATCTATCTCGTCTAGTCAATGATGGTTATTCTGTTTCTTTGATTGATGGTTATTTAATTATTGAAAACGTCCCATATGTGAATTCCAAGAAAGAAATTGTCGGCGGCATCTTAATTTCAGAAATTTCGATTTCTGGTGATAAAATACTTCCTCCTGCCAATCATGTTATTCACTTTCAGGGTGATTGCCCTTGTGATAATCAGGGTAAACCGATCTCGTCAATAAAACACCAAACGACAAATAGAAAAATAATGGAGGGGCTTATTTCCAATTATTCATTTTCAAATAAGCCAAAAGAAGGGTTCAATAATCACTATGATAAAATAACACACTATCTTAGAATCCTTACCCATTATGCACAGGCAATCGATGAAGAAGCAAAAGCCAATAGCCCACATTTTGATTTCAATCATGAGTCTTCATTGAAGTATACAGATACAAATTCTAGTCGATCTTTTATTTCTGCTGTGTCAAATAAAATAAAAAACCAAAAAATTGCAATTATTGGTATAGGAGGTACCGGATCATACATATTAGATTTTGTTGCAAAAACTGAGGTTAAAGAAATACACTTATACGATAGTGACGTTTTCTCCCAGCATAATGCATTCAGATCACCAGGTGCACCTGCAAAAGAAGTCTTTAATAAGGATATACCTAAAGTATCATATTTTAATAACATCTATTCTAATATGCATAACGGAATAGTCCTTCACGAAGAGGACATTACAAACACTAATATGCAGAATCTTTCAGAGATGGATTGTGTGTTTGTTAGCATAGATATTTCTAAACCGAAGGGTTCCCTATTTCCATTCTTAATAGACAATAATATTCCATTTATAGATGTAGGAATGGGAGTTGAGATTCAAGATGAACATTTATTCGGTATTTTGAGGGTAACTTCTATTACCCAAAACTGTCAAAATGCTTATATCGGCAAAGTTTCACTCCAAGATGAAGAAGATGATGTTTATGCTTCCAATATTCAGATTTCTGAACTTAATGCTTTGAATGCTGCACTTGCTGTTATTAAATGGAAAAAAATGTTTGGATTTTATGATGACCAAAATGACGAACACCATACTTTATATACTATAAATACAGGACAACTACTAAATGAAGACTGTTCGCTATAAATTTGTAGAATTTATTCCTGAAGAGCTTGAGGAAGGGGTATTGTTTGTCTCTACTAAGTACCAAATAGCAATACATTTATGCCCTTGTGGGTGTGGAAATAAAGTAGTAACACCTTTGTCACCAACAGATTGGAAGTTGGAATATAAAAATGGTTCTGTATCTCTTTCCCCTTCGATCGGAAATTGGTCTTTTAAATGCAAATCGCACTATTGGATAAAAAATAATATAATAATTTGGGCAGAACCATTTTCTGACTATAAAATTGCTAGAATACGTGAACATGAGCGTAAAGAAAAAAAGCACTATTACAGAAAAAAGAAATGGGAGAAAATAAAAAAGATGTTCCATTTAATTTTCGCATCAAAAAAGTTATGATCTGCCTTTAAATCACCGTCACGTTTCTCCGAAATATCCAATACGGTGTTCCTTTCGCTGAAATATCTGGTCATGGTTATGACCTCCTTCAAATATATTTCACCTTGCGATGCATCAATACATTTTAAAACGAAGTCTATTCTCCCGGCTCTCCATTCCCGGAACAGTGGCTCCGCTCAGAACGGAATGCCGGCTCTCTTTAAAACAGGATAGTGGCTCTCATCTGCTGGACTGGCAGCTCAAAATACCCTGGTATACTCATACCAATCATTAATAATTGTATTTAATAATGACAAACACACGCAATATCCTCAAATATTAATTTTATTTAGATAAATACTCTATATAATGTGGTTCAATAGTCGCCCATCGCCAAAAAATAATATCTATTACATTTAAACTATCGCCAGTTACTTCTAAAATTTCTGTACAAAGTTCCAAAGGATTTTTAAAACCTAGAGCATCAGCAATTCTCATTAAATGTCTATCTGGTTTAACTGTGGATACACCTAAATTTTTAAATAGATGTATTGTGGTTACAGGTCCAAGAAATTTAAATTGATAAAAATAATTTTCATTCTTTTGAATTAAATTATCCTTAACAACTTGAAACCCATTTTCATGTAAAAATTGAATAACGTCACAAACCCCATCCATTTTAGACTTATTATTAAAAATCTTCAAAGCTTGAATCTTATTTTTTTGTTTATTGCGATTCAAATTATCAACATCTACCCAATTATTAAATGCATTAGATATTCCATCAAATTTTGTACGTAAGATGCTCTCTTTAAAACCAGAAGAGAAGATTACCCAGGCATATTCTCTCAGAAAATCCGTTTCATTGATTTTCTCAATATCAATGTTTTCCTGCCACTCTATTTCATATTCATATCCGAAGTGGATAACTTGCTCTTTAATATCTAAATATTTATCAATTACATTGTCTATCTTTTTTAACATTATCCAAACAACCTAATTTCAATTTAATTCTAAGTAGTGTTAAAGAAATACCGGGATTCTTTGACATTTCCATACTCACCTTTCTTTTATATAGATGTCTTGCTTTATACTTTAAAAACTTTGATTCTGGAATATCAATAATATCTTTCATAACAGCATCATAGATTTCTGTAAAATCAATTTTTTCATTATTTTTGAAAGCATTACGATATTTATTTTTTAAATCCGACAATTTATTAATAGCAATTTGATGAAACGAGATCAGTTCTTTCCAGTTTAACTTATTCTCTAATAAAGATAGAAAGAGAACTATAACTGAAAAAATAGCTGTTAAAATTTCTATTAAATTCTCTGGTACATTTAGAAGTTGAGATAGTTTAGGCTCAGATAATAATAGAGCACAGGTAAAGACAGAAAAGAATAATAAACAAATATCTAAAATTTGACTTTTCAGTTTATATTCATCCCGAGCTGATGAATGCATTGATAACATTTGATCTATAACTCGGTATTGTCTCTCATTTTCTTCAATTTTATTGGTCATTTCCTAATAACCTTGACCAACTATCTATAACAAACTCTTGATCTCTTACAGCATCCAAATTCATTATTTTTCTGCTTATTCTGTCTAAAGCAACCGAGATTATTCTTCTTTGAGTGGAATTAGCAGGACCTAAATAATCATCAACATGCAAAGATTGCCCAGTTTTGTCAGTTATTGGTGATTTTACAGCGTTTACTGCTTCTTTAAAGAAATATTTAACCATTTCTTTATAAGTTTTTGTATCATTATATTTCCTAAAAATATTTACTGCTAATGATTCTATATGATAACCACTCAATTGTTGTTTTTCTGGTAAGCTTTTTATTATAGCTTTGACCAATTTTATCGTAGGAACTACAATTCCATTATTTTCCTTATTAACAGATGTAAGTATGTCGGTAAAACTCTTGGTATTAATATTAGACCAATGTTGTCCATCAATTGAGCTTATCTTCAATCCGTTACCGACCCGAATAGCCGGAAGTAATTGGATTTCATAATCTTTAACTTGAATTGTAACCGCCAATAGCCCAGAACTAACGTTTTCATTTCCATATTTCTTCGATAATATTTGTTGAATCAATTCCTTAATCTCTTTTGGAGTTTTTCCATCCGCTGCAGACTGATCTATACATACTAAGGAATCGATATCACTAATTCCTTCTACATATGTATTTTTCTGAACAGAACCTCCAAATAATATATTTATAGTATCGGAAATTATATCTTTTAATTCGTCTTTAATTGAATCCAAAAGCTCATTAATCTCATCACTATTTCGATCATTACAATGAACCAATTGCTTAGCAAGATAATCATTTACTAAAGTATTTATACCTTCGTCAGCATTAGTTTCATTTGCTTCCCTAATCTTCTTAACCTCATCTGCTGGATTAATTCTCCGCCATACACTGCTTCCCGAACCACCCATCATTTAACTCCTTTTACCTTTGTTCCAAGACGATCCATAGCACTCTTTATTCTATCAGCATGTATTCCGAATTTACTAAAATCTTTCGTATCTAAAAACTCCCTAAGAATATATTCTATATTTTCAAGATTATATATATTTTCTCGTATACTATTTAGTGCAATTTGTTTTTCTGTAGTCTGAATTCCCCATTTTAAAAAACCATAATTATGTGGATATATACAGGTGTTATCGTAGTACGAATAACGCAACCAGGTTAATCCATCAAAAATCTCTGCTCCTGCTAAAAAATATAAACACACACTAATAGGATCTAAAGCTCCGAAAATATGTAATGGAGCACTTATAGATGCTTCATCAAGTGCCTTCCTAACACGTGAAATATTTACCATACGATCTAAAATAGATGGACCTAACTCTTTTTCTGTTAATCCAATAATATCAAATTTGCTAAACCTATCGATGTTTATTATTATTTTCTTGATAACATCATCTTTTAATTTATTATCATTCTCGCTTTCAGGTTTTATTAAGAACAAATTTAACTGGTCAGAATAATTACTAAATATATCCAAGGCAATTTCAATCTGATCTTCAAGGCTTTTTCTCTCTTTAGGATTATCATAGCTAACGAAAACACTTGAATACTCTTTCGGCCAATTTGCCAGAACTTCTTTATATAGTTGCACATTCCATTTTTTGGCTTTAACTGGTACATGAACTACTGTCGAATAATCATCTGTTTCAGAAACCTCATAACCACCGCTATCTAGAAAGAAAAGCTCTGGAATTGTTTCAAGCTTTAAAGGTTCAGTAATATATTTATAATAAATATCATATGCACTCACAAGGCAAGCTTTTGTAAAAAACTCACTTGCAACATGATAAATTTTATCAATTCCTTTTTTACCTGACACCTTAAAATTAAAACCTTTACTTGAGAAAGAAGGTATCAGCAATGGAGTGTTTACTTTAAGTCCACTTGCTTTATGATGAATATTTGAACTTCTTGCAATCATACAGATACTCCAAATCTTTACAACTTCGACATTTACCACATGGTTGCTGCAACCCCAACTCGCAACTATATGTCTTATAACGATTTAGCTTATTTTTAATAAAGTAATTATAAATTTCTAATTTATCCCAGTTTAAAAAAGGTGCAACAAAGGTCAATCGGCCCGAACTATAGTTATTAACTATTTCTTTTGCCACTTTATAAAAATCAGGTGAACAATCATAATATGAAGTACCGGAATGAATGCCCATAGCAATAATCCCTTTGTTATGTCCTTCCATTAAAGCCGCACTTAATAGAAATAAATTGCGCCCCAAAATCTCGCCAGAGTGTAAAGTGATATTATTTTTATATTCACAAATTTTTAGAGGTATTTCCATCTCTTTTGCTATTTGAAGAACAGTTGACCGTTCCTGTTTATTGCTTAATTGCCCATAATCTACAAATAACAAATTACGTGAGTATTCTTCCCCTGAGAATATATGAACACAAGAAGTAGAGTCTAATCCTCCACTAAATAGAATTGTTACATTTACTTTTTCCACTTCCTCTTCCTATTAAAAATAATCAAAGGAACATTATATTTATAAAATTACTCAATAATATCATATACCTTAATAAATTTCGACCATTTTTAGTATTTGATAAACCTTGTCACAACGATAACTAACATCTAAACAACTATCAACTCATCACATTCTTACTCATATTTCATTGCCTCACAACAACTTACACCCAATCCGCGGCCTCCTAAATCCGTGGCAAAACAACTCTCCTACACCACAAACCGCTTAAAAACAACCCTTGCACCCTGAAAATTAACCAGATACCCCACCCTGCACTTGCTTATATGAAGATAGTTAATAAGCTGCGCCTCATGCATACCCGAAAGAGCCTTAACAGCCTTAATTTCAATAATAACCCGATTATCAACAGCCAAATCAGCAAAAAACTCACCCACCTGCTGCCCCCGATAAAAAACATTAAGCGGAGCATTATAAACAACATTTAACCCCAAAGACCTTAACTCATAATACAAAGCATTATAATAACAAGACTCAAGCAACCCCGACTTCAACTCATTATGAACGCTGAAAAACCCACCCACGATTTTATTAGACAACTCTTCAAACAACAGCATAACCTGCCTCCTTTTTTCTTAAAAAGACAGCAGGCTTGCAGTGACGAGCAGTCAAGGGTAAAAATGGCATAGCCATTTTACTCGCCTTGCCCTTGACGGCGAGGAGCGAAAGGTATAATGAAAAAACCCGGAGGCAGATAAGATATTTTCACCCAAAAGCGTAAACAAAAAGAAATATCGCTTCGCGGCTGCTAGTTTAAGCGAGACTATAGGGATTAACGCAGGCCGTGTTACCCGCGTGCTTTACCCCGGCCATCCGTGGCAAACAACCTCTTCCTGAAGAAATTCAACCACGAAATCCCAGATATTACGTAACATTTATAGAATTTTTCACGTAGAAGGATACATCTAAAAAACTGTTTTGAAATTATATACATGCCCATCTGATAATATAAAAACACACTTCGATTTGCTATAAATCCGTGGCTCTCTTCATCCGTGGCAAATAAACTCTAATTCTATATCTCTTCGATTTTGCCATTAATAGGCAACATTAAAGATTTACCACGTGAGACTTTAGTTTTGATTTCATCCCATCTTCTCAATAATTTCCATGATAAATCCCAGAAACTCTGATCTTTCCAACCCTTTTTCATGAAAACAATCGGCAAACCAGACTCTTGCCAAGCTAAAAATTCATGCGGATTTCTTTTAATATTTCGATCTTTAGTAATTATAAAACATCCGTCAATTTTTGAAAGTTCATTAATCCATTCTATATCTTTCGTTGCAGGCGGAAACATTTCCCGTAAATGCTTCACCTGAACTCCGGACCTGCCCTCTAACTCGTTGAAAGCTTTAGAAATTCTTGGGGGAAGATTTTCATCAAAGATACACGTCATGCAACCAGTCTCATTTCAAAATCAATAGCCATATCAATATACTTTAAATCAATATCATACCAATCCGAGATATCTTTTTTAGTATGACCGGAATTATATAGATCCATTATCATTTCAGTGCTGACATTAATATCGTCAATAATAGGCTTTCCAAAATTTCTGGAAGGATCAATAACAATTCCGCTATCCTTTCCCAACGGCCACCATTTCTCTGCAATTTCATAATTGTTGAAATCTATGCATTCATACAGAGTAGGTAAAATAATCTCCGCAAATTGATACTGTTTTTTTAATAAATCTATTAATTCTATTGAATCTGATTCTTTAGCTATCTTTGCAATGATCGTTTTGCCGTCAGTGTATATTTTTTTCATAGCAAAAGGATGCTCGGAATTTAACAACCTTGAGGCGCTTTCTATAGCGACCCGAATTGTCTGGATGCTTATTCCATATTGGTGAAAAGCCTTGATAAATAGAATTTCAATAATATCCAGAAAACTTAAAACCTTTTTCGAATCAATCTTATCATAATCTGAATCAAATACAGGTTGAATTTCATTATTAGAGTCTGAGCGCTTATAACCTTCCGACCATCTCCTGATTTTGATCAGGCTTAGACCTGTTAGATGAGAAACCTCTTTATATGTATATAATCCATTACCGATATAGTTCATTTATCCACCTTCATGGCCATTTTTTCTATTATATTTTATAAATCGTCTTAATATTACATAATTATAATCCAGATTACCGCCATACGTATAGAACAATTTTGTCCAAGCACTGTGTTACCCGACTGTTCCACTACATATATCCGTGGTCTCAAAATCCGTTGCTAAATACTAAAAATAAGGATTAGGCCCCTACACCACAAACCGCTTAAACACAACCCTTGAACCCTGAAAATTAACCAGATACCCCACCCGGCACTTGCTTATATGAAGATAGTTAATAAGCTGCGCCTCATGCATACCCGAAAGAGCCTTAACAGCCTTAATTTCAATAATTACCCGATTATCAACAGCCAGATCAGCAAAAAATATAAGGAAAAGTCCTGGAGGTAGACAACATATTAGCGCCCGAAACCATAAACAAAAAGATAAATCCGTAGTTTTCTTTATCGGTTCGCGGCGACTATTTTAGTCAACCTATTGGGCTTAACGCCGCCTGTAACCAATTACTCTGCTCTCATTAGCTCTTGACTGATAATCTAAAGTTGATTCAGACTATGGTTGAAAAACAAACCGGACTCTTTCCCGTCTGAGCAGATCAAATGTGTTAATATACGGAATATTCATTGCAATACAAACATTTGGGATTTTTACCTTTTTTCGGCTTTCTCCAGGAGTTTCAAGCGTTACAACGGTATGCCCGCCGGCAAGAGCCTGCGCACAAAGATAATAATCAGCTATCTGGAGAAATTGCATAACAGCAGCCTGATCATAATCTCCGCTGTTCACCCATAAACTGATATTCTGTAAAGTCGCTACATCCAACTGTTGAGGCTGTAGAAAAAAATCCGCAGGCAGTGAATGAACCCAATCAACCAGTTCATCTTCTCCGGCAATGATCTCATCTTTTACTTTGGATACGCTGAAAACCTGATTCCCATCATGTGCTTCCCTCAACCAAGTCCAGAACCCCGGACAAAAATCCATACCGTAATATAGATTTTTTGCAGCTATAAGCACATTAGAATCAAGTAAATACGCCATCAACCATAGACCTCAAGCTTGTGGCTCATGGCTCTGAAAGTCTCCATATTCTTCATACCCAGCATTCTCATAGCCTCAGTAAAAGGAGTAATGCCCTCCCAGGTACTGCTTATAATAGCCTTTGCGAACCTGTGCCCGGTACGAACAAGGGTGCTGTTATAATAATCGCCGCCTGTACTCCTCCCCTGGCGCTTAATACTAAGCAATCTTTCCAACTCTGAATTATAAGCAGTTCGATATCCCGAAAAAGAAAGAATCCCTATATCAAATAATCTTCTGAGGATTACAAGAGTACTCACTTTAAAAAAACGAGCGAGAATTTTCACCTCATCCGCTAATGGCAGATCATTACGGCGTTGTTCCTGTAATTCAGAAATAGGTACAAGAAACTCTGCAGCAACCTTGTTACACCATAGCTCAGTAGATTCAGAAGAAGGTTCAAGACTGACATCACTCAAACCCGAACTGCCCAGCCATAGATGAGCAAGTTCATGAATAATAGTAAAAATCTGGGCAGCCTTTGTATCCGCTCCATTCACAAAGATCACCGGAGCATATTCATCCGCAATTGCAAAACCTCTGAACTCTTCCGGATTCAGAATCCGATGAGTATTGCTGCCGACAATACCATTAATAAATACAAGCACACCATACTCTTCAATTTTCTCTCTTAAAAAACGCAACATCTCAGAGAAAGTACTTACTCTACTACGAGCATAGGCATTAATTCCAAGTTGATCTTTGATATCAACAGCAACAAGGGCAGGATCATCAGCAGTAGTTACGGAACCGACGAAGGGAAAAGCGTCAAAACCTTCGCCACGTGCATATTCCCGATACCAGGATTGTCTCAACTGTGCGGAATAAACGACCTCAAGAAGGTCCGGAGACGGCTCTGCTTGCTCCTCACCGGCCATCCTTCTGAAATCAGGTATTGGTAACTCTAATCTGGGGGGGGTAGAAAGATAGAGGAACCCGACAGGAGTATGAGTAGCGTTTGAAATCTTCTCGAGTTGCTTAAAAGTGGGGAATATATCACCGGAAAGCCATTCATTCCACTTCGGGAATAAATGATAGAGTCGTTCATCAGTTATCCCCGATCGCTGAGCAGCCCAGGTTAAAACTTCCGGTGTTACCGGCACGCGTGTGACAGCCATTACTTTTCAATTACTCCTGAAAATAAGTATATCTTAACCGTTTACAATCAACAACAATATTCCATACCAGTCATTACATTTTAAACGGTACAGTTATACCAAGCTCTTTACAGTAGCCAGCTATCTCTTCATTAACCTCTTCAAGCTCATTCTCAATATCTACCAACGATACCGCAACAGCATCAAGATCAACCGGCTCCTCCTCTTCAAAGGTATCAACATAGCGCGGGATATTCAGATTGTAATCATTCTCGGCGATCTCGGACAAAGCAGCAGCATATGAATACTTGTCCTTAGTTTCACGAGAACGAAAGGTCGAAACAATCTCTTCAACATCGCTGTCCCGAAGTGCATTCTGATTACCCTCTTTTACAAAATGCCCGTCTCCGCTTGCATCAATGAAGATGATATTATCATCAGACTTCCTGCACTTCTTGAATACAAGGATACAGGTAGGGATGGATGTACCGTAAAAAATGTTCGCCGGCAGCCCTATTACTGCATCAAGAAAATTAAGCTCCTTAATCAGATACTCCCTTATTACGCCCTCGGCAGCGCCTCTGAACAGAACACCGTGCGGAAGCACAGTAGCCATAATGCCGTTATCAGCGAGCTGATGGATCATGTGCAGAACAAATGCATAATCAGCCTTGGTCTTCGGCGCCAATTTACCGTATCGGCTGAAGCGTTCATCGGAGCTGTACAGCGGGTTTGCATCACCCTTCCAGTGGGCGGAGAACGGCGGATTAGCGACAACAGCCTCAAAGCGTTTATCAAGGTGCTGAGGATTTTCAAGGGTATCCTCGTGCCTTATATCAAAATTACGATAGTGAACATCATGCAGGATCATATTCATCCGAGCGAGGTTGTAGGTAGTCCGGTTCTGCTCCTGACCGAAAAACTCGCTGACATCATCCACCTCGCGGGCGACTCGTAGAAGAAGAGAACCCGAACCGCAGGTAGGATCATACACCGATTTAAGCCTGCGCTTTCCGGTGGTAACAACCTTTGCCAGGATCTTCGAAACCTGCTGGGGCGTATAAAACTCTCCGGCCGACTTGCCCGCCCCAGCGGCGAACTTACCTATTAAATATTCATAAGCATCACCGAGAACGTCAGAATCAACCTCTTTCAACTTGAAATCTATCTTATCAAGATTTACAAGGATTTTAACGATTATCTCGTTTCGGGCTCCTACCGTACGTCCAATCTTGGTGGAGTTAAGATCAAGATCCTCAAACAGGGCGTTAAAATCATCCTCCGATTCGGTTCCCATGGTGCTCTGCTCTATATGGTTCATGATCGCCTGAAGATCTTCGAGAATATAATTGCTTTCGTTCTCGGTATCGGAACTGCCGCGCTTGGCAAGCTCTGAAAAAAGCTCATGCGGCTGCAGGAAATATCCCAGCTTTAAAAGCGATTCTTCTTTTATTACTTCAAGGGTTTCAGGATCTTTCACATCCCTGTAATCGGTTACCTCTTCGCCCACTAATAGTTCATTGACGTAAAGATACTGTTTCTCACTGAGATATTTATAAAAAATAAAACCGAGTATGTAGTCACGGTAATCATCAGCACTGATCTTCCCCCGAAGCAGGTTGGCTATGCCCCATAATTGTTTTTCAAGCAGTTGTTTTTGATCATCAGACATGGTGGAATTATATCCTTCAGGGATTTGAATGTATAGAAGTTTTTTAACCGGGGCCTACACTCAGATAAATTCTTGCTGATCAAAACCGTTAATATGACAAGCTCCCCTACACCACCAAACGCCGCCAAACGACACGCCTGCCGTTAAAATTAACCAGGTAACCGACTTCAAGACCTGACAACCGCAGATAGTTAAGCAGCTGTGCTTCCATTGCAGGAGTAAACTCTTTAACAGATTTAAGTTCTAATATTATTTTGCCTTCAACGACCATATCAGCAATATAGGCAGCCGCTAGCTCACCACGATAGTAAACCGGATAAACATGCTGTCTGCTGATTTCAAGCCCGCGATGCTTAAACTCTATAACTAAAGCACCTTCATAAGCTGATTCCAATAATCCGGGCCCCAGGGAATTATGTACCGCAAACACAGCACCCAACACCTGATTTGATAATTCATTTTCAATTAACTCTGACATACGCAGCCTCCTGTTTTTGAAAACAGGAACCTTCAAGTGACGAGTAGTCAAGGGACGAAAACAGCGAAGCTGATTTTCGTCTTGCCTTGCCCTTGACGACGAGGAACGGAGGTTACAATTAAAAAACCTGGAGACTGTAAAGACATATCAATCCAAAACAATGATTTGTAAATCTTCCCTATCTTCTTCATCAGTGGTTCAATAACTTTCTTCATCTTTATTCATGTGCATGAGCTACGGCTATGTTTACGTAGCATCAATTGCTTTGGGCGCCAACAGGGCACAGGCCCAGAAAGCCATCATGGAAGCCGAAGCATACGACGGACCTTCAATCATCTTTGCTTACGCTCCGTGTATCAACCACGGTATTGATATGTCCAAATCACAGCTTGAAGAAAAGCGTGCGGTAGATTCAGGATACTGGCCTCTGTACCGCTACAACCCGGCTGCCGAAGAAGGCAAGAAGTTCACCTGGGAAACCAAGGACCCGACCGCTTCATACCAGGACTTCATCAGAAGTGAAAGACGCTACACAGCGCTTCAGACAACCAACCCTGAACACGCTGAAGAACTCTTCGCAAGGGCTGAAGAAGACGCCAAAAAGAGGATGGCTTTCTACAAGAAGCTTGGGGATATAATGTAAGACTTTTATCTCCGATAAAAGTCTTCAGGAGTTTCGCCTTCGGCGAAACGTCCATAATATTTAATTCCGATAACGGGCCGTGCATCATCGGGTGTGCGGCCTTTTTATTTGGCCATACTACTGCTTGACAAATTTTGCCACTGATTTCCACGAATAAATATTGGGTATACGCAAGGCAGAGATTATTAAGAAATGTTATAAAGCGATAGTTTTGCTTTGAGCTTAAACTTTGACTTTTACCTTTGTTTCTATACGTAAGTTTGTTGTTGTTTATTACGTATAATAATTTTCTAATCTTCATCACTGTATATTTATACCATTTTGGTAATAAGCCCTGCAATCCCGGTCCAGTTTTCCGCAGCCTGTTTATACAATTCGGCTCCCCTTTCCAGGCTGCGTTCGCCGGAAAGATACTCCCGGGACTCATTCAGAAAAGCTGTAAAAAGATTTCTGAAAATTGTCCCGCCGGTTCCGTCATTACCCGTTAGTTCCGCCTGATCAAAAAGATCCTTTTTCGGATTCGGCACAGCATCCGATAAACGGAAGATTCATAAAACTCATCCATTTTGAAATTGTATTATTCATCCCGAATGCTTCGCGATATACTCCAAAGCTGCGGCGGCAAGAAAGCCGGAGCGGGTCTCTCCGACTGAATCGGCATAACCGTCGATTCTGGAAAGTACGCTCTCTGAAAAGGTGACGTTTATCCGACGGGCAGGCTTCGATAATTTAGTAATATCTACCTCACAGACAGCCCATATGTAATCAGGATTTTTATTTTTATCTTTCAGAACTTCAATTTCGGAAGGCGTATTAAGTACCTCGTCATCCATAAGCAGCCCCTCTATATGAGTCAGAATAGCTTCACGTGCGTTGCTTATCGCTTCATCCAGGGTGGTACCGGCTGAGAAGCAACCGGGCAGATCGGGGATCGTTACACCATAATCAGAATCTTTATCTTTTTCTATAAATACCGGATATCTCATTTGTGCCTCCATTCAATATCAGCCTGTCTGAAAATACTTCTAAGCGTACCGACAGGCAAATCTGATTTAGGATGCGGTATTGTAATCTTACCTTTTTTGTCCGGATGCTTGAACTGATAATGAGAACCGCGCACATTATAAAGATACCATCCATCCTGCTTAAGTACATTCATAACATCTGCACTTTTTATATCTCAAAATACACACTATACACACTTTTATCAAGATTTCGATCTTCCTGCGGTTCGTCATTGAAGTTCCAGTTCAATCCAGGAACTTTTCATACTCTCGACCAGCTCTTTGAGAGGAAGGACAGAATCCGGGGCCTTCAGCCACGGGTGCTCCCTGAAAGAATCCCCGACCCGTTTTTCAAGAATGCGATCAGCATGTTCCGAATAGCTTTGCACATGGACCTTAACTTTATCAAGATGCTCCTGAGAAAACCTGAAGGTTTCCGGGTTGACATATCCCTGCCTGATTAGATTCATGGTTTTTTTTCTGCAGGTACATACTCCGTCGGAATTTATCAGGCTGCAGTTGCCGTTCATATAGTTTAATATTTTTTTCCGTGAGCGGGAAAGGCGTTTCCGGAAATTATCAGGAGTTATCTCCAGAACACCGGCGCCTGTTACGGAATCAATCCCCATAACTGCCCCGAGAATAAAGGACAGTCTGTTTCCGCGTTCCAGACAAAGCAGCATTCCCATCTGGCATTGCACCTTTGTCTCTTCTTCCAGAAGATGCTGTTTATCTTTTGAATATGAAGATAACATGTCCGGGGAAGAATTATCCGGAAGGTTTTCAATAAACTCTCTGTGATCTTCAAATGAAGCAAACATTTCTTCATGCTTTGAACGTTTCATGTTCAGCATATGGTTAACAGCAATCCGGTATAACCAGGTCCTGAAGCTGCTTTCTCCCCTGAAAGATGAAAGGTTTGTAATCATTTTGATCAGAATTTCCTGTACAGCATCTTCTGCAGTGAAGGGGTCGCCGGTAAACCTTACAGTAATATTATATATATAATCCCGGTAGAGTTTAATAACGGTCTCCAGGGCGGAATAACTTCCAGCCCTGGCCGCCGTAATATATTCCAGTATCATTTCGTCATTATCAGGCAATTTCATCGGCCATTCTTTGAGCGATCACCTCGGCTCTTTCTGTAAAATCAGGATTGAAAGATCCGGCAACAGTAAACTGCTTCAGGCTTCTGCACCTCAGCATATTACAGAATCTGCTGTAAAATTGGGACAATAAATCCGTATTTCCGGCTTCATTTCCCGAACAAGTCGTTAGGGAAATGATATCCTTATTTACAAGAAAGGAATAATGAGCCGGAGTTTTATAATCTTTTACCAGGCAAAGGTGCCTGTCCATAAATGTTTTCATCTGGCTGCTTACATCCCAGCCGTAAAGCGGGGAAGCGTATACCAGTATATCAGCATTTATCAACTCGTTGAATATTGCCGGAACATCATCTTTCTGGATACATCCGGGTTCTTCCTTTTTTTGGGTACAGGCCATACAGCCTTTGCATCCGTTTACATTATAATCTACAATATCGATCCTCTTTACATTATGTCCCTGCTGTTTTATTTTTTCCTCAAAAAGCCCCAATACGGAAGCAGTTTTACCGTTTTTTTTCGGACTGCCCAGAATAGTCAGAATTTTCATTTTTACTCCTTATGTTTTATGGTTTCTGATTATTTAGACACATTGAAAATCTGTTTGTGACCGGATATTAAATGAAATGATACAAATCACTCGTCAAACTGGTTTACACAGGATCTTGTATTTTCAAATATGATATCATAAGAACAATTTGGGGTTCACTATTCAGTCTTCTTCCATATTAATTGTAATACCATGTTTTTATTTAAATCATTTTGTGGTATTGCTGTTGTAATCAAAATATTGCCTTTCACTTCAAATTTACTGTTATGACTCTCTTCATTCATCAGATTCGGAAGAAAACTTGACATTACCATATGACAAACCACATCATCTTCAATTCGATATTTACCGGCATAAGCAATAAAATTTCTGGAAATTGCCAGACGTTCAGCATCAGAAATTCCCCGGGTTGCAGTTGAGGATACTTCCGGTCTGCCTTCTCCCGAAATAACACCGGACATATATCCATTTTCATGATATATTACCAAACCGTTTACGTCTCTTCCAAACGGATAACTTACAATTTTTTCTTTTTCTGTAAATGTTAGTGATTTTAATTCCCATGTTCCGACTATTTCCGACATTTTTAGCCTCCTTTTATGCTGCTCTCAATCGGAGATAATATTTTAATATTGGATTCGTCTATTTCAGGATCATCTAAAATAATTTTATTAATTTTTTCAGCGACCAGTTTTCCTTTAACAGGATTTTTGACACTATTAATTGTTCCTATGATTTCTGCATCCAAATCTGAATACTCAAAACATAAATCAGCATCCACCATCATACAATTTCTCATCACAAGATTCTCTGCATAACAAAGAGGCTGGGTCCCCATTATTACACAATCTATTAAGGTGAGATTTTTTGAATACCACCCTAAATAAGCACCTTTCAATTCAGAATCATAAACTGTGACATTTTTCGAATTCCAGAAAGTATCTTTCGAGTCCAATTTGCAATTTTTAAGCACTACATTTTCATTATTCTGAAAAGAATAATTCCCCGTCAAAGTCAGATTTTTGATTTCTATATTTCTGCTGAAATACAGTAAATAGTCACTATCTATGGAAGTATCAAAAATATTAACATCTTTACAGTGCCACAGGATTTCCGCTCCATTTATTCTCGTATTTCGGAGACAAACCGCCTTCGAATCACGAAGAAACTTCGGGGCATTTATTGTGCAGTTATTGATACTGACTCTGTCGGAATACCATACAGCGGCCCTGCATTCTTCATTAAAAGCACAATCTTTTATCTTCACTCCCCTGTTATGCCATAAAGGATATTTACCCCAAAAACGGCATCTGTTTACAGAGATATCCATACACTCTTTTAATGCGGATTCACCTTCCTGAAAATCGCAATTAGAAAAGAATAGATTTTTGGTTTTAAACAGGGGGCGTTCCCCCTTGAATATTTGATTCTCATATAAAGAGTCATTACTTATGCTTGTTTTCATTTCAAGAATCAGCCCGCCATTCTTTTCAAAAGCGCGGTAAACATTGGAAAAGGCAGAATTTTACGGATTCTCCAGAACGTTTTTGCGTCACTTCCTGCCAGATACCTTAATCTGTCATTTTTATCCGTTGCTGCTCTGTAAATTTCTTTGGAAACCACAACCGGATCATTTAAACGATCACGCCTTTCTTCATACCCTTTCAACCGTTTATCAAGAGTTTCAGCATAAGATGGAACATCATCCTTCCTGACAATAATAGCATTAGATGCAAAATTGGTATTAATAGCACCAGGCTCAACAATTTTGATTTTAATTCCCAGTTTTAATAATTCAAAGCGGATGGACTCACTAAATCCTTCAACGGCCCACTTTGCTGAAGCATAAAAACTGCTTAACGGCATACCAATCAATCCGCCGAGAGAACTTACATTGACTATAACCCCTTTCTCTTTTTCTCTGAATACAGGGATAATCTCTCGTGTAACATTCATAACACCGAAAACATCTACATCAAATAAATCCCTGATTTGTTCTGCTGTTGCACCTTCAAAAGCACCTGTCAGACTGTATGCTGCATTATTTACCAGAACATCAATGGTACCGAATTTCACTTTAATGCTTTGTATTGCAGATTTGATAGAATCAATATCAGTAACATCAAGTTTAAAACATGAAATATTGCCATACTTTTTTAATTCTTTCTCATTCTCCGGTGTTCGCATAGTTGCAGCAACATTCCAATTCTTTTCATGAAAGTAAATTGCTGTTCTTTTTCCTATACCGGAAGAAGCTCCTGTAATTAATACCGTTTTCTTCATAATTCTTCCTATGTTAGTTCTACAAACTAACTAATGAGATAAAAAATTATATTCTCTTTAACAAAGAGATTAAATTCTGAAGCTCTTTCGCTTCAAATTTTTCAGAAATTTCCCTTGAAAAATCTTCAAAAATCTTGTTATGTGATTCAATTATTTTTTTACTTTTCAAGGTAAGGCTTAAATGAAACACACGTCTATCATCGGGAGATCTGCTTTTTTTGACATACTCTCCTTTTATCATATTATCAATCATGATAGTAACAGTCGGCTTGCTTAGTTCCATATAGCCGGCTAATTCCATAAAAGTAGGTTCTCCAAGCCTGGAAATAGATTCTATATACCTGTAATAAGAGAATGAAAAATCATCCAGCTGAATCTTTTTTATTTCGTTTTCTTTCAATTTGGATAATTTTTGTGAGATTCCCTGTAAAATAAATAACAATTCTTCATTGGTCTTCATATAAACTCATATTAGTTAGTTTTTAAAACTATACATAATTTCAAACCAAAAGTCAAGCAAAAATCATACGGAAAAGGGGCCTCATTCCGAGACGGATGCGCTCCCTTTTCCGTTTTCAGTCTACATTATTACATCCGACAACTTTACCATGAATTGCTTCGCAGCTTCTTCCCGAAAAGCAATTAAATTCCCCAGTCAAGAGATTCATAATCGGAAGGCTCCAGCAGCTCCAGGGCCGTCCTTGCCTTAACCTGCGCTTTTATAAAACAGCGGATTGATTCAGCAATCAGACCCAATCCGGCGCTGCCGTAGTCAGGATCATCAAAGGCCCCTGATGGTATGTTGATTTTATCCCTGCCTTCCTGTAAAAGGGATTTGCCGTTATTCAGTATATCCTTTATATAAATCAGTGAATTTCTATTGGTTACCCGGTGTTTTTCTTTCGCCAGAATTTTCTCAACAGTAATGATATCGTTTGCAGCTACTTCTTCAGCATATTTCATTGCCGTTTCCGGGCTTTCAGCAAGTTTCATTTCCCAAAATGCGTTTGAAGAATTATACATGGGACAAAAACTTGCCAGGAAAGGGCTGCTCGGATTAATGCCGCGTCTGGCCTCCCCGATACATACCGAGAATATGCCGTTATCTCCATTGTCCGGTTTTGTTACTGTAATTACACCGTTACTGGAATTTCCGATTGAAGCCTGTCCCCATGATCCGCTTTTTTTATACTTCCTGTTCAGCTGTTTCCATGAATCTTCCGGCATTTCCGCTGAACTTCGATACATCTTTTTCATATATTCCATGTCGATTTTGCCTTTCCGGCTGTCAAGCATATTAAAACTGTAGTTATTCCTTTTACGGGAACCGGCGTACATTCCCCTTAAAGACCACGCGGCCTGGGCTTCTCCTCCTTTAAAAAGAGCGGCCAGCGTGAAACCTTCAACATTCTCTGGATACCATCCGCCGTGTTCATCCCAATGCCAGTCCTTACTGCTCTTCTGATCTATCTTCATCCAGCCGGCCTGCGACGCTTCTTTATGCATGGCGCTGTTATTCGCATATAAAAAATCTTTCTCACCCATATGCCCTGCTTCCCTGCATATGACGGGATCTTTTCTGCTTTCGAGGACATATCCGTAGTTCCTGTCGGCATAGAACCCGCCTATTGTGCCGTTATCCATTCCCGCATCGCCGACAGGCCAGCCCTTTTCCATTTCCCTTGCCTGTTCGGCAGAATCGGCGAACCTGAGAATATGGAGAACAGAAGCTGCCCTGCGTAATCCGTATCCCCAGTATTTTTTAGGCTCTATTGATCGGGGCTGACCACCGTGTTCAATATAGGCCAGCCCCTTATTGTTTATCCCCGGAAAACCGAACATATGCTGGCTGCCGACCAGGGTAATATCGCCCACAGCGGAAAAAGTTACATACATGAAATTGTTTCCCGTATCCGGAAAAGCCGTTATTACAACAGGAAAACTGGGGTCGTGATCTCCGGAAGAACCGGTGACCAGTTCGTCGTCTGAAGTTGACGTTCCCCAGGCAGCCACTCCCGAACATGCTATGGGCGGCGGAGCATCCGAAATCTTGTCTCCTCGCCCCATATAAGTCTTTCTGGGCGGCACATGGCCTGTCCAGATCTCCAGAACATCGTTATACGACATGGGAATACCAAGATCATTTGCACCGTCTTTCCAGCCCCTGCACATCTCAATTATTTCAGGGGTATGTTCCTTCATCTGCTTTTCCCACTCGCTGACGATTTTTAAGGCTTCGTCCGAAAAAATCCTTCCTGTCTTTTTTTCCAGGATCCAGCGGCCGAAAATTTTTACAACCTGTTGGGCATACTGACGTCCCATATCATAGGAAGACCCCTTCAGGGTAATAACAGGGCATGTTTCCGGCACAACAGGAGCAGATTCAAAAAAATCAATTTCGGTATCCAAAGACGTCAATTCAGGCGGCATATACTGCATTGCCGTTTCCGAACCTGATTCGACTATATCAAGCAGTTCCTTTGCCTTTTTTATACACAGATTGAACGCAGACAGCGCCATTCGCCAGTTGTCATTGTTCTTCGTTACAATTCCTGCTGAAGAATACCATCTGGCCCTTGAGCTCAGCAGCGCCAGATAATTAAATTCCTTTACTCTCATAACATAAACAGGATCGTTAATATCTATTCGTGATATTTTCATATTTATCCTGCCTAATAACATTTTAACCTGACTGAATTTCGAAAAGGCTTTCATATAATTTACATTTTTAAGCATCCACTTTGTTCTCGTTGTTGTTCGGCCTATTTTCTGGCCCCGTAAATATTTATAATCCATACTGAAACTCTCCTGCTAAAAAACGGCTGTTGGAAGCATTAAATAGCCTACACTTTCTCTATTATCTGCCGTATCGTCTGAACAGCATCAGCAAGCCTGTCCATTTCAGAACTGTCAAGTTTTTCCAGATGTGAACTTATATTCTTCATCCTTAACTGACGCTCATTCTCAATAACAGCGGCACCCTTTTTTGTAATTTCAATATTTATCTTTCTCCTGTCGTTTGAGCTTCTTTCACGTTTTATAAATCCATCTTTTTCGAGTTTATCAACCAGAAACGTTATATTTCCCTTGGTTACCCGAAGATGTTCTCCAATCATGTTCATAGGCAGCGGCCCGTCCCTGTAAAGAACAGCCAAAACAGCATTGCGGCTGTTTGTTGACAATAATACCGGGTCAGCCTCTTCCCTAATCAGGTTTTTATAAATCAGACCGAAAAGATCCGATATCTGACTTGATATATATTCCAACAGATTCCTCCTCTTGAAAGTTTAATCAATTAATTGTACAACTCTTAAACCATTTAACCATTAAATAGTACAACTATTACATCTTATTGTCAAGAAAATGAAGAATATATGGAGGAAACAATGAAAAAAAATAATAACGGCATGTTTGCACTTTCATTATCGCTGGTTGTGGTAATGATCGGGTTTGGAGTAGTCATACCTGTTTTCCCGCTGTTTATTGATAAACTGGGAGCATCCGGCATACAGCTGGGATTTTTAACGGCAACCTATGCTGTAACCCAGTTCATTTTTGCACCGATATGGGGAACTGTATCGGACAGAACAGGCCGAAAACCCATAATGGTTATAGGTATGGCCGGGAATGCCGTAACAATGTTACTAATGGGGTTATCACATGAATTGTGGCAGGTATATATCATACGCGCACTATCGGGAATTTTATCATCGGCAACAATGCCTTCTGTAATGGCATACGCCAGCGACAACACATCCGAGGATGAAAGGAATTTGAAAATAGGCAGGCTGATGGGGGCTATGGGTATCGGGGTAATTATCGGCCCGGGTATCGGCGGATGGCTTTCCGAACTGTTTTTTTCACTGCCGTTTTATATTTCCGCCGTACTGTCACTGGTTTCAGTAATTTTGATCATAATAACGGTTTCAGAATCGGAAAAACCTGTTATGCCTGAAAAAAACAGGATTAACGAACAGAAAAGCGGAAAATTTCCCGATATAAAATCTTTATCCGGATCGGTTAACGGCATTATCGGAATTTTATTATTTTTGATTTTCCTGATGAGTTTTGCCCTTACCAGCTTTCAGGGAATATTCGGATTATATACTTTGAAGAAATTCGGGTACGGGCCCAGGGAAATGGGTACAATACTTGTAATAATGGGGGTCATTTCAACCTCGGCACAGTATATTCTAACCGGCCCGGTAACCAAAAAAATCGGGGAAAGAAGAATTATCATTTATTCCCTGCTTCTTGCTTCGATAATGTATCCGGTCTTTACAATAGTTTCCGGGATGACGGGAATCCTCGTTGTTATCGCGTTATTTATTTTCGCATTGGCGCTGCTGCGGCCTTCCATAACAACGATGATTTCGAAATATTCTGCCGGGACTTCAGGCAGGGCTATGGGATTAAGCAATTCGGCAATGAGCCTCGGAAGAATTGCAGGTCCAATCCTCGCAGGGGCTTTATTCGACTATAACATCAACCTGCCTTTTTACAGCGGAGCTGTGATTATGCTGGGAGGATTTATTTTTTCATTCTTTTTCCTGAAGGACCGTGCTTACAAGGGCATTCCATAGTTTTATTGCATAATAGATCGGGGCATGACAGTCAAGTTTCATCTTGATAATCTTATCGAGGTTTCCGAAATAATCATTCCATTCGCCTGCAGCCGAGTTTATATGTGTTCCCCATTCAGAAACAAGATTCTTTGCAGATGAGGGGCTTTTTAATTGTTTCAGGCTGGAGAATGATAACCTGGCGGTGTCTTTTAACTGGTTCTTTATGGTTGTTTCAGCTTCATTTTTCTGTTTTTTCAGATCAAATTTTTCTCTTCTGAATTCAATTTCTCCGTTATCCCTGATAAATACCGGCATACCGATATGCCGGAATGAGTTCTTTCCGTTTCCGGTTTCAGGAGGGATCCTGACTATGGGATCTCCCATGTTTTCAATCCGAAAGACAGATCGGCCTGCAAACAAATCCGCAAAGCTGCCGTTTCCTATCCTCGGAGAACCGAAAAGATACAGGCCTGTCGCGCCCTTGAGGCGCTCAAATGCTATAGCGGCAAGCGCTGCTCCGAGGCTGTGTCCGGTTATCCATAATGGCCGCTTCGGAACCTCATTACAAAGCCTGTTTATAAAATACTCAAGCCCAGCTTCTCCCGGCCATATCTCTCCGATTGCCGCGAGGAACCCCTTATGAATACGCCCTCCTCCCGGGTAATCAACCATGGAAGCATTTAGGTCCGTAAGAATTTCGCTTACAGCAGAAACACTTTTAAGTTCAGTCCCCCTGAAACTTAAAATTATATTGCTCTCATTCCAGGATACAAAACATTCGGTTGTCTTACCGCCGAAAAACCTGAAGCCTGAATAACCGGCAAGCTTGTAAGCCATCCGTGAATATCCGGGATGATTATAGGCGAGAAATGAAGCCTCAGCCAGATACCAGGCATTCACAGGAGAATAATCATGCTTATCCGGTTCAAACGGAAAGGCTTCCATATTTTCAAAGTATATATAATTCATGTCCGGAGGCAGTACCGGATATTGTTCCGGATCAGGCAACGTTTTTGGTTCGGGTTTATTTTTAGTCATGTTTTTCACCTTTTAATCATTTCAATTTACCGATAATTAAATTAGTTAAAAAAATAATCGACATCTTATAACTTATTATATTATAAATATATGATGGACGCAGGAGTTATTAATCCTTTTCTTAACTCAACAATTAATTTATTTGAACGAATGTACGGTATTGAACCGTCAAACGGAGCTCCATTTATCGTCGAAGCAAATAAAAATCACAGGTGGGAAATTTCCGGCATAATAGGAATTGTCGGAGAAAGCAGGGGCATAGTAGTGCTGCGCATTACTACCATTCTTGCAGTAAAACTTTTAGAGAAATCCGGGCTCACCATTCAGAACCAAAATGAACGTCCCAAATTAATAAACGAGATGATTGGTGAATTTGTCAATATTATTTCAGGGAATGCTCTTCCTGAACTTGGTAATAAAAACATTGAGTTGACGCCTCCGTTTACAGTACAGGGCAAAAACCATTCAATTTCCTGGCCTAGTAAAACCCCGATAATCGGAGTTCCTTTCAGTACCAGTTCAGGACCCTTTGAAGTTCAGATAAGCATTTCAGGTTCCGGGAGTATATAATGAATTCTTCTTTTTACAGTGTTATAACAGAAAAAACTACAGTTTTTTTTAATACTGTTTTCGGCCAGGAAATCAAAGCTTATGAATCGTTCCAACTACAGGACCCGGGCAGCGATAACTGGGAAATTTCCGGTATTATTGGAGCAACCGGCTCCTGCCGTGGAATAATCGCAGTCCGCCTGAATTATTCGCTTGCTGAAATGTTATTAAAAAAATCCAGACTGAATATGTCGGAAGTCACCCAACAGTGGCGGATGACAAACGATATGATTGGAGAAATAGCCAATGTTATTGCCGGCAATGTCCTTTCCGAATTAATTATTGATAAATTCAGACTATCCATTCCTGTCACAATACAGGGAGAGGGGCACACCATATCCTGGCCCGATGATGCAGAAATTACAGTATTCCCTTTTATCGCCGAAGAACACAGGTTTGAAATCCAGACCGCGCTTATCTGCGACAGCATGTGCAGCAACTGATTACTAAAACTTTTACTTCAATTGGACAGCTGCTTCCGCAATCAGTTTTTTGATGTCCTCCGAAGTCACTTCGTATTTTGATGTTTCTTTCATTCCAGGTTTTTCATCGACTGCCAGAATATCTGCAATATGCATATCTATTACCGCTGCCGGTTTAATACCGGTACATTTCGTGAGTTCCGCTTCAAGTTTGGGGTTGGGGCCGATGGCTCCGCCGCTTATCGATACAAATGAATAACCGGATATCATTTGCTTTATTTCCTTGATACCAGCCTTCAGCGGAGCGGCAATACGTCCCATCCAGACCGGATCGACAAAAATAATATTGAAAAAAGTTAAACCTTTTCACTCAATTTTTATTTCAACACTTTACGGATTATCTTTGCATACCCCCGGGGGTCTTTTGAGATTCGTTCATTATCGATTTTTCTTACCCCGGAAATAACAATACCGTCTTCTACAAAAACGAAGAAAAGGCGAATACCTTCATTGAGTACTTTGCTTTTATCCAGCCTGTTCCTGGAAGCTATCTGTTCAAGAAGGTCGTCATGACCGACGGAATCATAAATGGAATATTCAGCAGTGTCTCCGAAAATCACCAGGAAACCGCCTGCGCTGCCCCTGGTCTTACCGACATCGATCTTGCCTTCAGAAAACCAATATTTCATTGCGCTAATCCCCGTAAAGGTCCCTGTACAGACCGAGGGTTTCATTGTCAATAAAACCTTTGAACCAGGATTCTTCCGGTACAGATTCAGGCTTCATGACGGAGGTTACGGACTCACTGTGCCCAAGGCCTATCATATGGCCTATCTCATGAGCCATAACGCCCTCTATATAGTACGAGTCCGCCCTCCCGCTTTCAAGGCACGTAAACCGTGCAAGTTCCTGGTTCAGGATTATATCACATTCGACAATATCACCCTTCCGGTTATACCAGCACCTGCACCAGGCCGTTTGGCCGAACGGAACGTCATCGGGCCAGCTTGTCGGAAAACTGACGGTATTTTTACCGTCCTTTTTCAAACCTGCGTCGTTGCGGCCCGCATAAATAAATGTGAAATGCGTCGCATTCTGCCAGCTGTCGAAGGCGTATTCTATGGCCCTTACCGACTGCCCGTTTGCGTTTCGATTAATATAGTACCTGATTTCTTCCTGCCGCCAGCGGCTGTTTTCAGTTTTATTGCCCGCGCAGCCGTAAAGTAACAAAACTGCCGCTGTAACAAGCGGCAGTATCTTGAGGGTTTTCAGTTTTTTACCTTATTATTTTATCCAGAACAGGCTGGTAACTGTATATGGGCTGCCTGTTGTTGACGAATCGTCAGTCCAGGCATATATTGAAGAGGAACCGGATGTCGGAAGAACCAGATCAATAACCATATTATCATACTCCAGCAGGTAGGTTTCATATTGATCGACATTATTCGCTCCGATATAAACATAAGTTGCGCCTGCCCCGGAAGTGCTGCCAATCTCGATCTTAAACGATCCGAAATTTGCACCGGTCGGCACGGTCCACGGCCCGACCCTGTTGTCCCAGCCAATATCCGTTATTTCCTTAGGCGGACCGTCGGCTGCAATCGGCGCTATCGTATAACTGTCCGGCGTAGCCTGTGCTACCGCCTGCGTAACGGCGCTGGCTATCAAGCCGTCGACTTCCGTTTTTGTGTAATACTGAGCTGCGTCAAAATCCGCTCCCTAACCCCCGTCATCTCCGTCGGTATCGCATGATGTCAAACAAAAAAGAAGAATTGCAGTCAGAGAAAGGATAATGACCATTGTTTTTCTCGTCATATCTTCCTCCGATATAAATATTTTAATACCTAAATTATATACCCTTTATTTAAATTTAAACGATTATTTTTCATAAGATATTCGTGAAAGGAATTGAAAGATTAAAGCGGCAGGTTTTTTCCCGCTGCAAGAAGAGCCTCAAAGTTTTCAGCCGGAAGCGGTTTTGAAAAATAATACCCCTGCATACGCTCACAGTCTAGCGCTATGGCTATGTTCGCCTGTTCTTCGCAGCTGATACCTTCGGTTATAATTTTCTTGCCGCGGGTTTTTACAAGTGAAACCATCGCCGACAGAAAGTCATGATCCGATTTGCTTGTATGAATGTTATCAATAAATATTTTGTCGATCTTTAAAACGTCGGCAGGAATATTCTTGAGATATTCAAGAGAGGACTGCCCGGTACCGAAATCGTCTATATAAATCTCAATTCCCAGGGCTTTCAGCATTTCGATCCGTTCTATGAACTTTTCCGGGTTCTTGATTCCTTCGGATTCCGTAATTTCAAGCTTCAGATGACGCGCATCAAGATCATCGGCTGCGGCAAGCGCGTTTTTTACTATCTCTACAAGTTCGTGATTGCCGAACTCCCGGGCACAAAGGTTGAGAGACACATATACATTATACTTCCTGACCCACGCAGAAAGCTGCCTTGCCGCCGAGAAAATAACCCATTTACCGATTTCTTCTATAAGACCGGTATCTTCAGCTACCGGTATAAAATCAATCGGAGAAACCAGCCCCCGATTCTTATGGTTCCATCGTATCAGGGCTTCTGCTCCCAGAATATTACCGGAGCGGTTTACAATAGGCTGATAATAAAGTTCAAATTCATGGTTATGAAATGCAGCAGTCAGCTCAGCTTCCATGTTAAGTCTTTTAACGGATTGATTATAAAGTTTTTCATCATAATACATGTATGCCTTACCGGTTCCGACTGATGCTTCTGCTGCGGCTACAGCCTTTTTCATTAATACCTTTTTATCTTCGCTGTCGTCGGGGAATACTGATATCCCGATAACCGATTTAAGTTTTATTGAATATTTCTGATGCTGATATGGACTTGTTATACCAGACGATATTTTGTCCGCAACACGCGCCGCGTCTATTCTGGCGGATATTCCCGACAGAAAAACAACAAGTTCGCTTCCCTGATAAGAAAAAGTAAAATCGCTTTCTCTGAGACATTCCCTGATTCTAAGCCCGGTATTCTCAAGAAGAATATTTCCGATTTCGTGACCGAATTTTCTGCTTACATCTTTATGGTTTATTATATCGACAAAAAGGACAGCTCTCAGCTTTTCTCCTTTGGAACGCTTTGCTTTTTCCAGTTCCATGTCAAGGATGATATCAAGAGAGTTCCTGTTAAACAATCCTGTAAGCGGATCGCGGTATTCATAGTTTATCAGTTTGGATTCGATCTTTCCCATCTTGGTAATATCATGAGTAAAAACAAGCGCATGTGAAACATCTTTTCCATTTTCCCTGTACGGGTAATACGACACATGCATATACCTGACTTCAATGCCGAATTTAAAGGATTCGACATAATGGACCTCTTCTCCCAGGAAACATCGATCCAGGTAAGCCTTCAGCGTATTTTTAAAAATTTCATCTCCCCAAAGCTCTGAAACCGAATGGTTAAGAATTTCATCTTTCGTTTTCTGTATAATCTTTTCGTATGCCGGATTTACAACTTCATAAACATAATTTCTGTTTATTAAAGTAATAAAATCCCGTGATGTGTCTACAATATATTTATATTTTTCGATCATCTATAATTGATTATCCTGCTGTGGAAATTAAAATGCAAGTATAATTTTTAACGAAATTCCCAATTCTCCAAAAGTATTGGAGATTATCAGAAAATATCTGTATAATAGGCCAATACTTAATATTAAAGGATATTATTTGATGAAAAAGCTTACTTTAATTCTGATTCTCCTTATTGCCTTTACGGCATTTCTTTCGGCAGATAACGTTAAATGGGACAGCAACTACAAGGAAGGCAATATAGCCCTCAGCCTGGACGCAGGGTTTGAAACGCGAAACGCAGTGGAAATATCCATATACCCCGCCGCCGAAATGATTCTGTTGAAACCGGACCTGGACGGAGTATCATTTCTGGATCTGGGCGCCAAATTAATGGGGCGGGTCGGAATAGGTTTTCCGGCTTTTGATATCGGCGTGGGTGCAGCCGGCACTGCACATATTGGATTCAAGGATCTTGGAGGAAAGGAGCTTCGAGAATTTCTTGATCCATTGGACTTTGTTGTTGAAGTAGGGGCGTGTTTTGATTTTATGCCTAATTACTCTTTTCCGCTCGGCCTGATACTTAATTCAGGTCTGAATTACTGGATTGAAGATAATTTTGCAGTAGGACTTAAATATACCCACTGGCACGGTTACAACGGCGGTATTATATCGGCCCGCATGAAATTCAAAAATCAGAAAAAAGCTGAAAAAGCAATCGATAAAGAGCTTAATGATTAATACATAAATATCATAGCTGTCCAAAACAATCATAACAGCTCCATTTGAAGTTTTAAGCCTGGCTCATTTCTGCCGGGCGGCGGTAGTTTATTCAGAATATTCCAGAGATCTTTTCTGGTCGTCAGGATTGATGGAAGCAATTTCATAAGCGAATAATGAGTCCATCCACCGGAAGATAACATCTTCAGATATTGCAGCATCAGATGAGTTATCAATGCTATCCAGATCTGAGTCATTACTGCATTTTTCGTCGTTCCAAAAAACTTCTTTATTTTCAGGTTCTGTTTGATTGTTTTGAAGAATATTTCTATCTGCCATCTGTCCTTATAGACAGCAGCAACTGTTGTAGGTGCCCAATCAAGCTGATTTGTAAGAATTACAATATATTTTCCTGTTTCCGGATCTTTTATTCTAATTCGCCGTAATTGGAGTGGACACTTCTTGCTGGTGTAGTATCCTCGCATTTCAATTATTTGATCTGATGAAATATTTTCATATTTTGAAACATTATTTCTTTGAACAACTTTATAATCTGCATTCTTTTTCATACGAGTAATAAAATAAATGCCTGCAATACAATAACTTGCAAATAATTTGAAATCTGTATAGGCCCGATCGAATGCAACTACATCACCTTTATTGAATTTCATTTTCTTGAGTGAATTAAGCTCATGGGTTTGAGCTGTTGTAACAGATACAAAGTCCGGAATATATCCGCTGTGATCAAGTTTTACATTAAGTTTGATTCCGCCTTTATTCTTTCTAAACTTCGCCCATGGAAATACTGACAGGCATAAATCGATGGTTGTCGCATCAACACTGTACAGCGGATTTTTAAATCTATGCTTATGAGACCTTTTCATTTTAAGGATCTTTGTCAGCAGGTTATTGAATACATTTTCATAAATTTCTGAGGGTCTGTTGTTATTTGCATAGGAAAGTGTTGAGCGTTTAATCTTTTTTACCCCCAAATGATAAAGCATGTTTTTAATCGAATCCAATGCTGTTTCTATGCCTCTAAGTCCGGTCTGTCCTGTAAATTGGGCAAACAGCATTGAAACAAATTGTTCCCAACAGGAGAATCCTTTTGAAGCAAAATCTCCTTTATACTTTCTGACAGATCTTTCAAATTCATGTCTCGGAATGATTTGAAGTATCTGATTTAAAATGCTATTCTTATAACTCATTGCCTGTTTTCCTTCCGTTGTAATGATTTAAGCTTGCCCGCTCAATTCATTATAACCAGGGATTCAGGCTATTAATAGTCCTTATTTTGGACAGCTATGCATAAATATATTTAATTTATGGATGACGGATATCCTTCTTACAGGATATCCGTTTTTATTTCAATATTACACTCATTCACTAATTCTTTAAGATTTATCAACAGATACATATAAATCTTATAGCTTGTTGTCTGAATCGTCCGGCTGTTCAATAATAAACCAGTAACGCTGAGAGGTTTATAAAATGTCGGTTAATGATTCCATGGCGGCCAATCTGAAACGATACCGCGAAATGCAGAAGCTTACTCAGGAACAGCTTGCTGAATTGGCAGGCTGTTCAAAAAACCATCTCAGCGCACTTGAGCGGGGCAAGAAATTCCCCGGAGCGGCGCTGATTGAAAAATTCAGCAGAATCCTGAATGTAAAACCCTACCAGCTGCTGCTGGATGAATCGGATATAAAAAAGCACCTGAAAAGAGACACTATAATCGAATATGTAATGGAGTCTATTAATACCGATTATTTAAAAAAGCTGACGGAAACTGACAAAGAAGACAAAAAATAAAATTCAGAGTCTCAAACAGTTATAGAAGATGTAAAAAACAAACCTTTATCCGTTGTTAACATAAAGATTGTATTTATTTCTAAATGGCGTTTAATAAAATACAAGTTAAGATATACCGATAATCAATTACAGGAGCTGATACAAAATGGATTTAAGTACCTATTATAACAAACCTTTATTCTTTAATCGTAACCGTGTATACAGGGTTTACCGGGGCGGAAGCCTGTTCAGTAATTTTTATGCAGATAAAAATGAAAATACTTATTATCCGGAAGAGTGGATAGCATCTACTGTCAGAGCAATAGGAACTCCCCATGATAATATTAAAAATTACGGCTTCTCGAGAATAAAAGGAACAGATATAGAATTCAAAGAAATTCTTGATTCTTATCCCGGGGAAATGCTAGGGAATATATCAAACTTTAACATTTTCGCAAAACTGTTTCACAGCGCGGTGAGGCTTCCCGTTCAAACCCACCCTGACAGTCTGTCTGCAAAAAAATATTTCGACAGCCCGACAGGAAAAGAAGAAGCATGGCTGTTCCTGTCGACGGAGGAAGATGCAGAAATATTTTACGGATTTAAAGACGGAATAAAAAAAGAAGATTTCATTGAAGCTTTGGATAAAAGTGAGACAGACAAAGATATAATGCCGTCTCTTTTAAATTCACTAAAAGTCTCAAAAGGCGATGTATATTTTGTTCCCGGAGGTATTCCACATACAATCGGCAAAGGTTGCCTTGTCCTTGAAATACAGGAAGCAACCGATTTTGTTGTATTAAGTGAACACTGGTGTGATTCCATACATATGGAAGAACCTGAAATGTTTCAGGGTCTTAAGAAAGAGGATGCCATCGATTGCTTTGATTTTAAAGCTCCTACAGGAGACGCTATTGTTCATAAGGGTAAAGTAATTCCGGAAATTATAGCGGACGATAAAAACATCCATGCTGAAAAGCTTATTTCAAACGAACAGACAAAGAATTTTAATATGAATTATTATAATATCAAATCAGGCTCATTTAAATTAAACCGGGGACCGTCAATAATTATCCCGATAGAAGGCGAGGCAATTATTAAATACAGCGGTTTTTCCGAAACAGTTAAACAAGGACAATACTTCTTTCTTCCCTTTGCTGCAAAAAATACTGAACTGACAACAACAAACGGCATAAAAATAGTTGAATGTTTTCCGGGAAAGTAAAAACAGCTCCTGCCTCCTTCATCTTTCAAGCTGTACCTAAAGTGAATAAACTACATTCAACTCTGTAAGTTCTACCCGCTCATTCATTCTGAAATTCTCAATCTGATGAAAAAGAGTATGCGGATCTACCGTATTGAACGCGAACATTCCGAAATGGGTACCGAGCACAGGCGTATCCAGCATTGCAGAGAGAACAAGACCTTCTTCAAGATTCATATTTCCTACAATTCCGTTGCTTTCTTTTACCGGATCACGTCCGTTTACAGGTAAAATCAACAGGTCAAACTGCTTGGAAATAAGCCAGTCGGTAAGTTCGGGGAAAACAGTAGTATCACCGGCAAAAAATATTGATTTACTGCCGAAATTCAGCCGGTAAGACAAGGCCCAAACGCGTTCAGGATCAAAAAGCGGCTCCGGATGAGCTGCAGGGCAGGCGCTTATTACAAATCTGTCTTCAATGATTACATCACGGTCATAACTGATGTTTGTTATCTTTTCAGGCTTTACGCCAAGCTCCAGGAGACTTTGTCTGCAGCCCGGAGGAGCAAGGTAAACAACAGCCGGATTAATTGCAGAAAGCTTTCTGATAAGATCCGGGTCAAGATGATCTTCGTGCCCATGGCTTATCAGAACATAATCAATTTCATGAAGAACATTTTCATCAACCGGAGGAGGTATCATTCTGTTGTGAGAATATGGTGATGAACCGTGGTTTGCTTCAAGGTAATTTGAAAGATAGGCGTCGATCAAAATTAGACTCTTCCCTGTGCTCATCACAAATCCTGATTGACCTATCCAGAAAAACTCAATGCCTTTCTGAAATACTTCATTAAGGTTTCTTACAATGCCTGTTATTTTTCTTTTTTTCGGCAGTTTATTATGCATCTCCGACCTCGCTGAAATCTTTCTTGGATTAATAATGACACCTATTCTACTTAATGTAAACAGTTTTGGTCAGATATAAACACAATCCGGAGTAGTCTCCGGATTGCATAATTATGATTATCTCTTTACCCGCCCTGAAACATCTCCCTTCATAAGAGACATTACCTCATCACGACTTGAATAATTAAAATCATGCATAATTGAATGGCAGAGACATGAAGCAGCAACGCCGAAAGCAACAGCTTCCTGAAGGTTTTCAGAAAGCTCATCATCAGTCAGAGCATAAATCAACCCGGCAGAAAAGGCGTCGCCTCCCCCTACCCTGTCAACAATATTCTTTATTTCATAGGGACTGTATTCTTCACCGCATAAAGGCGCGAAAAAAGCCTTTTCTGTTTTACCGTCATACAACATAGCACCCCAGTTGTTGTGGCTTGCAGACAGGCTTTCCCTCAATGTTATGGCAACCTTTGAAACATTTGGGAACTGTCTGATAATTTGTTTCGCAACATCAGGATACCTCTCAATCTCCAGCTTGCCGGAATGAACATTCGTATCACCAGCCCTTATCTGAAGAATATCCCAGGCGTCCTCCTCATTGCCTACAACCACATCAACAAAGGGCAGCATTCCCCTCATGATTTTTTCCGCAAGTTCCCGCCGTGAAGTCCCCGGCTCCCAATTCCATAGTTTCTTTCTGTAATTAAGATCACATGAAACAGTAAGTCCTGAAGCTTTGGCTTCCTTGATCGCGACAAGTGATGCTTCTGCAGCTGTTTTTGAAACAGCAGGCGTTATCCCGCTTATGTGAAACCAATCTGCACCGCGGAAAGCGCCTTTCCAGTCATATGATTCAGCCGGAGTTTCAGATATTACGGAATGCTGCCTGTCGTATATTACACTGCTCGGCCGCTGGTTGGCGCCTGTTTCAACAAAATAGAGCCCTAGTCTGCCGTCGGCTGTATGGATAAAAGAAGTATCCACTCCGAATTTCCGTACGGAATCAAGACATGCCTGCCCGATTGCGTTTGAAGGCAGGGCTGAAATGAACCTTGCCTGCCTTCCCATCACCTGGTTTGATACAGCAACATTTGCTTCCGCACCTGAAAAGCTTATAAAAAGATGCCCCGGCATTCCCTGCCGTAATTTCATAAACCCCTCAGGTTCAATCCTGCCCATAATTTCGCCGAAAGTTACAACTGTTTTGGCACTCATCAGCTTCCCCTTACCTCTTTCATTATTCTAACTGCTTTATCCGCATTACGCGCAATTGAATCCCAGTCGCCGATGTCTATCAGATCTGCCGGGGCAATCCAGCTGCCGCCGAGAGCTATTACTTCCGGCGCCTCAAGATAAGTCCTCATGTTATTTATACTCAGCCCCCCCAGCGGGATATACCTTAATCCCAGGAATTTATACGGACCGTTTATACCCTTCAGGTACTTCATTCCGCCCATTCCCTCCGCGTGGAAATACTTTAGTACCCGGCACCCGGCTTCAACAGCACATTCAATTTCAGAAGGGATACAGACTCCGGGGGCAAACGGGATATCTGCCGCAGCAGCTGCTGCCATAACCTCAGGGTTCAGTCCGGGGGCAACGGCAAAATCAGCACCGCCAGCTTTCACTTCCGAGACCTGGCCGGCAGTTAGAACCGTCCCGGCTCCCGCTGTCATCTCCGGAACCCCGGCACTAATACTTTTTAGCGAATCCAACGCAGCATCAGTTCTCAACGTCAGTTCCATGGCGGAAATTCCGCTGTTAATAAGCGTCCTGGCCAGCGGAACTGCTTTTTCAGCATTATTAATAACCAGTACTGCAATTATACCGGCTTCTTCTATCTTTTTTTCCAGATCGTCCGGGATCATCTTTTTCATATCTGCTCTCCTTAAGGGTATTTGCATCATCGATAGTATCATTATTAGAGACTTGTGTCAAATTATAGGGACACAAGTCTCTATAATCGGTACAACAAAAAGTTATTATTTCAGTTTCAGTTGTCTTTATTCAGGCATACTGTTATACTTCATTCATGGATACCGCACAGACCGTTGCAAAAGCCCTTGGACTTCTTGAGCTGATCGGAAGAAACAGCCTTACCGCAACCCGGATTATCGAAGAAACAGACATTAATCGCAGCACAACCTACCGCCTGCTGGGAACCCTGGTACAACTCGGGTATGTCAGAAAGGATGAAAGCTCAGGCCTTTATTCGCTGTCGCCAAAAATTCTCACTTTAGCCTCTTCAGTCAGGGAAACAAAAAATATAAAAGATATCGCCCAACCTTTTATTGACGACCTTCATCATAAGACCCAGGAGACTATACACCTGGCGGTTCTTGATAACGACGAACTTGTATACCTGGACAAACGCGAATCAACACGAAACCTGAGGGTCGTAATGAGCTCAAAAACAGGAAGTCATGCGCCGCTGTACTGCACAGGAATAGGCAAAGTTCTTCTGGCCGGAATGCCTGAAAAACAGCTCCATGAATATATAAAAACAACCCGTTTTATCAAATACACAAAAAACACCATAGCGGGAGTTCAGGAGCTGCTGCAGGAAATCGACAATATCAGAATTGAGGGCTACGCCGAAGACCGTGAAGAACATGAAGACGGGGTTTATTGTATTGCCGCCCCGGTAACCAATTCTTCAGGAAGTACTATCGCCGCCTTCAGCGTCTCGCTGCCTTCAGTCCGCAAATCAGATAAACTGCTTCAGGAACTGATTACAGCCGTAAAAACCGCCTCAGAAAAAATATCCTTGGCTATCAGATAGAAAGTTTTATAAGGTTATCTCGGTATTCTCCGGGAGTCAGACCGGTAATCTTTTTAAAAACTGAACAGAAATAGGCGGAATTCCTGAATCCGGCAAGTTCTGCAATTTCATAATTTCGGTAAGCTCCTGTGCTGATCAATTTTCTGGAAATGTCTATTCTGTACCGGCAAAGATAATCAGAAAAACTTGTCCCTGTTTCGCTCTTGAAAAGAGTACTGAAATATCCCTGACTTATACCGGCAGCATTCGCAACAACAGCCATATCAAGGTTTTTATCCGAATAGTTTTCAAGTATACACTGCAAAGCCTGCCGGATTTCCCTGCGGCTGTTCCTGCTGCTTCCGCCTGCAATGTCCTCAAACAAATGACTTACCGTGTTTTTAATTATTCCCGGGATTTCTGAGATATCACAATCATTCTGAACCGCCCCGTACTTCCTGAAATCAGCGTTAATCATCTGCGCTTTTATCAGTTCAAGACCTTCTTTAAACAGCCCCGACATAAGAAAATCAGCGGAGGATTTTTCCACAATACAGTCCGAAAAAACTGCTTCAATCTCTTTTACAGCTTTTTCCGAGTCAGTCCAGTTAAACCTTCTTACTGCATCAAACAATCTCAAACCTGCTTCCTCAACAACAGAGGCTTCAGCCTTCGGGAATTTCATCAGAGCTGAATATTCAGCGCTTTTCCTGCCTGAAAATCTTGAGGAATTAAGACATACATTCAAAGCTTCGCGATACAGTTCTTTTAATTTCAGCGGTTTACTGGTTGCGGAGCTTATACCTGTAAATGAATCGGACGGAAACCTGCAAACCAGCTCTTCAGACTTCTGCCTGCAGTCCTGTACATTAGTGCCGGAAACGATAATTACAGTATATTTTCCCGCCGCAATTACAGCAGCAGCTGATTTTTGTGTTTCAATTTTAACATCTGTCTTTACAACCATAACCATTAACTGTCTAATATCTGTAATTCCACAATAATCAAGGTTTTTAACAAGGTTCTTATTCGCTTCATCTTCAAATATCAGTTCTCTGAATATATTTTTAACAATTCTTTCATTGATGCTGCCGGCTACTTTACTCAGTAACGATTCAAGTTCATCTTTTTTAACAGGTTTCAGCAGATAATCAACTGCACCCGCCCTCAGCGCCTTTCGGGCAAGTGAAAATTCATCATAACCGCTAAGAATAATAAATTTGATTTTGTTATTCCATTTCCGGCATTCTTCAATCAGTTCAATTCCGTCAATAAAAGGCATTTTGATATCAGTGATAACGATATCGGGCATTTCATTTTTAAAGGCATTCAGGGCTACTTCTCCGTCTTCGTATCTTCCGATGACCTCCAGCCCGAAACTATCCCAGTCAATCAGTTTGAATACCCCGTCACGAATTTTGCGTTCATCATCTATAATGGCAACCTTCAAACCGAAACTCCTTTTTTATACGGCAGAACCATTTTTACGGCAAACCCTTCGGGATTTCTGTTTTTGAATATAAGCCCGAAGGCACTTCCGTAAAAAATACGTATTCTGTCGTTCACATTCTTTAACCCGTAATGGGTACCTCCTGTATAATTATCCCTGTCCAGCTCATTAATTAATCTTGAAAAGTCTTCAGCTTCAGCTCCGGGACCGTCATCGTTAACCTCGATCACAACATTACAATTCTCTTCAAAAACATCTATCTCAATTTTACCCGTACGTCTTTTTCTTCGCACACCGTGGTAGATCGCATTCTCGATAAGAGGTTGAATCAGCAATTTAAGAATACTGCTGTCAAGAATACTTTCGTCAATATTAAAATCGTAATCAAATGAATCCTCATATCTGATTTTCTGTATTATCAGATAATTTCGGGAATGCTCTATCTCTTCATGCAACGGTATAATATCGTTACCTTTGTTTAATCCTGTTCGAAGCATACTCGTCAGTGCATAATTCATTTCAATAATGTTTTCGTAATCTTTCTCCCGTGCAAGCCAGCTTATTGAATCCAGGGTATTGTATAAAAAGTGTGGATTTATCTGTGCCTGAAGCGCTCTCAGTTCGGCTTTTTTCAGATTCTTCTGTTCGGCTTCAATATCTTCCAGCAGCTGTTTTATTTTACTGAGCAGTTCATTGAAGCTGAACCCAAGTTCAGCTATCGTATCATGCCTGTTGGATGTATAACGTACCGATAAATCACCTCCCCTTGCCAGCATCATAAGCGACGACAGTTTTTCTACAGGTTTCATCACTGATCTCGAAATTATTACAGAAAGCAGAATGCAAAGGCAGATTGTAAGAAAAATAACAAGGGCAATATTATATGTCAGTATATCAAAGTCCTTTTCAATCTGACGTGTAAAAATTACAGCATTAAGCGACCATCCGTCCGGAAGCAACTTTTTGCTGATGGTAAGATCATTGCGGCTCAGACTTATCTCAGGCGTCGGCTTATATATCTTATCCACACCGTTTTCGTAAATATAAATATTGCTCTGCGGACGTATTACAAGCTCTTCCGAATCGGAATAATTTATCAGCATCCTGGCGGTTTCGCCGATATTGAAGTCTGAAAGATTATTGAGATGTGTTTCGGTTATATCAACAAGAATTACTCCAAGGAATCTTCCGCTCAGTTTATCCATTACCGGCACGCCCAATGATACAAGCCTGCTGTTTAAAGTCCGGGCTACAAAAGAGCCTTCGTGCGGAGGAAACCATACCGGTTTTCCGGATATGATTATTTCTGTAAACCATTTGCTCCCCCTGAAATCATCCTCCTTTATGGAAAAGAAACTCGACTTGAAAACAATGCCGTTCATGCCCGAGACATAAACACTCATTGCCCCCTCCCGGCTTCCGATAAGCGAGCTCAAACGCATATCACCCCTTCGCTGAAGATTATATTCATCAACCCAGTCGGAAGGTTCCTGTTTAAGGATCTCCTGAAATTCAGGATCATTTCTTATTACCCCGGTCTGATGAACTGCTTCCTCAAGAACCTGGTTGATATCGTCTGCGAGCCGGTTTATTGCATCTTCGGTATAAGATATCACCAGATCCTTTCTTGAATCAGACAAAAGTTTATAGGAAAAGACACCTGTCCACACTGCCGGAACGGTAGACAGGATAAAAAATGAGAACAGCAGTTTTGTTCTGAAATTTAGCAAACTTTTATCTCTTCCAGTAATAAACTACTTCCTCCTTTTATTTTAACGCATATCTGTATGCTGGAGATTTCACCCGTTGCCCCAGGTTCAAACCGGTAACCGTCTAACAAAACAGGGAGTTCAGGACTGACCTCAATATCAGTATCAATTTCCGAAACGCATATGCCTCCACGGTTGAAAAGCCTTAAACTTATTTCTCCGGAATAAAACACGCCCAGCGATGCGGAGAGAGACAATATGCCGTCTTTAGATAAAATTTCTGTTTCACCGACGGACACCCCGCCTCCGGCTACGGAGGCAATATGCTTGCCGGGCTGTATTGTTACAGTATATATATTATAAATAAAACAGGTTTTCCCGCCGGGTTCCAATTCCGTCAGGGGGCCGAGAAGTTCAGCTTCAACAAACTGCTTCTCATTATCAGGCAGTACTATTTTTCTGTCGAATCCGTAAAAGGCACCGGAACCATTCAGCCAGATTTCGACTGAAGAATTGTCAGGATACTGCCCGCCCGGATACCATGAAAATGTTTTAACATAAGCTTTCCCTGAAAATCTGTCCGTTGTCGCAATCCAGCCTCCGTCGGAATCGATGCCGAATTTAGCCACCTCGTTTTTATACTTTACCTCAAGCAGCATACTTTCGTAATCAGCAGAAACCTGGTTCGTTCCCACCAGGCCGAATTGTTGAGAAAACCCCTCAGGGTAAATGCTGCTTTTATTTATCGGAACAGTAATAACAAGATCCCTGTCGACAGGATTAAGTTGGGAATTTGTCCAGATTCCCCATTTGTGCATAATATTATCCGTGTTAACCATTTCAACAAACACATTGATACGTGTAGAATTATCGAAAGTCCTGATTTCACGGGTAAAACTGATCCCGAATTCATTGTTCTCCGAACTTTTCATAATCAGAGAGCCGTCTGAAACCCTGCAGTCCCACTTTCTGCCGTCAATCCCGGCCATGGGGGGGCCAGCATTCCAGTCATTCTGTGTAAGGCCTTTAAAACTGCAGAAATTCCTGTAGAATCCCCGGGCCCAACCCTGGGGTGACGGCCAGATCTTTTCCCCGCCCCAGTTAAGCCAGCCTCCGTCCCCGTCCAATCCCCCGGCAGGGACGGGGAGACCGCTGAGCTCATTATTTTCCCAGAGGAAATCATATCCGCCCATAGTCATCTGAATCATCCTGCCGCCCGCTTCCGGTCTGAAAACCAGCCTGAGGTAATTATTCTCTAAAATAACGGCCGACGCCCCGCGGTATTGCCCTGATGTAACCCGAACACTGTCGTGAGACAGAAGGGCATCACCGTCCACACTTTTCATCAGTCTTCGCTCTTCATATATTTTCTACTCTGTAGTATCACAACAAACAGCAGCAGCAGCCCGGTTATAATGACCTGCCACCACGAATTTATTGAACCGTTAAGATTTATTATATTGGTTATCAGGCCGAATATCAGAACGCCTATAAAGGTGTTTACAATCTTTCCCTGGCCTCCGGTCAGAAGTGTTCCCCCGACAACGACTGCGGCAATGGCATCAAGCTCCCAGCCTGTTCCGGCTACAAACTGTCCGGCCCCGAGCCTTGAGGCAAGAATACATCCGGCAAGCGCTGCAAGCCCTCCGTTTAAAATATAACAGACTATCTTTATCTTGGTAACTTTTAGACCCATCATGCCGGCAGCTTCTTCGTTTCCACCCAGCGCATAAACTGCCCTTCCGAAGGATGTATATTTAAGGATATAAGAAAAAATGAAAGCCGCGATTATCATAATCCAGGCTGGGACGGGAAGGTACAATAAATATCCCCGACCCAGAAACTTGAAACTGTCTAAAGCCTTATCAACAGTTATAGTCGTCATATCCGTAAAAATATATATAACCCCCCGAAGCGCAATCATCATTACAAGCGTACCGATAAACGGGACAATACGGGCAAAGGTAACCAAAGCCCCGTTAATCAGGCCGATTAATAGCCCCACCGCAAGCGGAACAGCAACTGCCGGAAGGATTCCGTAACGGGTAAAATAGGCCGTAAGCACTGCCGATAATCCGACGATTGATCCAACCGATAAATCTATTCCCCCAATAAGGATAACAAATGTCATCCCGAAACCGACAAGACCGAGCATGCTGACCTGCCTTAAAATGTTGGTAAGGTTCCGGTACTGCAGAAAATTCCTGTAAAGAGCCGCCGCCGCAATGAAAAGAATTATCATCGAGATAAGCGCCCCGTTCTCTATCAGTCTTTCTTTTAGTGTATTACTCTCAGGCAATTTCATCATAACACCCCTATCTGTTATTCCGGTTTTGTACATAAAGCACGATAAGGATAATCGCGGCCTTGATAATCAGTGAATATGCATACTGAATATTGTTCATATTAACCATCGTGGTGATAAACTGAATAATCAGCGCCCCTACAACCGTCCCTGTAAGCTTAAGCCTTCCGCCGCTCATCGACGTACCGCCGATAGCCACTGCCGCAATACAGTCCATTTCAATATTACGTCCTATTGTATTCGGATCAGCAGCACATATTCGTGCTGTTTCAAAAATAGCTGCGGTTCCAGTCAGAAGTGCATTTATGACGTAAACAATCATAATAGTCTTAAGCATATCCACACCGACAAGTCGTGCAGCAGTCCGGTTATCTCCCACGGCCTCAATATTTTTACCGAAGGCTGTATTCTGAATAATAAACCTGCATACAAAAAACAGAAGGACAAGAATAACAACCTGAACGGGAATCTGCCCAGCAAATTTATATAAACCAAGATCGGTAAATGCGTTGTCGTAAAAAGAGATTATCATTGCATCGTTTACCAGCTGGGCAACCCCCCTTCCCGACATCATTAAGATCAGCGTTACAATAATCGGCTGAATATTGAACCTTGCAATTATGAAACCGTTGAAAATTCCAAAAAGCGCTGCCGCGCCAAGGGCAATCAGCACAGAAAGATAAATATTCCATTCAAAGATGATTATAAATTTTGCGACGACAATCGAGGTAAAAGCCATGATTGAGCCGACGGAAATGTCGATACCTCCGGTACCTATTACCATCGTCATGCCGAATGATATCAGCATTACCGGAAATATCTGCATCAGCATATTCCACATGGTAGTTACCTGAAGAAAATTCTTCGTGAAAATGCTGTTGAATATTATAAGGACTGCAAGGATTATCAGCCCGCTTCCTTCTATCAACAAGGTACGTTTATTAGCTTCCATGAGTTATAGCTTCCATTATATTTTTCTCGGTTATTTCTTCGTAGAAAAGTTCTTTTGTTATATGACCTTCCCTTATTACAATAACCCGGTCGCAGCCACGAATCAGTTCCTCAAATTCAGACGATATCATTACCACACTTATTCCGGAGGCCGCCATTTCCTGAATAATCTTCTCAATTTCAGCTTTTGCGCCTACATCAATACCCCGCGTAGGTTCATCCAGAATTATAAGCTCAGGCTGAACTGCAAGCCACCGGGATAGAATCACTTTCTGCTGGTTACCGCCGCTGAGATTACGAATCCTTTCACGCGGCGATGGAGTTTTAATTCTGATTTTTTCTGTAAATTCATTACATAACCTGTCCAGTTTTCTTTTGTCCAGCACACCACCCCTGCTGCACCGCTTCAGACTTGCAATAGTCAGATTTTCCTTAACTGATAAAAACGGGAAGATTCCTTCGCTTTTCCGGTTTTCCGAACAGAAAGCAATATTCCTGGAGATTGCCTCTTTCGGTTTATTAAAAACAACCCGTTCCCCGTTGATCAAAATCCTTCCGGATTCAGGTTTGTCCGCTCCGAAAAGTATCCGGGCAAGCTCGGTCCGGCCGGAACCGAGAAGTCCTGCGAATCCGAGAATTTCACCCCGCCGTATTTCAAAATCAACACCGTTAAGTTTTTTCCCTCGGATGATATTTTCTGCTGTTATGAAGGGTTTGGTATTTTTGTAATCTATTCGTTTTTCCTTCACATTCTTTAAAAGATTGGTCGCATCGCGCCCGATCATAAGTGTCACAAGTTCGAGTTGTGAGATATTGTCCGTTTTATAGCTTCCGACAAGTTTTCCATCCCTGAGAATTGTTATCTCATCCGAAATATGAAAAACCTCGCTTAATCTGTGACTGATAAATATTGTTGCAATATTTCGTTTTTTAAGTTCTTCAATAACGTTAAAAAGGATTTTAACTTCATCATCGTCAAGAGAAGAGGTTGGCTCGTCCATTACGACCAGCTTTGATTCTATTGAAATAGCCCGGCTTATAGCCACCATCTGCTGAATGGCCGCACCGAACCTGTTAAGAGGCAGAGTGACATCAACATCAATGCATAGCCCCTGCAAAAGGTCTTCGGCTCCCCGGTTTATTTCGTCCCAGAGGATACGACCGTTCCTCTTCATTTCTCTTCCTATAAATATATTCTCTGCAACCGACAATGTGGGAATAAGATTCAGCTCCTGGTAAATTGTACTGATACCGACATGCTGCGCATCCAGGGGGTTTCGTGGATTGATTTCATTCCCGTTAAAAATAATTTTTCCTGCATCCTTTTTATACAGCCCGGTAAGCACCTTAATCAGCGTCGATTTCCCGGCGCCGTTCTCTCCCATTATCGAATGCACACTGCCTTCAGATATCGACAAATCGACTTCAGACAACGCCCTGACCCCGGTGAAAGATTTTGAAATAGATATCATTTCAAGTATTTTTGCGTTCATAATTCATCCGTTGTTTATGTGGCAAAAACAGCCTGGCCTGTTAAAAGACCGGGCTGTTTTCTGTTTTTAAAGATAATCAGAAAGCTTCAGGCAAATATGCTTCAGCATTTTTAATGGTTATTTCGCGTCCCTTGTTCTCAATAAAAACAGGAATCTTTTCTCCCGCCTCAAGCCTTTCGATGGTATCAAAAGAAATCGGTCCGAAATAAGGGGTACATTCGATAGTGCCAAGCATCTCGCCGGCGAGAATTGCTTTAGCGGCATCCTTAAACCCTCCGAAACCTACAACTACAACATCGTTACCCGGAGCAATTCCGGCAGCCTTAAGAGCCTGAATGGAGCCGATTGCGCACTCGTCATCATGACCGAATACAGCATCAATCTGGTCGCCGTATGACTGAATAACATTTTCCATTGCCGCCTGGGCTATACCCCTTGTGAATTCACCGTTTTGTACGGCAATAATGTTCAGGTTCGGGTACTTCGCAATTTCCTCTTCAAACCCCTTCTGAAGATCAATTGCAACTGAAGAGCCCGGGGTACCGGTGATTACGACTATATTTGCGTCCTTCCCGTCGAAATGATTAGCCAGAAGCTGCGCATCCTGACGACCCGCGTTAACAAAATCGCCCCTGATACATGTGACATAATCTACACCCGGAACACCGGCCGCATCCCTGTCGATCAGGATAACCGGAATACCGGCTTCCTTTGCCGCTTCAAGAGCGGGGGCTATTCCGTCGAACTCTCTGGGAGCAAGCAGAATATAATCCGGATTGTTTGCGATAATGTCCTCGACATCCGAAACCTGTTTGGCGGTATCGCCCTGGGCATCAGTATAGATAAGTTTTACACCGCGTTTTTCTGCTTCGGACTTAACGCTTCCGGTCTCCGCAACACGCCAGGCGTTGTTGATTTCCATCTGGGAAAAAGCTACAACAAGTTCCCCGTCTTCTCCGCTTTCCTGCTGCCCGCCTGCAAAACAGAAGCCTGCAAGAATCATTACTGTCAGTACAAGACAAATACTCTTTTTCATGACATTCTCCTTTAATTGTTTTACACAGGGTAGCACTGGAATTTCAGAGCCCGCAATTCAATATGACATTAATTTATTTCAATATAATCAGATCCTGCCCATCAGGGCATGTTCCTCTTACCAGTCGACAATTGTCCCGTCGTCATCGGCGTAAAGTCTCGGCGAATCCCAGGAACCGTCGTATGAACGTTCAGCGACAACTTCCTCATTCACCTCGATACCGAGACCCGGTTTATTATTGATTTTCACATAACCATCCTCAACCCTGAAGGGATCGGCAAGATACCCCACTCCGAGGTCCCACTCTTCCTTCATGCCGAAGTGCTCAGCTATCAGAAAGTTTGGAGTACAGGCGCCGAGCTGTATATTTGCCGCAAGCGAAACCGGGCCCAACGGATTATGAGGAGCAACCTTGCAGTAATATGCTTCAGCCATTGCAGCTATGCGGCGCACCTCGGTTATTCCCCCGGCATGGCAGAGATCAGGCTGAACAATATTAACAGCGCCTGATTCAAAGAGCGGACGGAAAGCTCCCCGACCGACAAGTCTCTCGCCGGTGGCTATTGAGGCTCCGGTCGCCCCGGCTATGCGCGCCATTGCGTCCGTGTTTTCAGGCAGGCAGGCTTCCTCTACAAACAGGGGGTAATATTGTTCTATCCCCCTGATTACCTGGATCGCAATGTCCGGATTAAGCCTGCCGTGAAAGTCGATAGCTATATCCATATCGTCCCCGACGGCTTCCCGGATCTCGCCGAAACGCACTATCTGAGATTCAATATACCGTTTTACACCCCGGTTTGCCGTAAAGGGTTCAACCAGAATTTTGATTGCGGTAAATCCGTTTTTCTTGCGCTCAAGCGCCCGTGTTATAATCTTTTCAGTCGTGGCGCCCCAGCAATGACCGTAAATTCTTATTTTGTCACGGTAAACGCCCCCGAGCATTTCATACACGGGAAGGCCGTAATGCTTTCCCTTTATATCCATCAACGCCTGTTCTATTCCGCTCAGAGCGCTCATCATTATGACCCCGCCCCGATAGAAAGTGTTGCGGTACATCGACTGCCAGAGATATTCGGTTCTGAGAGGGTCTTGTCCAATCAGAAAATCCCTATGCTCCATAACTGCGGCCTCAACCGTCCGGGCCCGCCCCTCGAGAATAGGTTCGCCCCAGCCTGTTGTTCCCTCATCGGTGGAAATCTTCAAAAAACTCCATCGCGGTTTTACATGAAATATTTCAATATCGGTTATTTTCATTCTGTAATTTCCTTTGTCGCTTCTACCGACGACCAGTCGGTATCAAGATCATTCTCGGTGATAACCGGAAGAAGAGCCCCCCCGTCAATATCGAGACAGCTGCCCGTCATATATGCAAAATCATCCGATACAAGCGCCGCAATAACCTTCGCCATCTCTTCAGGACTGGCAAAACGCTTCAGCGGGATCTTTGCAGCCGCCTCGTGGATCGGATTGTCTGCGGGCCAGCCGACATCCGTGTAGCCGGGAGATATTGCCGCAGACCTTATCCCGTAGGGCGCAAGTTCCATAGCGATATGCTTTGTAAATTTTGCGACGGCAGCCTTGGCAGGACCATATATACTGGAAGTGGGCCAGCATCCATCCTTCTGGTTTGAAGACATGTTAAGAATCACGCCTTTTACGCCTTTTTCAATCATCAGCTGAGCAGCCCTCTGGGCACAGAAATAGGTACCCTTCCAGTCTATAGCGGTCAGCTCATCCCACATTGCTTCATCGACCTTTATAAAGGGTTTGAATTTGCTTATGCCGGCATTGTTTATAAGCAGATCAATCCTGCCGAACCGTTCGGTAAACTCTTCAAACATACGATCAATTTCTGAAACCCTTCCAACATCAGCCTGAATGATAACAGCCTCAGCTCCTTTTTTTTCCACAAGAGCTTTCACCTCCATGGCTGCTTTTTCGCTTTTACTGTAATTAATACCTATATCATAACCGCGGCGGGCAAGTTCAATTGCAACAGCCCTGCCTATCCCCCGGCCTGAACCGGTTATCAAAGCCTTTTTTCTCATAGCAATTTCCTTTTAATAATATCTGAACAGAAAGGGAGCTTGACCTTTTGTGCCTGTATTTGCCCTAAAAACAGAACCGTCTGCCGGTCCAGGATTACTGAGACCCTCTGTCGCTGAGGTAATAAAAAGCCCGGAATAATCTTCCCCGTAAAAACAGCATGAGGTAGGGTTTTTTGCTTCCAGTTTTATTTTCGCCATCATTTCACCGTTCGGGCTGAATCCGCAGACACAACCTCCGCCCCAGAAAGCGCTCCAGACATTCCCGGTCGAGTCAACAGTCAATCCGTCCGGATCACCTTTCATATCTTCCGAACTGATAAACAGCTTTTCATCAGAAATACATCCTGTCTTTCGATCAAATTTCCATCTGCTGATCATGCTTTTACCTGTATCGGTTATATACATTATCGTTTCGTCTGGACTCCATCCCAGACCGTTCGGGATCAGCATTCCTTCAATAATTTTTTCAATATGATCAGTTACCCGATACAAAGCTCCTACAGGCTTGCCTCCGTCACAAGACATGGAGCCGACCCAGAAAGCTCCGTCCGGACCAACCTTTCCATCGTTAAAACGTAATTTGCTTCTGTCAAACGGAGGTTCGAAAAGTCTTTTTTTCAGCCTGAAGCAGGTATCATAGACTGAAATTCCGTCCGAACCTGCTGCAATTATATTTCCGTCTTCAGTCGTCCCTGCACAGCAGACAAAACCCACAACGGAAAGTTCTTCAATACAGAACTGATCCGCTTCAGCAAAAAATACTTTTTCACCCAGAATATCAAACCAGTAAATATCTTTTGCAACAGTAAACGGACCTTCCCCGAGACAATGTCCCGGAGAAGCCATAACCTCCGCTTTCAATGCTTTCATTGTGTCTTACACTGCTTTCTGCATATTGTTCTGCCTAAGCTGATCAACAATTACTGCTATCAGCAAAATGGAACCTCTTACAACATACTGGTAGAAAGTAGGGATATTCAGAAGATTCATCGCATCCTGAACAGTCCCCATGATAAGAACACCTACAATAGCTCCCTGGATAGGCGCAATTCCTCCGTTCAATGAGACCCCGCCGAGAACGCAGGATGATATTACGTTCAGCTCAAATCCCTGCGCCGCGTTAGGCTGACCCGATGTCATTCTTGAAGATAAAATTACCCCTGCAAAACCGGCGACCAGACCCTGAAGGGTAAATATCATTATTTTTACCCGATCAACATTAATACCGGCAAGCCTGGCAGCCTCAACATTACCGCCAATAGCCAGAGTATTTTTCCCAAATGTCGTATTATTTATCAGAACGGCAAAAACCGCAAAACAGAATATTGTTATCCAGATAGGAGCGGGAATTCCGATAAAGATATTGTTTCCAAGTCCGAAAAAACCCGGGTTCCCAATACTGATTGCCTGGCCTCCGGAAACAATATAAGCAAATCCCCTGACTATCTGCATCATCGCAAGCGTAGTTATAAGCGCATTTATATGAAGTTTGGCAATAATAACGCCGTTCAGAGCACCGAAAAGCCCGCCGGCAAGGATTCCGCATAGAATTCCCAGACCGACCGCGCCTGTACTGTTAATTATGACTGCAGCAACTACCCCCGAAAAGGCTACAATCGCAGAGACAGAAAGATCAAAATCTCCGGAAGCCAGACAGAACAGCATTGTGCATGAAACCATCCCAAGCATTGAAACCGATAATGCAAGCGCAATCATGTTCCGCCAGGTAAAAAAGTAGGGCACAAAAATTGACAATAAAATAAATAATACAATATATATAAAAAGCATACTCGAATTCTGCCATAAATTCCTGGCAATATCTTTTACACCCTTCCTCTTCGTGTCCAGGCTGTTTTCTGCAATATTACTCATAACTTAACTCCTGTAGAATCTTCTCTCTGTTCAAATTCCGGCAATGCATAATGAAGAACCGATTCTTCCGTCGCATCGCTGCGCTGAATCTCCCTGACAATCCGGCCGCTCCTCATTACAAGGATTCTGTCCGCTACACCTATAACCTCCGGAAGCTCAGATGAAATAAAAATTATCGCGTTACCCTGTTCTGCGAGTGTATACATAAGTTTGTATATCTCGCTTTTGGTACCCACGTCTATTCCCCTTGTTGGCTCATCAAGAATAATCAGCTCTGTCGGCATTGAAAGATTTCTGGCAATAATAACCTTTTGCTGGTTTCCTCCTGAAAGGTTGCCGACAAGCTGCTCCATCGAAGGAGTTTTAATAGCAAGTTTATCAATAAAATCCGCGGCATTTTTTCTTTCACGCTTCTTGTCCAGAAACAGCCCGGCTTTAACATATTTCTTTCTGACGGAAATATTAATATTTTCATTAACATCCCGGACGGGAATTATTCCCTCTGCCTTTCGGTCTTCAGGACATAAGACTATACCTTCGGAAAGGGACACTGACGGTGAACTTGTTTCTACAACTCTTCCGTTAAGTTTGAGCTCGCCTGTCTTCTTTTTATTCTGACCGTAGATCAGCCTCATCAATTCCGAACGTCCTGCGCCGACGAGTCCGAAAAAACCAAGGATCTCACCCTTTCTTACTTCAAAACTAACCGGTTCCGGAATTCCGGGACCTGCTATGTCATTTACCGTAAAAGCCGGCCCGCCTATTGTTCGTGCCCTGTAAGAAAAAATATCTTCTATCTTTCGCCCTACCATCTGGCTGACTATTTCATCATGTGTAGCTTTTTTAATATCATCGTAGGTTATAATTTTCTTCCCGTCACGAAAAATTGTTAACGCGTCACACACTTCAAAAATTTCATTTAGCCGGTGTGACACATAAATAATGACGCACCCCTGTTTCTTCAATGCATCAATAATTTTAAATAACCGGGCAGTTTCCTTCTCTGAAAGACTTGATGTGGGTTCATCAAATGCGATTATCCTCGCATTATGAAGAAGAGCTTTGCCTATCTCTATCATCTGGCGCTGCGCAATTGGAAGATTCTTCACTTTAGTATTCGGATCAATCTTCTCCATCAGATGATCAAGCTCTTCCAGGCTGATTTTTTCAAGTTCCTTTTTGTCAATCAGCCCCCTTCTGACAGGTATATGCCCCAGCATAAGGTTTTCCGCCACAGACATATCAGGCACAAGATTCAACTCCTGGTAGATTACTGCGGTACCTTCATCTATTGCTTCTTTCGGAGAATTAAACCTGCATTCTTTTCCGTTGACAAACAATGCACCGTCTGTCTGCGGATGCGCACCGCTTAATATTTTAAGCAATGTTGATTTGCCGGCGCCGTTCTCTCCTACAAGCCCATGAACCGATCCCTCTTTTACTGAAAGTGATACATCATTCAGGGCTGTAACTCCAGGGAATTTCTTGGTTATGTTCTTGAATTCCAAATAAGCAGTCATTTTACTCCCTTATAATAGCCGGGTCGATAAACCCGGCTATACGTCTAATCTGTCAGTCTGTATCTACTCGAGACCCATCTCTTTTCTGACCTGCTTGTAGTTGTCTCTGGTCATAAGTACACCTGATGTAAAAATCGCTTTATCGGGTTCAACACCGTCGGCAATCCATTTATACATATTGACTGAAGTCTCATAACCATGCTGTTTGGCTGCGAGAAGAACAGTTGCATGAAAACCTGTCATTTCGGACTTTTCAAGTTCACCGACTGCGAGATCATTACCGTTGATTCCAACTCCGATAATATTGTCAGCCTTGAAACCGTTACCCTCAAGGGCTCTTACCCCGCCGATTGTCGTATCGTCGCATAATGAATAAACAAGCCAGTTTTCAATTTCAGGATGCGCAGCAACAAGAATATTGGTTGCGTCAAATCCACCTTCTGTTGTTGAATCGGTAGCAGTTGGAGCCTCAAAAACATTCGCTTTGGAAAATCCCATTTGAACAAGCATCTCAGTAGCTCCGTCCGTTCTCTCTTTGCTTGTTGGGAGCTCGTCGTATGTGAGACAATCCGCGCCGGTTTTACTCAGATCCCAACCCCTTCTTTTCGCTTCATCCATAAGGGCTTTGCCAACCTGCTTTCCGATTTCGTAAGCTGAAATACCCATATGATGTACTTCTTCCATAGGTTTGCCATCGGCACCTATAAATCGGTCGTCTACACTCATCAGCTTCATTTTATTCTGATCAGCTTTCATCTTGATTGAAGGCCCCAGCTTTACATCAGGTGTACATATAATAAATCCCTGTACATTCTGTGCTGCCATATTATCTATTGCGGCAAGAACACTTTCACCATCGGGAGTACTTATCTTTATCAGTTCGAAACCGTACTCATCAGCCGCCTGCTGTGCAAACCTCCACTCATCCTGAAACCATGAACATTCCGCCAGTTTAACGAGGAATCCGATCTTTATCCCTTCGGAACCTTCAGCTTCCTGCTGCCCACCTGCAATAACCGGGCTGAGAACTGCCAGCAACAGAACCGCCGCGATTAGTAATGCCAGAATTCTTTTCATATTAATCTCCTTTGTATGATTGTTTGTCGTTGATAATGCACTATCCATGCCAACCCAGAATGATGGGAAACTGAAATATATAAATCCTTTTCATTCAAGAACTTATACTATAACATGCATTATCCTGAAATCTATATTTTTTTGTAACGGGAAAAACCTCTCCCGCTCGAACTGATTTTACGGGAATATATTTTCCCATTTCAGATTTTTTAAGAAAAACATTGAGTGATTAATACATCCTTATTATAATCCTTTTATGTCTTATTCCATTCTTATTGTCGATGACGAGAAGCATATGTGCATATCGCTTTCGAAACTCCTGAATCTTCATGATTTTGAAACATCATATGAAACAAATGCAGATGATGCCCTTGCCGTACTGAGAAAAGTTAAATTTGATCTGATAATAACAGATCTTAAAATGCCCGGAATGGACGGAATACGCTTCATCGACAGAATAAAATCAATGAAGCTTCCTATTCCGATTATTATGATATCCGGTTACGCTACAGTAGAAAATGTCGTCGAAGCAATGCGCTGCGGTGCAATTAACTTTTATTCAAAACCGGTAGACACCAGCATTCTTCTGGCTGAAATAAAAAAAATATTAAATATAAAAAGACTCCCCAGAGACAATATTCAGAACATCGTTACTGAAAACAGGAAAATTAATGAACTGTTGATGTTTGCCGGTAAAGCCGCGCCTACGGACGCCCCTGTCATCATCACCGGTGAAAGCGGGACCGGAAAGGAACTTTTCGCCTCTTATATTCATAATATGAGCAAAAGGAAAGAAAAACCTTATATCAAAATAAACTGTGCCGCCATACCTGAGAGCCTTCTTGAGAGTGAACTTTTCGGACATGTGAAAGGCGCTTTTACAGATGCAAAAGAAAACCGAAAGGGCAAATTTGAAATAGCTGAAGGCGGAACAATCTTTTTTGACGAGATCGGTGAAATGAGCATGAAAACCCAGGCAAAACTGCTCAGGGTCATTCAGGAAAAAGAATTTGAACAGGTCGGATCCAATGATATAAAACATATGGACATCAGGTTTATTGCCGCAACAAACCGCAATCTTCAGGAAATGGTTGGACAGGGAGAATTCAGGGAAGACCTGTTCTACCGGTTGAATGTCGTAAGCATAAAAATTCCGTCCCTCCGCGAGCGCAAGGATGATATCCTTCCTCTTGCAAGACATTTCCTGAACGAAATGAACCTTATATACAACAAGCAGATTACGGAATTTACCGAAGAGGCCTCATCAGCCTTTCTTAAGCATGACTGGCCCGGCAATATCAGGGAACTTAAAAACACCATTGAACGTGCAGTCATCTTCTGTGAAGAAAACAACCTTGGAATTGAATGCCTGCCGGAAGCATACCGCGACAGTATAAACGAAGAAAGCAGTAATCTGAAAAATGTATATGACAAGGTAACACGCGAGGTTATTCTTGACGCACTGGAAAAATCCAACGGTTCAAAACAGAAGGCTGCAGAGCTTCTGAATATTAACCGCAGAACACTTTATAATAAAATGAAACTGCTGGATTTGCTGTAGGTAAATATGAGTAAAATACTTGAAGTATCAAATATTAATTATTCATACGGAAATATCGAGGCGCTCTGCAGTTTTGATTTCGAACTGAACAAAGAGGAAATTCATGCCCTGACAGGCGATCACCGTTCAGGAAAATCAACCTTCGCAAAAATACTTGGGGGCGCCCTGAAAAACCAGAGCGGGCTTATTAGACTTTTCGATAAAAACTTTCCGTTTCTTACCCCTAAAACCGCAATTCAGAACAGGATTGGCGTGGTTTACCAAACTCCTGAAACTGTACCGAATATGACGGTTGTAGAAAATATATTCATAGGCAGGATGCCCCATTTTCTTATAACCGGAAAAGACAAAGAACAGATGTGCAATACCTGCAGAGATCTGTTTGCCTGGTTGAATATTGATCTTGATATCGATACTCCTTTAAAAAAGCTGTCTTCAGGAGAACTGCAGATTGTAAGTATTGCCAGGGTATTATCTCTCGGGGTTAAGATTCTTGTACTTGATGAAATATCTCAACTGCTTACCCCGGCTGAAATGCAGGACATCTACAGTATTTGCAGAACAATCAGAAAAAAAGGTATATCAACAATTTATATAACATCCAATATTGATGAAACCTTCAGGATAGCGGATCGTGTAACTGTAATCCGGGACGGCTGCAGAACAGGAACAGAAAAGATAAAAACCGTAGATCCTTCCAGGCTTGCAAACCTTGTTTATAACATGGCCTATTCTTCAGATAATGACAGAAAAAATAACGAACCTTTCTTCTTTTTTACCAACCATGAAAAGGCAATTGTTAAAGATTTACCGATAGGAATGATCGTGCTGGATAGTGAAAATAATCCCTTGTTGATAAATACTTCGGCAGAGAATATTCTTAAAAAGAGCGGAGAAACACGGGAAAGCAATCTTCTTCATGATATCTTTTCAATTATAAATTCGGATGAACTTGAAAATATTATTGAAGCAATAAAAAGCAGACAGGAATATTCCAGGGAAAAAACTTTTACAGAAACCAGCAGATTCCTGAGTTTTAAATCAATACCACTTTATGACAACAACAGCAACTTTATAGGTACAAATATCTTTTTGGAAGATGTTTCTACCGAACACGATACGAAAGAATACCTCCTGCGAGCTGAACGAATTGCATCTACAGCTGAACTTGCGGCAGGCGTTGCCCATGAAATCAATAACCCCCTCGGAATAATTCAGAATTATGTAGAAATACTAAGCATGAGCACTGAAGACCGGGAAAGCAGGGAACAACTGCAACAGATAAAAAGAGAACTTGCGCGTATAGTTGAAATTGTCGGCAGCCTGCTTTCATTTTCCAGAGTTCAGAAAAACCCGCTTAAAACAATTTCAGTCGACTCGCTTCTGGATGAGGTGATTCTTCTTCTCGGACATAAGCTAAAAGATAAAAATATAAATCTTATTAAAAACTATGGAAAAGAATCCATAATAATAAAGGGATATGAGAACAGACTTAAACAGCTGTTTATGAATCTTATTGTAAACGCAATTGAAGCGGTTCTGAGCGGCGGAAAAATAAAAATTGATATTGATACTTTCCAGGAACATGTCGAAATAAGTATTTCCGATAACGGTTACGGTATTTCCGAAAAGGTAAATAATGATATTTTCAAACCCTTTTTCAGCACTAAAATGACCAAGATGAATACAGGACTCGGATTATCAATCTGTCAGCATATTGTCGAAACACATAAGGGGATAATTACCTTTGAAAGCCGTCCGGGAAACTGGACAAAATTTTCCGTAAGGCTGCCCCGGTTTCAGTCTAAAAACTAAAATCGGAAATTTCAATGTCCAGCGCCCATTCCCGTACTTCACAAGGACTTAGAACTGATTCGTTACCCCAGGCACGGGCAGCCACAGGATCATCCATCGGGGCGCTCGCCGGTTCCAGTGCCAGATTATACTGACTGTCCCAGCCGCCTGAGTTCATCCAGATTCCGAGCCAGGGTAGTTTATCAGCTGAAACCGACATTTTTATCTCAAACCCCTGCTTTTCACGTCTTAAAACAGACCATCCTGCAGTATTCTTCTGCCTGAAATAATATTTCCTGTACCCGTCGCAGGTTTTTTCCGGCATATCGGAAAACTCCTTTGTCCAGCCGTATTCCCGCCCGTAGTCCGGTAAATCAACCGAAGGAACTGCATTTATAACTGAGGTCAGGTTATCCGGCACTATTATCCGGTCGTCTTTATCAACATTGAAAAGAGGATGAGCAGCATACAGAAAAGGCATCGGAAAAGGCGAAAGATTTTCAACCCGGTAAACAGTTTTGATGCTCGAACCTTCCAGCCGAACCCTTTTTGAAAGCCGGTACGGTAACCTGACGCCGAAAACGGAGAATACGACATCTTCCGTTCTTTTTTCATCGCTCCAGGGAATGGCCCACACCTCTCCGTGATCCGGAAGCTCAACCCCGCGCCATGGAAAATCCGGACAAAGGCATTTATTGATTGTTGGAAACATTTCGTCAAACCCGGCCTTTTCACCGTCGGGAAACGGCTGGGCATAGCTAACCGGCGCATGCACTTTCCCGGTGTTCTGCCAAAGAAGTTCACAGTCTGCAGACTTAAAGAGGATCGAGGCTGTCCTCGCGCCTGCAGCCGGAACTATTTCCACCCTGAGGTCCCTGTTATCTAAAACGACTGATTTCAGGTTCTTATAATTGTTCTCATATACATTCATTGCTTTTCTCACACCACGGTATTGTTGAAAGACTTTACTTCATCAAACATTGCTATTACATTTTCAACGGGCGTATTTCCCACTATATTATGTATCGTATTGAAAACAAAGCCGCCTCCCGGAGACAGTATTTCAAGTCTTTCCCTCACCTCTGAACGAACTTCTTCCGGATTACCGAAAGGAAGCGTTTGCTGGGTATCCACCCCGCCGCCCCAGAAGGTCAGTTTGCCGCCGTACTCCTGTTTAAGCATTCTGCCGTCCATTCCGGCTGCACTTAGCTGGACGGGATTGAAGATATCGAAGCCGGCCTCAACAAACTCGGGCAGAAAATTGACAATTGAACCGCAGCAGTGGAAATGAGAATACCAGTTTGTATTCTCATGAACCCAGCCGTTAAGAGCAGTATAGTGCTCCTTGTAGAACTCCCTGAAATGTTCCACCGACATAAGCTCTCCCGACTGACTTCCGAAATCAGTACATGAGATATTTATGGTTGTTATTTTATCCCCAACAGCCTGCTTTATTATTTCAAGATTTTTAAATGCCAGCTCAGTCTGCCAGGAAAATAATTCTTTCAGGTAATCCGGGTAAAGATAGTGGGCCATATACCAGTCTTCAAGTTTTCTTATACCCCGGGGATGCTTTTCCCAGGGACCGGGTATAATAGCGGCGTCACCGAATCCCCCTCCATTGAAATTGAAATGTATTGCACAGTCGGTTTTCTCAAAAAGCTCTGAGCAGCTGTTCTCTATAAACAGTGCGTCCGCATCACTAAAAACCCCGTAAAGTTCACTGAAATCACGTACCGGATCCATATCCGACTCGTCTATTGCAGGCGCACGATCAATATTATCGAAAAAAGTCCCGCCTACCGGCAGCCGTACGCTTGGCGGCACACTGCGATCTCCCTGCGGATAAACCACGCACCCGCCGTCTTCAGTTTCATCATACTGAAAATTACCCGGCATATTGACGGGCGTCCCGTCGGGCATTCGCCACGCTCGCCAGCTGTCAAAACGTGTGCCGAACAGAGTTCCCGGACACCATAGCGGTACTGTATCCACCCCGAGGGCCTTTCTCAAATCTTCATCTATCGTTCCAAGCAGCTGAAAGGGTTCGCATATATCTATCGGTTTATCCTTAAGCCCAAGCTCCCTCCGAAGCTGATACAGGACGCTTGCATTTATCCCGCTCTGCCCTGAAGCCCCCAGATCAAGCGGTACCCTGTCCGGCTTTTCATGCCTGAGGGCTTTTTTTATTCGTTCTCTTGACGTCATAACACCTGCCCCTTTAAAATATTCTCCTGAAGTATTTTATTGCTCATAAGATAACTACATACTAAATCATGATTAAATACAAATGAATGCATGATATTGCATAAAAAACTGGATTATATTAATCTGATAATATGAGCAGACCGGAAGGCTTTAAAGACCAGGTTCTTCATGTTATTCCTCCTGAATTCTATAATAATTCCGACAGATTAACAAAGCAGCTTTATATAACCGATATAGGTTACTTCCCTAAGGCAGAAGACCACTGGATCTCAAGAAATGAAGGATGTTGCTCGTCAATTTTGATAATATGTACCGGCGGCAGCGGATATCTTGAAACAAAAGACTACAACGGACGAGTCGCTCCCGGCGAGGCCGTGATTATTTCTCCGGGAATTCCTCATTCATACGGAAGTGCGGCAGGCACATTTTGGGAGATTTTCTGGGTCCATTTCAGCGGAGAGATGGCCGTGGAATTACAATACAACCTCTCAGGCAGCAAAAAGTGTTTTCCTTTCCAACTGATTCCCGGTGATGAAAGCATGGAACTTTTCAGTGAAATTTGTTCAACACTATCAGAAGGGTTAAGCCCGCTGAAATATGAATTGATATGCAGCCGGTTCTGGCATCTCGGCGGCAGCCTAACCGCTGATAAAAAACACGGCAACGGCACTTCCGCCGGCCTTGTAACAAAGTGTATGGAAGTAATAGAAGAGAACCTGAAAGGGTCTCTAAGTCTTGAACAACTCAGCAGTAAAGTCTCTGTAACCCCACAATACCTGTGCAGATTATTCAAACAAAAAACAGGTCAATCCCCTATTGAATATTATAACCAACTGAAAATACAGCGTGCACGCGGACTTCTCGATATGACTTCTCTCAGAATCAATGAGATCAGCGCCGGCCTGGGATTTAACGACCCTTATTATTTCACCCGCGTATTCAAACGCATAATGGGAATATCACCACGCGATTACCGCAACAGACAGATATAGTGACACTTTTCGGGCGCTGATATATAATAACTATACGATATGGACCGACAGAAGGATATATGAAAAAGGAAAATCCGTTTTCAAAAGCTACAAGAGACCAGAAAATCAGCTTTTCGGGATTCATGCTGCACGGTATATTCCTTGCTCTTGCAGTTACATTCACTGAAATAAATACAGTATTACCGGCATTGATAATCCAGAGCGGCGGCAGCGAAATACACATTGGCATTCTTACAACAATAATGATTGGCTTACCGCTGATTTCCCAGCTGCTTTTTTCACCCTTTCTTCAGTCCAGAAAAAGAAAAAAACCCTTTCTGCTGATTGGTATTTACGCCAGAATGACGGCATTTTACCTTATAGGTTTTCTGCTTTTCAAAGCGGAAAATTTTTCCACCGGAAGTATTTTGCTGATAGTATACTCAGGTCTTGTTTTATTCACTCTCAGCGGAGCATTTGCCGGTATAACTTACGTTTCCCTGATTGGTTCGACAATTCCTCCTTTACTGAGAAATCGTTTCTTCCTGAATAAACAGGTTTTCTGGAGTATCGGTGTATTTGTTTCCGGAATAATGACAAGGTTTATTATATCAACGGAAGGCGGGCTAACCCGGTACGGACTTCTCTTTGTGATGGCGGCATCCATGCTGGCTCTTGCATCAACAGGGTTCTGGCTTATCAGGGAAACCCCGGAGAAAAGCGCGCAGAAACATGAAAAGATATCAATATTCAAATCAATGCTGAGTATTCTCAGAACCGACAAAACCTTCAGAAATTACGCAGTAACGGCTAATCTGCTTACTACTTCTATTGTATTAATTCCGTTTTATATGAAAATATTCATCTCTTCCTATAATATCGACAATGCATTTATCGGAATAATTGTGCTTCTGCAAACCGGCGGCATGGTCTTGTCAAATCTTATCTGGCCCCGAATTGTTTCATCATTCGGATTTAAGGGGCTGATGCGAATTCAGTCAGTACTTGGTTTTTCAATGCCGGTTTTTATTACCGCCTCCGTTATGGGAGGACTGGATTACAGAATAATTTATTTCATAGCCCTGCTTCTGGGCACAATGTCCGGCGCTTACAAGATGTCTGCAGAAGCTGTGCTGGTGCAAATCAGTCCCGATGATAAAAGAGCTCTCTATTCAGGAATTTATGGAGCCCTGAATCTAAGCTCCGCTATTTTTCCGCTTATTATCGCCGCGCTTATTTCCAACTTTCACTGGTTTGTTATTTTTCCAATTGCTTCAATACTGCCGCTGACGGCCATGGTTCCAATTAATAAAATGATATGTCCTGTAGATATTAAAAAAGTGAAAGAAACAATCATTAAAAATAACAAATAGATTTGGAAATATTAACAGAAAATTAACGATCCCAAAATTATAACCTAATATCAGACTGCTAAAAAGATTTATAAAAAATTAAATACAGGCAGATGCAGTTTGCCCCGATAAATATCGGAATACAGAGGATATTCTGATCAGCAGGGCGCCATCTGCAGTTTTTAATTATCTTTTATAAAGATAATTCGATTCACCTGCTGAATACCATTCACGGGCAAGTATGGATAAATCGGTTATCGTATATTCCAATGTTTCAGAATCCAGAAAATTATAATCTGCTTTAATACTGAAAACCCAGAATACCGACCAGATTTTAAGTTCATTGTCATCTGAATCTATACTCCATTTTAAACCTATAGGGGCTTCACTAATCTCGCATTTCCCGTTTTCTTCAAATACAAAGGTTGTATCCCATTCATCTTCCCAGACTCCCACAAACCTGTCGCGATCATCCTCCAGCATAAGCCCTATCATATTGCACGATGTTATTAAAACAGCAGTAAGAATAATAATAAATAATAAACTTCTTTTCATAGTTGCCTCCAATTCTCTTCTTTTAAATAATATGACGACAGGCTGTGTTGTGTCAATTATTCCTTATCTTTTATAGAGATAGTAGGTTCTGCCTACCGAATAGCATTCACGGGCAAGAGCTGATAATTCGGTAATCGTCAGCGCAAGAGTTTCAGAGTCCTCAAAATCATAGTCCGCTTTTATATTTACCACCCACAAGGGAGACCATACTTTCAGCTCTTTGTCATCAGAGTCGATGCTCCATTTCAATCCTATAAGGAAATCGCTTATGTCGCAGCTTCCGTTTTCCTCAAACAAATAGATCTCACCTTCTTCATTCTCGTCCCAGGTTCCGATAAACATGTCACGGTCTTCTTCAAACATCAACCCTATCATGTTGCATGACGCCGTTATTACTGAAAAAAGGATTACAATTAAAATCAATAAACTTCTTTTCATGATCTCTCCAGAATTACATATATAAATATGATAAAGCGGTGATCCGATTTATGTCAATTATTAAAAATCAGGAGATGATTTCAATTCACCCGGTAAGACGGCGATATGCCCTTAAGAACCTCAAGAACATTGCGCGCCGCCTTGGTTTTAAGCTCAACTATGGATTCTTCGCTGTACCATGCGGCGTGATCAGTCAGAGTAACATTTTCAAACTGTCTGAGCGGATTATCGTGCGGCAGAGGGTCATTGTTATAAACATCCAGACCGGCTGCCGCAATCTTTCCGCTTTCAAGGGCCCGACACAAAGCTGCCTCGTTTACTATCGGGCCGCGGGCCGTATTAATCAGAATTGCCCCGTCTTTCATCCTGGAAAAAGCCTTGTCGTCAAACATGTTAACAGTGTCCTGTTTCAGCGGACAGTGAATACTTATATAATCGCTGCGGCGCAACACTTCATCAAGGTCGGTCTTTCGGCCGCCTGCAACACCTATAAGCGCAGGATCAGTACTCGGGCTGTCTACAAGAATTTCACCGAACCCGAACCCCGAAATCTTTCTTACAAAGGTACTGCCTATATGTCCGAACCCTATAATCCCGATTGTTCGACCTGCCATCCTGAAACAGGGCTGATCATTATGAAGGTTCCACCTGCCTTCGCGTATCTTGCGGTCGCGGTATGCCACTTTTCGTGCACAATTAAAAAGGAGCGCCAATGCATGCTCTGATGTGTCTTCCATTGAATAATCGGGAACATTGCATACGGTAATTCCCTTGTCCGATGCTGCATCTACATCCACATTGTCATAGCCGACACCGTAACGCGATATGACCTTGCATTTTTCAAGCCTGCCTATTAATTCCGCGTCAATATGAAACAGATTGCATAAAATACCATCGGCATCATGAAGCAGATCAACTGCTTCTGCACTGCTTCCCGGGTAAGAAACCTCCGGAACTACACCGATTTCTGAAAGGACCTCAATTTCCTGATCGTAATGGTCGTAACGGTTATCAAGTATAACTACTTTATATTTATTTAAAGACATACCCTATACATCGACATGAAAAGCATAAAACAAAAGCCCGATGCTGCCAACAAAGATTTACCCGTACTTATTGACAAAAGCCCGATTATATGGCTTTATATACAGACTTAAATCGGGCCTATAGCTCAGTTGGTTAGAGCACCTGACTCATAATCAGGGGGTCCTAGGTTCAAGTCCTAGTGGGCCCATTTTACTACCTCCCCATTGGGGAGGTAAGTCTTTTATTTACAACAAAATAGAGAAGAGACTGATTCCGGATTTTCCTATTTTGTACCGATTCTGACATTGATTCTGACATTGAAACAGAGTCATACAGGAGGTATAAAATGGAACGTCCAAAACGCCCCTATTCACTCAACAAACGCCCAACCACAAAGAAAAATAAGTTCATCTACTATGTAAGGTTCCGTCATCCGGAAACCGGGGAATACATATCTGCTGTCTCTTCAGGAGAAACAAACAAAGCTTCAGCAGCAAACTGGGCTGACGACCAATTAAAAAAAGGACTGGTCCTTCTCCCCGGAAAGAAGAATATCACCTTTGCTCGGTATGCAGAGCAGTTCTGGGATTATGACAAGTCTCCCTACATCAGAGCAAAACTCGCCCGAGGCGGGTCCATCTCACAATATTTATTTCGATTGTTATCGGAATAATAGGTGTAGTAATATCTATCATTGCTGGCTTTATTGCCTTTGGGCAATATCAGGAGCACTGGATAGAATATAGGACAACCTGTGAGAGTCTTAAAAAGGAAAGATTGCTCTTCAAAACAAAGGTAGAACCCTATAGTGATGAAGGAGCATTTGAATTATTAGTTCAAAGAGTAGAAACTCTCATCTCAAAGGAAAATACAAACTGGGCACAATACATGATGAATAGGGAAAAAGAAGAGAAAAAACGTTGATGAAATCAGTTTTTGAATGATAATTACTTGATATCCGAAATTATCGAATAAAAGGGGTATGATATTTCCAGTTATGTATTTATATCTTACAATTTCAATAATCGCGAATTAGTGCATGCAATAGATAGTCTTTTCCAAAAACAAAACGGAAAGCTCCCTGGAACACCATTGCGTATGAAAAAAAATCTTAAAGATGAATCAGACACCATTATTAAATCTGAAATTGTAACTATGATAGAGCGTTGTAAGATTTGCATCTTTGTAGTTGGAGCTGACACACACAATAGCCCTTGGATAGATTTTGAAGCACGAAAAGCAAAGGAATTAGGGCTTCCAATATTCTTAGTTCGATTACCAAAAGAAAAGGGTGGTCCCCCAAAAATACTCAAAGAATGCTTAATCTATGAATGGAATTCAAAATCACTTAAAGCTGAGTTGACAAAAGCATTTCAGCTAATAAATAGGCATAAGATAAAATAGCTTTTATTTTGATAGTTTAATCACTCTTTCGTTTGGTAAGGCAATAGCTGTAAAAAATAGTTGTAATTTTTCATATAGTCGTCGAAAATATAGTAATAGCGGATTTAAAAATTTTTGTTTCATTTCATTTATCTAAATATAATATTCGCTGATTTTATGATAGCTAATAACATATAAGAGGAAAGATGAACATTGTTGGAGGTTTATATCAAGAGCTCTGTATAGTTCCTGAATGGGATAAATTGCTGGGTTCTGGAGGACGAGCTGCCGCAGCAATTGCTAAATTCTCATCGGAATGTATTCTATGGTCTTACGCAAAATTGTAATCTCGAAGGAATAAAAGAACTTGAAGCTTTAGGTGTGACTGTAAATATTAGTATACGCCAAACGCCTATTGTTTTTGCTTATTTCCATCCACTGTCTGTACCTCTAATTAAACCAACACTAAATGAGATTCAAAACCAGAAAGAAATATTTGTAAGCGGAGATGTCGTGCTTCGTTTTGGATTTTTGGAAGGTGATGCAATTAATAAATGCCCATAGGGTTGTATATGATCCGCAAACTTGGCTGAACATTATTCCATTTAGTTCAAACGGATCTAAAGCTGATGAATTAGTATTAGTCCTTAATGAACTTGAACGTAACCGTAAAAACAACCGCACCCTGAAAAATCAGTTAAGATAAATATTCCAGGGAAGAAGCTCCTGCCAATCTTCACTGGACTTCATCAACGGAGCTTCGGTAAATACTTTTCTCAGATAAACATAAGGGTTGAGATCGTTTTGCTTTGCTGTTTCAACAAGTGAATAAATCCCGCAAGAACTCTCAGCACCTTTTGGGCTGCCGGCAAACAACCAGTTTTTCCTGCCCAACACAAACGGCCTGATAGCATTTTCACAGGCATTATTATCCGGAGTCAAATAAGGTGATTCAAGATAATTTACAAGTTTGCTCCATTGCCCAATTGTATATGATATCGCTTTTCCGAGTTCAGTCGAAGGAACAACATTATGCTGCCTTTTCTCAAGCCAGGAACTGAACTTGGCCAATAGCGGTTCTGCCTTCTTTTTTCTTTCTGCAAGAAACTCGGGTTCACTTAAGTTTTTAGCTCTGAGTTCATTCTCTATCAAATACAGTTTCTGAATATATTTCAGCCCTTCAGCAGCACTGCCAGGTTTCTTGGATACTCTTGATGCATCAAAGAATTTCCGTCTTGCATGAGCAAAACAACCGGCATGAATTATATCTGGATAATCTTTCAACGCTGTAACATATGCTTCATAACCGTCAGTCTGAAGATAGCCGCTGAATCCGTCCAGAAAACTGCGAATATTCTTAGAACCCCTCGTTTCATGATATTCATATAGAATTGCAACTTGCCCCGGAGGCCCCCCTCGGGCAAGCCACATATAGGAGTTTCGAGTAGCAGGCCTATCCGGTTCATTGTGAACCTGTATTCTCGTTTCATCCATCTGCATAACCGAACCGGTTTTCAGATGTTCTTTCATCAGTTCAAGCAGGATTATAAGAGCTTCATATGCCTGTCTTTGCCAGTTGCTCATATCCTGTCGGCTTATGCTGATCCCTATTCGCTCAAATCTCTTTTCCTGCCGGTAGAAAGGCAAATGATCTACATATTTATTTACAAGCAAAAATGCAAGGAGCTCGGGTGTTACTATGCTTTTGGGAAAGATTGTGGGAGCAGTCGGGGCTATCCGCACCGCAGGTTTATCTTCATCTCCGCTGCCTTCACAAGTCTTACAGGCATATTTGGGTCTGATGGTTCTTTCTACCCACATCTGTTCCGGTACAACTTTTATTCGTTCGGATATTTCTTCGCCTATTCTAACCAGTTCTGCTCCGCAAGCGCATTTCTTCTCTTCTTCGGGTATATCAATAAGGATTTCTTCACGGGGAAGATTCTCGTTTATCTTCTTTCGACCAGGTTTCTTTTTGGTATAGGATTCTACCTTCTGAGTTTCAGATTCTTCTTCGGGAGCAATATCCGGTTCACTATCAAAAAGTAATATCTGAGCGGCTGTGTCTTTCTCGCTGGAACGATTATATTTCTTGAACAATTCAAGCTTGAAACGCTCTTCCAGCGCCTGGTATTTCGTTGCCCATTTTCGTTCAATATCTTTGATGTATTGCTGTACTTCTTCAGGAAGCTTTTCAACATCCATATCTTAAGTCTAGCATTTTTTGATCCGAGGGTAAATTCCTTATACTATGTTATTTCAGAATATTTTAATTCTGTATGAGCATTCCAGAAATCTATACCCTTTAGAAGCATGTCAAGCTCAGTCTGCTTCAGCTCTATTGCATCCTGATTATTTTTCGGCCATGGAAAGCGATGTTTTTCAAGTTTCTTCTGCCATAAACAAAACCCGTTTTTATCCCAATAGAGAGCTTTCAAATTCCGTCTCTCTTTATTGCAAAATAAAAATAGATTGCCTGATAGTGGATCTGATTCAAGCTCATCAGCTACTATCATAGATAAGCCATTTATTGCTTTTCTCATATCGGTACTGCCTGGTTTTATGAATATCTTTATCTTGGAGAAATCAGGAAACACTTTTCGTTTCCACCAGGTCCATCGCTGCCATTGCATCTTCTCTGCTGAATCCAGGCTGCAGGATTATTTTCCAACCACCGTGTTCGAGGATTATATTTTTCTTCACAGCAGGTATTTCAAGCATTGGCAATTTTACGAAACCCGGTTTTTGTGTTCTCTGTTTCTGCCGTTCTTGTTTGGTCCAGTTATAAAACGTGGTTGGCCGTATATCATTCTCACGGCAGAACTGACCTCCGGACATCCCGGACTCACGCCATTCTGTGAGATAGTCTGCTCGCTCTTTAGCGGTATATTGCTTGTTCATTATTTCCTCCAGCTTCCCGGAGTTTAATAGATTTCAGAGTTCAACATAAGGTGCGGTTGTTTTGACGGTTACGTATATACAGAAAAACCGGCGCAGCTAACAGGGGGGGACTTATCAATATAATTGCCGCGGATAATTCAACCAGTACTATTGAGGAGAACTAAGAGTTCCTTTAGTATTTTTTCTCTTGTTGAAACTGCAAAACAGATTAAGCTTAATCATAAAAATTATTTTATAAAGGTTTTAAATAAACTGCATGGATATGCAGCCATATCAGCGGTAAACCGCTTTTAATCTCTGCCCGTCTTCCAGACTTTCTCATCATAATTAACTATATTTCAAAGTAAGCGGTAATTCTTTCCTTCTTGCGAAAATCTGAAAATGTACTATCCTCCGGGAAAAGAATCACGGAGGAATGAAATGAAGAAGATAATCAAAAACTGGGAAGAAATATTTGAACAACAACAGATGAGCGGAAAATCAATTCCGGAGTTTTGCAAAGAGATTGAAATTCATCCAAATACTTTCTATAAGCACAGAAAACGGTTCGGTATGAACCTGTCAAAGAGCTCAGAGATAATAGAAATAAAACCCGTTCAATCTGTAGCAGCTGCACCAATTGTATTGAAGTCCAAAAAGTTTTTAATATCAATAACTGCCGGGTTTGATGAAGCCGAGCTGAAATCAGTTCTGAGAATAATCGGAGAACTTGAATGATTTTCGATTATACAGATTACCGATATTTTATACGGCCCGGCAAAACGGATTTAAGAAAAGGGGTAAACGGATTGAGCCTTCAGATTCAGAACGTAATGCATAATGACCCGTTTTCGAAAAGTTTGTTTCTGTTCTGTAACGGCCAACAAAAACTTTTGAAAATTGTCTACTGGGATCGAAACGGATTCTGCCTATGGCAGAAACGGTTGGAGAAGAACAAGTTTCCCTGGCCTGAAACAGAAGAAGAGGCCAGAGAAATCAGATTCGAGGAACTTAAGATGCTGCTGGACGGGATAGATTTCTTCAACGCGCATAAAGAATTATCATATTCCCGCGTTTAATGCTTCACACCGGAATTTAATCATGTTAAAATTTATTTATGAACAGCCAGGCTTTGCTTGAAGAGAATGAGAAATTAAAAATAAAAATTGCCCGATTAGAAGAGCAGGTCCAGCTTTTGCAATCTCTTCATTTCGGAACAAAATCAGAGAAGCTCACGAATGAAGATAAAAAACAGGCGTCACTTTTCAACGAGGCAGAGGATACGGCATTTGAGCAGAACGAAGAAATAGAAACTGAGACCCGTGAAGTAAAAGCTCACACGAAAACTGTTCGTAAGGGTGTCGGTAGAAAAGCTCTGTCAGAAGATCTTCCCCGAGAAATTATTGAATACGATATTGATGAGGAAGATAAAACATGCGCTTGCGGAACTGAGAAGATTTGTATTGGTGAAGATGTCTCCGAACGGCTATGCATAGTTCCTGCGAAAGTAGTAGTCAGGCGTGAGATAAAGAAAAAATATGTTTGCAGAAATTGTGAAGGAACCACCGATGAAACTTCGGGGGTGCAGACTGCTGAAGGGATTAAACATCTGATCGCCGGGAGCATTGCCGATGAAAGCCTTCTCGCGTGGATCATAAATGAGAAGTTTGAATATGCTCTCCCGTTCTACCGTCAGAGCAAGAGACTGAATACAATTGGTGCAGATATTCCAAGGGCAACACTGAGCACATTGGCAATAAAGTGCGCTGATAAATGCAGACCGATTTATGAGTTGCTTAAAGATAATATTAAAAACGGGCCGATAATAAATGCCGATGAAACCCGGGTACAGGTTTTGAAAGAAAAAGGTCGCAAAGCACAGGATAAATCCTGGATGTGGGTCTTTCTTGGCGGAAAACCTGATAAAAAATCGGTAGTGTTTCAGTATGAAACAGGCCGTTCTCATGAAATACCGTATGATTTTCTGCAAGGTTATACCGGTTGGTTGCAGACTGATGATTATGAGGCCTATCACACTGCTTTGAAAAGGCTGCGAAAAGATGGACATGATGGACCTCGTCATGTTTTATGTTGGGCGCATGCCAGAAGGTATTTTTATAAATACTGGGAGATGTCTAAATCTCCGGAAGTAAAACATATACTTGAATTGATTAAAGACCTGTTCGAGCTTGAAGCCCTGCGCGAGCAATATTCCAAAAAAGGCTTTCAGAAGCATCGAGCCAACCAGGCCGGATCTATCCTTGATTCTTTATTCAAACAGCTTACTAAACATGCAGCAGGGACTCCGCCTACAATGGCTTTCGGGAAGGCGATATCATACACGCTTGATAACTGGGTTCAGTTAAAGTTATACCTGGAAGATCCGCTGCTTACTCCGTCGAACAACATTGCTGAAAATGCAATCCGGCCGTTTGTAATCGGACGGAAGAACTGGTTGTTTTCCGACACCGAACATGGAGCCGAATCTTCGGCGGTACTCTACAGTCTTGTTGAATCTGCTAAATTGCAGAAGCTATCGGTCTATGATTACTTCTACTATGTTTTTCGCAAGTTACCGTACTGTGAAGAACCCGCAGATTATGAAAAACTGCTACCGTTCAACCTGACCGCTGAACAGATAAAGTCATAGGGGAAGAATTACCGCTTACATTTCAAATATTAAAGTTATCTCTGAAGTTAACCTCCGTTTAACTTCCAAGAGCTTTCTTAGACTATATTTTTATTAATTCAGACTTTGTAAGTCTGAATTAATAAAAAAAGCCTGGCTGACGATGGAGATAACTGCAAGCCGCTGTTAATCTCTATCTGTCTTCCAAGCTCTCTCACTGCAGAGAACTTTTTTCAAACATAAAAGTTATCTCTGAAGTAAAACTACGTTTTACTTCAAGCTCTTTCTTAGGTCTAATATTTTATCTTTCCAGGGCCTGCAGCCCTGTAAAGATAAAAAAAAGCCTGGCGACGACCTACTCTCCCGCTGACGCAGTACCATCGGCGAAGAGGGGCTTAACTTCCGTGTTCGGAATGGGAACGGGTGGGTCCCCCTCTCTATGATCACCAGACTAATTATTCATAATTATATCTAACAGGGATAGAAACCGAACTCGACAGGTTGCATTTTCAAGGAGTTTTCTTAAACTCACGCAGCCTATTGGTTCAATTCCTTGAGAATTGATTAAGGGGAAATATGGTCAAGCCTCACGGATAATTAGTACCGGTCAGCTGAACATGTTACCATGCTTACACTTCCGGCCTATCAACCAGATCTTCTCTCTGGTTCCTTCAGTTGCCTCAAGGGCAAAGGGATATCTCATCTTGAGGAGGGCTTCCCACTTAGATGCTTTCAGCGGTTATCCCATCCGAACGTAGCTACCCAGCACTTACCGTTGGCACGATAACTGGTACACTAGAGGTTCGTCCACATCGGTCCTCTCGTACTAAATGCAGACCCTCTCAAATATCCAACGCCTGTGGCAGATAGGGACCGAACTGTCTCGCGACGTTCTGAACCCAGCTCACGTACCGCTTTAATTGGCGAACAGCCAAACCCTTGGGACCTGCTCCAGCCCCAGGATGCGATGAGCCGACATCGAGGTGCCAAACTTTGCCGTCGATATGAACTCTTGGGCAAAATCAGCCTGTTATCCCCGGAGTACCTTTTGTCCGTTAAGCGACGGCCCTTCCACGCGGGACCGCCGGATCACTAAGACCTACTTTCGTACCTGCTCGACTTGTAAGTCTCGCAGTCAAGCAACCTTATGCCTTTGCACTTACACACTGATTTCCAACCAGCGCAAGGTTACCTTCGCGCGCCTCCGTTACTCTTTAGGAGGCGACCGCCCCAGTCAAACCGCCCACCTTACATTGTCCAGATACCAGTTTCATGGTACCCGTTAGAAACATAACTTGATAAGGGTGGTATTTCACCAACGACTCCATACAATCTAACGACCATACTTCATAGTCTCCCACCTATCCTACACATAACAAGCCACATTTCAATGCAAAGCTGCAGTAAAGGTTCACGGGGTCTTTCCGTCTAACCACAGGTAATCGGCATCTTCACCGATACTTCAATTTCACCGGATCTCACGTTGAGACAGCGGTCAATTCGTTACACCATTCGTGCGGGTCGGAACTTACCCGACAAGGAATTTCGCTACCTTAGGACCGTTATAGTTACGGCCGCCGTTTACTGGGGCTTCAATTCGAAGCTTCGCTTGCGCTAACATCTCCTCTTAACCTTCCAGCACCGGGCAGGTGTCAGTCCGTATACTTCTCTTTGCAGATTCGCACAGACCTGTGTTTTTGGTAAACAGTCGATTGACCCAATTCTCTGCAACCCCCAACAAAATCATTATTGCTAATTCATCCATCAAAGGCCATACTTCTCCCTAAGTTACGTATGCATTTTGCCGAGTTCCTTAACGTGAGTTCTTCCGTACGCCTTAGAATTCTCATCCCACCTACCTGTGTCGGTTTGCGGTACGGTCCCTCTTAATCTAGAGCTTAGAGATTATTTCTTGGCACGATGATTCCACATGCTTCGCTCCGCCGTAGCTTCACTCGTCTTAACAACTTATCTCAAAGAGCGGATTTGCCTGCTCTTCTCATCAACTTGTTGCTTAAACCCGGACGACCATCGCCGGGCCACGCTTTACCTTATGCGTCATCCCATCGCAATTAAGAGAGGTACTGGAATATTAACCAGTTTCCCATCGCCTACGCTTTTCAGCCTCGGCTTAGGGGCCGACTAACCCTTGGGAAGATTAACTTAACCCTGGAAACCTTAGGTTTTCGGCGGACAGGGATCTCACCTGTCTTTTCGTTACTCATACCTGCATTCTCTCTTCTGATACCTCCAGCAGACCTTACAGTCCACCTTCAACGGCCTACAGAATGCTCCCCTACCCATAAAACTAAAGTTTTACGACGTAGCTTCGGTTCCATGCTTAGCCCCGTTACATTATAGGCGCTTAGATACTCGACCAGTGAGCTATTACGCACTCTTTGAAGGAGTGGCTGCTTCTAAGCCAACCTCCTGGCTGTCTTTGCATCTAAACTTCCTTTTCCACTTAGCATGAATTTGAGACCTTAGCTGACGTTCTGGGCTCTTTCCCTTTTGACCACGAATCTTATCACCCGCAGTCTGACTCCCATACATTGATTACTGGCATTCGGAGTTTGGTTGAGTTTGGTACCCGGTGAAGGGCCCTAGCCCATCCAGTGCTCTACCTCCAATAATATCCATATGAGGCTAGCCCTAAAGCTATTTCGGGGAGTACCAGCTATTTCCGAGTTTGATTAGCCTTTCACTCCGATCCACAGTTCATCCCTGCCTTTTTTAACAGACTAGGGTTCGGTCCTCCACTCTGTGTTACCAGAGCTTCAACCTGACCATGGATAGATCACTCGGCTTCGGGTCTACTCCATGCTACTATGCGCCCTATTAAGACTCGGTTTCCCTTCGGCTCCGGGACTTCTATCCCTTAACCTTGCAACATAGAGTAACTCGCAGGTTCATTCTACAAAAGGCACGCCGTCACCAATAAATTGGCTCCGACCGCTTGTAAGTCTACGGTTTCAGGTTCTATTTCACTCCCCTCCCGGGGTACTTTTCACCTTTCCCTCACGGTACTATGCGCTATCGGTAGCTGTCGTGTATTTAGCCTTGGAAAGTGGTCTTCCCGGATTCAAGCAGGATTTCTCGTGTCCCGCCCTACTTAAGGAGCTTACCCACCCAGTCTCATGCATTTCAATTACGGGGCTTTCACCCTCTCCGGCCGCGCTTTCCAGACGCGTTCTTCTATACATAAGTTTTGTAACTGAGCGAGAGCACTTACATACTCTCAGATAAGCCCTTGCAACCCTGTACATGCAACGGTGTAAGCCTTGACACACATACAGTTTAGGCTCTTCCCATTTCGCTCGCCGCTACTACGGGAATCTCTTTTGATTTCTTTTCCTTCAGGTACTTAGATGGTTCAGTTCCCTGAGTCTTCCTCCATGCAGCTATGTGTTCACTACACAGTGACATCCATTCCAGAATGCCGGGTTACCCCATTCGGATATCTGCGGATCATCGGATGTTTGCTCCTTCCCGCAACTTTTCGCAGCTTACCACGTCCTTCTTCGTCAGACAGCTCCAAGGCATCCACCGTAGACCCTTATTCGCTTGACCATATTACCTCTTAACCCTTCCCTGTACTTTTCATCTCCCTGTTACGGACGAAAAGTAATTAAAATGCCTTACCTAAAAAGCACTTCTTTTATATAAAAGAACTAATCTCTCAATGGAGATAATTTTGTGAAGTTTTCTATGAAAACTTCGAATTGATTTTCACGAAGTGGAAATCAATAATGGAGGTATGGGGACTCGAACCCCAGACCTATGGCTTGCAAAGCCACCGCTCTAGCCAACTGAGCTATACCCCCGGGAGAAAATCATAGATTTTCTCTAAAGTTTGGCTTCGCCAAACTTCCACCGAGCAAACCCTGTTGACTTTCTTTTAGAAGCAACTTTACAGTTACCTAAAAGAAACCTGACCCTTAAGGAAAGATTTCTTTTACATAATAAAAAAGGAAGAAGAGAGAGCGGAGAAACGGCAATCCGTTTCTCTGAAGTTTGACTTCGCCAAACTTCACCATGTTTGTCATACCCATACGGGCACTTAATCCGGAAATTAGCAGCTGTGCTGACCACTTTCCGTTCCTTTCTCACAGAAAGGAGGTGATCCAGCCGCACTTTCCAGTACGGCTACCTTGTTACGACTTCACCCCCCTTACCAGGCATACCTTCGGCACCGTCCTCCTTACGGTTAGACTAGCGACTTCGGGTACCCCCAACTCGGGTGGTGTGACGGGCGGTGTGTACAAGGCCCGGGAACGTATTCACCGCGCCATGCTGATGCGCGATTACTAGCGATTCCAACTTCATGGAGTCGAGTTTCAGACTCCAATCCGTACTGAGACCGGTTTTCTGCGATTTGCTCTACCTCGCGGCTTCGCAGCGCTCTGTACCGACCATTGTAGCACGTGTGTAGCCCAGGACATAAGGGCCATGATGACTTGACGTCGTCCCCACCTTCCTCCGGTTTGTCACCGGCAGTATCATCTGAGTCCCCAACTAAATGCTGGCAACAGATGACAGGGGTTGCGCTCGTTGCGGGACTTAACCCAACACTTCACAGCACGAGCTGACGACAGCCATGCAGCACCTGTATATCGGCCCCGAAGGGCGGATACATCTCTGCATCTTTCCAATATATGTCAAGCCCTGGTAAGGTTTCTCGCGTATCATCGAATTAAACCACATGCTCCACCGCTTGTGCGGGCCCCCGTCAATTCCTTTGAGTTTCACCCTTGCGAGCATACTCCCCAGGCGGTGCACTTAACGCGTTAGCTACGGCACTGAGGATATCTCCCCAACACCTAGTGCACATCGTTTACAGCGTGGACTACCAGGGTATCTAATCCTGTTCGCTCCCCACGCTTTCGCATATCAGCGTCAGTATATGGCCAGAAGCTCGCCTTCGCCACCGGTATTCTTCCTAATATCTACAGATTTCACCCCTACACTAGGAATTCTAGCTTCCCTTCCTATACTCTAGCTTGGCAGTTTTCAGCGCGCCTTCCCGGTTGAGCCGGGATATTTCACACCAAACTTGCCATGCCGCCTACATGCCCTTTACGCCCAATGAATCCGAACAACGCTTGCCCCTTACGTGTTACCGCGGCTGCTGGCACGTAATTAGCCGGGGCTTATTCCAAGTTTAACGTCATCTGAGTGTCATTCCCTACACTCATTATTCCTCCACAAGAAAAGGACTTTACAACCGTTAGGCCTTCTTCGTCCACGCGGCGTCGCTCCGTCAGGGTTCCCCCCATTGCGGAAGATTCTTAGCTGCTGCCTCCCGTAGGAGTCTGGGCCGTATCTCAGTCCCAGTGTGGCCGGTCACCCTCTCAGGCCGGCTATTCATCGTCGCCTTGGTAGGCCTTTACCCTACCAACTAGCTAATGAACCGCAAGCTCATCCAAAAGCGAAGCCTTAGCTCCTTTACTCAATAAGCTCCCGCTTATTGAACATATTCGGTATTACCCTGTGTTTCCACAGGCTATCCCCAACTTTTGGGCAGATTACTTACGTGTTACTCACCCGTTCGCCACTCTCAAAAGGTGCAAGCACCTTTCTACCGTTCGACTTGCATGCTTAAAACGCGCCGCCAGCGTTCGTTCTGAGCCAGGATCAAACTCTCCATAATATAGTCTAGCTAACCCTAAGATTAGCCAGTTTTATCCTAACAATTATTGAATCAGCAAGCTGATTCAATTTGAAGTTTCTTTCGAAACTTCAGACGGGTCATACAGTATTCTGCATATCTCAGCAGACTCACTGCAATCACCCAAACACAGGCTCTCTCCATCCCTATTTAATTTAAAAGAACATGATTGAAAAATCCTCGCTGCGCTCGTCTTTTTCAATTCGGAGTTTGAAACTTCGTTTCAAACGTCCAAGGTGTAAATGCTTTGCATTTACTCTGGAGTTTCGCTTCGCGAAACATCCACAGAACTAATTCCCTTTGAGAATCAGTCCGTTATATCTACAAACCCTTTCGGGCCGGCATTCATTCTTGCTGACTCTTTTTATCGGAGTCAGTTATTAAACCCTTTAGGGTTTATTTTTCAGTTAACCCCAAGCTATGCAAGGAATTATCAGCCGCTCTGCAGTGCAAAACCTTGACACTGAAGCCGCAGCTTCCATAATCGCGGAGGTAAATACTATCAATTACCTCAATTTATGTCAATAACCAAAGCTGCATTTCATCCTTTTTCAAAACCCGTTGCAGCCGGCTGCTTAACGAACACACAAAAAGGCTATCCTTTTAATGCGGAGGCAAAATACCAATTACCGTTAATATTGTCAAGAAGTGAAACAGCATTTTAGCCAAGCTCTTCCGAGTTGCTGATAAGCAGTTCGTCTCGTTGACGTGTGATGATGAATATATAGAAATCGACCATCAGTGTCAACAGAAACCGAAAAAATCTTATGGAAATTCCGGGAATTTCGAAGTTTTTTTATAGTCTGAATTAATGCTTGAAAACCGGATTGGTTTTTTAAAAAAGATACTAAAGGCTACACTTATTAACACCGATAATGGACGGTTTAACTATTCAATCTGCTATATTCAGCTCTTATTCCATTTCAGAAAGATGTCGAAGATAAGGACGCTCCAGGTAAATGAGAAAGCCTTGCTGTCAAAATTATAGAATGAGCCGACAGTAAAGATCCGGTCACGGTACCCGTTATAGCCGTTGCCTATTGCCAGCGGAGACAATCTGACCCCGATCATCCTGTTATGCTGAACAGCTCCGGTATTAAATCTGAGTCCGTAAAGGAAATCCAGCTGCGCATACATGTTAAAATACGTCAAACCCCGGGTGCCGAGCAGAGAACCTCCGAGACCTCCGCCGAAAAACACACTGCTGAACGGATCCGGGGCGGCTTCAGCTACAACAAAAACCTCCGATTCAAGGTATTCATTCCATCCGATATTCAATCCTGTATAAGGATATAATCCGTCAGAAACAGCTGTGTCGCTTGAGAGAAAAGACCAGGGCCCGAACGACATGGATAAATCAAGACCGAATGCAGCCGACACCGATAAAAAAAGAATCAGAAAAAATATAATAACCTTCTTCATATAACACCTTTAAAAAAGAAACAATCTGAAATCAAAAAGCCTGACACCCCAACCGGCATAGTTTAAGCCGACGTCGGTAATATAGGCCGCTGACATCACACTGAATCTTCCCGAACCCGTTTTCAGTCTGAAAGGAGAGAATACTGCCGACCAGTAAAGCGCTTCCGTATTCAGACTATCAAAAGGAAGCAGTGCTCGCATACTCAGAAGCGGACACCAACTGTTTTCAAGATCAATTATACCTGAAAAAGGATGTTTCCTTATATTGAATAACTCAACGCCAATTTCGGCTGTCAATAATCCGGAGGCAAAATCAAGCGGGACTGCGGGAACTACTGCTCCGACCGACAGCGAGGGTGTTAAAAAGGGGAAGGTCCAGGGCTCTGCGAAGAGATTAAGCCCGACATACTCGGCATCATCATAAATCTGATCCGATATAAAACCTTCAGAACTTATGGAAAATCCGGCTATCCATCCGCTTGTTTCAGCAAAACCCGCAACTGTAACTATAAATAAAAGACAAAGTACAAGAAAAACAAGGTTCCTCATCCTACCCCCAGAACTGCATAAGGATGTAATTCATCAGGTATTCAAAACCCTGATATGTTTCAGCTTCTTCATAAGAAATCTCCCTGCAACTTTCCAGAAGTTTCTCAAGATCATTCTGCACCTTGTCAAGTGTTGCAGGATCGTCAATAACAACGGAAAGTTCGCGTGACGTCGTCTGAGATCTGAAATTGTAGTTTGCCGAACCGATTGAAGCCAGTTTGCCGTCGGCAAGCATAAGCTTGTAATGGAGCAATGAGCCCGTCGGTGAATCATGAAAATATACCGTTGCGCCTGCTTTGAGAAGCGATTTTACGGAATAATGTGATGCCCTGTCAAACCTGGTGCCTATATGATTATCGGATATGATGAAATTCACTTTTACACCCCGATCTACGGCATACTCGATCTTGTCCAGCAGCGACGGGGTTACATACGTATAGCATTGAACCATCCACAGCTCTTCTTCCGCAAAAGTAAAAAAACCGTCGAACATTTTTGTCACTTTTTCTCCGCCTGAAGGCCCCTGGTTAAAAACGAGGATATTATATTTATCCGCCTCTGAACGGTTTTGAAAATCTTCCTTGTGTATTTTGTCTATTGCATACCGGTTCCAGCTTTGAATAAAGGAGTCTGTCATCTCATTCGTAAAACCTGGGGACTCAACCTCTATCATCGCATCGATTAAGCCGCCCTCCTCCGGAAACCGAAGATTGTCATAATCAATATTCTGGCCGCCGCATACTACAACTTTTCCGTCAACGATCCAGAATTTCCGGTGGTCCCTGTCAAAAAGTTTCAGCAAAGTCGGAACTCGCCGTCCCCTTATAGGATTGTATTCCGTATATGGAAGCTCTAATTCTTCAACGTATGGGATTGCGGCCCTGATCGGAACCGGAGTATTCGGATACGCCCTGTAATATGAAGCACTGTCGAATAGCAGATAAACCCTTACACCTTCATCCTGCTTGCGTTTAAGTGCGTCAAAGACATCCCGGGCATGCTGATGCTCGGTTGTAAGAAATGAATGAATCAGAATATAGTCTTCAGCATTCTCGATCAGTTCCAGGCTTCGTTCATACCATTGTTTGCCGTTAAAATACAGATCAGCGGTTTCTCCGGGATACGAGGGGATGTTCTTTGCGGCAAAAAATGCCGAAGCATCGGGATAATCTTCTTCTATCCGCTCCAGCTTTCCGTAACTTGCACAGCCGGAAACAATAAAAATCAGGACAAGAATAAGAATTGTTGAATGAAAAAGATTATTTTGTTTCATAATTATTTATCCATAAGCATTCTACCAGCATTCTATTAAAAATGCGAGAAAAACCGGCCTTAACTTTATACTGTTAATATTCTGAAGAATATAGAAAAAAGGAGTAAAATTCAGGAGTTCTTCTATTTAAAAATCCTGGTGCCTATAAGATTACTGTAAAATTGATCAGTAAACAGCCTGCTTATGGGCCCTTCAGCCGCATGCGGAATAAAGGTTATTTCAGCTATACATGTATCCTGCCATTTTGATCCCTGATAAACATCTTTTATTATAAATAGATAGGTTCCGGGGTTAAGATCAACTGCAAAAAAAGCCTGCGGATCACGCTTGTCTTCAAGATCCAGAACAGCTGAAAAACTTCCGTCTTTATTTCGAATCTCCAGGCTTTTCACCCGGCTGTTCATTGTAAAATAATCTTTAAGACCGTTCTTCGGATCTTCAACCACCCTTTCAAATGCGCCGGAATCAAAAACCCAGTCATCAACAGTAAACCTCTTAAACCCGTTGCGTACAATCACTCCTGAAACCGGTTCCATAATTGAAACCTCAAGATACTCACCTTCACCGTAACCTTCAGCATTCTCGCACCACGAGGTTTCCGGCATACCGTCGAAAGCTGCGTTCGGGCCGAAAGAAGCCGATTCTATTACCCCGTTATCGGAAAAGACACTGACATGATCTTCGAGAAATGATGAGGATTTCACTTTCTTTACAAAATCCTGAACGGGCTCTTTGGCATCGGGAAAAGACAGATTCCTTTCCATCCACCAGCGCTTTTGTTCCGGGAAATAATCATAAAATTCATATTCCTTCATCAACCCTACGGGTCTGCAGGTCAAATTAAACATTTCATCGATATCCGGTTCATATCCGGCGGCATAATAAACATCAACTCCGCCCGGCAGCCTTTTGCCGACTCGGCTCATACCCGAAGGCTCGCCTTCCCAGCATATCGGTTTTACAAAATAGAATTCACCTATCGGACCTTTCCATGTCCGCCCTGTACCGATTAGATAATTCCATTTATATACGTCGGCAGCAGCCCCCCCGTCGTTTCCACAAAGAAGGTCCTGTGTATACCTTACAGAAACCGAGCTGGTTCCGCCTGCCGGGAAATTCAGCCTATGCTTGAAATGAAATGTCAGACCGGCATACACTTCATTCACTTCGCGTTCCAGAAGAATATCTTCAACAGCCAGAGAAATCCCGTCCTGTTTTATTGAGAAATCAAGTCCGGTGTTACCGGGGATATCAGGGCCGAGAAAATTCCTGCTCTGGTTAAACTTATTCAACGGTATTACTTCATAATAAACAAACATGGGTTCATCATCCGTCCATTCCGGATGCTTAACGGTCTCAAAAAACCGGAGGCCCGGTATGCCGTCTCCGCCGTATTTCGACATCTGAATTTCTGCATACCCGTCGCTGAGCCATACATCTATACGGTTAACTACAGGAAATCCGCAAACCATCTCGATGTCTCTGTCGGTAGTATTCCTGAACAGAAAATGAGCTTCGGTATATTCCCCATTAAATATTAAAAGCTCTTTTTCCAATACGATATCGGAGCTTTCTTCCTCTGAATAAACGCTCCCGCCTGAAATACTGAAAGAGTTGCTCCAGCTGCCGTCATCTGCCGTCAGTTCAAACGAGACAAGCAATACCATGATTACAATCAGGATAAATATTCTTTTTAACATTTAAGCCTCCGTTACCGTGAAGTTTACCTTGTAAACTTCTTAACCATAAACATAGTTTTTGGTTGAATTGAGGATTTATTCATTATAACCCTTTTTTAAGCCCCGGTGGCCGATATTTTTTTCTTATCGTGGGATCTGAAAAGTGATGGTTCCCCCCCCTGTTGCAATGATGAAATCAGGCAGCAAGGATTTTGAATGTATCTTTGTATTTTTTATACATAGTGTCAATTCGTATAGGTTTCAAAATCATTATACTTGAATCATATTTGACCTGTGCCTGCCGCATAATTTGAAGAGGTGTTCCATTCTTGTATGAATTGTTTCGTTCGCAATTATACCAGCGCTGATATTTAGCCGCCTTTCGGAAGAATTGGAAGCGTGTTGGAAACTCTTCAAATGCATAAAACTCGTCCTCAATCAACCTGTGAGAAGTTTCAACATCACTCTGCCACGTTTTAGCCCCAGGAGGTATGGTTCTATGCTCAGACTTCCAAATCTGTTCAATTGCCTTTGTAAATACACACTTATTAAGACTGTTCCAGGTTGAGGCAAATTCTGTACCGTTATCGGTCTGTATTGTTACTGTTTTCAAATCAACCCCATGTTCCTGAAGATGCTCTCCAAGCCTCAACAGAAACATCGTAGTGGCTGTTGATGTTTTTTGTTCAGCATACGCATAGAATAAGGCCCCTGTACGAACACATCGGGCTGTAATCTGGTATTTTGGAAGTCTGAAAACCCTATATGCGGTATAGAACTCAGGAATATCATCAAGATACTTGATATCGACCTGAATCTTCTCAAACGGTTTCAGCATCTTTTTTAGTTCTCTGAGGTCGCGTTTCCGTTGATATTTCCGCTGTTTCTGGGGGAGGAAGCCTGATTCATGCATTATTTTCAATATGGTTTTTGTTGAATAAGGGATATTGTATTTGCGTTTGATAAGAACTGTGTTTATTCGCTTTCTTCGTTTCTTTGCTGTTTCACAAATATCAAGTATCTTGAATCGCCAGAATGGCATGATTTCATTTGGCGAATGGTGAGGACGTCTTGAGCTATCTCGTAACGCAGGGCGTTTACCTTCTTCATATCGTCTACGCCATTTTCTAACTGTCTTTACGCTGGTTTGGAACTTTCGTGCTGCAGGCTTGTTTCCATGCTTGATGGCATATTTTACTAATTCTGCTCTATGCGGCACAGGGTCTTTACTGTTTTTGATAAGTTGGTAGTATGTATACATGGTTCCTTCCTTGGGTTGGTTTTTTGTGGAACCCTATGCTGCCTGATTTCGTTGACTTTGGGCAACAGGGGGGAACCATGTTTCTTCTCCGGCCAATTTTTTTCTTATCGCCCCTTGACCGATAAGAAAAACAGGGGTATTGTTACTATATGAAGAATCCGGCATCTGTGCTTGTCAGCGCAGTCGTCAATATCCTTAATATCCTCGTCGAAGTCGCAGTGGTGGTCGCTGTCGTCGTCGTGGACAGGAGACGTTTTGTAGCCGGATAACCTGGTTTTGTATTTTTAGCAAATACGGCCTGTTGACGGTTACAGTCAGCAGGCCTTTTTTTATGGGGGAATGCAGTAAGTGAAAGAAAATGAAAACAGAAAAGACAAAACTTTAAGCGGAGCCGATGCTGTTCTGAAAGCATTAAAGAAAGAGGAAACTGAAATCATTTTCGGTTATCCCGGCGGGGCGACCCTGCCGATTTACGACAATCTTGAAAAATACGGTATCAGGCACATCCTGTGCAGACACGAACAGGGCGGGGCCCATATGGCGGACGGATATGCCCGTGCAACGGGAAAAGCCGGGGTATGTATGGCCACAAGCGGGCCGGGGGCGACAAATCTTGTCACAGGCATCGCTACTGCTTTTATGGATTCATCTCCGGTTGTAGCAATAAGCGGTCAGGTTCCGAGAGAGATGATCGGCAACGATGCATTTCAGGAAGTAGATATTACCGGCATCACTATTCCTGTAACAAAACACAATTATCTGATTTCCGATCCTGAAGCACTGTCCGATTCGATACATGAAGCTTTTTATCTGTCGACAACAGGCAGAAAAGGCCCGGTTTTGATCGATATTCCCAGAGATGTAATGACATCGGAGATCAAAATGAGCTCAAAACCCCGCAGCGCCCCGTTGCTCGAGGGATATAATCCTACGATTAAAGGCCATAAGGGCCAGATCAAAAAAGCAGCAGAACTTCTGAAAAAAGCAAAGAAACCCTTGATTATTTCCGGCGGCGGGGTTGTATCTTCCGGTGCAGAAGATGCATTGACGACTTTCGCCCGAAAAAACAAGATCCCTGTAGCAGCAACACTGATGGGCAAAAACGGTTTTCCAAATACGGATAATTTATACCTGGGCTTGATAGGCTATCACGGAACAGCAGCAGGAAATAATGCCGTTCAGAAAGCAGACGTCATCATCGCAACCGGAACCCGTTTCGGCGACCGCACAACCGGACCTCTCGGCAATTTCGCACCGAACGCACAGATAATCCATATTGATATAGATCCGGCGGAAATCAGCAAAAATGTTCCGTCATTTTTACCTATTGTAGGAGACGCTTCCAATATAATAACTTCAATAGGTCAACATCTTGAGGCGGAAGGTTCTTTAGCCGGCGGCAATGAAAGAAAAGAATGGCTCGACTTTCTGCTGAAAATCAAGGCTGATCGCCAAAAACCGGCTGACAACAGCAGGCTTAATATACCGCTGATTTTAGAGAGGCTTAAATCCATAATACCGGATCCAATCATTACCACCGATGTCGGGCGGCACCAGATTTTTACTGCGCATCATTTTCCAATCGACAGAAAAAATACTTTTATAACTTCCGGCGGTCTTGGAACAATGGGTTTCGGTTTGCCGGCAGCAATCGGAGCCAAAGCGGGAAAACCTGATGATACTGTAATTTCAATTAATGGCGACGGATCTTTTCTCATGTGCTGCCAGGAACTTGTAACCGCTGTAGAAGAAAATCTGCCGGTTATTGCAATGGTAATGAAGGACAGCAGGCTGGGAATGATAAGCCAGCTTCAGGACACATTTTACAGCCGGCGATATAACTGCTGCAATCTGGGCTCATGTGTGGATTTCACCAAAATAGCCGAAGGGATGGGGGCTTTTGGAATAAGAGCAGAGACCCCGGATCAGATCAACTCTTCTATTGAAAAAGCAATTGAATCCGGACGGCCGACTGTAATTGAATTCATTCTGCAGGAACAGGGCAATACCTATCCGATGGTAACGGGAGACAGCCTTACGGATTTTATTGAATCTTAATAAAGAAATCACTTCCGTGTGATTTCTTTATTCATACAAACCGCCTTCCATGGCGGTAGTAATTGGGAGTAAACCATGAATCATACAATATCAATACTTTGCGATGACCAGCCGGGTGTAATGACGAGGATATCCGGTCTTTTTTCAAGACGGGGGTTCAATATCGAAAGCCTTACTGTCGGGCATACTGAACTTCCAGGAAAAAGCCGTTTTACCATAGTGGTTACCGGCGACGACACTGTTCTGGAACAGGTCAGAAAACAGCTTCAGAAGATTGTTCATGTTATAAAAGTCTGGGACATCAAAAACGCCGAGGCTGTCGAGAGAGAACATGCGCTTCTGAAAATAGAAGTAACTCCGGATATAAGAAGCGATGTTCTTCAGATTATCACGGCGCTTCAGGCACGAATAATAGATTCCAGCGATGCCGTCTGGATTCTGGAAATAACAGGCGACACAAACGCAGTAAATAACGCGTTTAATCTTCTCGGCGATTACAATATAATTGAATCAATAAGGACAGGGAAGATTTCTCTCAAGCGGGGAGCCCTGGTAAAATAAGCGAAAAAGTGCTCCCTTTACCGGGAGTACTTTCAGCAGTTATTTCGACACCGAAAAAGTCTGCATATCTCCCGGAGGCTATAAGCCCGAGCCCGATACCGGCTTCTCCTTCCGTTCCGTGTGTTTTCCATTTTGAATCAATCCGAAACAGGTTTTTAAGATTCTCCGGTTCAATACCCACGCCTTCATCCTTAACGCTGACAATACAACCGTCACCTTTTTCAACATACGAGATAATAACACGGCTGCCCCTGACGGAGAATTTCACGGCATTTGAAACAAGATTTTTAAGTATGAATTCGAACATTTTTGAATTTGCCTTTATCATCTGCTCGGGATTATACCGGTGATCAATTTCAATATCTTTTCCGGTTAAAACCTCTTCAAGTCCTGTCAAAACCTCTTCAAGCACAAGTTTCAGCGGTATTGTCTCAATAGTTGTATTATACTTTCGACGTTCTATCCGACCCCACTCAAAAAGATTTTCAATAAGCTGATAAGTATTTTTTAGTGTCTCGTGAATGGTCGAAACATAAGTTTTTACATCATCTGTTGATAAATCTTCCACTCCGGAAGCAAGCATTTCAGACAATCCCAGCAACCCGCTGAACGGACTGCGCAGATCATGCGAGGCGATTACAAAAACTTTATCGCGGGATTTCTGTAAATCCTTGTAAGCCTCAATGAGTTCATCCTTCGACAGACTATTCAGATCAGCTTCATCAATATTCATTACACAGCTCCGTTTACATTATCGGCTGAATTTCAGTGAACGAAAAGTTTTTTACCTACGTTCTGTCGACGGCTTAAACATCCTGATGTTCAGTATCGCGACCTTCCAGCATTTTAATTGCATGCTGCAGCACAGGTTTGAGAATATCCAGATTTTCTGCTACCGCTTTGGGATTCCCGGGCAAATTGATTATAAGGCTGCCCTTTCTTATTACCGCCCTCCCCCTTGAGAGCACTGCATAAGGCGTAATTTCATAACCTTTCATTCTCATCAGCTCGGCAAGTCCGGGCATTTCCCGCTCCCCGACAGCAAGAGTTGCTTCGGGCGTATTGTCCCGGGGAGAGGCTCCGGTTCCGCCGGAGGTTACAATAAGATTAATCCCGTTGTCGGAATGTCTGATCAGGGCCTGCTCTATTACAATCCTGTCATCAGGAATTATTTCAGTCCCAACCACCTTAAATCCCATTTTCGACAGTTCATCTGAAGCAAGAGGTCCGGACTTGTCTTCACGAAGCCCGGCAGCGCCTTTGTCGCTGACTGTGATTACAGATGCTGTATACATATTACTCTTCAATAAACACATCTCCGCTTTTCCCGCCGGTTTTGCTTGCCAGCCTGATATTATTTATAACCATGGTCTTTTCCACGGCCTTGCACATATCATATACGGTCAAAGCAGCAGTACTCACTGCCTGCAAAGCTTCCATTTCCACACCGGTTTTCCCGGAGGAACGTACCTCCGCCTCAATCCTTACTCCGGGAAGATTTTCATCCGCTGCCAAATCTACCCTGGCCCCGGTAACCATAACAGTATGGCACAACGGAATCATATCCGGCACTTTTTTGGCGGCCATGATACCGGCTATCCGGGCAGTCTGAAGAACATCGCCCTTCCTGTTGTCATTTTTCAAAATTTCCCTGAGGGTTTCGATTTTCATTATAACTTCACCCCTGGCTACCGCCCTGCGAACGGTTACGTCCTTGTCGCTGACATCGACCATCCGGGCTTTTCCGGCTTCGTCTACATGATTCAATCCCATATCAGCCTCCTATCTCATGCATGCATCTGCTGTCGGTGTTAACCCGCTGAAAGTCGGCATGCGATTCGGGTTTCATCCCGACCGCGTCCTTAAACAGTCCGGCAAGACGCTCAGGCATCCCTCCATCGCCGCTTCTTAGAGCCTGGACGAGATCTACTTCATCGTTGGAAAAAAGACATGGTTTCAGTTTACCGTCGGCAGTAAGCCGTATACGGTTACAATTCTCGCAGAACGCATGACTTACGGCTTCAATCAGTCCCAGACTTCCAAGATCTCCGGTTCGGCACCAGCTTTGAGCCGGCCCGCTTCCGTATACCCCGCATTGCTTAAGGTCCGGAAAACCTGAAAAAATGCGTGTCCTGATATCATCCGACGGATAATGGCTCTGTTTAAAAGGAAAACTGCTGTCGTTAACCGGCATAAATTCTATAAACCGCAGATGCAGATGATTTTCTAGCGCCCAGTCAGACAAAGGAATAATCTCATGATCATTGAAACCGCGAATAATTACAGAATTTATCTTGATGGGGAATAAACCGGCATGTTTTGCAGCCGCAATTCCGTTAAAAACATCTTCAATATTCCCAACCCTGGTTATAGTCTTAAAACTCTCGGGATCAAGCGTATCAAGGCTGATATTGACCCTGTCCAGACCTGCTTCCGCCAGCTCTTCTGCAGCCCCTGCAAGAAGAATTGCATTCGTGGTCAGTGAAATATTTTCAATTCCATTAACTGCTTTTATCATACGGACAAGCTCGCTTACACCTGGACGCACAAGCGGTTCGCCGCCGGTAAGCCGGATTTTTTTTATGCCGAGCCCTGCGACAACCTTTACCACCTCGGCTATTTCTTCATACCTGAGAATATCCGGATGCTTCAGGCTTGTTACTCCGGATTCAGGCATACAGTACAAACACCGAAGATTGCATCGATCCGTTATTGATATCCGCAGATAATCTATCTTGCGCTTAAAGGAATCATTCATCGTCAATACAGTAGTGAAGAATTTACTAAATTTCAATAGTGTGTTATACATTAGGAATGGAAGAAAACAAAGAAAGCGTTGAATTCTGGGAAGAAAAGAAAAAGGAAACCGGGAAAGATATTATTTTTAAAAGCTTTGCCCGTTTTATCGGCGAGTCCGGACAGGGAGAAAACAATCTTAGCGGGTTGATCTATTCAACTGATGAGCGAATATACTTCGAGGATTTTGAAAAATCATCCATGCTTGATATTTTCATGAAGAAAAAAAGAAAATACGAAAAATTCACAATGAATTTTCTTATAGCTGATGTGAATGGAATGAGAAAGGTTTCGCAGTCCAGCGCTGTCGCCTGTATTAATGGTGAAATTGACGAAGGGAAACCGCAGGGAGCATTGACGGGCCTTTTTAATTCACCGGCATGGGAGATAAAATTCGGCTCAGGCTCGTCTTATTTCTTTGAACTTTTTGAGCCGAACGAACTTGTTAAAATAATTAATAGTAATGACTGAAAATAAAGAAAAAATTCTCGAAACAGCAAAAGAGGCGGCAGAAGAAGCTTCACGAATTATTCTGGAGTTTTTAAATAAAGCCTCTATAAGCAACAAGGGGACAAACAACCTTGTGACGGAAGCCGACGTGAGATCAGAAAAAGCTGTAAGAGAAATTATATCAAGAGAGTTCCCGTCTCATTCGATTCTTGGAGAGGAAAACGGCGGCGAGAAAAATCATGAAGCAGAAAATCTGTGGATAATTGATCCCCTTGACGGAACAAACAATTATGCTCACGGTTTTCCTTTTTTCTCGGTATCAATAGGATATGCCGAAAAAGGTTTGATGAAAGTCGGATACGTTCTGGACGTGATAAGAGATGAGCGGTTCCATGCAATCGAAGGTGCGGGAGCCTTTTGCAACGGCAAACTCATCAGGGTGTCTGAGCGGAACCTTAACGAAGCGCTTGTCGGAACTGGTTTTTATTATGACCGCGGAACCATGATGCAAAGCACTCTTAAATCAATCGGCAGGCTTTTCGAAAATAACATACGCGGAATCAGGCGAACAGGAAGCTCCGCCCTCGACATCTGCTTTGTTGCAGCAGGACGTCTGGATGCATATTTTGAATACAAACTGGGTCGCTGGGATTTTGCTGCAGGAATGCTCATTCTCAGAGAAGCCGGCGGAGACTGCCGGGACGCAACAGGCAGGCAGCTGACGCTTGAATCCGAATCTTACGTATTCAGCAACGGCGTTTTTGCCGACAGGCTTATCGAACTTGTGAGATACCCCGAGGAATAACGTTTGGGCGTTCTCGGTGAATTTCTGATAATTTCCGGCGCAGCTGCGGCGGGTGTGTTGCTTTCCGCAATACCGCAGTTTCCGCTGCCCGGCAGCGTTACAGGCATGCTGATATTGCTCTTTTTAATGCTAATCGGGGTGCTTAAACCCGAACGCATAAAGCACGCAGCTGATTTTCTGATCAGGTTTCTGCCTTTATTTTTTATTCCCCTTATTGTTAATCTTCTCAAGGAATCTGAACTTCTTGAAACCTACGGCCTGAAACTTTTAATAATAATTATATCGACGACCCTGATAACACTTGCAGCAACAGGGCTTACCGCGCGCCTGCTTCTTTCAGCTGCATCACGGAGAAAACAGCGTGATGTTTGAATCTTTCTGCAGCAATCCTGCTTTCGGACTGGTAATTACCCTTTCGGCCTATGCTGCCGGCCTCAGACTGTATAAAAAGGCAAGTGTTTCGTTACTGCATCCGGTACTGACTGCTTCAGTTCTGATAATTGCCTTCCTGCTGATATTCGGTGTTGACATTGAAAGTTATCAAAAAGGCGGAGCTGTAATTTCATTCATGCTGCCCCCGGCAACAGCCGCCCTGGCAGTTCCTCTTTACAGGCAAAGGAAGGTTTTAAAAAAACATGCTGTTATCATATTTATTTCAATAAGTGTCGGCGCTGTAGTTTCGATAGTTTCAGCAATACTTTTTTCAAAAGTTTTAGGACTTCCGGAAGAATTGATTTTGTCAATGGCTCCCAAATCGATTACAACTCCGATTGCAATTGAGGCGTCCGCCAGGATCGGCGGCCTGCCGTCGATAACCGCCCTTGCTGTCATTTTTACGGGCATCACCGGGGCAATCCTCGGCCCGCTGGTTCTAAAACTACTGCATATTTCTGATCCGACGGCAAAGGGTCTTGCCATGGGGACAGCCGCTCATGCGATCGGAACATCAAGAGCTCTGGAAATGGGAGAAACTGAAGGCGCTCTCGGCAGCCTTTCAATCGGGCTTGCCGGAATAATAACCGTAATGATCATACCGCCGATTGTTTTGTTTTTACTTTAACCGAAACAATCCGGGTTCAGTTTTTAAGTTCCTTTGCTCTTGACTCCATGAGCTTCAGCATGGCTGTTCTGTCCTTTCCTATGGAAAAAATAACGCCTATAAAAAGAATAGAGCAAAGAAACCAGAAAGACACGGACGTATTTACCATAAAGGAGTAACTTCCCGTGGCGGCAAGCATTGCTCCGCCGATAGCGGGACCGAATCCTTTTCCAATATTATCAGTAAGATTAAAGACCGCAAAGACGGATCCCCTGTGTTCCGGACGGTTTATGTTCATCAGGATAGCTTTATTGTTGCTCGATGCTGTTGAAATACATATTCCGCCCAGCAGGCTGAACAGCATAACAGTCAGGCTCGAACTGAACCCGATATTGAAAAAGATAAAACATGGAACGGTTCCCACCGCAATTCCAATTGTACAAAGCAGAGGCAGATAGGACGGCTTTTTGGCAAAAAGCCTGTCGCCGACAATGGCCCAGAGCAGCCCGCCGGTAACAGCGCCCACGCCGAACAACTCCCAGATCAGGGTGGCTTCAGCCTGTCCCATGGCCTGGGTTTCCTTAAAAAACGTTATGACCCAGAAAGTTAGCACACCCCAGGGAATTGTCCCCGGAATCCCCTGCAGAAAAAGAAAGATGTTTGTTTTATTGCTGAATACGAATCTGAAATCAGAAAACCTGATCCGATGCCTGTATGTCGCACCGGCGCTTATTGCTTCAGCGAGAGCTTCTTCGGTTGCGCCGCGTTCTGGTGATTTTGCGGTCAGTGCAAATAAAAGAACCACCGGAAAATTCGGTACGGCGGCAAGAATGAAGGCCAGGCGCCAGCCGTAACCCGATCCGAGCCCGATACCGGCCATAATCGGACCGACCATGATGCCGAGAGCCCAGGCAATGTCTACTACTGCAACGGCCTTGGCTCTGTTCCTGTCGGTAAAGTAATCCGACACCAGAGAAAACAACAACGGATAAATCCCTCCGACGCCGATTCCTGTGAGAACCCTTAGAATTACAAAACCCTGAAAACTGGTTGTTAAGGGTTTAATTCCTGTCAACAGGCATGGAACCTCTCCAATTAGAACAACACCAATAAGCAAAGCTTTTCTTGAAGATTTATCTGAAAAATATCCGAAGATTATACTTAATGCTGCTCCAAGCAGTGTAAAAGCTGAAGCCACATAACTTATGGATTCTTTCGCTACGCCATATTCAGCTGCAAGCTCCGGGACAATAGCCGGAGTAATATACAGATCACACTGAAGAAAAAACGACATAAGAACCATCAGTGCAAGCGTTATTTTGTCACGGGTCTCCATTTTATAAACAGACATCGATAATACCTCCGGGATTATTCTAACTCACCGTATAAGAAATGACAGTAATTATTTTCTTTAATAAAAAAACTGCCGCCATTGACGGCGGCAGTCCAGTTAAAAACTGTTACAGTTTGGGGAACTGTAGGGCGCCTCATCGGCGCGCCTTTAATATTTTTTAAGGAATACTAAATACGTATTCCCACAAACCATGTTGGATACATATCAAATGAACCGTATTCATTTTTAAAGGAAAGCGGCTCAATTCTGTCTATAAATGAGGCTGCGGCATCTTCACCAATCTCAATATTATCTCCATCGAAAACTGTATTGATATAACAATCAAAATTCACGCCTACAAAGACAGACATAAAATCAAACACCTTCATTCCCGCGGAAAGTCTCAACGCCGGATAAAAATCAGTATTGCCCATTATTATACCCTGTATATTTTCATCAGCGCCGCCCATTCCGGACATATAGGCTTTGGCGTAGATATCAGTATCTAGATAGAGTAAATCTCCGCCGAGCTCAAGCCCTAACCCAATTCCCAATGATGAAGCATCAGTCCAGTTCTCGGAAAATCCGGCGTGCATGAATGTGTAAACCGTCGACGTTCCAAGCTGATAGCCGAAGTTTATAAAATCATTATCACTGTACCAGAAGGACATATCGTTAAGGCCGTTCTCGCTGATGTTTATCAGGCCTATCGGAAGCCCGTGCAGGTCCTCGCTTATATTTATCAGCCCGACCTGCAATCCGTAAACTTCTCCGCCGAAATTCAGCAAACCGAACTGCCCGCCGCGGACGTCTTCTGCAATATTGATAATGCCTGCTGCCTGTACGCCGTCGACATCCTTTGCCGCATTGAATACACCGGCCGCCTGGACACCGACAACCTTTTCTTCGGAAATATTAAATACTCCCGAGGACTGAATGCCGGTAACCTTTCCTTCCGCAATATTGAAAACGCCGGCACTTTGAATAAAAGCAATATCATGAGCTGAATTCCAGACGCCGGAAAACTGCCCGCCTGTTACATCACCTTCGGCAGCCGCCCAGATACCTCCGATCTGAACTCCGCTGACATCACCTTCAGATGTCGTATATACTCCGGCAATCTGGGCGCCCTGAACATTGCCTTGAACCGAGCCGAAGATCCCGGCGAGCTGAATACCGTCGAGCTTTCCTTCTACATCCGCACCTATTGCACCAAGCTGTATTCCGTTCAAATTCTCTGCTGAAGCAACTATTCCAAAATCCATGCCGTAGTCGGTTTTCATCGGTTTGTATTCACGGCTCTCAGCCTGTGGTTTCTGTACCCCGGCGGTTTGAGATGCTGAAGGTCCATCAGTATTTCCACTTTCTCCCGTGCTCATTCCTGCAGCTTCAAGCGCTCTCTTTTTTGCTTTTTCAGCTATAATATCGAGTTCTGCTGCAGTATCATTAACTGAGCGTTCTTCGCTTTCGACGGTGGTTTCGAAATCTGCGGCAGGCTTGTCAAGGCTGCGGCCGTCATCCGCTGCGATATGCGTGCCTCCGCGGACGACATTATTTGAACGCGGAACAGGATAAAATTCATCCTTCATTACCATTATCTTTGAACCGCCGGCAAGCATGAGATCCGCCGAAAGCAGACGATCGCCGTCGTCGAGGATCATTGAGTAGCGCCCCGGACCGATTGACACGACAAGCGGAGTACCCTCAATTTTCTTGAGTTCAACTACAAGCCTTCCGGCGCTGTCCCTGACAAAAATCCGTCCCCGAAGATCTTCCTCAAACATTATCTGCTCCGAAACGGACCTTAAATCGGTCAGGACCAGGTCTCCCGTGCCGGCAAGCTGAATATCGTAACTTGGGTGTTGCGGCCCGGCGAGGGTGTCTTCCGTTCTCGCAAGAGTTTCCGATGAAGCATAGGAGTATGCTTCATTCAGCGAAACCGTACCGTCAAGGGTTGAATCAGCAGCGCCGCGAAGGGCCGTTACAAAATAGTGGGTAAAAAAGGAAGCGCCGAGATCATCAGATTCCTGGGCCGCCTCATCCTCCGAACTTGAGGTAAGAAATGCATGCCCTGAAGCATTCACGGATTCATCCGAAAGAAACGGAGATTTTCTGATTCCGCCTTTCATGCGTGTAAACGCGCCTGAGGAACATGAGTCAAGAACCGCAATATTCACATCAGCTTCAACCGAGTCAATTGCATCTTTCAACTCTTCATATTTATAAACCGAATCGCCAAGAAGCAACCCCTCTTCATCGGAATGCCCTGAGTAATAAAAGAAAAACTCGGAGCGTTTTATATTATCTGATTTTATACTCTTCTGAATCTCTTTTATTGTGTGATTAACCATCATCGGGGAAGGATCAGTAAGAATAATACTGTCGGTGGGCATTACTCCGCCCAGCTGCTGCATTACATCGGATACCGTTCTGGCGTCGGTAACGGCATAGGAAAGGGTTACACGATCCCTTCCGCCGTAATTGGAACCGACATAGAGACCGTACCTGCGTAATACTGTATCCTGTGCCGAAACGTTGACTGCGGAAAACAGCATAAGGAATGCTATAAACATTATAAGTCCGATCTGGATCGCTATATTTCGAAAAGAATTATTCGTCGTCTTTTTCATCTCTCAGCCCCCTTTTTAAGAAGGATTGTTGTCTGGTAATAGGTTTCCGGAATATCCAGAAACTCGCGTCTGGAAGAATTACCCTTTGAAGCCAGCTCATAAGCAGCATCAAAGACCTCGTCGATATCAAAACTGCTTCCTCCGGTAATGAAGAAAAACCTTTCAAACTCAGGAGCGTCGTCAAGCTCATAAGCATACGGAAGCAGAATAGCTCCGTTATTATCAAGTTCCGCAGCTATTCCTTTATAAGTCGGAAAATGAAGGGTAACAGTACCGCGTCCGTCAATAGAAAATATCACGCCGTACTTGAAACTTCCTGCAATATATTCAATCTGAAGCAGATCTTTTTCATATGCCGTATCACGATTTGCAAGGATTTCCGCCGATTCGCCGGACCTGCGGTAAATTTTCAATGAAGGTTTCAACCCCTTTATTCGTTCGGCAGATAACCCCTCCGAGGCTTCAATCATTGCTCCGGTACTTGTTGCAGGGCCGTTATAGAAGCTGATGCCCAAAACCAGAGCAAGAACGGCTGCAGCCGCTATCACGGAAAAACGGACCGCTTTAAAAGCGTTAAACGGCTTAATTTTATCATTGTCTTCAACATCTGAATTTTCTGTATCCGAATCATCAAGCCTGGCTTTAATTTTCGCTGCCATTTGCTCAGGTTTATATTTTTTAAGTATTTCCGCATCTGAAATTTCAAGACGCTCCAACTCACGCTTCAGTTCATCCTGATCCGGATAACCGGCTTCAAGCGCCCTCTTTTCATCTTCGGTTAATTCACCCAATCTGTATTTCTCAAGTAAAAGATTTCCGGGTTTCATTGATTTATCCTCCTGTTTCTCCGGGGGCGAATGTTCATGAAACAAACTTCTGAAGAAAATTGAATCGAAGGCGCTTGCGCCTGAGAGGCAATTTCCTTACTCCCCCTTAAAGGCCAGTCCCCGCTCTCTGAGGCCTCTCAGCCTCTTACGGACTCCGGAAACCGACATTTCCATCATGTCTGCGGTTTGTTCAAGCGTATAACCGTCCACATAATGCAGAACAGCCATTGTTCTTGTTGTTTCTTTCTCACTCGCAAACAGCTGTTCAAGAAAATGCCCGGTAAGAACGACTTCTTCATGATCCCTGAATCCGCTTTCAAACGCTGCGATAGTATCAAGCATCTCGTTTCCGTCGTTCACAAAACGGCTGCGGTTTTTCCGCAGTTCATTCAGACAGATATTGGTTGCAATAGTGTAAAGCAGGCTGGACGGCGCGCGGTCGTCCAGAACGTCGGCTTTTTGCAGAACCTTCACAAAAACTTCCTGCATGGCATCAAGAGCCTGCTCTTCATTCTTCAGAAGAGACCGGCAGCGGCGAAGTACCATCGGGCCGTATTTTGTGTAAAACTGTTCAACATCAATCTTCAAGAATTCCGTTCCTTCCCATTGTCTATATATTGAACACGCTAAATGAGGATAAGTGTTACCTGATAATAACATTTTTACCAATAATTATGTTGGAAGACTTAATTTATTTTATCGCCGTTGATATAAATATTAAAACCGTTTGTGGTAATATTTCCGGTTGATCCTGTCAGTTCCGACAGATATGTATCACCGTTTAAAACTCATTTACTGGTTTCATCGATATTTACAGTAATGCAGCCTCCGGAGTTTTCCGCATTTTTTGTTCCTTCGTATACCGTACCGTCGGCGCCTTCATTCTGAACTATCCCCTATTCATAGAGATCGTCCACGATTATGTTTAAGTCGGAAGTATTTTCATCAAGGTCATAAAAATATTCAGACGAGCTGTTAACTGCCGGTTCTGTTTCAGATACTGAGGGATTTGTATTGTTGTTACTCCTGTCCAAGGTATACAGCAAATATAACAAACCAGTTAAAAAGAAGAGTTAATGAAGTGTAAATAGAGTGCAAACAACGTAAAAACGTGAATAGTGTCTATTTATTCTTGATTTTTTTGAATTTCCCGCTCCTGATTTCTTTCGCCGCAAGCCTTACGCCTGCAGCCTTTACGCCTTTTACAAGATAGTCATCCACGGGAAAGCTTTCTTCAAGAACTTTCAGCCTCGGTTTAGGTTTATAATTAAGTTTTACCGCTTCACCATCTTTCGTGGACAATTTTAGAATGGTACAGCCGTCAGGAACAAGTTCATATGATTTATCCAGGATGAATTTTTCAATCTTGCACCGTTTCAGATGGGCATATCCGGTTTTATCATTCTTATAGATAATATTGAATATCCTCCCGGCCATTTCATCCTTTTCCGCAAGCCCGCAGAAGAGCATACCCTTATCTACAAAAAGTTTGTCCGGAACATCGGTAACTGAGTAAACGCCGCTCTTCCTGATAATCAGGATTCTGTCATAGCTGGAAACATTAAACAGGACTTTCCCCGACTTAACCTCATGTCCGAGATACCCTGTTTGATCATCGTAGCACAAAGTCAGATTCCGCTGGGCGGCTTCACGCACATCAACCTTATCAAAAGCGAGAATCTCCGTCCTGCGTCTCTGCTCAACGGTTACTCCTTCCAGCAGCTGGTCCACAAATGAAACGGCATAGCTTATAATATTTTTCAGATGATGTCTTACCTGCTTCAACCTGTCGTTAAGCTGCTGCATCTCTTCCCGAGCCTTGTTGATATCGTAAAGAGATATCCGGCGTATCGGAATCTTAAGCAGACGTTCAACATCTTCCTCGGTAACTTCCCGTTTTATTTCACTCTGAAAGGGTTTAAAACCTTCTATTACGGTATCTATAACACCTTTTCGCGTTTTCATCTGCTCAATTCGTTTGTAGATTCGTTCTTCGATAAATATCCGTTCAAGAGTCCGGGCATGTATCTTGTCTTTAAGGCCCCTTTCTTCAAGTTTGAGTTCATCCGTTAAGACCTCAACAATCTGTTTCGCATAGTAGCGGATAACTTCGGTTACAGTCATCTGGGTAGGAAGACCGTTTTTAATTACAAGAAGATTTACCGAGATTGAAACCTCGCAATCGGTAAAAGCGTATAATGAATCAACTACCTCATTGGTGTATGCGCCGCGGGCCAGCTTTATTTCAATTTCCGCCTTCTCGGTTGTATAGTCGGTAATTCCGGAAACTTTTATCTTGTTGCGGCGGGCGGCGTTCTCGATCGAATTCATCAGGGTTTCGGTAGTCGTGCCGAAAGGGATTTCCCTGATTACTATACGTTTGGGATCCTTCGTATCAAGCTTTGCCCTCACGAGGATTTTGCCGTTTCCGTCTTCATAATCGGATACATCGACCAGACCGCCCGTCGGGAAATCCGGGTAAAGTTGAAACGCCTTGTTATTAAGGCAGGCCTTTAACGCTTCAAGTACTTCTTCATAGTTGTGCGGAAGTATCTTTGTCGACATTCCTACCGCAATTCCTTCGGCGCCGTGCACAAGCACAACAGGTATCTTTGAACGGAATGCGACCGGTTCTTTATTCCGCCCGTCATAAGAATCTACATATTCTGTAATATCCGGGTTGTAAAGCACCTTTTTTGCCAGCGGAAGCGCCCGGCACTCGATATATCTTGATGCTGAAGCCGGATCTCCCGTAAGAATATTACCGAAATTACCCTGCTTCTCTATGAATAAATCCTTATTGGCCAGTACCACAAGGGCCGAATATATCGAAGCGTCTCCATGAGGATGATATTTCATGCAATGCCCGACTATATTTGCAACTTTATGAAACTTCCCGTCGTCCACCTCGAAAAGCGAATGCAGAATCCTTCGCTGGACCGGTTTTAATCCGTCCGCTATATCGGGGATTGCCCTGTCCTTGATAACGTATGAGGCGTACTCAAGAAAATTGCTGTTGAATACTGTTTTTGCGTATGCCATCAGATAAGGTTCTCCATAATAAAACTGCGGCGGGCAGGCGTATTCTTACCCATGAAAAATTCCAGCGTATCGGGGATATCTTTCATTGTCTTAATGTTAACCTTAACCAGCCTCATATCTTCTCCAATAAACTGCCCGAATTCTTTGGGTGAAATCTCTCCAAGGCCTTTAAAGCGTGTAATCTCCGCTCCTGAAATGGAATCCGAAGCTTCATCCCGCTCCTTGTTGTTATAGCAGTACCGGGTCTCTTTCTTGTTTCTTACCCGGAACAATGGTGTTTCAAGGATATATACATGCCCTGCGCTTACAAGTTCTTCAAAAAAACTTAAAAAGAAGGTCATCAGAAGATTCCTGATATGAAACCCGTCGTAATCAGCATCTGTGGCGATTATCAGCCTGTTATAGCGCAGGTTCTCAACATCATTCTCAATACCCAGCGCCATCATCAGGTTGAAAAGCTCTTCATTCTTGTATATTGCAGCTTTTGTTTTACCGAAAACATTGAACGGCTTTCCCCGAAGGCTGAAAACCGCCTGGGAATAAACGTCACGAGCGGAGACAATGGAACCCGATGCAGATTGACCCTCGGTAATAAAAATCATTGAGCTGTCGCCTTTTTTATCGCCGAGATGATATTTGCAGTCTTTAAGATTCGGAATTTTCAGCGCTACTTTCTTGGCGGCTTCGCGGGCTTCTTTCTTTACGGCATTAAGTTCCTTGCGCAGTTTTTCATTGCTGATTATCTTGTTCTCAAGTTTCTTTGCCGCTTCCTTGTTCTTGTGCAGGAAGTCGACAACGCCTGATTTAACCTCATTTACAAGCCAGCCCCGAATTTCCGTGTTGCCCAGCTTGTTCTTTGTCTGGCTTTCAAACACAGGGTTCTGAAGCTTGATGGCCACCGCACCGGCAAGTCCGTCGCGCGCATCTACACCTGAATAATTCTTTTTATAAAATTCGTTTACTCCCTTCAGAAACCCTTCGCGAAATGCGCTCTGATGGGTTCCTCCGTCTGAAGTATACTGGCCGTTAACAAAAGAGAAATAATTTTCCCCGTAGGTATTTGTATGTGCAAAAGCGAATTCCAGCTTATCACTTCGGTGATAGCCTATATCATAAATAGTAGTCTCGCCGACTTCGGAATCCAGCAGATCAAGCAGACCATTCTTTGATTCATACTTCTGCTTGTTAAGGTACAGCGTCAAACCGCTGTTCAGGTAGGCGTAGTTCCAGATCCGCTGATCGATAAATTCGAAATTGTAGCTGTATTCGCCGAAAATCTCCGGATCGGGAACAAACTCAACATAAGTGCCGTCGGCTTCCTTCTCTGTTTTGCCCTGCCGTTTTTTCTTTAAATTCCCACGTTCAAAAACAGCTTCAAAAAACTTGCCGTCGCGAAACGATACAACACGAAAATATTCCGATAATGCATTAACAGCCTTTGTGCCGACACCGTTCAGGCCGACCGAAAACTGAAACACGTCGTCATTGTATTTGGCGCCGGTATTAATAACCGATACGCAGTCAATAACCTTGCCGAGGGGAATGCCGCGCCCGTAGTCACGAATCTTGACCCGGCTGCCTTCAACATTTACGATAATCCTGGAACCGTTTCCCATTATGAATTCGTCAATTGAGTTGTCGATTACTTCTTTCAGAAGAACATATATTCCGTCGTCGAGATTTGTTCCGTCTCCGAGCCGGCCGATATACATACCTGTACGCAAACGGATATGCTCAAGCGAGCTTAGAGTCTTTATTTTACTTTCATCGTATGTTGTGTTCTTAGCTTTTGCCATTGAGTATTTTAAATCTCCCCCAGTCTGATTACTATTTTATCACTTATCAGTCCGGGATTCAAGAATGAGATTTTAAAAGAATGAACAGAGATTTATAATATGGAGATCTCCAGGCTTTAAAATGTTTATTTCGTCCTATTGATCGATATACTCTTCGCTCAGGATATTATAGCAAAGATATTCAGGGAATTTCTTTCTGAGGGAAGACACAAGCACCTTCGAATCCATATCGGAAAAGAACGGCCGGGTCGGATTGACCGTTATTGCAAGCGTATTGACCGAATCAAAGACCCTCAGGCTTATTCCTTTTTTCTCCATTTTACCCTGCAGACGTGAATTTAAAAACAGGCGAGTGCTGTCTTTAATAATTACACTTAAATCCCGTCCCCGATCGCTGTTCAGAATCTGCTCTGCACGCTTATCGGTAAGCGCCCCCGACAGAACAACCGCCCTTACGGAGTTTTCCTTTCCCAGTCCGGAGATCGCCTCATCAGCATTGCCGGCTTGCAGAACACTGCCGTCGTCGGTTATACAGCCGCTTTTTTGAGATACAAATAAATCCCGGGCGATTTCCACAAGATCCGGATCATCTAGTTCCGGTACCTTTAATTTTGATACAGCCTCTTCAGTATGCCTGACTACATCGTCTTCGGTCATTCCGAGAACAGCGCCTGTGGAGAGTATACATGCATCCGAGATCAGCGGAACTGCAGAACTTCGCCTGTCCAGCGCTCCGTCGATTAAAACCAGATCGGACTGCCGTTCCAGCAAAGGTATTATTTTTAATAATCCGGCAACCGTGTTCACTCCGATCAACTCGGCCATGCCCCCGTTGGAACCGCTGGTATATACTTTTGTCTCTCCGAAAACCGTAAAAAGGCCTGTGCCGGTTTCGGATTTAATATCAATCACAGCCGGATTAATAAAGCGTTCGGCCGTTACAAAAAGTGTATTCGGCGGTACATGTATACGTGGTTTTTCCAGCAGGGTTATTGCATCAACCGATTCCCCATCCCGCCCGAACGAGATGAGCGCCGGTTTAAGCCCTACGGTCCGGCACTCCGCAATAAGTGTATTGAAGGTAACTGTTTTACCTGTATTTTTTGCAAGACCAATAACCGATAACCGTTTAATTTTCTTCTCAATAATTCTGTCAACTAATCTTGCCACTATCAATCCCGCAATGTAAAAATAAGCGGCGGGCCGGACGAAGCACAGCCCCCGCAGAGACATTTTATAATCTATTATATTGCATTAAACCGATACTTTCTCTTTTTTCTTCGGATTCATGCACATCTTCTCGTCACCATACCATATTGCCCTTCCCGTGAAAGCATAGATAACCGCAATAATCGGTACAAAAAGGGCAAGATATACGAACGGAAAATACTGGGTAGTCGGTACCCCAAGCGCCCCGGTAAAAAATACACCGCAGAGACCCCACGGAACCATCGGTGAAAATACGGTACCGGAATCTTCAAGTGTTCTTGAAAGAACATTGTTTCTCAGGTTCTGCTTCCTGTATTCAGGAATCATCATTCTTCCGGTAATTATAATTGCCATATACTGGCTTGCTGTTGCAAGGTTAAGAAGAATACCTGAAACGACGGTTGTTGTAACAAGACCGCTTGGTTTTCTCAGCAGGACGGAAAGCTTGCCGAGGAAGACTTCCAGCATTTTTGTTTTTTCCAGAATACCGCCAAAGGCAACACCGATAAATCCGAGTGAGACTGTCCACATCATGCCCTGAAGACCGCCCCTGCTGACCAGTTTATCAACTACGGCAACACCGGTGTCTCCGGAGAATCCGTAATTCATAACATTTGTAATGGAAGTCAATGTGGCGCCCTGAAAGATCATTGCCAGAATTGCCGCAATGATAGCCGAAATTATCATTGTCGGCAGCGAAGCCACTTTCTTGACGGCAAGAACAATAACCACTACAGGCGGGATAAGCAGCACAGGATTAATAAAGTAATTTTCCTTGAGAGTAGTCAGAATGAGCCTAACCTGTGAGGTGTCTGCACTTCCCTTAACCTGAAAAGCTCCGAGTATTCCGTAAACTACCAGTGCAAGAACAAAAGCAGGAACAGTTGTATACATCATGCTCTTAATATGGTCAAAAAGATCAGCTTCTCCTACTGCTGCAGCCAGGTTGGTTGAATCCGAAAGCGGCGACATTTTATCACCTATGATTGCTCCGCTTATAACAGCACCCGCCGTCATGGCAGGCGATACGCCAAGACCCATTCCGATACCCATCATGGCCACGCCTACGGTTCCGCCTGAAGTATAGCTGCTTCCGGTAGACATTGAAGTCAGGCCTACAATAACCGCGGCAGCTACCAGAAAATACGAAGGCTTAAGAATCAATAGTCCGTAATAGATAATTGTCTGAATTGTTCCCGAAGCAACCCAGGTTCCTATTACAACACCGATAATCATCAGTATAAGCATGGGGATCATTGCAAGATCCGCGCCGTATTGAATTGCATCCTGGATATCTTTCCACTTATATCCGGATCTCATAGCTACAATGGTTGCCACAATGATGTTTACAATCAAGGTAATATGTACGGGTATCCCTAACCACAGGACGGAGATGCCCATACTGGCAAACAGAAACAACAGAACGAATAAAACACTACCGAAACTTATTGCTTTCTTCCTTTCTTGATCTTTGATTTCGCTCATCAAATTCTCCTCTATCTCTTCAATCTAATAATATTTTTATGAGGTAGTCATATATCGTTTCAGCTGTTCGGGCAGCCGTATCAATATAGACAAACTCATCTGCGCTGTGAAAATTTTCACCCATCGGACCGAATACATAAGTAGGTAAATCAGCTCGTGTGCCGAGATAGTTGAAATCGCCAATGCTGGAAAAATAATCAATATTTGCAGCAATCCCGGTTACATCCTTTATGCTTTGCTTCAGGATTTTCGTGTACGGGTTGCTCTCTGATACTGTATATGGAAGGAAACTGTCGGCCCCGGGGTTCGGAGCCTCCCTGAACCTGACTTTAACCGTCCCCTTTACCCCGGCATCTTTGGCAGCCTTCAGTATTTCATCACGAACCGAATCCGGCGTTTCCCCTACAGTAATATGACGGAACACTGAAAAGACAGCTTCTTCCGATACGGAGCAGGCTGCCTGGCCGCCACCGGAAGAGCTTGTTATACAGGTTGATCCTGCGCCCAGCTTCGGGTCTTCTATTCCCTTCAGCTCTTTTAACGCCACGATTAATTTTGAGGCTTCATAAATCGCGCTGACCCCCTTTTCAGGCTCTGCAGCATGCGCGCTTCGCCCTTTTACCGTTACCGTGTAGCTGAAACCGCCCCGCGCACCGAGGCACAGACAGGGAAAAGGCACGCGACAGAACCCCGAGCTCGGTTCCGGAACAATGGCAACATCACAATTATCAATAATTCCGTCTACAATTGCTGCATTGGTACCAAGGCCGTAAGGGCCTTCTTCATCACTTACAAGCGTATATAAAATACTGCCGTTAAATTCTTTTACATTTTCTTTGAACGCTTCGATAGCCAGCATAATGGCGGCGCAACCGCTTTTCATATCAAGCGCGCCCACCCCATAGAGCTTTCCATCCACAAACTCGGCCCCGTACGGATCTTTTGTCCAGCCCTCGCACAAATTGACAGTATCAAGATGCCCGTTAAGCAGAACTTTCGGGCCGTCGCTGCCGCCCTTCAGCTCTCCTACTATATTTTTCCCGTTAAATCCGGTTACTTTATCTTCCTTAAATTCATGCACCCGTGCGGGAATACCACGTTCTTTAAACCATTTATACGCAAAGTCCATAATTCGTGATTCATGAAAATACGGACTTTCAATTTGTATAAGATCAGAAGTCAGTTTCAGTATTTTTTCATCAATACCTTCTATTACTTTTTCTCCATTCATTAATTCATCCTATGTATACAGTTTTTCGAACATTTCTCTTATCACGGGATTTTCCCTTAACACGTTTAAAGCTACCTCCGCATGTCCTTTTGTGTACCCGTTACCGATAATCATCTCTATATCCTTTCCTACACCTTCCGCGCCGAGCGCAGCCTTGGTAAAACTTGTTGCCATGCTGAAGAAATAGATTAAACCGTCTTCCTTAACGGAAAGGATCGAGGCCATTTCAGTATTCGGGATATTTACATTATTTATTACGATATCAGCCGGCTTGCCGTGATTTGCTTTAAACAGCTTCTCCATAACATCCACAGCCATAGCGGCATCTGCCTGTATGATAGCATCGGCAAGCCCGGTCTTGCGTATCCGCTCGCAACCGGCTTCGGAATGCGACAGGCCTATAATGCGTCCGGTTACGCCGGCGTGTTTTCTGGCTTCATGAAGACATAAAAGACCCGACTTGCCGCCGGCGCCTATGATAAAAACAGTTTGCCCCGGCTGAACAAGTTTTGCCGTCTGCGCGGGAGCTCCCGCTACATCAAGAACAGCAAGCCCGAGCGTGTCTTCCATGTCTGACGGCAGTTTCGCGTAAATTCCGCTTTCGAACAGTATGGCCTGCCCGTCGATATCAACCTGATCTATATTCTTTTTAATTTTCCTGATTTTATCTATTTTGAGCGGCGTTAACGACAGGGACACAAGGGTTGCAATCCTGTCTCCGACCTTGAGACCGTCATCTATCCGTGCATCTCCGATCTTCACAACCTCGCCGATCAGCATGCCGCCCGATCCGGTTACCGGATTCTGCATTTTTCCGCGTTCGTTAACTATGGCAAGAATCTGTTCGGCGATCTTGTCCTCATCTCCATTCGCCGCGTTTTTCAATTGGGTAAAACTTGCCGAATCAATATTAAGAGTCTGAACCTTGATCAGAACCTCGTTATCATAGATTTCCATTGAATTATCAATTTTAACTGCCGTTTGAGGAAGAACTCCCTCAGGTTTGATAACCCGGTGCAATCCATAGCTGTTTCCTTTTTTCATTATTGTTTCTCCTTCTAAGATATTTTCAGTATTTTTCGTGCTTCATCCGGAGCGGCTATTTCACGGCCGAATTCTTTTGCCAGACGCGCAACCCGCTCAACAAGCTGGGCATTACTTTCAGCAAGAACTCCGTATGAATAATAAATATTGTCTTCAAACCCGACCCGGACATGACCGCCGAGCGGGATCGTGTGATAAACCATAGCCAGCTGATGCCGTCCTATACCCGAAGCGGTCCAGGTTGCTCCCGGGGGCAGCATTGAAATCATAAGAAGTAAATGCTCTATTGTTGCCGGCATTCCACCCTTCACTCCAAGAACAAAATTGAAATGCATATGTTTAAGGCTCAGCTCTCCACGACAGATATCAAGCGCATTTGCAACATGTCCGGAATCAAAACATTCAAGCTCCGGCAGAATATTCAGAGTGGTCAGCCGGTGCGCAAAACTGCGGATCATCTCAGGAGTATTGATAAAGACATCGTTTTCTCCGAAATTTATCGAACCGCAATCAAGGCTTACCATTTCAGGCTTCAGTTCCACAGGCTGCTGGCGCTCTTCATAAGACATATTCACCGCCCCTCCGGTCGAGGGCTGTATTATCGCCCGGACACCTTTCTGCTTCATCAGGTCTATTGTCTCCCTGAAGACTTCAATATCCTGAGTCGGCAGTCCTTTATCATCTCTTACATGGAGATGAATAACTGAAGCCCCGGCTTTTTCCGCATCCAGTGCGGCAACCGCAAGCTCTTCAGGTGTTATCGGAAGATTCTTGTTATCGACTTTTCTGACCTCAGCTCCGCATATGGCTGCAGTGATTATTAGTTTTTCCATTTTTACATCCTTATGTTCTGTACAATATATGAAGCTACATCCGGCGGAAGAGATCCCGGCCCAAACCCTGCGTCAAATCCCAGTTCCAGCGCCAATTCATGACTCAGCCTTGGTCCTCCGACAATCGTAACGAATTTATCTCTCAGTTCTTCCGCTTCCAGAAGCTCAACAAACTGAGTCAGGTTTTTGATGTGCACATCCTTTTGAGTGACGATCTGGGAGATCAGAATTGCATCGGCCTTTTTTTCAACGGCAAATTTAATCAGTTCTTCGTTAGAAACCTGGCTGCCGAGATTATATGCATCTATTTCCGGATACCGCTCAAGGCCGTATTCACCGGCATACCCTTTCATATTCATTATCGCATCCAGCCCAACCGTATGAGCATCTGAACCGGTGCAGGCGCCTACGACTACTACCTTGCGACCAATATTTTTCTTTATGTAAGCATTGATCTCGTAAAAACTCATTACGGGGGTTTCAACTTTCGGAATATGAATTGCGGTTGCATCTATGGAATGAACACAGGAGCCGTATACAACAAAAAAAGTTAATCCGCTGCCGACTGTTTTCATATCCGCTACATCAATATTTTCCATTCCCATTTTTGCGGCCAGCTGCCTTGCGGCTTCACGTCCTTCAGGACTTCTTTCAACCGGAAGGCTGAAACTGAGCTGAACTTTGCCGTCGTTCAGGGTATCTCCGTATGCCCGAAGGTTCTTTTTATCTACACCTTTCATTTTATTCCAAGTTCCTTTTTAAAGATTTCCAAGAATGGATTCAGATAGTCTTTATCTTTTTCGATTACACCGGCGGCACCCTTGCCCCCGTTAAGCGGCCTTGAAATATTTGCAAAAACGCCCCGGGATATGGCATCCATCAGGCCTTTTTCCGATATTTCTTCAAGCATATCCGTTGTTTCCTGTAAAACCTGATCTGCCCTTTTTTGAATCCGGCCGTCCTTCTTGAATTGGATTTCTTCACTTAAATGTCTTGCATTATTAAATACATAATTTGCGTTTTCGATAGAAAGGGCCCTGTCCTGAAGAAACGGTGTGTGAATAGCTTCCGTAAGCATGCCGAGAAGCTGAATGCTTTGCCCGGTCAGCACCGACGCCAGATTGAACATGCAATCCATCAGATGTCCCTTGAATATATTTCCTGTCATGTGCTTTGTCGGAGGCATGTATTTGATCGGGGCTTCGGGAAAAAGCTGCCGGACAAGCTGAGCCTGAGCCAATTCCATCAGAAATCCGTCTTCAATATCCGGGTTTATCTCGAAAGCATGACCCAATCCCATCTGATCAGGTTTTAATCCGGATCGATATGCCAGTTCTTCATTGATAAACTGGGAAACAACTACGGTATGTGCTTCCTCAACCGCATCGGCGGTAGTCAGGTAATTATCCTCGCCGGTATTTATTATAATTCCGGCAAAAGCGTTAATCATTCTGGAAAAATACTGATCGATAAATGTCCGCTTCATATTGATATCTCTGAACAGAATGCCGTACATTGCATCGTTGAGCATCATATCAAGCCGCTCAACAGCACCCATTGCGGATATTTCAGGCATTGCCAGCCCTGAGGCATAATTCACTAGCCTTACATATTTTCCGGTTTCAAGTGCAACTTCATCCAGGGCTTTTCGCATAATGCGAAAATTCTCCTGAGTAGCATAAGTTCCCCCGAAACCTTCCGTTGTAGCCCCATACGGAACATAATCCAGCAGACTCTGCGCTGTGCTTCGGATAACCGCAATAATATCCGCTCCGCTTCGGGCTGCCGACTGGGCCTGAAAAACATCTTCGTATATATTACCTGTTGCAACTATGACATACAGCCAGGGTTCAGGCCCGGACGGTCTCACACTGAGCTCTTCCTCTCTTTTTTTCCGCTGTTCTTCAATTCTCTGTACGGTTTTTGCTGTATAACTTTCAAGCGCCTTTCTTACTTCTGCTTCCGAATGCTGCGGCAACCCGGTGAGTCGAATCTCGTTCTTGTCAACCATTTCGGCAATTTCCCGGGGCGTTTTCCCTGTTTCAATAACAGCGTTACCCAGCCAGTAATATATTCCGCGGCCTAAAGCTCCTGATTCGTTGACACTATCAACTACGATATTCGGCAGGGGTGTTCCGCCTGAATCAACCCCGTCGATACCTAGAAACCTTGCAACGGTTCTCTCCACCGAGGTTGTAGTATTTTTATCAATATGAACCTGAATATCATCAGCTATGGAACGGGAAGCACTGCGGCAGCGTGCCACAAGCGCCTGATCAACTATTAATTTATCCTGTAAATTTCTTCCCATCTGCGAATCCTCTCATAACACTATTATAAACTTATGATGCAACAACTGTGCCAAAAAAGTTTCTCCCGATATAAGCATACTTTTGTTGTATATTGGCCGAAACGGATGTATAATCCGTATAAACAGCTGATGCAAATAAGATTCAATGATTCGTTTTAGAATCGTTTGATTCATAAATGAATCGTTTTATTGAGGAGATCATTATTTTAAATTCAATTTTGAATTCGCTTGAAGAAGGAATACTGGTTGCAGATCCTGAGTTAAGAATTATTTTCATGAACCCCAAGGCCGAAACGATTCTTAAACTGAATACCGACAAGCATACCGGCCGGGTTTTATGGGAAACTGATCTCGCCCCCGAGATACTCCTTATCCTGACATCAAAAAAAACGGGATACACCCACAGGCTTGATGTCGGAGGCGAATCCATTCTTGTAAAAGGACTGCCTTTTTCCGATAAAACAGAAGCAAAAGGTTCGATCTGGATAATACAAAGAACCTCTGATGCACCGGAAACAGACTCGCTCATCTGCAAAACAACCGAACAGGAACTGAACGCAATTATTGAATCGGTCTCCGACGGCATCTACGTAACGGACGGAAAAGGAATAACCCTGCGTGTTAATTCAGCTTTTCAACAGATTACGGGAATTAAAGAAAATGACGTTAAGGGTCTTCATGTTGAAGATCTGATAAAAATGGACGTCTTCAGGAAATCAGCTACAGTTTCCGTTCTTGCAGAAAAAAGACAGGTCAGTATGGTAGAGAACCTTAAGATAGGAAAAGAAGTTCTTCTTACCGGCACGCCTGTATTTGATAACAATAATGAGATCTTCAGGGTTGTAACCACATTAAGGGATATTGAAAGCCTCAATGAACTCAAGAAAAAGCTTGCCGTCTCCCAGGAAAAAACAAAACTGTATGAGAAGGAACTTTTTCAGCTAAGACTTCAGCAGATGGATATGGAGAATGTCGTAATTAACTCCCGCCAGATGCATGAAGCGGTACAGACCGCCATGCGCCTTGGAGAAGTTAATTCAAATGTGCTGATTTCCGGAGAATCCGGGGTAGGAAAGGATATTATTGCCAGAATTATACATAAAACCGGGCTCGGAGAGGACGCGCCGCTGATTACAAGCAATTGCGGGGCTATTCCGGAGTCATTAATCGAGTCTGAGCTCTTCGGATACGAAGGAGGCGCCTTTACCGGTGCGAAAAAAGAAGGCAGCCCCGGACTGTTTGAACTGGCCCGCGGAGGCACCCTTTTCCTGGACGAGATTGGAGAACTGCCGATCAGTTTTCAGTCGAAGTTCCTCAGGGCTATCCAGGAAAAGGAAATAAGACGAGTTGGGGGCAACAAGCCCATCAAACTGGACTTCAGGCTTATTGCCGCTACCAACCGTGATCTTGAAGAAATGGTCAGCAGGAAACTTTTTCGCAGCGACCTGTTTTACCGGCTGAATGTTGTTCCTCTTAACATCCCGCCGTTACGGGAACGCAGGGAAAGTATCGTAATTTTTGTTTATAAATTCCTCGAAGTATATAACCGCCAGTTCAACAGGGTTGTTCAGATCAGTCCGGAAGCGCTTCAGATCCTCGAGGATTACGACTGGCCCGGAAACGTACGTGAACTGAAAAACCTGATTGAGCGGCTGGTGGTTCTGGTTGTCGGAAACGTTATTGAAGCAAACGATATTCCGAGATATATCAGAAGCGTACATTCGGAAGAAACAGAAAACCAGATCTCACTGCATGGAATTATGCCGCTGAACAGGGCCATTGAGGAACTCGAATATCAACTGCTGACAAAAACTTACAAAAAATACTCATCAACCAGGGAAACCGCCAAAATACTCGGTATCAGCCAGTCTCAGGTGTCGAGAAAACTGACCAAATACAATATCTATAACGGCCCCGAAGAAAACTGAGATCGAATTGATCTGACGGCTGCCGCAATCTTTCACTTTTTGCTTCAAACGCGCCTCCGTTATCCCTTTTGATAATGGCACACTTATTGCATATATTAAATTAACTTTTAGGAGGAACAGAAATATGGATACAAAATATGATGACTGCGGTGTCCTGGATTCCGGTACGGGACCTGTTTTTATGGATCCCGATCCGGACAAAGCCCGATTATTTTTTAGAAATAAATCAAAAAAAATGTCTGTTAAACTTACATCCATGGAAGAAGCCGTTCGGGCAAATGTTCATGACGGGGATTACCTTGTGGTTGGAGGATTCGGTTCCAACCGAACTCCGTTCCATGCTGTTCACGAGATTGTCCGTCAAAAAAGAAAACATCTGAAATTTGCCGGACACACGTCCACTCACGATATGCAGGTTCTGGCTGCCGGCAATACCTTTGATTGCATCGATATAGCTTATATCATCGGGCTGGAAGCCCGCGGACTTTCGAAATGCAGCCGCAAACTCTTCGAGGAAAACCGTGTACAGTTCAATGAAGATACGAACTACGGTCTTGCCATGAGGTTTAAAGCGGCAGCCATGGGTATTCCGTACATACCGACACGTAATGTTATGGGAACAGACACATTCAGGAACGGATGCGGGAAGATCATAACCTGTCCGTTTACAGGAAAGAAACTTGTTGCAAAACCTGCCATTTATCCCGATGTTTCAGTCCTTCATGTACATGAAGCAGACAAATACGGCAATGCACGTTTCAGGGGCATATCTGTTTCCGATATAGATGTAGCCAATTGCACAAAGAGGCTGATCATAACTGCCGAACGTATTATTGACCATGAGGAATTCCGCAACAACCCGGATTCTACAATGATTCCGTACTATCTGGTAGACGCCGTCGTTTCTTCCCCATGGGGAGCATACCCGGGAACCATGCCTTATGAATATTTTTCCGATGAAGATCATCTCGGCGAATGGCTTTCAGCTGAAAAAGACCCCGAAACATTCAGGAAATTTCTCGACAAAAACATTTACAGCTGCAAAAATCATTTCGAATATATAGAAAAAAACGGCGGACTCGAAAAAATGGCGCATCTTCACGAGCTTGAGATGCTTACTTACAAGGAGGACAGCAATGGCTGATTACAATACAATGGAACTGATGATTGTCGCCGCATCCAGAGAGCTGGAAAACGGCGCAACCGTCGGTGTAGGTACCGGGGCCCCCTGCGCCGCCGCCATGCTTGCCCAGAAAACGCATGCGCCGGATCTGGTCATCCTTTTTGAAGCGGGCGGAATCAGCCCCCAACTGCCTGAAATGCCCATAAGCGTCGGCGACAGCCGGACTTTCTACCGCGCAATCAAGGCAGGCGGCATGTGCGATATCATGGATGCATGCGCCAGGGGTCTGGTTGATTATACCTTTCTCGGAGGTGCGCAGATAGACATGTACGGCAACCTTAATTCAACAGTTATCGGCGACTATGAAAAACCGAAGGTCAGACTTCCCGGAAGCGGAGGCGCAAACGATTTTGCTTCATTCTGCTGGCGGACAATGGTAATTACGCCCCAGGACAAACGGCGGTTTGTTGAAAAACTTGATTTTCTGACCACTCCGGGATGGATTACCGGGGGTAATTCAAGAACAGAGGCAGGTCTTCCGGAAGATACAGGCCCATATAAAATAATCACTGATATGGCAATTATGGGTTTTGACGAAGAATCAAAGCGTATGACCGTTCTGAGCCTCAATCCGGGAAGCACAAAAGAAATGGTGCAGGAAAACTGCGGCTTCGAGCTTCTCTGGGCAAAAAACATCACTGAAACGCCTCCTCCGACAAAAGAGGAGCTCAGGATATTAAGAGAACAGGTTGACCCAAAGAAATATATTATAGGCCGGTAAAATAAAAAGGAGAAATACATCAATGGGAAATATAAACTCAACATTAAGACTGAGAATGTCGCATAAAGACGCACATTACGGAGGGAGCCTTATCGACGGGGCCCATATGGTTCATCTGTTCGGAGATCTGGCCACCGAGCTTCTGATAATTCTTGACGGCGACGAAGGCCTCTTTCTTCGATACGATGAGGTTGAATTCCTGGCCCCGGTATATGCGGGAGACTACATAGAAGTATACGGGGAAATAACCGGGATCGGAAACACATCCAGAACAATGGAATTCACGGCAAAGAAGGTTGTTGCGGCACGACCTGACATCAGCCCGTCAGCCGCTGATGCACTTGACGAACCGATAACCGTAGTAAGGGCTAAAGGTGTCTGCGTAACACCGAAAGAATCAAAGCGGAAATAATTACAGCAACGTTTTAAGGATTTGCAGTTGCTCAGGCAAGTCGCCGGTTTCAACCTGGTTGCTTTCGGTTGAAACCGGCAATTTATATTATTGCCGTTATCACCCCTGTTTAAGCGGGTAACCGGCTTTGTCAAGCTCAGCTACAATCCTGTCTTCAGCAGATCTCAGAAAATCAGGAGTCAGTGTCTTGTCCCGATCAAGCAGCCAGGAACGCAGTGTTACTGTTTTATTTGTTTCAGACAGCGGGTAAACATCGACAATTTTTGTATCAACAAGTTCCTTCATCTTCACTTTTCCAAGGACAGCCAGAACATCGGCAACCGGAGCAGCGGTATCGGCAACAACAGTACAATCGAAGGTTGAGCCGGGAAATTTCGGAAGAGGCTGATATCTGGTCTTGTCACTGACAGGCCTGTCCATGAAATCAGTAATATCAAGTACCGCCATAACAAGATTGCCCTTGATTTTAAAGTTTCTGCACATCAGCGGATGAACTGTTCCGATAAAACCGCAGTTTTTGCCCATAACCATTATATCAAGGAACTCGTTCGGATGCCGGCCGACCCAGTCGGAAGCAACAAGAGGGTTTTTAAATTTTGCAGTCGGGGGTTGAATCCGGGCATTAAGACTCAGATTCTCAAGCAAGTCTCCCATCAGGTTCACGACTTCCATAAAAGGCGAACCGTTCCTGTCATGATAGATGATTCCAAGCTGGTGCCGTTCCTCACTGAAATTTTCATCTGATTCCAGATAGCTTCTGCCTAGTTCGAACAGTCTGAATCTGGAATGAAATTTCTGGTTGAACGCTGCTTTCTCTATAAGCGACGGCACAAGAGAAGGCCGCATTCTGTCAGTCTCCGGGCTGAGCGCATTTGCAAGAACAAGCCCCTCATTCAGAACATTCCATCCGGCCTGTTCCAGCAGTTTTGCCCCGGTGAGCGGATAACTGTAAATTTCAAGCGCCCTGCCCCGATAAACCATAAAGTCCATGATACTGCGTTCCATTGTCCTGGCGGAGCTCAGGGATACAGCGGTAACTTCATTGTGAGGAGCTACAGGAACAAGTTTGTCATAACCGTAAATTCTGCCGATATCTTCTATCAGATCAGCATCAACCTCAACATCTTTTGTTGAACGGTATGAAGGAACAGTAACTTTCAGAACTTTATCGCCCGGTCCTATCACGTAATCAAGCGATTCAAGTATACGTATTACTTCGTCCTGCTCCAGTTTCGTTCCAAGAATGGAATTTACCCGGGCAAGGGTTAAATCAATAACCAGCGGCGGAGAAAGTTCCAGACGATCAGACACAAGCGGCCCGACGACTTTCGCCTGCGGACAGCTTTCCTGCAACAGTTCCAGAATCCTCAGCGCCGTACGTTCAAGCTGATGACTGTCCAGCGACTTCTCGTAACGCTGAGACGCATCGGTCCTCAATCCCAGTCTGGTTGAGGTATGGCGGATCCGTTCAGGTTTCCAGTTGGCTACTTCTATAAAAACACGGCTTGTATCATCTTTAACGCTTGACGTGAGCCCGCCCATAATACCGCCGATTGATGAAGGCCCTTCAGCATCGCACACCATCGTGTCCGAAGGAATCATTTTCCGCTCAACTTCATCAAGGGTTATAAAAATTGAATCTTCACCGTTTTCGCGGACGATTATCTTTCCCCCGCAGATTGTATCACGATCAAAAATATGGTTCGGCATACCCTGTTCAAGCATCACGTAGTTTGAAATATCAACTATATTATTGATAGGCCTCATCCCGCAGGCTGTAAGGCGCTGCTGCATCCAGACGGGGCTCGGCTTAATCTCAACATTATCAACACTCAAGCCCAGGAATCCCAGGCATGCGCAGTCTTCCTGCACCTCAATTGTTACGGGAGGAACCGAATCGTTATAAAACGCGCGCATTTTCTCAATCCATGCATCGTCAAAAGGTTTCGCAAGCGGCTTTCCGAACGCGGCGGCAAACTCGCGCGCCATACCGTAATGCCCCCAGAGGTCGGGGCGGTGAGTAATTGATTTATTATCAATATCAAGCAGAACATCGTGCTTGATCTGCATCAGCTGTGCCAGTGTAACGCCCACAGCCGCGTCGGACGGAAGCTCGAGAAGCCCCTCATGCCCGTCGCCCAGGCCCAGCTCGTCTTCGGCACAGAGCATTCCCTCGCTCAGGATTCCCCGTATCTTCTTCGGCTCAAGGGTGAATCCGATCGGAAGTGTTGTTCCGACCGGCGCAAAAGGAACCTTCATACCCGGGGCTACATTCGGCGCGCCGCAGACAACCCGTCGCTCTCCGCTGCCTGTTTCAAAGCTGACCAGCCTCAGCTTGTCGGCTTCGGGATGAGGCTCAACCTTTGTTATTTCGGCAACTATCACCTTTTCCATATGCGCATTGGCTTCTTCAACACCTTCAACTTCGCATGTGGACAGCGTGAACCTCACACCCATTTCTCTGGGCGAAAGCTCCGGTAATTCAACAAAATCTTTTATCCAGTCTAAACTGATTATCATCTATATCTCCTCTGCCCTGCTTTCCGGAACACTTGATATTTAATAGGATCTGAACTGTTCCGAAAACTGCAGGTTTCCGCTGTGAAGATGCCGTATGTCGTCAATGTGATAACGCATCATTGTAAGACGATCTATTCCCATCCCGAAAGCAAAACCGTTAAACTCGTTCGGATCGATATTTCCGTATTTGAGCACATTCGGGTGCACCATTCCGCAGCCGAGGGCTTCAACCCATCCGACCTGCTTGCAGACCGGGCAGCCTTTTCCCCCGCAAAGCATGCATTCGTAATCAAGCTCGAACCCCGGCTCAACAAAGGGGAAAAAGCCGGGCCTGAGTCTGACCTTGATTTCCCGCTTGAAGATTTCGGACAAAAGCGTCCTGAGAAAATGAATCATGTTCGGCACGGCAATATCCCGTCCGACCATCATTCCTTCAAGCTGGTGAAAGGCTGCTTCGTGACCTGCATCCAGGGTTTCACATCGAAAAACCTTTCCCGGGCCGACAAATTTAAACGGAGGCTTTTTCATTTCCATGCCGCGAATCTGAAGATTTGACGTATGTGTTCTCAGCAGGTGTTTTTTGTCCGTAAACCAGAAGGTATCCTGCATATCACGGGCAGGATGAGATTCGGGAATATTCAGCGCTTCAAAGTTATAATACTCATTTTCAATATGCGGACCGTCAAGAATATCAAAACCCATCGAAAGGAAAATATCTTCAAGCTCCCGGGTAACCTTTGTAAGCGGATGAAGTCCCGCAGCCTGTTGGCCGAGATCGGTTATCCGATCGGTCCAGCTTATATCCTGTCTGTTCTTTTCAAGCTTACTGTTTATTTCCTCAATCTCAATTTCAAGGCTTCGGGTTTCTATTGCGGCAATCATTTCCTGTTTTATATCATTTGCCTTTGAACCGAAGCTTTTTTTATCTTCCGTGGAAAGGTCCCGCATTCCTCCCATAAGAGCGTTAAGCTTACCTTTTTTGCCGAGATAATCAGCTTTAAACTGCGCCATATCGGGCATCGAAGCAACTGAACCGATCAGGGAATCAAATTCCTTCTTCACCTCTTCCAGTTTCTGAAGCATTGTCCGTCTCCTTTACCGTCTTTTAAGGCTTTAACTAAAAAAAAAGCGGATTCCCCCTAAGAGGAACCCGCCGTCAAGCCCTGTTGTTGTTAATTCAGGGAAAACCGCCGCTCCTCCTTATCGGAGCCGTTAAAAAAGAAAAAATAAAAATTAAAAAAGCTTTTCCGGTTTTCCATGGTGAGTACCATTATAGTGCTGACCGTAATTTAGTCAAGACAGAAAAGGGGCTGCTCCCGTTAAACAGGAGCAGCCCAAAAATAAAATCAGGTGCGATTATAAAATCTCAACCTGCTTGAAATCAGGCGCGACAACAAGATTTGCGGTAGTGCTCTCCTGAACAAACTCTGCCGTATACGGCGCAAAAGTTTCTTTCAGAATAAAAGCGCCGTCCTTTATCTCAAAGTACCCGACATCAGTCACAAGGATATCAACCTCGTTCTGTGCAGTCAGCGGAAGCGTGCATTTTTCCATGAGCTTTGAATTGCCGTGCTTGTCAAAATGAACAGTGGCCGCAATCACCTTTTTTGATCCTACAGTAAGATCCATTGCTCCGCCCATACCGGGCACCATTTTGCCCGGTATCTTGTAATTCGCAAGGTTCCCGTGCTGGTCGACCTCAAGCACGCCGAGGACCGTATAATCAACATGTCCTCCCCGGATTATTCCGAATGACGTTGCCGAGTCAAAATAACAGCCGCCCTTCAACAAGGTTACCGGAGAACCGCCGGCGTTTACCAGAAACGGATCGACATTATCCTTATCAGGAACTGGTCCGAGACCGATAAAACCGTTTTCCGACTGAAGAATAATCTCTACGCCCTCAGGCAGATAATTGCCTACAAGAGTCGGCAGTCCGATTCCCAGGTTTACAACATTTCCGTTTGAGAACAGAAGGGCAATCCGCTTTGCAATTACATCTTTATTGGGTTTATAATCCATTTTACCTGCCCCCCTTTTTTTCAGTTTTGACCAGATATTTCACGAATATCGACGGTGTTACAACACATTCCGGGTCAATTTCACCTATTTCAACAATCTCATCCGCCTGTACTATTACAGTCTCGCATGCCATAGCCATCAGGGGACCGAAATTCCGCGCTGATCGCGCATACATCAGGTTGCCGGCCTTGTCAGCCACACTCGCATGCAGCAGCGCAATATTTCCGGATATAGGGTGTTCCAGAAGGTACCTGCGGCCCTGGTACTCCAGGACCTGTTTCCCTTCCTCTACCTCGGTTCCGACTCCGGTCGGGGTCAGGAACCCTCCGAGACCGCAGCCCGCGGAACGAATCCTCTCGGCAAGCGTTCCCTGCGGCACAAGCTCCACATCCGTTTCGCCGGCAATCATCTGCCGCTGAATCTCGGCATTAAGCCCGATGTGCGTTGCAACAACCCTTGAAAACTGCTTGTCAAGCACGTTCATTGCCACACCGGTAATCATGTCCTTATCGGGTATATACCAGCCACAGTCGTTACAGACAAGGGTTAAATTCTTTGTGCCCGCGTTTCTCAGGCACTCCAGCAGTTCCGGAGGCGATCCGCAGCCCATAAATCCCCCGACCATAACCACATCGCCGGATTTTATAAGCTTTACCGCCGCCTCACAGGACAGTATTTCTTTTTCTACCATTACTTAAGCGTCCTCCTACATCTCGACACAGAGAGCCGCACCCATTCCGCCGCCTATGCACAGGGTTGCAATTCCTTTATGAAGATTGCGTCTTTTCATTTCATATATCAGTGTTACAAGAATCCTGGCGCCGCTGGCCCCGATCGGGTGACCGATCGCAATGGCCCCGCCGTTTACATTGATTAACGAGGTATCCCAGCCGAGTTCCCTGTTTACCGCTATCGACTGCGCGGCAAAAGCTTCGTTGGCTTCAATCAGCTCAAGGTTGCCAATGCTCCATCCGGCTTTTTTCAGCGCAACCTTGACCGCTCCTACGGGTCCGATACCCATAATCTCCGGCGGACAGCCGGCATAACCGTATGAAACAATGCGGGCCAGCGGTTCAACATTTTTCTGTTTTAAAACATCCTCTGAAACAAGAATCGCCGCCGCAGCGGAGTCGTTGATTCCTGATGCGTTTCCGGCTGTTACAGTCCCGTCTTTTTTGAACGCGGGGCGCAGTTTCGCAAGCCCCTCAACAGTTGCACCTTCACGGATATACTCGTCATCCTTGAAAGCAACCGGATCGCCCTTCCGCTGAGGAATTCCAACAGAGGTTATTTCTTCCTGGAACCGCCCGGACTTTCTTGCTTCTTCGGCCTTATTCTGCGACGCACATGCAAATTCGTCCTGCTCTTCACGGCTGATTCCATATTTTTCAGCAAGGTTCTCTGCTGTTATGCCCATATGATAGTTATTGTATTTTTCCCATAAACCGTCATAAACCATACCGTCTACAATCTCTCCGTTGCCCATCCGGTACCCGTAACGGGCTTTCGGAAGAAGATACGGCGCCATAGACATATTTTCGGTTCCGCCGGCAATAATTGTATCGGCATCACCGCATTTAATGCTCTGGGTTCCCAGCATTAAAGCCCTTAACCCTGAACCGCATACCATATTCACGGACATTGCAGTCTTTTCCACCGGAATACCGGAATAGATGGCAGCCTGGCGTGCTACATTCTGTCCCAGGCCCGCGCCCAGAACATTACCCAATATCACCTCATCAATTTCTTCGGGCATGATGTCATTTCTTTTATAAAGATCAACAATAACATCCTTTGCAAAATCTGCGGGGTGGACGTTTGATAACGTCCCCCCGAAACTGCCCACAGCGGTCCTGGAGCAGTCCAGTATATATACATCTTTCATACTTAATCCCTCAGAAAGCGAGCAGCATGAACAGCGAAATGATGATGCCTGAATACAACAGGATGACCGTCGTATATCCCATAATGTCGCGGATATTCAGCTTGGCAACACCCAGCAACGGCAACGCCCAGAAAGGTTGAATCATGTTTGTCCAGGCATCGCCCCAGGCTACCGCCATGGCGGTGGAAGAATAGGAAACACCGAGCGCTTTTGCCGCTGGAATCATTATCGGACCCTGAACACCCCACTGGCCTCCTCCTGACGGAACAAAAAAGTTAACAACACCGGCGGAAAGGAAGGTAAAGAACGGGAAGGTTGTCTGATTCGAAATATTTACAAATCCCTGTGAGAAAGTGCTTGCCAGCCCGCTGTTTATCATCATGCCCATGATACCCGCATAAAACGGGAACTGCAGAATAACACCGCCGCAGCCTTTAACGGCTTCTGCAACAGCACGTACGTATCTGATAGGTGTTTTGTGAAGAAGAATTCCGATTATAAGGAAAATAAAGTTTACAATATCAAGAGATATTCCTCCGCCCTTAACGAAATACCTTACAATGTAAACTACGCCGATTGCGCCGATTAAAAGCGAAACAATCATGTTATTTTCAAGCTTTTCTGCGGGAGTCATTTCCTTTTTGTCTTTTACCGGCTGTTCGTCCTTGTCGTCCTCTGCAAAAAGAGAAGCACTGACTTCAAAGACTTCTTCTTTTTTCGGATGCATCAGACGGTTTATAATCGGCAGAGTGACAACGAGCAACACAACAAGAATTATATTCGGAACACAGAAAATAGTTTCAGAAGCAGGAACAATCGTACCGTCGGCGAACTTATCCATAATTGAGTCCGCTCCGGCTATCTTCAGCGGAATGGATGCCGAAAGGCCGGCATGCCAAACCAGGAAGCCGCTGTATGCTGCGGCAACAAGAAGCGGATAGTGAATTCCGCGGACTGTCCGCGCCAGTTCCTTGGCAAGAAGGGCACCGATTATAAGACCGAAACCCCAGTTTATCCAGCAACAGATGGCTGCAACAAATGCAACAAGCATGATTGCCTGAGTCGGGGTTTTTGCCGATTTGGCAATGGTCTTTAACAGCGAGTGCACCGGTTTCGATGTTGCCATTGCGCTTCCGGTAACGATAATCAACGCCATCTGCATTGAGAACGACAGAAACGCCCATACTCCGCCGCCGAAGTATCCGGCCATAACCGTAAAACTCTGACCTTCAACAATCATTCCGAGTGCGAAGACCAGAAAACAGAGAATCAGCGCAAACAGGAATGCATCCGGGAGCCATCTCCGTGCAATGTTTGAAAAGGCCCTACCTAAAACACGAATCATATTATTCCTCCAAATTGTTTTTCACCATTAAAGCAATAAGGAGGCCAATTTTTATCTGCTTGATTAATTTAAATAATTCCTTTCCGGACAGACATATACACAGGATAACAAAAAGAGCTGTTTGGTCGGCGTTGATTACAGGATGCAAAATCCTGCATCCCGCATGCATATTCCTGCAGATATTACATATCTATCTCATACTCTGCAATCTTGTACTGAAGGTTTCTGAGGCTTATCTGAAGCTCTGTCGCGGCATTCTTCCTGTTTCCTTTCTGAGCGGACAGAGTACTGATGATAATCTGTTTCTCGAATGTCTGCAGCTGCTTTTTCAGCCCCTGGCTGTACTCGGACACCGGGAAATCCCTGTTTGCCTGAAGCTCATCGACAGCGAGGACCTCGCCGTCGCTGTAGATATAGGCCCTCTCAATCTGGTTTTTCAGCTCACGTGTATTGCCGGGCCAGGAATAATTTTTCAATAATTCGAAACCTGGGGCATCCAGGATCTTTCTGATACCCCCGTAATTCTGAAAAAACAGGTTTAAAAAATGACTGCACAGCAGCGCAATGTCTTCACGCCTTTCACGCAGAGGCGGAATATGAAAATGAATTACATTCAAACGGTAAAAAAGGTCCTTTCTGAAACGACCCTCATCAACCTCTTTCTCAATATCACGGTTGGTCAATGCGATAATACGTGTTTCCACCCTGATTTCCCTTGTTCCGCCTACCCGAAAAAATGTTTTTTCCTGCAAAAAAGTAAGCAATTTTGCCTGCAACTTGTAAGGTATTTCAGAAATCTCGTCAAGAATAACAGTGCCGCCTTCCGCTTCTTCCAGGCGCCCTCTTTTTCTTTCAATCGCTCCTGTAAAAGCGCCTTTTTCATGCCCGAAAAGCTCAGACTCAAAAAGATGTCCCGAGATGTTGCTGCAGTTTATATAGACGTACGGGGCCGAGGATTCATTTATCGTATAATGAATCTGTTTTGCAAGAATGTTTTTACCCGTTCCGGTTTCCCCTGTTATCAGCACAGGAACGTCCGTGTTTTTCAATTTCAAAATACGCTGTTTGATACGTTCCACCTTCGGTGATTCGCCAATAAATTCCTGGTAGAGCGGGCAATCCTGCTGCATCTTTCTCAGCCGACGGTTTTCACGCGAAAGAGTCTGGTATTCGCAACATCGTTTCAGGGTCAGGATTATTTTCTCGATATCAAACGGCTTTGTTATAAAGTCGTAGGCGCCCAGCTGTGTGGCCTTTACTGCATTTTCTACGGTTCCAAGGGCGGAAATAATGATTATCTGGGGCAGTGATTCTATCTTCTTGAGCGGTGTGATTAAATCCAGTCCGTTTGCGTCGGGCAGCTTCAAATCAAGAAAAACAATATCAGGAAGAAAGGAACCGCTTACATCACCGGCTTCAGCCCCGCTTGCCGCTGTTTTTATAATATATGTTTCATTCTCAAGCAGTTCCTGCAGGAAAAGCCGGACATTGGGTTCGTCATCCACGATGAGTATTTTATGCTTCATTCAGTTTCTCCAGCTCCTTCCTGTTGAATGTCATCACGATTTCTGTGTAGACACCTTCTTCCGAATTAATCTCTATCTTTCCCTTGTGCCTTTCAATGATGCCAAGACAAAAACTCAGGCCCAGTCCTGTTCCTTCTTTCTTGGTCGTAAAGAACGGCGTCAGCACACGGCTTCTGTTTTCCTGCGGGATCCCCTCCCCCGAATCGCAAACTTTCAGAACAATAATATCCGAACTGATGCATAGATAAAAGTTTATGTTTTTACTTTTGGGATCCGGTTTGACCATAATTGATTCAACGCTGTTTTTTACCAGGTTATCAAGCAGCTGGGCAATATTATTTTTGTCCATCCGGATAAAACAGGATCCCTTGAGATCCGTCTTCAGGCTGAATTTTATTTTTGGATAGCTGTTGCTGTAAATTACAAGAAACTCACTCAGCATATCCAGAATATTAACCAGTTCGGGCTGCAGTTTTGATTTTCCCCCGTTTATCAGAAGATCATTTAAAAGCTTGTCGATTCTGTTCAGCTCGTCATCCATCAATTCAAGATAATGGTCCATTTTCCCGACAGGGAGGTTTCTGCGGTGCATCAGCTGTGAAAAACCCTTAACTGCCGTCAGAGGGTTTTTGATTTCATGGGCAATGTTTAAACCCATCTCTCCCAGAATGACAAGTCGCTGCTGTTCCTGGAGTCGTCTTTCATACAACTTGATCAATGTCTGGTCACGAAATATGAAAACAACGCCTATATTAATATTCTCGTCGTTATATACGTCATTACTGTAGACCTCAAAAATACGCCCCTTGAATATTATGTCGCCCTTCCTGCTATCAACACTCATCTCCGGATTATTGTCTATAAAGGAACAGATTTCATCAGGTAAAACCGACAGATATTTTTCACCCGGAAGATTCCGTCCTTCCATATCGACAATTTCCAGAAAGGCCGGGTTTGCCAGCAGAATTTCACCGTCAATCGAGATTGCCAGTATTCCGCTTTTCAAACTGTCGAAAATAAACTCGTTGTGGCTCTTAAAGAAGAAAATCTTGTCGAGAAGACTGTTAACACTGCTTACCACACTGGCCAGAGGACCGGTAATTTTCGACAGGCGCTCTTTCGGGTTATGCATTACAATATCTATATCGCTTATAAGCAGATCAATTCTTCGGTTAAAATACCAGGTGGGAAGAAACACGGCAACATAGAGAAGGATAAAAATAATTATTGTAAAAAAAAGTATCTGCTTGAAGACTATCGACAGCCTGCTGGAAACATCTTCCAGGGTCTCATTGGCCCATATGTATCCTATTGTAGTTCCGTTTCTGATTACAGGGCGCATACAGTTCATGATGTTTCCCCTGACAAGTTCACCGTGCTGCACCATTGACTGCCCTTCAGCCATTACCTGGTACCCCAGATGTCCCTCAAAAATCGACTGCCCTATCGTATGACCGAATTCTGCTTCCGGCCCGTACGTGAGAATAGCATCAAGCTCCTTCGAGTAATACCCCACCCCCACTCCGGAAACACCTGAAGCAACAAAATCGGTAATTTCCCACAGCTCATCATGCAGAATCTTTATCTTTTCTTCACGCGTAACGGAAACCCCGCCATACCGATTAATTATATCTTCATAGGTTCCATCCAGCGCGTTATCAAGCTGGGTTGCCAGACCGAACAGCATCACCTCTTTTTCTTCGATAAGTTCTTTTGATATGATAACTCTCAGAGAACTTTCAGTAGCAAAGAAAGCAATAAGAATTATCGCCAGAATTATCAATAGAAGTCTGACAGTATAACTTTCAGTGAGTCTTTTCTGAATTGTATTAAAAATCGTTCCGGGCATTATGGTCCTTGTTGATATATTCTAAGTCTATGAGATACAGGGGTCAATCGACTATTTTATTTTTATATTGAAAAAATAATATCTGGAAGTTTATTCCGTCAGCTTCCTGAGTAAATCAAGCTCTCCGGACCAGTTTCTCCTGTCCGGGGTTTCAAGAATCATCGGGATACAGTTGATTTGCGGATCATTCATAATAGCCCTGAAGCCTTCAAGCCCGATTTGTCCCTTTCCGATATTCTCATGCCTGTCGCTTTTCGATCCCAGCCCTTCTTTCGAATCATTAAGGTGCATTCCTTTCAGATAACCAAAACCTATGATTCGATCGAATTCAGATGCAGTCCGCGTCCAGCCCTTCGGGTTTGAAATATCATAACCCGCGGCGAAAATATGGCAGGTATCGATACATACTCCTATGCGGGATTTGTCTTTAACCTGTTCAATTATGGCGGCAAGTTCCTCAAAACTGCCGCCTATCTTGTTGTCCTGGCCGGATGTCGTTTCCAGTACATGAACCACATCCGGTACAAATTTGTGAGCACGGTTAATTGAATCGGAAATGCGGCTGATACCTTCTTCTTTACTGATGATACCGACGGTACTGCCCGGATGAAAGTTAAGATATTTCAGTCCCAGAACGCGGACTCTTTCCAGTTCATCAACAAATGCGGCAAATGAACGTTCTCTCTTCTCATTGTCTGGCTGGGCAAGGTTTATCAGGTATGAATTATGCGGAAGGACCATATCGGCTGTATATCCGTATTCGGTCATTCTTTCTTTAAAAAGTCTTATGCTTTCGTCGCTCAGATCCGGAGATTCCCAGCGCCGCTGATTACGGGTAAAAATGGCAAAACCGGCTGCCGCAATCCTGTCGGCATGGAGCGGAGCATTCTCTACACCGCCGGCAGTAGTTACATGGGCCCCGATATATTTGGTTTTCATGTATACAATATAATAAAAAGAATCGATTGAATCCAGTTCGACTTTCATTCTTTATTGTTTCAGCTTCTGCTTGAAAAAGAGACATCTAACGGGTAATATCATTCTCATGGAATGGAAAGCAAGTCATATACTGGTTAAAAGCGAAAGTCAGGCAAGAGAACTGCAGCGCAAGGTTAAACAGGGCGCCAATTTTGAAGCAATAGCCCGCGATTTCTCAACCTGCCCAAGCAAATCGAAGGGCGGAGATCTCGGGTGGTTCGGTCCCGGGAAAATGGTTCCCGAGTTTGAAAGGGCATGCACCAGAATGGGAGTCGGCGGCATAAGCGATGTTGTAAGAACCCAGTTCGGTTACCATATAATAAAGCTGACCGGAAAACGCTGATCGAAAACAAACAGGCCGAAGGATTAATCCTCCGGCCGAAAAAACATGAATCTGCGCAGGTGTTTATTCTTAAAGCATTTAAACTATTGCGTTCATTATAAAAAGTACGACAGCGCCGACTACTGAAAGCGATAAAACAGCGCCGAACCAGTGCCAGAGCATTTCCTTGACATCGGTCAATCCCGTTGTTCTGTTAACAACCCAGAAATAACTGTCGTGCAGGTTTGTAATACCTATTGAACCGATACAACATGCCAGTCCTGCAATGTACGGATTAATTCCGGGCATTGCAAGAAGAATCGGCGCTGAAATCGAACCTGCCGTAAGCATACCGACCGTGGCGGATCCTGTAACAATCCTTAAAAGAAAAGCCATTAGATAAGGCAGTACTATGCCGGGAATATTGGCATCAACAAGAGCCTGGGCAATCTGCTCGCCTGCTCCGCTTGCCTTAAGTACTGCGCCCAGAGCCCCGCCGGCGCCGGTTACAAATACTATTATTCCTGCATGTTTGATTGAGTCATCAAGAATTCCCACAACCTTTTTGCGATCAGTTTTACCGGCAAGACCGTAAATGGCAATAAGAACACCGATTCCTACCGCAACTATCGGATGACCGAAAAGACCTACCACAGTTTTAAGCGAACCGCTGAATCCGGCCATGTTTCCGACTGTATTCAGAAGAATAAGCACAATCGGAATAAGAATAGGCGCGAATGAGATAAAAGTTCCCGGAAGACCTTCCGTCTCAATCTTGTCTGTCGCCTGAAGTTCTTCTGCAGTATAATTTCGTTCGATAAGAACCGAAGAATCAATCGGATCCGGAAGTTTAAACAGTTTTTTCCCAATCCATTTTGAATAAGCAAGCCCTGCAAGCGTGATGGGAATGGAAGCAATCAAACTGTATATCATGAATATCCCGATATCCAGACCAAAGAAATTGGTGATGGCAAGGGGGCCGGGCGTAGGCGGAATAAGGGAGTGTGTAACAAGCAGCGCCGTACCGAGTGCACAGCTGATTGTTATCAGACTCCGGCCTGTATTTCTCGACAGGGATTTTGCCAGCGGTGAAAGAACAACAAAAGCCGAGTCACAGAAAACCGGAATAGATACTATAAATCCGGTAATCATCATGGCAATATCTTCTTTACCTTTTCCGAGTATCTTTATAAAGGTTACGGCCATTCTTTTTGCAGCGCCGCTGACCTCAAAGATTGCTCCCATCATGACACCAAAACCGATAATAATTCCTATACTTCCCAGGGTCCCGCCGAATCCGTTCTTTACCGAATTAAGAACGTCAACCGGGGGAAGTCCGGCAATCAGACCGGCGGCTATCGCGCCGATGATCATTGCGGGGAAAACATGAATTTTGGTTCGCATTACGAAGTAGAGTATTACAAATATTGCAACCGCAAGACCTATAATGACCCTAATTACATTTACGTCTCCCATATCTCTCTCCTTATGTAATTTTAAAAGAAGTTCCGGGTTTTGGGAAAGTCCCGGAAACTTCAATCTTCACTATTAAATAACCGGCCCAAGGCAGTAAAAGTCCATGGACTTTGTATATCTGATGGCCTCGCCCTTGTTGGTTTCTCCGGAAGCAATCCTGAGAAGCAGTTCAAAGGTTTCCTCGCCTACTTCCTCTATGGATTTTTCACCTGTAACAATTCGTCCGGCATTTATATCCATATCACCCTGCATACGCTCGTAGGTAACAGGATTGCCGCAGATTTTAACAACCGGTACTACAGGAAATCCCTGGGGGGCGCCGCGGCCTGTTGAAAAAAGAATTACCTGGGCCCCGCCGACGGCCATTCCGGAAAGAAGCTCTATTTCACGGCCCGGCGAATCCTTTATCCAGAGGCCTTTTCCTGAGGGCTGCTGCGTATAATCAATCACACCTTCAATTGTTTTTGAGCCTGATTTCACGATTGCACCAAGTGATTTTTCCTCGATTGTACTGAGCCCGCCTTCTATATTTCCCGGTGTAGGCTGGCCTTTACGCATGTCGACACCAATCGCTTTTGCACGGGCTTCCATTTCGTCTACAATCCGCTTGATTTCCGAAGAGACAAAATCGTTTTTTGCCCGTCTCTGCAGAATATGTTCCGCTCCTATGAATTCCGTAGTCTCACCGAATATTACGGTTCCGCCCAGATCTACAACCTTGTCCGCAACATATCCGATAACCGGGTTTGAAGCCACACCGGAGGTTGTATCGGAAGCGCCGCATTTTATACCCATAACGAAGGTCGACATGTCAACCTCAGTTCTCTGCTGACCGGAAATCTGCATTACAAGTTTCTGGGCCTTATCAATCCCTTCCTTGATTGCAATACTTGTTCCGCCGAGTTCCTGGATATTTATTCTCTCTACAGGTTTGCCAGTGGCCCTGAGTTCGGCTTCAAGCCTGTCGGTATCAACTCCTTCACAGCCGAGACTGACAATCAGGGATGCGCCGACATTGGGGTTTTTACCTATGCCTATCAGACACTCGGTAATCCTTTCAAGATCAGGAGGCGTCTGGCAGCATCCCTGATGGTGAATAATCCCCTGGGTCATAACTGTATTCGCCACAATGCTTTCAACTACCTCATTCGCACATACGACCGAAGGTATTACCGCAACATGGTTCCGACTGCCTACAGAGCCGTCTTTTCTGATATATCCTGTATAGGTAATCATTCTGCTGCTCCCTCTTTTTCCCAGTCTCCGCGTCCGCGGATACTGTCGATGTTTTGAATGTGCACATGCTCTCCGGGTTTAATAGGCTTTGTTGCGATTCCTATTTCTTCACCGTATTTTGTAACCTGCTCTTTTATCCCTATTTCTTTCAGGGCAATTTTATGCCCATAGGGAATATCATTGAGTACTTTAACCTCAAAACTGTTTCCGTTCTTTTCCATTACGGTCACAGCGCTTCCTGCCGAAGCAGTACCGAACAGGGTTGCAACATTGTCATCATCATGATTTTTTATTGCTTTTACCATTTCCTGCATTACTATGCTCTCCTTACTATTACGCCGACACCGTCGGGGATAACCGTTATTCCAGCATCTTCGCCCTTTAAACTGCGTGCTGTACTTAAAGCATCCTCTATGGAATCAGCGTAGATAAAATTCATCTGTTCAACTGTTTTTTTGTCCAGACCATCCGAAACAAGAATTATCGTGTATCTGCAAAGAGCATCTGAAAATCTCTGTGCACACCATTGTTCCGATATTGTCTTCTCAGGCGGGATCAAAAGAATTCGCTCCAGCAACTCCTGCGGCGGCGCCGACAGCATTAATTCACCGAAATTTTCGCCGCCTAGCCCCTCTGAACATTCGGCGGCCAGTATTATTACAGCATTCTCATTGGCACAGGCCAGCGCCGCATCAAGACCTTTCGGACATTGATAAAGGTTTTGATCAAGCGGATAGCCTCCGTTTGAAGTAACGACAATATCGGCCTTAACGGCATCTACCCCGCACCGGTCCATAAGGCTTGCACAGCCTGCCTTATGGGCTTCCCCGACATCGCCGCAGTAGGCTTCGATAATTTTCTTTTCATCATCAAGAAGAACGTTGCATATAAAAGCCAGATTCGCCATGCGCGCCGCTCTTATCATGTCCTCGTGAATCGGATTACCGTCCAGAACTCCTGTTGCCGCACCCGAATGTTTTATCGCATCCGCGCTGTGATTGATATTTACACAGTCCTGAGAGGCAATCCCCGGCAGCACACTTTTTCTGCCGCCGGAGTATCCTGCAAAAAAATGAGGTTCTATGAAACCTTCAGCTACAAGCAGATCAGCCTCTATGGCAATTTTGTTTATCTCGCATTTGCTGCCCGACGGCAGAGTTCCAAGGTTTATGAAACTGCTTTTATCGAACGCATTATGATTAAGAATCTTCTCATTCTCAAAGATCTCGTCGCTGAAACGTTCCCTCATTTCTTCTTCAGTCATTCCCCGGTGCAGACCGGTTGCTACAAGAATTGAAATGTCGGCATCCGGGTTGCCTTTTCTTATTTCATCCAGCAACAGGGGCATTGTTATTCTGCTTGGAACAGCCCTTGTATGGTCGCTGGTAATAATCACAATCTTTTTTTTACCTGCCGCCAGGGTATGGAGAGGTTCCGTTCCGATCGGATTCGCCAGAGCTTCAAGAACAATCCCACTTTCGGATAAATCCGAAGGCACTGCCTCTCCGCCTGTTAATACCGCTTTCAGATACCGCTTCTCGAGTTCACATTTAATTGTTCCCCGACCGTATACAAGATTTATTTGTTCCATATATCAATGTTCCATGTGTTATGCATCATGTATACATTATACCTGAAAAATAAATCCTGTCAAATTCTTTAGTCATTCAAACCGAAAACTCTATCCTGAATTTTACTTAAGAAGGGAATTATTTTTAATATTGCGAAGTATTTCTTCTCTGGCAAGGGTCAGATGATTATCGCATGACGCAACAGCGGCGGCTTTATCCTTTTTCAGCAGATTGTCGATAATATCGGTATGCTCCCTGATGGAGTCATAAAACCGGTTCTGTTTTGACAAAGCAAGAACCCTGAACGGACTCACCATCATGGAAACCTTATCAAGGGCTTCTTTTATTACCTTGTTACCGGAAATCTCAACAAGATACTCGTGAAACTCAGCATCTGTCGCAAGGTATTCCTTCATATCAGAAATATCACCATGCTCAATAAAAGTTTTCCTGAATTTCTTAAGCCGGGATATAATGCTGTCGTCCAGTTTGTCAACTATCTTCTCAACAGCAAATTTTTCTATAATCAGCCTGAATTCATACGACTCATTAATGTCCCGTACCGTAAACTGTTTTACACAGACATATTTATTGGGAATACTCTGAAGAAAACCTTCCCCTACAAGCTGATTGATTGCATTTCGAACAGGAGACCTGCTTACTTCCAGTTTTTCGGCGATCTGGACTTCCTGAATACGTTCACCGGGCTTGAGCTCACCGTTGAGAATGCCCGCTTTAAGGACTTCATAAACCTGATCTTTAATTGTTGAAGCTATTTTTGTATTACCAATACCCATGAATAAACAATAAACAAAAAGAACCATCTGGGCAAGATAAAATTAATTATCGTCCTCTTCCTCAAAAACCATATCGTAAAGAGTATGATGCCGGTTAACCTGAAAGCCGATTACTGCCGCAAGACCGGCAGGAAGACTGTAATACATGCCGAACAATTCGATCGTCAACACACTTACAGCAATCGGCGTATTCATCGTACTTGAAAAAACTCCGGCAAACCCGGCAGCCAATAATGCAAAATAATTCGGGGTGCCGGCAGAAATGCCAAAGAATGATGCAAACGCAGCCCCGGCAAGAAGGCCTATGAGCATTGACGGGCCGGCAAATCCGGCGCTCATACCAGAGCCCACTGTCAGGGAATTAGCTGCCGCCTTCAGGATCATAAGCAGGATTATAACCAGGAAAAGAGGCGCCGAATTGCTTATATTACCGTAGAGAAGATTGAAATCGCCCTCAAACACCGCCCTGAAAATATCGGGGCTTGTTCCGGCCAGAGCGGGATTTAAAAAATATACTGCAAAGAAAGCTGCGGTTGAACCGATTACCGCACGGACGGCAACACCGCAATGGGAAAGCTTGTGATCACGGTGAAACATGCGTGAGACCAGCGCGTAAAGCAATGTAAAGCCGCGCCCTGCAAAACCTGCCGCAACGCTGAGCAGCAGAATAATTCCAGCTATTCGAAGATCGATCAATCCCCCGACGGCGTTCAGTGAAAACATGGGCTTAAAACCAAAAAACCTTGATGTATAAACACTTACCGTGCTGGCAAGAATCGCCGGAAAGAGCTGCCTGTAACGCATACTGGATTTCTGCATAATTTCCACGGCAAAGATTCCTGCGCCTATCGGGCTGTGAACAAGCGCGCCGAATGCCGCGGCAAGCCCGCAGATTGGAAAAAGCGGTTTGTGTTCCGCTGATATTATTTTACCGGGAATAATCCTGTACAGTGCAGACATTATACCGGCGGAAACCCGCCCGCCGGGACCGAGGAATCCCCCGTTTCCGAATGTTCCGAGCGTCAATAGCGCTGCCCAAAATTTAAAAAATGTTTCCGAGACGGACATTTCGCCGCCTCTTTCCCTCAGGCTTATAATATACGAAGGCATTCCTTCGCCCTTTGCCCGCGGTTCTATCCTGTAGATTAGCAGGCTGACTACTGCAGCTCCGGCCACCGGCCATATAAAAACCGGAACCGCGTTTACCGATCTTAAAAAACCCGACAGACAGCCGTAAAAAGCAAGAAATATATGAATAGTGATACTTCCTGTAATGCCGGCTATACACGCGATGATCAGCCATTGAAACAGAAAAATATATGATTTTTTCATTCAGCTGTGCAATTCCTGATTCATTTCAGAATTTAAGCTTGCTTCCAAGCGTACTTTTTAATGTCTCCGCGGCATCTTCCGCGGCCTTTTCAACCTCATCGGGGACCGCATCCTGAAGCAATTTTTCCGCCTGTTTTGCGATATTGTCCTTTACCGACTGTTCAATTTCAGCAATTTTGTCATCAGCCATCGATCTGTATTTATCGAGTTCCTGTTCATAATTTCTGATTTTATCAGCATAGGACTCAAACTGCTCCCTTGCCGAATCGAACTCCCGGAGCGGTTCTGCGAGCTCAGCGTCCAGATAATCCTTCAGCATCTGTAACCCCTCATCAGCGCCCTCTTTCAGCATGGCTGAAGCAGCATTGCCGAGGCTGTCATCCAGTTCGGTTTCAACCGAAATATCAAAACCGGTGCTATCGTTCCAGGTAAAACTGCCGATCGCCGTCAGGGGTTTTACCGATTCAAGGCTGGTGTTGACAAGCCTGTATAAAAGTCCCTCCGGTTTTTCTGACTCGAGATTAAGCTCAACTGCTTCCAGACCGAAATCACCGGCAAATCCGTCTTCGTTCCACCCAAGGCCACTGTCAAGCGACAGCGAACCGGAAAATACGGAAATATCAAGCGCCGACAGGCTGCCGCCCAAATCAAACGGCACGGAAGGCACATCAAGCGTAAGGCTGCTCTCGGTAATCAGGGCTTCCGCGGCTCCTGTCGCCGGGGTATCTATCCCGATTTCGAGGCTGGTTTCGTTTTCCCATTTGTCCGGTTCGCTTACCAGATCATTTAAAGACAGGTTATAACTCAACCCTGGCTCTTCACCGGAAGCAAAAGCATGAACCAGAACAAAGCCCGGCGGGGCGTCTGCCGGAGGGGGAAGACTTCTGCCGGGCCTTCTTTTCTCCGGAGACTTTTCCTTTTTAAGATCTGAAAGACGTTTAAAACGTCCGTACCACTCAAGGCCGCGATCCAGGTACGACAGGTATTTCTGAAGCGGTGCGGACAGCTTTTCTTCAAGAATTGAAGCCGCCCAGTCAACCTTCTCACCGGCCGGCAATGTAACAAGACCTTCAATATAGTCATAATCGTTCGAGATTGCAGTCTTTATTGCATCAATCATTGATGAGGCTTCATTAATCCCGGCTTCAACGGCAGCCAAATCGTTTGCTGCGGATGAGTAATCCTGTTCCGCATCATTATATATCTTTTCAAGCTTTGAGATTGTGGACTGTGCGCTTTCAAGGGTCTGAAAGGAACCGGCGTTTACCGTTTTGATGTAATTAACGGAAGTCTCCCAGCCGTCAATCCTTGATTCCCATTCCCCGGCCTTGCCCTCCCACTGCCCTGCGTAGCCTTCAACTTTCATCTTTGAATCTTCAAGAACTGTAAAACTTTCAAGGTTTTCCTTCTGCTGCGCAAGAATCTCTTCAACGTCGATTTCCCCGGCAATGGCCCCAAGCTGGTTGACAACATCCGTAATGGAATCCTTTCCGGCAGACACCAGTTTCCCGGCGGCCCCCTGCTTCTGATTTCCGGAAGACGCCTTGTCCGAATCTTCCGGTACAGCATCTCCGTCTTTGTCCGCAGGCGCTCCCGTTTCGGGAGCAGGAAGCAGCCCTGATTCGGCTCTTTCAGTGCCCCGCTTCAGTCCTGAAAACCCAAGCTCCTCTATAAGAACCCGGCCCTGAAGAAGTTCCGCCGTATCAAGATCAGCAGTAACCGATGAACATTCAAAAAGATTTTTCATAGGGTTCTGCGCGTCCGCTACAGCAAAGTATTCGAGCGAAAATTCACCCTTGAAGATTGAAAGCTCAACGCCGTCCGTATCAACCTGTGCGAGAAATATCTTTTCAAGTTGAGTTTCCAGCAATCTCTGAACAAGCATATTCTTCAGATAGAATTCAAAGAAGACTATACCGCCTGCAACAATCACCAAGATAAAGATGAGTATGAAATTAAGACGCTTCCTGTTCTGTTTTATCGCTTTTCCGAGGGCTTTCAGTCGTTTCAGATCTTTTTTGGACAAACCCTCTGCATTCACCCTTACCATGCCGTTTTCTTCAACCAGCAGCGATTCAAGAAATTTCCGGTCCTCCGGCAGGTAAATTTTCTTTATATACTTTTTTTCCCATTTCTTCTTATCAACAGCCTTTGAAAATATTCCGGGCGCTTTCCTTTTTTTATCAGCCATTAAGTCCTCCTAGTACACTTCGCTGAACTGCCTGACCGCGGCAATCAGCTTTCCGAGAACAGGGGCTTTCTTTAAGGCGTTTATGAATTTTGATTTTGCTATCCTGGGCGAAATCTTCTCCCGGAAAAGTACAATTATCAGCCTTGCAAGAAAAAATAAAGGCAGCCACGCCGCAACGCCCGCTATAAGCCCGCCGACCATCAGCGAATCATTCAACCCCAGGTATATCAGCCCGGGAATATCATTAATTCTGTATACGAAGGCGGATACAGTCTCCGATTGAAGTATTCTCCAGCCCACAGGTTCGGTAAAAGTATCAATTAAAGGGACAATCCACTTAAAAAGCGCTATAAAAACAATCTCAAAGCCCCAGTTAAGCCTGGCAATGAGACTTATTATAAACAGAACCGGCCAGAGCAGGTTTATTGAAGGAACAAGCGCCAGTAAAAAGGCAACAGCAACAGCGGCCGCTACAGCCCCCGGTTTTGAGTTCGAATTAAGCGCCGCAATCAATTTTGCAACAGGTCTGATAAAAAACATTTTAAAACCTCACTTTATGTGATTATACCCCGGGCGGCAGCAGCCCGGCAAATAAAAAAGCTGTCTTAAATCCTGCGGGACAAAGACAGCCTGGATTTCACTCAGCTAAAATCAGCTTTTAAAAGGTAAATCTGTCTTGTAGTTTTCTCCCCATTCGGTATCAATCGTCATTTCAAGATCAAGGTTTGTAGGGGGTTTCAGAAATTCGTAGTCCCTTCCGCTTTCTGCACATGAGAATTTAAGTGTGATCCCGTCCAGGGCTACTGAGACCTTAAAATTGGTAATGGTTTTCCCGCGAAAATCATAGTAAACACCGCCGTCGGCATCAAGAATTCTTATATTGTTTGAGCTGAATTCCCAGTAGGCATCATAGTTCTCATCCACCCATTTACCGAGAGGAAACTCGCCAAGTTCAATCCCCTGGGCAAAAGCCCCGACAGAAACAGCAATCAGTACCATAGAAATAATTAAAATCTTTTTCATAATTTGCCCCTTCCTTAAACAGTTTCATTAATTATAAAACACTTGATGAGGTATTTCTATTTCTTTTTCTACCATATATTTCAATTTATGGAGAAAATATAACACTCAGCCGAGAATATCCGATTCCACCGTCTTCAGCATCCGTGAAACTTCGTCGCGGTCGGCGGAATAATAGATCCTTTTGCGTTCTCCCCGCTGGTAGCCTACCAGGTTCAGATTACTCAGCTTGCTCATATGATATGATACCGTAGCCGAAGTAAGATCAAGTTCATCGGCCAGTTCCCTGATAAACCACGGTTTCCGGCACAGCATGCGCAGAATAGTCCGCCTGCTTTCATCTGCAAGAAGACTGTAAATTTGATCCAGCGGAAGAGAAAATTCCCGAACAAGATCTTTCCGCCGCCGTCCGTAAACAATTGCCTGGGGGTTATCCAACTGGATAATGTCCGTTTCATCGTAGTAACTGATATAAATTTCCTGCCCTGCATCATCTTCAGAATAATTAATATGAAATACTTCCGAATAGAATGCAGCCGGATCCTGCTCAAACAGCAGTTGCTCCTCTGAAAGTTCCTTCTTCATCAGATCAAGCACTGCCTTTTCATACGGCGCTATTGCCGCGCTGTAAAAATCCTCCATAATTATAACCAGTCTTTGCCGGATGACATCCGGCCTGTGATAAAAGTCAAGAAAAAACTCAGGTTCATTCGCCCTGGTTGTCCCGCCTGCTTTTTGGATAGCATTTATAATTTTTTCAGGCTCATCCTTTACCGAGTTGAAATCTATATCGGTTTTATATGAATTAAAAAGTCTTTCAGGCAGACCGGCGGAAGGTAATTCTTTGAATGTTTTTATCAATTCAGCCGGTGAATTTATTTCATTTTGTAAGGCTGTCTCGACAGGCAGGAACAAGAGTCCCAGAAAATTAGTGACGAGATATCGAATATCATTGTCGAGCAGACCCGGCAGATTCGACTTTGCTGTTCTGTACCACTTCTCAAGTTCGGAACTGACACGGTATCCGGGAATATTAACCGCAAATTCATCCCAGTGTGCATACTGAAGCAATGCACAGCACAGATCCACTGCCGGATTATATCTTATCTTCATTCGCAGGCTCCCTGATTAAGAGATAGGCGAAGGCTGATAATGCAAGCAGCCCTCCCGATAACATCCATGCCGCCGGAATATTTGCCTTAAGCGCAATCTGACCGGCAACAACAGCGCCCGCAGCACCTCCGGCCTGAAGGAAAAGGGAATTGAGCGACAGCAGGCTGGAACGTTTGTCCGACGGAATATTCCGGTTAAAAACAGTCATTTCCGGCGATTCTGTAATGCCGTGTGTAAAGAAAAGTATAAAGTATATGGGCGCAAAACTGCCTGTTGTGGATGTAAAAGAAAGTAGAATATAAAATACTCCCATTAATAACCTGAAAGACACCATTACCGGCACATATCTGTTTCCGGTCAGCTTCAGGATTCTGGAAGAAATCGCATTGCCCGCCGCCGCCGAAACAAAATACCCGGCGGCAAGCAGACCAAGGATCCAGGTGCCGGTCTCCGGCGAAATATTTCTGACATGCGGTTGCCACAGCTGTTCAAGACCCGAAAGACCGATACCCAACGCGCCTGTTGCCATCAGAACTGCAAAAACATTGCGCTGCCGTATACCGAATTTCATTGCGGAGCCGAGCACATGAGGGAAGTTCTGAAACCCGGCGGCAATGTTTTTTGAAAAGCCGTCCCTGCTTTCCTTTATGACGACCACCGTCAGAAAAATTTGAATAATATAAAGCAGAATAAGAACAACAATATTTGTACGAATGGTACCGGATATATCGGGAATAATACCGCCGGCCAAAGTCCCCGCCCCCAAGGCCGCAGGGATTACAACACCGGCCGCGGCAAGATCTTTCTGCAGTTGCCGGTCGTCGCCGCCCAGGCGCTTGTGTTCATCCACAAACCAGGCATCAATCGAACCGGACGACAGCGCGCGTCCGGTACCTGCAAGAATTACTGCAGCAAGCAGAATAATAAAAGTACCGGCGGCAAGTATCAGCGAATATCCGGCTATATAAAAGACAACTGCAATGATATAAACCCGTTTTCTACCGAGAGTATCTGATAATCCTCCGGTAGGCAGTTCCAGCACCAGAACTGTAGTTCCCATCACTGCCATGGCGATTCCTACCTGCCCGATATTAAATCCCAAATCCATCAGAGCAAGAATCATCACGGGGATAACAATACCCATTGAAAACCAGTGCATCCCCTGGTTTATGCTGTAACGAATTAACAGTTCTTTATGCGAACGGACCATAAAAACCCCATTTCAGGATTAAAACAAAATACTTATCATGATAGATATTTATTATATTAGACTATCATCTAATATAATATATTCAAACTTACCGTTTGTCAATTAAGTTATCTGCGCTATAATATTTTATGAGGTCAGTATGAAAAAAACAGAAAGCAGCAATTTTAAAACCTCTCTTGAAACAGGCAACAGGCTGTTAATGAAAAGCGTTCCCAGGGCGGACGTGCATAATCATGCGGGGCTGGGAGGCAGCTTTGAAGAATGGAGAAAAAAGGAAGGGCTGAATATTGAAGACAACTCCCACAACTTCCCCGATTTCACCGATTTCCAGAGGTTTGTAGACAAAATATACTTCTACCCCAACAAGAATCCGACTAATGAACAAAACCGCGCAAGAATCCTCAGTCTTTATGAAGCAACTTATGATCTCGCCGTTTCCGACGGCGTAACCTATATAGAGCCCGGAGTAGACGCATTAATTCTCGACTACTTTGAAGGCGATATTGAAAAAATGGTTTCGGCCCTGCAGAACCAGATATCCCGGTATTCAGGAAGACTGATTATAAAACCGGACGTTGGAATGGTCAGGGTGTTCAGTCAGAAAGAAATAGAAAGGACTATCTACCCATGCATCGAATCCGGGTTTTTCAGTGCCCTGGACGTTTTTGCTGATGAGAGGCATGGTCCTCCCGAACAATTCAGGCAGATTTACCGTGATGCAAAAAAGGCCGGGATGAAACTGAAAGCCCATGCCGGAGAGCTTCTTGACGCCGACTTTGTTCGAAAAAGCGTTGAAATACTTGAACTGGACGAGGTCCAGCACGGCATAGCCGCGGCAACATCTTCTGAAGTGATGCGTTTTCTGGCGGACAACAGCATAAGGCTGAATATATGCCCGTCCAGCAATATTCAGCTATGCCAGGTAGAATCGTTTAAAACACACCCGATGCGGGTCCTGATGGATAACGGCGTGAAAGTCAGCCTGAATACCGATGACGCCATAATATTCGGGCAAAAATCTTCGGATGAGTTCTTTAACATGTATGAAACAGGACTCTACACGACTGAAGAACTTGACAAAGTGCGTTTAGACGGCTTCCCGGATTGAAAGTCTCACGGCTTCTGCAGCATGAAGCTCCATAGTGTTGAAAACAGGGATATCAACATCTTTCTGTTTTATCAGCAGCGGGATTTCCGTACAGCCCAGAACAACCCCTCGGCGCCGGCCTTTTCCAATTCGGAGATTATATTACGAAAAAGATCTCTTGACTTGTCCTTTAACTCGCCGAGGCAGAGTTCATTATATATCACGCTGTGAACAATATCCATCTCGCTGCTTTCAGGAATAATTACATCTATACCGTGCCGGTCTTTTAACCTTCCCCTGTAGAAATCCTGCTCCATGGTGAACCTGGTGCCGAGAAGCCCTACGGTATGAAATCCGCGACGTTTTATTTCTTCGGCTGCGGCATCGGCAATATGAAGCAAAGGTATACCAATGTTTTTCTGCACGTCATCAGCCATTTTATGCATCGTATTTGTACATATCATAAGCATATCCGCACCCGCATTCTCCAGCATGATCGCAACCTCAGTCATCTGCCTGCTGAGTTCACCCCAGTCTTCTTTATGCTGGAGGGCTTCAATTTCTTCAAAATCAACAGAATACATCAAAGTCTTTGCCGAATGAAGTCCGCCGAGCGCTGATTTGACCCCGGTATTCAGCAGCCGGTAGTATTCAAGAGAAGACTCCCAGCTCATTCCGCCTATCATTCCTATTGTTTTCATATGCCCTCCTGATTCCGGTATCAGTACATCTTCTTACAATACAGTCCTTTTTTCAAGCAGAAATACCGGTTTTAAAGTGAGGCCTCCATATTGGACAGTAACATCTCTGCCGGCTACAGGGTTATATAACAGGAAATGTGTGCTTTTCCAATCGCAATGTGATAACATTACGGCTGAATGCAGAACAATGAATATTTCTCACAGTTATTATATCTTCTTGTCTATTCCAGCGCGCTTATCTGTGTCGCAGCAGTAGTCGTATTCAGGACAAGACTGAAAACCGAACCAGGCGTGCATCTGAACAGGTTTATACTTTCGCTTGCATTCACCGGGTCACTGGTTTCAATTCAGGTCTTTCTGAATGCGGTAGGAATCCTTGACCGGTTGAACGAATCAAGCACTTCAAGACTAATTATAATAATGAATATGCTCATAATAGCTGCAATTTCTTTGATTGTTCATTCGGCCGTTTCAATTTCTCTGTTAACAAGGCCTTCCGGATTCAACCGCAGGATTATTTTTACCGTATCAGTCGTTATTACTGCAATGCTTATAAATACCGCCGCGCTTCAGATCCTGACTCTTGTTTCTCACTCAACTGCTGCCTCGGCACTTCTGGAGATAGTAATGTCGGCGGGGATCATCCTGTATGCCGCAGGCATAACCTTCTCGGCGATCCGGCTGTTTATACCTCTCAGGATGAAAGACGACCCCGTGATTCTACCGGCAATCAGACTGAATCTGCTGTTCATTTTGATTCTGCCGGCGTTTTATATAATTTCTGACAGTTTAATAGGCGCCCTCCTTGCGCCCGCGGGGTTTATCGCAATTAATATCCTCAGCCTCAGAATTCTGTACTTGAGATTAAATACTCATCCGAAGGACCACGCAAAAAAGGATGAACCGGAAACAGCAGCAACCTGCAGGGAACTGGGCCTTTCGGGAAGGGAAACCGATGTTGCGCTTCTGCTTGCAGAGGGAAGATCGTATAAAGAGATCGCAGCCGACTTGTGTATATCAATGTCTACTACCCAGACGCATGTCGGCAGGATATATACGAAACTGGGAATAAACAGTAAAACTGAACTGGCAAACCTTTTATTCTACAAAAAAACCTGATTATACGACAAAAATCATACAAACATACGACTGTTTAGCAACCGATAACAAGCCTATATTAAATGCAGACAACTGATAAGGAGTATTCAGAATGAAAAAGATGATATTGATTTTACTTGCAGTTCTGCTTTCACCAACAGGAGTGTTTGCAGCCTCTTTCAATATCAATGAAAATAAAAATGAGGATCTGGCGGATATCAGAAAAATAGTTTTTGATTTGAAGTCGCCGAATTGTGCAATCTGCATAAGTACAGGCCGTCAGTCGTACAGCTTTACCGGCGGAGGCAGGCCGGGGATTCTTTCGCTTTCACTTGAAGGAGATTTAAAATCAAACAATAAAAAGGCCGTGCCCTCAATTATCACCAGCAGGGAAGGAGATATCCTCTATATAAGGCTTTTCGGCAACAACAATCTTTTCTTCGGCCTTGTTCAAAGCGGGTCTGTTCATATGCACGCAGAATTTCCTGATTACTTTAACGGCGATATCACTATAAAAACCTCATCCGGGAATTCAACTGTTGCTGATCTGAATCTGAAGTCCTTTATGCTTGATTCCAGCTCCGGAGATAATGAACTCAGAGACATTGAGGCTGAAAAGATCGGAATCGAACTGAGCTCGGGAAATGTAACTGCTGAAAATCTTGCATCGGTCGGTGGAATCAGCATCAAATCATCTTCGGGAGACCTGAACCTCGATGAGCTGCTGTCGGAATCGGCGGAAATCAGGGCCAGCTCGGGACGAATTAATATACAAAGACTCAGATGCACCGGCAATCTTGATATCCATGCAAGCTCCGGCAGAATTTCCGCCGGATATCTTGAAGGAGGCGCAGTAGCGGTAGATGCAACCTCGGGCAGCATAACCATAAAAGAGCTGCAGGGCAAGAATGTACAGATAGAAGCCTCGTCGGGTGACATTACCCTGGGAGCCCTTGCTGCCGAATCATCCGCATTTGAAGCCTCGTCAGGAAACACGGTAATAGGTGTAGAACCTTTTAACGGTGATATTTCCGTAAAAAGCAGCTCAGGGGATGTAACTATTGAACTGCCGGCTGATGCTTCATTTACAGCAGACCTTAATGCTTCCTCAGGCAAAATAAGAAGCGATTTCCCTCTGCTTGCTGAAATAACCGGCGACAGAAAGAACGAAATAAAAGGCGAAGCCAACGGAGGCGGCTATTCAGTCAGAGTTAAAGCTTCAAGCGGAAACATAACTATCAAGGAAAGATAAAACCGGCTGAATTTTATCGGTAACAGTTTGTCCGGCAGCCGAAAAACGGCTGCCGTTATGTTTTTTTGCCGTACGAATTACACAGCTTTCCAGTACATCCTGTTGTCGCGGAATTTGTATTCCGCCTTTCCGTTATTATAAAGATAAGATAAAAAAGATTTCACAGTGCTGCCGACAAGGACGTACTGCCCGTGATTCAGGGTTATTTTTCTTTCGTCACAGAAAAACTTCAATAAATCTTCAAAAATAATTTCATCACAAATCAAACGCAGTATGTCGCGAACGGCTTCTGCAACCGTATTCAGATTAAGCGCGGCTATTTTAGAAACATCATTTACCAAATCGCCGTGGCAGGGCACATAATAATCCGCTTTTACTGCCATAATCTTCTCTATGCTTCCGATAAAGGCTTCAACATCGTAGATAAACGGAAGCCCGTATTTTTTTATTATATCCTCGCCGAAAAGACTGTCTCCCAGGAAAAACACGCCGTCGTCGGTAAGAATTCCGTACTGATTAAAAAAATGTCCCGGAAGCCCGATAAAATTCAATCCTTCAATCTTCGAATCTTCGGAGATAATCCGGTCAACATGAGAAGCTTTCGCTTCAAAAAACTTGGAACGCAGTTCCTTAAAAGGAAAGCCTCCCCATAAAAAACTCGGCTCAAGAAGCGGGGTTTCGGTAAATGAGGCTTCTGTTTGAGATGTCCAGATTTCACATCCGGCATTATTCTGAAGATAAGCATTGCCTCCGATATGGTCCGCATTTGAATGGGTATTTATTACAGCCTTGATCTTTCGGCCGCTCTCCCTGACTACCTTGTACAGTTTTCGTCCGGCGTCCTTGTCGCCTCCGCTGTCTATCAGGTAAACTCCGTCGCTGCCTTCAATAATACCTATATTGACCGCTCCCCTTGATATGAACGTACTTCCTTTCAATTGCTCAAAAAACCCTTCTGACATTATTCTGTTATTCTCCGTATTCTATTCCTCTTCCTTTTTTAGAATACCTTTTTTTTTAAAACTGCGCAATTTATTGATTTGACATCCGGTTGAAATAGATTATAGTTAATAAAAAGATGAAAAACAGTATAACTAAAGTATCAAAAATACACCTTAGATTTCAGATAAGCCTGCTTTTTTTGATTCTGGTTATGCTGATCATTTTAACATTTTCAATTCTTTTCGCAGTACTGTCGGTCAATAAAAATATCAGCAGGCAAAGAGCTGAGCAGTTATTCAGCAAAACAGGGCAGTCAATAATACTAAAACTTGATTCACAGCTTGAAAAGGCTATTCAGTTTGCCGGCCTGATGACGCATCTGCAGCAGTTTTCAGCAGAAATTGAAAACAACGGCCAGTCCCATCCGGGACTTCCTTTCATGTTCGAGGCGCTTAAACACAACAGCTATTTTTATTCTGTTTATGCAGGCTTTGAAAACGGAGATTTTATCCAACTTATCAACACCTTGGGAAGCCCATTAATCATCAATGCCCACTCGGCCCCGGACGAGACCGCTTTTATCCTGAGAGCCATCAACAGCTCAGAAGGCAACCGCACGGAATACTGGACGTTTTTCGATTCCTCATATAGAACCCTGGGTTCGGCGATTAACAACTCTCCTGATTATTTTCCTTCAGAGAGGCCATGGTATATATCAGCCGACCAAAACAGAGGAGAGGTAATTCTTACCGAACCCTATGTTTATAATTCGTTGAAGCAACCCGGAATAACAGCCGCCTCATCTGTTTCCGGACTCTCTGTCGCCGGAATTGATATTACCCTTTCAGGTCTGAATACGTTTCTCGACAGCATGTTTATTTCACCGGGCACCGGCATTATTGTTCTTACCGGCGAGAACAGGGTTCTGGCATCCAGTCGGCAAATGAGCGAAAAACTTGGAATATCGGGAACTGAACTTTCAAAAACGGACCCGATTCAGCACGAGAGGAATCAAATGCTTTGGGAAAATCCATGGACCACTCCCGGCGGGCAGAATTACAGACTTGTCATTACAGCACCCGCATCGGACTTCCTTCAGCATCAGTATATAATTCAGAGACAAATAATATTGATTTCCATAATTATTTTTGTCCTTTTTCTTCCGGCAATAATAGTCTCAAGCAAATATCTGAGCCGTTTTCTGGAAAATCTTGCCGATGACGCTGAAAAAATTCAGAATCTGGTTTTCGACGAAAAGGATGAGGAACATTCATTTATTATTGAGTTTGACAAGCTTGCAGAAGCCTTCAGGGTTATGAAAAAGGCAATTGCCGCCAAAACTAAAGCGCTTCAGGATGCGAAAACAAAGCTTGAGCGAATAATCAACCTCGGCATTGCCATGACAGTAGAGGAAGATACCGATAAGCTTATTGAGATGATTCTTACCGGAGCAAAAGAGATTTCTCATGCGGACGGAGGAAGCCTGTATCTGAAAGGTGATAAGGACGAACTTGATTTCAGGATTGTTTTTAACGACAGTCTTGGTTTTATCCAGGGAGGAACCAGTAAAAACCGGATTACAATGCCGCCTGTATGTCTGTATGATGAAGACGGTACACCCAACTTTCATAATGTTGTTTCCTGTGCTTTTCATAAGGGAAAAACAATCGTAATAGAGGATGCTTACAAAGATCCCGACTTTGATTTTTCGGGAACAAGAAAATTCGACGAACTTAACAATTACCGATCAAAATCCTTTATCACAGTACCACTCAAGCTTGAAGGAAGCGAAATCCTCGGCGCGCTTCAGCTTATAAATTGTATGCCTGACAAAACCGGCGGAATTGTCCCTTTCAATAGTGAGATCCGCAGCTTTGTAGAAGCCCTGAGCGCGCTTGCTGCAGTTATTCTGTACAACAGAAGCCTGATGGAATCACAGGAAGCACTGTTTGAAGCCCTGATACGCCTGATTGCAAGCGCCATAGACACAAAAAGTCCGTACACGGGAGGCCACTGCGAACGTGTTCCAGTTCTGGCGACAATGCTTGCCGATGCGGCAGAAAAAGCAGAGACAGGGTCTCTCGGTAATTTTCGGTTTCAATCACAGGAAGACAGAAAAGCTTTTATTATCGGGGCATGGCTTCATGATGCCGGCAAAATGACAACTCCGGAATTTGTTGTCGATAAAGCTGTCAAACTTGAAACAATATACAACAGAATACATGAGATAAGAACAAGGTTTGAAATACTTCTGCGAGATGAACTTCTAAAACAGAAAGAAGCTCTTCTGGCCGGCAGGAACCCCGAAGCGGCAACAGCAGAACTTGAAGCTGCAGTTGCCAGGCTGCATGATGATTTTAATTTTATCGCCAGCTGCAATACCGGAGAAAATCCTGTAGCGGAAGAATGTGAAAAACGGATAACAGAATTAAGCCGTATAACATGGACAAGCCATTTTGATCATACAATCGGCTTGTCGCGGGAAGAAGCAGAAAAAACCGAAACACCGTTTGTAATGGGAAAAACAATTGAAGAACCTCTGATAGCGGACAAACCGGCACATATTATCGCAGACAGGGGGAAAACCAAAGCCCTGTATGAAAGTTACGGTTTTGCACTTCCAAAACCGTCATATCTTTACAACAGAGGTGAAATCCATAACCTGATGATATGGAAAGGAACACTCACTGATGAAGAACGCTTCAAGGTAAATGAACATATAATGCAGACCATAGTCATGCTGGATCAGCTCCCGTTTCCGAAAGGCCTTCACAAAATTCCGGAATATGTAGGAACACATCATGAAACATTATCGGGTAAAGGTTATCCGCGGGGCCTGGATGCTTCAAAACTTTCCATACCGTCAAGGATAATGGCAATTGCAGATATTTTTGAAGCCTTGACTGCCGCTGATCGGCCGTATAAAAATGCTTATAAATTGTCAAAAGCAATCGCGATACTGCATGAACTTGCAGTTTCAAGGCATATTGATTCTGATCTTTTCGAACTGTTTCTGACGTCAGGTATTTACCGGAAATATGCGGAACAGTACCTGCCTCCTGAAATGATTGATGAAGTAGATATAAATAAATATCTGGGTCAATAAATCAGGATCGTCTGAACCTATTCAACTATAATTTTTATAGCTTCAATCATTTCTGCAGCACTATCTATTCCGGTTAAATCCGTATAAAGCCCTGGATTTTCATCCAGAGAACCTCCGTGACCGACCAGCGAAAGAGAAACCGATTGCCCTTTTTCAATACAGCTGATATCAGCAGAATATATAATTGACGGTTGCCCTGCCCAATCATTATTGTCCTCTGTATATACAGCGTTTACATCATCCGATTTGTTCAGTTCTGCAAAAACTCTGGTTGCAGACGGAAGTTCATCTGTTGAAGTTTCAAGAGAAAAATCCGCCATGGGTGTTGCGGACGTCAAAGTATCAGGATACGGATATTCCCTGCACGGCAGCCGGCTTCCGGAGTTTTTGAGTTTAAAACTCCAGAACGGCAGGCATTCAGAATAAAAGGCCTCTCCGTCTTCATTCTTTGCGGAATGATTTACCTCAGTAAAATCCGCTCCGGTTACATAAAGGGTCTGAACAAGCTCACCTTCCGCATTCTCAAGCCAGACAGCCATTTGTGGAAGTACATTAAAGATGAACGGTCCTATATGCATTTGACTGCTCCACTCATCTCCGGTATCTGTATCGATAGTCAGAAGACGCTCTGCAGAATCGTCCAGTTGTATTACGGTATAAGAGGTATCCAGTTTATTCATTACACAACCTGAAAAAGTCAAAGTTGCAGCAACAACAATCAGTATTATTTTATTCATTTCTGCTCCCAAATATATTGCTTCAGTATTATTTCAACTGAATATTACAACAATTGAAGCAGTTAAAAATGTTACCTTATTTTTCAGGAATTGCTTTTTTCCTCTTCCTTAATCATTTTTTCGATTCTCTGAACTCTTTTACCTACATCGTTTACCCGGTATTCAATTGTATTGAGAATCCAGAAAATGAAGTGGTTGTATTTATGCTGGGAATGGATCATCCAGACAATCTTTATTGACACAAGCAGCACAGAGATCTCCAGGGAAATAAAAGCCGGAAGCCAGTGGGTTGTGGTTTCCAGAATAAACATCAGGAGAATCAGTCCCAGAAAAACCAGGTTTATTATATTATCCCGGTTGGAATAGCTTTTACCGCCGATATTGCCGATGAGAGCCTTTATCTCTTCCTTTTCCTTATTGAATTCGGCTATTTCGGCTTCCAGCTGCGCCTTGTTCTGTTCCCATTCAGAATGATCGATACTCATAAATTGCCTCCACCGAATTATTACATAATTGGAATCTCTAACAGCTTTTCTGAAATTTCCACAAAACCCTTTCCGCCGCATAACGACGCAACATAAGCAGGTTCGTTTTCAAGTATATCAGCAAAATCCAGAATATTGGCAACAGCAAATGAATTGGGCAGTAATCCAAACAGGGGTTCGTCATTCGGCGAATCACCGCAAAACACAGCTTCTGCCTTGAACTCATCTTCATCTAATCCGTAACGCTCTTTCATAAACAGAATCGCCATATCGCGCTTGCTGTAATTTCCAAACCAGGTATTAACGTGAATTGAACTTACTTTGGCCTCCGCGCCGAAGCTTTCACAGATTTCTTTAATACGCACGGCTGTCTCGTACCCCAGGCGCGGCGGGTCTTCGTTAAAATCAATGGCCAGATCATATATTCTTGCAAACTGGTCTCTTGCTTTTCTTACAAGCGGAATCTCGGTTTTTACAGCCCGATAAACCTGCTCAAGCTTTTTTATACTTTCACCGTCGGCAACAGAAGGATGGATAAAACTTTTAAGCTGCAAATTATCGAAGAAATAAACAAAAGCGCCGTTCTCGCCGATAACTGCATCAACCGGCCACTGGCGTATTATCATGTCGCACCATCCGGCCGGTCTGCCGGTTACCGGGATGATCTTCATTCCTGCATTTTGAAGCTGCCACAACGCTTTATATGCTTCAGCGCTCAGCTTGCCGTTGTCCGTAAGAGTGTCGTCTATATCCGTAAGTATAAAACGTACACCGTTTGCCGGCGGTAAAAACTCCTTAAGAGGCTTCATCGCTTTTAAAAATCTTTCTTACGGCAACAATATAGGTGATGAATGATAAAAGTGAAGCAAGCGCTGAAAGAATGAAAAACAGCGTTACAATCGCTTCAAATATTCCGATGCCGCTGAAACTGAGTTCCAGGCGATAAACCGAAATCAGTAAAATGCCGAGAGCGCTTGATACCGTATAGGTTACAGCCTTGGCCTTGCCCCATATGCTGGCTGCCATTGCAGTGCCGCGTCCCATCATCATCATTCTGACAAATGTTATTCCAAGTTCACGATAAATTATTACAAGCAGGGCCCACAACGGCATAATTCCCGTAAAGGCAAAACAGATAAAAAATGTAACCCTGCTGATTACGTCCGAAAAAGGGTCCAGAATCTTTCCCAGATCGGTCACCATATTGTATTTTCTCGCTATATAGCCGTCGAGAACGTCCGAGAGTTCCATCACAATCAGCATGGGTATCATTATAAATACCGAAGCAGCAGCAAAACTGCCGGTCCATTCCGGAATGAAATATACAAGGAAAAATACAGGAGCAAGAATAATCCTGAAAACAGTTATTTTTGTCGGTAGATTCATAATCTGAGGTTATGATTTAAACCGGATTATGTCAATGTAGGCCTAATTAAATCAACCCATGGCTGCCTTTGAACCATAAATCACAGCCGGAATCATCGCCAGCCGAAAACTACTGTCGAAAGACTCCAGATGTTTTCAGCCGTCGATGCTGCCGGCAGTTATACCTGGGAAATTGCAGCCTTAGGTTCAATTAATCTATTTATCTGAAATATTACAAGAATCAGGCATGTTTCCGGGAGGCTTCTTTGAACATTTCCTGATATCTTGTTTTTTTTGCGTAGGAATAAAGAACCTTATAACCCTTTTCGGTACGTTCCCTGAATATTTCACGCAGTTTGTCATCCATTTCACGTCTTGTTTTAAAAGTATAGACCTTTTCACGACCGGAGCCCTGATCCATTCCGTATATGGTACTGAATGAATATTTTGAAAAAAGATGCGACTGCCTGTCATGAATTGAGTAGTAGCGGATGCTTGAATCATTCATAGTCTTGAAAAAGGTAATCATCATACATTTTGAGTATCGACCGGTTTGCCTATAAACTATTCACTCGATATGACGAATTATTACAGGTTTATTCATTTTATCAAAGCGAATGCGGTATTCAATGCTTGGTGTAATTGCGGCGGCTTCAGCCATTCCTGAAGAAACAGAAAACCCCGGCAAAGACAATAATCTTTTTAGAAGGAAACTTCCGGCGGCATCCTGCGGATCAGTCTCCGACTGGCTGAAACCCTCAAACCGGTATACAGAGCCGGATCCGGTAATAAAAAAATAATCCGGAAACTCTATAAGAACCAGCTGAGGATAAACCGTTTTGCTTTCTATACTGTCGATTCCGGTCCGGCCGTCCGGTGTTTCAAACTGAATCCGGGTAAAATCACTTCCTTCCGAAATGGTACGGTAAGTACAGACCTCGGCTCCCGGCACAACGCACAGCCAACCGTAAAGAGAATACCAGGTACCGCTTATAAACAGCACAAGAATAAACAGCAGCGGAAGTCCTGCTGCTTTCCAGAACAGAACTCCAAGGTACCCTGCAGCCGTACTTCCCGCCAGCCAGTACAGCATAAAAGAAAGCGCCGTAAAATCAAAACCGGCGACAAACATCGCAGCCAGAACAGATAAAATTGCCAGGCTTAACAGAACTGATGCCGCAGGAGCGCTGCGTCTTTTCCGCGGAGACAGAACAAAACTAAGACCGCCTCCGAGCAGCAACCCGCCGAGGGTCAGCCAAAGATAAGTGTTTCCGGGATCAATTACCCCGCAATTCATAGATTCCGCCGTATTTGTTTTCCAGGTAATCGCTGAAATAGCGGGGGTTCAGGCTTTCCCCTGTTACCCTTCGGCAAAGCTCGTCCGCCGGATAAACCATTCCGTACTGATGAATGTTTTCCCTCAGCCAGCCCAGGATTTTATCGAATTCTCCGCGCCGGACCAAAGCATCTAGATCATTAAATTCATTCATCATTGAATTTCTGAACTGTGCGGCATACAGATTGCCGAGCGCGTAAGTGGGGAAGTACCCTATAAGGCCCGCAGACCAGTGAACATCCTGCAGGACCCCTTCTGAATCGGTTTTTGGTTTAATACCCAGAAGCTCTTTCATTCGCCGGTTCCACTCATCCGGAAGCGACGATACTGCAAGCTCGCCCGAAAGCATCGCTTTTTCAATCTCAAAACGCAGGATTACATGCAGACTGTATGTAACCTCGTCGGCTTCCACACGGATAAACGAAGGAGAAACCCTGTTTACAGCCCGGTAAAAATCATTAATTTCTACGCCTTCAGTCTGACTTCCGAATATTTTCTGAAATTCCGGAAAAAACAGTTCCCAGAAAGCAAGACTTCGGCCTACCATATTTTCCCAAAACCTGGACTGCGATTCATGAATACCCAGAGAAACTCCTGTTGCAAGAATTGTCCCTGCAATATTTTTACCCGTTCCAAGCTCATACAACGCATGTCCGCATTCATGAATATTACTGAACAGCCCGCTGGTAACCAGCTTTTCGTCGTAACGGGTTGTAATTCGTACATCGTTTGTTCCCAAGGTTGTAGTAAAAGGATGGGCTGATATATCAAGACGGCCCCTGTCCATCGGGAATCCTATTTTGTCTATTACGCTTCGTCCGAACCGGTCCTGCAGATCAGCCGGGTAATTCTTTCTAAGAAATGAAGTGTCGACCTGCTTCGATTTTGCAATTCTCGCCGTCAGATCCGCAAGTTCTCTGCCGAGAGGTCCGAAAACATCCTGGACCTGCGAGGACGTCATCCATGGTTCATATTCGTCAAGCAGCGCATCGTACGGGTGTTCCCTGTAGCCGATTTTCTCCGCTTTTTCACGGTTCAGCTCAATTATCCTTGTAAGACTGTCCTCAAAAATTGTGAAATCGGCATTTTCCCTGGCGTTCACCCAGAAGGTATGTGCAAGACCCGTCTGCCTGGCCATCTCGGTAACAAGAGATTCAGGCAAACGTGAAGCACGCCTGTAGTTGCGGTACATTTCGCGAATAAAGGCTTTATCCTCCGCAGGAAAGTCGCCCTTGCCTTCGGGTTTATCGTCATCCGCGCCCAGCACCGATAACAGGCGGCCGATTTCAGGAGAGGTGAGTTTCTGATGCATTATACCCTCAAGAAGCGCAAGCTGATCGGCACGTTCTTCATTACCCGCATCGGGCATATTGGTTTCCTGGTCCCAGGAGACAATTGCCTGAGTATGCTCAAGCAGATAGAGATCACGCGCAGATTTCTTCAGATTAACAAGGCTGTCTTTCATTCTTCCCCCTATTCCAATTCGATTACATTTTACCGAATTCCCTGTAAATTCGATGTTGTCTATTTACCGAAGCGTATGTATATTCTACAGATAATTTATGCAAAATTCAAACAATAGATTATTTTTCTGTTATATTGGAGATTATATGAATAAAAGCCAGGTTACAAATTTGGCAGCTGCGGGCATTATTGCCGCCGGATACATTGTATCTATTTATGCCAGCCCTGCAATCGGTTCACATATTAAAACGGTCGGTTATTTTGCTCTTTCGGGAGCAATAACAAACTGGCTTGCAGTCTATATGCTGTTCGACAAGGTTCCCGGGCTTTACGGTTCCGGCGTTATTCCGGCGCATTTTGAGGAAATCAAGGGATGGATTCGCGGAATGGTCATGGAACAGTTCTTTACCAGGGAAAATCTTGATCGTTATTTTGCCGAGGGACAGACGCTGCTGCTTGAATCCTTCGACTTTGAAAAAGCTGTCGACAAGCTTGATTATGACCGGATATACGACACAGTAAAGGGCGAGATCCTGTCCAGCACCCTCGGAGGAATGCTGGGAATGTTCGGCGGATCAGGCCTGTTCGAAAAATACCGCGATCCGTTTAAAATCAAAATCCGCGAATACATTCTTATCGAAATTACATCTCCACAGTTCTTTGAAACCATTACCGCCTCGGGAAACCTGGATATTACATCGATTGTAATGGAAAAGGTAACCGAAATAGTTCAGGCAAGGCTTGATGAGCTGACTCCGGTGATGATAAAGGAAATCGTTCAGGAAATGATCAGAGTTCATCTGGGATGGCTTGTAGTATGGGGCGGCGTTTTCGGCGGGGTAATAGGCCTTGCAATGAGCTTTGTAAGCTGAATGAATTCTGCACTGATTCTTGCCGGAGGTAATAGCTCGCGTTTCGGGAGTAACAAAGCCATTGCCGGATTGAATGGAAAACCAGTGATTGCACATATTCTATCTCAGCTTGAACCGCTTTTTTCAGAAATAATCATATCAGCAAAAGATTCAGAAGAATATTCTGGACTGGGCCTTCCTGTCTGTACCGATATTTTGCAAGGATTCGGCCCGCTTGCAGGAATACACGCAGGGCTTAAAGCAGCCTCATCTGAACATGTTTTTGTTACCGCCTGCGATATGCCGTTTATATCTAAGAAACTTATCCACCGAATGAAGAAACAGATATACAGATCAAAACCGGCAGCAGTCGTTTCCAGTCGTGGAGATTTCATAGAGCCCTTTCACGGGTTCTATTCAAAAAGCCTTGTTCCTGTAATTGAAGAAACAGCAAAGACAGGTCACTGTGGAATATTCTCATTCCTGAAAAAAATATATCCGGCGGTAATAGAATCTTCGGATGAATATATTTTTTATAATGTAAACCGGCCTGAAGATCTTGAAAAGCTTACTATTACCACCCTGTAATTCTTTAAACATAACCATCTGGACCACTTAAATGGTTATTATAGAAGTCTTCTTAAGAACTTTCGCACGATTTATATTTTTTTCACTGTTGTCCATATGGGACTATAAAGCACCGATTTTAATTTTTACTCCGCAGTCTCTGCCGATATCAACAAGGTACTGCAGATCTTCCTTCTTTACAGGCTGCAAATCATGCAGTTTGTATTTCCTTCCAAGGCCTTTGTATTTCATGTTGCCGAGCCTGTGATACGGAAGGATCTCTATCCAAAGCAAATTCTTCAATTTCGAAGCCCATTCGAAAATTTCGCGCTGAATATCCGGCTGATCATTAATTCCGGGAATGGAAGGAACCCGTATAATCATTTTCTTATTGAACCCGTCCAGTTTAATGATATTTTTAAGAATTTGATCATTATTGACGCCGGTATACTTTTTATGAAGAACGCTGTCACTGTGCTTAATATCAACATAGATCAAATCAGCGTCCCGTAAAATGTGTAACGAGCTGTCTTCGTTAGTGTAGAGACATGTTTCAACTGCAACATGAAAATGATAGTCTTTGCAGGCTTTAATCAGCTCTGCTAAAAACTTTGACTGAAGAAGAGGTTCTCCCCCGGAAAAAGTAACACCCCCTCCTGATTCTATATAAAAGTCCCGGTCTTTTAAAACTTCCGCCATAACCTCGTTTACGGACATTTCCCTGCCTGTAAACTCGCGCGCACCGTAATAACATGCGCTTACACACTCGCCGCATAATACGCATTTTGAAAAATCTGTATAAATTCCGTATTTATCATCGTACCGAACAGCCCCGACCGGACATTTTTCAACACACCGACCGCATAGACTGCATTTATTGGGAAAGTATATAATCTGCGGTTTTTTTATCTGAGATTCGGGATTTGCGCACCAGTCGCATCTTAACGGACAGCCCTTCATAAAAACAACCGTCCTTATTCCCGGGCCGTCTTCAAGACCATAACGTTCAATATTAAAAATTATACCCTTCATCTGCCCCATCCTGCTTTCAGGCATTTACCTCCGCCCTTCCGATAAGATCGTCCTGGCAGGCGCTGTCCAGCAGGGTGAACAGACAGCTGTATCCGGAAACCCTGACCATCAGGTCTCTGTACATATCCGGATTGGCTTTTGCGGCCTTCAGGGTTGAATTGTCAACAACATTGAACTGGATCTGCTGGCCGTATTTATCAAAAAACACCTTTATCAGCGCGGCAATCCGCTTCCGCCCTTCAAGCGATTTCAAAATACCGTTTGCAAGCCTCATATTCAGTATGGCGCCCTTCTGGAACCATTCCGTCGGCATTTTACTGACGGAAAGCACTGTGGCAGTTGCACCCATTTTCTCCGCCCCGTTGCACGGTGAAATACCGTTGTTGACCGGCTGACCGGCTTTTCTTCCGTCGGGAGTTGCTCCGATTAACTTGCCGAACGCAACATTTCCGGTAACGGGGCTGATATTGGTTGAGAAACACCCGGGAACCGGTCCTTTGCCGTACCTTGAATTCCTGAAATCCTTGTGAAAACTGCTGCCTATAAAGTCGGCGATTCTTACAGACCATTTATCAACTGAATCTTCATCGTTTCCGAATTTAGGAGCCTTGTTTATCAGAAGCTGCCTTATTTCCTCACCGGTTGGAGATGTTGTCGTATCCTCGAAATTTGAGGACAGGGCATGCATCAACTGCTCTGAGGTTACCAGATTTTTATCAAATACAGCGTATTCGATTGCCCCGAGAGAATCTCCGGCTGTATTTATTCCGGCTGTCGGCCCTCCGTCTGCGGAATAAACGGAACCTCCTTCAATCAGTGAAAGCCCCCGCTCTACGCAGTCTGCTATCAGCGATGATGAAAACGCGTTTATGTCCCGTTCCCTGTGCAGGTCGTCGCTGATATGTTCCATGATAACAATCAAACTCATGTAATAATTCAGCTGCTTTTTAAACGACTCGAATAATTCTTCAGTACTTTTCAGTTCAGTCAGATCTCCGTCGCCGGGCAGCAGGGTTATTCCTTTAGCAGGGTCCGTCCCGTTATTCAGGGTTATTTCGAGGACCTTTGCGATATTTAAGCCGCCGCCTTTTGCCGCAAAATCCCATTTTCCCGGAATAGAAGCTTCAATGCATCCTACCGGGGCCCAGTTTACGGCATCTTCACGGCTAACCCCCATACCTGTAAGGGTTCGTATGAAAGCCTTGTCATTATAGAATGCAGGCATACCGCCTTTATGCTTCTGTACAGCCTCCAGAGCCCTTGTTATAAAACCGTCATCGGTACCTTCAAACCACTTAACGGAAAGTGATGACGTAAAAAGCTTTACATCCTCATAGGCTTCGATACAGAGCCAGGAAAGATCATTAACAGCGTCCTTTCCGTCAACGGTCTGTCCTCCGATGGAAAGATTTATTGCCATATGGTAATTCGGCATCATCTGGGTTTCATCCCAGCAGCGCAGTTTATTCAGCGAATTCATTTTTATAACGAACAGTTCAATTAATACAAGCGCTTCCTCTCTGCTCAAAGAACCGTCTTCAATGTCCGCTGAATACAGCGGATACAGGTACTGATCAAATCTACCGACAGAATTTGAATGACCGTTGGACTCAATATAATACATCAGAAGTATGAACCAAACGCTCTGAACACCTTCCCTGAAATTCCGCGCGGGATTTTCCGGGACGTTCGCACAGCTTTCCGCCATTCGCATCAGTTCCGCTTTTCTTTCAGGATCCTTTTCCTGTTTCGCTTCTTTCAGACATAACTCTGAATAGCGATTTGCAAACCGGATAACAGCTTCATTTGAGATAACAACGGCATTTAAAAACCAGTGTTTTTTTATTGCATCCGGCTGCGTCAAATCGAGTTCTTCAAGCTTCTTTTTTGCATGATTGATAACATATCTCAATCCCTTCCTGACGACCAGCTCAAAATCAGGAAGCATATTCCCCAGAGCTGCAACTATAACCCAGGTATTGTCTATTACGCCCATCTCCCAGGCCTGAGTGCATTCAGGCGGCAGCCGTTTTTTATAGCTTTCAAAAAGGGTCTTTCCTTCCCAGTATTGTATTATTTCCAGCAATTCAGCCCTTACTTCGTCGCTGCAGATGAACCTGTCGGCAGGTCTCCGGTCCAGCGGATAGGGGATCCCGTTAAGATCATTTTTAAGCCATTCGGTTGAATATTCAGGGTAGATAGGTGCAGCCCAGGGCCTGCTTGTCTGATTGCCGACAATAAGTTCGCCTTCCGATACAAAAAGCGACATATTATCAAGTACATTTGCAAATGCCTTTGCTCTTCTTACCGCTATATTTTCGCCCTCGGTCTGCTTCATTGACTGTGTAAAAAACCTGGCCCTTTCGCTGCAGATTTCGGGTACTGTTTCAAAAAAACGGCTTCGTAAACTTTCGATTCTTGTATCCATATAACCCCCCTCTCCTCAGGCTCCGCAGGCAGCTAATTCTTCGCTTACCATTGGCGTAAGCAGATCTGTCTTACACAGGAACCTCTCACTGTTATCAAATTCATGAACAACTTTACCTTTTTTCAGGACAAGTATCCTGTCTGAGAGGCTTAAAATTTCTTCAAGTTCATCTGATATGAATATTATGGATGTTCCTTCTTTTGCCAGGGAATCGATAAGACTATATATCTCTTCCTTGGCACCGACATCAACACCCCTGGTCGGCTGATCCAGTATTATCACTCTTGAACCGATGGAAAGCCACTTTCCGATTACTACTTTCTGCTGGTTTCCGCCGCTTAAAAAACGGACTTCCTGTTCTTCCGAATGACATTTTATGCAAAGGAAATCTATCATTCTGCGGATCGATTTCCGCATCGCCCCGTAATTTATAACACCATATTTCGTGCTTTTTTTCAGGGATGCAAGCGAGATATTATCCCTGATTGTTCTTTTCAAAACAAGCCCTTCTGTTTTCCGGTCTTCAGGTATAAATGCCAGTTTGGCCGACACCGCCTTTGCGGGGGAACTAACATTTATCTTTTTACCGTCGAGGATTATTTCTCCGGAGGCGGTCTCTTCAGCTCCAAAAATCATCCGCGCCAGTTCCGTTCTGCCGGAGCCGACAACTCCCGCTATTCCCAGAACTTCTCCCTTTCTCAGGTTAAAAGACACATCCTTTACGATTCCGTTCTTCTGGGTCAACTCCTTTACCTGAAGAACGGAATCTTCCGACAGGTTGTCCCGGATATATTTTTTCTCGGAGTCCGAACAGTGACCTATCATGCATTCAACAATCTGCTTTTTTGTAAAGTCTTCGATATTCCGGGTTGTTACATTCTTTCCGTCACGAAGCACCGTCACCCTGTCCGCCACAGTAAAGATCTCTTCAAGAAAATGTGAAATATAAATAACAGATATACCTTGATTACTAAGATCTTTTATTACTGAAAATAATTTTTCCGTTTCGCTGATTGAAAGCGACGAAGTAGGCTCATCCATTACCACAACACTTGATTGAATTGCCACAATTCGTGCAATAAGAACAAGCTGCTGCATTGCCGGAGATAACGATTCTACTTTCCGGTTAGCGTCAATTGGAAAACCGAGGGAATCCAGCAGCGCCTGAGCTTCCTTTCTCATCGAGGGTCTGTCGATTACAGGAATGTTTTGCCCTTTTTTTTCCCTGCCTAAAAATATATTCTCGCTTACATCGAGATTTGTTACTAAATCCAGTTCCTGATGAATCATGGTTATGCCGTGGTTAAGTGCATCAATGGGATCATTAAAATTCAATATTTCATTTTTTAAAACAATTTCTCCAGTATAATTAACATAGATACCGTTCAGTATTTTCATCAAGGTTGACTTTCCAGCGCCGTTTGCTCCTACAATCGCATGGACTTCCCCTCGTTTAACATCAAGATTGACGCTGTCAAGCACCCGCACTTTATCAAATTCTTTTGTGATATTTTTCATCTGAAGAACATAACTGTCATTCATTCCAAACCTTCTTTTAATCTCTCTTTGTATTGGATAAACTGTCAATACCGACTGCACCGAGAATTATCATTCCGGTAATTGCTGACTGCCAGAAGGGATTAACCCCGAGCAGCTGAATAAGATTGAGTATCAGCCCCAGAATTATAGTTCCTATAACGGAACCCAGGATATTTCCGCGACCTCCTTCCAGCGAAATTCCCCCGACGATACACCCGGCTATTGCAGTAAGCTCATACCCCTGACATGCGTCCGCAGTCGCCATCAATACCCTTAAATTTAATAAAACCCCTCCGAGAGACGCTAACATTCCACAGTACATAAACGCCAGAATTCTCAGTTTTTGAGTCTTCACCCCGGAAAGCCATGATGCGTTTTCATTTCCGCCTATTGCATACAGATACTGACCGAAGGTGGTGTATCTCAGGACAAAGAACAGAACAACAGCAAGAACAATCCATATTGACGCTGAAATTGGAAAAGGTCCTATTTTTCCGAGACCAATCACGCCGTATGCCCTTGGAACCCCCATTACAGGAAAACCGTTGGTTACAATATAAATAATACCCCTTCCGATAGTCATTGTTCCCAGAGTCGTTACAAAATAGTTGATTTTAGCTTTGGTTATTAATAGACCGTTTACAAGACCCATAATGCAGCCTACCGACAGGCCGCCTGCAACACCAATAACAAATCCGAACTCACGGAAAAGGTGTGTTGAAACTATTGCCGTCAGCGCTGCCGTTGAGCTGACTGATAAATCAATCGCTCCAGTTATAAGAACAAAAGACATTCCCAGAGCAATGGTTCCATATACTGCATTATGGTTAAAAATATTAAAAATGTTTTCAATAGAACGAAATGTAGGTGAAATTATTCCGCTTACAATAAACATACCTATTAAAACGAAGAACATGGTATTTTCTCTTTTCTTCAACACCCTGCCGAGTCCAAGAGCGTTTTGCTTTATAAAACTACCCTCAACTCCGTTTATGATTTCTGACACTTTAGCATCTCCTTATCTCAACCGGAAAACCGGCTTTTCCTTCATTATGCATCTAACGGGAACCTCAGAACAAAGTGCTCTGAGGTTCCCTCATTAGAAGCCGGTTTTTCTGAAACCGGCCCGTTAATATACAATCTTTTGATCTCTACCAGGCTGCTCCATAATTCCCGATATTATCAACAGTTACTTTCGGCAAATCAGTCCAGGTCTGTTTTTCTATGTTCCTGTCTCCGTTTAGGTAGCGAACAGCCACCTCTATACCGAGATTACCCTGTTCCTGTGGATCCTGAAGAACCGTACCGTAGATTTCTCCTTCATGGATTGAATCAACAACTTCCTGAGGCAGATCAAAACATACAATTTTACCAAGAAGTTCATCTCTTCCTGAAGACTTTACCGCTTCAACAGCGCCAAGGGCTTCGTAAGGCCCCTGCAATACGATTGCGTCAATTTCTCCCTTTTTATACTTTAAAAGGAAATTCTCAACTACAACTATTGTTTTAGCCTTATCCCAGTCTTCCGGCTGTTTTGCAAGGATATTGATACCCGGAGCATTTTTGGAAATATAATCCTCAAGCCCCTGTTCCCTCATTACCTGAGGCGAACTTCCGAGGGAGCCCTGACAGAGGACGATATTTCCATTACCAGCCAGCAATTCATCAAGGATTTCCCCCTGAATAGAGCCTCCGGTACGGTCATCACATCCTACATATGTTACTATATCAGGACCTTCTCCGAGCTGACGGTTTACTGTTACTATAGGAATACCCGCCGCGATGCATTTATCAGCTACAGGAACCAGTGCATCAAGCTGCGCTGCGACAATGATAACAAGATCTTTCTTCTGAATGATAAAAGTTTCAATCTGGCTCATCTGAACATTCGGATCTGATTTTCCGTCCTGAATATCAAGATTTGCGCCCAACCTGTCTGCAGCACCTTCCATACCCTTCATCATACGAACAAAAAAGGGAATTTTGAAATCGGCCATAGCAACGCCGATGTTATACCCCTGACTGGATGTTCCTGTATCTTCCTGTGATCCGTTTGCAAAACTAACCCCGCATACCAGCAGCATTGCAGTTGCCATCACGATTACCAGCATCTTTCTTTTCATGCTAATCCTCCTTAAAATAATTACCCTGCCCTGATTTTCCAGGACTTAATACTTTACGATTACCACGTCATTTCCGGAAATAATTTCTCATGGTTGATGTATTATAGATTACGTTTACATATAAGTAAAATAAATATATTTAATGTTTACTATGCATTAAACTTATACTATAATAATTATATGAACCTGGATTGGTACAGAGTATTTTTTCAATTAGCTAAAAGCGGCAGTTTTTCAAAAGCCTCAAAGGAACTGTTTGTAACCCAGCCTGCCGTCAGTAGAACAATCGCACAACTGGAAGACTTTTTAGGGTGTGAATTATTTTACAGATCGCGTCAGGGTGTAACTTTAACAGAACAGGGAAAGGTCTTGTATGAGAACCTAGAAAATGCATTCGATTCAATCTCAGCTGCGGAAAAAGCTATTGAAGAAATACAAACCCTGAAAAAAGGGGAAATAAAATTCGGAGCAAGCGATATTTTATTTAGAAACTATCTTGTTGAGATTCTAAAACTGTTTAAATCGGAGTATCCTAATATAAAAATAAAAATTGTCTCACATAGTACTTCAAATATTATAAACCTGCTAAAAAGAGGAGAAATCGATTTCGGCATAGTAAATTTACCGGTTGCTACTGACAAGAAACTAGCATTTAAACCCATCATAACAGTACAGGACTGCTTTATAGTGGGCGAAAAATATAAACATCTGGTTGAAAAAAGAATTCATCTTAATGAATTAGTTGATTATCCTTTTATACTATTGAATAATTCAACAAATACCAGAAAACATATAAACCAGCATTTTAAAAATAATTCCATCTCGATTATTCCTGATTTTGAATTTGGAAATACTGATTTGCTTGTAGAATTTGCAAAAAATGATTTTGGTATTGCTTATGTCTGCAAAAATTTTGTTAAACAAAATCTTGAATCAGGCCAGGTTTATGAAATAAATCTTTATGAAGAGATACCTCCACGAGAAATCAGTGTTGCCTGGTTAAACAGCATACCTCTTTCGGTAGTGTCAAAAGCCTTTATTGAGATGCTGGATAAACCTGTATAAAAACCAGGTGTGAATTATTAACAGTCCAATAAATATCTGTATCTCTCTAGAAATTTAAATCAAATATATCCTGCGGTTGTTTAAAAATATATTCTGCATTAATATCTGTAATTGTTTTAGCACCCCAGGATGCCAAACCGAAATCTATTTCCGCATTTATGGCACAAAGGCTGTCATACAGAGTATCTCCAATATAGATCACGGAAGACGGATCAGCTCCTGATAATTCCAAATATTTCAATAATGGAGCCGGCTGCGGTTTATGGTTTAGAGTGTCATCCACACAAACGGTATATTTAAAATATTTTTTTAAATCAAGATTATCAAATAATTTATCCAGAGCATTTCTCGTTCTGGAGGTTACAATTCCCATAGTGATGTCTTTATTATATAAGGCGTCAAGCATGTTTCTTATACCGTTAAATAAAACAAGCGATTTACTTTCATGTCTTAAATAAAAATCCCATTCCTCCTTGGCCTGTTTAATATTCTTAATTCCCAATAGTCTCAAAGCCTCTACGCCGGGAATACCTAATACAAAAGACAATTCTTTATTTTCTTTTTTTATTCCATATTTTTCGACAACTTTACTCAATGTTGAGATAATTACATTTTCAGAATCAATCAATGTACCGTCTACATCGAAAACAAAATTTAGATACATAAAAACATCCTTATACAACAATAAACAATTGCTATAAACATATACAGGGAGTATCCGGGCGATCATAAATGATATATCCAATCAGGTATGAAGCTTTTCATTGGCCGCTGCCGCCAACACTTACCATAAACCCAAAATCCGTGAGAATATTTGCTGTTTTTGTAATCTCTTCAAGGCTTATCCCCTGCTGGTTTTTAAAACTGTAATCCTTATCCAACCCTTCCCATTTTGTCTCTCCGGCCTGATGGAAAGGCATCAGATGTATTTCCTCAATTCCCGCAGCTTTACAAAAGTTCCCCATAGTCTCAATTTCCCGTGTCGAATTGTTTACACCGGGAATTAAGGGATATCTTACAATAATCTTTTTCCCCTTGTCCACGGCATCACGTAAATTTTGCCGGATCAGCTTGTCATCAACTCCTGTATATTCTCTGTGCATATCTGCATTCGGGTGTTTAATATCAAAGAGTATTAAATCAGCGGGAAGGATAACACGACGAAAATTTTCAGTTGAAGCATACCCACAGGTCTCTATTGTGATATGGATATCGTCTTCTTTCAGAGAAATTATAAGCTGTTCCGCGAAAATACTTTGTAAGGTTACCTCCCCGCCGGACAGCGTAACACCGCCGCCGCTGTTCATATAGAAAACAAGATCGCGACTGACAATTTCTCTGAGCTCATCAACCGTATAAAATTTCCCTATCAGCCTCCGCGCCTCCGACGGACATACTTTTGCGCACTCACCACAGTCGGTACATTTTAAACGATCAGTTATCAGTTTTTCATCACTGATGTATATTGCGTCAGATTTACAGACTTCGGCACACTTTCCACAACCGATACAGGCATCCTGATCATAAATTATTTCAGGCATCATTCTGAACGTTTCAGGATTATGACACCATTTACACCTAAGAGGACACCCCTTGAAAAAAACTGTGGTCCGGAGCCCCGGACCGTCATGGACACAGTATCTCTGAATATCCGAAATTACAGCAATGGTGCCGGATTTTATTCTATCTTGCTCCCTCATCATATACCATGCTTTACCCTTTTTATCATAATATCCTGATGCATCTTCGGCAGTGCGACAAAATACCCCGAATACCCCCCTATGCGCACTCTGAGCCCCTTATAAGCCTCCGGTTGTTTCTGGGCATTACGCATCATTTCCTCACTGACTCCGGTAACAGTCAAGATGTTTCCTCCCAACTCCATAAAGGAGCGGATAATTCCTGTTAGCCTTTGTATCCCTTCATCACCAGCTGCCTCATTTGCATTAATTTGTATATCCAGCGGGCAACCGCCGAAATACGGCAGAAGATCCGGCTTGGTGCATGATAAAATAGCTGCTGTCGGACCGTTTGTATCACAACCGACTGACGGAGAATAATTACTGGATATTGTGGTTTCTGCACTGCGTCCGTCCGGAGAAGCCCCGCAGCGACCTCCCAATTTTGCGTAATGCTCAAATGTGCCCAACGCGAGAGGAAGCATCATCTTCGGGTCTTCCGCCTGTAAATCCTTCACATAAGCAGCTAAATCACCCAATATACGTATCATCAGCTCATCCGCATAATTATCATCGTTTCCGAATTTTAAGCCCCTTGATGCAAGTGTTTCACGAAGAACCTCATAACCTTTAAAATTTTCACTGGTAGCATTTATTATCTGCTTCATAGTGAATTTATTTTCCTCAAAAACAAATTTCCTGATTGCGGCAAGAGAATCGACGGTATTTGCCATTCCGGAGATTATAGGCGGATACATCATATACCTGGCCCCGCCGTTCGTAATATCCAGACCGTTTTCAATACAGTCGTCAATAAATATCGACAGCATCGGGTCCGGTGCGATTGTGCTGTGCACCCCGTAGATATTTCTTCTTGTTCTGATTCCATCGCTTATCGCTTTCTTCATATGGGAAAGATAAGCATCATACAGCTGCTCAAAAGCCGTAAATTCTTTCGCATCCCCGGTATCGAGCTCACATTCTCTTGTCTTCCGAACCAGGCTGCAGCCGTTATGAAGCGTATATTCCAGCTGTAGAAGGGATTCAATATCAACATGGTTGTGATCAGTACATCCGGGGATAAGCGTTTCCCAGCACCCGTCATTTGAATAATCGCGCGCATCCTCCAGCGGCACGCCCTTTTCGGTAAATCCCGGTATTATTTTTTCATCATTATAAATGGCAGGTTCGCCGCTTCCCGAACGCAGTATTCGTGCACATTCCTCATATAAACGCGGTGGAGATCCTTTAAAAAACCGGACTGACATCACTGGAGCTATCAGTTCAAGCTTATTCCATAACCGCAAGATCATATAAGTCAGCTCGTTTGTCGCATCGTTGCCATCCCTTTTCTGACCGCCGATTATTGCATTCATAAACCAGGAATTTGCTCCGATTCCGTAGTTCCCGGTTCCGGGCGCAGTAAAATACGGAGGGACCTTTTCTGAAAGATCGATAGCCTTTCCGCCCGGGGCAAAATCCGTTACCTCTGCATGGCTTTCCCAGGAATCCGGACTTGTCTGGATGCGTTCACTGAATTTTGCAAGCCAGGAGGCTAAAAGCTCTTCCGCATATTCCTGTGATATCAAACCGCTTTCAGTGTCCTCTTTATAGAAAGGATAGAAGTACTGGTCGCAGCGCCCGACAGGAATCAAATCCATTGTGGATTGGAGGGCAATATAAACAATCCAGAAACACTGTAATGCTTCATGAAGCGTCTCCGGCGCATTTTCCGGTGTTTTTTCAAGGATCCTTGCGATTTCCAGAAGTTCATTGCGCCTGGCTGCATCGGATTCATTCAACGATTCAAACTGCGCGATTTTAGCGTAACGTTGAGCGAAACGTTTCAGGGCATCCAGAGATATAAACATCGCTTCATATTCAGATATCTTTCTTTCATCACTTTCAAGCTTTAATTTTTCTAAAATCTTTTCACGATAACCATGCAATCCAAGCTTTAGAAGCTTCTCAAAATTTATAGGCAGATGAGCCCATACAGAGTTTACCCCGACCCCTTTTTTTGCTGCCTCCTCTTTTTCTTCAGGGGTGGCATATTCAGGGAATTCACGTCCCAGTTCGCTGCTGGCCATTCCGGCGATGCCGACAATCAATTCGTAAGGTCTGATATATGCCGGCATGTTATTTATCATTAAATCTATTGCCATTGCCTTGCGTATAACAATCGGCAAAGATCCGGCCTTTTCGTCCGTCAATACAGTGAGCTCACTGCCCCACCATTCTTTTTTTTCTTTGAAACCGTCAAACATGCTTTTTTTTATTTTTTCTATTCTGGTCATATTGCTCTCCTGATGTTTAGTTTCATGCCTGCTAAGATTACTGCTGACTTATATACTCCCCGACCCAGTCAAGATTTAAGGACATCAGGCGGGTTTTTGAAGGCTCACCTTTTTCTCCGACCCACCCCGCCATTTCGTAATACTGCTCTCTTGTTTCATTAAAATCGGCTTCATTAACGACCTTCCCTTCCGAAATACCATCCGCTAAAGGAGTCGACAGTTTAAGCGGTAATTTATCGTCATCCTTATCAAATCCTTCGCGGATATTGAATGCGCGCATCATCTGCAAACCGCGCTCTCCAACCATCAGCATCTCGTAAAGATTTGTTTCCCACCCTGTCGCAAAGTTGATAGCGTCCACCAGTTCATCAAAGCTGTACGCTCCGCCGAAACCGAATATCATAATGCATACCGATGCTGTATCAACCAGAGCGTATGCTCTTTGAGTCCGCCAGAACAATTTCGCTTTTTCGGAGTTAAGCTCATCAGGAGCTTCAATCCTGTCGAATCCAAAACTTTTCAGCCTATTCGACAGAGGATAGGTCCCAAGGCTCGGATCCATTTCCACTGAAACATGATCCGAGCCGAAAGATACCAATGCATATGACAACCCTAAAACGGCTTTAGTCTGCGGCATATGCGCAGGAAACTCTTTCTTTTTAACCGTGATTAAAAGCTTACTGCTGTTATTTCCGAAAATTCCGGAAAGCCTCTCCGAGCCGAGAGCGATAAGCTTGCCGAATCCAGTTCCAGTACCAGTCATTTCAGCCAACCGGATTACTGATTCGGAATTACCGAAATGGCAGTCGAATCCTTCCGTATCTTCCGCAGTGATAATTCCCTTCTCAAAACATTCCATGATAAAGCCCATTGTTGCACCGAACGAGACTGTATCCATTGCATACATGGCGCAAATCTCATTGATTTTACAGATAGCGAGCTTATCGGATATCCCGAGATTGGAACCGCACATTCCGATTGTTTCATATTCAGGTCCACCGTACTTTGCATCTATCCGGTCGGTCTTGCTTTTGTCCACATGACGCTTGCAGCTTTGTGCACAGGCATAACACGTGCCCGGTTTGATTATTTCTTCATTCCAGGCTTCCGGCATCAGTTTATCAACATTTTCGAATGTTCCTGATGTCCAGTTTCTGGTCGGCAATCCCCCCAGGGCGGAATTTTCCACAACACAGCCTATTGTTCCGTTCTGTTTGAAACTCTGAAGACCGACGCTTTCACGTATTCTGTTAATTCCCTTCCGGGCAAAGATTTTCATACCTTCCGGATCAAAAAAATCCGGTTTCTGCGTTCCGCGAACGGCAATGGCTCTTAAATTCTTGGAACCCATCACCGCACCGAGCCCCCCCCTGCCGTTAAAATGCGCAAGTTCATTTACAATATTAGCGTATCTACACAATGTTTCGCCCGCGCAGCCTATTTGTGCTACTCTGATTTTTTGATCTTCATGATAATTTCTGATATGTGCTTGCGCTTCTCCTGTTGTTTTTCCCCATATTTCCGCTGCATCAAGCAGTGAATATTCTCCGTCACAGATCCACAGATACGAAGGAGTTTCCGCTTTTCCGGTCAGAACTATCGCATCAAAACCGGCTTTTTTCATCTCAGGCGCAAAGTAACCGCCGCCCTCACTTGTCGCAATCCCGCCGGTAAGCGGAGATTTGGCTGTTACGGAATGCCTGGAAGCACCGGAAATATTTGATCCTGTAAGCGGACCGACTGTAAAAGCAATAACATTGTCCGGCGATAATGGATCAACACCCTGTTCTGTTCCCTGCATTACATAGTAAACACCCATACAGCTGCCGCCGACATACTTACGATAGAAATCTTCATTTGGTCTTTCTATTTCAAATTTCTGTTCAGTTAAATTAATATGCAGTATTTTACCGTTGTATCCTTTCATCCTCACCTCAATTCTTTAGAATCAGCCGCCTGATAAAAAAGGTATTATCATAAAAGAATCCCCTTCTTTTACCGTAATATCTTCCTTAATCGCTCTAGCCAAAGGAATCCCTCTGATCATCATGGTATACGGGGTCTCGATTCCGTAATTTGTATCCAAAAAACTCGAAACATATTGTGAAGCATTTCTGATTTCATCATCAACATAAAGCGTTTCGAATTTTACACCTGTTATATTTTTATATTCACCAATATATTCAATCGTGATTTTGACACCTTTCATATGGCCTTTGTATGAAATTCCTTTTATATCAATAATCTGCTTTGTATTATATTTCAGAATTATATATAAGTAAAATGCATATTTTTTATAATATATATAATTATTATTTATATATCAGGATATATAAAACAATAATCAATTTCAAATTTGCAAACAGAATTTTATCATGTGCATACATTGATACTGCTAACAAAGCCCAACTATGGAAGAAGTTAATAGTAGTATTCATATTGAAGTGTTTTCAATAAAAATCAGTAACACTAAAAAAATTACAGCATGACACCGGGCCCCGAAAATAAATAACTTAGTAACTTCCCCTGTCGGCGCTGTAGGCATCTTTCTTCAGCTCTTTCGCCTCGTCTTTGTGCAGTGTAAACCCGTCCCCCTGGTAACAGGCTTTGTAGGCGGCGATTGCCTCCTGACGGCGGCCGGTAATATCAAGCAATTTGCCCATCTCAAGGTTGATTTCCGAAGCAGTATAACCGCTTATTTCATCAAAACTCAGCGACTCCCGGTAAAGCTCCACCGCACTGTTATAATCTCCCAGGGCATTACACAGGTTGCCCGTCATCTGGATATACCTTGGAAGCCACTTGCCGGCAAGCTCTCCGCTACCCGGAGCCGTCTCATAAAAGGACAGCAGTTTTTCAGCTTCGGAAAGCCTGCCGGTGCGCAGCAGAAGATCGATATAAAAAAAGCGTACAGACAGGTTTCCCGGGAACTCCCCTAAAAACGACTCCGCAGTCCTGATGGCGGAATCGTAATCTTTTTCTATGTAGATACAGGAACTGATATACATCAGATTTGCCTCGTACCGGGTCAAACCGCCTTCTTTTGCCGCCCGTGCAATACCGGCAAGGCCTTCCGCCTGATCAGGTGAAAAATTGAGCCCCTTGAGCAGGGGTTTCAGATAATCCGGGGCCAGTGAAGTTGTGTAATCCTGTTCGCCCAGAATAAAATACATTTCGGGCGGAAAATTCCCCCTCTCCAGGAGTTCCACTGAAAGTTTTCGGGCCTCCACAGCAGAGGCTGCAGTATGTATCCATCGCTCACTGAGAGCATAACTCTTCATGCGGTAATAACAGAGAAAACAGGCGGCAAACGTCCCGTCAACGCCGCCGGAGTTATCCGTTTCATCGACTTTGTCTTCGGCAGTCTTCAGATCGCTGAAGATTCTGTTGAAATTTTCATCTCCGGGATCCTGCTTGACTTTCAGAAAATCATAGACAACCTGTCCGAGATCTCCCCACACATCCGCCGGATTCTCACTTCTATACTCCGCCAGAACCTCTTCAGCCTGATCAAACTTAAGATTGTAAGCCAGCTGAATAGCGTCATCGACCCGAATCGGCGCGGAAAAGGCCGATATACCCGTCAAAACCATAAAAAGAGACAGTAACAGCCCTGTATTTTTTTTTATTTTGTGGAATTCCATTATTAGAATTATAATGACAGGAATAAGTACCTGTAAATGATTTTCTTCTTTGCCTTATACTTGAACTATGGGAACATTTAAAAGCTGAAGGATGAGAAATGGAAAAAATGATGGAAAGTCACGGCCCCTTTTATGTCGGCTTCGATGTAGGCTCTGATACAATTCATACGGCAGTGGTTGACTCGCAGGGCCGCCTGGTCTGGAGCCCCGACTCTCTAATGCACTTCGGTAACCCTGTGGACGCACTGAAAGAAGCATACGAGGGAATTCAAGAATATTTTGAAAAAGACAGCATTGCATCATATTCGTTTACCGGCACGGCCGGGAAGCTGATTGCAGAGGTTTCAGAATCTCCCTTTTATTATGATACCATAGCCATCTCGGAGGGCGCCCGCGTTATAGCTCCCGAGTCGGAATACATCATCCATGTCGGGTCAAAGGACCCGTATTTTTTTGAAAGGGAAACCGATACGGTGATCACCGGCAAATCCTTCATATCGGACCATGGAACAGGAACCAAATGCGGCGGCGGCAGCGGCATTCTGATAAACAAACAGGTCCGCAGGTTCTTTGCAGAAGATTGTCCCGTGGAACTGGAAGACCCGCAGGCTCAGGGCAGCGATGGCGCAGCGTACCAGGCCAGGATGCGAAACAGGCGCAAGCTGCAGAAGCAGGTGGAAGAAATTCACGAAAAAGCCATTGAGACCATTAATGCCTCCAACAAGGATCTTGATGTGGGCGGACGCTGCGGCGTTATCATTCAGTCCGATATGATACACATGCAGAATTCCGGCGAACAGATAAAAAATATCCTGAAAGGGATGTATGTACGTATAGCACGCAACTACCGAAGCGACGTTCTCGGCACGCGCACAATAGATCCGTCAAAACGGGCGGTAGCTACAGGAGGAATATTCCTTAACGGCAACCTCGCCGAGATGTTCAGCAGCGAACTAGGCATCAATCTGGAACGGCCCGACGAGCTTGAAAAGATAGGGGCAGCAGGAGCAGCCTTAAAAGCGCTTGATGATAAAAAGGAATCCGGTTTCACCATTGAATCCCTGGACAAACTAATCGAAGCCCAGATGCGTGAAATAAAATTCGCCCCCGCCCTGAAATCAGTCCTTCATAAAGTTAAAAGTTATGATGAAGAAGATGCGGTATTCAAGTCATCCGGGGGGCTTGTAATTTTCAAGGAGCTTTCCGGAACCACAGAGGTCGTAATCGGTATTGACGGCGGGTCAACCACAACCAAAGCCCTGATAGCCGGAGCGGATGACCTGGACATTATTGCCGAAATCTGTCTTGACACCGACGGAAAGCCCCTTGAAACGGCCCAGCGGCTTTTCGCAGAAATTCGCACTTATCTGGGGAAAAAAATAAATATTCGGGGAATAGCCTATACCGGATCTTCCGGGCAGTTTTACCACCGCCTTTTTACCGACTTTTCCCTGCCGGCGGCAGACTGTGAAACCGATATTGTAAAAGACGAAATCACCTGCCATGCACAGGGCGTCAGGCACTTCAACGACAAGGTTGATACAATATTCGAGTGCGGCGGACAGGATGCAAAATTTACCGTATTCAACAAAGACGGCACGGTAAAAAAAGCCAAAATGAACCTGTCATGCATGGCAGGAACCGGGCAATCGATGAAGAACATGCTGGACATGCTCGGATATGACTTTAAAACATTCAAAGAGTACGCCCTTGCTGCAGAAAGAACTCCAATTACGGATGAAATGTGCGCCATATTCACCGAAGCAGGGGTACTGAAACTTCTGGCATTGAACTTTCCAAAAGAAGAGATTGCCGCCGCCATAGCCCACGGCTTCATGGGCGGTTACGCAAATAAATTTGTCGGCAGCGAAACCTTCGGAGAATTTGCGTCAGCACAGGGCGGGCCCTTTAAGGGCCTGGACTGCCTGGCGGCGCTGGCGCTTCATACAGGAATTGAAATCCACGCCTTTCCCCACCGGCAGCTTTTCGGCGCCATGGGCGCGGCCATAGTTGTCTATAATGAGATCAGACAGGCGGCCGCCGACGGGAAGAAAGCCGGTTCCAGGTTCCGCGGACTCGACCTGGCCGATGCTGCTTTTGAGAAGCGGGTTGAGAACTGTTCATCAATGATTGAAGATTCCTGCGGAACCCGCGACTGCAAGCTTCAGGTTTACAAAATCGGCGATGACGAGATTTTTTCCGGCGGGCTCTGCCCCAAGGGAAATACCGAATCTTCAACCAGGCGGAGCCCCGATTACGTCAACCTCTACAAGAAGTTAATGAACCGTGAGCTTGAAAAATACTCGACAAGCCCCGATAACATCCTTGAAAGCGACGGAACACGTATTCTGATTCCCAGAACCCTGCACTTCCTTAACCAGCGGGGAATCTTTTTCACCTCTCTTTTTAAAGAACTTGGATTCAAAGTTATAGTCAGCCCCGAATCTAACGATGAAATAGCCAACCTCGGGCTGGCGACATCTCATTCCGAGGCATGCTTTCCGTCAAAACTGCAGCACGGGCATGTAGCCTATCTTAAAAATTTCCTCCGACCGGGAATCGATAAAATGTTTCTGGTTAACTACCTCGGACAGGGAGAGAAGGGCGCCCCGCAGGACCAGTCAAAGACCTGCCCCTTCATCTCGGGAGCCGGATATTCCGCAAAAGAAGCTATAAAAATAGCTACCGAAGATGCGCTGCTGCCTTTGATTCTCTTCGATGATCCTATCTACAAGCTTGAGGAAGACATCTGGCAGGATTTCAAGCGGGCGTTCCGCAACACCCCGACACCGGGAAAAATAACGAAAAAGATAGTAAAAAAGGCTGTTATAAAGGCCATGAACAACCAGAACAGCTTTAACCGATCCGTATGGGACCAGGGGGCAAAAATAGTCGAGGGACTCAAAGCAAAGGGCCATAAAATATTTATAGGAATCGGCCGCGGTTATACCCTTTTCGACGACAAGGCGAACTCAAAGGTCCATGAGCTGTTCGTTTCAAACGGCCTGCATTTCATTCCCGCCTTTTTTCTTGAACAGCCGGATATTGATTTTTCGGATATCGTTCATCATATGTACTGGTTCCAGGGAAGGGAAATGACACGTTATAACCTGATGGTGGCCCTGGATCCCCAGCTTTACGGCGTCCGGGAAACCAATTTCAACTGCGGTCCCGACGCAATGCTCAGTTACCATGAAACGGAAATATTCAACCGTGCCGACAAGCCGTATCTTACCCTGCAGACCGACGGCCATAATTCCAATGCCCAGTTCGGCACCCGCACCATGGCCAACTGGGAGGTTGTAAAAAACCATTGCCCCGGAAACGTCACGCTTGAAGATCTTAAAACAGCCGGTTCCGGCGAAGGAGAACTGCTCAAAAGAGTAATGGGCGTTCCGAATATGGGGCTCCAGAGTTCACAGGCCCTGGCGGCTGTCTTCCGTTCGGTCGGCGTGGAATCAGAAGTCATGCCCACAAAAAATACCGAGACCGAATATTACAGCCGGAAATACCTGATCACCAACAACTGCCTGCCCATGCATATCCTGTTCGGGGACTGTATGGCCTGGATTCACAACAAGGTAAAAGAAGGCTATGATGCCAATAAGGACCTGGCCCTGTTTATTCCGATGGCAGGAGGCCCCTGCAGACTGGGCCAGTACCATATTATTACAAGGTATTTCCTGGACCAGAACGGTTATGGCGGGGTGCTGATTGTTAACCCGGCAGCCTACCTTGACTGGGAAAACATCCCGGTCCCGGCAAAAGAGAGAGGGATGATCCGGAAAGGTCTTGCAAAAGCAACTATAGCCAACGACATTCTCTACAATGCAAGGCTTCGCACCCGCCCATACGAGCTTAACCCCGGCGAGACCGACCGGGTAATGGATGAAATCGGCAGAGAGTTTATCGGTATAGTCAGCAACGGAAGTGATTTTGCAGACATGAAGGCCCTGATGAACAAGGCTGCCGGGGCCGTTCAGAGAATCCCCGTAAGCAATGAGCGTTATCCGAAGGTAGGTATGTTCGGCGAAATCTTTGTCCGTTCCCACGACGGTTCAAACGAGGAATCTATCCGCAAACTTGAATCTCACAAACTTGAAGTGGCGCCCAGGCTTACCGCCGACATGCTTGAGTATAACAACAAAATGCAGCGGGCCGCATATATCAAGGAACGCAGGTTCGGTCACTGGTTTGTCTCCTACATAAAAGGCGTGTACATGCATAACGCGGAAACGGCATTCATGAAACCCTTTGAAGAGTACCTGGCGGACCGCAAACAGAAACGCCCCATTGAGATATACGACCTTTTAAGGAAATTCAATATTTTCGATATCAGGATCAAGGGAGAAGCCGGAATATCAATAGGAACATCCTATATGTTTATGACGGACAATCCTGAAGATCTCTGCGGGGTTTATCATCTTGAGCCCTTCGGCTGTATGCAGGAATGTGTCGCCACATCCAAGATTCAAAGCCTGATAGACGTTCAGCGCGGAAAGGAAACAGATGTTTCACGGAAGGTAATCCCGTACCTGGTCGGAGTTTTCGGCGATTCGGAATTGCCCAACCTGGAAGCGGAAATGGCCATGTTTGCCGAGAAATGCTACGCCAGGCGGGAACTGATTCAGTCAAGGAGGGGAGAATGAGTCTGAAAGGAGCGCTTTTACTGCTTGCTACGGTTTCCTTCACAGTCACCGGGCAAATTCTGATGAAGAAAGGAGTAACCGCCGCAGGCAATCTTACAGCAAAAACAGCCCTTGCGTCCCCGTTTATGATCATAGGCATATTATGCTATATTTCCGGGTTTCTGGTCTGGATTAATGTTCTCAGCATACTGCCGCTTTCGATAGCCTACCCGTCCTCCAGTATTTCGTACGTGCTTGTTATCTTTGCATCTGCAATTGTGCTGGGAGAACCGTTGAATATCTTTAAGGCAATCGGCATAGCTTTTATTCTTGCAGGGGTTTTCTTTATAAGCCGCAGCTGAACCGGACTTCGGGACTCAGCTCTTCCTTCCGGTGAGCCTCGAAAACAGCGACTGCCGCTTTCCCCCTTCGGAAGCTCCGCTTTTCCCGGAAAGTTCCGAATCGGAAGATATGGCTGAAGATGTGTCCCTGTCGCCTTCTGCGGGAAGCGTGTTATCCGCCCAACCGGTGCCTACCGCAGGCACAATTCGCCTGATGAAGGGCACTGTTCCGTCAAGGCTTCTTCCCGCCTCCTGCTCACATTCCTGAAGCACTATATGCCAGGCAGGAGCAAACCCCGGGGCTCTTACCGACATTTTTTCTATTGCCGACTGGTAAACCTGAAGCTGAAGCTTCTCTCTTCTGCCCGGTTTCGCCGAAAGGTTCTGCAGCGATGTCTTAAGGTTCGAGTTCCTGTTTTTCAGGTCGTCCATTTCTTTCTTCATACCGTTGATTGACGCAGCCTCCAGGTCAATACGGTTGACAAGACTGTTTCGAAGTTCACGAACTTCTCGCTTATTCCTGGATTTAAGCACCAGGATTCTGATCCCGAAAATAAGCCATGCTATTAAAAACCCGGCTGCAAAAGCATATACTACATTCTGATCAACCGGTCCGATTTCAAATACTGGTACTGCCACCCATCGCTCTCCTTTAATAAAAATATATCATTTAAAACAGATTTATCACAGTAGATCAAAAACGGTAAAAGAGCTGACCCGACAATTAAAAGAGACCGATCCGGGCTCCGACGCTTGGAAGAAGCACTACTTCCGGGCTGACATCCGAGGAGATCAACCAAAGCTGCCCTTCCCAAAAAACCGAAATGTATTTTAAAAAACGCCTATCTTTAAAACTTATTTTGGGCAATTCAAATTGCCCGACAACTCCAGCAAGAACAACCCCCCAGCTGTCTTCCGAATCAACGGAATTACTGCTGAAATATGAAAAATTTGCGCCCAGCGCAGCTGTTGCGGACAATGCGGAAAACTCGGGTCCGAAAAGCCAGGAAAATGGAACCTGCGCAAGGTTTGCAAGAAGCTTGGCCCCAAATACATTACCTCCAAAACGGGAGGCACGTTCATACCCCGTATCAGGATCAATCACGGTTTCTGGCGCATAACCGTACTGCATCTGAAGTTTTACGTTGTCATCCATAAAGGTCAGACCGAGCCCGGCTGTAAAATATGTAGCGCCAAGCGCCGAGGCGTCAAAGTACATGCCCTGAATAAAACTCGGCGTACTGTAATTATCCTTGTCACCATCACGAAGATTCAGCCATACGCCTGTTAATCCGCCGTCATCTGATGCGCTTCCTGATAAAAGCAAATTCCCGAACTGCCGGGAATTTTCCTCGGGGCTTAACAGATATAAATTCGGAGCTTTTGTATCCATAACTACGCTGCATCGCGAGTATACCATGCTGTCTTCACCGGAAATTCTAACCGCCAGATTTAACTCTCCGTCGGGTACTTCTTCGCTGTATAAAGTGAATTCCCATTTCCCGTCTTTTATTCTCAATTTTCTGAAGGTTATGCCTCCGTCAAGGCTGAATTCCAGTTTGCCCGGCTGCAGTTTTTCAGGATCCTCCGGATCAGATTCAGCCTGTTCATAACCGGCGCTTCCTTCAATTGTAAAACGGTCGGTCACATACTGCTTTTCTGACAGATTGTCAAATGTTACCCACAGGCCGGTATCGGAATAATCAAGTTCGATACTTTCACTTTCAACTTCACTGCCATACTCGTCCGTCATAAGAGATAATCTGCCCCAACCTGCAGTATAATCATCATCCTGCAGGACGTCACAGCGAAAAAATCCGGAGGAATCTACCTCAACCGTTTTAAACAGCCTGTCGTTTAATTTAAGATGTACCCTGGAAGCCTTGTCGGGCAAAAACCCCTGAACAGAAAATCTCGGCCCGACTGATTCCCCGGGCAGGGGCGCCAGAAGTTCAGGCGGCCTGATTCCCTCAGGCAACACTTCTATTACCCTGCTTACAGTACCGGTATTATCTGCTGAATCTACAGCCTCCGCCCTGAAGCTGTAGAATCCGGGGGACAAACCATTAATATCAAGAGTCTCCCGGATTGTCCCCCTTGAAGAAATATCTTTTACCGTTTCCATGCCGCTTTCTTTATCATCAAGGGGCGTCAGAATTGCGGTAAGGCTTTTTAAGCTGCTGTTGTCGAACACCCTTCCGCTCAGCTCAAGGCTGCCCCTGACAGCCTCGCCGTCGGAAGGTTTTGAAAAGGTTATTTCCGGAGAAGTATTGTCGGTGTTTATAAGAGTTGTAATCATGCTGCTTACCCCGGCATTATCTACAGCCCTGATAAGGATGGATGTTATTCCGTCGGACAGAAGGCTGGTATCCAGCGGATATGTCCACAGTTCAGTCCCCTCCGCCTTCTGGAAAGTGTTGCCGTTATCATGAGATATTAAAATCGCGGCAATCCCGTTTACATCGGAGGATACTCCTTCGAGTAATACGGAACCTTTTACAACCGAATCAAGATCCGGTTTGTTTATTTGTATGAAAGGGGGATCAAGAGATACGATAAATTTTCTTTCAACTTCTTCACTCTCAAGACCGTTAAGATCAACAGCTTTGACCCTTACCGTATTAATATCATCTTGCAGTTCGGAAAGCTTCAACGGAACCGTGAAAAGGTTGCCGCTGCCGGCTTCAAGGTAAGCGCCGTCATTAAGACTGTAACTGACGGAAGCAACACCCTCCTGATCCAGTATCAAACCGGACAGCTCAAACCCTGTTTCCGTCGCACTCATTTCTTCGGGAACCTGAATGTCCACAACCGGCATACCCGCAGAAAAATCCAAATCAAGAAGAAGAGGCTGCTCAACTTTATTTCCTGCATTATCAACAGCTGAAACAAGGACCTGCTCCGGATTAAACCCGAGAGAAGTAAGGTTGACATCAAGATAAAAAACATTTCCATCCTGTACTGCATCAAAAATAACAGGATCGGTTTCCTGTTTTATAAAGCTTATTTCTATCTTTGAACAGGAATCAATATCGTCCACTTTGCCTGATACGGTTATCTGTTCGGCCCCTTTACTGAACGACGATGTAATAAAAGATAACGAAGGCGCTTTTGTATCCTTCAACAGCGGAATAGAAACAATTTCGGTATTACCAAAAATATCCCCGGCTTCAAGTATTACCGTAACTTCACCATCCTCTTGATGTAGTACCGAAACCTCAACCGGATCGCTGCCTGATAAATCGGTATAAGTTTTTCCCCCGTCGACAGAAAATTTCAGGAAACCGAGAGCGGTGTTATCTGAAGCTGCCGTATCAAGCAGAAAATGTTCGCCTATTATGCTGCCGGGAGACGGCTGAGTTATTTCTATAACCGGAGAAGTTCTGTCGGAAGCTATATTCATCGGTTTGGATATCAATTCTTTTCCGTTTTCAAGAGTTGCTGTCAAAATGATGTCTTCAGCTGCGCCTTCTTCGGAAGCTGTTATCCTGAACCCGTTTCCTGAAAAGGATACATCCAGAAATTCGCCGCCCGACAGATTCATACTTTTTATCCCGCCGCCGCCCGTCCATCCGCCTAAATAATCCCCTTCGCCCAATACAATATAATCGGACGCAGCAGATTCGGGATATACAAAATACAACCCTTCCGGATCAGACAGAGAGTTGTAATAAAAGGTTGTTTGCGCGCTGAATTTCGTTCCGGATCCGTCCTGTCCGGTAACGGAAATATCAATCCTGTCTTCACCGGCATATCTGGGAAGTTTGATATCAAAATACGCTTCGTCAGGATTATCACCGCTTTTTGGTACAAGCTTTTTTGGAGCGCTATTGTTGAAACTCCATTCCAGACCGGAAATTCCGGCGCCCCGGACAGTTCCTGCAAGTTTCGCCTGAATTTCTGAATCAATAACCATACCGGGAAACCATTTTTCATCCTGCTCGTCAATTGTCAACGAATCAAAGATGATTTCAGGAACCGGATATGCCGTTCTGATATTCCGGCGTATTGTTTCTCCGACCATGCCGAAACTGTCCACCGCACGAATTTCTATCCGGTTATCTCCGGCGACAACCTGGTCAAGCTGCAAACTCCATGGGCCTGAAACATCAACAGATTTCCAGTCCCCACCGTTAAGTGAGTACTCAATCTTTCCGGTAGAACCGTCGTCGTCTTTCATCATGCCGGTCAAAACCGGCATGATGCCGTATATCATTTCATCAACGCTATCGGACACGCCCGGGACAGGAAGGTCCGCTTCAAGATTCAGCGGGATTCGGAATTTCCCGGATATAACATTGCCGACAATATCAGTCAACAGCATATTGATCCGGGCTTCTTTCTTTTCTCCCGTTCCGTAATCGAGCGGAAGGACCCATACCGGGTTTCCCGGGCTTAACGAAATCTCGCCTGCAGTCCCGTTGTCAGCCTCGTAGCTTAGAGAAGATATTCCTACTTCATCATATGCCCGGCCTATTAGAACAATTCTGCCGTTTACAGATTTTTCAGCTTCCGGATAAATAAGCGTCAATTCCGGCGGCCGATTGTCTATATAAAAAAGAAACGACTGTTTTGAGCGTGAACCCAAACCGTCTACTGCTTCCAGCCAGAAAACAAATGAACCGTCCTGATGCAACCGGGTGTCTATCTTCCTGGAAAATGTCCACTGCCCGTCCGTTGTCCCTTTGGAAAGTTTTATTTCATTATACGTCTTCCCGCCGTCTTCAGAGCATGATAATTTCTCAATACCGTTTAAATCTGTAACGGTTCCTTCCAGAGCTATCTTTCCTGTTACATAACTTCCGCCGGTATGGGAAATTATATCTATCACAGGTTTAACCGTATCTTTAAAAAAGGAAACACTTACAGACTCGCTCTCGTTTTGATCCTCATCCCAGGCCCTGGCTTTTATCGTATGTTCTCCATCGTCCCACGCGGAGCAGTCTATATTCATTCTCCAGAACGAAGTTCCTTCAGCAGGGCTGAATTCCCCCTCGTCCACCGCAATTTCCACGCGCTCGATTAGTTTATCATCTACGGCCGTGCCGAGAACATTAAGTGAATTTCCTGCCCGGCTCCCCCGGGAAGGCGTTGAAATTGAAACTTTGGGAATCTGAACAGAGGGATCAATATAAATATTATACGGCCCGCCCGAACCGGAGTTTCCGGCCTTATCAACTGCATGCAGCAGAATATTATACTCTCCCGGCGGAAGATCCGAAATATCAATACTGTGCTCCCAGTTATCAAGGCCCGAAACCGGTTGCGTTTCAGAATCATCAGCCTTCCCCATTGCCCACAGGCTGATTGAAAAGAATATAAATATTATTAAAAAACCCAGTCTGCTCCTGTAGTAATTAATCATCAAGATGTACTCCTTCTAATCGGTCAACTCATCAAGCAGCCTTACATACTCCAGTCCGTCGGCAGTATAGCCTACAACCGGCAGACCGGCGGAATCTACTCCCATATTAAATCTGTTTGAATCCGTATCCTGAATAAGGTTCGGAACAGTCTGAATCTCCCAGTTCCCTGTAAAAACATCAGACGTCACGCCGGGGCCTTCAGCGCCTGTATTCCAGGCCACCCTGGCGCTGTTGCCCAAACCTTTGTAAGCTATATAGGGAACTCCGGCTGAACTGACATCGATTGTAAGTTTTGAGCCTACAATCAGATAACTGTCGATAGTATATACATCTACATCTGCGGCGGCACTGTTGTATGCCGGAATATACGCATATTTCACATCACCGTTATAACTGTCGTAATATGCAAGATGAATATGGTTGCTGCTGTCCACCTTAAGATCAATATATTCAGCATTAATAAAACTCTCTATGGTTATCGGGATCGACCAGGTACCGCTGTTGTCCGGGGTTTCATTATAGCTGAATACCAGCTGACCACTGCCGGTGGTATCCAGATAAGCCAGAACGGCTGTTGAACCGTCCGAAGTAGCCCCGACCGCTGAAAAACTTCCGGAAGAAGATGATACATACTGTGCCCCCGGCGGCGTTGCCCCTGGCTGGGCGGATCCGGCGCTTGCGAAACGATTGTCGCCGCTATAATCCGGCCAGGCTCCTCCCCGATCCTGCTGTTCGACATTGGTATAGAGTTCGGTGGAGCTGCCGGTATCATTCAGCATCCCTCCGGATGAATCGTCGATGGCATCTGATGTTCCGACAAGAAAATGCCTGAATATCAGCCGTTGCTCAAGATTGTCATAGACAGAATAGAAAACATCGGTAGATGCCGAATTACCGCTGACGGCAAGATCCGGGTACAGATAACGGTTCAGCACTGCAGACGTTACAGGCACTGTTGTATCAACAAGATTCTCAAGCCATAGTCCGTTATCAATAAAATCATATGTAAAATCCGAATTACTGAGATCAGTATACGGCGGGGCTGTTGAATCATAAAAGAAATTTGTAAATATACCGCCGTAATTACCGGCATTGCTGTCTCCGAAATTACCATTAACTACGTTTACATCAACAAGGGCAGCGTGCTCTCCGTCGGTATTCAAATCAACCGCTGTAAAGGTGAAAAGGTCCCAGTTTGTCACTACATAATTATTTTCCGTATCATCCAGGTAAAACGCCTGCCCGAAACCTTCCGAATTATTGACATATACAAAATGCGGGTCATCTCCGTCCATAACCATAGACGGGTAAACAGCATGATCAGCCGGAGTTATTGTCCGCCAAGGCCTTGTAATATTCCAGACGCTGATATACCTGTCATCAGAGAGAGCCTGATGCACATCCGAATCTTCCTTGTTATAGACCTCATCATTATCATTTATATTATTGCCGGACGGGACACCGTCCACAATTACGGTAAGATTACCTGAACCGGCGGCATCAAGCTCAACGAGGAGTTGTTGATCATTATCGCCCGCATCGCTATGAGCCAGAAGAGTCCCCGTCTGCGTAATACCGTCCTCATTCAGGGCATCGGGATCAACACTCAGCCGCACGGACGTCGAGCCGGCTGCGGAAGAATCGATATTCCATCCGTGAACCACAAGGGTTTCAAATGTCGACTGCGAACTTTCGGTTAATACCGGATATTTCCCTGATGCTGATCGGGCAAAAGTATCTGAAAATGCAGACGACAGCATTGTCTCGATCTTTGAAATATAAGGCACAACATCATATGTACGGGTAACGGAGTCGGTTCTTCCGGCTGAATCGGTTACAATAAACTCAACCGTTGTTCCCAACCCGGTCGGCAGCGCGGAAGAATCCCAGTTGTAGATCCAGTTCGCCCGGTGAAGTATAACACCGGAATCTTCAACAAACCCCGATCCGCTTTCAAGCGGTGTATTGTCGGCGGTATATTCCAGCCTGTCGTCAACCTCATCCCATTGGGCAAAGACAACAGCTGCCGTTCCATTAATACTGACGGCCAGCGATTCTATCTGTTGATTATCTTCCGCCTGCCCCGAGAAAGGGGCCGTTCCACTGATAGATATACTTCCGCCCATTTCAATGTGTCCCTCACCGGAAGTTTTTACATTAATAGCATCAGCTGAAGTTAATTCGTAAAAATCCATATCCGGGTCTGCAATATCAGTATTTTCAACGGTAACAGTCAGAGTGAGAGTCTCTTCATACCCCTTGGGATCGGTTACGGAAAACTCAATCTCATAATCGCCGTCTCCGTCGGCAAAAACATCTGTTGATGAAGTATCCAGGGTACCTGTTGAAGAGACTGAACCCAAATCAGTCCAGCTGCCGGCGGGAAGGGGCCGGATCCGTATACCGTATGTTTCAGCTCCGTTTGCCCCGTCATATACAATATTAAACTGATAATCAAGGTCACCGAAAACAGTGTTGTTTTCGGTGCTGTCCGTTCCGTATGTTCTGATTTCTCCCGCTTCGATATAAGAGTCATGATCATAATCCCAGCCGGCTTCAACAGAGGTTATTTCAGGCGCATGATTCTTGATATTGCCGCCTGTTACAGTTTCCGTGAAAGAATTCCCTGAGTTATCGAAGATCCCGTAAAGAACTTCAAGTGTTCCGTCATCAAATGATGTCGAATCAAATTTCGCCCACCATGTCCAGGTAGAACCGGAAATTGCCATTGATTCGTTAAATCCGTCGTCGTCACCATTGCTTGAACCATCATTGCCGACTTCGGTGCGGGAATCGATAACAATCGGAGTTCGTATCCCTTTGGAATTAAGCGGGTTTACAGGGGTTCCGTCAAGTTCAAATGTAACTTCTATGCGATCAATTCCGGAAACAGTCCCGGTATCAACTGCAGTCCCCTGTACAAGAGCCGTTCCTGAAAGGTCGGTCACCCCGGCAGTATATGTCCCTGAAGGCAAAAGATTGTCTATATTAAGATTAATTCCCGTAAGCGTTTTGTAATCGGCGGTATCGAGAGCTTCAAGTCTTAAATAAAGTATCCCCGAACTGCCGATAATATCATCGGAATCAATTGAATGAGAAAAATAATATGTCGCTCCAAGGTTGTTTCCGATAGTAGTCCAGTCAACTCCGCCGTTATAACTTATCCTCAGTCTTTTAACTGAATCATCGTCGTTGACATATCCGGTAAGATTAAAGGTCCCTTTTTCGTAATCTCCCGACGCATGACTTAAATCGCTGAAATATGGAACTGTATCATCAAAAGTAACCTGTACGGTTTCAATATTCCCGGCGAGATCAGGCACTCCGTCTTTCTGGTCTACTGCCCGCACATCAATTTTTACTGTTCCGTTATGATCTATACCGTTCGGATAAAATTCTCCGTCCGCATTCAGTTCAACCTGCCAGGTTCCTGTTCCGCTTATCTCATACCACGAATCGTCGCCGTATACATCATCAAGACCGAGCAATGCGTCAAGCTCAAAAAGTTCGGTAAAAACACTTCCTCCGGCAGAGTCCTCTCCTTTCCAGATTCTAAGTTCAATATGATCCAGCGCCTCGTCCAACTCGTTTTTGTCATCCCAGGCACTTCCCGAAAGCATTACAGAACCGGCAAGAATTGCTCCATCCGATGGTGATGCAATATTTATTCCGGGACGGTCAAGACTGTTGTCTATATAAATTCGGTGTTCCGCAAGTGTAATATTATCCGCCTTGTCTGTTGCTTCCGCCCAGATCTTCAGCTCCCAGATACCTGTGCCTGATTCAGGCAATCCCGAACCGTTCACCTCTACGGCCATACTGGTGTTCTCATAATCAGAACTGACTATACTCCGCTGCCAACTGTAAAATTCCGAAGGCGAAAGAACTTCTGCTGCCGCGGGTGCCCAGGCCAGGCCGCCTATCTGAAGTTTTACCTGCTTAAGAGACCAGTTATCTGAAGAAACTCCCTGAAGAGTTGTTGTTCCGTTTATAAAAAGATCCGCTGCAGGCGAAAGGAATTCAACCGAGGGAGCTGAAATATCTACAAAAACCTGCATACTGTAATGAGAGGTTTTCCCTGAATTGTCAATTGCATCAACTCTGATATCTACAGCTCCGGCTGCAGCATCTTCCACGTCATGGCTCCAGCTTATACTCTCTCCGGGAACAATGGAAACTTCTTCATATTCATTGTTATTAATGCTGATTTCAATGCTTTGAATAGCTCCGCCTGTATCCTCGGCAGTTCCGGTAATCGTAAAATTGCCTGAAGAAAGATAAGCGCCCTGAGCCGGCGAATCAACATTTACAGACGGAGCCGTTTTATCGATTGTAAACGGGACCACTGAGGAATAGCCGGTAAGCGAAGCATCCCCCGCTGATTTGCCGGTATCTGCAGCTTTTACCTGTAAAGCATAAATTCCGTTATCAAGAGAAGAAAGATCATAACTCCAGCGGACAAAACCGCCGCTTCCGTTAAGCTGTTCTCCGCTTAGAGACTGCCAGGAACTTCCGCCGTCCGTGCTCAACTCAACCGAATCAACATCCACTTCATCATCATCTTCTATATAACCTACCGCTACCGAAGTACCGCCCATGATATTGTCTTCCGCACTTCCGCCCTCTTCAGGATTGCTGATTACGACCCTTGGTTCATCAAGACTCAGATCAACTTCAACTTCCTGCTCAGTCATCCTTAAAGGAGCCAGGTTCTGGGTTCCCAGTTTGCCGCTGAGCTCTGCAGCCGCAATGTCTTCAATCTTTGCATCAGAGGTAAAATCCGAGGAATGATAAAGCCAGCTGTTTGAATTTCCGGCCGAGTCATAAGCTTTAATCCTTACAGAGTAGGTTCCGGTGCCGATGGTATTAAGAACAAAGCTCCATCCGTTTGTACCCTGAAAGGATGAAACTGTTGCAGAACCGGTGACTACTGTTGCTTCAAGATGATCTATACGGCTGAAAAGATAATCATATGCTTCACCCCGGATTACCGGAGAATTCGTTGAAGCGCCCGAGGTAATACCCTCGCTGCTTGTAACCAAAACAGTAGGCGGCGTATTATCAAAATAAAGCAGAAGTCTTTTTTCGGTTTCACGTCCTGAGGAGTCGGTTATATACAGGATTATTGTATATTCTCCGTCATCGTATAATGACGTATCCAGGGCCAGCGACCAAAGGGTTATTTCTCCCTGCAGCAGTTCTGCATCGAAAACCTCTGTTCCAAGCACCATTCGAACAGATTCAATTTTAACATCATCAGTTGAAGTTCCGTTAAGAACAATTTTTCCGCGTACGTAATCACCGTTTTCATAGGTATCAATTACACCGGTCGGGTTTTCTATATCGGCGGCAGGGCCAAGACCCAAAATTGGATTTTTACATCCTGAAGTAAAAACTGCCGTAATTAGTAACGTTAAAACAAGTAAATATATTATTTTTTTCATAAACCAGGTTTCCTGCTTAAGATTACATATAATTTATCTCATTAAAATATAAATTCATTAATCTTTTAATTTTCGGCATGATTTTTGTTATGGATTAGAAAAAAAGCCGACTTCTCAATAGCAGTCGGCTGAGTAAAAAAGAATATATTTTTGTAAAAACGAAACAATTACTTTTATCGGTTCTATTCCTTGTTCTCTATCTTCTCATTTATCATTGACAGAAAATCGGCAAAAGGTACGCCGTTTGTCTGTTTCCCGGTGCGCAGCCTGACGGAAACAGCTCCTTCCAGTTCTTCCTTTTCGCCGATAATCAGCATATACGGAATCTTCTGGTTCTGGGCGTTTCGTATCTTTGCATTCATCCTTGAATCGGAAAGGTCCGCATCAACCCTGATTCCTTCAGCCTTAAGGTCCGCCGCCACTTTTTTGGCATAGTCGTCAAAGGCTGAGGCAACCGGGATCACACTGACCTGTACCGGCGAGAGCCAGACAGGAAAGGCGCCGCCGAAATGCTCGATAAGAACACCGAAAAACCTTTCTATTGAACCCAGCAGGGCACGATGAACCACGTACGGCTGCTTTTCCTTTCCGTCGTGATCAACAAAAGTCATTTTAAACCGCTCGGGCAGGTTAAAATCAAACTGTATTGTCGAAAGCTGCCAGTCGCGGCCCATGGCGTCTTTAACCTTGAGATCAATCTTGGGACCGTAGAACGCCCCGCCGCCCTCGTCAACATCGTAATCGAGCCCCTGTGCCTCAATGGCCTTTCGCAGCGATTCGGTTGCCGCATCCCACTTTTCCGGAGCGCCCACGCTCTTGTCTCCCAGCGGCATTGTAGAGAGATATGCCTTGAATTCGGAAAAACCGAATGATCGCAGCATAAACAGCGAAAACCGAAGGGTCTCGGCAATTTCGTTCTCCATTTGCTCCGGAGTACATATTATATGCGCATCATCCTGGGTGAATCCCCGGACACGCATAAGCCCGTGAAGAACTCCGGATTTTTCATAGCGGTAAACCGTTCCCAGCTCGGCCCACCGGCATGGAAGCTCGCGATATGAACGCTTTGAGTTGTTGTAAATCATAATATGAAAAGGACAGTTCATCGGCTTTGCGTAATAGTCGCTGGCATCCATTTCCATCGAGTTGAACATTCCTTCCTTGTAAAAATCAAGGTGTCCGGAAGTTTCCCACAGCCAGGACTTGCCGACATGGGGTGTATAAACCATCTCGTAACCGTTTTTGTAGTGTTCTTTTCTCCAGAAATCCTCGATGGCAAGTCTTATTCTGGCGCCTTTTGGGTGCCAGTAAACAAGCCCCGGACCGGCATCTTCATGCAAGCTGAACAGATCAAGCTCTCTGCCCAGTTTGCGGTGATCGCGCTTTTCCATTTCTTCAAGGTGCTGCAAATGCATACGCAGGTCTTTGGGATTGGTCCAGGCGGTTCCGTAAATTCGTTGCAGCATAGGGCGGCTCTCGTCGCCGCGCCAGTACGCGCCTGCAATACTCAACAGTTTAAATGACTGCGGGTTAAGCTTTCCCGTATTTTCCACATGCGGGCCTCGGCAGAGATCGGTAAACCCGCCCTGGTTATAGGTTGTGATAACCTCGTTTTCGGGCAGTTCATTGATGAGCTCAATCTTATAAGGCTGATCCTTGAACATTTCAAGGGCCTCGGTTTTGGTAACCTCTTTTCTGATGAAATCCTTGCCGGCTTTCATGATCCCGCGCATACCGTCGCTGATTTCTTCCAGATCTTCCGGCGTCAATGATCTGGGCAGTTCAAAGTCATAGTAAAAACCGTTTTCAATCGAAGGCCCGATTGCAATCTTTGCCTCCGGGAATTTCTCAAGAACAGCCTCCGCCATGATATGCGCGGTAGAATGCCTGATCAAATCAAGTTTTCCCTGTTTCTCGTCGTTTTTCATATTTATCTCCTACAGGCAGGATTACCCGGACATAAAAAAACCCTTATACCTGCCGTCCTTACATTATTGTAAGGACGAAAAGCATAAGAGCTCTAAAAAGCCCCGCTTTCCGCGGTCCCACCTTACTTCGAAAAACTAAAGTGAGGCGTAGCCGAACTTTAGTTTTCGCACTCTCAGAGTTTACGCCTTCAGGGCGGCCTGAATTACTGGAAACATTCGAAGGATGACAGCATCCTGAGAATGTCTCGTTCCGACAGGCAGCTCGGGAGTGGTTTTCACAGGGTATCGGTCCACATCTTCCAGCCGCAGGATGCGTTCTCTGTTCACCGGAAAGCCCTCTTACTCGTCTCCGTCAATGCTGTTGTTTATAATATGCTCATTTGAAACAAATCTGTCAAGATGATCTTCTTCAGCTTATATTCTTCAGCGAAGCCCCGCAAGACAACAGGGGTTGATTATCAGTTGATTTCGGAAGTCAGTTCAACGGATATAAAATGTATATCAACAGGTTCTTCATTAAAATCCGTCCAGCTGTCGGTTAGTCTCTCGACACCCAGATACAATGCGGCCCTGCCTGTTTCTCCTGAAACGGCGATCCCTCCGCGCAGGCTGCAGTCGATTCCCAGGGGCGCCAGACCTGTTACCAAAGTGTCTTCCGTTCGTTGTGTAAGTGAAACGGAACCGTCGGCCAATACGGCCAGCTGCGGTTCCGATAAAAACTCGCCGCAAATCCTGAAAAATCCCGCGGCATGCCGCAAATCCGGCTGGGGCGGAGCTTCCTGAAAAACCGCGGGCAGGTTGATTCCTCCCTCAACCGCCATGTTTGCGGTTAAAAGAAACCGTCCGGCATCAACAAGTTTAAAATCGTCCCCTGGTCTGACGGCAAGGAACAGGAGATCATGAATCTGCAGCCGGACGGAACGCCGGTCAACCTCATGTTTGCAGTCGTGCTGAAACCCGGATTCAATTAGTACAGGGTTCAGATTGATGTACATTAAAAGACGTAAATCGGAAATAATCGAGCCTGCATTGAATATCCATTCACTTAAAGGTTCGGGCGCCGCGGAGAAATGAAAAGTTTCTTCGGCAAGCCCTGAAACTGCAAAAAAACTGCTCGAGAATATGTTGATATTAACTCCGCATTTCCAGTCATGGCCGAAATCCGGAACCTGCTGCTGATTAAGAACATGCCGGAAAGAAACCCAGCTGCCTGCTCCCGTCATTACCCCGGGGGTTTCGGAAAAAACAGGGGTATAAAAGATTTGAGGAGTTTTTACTACCTGGGCAAAGAGGGGGATAGCCATAAGCAGTAATAAAAATGATATGTATGTTTTCTTTCTCATTCTTTTATCATATTATATCATATAAAATATCGGGAGCGACAATCTTCAACATTAGAGCGAGGTTCTATCAGCAATGTACAGTTTTAAAAATGATTACTCCGACGGTGCACATCCGGCAATACTGAAAGCGCTTGCCGAATCAAACGATGTTCAAACGGAAGGCTACGGCGAAGACAGGTTCAGCCTTGAAGCGACAAACCTGTTAAAGCGTAAAATCGGCAGGAAAGATGTTGATGTTCATTTTATAACCGGAGGGACTCTTACAAACCAGGTCGCAATATCAGCTTTTCTGAAGCCGCATGAGGCGGTGATTTCAGCAAAATCAGGGCACATCTACGTTCATGAAACCGGAGCAATTGAAACAACCGGGCACAAGGTTATCCCGGTAGAGTCTTCGGACGGCAAGCTTTATCCAAAACAGATTGTGGATGTAGTTACGGAACATCATTTTGAGCATATGGTTAAACCCAGGCTTGTATATATTTCACAGCCCACGGAAACAGGAACCCTTTACTCCAGGACGGAACTTGAAGAACTTTGGAAATTATGCGGCAAACTCAACCTTCTGTTATACATCGACGGTGCAAGACTGGCTTCGGCAATTGCTTCCCGAAAAAGCGATACAACCTTACCCGATTATGCAAATCTGTGCGACTCTTTTTACATCGGAGGAACAAAAAACGGAGCCCTTTTCGGAGAGGCTCTTGTAATATGCAACGATCATCTTAAAAAAGATTTCAGATATCACCTGAAACAGAAGGGGGCTCTCTCGGCAAAAGGAAGGGTTCTGGGAATCCAGTTTCTGACGCTTTTCACTGATGATCTATATCTGAAGCTTGCAGCCCATTCAAATAAAATGGCCGAAAAACTGCAAAGCGGGATAGAATCGGCGGGTTTTAAAATGCTGTTTCATTCATATACCAATCAGATTTTTCCAATCATGCCGGAAGAGGTTATTGCCGGGCTTGAAAAGAAATATCTTTTTTACCGCTGGGAAAAAACAGCAGACGGCAGCCCGACTATCAGGCTTGTATGCTCATGGTCTACGGAAGAAAAATACATAGACGACTTTATCAAATCCTGTTCGGAATTCTCATAACAGGAGAAGCGCAGACCACGCTTCTCCTCCGGCTGTTTATACCTTTTCAAGCATTTTTATTTGCATCCAGGTTAATATTTACTTCATTACATCACAGTCTGCGGTAAACTCCTGATTGACCCCGTATTCCCAGGGTTTATTGGGAGTTTCAGTTACATCGAAATATTTGAAACCTTCTTCATAATCGATGAGCTTTACATCCATGCCTTCATCTTCCGCTTTTTCCATAAAACTGCTTATTGAACTTTTAATGTTGTCTTCAAGCCCCTTTCCGGGTTTAACTACAAGCATCGAAGTATCCTTTCGTAGTTCATCATTCCAGGGCATCGTACCATAAAGAAAAACACCTGTATTCAGACAGTCCGAAAACGGGCAATCCTCGCCGATGAAGGCCCTCAAAACATCAGGGCAGCACCCGCAATAGCCGACCATTCCAAGATTATCAGCTTGTATACAGAGTTCGTCAGTTCTGTTGACGAGATCGGTTATAAGCAGCTCCAGATCTTTGTCCGGATACGTAGGGTCATAGGTTACGGCAATCATTCCGTGTGCAGCAACAAGCGCCCCCCAGTCAATATGCCTGCCTGTATTCTTGGCTTTCAACCCGGCAAATCCATTATAAATCACAACTGCCGGAAGCTTGCTGTCAAACGAGAAACCTGGCGGATAATAAATATCCATAAATTTATCCTGTGCATAACGGTCATTAACTTTAACCTGCACAAGATCCATCTGCGGTACCGTGTAAACTGTGCTTGCAACATTCAGCAACAGCTCCTTCTCTTTCTGGCTTCGCCTTTTTGCTCCCGAAATTAAAGCTGTACCCGAATCGTCCCCGCTGCAGGCCTGTAAAACAAGTATTGATATCATAACCAGGCCAAACAGTTTTTCTTTTTTCAAGATTTTCATGCTTTCCTCCTCATGAATTGTGTTATTTTACATTCCGGGCGCACCACAAGCATAACACTGAACGTACCCGTAAGCATATCCAGCAATTCTAATTATTAGCTTCGGAAGCGTTTGAATAATTATAGAATCTCTGAAAGATTATTAAAATTCTCTTTTCCTAGCATTTATTAGTACAAAATCACGCTTCCGGGCAGTCAGTATTACTCAATATGGCTGCAGCTGTGTGCCGCAGCTGGGGGCCCCTGTGCTGACGGAAAACATAGCAGGCTTCTGCTCAAGTTTTTCGTCAGTGCAGGGGTCAGTAAGGGCTGTGTATTCATTTGATCGCAAGCCATATTGAGAATTGCTGAAGAATATCAATATGAATTGTAAAAATTTTGGTTTCCATTTATAATTTTAGTACGGAAACCTCTAATAACTGCAGTTTTTAGAATTTCCCATATATAAAAGAGGAAATTTTATTGTGAAGGATATTTATATCCGGTGCATGGGTTGCCCTTCCCTTCAGATAAACGGAACCCCGATCAGCTTTCATAGAAGCAAAGCTTTCGTATTGATAGCCTATCTTCATATCACCAGCCGGGCATACAGCAGGGACGAGCTTGGCGCCTTTTTCTGGCCCGATCTGGACTCCAAAAAAGCAAAAGCCAACCTGAGGAATATATTATCCGAATGCAGGACAATTCTCGGCCCGGAAGTTCTGAAGACGGACAACCGGACGGTTTCTCCCGGATCATTTGAGATAAAAAGCGATTATTCGGATTTCTTGCGTCTTGCAGAATCCAGGGATCTGGAGGATCTGCAAAGAGCTTCAGAAATCTACCGGGAAGGATTTCTCAAAGGTATTGAGATCAGCAAGGCTCCGCAGTTTGACGACTGGCAGTTTGAAATCCAGCAACAACTTGAAGTCAGATATATTAACCTGCTGGAAAAACTTGTATCCGAAGCTCATAAATGTAAAAATATTTCGTTGGAAATTTCCTGGTTAAGGAAACTTATCCATACCAACCCGCTTTATGAAGAATACCACAGGTTACTTATTCAACGCTTTTCCGAATCAGGAGACTATAATTCGGCTGTTCATCAGTATGAAATACTGAAAAAATACCTGAAAGAAGACGGCAGCGGGCCGCCTGAATCCGAAACAATGAAATTGATTCAAATAATCAGAAAGGGGAAAAAGCAGAAAAACAGAACACAGGCAGATTCTCCGGATATAGAGAAAAATCCTAAAAAAAGGAATTCAATACCCGGAAAAAGGACATATATCGGAATTGCTTCTATCTGCATTCTTATAATCTCCATATTTCTCCTGTTAGTGATTCATCCATGGTTACCATCTCCACAGCAAAAAATTTCAATCGCTGTTTTACCCTTTGATTTTCTTTGTGATGATGACAATGCTCAAAAATTCGCAGAAAACTTCACTATAGAAATGATTAACAGCCTGGCAAAAGAAACTTATATATCGATAACTCCTGCACAATCAGTTGTTAAATACAAAGAATCGATACTAAGTGTTAAACAGATAGCCGATGAGCTGGATGTTGAGTATATCATCGACGGTTCAGCTATGAGCTTTGCAGAATGTGTAAGATTTTCTGTTCAATTGATTGATATATCCACCGACGAATGCATCTGGACCGGTTCATATAACTGTGATATGGACAACAGTCTTAAAACCCAACTTGAGGTGATACTATATCTGAAAACAAATATTAAAGAATCTTTAAAAACTGCGGCTTTCAGAGATTTACCCCAGATTTAATTGCATCTGCAAAACAAAAACCTGACGGGTTTATATTGTTTCAGCTGATCGATATCCTGTTTCTTCCGTTCTTTTTGGCTGTATAAAGTTCCCTGTCTGCATCATGAATTAAGCTGTCAATTGAAGAAGTCTCATCCTTTTTAATTCTGCTTATCCCAATACTGATAGTTATCTTTACTTCGGCTTCCGCCCAGTAAATTATCATTTTTTCCGTAAGACTGCGAATTCTTTCGGCAATCATTTCAGCGGTAATATGGTCAGTGCCGGGCATCAGAACAATGAACTCTTCTCCTCCGTACCGGCCGAATATATCTACCTCCCTGATATTGTCTTTTACCAATCCTGCAAAAACCTTTAAAACATGATCTCCGCATTGGTGACCATATGTATCATTTACTGTTTTAAAATGATCAATATCCATTATTATTATCGAAAGATCACTATTATTGCGGCAGGCGCGTTTTACTTCCATCTCAGACAGAATTATAAGTTGTCTTCGGTTAAATATTTCGGTCAAAGAATCAATAGAAGCCAGATTTTCAAGTTCAGACTGATATCTTTTCTGCTCCGTTATATCATGAAAGGTAAGAATACTACCGGTCATTTTTTTTCTGTTTCCGTAAAGATGCTGCAGAGACAGTTTAAAATGATAGATCGCAGAATCATTGGAATATTCAAAATCGTCTTCCGGCGGACATTGCGTTTGAAAAACATCAATGAGAACCGGATAACTTTTAAACACTTCATTAATTTCTTTTCCGATTCCGTACCGGATTATATTATCAAATAATTCGAGACATCTCCTGTTATAATCTACAAGTCTGAGCCCTGGATCAACAACAATTACCGCATCCTGCATTTCTTCAAATACTATTGATCTTGCTACCGGAATAATATCAAAAAGAGAAAATCTGTAAATCCCGACCGCATAAAATATTGAGCTGACGGTAAAAAGGAACGGATTGATGTCAAGACCGTCCGGGCTCAACCCTGCGATATAGACCAGTAAAGCTATCCATTGAATTAATACTGCACCAATCATCAGCAATGCCTGGTTACGGTATACTTCAGAGGATCTGCGCAGGTAGAGGATCAGGAAAACAGTCGATAAAAAAAGCACAAGCACAAGATATGTTATATGCAGAATATAAAACGGACCGGGTGAAAAACTCAATAAAGGTCCCATTGATGAATTTATAACTGAAGGATCCATGTAAAAAAGAAAATGGTACTGATTTGTCCAGCGCATTATAAAAGTAATTACCGGAATAACAAACAGAAGTGCCAATCCTGGAAAAGACAGAATCCTGTCCCTTCCGGTATAACAGAGTATGAAGGTTGCAAAAAGACCTGCCTGAAAAGGTATTCCCAAATACTGAATTTTTGACCAGAACAGCATTTCCTCTATACCGGAACTCATTAATTCAAAACTGTATCCGAATGCGTAGAAAGCACATGTCAGTGCAAATAATCCGAAACTGATATTCAGAAGAGTCTTTCTTCTTGTAAGAGTATAGACAAATAATGCCAGGGTACATGCGCAGGATATAAAAAGAAAATAATTTATTGCACCGGTTTTCATGTGTTGTCATACTATGTCATGAAATAATTTAAGTCAATTCTGGTTTTAACCATCAAAAATAATACTATATAGAAAATTGACTTTTAGATCGAATAAACTATAATTAAGTTTGTGGTCAATTATATCGGCAAAGAAATACTGCTTGTTGAAGACGAAGCCATTATCGCAATGACTGAGAAAGCAGAGCTGGAATCCTACGGCTATACTGTCGAACATGCGCTTTGCGGTGAGGATGCGATTGATGCCATCAGACAACACACACCTCTGTTTGATTTAATCCTTATGGATATAGACCTCGGCAACGGCATTGACGGAACTGAAGCAGCCCGGCAAATTCTTGAAATTGTTGAGGTGCCGATAGTTTTTTTATCAAGCCACACCGAACCGGATATTGTAAATAAAACGGAAACAATAACATCGTACGGCTATGTTGTAAAAAACTCCGGTATTACAGTTCTGGATGCCTCAATTAAAATGGCCTTTAAACTGTTCAATGCCAATCAGTTAAACAAAAGAACTGAAGAAGCTTTGCAAAAGCAGATTTTAGCGTTGACACAGCCTTTTAATAAATCTGACGAAATTACGTTTGAAGAATTATTTAATCTTGAAGATATCCAGAAACTTCAGGATGAATTTGCCTCTGCAGCAGGCATTGCGTCCATAATTACTCATAACGACGGAACACCAATTACGTCTCCCAGCAATTTCTGCAGGCTGTGCAATGATGTTATACGTAAAACAGAGAAAGGAAAGCTGAACTGCTTCAAATCGGACGCGTACCTGGGAAGATATAATCCCGAAGGACCCGTCATCCAGCTATGTCTAAGCGGCGGGCTCTGGGACGCCGGCGCGTCGATTTCTGTCGGGGGAAACCATATTGCCAGCTGGCTGATCGGGCAGGTCCGCGACTCATCGCAGAGTGAAGAAAAAATTCGCTCCTATGCAAGAATAATCGGCGCGGATGAAGACCTTGCGGCTGAGGCTTTCAGGGAAGTACCCGCAATGTCAAATGAAAGGTTTACGCAGATCTCACAGGCCCTTTTTACACTGGCAAACCTGCTTTCCAATATCGCTTACCAGAACATCCAGCAGGCACGCTTTATTACTGACAGAAAGGCTGCCGAGAATGAAATAAAAAAACAATTGAAGGAAAAGGAGCTGCTTCTAAAAGAGGTCCACCATCGCATAAAAAACAATATTGCTTCGATAAGCAGTTTGCTGAATATCAAATTAAATGAAATCGATGACTTAAAATCAAAAGAAATCTTTCAAAATACAATATTACAGGTTGAAGGAATGGAGGTCCTTTACAGCAAACTTCTTCGGGCTGATAAAAATACGGATATTCCAACGGATGAATTCGTTTGTGATCTGCTGAATTCAATCGAATCAATTTTTACCGACCGCATAGCAGTATCAATACAACACGACATTGAACCTTTCAGCCTTGATTCTTCAAGAATGTTTCCGCTTGGAATGATTATAAATGAGCTTGTTACAAATTCCATACAGCATGGATATGATGATAAATCATCCATGAATATCAATCTTTCACTGAAAAAAACCAATAAAAATATTTTTCTTTCCGTTCAGGACAGCGGCAAGGGTCTGCCGGACGGATTTAATATTGAAGAATCAACTGGCTTCGGCCTGATGCTGGTAAAGATGCTCGCCGATCAATTAGAAGGTTCGTTCAGTATTAAGAACAAAAACGGAACAGTTTCCACGGTTGTATTTGAAATTTAACTTGAAATACGAAGCTTCCCCGGATAATTGCCCGGCCGGTTTTTATTTGACACCCGCAACCCGCGGGATTATCATGAAATCATGAAAAAAAGAATTTTTCCTTTAATCCTGTTCCCGACAGTCGCATTGCCCGCATTAGCAAACCGGAACCCCGCGCTGAGCGTGCTTGATTTCAGGGGCAGCGGAATGTCAGAGTCGGAGGTTTATATCAGTTTATAACCGTAATCTTCTTAATCCCGTCCGGAACAGCATAGATGCCGAGCATTTTTTTCATATCGTCAACTGTTTTCATTCCGGCGCCGCTCAGTTTATTGTAGGCTTCAAGAACAGATTTCATTTCGGATTCATTGTTATCAAAAATTGCGGAGCAGAAAGCCGCCCTGAACAAACCTTTTTCCGTAAGTTGCGCGGTATTGAGATTTTTATTTTCCTTGCGGGCTTTACCGTCGACAATGGCCGCTTCGCCCTGAAAACCGATTGAAAAAACAAATTCCTCTCTCGTCATCACCTGCTCCCTCTTTAAAAGATTCCTGCCGTGGACGCCAGGCAGGTAAAAATCATGGACTTTTGGAAAAAGAAAACTGCAGCGCAGTTTTTAAATTTTCAAACTCCTTATTTTTTAAAATACAAGGATGTGTTTCAAAAAATAAACCCCACCCAAAACCGGGCAGGGCGTTAATTTCAATTCCCTAACGGGGTTATTTTAAGGGCGTTTTCCGACGAAAACATCCAGAACTAACCACCATAGGTTATTTTTTTGGATGTTTCGATGCTTTGCATCGAAACTCCAGAAAGTAAACGGCTGAGCCGTTTACTTTACATCATACCAGGCATTCCGCCCATTCCCGGCGCGCCGCCTGCAGGCATTGCAGGAGCTTCTTCAGGAATATCGGTAATCGCACATTCAGTTGTAAGAAGAAGGCTTGCAATCGAAGCGGCATTCTGAAGAGCGCTTCTTGTTACCTTTGCCGGGTCAATAATACCGGCTTTGAGCATATCTTCCCAAACCATGGTCGCGGCATTAAAACCGATGCCTTTTTTCTCGTTCTTTGCCTTTTCGGCAATAATTGCGCCGTCGACGCCCGCGTTTTCCGCAATCTGCCTGATGGGCTCTTCAAGGGCTCTCTTGACAATCTTGAATCCAACTTTCTCATCATCAGAGAGGCCGCTTTCATCGGTTTTTTCAAGAACAGCTACAGCCTGGATAAGAGTGAGTCCTCCGCCGGGGATAATACCCTCGTCAATTGCAGCCCTGGTGGCTGAAAGAGCATCTTCTACTCTGTGTTTCTTTTCTTTCAGTTCAACTTCGGTAGCCGCGCCTACATTGATAACGGCAACGCCGCCCGCCAGTTTTGCAAGCCTTTCCTGAAGTTTTTCCCTGTCGTAGTCGCTTGAGGTGTCTTCAATCTGAACTTTAATCTGACCGATCCGGTCTTTTAGATCCGAGGCTTTGCCTGCGCCGTTGATAATTGTTGTGTTTTCCTTCTCTACCTTGACAGTTTTCGCGGAACCGAGCTGTTCAATTTCTGCTGATTCAAGCTTGAGACCGAGCTCTTCCGAAATAACCTCGCCGCCTGTAAGAATGGCGATATCTTCAAGCATTGCTTTTCTTCTGTCGCCGAAACCCGGGGCCTTAACTGCTACTGCGTTCAGGGTGCCTCTGATGTTGTTTACAACGAGTGTTGCAAGAGCTTCGCCCTCTACGTCTTCGGCAATAATAAGAACGCCTTTCCCGGCCTGGGCTACCTTCTCAAGAATAGGAAGAAGTTCTTTCATATTGGAGATTTTCTTGTCGTAAATCAGAATATAGGGGTCTTCCATAACGGCTGTCATGGTATCGCGGTTGGTAGCAAAATACGGAGAGAGGTAACCTCTGTCGAACTGCATACCCTCAACAAAATCAGTTGTTGAATCAATAGTCTTTGATTCTTCTACGGTAATAACGCCGTCTTTACCGACTTTCTCCATTGCATTGGAAATCTCTTCACCGATTTCCCGATCATTGTTAGCGGATATTGTAGCTACCTGTGAAATTTCTTCTTTGTCCTTGATTTCCTTGGCAGTTTTTCTGATTTCTTCAACCGCTATTTCAACAGCCTTATCGATACCGCGTTTGATACCCATCGGGTTGATACCCGCTGCAACACTTTTCATTCCTTCTTTTGCGATTGAATAAGCAAGAACTGTTGCTGTAGTTGTCCCGTCGCCGGCTATATCGTTTGTTTTTGTAGCTACTTCCTTGAGCAGCTGAGCACCCATGTTCTCAAACGGATCTTCAAGTTCAATTTCACGAGCTACGGAAACGCCGTCCTTTGTTACTGTAGGAGCTCCGAATTTTTTGTCCAGAAGAACATTTCTACCCTTGGGTCCAAGAGTTACCTTTACTGCATTAGAAAGTTTTTCAACACCGATTGAAAGTGACTTTCTGGCATCCTCATCAAACTGTAACTGCTTTGCCATTTATTAATACCTCTCTTGTTTAGTATAAGCGCAGGGCGCGGTTGTAAACCACCGCGTTAAAATTAAGACCCCACTAACCCCCTCATTATTTACGGAGGTTCATGTTTATTGTTGATTTTCTGGTACTAAGATACAAATTTTATTTCCAATCATCAACAGAAAAATAAAAAATCTTTCCATAGTCTTTCAATTCTCTACAGCGCTTGACTTTATACCCTTTTCAGTGCAAAAAGTATAGCTGTGATTGATAAAATGCCTGTGAAAATCATGCAATTACTGAAATTTCCCGCAGTAAACCGAAGCAATTGGGCAGGTTCGGTATATTCAGCGGAAGAAAAACCTGATATTGCTGACTTTCCCGCCGGACGAAAACCCTCAAACGGCGCAGTTCAGGTAAAAGAAAGAAACCTGACATCAAATATGACCGGACAGATCACCTTGACCGGGGCGTCCCTTGATCTTCATTTCAATAAGGGATCTCTCAGAAGAATAAACAGCAACGGAACAATTCTGTTTGACAAACTGAACAGCCGGACCCGCTTTGCGACATCTTCCGGCAATATAAAATTCAGAAATGAAAGCGCTTTTGCTTTTGAAGACAACAGGGAATACGGTCTCAGGACGCTTCAGATTCCTGAAAATAAAAAAATCCGTGAGTACAGGCTTATTACGGATTTTATTCAGAACCGTGAATCAAATGAATTATTTTTAACCTTCGCCGTAAATTATCCCGAATTTGAGAAAAATACGATAATATTCGAATCAGCGGTCTGTGAATTAAAGATTCCGTTCAAATCCGAGTCGGGCGTGGAAATAATATCTGACAGCCAATCCTCCGGAAACCTTTTAATAAAGGACGATCCGGATGATAATATTTTCATTCCCGGAAGGTCATTCACAATAAAAACATCATGCGGGAATCTTTCAATCGTCTATACTGATCCGTCTGAACTGCCGGAATTATATGATTCTGAAAACTTCTCAACTATCTCAGGCTTGTCTGTAAAGAACAGAACACAAAAAGGGAAACATGTACTTTATATAAATCCGGGCGGCAGTTATACCCCCGCTCCGGCGGAGTATTACAGCGGAATAAGCGAAAAATTCAGTTTTAAACTTGATGTAACGTCCGGTTAAAACGGCTTCTAAACAAGAAATTCTCCGTTATTAACGGAAACCCGGCCCTCAGATGTCTCGATAAGCAACGCCCCGCTCTGATCTATTCCCGCCAGCCGTCCTTCAATAATATCATTCCGAAGCTCCAGCTCTTCAGGCAAACCCCTTTTCATCCTGACTGTTTCATTACGGCAGTACAGGCGTCGCTCTATTTCGTTTCGCCATCCGCTGCTCTTCAGGGCGGCTTCAAGATGCTTCAGTACCGAAAGGAGCACTACCGGGCCGCTTATTATGCCGCCTCCAATCATCCGCAATGAAGCCGCAGGACGGCGCAGGTCGTCGGCAAAACCGGTCTGGTTCAGATTTACTCCAATTCCGGCATAAACATGACTTCCCGAAGCTTCACACAGAATCCCGCAGATCTTTCGGCTGTTCAATAAAACATCATTAGGCCATTTGATACGTATATCATCAGCATTTCCGCCGGAATTCAAAGCGTACCGCTCGATAGTTTCAGCCGCGGCAAGGCCGCATAACAGGGGCAGCAGAGTAAAAGGTTTGCCGCTCATCCGCACAGACAAGTCATCTTTTGTGAATATGATCGTAAAAAGCAGTCCGTCGCCCGGGTTCTCAATCCAGCGCCGGCCGGTGATTCTTCCCCTGCCGGCAGTCTGATGATCGGCCCATACAACCGTTCCGGACGCCGTGCCGGGTTTTGGGTCCTTTCCGGCGGACTCTATCAGCCGCCTGGCCTCAGCCATGGTCGAATCAATACTCTGATAATGGTAAACTCCGGCACCCTCGCCGAAAGGGTTCCGTATTTTATAATTCAGCATCAGCCGGCCTGCTTATGATACCCCCGCCGATAACGATATCGCCGTCGTAGAAAACCGCCGACTGGCCCGGGGTGGCTGTTGCCGCCCGATCCATTTCAACAGACAATAACCCTTGATCAGCCCCGGCGGTAACGCGACAATCATATTCCGTTGAGTTGTACCGAACCTGGACTCTGCATTCCAGTGTTCCGGCCGGTCCGGTAAAAGGTTTATCGATAAACCAGTTGGGATCTTTGACAAAAAAGCTCTTAACTCCAAGCTGCTGTCTTCGGCCAACGTGCACAATATTTTTTTTGGCATCTACCTGCGTTACGTACCACGGTCCGTTTCCAAGACCAAGCCCTTTTCGCTGCCCTATCGTATAATGTAGAAAACCGCGGGACGGCCCGAGAAAATTACCTTCCATATCAAAGATTTTTCCCGGTTTGTCATAACGATTCAGGGCTTCGGGAGTCAGGTGTCGTTTAAGAAAAGAGATATAATCATCATCAATAAAACAGATATCCTGGCTTTCTTTTATCGCAGTTCCGAAAAATCCGTGTTCGTCCGCAATATTTTTTATATGTTCTTTTGTGTATGATCCCAGAGGGAAAATACAGTTATTAAGGACCCCGGAAGGGATCCTGTAAAGCATATATGACTGGTCTTTCGACGAGTCCACGGCTTTTTTAAGAAAAACCCTGCCGTCGCGCTCTTCCGTCTGCACATAATGACCGGTGCAGAATCTGAATTCCACCGGACAGAAACCCGGCATTGCCGAGGCTGCGTTGAAACACCGGTTATAGAACTCATTGAACCTTATACGTTCATTGCACCGTATACAGGGATTGGGGGTCTCTCCGTGCGTATAGTTTTCAGCGAAATCGTTCATCACCGAGGCCCTGAAAGAACTGCCTAGATCAATAACATGATAAGGGATGTCCAGCGTTCTACAGACGGTCTCCGCCCGCTCCTGCAGCCCCGGGCTTGAAAGTCTCAACTCATCCCACCAATGAGTAACGCCTATAAGCCGGTTATCAGGATATAATCCGGCGAAATGGGGATCGTTCTTAAGAAGCCAGGCGGCGGCGCTTGAATCGACGCCTCCGCTCATCGCGATAGCAGTAATCATGATTGAATTATATTAAATACCATAAGGAAAATAAAGACGAAGCATCAACAAAGAACAGCCCCGTTAGTGCTGAACGGGGCTGCTCATAGAGATTTATATAAAACAAAACATCTTCATCTGCTGTTGGAAGGAATCAAGAGGCTTTGTTTCATTTTCTTTTACGCATTAATGCTTAGACTTTTTCCCTTTTTCGTTTAATTGAGTACAATTCCATACCAATAATTATTACTATTAATGCACCCATAATTGTCTGTTGCGTATATGAACCAAGCGCTAACAGATTCATTGAGTTTTCTATAACATTGAATAAAATTATTCCAACAACAGACGGCAGAATACCTCCGACTCCGCCGGCAAATGATGTGCCGCCTATTACAACACTGGCATTCACAATATATGCAGTTGTGTCTCCATATATGGCGGAAGCTGAAAAGAATCGTGCCGAAAGCATGATTCCGCCCAATGCTGCCGTCATACCGCTGATAACAAATGCTATCCATTTCTGTCTCACAGCATTTATTCCCGAATATACAGCAACATCATAATCACCGCCGATAGCATATAAATTACGTCCATAGGAAGTCCGGGTCATTAACAAATGGAAGAGAACTACAAGTATAATCGTAATAATTACTACATAAGGTATTCCAAAAACCTCTGCCTGTCCAAATTCCATTAAAGCCATATCCCGGCCTCCTATGGCTCTTCCGTTTGTTAATTGGAGATTAACTCCCTTTAGTAACAAACCCATACCCAAAGTTATAATGAACGGCTCGGTTTTTTGGTGGACCGACAAAAACCCGTTTATAAACCCGATAGCGCCTCCGACTGCAACAGCAATAATTCCCGCTGCCCATGTAGGCATAGAAGGATACAGCCCGATTGTGATAACACCTGCAAGACACATCACCCCGCCGATAGAAAGGTCACAGGCTGCCGCGATAACAGTCAAGGTTACACCAAGCGCCAATATTGTATACGCTACAGACTGGTTCAATAAACCAAGTATATTTTCTGCTGTAAAGAAATTCGGTGTGGCAATTGACATACCGACACTCAATACAACCAATGCCATAAAAGCTTTATTTCTGACAAGTTTATTTATTTCTCTTGATAATATTCCGCTGTAATTCATATCTACTCCTACTTTCTGCGGTAATCAAGCCATATGGCGATTACTAATATTGCGCCTTTCGCAACACCCTGCATATTCACAGGAACACCCATCAGATTTAATGCATTGGCCATTATTGTAACAAGAAGAACACCAATTGTTGTTCGAATAACACTTCCAAGACCGCCTTTCAGTCTTGTTCCGCCTATTACAACAGATAAAATGGAATTCATCTCGTATCCTTTCCCGACAACCGGAGCAGCAGTAGTTGTACGGGAAAAAGCAATAATCGAACCGATAGCTACAGTAAATCCGAGTATCATAAAAACGAGAATAGTAACCTTACCGGAGGAAATTCCGCAAAGTCGTGCTGCATCCCTGTTACCTCCGACCAATCTGATTTCTCTGCCTGTTCTTGTTTTCATTAATAGAATATGAGCCAAAAACATCACTATTAAAAAAATAAAGAACGACACCGGCAAAAAGAATATCTCACCTTTTCCTATAAATGAAATAATTGCTGAATGTTCAGGCAGACGAATCGTCGTACCCTTACTCCAGATTAAAGCCATGGCATAAAAAAAGGTACTCATGCCAAAAGTAACAAACACAGCATCGGCATCGCTTCTTGCCCCGATAAAGGTTAAAATTATCCCGTCAACCAATCCGCAAAGCATACCCATCCCAATACCAAGAATCAGTGCGGGCACCTCTCCAAAGACAGGAATAAGGGAAATTGTGAACACGGACACAAACGAAAACATTCCGACAATAGACAAGTCGATCAATCCTGCGATTATAACAAATGTCATTCCAATCGCTGTAAGGCTCAATGCTCCAAATTGACGCATTATATTCTGCATATTTCTCCCGGTCAGAAATGCCGGTTCCATAATAGCAGCATATATTGCAAGAATAATCAGCATGATGATAATCACATATGGATTCAACCTGGCCCAAATATCAGTCCAGTTAACTTTTCGATTTATAGTTGCTGTTTGTACATTCATTCTCTTCCGTTCCCCCTAACCTATTGCCTTATCCATGATTTCATTAGCCTCGGCGGTTGTCGGATCAAACTCTCCGGTAATACGTCCCTCGCTAATTGTAATTACCCTGTTACTCATGTTCAGCACCTCGGGCAATTCGGAAGAAATGAAAATGATGGAACCGCCAGCTTCGGCCACCTGCTTCATAAGCAGATAAATTTCATATTTAGCTCCAACATCAATTCCCCGGGTCGGTTCGTCCATCAGAAGTATCATTGAATTTTTTTCCAGCCAACGACCTACTATTACTTTCTGCTGGTTTCCTCCGGACAAATTAACAACTTTGAACAGTCGGCTGGGTGTTTTTATCTTCAGATTTTCAATTTGTCTATCGGCCATATTTTGTTCTAGTTTTTTATTTAAAAACCCGTTCTTTTCTATTTTCTCAAAACAACCCATGGAAATATTACTCTCTACCGAGAACTTGAGAACTAATCCCTCTTCCTTACGATCTTCGGATATAAAACCCATTCCGGCTTTAATCCCATCCTTCGGAGTTCGCAATTTTACGAAATTATTATTAACTTTTATTTCACTTCCGGCAACTTTGTCTGCCCCAAAAATAGCTCTGACAATTTCTGTTCGTCCTGAACCCACCAGACCAACAAGGCCTAGAATTTCACCTTTCCGTAACTCAAATGAGATATCTTTAAGCTTTGTCGTGCAAAGATTTGATACTGTCATAACCGTATCGCCGATATTACATGCTCTTTCCGGATATTCCTGATCAATGGAACGCCCAATCATTTTCGCAATCATCTCTTCACGCGTGATTTCCGAAACAGGCTTGGTGTCAATCAGCTTTCCGTCACGCATAACAGTAACCGTATTGCACAGTTCAAATATCTCATCAAGTTTGTGGCTGATATACAGCAACGTAATCCCTTTATCCCGCAGGTCGTGAATAATCTTTTTTAATCGCATCATTTCACCCACAGTAAGACTGCTGCTTGGTTCATCCATGATAATCAACTTTGAATTAAACGAAAGGGCCTTTGCTATTTCGATCATCTGTTTTTCAGAGACACTTAAATCATTCACCATGGTATGTGTATCAATTGTACTTCCGATACTGTCAAGGAGTTTTCTGGCTTTATCATGAGTCCCTTTCATCCCGCCGACATCCTTGAACCGGCCGAGAAAAATATTCTCTCCCACAGTCATGGTCTTAACGAGATTAAATTCCTGATATATTATGCTTAATCCAAGATGCAACGATTGTATTGGGGTTATATGATTTATTATTTTCCCGTCAAATAAAAAGTCTCCAGAATCAGGCGCATAAACACCAGACAAAATTTTCATCAAAGTGGATTTTCCCGCTCCATTTTCTCCAACTATGCCGTGAACTTCTCCCTTTTTAACCTTAAGGGAAATTTCGTCGAGGGCTTTTACACCCGGGAAAGTTTTTGTTATACAATTTATAGATAAAATGGTTTCATCCCGTGTATCCATTTCAAACACCCCAAATTCTTTTTATAGTATTTCATTGATAAGATCCCCGCTCTTTTTCAGCAGCGGGGATCTTATTTTTTATTATTTTTGTTCTAATCTACCAGCCCGGATCGAAATCCGCATTCTCTTTTGTAATTGTTGTCCATGGAACAAAATTTATCGGCTCAACAGATTTACCTTCCAGAACGTCATACGCCCCCTGAACAGCTTTAAAAGACTGACCAGCCATATCCTGATAAATTGTACTGGCAATACGGCCTTCATTTACAAGCTTGAAACCTTCGCGGCAACCATCAACACTAACGATGAAAATACCATCCATGCCGGCAGCTTCAATGGCCTGAACAATTGCAGTAGAACCGTTATCCCAGTGAGAATATACATACTGGATTTCATCGCCGAATTTCGTAATAAAATCCTCCATGTTAATTAATGCTTTAGCAGGATCCCAGCCTTCGCATGCCTGTTTTCCGAGCAATTCAATGTTCGTACCCTTAATAGTTTCTTCAAAACCGGTTTCACGTTTAACCATTGGATCTTCTCCGGGGCCGCCCATGATCATTACCCCTTTTGCACCATCAGGAAAGGCTTCCATAATTGCTTTCGCAGCACGTTCTCCTGCTTCAAGGTCATCCGGTCCGGCAAAAAGGTCACGATACTGCTGCCCCATTGGTGCTATATCTCCGCCGAACAAGGCAATAGCAACACCTGCATCATGCGCTTTCTTAAGCGCAGGAATCAAAGCTTCTCTATCCAGTGCCTGCATAATAATTGCATCACAACCGGAAGCTACTGCATCATTAACCATGTTTGCCTGACGCTGAACATCTCCCGACGGATCAAAAACAACCATTTTTACGCCGAGTTCTTCTGCTTTGGTTTGAGCATTTTTCATAAACCACTGCATAGACTCATCAACATTTGATGTTCCAATCCAGGCAAATTTGTAAGCCCCGGCTTCATCTGAAGCATCATTCTCCTGAGCACCGTTCGCACAAACTGTACCGGCAACGCCAACCAGCAGTACTAAAAGAACTACTGTCATCAATTGAATCTTCTTTTTCATTTTTTGAACCTCCATTTGTTCTTGATATACTAATATATTTTCATACTAATATATTACAACGATTTGTCAAGCTTTTTCTGCTTTTTTATTTGTGCTTAACCTATATAAAAAGAAACCACAAAAAAATTAATTCATCTCCTGTCCACCGGAAACATTTACGGCCTGGCCGGTCATATAATCAGCATATTCGGATGCCAGAACAACAAACACTGCTGCTATTTCCTGCGGTGTAGCCAATTTCTTCATGGGTACTGAGTCTGTCCATTCCTGCTTAATTACGGCAGCAGGACGTCCTGTTTTTTCCGAAACGATTTCAGCTTCCATATCCGTCATGTCAGTATCAACTGAACCCGGACATACAGCATTTACATGAATTCCGGTCTCTGCAAGCTCAAGCGCCATTGTTTTCGTAAGCATGATTACAGCAGCTTTTGTTGCACAGTAGTGACCCAACAGGGGGATTCCCTTCTTTCCTGCCTGAGATGCCGTGTTTATTATTCTTCCGTATCCCTGCTTTTTCATTTGTGGAACAACAGCTTTACAGCAGAGGAATACCCCTCGTGCATTAACAGCAAACATTTTTTCCCATTCGTCAAGAGTAATCTCATCGACTGTCTTCATTGAAGTTATTACTCCCGCGTTGTTACAGATTATATCGAGACGACCGAATTCTTTTACCACAGTATCAACCATTGCGTTAACCTGCGCTTCATTCGTAACGTCAACATTAACGGCTATACTGTTCAGTCCCATTGCCCGAATTTCAGAGGCCACCGATTCGGCTTTCGACATGTCCCCGATGTCGCATACGGCGACATTTGCGTTATGGGCTGCAAATTCCATGCATATCGCTTTTCCTATACCCCCGCTTCCGCCGGTTACTACCACTGTTTTTCCTGTAAAATCCATTTTCATCTGATTATGCTCCCGTAACTTCAATAATAACTTTTATGCCTGCCCCTTTCATTGCGACATCGATCCCTTCCGCAGCCGATTCAAGGGGGAATACATGAGAAACCAGTTTTTCGATCGGGATCTTTTTATCCTCGATAAGTTTTACTGCAAGCGGAAATGTTCCTTTTGCAATAAACTTGCCGTGAATATTGAACTCGCCGAAAACAACCGGCGCCTGGTTAAGTTTAACGTTTACTGCTTCGTTTATACCGAAAAGAACCACGTCGCCGCCTTTTTTTACTGTTTTTATTGCCTGATCAGAAAGAAATCCTACTGCATCGACTGCAATATCAGCTCCGATTCCGGTTTTTGCCTTTATTATCTTTCCAACATCTTCCGTCTCGGGATTCAGAACGAAATCCGCTCCCGCTTCAAGTGCAAACTGTCTTCTTTTTTCAGATATATCTACAACAAAAACATCGGCACCGGAAGCCTTGTAGAGCATGGTAAATATCATCCCTATAGGACCTGCGCCGAAAACAACAACATTCTGTCCCGGATGCGCTTTTACCGAAGTAGTGGCGTTAAGCACGCATGCAAGAGGTTCGGCAAGGCAGGCGGTCTGCTCAGGAACATCAGCCTTAATCCGGTAAACAAGTTTTTCCGGAACATTCAGGTATTCCGCCATAGCACCGTCGCGACTGTCTCCTACATGCAGAAAGTTCTCACACAGATTAAGCCTACCCGTCCGGCAGTAGTAGCACTTTCCGCACCACAGGTTCGGATGAACGACTACCTTGTCGCCTACGTTTACGTTTGTCACGTCACTTCCTGTTTCAACCACTATACCGCAGCATTCATGACCTATAATTACCCCGGGTTTGAAATGAAACTTGGGCGGAACCGACAGCCCGCCGGTATCGGTCCCGCAAATACTCACAGTTTTTACCTGAATAAGAACTTCGTCGGAATTTTGAATTTCCGGAATATCTTTTTTTTCAACACTCAGAAGCCCTTCGCCTTTAAAAACTGCAGCCATCATCTGTCTTTTACTCATAAAAATCCCTCTATTTTTCAAAACTATTAAGCTTAAACAAAACGTATGCCTAAATTTCTACAATCTACCCTCAATTTCCGTCAAAATCTCATCCATTACGCTGAAAACCCTGTCGTAATCTTCTCTGGGGATATTGATCGGCGGCAGGAATGATATTCTGTTCATGTGGTACCCGTTCAGCTGAGCAAGAACACCCTTTTCCCTCATTTTGTTTACGATTATCTTTGTTTCTTCGATAGCCGGTTCCCTGGTTTCTGCATCGCGCACAAATTCAATTCCGAGGAAGATTCCCCGGTTGGTATATGAGCCAACCAGCGGATGGTCCTTCATCAGTTTCTCAACCAGACCGGTGAGATAGACTCCCGTCTCTGCACAATTCTCAACAAGATTATCTTCCTCATAAATGTCCAGAACCTTATTCGCTACTGCGCAACCGAGGGCAGACCCTGCGTAAGTACTGACGATATAACCGGGGGCAAGACTGTCAAAAATCTCGGCTCTGGCTACAACCGCGCTCATCGGAACTCCGGCCCCAAGGGCTTTGCCGACAAGGAGTATATCCGGAGCGATTCCGCTGTGCTCACAGGCAAACATCTTCCCGGTCCGGCCCATCCCGGTCTGGATTTCATCGGCAATGAGAAGAAATCCGTACTTGTCAGCCAGTTCGCGCAGTTTTTTAAGAAACCCGACCGGCGGGGTGATATACCCGGACGAAGACTGTGCAGGTTCAACAATCATGGCAGCTACATTATTGATTTTGGAATAAGGATTGCCCATGCTTGTCTGACCTGTAGACATCAGATTATCAATTGCCTTAACACAGTACATGTCGCATGAACATTCTTCCTTGTCATAAGGACACCTGTAGCAGTAAGCATATGGAAACCTTTCAATGCAATGGTCCGCCGGCGGCACGGGGTTATACATGCTATGCATGGCCCCGGAGCCTGTCAGGCCCATTGTTGCAACACTCTGCCCGTGATATGCGCCGTAAAATGAGATTATCTGCTGTTTGCCGGTATAGCTCCTTGCCGCCCTTATCGCATTTTCTACAGCATCGGACCCGCTCAAACCGAGCCGTACTCTTTTGGGGAAATCTCCCGGGGTAAGAGCTATCAGCCTCTCTATAAGCTTCTGGCGTTCGGGCGTCGGGAAATCAAACCAGTGCGCGAGTTTTTTGTACTGTTCAGAGAGAACTTCCGCCACCCTGTCGTCACCATGCCCGATGTTCATCGCGGACATGGCAGAGATGCAGTCAATATACTCGTTTCCGTCTACATCCCACACCCTGGAACCTTTCCCCCTCTCCATAACGGGAGGATCAGTCCATTTTGTAAAAAGTACGTCTCCCGGATGTTCTTCATCGAGAAATTTAATCAGGCCTTCCTTGTTGCCTTTGGTATTTTTTGTAGAAGCCAGAACTCCGTCTTTTAATGCTTCATATGGTTTCTTGTTCATTTCCATTCCTCCGGTTGATATCGGTAAATCTCTGATAATCCCGATTCAGGGTTATCAGAGATGTCCATCATTAAGCCGACCTTGAAAGATCTTGATCTATAAGACTGCAAATTTCATGATTTGCAAGTCCGAATGCTTTTGCGACACCTTCGCATGTACACATGCCGTTATAACAGTTTACACCTTCTGCCAATCCACTGTCAGATAAAACAGCATCCTCAAAACCCATTCCTGCCAGTTTCAGCCCGTACCTGAGCGTAGTATTTGTCAATGCAATCGTTGAAGTCCTTGATACGGCACCCGGCATATTGGCGACGCAATAATGAACAACATCATCAACAATGAATACAGGATCCTGATGAGTTGTCGCTTTGGTAGTTTCGATGCATCCGCCCTGATCAACTGCAACATCAACTATCACTGCGCCTTTTTTCATTCCGGAAAGCTGCTTTTTAAGGATCAGTTTCGGCGCCGCTTCCCCTTTCAATAGAACCGCGCCAATAACCAGATCTGCGTCCCGGATCGAGTCCTGAATATTTGCTTTCGTACTGTATAAAGTATTTACGCGTGAACTGAAAATGTCGTCTATATACGCCAGCCTTCTGGCGCTGAGATCAAGAACGGTTACGTTAGCGCCCAGACCGACTGCCATTTTGCAGGCGTTCATGCCTACGGCCCCCGCACCGATTATCACGACATTGGCTTTCTGTACTCCCGGAACACCGCCGAGAAGAACTCCCCTTCCTCCGAAAGGTCTTTCAAGGTATTTTGCGCCTTCCTGTATTGACAGTCTGCCCGCAATCTCGCTCATGGGCTGAAGGCAGGGAAGGCCGCCTGCTGCATCTGTTATCGTTTCATACGCAACCGCTTTCACCTTGTTGTTCAACAGTACATCAGTCAGGGGTTTATCCGCAGCAAGATGCAGATATGTATAAAGTACCAGATCTTCTCTCAGGTATTTATATTCAACTTCGATAGGTTCCTTGACTTTTACTATCATTTCCGCCGTGTTCCAGACTTTCTCTGCGCATTCAAAAATTTCAGCGCCGGCTTCGATATATTCCGAATCCTCAAACCCTGAACCTTCTCCGGCGCCTTTCTCTACCAGCACCTTGTGGCCATCATTTATATAAGCTTTTACACAACTCGGCGTTAAACCGACCCTGAATTCATTATTCTTAATTTCCTTTACCAATCCGACGACCACCTGGCCCTCCTCCTGCATGACTCTATTCATGCTCATCCTGATTTATTCATATACTAATATATTAGTATATTTTTGTCAAATTAATTCTGCCTTTTTCTTTATAAAATTACTTCTGTGTGATTTTAAACCGTTATTTCGATCCTGTTCTTTTCGGGATCAAAAATGCAACTTTCAAAATATCCGTCCCCGGTTTTGCGCGGCATGCTGACAACCTCATATCCGTCATTTTTCAGCCGCTCTGTCAAATCAAGTACGGCTTCCTCGCTTCCCGCAGAAAAGACAATGTGACTGAACCCGATATTCTGATATACGGGATCATTTTTATTCTCAGGTATATCAGGTCGCTGCATTATTTCCAGCTGGTTTTCATCGTCAAACGACAGAAAATAAGACTGAAAATTTTCCGTTGCGTTTACATATTTTTCATTAGCCCTGGCATTGAAATATTTTATGTAAAAATCCTTTACAGTTTCCAAATCTTTTACCCATAATGCCGAATGTTCAATTCTCATATTTTTTATTCCGTTAATTGTTGCGCCAGCTGACGAACCTTTCCAGCGGCTTTTCTGAGCCTTTCTTCCGACAGCATACTGCTTTCCACGCTTTCGACAATAAAATCTGCAACCTCATGGAGATGAGCCCCTGCCGCAACAAGCAGCAAATCTGCACCTGCACTAAGCGAATCCACAGCCGTCTGCTCAAGACTGCGGCCCATCAGAATGCTTTTCGAATCGAGATCATCGCTGATTATCAGCCCTTCAAAACCAAGCCCGTGCGTGAGCAGATTGACTGTCTTAACGGATGTTGACGCGGGTTCTCCGTCATCGACAGCCTCAACTATTGCAGGGCCGAGCATTACCGTTTTTACCCCGGCCTTTATCCCGGCCCGCATTATGTTCATTATCGGTTCAAGTTCTTCAGGCGAAGCCTTGCATACGGCTTCTTCAATCGCAGGATCACCTGTAATGTTCGGATAACCCGGAAAATGCTTCAAACTTGCTGATACGCCGGCCGACTGAACGCCTTTAATGTAAGTACTGATTATCCTGAGCGCTTGTGCAGCGTCATTTCCCGGAGTCCGTCCCTGAAGCCAGGGATTACTTCCTGTCAGAATATCCGCTATCGGGGCAAGAAACAGGTTAATCCCCAGCTTATGCGCATCAGCAGCGGTTTCGGCGCATACGGCTGCAAGCTCCGAATCAGTCATCCGGGCAGCTCCATCTATGTCGGGCAGGGGACTTACAAGTTTATGCAGCCTTTTTATTCCGCCTATTTCCTGGTCAACGGCGATTATTGCCGAACCGCAGATCGACTTTACTGCATCAATAATTTCCAGAAAATCTTCCGGTGCTTCGGTCCCTACCCTTGCATCGCTCATTCCGCGTCCGACATATTCTTCCCTCGATTCTCCGAGCAGTACAGACACACACCCCCTGTCGAGCATTTCCTTAACAGGATCTGCAAGAGCAAGGCTGTCGAAAGCCGGAAACATAACTGCGTAGGCCTCTTCTTTTAATGTTCTTTTCATAAATATACCCTTATACCTTCTCATCCCATATTTCAGCATTGTCTTCAAGCATCCATAAATGCTCTTCAAGATCGATCCTGGTCTTCTTCCAGGGGTTACCGTCAAGATGCCTTATACCCCAGACATAGTACAGAGCGTAACCCGGAGCCGCCGCCTGGGAATGAAAATCATCAGTAATCAGAAGCAGGCCGTTATGGTGCGTCTCAAAAACCTTTCCGTTGGTAAATCCCGCACCGAAGCCCTGGGGCTTGTCGTATCGGTAAAAATATACCTCAGGCTGCGGGTGCCAGTGCGGCGGGTAGCTTGACCATGTTCCCGGAAAATTGACAACTTCGCCGAGCACCATTGTTGAATACGGAGCAGTCGAGTAATCAAAAACCGTTCTTATATTACGTCTCATCTTGCCGCCGATTTCGCCGTTTGCCCCCGCTCTCTGGGTATGGATGTTGTCTGGTGTATAAAATTTTGGTTCAAAAGCAGTTGTGTTGGCCGACATCTGTATATAAAACTCCGAATGAACTTCAGCAGTGATTTCAATGCCGACACCCGCAGGCGTATGCAGGCAGTACGGATTGAAATCAAATTCATCAGTTCTTTCTCCCTTTTCCGATTTACCTTCCCATTTAAATTCCGCTTCACCTTTAATAAGAAGAGCGGCAATCTCTTTGCCGGCTTCAATGAATGAATAGCTCTCTCCGGCTTCCAGGACCAGCAATCCGACATCCATCATAGCCAATCTGCCTTCGGGACTGTCAAGTTTTATATATTCATTATATCCGTTTGTTATTTTATCCTTGCCGATATACACAGGTTTACCTCCCGATCATGTTATTTAAAATATACTAATATATTAGTATATTTTTGTCAATTCCTGAAATGCATAAAGATAAAAAATATTACCTTTATAATAAATTTCATGCAGCAAGAGAGGGAACAAGCTCACACAGCCATTCAAGGCCCAGCGCCAGAAGCCTGCAATACTCAGGGGCGCCATCCTTTCCGGTCCATCCCGCCAGCCTGTAATAGCATTCCCGGGACTGCCTGAAGGCTTCCCTGTCGACAGACATTCCGTCCGTTATTCCGCCCTTCAGGGGTTTAAACAGTTTTTCGGGTAGTTTATCGTCCTCATTCGTGAACCCCTCGCGGATATTAAACACCCTCATCATCTGAAGCCTGCGCTCAGCAACCAGCATCATTTCATAAAAATTGGTATTCCACCCGGTTGAATAATTAATTGCCTCAACCAGTTCTCCAAGCGTATAGCACATTCCAAACCCGAAAGCCAGCAGACATACGCTGGCAGTATCCATCAGGCTGTATCCAAGCTGTGTCCGCCAGAACAGTTTTGCCTTTTCAAAATTCAATTCATAGGGGTCCTCCGCATTCTCAAGACCCAGAACCTGCAGGTCTTCCGCAAACGGTTTGTTTGATATGCTGGGATCCATTTCAATCGAGCAATGATCCGAACCGAAAGGGACCAGAGCATAAGTCAGGGCCAGTGCCGCTTTTGTCTGGGGCATATGCGCCGGAAATTCCTTGCCCTTTACCGTCAGCAGGTATTGCCGGCTTTCTTCTCCGTATTCTTCAGCAAGAACAGCAGATCCTTTTGCAATCTGCCTGCCCAAACCTTCTCCCTTTCCGGTCAGTTCCGCTATTTTAAGTGCGGATTCCACATTGCCGAAGCTGCAGTCTATTCCGTCGGTGTCTTCAGTCCCGATTAGCCCGTTTTCAAAGCACTCAAAAACAAAGCTGAGGGTTGCTCCGAACGAAATTGTATCAAATGCATATGCCGCGGCAATTGCGTTTATCCTGCAAATTGCAAGCTTGTCGGAAATCCCCAGATTGGAACCGCACATTCCGACAGTTTCATATTCCGGCCCCCCGTATACGGGATCCACCTCATCCGTCTTTTCCGGATCTACATGCCGCTTACAGCTCTGGGCGCAGGCGTAACAGGTGCCCGGTTTTATCAGCTCTGCGTTCCATGCCGCGGGAGTAAGTTTATCTGATTCGGAGAACGTTCCCGACTGCCAGTTGTTTGTCGGCAGACCGCCCAGGCCGATATTTTCATCGACACAACCGTCGGTTCCGTCCGTTTTAAACCCCTGATAATCTTCGCTGTCGCGGATACGGACAGCGCCCCGCTTTGCGATCTCCTTCATTCCCTGTTTGTCGCAAAAATCGGGATCAGTCTTGCCCCTCACCGCGATTGCCCGAAGATTCTTGGAACCCATCACGGCGCCCAGTCCTCCGCGGCCGTTAAAATGGGCAAGCTCATTTACAATATTCGCATACAGGCACAGATTTTCGCCGGCGGGGCCTGTCTGTGCCACCCTGATTCTTTCATCTCCGAGCTCTCTGCGGATTTCCTGCTGAGCCGCCTTTGTTTCAAGCCCCCATATCCTGCCGGCGCTTCTTATTTCAAATTCTCCGTCGTGAATCCACAGGTAAGAAGGCTCTTTTGCTCTTCCCTTAACAACAAGGGCGTCAAACCCCGCCTTTCTGAATTCGGGGGCCCAGTACCCGCCGGCCTCGCTTGCCATAATCCCGCCGGTCTGGGGCGATTTTGAAGTAACGGCATGGCGCGCGGCACCGCTTATCTTCGATCCTGCAATCGGCCCGGTTGAAAAAACCAGCACATTTTCCGGCGACAGGGCAGCTGTTCCCGGAGTCAACTCTTTGAGCAGATAATAGGTGCCCAGACAGCTGCCTCCTACATATTTCCGGTAAATTTCTTCAGCCGGCTCCTCAATTCTGAATTTGCCGGTTGTTAAATTCACATGTAATATCTTTCCTGCGTATCCTTTCATAACTCACTCATCCAATCATCCCCCGCTCATATAGGGAAGGATTCTGATTTCGTCTCCTTCCTCAAGTTCAATATTCTTCTTTACCGCACCCGTAAGACTTCGGTTATTAATCAGAATGTTATACGGCGGAACTATTCCGTATTTCATTGTCAGGTGCGCTTTTAATGTTCTTTCCGCTTTTTCAGGCTGCCTTTCAAGATCAAGAACTTCCAATTCCAGATTTGTCCTGTTTTTCATCCGGCCGCAGTAAACTATTCTGATATCCAATCCGGTACCCCTGTGCCGTGAATTTTTATCCTGGTTTCAATATATTTTTCATCCTTTCCTGAATAACCGCCGACGAATAAATCTTTAATCTCGCATTCAATCCCCGGCTTCGAACTTCCCTGCTTTCCGATAATCCCTGAAATAAAAACTTTACCCTTGTTACTGCAACTTTTCTTTGCTTCTTCCAGCCCGGTAAAAACTTCCCTCCCCCAGGGAGAGTAGGATGAATAAATTTTATCAGTGTCGGAATACCTGATTGTAATTTCAGCTGATTCGGTAATCCTTCCTGTTGCCGCCCCGACAGCATTGGCAACACCGGCATGTTCCGGAATCTCGGCGTCAACATTCAGTATTTTTGCGGCGGCAGGAACCCATTCGGCCGCCGGTGCGCCTATCGCAACAAGGGGGCTTTTAAGCCTCAGGCTGATGCTTAAAAGCGGCGACAACTTTCTCCACTGAAATGATTTCTCATCGAGACCGGAACCTGATGCGATAATTGCATCGGCAATTATTTCAATAACCCTTCTCTCCGTTATATCAAGAAGATCCTCCGGTTTCAGGGCTGCGCCCTCGGCGGCAATTCTGAACGCTTCTTCCGAAATATGCCTGTTCCATTCTGTAAACCGGCCCCTCGCATGAAGAAGATCAGTAGGCGTCAGACCTATTCTTTCAACAAGACCGCAATCAACAAGCTTATCCAGGTTTAATAACTCAGCATCAAGTTTCATTTTATCTGCAAGATAAAATAGCGAATGCGGAGCTTTTTTCAGACACTCGATCAGCGCCCTGTCGTCATCATCAAGATAACAAACAGCATTCCGTCCTGTGTATGCAAAACAATCGGTTTCATGCCATGCAAGAAGCTCATAACCGGTCGGTTTGCGACAGGTAATTATTTCGTCAAGCAGGTGCGGATATTCGGCAGCAGCCACGCACAGCGGTTTTACCCGGACCGGCCCGACTGAAACCCTTTTATCAGCGGATATCATGATCCGGCTGTCGCCGCCGATCCCGTAGGTATATATTTCCGCGGCCCTGACGTGTGTTTTTCTGCCGCCCACAACGGCGCCGTCCGACTGCAGATTCACCCTGCCGTTTCTTACCTCGGCTATATCTGTTGTGGTACCGCCCATATCAAGCACTACTGCATCTTTACGGCCGCTTAAAAAGACACCGCCGAGAACGCTTGCGGCAGGCCCGGACAATATTGTGTCAATCGGATGCATTACGGCATGCTTTTCATCCATAAGCGAGCCGTCTCCCCGGACAACCATCAGCCTTGCAGTTATCCCCTTAAGACTCAGGGCATGTTTCACCGATTCGACAAGGTCCCCGATAACCGGTATCAGCCCGGCATTAAGCACTGCGGTGAGCGTCCGGTCCTCAAAACCCAGGCTTGAAGAAAGCTCATGCGCACAGACAACGGGCAGGTTCAGCTCCGATCGAATAACCTCTGCTATCCTTATTTCATGTGCCGGGTTTCTTACGCTTGCATAGCCTGAAACAGCTACCGCTTCCGGCCGCACGCCCTTAAGCTCCTCTACCGCATCCGCAAGAGCTTCGGAATCAAGCGGCTCCTGTTCCCGTCCTTTTATGTCGAACAGGCCGTCTATGAAATATTCGGCCGAACCCGGTAATGTCAAACCGCCCTTCTTTCCGATGGACACCAGTGCTGTCTTTCCACGACGGTTCTCAACTATTGCGTTTGTGGCCAGGGTTGTCGACAGACAAACCATTCCGACAGCATTCAGATTGTTAAAACCAAGACCTTCAATCGAGTTAATAATTCCGTCAACCAGGTTTGACCTGGTTGTAAAACTCTTGGCAGTGTAAAGAACATGATTATTTTTAAAATCAACAACGGCTGCATCAGTGAATGTTCCGCCTGTATCAATACCGAGAACCAGAGCCATATACCGCCCTTACTTATCTGGCACCGAGAAAAGGAATCGTCTTGCTCATGTTATTTTCAGCAAAAATACCAAGATCATGCAGCATGTGCTCAATATCGGTAGGCTCCGAATGACCCGGCAGAATGGCATTCATCTTTCCGCCCATAAAAATGGTGTAGTCCCTGCCGCGTTCTTTTCTCAGTTCGGCAAGCTGTCGACCGTAATCAAGGGCCTGTCCGTTATGGCAGCTTATTCCGGCAAAAAGAGTCCCTTCTTCATCCGCCAGATCAAGCAGATCAGCGGCATCCATATCAACTCCGCCGTTTACTACTTCGGCGCCCATTGAAGTCAGCACCCCTTCTACAAGAAGCAGCCCGTAAGTATGCGCATCGGCCGATGCAATTATGATTTTTTTTCCTTTAAGGCTTCCTTCATACCCGGCCTTCAGCAGGTCTGAAACAATCTCATCTCTCATATCAACAGTCTGCCGGCCGAGTATTGTAGGCTGAAACGGCTGGATATCCTCGGTGTCTTCATCAAATGTACTGGGATGAAACATCTGTTCAAACTTGAGAGGATTAAAATTCCTTATAAATAAAATCAAATCCAGCGGATCTTTTACGTCGACTCCTGCGTCAGTGCATCCGGCCAAGAAATTATCAAAGAAAACCTTTCCCTGTTCAACAAGGATGTCCCGCATCTTCTCAAGATACGAAAAATCCATAAATTTGTCCCACTGATGAGCATATTCTTCCGCGCGCTTTCCAGCAAGAAAGATGTTCTGAAGCTCTTCAAGAGTTGGAACGCGCAGCTTTTCAGTAATCGCCACGGGGTTAATGCCCAGGCCCATATTGTATTTTCGTTCGACAAGGATCTCAAACAGGTATTCCTGTACGCTTGCCCCGTAGTTGGCATGAATATCATGGTCCCACTGGCTGTTTGTTGAACTGTTTATATAGTGCAGGGCGGGCTGGTCTTCGGTTGAAAGAAGCTTGTCTATTGCCATGGCAATTGCCATTCTGGTATCGCCTTCGGTCAATAACCCCCCGTAAGCGACCATGTAACGGACATTGCATAACTGTGTGCAGATATAATGTTCGATCAGCGTATATCCTACATACGAGACGGTATCTATAAAATAACCGGGAAGCCCGTCGTCAAGATAAGTCTTCACCGCGAACATATCGTCTCTCTTCGCAGCAAGAATACCAAGACAGGTTACCATATCGGAAAACCTTTTCAGCTCATCCGTAAATCCCGGATACCCCCATACAATCTGTGAGAATTCCCCGATAAGCGAAGCTCCCGCCTCTATTGCCCAGATTGTAGTTTCCAGGCAGTTGGGAGAGGCAAGGTGATAATCGTTAAAAGTTACCTCTATCGGCGCCGCTTCCACCTGGGCTTTGTAATCGTCAAAGGTTTCTGTTACAAAACTGGTTGTTGAAGGCGCGTTCTCGCGATATTCTTTCGGAAGCGCCACAAGGCCGCTGGGAATGGGCTGAAGGCTGTCCACTGAAAAACCAAGGCGCCGTGTAAATTCGTAAAGTTCCCTTGTAGCTTCAACCTGTTCCTCAAGAGAAGCCAGGCCCATCAGGATATTCCAGGTTATTTTACCTTTTTTCATACAGTCTTTTTTATAATCAAGGTAACTCGAATAACCGCTTTCACGTGCGAACCGGCTTTTCCCCGCTTTTATCGTTTTTCCAAGCTTTATTCCGTCTTTAAGAATTTCATTCCCGTTTCTGTGGGGCCCGGGCCGGAGACTTTTCAGATATGCAAGCTTATTTTTATCCATAATAAAAACTCCTGTGTTCAATAATATATTAGTATACTTTCATCCTGAATACAAACCGCCTTATCCGACAACAAAAAAAACATTACTGGATATACTCCGGAAATTTTGCGATTATATCGTCGCTCTGCTCCAGATATTTATGATCATGATGAACTTCTAGCAGCCGGTTGAGCTTTTCCGGATTACCCTCAGCAATGAAATTTACTATATCAAGGTGCTGATCATATGATGATGCAAGAGTATCCGGGTAGTTCATATCAAGCATCAGAAACCGTACATAATGCGCCCTTGTATTTGCTATAACATTCCATATGGGACCGTGTCCCGAATTAATAAAAATAGCCTTATGAAACATTGCATCCGCTTTAACATAACTTACTGTGTCATTTTTTGTGATGGCCTGTTTCATAAAAAACAAAGACTCCTGTACAACCTCTTTAAGATCTTTTCTGGAAGCAGCCAGATCGATAAATATTTCAGTTTCGATGATGTGCCTCATATATGCCATTTCGCGGGCGATCTGCAGATTGATCTTGGAGATGTAAGTTCCTCTCTGAGGGAATATATCAACAAGCTGCTCATCTCCAAGGCGGATGAGCGCTTCACGGATAGGAGTCCTGCCTACATTGAGCACCTCCTTCAGAGCTGCTTCCGTTATCGCCATTCCCGGTTTAAGCCTGAGAAACTGAATTGCATTTTTCAGCGATCGGTACACATTTACCTTGCTGCCGTCCATTTCAATTTCTATAGTGCCTGAATCTATTCCGCCTTTCATTTAAACATCCTTAATAATTTATAATACAGATTGTCCACTAATATACTAATATATTATAAGTATATTGTCAATTCTATTACCTATTTTATACGCTCCGGCTTAAAAAATAAAGAAAGACTGTCGGATAATTGAAAACAATCATTGAAATATTGAATACATCTGTAATATTAAACATAATGGAGAGCATTTAAAGGAGAAACCGATTGTACCAGTTGATTTTCTTTGTACCGGAAACACATCTTGAAACCGTTAAAGATGCTGTTTTCAGGGCGGGTGCCGGCAGATACAACAATTACGATAACTGCTGCTGGCAATCTCAGGGCACAGGCCAGTTCAGACCGCTTGAAAACAGCAATGCCTATATAGGCGAAAAAGGAAAGCTTGAAAAAGTTCCGGAATACCGTGTTGAAATGCTCTGTGCGGATGAATATATTGACAGGGCCGTCTCGGCGCTGAAAAACGTGCATCCTTATGAAGAGCCGGCTTATTACGCTGTCAGGACTTATATTTGATATTCTTTCATATAATCCAAACGCGGGGTTGCTTACCAGGCTCTTCATTAGAGCGGCTGTTTTAATCAGGCTGAGTGGCTTTTTCAAATGCGGCAATAAGCCTCATTGCTTCTTCATTGCTGTTACCGCAGAATTCGGGCGTCGGTGTAAAATTGCGGCAGGCTTGCGGGTAATCAGGCCGGCCCCAGATTCGGCACCTGTTGTTCCCGTCAAGATTGACGCACCGTACTCCTCCGGGTTTCCCCTCCGGCATTCCCGGGATTGATTCGGCAATTGACGCTTCAATACAGCATGCTCCGCATCCGATTCTGCATTCCATGCCGGCTATAATAATATTAAATCCATTCGTAATCAATTATTATTATCTATAAAAAAAGGGCAGAAACTGTTGTAAAAATTGTATTTTTAAACCAAATTCTATTGCAATATTTCCTCCATCTATGTATATTTATGCAATCTTTTAGTATAATTATACGGCAGGCGAATAGTGTACAGGGCAGAGCGGATGGAAACCGTCAAGCGGATAATCCGGGAACAAAGAATAAGCAGCCAGGAACAGCTGTTAACCGAACTTCAGAAAGAAGGATTCGAAGTTACGCAGGCAACCTTATCACGCGATCTGAAACAGTTGAAGGTGGCGAAAGTGAGCGACGGTGCCGACGGATACATGTACAGTGTTCCCGGATTTAATAAACCGAGAAACCCGGGAACTGTATCTTCCGTATATATAGAAGATCTTAAACGCGGATTCATATCAATCGCTTTTTCCGGAAACATGTGTATGATTTCCACTATTGTCGGTCATGCCAATTCGGTGGCCTCAGCTATTGACAACATGGAAATTCCGGGAATACTCGGAACTGTCGCGGGTGACGATACAATATTTGTACTGATGTCCGAAGGGGCAGATAAAAACGAAATAGATAATTTTTTCAGGGGTATTTAATGAAAGCAGCTATACTTGGAGCAACCGGATATACGGGGATGATTCTTCTAAGAATCCTTGCAGATCATCCTGAAATCAGTGAAATCATCGCAGTTTCATCATCGCGCGCCGGAAACAGCATTAAGGAAACGGATCCCGGTGTTTATACGGCTGTCGAATCCAAAATGCAATCAACCGGCGCAAAACTGGTCGGCATTGATGAGGCAGCCGCAGCCAAACCGGATGTAACATTCGCAGCACTCCCCCACCTTGAATCGGCAAGAATATGCAAACCCTTTTTTAATAATTCAGTAGTAATAGATCTGTCGGCTGATTTCCGGATCAAGGATCCTGTAATCTTTGAGAAGGCCTACGGCCAGCCTCCGGAGCGGCAGGATCTGCTTGATAAGGCAGTTTACGGTCTGTGTGAAGTGTACCGGGATGAAATCAAAGCTGCCGATCTGATTTCCAACCCGGGCTGTTACCCGACAGCAACGCTTCTGCCTCTGGTTCCGGTAATTAAAACCTTCGGAATCGACGGGAAAATAATAACGAATTCAATGTCGGGAGTCTCCGGCGCAGGCAAAAAAGCCGTCTTCAACAACCTTTTTGTAGAGCGGACTGAAAACTGCGGCGCATACGCTCCCGGTAAAAGCCATCGTCACCAGCCTGAAATAAAGAAGGAACTTGATGCCGCGCTTTCAGCTGTCGGAAAAGCAGCTGACGCTGATTTGTTTTTTACACCGCACCTGGTACCTCTGAAACGCGGTATGGAAATAACAACAATCATCGACATTCCCGAAAATTCAGCAGCACAGCTTTCAAACGAAAGCATAAATGCTCTTTACTCAGAATACTACGGAAATTCTCCTTTTATCTCCTGGGACGCATCAAGGCTGCCCCAGACCAGAGACGTCTGGGGGTCCAATTCCTGCCGAATCGGCTGGAAAATCGAAGGCCGAAGCCTGATGCTGTTTTCCGTAATAGACAACCTCGTCAAGGGAGCCTCGGGCCAGGCCGTTCAAAACATGAACATCCGGTTCGGGTTTAACGAAACAGCCGGCTTGCGGGTTTACGGAGAACTGTAAGATGAAAAAAGTCCTGATAAAGATCGGCGGACGTGCCGCATCGGATGAAGCGGCGCTTTCGGCGCTCGCGGAAGAGATGGCGGAACTTCAGAACGAATACAGTTTCTTTTTTGTTCACGGAGGCGGCGCCGAAGTAACAAGGATATCAGCTGTTTTCGGCCTGGAAGCTGTTTTTGAAAACGGGGTACGCAAGACAAGTCCCGAAGAAATGGACGTTGTCGATATGGTTCTCGGCGGAAAGATGAACAAATACATAGTTCGGCTTTTTGCTTTATCCGGCCTGAAAAGCGTTGGAATAAGCGGTGCCGACGGAAGTGTTTTTACAGGCGAAGCGGTTGCGGAAAACAGCAGAACCGGCCGGGTAACAGCGGCAGACCCGTCTTTGCTGTTAACGCTTGCAGACAGCGGATATCTTCCGGTCATTTCATCGGTTTCAATGGACGACAACGGAACGGCGCTCAATATTAACGCGGACGAAGCAGCCCTTGCAGTTGCAGAATCAATTCCGGCGGACAGTCTGGTATTTATTTCAGACATACCCGGAATTCTAAAAGATAACGATATAATACATGAACTTACGCCTGCCGGAATCGGGCGGAATATTGATGCCGGGGTCATCACGGGCGGCATGATTCCCAAAGTGGAATCATCCGTCGAAGCATTAAGAAAAGGCGTCGATACGGTAATAATCGGCGGATATAATAAAAAAGGCGACCTGGCAAAACTTCTTGTCGGAAGCCTTGGAACAAGGATACATAATGGAACATAAAAAGGAATACGAAATAACGACGGAAACATATGACGTTCCGTTTCCAAATAACTACGGGGTACCGTTTCACATATTTGAATACGGCGAACGCTGCTACGTCTTTGACAAGGCGGGGAAAAAATACCTCGACTTCGGCAGCGGAATCGCTGTAAACGCGCTTGGTCACGGCAGGGAAGATCTTGCCGCAACAGCGTTTAACCAGATGAAGAAACTGATACATGTTTCGAACCTCTATACTACCGAGGCCAGCCTCGAGCTCGGATTTAAACTTACTTCGAGCGGTAATTTCGATGCTGTTCATTTCGGCAACAGCGGCTCAGAAGCCAATGAAGCGGCCATTAAATACGCGCGGCTCTACTCAAAACGTATAAAAGGCGACGGTAAATACAAAATACTTGCATTCAGCAATGCTTTTCACGGCAGAACACTCGGAGCATTGAGCTGTACACCCACGGCGAAATACCAGGATCCCTTTGCCCCGCTGCTTCCGGGAGTTGAATTCTGCAGCTTTAATGACGAATCAGAACTTGAAGTAAAACTCACTGAAGATTTTGCCGCGGTCATTGTTGAACCGGTTCAGGGTGAGGGAGGACTTGATGTCATGTCCGAAGGCTTTGCAGACAGGCTTAACAGGCTCTGCAGAAAACTTGATGTGATTCTGATAGCGGACGAAGTCCAGACCGGTATTGCAAGAACGGGCTTTCCCTACGCGTCATCCGTGGTAGGTCTTGAACCGGACATTATAACCCTTGCGAAACCGCTTGCCGGCGGTCTGCCTCTTTCCGCAACACTGATTCCGGAAAAAATCAACAAGCTGATTCACATTGGTGAGCACGGAACAACATTCGGGGGCGGCCCCGTTACCTGCGCGGTAGCCAACAAGGTTCTCGACATCATCTTCACCCCTGACTTTCTTGCCGGCGTACAGGCCGGGGGAGAATACCTGAAAAAGGGGCTTGAAAAACTGTCGGAAAAACATCAGTGCGCAGGCGCCGTAAAGGGCCTGGGAATGCTGCGCGGACTTGAAATAGGAAAAGCCGACGACGAAGGGATAAAACTGTGCGGCGACATTATTTCAAAGGCGAAAGAGAATGGACTTTTGTTGCTGCGTTCAGGTAAAAACATACTCAGAATTGCGCCGCCTCTTGTTATTTCCGAAAATGAAATGGATAAGGGATTTGAGATTTTAGATAAAATATTAACGGAAATAAAATTATAAGATAAACTGCCCGCAAACCTTCGGCGCTGCTTCGCAGCCCGTGGCGGGCGTACAGGAGAAAAAAATGGCTGATAAAAAAATTAAAAAAATTGTTCTTGCCTATTCAGGCGGACTCGATACTTCGATCATTATCCCGTGGCTGAAAGAAAACTATAACGATGCCGAAATCATCGGCTGCTGTACAAATGTGGGCCAGGATGAAGACTGGGACGGAATGGAAGCGAAAGCCCTTAAATCAGGGGCCAGCAAACTCTATATCAAAGATATAAAGGATGAATTTGCTCACGACTTTCTCTTCAAAATCATTCGTGCCGGCGCAGTATATGAAGGGAAATATCTTCTCGGAACATCAATTGCCCGGCCCCTTCAGGCCAAACATATTGCCGAGGTAGCGCTCGCTGAAGGCGCCGACGCAATCTGCCACGGCTGTACCGGAAAGGGCAACGATCAGGTAAGGTTCGAACTAACATTCAAGGCCCTTGCCCCGCACCTTAAGGTAATAGCGCCATGGAGAATATGGGACATCAGGAGCAGGGAGCAGGCCATAGATTACGCCAAAGCGCATAATGTTCCGATCGGAAATATCAGCAAAAAAAATATTTATTCACGCGACTGGAACATCTGGCATATGAGCCATGAAGGCGGAGATCTTGAAGATCCGTGGAACAGACCCAAGGAAGAAATGTTTCAGCTTACAAAATCTCCCAACGCTGCACCTGATGCTGAAACCGAGATTGTAATAGATTTTGAAAAATCTTTTCCGGTTGCTCTCAACGGCAAAAAAATGAAGGGGATGGAAATCCTTGCCGAACTGAACAAACTGGGCGCTGAAAACGGGATTGGCCGTGCCGATCTTGTCGAAACAAGGGTTGTCGGAATGAAAAGCCGCGGTGTTTATGAAACTCCGGCAGGCGAGATACTTTACAAGGCTGTACGCGAACTTGAAATGCTTACGATGGATTATGATACGCTCAGCATGAAGGACAGCCTGAGCCTGAAATATGCCGATCTTGTATACTGCGGAAAATGGTATACGCCGGTCAGAGAAGCACTGGATTCATATATGGAAAAAGCAGCCGAGTATACAACCGGTTCGGTCCGGCTTGTTCTGTATAAGGGCAATGTAATTATTTCCGGGCGTAAGTCACCCTACTCAATCTATATAGAAGACCTTGCCTCATTCGGAGAAAGCGCCTACGATCATCATGATGCAACAGGATTTATTAACCTTTACGGACTTTCAACCGGGGTGACCGCAATGGTGCATAAAGGCATTAATGCCCACGGCGGCCAGGCAGACGAAATCAAAGCGACTGCGGCGACCTACCATGACAAGTGATTTTGAAATCAGGCGCGCAAACTCGGAAGATGTGGACAGCATTTATAATCTGACTTCATCAATGGCCGCCCAGGGGCTTATGCTTCCGAGAAGCAAATACAAGATTGTAACTTCACTGACATCTTTCTTTGTTGTTGTGGAAAAAATGAGCGGCAAGGTTATAGCAACAGGCTCGCTTGCCCCGCTCTGGACCGATCTCTGTGAAGTGTGCGCCCTGGCAGTACATCCGGTATGGCAGGGCAAAGGAATAGGCGCCGCGCTTGTAAAACATCTTATAGAAGAAGCCCGAAGGCTTAAAATACCCCAGGTCATAACCCTGACCTATCAGGTTAAATTCTTCGGTAAACTGGGTTTTACAGTTGTAGACAAGAATGAGTTTCCGAGAAAGCTCTGGCGTGAATGCCTTGAATGTCCCAAACTTGAAGCCTGCGATGAAACAGCAATGGTAATCGCGACTTAAAAGTCGGCTTAACAGCCGGGAAAATCAGGCGGAGGAAATCACCCTTTCGAAATAATTTCCTCCGCTTTTTTTAAAGCCCCTTCAATATCTGATTTTACATAATCCGCTTCCAGTACTCCGAGGTTAATAATCTTGGTTTTGACCGTTTCGGAGGCTCCCGACACCAGCAGCCTTATTCCCTTCCTTTCCAGTTCCCTGTTTATCTCATGCAGTCTGTTCAGCCCGGTTGAATCGAGAATTGGAACGTACCGCATTCGGAGAATAACGATACGGTGAGGACTGCTGAGGTGCTTCTCGATATTCAGGAGTTCCGCTACCGATCCGAAAAAGAGCGGTCCGTCCACTTCAAAAATAAGAATGCTGTCAGAAACAACGCCCAGTTCCTCGCTGAATATGGTTCCGTCACCGCGGCGGGTTGAAACAAGGGGCGTTATATTAACAGAATCCGACATCCTTTTCATAAAAAGCAGTATGGACAGTGAGAATCCTACAAGAATGGCAGTCGTAATATCCGCAAAAAGTGTAAGAAAAAAGGTTGCAAGAAGAACCAGGACCTCATATATATTAATATTGAAAACACGTCTGAAGGCCTTCAGTTCGCTCATATTCCATGAGACAATTATCAGGATTCCCGAAAGCGCCGGAATGGGAATGTACTTCACCAGGGGCATTGCCACAAGAAAAATAAACAACAGAACTAATGAATGCACCATACCGGCAACAGGGGTGCGCGCTCCGTTTTTCACATTTGCAGCCGTACGGGCTATGGCGCCCGTTGCCGGAAGTCCGCCGAAAAGCGGCGAGGCAATATTTGCCAGGCCCTGGGCAATAAGCTCTATATTCGGCCTGTGTCTGCTTCCTATCATGCCGTCGGCAACAACCGCAGACAGAAGCGATTCAAGTGCGCCGAGAAGGGCAATGGACAGGGCGGGTTTAAAAAGAAAGATAACCCGTTCAAAACCAAGCTCCGGCAGAACTGCCGGCGGAAAAGAACCCGACAAACTGCCGAACCTGGAGGATATTGTATCAACAGGCAGTTTAAGAAAAAATACCAAAAGTGTTGTTATCAGTATTGCCGCCAAAGGTCCCGGAATTTTTCTGTTAATTCTCTGCAGAACCAGAATAACAGCAACCGACAACAGCCCGGTTAAGACTGCCCAGGGATTGACAGTATCAAAACTGCCCAGATAACTCAGCCATTTCCCGGCAAAATCGGCCGGTACATCGTTAATGGAAAGCCCCAGGAAATCCTTGACCTGGGTAGTAAAAATTATAATTGCTATTCCGGTAGTAAATCCGACAATAAGTGTTCTTGGAATGTACTTCAAAAGAGCTCCCAGTCTCAGCAGTCCCATAATTATCAGCATGACTCCGGCCATAAAAGTCGCCGTAAGAAGCCCGTCTGTTCCATATTTTTCAAGAATCCCGAATATAATTACTATAAACGCGCCGGTCGGTCCGCCTATCTGGACCCTGCTTCCGCCCAGGGCTGAAATAATAAATCCTGCTATTACCGCGGTTATTATTCCCTTCTCAGGAGAAACCCCGGACGCAATTGCAAAAGCTATGGCAAGAGGAAGCGCAATTATTCCCACGACAACTCCGGAGACAATATCCTTTGAAAGCTGCTGAGGGCTTATTCCTTTTTTAATCCGGGTAAAAAGAACCGGCGTATATTCGGAGAAATCAATTTTCTGTTGCATAAATACATCTATGCGGCTAAAAACCGATAAATGTCAAGATACTGCTTTAAATATAAGCGATTTGAAAAACCATCCGGGCCGGGTTTCCCTGATCTCCGGGACTTTTCCCTTAAAAATCTTTTAAAATTATTAGAATCATCTACTTGATCTTTATTTTTAATCCCGACATTCTGATTCTATGAGCGATGATATAAAAGTAAATGAAATTCCGGGTATGTTCGACGGCCCCATACGTCCGCTTCTTCTCAAACTGGCGGTTCCGATGTTCGCTGGCATGATTGTGCAGGTGGTTTACAACGTAACCGATACGTTCTGGGTAGCCAGAATAGACCTTGCCGATCCGTCATATATGGGCGGCACGGCTATCGTTTTCCCGCTGTTGTTTTTCTTTATGGCCCTTGGCAACGGTCTGACGGTCGGCGTCAGCTCACTGGTAGCCAGGGCAATCGGCGAAAAAAATATAAAGATTCTCAGCACAACAGCAGAATCAGGGATGTTGATCAGTTTCATTCTAACAATTCTTTCACTGGCTATTATTATTCCGTTTGCCCCCGGAATACTGGCAGCGCTCGGCGCCGAAGGAGATTATTACGTTCATGGTCTGGAATACCTGAGATACATAATTCTGGCCGGCCCGGTAATTTTCTTCTCAATGATCTTCATGGGAATCCTTCAGGGCGAAGGCCTGATGAAGTACGTAATGAATTCCATGATAATCGGCACTGTCCTGAATATTGTTCTTGATCCCGTATTCATTTTCCTTTTGAATCTTGACGTACGGGGCGCGGCGATTGCTACAGTGATAGCCCAGGCGGTGGCAATGGTTTACGTGGTAAATGTTTTTATAAGAAATAAATCGTCGATTAAGATAAACTGGGATATATCAAACATAAAAGCCGGAACAATCAGGGACATCGCGGCAATCGGGCTGCCCCAGTCATTTGCAATGATAATAATGTCCATGAGCTTCTTCGTTTTCAACAAGATAGTTATTGAAATTGACGAGCTTGCGCTTACGGCTTTTGCCCTGTGCGGCCGCTTTGAGCAGCTGATGCTTATGCCCGCATTCGCTATAGGCGCCGCCATAGTCACTATTGTAGGACAGAACTCGGGCCGCGGCAATTTCGACCGTGTGCGCAGCGCCATGAAAGAAGCATGGCTGCTTGGTCTTGTTTCGGTAGGAATTCTGACCGGCCTCATGGTGGCCTTTGCCCCCTGGATTTTCAGCCCGTTTACAGATGTTGAAAAAGTTAAATGGTATGCCGTTATGCAGTACAGAGTCCTTGGAGTATCATATCTGACGGCCCTGATTGGAATCACCGGACGTTCTTTCTTTCAGGCCATAGGCTATCCGCTGCCGGCGTTGTTTCTTACCCTGTTGCGACTCATTCTTGTAGCAATTCCGGTAATGCTGATTCTGATTCATGTTTTCAACCTCGGCATATGGGGAGTATGGTTCGGACTTGCCTCAGGCAGTATAGTATCAATGATCGTATCTATAATCTTTGTGAGGAGCTCCATTAACCGGCTTGAAAGCGGCAAGATGAAAATGCATAAGGTTTAGCTGAACATTCCGTATAGTTCATCAAGACTGACAACCTTGCTCCTGCCGAAGGAAAGAAGCTCCAATCCGAGCGCTTTTCTTTCAGGAGTAAAGGATGCTGTTGTTTCCCGCGGAATAATACAGTTGTAGTTAAGAGAAAACGCATAGCTGCAGGTTTCAAGCACACATACATCCGTTGCGGCTCCTGCAATTACAAGGTTTTTGATGTTTTGAGCCTTAAGAAGATCATCCAGCTCCGTATCAAAGAAAGCATTCCACCTGTTTTTTACTATCAGAGCTTCTCCTTCACGCGGGGCAAGCGGAGGAATAATTTCCGCATCGGCGGACCCTTTTATAAAATGGCCGTATTTCCTGACTTCAAAACGTTCAGCCAGCATTTGCCAGTCGCTGAAATCTTTTTCATACTCAGTCCTGATATTGACGACAAGCATGCCGTTGGCATTAAAAAAGTCCTTAAGCTTTACCATAGGTGTAACAATATCTTCCTGTTTTGAAACATCAACGTCCAGCATTTTTACAAGAGATCCGTCAGGAGCCCCGCCCCCGTACTGCATATCAACTACCAGTAATGCGGTTTCTTTTTTATTCAACATCTGCAACTACTCCTTGTTATATCAGGGAATCTCTAAAAACTGCAGTTTTTAGAGATTCCCATAATTTTTTTCTTTCTCGCCCCGGTTCTCAAGCAAAAGAAAAACAACCACCATAAAAATAAACACGGGGGCAACAAGATATGCCGTTCTAAGCCCGAAAAGATCACCTATGACGCCCATTATAAGTATGGCAGCGCTTGTTCCGGGGATACCGAAACAGGACAGAAAAATCATAATCGCAGTTGCATCCGCATCTATCACCGAAGCAGCATAAGACTGAATACTGGGCCAGAGACATGCCAGCGTCACTCCCACAACAAAAAGATATATGTAAATCGCCGCCGGACTTTTAATCAGAAAAAAAGAAAAACTTACAAAACTGCCCGTTACAGCAGAAGTTATTAATAACCGCTTCAATCCCCACAGTTTTGCAAGCTTAACCGAAGCTATCCTGCCGACAGCCATTCCCAGCGCAAAAGCCGCTGATCCGAACGCACCGGCCCGCGGCAGCATATCAAAATGAATCTGGATATAACTGGCGCCCCAGTATGCATATGCAAATTCTCCTGCGCCTGCAAAAAACATCGCCATACCCAGCATCCAGAAACGTTTTATTTTCAAAATACCGCCCAGATGCGCAGGGTTGGAGTTTGACGGAGGAAGCTTTGCCTTTTTTACTCCCGGATAGAAACAATAAACTGCCGCCGCTGACACAGCTACTCCGACAAAAAGAACCCGCCAGGAAACACCCCGGGTCAGAAGTTCTCCGAATACTATTACGCTGAAGCAAATACCTGTCGGCCAGAACGAATGGAGCAGATTCATTTTTGAACCTCTGTCTTCAGTATGCAAATCATTTACGAGCGGTGTTATCACTGCCTCAATCATTGCGTTGCCGAAACCTGTAATAACGATCAGACTGACCGCCATAACATATGATCGGCTGACTGCAAAGGCTGCAAGCCCTGCAGCGGTAATAAGCAGGGCAGTCCTCAGCATTCTAATCTTTCCGAAACGGGCGGCGCCGAAAATACTCAGGATAAGTATTAACAGCTGTTCAACTGAAGTAACAAACCCGAACATGCCTGCCTGGGTAAGATTGATTGAAAATTCTTCAGAGATCTTAACCAATGCAACAGGAATTATATTAACCGACGCGGCATATATAATCATTGTAGCATAGGCACAACGGTCAATCCTTTTCCTCATTGCTTCACTAATCATAACTGAATTATATACAGTTCCCTGAACTTTTGGTAATATATTCAGAGAAAAATAAAAAAGGACGATAAATGGCGGATTTCAGCTACACAATAATCAAACACATCGGTGTAATTTCCGAATCACCAAAGGGTTGGAAAAGAGAACTTAATCTGATCTCATGGAACGAAAGAGATCCTAAATATGACATCCGGGACTGGGCACCGGACCATGAAAAAATGGGAAAGGGTATTACGCTCAGCAGGGAAGAACTTGATAATCTTGCCGCTATCGTAACCGGGCTTGATTAAGAATTAATGCTGAAGAACACGATGGTCTTCGGCATTTTGAAGTTTCCGGACTTTGTTTGAAAACTTCAATTCACTAACCCCATCCATGATGGAAAATTTTAAAGGAGGAATGATAAAAAGTCTTCATGAGCTGGTGAATTGATATACTGCCTTAACTTTAATTGAGGCAGTAAGGTTACTGTTCGACATTTTTACTGGTCCGCGAGACCGTTTAGGAGATTGAAGAGCCGTAACCGAAACATTCAATGGTCTGCGAGACCGGATAGGAGAATGGAACAATTCACCGTATAGGCACTGCTTCAAACTATTGGAGATAGAACATGAAGATGAGTATTGGCGTGGATCTTCACAAAACGCAGTTTACAGTATGCCTTTTAAGTGAAGACCGAAAAATTGATCAATTGGGAATGTATCCGACCAGCGGAAATGGTTATGGAGCATTTCTGAAAATGCTGGATGAATATTGTGAAGAGGAATATGAGTTGAGAGCAGCGGTGGAAACAACCGGGAATGCCCGTTATTTCCGCAATAAACTGTTAAAGGCTGGAGTCGAAGTGGTTGTAGTGAATACTTTGAAATTCAAGGTAGTGAATGAATCTGTAAAAAAGACAGACAAACATGATGCACGCACCCTGGCGGAGTTTCTTGAGAAAGACATGCTGCCTGAATCGATATTATGTTCCCAAGAGAGTGAGGATATTCGAAGGGTGCTGAAATCCAGGTCGATACTGGTAAAATCTGTTGTGTCGTTAAAGAACCAGGTGCATGGCTTATTACTTGGTTATGGAATAGAGACCAAACGCGGACAGCTGCAGAGTAAAAAAGAAAGGCAGCGAATCCTGAACGGTCTCGAGGACCACGACTTTTACGGAAGCGCTGCCAAAACGGTAATACCGTTACTGGATATGATAGATAATCAGGCATCGCAAGTCAAGCAGCTTGAAAAGGTTTTGGCTGAGCTTGTGGAGGACGATGAAGATGTTGAGCTTCTGCAGACAATACCAGGCGTGGGTCTAATAACAGCAGCAACAGTAAGAGCCTATACAGACGATATCGGCAGATATGATAGTGCGAAGAAATATGCAGCAAACGCCGGGCTTGTGCCATGGGTGCAGAACTCAAATATGACAATACATCATGGACATATAACAAAGCGTGGGCCTGTAGAACTGAGGACAGCCTTCGTACAGATGGTGATGGGAATGGTTCGTATGCAAAAGAAGACCGGGACGTACCGAATAATGACGAAGTATGCAGCGATGAAGAAGCAGAAAGGCTCGGGTAAGAGTGTAATAGCTGCCGCCCGCAAGATGAGCACTTTGGTATATACAATTTTAAAAACCAGAGAGCCGTTTGATCCGATGAAAATGGCTTTTAGAAAAGAATACAGGGAAATGCAGGCAGCAGCATGGGAAGCTGTAATGGTCGGTTGATATCCGACCAGATCATAAGCTTATATTTTTAGCTTGTGGTTGACTTTTTATAGGAGATAATAATGTCGGAAATAAAATATCAGAACATAGACAAAACAAAGGCCTTCAGCAAACTGGCTGCAATGAAAAAAATATCACTGAAAGAGCTGATATCTTCAGCCCGCATAGCTGAGTATTCAATAAACGCCGGCGGAGGGTTAACATATAACTATTCAGCCAAAGCCGTGAACGGGGAAATTATTGATACCCTTGCCGAACTCAGCCTTGAACAGGAACTGGTTCAGAAATATATGGAGATTCTTTCCGGCACCCGAATGAATACCGGGGAAAACAGAATGGTGCTTCACCAGCTGACACGCGGTCAAACCGTCTCAAAAGTCACAGAGAACGGCAGAGACCTGGGCGCGTTTTACGCCGAACAGAAGCAGAGGATAGCCGATTTTGCAAACAAGGTGCATAACGGCGAAATACTCGGATCTACGGGCAAAAAGTTCGACACGGTAGTACAGATTGGAATAGGCGGTTCGGACCTGGGCCCCAGGGCCCTTTACCTGGCGCTTGAAGGCTGGGCGGAAGTAAACAATAAATCAATGATGGATGCGCTCTTCATATCAAATGTCGACCCTGATGATGCAACAGCCGTTGCGGCCTCCATTGATCCTGAAACAACCCTTTTTATACTTGTATCAAAAAGCGGAACAACCCAGGAAACCCTGACAAACCAGGCATTTGTTCTTGATATCGTCGGGAAAACCGGGCCGGAAAAGCTTGTGCCTGCAAAACACATGATTGCCGTAACAAGCCAGAGCAGCCCCCTGGCGGAATCCGGAGCCTTCCTTGACAGCTTCTATATTGACGATTACATAGGCGGCCGGTATTCTTCAACCAGCGCTGTCGGAGGGGCTGTGCTCAGTCTAGCTTTCGGCCCGGACGTATTTGATTCATTTCTTGCCGGCGCCCATGATGCGGATGTAAGGGCCCTTGAAGCGGATATCAGGTTAAACGCGGCCCTGATGGATGCAATGACAGGCGTATACGAGCGCAACATTCTCGGTTACCCGTCTACGGCCGTTCTGCCTTACAGCCAGAGCCTTTCGCGATTTCCGGCGCACCTGCAACAGCTTGATATGGAAAGCAACGGAAAAAGCGTCAACCGATTCGGCGAACCTGTTGAATACAGTACCGGGCCCGTAATATTCGGTGAACCGGGAACCAACGGGCAGCATTCATTCTATCAGCTGCTTCACCAGGGCACTGATATTGTTCCGCTTCAGTTTATAGGTTTTAAAAGTTCTCAACGCGGTTACGATCTTGAAATCGAAGGCTCAAACAGCCAGACAAAACTGAATGCCAACCTCGCCGCCCAGATAACGGCCTTTATGCTCGGGCAGGACGACGACAATCCGAACAGGCAATTTAACGGTGGGCGCCCGTCCAGCCTTATTTACGGCTCCGATCTGAACCCGGAAGCCCTCGGCGCTCTTCTTGCACATTTTGAAAACAAGGTAATGTTCCAGGGACTTGCCTGGAATATAAACTCGTTCGATCAGGAAGGTGTCCAGCTGGGCAAACTGCTGACCAAAAAACTGCTCGGAGGCGGAGGCGCTTCAGAAACGCTTCAGGCATATTTCAACCTGCTTCAGGAGTAAAAAGAAATCATCACGGCAGCTCTGATCATATACAGACAGAGCTGCTGTTGAGTCTGTCGTTAAAAAGTTACAAAAAGAACATCCCCGGGATCCGACTTTTCTTAATTAAAATTAATGATTTTTTAGCTTCACTTGATTTATGAGCTTCAACGAAGTAAAATGTTGTCTTAATTCAATGAAGGAGCATTTAAAATGAGAATGAACAAAGCAGCAGTTTTGGTGCTGATTCTTTTTGCGCTTTGTCTCCCGCTATTTGCTGGAGGAGCTCAGGAAGAATCTTCGGACGCAACAGCGGAGGTTGAAGATTCCGTATTCAAGGTAGCTTTTGTCTACATCGGTATCCCGGGAGATCTGGGCTGGACTTTTGAGCACGATCGCGGACGCCTCGGTGCAGTAGCCGCCCTTGGAGACAAGATCGAAACGGCTTATGTTGAAAACGTTCCGGAAGGCCCTGATGCAACAAGGGTAATCCGACAATTCGCACAGCAGGGCTTCGATATGATCTGGACTACATCTTTCGGCTATATGGATCCGACTTACGAAGTTGCAGAGGAATACCCCGACGTAATCTTTGAGCACTGTTCAGGATACAAAACCCTGGATAACATGGGCAACTACTTCGGCAGAATCTATCAGTCGAGATACCTCAGCGGCATGGTTGCCGGCGCTCAGACAAGTTCCGATATCATAGGATATGTGGGAGCTTTTCCGATTCCCGAGGTTGTCCGCGGAATCAACGCTTTTACTCTCGGCGTTCAAAAAACCAACCCGAATGCCGTTGTAAAGGTTGTATGGACCAATACCTGGTATGACCCTGTTGTTGAACGTGAAGCAGCTGTTGCTCTCCTTGACGCAGGCGCAGATATTATTGCCCAGCATCAGGACACAACCGAACCCCAGAAGGCAGCACAGGAACGCGGTGCATATTCGATCGGTTACCATTCCGACATGGCCAAATTCGTAGGAGATTCAGTTCTCGTCAGCGCCATGTGGGAATTTTCCGGTTACTATACAGAAACCATAAAAGCAGCAATGAACGGAACCTGGAAAAGCCAGTCGTACTGGGGCGGTTTGAACGACGGAGTCGTCAAACTGTCGGATTTCAGCCCGCTTGTTCCCGAAGATGTAAAAAGCCTTGTAATGTCAGAAAAGGCTAAAATAGAATCCGGCGAATGGGATGTATTCAACGGACCGGTTTATGATCAGTCAGGCGCTGCTGCTATTGCCGCCGGAACTGTTCCCTCCGATGGTGATCTGCTCGGCATGAGCTGGTTCGTAAAAGGCGTTGAAGGTTCGGTAAACCAGTAGAATTCTATTTACCGAATATTAACGGGAACAATCCCGTTTTTGAAATTAAAAACTTGCAGGCCCGGCTGGGCAGACAGTCAGCCGGGCTTTTTTCCGCAGTCAATGCGGATTCCGGGGTGTTTCATATGTTGGAAAACGACAGCTATATCGATCATGACAGTCCGCCCAAGGTTCTTGAAATGCGCGGAATCACAAAAGAATTTCCCGGAGTGGTTGCAAACGATCATATTGATCTTGAACTGTTCAAGGGAGAAGTGCTTGCACTTCTGGGAGAAAACGGGGCCGGCAAGAGCTCTCTGATGAATGTACTTATTGGCCTGTACAGACCGGATGCGGGAGAAATCTTCGTAAACGGAAACCAGGTCCATATACATTCACCAAAGGACTCCATGGAACTCGGCATCGGCATGGTTCATCAGAATTTTAAATTGATTGACACCATGACGGTAGTCGAGAATGTCGTTCTAGGTGAACCCAATCTGAAATTTGTACCGAACCTCAAAAAGGCAGCCGCCCGGGTCAGGGAGATCTCCGGTCATTACAACCTGAATGTAAATCCGGCCCGTTATGTCGGTGAGCTTAGCGTCGGAGAACGACAGCGCGTTGAAATTCTGAAACTGATATTTCGCGGAGCTGAAATTCTGATACTCGATGAACCTACAGCTGTGCTTACTCCGCAGGAATCGGAAGAGCTCTGCAACATTATCAGGCAAATGACCTCCGAGGGCAAATCGGCAATATTTATCACCCACAAGATGGATGAAGTTATCCGGTTTTCAGACTGGGTGCGGGTCCTTAAAAAGGGAAAGGTAACAGCAGTAAAGAAAACCGCCGAGACAAACCCGGCTGAACTTGCACGCCTGATGGTCGGACGAGAGGTTCTTTTCAATATTGAAAAAAATCCTTCCATCCCCGGTGAAACAGTACTGGAGGTCAAAGAGGCAACCGCCAGAGATGCAGACGGTCTGAAGGTTCTGGATAATGTTTCTCTCTCCGTCCGCCGGGGTGAAATCCTGGGCATCGCCGGAGTCGCGGGAAACGGGCAGGTTGAACTGACTGAAATAGTAACCGGATTGCGCAAACTTGAAAAAGGCGAGGTTTTTCTGAACAGTATAAATCGCACAAACCGAACACCCTTTGAAATGATCCGCGCCGGGGTAAGCCATATACCCTCGGACAGAATTGCAATGGGTATAGTCGGAGATATGAGCGTGGCAAACAACCTGGTTATGAAAGGCTATCGTGCAAAACCGATAATAAGCGGCGGTGTTCTGCGAAGATCGCGTATTATTGATTTTGCAAAGAAGATGATCTCGCTTTTTAATATTACAACTCCCAGCACCCAGACTCATGTAAAATTTCTCTCAGGCGGAAACATTCAGAAAACCATTCTGGCACGCGAAATTGATGCCTGCGGAGATCTGCTTGTAGCGGCATACCCGTCAAGGGGGCTTGATGTAGGAGCAACCGAAGCAGTCAGAATCGAGATTGTAAAACAGCGGGATGAAAACAGGGCGGTGTTGCTTATATCCGAAGATCTTGAAGAATTAATGAGTATTTCAGACCGAATCGGAGTAATGTACGAAGGCCGAATAATAGGGTTTGTCGAAGCTGCCGGCTGCGATATAAATGAAATCGGGCTTATGATGGCCGGAATGACAGGCAAGGAGCTCTGATAATGAGAATGCATTTTGAAAAGCGTAGAACATATTCTCCGGCTGTTGCAGTTCTGACGCCGGTAATTTCATTTATTGTATCGCTTCTACTTACCGCAGTAATGCTTGCCGCAGTCAAACTTGAACCGTTCGAAGTATATTCGGCAATGTTAAAAGGCGCTTTCGGAAGCTGGCGCGATTTTACTGAAACACTGGTCAAGGCTATTCCCCTGATTCTGACAAGCATAGGGGTTTCCGTCGCCTTCAAACTGAAATTCTGGAACATCGGGGCTGAAGGTCAGCTTGTTTTCGGCGGAATAGCTGCCAGCTGGGTAGCGTTATTCTGGTCTTCATGGCTGCCGGCCCCCATTCTGCTGCCGACAGCAATTATTATCGGTGCAGTTGCCGGCGGAATTTACGCAGGGATTCCCGCCTTTCTCAAGGTTAAACTGAAAGTTGACGAAACCCTGACTACCCTGATGCTTAATTATGCCGCAATAATCGCCTACGACGGCATCTACAGCGGCCCGTGGCGCGACCCCCATGGTTACGGATTTCCCGGGACGGCCCGGTTTCCGGAAGCGGCATGGCTTCCGCGTCTTTCCGGAAGAGCCCATATGGGGCTGGTTTTCGCTCTGGTTATTGCGGCGCTGCTGTGGTTCGCTTTTTATAAAACCAAATGGGGATTTGAGCTGCAGATGATAGGTAATAATAAAAAAGCGGCAAGAGTCCTTGGAGTAAATATCGGAAAGAATATTCTTGTTGCGCTGTTTATTTCAGGCGCGGTTGCCGGTATTGCAGGAGCCTGTGAAGTCACAGGTATAGCGCGAAGACTTCAGCAGGGACTCTCGCTTGGATACGGATATACCGCAATTATTATCGCATGGATGAGCAGGCTCAACCCTGTTATATGTGTGCCTGTCTCTATTATAATGGCCGGGCTTCTGGTCGGTGGAGACAGCGTACAGATAATGATGGGAGTGCCTTCGGCAATGGGTGAAGTTATGCAGGGCATGATTCTTTTCCCGATGCTTGCAGGTTCAATATTCTCCGAATACCGGCTCAGGATATCATGGACAGCGGAGGCAAAGTCATGATACTGCTTCTATCATCAATTATTGCCATTACGCTTAAAGCCGGAACCTCGCTTGTATTTGCTACAATCGGAGAAATTTATACGGAAAAATCCGGTATCCTGAACCTCGGAATTGAAGGGATAATGCTGATGGCGGCCGTAATATCGTTCACAGTTTCATATTACACGGGAAGCCTGTTTGCAGCAATTCTTGCAGCGATGCTGACCGGCGGGCTGCTTTCGCTGCTTCATGCCTTTCTATCCATAACCATGCGCGCGCAACAGGTGGTAAGCGGCCTGAGCATAACACTCTTCGGAACAGGCATGGCAAGCTTTCTCGGGCAGACACTGGGCCCTGAAACAAACCACAACTACATGATTGGTCTGAACGCTGCAAAATTTAAGGCAATAGTAATACCCGGCCTGTCCAAGCTGCCGGTAAAAGGAGCCGTATTCAACCAGGATCTTTTAACCTACATAGTATTACTGCTCCTTCCGGCTGCATGGTTTTTCATGTTCAAAACAAAATACGGACTGAACCTTCGCGCCGTAGGAGAAAACCCGCAGACTGCCGACGCCATGGGAATCAATGTAACTGCAGTCCGCTACATTTCAACTGTTTTCGGCGGTATAATGGCCGGCATCGGCGGCGCACACCTTTCTCTTTCGTATACGCCGGGCTGGACTGAGAACATTACCGGCGGCAGGGGATGGATTGTTATTGCTCTGGTGATCTTCTCGCTCTGGAACCCTTCGCGTGCAATCTGGGGAGCCATTCTTTTCGGCGGCATTAACGCAGTTCAGTTCAGGCTTCAGGCCTCCGGCGCCGAGATTCCCGCCCCTATACTGAACATGATGCCCTATCTTGTCACAATAGCGGTACTGGTAATAATAACAGTCTGGGAAAACCGTAAAAGAAGCGCGGGCGGGGCCCCTGCCGCGCTTGCATCGCCATATCTGCGCGAGGAAAAATGAAGTTTGCCGTGACTGTAACGAATTATCTGCTGCCGGTTGCAGATCGCGGTTCTTCAATTCTCCGGTCGGCAAAAACATCTTTATAAACAGCTATCAGCCGGCTTCTGCTGTGAATGCCGGTCTTTAAAAATATATTATTAAGATGACTTTTAACTGTTGCTACGGAAATATTCATGAAACCCGCCAGCTCTTCATTTGATACCATTCTGTAAAAACAGAGCGCCAACATTACTTCATATTCTTTCCGCGTAAATTCGACATTCTCTATCTCTGCAGCCGTCAGACGTTTTTTCAGTTCCGCCCCGAACGGCACGATCCTGCGGGCTATATCCAGTTCGTTTTTTAATCGGGAGTACCTTTTTCTTAGAAATTTACTGAAATCAATATATATAAAATAAAACACAGCATATATGACAATAACAAACAGCAGTTCATGAACAATACTGATATTGGCGTCGCCTTTCCATAATTCATGTATAAGCAGTAATGCACAATTATATACCAATGTCAGAAGAAGCATTTTTGATGCGAGAAAGGAATACCTGTATGCAAGAACAAGGGCGATAATAAATATAATTACTCCGGCAAGGTCTCCGCTGTTTATGCTGACCACTGTTCCAAGAATGTAAAGCAGCATTGTCTGGTACTGTTTGGAATAGTATCTCAACCCTGAATTTCGTTTTGATCTCAAGGTAATAGTTACTACAAGCAAACCTGCCGCAAAGCACAACGAATAATTTATAAAAGTAACTGCTGTTCTGTCTCCGGCTATGAAATAACGCATTATAAAACCGGTAATGCCTATAAGAGAACCTGTTATTCCCAGAAAAAGACCGAGCCTGTAATAAAATTTACTAATCATTTTCCCTCAAATGCTTATCCTGTATAATTATATTCTACCATATTTACGGCATTCTATGATATATTTGAGATATATGAAAAAAGAGAAAGATATTTTAGATGAAACAGTAAGACTGTGCGCAGCGCTTTCAGCAGAAAACAGACTGCAACCGATGATTTCCATTCTTGTGGACCAGACTTTGGACATCAGCCGCTCCGAACTGGCAGGGCTTTATCTGTATCCTGAAGATGAAGGGAATCCAAGGCTTGTATACCAGCGCGGCTGGTATTCGTTTCCGCCCGAGTTGAAACGCCGATCCGAGCTTATTCGTTTTGCAGAAGACTGCTGCGAAGCAATTGTGTTACTGCAGCGAAAGAAATCTCCTTTCACCGGAATTCTTCTTGACGGGAAAATGAACAGCGGCATAATTCTGCCGCTTAACACTTCTACTGAAAAAATCGGATATCTTGTCCTCAATTCAGACAGGGACAATTTTTACTGCGGCAGCAAATTCAGATTTCTTGAATCTGTTTCCAAATTTGCAGGAGGGCTGCTGCATAATTCCGTCCTATACAATCAACTCAAAGAATACGTCAAGAAAATTGAAGCAATGGAACGATATCAGAATAATATTTTCAGCTCCATGTCGGATCTGCTTATCACGACAAATCCCGACGGGAGCATACACTATTTTAATGAGGCAGCCGCCAGGAAACTGGGCCTCTCGGATGGAAATATCGGTAATCAGATTAATAATTTCTTTAACAAAAAACTCACAAAAAAGGTTCTGACAGCTATAGAAAAAGCGGAATCTGCCGGCGACACCCTCCTCGGGCTTGAGGGAATTATGAAAACGACTGATGCAAATATCGACTACTCCCTGAATATTACTCCGCTAAAAGGAAAACGGGGTCGAAATGAAGGATTAACTCTGCTTTTCAAGGATCAGAGCGCCGAAATGGAGATGAAAAACAAAATGAGCGTCGCCATAGAAGAAAGGCGCGTTATCAAGGATATGTTCTCCAGGTATCTTTCAAACGACATTATTAACCATTTGATGGAAAGCCCCGAACTGGTAAGTCCGGGCGGGTCAAAAAAGATTGCAACCGTCTTCTTCGCAGACATAAGGGGATACACAGCCTTTTCAGAAACCCAGGAGCCTGAAGTAATCATTGAAATACTTAACGAATATTTCACCGAAGCTGTTGAAATCGTCATTAATTACGGCGGTTATATCGACAAGTTTATCGGCGACTGTATAATGGCAGCCTGGGGGGTTCCACTTTCAAACAAGGAAGAAGATGCCATCAAGGCGGTATCATGCGCTGTCGAGATTCAAAAGCTTGTAGCTTCAAAACAAAGAAAATTCTTTAAGGGAAGAGCTAAATCGCTTAAAATCGGAATAGGTATGCATTCAGGCCCCCTGGTAGCAGGAAATCTCGGAAGCTCAAGACGCATGGACTATTCAATGATCGGAGATACGGTAAACCTTGCGGCCAGACTCGAAGGTGTGGCCGGACCGGATGAAATAATAATTACCGGAACAACACGCAGCATGCTTGACAACAGTTTTAACCTGGAACGCCGAACTCCCGTCAAAGTTAAAGGAAAGAAAGATCCAATAGAAATTTATAATGTAGCCGTCTGACATCGGCAATGGAGGAAAGATAATGGAAATCATACCAGGCTTAATCCTGCCCCTCTGGAGTATTATCACAATAATCGGGGCCGTAGCTGTCCTGATTATACTGATTATTATCAGGCTTTTTCTTAACTACAGTTTTATGAAAAATTGTGACAAAATCTGTTCCGACAGTTCAGGCATTGCCGCTTTCAGGGAAAAGTACAGCGGAAACAAACTGTTGAAGAAATCCCGGATGATTGAAAAAGCAGCAGAGAAAAACGGAACCGGGCTTATTTCCGACACAGGTCTGGCGGAGCAATGGGAAAAACAGTTTTTGGTTTATCGAAAGACCGGCTATCTTAAAAAATTTATTAAACATTTTCCGGAGAAAGGTCTTTTCTTCTGTATCCTGGGAGGAAAAACAAAACCGGCTTTTGAAAAACTGTTCAAAAAAACAATAACCCAAAACAGTGATCTCAATCTTATAAAGAAGATTGCTGTTGCAGGTGCCGGTACAAATTTTGACGGAGAATACGCCCTTTCCCTTTTCGAAGACAAATTTCAGGAAATAATTGAAATGACCGGCGATTCCGAATGGGAGGTAAGATTTTTCGCGATCAAGCTTCTGCTCTACAGCGATGAGAAAAGGGCTGTACGTTCCGTATGGGATGCCTTTCAGGACTCTTCGTTGAAGATTAGAACAGCAGCAGCAGCCGAGTTCACTCCCGAAGACAACGAACGTCTTGCCGGAACTCTTAAATCAATGCTGCTTGATGATCCCTCCTATACCGTTCGGACAGCAGTGAGGAAACGTCTTGACAGGGATTTTCCTGAACTGTACAGAATTGAGACAGCTTCACTTGTAAAACCCCAGATTGTACATCTTCTTGGCCAGCTTCATGACGGTTCGGATGAAGATGAAAACACTGCATTTGATTTCCTGCTCTCGGACGATCTGGAGATACGGCTTCAGGCAGCGCTTTATCTGCAAAGACAGCATAGTCTTGCGAAGAAGTTTAAAAACGCAGATACAGGTGACATGGAAGAGTACCGAAGGATAGAAAACCTTCTTTCCAAAGCATGCCAGGTAAATTGTACAAATTTTCTAAAAGATCTTAAAGATTCCGACAACCCGGCAACTGCACGTCTGGCCGCCGGGCTTTTAAAGAGGGACGGCAACCACCAGTATATTGACTGGCTTGCAGCAAAGGTTTTTTCACCCCAGTTCAGGGAAAAGACAAAAGAACATTTCACTGAAATATATATAGAAACGGTAGACTGCATTTCAATGCGCGGCAGCGATATTGCCCTCGGGATGCTTAACGAGCAGCTTGTAAAATTCCCGGGCGATGAACAGCTTACGGAAATAATTCTTCCAAGGCTTCCTTTGCGCGGCGAAAGTATTTTTATACCTACCCTGCTTAAACTGCTGAAAGAGGGTAATTTCAGGAATCCCGTCTTGCTCAGGGAAACAATTGAACGTTTTCCGCCTTCGATGTATATCGAAGAATTAATCGGCATCCTTCACAGCGATCCGCAAACCGTTGACGCCTCAGTAAAAAAAGAAGCATTCATGATTCTGGGCGAGCTTAAGATGACGTGCTGTCTTCAGGTTATACTGGAACACATGAAACTGCTGTCGCATTCCGAACAGAAGGAATTCGCGGTTATTCTTAACAGTTACGACTCAGCCGCTTTTACCGACAGGGTTGCCGGGCTGCTTCGTTCAACCGATTCTGAAACACGGTCGGCGCTGATCAGCGCTTTGCCGGCAACAGGACTGAAACAGTTTATTAACGACATCAGGGAAGCGGCCAAGGATCCGGATCCTGAAGTTCGGATATCCAGCATCTGGGCATTGGCGGGTTACGGTGAAACAAAATTGATCAGCCAGATGACTGATATGCTGCGTGACCCGGTTGAACGCGTCAGACGGGAAAGCGCAGCTGTAATAGCTGAATATGGAACTCCGTCGGCGCTGGAAGTACTTAAAAAAGTTATTGCCGACGAAAACGAAGTATATCCTGTAAAAGCTGCTGCCGTTTACGGCTTCGGCGAATCCGGCAGGGATGAATCAATCCGAATACTCATCGACACACTCGAAGACGATGAACTCAGAGCTTCCGCAACAGCAGCGCTCGCAAAAAAGACCACCGCCGGAGGACTAAAACGGATGACGGAATTATTCAAGGACGCGTCTCCCCAGCTAAGGGAATATATTTCAGACGCTTTCAGGGAAATGGGAGAAGAATGCGAAGCCGCGGTTAAATCCGTTCTTCAGGAAGAAATATCTTCGCTTCGTGAAATCCTTGCCGAAATTCTTCTGAAAACAGGGTATATTGAAACAACTGTTGCAAAACTGAGACACCGCAATCCGGATGTCCGCAAGCAGGCTGCTGCCGTGCTGGCACTAATCCAGACAAGGGAAGCCTTCAAGGGCATAGTGCTGGCAGCCAGAGATCCGGATTCGGAGGTAAGGGTTGAGGTCCTTAAAGCTCTTGAAAAACTGAACACTCCCGACGGAGAACCCCTGCTTCAGGAACTGAAGGATGATCCGGACAGACGGGTTCGTAAATATACGCTCTGGGCGCTGGAAAGGCTTGAAGCAAAAAACACGGGTGATTAAACCGGGCCCCGAAGGCAGAGAGTGGTGGAGAGGCACCAGCGTTTATCAAATCTATCCTCGTTCTTTCTGCGATTCGAACGGAGACGGAACAGGCGATTTACGCGGCATTATATCCAAACTTGATTATATCAAAGAGACAGGTTTTGAAACCGTCTGGCTGTCTCCGTTTTTCGCCAGCCCTCAGCGTGATTTCGGTTATGACATCAGCGACTATCTCGGTATAGCTCCCGAATACGGCAATCCGGATGATGCTTTTACCCTCATTGAAGAGATCCACCGTCGAAATATGTATGTAATCTTTGACATGGTCCTTAACCACACAAGCAGCGAGCATAGCTGGTTTGCAGAGTCGGCATCATCCAGGGAAAATCCTAAACGGGACTGGTACGTGTGGCAGGACGGCAAAAACAAAAGATTCGGCAGAAGACGCCCGCCCAACAACTGGAAAAGCCAGACAGGCGGTTCAGGGTGGCAATGGGACCGGAATACAGCGCAATGGTACTGGGCCGCCTTTTTGCCGTTTCAGCCGGATCTCAACTACCGGAACCCTGACGTAAAGAATGAAATATTCGGCGTGCTTAAATTCTGGCTTGATAAAGGCGTAGACGGCTTCCGGCTCGATATAATAGGTTCTATTTTTGAAGATAAGGAGTTCCGGGACAGCCCGTTTAGCTGGAAACTCTTTCCCGATGAAAATAACGACGGAATGCTTTTCAAATCAACCTGCCGAACCCAGAACCTTCCTGAAAGCATTGATTTCAGCCGCGAGCTCAGGAAACTCACGGACAGCTATCAAAATCCTCCGAGGTTTATGGTAGGCGAAACCTTCGGAACGCCTGATACGGTAGCTCGTTTCTGCAGCAACAGGGGGCTTCATTCCGCCTTTGCCTTTAAATGCGCGTCAGTACCGTTTACAGCCGCAGCATTTCGAAACCTTGTTCTTGAATATGAGGAGAAATTTGCCTGTCCGCTGTTACCGGTCTGGGCATTTTCAAATCATGACCGAACCAGAAGAATATCACGCCTCGGAGAAAATCACGCCAAAGCCAGACTGAACGCCGCATTTCAGATAACAGCACGAGGCATTCCTTTCTTTTATTACGGAGAGGAAATCGGCATGACCGATATGAAACTGAAACATAGTGACTCGCTTGATCCGGTGTCGTTTCCGTTCAAAAAGCTTCCCGCTCCGATTTTCAACATTATAAACCGGAAAGTAAACGGAGCTCTAAACCGTGACTGCGTCCGCACGCCAATGCAGTGGGACAACTCTGAGAATGCGGGTTTCTGCCCTCCCGAAACCGGGCCGTGGCTTCCGGTAAACCAGATATCGGCGGAGAAGGGAATAAATGTACGGTCCGCCGAATCCGACGAAGGTTCAATCCTGCACTGCATCAGGAGTTTTCTCAAATTCCGGGCGGCATCTGAAGCAATAAGGTTCGGCCGTATGGAGATAATTCCAGAACAACTGCTGCCGGAAACAGTTTTAGGATTCAGCAGAATTGCAGATGATAACGAATCGGTACGGGTCTTTCTTAATTTCGGAAACAAACCGGCAGAGCTTGCTGTAAAAGAAAACGAAAAAATCCTGCTTTCAACCGAATTACGTCCGGGAACAAGGGCTGACTCCCCTCAAAAGCTTAGACTGTCAGCTTTTGAGGGCGTCATCCTCGGGTGAATTGCTTTCATATGAACCGGAAGACGCAAACATCCCCCGCATAATTTCAGCCCCCATCATATCGGGACTTTTCATTCCTTCAAGACCGCCGAGAAAATCGTTAAGAACAAGAATCTCTTCAAGCATCAGCAGCCGGACAAAATGTTCATTCTCGGGCTGCGTGTTGACAGTAAGAGTCGAATCATTCATAACCACCGTAATTGTTACAGTATCTTTCCGGACATGATAGATGTCCCGGCCGAAATCCATCTGCTGAACAAAAAACTCTTCATTTCGAAATGAATCAAGTACAAGTTCAAGAATAAACCTGGCCATTCTTGCAGTCGGAAAACTCAACTCAATACTCTGGGTATTTTCCTGCTGGGCTGCAGCGGCAAATTTCTTTTTATAACCTGAGCCGCCTTCAAAACTTTTTATCAGCATTGGAGGAGCAATAATACTGGCTACAAGCAGGGTCATTATGGACACGCCGAAAAGATCATGACCGATAGCGCCGGTTGACAATCCTATACCGGCAACAATAAGCGTCACCTCACCGCGGGGAAGCATTCCGCAGCCTATTCTCAAAGCTCCCCTTAAATTAAATCCTGCAAAAAAAGCGGGGAGCCCGCAACCGAACATTTTACCTGCTATCGCAAAAAAGCTGAAAATTAAACCGAAAATCCATATTCCGCTCATTGCCCTGAAATTTACCATCATTCCCATAACCGCGAAGAAAACAGGTACAAAAAACTCATATACACCTTCCATCTTCTTCATTATTTCATGTGAAATGTCTGTCTGGGAGAGGGCAAGCCCCATTACATAGGCCCCGATAATCATTGCAAGCCCCGCAAGCTCGGCAAGTCCGGATAAAAATAATGCTATGCCGAAAGACATTGAAGTAATAATATCCATCGACTTAAAACGCTTCAGCCCTTTTGTAAGTTTGGGTGCAACAATAATACCTATAACGGTAGAAGCAATCCAGAAACCGAAGGCTTTCAGAGCAATCCATCCGATATGCGCCCATGGAATATGGCCGTGAGTTGTTGCAACCTTTGATACGCCCACAACAACCGCCAGAAGGACTATTCCGAGAACGTCGTCCAGCACTGCCGCGGCGAGTATCGTAACCCCCTCGGGCGAGGACATTTTTCGTTTTTCGCTCAGAATTCTGGCGGTAATGCCTACCGATGTCGCGGTACAGAGTGTTCCGAGAAACAATGCTGAAGGATGCATAAACGAATGCACGGAGGGAAGAAGCAGAACTGTTACGGCATCACCAAGTATAAAGGAAACAATAACCCCGCCCAGTCCAACGAATGAACCCTTTGCGGAGAATCTCAGAAATGTAGGCAGGTCCGTCTCAAGACCGGAAGAGAACAGAAGTACAATAGAAGCAACTACCGCAAAACCGTATAATTCCGGTGAAACCGAAAGCTCGCCTCCCGAAGGTATCGCAAAAAGCGGGCCATGAAGTATTTCAACAGGTATACTGCCCAGGGCATACGGCCCGATAATCATTCCGGCTACAAGTTCGCCGAGAACCTTTGGGAGCCTGAGGTGGCGAGGGAAAAACCATCCCAGGAATTTGGCGGCCGCAATTATTACCGCCAATTGTAAGACAAGAATCGTCATTAAATGAGTCATGATCAACCGCAGATTATTTTATAAATTTTATCAACAGATTCGGCCTCTACAAGCATTTTACGCTCTTTCGGGTCCCGCAGTAATCTGCTTATTTCTGCAAGAAACTGCACATGAGGACCTGTCCGGTTAAGCGGAGATACAGTCATTACAAAAATTTGGCTGGGCTGTTTGTCAAAAGCATCAAAATCAACTCCGCCCTTTTTTATCCCTACGCAGCCGACAAGTTCGTCTACTGCATCGCTTTTACCATGAGGGATGGCCACACCGGCTTCCATTCCTGTCGACATCTTTGCCTCGCGTTCCATAATACAGGTTTTGACTTTTTCCCTGTTACTGATTTTTCCTGCGGAAACAAGAAGATCTATCAGAGAATTGATAATCTCTTCCTTGGTTTCACCTTTGAGATCGTCGGTGATTACGTCTTTGGTCAATATTTTACGAAGATTCATGGATTAGAGAATAAATGTACAATTGTTTAATGTCAACATACCTGGTCAGTTCCTGTTCGGAAATTCCGTCTGAGCAATATTTTTAAATTCATCTCTGCAATTGTTAAACGCATCGACAATATCCGGATCAAAGTGTTTGCCCCGTTCTTCCAGGATCATTTTGATAGCCTCTTCATGAGAAAAAGCTTTTTTGTAGGGTCTCTCACTGATTAACGCGTCATAAACATCCGCAAGCGCTACTATCCGCGCAGACAGGGGGATTTGCTGTCCCTTGAGACCGTCCGGATACCCGCTGCCGTCCCATCTTTCATGATGATAAGAAGCAATCTCTTTCCCGATGGTAAGAAACGATTTGTAACCTACATTCTTGTCTATTACCGAAAGAGCATCGCCGCCCATGGCCGAATGATTTTTCATAATCTCGAACTCGGTTTTACTCAGTTTGCCTGCTTTCAGGAGAATAGAGTCTTCAATTCCGACTTTGCCGATATCATGCAGAATAGACGACATTGAAAGGTCTTCAATATATTCATCAGTGATATAATTTCTGTATTCCGGAAGCTTTTTCAGGGCCCTTGCAAGAATACGGGTATAAAGTTTTATTCGCTCAAGATGTTCGCCGGTACAGTGATCGCGGAATTCGGTCAGTTTTGCAAAACCCATAATAGCCGCCGCCTGTGTCTCCTTAACCTGATAAACAGATTCCTCAAGTTGCTTTTCCAGCCGGATGCGGGTTGTAAGGTCTTTCTCCAGAACAAAAAGAGCAAACATTCCCTCACCGCTGAGATCTATAATGTAATAGGTAACATATACATAAAGCTGATCACCGCTCTGGGTTTTCCGGGGAACTCCGATTTCAATATATTTTCCGCCGTTGTCTCCTGCAAGCTTAATCAGTTCCTGAATTGTCGGCCGTCCTGTGCCTGCGGAGAAGTATTCATCATATGGAACGCCGAGCATTTCTTCACGTGACCATCCGTAAAGCGCCTCTGCGGCACTGTTCATATTCACGACATTCCCGGCCTCGTCAACAATTACTATAGACGACGCAAAATTTTCGAATAACCGGTTATAATTTGTCTGGCTTGCATCAAGCTGGGCCTTCAGAAGGTCCTCTCTGGATAAATCCTGAAAATGCGCTGTGAATCCCGACAAATCATATTTGTTGTCAAAATGAGGCCATATGGTTTCAAGAAAACGCTTTTCTCCGCCCTGCTGAGTCTGTAATACCACCGACTGACTGAGTTGTCCCCTGGAAATCACCAGCTCCCTGACCCTGAAAATAAAAGCATTGGCATCCGCGTAAAGATCATTTGCAACTGCTAATTTATTCTTATCCCAGCCCAGAAGCGTAGTCACAGCGGGATTTGCTGTGATTATATTGCCTTTTACATCAAACGACACTACAGGATCAGGAAGATTATAATACAGATGTTTGTAGACATTGCCTTTCCATGGGGCAAGTTCCTTTTCCTGATATTCTTCAAGGTTTACAAGTATAATCTCGTTCTCGCCGGTTTGCCGGACATACGAATACTTGAGTGTTATCTCTTCCCCGGAGAGGGTTTCAAGTTTAACCAGATGCTCCAGACCTGAACCGTTGGTAAATGTGAAATACCCGAGAAATTTCTCCTGGTTCTCAAGTATTTCTTCAACCTTCCATCCGGTAAGTTCCGTGCATCGTTCATTAATAAATTTTATATGCCTCTGTGAGTTTATTAAAAACAGGCCTTCAGAAGAATTTTCAAATATTTTAATGTAAAAGTTTAATTTATCCTTCATGCTGTAAAATCATAACGCTGCTCAGCCGTTAAACTCCTGTACGAATCGTTTCCAGTTTCCTCACTTTCTCCGTAAGCTGTGCATTCTGTTCATTCGAACGCGCCAGCCGGCGGGCGAGCAACCTGGATAGAAATATCCCGTAATATGGATAATCCCTTACAAGGGTAACAAATGCTTTTCTGGAAATTCTGATCAGTTTACCTGTATCTGCCGCTTTTATCGTGCCGCTTCTCTGGTTACTTAACAGAAACGACATTTCACCCATAAAAATGTCGTTCTGGTTCAATTCCCCGACTCTTTTACGACGATGATACACATAATACTTGCCTGCTACAATATAATAAAGGTAATCACTTGCTTCACCTTCCTGAAAAATAGTATCGTTTCTCTTTACTTCAAGAATCTCTTCCTTTCTGAATCTGATTGGGAAGGGCTGAGTCTCCTGTTCTTCATGTTCAATTACAATAGTAACCTGATTTCCCATCTGATTATAATATATATCTTTCGACAAATGCCGGGCCATTCGAATTCCACGGCCGTGAAGGGATAAATCATCCTGACTTTTAAGAACCCTGTTAAGCTCTTCTACATCGAATCCGGGGCCTTCGTCACGTATTACATATTTTGTAAAATCATTATGAGTTTCCCATTCGAAATGGACTTTTTTACAGGCCACTTTCCTGTTCCTGCACTTTTCCGCCACCAGCTCAACAACAGAACCCCCGTTTTCCATAAAATCCGTTTTTTCATCATAGGTAACCCCGCAGTTACCGTGTTCTATGCCGTTTACGATAAGCTCTGCAAGCGCCAGCTGTAAGTGCATCTTTTTATCCAGACCGATCTTTCCCGACTGGGAAAGGCTTGTGGCGGCAATACCTGCATAAATGGGTACAGCAAGGATATCGTTCGGTATTGAAAAAGAACCGGAAGAACTTTCCATAATCTTTGAGGCAAAACCTCGCTGAAAAATAATCTGATAATTATCACGGATAATTTCGACGCTTTTCATCAGATGAGAACGTATCCTGTATGCGTTCATCAGGGTAAGTACATTTATCTTTTTCAATCTTTCCAGAAGCAGATCTTCATCATTCAGATCCTGATCATACAGTCCGATGATGCCGAAATAATGAAGCCATGCATCATCCTCAAGCCGTTCGACCAGGGAATCAAGAGGTATCTCCGGATCAGAAAAATTGATAACAACTATTTCCGGCAGTTCATAGTTGATAAATTCATAAATTTCATCTTCAGAAGTAATAAACACCAGCTTATAGGATTTCTTTTCCCACGTCTCATAAGCCTCGTTTACAGTTTGGTTCAGTTTTTTATCGGAACTGATTATCCCCAGAACTTTCATTTATCGACTCCGGTTTCATATATTTTTTTCTTTATAAATATATCGACAACTGCACTGTCCAGATGATTATTCGCCGCTTCTTCGAGAATTATTTTTATTGCGATCTCCGGGTCAAGCGCCCGTTTATAGGGCCTGTCGCTGGCAGTCAGCGCATCATAGATGTCGGCAACGGCCATTATTCTTGATTGAAGGCTAAGCTCTCCGCCGGATTTTCCATCCGGGTAGCCCGTCCCGTTCATACGCTCATGATGGCCGCGGGCAATATCAGGAAGACCCTTCAGGGTGCTTGTCCAGGGAATGTTCTCAAGAAAATCAGTCGAATGTTCTACATGAGATTCAATTTCTTTTCTTTCATTCTCCGTCAGACTGCCTTTCCTGATACTTAGCAGTTCATATTCTTCATCAGTAATCCAGGGTGATTCATTCCCGTCCGGATCAGTATATTTCTTTCGGTTATATTCTTCCAGTCGCGAAACCGGATCTTCAATATTGATGGCAGGTTCATCGGCGGCTGTTATTACCTCAAGAGCGGTATCCGCTTCCTCAAGTTCCTGTTCAAACCGTTTGCGGTCTTTGTGATCCGCATACTCAAGTTCGATACATTTCTTAATATAGGCAAACCTGAGTTTAATCAGTTCCAGATGTCCCGGGTACAGTTTTTTTGATTTTACAAGAACAGCTTCCCTGACGCCGACTTTTCCAAAATCATGCAGCAACCCTGCATAACGAAGTTCTTTCAGCTGATCATCAGAAAAGGTTACGCCTGCAAAAATCCCGTTCTGCTCCGTATTAATAGCTTTGGCGGCTTCAACAGTATAAGCCGCCACCCGGCTCGAATGACCGCTGGTGGTAGGATCCCGCGATTCAATCGCTGTTACTGAAGCGGCAACAAAACCTTCAAACAGGGTTTCAATTTCATTGTAGAGAATGTTGTTCTCCAGTGCCACCGCCGCCTGTGACGCAAGTGAAAGAACTATATTCTCATCTTCATTATCAAATGGTTCAACAAATTCTGCGACATCTTCAGCATTTTCAAGAATCTTTTTAAAGCTTTTTTTACGATTGATAAGTTGAATTACACCTATTATATTCTCATGATGGTCCAGCATCGGAACTGTCAGAATACTGCGGCTGCGGTAATCAGTAGCTATATCGTAACTGTTATTAAAACTGTACGGTTCCGAATCCGGAATAGCATAAGCATCCGGTATATTCAGTACATTTGAAGTTACCGCAACATACCCGGCAATAGATTCGGTATTAAGCGACATTCTGAATTCCGTAAAGTCGCTGGGGTTTGAATCATTATGCGCGATTTTAAACAGCATGTTCTGTTCATCACTGTCCTCTATCTTTTCCAGAAGGTAAAGACTTCCAGCGTCGGCTTTTGTAATCTGGCGGATTTTATACAGAATATCATTCAGCAACTTGTCGTTATTTCTTTCAGCCGACAAGGCTATTCCGATAGAAAGCAGCTCTTTGTTGAGGTTCTTGGCCTTCAGATAATCATGATTTCTCAGTATGACTTTTTTCAGATTACGCAGGGAACGCTTAAGTGCGTCCGGCCGATCGCTTCTGACAAATTGATAAACAAATCTGCAGCTGACAATATCTTCCGCTTCGTCGGGTTTATAAACTATAATCAGACTTTCATCGGGTACATTCAGCTTTTCAAAAGCGTCGCTGTTTTCCTTGTAATAGGACCACATACAGAGAAAACACGGCATGACGGAAAATTCATAATCAGAAAATCCTGAATCGGGATCGAAATTATGAACTTCGAAACCGGTGGGGATTAATTCAATTATGTCGTCCGGAATCTCCGGTCCTTTAAAAAGGAAAACTCTCTCCATCTGCTGTTCTGAATAACCTCTTTTTAAGCTCAGCAGTAAATGCTGAGGCTTTTGCCGGGGTATTTATTTGTTTCTGCGCAGAAATCCGGAATATCACATCACCGGTTACAGTGTCATACACAGAATATACACTACCCTCTTCAAGATTATCGGCAGCAGTAAGTCTATATCTGTAACTATTATCTTGATTATTTGATAAAATGTTGAACCCTGAACGCTTCAAAGCCCTCTTCAAAAAGAACCCGGGTTTAAAATTAATATTAACAGGAAATCGTATCGCTTCGGTTATAAACATCCCCGGATTTAAAATGTACAACCGTTCTGCGAGCTTTAACATACTGATGTCGCGGTTTCTTTTATTTCGTACCAGAATCCCGGCGACGGCTTCGGCAATAGACATCCGTTCCCATTCCGGATCAAGAATATTCAGAGCCCTGTTCAGCATCTTGACGTCTCCAAGCAGTCGGCCGGTTTCCAGCAGATACGACCCTTCGGCCCCGGGAGCAACTGCCGTCTCAATCGCCTCGGCCTGTTTCAGATACCCTGAAGCTGTTTTCCGGTAATTGAAATTGGCTATATAAAATGACCAGGCGGCATCCAGCCGGTTTCCCTGCTGCTCATTTGAGCATCCTACTTCAAAAGAAGCAGATCTGTATCTGCGTTCATGAAACCAGCCCAGGCACCGGAAGCGCAGCCGGTCAAACAGGGTTTTTATCCGCCCGAATCCATGTTCCGGGCTGAAACGGGCACGATTTTCCATTCCGTAATAGATTTCCATCAATAACCTGTCGGTCTCCATCCGGTGTCGCTCCGGGTCAACCCCAAAGTAATACATCCAGGAATCATCATTATGGTTTATAACTTCCCTGATATGGGAAAGCGCTTCATCCAGCCTTCCGAAAGTAAGATAAAGATCCGCCAGTCCCATCAGGGCAAGCGGTGTGGAGTCCAGTGTATAAGCCGTCTGATAATCATTATATGCTGATTTGAAATCAAGTCTTCCCAGGTTGATTTCAGCCCGTGCTATATATCCCGGCGCCCTTTCTCCGGTTTCAATCGAATTGTTGGTGTATTCCAGAGCTTTCTCAAAACGGTAAAATCCATGCTCCAGAAGCGAAAGATTATAATATGATACTGAAGCGAAATAATTCCAGCCCTTATCAAGGGCCATGCTTATCGATTTCAGATAATATTTTTCAGCTTCCTCATAATCATACATCCCGGAGTAGACTGTCCCGAGCGTCATATACAGAATCGGAGAATCTTCATACAGTTTGACGGCGCCGAGAAGAAGCTCCTCGGCTTCGTTCAGCCTGAAGGTTTTAAAATACATCCACCCGAGATCTGCAAGCGCATCATAATGATCCGGAACAAGCGACAGAATCTCTTCCAGAGATTGAATGGATTGCTGATCCAGATTCAACAGGCCTTCCGTAACAGAGCGTGCATACAGTATTTCTATATTGCCGGCATTTAATTCCAGTGCCAGATTGAATTGTTCAAGGGCAAGATTATAAAGTTCACGATCCGAATATAAATCTCCGGCGGCTTTTTTCAGCTCCCAATTATCCGGATACAGGGCAATGCCTTCATTCAGAAGCTGCAGGGCTGCCTCGTAATTTTCCGAATCCTGTTCCCTTTCGGCAGCTTCAAGATAGAATTGAAAATCCGGCGAATCCTGTGCCGAAACAGGCTGTAAAGTCATTGTCAACATAAAGGGCAGCATCAGAATAATAATTAAAGATCCAGGAACTGACTTCCTTCCTGACTTGAATCTGATGAACGGAAAAACAAACAGCAACAGTCGTTTAAACACGGACTGCATTCGGAATTCCCTGATGAAATCAGCATGGTTTTTCGGAACTTCAGGCACTGCTTCAGAACCGGACCCGGGAGAAAAAACCGATTCAAGATAGGTTTCTGCAAGACGGCGGAATGCAGCGGCCAGGCCTTCTTCCACACGTTCCGCGTGCTCAAGAATCGATTCTCCGGCGGCCCTTCTGTACCCGAAAGCGGAAGCAAGACGAACTGCATGCTTATACTGCCTTTTAATAATACTTTTACCGGAACCGAATCTTAGCAGGACAGACTCCAGAAGATGCATCAGCAGTACTGCAGCCGTGTAAAGCAGCAGAATAATCTTTACAGGATTGCGCTTTAAAATTCTTCCGATTTTCTTCATCATCGAATTAAAATCTGAAATATCTGAAGACGAATCATTTTCATCGGAATATGCGGAATCAATCGAGTACTCGTTGGCGAATATCTCCTCGACAAGCTCCGAATATTCGCTGCTGTCAAGCATGCCGAACGTTATATCCTCTCCGGGGGCGATTCTCTCGGTTGTCGGATCAAACTCTACCCAGCCGAAATCTTCAAAGGGTACTTCAACCCAGGCGTGAGCCATATCCTCCCGTACAGGATAAACATTCAGTATCCCGCTTTGCGGATCAATAAAAAATCCTGCCGCAACCCTTGCCGGAATACCGAGACTTCGACACATAAGCGCCATTGAAAAAGCGAAATATGAACAATATCCTTTTTTGCCGGTAAACAGAAAATGATGAAGCTGATTGCCGTCGGCGGCTACTCCCGGCTTCAGCGAATAATAGTATGTATCATGAAGGTAAAACATTATTGCTATTACCTTGTCGTACGGAGTAACCAGGCCGGCGGTAATATTTTCGGCAAGTTCCTTAACCTTGTAATCGCCGCCGTATTCGGTATAAAATTCATATAAATCGCTGTCCATTTCAAGAAGGGGCGCTTCAGAAAGTTCCCATGAGGGCAACTCAACCGATTCCGATAAAACCCTGTAATTCTGCAGAAAAGAAGACCCCTTCCAGTTGGTCAGAGGACTGATTTCTACCGGATAATTCATCGCTATCAAAGAAGATGGATCAAAATTGACAATAAAATATTCCTGTTCGGACTGTACTCTTCGCGCATAACGCTCTACATCAAGTCTCAGCGGTTTGTCCGGCAGCGTCAACTGCTGTTCGTCTTCGTCGGGGCCGGACTGAAGGAAAAAGCCCCGCTCGGGCTTGTACCCGGAGAGATAAAACCTTCTGAGATAAACTGAATTCAAATACCCGTAATTTCGGAACAGCAGGACAAGATCATTATCCATCTTTATTTCGCTTTCCAGTTTCACATAATCCGAAAAATCAAACCTGAACAGCGTGGGCTGCATCAGACCTCCGCCTTCCTTCGATGCGCCCTCTGAATAGCGGCCGAACAGCACCAGCAGAATTACCAGAAAAACCGGAATAAACATAACCAGAAAAGACAGGGGCCCCTTTTTGCCGGAACCGGAAGAATAAAGAACAAGAACAATAATTTCAATAATTATAAAAATAATGCTGAATACTGCAAGAATTCCCGGATGCGGAAATACTGTTACCTCATATCCGCCCTGTTTCCACAACAGCAGACAGAAAACCGCCGCATTAAGAAATACCTCCATATAAATAAAACCGGCTTTGCGCCTTTCCAGGATACTGCATGAGACTATATACAATACCGCCGGCAACAGCGGAAAAAACCCCGAATCAAACCTGAACCCGGTAAATGCAGATTCAGCGCCTCCGGGGATAATACCGGCTGCAGACAGAACAATAAACCGCACAACAAAGGCAAAAACACCTGCTGCAGCCAGAGCCGGAACCAGTCTCAGTCCGGATTTTTCAAGAAACCTGCTGCCGATCAGCGATATTATAAATACTGCGGCAGTAAACACTGGCGAAAGTATATCGCTGAGATAACTGACTACAAGAACCAGAAGCATGGCTTCTGCCGCCCATCTTAGTATTTTTACGGCAGGAGACAAAGATCTCCCGGAATCAGAGAATTGTCGCATCAACAACCCCCTTTAAACCCGACAGTTTTGAAATCAGGTAACCGGAAGCGGTCCTGATGGTATCGGATGCCTTATGATCCTCAAAATCATTATCCCGGCTGCCGAACAGAATTTTTCTTATCGCGTCTTTCCGGCCGACCGCATCCGGCCCGGGCATTACAGGAATAATGACATTAATGGGTCTGCCCGCACCTGCAACAGCCTTGCATAACTGTTCCGCCCGTGAAGAAAAGGCCGAACAGAAAAGAAGATTACCGTTTTCACCTGAGGCCCCTGTGCCTGCAGCATCATTCCACCACAGCCCCGGGAGAATTTTCTGCGGTTCAACCGGCTTAACACCTCCGGCAGCCGAAAGCTCTACAGCAACCCCGGCGGAATTAAACCGTTCAATAATCCCGCTCAAACAGTTCACATAATAATCAAGATAACGTCCGGCAGCCACGGATCCTAGTATTTTTTCGGCATCACCCGAAAGATCCGGAATTATGATAATCCGCGAATCAGGTTCGGGAAGTTCCTCTCCGAGCCGGATAAACAATTCACCGAGATGCGCGTACGTCTTCCAGTTGATTCTTCGGACATCATCGCCGGGAAAATATTGCCGGCTTTCAAGAAATTCGTCGCTGCGCTTTTTTTTCATCATCCTGCTTACATTCTCGCCGCCGGTTTTCATTATATGAGGCATCTGCTCATACCTGATTCCGGCCGGTTTTACAGTCAGCTTCTGTTCACCGGTTGAGAAATATCTGTAATTGAAGAAACCTGCGGCATCTTTCATGTTCAGATATACACCGCGAGTGATGTATTCACCTCTCCTGTCTGCCTTAATCAGAATTGTTCCGTGCTGTTCCCGGTCCGAAAAACTTCTGTGGCCTTCCAGCTTTCTGTCATGCCAATCAAAGTCCATTCCGACATCAATAATGCAGCCGGGCAGAACGGGAAAAGATCGCTTTACCTCGTAGCGCACTTCAACCGTTGAGCCGCACTCAACCGGTTCCAACGGAACATGAGGCACTATTTCAACACTTTTGAATACAATAAGCCTGTATTGAAGAAAAGAGACGACCAGAGCAATTAAAAAAACTGTTCCGAATCCGGCGCCCCAGAACATCATGCCGATTTCAGAACGAAGAATGCCCGCTACCAGAAATAATATTGAAATAAAAAAAAAGCGGCGCCTGTGTTAGTAATCGATTTTATCAAGGCTTTCAAGAACCAGCTCCCTTACAAGTTCGGCACTGCCGCTTTTTCGGCCGCTCATTATCATCCGGTGCGACATAACCGGTACGCAAAGATCAATAATATCCTGATCAATTACATAATCGCGTCCCCGCTGCAAAGCTAACGCCTTTGCCGTCTTTATCAGCATCAAAGGCCCCCGCGGCGAGACACCTGCTTCAACATCTTTCATGGAGCGGGTTGCGGCCGCGGCATCAATCGCAGCCCTAATCAGTCGCTCATCGCAGAAAACCATCTCGGAGGCAGCTCTTGCCGATAAAATATCATCCGCACTGCAAACCGGTTTAAGCTCGGGAATGGTCCTCACGGAAGGATCTTCTGTTACTATAAGAAATTCCGAATCCCTGTCGGGGTAACCGATTGACAACCTCATCATAAACCGGTCCATCTGGGCGGCCGGCAGTCTGTAAGTGCCCTCAATTTCTATCGGGTTCTGGGTCGCAATCACAAAAAAGAACTCTTCAAGACTTCTGGTTGTGCTGCCGACGGTAACCTGGCCTTCAGCCATTACCTCAAGTAATGCAGACTGCACCTTTGGAGTTGTTCTGTTAATCTCGTCGGCAAGGACAATTGACGCGAATATCGGACCCGGATTAAAACTGAATTCCCCGCTTTCGGGGTGAAATATATCAACTCCGGTAATATCATACGGGAGCAGATCCGGCGTGAACTGTATGCGGCTGAATCCGCGCATGGATTCTCCGGTATCTATCAGTGCCGCCAGGGTCCGGGCAGTCGTTGTTTTTCCGAGTCCGGGCATATCTTCAATCAGCACATGCCCGCCTGCCGTAACCGCAGTCACAAGAAATTCGAGAAACCTGCGCTTGCCCTTTATAACCACAGACAAACCGTCGATCAGCCTGTTTACTGTCGCGGCGCCTTCGGAGATTTTTTCCGCTGCTCCAATGCTCTGTTCAGACATGGGTTGATTTTATCACGGCTGATGGTATTATAACAGCCGTTGATCAAAGATTTTATATTTCAATTGCAATCCCGCCGCGAAGATAAAAAAGACTGCAGCGCGCGGGTTTTGAGAACAGCTCGGAGGCGGCATCGATATAGATACTCATCTGAAGATCGTACTCGCCGGGAATTATTCTGCGGTCTGTTTTAAAATCAACAACAATAACTTCTTCATCGGTTTCAATCACAAGATCAATAATTCCGTTAACAAGAATTTCTTTGCCGGCATACATTCTGACAGCTGAAAAAGGAAGCTCCGACTCAAAAGAAACCGCTCGCGGCACTGTCTTCCAGATTTCCGATTCGAAAAAGCCCTCCGCAAGTGAAAAAGCCGCACTAAAAAGATGCGGCCAGTCCGGATCCTCTATCTTTCTGAAAAAAGGTCTGAGTTCATCTGAAACAGGCAAAGGATCTGTTCTTCCGCCGGCGTCCGGGTTTTTAATCGTATACTCGATAATCCGGTGGGCCAATGTGCCGAATTCGGCTTCCAGCCCGCCGTTTAGAAGAATCTTTTCTACCCCGTCCTCAAGTGCGGGAAGATCTGTTCCACCGGCTGCCGATTTTCCCGAAGCTTCATCGGCGCCAAGGGCTTCCGCATTAAGTTCCGTAACAGCATATTCGGTTTTTTCAAGAAAAAATTCCCGTATTTCGGCTGCTGCATAGAGCCGTGAAACTTCCGTCATATCAGCCTTTCCGCCGACCGTTACCCGTTCAGGCGTCCATACAATATTTTCAATCCGTTTAATATAGGGTTCAAGTTCCGGACATTCAAACGGGTCCGTTCCGTCAATCCAGCCGAAAGCCGATAAAAACATGTTCAGCATCGACTTTTCTCCGCTGCGGTTGTTTTTGCCGTGGCAGCCTGATATTACGAGATGGTTTTCTGCCCGCGTAAGAGCCACATACAGCAGCCGGCGAAGCTCGGCATCTTCCCTGTCGGCATTTTCAGCCTTTCCCCTGCTGTAAAAATAATTGGACCTTTTCCGTTCACCGGCGGCCTGCTCTGAATTGTTTACAAGGTTGAAAGACAAACCGTCGGTTTCCGAAATATAAGCCGGGGCAGAGCCGCCGCGATCCGCGACACCGCGGTTTCCGGCATTGGCTATTATCACAACCGGAAACTCAAGGCCTTTTGACTGATGTACAGGCATCATTTTTACGCCGCCGGATGAATAACCGAGAATTTTCAGCTCGTCAATCTTCCTGTATTCACCGAGGTTTTCACGAACATAATCGAGAAACGAGGCCGTCGATTGGCCCCGGCCGTCAAAATCGGCTGCAAGAGCATGAAGATAATCATAATATTCAAGATAACCGTACTGTGAACTGTCTGAAAGAATAAGATACCGGTAACCTGATTTAAACCAGATCTCTTTAATGATATCAGCCAGCGGCTCGCGGTCAATCAGTGAAAGAATGCGTTCATATAATGAAATTGCAGTTCTGTATTTAGACCTGTCGGATTCACCTATACAGCATTCTTCCTGACCTTCGGCGAAAACGGGCTTTCTTGAAAGAATGAACTGAACAAAGGACAAATCCGAAATATTTACAAGCGGCGACCTAAGAAAAGCGGCGGACGCTGTTCTGTCTTCAGGGTACAGACAAATCTGCAGTAAATTGTATATATCGTTTACAGGTGCTTCCTGAAAAAGACTTCTGACGCTGTGAACCGAATAAGGAATTCCTTTTAATCTGAAAACCTTCTCATATGTTTTCTGGTTGGTTCCCGAACGGAATAACATGGCAAAATCGTTATAATCCGCCGGACGAACAGTGTCCCTGTCATTTACTTCAAGCTTCCCGACTGAATCAATAATATAATCAGCTATTGCGTAAGCTTCGGATTCTTCCGCAGAAAGTGAGTCTTCCGGAAGTTCCGGGTCCCAGGGCTTGTATAAAAGCCTGATATCAGGCTCTTTCGACAATTTTGCCTCTCTCGATTTCAGCGGGACAAATTCAGCCTGATATTCCAGACTGCTGTCCCGCATTACATGGCTGAAAACGTCATTGAAAAACCTGATCAGCCCGGGTTCGCTCCGATAATTTTTATTCAAGGGCATTGAAACCCCGCCGGAGGCTTCAAACTCGCTGCTGAGCTGCTTAAACACACTGACATCGGCACCTCTGAAACGGTAAATCGACTGTTTCTCGTCGCCGACAAAAAACAGTTTCGACGGATCAAGTTCCGCAGCCGAAGGAATACCATCCGATTCGCGACCTTCCGCTTCAGCAAGAAGATAGAGAAGCTCCTTCTGCAGGCTGTTGTTATCCTGAAATTCATCGATCATGATAAACCTGAACAATCCCTTGTAATAGCGCCTCAGCTCCTTATCAGTCCTGAGCCCCGAAACAGCCATCGTCAGCACATCATGAAAACCCAGAATGCCTGCGCTGCGTTTCCTGCTGAAAAGTTCTTCCTGAAATTCCGAAGTCAGTTTAAACAGTCCTTCAAGCAGATCACGGTTGTCGACGGTATCAATAAGAGTTCCAAGTTCTTCCACTGCAGGCCTGAGCTCATCGATAATTTCCTTGCACCTGATAAACTCCGGTTTATCCGATCTTCCCCTCGGTTTGCCGACAGCTAAAACCGTCAGAGTTTCTTTAAGATCATCATAACTGTCCGCACTGAATTTCCGAAGCTGCTCCTGAACATTTTTTACACCGACAAGATCAGATTCCATTATAACTATCTCATCTACAAGATCTTTAATTTTTCCTGTTCCGAGGGCAAGCTGTTCAGCAGCGGTTTCCATCTGTGAAGCAAATACTGCGTTAAAATCTTTCGGGTCACCGAGAGAAAGATAGTTCATTGCCATGTTTACAAAAAAGTTTTTCCAGACGTTCTCGAACCCGTTAATAAAAATAAATTCACCAAGATAAGGATCCCAGGAACGGGACAGGATAAAATCCAGCGAAACATCCGAAGACAGTGTTTGCGCAGCCGATTCATCCGTTTTAAAGGATGAAGGAATGCCGAACAATGTACTGCAGTCTCTTGTTATGCGGGAACAGAAACTGTCGAGCGTCGAAATAGCCGCTTTGTCGAATTCCGCTGCGGCTGCCGCCACGGCATGTTTTTCAATGTTTCCCAGCAGAAGACCGTAAATTCGTTCATACATCTCTGCGGCGGCTTTTCTTGTAAACGTAAGTGTCAGGATTTCTGAAATTCCCGCCCGGCCTTCTTCTACAAGCCGGAGAAATCTTTCAGCAAGAACAGTCGTTTTTCCCGAACCCGCCCCCGCCGAAACAACCGCATTTGTTCTGCAGTCTGCTACTGCCTGCTGATATTTATCCAGTTTCATCAGGAATCCCTTCCGACATTAAATCTTTTCCTGCACACAGCCCTGAAACCGCATCCGTCGCAGCGCTTTACCGCTGTAAAATCCCCGTGCCTGACCGCTGAAGCCATCTGCCTGATGCTTTCTATCGTCAGTCTGCACAGATTCTCGACGTCCTCCTCATCCAAAACGCCGCCGGCGCCGGAAACGGGAAAGTGGACTCCGTCTTCAATGCTGTAGTATGAAGTCCCGGCTACGCTGAATCCTGCGGCACGGGCCAGAATAATATAAAACGGCAGCTGATAACCCTTTTCGGGAGGAAGAAGCCCGCCGCTTTCATCAGTTTGTATAAACCTGCTTTTACCCTGCTTTTTCCATGATTTCTTGTAATCTACAATGACAGCCCCGTCGGGACCGGCAGAAATACGATCTACCCTGCCCTTTACAAATATCTTTTCATTATCGAGAGCATATCCCAGAGGCATCTCAAGCCCTGCAGGCTCATAGCCGTCGTAATACTCGGCTTCAGCTGAAGGAAACCTGGAAAGGTCCTGTAAGCCGCGCCGTTTCAGTGCGTCCCAGGCAGGGCCGTAGAAATAATTTTCTTCATTCTCCCATCGGTAAAAAACCCCGGCGGCAGAATGCCTGATAAGCTCCCGGTATTCTTCAAGACGGGCGGAACTGAACGGCCGGCCGTCTTCCTTAAGCCTGCAGAAAAAATCATAAAGAATTTCATGCAGAACATTGCCCGCCGTCATCGGGTCTTCGGGCTTAAGTACATACTCATTTTCATACACTTCAAGCAAATCAGTAAGCAGAAAATTAAACCGGCAGGCTGACCAGCGGTTCAGCGAAGAGGCTGAAATCTTCATCAATCCGCTTTTATCCTGAAGGTTTGTCAGCAGGCTGTTTAAAACCGGAGATTCCGGAAAAGCTTCTGATGTTGAATCGAAATCCTTCCCGCTCATAAAAGTTGCCGCGGCATAGCTGAAACCTTCAAGCTGAATCTTGCTGAGTACCGGCAGAGGCCCCTGCACTCCGGAACAGACAGCCGACCACCAGCGTGTTTCAGCCGGAACCGGAGCGTTAAATTGCGCCTGGCCGGTATTCCCTCCCGGACTGAAGACAATTCTGTTTATTCTGCCGCTTTCAATAAAGATCCCCGGAGGCAGAGCTGTTCCTTCCGGGGTTTCAGAGGAACAGGAAAACCTGACATCCGCGCCGGATTGCGCATAACTTCTGATAAAATCATCCGTCATATTCAGTTCATTAGTGCCGATATCTCTTCGCTGCTGGTCGGTAAGAAAGCTGAAAGAGGTTGATACCGCACCGGAAGATTCATGCGACAGTCCGATTACAAAATGAACTGCCGGATTTATCAGAGCCGATACCCTGTACGGGTATACAGCAATACCCGGTCCCGGCTGCTGCCGAACGTAAATTTTCTCCCTGAGAATGTCTATCCAGAGCCCGAGCGGATCATCTATGCTCAGACTGTCCAGCTGTTCCGAGGTTTCGCGCAAAACTGCAAGCACTTCCCTGCTCCGCTGAAAGACCTGTTCGCAGTCCACGTTCCATATATCTGAATCAGTTTCCAGAAACGACGAAATGAATGCCTGCACTTCCTGTGCAAGCCTGCTAAAATTCCGGCAGCGGTTTACCGCTTCAATCCTGCTCTTAAGTTTTCTGTAAAAACCTGCAAGATCGGTTCTTCCGGCAGCGGACAATCTTGAAGCCCATATATCGTCGGAGTTTCCAGGTCCGGTATTCTTCAGACACCTGTTCTCAATCCCGAAACGGACAAGCGCCGACGCCGTTTCAGCCTCTTTCCAGATAAAGGCCCGGTATAAAAGCAGATTTTTCATCGATTCAATACTGTAGTTGCTGTTCCGGCAGGCCCGGAGCAGCTCAGGAAGGCGGCCGGCAGGATATTCAGCCAGGGTTTTCCCGCTTCGATGTCTGAGGGGGATGCCCCTAAGCCGGGCAGCCGACAGCAGAATATCAACTGCAGCAGGATCGGCACAGGTAACAGCAATATCGGAATAATCCGTTCCGCAAAGCAGCAGATCTTCTATTTCATTCAACACAATATCAGTTTCAATAACAGTGTTTTCAAATAACCTGAGTTCCGGTCCGACAGCATTTTGGATGCCGATCGTACGGCAGCCCGCAGCAGCAAGTAAAACTGAATACTCATTATAATCTTCAATAAGCTCCGGGCAGATTATGTAGTAAATCCTGTCCGGACGGCTTAACCCGGGCAATTCCCAGGACGGCTCATACAATCTGTTCGTTTGCATAAATGAAATATATCTTTTATGAAGCTGCAGATAATCTGTTTTAAGCTCCGGGGCAAAGATCCCGCCGTCTGAATCAAGAACCCCCGCAAGGCTGTTCAGCTCCGGAAGGATTCTGTATATAACTTCCGAAAACGCTCCGGCCTGCCCCGAATACTCCGCCGGAATCAGTCGGCTGAAAATGGGTTTTCCGTTTGAATTTTCTCTTATAATATCAGCGGCAAACAGTCTCCTCAACAATGCGTTCATGGGTCTTTCTTCCCTGTTGTGAAGAGTAATCTGTTCCTTGAAACTGTCCCAGGAAATAAAACGGTTTTTCCTGACAGCTTTTTTCCCCGAATTCCGGAGAAATTCTTTACGCCGCTGAACGGCAGCCGCTTCAGACGGAAATACAAATACAGAACCGGTGTTCTTTTCCGTGATTATTAAATCTGAAATTACCTTCATCTGTAAGCCATTATATACTAAAAACTTGCTTGACTACAAACCTTAATCAAGTTTTAATAATTATAATGAGAATTTCAAACAGTATAATAACCTTTTGTGTAAAAGCCCTCTCACAGTCAATGGACAACCGAACCATGACAATGCTGGCAAGACGCCTGCTTCCCGGTTACGATCTTCACGAACGTACCGGAATTCCTCAAAGTGTTGCAGTACCCAACCAGAACGCCGCGCGTCAGATTATCGGAGATATAATACAATGCGGAATGTTTCTTGATTTCGTGCTTCTGCTTATAGATTTCAGTGATCAGGGCAAAGGCCTTGCCGGAAGGAAAATATCAATTCCGTATCTGCGCCAGATTCTTAACGGGGTTTACCAGATGGGTTACATTTACGACCGCGGAAACAGAATCTTCGTGGAAAATCCTACGGAAAGAAAAACCAGGAACTGGGGAACGCTTAAAAACCATAATGAATATACAATGGCGTTCCTGCGGATAGATATTGTCGGCAATTCAGAGATAGTAAGACAAAATTCACCGGATTGCATTGAAAAAGCTTACGTTGCCATGCGCGATATTTTCATAACCTCGGTAGAAAAACGCAACGGAAGAGTCTGGAGCTGGGACGGCGACGGAGGGCTTGCCGCATTCTGCCTGGGAAACATGAACGAGGTTGCAACCCTGAGTGCAATTGAGATTCTTCATGAACTCTTTATCTTCAACAACACAATTTGCCCTCTTGATAACGGAATACGGGTAAGAATAGCGGTTCACAGCGGTCCTTTTGAATATACATCCGATAACGAAAAAATGGTAAATTCCGAAACTGTCAAAAAAGTTGTCGAAATAGAGCATAAGCATACAAAGAACGGCCGGATTACAATAAGTCATGCAGTTAAAATGATGCTTGAGACCCTTACTTCAAAACAGTTTGAAGCATTTAAATCAGGTGATAACAGGACATATTTTGAATACTGCATAAGGATTTCATGCGATGATTAAAATAGTCTTTTTTACCGACAGCCAGGCGCCGCTTAAATATTTCTCGGCCTTTGATAAATCAAATAAATGGGAACTGACTTCCTTCAGCTGCAGCAAACTCAGAAAGCTTTTAAAAAACCCTTCCGAAGATACTGTGTACCTTCTCGACTATGCATCTGTATCTGAGGACAAACAGAAGAAAGAACTTAACTACCTGCTGAAAAAAGAGGAAGTCCCCAGAATCATCATCGACAGAAAGAACGATATCGACGACCCTGCCTCCATTCTGATGAAAGGCTGTGATTATCTCGGTTCAAAATTTCTGAAAGAAGGAATAAAACCCGCGCGTCTGAACAGTTATTTTGATTTCTATTACGGATCAGGCGACGAGTCCGAAGGTGTCGCCGCCGGTTCGGAGAAGGCTGACTCCGGAAAAAAGAATAAAACAAAACACATTGCAGTAAAAGACGGGTGGAAAGAAATTAAAAGCGGAAAAGACTATACCTTCTACATGCTTTTTACTGAAATATCCATCCCGGCTGAATGGAAAAAGAAATCCGGAAGCAGGCACCTGAACAACCTGAAACAGACATTTCAGGCATTAGCCGAGCGAGAAGCCTCCCTGTGTAACGGAAAGGTATGGATATGGAATGAATACGGCGGATTAATATTATTTCCCTACACCGGCGTATCATGCAGCCCGGTGATTGCCGCCGTTAAACTGCTTCTGAACAGGGTAATAAGCAGTGTTGAAGATTTTAACCTGCACACGCCGATTGAACTCCGCGCAGCAATGCATCTTGGAATAACTACCTGGAAAAAACGCGGTAATACCGGAACGATAATATCCGACTCTCTCAATTCCATTTTCCATCTCGGTTCCAAATATACACCGCTGAATGACTTTGATATAACTGAAGATGTATACCTGGAACTGCTTCCCGAACTGAAAAAACTTTTCAGTGAAACCGGGGATTTTGAAGGGCGAAAAATATACCGTCTATGCCATTTTGAAGTTAACTCTTAACGTTATCTGCTTGACAGGGTATATCCTGTTCCGGTATATTACGATCAGTCGGGGGTGTAGCTCAGTTGGCTAGAGCGCGTGAATGGCATTCACGAGGTCAGGGGTTCGATTCCCCTCACCTCCAATATAAAAAATGGACCAAAACCAGAACAATAACGGTAATGTCTTCTCCGGTGAGGTGGACCCCGAGATTGCGGATCTTTTCGGAATCGAGGAAAACGACGGCCCGTCTTTCGACTTGCTCTTTGAAGAAGGGAGCCCTGCTCAGAATAATCAGGAAAAAGAAACAACTGACTTCACAAAAAGAGGGTTTGAGCCCATTACAAAGTTTTTTGAAGACAGCCCTGCCCCCTTTTTCAAGGATAAAGCTTACTACCAGAAGGCTCTTTCCGGAGAAGGCGAAGCTTCTCAGCGATTTCATAAAATTCTAAGCCAGTATCTGAATATCGAAGATCCCAAACTGCGTTCTGCAATGCGCTCCAAGCTTATATCTGCATACTGGGAACTCGCTGAAAGCATTGCAAAAAACATCCATTCAGGATTGGAACATCCCAAACAGATGACAATCAGGTTTGGGGCAGTTCTGCCGAACCTTTTATCTGCCGAAACAAGAGATTTACTTTCAAGACTGATTATAGACAATAATACCGACGAACCTGTTCATTATATTGACGAATGGCTTTATAAAATATCCACCGGTTATATTACCGCGTCAACGACTGACGAGGTTAAACCGTCAAAGCTGAAAAGTTCCGAAAACGTCCGGCCGCAGATAGAAAAGCAGGAAGGATCGCAGCAGGCACTTTTGGGCCTTATTCAGCAAAAACAGAATTCACTTGCAGATTATGAAAACATGCTGACCGAGAATGTAAGGATCCTGTCTTCAAAACAGAGGCACCATCAATACAATAATATTTTTAACGTATATTCGGCAGAACATAAAAAAGCGATATATGAAATCAGCCAGGCTTTAAAAAATCTTCAGAAAATTGATAAAGAAGTTTCTACGCTCTTTTTTGACCTTGAAAAGAATGAAAAGCTCCTTGGTCAGCTCCGGGAAAAAGCGGAACGCCTGGGCGAGGTTATGCATGTAGACACCTCCGTTATAATAAAGGAATTCGGTTCTCTCAGACAAATGGCCAAGATGTGCGTAGGCCGCCAGGGCAACCACATCCCGATATTGATGAAGCAGTATTTTAACGCTGACAAACGAAATATCGGCAGCCGTGAGAATGTACTCTGCGAGGTGGCCAAAATAGAGGCAATTGATTCAGGTCTTTTTCTTAGAACCTTCAAGCGTGAAACAAACCGTATTGTACCGTATTTTATACTTGTTCCGTGTTATGGAGAACGAGGTATCTGCTGGGAACCTTTTGAAAAATATAACAGGGGAACAAGCCGCGGACGTGTTGCAATACCCATGTATTCAAAAGACCTTAAATCCGCCGTTATTACAGCACTTGCCGATTTAAGATGGCAAATTGCAAAAGAGAAAGCCCAGCACTACTGGATGGAAGAGGGCCTTACCGGTCACTATTACCAGTGGTTTTCTGAAAAACACCTTAAGGGCGACGTCAGAGAACGGTTTATCACAGACTATGCCCTCTGGATCACAAAAGAAAGCGAAGGTACCCAGAAGCTGGATCGTGACGTGCGCGGTATTTTCTGGCGTGACATGCCGTTTCCGGATGAAATCAGGGAAAAACTCAAAAACCGGGGTTTTGTCTACAACGAACTCTATAAAAAAGACATCAACCGTTCAATGTCGGACGGATATTAAACCTCTGTCTACAACCCCGTCGGCACATCAATAAAAACAGTTTCAATTTCAAGATCCGAAGCCGTGCGCTCCGAAAGAAGTCTTACGCCCCAGGTTTCAGTATTATAATGGCCGCCGCAGATCAGATTAATTCCGTTTTCAAGACACGGATGATAGATCGCATGCGATGCATCTCCGGTTATATACAGATCGGCTTTCTCGTCAATTGCCTGGTATACGTCATTCGCCGCCCCTCCGGAAACTACAGCGACACTGCTGATTTGTTCCGACCCGAAGGGCAGCACCGACAGAGCCCTGTCGAAAGTAAGTCCCAGCCTCTCAAGAATTTCATCCATGCTCAAAGCAGGCGACAGTCGACCTTTATATCCAATCTTTATACCGTGATATTCTCCGAACGGCTCGGGTTCGATAATACCCAGCGCGGAACATATGCCTGCGTTGTTTCCGAATTCCGGGTGAATGTCAAGGGGCAGGTGCGACGCATAGAGGGCTATATTATTATCAAAAAGATACCTGAGCCGCCGCAAATGGGCGCCGTCTACCTGTACCGGCCGGCCCCAGAACAGTCCATGATGCACAACCAGCAGGTCCGCTCCAAGTTCCGCCGCGCGCTCAAATGTTTCCATGCAGGCGTCTACTGCAAAAGCGGCTTTTTTAACTTCAACATTATCCGCATTACCGTTACCCGCCCCGACCTGTATCCCGTTCATGGAAATATCAGTCTTTTCAAGCCGGTCAATCTCCATCAATCCCCGAAAATATCTGTCTATACCTGAAAGCAGCATAAATCACCTCCGTCAGCGGGCTGCAGCCGCCTGAATTATCCCCACAGTTCAGAATCATCCGGCACATGGTTTCCGGCTATATAATAACCTACTCTCGATATATTAATCAGGTGCCTGTAGGAAAGGTTTTCGGAAATGCTGTTATTGCCCCAGGAACCGCAACCGAGGGTGGTTGTAGGCGTGAAACCGTTAAAGAAACTGCCGCCGGCGCTTGTAGATGAGCTCTGGTTAATAACAAACCGGCTTGCATTCAATCCAAGCGCAGCCTTTTCAATATTTTCAGCATTATCCGAATGTATTGCAACCGAATGCCCGGCGCCTTCATATTCCAGATTTGCGGCGGCTATATCTACAGCTTCATTAAAACTGTTATATAGATAAACCGACAGTACGGGACACATCTTTTCTTTGGACAGCAAATCAGCCCTGCCGCTGCCTTCTGCAGCAACAAGAAGGACTCTGACATCTTCAGAAACTTTCAAACCGGCCATTGCAGAGACCTTTGACGCCGGCTGACCGACCAGATCCGGATTCATCTTTCCCTCCGGAAAAAGAACCTTGCGAACAGCTGATATTTCCTCGCCGGAACGCGCAACATAGCAGCCGTTCTTCTCAAATTCCGCCATAACCTTTTCATAGTCGTCCGTATGAACAATAACCGACTGCTCGGAAGAGCAGATAATTCCATTGTCGAAACTGCGTCCGATAATAATTTTCGGTACAACCTCGGAAAAATCCAGGCCCCGATCGATAATACACTGTACATTGCCGGCGCCGACGCCGAAAGCAGGTTTCCCCGATGAATAGGCGGCTTTCACCATGCCCATTCCCCCGGTAGCAATCACAACATCGGCTGAAGCCATCAGCTCACGGGTGTTCTCGCGCGACTGTTGATCAATGATCTGAACAAGATTTTCAGGAGCCCCTATCCGGGAAAGTTCGGCATTGATCAACCCGACGGTTCTGGTGCTGCTGTGCAGAGCCCTGTGGTGGGGCGTAAAAATTATCGCATTGCCGCCTTTAACTGCGAACATGGCGTTGCACATCGGAGTGACTATCGGATTGGTACACGGAGTAACCGCCGCAATCACGCCAACCGGTTTGGCGATCTCGACAATTCCTTCGGATTCAATTCTTCTTATGATACCCCGGGACTTTTTCCCTTTCAGACTGTTCCATATAATCGACGGTTTCGCCCTGTTCTTAAGGGTCTTGTCCGCTACATTACCCATTCCGGTCTCTTCAACCGCCATCTCCGCAAGCTCGGCTGCATTTTCATATACTACGCGTCCGATCATCTTTACAGCCTCGTCGACCTGCTCCTGATTCCAGGATTCAAAAACCCTGCGGGCCTCAACGGCCCTTTCTATATAACCCCTGATATAATCTGTTGATTCCATGCTGCGATTATAGTAATATCAGCATTGAATGAAAACCCGCGAAATGACTGCTGATGAAGTTAACATAACCATATCAGCGGAAGATATATCAAATATCAGCTATAATACTTCTCCGCCGCCTTTGGTTGATTCCTTTGCCGCCGAGGCCATCCGTACCGGATTAAGAATCCGCGGCAGGGGCACCAATCTTTTCATATGCGGACCCTCCGCACTTGAAAGAGAAGCCGTTGTTTTATATGAAGCAGCGAACATGAAGGCCGGTCAAACAGGTAAACTCATTATAAATGAAAACACCGACAATCCGGTCAGACCGATTGTAAAATTTGAGTCCTGCTCCATAAATGAATCCCATGCCTACCGGGCCCCTCTCATTTTTGAGAACAATCCGGTGCCGGCACGGCTGTTCGGTACCGCCGCAGTTTCTTCGTTAAGTGAAATAACTCCCGGTTCTCTGATAAGTTCCGCCGGCGGCGCCATTCTTCTTAACGCCGAAGATTTGATTGAAGAAGAAGAAAGCTGGAAGCTGCTTAAGCGGATCCTTCGAACAGGCAGCACCGTCATAGGCGCCGGAGACCCGGCGTGCAATCCGGCCGCGACCTCTCCCCGTTTCATCATGCCCGAGGTTGAACTGGATTTGAAGGTTATAATACTGGGAAATGAAAACCACTATGATCATTTTTACAATTCAGACGAAGATTTCCGGGAACTGTTTCAGTTTTTCGCGGAACTTGACTCGGTAATTGAATTGACCCCTGAAACTCTTTCCGGTTCGGTTAATATTTTTAGAAACTTTGCTTCAGAAAAGCTGGGCCGGACTCTTTCGGACGAAGGCGCTCTTGAAACGGTTAAATACAGCATTGCGTCCGCAGAAAATATTACGAAACTCAGCACTCTTGTATCGGAAGTTGAGATACTGCTGACCGAAGCTGCAGATGCCGCGGAAGCCGGCAGCGGTGTAATCGAGGCTGCAGATATTATTAAGGCGCAGAAAAACCAGAATTTAAGATACAACCTTCTGGAACGCAGAATTCTCGAAGATATAAAATCCGGCGAAATAAATCTTAAAGTAGACGGTTCCGAGATTGGAAAGGTTAACGGGCTGGCTGTAATCGATAAGGGTCCGTGGTCGTTCGGTTCGGTAGGTCTTATTTCGGCAAGAATCGCCCCGGGAGAAAACGGTCTTGTAAACATTGAGCATGAAGCCGGTCTGTCGGGTGAAATTCATGATAAATGGGTACTGATCCTTGAAGGCTTTCTGCGCAGCCGTTTTGCGCAGGACTTTCCCATATCAATTTTCGGAAGTATTTGTTTCGAACAGTCGTACAGTGAAATCGACGGCGACAGCGCATCTTCCTCCGAGCTTTACGCGCTTCTGTCTGCAATTGCCGGCGTGCCCATACGACAGGATATTGCTGTAACAGGAAGCCTGAGCCAGACCGGTGAAATACAGGCGGTAGGAGGCCTCAGAGAGAAGATTGAGGGGTTTCATAAGACCTGCAGGACAATCAATTTCACGGGACGCCAGGGCGTAATCATTCCGGAACGCAATATACAGAGCATTATTCTCCCGGACGAGATAATCAGCGACATCAGCAACGGCCGGTTCCATATTTATCCGGTTTCAAATGTCGACGACAGCATGGAGATCCTCACCGGAATGGAAGCCGGAAACAGAAATTCCCGGGGGCTCTTTCCTCATGGAAGCTTCAATTATCTGGTTGAGAAAAACCTGAAAAAAATAGCCTCACAAGCCAAAAATTTCGGTAATTGAACCTGTATTATCTATAACACAAGGATCTTGGGAGTATTTCTCTATTGTTTGTATTGACAGATATTTGGGTAGAAAACTATACTTGTGTTTGTATCATTATGTACATGGAGTCATCATGGCAAAGAAAGTAGATGTCGCACAAATAAACAAGGCAATTGCGTCTTCAGTTCCGGTAACGATAAAATCATTCAAGCTTCCGCATGAAACTGAAATGTATATAGAGGAAGTCCTCGGCGTCTATCTGAGTAAATTCGGCCAGGGCGAACTCAAGGACCGTATTGCATATTGTATGCGCGAACTTGCAGTTAACGCAAAAAAAGCAAATACAAAACGGGTTTATTTTTCAGAAAAAAACCTCGATATAAATGATCCCGAAGACTATACAAAAGGCATGGAGTCTTTCAAACAGGAAACACTTGACAACATTAATTACTGGCTGGAAAAACAGCAGGAAGCCGGACTTTACATCAAGGTGGTTTTCCATTCAACGGACAATTCTTTTACAATGGCAATAAAAAATAATGCATTAATCTCGCAGAAAGAACAGATTCGGGTTTACGACCGAATTGCCCGATCCCGGGCGTTTGAATCAATGGAAGAAGCCCTGTCGTCCGTACTGGACGACTCGGAGGGTGCAGGACTCGGAATTGTAATTCTTGTTCTAATGCTGAAAAAAATCGGCCTGGATGAAGACGCTTTTGATATTGATGTGGACGGCGATGAAACAATAGCCAGAATTACTATTCCCTTTGCAGATATTCATCTTGAAAACCTGAACCTGCTGGCACAGGAAATTGTCGACGAAATAGAGGACCTTCCGCAGTTCCCTGAAAACGTTGTATTTATTCAGAAACTGATTAGCGATCCGGAATCGGAGATCACCGATATTGCCAGGCAGATCAGTATGGACCCATCCTTAACTGCGGACCTTCTCAAGGTTGTAAATTCAGCCCAGTTCATGCTGCCAAAAAAAGTCGACAATATTGTAGAAGCCGTTAAACTTGTGGGTCTTCGCGGAATCAGAAATATGCTGTTCTCATACGGAACCCAAAAGGTATTGAAAACCGATCAGAAATCCCTCTGGGACCATTCATACAGGGTTGCCTTCTATTCATACAACCTTGCCAAGAACTTCAAGCGTAAAAAAGACCTTCTTGACGACGCCTATGTAGGCGGAATCCTGCATGATATCGGAAAGATAATATTCTCAAGCGTTCACCCCGACCTGCTTGAAAAGATTTCAAGATTCTGCAATGAAAAAGAATTTCAGCATGATATCATGGAAGAACTCTCTGCCGGACTTAATCATGCCGTAATAGGCGGAAAGATAGCGGAGAAATGGAATTTTCCGGCATCATTGATTGAAGCAATAAAACATCATCATATTCCGGAGAACGCATCGAAGGAATCACGTGACGTTGTCAACACTGTTTATCTTGCCAATTGTCTTGCCAATCTGGAATCAGGGGAAATAACTTTTGAGCAGATACATACCCCGATTCTGCTTGATTTCGGCATTCAGTCGGAAGAGCAGTTTTTAATGATTCAGAAAAGACTTTCCGAGGCTTTCGATAACGACACGGAAAAACCTGAATAGTATCAATAAACGGATTCAGCCCATCTCTGCATCATAATTCCGAAAGCTACGGATACATTCAACGAGCCCTTGCTTCCAAAAACGGGAATGGATACAAGCCCGCAACTGTTCATTGCAACCCTGCGCGCTTCAGGGCTAATTCCAAGCTCTTCCGAACCTATTATTGCAATACCACTGCCCGGAAAATGAAAATTCTCAAGGGGTGTCCCGCCCAGTTCAAGGGCAAACACCGGAACGTCTGCAGCCTGCCCGCCTCCGCTGAAAAGCTCCTCTTTCGGCATGTACTGCCAGTTGATTATTCCTGTGCAGCCCATTGATGAACGCACGGCTCTCCGGTGCCCGGGAGAAGGACAGTCGGGACTGAGAATGATTTCCGAAACTCCAAAAGCTTCCGCGGTTCTGAAAATTGAGCCTACATTGAAAGGAGATCTTACATCGTCAAGAAAGACGGTAATTCCGCTTCCTGGCGCAGCGACCCGGCGGCCTTCGCTTTCTGAAATAGCAACCAGGGCGCGGTCCGGATCAAGATCCCAGTCAGCGGGTTCGGTGCCGAGAATTTTAAGTATTTCATGTCTCAGATTGTTTATTTTACGAATGTCCCCACCGGCGGCATCGGCAGCTTTCTGCCTCACAGCTGATGATTCGGCAAATACTTCCGTTATCAGTTCAAGCAGCCCGGAAAAATAAACCCGGTCGATATTCCCGCCTTCGGCAAGCTTATGTTCAAAAGCCTGCAACAAGACGGCTGTTTTCCGTCTCAGCGTTCCCGGTTTCAGGGTTTTAAGCTTTCTGAGCGTAATCATTGTTACCGGTTAAAGAGCCTTCCGAAGCATGGAAATAATTTCATCTGCGGGAACGGGTGTCGGAAGCTGGTTGATGTATTCAAATGTTCTAACCGATTCAGCTATACTGCTTAAATCATCCAGACCGACGCCGAATTCACTCAACCGCATCTGGACTCGCTTAAGACCTATTCTGTGCCGGATGGATTCCGCCACGCGCTCCGCAGTCGCAACAGGGGAAAGCCCTTCGGTTTTTTCATTCAAAATAGGCGCAAGCCTTGCAATCTTTTCCGTGTGAACTTTAATACCGTATTCAAGCACTACGGGTAAAATCACGGCAGAAACCAGCACACGGGGAACGCGACACCTTGTCGAGATAATCATCGACAATGCAGCACCGAATCCCGGGCCGGCCATTGAAAGCCCAAGAGCGGTAACAAGTCCGGCGCGGGCAGCCTTCATGAAAGCTTCCCGATCACCTGTATTATCATCCAGGCGTCTTTCGGAAGTGGCTACAGCGGATATGGCTTTTAAAAAAAGGCTTTCCGAAAGAAAATTGCTTTTTGCCGACATATATCCCTCAATGGCATACATCAATGTATCCATAATTGTAAAGGTGAATGTTGCTGCGGGTATGCTGGATGCGGTTTCAGGATCGATAAAAACAGCTTTTGGAAATTCTCCGCCCGTGCTTTTTAATATGCATTTGCGGCTGCGGCCGTCTGTCAGCATTATTGAATCTTTAAACATAAAAGGATCACGACAGGAAGTAGGGATCCCCAGAAAAGGTAGCGGTCGCTGTGACGGTTTAATGCCGTCAAGAAAATTATCGATTCTGAGTCCGGAGGGCGTTATTAAAGCCACAGCCCGGGCCATTGAAAGGGTCCTGACTCCGCCGACCCCGATAATAACCTGGGCTTTTCCGGCCGAGACAAGAGAAGCTGCGGAATCTACAGCCGCCGAATCGGTGTCCGGCCCTATTGAATCGAAAATGATACATGATATTCCGCTTGATTCAAGTATTTTCTCAATCCTTCTGTGCAGCCCTGTTTCCGCTACATTGCTTCCGGTAATAACCATTGCTCTTTTACCGTAAGCGGCGGCGGCTTCACCGATTCTTCCGAGAGAATCGTCTCCAAGATGTGTTTTAACCGGTACATTAAAAACAACCTGCTGCATTAATTCCTCCTGTAAAAAAAAAGCAGAAAGCGCTTTGCAACACTCTCTGCTGAACAATCAATACTGTAATGATTATGATAGACCGAAAGCGTCCATAATTCGATCTGCAACTTCTTCAATCTTGCTGTCGATATAGCCGGGGTCCTGCAGCTTTTGCTTAACCTCTTCAACCCTGTCCATTCTGATGTCGGGCGAAGATTTCACAAGCTCCGTAGCCCTGTAGATCTCTCCCAGATTCTTGGCTTCTTCAGACACGGAGATCGTGTCCTTGGCTTCGGGTTTTACAGCTTTTTCTGTTTTCCCGGTTTTATTAAGTTTTGATAATGGATCTATCGGTCCAAGTCTATCTATCGTCATTTCAGAACCTGCCTTCCAATAATAATATCGGCACTCCTTAAGTTATATATTAACCCTTTTTCTTTCCGGAAACAAGTACAGAAAACTCACCTTTTACTTTTTCCCGGTCATTAAGGAGCCCAAGGACTTCATTCACCGGTCCTTCCAGAAATTCTTCATGAATCTTGGTCATTTCCCGGCCCACAAGAATTTCCCGCTCAGGAAATAAATCGGCAATATCCGTTAAAAGCTTGATGATTCTAAATGGAGATTCGTAAAATATCACTGCTTCCGGGCGATCAAGCAGTTCGCGCAGTCTTTTCCTTCTGCGGCCCGGCTTGGGGGACAGAAACCCCTCGAATGTAACAGCTTTATCCGGAAAAGCCCCGACGCTGACAAGAGAGGCAAAAGCCGAAGCTCCGGGAATCGGAACTACCCTGAACCCGGCATCCCTCACGGTCCTGACAAGACGCCCTCCCGGATCACTGATTCCCGGCGTTCCGGCATCAGACGCATATGCAGCATCAAGCCCGTCGGTCAGCATCCCGATAATCCGTTCAGCGGCCTTTTCCTCGTTGCCCGATCGGCAGCTGACAAGTTTTTTACTGATGGAATACGAATTAAGCAGCTTCAGCGTATGACGGGTATCTTCACAGGCGATTACATCAACTTCTTTCAGAACATCAAGCGCTCTCAGCGTAATATCTTTCAGATTACCTATCGGTGTAGCTACAATATACAAAGCTCCGGCTTCTTTCATACGGCAAGTGTCCACCTGATCAGATGAAATGTCAACCCGAAGAATTTATACGGAAAAAATTAAAAACCGTGAGTTTCATGCAGCTCATCCGATAATCAGAACATGAATGAACTTAACGGGCTTCATATAGCCGTTCTGATTATCTCCGGTATTCTGCTGCTGGTTCTTTTATTTTACCTGCTGAGGACCGGAAAAATGGAAAGGCCCACCCGCTCACGCCGAAAAAAAGCTGAACCGGGTTCTTCGGACAATGTAAAACCCTGCCCTCTCTGCGGGAAAATGCTGCGTCCGGGAGAAAGAGTGCATTCGGTGCTTTATCCGGGCTCTCCCGACAGCATGATGGAGATTTTCGGATGCCCTTACTGCGAGACGGCGGAAAACACAAGAATATGCCCCGTCTGCAAAAAAGAAATGCCTCATGACGCAGTTCTTATCGCCAGGGTTTTTGAGAAACCGGGGAAAAAGCATGTGCACGTCCTGGGATGCAGCAACTGCTACAGCGGCCGGAGCAAACCCCGAAAAACCGGCTGACGGAAATCTAAACCGTTAAAAACTCAAATAGTTATTTGATTAATCCGCAAGCCGGGTTAAAATTATAGCTATGGTAACAAAAGAAATGATAAAAAAACTGCCCAAGGTGGAACTTCATCACCATCTCGACGGCGGAGTAAGACCGGCAACAATAGTAGATCTGGCCGAAAAGGCGAAAATCGATATTCCGGACCATGATCCCGAGAAACTGGCGGACTGGCTTCACAGAGGAGCCGATCGAAAGAGCCTTGCTCTTTACCTGGAAGGTTTTGCGGTAACATGCGGGGTCATGCAGACGAAAGAATCGCTTACCAGGGTTGCCCGTGAAACACTTGAGGATCTTGCAAATCTGAACGTCAAATATGCTGAAATACGATTTGCACCGGTTCTTCATACTGAAAAAGGAATGAATCTCGAAGAGATTGTAAAGGCTGTCCTGATCGGAATGGAGGAAGGTCGTCAGCAGTTCGGTATCGATTACGGTGTCATCCTGTGCGCAATGAGACATCAACCTGCAAACGTGTCGCTTGAAATGGCCGAGCTGGCCGTATCTTTCCGAGACAGGGGCGTGGTGGGATTCGATATCGCAGGCGATGAACACGGCCATCCCCCAAAAAGACATCTTGATGCTTTCCAGCATATCAGAAATAAAAATTTTAATATAACTATTCATGCCGGAGAGGCGTTCGGGATCGAATCCATCTGGCAGGCCCTGCAGATCTGCGGAGCTCACAGAATCGGACATGCAACCAGGCTTCTTGAAGACATGGTTGTTTACGGCACGAGGATAGAAAAGATGGGCTCTCTTGCCGATTTTATACGCGACAAGCGTATTCCGCTTGAAATGTGCCTTTCCTCCAATATTCAGACAGGTGCAGCGCCGTCGCTTGACGAGCACCCGTTCCACACTTATTTTAGAAACGGGTTCAGGGTTACACTTTGTACTGACAACCCGCTGATGAGCGATACGGATATTGTCAAGGAAATGAGCCTTGCCGCGGAATACTATAATTTGTCCATCAGAGACCTTGAGAAAATTACGCTTAACGCGATGAAATCAGCGTTCATCCATTACGACGAACGTCTGCGTATAATATATGATGTGTTAAAACCCGGGTTTTCAAAGATTCGGGAGGAAACAAACCCTACCGAGTAGGAATAACACTGAACCTGACTGTTCAGTGTTATCTTGAAGTTTAAAGCTGGAGCCTTTAAACTTCCCCGGTAAAAAGGGGGCAGGATGAAAATCTTCAGGCTTTTTCTATTTCTGACAACCGTCTCAGTTATGTCCGCAGCGGGACTGACTGCGGAACCTCTGCGTATCTCGGTCCTGTACTTCCATAATACAGCCGAATCAGAACCTCTGAACTGGCTGGAAAAAGGACTTGCGGACATGCTGCTTACGGATCTCTCACTTTCGAAGGATATCATGGGTATTGAACGGGAACAGCTTGAAAAGATTATAGCTGAACAGAAATTCTCATTATCAGGGGTCACCGATGATAATCAGAGTATAGAGATTGGAAAGCTTCTTGCGGCTGAAATCCTTCTGACCGGAAGTTTCTTAGAATCCGGAGGACTTCTGCGTATCGACTGCAAGCTACTGGATACTGAAACCGGAGAACTCCGGGGTGCTGTGAAAACGGAAGGCAGTATTTCCGGCGTTTTCAGTCTTGAATCCGAAATTGCAATAGGGGTTTTTTCAGCTCTGGGGTTTGAAATACCGGAAGGACTGGAAAGCAGTAAATCAGCTTCGGTCACGGCCGCGGAATCGTACTACCGTGGACTGGATCTTTTCGATATGGGAGAATATGATCGCGCGGTAGAGTATTACCGACAGGCCGCACTCGAGGATCCTCAATATGAAAAACCCCGCGCGGGGCTCGAAGAATCTTATAAATTCCTGAAAGATTTCAGGAAAATGCGCTACCAGAGGGAGATTAACAAGCTGCTTGCCGATGCCGAAATTCTACGTTCAAGACTTGATACCGAGCCATGGCTGACCTATGCAGAATTTATTATGAATGCATACAGAAGCGGTACTACCGATAATGAGGAACTGACCAGGCAGGCAGAAGCGCTCGGCCTGTTCAGCGGGGAAAATCCGGCCACCTGTGCATGGAACCTGCAGAATATACTGCAGGAAACTGCCGATCTGTCGCTTGAATACTTTAACGATGAAGAACTGGCGGACTACGCTTACCGGGAAATAGTCAGTATAGCGCGCGACGCCAGGACCCGATATAAGGATGATGCGTTTCTGCCCGAACTGATTTACCAGGAACTGCTTGTTACATTTTACAGGGATAAATGGGAAGAAAGCCTTGTTCTCTGTGAAGAATTGATGCTTAACTATCCTGAATACAGAATGATGTGGGCCGTTGAAGATTTTTATGAGAGTTCACTCGAAAACCTCGGGCAATAGAAAAACAGGACCGTCTACGACGGCCCTGTGTCGAGGATTATCATCCGGTCAGATTACAGGGTAGAAAGACTTACCGGAACCCCGATATTCACCATTTAACAATATTTTGATGAATACAACAAGCCCGTAAGCCGTCCGTAAAATCAGGTTATTTTATAATTTACATCCGTATAAAAGACTAAACAGACAGCATGCTTCTTCCGATCATTAAAGCGATGTATTACCAGCAGACCTTAACAGAAAATTTTATATCCTCTCCGGCACAGGCTGATATTTCAAGCCGTATAATTGATGAGCTTCGTGAACTTTATTACGGGCATTTCGATAATTACCGCTTTATTTCGCTGCTTGAACAGAATGCATTTGAAACTTCCCGCCTGCGCTACATCCGCAACATGCTTGATATCCAATCGGTGTACAGCACTGAAACAGCCGTATTCACCGAAGGGATAGAAGCAGTAGAAGAAGTAATTCTGACGTCGAAACGCTACCTGCTTCCCGCATTGAGAGACAAACTGGGTATTTCCGGGTTTTCCGGCAATAAAGCAGGATCAAAAGACGAGAGGGTTATGAGAAATCTGTTTTCATATACATTTCCGTACAACCTTCAAAGACTTGAAGAACTTATCAATGAACTGAAAAATAATTTATGAATAAATCCGAACAGCTTAAAAAAGCGGCAAAAAAACTCTCCGCCGGCGTTTCAAAACTGGAATTCATTCCGGAAATCACTCATATATATAATCCGCTGGAATATGCATGGAAAGCCCATGAAGCCTACCTCGAACTTGCAGGGAACAGCAGCAAGCGAATCATCTTTGTCGGCATGAACCCGGGGCCCTGGGGGATGGCCCAGACCGGTGTTCCGTTCGGAGAAATAAATGCTGTAACAGTATGGCTTGGCATCAGAACGGAGGTAGGCACGCCGGCAGCCGAACATCCGAAACGTCCTGTAACCGGGTTTTCCTGCACCAGAAGCGAAGTCAGCGGGAAACGCTTGTGGGGCCTGATGGAACAGAAATTCGGAAAACCGGAAAAATTTTTTATGGAGCATTACGTTGCCAATTACTGCCCCGTAAGCTTTATGACCGAAACAGGAAAAAATTTCACTCCCGACAAGCTGCCTAAAGAACAACAGCGGAGATTATTTGATCTCTGTGATCTTCATCTAAAAGAGACTGCCGAAATTCTTGAAGCAGAATGGCTTCTGGGTATAGGAAAATTTGCCGAACAGAGAATCAATTCGGCGCTTAAATCAGAAATTGCAGAAGGCACCGTTAAATCAGGAACAATTCTGCATCCCAGCCCGGCCAGCCCGGCGGCCAACCGCGGATGGGCCGAAGCGGCTGAAAAAAAGATGAACGAATACGGCCTTTGGTAAAAGGCCACCTTTGGTAAAAGGCCACCTTTGGTAAAAGGCCACCTTTGGTAAAAGGCCACCTTTGGTAAAAGGCCACCTTTGGTAAAAGGCCACCTTTGGTAAAAGGCCACCTTTCGTAAAAGGCCACCTTTCGTAAAAGGCCACCTTTCGTAAAAGGCCACCTTTCGTAAAAGGCCACCTTTCGTATATACCCCTGGCAAGTGTTATTCTGTTTTCTCCGGAAAAAAACTGTCGAACATCATCATCAAAGAATCAAGCGCTGCCGAACTCTGAAAAGATCGTTCTATCATGCCCTTTGCTCCGCGAATCATTTCAAAAGCCCTGCTCTGTGCCCGCTCTATGCTTCCGGAACCATTGAGCATAGTTATAACCTTCTCTATATGTTCAGTACCTTCTTCAAATCCCAGTTCCGAAGCCTTTAAAAAGTGTCCGGCCAGCACGGGAACAGAATCAGGATCAGCCATTGCGTGAAATATAACCGGCAGGCTTTTCTTGCCTTCAACAATATCATCTCCGCGATTTTTACCCGGATTTCCGGTTGTAAGATTTTTTACATCATCTATTATCTGAAATGCTACTCCCGCGTCTTCAAAAATATCACCAAGACTCATACATGTATTCGGATCCGTACCGCCTACTGCAAAACCAATCTGTGCGGCAAGACGCGACAGCGAACCGGTTTTAAACCTGCACATCTGCATGTAGTCTTCAACAGCCGGATAAAACTCATGGTTGTTGTGCCATTGAATATCAAGCCCCTGACCGAAATGCAGACGCCGCAGATTTGTCGTATAGTAACGGTAAAGTCTGAGCTTAAGTTCGTCATCCAAATCGCTCTCGTCAATCAGAAAGGTAGGAAGAAAATAAAGCAGATTGCCGGTATTAATAGACATGTCTTCGCCGTAGATCTGATGAACGGCCGATTTGCCACGTCTCATATCCGCCTTATCTTCAATATCATCAATGATAAGACTGCCGTTATGCGGGAATTCCACTACAGGGGCAAGAGGCAGAACTTCTTCGGCGCTTCCTCCGGCCAGTTGACAGCACAGCACCATTGAAACAGGCCGCCATCTCTTGCCTCCGCGGTTTAACAACTCAATAGCAGGCTGATTAATCCTGTTGAATAATTCTTCCTTTACCCTGCTTTTTGTCGGTCCTGCTGCTCTTGCGATCCATCCCGTATCAGCAATTGAAGGAATTACTCTTGCGATAACCCCTTCTACCTTATCAAGGATTTCCATATAATATTTGTCCATGGTATACTAGAAACCATAAAGAAGGGAGTTACGTCAATATGTCCAGGCAAAGATCGTCAAAAAGAAGCGAGTTAGACCATTATTCATTACAGGCAAAAAAGGAAGGCTACCCTGCCCGGTCGGTGTATAAACTTGAAGAACTGAACAGCAAGTTTAAAATCTTCAGTCGCGGCAGCAGAATACTCGATATAGGCGCAGCACCCGGCAGCTGGAGTTTATACTGCCTCCGGAAAACAGCTGAAAACAGTATTATAGCTGCCGTCGACCTTAAGGAACTTACCATAAAAAATGACAAGCGCCTGTTCTTTGTTCAGGGAGATTTCTTCAATGACGAAATTCAATCTCAACTGCTTGAAAAAGGCCCTTATGATGCCGTTATAAGCGACGCAGCACCGGCAACTACCGGCAACCGGACGGTGGACGCGGGCAGATCTTTCTCTCTTGCCGCGGGCATAATCGGAATTGCCGATAAAATGCTAAAAAACGGCGGAAATATCGCAATTAAAATATTTCAGGGCGGCGATGAAAAGGAGCTTGTCGGAATGCTTAATGAGAACTTTGAAACAGCAAAAAGCTTCAAGCCGAAAGCATGCCGAAAAGAATCTTTTGAAACATATATAATAGGTTTGAACTTCAATAATCTGCCGAATTGAATGGAGAGTATCTCTATGGTAATTCTTTAAAACTGCAGTTTTAGAGATTCTCGGAATTTAAATTTCCCTGTATCAATTTTTTGGAAATATCAGCCGAAATTATACCGAGAGCAAGTGAGGAATTGACTGATGAATGCAAACGCAATTGATATAGCTGAAAACCTGATACTTACCGGTTATCTTAGAGAAGCAAAAAAAATTCTTTCTACAATACTGCTGGACGAACCGGACAACGACAGAGCAGTCTGTTACATGGGCATCATCCTTACAGAGACAGGCGAAAACGACAAAGCCATAAAAACTCTGGATTATTATATTAGAAAACATCAGGACAACCCCGAAGCATGGGAAGCCCTGGGCTGTGCATGGTTCAAGAAAGGTGACCTGCTGAAAGCTGAAGAATACCTGCACCGGGCTGAAAAACTTAACCCGGAAAGCCCTTCAGCACTCAGAAATATCGGTGTGCTCTATGGCATTCAAAATAAAACCGAGGAATCTCATAATTATATAATCAAATCCTATGATCTTAATCCGTATGACTACCGCACTTTGTATGCTCTGGCATATTCATATTTAAATCAGAAAAAATACGAAGATGCCAGACTGGTAATCGAAGAAGCGCTTTACCTGGATTTTCCGGAGAATATCAGAAAAGAACTTGAACTGATATACACAAAAATCCAGATAAACTGGATTTAATGAAGATTTTTTTTAAAATTCCAAGTTTTCTGATTCTTGCAGTGATGATGACCGCCCTGGTTTCATGCTCAACTGTTCCGGAAGAAACATGGATCGAAGAAGATTTTCAACAGCCTGAAGACAGAACAGCTATTCAGGATAAACTTGTCGAATCGGCCGGACACTATATAGGAACTACTTCCGGAACATTAAAATCGGACGACAGGAATTACTGTCTCGACTGTTCGGGTTTGATGCTTGCCATTTACTACCGGGCCGGTATTGACCTGGAAAAATGTTATGCAAAATATCTCGGAAACGGAGTTAAACGGCTTTACAGCTGCCTGAGGGATCACAAGCTTATTTTCAATACAAAAACACCTCAGGCAGGCGATCTGATCTTCTGGGATAATACCTGGGACCGCAACGAAGATCGGGAATTCAACGATTATTTTACGCATACCGGAATTGTTGTCGACGTAGACAGCGAAGGCACCATAACCTATGCCCACCATAACTACCGGCAAGGCGTCGTATACGAGAAAATGAACCTCAGATACCCTAACGATACAAGCCTGAACTCTCCGATGCGGATGCGGGGCTCGCCCCCTGCCCCTGAAGGCCAGTACCTGGCAAGTCATCTGGTGCGGGTTTTCGGCAGGGCATGGCAACTGCCGAAAAAATTTATGCGTTGAGCTTACATCAGTTCAATACCGTTTGCCTTACAATCGTTTTTTACGATATCCGGCCACATACTGGCCTGAACCTCGCCGATGTGGGCTTTTCTCAACAAAAACATACACAACCTCGACTGGCCTATTCCGCCGCCGACTGATTCGGGAAACTCGCCGGCAAGAAGACGTTTATGAAAAAGCAGATCTTTCCGCTTTTCAAGTTTTCTGATTTCCAGCTGCCTGATAAGGGCTTCACGGTTCACCCTTATTCCCATTGAAGAAATCTCAAAAGTACGTGAAAGCACAGGGTTCCACAGAATTATATCTCCGTTAAGCCCACTGTAACCGCCGTCGGTTTCGGTGCTCCAGTCATCGTAATCGGGAGCACGGCCGTCATGTATACTGCCGTCCGGCAGCTCTCCGCCTATCCCTATTATAAATACCGCACCGTATTCCTCAGCCGCCCTGGACTCTCTTTCCACCGGGCTTAATTCGGGGTATACGCTGCACAGGTCTTCCGAATAAAGAAAGGTAATTTCTTCAGGCAGAATCGGTTTTATTTCGGGATGCCGTTCATATACCATAAACTCGGTAGCCTTCAGAGTTGCGTAAATTTTCTGTACAACAAGTTTCAGGAAATCCAGATTGCGGTTTTCGTCAGTGATTGCCATTTCCCAGTCCCACTGATCGACATAATAGGAATGGAGATTGTCAGCCTCCTCATCAGGGCGGATCGCATTCATATCCGTATAGAGTCCGTAGCCGGCTTCTATTTTATAATCGCCTAGCATCATCCGTTTCCATTTTGCAAGCGACTGAGGGATTTCGGCCGTTGCAGCCATTCCCTTCGGTTTAAATGAAACCGGTTTTTCAACTCCGTTCAGATCATCGTTTACACCGGTTCCGGCCTCAATGAACAACGGAGCAGTAACACGCCTGAGTTTCAGCTGCGCTGATAAATAAGTCTGGAAAAAGTTTTTAATGTCGGCAATTGCTTTTTCAGTTTCTTCAAGAGAAAGTATTGATTTATAATTCTCGGGATAATAGTACTGGGCGGGCATGTGGTTCTCCTATATTTGTCTGAAGCAGATTATATCCGGGATTCCTTTTTTATTACAGACCAAATGCCCGCAGGTCCTCTTATCCGGCTTTAATTTTAAGCCCGTCGGCTTCATAAATCTTTTCGCAATAATGACACATAAACCCGGTTTCTCCTTCTTCCGTATCCCGGTATCGATCAAAACGCGTAGCTATGCTCTCAACATTGGTTATGCAGTTCGGATTCGGACAGTGCGCAATGTTTTCAAGTATTCCGGGAATCTCAACCTTGCGTTTTTCGGCAACCTCATAGTCTCTGATTATGGTTATGGATGCGGTCGGGGCAATAAGCGCTATACGGTTAACCTCATCGGCCGACAGCTCATGATTTTCGATCTTCACTATATCCTTCCTGCCAAATTTGGCGCTGACAAGATTCATTCCGATGCTGACTGTGTCGCCCTTGCTGCCGTTCAGAATTTTCAGAACATGGATCGCCTTACCCCCCGGAATATGATCAATAACCGTTCCGTCTTTTATTGCATCTACCTTTAACTGTTTCATCTTTTGGTTCCTCCCGTTATATTACCCGCAGGGATGCGGGTTTACGAATTAAGGTTTTCAGTTTCTGACTGAAAACCTTAAAATTTAAAAACAGCACGGATGATGTTTTTAAATCACACCCGTTAAAATTGATAATATTGCCTGGCGCATATAGACTCCGTTTTCCGCCTGTTCGAAATAGTATGCATGGGGTGAAGCGTCAACCTCTTCGGCAATTTCGTCCACTCTCGGCAGGGGATGAAGAATTCTCATCCCTTCTTTGGCATTTTTTATCGTATTGAGACTGATAATGTACGATCCCTTAAGTCTCTCGTAATCTTCGGGATCGGCAAAGCGCTCACGCTGAATTCGCGTTACATACATTATATCGAGTTCGGGCACAATCGGTTCCACCTCGGAAAGTTCGGTATATTTTATCCCCCTTGAAGCAAGCTCCTCCTTGATGTGTTCAGGCATCTCCAGAAACCCCGGCGAAATAAAATAAAATTCGGGATTGTAGTATGCAAGCGCCTGTGCAAGCGAATGAACCGTTCTGCCGAATCGCAGATCTCCAACCAGGCCGATTTTAAGATTCTCAAGGGTTCCGTGTGTCTTCTTAATTGAGTAAAGATCAAGCAAAGCCTGTGTAGGATGCTGATTAGCCCCGTCTCCTGCATTTACGACCGGCAGTTTTACAACCTCCGAAGCATACCTTGCGGCGCCTTCAACGGCATGCCGGATAACAATTATATCCGAGTACCTCTCGATTGTTCTCAGCGTATCGGCAAAGCTTTCTCCTTTTTTTACGGATGTGGTACCAGTGCCTTTCATTAAAAGGGCTTCGCCTCCCAGGCGTTTTACAGCTGATTCAAACGAAAAGCAGGTACGGGTAGACGGTTCAAAGAATAGTAAAGCTGCGATTTTCCCCTGCATATCAGGGATTATCCGTTTTTCCTCAATAGCTCCTGCTGTTTCAACAAGATAATCAAGAGCCTCTCTGTCCAGATCACGCATCGATATGATGTGATTCCCGCCTGATAATTTTGCCGGCATTTAAACCTCCCTTGCCTGAAAAACGTTCCAGGCTTTCCGGCGGTATACCTCGGCTTCCGCAGCCGGGTCCTCCGCCTTGATGATTCCCCGGCCGACGATTATACAATCGGCCCCGCCTTCTATTGCTTCTTCAACCGTAAGATACTGTTGTCCGAGATTATCTGTTCCGCGCTCGAGCTTAACCCCGGGCATAAGCAGCATCTGATTTTTCGGTATCATTGCCTTATAGTTCCTTATATCCTCAACATCCTTTCCGTGCCCGATATAACCCGAAACAACAGCGCTGTTGTTTCGGCCTGCTTCAATCACTTTTCGACTGTAATCTTCAGTTATCAGGTTGCCCCTGCTGGACATACGCGCGAGAAGAAAAGCCGCCTGGGGCCGGCCCGGCTGCATCGAGGCTTCACCGTCCGGAAAAAGCCCCTGCACGGTCCCTTCGCCCGCTATAAGATGACTTGTTACGCAGTCAGCCCATTCGGCAATACGGTAAACGCCGCCGTAAAACTGGTGTTTAACGGTGTTTCCGATATCCGCGAACTTCCGATCCTCAAAAATCAGAAAATCATGTTCAGCCGACAGTTTCTTCAGCCTGGCTATGAAGTCAAAACTGAAATTGCGGATAATGTCCATATGGGTCTTAACCATGGCAATGCTGCCGGCTGTTTTTTCAAGAATATCGAAAAACTCGTCGGAGTCTTCGGTATCGAGCGACAGAATCAGGTTTGTTTTTTTCCGCTTCATTACGGCAAGCAGTTTTTCGGTCAGGCCGTTTGCGGCAACGGTTTCTTTTTCAACTGCTGTGCCCGGGGGCTGTATTCTGCCGGCGGCGAGGTTGGCGGTGAAGCTTCTTATTCCGTCGGCCGTTTCAGCGCTCAGATGTCCTTCCCGGACAAGCAGAGACACAATATTTTCAAGGGATATCAGACTGTGAAGAATAAGCCCCCTTTCCCTGAGTTCGTTCTCGGCGTCAGCGCTGCGGTCTATAACAACGAGAATATCCCTGACCTCAAAGCCTTCCGCTTTAAGATCGTCCGCAGTCTCAAATTTGGATCCGCCGGTTGTCACGAGATCATCTACAATAAGACAGCGTCCTTTTTTATCCGGGTCTCCTACCAGTTTTCCTCCGGCGCCGTATGTCTTAACCTCCTTGCGGAGCATAAACAGAGGTTTACCGAGCCTCTCGGCTATCAGGGCGGCGGACGGCAGGGCTGTATACGGGATTCCCAGAACAGAATCAAACTCAAGTCCGGCGGCGCATTCGGCAAGCAGTTCACACATAAGGCTGTGCAGTTCAGGATGAGAGATAACCTTCCTTAAATCCAGATAAAAAGGCGATTCGATGCCGCTTTTCAGAGTAAACGCACCGAACTTAACTGCCCCGATCTCAAACAGCCCCCTGATAAATTCTTTCTTCTTATTGTCCAATTATCTTTCCCCCTAATATGGTTTTATATACAGATACAGGCATCTCCATGCCGTTGAACGGCGAATATTTCGCCCTTGTTTCAAAATCCGAACATTTTACTCTCTTTGGACCGTCCAGGATAACCAAATCAGCCAGGCACCCTTCAACAATTCCCTTTCTGTCTTCAAGATTGAAAATTTCGGCGGCGCGGCGGCTGGTCAGCATTGAGAGTGAAATATTCCGCTTTCCATCATGTTCTTTCAGAAACCCCGCTATAAGACCGAGTTCAGTTTCAAGACCCGGAAATCCCGAAGGACATTCATTGAAACTGCGGCAGCTCATATCTTTCTCCTCAACCTGGTGCGGAGCATGGTCGCTTCCGAAAAGATCAATTGTTCCGTCAAGCAAAGCTTCTTCGGCGGCCTTTCGGTCGGCGGGCGTACGGAGAGGCGGGTTTACCCTGGCCCAGGACTGATATCCTCCGGCAACCGTATGATGCTCGTCGAGCAGAAGATGATGAGGCGTAAGTTCCGCAATTACGGAGTTGTTACCGTATGCTTCTTTATGCTTGCGTACCATCGCAAACTCTGCAAGGGTTGACAGGTGGCAAAGATACAGCCTGCATCCTGTAACTGCGGCAAGTTCCAGCGCCAGCGCTGTGCCGGCCACAGCGGCTCCCGCAGGCCTGTAGTGGTTATGGCTTACAAGCTCAGCATCACACCCGCCGCAGTCTTCATTGATGGCATTCAGCAGTGCGGCGAGTTCGGTATGTACCGCTGCCGGTTTTCCGGATGCGGCAGCGATGGTAAATACCCTGCTGATAAAATCGATATCGCTGCTGCTTGCGTTTGAGCTGCTTTCCGAAAAAAACAGTTTAACTCCGGCAACATCCTTTTCTTCGAGAAGTTCCGGCAGCAGATCTATCGTTTCCGGAGAACAGCCGATCCAGAACAGCCGCCGGGGGATGCTCTTTCCCGTTTGGGAGGCTCTTTTCTCCGCTTCGGCAACCGCATTCCGTTTCATTTCCAGGACTTCGAACGTGTCGGTCGCAGGTTTTGTATTAGGCATATCGATTACCGTCGTTACTCCGCCGGCAAGGGCCGCCCGGCCTCCGGAAAACCAGTCTTCTTTTTCTTCCATCCCCGGAGAGCGCATATGCACATGAGGATCAATCATTCCCGGAATCACTTCCCGTCCGTCTGCATCAAAACCGGAGGGGTCCGTTACCGCATCCGAAGCCGCCGATACACCGCTGATGAGACCGGTTTTTTCATCTATAAAAATATCTTTAAGTATTCCGTCGACCTTTGCGTTTTGTATCGTCATGCGCGGGCCCCGGAAAAATCTTTATCATTGCTCAGCCGGTTCTGAAAATACTCGACGCTGCCGCTGGCCGTTCGCCGGTAAACCCCGAAATCCTGGAGCTGCTCCACCTGGCTGCGCCAGAGCGCCGGGCCTTCCTTGCAGATTCGTATACCGCCCGGATCCGTCGCACAGGAACCGCAGATCCCGATCGCGCACTTCATGTAACGCTCGAAAAGAAACTGATACTCTGTTTGCGGGCTCAGATGCGAAACAAGACTTTTCATCATTAAATCGGGGCCTGAAGCGTACAAAAAATTGCAGCCGGATCCAGAAGCTCTCGTAATATCAGCCAGCGCGTCGGCTGCGGTCCCGCAGATCCTTCCGCAGCCGTTCTCTCTTCGGCCGGCGGCATCGGCATCATCAAGCGTCTCAGCCGCGCCGGTGTAGGAAACGCTCAGGCCGGCAAACCGCTGCTCAAACAGAAGGTCCTCTTCGGTGCGGCCTGCGGCAATAACATGAATGTTTTCCACAGGCGTTCCGGCATCAAGCAGGCGCCTGCAAAGCAGGTATAGAGGCGGCAGGCCGAACCCCCCGCCGCATAAAACCGGTTTGAACTCCGGCGGCCCGATATTCAGTATTGAGCCCGGAGTTCTGGGGCCGTGTTCGTCCGTTTCCCCGGGTATAAAAAAAGAGGAACCGTAAGCGCCTCTGATGCTGACAATATCTCCTGCCTTCATCCTGAAAAGCCGGGAGGTGAATTCGCCTATCTTTTTAACGGTTATCGAAAAAAAAGCCTTGCCGCCGTTTTCGGCACAATCGGAAATTGAAAAGGGTTTTTCTCCTCCGTTGAAATCAGTAAGCATTATAAACTGGCCCGGAAGCACCGGAATATCAAGTTCAAAATTAAAAGTCCTGATGTTTTCCGTCTCTTCCGTTATTCCTGCAATAGGAACTGTATACCTTCTGTCTTTTATCAAATCATTCCTCCTGACGTTCATTCAACGTTATAATCCAAAAAAAAGCCGGACCATTAAACAATGATCCGGCTAAATAATCCGACTGATATCACTAACGGACTCCAGTCCCTTCCGTTTCAGAAAGGAAAGCAATTCCTCATTAATGAGGCTGAAAACCTCAGGACCCCGGTAATAAACCGCCGTGCCCACGCCGACAAGATCGGCGCCGGCCATAAACATCTGCACGGCGTCTTCACCGGTTGAAATCCCGCCCGTCCCAATGATGGGGACTCTGATCCCGGCCTTCCGGCATTCGTAAACAAGACGAAGGGTCACAGGTTTGATGCATGGCCCCGACATTCCCCCGCTGATATTTGAAAGCACCGGCCGCCCTGTTTCTATATCGATCTCCATTCCCGGGCCGAGGGTGTTTATCATGCAGAGCGCGTCTGCTCCCGCTTCAACCGCCGCAGCGGCAATACCTGTAAAACCCGTTACGTTCGGCGAAAGCTTTGCGATAACCGGTTTGGTGCTGACTGATTTCACCGCTGTAATGATATCTCCAACGGTTTTACCGGAAGCGGCGAGGGGCACTCCGAATTCATCCATGACATTCGGGCACGAAAGATTCAGTTCCAGAAAATCAGCTGATGATGAATTGACCCTTTCGGCAAGAACCCTGAACCCGCTGACATCGGTTGCGAAAATACTGACATTTACAGGGCACGCAACATGTTTTCCGGCATCTTGATCTGCAGCTTCTTTCAGCCGTTTCAGCTCTTCAAGACCCGCATCGATTCCGGGATTACACAACCCCATTGCGTTCAGCATGCCGCCTTCAATTTCTGCGACAACAGGGCCCTCATGGCCTTTGCGGGGTTCGATTGTCAGTGATTTTGATGTAACAAGACCGGCACCCAGGGCGGATACCTGTTTCATACTTGAAAACGAAATATCAAGGACACCTGCCGGCAAAACCAGCGGTGAACTCAGCTTTACACCAAGAAAATCTGTCCTTAACTCTCGCTTCATAACCTTTCGTTCAGCGAAAGATGAACATTCCCATGTCACCTTCCACTTGGGATTTTTGCGAGCATACACCGCCGGGCCTTTATCTGTCAATGGCCGGAAAGGTATTTTCAGGAAGGTTTTCAAGTGTTAGGGTAAACAAAATAAAAAGATTGAATAATTAAATATGAGCTTATATAGTAAATAAAAAATGTTTGAATTCAGGAAACTGAAACTTATTTTGCTATTATCAACTACTTTGTTTATATTCGGCTGCGGAGACCCAGATTACGGTTCAGGCGACGACAACTCCGTATCCGCTCCGGTAATCACGGACTTCAGCCTTCCGGACGGAAACCTCACAGATTCGGGCACAGTTACCGTCAGCATTACCGACGACGGCACAGCAACAGCATGGATGATAACCGAATCGGAGAACGCTCCCGAGGCCGCTTCTTCCGATTGGCTGTCAACAAAGCCTTCAACTCACACGATATCTTCCTTCGGCGCATATAATCTCTATGCCTGGGCGAAGAATTCAACGGGTACCGTAAGCAGCGGAAAAGGCCCGCTTTTAGCCGAATATGTTAACGGTCCGGAAGCGGGAAACATTATTATAACGGAAATAATGGCAAATCCGGACACTCTGTATGACGACGTCGGCGAATGGTTCGAGATCTTCAACACATCCGGAGAAACATTTAATCTTAAAGGATGTATTTTCAACGATTCCGGCACCGATTCATTCACAATCTCGGCAGATTTCGAAATATCTCCGGCATATTTTGCTACGCTGGCAATATCCGGCGAACCGGGTTTTACGGCGGATTACATCTTCCAGAACTTCAGCCTTGCCAACTCGGGCGACGGAATAACGCTCACTTCATTAAGCGGTGTTGTAATCGATTCCGTAAGCTACGAAGGCTCTGTTGCCGGGGTCTCAACGCAGCTGCTGCCGTCCTGTTTTAATTCGGTCGACAATGATGAGGCGGAAAACTGGTCGGCGTCCACTTCTTCATACAACGGCGATTACGGCACCCCAGGGGCCGCCAACGAAGCTGCAGCTATGCCGTAAAGCTGTTGTTTATTCTTCGTACTCTATATCAACAATCTCAAGGCCGTCCGAATCGGCAGCTATAAGGAGAGTTTCACCGTCGGTACAGATTTTGTTGTTGTCGTTCTCTCCCTGCGTTTCATAGGTGCCGACCAGATGCGGAGACACAGGGTTTGCTATCCCTATAACGGCCACACCCGGATTTTTGTCGTAAGGGGAGGTGTTATCGTAATAGGATACAAACGCATATTCACCCGCTATTTCAACATCGCATGCATACAGATCTTCATAGGCCATATCACACTGATATACTGTCGGGCTCCAGCCTGATGTTGAGGGCGATGATACATCAATGATCTTCAGCCCTTCCAAACCGTCGGCAACATAAACATAATTGTCCTGTACATCGATTGCCAGCGCTTCTCCGGCAGTGCTGTACATACCTTTGTATACGGGATTTTTCGGATCTGTTATATCGAAAACCTGAATTCCGAGCCAGGCGCTTAACAGGTAAAGGTTATCCCCTTCAATAACGCAGTCGGTTATATTTCCGGCAGTATTAGTCGTTTCCCTGTAAAACGGCCAGCCCGTTTCAGAGGGGTCGGACACATCTATAACCGTAAAGCCCGAGCCGTAATTGGATAAATATAAATAATCTCCCTTCAGGGCAAACCCCACGACCGTATCATCCAGCTCACAGCTGTAAGAATCCGGGTTCCAGCCTGACACGGGATTTGAGATGTCCACTATCTGAAGGGCCTTTGTTCCACCTGAATCACTGATTGACATATACAGCTGATCACCGTCCGCCTGCATTTCCCTTATGGTCCCTAACGGCGTGAATGTGCATATATTCAGCGGGGCAGTTGTACTGTTTATGTCAACAACAGTCAAATCTCCTCCGTATTCAGCGGAAAAAGCCAGATCCCCGTATAGCGCAACAGAAAAAGATTCACCTGCAACAGCTTGCAGGGCTGCCTGTGTGTAGTCAAAAATACCGTCTACATTCAGAAGCGAAAGGCTGCTGTCGGAACCCGCCACATAGGCATAGCCGCCGGACACGTCGATACCCGAGACAGAAGCTTCGGAGTAAAAATCGCCAAGGACCGGAGAGGCCGGATCAGCAATATTAACAATACGGACCCCGCTATCCTCTTCGGTTACATAAGCGAAGTCGCCTTCCACATCTATCTCCAGGGCTTTTCTGGAAAACATGTACTGCCCTTCTGCCGAAGGAGACGACGGGTCTGAAACGTCATAGACAACAAGACTATTTCCGTCGACAACATAAGCATAATCACCCTGAATGGCCACATCCATTGCCGGGAGACCGACTCCTGATGCCGCCGGATATACCTTGTACATATCAGATGTTCTGATAATATCCATTCCGAAATAGACACTCCATGGATCAATATAAACCGCAAAAAGGTAGTTTCCGTCTTCGCTTACCGCCAGTTTATTATAATCGGCATCGGATCTTGTGTATGTATCCGATACGAAAGGATTCTCCGGGTCTGTAACCGTAATCCTGTCGACACCCCCGGTGCCTGTACCTATGTCAAGGGGAAAACCCGCATACACATATTTGGTTCCGGTTGCATCCGAATACACCACTTCATTTATTCTGCCGCCGGGATCCGAGGTCGGGCAAAGTCCAAGCTCGCCATAATCTCCTTTATTATAACTGAATATCTGCATCCCGTTGTTTTTGTCGGCAACATACGCATAATAGTTTTCAACATCAACCGCCTTAACGTAACAGTCGGTCCAGGTTGTCGGTGTCAGAGGGTTCGGTAAAAGCTTATTGGATATATTCACGCGCTGAAGACCGTCAGCTCCCTGGGCAAGGTAGGCATAGATTCCGGATACGTCGATATCCGTATTTACCCCGGCAGTAAATGCTGAAGAGCTGTGAAGGTATAAAGCATAGGGGTACCGGCAGGGCTCGGCAGAGGCTGCTTCACTGAACACACATCCTTCAATGGCCGGAACGATTTTATACCTGTACCCGGTTCCTGCAACAACATTTGAATCAATGAAACTTGTGGAAGAAATATCTCCTGATATATTAACAAAATCTTCGGACGACCCGACTGCCCTGTAAACCCGGTAATCAAGATCAGCAGACATGTTCTGCCAGCTTAAATGCAGGCTGCCGTACATACTTCGAATGTCCGGTTTTAAAGATCGTGAAGAAAGGGGAACCGTTTTTATATAGCCGGAACTCCAGGTTTTTCCGGATGAAGAGACGGCATTAATTATAAAGGTATAGATTTTTCCGTTCTCAAGGTTTTCCAGCGCCAGCGGAGAAGCCGAAGTGTAAGCGGACTGAATATTCGCAAGCTGAGTTCCATATTGAAGCGACGGGTAATTTCCATTATCAGTATAATAAATATTATAACTTTCGGCGCCTTCAACAGGCTCCCAGCTTAAGGATACGCATTTGTTTCCGGGAACAGCTTTAAAAGACGACATTGCACTGCCGGAATATATCAGTCTCAAAGTTAACGGTTCGCTTTCATTCTCATTCCAGTCGCGGGCATTTACAGTCAATAAAATATCCGTAGCATAATCTGTTGTTGAAAAAGTGAAAGAAAAAGTCCCGCCGATCCCTGTTTCAACCGCTTGCCCGGCAACTTCAATATCACCGGTTTCCGAGCGGCTTCCAAGCGCATCAGTCAGTGTATATGTTAACACCGGCATAACCGAACCGTCGTCCGAAACATTACCTGTAACCGTTACGCTCTGCCCGAAAACCGAATCGGATACCGGGGAGTCTATCTCTATTATCGGAGCTGTTCTATCTTTTGCATTCTGGATAACCGTCGAATCGAAGGGTGCAAGGGGCGACCCGCATGCATAAATAAACAACATTCCAATAATGGCCGGAACCAATAAAATTACAATCTTTTTCACAGAACTCATACTATTCCTCGTCTTCAATAAATAAAAGGTTATCGGAGTATTCGGCGCTTGAAGCTTTTACTCCCTCATCAGCCCCGGCGATATATGAAAAAGCAAGGCTGTCTTCCGGAACAAGCTGTTTTGCAGTATTAAAGTTATCGCCGGCTGATGCTACGTTTCCTTCACTGTATTCAATACGCGCTGCATTCAAAAGAATTTTTCCGTATAACGGGGATTTTTCTTTACCGGTCTGCTCAAGTTTTCCCAGTATCTCGTAATAGATTTTCAGGGAATCCGAATCCCTTCCCTTAAGGGTTTCCAGATTGGCCAGGTTGACAAGCGCGGGAATATAATCCTTGTCCTGCCGAATTGCTTTATTGAAAGCATCTTCAGCAGATTCATAATCGGCAAACCTTGAAAAGGCAATACCCAGCCTGTTGAAATCCTGTTTTTTCCCTCCCGTTTTAACCTTCTGCTGATAAAAGGCTATTGATTCGTTACGAATTCCGGAGAGATCGGCTTTCACTTTATCGGCCAGCAATTCGCTGCTTCCGTACTGCAGGCCCAGGTCACTCTCTTTCAATCCTACAGGCCTGAAAACCGCCTGGGCTTCATGAGTTTTTGTAAATTCCCGCTTTTCGGGCTCTTTGTCCCAGGCATGCCATTCCCCGGCTCCGCGTTTCCAGGCTTCATTGAAATTTGATACGCCTATCAGGGTAATTTCGACCGGAACCCATAATTCACCGTCGAGATTAATTGTCAAATCCCTCGAAGGGTGAAGATCAACGTATTTTGACGAAGGCACTTTGGTGTTGAAAGCCGCGTAGATATGACCCGGAACGGTAATATACGATGTTTCAATACCGAGCGTTTCAAGAAGGCTGCAGAACAGGACAGTAAGATCATCACAGTCGCCCGTAATTCGTTTCAGGGTGTCCCTTGGAAGACTGACGGAATCAACAACATCAAGATTGTTCTGGGCCGAAGTGAACGGAGAAGACGGATCACTTTGATACATGCATCCCAGAACCGAAAGTGCATTGAAGATATTTACAGCTTCCTGAATTTCCCTGTTGTATCCGGGGAAATTCACATTTTTAACGCTCTGCCTGATATAGCTTGTATAGTTTCTGAGGGCGCTGTCGGCGGGAGTAATAAAAGCCGCAACCTTGCGTTCATCATCCCAGGTAAGCGCGGTTTTATCATGCAGATCGAAAGAAACAGTCTGCCGCTGCTCAATGGTTCTGTTTTTATATTCATACGATGCTATAATTTCACCGGTATAAGGTGTAATACCTTCAGCCTGGAAAACATTTGAGTTAAAAGCCGCAAAAACCGGAACTTCCGCTGAATCTCCGGGCCCCAACTCTTCAATTGAAGCGCAAAAGGTCGGCGCATCCATAAGCCCGGGCTGATAGAAGGAAATTTCAATATTGCTGATTGGTGTTTTTTCCTTATTAAGGAAACTGATTTTCTCAACCGGGTTATTGATATAGTAACTCTGCATTGCCGCAAAAACCGAAGGCATCCTGATTTCTCCAAATTTTAAACTTCGGATAAGGGAAGAAGCAGAATCAGGATCTTCGCCAAAACGGTAATGCATCGAAAGACCTATTCCGATGGAAAACCCGTTAAAATCGTTAAATTCCACCCCGTCATCAGGCAGCGCTGATTGATATTTTATCCTTGGGTTAACTTCTATACATAAATTATATGCAGGATCCAAAGCTATGCTTCCAAAGGCCTCCGCATACAGGTACGGCATTGTATATGTAAATTCGGTGGAAAGATTTGCAAAAAACGCCTGGGAATAACCGCCCGACAAACCTGCCCCAATCTCGAAATCTTTGGAAAACCTGTTGGCCCAGGCCATGCCCAGTCCGCCGTAAAGGGTCATAAAATCCCAGGCATCGTCTGCTTCAAGGTAATTGCGTGAATCATATTTGCCCATTCCCAACTGGAGCATAGGCTGAAAAACCGGAGCAAAAGCAAGCGGTTTCCTTAATACTGCCGAGACCTCAAAAATATTAAAGTCGGAACCGTAATCCGCAAAAGGAGAAACCGCCTGGTACTCAACAGCCATCGAAAACGGAAACCGGTAATAGTCATTATAATCAGTAGTATCAGAATAAACATTAACTGATATCAGGAGCAATAATACCGGAGATATATACAGCAGGAGTTTTTTATACATTTTTTTTGGCCTCACTTGAGCTAATTCATTGTTTTCGTAATCAATATACCACATAATCATCTCATATTCATCAATATAATGACCAAATCAGTAATACACAGGCTGTTGGAAACTTGTTTGTTTTTTCTTCCCGGTTTTTTTCTTTACACCTTAAGCCGGCTGCGGTTAGAATAACAGAATGAAAAAATACCTATTTAAAATAATTATTTCTCTGTTGCTGATTCCTCTCTTTTCCTGTACCGGGAATGACGCAGGGCCGCAGAAGGATTCCATTGAGCTTTCCGTCAGGCAGCTTCTTGAAATGCCCTCTATTGAACAGATATACCGCGATATTGTGTATATCGGCGAAAAGGAAAAAATACTCTTTTTCACCACAACAGACAAGGAAGTGCTTTTCTCAATCGATATAAAAATACAGGCGGGAATAAGAAACGCCGGTCTTGTCGATATTGAAATATCGGAGAACAATGAAAACGTCAGGAAAGCAGTTGTAAGCCTGCCGAAATCGGAAATTCTTCTTGTTGACGCGGAAGAGAACAGTATTGAGCAGTATTTTATAAAGGAGCGGGGCGAGCAGATTTCGCGGCTTGAATACTATGATGAAATAAACCGGAAAAAAACGGAGATCGAGGCCTCGGCAGTATCGGCAGGCATTCTTGAAAAGGCGGACTCCAACTGCCGGGATCTTATAAAAAGCTTTCTGTCGTTATCAGGCATTGACTCAATCGAATTCAGGGAGCTTTCGGAATGAAGAACAGGTTCCCTTTCAGATTATTGCTTGCGCTTCTTATTATTCTGGCTTCCGCTGCTGTCATATATATTATTCAGAGGAATTTTGATATTAAATTTACAAATCCTTTTGTCAAAAATGAAAAAACAGCTGCTTCAACTATAATTCTGAAACAGGTCAGGGACATCAGCCGTCTTAATACAATCGAGTTTATTTATAAATCGGTCTTTCCATATGACCTGATAGATCCGGACACTGATTTTCGTGCGCTCACTTCCCGTTACAGGGCCGGAGAAAAACTAAGCTTTCACGAAATTGAGATGCTTTCTGTCTTTGGCATTTCAGCTCAAGCGGGGATTGATCTGCTAAAAGCGGATCATTCGTTTGCTATAATTACAACAAGGCTGAAGGCCGGTTATGATTTTCCCGAAACTCTTCCCGCCGATTCCGTAAAAGTTAATCCGCAGAATAACACAATAGAAATAAAGCTTCCGCCCGTAAAAATAACCGAAGTGATAATAGAAGATGCTGACAGTTCCGATTACGATTATCCTGATCTGAAAATCAGTCCGGAACAATGGAAAACTCTGACTTCAATACTCTCGAAGATTGTAACAGACGAGGCCGAAGAACGCGGAATACTGGCGGAGGCTGATGAGCGCGGCCGAGAGTTCTTCACCCGTATACTGCTCGGATCAGGATTCTCGGAAGTGGTTTTTTCAGATTATATCAAACCGAGCGAAGCCGAATAGGTTTTAAGCTCTTCAAAGGCATTTTTTACCGATATAAGGTTTGCTTTGGAATTTTCGATCTCGCCGTCCCGCGAAGAATATTCCAATACCCTGGCCGCTTCTCCCAGGTTTTCCATACTCAGATTCAGGGCGCTTCCTTTTATTGAATGGGCCAATTCACGGCTTCCGTTGGTATCGCCGCTTGAAAGGCAGTTTTCTATTTGCGGCAGCTGTCCCTCTACCTTGACAATATAATTCTTTACAAGATTTTTTACCGTCTCTTCATTTCCAAGAAATGTGCTTACTGCTTCATTATAATCAAAGACTATGCCTTTATCTTCACTTAATTCTTCAACCGCCTCAAGTTCAGCCACTTCATCTGCATCATCTGAAACATTCGGTGCAGGTGTCGGTTCCCTGGTTAAAACATTACCGTCATGATCAACACCTTTCCACTTCATAAGAACAGGCTGAAGATCCTTTTTCTTGAACGGCTTGGTCAGAAAATCGGTCATTCCGCAGGCAAAACATTTATCGCGTTCCCCTTTTATCGCACTTGCAGTAACCGCAATTATAGGAACCCTTGATCCCTTTTTCCTGATTTCTTCAGTTGCTTCATAACCGTTCATTTCAGGCATCTGGCAATCCATAAAAATTATGTCGGGTACTGTATCAAGCGCCTGCTGAACAGCTTCAATACCGTTCGACGCAAGAACAACCTCGCATCCAAGGTTCTGGAGAATGGACTTGAACAGCTGCTGATTTACCTCGTGATCTTCTGCAACAAGAGCCTTAATCCTGCCCAATTCGGCTTCATCCTCAACCGGAAGAAGTTCAGCGACATCCTCGGTATCATCAGTCTTCTGCATTCCGGCAAAAACCGAATAAAGCTGGTTCTTTTTCAACGGTTTATTCAGATACCCGCTGAACCAGTTTAAAAGTTTCATCTTGGCTTCGTCTGCACTGCGCCCGGCAGGGCTGACAAGATATAGTTTTAAATCTTTTAGCGACTCAAATCCATCCTGCTCCCGAAGGGAATTAATCTCACTGGCCATATACCAGCCGTCCATTCCCGGCATAATCTGATCAATGATACAGGAACTGAACGGAGTTTTTGATCCGCATGATTTCTTCAGGATTTCAAGAGCTTTGTTTCCGTCGGTAGCTTCAATTACCGTACATCCGAGTTCGCTGAGATATAAAGACAGGATCTCGCGTGCCGTTGAATTATCATCCACAATAAGGACACGTTCATTCTGATACTTCTGGATATAATCTTTATACTGACTTTGCCTGTTCTGCTTGCGAAACCTGGCTGTAAACCAGAACGTTGAACCTGCTCCATCCGTACTCTCAACACCTATCTCACCATTCATCAACCTGGTAAGATTTTTTGATATTGTTAAACCAAGCCCTGTTCCGCCGTATTTTCTTGTTGTTGATGAATCAACCTGAGAGAATCCTTTAAACAGTTTATCAAGCTTTGCTTTTGGAATTCCGATACCGGTGTCGCGAACCCTGAACAGAAGAACTGCTTCGTCGTCAGTTTCTTCAACAGTACTTATCTTCAGTTCTATTTCACCCTCATGAGTGAATTTCATCGCATTATTAAACAGATTAACGATTATCTGCCGGAGTCTTGTCGGATCTCCATAAACCAGATGCGCTACATCGGGTTCTATATAAAGCGCCGCTTCAAGATTCTTTTTATGGGCTTCAAGCGCTACAAGATCTACTGCCGAATACGCAACCTCAAGCAGATCCATTTCAATCTCTTCAAGTTTCAATTTGCCTGCTTCGATTTTCTCAACATCAAGGATGTCGTTTATGAGACTCAAAAGTACTTCCGCTGAAAATTCGACCTGTCCGGCATATTCCTTCTGTTCGGCATCAAGTATTGTCTCTTTTAAAAGCTCCGACATCCCGATAATAGTATGGATCGGCGTCCTTATTTCATGACTCATGTTAGCCAGAAATTCCGACTTGGTTTTTGTTGCTTTTTCAGCCACAAGTTTTGCGCGTGTGAGTTGTTCTTCAAGGATGATCTGACTTGTAATATCCTCAACAATTACAAGCATGCAGTCGGGACACTCACTTCCGCCTGTTATTCCCGAAAGATTAAACCTGCACCATCCGAGTTTCATCCGGTCTTTCTTGAACCTGACTTCAATTTTCAGCTTGCTTTTTTTGGAATTCTGAAAATCACCTATCTCGCGCAGAAACCCTTCACAATCTTCCTTGTATATAAATTCCGTTAAATTACAATTATCAGGAATTTCATTTCCCCTGCGGAAGATCCTTGCAGCCTCGGTATTGCACATAAGCACGTCGGCATCCCGATTAAGCAGCAACATCCCCAGCGGAGAATCAAGAAAGATCGATCTAAATAATGTTAATGATTCATCCAAAATTTACTCTCACTCTTGTCTACATATCAGAAATCAGATACGAGAATTTCAAAGGCTTTACTTTTAAGGTTTTCAGGCTTCAAAGGTTTGATAATATAGCTCTTAACCCCGAAGCTCATCGCTTTTCCGACAGTTTCTTTTCGTGACAGGGCGGAAAAAACAATTGTCGGAATAGTTATCTTTTGCTGTTTCATAAACTGAAGGACCTCAAAACCGTTCATTTCCGGCATCAGTAAATCGAGAAAAACAAGATCAAAGCTGTCGGAAGACAAGGCATTTACAAATTCTTTACCGTTATCAAAAACGGAAAGGTTCCACCCGGTATCGGCAAGCACCGTCTTTACAAGCTCCTGGATAACCATATCGTCGTCAACAACGGCTATTCGGGCTTCAGGATAAACCCTTGCCTGCCCTTCTGCTATGTCATGCTTTTCACTTTCAAACCGTAACTCGATTGATTCCTCTGAATCTTTAACCGGTTTTGACTTCGACAGGATTCTGTCTGCAGCAACTTCGTCATGGGCAATCTGATCCGGCTTGAGGCCAAGCAGATCATCCATTGCAAGATCCAGACTTTCCTTAATCTCAATTCCACGGTAATCGGGGTTTGCACGAATAAACCCGTTTAAAAAGTCGCTGGTCGCAAGAATTTTTATTGCTCTCGGTCTGTTTCCGGTTTGATCAAGAATGGTACGCATGAGCAAGTCCAGTTTCGCACTGTCCGATTCTTTAAGATCAATATTGGAAAGCATAAGCAGGACCTTAGGCGCTGCTACTCCGTAAAGCTGGGTGAGTTCGGTAATCTTGAATTTTAACAGTTCTATTTTCTCCGAATTCAACCCCAGAGCCAATTCGATAAACAGGATCTCATCATTAAAATGCGCTTCAATAATACATGGAGAATCATCTATTTCAAGTTTAACCTGAAGAAAACCCGATACGGTTTGAAGCAGCGCATCAAGTTTAATGGGTTTTGAGAAGAATTTTTTTACATTATACTGTGCAACGGATAATATCTTTTCCCGATCAATCTTTGTCGAGATCATAATAACCGGCACATCCGCAACATTTTTGTTGCCGGATTTTTCTTTCAGAATTTCAATGCATGATTTTCGTGTAAGATAATACTCCGTGATGACCAGATCAGGAAGATCATTTCTGAGCTTTAAAGCTCCTTCCAAACCGTTACGGGCTTCCATGACTTCGAAACCGTTCTCAACAAGTTTATTAGCCAGATATTCTCTGAACAGACTTGAGTCATCAATGAGTAGTATTTTTTTCATTCGGGCCCCCTGACTTTATACAATAATAACTTATCGCTATATTATCGGCTTTATATCTGTTTTTTTCAAGAACTGTTTAACTCCATTGTTAACTCCATATTAAAAACTGCAGTTTTTGAAGATCCCCTTAATTGACACCACCGCTGCAGAAGCTTAAATTAAATGCAGGAGAGAGGCATGTTCAACAAAAAACCTTGTTACGCTCTGGTGCTTGCAGGCGGCGGAGCAAGGGGTGCATATGAAATCGGTGCATGGCGGGCATTACGTGAACTTGATATAAGGATCAATGCAGTATGCGGCACCTCGGTCGGCGCATTGAACGCTGCGATTGTGGCGCAGGACGACTATGATCTCGGCGTAAAAATATGGTCTGAAATGACTATAGACAAGGTTGTAGATGTTCCGGATGGACTACTGAAACACGGAAGACCTGATTTCAGCTTCAGAAACCTGATGAAAATCGGCGATTTAAAACTTAACTTTAAAAACCTCGGGCTTGATCCGTCGCCTCTGCAGAATCTGCTTAAAACCGAAATTGATGAAGAGAAAATTCGCCGCCGGGGAATGGATCTTGGTATAGTCACAATCAAGGTGGATACATTCAGCCCCTGCGAGATCTTTCTCGATGATATGCCGTTCGGAACACTGCCGGATTATCTTCTCGCAAGCGCATCGTTCCCTGCTTTTAAACGCGCAGAAATCAACGGCAAACAATTTGCCGACGGCGGCATGTACGACAACATTCCGCATGCAATGGTTAAAAACCGCGGGTACCGTAAAATAATCGTCGTTGACATTTCAGGGCTGGGAGCCAATAAAAGACCCGATATAACCGGTACGGAAACCATATACATCAAGACTTCAGTACCGCTCGGAAATATTCTTGATTTCAACCCGGATCAGGCAAAAAAGGCAATAAACGCCGGTTATCTTGATACAATGAAGGTTTTTGAAAAAAACGATGGTCTGAAATATTTCATCATTCGCGACAAAAAAACGGAAACCAGACTTTATGAGCTTCTTCTTAAAAAGGAAAGCATAGATAAATACTCGGAATATCTGAGGCTGAAAAACCGCAGCTGCACACCTGCAAACGCAGAAATGCTGATACGCGAAGTACTGCCAAAGGAACAACGGAGCAACAGAAACCTTGTTTTATGTCTTGTCGAATGCGCCGCTGCAGCCCTTGATGTCGAGCGCAACAGACTATACAAATTACCGGAACTGATTACCGCTGTAAAAAACAAGTATCACAATGTATTGCAGGGCGGCGCTGTCCCTACCAGAAACGAATCTGAATCGTTTTTTAAAATGATTGAGCATACCATCAGCCTTTTTGTTTCGGAGCGTGAAATAAGCGACTACAGTCCGTACGAATATGCAAAAATAATGCGGAGCCATAAAGCTGCAGAAAGCCTCTTTCCCGAACTGGCTGCTGCTGAAATATTTTTAAGTATTATCTGCGATTGGCATTAATAAGATCTTTATACCAGTAACCGCTGTCCTTGATGGTCCGGCGCTGGTTTTCAAAATTAACATGTACAATTCCGAAACGTTTTCGGTAACCTTCAGCCCATTCAAAATTATCAAGAAGCGACCATACAAAGTAGCCGCGGAGATCGCAGCCTTCGGAAGCTGCTTTTGCCGCCTGCGCTGTGTATTCGGCAAGATAATTAATTCTGGCTTCATCTTTTATCCGGTAATCAGTAAATTTATCCGTAAAAGCGGCCCCGTTTTCGGTTATATACACCGGTATATTTCCGTAATCATCACGTAATTTTATAAGTGTTTCATACAACGCTTCAGGGTAGACTTCCCACCCCATTGATGTATAACGAACTCCGTTCTTCAAATATTCCCTGTTAGGAATCCGGTTATGATGAAACCGCGTCATCAGAAACGGGATCCACGGAGCCCAGGAAACCTTTAACCGTGAGTAAAGATTTATGCCCAGGAAATTCATCGGCCGGCTTATAGCTTCCATGTCTTCCGGTTTTATCCCGGGCCAGAAAAGCCCGAATCTTTGCATTAATTGAGACGGATACTCTCCTTTCAGGAGCGGATCAAGAATAACACCGTTAAGCAGCTGATCTGCATAGGGGATTATATTCCTGTTTGCAGCCGTATTGCTCCCGGGGTGAGGAGGAGCCATGTTAAGGGTAATTCCGACACGTGAGGCGGGGTAGATCGATTTTATTCTCTCCATTGCATACGCATGTCCAAGAAGCTGGTTGTGAATTGTCCGCCCCCAGTACAGCGGGCGAATAAGCCCGGGAGCATGAACACCTAGAAGATGCCCCATGGTAGAATGCACCCACGGCTCATTAAGGGTTATCCAGTCTTTAACCCTGTCGCCCAACCGGCCGACAACCACCTCAACATAATCGGCAAAGATCTTTGCTGTTTGCCTGCTCAGAAAACCTCCATTGTCGCGGTAAAGCCGAAGAGGCAGGTCCCAGTGAAAAAGGGTGGCGAAGGGTCTTATTCCGGCTTTCAGAAGTTCATCAACAAACCTGTCGTAAAAATCAAGCCCCTTGCTGTTAACAGCTCCGCGTCCCTCAGGTATAATTCGGGGCCATGATATCGAAAACCGGTATGCATCAAGGCCCAACCGGCTCATTATTGCAATATCTTCTATATAACGATTGTAATGGTCACAGGCCCTGTCTCCGTTATCGTCATTGCGGATTTTACCGCGTCGACCGGAGAAGACATCCCATATTGATAAACCGCGGCCGTCTTCGCCTGCAGCCCCTTCTATCTGATAGGCCGATGTTGACGCTCCGAAGATTGTACCTTCGGGAAATAACGGCATTTTACGCGATGCCGGTTTATCAAAAGTATATTCCTGCTTTTTTTTTAACACCCTACAAGCTCTCCAAGCCTGTCGCATGCTGCATCAAGCGAGCCAATTTCTTCAAAGCACTTTCCCCGCACAACCTCGGATATCTCCTGCAGATCAGGCACCCATATAACCCGGGCGCCTGCAGCAGCGGCAGAGTTAATTCCGTGGGATGAATCTTCAAAAACAAGCGCCTCGCTGGTTTCTATTCCGAGGGTTTCTGCTGCCTTGAGGTATATTTCCGGGTCCGGCTTTCCCCGGGTAACTTCATCGCCGCAAACTATTGTTGAGAACCGATCGGAGATCCCTGCAAATTCAAGGATTTCATCGACTTCCTTTCTAATCGTTGTGGTTGCAATACCGAAAGGAATCCCGGCCAAATCAAGACAACCCAGAAGCCTTTCTGCGCCTGTCTTAAAGGGAGTTCCTGATTCTTCAAGATATTTTTTAAATTTAAGCATGCTCTTTTCACGCACCAGGTTGTAGGGAAAGCTTTGGCCCATCGTTTTCATGATGATACGTTCAGTCTCTTCAAATGTTGTCCCGATACAGCTTATTACCGTATCCCATTCAAGCCTCCAGCCCTCTTCGGATGCCGCCTCAATCAGACATTCAGAAAGAAGCTTTTCCGTATCCAGCAGAGTGCCGTCCAGATCAAAAATCACGGCCCTAATACTCATGGGGAATACTTTACTGCTTTATTGATTTTTTAACAAGTAAAATCGGTCAACAACCGAATAAGGTACAGTGGAAAACAGCGCGAATATTTATTGTATCTCTTTCCCGTCATTCAGGAATAAATTCATACGTAACACTTATCTGAATAGAGTCGTCAAAATGAGAAGACTCTTCAACCGCAATTATCCTGCCGATTCTGCCGTTTGATGCAGCCGCAATTTTTTCAGCCTTTAATTCAGCTTCGGCGATTATCTCGTCATATCCGACGGGAAGACTCTCATCTGATATTTCCGGACTGAGCGCTCCCCAAAAACTGTGAACTCCGGAAGCCCCGGCTGAGGTAACGCGTTCGATAAAAAGATCCCGCTCAATATCGCCGGTTATAGAAACCTGCATGTCCTTTGTGTAATAATATTTTCCGTCATACTCGCCGGAATGAGAAGATCTGATTGAAAAATCAAACGGTTCCAGCTCCATCTCCTGAATCGTTGATTCAACGGCGGAGAATGAGCTTTCCGCCTTCTCTTTTGCCGATTCAACTGAATCCGCAGTTTCATGAATACTGATTTCAATAACTTCTCTGGATACCCGATCGGACTTGCCTACTGCATGTACTGTTATTTCCGCATTACTGCATCCGGTAATTATTAAAGAACTGATGATTATAAGAAAAGAAATGACGACTGTTTTTTTCATGTGAATTCCCCGTTTTGATAATATCTTTTTTCAGGATTATACAGATTAACAGGAATTTAGTCCAACTGAAAAAGTCGGGATTGTCTGAACTATCAGTGGCTGAACCTGAAAAAAAAGCCGCTTCCCTGATAAGGAAGCGGCCCGTTAATCCGGCGGTTACCGGTTATCTTATAGTCCGATTTCAGCTCTTGTTGTCGGAACCTTAATCTTGCCTGCTTTCATGTCGGCAATAGCAGCGTCAACAGCGTCCTTAACTTCCTGGGGAACAACAGAATCAAAGCTGTGGAATTCAGAAATGCCTACAGCATCATCATTAATTCCGAAAACTCTTGTGCCGCCCTTAAAAGCTCCGTTAACAGCCGACTCAACAGCCAGGTATGTTGCCTGAACAATTTTTTTCTCAGCCGAGGTTAGAACAGTATCGGGAGCGGTAGCATTCTGATCTACGTCAACACCGATAGCAAGAACGCCCTCTTCCTTGCATGCATTGATTGCGCCAAGGCCTGTAAGACCGGCGGCATGGAAAACAATGTCCGCGCCCTGCTGGATCATGGCAAGAGCAAGTTCCTTGCCCTTTGCCTGGTCGGTGAAATCGCCTGCAGTTGCGCTGAGCACTTCAATATCGGGATTCACGCTTCTTGCACCGGCAATAAATCCTACTTCATATTTTTCAACGGGAGGAATAAACATGCCGAGAACAACGCCGATTACATTGTCGTCATTAAGCTTGTCTGATGCCGACGCATATTCTTTTGTCATCAGCCCGGCGACAATTCCTGCAAGATATCCGGCTTCATGCTCGTTAAAAACAATACCCATGAAGTTATCGGGAGAACTTTCTCCTGCGGAAATATCAATACCGGCAAAAAGAGTGTCGGGATTGTTAACTGCCGCTTCGTTTACAGCCTGATCCATAAGAAATCCAACGGCAAAAACTACATCAGCACCGTCTTCAGCAAGACCTGAGAGATTTGGAACATAGTCTGTCTGCTGTTTTGACTGAACTACTCTTGCTTCAGTGCCGAGTTCTTTTTCAGCCATCTTCAGGCCGCCGTAAGCGCCGTCGTTAAAAGATTTGTCGCCGAGTCCGCCAACGTCTGTTGCCATGGCGGCAATCATGCCTTCACCCGGAAGCGCGGGAGCTGCTGCCTTTGTTTCTTCCGCTGCTGCGGGAGCTTCAGCTGCTTCTTCTTTCTTGCACGACATACTACCTAATGCCACAAGCAAAATCAGGAGCACAAGACCGATAATTCTTGCTTTTTTCATTTTTTCCTCCAAGATAATTAAATGAATTAAATGAACCTTCTAATGTTATCCTTATTGATCACCTAAGTCAATCAGATTTTTGTCCTCATGAATAGATTTAACAAAACCCCTGAATATCGGTCTGATTCTCAATGCGGAAAATATACGTTACAGGTATTAAACTATGCTTTTAAAAAGCGCCTCAATATTCTCAGGAGGAATGTCCGGCAGGATTGCTTCGTGGCTGGGAGACAGGATTAAACCTGTTGGAAAAATCTGTTTCAGCTCAGCTACCTTCTTCCGTACATCATCAACCGCACCGTTAACCAGCAGATGCTGGGCGTCAATCCCGCCGCAGAAAGCCACCCTGTTTCCAAATTCATCTTTCAGCGAACCGGGCTCCATTCCTTTTGCAAGGGCCTGAATCGGATGAATGACATCAACACCGATGTCAATCAAATCGCCTATTATCGGCCTTATGGAACCGCATGAATGATGTATAACCTTTAAACCGTATTTATGCGCCTGTTCAACAAGTTTCCCGGTCCCGGGAAGCACAAGATCATTGATAAGTTCTCTGGACAACATCAGATTTTCCTGGCTGCCGAGATCATTTCCAATCAGAACAGCATGAAGCTTGCCTTTTGCAGCTTTATAAAAGATTTCATTCGCCTCAAGATAAAACTTGAGTATTCGGTCAATCACAGCCTTAAACATCTCCGGTTCAAGGATCATTTTCATCATTGCCGTTTCCATACCGAAGGCGGCACAGGCATCCTGAAAATGCGCTGACCAGACAACTCCCAAAACAGCTTTATCTTCCGGCGCAGCCTCAACCGCCCTGAGGCATTCTTCCGGGTCAATGTACTTTTTCGGATCAGGCCAGTCAAAATCATCAACAAGAGACGGATCGGAATAATCTTCAAAAAAGCCTGCAGCGGTCAGGGTCCGTTCGACCTCGTCGCCTTTAAACTCTTTTCCAAAATCAAAGGCCGCATAGATGGCATTACTGGTTGGTGATTTATAGGGAAGCTCTACGGGATAGATATCATCATTTACAGCTTCAGACATTTCCCTGATATCTTTTATCCTGAAATAATCCAAAAGAGCCTGATGCGCTTCCGGGACCGGAAGTCCCAACCAGCTTGCCGGGTAATCTACGGGCTCTCTGTTTATTGTTGCGTAAAATCTTTCAATATGTTTCATGGTTTTCTTTTACCTGTATTTAAATATTTGGTCATACGATCTACATTTCAGCAATATCATATTCGCCGAGTTCAAGCGGATAGTTTCCATATTTACGCATTAACCCGACAACATACTCATAACGTTCGGCACTGACATTACTGGGCACGGAATGATCGGACTGAACTATATACCCGCCGCCTTTTGCCGCATTCAGTTTTGTCAGCACTTCTGCTTTAAGTTCTTCAATAGGCGCATCGGCCCATTTCATGGCATTAATATTTCCGCAGAATCCCATTTTATGACCATACTGTTTTCTTATATCAACAACATCAAGGCCGGATTTTGCTTCAAGGGGGTTGTAGGAATCGAGCCCCATCTCAATAAAATCCGGATAGATAGCCGAGGCATTTCCACAACCGTGATATATGACGGGAAGATTCCTGGAATGACAGTAATCAATTATTGCCTTTACACCGGGTTTGAAATGTCGGCGCCAGTAATCGGGTGAAAAAAGCATGCCATTAACATAGGCAACATCACCCCAGATAACCATTCCGTCAAGCAGGCCGTCCGCCGCTTGAATCTGGGCTTTCACCAGTTCAAAGTTAAACTCATTAACGCGTTTCAGAAACTTGCCCAGTTCTTCAGGATACAAACCCATCCACAGCATCATGTTTTCAGAACCGATAATTCTCCAACCTTCCTCATGGCCCTCGCAAACCGATCCGTAAACCGGGAAATCGGGATGAAGTGATTTCACAGTCTCTATCCAGGGCGGACTGTTACGGGTAATCACTTCGGACACGCCTGCAATCTGGTTGTCTCCGCCCTTGAAAAAACGTCTCTCATCCCACGGATCATCAAATTTAAATGCTTTCATTTTGTCAACAGTATCTGTATCAAAATGTTCAAAATACGGCATCTGCCTGCCGTCGCGATGCCTGATTACAGCCTCAAAACCGGTTCTCACAAGCATATCGCCGTCATTATCAGAAAGAATTTCAAAGTCTTTGATATGGGGATCCATGTTGGGAGTAGTGGCAATCCAGTCAAGATCATAATGATAATAAGGACTTGCATCCTTGGGAAGTCCAAGTTCCTGCTGCCATCGATCTATAAATGTGAGCCAGAAAAAATCACTGAATGGGACTCTGTCAGGTTCCTGATGTGATAGTGCAGTATTCATTCTGCCAAGTTTTTTTAAACAATTATCAGTTCTATTCACAGTTATAACCCTTTCTACCAATTGAGTAATTTCTTCAAGTTCAATTTATTGAAATCATTCCGGCAGAACCGCCGGAAATATCTGCCGCGGATAGCCCGCGGCAGTCGTTTTTCGAATTCCTACCACTGGGGCGGATAAAATTCTTCTACATCATCAATTGTAATCATATGCTGGGGAAGGTTTCTGATTGGTTCGATTTCTTTTCCGTTAAACCAGTCTGCTGCAGTTTTTACAGCAAGAGCTCCATCGCCTTCTGCCGTCTGATAAGTGATAGCGTAAAGCTTGCCTTCCTTAACAAGGTCCATGCCGACTTTGCTGTTTCCGGCTGCGATAACTACAACATCTTCACGTCCGGCTTTTTTGAGTGCTTCAAAGATTCCAAGAGCCTGGGCCGAGTCATCAGCCGCACAAATGCCCTTAAGGTCATCGCCGAATCGGGTAAGCCAGTCGGATACAAGCTGCATTGTTTTATCAGCTTCAAATCCGGGAGCCTGTTTGTCGAGGACTTCAATTCCGGGAGCATATTCGGCAAGTTCGGATATCGGACCGAAACATCTTGCAAAATAGGGAGATCCACCGGGGGCGTGCTGTATATAGGCAACTCCGCCTTCTTTTCCAAGCTTGTCTGCCCAGAGTCTGGCAAGCTTTCTGAACTGACCGAAGTCATCCGGTCCGGTCCATGCAATTGCATAATCCATTGCTGCTGCATCAGGAAGGGTGTTGAAGAGTATCAAAGGTATGCCGGCTTTGTTTATTTTTCTTGCCTGCTGGGGAGCTGTTTTTGCATCTAACGGGATCAGAAGGATCATGTCGGGTCTTTCGTTTATTGCCTGGTCGATCATCTGGTTCTGTACGGCAAGATCCCAGTTCGGGGACTGAATCTTGATATCCATTTTGTAGGTATCAGCTACTTTCTGAGCTCCTGTAGTACATGCGGTTGTCCATGGATGGTCGCCGTGTACGATCATTATTACCTTTTTGCCAATTGCACCGTCTGCCGGGGATGCAGGGATGTTTGTCTTGTTTGTAATTTCTCCTGCAAACTCCATGTCCCACCAGTGCAGTGGATCTTCTTCAGGTAATGCTGAAGGGTCTGCCGGCCTTTGAGGTACTGTTCTTTTAGTTCCTCCTACCTTGATAAGCGCCTGTCCGTCGGCTGCGGTAAGAGCCAGCGCTTTCTCATCCAGTGCAAGTGATGCAGCAAGGTTTCCGTTGTCAACTGACGCTGATCCGGCTTCCTGTTGTCCGCCTGCGAACACCATTCCAACTGATGCAGTCAGCAGCAGTACCATCAAAAGTGTCAAAATCTTTTTCATCGTTTCCTCCGTTTAAAATATTCCAACAGGCTTTATGCCTGGTTCTGGACTTCAAGTTCTTTCATCAGCTCAGGACGCTGACCTATTATTTTTTCATGTTTATATGCAACCCAGGCTTCATAAAGCACAACTGTTGCAAGAATAATACCGGCTATAAAAATCTTAACTTCGTTTCCAAGACCGAAGAGAATAATTCCGTTATACAGAACATCAAGCATCAGAATCGCCATAAAGGTTTTAAAAATCCCGCCCTTGCCGCCCGACATTGCCGTTCCTCCGATAATTGTTGCGGATATAACGTACATCAGGGAAGATGTTCCCATATTCAGGGTTGCTGCGGCGCTTTCCATGGCAAAGAGGACTCCGCCGATACCGGCAAAGACACCCGACATGATAAAAGCGGCGATAGTGTATCTGTCGGTATCAATTCCGGCCAGCCAGGCAGTCTGAACATTACCGCCGACCATATAGAAGTTCCGGCCTGTCCGGGTTTTTCTCATAAAGAAACTGGCGGCCACAACAAGAATAACCGTAATCAGAACCCTCGGAGTCACCAGGGGAAAGATCATCATTCCCAGCCAGTCCGAGACTGCAAATGCATCCGGAGTTGACAAGCTTACGGAATTACCTCCGGTAAAAGTATAAATTGCCCCCTGAAGAACCGTCATCATTCCCAATGTTACGATGAACGAATTGATTTTTGCTTTTGCAACAAGCAATCCGTTAACAAGTCCTATCAGACCGCTGGCAATTATCGCCACGGGAACACTTCCGCCGAACCCAAGATATTCTTTGAGCCCCAGCCCGAGAATACCTGTAAACGTAATAATGGTACCGATAGACAAATCAAGCTGTCCGATGATTAAAATGACTGTAAATCCTATAGCTACAGTAGCATTCATGGCCATTGTGCGCATTATGGTTGTAAGATTAAAAACATTGAAAAACCTGGGGGCAAAAACTGCCATAAACAGGAACACCAGGCCAAAAAGCAGGAAGATCCTGTTCCGGTCGACCAGTACCAATATTGAACTCTTTTTCTTTATTTTATTATGCATCATCCCGTCCCAATGTCCTAAGCGATTTAGCGTTAATTCCGACTACAATAATGAAAATTGCACCCCTGATCATATCCTGTGAGAATGTTCCGATACCCAAAAGCGTCATGATATTATTCATCAATCCGATAATCAGAACTCCTCCGAGGACCCCGATTATCGAACCTCTTCCGCCGGCAAGGGTCATACCGCCGATAACTATTGCAGTTACCGCCTTAAAGTCGTATCCTCCGCCGTTGTAATATGCCCCGACCCTGGAAAGCGAGGTAATAGTAAGACCGCCCAGGGTAGCCGTCAGTGCGCAGATAATAAAACTCAGACCGATTATTCTCTCAACATTGACGCCAGAAAACTTCGCAGCCTTATTTGCCGCGCCCGTGAACTTCAGCTGCTGACCGAATTTGGTCCGCTTCATGAGGAAATTCATGAGAATTACGAGTATTATCAGAAATACAACCGGAAGAGCAATCTTGTTAAAAAATCTCAATCGGTAAATACTGTCGAAAAGATCGCTTGCCCGCTGAGATTTGGCTATCATGTCCGGATAAATCTGCTTATTCACCCATACAAGCCTGATAACGCCCAGAGTTACGTAATTTACAGCCAGCGTCCAGATAATGGGATTAGCCTTGAACTTTCCTATTGCAACTGCGTTGACAAACCCGATAGCAAGGCCGACAAGTACTGCAACCAGAACTGCAGGAAGAAATCCGAACTTCAGCATCTGAACGGCAACAATACCGGTCAGGGCCATTGTTGTGGGAACCGACAAATCGGCATAGTGTCCCGAGTAGGTTACAAAAGCCATACCCACGGCAACAATGCCGAGCATTGAAACCGCATCTACAATATTAAGCATATTCTGCGCAGTCAGAAAATTATTAATAACCCCGAGTGCCTGCAGAATAATACCCAGAAGAAGAAACATTGCGGCAACTGCATATATCCCTACTCCATGGAGTATTTTTCCAAGAATATTATATTGAGTGGATCTGCTGTCCACTGTTTTCGTATTTTCCATCAGCAAATCCCCTCGCCGTTTGCTGCAAGAAGAACACTTTCCTCGGTACAGCCCGATTGATCCATTTCATGTATAAGATGTCCCTGACGCAGGACTATGACTCTGTTCGACAAGGAAACCAGCTCGGGAAGATCCGAAGAGATTAACAGAATGGTCGTTCCGGTTGCCGCCAATTTTTCTATCGACTTATGAATTGTCATTTTGGCGCCTATATCTACCCCCCTGGTCGGTTCATCAAGAATAAGAACCTTCGGTTCCATTGCAAGCCATTTGGCAAGCAGAACCTTCTGCTGGTTCCCTCCCGACAGGTTCCCGGTGATCCGCTCCGGATCAGGCGGATAAATTGACAACTCGCCAATCAGGTCTTTTACCTTTTGAAGACCTTTGGCTTCCTGATAAACACCATTCGGTGAAAGCTGCGGTATTATTCCGGCAAGGATATTTTCTTTCACATCAAGTCTCAATGCAAGACCTTCAGTTTTCCTGTTTTCAGTAAGATAGGTTATACCGTCTTTGAGGGCATCGGCCATTGTCCGCGGCCTGATTTCCTTATTGTCAATTAATACCCTGCCCCCGGATCTGTCATCAAGACCGACCAAAACCCTTGCAAGCTCACTTCGTCCGGCGCCCGAAAGCCCGCAGATACCGAGAACTTCGCCCTTATGAGCTTTGAAAGACACATTATGAAAGAAACCGTACCGTGAAAGATTTTCAACCTCAAGCCTCACTTCCTGCTGGGAATGGCTTTCATGGGAATAGAATTCCTTTACAGAACGGCCCACCATCATCTGAACAAGCTCTTCACTTGTAACGTCTTCAATATTTCTTGTATCGATGCGTTTCCCGTCGCGCATGACCGTCACCCTGTCGGCTATCTCAAAAATCTCCGGAAGATGATGTGATATATAAATGATAGCAAGACCGCGGTTTTTAAGCCTTTTGATTATTTCAAACAGCCTTTCCACTTCTTCCCGGGATAAAGCAGAAGTAGGCTCGTCCATAACCAGAATGCAGGGATTATTACCAAGAGCCTTGCCTATTTCTACCAGCTGACTTTCATGCTGGCTGATTTCTTCAATTTCGATATCCGGGTCAAGATGCTCAAGCCCTACCAGCTTCAGACAACGCTTTGTCTCCTTGAAGATTTTTTCCTTGTCGAGAAACAACCCTTTTTTGGGAAGCCGCCCGACAAGCACGTTTTCGGAGATGCTCAACGGAAGGGCAAGACTCAGCTCCTGATATATCATCTCGATGCCGTTCCTTTTTGAAGCTACCGGGCTATACAGCCTGGTTTCTTTTGAAGCAATATATATTTCACCTGAATAATCATCAAAAGATCCGGCAATAATCTTCATCAGGGTCGATTTACCTGCGCCATTCTCGCCTATAAGAGCATGAACTTCTCCTGCCCTTACATCAAAATCAACATTATCCACGGCGAGTGTGCCCGGGAAACTTTTACTGACACCCTTCATCCTTAATGCTATACCTAATTCCTGGTCACTCAATTTTTATCCTCTTTCAAATAAACTAATACAGTTTAATGGTAAACCCGTAAAAATTATCACTCAACAGTGAATATTAGTTATTCATCTGTAATTTCTTGATACTTCTTGTAATTTTTTACTGTTCCGGTGCTCAATCAAGATGATAGAGCTCTTCCATATCAGCCCACCATTCTCCGTCTTTTCTGGTCTCAAGAGGCTTCTGCATCGGCATCATAATATCCCACCATTCCCGCGTCTTAGGATCATCAGCCATTTTTCTCATATCAGCCTCATAATCTGAACCGACATACTCAAAATAGGCAAATAACATTCCGTCTTTATAGAAAATGGAATAGTTTCTGATATTACACGCGCTTATCATTGTGTTTATTTCAGGCCAGACCTCTGCATGATATTTTTTATAACTGTCAAAATGTTCCGGTCTTACTCCAATAAGCTGTCCGAATCTTCTCACCTCATATCCTCCGTTTTTAATATCCTAACACGAATTTTTTACATGTCAAGTTATTTTGTTAAAATTTTATCCTCATTGGTAATATTTTTAACAAATTTTAGCTAATATTTTTGATAAACAGGGTTTTTTGGGGATTATACACCCTCAAACATCATTTATACTGGCTGTATTTGCTAAATTTTGCTAAAATATTTTTTATTTCAATTGACAACATCATAATAAGTGATAAAATACTGCTAAATTATTTTACCTGGATTGTTTATGAAACCGAAATTACGAGATGTTGCAGAACGCGCAGGCGTATCAATTACAGCCGCTTCGATGGCTCTTTCAGAATCCGGCAGAATTTCTGACGAAACAAGAAAGAAGGTTCTGAAAGCCGCAGAGGAACTGGGATATAAACGCAAACAGAAATCAAACAGGATTACGAGTTTTAATCATGTCGGAGTTTTGGTCAGCACTGATTATAAATGGGCGTTCATCTGGAAGTTTATCCGTCCGCTAATCGAGCAGATAGAAGTGGAGCTTAAGGCATATGATCTTAATCTCATCCTGATACCCATTTCTCACGATTCCTCACCGGAAGCAATATATAAAAAGATAACATCGTCTGGCTCCGGCGCGGTAATTTCGCTTCATTACGGCAACGACGACCTTTTTACAAGGCTTGAAAACACCGGAACCCATGTTATAGTAGTCATGAAATCGGACTTTCATGACCGTTATTACTCGGTTTGCGTAGACGACTTTCAGGGAGCATACGAAGCCGGCTGTCATTTAATCAGGCTCGGACATAAAAAAATTGCTTATGTAGGTGTAGAACGCCCCGAGCTGCCTGCTCTTTCCAACGACAGGTTTATCGGCTTTAAAAAGGCAATGGATGTTAACGGTTTGACGCTTCCGGACGAAAACATATTTGAATTCGAGACGGGGCACATGGACAAGCTCAGAAAAGATCTGTATCCGGTATTCAACCCGGGAAAAACCGAACGTCCTACTGCGGTATTCTGTCTCGATGATGACCTTGCGCTCAGAGTAGTTATGGCGCTTCGCGATATGACCCTTTCCATCCCTGAAGATGTTTCCATCATTGCTCCCGGCGACGTGCTTGATTATAATTTGCCCTATATACCGCCAATCACCACCATGCAGATAGACACATCCTATATGGGGAAAATAGTCGCACAGATGCTTGTAAACAGAATAGAACATTCTCCGGACTCGCAGCACGGATTGAAAGTTCAGCAGCACCTTGTAGAACGGGGCAGCTGCCGGGCTTTAAAATAACAGTCAGCCCGCATACTCTTCTGCAATATGGGATGCAATTGTCTCCCATTCCCACAGCCGCCGGGGGTCATATCTGACAGTAGAAATATCCTTCATTATCAGTTCAACATTGCATTTACCTTCGGTTTTATCAAGAAAATCACGAATCTCCTGCCCGGCCCGTTTCGGGTCCCAGCGGCTTTCAGCAAGAATGGCAGGGTTCGGTTTGCGGCTCATTACATAATAAGGTCCAAGATTTTCAATCGCCCGTTCAGTCTTTGACCACGGACTTACCGAAACCTTTCTCAGATTCGGTATGCGTTTGAGGATATCGGCTTTTCCGTCAAGGGGCTCACAGCAACCGTAATATGTATGCTTCCATCTTTTGAGCCAGCGCAGATCATGTTCAATCGCAAAATCCCGGTGCATTTCCGGCGACACTTCGCTGAAAATCTGCGCATTTGAGCATCCCCACATGTTTTCAGGTTTAATATAACCAGGATTATATTCGTCGCCCGGCAGGTCGGAAACATAGCCGTAACCCCCGGAACCTATTCTTGTATTATCACAGTCAAGCGAAAGAAGATTTTGATCTACAAACTGATCAAGCTCGATCATCCATGCGTCTACCATTCTGTCTACAAATGCATGAACCATATCCGGTCTCATGACAAGATCCATCATGGCCTCCTGCACCCCCCACCAGCGGATTAGATAGTCCCATGGGGTAAACCAGATATGGGTTTGCCCGACTTTTTTTACCGGTATAATACCTTCATACAAGTCTTTCATAGCATTGAAACTGTACTCGGTAGCTTTTTCATAGTGGCTGACCACAGGCATTTTAATCTTCTCGAGATCATCCATACTTTTTATCTGAATCTCGAAATGCCTGGAATAGATATCGTTCTCAGCATCGGTTTTAACAACCTTTACTTCTTCAATAATCCCGAAATCAGTGCTGTGGATAACCAGCGGGCATTCAATAAACGGATTCACAATCATATCCCCGGGCATATGATTCCATTGGTAAATGGTCCTTCTAAGCCTGAGTTCAAGCTCCCTTGCCCATGGATGTTCCGTCTTTAATGTAAGCTCATCGTTGACATTCATTTCATGCCAGGGGATTTCATTTATCCAGATCATCGGCCGCCTGGACTTCAAATCATTTAAATTCTTCCAGAGCTCCGCTCTCTGCATGTTCACCGAATCAGAGGATATTTCGGCAATTTCCCCGCCCAGCTTTTTCAGAATTTCTTTTTCTTTATCTTTCAAGATTATTTCCGCCTCAACAGGGGGGGCTTCTTTATGACTGGGATCGTGCAGCATCTTCTCAACTCCTGATTAATTATCTGATCAATTGATAAACCTGATATATTCAGTCGTCAATCCGCTTGTCTATTTTTTACAGTTGGTTTGTAAATTATTGATGTGATTTTCTGTCGCCCTGGTTGTACTCTGACGGGTAGACCCCGGTATATTTCCTGAAAGTGTTATAAAAATAGTTTGCATCGGTGTATCCAACTTCGGCAGCTATCTGGTTAGCCTTCATTCCGGTTGTGTTTAAAAGCTCCTTTGCTTTTCTTATTCTTAAAGAATTCAAATAGCGGGAAAAGTTCTCGCCGGCTTCTTCTTTGAATAATTTGCCGAGATAAGCCGGAGACAGATCAAACTGGTAGCCTAAAACCTTCAACGACAACGGATTCTGATAGTTATTGTCAACATACTCAACAATCTGCTGAATAAGGGTCCTGGGTCTTGCACGATCGATTGATAAAAGGTTAATGATTTCAAGTGCTGTGCTCTTCAGCCAGTCGAGAGTTTTCTCAATGGTTTTATACTGAAAAAGCTGTTTAAACAGTGATTCATAACCGCCTACTATTTCCTTTTCATTCATTTTATTTGTTCTGATAATATTCAGCAGATTGGAAAGCAACTCAACAGCAAAACCGCGAAAATACTCCTCACTGATAATTCTTCTGATTGTGAAACTCTGATAGATCCCGGAAAAAAAGCGTTCTACCGCCTCACGGTTGCATTCAAGAACCATCTGATACAGGTAATCAAGATCAATTTCTTCCGGTGTATTGGATTCGAGAAAAAAGTCATCGACATTGTCTGCCGTTAGCATCTGAATGGGCAGATACCTGAATGGTTCTACTTCAAGTCCGTTAAACCAGTCTATTGCAAGCTGAATTGCAAGCGCTCCGTCAAGCCTTGCAGACTGATAGGTTGTTAAATCAAGCCGTCCCTCTTTGAGCATCCTCATTCCGACAAAACTGCTGCCGTTTGCTGCCCGAACAATGTCTGTCCGACCGGCTTCTTCCAGGGCACGGTTTATTCCCTGCTGGGCTACATTGTCATCAGCGCTGACTATTCCCTTCAGCTCACTGCCGAATTCTTCTATCCATGATTTAACCTGCATGTAAGTTTTTTCTTTATCAAGCCTGGTACTCTCAACCCCAAGAAGCTTCATCTCCGGAGCAATTTCGTTCAGCTCTGTAATGAGGCCCCATTTCCGTCCAAGGTAAGCCGATGAACCGGGGATATGACATATAACTGCATAACCGCCGCAATAGTCCATCATTCCCGCAAAACGGCCGGCTAGCACCCTGAACTGCCCCCAGTCGTCAGGCCCTGTCCAGGCAAGAATATATTTCAATGCCTCGGGGTCCGGAACCAGATTACTTGCAACAACAGGAATTCCGGCCTTATTAATTCTGCGGTAACAGTCTACACTATCGGAAGCACTCTCAGGAACAAGAATAATCAGATCGGGTTTTGATTCTATGGCTTCTTCAACCTGCCGGGCCTGCGTATCCATATCCCAGCCGGAATGAAAAAACACCAGTTTTATCCCGAAAGGTTCAGCTGTTTCTTTCATTCCGGCTTCATATTCAGAGTGATAAGGGTGTTCCGGTAAAAGACAGATAACATTCTTGCCTTTTGCCCCATCCATGGGCGACGGCGGAATATTTTCCTTCTTTACTCCCCAGCCGGGGTATTCTTTATCATACCAGTGAAGACGATTATTCTCAGGGTAGTCTTCAGGATGTTTCGGTCTTTGGGGAATTTCTTTTCTGCCGCCCACCCAGAGAATAGGCTTTCTTCCGTCTGCATGATTATACGGACCCATAAACAGATAATAACAGATTTGAAAGCTTTTCCCAAATACTTTAAATCACAGACTGAACTCTCTTGCCGCCTCAAACATTGCAAGTATGTTCTGCGGCGGGATATCGGGCATTATGTTATGAATATTGGCAAAGACAAAGCCTCCGCCCGGGGCAAGAATTTCCATCCGCCTGGTTGCTTCCGCCTTAACCGCAGAAACCGACCCGTTTTTAAGAATATCCCGGACCTCCATTCCACCTCCCCAGAAAACCATATCAGATCCGAATTCCTTCTTTAACCGTTCCGGCTCCATATTCAGACAGTTTGTCTGAACCGGATTGATTATATCAATTCCGGAATTTATAAAATCAGGAATATACTGATAGACGGAGCCGCAGGTATGAAGAAATGTTTTCATCCCGGTATTTTTATGCACATAATCAGACAGTCTCTTTCTATGCTCATGAAAAAGCTCCCGGTAGACAGCAAGACTCATAAACGGTCCCGAATCCATGCCCAGATCATCCCCAAAACGGATAATATCAACAATATCTCCGACACTTTCACAGACCGCTTCAAGGCTTTTCATGTGCCGTTCCATTAATAATTCAAGAAGGACAGAAACCTTGTCTTTCCCGGTGTATAAATCCATCAGGAAATTATCCATCCGGCGCAGAAAGGTTCCCCATTCAAAAAGGTTGCAGCCTATTACAACCATCAAAGCCTTGTCAGTCTGTGCTCTCAGCTGTATTGTCCTTTCACGAAGCTGTTCATAAAAATCCGGTTCTGAAGCATGATCCCACGGGCTATGGACAAAATGAGCCCATAAAACCTTATCCATTGCTTCATCCAGCGCCTCATCCATTGCATTTCGGCCTTCCGGATAACCTTCCAGAAACGGAAATACCGTCTGATCAAAAAAGGTAGCGCTCTCAGGCATTACTGCTATAATCTCTCCGTTGCCGTGCCTCGCTTCCCAGGCGCCGGCATCATTTTTTTCAGGTTTAAACCATGAGGGATAATATGCAGTTTTTCCTGTCGGCAGTTTCATTTGAGTCCAGTCAGTTTCACTGTTATTGAAACTGCGTCCGATATCAAGAACATCAACCCCGAGAAGATCAATCAGCTCCGGCCCGGGCTGAGCAAGCTGCTGTACAACATCATAAACAAGAGTAGGATCATCCTTCCGTCCCAGATACTCCACAAGATTACGGTGCGCTATGGCAGAAATGCCGGCACTTGGATTGGAACCGAGATCAATCGGGGGCCTGTCAGGCTCTTTATGATTGATTGACAGCAGTACTCGATCTCTTGAAGTCATTAAAATCCCCCAAATATAAAGGTTATGTTTATCAATAATTTTGCTTTATTTTACCTTACCATATCACCTGTATTTTAGCATATAGTCTTCTCAAGTCAAGAAAAATGTTTATATTTAATTTATATATTCAAATTTTACCAACTTCTTTATCATATTTTACTATTTTCCGTTATATTTTACCACTATTTTACTTGTTTAATGATAAAATATATTATAATATATTTTATCATTACAAGGAAGAACCATGGTTAAATTATCCGATATTGCACTGGAGGCCGGGGTATCCGTCACAACTGTTTCGATGGCGCTCTCGGGAAAAGGCAGAATCTCTACTGAAATAAGACAGAAGGTGCAGAAGTCTGCAGACAAACTTGGTTATGTAAAAAAGAAAAGATGTTCTTCCGAATCAGTCTGGGCAGTACTTGTTCCGATGTCCGAGCAATGGGATTCAATATGGCATTTTATCAGACCTGTCATAGATAACATTACAAAAACCGCCGTCAGGAACGGGATTGGCTGCTGCATAATTCCTGTTTATCCGGAGTTTACTGTTTCAGATGTTAAATCATCCTTACATCATCATAAAGCTGCATCCGTATTCTCCATACACTTCGGAAATACAGAACTTTTTGAGAGTCTTGAGAAAGAAGGGATTCCGGTTGTTGTAATTAATAATTCGCAATATCAGGAAGGATATTTCTCAATCTGCGTAGACGACTTTCAGGGGGCATATGAGGGAACAAAACACATTATCAATAAAAAGCATACTGCTATTGCATTTCTGGATTACCCGCGTCCAATGCTGCCCAATCTGGCATCAGACAGATATTTCGGTTTTTTAAAGGCAATTGAAGAAGAAAATATTCAGTTCAAAGAAGAATGGAAAATTCAAATAGATCTTGATGATATTACCGAGCTAAAAAACAGGTTAAAAAAGATGCTTGAAAAAACACCGGCGCCTACGGCTTTCTTTGTTCACGATGATTTCATGGCTAACCGTTTAATATTTATACTTAATGAACTCGGTCTGTCGGTTCCCGAAGATATTTCAATTACTGCTCCGGGAGATACATTGAATTACTCTTTCCCTGAAACGGCTAGAATAACCACAATGAGCATCAATACAGGGTTGATGGGCAAATATGCCGCAGACATGATGCTTGAACGTGAATCAGGCGGGTACCAGGAAAGTCATGTTCTAAAAATAAAACAGCAGCTTATTATAAGAGGCTCAACTCTCACCAGAGACTGACCCGTTAAACAGGGGGCTGCAACAATGCGCCCCCCTGCGGCCCTTTATTCCGGACGCTCAATCATAAAGTCTACGCCGTCGGCTTTCGGAGCGCGCGAACGGCGGACCAGACCGGCCACTGCAACCACAGTAAGGACATACGGCAGGATGATAAACAGTTCTTCGGGAATATTAAGTTCCAGGGCTATCTGCAGCCTGACCTGAAGCGCGTCCGCAAAACCGAAAAACAGGGACGCGATAAAAGCGCCTATGGGGGCCCATCCGCCTGAAATCATGGCGGCCATCGCAATAAATCCGCGGCCGCTGCTCATTCCCTCGGTAAAAGAAACAGCGTTTTCAATCGAAAGATATGCGCCGGCAAGGCCCGCCATCATTCCCGAAACAAATACGCCGATATATCGCATCCTGTACACGGAAACACCGATTGTTTCCAGCGCCAGAGGATGTTCGCCTGCGGCCTTTATATGCAGGCCGAGCTTTGTCCTCTTCAGAAAGAATGTAAAAAATATTATCAGAATAAAACTGAAGTATATAATCGGAGTCTGGTTGAAAAATATCGGCCCGAGAACCGGTATTTTTGAGAGACCCGGTATGGCCCACTGAAAATCCTTAAGCGAGTGTACGATAGGATCGGTTGTTCCGGGATGGCCGTAGATTACAACCATCAGGTACCGGACAAGTCCAAACGCAAGGATGTTCAGGACAGCGCCCGAAACTACATGCTCTAAATGGAGACTTACCGTGGCAAACGCATGCAGAAGCGAAAAAACGCCCCCGGCCAGAACGGCAAACAATAGGCCGAGCCACGGGTTGCCGGTAAACATAGCGCCGACAAGACCGGTAAAGGCCCCGACTATCATCATTCCTTCCATAGCGATATTTACAACGCCGGATCGTTCACAGATAGTCGCTCCTATAGCTGCAAGGGTTATCGGGGTAGAAAGCCTGACAGTAGCGACAAGCAGTTGAGTATTAAAAATCTGGGCAAGCACTTCCATCTAAACCGCCTCCTGTTTTTTGGAAATCCTGGCTTTCCGTCGTTTTTTAATCCGTCCGCCGATATAGGTATAGATGTACCTCGCTACAATAAGGAAAAGAATAATACCCTTCAGAATCTCAACAATCGAGTTCGGAATCTGCGTTGTTCTTGTCATATACTGACCGCCCGCATCGAGGGCACCCCATAGAAGAGAGGTGAAGATAACGCCTATCGGGTTATTGGACGCCAGTATCGCAACCGAAATACCGTTCCAGCCGTATCCCGCGCTGAGGTTCTGGTACATCTTGTGATCAAGCCCGACAACCTGGTTGACCCCCGCCAGACCCGAAAGAAAACCGGCAAAGAGCAGCGCTATCATGATGTTCCTGCCGATTGAAATGCCCTGGGCCCTGGCGGCATTCGGGTTCTGTCCCACCGCGCGTATTTCAAAACCTATCCGGGTATAATACAGAATATAATACACCAGCACGGCGACGGCTATTGCTATCAGAATGCCGATATGAAGTCGGTAATTCGCGTTCGGCAGAAACTGTTTAAACATCGGCAGAAAGTTGTTTTCAAGAATATCGTTTGTAACATAGGCGTGTGTCGATGCAGCGGGATCGCCGCCGTTTGCCCTGATAAATATCGGCGAAAGATGTCTTGCCGTGTGGGCAAGCATCATTGTAGTGATAACCTCATGGGCGCCGGTTTTAACCTTCAGCGCAGCAGGAACAATATTGTACGCAGCTGCGGCAAGACCCGAAATAACAAAAATCAGGATTATCGAGAAAAATGTCGGCATTCCGAGCCTCAGGCCGAGCCATGTAGCTGCCATCGATCCTATATAAAACTGCCCCTCGGCACCGATATTGAAAAGCCCGGCCTGAAAAGCAAACGCAACCGACAGCCCGGTAAAAATCAGCGGTACGGCATTAAGAATCGAAATATGCCAGTTCCGGACAAACCCGCCGTAAAACAGGGCTTTATAAGCCTCTACCGGATCATAACCGGTAAACAGCATTATGATTCCGCCGAGAATAATCGCCGCCGCAATTCCCAACACAGGGATATAGAGCGTTTTGATAAACTGTTTTGCCCAGCTGTTTGAAGCTTCCACGCCCTCGGCATAGCGTTTATAGAAATAGTAAAGTATCAATGCCGCTGCTATCAGAAAGATCCCGAAAAAGTAGGAAGCCGAATAAAAAACTATTCCGGCGGCGCCGGAGAGCAGCATCAGAACTGAAAACAATCGTTGAATATTTTTATTCTGAGTCACCGGAACCCTCCTGTCCGCCGGTCATATACAGACCGACTTCTTTTTCATCAGTTTCTTCAGGCTTGAAGGATTTAACCAGTCGTCCTTCAAACATAACTTCTATCCTGTCCGACAACGCAAAAATTTCTTCAAGTTCGAGCGAGATAAGCAATATCGCCACTCCCTTGGCTCGCATGTCAAGAATCTGCCGGTGTATATACTCGATAGCACCGACATCCAGTCCGCGCGTGGGCTGGGTAATAAGCAGGAAATCCGGTTCGCGAGAGAATTCGCGGGCAAGAATAACCTTCTGCTGGTTACCACCGGACAAATTTCCCGCAGGTATATTCACACCCGGTGTACGAACATCATACTGCCTGACAAGCTCTTCAGCCCCGGAAACAATCTTCTCCAGGTTCAGATTAATACTGCCCTTCGATTTAAGCGCCGGCATCCGGTCGTGATAACCCAGAATCGAATTCTCGGCAATGGTCATCGGAAGAACAAGCCCGAAGCGGTGCCGGTCGGCCGGAACGTAAGCCATTCCCCGTTTTATAAGCTCTTTTGTTTTAAGATGAGTAACTTCCTCATCCCTGAACAGTATTGAGCCTGACTCAACAGCCCTGAGGCTTCGTATTGCTTCGGCAAGTTCAGTCTGACCGTTTCCATCGACTCCGGCAATACCTACAATTTCGCCCGGACTGATATCAAGATCAAGATCAACAACCGCATGTATGTTTTTGTCGTTCCTGACGTTAAGGCCCTTTATTTTCATTACAGGGGGCGCTGCTGAGCTGCGCTTTTCCTTGTGAACGGTAAGAACCACATCGCGGCCTACCATCAAATTTGCAAGATCCGCTTTCGAAACTTCAGATGTGATACATTCTCCCGATATTTCACCGCGGCGCAGAATATACGACCTGTCCGACAACTCTTTAACCTCTTCGAGTTTGTGGGTAATAATAATAACCGAGACACCTGTTGCCACAAGGGTTTTGATAACTTCAAAAAGTTCATCAACCTCCTGCGGCGTAAGAACAGCAGTAGGTTCATCGAGGATAAGAACCTTTGCTTTTCGGTACAGCGCTTTCAGGATTTCAACCCTCTGCTGCAATCCGACAGGCATTGATTCGATAAGGGCATCAGGATCAACCTTTAATCCGTATTTCTTTGAAAGCATTCCAACTTCTTCACGGGCTCTTTTATAATCTATAATCCCAGCTGTTCCGGGTTCACTTCCAAGTATAATATTTTCGGTAACAGTCAGGGTTTCAACCAGCATGAAATGCTGATGCACCATCCCAAGACCGCGTACTATGGCATCTTTGGGTGATGAAAAAGAGACTTCCTCGCCGTTCAGAAAAATCTGCCCCGATGTGGGTTTATAAAGTCCGTAGAGTACATTCATAAGGGTGGATTTTCCGGCTCCGTTCTCGCCCAGAAGCGAAAGGATCTCCCCCTCATGAAGCTTGATATTGATATTGTTATTTGCAAGAACTTTCGGAAATTGCTTAACAATGTTTCTCATTTCGAGAACGACGTTTCCGCCCAGGATTGCCGACATATAAACTCCTATAAAATCCATCCGGATCAAAAAACCAAGAGCCATGGATGGCGAGTATAAGGGATTGAAAAGCCGGGCTTTTCAATCCAAAACATAAAAAGGCATGAATGACTTTTTATGTTCGTCCTCATTATTATGCTTTGAGTATTTTAACATAAAATTTGTAATAATAGTCGAGGTTTTTATTAACTTTTACGCGACGAGATTAAAAATATCGCAATGCCAATCCAGACTGAAGCAAAACCGAAGATGTCAAAAACCGTCATATTTTCATGATATATAAAGATACCGAAGATAAGCATCATTGTAGGCGCAATAAACTGAAGAAAACCTATCCAGGTCAGCGGTATTCGCGTTGTTCCCTTGGCAAATAAAACAAGAGGAACAACCGTAATAATTCCTGTCGTAAAAAACATCAGTTTCATTCCCGGTCCCGAAGAAAGGAAACTGGCTGTTCCGGCTATTTCAGTGAAAACAAGATAAAAAGCCGCAAGAGGAAGAAGGAGAAAACTTTCAATCGTCATGCCTACAATACTGCCGTCTGCACTCTTCTTCTTCATCAAGCCGTAAAATCCGAAACTGAACGCGAGGATTACCGATACAACCGGAAAACTGCCGACAAGCGCCGTTTTAAGAATAACTCCAAAGGCGGCAAAACCGACGGCGGCCCACTGAAAACCGGTTAAATTCTCTTTCATAAAAACAAGTCCAAGAAATATGCTTACAAGGGGGTTCAGATAATAACCCAGGCTTGCTTCAAGAACGCGGCCGTGGCTTATCGCCCAGACATAGGTATACCAGTTAAATCCAAGAAGGACCGTTCGCAGTATAATCCAGCCCATCTGGCTGCGATCAGATAAAACTTTTTTGAATCTTGCGAAACCGCCTGTTATTCCCAGCATAAACAGCGACACAAAGAATGCCCAGAAAATTCTGTGAGCAATAATTTCAAGCGAGCCGATTCCCGAAAAGAACTTCCAGTAAACAGGAGTGAAGCCCCACCAAAGGTAGGATGCGGCCGCATAAATAACCCCGGCAGTTCGTTTGTTTTCCATATACTGATCGAGATTACTTTAGAATCGGGAAAATGACAACACAGCCGGGGGAAGATTACTCAATGATAACTATCCTACCCTGAGGTTGAGAATGGACAACCCCGGAGGTTTATTCTAAAAGATATTGATATCTTCAATTTGAAGATTGCCTTAATGTTTATTAAAAAGCAATATATTAAATTGCAGATAGTTATTTTAAGAATATTGTGATTGTAATATTTTATATATTCTTGTTAAAATCTTCGAGAAATCCTAAAATGTTTTGTATGTGCTTTTTTAGACTTTCTTCCACACATCTTGCCTCACGGTTACGAATTAGATCTATTATCTCGATATGTTCCAAACGACTTTTATCGCTTCTTAGAAAAGAATATTCTTTCGTGTAATTTCTTATTCGATACACATGATCTGAAAAATTCGACAATATTGCTATCAGGTACTGGTTTCTACTGTTGTTTGCAATCAATCTGTGAAAATTATTATCGATCGAAATATGTTCGTTTAATTCTATTTCATTGTTATAATCCGGGTTCTTCCATAAATCATAGTAGTAATCCAACTCTGTAAGATCGATATAGTTCGTTGCGAGTCGGGCTGCATACGGTTCTATAAGCAGACGAATTGAATAAAGATCCAGTATTTCGGTTTTATATATCGTTGTGGCAAATATCCCGCGCTTAGGAAAAAACTTGACGAGATTCTCATTTTCCAATCGAGTTAAAGCCTCTCTAATAGGAGTTCTTCCGATTCCGAGGTCCTCACCCAGTTCCTTATCCGATACAGGATCTCCAGGTTTTATAGTAAGATTTAGAAGTCTTTTTTTAATTTCATTATATGCAATTTCAGATAATTTCATCCTGTTTTTATTCAAGAATCTCCTTCTTCAAAATAAAGATCCGCATTCCATTGCTAAGTATATTTTACATGTTCACATCATTCTTGCCAATACATTTCGAAAGATACCCGTATTATCAATTTCAAGTAAAAAGTCAAGGCTTTTTTATATAACACTTTTTAATTATCAATCCTTTTTTCCCCAAGATTTATTAACATTGCCTACATTTGAAATAGTATTTTCACAGCCTGACACTTGCGCCGACTCTCGAAGCCAGCGCATTCAATTCGTCTATAAAAGATTCTTGTAAAGTAATCCCTTCTATTCTTCTTTTAGCCGAAATTTCCGATTCCGGTTCCCCAGGCCATTTAACCGTAACTTCACTACAGTTCGACGGGGTTTCTTTAAGGATTTTCTTGAATTCATCTATACGTTTATAGAAGTCTTCCATTTCTATTAGAGCATCAATTTTAATAGCCATCATTAAATGAGCTGTAACACTCGGGTCTTTTGGATATTTATACATACCTTTCAGATGATGCAGGAATGCCCCACCAGTGAAAACACCGCATAAAATATCTATAATTAAAGCAAGACCAAATCCTTTATGCCCCGCTATCGGCAATAGATATCCCTTTACAGCCGCTGCAGGATCTGTTGTAGGAATACCGTCAACATCTGTCGCCCAGTCATCAGGAATAGATCCGCCCATTTTTTCCGCCAGGAGGATTTTACCCAAAGCAACATTTGAAAGAGAAATATCAAGAACTATAGGATCTCCCGACCTGACAGGAACAGCTATAGCAAAGGGATTATTACCGATGATAGCTTTTGGAACTCCAGGGACCGTCATCAGTGGAGCAACATTTGTCATGCAGATACCTATCATCCCTTCTTCTACGGCCATACGTGCGAAAATCCCGGCTGCTCCGAAATGATTGCTGTTGATTGCCCCGCATAATCCAATTTGGAATTCCTTTGCAGTCTGAATCGCTTCCCGCATCCCCCTGTATCCGACAAGCATTCCCGGCGCATTATCACCGTCTATTAGCGATATGCCTCCATTCTTTTTTATAACCCGAACATTAGGTTCACAGTTCATCGCACCTGATAAAATACGTTCTAGATAGATAGGCAGTCTTAGTATTCCATGAGAATCAATTCCTAATAAATTCGCCGCAATTAGTTTATCCGCGATAATCTCTCCATTCTTTTTACTCATCCCCGCCGCTTTGAAAATCTCTGATGTGAATGCTATTAAATCTTCATATGATTTCTTTTTTGAACCTGTATTCATTAATTTCTCCTTTTTTTCTTTTGCGTACAATTCAGCCCGCATTTCGGATTCTCGATACGCTTCCTGTTTAGTCCATATATTTCTTTTCACGTGAAAATATTCGATGTTTTGACATCTTCTTTTTTTACGATATTATAATTAAGGTAAAACTTCTTGTTGCCGTGTCTTTATGGTTTTTTTCAGATTAATGATCACACAAATTACGAGTATCACCAATCCTGCAATATCCGTTTTGTAGCCGGGGATAACCAGAAATAACCCTCCTGCCAATGACATGATTCTCTCATAGACAGTCTGTTTAGAAAAAAGGAATCCGGTTAATGCGGACGCAATCGTTATGACTCCGATTACCGCAGTTGGAATATTAAGCAAAACCCAGAGGAACCCTCTATCAAACATAATAAATGAAGGTTTAAAAGCAAAAATAAAAGGGACAACAAATGCAGCAACAGCTAATCGCGTTGACTGTATTCCTGTTTTAATAGGTTCACCTTTTGCTATTCCTGCTCCCGCCACAGCGGCCAAACATACTGGAGGAGTAATATCAGCAATTATCCCGAAATAGAATGCAAACATGTGGGAAACCAGAATAGGCACACCGAGTAATAATAATGCCGGAGCTGCTATTGTTGATGTGATGACATAATTTGCAGTTGTCGGGACTCCCATTCCAAGGATTATCGAAGCAATCATTGTAAAGAACAATGTCAGAAAAAGATTACCGTGAGCAATGCTTACCAAAGCCGATCCAAGTTTCAGACCTACCCCGGTTTGAGTAATAACCCCAATAATAATTCCGGCACATGCACATGCTGCAAGTACACCCAGAGTATTCAATGCGCCGACTCTGAGGCATTCTATAATATCCCGTAGCGTTAGGCGTGTACTTTTCCTGAATTGTGAACAAATTATTGTGATGATAATGGCAAATAATCCTGCTTTAATTGGAGTATATCCCATTACCAAAATTACTATGATTGCAATGATGGGTATCAGCAGGTGCCCTCTCTCTTTTAGCGTTTCCTTTATTTTAGGCAATTCATCTTTTCGCATTCCACGAAGTTTCAGTTTTTTTGCTTCAAAATGAACACCTGCCCAAAGACCCAAATAATAAAGCAACGCCGGAATGAACGCCGTTACCGCTACTTTAAGGTATGGTGTGTTTGTAAACTCAGCTATTAGAAACGCAGCCGCACCCATGATAGGAGGCATAATCTGCCCTCCCGTAGAAGCTGCCGCTTCTACAGCACCAGCAAACTCCGGAGAATATCCCAGCCGCTTCATCATCGGGATCGTAAAACTTCCTGTACCTACAACATTAGCCGTTGTACTGCCGGTAATTGTACCCATAAATCCACTAGCCATTACAGAAACTTTTGCCGGACCTCCAGTCGCAGAGCCGGCTATTGAGTTTGCCAGATCTATGAATAGTTGACCCATGCCGGATTTTTCCAGAAAAGCACCGAACAGAATAAATAAAAAAACGAATGTTGCCGAAACGGAAATGGGTATCCCCATAATTCCTTCAAGAGTAAAAAATTGGTGCTGTATCAGATTTATTAGCGATAACCCCTTGTGAGCTATCGCCTTTGGAAAGTATCTTCCGAAAAGACCATAAAAAATAAATAGAAGTGCCAATATTATCATTGGCCAACCGACTACGCGTCTTGTAATTTCCAATACAAGGATAATCGCAATTATTCCGACAATCATATCAATATATGTTATACTGCCTGCCCTTCTTACGATATTTTCAAAGTTAAATACGATGTACATCGGAACAGCTGCGCTTATAGTTGCCAGGGTTATATCCAACACATGAATTTTTTTCAGATTCCCTTTTTTACTTCCTGGAAAAATTAAAAAAATAAGCATAAAGCCGAATGAAAGATGAATACACCGAATAATCATAGTCTCCAGAGTATAAAAAGCGTTTACATAGATTTCAAAAACTGAAAAAAGAATAGCAATAATCGCAACTATTTTATAGGAAACTCCCGTCAGTTCTCGACGGTTAGATTCCTTATCAACAGAGCGAAGCACCTCCTCAGTACTCATGTCTTGTATCTTTCTTTTAGCAAACAAGGCTTCCTCCTCATATATGACTTATATATATCTTATATATAAGTCATATATTTGTCAAGTTTTTTCTTTTATACAAATACTTAAATTCAAAAATGACTCGTATTAGAGTATCATAATAACATTTAAAAAATAATTTTAGATTTTATATCATAGCTGTCCAAAACAATCATAACAGCTCCATTTGAAGTTTTAAGCCTGGCTCATTTCTGCCGGGCGGCGGTAGTTTATTCAGAATATTCCAGAGATCTTTTCTGGTCGTCAGGATTGATGGAAGCAATTTCATAAGCGAATAATGAGTCCATCCACCGGAAGATAACATCTTCAGATATTGCAGCATCAGATGAGTTATCAATGCTATCCAGATCTGAGTCATTACTGCATTTTTCGTCGTTCCAAAAAACTTCTTTATTTTCAGGTTCTGTTTGATTGTTTTGAAGAATATTTCTATCTGCCATCTGTCCTTATAGACAGCAGCAACTGTTGTAGGTGCCCAATCAAGCTGATTTGTAAGAATTACAATATATTTTCCTGTTTCCGGATCTTTTATTCTAATTCGCCGTAATTGGAGTGGACACTTCTTGCTGGTGTAGTATCCTCGCATTTCAATTATTTGATCTGATGAAATATTTTCATATTTTGAAACATTATTTCTTTGAAAAACTTTATAATCTGCATTCTTTTTCATACGAGTAATAAAATAAATGCCTGCAATACAATAACTTGCAAATAATTTGAAATCTGTATAGGCCCGATCGAATGCAACTACATCACCTTTATTGAATTTCATTTTCTTGAGTGAATTAAGCTCATGGGTTTGAGCTGTTGTAACAGATACAAAGTCCGGAATATATCCGCTGTGATCAAGTTTTACATTAAGTTTGATTCCGCCTTTATTCTTTCTAAACTTCGCCCATGGAAATACTGACAGGCATAAATCGATGGTTGTCGCATCAACACTGTACAGCGGATTTTTAAATCTATGCTTATGAGACCTTTTCATTTTAAGGATCTTTGTCAGCAGGTTATTGAATACATTTTCATAAATTTCTGAGGGTCTGTTGTTATTTGCATAGGAAAGTGTTGAGCGTTTAATCTTTTTTACCCCCAAATGATAAAGCATGTTTTTAATCGAATCCAATGCTGTTTCTATGCCTCTAAGTCCGGTCTGTCCTGTAAATTGGGCAAACAGCATTGAAACAAATTGTTCCCAACAGGAGAATCCTTTTGAAGCAAAATCTCCTTTATACTTTCTGACAGATCTTTCAAATTCATGTCTCGGAATGATTTGAAGTATCTGATTTAAAATGCTATTCTTATAACTCATTGCCTGTTTTCCTTCCGTTGTAATGATTTAAGCTTGCCCGCTCAATTCATTATAACCAGGGATTCAGGCTATTAATAGTCCTTATTTTGGACAGCTATGATTTTATATTAAAAAAGCCACACAAACCGCGCGCTTCTATTTCATAGAAATCGCAATTAATTCACCCGGCATGAAATAATCTAACAAATAAAATTCATTTCCGCCTACGACCAGTTTATGTTTTGGAATATCAATAACAGGAAGACGTATCAAATAATTTTCGAAAACAATATTCGTATTATTAATACATTTCCCATCTCGAAAAGAAATAATATTCTCCGATGATGAATAACTTGCCATCCCTGATCCATATGAGGAATATTCTGTTTCTGATAAAATAATCGTATTATCGTTATTTATAACTAATTTTTCTGTTACTTCCGATATAGTGACTGAGTTTATATAGATATGATAGAAGCTTTCGCCCTCAATTTTAATTTCTAACGTCTTTCCATTCTCATTCCGTATACAGATATTTTTCTGAGCATCCAAACTCGAACAGGAAAAATAAAGTATTGCAAAAATAAAAATTAATAAAATTCTTCTATTCATAAAACACTACAATCACTACCAATACGGGTACAAAATAATTTTGTACCCGTATAATTATATCATTTCCCTAATTACTTCAGGATTCCAACTTCTTTGAAGTATCTGGCCGCACCGGGATGAAGGTCGACCGGCATCCCCTTGAGAGCGTTCTCTAAAGTAATCTGACTTCCAACCGCATGAGAAGCCTTGACCCGATCCAGATTTTCGAATATTGCTTTTACCAATTTATAAGCCACTTCTTCATCCATACTCTTATCAACGCAGAGCATGGCCTTTACGCTTATCATTTCAACATCTTCTGTTTGTCCTCTATATGTATTAGCAGGCAGTACATATTCAGCAAAGAAAGGATATTCTTTGATAACTTGATCTCTTAATTCGCCATCGATAGGGACAACATGCAATTCATGTTGAGCAGCAATATCCTGCATAATAGCAGCAGGAGCGCCTATAGTATTCATGAATGCATCAATTACCCCGTCTTTCAATGCAGCTGCTGCATCGGTATGCTGAAGAGTATACTTCTTAATATCTTCATCGATATCCATTCCAGCCACTCTGAAAAGTTGTTTACAGTTTTCAGTGATTATACTGCCAATTCCACCAACCGAAACCCTTTTACCTCTTAAATCATATATTGAATTGATATTTTTATCCAAGGTTACTACATGAAAAGGTTCTACATGCATTGTAAAAAGCCCTCTCACATCTTCATATTTGTTGATTCCCGCTTTTCCTTGTACCGCATAGAATACAGCATCATTCTGATTCAAGCTGGCTTCAATTTGGCCTTCTTTCATAAGATTCAGATTGGCAACTGAACATCCAGTACTTTGTGCGGTTGCGTTGATTCCTTCTATACTTGTATTCCAAATATCCGCAAACCCTCCGCCGATTGGGAAATACGTACCTGATGTTCCGCATGTCCCGAGATTGATGAAAACAACATCATCCTGCTGTCCGGTAGAATGAACATACCCGATAAAAAGCATGAACATTAATGCCAAACATAATAAAAACCTCTTTTTCATTTTCCATCTCCTAATTAATATATTTTGGTATTACCAGATACCATATTATAACTTAAGAATATTTTCTTGACAAGTTCTTTATCAAACAGAAAAAACTCATTAACGCTGCCTTGAAGATCCCTTATCACAACCTATTTTAAAAGTTTGTCAGAAGCTGCGTTTAACCCTTCTTTCAGGATTTTTATCAAATTTAAAATCTCTTCTTCCGTAACATTTAAAGGTGGCGCGATCAACAGGTTATCTCCTCCAGCCCCCCTGTTTACCATACCCATATACGGATACACTATTAGTCCCCTTTCAGCACACTCTTGTGTTACTACAGATGAAGCTTTTACTGAAATTGGAAATGTCTCTTTTGTCGAAGCATCAGCCACAATTTCTATTCCATACATCAAACCAATCCCACGAATATCACCAACGATTGGAATACTTTTTAGTTTTGAAAGTTCTTTGTTCAGTAATTGTCCCTGCACTTCAACATTCTCAATAATTTTATTAGCTCTAATGTACTTTACAACTTCAACTATAGCTGCAGCCGTTACTGGATTCGCATTGTATGTGTGCCCATGCATAAAATGCCCACTTCCGATTTTAATTGCATTCATTATTTCATCACGTATAATAACACCTCCGGCAGGCGAATATCCCGCTGTTATTCCTTTAGCAGAAGTGATAATGTCGGGAACAATATCCCAATGATTTACACAGAACTCTTTACCTGTCCGTCCCATTCCTGTCATAATCTCGTCTGCAATCAGAAGAATATCGTTCTCAGTGCATATTTTTCTAACCAGTGGCCAGTATTCATCCGGAGGCCTTAAAGCACCGACAGCCGACCCTACAACAGGTTCGGCTATGAATGCTGCAATATTTTCTGACCCATAAGAGTTTATTGTTTTCTGAAGTTCCTCGGCACACATCAAATTACAGCCTGGATATTCTTTTTCATAAGGACATCTATAACAATAATGTTCAGGTATCTTCGGATGATCCATAAACATTGGAGAAAATATTTTTCTTCTGGGGATATTCCCGCTTACTGCCATACAGCCTATTGTTGAACCGTGATACGAATTCCATCTTCCTATAATCAGACGTTTTCCATATGACATTTTATCCCGCTCACAGTAATATTGTCTTGCCAATTTTATAGCTGACTCAATCGCCTCACTCCCCCCACTTACAAACCATATATGATTCATGCCATCGGGAGCAAATTCCGCTAACAGACTCGCCGCTTCTTCAGTCTTCTTGTTTCTCCATCTTGACGGATGAGCAAAGTTTATAGTTTTTAGTTGTTCATACATTGCTTCAATAATTTCCGAAACGCCATAACCCAGATTGTTTACAAGAGCTCCGCTACATCCATCGAAATACCTTTTACCGTCTTCATCAATAATATATTTTCCTTCAGCACGTATTGCCAATTTTATATCTGCGTTGTAGTTGCGCGGTATGTTCTGCCCTTTTTCTTTCAAATTAAACTCCTTAATCGTGTTTTTGGTATTACCGGATACAATCATACTACAATGCTTACATTTTATCAAGAAAAACATTATAAGATTTCACATAACTATAAAAAGTTTCAAATGCTGGGCAGGTCACTTATTTTCAGGATGCAGCCTTATAGCATAAACCTAAATGAAATTATTTGTTTTTTTAAAAAAAGCATAAGAATTTCTACTTTTTGCAATCATTTCAACTCATTTAATGAAAATGATCTTATCGTCCTTAGATAATTCAAAAAGAGTGTATGCAAACACATTAATGACGAATAAAGGGACATTAAAATATCTTCCGGGAAACATTTTGAAATCAGGGTAGTGCCAAGTTTTTACATCTGAGAGAAATAAACTTTATAAAAAAAGTAACCCCGTTTTAAAAAGTTTTGACTGATAATGAAGCAAGCCTGCCGGACAGCTCTTGCCCGGATTAACAAAGTGCCGGGTTTTTTATGATCTTCCTTGAAGAACAATCTGAAAATTATAAGTAACCAAAAGGAGCTCAATCAGCTGACATAACTAGTTTTTTAAATTGTTATTAAATTTAAAATATATTTATTTTTGTCTTTTTTTTGTCAGTAGAGAAATTCTTTCAAAATTCTTCATATGTTTCTCCATCTCAACTGCAGCGCCTTCAATATCCTTGTTTACAATCCGCTTCAGTATAGCTTTATGGCTTTTCGCTGAAGCTTCGGTTCTTCCGGGAAGGATATTGCTGAATTCAACAAAACTTTCTATCAAATTGGAAAATAGTGTATAAATCAATTCCAGGAAAGTATTCTGCGTTGAATGAATGATTTCCATATGAAATTCTATATCAAGCTTTGAAATCTTTTTTCTATTCGTCACATTTTCATCCATTCCTTCGATGATTTCCTGAAGTTTTTTGACGTTCTCATCTGTTCTGTTCGCTGCGGCTAATTTTGCAGATTGTATTTCTATTATTCTCCGAAATTCTGCAATTTTCTCGATTTCGTATTTATCTTTATTCCTTGCATAATACAGTTTAAAAACCTCAGAAATATTATCGACTTCTATTTGCTGTATATATGTTCCGCTGCCTGGCTGTGTCTCAAGCAGACCTTTTGCATTCAGTATATTAAGTGCCTCTCTAATAACGGTTCGGCTGACATTGAATTTTTCACATAATTCTCTTTCAGTAGCCAGCCTGCTTCCAGTTGCCAATTCCCCTTTCAAATATAACTCTTCTATTTGATTTGCAACCTGATACGATAATTTATCCTGCCTGAAAACCGGTTCATACATTTATAGCTCCTTGAAAATCCTATCTTATTACACAAATAATGTTTCATATAATTTGGTATTATATATTACCAGAAACATGTTTATACTTCAACACTGAATTTTCTGCTTCTTGTACATATTAAAATTCAGCAAATCTAACCAATATTATTCTATAACCGACACTTTTCATAAACCTTGTTTTTTAAATTGTTAATTGACAAATATATTACTTTTATATATGTTATATATAACAGAATAAGGAGGAAAATCCACATGAAAAATTATTACCGTAAAAAGGACGCATGGTGGGTAAGCCCATACAATTACTACCATGAAGTAATCGGAGAATTCTCTATTCCTGACAAGGTTTCAATACACGATGCGACGCTAAGGGATGGTGAGCAAACACCGGGAGTGGTATTCAGACCCGAAGATAAAATTAGTATAGCAAAGAAGTTATCATCCGTCGGGGTTGAAAGAATAGAAGCCGGAATGCCTGCTGTTTCACAAGATGACTATAAATCAATACAGGAAATTACCAAGCTGGGTTTGAATTCAAAAATTTACTCATTTGCCAGAGCTCTCAATTCAGATATTGACAAAGCCGTCGAATGCGGAGTTGACGGTGTGGTTCTTGAAGTGCCAATCGGTTATCCTAAACTAAAATATCAATTCAACTGGACATGGGAGGATGTTTTTAAAAAGAGTGCCGATGTAATCAACTATGCGAAGAGTAAAAATCTTGAAGTTGTCTATTTCCCCTATGATACAACAAGAGCAAGAGAAGAAGATATAGACCAGCTTCTGTATAACATTATGAAATTCTCACCTCCTGATTCTATAGGCGTAGTAGACACAATGGGCTGTGCTTTACCTCAAGCTATTGTTTACCTCGTAAAAAAATTCAAGGATATGACAAATCTCCCCATAGAGATACATACCCATAACGATTTCGGAATGGCGGTTGCTACGGAACTCATGGCTGTCACCGCAGGTGCCGAGGTAATACATTCTTGTGTAAACGGGTTGGGAGAAAGAACCGGCAACGCTGCACTTGAAGAATTAATGATCTGCCTTCATATCCTCCTGGGAATAAAAACCAATTACAAGTTCGATCAGCTGATGGAACTTTCCGATCTTGTCCGCAGGCTTAGTAAAACAGATTATGCAAAAAATAAACCGGTTGTTGGTGAACGAAATTTCACAAGAGAATCGGGAATAGGCATAGATCTCGTTATAAACCAACCCCTCGCAATGTTCGGCACTTCACCAAGCTTTACAGGAAGAAAAGGCGATATAGTTCTGGGGAAAAAAAGCGGGAAATTATCAGTCGAATACTTTCTAAAGAAACATGGATATGAAAATGATATCGATGATACTATAAAAAACACAATTTTAGAGGAAATAAAAAAACTCGGCATCAAGAAACAGGGGCTCTTAACTGATGGAGAATTCGACAGTATAGTAAAAAAAATTCTTGAAAAGTAAATATATTGATTCTTCAATAATCGAACCAGGATTAATTGTATATACAGTTAAACAATTATATTTATCTTTTTTAATCAATTGTTCTGGTTCTAATTTTTATACGTTAGGGTTTTCGGTATCAGCTATATGTTATTACATCAGTATTTGAAAACGAAGTTCAATAAACCACTATTATCCATACTTTCCGTTTGCCCAGCTTGTCGAAACCGTGGCCAGGAACCCTCCAAATAAAAGGACCGCCCTTTCGGACGGTCCTTTTATTTTATCAATGCTACTATTCAATTCCCGAAACGGCAAATTCAACCCTTCGGTTCTTCCACCTGATGCTTCGATCGGTGACCGATACCATCGGGTATTTTCCGCCGAAAGCTTCCATCTGTATCCGATCCGGATCCATTCCCATTTCAACAAGGGTTTTCCGAACTTCCTGCGCGCGGTTTTCAGTCAGCGGATAGAGGATTTCCTCTTCTTTTTCTTCACGGTCTCCGCCGCGATATATATTCAGAGCATGAGCATCGAGGATCAACCCGTATTCGGGAAAACGCTCCGAAAGTTCTATAATTCTACCGAGTGAAGAAATGTTTTCCTTATACTGTGCAGGCCCTGCGGAATCGAGCTTATATTTATAGGCCCCGAAAATTATATTCGGTACCATAACAAAATACTTGCCGTCTTTCTTTATAAGCATTACATCAATAGGAATCCTCTCCTGGAGGGTTGATGTATTGCCGGACTTGTCCGTTACCCTGAGCTTAATTGTATACTTCTCGCCGCTGACGATGTTTATTCCGTTATCGGAGGTACTCCAGGTTATATCACCGCTCGGATTTCCTTCGCCGGCATATGTTCTGATATTATTGCCGTGCTCATCATAGATATCCATCATCCAGCCGCGAACCGCCTGATCTTCTTCAACATCAACCGAGATAAAAACCGATCCTTCAAGGCCCTTTTCCGTTTCGGCGAAAGCATTGGTCCTGACAACCATCCTGATTTTCGGCGGCTTGTTATCAAGAACAAAAAGATCAGATTCGGTTTTAACAAAATCTCCTTTCAGGTAATCTACATAAAGCACCGCCTGGTAAACGCCCTCAAGCGCCGGGGCAACATTACCTTCCTGAAGTATCATGCCGTCCCAGGACAGTTCGGCAGGAAGAGTATCGGTTCCCCTGAACGAGGTCAGAACCTCGCCGGAATCATCGATTACTACTATCTTCCATTCCTTGACATCGGTATGCAGATCAGATTCAATCTGAACATGAAGCTTGTCTTCAAATCCGTCCCCGTTGGGTGAAAAACCTGCCGGAACTTTCAGGACTGTTGAGACCGGGCGCCGATCAATTTTAAACGTTAAGGGTTCGGCATATGTAACATTTCCGGCAAGATCGGTAAATACTCCCAAAACAAGATACTCTCCGTCGGGTACTTCTTTACCGTCAGGGGCCCTGCCGTCCCATTTTACAAGCGACGTTGTTCTTGAATAATCCGTTTCCATTACCACCTTGCCGGTCATATCGATGATACTGCCTTCCCAGGTAACAACTTCATTTGCCCGGTATCGTACGGAAACGGTATCTCCCAGGCCGTCGCCGTTGGGAGAGAACGCAAGGCGTTCGGGTATTATTTCAACATTGGGCGCGGTTATATCGATTATTATGTCCTTCTCTGCTACCGGGCGCCATGAGTTTTCATATTGAACAGACATGGAAAACAGATAGTTTCCGGGGTAAAGCGGCAGCCCCGATTCATTCAGGCCGTCCAGAACAACTGTTTCAGGCAAACCGTCGGATGCAGCGCCCTTTTTCTGCATTACCACGCCGCCGCCGTCTGCAAGCGACCAGCTCCATGAAACAATATCTTCCTTCAATTCATAGGCCGGGGTTATAACCACTTTGTCTTTTACACCGTCGGCATTGGGAGAAAAAACAGAAGTATCCGTTTCAAGAACAAGGCGGGGCGACATTCCGTTAATCACAATTCCCTGAATCTGATATTTATCAGACTTGTTTCCTGCAAGGTCGGTCGTTTGAATTTCATAACTGTATTTACCGTCGGAAAGCATCTTTCCGTCGTCATTCAGGCCGTCCCAGAGGACATCTCCCGGTGCTTCATTGCTCCAGTCAAAGGTTTTTACAGGTTTACCGGCGCTGTCTTTAAAAACGCCCTTCCATTCCTTTTCTACGGTTCCGTCCGCCTGCAGAATAATCAGCACATCGCCGTTTCCGTCATTATTCGGAGAAAACAACAGCGACTCAGGCTTCTTAACCGATACGGACGGTTTTTTCGTATCGACAATAAAATCATCAACATCTATCTCTGTAATCTGGTCGGAAGCGTCCATAACCCAGACGGTAACTTTATAAACTCCGTCGGCAACCAGATTGCCGTCGGGGTCGGTTCCGTCCCACGTAATCTTTTTCTCCAGATTAAACTCATCATATCCGCGAAAAATCTGAAAAAGCCAGAAAACATCGCTTTTTTCGGTCTCTATTTTTTCTGCTACGACATTTCCGGCGGAATCAGTAATTCTCAGACCATATTCGGGAACATACCCTTCTTCACTCTTTACATAAATCTTTACGCTGAATTTAAGGGTAGCATCATCCATAACACCGTCTCCGTTGGGAGACAGGTACTGTGTTCCGGAGGTTACCGGCGGTATTTCGGGAACTTCCGCGGATCCGAACGCAAACAGCGATAATCCTGATACTGATAAAAACAGCACTGTTAAAAGGGCCGCTTTTTTAAATACAGACATGAACTTCCTCCAAATATGCTTCAACTTATAAATTATCTCATTCTACCATATAAAACATTCATGAGGCAAAGAAGTTACCTCTTTTAAATGTTGTCACCCCAAAAAATGACGTCAAATTCCGTGGAAGATCGGTAAAAGATGCTCTGATTCCCAGATTCTGCGCCTTTTTTCCTTTTACGTAATAAAGAAGAGGAACATATTCACGTGTATGGTCTGTCCCCTTAAAAGTCGGATCACATCCGTGGTCGGCTGTAATAACAAGAAGGTCGCCTTCATCCATAAGTTCAATCATTTCGGGCAGTCTGTCGTCTACAGCCCTGACAGCATCATGATACCCCTGAACATCGCGCCTGTGCCCGTAGACCATATCGGTATCAACCAGATTCACAAAAATAAACTCGGCCTTTTCCGGTTTTACGGAAAGCAGCTTCAACGTCCTGTCGATACATGCGGGATTTCCTTTATCAGGCCAGGTTTCATCTATGCCCTGTCCATTGAATATATCGCCTATCTTGCCTACGGCTATGGTTTTAACTCCTTCCGTCCGCAGATGGTCAAGAATTGATTCTTCCGGCAGCGCAATGCTGTAATCATGGCGCCGGCTGGTTCGACTGAAAGCTCCCGGACGGCCTTCAAAAGGTCTGGCGATTATACGGCCGACCATGTAAGAATCACATAACCGGCGCGTAATTTCACAAATGCGGTAAAGTTCATCAATCGGAATAATGTCTTCATGCGCAGCAATCTGAAAAACCGAATCGGCTGATGTGTAACAGATGGGCGCACCTGTTTTCATATGTTCTTCGCCCAGTTCTTCTATTATAGCGGTGCCCGACGCAGCTTTATTTCCGAGAATGGTCCGACCGGTTTCTCTTTCAAAAGCATCAACCAGCTCAGACGGAAAAGACGGATATTCCGGCGGAAAGACAGGAAAAGGTTTATCCAGAACAATACCGGCAAGTTCCCAGTGACCCGTCGTCGTATCCTTTCCGGGAGAAGATTCGTTCATAACGCCGTATGAAGCAAGCGGGGCGTCGACCGGGGGGCAGCCTTTCAGCTCGTTCCCAAGCAGCATGGACGCGTTGCCGAGTCCGAGTTTCTGTAAACTGGACCAGTCGGCTCCGCCGGGTACATTTTCACTTATGTGCAGTGCTGTATTCGAACCGACATCCCCGTATCTGTCGGCATCCGGCAGCTCTCCGATCCCGAAACTGTCTATTACAAGTACTGTCGCACGCATTATATTAACCTCCGAACTTTGCTGCCGGGGAGGGCAGCTCTACAAAAATATCGGCAAATGCCCTGTTAATATCAATATACTCCATTTTCAGCCTTATTCAAAAAAGATTTGCCGTCGGACAGGCTTATGTTATAATTTTCTTATGAATACCCATTTCGCTCTTGAAAATCCGATAGAAGTTCTTACCGGTAAAAAAAGGTCGGAACTTACCAGAGACGATCTTATCAATATTATCAATAAAAAACAGATCGAACGAATTACGTTTCACTACACTGCCATAGACGGCAGGGTGAAAGAACTCAGGCTGCCGATTACCGGCCATGAGCAGGCTGAAATAATTCTGGCTGAGGGAGAACGCGTCGACGGCTCTTCGCTTTTCAAGGGAGTTGTGGACGCCGGTAAATCCGATCTTTACGTAATTCCCGTTTATAAATCCGCTTTCATAAACCCCTTTGATCAGACAAGCCTGGATTTTATCTGCCGGTTCGTCACAGGCGACGGCGAACTTGCTCCGTTTGCACCGGACAATCTGCTCTCTATTACTCACCAGATACTGAAAGAAGAATTCGACGTGGAATTCAACGCGCTTGGAGAACTTGAGTTTTATCTTATCGGGAACCAGGATGTTAATCTTTACCCGCTGCCGAACCAGAAGGGCTATCACGGAAGCAGCCCCTACGTTAAAACAACCGACATTGTAAACGAAATGCTCCGGGTTATGACCAATATTACAAGCGAAATAAAGTATGCACATAATGAAGTGGGACTCATCAACCGGCTTGAGAGCGACAACCCCCTTCTCAACGGCAAGCTTGCCGAGCAGGTTGAGATTGAGTTTCTTCCCGCCCCGATTGAAGATGCTGCTGATGTAGTTGTTCTCGGCAAGTGGCTGTGCCAGAGCATTGCGAACCAGTACGGACTGATTGCCACTTTTTATCCGAAGATTCAGATAGGAGATGCCGGAAGCGGGCTCCATTTTCACACAATGCTGAGAAGAAACAATAAGAACATAATGCTGAATGCCGATCAGGAACTTTCCGAGGAAGCGCTGAAACTTATAGGCGGGTTATGCAGATACGCGCCTACGCTTTCGGCATTCGGTAATATGACCGCAGGTTCTTTTCTCAGACTGGTTCCTCACCAGGAAGCGCCGACAAAGGTCTGCTGGGGATATTCAAACCGCAGCGCCCTGATAAGGGTACCGCTGGGCTGGCGCAATCTTGACAACCTTGCAATGAAGGTCAATCCGCAGCAGAGACTGAAGGCTGATATCAAGGACAGCCGGCAGACCGTCGAGTTACGAAGCGCCGACGGAAGCGCAAATACCCACCTGCTGCTTGCCGCCATGACTACCGCCGTGCTATGGGCCTTCCGCAATCCCGAAGAATCCCTTAAACTGGCGAAGAAAAACTTTGTTGCGGGAAATATTCACAGCGATCCTGAAATGGAAAAGAAACTTATCGATATTGCGACCAGCTGCGTTGAAACGTCTGAAACCCTTAATGAGCACCGGTCCTATTACGAAGAAGACGGATATTTTACCGAAACACTAATCAACAAGGTTATAGAACTGCTCGAGGCCGAAAACGACAGGGGTCTTAATAAAAAAATAATATCACTGCCGCCGGAAGACGGCAGGATGCTGGCTGAAGACTTTATAAAAAAAGGATTCAGCAAGTATTAATCAGCGTAACGGCACCTCAATTTCAATATCGCTCAGCGGATACGAAGAACACGTATGGATATACCCGAATTTTTTGTCGGCTGCCCTGCGCCCGTCGGTATTTTCAGGAATAAAAACGTCGCCGCTGATGAGACGGCTGCGACAGAACCCGCATTCGCCGCTTCTGCACCTCGAAGGCGCCTTTACGCCGCCGCGTTCAAGAGAGGTCAGCAGACTCTCGGTTGCTGCCGCTTCAAGCTGATACGTTTCCCCGTTTATATGGACCTTCAAATTGAATGTTTTACTTTCATAACCGGCCGGATATTTTTCGTCCGCAGAGACGTTATCCGCCTCTCCGAATAATTCTCTCCGGATAAATTTCTTCTGAATCTGCATTTGAACAAGCTCTTTTTCAACAAAATTGTACATCGCCTGCGGACCGCACATAAATACCGAGAACGGTTTATCCGAATGCGCATATCTGCTTATCAGTTCCCTGGTTATAAAGCCTGTCTCAACGTTACCGCCCGGGTTCTCATCCGAAATAACATTAATCAGCTGGATTTTGCCGTCGGTTCTTTTCATCAGTTCGTCAAATTCATTCCGGAAGATAATATCCTTTTCGCGGCGATTTCCGAACAGAACAATCAGATTAAAATCCTCAGTTCCCTCCGCTATCGCTCTTGCCATTGCCCGAAAGGGCGTGATTCCGCATCCGCCGGCAATTCCTATAACCGTATCGGAATCGCGCAGAGATTCATAATAAAAATCGCCTTCGGGGCCGGAAACTTCAACACCGGTCCCTTTTTTCCAGTTGCCCTGAATAAAAGGAGAGACAAAACCGTCGGCCTGCTTCTTAATGCTTATGATATAAAAACCTGAAAGGGCGTCTTTCGGCGAGGAGCTTATGGATACGGGACGGGTAACGAATGCGCCGTCAATCTCAAGGCTGACGCTCAGGTACTGTCCCGCCCTGAAATACGCACATTTTTCCGTACCCTTACCGGTGTCGGGAACCAGCCTGTAGGAAATTATATCGCCGCCTTCATCAATTACTTCGCTTACAATCATATACTGGACCTTCGGATGCAGCGACCTTGCCAGAAGATTCATCGGCAAATCAACCGTTAAAGGCGAAGCCTCTGCCGCTTCAATCCTCTTCCTTCTTTCCGGCACCAGGTTTTTAAACGCAAGAAGATCAAGAAATCCGAAAGCTTTTACCTTTACATTCAATCTATTATCCATCAGTTTTTCTCCATTCTGTCTTTCAATGTAAGAAGCGCAGCTGTTTCCCCCGAAAGATACGAGGAGCTGTACCCGAACAATCTGAACGCAAAGCCTCCGCAGAACCTCAGCCCCTGAAGCCTGTGATCTTCATCCATCATCATCATCCGCGGAAGAAGCGAATCCCAGGAATCGGCTTCATACCCGTATATGCTTCCGTTATTCGCCCCGGTATATCGGGCAAAGGTAGCGGGACTTGCAACCGATATTTCTTCTATCGCATCCCTGATATGAATACCGGTGGTTTTTTCAAAATTATCAATTACTTCACCGGCTATTTCGTTCTTGGTCCGATAGTACTTCTCAGCTGAAATGTCCGACCATGCGTCATCGGTGTACAGTGTGGTGAACGACATTATGGATGTTCCCGGGGGAGAACAGTCCGGGATGGCCTTGTTCAGACAGACGGTGGCCTGTATCGGTTTCTTGTCTATCTTTTTCAAATCCGAATAAAGCTTCCCGGTGTCCATCGACGGATATATAAAGTAGCTGTAATCGGTAATACCCAGTTCCTCAGGGGTTTTGTTTAATCCCAGGTAGAGCACCCACCCCTGGGCCCCTGATCTTCGCGCGTTACCGGCCCTGATTTCTATTTCCGGGACTGCTTCTGGCGGCGTTACCATTGATGAAAAAACTACATGCCGCGGAATGTTTGCTATCACATGTTCGGTCTTAAACTCGCCCTTATCGGTCAGAACGCTCTTAACCGCCCCGTTTTGCGTGTTTATTTTTTCGGCCTTCGTATTAAACATTACAGTGCCGCCGAGCTTTTGGAATTCATCAATGAGCGCCGAAGAAATTTCATGCGAACGGAGTTTCGGGATATATGCTCCCTTATCCATGTATTTATATACCATTGCGGCGAAAATTGTAAAATTCAGCCTGCTGACGGGAAGCCCTATATAACACCAGTATGCGTTCAGTATCCTGCGCGCTTTTGCCGGAATTTTCAGTGATTTTTCAACCTGCTCAACCGAATAGGATGCCGTTTTAAGAAAATTTGGATATTCTTTCATAAGGACTTTTTTATCCGGATGCCCCTTTGACGCACCAAGATAGTTTAATCCGGCCAGAATTTCTTCCGCAAGCGCGAAAAAACTCTCAATCGACACCCTTGAGCCCGGCACCTGCTTCTCCATCTCGTCTACATACTCTTTAAGGCCGAACGGCATTCTTACGTCAAGAATTCCTTCCGGGTCGTCGGTTGTTATCAGGCGGTAAGCCTCGGGAACGGGAACAAAATCCACCTCAATATTCAGCCTTTTAAAAAGCTCCCCTACGCCTCCCGGATTATCAGCCGAACCGACATCGCAAAGTTCATGCAGGGACGGCTCAAACTCAAAACGCCCCCTGATAAAACTGGAAGCAAATCCTCCCGGCAAATTATGCTGTTCAACAAGAAGCGTTTTCAGACCTTTTTGAGCTGCTGTAACGGCAGCCGTAAGCCCGCCGTTACCGGCTCCCAAAACAACTACATCATACATATTTCTCTCCAGATTTGTGGTATGGCCAGAGACCACTAGAACTATAAACTGTATTTCTTTATTTTGTAAAGAAAAATATTTTTATACAAAGTTTATATTCCAATTTACCGGCTGTGGTATATAATATGTCCACAAAGGAGCGCTGATGAACAACAAGAATTTCAGGGAATTGAAGTCTCCCAGCCTGAAGGAATTATTTGTACAGGAAATTGAATCAATGATTATATCCGGGCAGCTGCAGACGGGCGAACGCCTTCCCCCGGAAAGGGAGCTTTCCGAAAAAATGCATGTCAGCCGCAGTGTTATAAATTCAGGCGTTTCAGAGCTTGCAGCAAAGGGATTTCTTGAAGTTGTACCCAGACAGGGGACCTTTATTTCCGATTATAAACGTAAAGGCTCTTTTGGAATTCTCTCATCAATCATGAATTATCACGGGGGCAAGCTTGACCATGAAATATTTCAGTCGCTGATGGCAATCCGCCAATTAATTGAAATAGAAAGCGCCAGCCTTGCGGCCGTCAAGAGAACGGATGAAGATCTGAAAGAACTTGAAGAGATAGTAAACAATAAAATGCTCCTGGATATCAGTAACCCCGATTATATTGCGGAACAGAATTTCCTGTTTCACTACAAAATTACCCTTGCGTCGGGGAATATCCTTTATGCGCTGTTGATGGGATCTTTCGAGCCGCTCTGTATTGAATTGATTCGGAAATATTTTCATGCCGGGGAGAATTCAGAAATATCAGTCCACAGGCATAAAAAACTGTTTAATGCGATAAAGGCCCGCGACCCTGAAAAGGCAGCACAGCAAATGAAGGAAATTCTGACGCACGGGGCTTCAATACTGTCACGTATAGCCCAATAGTCCGTTTATGCTTCGAACTGCTTCCGTTCTGATTTAAATCACAAGCATTATCTGAACGTCGCAGACATTTGTATTTGTCGGACCTGTTACAAGGAGTCCCCCGGTCTGTCTGAAGTAATTGTATGAATCGTTATTGTCCAGGTAATCCTGAATGCTCAGCCCGGCAGCCCTTCCGGCGGCGGCTATGTCGTCCGCGGCGAATGCTCCGGCGGCATCGGTCGGCCCGTCGTTACCGTCGGTACCGCCTGAAAGAAAATAAATCTGCGGCGTATCTTTCAGTTCATTCAGAAACGCCAGCGCCATCTCCTGATTTCGGCCGCCCAGGCCTTTACCCTTTATCGTAACGGTTGTTTCGCCGCCGCCGATTATACAGGCAGGCCGCGGAAGCATACCCTGATCTCGAAGGATGTCGCGGCCTATACCCAGGTAGAACTTCGCCGCTTCGGATGCTTCTCCGGTTATCTGTGACGACAGGATTTTTGTGTTATAACCCAATTCAACAGCCTTGTTCTCCGCAGAGCGGAGCGCCGCGAGGTTTGTCCCGATAAGGATATTCTTTACCCGCTGAAAAACCCCGGAGCCTGATTTCGGCGTTTCCGGGACTTCACCGGCAACACCTTTTTCGATAAGTTCGCGGACGGCAGCGGGAAGACGTTCCCCGATTTTGTATTTGGAAATTATCGCGGCGGCATCGGAAAAGAAGGACCCGTCGGGCACTGTCAGGCCCGATGCTATCGAATCAAGCCTGTCGCCGATTACATCGGACAGAATCAGGTTCAGGACCTCGGCAGGGAACATTGCCTCGGCAAGCCGGCCGCCCTTGATCCCGGAGAGATGCTTTCTGATGGTATTTATTTCTGCGATTTCAGCTCCGCATTCAAGAAGCAGTTTCGTTGTCTGCTGTTTTTCATCAAGGCTGAGATTAATTCCGCCGGAAGCATAGGGTTTACACAAAAGGGCTGAGCCCCCGCCCGAGATAAGGTTGATTACAAGCGACTTTTCATCGGCGGAAGACACGAGCTTCAGAATTTCGGAGGCGGCCCGGCTGCTTTGATCATCGGGTACGGGGTGTCCGGCCTCGATTGTTTTTATATATTCCAGCCTCTCGGTATGTCCGTATTTTACAGAGATAAGCCCGGCGGTAATCCGTTCACCAAGAATTGCCTCCAGCCCCTTTGCCATCCTGGCCGTGGCCTTGCCGGCCCCGGTTACAATTATCCGGTTGAACGCAGACAAGTCGTATTCCGCCTTCTGATCCGGCAGAGTTACAGAAAAACGATCTCCGTCAAGCCTACACTGCTGAAGAAGCATGGCTTCCGGGTCAACCCGTCTTACCGAGGCGTTGAATATCGCCTTAAGATCCTCTCTATACTCTCTGCCTTTAGTCATATATTTCTCCCGTCCGTTCTGATCTTGATATTCTAGTGATACGACGGACCTATCAGCTTTTCAGGAAGCCAGGTTATAATCTCCGGAAAAACTATACAAAGTACCAGCACCAGCATGATAATAAGAACAAAAGGAATAACTCCTTTTATTATATCACCCATGGTAAGCCCCAGTTTGGGATCAGCTGTCCCTTTAAGCACAAATATCGACATGGCCATAGGCGGCGTCTGAAAAGCCATCTGAAGGTTTATACAAATCATCATTCCCGCCCACAGGGGATTAAAACCAAGCTGAGTAAGTATCGGGGAAAAAATCGGAACAATGATAAATACAATACCTATCCATTCTATGAACATCCCAAGCAGAAATACAATAAGCATAATAACCGCAAAAGAGGCCCATTTGCCGCCGGGAACTGCAAGGATGAGCTTTGTTACAACATCTCCTGATCCGGCGCTCATAAATATTCCGACAAAAGCATAACATAAAGCAGCTATTATAACAACAAAGGAACTTACCCTAAGGGTTTCGATCGCGGCATGCTTAATAAGGCTCCAGCTGAATTTCCTGTATATTATCGCCAGAATAACTGCTGCAAGACTTCCTACAGCGGCAGCCTCGGTAGGAGGCGCCATTCCTGAAAAAATTGTACCCAAAACAGCAATAATCAGGGCAACCGGAGGAACAAGGGATTTCATAAGTTTTACGAATTTGGCCATAGAAAACGGAGTTATTTCACTTTCAGACATTGCAGGTCCCGCTTCCGGCTGCAGACGGCACCTTATTGCAATATATGCAACATAGAGCGCCGAAAGCAGCAGTCCGGGGAAAATAGCGCCCATGAACATCTGGCCGATCGAAAGCCCGGCCTGGGGTCCGTAGACTACAAGCATTATACTCGGAGGAATAAGAATCCCCAGGGTTCCGGAGGCTACTATGGTACCTGCTGCAAGCGGCTTGTTATATCCGCGTGTTATCATGGGACCTAACGCTATAAGCGTAAGTATGGTAACGGAAGCCGCAATTACCCCCAGGCAAGCAGCAAGGATAGTCCCGAATATAACGGTAACTATGGCAAGTCCGCCCTTAAGACCTCCGAGCGATTCGTACAGACTTTCATACAGCGTTTTCGTTATTCCCGAATGCTGGAGTATTACCCCCATAAAAGTGAACAGAGGTACCGCCAGATAAGGATAATTAAGCGAAAGGCCGTAAAAACGGCTGTAAAGAATGTGAAAAGTTGTTTCAGGCCCGAAAACGAGAAATCCGACAATGAACGAAACACTTCCGATTACAAAAGCGATGGGGAAACCGGTTAAGACCAGTGCAAAAACTCCCCCGAGCATTAAAAAGGTTACGAGTTCTGCGCTTATATCAATCAATTTTCTCACCCCTTATCAAAAAATAAAAATCTCGAATAAATTTAGCCAATCCCTGCAGAATCAGCATCAACAACCCCAGGGCGAATATAATTCTGTACGGAGCCGCCGGAGGATACCAGAAGCTGTTGAACATCACCTCATTAACCATCACAGCCTTTACAGACCACTTCACCGCAAGCTTAAACATGATGATCATCAGCGGAAAAAACAGAATCAATGAACAGATTACATCCATAAGTGCCTGTTTTCTCTCAGACAGCTGGCTGTAGATAAGATCAACTCTGGTATGAGAATCTTTCAGATAAGTGTATGAGGCTCCGAGCAGATACAGGGCGCCTCCGGCCATACAGAGGCTGTCATAGGCCCAGATTGTAGGAGCGTTAAAGAAATGTCTGGATATGGTTTCGTACGATCCTATCAGAACAAGGAGCACAGCAAACCACTTACCCACCTGCCCGGCTTTTTCACTTATCATATCAATCGTTTTTATCAATATTCTTAAAAAGGTCATGCTATGACTCCTTATAAAACAGGCCCCCGCTGCCGTTTTGACAGTAGGGACCCGTATTAAAAATAGTTAATTAATGAACTGCGTCGTATGCTTCACCATATTCTTTCATCGACTGGTAGATTTTGCCGAAAATAGGATCTTCCGTAGCAGACTTCTCTTTATAGAAGGCTGCAGCTTCTGCTGTAAGAGCTTCTTCAATGTCGGACGGTACCTTGTATACTTCTACACCCGCTCCCCTGAATTTCTCAATAGCGTTTACTGATTCATAAACAAGGTATTCATGCTGGGCCTGGGTCCATCTGTCTATTTCACTCTGAACAATTTCCTTCAGATCATCCGGAAGTTCATTCCATGCGTCCTTGTTAACAAAGAACACCTGCGGATCACTGGGAGCTCTTGTCGGTGAGATGTAAAGATAAGGCGCTACTTCATTAAAATGCATGTTCCAGTTTGTCGCCAGGGTTGAGTATTCAAAGGCGTCGATAGTACCACGCTGCATGGCTTCATAACATTCGCTGCCCGGGATTATAACGGTTGCCGCACCCATTCTCTTAAGTACTTCACCTCCGTCGCCCATACATCTTGCCTTAAGACCTTTAATATCCGCAAGACTTTCAAGCTTGACTTTGGAATGAAAGAAAACTTCTTCCGGGAGCGGAGACAGCGCTCCGGGGAACGTGATTACATCATAGCCTTCCATCATTTCATTCATCAGGTCAGCTCCGCCGCCGTAGTTGAACCAGGTTCTAAGCGATTCTCCCGGTAGTCCGCCCGGACGGGAGCTTATAAGGCCGGCTGCAGGCCATTTATCCAGATTGTACATCGGACAGGTATAACCCATCTGAAGAACACCTTCGTTAATGGCATCAAGTTCTTTGTATGCCGGAACAATCGAACCTCCGACAAACGGTTTAACCTCAAGTCTTCCGCCGCTGGCAAGCGTGATGGCTTCACAGCATTTATCATGAAAAATCTGTGACGGATCAGTTGCCGGTCCATGTCCTGAAGATTTCCAGACAATCTTTTCAACCTTCTTTACAGGTTCATCACCTGCCGCTGCAGTTTCTTTTTCTGCACAAGAAGTCATCCCGAACACAAGAAGCACAGCAAGCAGAATTAATACAGCTTTTTGTCTTTTAAACATCTATTCCCTCCTGAATAATTAATAATGAGCTGCGGGATTTCCGCCGACTCAATAATCCAAAAAAATACTGCTTCCGGTGCTGTTATGAAAAAAACTGCTGCCTTCACGTTCAAGCCTCTTCATTCCATCAACACCGGTACAGTGAGAAACTCCCAGTATTTTAATATTGTCGTTGCTGAGATATTTAATGGACATCTCAAGGTTCTCACCAGAAGCCTCAACCAGGTGAGTTCCCCCGAGAACCGCATATACAGGCTTATCAAACTCTGCATATACAGTATCAATCATATTTTTAACCCCCGGATGAGAGCATCCAAGCAACACGACCATGCCCAGAGGAGTTTCTATTGCGATTAAAATTTCATCGTTAAAAGGATCGCTTACAAACCGGTTGTTTTTTTTCAGTTTAAAGCGGGAATTAATTGTTTCGTCTGTATTACTGCGAATAAAATCCGTAATTATAAAGATTCCGTTCCCAAGATCTGTCTTCCGGCTTTCAATAAAGCTGTGTTTGATATTTTTTTCCGTCAAATCCGCTTCAATGAAATTGTTTCCAAGGTATTCATATGAATTGTTCCGGTATCCGTATTTTTCTTCGAAAAAACCGTTTCCTAGAAAAAGTTTAAAATCATCGTTTATATCAGCCAAAGCCATCAGACCGCCGGTGTGATCATAGTGACCGTGGCTGAGTATAACCTTCTCAACCCTTCTCAAATCCAAATTGAGCTGGGCAGCATTGTATAAAAAAGCATCAGTCTGCCCTGCATCGAACAACAGCATCGAACCATCCTTTTCGATGCAGAATGAAATGCCATGCTCGGTTTTTAACCCAAGGTGTTCACCCCGGCTGTTTTCAATCAACGTAGTAATCTTCAATGGCATAATGCTTTTTATTCTCCTCTTTTCAGTTGCTTTGCATTGACCTCCTGATATCCTCTACGGCATTATTCAGATGCTCCAGCATCGCCGCTTCCGCTTTTTCAGGATTGCCGGCCTTTATGGCCTTTACAATGGCTTTATGCTCACCAACGGTTTTCTCTATTCTTCCCGGAACATGCAGACTTGAAATCCACCCTTCCGGAAGCGATTTGGTCATCGCTTTCATTATGAAATAAAGGGTCCTGTTTTTGGTTGATTTCGCGAGCAGTTCATGGAACCTCTCATCACACTTTATAAGGCTCCCGGTGCTTCCCCCCGGCATTTCCGCCTCAAAATCGCTACAGGCTTTCTCCAGCTTTTCGATATCATGATCATCAGCTTTCATAGCGGAGTGCGCAGCAGCTTTCGGATCGATAATCAGCCTTACTTCAAAATGATCAAAAATAGATTCTTCATTTGATCTAAGCCATTCCTGAAAAGCCGCCAGCTCATGCTGGATCGAATCAGCTATAAAGATTCCCTTTCCGTGCTTAACGGAAACATACCCGGTTGCTTCAAGAATCCTGACAGCTTCCCTTATTGAAGACCTGCTGACTTCAAGTTTTTTTGTCAGTTCATTCTCTGAGTAAAATTTATCGCCCGGGGAAAAGCCGTCTTCGCTAATCATCTGCTTGATTGCTTCGATAACCCGATCCGACAGTCTGATTTTTTTTATCGGTTCCATTTTTACCACCTTATAGATATCTTATCATCAGATATCTACTCATCAGACAAGTTGATTCTACACCTGCCTGAATAATATGTCAAGATTTATTGAATACATTTTAAGTCCTTTTTTGGAGATACTAACTGTTAGCAGCATGTATGCTCATCAGACATGCTGCTAATGATAATGAAATTAAATCCGTGAGTCAATTCAACTTTTTATTCAGTGATTAGTTATCAAATCCGCATGTAAATAAAAAATAAACCCCGAATCAACTCTTTCGAATTCACCCGGGGCTGTCGGTATGCAGGAAAACCGAATCTGCCTAATACCCGCTCTCAATCGTCTGGCCGCTGATTATTTTTATTCCGCCGCTGGTGCCCAGCCTTGTAGCTCCGGCTTTGATCATTGCAACAGCATCATCAAATGTCCGGACCCCTCCGGCAGCCTTTACTTCGGCATGTGCACCTACAGTCTTTTTCATCAGCGCAACATGTTCGGGTTTTGCACCGGCAGTTGAGAACCCGGTTGAGGTTTTTACAAAGTGCGCCCCCGTTTCCTTGCAGATCTGACAGGCAAGAATAATTTCCTCTTCCGTAAGAAGGGCGGTTTCTATTATGACTTTCAGTTTCGCCCTCTGGCCGCATGCCCGAAGGACCCAAAGCACATCGTCTTTAACAAGTTTCAGGTCCCGTGATTTAAGGGCGCCGATATTCATTACCATATCGATTTCGTTTGCCCCGTCCTCAATAGCATGACGTGCTTCAAAATGTTTGCTTCGACTGTTCATGGCGCCGAGAGGAAAGCCTACAACGGAACAAACCTTTACATCCGTTCCCCGAAGGTTCCCGGCACAGCGTTCAACCCAGGTTGTATTCACGCATACTGAATAAAACCCGTACTCTTTAGCCTCGCTGCAGAGCTTGTCTATATCCTCAGCTGTCGCCTCAGGCTTCAGCAATGTATGATCTATATATTTGGCCAGTTCCGAAGGCCTAATGCTCAAGCTATCTCCGGTGTTTTTCCCGGTAGAAAAAGCCGGTTCAGCTTTCAGCCTGCTGACAACCTCTTTGGTTATGCTCTCAATCAGTTCATTTTCATCCATAATTTTTATCCGTTTCCCCTTTCCACAGCCATCATTTTATTAATCCTCGGCCAGTGCCTGCCGCCTTCGAAGCGTGTCTCAAGCCATATTTTTACCATTTCGCACAGCTCCCGGGGCTGGTGCAGCGGTCCTCCGAGTGTTAATACATTTGCGTTATTGTGTAATCGGCTGTTTTTCACCGTTACTATATCATAACACAGAGCGGCGCGTATACCTCTTACCTTGTTGCAGACCATCGACGATCCTATTCCGGCGCCGTCTATCATTATTCCGCGCGAATCATCTTCAGCGGCCACCTTTCTGGCAACCTTCACCGCATAATCAGGGTAATCCACGCTTTCTTTTGAAAAAGTGCCTACGTCCTCCACCCTGTAACCGAGCGTTTCAATATATCTTTTCAGGATTTCCTTGGATTCGAAACCTCCGTGGTCCGAGCCGATATATATCTTTGTAATCTTATCGGTACTGTTCTTTTCACTGAAATCAACACTGTTATACATAATCACCCCGCTGTTGTAATTTCATCAATTATTCCGACAATTACCGTCCGTATCGGTAGCCCCGACGAGTTTAAAACCAGGTTTGCCGAACCGCCCTCGTCAATAACAAGCACCCTGTCTCCCGTGCCGGCCTGCACCGTATCCACTGCGATAAAAGACGCTCCGGCCCTGCCGCCGTCCGGGGCTTCCGGCGTTACGATCAATAATTTCAGATTCTTCAGAGCTCCAATTTTCGCATCGGCGACAACAGTTCCGGTAACCCTGCCTGCAATCATACTTCCGCCTTTTCCAGCTGATCAATAATACCGATTACCGCGGCATCAGCCGGATTAAACTGATTTCTCATCGACATCGCGGCCTCTCTGCCGCCCTCGTAAATCACCAAATCGCCGGGACCCGCCTGGACCGTATCGCAGGCAACTATCGGAGGGCCCTTTTCTTTCATTTCATCATCAAGCGGCTGGATAAGAAGCAGGATTTCTCCTTCAAAAGATTCCACCTTGACGGAACATACAACCGAACCCGTTACTCTTGCTATCTTCATATCTCAACCGCCTCAGACTATCCTGAAATTATCAACCAGAACGCACCGCCGTTCCCTGGTAAATGTCCTTGCCCTGGTGAACCCTTCCCCGGTAGGGCTGGCTATCGTAAAAGACGTGAACCCTGAACCGCCGTAACCCATACCGTTGAAATTCGAACCGTTTTTAACAAACAGCGAACAGTTCATAATTCTGGCCATTTTTGAGAGCTTGTCGATGTTGGTTGAATGTATCGACGCGCTGTGCCTGAAACCGTGTTCAACTTCAAAAGCAAAATCAATCGCTTCGTCTACATTGTTCATTCTTACAAGCGGGATTACGGGCATCAGCTGCTCGGTCCATACCAGGGGATGAGAACCGTCGACTTCGCACAGCAGGATTCGCGTTTCCTCCGGAATATCAAGCCCTATCATTCCGGCAATTACCGATGCGTTTTTACCAACATATTTTTTGTTTATCGCACCTTCATCGCCTTTTCTTCCGGGCCGTTCGATAACCATATCCGTAACCGCCTTAATCTGTTCCGAACCCAGTTCAAAAGCTCCCTGTCTGCACATTTCCGTTTTCAGAAGGTCGGCCACCTGCCTGACGACAAAGATTTCCTTTTCGCAGATACAAACGATATTGTTGTCAAAACCTGTGCCGGCAACTATGTCCCTTGCGGCTTTAGGAATATCAGCTGTTTCATCAACAACTACCGGCGGATTTCCGGGACCGGCGGCTATTACTTTTTTTGAGGACTGCCGCGCAAGGTTAACCACTGCCGGACCGCCCGTAACCGTAAGCAAGTCTACCAGCGGGTGCTTCATAAGCATCTGACCGGACTCTATTGTAGGTGCATCAACAGTAGTTATTACGTTATCAGGGCCCCCGGCTTCGGCAATTGCCCTGTTCAATATGCCTACCGTAAAAACCGATACCTTTTTAGCCGCCGGATGCGGGTTAAAAACCACCGTATTGCCGGCGGCAAGCATACTGATGGAATTATTGATTATGGTTTCGGTCGGATTAGTACTGGGCGCAATTGCCCCTATTACGCCGTACGGCGCATTTTCCACCAGCGTCAGCCCGTGATCATCGGTAAAACTCTGCGGCTCCAGGTCTTCCACGCCGGGAGTTAAATCGGCGGCAAGGGCGTTCTTTTTTAATTTATCTTCATACCGCCCCATTCCTGTTTCTTCCACAGCCATGGCGGCCAGTTTTTCCACGTTGGCATGAACTGCTGCTCGCATTTCCTTTATCATCTTTCGCCGGACTTCCAGACTTGTCTTCCGGTAAACGCCGAATGCTTTCGAGGCCTCATAGACGGCCTTGTTGATATCAGGAAAGACTCCGGGCACACTGTAAGCCGCCGCTTCTTTCCTGCCGTCGGTATTTAATTCCTCAATTACATTTTTCACTATCTCACTGACAGCTTTTTCATCAATTTCCATTGAAAAACCCCTTAAGGTCCGGATGCGGGCCCGGTATTATCACTCTGCTGTAAAGCATGCCCTTGCTGAAAAGCGGTTCTGCCGCTGCGTCAACCGCAGGCTGTACATCGCTTACCGGCCCGTTTATCATCAAAATTCCCCGGCCGCCTGTTTCGTTCCCTGCCTTGATGGATACTATGTCGATTTCAGCCTTCTTTGCGGCCCTGTCAGCGGCTTCTATGGCGCCGGCAACGGACACTGATTCGACTATACCCAGCGCGTCGGGGGCCCGGGGGGCGCGGAACGTCTGCAGGGCCGGCAGAATACTACCGTCCAGAGCAGTGAGCAGCAGATGATCAAGTATCATGCTGCTGTTTTCAACAGCCCCGATTCCGGCATCAAGCGCTATTTCCGTCGACGCGACATCGCCGGTAACAAGAATCAGGAATTTACCCGGATTGACAATGTCCGCCTTCAATACTGAAACCGGAGCCGACTTTATCATTGCATCAAGGCACACATAACCGTCTGCGATGCTGAGCAGTTCAAGAACACCAAGAATTTCAGCATTCATTTTCTGTATACTTCCCTTCCGTTTTCAACTACAGAATCGACAATTCCTACTATGAGCGCATCAACGGGTTTGTCGATCGTAGAGGGCGTCTGCCTTGTTGACGAGCCCTGTGAAACCATAACAATCTCGTCTTTACCGGCGCCGATTATATCCAGCGCTATCATGTCGCCGCCTGCCGTTTTGCCTTCGGGCGTCAGCGGGGACACAACCAGATACGCCGGCGAATCAAGTCCGTCCGCTCTGACTGCCGCAACAACCGTGCCGCTTACTTTTGCCAGCAGCATTATTTTAAGCCCGCCTTTGAATAAACGATCTTTCCGTCGATTTCCAGATTATCAACTATGGCTGTTATTGTCGCGTCGCTCGGTTTTCCACTTGTAACATCAGTCTGCCGGCTGCTGCTTCCGGTCACATAGAATACTATCTCGCCCATCCCTGCGCCTACGGCATCCATTGCGACAATAAAATCGTTTTTACCTTTCATTGTCTTCGGATCCAGTTTTTCAACCAGAAGGAATTTAATTCCGTCAAGCCTCGGCTCTTTCATAGTCGAGACTACCGTGCCGACCACTTTTGAAAGTACCATCGGTTACTTCTTGCCTTCGGCTCTTCCAAGCGGATAGACAGCGTCAACGCTTTCATGGGGCCTGGGTATAATACTCACTGAAATAATTTCGCCCACACGCTCTGCTGCGCGGTTGCCCGCATCAAGAGCAGCCCTGACTGCCGCCACATCTCCCCTTATCACGGACGTTGTATACCCGCCGCCGATTTTAACCTGGCCGATGAGTTCAACATTGGCCGCTTTTACCATTGCATCCGAGGCTTCAACCATTGCGGCGAATCCTCGTGTCTCTATCATTCCCAAAGCATTTTCAGTTATTGCCATTTATTCCTCCCTTCCGTTTATATCAGCAAGCCTTGCTTCGACCACATCCTTGCTTACAAGCACTTCGGCCTCTTCACCCGCGATATAAACTCTTCCGTATTTACCATACCCAGTTACATTTATAATCTTGATAGTGGACGCTTTCTCTGCTTCATTAGCCGCATAAAAAGCATATCCGGCCGGTTCGATCTCAAGAACAAACAGGGTATCTCCCCTCAGCACCATATTCCCATACCGGACTTTATTTACAAGCTGTGCATGGTGATCACTGACGTTTTTGATAAGCTGGCTTGTAAGAACGCGGGGTTTCATCCTGCTGGCCTCTTCCAGTTTCAGCTCTTCAAGGACGGCACTCCCGGCCTGCCTTACATCGGCCTGACTGTCTGAATGGACCTCCAGCAGGCCGAAGGAGCGCTCAACTATCTGTATACCCGGGACCACATTCGTGGCCTTCAGGGCAATATCGGTAAGCCTGTTTATTTCTATTCCCGGTGAGATCTCAATAAACGCGCAGGCCTGGCCTCCCACAGGGAAATACCCCCGTGAAATAGTGCACATATACGACGCCATCTGAAGCTGCAGCGAATCAATAAAATTATAAGTTCGAAGATCTACGTTGTTCATCATTCACACTCAGCCGTTCAGCGGCAGTTTCGCGTCTACAGAAGAATCCGGCCGGGGTATCAGGTGTACTGAAATAACCTCCCCAATTTTTTCGCCGGCCCTGCTTCCTGCATCAAGAGCAGCCTTTACAGCGGCAACGTCTCCCCGGATTACGGCGGTAACGTATCCCCCGCCGGTTTTTTCCCAGCCTTTCAAATCGACTTTCGCAGCTTTTACCATCGCATCCGAAGCTTCAACAAGAGCGGCGAACCCCTTTGTTTCTATCATACCTAATGCTTCCGTCTGTATGTCAGCCATACAACCTCCTGTTAAACAGTAAATAATTCTATGCCATAATCCCTGATAATACGTTCATATTCTTCAGGAATACCGGTATCCGTTATAATTGCACTGAAATCTTCAAGTGAAGCAAAATAATTGGTCTGGACCTTTCCGAATTTACTCGAATCAATCAGCAGAATCCTTTTCTGGCTGGATTCCATTATCGCTTCCTTTACAGCCCTCTCGTGGTGAATCTTTGTCGTCACTCCCAGCTCTGCGGTTGCTCCGCTGGCCGAGACAAAGGCTGTAACCGCCCGTGTCCGCCTGATAAGAGACAAACCCTCGGGACTTTCAAACATCTGGGAACGTTCATGAAACAACCCCCCGGCAAACAGCACCTGGCAGTTTTTCTTTCTGGTCATTTCATTCAGCACATTAAGCGAGTAGCAGAGTACTGTCAGGGGAAAATCAGCCGGAATCAGCCTGGAAACCAGTTCCATCGTCGAACCGGAATCGAGAGTGATAACATCGTCGGGGTCGATAAGGGAAACAGCTTTTTCGGCTATCCTCTTTTTTTCGGCCATCCTGATCGTTCCCGCGACAGGCAGAGTATAATCCGCTTCCGGGTTTCTGCCTGTCGTTCCGGAATTGTAAAATACCCCTCCGTGCCTTGAAAGAACAAGATTCTGATCTTCAAGGATTCTCAGATCACGGCGTATCGTCATCTCTGATACCTGCAGCTTCCCGGAAAGATACTTTACATCCGCTGATTTGTTTTCTTCGAGATATTCAACTATCGAATTCAGCCGCCTGATTTTCTTGTTCATTGCAATAAGTCAGTGTAGATCCGGAAGTGTTATTTGTCAAACATTTTATCATTTTTTGTTATTATTTTGTTACTTTTAACATTTTGAGTTTTGAACTGATCCAATAAAAAAGGAGGCTGTCGCCCCCTTATATCCAATAACGCAAATCCTGCTCAAATTACTAATCCAAGCAAGACTTCGAGAACTGATTTTTTTAACTGCAGTTTTTAGAAGTCTCCTATTTAAGAAGCTCGTCCAGTTTGTCCCTGTAAACTTCCCATGAAGTTGCGATAAGTGTCTCACAGTCGCTGTATTCGGCAACCCAGCCGAGCTTCTCTTTGGCCATTGCAGACGATGCAACAAGTTTTGCAGGGTCCCCGGGTCGTCTGCCTACAATTTCGGAAGGAATCTCGCGTCCTGAAATTCTGCGTGCTTCTTCCAGCAGTTCCAGCACCGACAGCCCGTTTTCAGAACCAAGGTTAACGGTAAGGCTCTCGTCTTTCTCATTAATATATTTCAGGGCCCTGACATGGGCATCGGCCAGGTCAGTCACATGAACGTAATCACGCACCCCGGTTCCGTCTTTTGTGTCGTAGTCGTTACCGAAAATCTGGAGCTTTTCACGTATCCCCGCGGCAGTCTCCATTATCACAGGAAGCAGATTAGCCGGGTTGCGTTCAAGGCCCCTGATTTCACCGTCAACATCGTAGCCGGCTGCATTGAAGTATCTTAAAGCTGCATATTTCAAGCCCTTAAGTTTATCATACCAGGAAAGGAACCGTTCAATCTCAAGCTTGGTGAAACCGTAGTAGTTTTCCGGGTTTTTAGGGTGCTCTTCGTCTACCGGAAGCCTTTTCGGTTCACCGAAAATAGCTGCTGACGAGGAAAAAACAAGCTTTTTCACACCGGCATCACAAAGAGCGTTAAGAATATTAATGGTGCCTGAGATATTGTTAACCGAATACTTCTCCGGATGAATCATCGACTCGCCTGCGGCTTTGAAGGCGGCAAGATGCACTGCCGCATCAAACTTATCAGACTGGAATGCATCTGAAAGTTCCAGCTGATTCAGAATATCCCCCTCAATAAACCCGGCTTCACTGAAAAGATTTTCTTCACGGCCCGAGGAAAGGTTGTCGAATACGGTTATTTTATGTCCCGCGTTTAAAAAAGCCTTTACAACATGGCTGCCGATATACCCGGCGCCGCCTATTACCATTACTTTCATTTAATACTCCCGTCCCTGCACTACAATACTCTGCAGGCAGGTTTATTTCTGATTCCGAGCTCTGCGCAACATCCTTCTCCAAAAATACGCTCCATGTAAACAGTATACTCGTTTACACGGTTTACTGGAATATATGCCTGGACAGTTCCGGCAAATCCTCCGCCCTGCACACGGCAGGCGCCGTCGCCGGATAGAAACTGCTCACTGAATGCGAGTCCGATACTCAAAGCCTGTTCAGCCGGCCTTCTTCCGATATATATGTTCTGAAGATATTTAAACGACGAATTACCCGATTCATTTACCAGCCTTAAATATTCGGCAAAATCATCATTTTCAAGAGCCTTAAACTGGGCAACTGTCCTTTTGTTTTCGTTGATAAAATGAAAAGCCCGAAGAACGGCCCTGTCTCCGCAGCTTTCGCGAATACCCCGGATATTATCCGACAGCTGGTCCATTGTGATTCCGCGGCAGACATCCCTTCCGAGCCTCCCGGCTGCACAGCGCATTTCTTTCGGTATTGCGCTGTATTCATCCGACAAATCTGCGTGGCTCGATCCGACTGCGGTGACCATCAGGCTGTAGCCTTTCGCGGCAAAACTGTAGCTGATCGGTTTTATAACAGGCGCTTCCGGATTTTTAAAATCGATGCCCACTACACCGCCTGCAGCACAGGCTACCTGGTCCATCAGGCCGCAGGCCTTGCCGAAATATTGGTTTTCGGCAAACTGACCTATCTGTGATACCTCGACATAGCCGACTTTTCCGTTGTTATACAATTCGCTCAACACCGTTCCAATCAGAACTTCTATTGATGCCGAAGAGCTTAACCCGGATCCGGGCAGGACCTTTGAATCCATATTGCAGTTAAACCCGCCGGTTTTATAACCAAGCTCTTTGAAGCGGAAAAGAATGCCTCTGAGCAAAGCTGTAGTTGTGTCTTTTTCGCCTGCACGCACCGAAAGATCTGCCGTATCGAGCGTTACGGGATCATAGCCTTCGGAGATAAACCTAACCTTGCTTCCATCCGTTTTGGAAGCAACACATACTGAATCAAGCTCTACACTTCCTGCCAGTACATTTCCATGATTGTGATCCGTATGGTTTCCTCCCAGTTCAGTACGTCCCGGAGTACTGATCACCATTGCTTCCGTATCGCCGAATAACTCATTATGCATATTCAACAATTTAAGATACCGTTCTCTTTGGGCCGGAAGCGCAGCCTCATTGTAGATTTCACCAAGAACGACATCGGCTGAACAGGTTGTTACATCCCTGATAAGTTCTTTAATCGTCTTCATTCTGCTGCCTCCCTGCTGAAGTGGATTTCCGGTACTGCCCGGAGGGTTGAAGCCGCACCTTCCGCGCTGATATCCCTTTGCGGCATTGCAAGAAGCTCATACCCAACCATAAATTTCCTTATTTCGGCGGATCGCAGCAGCGGAGGGAAATAGTGAAAGTGAAAATGTACTTCAGGATACTCGCCGCCGTCGGTAGGTTTCTGATGGATTCCCATCGAATACGGAAATCTTGTCTGAAAAAGATTATCGTATTTGATGCCGAGCAAACGCAGAACGACTGCAAGATCCGTCTTCTCTTTATCATTCATAAGCGAAATACTGCCCATATGCCGTTTCGGCAGGATCATTGTTTCATATGGCCAGACGGCCCAGAACGGAACCAGAACTACGAAGCTTTCATTTTCATGAATTACCCTGCTGCCGTCTTCAAGTTCCTGCTTCAGATAATCGCATAGCATACATGAATTCTTCTCTTCATAATGCATTTTTTGATTTAAAAGTTCCATAGCCGGAAGCACCGGTATTTCACGCTCGGCCCATATCTGGCCGTGGGGGTGCGGATTTGAGCAGCCCATCATCGAGCCCCGGTTTTCAAAAATCTGTACATGATTTATGAATTCCATTGAACCGAGTTCTATATACTGGTCAACCCAAAGCTGAACTACATTTTTTATATCTTCTGTTTTCATCAATGCAAGGGTAAGATCATGCCTGGGAGAAAAACAGATTACACGGCATAAACCCTGTTCGGTTTTAGCCTGCAGAAGTCCGTTCTTATACACGCCTTCTTCTGTTTTCGGGAGAATGGCCATAAAATCATTATCAAAAACAAAAGTCCCGCTATAGTCGGGGTTCTTTATATCTCCGGCCCTTTTATTCCCCGGACAAAGATAACAGCCCGGATCATATTCCGGTAATCTTTCAGTAACGCTCTTGTCGACCTGTCCGTTCCACGGTCTTCTTGTCCGGTGCGGCGACACCTTTACCCATTCTCCCGTCAGGATATTCAGTCTGCGGTGAGGGTCTTCATTGAAATTCAAATTTCTGCCTCCGGTTTGAATATAAATAAATGCTTGACAATAATATGTACACGTGTACAATACTATGAGATGAGGCGCAGGTCAATATGAAAAAAGCTGATTCAGATAAATCAGTCCCGCTCAGGGACCAGGTTGCCGCGGCAGCAAATGTCAGCAGCGCAACGGTTTCCAGGGTTTATAATAATCCTTCAAGTGTAAGCAGGGAAAAATGCGAAGCAGTCAGAAATGCCGCAGAAGCTCTGGGCTATGTTCCGAACAAGTCGGCAAGTGCTCTCAGACGTAACGGCAGCGGTATAATCACCCTTGTTGAACTTAAAAAAAAGCAAAGACAATACTACTGGGCAGATCTGCCGATTTTCAAATGGTTTTATGCCGATGTTCTTCACTCGGTAAAAAATGTAATTGACGGCAGTATGTACCAGCTGAATATAGCCTCGGTCAAAGGCCCGGATGATTTGAAAGCATTAAAAGCCGGAACAGACGGTCTTATCTGCTATGATGTTGACGAGCCCGCAGAGGCTGAAATGATCGCGGAGGCCGGCATTCCTTACGTTATAGGCCACCACACAAAATCGTTCGCCGGCTTTTCAAGATGCAGTACCGATAATTTTGAGGGGGGCCGTATCCAGGCCTTAATGCTTAAAGATGTCGGCTGCAACCGGCCGGCCTATATAACAGCTCATCTTGATATGGTCCGGCCCCACCGGGAGCGGCTTGAAGGATTTTTATCGGTATATTCCGAACAGAATGTGATAATTACCGGAGACGGAGTTGGCCGTGAAGCCGGATACAAAGCGGTGCATAATCTTGCAGACACTGTAGACGGCATTGCTGCAGTAAACGACATTACAGCTGCCGGCGCAGGATACGCATTAATGGAATCCGGGCTAAAGGTGCAGCAGGATATTCCGCTGGCAGGCTATGATAATATGCCTTTAAGCATTGCTCTTCCGTTCAGGCTTTTATCCGTTGATCTGAAACCGTCCATTATATATGAAAAAGCGGCCGATAAACTTTTGGAACTTCTATTAGGAAAAAAACCGGAAGAAAATTCAACTGTACTTCCTGAAAAAATAATTTAATCTTCTTTTCATGATCTTGACAAATTTCCATGATAATTATATATTTACATATGAACAATTGCTCATATGTTCAAGCATGGAGGCGAAATGACTGAGAATGAAATTAAAATATCATGCAACCTGACGGAAAATGATGCCGGAGAACTGAGAAAAAAATTTCCCATAGAAGAGGAAATCCAGGATCTTTCAGAGTTCTTCAAGGTTTTCGGTGATTCGACCCGCCTCAGAATTCTTTTCCTGCTTAAAGAAGGAGAATTCTGCGTTCATGACATATCAATAATGGTTGACATGAACCAGACGGCAGTAAGCCATCAGCTGAAATCACTCAGACAGGCGCGACTGGTAAAATACCGGAAAGACGGGAAACAGGTTTTTTATTCGCTTAATGATGAGCATATCAACGAGATACTGGCCATCGGACTCCGTCATATAAATGAATAATATAACGGCTGATTTTTACAGGAGAAACTGGTGATAATTACTTATATAAAACTTTTTTTAAGCGAAGCAGTGTCGCTCTTCTTCGATATGGCTCCATATATCATGCTTGGCATAGGTATTGCCGGACTGCTGCATGTAATTCTGAGCAAGGATTTTGTAGCCCGGCATATCGGAGGCAATAATATTGCTTCTGTTTTTAAGGCTGCTCTTTTCGGCGTTCCTCTGCCGTTATGCTCATGCGGAGTGGTTCCTACTGCAGTCTATCTGAAAAACTCGGGCGCCTCAAAAGCCGCTGTTACATCATTTCTTATATCAACGCCTCAGACGGGGATAGACAGTATCTCCGCAACCTGGGGAATGCTGGGCCCGGTATTCGCCGTATTCAAAGCCTTTGCAGCCCTGATAATAGGAATGGCCGGAGGAATGGCCGATTATCTGCTGGACAGGAAGGCGGAAACAAAAGGCCCTGTTTCCGGCGCCCCAACAGCAAACAACCGCAGCGTTGTAGATACTGAAGGGATAACTCAATACAAGGGAGCAGGCGGAAAGATAAAAGAAGCCTTTAATTATGCTTTCTTTGAGCTTCTCGATGATATTGCTGTAAACTTTATTATCGGCCTTGCAATAGCCGCAGTTATATCAATTGTAATTCCTGATAACTTCTTCGAAGGATCTTTTCTTTCAAATCCGCTGGTGAGCATGGCTGCAATGGTAATAATCGGGATACCCATGTATATCTGCTCAACCTCAAGCATTCCGATTGCCGTTGCATTGATTGTGAAAGGAATATCTCCCGGCGCCGCCTATGTCTTCCTGGTGGCGGGACCGGCAACAAACGCTGCTTCCCTGGCAATAATTGGCAGGGCGCTAGGAAGAAAGACGACGATCAGGTATCTTATAACAATAATTTCCGGTTCGCTTGTATTCGGCTTTACCATGGACCTTATCTATACACAACTCGGGATATCCCCGTTCGGCGCTGCCATGGCCCACCATCACGGCGAAACGGCTCCGGGGCCTTTTCTGACGGCAGTATCCGTTTTCTTTCTGATAATGCTGATTGTACTGTTTTATCGAAGGATAAGAACAAAAATTAAAGGAGACCGATCGAAATGCGAATGCGGCGGGGAAGAAAGCTGTGAAACTGATAAATCCGTTAAGGAGAAAATAATGACGAGAATAAATATTGAAGGAATGAGCTGCAGCCACTGCACTGCAAGCGTTGAAAAGGCCCTGAGTACGGTAAGCGGAATAAATGCAATAGCTGTCAGCCTCTCGGGCAAATATGCTGATATCGACGGAGAATTTGATCAGTCAGCTGCCGAAGCTGCAATCAGAAACGCAGGCTATGAGGTTGCAGGAAGCAGGGAACAACCTTTTTAAGCGAACGTTTATATAATGATTCGGAACCATCAATATACACTTTTTCTGTATTCAGTCGGGGTTACGCCGAAGTACTTCTTGTATACCCTGAAAAAATAATCGGGTTCGTTGTATCCGACTTTATAACAAATCTCAGAGACATTTATTTCGGTTTCTTCCAATAGCCTGTTGGCTTCCTTCATTCTCACCTTCGTGAGGTATTTAACAAAGTTAACTCCCGTCTTTTCCTTGAAAATCTTGCTGAAATACTGCGGGCTCAGCAACACGCTCTCGGCCAGATCTTCAAGTGAAATCTCGGTATAGTAATGACTGTTTATATACTTTTTCACCCTGTCCATTATTCGTTCAATCTTGTCTTCATGACTGCTGCCCAGCAGATCTATAGCTTCATCAACAGATTTCTGTATTATCTTTTTCAGCCTTACAATACCGTCAAGCGATTTAATTTCTTCATAGACATTAATATTGAGGATGTCATATTCCCGGGTTATTTTTAACTTGTCGATAATCAGCTTCTGAATATCGGTTATCATTGAATTCATATAGACCCGGGTATTGACCAGATTATCCGATTCCCGGTTTATCAGGATAAACCAGTTGAATATATCCTCAATATAATTATGACAAGATTCTTTATCTCCCATTTTAATCGCGAATATCAGGCCCTCTTCTTTATGGGCCGGATATCTGTCAATATCTCTCAACTCAATAGCAATATCGTTACACTGCCTGATGGATTTTGTATTTTCCAGCGACATTAGATCCTTGTTGGCTTCTTCATATGCGAAGACAAGGTTATTAATGCCCTTGTAGGGATTGCTCATTCCCATGTCTACTTTCTCTTTATATAAATTCCCGATTCTTGTACATAACCGGGAACCGGTTTTCATTGAATAGGTTCTTACGGAATATTCTTTTTTAAAATCTTTTGTTGAGATAATTAATGCTATTTTATTTGAGGAAATTATCGATAACGCACATTTGAACTCTTTATGCAATTCGCCTGATAAGAAATTGAAAATTTGTTTTATCGTCGGCTCTCGTTTATTGTTATTATCAACGACAAAATCAATTTGCTCATGTATTCTGAACAGAATTACAATACCACTTGAAAAATCTTTATCCATTATTTTGAAATAACTGGACATTTCTTCTTTAAAAATATTTCCCTCAACTGCCAGTGTCGTAAACTGACTTTCCACCAGAGGAAGAGCTACTTTTAATTTATTGTCTAATAACTGTTTTGTTTTTCGTTCCTGCTCTTCTTTCTCTATCTTGAGTATTGTATTATCCAGAGCTTTTTTTAACTGTTCCAGGGTATAAGGTTTTAAGAGATAATTATCTATACCCAACACAATAGCATTATTCATATAATCAAAATCACTATAAGCGCTTGAAATAATTACATGTATTTCTTTTTCATTTCCCTTGATAAATCTTGAAGCTTCAATTCCATTTAATATAGGCATTTTAATATCCATTATGACTATATCAGGAAGTTTCTGTTCGCACAATTTAACCGCATCTCTGCCGTTTTCGACTTCTCCGATTAATTCTATTTCGGGAAAATAATCTTCTATTAATTTTCTTAAACCGTTTCTTTCTATTTTTTCATCATCGGCAATTATTATGCTATACATTTCCCGCCCGCCGGATCATATTGCTTCAACATTCCTGTTTGTATATGGGATCAATATTTTCACGAAAGTTCCATGTTTCTTTAAATTATTAATATGAAATAAATCTTTTCGTCCAAAAAAATATTCTATCCTCTTTTTTACATTATTAATTCCTATTCCCCCGTTATCGCTTGAGAGGATGTCCTGCAGTTTACGTTCATCAATTCCAACACCGTTATCGATAATTTCTATTACCGCCACATCTTCATCACAAAAACAGTCCGGATACACGTTTATCTCAAGGGTCCCCTTCTCCGGCATGGGTTCAATTCCGTGAATTATTGCATTCTCGACCAAAGGCTGCAGAATAAAATAAGGAACCCTGATATCCAGAAGCGAATTCTCAATATTAAATTTATAATCAAAATTTTCAAGAAACCTTGTTTTATAGATCAGGATATATTCTTTAATATTCTCAATTTCATCGCGTAAAAAAATTCTTTCCTTTCTTTCATTTTCCAGATTATACCTGAGCAGCTGTGATGTGGACTGGATTAAGCTGTTCGTGGTCATTGCATTTTCAATCATTGATATCTTTGATATTGTATTCAGGGTATTAAAAAGAAAATGCGGGTTCATCTGTGATCTCAGCATTTTTATTTCCGCTTCCTTGATCATGTTTACATTTCTGAGGTTCTTCATCTCTTCTTCTTTAAGTTTCTTTTCAAGTTCAGACTGATCTATTATTTTCTGTATTAGTAACCTGATCTTTCGCAACATTTCGTTAAAGGAATTTGCCAGTACTGAAATTTCATCATTGGATTTGACGATTACCTCGGACACATTAATATCTCCTGAAGCAAATCGTTCAGCTTTTTTTGATAAATTCATTACCGGAGTTGATATATGTTCCGAGAACTTGTAAATATAAAATACCAATAATGAAATCAACATTATCAAAGAGAAAACCAGCATAATATTGAGTTTTTCACCCAGGCTGCTCATTTTTTCATATAAAGCGGAACTGTCGTCAAGAAGCGTTGAGACAATAAGATCTATTCTTTTATTAATATATACCGCAACACTTCTGTTGTACTTGAGCGCATCATAATACGGCTCGCCTTTGCCGATCAGTATAAACAGCTTGTTTATATTATTTTCGTATGTCCCCAGCATATTCCCAAGACCATATATCTCCGACCATCCCGCAGAATAATAAACCTTTTCAGCATAACGATTGACTTCAGAATGAAGATCTTGAAGTTCAATAATCTTTTCATTCCTTTTCTCCAACTCTTTCGATCGTACAAATAATGAATTAAAGTCGTAATCCAGCCTGTTGAAAGATGCGGACAACTCTTTATAAAAAAACAAATTGTCCAGGATTTCCTTGTGTTCATTAACAATATAATCATTATATATCATTACCCCGAACACAATTACGGTCATAACCGCAAAAGGTATAATTGACAATATAATCAGTTTCTTCTTTAAAGTCTTAATTTGTAAAAACAATTCCGCCCCTGTTAATGCTATTAATGATATTTAAAATTTTAAAGATTTAATTAAACAACCCCCGTAGCAGCAGCCATTATCAATTCTTCAGTAGCTTCATCAGAATCAAATTCACGTACAATTGTGCCGTTATTTAAAACGACGAACCTGTCGCAAATGCCGAGCAGCTCCGGTAATTCGGAAGAAATAATGATAAATGATACCCCGTCGCTTGTCAATTTGTTAATGATGTTGTAGATTTCGTATTTCGCCCCTACATCGATACCCCTGGTCGGTTCATCCAGGATCATTATACGGGGCTGCTGCAGAAGCCATCTTGCCATGATTACTTTCTGTTGGTTGCCTCCGCTCAGGTTTTTGATCTTCGTCTCAACATCCGGCGCTTTAATATTTAACTTATCCATAAGTTCATTAACAATCCCGGTTTCTTCTTTTCTTTTAATCACACCGGTTTTAAACATCCTGTTAAGCATTACTATGGTTGCGTTTTCCCTGATACTTAAAGCCGGAATTATTCCTGAAGCCCTTCGATCTTCAGTAAGCAAGGCTATACCACCGGAAATGGCCTTGCGTATGGAGTTTATTTTCTCCTTGTTTTTATTTACATAAATACTATAACCTGCTTCAATATCAAGATTCCCGAAAATTGCGTTTACCAGTTCGCTTCGTCCGGAGCCGACCAAACCAGCTATTCCCAGTATCTCGCCTTTTTTAAGTACAAAAGAAGCCGAATCAATAATTTTTTTACCGTCAATGTATTTATGCATAACAGTTAAATTCTCAATTTTTAAAACCTCGTCTCCAATATCACGATTTCGCTTTGGATACCGGTTTTCCAGAGATCTTCCGACCATCATTTTTATTACAAGATCTACATCAAAGTCTTTCTTCTCCAGAGTTCCAATCTTACACCCGTCCCTCATAACCGTTATACGATCGCTTATTTCCATAACCTCTTCAATCTTGTGGGATATATAAATACAGGAAAGCCCTGAATTTCTAAGCTCATTGATTATATTGAAAAGATATTCCTTTTCATTCTCAGTAAGAGATGATGTCGGTTCATCCAGAACCAGCAACCTGGGTTTTTTTATAACGGCCTTTGCAATTGCAACCATCTGTTGTCTGCTGGTGCTTAGATTCTTTATTTTTTCATGAACATCGGCATCCAGGCCAACTTTATCCAAAATCTTCTCAGCATCGTCATACATTTTTTTCCAGTCGACCAGAACCCTGTTCTTTCTTCTGATATTACCCACAAGCACATTCTCACATACGCTTAAATCAGGAATAAGATCTATTTCCTGATAAATCATTTCTATCCCGGCGGCCTGGGCCTGACCAGGATTGTTAAAACTTACATTCTTCCCGTCGATAATTATTTCTCCCGAATAGGAAGATGAAGGGTAAGCACCGCTCAGTATTTTCATCAGGGTTGTTTTACCGGCCCCGTTTTCACCCACAATGGCATGAACTTCACCCTTCCTGACATCCATGGATATCGAATCAAGAGCTTTCACTCCGATAAAACATTTATCAATGTTCTTTAATTCAAGTATAACTTTCTCAGCCACGATGCTTCTCCTTATATTACTTCCGCATTTACTCTGCTGTAACCGCTACTAAAAACTGTCCGGCCGTTTCAAGATGCGAGTTAATGTCAATTGAAGCAATTTTCCTGTCCACATGGGGGTTGCTCCAGCTGAATTTCAGTAACTGCACTTTAACCCCGAGATTATGACAAAAGGAATTGTCTCCCTTCCATACAACCTCTGTGTTCTCGTCAAAATCATTATCGGGAGTTTCCCACCAGTCAGCCGTGTTTCGTCCGTATACCAGCGGAATAATCTCTTTTTCGACGTCGGTGTAATTAATAACATATTCTCCTATCTCTACATCCATATCCGTAAACCACCCGCAAGCGTGAAGGAAATGCAGCTTGTTACAACACTGTTCAACCTTTATCCCCCTGATACTCTCCGGATAAATTGAACCGGTTCTTCTGAGAGAAATATTTCCTGCTGCAACCTGGATTAGTCCCCTGACATCAAAAGCAACGTCACCGAAAACCTGTATGCCTTTGGGAACATTCTGAAGATCATGACCTTCATGGTTGTGCCAGTCGTCGTCCAGCGATGCGGTATAATAATCAGATAAATCAACCAGCCTTTTATCAGCCCATTGATTTCTCGGCATTACAGTGTTTACAGGTTTCGAACCATCGGAAAAATTCAAATAAATAGTTTCAACCGGTTCAACAGTAACGGCCAGAAGGAAGGGCGCAGCCCCTGTTAACTCTGATATAAAATCAATGGTGTTAAGTTCCGCATCCGGAAGCGGATTATTTACAGTATATTTATAAAATATCAACTCGCAATCTGAAGAATTATTCTTATAACCTTTCCAGGCAACATCTGCGTCGGTAAGACTTAAATCACCCGTATCCGCCGTTACTGTTTTTGTGTTTTTTCCGTAAATAATCGGGACTGTTCTTTTTCGGCCGTCTTTATAATTAAGTAAATAATACCCGATTTTCATCCCCTCTTCTTCCACGCCGGCTGAACCGTGAAGAAAATGCAGTTTGCGAAAATCGGTATTTACGCTAATACCGGTTACCGATACCGGATAATCGGTATTATTCTTTATATATTTTTTATTGCCCGCAAGCTGAATTATTCCTCTCACATCAAATGCAACATTTGAATATATTTGCAGTCCGGACGGGATGTTGCTGAAACTCAAATCGTCAGTCCCGTATATATTCTCATCGAGGTATCCGTTATAATATTCCGATAAATCCAGTAAATCCGGAAATGCCTGCTTGCTTCTTTTTAAAATCTCCATAGTTTTCCTCCGTTCCAATATCAACTCTCTATTATGGGGACTTCTAAAAACTGCAGTTTTTAGAAGTCTACTTCAGATGTAATGGATGTTTACTTATTGACTGATAAGGAAATAAGTAAACTCCAAGCAACCTCTAAAAACCCCAGTTTAGGATTTTTAGAGGTTGCCTTATTCTATATCCCCGGTTTTTCTTCTTTTATAATGATCTATTCCAACAGCCAGGATTATGATTATTCCCGTTACAATATTTTGCCAATAGGTTGAAATTCCCATGAGAACTATACCGTTCGATATTACGCTCAACAGTACAGCCCCTATCACCGTGCCGAGTATTGTTCCGGTTCCTCCGAACATGCTTGTTCCGCCTATTATTACAGCTGCTATTATCGTCATCTCCCAGCCCAGTCCCAACGAAATCTGGGCTGAGGTAATTCTTGATGTCATAATAATTCCGGAAAAAGTTGCACATACAGCCGAAAGAACATATACCGAGATCTTAACCATATCAACATTTATTCCGGACAATCTCGAAGCTTCATTGTTCCCGCCCACGCAATAGACATAACGCCCGTAAACTGTATGGTTCAGCACAAAGACCGCCAATAGAGCAAGAGCTGCCGCAAACCAGACCGAATAAGGTATTCTTAAAAAAGCCCCGCTGCCGATCAGATTAAACCCGGCCGGCAACGGAAACACAGGTTTGCCTTTTGTAACAACATTCATAATACCTCTTGCGATATACATACTTCCAAGCGTAACTATCATTGCGGGTATTTTAAGTTTTACAATTATAACCCCGTTAAAAACACCGAACAGGGCCCCGACAAAAACACCCGCGGCTATTGATAAAGGTACCGGCATATTAAAATGCTTCATACAGATTGCGGTTATTAATCCTCCAAGACCGATTAATGAACCGACGGTAAGATCCAGACCTCCTGAAATAAAAACAAAGGTCACGGCTATTCCGACAATTACCAGATACGAGCTTGTTCGTAAAATATTTACAATATTTATCCAGGAATAAAACGACTGATTGACCAATGCTATTAATACACATATTGCCGCCAGCACAATAATTATTCCCAATTCATTTATTGTTTTTATATTTAGCATAATTTTCTTTTGCATAATTTTCCCTTTTTCTGAACATAAACCTGACGATATTTTTCTGTTATTATTCCCGCACTATCCTTCAGTGTTTCAGACAAATTATCGGGGAGGGAATAATACCCTCCCCTGTCAATCTCCTTCTATACAACTGTAATAGCAAATAAAATCGGCGCGGAATTTTCAAGTTTGGAGATATAGTCTATTTTTGTAATCTCAACATCCGGATAAGGATTCTGCCATGCATATTTAATTACCCTTGTTCTTAATCCGAACCTTCTGCTTGCGGCATTTGAGCCGAACCATGCTTCTTCAGCATCGCTGACCCTCCCTTCTTCAACGCGTTCCCACCAGTCCATTACGTTGACTCCGTATTCTACGGGAATAACCTCCTGCTTATTATTGGCATAATGCACAATGTATTCCGCTATTCTTGTTCCGCGTTCCGAATCGAAAGCGCAGGCATGCAGAAAATTAACGGTTTTTCCGGATCTGTTGATTTTGATACCCTTAAGCTCTTCAGGTAATGCAAGACCTGTAATTTTCAGGGAGGTTTTTCCTCCCGCAAGTACCAGCAGTCCCCTCACATCAAATTTTACTCCGCCGAATTCCTGAATTCCCTTGGGCAGATCATGCAGGTCGTGCCCGGCATGATTAAACCAGTCGTCATCAGGCGAAGCGGCAAAATAGTCAGACAGATCTATCTGTTCAGGCCTTGCTTCGGGACTTCTCGGAATTATATCGTTGTAGATCCTGATGGAATCAAACCACTCATGCTCCATTGTTGTCTGGAATGTTTCCATTGTCAGGGCGATCAGGAAAGGAGCCGATTCGGTTAAATCTGAGATAAAATCAATCTCTTTAATTTCCAAATCCGGAAGCGGATTGTTTACTGTATATTTATAGATCTTTCGGCCGTCGGTTATGCTAACAACATCTGAACCCAGGGGCTGAAAACCCTTTTTCTCTACTGTAAAATCCAGCACATTTTGATTGTAAACAATGGGAATTCTTTCCGCTGCCCCGTTTTCATAATGAATAATATATTCACCAATTTTTGTGTCGTCGGCAACGGAACCTGCCGTCCCCTGAAGGAAATCTATTTTTTCCGCTTTAAAGTTTACTTTAATTCCCTTAACAGATTCAGGATAATCATACCCCGTTATTTCGGCTGTATTTTTCCCGGCCAGCTGAATCATTCCCCTGAGGTCAAAGGCCCCCCGGAAATATGCATGAATTCCTTTAGGCAGCAGGGAAAGATTAACGCCGGGCCGGCCGGTCCAGTCATCATCAAGGGCTGTTGTATAGTAATCCGACAGATCTACAAGATCATCTATAGCCTGCCTGCTGCGCGCAGGGATTTTATTTACAGGTTCAGCCTTGTTTAAATTTGTATCAGAGTTTTTCATTGTAATTACCTCAAGTAAAATATTTAATTTTTGATTGTAAAATCAGGAATAATATATGAAGAAAATCTTCTTATATTATTCCTGTAAGAGTTAAACCATTTATTTATTTTTATATGTATCGATATTCTCTTTGGTTACAAGCGTAACTCCTGAATCCACAATATCCGGAACGGAATTGCCGTTTAAATGCTCAATAATGTTCTTTGCTCCAAGATATCCCATTTTATAAAAATCCTGGGCCATTACTCCGTATATCGTGCCTTCTTTAACCGGAGCAAGATTTGTCTCAACATCATCCATTCCTATTGCCATAACTTTTTCCGTTAAACCCATCTCCTTCAGAACAATTCCATAGCTTGCCGGGCCCGCTCCTTCTGTTCCAAAGATTGCGTTTATCTGGGGGTTTGCTGTCAGCATTGCCGTTAAAACCTCAATAGTCTTTACAGCATCTGCATCGTTATCCTGAACATCAACTATTTCAGCTTTATCAAGATTTTTCTCTGCAAGATATTTTTTTAAACCTTCTACCTGCAGGATCTGATCCTGAGCATCAAGGTTGCTCATTATAACCCCGATTTTTAATTCTTCACCGACTTTCTCATGCAGCGCAGCGGCTTCAGCCATTCCGCATGCAATCTTGTCAGTTCCTATAAAAGATATCCTCTGAGACGGATCTTCTGCATCACAACATACGCATGTAACTACTATTCCGGCCTCTTTTGCTCTTTTTAACGCTTCAGTAAAAGCGCTCGGAGCAAACGGGTCTACAATTATACCGTCAGGTCTCTCGGCAATGGCGGTTTCCAGAGCTTCCAGTGTTTTTTCAAGGCCATGGTCATCGGCACCTATCCACCTTCCGTCAAAACCGAATTCCTCAATGGCTGCGTCCATTCCGTATTTTGCTCCCAGCCATACCGGATGGGCCGTCATCGGCGTTACGAAAATAATTCTTACAGGTTTTTCGTCCGCTGCTTTCTGTGATACAGCGCTGCTTTTTTCTTTTGAGCAACCCGACAATCCCATAAAAAGAACCATGCTAATGCAGATCGCAAACAGAAATAATCTTGTAATCCCCTTCTTCATTCTTTTTCTCCTGTTCATACAGACTCCCTTTTTGATAAACGGGAACGCCTGCTTATTTTAATACTATTTATAGTATTCTGTTTATGAAATCGAATTTTATTTAATTATCAAAAAGATAACTGTTAAAACCGATTTTGTAATTGTATTTTAATATGTAAAATTTCACTCTGCATCATGAGATTCTTAGTATTAACTGTAATTTTTTAATATGTAATTTTAATTATTTAATTGTTTTCGATATTAATAATCAAACTGGTCCTGATTCTGTTTACCATTTTGTTGCCTGAATATTGGTATTAATTTTTTACAGCAAATGAGAAAAATCTCATGATGTCCGTGCAGCAGTTAACCGTTATAATTTAGACAACAAAATCATTTTTAATCTAAATAAATAACAGAGGTACCCAATGAGAGCATTTAATTATTATTCACCTACAAATATTGTATTTGGAAACGGTCGTATAAGTGAAATCGGAAATCTAATCAACAGTGAATGCAGAAAACCGCTGCTTGTCATGAATAAAGGTCCTTTCAGACAGAATGGAATTTATGATCAAATCAAAAAGTATATTGTTTCAAGTGGTCGTGAATTAATAGAGATGAATGATATAGATTCCAATCCCAGACTTTCAAGCGCAAGAGAAGGAACAAGAATCTGTAAAGAGAAAAAAGCCGACTGCATTATTGCAGTCGGCGGAGGAAGCGCAATGGACTGCGCCAAGGTCATTGGAGCTTCGGCTGCATCGGGAACAGATCCTTACGAACTTCTCTGGGGGTCCAAACCTGAAGTAACTGTATCGCTGCCCGTCATAGCTGTTCCAACTATTGCCGCAACAGGTTCTGAATGCAACCCCACTGCCGTAATTGTTAATGATGAAACAAAAGAAAAGTATTTCTGCAACTGCATTCATCCTGTAACAACTATTCTTGATCCGGAACTGACCTTAACTGTTCCTCTCAAACTGGCAATATGGGGCACAATGGACATCTTAAGCCATACATTTGAATACTACTTTAACGGAGATACAAATTCGGAATCACAGCTGCGTTTATCAGAATCGATTATACATGCGACAATGAAAGCGCTTGATGATCTTGTTAAAAATCCCGATGACGTACAGGCCCGTGGAGAATTAATCTGGTGTTCAATCATGGCCTGGGGCGGACTTACAAAAATCGGCCGCGGCGAACCGGACATGGCCTGTCACGGACTGGAGGAATCATTCTCAGGCTGGTTTGATACTCACCACGGAGCATGCCTCGGTGTGTTGACTCCGAGATGGATGGATATTGTAAGCAAAAAAATACCGGAGCCGTTTGCCAGGTTCGGCCGGAATATTTTTTACATAGAAGAAAAAGATAACATAAAAGCGGCTGCCGCGGCTGTTGCCGAATATAAAACATGGCTTAAACAGGTTGGAGCCCCCGACACATATTTTGATATAGGGTCAAAAGATTTCTCTGATGAAGATCTAAAACATGTAGCAGAAACAAGCTGCAGAATATATAACGGTGCTGTCGGAAGGTTATATAAATTTGATAAAGAAGAATCCCTCAACCTTCTTAAAAGTGGAAAGGTAAAGCTATAACTCCATCCTTACAACTTAATAAAATTCTGATTCCGCCTGATCAGGGAAGACTCCTGTTAACCTGATTTCGGCGGGGTCTTTTCCCCAGCCTTTTAACCGTTTCTTTTTATACCGAAGGAGATTGGTTTGCAGAGCATACAAACAGTCCCGGAAGTTTACCGTAACCCTTTAAGTCTGCCGCGCAGTAGACCCACTCTCTCTTCCGTTGGAGGAAGAACTCCGTCAAGGGGATACTCCTTCCCGCAATTCGCCCACTTGTTTTTTCCCATATCGTGATACGGAAGAAGTTCCACCCTTTCGGGAGGGTTATCTGATTCAAGTATTTCAGCCAGATGATCTACCTGTTCAACAGTATCTGTATAACCCTCAACAATTACCTGTCTTACCCGGTATCTTATGTTGCTGTTCTGCAGATACTCCAGGCAGCAGAATGCCGAATCCCCTGAAAATGAGCAAATGCGCCCGTATTGGTTCATGTCGGAATGCTTGATGTCCAGAATTACAAGATCAACCAGGCGAAACAGCTCGGCGACTTTCCTGTTAAAAACGGATCCGGAAGTATCGACAGCCGTGCTGATTCCGTATTTCTTCAAGGACGCTGCCGCTTCGAAAAGAAAATCTCCCTGCAGCAGCGGCTCGCCGCCGGAAAATGTAACTCCGCCGTCCTCTCCGTAGTACTCCCGGTAAGACAGGGCCGTAGAAACCACCTTACCAACAGTATAGAGTTCACCGCCGTTGAGACTCCAGCTGTCGCGGTTATGGCAGTAAACGCACTGCATGTTACAGCCCTGAAGAAAAAAAACGGTTCTTATCCCGGGCCCGTCCAGGGTTCCCATGGTTTCTATAGAATGAATTCGACCCTGAATCATCATATTCTCTCAAAATAGGTTCTGGCGATAATTTCTTCCTTCTGAATTTTTGTAAGCTTGTGAAAATTTACGGCATAGCCGGAAACCCTGACAGTCAGGTTCGGATACTTTCCCGGATTCTCCATTGCATCTTTTAACGTCTGCCTGTCCAGTACATTCACATTAAGATGATGCCCTGATTTTTTAAAATATCCGTTGATAATGTTGACAAGGTTCTTTTCCGACGACTGCTCATCCGGACCAAGCGTCCGCGGTGAAACCGAGAAAGTGCAGGAGATACCGTCGCGACAGCAGTCGAATGGAATCTTGGATACCGAGTTAAGCGAAGCAAGGGCCCCCATCTTTTCCCTGTTATGCATCGGGTTTGCTCCCGGAGCAAATGGTTCGCCGCGCTTCCTGCCGTCCGGGGTTGAACCTGTTTTTCTGCCGTAAACAACATTAGACGTAATAGTGAGAATTGACAGGCTGTGTTCGGCTTCTCTGTATGTCTCCGTTTCCCTCAACAGGGAAATAAACTCCCCGGTCAGTTCGGCTGCAATTGTGTCTACCCTGTCGTCATCATTACCGAACTTCGGGAAATCGCCCTCTATCGAGTAATCGGTAATCAGCCCGGTTTTATCGGTAACCGGAGTAACCCTGGCATATTTAACAGCCGAAAGGGAATCGGCGGCGACCGACAGCCCGGCTATACCGAAGGCCATAAAGCGTTTTACATCGGTATTGTGCAGGGCCATCTGGGTTTTCTCGTAGGCGTATTTGTCATGCATATAATGAATAATATTCATCGTGTTGACATATTTTTCACATAACCACTTCAGGTAGAAGGAAAACCGGCTGCGAACCCTGTCATAGTCAAGCGGACCCTGGTTCAGCGGCTCCCGGGCCGGGGCGATATATTCCCCGTCCAGTTCATCTCTGCCGCCGTTAAGCGAAACCAGCAGGGTTTTGGCCAGGTTGCAGCGGGCTCCGAAAAACTGCATTTCTTTTCCTATTTTCATGGCCGATACGCAGCAGGCTATGGCGTAATCATCGCCGTAATCGCTGCGCATAAGATCATCGTTTTCATACTGGATTGAATCAGTATCGATTGACACCCTTGCGCAGAATTCCTTGAACCCGGAAGGAAGATCTTCCGACCACAGCACAGTAAGGTTCGGTTCTGCCGAGCTTCCGAGATTGTAAAGGGTCTGAAGCATTCTGTAGGAGGTTCTTGTTACCATAGGAACACCTTCTTCGGTCATTCCACCTATAACCTCGGTAATCCACATCGGATCTCCTGCAAAAAGCTCATTGTAATCCGGCGTGCGCAGCTGACGGGCACAGCGCAGTTTCAGAACAAAATCATCGACAATCTCCTGGATCCGGCTTTCAGTAATAACACCCTCGCTGAGGTCCCGTTCAAAATAGACGTCGAAGAAGGTACTGACCCGTCCGAGAGACATAGCCGCCCCGTTCTGCTCCTTGATTGCGCCGAGGTACGCAAAATAAGTCCACTGCACGGCCTCTTTCCCGTTTGCAGCCGGCCTCGATATATCGATTCCGTAGAGCAGCGCCATTTTTTTCAGCTTTTCAAGAAAATCTATCTGTCTGTACAGTTCCTCAAGCAGACGGATAATTTCGTCGTTCATCTGCTTCTTCGACAGGTTGTCCTTGTCGCTGATTTTTTCGCCGATAAGCCTGTCGACACCGTAAAGCGCTACTCTTCGATAATCGCCGATTATACGTCCCCGGCCGTAGGCATCCGGCAGCCCGGTAATAAGCCCCGAACGCCTGAGGGTTTTGATTTCGTCGTCATAAACACGGAAAACCCCGTCGTTATGCGTGGTCCTGAACCGGAAATGGTTCTCAATCTCTTCCGAAAGGACCGCCCCGTAGGAAGCGCAGGCGTCCCGGGCCATCCGTATTCCGCCGAAAGGGTTTACACCTCTCTTCAAAGGTTCGTCGGTCTGAAGTCCGACGATAATTTCGTTGTCTTTATCAATGTATCCTGCCGGATAACTGAGCAGCGACGAGACCTTTTCGGTGTCGATGGACAGCACCCCGTTGTTTTCGCTTTCAGTCTGCAACAGCTTATCAAGCCGGGCATTTAACAATTCGGTTCGTCGGGTCGGGCCGCACAGGAAATTGCCGTCTTCATAATAGGGGGTATAATTAGTTTTAATGAAATTCCGGACATCGATTTCTTCAGTCCAAAGTCCTGCATTGAAATTTCGCCATTCTTTTCGCATCGGTGACTCCTTTAATAAGTCTGCCCGGCAAAAAAAACGTCCGGACAGATACTAAAATCTGCCCAGACGGTCGGCATTAAACTTCAACTCCTGATCCCCTGCGGTTTACCCGCTGATCCGTCAGTCTCAGGATGTTTATATGATAACGGATAATATTCTTTTAGTCCAGTTTCAATCCGGATGCTTCTTGATTTTTACAAATGGTATCATTATAATACCAGTATGAGTTCAATACACATTCGAAACATTGATGAAAAAACACTATCATCGCTGAAAAACCTCGCCGCCCGGCATCACAGGTCCCTGCAGGGAGAGCTGCATTTCATCCTGGATAGAGCAGCAGAACTGGATATTGAAGAAGATTCCGATGAGGAGCTGAATCTGATAACAGTCAATTCAGGACTTGATTCTTCATGGAGCAGAGAGGACATATATGACAATAACAGCAGGTGAGCTGATATTCATTGATACGAATATCCTTCTTTCAGCCACAGACAGCTCAAGAAAAAACCATGACGAGGCAAGAAAGCTGCTGAGGGTTATACCGGAAGCGGGATTCAATCCTATATTCTGCGGACAGGTTATCAGGGAATATCTTGTTGTTGCTACCCGCCCCGTCGAAGCAAACGGCTTCGGCATGTCTGCAGGAGATGCCATCCATAATATTAAACAATTTCAAAAAAGAATTGTTGTCTATGAAGAAAAACGCTCTTCAACTGAAATTCTGCAGCATCTGGTAATAAAACATCAGCTGAACGGAAAACGAATACATGATGCAAACATCGCGGCGGTGATGATTACAAACGGAATCAAATACATCCTAACCGATAATCCTTCGGATTTCAGCTGTTTTGAGGATATAACAGCCGTCAGCTGCATGGAGGCAGTCAAAATCTTTTAGTAGTATAAATATTACCTGACTTATTCATCCTTACAGCAGTTGTCCAGAAGAATATTCAGCGCCCCGATTGATATCGTAATCTCATAGATTGAAAGCCCCAGCGACAACAGCAGAAGGGCCAGGCTGGCTCCGAAAATAATTTCTCCTGCAAAGGTCAGCCCAAGGAAGATAAGCAGCATTGTTAGAACGCAGCAAAAAAAGCTCAGGACCCCGAGTATCTGCATATTTTTTATAATATTGATTCGCTTTCTGAGATTGGATATCTGATCTGAAAACAGGCTGCTTCTGTTCTCTTCATACCTGGAATACAGGTCCCTAATCAGTCCCGCAAGAGTCAGATACCTGTTGGTATATGCAAGAAGCAGCAAAGATATTGCCGGAAAGAGGAGCGCCGGCGTGGTTAAAGTGAAGTTCATAAACTACTCCACAACCCTGTAGATGAGCGGCAGTTTTTCCGGTGCTTTTCCACTGATTTTTACAGCCGCTTTAAAGCGACTTACAGCTTCACCAAGATTTTTTTCATCATTTACATGGAATACTGCTGTTTCTTCTCCTGCCGAAACCTTGTCGCCCAGCCTTTTTTTCATCCACAACCCCACCGCCGGATCTATCACATCGGATTTTGTCTGCCGTCCGGCGCCCAGCAGCATTGCCGATATGCCGATCTCGGTATTATCCATTTCTGAAATCCATCCGTCCGCATCGGCCTTTACCGGTACAAGCTTTTCCGCCTGCGGCAGTTTTAAAACATCCCTGCAGACTGCCTCATCTCCACCCTGCGCCTTTATCATCTTCGACAGCGCTTCAAGCGCAGCGCCACTTTCAAGAGCCTTCGTCAGCATAGACATGGCGTCTACCTCGGTTTCGGCAATATCCGCAAACCTCAACATCCAGGCCGATAGCGCGAATGCCACATCCTTCAGGTCTCCGGGATGCCCGCCGCGCAGTATTTCAATCGCTTCCTGTACTTCAAGCGCATTGCCGACGGCATTGCCGAGCGGCTGGTTCATATCGGTCACAAGAGCCACCGTTCTGCGGCCGGCAAGTTTTCCGATATCGACCATGGCGCGGGCAAGTTCATATGATTCTTCAGCGGTTTTCATAAACGCGCCGCTGCCTGTTTTAACATCAAGAACAATGGCGTCAGCACCGGATGCGATCTTTTTGCTCATAATGCTCGCCGCGATGAGCGACATATTATCAACTGTTACTGTTACGTCACGCAGCGCATACAGCTTTTTATCGGCCGGCACAAGGTTGCCGGTCTGTCCAATTACCGACAAACCGATTGAGTTGACGAGGTCCTGAAACGCATTCATCGTCTGTTCAATCGAAAGCCCCGGAATCGATTCGAGCTTGTCGAGGGTTCCTCCGGTGTGCCCAAGTCCCCTTCCCGACATCTTTGCCACCCTTCCGCCGCATGCGGCTACCAGGGGCGCCGCCACAAGGGTCGTGGTATCGGCGACACCGCCGGTTGAATGTTTGTCGACCTTTATACCCTTGATGCCGGACAGATCAATCGTATCGCCGGAGGCAACCATTGAAAGGGTCAAATCAGTTGTTTCCTGCGGGTCCATCCCGTTAAACCAGATTGCCATCAGCAAAGCCGAAGCCTGGTAATCGGGAATGCTTCCGTCTACATAACCTTTTATAAAAAAATCAATTTCTTCCTTATCGAGCGCTTCTCCGCTCCTTTTTTTCAGGATTATATCGGTAACGTGCATAGGGCCCTCCTGCATTGTTTCAGTATAATCCATATCGGCTGCAAGATCGAATCTTATCATTATTTTTGGAAGTTTCAGTTGTCAAGCCTGATCTTTACCGATGAGACAATCTCCAATGCCGATGTTAAACCGTCCAGCTCATTTACAAGATCACCGTCACTTCCGTCCGCCGAACTCCTGCCTATAAGCTTCAACTCAACAGCGCCGGAATCGATTTCGGACGGGACAAATTCAGCCGCATAAACAACCGCGGGTTGACCGCTGCCGTATTCACCTCCGGACCAGTTAGACGCTCTCGGAACTGCATCTGCAGGCCAGTTTTCATTGAAATCGGTGGAATGATTAAATTCCGCGACTATCCTTACAGGAATGTTTTCGTCCGCCTGAGCCGGATTATAATAGACAGTTGAGCTTTTTGTTGCCGTTGCGGAAGTTACAGAATCGGGCAACGGCTCGTTACCACTCGGTAACATCAGGCCGTCGGAATAGCTGATACCTCTTCGAAACATCCAGTACGGCAACGCCTCTACGCGCCTGTTGCCTCCGTTAAAAATCCATTTCTCTTTTGCTATCTTTTCACTGACAACAACTGTATCAAGGTAGTTGCCGTCAAGATCTTCAATCCAGACTGCATACTGCGGAGGGTTTTTGGAATGGAATCCCGCAAAAAGCCGAAAGTCGTGAAGCCAGGCCTCACCGGCTTCTATTTCAATCATATATTTCCCTTCAGGAACACTTATAAGATCCCTGTTCCCGGCACAACTGCCTGCCAGCAGGCTGAAGATTGCCGTATTTACCAGCAATACCAAAATTAATTTCCTATTTTTCATTATTGTCCTCCATTGTTCTGAAAATCATTTCCATCAGTTCTGTCCTGAAAATCATTTCCATCAGTTCCCCTACCGATTTTTTTATTCTGGACCACCCTTCTTCCGTTTCAAGACTGACTCCGTTGTACACCGGAGCATAATCCGCCTGTAAAGCCAGATAATATATTCCGGAGGTAATTACAGCTATGGTTGCGTGAATATCTATTTCGGTAGAAGTTCCTTCGGCAAGAGCATTCGTCAGCATCAACCCCTGCTCTTCCGCTTTTTCCATTATCTTTTTACAGATCTTGTTTCCGGAAGATATCTGCCATCTCAATAATTCTCTCATAACAGCAGAACTTCGGATTTCGTCAATCTGATCAGTTAAAACCGAAATCGCCGTTTCCCTTTTTTGTTGCAGACTCATACGGTTCTTCAGTAATTCATCCATACCGCCTACCTTCTTAATCCAGTAGTTGTTATCTTCAGCCCAGCGCTGTATCAGGCCGTCAAAATCTCCGAAATAGCGGTAGATAAGCATCTTTGAGCATCCGGCTTTCTCAGCCACCCTGTTCACCCCTATCCCGGAAATTCCCGATTCAACCATCACGGAAGTAACGGCGTCAATCAGTCTTTGTTCAGTCTCGGTTCTGTTTTTCATGGATCTCCTCCGGTAACAGGCTCATGTTACCATTCGGTAACATTAATGTCAACTGAAAAGCGAATAATGATGGAAAAGATTTAGAGTTAACAGGATTTATTCAGCTGAACAGCTCAAGCTGTTCAAAATTTACGGGCCGGCGGTTGTCTTCAAGCGTCCGTGTAATATATTCGATATCAAGATGCAGCTCTTCTGAAAGACGTTTCAGCTGGTCCTCGGCCAGCAGATTTTCTTCGGCAAACAGGTAGATCAGAGCCTTCTCGGCTATACACGGAACATTAAGCGAATTCATACAGATAGGCTGGGCAGGTTCCGTATCAATGAAAGCCTCTTTCAAAACCTGATACAGCCGGGAACGCTCCATTTCATTCTTAATTGAAAACAGCTCCTGCTTCAGCGGATCAATATCACCCCGCGAGGCTGCCTGCCCAAGGGGTTTTAGCACAAGAAAGGTATAATCCTTGCCCGGCAGGTAATGGTGTTCATCACAACGCGTACAGTAATTCGGCTCAAGCGGGTTTTCCTTTACCGAATCACCGCCTATTACGATAAGCGGATCGAAATAAAGCGCCGGACATTCTTTTCCGTCAACAAGATAATAGCGGTATGTATAAAATGAATCTGCAATGCAGTCGTCATGTTCACAGTAGGCCGTCAGGGTAAAAACATCGGTTGAAACGCCGAGCAGAAACCTGGCTGCAGCATTGAAAATATCACGTCTGAAGTTCAAAATAAGAGTGGGAAAGATGAAATTCATACCGTACTGCTCGGAATAGCGGTTTACGACGTAGGCTATACGTTCGTCGTAGAAAGATGCTTCATCTATTATCCAGGTGCCTGTTTCGAGATGCTTTTCAATAAGCGCCTCAAGTTCAAAAGAGTCCCGGATTGCCGCGATGCTGCCTCCGCAGCGCTCATAGCCCCCTCGGTATGCAAGAGCATCTTCCGGGTAATCGGGAAAACGTCCGGAATCAAGCGATGAACGGACAAAAAAGACACGGCGCCGGTCCGCTCCGGCAGTGGTCGTCAGTTCTGCTACTTCCTCGGATTTCATAAGCGCAACACGTGAATCACGCCAGACACGGGAGGAAAATTCCGTTTTCCCTGATCCCATCGGACCTATAACCAGAATCCGTCGGGATGGGCGTGTGAAATCATGGTGATTGTTCGAATTATGAACATTAACAACCGGAAAGCCTAGGCTCTTTAAAAAACGTTCGGTTTCCGGGTTCCGTTTCGATTCAACCAATTTCTACTCCGTTATACCCTTTCAAAAAATCTATCAGAACCCTGTCGCGATCGCCGGATTCCGCATAGTCATTTATAAATTTATCATACCATATTCTAACATGTTTACGGACTTTATCTACTTCTTTAATTCCCTTGGCGTCATCAACAAACATCTCATCGATAAAACGATCAGCCCATTCTTTCCGAAAGCTTTCAAAAAGAACTGAATTCATATAGTAGCCGGCGGGGATGCAGTTTACGCTGTGCTGCTTAACCAGAAGCACCGATTCAATAATCTCAAGGGCGTTTTTAAAAACCCAGCCGGTTTCAGCGGTGAAATCTGCCGGATTATCAGCGTGTTTTTCAATAAGCTCGCAGGCTATAAAAGCGGTATAGGCGCATACCATGACGTGAAGACTCGGAACACAGTGCAGATGCGGGTCAAAAGCATGGATGACAATAAAATGAAAATTAGCAGTTACTGGCGGCCGGCTTGTAGTCGACTGGCACCTTTTGTATACATCCCCGGCGGCGTTGTACATCAACGCCATATCATTAACAAAAGCAGCTACGTCTAAAACAGCCTTTCTTCCGAACGTTTTAAGAAGCCACCCGGCGGTCTGCATCCAGAAAACGGTAAATGTATTATAAAGCCCCACCCATGAAGGATCAAAAGGAATATTCCGGTCCAGCTGATGATCAACATTAACAACAGGCCTTGTTTTGGGAAAAAGAACCGTCTGTATCTGCAGAAAAAAGAATTTTGTAAAAATAGCGGCTAAAGTTTTGCCGAGCCCTGCCAGTATTCGGGGCATGAATAAAGCGGATATCCATAAAAAAACCGGAGTAGTTTTCAGTATTCCATTTTTATTCTGGTTTCTTTTTTTCATTCCATCAGATTTATAGCCCGCAACCGGTAAAAAATCAAGGCTTTTTGATCCATTGACTATACGCCGGGCAATTGTTATTTTCTAATTCATGATAGCAGAGAAACTTACTGAACCCGTCTTCTGGGTGCTTGCAGCCACAGCCATTCTTAATATAATGCAAAGAAGACACCATAAACACTGTGTTAAGAAGAGAACCTCCACCCTTATATGGGCTGTAATGGTGTTCGCTTTTTATGTAATTGTAATAGTAGTCGCTTCGAACGAAAAGATATCGGACTATTTTCTCATCGCCGGTGTAGCCGGTGTGGGAATAGCGCTATATTTTCTTCGTGAAAAAGCATTGCCGTACAAGATCAAATGTACATCCTGCGGGGAAAGAATGAACTTCGACAGGATCCTGTACTACGATTCGAATATGTGCGAGAAATGCGATCCTCCCGTTGAAGAGGAAGAACCGAAACCCGGTTTCCTTTCGAAATTCATGAAGCCGCCCGAAGCTCCCGAACCGGAACCGGAAGAACCGGTTGTCGTTCCCGATACCGTCGATGAGGTTGACTGGGACAGCTGGAAATTCACCGAACAGGCAGTGATTTGTTATATCAAGGATCCTGGCAAAAACCAGGTTCTGCTAATCAACAAAAAAACCGGCCTGGGCGCGGGCAAGGTAAATGCCCCCGGCGGAAGAATTGAACCCGGTGAAATGCCTCTTGAAGCGGTTGTCCGTGAATGTCAGGAAGAAGTAGGCCTTACCCCGACAGATCCTGTTCATATCGGAGATCTCTATTTCATATTCAAAAACGGCCATTCGCTTCGCGGCTTTGTATATACCGCCGAGGCCTTCGAGGGAGAATTGATCGAAACGGATGAAGCCGAGCCGTTCTGGTGTGAGATGGACAGAATACCGTACGATAAAATGTGGGCAGACGATGAATTGTGGCTTGAAAAAGCCCTCAGCGGAGTCAGCATCAGCGGACGTTTCATCTTTGATGAAGACGAAATGCTCAGCGATGACGTTAAGATTGAAGAATAACATGCAACATTGCAGGAGAAGAAATGTACTGTATTAAAACTCTGAATAAAATTTCCAAAAAAGGCCTGAATCTTTTTGATTACAGCAAGTATTCCGTTGACGGTACCGAAGATTTCACAGACGCAATAATTTTACGCAGCTTTAAAATGCACGATATGGAAATACCCGCAGGGTTGAAAACGGTTGCGCGTGCCGGGGCAGGCACCAATAATATTCCGGTATCTGATTATACCGAAAAAGGTATTGTAGTTTTCAATACCCCCGGGGCAAACGCCAACAGCGTCAAGGAACTGGTTCTGATGAGCCTTTTCATATCTTCCCGCAAGATCATCCGCGGCGTTTCCTGGGCCAATGAGCTACTCGGCAAGGGCGAGGAAGTTCCAAAACTTATTGAAAAGGGCAAATCCAATTTCAGCGGCAGCGAAATCAAAGGGAAAACACTGGGGGTTATCGGACTTGGGGCGATAGGCGTAATGGTTGCAAATGATGCTATCGCTCTGGGAATGAACGTAATCGGGTATGATCCCTATATTTCAATTGACGCGGCCTGGGGACTTTCACGACAGGTGAAAAAATCCGAAAATCTGGAATCTCTTCTTTCCAAATGTGATTACCTTACAATGCACATGCCCCTGAACGATTCGACAATAGATTTTCTTAACGATGATACTCTTGCAATGATGAAAAAGGGCGTTAAAATTCTTAACTTTTCGCGCGGAGGGCTGGTCGACAATAAAGCAATAAAACGGGCCATCGACAACGGGACTGTAGATCGTTACGTTACTGACTTTCCCGAAGAAGAACTGCTCGGTATTGAAAATGTAATCCCGATTCCCCATCTTGGAGCATCTACACCTGAAGCCGAGGAAAACTGTGCCGTAATGGCTGTCAACCAGTTGATGGACTTTCTTGAAACCGGAAACATTAAAAATTCCGTGAATTTCCCTGACTGCCGGATGGATATGAACGGAGAAACCAGGATAACAATAGGGAACCGCAATGTACCCAACATGGTAGGCCAGATATCTTCGGTACTTGCCGATGCGGGCCTTAATATTGCCAATATGATTAATCGCAATAAAGGTAATTATGCCTACAATATAATCGATATCGACGGGAAGGTTCAGGAGAACGTTATTAAAAAAATTGAAGATATCGACGGTGTTATTTTTACCAGAATAATAAACGGAAAATAGACAAGGGGAGGATAAATGCTGAAAAGAAAAAATACAGCCGTCCTGTTGGTTGTTCTTTCATTTTTTATTATTTCCTGCGCCGCCGCTGATAAGGGAAAAACATCAGTTGCGACAGAAAAAACAACCAAAACAGAAAAGGAGGCGCAAATGGCGCTTAACGACGGTCTTTATGCTGAAATGAAAACAAGCAGAGGAACTATTTTGCTTGAACTGGAGTTTGAGAAAACCCCGATGACGGTAACAAACTTTGTGGGTCTGGCTGAAGGCACTATCAAAAACTCAAAGGGCGACGGGCCTTTTTACGACGGACTTAAATTTCACAGGGTTATAGACAACTTTATGATTCAGGGCGGATGCCCACTTGGAACAGGGACCGGCGATCCCGGCTATAAATTTCCGGACGAATTTGATCCCAGTCTTAAACATACCGGACCCGGAATTCTGTCCATGGCAAACAGCGGCCCCGGCACCAACGGAAGCCAGTTTTTTATTACACACGTAAAAACCGACTGGCTTGACGGAAAACACACAGTCTTCGGCCATGTTGTTGAAGGTCAGGATGTAGTCAATTCAATCAAACAGGGCGACACAATAGAGAAAATCACTATTATCAGGCAGGGCGCCGGGGCAGAAGCGTTCAAGGCGGATCAGGAGTCTTTCAACGCTCTTGTGGCTGAATATGCCGCGAAAGCAAAAGCAGCGCTTGATGCCGAACGCAAGGCTGAACTCGATCTGATAAAATCAAACTGGCCCAATGCCGTTGAAACCGATTCCGGGCTGCGTTACATTGTTGAAAAGGAAGGCGACGGGGGGAAAAGTCCTTCGATGGGGACTTCTGTTACAACACACTATACAGGCACCCTTCTTGACGGCACAAAATTCGACAGTTCCGTCGATCGCGGCGAGCCTGCAACCTTTAAAATAGGACAGGTTATCCAGGGTTGGAATGAAGCCCTTATGGATATGACCAAAGGTGAGAAACGGACCCTTATAATACCGCCCGAACTCGGATACGGCGAACGCGGTTATCCCGGAGTAATTCCTGCAAATGCATATCTTGTATTTGAGGTTGAACTGCTGGATTTTTAATCAAACAATAACGGTATTTTTCAGGCTGCCTGTAAACAGGCAGCCTTTTTTTTGGATTTTAAATTATTCCTCTGCTTCTGTTAAATATTTTACCAGCGTCCTCTTTACCGCGCCTGCGGCAGAAATTAATTCCAGAAACATCTTCTCCACCTTAATTCCCAACCCGTGATCATAAAGATTAATTCCAAAAATATCTTCCCTTGATAAAAGTGCCCTGATCCTTCCGTCTTTCAGCTCAGTATCACCAAGATTGATACCTGTCAGATATTCGCGCAAACAGTCAATATTCGGATCCGGACTCAGGGTAAACTCTTCACCGTTATCATCAACAGCCATAAGATAACGCAGCCAGCCGGCAAAGAATAGCGGTATATATATCAACCCGGATAAGTCTGCTTCACTTTTCCTGATATAAGATTTAAGTGTTTCTCCGAACCTTATCGGTATTTTTTTCGACGTATCCGAGGCAATTCTCTGCGGGGTATCCGGAAGAAACGGGTTTGGGAACCTTTTTTCAATAACTTCTTTGATAAAATCAGCAGAATTGATAACGCCTGGCTCTTCCACAACCGGAAGCCCCTCAACATAACCTATCTTTTCTATTAGCCCCTTTAAAACAGGGTCAGTCATTTCATCCGCAATAGACGTATATCCCAAAAGACAGCCGAAAACAGCAAGAGCCGTATGCAACGGGTTGAGACAGGTGCAGACTTTCATCTTCTCGATCTTATCAATAACATCCCTGTTTGAAATAATTATGCCGGCATGCTCAAAAGGCAGGCGACCGTTAGGAAAAACATCCTCGATGGCCAGGTACTCGGCTTCTTCAGTATTTACAAAAGCTGCAGTATATGTATTTCGGTTCGTTATGATTTCATTAATATCTTCCAGGCCATCTGCTTCAAGGCTACGGCGCACCTGCTCCGAAGGCCTGGGCGTAATTTTGTCTATCATACTCCAGTTATAAGAAATCAATTTTTTATTATTAAGGTAATCCAAAAACCCGTGATCATATAACCCCAGGGATGAACCTCTTTCTGCAACAGATAATATCCCCTCCTTTAAAACCGTTCCGTTATGGCTGAAATTGTCCATACTGACAAGGGCCAGGGGAAACTGTCCGCTTCTATAGCGTTCATAACACAGGTCTGTTATCATTTGAATTGTATTTTTATATACACCGCCGCGGGCCTTCCAACACTCTTCGATATCAACGGAAATACTATCTGTTTTTTCATCTTTTACGGCATAGCCTTTTTCCGTGATTGTCAGTGTAACTATCTGCAATGACGGGTTCCTTATAATCTCAACCAGCCGCCTGTAATCCGAGCAGGCTTTAAGGCTTTCCGCAACACTGGCTACAATATTTTTTTCTATTTCTCCGGTATTCTTTAAAGTAACTACAACAGAGAGATTGTCATAAGCCCTGTATGCCTTATCGATCAGCTCTTCATCGAAAGCTTCGCATACAATAATTCCTGTTTTACTTAAATTATTATTCAACAGATTCTGCTGAACAACCGCCGGGAAAGCTCTGAAAATATTGCCGGCGCCTATATGAAGCCATTCCGGCCGCTCAATAGTATTTTTCCATACTTCTTCAACCGGATATTGCGGCAGGTTGTATCCTTTTTCTCTCCAGAAGTCACTGTTCTTCAAACCTTCAACCGATAATTTCATTTTAACCAGCCTGTTTCCTGACAGCCTCATACAAACCCAGAAGATATTGCGCTCCCAGGGCCCTGTCATACAAACCGTATCCGGGCATGGCTTTCTCTCCCCAGATCGCCCGGCCGTGATCAGGGCGAACAGGACCGTCGAAACCTGTCTCATGGAAAGCCTTTACGATTTCATACATATCCAGCGAGCCGTCTTCAGACAAATGAGCCGATTCTTCAAATATTCCGGGTCCGGTATGCTTTGTGTTTCGAATATGAGCAAAATGTATTCTGCCCTTTAACGCTCTTATTATTTCCGGTATATCATTTTCCGGATTCGTACTTAAAGAACCGGTACATAGGGTAATACCATTATAATCACTATTGACCATACCTGTTAAAGACTGTAAATCCGAAAGGTTTTTCACTATTCTCGGCAATCCGAAAACGCTCCATGCAGGATCATCAATATGAACAGCCATTTTTACTCCGTACTTTTCACATGTCGGCATAATTCCTTCAAGGAAATATTTCAGATTTTTTCTGATTTTTTCTTCATCTATATCATTGTACAGTTCAAACAGCTCTTTTATTTTTGACATCCGCTCCGGCTCCCACCCGGGCATCATAAAGCCATTTGACGATTGATCTATCTGCTTAAACATTTTATCCGGATCTATCGAATCAACCTTCAGCTGATCATAGGCGAGAACAGTGGACAAATCATCCCGAACCTTCGCGAGATCAGATCTTACCCAGTCAAACACACCCATAAAATTATAACAAACCATATGTATGCCTGAATTTGAAAGCTTTTTCAGGGTATTGTTATACCTTTCAATATGCAGATCCCGCAACTCACTGCCTACTTTAATTTCATCCGATATATTTAAACTTTCTATCCCGTATATCTCAAGACCTGAATCTTCAACGGTTTTTTTCAGGGCTTCTATTTCTTCAGAAGGCCATTCTTCTCCGGCGGTTCGTCCGTAAAGGGTGGTAATCACCCCTTTAACACCTGGAATTTGTCGGATGTTTTTCAGCGGCACGGAATCGAATCCGGGCCCAAACCATCGCAAACTCATTAACATATACCTATCTCCTTAATCTCAAAATAATTAGAGATATTATTCAATATTCGAAAATCTAACCAAAAATTAAATTCGGCAAAAAAAGAACAAGGTCCTTAAAAAATACACATATTCCTACCACTGCCAGTATTGCTATAACAAACGGAATAGTCTCGCGTGAAGTTTCTTCCGGAGTACACCCCATTATGCTTGAAGTAGTATAAACGGCAATTCCGACAGGCGGCGTCATTATTCCCATTGTTACAATTGTCATCATTATTATTCCGAACTGCACTGGATCAATACCTGCCTTTGTAACAACCGGCAGTAATATGGGAGTCAGCAGCAACGCTACAACTGTTGTCTCTACAAACATCCCGCTGAATGTCAGCAACAGTATTATTATAAAAAGCAGCAGATACTGGTTGGATGTAACGCCTATCAGAAATTCAGCCATTACCTGCGGTATGCGGTCATATACTATTCCGTATCCGAAAATCCCGGATAAAGCAACAATAATCATTATTATCCCGATATCCCGGATGCTGTTTTTTACCGTTTCAATGAAAGCCTGCCATGTAAGCTCTTTGTAAACAAAGACCCCGATAACAATCGCATATACAGCAGCAAATGCCCCGGATTCCGACGGTGTCATAATCCCGATTCTTATTCCGACAAGCAGGATGACAGGAAACATCAGGGCCCAGATGCTGTTAACAATCGCTGAAAGCGTTTCTTTCACTGTAGGCTTTTCCACTTTTTCAGGCAAATACTTTTTCCTGCCCGCCGTTATACGGATGGTTATCATCAGGGCCGCCATCATCAGCAATCCGGGCACAATTCCCGCTGCAAACAGCCTTCCTATTGAAACTTCTCCTACTGAACCGTAGATAATCAATCCCATACTGGGAGGAATTGTCGCCGTTATAAGCGCTGTGCAGCCGTTAACTGCCGCGGAATAACCCTTTTTGTACCCGCGTTTTGTCATATCGGGACCTAAAATCCTGCACTCCATGGCAGCATCCGCATTTGCTGAACCTGAAACTCCTCCCATCAGGGTTGAGAGTATGCATGACACCTGGGCCAGATTGCCGTACATATGACCGGTCAGGATATTCGAAAGCTTTATCAGCCTTTTCGTAATCCCGGTATTATTCATCAGGTTCCCGGCAAATATAAAAAGCGGTATGGCAAGCAGAGTAAAACTCTGAGTGGAGCTGACTACCTTCTGCACAATTATTGAAGGTGGCAGATCCGGGGTTGTAAAGAAAAAGATGGCGCCTGAAATACCGATTGCGAAAGCCACAGGCATACCCAGGAAAAGTAAAAGAATAAAAACCAGTACAACTATACCCATCAGCACGTCACCCTAATATTAGTCATTTTAACCTTACGTACAAGCTTTAAAATTATCGTCAGAATCATCAGGCATGAACCGACCGGAACACTTATGGCTGCCCAGGAATAGCTGATACCCAACGCCTGAAAAAGCCTTTTATAATTCTCAATAGTCAGGGGGATTCCAAACCTGATTAATATGGCCAGGAATCCGACAATTACGATGTTCCAGATATAATAAAATGATAACTGAGCTTTGTTTGAAAGTTTTTTAATAAACATATCGACATTTACATAATCTGCCTTTCTGAGAGCAACATCAGCACCCAGAAAGACTACCCATGCAAACAGAAGCAATGAAACATCCTGTGCCCAGTTCAAGGGGTGTGATACAGCCCTGGCAAGAGCGGACAGAAAGACGAGAGCTACTATTATGCACAGGAATATTCCGGTAACAAGCTCTTCAACCCTGCAGAATGCTTCATAAAACTTCTTCATTGATAAAATCCTTATTTATTTTCCAATCTCATTAAAAATTTGTTTTCTCAGCTCAAGAAATCCAAGTTCCTTATAAGCGGCTTCGGAAGCTGCTTTAAAAGCTGCTCTGTCCGCATCAACGACAACCATTCCCTCATCAACCATTTTCTGTTCAAATTCATCTCCCAGAGATTCGACGAGTCTGGCGTTACTTGTTGCAGCTTTTTTACACTCCTCGACAAGTATTGTCTGGTATTCTTCCGGAAGTGTTTTAAACCATTTCTCACCTACAATAATACCATTTACCAGCTGGAAATGAGCCGTTTTATTTATATATTTCAGTACTTCGTATATTCTTAATCCGTAAGAAGCTGTATGCTGGGCCTCACAACCGTCTACAGCTTTCGACTGTACACCGTTATATGTATCGGTCCAGCCCATGGCTACAGGTGTAGCGCCCATGGATGCAACAGATTTGGACCATACCGGAGCGCCCGGGGTTCTTATTCTAACCCCGCTCAGATCCGCGGGAGATTTTACAGGTTTGTTTGTCAGGAAGTGTCTTGCTCCGTCATACCAGTTAAAACTGAGCACCCTGATATTATTCTGGCCGGAAAGTTCGTCAACCCAGGCAGAGAATGTATTTGTTTCGGTGATGGCCAAAACATCATCATAATTATCAGCAATATAGGGCATGCCGATAATTCCGATATCTTTAACATAATTGGACATTCTGCCGCCGTCAGTAAGAACCGCAACGTTTACACCCTGAATGGCCTGCTCGATAACATCTTCGTCACTGCCGAGCTGAGCGGAAGGATAAACTTCAATTTTAAGTTTACCTTCAGTCCGTTCACTGACCTTTTCAGCCCAGTCCTTAAAACCGCTTACCATAGGACTTGATTCATTCAACTGAGTCGACATCTTCAGCGTATAAACCTTATCCCCCGAATCTTCCTGGGTGCCTGAAGCAAATACCATACTGACAGAAATACTAATCATTACTATCAGTATTAGAGCTGTTTTTCTTTTTATCATCTTCCTCTCCTTTAAAATTTATAATTAACATGCTACCATACAAGTGTACATGTGTCAAACTTTTTTTATCTTCAGCACGAAAGAAAAACCCCGACTTGATTTTTAAGAACTTACATACTAAAGTACTACAATATCACTCTTGGAGAACAGAATGCGGGCAAAAAAAGCTTCATCAATAAGTAATACTGTTTACGATCTGCTTTATAAGAATATCGTAAACCTAAATCTGCCGCCGGGAACAACAATAAGCGAAAAAGAAATTGCTGAAAAACTGAACGTCAGCAGGACCCCGGTCCGTGAAGCGTTCATAAAACTCTCACAGGAAGCTCTGGTAAATATAATACCGCAGAAAGGCACAATCGTTTCAAGAATTGATCTTGCAAGGGTACAGGAAGAACGTTTCCTGCGAGAATCTCTGGAATTTTCCGTTGTCGATTTATTTGTTAAATCAAAAACTGATTCGGGCCTGTTAAAGATGAATCAAATGATAGATAAACAGAAAAAAGCTCTTAAAAATCTGGAAATACTTGAATTCATCAATTATGACGATGAATTTCACAGGATCATGTTTGAAGAAACAAACAAACTTCTCTGCTATAATCTAATTAAAAGTTTCTCAAGTCATTACAGAAGAATTCGGTATTTATCCTTAAAAATTGAGAATATTCCTGCAAACGTAATCAGTCAGCACGAAGATCTGGTTCAGGCGCTGAAAGAAAATAATTCAGCCAAAGCGCAAAGTATACTGAGAAAACATATCCAGAAACTGATTTTTGAAAAAGAAGAAATCTTTACCGTCTACCCTGACTATTTTCAGAAAGAAGAGGATAATATTGATGACTACACGTTTATCAGCTAACAGCCCATAAGATTCAATGTTTCGCTGATGATTTCTCTGGATCTTGGGGTATCATCCTTGCAGTCAAACAGGCAGGGACCTTCCGGATATTTTATTGCGGTAAGCTACGCTCCAGCCTTTTCCGCACGCTTGTTGAACCTTTCCATATTATCTACAATCTTTAAGATCAGGATTTCAAGCGCATGATTAGGGTTCTGCAGCTTATAAGCAACAGAGATTATTCCGGCTCCCGCTATTGTCTGTCCCCTCTGGATATACGGGTTGTTATCCTTCAGAGCCTGCCATACCAGTTTTGCGCATGGGCGTTTGTATCGCCGGCGAAAAGGATAACAACGCCTTTGGCTTCATTAATATCTTTTTCCGGCGGATAATCGATATCGGCAATTTTACAGGAATTATAATCCAGCCGCGCAACCTTCACTTCTGAAATCCCGGAGCGATAATTAAATTTCCGGAACCTATGCCTCCTTTTGCAGTCCTCTCGGCAAAATGTTCGTTCTATGAGAGAAGTTCCTTTTCTATATCAATTGTCGTTTGAGCGGCGGCAGGAAAAGATAGAATTATTATCACAGAAATAAAAAAAACGTTTTTCCCTCATTGCAGCTCCTGATTATTATTGTTCATCAGCCTTACCACGAGAAAATTTTAAAGGATTTTCAGGGAACAATCCTGTATTCCATCGGAAAGAAGATTATACCGTCCTTCTGCTGCCGCTCATCAGTCTGAACAAATCCCAACCTTTTATATACGGGCAATGCAAACGGTGATGAAAAAACCGAGACAACCTCAGATTCCGGATATTCTTTTTTGATTTCTTCCAGGGAAAAGTCGAACATCATACGCCCTATACCTCTGCCGTGGAACTGCTTTTTCACAAAAAAGGTTGAAAGGTGAGTTTTATCACGAAAGGCACAGACTCCTGCCATAATTCCGTCGGCCCTTGCGCAAAGAGTGAGCGCGCCGTCATTCATTCGTTTCGAAACAGCCTCTTTGGTCAGAAAAGTGTAAAAATGTTCATTCCCCTCTTCGGGATAATCCGGGGCGACAAACTCGTCATAGACTTCCCGTACGAGAAGACAAAAATCAGGGATTTCGTTTTCAGTCAGTTTGCTTATTTTTATATCCATACATCAGAATAAAAAAAATTACGGATTAAAACAAGGTTATCTAAAAACCGTGCCATATTAAAATAAAAAAGCCTTCCCTGAATACAAAGAAGGCTCCGTTTGATATGACGGATATTATTCTTTTATCGCTATTGCTTCAATCTCAACCAGAGCGTCTTTGGGCAGTCTTGCCACTTCGACAGCGCTTCTTGCCGGAAAATCTGCAGAAAAGTATTTTGCATAAACTTCATTCATCTTATTGAAATCTTTCATACTGTTGAGAAAAACTGTAGTCTTTAGAACCTTTCCAAGGCTGCTGTTCTGACTCTCAAGCACAGCTTTCAGGTTCTCCAGGGCCTGCCCGGTCTGCTTTTCAACTGTTTCGGGCATTTTGCCGGTCTCTGCATCAATGCCTATCTGGCCCGATGTAAAAACCAGCTTTTCAAATGATGCAGCTACAGAATAGGGACCGATTGGTTCAGGTATCGATTTCCCGCTGTTTATTTCCATACTCATTTTTCTTCCTCCAAGTTATTAATCAGCTACCCGCATTTTGACAGAATAGATTCCCATCTTTTATCAACTTCATTTTGAATATCCTGCAGCAAATGCTGATTCTCTTTTTCAAATAGATGCTTAAACCTTCCCTGAGGTTTTAAGAAATCTTCAACCGGAAGTTTCTTTTTCGGTTCATAGGTAAGCTTCCACTTTCCCTCATCCACTTCAAACATCGGCCAGTAACAGGTATCGGCAGCGAGCCTGCACATCTTCATCATATCTGCCGTTTCGTACCGCCAGCCTCTGGGACATGGCGCCAGCACATTCAGGAAAGCCGCTCCCTTTTTATATATCGCCTTTTCAGCCTTTTCGTGAATGTCTTTGAAATTTGTGAGAAAAGTGGTCTGGGCAACATAAGGTATATTATGGGCGGCAATAACGTCGGTCAGTTCCTTCCGGTTCTGAATCTTGCCGCTGCTTTCCGATCCGACGGGCGTTGTGGTCGTATCAGCATATTGCGGCGTAGCCGACGACCGCTGAATTCCGGTGTTCATATAAGCGCCGTTGTCATAGCAGACATAAACCATATCATGATTTCTTTCCATCGCGCCTGAAAGCGACTGGAACCCGATATCATATGTACCTCCGTCGCCTCCGAACGTAATGAATTTGAAATCCTTTTTAATCCTTCCCCGTCTTTTCAGGGCATTATATGCACCTTCTACCCCGCTTACTGTTGCTGCAGCGTTTTCGAACGCATTATGTATGAAAGAATCTTTCCAGGATGTATACGGGTACATGAATGTCGACACCTCAAGACACCCTGTGGCACAGCCTATTACTGCCTTGTCTTCGGATTGAACACTTCTTAAAACAGCCCGGACGGCAACGGGCGCTCCGCAACCCGCACACATTCGGTGTCCGCCGGCAAGCCTGTCCGGCTTCTGCACAATTTCTTTAAAATTATATGACATAATTATTCTCTTACCCCCAGATACCTGAATATTCCGGCAGAATCATCACCTTCAGCAACATCTTCAAGCTCGTTATAAACCTGTCTGATATCATCCGTCCTGACGTCCCTTCCCCCGAGGCCGTAAACATAGCTGACTACCTTCACAGAGGTTCCGTGTCCGTACAGCGCTGAACGAATCTCGGCGAAAAGCGGCCCGCCGCAGCCGGACATACCGTCGCTTTTATCAAGAACTGCAATTGCCTTCAGCCCGCCGAGAGCTTCTTTAATCTCGTCAAACGGAAACGGCCGGAAGACCCTGATCTTCAGAAGCCCTGCTTTAACCCCGTTTGAACGAAGTTCATCTACAACTGTCTTTGCAGTTCCGGCGGACGAATTGATAACAACAATACCTATTTCTGCATCATTCAGCTTATATTCCTCAAAGAACCCGTATTCGCGCCCCGTAAGTTTCCGGTACTCTTCGGCTACATCGAGAATTACCTTTCTGGCGTTCAGCATTGCCTGAAGCTGCTGCCTTTTGCTTTCCATGTAATATGCTGATGTAGCATACGGTCCCAGCGACAAATGAGAATCTTCCGACAAAAGATGGTTTTCAGGGTTATAAGTTCCTACAAACCCGCTGACTTTTTCATCTTCCAGCAGTTCGATATTTTCCACTGCATGACTTGTGATAAACCCGTCCTGACAAACCATAACCGGAAGCTGAACATCAGGATGCTCACCAATCCGCACCGCCTGAATAAGATTATCGTATGCCTCCTGGTTGTCCTCGGAGTAAATCTGAATCCATCCGGCATCTCTTGCGCCCATTGAATCGCTGTGATCAGCATTAATGTTTATCGGTCCGGAAAGCGCCCTGTTAACACAAGCCATTGTTATCGGAAGTTTCAGCGACGATGCGATATAAAGCATTTCCCACATCAAAGCCAGCCCGCATGATGAGGTAGCCGTCATCGTTCTGGCTCCGGCTGCCTGCGAGCCGATACACGCGGACATCGCGCTGTGTTCGGATTCCACGGGAATAAATTCGGTATCTACCAGCCCTCCAGAAACATAGGACGAATAATACTGCGGGATCTCGGTAGAAGGGGTGATTGGAAAAGCCGGTAAAACATCCGGGTTTATCTGCCTCATGGCAGTTGCGGCAGCCTCATTGCCCGACATTCGCTCATAAACACTCATCAGTTGCCCTCCTTTTCCATCTTCAGGGCAGAGAACGAACATGCCTGCACACAAATTCCGCAGCCCTTGCATAAATTGAAATTAAACTGCAGTTTATCACCGTCGGCGGTTATCACTGAATCAGGACACACCGGGATGCATAAATAACAGCTTCTGCATTTACCAGGGTCAAGCTTTGGTTTAAGGCTGCTCCAGTCGCCCGTCCTGAAGTATTCCGAATTTCCGGCGGAATAAATCGCGCCGCCCGGCGTTATTTCTTTCCAGGAAACATCGGGTTTTATAATATTATTATCCGAACTCATACTCTTCCGACCTCTTCAATTGCCATTTCCAGGGCCTTCATATTTCCATCGATAACACCCGGCTTTGACGCAAATTTATGCCCGAATGAAGACCTCATCTCATCTATAAAAGTATCTCTGTCCATAATGCCGCTTACCGTTACTACTGCGGCAAGCATGGGAGTATTGGGAAAATATCTTCCCAATGCAGCTATGGATATTTTTGCGGCGTCAATAACAACGACGCGTCCTTTATACCCGTTGAGCTTCCGGACTATCTCCTCGGGTTTCTTTTCCGTATTTATTATTATGGCGCCTGTTTCTTTCAACCCGGCAGTCACATCTACTGATTCGATCAACGTTTCATCAACTACCGCAACAAAATCCGGTTCGTATATATTTGAATGTATATTGATTTTACTGCTGCTGATCCTGTTGTATGCTGTTATGGGCGCGCCCATACGTTCCGGCCCATACTCCGGAAAACCCTGGACAAACCTGCCGGTATTAAAGGCTACATCGGCCAGAAGCAGCGAAGCTGTTTTTGCTCCCTGCCCGCCGCGGCCGTGCCATCTGATCTCAATTAATTCGGACATATTCCTCCTCCGTGATATTCTGCTGATACCATAAAAAACGGGAATCCTGTTAACAAAAAGTTTCCAATATTTACAGCATTTATATCAGGCTAAGCGCGTATTCAAGACTCCTGATGATATCTTCAACATCTTCAATTCCTACAGACAACCGAACAAGACCGTCGTCAATCCCCATTTTAGCCCTGTCTTCAGGCTTAAGCATACCGTGTGTCTGCAGAGGCGGCTGCTGTATCATGGTGTCGCAGTCTCCAAGGCTTACACAGTATTTGGCAATTTCCACATTGTCTGCAAATTTGGTGGCTTTTTCGAGACCTCCCTTAACAATAAACGACATCATGCCGCCGCAGCCCTGACTACCGAACAATTTTTTCGCGAGTTCGAAATCAGGATGACTTTCAAGTCCCGGATATTCAACCTTTTCGATCTTGTCGTGCTGCTCAAGCCATTTTGCAACCACAAGCGCATTTTCACTATGCTGCCGCATTCTAAGATGCAGGGTTTTCAGTCCCCTGAGCATCAGCCAGCAGCTGAACGGGCTGGGTACCGGGCCAAGCTCCTGATAAATCGATGCCCTGATCCTGTCTACAAATTCAGCTTTTCCCACAATAGCCCCGCCGACAAGATCTCCGTGGCCGTTTATATATTTTGTCGTGCTGTGTACAACTACATCAATGCCGTGTTCAATGGGTCTTACTATATACGGTGTTGTAAATGTACTGTCGACAATGGAAACTATATTGCGCTTTTTTGCACACGCCGCAAAAGCATCCAGATCAAGGACCTGCATTGTCGGGTTCGCCATAGTTTCCGCATAGAGGACTTTCGTATTCGGACGCATTGCCTTGTCGATGACATCGTCTGAAAAGTCTTCGACAAAAGTGACGTCTATCTTTAATTCTTCAAAGATCATTGTGAATAGTTTGAAAGAACCGCTGTAGATGGTTTTATAAGCGATGATATGGTCACCGGACTGGGCGGCATTCAGCACCGCCAGCGAAATGGCTGCCATTCCCGACGCTGTTACCAGACAACGCTCAGCGTTTTCAAGACTTGCAATCTTGGCCTGAAGATCATTCTGTGTCGGGTTGCGCGAACGGCCGTAGGTATAAATTCCTTCCTTGTCCCCTGAAAGATAACGTTCCCGGGTCTCGGGGTCCCAGCAGAATGTGCTTGTCATGTGCATGGGAGCAAGCAACGCCCCTGTCGCCGGATCAATCTTCTGTCCGGCATGTACAGCTTTTGTTCCAAATTTCATATTTTCCAAATCTATTGTCCTCTCTTCTCACTGATTTTTATTGCGATTTTGATGTGTTCGGGCCCGTTTTTTATCAGTTCCTCAAACCCGTCTTCAACAAGCGTATCAAGGGTTACTTCACGGGTAATCAATTCATCCGCCCCTATAAGACCCTTTGAAAAATAGTCCAGTGCAGTTCCTATTTCATCAAGATGCGCCTGCGATGTATACAATTTTCTCTCGCCTTCCTGAAAATCATTCATCCTGAAAACCGGCGGCTCTTCAAACACACCCATCACCATTAATTGGGCGCCCGGTTTCATCACGCTTATACAGCTGTCAAGCGTGCGCTGAGAACCGACGCATTCATAAACTACATCTGCATTTTTATTATCAGACCATTCGGCTACAGCCTCATTAAGATCTGTTTTAACAACATCAATATATCTGCCGCCGTAGCTCTCAACAAGAGCCTTCCGATCTTCGCCCACACCGGCAACAAGAACCTTCCCTGCCCCTGCGAGTTTTGCGGCGAAAAAACATCCCAGTCCGATAATTCCCGGACCTACGATCACAACATCTTTGCCTTTTATGTCTCCAAGCAAACTCGTTGAATGTATGCCGCATGCGATCGGTTCCGCCAGGACAGCCTGACGAAGGGTTACGTCATCGGGTATTTTAAACAGACGCGAGGCTTCAACTTCTACATATTCCGCGAAGGCGCCGTCGAGGTTCACTCCGAGAAACCCGAGTTTTTCACAGACATTGTAACGGCCGCTTCTGCACATCTCGCATTTTCCGCAGCAAAGCGTTCCATTCGCTGTTACCCGGTCTGAAATTTTCCAACCGGAGACACCCTCGCCGACGGCACTGATTACTCCGGTAAATTCATGACCTATGGTCAAAGGCGCCATTTTGCCTGTCAAACGGTGCGGTTTTGTTGTCGGTATAAAATTGGGTCCGGTATATTCATGCCGATCGGTTCCGCATATTCCCGCCCATACAACCTCAATAACAACATGTCCCGGTTTGGGCTCCGGTACAGGGAGATCGCTGATTCGGATATCCTTGTATCCGTGCCAGACAGCAGCTTTCATTATTCGGCACCTCCGGACAACAATTTATTGAACAGGTCCTGAAGTATTTTCCCCGGTTTGGCCTCGGTTCCCGTAACAAAATCTGCGGGGATTTTTTCCTTCACAAATTTCATTGCCCCATTGATAAACGCAATGGAAGCCTTGCAGGCCTCTTCGGGGTCGTCCCGGTAGGGGTATTGATCCAGAGAATACCATCCGTCGTACCCGAGCTTATCCATCCAGTAGAAAAACTCAAAAAACTGCAGCCAGTGTACGCTTCCGACAGGCATATCATCATCAACAATACGGTAATTATCATTAACATGTATATGAAATAATCTTTTCTGCGAAAAAAGAATCGCTGCGACTTCAGCCGGGTTTTCTCCCGCATTTAGCGCATGTCCCATATCCAGCGTTATGCCTACGTTATCGCATCCGGTTGATTGTGCAGCAGCCAATGCCATTCCGGCATTCTTGATCATGCAGCTCATTTTGGGCTCGGAAACTTTATACTCAAGCCCGAGATTTATCTGCGAATTATGCCCTGCGCATTCTTTCAGGGATTCTATTAAATACTGATAAGCCTTTACATAATCATTCTGAAACAGATAATCAAACCCGTCCTGACCTAACCATAAAGACACGGTTTTCACGCCGATTGACGCGGCAAAATCCATCGCCTTTTTTACAAGTTCTACCGATTTGCGTCTTCTTTCGGGATCAACAGCCGAAAGAGAACCGTCTTTCCATTCCTTGTCGCATACAAGCTCAACGCCCATTCCGATAATACTCAACCCGGCCTTATCAAGTACCGGTTTAACACTGTTCCAGTTATCTTCGCTTACATCGCAGGGGTATGTGATTTCCATACCGGTTACGCCTTTCAGCCTTGAGATAGCGTGGATACGCTCCTCAAAGTTCATATATTCCTTGTAACCGTTGCCGACATAGCGATCGGTTCCCATTCCGTAAACCCATGCGCCGACGCTCAGCTTATTATTCATATTAATTCTACCTGTCCTTTATTTCATCTTTGCCCGGCAGAAACCCTTCATCGTAGAGGATCTCCGCCACCCATGCTGCGCTTGTTCCTACAACAGCCGGACACTTATCCAGAGTATGCGCCCCGGCTGCCTCAAAGGCTTCTTTTTCATCCGGTTTTGTAATATGAAAAGCCCTGCCGAATATATCCCTGTGGATGTCATGGCAGATTACACTACCGTAAGTTTCAATATATTTTTTATGCAGTTTACCCACCAACAAAGTCGTCAGGTCCTTTTCTTCCTTGTCCCCGTCAAAAAACTCCTTGCGTCTTCCCGCAAACATGCCCAGGGACAAAATTCCTCCGCTGTATCCGCCGCAGACGCCGTCTCCGAGTAATCCCATTCCTGCGGCAAATCCATTGGCTGCGCGAAACATGGTTAAATCCTCTTTTCCGGTAACATCGGAAACGGCCGCCATGTGACATTGTGCACAACCCCGAAAGGCCTGCTCATAGTAATGCCCCCTGCGATACGCTTTTTTCATAAGTTCTGTTTTAAAAACATCCTTAATCCCCAAATCAGGCAGGTTATTATACGATTCGGCTACCATCTGTATCAGTTCAACTTCATATTCAATCCCGCAGTATTTCCGGACAGCGGCCCTAATACCGTTTTCACTGATAAATTCCGCAGCATCGTCGCTCCGTACAGCCATCCATACTGCTATGACTTTGGCGGTGTAAAAAGGATATTCCCCTGCAAGCCGGATTGATTTTGCCGCCGCTGTAAGTTTTTTGGGTATAACAGGAGAATCATCCGCCGGATTTATGCTGTCCGCCTCTCCGCCCGAGGCCTTTACCTCGTTTTTCATCAGGGTTATAAGCGAATCTACTTCTTTGGCGTCCAATATTACTGTTTGTTTCTTATCCGTCATTATTTAAAAACTCCTGCAGAAAGCTAATTCTCCGGGTCCAGTAAAACCTTCAAACCTTCCCTGTCCTTTACCGTGCGCAGCGCTTCTTCCCACTGCGACAACGGAAATACATGCGACACAATTGCGTCAGTGTTGATTTTACCAAGCTGTACCAGGCGTATGGCTTTTTCCCAGGCGGTCGGAATCTGCGCATGGGACCCCTCAACAGTAAGTTCTTTCTTTTTTATATTATGAAAATCGATTGTAATTTCACTGTTAAAAATTCCCATCGGGACAAATGTCCCGCGTCTTGCAATAATATCCATTGCAAGCTTCACTGCAGGAGTCGCGCCTGTTGCTTCAACTACAACATCAGCGCCGTAACCTTCGGTTGCATCTTTGACGATCTGCATAACATCATCAGTTTCAACATCCACTACCTTGTCGATACCAAGAGTGAGGGCCAGCTCCAGGCGGGTTTTATCCGAACTTGTTCCGCCGACAATAACGTACGCTCCCTGCGCCTTTGCTGTCTGAGCTGCAAACAAACCTATAGGCCCCGGGCCAAGAATTACAACGACGCTTCCGGCATTAACTACAGTTCTTTCGGTAAGAGCATGAACTCCGCAGGCCAGCGGTTCGATACAGGCTCCCTGGTCAAAACTCAGGTCGTCGGGAAGGTGCATTACGCTCAATGCACGGTTGACCACATATTCGGCAAATCCGCCGTTTGCCGCCGAACCAATTCCCTTTCGCTCAGGGCAGTGGTTATACTCACCCCTTTTACAGAATCTGCATTTTCCGCAAACATGATATGTAGTCTGCGTAATAACACGATCACCGATAGCAAACCCGCTGACGCCGTCTCCGATAGCATCGATTACTCCGGCTATCTCATGGCCCAGAACTACCGGCGGCTTTAACGCAAAACCGCCCTCGTTAATGTATATATTATCTGTCTGACAGATTCCCGATCGTTTAATCTTGATTCTTACCTGTCCTTCACCCGGTTCAGGGGTATCAATCTCGGTAAAAATAATATTCCCCGGCTCAATTTTTGTTTTCACTAATGCGCGCATATATTCTCTCCATAATTTAAGTAAAATCAGATTTCAGTTGATCGCCATTTCCAGTAATCACCCATGTTTTCTTTCAGGTTTAAAAACTTTTGATATAAAGCTTCAAATCTCCCGGCATCCGCCGGATCCGGAACGAATAAATCCGAATCTTCTTCACAGGCATCCGGATTATCATCAATTCCAAGGCCAATCTTTATCACTTCAACGATTCCCCTCGCTCCATACTCCCCGCGGTTCAATCGCATTACATTTTTGTTAAGCGCATGGGCAATCAGCTGGCAGTTCAGATCGCTTGCAGCGCCCCCTCCCGACAGATAAATATTTCCGTCAGCCTCCGGCAGAGCCGTATAACAGTCCTTTACTGAAAGAACCATCCCTTCAACAACCGCGCGAAGCATATCAAACCTGGTATGCTTCGCCGTCAGACCGTAAAATCCTCCGCAGGCAAACGGGTTCCTGAAAGGCGCCCGTTCTCCGCGGATGTAAGGATGATAGATTATCCCCCTGCTTCCGGTCGGAACTTCCGAGAGCGTTTTATTCAGATCCTCGAAACACATGTCTGGCGCAAGGATCTCTTTAGCCCAGTCAACGGTTGATGTACCGCTGAGAGCGGCCATTACCCTTAGATATTTACCGGGATAAATACTGCAAAGCGCACTGCCGGCTCTGTCGGAGGTATTCACAGATTCTTCATCAATCAGAACATCATTACAGAGGGTTGTTCCGAGGATCGTACAGCTGTCACCGGATTTTGTAACCCCGGCGCCTATTGAAGCCGCAACAACATCAATAACGCCCGCAACCACCGGAACCCCCTCGGGAATTCCGGTTTGCTCCATTGCCGCCCTGTTTACTTTGCCGACAATATCTGTAGGAGCCGCGAGGGGCGGCAGCATTGCTTTCGTCTCGCCGATATTAAGCAAATCAAACATTTCAGGAACATATTCATGACTGAAAATATTGATTCCGCAGGTTGAAAAATCCGTGTAATCGCTTGCAATATTCCCGGTCAATTTAAAATTAAGCCAGTCTTTGCATCTGAAGACCTTGTCTATATCAGCATATCTGCCCGGCTGGTTCTCTTTAATCCATCTCAGAATAAGCGGGAATGCCCCGGAAAAAAGAGCCGTTGATGAATTCTGCACCAGAAAGCTGTCCAGCTCTTCTTCGTTAATATTTTTTAAAACTTTAGTACGGGTGTCGTTCCATAAGACAGCATTGCCGGCCGGCCGGCCGTGCCTGTTAACAGCCCACAAACCATCGCCCTGGGCTGAAATTCCCGTACCGGCAATTTGCTTCCAGGCCTCCGGGTTTCTGAGTTTAAGACGTTTTGTAAAACCGCAAAGCCTGGTCCAAAGATCATCCATATCCATTTCAGCAGCGCCTTCAAAAGGCATTTTAACCTCTGCGGAACCGCTTTCCATGTCTATGATGGAACCGTCGGAATCAGCAAGAACTACCTTAACATTGGTTGTTCCGACATCCATTCCTAAAAGTATCGCCATTTACCGTTATTCCCCTAAATATGCCTTACTCAATGAATTATCGGCCAATATTTCATCCCGGGTTCCGCATTTTTCAATATTTCCAACCGAAAGGATATAGGCCCTGTCGCAGATGGATAATGCCTTAAAGGCATTCTGCTCAACAATCATGATTGCTGTTCCTGCTTTATTTATTTCAGTAAGGATATCAAAAATCTGATTTACAATAATAGGAGCAAGACCCAATGACGGTTCATCCAGCAGCATAAGCTTCGGCCGGGCCATAATTCCGCGGCTGATTGCCAGCATCTGCTGTTCTCCTCCGCTTAAATGCCCTCCGTACTGGTTTTCTCTTTCTTCCAGGCGCGGAAAAAGTTTATGGACCCTGTCGAGATCCTCTTTTATTCCCTTTATGTCCGTTCTCAAATATGCCCCTACCATGAGATTGTCCCGGACTGTCAGGTGTGTAAAAATCTGACGCCCCTCCGGAACATGTACAAGGCCTGTACCGACAACGGCATAATCGCGCTTCGGAACAGGGTTTCCCATAAAGGTTATACTTCCTGCAGTCGGTTTTACAACCGAAGAAATACAATTTAACAGGGTAGACTTGCCTGCTCCGTTTGAACCGAGAACGGCAACAACTTCCCCCTCGTTGACCTCGAGCGAAACACCCTTCAGAGCTTTAATTCCGCCGTAAGCAGCATGCAGGTTATCAATCTTAAGCATTTTCCGCTCCTCCTAAATACGCCTCAATTACATGCTCATTACTTTTTACTTCCGCCGGTGTACCTGCAGCAATGGTTTTACCGAAGTTAAGAACCGTCACGCAGTCGCACAGGTTTGTTACTACATCCATATGGTGTTCAATCATCAGAATCGTCAGATTGAAATTATTCTTGATTTCCAGAATGAATCCTACAAGCTCTTCCGATTCATCCGAGTTCATTCCGGCAGCCGGTTCATCCAGCAGTAAAAGACTGGGATTGAGAGCTATTGCCCTTGCTATTTCCAGTTTCCGCTGGTGCCCGTAAGGAAGCTTGCATGCAACATCATTATGATTATTCTCAAGCCCCACCGCCTCAAGAAGCTTCATTGCTTTTTCTTCTATGCCTTTCTCAATTCTGCGGTATCGCGGTGATCTTAAAAAAGCATCGATATAATTATATTTGGCATCCATGCTGCTGGCCAGAATTACATTCTGCAGCACGCTCAGATTTGAAAACAGGCGTATATTCTGAAATGTTCGCCCGATTCCGTATTGAGCTATTCTATAGGGTTTATTGCCGGTGATATCTTTTTCGTTAAAAATAATAGTACCGCTGCACGGCGCCAGAATCCCGGTTATGTTATTAAAAATCGTTGTTTTACCGGCGCCGTTGGGTCCTATCAGTCCATGAATTTTACCCGGTTCAATCACAACGCTGAAATCATCAATTGCCCTTACGCCTCCAAAATTCTTGGTTACGTTCTTTATTTCCAGTACTGGCGTCATTATTTTTTGACCCCCATATCACATACGGATTCCGCTTCCTTTTTGCCGGAAGCTTTATCTCCAATTCCTCTAAAAAAAGCTATTATCCTTCGAATTGAAAATTCTCTGTATCCGAACAAGCCGGACGGCCGCATGGTTATAATCAGAACAACCGCAATTCCGTAGAAAAACATTCTGTAGTTTGCGAATGATCTGAAAATCTCCGGAAGAAGTGTAACGACCAGAGAGCCGAAAATGGAACCGGTCAGACTTCCCAGCCCGCCGATAACTACCGTTATTGTAAGCTCGGCAGATTTCGGCAGATTAAACATAATCGGAGACAGAAACATCAGGTTGTGTGCATAAAGGGCGCCGGCCCAGCCGGCCAGCATTGCACTGAATACAAAAGCAAGTTTCTTGCTTTTGGTTACGTCTATACCGACAGCTTCAGCTGCTATTTCCTGTTCTCTTATGGCGGTAAAATTTCTGCCGTATTTCGAATGAATAAGCGTCCATGCTATTATTACAGTCAGCACAAGACTCACAACAGCAATAGGCAGAGTTGTATACTTCGGGATTCCCGACAAGCCTATTGCTCCACCGGTCACAGGTTTTATGTAATTAAATAAAACCCTTACCATTTCTCCGAACCCCAGGGTTGTTATCAAAAAGTAATCTCCCTGCAATTTCAGAGTCAGGGAACCCAGTAAATAAGCAATAAAACCTGCAGCAAGGATACCCACCAGAATGGCAGGAATAAACGGGATGCCCATCTTTGTGGTTAATAATGCGGAAGCATATGCTCCAATCGACATAAATCCGGCGTTTCCGAAAGAAAACAACCTGGTAAATCCCGTCAGAACCGAGACGCCTAAAACGGCTATCATATTAATACATACAAGAATTATTATGCCTTGTGTATAATCAGAAAACATAGTTTCAAGACTCCTTTTTAGGCTTTTTCTTCAACAGTAACACCCATCAAACCGCTGGGTTTAATCAGTAAGATAGCTATCAGAAGGGCAAAGGTGATCAAGTCTCTAAGTCCCGAGTTTAAATACCCCGAAACCATTGTTTCCGTGATCCCTATTACAATAGCGCCCACAATAGCTCCCCTGACACTTCCAAGCCCTCCGAATACTGAAGCTATGAATGCCTTTAATCCGATATTTCCCATAGTCGGATATACATTGTACTTCAATCCAAGAAGCACTCCCGCAACTCCGGCCAGCGCGCCGGCGATAGCAAACACCAGTGCGAACATTTTATTGATATTAATTCCCAGAAGTCCCGCAGTAGAGCTGTTTGAAGCAATTGCCCTGATACCGAGTCCTACTTTGGTCTTTGTGATAATGACTTCAAGTATTATCAGCGCTACAGCGGCTACAATCAAAGTTAATAAATCCAGTACGCCGACATGGACATTTCCGATAGGTATCGAGGATACGGGAAGAACCGGCGGATATTTTTGAAATTTGGCGCCGAATACAAGCATTGACCCGTTCTGAAAAACAATTGAAAGCCCCATTGCAGCTATCATCAAAAACATTGTCGGAGATTTGTTTTCCCGAATACGGCGATATGCCAGTCTCTCGTTAAGAAAACTAATAAGCCCTGCACCCAGAATACCTATAACGGCTGCGGCTACAAACGGCAGCTGCAGGGATGCTACGAATATCAAAGCTACATATGCGCCCAGCATCGCGACCTCACCATGAGCCCAGTTTGAAAAGCCCAGAAGACTGTAGATAAGGGCATAACCGGAAGCAATCAGTGCATATACGCCGCCGACCGAAATTCCGTTTACCAGTTGCTGTAGAAACATATATCTTACCTCTCGTTAATTACAAGACAAGAGAGAGGAAGAGGTCCTCCCCTCTCTTGTTTGTTTTATTTCAATAAAATCTTTAAATCGATCAATAATGATCTACTGGTACATCTCTACGAGTACTTCTTTTGCACCTTCAATTGTGAAGATTGCAAGCTCTCTCTGCGGGTTATGTGTTGCGGGATCTATAGACATATCACCCAGTAATCCGCTGAAATAAGTAGTATTTTCGAGACCTTCCCTGATAGCTTCAGAATCAGCAGAACCTGCTTCTTCTATTACCTGGGCCAGCCAGAGCACACCGTCGTTTCCGTAAAGACATTCTGCTTCAAGAGCTATATTGTATTCTTCCTGGTATTCAGCTCCGTACCGCATTGCTTCGGGAGTATTGAACCCGGGTCTTGAACAGAAAAGAGCACCTTCGAGCGCGCCTTCGGCCAGTGTAGGAAGTTCCATCGAATCCCAGCCGTCAAAACCGACAAACTGACATGTAAGACCCAGTTCTCTTGCCTGCTTGCTGATAAGAGCAACATCGTTATAGATCCACGGAATAAAAAGGATTTCAGGATTGGCTTTTTTAATCTTTGAAAGTTGTGCCCTGAAGTCATTATCACCTGTATTGGCTTCTTCAGCTGCTACTATTTTCCCTCCGCCTGCTTCGAAAGCATCAATAGTGAACTCAGTAAGGCCCGAAGAGTATGAATCGCCTATATTTGTTAATATAGCTGCTGTTTTTACCCCTTTATTCAACATGTACTGTGCCATCTTTGCACCCTGAAATGAATCAATAAAGCAAAGGCGGAAAGAGTACGGGTGGAGTTTTCCGTTTTCATCTACAGTTACCAGATCGTTAGAAGCTGCGGTAGCAATTACCGGAACCTTTTTAACATCTGCAACAGCGGCAATAGGAATATTACAGCTGGAGAAGTTTGTTCCGACAACAGCGGCTACTTTGTATTCGTCAACAAGCTTGTTATAAGCGTTAACTGAATCCTGAGGATCTCCGCGGCCGTCAAGACCTATTACTTCAATCTGTTTGCCCAATACGCCGCCGGCCTCATTGACTTTTTTGGCAGTCATAAGCATACCGTTAAGGCCGGCCTGACCCCAAAGCGCTGTGTCGCCGGAGAGAGCGGAGACGTAACCTATTTTTATGGTATCACCATCCGCTGAACTCTGATCCTCGCCCTGGCCGCCTGCAAAGACGACAGAAGCAATGCTTAATACAAGCAAGATCATCACAAGTTTCTTCATCTAATTTCCTCCTCATTAGTGAGAATCATGTTTTTCATGATTTCTCCTTCTGATTTTATTTGAAGTGATTTTCATCACTTATTAACTGATATCAAATTCCCCGGGTTATTTTCTTTTCAAGTTCCCTTGCGATTGAACTGTCAATTACAAGAATATCAATGCTTCCGGTCTTTAGTGCCCCATATACTGCATCTGCTTTCCATTCTCCGCCGGCAATTGCTATTACCGTGGGGATCTTTTTCAGCATGGACATATCGACTCCCATTACCCGGTTTTGCAGCTGAACTGTCCCGAAATCACCATCCGCCTTAAAATGGTTGAAGCAGATATCTCCGACATAACCTGAATCAAGAAGCATCCTGAAATCATCGTGACTCAGATAACCCTCAGAAACTATTGTTGATTCTTCTGTCAGCTCTCCAACACCCATAATGGCAATATTACATTCATTCATCCGTTCAAAAGCCTGTTTATAAAAGTCTTCTTTTGCAACTTCTTTTACCAGTTTGCTGTTCATTGTTGCCGGGGCATACAGCATACTGAAATCACAGCCCAGTTTTGAAGCAAGCATTCTTGTAATTTCATCCGGCTTAATTGAATGATTTGTCGTATTAATCCCGCCTACCAGCTGGACAACAGTACTTTTTGTTTTTCTGGAAGGTCTCAGACACTGTATGGTTTCTCCCAGGGTTATTCCCCATGAAACCCCTATGGTATCTCCGTCATGAATAAATTCATCCAGAAACTCAGCCGCTTTTCGGCCGAGAACAGTCAATATCGGAAGATCGCTTCCGTCCGTATCTGCAATAACTACCTGCTTTAAAGAGAACTTCTGTTCAATCAGGTTCTCCAGTTCAACATGTTCATTTTCAATTCCGTTTATCGTAATACTTACAACACCTTCTTCGATCAACGAATTTACAAGCTTGTTCACATGCTGACGTGATATCCGCAACTTGTTGGCAATCTGCTCTTGCGTCATATTCGCCTGGTAATACATATAAGCAATTTTTATTAAAGTACTTTTATCTGCCATATTTTTATTCCGTCTTCCAAAACCTTATTGACTTTTGTCGTCACACCTTACATAAGTCGTCTTTATTGTTTTGAATGATACATTAGAAATTTCAATCTGTCAAATAAATTCAAATCAAAATATAGCAAATCCTTAATAAAGCTTGATTCCGGAGTTATTACAGGTTTTCATCAGACAAATCCGTAATAACCATCAAAAAATCGGCTTGCCCAATTTTGTTATCTGTTGCAGAATCATTTTATGGCTAAAGAAAAAATCTTCTTTGAATGCAGCTCATGCGGTCATACCGAACCCAAATGGCTTGGTAAATGTCCCGGCTGCGGCACATGGAACAGCTTTATAGAGATAAAACCGGCCAAAAGCGCTCTAACCGGTTCAAAATCCGCCAAATCAGCTAAAAGTGGTACCGGCCCGGGGCACATCAACCGCCCCGTTAAACTGGGCAGCATAACCTCCGGCAGCGGTTCAAGATTTGCTGCCGGACAGTCGGAAATTGACCGCGTGCTCGGCGGCGGTGTTATGAGGGGCGCATCCGTGCTTGTCGGAGGAGAACCCGGAATAGGGAAATCAACGCTGATGCTGCAGCTTTGCAGCACAATCAAAGCGGAAGGCCCGGTCCTCTACATCTCCGGCGAAGAATCTGCGGCCCAGCTTAAAATGCGCGCCGATAGGCTCGGCATTAAACGCGAAATCGATGTGCTCTGCGAAACCGAACTTACATCAATATTGAAACAGATTGATTATCTTAAACCGGTCCTGATTATTACCGATTCCGTACAAACCCTGTACAATACAGAACTGGGTATGGTTTCAGGTACCGTAAACCAGATTAAATTCTGTTCTTCGGAACTTATCGACCGGGCCAAACTATACAATTGCCCGCTCTTTCTGGTAGCCCATGTCACAAAGGAAGGAAATATAGCCGGGCCCAAGGTTCTTGAACACATGGTAGACACCGTACTTTACTTCGAACACGGAGCTTCCGACGTAAGACTGCTACGGGCAAACAAGAACAGGTTCGGTTCAATCGATGAAATAGGCCTCTTCAGAATGACGGAAAAGGGCCTGAGCCAGGTTGACGAACCGGCGTCGCTGTTTCTTGTAAAACGAAAGGGAGAACAACCTGCAGGCACCTGCACTGCGGCCGTTTATGAAGGATCACGCGTATTGATGATGGAGATTCAGGCGCTAACCGTTCCTGCAAAAGGCGGCTTGTCGCGGGTATTCAGCGAAAAAATCGATCAGCGGCGGGTATCCAGGGTTGCGGCTGTTCTGGAAAAAAACCTGTCTCTCCGCTTCAGCGATCAGGACATATACGTTAATGTCGCCGGAGGAATCAGGATTGACGAGGTCGGAACCGATCTGCCGCTGGCGCTTGCGCTTTATTCGGCGCGAACAGGTCTCAAGGTGCCGGCAGGGACAGCCTGCTCCGGAGAGATCAGCCTGGCCGGTGAAATTATGCCTGTGGCCCATCTTGACCGTCGCGCAAAAACATCGGCCGATATGGGTTTTAAAAATTTCGTCAGCCCTGAAAACACTTCAGTACTGAAAGACAGCATAAAGATAATCTTCAGCCGGCAATAAGGGCGGTAAGATACGGAAGCGCCACAAAGGTTCCGATACTGCTGCCTATGCTTGAAAAAAGAAAAACCAACAGGACTTTCGTCAGCCTGTTCCGGTAAAACCCGCGAAAACTTGTTATATCGGTATTAAGGTTTTCCAGGTCTTCCACCCGGGGTTTTCTCACCCAGGACTGAATCAGGCCGGTGACAATTCCGACGCCTATAGTCGGGTTCATTGACGTAAACGGTGCCGCTGCAAATGATATTATAACGGTAAGCGGATGGGCCAGCGCAATAATAGCGCCGATTGCGGCAAGGGTTCCATTTGCAAGAATCCATACTAGCAGCATTTCAACACCTTCTCGTGCTCCATTACGGATAAAACCCGAGGCAATCAGAGCAACAACTGCTACAGTAATTAACCACGGAAGCTTTCCTACCCATTTGCTGCCCTTTGGAACCACGGATACATCTTCAAGGTTGGCGGTTTTCTCTTCTTTATCAAGAGCTTCCAGCCACATTACTATTCCGTTCATATGCCCCGCCCCTACTACGGCAACTACCTTATCTTCTTTCTCCAGAAAAATATTTGTTGCAAGGTACTGATCACGTTCGTCTATAAATACTTCCTTAACCGCCGGAAGGTAATCGGCAAGTTCGTCCATCATTGTCTGCAGGGCTGATTTCTGCTTCAGGCTTTCAAGCTCTTCCTCGGAAAGCTTTTCATTTGTAAAGGCAGATCCTATCAGGGCCCCAAGCATTTTCATCTTCTGAAAAAAGCCCGATTTTGACCAGGCGCGCCGAAGCGTAGTCTGGATATCGCGGTCGGAATAAGAATAAGGAATACCAAGTTCGTCACACACATCGGCAGCAATCATCATCTCCTGCCCCTGGGTGGTACCTACATCCATACCCAGGCGCCTCTGATAGGCCGACAACACCAGGCTTGCAATCATCAGAAACGCCTGGCCGTTTTTCAGAACTTGTCCTATATTCAGTTTGCTCCAGTCCTGCCCCTCGCGCATCTGCTTAAAACGGCCGGCATCGATTTCAATACAGACCCTGCCGGGCTGTTCTGTACGTATAATGCTTTCAACCTGGTCTACACTCTCTTTGGAAATATGTGCCGTTCCAACCAGAATAATCTCACGGCCGTTCAATTTTATTCGGCGTACCGTATCGTTTTCCGTTTTCTCATTCATAATGATTCTCCAACTCGTAATCAGCCATCCTGCTCTCATAATAACCGAGATTACCGGCATCCCGTACCGTCACCAGGTAGGAATAAGCAGCTGTTTCCATTCCATTTTCGTGATAAAGCTCTGCTATATAAAAAAGAAGTCTTTTTTGGAGATTTTTATCTTCCTCTTCCTGAATCTTCCTCAGAGCATATGCATCATAGCCGCTTTCCCTGAAAGAACGGATAATATGATAATATATGTTTCCGGACGGGATTTTATCCATCGCCGCGGCGTAATATTCCTGGGTTTCTTTCCATTCAGCCTTCTGTTTCATCATGGCCAGGGCCGCAGTAACAAGATATCCGTATTCCTGCGGTTCATATTCAAAGGCTGATTCAAATGAAGCTTTGCAGCCTTCCCAGTTGCCAAGCATAAACTGTACTGTTCCGAGCGCCGAATAGGCAAAATAATAATCCGGCTTCTGGTCAATTACCAGTTTGTAATCTTCAGCCGCAAGTTCATATTCATCCATTTCATCATAAATCCCGGCCCTGAACACGTAGGGATAGAAAACAGCCGGGTTTATTTCTATCGCCCGGTTAAAATCCTCAAGGGCGCCGCTGCGATCTCCCAGATCGCGGATTCGCAAGCGTCCCCTGTCCAGATAATGCCAGAAGTAATCGGGTTCAAGCCTGATAGCTTCGCTCATATCGCTTTCTGCTCCCTGAAAGTCGCCGATAGCCGCCCTTGCGCTGCTGCGGTCCAGGTATGTAAAAGGGTTTTCCGGATCAAGTTCAACAGCCCTGTTCAGATGCCCTTCAGCTTCCTGATATTTTTCTTCTCTAATCAGCGCGCTGCCTAAACCGGTAAGCGCAATAATGTTGTCCGGGTCAGATTCCAGCGCCCGCTTAAACATTTCAGAGGACTTTTTTAACTCTGATTCGGAAAGATAAATGCTGCCGAGAACCGACAAGGCCTGAGAATGCCCGGGGTCAACGGCTATTGCCTTTTCAAGCATTTCGAATTCGGCTTCTTCGTCTCCTGCCAGCCCTTCCACCAGGGCAAGATTAAAATAAGCGTCCGCATTCATCGGTTCCCGTTCAATCAGCGCACGAAGCTCGTCCCCGGCCTTTTTATAATCACCGGAAGCCATAAGCAGTCCGGCATAGGCTATTACGGTTTCCGAACTGTCGTTTTTTACTTTCGCAAACTCTTTGACTGCCGAGTCCGTATCGCCCGAGTTTATCATTTTCTCAATATTTTCATATGTTTCAGCTTCTTTTTGGGGTCTTTTAACGGTTGAAGCCGGTTTTTCCGGCGATGCAGTTTCTGGGCTTTTCTCCACAGTTGTGCATGAGGAAATCATACTGAATAGCAGGATTAAAACTGCCGGGACTGCTGCTGCGGTTTTAAGCTTCATACTACCCCCTGAAACTATAAATATATATGAATTCGAACTATTGTTAAAGCCTTGGCGCTGCCTGAGGCCTGACCGTCCCAACATCTGTTTTAAGCAGATACGCAAGCACCAACGTACCCAGTAAAAGCGGAACCGTAAAAACATAAAGGGCCTGCCGGTAACCGAAAGCATCAATCACCATGCCGAACAAAGCCGGACTCAGGGCTGACGTTACCGTAATAACGCCCATCAGGATCCCGAAGATTTCTCCCTTGCCGAAACCCGAGCTCAGCCTTGAGATAAGCAGGTTCTGATTAATGACACATCCTGAGCTGAAAGCGCCGAAAAGAGTTATTACAATAATATAAACCCAGATGGGAAGGGTCCCGGACAGAATAAGCATTGTAACACCTGTGAATATTGTTCCGATCATGATAATTGCATAAGAATTATATTTTTCAGACAGTTTTCCGGCAATTATCGAACCGGTTATTCCCCCGCCGAAGAAAAAAGCAGTTGCATATGATGCAGATCCTTCTTCCATACCGAAGAAATGAACAAAAATGGTCGGCAGAAAACTCAGCAGTGCAGAAACAGCAACAATACGAAGTATTACGGTAATCAGAAAAATCACAAGCCTTTTCAGATCGCGCGGTTCTTTCTGCGGGATTGATTCAGAAGACTGTCCCTGCCGCTTTTTTTGTCCCGGAGCGTTTCCAATTGTATCGGTTAACAGGTATACCGTACCCATTATAACCGCAGGCACAGCAGTTACCATAAGAACACCCCGGATCCCGATGCGACTGATAAGATAACCGTTTATCAAAAACATCAGCAGAATGGCTGATGTGCCGCAACATTCGTAGTACCCCATAATACTGCTTTTATTATCGGTGTAGGTTTCATCTATAACTGCATACATCACCGGATGAAACGTACTCATCCCTATGGCCGTGATCGAAATTAAAAGAATAAACACAGACAGATTGGGGGCAAAACCCGACGCTATTAATCCTGCGGCGGCCAGATAAAAACCGTAGCTTAGAATTTTTTTTCTTGTTATCCTGTCGGATATTTTTCCCAAAGTAATCGATCCGACAGCTGTAAAAAGAAGATAAACCGTAAGGATGCCTCCGGCTTCCGAATAATTTAGCTGATACCGTGTAAGCAGTGAAGGCAGTACAAGCGGCAGAATAAACCAGAACAGGTCATTGGCACTATGCCCGAGAAGTTTCAATTTCATTGTTCTGTTATATTCTTTTAAAGAATGAGCATCAAGACTGCAAAGCTGAGAAAAAGCAGGCCGGTAAGAATTTTGATTATCCCCAGGTTGGTTTGAAATATTCCGGTAATCTTTTTGGATGTAATCCCCAGATATACGACAATGAAGACTACAGCCAGAGGAATAATAAATGCAAGATTATACAATGCAAGGTAAAAATAACCCGAAGCAGCTTTATCAGTCTGAATAATATAAGTAATAGTCGGAAAGTAGATCTGCCCTGTACAACCCAGTTCAAATATCGATATCAGAAAGCCCATAACAATTGAACTTCCGGCAAGAGCCGCTGATTTCGTATAGGACCTTATAGAATCATGCATCCGCCGTTTTACAGAATCCGGAAGCTGTAAAATTATATCTTTTGTCTTTCCAGAGCGAATTTTCCCGTAATCATAAAAACTCAACCCCGCAAAGACAACAAGAACAGCAAAAAGAACCCACCTTATTATCCGGCTTACCAGCTCAAACGAATCGGCAATTCTTATAATTTTGAAAAATCCCAGCCCTATCAGATAATAGGTTATAAATACCGTTACCGTAAAAAACAGTCCGATAATCAGTGTCTCGCGCCGGCTTCTTCCGGCAACACTCAGCGCGCTTAATAAAAATATCAAGGTCGTAAAAGCACAGGGGTTTACTCCGTCCAGCAATCCGGCGGCAAGAACCGCAGCCAGAGACATGCTTATTCCATCAGATTTATTTCCCTTGCTTTCATTTTCTCCGGACGCGCCTGTATCCCGGCCGGAGTCGCCGGCCAGCAGCGCGGTATAACCTGCCATGACGGCTTCTTCACCCTGATAAATATCCTCTGTCGTAACAAAAACCGGGATCTCTTTTAACGATGTTCCGCGGTCGGCAAACAGCTGCTGCAGTTCTTCATAATACTCAGCTTCTGTTATATCCCGCTTGTCAATATTAATTTCGGCATCACGGAGAAACCGGTTGCAGCTCTTGCAGCCCGGGGTATAGTAATAACGGGGAATCTCTGTTGTCCCTTCCCCGGACATAATACCCGCGGAAGATTCCGGTTCAGCCGGCATTGTCGAATCATCCGCTGCATCTGCAGATACCGACGAAACATCCACACTGCCTGTAACTACAAAAAAGCCCTTGGGCATTGCATCTGAATTGGTCTGAATTATAAGCAGTTTTTCGAAGTCGCCGGAATCGTCATGGCTGTCAAAAACAATTGTAAATTCCGCCGATTCTCCGGCGGATATATCAAGGCTTTCAGGATAAGTTGTCATACAGCTGCAGGTACTGATTAAATCAACTGTAACATTTTCCGTAGTGTTGTTGGTAATTTTAACCGGCTGTTCAACAACATCCCCGTACTCAATCGAGCCTGTATTCCAGTCGGTTATGCTGAATTCGAGATTGCCGCCGTCATCCTGGGCTGCAGCCGAAAATAAAACCAGAAAGGAAAAAGCAAGAGTTATAAATAATCTGTTCAGTCTGTTAATTTTTTCCATTCTTCAGGTTATTGATTAATTCCTTTTTATAATCTTCAAACGCCTGAAGAATAATCGGATCTTCAGGGTCCTTTTCATATGTAAAGTAGCGCATACTGTTTGAAACAGATTTCAGCTTTTTTAATCTGAACGACAGTTCGAGCCTTCCGACCCTGTTGCCTTCCTCACCGGGAGAAGCAATCACCCGCTGTCCGTCGATATTCTCATAAAGTATCTGATCATGCGCCGACAGGATCGCGTCCCATCCGGTTTGATCAGCAAATATTTCCTTTGAAGCATCAAGATTCCCATGATAAACCAGCAGCTTGTAATGCGCGCCGCCGTCGACCAGAGCCTTGTATGCCTGCACAGCCGAATCGACCGGTGAAAAAACACTGACCCTTGATTTGACGTCCTCCGGATAAAAGAAAAACACACCTGGATCTATTACTGCTGCAATTCCGATTTTAATTCCTTTCCTCTCAATGATTAAAGGCTTTTGATTGACCGGTTTACCGTCTATTTTTACGTTGTCCGCTATAAACGCAATCTCCCCTGATATGGATTTAAAAAAATCGACGCCTGATCCCAGCTCCTGATCGCCGAGAGCCGCCGCATCATAACCAAGCCCGGAATACAATTCCACAAGCTTGGCGCTTAGAAGCTTGTCTGTGCGGGCATCGTTAAAATCACCGAGATCTATTATCACTGACGATTCCGGATCAAGTCCGCGTATATATGCTGCAGTAGTGGACAGCCCGGCTTTTGGCACTCCCTTACACTCACAGCCTATAAGGTTTCCATTGAGTGATGCTGTATAGTAAATGGAAACATCCGTATCGGCAAATATGCCTGCTGATGATAAAACGGTTAAAGTCAGAACGGCAAGCAGCAGTCTGAAAGCAACCGGTTTAGCCATTAAATGCTCCTGAAAGAATTTGCCTTATGTTATCGATATCTTCTTCATGGTACCCGACTGTTTTAAAGGCTATTTTACCGTCAGGATTAACCAGAAACATTGTCGGAAGCGCTTCAACGCCGAATGCTCCGGAGGCTTTCTGATATTTATCTATCAGGATCTGCACCGGTGTGGGTCTGTCTGCAAAAAACGGAACTACCACATCAAGCCCTTCATTGTCGGTGGCCATAAGAAAAACGTCGAAATCCCTGTCTGCAAATTCGTTGTAAAGCTCTTCGACATGAGGAAGTTCTTCATTACAGTTCTCACACCAGGTTGCATAAAAATCTATCAGCAGCCACCCGGTTCCATAGGTTTTCTTTGAAAAAACATAGTTTTTCCCGATATCCGTAAGTACAAACGCCGGAGCATCATCTCCTTCTTCTACAGCAAAGACCTGTACCGAAAAAATCATACTCATCAGCAGTACAATCAGAATTATTGCAGCAATTTTATTTTTCACAGCCCACCTTCCTGAAAATTGATATTATAAAGGATAACACCTTTGGAGTGCGGAATCAATCCGCTTTGCATATTATCAGTTCCCAAACAATGGAATCTTCTGTTTCAAGGTGCATATGAAAACCAAACCGTTTATGTAGACGTATTGAAGCCTCATTATTCCTGAAGCTTCGGCTTAAAAGTCTGTATAGCTTCCTTCTGCGGCAATCCTTAATCAGATCATCCATCATTAACGTTCCCAGGCCCTGTTTCTGTTTTGAAGGCAGAACCGCTATATCATAAATATGCGCTGTTTCAGTAATACGGGCATCACGCGGCCAAAGGGAATAACGGTAGAAACCTGCTATAACATCTCCGTCAAAAAGGTATTTAACACGGTCTTTATCGGTATTGTGACTATCAATCATATCCGCAATCTTTTCAGAATCTGTTTTCTCACCGAATTCCCGCGGCCATTCAGCATTAATTAAATCAATTATTTCCGAGTAGTCCGGCAATCCTTCAATTTCTTTAAACATCATCATTTATAATGCCCCCGATCATTTCATATAAGCAGCCTTGTTGAGTCTTCCGGACTGTCAAGCGGTATTCTGATTACAGATAGCTCATCACCGTCATGCGCTCCGTTAATACATACGGTCCGGCCTATTTTCTGCATCCAGCTTCCGCTCAATCCTGCAGATTCATGCACATGCCCGTGTAAAGTCAGAAGCGGCTGACGCTCCTCAATAAAACGGTAAATTGCAATACTTCCAAGATGCTCATCGACCGGGACATGATCTACAACTGCGGCCCCTACATCGCCCAGATCCAGATCCGTACTGTAGGGCGGTGCGTGAAACAGAAACACTGCCTTATCAAGCTGTTCATCAGCAGTCAAATCATCAATATCATCTTTTATTGTAGTCCACTTCTGTTCATGCTCGCTGGCCGGAAAAGATCGCCGGCCTTCTTCGGGACTGATGCATCCGACATCGATATATCTGGAAACATCATACCGTTCCCAGTCTTTCAGCATAAAAGGCGTCGGCGGTACATAGTTATAACCGTAAAAGGAATAGCTTTCCGCCAGCACTTTACGCTGATGGATATATGTCCACAGTCCGTTTGCGCCGCCGGAAACCAGGGCTGATTCAAAATATTTCGGATCATCGTTTCCCATAATAATTAATGTTTCCGGATATTTTTTGCCGAGACGATTTTTTAAATCAGTAAAGTTTTTCACGAGGAATCCGTTTATAAAATCACTACCTCCGGGAACCGCAGAATCCGTCGCGGGCATAAAAGGCGAAAGGAGATCTCCTCCGACAAGAAGAATGTCCGGAGGGTTGCCGAGTAAATATTCAAACAGGGAAAGGTACCTTTCTTTTTTTCCGTGAAGATCCGTAACAAAAACAGCATCAGGCATTTTCAGATCCTAATTTAAGTTCTCTTGCGGCATCGGTAACTGCATTTATTTTTACCGCAATACTGGTTCGTTTTTCAATATCCGAATCTGTAAGATAATGAACATCGAGTAATTCTTCAGTTTTATAACCGGTCCGCAGATAATTAATCCTGCCCAAAGCCCGGCTCCAGCCGTCAAGCCACAGGGCAAGCGCTTCCTTTTTCCCGGCGTCATCACCAATATGAATTATCAAATCAATATCGCTCATCGGTCCGGCGGTTGCATTCTTTGTGCTGCCGAAGAGATAAAAGGCCTTCACCCCGAAGAACCCGGCATCCAGCGATTCCGCAATAGTTTCCGCCATTGAATAGCGCCAGCTCCAGTAATCTTCATGTGTTTCGTTGTTATGGGAATATATATCAATTTGTTTACCGGAAGAAGAGGGATCGGAAAAAATGGCGATCGCCTCATTAATCTCCTCGTTCATAAGAACCTTCAAGACCTTTCCTTCTGTTTCTTTTCTGATATCGGTTACGAAAATAACACGGGAGAGCTCCGAAAAGTCCGGAAGTATCTCAGTAAGTATATTCTTTGAACGCGTTAAAAATGCATCTTTCATCAATATTCCGGGATCGTCGGGATACAAAGGAAGATATTTTATTTCGGCCTCAACAAGATCCTGAAAAAAATGAGTTCCGAAAGAGACTTCGGGAAGATAATCCCCTTTTTTCCTGGCAATCTCAATCAGCATGGCGGTATTATTAATATCCGAGTAATTAACCCTTACTCCCAGTTTAATATCTCCGCGGCTTCCCCAACGCCCCGGCCCCATAAGAATAAAACGGCGTTTCGGAAGAATTGAATTCAGCCTGCCGACAGCGGCCCCCACGCGTTCCAGCTGTTCAAACGACGGTAAATCATTGTAGGCCTCAGGATCTATATAAACAATATAGTCGATATTATCAACAAGCCCGTTTGCAATATGCTTCTTCGCTGTAAAAAGAACCTGGTTCTCGTTTATATCCTTGGGAATGGGCTGAGGAAGGCTTTCCCGAACCCCGGCCTGGGGCCTGCACTGGAGAAGAAAAAGCCGGCCGCCGCTGAAAGCGAATTCTATATCAACAATTGTATTTAAACGTTCTTTCAGTTCATCTATTATGGATTTTATTTTTTCAATAAGACCTGTATTTCGAATCAGCGGATCAAGAGTAAACACAAGATCATCATTCGCCGTATCAAGCTGAAATTTATTCCTGTTCTTGAAAATATCATCTTCAAATACAGAAAACAGAAGATCCATATCGGGATATGTAACCGGGTTGTTTCTCAGAAAATCTCTGACATTAACGGTTTCGAATATATTCGTACGCAGATTTATCACATCCATCATTCTGGGTGAATACCTTACAGCTTCGGACGGCAAAGGATTTACCTTCATCCCCGGATTTCCCGGGCAGATTAATACGGGATAATCATCGCTTAACCTGTCGACAGCCCGGGTTCCGAGACCGGGAACTATCCTGAGCAGACCGTCTTCCTTTGAAATCCTCGGGGACCAGCGATATTCATTACGGCCGAATCCTACGCCTGCAAAAGAAGGGAAAAAAAAGTCTCCCGCCTGTTCTCCGACAACCTCCTGAATAATAACAGCCATCTCCTCATGAAATTCAAGAAGACCATGCGCTTTTCGGTATTCAAGCGGATCCGGGCCGAAAGTTGAAGCATATATTTCTGCTATAGCATCCAGTACAGCCGTAAGACGCTCCTCTCTGGATCCCTGATTGGCAAGAAAAAGACTTTTATATTTACCCGAAAAAGCAGTTCCGTAACGGTCTTCCAGCAGGCTGGAACTTCTTACAATAACGGGTTTGTTTCCGAAGTCTTCCATAGCCATTGACAGTCCGTTGACAAAATCGATTGGAAAATTCGAGTTCTTGAAAACCTGTATCAGATTCGGATAATCCGCCCTGATTTCTTCTATATCCTTGTATTTCTGTTCAAGAGATTCTTCAAGGTTATTATAATAAATAAATTTATGCATATAATCCGAAGATATATACCAGGTTTTCGGAATACTTACATCTATGCCCGCCTTTTTCAGAAACTGCCCGGCAATAAACAGACCGGCGCTTTTGCCTCCAAGTTTTCCATGACTGTTATTAGGGTATATTGCGTGCTGCAGTACTGAATAAAAATCATTTACATCAAGGTAATCTTTTGCTGATCTTATAAATTCCATCTGTTCAGTAAATACACGCTGTATAAAGAGCGCATTAATATTTGTTCTCGAATAACTGGAAATCTCAAAATGAGACTGGTTCAAATGATGAAATCTTGAAATGGCCGCGGCAATTCCCGATAACGGAGTATTGAAATTCTCCAGCGCACTGACAAGAAAGCCTGTTTTATCTTCTTTGATCCATTTATTCAGATATATTTTTATTTCGTCCTCAGACAAATTCTGGGATGCAATCTTGAAAATATGCTGATTAAATTTATCGTACAGTTCAAAGTTAATTTTTAGAGACGGGATATTCACATCCTGAAGAACAGTAATATTTTCGCATTGTTTCTGAAGGCCCATACATCCGAGAACGCTCTGAGCTTCCCGGACGCCCAGCAGACACAGCCGGTTCAGCATACGTCTGGATATTTTCCTGAAAAGAATACTGTCCATTTTTTCCACCAGTTCAAGAATAACCATCCAGTCCGGCTTTTTGTTGGCATCGATATCCTGCCTGGCTTTCTCCCACTGTTCAAGCGAAAACTGAAGATCCTGCTGAAAGAGAAAATTTTCAATTCTTTCGGCTATGGTATTAAGCAATTGCTGTTCTTCAGGAAGAAACGGACTTGACAACCGTGTTGAACCGTCGCTGAAGTGAACTTCTATGATACCGACCGGCTCGCCGCGAAGTATTAATTCCGCACTTTGGAACCATTTTGATGTCGAGAACCCGTCCGTCGTATAACTTTTATTTCTATAAACGATCCTTACTGAGCAGAACGCCGGAAACTGCCACCCGGAAGGAATAATATCTATAAGCCTGGGGAACACATCCTCTATACTGAGCTGTTCCTTGTTGACAACTTCCTTGACTCTGTAAAGACATTGGAGCTCTTTTGCTCTTTCATTTAGATTCTGAATCAACGTATTCTCATCGAATGAATTACCGTTCATAGTATAATAATTCCTTTCCGGGTATTTCCGTCTGCTATTATTTTAATACTTTTTTCAAATTTTATGTGCTTAAAAAACTTGCCTTCAAAAACAGTCTGTTGAGACTCCAGATAATTATAGTCTATAAAGCTGTCATTGTCCCGGCTGCAGGAATCTATCGAGAAATACACTGTGTCAGTATTCAGAATATTATGAAAAAAATGCGAACCCTGACTGAGTTCCGGATTCATCTCCGGCAGCGTGGATTCGATGATTACGGAAGCCCCGGAAATCTGGGACCAGCTGACCGGAATTCCTAATGCCGGGTCCGAAGATCCCCAGCGGCCGAACCCGGACAAAATATATCTCTTGCCCTCAACAACCAGTTTCCGGTTGATTCTCTCAATTTCCAGCGGCATCTCGGCTGTTTTCAATGCGGAAAATCTTTGCGGATTTATATAGACAAAATCTTCAACATTTTCAATATATACGTTCCCCAGGGCATTATCGGTATAGGCAACCAGTTTACTCCTGTCGAAAGAAGATATATCAGGGACAATACAGGTATTAAGTCTTTTCATGGGCCTTATTTGAAGAAAGGCGAAATCAGCCGTAGGTTTTTGAGGAAAATCAATATTGACGGCAAATTCGATTTCTATTTCGGAACCTGTTTTTTCCCTGCATTTATCAAGAATATCCGTAACAAGTCTGTTTAAATTTATTATTTCGCCTTTAAGAATAGGTGAAAAATCAATTAGCTTGAAACCGGAGTCAAGAAAACCCATTTCCAGCCTGTCGGAGGACCTTGAATATGTCGAGCAGAGGCTGCTAATAATTTTACTTTCTTCAAGGCTTTTTACAGGCTGCAGCGACAAAAACTCTTTTTCATCAAGAGGCGACTCCTTATCCGGCGGTTTTAAATCAATTGCCCAGAAATCAGTCTGCCCGGCATCAAGAAGGTTTTTCAACGATGCGGGAGGCGGTGAAGCAGGTTTTTCAGGACTGTATATCCATTTTCGTCCGCCGTCAACAATTGTCTTTCCAAGTCCGGCCGCAAGTTCCACAATACCGCTTTCCGGCTTGCATCCGCTGAAAGGATAATAATTATATGAACGGCCGACGCCTGAAAATGCCGGATAAAAATATCTTCCGTATGATTTACCGTGAACCCTCTGGATAATGACCGCCATCCTTTCCATATCAATATCAATACCGGCTGATTTAAAACTGTCCCGGGAGGCTTCGAACCAGACTGATGAATACACAAACTTTACAGCATTAATAAGCTGCAGAAACCTGACATCAGGGTCAGGATGATTATTGGGAATCATTTTTGTTGCAAACAATCCGGCAAAAGGCCTGTTTAAAGAATCTTCGGTCAGACTGGAGGAACGTATTGCAAGAGGGCCTTTCCTGCCGTTTGAAATCTTTCTTACCTCTCCGATCAAAAACGGCGGAAAAGAAGCTTTGTTAAATAAAAGTGAAATCTGTTCATCTGTCTTGTTGTTTATGAGTTCAGATCTTAATTTATTTTCATTAATAAAAAGAGTAAATACATCAGAAAGAATGACTGTCATTTCGGGAACCCCGACAGAGATTCCGTGCCTGCCAACATCAGAAAAATATTCGTCTATCAGCGATTGTATCCTGATAAGGCCGGAACCTTTTCCTCCCGGAGCTCCGCTTCCAATAAATGATATTTTATTGTTCATAAAGATAAAAACGCCGGATACCGGCACGGTATCCGGCAATATTATTAAGTCCAGCCACGCTGTTTACAGGCGTCGGCCACACGATTAACAGAAATTATGTATGCAGCATCTCTCATGTAAAGATTATTCTTTCCGGCAAGTTCCGAAACAGACATAAACGCTGAAGTCATCTTTAGATCAAGTTTACTTATCACCTCATCTTTTTCCCAGTAATAATTCATATTATTCTGTACCTGCTCAAAATAGCTGCATGTTACTCCCCCGGCATTTGCGAGAAAATCCGGAATTATAAATATTCCGCGCTCTTTTAAAATTTCATCTGCTTCAGGGGTCGTCGGACCGTTGGCCGCTTCGGCAATTATCTTTACACCTTTGCCTATTTTTCCAACAGTCTCTTTGGTTATCTGATTTTCAAGTGCCGCAGGAATAATAATATCAACATCCTGCTCAATCCAGACATCCCCCGGAAGCACCTCATATCCCAGTGAAATTGCCTTTTCACGGTCTATACCTCCGAACCGGTCGGCTATTCCCCGAAGCTCTTCAAGGTTTATCCCGTCTTTCTTCCTGAATGAAAATGATTTCGACTCCTTTTGATCCCAGCAGGATACGCAAACAACAGTTCCGCCAAGCTGTTCATACAACTGTATTGCATACTGGGCAACATTGCCAAACCCCTGAATACTGGCGATTGTTTTTTCAGGCGACATATTAAGTTCCTTCAAGGCCTCTCGCAGGGTAAATATCACCCCGAAACCGGTTGCTTCAGTTCTTCCAAGGGACCCGCCGAGACCGACCGGTTTACCGGTAATTACACCGGGATATTTTGCTCCGGTTATGGCTTCGTACTCATCCAGCATCCAGATCATATGTTGGCCGTTAGTCATTACATCCGGCGCCGGAACATCGCGAACCGGCCCAAGCGCACCCGCAAGCTGTCTAATCCAGCCCCTGCAGATTCTTTCCTGTTCTCCTGCGCTAAGATGATGCGGATCACATATTACTCCGCCTTTGCTTCCGCCCAAAGGAATATCCACTACGCTGCATTTCCAGGTCATCCACATGGATAAAGCTCTGACGGTGTCAATTGTTTCAAGCGGATGAAATCTGATTCCGCCTTTCCCCGGACCAAGCGCATCATTATGCTGACACCTGAATCCGTTGAAAACCTTAACACTCCCGTCATCCATTCTCACGGGGATATTTACATGATATTCCCGCATGGGAACCCTTAAAAGATCTCTTGTGCCCTGATCAAGCATAAGATATTCGGCAATATTGTCGAACTGCTGTTGTGCCATTTTAAACGCATTATAAGACTGGTCTTTCATTCTCTGCACCTCTGTATCAATGAAAATATAAATAGAGTTTGCGCCAACATTACACAGCTGTCAATACGATTTCGGCTTTACCAGAGCCTTAACAGAACGCTATCATCATTAAATTTAGAGCAAAACACGATATCCGTACGCAGAGAATATATAGATTATTAAATTTATTTGATAATGATTCAGAAGAAAGGTATTATATACTATTTTCTATTAATCTGCCGAACCGCAGATATACTCCGCATACTTATTTGGAACAAGAAGTGCTTTGCCGCCGTCAATTGTAACCCTGATCCCCTCGGTTTCAACTGCGTCAACCATCATTCTGCGCCCCGGTCTGAGTTCATTTTCATAACAGAACTGGAGCAGACCTTCCTCGGCTTCCCCTTCTTCAGTTATCCTGACAAGCCGGACATTGCTGCTTTCAACTGCCTGACTGAGACGTGGCGCCGCAAGGATTTCATTTTCCAGGGGTGAACCGGGAAAAGGATTGCCGTGAGGACAGGTTTCCGGTCTGCCCAGTTTATCATGGAGAAAATATGCGAAATCATCAGATATTGCAGCCTGCAGCCTGGAAGCTTCCTCATCCGATTTAACCCAGTGATAATCAAGCATTTTTATAAGAAGATGTTCAATCAGATAGTGTCTTTTCAGAAGCCTTGAGGCTGTTATTCTGCCTGAAGCCGTCAGATTTATCGAGCCGTATAGATCCTGCTCAATAAGGCTGTATCTTTTCAAACGATTCATGGCCTGTGTTACGGCGGGTTTCGATACTCCCAGACGAGCCGCTATTACCGAGTTTTTTACAATACCGTAATCCCGGTTTGTGATAAATATTTCAATCAAGTACTCCGCCGCCGCCGGGAATTTCTTTGTTAATTCTTCCAAATCATAAACCTGATCTTTTCCCATAAGCTCAGAATACACTATTTTGCCCCTTATAAAAAGAAATTCTAACATAGCTGTCCAAAATAAGGACTATTAATAGCCTGAATCCCTGGTTATAATGAATTGAGCGGGCAAGCTTAAATCATTACAACGGAAGGAAAACAGGCAATGAGTTATAAGAATAGCATTTTAAATCAGATACTTCAAATCATTCCGAGACATGAATTTGAAAGATCTGTCAGAAAGTATAAAGGAGATTTTGCTTCAAAAGGATTCTCCTGTTGGGAACAATTTGTTTCAATGCTGTTTGCCCAATTTACAGGACAGACCGGACTTAGAGGCATAGAAACAGCATTGGATTCGATTAAAAACATGCTTTATCATTTGGGGGTAAAAAAGCTTAAACGCTCAACACTTTCCTATGCAAATAACAACAGACCCTCAGAAATTTATGAAAATGTATTCAATAACCTGCTGACAAAGATCCTTAAAATGAAAAGGTCTCATAAGCATAGATTTAAAAATCCGCTGTACAGTGTTGATGCGACAACCATCGATTTATGCCTGTCAGTATTTCCATGGGCGAAGTTTAGAAAGAATAAAGGCGGAATCAAACTTAATGTAAAACTTGATCACAGCGGATATATTCCGGACTTTGTATCTGTTACAACAGCTCAAACCCATGAGCTTAATTCACTCAAGAAAATGAAATTCAATAAAGGTGATGTAGTTGCATTCGATCGGGCCTATACAGATTTCAAATTATTTGCAAGTTATTGTATTGCAGGCATTTATTTTATTACTCGTATGAAAAAGAATGCAGATTATAAAGTTGTTCAAAGAAATAATGTTTCAAAATATGAAAATATTTCATCAGATCAAATAATTGAAATGCGAGGATACTACACCAGCAAGAAGTGACCACTCCAATTACGGCGAATTAGAATAAAAGATCCGGAAACAGGAAAATATATTGTAATTCTTACAAATCAGCTTGATTGGGCACCTACAACAGTTGCTGCTGTCTATAAGGACAGATGGCAGATAGAAATATTCTTCAAAACAATCAAACAGAACCTGAAAATAAAGAAGTTTTTTGGAACGACGAAAAATGCAGTAATGACTCAGATCTGGATAGCATTGATAACTCATCTGATGCTGCAATATCTGAAGATGTTATCTTCCGGTGGATGGACTCATTATTCGCTTATGAAATTGCTTCCATCAATCCTGACGACCAGAAAAGATCTCTGGAATATTCTGAATAAACTACCGCCGCCCGGCAGAAATGAGCCAGGCTTAAAACTTCAAATGGAGCTGTTATGATTGTTTTGGACAGCTATGAAATTCTAAAAAAAAAGTCCTGCACCGTTAATACCTGTGCAGGACTTTATTATGTAAAATCCTTATTGAAGGGAAAGACTTTTTGATTTTCTGCCCATTGCCCTGAAACTAAAATATATGGCAAGTGCAAGGATTACGGGAACTACTATCCAGACTACCTGACCTCCCTGAAAAATCTGATAGAACAGGGTAGCAACAATCCAGGCGAGAAGGGTCAGGTAAGTAACGAGAAGTGTTCCGTAGGCCCTGCCTGTTTCCTGAACGGCTACACCCAGGGCGGCAACGCATGGAAAGTAGATCAGAATAAAGAGAAGATAAGCATAGGCGCTTACGGGCGTAAAGTTGTTCCTCAGCCCGGTAAAGACGCTGTCTCCGGTTTCAAGCTCTTCGCCTGTCACCTCTTCATCTCCGTTAATAATTCCGGCGCCGAAGGGATCGGACAGACCGCCGAAGATGCCGGCAAGGTTTTCTCCGAGGGTTATAAAAGCTTCGCCGAGAACCGGGCCGAGCCCCCATCCGGAATCATCATCGCTTTCGGCAGCATCTTCCGTAACAGCTTCCTGCGCATACAGAGAATTCAACGTTCCGACCACAGCTTCTTTGGCAAAAAGGCCGGTAAACAGACTTACGGTGGCAGGCCAATTCTCCTTTTCAATTCCCATGGGGGTAAAAATCGGAGTAATAGCTTTTCCTACAACAGATAAAACCGATTCTTCCGAATCTTCATTTCCGAAGGAACCGTCCGTTCCAAGCGAGTTGAAAAACGCCAGAACCAGCACGACAAGAATGATCACCTTTCCCGCCCTGAAAAGGTAAACTTTAAGTCTCCGCCAGGCGCTTTTTGTTATCTGCCCCAAACGCGGTCGGTGATATTCGGGCAACTCCATGACAAAAGGAGAGTATTCACCCTTCAGGATACTGCTTTTAAGTAATAGTCCCGTAAGAATTGCCAGCACAATCCCCGCTGCGTAAATCGAGAATACAACGGCTCCGGAACGTGTTCCAAAAAAAGCGGCTGTGAACAGCGCATAAACAGGCAGACGGGCACCGCAGGACATAAACGGGGACATAAAGATGGTCATGAATCTGTCCCGCCTCGATTCCAGAGTCCTGGTCGCCATAATAGCCGGAACAGTACAGCCGAAACCGACAAGCATGGGAACAAACGCCTTGCCCGGTAGACCGATTGCCCTCATTGCACGGTCCATAACAAAAGCAGCTCTGGACATGTACCCGGAATCTTCAAGAATAGCCAGCATAAAAAACATTACAAAAATAATGGGAACAAAAGTCGAAACGGTCTGAATACCTCCGCCAATACCGCCTGCGATTATCGAAGTAAGCCATTCCGGACTTCCGATATTCGACAGCAGAGTTCCGAGACCGTCGACAAAGATTCCGCCGAAAACAATATCAAACCAGTCTATAAATGCGCCGCCGATGCTCATTGTTACCCAGAAAACAAGGTACATAACACCTATAAAAATTGGAATGCCCCAGATCCTGTGCATAAGAAGTTTATCCGCTCCGCTGGAAGTTTCCGCTTTTTCTTCAGGATGCTTAACACAAGAATCACAAACCCCGGTAATCCATGAATAACGATCTTCGGCAACACTCATATCAACGCTTGTTTTCATTGAGGCTTCCAGCTTTTCAATTTGGGCATCTACTTCAATACGTTTGATACTCCCCTCTGCAAGCGAAGTTATATATTCATCTTCCTCGAGAAGGTTAACAGCAAGAAATTTTGAATTGATTTTTAATTCTTTGGCAAGCGCCCCCAGCCTTAAGGCAAGAGTCCCTACCGCCGCTTCGATTTCCGGAGAGTATTCAACTGGATAAACCGAAACCGACGGCAATTTTTCAAGCACACTGATTAATTCATTCCTGAAATTATCCAGGCTATCCTTTCTTACTGCAGAAAGCGGAATTACCGGGCAGCCGAGCTTCAGGGAAAGTTTTTCAACATCTATGCCGAGGCCTTCCTTTTCTGCCGCATCCATCATATTAAGTGCTATAACAACCGGAAGTCCGGCTTCCAGAATCGTTCCGGTCAGATAAAGATTACGTTCAAGATTTGCCGCATCAATAATACTGACAACACAATCAACATTACCGCTGATGAGAAAATCACGTGCGACGCGCTCATCTTCAGACTCTGCAGAAAGACTGTATATACCGGGAAGATCAACTACTCTGTAATCCGACTTTTTCGTTTTTAACAGGCCCTGTTTGCGCTCAACAGTTACGCCGGGCCAGTTGCCGACTTTTGCGGTGGAACCGGTAAGTCCGTTAAAAATTGTAGTCTTTCCGCAATTCGGATTACCCGCGAGCGCTACCGTTATTGTTTTTGTTTCTGTTGCAGTATTCATTTGCAGGCCTCCAGCTCAAGAACCTCGGCTTCAGCCTTGCGGAGGCTGAGGTTATAGCCCCTGACCGATATTTCAACCGGATCGCCCAGCGGCGCTGTTTTCTTCATTACTATTTCAGTGCCCTGAGTAAGGCCGAAAGACAAAAGTTTTCTGCGGTAGTCTTTCCTGCCTTCCCGGTAGCCCGTTATGACCGCCTTTTCTTCAGGTTTCATAGCCGACAATTTAAGCAGCTCTTTCATTATTTCTCTCCCTCTAATATTATTCCGGTCAGCATTTCACGGCCCAGCATTACCTTTCTGCGGTTTATTTCGATAACGCACGGACCATGTTTGTATCCGTTTATCAATCTCATCTCTGCACCGGGCCTTAACCCAAGACCAAGCATCTTTGCCCTGAACCCTCGTCCCGGCCCGAGTTCCGCGATACAGGCTTTCTGTCCTTCTTTCAAATCTGCTGCAGTTGAAAAATGGTACCCGCGACATCTTTTTTGTCTCATAAGGATCCCCTTGCAAACTTTATTAGTCTTAGCTAATGCTATCACAAACCATAGTTAATGTCAATTAACCATGGTCGAGTCGGGCAAAATCAGAAAGAAATATCGCTTTTGCGCCGTAATCATAAGAAAAAACCTTGATCTATAACATAACACACGTTATATTATAGGTGTTATAAAACGGTTGTAATATATTTGGAGTTGGCAATGCTTTCAAAAAAAACGGGACTTATCCTGGTTTTTATTCTTCTTGTTTCATCAGGATACAGACTCAACGCCCAGCTGAACGCCGGCGGAACAGTTTACTGTAAAAGCGGCAGGGACGGAACCCTTCTGATAATGCTTGTAGACGAGGAAACATTCAGCAGGCCCATGACGGGCCTGGCCGTAAAAGAGATCAGGGTTTCTTCGGGCGCCGCATTGATAGATTTTGAATTCGATAATGTCCCGCCGGGCATCTACGGTATAAGATGCTTTGTAGACACCGACGGCAATGAAAAACTCAACAGGGGGCTGTTTGGGCCCTCCGAACCCTGGGGGATGAGCTGGAATGAAACCGCCCATCCCGGATGGCCCGAATTCAGCATGATTTCATTCAAACTCGAAAAGAATCTGTCGGGCCTGAAGATAACCGTTGAATGATATAAATAAAAATGGAGGGAATATGCCGCCGAAAGGTAAATACAATTCGGAAATAATTATTGAAGCAGCATTTGAACTTGTGAGGGAAGAGGGCTTTGAACAGCTGTCCGCAAGAAATATTGCAAAGAGGCTCGGATGCTCAACCCAGCCAATATACAGTTTTTTTAATTCGATTGAAGAACTGGAAGAAGTCCTGATGAAACGGGTAAAGCGCTACTCACAGGATCTTATCCTGGAATATGAAGACAGCGAGAGCAACTTTCTCGCTACCGGCCTGGGTTATTTCCTGTTCGCCCGAAACGAACCGGAACTTTTCAAGGGACTTTTTGTAAAGGGCGGGTGGAGATGGAATTTCACCGCAGATGATCCTTTTTCGGCTCCTATTCTAATAAAAATGAAGAAGGATAAGTTTTTGGAAAAACTCAAGGAGGAAAAGCTTCTTGATCTTTTCAGGGATATGTTCATATACACTCACGGACTGGCTACCCAGGATTACCTGAGCGACACTCCCGTGAGTCTCGAAGAGGCCAGGGAACTTCTTCAAAGGTTGGGGGGAGTGCTAATCGTCAGCGCCACGATCTCCGGAAAATTTGAAATAGAGAAACTCATGAGGAGGTTTCACGGATGGAACGATTAAAAATAATCATATTAAACGGTTCTCCCAAGGGAGAAACAAGCGTCTCGGTTCAGTATATGCGTTACCTTGAGTTACGCTTCCCTCAACATAATTATGAATTTATTAACGCGGCACAGAACTGCACAAAATACGAAAAGAACCGGGCAGCTTTTGAAACTGTTATGGATAAAATCGATAATTCCGACCTGGTCCTTTGGGCTTTTCCGCTGTATTACATGCTTGTCTGCTCACAGTACAAACGCTTTATCGAACTTGTTTTCGAACGGGAAAAAACCGGCACATTCAAAGGCAAATATACTGCCGCATTAAGCACCTCGATACATTTTTTCGATCATACGGCAATAAACTACATTCAGGCTGTCTGCGATGACCTCGGAATGAACTTCCTTGAAGGAATTACTGCAAAAATGGACGACCTCCGTAATGAAGATTTTCGAACAGGTTTCGACAAACTATTTTCCGGTTGGGCGCAATCGGTAAGAACCGGACGACCGGTATCCAGGGGTTTTGCCCCGGTTACAAATGAAACATTCAGCTTCGTCCCGGAAAACACAAACTCAATTGTTCAGCAACCCGGCCCGCAGAAGGTTTGCATAGTAGGAGATCTTGAACACAAAGACAGCAACGTCCGGAAAATGGCTGCCCTGGCTGCCGGCATTAAACCCGGAGCGGAAACAATAGATCTCGGCAGTCTGAAATTCGGGCCCTGCGCCGGGTGCCTTAAGTGCGGATTCGACAACATCTGCGCCTATGAAGGCAAAGATAATCTAATCAACCTTCACCGAAATACGATTCTTAAGGCTGATATAATCATTTTTACCGGGGCTATACACGACCGTTACCTTTCATCTGTATGGCAGCGATATCTTGAAAGAACATTTAACTACACTCATCAGCCGAGACTTGTCGGAAAACAGATAGGGTTTATTATAAGCGGCCCGCTTGCACAGAACCACAATATCAGGGAAATCCTGCAGGGATATGCCGAAACCATGGGCGGAAACCTGCTTGGGTTTGTAACAGATGAGCCTGCCGACAACAGCCTTGTATCCCGAAGTATTGAACATCTTATGCATCAGGCTCACGATTGGAATAAAGCAGGCGTCAGAAAACCAAAAAGCTTTTTGGGCATCGGCGGCATGAAGATTTTCCGTGATGACATATACAGTCACCTGCGGTTCGTTTTTCAGGCCGACCATGAATTTTACAAACAGCAAGGACTTTATGATTTTCCGCAAAAAAGGTTTATAATGGCAATGGCAATATCAGCCGGCATGTTGCTTACAAAAATACCGCCGTTGAGGAAAAAGATCAGGCAGCAACTGAGGCAGGGGATGATAAATCCCTATAAAAAGCTGTTCAGCAAAATATTACCGGCAGGAGTGAAATGATGTATTATACACAATTCAAAACTCAATTCTGCGAAATAATTCTTGCAGGAAATGATGAAGGTCTGAAGTTTCTGCAAATGAATACAAACGACGGAAAAGGCCTTTTCAGGGTTTCGCCGGACTGGGTGCGAAAAGATGCCTTTTTCTCCGGCATTGTTACACAGATTAATGAATATTTTACCGGCTCCAGACAGACTTTTGACGTGCGGCTTGCACCAGACGGCACAGATTTTCAGAAAAGCGTGTGGAAGCAATTGCAGGGAATTCCCTACGGTGAAACCCGAACCTACGGCGAGATTGCCGCTGCAGCAGGAAACCCGTCCGCCGTGCGCGCAGTAGGCGGTGCAAGCAGCCGCAACCCGGTACCGCTGATAATACCCTGCCACCGGGTAATTGGTGCGGGGGGAAAACTTACGGGATTCGTGTACGGCCTCAAGCTAAAAAAACAGCTCCTGGAGTTTGAAAAAGCAAATCTGTCAAAATAACAGGTATTTCAGAGCTTACGGGAAAAAGATCAATTCACCCCTTTGAGAACCGCCGGTCCCTATGTTATTCTTCCGTATCAGGAGAAAATATTATGAAAAAAGGATATATTCAGGTATATACGGGCGACGGCAAAGGGAAAACCACTGCGTCAATAGGTCTCGCGGTCAGGGCGCTCGGCGCCGGAATGAAGGTATATTTCGGCCAATTTTTGAAAAACCACCCTTACAGCGAGGTAAAAGGCCTTGCAAGCTTTCCAGGCAACAATTTAAAGCAGGAGCAATTCGGTACAAAGCGCAGCATCAGCGATCCGATGACTGAGGCTGATTATGAAGCGGCCCTTACAGGAATTGAAACTATTGAAAAAGAAATGCTTGAGGGCGGTTACGACCTTATGATCCTTGATGAGTTCAATCTTGTAGCCGGCTATAATATCGTAGCTGAAGAACGCCTGAAAGAATTTATAAGTAAAAAACCCGACACTACCGAACTTGTGTTTACCGGCCGATCAGCTCCTGAATGGCTTAAAGAACGTGCTGATCTTGTAACTGAAATGAAAATGATAAAACACTATTATGAAAAAGGCATTCCGGCAAGAAAAGGAATTGAACTTTAACCGGCAACACCAGAAAGGAGACACTATGTCATCAGAATTTTACAGTTTTACTTTGGAACTTGGCAACGGAGAAAAAAAATCCATGAGCGAGTATTCCGGTAAGGTGGTTCTCATTGTAAACACGGCAAGTGAATGCATTCTCACTCCTCAGTATGAAGGTTTTCAGAAGCTTTATAAAAAATACAAGGATGCCGGTCTTGAAATACTTGCTTTCCCATGTGATCAGTTTGCCCATCAGGAACCCGGAACAGATGAAGAAATTCTTCAATTCTGCAAAGTTAATTACGGCGTCAGTTTTCCGGTTTCCAGAAAAATAAATGTAAACGGCAAAAACACCGATCCGCTTTATAAATATCTTAAAAAAGAAGTGAAAACAAGGTTCGGAACTTCAATAAAATGGAACTTTACAAAATTCCTGGTTGATCGCACTGGAAAACCTGTAAAAAGGTTTAAACCGGAAACACTTCCCGAAGAGCTCGAAACAGAGATAGAAGCCTTATTGTAACAATACAGGATAATAAATTGCCGTTTATATTGACAAAAAGATAAAACCACGCTATCTTTATACAAGCTTGTATATTAAAGGTTAATATGTCTGTAAAACTTGTCCTTCTCGGGATGCTGAAACATGAACCGATGCACGGGTACGAACTCAAAGCCAGGATTGAACAGGAAATGGGAGACTGGACTTCAATAGCATTCGGTTCCATTTATTTCGCGCTTAAAAAGCTTACTGAAGAAGGCTTTGTTGAACAGGCAGGCCATGAACAGCACGGAAACAGGCCTTCCAGGATAATATACAGGATCACAAAAAAGGGTGAAAATGAGTTTTATAATCTTCTTGTTAAAACATGGACCGGACATGACAGGCAGTATTTTCCTTTGGACATCGGCCTGTATTTTCTAAATGAACTTGATACTGAAAAAAGACTGGAACTGGTTCGAAACCGGATAATGGAAGCCGAATATGTGCTTAAAAACCTCAGGCTCCATCAGTCGACAGAAATGAAGAACCCGTATATTCCCCCAATTGCGAATTCAATCTTTACACACAGTCTGTATCATCTTGAAGCAGAACGTGACTGGCTACGGGAGGTTGAAATGAATCTGACGGAAGGAAATTATTAAGTAATGTATTTTTTTAATCTTATTATACAAGTTTGTATATTTAATCTTGTATTCATAAAACCAGGAGGAATAAAATGAACAGAACAAGAGTAATCGAAACAAACGAAGGGATTCAGGCTGAAGCGACAGTCCGGGATTTCAACCTCTTTCAGCGCAGTTTCCGTGATCGCGGAATTCTGGAGACGGACGCAATCATACAAAGCGGAATAAACAGTGGAGTCGCCGTAGAGATAGGCCCCGGCCCGGGCTACCTCGGCCTTGAATGGCTAAAAAATACAGACGGAACAAAGCTCACCGGCGTAGAAATCAGCCGGGCCATGATCAGGCAGGCGGAAACCAACCGTAGCGAATACAGCCTTGACGAACGGGCAAGCTATATTGAAGGCAGCGCCCTTTCGGTTCCGCTTGAGAACAATTCAGCCGATCACGTCTTCTCCAACGGCTCGCTGCACGAATGGGAAAACCCGTACCTGGTTCTTTCCGAAGCATACAGGGTTCTTAAACCAGGCGGAAGACTTTTTATTAGTGATCTGAAAAGAAACATCAACCCGATTATCGTAGCAGTGATGCTGTTAACCGTCAAAGGCAAGGTAATGAAAGCGGGCTTCCTGAGCTCTCTTCGGGCAGCCTACACGGCTGATGAGGTCCGCAGGCTTCTGGAATGGTCTGCTTTTAACAAGTATGACGTTCGGGAAAGCGTATTCGGGCTGGAACTGACCGCGGAGAAAAATATGGACTGATTTATCTGTACCGGCATGCCGACATTATAGTACAATAAAGCATGAGATTATTTTATGCCGTTAACTTTACTCCCGAAACTGCTGCTATACTCAGAAAACTTCAGGTCAATCTTCGGGAACATGTGAGACACGGCCGGTGGGCGGAAATGGATAACCTCCACCTGACTCTTCATTTTGTCGGAGAAGCGGAACCTGACGAGTTGCCGATCTTCAGGAAGGCTCTTGAAACCGCCGCTAAAGCAGTAGACCCGTTTTCAATAAGGTTTACATCATACGGATCGTTCAGGCAGGGAAAGCAGGATCTTATTTACATTAAAACCAAAAATACGGCAGACTCCCTTGAAACAGTTTCGGATATTCTGAAAGAACAGCTTAAACGCGGAGACATGAAATCTTTTACTCCACATATCACATTGGTCAGAAGGGCTGAGATGAATTACAGTACGCTCAAGCTGCTGAAAAAGCAGCGGTTTAATCTGCCGCCGTTCACTGTAAACTCCCTGGAACTTATGGAAAGCAGAAAAATCGACGGCAAACTGAAATATATACCGCTTCACTCGGTCAGTCTTAAAAACTGATCTGTAAAGCTTCGACACCCCTATTCGACCGGCAAATTGTTTCTCATCCAGTCGCCTATTCCGTATCTCAGGTTATAAACCCTGCTGAAACCGGAATCTATCAGCATTTTTGAAGCTACCGTGCTGCGATTGCCTGAAGCGCAGTAAACCAGAATATCCTGCTCTTTATACTCTTCAAGCTTTGCCATATTCTCTGCAAAAACCTGGACCGGAAGAAGACCGGCACCCGGGATATGTCCCGCTTTGTACTCATCAGGTGTGCGAACATCAAGAATAAGCGGGTTTACATTTTCAATCAGCTCGGCAGCCTCCGCAGCTTTAAGCTCGTGATAATTCGGATTTTCAAGCTCAAGCACATGCAAAATTCCCGACTTATTACCCAGAGTGAACTTGTAGTCTCCACTTTCTTTCATCTTTACATAAGGTTTATCAGTCTCAGGTTTCGGCATGGTTTCATCAATTTCAAGATCCTGAACCCTGAACTGATAACTGCCGCCGTCTTCAAAATTGAAAACCACATAGTCTCCGCGATAGATTGTATATTCCAGAGCATCCGGACCGGAATCAACCTCAAGAACCCGTAGTCCCCCCTCAATTGTTCCGGAGATATCTGTCGTCCCGCCCTCGGAACCGCCGCTTGCCGCAATCGGAAAAACAACCAATAGTCCTAGTAATATCATACCCAACAGTTTCATAACTTACCTCGTTTATAGTTCTCTTATATAGTATATTAACTATATTTCACATCGTCCACTCTTTTTGTTTTTGTGACCATTCCAACAATCAAAATTGTATCTTTACAACAATACACAGCTCGGGTAAGATTCCTGAAATGAGCAGAAAAAAAGCGTTTACAGCAGCACTAAAAGCTTCCTCGCCTGTTTTTTTCGGATACATATCAATCGGCTTTGCATACGGATTTCTGCTGGTCAAGTCCGGTTTTGAATGGTACTGGGCTCCGATTATGAGCCTCACTATTTTTGCCGGGGCTGCCCAGTTTATGGCAATAAACCTCATCAACCAGAATAAAAGCTTTATCGAAATGGGACTTGCCGTTTTTCTGCTCAATGCAAGGCACATGGTATACGGTTTTTCCGTACTTGAACGTTTCGCCCCGTTTAAAAAATTCAAAAAATATCTTATTTTCGGACTTACCGATGAAACATATGCCCTTTTAACAACAATAGACCCTCCTGAAGACTCTGATCCTGAATTCTTCGATTTCTGCGTAACAGCCCTTGATCAGTCGTACTGGACAATCGGGGGAATTCTCGGCGCGCTGCTCGGAACAGTTATAAGCTGGAACGCTCCGGGGCTTGATTTTGCCCTGACCGCTTTGTTTGTGGTTCTTCTTATTGAACAGATAAAAACCCTCAAAAGACCCGGACCGTTCATTCTGGGGTTTATTGCTCCCGTGCTTTTCTATGTTGCAGGGTTTACCGAGCAGGCTCTTTTCCTCGGAATAGTCATCAGCTCAATCGGCTGCTTTCTCATGAAAAAACCGAAACCATGCGGAGTTGCTGATGATTAGAATACTTATCGCAGTTGCAGTTATGACACTGGCAACACAGCTTACCAGGTTTTTTCCGTTTCTGCTGTTTTCCAGACGTGAACCTCCCAAATGGCTTATTACAGGAGCCAAACTGATTCCCGGCGCGGTTATGACGGTGCTTGTGGTCTCATGCATGCCGCATAACTTCAACTTTACATCGCCTGAAACATGGATCCCGTGGGCCGGAGTAGCTGTTGTAAGCATTCTGCACCTGCTGTTCAGACATCCGCTGGTAAGCATTTTCGGAGGCACCGGCGTTTATATGACCCTGCTTCACTTTTTCGGGTAAACTTCATCTTAAAGTACTCTTGACAAAAAGCAAGTCTTTTATTACCGTTGGTAATTACCATTGGTAATCTATAATTAAGAGGAAAAGTAAATGAAGAAACTCAATATTGTATCTGGCATTCTTGCCGTAGCGGCTTCAGTTGCCGGGATTTTTTTTAATATCTACAAGGATATTCCATGGGCTGTATATCAGATGAAGGGACAGGATGTCGTTACCATAATAGCTTCTGCAGTACTGATTCTCAGCGTTTTACATTATGACAGGAAATCACTGACGATAACCGCCGGCATCAATGCCTATCTGATCTATACCTATTTTTTATATGCGATTGCATCAAGGCTCAATCCTTTCTTTCATATTTATCTTGCTGTAGTTTTAACTTCGCTGGTGTCCCTGGTTACCGCAATAGACCGGCTAAGAGGTATATCCGGGGCTTCCGCAGGGAAAAGAGCAAAGGCTTTTTCAGTTATCTATCTGAGCGTTATTGCTTCGGTGCTGACATTTCTTTGGAATGCAGACATATTTGCCACTCTTTCCGGCAGTCCGATTTTGAATACACCTGCCGGAGACCCTCTGACAATAGTCTATGTTTTCGATCTGACATTTGTTATCCCGGCAATAATATATACCCTATACCTGTTAAAAACAGGTAAGAGCTTCGGCATCCCGCTGTGCTGTGTTGTTCTGGTTAAGTGCGTAACCATGGGCGCGGCTCTTCTCGGAATGACTATCGGGGTCTGTATCGGCGGATTTGAACTTGAAACTTTTCTTGCGGCATTCTGGTTTATCCTTGCCTTGACAGGCGCCGCCGCTCTGACAGTATTTTTGAAGGGGAGCAGAATTGGTTAAAAAAAGCAAAAAGAAAGAAATTCTGGATGCCGCATTCCATCTTCTGAAAGAATCAGGAGATATATCTTCACTGAACCTGAGGAAAACGGCCAGACTGGCCGGTTGCGCTCATACGAATGTTTATAACTACTTCCCGAACCTTGAAGCATTAAAGTGGGCCATGCTCGAACAGGCCCTCCATATGCTTGAAAAATTCATATTCGATGTTTCAGAGAAACAAAACGATATTATAAAAGTGATATCACGCTACATTGATTTTGCGTTTCTGCATCCGGAGCTTTATAAGCTGATATGGATTACAAACCTGAGTTCTGAATTCGAACCTTCAGATACCGGTTCTTTGACGAGAATTCCGGATAGACTGCTTATGTACGCGGATCCCGTCAGGCTGGATACGGCTTATTCATTTGTGCACGGCAAACTGGTGAATATAATCTTCTCACGGACAAAAATGGAAAACCCCGAAACAACCAAAGCAAACATCCTCAAAATCTGTAAAGGGATTCTTGAGGAATAACCATTTTACGCTCCACGAGCACCTAAAATGTTGCTACGCTACGCTCCACATGCATTTGAAAGTGCTGCTCCACTACGCTCCGCAGACATTTGACATTGTTGTTTCAGTTCCTTCCACAGACATTGGAAAATGTTGCTACGCTACGCTCCACAGCATTTTTTGAACTTTTTGCCGCTGCCGCAGGGACAAGGTTCGTTGCGGCCGATCTTCGGCGTTTCCCGCACTACGGTAGCCGACGGCGTATAACCGTCGCTGAAATACCAGAAACCGTTCTTTTTTACGAAACTGCTTATTTCATGATGATCGTATTCTGTTCCATCCTGGCTGAATTTTGCAGTAAATTCTACCTCGCCTTCATCACCCGAACTTTCTGCGCGTTTTATCTCAAGCCCCAGCCAGTCCGATTCCGCCGCCCATTTTTCAGTAGCTTTGCGATCGAGCCTGTTGAGTCTTGCAGGATCATGCGTATCAACGATGAAATCTATTTCCTGCATAACATATGCGGTATACCGCGCGCGCATCAGCGCTTCGGGTCCGGAGGCGTTCTTTTTACCGCTGATATACGGTTCGCAGCAAGCTGTATATGATTTTCCGCTTCCGCAGGGACAATTACTCATTTTTCACTCCTGAAAATAATCTTAAATTATCGGTTTTATCCCTAAAATTCAAGCTTTCCCCTTAAAAACAGGAAGATTACACAAATTCATAAACATTTTCTTGACTTATAACACCTATAGTACTATAGTTATATTGTACTAATGGTTTAGTACAAGTATACAACTCCATCATATGGGGGATGCAATGTGACAGAAAATTCGTTAAAAACCCTGGTTTTCAGTCTTGATCCGAAGAGCGGTGTGCCTTTCTATAAACAGGTAATCCTGCAGATAGAAATGGCAATCGCCGACGGACGGTTGATAAACGGCGATCAGCTGCCTACGGTTCGAAGCCTGGCAGTTGATCTGAGTATAAATCCCAATACCGTTGCCCGAGCCTACAATGAACTCGAAATACGTGGAATCGTTAACACTCAGCAGGGAACGGGAACATTCATCAGCGGGAAAACCGTAGAGATCGATGATATCAAGCGCGAGAAGGTCCTCGCCGGCATAAGCCGTTCCTTTATCTCAAAAGCCGGATCTTACGGTTTCACTCTGAAAGAGATTATAGAATATCTTCAATCGCTGAACACTGCAGGAGGGGCTTCCGCCTCATCAGTGAATCATAAAGCGGGTGAAGATAAAGGAGGAAAAGAATGAATCTTTTTCAAACAAAACCAACAAGAATAAAAAACTTTCAAACACCGGTATTCCATAAAGATTTCAGCTACAGCGCAGTTTCACTTCTTGTGCTCGGTATTTTTGTAGCAGTCGGTGTATTTATCCAGATACAGATGTATCCTGACAGTACAACAGAACAGGTAGTGCAGCTTACTGCAGGCCTGTTTTTCGGCGGTGTACTTCTGGCGATGCTTCCGTTATGGCTGTTCAGCATTGTGATAATAAGCGCCATATGGATTAACCTTCTTGCTTTTTTCAACCTGGACTTCTGGCCTCTGGCAACAGCCGGATCAATAGGGGTACTCATCTCGGCATCTGTAGAGCTGGTCTACCAATGGGATAAGGTAGTTATTCTGCGTATGGGAAAATTCAAAAAAGTACACGGCCCCGGAATATTCGTTCTTCTTCCCCTTCTTGATCGTACCGCGGCATATATCGACACACGAATAAGGGCAACTGATTTCAGCGCCGAAAAAACACTTACTATCGATACGGTACCGGTACATGTAGACGCACTCTGCTTCTGGATGATCTGGGACGCTAAAAAAGCGGTGCTGGAAGTAGAAAACTACCTGGAAGCGGTAACACTGTCTGCACAGACTGCGCTTCGCGATTCCATAGGCAAACATGATCTGGCATCACTATTGTCAGAACGCGAAGAACTCGGACGGGAAATTCAGCAGGCCCTCGATTCAAAAACAAACCCGTGGGGAGTCTCAATCCTTTCGGTTGAAATTACCGATATAATCATCCCGAAAGAGCTGGAAGATTCGATGAGCAAACAGGCACAGGCCGAACGCGAACGGAGATCGCGAGTCATCCTCAGTACCGCGGAAGTGGAAATTGCGGAGAAATTCGAAATGGCTGCTGAAAAATACAGCAAAAACCCTACAGCTTTCCAGCTGAGAGCAATGAACATGGTATACGAAGGCCTGAGACAAAATAATTCCATGATGCTTATGCCGTCTTCTGCCCTGGACAATATGAACCTCGGCGCTGTGATGGGAACGGCAGCCATGAATGAAATAAACAAGCAGAAAAAAGATTCCAAGGAGAAACATGATGATTAAGATTGACAATGTAATAAAAAACTACCGGAACGGTGAAACCGAAGTTAAAGCTCTGAGAGGTGTTTCCCTTGAAATCGACAAGGGCGAATTCACCTCAATTGCAGGCCCTTCCGGCTCGGGAAAAACAACCCTTCTTAATCTTATAGGCTGCATCGATGTTCTTGATCGCGGAGAAATCACAATTAAGAACGAGCCTGTTTCAAGCATGAACAAAAAGGAAAAAACAAATTTCAGACGCCTGAATCTCGGGTTCGTCTTCCAGACTTACAACCTTATTCCGGTGCTTTCGGCTTATGAAAATGTATCCTTTGTTTTGTCTTTACTCGATATCAGCGAAAATGAGGTACAGGAGCGCACAATGAACATTCTGAAGGAAGTCGGTCTTGAAGGCATGGAAAACCGAAAGCCGGCAAAACTTTCCGGAGGCCAGCAGCAGCGTGTGGCAATAGCACGTGCGCTTATAAAGAACCCGGAGATTGTGCTGGCCGATGAACCGACGGCAAATCTTGATTCCGGTACTGGAGAAGAAATTCTGAAGTTGATGAAGGAGATGAATGAGAAACACGGAACGACCTTCATCTTTTCAACTCACGATCCGATGGTTATGGATTATGCCCGGCGTGTTGTTATGCTTCATGACGGTCAGATACACAGCGACAAGAGGAAATAATTATGAAATTTATAATATCTCTGGCTTTTAAGAATTTGACCAGATATAAAAGACGTACATTAATTACCGCCGGCGCAATCGCTGTCGGAATAATGATGTTCATAATGATCGACTCTATGCTCAAGGGCGCCGAATATGAATCCGTAAGAAATCTGAAGTGGTATGAAACTTCATCCGTCAGGCTCTATAACGAGGAGTATTGGGAAAACCGGCATCAGTTGCCGCTTGATATTAATATTGCCGATGCGGATACGGTTGTTGCCGAACTCGAAAGCGCAGGATATACGTCAGCAGCAAGAACGGTTTTCTCGGGAGACCTGATCCTTAATGCTGATGATTTTGGCGAAGACGGAAACATGCCCGTTCAGGTTACTGCAATAGACCCTGAAAAAGACTTTAAAGTCTTTCATTTTACCGACACGCTCATAGACGGCCGGTTCCTGAATACCGGAGAAGAGGCCGTTCTGCTTGGCTCCTGGATGGCTGAGGACATAGGCGCCGAAGTAGGATACTGGATAACGATAGTAACTCGCGGCAACGGCGGTTTTTATGAATCGATGGATCTCGAGGTTGTGGGCATAGTCAACTGTCCAAACCCGAACGTTAACCGCGGACTGGTAATGATGCCCTTAGATACCGCCGGAGATTATCTGGCAATGGAAGGAGCGGCAACCGAGATAAACATCAGGCTGTCGGATAAAGCGGACGTTGAAGCTGAAACGGCAATAATACAGAAAATTGTAGATAAAGCCGGCTTTTCTGAGAAACTTACCGCTCTGGACTGGAAGTACATGGCGGCTGATTACCTGGCAATCGCACAGGCGAAACGCGGCGGTACCGGCATGGTTCTTTTTCTTATCTTTATAATCGCCGCGGTAGGCATTTCCAATACCATGCTGATGGCCATCTTTGAACGGATTCGTGAATTGGGAATGATGCGCTCACTTGGAATGCCCGACAAAAAAATCCGGGCCGCCTTTTTGGTAGAAGCCTCCGGCATAGGAATGATTGGATCTATAATCGGTGTTATCCTCGGAATTCTGGTTAATATCTATGTCGTCAATATAGGTTTTGATTTCGGTTTCATCATGCGGGATATGGACATAGGATACCGGATTCAATCCGTAATGCGCGGAGTCTGGAATTTCGATACGATGATAGGGGCATTTTTTGCCGGAACTGTCATATCAACACTTGTAGCGTTTTTTCCGACCGGTAAAGCACTGAAAATGGACATTCCGTCCTGCCTCAGGCACCAGTAACGGAATACTGAAATTACTACCCTGTAATTTTTGGTATTCACAGGAGGATATAAAATGACTTTGAAAATAGCTAAAACAGCCTATAAAAACATTTCCAGAAACAAGCGCCGTTCTATTCTTTCCGGGGCTGCAATCAGTATTGCAGCAATGAGCATAGTAATGTTTTTCGCATTGATTGGCGGGATGTCGCAGGATATGGAAAACAACCTCGGTGCCTATTATTCAGGAGATGTTAATATAAGGAACACTGACTATGAAAAATATGAGCGGTTTAATCCTGTTCATCTGACTGTAAATATCGACGAGACCGAAGCTGTGCTGAAACAGACAGAAGGGATTGACGAATGGGTATACCGAACAAATTTTCCCGCAAATATGTATATAAACGGCACCAATCACGGCGCCCTCGGCGTAGGAGTTGATTTCGCAAGGGAAGCCGGTTATATCGATCTTGGTTCTATCCTGAAAAAAGGAAAAATTCCTGAAACGGGAAAAAACGAGATGCTCATTGGAGCAGTTCTGGCAAACAACCTTCATCTTGATGTGGGCGACAAGGTAACTATTATTTCAATGACCGCCAGCCGCGGCTCAAACGCAATTACGCTTAAAATTGCGGGAATCGCAGCTTTTCCGGTCGCCGCCCTTAATGCCGGATACTTCTGGATGCCGATTGACCGTGTGCAGCACTTTCTGCAGATACCCGGAGCCACACAGCAGATCCTCATAAAAACCGCCGACGGATATAAACGCAAAAACATAGCGAACGAGATTGACGAAGCGCTTATTGCCGCCGGAATACCGGCTGATGTTAACGAGATGGAGGATATGAGTATGATGTTTATATTCCTCCGACTTGCCGATATGGTTTACAACGTAATTGCCGTTTTCTTCTTTGTTCTGGGAAGCACAGTAATCATAAATACCACAATGATGGTCATATTTGAAAGGATGCGGGAAATAGGCACACTGTCGGCGCTCGGCATGCACGGAAAGGAGCTGACGCGCCTCTTTCTTCTGGAAGGGACTTTTATAAGCGCGGCGGGCGCGGCAATAGGTGTTGTGGTCGGGGTAATTATCACCCTTTACCTGTCAAAAACCGGCATTGATTTTACCGACGCCATGCAGGGAATTGAAATGGAAATATCTTCAGTACTGTATCCGGTTCTGAGTGTACCGAGGACCATTTTCGTATTTTTCTATTCGGTTATCATCTCAAGTCTTGCAACCCTGATACCCTCGAAAAAAGCGTCACGTATTGAACCGGTTGAAGCGCTCAGATACATATAATACTGAAATGACATCCATGACATTTCAGTATATTGAAGTATGAAATTAATAAGCTGAGAGACAGGCTTGTCATACTTCATCAATAAAATCTGCCATACCTGCGGCGCTGCTTCGCAGTCTATGGCAGGATCTTTTACAGGAGGAACATATGAAAATCAAACTTTTGGTATTTACAATAATTGTCCTGCTTCCCGCAACAGTTTTCGGAATCAGCGGCGATGAAATAGTAAGACTGGCCGATGAAGCCCAGACATTTGAAACCGCCGAATCCTCAGGCGAAATGAGAATCACCGACCGTTTCGGAACAAAGATCACGACATTCAATTCGTGGGCAAGGGGAGAATCGGAATCGCTGATCGAATTTACCAGCCGTGCGGAACGCGGTCAGAAAGTTCTGCGCACCGAGGATGAGATTTATCTTTACTATCCCGACGCCGAAGAACTTATCAGAATGCAGGGGGCCGCTCTCAGACAGGGCATGCTGGGCTCGGACATCTCCTACGAAGATATGACCGGGGGCAAAGATCGGGCATCCAAATATGATATAGAAATCACAGGCGAAGAACGCGTACTTGGAAAAGATTGCTGGGTTCTTACGTTAACTGCCAATACCAGAACCGTCCCGTATCCGAAGGAAATAGTCTGGATAGACAAAGATAACTATATGGTCTTAAAGGGTGAATACTACACAAAATCCGGAAGACTTCTGAAAGAGATGGAAGTACTTGAAACAGACGTTCTCGGAGGAATCGAAGTTGCAGTTGAAACAAGGATCTCGGACAAGATGAAATCTGATTCTGAAACAATCATGATTTTAAATGAGCTTAAAACCGACATAAAGCTTGATGATGAAATGTTTTCACTGGAGGAACTTTCATGGTAAAAAAAACCCTGATGCTGCTGTTTCTTGCTGCGGTAATGCTTCTTCCTGCAACAGCAGAGGGAGATTTATCGATGGAACTCGGCATCAGTCATCTTGTTCTGCAAACAAGAGAAACAGAACCCGTTTACGACATGAGTAACCCGGAAGCTCCCGAACTTATCGGAACAGAAGGCGGCGATAAATACTGGGCATTGACCTCAAGCGGTTCCGGAGCTTTTTCATTTAAATCAGGCGGCAACAAAAACGTCAAAGCCGACCTTGCTTTCAGTTTCGCGTTTCCTGAAACGGATATTTCCGAGGCTGCAGGAGCTCCGTCCGGAACAGTAGTGATGCCACTTTTAAGCCTTGATCGCGCCTGGGTTAAAGCGCGCTTTCCATGGTTCAGGGTTACCACCGGCAAAACAAGGCTCGACTGGGGCGAAGGTTTTATATTTAATGCCGGGGATGTTATCCAGGGATCTACCGATACTGCAGTTGATCTGACCGCAGCCGAACTGCGGACTGAAACTAATTGGCTTGCAGCGCTGAATGTCCCGCTTGGCAGGTTCAGTTTTATAGAGGGCGTATATCTGCCGCCTGAACCCGACAGCGAAGCCGGTGAAATCATCGGCCGTATAGATAAATCGTCGGGCGGCGGAAGGTTATACACTAAATTGGCAGGAGTGAAAATAGAAGCCGGTTATTTTTTTGATCAGACAGCCGCAGATGATTCTTCCGATGATAATGCATTATCACAAAGACACAAACCGTATTTATCACTGCAGGGCAATCTTCTTGCCGACTGGTATCTTTCAACATCAGCAGCATTGCCGGTCAGCAGCAATCCGGAAGAACCGTTCAGGGATTCTTTTAACATCAGCGGAGGACTTTTTTATATTAAACAGCTGAACAGCATAAGTACAATAAGTTTCCGCCTTGAAGGTTTATATAAACCGTTCTTCAGCTGGCAGGAGGAATCTCGTGATCAAAACTCCGAACCTCCGGTTTATGCACTGCTTCTGTATCCTGAAATCAGCTGGAGTCCTGTTGATACTGTCAATTTATCAGTCCGTTCAATATGGTCCCCGGTGGACATGTCGGCGATGGCGGCAATCGGAGCAGGATGGAATGTTTTTGAAGGGTTCGATTTAAACTTTTACGCCGTAGCAAATGCAGGTGATCCCGACGACACTTTTGCCTGGAACAGGGATACTGCCTTGTGGGTGCCTGGAACCGATATAATCGACGCGGCAGCTTTTATTCTCGGAGTAAATTATATATATTGACAGCGGAAATATTCTCATATTTTTCCAGGAAAGCTTGAGTTTCCATGATTGTTTAACAATAATTATACATAGATGACCGACAAAAATGATTTTACCGCTGACAGGAACATCATATTGGCTGTATCCCTTTCAAAAGAAAGGGATATGCTGATTGAATTACTCGCCAACTCTAATCCGGATTGCAGGGTCTACTGTCCCGAGTCACTATCGGAACTTGATCGGATATCTGAAGAATGTAATATTGACTTGATCATTACCGATCTGGAATTTAAAAACGGCAGCCTGGTAGACTGGCTGGTCCTGTGGCCATACCCGTTTATCCTTCTGGCAAATCCGAACGGCTGTGAAAAAATCGATACTGTAATGAATGATGAAGCAAGTTCTTTTATCATTCGTCGGGAAGATATGGCTCATGTACAGTTTATTCCCAGCATGATCAATAAGGTCCTGAAAATAAAAAAAAGCAGATCCGTTCAGAATGATTTTCTTAAAACCTCCGAAAAACAGTATATGAACCTTGTTCAGACTCTCCCTGATATAATATATGTTCTGGATAAAGACGGGCACTTCACTTTTATAAACAATGCCGTCCGCAGCCTGGGCTGGGAACCGGTCGAACTAATCGGAAAACATTTCTCGGTCCTGCTGTTTCAGGATGATATTTCAAAAGTCTCAAGAGACATGATTCTGCCCAATCTGCGGGGAAGGGTTACCGGAAACGACAGGGCTCCAAAACTTTTCGACGAACGCAGAACAGGCAGCCGGATGACACGGGGTCTGAAATTAAAACTCAAACGAAAACCCACAATAGGGGGAGCAGTTGACGTATCGCTTATTTCTTACGGTGAGGTCTCATCAATAGGATACGACGGTTTTCAGGAACCGAGTCATCATAAACTTGGAACCGCCGGAATAATCAGGGAAAACAAGAATTCCCATTTCAGCTCCTCACATAAAGAAGCTGAAAGTATTTTCGACAGCAAGGGGGCCCTGACTCATGATCAGGTAATGCACCTGATCAATAACAAGCTGCAGATTCTGAACAGCCTGGTTTCTCTTAAACAAAGCATTTCCAACGAGCCCAAAGCATGTTCGGCTCTTGGAGAAGTCCAGATTCAGGTATATACGCTTTCACTTGTTTATCAGAACATGGTGACGATTGACGACAAGATCAAGATAAGAATGGAATCTTATCTTGACGATATCTTAAAACATCTTATTTCATCCTATGCCGGCAACCCGTGGATACAGCAAACCGATCTTCACTGCGATCCGATACATCTTGATGAAGATCAGGCAATAACCATATCCCTGTTTGTTAACGAACTGGTAACGTTATTTCTGAAAATTCAGGAATCTTTGAATAACAGCAGGCTTCCGCTTACAATAACCTTTCTTGTTAACAACGACATAGCTCAGCTGAAAATCAGGGCATCGGAAAAAATCTTCAACGAATACCGCACAATTATGAAAAACGAAGATTCAAATATCATAATTAAAACACTTGCCGAGATTTTAAAGGGCGAAATTTTCATCGATAAAGATTCAGTCACCCTTTTTTTCAATATTGAATAACAGAAATCTTTACAGTCAAACCCCTGTAAATTTATCCTGTCTTTTTCATTAAAAGTGATGCCGCCGTCAGCAGAGGATCCCATACAGGGCTGAATGGGGGCGCATAGGCAAGATCACATTCATAAAATTCCTCAATGGTCATTCCCGCCTGAATCGCAACAGCCGCTGCATTGATTCTCCTTGCAACGCCTTCGGTCCCGACCATTTGTGCTCCCAGAATTTTCCCGGTTGCCTTGTCTGCAATAAAAGACGCATGCAGGGGCGCTGAACCTTCAAATACATGAGCTTTTGATTTGGCAACAACAGCCTTGTAAACCGGTTCAAACCCGGCATCTTCAGCCTCTTCGAGCGACAAACCCGTACGCGCTATCTCAAGATTAAAGGCTTTGAAAACACCGGTTCCGGCTATACCCCTGAACAGCTGCTCATCACCCAGCATATTATCCGCAGCTATGCGACCGCCCCTGTTGGCTGTTAATGCAAGAGGTATCCAGATTTTACGGCCGCTGATAATACTGACGTTGTCGGCGCAATCCCCGGCGGCAAAGATGTCCGGATCCGAGGTCCTCATATTCATGTCAATCGCTACGGCCCCTGACGCTCCGAGTTCTATTCCCGCATCCGAGGCAAGCTCCGATTCCGGTTTAACGCCGATTGCCAGCAGCACCATGTCGCAACCGAACGCCCTGCCGCCGGCCCGAAGGGTGAGCCTTCCGTCGGCGGAACCGTCAGTATTTTTCTCTATCGATTCAAGATTCAACCCGGGCAGATACTGTACTCCGTTTTCGTCAAGTTCTTTGCCGACAACCGAAGACAGTTCCGGAAGCATCCACGGTAAAAGCTGCTCGCGCTTTTTTACCATTGTCACCTTAATACCGCGTGCACTCAGTGCTTCGGCCATCTCCAGCGCGATATATCCCATTCCTACAATAACCGCCGATTTAACGACCCCGGCAGAACCCGGGCTGTCTTCAGCAAGATATTTTTTTATTTTTCTGGCGTCTTCAAGGGCTTTGAGGACAAAAACTCCGTCCAGGTCTGTTCCCGGAACAGAGGGGATTATTGCCGATGCGCCTGTTGCGATGAGAAGCTTATCATAGCCGGAAACAAATTCTTTTCCTGATAAATCGGTACCGTAAACCTTTCCGGCGCTTCTGTCTATTTTTTCTACACAATGGCCCGTGTGCAGTTCGATTCCCTGTTGATTTATAAATGCGTCTGCTGTCCGGACAACCAGTTTTTCAATTGGATTGTCTTTTGCCGCGATATTGTACGGCATTCCGCATGCGCTGTAGGAAACATCTTCCGTCTTTTCGTAAACGACTACGTCCGAGTCGGGCTCTCTTCGTTTCAGTCTTGAAGCGGCGCTCATTCCGGCCGCGTCTCCGCCAATAATTAAATATCTCATAATATATGGATAGTAATATATTTTGCTGCAACAGTCAAAAGAAAGGACATTAAATTTTAAGATTAATACAGACCGTATTCTTTAATTTTATTGAACAGGGTTTTACGATCAATACCCAGTTCTTCAGCAGCTTTTATCTTTTTACCTTCCCATCGTGCAAGACTTTCCCGAATCATCTCTTTTTCCATGTCCCTCAAGGTTCCGCGGCTTTTTAAAGTATGATGATTTGAAGATGGTTGTTCCAAACCGGAACCGAGAGAAAAATCAGCGGACTGCAGTTCATTTCTTTCCGACAAAATAAAGGCCCGTTCAATCAGGTTCTCCAATTCACGAATATTTCCCGGAAAGCGATACGCCTTCAGCATGTCCATAGCATCGGAAGAAATCCCGCTGATTGCCCTTCCCATACGATTATTCATTACGGAGATAAATGTACCGCATAACAGCGGCATGTCTTCAGATCTTTCCCTGAGCGGAGGAAGATGAATCCTTACAACATTCAGTCTGTAAAACAGGTCTTCCCGGAATTTTCCAGTCTTTACGTCTTCTTCTATGGGTCTGTTGGTAGCGGCAATTATCCTTACGTCGAGTTTGATCTGTTTAACCGAACCGAGCCGCTGAACCGAACGCTCCTGTATGGCCCTGAGAAGCTTTACCTGAAGATGAACCGGCATATCGCCGATTTCATCCAGAAAAATCGTTCCGCCGGAGGCCGCCTCAAAAAGTCCTGTTTTCATTCTCTCAGCCCCTGTAAAAGCCCCTTTTTCATGCCCGAAAAGTTCACTTTCAAGAAGGGTTTCAGGAATACTGCCGACATTTACCGGAACAAACGGGCTGTCGGCTCTTTCCGACCTGCCGTGGATAAACCGTGCAAAGACCTCTTTTCCCGTCCCGCTTTCCCCGGTTATCAGGACATTGGATTGCGTCGGTGCTGCCTTTTCCGCCAGAGTTATTATTCTGTTCATTTCCGAATTGTTACTTTCAAGTTTAAACCCTCTGCCGCTGAGGTTCCGCAACCGAAAAACTTCCTGCTGAAGCCGTTTTTTTTCACCGGCCTTTATTATCTTTAATTTTAGCTCTTCTGTTTCAAATGGCTTTGTAAGATAATCTTCTGCACCCAGTTTCATGGCTTCAACTGCATCAGCTACATCACCGTAGGCTGAAATCATTATAACCGGGAGTTTAAGATCTTCCTTTTCAAGCCGACGGAGAACTTCCAGCCCGTCCGCTCCCGGCATTTTGAGATCCATAACAAGAACATCAAAAACTTCTTCTGAAAGCAGCCTTAGTGCCGACAAACCGTTTTCGGCCGTTCTGACCTCGAATCCGTCAATCGTCAGATACTCAACTATTGATTCCCTTATTCCTTTTTCATCATCAGCTATGAGTACTCTCATGTTTCTCTCCGGAAGAAAAGCTCCGCTTCCGCCCCGCCTTCTTTCCTGTTGTTTATTTTTACCGAACCGCCTGCAGCCTCCGTTAAACGCTTTACAACCGACAGCCCCAAACCCGTACCGCTGTTTTTGGTTGTGAAAAAAGGATCAAACATTCTCCTCAGGGCTTCCTCTGTAAATCCTGCACCGTTATCCGTCACCGAAAGCAGTATTCCGCGGCTCACTTCTGTAACCGCGATCCCGGCAGCGCCTGCGCTTTCTACGGCATTATTCACAATGTTATCGAGTACGGTTCGTAATCTTTCCCTGTCGAAATAAATACAAGCCGCAGAATCAGGAATGCTGAATACTATTTCATTACGGCTGCCGTATAATTCAGTAACAAAGCGGCCAAGATCAATTTTCTCCGGTTTACCAACCGGGTTTCGCAGAAATTCCCCAACCCTGTCGACCAGCAGATTAAGCCTTTTAAGTTCACGATCAATAATATCCAGATTTGTTTCGTAACCCGGCGGAAGCTTCTTTACAAGAAGATCACGCTGTATTTTTAATGCACCCAGGGGATTTCTAATCTCATGGGCAAGAGTTCTGGCCGCCTCGCCAAGCTGAATAAGCTGTCTGTCATGCTCCGTTTTCTCTATCAGCCGTCTGTTGGATCGGTATAAACGAAACAAAAAGAATGCAGCAACAGAAAAAAGCGTGATAAAAAGAATAATCAGAAGAATAATCAACCGTCGTTCAGAAATATAACCGCTGTTAAGATATTCAATATAGATTCCCACCTGATATTTTCGAAGCATCGGCGCCAACGGCTGTCGCTGATCCCTGTCATCCCTGAGTTCCTGCAGCCTCCGCTGCATATTGGGCGGCATTCTCTGCATCATTGACTCAGCTCCGCGTAAAACGGCAGCATCATCCGGCAGTGTTCTTATAACAACTATACTGCGACGACCGGCCATAATCACTTCGTTATTGCGGCCCGCTGCATCAGGCAGCCGCAAGGGTGCACTCCCGTATCTTTTCAGAGAATTATTATCTGCTCCGTATATTCCGAAACCTGTTATATTTTCATCTATTTGAGAAGGGTCGTTCAGCTGATCATTTACCTGAAGATCAAGAAGCAGGTCAATAAGCCGGGAGGCCTTGTATTCCAGCATCAGTGCATTATTTGACTGTTTCTGGTCTATAAGCATTACAAGAAGAATTATAAAAATAATAAAAACAGCTGAAACCGGAAGCAAAATCACTCCCGGCTTCATTTTAATTGGTTTCATTCTTTGTTTAAGATACTATAAACCTGTAATTATTGCCATTAAGAACTCTAAAAAGGTCTCTGCCTGCCGTCCGCTTTTCCACCATACATTCGGTTGTCGTCCCGGCTGCTCATTCCGCCCCGACCGAACATTCCGTCTTTATCGGCCATTCTTCCGAATCCGGTTTCGTTATCCACCCACGGCAGCTGATATGTGGTACCGTCAATTTCTACAGATTCCACAAGCAGCTCTATATTTCCTTCAAGCGCCTCAAGATCGAACATCCTTCCCCGCCCCCCGGGCCCTGCCGCAGGTCCGGCATTCCATGGCATGGTCTCTTCATCAACAATATAACCTTTAACTGTGATTTTATCTCCTTCGCTGACATAATCATAAAAAGCCATTGCTCCGGGGGCAATCAGAGTATAACTCTTACCGCCGGCAACCAGTTCCGGAACGGGAGATTCAAACTTTACCGTACCGGTTACCTCTGCCTGCTCAAGGTCTTCAAGATAACTGTTTCTTGCAAGCTCCCTGGGCTGCAGTTTAACCACACCGTCTTCATCTGCTTCCTGCGCGCCTGTCGCAAATACTGTCGCAGCAGCTGCAGACATGCATAAAATTAAAAATATTTTCTTCATTTTTTGCTCCTATAAAAAGTCAACCACAAGCTAAAAATATAAGCTTATGATCTGGTCGGATATCAACCGACCATTACAGCTTCCCATGCTGCTGCCTGCATTTCCCTGTATTCTTTTCTAAAAGCCATTTTCATCGGATCAAACGGCTCTCTGGTTTTTAAAATTGTATATACCAAAGTGCTCATCTTGCGGGCGGCAGCTATTACACTCTTACCCGAGCCTTTCTGCTTCTTCATCGCTGCATACTTCGTCATTATTCGGTACGTCCCGGTCTTCTTTTGCATACGAACCATTCCCATCACCATCTGTACGAAGGCTGTCCTCAGTTCTACAGGCCCACGCTTTGTTATATGTCCATGATGTATTGTCATATTTGAGTTCTGCACCCATGGCACAAGCCCGGCGTTTGCTGCATATTTCTTCGCACTATCATATCTGCCGATATCGTCTGTATAGGCTCTTACTGTTGCTGCTGTTATTAGACCCACGCCTGGTATTGTCTGCAGAAGCTCAACATCTTCATCGTCCTCCACAAGCTCAGCCAAAACCTTTTCAAGCTGCTTGACTTGCGATGCCTGATTATCTATCATATCCAGTAACGGTATTACCGTTTTGGCAGCGCTTCCGTAAAAGTCGTGGTCCTCGAGACCGTTCAGGATTCGCTGCCTTTCTTTTTTACTCTGCAGCTGTCCGCGTTTGGTCTCTATTCCATAACCAAGTAATAAGCCATGCACCTGGTTCTTTAACGACACAACAGATTTTACCAGTATCGACCTGGATTTCAGCACCCTTCGAATATCCTCACTCTCTTGGGAACATAATATCGATTCAGGCAGCATGTCTTTCTCAAGAAACTCCGCCAGGGTGCGTGCATCATGTTTGTCTGTCTTTTTTACAGATTCATTCACTACCTTGAATTTCAAAGTATTCACTACAACCACTTCGACTCCAGCCTTTAACAGTTTATTGCGGAAATAACGGGCATTCCCGGTTGTTTCCACCGCTGCTCTCAACTCATATTCCTCTTCACAATATTCATCCAGCATTTTCAGAAATGCTCCATAACCATTTCCGCTGGTCGGATACATTCCCAATTGATCAATTTTTCGGTCTTCACTTAAAAGGCATACTGTAAACTGCGTTTTGTGAAGATCCACGCCAATACTCATCTTCATGTTCTATCTCCAATAGTTTGAAGCAGTGCCTATACGGTGAATTGTTCCATTCTCCTATCCGGTCTCGCAGACCATTGAATGTTTCGGTTACGGCTCTTCAATCTCCTAAACGGTCTCGCGGACCAGTAAAAATGTCGAACAGTAACCTTACTGCCTCAATTAAAGTTAAGGCAGTATATCAATTCACCAGCTCATGAAGACTTTTTATCATTCCTCCTAAAAAGTTGTTACTTTTATAAAGCAATATGCATACCAAAAAAATATTGAAAAAGAGGATTTATTGGGTATTTTTTAGAGATTTAACAGTGAATTTAAGGATTTCAAAATGCCTCCCGGGGCAATTTTCCCCATCATAGAATTCAGAGGATTTTTGCCCCGAAGATTGCAGAACCCGTGCTTAAAAAGCAACAGGCCCGGTGCAGGTTTAAATTACTGATTCAGATTCAACGGTATCCGGTGAAGATGAATATGCAAGCTCTTCATCAGTAATCTCATCAGCTTCTGTATCACCGCCGTTTTCGGTTCTGAAATCTTCCTTACCGAATGTCGGCCTTTTCTCAATATACTCTGCTACGAGTTTTAACCTTGATCTCGGATTTCCTTCCCTGTCTTCCCAGCGGTCCTGTTTTAATCTTCCTACTATACGGACTCCCTTGCCTTTGGAGAAATTGTTCTCACTGTAGGTTGCAAGCCTCGTCCATGCTTCAATATCCAGAAACGTCACTTCTTTCTGGTATTCATCATCCTGTTTATAATAACGGTTTGATGCCACGGTAAAGTTACAAACCTTCGTACCTTTAGGCGTTTCACTTAGAATCGGATCTCTGACAAGATTTCCTTCAATTATTACTGAGTTAACAGAATTCATTTTAATACCTCTTTAGTTTTCTCTGTCCCGGAACTGTTTATATATAAGGAATAATCTTCTTTTTTCCTGATGCTTTAATAAATCAGACACTTCATGTTGCAAATTTTGCACCGATAACCTGCTTGATCGTTGCCGTTTCATGGATTATGATGAGATAAACGCGTGCTTCCACGTACACGTTTCTCTTGAAGTTTGCATCGCAGCGCTTTTCAAATTTCAATATGTTAACTCACCGTCCAGGGTGAGCCTCTAATGAAGGAGAAAGAAATGGCAAAAGGATTTTCACTTGAAACGTACCCATGGGCATATCTTGCGCAATACGATAAAGAAACTGAATGGCGTGAGGAATACATCGAAAATCCGCATAAAACCCCGAAGGAAGAAGCGGACCTTCCCGCCGATGAGTTTGCGGCACTGCTTCAGAAGAGAAATTCGTTTCCCGGGCTTCCGCTTGTTAATTATACAACACAATACGGCATGGGCTGCTTTGAAGGCCTAAAGGCATATCCGCAAAAGGACGGCTCTCTAAAATTATTCCGACCGGATGAAAATGCCGCCAGGATGTTTAAATCAATGAAGGGATTGATGATGCCTCCATTCCCGGAAAAAATGTTTCTTGAAGCATCAAAAACCGTAGTTAAAAAGAATATGGCCTGCGGCTTTGCGCCTGAATATGATTCGGAGTGGGAAAAGGATAATTATATTACTGGACATGCAGTGTACCTGAGACCGTTTACGTATTCGGAACCGGCGATAGGCCTGGGCGTATCAAATCGTCCATGGGTAGTAATTGTTGCAACACCTGTCGGAGCATATTTCGCGCCGGGGAATTCCAAAGCCGTCGTCACAGATAAAGCCAGAGCAACTCCCAACGGCACAGGCTGGATAAAATGCAATGCGAATTATGTTATTCCCATTCTTGCAAAGAAAGAAGCAGTAAACGCCGGATATATGGAAGCTATTTTTCTTGATTCCGTTGAAAAAAAATATGTTGAAGAAGGTTCATCATGCAACATATTTTTCAAACTAAAAGACGGCACACTGATTACTCCGGAGCTCGGCGATACAATACTGCCCGGAATAAACAGAAAGAGCGTAATAGAACTTGCCGGGGATATGGGAACAAAAGTCGAAGAAAGAAAAGTCCCCATTGCGGAGGTTATGGAAAAAGCTGACGAATGCTTTGTTACCGGAACAGCCGCAGGAGTTTCATATATCGAATCCATCACTTTAAAGGGAAAAACCCTAGTCCTCAACAAAGGTGTACAGGGAGAACTCACGACTGAACTTCAAAAAACGCTTAAAAAGATACAGTACGGAGCTATAGAAGACACAAAAGGATGGATGTTCGGACTTTAAGACTTTACAAACTCAGCCTTGAAAGGTCCTTGGGAATATCCTGATATATCTGCAGCCGGTAATCTTCGACCGGATAAAATACCGCCCGTGAATTCAAATATGAAAGATTAACCGTATCCGGCTCTACAAGCGAGTTCGGATCACGGGAAAGTTTATCGTAATATTCAACCGAATCGGTAAGAAGCACCATTGCTTCCGCATTTTTTTCCGGTTCACGGCTTCTCTCATACAGACGGTATTTGGTAACTCCCAGGTTATTGCTTACCTTCATCATATTCTCAAGCAGGGCCCGATGCTCCGGAATCTCATCAATAAGCAGGTAATTAATTGACGAATATTCTTTACTGAGCAAATCAAGAAGATGTGTATAGTATCCCTCAGCAAGATAATAATCGTTTCGGTTGAACAGAGTATTGGCTGTTGAGTACATCAAAGCCCTGTCTACGGAAAACCCGCCGGCTGTATCATAAAACTCGATCAAAGCCTCTCTATAATTCTTGTTATAATACTGTATATAACCTTTTTTGTATTTCAATATCTCGGAAGAATATTCATTCAGTTCGGCTTTGGTATAATACTCAAGCGCCAGGTCATAATCTCCGCTGATATAATACGATAAATCTCCCAGGTTGGAAAAAATCATGCCGAATTCAGGTTTCGGCTGTATCTGCCTGTTGGCTATTGCTTCATCATACCGTTCGGCCGCTTTCTGATAAAACTCTTCGGCATCCAGATAATTCTCCTGTTCATACAGGATCATCCCTTTACGGTTATACGAATCGATCAGTAAACCGTTTCGGGTGCGGGTCAGCGGGTCTGTATTTTCAAAAAGCCAGATTGCTGCATTAAGCGCTTTCTCTTCCTCTTCCGGAATGTTGATAATACCAAAATAACGGGCAAGTTCATAATGTATTTCCGGAAGTTCCGCCTCTACAGAACGTGCTTTCATCAGGATCTCTCTTACATCCTCAAAACGGCCGCTGTCAATCAGATATCCTGCCAGTTCGGCATAAATGTCCGGCTCAATATCCGCTTTCGCATTCTGTTTAAAAGCATCATAAAGATTCATTGCTTCAGTATGGTTATCTGTTCTGATAAAATACCGCAACATTCTGAACAGAATCTCATCTCTGCCGCCGTACAGTTCAAGCAGCTTGGCATAATTAAATCTTGCCTCTTCATATCGTGATGGATCAATTTCCCTTGCCCATTCCATATAGGTATCACCGAGCATCAGACGGGCTTCATAATCATTAAGGTGATCAAAAAGTAAATCAGTTAAAAGCTTTTCAGCTTCCGGATACTTGCCTAGAATCTTAAATTCCAGTTCGGCATAATCCAGCACAGCCTCGCGTTCATCCGGGTACCAGCCGAGCAGCTGCTCGTATTTTTCTTCGGCAAGAAGATATTGTTTATTATCTTCAAATGATTCTGCATATCTGTAAAACCAGTTTTTCTTTTTCCATTCACTGAATGCACGTTCGAAATATGAGTTGGCCTGTTCGTTGTTTCCCTGCGGAATTTCTTCATAGCCTTTTTTATATAGCGATTCAGCGTGCAGAGGGGTATATACAAACCGATACCCTAAAAACAATAATAGCATCAGGGAAGCCGCTGCTATCAATGCTGTTCTGAACATCGGTATAAAGTTTTTTCTGAACATATAGCTGAAGGAACTCTTTTCTTTCTCGAATTCCTCAGCGGTGCGCTTTTCATACTGCGCCGGGATTTTTACCTTCTTTCCGGTTATTTTCGATACGACATTCCCAATTTCTCTTGCGCTGGAACCGGAAGTCATCGCCTCAATGAGTTTATCCAGATTTTCACCGGTAAGCCGCTTTTCTCCTATCAGCTCCTCAATTATGAGCTTGAGATTCCGAGGCATTTGACCAAGAGTCTTTTTAAGTTCTATAAACTCATCATCGGGAATGGCGTAACTTTCATCGGAATACGCATCGTCAAAATCACCGCTTTCATCCGCAGAAGGAACATCAAGACTTTCAAGATGCCCCATGTCTTCAGCAGGTTCTTCATCTACTCCGAATTCCTGCCCCAGATCTCCGAGACTGAACTCTGAAGCTTCAATATCATCGCCGTCTATCTCTCCTAGACTGAAATCTTCAAGACTGAATTCATCCTCTCCGGAGTCATCGGAACTTTCCATATCGGAGCCGAAGTCGCCGACCTCGGATTCACCGAGTTCATCCATGTCGGTGTCGAAGCCGGCCGTGTCGAGCTCACCGGCATCAGGTTCGCCCAGGTCATCCATGTCGGCGTCGAATTCGCCGGTGTCGAAGTCAGCCGTGTCCAGCTCTCCGAGGTCATCCATGTCGGTGTCGAAACCGGCCGTGTCGAGTTCACCGGCATCAGGTTCGCTCAGATCATCCATGTCGGCTTCGAATTCGCCGGTATCGAAGTCAGCCGTGTCCAGCTCTCCGAGGTCATCCATGTCTGTGTCGAAGCCGGTCGTGTCTATCTCACCGGCATCAGGTTCGCCCAGGTCATCCATATCGGCGTCGAATTCGCCGGTGTCGAAGTCAGCCGTGTCCAGCTCTCCGAGGTCATCCATGTCGGTGTCGAAGCCGGTCGTGTCGAGCTCACCGGCATCAGGTTCGCCCAGGTCATCCATGTCGGCTTCGAATTCGCCGGTATCGAAGTCGGCCGTGTCCAGCTCTCCGAGGTCATCCATGTCTGTGTCGAAACCGGCCGTGTCGAGTTCACCGGCATCAGGTTCGCCCAGGTCATCCATGTCGGCGTCGAATTCGCCGGTATCGAAGTCAGCCGTGTCGAGTTCATCAGCATCAGGTTCGCCCAGGTCATCCATGTCGACGTCAAAATCGCCGGTATCGAAGCCGGTCGTGTCTATCTCACCGGCATCAGGTTCGCCCAGGTCATCCATGTCGGCTTCGAATTCGCCGGTATCGAAGCCGGTCGTGTCGAGTTCATCGGCATCAGTAATCTCTTCACCAGAACTTTCAAGATCAAACGAATCAAGATCCGCATCGAAACCTTCCGCTTCCAGGGCATCCATCTCTTCGAATTGATCCCCGGAAGAGGATTCTTCTGCAAGCTCTTCGTCGAGCCCCGAAAGTAATTCTTCAGGAAGATTATAATCGCCCTCAAATTCATCCGGTTCAGCTTCTGAATCTGTCGGCTCCTCGGCAAAAAGGGATGATTCTTCCAGAACATCTGTATCATCCTCATCGAAAAGCGCACTCAAATCTCCGATCGATTCAGCTTCAGGCGGAGTAATATCCGGCATAACTTCACCGCGCTGTCTGCGTATCTCCTCTTCGTTGCCGAGACGAGTCAGATCTGTCTTAAAATCGTCTATTTCTTGAATCTGGGGCATACTTGATTTTCGGTACTTTTTATTCGATGAGTTAGAGGATTTTAATTCAAATCAGGGTTCATCCAATATCTTTAACTAAATCAGAAATCTGTCAAGCAATGAGCGCACAAAACCGAAATTATAATAGAACCATGTATAACATACGTAAAAAAACACAGTCAATATTATTTTTTCTCCTGCTGCTTCCTGTAACCGCGTTGTTTGCTGATCCTGTAACTGTTCAGCTACATTTTGCCATAACAGAAGCTGTAGTCGCTTCGCCGCCTGAAGTTATTGATGATCATCTTGTACTTTCATATAAAGGCAGCAGACATTACCGATTTGTCGGAGCTGCTTTCAAACATGAAGATTTCAAGATTATCCATCCTTTCTATGTTAATACAAACGGAGTTTATGTTCTTACCTATCCGCTGGAAGAAGGTATAAGCGAACTGGAATACCGGCTTGTTGTTGACGGTTTATGGATGACCGATCCGAATAATCAGAATACGATAACAGATTTAAGCGGACTTTCACTTTCAAGCTACATGATCCCGGAAAAAGAAGGGCCTCCGGAATCGCCTAAACATACAGATAAATCTGTGACCTTTCGTTACCTCGGGGCCCGCGGTCAGAAAGTATTTGTATACGGAGATTTCAACAACTGGGATCCTTATATGTACAGGCTTGCGGAAGAACCGGGTACAGGTTTATACAGTTGCAAACTGCGTTTAAGTCCGGGGACTTACAAATATAAATATATTGTAGACGGAACAGCCATGCCGGATCCACTTAATGAAGAAAAATCTCTTGACACCTTCGGAGAGACTGCCTCTGTTTTTACTGTACCGTTTGAATTCTAAGCAGAATACTGTCTTCTCTTCGGCAACTGTCCGCTATATCGGCAAGTGCAAGCCCTTTTCCGGTCTTGAAAAGGGCTGTTGATTCTCCTTCCCAGAATAAATCAAGATAGCAGCCTACAGCACAAACAGTCATTCCGAAATTTACTTCAGTATTGAGCATTCGCATGGGCAGCGCCCGCAGAAAACTCCGTTTCTGGTCCGGGTCGTAAACTTCACCGTTAGCTTTAATATCTACCCAGAGAAAGGCTCCTGAATTTTTTTTCTCCCAGTCGGTTGAATATGCATCACGGCAGATCGTCAGGGCAATGTCCTGAGCTTTTACCTGAAAAAACCCGGCATCATCAAGACTTCCCGGGCTTAATCCGATAACACCGGTCTCAAAATCAGTAAGAAAGACTTTGTCTTGGTAATAAACAAGAGTTCCGTCAGCTCCGAATACATGCGCTCGGTTACGAAGGCCTCCGTTATCATCTTCAATGAAACAACTTCCTGAAATTATTGCAACTTCGTATTTTTTGGACAGATTCGACCATCCGGAAAGCCATCGTCCGACAGCTGCTTCATCTCTGAAAATATCAGAGAGATCATTATACTCCGAATGTCTATTGAGAATATCAACCAGGGCCTGCTGAAAGCCGTTATGACGATTTATTATTCCGTTATATTCTATAAGTTGAAAGAAAACACCGATATACTCAGGAAAAATAACGAGGTCAGGTTGCATTTCTTCCGAACACAGATCACTAATAATCCTGTCGGTAATATCAAAAAAGGTTTCTTCACTTTTATAATTTTCCGGGCATATTTCAAACTGTACTCCGACAGCTGTGAATATATCGTCGGCATCAGATAAACCGTATATTAAGCTCAAAGGCAACAGAAGAAGCGTAATAAATATTATCCGGAATTGCATGTGAGGATATTACTATAAATTTCAGTATTTTAAAAGGATTTTTGTCCGTTCGTATTTTGTTCCTTCGGTGCCGCCAACCTCTTTTATCAATCTTGCTTTTCCCTTCCCTTTACGGTATTTTAGATCATAATTCTTAACGGAGATTTTTTTGTTCAAACTGAATCTGGTCATTCGCCGGAAGAACGAAGACATAATGATATTTTCGCCCTCTCCGCTGTTCAGGGTTCTGTTTCTGATAGTAGCTGCCGTAATGATAAGCGGAATGGTTATTTCTGTTATTGATGATAATAAAGGAAGCTTCATACTGCCGTGTATAATCGCTGCAATATGTATTATCGCCGCATTTTACGAAGAATCCTGGACCTTCGATAAAAAGGACTGCGTTATCACAAGAAAAACAGGGCTTCTGTTTTTCCATAAAATGAAAAAAATCCCTTTTAAGGAAATTGATGCGTTGGAACTTACTGTTTTGATCCGCGGAGGACGTATCGTAAACCCGGAGGCGCCGGATTCGGATACCGATGAGTTGAAACCTGACAGTCCCAGGAAAAAAACTAATAAAAAGTACTACCAGATACTGCAGTTAAACCTGAAATCGGGAGAAAACATTATAATGGAAACATTCGAAGGCTATAATACTGACAACATCATAAAAAAAGCCTGGATACTTTCTGATTTCTGCGGCTTCCGGTTCGTAAAATAAAACGCCGGAGGTCAAACAACAGCGTTGCAGAACTCCGGCGGTGTTAATCAAATATTTAAAATCAACTAATCTCTTTCCATCTGTGACAGGCAACGAATCTGTTCGGACCAGCCTGCTCCAGTTCGGGAATCTTCTGTTTGCAAATCTCTTTCGCATATGAACAGCGCGGATGAAAACGACAGCCGGACGGCGGGGCTATCGGGTTAGGTACATCCCCTGAAAGGACAATCCGGGAGTCCTTTGCGCCCGGTTCCGGAATAGGAATTGCTGAAAGAAGCGCTTTGGTATACGGATGCAGAGCGTCCTTGAAAAGCTCATCCGTATCGCTTAGTTCCATTATCTTTCCAAGGTACATTACCGCAATCCTGTTGCTTATATATTTTACAACAAGCAGATGATGTGTAACAAAAAGATACGTCAGAGAAAACTCTTCCTGAAGATTCATCAGTAGATTCAGGATCTGCGACTGTACCGATACATCAAGAGCTGATGTAGGTTCATCCATCAGAATAAAATCCGGGTTTGTCGCAAGCGCCCTGGCCACGGCAATACGCTGCCTCTGACCGCCGGAAAACTCATGCGGGTACCGCATCATATGTTCTTTAGCCATACCTACGGTATTCAGGAGGGTCAGGACTCTCTCCTCGATCTCCCTCGCATTATAAATGCCCTGAACGGAAAGCGGCTCCGCTACAATCTTTCTAACAAGCATCCTCGGGTTAAGCGAGTTGGATGGATCCTGAAATACAATCTGAATTTTCCTTCGCAGTTTAATAAGATCATTTGAATGCATTTTCGTCAAATCAGCTTTCTTCAGGAGTCGCGAAGCCTCATCCAATTGCTTTGGATCCGCGGACTCAAGCATCTTCTCGATTTTTTCTATCTCTGAAGAAGGCTGATCATAATATATTCTTCCTGCAGTTGAATCATGAAGTCTGAGTATTGTCTTTCCGATTGTTGTTTTACCACAGCCGGATTCGCCTACAAGCCCAAGGCACTCACCCCTTTTAATGGCAAGATTGACATCATCAACCGCTTTGACATCTGCAATATGACGTTTGAAGACCCCGCCTTTTACAGGGTAGTATTTCTTAAGTCTGCGAATATCTATAATGTTCTCGTTCATCATTCTGCTTCCTTCGCTGTATAAAGATGACAAGCCACGGTATGCCCTTCACTGTATTCAATGACTTCGGGTTTTATCTGTTTACAGATATCCATAGCCTGCTCACATCTCGGGTGAAACCGGCATCCGGACGGAGGATGTACCAGATTAGGAACAATACCGGGTATAGTCGCCAGGGCCTCTTCCTGCTGAACTTTTGGAACTGATTTAAGAAGGGCTTTGGTGTACGGGTGCAACGGTTCATTGAAAAGAGTGGCGACCTTTGCCGTCTCACATGTGTCGCCGGCGTACATTACAGTTACCCTGTCGCAGACCTCAGCCACGACGCCGAGATCATGGGTAATAAACAGTACTGATGAAATCTGAGTCTCTTTAAGCTTGTTGATAAGCTCAATTATCTGAGCTTGAATTGTTACGTCAAGATTGCTCGTCGGTTCATCCGCAATAAGCATCTTCGGATGACAGGCCAGCGCTATTGCTATAACGATACGCTGCTGCATTCCGCCGGAAAGTTCATGGGGATAGGAACCGGCAATATTCTCAGGATTCGGAATTCCGAGGGCTTCAAGAAGTTCTACAACCATTCTGTGAACTATCCGATCAACAGGCCTGTAATACCTGCGCAAAACAGGAACATGTTTTACAAACTGTACAAGACCATCGGATTTTCGGATCTTCTCCCTTTTTTTCTCAAGGGCATGTCTCTTTTTTATGTCTACTTTGTTATCAAGTTCTCCGATACCTACAATTTTAGCCTCAATCCGTTCCGCCCTGGTATCATACCTTTTTCTGGCTTTCTGCTCGCGTTTCAGAAGACGGATCTGAAAGCCTTTCCACCCGCCGGGTGATCCGTCCTGTCCGCCCAGACTTTCAATGGCTTCCTGAAGAATTTCTTTCATACGATGCAGTCTGAAACTTTCACCCACCTGGTATTCAATTGAGAGGACCGGGTTAAGAGAAGTGCTTGCTTCCTGAAATATCATGGATACTTCATTGCCCCGGATTCCCTCCATGTAGGATTCGCTCCGTTTTACTATATCTACAGCCTTTTGCCGGTCTTCTTCATTCAGAAAAAGAAGAATACGGCCGTCTTCTATCCTTCCCGGAGACTGAACAATCCTCATCAGTGATCTTACAGTTACGCTTTTCCCACAACCGGATTCACCGACAAGACCGTAGGTCTCTCCGTGTTTTACTTCTATGCTTACCCCGTTAAGGGCCTTTACAACACCTTCATAGGTGTAGAAATTAGTATATAATTTATCGGTTTGTGCTATCTTTTCCACTATTTTCTCCGCATCTTCGGATCAAAAACGTCACGCGCCGCATCTCCGATAAGGTTCCAGCCGAGAACGAACATTGCTATAACAAAACCCGGCGTAAATACAACATACCAGTAGGCCAGCCGGTTATCCGGAGGGCCTACAATCCAGTCGCGGCACATTGAAACCATCTGGCCCCAGTCTGCATACCCGCTTTCGGCTCCCAGTCCGAGAAAGGAAAGTGCGGCCGCGGAAAGGACCGTTACACCTATACTCATTGAAGCAATAATAAGAACTGAATAGACTGCATTCGGAAGGATGTGAGTAGCAATTATCCTGAAACTCTTTGCTCCGCTCGCCTTTGCCGCAAGGATATAATCCTTGTCCCTGATTATCATGATTTCACTTCTGATAATTCTGGTGTATTGCGGCCACCCGAGAATGATCATTACAATCATAATCGACTGCAACCCGCGTCCGATAGCAACAACCATTGCCATCGCAACAACCAGGAACGGCAGAGAATAGAACATATCGGTAATACGCATTATCACTTCATCAACCCATCCGCCGAAGTAACCGGCAAGCGAACCCAGAATAACACCTACTATCAGGTTGGCAATGACAATAACAAAACTGAGCTTGAATACACTCCTTGTTCCCCAGACAATTCCGTACAGGATATCATACTGCTGTTCCATAGTTCCAAGCGGGTGCTCGGCGTTCGGAGGCGACGGGGCCGTCTGCCAGCCGTCATGGGGAATCTGGTATGGATCATGCGGATTCTCGGGCGGCGCCAGTACCGGCGCAAATATAGCGACCAATACAAAAATTACAACAATCGTTGTACCGATTATCGTAAGCGGGTTTTTAAAAAACCTTTTAAACGAAAACAGAAATTCCTTGACCCGGGGATGAGAGAAGAAGCCTTTGTCTTTTTTTTGTTTCATATCTACAGCATCTGTCATGATCAATCTCCTCAGGTTAGCCTTATTCTCGGGTCGATATAGGCATATAGAATATCTATAATAAGATTAACCGTCGCAAAAACCAGGCCGAGAAAGAGTACGTTGAACATTATTGCCGGTACATCCAGCTGAGTAGCGGCACGGGCCATCCAGAGACCTATTCCTTTACGGTTGAATATAGTTTCTGTTATTACCATTCCGGCCATGGACGTCGCGAACATCTGACCCGAGATGGTTACAACCGGGATAAGGGCGTTCCTGCGCGCGTGCGTTCTGTGAATAGTTTTTTTGTCGGCGCCCTTTGCAAGGGCTGTTCGTATGTAATCCTGCCCAAGCGCTTCAAGCATGCTTGAACGCATGAGTCTGAGAATCAGCGCGGATTGCAGTATGACAAGATTAAATGTCGGGAGGATCAGATGATAAAAGCCGTCCCAGACTATATCCCATCTGCCGTTAAGAATACCGTCGATTACTATCAATCCTGTTATACGATTCCATTCGGGGCTTGAAATAACATCCTTCCCCGCATCGGATATCTGTCCGGGTGGAAATATTCCGAGCAGACCGTAAAAAAGCATAAGCAGCATAAGACCGAGCCAGAACGTGGGCAGGGAATAGCCGATTACGGCAAAGACCCTCGTAAAATGATCTATAGGCTTGTCCTTATGGACCGCGCCGATTGTCCCAAGCCATATTCCGACGATTATTATCAACGGCGTCGACAGCAGAACAAGCTCCAAAGTAATTGGAAAATACTGTTTGAAACCGTCGATAACGTCGTTCTTTGCCGTCTCGGAATAACCGAAATCACCGTGAGCGATATTGTTTATCCAACGCACATATTGCACCGGAGCCGGATCATTCATCCCGTATTTATTAATGAGCGTCTCCATTTGTGCCGGCGTTACTTTTTCACTTTTAACATAGATTGCAACCCTCTGCCCGGGCGGAATGATCATCATGATTATAAAAACCATAAGGGACACGCCGAATAGAACGAGGATCATAAGAAGAAGCCTACGAATTATGTAGTTTAGAAGATTCACTGAATTTATCTCCGTATAAATTGTAATTAGATTGATTCTTTTAATTCTGCACGAAAAAGAAATTATCTCATACAGAAGTAAAAGAAGGGGTTCCAGCCGATACAATTAAAAGAACGGCTGGAACCCCATATATTTCTATTTTTATATAAATGTCAAGACTCGAGTCCTATTCCTTTGTCAGGAACGGAAGCGCATCATACGTATCTGATTGCATAGGATTGAAATAGTAACCCTTTACCCAGTCCTTCATATAGCGTCGTCTTAACATCTGCGTATTCATTATGCCCGGAGCATCTTCTATCCAGATTTCCTGCAGCCTGTAGTAAGCAGCCTTTCTAACCTCGGGATCCAGTGATGCGGCGGCTTTTTCAATCAGTTTGTCTGCTTCAGGATTCGAGTAGCTGCACTGGTGTGCATAGTGGCCTTCGCTGTGCATGTAGGGGTTCACATAGTTGTCCGGATCCGGATAGTCGGGAGCCCAGCCGATGAAGAACATCGGCATATTGGATGTTCTAACCATATTTACGTATTCGGCCCATTCTACACCGCGGACAGTAATTTTGAACTTGGGATTAAGTTTCATTACATTTTCAGCAAGAAGCTTTGCTCCGAACTGACGGTCGTCATTACCGTTATTGTAAAGAAGATCCATCTTGAAACCGACTTCCCAGAGTTTTCCGTCAAAGGCTTTTTTAAAGTATTCTGTAGCCAGTTCAGGACTTGCTGCGGGTCGCTTTAAATCTGCTTTTTTATAAGCCAGGCCTGTTGCTACAGGAGTAACAGGATCCATTGCATAGCCGTTAAGGATATCATTAAGAAAAACACCTTCGTCCCATGCTGCTACAAAGGCCTTTCGTACATTATCGTCAGCAAAGAAATTCGGAGGAACACCTTCACCGTCGAGTTTGCCGGAGAAAATCAGGGGGTTGTCTACCGCTGCTATATCCTCATTAAAACCGAACCCGGAAACATCCAGAGAGGGAAGATCTTTATAGACGGTTATCCCGGCACTTTCAACTTCTTTATCCATATCCGGAAAATATGTGGCGTCAACCTGAACAATATCGGCATCACCCTGGATAAGCATGAGCTTTCTGGTCGACCATTCGTCTACAACCTTGTAGATACCCTTTTTAATTGCCGGTTTCGGTCCCCAGTAATCTTCATTCCTTGTTACTACAAGTTCAACACCCTTGTCCCATCTGTCGAGTTTGTAAGGACCTGTTCCGCTTGCAATATCATAAAGGGGTTCTTTCCCTGCTTCGGGGTTATTGGCAGCTGCCATGCCGGCTTCAGTTCCATCCCAGTCGCCGTTCTCAATACTAAATTGCTTGTCTACAATACCGGCCCATTTGCCGCCGAGTACTCCAAAGAAATACGGCACAGGATAAAGAAGGTTAAAAACAACATAATCACCGTCGACCTCAACAGCCTTGTCGATATCGGCAAAATCTACAACGATATTGCCGTCGCCATCCCTTGAGCCATAGAGTTCAGGAATAAACAGCTGATACCAGATCCAGTTGGGGCCGGCATCCGGATCAAGGACCATATTTCTTTCGAAGGAATATTCAACGTCTTCCGGAGTCAAGGGATTACCGCTGTGGAACTTGATTCCTTTCTTTATCTTAAATCTGTAAGTTTTACCGTCATTGATTATTCCGCCGTTTTCAACAGTCGGTAATTCTTCTGCTAAAAGCGGCACAAATTCGCTTGTAGATTCGCCCTTGAATCCGACCAGAGTGTCATATAACTGCGACATATTAGTCCAGGAAGCATTATCATAGGCCTTACAAGGGTCAAGACTGTCGATAGTTCCGTAGGTTGCAAAAACAAGCGTGTCGGGATTTTTTATTTCCGCTGCCGCGGGAGCGGCTTCAGCTTCTTTCGCTTCAGCAGCTTTTTCTTCTTTTGCGCAGCCGGCGAATACGGTAAAAATCAGCGCGACCGCTACAAGCAGTAAGATTGCTTTTTTCATGAAGTTCTCCTTTTAAAAGATTAAATATTTTACAATCTGTCAGTATATAGTATGTGAGCAACTTTGCCAACGATTATTTCCCGGTAGAGAGATTTACGCCGTTTTTTTATATTGATTCATCAATTAATGCCCTGCAGGTTCTTCCGGCCATCTCCAGCGGAACCCTCCAAGACCGGCCTGTTCTGCGCTCATAAAACTCGGCATTGCCGTCCTGGAGCCCTTTTGTCGAAACGACAATCCGGTAAGGGATGCCAAGCAGATCATAGTCCTTGAATTTTACGCCTACAGATTCATGACGGTCGTCAAACAATACCTTTGAGCCGAGCTCCGCAGCCAGAGATTCTACGACATTCTTGACTCTGAACGATTTGCCTATTCCCATCAGGAAAAAACTGTAAGGAGCAATTCCCGGAGGCCAGATAATTCCACGCTCATCATGATTGGACTCGACGATTGCAGTCATAAGCCTGCCGAGACCGATTCCGTATGAACCCATATGGGGATAAACTGTCTCGCCGTTCTCTTCGGCAAACGACAAACCTATCGATTTTGAGTAAAAATCGCCGAGCTTAAAGATATTGCCTACCTCGATAGCTTTTACCTCTTCAAGCTTTGTTCTGCATCGCAGGCACTCATTATCCGCATGGATCCTTGCTATATCGCCTACAATACTGCTTTCGAAATCCCTTCCGAAATTCGCGTTCAGAATATGTACTTCCGGCTTGTCGGACCCGACAATAAGATTATCTGTTTCGGAGACGGAATCATCTACAACCAGCTTATATCCTGTTATCTCGTTTGACGGGAACAAAAACCCCGGGACAAGCCCCTCAGCCCGGACTTCTTCCGGCGTTGCCGGGCCAATCACCGGTTCTTCCAGCAAACGCGACAGTTTTTCAAGACTTACCTCGTAATCACCCCTGCACACCACAAGAACCCAGCCTTTAAGGGTTTTATAAAGTGTTGTTACGGCTATCTTGTCAGCTGAAACTCCGAGATATTCCATCAGTTTTTCTTTTGTATTGCAGCCCGGGGTTTCAATTTCTTCGGCCGGAAGAGGCATGGCAGCTTTTACATCCTTATGGCCTACAGCCACATCGATATTGGCAATATATCCGCAGGAAGGACATTTTATAATCCTGTTATCCCCCCAGTTGCACGGCATCAGGAATTCATAAGCCCTGTCCCCGCTCAGAGATCCTACAGCTGATTCCGCAGTGATTATTCCGATTCCGCAACGTTCGAAAATGCTTCTGTATGCCTTGAAAACCCTGGGGAAAAAGTTGTTAAGATCAGTGTATGAACGATGGAAGGAATAGGCGTCCTTCATGGTAAACTCTTTTGCCCTGAAAAGTCCGCATCTTATTTTTTCCTCGTCCCTGAATTTTGTTTTAAACTGATAGAGGAATCTCGGGAAATCCCGGTAACTGTTAATTGATACCCTGGCAAGCTGTGTAATAGGTTCAAGATGGCTGGTCGACAAAACCAGATTGTGTCCCGACCGATCCTGAAACCCGATAAGTTCCTTTCCTATAAGCTGATCCCGGCCTGTTTTTTTCAGAAGGTTTCTGGGCACGACAAGAGGCAGATCCATTTCCTGGCCGCCCAGCGCGTCCATTTCATCCCTGATTATCTCTTTCAGATTGTCCATAACACGCATGCCCATAGGCATAATTGAGAACAGTCCGGGACCCAGGCTGCGGACAAACCCGCCCCGAAGCAAAAGTGAATAACTTATCGATTTAGCTGTCCTGGGGTTGTGTCTTAAAGTATTATTACCGAATACCTGGGAATATTTCATAAATCATTGATATTTTAATACAATTTCCGGTTTTTTACATTAAAATAATATTTCTATGTGAAATAAAGTCCGCACGAAAAGCCTAATTGCTCTTTTAGTGGTCATTTAACCGCTCTAAACCTTGACATTTAAAGCAATTATCAGGATCCTATGGGTAACAACCATATGGAATAGAATATTATCAGGAGAAAAAAAATGAGTACAATTGAATACATTGAAGGTCGTGAAATACTAGACTCCAGGGGAAACCCGACAGTAGAAGTTGAAGTTTTACTTGCAGACGGGTCAATGGGCCGAGCTGCTGTCCCTTCCGGAGCGTCCACAGGCGAGCATGAAGCAGTGGAACTCAGAGACGGCGACAAAAGCCGTTTTATGGGCAAAGGCGTTCTCAAAGCCGTTGAAAACATTAATGACATAATAGCACCGGAACTTATAGGATACGACGCCCTCGAACAGGTTGAAGTCGACCAGCTGATGCTCGAACTCGACGGCACCGAAAACAAATCAAAGCTGGGAGCAAACGCGCTTTTGGGTGTTTCAATGGCAACTGCCCGCGCTGCAGCCGACACGCTTGGAATTCCCCTGTACAAATACCTCGGCGGTTACCACACTGTAACCCTGCCGGTACCGATGGCAAACATCATCAACGGCGGATCACATGCAGACAACTCTGTCGATTTCCAGGAATTCATGGTTATGCCGGTCGGAGCAGACAGCTGCCGCGGCGGCATCAGAATGATTACCGAGGTTTTCCACAACCTTAAGGCCATCCTCAAAGACAAGGGATACAGCACTGCTGTCGGAGATGAGGGCGGATTTGCTCCCAACCTTAAATCCAACGAAGAAGCCTGCGAAGTTATTCTTTCGGCAATCGAAAAAGCCGGATATAAACCCGGCGAAGACATCATGATTGCCCTTGACCCTGCAATGAGCGAACTCTACCACAAGGAAACAGGCAAGTACAAACTTGAATGGTCAACCGGCGCCGAGTATACATCAGCCGAAATGGCCGATTACTGGGCTGAATGGGCAAAGAAATACCCGATCATCTCAATTGAAGACGGGATTGATGAAAACGACTGGGAAGGCTGGAAGATCCTTACCGATAAAATCGGGGACAAGGTTCAGCTTGTAGGCGACGATCTGTTCGTTACAAACACAAAGAGACTCAAAAAGGGAATCGAACTTGGTGTTGCAAACTCAATACTGATCAAGGTAAACCAGATCGGAACTCTTACCGAGACATTTGAAGCTGTTGAAATGGCCAAGAAAGCCAACTACACAGCCGTTATTTCACACAGATCGGGCGAAACCGAAGACGCTTTCATTGCAGACCTGGTAGTAGGTCTGGAAACCGGGCAGATCAAGACCGGTTCGCTTTCCAGATCAGACAGAATTGCAAAATACAACCAGCTTATGAGGATAGAAGACGAATTAACCGGTATTTCAAAATACCCCGGCAGAGACGCTTTCTATTCAATTAAGAGATAATAACGTCTGATTCTGCTCGCCAACACACGGGCTCCCGGGATAATCCGGGGGCAATATATATAAGCCCGCACCGAACCTCGGTTTGCGGGCTTTTTAAGGTTGACTCAAAATACATGGGCGGCTAACATCGTAACAATGAAAACACTATATTTTATCCGCCATGCTGAAAGCGAAGCAAACAAAAAAAGAATACTCGGCAGCAGGTTGCCTTCTCCGCTTACTGACGCCGGCAAACGTGATTCTGAAAGAATTGCTGCGGAACTGAAACAACTTGCCGACATCGACTGTATTGTTTCATCGCCTCTTAAAAGGGCCGTTCAGACGGCCGAATCGTTCAGCGCCGTATTCAACCTTGATATCCGGCTGGACGACAGGATCACCGAGCATGAACTCGGGATATTCTCGGGCATGAGTTATGACGAGGTAAAAACGCACCCCGATTACGAAAACGACACGCTTAAACGGTGGAACTGGCAGCCTGAAGGCGGCGAATCATATTCCATGATTGCAGACAGGGTTGTTGATTTTCTAAACGGTATAAATAACTATAAGGATGCCGAAAACATACTGGTTGTTACACATGCAGTGTCGCTGAGAATGATACTGGCGGCTCTTAAGAACACTCTGCCGGATTATCCGAAAGACTTTCCGAACAACGGGGAAATCCTTAAAGTCAGATTCTCCGGCCTCGGGAAGGTTTACGAAACCGAATCGATATTTCTCGGCAACAGCAGGGATTTCAACCACAATCCTTAAATCAAATATACTATAATAAAACATTCCGCCCGAAACCGGTTTCCTGTTTTAATTTGACAATCCAATCGGCAAGTGGTAGATTTTTTTCAATGATGAACCATCTGCTTTTCTGGGGTTATATTATTGCGGGAACCCTCGGGGTTTCCGTGATCATTATTTCCGCTTTTCTTTCCGTAAAATATGATATACGGCCGTTGTTCCGTTATTCCGTCTTTCTCGGGCTTCTGGGCCTTCTCTTTTTTACTGAAATTCTGGAATTATATTCGGCAATAGCAAAGATTCCATTCTATACATCCAATTCACAGATCAATATTATTTCCTATATTACTCTTATCTTTGTTATTTCCGTTTATTTCCCGTTTTTCATTACCAGATTTAGAGCAGACGCTTCACCCAAAAAAGAGATTATACTGATCATTTTTCCGGCCCTTTTGTTTGCTGCGGTATTGGTCCTTTATTTTTCAGGCGTAGCGCTGTTTGTTCTGGCCGATATAGCCGATATTCTGTTTTTTGTTATCATATGCAGCTGGGTAATTTATTTTCTTAAAAACATGTATTATCTGCCGGGCCCCGGGCATAAGGTTAAATTCAGAACCTTGCTCCTGATTATACTGTTTTTTGTTCCCTTTTCAGTTTTGAACATTTTCTTCCCGTCGGCGGATGCAACGGGAAAACCCGATTTCGTATCAATTCCCTTTCTGATTTTCTACTTCGGATGGAACCTCCTGAATTTAATTTATGCCCTTAAAATATTTTTTCAGCCCGGCGAAAAAAACCCCCTTAAGGAAAAAATCACATCCTTTGCGGCAGCATACCGACTAAGCAGAAGAGAAAAAGAAATCGTATCACTGATAGTAAGCGGTGAAAGCAATAAAAGCATCGGTTTCGCACTTAATATTTCAGAACGGACGGTAAAAAACCATATATACAACATCTATAAGAAAGCAGAGGTACAGAGCCGGACGGAACTATTCGTCAAACTTTACAAACAGGTTTCGTCTTAATACATGAATCCTTACAATTGAACCGGTAGCAAAAACTGCAACGCAAACAATAAATAATACAGCCTCCCTGAAAAACGGTTTAATCATAATATAAAATTTGACAATCAAAGCGGAGACAACGGTGACTCCGAAGGAGATGAGCAATACCGTTCCCGTTGATAAACATCCGTGGGGAATCAGCAATCGCATCCATCCTATTATCATCCAGTGAATAACATAAAAAGACGTCAGGTATTTCCCCAAGAATGAAAGAAACCCTGTTTTCAATTTTGCCGGAAAGATTCTGTCGATAAAACCGATTAGAAAACTCCATACAAGTACAAACCCTCCGATAGCAAAAAGTCCGGCTGCTTTCATCTGCCCGTAATCATTAAAAAAGCGATCAAAATCCTTAACAAGGGGAACTATTGCGACTGTTATTGCAGCACATCCGGTTGTAAATAAAAACAGATAGTAACGCTTTGAGATTATATTCAATAATTTTCCAAACACCATACCCTGCAGGGGGAAAAACAGCCAGGGAAACAACGGAAAGGTGACCAGGTCATGATCATTGCCCCAGAGAGGCTCAATTATTCTTCCCAATACCGGAATTCCCTCGCCGCGGCCCCACAGAAACGGAGAGAAAAAGGCAATAACGCATGCAATCAATTCCCATATCCACAATTTCCGTGAAAACCGGGAAATCAGACTCATGCATATGAATGCAAGTCCCGCAAAGATCAGGATATCAACCGTAAGAAAAAGATATTCATAGGTATACATCGGCGAGAAATGATCTGCCGGCAGCTGCAAAAATTCTTTGCCGATAAAGACAGGAACTACGCCCCTGAAAAAATTTAAAAGATATCCGATAAACAGCAGCTGAATGCCCCTTTTAATATTTCCCGGCAGATCCATGAAATCTTTCCGGGCAAAAAGAAATCCCATGATAACCATAAAAACAGGAGCCGCCGGCGGTCCGCCAAGGAAATCAATCAGAACTCTTGAGGTTTCTCTCGGACCGTCGAAATCGGCAAAAACATTCATCACATGGACCATCACCATAAAAACGACAGCCAGCCCCCGCAGGACATCAAGAATCCCGAACCGTTGTTTATTCATTTTTCACTCCTGCAGGCATTATCAGGGAATGAAATAATCATATAAATGGGAAATTAGTACCGGACAACCGGGATTTTGTATGGGAAAAAAGTACCGGTCTTCCTTCTTCAGACCGGTCGGTCAATACCGCCGCCTACAGCGCCTGAAAATCTACTCATCCTCAAAAATAAACAGTTCGTCAATCGTACTTCCCAGCTGTTTTGCAATCCGGTGCGCAAGCTGAAGCGACGGGTTATAATTACCTTTTTCAATAAAACTGATGGTCTCACGCCGGGCCCCTACGAGTTGGCCAAGCTGCTGCTGGGTAAGGTCAAAACGCGCCCTGAATTCCCTGATTCGCGTTCTCATTCAGCCTTGAGTTTCCTTAGATATACAAACCTTGAAATATGAAACGAAAACACCATTCCGAGAAGCAGATAGGTTACAAGAACCTCAAACGAAGGCTTCCAGCCGCCCAAAAAGTTTATCCAGCAGAATATGAATATTACTGCAACAGTAACAAGCCACGAATTTCTGTAGCTCTTAAGCGCAATAAGAACAGTCAATTCGTCATATTCAACAATATTCAGCCTTTTCTGTTTACTGCTTCTGACGGCATTAATTATCATGAATACACCGATAACCGTTGCGAAGGTTATTATCTCAATACTGAAATCAGTATAGATCAAACCGAAGACAGTCAGCGCCCCGGCAAAACCATACGATACAACAGAGACAACCTGCTTCCTGTTCATTCCACACCCCTGTTAATTATTTATAACTATATGTTAATTATATCTAACATAAGGGATATTGTCAAATTCAAAATTCTACTTTCTCGGATTTTGATATACATCTCCATGGTATCCCTTTCCTTTCTGAAAGAGTTGGAATTTCAGAAAGGAAAGAGTGTCGAACAGCAGTACAAAAAGACTGGAAAGATAAAAATAAAAGTGCCCTCGACATATCGACCTTGGGCGCCTAACTCCTTAAGAAGGATTGAGTTGCAATATAGTTCGTGATTATATAATATTTAAACGTTTGCTCCATGACATTATCATCAAGAACCTTTAACTGTAACTAGAATTTTCGCTATAATGCTAAAGAGCTATACGACAAGTTATTAAGTTTGAACATAAAACTATATACCCCAGCTGTAATTCTTTCAAAAAAATGATTTATATAAACCATATTAGATTGAGCAGATACGTTTCAACGTAAAATAACACAGGCATTGAAAGGAATTCATTACAATGATCTCTTATGTGACATATTATTTTTTCTGCAATTTACAGTTGCCCGCCGTAAACACTTAAGCTTATGGCGGACAACTGACGGTTAGAGACACATTATATTTTTACTCGAAACAAATATATACTTTGATCTGGTTCTTTGTATTCTTGGCTTTTTCAAATCCAAGGTTAATATCTTCCAGCCTTACCCTGTCAGTAATAAAAAGATCTGCGGGCATTTTCCCCTGTGCGATGATATCAAGGCCTCCGCGTATATTACCCTTCATCTGCGCCTTGACCGTAACTTGTTTAACCATCCAGCTAAGCGGCTTAATCTCCGCCGGTTCTACAGACATGCCAACAATCATTACAGTCCCGCCGATCTTTACCATGTCCACACTTTGTTGAATTGTAAAGTTGTTTCCAACACAGTCGAATACCACGGCTGCTCCACCACCGGTTTTCAACATTGCGTCAACACGGATATCGCTACTGGAAGGATCGAACACTTCGTCGGCGCCAAGCTTCTTTGCAAGTTCCCTTCGTTCGGCTACAGGTTCACTAACAATAACCTTCGATGCGCCGAACACTTTTGCTGCGATTATGGTAGAGAGGCCTATAGCACCGCCACCTACGATCATGACCGAATCGCCTGCTTTCATTGGCGAATTTTCGATTGCGCCAACTGCAACACCGATTGTATCGGCCAGCGCGGCTTCCTCATCGGTAACATGTTCCGGAATGCGCAACAAGTTTTCCGGCTTAAGTAATATATATTCTCCAAAACCGCCGGCATTTACAGCCTTATGCCCAGCCAAAGCACTAGCTGGGTCTGCCAGAAATGCTTTTATAAAGTCTACGCTTAGCGGCGGATTACTGCCCGACATACCCAACAAAACCGCACGGTCTCCCGCCTTCCAGTCTGAAACTTCCTTACCTACAGCCTCAACCGTTCCCGCCCATTCGTGCCCAGGCGTTACACCAAGAGGTGTATTTTTAATATTGTAGATATGCAAATCCGATCCGCATATACCACAGCAGGTTACTTTTACAAGCACTTCCCCATTTCCCGGAACCGGCGTAGGGACTTCTACGACATCAAAATGTCCAACACTTGCTAATACTGGTTTCTTCATTAATTCATCCTTAATAAGTTAAATTGTTTATTCATGAACTTACCGATCCGTTCAACAGCCTGCAATCCTTCGGGCAATATCGACGAAAAGACTTGAAATACATGAAAGAGTTCATCCCAAATTTCCAATGTAACATTAACACCCTGTGCAGCCAGTCGATCGTAAAGCTCAGTAGAATCTTCCAGCAGCCTCTCATTACCGCCCACCTGGATTAATACGGGCGGCGCACCAGCAAAATCACCGTTTATTGGTGAAATCATCCGGTCGGAAAAGTCATGTCCATCTGCATACAACATCGCCTTGAACCATAAGTCGTTTTTTGTAATATCCGGGCCTTTGTAGCGTTCAATCAACTCCTCAGTGGTCGCTTCCGTTTTCGTCCAGGGAGAAAGCAACACGACTGCTGCTGGAAGTGGCTGCTTCTCTTCTAACAGCGTTAGCAATAAAGCAAGCACAAGCCCCCCGCCGGCTGAATCACCCGAAAGGATGACCTGCCGGGGTTGAATATCCTGCTGCAGTAACCATTTATAAGCTGTGTAAACATCCTCAAGCGCCGCAGGAAACGGATGCTCAGGCGCAAGCCGGTAATCAGGTATAATCGACTGAGCGTTTGCTTTTTCTGCTATTACAGCAGCCAATTCACGGTGTGAATTGAGCGAACCAAACAAATACGCACCACCGTGAAGGAAAAGCACGATCCGGCTTTCGTCGCAATTCAGAGGAAGAATACTTTCTCCTGATACGCCGTTCATATCGATTGATTTAACTCTGACGCTTTCTTTAATCGGAGCCAATACAGCGAGCTTATCAAGTCTTGCTCGGCTCGCCTGTATATCTACAGTTCCATCAGGCGGTTCATTGCTGCTGCCGCCCGACATATCGATAATCTTTTGAACAATAGGCAAGCTTTGTTCCGAAACAGAAACATGTGACATCATTGCTAAATCTCCACAGCATTAACTGCATTTCTCTCATCAATTTTCTGTCGGATCTCATTATGACGTTTTTCGTTAATATCATATTTTATTGTGGCAAAGATTCCAATGGCGAGATATAACGTATTACCGAATGCCATGATCATCCTAATCGCATTCAGCGCAGATGCTGGTTGTACACTTCCTCCTGTATAACCTGCTTTTTGAAGAATGAACATAACAGGAAGTAATCCGATTGCAGTTGCTATCTTTCCAACCATACTCCATGTTCCATACAGCAGGCCTTCACGCCGCTGCCCGGTAACAAGTTCATCCAGGTCAGCCACATCAGCAAGCATAGAAGCCGGAAGAATATGATTGCTTCCCCAGCCCATACCGCCGATAAAAAACGTGAGAAGCGGCAGCCAGATGGGTACTGTTTGCGGATAAAACACAAATGGTACAAATCCTAAAATCCATGCCACCAGGCTGACAATGTGAGCAAAACGTTTGCCTTTTCTTTTCACAATGCGACTAAAGAAAGGAGTTGCTGCTGCCCAACCGCCACATAAGGCTACCGCAAACGCAGACATAATCATATCCGTCCGCCCCAACCAATATGTCACGTAGTAGATAATAAAGCTTTCAAGTGTTATGCATCCTATCTTGTATACAAAATAAATTACATTTACCCAACGAAACGGTTTGTTCTTAATCAGGGGCAGAAGCATTTCCTTTATGCCATATTTTTTTTGAGGTTTTTCGAGTATAGCACGTTCTTTAACCTTGAAAACAAGTGGAAGAACGACAAGGCCGCTGACTAAAGCCATAGACAGCCCCATCATGGTATAGCCTTTTCGCGCATCACTCATTGAGGTAATAATCATTAAGGGGATGACTGCCGCAACACACGAAAATACCATACCGATCAACTCACGGATATTTGATATACTTGTCCGTTCGTTATAGTCGGTAGTCAATTCAATGCCCAGCGAATAATAGGGAACCGTAACAACAGTGGCCGCGGTTGTAAACATAAAGAATATAAAACCATAGTACCATACAGTAACCGTAGCATTGCTGAACATAATTGGAACCCATAACAGACAGAAAAACACACTGGTCGGAATTGTACCCCATGCAATATAGGGGATACGGCGTCCCCATTTCGATTTAGTCCTGTCCGAAATTACGCCCATTATAGGATTATTAATAGCATCCCAAAGTCGCGGTACCATTACGACGATTGATGCGGCGATAGGTGATATCTTGACAATATCCGTAAGATAAAAAAGAAAAAATGTTCCAAGAACCGCATAGGTTAAGCCTTCGTTTCCCCTGCCAAGACCGTAAATGAACTTTTTCCAAAATGAGATCTTGCCGGAAAAGCTCTCACTCTCATTTTGGGTCGAGTTGAACTGTTTCTTTTCCAAAGTAACCACACCCTTTCCAGTTTCATTCCATCGGGACACAAGCCCCTCCAGTTGTTCTCTTAATAGATATTGAATTATCGGTTCGCACGTTTACCAAATACGGCTTATCAGATGCCAGCATCCGATCGAGCGCTGCGCTTAGTTCACTGAATTTCGTTACCAGCTCACCCTTGCCACCGAGGCCTTCAAGCATTTTATGATAGAGGATTTCGTTTAGTTCGGTTCCCTCACCCTTGGCATAACCATAGATTCTCATAAAGAAATTCTGAATATTGCCCCAAGCAGAGTCGTTGGCTACAACAATTTTCACGGGGACATCGTAGCGAAGTGCTGTATTCATTTCCATAGCTGAAAACCCTAATGAACCATCACCCGTAACCAGCACAACTTGCTTATCGGGATAAGCCATCTTGAGTGAAATAGCAGCTGGCAGACCATAGCCCAGATGACCAAGTGTCGGTGGGAATGACAAGCCGTTTGTTATATTGGAATTCATGTACCAACCCGAATGAAATGACGTTTCACCCCCGTCAGCAACAACGATCGCATCTCCATTCAGTTTTTGATTAACTGTCACACATAGATCAATTAAGTCAATAGACTCTTTTGGAAGCTTACCAACGCTCGCTATATGTGCTTTGGCAACGGGATTGTAAAACTCTGGCGGCCAACCCTGCATTTTTTTTGACGGGTTGTAATTTTTTAGACAGTCCAGCATTTGGATCAACACCATTTTTAAATCTCCAACAATGCCTATATCCGCACAACGGTTATGACCGATTTCCGAGGCATCAATGTCAACCTGTATAAGTTTCGAGTTGGCTGGAATTAACGGATCCTTGCCGAAATTAAGACTCCAGTCAATTTGCGTACCAAGAACCATGATCACATCAGCCTGTGTCAACGCATATATCGGAGCAGCATTTTTACTATTATCGGGCACAATACCGCGTGCAAATTTCCACGTCGCGGCCGGAACACCGCTTTTTTCACAGAAGTCGTTTAGCTCTTTTTCTGCATCAGCATAAATAGCGCCGGTACCTACCAGAAGCATTGGACGCTGTGCGTTCAACAATAGTGACAGGGCTTCTTCTACCAACTTTGGATCGCCGAACGGCTTCGCTTTCGTGCGGTAACGCAATTCAGGAAGTTCATCCTCTTCGATTTTATATTCTTCCTCTGTAGCAATGTTTTTGGGGATATCCAAAAATGTTACACCAGGGCGGCCGCTTGTTGCCATACGAATGGCCGTTCCCACCATTTCTGGAATGCGGTATGCATTGTGAACAGTCTTTGCCCATTTTGTAATCGGCTGTACAATCGCGAGTTGGTCCAGCTCCTGCGCGTCTTCCATATCCTCCGTTAATTCGGATGAACGTCCGGATAACACGACAACCGGCGACTTTGCTTTATATGCAGCAATCATACCCGGTACTGCATTTGCAACACCAGGGCCTGCAGTAACGAGCACTACACCAATATGGTGTGTTGCACGCGCCCACGCTTCCGCCATATGAACGGCGCTTTCTTCATGATGTGTACCAATAAACTCGATACCGCTATTCACAATACCTTTAATCATGGTCGCGACATGTCCGCCGCAAAGACCAAACACACGAGTAACCCCCTCTTGCTTTAGTACTCGACCTATAAGTTCTCCTGCATAGACTTTCATATAAATGCTCCTCCTTTAATATTGTTATTTTATTTTCGCTCTACGTTCCTGAATGGTTTTGAGCGCATTCTTCCACGCAGACTCAAACTGTGAACGAAATAGTACAACTGCACCAAAATCTTCATATTCTTCGGGCTGCAGCGAACCAAGCATATACGCGCGTTTAAAATCCTCAACCTTGTTTATTAACTCGTCTTCGACGGAGAGGGGAACCGGCATAAAGAAACGTTGTACAACCGGTGGGTTCTGATCAACCAGCTTATCGGCGGTACCTTCCCAGTTGATCGTAACGATTGCATCAGCACCCACCATCTCTGTAAAATGATGAAGGCCACGTGCGCCGCCGCCAATGAACCGAAGGTTGCATTTGCGTTCCTTAACCATCCAATAGCATTTTCTTGCAACGGTCATACCGGCCTGACACATTAAATCTGAAGAAATATCAATATTGTTTTCTTCAATGAAATTGTGTAGATGCTCATCATAAATACCCGTTATGACCGAATAATACATATGCGCAGGATTCTTGATTCTCTCACATGCTTCCTCGTACAGCTTAAGCACCGTCATTACCTGATCAACAGTCATGATCTCGGTTGTATTAATAGGTACACGCTCAGGAGCAAGCTCCTTGATCGCTGCGATGCCGCCCTCAACGACCGGAATTTTTGCAGTCATGTTGGGCAGATTCTCCGTATTATATCTTGCGCATTCGACTATAGTGTCGACCGACTCATCGAACGGATCGCCCTGTATGCTGACATAACCGTCTTCACCATGGCTTTTTTCATAAATATCCATGAAAATATTCGCAATGCCTTCGACCAATTCCCGTTGCAGCTTGATCAGGGCTTGGTTGTCATCCGGTTCTGATCGTAGAATTATATCCAGCTTCTCGAAAACATATGGCCGCTCCTCCTCATTGTTCATCATTTTCCATACATAGGACGGATTTTGTGTACAGCCGACCGCCCCGGCCTCGATGGCTTCTTTTGCTTGTAATCGTGAAACATTGTTGATCCACATGCGTGTAGGTGTCTGCGTATGGACGCGATGGAAATAACCATCTTGTTTCATTGTTGTTGCTCCTTTCTATTTGTTGATATTGATTTTCGGATTGCTACAAAACTTGTTGCCTAAAACCATTGACATCTTCGTCTAAAACAGATTATACTCTGTTTTGTTATAGAAACATAACACGCTCTATAACGGTTGTCCAGCATTTTTTGGACAAAAAAAGGATTATTACTAAAAACTGTAGATAGTCCGTTAGCAATAGTCCATCTGTTGTTATATATAAACAGATTGCTCTCCGTTTTGCTTTATGTAATAATGGATTCATAAAACAAATAAGCAAAGGAGAATCATTAATGGCATCAGCCGAAAAGGGAACCACAGTAAAGGGCAGACAAACCAAGGAGCGAATCATTACCGAAACCATGAAACTGATCAATCAAAAAGGTTATGAACAAACAACACTTGTAGACATCTGTCAGGCAGCCGATGTATCCAACGGAGCATTTTATCACTATTTTAACTCTAAACAGGATATCCTGCTGGGTTACCTTGAAAAGGAATCTCAAGATCTGGATAATTATTATAATGCACTCAAGAAAGATTCCTATATCGACGTTTTATATAGCGTGATATCTTATCAGGTTACTTATTATATTATTAAGGGTCAGGATTCTATTTCTAACCTTTTTTCAACAATGTTGCTTTCCAAAAGAAACTTCTTTTTTCTTGAGGATTATGTAGGCATGCGCATACTAAGAGATTGTTTTGAAAACGGGCAGAAGAATGGTGAGTTTCGTACTGATATTGATTTTGGCTCCATGGCATATTCGATTTTCAGTATAATATATATGGTCGTTTCGTCATGGTGTATGGACGAAGGAAGCTTTGATCTTTTTACAATGATGAGCGAGCGGATTGTGCCACTCGTAAACGTATATACTGAAAAACCAAGCCATTCTGATAAGTGATCTTAAAGCGGAAGTTTTTACGACTATCGCTGTGAAATTAAAAAGAGAGGCAAATATGAACAAGAAAGTTGCAATTGTACACACGAGTCTCGTTTCCCACAAGGATCTCAACGAGTTGTTCAAGAAATACGCGCCGGAAGCGGAGATTGTTAACATCGTTGATGACAGTCTGCTCGCCGAAGTTGTAAAGAACGGCTGTGCCAACTGGCATACCGTCAACCGTCTTTGCAAGTACTTCGACGCTGCCGCTTCAATGGGTGTAGATCTAATCTTTAACCAGTGTTCGTCGGTGGGTGAAGCCGCCGAAATCGCGTCAAAAACTGTTGAGGTACCGTTCCTGCGCGTAGATGATGCCATGGCCGAGGAAGCCGTACGTCTTGGAAAACGAATCGGCGTGGTAGCGACTGTGGATTCAACAGTTAAACCCAGCTGCAATATTGTCAAATGCAAAGCGGCCGAAGCAAAAAAAGATGCAGAGGTTGTATCTTACCTAGTGTCTGGAGCCATGGAGATTCTTATGAAAGAAGGGCCGAAACGTCATAACGAGTACGTACTTAAAGAGATACAAAAATGTGAGAGAGAATGCGACGTCATCGTGCTGGCACAGGGGAGCATGGTTGCCATACTGCCGGAACTAGATATTATTAAAAAGCCGGTATTGACAAGTCCGGAGTTGGGCGTCAAAAAGGCAGTTAAACTGCTGTATAACAGATGAATAACACCCGGTTAATCCGAACTTTAAATCTATCCGGCGGAAGCTCCCTGGGAACGCTCAGCATCCCTCCAGTGACTATGGTAAGCAGAATAAAAACCCCGCCGGCAAAGAGAAACGGTATGCATACGCCGGGAAGAATCCCCGCTTTGTACAGGTTTTTTGCTTTAATTCCCGAAAAGACCGCCGCTGCAAAGGGCAGAAGCTTATGCACGGTAAATAGCAGCGTTCCGTAGGGCTTTCCGCCTCCGCTTAAGAAAAATCCGGAAATGAATGTCGAAACAAGAAGGATTCCGGTTACTATCGCAAAAGAGATTGATATATTCACAGAATCCCTCCCGCGAAGACGGAGGCCGCAATAGTTATCTGCCTGTAATCGAGTCTCGAATAACTTTCCCTGATTCCTGCCCACACGGAAGATCCGATTACTACATTCGAATAATCATTGATGCTTATACGATCAGCTTTCTTTGCGTTTATCGTTTCACAGTTTCCGATTCAGGGGGAAAGTTCTTTGGTGCATTTTTTCGTATATCCCTTTCGGGTTCCGAACACCACAAGAGTCATCATTTACTCCATAAATATTGTTATTCGAGAGGAAACAGTCAATATCCTGGTATAAAAATTTTAGTACGGGTGAGCCTAAACAGTTCCCTTATGAAAACTTTACCGTTTATCAATGAAAGCCGATCCGCCTTTGTCGCAAACAAAACACAGAGAAGCTATAATATCGTAAAAAACAACATCAGAACTGCAAGACAATTCAGTATTCCACCGAAAACCTGCTGAACGTTCCTTTGGGCTGCACACTGAATTTCTCAATCAAATCTATTCGTGAATATGAGGGCCCTCCCGCATCAAGCCATTTAAACAGCAGGTTGATTTTTTCTTCAGCTCCTTCACAGTAAATTTCCACCGACCCGTCCCGTTCATTACGGACCCAGCCGGTCAAGCCGAGACGCGACGCTTTCTGCAGCGTAGTGTACCTGAAGCCGACCCCCTGAACCATTCCGGTTACGTTGATTCTGTATGCTCTCAACCTGTTATTCATATTCACTGAACCTCATATCATTCTCTTCATTGAATGCGTCAAGGCCTGTCATCTTCTGTTTTATATCATTATACCTGAACCCGCGCCTTAAAAGATGGTTTATCAGTTTTTTGGGGTCTTTTGAACGTGTTCTTAAATATTTTTCGATACAGCGGGATAGAGCATCTTCGGTCCTCTCTTCATCAAGCAGCTCTTCGAGCACTGATTCAGCTATCGCACGATCCACCCCCTTGCGGGCCAAACCGGCAAGCAGGCTGCTGCGCCCCTCCGGGTGCTTTTTCAGCCGCGATTCAATCCACATTTCTGCAAATCGGTGATCATCGAGGTAGCCGCGCTTTTTCAGCAGATCAACCGCGGCCAGCGCAGTTTCATTATCGTAGCCTTTCCTGCGGAGCTTCAGTATCAGCTCATTTTCCGAATGTTCGCGAACGGCAAGATACTCCACCGCCTTGTCACGGGCGGCAAATACAGCTGAACGCATAAGAATCTCGTATAGCTCGTCTTGAGAAAACCCGGCCCCGGGACGCACCGAGAATTCAATAGCTGCCTCCGGATGAATAAAAAAAGAGGAGCCGTCTGAAAAGCCGAATGATACGACCTCGCCGAATGCTCCTCTTCTGATATCGGTGACTTCGAGATTAACGTTTTGAGAACTGGAATTTTCTCCTTGCGCCTCTCTGTCCATACTTCTTTCTCTCTACCATTCTTGGGTCACGGGTAAGGAATCCGTTAGCCTTAAGAGCTGTTGTATTTGATGCATCATGTTTCTGGAGAGCCCTGGCTATTGCGTGCCTGCATGCACCGGCCTGACCGGTAACCCCGCCGCCTTTGACATTAATAACTATATCATACTTGGTAAGATTGTCAGTTACATCAAGAGGCTGTTTAACAATATAAACATTTGTAGGGTTTGCAAAATAATTATCAACATCCCTGCCGTTTACTGTAATTTTACCGCTGCCGCTTCTGAGGTAAACCCTCGCTACAGAGGTTTTTCTTCTTCCTGTGCCTAAAGCAAGATTTTCTGCCACTATTCAACTCCTGACCTTATACAATTACCGAGGGTTTCTGAGCTGCATGCGGATGTTCCGCACCCTCATAAACCTTGAGGTTTCTGAAAAGTTTTCTTCCCATGGGGCCTTTGGGGAGCATTCCCTTAACAGCCGCTTCTATTGGAAACGTAGGTTTCTTGATAAGCATATCACTGAACCTTTCAACTTTCAGTCCGCCGGGGTATCCGGTATGTCTGTAATAAAGCTTGTCTTTAGCCTTATTACCGCTGACTTCTACCTTTTCCGCATTAATTATAATAACGAAATCGCCCAGTTCATGAAAAGGGACAAACTCCGGTTTATGCTTTCCTCTGAGCAGCTCTACAGCCTTGACAGCAACTCTTCCGAGCTTCTGTCCTTCTGCATCAATTACCCACCATTTGCGCTCTACATCTTTTGGTTTTACGTAAATCGTATCCATTTATCTGCCTTTAAAAAAATATCAAAATAAGTCGGAAGGTTTATTAAAGGTTCCGTCCCTAATAAATCTTCCGGTAACGGGTGAACAGAATAATTCCATATTTGATTGATATTGTCAAGGCCGACGACCTTAACCCCTGTCTAAATAATTACAGCTTAGAGGTTTACTCACATATTGGTTATGCCCGGCCCCTGGTTATCTCTTCTTTACTGATCAGCTTCTTCTTCCGCCGCCTCTTTTTTGGCTTCCCGGACATCCTTGATATCGGCTATTCCGACAAGAATTGCTATTATTCCTATAAAAACAGCAAGAAGAGGTATAAAACCCTTCAATACAAAAAGGATTTCCTTCCACCAACCAAGCCCGGGGGCGGGAATTGCGGCAAAAACAGCAAAGGCGGCAAGTATAATTCCTACTATCAAAGCTTTCATAAATCCTCCTGAGTCTGTTAAGGATATCCAATTTACAACATTTCTACAATACTTGCCTTTATAGTTTTTTATTCGTATTTTTCGGTTATGAAGGTGAAACTGGATAAACAATTATGCGTCGGCTGCGGATTATGCGAGGAGAATCTCCCTGAAATTTTTAAAACCGGAGATTATACGGCCGAGCTGAAAACAGACAATGCAGATGAAAAAATCAGAAAACGTCTGGAAGAAACGATAGAGGACTGTCCGGTCGGAGCCATCTCACTTGCATAGCAATCCTCCGACTGCCCCGGCAGAAGCGATCACCATTTTCGGAATGTTCTTCTGAGCATTATTATGAAAGCAATAATGAAAAACAGGTAAGGCAGATTTTCAAGAACTGTATTTATCCCCAGATACCCGTCTATTAAAACAATATCTTCTTCGACGACTCCGAAAATACCGAATGTATCATACATTATCTGCCCGTACCGGAAAATAGTACCGACGACAATAAACATCCAGGCCGAATCTCTTGTTTTCGACCAGAGAATAATAGCAAGAAAGGCCGCGCCTGCGCCGACAACAAGCCTACTTATAATAAAAACCAAACTTTGAGTATCCATTTAACAGAATTCCTTTTCTATATCTTTTATCGGCTTTATTTCTCCCTTATTAAACAGGTATGGCGCACATGACGGAACTGAATAATCAGCGGACAGCAGAATCCCCCGTTCAAGAAAGGCGGAAAAAAGCGCCGGATAACGATCGGCGGGGACCGCCGGATACAGCCAGGGTCCGGTTCGGTTCCACAACGGCGAATTAAAGTTTTCCCAGATTTTAATATCCGCTTCCCTGAAAAAAGCCCCCAGATCGGCGGCCGCCCGGCACATTCCGCTCAGAAGATACTGCGGTACCGGATCAGGATCGGGAAGCTGCTGACACACCGTTTTCGAGGCGCAGACTATGCTGAACCCCCCGCTGCCGGGCAGCGGAAGCAGCAGTATAAACGGTTGATCTTCCGGAGGATTAATCTGCTCAAATGGTCTGTAAATATTCAGCGCCGTTCCGTCTGAAAGCTTCGATTTTCTTCCGGAATAAACAACCGAACAGCCTGCAATGCCGGGATAAAGCATCCGCAACTGCTTCAGCAGGCGCTTACCGTATACTCCGGGATAAGGCGCCAAAAGCCCCTTTTCCAACGCATTCTTCATCATCAGAACGGTCCGCCCCGGTTTATGACCAAGCAGGGCACGCCCGCCGTCAAGATTAAAATCAAGATATCGCCTTCCGTTGAAATCATACAGATGATAATCACGCGCCCGCCGGATCTGCGGTATCAGTTTATTCAGCTCAGTTCCATTCATCATTTCCAAATATCTCCAGATGTGCATCGAATTCCGGAAGGAATCGTCCGCTTCTTCCGCTTTCAAACTGCACTATTACATAAACATGTTCGCCGGCCGTTCCGCTTTTTGCTATAACCCCGCTGCCGTAATCTTCATGATAAACCGGTGTTCCCGGTTTGTAGCCGGTAGCCTGTCCCACCGAAATATCACGACTTCCGGCAAAACCCGATCCACCGGCGTCAATTACTTCCGCATGTTCCCCGGGTATCTCGGCCAGAAACATGGACGGACCGAAATACTGCGTTCGCCCCCAGATTCGGCGGCTTCTGCAGGAAGTAAGGTAAAGCTCATTTCTTGCCCGGGTTATGCTTACATAAAAAATACGGCGCTCTTCCTCAAGTTCCTCGGGCCCTTCTTCCCGGCCTGAAGGGAAAAGCCCTTCTTCCATGCCTGTTATTATAACACGGTCGAACTCAAGACCCTTGGTATTATGCATCGTTATCAGCGTAACTGCATTTTCGTCGTCATCCCGGCTGCTTCTGCTATTCCGCCCGACAGCTTCACGATCAAGCTCAAGCTCTTCAAGAAAAAGCGCAAGTGCAGTCCTTCCGTCGCCGTAGCCCGAAGAAGCCGATACAAGCTCGTTAAGGTTGTTTTTTTTCGCAGAAGCAGTCATTTCATCTTTTTTTGTATAATGATCAAGAAGACACGATTCATTTATCAGCTCGGATATAAACTCTGCAAGAGGCATCCTGTCGATATTTTCGTCCATAAACTTAAAAAGCCCGCAAAAGGCTGCAAAACCATCGGCGGCTTTCGGTGAAAGTTTTATTTCAGCGCCGGCTTCAATCAAACCGCAGCCGTGCGTGTCTGCTTCAGCGATCATCCTGTTCATGGTAACTTTTCCGATACCGCGCGGAGGTTTGTTAATAATACGGGTAAACGCCACCGCATCATCGGGGTTAAGCAGAAGAGATAGAAGCGCTATGACATCCTTTATCTCCTCACGCTCGAGAAACCTCAGCGCGCCGACTATCCGGTAAGGTATATCAAGCCTCGAAAAACATGTTTCAAAACTCATCGACTGCGCATTGGTCCGGTATAGAATTGCCGTGCCCTTCAGGTTTCCGTCTTCAAGCAGTCCGGCGCAGAAATCTGCCTCGGCAGCCTGATTGTCCAGGTAGACAATTTTAGCCCGGGGACCGTCCTTTCTTTCAGTCCAGAGTTTTTTGCCGAGCCGGTTTGTATTGTTGGCAACAACATCAGAAGCAATCTCAAGTATCGGAGCCGTTGATCGGTAATTCTGCTCCAGGCGGATAATTTTCGTATCATTAAACTGTTCCGGAAAAGAAAGAATATTCTGAACCTCGGCGCCGCGGAATTTATAAATCGACTGATCATCATCTCCGACGACACAGATTGAATTTCCCTCGCCTGAAAGCTGTTTAAGCAGTTCAAACTGGGCAACATTCGAATCCTGGTATTCATCAACCATAATTACCCGGAACCTCTGCCTGATGCGTCGCCGTATTTCGATGTCCGCCTTTAACAATTCAACCGGCCGCATAATCAAACCGCCGAAATCGAGATTTCCTATTGATCTGAGCCTGTTTTCATACAACCGGTAAACATCGGCAAAATCCGGAACGGTGGTAATCATGGACAGATCATCTTCAGGCGAAAGGCAATAATCCTTGGCGCGGCTTATCCAGGCGGCGTACGGAGCCAGTTTTTTCTTCGTCTTGGCCGGAAAGATCGTCTGGAGCAGGCTGACGGAGTCGTCGTCGTCATAAATTGAAAAACTCTGTTTTAAATCCTGTGTCAGATGGGCGTTTGTTCTCATCAACCATGCGCCGAATGAATGAAAAGTCCGTATCATAACCGCGGCGCCGGAACCCGGAACCATAGCCTCAACACGTTCACGCATTTCGCCGGCGGCCTTGTTTGTAAAGGTCACCGCAAGAATCGAGCGCGGGTTGAGTTTTTTCTGATCAATCAGCCATGCAATCCGGGTTGTTATAACACGCGTTTTGCCTGAACCGGCCCCGGCCAGAATCAGAAGCGACGGACCTTCATGGGTTGCCGCTTCCAGTTGCACGGGGTTAAGAGAAGATAGATAATCCATCGCTCCATGTTGAAGTATTGATGGTTTAATGTCAACGCTATAAAAAACATCATTATTACTCTATTCAATAATGATTCTTACAAATAATGCACTAATAAATATTAAGAATCCTTAAAGGTTTTTCATACGTCTTCTTTATTAAAAAGACACTATTTATTAAAATAAAAACACACCACAGAAAAAGCATCAACTCACTTTTCAGAACACAATAATTAATAGTGCTCCAGATAATAAACGTGAAATAATAATTTGAATAAATATACAGAAAAATCCAAAGATTAATGAAACATATTCAATTTTTTCATTTATGGCAATAACTGTTTCCGATGGATTCTAATAAGCAATACAAACATGTTTAAAAGTTCAATATTTTTAGACCTCCTTATATTTATTCATTGACTTTTATTAATTTCTTTATTTTCTCCAATAGACAATTTGTTATAACTCTTGTACTATTATAATTATTTTCTTTTTGTTGAAATGAAAACATGGTATACTGATGGTATCCCATTTTCTAGGAGTACTTAATATGTTCGAGGATAAAGAACTTAAATCGGATATAGTATACCATAAATTAAAAGATATGATAATAGAAAACCAGCTAACACAGGGAAATCCGTTATCAGAAAGAAAACTATGTACTATGCTTGAAACAAGCAGAACTCCGGTACGTGAAGCATTGAAAAGACTACACAGCGAAGGTTTTGTCGATTTCACACCAAAATACGGCGCTTTTGTTTCAAAAGTTACATACGATCAGGTCCTACAGGTTTATGACATAAGAGAAATGATGGAAGCTCTTGCTGCAAAATCTTTTACCCAAACAACTAACGAAATAGAACTGAAAACCCTGAATGATATATTCGATAAACTTGAGCAATCCACGAATGCACATAAATTTAAAGAGAGCCTCGAGATAGATCTTAAATTTCACCATTTCATAATGGAGCGATGCAGAAATGAAATGCTTCTTAAATATTTAAAATCAATTTTTGAACACATCGATAGAATTATAAAACTTACTCATTACAGCGATGAATGGGCCTTTGAATCAATCGAATATCATAGAAATATTTTAGAGAAAATCAACAGTAGAGATGCAGAGGGCGTTGAGATCGAAATGAGAAAACATGTAAGAGCCAGCAAAAAAAGGCAACTCGAAAACTGGATGGGTTAAGAAAAAATCTGAAAACTACAAACAAGAAAAAAAATTAAAATGGAATTATAAAGAAAGTTAACTGATTGTTGTAAACTAAGTTCAAAATATTAGATCTCAGAAAAGAGGAGCATGTTTTATCAAAGATGAGCCATGATGCACGCGAATGGAAACCATCAATGAACCGCTTTCAGATTGAATATAGAGATCGTTTCTCTGAAGAATAAAAATTGCAGTTACATAAAATTATTTACAGGCTCTCATATGATAATACGTCATTCTGGAAAACTTCGCCTTTTGATCTAATTATTGAATATATGAGCTTCCAGCTCCTTTAGAACCCAATCTGTATCGAATTTAAAATATAATTATTTCAATATCTAACTATTTCACAGACTTTCTGCAAAGGCCTCGAGTTTTTTCATACATAAAACTGCTGCTTCATCAGTATTCATTGAGTATATACCATCATCAAATAATTCCAGTGAATAAAAACCTTTATAGCCTTTCTTTTCTGCTTGCTTTAACCATTCAGCAACATCTGCTATCCCCTCACCAGGGAAGCATCTTGTTTTTGCCACATGCAACTGTTCTCTCGGTATATTTGGCGTATCGTCAATATGGACCATTCCAATTTCAGCATTCATGTCAAACAACTGGGCCGCACATAGAGTGTTATAATAGAGATTATGTATATCAGGTACGATACGAACAGAATATAGTTCTTCTCCATATAGAACATCATTAACCTCTTCAGGGGTACCTACAATAAATTCCGGATAGGAAATCGGCTCAAACATTGTTTCTATTCCGTAACTATCCAAAATGTTTTTTACGATACCCATTCTATCCCTATATAGTTTAATCAATTCTTTATACTCAGGAAGTTCTCCATATTTATTATTCCATCGCCCTGATGGAGCTACAACAGCCGGGCACTCGACCTGACGACACAGTTCCCCTAAAAGAACAGTTTCAGTTTCCAATACCTTTAAATTTTCCTTAGGTACAAGAAAAATATCTTCAAATGCATTCAGGGTGAGTATTTCCAAACCTTTACATTGTTTTCTGAGCTCCGTGGTTGTTACAAACCGCAGTGCATCCTTCAATTTTATATAGCTGATTTCTACAGCCTTAAAACCTGCCTTCTTGCAGGCAGACAGATAGTCAGGTAAATCACACTGAAATATTGTATTTTCATTCACAGCCCATTTCATGAATTAATCCTTTATTTAAGATTTGAAAACAGGACGGCTTCGCTTAGCATCAGCCGCCCTGAAATTAGAAGGTCAACATTACTTTTCGGGCAATATCTTTATGATGCACCGCCATATCAAAAGCATCGTGTATTTTCTCAAAAGGGAAATGATGCGTATTCAGTGCGGCAAAATCATATTTATCTTTTATAGTAGACATAAATCTTATTGTTCTAGGAAACCAGAGCTTAGTCCCCCCTGATCCCCGGATGGTCAGGGTTTTCCATATTATCTTACCCAATTCCACAGGAACTTTTCTCCCTATCGAATGACCGATAACTCCTATTCTTGCATTATGGGCAGAGATATCAAAAATCGAGGCAATGCCTACATCATTACCTGAACATTCAATGACAACGGAAGCGCCTTTTCCATCAGAATGAGCTTTTACCATCTCTTCAATATTACCTTCTGTAGGATCAAGTACTATGTCTGCGCCGTAGTTCAAAGCATTTTCTCTTCGAGCCTCTATAGGATCTATCACAATAACCTTTGCCCCTGACTCTTTGCAAACCATTGATGCTGTAAGCCCGATCGGACCACCGCCGACTATAGCACAAACATCTGAAGCATCCGGATTACAACCGTTCCCCCATACACCCCAGTAACCAACGTTGAAAGTCTCTACCCAGGCACCAAGCTCGTAATCCCAATCCTGAGGAATAACATGAGTATACTTTTCTTCAAGAATCATATATTCGCCCATTCCGCCGGGAGAATTCGGCATAAACCCTGTCTCTCGCATGTTAAGACACGCTGAGGGCATTTTATCATCTTTACAGTTTGCGCAATTCCCGCAGGCAAGAACACAGTCGCCTACAATCTTGTCGCCGACTTTTACCGAAGTTACAGCACTGCCGACTGCTGCACACTCGCCGGCAAATTCATGACCCGGGGTATAGGGGGCTATATCATAGCGGCCTTCCGCAGAATCACCTTCAAAACATTCAACATCGGAACCGCAAATTCCACATGCCTTCATTTTAAACAGAACCTGATCAGGCATCAGCTCCGGAAGCTCGATCTCTTCTACTCTAAGATCCTCAGGACCATGTAAAAATGCTATCTTTGCTTTCATCAATTCATCTCCTAATTTATTTTCGCGGATATTCTGTGCTGACAAGCACCTTGCCCGTTGTTATCTTCATCCCCTCTTCTATATCTTCAAGGTTATATCTGCCGGTACACATCTTTCTCATATCAATACGACCGGAAGCCATTAGCGAAATTACATCACTGTAGATTCCCGAACCGGACTGACCGTTTGACCCTATTATCTCAGCCGCATTCCACTGCCAATAGAATGTCTCTACGGGAGTAGCACCGATAGGATGACTGATCTGAATAGTCTTGCCTCCTATGGCAAGAGACTTTGCCATAACAGGATAGGTGAACTTCGATGCGCCCGCGCATTCAACAAACATAGAAATCCCTTGGCCGTTTGTAAGCTCCATCAGCATATCAGCTTGCTCAAACGCATCAGAATAATCTTGCGGGTTAAAAACATAGTCGGCACCACAGTTCTTCGCCAGTCTCTGCCTCGCAGGGATTGTTTCAAATGCTATCAGCTTTGCCACACCCGCTGTCTTCATCAGCGAGATTGCAGATAAACCTATCGGGCCAGCACCGAAGACAACAACATGGCCGCCTGGTCTGATACCGCCGCCGCGAACGAAAAGTCCGTTGTAAGCAACCCCAGTGGGCTCTATCATTGCCCCAAGCTCGAATGCAGTAGTTTTATCTCCGTAAAAGCCTACAATGTCGTTCAGCAGGTAGCAGTACTTTGCTTTAACCTTAACATATTCAGCGAAACCTCCGTCATAGGTAAGCCCCGGCTCTTCGAGGTTCCGACACTGGTTGAACATTCCTCTACGGCAGGCGTCGCACTCGCCGCACCAGTTCATCGACTCAACACTGACAAGATCTCCTCTTTTCAGACTTGTAACGCTTCCACCGACCTCAACTACTTCTCCGGAAAATTCATGACCGGTGATAATCGGGTACTTGGAATGTCCGTCATACAGTGAATAACCCTGTTCATCCTTCTTTAAAAGGTGGACATCCGTTCCGCAAATACCTGCGGCTCCAACCTTCAGAATCACTTCATCAGAATTTGTTATTTTAGGCTCCGGCCGATCGGTTACACCAGCGCGGATATCTTTCCAGATCTGGTTCCCCCGCAAAGCTCTTTGTGTATTTTTTTCTTTGTCAGACACACGATAGCCGTCCTTCGGAATCCAATCGGCTTCAACATAAAATGCTCTCATGTTTCTACATCCTCCATCTAAGTCGGCGGTTATAGATACCGCCGGATCGTCTTGATTGCCGTCTCGGCACTTACATCGCTGTTGGGCAGCGGTAGTACTTCGACCCCAAGATACTGCAGATTCGGCAACTCCTTCGCCGCGCCTATAATCGGACCGAAATCGATATGTCCCATACCAGGCGCAAGTCTGTTACTATCAGCACAATGCAGTGCACCTACATACTCACCCCCAACCTTGATTGAACCAGCAATCGACACCTCTTCTATATTCATATGAAAAGTATCGGGTAGAATCCGTAATGCCGGAGAATCGATGACTCTGGCTTCAGCAAGTCCATCCTCAACCGTATTGAAGATATTCGCCTCATACCTGTTTATTGATTCAAGTAGCATGATTACATCCTTCGACGCCGCATAGTCTACAAGCTCTTTAACAACCTCCATACCGGTTATATACTGCTGTTTATTACCGTCCTTATCAAGACTACCCTTTACACCACCAAGAATCACACAGCCTTGACTCCTTGCCACCAAATCGATATACCCCATCAATCGCTCAACCACAGCTTTCCGTTTCTCCATGCTGGAAGAAAAAACCGATAAGTCGTCTTCAAGATAACTCTGACCAGTAGCTATCGATATCAGTTCCAAATTATACTTATCCAGCATCGCAAAAAGATCATCATGCAGAACATCTGTAGGCGTCCTCAAACTCAATTCTATACCGTTATAGCCTAGTTCACTAAGCTTTTTTATGCCTCGCTCCAGCTCCCCCGCAAAAAGCAGGGGGCCGAATTTTGTCTGATTAGGTGTAACACTTGCAGCAATCTTCATATTAATTCCCTATGTAGGATAAGCAAGTGTATATATGTGCTGCCAACCATCTTCAAGAGGCTTCCTGCAAACGGCTTCAATATCCTCTTTGTTTCTCATAGTTGATGCTTCAAGTGGCGGAAGCTTACCGGCGGGATACATCTCCATAATGTCGTTATGAAGCTTTTCAAGGTAATCAAGCATCGCGTAAACGCCTGGCCTTGCCTTCTCGGGATCCGCCAAGGTAGCATCACCTACAACACCTTCGGGTGTCGATACCACCTCGATTGCGGAAGCGCCTACCTGGCACCAAAAATCAATCGGAGATTCTTCTTTGTATACACTTCCCGATTTGTTTATATGCCCCTGAGGAAATATCGACATTGGGGTGGTCTTTTCAGCATACTGCTGATCGATGAGTTCAGGAAACAGAGCCATTGAATAGGAAGTTTCTACTTCATCCGCATGGATGAACGGAGTCTCAAAAACACCACCGTGGGCTTTGTCTTTAAGGTACTCAGGAATTACAAACCACCAGTTAACATTGACAAGAATTGACGGAACCTGATACTTCTTTGCGAACTGATGTATTGCAAGCGGAATAACATAGTCCTGGCCGTGACCATTAAGAAGAATAATCTTTCTAAATCCGGAATTCCAGAAACCGGCAATTACAGCTCTGATATATGCTGCGAGATCCTCTTCGGGAACAACAATCGTTCCGGGCATACCCAGATGGTGGAACGGATGCGATCCGTACCAGATAGGTTCGGCTACAGTACAGCCTACTTTTTGAGCAACAGCTTCGGCCAGCCTAGTTACAAGAAAAGTATCTTCACCTGAACAGGCATTTTTCCCATGGTTTTCTGTACTACCTATAGGGAGAATCAGCATATCGTTCGTTTTCAACCGTTGTTCAATTTCATGTCCGTTCATAGTTTGATAGTAAAGCCCTGTAGGTCTTTCCATGTGGCCACCTTCCGGCGGTATAGTCCATTTACTCATCGTTTACTCCTGTTTTGTCGGCTTTCTCGCCGGCTTGTCTATATTCTTGTTTTCGTATTCATAAACACAAACAACCAACGGCATACCATCTGCATACCGTACTGCACAATAAATTTTTTATGTAATCCGTTTTCCCGGACTACATAATCTCCGACAGCTTAACCGGCCGGCCTACCGCAAGCGACTTCTTCGCAGCCAACCCCATTACAACCGGCATTAAAGCATCCTGAAATCCGCAGGGGCTTTCGCCGCCCTCTTTCAGATACTTCACAAACCGGTTTACCTCTTCAGCATATGCTTCGAAGTATCTTTCCAAAAAGAAATAATGCGGTTTGTCTCCGGTTACGCCGTCTACCGTACTTGTATAAACCATTGTAGGCGCGTCGTTGCCGGTTTGGCAACAGCCCTTCGAACCGAATACCTCGGCGCGCTGATCATAACCGTAAACAGCCTGTCTCGAATTGTCAATTACTCCCACTGCGCCGTTTTTAAAGTTAATTGTTACAATGGCGGTATCGACATCACCAACCTTGCCTATCCGTTCATCAACAAGTACAGCACCGACAGCAAAGACGCTTTCAGCCTCACAGCCCATTAAAAAGCGGGCCATGTCGAAATCGTGAATCATCATATCCATGAACAAACCGCCTGAAACCTTGACGTACTCCATCGGCGGGGGCGCAGGATCACGCGAAGCAATCTTTAAGATATGCGGTTCACCAATAATTCCAGCCTCTATTGTCTCTCTTATCTTTGAAAAGTTGTGATCAAACCTTCTATTAAAGCCGATTTGAAACTTAACCCCGTTTTCCTTTACGATATTAAGGGTTTCATGAATGCGATTCAGATCGAAATCAACCGGTTTTTCACAGAAAATGTTCTTGCCAGCCTTCGCTGCCCTTACAATCAAATCCGAATGTGTATCTGTTGAAGAACAGATCAATACGGCTTCTATTTCTTTATCATTAAAAATGTCATCTACGTTATCTGTAATATTCGGAACTCCGATTTCTTCTGAAAAAGCCTTCATATCATCATTAAGAAACGGATCAGCAATCGTCTTTATAGTTGCATCAGGAATCCTCTGCATCACGCTTTTTCCATGAACACGACCGATCTTGCCAGCTCCAATCATTCCAAGAACTGTTTTCTTTATCATTCCCTATTCTCCTTTTGCCTGCTTTTTGCTTGAATAAATATCAAACCATACTGCGGTAACAAGTATTGCTCCTTTGACCATATATTGCCAGTATGCGTCCAAGTTCATCATGCTCATCCCGTTATCAATAGAAGCCATAAAGAATGCGCCCAGAATGGCTCCAGCCACTTTCCCGGAACCACCGCTCATACTGGCTCCGCCGATAACTGCGGCAGCAATGGCATCAAGCTCCATATTCATACCTGCAGTCGGGGTTCCCGCATTCAATCTTGCAGACAGAATGATACCTGCTATTGCTGCCATCAAACCATTGAGGATATATACAATTACCAAATTTCGTTGAACTTTAATTCCGGAAAATAATGTTGCTTCAAGATTGCCACCCATTGCATATATACTGCGTCCAAATACAGTTTTTTCTGCAACAACAGTGAAAATTACAACCAGAATCATCATAATAAGTACTGGAACCGGTATCCCCTGATAGCTGTTCAGGATATAGACTACTCCAAGAACAATTAGACAGGCAACAACTGTTTTAACCAAAAACCAGCCAATTGAATCTAGTGAAAAACCGTATCTCTGTCTGGATTTTCGGTTGCTTAATTTGACTATTATAAATATCCCACACACTATAATACCTAATATCCAACCAACAAGTTTTGGAATATAAGCCTGGCCAAGCATTTTATATACTTCTTCAAATGGTGCAATCGAAATACCCTTGGTGATTGCAAGCAATACACCGCGAAATATGAGCAATCCACCTAGCGTAACAATAAAGGCCGGGACACTTAAATAGGAGATTATCGACCCCTGAATCAAACCTATCAGAACTCCAGAGAATAATACGATAATGATCGTCAAGTAAGGATTTACACCATTCCATACATGCAATGCGGCAGCCATACCGCCGAGAGCACCCATGACAGAACCAACTGAGAGATCAATATTACCGGTTATAATCACCAAAACCATTCCAGTTCCAAGAATACCAACTATCGCCATTTGACGCGTAAGATTGGAGATGTTTCTTGCAAGCAGGAATTTACCTTCCGTCATAAACGTAAAAAATATCCATATGAGAAATAAAGCCCCTATCATGACATAATTTCGCAAGTCTATATTTTTTTTATTGAGCTTTTTATCAGCCATTGCTTCCTCCAATTGATGCCTGCATTATTTTTTCCTGCGTTGCATCTTGATAATCAAACTCTCCAGTGATTTTCCCCTGACTCATAACAACAATTCGGTCACTCATTCCAAGAATTTCTTCCATTTCAGAAGATATCATGATAATTACAACTCCTTCATCGACAAGTTGGTTCATGATTTTATATATTTCATATTTAGCCCCAACATCGATTCCTCTGGTCGGTTCATCAAGTATCAATACTTTAGGAGATGTCATTAATGCTTTCTGCAATACAACTTTTTGCTGATTTCCTCCGCTTAATTTTTTCACTTCAGCTTCAACAGAACTTGTTTTTGTTTTTAAACTTTTAATATACTTTGTAGTCTCATAGATTTCTTTATTCACATCAACATATCCAAAGGATGCTACTTTTTCCAGTGATGCCAGGGTTGTATTTTCCTTGACATCCATCCCAAGAACCAATCCATATCTTTTACGATCTTCGGTTACGAGGAAGATTCCATTTTTAAGAGCGTTAACTGTATTTTCTATTTTGATCAGTTCGCCGTCAATATAAACTTCTCCGCTTTTCTGAGCAGGGAAAGCACCATAAACACTTGTAAAAAATTCTGTTCTTCCCGCCCCCATCAATCCGGCGATTCCAAGTATTTCACCTTTATAGGCTTGAATATTCACATCTTTTACAAGCCTTTTTCCCTGAATGTTCGGATCTTTAACTGAATAATTGCGAATCTCAAGAACCAACTCACCCCGCTCATGCTTTACACGCGGAAACAGATTTTTCAATTCCCGACCAACCATCATGGAGATAATATCCTGCTTTGTGATTTTTTCTATCTTTTCACTTCCAATCGATTTACCGTCACGAATTACAGTAACCTGATCAGCAATTCTTATCACCTCATCCAGCCTGTGTGATATATAAATACAGGTGATACCCTTTTTACGTAAACCGTCGATTATTCCAAGTAGGGTATCAACCTCTTTTTCGGTTAACGCCGCGGTCGGTTCATCCAGAATAAGTATTCTCGCATTCCGGGCAAGCGCTTTCGCAATTTCTACAAGCTGCTGTTGACCTATCCCAAGGTTAAAAATCTTTTCATTGGGATCAATGTGGTGGCCTGATTTATCCGACTCTTCGCCTAGTCCCACCTGTTTAAGCAGTTTATCAGTTTCGGCATAAATCTTGTCCCATTGAATAAACCCATTTTTTACTGGATAATTCCCAAGGAAAACATTCTCACCAACACTTAATTTTGGTATCAGTTCGAGCTCTTGGTGTATACAGACAATTCCTTTTTTTTCTGCATCGGCCGTATTAATGAATGAACTGTCAACTCCATCAACCAGAATTGTGCCCTCATAAGAACCGGAAGGATGAACACCGCTGAGAACTTTGATCAGCGTGGATTTTCCGGCGCCGTTCTCTCCACATATTGCATGTACCGTTCCTGCTTCAACATCGAGACTGACACTATCAAGGGCTTTTACCCCAGGGAAAACCTTTGTGATGTTCTGCATATTTAAAACATAATTGCTCATCTTATTCATCCTCTTAAAAAGAACTGGAGGGCCATCAAGCCCTCCAGCAAGCAAACGAACTACTTAGGCCACTGGCTTTTCGGAACGTTCTTGTAAACATCCTCAAGTTTATGAAAACCGTCTTTAATTATTATATCAACCATATTGTCCTTATCAACTGCTACAACATCAACTGAAAAAGAATCAACATCTTTGGTTCCATTATTGAGCTTTGTCCAGACACCTAATGAACTATCCATGACATTAAGAGGATTTTTTCCTTCCGCAAGAGCTACTGCTACTTCCATTGCCGCCAGATTCAGTTTGGCAAGAGGTTTATAAACAGTACCAGTCTGAAGACCTTCAACTATTCTCTGACAAGCTGCAATGTCCGCATCCTGACCGGCTATTGGAACCTTGCCTGCCAGCCCCTGAGCAGCAAGAGCCTGGATAGCTCCGCCAGCGGTGCCGTCATTGGAAGCAATAACTGCCTGCACATTATTATCCGCAAGTGTCAAACCGTTTTCCGCATGCTTAAGAGCTTCACTTGGAGCCCAACCATTACACCACTGTTCAAGTACAATATTTATATCTCCCCTGTCGATATATGGCTGAAGAATATTTTTATGTCCCTGATAGACAAGGTGTGCATTAAAATCTTCAGGTCCACCCTTTAACCAGATATAATTACCTTTAGGAGCTTTATTTACTACAAATGTCGCCTGTACTTCACCGACTTTGACAGAATCAAAAGTGATATAATAATCAAGGTCACCGTTGCGGACAAGCCGGTCGTATGCTATAACCGGAATTCCAGCTTCATGAGCAGGAGCAACAACTGTTCCGACAGCCTCCGAATCCAGGGCCTGCACTATTAAAACGTCGATCCCCTGCACAATCAGGTTTTCACACTGAGACACCTGTTTCTGGGCATCATCTTCCGCAGATTGTACAAGAATTTCAATTCCGTGAGCATCGCCGTATTCTTTGAACATATCTATCTCACGCTGCCATCTTTCCTGTTTCAGCGTTCCAATAGAAATACCTATTTTCGTCGTACCATCGTCAGCAGCCTCCTCTTGCTGACCTGTCGAAAATGCGAATCCGCCAAAAAAAATAGCGAAAACCATAAGGATTACTGCGATTTTAAATCCTTTTCTCATAAAATCCTCCTGAATTTATTTAATACACCATTAGAGTACCACTGGTATACCGTTATGTCAAGAAATTATTTAATCAGACTATCAGGAATATAACAGAAACAAAAGTAGCAATGATAACGAATATCCTGTATGGTTTTTCAGGAATGTATTTAACAAGGAAGAACCCGAGAAGCCCTCCGACAATAAGGCCCGGAATCATTAAAAGATCAAAACAAAAAGACTGCAGACTGATAGTTTTCCAGACAAACAGATGAAACGGAACCTTTGCCAGATTCACAAGCCAGAAAAACCATGCCCTGGTAGAAATGAATTCATTTTTATTCAAATTTATTGAAAGAAAGTAGACTGCAATTATCGGACCTGCTGCATTTCCAATCATTGTAGCAAAGCCGCCGAGCAGTCCAATCACAGCATTTGTATACCAATGACTTTCAACCTTGATTTCGCGACCGGTAACTTCTTTTATTATCATAAATATCAGAACAACAAACACTGCCCCTGCAATTATTTTCTTGAAAACTGAATCATTAACATAATTCCCGATTAAGATTGCTGTAACTATTCCGGCCAGAGCCCACGGAAAAAGTCCTAAAAGGGCCCGCCATTGTATCGATTTCCGATAGGAAAAAACCGCAATTATATCCGCAAGAATCAGCATCGGAACCATTACCCCGGTCGAAGCCCTTCCGCCGAAAACAGCGGCAAGAAGGGGTATTGATATCAATTGTATGCTTAGAAGCCCTGTCTTGTTAGCGCCGATCAACGCTGCGGCGCCAAAAACCAGCAGCCACTGCACCGGGCTGAAGCCGAATGAGTTTAAGAAATCAATCATCTGAATTATCCTGTAAAAGGCAATGCCCGGTTTTCAATCAGCCCTGCTTCTCTATTTTGGCCCAGGTGTCGCGAAGGCCTACCGTTCTGTTGAATACCGGCTTTTCAGCCGTTGAATCAGGATCTACACAGAAATATCCCTGGCGAAGAAACTGTATGCTCGAGAAAGACTTCTCTGCCGCAAGAGCCGGTTCTACACGGCAGTCGGTAATCAGTTCCAGTGAATCCGGATCAAGATCATCAAGAAAATTTCCGGTTGCCGCTCCGGGGTTTTCGGCATTAAAAAGATGAGAGTACTGCCTAACTTCAGCCTTTACAGCGTGTTCGGCTGAAACCCAGTGGCTTGTTCCCTTAACTTTGCGCCCGTCGTCGGTCCAGCCGCCTTTTGATGCGGGATCATAGGTGCAGTGAACTTCAAGGATTTCGCCTGTTGCCTCATCCTTTTTATAGTCGACGCATGTAACGTAATATGCATGCTTCAGCCTTATTTCTTTACCCGGCGCGAGCCTGAAATATTTTTTGTTCGGGGCTTCTTCCCGAAAATCATCCTGTTCTATCCAGAGCTCCCCGGAGAAAGGGATTTTCCGTGTGCCGCCATCCGGATCCTCTGGATTATTCTCGCCGTCGAACCATTCTACCTGACCCTCGGGATAGTTATCGATTATCAGTTTCAGCGGTTTCAGGACGGCCATTCTGCGCAGCGCGCGTTTATTAAGATCTTCACGCAGACAATGTTCAAGCAGGGCGATATCCACCGTGCTGTCCACCTTTGCAACGCCGATACGCGAACAAAATTCCCTGATCGATTCGGGAGTATAACCTCGGCGTCTCATGCCGCTGATTGTAGGCATACGCGGATCATCCCACCCGTTTACATGATTTTCCTTAACAAGCTGAAGCAGTTTCCGCTTGCTCATTACCGTATAGTTTAAATTCAACCGTGCAAATTCAATCTGCTGCGGGTGATGAATGTCGCCGATCCGGTTGATAAACCAGTCATAAAGGGGCCTGTGGTCTTCAAACTCAAGCGTACAGATTGAGTGTGTAATCCCTTCGATTGAATCTTCAAGCCCGTGGGCCCAGTCGTACATTGGGTATATACACCACTTGTTTCCCTGCCGAGGATGTGAAGCTCTTACAATCCTGTACATAACGGGATCCCTCATATTAAGGTTTCCTGATGATAGATCAATCTTTGCCCGAAGGGTCCTTGAACCGTCTTCAAATTCCCCGTTCTTCATTTTCTCAAAGAGTTCAAGGTTTTCCTCAATACTTCGGTCTCTGTACGGACTGGGTTTTCCCGGAGTTTTCAGGGTTCCGCGGTATTCACGGATTTCTTCGGCTGTCAGGTCGTCTACATAAGCCTTGCCGTCTTTTATCAGTGCAATTGCCCATTCATACATCTTTTCAAAGTAATCGGATGCATATAGAGCTTCTCCTCCCCAGTCGAAACCGAGCCAGGCAACATCGTTCTGTATTGAATCAATGTATTCCTGCTCTTCCTTTGCCGGGTTTGTATCGTCAAAACGAAGGTTGCATTTACCTTTATAATCCTGAGCTATACCGAAATTCAGACAGATGGACTTGGCGTGGCCTATATGAAGGTACCCGTTCGGCTCGGGAGGAAACCGGGTAACAACCCCGCTCCGTTTTCCCGATGCAAGATCGGCGTCTATAATATCGCGAATAAAATTCGACGGTGCTTTTTTTTCGGCGTCAGACATAAGATTTCTCCTGTGAAACAATTGTTATCAATTACAGTATATTCGTGGCAGGAATTTTAAAAAATCGGAGATTTTCAATCTCTTGAATTTTGAAATTCCCTCAAAAGATTAGCACAAATATCAAGTTGTGTGGAGTGGGAATCAGCAGATGATCGCTTCCAGATCTATTCCATTGACCCCGGTAATCTCCGAATCAATGAAATCTCCGGCAGAAAGGCTTCCTTCTTCAGCATGAAGCACCACCAGTCCGTCAACTTCCGGTGCCTGAAGCCATGCGCGGCAGAGGTAAAGGTTTTCCTGTTCGACAGGTTCTTCAACAAGCAGCCGCTGGCGTGTTCCGATAAATCTTTGAAGCCTCGAAGAACTGATTTCTGTCTGCAGCGCCTGCAGCCGTCCAAGGGTTTTTTGGGCAGATGCTGCCCGTTTTTTAAGCTTCCTCGGCCCTTCAATATCATAGGCGGCGGTGTCTTCCTCACGGGAGTAAATAAAGAAACCGGCCCATTCAATTTGTGCCGCTGTTATAAATCGTTCAAGTTCTTCGACATCTTCGCGCCGCTCACCCGGAAACCCGAGCATGAAAGTAGTCCGAATCACAGCATCGGGAAGCTTTGCCCGGATATGATTAATAAGCTCAAGATATATATCGGCATTTCCTTTCCGGTTCATCGCCGAAAGGACCGGCGCAGAGGCATGCTGAAAAGGTATGTCAAAGTACGGAACAATCCGGCCTCCGGAAGATGCGCATATATCGAGAATTTCCGCAGGGAATTTATCAGGATGGATATAAAGCATCCTGACGATAAAATCGCCGGGCAGTTTACCAATCCCGGTCAGGAGACGGGGCAGCAGGCATTCTCCGGAATTAATATCTTCCCCGTAGGACCCAAGGTCCTGTGCAATAAGATTAATCTCTTTAATTCCCATATCAGCTGTAAGATGTTCTGTCTCTTTTATAATACTTTCAACCTGTCGGCTTCTTACAGAGCCGCGAATTATCGGAATAGCGCAAAAACTGCAGTTGTTGCTGCAGCCTTCGGACAGCTTTACATAGGAGGAAGAAGCCCCGGAAAGGAGCTCTTTTCTGCTGACGGATAATGAATCGTCAAGCTTTTCGGTGTCCGGAATTCTGACCAGCATTTTATCCGATGCCGATAACTCTTCCAGGTAATCTGCAATCCATGATACCGCGTAATTTCCGAAAATACCGTCAAGCTCAGGCATCGATTCAGAAAGTTCCGAATAATAACGCTGGGCAAGACATCCGGCGGCAACAACTGCCGCATCAGGAAATGCATCGCGAAGAGATATCAGCACATCTATCGATTCCTCTTTTGCAGGTTCAATAAATCCGCAGGTGTTTACGATTATTACTGAAGCAAGAGCCGGTTCATATGCTCTTTTCCAGCCGGCTGAATCAAGCGCCGCAATCATGACCTCAGCGTCAACCTGATTCTTGGCACAGCCGAGATTTTCAATATAGTAAGATTTTTCTGAATTCAAGTGGTCCTCTTGAAAGAAAAGGATTTTATAAGACCTCTAATATACCGGTACAAGCTGCAGCTCATAAACTGAGCGGTCCCTGTTGTATTCCCATTGAATACGCCGTGCTGTTACAGCTCCGGAACCGCCGAGACTGATGTCGACACCGTTAACCTTCGCCGCAAGAGCGCCCGCATTGGAAGCCCGCAACGATACTGCCGAATCTGCATCCAGTCGGAAGGTCTCTCCCTTATGAAAATACCGCTCTACACGTTCACCGCCGTCCTGCTCATATCTAAACAGACAGTAACCCCTGAAAATAATATTTAAAGTAAAAGGTTCCGTTTCTTCGGCTTCCCTGATTACAAATGTGTCAACAACACGCGACGGCGCGCCCGCCCGTCCGGTGTTTGTTCCGGAAACCGCTTCCGTACCGGCCCCGGCAGCCGGAGATTCTGCAACCGCAGGAGTCCCGGCAGCAGCCGGCTCTCTTGGTCCTTCGGATTGTACAAACCGGTCAAGATGCAGAACAAGCGAACCCGTACCGGGATTTAAACTTCTGAGAAGCAGCCTGATATCAGCAGAGGAATCTCCGTCGAGATCCAGAAGCGCTTCTTCATCAGCGGCCATCTCCAATTCGCCCTGAGGATATATAAATCTGGCTTTTCCTCCGATTTCCGCTATAACAAGCTGATAACTGTTCTCTTTTATCAATACGGAAACTGCATCGTTTTCATCAAATCTTTTTTCAAGCACCTCGTCGGCAAACTCGTATGTGTTTTTAACAGCAATTTTAACCTGCTTTTCCAATGCGGAGTTTCCGGCCTCGGCAGTTTCCTCTGCAGGTGTATTTCGTCCTGCAATAAAATTCGGATAAACAAGAAAATAACCCGCAGCGCCTATTGCAAGCAGAAGGATTACAAGAATTGCAATAACAGCGCCCCTGGGAAGAGGTTTACGCTGCACAAGCAATTCTTCCATCGGTGCAGGCTGTTCCTGTATCCTGAAATTATGATAGAGATTTATCATTTCCTGCGGATCAAGGCCCAGAAATTCCGAATAGTTGCGAAGAAAACCCAGAACATATGTTTCCCCCGGAAAAGAATCATAATTCTCCGTTTCAAGAGCAGTCAGATAGCTTTTGGCAATGTTGGTTTCCCGGGCAATCTGTTCGATTGAAAAACCCAGAGATTCTCTGGCAGATACAAGTTTCTGACCTATTGATTCCATTTAATCATCCTTCAGGTTCAAAGAGAAAATTCTTGATTTCATATGCTGAAGCCGGTGCTTCGTATTCAAAACGAACATCAGGTATATTCTGGTTGATTTCAATTCCCAGAAAATCAAACTGAACTTCTTCCATTTCCGGGGTTACAGCTTTCATTCGCCGGATAAGATTATCAGCCCCTACCGACATTTCAATCTGCCTGAACCCCTGGTCGGTTGTTCGCCACTCAAGTTTGAGCTTTGTAACCATTTCGTCCGAGCCTTCATCAAGCGGCACAGGATCCGGCCCGTCGAGATAACTGATACTGTATCCCTTTTCGAGCAGCTCAAGTCCCTGGCTGCTGGCCATTGAAGCAAGCGTTGAATCGTTATGTCTTTTCAGCTTCTGGACCATCACAACAGCCTGCGACGGCAGATAAATCATCAGATCTTCCCCGGTTACACAAATCACCTGCTCTTCAGGTTCACTGAAATCTATCCTCAGAAGATTGGGGTTTTTGTAGTAGATAGTACCAGTCGAGACGGCATCGGTATCCCCTGCGCTCTGGGTTATTACCAGTTCCGCATCATAGTCAAACACTTCACCGTAGCGATCAGAAACCTGTTCAAAGAAACTGACTGCTGTAACAAGCTCCTGTGAAACAGTTGAGACTACCGACAGTAAAAAAAATGATATGCTGAAAATAATTATTCGTTTTGTTCTGTTCAAATTTCCACTTCATTTCAAGGATGATGTTTAATTCAATATTACTGATGAGCTGTTATTTGTCAAGAGAAATCAACCGGTTCAGAAGCCCTGCTCATGATACAGATAACGCATCCATTTTTCAGACAGCTTTAGCGGAGCGTTGCAGCCTGAACATATCATTCTACCTCCGTCCAGGTTCTCTTTTGCACAACCGATGCAATAGATCTTTCCGCAGACTGAACAAATGCCTGCAGGCATGTTGTCAGGCGGTTCTCCCACCAGTTTAAGAGGCGGCTGGTTTTCAATTCTTTTCGGTACTATCCATTCTTCTCCGCAGGCTGAACAGCTGAAGACGCTCATCCTTTTTCTGAAAACGACATCCTTCAGTTTGTTGTAACGGTCGGACGAAATCTCTCCCTTAAACCCGCTGAGAAGAAGGTCTGCATCGTTCAGCCGGTTTAATGATATATAAAGATCTGAAAGATTACATACAGGCTCACAAAAATCCGGCTCAAGCTCTGCAGCCCTCCGGTATGCTGCTTCCGCCCGACTGTATTCTCCCTTAAGCAGGGACAGATTTCCCATCAGATTATAAGCCTGCGCGCTTTCACCTGTATCAAGAACTCTGACAAGAAGCTCTTCAGCCCGGGCAAAAGAATCATTCTCGATGCAGGCAGCCGCCAGGTTCAGAATAATATCAGTGCTGTTACGATCAATTTTATAAGCAGCCTCGTATTCTTTCATTGCACCTGCAAAGTCGTTTTGCTTTGACAGAATATTGCCGCGCTGATTAAGAATTGCCGGAGTTTCACCGTCAAGAAGATTCAGGGCAGCAGTTGTACGTCCGGACTGAAACAATGCCTCGGATAAATTAACGGTTATTTCGTCGCTATCCGGTTCGGAAGCTGCCGCAGCTGTAAAAAAATCAATCGCGGCATCGGGCCTTTCTTCCTGAACGGCGGCAAGCCCGGCAAGATTCAGCACCCATGGATCTTCAGGCGCAAGATCAAGAGCCAGTTTAAGGCTGGCTTTATAGTCTCCGCCGGTCAGAAAATGATATTCCGCCTGCTTGAAATGATAGAGGTAATACCCGGGCTCTATTTCTGCAGCCTTTTTAAAAGATGAAGAAGCCTTTCGGTTTCGGCCCTTTCCCGCTTCGATAAGCGCATTAAGATAATATACGGTACTGTCGACTGTTTTATTCTTTATAAGAGCAGTGAAAATTTTATTCGCTTCATTATAACTGCCGTCATTAAATAAAAGCTTTGCCTTGAGAATACCGGTTTCTACCCCGTCAGTTCCGCTTTTCTTATCAAGCCGTTCAAGAAAAGGAAGGATACCCTTAAGCTCTTCGTACTCTCCAAGTCTGAAATACTGCCGGGCGGCATTTCCGTACATTACTGATGCATCAGCAGCATCACCGCTTTTCTCCAGGGCTCTTGCGGCGTTCAGTGCGTACAGCGCCTGCTGTTCATCCAGTTCAAAAGCTGTTTTATATGCTTCATAAGCATTATTCCAGTTTCCCAGCGCATACTCTGCATTTCCGAGAAGGTTTGAAGCCGCATGATTTTCCCTGCATAAGTCGGGGTAGTCCGACAGAAAATCGCGCAATTCCAGAAACCTGTTGGTCATATATAATATGCCTGCCCGCTGCAGAAGGTACCGGTTCCCTCGGTTGTCCGGGGGGATTCGTTCAAGAAAAGCTTCAGCCTCTTTATACATTTCCAGATTCATGCAACAGTCGGCCGCCATCAGCAGCAATTCCGGTTCTGCCGAATCTTTATTGAGGATTTTCTTCAATTCTATAAGAGCTGCGGAATAATGACCGCTTTTTAACCGGCTTTCTGCAAAACGGGCAACAGCTTCATCGGTTATAACAGTTGTTTTAAGCCCGGCGACTGCTTTTTCCAGCTCGGCCGGACGGGATTCAATCTTTATTCTGTCAAGAAAGAAAGCGGCATTATCAGACTCATTATAATTCTGTCCGGCAAAAGAAATTCCCCCGGCAGAAAGCCCCTCATCCGACGCGGAGCCTACCCATTGGCCTTCGATAAAAAGATTCAGAGCCGCTCCGTCGGCAAGAATTGAGATATTGAACTTTTCCGGATTCATATCCGGAGCGGAAGTCCAGTCTATAAGCACCGACGGGGTTCCGTTCAGTACCGTATCCAGCCTGAAATAGCCTTTGTCGGACACAAGAAAATAGTAATAACTGTTTTCAGCTGTTCTTCGTATCAGAAAACCTGTTGAAGAATACCCGTTCCCGGGGGCAATACCAATCACTGCAGTCAGCAGAAAATCATCATATCTGTACAGGGGATCATCAGTCCAGGCAAAAAGATTTTTCCGGAACAGATCAAGCCGCAGTCTTCCGTTTTCAATCCGCGATTTGTAACCGTCGTCATCGAAGGCTTCAAAACGATGATCCTGAAATACTGAAAATGAAGTCTGCCATTTTTCAGCAACAATATCGGTCGGTTCAGCTGTTTGTTTTCTCCGGAAAAGCCTCATTGGAATTCAGTATATGCTTCATTTTGGCCTTGTTTCAAGGGCTTTAAAACCATATATTATTGCTATGGAAGATATTAAGGTTATTTCACTCGGCGGATCCATAATCGCGCCCGACAGAGTAGATGTTGATTTTCTTAAAGAATTTCATAAAGAAGTTCTGAGTTATCTGGATAAAGACATCCGCAGAAAACTGATTTTTGTTACGGGGGGCGGCGGCCCGGCCCGCGCTTACCAAACCGCTTACAGGGAAATCTCTGATAACACCGACAGCGGTCTTCAGGACTGGATCGGTATTGCCGCCACAAGACTTAATGCCCAACTGGTTAAAGGTATTTTCGGTAATCTCTGCAAAAATGAAGTTGTAACGGACCCTACGGAACCGGGCTCTTTCGAAGGGAGAATAATGGTTGCAGCCGGATGGAAACCCGGCTGGTCGACAGATTTTGATGCAGTAGTGCTTGCAGAACGCTTCGGTGCGGATACAGTAATCAACCTGTCAAATATATCGAAGGTGTATTCGGATGATCCCAAAACAAACCCGGACGCCGTTCCGCTCGACAGGATGTGCTGGGCTGAACTCAAAGCCCTTGTCGGTGATGAGTGGGTTCCCGGGAAAAACGTGCCTTTCGACCCGGTTGCGACAAACAAGGCGGCCGAACTCAAACTGAAAGTTATAACGGCTGCGGGAAAAGATATAAAAAATATGGCGGATATTCTTGAAGGCCGGGAATTTACCGGTACCGAGATAGGCCCGGAATAAACTTCCCGTTTACAGGCGCAGGTGCGAACAGCAGCTTCGCACCTGTTATTTATTTACCATGTAAAGATTTATTTTATAATATCAGTGAATTTCCATTCTTTTTTTCTTTCTTTTTACGCAGCAATCGGATAAATTGCAATCTCATTAAACAGCTAATCAAGGCTATTTCCTTACAATACAAAGATTTAAGAAATACATAATCCAAAACGCACTTTTGGCATAATTTTTGCAATATTATATTTATAAATGCACAAGTTCAGTACTGCATAATGAAGGAGAAGAGAATATGGAAAAAATGAATAATCCTTTGCTGAGAAGGATTCTGTTCAACAGAATGGTAAAAGGTTTTTCCGGCAAAAGACGCGACCTTGAACTGCTTGTTGAATATACAAATAAATATCTTGATGCGGATGACACACTCAGCTACTTCATAAACGGCATCGGTAAATCTTTAAATGAAAACACTCCTTTTCATGAAATCTTTTTGAGAGTCGGAAAAGAATTAAGCAACAGCTACAAGAAAAAGATTCTGACCAATCTGGTTTACAATCATTTTTATAAAGGCGCCGCCGTCAGAAATGAAATAAGAAAGAACCCGCAGGAAAAATGGATGCCGAATTTTGTAACAGTAAGTCCGACGATGCGGTGCAATCTCAGATGCCAGGGCTGCTACTCCGGGCTGTATTTAAAAGACGGAGAACTCTCCGAGTCCGAACTCGACAGCATTTTTACCCAGTTGAAAGAAAACGGGTCATACTTTGTAGTAATTTCCGGCGGAGAACCATGGGTAATGAAGGATGTTCTGTTAAGGCTTTTCAGGAAACATAACGATATGTTCTTTTTAACATACACAAACAGCACACTTCTTGACAAAGAGACCTGCAAGAAACTTGCAAAACTCGGAAATGTCGCCGCGGCGATATCGGTTGAAGGATGGGAAAAGGAAACGGACGCGCGCCGCGGCAAGGGGATTTGGCAGAAAATTCACACGGCAATGGCCAACCTCAGGGAACAGGGCGTTCTGTTCGGCATTTCAGTAACTGTAACCCGTAATAATTTTGACGTTGTTACCGACGACAAGCTTCTGGAACACTTCCTGGATCTCGGCGCGATCTTCGGCTGGTTCTTCGTTTTCATGCCTGTAGGAAAAGATCCCCTTCTTGATCTTGTGCCGACCCCGGAACAGCGTGTAATGACCGGAAAAAGAGTAAAAGCCCTTAGAGCAAAATATCCTCTGTTTCTTGCCGATTTCTGGAACGACGGAGAGATTGTCGGAGGCTGCCTGGCCGGAGGAAGACAGTACCTGCATATTCTTAATTCAGGAAACGTTGAAGCCTGTGTATTTGCCCACTTCGGAGTTGATAATATCAGGGACAAACCTCTTATCGATATCTTCAACAGCCCGTTTTTCAAGGAAATCAGGGGTTCATTTCCGTATAATGAAAGCGCCAACCTGCGAAGACCATGCATGATTATAGATAATCCGGAAGTACTCAGAAACGCTGTTCACAAGCATGTGGCCAAAGAAGCACATGCAGGCTCCGAGGACATAGTAAACGATCCAAAAGTTATGGAATTCATAGACGAATACTCGGAAAAAGTAAAAGCACTTACCGAAACCGGTTGGGAAAAAGACACCAATACTCCGGGTTTCCGGTGGTACAAGGAAGAACCCAGGTATGAAAAACTGTGGGAATTCAAGAGTGATGAAGAAATTCCCGCAACAGTTAAAAATGAAGAGGAAAAACCCGTAGAAGTCTAAGCTTAAAAGCTTAAAAGCTTAAGCGAAAGCTTTTAAGCTTTCGCTTCTTAGCTTCTACGTTTGATATTATACTTTTTCATTAAATTCTGCAGATAGCGGCGGTCGATTCCGGCCGCCGCGGCTGTTCTTGAGACATTCCAGTCATTTTTAATCAATACGGAAAGGATGAAGCGTTTTTCTATTCTTGTAACGGTTTCATTCTTCAGGATCTTTTTCATTTCCTTAAGTTCTTCATAGGTTCCGGGGATTCCTTCCGCACTGCTGTTTTCATCCATTATTTCAGCCGGCAGACAATCTATCCCTATAGCCGGGCTTTTTGACAGAAGCGCCATCTGCGTTACAATATTTCGCAGTTCCCTGACATTTCCGGGCCAGCTGTAAAATGAAAAAGCCTCGTAAACGCTATCGTCGATTGTATTGGCTGTTGTGCGCCCTTTCTCTCTGAGTTCCTCAAAAAAACTTCGGGCTATCAATACGGCATCGCCGGGTCTTTCACGTAACGGAGGAATTCGGACCGGCACAACCGCCAAACGGTAATAAAGATCAGACCGAAAACGCCCGGCTTCCACTTCGGCCTTCAAATCGCAGTTTGTTGCAGCAATTATTCTTAAATCAACAGAAACCAGTTTATTATCGCCGAGAGGATAAAAACTTTCGTCTTCAAGAACCCGTAAAAGCTTGGCTTGCAGAGATTCGGACAAGTCTCCGATTTCATCCAGAAACAGCGTGCCCCCGTCGGCAAGCTTGATCTTCCCTTCATAGGATTGTGCAGCTCCGGTGAAAGCTCCTTTTTTGTACCCGAATAATTCACCCTCAAGAAGTTCAGCGGGAATTGCCGCACAGTTGATTTTCACGAAAGTCCCGTGCCTGCCGCTTGCCTTATGGACAAGCTCCGAAACAATTTCCTTGCCTGTTCCCGTTTCGCCAAGTACAAGCACCGGAACTTTCTGACCGGCAACCCTGGCTGCAAGATTGAGTTGTTCAACAGTTGTACCGTCGGAGGTAATGAATCCCGAATCAACAGGGAAAAGCGGCGCTTCCTCCGCTATACTCGACCGGAAGGTCCGAACCCGGTCTATGACTTCTTCAATCTGCCTGAAAGCAACCGGTTTTGTTAGATAGTCATATGCCCCCAGTTTTACTGCAGAGACGGCCTGGTCTATGCTTCCGTATGCAGTCATAATCACAACCGGAACTTCCGGAGAAACAAGCCTGACTGACTTAAGTATATCAAGCCCGCTTTTCCCCGGGAGCCTCATGTCCGTGATGACCATCAGCGTTTCGTCTGAAACATATTTTTCCAGAAAATCCTCGGCTGATGTAAAACCCTCAACGGGATATCGGTCGCGCAAATTAAAGATAAAAAGATCAAGAAGCCTGTCTTCATCCTCAACTATTATAATTTTTTTGTTTTCATCTTTCATCACACAGTTTCCGTGTCTGAATTATCGCATAGAACCGGCTGCTGCTGGAAGAAGAATTTCAAAAACAGTTTCTTTTTCCGAATCAACCAGCTTTATTTCTCCGGAAGCCTCTCTCAGCAGTCTCTGGGTTATGGACAGGCCGAGACCCGTACCGGTTTTTTTAGTCGTGAAAAACGGATCAAAGATTCGGCCCCTGACGTCTTCAGGAATCAGCTCGCCCTGATTGGAAAAAACAATTCTGACTCTTTCATCATCGGTATATTCAGCAGAAACCAGCAACCGCATACCTTCCGACATTGCATCAATCGCATTTAAAATCAGATTTAAACATATCTGCATAAGCACTTCATTATCAATCACCGCTATGACCGAAGTCGATCGCCGTTTAAAATCTGTACTCAGATTCTTTTTTCTGAACTTGGTCGAGACAAGATCAAGTGCCCTCTGAATAACCAGCCCGACATTAACGGGGGTATGCCTTACTTCACTGTTTACAGATATGGATAATATCCTGTTTAACAGATGAGACATCCTCGTTGTCTCATCCTGGATATAAGAAGCAAAGCGTTTCACTTCTTCTTCCGACAGAGATCTGACGGCCATCGTCTCTGCTGAGGCGGATATTATCGACAGGGGATTTCTGATTTCATGAGCTATGCCTGATGAGATCTCGCTTAAAACCGCCATCTTCTCAATTGCAGCCTGTTTTTTCTCAAGAGCTATCGCCTGTTCGTGTGTGTTGCACCTTGCAATAACAACAGGAACTCCCGATAAAAAGACTTCCAGCTCTTCTATCTCCGAAGGATACCAGGCTCTTGCCGGGCCGGGCTCTCCGAACAGGCAGAAGCCAGTCAATTCATGTCTCTCAAACAACGGCGCTATCAGTACAATCCTGCGGTTGTAAAGATTTTCCAGTTCCTCGCCCTCGTGCCAGGCCAGGGCGATCTGCTGAATGTTCATAATCCGGCGGTAATTCTCCAGTTTTCCCGCCAGTTCTCCGTAACCCGGAAAACGAATCTCTTTTCCCGGATCGCTATTGATTGTAATAAAGTCTCCTGACCCGCGCTCCTTTATCATCAGATGAAACTCATTCAGTTTCAGTTCTCCGAGGAAGACATCGGCGAGAAAACCGTCGAGCTCTGATAATGTTATAATTCCTACAAGATTTGCAGAATTATCCTTCATAAGTTTATGAAAATCACCTGTTGCGGGAGCATTACCAATATAAAGCCTGGACTCAAACATCCTGATAATCGGTTGAAGAAAAAGCATCAGCAGAAGGATCTCGGAAACAAGGAGAATCTCCAGTTTTAAACCGAGGGTTTGAATAACATAGGCATTTAAATCATTCATTCCGTACTCAAAAAGAATGATTATGATAATGATTGTCACCGGATAGGAGAAAAGAGTTCGTACAGCGGCCTTTCGATCAAGATATCCGAAAGACAGCATCAGAATAATGAAATACACCGTGAAAAAACTTGAAATTACAAGATAAAAATTAATTCCGCTGCGGAGCGGTAAAAAAATAAAATACGCAAAAATCATCGAAAGCGATGTAGGAATAAAACCGGTAAGAACCATTATTATATTCCGCTTTTCCGCTTTCATCAGGTTGAGTCCGTAAGATTTTGAAAACCTCAGGATTGTAACAGCCAAAAGAGTGAATGCGTAACCGAACATGATAATATAGATTGAAAAGAAAACCGGATTAATCTTGAAAAACCTGACTACATGAAAGACATCCGCCTGAGTAACGGTTTCATTTTTCAGCAGGTATGATAAAAAGAGCGCTACACCCAAACCGATTGTTTCAAAATAAATAAAAACAACCTGCCTTTTTTTCCGCCTTGTCATTACATTTCGGGGATAGTAATAGGAAAAGTGATAAAAAATAGGGAAAAAGGTCAGCCCGCCCAGGAGAGCCATATTTAATCCGATATCCAGCGACAGACTGCTTTCAACGGTTCGCAGCAGCAATACCTCGATATTTGAAAGCATAATCGGGATTATCAGCAGGCTTAAAAAACGGTTTATCGTGCCGGAGGGATTATAAAAGTAGATCATATAGATCAATGCAAAGTCGAAAACAAATAACACTACAAGAAATACGTTAACAACCATAATTCAGTTTACTATCGAAGCTCAAGTTTGACCAGCCCGCGGTTCCTGTGCTAATCTCGAATTATGAATCTGATCCTTTTTGAACAGGACGAAATGAAAGAATCCGAAAGCAGGGGCGGAACGGAATTTTATATTTTTCTGAAGCCGGACGATCTTCGCTCGGCTCATCTCAAAAAGATACTGAAAGCCGCTGAAGGAACGGTTGTTGATGCCGGGGTAATCAACGGGAAAAAGGGAAAAGCTGTAATTACCGAAATTAACGAAACCGGAATACGGCTTGTATTCACCCCCCAAAGCGACTCTGTCGGCCTGCATCCGATTACGCTTCTGCTGGGCCTTTCACGGCCTCCCACAGTGAGAAAAGTCCTGAAAGAGGCAACAGCGCTCGGCGTAAGCAGGTTTATATTATGCGGTACGGAAAACGGAGAGCAGAGTTATCGCCGGAGCAGCGCTCTTAAAAATGAGAAAATCCATGAGATTCTGATTGAAGGCGCCCAGCAGGCCTACTGCACCCGGCTGCCTGAAGTAGAAATATGTTATAACGTAAAAAAAGCGGTGGAGCGCGCTGTTGAACCGTTTCCCGGGGCAACCGGCCTGCCAAAACTGCTTGCGCTTGATAATTACGAAGCGACTGTTTCGCTTTCAAAATACTGGACTGATTGTGCCCGTAAAGAATCTTCAACCGGCGACACTTCGCCCGTATTACATACTGTCCTGGCCGTAGGCTCAGAACGGGGCTGGACAGATTCGGAACGGAAGATTCTTCGTGAAAACGGCTATACCCTGTGCAGCCTGGGACAACGGGTACTGCGGACAGAAACCGCATCTATAGCCGGAACCGCAGTATGTTTATCCGGCATGGGTTTAATCTAATCCTTCCAGTGCCAGACAGGCTCCGAATACTTGTCCGGGAAAGGGTTTCTTTTCATAAAATCCGGTACCCAGTCGGATGAAGCGGCTTCGGGGGCCTGCAGAAAGCCTTCTTCAATCCCAAACTCATCCAGCCATTCAAGCAACTGATCGTAATCTTCATTCGGCATAATATAACCAGGCCCGGCAACAGCAGCTCCGGCCTCGTTAACAGGAGTGTACTGAACCATTACCGAGATCATTGCTTTGTCCTTAAGATTTCGGCTATACCATTCAAGAACTTCGCGGCTTGATTCAAGCTCGCCCGGCATAACCAGGTGCCGGACAATCATACCTCGCTTCATCAGACCGTCCTCAACCAGCATTCCGCCCCGTTTGGCCAGCTGTCGCGCCATGGCTGCCAATGCGGCCTCAACAGCTTTCGGGTATGCAGAAGTGCCGAAAAGTCGTGCGGCAACCCTGTTGTTCAGCGTTTTAATATCAGGCAGCCAGATATCAACAGTATCTGACAGCATTCCTATGGTTTTCGGGGTTTCATATCCCGAACTGTTCCATATAACCGGAATATTCAGCCCCTGGGTGCGAGCATCAGCTACCGCAGCTATCACAGAGGGGGCAAACTGTGTGGCTGTAACCAGATTCAGATTGGCAGCGCCGCGGCTTTGCAGTGAAAGAAATATTTCTGCAAGCTTCTCTTCGGTCAGCGCCGAGCCAATATCGTCACAGCTGATCTGTACATTCTGACAGAACGGGCAACCAAGTGTACAGCCTGAGAAAAACAGGGCGCCGGAACCGGCGTCTCCGATCAGCGGCGGCTCTTCTCCTTTGTGAAGAACTGCAGAAGCGGCAATTATTTTATCGGGCATCCCGCAGACGCCGCGCTGTCCTCTTGTTCTGTCTACCCCGCATGCCCTGGGGCAGAGCCGGCAGTTTTCATACTGCTTGAACAGATTTTTCATCTCTTATTTATACTCCCTGAATAAGATTTTGTCATTGTTTACGTGTTTTAAAACAGTTGCAAAAGTCCGGATTATAGTGTAATTTCTTTCTTGTCCTGAAGGAAACTTCAGTCATCTGCCGGCGTGGTGAAATTGGTAGACACAGCAGACTCAAAATCTGCCGGGGGCAACTCTGTATCGGTTCAAGTCCGATCGCCGGTATTCTGTTCACAGCATGAACCAATCATGCAAGTCGGGGAATGATGCTGCGCATCATTTTCCGATCGCCGGTATTCTGTTTAATATTTATCCTGATTTATATATAATCAATCCATGTTTGAAGCAGATTTACACGCACACAGTCTTTTCAGTTCCTGCGGGCTCCATTCAATAATTGAAATGCTCACAAAAGCGGAACAGAGGGGTTTAAAAGCCCAGGCAATAACCGATCACGGCCCGTTTCTCGGCAGAAAACCCAGCAGCACCTTTTTCGAAAGACTGGACAATCCTGTTGAAGGCATTCTGCTGCTGAAAGGAATGGAATGCAACGTAATTAACGAAGACGGCGAGATTGATGTTATAGATAAATTTATGCAATGGTACGACGTTATACTGACGGGGTTTCATTACTTTGAAAAAAAGGATTCTTCCCCGTCGTATTATTCGGAAATTATGACAAAGGCAATTATTAAAAATCCATGCATAGATATTATAGTTCACCCTAATGCGCCCGGCTATTTAATGGACTTCAGGATAATAACCGAGTCGGCGGCTGAATACGATGTCGCTGTTGAATTGAACAATGCAAAGCTGAACCTCGGTAGATCTTCTGAAGAAGAGACTATTGGCCTGATAGAAGCATGTAAAAATGCGGGCTGCAAAGTGGCCGTGAACACCGACGCACATGCCCTAAACGAGGTTGGCTGCCATGAAAAAATTGAAAGGCTTCTTAATAAAACCGGGTTTCCGGAAGAAAGAATTGTCAACCGGACACTGGAATCAACCCTTAAGTGGATCGAAAATCGCAGGGAACGCCGCAAGCAAAACTACTGAAATAATCCCCCAGCATTTCCCCCTGTGAAGTATCAACAGCCTGCTGTTGATACTTCTAAAGCAAAATCTTTGATTTTGCTTAATTTTCCAGAATTATAATTTCTACCCTGCGGTTTTTGCTCATTCCCTCTTCGGTGGAATTATCCGCCACAGGCTTCTGTGCGCCCATACCCTTTATTATAATCTGCTCCGGCAGTCTTGAGCCTTTTTCCAGAAGATACCCGGCTACCGCCCCCGCCCGCTGCTCGGAAAGCCTGATTCTGCCGGAAGGCGTTCCGGCAAGCGCCGTATGCCCTTCTACAAGAATGTCACGTTCCGGATACTCACCCAGGATAACAGCGATATGATCAAGCTTGTCAAGTTCGGAATCAAGAAGCCGGAAAGAATCGGGGGCAAACTGAATATTATTCAGAGTTATCTTGACCCCCTCTTCACTCACGGATACATCCGTGTCCTCCATACCTTCCTCATCAATTTTTCTTTGAATATCTTCAGCAACAGATTCCTTATCCATCTCGGGGCTCTCAATAATATAGGCGTCCGACAAACCGCGGTATTCGACAGTGACGCCCGTGGAAAGTTCAAAAACAAATTCGAAATTCTCTTCATAGGCATGGGGTCTTCCGGCGACGCTGTCCCAATATATAATCTGGTCAGAGCTGCCTGCAATACGGACCGGGTACAGATCTGTTTCTGCAGGGATCTCAACAGGCCTGTAATAGATATTATATTTTACGGAAATTTTATCAAAAACCCAGTCCTTGTATTTCCCCTTTCCAAGATACGTATAATTAACATAGATGGGTATATGATAGGCGTTGGCTATTCCGAAATTATTTCTGAAATCATGAACTTCTTCACCTTTCCACGACCAGCTGTCTCCGGGCTGAAGATCACGATCGGGGAAGACAGGCACATCGCGTACAACAGGCATAAAATACTGAGGCGCTATGTCGTATCTGCCTTTATCATCCCGGGTAAATACAGATTCATATTCAGTTGCCCACTGGTATGCCCCGATTGTTCCGGAAGTTCTTTCTGAAGTCTGAAATACGGATTCTATCAATCCGCTGCCGTCGACAACCTCTTTAACATGCACAGCTATCTTGTTCAGGATATCGGCCCGGTGCGAATACATACCGTCAATATACACATATTCGTCAACAGTCGATAATATCCTGTATCTGTCGCCAGTTTTATAACAGAACTTGAAAGTTTCAGAATATAACGTTAATATGGTAATAAGGGTAAAAGAGATAATCAGAAAAGCTCTTTTTCTCATAATCAATCCTTAATTAAGGTAAAAAAAATCAGTATTGTTGCGGGCATGTACCAAAAGATGAATACTCCTCAGACTGAAGAAAAAATCCGTTACTATTTGGAAAACGCCGGCTTTAATACCCCCACCCCACTCCAGAACAAGGTTTTCCCTGTTTTTTTCCAGAAAAAAGACATAATCGCCGGAGTTTACGGAGCAAAAGGAAAACGTACCTCCTACATTGTTCCTATCCTGGTAAATCTGGGCTCACATGATGAAAGCACCCGAATCATTGTTGTCGTTTCCGAACCGGAAAGTGTTCGGAGGGCCGGAAGCGAATTTGCCCGGTATATTTCAAAAAACGAACTGGATTTGACTGTAGCCTCACTTATATCCGATTCGATGATTAAACAGGAGCTTAAAGCTTTATCCTGCCATCCCGATATTATTATCGGAACACCACAAAGGATTATTGACCACATCCGTCGTGAAAATATTGATTTATCCAATGTTGAAACGGCTGTAGTTGATACTCCCGTTAACCTGGAAGAAAACGGATTTGACCAGGACCTTATTTTTATTTTTTCAAAGATGCCGGAAAGGCATCAGAAACTTTTTTATACTGACAATCCTGATTCTGTCAGTTTTATTGAATCCATGGCGCGAAAACCGATCATTATTTCCATGGAAGAAGAACATTTACAGGAGAATCAAAGAATGAAAGACCAGGAACAGACTGTCGATGCCTCAGTCATTGAGAACAACATTAAAAACTTCATAAAAACAATTGTTGAAAAAGAAGATCCGGATTTACTGGATACATACAGAAAACTTTTTAAAAAACACACGCCGTTTACAAAACGGGGATATCTTAGCGCATATCTTCTTAAAGAAGCGTGTAACGGTAAGGGGCCTCAAAGCTTCCGGAAGAAACAGGCGTCCGACCCAAATAAAACAACACTGTTTGTCAGCGCAGGTAAAAACAGGCGTGTATTTCCCAAAGATCTTGCCAGGCTGTTTCAGTCTAAACTGGATCTTGAACAGTCGGACATCGGCACAATAAAAGTCCTCGACAGTTACTCTTTTCTTGAAATTTCAAAAGACCATGCCGAACGGGCAATTGAACTTATGAATGGAGAAGATTTTAAAGGACGTAAACTGACAGTAAATCATGCGCGCAAGCGTAACGAAGCTTAATGGTTTTTTCTTTACAGAAACCACATTAAAAAAAGGTAAAACAGTATAAGATTCAGTACAAAACCGAAACTGATTGAAGCCGCTGCAAGAATTTCCATCCATCTTGCGCGGCTTCTGCATTTTCCGGCCAGGATCTCGGGATCTCCGGGAATAATCAGATTTTCAAGGAAATGTTTCGGAAGACCGGCAGCATTTTCTTCCGAGGCAATATACACACGACATTCAAGCTCAAACAGGTCCTCTTCCTGTATTATCCCGCAGCTTCTTATCCTGGCATCAGGATGTTCTTCCATCGCTTCCCGGCATGAAGAATATTCCGAAAACCGGGGGAATCTCAAAGGCAGTCTCAACAGGTCCCTCTCGCCTCTCAGGTACCTTCCGCTGCGCCAGAATCTTCTGAAAAACATGTACATAAGAAGACCCGGCGGCACAAAGGGAATTAAAGGGAAGAAGCTCAGGATTAGAGTCTCCAGGGCCAGAAAATCCGCATTCTGCTGTCTGTAATATATGAAGGTCAGGACGAAAAGGGAAAAAGATCCGGCCATCAGGGAAAACGGAGTTATCGAATTCCAGTATTCATTCAGTTGCCGGCCGCTCCATATTGAACGCCGCAGTATGGTTTCTTTTCTGCCGTCATAAATTACCGCCAGCAGCGGAAAATCTTCAGTATTCCTGAAAACAGGCGTACCGTTTTCAATAAATACTTTACCGGACAACAGGAACCCGGTTCCCTGAGCAAGAGAGTAAACACTTTCCCATTTGATTTTTTTCGGCATTTCCTGGGGAAGAACAAGCTTGTTTTCTTCGATTCTTCCTTCATTCTCAATAGATTGAGTTGTCGGGAGCAGGTACAGCTTAATACCTTTCATTTCGGCTCTTACAGTTACTTTTCCGTTATTCAACCAGATTGAACTGTCGTCCTGTATGGCCTGAAGTTCACCGGTAAAACTATACGAGCCGGCGTCACCTGAGGTTACCCTGACAGGATCCGAATAGGTAATTTCTCTGCATAAACTTGCCTCAACCGCCTGTTTTCTGAACATCCTCCATCTTCTTCTGACCATAAAAGCGCCTGAGAGCGGTAATACAGCATAGAAGATAACGGCCACAAACAGAGGGGGGATTAGTTCCAACATGTTCAGATAAATAAATCCAGAGACACTCCTCTGGCAGAAATATTCCTGTAATAAGGATTGTTATTGGACAGCTGATGATACAGCTCACGTCGGTATGTTTCAATCATTTCAGCCACGTCGTTTTTATCCGCGCCTTGAAGATTTAAAGCCTTTCCATCTCCTTTCAGCAGCTTTAACCTGTCGATCAGATTATCCAGATTACGCAACTGATTAAACGAATAAGCAGGCTGATTTCCGGAAGTGCCCACCCCGGTAATATGCTTGAAATTGGCATAAACACTGTTGCTGTTAACCGGCAGAGCTATCCTGCCTGTCCCGACCTGGGCCTTCACCAACTGAGAGATGGCTAATGACTGTTTAGAAATGCTTTGAATATCCATACCCTGTTAAATTTATCGGTTTTACAGGGCCGGAGTTTAGAATCCGTTGATTAATTAATTATCCTTCAACGATTTTTTCTTTCGTCGGTAGATTTACATTCAATACACATCAGAGCATAAGGTATTGCCATAAGCCGTTCTTTTGGAATCTTCTTATTACACCTCATACACAACCCATAGCGTTCATTTTCAATGCGGGATAAAGCTGAATCAATTAAACGCAATCTTCTGACATCATTTGCACTTAAGGTTTCAAGAGTGTTTCTGTCAATATCATCGGCAGCAATATCTGCCAGGTCTTTGGGCTGCTTTGCTTTAACGATAGCATTGAAATCGTCGCTTTCCGACATAAGGGACTGCATAATCTCTTCTTTTTGTTTGATAAGATCCGCTTTCATCTGCTCAACAAACGCTTTGTCCATAAAAACCTCATTAAGAACTATTTAGGCCGAAATATCTATGAAAACGCCAAAAAAGTCAACAGGTTGACAAAGGATTCTTATTTACTTAGTATCTATTAATATTATTTTGGAGGCAATGTGGCTAAAGAAGAAGCTATCGAAGTTGAAGGTATTGTTAAAGAATCTCTCCCTAATACGATGTTCAGGGTTGAGCTTCAAAACGGACATGTAATCCTCGCGCATCTATCCGGAAAAATGCGTAAACACTATATCCGAATTGTTCCGGGTGACAAGGTCAGAGTTGCTCTCTCTCCTTACGATTTAACCCGCGGAAGAATTATATACAGGGAGCGTTAACCCTGGAATCATTTTAGCAGCACCCATACTGCTCCGCTGCCGCCGTCTTTACGGTCGGCAGTACCGAATTCCCCTGCTATGGGACTTTTTTCCAGCAATTTCAGCACCTCTATTTTTAGAACGGGCTTTCCGGCAGAATGGTGACCCTTACCGTGAATTATCAGTACCTTTTTGAGTCCGGCCCGTTTCGACTGAAGAAGGAAATTTTCAACTTCGGTCTCAGTTTCTTCAACGGTTAATCCGTGCAGATCGAGGCTTTGTTGTACAGGCATGCGAATAAGCTTTTTTCGGCCGACAGGATTTGGTTTTTCATTGCCCGGCTTTTTATCCTTGTCCTGAGGCGGATATTTATTCAACCATTCCTCCATTCCCATAACTAGTACTCTCCGGATGCAGGTCTGTCCGGATTCACATTAGCCTCCTCAGCCCAGCCCTTGACTCCCAGCCCTGTCTCGATAAGCAGAAAATTTTCAGATTCATCCAGAATCCGTACTGCAGTGCCCTCCTGTATATCCATCCAGATTTCCGCGGATGCCCTGGGAATCTTTTTTAATTCGCTTCCGCCGGAACAGACTATTCCGGTCATCCGGGAACGGGACTTGTCGGAAAAGAACATCATGAATGAAGAAGACAGTATTAAAAATGCCGACAGAATAACAAGTACCGAGAGACCCCCGCCCTGCCTTATCCTTTTAAAAAATACGGCGAGAAAAAAAACATTGAAGGCGCATATCAGAATAAAATAGAAGATGTCCGGATGAAGCCGAATCGAAGGGTCAACCGGGTTAATAAAACCATTCCGGTTTTCTATCCAGTTCAGCATATCCCTGTATTCAACGTTAACCGGATCAAGATATACTGCAGTTCTCAGATTATGAAGACTTTCAGTAAACTCTCCATTATTATAATCTTCTACGGCCTGATTGTAGAAAAAGGTCGGACTGTTTGCAGAATCATCAGAAAATTCACTTATATTTAAAACAAAACGGCCTATTGAAAGAATCAATACTATAATAATAACCGTCAGAAGAGCGGCGGCGGCCGGCCGTTTACCCTTCAACAGAAGATTAAGAATAAAGAATACCGCACCGGGCAGCAGCCACACATACATATAATATTTTCGATAATAATTTTTCCATCCGTCATTTTTCCCGGCAAGTATTTCCTTCTTTTCAAAAGGGAAATTTTCTTTTATTGATACATTTGTTTCAGCAGGCACTTCGTTAACTTCCACGGTAAATCTGTTACCGGCTTCCGTTATTATTGTGCCTGTCTCTTTATCAAAATAATCAAATTCCGGGACACCTATACTGACTCCGCCGGTATTATCCGCTCTGTATACCCATTGAATTGTTTTGACTCCGGAAAACCCTGCTTTACTTTGACTGTATCCATTAATTTCATCAGAAGAAACAAGCAGACAGCCTTCTGTTTCAGGAACCGGCATCTTCAGATAATTCAGATTTCCGTCTCCTTCAACCGTACATGTCAACAGAATTTCTCCGCCGGCATCAACTGCAGCCCGGTCTATGCTGCAGCTGAATTTGAATTTCCCGACCGCTCCGCTTTTCAGCTCCGAAGGCAGCTTCTTCACATTAAGAAGAAGGTCTTCGGCCCAGCCTGTTATCCCTTCAAAATCAACTCCGGCAGCAGGGATCTTGACCCTGCCGGCAACAGGCGAAGTATAAATATAGACGGCGGCGGGGACATCATAAAGAACGATATCCCCTTCGGTTGCTGAGGTAATATCTCCCAAACCGCCGGCTTCTTCAAAAAAACCGTCGCGCGGATACGCGACGCGTATTTTATCAAAAAGAGTAACTATTTCCTGTCGTTTTACAGTAAGATAAAGAGGTATTGCTTCTCCGGCATAAATATCATCAAACCCTGCCTGCCATTCTACTTCCAGCGGCATATAAAGCTGTCTGTTTTTATATAATCCGACCTTGAGAAGTACAGGAGACGTAACCAGCCGCCTTGAATCTGCAATAACGGAAAGGGAAGGTATTATCAGCCGTCCGGATTTTCGGGCTTTAAAAGTTGTTGTTATTCTGACCTTTCTGACGGATTCACCTTCTTTACTGTTTTCAATAAAACTTCTGATATAAGGCCCGCGCCATAACTGAAGCCAGTCGGGTTGTTCCTTCAAGGGAAAATCAACCTCTGTTGAATTATTATGATTTACAACAATTGTCATTGTGAAAAGATCGCCGAGGCCGACCGGGTTTGGGGCAATCCCGATGCTTTCTATCGTGGGTTGAATTGAACTGAATACTTCCAGCTTCTTCTCTTCAGCCTGCAGCAACGCAACAGCCGACAGCAGAAGGAAAGAAACTGTCAGACATTTAAAGATTTTGGCTGTCACCAGTCATTCTCCGTTGTCTCTATATTTTCTTCCCCGTTAGCTCTCCAGATACCGGCATCTTTTTTTCTTATAAACTCAAGTATCCGCTGTATTTCATCAGGAACCTCTTTCTTTTCGGACGCCTGTGCTCCGGCAGCAGAACCTTCAACCGCATTTGATCCGGCATTCATACGTCTCAGGCTGTATTCCAGATTTATCTTGGCATTCATGCTTTCCGGCTTTATCTGAAGCGCTTTTTTGAAAGATTCAAACGCATCCTGGTATTTGCCGGTTTCAAAATCAAGAACACCTTTATTATACATTGTCCTGAAAAGCAGTTCCGGGTTGCCGGAAAACGCGGCATTCTTCCATTCTCCGGCTGCAGCTTCACCTTCTCCGAGAGCATAATAAACATTTGCAAGATTATAGCTGATGTAATCAGTATGCACATTTTTTTTCATTGCTTCCAGATATTCAGTATTGGCAGTCTGATAATCTCCGCTGACAAAAGAATTGTTTCCGACCCAAACCGACAGATATGCGGACGGATTCGAACAGGAAGCGATCAGAATTACCGATGAGGCTATTATGGTTAAAAATATCTTTTCCATTTTACAACCTTTACATATTTGGCAGTTAAAAGACCCAGCAGTGCTATAATGAGAAAAAACCGGTAATTTTCCTTTACAACAATTTTATATCCGCTGCTTTTTTCGTCTACAGTTCCTGATGCAATTCTGATCAAATCAGGCAACATGGCGCTGTCGTCAACCGGGAAGTATTTTCCGCCTGTGGCTGCCGCAACAGTTTTCAAAGACTGCTCGTCCAGACGGGAAATCACAATACTTCCCGATGAATCCGTAAGCGACGAGCCGTCCGCTGTAGGGATTTCCGCGCCCTCTGAGGTTCCTGCACCAATGCAGAATATTGATACTTCGTTATCCGCTGCCAGGGCAAGAACAGGGTCAAGTTCTCCGCTTAATGCTTCACCGTCGGTAATAAGAATAATGTACTTCTTTCTTTCCTCAACTTCCGAAAAGGCTGAAAGAGCCGTTGAAATACCTGCCTCAAGATTACTCCCCGGAACAGTCAGAAGATCGGTTCCCAGAAATTCAAGAAAACTGTATATTGATTCGAGGTCCTCGGTAGACGGTATCATTTTAACACCCTTGCCTTTAAAAACAACAATACCGAACCTTCCTCCGGGCGTATTTTCACAAACTGAACGTATTATTTTCGCCGCGGAATCAAGCCGTGACGGGGTGATATCACGCGCTTTCATGCTCTCTGAAATATCAACTGCAAAAACAATGTCCGTTCCCGCCGGCTCATAGCTGACTGGATATTCCTTTCCGGGAAATCCCGAGAGCGCCAAAACGGCAAAAACAATAAATACAAGCAATCCGAGCGATGAAAAAAAGTTTTTGACCATATACAGATCGTAAAAATTGTCGGGACGCCAGTTGCCTGCGGTATGAACAAGACTGTTTCGCCCGGTACGGTAATTTCTTATCATAACAATCAGAACCGGTACGAGAAAGGCAAACAGCCTGAAAAACTCGGGTCGTAAAGGCATCTAAAATACCTCCCGAAACAGAAGTTTTTTTAGAAAGAAATCAGCAAGGATCAGTATAATCGACAGAAGGATAAACTGCCGGTACATCGGCGTCAGACTTGTTTTTATCTTTATCCTTCTTTCTGTACTTTCAAGTGAATCAATGGCCTCCATAACGCCGCTCAGGGCATTAAATGAAGAGGCATAAAAGTATTTCCCGTCTGTTTTTTCCGAAATTTCAAGAAGCAGTTCCTCGTCGAAATCACTGAGAAACTGACCGGTTATTATCTTGCCGGAATCAGGATCCGTATATTCTATCGGAACTTCACCCTTCGAACCTATTCCTATCGTATAAATTCTTATGCCCATTCCGGCTGCTATATCCGCCGCTGATTCCGGAACAATTTCTCCCGCATTATTCTCTCCGTCGGTTATGAGTACTATTACCTTCTCCTCCGCCGTCGAGTCCTGAAGATGAAGCGCCGCTATTGCAATTCCCAGCCCTACCGCTGTTCCGTTTCCAAGCTCCATCAGCCTGAGGCTTTCCAGCTCTTTCAGAAAACCGTTTTTATCAAGGGTCGGAGGAATCCGAAGCGCTGCTTCCTCTGCAAAGGTAACAAGCCCTACGGGATCATTTTCACGGGTCGAAACAAACTTGCTGATAACCTCCTTTGCCGCCTCAAAGCGGTTAACAGGAGTAAAATCCATAGCAGCCATACTCGGCGATTCGTCCAGAACAAAAACAATATCGATTCCGCGCGACAGGTATATTTTTTCTTTTTTCACGGAGGAAGGCCCGGCCAACGCCAGAATTACACAAATAACCCCTATCCAGAACGCAAAATTTGAAATAAATAAAACCAGGCGGATAAAGTGGTTTTTGGGTGTAAATCTACTGCTGTTCCACAGCCCGGTGGAAGCGGGGACAACTCCCCCGCGGCCTTTGTACAGATGAGTAAAATAAACCGAGGGAATAATCAGTGTAAGCAGCAGCAGCAAAGCCGGACGTTCAAATATCCACATGTTCCACACCTCCGGCATCAGCTTTTTCTATCTCGTCTGCTGTGCTTCGAACAGCTTCAATATCTTCCTCACGCCGGCGGATCATCACCCTCCGGCCCCCGAACCTGACCTCATCGGAAAGCTTGAAAACATTAATCAGGTTCCCGCTGCCGGAGACCTTCCCGAAGTCGGAAGCTATCATGCGGGCGCCTTCACGCGCAGTTGCTGCTGAATAATCAATACTTCCCCGGGCCGTAAGATATATTCTGAGCTCGCTTACAAGCAGGGAATAAAACTCATTGCCCTTTTTATCGTTTACAGTCTCTTCAAGTTCATTCAGAACCTTCAGAAGCCGCCGGTAAGGTTTCTTTCTCCGCTGTTCATGAATATATAAGTAAATTGCGTTTTTCAGCTTCGCCCAGAAAAAGATGAAGAATACGGGAAGCATGAAAACCAGCCCGATAATCAACGCTATATAATATACAGTTCCGGGCAGCAGCATCTGTTCCGCCGGAGGAGCAAACGCCGAAGCTTCCTGTTCCAGAACCGATTTCGTCTGTATTTTTATGTCCCTCAGAAGCACATCACCGAATTGAAGCGCAGGCAGAGTTCTGATTCCCGGAGCAAACGGCCGTAAAAAAACACGCAGTTCATACTCATCTTCAAGCTTTGTGACAACAGTATTTTCTATCCTGACCCAGTATGAATCAGGAAAACTTTCAGGCTTTTTTACTTCTGCACCCTTTTCAGGGGTTATCATAACGCGCATCTCTACCAGGTCTCCGACATAAAATTCCTGCGGAAGAAATACGACTTTATCGCTGGTATAATTTTTCTCGGCGACAGCGGAAAACGAAAAAATAAAAAACAGAACAAAAACCAGAGAACAGACTTTTCTCACCTTCCCTTTCTCCTCCTGAAAAAGGAAAGCAGGGCTTTCGCAGGATCATCCTCGGTATCAATTACAATCGTATCAATTCCGCGCCGCCGGCATTCACGCTGCCAGAAGATATGTTCCGTATGCCAGAAGTCCCTGTATTCCTTTCTGTACCTGGAAGAAAAACCGAAAGAAGATGTTATTCTGCCGGATTCTGCATCCTGAAGCTCAAGAAGCCCCGTAGGGGGTATCTTTCTATCTGACGGGTCGGTCACCTTTACTGCTATCAGATCGTGCTTTCGTCCCAGCATCGACATCTGCCTGTAGGCCGGTTTGATCCTGAAATCAGAAACAATAGTACAGATTCCCCGGCGCTTCATCGACTGCTCAACACATGCAATAGCCAGTGAAAGATCAGATCCACGGCCTTTCGGTTCAAGCGATGCCATATCCTGCACCAGTCTCATCAGGTGGTTACGTCCTTTCATTGGGGGTACCCATTTCTCAATCCGGTCGGAAAAAAATACCGCCCCTACCCTGTCGTTATTATGAACCGCCGAATGCGCAAGAAGTGCTGCCACAATAGCGGCAGTGTCCGCTTTTCGGTAGGTACCGCTTCCAATCTGAAGAGAGGCTGAAACATCTATCATCAGAAGCAGCGCCATTTCCCTTTCCTCACGGAAAGTCTTAACATAGGGAGAACCCATCCGGGAAGTAACGTTCCAGTCTATGGCCCTGATATCGTCGCCTTCCGAATATTCACGGACTTCGTCAAATTCCAGTCCGGGACCGCGGAAAACCGTCCGATAGTTTCCGGATAAAAAACCTTCCACAAGCCGCGATGATACAAGGGGTATATTACGTATTCTGGAAAGCAGCTGAAGACTATCCATTATGGAACCGGAATTATTTTCAGTATTCGATCTATTACATCGTCAGTTGTCAATTCTTCGGATTCGGCCTCATAAGAAAGCACGATTCTGTGACGCATTACATCATGAACAACCGTTTTAACATCATCAGGTATTACATAGCTTCGGCCTTCAAACAAAGCCTGAATTTTTGCGCAGCGGTATAAATAAATGCTGGCCCTCGGAGAAGCGCCGAATTCGATGTATTTTGCGTAAGGCACTACTATCTTGTCCTGTTCACGGGTAGCCGCGGTTATTGATACAATATATTTTTCTATTCTCTCGTCTATTCTGATTTTCTCGGCCGTCCTGCGCAGATCCTTCAGCGCAGTAGGAGTCAAGGCTTTCTTTACCGAAATATTTCCTTCAATCCCCATACGCCTGAGAATCTCAAGCTCTTCATCCGGCGACGGATATTCTATTTTCAGTTTAAGAATAAACCGGTCAAGCTGGGCTTCGGGAAGAGGGTATGTTCCTTCGCTCTCTATCGGGTTCTGTGTAGCCAGGACAAAAAACGGATCAGGAAGATTGTGAGTCTGGCTACCGATTGTCACCTGGCGTTCCTGCATGGCCTCAAGCAGCGCCGACTGAACCTTTGCGGGAGCGCGGTTAATTTCATCGGCAAGAACGATATTTGCAAAAACCGGCCCTTTTCTGACGACGAATTCGCCGCCCTGCTGCTTGTAAATCATTGTACCGACAATATCCGCCGGAAGTAAATCCGGTGTAAACTGTATTCTCGAAAAAGTTGCGTCGATTACCTCCGACGCGGTCTTTACCGAAAGGGTTTTCGCAAGGCCCGGTACACCTTCAATCAGAACATGTCCGCCTGCGAGAAGGCCCATAAGAATGCCGTCCACCATAGATTTCTGTCCGATTACCCGCGCCGCTATCTCTTTTCTGCACTTATCCAGCTGTGCATGCGCTTTTTCAATAAGTTCGTCTATATTTTCGTTTGCCATAACTTGTCCTCAGGTTCTATAGTCTGCGTTCTCTCTGACATATTCATGCGTGAGGTCGCTGCCGATAATTGTTGATCGGGATTTCCCCATCCCTATATTAATATCAATGTTTACAGTTTTTTCATGAACCGGCCAGCCTTTATGCTCGGGAATTGTTCCGCAGTCGTTAAGATACGCCGCCAGTCTTTTTTCTTTTTCCGGATTAAGGTCAAAACTTCCGTTTGAAAAAATTATCTCTCCGCCAAGTTTGATTTCCATCCTTTCGACAGCAAGCTCAACCCCGTGATTGCCACAGAAATCGCCAATTGACGAAACAAACCTCCCGACGTTCGGATCATTTCCCGCTATCGCGGTTTTTACCAGCGGCGAATTAACAAGTGCCTTGCCGATTGCCGAAGCTTCGGCCTCGCTTGAGGCATTGCCGACTGTAACCTTTATCACATGCCCGGTGCCCTCGCCGTTTCTCACTATATCCTCGGCAAGTTCCGAACACACTTGCTTAAGCCCCGTCCGAAATGCTTCAGCATCATCGCATGGTTTGATTTTGGAACTTGAGACTATAACCATATCGGATGTGCTCTGATCGCTGTCAACCGATATCCGGTTGAATGTTATATCCACAATACCCGGCAGCATTTCCCTGAGCCTGTCGCGTCCGATATCAAGATCGGTCATAATGAAGCACAGCATTGTGGCCATGTTCGGTTCGATCATTCCGGCGCCCTTCGCAATTGCGATTATCTTTCCGCCGCAGACATTCCTGCTTCTGAGCTTGGCAAAACTGTCGGTAGTCATTATCCGTTCAGAAAGAAGCACCGCGTTTCGCTCAGTATCGTTCTTCGCGGCGCCGACCATTCCGGGAACGGCAGCTATCATCTGCGATACCGGAAGACGCCAGCCGATAACGCCCGTCGACGAGCCCATCAGTTCTTCAGGACTGCATCCGATATGTTCGGCCGCCGCGGCAAGAACCCTCTCGGAATCATCGACCCCGGTTTCTATGCATACATTGGCAATCTTGTTATTTATAACTATTCCACGAAAAAGCTTGTTTTCCAGACGCCGGCGACACAGTTTAACCGGAGCACCGGGAAAAATGTTCCTTGTAAAGGTTCCTGCAAAAGTATCGGTAGGCTTATCAAGCAGAAGCAGCGACAGATTCATTTTCATCAGCTTACCCGTCCCGAGTTCTGCCGGAGAGAATTGCAGCTGCGTACAACCGGTTGAAAAACCGGCGGGCAAAGCTCCGCGGCTTTCAAGTTCTTTTCTGTAATCCGTTGCACAACTGATTTTGTTCACCATATCTTTATATAACGGATTTTAATAATACTCAACACAATGAGAAATAACCGCTATACCTGAACGCTCATTACCGAAAAAAACGGCTTCGCTTTGCTGCAGATGTTTTTCCCGGCAACAAGCGTTCAGGCACACCACTTACCGCATGGTGTTGAGTATTTTTCAATTTGGCAGTGTTTTTAACCGCAGCCGGGGGCTCCTGCGCAGGGTTGAAAATTTTACATCCCGCGCCTATTATCACTGCATGATACTTACAAATTACCACTCGCATTTTAACCTTGACGACGGACGCGGAGAGCTTAACGAATATGCCGACTCGGCACTTGAAAGGGGATTGTCCATAATAGGTATTTCGCCTCATGCGCCGCTCTTTTTTGAAAACGAATGGACCCTGAACGAAGCAGGTCTTGAAGAATACCTTGAGATGATGCCGGCCTTTAAATCAGCATACAGGGGGCGTCTGGAAATATATACCGGCCTGGAAATTGATTTTATTCCCGGAAAAATGGGTCCCTCAGACAGCCGCTGGAACAGCCTCGGCCTTGAGTACCGGATTGGTTCAGTGCACTCCATGGAAGACCCCGTCAGCGGAGCTGAACTTTCAGTTGACGGGCCGCTGGAAGAAATGATTCAGCTGCTTCACAACCGCTTTGGCAATAATATTAAAAGACTGGTAAAAGAGTACTTTGAAAGACAATCGGACATGCTGTGCAAGGGCGGTTTCGACATTCTGGGTCATTGTGATTTGATAAAAAAACGAAATACAGACGACCGGTTCTTTAACCAGGATGAAGACTGGTACCGGAAAGAAGCTTTTAACATGCTCAGAACAGCCGCGGAAAAAGATGTTGTGGTTGAAGTAAACACCGGCGGGATGTCCCGCGGAGCAACAACCGAAGCTTATCCTTCACCGTGGATACTTCAGAAATGTTACGAATTGAATTTGCCGGTAACCCTGTCGGCTGATGCACACAGCCCGGATCATATCGATTTTAAGTTCGCCGAGTCGATTGAGCTGCTGAAAAACACCGGATACGGTGAAATTTATTTTTTTTCAGGAGGAAAATGGCAATCTCAGCCGATTTATTAGGTAGGGACAGGCCATGACGGAAGAAGAACTTTTAAATGTAGAAAAACTCAAAGCAGAGATAAAGAGATTAAAGGGTATAAAAAAGACCCTGCGACGCAATTTTCAGGATATGGTAGGACTGCTGACCACGACTATTTCACAGTCAAATAATTTTCTCGGCGGTCATATAAAAAGAACCGCAGTGCTTGCAAAAGCATTTGCGGAATATATGAGATATGACAAAGACACTATATATCGAATCTATTACGGGGCGCTGCTTCACGACCTGGGAATGGTAGGCCTTCCGGAAAAGCTGATTATTTCTCCGGCAGAATCGCTTTCGGAAGCGGAAACTGAACTTTTCAGACGTCACACGCTTATCGGCGAAAAAATGATCTCTTCAGCCTATGACTTGCGCCAGACAGCAAAGATTATCCGAAGTCACCACGAAGAATTCAGTGGCGACGGTTTTCCCGACGGTCTTGCCGGCTCGGAAATACCTCTGGGAGCAAGAATAACAAGGCTATCAAACGATTACGACAATTTCATATATAAAAACAAGATTCAGGCGACCGAAGCTGTTAAACGCCTTAAAGAAAGATCAGGCTATATTTACGACCCAAAATTATGTACGTATTTTATCAAATTCATTAAAACCAATGTTGAAAAACATGATAATGCATCCGAATCCACCGGAATACTGCTCCGTGATCTTAAAAAAGGAATGTATATCTCGGAAGATATATGCCTTCAGAACGGAATGCTACTTATTCCGAAGGGAGTAATTCTGGACAGTTCGATGCTGGATAAAATCAATTCGTTTGAATCACTGCTTGAAATGGACCGTATTGTTTCAGTAGTCGGTTGATTACCAAATATGGGAACCTCTGATATGATGTGACCCATGTCAAGTTAAAATATCCAGGTTTTATCTATAAGATCCCCCCCCTGTCCAGGACAGGAAGAAAGATAGAACAACGTTTATGCGGCGATAGACCACTCTGATATTCGCGGATTGGTTACCGCAGGTCAATGGGATCGTCGGGAGCTGCCTCTGTCTAAAACCGAGGATCAATATTATTATTGCCTCATAGAGGTGCCGAGGGTTCTCCTTTATCACTGTTGTTGTTCTATCCATCCTTCTGTCCTGGTAGCTTATTAACCAACTATCGAAGTCATGCGACTTCTGTTCTACCTACCATCATTCCCCAAATAAATCCTGATAATTCTCTGGCAACTGCCGTAACAGTTTTCTGAGGGCATACCCCTCTACGAATCATCCTGAAATATTTCTTACTCAACCTTCTGCCGGCTTTATCAGCATAAGCTATTGTTTCAGCAGATTGTCCTTTCCTTCTCGCTGTCAGTCGTTTCGATGGCGAATACCTTTGGTAATGCCAGCTTGATTCCACTAACAGCCGTCGTAGCCTGGAGTTGCCGGCCTTCGTAATCCCGCCAAGCTTCCGGCCCTCTCCGCTTGAGTATTCTGACGGCACAAGTCCAAGATACGCCATGAAGGATTCCGCTTTTTTAAATCTTCTGAAATCTCCTATCTCGCATACAAATGTTAATGCTGTTAATGTCTCTATACCTTTGAAACATCGAAGCCGGGATACCCTTTCTTTATATCTGTCTTCAGCAGCAATCTCTTCTATTTTTTCCTGCAACCGTTCAATCTTTTCCTCTAATTCCACAATCGCAAGATAATATTCTTTTAAAACTTCTTTATGCATTACCTGTTCAAACTGCAAGTTTTTCAACCAGGTTCGATGCGCCCCTGTCCAGTACTTTTTCCCAATATCATATTTCTTCCCGTTCCTTAGCAGAAACTGTAAGAGCCTCTGTTTCTGTTTCCTCAAATCAATTTTCATATCGTTACACATCCTCATGTAATCACGAACTGATTCATCTGTGCGTGTCGGTATATTCACCGGTGTTATTTCCTGATTCCTTAATGCTCTGGCTAATTTGACTGCATCCCTCTTGTCTGTCTTTATTCGGTCTCCGGGTTTCCTCGGCAATAATGATGGTGCTGCTACGTAACAGATAATTCCCATATCTTCAAGTAATCTATAAAGTGTAAATCCTGTAGGGCCTGCTTCGTAACAACACAGAATATTTTCTCCATTCTCTTTAAGTCGCTTGAAGAATCTTTTAATATTTCCGGGTTCGTTCCTGAGCTCTCTTTCAAACTCAGGATTCTGATAATTATCTCTGAATACCGCTACTGCGATTGATTCCTTGTGGACATCCATCCCTACATAAATTACACTATTCATAGTGGCCTCCGTTCCTTTGTATGTGGCGTGTCTGCGCTTTGCCATTAGCCATTGTGTAGGCTAATCCACGATTTTGCAAACACGGCGGTCACTTCATATTGTCTAAAACCCCCAATTTAGGGTTTTTAGAGGTCTCCATATATTATTAATTCGATATAATAAAAAAAAGGATTTTGACAATGTTGTGCGAAATATGTGAATTTGAATGTGATATTCCTGAAAAAGGTACCGGAAAATGCGGAATGTATGAAATAAGAAATGGAGTCATACAGGAGAGATATCCTGATATGTATCTTATTTCAGTACCCGCCCCAATTGAAGCAATGCCTTTGCTGCATTATTATCCTAATACAAAATTCCTGCAGGTATGTACTATCGGTTGTAATTTCCGTTGCACCGGATGCGTTTCGTGGCTGTTAACGGAAAATGCCGAATCCATTGATGGAGTAATTGAGACAATAAGTCCTGATCAACTTATAAAGAAAGCTCTTGATCAGGGATGCTCCGGAATAATGTTCTGCTTTAATGAACCGGCGGTTTCCTTCTTCACTTTTAAGAGAACGGCAAAACTTGCAAGAGAAAAAGGCCTTTTCACAGGATGCGCTACAAACGGTTATTTTACGGAAAAATCTTTCGTGGAGCTTCTTGAGTATATTGATTTCATTAACATCGGGTTAAAAGGACATTCGGATAAAGCTTATAGAATTCACGGGGCCTTATCATATAAGCCCATATACCGGAACCTTGAGCTCAGTATAAAAAGCAAAGTTCATACCGAGGTTTCCCTGGTATATATAAAGGGAATGGAAGATGAAGTCATTGAAACAGTAAAACATATTGCTTCCATATCAAAAGAGACTCCTGTACAGCTTATGCGATTTCTGCCCCTTTGCGACACTGATTATGATGACGAGCCTTCAATTAAAGAAGCAGAAATACTTTGTGACGAATTAAGGAAACTACTTGATTTTGTGTATCTGTTTAATTCCCCCGGCACCGAGTATCTAAACAGTGATTGTCTCCGTTGCGGCAAGCCGGTAATAAGAAGGGGGTTCAACGGCCCCATGAACTCAAACGTGACTGAGACCCGGGAAGAAGCGATCTGTGAATGCGGTTACGGCCTGCCGATTAAGGGACAAATCTGCAAGGATAACGGACTGGAGGCCCTGGGGTTTTCCGGCGGATACAAGAATATAATGGCCCTTGAATTTATTCGGATAATTCTGGCGTTTCTGGGAGAGAACAACAGCAGTACGATAAGCAGGGTTCTGCTTGAAATAATCAAAACCGATTATATTAAAGACCTGTATTCCAGAATGAAAAAACCGGGAACATATCTCGATACAGTAGATCATTATGCAAGGCTGGCAGGCAGAGAAAAGGAAGCAGGGAATTTAAGAGCTTTTATTGAAGAAAATGTTGCGGAAATATCTGCTCAGGTTTTAAAAGCAGAAAATCCCCGTGTATTTTTTGCTCTTAATCATCCCCTTATAGCTGTTTTCGGGGATAAATTTGACTGCAACCTTGTCGAGATTGCCGGAGGATACAACCTGAACAAGGACATAAAGCGCGAAGAAATACCGGGAGTGATGATTCCTGTTGAGACGCTAAATAAACTCAACCCCGAAATAATACTGGTATCCGGATCAAACGGGTATCCCGCTTCGGACGTTTATTCGTTCTATATTGACAAGGGAATGACAGCGGATGCAGTAAAAAACAAAAGAATATACAATGTTCACCCCTATAATACATCGGCTTCCCCTGACTGGATATTGGGATTAATGTATATTGCCAATATCATTCATCCTGAAATATTCAGTTTCGATCTCGAAAAAACAGCAGATCAGCTTTATCAACAACTTTTCGGAATCAATTATGATACATTGAACCATAACAGAAGCTTTGACGTATTACGCCTGGAAAGAATAAAAGCGGTACAAAAATAAAAGGAAATCAAGAATGAAGAAGCAAATGGAAAAATTCAATAAAAAAACAGGCACGGATTTCGACAAGATCTCAAAAACAGTTTTTGCCCCTATATACCCGGTAATTGTCGACCAATTGGTAGAACGATGTGAAATCAGCAGGGGAGTTTGCATAGACATCGGAAGCGGAACGGGGCAGCTCGGCATGGCGCTGGCAAAAGCCTACGCTTTTAAGGTTTACGGCCTTGATTTTTCAGAAGAAATTAACACCATAGCCCTTGAAAATATAAAATCTGAAGGGCTGGAAGGCCGGATGTTGCCGACGTATGGCAGTGTAGATAAGATTCCTTTCGATGATAATTTTGCGGATATAATAATAAGCCGAGGCTCCCTGTTTTTCTGGAATGATATCGATAAAGCTTTTAAAGAAATTTACAGGGTATTAAAACCGGGCGGAAAAACATATATTGGCGGCGGCTTCGGAAACGCCGGGCTGCGCGAACAAATTACTGCGGAAATGCGAAAAAAGGATCCCGACTGGGAATGCCAGGGCAGCAGGCCGGAGGGGAAAAGCAAGGTGGAAGAATCACGAAAGGCACTGGATAAAATGGATCTGGATTATAAAGTAGTAGATGATGAAACCGGTCTGTGGTTTATGATAAGAAAATAAAACAATTCAGTTCATCAATTTTGGTACACAGAGTTTCAGCTCGCGGTTTGTATCGGGCTCATCCACGGTCAAAAGACTTACCTCCATATCATAAACCTCAGACAGAGAACTGTCCGTCATCACCTCGGACGGTCTTCCCGTATCAATAAACCGACCGTTTTTCATTAAAGCAACACGGCTGGAGTAAAGCAGGGCATGATCCGGATAGTGAGAAGTCATCAAGACGGTAATCCCCTGCCGGGCCAGTTGATTAACAATCTGCAGGATATTTGTCTGGTTTTTAAAATCAAGATGTGACGTCGGTTCATCCAGCAGTATTACCTCAGGTTCCTGTGTAAGGGTTCTGGCGATAAGAACCAACTGCCTTTCTCCTCCGCTGATCTGGGTATATCGATGGTCGCGGTAGTGATACATGCCGACCCTTTCGAGGGCTTCTTCAGCAATTTCAATATCTTCCTGTGAGGGTGTGGAAAAAAGTTTTAAATGAGGCGCTCTTCCCATAGATACTACATCTATTACTGAGTATGGAAAAGGTGCGCTATGTTCCTGAAAAATATATCCAATCTTGCGGGCTATTTCAGTTATACTCATACAGGAGATATTGTTACCGTCCAGCATAACTTCACCTGTTTTAAGCTTTAGAGTACCGTTAATACAATTGAGCAATGTTGTTTTGCCGCTTCCGTTGGAACCCAAAAGACAGAAGATTTCTCCGGAAGATACGCTCAACTCAAGATTACTGAAAATATTTTTTTCATCATAGCTGAAAGAGGCATTTTTCAATGCAATTTTAGCTTCCATTTTATCCTGCGCCCCCTTTTGTCTTCCGTAGTATATAGGCAAAATACGGCGCTCCGACAATTGCGGTCAGTATTCCCAGCGGGATTTCCGCCGCCATCACGGTTCTTGCCAGATCATCAATAAACAGAAGATAAGCGCCGCCGAGAACCAGGGATGCAGGAAGCAGAACCCGGTGATCCGGCCCAACCAGCATTCGGGCCACATGCGGCATAATCAGCCCTACCCAGCCGATAATGCCGCTGACACATACCGCTGAAGCAGAAACTACACTGGAACAGATTATTATAACGCCCTTGATAATTTCTGTATTGATTCCAAGGGCGCGGGCTTCCCTGTCCCCCATCGAAAGGATATTTATCCGCCATCTTAAAAGTAGAAGTCCGGTTGAACCCAGGAACATCGGCGGGGTTACGGTTATCAAGTCCTTGAAAGAGCTGCCGCTGAGACTTCCCATAAGCCAGAAAACAATAGCCGGCAGTTTTTCATGCGGATCAGCAACATATTTTGTAAGTGAAATAAATGCTGAAAAGAGCGCTGTAACAATTGTACCGGCAAGCACCAGCATAAGCGTTGGGGTAGTTTTATATATACGGCTTACAGAGTATGTAATCGCTACCGCTGCCAGGCCGAACAGCATTGCGAGTCCCTGGATAATAAACCCGCTGCCGGAAAGCAGGATTCCCAAAGCCGCCCCGAACCCGGCCCCTGCGCAGACACCCAGAATATGGGGACTGACCAGAGGATTCTGGAACATTCCCTGAAAAGATGCGCCGCTGATTGAAAGACCTGCTCCTACAAAAAGCGCCAGAATTATCCGCGGCAGGCGGACCTTGAAGATAACTGTTTCTACCGTATCCGCCCAACAGGGTTCAATAGGGAATATTTTTGAAGCGATAACCTTGATAACCGTCAGAGGAGTTATCGGGTACCGCCCCCAAAAAAGAGAAACAAAAAAAAGAAGCAGGGGTAATAAAATGAAAAATACTATATTTTTCCTGGACATACAGTTTCTCTGCTTCACCTGACAATCCCGGATGATAAAAATCTTTCCCGCATTCCATCCAGACTGTTTTTATTTTTTTCAGCTGAATAAATCGTCGAGAAAAAAGGACTGAAACCGTTAGCTCCCGCCCTGAGCCCCCAGGGAGCAGTATCGGGAGAAACAAACAAATCTACATCCGTCATATATATCCTGGTAATAGCGATTATCTTCGACCATTCATAAATATTCGGCGGGGTTATTCTTTCAAGATCGGTATTGGCTCTCGGCTGAAACATTTGAATCGTAACTGATGATACGCCGAGACTTTTCATCAATTCCAGACCATAAATTATATCATCCTGTGTTTCTCCCAAACCTGTAATAAAGCTGCTCCAGGTTTTCATTCCCAGATCACGGGCGTTCTTCAGAGTTTCAAGCCTTGCCACAAAATTATCGCCGGGCCTTATCTCCTTAAAAATCTTTATATTCGGCATTTCGATACCGCACCAATAACCTTCCATACCGCAGCTTCTCAGCAACTCAAGAGTTTTCCTGCTTAACGGACCAAAGAACCCGTAAACCTCAAAATTTGCAGTATCTTTTATCAGTTTCAGGTAATCATAAAAATAATCAGGAAGCTCATATCCCATCCATCCCGAAACCATATGTACCCTGTGAATTCCCTGCTTATTTCCATTCAGAACTCTCTCAATGATGTTTTCTTTTGGATTTATTCTGTTATATTCATCATCCAATGGAGACAGGGATTTCCATGTACAATGCCGACAGAGCGGTTTGATATTGCAAACGGTTGTAACCGGCATTGGAGAACAGTATACAGTTTCCTTTTTCTCAGCTACTTCTCTTGCCCTTTTAAAAAGAGAATCGGCATCTTCTTGAAACAGACTCTTTAGCATATCGTATTCAATCCTTAAAAATTTAACTTTCAAACAACTCACCGGGGTAAGACTGGTTACCCGGTGAGTAATCCGTTGTTATACTGTTGTTTCCGGCCCCAGGTGCTTCAGGATCCTGTCAGTTTCCTCATCACTGAGTTTGTAATTGTAAAACCTGGAATAGAATTCCTGTATCTCTTTTTCAATATTTAGATCTTTAAACTTATCCGGGTGAAGAATCTTGGCCATCCACATCACCTCAAGAATCACTTCTGAACCGGCGTCCCAGAAAAAAGCTCCCATCGGAGTTACATAAATTTCTCCGTTTTTTACAGCGCTTACTTTATCGAACCTGCCGTCTTCCTCGATTAGTGATATAAATGATTCAAGAGGTGATTCCGAGCTTTCTCCGGAATGCTCCAGAATAATAACTTCGGGATCCCATTTCATGAAATCTTCGTAATTAACATCTGCCGGCCATGTACCGGGCAGCTCCTTATGAACACAGAGGCCTCCCGCTTTATCTATCAAACTGGGAGTATTTGAATACTTTGTCTGAGCTTTCATCAAAGATCCATGGGCGCAATACACCCGGGGCCTTTCACTATTCGGAATCTGTTCGGTAACAGTAGTAATCATTGCCAGTTTCTCATCGAAATAATCACAATATTCCCGGCCGATTTTTATCTCTGCTTCACCCAGAGTTTCCGCATATACCATAACCTGATCTTTCATATTAGCCAGGTCCTGTACGGCATCTTCCCCGGGATAAACACCAACTACTGATATGCCGATGTTCTGCATTTCTTCAACGGCATCGACATTCGTCCAGAAGAAAACAACATCCGGATCAATTTTTAAAAGTTCTTCAACATTTACCTGTTTTGCTTTCGCGATTGTTGTAGGAACTTCATCTATTCGTGAACACATTACACTCAACCATGGCCAGTAAGTTTTGTGAAATCCCGAACAAAGAACTATCTTGTCCTCAGCCCCCAGCAGCGCAACCTTTTCATATGCACAGCCGTAAAGGGCTGCAACCCTGTCTACTTCATAGGGGATGGTGAGAATATCACCGTCGAGATTTGTAACTTCTCTGGTTGTCGGTAACTGCTCTTCCTCTGCCGCCGGAGCTGAAGCCGGGGCTTCTTCTTTGGCACTGCAGCCAAGGATTGTATTTATAATTAGAACAGATATGATGATTATTAAACATGATTTATTATTTCTTTTAAACATTATCTTCACTCCATAATTTCCTGATATAAAAATAAAAAACATTTCTTTTTCTGCCTGAGGGTTTTAGATCAACCCACCCTAATCCGTCACCGGAAAAAAATGAGACAGTGAATAAAGAACAGAGACAATTCGATATAATATGGATAAAAAATAATGACTAAGAGCTGTCTATATACATTCAGAATCTCCTTTCCAAACACGGGAGGCTATGTCGTTTCCAACAGAACCCTATCGACGCAAGATCCATGGTGTAACCGGTAGGACGCAAGCGCTCGGAGTTATTACAAATAAATTAAACACGATTTCAACTGATATGTCAAAGAGTTTCTTTTTTTTAACATGTTTGGTTTAATTGACAGCGAGGTTTGTTTTCATTACTATATGTTCACATCATGCTCCCGTAGCTCAGCAGGATAGAGCGACTGCCTCCTAAGCAGTAGGTCGGACGTTCGAATCGTCTCGGGGGTAGAAAAGGGATTGCCGGCGGCAATCCCTTTTTTTATTCTCAGAACGTTTCGATGGAGTTTTTGAGAAAAGACATATCAGACCGAATCAAATCTCAATCGGACTGTTGTTCCTTTTCCGGATTCACTCAATATTTCCAGTGTTCCGTCGTTTTCACTGGTAAATTTCTGTATCAGGTATAATCCCAGTCCTACCCCTTTCTCTCCGGAGGTTCCTCTTGAAGATTTGTTTAGTGGCGACTGAAGCATTCTTTGATCCACTATCATGCCGCGACCATTATCAATTACGCTTAAAACAATATCATCTTCTGTATTTTCGCAAACGACCCTGATCTCACCTGATTTATCGGAGAATTTCAACGCATTGGAAAGAATGTTCCGCATTACAACTTTAAAGGTGTCCGGGTCAACATTAATATACACATCAGATTCTGACTCAATATTTACTATAATGTCCTTGTCATCAAACATCGACTGCAATTCAAGAATGTTTTCATTTATCAAATCTACAGGATTACAACGTTGTTTTCTTATTTTATGACCAGCCAGTTCCAGCCTGGACCATTCAAGCAGATTATTAAGCAGCATATCCGTATTTTCAAGCGCCTTTCTTAATTCAGAAATATACTCTTTTCTGAGGTCATCCTGCAGCGTATCGAATTCATTATCTACCGTTTTTGCAATTGAGGTTATTCCTGCCATTGGACCTGTCAAATCATGTGCGATAATTGAGAAAAGATGGGTCTTTAGCTGGTTTGCTTCATTCAGCTCTTTAAAAATACTGTCGTGAGGCTCTATTATATTTTTCCTGATTATCGCACGGTAAATGAAGTAAAACGAAACAATTTTTGCAAAATGACCGACCATATTTGAAACGCCGTAATTATCAATGTAAAAAATAAAAGCAAACTCGGACAATATTGTAAAGAATACGGACAAAGTCATATAAATGAATGTATCTTTATCAAAAAACTTCTTTTTTCTTATAAAATTTATCATTGTTAAAGACAATATTAAAATGATGATATACTCGGATATGATTTTAAATTGTGTCTGACCCATACCCTCTATAAAACATTCCGGGAAAATATCCGAAAACAGTATTGAATATGTAAAGAGTACCGTAACAGCTGTATATAGAATGATTGTGAAATTAGTGGATATTTTAACTTTTCGATTGATGAAAATTGAACCGCTTAGCAAAGTAACCGACTCAATCATTCTGCCGGCAATCCAGAACTGGTTTGCATAATAATCATAGTCTCTGAAAATCGACATGCCCTTATACCCGAAGGTGTGAAGCAAATCGATAAATCCTATGAACAGGTATGCTATGCCGTATAATAAAAGATAATTATCTTTTAGATAGCTTCTTCCGTTCCAGACAATTATAAATACGCTGAATGCAATTACAATACTGAATATTTCAGCAAAAAGATGAAAAAGAAGATAGTTACCGAGTTGGATAATATATAGAATCGAAAAAATAATTGCCGTAAGTATAAGCAGTTTAATGTTTGAATCAAGCTTTGTACCGGTTTTCATATTTAAATATTAATAGATTGAACAAAAGAATGCAAATACCGGCAGGAATTATATATCACTACTTTATCTATTCATAACGGCAAGCCGGAGAACCGATTTACAACAGATTCAGTTCGGTTACAGCATACTCTACCAACCATTTGATCTCGGACCATTTTATTTTAAAAGGCCTGTCGGTATCTACCCTGTGTACAATCACAATCTCATATTCGGGCAGAACCAATAACATATGAACCCCAAGCCCGTTATGGTAAAAGGCATGTCCATACCCGGCTTCTTCGGGCACAATCCGCCATAAATATCCGTAAGGGTCTCCTGCGGGGTTTTCTACGGGCCGAATCTGGGTGCTTTCTGCAATCCATTCTTCAGGTACAATTTGCCGGCCATTCCATAAACCGCCCTTCGAATACAATTCCCCGAACAGGGCAAGGTCCCTGCTGGACATGCGGAAAAAATACGAAGGATGCATCGAACGGGTTTCTTCAACAACATACGTACCGTCGGACGGGACAAAATCCTCCATCCCCAACGGGACCGCAATTTCACGATAAAACGCTTCAAAGATATCTTCACCTGTGAGCCTCCGAAATATCGTTCCAAGCACATTAAAGTCCCAATTATTATAGTAGAAATAAGTTCCGGGACTGTGGCTTCCCCGCGGAGGCCGGGCGTCAATCATCGATTGAGCTTCACCGCCGGCCGGATGGTACACCCCCGATCTGGACAAAAGCAAATCCTGAACAGTTGCCTGCTGCTCTTTTTGTGTTAATGCCGGTTCAATATCGTTAATTCCAAGATCTGCCAAAGTCAGATTCAGATCGATCATTCCCCGTTCCCTGTAGATTCCGTAAAGGGCTCCCAAAAACGGTTTTCTGATTGAGTGGCACATATATTTTTTTGATAAATCTCCGTAAGAAAAAACTTCGCGGCCGCCTTTTTTTATAAGAAGCACTGCTGTTCCGATTTTCTCAGCTTCGTTAGCAATCCGGTTATTTACAGTCATACTTTCTTTATCCGGACCAGTTTGAACTTCAGAGGTATCCGATTTTGAACATGCTAAAAGTAAAAATCCAAAGAGAAAAATACAGTTCAACAAGAAATACCGGGGAGTTTTGGAAAATTTATTTTTAATTTGTCTCATTAATAATACTATACCCGTACTATCCATTTCTTCAAACAATATTATTTATATTTTCTGAACAACGAAAAATCAGCATTTTCCAAAAACGTTCTTGCTGAAAATGGAATATAGTGTATCCTTAAAAAGAAAACAGTGAATATTCCGATTATGCAATCAAGTTTATATATCCCGAAATCAAGAGCTGATTTGCTGGAACGACCCCGGTTATCGGAAAAACTTGATAACGCCCTCCCTCTCAGGCTTATCCTGATTTCCGCGCCGGCAGGGTTCGGAAAAACCAGCCTGATAAGTTCCTGGACGGCAAAACTTCCTTATAAATGCTGCTGGTTATCATTAAACGACAGCATTACCGATTCCATCCAGTTTCTGCGTTATTTTATTTCAGCGCTGAGAACAATCAAACCCGATGTATGCAATTCGGTATTATCTGCAATCGAGTCTCCGAAAACGCCCGATGCCCTTTCGGTTTTTCCTTTCGTTGTTGATGAATTAGCCGGAATGCCGGAGCTGGTATTCGTTCTTGATGATTATCACCTGATCAATGATCAGAATACGGATTTTATACTGGAAAAGCTTATAAAAGTAATGCCGCCGCATTTTCATCTGGTAATATCCACCAGGTCTGATCCTCTGTTCTCTCTTTCGCTTTTAAGAGGTCGAAGGGAACTGTGTGAAATCCGGGCCGATCAGCTGCGCTTTTCAAGAGAAGAAACTTTTTATCTTCTGACAGAACTTCATCACCAGGAACTGCAAAGAACTGAAACCGATTCACTCTACCGTAAAACCGAGGGCTGGATTACCGGATTGCAGATGGCCCTTCTTTCCCTTGAAGAACGTGAGAATAAAAACGACTTTATAAAGGATTTCTCCGCAAGCAACATTTATATTCTCGACTACCTGATGGAACAGGTTCTGAGCAGCCAAAAAGCCGAAATGAGGGAATTCCTTCTCTGCACCTCGGTTCTTAACCGGATGTCTGCAGAACTCTGTAAAGAGGTAACCGAAAATAAAAATGCCGGAATCCTGCTTGAAGAAGCTGTCCGCTCCAATATGTTCATACAGCCGCTGGATTCAAATGGCGAATGGTTCAGATACCACCATCTTTTCAGAGAGCTGCTTTTAAACAGATTGAAGATTAATGATAATACGCGCATTTCGGTCCTTCATAAAAATGCCATGCGGTGGTTCAGGTCTAAAGGAGATTTGTACGATGCGATTAATCACGGCATTGCTTCAAAGGAATTCGATTCAGTTCTGGATCTCCTGTCAAAATATATTAAGGAGATCTGGAGCAAAGGCGAGCAACAGCAGTTGTCGATATGGAGCTCAAGAATACCGACAGAAAAACTTCATTCCCGGCCCGATATTCTCGCTCAATACGCTTTAACGCTCTCGTTTGCCGGACGTTTTTCTGAAGCGGAAGAATTGATTAACGTTTTGAATCAAGCCTCTGAAAACAGAATTACCCCGGGCCTTTTTTCTTTGATAAAGGCTTTTCACGCAATATGGAGGGGGGAAATTGAAGAAGCCAGATTGTACAATAAAGAAGGAATGAAAAAGCTGGCGGAAAATGACCATATTTACCAGACGCTGGCATATTCACTGTACGGCGATATTTGTGTTTTCGACGGACTCATGAAAGATTGCGAAACCGTATGGATTAAAGCTATGGACCATGCCATGAAAGCTGAAAATATTTTTCTTTCACACTGGGCCGGGGCCAAGGTGATCATCAGCAGGAAACGCCTTGGTAAACTGGCAGAAGCCGGGCAGACGTACAATTTGCTCACCACCGAAAGAATCGGTATATCCGATTCAGCGGTAAGCGGGGCATATTATTCCGTAGCGGGAGATATTTTTCTTGAATGGCTGAATACCGACAAGGCCCTGAACCTTTTTAAAAAAGGCCTCTTTCTAAGTGAGCGCCAGGATTATACCGGAGGGATTGCCTGGAGCTCGCTGTCTTTAATTCACGCAAGGTATCTTCTTTCCGAATATGAGCTTGTTGAAAAAGGAATTGAGACTCTCGAAAGCAGAATCGCCGGCGGAAGGCTCCCCGACTGGACCAACTCCTGGCTTTCTGCCTGGAAGATCAGGTTTTATCTCTATTCGGGCGAAATAAAAAAAGCGGAAAATATTCTCAGAGACAGAAAGATTGAGATATCCGGAAAGATAAGTTATCCGCGGGAAATTGAGCACCTTGAGCTGGCAAGGTATTATCTTGCAAAAGAACCGGAAAAAGCGTCCGGGGTGATCTCCGTATTAAAAAAAAGATTCAGGGAAATTTGCTGGATTGATCGCTGGTATGAAGCATGCCTTCTTGAAATCCTGCATCTTAAAATAACCGGGAATCAGGCCGACGCTGTTGACAAGCTGAACTCTCTTCTATCGGCAACAGCTCCGGAAAAATATTCAAGGCTTTATATTATTGAACGACAGCCTGTCGCTGAACTTTTATACAGCCTGATAGAGCAGAAAAAATCAACAGAAGAAGCGGGAAGGCTGCTCGAATTGGCGCCGCGCTATGCCGGTGAAAAAAAGCATCAGAACTCCGGTATTGAAGAACCGCTCAGCGAAAGAGAGCTTGCAGTACTGGCAGTTATAGCTTCCGGCAAAACAAACAAGGAAGCTGCCGACGAACTTTTCATTTCAGAAGGAACAGTAAAAAATCATTTGAAAAGTATCTTCAAAAAAATGAATGTCGGCAGCAGAACGCAGGCTGCAGCGCACGCAAGAGCTCTGGGACTGATAAAATAGCCCTTAAATGTCCCTTATGGGATATTCCGCTTTTTCATGGAACCTTTATAATTTAAAAACACTAAAGAGATTGGTATTGAGGTTTGCTGAAAAACTACAGGATAACAATAAAAGAAACACTTGATGATGATTACAGAAAAAGATTCGAGGACTGGAATTTATTTGTTAATGACAACGGAAGCTCTGAATTGACCGGACCAGCAATAGACCAGTCCGGGTTATACGGGGTTCTGAATTTAATCCAGAGATTAAACCTGACCTTAATATCGATAACTTCAGAAAAAGAAGAAAATTCAGGAGAATGATTATGAAAACATCCAAAATTATTAACACAATACTTCAGGCAGTCGGTTTCGGAATGGGCGTCGCCGTACTTGTGCTGCATATTATGTCGGTGATCACCCCGGAAGCAGCAGTAAGCATGCTCGCAATAGGACTTGTAGCAATGGGACTATCAGGGCTGAAACAAGTTGAAACGGAGAAGGAATGAATCGTTATCTTTTTAAAGGAATTCTTTTTGCATTAATACTGAATGCGGCAGGATGGGCATCATGGTTTCTGGGCGAAGCGGGAATGATGCTCTGGCTTGTCTCTCCGCTTCTTGTTTCTGTTGTTTTCAGATTGGTACAAAAAAACCGGAAGGGAACCGGGATTAGGTTAATGTTCAGAGGGAACCTGTTCTCATATTTATTCGGAGTATTATATTTTCCGGCAGCTGTGGCTGTTGTAATCGCAGTCGGAGCAGTAACAGGGTTGATATTTCTGCGGGATTTCAGGGGTGACATTTTTCTTCAGGCCGCAGCAGCAGGATTCCTGTTCACCTTTGTTAAAAATATTTTCGAGGAATTTGCATGGCGCGGTTTTCTGACCCCGACCTTTATTGAAGCAGGTCTTCATCCTCTTGCAAACCATCTGTTAACCGGACTTATCTGGGGAAGCTGGCACCTCCCCTATTATCTGGGGCTGCTTGATTCTTCGGTAATTTCAGTTTATTCATCTTTACAATTGCCGGTTTTTGTAATAATCACCCTGGTCAGCATGCTTCCTGCTGCTATATTGTTTGGTGAATTAAGATTGCTCTCGGGTTCAACCTGGCCTGCCGTGCTGCTTCACACTTTCAGCAATATAATCATCATGAATCTTCTAACCGGAGGACAACTTGTCTTCAACGGGCCCGGCGAATTATTGTTGAGTCCTGGCTGGCACGGAATAGTAATGATGATTCTTATACTGGCTTCAGGTCTTGCACTTTACAGGCATAGAACCAAAAAGGAACTATACACCTAGAAGCTGTGCGTGCTACAAGCTGTTAATCCGGAAAAAATTTTTCCGGATTAACTTCAGGCCCAGTTCAGGCTTCTGCCGACAGCTTTTTTCCACCCCGAGTAAAGAAGCTCCCGTTCATCTTCCGGCATAGCAGGTTCAAAAACCCTGTCCACCTTCCACTGTTTTGAAAGCTCATCCGTGTCTTTCCAGAACCCTGTTCCGAGCCCGGAAAAGTATGCAGCGCCCCTTGCCGCCATCTCGGTAATTTTAGGACGCTCAACAGGAACCCCCAGTATATCGGCCTGAAACTGCATCAGCAGATCACTTTTTGTTGCTCCGCCGTCTACTCTCAGCATGCTGCACTTTCGGCTGAAATCTCCTTCCATAGCATCCACAACGTCACGGGTCTGATAAGCCAGCGAATCAAGGCAGGCCCGGGCTATCTGCTCTCTTGAGGAGCCCCTTGTAAGCCCGATTATCAAACCTCTTGCATACATGTCCCAGTAAGGGGCACAAAGACCTGTAAAAGCCGGGACAAAATATATTTCATTTGTCGGTTTGACTTTCCGGGCCATGGTATTTACCTCGTCCGAACTTTTTATTATTCCCAACCCGTCACGCAGCCACTGGATGGCCGCTCCACCGTTGAAAACAACACCTTCAAGCGCGTATTCAGTCCTGCCTTTCACCGACCATCCCAAATCAGTAGTCAGCCCGTGTTTTGAGTTAACGATCTCTTCTCCGGTGTTTATAAATAAAGCAAGAGACGTTCCATATGTGTTCTTGACCATCCCCGGAGAAAAACAGCACTGTCCGAATGTTGCGGCATGCTGATCTCCTGCAACGCCTGCAACCGGAAGAACTTTTTCAAGGAAATCTCCCTTTACGGTTTCTGCCAGGATGCCGGATGACGGCTTAATCTCCGGCAAAATTTTTTCAGGAATATTCATTATTTCCAGCAGCTCTTTATCCCATTCTTTCGTATGAATATTAAAAAGCAGAGTCCTTGATGCATTTGTATAGTCAGTAACATGATATCCGCCTCCGGACAGGTTCCAGATCAGCCAGGTATCAATTGTCCCCATCAAAATTTCCCCGTTTTCCATTCTCCGGCGCAATCCCTTGATATTTTCCATAAGCCAGATGATCTTTGTTCCGGAAAAATAAGCATCAATCAGCAAGCCTGTTTTCCTGTTTATAATTTCAGAATGCCCCTCCTCTTTCAGCCTCTCGCATATGGAAGCGGAGCGCCTGCACTGCCAAACAATTGCATTATATACAGGGCGGCCGGTCTTCTTTTCCCACAGGATAATTGTTTCCCTCTGGTTGGTTATGCCGATTGAATCTATCTCGTCAGCCGTGACCGGACCTTTCATAATTCTGTCTATGCATTCACGGAGTGAAGACAGATACTCCATCGGATCATGCTCAACCCAGCCCGGATTCGGGTAAATCTGGTTTATTTCAATGTACTCATTTGCAAATACCGCCCCGGAACGATCAAAAAGAATTACCCTGGTCCCGGTTGTTCCCTGGTCGATTGCCATAATATATTTTTTATCACTCATTTCTTACCTCAAGGTTTTACTATTGCTTTAAAAATCGGCTCTGTTTTAATGTCCTCAAATGCTTTATTAATATCATCCAGACTATAGATTCTGCTTATGTATTTCTTCAGATTAAGTTTCCCGCTTTCAACCAGCCCGAGAATCTTTCTGTTTTGCTCCGCAGTAGAAGCATGAACTCCGAACACGCCCAATTCCCTGTAATGAATAAGATTACTGTCGAGATATCCGCTTGAAGGCTCCGGCAAACCTCCAAAAAGGCTGATTCTGCCTCTATGCGCTGCAGCCTGCAAAGCCTGTGAATGTGTAATTCCGGCTGAGCATGCGGTAATCAAAACATCTGCACCGATGCCTTCTGTTAATTCCATGATTTTATTTACAACTTCTGTTTTGCCCGGATCTATTATGGAAATACCAGGAATCGTTCTTTCAGCCTGTTCAGCACGGTAACCGGAAAACTCAACCATAATTATGTTCCTGACGCCCTTCAACCCGGCAAGCTCGGCATGAATACAGCCTATAAAACCCGCGCCGAAAATAACAACGGTATCGTCAGGGCTTATTTTCAGCAGCTGCTGCCCGTTAAATGCACATGCTACAGGCTCACAGAGAATCACATCCTCTACTTCAAGAGGCTCAGAAACAGGAATAACATTTCCCATTCTGAAAGCCTGCAGCGGAATCTCCATAATTTCGGCGAATCCCCCGTCATACTGAAACCCCAGAGTCTTCAAATTCGTACAGAGGTTTGTATAACCCTTTCTGCAGGGTGCACATTCGCCGCAACCTATTGCCGGAGCAATCAGGACCCGTTGCCCCACCGAAAAACCGTTCAACCGCACTGAATCACCAATATGTACAATCTCGGCGCATATTTCGTGGCCGATAATCCTGGGCGGTTCAATCTTGCTGCTGCCGTTTGCATAAATTCTTATATCCGTACCGCATATTGAACAGGCAAGTACTTTGGATATCACATTCTGCGAAGTCGGCTCCGGCACCTGAACCTCTTTCAGTTCAGGTTTTCCATTTCCTTCATAAACAAATGCTTTCATCAGCTTAATCCATATAATAACCGCCATTAATATTGATGGTTTCTCCGTTAATAAATCCCGCCTGGTCCGAGGCAAGAAAACACATTAGCCATGACATATCCTGTTCAGTGCCCAGTCTCCCGACAGGGATCTTTTCAGCCATTGCTTTTTTCTTTTCTTCAGGCCAGTACTGCATCATCGCGGTCATAACTGCATGGGGGGCAATCGCGTTGCACGTCACGCCGAACGGCCCCAGCTGTCTTGCAACTGATCTTGTAAGGCTTATTACCGCCCCCTTGGTTGCTCCGTAAACAAAGACGGTAGAATTGTCGCCGTTTTTACCGGTTATGGAAGCAACGTTTATAATTCTTCCGTAACGGGCTTTCTTCATATGGGGAGTTACCGCTCTTACGGTATACAGGACCCCTTTCAGGTTAATTGCAACAGTATTGTCAATTATTTCGTCGGTTGTTTCCTCGATTGTTCCGGGAAGAAGAAGCCCTGCATTGTTTATGAGTATATCCAGGCTGCCGGAGCTTTTAACAATTCTGTCAATCAGTTTTTCAACCCGGATTCTGTCTGAAACATCACAGACTGCTGTTTCAAAACTGTATCCTGCCGACGCGAATTCCTTCTCTGCAGCATCGAGCCCTTCCCGATCAATGTCAGAAATTATTACATGGGCCCCTTCTTTTGCCAAATCCAAAGCTGCCTGTTTTCCCATGCCTTTTGCTGCTCCCGTAACCAGAGCAGTCCGCTTTTCAAATCTTTTATCCGGCATAAGTACTCCCTTGATGTATTGTATTTAATCATTTGATGTTATTATTTTCACATGTTGTTGTTAATTTGTCAAGTTGTAGTTGTTTTAGCAACAAACCGAAATACAATATTCCCTTAAACCGGTTCCATACAAAGAGATAAAAAATGATTTTCTGTTGTAATTAAACAATTATAAGATCAATGCCCTTGTTCGTCAGATACTCAACATATTTCCCGGGGATTTTATCATCGGTAATGACAGTATCTATATCGTCTATATCACAATAATAGGCCGACAGTACCTTGTCGAATTTTGAAGAATCTATAAGAAGTATTTTCTGCTGACTGGTTTCAAGCGCAGCTTTTTTCATTTCAATTTCATAGGAGTCCGCGGTTGTCACTCCAAGGCGGTCACTTACCCCCCTTGCAGACAGGAACACCTTGTTTGCCCGGTTTTTTTTAATCAGTTCAACCCCTTCCGAAGATTCAAACATAAGCGTATTCTCATGGAAGTACCCGCCGCCGAAAACAAGTTTGTAGTCTTTTTTCCTGTAAACCGAGATCAGTATATTCAGAGCGTAACATATTATTGCGGAAGGATTTGAACTCTGTATAAATTCTCCCATAATTTCAGTGGTAGATCCGGAATCTATTATAATAATATCATTATCTTCTATCAGCGAAACAGCCTTTTCAGCAATCCTTCTCTTTTCACTCAGGCGGGTTGATTCTTCCCGCGGAAGGCTGTATTTATTTCCGGATGAATCTTCAGTGTTCAGTCCCGCACTCTTGTATATTGCTCCGCCGTGGATTAATTTTACAATATTCTTTTCTTCGAGTATTGCAAGATCCCTTCTGATTGTCATTTCCGACACATCAAAAGCCGAAGCCATTTCCCTGACGGTCCCTGCATTCTTGAGTTTTAAGAAATTGATCAGTTCCTTTAGACGAAAATGTCTTGAATCCATGTTATTAAATTACCATATTGTTAATTATATAGCAATGCAAAGAACAAGACTCCGTATAACGAACTTTACATTCATGCTCTCAGAGTATACAGTTAACAATTGTGTACAACAAAGATTATATCCTGATAATAGGCGGCAGCAATGCCGACATCACAGGTTTTCCGAATTCCAGGTTTATCCCCCGCGACTCAAATCCGGGAGCAGTTGGAATTTCAGCCGGCGGTGTGGGCCGGAACATAGCTGAAAATATTGCCAGGCTTCAAATCCCGGTCAAACTGCTGTCGGTAGTAGGGAACGACGCTTTCGGCGATTTAATACTTAATGAAAGCTCGGCTGCCGGCATAGACACTTCGACTGTTATACGGTCAAAGACCATGCCTACATCTGCATATCTTTGTATTATGGATGAGGCCCGTGATTTATTTGCAGCAGTCTCGGATATGAAGATAATGAGTGAACTTACTTCCGAACTGATTCATAAAAACAGCTTTACCCTGAAAAATGCCGCTTCAGTAATAATTGATAACAATATCGATCCGGAAACAATTGCCGCAGTTAAAAAGGAAAATCCCCGGCGGATCTTGTTTGATGCTGTTTCAGGAAAAAAACTTCGCCGTTCAATAGAACAAATTCGGGATATCGACACCGTAAAACTGAACGAAATCGAAGCTGAAATACTGTCAGGCATTAAAATTACCTGCCGGAACGATGCGGAAGAAGCTTCTGCAATTATTTTCGACAGGTGTATAGATAATATCTTCATCACCCTCGGCGCAGGCGGTGCTCATTACCGATGCACAAACGGCAGCTATTTCTGCGAGCCGTACAACCTGCCGCTGAAGAATACCACGGGAGCCGGAGATGCTTTTCTTGCAGGAATAGCCTACGGATATTACAATGAGATTACAGGAAAAGAACTGCTTGAATACGGCAATGCGTGTGCAGCAGCGGCGGCAGCTTCGGAGGAAACTGTTTCGGACAGGATAACTCCGGAATTAATCAGGCAGATTATTGAAGGAGATAATGATGAAATACAATAAATATCTTGACATAAAAGCTGATGTCGCAAATGCACTTGAAAACGGAAAGGCTGTTGTTGCGCTTGAATCCACCATAATATCCCACGGAATGCCATATCCACAAAATATAGAAACGGCAAAAAACGTGGAGCAGATTATTCGCAGCAACGGGGCGGTTCCTGCAACCATAGCAATTATAGGCGGGAAAATAAAACTTGGGCTTGATAACGAAGAACTGGAATACCTCGGCACAGCCGATAATATATTGAAAGCATCACGCAGGGACCTCGGCCATATAATTTCAAACGGTCTCAACGGGGCCACAACCGTTGCCGCTACCATGATTGCCGCAAACCTGGCAGGCATCAGGATCTTTGTTACAGGCGGAATAGGCGGCGTCCATCGCGGGGCTGAAAACTCCTTTGACATATCGGCTGATTTACAGGAACTTTCGTCTACCAGCGTGGCAGTAATCTGCGCAGGGGCCAAATCAATCCTCGACATAGGCCTTACTCTCGAATACCTCGAGACAATGGGCGTGCCGGTTGCCGGTTTCGGCACCGATGAACTGCCGGCCTTTTACACACGGCGCAGCGGGTTCAAGGTCGATTACAGATACGACAATGCAGCCGCAGTTGCGGCTGCATTGAAAGCCAAGTGGGACCTCGGCCTGTCCGGCGGAATGGTAATTGCCAACCCGATTCCGGAAGGATACGAAATGGATCACAAGATTATCGACGGCGCAATAAACCAGGCGCTTAATGAAGCAGACGCCCGCGGCATCAAGGGCAAGGAAACAACACCGTTTCTCCTGGACCGTATAAAACAGCTTACCGAAGGTGATTCTCTTGAATCCAATATCCAGCTTGTTTACAACAATGCACGCGTCGGATCGGCAATAGCTGTCGCGCTTTCAAAGCCCGGTTGATTTAACCCTGCTTGCTTTTCTTTGCCAGCGTATCAAATACAACGGCAATAAGAAGCACAAGCCCTTTTGTAATCTGCTGTGAATACTCGCTTACATCGATAAGAATCATTCCGTTTGACAGCACCCCGGTAATCAGTACTCCTATCAATACCCCGAAAAGAGAACCCTCTCCTCCCATAATACTGACCCCGCCCAATACTACAGCGGTGATTACATCCATTTCATACCCCGTACCGATCTTGGGTTGGCCGGTGTTTATTCTCGAAAGCATAATTATACCGGCAATTCCCGTCAGAAACGACGAAATTACAAAAACAAGAGTCTCAATCTTTGCCGTGTTTACCCCCGAAAGCCTGACTGCTTCCTTGTTCCCGCCGAGACCGTATATATACCTGCCGGTTTTGGTTCTGTTAAGGAAAATCCAGCCTACAATAAAGATACAGAGCATAACGATAACGGGAATAGGAATTGCCCCTACATAACCCTGGCCCAGCACTTTAAAGGATTCCGGAAGGCCCCATACGGGCATTCCCTCACAAAGTACAAACGACAGCCCCCGAAGAATCGTCATCATCGCAAGGGTTGTAATAAGCGCCGGCACTCCGACGTACGCGACAAGCAAACCGTTTATCAGCCCTATCGACGCCGCTATCAGAAGGGTAATTACTACTGCCGGAAAAATTGGCATCCCTGCGTTTACCATCAGCATTGAACCGGCTACATTGGTAATTGCCATGACGGAACCTACCGACAGATCAATACCGGATGTTAGAATGACACAAGTCATTCCCACAGCTGAAATTCCGAGCATTGCCACCTGTCGGGTAACATTAAGCAGGTTGCCGGCTGTAAGAAACGATTCCGAAGCTATCGTAAAAAATAATACAATTGCAAGCAGCACTCCTACAATTGCGTATCTTTTTAAAAATATTTTATATTGATTAATCATCTAATATTCTCCTGAAGCCAAATGTAATATCCGTTCCTGGTTTGCTTCTTCTTTTTGCAGCTCACCGGCCACTACGCCCTCATGCATTACGATTATTCGATCCGACATCCCGATAAGTTCGGGCATCTCTGAAGAGATAAGAACAATCCCTTTGCCGCTTTCTGCAAGCCTGGTAATAAGCTCATATATCTCCTGCTTGGCCCCCACATCAATTCCCCGGGTCGGCTCATCAAAAAGAATAATGTCGCAATCGGTAGCCAGCCACCGGGCAAGAACCACCTTCTGCTGATTTCCTCCGGACAACTCCTTTATCTTCTTTTCAATACCGGGACATACGATATTAAGCATTTTGCGGTATTTTTCCGCAACTTCTCTCATTTTTTGGGGAACAAGAAGATGCATTTTGCTGACACGACCGAAAGAGCTGTATGATATATTCTCCTTTATTGAAAGTTCCGAAATAATCCCGTGTTGTTTGCGGTCTTCCGGAAGCAGACCCAATCCCTGCCTGACGGCTTCCATGGGATGCCCTATCTTTACCGTTTTTCCTTTCACTTTTATTTCGCCGCCGGAAACCGGATCCGCACCGAACACGGCACGGACCAGCTCGGTCCTGCCGGCGCCGACAAGACCGCCGAACCCGACAATCTCGCCGGATCTCAATATAAATGATACGTTCTTTACGTTCTTTGCGGCGCTCAAATTGTTTACTTCAAGAAGAACATCTCCCAAACGTGTCTTTCTTTCAGGATAGGTTTCCAGAAGCTCACGGCCGACCATGCTTTTTATCAATTCATTTTTGTTTGTTTCCGAGGTTATATAAGTGGTAATTAATTTTCCGTCCCGGAAAACCGAAACCCGGTCTGAAAGCTCAAAAATCTCGGCCATACGATGAGAAATATAGATAACAGTTACACCCCTTTTTTTCAGGTTCTTTACAAGATCAAAGAGTTTGTCCACCTCGCTTTGGGTCAGCGGGGCGGAAGGCTCATCCATTATCAGTATTTTTACATTATGCGAGATGGCCTTTGCTATCTCGACAATCTGCTGATATGCAACCGTAAGATGCTGCACTTTCATTTTCGGGTCCATCTCGATACCGAGGCTTTTCAACGCTTCTGCCGCTTTCTTATTCATCGTCTTTATATCAAGCAGCCCGTTGGGCAGCTTTAACTCATTACCGAGAAAGATATTTTCAGCGATACTCAGATAGGGTATCAGGTTAAATTCCTGATAGATTGCAGCTATTCCGTATTTAAACATTGCCTCATACGGAGAAAAGGTTTTGCCGACAGCCCCCTCAATGGAAATCTCCCCGCTGTCTGCCTTTATTGCTCCTGTCAGAATCTTTATTAAAGTTGATTTGCCGGCCCCGTTTTCTCCACAGATTGCATGGATCTCGTTTTTAAAGAAATCAAGGTTAATGTCATCCAATGCAACAACACCGGGATACGTCTTTGTTATCCCGGCTACCGACAGCGCAGATTCGTTCTGCATAATTAACTCCCTTAAAAAAAATCTCCCGCCTTTTTGACAGGCGGGAGTTCCCTGTTCAGTTCATGTATTTTGCTACATTTGCAATAGTAATTGCTTCGTTTACAATCTTCTGATGGGCCTCAACAGATTCTCCATTGATCAACTTGTAAAGTATCTCCATCTCCTGTTTTCCCGATTCGTAGGGAGCCATGCTGACTGAAGCCCTGTACATGCCGCCTTCACTGATAAGCTTCAAAGCCTGATCAACGCCGTCGGTACCGCCGATCCAGGTTTTTGCCGGGTCTTTCTTGGCGGCCATCATTGCCTCGTATGCACCGAGAGCCCCGTCGTCATTCAGACAACCTATTACCGCCAAATCCGGGTGTGCCTGCAGAATGGATTCGGTCACTTCCATCCCCGTGTCGGTCTGGAAAGCGTCCTGCCTGGCAACCAGTTCGGCATCGGGAGCTTCGGAAAGAATACCGTCTCTGATACCGTCTGTTCGCGGAATTACAAACGGGGTACAATCTGCTGCGAGCAGGGCAAATTTGGCCTTTCCGCCGAGTTCACTCTTGATAAACTTGCCCGCTTCAACACCCTCGAGAAATCCGTAATGGTATTCATCGTTTGAAAGCGATCCCGAAGCGCCTTCCAGAGGGTGTACAGCCGCCATTACCTCTATTCCTGCTGCCTGCGCTTTTTTGCAGTATTCCTTACTGGCTTTCTCGTCAACACAGGAAATCATGATTCCGTCTACCTTACTGGTAATCAGGTTTTCCCAGGTATTGATCTCTTTGGCAGGATCTACCTGCAAATCGACAACAGTCAGCTTCACACCAAGCTGTTCAGCCATTTCTTCAGCGCCTTTCGCCTGAGACGCCCAGAACGGGTTCCCCAAATCATGGACCATAAAAGTAACTCTGAGCTGATCAGGCTCTGCCGATTCCTGCTGACCTCCCGCAAAAACCGGTACTGCCGCAAATACTACAAGCAGTACTGCAGCTGCTAATAATAGGACTTTTTTGTTCATACGAACCTCCAAATATATTTTGCTGTCTTTATGCAGGTTGCGTGCCAAAATTGTTATCGGGCAATAACAGAGGTATCTCTTTTATATATCAAATTTTATTATATATGTAGAATTTTAGATGTTTGAATTAATCAATACCCAGTTTTACCCGTTTACACGGAATGAGTAAATTCGGGGAGTGTTAAATATCGGGGAATTCTACATTAATCCCACGGAAGTTTTGCCTTTCTGCGTACCGAGATTTCATCAATCATCGCATTTCCTTTCATGGCAAGCAGAAATGTTATCGTCTCGGCAATTTCTTCAGGAGGGATCATCTCAGAGGCATCAATATCAGGCCTGACATTACGGATGAGATCAGTATTGACTCCTCCGGGATTTATTGCATGCACTCGTATTGATGTGTCCTTCAAATCACGGGCTGCAGCCTTGGTAAAACCGAGCAGGGCATGCTTCGACGCTGAATAAAGAGCCTGATTTTCATATCCCTTGTACGCAACAACCGAACCGATATTGATTATAAAACCGGGGTCGGCCTTTTCCAGCAGGGGGACTGCATGTTGCATCAAAAAAAAGGGCGTGCGGGCATTAATATTCATTGTTCTTTCCCAGTCTTCCGCCGTGTATTCACCTGTTCTTTTGGGGATAACAATTCCGGCATTATTTACCAGAAGATCCAGCCTGTCAAAACTTTTTACAAAAGCACCAAACAGCCTGTCGGCGGCATCGGGCCGCGAGAGATCTTCAGTCTGTATAACAACAAGGGGGCCTTCGCCGCAGCCGAACTGTTCGTCGGACGAAGCTGCTGCTGCCTTGCGAACAAGGGCGGCAGTTTCTTCAAGGGCTTTCTCATCCCGGCCCGTCAAAAAATAATCATAGCCGAAACCCGCCGCTGCAACCGCTATCGCCCGCCCTATACCGCGCGAAGCTCCTGTGATCAGCGCTACTTTTCTTTCAACATCGGTTTTTATTTTCAACTCCGTCCCTCCTCAGCTTTTTCCAGCACCTTTACAGCTTTCGGCACAGTATCGCCGGGCTTAACCTTATACCAGCTTTCAATAATTTTGCCGCCGGGACCAATCAGAAAAGAAGAGCGGATTATCCCGTAATATTTTTTACCGTACATTGATTTTTCACCCCAGACACCGAACGCTTCAGCAACTGAGTGATCCTCATCACAAAGCAGCGGGAATTGCAGGTCATACTTTTCTTCAAATTTTTTCTGTTTTGCCCGGTTGTCGGGGCTTATCCCGACAGTTGAGCAGTTCAGCTTTTCAAAATCGTCCCGGGCCTCGCTTACCGCACAGCTCTGAGCTGTACAACCCGGGGTCAGCGCTTTGGGATAAAAATAAACCAGAAGAAATTTCCCCGCATAATCGGACAACTTGTGCTCTTTACCGTTCTGATCTGATAAAGAGAACTCCGGACATGCATCGCCGCTTTTTAATGTATTCCCCATATTTTATACTCCTTAAAAAGAAAGCATATATCCCGCATTCAGTCCCAAACTGAAATTCCCGCTGTATTCATAGATCCCAAAACACCAAGACTGAAGTTTTTATAAGAAAATGTATATCCGGCTGAGGCCCCGGCTTTGCTTCCTCCAAACAGATTTCCGCCGAATTCGAATCTGTTCAAAAATACGTTTTCATCATCCGAAACTGCCCCGGTTAAATAAGCAACCGGAGCCATACCGGTTTCGTCATACATAATATCCACAGATATCCCAAGGTAAAAACTTCCGTAAACGTTGAACAGCCCGGCAAAACCGGCATAAGGGACCGTTTACTCCCGGCCGAAATCATAGTATCCGCCAACCTCCAGAGAGAACAACAATGCCTTGTTCTCTGATGATTTGCCTGATAAAAATGCCAGTCCGCCTCCGGATAAACCGAGTGAAAGTTTTTGGTTACTTAAACAGTATACACCCACCAGGCCTGCCTGAAAATTGTTAATTCCCAAATCATACCTGATAACGCCGAACCCGTCCGAATACGGTAAATACATGCCGCTGAACCTGTGGATCAGGTTTTTGCGGTTTACGGCAACGGAAAACATGGGCCCAGGATAAACCCCGTACCCGCCCCAAAAGAAATCAGCTGATATTCCTGCATAAAAATTATCAAAAAAATTATACAATACGTCTACTTCAGGAGTTCCGTAAAACGCGGTTTGCTAATCATCTGTATCTCCGAACAGCATTCCAAAACCTGCCGGAACCATCCATTTGCCCCTATGCTCAGGGACAGTTGCAACTTCTTCCCCGGGTTCTTCGATTTCCGCAAGTTCTTCAGTTTTATCGGATTTTTTTCCGGGCATAAATGTATATCCGCCGGTGAGGCCGATACCATATCCCATAATTTCTTCATCTGTTTGATGTGCCATGACCCCGTAAAGACCTATATAAAAATTTTTATAGATAAAATTATATTTAACTGCGGCCATGCCCAAATCAACCGGTAGATATATACCGGCTATCAAATGCGAAACAGATCTGTTCTCATTGGAAAAAACGACAGCCGGTAACGGCACCAGAAATCTACTGTTACCCGAGAAAATCAGATCCAGGACTGCACCCAGATAAATATCTCCAAAAAAATTATAGAGCACTCCGGATCCTGCCACCAAACCTGATCCAAGATAATATAAACCGTATATTCCGCCCGCTCCTACAGGAACCATCCATTTCCCGCCGGTTTCAGAGGGATATACTGTCTCTTCCTCAGGCTCTTCGGTTTTCGCAATTTCTACAGTTTTACCGGATTTTTTCCCGGGCATGAATGTATATCCGCCGGATATTCCAAGGTCAAAGGTTTCATCACCGATATGCCAGCAGCCCAGAACTCCGAGATCAAAATTGTGGAAACCGAAATCATAAGCAAAAGCCGCGATTCCGGACCATGCCGGCAAATAAATGCCGCTGATTCTATGGGACATTGTCTGCTCATCATTGATAAATGCCATGGACAACAACGGGAGGGGATAGAGTGAATTTATAATAGCTAATCCAATATCTCCTCCTGCATAAACATTACCAAAAAAATTGTACAGAACACCTGTCTTGATTAATATTCCGTGGTAATCATCATTAATCAGTCCGAATATTGTTCCGGCACTTACCGGAATCATCCACCGACTCTTTTCTGCTTCAACCTCGACAGGTTCGTGAAAATTCATTTCCGGATGCTCACGAACGGCCGTATATTCGATCTCCAACGCTGCCTTATAGGCTTCCAGCCGCCCCTCTATAAATTCAATTTTGTCGGCCGGAGTGTTTAATTCCGACAAGGCTTCCTTAAGCGGGATATATCCTGATTTAATCAAGTCAATATTCTCATAAAATTCGGATATTCCCGTATTCGCATTGCATATCATTCCGGTTATTCCTAAACCGATTAATAAAGGCCCGCCGACTGCGCCTCCCCATTTTGTCCATTCAAGAATATTGGCCGTCAGGTAATTTTTTTCAATCAGTCTGTGCAGTTCTTCCAGTTCTACCGAGTCGACTGATGTCTGATAAACTTCATATGCCGCATCAGCCTCAGAAATCAGGTCTGCTGCCGGATTATCAATAAACATCCAGCTGCTTAAACCGGAAAGAGCAACTCCGGACAGAACCGATGACCAGGGCAGAAGATTGCCCGGTTTATCAGCCCGCTTCTTTCCGTATTCAAAAACGGCATCATTGAAGAAATAATATTCATCGATAAACTTTCTCCTGAATGCATTGCTGCAGCCTGGCAGATAATTTTCAGAAATCAGGTATGTTCCAACGCCCGATTCAAGCTCTTTTTCTGAAAATAAATCAAAAGCGGAAGCCCGCTGCAGATAAACGGCCAAATCAAAAGCCGAACTCTGATCTGCCTGCGACATGCTGTTGTCTTTTTCAAGCACAGGTAACATCCCGGCTTCGTATCCTTCAATCAACGAAAGTTTTGATTCAAAAAGCCTCCAGCTGTCGATCTTTTTCATTTTTTCTTTACCGTACCCGTTAAGACCGGTACAGAAATCTGTTTTGCTGAACAGTTTCTTTAATTCTGCCGCAGATGTTTCAGCTTCAGGATAATCTGCAATCCCTGTCATTCTTGCGTCCAAAACAGATTCAAGATTTTTGATCCGCGCCTCTTCTTCCGGCAATAAAAAAGGTATTTTAAACTCACCCTGGGCGGTCTGGTTTTCCAGTACTATAACCGGTTCTTCATGAATGATTACCTCATTGCCGAACCGGTGCTGCTTTACCTGCAATAAGTACTCGCCGTTAAGAATGTTCTCAAAATAAAACTTGCCGCTGCCGAGGGTCAGATCATCAAGGAAGACAGTAAAAGACCCCTTTTCACCGGTATTCTCAAGCAGAAGATTTCCGTAGCCTATGTGTATCCCCGTGAGGGATTCAAGCATGGCCGTTACCGAATCATCCATCACGTCAAAAATGTCGAAAACGCTGACAATCGTTTCGGTGCGGCTTATTTCCACTTCTCCGCCTGAGAAATTATATACGTTTATATTGAATAATGTATTCCTGCCGACAGACTTGAGGTTTCCGTATATCATTTTGTCTATCGAGTTTTCCCCGGCAAACTTTTCGATATCCGCTGATGTAATTCTCCGATCCGATTCAGGCATCTGATACATATCATAATCGCCTATAATTCTAAGCGTCATGTCTATCTGGCTGTCTATGAAACTGCATAATGAATCATATTCATACCGGCCGGTATCATTTGAAATTGGAACAGTGAGGATACGAAGATTGAGGTCGGAAGGTTCGGAGTATATCGATAAACCGGTAAAAAACAGGTTTATTAAACTTAAAAAAAGAACCATGGAATATTTATTATGCTTCATCGATGCCTCTTAACTTCACAGTTGTTATTCTTGCAATACAAATTCAATTTAAAAAACAGCCCAATCCATTTCCCAGACGGAATCGGAAACCATAAAATTTCCGGAGCCGCCGCCCCCGCTTTGCTGATAAGCCAATGTTGTAAAACCTGCGTCATGATAGTAGACAAGATAAAGCAGGCCGCTCGGGTATCCGTCATGAAAAACCATAAACCCTGAGCCGCCCAGGAATTCATTGCTGCTGGTAACAGTAAAGTCTACTTTGGCTATTGTTCCCGGCTCGATATCCAGATAATCAGCATTAAGTACTGATGTAGAAGGATGATGAATGCCCCCCTGGGCTTCAAAAGGAAGCACTATATCCGACGGATGTGTAGTAGACCATGAAACAGAGTACGAACCTTCAAATTCAGCACTGAATGACCCTGAAGCCCCATCGCTTAAAGAGATTGGCTCCGCCGCAAGAAGGCCCAGATAAAAACCAAGCATATAAAACGGCATTGCAGAAGTTTGTACAGCCGTTCCAAAACCTGGCAACACTCCGCCTGTACTGTTTTCGGTTATCTGAAGTTCTTCGGCGGAATAAACGTAGTTAAAAGAGCCTGAAGCATTTTCATGTTCTTCCTGAAGTTCAGTATCAGTAACATTAATTGTTGTTTTTATAATTACAGCGCTATCCAGTCTTTCAGAGATAAAAAGAGGATCTTTGGGATTATTCAGCAGCGGCATTTGATAAAAACAGCTTATCATCAGAAATCCAGATATTATGGTTAGTCCAAGAAGTATATACAAATGTTGTCTTTTAAATGCCATTCATTATCCTGAAGCCGTTAATATTATCCATGAACATTATGAATTACTGAAGAGTCATGGTCAAGCAAAAAAGTTTATTAGTAATTGTTCTATTCAGAAACATGCGTTATAATTCCGTTTATAAAAAACAATCTGTTTATTAACAAGGATATAAGATGTTATTTCTCAAAAAAATCCCATTATTTTTAATACTGATATTCTTATTATTTTCATGCGGTAATGAGAACAAGATTATAACAGAGCAAAATAACATTCAGGAACCAGTATTTTCATCGGAAGAACCAAAACAACCCGACAATCCTCCTGTTGAGGTAACAACCGAAAAGCAACAGGCAATTATTACCTTTCTGACCGGCGACGTGACAAGACTGTCCGACAGCGAACAGGTTTTCGCAGAGATAGGGGACCAATTGTCGTTAAATGATACAATCCGGGTTAACGCTGATTCATACTGTGAAATTCAATTCGGGAACCGCGCCGTAATCAGGGTTGAAGAAAACACGGACCTTGCTTTAAGCTCGCTTCACCTTGAACAGGGGTATTCAAAAATCGGCATTGAACTTACAGCAGGCTCCATTCTCTGCAAGGTTGAAAAACTGGCCAAAGACGAACGCTTCAGGGTTTCTACCGAAACAGCGGTATGCGGGGTCCGCGGGACTGAATTCAGAGTAAGCAGCAGCCCGGTAAAAACCGGGAGCTCCGTAAAGAAAACCGTTCTTTCCGTACAGGAAGGGGCTGTAGCCGTCACACCTCCCGCACTTGACGTTGAAAAGCTTGTCGCTTCCGTGAACGAAAAAACCGAAGCGGTTACAGAAATGCTTGAAAAAATCGAATCGTCAGCTGTTGTTGTTCAGGCAGATGAAGAAATTGATCTCACTGAAGACGTATTTGAACAGGTCGCGGAAACAGTTGAAAAAATAACCGAAGTTATCAGTATTATAGCAGCTTCCGAAGAAGAAACCGTAGTTTCAGAAAAACTGCTTGAACTTCAAAATCACACGGAAGAGGCTTCAGCAGCTGTAAAAGCCCCGCCGGCTGAAATCAGGAAAATATCGGTAGAGAATTCCGAAAAGCTGAAAGCTCTCAAGGATGTAAGGATAATTAATCTTCCTGTAAAGACGATTTCGGAAAATGAAAAAACAGAAATCCCCGTCGTAAAGACGACTTCCGTATATACGCTGAACGTGACGGTGGAACCCGCCGATTCCAATATAATATTTAATTCAAAACCGATTGGAACAGGCAGTTTTTCCGGTATTTTTGAGGAAGGGGAAACCCTTGTTATTGATTTTACCCATGAAGGATATGAAAACCGGCATTATGAGATAACGGTATCCGCCGCAACCGAAGGACACCACAGAATCATTCTCGACCGGCTTCCTGAGGTTGAAAAGACACAGACGAAGCCCGGGCCCGTTGAAATTAAACCTGAAACTTCCCAAATTAAACCTTCGCCTGTCGCTGTCGAATCGGTTGAACCGGAACCTGAGCCCGAGCCGGAACCAATCGAAGCATTCATCACTGTTTCATCAGGCACCCTTACAGGTTCAGTCTCAGCAGATTCTGATTTGTTTTATGTTGCCGATTACAACGGAACAGTCACAGCAATAACGCCTGAAGGCAATATTGCCTGGAAAATAAAAACGGAAAACAACTCTGTGGAAAATTCCTTCCCGTCTGCCGGCGAAGGATTGCTGTGCTTTTCAGGCGCTGCCGAATATATAATCCTGAACGGATCCTCAGGCCGGGTAATAAGCAAAAAACCCCTTGATGCGGAATCAGCTCATATTTTCGGAAGGCGCCTGGTGCCTACAAAAATCGGGCTGCTTCTTCCGACGAACAACAGCATCAGGATCCTTAACCCTTCAGACGGCAGTGAGACAAAAACAATCACGCTGCCTTCCGCCTCCGGAATGACTCCCGCTTTTTATAACGGGAAACTTCTTTCCGTTGATGTACATGGAACCTTTATTGTAATAAATCCTGCCGACGGAAGTATCTTAAGCAGCATTCCCACCGGGGCCGACCAGCCGATTGCACTGAGCATAACAATAAACAACGGTTCAGCTTTTTTTGCGGGAAGAAAGGGGACTGTTGTCTGTATAGATTTAAACAGCAACCGAGTCTTATGGGAAAAACAATTGCCGGGAGACAACCAGGTTTTCACAGATATTATCTGCAGCAGAACGGCAGCTCATGTCTTCTCAAAAGGAAAGATATTCAGTCTTGATCTTAAAACCGGAAAAGAAATATTCAATGCCGCTGAAGACGCTTCCGCACCTGCGACCGTTTATAAAAACAACCTGGTTTACGGAAGCAATAAGGGAAAAATTATCCTGGCCGATGCATCCAACGGTGTCATCGTAAAAGAGCTGGATATAGATGGAATAATATCAACACGGCCGGCAGTACTTGACGACAGAATTGCAGCGGGAACAGAAAGCGGAAAGTTTTTGATAATCAACCCTGAGGCTGTTCACTGATCAGCCGGTTCCGGCATTAATTCCCGTTTATCCTGTTCAGCTCTTCGTTGAGGATTTCTATCTGGGCTTTATTCTCTGCTCCTATGGCTTCAAGTCCGGATGATTCCTCTACAATTATTTCACCGAGTCTTTTTAACGATTCTATATTCTCTTTTGTCTGATCAACAGCTTTTTTAATATCATCAATACTCTGGTTGCCGTTGTCTATTTCATCTTTCATCGATGAAAGCGATTGTTGAACGATATCATTCGAATTACGCAGGTTCGTTACTGAATCGGATATCGAATCGGTACCGGCTGACAGTTCAACCATGCTTCGGACAATATCCGACAGAGATTGTCCCATATTGGTAATCTCATTTATCAGGCCGGAAAAAACCTTCTGCATTTCATGAGCGGCCTGATTTGAATCTTCGAAATGTTCATTATTGCTGGTAATACTTTTTCTTATTGCTTCCGAGTTATGCGCTGTCTCCTCGGACAGTTTTCGGATCTCCTCGGCTACAACAGCAAACCCCTTGCCCGCCTCACCGGCGTGGGCGGCTTCAATAGCGGCGTTCATTGCAAGCATATTCGTCCTGCTTGAAATTACTTCGATTACTTCTATAATTTCAAGAATGTCGTCCGTCGATTCCGACAGTCTGTTCAGGGAATTCAGCGAATCTTCAAGCTTGCCTTCACCTTTCCGTGCAGCTTCATTCAGACGGTCCACCTGCCCCAGTTTCTGTTCTGCAAGCCGGCTTACAAAGGAGATCTGGGCCAGAATCTGTTCTACCGCTGCCGACGACTGGTTTATTGCCTCGGTCTGAAGCTGACTTTTTTCGCTTACCTTTTTCCCGGATTCCATTATCTGCATATTGGAACTGCCGCCCCGGTCGGTTGAGTTTTTAAGATCTTCTACAATTTTTCCAATATTGCCCAATTTGGCAGAAATATCTCCGGCGCTTCTGCTTGTTGACTCTGCTGCAGACATCAGTTTTTCACCGACATCAAATGAGGCTCTCATTTCATCAATAACACCGTTTATCCGTTTAAAACTTTCTTCGGCCTTAACTTTTTCAGTCTGAGCCGCAGATATTGATCTGAGCTGCATTCTGAATACAAGAATCGCAAACAGCGCCGCCATGAAAAGAAAAGTGATCGAAATAATAAACTGCCCGGTTATGTCCGTTTCACCATGTTCTTCGGCAAAAGGCATAAGCAGAATAAAAAAGAACAGGGCCTGCCCGGCAAGGCCCGCGCCTGCAACTATTATCATCTGCCAGATATTATAAGCCAGCAACGGAGCGACGCAAATGACGGATATTATATAGGTCGAAAACTTGTAAAGATCATCAAGTTCATTATGTTCCTGAATCATGAACATAATGAAAGCGGCTGCCGTGAAAAGTACTATGCTTACTATACTGCTGATTTTATATTTTCCACGATACAGAATAATAATATTGACCGCAAGGATGGCAGATACTACAGCCTCTCCTGCCGCCACAGTATAGCTTGATTCAAGCAGGCGGATTGTTGCAAACATTATAAAGAATATCCCAAGAATAAAGTTTATCACCAACAGGGTGACTGCCTTTTCCTGAAAATTGCTGTTCTCAATTCTGTAAACGTCTTTAAGTCTGTTAATCGGGTTCATATATGAATTATGATTCATTGTCAAATTAATTTCAAATCAGATTGATAAAAAACCGGCTGTTTTTATCATGTCCCAAAAATAAAGACCTACTTTCAAACAGGCCTTTATTTTGTTTTTATGCTGCTCAGGCAGCCTGACTCTTCATATGCTGAATGTGGTCTATTGAAACAGCAAAAAGAAGGATCAAACCTTTGATAAGGTCCTGCCAGTAAACCGAAACATCAAGCAAAATAAGAGAACTGGTTATAATTGACAGAAGTGCTATCCCGAGAATTGAACCGAAAACGGTGCCTTCTCCGCCGGTAAGACTCGCTCCGCCGATAACAGCGGCAGATATGGCAGTCATCTCGAGCCCTACGCCGAAACCGGGCGTTGATGCGCCGAAGCGGGACATATAGATAATGCCGGCAAGCCCGGACAGGGTACAACACAGAACGCTTACGCCTATCTTGACCTTTTTAACCCTGATGCCGGAGAAGATAGCTGCTTTTTCATTGCTTCCGGTATAAAAAACTTTTCTCAGAACCGTGGAATTCCGCAGCATATAATCGCTGACTACCACAATCACAAGAAATATTATTATTACAAACGGAAAAGGTCCGATAGAACCCTGCCCTATAAACTTGAAACTCTGCGGCAGGGTAAAAAGGGACAATGGAGTTCCCTGGGTTATAACAAAACATGCCCCGCGGGCTATCCCCATAAATGCCAGTGTCGTGATAAAATGCACCAGCCCTATTTTTGTAACAAGCAGCCCCTGGATTGCGCCTATACCCGCACAAACAACCAGGGCAATGACACTTGCAACCCACGGATTAACCCCCACCAAAAAGAGTTTTCCCGCAATACACATAGCCAGACACATTACCGCGCCGACGGACAAGTCGATTCCGCCCAGAACCAGGATTACAGTCATTCCTACAACGACGATTCCTTCGGTTGCGAATGAAAGGAAAATAGCCTTCCAGTTGCTCCAGGTCATAAAATAAGGGGAAAGGAAGCTCATAAGAATACAGACAGCAGCGATGATCAGAATCAGCGTGCCTTCCCTGAAATTCTTAAATCTGTTGAACAGACTGATAATTCCGCCTGTTTTCATCTTAATATTTTCAACCATAATTTATATTCTCCCTTATGCTCCGATCTTTTCCAGGCCGGAAGCCATGTGGATTATTTTCTTTTCGTTTATATCGTTACCGGTAATAATACCGCAGTTGTCGCCTTCATGCATAACAAGCACGCGATCGCTCATCCCGATAAGTTCCGGCAGTTCGGAGGATATCATTATCACCCCTATTCCCTGACAGGTCAATTCGCGAATCAGCTTATGGATTTCTGCTTTTGCTCCGACATCAATACCCCGTGTAGGTTCATCCATGATAACGACCTTCGGGTTTACCGACAACAGCTTTCCGATTAAAACCTTCTGCTGATTTCCACCCGACAGGGACGAAACATCCTGCCCCAGAGAACTGAATTTTACATTCAGTTTCTTCGTATATTCATCAGCCAGCTTTCTTTCCCTGCCGTTATCCACCATTCCGTTCACAGAGACGGCTTCCAGATTCAGGGCTGAAACATTCTTCTGAATTGACATCTCAAGAAATACACCCTCTACCTTTCGGTCCTCCGAGAGATATACTATTCCGTTTTCAATTGCATCACGGTAATCTCCGATACCGATACTATTTCCCTTAAAATAAATTTCTCCGCTTATTCTGGGGAAAAGACCGCATATGGATTTAACAACCTCGCTTCTTCCCGCGCCTATCAGACCTGAAAGTCCCAGAATTTCTCCTTCATGAAGAGTAAACGATATATCCCTGAACCGATTTCCATCGGAAAAATTTTCTATTCTTAAAAGTTCTTCCTGCTCAGTACAATTGCCTTCAAATTTGGGCGGGTAAAGATCACTTATCTCCCGTCCGACCATCCTGCTGACGACCTCTTTTGAATTCGTCTTGTCGATATCCAGGCTTCCGCAGTATGTTCCGTCGCGCAGTATTGAAACCCTGTCGCATTGAGAAAAAATCTCAGCCATTCTATGGCTGATGTAAATCATGCTGATGCCATTTTTCTTAAGTTCATGCATGATCTTGAAAAGCGCTGTTGTCTCACTCTCGGTAAGCGCAGCAGTTGGTTCATCCAGAATGAGGATCTTGCAATTCAGCGAAAGAGCTTTTGCAATTTCAACTATCTGCTGATTCGAAATCGAAAGCTCACTGACCTTTTTCCTCGGATCAATATCGCCGAGCGGGGCAAGCGCCGTTCCGGCCCTCTTGTAGAGGTCCCTGTAATTTATAAAATTTTTTTCAGTACGGTTTATCTCCGACATGAATACATTTTCGGCCACCGTTACATGCTGACAAAGAGCAATCTCCTGGTGAACAAAGCCGATTCCGTACTGCTGTGCATCAAGCGGATTCCTGATGTTGACTTCTTCCCCGTTAATAAAGATCTGCCCCTCATCGGGCAGGTGAACACCGTCTATTATATTCATAAGAGTCGATTTACCTGCACCGTTCTCGCCGACCAGGGCGAGAACTTCTCCCTTCTTCAGAGTCAAATCAACCTTATCAAGGGCCCTTGTTCCGGGAAAATCCTTTACAATCCCTCTGACCTCTAATACAAATTCACTCAATTTGTTCCTCCAGAAACGCTGTAGCAATGCTTAAAAAGGCCGCAGGCTTCTCTGCGGCCTTAATCAGACAAAAACTATTCGTTTATACCTTTGGTGCCTCTTTTCTTGAGATATTTATCCCAATAGAAGTAATCAGCATTGTCTTTGGTTACAACTGCAAGTCCGTTATCAACAAAAGGTATTCCCATCGGGTTGTAACCGGCTGCTTCGAAATCATTCATCGGTTCAATCATGTTCGGATGTGCTGCAAGATAAAGCATCAGCATTCCGTAGTAACCCTGTGTGCCCTGATTCGGGTTAAGAGCTGCATAGATATCGCCTTCTTTAAGCATATCGAGAACCTTGGCATTGATGTCTACACACATTACCTTGATGCCGGTTCCGAGTTCCTTGGCCGCCTGTGCAGCGCCCATTCCTGAACTTGCTTCCGGCATGAAAATACCACCGAGTTTCGGATGGGCCTGTGCCATGGTCATTACAGCCTGGTATGCCTTGTTCGGATCCTGGTTTGTTGCAGCTCTGGCAACTACCTTCATATTCGGATAAGTGCTTTCAATTCTGCTTACGAAAGATTTTACTCTCAGATCGTGGTTGTCCTGTCCCGGATTTTCAAGTACGGCTACTTCACCTTTCTCACCAAGAGCCTTGGCAATAGTATCGGCTGCATATTCACCTTCACGAACATTATCGGAAGTGATGTAGGAAACTCTCTTTGAGTTCGGAGAATCAGCGGCAAATGTAACAACAGGAATACCCATTTCGGCTGCTCTGTTGATAGGTTCAATAAATGCATCCGGATTCATCGGGTGAAGAAGAATACCGGCCGGTTTCTTTGCAAGAATCTGCTCAAATACTGCAAGCTGCTTGTTAACATCATACTCGGGAGTACCTGTATATACAGTTTTTACACCAAGCTGCCATGCACATTCTTTCATCATTTCGTATACCGGGAACCAATATTCTACACCGGATACCATAACACACATATAGTAAGTTTCTGAAGGATCCCCGACAAACGGTGAATCTACACCTTCAGCCTCTGCGGCCGCGGAGGCTGCAGCTTCTTCTTTTGCACAGCCGGAAAACGCAAATGTTGCAATGATTGCCAGTATGATTAGAACAACAATCATACTTTTAGTTCTCATGTTTTTCATAAACTCTCCTTTAAAGTTTTTCATGACATTCGTTAATTATATTGCAACTATCGTGCCAATCATGCCGATTCAGGATAAGTTACCGTTTTGAAAGAACTTAGCAGAACGGAATTTTCCTGATTAACAGAATGTGTTCAGATTTTGGACAAAAGGCCGGGTTTACACTGTACAATTGAAGTACACTTGAACGTTTTCGCTTTAATGCTTTTTGTATCCATGGTAAAGTATTGCCAGACAATGAATAGAATTCTTATTATAGATGATAACCGGAAAATACTCGACACGCTTTCACGAAATTTCCTTTCGGAGGGCATTGAATGCCGCACGGCTGCCAATACCGCCGAAGGCATTGAAGCGCTGCAATGCTGCCCGATAGATCTGGCGCTTGTCGATATACGCATAGGAGATGAAAGCGGAATTGATGCGCTTATCGAAATAAAAAAACTGATACCTGATATCCCGGTTTTAATGATAACCGGGTTCGGTACAATTGAAACAGCTGTTGAAGCCATAAAACTGGGCGCCAGCGAATATATAAAAAAACCTGTTCGTTTTCCGGAGCTTCTGAAACAGGTAAAACTCTTTCTTAAGGACGAACCGAGCGAGCTGCCTGCAATTCCGAACCTGCAGACGAAAAATCCGCAGATGATAGCATTGATAAAAAAAGCGATCAAACTTGCCCAGTCGAATCTTTCGGTACTGATACTCGGAGAAAGCGGAACCGGAAAAGAGGTTTTCGCCGATCTTATTCACCGAAATTCTCCGCGAACTGACAATCCCTTTCTGAGGGTAAACTGCGCAGCTTTTCCCGATACCCTTCTGGATAATGAGCTTTTCGGGCATGAAAAAGGGGCCTATACAGGCGCTGATGATAAATTCCAGGGTGTTTTTGAACGTGCTGATACAGGGACCCTCTTTCTTGATGAACTCGGCGACATGCCGCTGGCCATTCAGGCCAAAATCCTCAGGGCAATACAGGAACATGAAATAAGAAGACTGGGCGGCAAGGATATTATTAATATAGATGTAAGGTTTATAGGCGCAACTAATCATAATCTAGAGCAGATGGTAGCTGAAAAAAAATTCCGTCAGGATCTTTACTACAGGCTTAACTGTGCCGCCCTTAAGCTTCCGGCTTTACGGGAACGAAAAGAAGACATACCTATTCTGACGGAATATATTCTCAACCAGGTCACAACACCGGAACGGCGGGTAAGCCTTGCTCCGGAAACCATGGAGACGCTTCTGTCATATGACTGGCCGGGAAATATTCGTGAGCTTAAGGCCGCACTGAATTACGGAGCGACAATCTGCACCAACTCGGTAATAAGACCGGAAGATCTTCCCATGGGTGATCATCCGGTAAAAATGGCAAGCAGCGGACTTTCTCCCGGGCAGGCTGTCGAGAGAGAGCTTTTTTTAAAAACCCTGATAAAACACGGGTTTAATAAAAAAAAGGCGGCTGAAGAGCTTGGAATCTCACGAACGACATTATACAGCAAAATGAACAAATACGGTATCAATGACCAGTAACGAACATGAGAACATAATAAAACTGAATAATATTTCCCTTAAATACGGCCAGTTCAACGCTCTTAAAAACATAGACTTCACAATCAGAAAATCGGAGATTCACGCTGTAATAGGAGAACACGGGGCCGGAAAATCATCTCTGGCACAGATTCTCAGCGGATACATAAAACCCGACGACGGTATTTTTCTTTGGAAAAATAATCCGGTCCAGCTGTCTTCACCCCAGGAAGCCAAGGAACTTGGTATTGAGATTGTGATGCAGGAAATTGAACAGTATGAGCGTCTTTCCCTGTCGCAGAATCTCTTTGGAAACAGCCCGGATTTTTTTAAAAAGAAGTTTTTCACACGCAAGGAGCTGAACAGAAAAACCGATGAATATTTCGGTTCGCTGGGTTTTTCATCCTTTTCCGGCGCCCAGAAAATTTACAGCCTCAAGGATACCGAAAAAGTTCTGCTTGAATTGTTAAAACACCTGCTGCCCCGACCCGATCTGCTGATACTGGACGAGACCTTCGAAAAAATGACCGCAGTGGATCTTAACAAGATGATTCCTGTTCTGAAAGAACGAAAGGCTGAAGGTCTTGGAATCCTCTTTATTACTCACCGAATCGATGATGTTTACACCTTTGCCGATCGCGTTACCGTTATACGAAACGGCAGAATTCTGACAACAGAATCGGTTAAAAACATCGATAAAATCAATCTTATCAAACTGGCCTACACCCAGGTTGTTCAGGAAAGCAGTCTCGATACGACAACACAGGAGTTCTACCAGCTTCTTAAATACAACAGGGCAATTCTTGAAACCCTGCCCGTTAACCTTATTGTCGTGGATGAAAACAGGATTCTCAGACTGCTTAACAATAACGCTAAAAACTATTTCAGCATCGGAGACACCCCGGCTCTCGGCATACCTCTTAAAAAGCTTGATATCATCACTTCAAATGATAAATTATACGAACAGATCCGGGCATCAATGGACAAGCGCAGGCTTGAGACCTTTACTACAAGACTGAAACATCACGACGGAAGGGAAACAATAAATTTTGTCACCGTCTACCCTATTTATGACGGTGTTTTGTTTATAGGCAGTATGATAATAATAAGCGACATTACGGAACAGGAGAGCCTGCGCGAAAAGCTTGATTTTTCCGAACGCCTTGGATCCGTCGGACTGCTGGCGGCAGGAGTTTCGCATGAAATAAATAATCCTCTTGAAATCATAATGAACGAGGTAGATTATCTTCGAAAGACCTTGCCCGAGGGCGAACAACAAACAGTGCTTGATAATATTGAAGAAGAAGTCGGCAGCATTGAACAGATCGTAAGCAGCCTTGCAACCTTTTCAGACAGCTCGGCGCCGAAAACTGAAGACCTTGATCTCACGCCTCTTCTTACGCACATCCTGAACCTTGTCAAACATAATGCCGTACACAGGAATATCATAATCAGTTTCACCGCGCCGGATGAAAAGATGATGCTAAGCTGCAACAGAACCGAAATCAAACAGATAATACTCAACCTGATAAGAAACAGTTTTGAAGCAATTCATACCGACGGTATGCTCGAAGCAAGTCTTTCAAAAACAGTAATTGACAACAAGTCCTGGATTATGCTGATTTTCAGAGACACCGGACCCGGCATTAACGATGATGATGCAAAAAAAATCTTTCTTCCGTTCTTTTCGAAAAAAACCGCTTCCGGTAATAATATGGGCCTTGGACTTTCTGTTTCCTACGGCATTATAAACAAAATGAACGGTAAAATCAGCGTAGAGAACCATCCCGATGGCGGCTGCAAATTCACCATTCTGCTTCCTGCATCATAATCAAACTCATCCTGATAACCTTTCATGGATAGATAATCACCGAAAAGTATAATTTTGTAATATAAAATTTGTTTTGTTATATAAATTCCTCTTTACGGTTTGTCGCTTCTGTTATATACTGAAAATTGTCATGGATATTGTCAACAACAAACTGAAACATATTCTGCCTACAGGTTTTCTCTGTGCGGAAGTTCCCTACTGGGTAAAAGAGGAAGGCGCTGTCTATTTCTCCGATACCGAAAACCCGAGAATTGCAAAATATACACCGAAAACTGAAGAGCTGGAAATCATCTATGTTCCGTATAATTTTCAATGTCTTGCCAAATGCGAAAACGGCAGCTGGATCGGAACGGTCACGAACGGCGTGGTCATATGGAACCAGAAGAAGAACACTTGCCGGTATCTCGGAAATCCTGAATACGGAAAAGCATCATTTTATCTGAATGACGGAACGGTCGACAGGAAAGGACGGTTTCTCTTCGGCTCGTTTGACATGGACAACCTTGAAGGGCACGGCGGCTCCGTTTACATGGTCGATCAGAATCTTGAAATAAAACGGCTTGCATCAGGCTTTTCCGTCTGCAACGGAATGGTTTTCAGCCGCGACAATAGAAAATTTTATATGAGCGAACAATTCGGCGGCCGGATACTGGAGTTTGACTGGGATGAAGAAAGGTGTGAATTATCAAATCAAAAAGCCCTTTATAATTTGCCTGCAGACAAAGGGCTGCCTGACGGTCTGATAATGGATTCGGAGGGGATGCTCTGGGTTGCACACTGGTGGGGATGGCAGCTTTCAAGAATATCTCCCGAAGGCTCGGTACTGGCCGAAATACCGATGCCGGTAAAAACTCCTACCTGCATGGCATTTATCGGAGAGAAACTTGATAAATTATTTATAACCACTGCAATTAAAGCTGTTGATGAGCAGGACCTTAAAAAAGGACCGCAGGCGGGAGATATATTTCAAATTGAACTGGATGTACCCGGGATTGAAGAAACCCGGTTTAAATATCTGAACAACGGAGGAAAATAATGGGTGATTCATTAAAAGGAAAAGTTGCTGTAATCAGCGGTGTCGCATCCGGATTCGCAAAAGCAACAGCAGAACTTTTTGCAAAAAAGGACCAGTGCAGCCTTGTGCTTATCGACATCGACGAAAAAGGACTGGAGGCCACCACAGAGAACTGCAGAAAATCAGGATCTGATGTACTGGTTATTCAGGGGGACGTAATAAAGAGCGGTTTCTTTGATGATGTTGCAGCACAGACAAAAAGCAAATTCGGCAAATGCGATTGCCTGATAAACTATGCCGGCGGAGCAGTGAGGCTGGAACCTATAGAAACCATGACGGATGAGATATATGACAAGGTCATGAATCTAAACATGAAAAGCACACTGAGCTCATGCCGTGCATTTACCCCATTGCTGAAAACCCAGGGATACGGAAGAATAGTTAATGTTTCTTCGGTATGCGACAGACGCTCATGGCCCACCTGGTCGGTATATTCGGCAGCCAAGGCCGCTGTTAATGCTTTCAGCAAATGCCTTTATACCGAATTAAGACCGCATGGTATCGGAGTAACTCTACTGGTTCCCGGCGGTTCAAATACGGGATTTCAGAAGGCTGAAAATGTTGATAAATTCGAATGGGATGAATCAATGGCTGTCCGCCCGGAGCATTTCGCCGATATGGTCTATGCAGCATGCACCCTGACTAAGGGAGGCTGCGTATCCGAGATGGCTGTCTACGGCCTTGCCCAGGATATATCGGGGTTCTAAGCCTTAACAATTTTGTCTGCCGACGATGATAAAACCTGTTCCGATCTTGTGCGGACAGGTTTTATTTATTACAATCATCCGGACGAACAATGAGTGAGCATAACGAAGGCAAAGGCAAATATATTATACCCAATCTCTGGAGAGCTATAGAGCTTCTTGAATATCTGGCGGATAATCCCGAAGGACTCACAATCAGCGAGCTTGCAGATGCGCTGAGCCTTCCGACTAATTCCGTTTTCAGAATTCTGCGAACATTATCTGCAAAAGAGTATGTTATTCAAAAGCACAAACGCTACAGTGTCAGCAGCAAATTGTTTGCCCTCGGCGCTCATGCAATAGCAGAAGAATCGCTTTTTGAAAAAATAACTCCGGTCATGAGGGATCTGCGCGACGAGCTTAAGGAAACTGTGATATTTGGAAAACTTTCAGGTCATAACGGCGTGATTCTTGAACAGATGCAGGGACTTTTCCCTGTAAAAGTCGTTGTAGAAGTAGGATACAATTTTCCGCTTCACTGTTCCGCACCTGCAAAGGCCATTATGGCCTTTCTTCCCGAACCAGAAAAACAGACGGTACTTGAACATTGCACTTTTCAAAAATATACGGAAAACACAATCACTGACAGAAAAAGTTTAATCCATGAACTTGAACAGGTTGCCTTAAACGGATACGCACTGGATATGGAAGAAGCCGATTATGACGTACGCTGTATAAGCGCTCCCATTCTGAACGTCAGAGGTTATCCGGTTGCAGCGTTGTGGATTACCGGCCCCGTATCACGCTTATGCACAGAAACATGCCGAAAGTATGCCGATATACTAAAAGTAACCTGCAGCGAGGTTTCCCGGTCCATAGGATTCACCCACGCATAAAATTTAAATCAGCTTTTCTACAGCTTTTGCCGTTTGCTCATCAATAATAAGATAATCAAGTATACCCGTCTTCAGCCCCGCGACTATCGAATACTGTTTTTCAATACCGGCGACAAGGCAAACCACTTTTTCCGTATTTCCAAGCTGTTCGGGGGTACATGCAAGCAACAGCTCCGAATCTGGCCCTTTCAGGAATTTGCCCTCTGCGGAAACAGGCCACCCGCAGATGTCTCCGATCGCGTTTTTAAATTCGGGTGAATCCCTGAATTTATCGCTATTTTTGCCGGATTCTCCAAGCACACTGCCGGAAGATTTTTCCCCGATTGAAATAACAGCGATATTAAGTTCACTCCACAACCGGCTTATCCGCTGCATCATCGCGCTGCTTTTATACAGCTGCAAATCATCTTCAGAGTCCGCTATTGCCGGCGCGTGAAGGAAATGCGGCGTTGCATTAAGCTTTTCCGCAAAATCCCGTACCATTTCATTCAGCTGATAGCGCTTCATGGGTCTGTTGCTTCCTCCGATCAGCGGTACGGCATTTATTTTCAGATAATTATGATCACTGTAATACTGAGACATAAATTCATAACATGTCCGGCCCCAGGCAACCCCGACCGTATCCTGTTCATTAAGCAAATCATTGAAAACATCTACTGCACGTTCAGCAACAAGCCGGATGAGCATTTCCGAATTTTTAACTGCAGTAGGTACTACATAGCAATGCTTAAGACCGAAGCATTGCTCAAAAAGACTGCTTAGCTCGTCATTATTTCCCATCGGGTTTCTTAATTTGATTTCAACAAGACCTTCGTTTCTTGCTTCAGTCAGAAACATGGAAATTGAGGATCTTGACCTGTTTACTACTGCCGCTATCTCATCCTGTTTTTTACCTTCCAGGTAATACATCCTGGCAACATTATACAACAGCTGTTTATCAACTTTGGTTTTCATAAGTTTCTCTCAAAGATTTTTCAGTGCATTAACATATTTTAAGAAATTATCATACTTTTGAGAATATATCTCTGCAAGTTCTGGATTAGGCTGTACAATCCGTGAGACTCGGACCATTTTATTTGTTGCCGCTTCAAAGCTTTCATACTCTCCGGCGCCTACAGCAGCTCCGATTGCAGCCCCGAGGGTACCAATCTCTTCAGCTTCGGTAATTTCTATAGGCATCTTCAGAATATCAGCAAACATCTGAACCCAGACATCGGATTTTGATACACCGCCTGAAATCCTGACGCTTCGGACCGGTCCCCTGTGAGGGAACAGCCTGTCGAGATGCAGTTTATGACCGAAAACAACCCCTTCATAGACAGCACGAAGCATATGTGCTTTTGTATGCCAGCCGTTAAGACCGATAAAACATGACGAAAGATCTCCAACGCTGCTGGCAAACAGAAAAGGAAAAAACACGACAGCAGAATCTTCCGGCTTCATCGAATCAACAATCCTGTTGATTTCATCATAGCTTTCACCGTTCATCAGGTTTTTTATAAACCACTCAAGGTTTGTGGCTGAGGTAGCGCTTGCCTCCGTCACAAGCCAGTATCCCGGAATTCCGTAAATACTCGTCATAAAAAGCTCTTTTGATCCAACCGGTTTCTTACTTATAAACTGGTTAATACTCCAGGTTCCTGCAACTATACTCAAATCCTGATCATCCGTCAGACCGGTAGCTATTGCGCATGCGTCTATATCAAAAAACCCGCCCATTACCGGCGTGCCTGCAATCAACCCGGTTTGCCCGGCAACTTCTTCAGTTATTTTTCCGCAAATATCAGTAGATTTTCGCAGCGGTGGAAGTTTATCCTTAAATTCTCTGATTCCGAAATCATCCAGAAGCTCATCGTCGTAATCAACTTTAATAACATTAACAAGATTTGTACCTGAATAATCAGTTATCTCGGCGAAAGCCTCTCCTGTAAGTTTAAAGCGGATAAAATCCTTGCACATCAGGATCCAGCGTGTTTTTTGCAGATCCTCGGGCCTGTTCTCACGAAACCAGTTCAGAAGGGATACCGGCTGTGCGGCCCAGATAGACTGTAGGGTTTTTTTATTTATTTTTTCGAATGTTCCGTCACTGTACCATTTATCAACCCATTTCTTTGCCCGGCTGTCGGTAGAAATTATACCGTTACCTACTGAATTACCATCTGAATCAACAAGGAACATTCCATTACCGTGACCTGTGGGGGCAATACCTGCAATATCTTCAGGATCAACTCCGCTGTTTCTGACAACCTCGGCAATTGCTTCAAGGTTTGCTGTCCAGAATTCTTTCATATCCTTTTCGGTATGACCGGGTTCAGGATATATCATTTCAATTTTTCTGCTTGCAAGAGCCAGCTCATTCCCTTTATTATCATAAAGAGCAACCTTGCAGACGGTTCCTCCGTTATCAATTCCCATAAAATATCTGCTCATAAACACTCCCGGATTTCAAGTAAATGTTGTTTATATTAACATATTTCATGACATTCTTCAAGTAAACATTTACATTCAAACTATTTAGCCGGGTCATGAACAGAGAACCGCAGTATTCGGCAAGCTTATTTCAGACTGGTTGATTACGGAAATTACTTTATAAAATAGCCTTCGGTTATTCTAAGAAGCTTCCCCGCCTGCGGATTCATTTCCTTAAGCTTTTCCACTTCTTCTTCAGTAAGTAATTTAAAAGTGTCCCTTTTGCTGTTTACAGTACATAAAAAACCGAACGGCTCAAGGCCTGTATTTATCAGCTGATGCGCATGCCAGGCCGGAATTTTAATCATATCGAAAGGGTTAACGGTATAAATCTCGTTTTCAACAATTACTGTTCCGGTTCCCCTCAGAACAACAACAATATGAACATGCTCATGCTTTTCCAGCGTGGTGTGTCCTTCCAGTCCGCATTCAAAATATCTGACATCAAAAGCTGCAGCATCTTCGCCTTTAAAAATATTCTGGCGCATAACATTGTCGAATGTGGGCTTATCTTTTTCAGAAGACGGCTTATACTCAATTCTGTCAATTTTGTCCCATGTAAAATTATCACATTGAAAATAATTATCTTTCATTTTTTCCCCTTGATTAATCAGAAAAAACGGCTGCCTGATTTCAAACAGCCGTGGACGGTTAATCTTCCGGATATAATATAATTTTTATTGCTTCCTTGTCTCTAACCATTTGAAAAGCTTTCCTGAATTCCGATATCCCCATCTTGTGAGAAATCATTGATTTCAGATCAATTGTCCCGGAAGAGACAAGCCTCATTGAATTTCTCCATGACAGCCAATCATATCCAAAATGACCTTTGATACTCACACCTTTATCAATTACAGGATCAAGAGAAAAACCCAGAGGACGTTCATCATAACCTATCTTAACTATTTCCCCTCCGGCTCGTGTAATCTCTATTGCCTGTTCAAGTACTTTCGAAACCCCTGCACAGTCGACGGTAAGAGCAACTCCTTCTGCTGCAGTTATTTTTTTCACAACGGCAAAAAGGTCGTCCTTATCCGATTTAATAATATCAGTTGCACCAAGTTTAACAGCAAGATCAAACCTGTCTTTGTCGGCTTCGAGGCCGATTGCAATAATTCTTGAGGCACCTGCAGCCTTTAAGGCCTGGATACTGAAAAGCCCCAGCGGTCCGACTCCGAAAACCGCCCCGATTTCTCCCGGCATAAAATTCGCTTCCTGACACACCGCTTTATAACCGTTGCAGCACGGATCAAGTATGGCGGCTTCTTCGAAAGACATATTATCAGGAATCGCCATCAAACTCTGCGGAAACTTCTCGAGGGTACTTCCGTGAATTTTAACATATTTCGCAAACCCGCCGTCCATACCGTAACCCAGACCCAGGCGATCCGGGCAAACAAGATAATTGGATGTACCACAGGCATAACACTTTCCACAGACATGACCGGTATTATCCGAAACAACACGGTCGCCCATGTTCCAGTCAAAAACATTTTTCCCTTTTTCAGCAATAATCCCCGAGAATTCATGACCCAAAACAACGGGAGGTTTCAACAGGTTTTCATGCCCGCCGTCGTCAAAACCAATATCTGATCCGCAGACACCGGCAGCCTTGACTTCCAGAAGAATATCATTATCGCCTATTTCCGGAACAGGAACATCTCTCAGTTCCGTCTCACCTTTCCCGTATCCGTATTTTACTACTGCTTTCATATTTCATTCCTATAGAGTAATTACCCAAAACCGGAATCCATACCTGAAAAAATCAGGTATGGATAATCCAGATTATTTGTTGAAAGCAGCCAGATACGGAGCTACATTTGCTTTGGTCAAACCGATCATGTTAATGTAGTTTTCCTTGATCTCAGGGGTTCCGCCGTTAATCAGCGTTAATGCGGCATCAAATGCAAGACTTCCTTCAAGTACAGCATCCTGAAATACCGTATATTCCATCTTGCCGGTGTCGATCGCAACACATGCGTCATAAATTGCATCAATTCCTGTAACTATAACATCATCAAGCATACCTTCGGCTTCAAGTGCCTGAATTGCGCCAAGGGCCATTTCATCATTGTGTGCTATAACAGCATCGATTTTGCTTCCGAAATCCTGAATATAGTTCTCCATCAGTTCAAGTGCGCCTTCTCTGGTCCAGTTTGCTGTTTTGATATCAAGAGCATTAACTCCGGGATTGGCATCAAGCATGTTTTTCACACCTTCTCTTCTGTCGACAGTTGCGGAATATCCTTCAGCACCTTCAAGAACTATACAGTTGAATTTTTCTCCAAGCTGTTCAATAGCATACTCAACCATCATTTCACCTGCCCTTACATCATCCGGACCGGCATAGGCATCAATTTTTTCAGAAGGAATACGCATGTTTACACCGACAAAGGGGATACCGGCTTCATTAGCCATTTCCACACCCTGTACCATTGAGTAAACATCGGCTGCCCCGACTATAATTGCGTCAACATCCTGGTTGATAAAATTCTGCACATGATCAAGCTGAGCTACAGCGTCCCACTGAGCATCAAGAACAATAAGCTTGATTCCTTCAGCATCCGCTTTTTCCTGCATTGCTTCAGTCATCAGTGTTGCAAACTCGGAAAGCCAGTAAATCGAATAACCGATAACAATCTGCTCATCCTTTGCTTCCTGCTGTCCGTTGCTGAAGACAGCACCTACTGCACCAAAAATCATAACCAATGCAAGTACTAAAATAAGACCCTTTTTCATAACTGTTAACTCCTAAACTACTAAATTGTTTTCTTTGCGGATCTACGATCCGTACGGATCGTAGATCCGTTTTTAACTCCTTTTTTGCTGCAACTACTTCAGCTAAGTCAAATAATCCAACCTCCTTAAAATAATTATGTTTTTTATCTCATCCGCACCAGCCAACCCCGGCTTTGGGTTGCCTGATGCTCCATTATGCAGCTTTGGTAAAAGCATCCTTAATAGCATTTGATATATCTTTCAGCAAATCACGGTCGTTTCTGACCGAATCAATCAGCACGGCAAATACAATCACGCACCCCTGAATTATCTGCTGGGTGTAGGACTGGATATTCATCAGGTCCATTCCGTTTGAGATAAACCCTATTATAAGAACACCGATCAGGGTCCCCCAGATGCTTCCTTTTCCGCCCGCAAGGCTTGTTCCTCCTAGAACAACAGCGGCTATGGCGTCCATTTCATAACCCTGGGCTACCTGGGGCAGTCCCGCACTTATACGTGAGGTCAGAACAACCGATGCTACACCTGTAAAAAACCCTGCGAGCACATAAACCCCCAGTTTAACAACCCGGACGTTTATTCCGGATATTCTTGCAGCGTTTTCATTGCCCCCGACCGCGTAAATATACCTGCCGAACGAGGTATACCTGAGTATACAGAATGTGGCCAGAACCGCCACAAGAAGGATGATGCTCGGTAACGGCAGTCCAAGAAATGAACCCTTGCCTATTACCAGGAAAGCTTTATGAACTCCCGAAATTGGTTTTCCGTTTGAAAAGATGAATGCGCTTCCCCGGGCTATGGTCATCATCGCAAGCGTCATGATAAAAGGCGGTATTCTGAGAAAAGAGACAAAAAACCCGGAAATAAAACCGATCAGCACGGCAAGTCCGATAGCAACCGGTATTGCTATTACCCAGGCCGGGTTCGCTTCATTCGCAATCTTTGCAGCAACAACACTGGAGAAAGCAATAACGGAACCGACGCTCAATTCAATTCCGCCGGTAAGTATTACAAGCGTCATACCGGTTGCCACAAGTCCGTTTATGCTGACCTGGCGAAGAACACTTAAAAGATTTTTTGCCTTAAAAAAAGTATCTCCCGTTGCCAGTGCGAAAAACAGAAAGATTACCGCAAGAACAACCACCATATTATAATCAAGAAGCCATTGACTAATGGAATTCTTTTTAACCCTTAATTCATTTTCTACTCTGATCATTATTTCCTCCGTTTCCTCAAGCTAAAGTAGCAAGGTGCATAATATTTTCCTGGGAAATCTCCGCTCCCGATAATTCACCCGTTGCCTTGCCTTCCCTTAAAACCATAACCCTGTCGCACATTCCTATTACTTCTTCCATTTCAGAAGAAATGAAAATTACAGCCTTGCCCTTTTCTGCAAGTCCTGATATGTGATGATAAAAATCCGATTTGGCCGCGATATCTATTCCCCTGGTCGGTTCATCAAATATCATGATTTTACAGTCTCTTGAAAGCCACTTTGAAAGAACTACCTTCTGCTGATTTCCCCCGCTGAGGTTCTCAACATCCTGCTTCAGCGATGGAGTCTTTATGTTCAGTAAGTCCCTGTATTTCACTGACTCAGCATTAATCTTTTTCCAGTCGAGAAATTTCATTATTACTGATTTGAATTTCAGCAGGTTGGAAAGTACGACATTATCCATAATGTCCATTCCCATAATAAGCCCCTTCAGCTTTCTGTCGTCGGTAATCAATCCAAGACCGTACTGAATCGCCTTAACAGGGTTATAAATATTCTTTTTGGTTTTATCTATGAAAATTTCACCTTTTTCAAGATCATTGATACCGAATATTGCTTCTACAATTTCAGTACGCCCTGATCCCATCAACCCGGCAAGTCCGAATATTTCACCCGCATGAGCCTTGAAGGAAATGCCTTCAAAAACATTGCTCATTTTCAGGTTTTTTACCTCAAGCAAAGCTTCACCGCGGATATTTATGTTGCGCTTCGGGTAAACATCCGTCACGTCCCTGTCGACCATATGCTTAATCAGAACGTCTCTCGGCACATCCGTATCAGAAAAATGAGCCACTCTGTTGCCGTCGCGCAGAACTGTAATTTCATCAGCTATTTCGTAAATTTCATCAAGTTTGTGAGAAATATAAATAATTGAATGTCCCTTGCTTATGATTCTGCGAATCAGTCCGAAAAGAACCTCTGTTTCGCTTTCCGTGATAGCTGAAGTCGGTTCATCCATAATAAAGATTCTTGAATCAAAGGAAACAGCTTTTGCTATTTCACACATCTGCATTTCCGCAACAGTCAGCGTTTTCATAAGGCGGTTCGGAGCTATTTCCATGCCCACTTCAGCCAGAAGTCTCCCGGCTTCCTTGTTAACTTTATTTTTATCAATAATAACGCCGCCTTTTCGTTTAAACTCTCTTCCGAGAAACATATTCTCGGCTACCGTCATTTCAAGAACATTGATCATTTCCTGGTGAATGATTGAAACGCCGCATTCCATGGCGTGCTTTCTGCCCGTCAAATGCTGAACTTCACCGTCTATCAGGACCTCTCCCGCATCCGCACGGGTCTCTCCGGCAAGAACTTTCATCAGTGTTGATTTACCCGCCCCGTTTTCCCCGAGCAGAGCATGTACTGTTCCGGGCCTGAGCTTAATGGATACATCATTAAGCGCCTGAACGCCGATATATGCTTTTGAGATATTTCTCATCTCCAACAGATATTTTTTTTCTGATTTCATCTGGTTTTATACTGCCTCCTGCACTACCTGCCGACTCCTGGAAATCTAAAGAAGATCTTCATAAACTGCAGTTTTTAAAGATCCCCTATATTAATTCTACAGCCAGTTCCTCATCGATTATCAGGATATTAAAATAGTTATGTCTTGATCCCGACGTACATCTGATTACATCACTTTTCAACTTTCCGGCTGCAACGCAAATTATATTTTCCGCTTTATCAATAATTGAGATTGGAACCCCCATGTATAGATCATGTTTGCTCCAGTTAATTTCATCTCCGTTCTCATCAATGAAAACCCCTGCAATATCCCCAATAGCATTAAGCTTTTCCAGTTCGGAAAAATCTTCCTCGGTAATTACTCCCCATTTGGAAGTAGTTGATTCCTTGCTGAAGGCACTTGCACTTATAATGTTGATATTGGCTTCACAGGCAAGCTTGATAAGATTTTTATTATTCTGATCTGCTTTCAATTCGTTTTTAGCCTCAAGACTCTGGACATAATATGGAGCATTTAAAATCATATGCTCCGCCCTTATTTTCTGGCATATCTTTATGATAATTCCCGTAGGGGTTTTCATCTCGCCATTGCGTGCGTAAAACCCTCCGGTCAATTCAATAACCGTGCTGTCTTCCCGGTTCTGATATTTGAGATATTCGGCGAACTGTCCGATTGTATATCCCCAGGAAACCCCTAATACACCGTTTTCAGGCAACAGATGCATTACATATTCAGCCAGAAACTTTGCTACAGTGTCAGCACCGTTTTCCGACGGAACATTTTCTACAACAACACAATCCTTGAACCCGTATTTGTCTTTAATTCTCTTGCTTAATTCCAGATTGATTTTATTCGGCATTCTTATATCAATATTTACAATTCCCCGATCCTCAGCCTCTTTTATCATTCTTGAAATAACCATCGGGCTGGTATTAAACATATTTGCAATTTCTTTCTGTTTTATTTTATCAATGTAGTAAGACTTTGCGACCATCGCCAAAGTAAAATCATCCATCTGAATTATCCTGTATCATATGTTGTTATAAATAACGTAATAAATAGTTATTTATAACTAATTTGTTATTTATAACAACAGCATAATATATAATTCCTGTTCTGTCAAATTTTTCTTATAAATTTTGTCAGGAAGTTTGTCAAAATCCGGAATAATCAATAAAAAAGGGGGGGGAATCTTTGAAAAAGACGCCCCCCCCTTAACGGTACCGGAAAGTATCCGGTTAAAAACTACTGATCTTTATACCGATCCTATAGCGGCATGCATAACCATTTCCTGATCGGCCTCTTCCTTTAACAGGTCAGCGGTCAGTTTTCCCTCATGCATTACAAGAATTCTGTCTGCAAGATGAAAAACTTCAGGCAGCTCGGAAGATATTACAATAATCGACATGCCGCGATCCGCTAGTTCTGAAATTATATTATGGACCTCGGCTTTGGCCCCTACATCAATTCCGCGTGTAGGCTCATCCAGAATGAGAAGATCCGGTTCAAGGGCAAGAGATTTTGCAATTACAACCTTCTGCTGATTCCCCCCCGACAGGGTTTCCACAACCTGCTCGCGGGAACTGACCTTGGTTTTAAGATCGGAAATGTACCGATCGGTTATTTCCTTTTCAGCTGATGCATTTATAAGTTTCAACAGGCTGCTTACTTTATCATGGATACTGAGAGTTGTGTTCTCACGCACCGTCATCGGCAGAACCAAACCAAGGTTCTTTCGATCTTCGGGCAGATAAGCAATCCTGGCCGCAACAGAATCTCGCGGGGTTCTGATTGAGACCTCCCGTCCTTTTACAAACATCCGGCCGCCGGTTTTTTTCTCAGCTCCTATTATCAGTTTGGCCAGCTCAGTCCGCCCTGCCCCTACCAGTCCGGCAAGCCCCACAATCTCTCCTTTTCGAATTCTGAAAGATATATTATTAATATTCGGGGGGCCGCAGAGATCTTCCGCTTCAAAAACTACATCTTCGGACGGTTTAGCCTTTCTTTCAGTATAAAACCTGTTCAGCTCACGACCGACCATCAGTGATATCAGTTTCTGCTCATCAGCTTCTTTTGTCAAAATATTTCCGGCATTTTCACCATCCCGGAGGATAACGACCCTGTCCGTTATTTCAAGAACTTCTTCAAGTTTATGTGATATAAAAATAATTGATATTCCCTGTGCTTTTAAATCGCGCATAATTTCAAACAGGTTTACTATCTCTTTCTCGGCAAGCGCGGATGTGGGTTCGTCCATAATCAGAACCTTTGTTTTATATGCAAGGGCTTTGGCTATTTCTATCATTTGCTGCTGGGCAACGCCAAGACTCCCCACAAGGTCATCCGGATGAATATCTATTTTTAATCTTGAAAAGAATTCCTCCGCTCTCTGCCGGGTGTCTTTATAAGAAAACAAACCGCCTTTCGTCCTGTTTTCATTTCCGAGAAAAATGTTCTCCATGGCCGAAAGGTTCGGACAAAGATTGAATTCCTGGAAAATAATATTTATGCCCTGCTCGTATGCATCCCGCGTGGAATGCAGATCCAGAACCTTGCCGTTATAATAGATGTTTCCGCTGTCGGGTTTATAAACCCCGGTAAGCACCTTCATCAGTGTCGACTTACCGGCCCCGTTTTCTCCCAGCAAACAGACAATTTCATTTTCTCCGATATTGAAGTCTACATCAGACAGAGCTTTTACTCCCGGAAATTGTTTGCTGATCCCTTTCATTTCAACAAGATATTCACCCATAACAGCCTACCTGTTCTTTATTCTGTCGATTACCGCCGCAATTACAATAATAAGGCCCATGATTGCAGTCTGCCAGTATGCTGAAACCTTCATCAACACCAAACCGTTTCTGATAACTCCCATAATTGCTGCGCCTATCACTACGCCAAGAACAGAACCGGACCCGCCCATCAGCGAAGTACCCCCTATTACAGCTGCAGCAATTGCATCAAGTTCCCAGCCGTCTCCGGCTGATGTCTGTGCCGAACTGAAGCGGGCGACAAGAATAATTCCTGTAATTGAAGACATCAGCCCCGAAATTCCATATGCCAGGCATTTAATCCTTTTTATATTAATTCCGGAAAGCCTGGTTGCTTCTTCGTTTCCTCCGATCGCATAAATCCTTCGTCCGAACACCGTAAACTTCAAAATGAAATTCATAACTATTGCAACAACTATTGCTATGATGACCGGAACCGGAATTCCCAATAAAGAGCCCTGTCCTATAAACATGAATTTTTCATTAATCTCTTCAACCGGCCAGCCTTTTGTAATAATCCAGATTGCCCCCCGGGCCATACTTAGCATGCCGAGAGTGACAATAAACGGGGTGATCCCCACATATGAAACAAGTATCCCGTTTATCATTCCTACACCGAAACCGGTGCCCATTCCTACAAGTACAGCCGCAAACGGACCTGCGCCCGCAGCCATTGCAAGGCCGCAGGTAACCCCGCTGATTCCTATTATGGAACCGACGGAAAGATCTATTCCCGCTGTCAGAATAACAGTAAATACACCGAAAGCTGTAATGGCGACAAACGATATCTGCCGGGCGACCCTGTAAAGGTTTCCCGCTGTAGCAAATTTCGGTGCGATTATAGTAATAATCAGCATAATTCCCAGCAAAGCCAGAAAAATCGCTGATTCTTTTTGTCTGATAAATCTAATAAGCAGGTTTTCTTTTTTAACCTGCGCTTGTATCCCGGCTTTGTTTTCAGCCATTATAACCTCCTGAAGACACCCGTCACGGATGACGGAAAACGGAAGAGAAGTATGAAAACCTGGTTTTCATACTTCAGAAATAATTGAACATGGAAGTTCAATTATTTCCATCCTCCCAAAAAAGAGGGGAACGGACATTCCGCCCCCCCCGATAACTTTTAATGGTCAATGGACGTTTGCCGGTAATACCGGCAAACTCCGGAGGTTCAGTTACCGAAGGTTACTGAACCTCAGCTTTAACTGCTGCCATGTATGAATCTACATTATCTTTTGTTACGATAATAACTCCGGTATCCGTTACAGGAGGAACACTCTTGCCGTTCATCAAATCAAGCATTTGCTCAATCGACAACCAGCCCATTTTATATGCTTTCTGTACGAGACAGAAATTAATTGATCCGTCTTTTATTCCAGTGATTGTTTCAGGAAGATCATCAAAACCGCCGATTATGATATTTCCCGCTATACCCTGCTCTTTTACAACAGTTGCAGGAGCTACGGGACCATATGCGGAAACACCGAAAATAGCATCCAGGTCAGGATAAGCTTCCAGAAGAGCTTCGGTTTTGTTTACTCCCATTGCAAGATCAGCCTGAAAATCTTCAAAGGCTACGATTTCGACATTTGTCTTTGCTGCGGCCTTTCTGAATCCTTCCTGCCTCTGGTTGAGGTTCGGAGCAAGTCCTCCCTGAAGGATAGCTACATTACCTTTACCTCCCATCAGATTAAACATATATTCTCCCGCGGTTGCACCGGCTGCCTCATTTACAGTTCCGATATAACATGCCCGTTTTGTACTTGGGGCATCGGCATCAAAACAAATAACGGTTATCCCTGCTTCTACCGCTTCATTTACAACAGCAACAAGACCCTTGTCATCCACTGCCGAAATGGCAATACCGTCAACACCTCTGGCTATAAGGTCTTCAATTACCTTTACCTGTAACGAGATATCAAATTTCGGCGGGCTTTCCACTTCTGCATTTACACCGTATTTGGCTCCTGCATCTTTAAAACCTTCGATACAAGGTTCATAAAAGGGGTGTACCAGCTTGGGTACCATAACGAAAGTGGGCTGATCCGAACCTTCCTGCTGACCCCCGGCAAATACAGCCGGAGCAATTACAATGGCCAGAAGCAGCAATGCTGCCATTAGTTTTTTTCTCATAAAAAAACCTCCAAATTTTATTTATCTATAAATTGCAAGGTTTATGCCAAACTCTCCGATGTTTTTCCCTTTTTATATTTTGTTATATTATATAAACTTAGTCTGATTTAATTTTTCAAAATTACCTATGGAAACCGGCAATCTGAAACAGCTCTACCCATTTTGAGTAAAACTGAGTAATTCCATTCCGGGGTCCGGCTTAACACAATCATTCCAGCGAGTACTTTTTAATCTTGTTGTATAAAGTTTTTCTTGAAATATTAAGCTCTCTTGCGGCAAGAGTACGGTTGAATCGGTTTTTTTCCAGAGTTTTAAGAATGAAACTTCTTTCCAGCTCGTCTATATAACCTTTTTCTTCAGCTACTGATGCTTTTTCATTTTCAATTCTGAAGTGATCGGAAAGCAACAATGAATTATCATCTGCAAGAAGAACTGCTGTCTCTACAACATTTCTTAATTCCCGGATATTTCCGGGCCATTCGTACTCTTTTAAAACATTTACCGCCTCAGACGATACGGAAACCTTTTTATTGTAATTCCTGGAATACATCGCAACAAAGTTGTGTATCAGGGCATCAAGATCCTCGGGCCGTTCTCTCAGAGGCGGCAGCACTATTTCAATACCCCGTAATCTGAAATAAAGATCCGACCTGAATTCATTATTCCGAATCATCGTTTTAAGATCCCGGTTTGTCGAGGCAATAATCCTGGCGCTGAATTCCTTGGACCTCAGGCCTCCAATACGCTCGAAAGTTTTTTCTTCAAGGACCCGGAGTAACTTTGATTGAAGCTTGTACTCCATGTCTCCTATCTCATCCAGAAAAAGGGTCCCCCCTGCTGCAGCTTCAAATTTCCCCGGCTTCTCGGATGCCGCACCGGAAAAAGAACCTTTTTCATATCCGAAAAGTTCAGATTCAAGCAATTCCGATGGTATTGCACTGCAGTTAATACCGACAAACGGACGGCTTTTTCTTTCACAGTTTTCATGAACCAGTCGCGCAAATACCTCCTTTCCCGTTCCGCTTTCGCCGAGAAGGAGAATCGGTATGTTACAATCCTTTACTTTGTTAATGGTATTATAGGCATCGATACTTTTTTTGCTTTTAAAAATTATACTGGAAAATTTTTCCGACGCAAGCTCCACATCTGCTGCCATTTCTGATTTTTCGTCGTAAAATCTGTCGGCAATCGCTATTATATCGCTGTTGTCAAAGGGCTTTTGTATGTAATCAAGGACCCCTATCTTCATAGAATTAACGGCGGACTCAATACTTGCATAGGCTGTCATTATAACTATCGGAGTAACATTGGGCTGGATAGCTTTAACCACTTCAATACCGTCCATATCTCCCAGCTTTAAATCCAGAAACACCAGATCATACTTATCGTTTAACAGAACATCTACTGCAGATCTGCCGCTTGATGCCGTATCTATCCGGTAACCTTCCAGCTCAAGTGTCTTCGACAAACCCTCGAGTAATCCGTCTTCATCATCAGCCAGCAATATTCTGAATTCACTCTTATCCATAAAACGCCTCTCTGTCGGGAAACAGCAAAGTCACAGTCGTTCCTTTTTCTTTTTCACTGCTGATCCCTATTTCACCGCCCATATTGTTCATTAATCGTTTGCATAAAGGAAGCCCGAGCCCCACGCCGCCGCCGGGTTTGCCCTTTGTATAAAAAAGTTCAAACACGTTTGAAAGTTCATCTTCATCCATCCCGCATCCGTTGTCTTTTAGAATAATCTTCGTTCCGCCTGAAACCTTTTCCAAATCCGCGACCAGAATAACATCTTCATCGCCGCAGGTCTCGATTGCATTCTTGATTATGTTGAAAAGCACCTGCTTTAAACTGTCTCTGCTGCAAAACAGTTCGCTCCTGCTCAATGTATGCAGTATATAAAAACTGATTTTCCTTTTTTTGAATTTCAACCTGAAGAAATCAGCATGCTGCTTTTTTATTTCCGTTCCATCATAAAATTCCTGAACAATCTTGTTCGAAGCCTTGGGATCAAAAAACCATATGACCTCTGAAAAGATCTCGCCGAGATCAATAAGTTCCGGTTGAATTTTTTCATCACGTGAAAATTTCAAGAGATTGTTTATCAATCTGCTGACCCTTTTAATTTCGGATTCTATCCTTCCTATGAAACGTTGTTCTTCCTCCTCAGAAAGAGCATCAGTCTGAAGCAGCTGAACATGGTTTAAAATAATGCTCATCGGATTGTTAATCTCATGCGCCAGCCCTGCCGCCATCTGCCCTACCGAAGCCAGACGATCCGAATGGATCAGCGCCCTCTCCATATCCATATGCTCGGTAACATTATTCAGCACCAGAACCACGGCGCTTAAAGAGCGATCGGTTTCTATCACCGGATAGAAATCCATCTCATATGATGTTATTCCGAATTTAACCGAATAAAGACGTATAAAACTCTTGCTTTCCAGCACATTTTCAATCGTTTTCTTAAGCAGCTGTTTCTCCTGCAGAAAAGGCTCGGTTTCAAGAAGGTCTTTTCCATACTGTTCTTCTGTCAGCTCCAGCCTGCTTGAAACATTTTTACTGACGACTTTAATTTTCCTTTCCGGATCAAGCACAATAATATTGATTCGCAGGCTCTGGAAAACCGCGTCAATATAAGTGTTTTTAACCGCAAGTTCTTCGTTCTGACGCTGCAGCTCGTCCCGGTTTCGCTTGAGAACCTCAACCATATCGTTGAAATTCCTGTTCAGCAAACCAATTTCATCACGGCTTCTGACATCCACCCTGCTGTTGTAATTGCCGGACGATATTGCATCGGTTGCAGTTAAAAGCGAATTTATAGCTCTGATAAGCCTGATTTCCTTTATAAAAAAGGTGACTACCGGAATCATTATACACAATAGCGTTATCGCCATCAGGCGCTGCATCAGGTATGATTCGCCGCCGAAAAGACTTGCCCGTTCAATATACAAAACCAGATCCCCTACAGCTTCTTCCCCCAGTTCAAAAGGAATCACCACCCCGGAGTAGGTTGTACTGCCGACCCTGAAACTTTTTCGGGGATTGTTTTCTGCATCTGAAACGGTATTTTTGACGGCTTCAATCGCAGCTTCCTGAGAATTGAACATCACTGCATTTCTGGAGATAAGCGCATATTCTATTCCAAAGGTTTTCGCATATTCCAGTAAAAAATCTTCATTGTAGCTGTGAATAAACTGAACAAGCCCGACCAGCCGTCCGTCTGAAAAGATTGGATAAACAATATCAAGATATATTCCGTCGGGGTATCGTCTGTAGGTAATTTTGTTGTACAGGGTCTGCACCAGATCTTTATAGAGAACAGACGGCAGATATTGACTGTTTCCGTGGACGGCAACCGGATAAAAGCTTGTTTTATCACGTCTGTAAAGTGCAATAACTTCAATATTGCTGTCGTGAGAAATGTTTTTCAGAAAATCAGCTACCGGTTCAAGATCATAAGCAATAAGACTCTCTGTAAGCTGATTCCAGTATTTTTCGTATACATAAAACTTGTCCCGCAGCAACTTCGTATCAGCTGCCTCTTTGATGGTAGTAATATATATTTTTTCAGTTTCAATAATCTCGTTTTCCAGGTTATCTCTTATACTTTCAAGATATTCCCATTGGGATATTGCACTGCTCTGATAAATCATAAAAGCTGAGAAAAATACAATTATCAGCATCGGAATCAGAATTGTGAAAAAGGAAAGTATTAAAAGCTTGGTTACGAGCTTCATTTGCTATCCGAAAAATACATATGGTGTGCACATCCAAAAAAACATTCTGTAATACTAGGGCCCGTTTGTGCAATTGTCAACCGGGAAATTATGAGATCAATCCGGCCAGACAGTTCGCATATGTCGTTCTACAAATTCACGGGCTTCTTTTACTTCATCGAACGTGTCTTTCCGTTCATTTGCCCACATCTCAAGAATAAACATTCCTGTATATCCGGTATTCCTTACAGCCTCGAAACATTTCGGAAAATCAACCGTTCCGTCGCCGAAGGATATGTTTCTTACTATCCCGGGTTTTGTATCCTTGATATGCATTGCAGCGATATGCCCTCCTGCCGATTCAATATCCGCTTCCACATCCTGTCCCATTGCCGTACTGTTGCCGATATCGACATACGCCTGAAGATACGGAGAATTAATCCGTTTTACGTGTTCCATAACCTTCTGTATTGAATCCATAAACGGAACGCCCATATTTTCAATTGCAAGCGTTACTCCAAGCCCGGCTGCAAATTTAACGCTTTTATCAAGATTACCGGAAAAATAAGCTGCTGACTCTTCCGTACTTTCATGCCCTTCCAGTTCATCATAACCGGCCACCTGCACAACCCGGATCCCGAGATCCGACGCCAGAATTATTGCCTTTTTCATTATTTCCATGGCTTTCAACCTGACGCCGTCATCAGTACTTCCGAGCGGAAAGCGATGGTTCCCGCTTAACGCCATGGTCGGAACATAGAGGCCGGAAGAATCTTTCTGTGATCTGAATTCTTTTCTTTTCGCAGCCGACCAGTCAAGTCTGGCCTGACGTTCATCGCTGTCGTCCACCGAAAATTCTACAAATTTATAGCCGGCCTGCGCAGCCTGCTCAAAGCGCTCCGGCCAGCTTAAATGCCCCGGCAGCGCCTTTTCGTACAGGCCCAGTTTGAAATCAGCAAAGCAACTCATTATTTTTTCTGACCGTAATCCTTGAAGACATCAATAGCTTCCTGATACTGCTCATCAGTAAGAAGAACCGGGTCTCCCATCGCTTTGGCTATAAATAATGTTTTAAGTGCATCTTCCATATATACTGCAGCGTAAAGCGCTTCTTTTATTGTTTTACCAACCGTAATTACGCCGTGATTTTTCAGAATAACCGCGTTTGCATCGCCGATGTTATTTACTGTTTCTTCCCCCATCGCCAGACTTGCTGCCGAACTGAACGGAGCTACATTAACAACCCCTGCACATGCATTTGCAAGAGTAGTCACTGCTGGCGGAACCTGATCGTAAACCATTCCTATTGCGGTTGCATAAGGCTGATGTGTGTGGATGATCGCATTTACCCTGCTCATATTCCTGTAAACATGCAGCAAGGCTATAGAATCTACCGAAGGCCTTCTTGTTCCTTCAATAACGTTACCGTCAATATCAAGAGTGACAATATCGTCGGTAACCATACCCTCATATGCCATTCCCGAAGGCGTTACAAGAATTTTGTCGCCCGGAAGCCTGCAGCTTACGTTTCCGCCCGACAGAGAAATCAGTTTATTTTCTTTCAAAGCCAGACCGGTTTTGATTAATTCATTCTTTTCCTGTTCGTACATAATTCTCTCCAAAATCGAATAATTTCATGACATATTACAATTAACATATTTTTTGACGTTTGTCAAATTGAATTCCTGCAAACCGGCCACGGCAAAACAGACAGGGTACTGAATAACAATTTACCCTCTTGCATAACAGCCCTTATCACTGCTATAAATATTACAAATGCAGATAATAACAGTTACAACAACAACCAAACCAGTTCTCTTTTTGATCCGTTCGGTGGTTGTTCCGTAAACTGCAATTTGAATATTGCAATTTCAGCCCCGCCGAAAAGGCGGGGCTTTTTTTATATCTGGAGGTATAGAATGAATGAAAAAATTCCCGTAGGAATTCTCGGCGCAACCGGAATGGTCGGACAGAATTATGTTTCCCTGTTGGAAAACCACCCATGGTTTGAAGTCACCTTCCTGGCAGCCTCAGAACACTCGGCAGGACAGGAATATGCTTCTGCAATCAAAAAGCGGTGGAGAATGCCGGGCAAACCGCCCGAAGCCGTCGGAAAGCTTCCGGTATTTAATGTGAAAGACACAGCATCGGCCCAAAAAAAATGTCGATTGGTCTTTTCCGCTTTCTCCATGAGCAAAAACGAAACCCTTCAACTGGAGCGGGAATATGCAGCAGCGGGAATGGCGGTGATATCGAACAATTCCGCGCACCGGTTGAAGGACAATGTTCCCATCATAATGCCCGAAGTTAATCCCGAACTGCTGGAAATTATCCCCGGACAACAACAGAAAGAAGGCTGGAACAAGGGCTTTATCGTTACAAAACCCAATTGCGGGGTCCAGAGTTATGTTCTTCCTGTAGCGGCCCTGAAAAAGAGCGGACTGAAGATAGATCAGATTATCACAACCAATCTCCAGGCCCTGTCCGGTGCGGGTTATCCCGGACAATCCGCCCTGGATGTACTTGATAATCTCATTCCGCTTCCGTCGGAGGAAGAAAAGGCTTTTAACGAACCGCAAAAAATCTTCGGAAAACTGGAAGGAGACCGTATAGTCTCCGATCAGAATCTGAAGATATCATCCAACTGCGTCCGCGTCCCCGTCATAGACGGACACAGCAGCTGCGTCTGGTTCTCGGTTCAGGGAGCCCAACCGGAAATAGCCGAAATCGAGGATATTTTCCGAAATTTCCGGGGTGTACCCCAGGAACAGAACCTTCCTTCCGCGCCCCAACCGGTTCTGCGTTACACTCGCGATCCTTCACATCCCCAGCCCAGACTGGATCGAAACGCGGGAAACGGTATGGCCGTTACAATCGGCAGGCTTCAAAAAGCCCCGGTATTGGGATACCGCTTTACAGCCCTCTCCCACAATACCCTAAGAGGGGCTGCCGGAGGAGCAATTCTTACGGCAGAATTGCTGGTTTCGAGAGGATATGTTGCTTAGGTTGAAGAAAGAATGCTGTTAAAACTCTTTCAAGACAGATAAAATAAGCCCGCAGAATCCTGCCTGCGGGCTTATGCTTTTTAGACAAAGACTCCCAATCAGAATCCTGCTTTCAGACTCTTATCGTCAATAGCTTTCTTATATTCAGAATCCAGTTCCATCATTCCAACCGGAAACTTATAACGTTCCATCCTTTCCATAAAAGGCTCTGAAGGAAAATTTTCCGGTCCAAGAACTCCCGCATCCTTCCAGATTCCCTTTGCTACCAGTTCCATCATAATAACCGGGTTGAAAGCAGTCTGGGCAACAACAGCCTGGCTGCCGTACATCTTCATTGCTTCTTCATTATCAACAAGCTGGTAGATATAAACGGATCGTTCCTTTCCGTTTTTTATTCCCTTAATCCAGATTCCGGCGGACAACTGCCCTTTCATCAAATCGCCTATCTTTGCCGGGTCGGGTGAACATGCAGCAACAACATCGCGGGGAGAAACCTCAACCCCTTTAACATTAACTTTTTCAGTTTTATCAAGGCCAAGGGCTTCCAGGGTTTTCAGCACCCGTCTCATGTCACGGTCAACACCGAATTTAAAAGTTGCGCGCCTGAGTCCTTTTCCGGCAAAATAGCGCGGCAGCATCAAAACCTCTTCATGTTCGATATTAATAACCTCCTGATCGCCTACCGGTTCGGGGAATCTGAAGATCTCCGGCTCGGAAAAGGATTCGGTAACAAACCATCCCTTTTCTTTTTCCCATATTACCGGCGGGTTAAGACACTCTTCTATCGTTGTCCAGATAGAAAAACCGAAAGCTATATCCAGCCCTTCAACCGTGAGATTATCAGCATCACGAACATTCAGCTCATGAATCTCGTCAAAAAGATGATCATCCGCGTACCGGGAAAAAACATTTACCATTCCCGGTTCAACGCCTGAACCGCAGATAGCCATAAGGCCTTTCTTTTTCCACTCCTCATGCTTTGCATACTGCAGGTCTCCAAGTTTAAGCGCTATAGTTCCATAAGGATCATTCGCATCTCGAACCGATAAACTCATTGCCATATCCATATACGTACAGCCGTATTCATAGGCCGCGTCAAAAATCGGCATATTAAAAACCGGATCACACGCATTCATAATAAAATCGACGCTGTATTTCTCAGCAAGCGCTTTAACCTCATTCTTGTTTCCTGCATCGATCTTTTCGGCCGTAAACCTGTCGTCTTTCAGCCCGGCAACAACCTCCTGCGCTCTTGCAAGGTTATAGTCGCAGACTATCATCTTTTCCATCCATTCAGCTTTTGTATCATTTTTTGATGCGATTGATGCAATCGCTGTTCCTACGCCCCCCGAACCTACCAATAATATCTTCATATTTATACTCCTGTTTTTGTTTGTATGTACAAACAATATTAAATCGAAAAAGAACCGATCCCCGGTCAATTCTTTTCAAGTTTCTCAAAATAAGAAATAAACATTTCCTTAACAACAGAGGCAGCTGCATCTGTTTTTTTATCATCATTCAGAATTGAGTAATAATAACTGATTCCTTCACTCATCATGATAACAGCGGCTGAAACGGCTTCCGGATCCGCATCAATTCCGGAGTCTTTCAGTATTATATCCATTTCCCGCTTTACCGCAGAGGTGTCCCTGTTATAAAGATCTTCAAAACACTTGTTTATCCGCTTGTTTCTCAAGCTCAGATTATATACATCATACCATACCCGGTCTTCAACAACCTGTCGGGAGAATTCCCACAGTCTTGCATCAAGTATTGCTTCTATACGTTTTCGTGAATCAGTAATTTTATTATAATCGAGCATTACAGACTCATCATAGATTTCAACCATATAATCCGCAAGTGATTCAATAATATCATCTTTGGATTTAAAATAATGGGTAAGAAGGCTGGTCGCCACTCCCATATGTTCAGCAATCTTGGCCAGGGTTGTATTTTCCAACCCTTCTCTGCTTACTACCTCATACGCGCTCTTTAAAATCTCGGGCCTTCGCTCGTCAGCCTTACTCTTTCGTCCCATTTACAACCGTCTATTATATATTGTTTATACGTTCAATCTATTTTAATCTCTGCTTCGAGGATTGTCAAGATTGTTTTCAAATACTATTCTATTATACACGAGGAGTTGATATATGAAAACAGAATTTACCTTATCTAACGGAAACCTTATGCCTGCAATAGGCCTTGGCACATTCCGGATAGAAGACAACAGGATTGCTGCAGAAACGGTAAAAGCAGCCGTCGAGACAGGTTACCGTCATATAGATACCGCCGCCGTCTACGGAAACGAAGAAGGGGTCGGCAAAGGTATAAAGGAGTGCGGCATAGCCCGTGAAAAAATATTTATTACAACCAAAATCTGGAATGAAAACCTGAGATCGGGGAAAATAAAAGAGGCTTTTCAGGAGAGCCTTAACCGGCTTGATACTGATTACGTTGATCTTTTACTTGTACACTGGCCAACCGGAAACTACACCGAATACTGGAAACAGTTTGAGGATTTACACAGGGAAGGCCTGGTCAGGAATATTGGTGTTTCAAATTTCACCGTAAACATGCTGAATGAGCTGCTGGACAGCTGTGAGATAAAACCAGCAGTAAACCAGGTTGAGCTGCATCCGCTTTTAACCCAGAAACCGCTTCTGAAGTACTGCAATAAAAACAGGATTACATTGACCGCATGGTCCGGGTTCATGGTAGGCGAACTTCTGGAAAACCCTCAGATTTTAAAACTTGCTGAAAAATATAAAAAAACAGCAGCCCAGGTTATTCTAAGATGGAACTTTCAGAACGGGATTATAAATATACCAAAATCAGTACATAAAGAAAGAATGGCCGAAAATCTGAACATATTTGATTTTACCATGGAACAGGACGACCTTTCACTAATCGACTCCATGAACCGGGACTTAAGAAAAGGTCCGGATCCCGAGAATTTTGGTTTCTGAACCCCTTAAATGTCAAAAGAGAATGAGTTTGCGGATCATAACTTGCTTTTCAGCATATTATTTATTATCTATAGATTATGACTAATCCGTTAAGGAGGACATCCCGTTCTCTTTTGATTCTGATATTTTTAAATGTTGTTCTCATCGTTCTGTTCTCATTTCGACTTCAGTCGCAGTTTGAGCAATCAAGTATTGATCTCAGGAAAAAAGAACTTAAAAGACTGGTAACCGTAGGTCTTCACAGTATAGAAAATTATCGTAATGATTATGCCGCCGGTCTTTTAACCAAAGAAAAAACACTTGAACTAATCACTAATCATGTAAGAAGTCTTACATACGACGATGAACTGCAGCCGAATTATCTTTTCATGAGCAGTTATGACGGAATTATGCTGGTTCAACCCTTTGAACCCGAAAAGGAAGGCTCTAATCAATGGAATTTAAAAGATTCCGACGGCGGGTTTATTATCCGGAAACTGATTGACCAGGCAAAACGAGAACCGGGATATGTGTTTTATAATTACTTTCCGCCTGGTTCTGAGGTTCCGCAGATGAAGATTTCATATGTGGAAGGCCTGCAGGAACTTGAATGCTATATAGGAACAGGAATGTATATATCGGACATAAAAACTCTTGTTAATGTTCACTTCAGGCAAACACTGCTTTTATACCTGCTGGTTTCCGGAATACTGATAATCAGCGCAATAGTTTATATTCTGCCGCTGATTAATTCGGTTCAGTATATTGCCCGAAAGTTTGTGAACCTTGGAGAGGGTATTTTAACCGAAGCCCCGGAAATTTCTCCTGAAAGATTCAGAAAGGGCAGTGATTCTTACCGATTGGTGGAAGAGTTTTCAAAGATTACAGAACAGCTTGTTAACAGCAATAATAAATTATTAAAAACCACCGAAGAACGCGGGTTTCTTGTAAAAGAAATGAATCACCGGGTTAAAAATAATCTTCAGATCATCATTTCACTTCTCAGGATACAGCAGGAGCAGAACGAAGATGAAACAATAAAAAAAGCCTTTCTCGAATCAATCACAAGGCTTGAATCGATCAGCATCATACACAAGATGCTTTATTCCGGCGGAGATATCTCGACAATATCAGGCGAACGTTATCTGAAAGAACTGGTCGGTTTTATGATTCACAGCTATGGAGCCGAGGACAGAGTTGCTGTTGAATATGATACCGACAGCACGCTGTTGTCAATGGAAAAAGCCGTACCGCTGGGAATAATTACCAACGAGGCCGTCACCAATTCAATTAAGTATGCTTTTCCTTCAGGCGGAAAGGGATCCATAAATATCCGGCTGAAATCGGAAAACAATAAAAAACATTATACAATCAGTGATAACGGGCCGGGCATTGATCTGACCCGGCTAAAAGAAAAAAGTTCCAGCCTCGGGATCAACCTGATCAGAAACCTGGCTAAACAGCTGAACGGAGAACTTACAATGAACACCGACGGAGGAACATCGTACACTATTGTATGGTAAAATACCTGTTATGAAAATATTACTGACCGGCGCTTCCGGATTATTAGGCCGAACTCTATTAAGGGATCTGAAAGCCTCGAAAAAACCGTTCGACGTTACAGGCGCAGCTTTCTCAAGAGCTGCAGAACCTCTAAGAAAAATTGATCTTACCGACAGGTCTTCTACATTGAAATTCATCGCCGGGCTGTCCCCGGACCTGATTATCCATGCTGCCGCCGAACGAAAACCGGACATAGTTCAGGCCCGGCCGGAAGCGGCTAATAAAATCAACGTTGAAGCTACCGAAACTGTAGCGCTGGCTGCGGAAAACTGTGGCGCGGCTGTTTTATACATGTCGACAAATTATATTTTTGACGGTAAAAATCCGCCTTATTACCCCGAATCCGTTCCGAATCCGCTTAATGCATACGGCAGAATGAAACTGGCCGGGGAAAAGAAAATACTGGAATTATGCTCAAAACCGGTCATTCTGCGCATACCGGTACTGTACGGCAATGTCGAGTATCCCGGAGAAAGTCCGATAACAATAATTGCGGAGAACATGAAACCGGACAAAGCTACCTTTTTTGATAACACTTTGATGCGTTATCCGACCCATGTCGCAGATGTTTCCGGGGTTATCTGCGGTCTTGCATACATGCTCAGCGAAGGCAAAAACATTGAAGGGATCTACCACTGGGGAAGCAGCAAGGCTTATACAAAATTCGAAATTGCACAAATTATTGCCGAAATTTCGGGAATAAATAAGGATCTAATCAGGGAAGCAGCTCCTGATCCGAATGCGGCCCCCCGTCCGAAAAACGCGGAACTTAATACGGAACGGCTTCGCAGCCTTGGTCTTGGCAGCGAAACCGATTTTGTTTCAGCCATAAAAAGCATACTGGATGATTTTAAATGAATAAAAATCCGGACATTATCTGCTGCGGTCACGCTGCATATGATCTCAATTTCATAATGGATGAATATCCTGTTGAAGATGAAAAATACAAGATTGACGAATTAATTCAAACCGGCGGCGGGCCGGCGGCAAACGCCGCAAGCCTGCTGGCCTTATGGGGCGTTAAGACAGCCTTTGCCGGTCTTGCAGGAGACGACATTTACGGCCGGCTGATAAAAGAAGAACTGGTTGAAGCCGGTGTAGATATATCTCTTCTGCAGCTGGATAAAAATAAAAACACCCCGTTGTCGGCTGTAATTGTAAACACTGCAACCGGCAGCCGGACCCTTCTCAACCGCCGCAATTCCACGGACCAACCCGCGGTATCTGCCGAAACAACGGCATTGTTGTCGCAGATGACGCCGACGGTTCTTCATTTTGACGGACATGCTCTTGATCTGAGCTTAAAAATGATTAAACTTTTTCCGGAGGCAAAGATTGTAATGGATGCGGGATCTCTCCGTCCTTCAACAGATCGCCTCTGCGCCGCAGCCGATTATGCTGTCTGCAGCAGGAAATATGCTGAAGAAGCCTCCGGCCTGGAAGACATTGTAAGCGAAGAAGGTCGAAGACGCTGCCTTGGTATGCTTTCAAAAAAATATCCGGGCTGCATAATCGTCACCCTGGGTGCCAAAGGCCTGTTTTGCGGAAATCGCAATGCCTCGGGAGAGCCGGTTCTGCAAAGTGTTAACGCGTTCAGAGTAAAGGCCGTCGACTCAACCGGCGCAGGGGACATATTTCACGCAGCCTTCTCCTACGGCCTGCTGAAAGGTTTCAGCCTGGAGAAAAACCTGCGTTTCTCATCCGCTGCAGCCGCGTTATCAGTTACAAAACCGGGCGGCAGAACATCCATTCCGTCACTTGAAGACACTGCCGCGCTTGCCGGACGGACGTAAAAGCAGTTTACGGAATTATCGAGATGCCGCCTGTCAGGCCGCCGGAAAGGCTGTCGAAACCGGCGAAAGAAGCAATTTTCAGCGGTTTAAGTCCGATCAGCGACAAGTCCATGGACAACGACAAGCCCGAACTCCACAGATACTGATCAAACCATCCTGTTTCGGTAAATATTCCAATTTCTATTTCCTTAAACATAAACAGTTCGGCAACCGCCGGTCTGAAATTATAAGGGTTCAGGACTATTTCGGCTGACGCAAAATTTACGCTTGTATATTCGCCCGGATTAACCGTTGAGCGCATTCCGTCCCGCAGATAATATGAGGAAACTCCTCCGGACACAGGTCTGCGTGTAAATCCGCGGCTGTCTACCCGAAAAAGGCCCGAGGTTCCCGGAACAGGTACTGAAACTTCAAGATCAGCAAAAATTACTGCATTGTCGGCATTGAACACTCCAGCCTGATTGGGCAGCTGTCCTCCGAAAAACAGGGCAGCGCGGTAATTTTCTTCGGAGATTTGATTTGAATCAGCCGAAAAACCGGCCTGCAGCGTAAGAAGCGAATCAGCCGGAACAGAAACCCCGTTAATTGCAAGCTCTCCCGAGCCGAGCAAAGCAAGGCGGAAATGTTCTGTTGCAAGCGGAACAAAGTCTATCCCTGCATAGACATCGGATGAATTCCAGAAATCCTGCAGGGTTTTCGTGTCATCAAATAATACTGCCGGATTTCCAAGCCGCAATGTATATTCTGCATCAATCCTTATCGCATGGGCAATATCCCGGGAAATGTTAAAATCAACAACCGGAAAAATCTCCGAAAACTGCGACATATCTATTCCTGCACCGGCAGACGCTGCCGCCGAGAAATATCCGTACGAAAAATCAATTCCCGCCGTCAGATGGAGGTCATCATTCAGATACCTCGGGCTTCCCGGACTGCTGAAAATTCCAAGCCCGGCTGTAACAAGAGCTGTCGGTTCAAGTACCGGTATTGATTCAAGTTTTCTGTAACGTTCAACTGCTTCTTGTATCCTGACGGAAAGACCCTGACGGATTTCTTCAAGTTCTTCCGTCATACCCGACGCGTCCAAAGACAGAAGACGGCTGCTCATGTCATACGCGGATTCATACCCTGCAGCCTGAATCTCAACCAGACTGCCGAATTCCATGAATGAAAAAGACTCCACATTGCAGCGGATAAGCAGAGGCTCATATTGTTTTATCTGTGAAACCCCGGTTCTGCTTTTACCGATATCCAGGGCCACGTTTATATTGGTAATAGGGTTTCTTAAATTCAGCTTCGGGTTCTGATAAAACGCAGTTGAGGCTATCACTGTATCAGAATATTCATAAGCCGCATCCAGCGGCACAAGATTTGCAATTCCGCCGTCTATCAACAGGTGATCACTATATTCAACCGGATCAAAATATACCGGCAGCGCATATGCAGCCCGCATAACCTTCATAAAATCGCCTTCCGCAATTCTGACAAGACGCTTGGTTTTAAGATCCTCGCAGAGAACCATTACCGGAATCGGCAGATCCTTCAGATCAATATTTCCGGTATAGTTGTACAGCAAACCGGAAAACCTGCTCACATCTATAATTCCGCCTTTAACCGGCATTGCAACCCTGAAAAGTTCCGCTATGTCCGTAGACTGAATAATCTCAGAAATCTGATCCGGAGAAAAGCCTGCTCCGTAAAGCAATCCCACTATTGAGCCCATGGAATTGGCAATAATAAAATCCGGAACAATACCAAGCTCTTCCATACGCCTGAGAACGCCTATGTGAGCAAACGCCCTGGCTGACCCTCCGCTGAGAACGAGTCCGACAGGTTCACGACCTTCAGCCTTCCTGGTTATACGGCTGATAAATTGATCTTCTCCATATGTAAAAGGAATATCCGCCATCATGATTTGATCGTTATCCGGTGTTTCCGCAGAGATGTAAACTGAACAGACAACCGCGTTAATTAAAAGCAATATAATTACTATTCTGTTTTTCATGCAGAGACTATATCATAAATATGTTATAATATTCAGACCTATGAACGCGTTTTATACCGAAAGAATAAGAGCAGCATTCGAATATATAAGAAATAATCTCGATAAAAAATTAAGCCTGAAATCCGTTTCGGAAGCAACAGACCTTCCCAGACTTCATCTCCAGCGGATGTTCTATTTTCTAACCGGTGAAAACATAGTTGAGGCCGCTGAAAGACTTAAACTGGAAAGAGCCGCTGAAATTCTTGTGTCCGAACCGGGAGCTACAATCTCGGAACTTGCAGTTTTATCCGGTTACCAGTCAAAAAAAGAATTCAGCAGGGCGTTCAAATCCAGGTTTTCATTCTCGCCAACAGCCTGGAGAAACGGTAAAATGAAAATCCCTGTTGATGAACCCGGTGTTGTTTCCAACAAGGAATATATCGTTAATCTTTTGAACGCCGAAGTTAATACAATAGACGATTTTTACATAGCATATTTAAAATATGCCGGCGCATATGCCGGAGATACTGCCCTGTTTATCTATTTATACAATAAGCTTACAGCATGGGCGGCTTCACGCGACCTGCTCGCCCCTGAATGTGAGAACATTGTGGTCTATCATGATCCTGTAAGTATTGTACCTAACCCCCGTCAGAAAATCTCTCTCGGGATCTCGGTTCCGGAAGATACAAAAGGCGGCCGGGACATAGGAAAAATGAAAATCAGGGGCGGTAATTACCTTGTCTGCAGATACAATATTGGAGAGGATGAAGACACCGAAGCATGGAAACACACATACCGGGCAATCCTGCCCGAAATGAACCTTGTTCCGGAAAACGCTCCGGCCTTCGAACTTTATCCTGCTGCAGTAAAAAGTCCGGACAGGCATAAAAATATTGTGGATATTTATATCCCTGTTAAACCGGCAGAGTAACCCCCCTGTTATTCAGTTTTCCGGTTGCTCTTTTCCATTCTTTTTACGATCCTGCCGCATTTATCCAATATTCCCTTTTCCATTGCAAAGGTCAGGAACAACCCTGCAAGAATCGCCCAGGTTGCCCCATAAAACGATAAAATTATTCCCACAAGAATACCGATAGTACGTTTCATCCTGCTGTCGGCTATTTTCAGGCCGAGGGAAAAGCTTGCAAATCCCTGAAGAACCATTAATACACAAAGTATCGGAACCCGGAAAGGAAGGATAAAGGTGATAAGCGGCAAAAAAGTCATCATCACAACCCTCATGATGTTGAAAGACGCAGCACCTCCGATAAGAGAATACATGGCCTCTTTTCCCTGTTCATACCTTCTGGCAATTACCATTGTCATGGCTGCCCAGTTCGGACCGGCCAAACCGCCGTTCGGAGCTATAAGTGCATGTATTATGTTCCTTATACCTGTTATTAAATTAAGTCTGCCGCTGTCAAACCCGACATCTTCATCAGGACGATATTCTCCCGCTTCTTCGATGGTTTCAGCAGCAAGAACTGTTTCGCCGAAAGCCATGATATACGCGGCAAGGGCAACAGGAATCGATGACAAAAACATTTCCGCATCAGGAAAACCTACTGCAAAAAGTGACCAGCTTTCAAACATTTTACCGAACTTCGGAATAAAAAACCCGAAATCTATTTTACTTAATTCCGCTTCTCCGGCAATAATTGCGATTATTATTACCAGAATCAAGCTGGGGAAAATTCCGTATTTTGACAGACGGCCCAGAAGGCCTTTCGGTTTTTCTTTTATTAAGGATTTTACCCGATCAGAATAAATAAGGAACAGAACAATCGGCATGCCTATTATAAGAACAAAAAAGTAATTCTTATATAAAAGACCTGAAGGAGTTATACCGTATTCTCCAATTAAAACGCTCAGCCCGGCGCCCATAATAAGACCCGCTTTCAGAGAGTCGGGAATAACCTTCATCATTCGGGAGGCCAGGCCTGAAACACCAAAAAAAATAAATATAATGCCTACTACTATCTGGAGAGCCATATAAGCCTGAAGTCTCTCTGCTCCGGCCGGATAGCGGGCAATAAATGTCATTATCAGCGGGACAGCGGGAGTAAGCCATCCCGATATTGTTGTATCGCCAAGAAACTGATGAAGATAATATCCAAGCTGCTGTACAATTATTATAGTCAATGCTATTTCATAGGGTATTCCGAAAAGATCTTCCAGCAACGCCACCAGCCCGAGGCCGGTGGCCGTCATTATTATTCCCTGAAAAAGCTCGGACGGTTCCAGTTGATGATGGATAAGGGGAATTCTTATAACAAACGGACCGGCTTTAATCCCTGGTTGACTTTTACCCTTTATCCTTCTTCCGGTTTTAAACATCCATGTATGCTTGTTGGGCTGCAAAAGTCCTGTATCAGCTTTTTTTCCGATCCCCACACCTTACTCCTTGTCCGTATGGACATACTCGATATCTGCACCCATATCTTTCAAAGCCTTGTCAAATCCCGGAAAGGATATGGAAGCCGATTCGACCTTATCAACAATCGTTTCTTCTTCCGCCGTTAAGCCGGCAATACACAAAGCCATTGCTATACGGTGATCGCCGTAACTGTTAACCTGCGCACCGGTCAGTTTGGATTGTCTTATTATTAATTCCCTGTCGGTAAGTTCGATTTTTGCTCCCATCTTTGTTAACTCCCTGACCATCAGCAGGGGTCTGTCGGTTTCTTTTATCCGTGAACTTTCAATATTGTATAATCGCGTTTCTCCCTCGGCAAAACAGCCCAGAATCGAGAGAATAGGAATGGAATCCGGGGTCGGCGAACAGTCTATTGCCCGGCCTTTCAGGGGGCGTCCTCCGTTTATTTTTATGCCTCCGGCTCCCTGCTCCGCAATACTGATGTCGGCGCCCATATCCTTCAGGATATCGATCAGAATCTTGTCTCCCTGCACATCATTTATATCAAGCCCCCTGAGAATCACCTCAGAATCAGTGATAGCCGAACCTATAAGCGGAAATGACGCCGAAGAAAAATCTGCCGGAACCTGCCGATCAAAACAGGAATAATCCTGGCCGGCTTTAACAAAATAACGGTTAAAATCGTTTGAAGCATCTACCTTTACATTCAGGGCTTTCATCCATTCCAGAGTCATTTCTATATATGGAATTTCATTGGCAGCATCAACAACTATTTCTGTGTCAAGCTCCGCAAGCGTTCCTGCGAGAATTGCAGAACTCACATACTGCGATACTATTCCATCAACATAACACTTTCCGCCTTTTAACGGACCTTTTACAATAAACGGTGCACTGCCGTTGCCTCTGACTGAAAAGGCTTCGGCTCCGAGAAGTTTCAGCGCATTAAGCACAGGCTGCATCGGCCGGGATCGGATTTGTTCGTCTCCGGTAAATACCGTCATCCCGTTCAGGGAGGCTGCCAAAGCCGAACCTGAATACATTGATGTACCGGAATTTCCAACGTCCACAATATCTTCAGGTACGTGAAGCTCTCCGCCCTCCACGGTCCAGTAGTCGTCCCGTTCCATATCCAGCGGCACACCCATTGCCTTGATTAATCCTGCAGCAGAAAGTGAATCTTTCGAACGAACAGGTTTTCTGATTATGGATTTTCCTTTACCCAGAGCTCCAAAGTACAGAGCCCTGATCATGTGTGATTTGGATCCGGGTATCCACACCTCACCCGTCAGACCTGATTTTCGTATTTTGGCCAGCATATTTTTCTCCAGAAACTGTAATTATTTTTATTTTTACGGCAATCTTACGTTTAGCAGATATCTGAACAGATAAAAAACTCCCAGAGCCGTTACAACCGATATTATCGGGATTTTCCAATAAAACTTTTTGTACAGAAAGAGCATGGCCATACAAAGAAAAATAATGGTTGAAGCAATAAAATGCAGATAGTTAAGCATCAGCAGATATAAAAGGAAAATACCTGTAATAATAAATATATTTCTTTTTCCTGCTTCTTCATTGTCTGAAGAATCATCATTTTCCTGCCCTGAGCGAAAAAGCTGAACAAGTCTTATTCCACCCAGAACGGCCATCAGCAGAGAAACAAAACCGGGAAAGAGTCCGGGGCTTAAAGCGGCAGGCCCCATCAGAGGCAATTTTATACTGTATATAAAACCCGCCACCCCCGCAACTGCAAGAATGATCATAAACCATCTTTCTCTTTTATTCGTCATTAACAATCTCCCGGTTATTTGTTTATCCTGAAATACAGACTGCCCTATTGTCTGGCAATTCCGAATTCTTCAGGTGATTTTGTAGCCACTCCCGAATCATATAAAAGCCAGGTCGTCAGCGGCTTCCATGCGTCGACTCTCTTGCGGAATTCATCACCTGTTTCACCAATAATCTGAAGGTAGTACTTGTCACAAAAGGTTTTCCATTCGGGGTTGGCGGAAGCTTTTAATGCGGCATCTGAGAGTTTGTCTACTATAGCTTCCGGAGTATCCTTATGTACAAGCATCATTACCATTACACCGTAAGGCATTACCTTTTTAAAGGCAGGCACCTCAGCTCCGAGCGCGGGAACGCCCTCAACTATTTCATCGTTTGTAAAAGTAGCCAGCAGCTTGATTTTTTCGGCCTTGTAGTTTTCCATAATGGAGACAAGCGGATTAAAAGCTACTTCAACATGTCCGCCCAACAGCGCAGCCATAACCTTTCCGCCTCCACCGAACGGAACCATATTGAATTCACTTTCGGAATACTCCGAAAAGAGCAGACCGGAAACATGCCCGAGAGAGCCTGGCGATGCAAAACCGGAGATAATCTTGCCGGGTCTTGACTGGGCATCGTTAATCAGTTCTTCCACAGTATTCCACGGAGCATCCGATCTGACGTAGCATGTCGGATTAAGCCCGGTCATAATTATCACCGGAGTGAAATCATTTATATCCATATCCGAAGTACCCATTACATTCCAGACTCCGCATGATTCAGTTGTTGTTATAAGAACTGTATAACCGTCAGCCGCCTTGTTCATAACATATTGGCTTCCTACCGCACCGCTTGCTCCTGCTTTGTTCTGGGGAACCATACTTACATCGCCCAGTTCCTTTTCCATCAGCGGCAAAAAATTTCTTGCTATATTATCAGTAAGACCTCCGGCCCCCCATGTAATTACAGCTTCTATTTCCCTGTCAGGATAGGTATCTGTATTTACCTCCTGACTTCCTTCAGCAAAAGAAACTCCAACTGCCAGCAATAATAAAACACCCGTCAGAATTACTTTTCCAACCATTTTCATAATCTCCTCCTGATTTTGAATATTTATTAATATTCTCTGGCGCTACGCGCTCTGACAACCTTGTTTGATAGTTAACCAATTCTGCCTTTCCGGTTTCATACCGTCTTTCTTTTAAAATTACCCGCAACCTTTGAGATAATCTTCTTTCTCCAGTTTTTGAAAGCTTTTATCTGATCCAGAATCTGAAGTAAGGCAAAGAAAAAAATCAGAATAGCTATGGGACGGGTAACAAGCATCCCCAGGATATTTCCTTCCGATATCATTGATACCCTTCTCATCTCCCCGTCGGCCATGCCTCCAAGAACAAGACCTATTACCACCGGTCCTATAGGGAATTTTATTAACTTGAAAAAATAACCCAGCAACCCGGCGCAAACCATAATGATAATATCTGCAACCGAATTTCTTATGGCGTAAGCTCCTACAAAGCACAATACTGAAACAATCGGCATAAGGGTTTCCGGGCGAATGGAAAGGATTTTCGGAAAAAATTTCGTTACAAAAAGACCGATAAAAAGAAACAGCACATTTGCAAGAACAAGCAGGATGATTATATACCAGAACAGGTCTGCGCTGTTGACCATCATCATGGGCCCGGGCTGCAGCCCGTGTACAATGAATGCTCCCATCATTATCGCAGTAACCGCATCACCTGGAATTCCGAGGGTTAAAAGCGGAATCATGGCTCCGCCTACCATCGCGTTGTTCGCAACCTCAGGAGCAACCACTCCTTCATAGGCTCCCTGGCCGAAAGGCTGACTGGGGTTTTTAACGGTTTTTTTCGCATTGTCATAGGCAAGAAAAGATGCAATTGTTCCCCCTACTCCGGGAAGAGCTCCTATCCAGGCTCCCAGTACTGAAGATCTGATTATCACGGGGATCATTTTTAAAAATGTTTTCATTTTAGGTATGACTTTTCCCAGCTGTTTTATTATCTGATGTTCATGAGACGGAGTTCTCATCTGCACAATGACTTCCGACAAACCGAAAAAGCCGATTAAACTGGGAATAAGGCCTATCCCCGACATCAGATGCATACTGCCGAATGTAAACCTGGGAATACCATAAACCGGATCCATTCCAACCGTAGACAACAAAAGCCCGCACAAACCGGCCAGAATTGCCTTTATGAACGAACCCTCCGACAGGTTTCCGATTGTTACAAGTCCCAGAAAAATAAGCCCCAGGTACTCGAACGGACCGAAACTTAACGCAATTGTGGATATCGGAGGCGCAAAGAGAGCAAGAAAAAAGACGCCGATAAGCCCGCCGATAAACGAGCCGATTCTGGCCAGCCCAAGGGCCATGGCAGCCTTGCCCTGTCTGGCCAGGGGATATCCGTCAAAACCTGTGCATATGGCCGCCGGCGCTCCCGGAATATTCAGAAGTACAGCTGAAATTGATCCTCCGAAGACCCCCCCGCAGTAAACGCCGATAATCATGGCCAACGCGTATTCCATCGACCAGCTGAAGGTCAATGAAACCAAAAGGGCTGTAGCCATTGTGACTGAAAGACCAGGAAGCGCGCCTATTATAACGCCGCTTAAACTGCCCAGTGCTGTAAGAAGAATCACATTAATATCAAAGGCATTCAGTAAAGCTTCAAAAAACAATCGGCCACCTCCGTAAACGTTTTCTCAATATTAAGGGCGCCGGGTTAAATTGTCAAGAAAAAATCATCATTATCTGTGAAATTTAACAAATTTGTTATTTTTACCCCTTATTTAGGGCATTTTTTGTGTAAACGTTTACTTGTCAGGCATTTCTTCGGGCCGTCGACTGACGAATATGCAGTTTAACCCCGATTGTTTCGTCGCCGGCTGTTTCACCCGCGATGATTCGATTTAATTGAATCACCGCTTCAACACCGACATTATATCTGTCGTGAGCAATGGCTGTGATCGGTATGGTTAAAAGTTTGCCCATGCCCATATCGTCCATTGCGACAACCGAAACATCTCCCGGAACCGCTATTCCCTGCTCATGAAGAAATCTGAAAACCCCGCGGGCAACTATACAGTTCGGCACAATCAAAGAATCAATTTCATCCAGCCGACTGAAAATCTCTCTTGCAGCAGAGTAACCGCTGTCTTCATTAAAACTGCAGAATATCATTTTATTTTCTTCAGTTTTCATACCGAACTCCTCAAGAGCTCTTCTGTATCCGTGAAGCCTGTCCAGTGATGAATAATACCCGCTTAACGGCGAATCAATTGCCGCAATTAATTCTCTGTAATTTTTAAATGGGGGTGATTCCCAAAACCCCGCCATATATCCGATTCTGTTTCTGCCGAGATTAAGAAGGTATCTGGCGGCAAGATATCCCGCATTTTCTTCGTCGGTATTAATATGGGGAACACCTTCAATAACCTTTCTTCTTCCTGCAATCACCATCGGAATATTAAAAAAATCCGTCTCGTCGGGCAAAGGGGCCGATGAAACAGGGCAGTGAATAAGTCCGTCGAGCATATATCCTGAAAGCTTTCGAAGGTATTCCTTCTCGTTTCCGGTTTTTCCTTCAACAGCCCCGACGATAACAAGCTGTTCATATTCCCGTGCTTTTTTAATAGCCCCGTTTACAATATCACTGAAATAACTGACGGAAAGATCCGGAACAACAATGCCGATAAGACCGGACTTCTTGCTCCTCATATATCTCGCTGCCGGTGAAGGCTGATATCCAAGATCCTTGGCAACCTCCAGCACCCTTTTTGACAATTCCGGATTAACCTTGCTGTTTCCGTTCAATACCCTGGAAACGGTTGCCGTGGATACTCCTGCAACTTCTGCGATTTTCTTAATTCCCGATCTCTTTTCAGTCATGAAACAAATATTACTATGATTATCGCTTTGAAACAATAAGCTCCTGGAAACAATATGCCAGCCTGCTTCAAACATCCCCCTGCCGTATGTTATACTCCAGTATGGAACAACAGATAACGGAAATAATCACCGAAACCTCAGCAGCCCGAAACGCCGAAGGCGTAAAACGGTGGAGGACGCCTCTTGTTTCCTTTGCGGATGCTGACGATCCGTTGATGCCCGAACTAAAAAAATGGGTTGCCCCCGGACATCTGCTGCCCGGCGACCTGCAGCCGGGCGCCCGCTCCGTAGTATGTTTCTATCTTCCTTTTAATCCGGAAATCCCGAAATCGAACCGTGCCGGACGGCTTGCCTCAGAAGACTGGGTTGACGCATACATTGAAACAAACAAACTAATCACGGAAATCAATAAAAACCTGAAAAACTTCATCGAATCGGAAGGGCATCAGTGTGCAATCACTCCGGCAACGCATAATTTTGATCCGGAAGAATTGATAAGCTACTGGTCTCACAGGCATCTTGCATATATTGCAGGACTGGGTACTTTCGGCATTAACAACATGCTCATAACGGAAAAGGGAACAGCCGGCAGGTTCGGAAGCTGCGTAACCGACCTGAAGCTGACAGCAGGAGTGCGTCCGGATACGGAATATTGTCTCTATAAAGCAAAAAAGACATGCGGGGCCTGTATAAAAAGATGCGTCAACGGAGCACTTACAGCAAACGGATTTGATCGCTTTAAATGTTACCGGATGTGCATGGAAAACGACAGACGTTATAATACCGGCAGTCTTGCCGATGTCTGCGGAAAGTGCGTTACGGGAGTTCCCTGTACCAACAGGAAACCTGAATAATTTGTTGGAATTCTCCCCGGATTTAAATTAAAATTAAAACATCACTAGGAACGAGGTGAAACAATGGCTTCCAGTAAAGGGATGAAAATTGGAATACTGACTGCCGGCGGAGACTGTCCCGGACTCAACGCCGCAATAAGAGGCGTAGGAAAAACAGCAGCTCTGCAATACGGCATGGAGGTCTACGGGTTTTCTTCCGGGTATCTCGGCCTGGTTAACGGAGAATACAAAAAACTTTCCGTACGTGACCTCTCGGGCATTCTCACTCTCGGCGGAACAATTCTGGGAACCTCCCGCGAAAAACCGTTTAAAAGCAAGGAATACAACAGGTACGTCAGAAGTAAACCCGAACAAATCCGGGAAAACTATGAGAAACTGGGCCTGGACTGCGTCGTATGCATAGGCGGGAACGGCACAATGAAAACCGCCTGGAAACTCCAGCAGCAGGGGATAAACGTTGTAGGAGTACCTAAAACCATCGATAACGACATATGGGGAACCGACCGCACCTTCGGATTCGATTCAGCTGTAAATATTGCAACCGAAGCAATCGACCGAATCCATACTACTGCAAACTCGCACAAGAGAATAATGGTTGTCGAAGTAATGGGCCATGATACAGGCTGGCTGACTCTTTATTCAGGAGTAGCGGGAGGGGGAGATGTTATACTTATACCCGAGATTCCGTATAAACGCAAAGTTGTTAAAGAATACATTTTAAAACGATCCGAAGAGGGAAAACCCTATTCCATCGTTGTAGTAGCCGAAGGGATCAGGATTCCCGATAAAAAAGACGGGGAGAAACGTAATAAATCAGCCGGTACATACATCTCTGAAATAATACAGAAAGATACCGGTCTCGAAACCCGGCCGACCATTCTGGGCTACATCCAGCGCGGGGGCTCTCCAACACCTGCCGACAGAATTCTCGCATCAGAATTGGGCGCATACACAGCCCAGATGATTTCGGAAAAGAAATTCGGCGAAATGGCGGCATCAAGAAACGGAGTAATCACATCGATCCCCCTGAAAGAAGTAGCAGGCAAACTGAAGCTTGTGCCGCCTGATCTTCCCCTTATAAACCAGGCCCGCGCCCTTGACACCTGTTTCGGGGCCAGATTGTGAGTATTAGTATAGGGTTAAATCTCTCACATGCCCTTGATACTTGTTTCAGAGCCGGACTATAATATTTATAGACATGGATACTTCGGATCAATTCATTAATAAAGAAATAAGCTGGCTTGCCTTCAACGAGAGGGTTTTGCAGGAAGCAGAAGACAAACGCAACCTTCTTGGAGACAGAATAAGGTTTTTAGGCATCTTCTCTTCAAATCAGGATGAATTTTTCCGTGTAAGAGTAGCAATGCTGAAAAAATTCTGTCTGATGAGCAAAAGCAACAGACAATACCTGCTGGAAGATCCGGAACGGATAATGCACGATGTTCAGGAGATAATTCACAGGCAGCGCACAAGATCTGAAAAACTGTATGCCGAACTGATTGCCGAATTAAAAAATGAAAATATTTTTATACTTCATAAAAATGATCTAAGCCGGGAACAGCGGGAATATGTTCTGGAATATTTTTACAACCATGTTCGCTCCCAGATATTTCCGATGATGCTCAATGCCCGGCTTGATTTTCCGTACCTGAAAGACAATTCTCTGTACCTTGCAGTTGAGCTGAAAAAAAAGAACAAGGAAACAATTCGTTACAGCATAATCGAAATACCGACGAGAACACTTCCGAGGTTTGTTAAACTGCCGCATTCAGGTGACGACACTCATATTATCCTTATTGATGAAATTGTTCGTGTAGGACTTCCGAGCATTTATGCAGTCCATAATTTTGAAAGTTTTCATGCCTACAACTTCAAAATAACCCGTGATGCCGAGATTGAAATTGATGAGGACGACATTTCAATAAGCTATCTGAATAAAATTTCCGAAGGGGTAAAAAAACGAAAAGAAGGCGGAATCATCCGAATTGTTCATGATGAAAAAATGCCGCAAAAGATGCTGACCATGTTTATCAAAAAGAATCATATTCACCGTCTTGATACACTTTCCGCCGGCGGCCGTTACCATAAACTCAAGGATTTTCTAAGCTTTCCGGCTGTAGCCGGGCTTCCGACAACAGAACCGAATCCTCCTTTCAGACATGCTGCAATTGATCAGAACAGAAGGATTTTCAGTTCAATAAAAAAAGGGGATATGCTTCTTTATTTCCCCTACCATACCTTCAGCACTATAATCGATTTTATTCGTGATGCTTCGATAGATCCTTCAGTAGAAATCATAAAAGTGACTCTTTACCGTGTAGCAAAATTTTCAAGTATAGCCAATGCGCTGATAAATGCCAGTCGTAACAGTAAAGATGTCACAGTTCTGCTGGAACTGCAGGCAAGATTTGATGAAGAGAACAACATCTACTGGGCAAATCGTCTTAAAAGCGAAGGCGTTAAGGTTCTGTTCGGTATAACAGGGCTTAAGGTCCACTCAAAGCTTTGCTTGATAAGCCGCAGGGAAAAAAAGGAACTGCTGCATTATTGTGCTGTCGGAACAGGCAATATGAATGAAGAAACGGCCAGACTCTACACGGACTGCTCTCTTCTGACTGCAGATCAGCGGATAGGCAAAGAAATAAACAATCTTTTTGATTTTCTTGAACGGAATATAAAATACAACGGGACCTTTGAGCACCTTATGGTGTCGCCGATCAACACAAGAAGCCGCCTTAATGAACTGATTAATTTTGAAATAGCCGAAGCAAAAAAAGGCAACCCGGCGTGGATAAACATTAAAATTAATAATATGGCAGATAAAGACCTGGCAGCAAAACTGTATGAAGCCGGAAGGACCGGCGTTAAAATTAGACTGATATGCCGCAGCCGGTTTATCATGAAAACCGGAATTGAGGGACTGAGTGAAAATATTGAGGCAATCAGTATTGTAGACGGGTACCTGGAACACGCAAGGTTCTTTATCTTTCATCACGGCGGAGAAAACATGACATTCCTCGGCTCGGCGGACTGGCAGACAAGAAATATCGACCACCGCGTAGAGGTCACCTGCCCGGTTTACCGCAAAAGGCTGAAAAAGAAACTTCTGGATATTTTCGAGATTCAGTGGAGCGATAATTACAAGGCAAGAATCCTTGATCCCGATATGAAAAACGAATTCGTACAGAAAAAGGCCAACTGTAAAATCATCCGTTCTCAGAACGCGGTATACGAATATCTTATAGCAAACAATAATATATAATCCGGGAATAATTCAAAACCCCGACGGTTCAGGAACCCTTCTTTAAAAATACCTCGAGAGCTTCAGAATAAGGATTTTTAACAAGCAGCTTTAGGGCTTTTTTTGATTTGACAAACTGCCTTTTTCGGATTTTACGTTCAGGCCATTTCCGACATATTCTGCTTATTTTGAAAGGATACAGTTTATAGGTTATCGATTCCGTTTTTTTTATTACTGTTATTTTAACGGCTTTGCCCTTGAGAGCACCGATTATTCCGGCTTCTTCAAAGGCTTCATTTACAGCTACCTCACGGTCTTTCTTGTCTTCTTCCTGCTGTCCCTTTGGAAAAATCCATTTCGACGGATGCTTTCTGCTGGTAACAATTATAAAGCGGTAAGAATTATTTCTTACGATGTACGGTATAACGCCGACCTGAATCTGTTCAGTCAATCACTTCTCCTGAATCCTTTTAAATATCAATATGGTAGAGTTTGTCAATAATCACTTCCGACGGCGTCCCGGCTTCAAGCAGTTTTTCAAGTTCCCGAAAAAAAACGGTTTCTGCATCAAGCCTCTCCTTCAGGTTTTCCGGCGGACGCCAGCCGGGAAGATCTGCCGCTTCATTGCCGCTGCACCCGGGACAACCCTGAAGAGGTGGTAAAAACCCCCAATCTTCCCGGCCGGAACCGGTGTCCACTTCCCGGCAGAACGGAGCAAGCAGACAGACAAGCGGTTTGGAATCAGGGTGAAGCCTGCACTGGCCTGTCAGCCTGGTTTTACCCGGTTCATCCTCGATTAATCTGTTCTCAAGGAATGGGCAGCATCCGGCCGGCCCCAGACTGAAGCGGATTCTCGGCAGCGGCGCGTTGTTGCGTTCATAATCAATTACAAGGTAAGAGTGCTCAAACAATTCATACGTGTCAGAAAAACCTAGGAACCGCCCCATCAGGACCAGGTCCTGCGGATTCAGAAAAACATGCATTCCGCCGCGGCAACATTCGCCGCAACAGAGGCAGTCAATAGATTTCATACTCAAGAATTTCTTCCAGTCTTAAAGTCACTCTGGCCTTGCAGATATAATTTCCGGCATCCATTGTAATATACGGGACTTCCGACAAACGGGCAAGGCCGGAAATTCTGCGCGGTTTATCATAAATACGGGGACGAAGATAGTTTCTGAGCGATTCCTTGACGGAATTTCCTATAGCTTCTTTTTTCCCTTCTATACCGGAGAACAGGGGGCCTTCTCCGACTGCAGTCACTGCAGGCAGAACACTGGTTTCCCAGCTTACCACCCAGGGCACCTGGTCTTCACTGATTTCATATGAAATTTCGGCATCGTATCGGCCGTTTTTATAACGGCCGTCCGTCACCCGGAGCCCTGAATCGCCCCATGGAATTGTATGTACCGGAGCAAAGCTGAATTCCTCTTCTACCCCCCTCAAACTGTCTTTCGGTATATACACAAAATTAAATCCGTATATCATGGCTGAAAAAACGTATTGCGCTTCTTCGAGAAGCTGTCTGATCGCTTTTTCTTCATCATATACCTCCAGCTCGAAGGGCCCTGCAGGTTCAAGCAGGACAAAAAAACCGCCCCGGATGGTTATGGTGTCATATTCCGGATCAGTATATGAAAATACGGCAACTGAGGATAAAAAGAATACTGATGTAAAAATCAGGATTCTTACGACATTACTTTTTAACATCAATACTGCCGTTTACCGGTTCTTTCCGGTAAAAACATTGATTGGATTTATTCCCAGCCTGATAACAAAATACAGAAATGCAAATCCGAATCCGGCAAGATGGGTCAGATGCGCAACCCCGCTGCGGTAACTGCCGAACTGCGACAACAGCTCAATTGCGGTATAAATCATAACCAGCATTGCCGCCTTTACCGGAATTATCCCGAAAATGAAAATCCTCGAATCAGGGAAAAAAACCGCGTATGCAAACAATACTGCGTAAACAGCCCCGGAAGCGCCTAGAAGAACAACATTTGTTCCGGTCATAAAATACACTATAAACGAAAAAACTCCGGCGAGGGTTCCGGTTAAAAGATAAAACAACAGGAATTCCCGGCTGCCCATCTGCCGCTCAACCGCCTGGCCGAAAAAAAACAGCGCCAGCATGTTGAATGCAATGTGGGTTATTCCGGAATGAACAAACATATAGGTCATAAATTGCCAGACGAAACCGTTTAAAACAAACGAAGGAATCATAGCAAGATAATACATCGTTTTGGGGGCAATCATATTCACGATAAAAACCGCCAGGTTAAGACCTATCAGGATGAATGATACATTCGAAAATGTATACCTGAACTGTTTTCTCAGCAAATTATTCATACTAAATAAGGTATAGCTTTTAGTTCATACGGTCAAGGAACAAGGCTGCAGGGAAAGACTGTTGGACAGCTTTATCGGGCCGGAAATAACCTTGATGCCTTTCCGCAGCAGTGCTATGTTTTTAATATGAGGTTTTACAGATTGCCGGCAATAATCCTGATCCCGTTTATTATTTTTATGTCCTGCAATCATTCCGAAACTCCGACCGGATTCGGAGATCCCCCGGTTCCGGAAACCTGCTTCTGTGACCCCGACGGAGTGGAAGCCTACCTGCAGTGGATCAGTCAGAATTACACCGGTATAACAGAGCTCAGAACAATCGGATACTCCGAAAACGACAGAAGTCTTTTCGTCCTTGAAATATCCGATAAACCCGGAATTACTGAGGATGAACCTGCTGTTCTGATAAACGGAGGAATTCACGGCCATGAACAGATAGGCACAGGCATACCCATGAAACTGGCTGAATATCTGGTACAGGCTTATTATACCGGAGACGCCGGGGCCGAATACATTGTCGACAACCTGAAACTTCATATTATGCCGACGCTGAACCCCGACGGACTGGCTGCATCACGCCGCTACAACAGCAACTTCGTTGATCTTAACCGCAATTTCGGCTGGAACTGGGACAGCTCGCAATCCAACAATGGCGAATACCCCTTTGATCAGCGCGAAAGCCGGGCAGTCAGGGACGATTTTGCCGACTACGGATACTGCCTGTCTTTGAATCTTCATACCTCTTACAGCTGGGGAAGCTCAGGCACAACCGACGGTGGCGCAGGCATTTATGCGCCGTGGGATGCAATTGAGACGAGCGAAACTGATTTTGAAAATCAGTATTTGCAGAATTATCCCTTTATAAAAACACTCGGCGAAGACTATGCCGACAGGGTTGTCGCTTCAGATATCTATCCGTTTGATTATTATTTCCATTACCAGGAAGGCGCCGACTGGTATCCGTTCTGGGGGTCAATGGGCGACTGGGCCCTTGGAGTACACGGCACGGCATCCTATTCAATCGAACTTTACGGAGATCAGTATTTTTCCGTCGAAGACTCGGATATTCTTGATTCAACCTGGGAAGCACATAAAGAGGCGCTTATTAATATAATCTTGTCTGCTGAAGCCGGCACCGGCGGGATTGTAGTTGATACGAACGGGCAACCGGTTGCCGGAGCAGAAATAACTCTCGACAACACTTCAGGCAGCCGGAGTCTTGAGCCAATCCCGTATCCGGATTTGAAAACCCTGTCGGACGCCTCGGGACAATTCAGACTGCTGACTGACGACGGTTCTTACAGCCTTACAATTTCCAAAAGCGGTTATGCCGATCTTTCAACCCAGATAACTGTATCAACCTCCAGCTCGAGAGGATTAACAGATACAGGCAGCGGAACCGATTACTTCTACCCTGAATACATCCTTTATGCTGATTAATATTGTTTACATTTACTTCGATTTGCTCTAAGCTCTTCGGTTGGTGATAAGCATAAATGGTAATTGGAGAATTTCATGAATAAATATGACGTAATCATCGTCGGTTCGGGACCGGCCGGTCTGGGGGCCGCATTCCACCTGGCAAAAAAGAACGAGAAACTGAAAATTCTTATGCTGGAAAAGGAAAAGGTTTCCACCGGCGGACTTCGGAACGATTGTAAAATGAATTTCACCTTTCCCATAGGGTTTCCCCTCGAAAACTGGAACAGGGAGCAGGCCGAACATTACCTGGATGAAGTAATCAAAAAACTGAAACCGAATATGCTGGGCAAGAAAAACCTTTCCACCTACTTTAAACGGGCACAAAACCTCGGAGTAGAGATGCTTGACATCAGGCAGACCCATCTGGGCACCGACGGTGGCCTGCAGCTTATAAAACAGCTCACATCGGAACTCGAACAGTTGGGAGTTGATATAAAACTTGAAACAGAGATGACCGATATCGATCCGTCTGGAAAAACAATTGTCACTGATCACGGGAATTTCGAATATGTAGACCTGATAATAGCGCCCGGACGCAAAGGTTTCCGTTTTCTTCAATCCGTTATGGACAAGCTTAAAGTCTCTTATATAGACCATATTGTCGATATCGGCATCAGGATAGAAACAAGAATTGAAAATTACCCGATAGTCTCCGACTATTATGACCCCAAGTTTATTTTCCCCGATAAAGTACGAACGTTCTGCACAAACAGCGGCGCAGCCCACGTTGTTCGTGAGAAGTATATAACCGCATCCGGCAAACCTTATTTCAGCGTAAACGGCCATGCTTTTTCCAGCAACAAGGCTCCGAACGGCCTTGTAAATTTTGCCATGCTGAAAACGGTCACCTTTACCGAACCCCTTGCAAGCGGACAGGAGTTTGCTGAAAATCTGGGACTGCAGGCAATGCTGATGGGCGGAGGAAAACCCATAATGCAGCGGGTGGGAGATTTCAGGCTCGGTAAAAGATCAAAAGCCGAATCATTCAACGACGATCTTTACGATTTTAAACCGACGCAGCCTGGATGTACCCCTGGAGACATCAGTCTTTCAATGCCGGCCAAAATTCTGAGGGGAATATGGAAATCGATGAAGGCGCTTGACACCATTATTCCCGGGGTCCTTCATCCGGGGACAATCATGTATTATCCCGAAATCAAGCTGTATGCCAATAAACCTGAATATCTCAACAGCAGTTTTAAGGCCTACGATAACATATACTTCGCCGGAGACGGGGCAGGCACCAGCCGCGGAATAACCGCAGCCTGGGCAAGCGGAATAAGGGCGGCGGAAGGAATTATCTGCTGAGCCTGAAAAGCTTAAATATTCAAAAATAAATATTAAAACTCTTGAATTATCACCCCGGCGGAATTAGATTTAAAGCAGAAGTACATACAGTCTTCAGCGCAGGGAGAGCACCGATTTCGGATCATTCCGGTTGTTACCCGGAGGATCAGGTTAAACTCGTCGGTGGTAAATCCTCCAAATAGTCTCCCTGCGCGTTTTTTTTATATTTTATTATTTTTCCGCCGGTTTTTTATTATATTAAAAACATGATTTTCAGACACCGATACAACATGCTCTTTGAATTCAGTGAACTGGACTGGCTTTTTCATGATTCAGAGGATATTGAAACATTTTTAAAAAGAGTAATTGAATTAATATACAAACATATGAGCATAAGCGGATGTTCTGTCTACCTGCTTGACGAAAACTCCGATCAGCTTGTCTTTATGGCATCTGAAAAAACAGTTAACAAAGACAGCTCTGAAACTGACCGCCAGCCGCTTCATCTTAAAAAAGGCGATAGCCTGTGCGGAACAGCCGTTGAATCCGGAAGGATTCAATACGGTTCAAAACGAAGACTTACAATGGCCGTCCCGATTAAGCGCGGAAATATTCCGGTCGGCGCCCTGTTTCTGGAAAGAGTCAAGCGGTCGTTTAACAGGATCGATGAAGGAACGATAAGGGTATTAACCTCCCAGCTGGCGAACATTCTGGAAAATGCAAGAATATTCTATACGGAGGCCATGAATACCAGCCTGGAACCCGGTGAAGGATCGCTGGAATTCAACACCCAGATGCTCCTTCAAGGAACAGGAGCCTCTCCGGGGCAGGCATTCGGAGAAAGCTTTATTCTCGACCGAAAGCGGAGTTTTACCGAGCTCAGACGCGTCAGGTTTGATCACATCTACACAAGCAAAGAACTGGAACAGGCTATCAGAAAAACCGAGAAACAGCTTCTTGATCTTCAGGAAGGTGTAGAAAAAAATCTGTCGGACAGTGCATCATTAATCTTCACATCACATCTTATGATTCTGAAGGATCGAAGTTTTAACAATGAAATTAAAAACCGGATAAGCACCGGAATAAATCCCCCGACAGCACTATTGAACGTTGCAGAAAATTATATAAAAATCTTTATGGAGAGCGAGAATCCCTTTGTAAGAGAAAAGATCGAGGACATTGAAGATCTTGTTCAAAGAATCTTTTCCAACCTTCTTGGCGAAGAAACCGCTCCGGTAAATGCAAAGGGTAAAATTGTCATAACGAAGAAACTCTATCCGTCGGACATTCTGATGCTTGCAACCGAAAAGACTTCCGGCATTCTGATGGTATCCGGAGGGCTGACCGCCCACATCTCAATTCTGGCACAATCTCTCAAGTTGCCGCTTGTAATTGCAGATTTTCCGGATTTAATAAAAACAGACAGGCCTCTGCCGGTTGGAATTGACGGAGATTCAGGGAAAATCTGCATTAACCCTTCGCCGGAAATTATGAAGGATTTCAGAAATTTACAAAACAGAAACTGGTCGAAAGAAGAAAGATTTCTGTCCGATGAAACCCGTACCCGTTGCGGGAAAAAAATCGGGCTGCTGACAAATATTAACCTGATACCGGACCTTGAAGAAGCTGTCAGATTAAACGCAGAAGGGATAGATCTTTACCGGACCGAGTTTCCATTTCTGCTTAGAAACAGCTTTCCGACCGAAGAGGAACAATTTTCAGTTTACAGGCAGATTATTGATCTTGCCGGAGACAGACCTGTAACATTCAGGACCCTGGACGTCGGCGGAGACAAGGTTTTATCCTACTATCGTGATTATAACGAAGAAAATCCGTTTCTTGGTTTAAGATCGATTCGCTTCAGCCTTAAGAACCCGGCAATATTTCGTTCGCAAATTCGGGCCATTCTCCGGGCAGCAGGAAACCGGCGGATAAAACTTATGTTTCCGATGATTTCTACCATGGAAGAACTTAAAACGTCAAAAGAACTGGTCCTTCAGTCTTTTGAAGATCTTAAAAACAGCGGAACGGATGTTGTTATGCCGGAAATAGGCGCAATGGTGGAAATTCCGTCGCTGCTTGCAATACTTGATCATGTATGCACGGAAGTGGATTTTCTTTCCGTCGGTACAAACGATTTTATTCAGTATATGCTGGCAGTAGATCGAAATAATGAGAAGCTGAAAGATTATTATAATCCGCATAACCCGTCTGTTCTTCGGGGGCTGAAACATATTGCCGACGCAGCCGGAAGGCATAAGGTTGAACTGACATTATGCGGAGAGATGGCGCACCAGAAAGAATATATCCCGTTCCTGCTGGGCATCGGAATTGAAAACCTGAGCGTCTCAACAAGTTTTCTTTATGAAACCCAGAAGGCTATCGCAGAAATCGGGATGGTTGAAGCAAAAGCATTGGCTGATGAGATCCTGAACCACAGTTCCGTTAATGAGATTGAGCGATCCCTGGGAATCATATAAAATAGGCATATGAAAATAATTCAGAAAGAAGCGTCGCTGAAAGCCCGAAGCAGGGGATTTCATCTTGTTACAGCGGAAATTGAATCGCTGATTCCGGAAATTCGCGCCGTCGAAAAAGGTCTTGCATTCATTCACCTTAAACATACTTCAGCGTCTCTTACCATGAATGAAAACGCGGATCCGGATGTACGAACAGATATGGAATCAATATTCAGTAATTTAATCCGGGAAAACGAACCATGGTATGAGCATACGCTTGAAGGTCCCGACGACATGCCTGCGCATGCAAAAAGTTCCATTCTCGGACCGCAGCTGACTGTTCCGGTAACAAACGGAAGGTTCAATATGGGCATATGGCAGGGAATATACCTGTGCGAACACCGCAACCGCGGAGGGTCACGAAAGGTAGTAATTACAATTCTGGCGGATTGATATCTCAATCCGCCCGGAATCGGCGAGTATTTAGTTTTTCAGATAAAAAGATTAACGTTGGCATCCTCTGCGGCATCCAGATAGGCTGCAACTCCTCCGAATTCAATTCCATTAATCAGTTCTTCCGCTTTTATCCCCATAAGATCCATACTCATGTTACAGGCAATAAGCTTTGCTCCGCCGTCAACAGCCTGCTGAATTAATTCCTCAAGAAGCGGAACATTATGTTTGGTCATCAGCCCTTTAATCATTCCCGCGCCCATTCCGCCCATATTCATTTTGGACAGCTTCAGATTTTCAGCGCCCCTGGGCATCATTCCGCCGAACATTTTGCTTACAATATCCTTTTTTACAGGAACCTTTTCGGATTTTCGTATTATATTCAGCCCCCAAAAGGTGAAAAACATTGTAACCTTGCGGCCCATTGCAAGCGCGCCGTTTGCAATAATAAAAGATGCAATTGCCTTGTCCAGATCTCCGCTGAAACAAACCATAGTTTTGTCGTTTAAAACAGGCCGGGATTGTACCTGGTGGCGCCCGCCCAGATCGTGCAGAGCCTGATTAAGATCGCCCTTTCTGATTCTTGCCACAAAGGCCTTGTCCCGTTTTTCTATGTTAAGAAGCGTGTTCCCGGTTCGTTTGCACCAGGCGGCTATGTCGGATTTAAATCCCGGGTCGGTAACATGGATCTCAAGAACATCTCCCTCTTCAATATCAGCAATCTTCTCGTAGACCTTCTTTATAGGACCCGGACATGCAAGCCCGCATGCATCAATAACCAGTACGTTACCCTTATGTATATCAGCCATTTTTCCTGCTACCTCCTTTAAATCGACAGTTTTAAGTCCCGCATCCGCCGGACCGCATGTATCCGTTTTGTTCCACATTGCCGGCTGCCATGTGCTGAATCCGCCGGCCAGATTTTTAATATCTTTAAACCCGTGCTGGGTCATCATTCTGGCGGCAATATAACCGCGAAGCCCGGCGGCACAGTAAATTATGTATTGCTTCTCCCTGTCCAGTTCTCCAAGCCTGCTTCGCAGTTCATACAGGGGAACAAGCACCGAACCGGGAATTGCGCCGAGTTCCTGCTCTTCCGGATCACGAATATCAAGCAATACAGCGTCGGTGAAATTGTCCAGCTCGTTCCAGTTAACATTTTCAACAAGCCCTTCCAGCATATTCTCAGCAACATATCCGGCCATATTCACAGGATCCTTGGCTGAAGAGTAGGGAGGCGCGTAAGCCAGTTCAAGCTCAATCAAATCATCTATGGTGCCGCCCATGCGGATAACCGCTGCAAGTACGTCGATTCGTTTGTCTACGCCTTCCCATCCGACAATCTGGGCTCCAAGGACCTTCCGGCTTGCAGGCTCAAAAATCATTTTCATATCCAGCGGAAAAGCTCCCGGATAGTAACCGGCATGTGATTTCGAATGGGTCATCGTAAAGAGGTAATCCTTGCCGTATTCTTTTCCGCCTGCTTTCAGGGCCTTCTCGTTCAACCCGGTCGAAGCAGCAGTTATATCGAAAATCTTGACAATACTTGTTCCCTGGGTTCCGCTGTATTCTTCAGATCCTCCCAGAATATTCGCCGCTACCATCCTGCCCTGTTTGTTGGCAGGCCCGGCCAGGGGAATCATTGTAGGTTCACCGGTAATGAAATTTTCTATTTCGACAGCATCGCCTACGGCAAAAATATCCGGATCTGATGTTCGGAGGTTCTTGTCGACGACAATTCCGCACCGCTGGTTCAGCTTCAGGCCTGCAGCCTTCGCCAGATCCGTCTGGGGCTGGACGCCTATTGCAAGCATTACAATATCCGCTTCCATCCTTGCGCCGTCGGCAAGCACAACAGCTGTTTTCCCGGGATCATCACAGGCTTCAAATGCTTTAACCATACTGCCCAGATGAACATCAACACCTTCTTCGAACAGGTGCCGATGGGTTATCTGCGCCATCTCAAAATCAAGCGGGGCCATTACCTGCTGCGCCGCTTCAACAAGTGTTACCTGGATGTTTCGCTCAACAAGGTTTTCAGCCATTTCAAGGCCTATAAACCCGCCGCCAACAACAACCGCGTGACAGGGTTCTTCCTCATCCAGCCAGGTCTTTATTTTATCAACATCCGGCACGGTCCAGAGCGTATGTACGTTATCACGGTCTATTCCCGGAATCGGCGGTTTCATCGGTTTTGAGCCCGGAGAAAGAATAATTTTATCGTAACTTTCGGTGTACTTTCTGACTATTTCACCTTCTGGGGTTTTTTCTTCTACCGAAACTTCTTTTGCTTCGCGGTCAATTGCGACAACTTCGTTTAAAACCCTTACGTCTATATTGAATCTTTCATTGAAGCTTTCCGGTGTCTGAAGAAGAAGGTTTTCCCGTTCTGAAATAGTCCCGCTTATGTAATACGGAAGCCCGCAATTCGCATAGGAAATGTACGGTCCCTTTTCAAACATTATTATTTCGACATGCTCATCAAGCCGCCTCAGTCTTGCGGCAGCACTTGCACCGCCTGCGACGCCTCCGATAACTATTACTTTCATTGAAACCTGCCTATATACAAAGATTGTGATATTAATATATAGGCAGATTATTACGCTGTCAAGTTATCGATAAAAAAATCTCCAAATCGTCAGCCGATATTCAATTTTTTTCAAAAATCAGATCTATTGCTGTCGCCGCAAGAATCCTTGCCGCCCTGAACATGGCATCCGCAGCTTCTGCCGAATTTGCCGTATCTGCCGCCGCACGCGAATGCCAGCATGTTTGCTCATCATGAGTCTTATAAAGCAGAGAAAGAGAAGGAATCATCCGGCTTACATCACCAAAGTCGGATGAAGCTTCCCATACAGGCAGCCGTTCAAGCGTCTCGCCTGCGGCATTCATATTGGCTGCCGCAAGCTCAAAAAGTTTCGGGTTGAAAAGAATCGGTTTTACAGCTGCCATTGATACCAGATTATGGCTGCACCCGGCGCAAGCGGCAGACGCCGCTGCGCAATCCCTGATCATGTTTTCACCGGTTTCCAGGTCTTCTACTTCGGTTGAGCGCAGCATCACCTCTGTTGCTGCGCTTTCGGGAATAATATTCAACAGTTTTCCGCCTTCAGGAATAATACAGTGAAGCTTCAATCCTTTCGGCAGCTGTTGCCGCATCATGCTTACCGAGTTATAAAACATAACTGCGGCATCCAGGGCATTATGTCCGTTCCATGGGTCAGCTGCGGCATGGGCAGCTTTTCCCGAAAATTCTATCCTGAAGGCTTTTCCCCCAAGGTCCTTAACGGCGACGCCGGTTCTAATCCAGGGATGAAACATCAGGCAGTTTCCGATATTGTTAAAAACCCCGGCTTCAATAAGCCTGTTTTTTCCTGCTGTTTCGGTAAGAACCTCTTCAGCCGGAGTACCAATTACCTTGAAAACAGGTCCGTTAAATTTGGGAAGATATTCATTTTCAGCAGTACGCCGAAAAGCCTTTAAAGCTGCCGCTGTACCGGTCGCTGCAGCCGCGGCGGCGGCCGCTATCAGGTTATGACCACAGCCGTGACCGATACCTTCAAGAGCATCATATTCCGCAATAAATGCAACCGGTGTTATATGCTCTTCTGCTGTATCCCGTCTTCCGGAGCCGGAAGTTTCTTCCGTATGGAAACAATCGGCAATAAAAGCCGTTTCAAGCCCCCCGGCCGGTGTAGTTATCCTGAAGCCCCGGGCTTCCAGATACCCGACAAGCGCAGCTGATGCCTTTTTTTCTTTATACGCTGTTTCGGGGTTTTCATTTATATATCTGCTCAGAGCAATCAAGGAATCCCGTTCGGACTCTATTGCTTCGGATGCCGCCTGTTTTATCCCGGAATGTTTCATATTTATATTTTGCTTCTAACAGCGTTCAATGTCAACAAAAGTTGAATGAGTTCTTGAGCCGCCGGAAGGCATTGTCGGTTCTGTTGAAGTAAGTATATTTGAATAACTGCAATCCAGGCAGGCTGTTCCGGGAATAATATCTTCCGAAAGTTCTACGCCTATAGTCAGGCATCCGTCTTTGCTCTTAACTTCTACCGTATCTCCATCGACAATTCCCCTCGCCAGTGCGTCGGTAGTATTCATAAGCAGCAGCGGCTGATTTTTTTCCATTATTATAAACTGCGAATTGATCCGTTTTCGCTGGTGCGGCGTGATCAGCTGAATTTTACCGGGCGGCCGGTAATCGGTGTAAACAGGAAACGGGCTTCCGCCGAGTTTAGAATATTCACCTGAACTTATTTCAATCCTGCCCGAGGGAGTATTCAGCGGGGAACCGTCCGGATCGGCTATAAAATCCGCGAGCGCAACGCGGGAATCATCCGCGCCGAACCAGATGCCGCGTTCTTTAAATTCGTCCGGTTTGTCAACTTCCGAATTCCTTAAAAAATGATCCAGCCATGCGGCTTCATCGCGGCCTTCGGTAAACAAGTCCCTGAAGCCGAGCCGTTCAGCGAGCAGGCTGTATATTTCATAATCGGTCTTCACCCCGGGCGGCGGCTCAACGGCTTTTGCAGAATACAAGAGGAAATTGCCTTCGGGAAAGACTATATCATTGCGTTCCAGAAAATCAGCCGCGGGCAGCACAACATCGGCCAGTTCGGCGGTCGGGGTCAGAAACATATCATGGGTTACAAAAAAATCAAGCGACGTCAGCGCCTTTGCTGATTTTTTGCTGTCGGCTCCCTGAAGCATATAATTTCCGCCGCAGTTATAAGCCGCCTTTACAGGAGGACCGTCCGGCAGCCCGGTTAAAACTGCATCCGGCCAGCTGTAAACCGGAACATACCGCATGTCGGCAAAAGATCCTTTCGGCACGGAGCTGATTTTTCCGCATCGGACCTTTGTCATAGGCCCCCAGATGTTTGCACCGCTCGATCCGCCTTTTACGCCGGTATTTCCCGTAACAGCCTGCAGAACCATTGCCGACCTGGCTGAATCCTCCCCGCCGAGGGTCCTCTGAATCGACAGACCGGGAATTAAGGCGGCCGGCTTGTATCGTCTGTAGCAGTCGGCAACCTCCCTGACCGAATCTTCGGATGTTCCGCAGACGACTGATGCCCATTTCGGACTTTTCACCGGATGCTCGTAGAGCCATTCTTTATATTCGCTGAAACCATGGCAGTATTTGGATATAAAGGCTGAATCTGTTCCGCCGTCCTCGCAGAGATCATATATCACCCCGGCAATAAAGGCCGAATCTGTACCGGGTCTGATTGGTATCCATTCGGCATTCAGAGCATCAACCGTGCGGCTTTTTCTCGGATCAACCACAATCATTTTTACACCCTGATTTCTCAGGAATTTCAATCGGTTAAAAAGCTCGCATCCGAAACGCAGGTCGGCGATATTGGCCCCAAGCAAAAGTACAAAGCGCGTCTGCATCAGGCTGCCGGCGTCTATTGCGGCATTTGAGGTTCCAAACACATAGGGGGTTACAAAACTTGCCGCGGCGGAACTGTATGACGCCGTTGTTTCGGTATATCCGCCGAAAAGTTTCAAAAACCGCTGCGTCAGCGTTGAGGTATTATGAAGCGCGCCCCTGCAGGACCCGCTGCCTCCCAGTCGTATTACCGTAGAGGCCCCGTAAAGCTTTCGAAGCTGCAACAGCTTTTCCGCAGTATAATCAAGAGCGGCATCCCAGGAGGCCTTTTCCAGCCGGTCCGTTCTGCGGTTAAGCAAAAGGGGGCTGACGAGACGTTCCGGATGATTTGTAAGCCTGTGTGCATTGTATCCCCTCGCACAGCCGCTCATCCACCTGCCCTTGCGGGGATTGTCGGCAATTCGTATAACTCTGTTGTCTTTTATTTCGGCAACAAGAGGACAACCCGCCCCGCAGTCTTTGTTGCAGCTAACCGGAACCTTCATCCTGCTAATATACATTCATTTAAATATCAAAGCAATCTCGACAAAGTCATCCAGCCTTGGTAATATAAGCGCGGATATGAATACAAGAATTAACAAAGCCTATTTTCTGATCCCGATAGTATATATTGCGGTGATCGGTTTTTTATTATACATGCAATTTTCCGGTTCCAGATCTTTTCAGGCGGAGGTTTCCGGAATATCGATGAACGGCAGAACACATGCCGGGGCTCCGGGCAAAGATGATGAAATTACCGAACTGTCGGTCCACTGTAACGGTATTAATTTTTCTTTCGGCAAAAACAACCCGCTGCTGGTGTTCTCGCAGGACGGACTTACCCACAAAACAGTACCGCAGGATTACCGTGTTACAGCATCCGGAATTGACATCAGACTTACAAAAGGCATCAGCGTCAGCTTTTATTATTCTCCGAACGACAATGAAATAATTCATATATCCATTACGGCAGAAGATCCGGAATCTATTAAGTACATACATCTTCCGGTAGCTGAAAAGGAAACCGAACTCAGTTCCATGGAGGGCGTTCCGGTACTCTCGGCCGAATCGGAGACTCTCGGAAGCTTTTTTCTCACCCTTCCGGAATCAGGTACATTCAATGCTGATAATAATGTCATCGTCATATATCCTGAAGAAACGGAAACAAATGAACTTACCTTTGAAAAAGCTTCTGTTTCAGGACTGGACGCCTTCACCTACTGGGTAAGCGGAAATGCCGATCTCATTACGCCGGAACAGCTCTCGCTTAAAATAACCGCCTATATTGAAAATGCCAACGAAAAACTTATGAACGCCCGTTACAACCAGACCAGGGGCACATGGGCAACCGGAACAGGATTATCCGCTTTCAGTGAAAAAGCGCTGATCATGGCCGCTACCGAAAGCATAGGGACCGCATCATATGCCCGCACCATGGAGCTGCTTAACCAGGCGGCGGCAAGCCACAGCCGCGAACTTACCGGTTACAGCTCCGCGCTGTTCGGAAATATAGTAAACACAATATGGAGTTACGACGAAGAACTTGATGATAAACCTGCGGAATTGCTGAGAAAAACTGATTCATTTGATTATTCCGTTTTTGAAGAAGACAAACTGACGGCTGCTGTTCTGACGGAAGATTCCGCAAAACTGATTGATTCTCTTGTAAAAATGTCTGAAGAGATTAACGGGCACGATCTTACACTTGGCCAGGCCGCAGCAATGCTTGCCTTTTACTCGGAACTCTCGCTAAAGCAGCCGGAACTTGCTTTGCGCTTCGATAATCTTGAAAATATAATTGAATTATCGATTCTGCCTTCTCTTAAGGTGCTTTCAGACAGGCTTTTCATAGCAAACAGCAATAATACTTCACAGGTGTATCTTTCACTCAAAACCGGAATGCTGCTCATGAATATGCCCGGCAAAGATTCCGAAAATAAATATCAGTCAATAGGAGGGGAGCTTGTAAATTCGGTATTGCAGCTCTCGAATGATGAAGGGTATCTGCCTGAAACTGTAAGCCTGTCCGATACCGGCGATCTTCTTACCGAGGGAATTATTACCCCGGAAACGGTATATCCGCTTTTATCCGGCAGTCCGTACGCTCCGGCTGAAGATTATTTTTACGCGGAAACCGGAGAGAAGATCTGCGTGCTTAACCAGGCTGAAACCTTTACTGTTGAGAAAAATGAAACCGGCTACAGAATAGCTTTCGATTTCCCTGCCGGGCTGACCCATACTTTCGCCGTCAGAAACATCCCGCCGTTCTACCAGATGAATATGCTCGGATACCGATGGAACTCTGATCATCGTTTTCAAAATTATTCAAGCGGCTGGTGGTATGATCGACAGCACAATACATTATTTGTTAAAATCCGTCACCGGGAAAAAACGGAAGAGCTGGTGATACGAACAGAGAGACCGCCCGAACCGGCGGCGCCTCCCGTTTCTGAAACTGAAACTCCGGAAACCTCTTCCGGAAATGAAGCAGGAACTGATGCTGCAGAAGCCAACGGCTAAACGCCGGTTAAGTTAATCAGTTTCACAACTGCATTTTACATTGCCTTTTATAATTTCTTTCCAGTCGCCTAAAACATCATGAGTCCAGCAGTCATCTGCGCCGGCAGCTTCCCTCATTACCAGCGCAAGGATATAAGACAATTCCTTGACTGTTGCCCCGGCGTCAAGGGCGCCTTTAAAATGCTTTAGCACACAGGGTTTTGATCTTGCCTTTATCGATAATGCAAAACAGATAAACTGATAGGTTTTTTCATCAATCAGTCGTTTTTCCTTATATAATGCATCTATATCGTCCAGCTTCTCGCTAAATTCGGGAAAAAAATTTTCCAGCATTCTCATTTCGTTTCTCCTTACAGGGTTCTTTTTGCTGGTTATATAATATATTACATGAGCATTTTGGTATACTATTATTTTCGTTTCAGCAACGGATTTATGAAGGCTTTGATTCTGCTGTATGTCGGCTGAACCTTTGATTTCTGCTGATTAAGATCTTTAAGCTTGCCGGCAAAAAAACTTGTTTCGAATTCCCATATACAGAATTGAACCGAGTTGTTCCTGTCGAAAACCGGGGTACAGATTATTCCGGAATCTTCAGATTCTTTCCATGACGCTCTCTGCTTTTCCATAAACACAAGAATTTCCGAAAGTTTCAGATCGGATCTGAGTTCAAGAATGTTTCCAATTAATTTGCCTTCATTGTCCTTCAGTATACGGCTTTTCAGCTTGTTGCTTATTGCAAACAAAACACCGTTTACATCAGTAACGGCGACAGGTTCGGAATAGCCTTCGCACAACGAGCCGGCAAGGCTGTTTAATGCCGAGATTCTTTCGGATCTCATGGCCGACAACTGGTTTTCATGCTTCAGAACCTTTTTTATTTCTTCTCCCAGAGAACCCATTTCCCTGAATGCCTTCTCTGCATTTGCGCTGTGTATTTCGTCGAACGAGGTCAGCCTTCTGATAGTCTTCAATATTTTTTTATGATTTAACAGAAGAGAAACTCCGACCCAAACCTGTATGATGAGCGCCGCCAATCCCCAGAAGAAAAAATTCTGAAGTTCAAGATCAAGAGACCATGATTTTCCGCCGTTTATGGAAAGCCCGGATACAACCAGCAGAAGAGTAACCAGGATAATAATAACTAAAGATATTACCAATCGTTTTAACCGTACTACAATCATATCAGTTGTCCGTACTCTTTTGGAATGCTTCAAGATCTTCTTCGGTCCCTATTAAAATAAGAACGTCCCCTTCCAGAAGCTTGTCTTCCGGATCAGGGAAAAGCAGTGACTCCTTTCTTACCGCCGAACCTTCGGTATTCAATTCGGACACTGTTCTCCTGACACTGGTAAGCCTGAGATGAAACCGGTTAACAAGATCCAGTGAAGCCACACTGCTGTTTTCCAGCCCGTCGGGAAGATACATCTCGGCCAGAAAGATATGCTTGGAGAGCGCAACCTTTTCCATTACCGACGGCGCAATCAGGTTCAAAGCGACTCGCCGGCCCTGTTCCTCTTCGATATTTATTACCTCGTCGGCGCCCAGCTGTCTCAGTACCTGGAAATGAGTTTTGTTTACCGCCCTTGCAACAATATAAGGAACTCCGGTTTGTTTAAGAAGGTTTGTTGTGAGTATGCTTGCTTCTATATTGTCGCCTATTGCAACTATTGCGGCATCAACCTGATCAAACGGGGCCTCTCTGATTGAGTCTTCATCGGTTGCATCAAGCAGAATGGCCTGCGTTACGGAGTCCCTGATTTTATTAATCTGTTCAGGCCGGTTGTCGAGGGCTATAACCTGCCCGCCCTTCTCCATCAGGACCTGGCAGACTTTCCATCCGAACATTCCCAGGCCTATTACAGCAAAGGTTTTTTCCATACCCTAACCTCCTATCCTATTAATATCGAAGCTTCAGGAAAAGTTATATTGGATTTCTTCTCCCGGCCTGAAGATGCCGTTAATAATGTCAGCGGGCCAATTCTGCCGGCGAACATAAGGCATATTATACATATTTTACCGGCAATACTTAAAAACGGCGTTAATCCGGTTGATAATCCGACTGTTGCAAATGCCGACACGGTTTCAAAAATGATATTTATCGGTTCAGCATTTTCAGTGATCATCAGAATAAATGAAACAGTAAAAATTGATACTACTGCAAAAGCAATAACAATAAACGCCTGCTGTATTTTAACCTGGGCAACCTGGTGTTTATACAGAAGTATTTCATCTCTTTCTCGTCGAAATGAATGAATGTACGCCCAGACAACACCGAGAGTATTAACCTTTATGCCCCCGGCTGTGCTTCCGGACGCTCCGCCGATAAACATTATGCCTATCATAAACATCAGGGTGCTGCTTCTAAGTACTCCGAAGTTGACAGTATTGAAACCGGCGGTTCTCAGTGTTACGGCCTGAAAAAAGGCGGAAAGGTATTGCCGGCCCAGGTCAATACCGTACAACAGGGATTCATGCTCAAGCTTGTATATAAAAAGCATTGATATTAATATCAGCCCTCCGGAAACCTTGAGGACAACCCTGGTATTGACCGAGAATGCCGGCTTATCACCGGAAAACAACTTTTTAAGACCCGCAGCCGTATCAATAATAACTATAAAACTGATGCCTCCGAGAATAATCAGCGCAGAGATAATCAGATTCAACGGTATGTTTCCCTGTAAAGATTCGAAACTGTCCGAATAAAGAGAAAAGCCGGCGTTGCAGAACGCGCTGATTGAGTGAAAAACCGAATAAAAAACGGCCGAACCGGGAGCAAGGTCCGTATTTATAAAAACGGGAAACAGCAACACCGCTCCGGCGGCTTCTATAGAAAAGGTTAATGTTATTATTCTTTTTACGCTTTTTCTGATTGAGGCGATGTCCTTTTCTTCAAGCATAAAACTTAAAACGCTCCTGTCTTTCAGGCTTACCGAGCGCCTCAGCATAAGCACCATAAAGGATGAAAGAAGCATTATACCCAGGCCCCCTATCTGAATAAGCAGCATGATTACGGTTTTTCCCCAGATTGTGTAATGGGACGCTGTATCAACTACGGCAAGCCCGGTTACGCACACGGCTGAGGTAGCAGTAAAAAGAGCATCAATAAGCCTTATGTGGCCTGACGTACTCATAAACGGCAGCAACAGAAGCAGCGCACCGGCCAGTATTACAATAAAAAAACTGAGAACTACCGTCTGCGCCGGTTTTGTAGCTATTGAGTTAAGGTATCCTGTAAATTTTCTGAATCGTCCGTACATTTTAAGTATCAGAAGAATATTTCTTATAATGATAAAGAAAAAATTCAGCCCTGATGTTGTATCGGGAGAGAAGATCAGATTCAGTTTGTTAACAATAAAGAAGAAGCTGTATACGCCCAGAAAAACAACCGAGGGCAGATGGGCTTTGATATATCCTGATTTATACGGCGATTTTATGAAGCTGACAGCAGTTTCCGATATGATAAACAAAAACAGCAGATAATCAATCAGATTCACAATCCAGGGAAAGCCGGAGACAACATACGGCTGTTGCTCAAGATAAAGGCCTGCGACTCCCAGAAACAGAAGCAGAAATACGCCGAGTTTACTCATAGACTAAGTATACTCTTTTTATTTTGCAGATCAATAAACCATTCCTTCATTTTTATTTTAACAGGTTTCACACCGCTTGATATACTTATGCTGAACGAGGATAAATAACACGGGGCATCGTCAAGCCTGATGCCCCGGTTAACAGAATTATGAAGATATTATAAACTATCTTATTCTTTTTCTTTTCAGGCCTATTATCAGCCCGCCGGAAATAAATCCCAGGATAAATATTATCAGGTACATTACCGCTCTCGACATGCTGAACGTCCATGCCAGAAATGTAATATCAACAACCTGCGGATTCTGCGCCATAAAGATCAGAACCAGTATTCCAAAGATTATTCCAAGAATAAATTTCATGTTCGATACACCTCTCTATTTTTTTATCAGTATAAACTCTACCCTCCGGTTTTTCCACCTGTTTGTAATATCACTGTGCGGAACTACCGGCCTGTTACCGCCGTATCCCATGGTTGTAAGTCTTGTTGCATTGATTCCCCTTGCAATAAGAGCTTCCTTTATTACTTCAGCTCGTTCTACAGAGAGCGGCAGGAGGACTTCGTCCTGTTCCGTTTGAAGCCTGGCGGGATTGTCCCAGTAAACCCTGGCTGTATGCCCTTCAAGACGAATACGGTATTGGCTGTATTTCTTCAGAATCTCGGCAAGCCTGTCAAGTGTGGCAAGATTTTTCATCTTCTCTTCCGGATCAACATTCAGATAATCCGCCTTGTTGGGTACAAAGTAAATGCTTGATATTATTATCTTTAAATTCTCACCATCCTTCATAACCAGAATATCTATGGGAACAGTGGTTTCGGCCACAGTTGAATTTCCCATTTTATCGGTTACGGTATACTGAATTGAATAATCAGACGCAGATTGAACCAGCTCGTTTTTATCGGAGAGGCCGTTCCATTTTATGACATCCCTTGATTCGCCGGTCCCTGCAAAAGTACGAAAGTTGTTTCCGGCAGGATCGATTATCCTGATTTTCCAGAAATCTATTCCGGAGACGTCTTTTGCCGTCGCTTTAATACTCAGAATATCATCAACACCGTCCTGATCCGGGGAGAAAATTGCAGGAGAAACCGATACTTCAGCTTCCGGCCCGGTAATATCCACTCTGAAGGTTTTTTCCGTTATTGAAGTAATATAGTTTCCTTTAAGATACTCAACATTTAACCGGGCTGTATATTCATCCTCCCGGATAATTCCTTTTTCGTCTACACCGTCCCAATCAATACGGGAAGGAAGCGCACTGGTAATTTCATTTGAACCAAATGATTTCGTCAGATCTCCGTTATGGTTTATAATCTCCAGACCCCAGGTCCCAATTTCTTCAGGCATATTGGTAGTGAGATCAAATGATATAAAGTCGTTCATACCGTCGCCGTCGGGAGAAGCACCCTTGTTATTCGAAGAAATCCTGACCACGGGAATTCTTGTATCTACCCTGATACTCTTCAGCTCTTTCACAGTCTGATTATCTGCTTTGTCGGTGCATTCAATCCGATAACTGTAAGTACCGTCCGGAACCTTAATCCCGTTACTGTCCAAAGCGTTCCATTCAAACTGAGATGCCCGGCCGGTCCAGGTTTGTTTTCTTATTTCATTTCCCGAATTATTAAGAATTGATGCAGACCACAGATCTTCCTGGCTTGTACTCTGGTTAATTTTCAGCGTGTCGCGTCTTCCGTCTCCGTCAGGTGAAAATAAAAGGTAAGCTGCAGATAAATAAACAAGCGGCGGGGCATTGTCTATTTCGAAAAGCTGTGACACATTCTCCGGCATACTACCGTTTTTAAAAGTAAGGCTGATATGCCCTTTATAGAAGCCGTCGGGAAGGATTCTGCCGTTATTATCTTTACCGTCAAAAAGGATTGACGCTGGAAGAGATTTTTCACCGCTATAGCTTCTGACCGTTTCGCCTTTACTGTTATGGATCGAAACAGTCCATGAGGTTAAATCCGTTGTGCTTACTGCATCAGTTGTCAGCAACAGGGTATCTTTCTTTCCGTCGTTATTCGGCGAAAATGATTCAAGATTCCTGCTGATTGAAACCGGGGACCTTTCGGTATTCACGGTTATTCCATCCAGACTGAAAACAGACTTGTTTGAAGCCTCGTCAGTACTGCTGATAATATAGGAATACTCGCCGTCCGGAACATATTTCTCGCTTGTGTCTTTACCGTTCCAGACAAAATCGGTGGCTATTCCTTTCCAAACAAAAGTCTTAACGCTTGTTCCGGCGCTGTTGATTATTTTGCCTTCCCATTTAGCTTCGATACTTGAAAACCGCTGAAATATTCTAACTGTATCCAGCCGGCCGTCGCCATCGGGAGAAAATAACGGATATGCAGCGGAAATTTCAACTGAAGGCGCGGTATTGTCTATTATCACCATGAAGGATGGAGATTTGTAAGATTGTTCATTTCCGTAGAAAATATCGATATGATAGAAATAATCTCCGTCCGGCAGATATTTTCCATTTTGATCTACCCCGGCCCAGCTGAAACTTTCGGGTATTTTCACTCCGGGTTTTTTCTTTCTGGCTGATACTTCACCCTGTTTGTAGACGGTCTTTCCGGTCTGATCTTCAATGATGATCCTGTATTCTGAAATTACAAGATCCTTATAGGGCGGGAGGCTGAACTCTACCTTAAGTTCATCATTAAGCCCGTCCTGATTAACTGGCGAAATCCATGTAACATCTTTAGGCAGATTTTCCAGGTCTATTTGACCTTCAAACGTTGCGCAGCCGGCAATTACTGATATTGCAGTTATTGCAACCATAAATTTCAGATATTTTCTTAGTCTATTAGTCATTGAAATCCTCCTGAATTTCTTTTTCGTTAGATTCAACTTTCAGTATCCTGATCCCAAGATTCCTGAATCTGTTCAAAACACCGAAAAGCTCCGCCTGGTCCCTGACAGAGCCTTTAATTACAGTTGTCCCTTCCGGGGTTTTAAGAGTTTTTGCATCATCAAGCCATTCTTTCCAATCCCTTTCAATATGGCCTTTTACAACAATTTCTATGTTTTCCATATAGATCTCTTCATAGGTAATATTGATAATACGTCAGATTTGGATGAGAGAACCCTGCCGAAAGTTAGGTTTTTTGATTGTTAAGGTATGGTTTTTTAACGAATATTCAGGTTGCCGGCTTTCAGGATAGCCTGCATTCTGCTGTCGACATTCAATTTTCCGAAAATATTATTCAGGTGCCATTTTACGGTTCCGGTACTTATATAAAGAAGTTCTCCGATTTCCCTGTTTGAATGACCCCTGGAAAGCAGGGTAAGGATTTCTTTCTCTCTTTTACTGAGTTCTTCAACCGGCGGAATATCATTTTTCATCCGTCCGTCCGGATCAGGGCTGTTATTTTTATATTTTTCCCTGATGTCATCCAGAAGAACAGTGCTGTCTTCTACAAGAAACCTGCAGACTTCCATTAAATGAATGGATTCCAAAGCCTGCTCAGCATATTCAGCCGCCTTCTTTAAATTTCCGCTGTCCAGGCAGATTCTTGCCATGGCAGTCAGGATAAAACTTTCTTCGGGTATATAGGCTGTATCAGAAATTTCACCGGACAAGACTCTTTCTCCAATTTTCAAAGCCGCCCCGGAATTTCCGGAAGCTGAAAGAGCATACATCAGGTTGTTTATAACAACGCAGTAAATGAAGATCTTCCCCGAGTCTTTCAGTTCCGCTGCTGCTGCTGATAATATTTCCGCCGCTTCTTTAGCCCGGCCGGAAAGGAAAAGATTCTTTCCATGAAGAATTATTGCCATATAAGAGTAAAATGTTTTTTCACTTCGTAAAAGTAAAAAGCTGTCTTCAGCATATTTTTTAAATGACGAATTGCCTGTTCTGTAAAGAACCCAGGCTTTAAGACATAAAACAGGGCCGGGTATTTCGGAATTTGTAAAATCAAAACTTTCATCCAGATGTTCATTAAAGATTTCCATGCTGATAAAATTGCCTGCAAGATAGTCAGCCCAGAGTTTAACCTTTAAAACTGACGGATTATTTAAAAGAGCTTTTTCTGAATCATCCAGAAAATCGCTTATAATTTCAAATTTTCCAGTCAGAAACATGTTCTCAGACTCTCTGACCGTCAGTTCCTCAATTCTTGATGATCTGCCTGACAAAACTGCGTATTTAAATGCCGCATTAAGATGATTGTGATTTTCAAACCATTCCGAAGCCCGAAAATAAATCCCGTATTTATCAGGGTTTTTATATCTTGAATTTATGTATTCTGAAAAAAGCGTATGGTACCTGTACCATTGCTGATCAGTTTCCTGAACAAGAAACGGAAGATGCTTCTTTTTTAGCTGCCGAATCACTGATTCGCTGTCTGTTTTCTGTCGCACAAAATCCGCTAACGTTGAATTAAAAGATTCCATTAAAACCGTATCAACAATAAAATCCAGCACATCTTTGTCAATGTCCGATACAATCCAGTCGGAAAAGTAATCAATAACATAGTTATAACTGGCTAATGAATTATCAATAGTTTTCATCCGGCTTTCGTCATCAAGTTTTAAAAGCGACAATGCGCATAATGACACGGCCGCCGGCCAGCCTTCAGTTTTCTTTTCAATTTTCCTGATATACTCTTCCGAAAGTGAAACACCCGCTTTATTAGTAACAACATCATTAATTTCTTCTAAACTGAAAACAAGATCATCTTGCCGCAATTCATTAATACTCTGCGTTAATCTTCGCCTGGAAATGGAAAACTCGGGATCTTCCTGTGATAACACCATAAAATTAAGGTTGCCCGGCATATTATCCAGAATGGATGAAATAAACTCCGTTATCCTCCCGTCATTTATATCCTGATAATTATCAATTACCAAAGTCAGATTATCGTTCAGTTTTTCAATTTCATAGGCAAAGACTTCCGAATAATATTCAGGCGTCCTGCTTATCGGAGAAGCGGCCGTCATTGAAATCAAATCACCGAAATCAGGAAAAGGCCTTCTTATACTTGAATTGAGATAGCGGATAAATGAGAGAAAAATATTATCCGCCTTGCCTATGGTTAGCCATGCACAGTGAGAGTTCTCCGAAATCCAGGAAGAAACCAGCGAAGTTTTTCCGTATCCGGGAGGCGCAATTACCAGCGAAACGGACGGCGGATCTGAAATAAACCCTGTAAGTTTCTCTTCAAGTTTTTTCCTTGAAATAAATATACCGCGCGACTTCGGCGGAGTAACTTTTGACAATAAAACAAAAGAATTCATAATCGATTATATATTTTCAGTCAGTTTTTAGCCTGTGTCAATCCAAAAACAGAGTAAATAAAAAAGAGCTGATGTTTTTGCTGTTATACGGCAAAAGCAAGCTTAATATTGGCTCCCGGGCCATCCCGTACTTCAACAGCAGCCTTCAGCTGATTTGACAGCATTTTTACCAGGGTAATTCCGAAACCGCTACTGGAACCTGTAAAAATATCCTGAGGAATACCGATTCCGTTGTCAAAATATTCTATATACACCATGTTTTCTTTCTGTGTGATTTTCACATGTATTTCACAGTCGCACTGATCTTTAAACGCATGCTTAATGGAATTGGTGGATAATTCATTTATAATTATCCCTATATTGGATGCAATATTAGCATCAAGGTTTATATCATCAATTTCTGTCTTAATGGTGATGGGGTTCTCTTTTGATATTATATTTTCCATTTCAGCCATCAATGAATCAATATAAGTCTTTAATGAAATATCAAGAAAATTTTCCGACTGATAGAGCTTTTCATAAAGAACCATCATACTCTGAATTCTCACTGCGGCGTTATTCAGAATGCTCCTGGCCCGATCGTCAGTCTGGGATTCGGATTGAAGTTTTAATAATGAGTAAGTGATATTCATGTTGTTTTTTATTCTATGATGTACTTCTTTCAAAATCAGAGTCTTTTCCTCAAGAAGCATCTTAACCTTTTCTTCAGCCTGTCTTTGCTTTGTATTATTCAAAACAAAGCATGATAAACCGATAACTGAACCGTCAGGCAAAATCAGCGGAGAATAATAATCGATCCAATAAAGACGGGAGAGTTTATCGTCGCCGTATACTTCTTCCAAAACAAAAGATTCTCCGGCAAGGGCACGATCAAAGTTGGTTTTTGCATTTTCTCGGTCAGATTCCAGGCTGATAACCTCAAGCATATTAATACCTGTTGAAATATCTTTTCCCCATATCTGTTTCATGGTTTTTTTATGATTTTCATTAAAGGAAATATATTTGTATTCTTTATCCAAAGCAAAAACAATCACGTCCGGAGAGCTTTCAATGATTGCATCCAGCATGCTGTTTTTCTGAATCAGAAGTTCTTTAATTTCTTCAGTTCTCATAACTAAATCTTCCGTCCTGCCTAAAACCGTTGGAATCGTTTACTGCATCCGGTTAAAATTACTGTTCTTTTCCACAAATGTAATTCTATGTAATTCAAATTATAGTCTATTCATATTTCATAATCAAATCTGCTCATGGATTATTTCGCCAGCTCGTCTATTACAAGTGAAGCAATTCCAAGCACGCCTGCATCATTTTTATTTTCCGCATTAAGAAATTTTACATTTTCCCCGCTTACAGAAAAGGCTTTTTTCTTAACTTCCTTTTCAAGCGGCTTCAACAGGAAATCTCCGAGATTTGACAGCCCGCCGCCGATAATAACCGCCCCGGGATTAAACAGCGTTACCGCGTTTGCGATGCCTATGCTGAGATAATGTAAAAGATGCTCATACGCCTTTACGGCTGTTGAATTTCCACTGTTGTACTGATCTTTCAGCTCTTCGGCAGGAATGGAAAAAAGATTCTGCAAAGCCTTTCCCGAAGCAAGAGAATAAAGTTCCCGACCGTCAGAAAAAATAACATGACTGAGTTCTCCGGCAGCGCCGTCGGCTCCCCGGTACAATTTTCCGTCGATTACAACCCCGCAGCCGATACCTGTGCTTATAGTGATATAAAGAAAATTCCTGATGTTTTTTCCGGCCCCGCAACAGGCCTCTCCTGCAGCGGCAGCCCGCGCATCGTTTTCAATAAAAACAAATGTTCCGTATTTTTCCTGCAGTATCTTTTTTATCTCAACATTTACCCAACCTTTCAGATTCGGGCATTCAAAAGAGATACCGGAACCATTATCAACAGGACCCGGCAGGGCAATCCCAATCCCGGATAAATCATTTTCCGTCAAATTACATCTTTTTAAAATAAAATCCACGGAACCGAAGATATTTTCGATAATATGCGCCTTGCCCTTTTCTGCTTCGGTATTTATCCTGTTTTTACCCAGTACTTTGAGGTTTCGTTCAGGATCAACAAGTATCGTAGCAATTTTCGTCCCGCCAACATCTATTCCGAGGATTTTATTCATATGTCTCTCCTGTTGAAACCCAACTACAGTTTATTCTTTTGATTAAACTGAGGCAGATATTTCTTATGTGCTTCCAGCATTTCATTATAAATCTTTTTAGCCATTTTATCATTGGAAACAAGCGGATTTATTACCAGTGCAAGCAGCCCGGTATTATAATCCCCGGTTACCGCAGCTTCTGCAGAAAGCCTTTCAAAGGATTTTATCTGCTGAATAAGCCCTTTAACAGGAACAGGAAGCTCACCTACCGGAACCGGAATTGGACCCTTGTCAGTTATTTTACAGGTTATTTCTATTGCAGATTCATCCGGAAGATCCGAAATGGCACCATTATTCATTGTATTGACGGTTTGCAGATCGCCCTTGTTATTGTATATGGAATTGATCAAACTGCATGCCGCATCACTGTAATAAGCCCCGCCCCTGCTTTCCAGTTGTTTCGGTTTTTCAGCAAGCTCAATGTTTTTATAAATCTCAAACAGTTCGCCTTCCATGGCTTTAACCTTTTCCGCTCTTGTTCCGTTATGCTTATACTCTTCAACAGCTTCCTCAACCATTTCTGCTGTTTTGTAGTAATATCGATGATACGGACAGGGCAGAATCTTAAGCGCTTTTAAAAACTCCGGTTCCCATTCTACCGGAGGAATATTACTCATGGTAATCTTCCCTTTCGATTCAATCATTATTTCGGGCACCTGATCAGAAATATCCTTTCCGTCCAGATATGTTTTCAATCCGTAAACCATATGGTTCAATCCGGCAAAATGAATTTGAAGACGTTCCGGCTCAATATTCATGACTCCGGCCATGGCCCGATGAACACCGACGGGGACATTGCAAAGGCCTATTACTTTTTTATGCACCGAATATCTTAAAAGCGCCTCGGTGACCATGCCCGCCGGATTGGAGAAGTTTATAAGCCATGAGTCCGGACAAAGCTCTGCCATATCTTTTGCTATTTCAAGAATCACAGGAATTGTTCTAAGCCCCAGGAAAAGGCCGCCGGCGCCGTTTGTTTCCTGTCCCAAAACACCGTATGACAGGGGAATTTTTTCATCCTTTATCCGGCCGTCCATTCCGCCGACCCTGATCTGTGTAGTAACAAAATCAGCGTCTTTCAGCGCGGCCCTTCTGTCTGTTGTAGTGAAAATTTTCATCGGAACTTCTGCTTTTTTAACCATTCTTTCCGCCAGGGCCCCGATGATCTCCAGTTTTTTTTGGCCTTCTTCGATATCCACCAGCCAAAGTTCTTTTACCGGCAATTCATTATATCTTTTTATGAAACCCTCAATCAGTTCGGGAGTATAGCTGGATCCCCCTCCGATTGTTACAATTTTAATTCCGCTATCGTTCATATAAGCTCCTTATATTTATTATTTCATATTCAACAAATGTGACCGCACACATTTGTGTATAATATTATCATTTTTTTCAAACATGTCAACAGGAAGAATTGGTTTGGTCTGAATTTTGGCTTGAAACAATCATATTGCAGGTATTTCTTTACATGAACTTCTGATTATAAAATCGGAATCAAGAATGACTTTTTTCAATTCATAATCTTTATTTTCAATGCGGTTTACAATCATATCCGAGGCCTCTACCGCCATCCCCCCGATTGGCTGGGACATTGTAGTCAAAGCCGGGGTAATGAATGATGAATACTGCAGGTCATCAAACCCGACAACTGAAAGATCTTCCGGTATTAAAATATTCCTGTCATGGGCGGCTTTTATCACTCCCATTGCCATATAGTCGTTTGAGCAGAAAATTGCCGTAGGGGGATTTTCCAGATCCATAAGGGAGTTTAATGCATTATACCCGCTTTCCAGAGACCAGTCGCCGTAATAAACCAGATCTTCTCTGTATACAATACCGTTGGCTTCAAGCTCAGTTCTATAACCGGTCAGCCTGTCTGCTGCATTAACTTCAATCAGATTTCCGCTGACAAACCCGATTTTTCGGTGGTTAAGCCCCAAAAGGTATCTGATTATTGTTGCCGCACTTTTCAGGTTATCTACGTCGACATAGCCGTATTCAACGTCATCACTTCTTCCGAGAACAACAGTAAAAGGAATATCATCTTCAACCAGTTTTGTTATAAACGGATCATTTCCCGCCGGTGCGAATACAATAAGCCCGTCAACTTTCCCTTCCTTATACAAACTGGAACAATCCTTTGTCTTTTCGTCGCTGTGCATGGAGCCGAGAAAAAGACTGTAGCCCTTAATTCTCAGATGCATCTCAATTGATAAAAGCAATTCAATATAAAAAGGGGCGGTTAACAGGTATTCCTTTTTCGGCAGAATTATTCCTATGTTATTCGTTCTTTTTTTATTAAGCGCCCTTGCGGCGGCATTCGGGTAATAGGAAAGTTCCTTGATTGCCGCAAGAACCCTGTCCCTTGTTTCAGGCCTGACGTTGTCGGTCCCGTTAACAACTCTTGAAACCGTCATATATGAGACATTTGCCATTTTTGCGACATCCTGTTGTGAAGCCAAGCGAAACCTCTTTATACGAATATTAAATATAGAATACCATATTTCAATATTCAATTCGATAGCTATATTCTTTTCGGATAACTCTTTTATCCCGACAGCCGATGCAATATCTCTAATTTCTGTTCCCTTGTTACTCTGCTGCAAACCCGGGATGATCGGCAATCTTTGCTGCAGGGCCCGGATTCGCCGAAACGCAAGCTATTTATTAATAATAATAAAAGTGTTATCGTATAATGTTTTTTTTTGGGGAGTATACTATGCCTTCTTCTTATAACATACCGGTTCTGGTAAAAACCTTTTCAGTAATTAAATGTATCTCAGAGTATAACAATGGTTTAACCCTAAGCGATATATCAAAAAAAATAGAAACTCCCAAATCTACAGTATTCAGAATACTTTACACTTTACAAAAAGAATTGATTATTGAAAAAAAGAATGATTTATACTTCCTGGGAAGTATGTTGATCCATTTCGGCCTTCACACGCTTTCACAAAGAGAGCTCAAAGATATTGCGAGACCCTTTTTAATTTCCCTGATGGAAGAAACCGGAGAAACGGCTCACATTGCAATACCAGTGGGAACACAGAGCATGATACTGGACGTAGTACTGACAACGCATTCAATCCGGTTCTCGTCGCCTGTGGGGAGCCTTTTTCCCCTGTATTGCACATCTCACGGAAAGGTCTTTCTGGCCTTTTCAGATCACCTGGATTTGGACAGTTATTTGGAAGTTGCGCCGCTTCAGTATCGTACTGATAAAACATTAATAACCCGTGAGGCCCTGTCGGCCGAATTGGACAAAATCCGTGACCAGGGATATTCCATGGATGAACTTGAATTCACCGATGATATAAGATGCTGTGCGGCTCCGGTTCCGGACAAGGAAGGCCGTTGCGTCGCTGCAGTCGGCGTTACGTCTACAACAATTACATTTAAAAAGGAACGTATTAAAGAAATATCTGATGCTGTGAAAAAATACGCATTGAAGATATCTGCCGAATTGGATTAAACAGGTTAAACCGATTCGACAGATTATTTAATTCTGATTCTTTGAAGAAAAAAATTACAATTTTAAGTTATTATATACAGCATAAGAAGTTGTAATTTTTTCTTCAGTTACATTATGGAAACTCTTTCAGAAACTCTGAGACTAAAGTCTCTTGAGTTTTGAAAGAGCCTCCTTTAATTTTTATTAATAAAATATTCCAGTCTCGGGTCTTTTTTATATATTGCAAATCCTGAATAGCCTAAACCTTCCAGTTTTGTTTTTTCACCTTCGGCAACCTTTATGACCTTTTCAAGAATATATTCAGATACTGAATCCAGTGAGTCTTCACCTGTAATTATCTTTCCTGCATTTATATCCATATCTTCTTCCATTTCAATAAATGATTCAGGATTTCCGCATACTCTGATTGTCGGCATTAATTGACTGTTCACCGACGCGCCTATTCCCGTTGTGAACAGCATTAATTGACACCCGGCTGCAGCCAAATGTGTTATGCAGTGTGAAAAAAGCATTGTTCCGTCCTGCAGATAGACTCCGCCCTTTTCCGGTTTTTCCAGAATTCTGTCGCTGTATTCCAGAACTCCCTGTATGGGGCGTGTTCCTGATTTATGAATTGCACCGATGGATTTTTCTTCAATTGTAGACAACCCTCCCTGAACATTGCCTATACACATAAACTCCACTTCTGTTCCGGGAACCGTCCATCTTTTCTGCTCTAATTCAATCGTTTTTTTGATTTGGTCAGCAACTTCCGGATTGACGGCCCTGGAAATCAACTCTTCTTCACCGCCGATACATTCAATCGGTTCGGTAAAAATAACCGTTGCACCAAGATCCGCCAATTTGTCCACTGCCGCGCCGACACTTGTATTTGAAGCAATACCGGAAGTAGTATCCGATCCGCCGCACTTTACAGCAACGGACAATTTATCAATACCTACAGGAACTCTTTCGGGATTGCCGAAGTCGGCTTTCATTTTTTTGATTATATTTATACCTTTTTCTATTGTTTTCCTTGTTCCCTTTTCTTCTACAACCTCAATTACCTCAACCGGCTTTTTAGTATTAATCAGTTCTATAATCATCTCCGGTTTGACCCCTTCGCAACCGATACCAATGATAATAACTCCCACAACATTCGGATTGTTGGCCAGTCCGGCAAAATTATTTATCACCTGCTCGTTTCCGGCGGCGGGACATCCGTGCGCCGAAGTAACTGTAATCACATCGTCAAATTCTTTGGCTATATTTCTTACTATTCCTTCGACGGCATCACATACGCCCAGAACAAGATAGTTGTTCCTTACACCCACTGAACCGTCTTCTCTTAAATATCCTTTGAACTGCATGAAGATTCCCCCTTGCTATTTGTTTCTTGCTGTTTATACTTTATCTGAAAAACCTAGATCCCCATGCCTTTAATCATCGAATCTATTCTATCCCTTGGAATACCGATACGGTCGCTTTCAATATTTTGTATATGAACCATCTCGCCTTTTTTGATGTCCCTGTAGCACAGACCAATTTTTGATCCGTACTTAATTATTTTCTCTCCTGTTGAAATATCATCAAGTGATATCTTGAAGCCGAACCTGTTATCCTGTTCGGCAATTATATTTTTAACAACTTTCCCGTCGCTGTATATTATGGAGACTTCTTCTCCTTTTTTTACTTCCGCCAATACGGTTGCAACGTTGTCCTTTTCATTCATCATTAATGCTTTCTTTTCCATACGTCTTTATCCTCCCGGTCTTTTATTTATCTACCCCATAAGCAGGTTTGGTACGAACAGTATTATTTGAGGAAAAATTATTAATAATACAAGAACACCAAACAGCAGAAGATAGAAAGGCAGCAATTCCTTGATCAGATTTTCAATCTTGACCTTGCCGATGTTCGCGACAGTGTACAGGCTCATACCCACAGGAGGGGTCAAAAGTCCGATCATAAGATTCAGAATCATTATTATTCCGAAGTGAACCGGATCAATTCCGACATTAAGAATAATCGGCATTATTATGGGTGTAACTATCAATATTGAAGCAGTAGGATCCATAAACATCCCCAGTATAAAAAAGAAAACATTCAGAATAAGCAGGATCAAAATCGGATTTGTTGTAACGCCGGTCAGCACCCCAGCCAAAGTCTGCGGGACCTGGCTTAAGGTTAAAAGAAAGCTTAATCCGAATGAAACTGCAATAATACAGCCTACAACAGCGGATGTAACCAAAGAATTCAACAGGATTCTGTAAAGCTTCTTTAAATTAAGCTCTTTATACACAAATTTGGATACTATTAAAGCATATACTACTGCCACCGCAGCAGCTTCCGTCGGCGTAAAAATCCCGCTGAAAATTCCTCCCAAAAGGATAACCGGTGTCAATAAAGCCCAGAACGCGTTTACAAAAGATGAAACCAGTTCCCTGAAAGCAACCTTGCTGTTGCTTCCGTAGTTTCTTTTGACCGAGATATAATAAACCAGCCCCACCATCAGCAACGCTATCAGCAGTCCCGGTAAAAATCCTGCAAGAAACAATCTTCCTACTGAAACGCCGCCGCTTGCAGCATATATAACCGCCGGAACACTGGGCGGGATTATCGGCCCTATAGTAGCCGACGCTGCGGTTACAGCCGACGAGAATTCAGGCTCGTAGCCGTTATCGTTCATCGCCTTAATCTCAATCGAACCAAGTCCCCCCGCGTCCGCAATAGCCGAACCCGACATGCCGGCAAAGATTATGCTGCACAGAATATTTGTATGCGCAAGCCCTCCGCGAATATGACCAACCGAACAATTGGCAAAATTAAAAAGACGTTTTGTTATTCCGCCCTCATTCATAATATTGCCGGCCAGGATAAAAGCCGGCACCGAAACCAGCACAAAACTGTCAAGGCCTCTTACCATCTGCTGCAAAAGGGCGTTGAGAGGCACCTGATTGGTAATGGCGTTTATAAAAACCGGCGTGCCTATAGCAAAAAAGACAGGAATTCCTATTATAACTCCTGCAAGTAATAATATTAGCAATAAAACCATTATTTATTTTCCTTTTGGGCAATGAAATCAAGAATGATAAAATTGATTTGATTTATCATCATAACAACAGCTGCAATAGGAATTGCTATATACACATATAACTGCGATATTCCTGTTGTCGACATCGATACGGTTCTCAGCCTGGTTGCCAGATTAAATCCGTAAACCATCATAAGAACAAGAAAACCCAGTATAGAGACATTCAGTAAAATCTTTATGAAGATTTTTGTGAAATTTGGGAAATACCGTTCTGTAAAAAACTCAACCCTCGGATGGGCCAGTTTACTATGCGCGACGATGCTCCCCATAAAAATCATCCAGATAAAGAAAATTCTGGTAACTTCCTCAATCCATATTAAAGGGTTCCTGAGAACATAGCGAAAGATAACCTGTGTTGAAATAGAGGCTATTACAAGGACTAACAATAAAACAGAATAGAATTCAAAGACCTTGTTTATATAGTTTAAAACCCTTTGAAATTTGAATACTTGCATTGTACAACACTCTTCCTGATAAAAATTATTAAAACAGTGGTAATCTGATATTACCACTGTTTATTGATATCTATTTATTTTTTTTATAAATTTGGGGGTGCTTACATTTTCTGAATTTCATCAAAAAATTTCTGCTGATCTTCATTAAACCAGTCTTTCAGCCCCTGCATGGCTTTTGCTCTGAAAGCCTCAACATCCGGCTCTACAACTGTCATGCCGAGTTCTTCCAAAGTCGCCAGGGTTTCCGATTCGCTTTTTTCTATCAGTTCATCGTTGTAACGGCCTGCTTCAACTATAGCATCCTTTACAATCTTCTGGTTTTCAGGCGAGAGTTTCTCCAATGATTTCATACTCATATAAACCGTATTTTTGCTGAGTATATGCCCTGTTAAATTCAAATATTTCTGTGCTTCATAAAATTTGTTTAAATGAATAACTCCCACCGGGTTTTCCTGCCCGTCAACAACTCCCTGCTTAAGTGCAAGATACAGATCCGCAAAACTTAAAGGAGTCGGTGATCCGCCGATAACTTCGATTGCTTTTATAAAACCGGGAATATCCGGAGTTCTAATCTTGAGACCGACAAGATCGTCCGGTGTTTTAACTGGGGTATTCGCCGTTGTTAAATGGCGCATTCCGTAAAACCAGATAGGATCAATAACTGCAATTCCGAGCTGATCTTCCAGATCATCGTACATTTTCTGCATCATATCGGAATGCGCAACCTTATAAGCATGAGCATAATCGCGATACATAAAAGGTCCCATTACGGTATCCCATAAAGGAATATCTGAAAAAGCGGGCGCGCCCGGATCTGTCAGGATTATATCGAGAGAACCCATTAATAAATTCTCATAAATCTGGTGGGAATTACCCATCTGGTTATTCGGATATAACTGAACCTCTATCTCCCCGTTTGATCTCTCTTCAACCAGTTCCTTAAAATATTCCGCTCCCAAAGTATGAGGATGCCCCATGGGATAGTGGTGAGCAAATTTCAGCACTGTTACCTTTTTGGCAACCGGCGCATCCGCACTGGTACCATCTTCGCCCTGACCTCCTGCAAATACAGCAACTGTGACAATTGACAGAATCATCATCATCAAAAAAAACCGTTTCATACGTCCTCCGTGTTTCTCATTTGAAATCATGTTTCAAATCATGTTTTTCATTATCATAAATGGGAATTATTTTCCTGTCAACAAAAAAACACGATAGTTTTTAATATAGAAAATAACTGATAATTTATATCATATTTTAAATTATTTCTTATCTTATTGTTTTTATAATATATATCTCACAATATTATTATTAGTAAATACCATATAACAAAAAGTCGTGATAATTTATCCCTAATTATATTTGACAGGAATTTAATCATATGATAACATGTTTTTTATATGGAATTGTGTTTCAAATAAGAAACTTTGTACGCTAATTTCTTTTAATAAATTTTATTGTTCAACATAACTTTTATACCGCAGCATAAATTACAGTTGCAGTCACTATTTATATTACTTAAGGAGCTTTAAATGGATATAAGATATCCCGCACATCCGGAACACGGAAAAACTATGGACACGGAGAAACTCAGAAAAGAATTTCTGATTCAGAATCTGTTTGTAAAAGACAAGGTAAATCTAACCTACAGCCATGTAGACAGAATAATAACCGCAGGGATTTGTCCTGCATCAAAACCTCTATCTCTTGACGGCGGAACTGAACTGGCCAGTGATTTCTTCTTTGAACGTCGTGAAGGCGGGGTTATTAACATTGGCGGAGACGGTTTGCTGATTCTTGAGGGCAAATCCTTTGAAATGAAAAAGAACGACGGTTACTATATAGGAATGGGAACAAAAGAGATTTCTTTTTCAAGCAAATCAGAAGAAGATCCCGCAAAATTCTATCTGCTTTCAGGTCCGGCACATAAGGCATATCCTTCAAAATGGATACCGCTTTCAGAGACAAAGGAAGTGCATCTCGGCTCCCTGGAAGAATCAAACGAAAGAACAATCCATCAGTATGTACATCCTGCGGTTGTTGAAAGCTGTCAGCTCTGTATGGGCATGACAATTCTGGAACCCAATTGCATCTGGAACACCATGCCCGTTCACACTCACGAACGCAGAATGGAAGTTTATATGTATTTCAATATGGATGAAGATACCGTTGTATTCCATCTAATGGGGACCCCGGACGAAACCAGACATGTCGTAATGCGGAATGAGGAAGCAATAATTTCACCAAGCTGGTCCATACACGCAGGGGCCGGAACCAGGAACTATACTTTCATATGGGGTATGGTAGGTGAAAACCAGACATTTACCGATATGGACCATGTCGACATGAAGGATTTAAAATAAGGAGTAAACAATGGCAATAAGCTTTGATTTAAGTGGAAAAACCGCAATAGTAACCGGATGCAGTACAGGCCTGGGACAGGGAATCTGTCTCGGAATGGCGGACGCGGGGGCAAATGTAGTAGGTGTTGACTATGTTGATGCACCGGAAACCGAAAAGATGATAAAAGACACAGGCGGTAAATTCCTGGGAATAAAAGCCGACCTTCTGACGATTGAACCTGTGCAAAGTATAATAGACAAATCTATAGAAACTTTCGGGGAACTCAATATCCTCGTAAACAACGCGGGAATCATCAGACGTGAAGATTCAATCAACTTTTCAGAAAAAGACTGGGATGATGTCATGAATATCAATATAAAGACTGTGTTCTTTTTCTGCCAGGCTGCTGCAAAACAATTTTTAAAACAGGGGAAAGGCGGGAAGATAATTAATATAGCATCAATGCTTTCGTTCCAGGGGGGAATCAGGGTCCCGTCATATACCGCTTCAAAAAGCGGCGTAATGGGTCTTACAAGGCTTCTTGCCTGCGAATGGGCCAAAGACAACATCAATGTTAACGCTATTGCGCCCGGATATATGAATACAAACAATACGGAACAGCTTCGCAAAGATCCCAAAAGATCTGCTGAAATACTCAGCAGGATTCCTGCCGACAGATGGGGACTGCCTTTTGATGTAGCAGGACCAGCGGTGTTCCTTGCCTCTCCGGCAGCTGATTATGTGAACGGATATACTATTGCAGTCGACGGCGGCTGGCTTGCCAGGTAATCCCTATTAGCGTCCGGCTTCATGCCGGACTTGTTTAATGTTACACGAATAAAAACTATCACTATTTTTTCATGTATGGAGAACTCCATGGCCATATCATATACAATACCGGTACTTGAAAAGACATTCTCAATAATTAAATGTATATTGGAAAAAGAGGATGGCATCACCCTCAGTAATATCGTCAAGGAACTTGAAGCTCCGAAGTCCACTGTTTTTAAAATTCTTCATACACTTGAAAACGAATTGATTGTTGAGAAAAAGAATGATCGTTATTTTCTGGGAAACATGCTTATTCATTACGGACTGCATACTCTTACACAACGGGATTTAAAAGCGGTAGCAAAACCGTTTTTAACATCATTAATGGAAAAAACCGGAGAAACAGCCCATTTGACTGTTGAAGTAGGGATGCAGAGCATGGTTCTTGATGTTGTAATAACCAACAATCCGATTAACTATACATCACCTGTCGGCACTCTTTTCCCGCTGCATTGTACATCACACGGTAAACTTGTTCTGGCACATACCAAAAATTTTTCATTGGATGAATATTTTGAAAATAATAAACTGGTTCAGCGCACAGAGAATACGATCACTCTCTTTGAAGATCTTCAGGAGGAAATTGAAATTATCCGTAAACAGGGATATTCAATGGACGAAAAAGAATTCGATAACAATATAAGATGTTGTGCTGCTCCAATAAAAGATAATTATGATAATTTTATCGGAACCGTCGGGATTACTTCAACAATTATTACCTTTAATAAAAATAGAATTCCTGAAATAGCACAAGAAGTAAAATACGCAGCCCAAAAGATATCTGTTGAAATGGGCTATCAATAATATCAGCTTATTTCAGATATCCATATTAAAAACCGCCCGACACAATGTCGGACGGCTATAAACTTGTTTGATTATTTTTTATCTTTCTATTACGGCTTTCAAATCCGAGGCTGCAAACCCCAGGTGCTCGGCAACCTTTGTTGCCGGTCCTGATTCGCCGAAACGATCAATGCTGAAAATATCATCGCTTGATGTGGCAAGCTTTTCCCATCCGTAAGAAACGCCTGCTTCGGCAGTTACAACCCGAACTCCCGCAGGTATAATACTCTCGCGGAAAGCCTTGTCCTGTGAAAGAAATGTATTAAGATCTGCAATTGAAACGATCCTGACTTTCTTCGAAGAACCTTTAACTGCGTCAAGCGCAAGGTTTACTTCCGAACCGGTTGCAGCAACTACCACGTCCGGTTTGCCGTCGCAGTCTTTTACAACATAGGCGCCTTTTCGCATATTTGTCTTCCAGTTCGGATCAGCTTTTTCAAATACGGTAAGGTTCTGTCGGGTTAAAGCAAGCGCCGTCGGCTTATCGGTGGTTTCGGCAGCCATCTGCCATGCAACATTCGTCTCTTCACCGTCGGCCGGTCTAAGGACCTGAAGGTTAGGAATTATTCTCATTGAAGCCATATGTTCGATCGGCTGATGCGTCGGCCCGTCCTCTCCGACAAAGATTGAATCGTGGGTAAAAACCCAGATCGACGGAATACCCATAAGCGCCGACAATCTGACTGCCGGCCGCATATAATCGACAAAAACAAGAAAGGTCGAACCGTAACTGCGAAGCCCGCCGTGAAGGACCATTCCGTTTACAACGCCTCCCATGCCGTGCTCGCGAATACCGAAATGGAAATTGCGTCCGCTGCGATCTGATGCCGAGTAGTCGCCTTTTCCTTTAAGCGTGGTCTTGTTTGACGGACCGAGGTCGGCCGAACCGCCGAAGAGATTCGGCATAACTTCAGCTACCGCGTTTATTGCCTTTTCCCCGGAAGATCGAGTGGCTATGCTGTCGCCGACTTTGTATTCCGGCATGGCGCTGTCCGCAACGGCTACTCCGTCTGCAAACCAGGCGTCCCATTCGGCCTTGAGATCTTTATTGGCGGCAGCCCATGCCTCAAATGTCGAATTCCATTCAGTATAGGTTTTAGCGCATTTTCCCCTGACCGTCTTAAAATATTCGATTGCCGCCGGATCAACATAGAACTCCTGATCAACAGGTATTCCGAGTTTTTCCCGGGTGGCCCTGATTTCTTCAACTCCGAGGGGCGCCCCGTGGGTGTTGTGACTGCCTTCCATTGTGGCGGCCCCTTTTCCGATAATCCCCTTCATGATAATCATCGTCGGTTTTTTTGTTTCCGCTTTTGCATCGGCAACAAGTCCGGCCAGCTGTTCCGCATCAAAGGCGTCTCCGTTCAGAACCTGCCAACCGTATGATTCGAACCTTTTCCCGACATCTTCAGAGAAAGCAATACCTGTTTCCCCCTCAATTGTAATCCGGTTTGAGTCATAAAACAGAATCAGCTTGCCGAGGCCCAAATGTCCGGCAAGAGACGCAGCCTCTGAAGCTACGCCTTCCATCATGCAGCCGTCGCCGTTTATTGCATAAGTGTAGTGGTCTATTACTTTATGATCGGCAGTGTTGAATTTTTCTGCGAGGATGGTTTCGGCTATCGCCATACCGACAGCGTTGCTGATTCCGGCGCCAAGCGGCCCGGTAGTTGTATCAACCCCGTCGGTAAAACCGTATTCCGGGTGTCCGGGAGTATTTGAACCGATCTGTCTGAAGTTTTTCAAATCATCGAGCGAGACCTTGTATCCGGCCAGATGCAGTATTGAATATATAAGCATTGATCCGTGACCGGCCGATAAAACAAATCTGTCCCTGTCAATCCATTTCGAGTCGGCAGGATTGTGCTTCATTATTTCGCCGTAAAGCAACGATGCTATTTCAGCATTGCCCATGGGCATTCCCGGATGTCCGGAGTTAGCCTTCTGTACGCCGTCCATCGACAGAGCCCTGATGCTCTTCGCGGACGCTTTAATTCCTTCCAAATTCATTTTTTACCCCTTTTAACGAAACGAATAACCCGGAATACGGCCCATCCGCTTCGTTAACAATCATGTTGACTTTAAAAACTGCCGTCTTTAAAGATTTAAATTCATTTAACCGGCATTAAACGGGCTGCGCTTCTTTTTTCATCATAACTGCCGCAGTCGGACAGACTTTAACGCATTCGCCGCAGCCGTCGCAGGTTGTATTAACAAGAGATTTTCCGAACGGCGCCCTCATCCTGGTTACAAAACCGCGGTTTACGTATGCAAGGACATCAAGGCCCTTGATTTCAGCACAGGCCCTGACACAGTTGCCGCAGTTGATACATTTACTGAATTCCATCTTTACAAGTTCATGGCTTTTATCAACTTCGTATTCGCGTCTTTCTCCGCCGAAATAATTCTGATCCGCCCCGTATCGGGTTGCATAATCACGAAGCTTGCAATCGTCTGCAGCGTCGCATCCGCATTTCAGGCATCGCTCAGCTTCTTTTCGGGCGGCTTCGACAGAAAAGCCTGTTTCAATTTCAGTAAATGTTGAAACACGGACATCATCGGTAATTTCAGGCATTACAACCTTGTCCTGCTTTTCTACGTCTTCAAATAATTTTTCGCTTACGTCTTTTAATTCACCCATCCGGGAGTTGAAAAGTTCTTTTTCTCCGACGACTTTTTCGCCTTTCAGATACTGATCCATTGAGACGGCAGCCTTTCTTCCGGCGCCTACGGCCCTGACTGCAATATCGGCACCGGTCTGACAGTCGCCGCATGTAAAAATTCCCGGGCGGTTGGTCATAAAGGTTTTTTCATCGCAAAGGACAGTTCCCCATCTTGTAAGCTCAACGCCTATTTCATCTACAAAATCAGCCTTGACCTTCTGACCGATAGCGGCGATAACCGAACTTACCTTTATCTTGTACCCGGACCCTTCAACCGGAACCGGGCGTCTTCTGCCGCTGGCATCAGGCTCACCGAGTTCCATTTTAATACATTCAACAACAAGCTCGCTGCCTGATTTCTCAATGGCCGTCGGAGCGTTAAGGTATTCGATTTTAACACCTTCATGAAGCGCTTCATCAATTTCCCATTCGCTTGCAGGCATTTCAGCGCGGGTCCGGCGATAAAGAATTGTTACGTCGGCGCCCTTCCTGATTGCCGAACGGGCGGCATCAATGGCAGTATTTCCTCCGCCTATAACAACAACTTTGTTTCCTATTTCAGGTTCTTCACCCTCGGCAAGTTTTCCAAGGTAATCGATTCCGGAATATACACCTTCAAGGTCCTCTCCAGGCACACGGGCTGAAGAAGCAGCCTGGGCGCCTACAGCAATCAGCAGTGAATCGAAACCTGTTTCAAGTTCCTTGACGCTGATATCTTTTCCCACCTCGTTTTCGTATTTTACTTCAACGCCAAGTTTTTCAACATCTCCGAACTGATCATTGAGAACATCGTCCGGCAGGCGGTAATACGGTATGCCGTAACGAAGCATTCCGCCGGATTTTTTATGCGCTTCAAACACGGTAACATCATGACCCTGCAACCTTAAAAAATAAGCTGCCGTCATACCGGCAGGACCGGCGCCTATGATTGCCACCTTTTTACCGGTTGGAGCGCCGACCGGCGGCAGATCGCGCTTTCCGTCGAGTTCATTGTACTCATAGTCGGAAATATAGCGCTTCATGTAGCAGATCGACATTGAATCTTCAACGCGGTTTCTTCGGCATGCATCCTCGCAGGGCCTGGGACAGATGCGTCCGAGCGCTCCGCCTATGGGTGCTTTTTCACGTATAAGCTTTGCAGCCTCAAGTTCCTTTCCTTCGGCGACAAGCGACATAAAACCTTTAATATCAATTGACGCCGGGCAGGCGTCCTCACAGGGCGGCAGACAGTCTCCGCAATGATCTGAAAGAAGCAGGTTCAGACACATCCGTCTGGCTGCGTCGATTTCTTCCGATTCCACCGTTACGGTCATTCCGTCGCGGACCTTTGTTGAACAGGACGGCACAAGATTTCCCTTTCCACCTTCAACCTTTACCGCACAGATAAAACAGCTTGTGAACGGCTTCAGATTCTCCGAATGGCAAAAGGTCGGCAGGTCAAACCCTGCTTTCCGTGCAGCATCCAGAATCGTGGAGTCTGCTTCAACCTGTACATCTATATTGTTAATCTTTACTGTAACTTCAGACATATTATTACTCCCAAATAATCATTCTGCCACGATGGCAGATTATTGAAATGAAGTTTGACAAACGATTGTCAAACTTCAAAATAATAAAAGTACAGGGAAGTACTTTTATTATTCAATATCTATCGCATCAAATTTACATGTATCACGGCAGATTCCGCATTTAACACATTTTTCCTGGTCGATAATATGAACTTCTTTCCGTTCGCCGCTTATGCAGTTGGTCGGACAGGCCTTTGCACATGCTGTACAGCCGATACATTTATCCGGGTTAATGGTGAACTTTATCAGCGGTTTGCAGACTCCGGCAGGACATTTCTTGTCAAGGATATGAGCTTCATATTCATCCCTGAAGTATTTCAGGGTAGTCAGAACAGGGTTCGGCGCAAGCTGGCCCAGACCGCAAAGCGAGGTCTTGTTGACATGGCCGGCAAGTTCTTCAAGAAGACTTAAATCGCTCTCGACGCCTTTGCCTTCGGTAATTCTTGTCAGAATTTCCATCATCCTTTTGGTCCCGATTCGGCAAAACGTACATTTTCCGCAGCTTTCCTTCTGGGTAAAAGCCAGGAAATACTGTGCAACGTCAACCATACATGTCTGATCATCCATAACAACCATTCCGCCCGAACCCATAATGGCCCCGGTTGCATTGATTGAATCATAATCAATCGGCGTATCGAACAGTCTTTCAGGTATACATCCGCCGGCGGGACCGCCCATCTGCACAGCCTTGATTGGTCTGCCGGTTGAGCTTCCGCCGCCTATTTCCTCGACGATTTCGCGGATGGTAATACCCATGGGCACTTCGACAAGACCTACGCGTTTTATTTTCCCGGCAAGTGCAAACACCTTTGTGCCGACGCTGCTTCCGTAACTGTATTTGTTAAAAGCCTCGGGCCCTTCCCTCATTATAAATGGAACATTCGCGTATGTTTCAACATTGTTGATATTGGTCGGTTTGCGGTTTATACCCGCTTCCGCCGGGAAAGGAGGTCTTAAGGCGGGCATTCCGCGGCGGCCTTCGATTGAAGCCATCAGCGCGGTTTCTTCTCCGCAGACAAAGGCTCCGGCTCCTTCTTTTACCTTTAAATGGAACGAAAACCCCGTTCCCTGAATATTGTCGCCAAGCAGGTTCTTTTCAATAGCCGCATTAATTGCGATTTTCAAACGCTTGATTGCCAGCGGATATTCCGCACGGCAATAAACATATCCCAGAGTAGCTCCGGTTGCATATGCGGCGGTCAGCATTCCTTCAATTACAGCATGAGGATCTCCCTCGAGGACTGCCCTGTCCATAAAGGCTCCGGGATCACCCTCATCAGCATTACAGACAAGATATTTAGGCTCATTTTTCGCGCCTGCAAGAAAGGACCACTTCATTCCCGTGGTAAATCCGGCTCCTCCGCGTCCTCTCAGGCCCGATACTTTTACAGCCTCAATAACCTCTTCGGGCTTCATGGAACTGATCGCCTTCTTTATTCCGTCGTAACCGCCGGCGGCGAGATATTCGTCAATACTTTCCGGGTTAATTACGCCGCAGTTTTTCAGTGCTATTTTGACCTGGCGTTCCAGGTATTTTTTACCGGAATCTTCTTCCTTGATCCGGTTTTCCGCCGGAAGCCCGCTTCCGGTTTTTACCGCATCTACCAGCTTTTCGGTGAATTTGGAATCCACATTCCCGAACATTATTCTGCCGGCGTCCGATTCCACTTCAACTATCGGTTCGGCGTAGCACATTCCCACACAGGAGGTCATGCATAATTCAACGTCGAGATCAGCCTTCTCCAGCTGCTCATATACAGCTTTGGCTCCGGCGGCAATACCGCAGGAACCCATTCCTACTATTACCCTGCTATTCCCCATCTGCATATTCCTTCAGTATTTTATTCATTTTGGCCGGAGTAAGCTTTCCGTAGATGTTATCATCTATCATTACAACCGGCGCCAGAGAGCAGCAGCCGAGGCAGGCCACGGATTCAAGGGTGAACTTGCGGTCTTCGGTTGTTTCACCTTCCTTTACGCTGAGGTTCTCGGATATGATCGAAAAAACTTTTTCTGCTCCTGCAACATGGCAGGCTGTCCCCTTACACACCCTGATAAGATGCTTTCCAATCGGTTCAAATCGAAACTGCGAATAAAAGGTCGCAACTCCGTACAATCTTGACGCGGGCAGTTTGATTTCCTCTGCTACTGCCTCCACTATTTCCTGGGAGAGATAACCATGGCGCTTCTGGATTTCCTGAAGCAGGGGGATCACCTTTTCCGGCTCCGATCCGACAACCTCGACTATTTCCCGGGCTTCTTTTGCGGCGTTGCCGCATTCAGCACAAGACATACGTCCTCCTTTCTAAAATCATGTATTCCGCGCAATGCACCTCCGGCATAAGCGCTTAACCAGGTAATACAGCGTTGCTGTATCAGGGACTCTCTGAAATACTGTTTGGCGGATAGTATAACAAATGAATAAAGTTTGTTCTATAATCCCGATAAAAATGGGCAGCAACAATTTACAGTGATCCCGCTATTTCAATTCCTGATTCTTTGCTTTATAATGTTACTAATGAAAGAATCAATAGCAATATTATGGGATATTGAAAACGTTACCCCAAGGTCGGACTCTTTATTTGTCAACGGCCTGATAGAATACGCAAACGAAATCGGCAAGGTTTCGGTCGCAACTGCCTACGGAGACTGGGCCCGCGGGTCAATCCGCAAAACCTCCGAGGCGCTCGCCGAAAATTCATTCGAAATGGTGCATGTTCCGTATAACAAGAAACAGAAAAACTCCGCCGATATGGCCCTCAGTACACATGCCGTCGAACTTATTTATCAGTACCCTCATATAAGAAAAATAATACTGGTTACCGGCGATGCAGATTTCAGGCCCCTTCTGCAAAGCCTGCGAAAACACGGCATAGAAACCATAATCATTTGCGACTCTCAAAGCGCAAGCGAAGATTTGCTGCTGCTTGCAGACGACTACAAGGATTTTCGGGATATTATACCCGATCCGGAAGACGATGCCTCTTATACGCATGACAGCAGCAGAAAGCATACTATCAGCCTGCCGGAGGCAATGGACCTTCTGAAAGAAGCAATTGCCGTAATGAACCGACGAAAAAAGCTGACGACCCTCGGCGCGGTGAAAGTCAGGATGAAGCTTCTTAACGATACCTTTAATGAAAACGATCTGGGATTCAGAAGCTGGAAGAAATTCATTATGCACGCCGAACGCGAGGGCGTTATAGAACTTGAACATACCGAAAACGACCAGATAATAAAACTGCCCGGGCTGGACCAGAAGGATCCGGAAAAGAATCTTGTTCGCCTGCCGAACATCATGTACAGCATGCTTAAAGCCACGCGCGAATGCGCTGTAAAAACCGGGAAAATCCAGGTCCCGTTCTCTACCGTCAACAATCTTATGCTGGAACAGAATTACGATATCAAGCATTCGGAATATTCGCAGATGAAACGCCTGGTAAAGGACGCGGAAAAACGCGGACTGGTTCGCAGTTCAAACAAGGGCAAATACTGGTTTGTCGAGATGACCGACGAGGGAAATGAATATTTTGTAAAATAATCAACCGGAAAGTTTTCCTGTCTCCAAAGATTTTACAGCTGTCAGTATATTATTTTCTGCTCCTCAACAGCCCGTTTAATCTGGTCGTACTGGGCTTCAAGGTCCTGTACTTCTTTCTGCCAGAAGGCTTTGCCGCCCCAGTCGGGAAAGCTGTGCTGAAACCGGAAATCATTCTTCTGCCTGCCACACCAGCACAGGAAATATACCATGCGCATAGCCCTAAGAGGCTCGATAAGCATCAGGGACCGGGTATTGAATGATCTGAATTCGCGGTAACCTTCAATTATAGCCGACAGTTCCTTTCCGGATTCGGGGGCATGATCAGGCAGCAGCAGCCAGATATCCTGGACCGGAAGCGACATGGCCATGTCGTCAAAGTCCATCAGCATTAATCCCTCTCCGGGGCGTTCGAGGATGTTTCCGCTGTGAAAATCGCCGTGTACCCTTATCAGGCAGTCGGAAAAACTGTTTTCGTAACAATTCCCAAACTCTTCGAACATTGTTTCAACTGTTGACCGCAGCCTGTTTAAAACCGAATCCATTTCATCTTTCACATCAGGATGGATCCAGTCTGAGGCGGCAAGCTCTTCAATATCATTGTCAAAACTGTTTTTTGAGGATATCACGGGTCTGTGTTTTGCCTGTCTTCGCGCACCCGTATTGTGAAGTCTGCCGAGCAGCCGTCCGATTCTCAGCCATGAATCAAAATCTTCAGCTTCCCACAGCCTGCCGCCTTTTCGTTCGAACACTGCAAAGGGAAAACCCTCTATGCTGCCGAGGGTAGGCGCTTCGGCGGGCTCTTCAACCAGGCCGGTCATCGGAAGGGGTGCGGCCAGCGGTATATCGTCTTCGGCGCAGTCAAGCATAAAGCGGTGCTCTTCAAGCAGGGCTGCACGGCTCCATCGACCGGGGCGATAGAATTTTACAATATAATATTTATCATCATCCGATTTCAATTCATAAACCCTGTTGATATAGCTAGGCATGGGCTGGGTATAATTTGTAAGCTCAATATCAAGGGCTGCCTCAACAGCTTCCATTACCAAATCAGGGGTTAAATTATCAAAATCGGCAAGCTTCGTTTCCATCAGCTCATAATAAAATTTAGCATACTAACAATCAAGCATTAATATGATAGGATGATTTCAAGAGTACATGTAATGAAGTCGTTTATCCGCATATTAATACTGTCTATGCTGTTTGCTCTTTTACTCTCCGCTTGCAGCTCTTTCGGTGTAAAACCGCAACCGGATGTTCCCAGGATTTTATTTTGCGGAAACAGCATAACCCGGGGAGAACTGGGCTGCAGCTACGTCAAATTGCTTGAAAAGCAGTTTCCGGATTACGAAATGACAAATCTGGGCCTGGACGGAGATACCGTGTCCGGAATAATGAACCGTACGCTTTCCCTGCTTGAAAAGGACGATGATTATGATCTGATTGTCATTTCAGCCGGGCATAACGATATTCTTCTGCCGGCTTTCCGTAAGCAGTCAGCCGCTTACAGATCAATCGTCATGTTAAAAAAGCTGCAGGGCAGTATCCCGGCAGACAGCTATACCGGGTTCATTTCAACATATGAAAAATTTATTGATTCCGTCAGGGACATTTCCGCGGCACCCGTTGTACTGGTCACGCTCAGCTGTATAAATGAAGACCTGCAGACCCCGACTAACCTTGAAAGACAGGTTTACAACCGGGGGATAATCAAACTTGCGGCAGATAAAAACACATATCTTGCTGACGCCGGCAGGATCTTCGATGATCAACTTGAAAATTATGATTGCCGTGATTATCTGATGAGTGATCTTCTGGAATCCGCGTTTTCAGACAGGCGCAGAAGCAGAACTGCCGCCGGCTGCGATAAACTCAGTACAGGACGCGGGCTTCACCTGACGATTGACGGCGTGCACCTTAATTCAGCCGGCGCGGAGATTTACTTAAAGATTTTGACGCCGTTTCTGGAAAAATTATAAAATAAAAACGGTTTTACTCTTCCAGAATGTGTATGGAATTCGGGTCCATTGAAAACGAAAGGTCTTCTCCGACCCCGATAATGACTTTGCGCATCGGGTTGTTTTCTGAAATTTCAAAAATCTTGCCGAATAATTCAACTTCATATTCATGGTGAGATCCCATGAAAACGCTCTTTGTTACAGGCGCCCTGAAATCCTTTCCGCCTATATTGAAAGACTCGGGTCGAATCATAAACTGCACTTTTTCTCCGACCGAATGACCGGTGGTTTTTTCGGTCTCGTAAAGCACTCCGTGAACGTCCAGTGTTACTGTCTCGCCTTTTTCGGCAACAATCTTTCCTTCAAGAATATTCGCCCTTCCGATAAACTGTGCGACAAATTCATTTATGGGTTTCTGGTAGATCTCGCGCGGAGATCCGACCTGCTGAATTGTTCCGTCTTTCATAATTACAATTTTATCGGACAAACCCATAGCTTCTTCCTGATCATGGGTGACATATATTGAAGAAATTCCAACCTGTTTCTGAATCTTTCTTATCTCATCCCTCATATGCAGCCTTAATTTTGCATCAAGGTTTGAAAGCGGCTCATCAAATAAAAGAACCCCTGATTCCATTATCAATGCCCTTGCAAGAGAAACCCGCTGTTGCTGTCCTCCCGACATTTCCGACGGCACCCTGTCGGCAAAGTCTTCCATTTTCATCAGTTTAAGTATTTTACGGACTCTCTCGGCTATCTCCTTTTTAGGCAGCTTCTGCAGCTTGAGTCCGTAGGCAATATTGTCATAGACATTCATATGAGGAAACAATGCATAATTCTGAAAAACCATTGCCGTATCGCGTTTATCGGGAGTAAAAGACGCGACATTCCTGTCGCCGATATAAATTTCTCCCGATGTCGGGATCTCAAACCCGGCAAGCATTCTGAGGGTTGTAGTCTTGCCGCAGCCTGAAGGCCCGAGCAGGCAGACAAACTCTCCCGGATTTATTGTTAAATCTATATTGTTTACAGCCTTCACCTGTTCGTTTTTATTAGTCACAAAGGTTTTAGTCAGATTTTTCAGTTCGACTTTTATTTTCTCATTCATCAGGTGTTGTCTCCTCGTTTTATTCGGTGCTGATATTTTTTATTGCAAGTTTTATAATGATCATCGCCGCGCTTACTATCAGGATCAGGATTGTACAGAAAGCTGAAGCTACGCCCATCCGGCCGACGTCTATCTGCGCCATTATGGATGTCGTTAAAAGCTTGTAACGGGCTGAAATCAGAAAGATTACCGTGCTGACCAGGGTCATGCTTCGGGCAAATGTAAAAATCAACCCGTTTAAAAAGGCATTCTTAATCATGGGAATTGTGATGCTTGTAAAAACCTTCCTGCTCGAAGCGCCGAGCACATTTGCAGCTTCCTCAATTGTGGGATCTATCTGCTGAAGAGACGTGATTCCGGAGCGGACCCCGACCGGCAGGCTTCGTATGATAAACGCCATAATGATTATAAAAGCCGTTCCCGTTATAGGAGGGATGATTGTCAGCCCGAAGATCCCGTAGGTCTTGTTATAACTGATTACGTATCCGAGACCGATAATTGTTCCCGGAATGGCCAGCGCCATAATAGTTAAAAATTCTATAAACGACTTGCCGAAGAATTTTTTCCTTACAATAAGGAACGCAATTATCATGGCGAGAGTTCCGGATACCGGCGTTGCGATAGCGGCAAGAGTTGTTGTCGTTATAACCGGCTGAAACAGCTTGGGCTTAAAAATATACCTGTAATGATCCAGCGTCGGCGTATAATTGACGCCCCAGAGCTTTACAAACGATCCTATGGGGATCAGAATGTACATCATAATAACAAAGACGGTAAAAACCAAAAGAATAATTGTTGCAGTAACTACAATTCCCCTGGAACTTATAAGGTCCCTGTGTCTTGAAACCTTTCCGGTAACAGTTACGTAAGATTTCTTGCTGACATAGTATTTCTGAAACACAAATATCGAAATTGAAACAGTCAACAGAATCATCGCAAGGGCCGTTGCGGTTCCGAACTGGTAATTTCCTATTCCCTCCTGGTAAATCTTCACAGCCACAGTAGTAAAATTACCGCCGATAACAACCGGATTGGCAAAATCAGCTATAGACTGAATAAAGACAAGAAGAAAAGCATTCGCCAGCCCCGGGACCATCAGGGGAAGAGTTACCGAGGTAAAAACCTTAAACCTTGTAGCCCCCAAATCTCTTGACGCCTCTTCAACCGACGGATCGATTCTCTGAAGCAATGACACAAGCATCATATATGCTATCGGAAAAAAACTGAGCGACTGGACAAGAACAAGACCGTGAAAACCGTAGATTTCGGCATCTTTCATGCCCAGCAAGCCTCTTGTAATTAACCCTACCCGGCCGAAAAGAAGAATGGCGGAAAGTGCAACAACAAACGGCGGTGAAATAATCGGAAGAATGGCAATAAAATCAAAGATTTTCTTGAAACGAATCTTCATATAGGTTGTTACATAGGCAAAAATAAACCCTACAAAAACCGAAATCGACGCTGTAACAACCCCGAGAAAAATCGTATTGATTAAAATTTTTGTATTTCCATGCATCAGAAATACATCTTTATAATTACCCAGAGAAACTCCGTTGTCGGTCGTAAGGCTTTCAACAAGGATATTATAAAGCGGTATCAGGATAAAAAAGACTACCAGCAAAAGGGTAAAAATAATCACGGCAAGAAGGGTCGGATCATTTTTTAAATTAGTCAGGGTCCTAAGATTACTTTGAAATTTCAATTTCCCGGTATTTGTCATCTAACCTCCAGATATTCACCAGTCGGATTAACAAGGGGATATTCCCGAAAGAACATCCCCCTTGATATTATTCAGTTGGAGCAGTTGTGCTTGTTTCTACGCTGAAACGTTCAACCAGTCTTTTCTTGTTTTCACCGGCCCACTGAAAATTGTAATCTATCAGTTTTGTATCCTTAATCGGCATGGCTTCCTCAGGCGGCATTGCATCCTTGTTTGTAAGAAACTGGAAAGATCCTACCGTTTTGCCCATTTCCTGAACATCTTTGGTTAAAACCCAGTCGATAAACATTTTTGCATTTTCCTGATCCGGTCCGTTCTTGAGGAGCGCTACTCCGCCAATCTCATAACCTGTACCTTCAACCGGCGCAGAAATAATTATGTCTTTATAACCTTCTTTTTTATACTTGATTGCATCATGAAGAAATGTGATTCCTATAGTTGCTTCGCCCAAACCGGCCATTCTTCCCGGGGCAGTACCTGATTTGGTATACTGTCTGACCTGGGGACTGAATTTCTTGAAGTATTCCATTGCTTCATCTTCACCCACCATCTGAACCATGGTAGCAAGCATTGTATATGCCGTTCCTGATGATCCAGGATGTGCAACAACTATTTCCTGGTTATATTCCGGTTTCAGGAAGTCCGACCATGATGTCGGCATTTTAAGACCTTTCTCTTTCAGTATTGCCTGATTTCCGACAAAACCGAGGTATCCGATATAAATTCCGGTCCATATCCCGTTGGGGTCCTTAAACCCTTCCCTGATATTAACAGCTTCCGGTGAAATATACGGCTCAATGATTCCTTCTTCATTTGCAGCAACAATTCCGTCAACCGGACCGCCGTACCATACAGACGCCGTCATATTGTCTTTTTCCGCTTTCAGACGTGCAAGAATTTCCCCGCTGCTCATCCTGACAAACTCTGTTTTAATTCCGGTAAGAGCTTCAAATTCCTCGGCTATCATGGCTGCATGATCTTCCTGGAGTCCCGCGTAAAAAACCAGAGAACCTTTGTCTTGCGCAGCCGAATCCTGAGATCCGCTGGCAAAAACAACTCCGGATGCAAGCACGGCCAGAAGAACAGAGAGAATGACAATTCTTTTTCCAAACATTTCAATTCCTCCTATTAATTATGAATAATACTATAAAACAGCTTTTTGCTGTTGAATACAGCGGGAACCCAATTGTTACCAGACTGTTACAGCATTGTAACCATATTGTTACTTGCGGAATTATGCTTTTCATGCAATTTTCTATAAATCAATTATTATTTATAGACAGCACAGGTATTAATAGTAAAATGAAAAGCGATATGGCCAGCAGCAGCGGCAATAAAGCAAATATTGAATTCACCGTTAAAAAAATTAAACTCCTGCGATCCGGAGTTTTTACAGCAATTATTATCCTTTTTATGATTATCAACTCCGCAGAAAACCTGATTGTACTCCTGTCCATGACGGCAGGTTATTCAATAGTGGCAATTTTTCACGGCTACTGCGTTCTGAGCAGAAAGCAGCATCTTCTTAATTCCGCTGTATTGATTTTACCAGAGCTGATTATTTCCAACGCATTCCTTCTTTTTATAAACCCGGGTCTGCTGCTGCCTTTTACATGTCTGCAGACTGTTGAACTTGCCGTTGAAAACCGCGGCCTTAAATATATCTATGCCCTGGCGGGAACCGCAGCAGCGGGAATGGCCGCCGGGTTTATTATAAGAAACGAACAGAAATTCATCATTTATACCATTCCTGCAATATTAATTGTCATCCTGATATTCAAACTCATTCATCTGCAGGATTTCAGAAATAAAAATAAATATGAGTATATGAAAAAACTTGTTGATAACAAAAACAAGCTGTTATCCACACTTACCCATGAACTGAGAACGCCGCTGGCTGTAATAAAAACCTCAAACGAGCTGATCATGGAAGAACGGCCCGGCCCGATAAACGAAACACAAAGAACCCTGATTTTTTCATCACTCGAGAATACAAAACGGCTGAATTCCCTGGTTGAGAATATTCTTTCACAGGTGAAAGTTGAATTTGCGTGGTTTTCCATGAAACAGCAGCCGCTGGACATACGCAACCTTATTCGCAAAACAGCTGTCGATATAAACCCATATCTTGAAACCAAAAAGCAGCAGCTTAAATATAATTATCCGTCGCTTATGTCAAAAACCATAGGTGATAAACGATGGCTTGAACAGGTTTTGCTGAACCTTATCCACAACGGAAGCAAAAACAGCCCCGACAATTCGGAAATTACGATTTCGGTACAGGAAAATGAACAGTGCATAGTAATATCAGTCCACGACAGGGGCTCCGGAATAAAAAGCCGTGAAATCCCGAATGTATTCAACGAGTTTTACCAGTCGACTGATCCGGCGAAAAACCTTAACGAAGGCGCCGGCCTGGGGCTGACCATTGTAAGGGATATTATTGAGAAACATAAAGGCGAAGTATATATCAGTTCGCTTCCCCAAACAGGAACAACAGTTTCATTCACATTGCCTATATACAAAGGAGTCTTTTTATGAAACAGACGGTTCTGATAATTGAAGATGATCCCCACCTTGTAACCATCCTTGATTTTCTAATGCGCGATGAAGGCTATAACGTCGTTACTTCACCGTCGGGAGAGGAGGGTCTTGCAATAATTAAAAGAGAAAAAATCGATTTGGTTATTCTTGATATTAACCTGCCCGGAATGAACGGGCTTGACGTATGCAACAGAATAAAGATTTCAGAACAAATCCCGGTAATTTTTCTCAGCTGCAGAGACCAGGACAGCGACGTTATTTCCGGACTGGAAAACGGCGCCGAGGATTATATGCGTAAACCCTTTAACCACAGGGAACTTGCGTTAAGAGTTAAAAAACTGCTTGAAAGATCATCCGATCAGAACATGAAAACAGCAATAGAAACCGGTCAATTATTTATAAAAACCGATCGGGAAGAGGTTTACTTCAATTCGCAGGAGATCAAACTGACTCCCGTTGAGTATAAACTTCTTGAAGTGCTGTTCAGAAGACTTGACTGGGTGCAGTCCTGGCAGGTCCTTCTGAAAGACGCCTGGGGCTATGAAGACTGGGAAGGGGGCAGGGAAATGGTCAAGGTCAACATCAGGCGATTGCGAAAAAAAATTGAGCCGGATCCTTCTCAACCGGTTTATCTTCTGACCGAAAGAGGCAGGGGCTATAAACTGGCCAGACTATAGATGAACGCATATTTGACGCTTAAAAATCTTACGAAAATTTTCAATCCCGGCAGAGAAGACCAGGTGGCGGCCCTTAATCATTTCAGCATGACGGTTAACAAGGGCGATTTTGTTACAATTCTGGGACCGTCGGGCTGCGGGAAAACTACAGCATTGCGGATGATTGCAGGGTTTGAAATTCCTACATCCGGAGAAATCTATATTGATAATAAAAACATCTCCAACCTGACTCCGGATAAGCGCAATACTGCAATGGTTTTTCAGAATTATGCCCTGTTTCCTCATCTTACTGTATTTGAAAACATTGCTTACGGATTAAAAGTTCGGGGAGCGTCCAGGGATATTATTAAAAACGATGTTGCCATGGCCTGCCAGGTGGTAAATATGGTGGGCCTTGAAAAACGATACCCGGGAGAACTGTCGGGGGGGCAGCAGCAGCGTGTTGCTCTTGCTCGGGCCCTGGTAATGAAACCGAAAATGATTCTTTTCGACGAACCCCTGTCAAATCTTGATTTGAAACTGAGACTGCAGACCAGAACCGAAATTAAACGGGTCCAGCAGATGCTCGGCATAACTGTACTTTATGTAACCCATGATCAGTCCGAGGCGCTCAGTATGTCGGATAAAATAATAATAATGAATCACGGCAAGGTAGTTCAAACAGGAACACCCGAAGAAATCTACAACAACCCGGCAAACGCTTTTGTAGCCGACTTTATCGGGAATGCAAATTTCATATCCGCCTATGCAGAAGAAATCGAAGGAAAAAGAATTACTGTCAGACTCGGAAAAAGAATCATCGTTGTTAAAAATGAAAACCCGGAAGAAGTTTTCAGCGAAGGCGAGGAAGTTTACCTTTCAATTAAGCCCGAAGCAATACAAATAAGCGGAAAAGAAACCGATTTTTCCGGTACAGTCCAGGTTAAATCATTTCTTGGTCCGCATACCGAATACAAGATCGAATTTGAGGGATCTTTTATAAATGTATACCAGCACAATACAGGCGGAGACTCAAAAATTTATAAGCCGGGAGACAGGGTCTGTCTGAAATTCGATAAGGCGCTTTGTCACGTTTACAAGAGATAATTACGACCTGATCGATTTTTTTCACAGTCTTTTATAATATCTATTGACTATATAACATAACTATTATATATTACTAACAGTTGCCAGGCGCAACAGTTGCGCAAAACAACTTTACGGAGTAATATGTGATAGAATTAATCCTTGAACTGAAACAGAAATGCCGATTCGACAGTGAGATTGGAGAATCTTTCAGCCTGAAAGAACGCGAAGTAGCGTTTCTTTCAACGATTGCCGCCAATAAAAGCTTAACATCAAAGGAACTGTCTTCTCTTTCCGGCCTTTCTCCCTCCAGAAGCAGCCGTGTAATCTCTGCGCTATATGAAAAAGGCTATATTTTAATGGAGCATAACCGCTCCGATCGCAGACTGATCAATATCAGTCTTACACAAAAGGGTAAAGACTGTGTCGACGGTATTGAAAAAGAAAAAAGGAATTGTGAATTCGATTTACTGGCCGGACTGTCGGATGATGAAAAAGCAACCGTTAAAAAAGGCCTTAATATTCTTCTGAGGAAAATGTAATATTTTGACCTTTTTAGAGGAGAAATAATAAAATTGAATCTTCATATTCAATTTTAAGGGGGAATGATGACTGAAACAAATACGGTAAAGGCAATTAATATACGTTATTCGGATCTTGCCGAAACAAGCTGCTGCCTTTCATGCGGCGGAGCTGTAAATCACAGCAAGGTCTCGAAAGGTGAAATTTGTGTGGATCTCGGCAGCGGACGGGGAACGGATGCAATCCGCATGGCTGAAGAAGTCGGAGCCGAAGGAATGGTCTACGGTCTGGATCTGTCGGACGGGATGATCAGGAAAGCTGAAAAAACCGCAAACCGGCTCGGTGTAGAGAACGTGAAATTTATTCAGACTGATCTGGAAAAAATGCCGTTAGGCGACAATTCGGCAGATCTTGTTATTTCAAACTGCGTCATTAATCACGCGGAAAATAAACAGAACGTCTGGAACGAGGTTTACAGGATTCTGAAGACCGGGGGACGGTTTGTAGTCAGCGATATCTACTCCAGTGAACCGGTGCCTGAAGAATACCGCACAGATCCGGAGGCTGTAGCTGAATGCTGGGCAGGATCCGTAACACGCGAAATCTATCTCAGCCAGCTTGAAAAAGCCGGATTCAGGAATATCGAAATTCTTGAAGAGAGTAATCCCTATCCCAAGGGAAAAATAGAAGTCAGCAGCTGGACGATACTCGGCTACAAATCCGGGTGTTGCTGTTGTAACACTTAAAACCTTCCATGGAAGGCAAGAAATATTTTTAACGGAGGTTTCATGAAATCACTGATCAAAAAGAAACCGGAAGGCAAAAAAGAAACAGCGCAATGTTGTGCAAAGCTTTCCAAGGTTGTGGCAGGCTGCCACGACTAGACTCGTCCCCGGACCGGGGGATTTTCCACCGGTCCGGATTTTTACCTGACACATGGACAATAACGGAGAAAAACTGATGCAGTTGTCGAAACATAATATAATATCCGAAATAAAAGACTCTGATGATTACTATATCATCAATCCTCTCAGTAAAAACGCTGATATTCTTGATGCCGATACAGCAAAAGCGCTGCTTAACGGTGAATTTACAAACCGTGACGAGCTTATCGAAAAAGGCTATCTGGCAGATGCCGACGAGGAAGAGAAACGTTTTAAATCGGGGTATCTTGATTTTCTCGACAACCGTGAAGATGACGAAATTCAGATATTTTATGTTCCGACCTATTCCTGTAACTTCAATTGTACTTACTGTTATCAGGAAGGTTACGGCAATGAACAATTCGGTGATGCCGGGGCGGTAACAGAGGCTTTTTTCAGATATGTTGATACTGAATTCGCAGGGAAGCGGAAATATATCACCGTTTTCGGCGGCGAGCCCCTTCTTCCGGACAATGTCACACGTAATAAAATCGAACTTATTATCAGGGAAGCAAATAAACGAAATCTGTCGCTGGCATTCGTAACAAACGGATGGGCTCTGGAAAGCTATGTCCCGCTTCTTAAAACCGCTTCTGTTCGTGAGGTTCAGGTGACCCTGGACGGCCCGGAAGAAGTTCATAATAAACGAAGACCGCTTCACAGCGGAGCAGGGACTTTTAAAAAGGTCGTTAACGGCATAAATTCCGCTCTTGAAGCCGGCATACCGATAAACCTTCGCGCTGTTATTGATAAAGAAAATCTTCCGCACCTTCCTGAACTGGCCCAATTCGCTGTAGATCAGGGCTGGACCGGCAGATCGAACTTTAAAACACAGCTGGGACGTAATTATGAACTGCATTATTGTCAGGAAAATGCAGCAAAACTCTACGACAGGCTTTCAATGTATGAAGATTTATACGAACTGATAAAGAATAATCCTGTCGTAATGGAGTTTCACCGGCCGGCATTTTCTATAAGCCGTTTTCTTTTTGACAACGGTGATATGCCTGACCCGCTGTATGATTCCTGCCCCGGATGTAAAACCGAATGGGCTTTTGATTACAGCGGAAACATTTTTTCATGTACGGCCACTGTCGGTAAACCGGGGGAAAGCCTGGGAACCTTCTACCCGGAAATTACCACCAGGGAAGAAGCGATTGAGGCATGGCAGGAACGTGATGTAACAACAATACCCGAATGCCTTAACTGCGAACTCAGGCTTGCGTGCGGAGGAGGTTGTGCATCAGCAGCAAAAAACAGAACAGGGACACTGAATTCGCCGGACTGCAGACCGGTAAAAGGTTTATTGACATTGGGTCTTTCGCTGTATTTCAACGAAGCGAAAGCAGAATAACACGTTAGACAATTTTATAGGAGTGAAAATATGGCTGGAAAGATTAAGGAAATACAGGCAGCAGATTTTGAAAAAGAGGTGCTCGGTAAAGAACGCGTAGTAGTGGATTTTTATTCCACGGAATGTCCGCCCTGTGAAGCGCTGGCATCAAAATATGAAACGCTGAGCTACATTTACGGTGATGATATAAGCTTTATAAAAATATTCAGACAGGGAAACCGGGAACTCTCCGAAAAGCTGGACGTCAGCGGCTCTCCTACGGTAATCTTTTACAAAAACGGAGAAAGAGTCGGAGACACTCTTACCGGCGGCATTAAACGCTCGGATCTGATGAAAAACCTCGATGCGCTTCTGCCTGCAGAAAAAGCCGAAGAAATACACAACGAAATTAAACCTGTTGTAACCAACACCGATGTCGTTGTCCTGGGCGGAGGCCCGGCCGGCCTGACAGCAGGAATATATCTTGCGCAGGCGCATCTTAAAACAATACTGATAGACACCGCCCTTCCCGGGGGCTATGTAGCAACAACCCACCAGGTATCAAATTACCCGGGCTTTATCGAACCTCAGCAGGGATTTATGCTCAGCCATTTCATGAGCGAACAGGCAAAAGCCAACGGCGTGGAATTCAGAAGCGCGGTAGAAGTATCAAAAGTCGATCTGCGCAACAAGAGCCTTCTTGTAGACGGGTATGAAACAATTGAGGCAAAAAAGATAGTTATTGCGACAGGCTCCAGACCGCGTCCGCTTGATATTCCGGGAGAAAAAGAGTATGCCGGGCAGGGCATAAGTTACTGCGCGACCTGTGACGGAAAATATTTTGAGGACAAGGAAATAGTGGTAATTGGAGGCGGCAATTCAGCTATTGAAGAATCGCTGTTCCTGTCAAGGTTTGCAAAGAAAATAACCATTGTCCACCAGTTTGATACCCTGCAGGCCAATAAAGAAGCGCAGAAAAAAATATTTGCCGACAAAAAAATCAATTTCATGTTTGAACATGAACCCCGTGAGTTTAAAAAATACGGAAACATGGACATGGGAGTAATTGTTGAAAACCTGAAAACCGGTGAAAAGTCAGAAGTACGAACCAACGGCATCTTTGTCTTTGTGGGTTTTATTCCGAACCTGGACGTTATTCATGACGAAATGGAGCTGGACCAATGGGGATACCTCAAAACCAGTGAGACTATGGAAACAAATCTGCCCGGGGTTTTCGCTGCAGGTGACGTACGTACAAAACAGTACCGCCAGATAACAACCGCCGTATCAGACGGCACAATTGCGGCAATAACAATATCCAAAGAACTTACTTAATAAACGGTATCGGCGGCGGGAGGCCCTGCTGCCGATATCAATTATTCCAGATCAGATACAGTCTTTCCTTTTTTTTCTTTTCCGTTCTCGGCTTTCAGCATCAGTATCACAAAAACCAGCGCTCCGAATGTAACCGACAAATCTGCAACATTAAGAATACCGGTACGAAACCGTCCTATACCGAAATTCATAAAATCGATTACGATACCGCTGTTGAATATCCGATCATACAGGTTTCCCACTCCCCCGCCGATAACACATGATAAACATGCCAGCTGCCCGGGGGGAATATTTCCGCTGAAAGCAGTATAGAAAATCGCTACAGCAACGATAAGAGAGGGAAGCAATACCAGCAGAACCGATTTTAACGGTACCGGCATACTGCCCCCGAACCCCAGGAATGCTCCGTCGTTTTCCGCATAATGCAGAATAAATAAATTCCCGACTATTTGAATTGTTCCTTCGCCTTTAATATGTTCAACTGCATAAATCTTTGTTACGCGGTCAACTGCAAAATTTGCAGCAGAAATAAGAATTACAACTATCAGCAGAAAGAAGCCTTTTTTAATGCTCATGCGAATAATATAGCACAATCACTGCTTATTTCTCAACAGCAATATCTGCAAACAATATTGACGCCCGGGCTGAACAACTGTAATATGCATATTAGAATAACACCGGGGCTGTAGCTCAGATGGCTAGAGCGGTTGGTTCGCAATCAACAGGCCGTGGGTTCGACTCCCATCAGCTCCAATATAAATAAAAGGCTTTATTCCGCAAGGAAAAAAGCCTTCATAAATTCAGGAGCTGTGGGAGGAGAACCTGTGAGATGGGGAGTTTGACGCAGACAAACTCCTGAAAGAAAGCCGCAAGGCTTTCTTTACCCATCAGCTCCAATATAAATAAAAGGCTTTATTCCGCAAGGAAAAAAGCCTTCATAAATTCAGGAGCTGTGGGAGGAGAACCTGTGAGATGGGGAGTTTGACGCAGACAAACTCCTGAAAGAAAGCCGCAAGGCTTTCTTTACCCATCAGCTCCAATATAAATAAAAGGCTTTATTTCGCAAGGAATAAAGCCTTCATAAATTCAGGGACCCGCGGGGGAGGACCCGAACCGAAAAATTCCGTATTAATTTGCATATTAAAACCTCATTTCCTATAATTTTACTGGAAGACTGATTAATTAACACTAAAACTGATCATGGAGGTCTTTATCAGTGAAGAAATTGAACGATTTGAAAATAGGCTTGCGGATGATACTTGTACTGTCAATCGTGACCATTGTCTCGCTCGGAGGGGTAATATTATTCGTTCAGAACAGGATAAGCAGGCTTGCCGAATCGGAAGCGGCAAGCATAGCCAATTCCGTTGCCGGTGAGTTCGGTGAAAATGCCGTTAACGAACTTAACACGGCAATGATAATCGCAACGACTATGGCGGAAAGCGCTGAAGGAATGCTTTCCGCCGGAAACGGACAGTTTACCAGAGAACAGGGAAACAACCTTCTGACAAAGGTCCTTGAAAACCACCCGGAGCTTCTTGGAACCTATTTTTGTTTTGAACCCGACAAGTTCGACGCAAAAGACTCTGAATATATAAATTCGGACGGACATGATTCAACCGGCCGCTATATTCCGTATTACAGCCGCGGAGCAAACGATGAAATCACGCTGTCCGCGCTTGCCGGCTATGAAGATCCTGTTGCGGGAGCATACTATCAGGACCCGAAGCGTACGAACAGCCTGCATATTTTCGAGCCTTATACATATGAAATTGACGGAGTTGACGTACTGCTTACTTCAACTGTTGCGCCGATCCGCGACGGCAGCGGTAAATTCATCGGTATTGCCGGCTGCGATATTGCAATAAATGAACTCGACAACAAGATAAGGACTTATAAACCCTACAAGAATTCCGGTTACCTGACGGTATTCTTTGATACAGGCATGGTAATTGCAGGCGGCAGCAAAGACATGAAGCCGGGAACCAATATGAAAGATCCGGACAATGCAAATCAAAGGATTATTGATGGGATAACCGGCGATAATGATTTCATTGCGGAAATGTACGATCAGGGTTCCGGTGAAACCTATCTGAGTTCTGGGCGGCATTTCCCTGTTCCAGGAACCGGCCGGTCAATATGCCTTACCGTCAGCATTCCGGCTTCGGTAATCTATGAAGAATCGCGACTGGCTATTTTTATCATCACCCTGATCAGTATAGCCGCGCTGATAGCCATTATCCTTTCAGTGGTAATTATTTCACACGGTATCAGCAAACAGCTGAACAAGGGAATTACCTTCGCCAAGGAGCTTTCCGCCGGAAATCTGACCATTTCAATTGATATCGAGCAAAAAGACGAAGTAGGAATTCTGGCGGGGGCATTGAACAACATGAGAGACGTTCTCAGCCGGGTTGTCGGAGAAGTAAGATCCTCGGCTGAAACGGTTTCAAACGGAAGCCGGGAAATGTCTTCTACTGCAGAACAGATTTCACAGGGCGCAACCGAGCAGGCGGCAACCGCAGAAGAAGTATCTTCTTCGATGGAACAGATTGGGGCCTCGATAAGGCAGAACACCGACAATTCATCACAGACGGAAAAGATTGCTTCAAAAGCGGCAGAAGACGTACAAAACGGCGGAGAGGCGGTCCTTGAGACTGTTACCGCGATGAAAGAAATCGCGGAAAAGATTAAGGTCATTGAGGAAATTGCCAGAAACACCAATATGCTTTCATTAAACGCGGCAATAGAAGCAGCCAGGGCCGGAGAACACGGCAAGGGCTTTGCAGTTGTAGCAGCAGAGGTCGGAAAACTGGCGGCAAACAGTCAGGCTGCCGCCAATGAAATCCTCAACCTTGCCACAACCAGCGTAGATACAGCCAATAAAGCGGGAGAAATGATACAGGCCGTTATCCCGGACATCAGGCGAACGGCTGATCTGGTACAGGAAATCAACGCCACAAGCCAGGAGCAGAATGCCGGGACCGAACAGGTCAACCAGGTAATGATCGAACTTGACAAGGTAATCCAGATGAATGCCGCTTCAGCGGAGGAATCAACTTCGATGTCGGAAGAATTGTCAAGTCAGGCCCAAAACCTTCTTGAAATGATAGAATTCTTCAGGATTGATCAATCTGATACCGGATACAGAACAGGGGTCAAACTGAAATTAGATAAACCCGGGCTTCCTTCCCCTTCCGGAAATAAACCAGCACGTACCGGAGGCAGGTCTGAAGTCAAGTTTGAAGAATTCTGAATTTATAACAGGAGCGTAAAAATGCAGAGTATTAGCCTTAGTAACCAGTTTGTAACATTTAAAATTGAAAACGAAGTATATGCCATAGACGTATTCAAAATCCGGGAAATTCTCGAGGTTCCGGATATAACAAAGGTTCCCGGTATGCCGCCCATGATCAGAGGAGTAATAAATATCCGGGGCTCAGTTGTTCCGGTGCTCGATTTGAAAATGCAGTTCGGTCAGGAACGAACTGAACAAACCCAGGATACAGCTGTAATAGTCACTGAAATAGTCAATGACGAGGATGTTATCCAGATTGGAATAATGGTGGATGCGGCCAATGAAGTGATAACTCTTGAGCCGGATGAAATAGAGGAACCGCCCAGGCTGGGCATTTTTATCGACAATAAATATCTGAGCGGTATGGGAAAGATCAATGACGATTTTGTAATCATTCTTAATATTGACAAAATTCTGTCCGAGGAAGAAATAACACAGGTTGCCGCGACAAACCCGCAGGCGAAAACAACAGAATAAGTATTCCCGGAACAAACAGAAAGATCCGGCTGATTTTCCTTAAAGAATAATTGCAAACAGTCGAAAAAAAAGTTATGACCTATCAAAAAGAAAGCAGAATAGCTGAAGCCTGCAGTCTTCTCTTCGGAGAAGATTTCAGTGTGGAATCAACAACTATAGACTATCTTCAACTTTCCGGGATCAAGCATGCATTCCGGGAAAAGGTTAAAGAATGCCATCCGGACATTTCCGGTTCGGCATCCGGTTCAGCTGAAAACTTCATCAAGGTTAAAGATGCCTATGACTTTCTGATTTCTGTTAAATCTTCGGGAATGAAACCGTCAGAGGCAGCCGGCAAAGCCGGTAAACCAAGGACATATGCTGTTCCCCTCAGAAAACTCAGACTGGGCGAATACCTTTATTATACCGGAAAAATCAGCTGGAAAGAACTGATATCGGCAATCACATGGCAGAAACAGAATTCGAACAGGAACAGATCATTTTTATTCGGACTATATTTTATTAAATTCGGGATTCTTTCATCGGCAGAGATAGGGTTCTCCATTTTTAAACTGAACATTCACAACTCCAATTATTAGGAATCCTCACCGAATATAACTGTTTTGCTGCCGCTGCCTGCATCATGTTCAAGTTTTTTCGTATAATCCTGCATCTGTCTCGTCAACTCCCTGGTAGGTATAATTCTTCTGAGCAGAACCTTGAAGGTCTGAGGAAATAAATAAATTCGTCTGGCCTGTTCCCCGCCGGTATCGCTGCTGATTACGGGAATTTTTTCTGTTTTTAAATATAATTTTGCAAATTCAATATTTGCAGGACCGATATTGCTTTTGGTTCTTGTTTCAAATACGCTGCTTCCGCCGAAAATTTTTGCCTGCAAGCGTCCTTTCCGGCATCCACGTTTAATCATATCATTAAGAACAGCCTCCATTGCATATAGCCCGTACCGTTCAATATTGAAAAAACTTTCGTTTTGATGCTGAAAATTTGATTCCGCCAGCATGAAATGGTTTAAACCGCTTATTCTGAGTTCAGGATCGTATAAAGCTACTGCAACACATGAGCCCAGAACGGTGTTAATGATAATATCATCCCCGGAAACATGGAACTCTCCGGGAGCAAGGTTTGTCGAAGATTTTTTAAACTTGGTGTCAAAATAGCTATACATTATTGATCATCGGATCAGCCAAGAACCTTTTTTATTGTTGCTATCAGCTTATCATTGGAAAAAGGTTTTACTATCCAGCCGGTTGCCCCCGCACCTTTTCCTTCCTGCATAATTGAGGCCTGTGATTCCGTAGTTAGAACCAGTATCGGTGTAAATTTATGGGTATCGGTTCCCCGAAGTTCTTTAACCATAGAAATACCGTCCATATTCGGCATATTAACATCTGTAATTATCAAATCAACCTTCTGATCCTTCAGTTTTTCAAAGCCGTCACGGCCGTCTACAGCTTCCAAGGTTTCATAACCGTTCTCTTTCAGAATGAAGCTGACGCTTTGTCTTATTGCGTTTGAATCATCTACTATCATTATTGTCTGGCCCATCTTTTTCCTCCTGTAATCAAAACAAAGTAACCTCTCCCGCCTCAAGGACAGATGCTTCAACATCAAGTCCGCTCACTTCTCCGGCGGTTTTTTTATGGCTGTAAATTGTAAATTTTTCAATCATGGTATTCATATTATCGTCAGAAAGCTCCCAGTCATTGATATTACGGCCCTGCAACCGCTGTTCAACAAAAGGTTGTATTCTGTTTCTCGTTTCATTAAGCTCATTTCTGACTTTCACGAGATCTTCCGATATTTCCTTTAACAGATCAAGTTCTTTTTCTGATTGATCAAACTGCCTATGAAAAGTATCGCTGAAAAAGTCAAATCTCTTGAGTTCTTCAGTAAAAGACTGGTTTGACGAACTGATTTTTTCAATATTCTGAAGAAAAATATTATTAAAATCCGTTAGAAAATTAATCTCTTCTCCTGCGAATTTTCTGTATTCTTCGGAAAGGTCTGCCGTTTTACCTATAAAATTCCCTGTTTCTTTCTCACCCAGCACTATTTGCTGCTGAATACGTTCCACCAGTTTAGACATATCATCCACAGACTCGCGCATCCCACCCAGACTTTTACTTCTGGATAATTCAATCCTTGAAAGCACGGCTACGTTTTGAAGCCACCCGGAGATCTTGTTAAAGGATTCAAATTCTTCAGCAATACCTTCAACGTGATTGATAATTTTAAAAATCAGTTTAATCAGCTCCTGTCTCATCATCGAAAACTCGCCGGTTTCAATTCTGATGCCCTTTCCGGCAGTTGCAAGATCTTCAAACGATTCGGAATTCTGTATAAACCCGGCTACAGCCTTGTTTTTCTCATTCTGAATAAATTCCAGTTTTTTTCGGGCCGTATTAAAGTTTTCATTAAACAGTCTGATTGTTTTTTCAAGAATATTTATAACTTCTTCAATCATGGAAACGGACAGTTCAATAATTCTGATACAGAATACTGCGGAATCAATATTCTCATCCGTTACCTCTGATATTTGCGGCTGTTCGCTTATGGAGAGAATTATCTGATCAATAGTCTGACGGATAAGATCCTGCTGCTGCAGCTCTTCCATTATATTAAGAATACAGCTCCTCACTTCCTCCGATTCCGAGTTCAGCCCGCCAAGAAGATTTCCTGTTATATCCGACTGATAACGATAGCTGTTTATTCCCTTAAGAACCTTCTCTTCCAGTATCGTCAGGATTTTGCGCCGTTTGGAATCTATCATGCTCTCAGTATCATAGAATTCATCCAGGGCCAATTGTACCGTATTACCCTTCCTTCCGAGCGTACGGGTTTTCTCAATTGTATCTACAGTTACATCCTTAAGGTTTTCCGTAATTACCGAAAAACCTTCACCTCCCTTACCGGCTTTTACAGCATTGCACAATGCATTCAGTGAGACTATCTGCAGAGATTCCGAAATGTCCCTTATTTCCTCAATATACTGCTGTGAATTGCTGTATTCATCGATAGCGTCCGACAGTCTTTTTATTATTTCGCTGTTCTTTTCCTTGAATTCTTTCAATTCGCTTAATTTCTGCCTGGATTCAGATTCGCTTCTTTGCAGATATTCGTTCAAATTTACAAAACCCTCTTGCGCTCCAAGATTATTAATTGAGGAAGAAGCCGCTTTGATGCCTCTTTCCAGCTCCTTCAGCATCACAGGATAGTTTTCAGCTATACTTTGAAAAATCTTCTCTGTATCATTAATAACCTTTTGCAGAATGTGGTTGTTCGAATCCATGCTAATAACTTACCGACTCCTTCAGCATTGCGGCCGGTATTTCATTCAGCGGCAACACCTTATCTACCCCGCCTTTTTTTATGGCCTCGTTAGGCATTCCGAAAACGACACAGGAGGCTTCATCCTGCGCAATATTAAAGGCTCCGGCCTGCTTCATTTCAAGCATGCCTACCGCGCCGTCGTCGCCCATTCCGGTCATGATAATACCTATGGCATTTTTTCCGGCATAACGGGCTGTTGATCTGAACAGCACATCTACCGACGGCCTGTGACGGCTTACAAGCGGGCCGTCTTTCACTTCAACATAATATCTTGCACCGCTTCGCTTGAGAAGCATGTGCTTGTTACCCGGTGCTATCAATACATGCCCGCGTAATACCGTATCGTTATTTGACGCTTCCTTGACAGTTACCTCGCAGAGCGTATTAAGCCGTTCGGCAAAACTGGCGGTGAACTTTTCGGGCATATGCTGTACAATTACAATACCGGGGCTGTTTGCCGGCAGGGCTTCAAGAAAAGCCCTGATTGCTTCAGTTCCCCCTGTAGACGCGCCTAATGCTACTACGCGCTCGGTTGTCTCAATTATGCCGTGTCCGCCGCCGCCCGACAGGATTACATCTGCCGTAAGCTTCGGGGGCACTTTCATGTTCAAGGGCCTCTGTCTTATATTTGCTCTTCTCGGCCCGGTCGCAGCAGCACTGCGGACCGCATCAGTTATGATTATTTTGGATTCTTCTATAAACTGTTTTGTTCCAAGTTTGGGTTTTCTTATTATCTCTACCGCACCGCTTTCAAGCGCCGTTAATGCGTTCTGCGACTGATCTTCGGCCTGGCTTGAACAGATTATAACCGGAATCGGATTGGTGCTCATTATTTTTCGAAGAAATGTCAGCCCGTCCATACGCGGCATTTCAATATCAAGAGTAATTACATCAGGCTTAATACTTTTCAGCTTGTCCTGGGCAATAAGCGGGTCTCTTGCAACCGCTATAACCTCTATATCCGGAGACGAGTTCAGAATTTCCGACATAGTCTGTCTTACAACAGCAGAATCATCTACCACCATAACTTTTATCTTTTCTTTCAAGGCAGGTTACTCCTTTCGATATACCGATGCGCCGACATTTACAAGACGGTCCCGCATTCCGGCAAGACTCTCGGAATGCCCCAGAAACAGATAAGCACCAGGCGTCATATGGTTAATAATGCGCCTTATTACCGCTTCCTGGTTCTCTTTATTAAAATAAATCAAAACATTCCGACAAAAAACAATATCAAATTTTCTTTTTAACCCGTAATCATCTTTCATAAGATTAATCGGTTGAAAACTTACCTTATTTCTGATTTCGGATTTAATTCTAACTTCCTCGCTTTGAGGATCACGACTTCTCAGAAAATATTTCTTTTTAAAACTTTCGGAAACAATTTCAATGTCCCGTTTATGATAGATGGCCCTGCGTGCTTTTTCAAGCGAACTTTTACTGATATCCGTGGCAATTACGCTGTACCGGACAGGTTTTGCCCGCAGGATAAATTCTTCCATAAACATTGCCATATTATAAGGTTCCTGCCCGGTTGAAGAAGCGGCCGACCAGAGGTTAATCTCGCTTCGGGTTCGGGTCAGTTCAGGAAGTGCCGTGTGAACCATATATTCAAAGTGGGCCGACTCGCGCATGAAATCGGTCTTGTTCGTTGTAATGGCATCAATCATTTCTATAATTTCTACAGCGCCGGCTTCCGTGTTGAAAACAAAATCACAGTAACTCTTAAAATCTGAAATTTGATGAAATTTCAACCTTTTCTGCAGTCTCGATTCAAGAAGAGATCGTTTTACCGGCGGCAACTTGATACCGACCTCTTTTTCAATAAACAGGCTGAGTCGGTGAAATTCATTATCACCCATTCTCTTTACTGTTGTGTTAATTGTTTCGTTCATTTAAATACGTCTCATTATTCAGAACTGATTTCTTAATCAGCCCTTCAGTATCCAAAATCAGTGCCACATGCCCGTCCCCGAGTATTGTCGCACCGGAAAACCCCTCTGCTCCCTTGAAAACCGACGACAGAGATTTAATTACCGTCTGATGTTCACCGACTACCTTATCTACACAAAACCCTATCTGCTTTTCCCCGGATCGAACAACCACTATCTGATCAATATCAGGACGATCCGATTCAAGAGAAAATTCTTCCCTGAGATCAACATAAGGAAGAAGACTGTTCCGGTATGGAACCATCTTTTTTCCGGTCCTGGATCTTTCTTCACGGCGGCTCTCTACACATGCTTCCACTATAGCCAGGGGAAATATGAAACTGGCGCTACCGACATTTACAAGAAAACCGTCGATTATCGCAAGCGTCAGCGGAAGTGAAAGAATAATTCTGGTATATTTGTTTTCCTCGCTCTCAATTTTAATATTTCCGTTAAGGCTTTCAATCTGCCTTCTGACAACATCCATTCCCACACCGCGGCCGGAAACGCTGGTAACCTTTGCCGCAGTTGAAAAACCGGCGTTAAAAATAAGCAGAAAAAGCTCTTCATCCGATAAAACCGCATCGGATTCAATTAAATGATTTTTCACTGCCTTATCAAATATCTTTTCCCGGTTCAAGCCGGCACCGTCATCTTCTATTGTTATTCTGACCGAAGCTCCGGCGTGTTCCGCTGTAAGTTTGACATTTCCGGTTTCGGATTTCCCTTTTGCTTTTCGTTCTTCCGGAGTTTCAATACCGTGGTCGATGGAATTTCTGATTAAATGTACCAGAGGATCATTCAGTTTCTCTATAACTGTTTTATCCAGCTCTGTTTCTTCTCCGGACATTGACAGCTCTATATTTTTTCCCATCTCGTTAGACAAATCTCTTACAAGCCTTTTAAACCGGCTGAAAGTTGTTCCAATCGGTAAAAGCCTCATACTCATCGTGTTTTCGCGCAGGCTTTCTGTAATTCTTCCCAGCTGCTCAACCATCGAGCGAAGTTCCGAATCAGCCATACCGCTTTCACGTTCAATCTGCGCGTGTACGGTTACAAGTTCGCCGACCAGATTTACAAGTTCATCCAGCTTCTCGGAACTGACACGCAAAGATGCCGTACTCGATTTCTCCGTTCGTTTTTCATTTACAGTTTTGATAAAATTCTGTTCATTCAGCGCATTGTCGACAGCTTCTTCAGTTGCAACATTATTTTCCAGAATCATTTCACCAAGCCGCTTCTGTTTTTCAAGCAGGCCTTTCAGCGCAGTTTCGCTTATATCGCCCCGGTTCAGCAGTATGGTCCCCAGTTTGGGAGGCGCGCCGTCAAAAGTGGTGAATTCTTCCGCCGGAATTTCGGTAACATTCAATTCCGCTTCGCTTTCTACAAATATAAAAACGTCCCGAATGTCATTCTCTGTTTTATCGGTAAGCAAAAGCATATCCCAGCTTGTGTAACATGCTTCAGGGTCTATTTTATCCAGCGGGGGTATATTTTCAACATGGGGAAGCACCAGGTGTTCTCCGAACTCAGCCAGCTCTTCCAATAAAAGAAGCGGATTTGTGCCTGTTCTGAAAATCTCGGCCGAGGGTTTAAACCGTATCCTCCACAGGTTCTCCGCCTGTTTTTTTTCTTTAACGCTTTTATTTTCCGCAGAAGTTTCTGCCTGCTCTTTGCCGCTTTCCATCCCGACGGCTTTCTGAAATGCAGAAACAATTTCACCTGACTTTTTCACAAGCGCAGACTTGGTTTCGGGTTCTTCATCGGCTTCAATTAACGCTGTGATATGGTCCCCCGATTTCAATGTCCAGTCAATCAGTTCGCTGCTGACCTTTATCTTTTTTTCCCTTACGGCATCAAGAATATTTTCGATATAGTGGGTAAATGAAGAGATTTCTTCAAATCCGAACATGGCTGAAGAACCTTTGATGGTATGAATTATTCTGAATACAGCCGAGATCTTTTCATTGTCTTCAGGGGCTTCTTCCATTTCAAGAAGTCGCGATTCAAGAGAACTGAGCAGCTCCATCGATTCTTCAATAAAAGCCTGTTTGAATTGATCAGAGTTCACTGCTGTTTCTCCTGATTGAATAAAATCCCTCAGTCTCTTCAGACTGAACAATCTTGAATCCATTGTTAAAAAGCTTGTCATACACATTTTTCTTCATAGTTCCGTTGTAATACAGCTTCTTACCACACTTGTCCCCGTATTTCTGGGCGGAAAGCAGCAACTGAATACCCGACAGATCGATTTTTGTAATGCCGGAAAGATCCACAACCGGGTTATCTGCTTCTTTTATCAAGTTTTTAAGCTGATCCGCCGCAGATTTGGCATTTGCAATTGTAAAATCAGTTTCAAAGTCTTTTTTCATACGATCCTTCTCTATGAGGAAATAAGGAAACTCCAGGGAACCACTGATAAGCCAAATTCAAGGTGATTAGTAGTTCCATGCTTTAATTATTATTAAAAAACTATTTAAAGTCAAAAAAGAAAATAAAAAAATGCAGCACAGATACCTCCGTGCTGCAAAAAAACCCTGGTTATCAGTACATCAGTTCTTTTGTTCTGTTCAGCAGTTCGATAAACTCCTGCCGGTAACCGTAACGATCATCTCCTTTTGCACCGGCTGCCCGGATAATAACATCATCTATATCAGCTTCGGGAATATATTCGGAACCCCGCAGAATCATTCCCCATTCGGCAACCGCCGATGAAAAAAGGAAGTTGTTCGACGCTTCGGATAAAGGTTCCGGGCGGTTTTCTATAATTGTTTTAACCAGAATGCTCTGTTCCTCATCCGGTCGTTTGTAACGGAATTTTATATCCGCCAGATCGGACGAGTCATTCGTACCCGGTATAATCTCGTATAATACGGTTATACTGTGCCCGGCACCGATTTCTCCCGCATCCTTTTTATCATCATCGAAATCTTCGGATGCCATCACCCGGTTTTCATACCCGACAAGACGATATGAATCAACCGCGTCCGAATTAAAATCTATCTGTATTTTAACATCCTTTGCAATCGTCAGCAGGGTGCTGCTTAATTCCGTTACAAGAACCTTGTTCGCCTCGTTCAGTGTGTCTATGTATGCATAATTTCCGTTTCCGTTATCCGCGAGGGCTTCCATCCGCGCATCCTTGTAATTTCCCATACCGAGCCCGAGAACAGTCAGAAATATACCCTGGTCCCTGCGTTCTTCAATCATGTCCTTCAGTTCTGCTTCAGAACTCTGTCCGACATTGAAATCTCCGTCCGTAGCCAGAATAACCCTGTTGTTGCCGTCGGGAAAAAGGTTCCTTGCGGCAGTTTTATACGCCAGGTCAATTCCTTCGCCGCCGGCGGTTGATCCGCCCGCTTCAAGTTTGTCTAATGCGCCGAGAATTTCAGCCTTCCGTGTTCCCGCTGTGGGCGGCAGAACAAGTCCTGCCGATCCGGCATAGGCAACAATGGACACTCGATCTTCCTGCCGCAGATTGTCAATCAGCAATGAAAGCGAATCTTTCAAAAGCGGCAGTTTGTTTTCATCCTGCATCGAACCCGAAGAATCAATAAGAAACACAATATTTGTGCGCGGCAGTTCTTCCCTGCTTACTTCATACCCCTGCAGACCTATATGCAGAAGCCGGTGGTCCCGGTTCCACGGACATACCGAAAGTTCGGTTGTAAAACTGAACGGGGTATTATCAGAAGGCTGAGGATAGTCATAATCAAAATAATTAATCAGCTCCTCAATTCGGACAGCATCCGGATCAGGCAGAAACCCGCTGTTAATGAATCTTCTTGTATTCGAATATGACGCAGTATCCACATCAATTGAAAAAGTGGAGAGCGGCTCATCAGAAGTTCTGATAAAATCGTTTTCGGTTATGGGTTTATACTCCTCTCCTCCGAAAACCCCTTCAGTTTCATCATTCAAAGGCATTTCCAGCTCTTCAGAATCATATTCCATCTTTGCCGATGAAGCCACATCAAAAAACAAATCATCGGCTTCCGGCATTACAGGAGCTGCTGCAGACACCGAAGAGGCGGCGTCCCTTCGTTCAGAAGCCGAAACAATAACGCTGTCAGGGGGGGCCTGCGGTTTTTCGGATTTCTTATTCTCAGCCGGAACCGTTTGCGATAAAGCCTCAGTATGGGCCTCTTTACCGGGAGAAACAGCTTTTTCATCAGTCTTCGCAAAAAGTTCAACTGACTCTTCCCTGTAGGGTTCCTCGTAGGCCTGTTCAGAGGCAGTCATACGATCAGGACTCATCACATCTGCTATGAACCCCGGTCTGACTGCAAATGAAAGCGCTACAATGACTGCGGCAGCTATGCCGGCGGCGCTCACTACAGCTTTCCTGTGAATAATAAAAAATCCTGCCCGGGTTTTTTCTTCTTTTTTCTTTTCCGCCAGCCTTTCCAGTAATTCCGACCTCAGTCTTTCCTTGAAATCTTCATCATATTCCGCTTCAGGCTTCTGTTCGGCGAATTTTTTAATTATTTTTTTCAACTCAGCCTCCTCCGATCGCAACGCAGGATCAAGTCTGTATAAATCTTCAAGAATCTTTTTAATATCCATCTTCGTCTCCTTCAAATCACAGTTTTTCCAAAGATGACGAACAGTATCAGAATTGAAAAAGGCACGGAATCTCTAAGCAGTTTAAGCGTTCGGCTGAATCCCATCTTGCATGAGGCTTCGGATTTTCCGGTCAGCTCCGCAATCTCACGGAAGCTGAGTTCGTCCCAGACCCTCATAATTATCAGGTTTCGATTGTCAGCAGGAAGACTGTCCAGCACCGGCTTAAGCTTTTCCCAGTAAAGCCTGTTATGCACATCAACTACATGATCTTCGTTAGAAGGCACATCCCAGACGCCGGAATGAAATTCGAGTCTGCCGGCAGTTCGAAAATAATCCGTAATTGAGTTGGAAGCTATCCGGTACAGCCATCCGCTGAAAGCGCCTTTTTCGGGCTTGTACGTTTCAAGCCTGTCCAGTGCTTTCAGAAATGTTTTTGAACACAGATCTTCCGCCGTTTCACGGTTTAATGTTCGGTAATAGATATAACGGTATATCCGGTCAAAAAACATTTCATACAGCTTCCCGAAGGCTCCAGAATTTCCTTCTGCAGCTGATAGTGCCAGTTTTTCAGGATTATTCTCCATGCATTTCACATCCTTTTTTCTGTTCGTCAATTATACTACGCAGTTTCTGCAATGTGGTAACACAGAAAATTAAAAAATTTGAACCCTGTCAGTTTTTTATATATATTATTATCTATATATCAATCGCATTCATACACTGAAAAAAAGATTTTTCCTTCTTTTTTAAATTGAATTGTGGTAAATTCTTATAGTAATAAACAGAGGAGAATAACAAATGAGAAAGATAGTTATTGTCGGCTCCGGCCCAGCCGGACATACTGCCGGAATATATGCGGCCCGCGCAGGGCTCGAACCGCTTCTGTATGAAGGTTGGATGGCGGGGGGAATTGCTCCCGGAGGACAGCTCACAACAACCGGCTCGGTTGAAAATTTTCCGGGTTTTCCGGACGGGGTCGGAGGAACCGAACTGACTATGATGATGCGGGCCCAGTCGGTCAATACCGGTGTAGAAATTCTCACGGAAACAGTTGAATCCGCAGATCTGTCAAAGCGACCATTCAGGATTAAAACCTCTGATTCGGAAGTTGAAGCAGAGACAGTAATAATTGCAACCGGTGCAATAGCCAGACGGATGAGAGTCCCGCACGAAGACGACTTCTGGCAGCGCGGCATTTCCGCATGTGCCGTATGCGACGGGGCCCTGCCGGTATTCAGAGACCAGCCCCTTGTCGTAATCGGCGGCGGAGATTCCGCAATGGAAGAAGCAATGCATTTGTCCAAATTCGGCAGCAAGGTATATATTGTACACCGCCGGGACCAGCTCCGCGCCAGCAAAGCCATGCAGGAGCGTGTCCTTGCAAACCCTAAAATAGAAGTTCTTTGGAGCACAACCCTCGTTGATGTAAAGGGAGACAAGGCTTTAACCCATGTGGTGCTTCAGGATGTTAAAACCGGCCGTGAATACGATCATGAAGCCAAAGGATTGTTTTACGCAATCGGGCACAAGCCCAATACGGATTTTCTCGCCGGTCAGCTGAAAACAGACGATGAAAGCTATATAATCACTGTAGCAGGTTCAACCGCAACCTCGGTTCCGGGTGTTTTTGCAGCCGGAGATGTTCAGGATAAAAAATTCAGACAGGCAATAACTTCTGCCGGAACAGGGTGTATGGCCGCGCTTGAAGCTGAAAAGTTTTTAAATGAGAACCCTCTGCAATAATTATATTAAAGTTAAGAGGCTGTTCAGCCGATAATGATTCGGGGAGTGCTGTTTAATGGCAAAACATCAGCCTGAGAAATATAATCCCGGAGAACTCAACCGAACCAGGTTCAATCTTGGAGAACTTTCGAGAGAAGAAGCGGACAGAATGGCTGAAATTCTGGGGGGCGAAATCGGTATTGAAAAAACCGATGAAGCCCTTCAGCAGAAATATGAAAAACTGAGAGACACTTCTGTTTCCCGGACTTACAGAAACAAACAGCAGCCTTCCGCCGGTGTAACTGCTGCACAGGCAAAAAAGCCCGATCGTGAAATCTCCCCTGAATCCGGGCCGAAAAAGAAGATTTCCATATCAGACGGAAAAGCCTTTACCGGACATTATAAAATAAAAAAAAGACATACAAAAAAAATCGGATATTTTGACAGAATAAAAATAGATCGCATAGCATCAAGACCGGAACACAGGGTAAAAACAAAAGCGGCGGCTATATCATCATATTTCAGTTTTATAATGAAGAACCGCGATACTATAAACCCCGAGTTTCTCCTGGAAGGAGACAGGTATTATTATAAACATATAGAGATTCTTGTTACTTCTTTAAAATCACTCCTGAAACAGGTCAGCCCGGCTGTTTTTAAAACTTATATCAATCCTTTCTACAGAGACATCATAAAAATATTAATCAGCTGGGAACTGAATGAGCTGAACAGCAGTCTTTCTTCATTGCAGAAATCGCCCCACGGAAGAGACGTCGGAGATTGCGAACAAATATGCAGACTTATTTACACCCCAATCTTCAAAATGGGGGGAATAGATATTAAATATCTTTTCGCTGCGGCAGACAGGCTTTACAAGGTTCTTCTGGTGATTTACAGCGAAGATCCTGAAGAGATGGTAAATATAAAAAACAGGTATCTCGATGTACGTGAAAATATCAGGGTTGTTTTCCGTGATGTCGCCTACACCTGCTATCCGCTGCTGCTTAAACTGACCAGTACAAAATTCTTTTATTTCCGTGAATTTCTAAAACAGAACAGGGACCAGATTGATAAATTTCTGGATATCTCCCGCGAAAACACTCTTTCCATTCCCGACAGTATTGAAGAACTTGATAAAAAACAGTTTTCACTCAGTCATCTGAAAAAAAAGCTGGAAAAAGAAAAAGAGGAATGTATTGAAAAAACACGCCAGGAAGAAAACCCCCGCAACGAAGCGGAAATTCTAAAATCGCCGGAGCTTCTGGAAATGCTGTTTCCTGAATCAGACTGGAAAAAATACGGGGAATTCCCTGATTTTTATCCATATTTCCAGCCGCTCTATAAATTCCCGAAGGGAACGGAATTGATAGCATCGGAAGACCCGCTGCAGCAGATAATTGTTCTTGCGGCAATAATTCAGGACCTGTTGTACGGTTTCAGAAGCATAAAGATTCTGTCGGAGCACGGTGAAATTATAAATAAAACAATTGATCGATGGCATATGTTCATTGACGAAATGATTCAAAAGAATTATTTGAAACTTATTGTTGAATATTGCAGAAATATAGAAAAAGGAACCGAATATACCACCAGTAAATTCGGGCAGAAATTACTTACCGATATATACTGGTTTAAACGGAAGTTCATTTTGCCTTACATGAAATTCAAGGTGTTATACAGATCGGACTCAATCCCGCTGAAATCTTCGAAATTTCATGAAGAAGTAAAGGGTTTTTATAGAGGGCTGCATGATTTGATGGAAGAATTCGACAACAGCACAAACCGCAATTCGGTTATAGAAAACTACGACAGCCCTTTTCATTTTGAGATAAAAAATATTACAAGCTTCAGACTGAAGAAAATTCTGCAGAAAGACAATATCGCGCCGACAAACGAAAACCTGATCCGGTACAGTATGATGATTGTGTCCTTTCTGGATTTTCTTCTTAACAGCTGCAACAGCCCGTATTACACCCTTCCGACGGAAGAAATACCTGTGTACAGATATGATCCTGTTTATCAGGGAAAGCCCCGTTATTCGGTTCCGCTGACAGATACCGAAACCCTTTTGAAAAAGTATTAATTAACCCTGACAAACACATGGTCCTGTGACTTTTCCGATTAAAATTTGTATGATACACTTACGGTATATCATAAATCGTATATTACAGAGAGGGGAACAAATGAAAGAATATCTTGATCTCGTTGATTATGTACTTAAAAACGGCGAATTGAAAAAGAACCGAACCGGCACTGATACGCTGAGCTGTTTTGCCTATTTTTACAAAATCAGTCTTGCTGAAGGATACCCTCTTCTGACTACCAAAAAAATTCTGTTCAGCTCCATGCTTTATGAACTTTTCTGGTATCTTTCCGGTGATGAACATATAAGGGAACTGAGAAAACATACAAAGATATGGGACGCATGGGCTGACGAAGAAGGCCGGCTTGAAACAGCATACGGCCGTTTCTGGAGGCGCTTTCCGGTCCCGGAAAACGGGCTTCCGGGTGAAAACTGGGGAACAAAATGGGTCCATCGGGACGAATCTTCCGGCAGCCTTGTTTTTGACCAGATAAGTTACATTATAGACACCCTTAAGGAAATCAGGAAAAACCCGGAAACCCCAAACCTGAGACGAATGATAGTTTCGGCATGGCATCCGGGGAATGCCGCCGAAAGCAAACTGCCGCCCTGCCATTATACATTCTGTTTTAACGTAACCGGCAACAAACTCAACTGTCACCTCACTCAGCGCTCAGCCGACATTGCACTTGGAGTTCCTTTCAACATTGCCTGTTACAGTCTGCTGACCTTTTTGCTGGCCCGGGAAACAGGCTTTGAAGCCGGTGAATTCGCACATACACTAATCGACGCACATATATATGTGGACCATATTGACGGACTGAAAACCCAGTTGCAAAGAACACCGGCCGCGCGGCCTAGACTGGTAATTGCCGACAAACCGCTGCTTGAAATGACTTTTGAAGACATAAAGCTCGAAGGTTATAACCCTCAGCCGTTTATTAAATTCCCGGTAGCTGTATAAAGTGATCATGTTCATTCTGACAGCAGTTTCATGTACTGCTGCAATTTCAACAGCCGTTTTGCATTTTAAATATATCCGCAAGAAAAAGAACATTGAAACAATACGATCCAGGGTCAATCACGATCTTCGTTCTCCGCTGAACGCAATTCTTGGTTTTTCGGACCTGCTTCTGCAGGGAGAGAAAAACCAGGAAAAGATTAAATTTTTAAACGCGATCAAGTCGGGCGGAGAATCTCTTCTTTCGACTATTGAAGATCTTGCAGTGAAAATTCACAACAACCATCCTCCGGACAACAAGCAAATGCCGACGCTTAACCGTATAAATTCAGAACTCAGATTTTCAGACAGTCTTGAAAATTCATCAGAACCGCTGATTATGATCGTCGACGACATAGTTGAGAATATAATCTTCCTGGAAAAGATTCTTCAAAAATCCGGGTTCAGAACCATATCGGCATTAAGCGGAGACGCTGCGCTTGATCTTCTGACCGAATATACTCCCGACCTTATTCTTCTAGACATCGTAATGCCGGAAATGAACGGGTTTGAAACATGCTCAAGAATTCAGAGCAACAAGGATTTTATCGATATTCCGGTTATTTTTCTCAGCGCCCAAAAAGATGAAAAAACAATTATAGAAAGTTTTATTTACGGCGGAATCGACTATGTCGTAAAACCGTTCAACAGCCCGGAACTTCTTGCAAGGGTCAACACTCATCTGCAGCTGAAAATAGCGAAGGAAGAACTTCATAAACTGGCATTTTCCGATTCGCTTACCGGACTGTTCAACAGGAGAAAATTTATAGAAACCCTGGACCAGGAGAGAGCAAGGGCATCACGTTACAATGAAAAACTTTCATTTATTATGGCGGATATCGATCATTTTAAAAAAGTAAACGACACGTACGGTCATGATATCGGGGACAAAGCCCTTATAAGATTTGCCGGAATTCTTAAAAGCAGCCTTAGAGAGACCGATTCCGCCGGCAGACTCGGGGGCGAGGAGTTCGGAATAATTCTGCCCCAGACCGACATCAAGCAGGCTGAAATAGTGGCCGAGCGTATCCGTTCCAGGGTTGAAAAGGAATCAGGGTCGGAAATAGAAGGCATCCCTTTCTGTACCGCCAGTTTCGGCATTGCCCAGTTTCATGAGAAGCGTGACAGCTCTTCCATGCTTACACAGGACGCAGACAAAGCTCTTTATATGGCAAAAACAAACGGACGCAACAGAATCTGCAAGTCCGGCGAGGCAGAATAACATGATTTCATACAACATTATTGCGGCTGTATCGGACAACCTTGCCATCGGAAAGGGCAATAAAATGCCCTGGCATCTTCCTGAAGATTTAAGCCTCTTCAAACGCCTGACAATCGGAAATATAATAATCATGGGAAGAAAGACTTATGAATCCATCGGAAAGCCTCTTCCCGGAAGAGAGACTTTTGTAGTTACCGGGTCTCCGGAGGCTTTTCTCAGCGATAAACCGTATGAAAACCTGTCGGCCTTTAATTCACTTCAAACCGCAATTGATCAGGCAGAAAAACAGAGGACAGCTGTTCCGAAAGGGATATTTATAGCCGGAGGGGCCAGCATATATGCACAGGCACTCGACGGAGCCTCGAGACTTTACCTTTCAAGGGTAAGCGGAGAATTTGAAGCAGACACTTTTTTCCCGGAATTCAGAACGGAAAACTGGCAGCTTGAATCAACAGAGCAATTTGAAACGTTCAGACTTGAGATATGGGAAAATACCCGGCTCTGATCTCATAATTAATCAGAAAAGACAATTTCTGCCCGGCCGGAACTTGCATCTGCCACAGCCTCAGACAGGGATTCCGCTTTTCCCTCCGGTACAAGTCCGGAAATATCCACACCGGTACCGAAGGCTTCATCTTCTATCATGCAGCAGTGTTCAAGAATTATCGTCTTCAGCGGCTGATAAAAATGATAATCGGCCGAAACAGAAAAAGACCGGTATTTAACAAGTTCGGTAACAGCCAGCCTGTCCAGGGCCCCGGCCGCAGATTCCGAATAGGCTTTTACCAGTCCGCCGGTACCGAGTTTTGTCCCTCCGAAGTAACGAACGATTGTTAACATTATATTTGTTATGCCGCGGCCCTTGAGTACTTCCAGAGCCGGTTTTCCCGAGGTTCCCGAAGGTTCGCCGTCGTCGCTCATTCCCATATACTGGCGTTGGTCCCCGGTTATAAATGCGTGCACAACATGGGAGGCATCCGGATGTTCCAGGCGTTTGCTCTTCAACAGCTCCCGGGCAGCCTCCGGCGAGTTAACCGGCTGCGTCTCCGCAATAAAGTGCGATTTTTTTATTATCAGTTCGAATAATGAAGTACCGTCGGGTATCAGCATACCGGTATTTTAACTTAATTATCCCCCCATTGTCGAGGAACTGCATTAAGGATATAGTTTTACACAATGACCAAAAGATATTATATTTTGATCGCATTCATTCTCAGTCTTGTTTCACTGGTTTTGAATCCTGCCGAGAGGGGCCGGGGCATGCTTCTGGCGGCCCGGATATCGGACATTCTGATTCTGCTGCTTCTGGGAGGACAGTTGATTTCGGGCTTCAGGGCAGCCCAGTACAGGCGGCAGTGGGTTATCAGAAATATTACGCTCACAGCGGCAACACTGCTGTATGCCGGGGTGCTTGCATTTCTTTTATCCTCGGATATTTCTTCCGAACGGCACCTGTATCTTAACCTGATCGTCTATATAGCCCGAAGCTTTTACCTGCTTTACCGAAGTTTTGAAAACGTTAAATCACTTGAGGACGCTCTCAGAAAATTCAATGAAAGACCGGCTCGCTCCATAATCCTTACATTTCTTGCAATCGCAAGCGCCGGAACTCTTCTTCTTATGCTTCCGTTCACTACCGCAGACGGAAAGGGACTAGCGTTTATTGACTCGCTGTTCACGTCAACCTCGGCCGTATGCGTTACCGGGTTGATTGTTGTGGACACAGCAACGGTTTTCAGTACAGCGGGAAAGGTTATTATTCTGGCGCTTGTACAGACCGGCGGTCTGGGAATAATGATTGTCACCTATTTCTCGATGTTTTTTCTCAGGCGGCGCATCACAATCGAAGAAAAAAAGCGGCTGTCGTTCGTAATCAGCGACAATGATATGACCGGAATCGTCAGCATGCTGAAAAAAATTATCTACCTGACTTTTATCATAGAGGGAACAGGAGCCGTTCTTCTTTTTACAGGTTTCGGCAGGCATTACGGGTATTCTCTGCAGACCGTTTTTCTCTCGGTATTTCATTCCGTTTCCGCATTCTGCAACGCAGGCTTTTCTCTTTTTTCAGACAGTCTTGAAGGTTTTATCGACAAGCCGTTGATTATTTTTACGGTCAGTATCCTGATTATCCTCGGCGGACTCAGTTTTGCGGTCATTTTCAATATTAAAGATGTTCTGGATCCGCGATCCGGAACATTTAAATTAAGTCTGAATACAAAAGTAGTTCTAAGCTGGACAGCCGTGCTGCTTGCCGGAGGTTTTATTTTTTTCTATTCCGCGGAACATTCAAACTGTCTCAGAAGCAGCAGTACTCCCGTTCAGTACCTGTCGGCCTTTTTTCAATCGGTTACCCTGCGCACCGCCGGGTTCAATTCCGTACCCTTTTCCGCACTGCAAAACGGAACATTAACGGTAATGTGTCTTTTCATGTTTGTCGGAGCAGCCTCAGGAAGCACTGCGGGGGGAATAAAGATAAATACACTTGCCGTGATTACCGCATATCTGAAAAGCATGGTAACCAATTCGCCGAAGGTAACAATCCTTCATTACCAGCTGTCAAAAACGAGAATTCTCAGGGCTTTCACCGTTTTCACGTACGGCATCACGGCAGTTTTAACCGGCATTGCCGCGCTTGCCCTTACACATACCGAGCCTCTTGTTAACATCCTTTTTGAGGCTGTTTCGGCATTCGGCACCGTCGGCCTGTCGACGGGTTTCACTTCACGGTTGAACAGCTTTGGAAAGCTCGTCATAATATGTCTTATGTTTAACGGAAGACTCGGACCGCTGACGATACTTTCCACCTTCTCCGGCAAACGGGAAAAATCAGGCGTTGAATACCCGCAGGGTGATATTTTGATAGGATGAGGACAATGAATGAAAATATTTTTCTGGTAATCGGACTCGGCTCATTCGGCATGCAGACATGCGAGGAACTTGCCGCAAAAGGCGCAAGAGTAATCGCTGTAGACAACAGGCCTGAATTGATTGAAAAAATAAAAGACACTGTCACACAGGCATTTCTGCTTGATTCAACCGACGAACTTCATCTTTCAAATCTTCCGATAGAAGATGTTGATATGGCTATAATTGCAATAGGCGACAATATTGAAGCAAATATCCTTACTACCGCGCTGTTAAAACAGGCCGGAGTTCCGTACATCATTGCCCGCGCGTCTACCGAGCTTCACCACAGGGTGCTGAAACAGGTTGGAGCCAACGAAATTCTTGATATAGAAAAGACTGCCGGAAAACAATTGGCGGAAAAGATTATATCTCCCGATATTCTCGACAGTGTCCCGATTACCATGGAAATAAGCATAGCCGAGGTATACCTTCCGGAGTCATTCGCCGGGCAGAATCTTGCCGATATTGATTTGCCCGGAAAAATGAGCCTGACTGTCAGCGCAGTAAAAAGGGCCAGAATTTCAATTGACGAAGAAGGTTCTCCCGTATCAAATGAACAGGTTGTGTTCCCTTCGTCAGAGACAGTGCTGGAACACGGAGATATTTTAATTGTAATTGGCCGTAATGACGATATAGAACGTCTGAAAGGAATCTGAATATGCTTCTAATCAGAAAAAGAATTATTATCATTCTGATGCTGATAACCACCGTTTCGATCATCCTGATTGCAGCAATGTCATACAACCGAATAATCGGCGCATATACTCAAAGCCCTGAAGATCTGAAATTTGAAGCTGAGCAATTTTTATTTATTAGTCTGCTTGTTGCCGCGGCAGTTCTCGGCTTTTTTACAGTCCTTCTGTATAAAAGCAGAAATATAAACGCGGAAATTGATAAACTGATAAAACAGGATAAACTTAACCCGGCCTCAACCGAAGCCGGTCTTCTGAAACTGGGAAAAACAGGAATAAAACTTAACACTCTGTATAGACAAATAAACGAAATAAGCGATATGCGCGGACTTAAACTTGGCGCCGTTTCAAATGTCGCTGAATTTCTTTCGCTGAATATACCGCAGCCTCTGCTGATAATTGATCTGAAAGGAACTGTCATTCAGGCAAGCAGCGGATATCTCAGGGAAAAGAATGTTCAGCGGTCCTCCGTTGTCGGCCGCAACATAAGCTCGCTTCTGAAAAGCATTAATATGAAAGCGGTCCTTTCCGTTCTGGAAAAAAACCATCTGCCGGCGGAAATTGATTTAAACGGAACCGGCTACCGCTGGAGTCCTCTTCACAACACAAACAACGAAATCAGCTATATAGCCGTTATTCAGATTTCTCAACCCTCGAACTGAAGGGTATAAAGGCTGCTGTAAAAGCCGTCCGCCGCCATCAGCTCTTCATGGGTGCCGCGCTCAATAATCCGGCCGGATCCCAGTACAAGAATTTTGTCCGCATCACGTATTGTAGACAATCGGTGCGCTATTACAATTGCAGTACGGTCCTGCAGAAGATTTTTCAGACCGGCCTGAATGAGCTTCTCGGTTTCGGTATCAATACTTGCGGTGGCCTCGTCAAGAATCAGTACCGGAGGATCATGCGCTATCACGCGCGCAAACGCAATCAGCTGACGCTGCCCGCCCGACAGGTTCGCACCGCCCTCGGCAAGTATGTAATCAAGCCCCTTTTCGCCAGTGCCGGCAACCTTGTCCAGTACCGGCTTCAGCATTGCGGTTTCGGCGGCAGCAAGCAATTCGCTGTCGGTAAAATCACGCCCGAGGGCGATATTATCGCGGATTGTGCCCGAGAAAAGGAAAACATCCTGCTGTACAGCCTGTACTGTACGCCTGAGTTCCGCCAGAGGCAGCCGCCTTACATCCCGTCCGTCAATCCGGATACAGCCGCTGTCGGCATCCCAGAAACGGGCGGCCAGATTGGCTACCGTTGTTTTTCCTGAACCTGTATAACCGACGATGGCGACAGTTTCACCCCTTTTTACAGTGAGGTTTACCCCTTTCAAAACAGGTTCGCCTTCCTTGTATGAAAAATGTACATTCTCAAATTCGACGGCGCTCTCACTGTCGCCGCAAAATTCTCCGGATTGTTCTCCTTCAGAGGCATAATCATAAATACGTTCTTCGGTATCCAGCAGTTCAAACACACGTTCTCCGCCGGCCATCGCCGACTGCATTATAGTAAACTGCTCGGATATTTGCTGAAGCGGGCGGTAAAATTTTCTGACAAGATCAAGAAAAGCTATCAGCACGCCCAGACTTACTGAACCGCCCGCGCTCAGCCCGGCGCCGAAATACAGAACGACCGCAAGCGAAACCGTACTGAAAAGGCTGATCAGCGGCCTGAATATTGCAAAAACGTACATTTCCGAGTAATCGGCGGCGAGCAGGCTGTTATTCCGTTTTATAAACTGTGCGTCGGTCTGCACTTCACGGGCAAAGGCCTGAACAACCTTCATGCCCGATATCCTTTCGGACAAAAATGCATTGACTGCCGATATTTGCTCTCTGACGCGTCTGTAAGCGTTTCTGGCGCGTTTTCTGAATATAAGTGTAATTACCAGAACCGGAGGCAGAGAAAACACCGTTAGAGCCCCCAATTTGAAATCAAGGTAAAAAAGCACGGCAATTACCCCAATCATCACAAGAAAGTTCTTTATCAGCGTCATTATTACCGATGAAAAAAACTCGCTGATAGTTTCCACATCATTTGTTATCCGCGAAACCAGGCTGCCTATCGGTCTGCTTCCCAGAAATGCAAGCGACTGTCCGGCGGTATGTTCCAGAAGCTCAACCCGAAGATGCTTCATAATTCCCTGGCCGGCAAGCGACATCAGGTAAACCTGAACAAATGACGCGGCAAGTCCTGCAACAAGCAAAATTAGAATATACAGACAGTCGCGCATCAGTCCCGCAACCGAAGGGACATCCGAAAGCAGATGGTTGTCAATGCTGTTCTGAATTACCACCGGCACAAAAAGTTCTGACAGGATAAGAACAACCAGGGCCGCCGCCGAAACAATGACATACGTCCTGTACGGTTTCAGGTATGCAATGAGACGCTTCATAATTACAGGGTCCCAGGTCCGGAGTATCTTATCTGCCATCGTTTTCCACCTGCTGCAGTCTGTGAATATCCCGGTAAAGCCCGGAACGTTTAATAAGTTCCCCGTGCGTACCGGAAGTGCTGATTGATCCGTTTTCAATAACAATCACAAAATCCGCAACCGAAAGTGTTGCCGTCCGGTTTGATATTAAAATCGAAGTTCTGCCCTTCCTTTTCTCCAGGAACCGGCTGAGAATCCTTGATTCTGTTTCGGCATCCACTGCGGACAGACAGTCGTCAAAAATCAGAACTTCCGGATCGGTCAGGTACGCCCGGGATACGGCAATCCTCTGTTTCTGCCCCCCGCTCAGGCTGTGCCCCCTCTCGCCGACCATAGTGTCCCAGCCGAAGGGAAATTCCTTCAGATCACGGTCTATGGTTGAAAATTCTGCAGCCTCACGAATTTTATCATCATCTGCGGCATCCAGAGCAAAGCTGATATTTTCTTTTATTGTTTCAGAAAAAAGAAAACTGTCCTGCTGAACAAGACCCACTGTTTCTCTCAGATTCCTTAAATTGTAACTTCTGATATCACGACCGCCTATAAAAATGCTTTCAGGCGGCGGGTCATAAAGCCTGGGAATCAGGCTTACAAGGGTGCTTTTCCCCGAACCCGTCCTGCCGAATATTCCGACCGAGACGCCCGACGGGATTCTGAAGCTGATGCCTGAAAGCACGTTTTCGCTATCCCCTTCCCATTTGAAATTAAGATTACGGAATTCTATATCGCCTGAAGGTTTTTCAGCTGCTTTCTCATCGGAATTCTCAGGCGATCTGATGCCGGGTTCGGCATCAAGTATTTCACCAATCCGCGACAGCGACGCCGCACCGCGTTCAAGCCAGTTGATGGTAAATCCGGCCCCCATCATCGGCCAGACAAGCAAATTCAGATAGCTTAAAATTGCCGCGAAATCACCCGGACTTAACTGCCCGTCAATTACCTGCACCCCGCCGAAACGAAGCAGCAGAAGGGTAGTTCCTCCGGCCAGAAAATTAATCAGCGGAAAGAAAAAACCCCATATACGTACCAGCGCCATGGTTCGCCTCATGTATTCTTCGTTGGATTCCGAAAATTTATCGACTGCATATTTTTCACATGAGAGCGTCTTGAAAACCCTTATTCCGGACAGGGTTTCCTGAACCAGGGCGCTTAAGGCTGAAAACCCCTCCTGGACCCGCTTTGTACGCCGGCCCAGCAAACGCCCCATTCCAAGCACCAGAAAAGTAAGAACCGGTAGCGGCAGAATTATCCATCCTGCAATAGAAGGATAATTAAAAAACAGAATTACAAGGATAAAAGCGGCCATAAACACACCGTCGAACAGCGAAACAACCGCCATTCCGCATGCCATCCGTATAGCTCTCATATCATTTGTAAAGCGGGCCATGATGTCGCCGGTTTTCCTGGTTTCATAGTACGAAGGCTCCAGTGACAAGAGGTGTGAGAACATATTGGTTCTCAGTCCGTTTTCAATTCTGCGTGCTGTTCCGGTAATAAAATACCGCCAGCCGAAACGCCCGGCAGTAACCCCTGCAGCTGTAAGCACCATCAGCAGGCAGTAATGCAGAATTCGGGAGGTTTCCGGGCTTCCTGCAGCTATTATATCGACTGCGGATTTCGTCAGGCGGGGGACATACAACTGTCCTGCATCAGTTATTAACAGACATATAAGTCCGGGAATGTACATCGGAAGATATTTTAAAAACCAGGGAAGCAGTCTTCGGTATTCTTTCAGCATGGACACGCTATTACTTTACACTTTAACAGAAGGCTTGTCATCCGCAGGAATTACCCGTAAATAAAAACTTCTTGACGGGCGGGAACCGGCATTTTATAACTATCATCATGATTATAAAAGAAGCTGAACTTTATCATCTGAAAATTCCGTTTAAACTGAATTTCAGCCATGCGAAGGCCGATCGGTTTTTTTCGGATTCCATAATCCTGCGGCTGACCGGGAATTCCGGCACCGGTTACGGCGAAGCCGTTATAAGGGAATATGTTTCAGGAAATACGGACGGAGAATTAACTGCCGAATTCAACAGCCTGCTTGAACCTTTCAGAACTGACGAATTGAGCGCCGACAGGGTAATATCAATACTTGAAAATACAGATCCCGATCCCTCCCGGCTGCCTTTACTCTGCGCAGTTGAGACAGCCGTTCTGGATCTTCTGTGTAACGCAGAAAAAACCGATATTTACGGCCTTCTCGGATATGCCCCGATCAGAAATGAAATAATCTACGGCGGAACGCTCCCGCTGCTCCCGGAACAGGCAGCTGAAAAACTCCTTAAAGGCTATAAACAGTTGGGGATAACCAACCTGCGCATTAAAATCAACAGAGATCCCGAATACAATAACGGAATTTTATCTCTGGCCCGCCGGATTATGGGTGAGACATTCGATATTAAAGTTGATGCAAATGCCGGATGGAACCTCGTTGCGGCAGAAAGAAACCTGCCTCTGCTGAGAGAATGGGGCGTTAAAATAATAGAAGAGCCCTTCGGCCGTGAAGAAATCTCCTCCGGGACGCAACAGCTTGAGAATCTCATTGATTCGGGACTTGCCGAAGGTATGGTTTTCATGGCGGATGAGTCAGCGCTGACTGCCGCGGATATTTTACAGGCGGCGGAACAGAAAACCTTCGGAATGGTGAATATCCGCCTTGCCAAAAACGGGGGCATCCTGAAGGCACTTAAACTGGCGGAAACTGCCGCAAAATGCGGGATTCGCTATATGTCGGGCTGCCATGTAGGCGAAACGGGAATTCTGTCTGCAGCAGGCAGAGCAGTTGCATCCATTATGAAGCAGCCGGAATACGTCGACGGTTCATTCGACTCGCATCTTCTCAGCGGAAATATTACTGTTGATGATCTCAGCTTCGGCGAAGGCGGAAAAGCCGGTATAATAAGAAACTCCGGAATCGGTTTTAAAATCGATCAAAATAAACTTGAAGGATTAACCTGTGAAAGAAACAGATGTTTTTAAAAAATGGCTTGAAAAAAACAACCCCGAACTTGAAAAGTGCAGAGGGAAAATCCTTGCAGTGACCTTTTCCGCAGGTAAGGATTCATCCGTATGTCAGTACTTTCTTAATGAAGTAAAAGAAGAATATAATTTTGAACTAAAGGCGTTTCTGTGTGCTTTCCCGCATCACCGGTATACCGATGATATCAATACCAGGCTGCAAAAATACTGGAAGGAAAAGGGAATAGATCTGACTGTTCAGCTGCCGGATGAGCCTGATGAAATAATGTCGGAAAGTGCAAATCCCTGCCGCCCCTGCCAGAACGTCAGAAAGAAGTCGCTTCCCGGTATTTTTTCATATATTGAAAGACCTGTTTCAGAGGTAGTCATTGTTTCAGGGCACAGCCTTTGGGATATTGCATCATACGCGCTTAATCGGCATATTGCTGAACAGCTTGCCGACGCTCCGGAAAACAGTGAGACACTGTCCGAAAAGAGGCTGTTGGAAATTTCACAGCGGTTTTACCCTTTCTTTACCATGCCTGAAGGATACTCGGTATACAGACCGCTTCTTCATCTTAATCAACCGGAAATCCACCGGTTCTGTATTGAAAATACAATTCCAGTTATTGAGACGGAATGCCGATATTCAGGTTGGAGGCCCAAAAATAACCTGTCCGAATTCTTTGAGAAGTTTGGTTATTCCTTTAACTATGAGAAAGTTTTTAATTTTGCGAGAAGAAATCTCAATATTATACCTCTCGAACAAATTACCGAAATTGAAAGCGGAGAATACCTCGGCAATCATTTCTGATATGTTATTCGGGGTCTGCCTGTGATCTCAAATCCGATATTAACAGATACGGACAGTATTCTGTTAAAAGGCCGTACGCCTCAGTTCCAGCAGAACCTGAATGAAGTTAACTGCGTTAACAGCAAAGCAATCTACCACTACGTAAGGCGCCATAAACCGGAAAAGCTTAAGGATCTGTTTGTTAAACTTCCCGAACCATACAACAAGATAGAGAACATCGAAGCCTTTCTTACCGATGAAAACAACTGGGTTTCCTCCGAACTCATAACCGTGCTTTTCAGAAATGTCGTCAATATTTTTAAGGACCCAAGCATCCCGTTCCATATCGGAATGGAGACGATTACAACCCGTAATATAACCATGCTCCTGAGCTTTTTCCTTACCACCTTTTCGACGCCCCGAACGGTTTTAAAACGTCTTAACCAGATAAACCAGCAGTTTAATACGACAAAAATAATTGAAACAGTTTACGTATCAAGAAAACGCACGGTTGTCAGGCTGCACTGGAAAGAAGGGAGAATCCTGGATAAAAATGTCTGTCTTTATAATCAGGGCATATACGCAGCCATTCCTACCCTTTGGGGCCTGCCGCCTCAGGAGGTTTCCGAAACAGCATGTTATTTTGACGGGGCGCCGTACTGTCAGTACAATATTACCTTCCAGAAGCGCAAAATCGGTAATTTCTTTTTAAGAAACAACAGGAAAACGAAGAAAGCAAAACTTCTTTTGGCGCTTGAAGAAATCGAAAGCGACAAATTACTGCTTAAAAAGAAAAATACGGAAGTTATCAAACTCAATATCGAACTCAGGGAAAAGGTTGAAAGACTTAAAGCTATAAATGAGGCATCCCGCCTTCTTGTTTCAATGGTTGATACTGACGAAATACTGAAAACTACAATGGATATCATTGTTGATGTGCTGAAATTCGACCGCGCGCTTCTGATGCTAATCGATAAGGATAACAAGTATCTTGAATATGTCCACTCAACAGGCGCGGCGCTGGAAGAAGTAGATCAAAAACTTAAACCGTACCGTATTCCGTTGTCACGTACAAGCAATATATTAATTAAAACAACCCTGAGCGGAACACCCTGGCTGGTAAAGGATGCAGAAAAAGCCGGTTTAAACCCGAACAACCTGATAATAAAGGATTTTAAACCGAATTCAATAGCTTTCTGCCCGCTGATAACATCAAAAGGCTCAATAGGAATTCTTGCAGCCGACAGAACCGAATCCGCCAGAATGATTACTGCAAAAGAACTCGAGCATCTTTCCATTTTCGTAAACAATATGGCAGCGACACTGTATAAAGCACAGCAGGATGAAGAACTGGAAAACAGTTATTTCAATACGGTAAAGGCACTTGTCAAAGCTATAGAAGAAAAGGATCTGTATACCCGCGGTCATTCGGAACGCGTCTCAAAACTTGCAGTCAGAATGGCCGAGGTTATGGGCCTTCCGAACACCGAAATTGAAATTATCGGTATATGCAGCCTGCTTCATGATGTCGGCAAGATCGGAATACCCGAATCGATAGTTCGCAGCCCTAAACAACTGACGGCGGCCGAATACAAGATAATACGAACACATCCCGAGAAAGGCTGTGAAATCGTCAGTCCGATAAGAAGGCTGAACGAACATTCTTCACTGATCAGACATCACCATGAACGGTACGACGGAAAAGGTTATCCTGACGGACTGAAGCGGGACCAGATTCCGGTCAGTTCGATGATAATCTCGGTAGCGGATACATTCGACGCAATCACATCCTCAAGAGCCTACAGAAAGGGCCTTCCCAAGGAAGAGGCAGCCAGACGGATTCAGGAATCAAGGGGAACACAGTTTTCTCCCGAGGTAATTGATATCTTTATGAAAGTTTTTAATGAAGAGATAAGTAAAGACAACAGCTTCCTTGAATAAATGACTTCTTTTTCATGAACCTTTTTAATAAATAAATAAAAAAATACTTGCTCTGTTTCTTTTCTCGTGATGAAATATTCTCGGAGGGGCAGGCGAGGTCCCTCCTGCTCCTCAAAAAGGCCAACAATATTTAAGAGGAGTATTGCCATGAAAAAAATCAATCTGTCCAGATTCTGTCAATCAAAACTGAATGTTATGATGTTCAAACGTTTTAATCCGCAGCTTTGTTTTAATTATATGCAGCTGCTCGGCAGGATATATTACGCGGTTAACCGAAAGGAACGTGAATTAATCAGTCAGAACATCCGGGATCTTCTTGAAGGAAAGGATGAGTCCTATATCAGGAAAACTACAAAAGAAGCTTTCCGCGGAATATTCACCCATTACTTTGAAAAAATGTTTTCTGCTTACAAAAATTATCCGGACATAAAAAGATTCATCAACGAAAAATTCAAAATAGAAAATGAGCATCTGATCAGAAATGCGCTCAACGGAGGCAAGGGTGTTGTTATGGTAACCGCACACTGGGGCGCCGTCGAATTTATTCCCTGGCTGCTGGCTTTACGGGGGTATCCGTTGAGTGTAATCCTTGAATGTCAGACTCCTCTGCTGATGAAAGCACTGACTGATAAAACCAGGTTTGTCGATACCGAGCTCGTAATGGAAGAAAACTGCAATGTCCTGTTTACTGCATTCGACTGTCTGAAAAGAAACAGGGTTCTTATGACTGAATGTGATGAAGTTGATAAATGGCGCCGAAGAAAAAATCAGACAATCAGTCTCTTCGGAAAAACCCTTTATTTCGACAATACGCTTGATATCCTTGCCAAAAAAGCCGACTGCCCGGTAATAGGAACATTTCTTAAACGAAACCAGGACGGTACTTACACCCTTCTGCTTGAAGAGATAAAGAGGGAAGAGGGAACAGCGAAAAATGCGCTGGAACTCTGGCAAAAATATGTTTCGGAATCACCGGAACAGTGGTATCAATGGAAAAAATGGAAAAAAATGAAGGCTGTCAGTTAATCGTTCATTATCCTTTTTATTTCATCCTGAAGGGTTTCATACATAAAGCTGTGAATTCTGCTTCTGGTGTCGGCGGTGGTTGTCTTGTCAAAGAGCAATACGTATGTTGTACCGCCGGCATCAACCCGTGTTCCCATTATCGGGCCGGAAACACGGGCAATCTTTCCGCGCAGTTTGAGCTGAATATCCGAAAGAACTGAATGCACCTGAAGTACCTGTTCCTGGTCCAGCATAAATGCCATTCCGACCGAACTGATATCCCTGATGCGTCCGGATAAGAATTTTTCATTGATCTTGACATTCAGTTCGGTATTCTGCAGATTCCAGCAGTTGATACGAAGGTACTTACGCCTTCCCTTTGCTTCATTTGCATCAAGGGTCTTAAGGATTATCCGGCGGCTCTGTTCTAGTCCGAGTTTCAGTTTGATATATCCGCAGGGTATCATTAAATCCATCAGATATGATTGTGCAAGAGCCTTGTCTTCATTATAGGTGAGCACCCCTATCTGGGCGGAATTGTCATCAGAGGACATCATCTCTTTTATATATTCCTGCCAACCCTTTGTATCAAGATTGTCGTCGATATTAACATAAACAATCGGTTCGTCAAAATCACAGATCACTGAACGGAATTTTTTGTGATCTGAAACAAGATAAACAGCATATTCATTTGAAACAAGTTCGCGAACAAGATCCTGCTGAACAACCGAATGAGGATAAAGAAAAAATACTTTTTTAGCCATAAATGTATTGCGATCCATTAACACCTCTTTATGTTATGATAAAATGATATTATGATTATTTCTACCTTTCTTGGTAATAATGGCAAAAAATATGAGCTGACGCGGCACAACCTGCCGTGGATGATGCTTACTTATCTCAGTTTTTATCACAGTCTTCGCTGGTCTGAAAAATTCAAGGGTGAATATTCCAAATTCGGAAATCCTGAACTCCTGATTCTCAAACCCCGTATATTTATGAATAACAGCGGGGAGAGCGTTGTTTCAGCCATGTCTTTCTTCAAGCTCAAACCTGCTGATCTTCTGGTAATTCATGATGATCTGGAACTTCCTTTCGGCACAGTTCAACTGAAAAAAGGCGGCGGAGCCGGAGGGCATAACGGGTTGCGCTCCATTATCAGGCAAACCGGCAGTTCGGACTTTTTCAGATTCAGGCTTGGCATATCGAGACCCCCGGCAGGACGCGATGTTTCATCCTGGGTACTCAGCAGGTTTTCTTCCGACGAAGAGGCAATTCTTCCTGATTACCTGAGAAAGGCAGCAGAACTGTACGAACAGGTACTCGCCGGAGGGCTGAAACCGGAAGCTAAAATAAAACTTTTTGAACCCCGGGATTGATATTGGTTCTTTGATAGCTTACTCTTTAGTATGAGGAAACTGATGTTTGTTAAAGCTGAAATCTGGAATGTAGCGCATACCGATCAGGGTTACGCAGTGCTGGTAAAACCAATCGGCCATAATGATGCAATTCCGATATTTATAGGACAGATAGAAGCCCAGTCCATTCTGATAGGAATGGGAGACATTCCAATGCCGAGACCCAACACCCATGATTTACTGATTACAAGCCTGGCAAAAACCGGCTGCACCCTCGAAAAGATCGAAATTTCGGAAATTAAGGACGGTATTTTTTATTCAACCGTATATATAAAAACGATAACCGGGACTGTTCAGGTGGATTCCAGACCGTCGGACAGTATAGCTCTTGCAATAAGAGCAGATTGTCCCATTTTCATATCTGAAGAAGTTATTGATGAGGCCGGCGTCTCGCTTCAGTTCATTACCGAAAAAACGGAAAAACTCAATTCCGACTATGATCGGGAACGAATAAAACTGGAAAAAGAACTGGACGAGGCTGTTAAGCTCGAAAATTACGAAGCTGCAGCCGAAATCCGCGATCGGCTGAAAAAACTGGATGAAGAGTTTTTTTAATAAACGATGAATAACCGTCCGGCGGCATCCCATTCTTCCCGGTTTATTATTTTATAAAGTTCTTGACCTCTGAATCCCGTATATGTAAACTTGATTTCAAATGAGCAGAACAATCCTTTTGACCAGCGGATCAAGATACAGCAGCTTAATAAACCGGAAAATGAAGCAGAGCGGCGAATCTGTTATACTGCTGACCGACGGAAACGAACCTCCGGCAGAGCAGGCTGTAAAAAATGAACTTCAGGTTGTATGGAATAAACGCTCTCCGCTTTCCGCCCGAAACGCCGTGCTGTCCGCGCTGAATTCATATAACGGCATTGACGAGGCAGTCCTTACTTATCAACCCGGCGGTTCAAATAAAACTTTTCACGAAACCTCTTCGGCAGTATACGATCTTCAGGTAGACCGCTGGATAAAGGGATTCGGATATCTTCTAAAAGAACTTATCCAGCTTTTTCTGAAACAGCAGCACGGTCAAATATCTTTTATCCTTGATAAAAACGGAATGAAGGTTATGACGCCTCTTGAAAGCGCCATATTCAGCTATCTGAAAAATCTGATACAGAACCTTTCCGTCCTTTACCAGAATGAGCCGTTCAATATTCTCTGTTTCGAATCGGATACAAGCCGGAAAGACGATTTTTTGGATTTTTTCATTAAAACATCGGCGGAAACAAAACATACACCGGGAAAGATTTATCGTTTCGTTGATAAAAAAGGCCTGTTTGACTTCACCAGAAATTAATTATACTGTATCGATATGAAAATATGGTTAAAACTATTAATAGGTACTTTCGTCGGTATCCTTGCCGGCCTTTTTTTTCCGGAAACATGGTCGGATCTGAAAATCATTGAGCAGTTGTCCGTACTTGCAATAAACATCGGGCGGTATGCTCTTTTCCCGCTTGTGTTCTTTACCGTTGTTACCGGCATACACACCCTTGTCCAGAAAAAAAAGGTGTTCGGTCTGATGAGCCGCACTGTTATCTATATGGTTATAGTCAGCGCAATTCTCGCTGTATTCGGATCAGTCTCGGTTTTACTGATTTCACCTGAAAGAATACCGGTTTTCATTGAAGAAAGCGCAAAAGTAACCCAGCAGGGATTTTACAATACCCTGCTTGCCATATTCCCCAGGAATTTCTTCAGCGTTATTCTTCAAAACGGCGATCAAATCCTCCCGATTTTCATTATGGCGGTTCTGGTTGGGTTTAATATGAATTTCGACAAGGTTGTCACAAGAGCGGCTGTTCAGCTGTTTGAATCCGTGTCAGGTATTTTTTATCATATTAATTCGTTTATAATCGAGTTGATGGGGTTTTTTATGGTTCCGATGGCCTGGTATATAACGGAACAGATAATAAACACATCAGAAATTGAACTTTTCAAACAGATGCTTTTTGCTATTACTGCAGATGTTCTGATAATTATTTTTATCATATATCCCGTTATTCTTTATTTCATCACAGGCAGAAAAAACCCGTATAAATGGATCTACGCGGCACTTGCCCCTTCGATTGCAGCGGTAGCTTCCGGCGACAGTCTTTTTTGCCTGGGCCTTCAGATTAAAAACAGTTCAGAAAATATGGGCAGCCGAAAAGAGACAGGCGCAGTCAGCCTGCCTCTGCTGGCAGTCTTTGGAAAAGCAGGGACGGCAATGATCACCGGCGTTTCTTTTATTGTGATTTTAAAGTCATATTCCAGCCTCGGGCTGAATTTGTCGGGCGTAATCTGGGTCTCAACCTTTGCATTTCTTTCATCATTCATAGTCGGACCGTTTCCGGGTTCGGGCGTCTTTGTTGCAGTATCGCTTCTCTGCGGAATTTACGGAAGAGGCATTGAAGAAGGTTACCTGATTCTTAAACCTGTACTGCCGATACTTTTCAGTGTAAGCGTTATGATAGACACACTGACAAATTCACTTATTTCAATGATTGTATCCAGAAATATCGGATTGCATGAAGAGGTTCCTGCAGGAAAATTCCGGTAACTTTTCCCGAAAGGTTACAACCGCCAGACAATTCCAATTTCGGGTTCGATGATCAGCTGATCGTGGAACCCGGCGACATCACCGTCCCAAATGTGATAAACCGGAAGGTTCGTTCCGACTTTTACCCTTAAAGCGGTATTTTCCCCGTAAGACCAGGAAAAAAAGCCGCCTGCATAAAACCCCAGAAACCTTGCAGCGCTGAAATAATACTGTCGGGCTATTGCCCTATGCTCCGCATCAACGGCATCTTCATAGGCGGTTAAAGGAAATCTGAAAGTAAACACCGGCGCCCCGGTTACACCCAGCATTATGCTGTTGCCAATATTAAAAACTGCACCTGTTTCCGGCCTCAACTCAATATTCAGGACGCCCATCCTGTTGGCGGTCTCTATTGCCGCCGGTACCGGCTTATATGTTGAATCTTCGAGGACCGCCAGAATAACCGAAGTACTGTAAACCCTTAATCCCGGTTCAAAATACAGAATATCGGTAAATGTCATCGGAACCGATACTCCGAACATCGGCGCCGCAACTGCAGGCGCCGGGCTTATATCGATAGATTCTCCATTCAGTATTATTGCGTTGCCGGCGTTTATGGCGATTCCCTCCAGATTGAAACTGAAAACCGCTGCCGGGAAAATTATAAATGTGAGAAGAAGGCCTGCTGTCCTTCGAAAATTAAACATCATCTTCCGTTGAGTATATCACGCATTTTTATATACATCATACCTGAACGCCCGGTGTAAAGAAAACGGGTTTCTTCCCAGCTTACAATCATGTCATCGCCGGACACCCAGACATCCTTGTATTCAAAATCCGCCGGAAGCCCGGGCAGCTGAAGTCGCCTGATATTGTTTCCGCATAAAAGAATTTCATCTCCGGATAAAATATACCATACCTCGCCGTCGCGGCAGGCGGGCAGCTCCATTGGAACAGCTTTATTCCGTTCAGTTGCAGGCGGAGCCGGCGAATAATAATAAAGCGGAGCATCCTCACCGGGTTTTGCCGTGGTAAGCCTGAGATAAATTGCTCCTGCAGTTCTGAGTTCTTCACCCGCAGCACCCTCGCGCACAGCCCTGATAAAACCCCGCAGGGCAAAAGGCCCGTTGACCATCGACTGCAGACTGTATTCGTCTCTGAAATATTTTTCATCAATTTCATCTGCCGGCAGGCCGTTTTCATCATGCCTGATATACCGGAACCTGGTTTTCTTGTCATCCGTATACTTCCAGGCTATAAAGCTGCAGTCATCCTTTCGAATAAACTCCACCGGCTCCCATCCGGGATTCCCTTCTTCAAACCCGGTTTCTACTTCACTGAAGCTGAATCTGTTTCCATCCGCAGGGTCAATGCGAACAATTACCGGACCGGGGTTTTCTGCCTGTAAAGATATATCGCTGAACATGCTGTCGCAGTATAAATGAATATAGATGTGGTTTTCTTCGGAATAAACCGTTCCTACCGTCCGTCCTTCCGTCAGCCGGACAAAGTCTTCCGCCTCTGCTCGTTCGGGAGAAACAGGCCCGTCCGTCACGCCGGATAAACCGGAAAAAAGCGGATACCCGGCGTTTACAACCAGAACTGTCCTGTCGTCCGTTTCTGCAAATCCGGAAAGCCTTATCTGTGCGGTCCAGGGTTTAAATTCTTTTTGAGGTATATCAAGCAGATTGTCTCCGGCCAGCTGAATATATTCAGGGTATCCGTCGGTAAAATAGTAAACCGAGGTATTTGTTATCCAGCCTTCTTCTGAAAAAACCGCCGCAGCCGCGACGGTTATTATCATGAATAAAAAGACAGTTGATCTGATTAGCTTTTTCAATGCAGATTTACGGTTTCGATCATATACCGGATACTCGGACCTGTTCCGTCTACGACTTCTTTCTCGACGACAAAAACAAGCGATTTTTCATCAGGAGCAAATGCAACCTGTTTAATCCGGTATTTCAAAACCCCTTCCCTTTTATAATCCGGAAGCCCTATCTTGTATGTTCTTGTTGTATTCGTCTTGTCGGTAAACGTCAAATCTATATGAAAAGAAGAACTGGGCTCCTTTTCCGTTCCGAACTGCTGCTGAACCAGGGAAACCTTGTATCTTCCGTTGTTCTTGAAATCACGGAATTCAAGCGTATTTTTTGGCTCTGCGCCATTAATAAGAAGATATACTATCCGGCCCTTATTAAGATGATCGACATTGAAGGCTTTAATCCTGTCGTGATTTTCACTGAGCAGATTAAAAAGCGCTCCGCTTCCGTCCTGTCCCGGCTGAAGATTCGCAGGATAAACCTTTTTATAGACACCGTCGGCAGCAAACCTGTTTTCTGTTACCTTGACAGTATAAACTTCCGCATAGGGTTTTGATGTATTATATTCGATTCCATAGAGACCGAACATGAAATACTCTGAATTTCCAGAGAAACCGAGATTCACATAATCGGCTACATCTCCGGCATAACCGGAAATTGCACATGATATCAGAATCAGGATCAAAACAATTTTCCTGTTCATTGAATGCCTCCCTTTCTGTTTATCGAACATTTTTAAAGATTTCTATAGTAAAATTATTCACTGATATCTATAATAATAGTATGACTTTACGCCTGCGAAACACAATATTGATTCTACTGGCAGCAATTTCGGCGGTCGGGCCGGTCCTGATCATAAGAGGATTGATAAACGGAAGCCTTATATTCAATCTCGAAACAGTTGAAACAGTAATTCCGGTCATTTTACTTTCCGTATTTACGACCCTGTCCAGCATAATTATATTTTTATCATTCAGAAATACAGCCTCTTCGGAAATTTTCTTTTTTTTCATTTTCCTTTTTTCGTTCGCTTTCGATATTTTCAAACTTTCAGATTTTGAATTATACGGATATATCCTTACAAAAATAGTTTATTACGGAAGGTTTCTCGGCGCCCTGGCCTTGTTCAGTGCAGGGCTGTTTACAACCGGCCTTGAGTACCGGAGAATGGGAATTACATCGATTATTATTTTTATCCTTCCTGCCGCGCTGGTTCTGGTTCTGCCGGTAGATGTTACCACTCATATTCCGGGCGGAACATATAAAATCGGAAGATTCCATGAAACGGCAATAGCGCTCGGATCCTTATCGATGATGGGAATCATAAATTTTATAATTGCAGGTATAAAAAATGAAAGCCGTGATTACCTTGTAATTGCCGCCGGGGCCTTTTCCGCAGCCTGCGGCAGAGAACTGATTTATTATTTCGATATTGTTACAATACAGATGACAGGTTTTTTAATTTTACTTGCCGGATCAATAATATTCGGTCTTAAAACGCACAGACTCTATCTCTGGGACTAGAGAATCATTACAGCCGCAAAACCCGTCCCTACAGGGATTAAAAGGTTGTCTATATCTTTAACCGGAACCAGCTCAAGAACAGCTGCCGCTACCGCAACAACAAAAGCAGCTGTACTGTCTGATGTTACAAGCAACGTACTTGTATACACAGCGCCGAAACAGGCCAGAGTTCCTTCCAGTGTTTTTTTGCCGAATCCCTGAAGTTCAATTCTGCCGAAAAACTTTCCAACCAGGCTTGCTGCGCTGTCGCCGAATGCAAGCGCGTAGATTGCAACTGCCGCTGCAGTTGAAGGATACAGCATGAGAGCCATCATGGCGCCTATTGCCAGGGTCACCGGACCCAGAACAAATCGTCCTTCATCGCGTTTTCGGGCGGCTGCAGCTGTAATTCCCGACACAAGAATAACTGATTTGCCGTTAACCCGGGAGACTTCACATACTGAATAGAAAATAGCAGCTGCGGCAAGAAAGAATTCCGTAGCCGCAATATTTATTGTCGCCAGCGCCGGAACCAGCGCCACCATTATATGTATTCCTTTTCTGAATAATTCAGTCCGGATTTCTTCGTAGTTGATTCTTACAACTCTGCTGTCAATCATTAACAGAACAACTCCTGCTTGGTTTTTCCCAGTCAATATAAACATGCAATTATTATGCCACAAACCATATTTCAGAGAGGCTTTGTTAAATACATATGTACAAAAGATTTATATTGACGATATTTTTTTTTGCAGATTTCAGGGGAACAAGTGTATGTTTTTTTATACAATTATTTTCATATTTTGCAATAGTTAAAAAAAGACCTGTGAAAAAAATTCTCCACAGGTCGCATTATAGCACATCCGGCGTTTAAATCAAGAAAACTGTTCAGCAATTTCATCTACGATTTTACTCAGAATCCTTACAGCCTCGGATTCGGGATGCGTTTTAAATACATTCCGGCCCTGGTCCTGGGCTTCCATCATTTTCTGATCAATCGGTATTCTGCCGAGAAACGGAACATCCAGTTCTTTGGCCGCTTTTTCGCCGCCGCCGCTGCCGAAGAGGTAATGCGTAGCCCCGCAGTCGGGACACACGAAGCCGCTCATGTTTTCAATAACGCCAAGGACGGGAACATTAACCTGTTTTGAAAAATTTATACTTTTTCTCGAATCCAGAACAGCTACATCCTGAGGCGTTGTTACTATGATGCTTCCGTCAAGTTCCGGAATCAGCTGACATACCGACAGGGGTTCATCTCCCGTACCGGGAGGAGAATCTACAACCAGAAAATCAAGTTCGCCCCAGTTGACGTCGGCAAGAAGCTGTTTAATAAATCCCATTTTCAGGGGACCTCTCCAGACAATAGGAGAGTCTGCATCGCTGCCGGCCATAGCCAGACTTACAACTTTCATGTTGTCTTCAGCTGTCGGAGGTTCTATTCCGTTGTCGTTCTGATAAAGCATTTCGCCGTCCATGCCAAGCATTTTGGCAACATTCGGGCCATGGATATCCGTATCCATTAAACCGACTTTGTATCCTTTAGCTGCCAGCGCCCTTGCAATATTTACCGATACAGTGGATTTTCCTACCCCGCCCTTTCCGCTCATCACAATAATTTTGTGCCTGACTTGCTTCATCCGGTCGGATAGCCTTTCATCCTGCTCAATCTGTTCTTTGGTTTTCACTGAATCCGCCTTTATTAGTGATGGCTGCCATGATCGTGATCATGATGGTCACAGCCTACAGCCCCGCTCACCAGGGAACCCTTGCTCAATTCTTCAAGTACGGACTCGACTCCGCCGCTGATTGATCCCAATACCTTGATTCCGCGTATCTGCATGTTCTGAATAGCACCGGCGCCTATTCCGCCGACGATTAAAGTTTCAACACCTTTTGAACCTAGAAAATCCGGAAGAACTGCGCAGTGTCCACCGGGATTATCCATGTACGCTATATCCGTTACTCCGTCCGCCTCTACTGTTGCAAAGGTGAAGCCCTGACATTGACCAAAATGTTCCGACACCTGTCCGTTAAGTGTCGCTACTGCTACCTTCATTCTTTTCTCCTATAAAAAGTTTCCGCATGGATGCGGGTTTTAAGAGGTGAAGTTGTAAAGCTAAACTGCGTTGCAGTTTAAACTGAGTTGCAGTTTAAACTGAGTTGCAGTTTTTGCTTTACAACTTCAAAATGATAAAATTGCATGGAAGCAATTTTATCATTCCTTCTGTAATTTTCTGCAGTCGGGACATAATCCGTGAAACTGCACAATATGTCTTTTTATCTCAAATCCGTGTTTCTCGGACAGCACAGACTCAACCTTTCGGTAAAGTTCGCGTTCATCCTCGATAAAATCCGTATACCTGATAACCTTGTAACATCGCTCGCATACCAGCTGGTGGTGATGCTCGGCACGCTGATCCTCGGCGGCAATATATCTCGCCTTTCCTTCTCCGAAATTATATCTGTTGACAATGCCCATCTCATCAAGGAGGACCAGCGTCCTGTATACCGTAGCCAGTCCTATTGCCGGGTAATCCTCCCTGATTATCGAATATATCTCCTCTGCGCTCAGATAGCCGTCGGCATTCTCGAGAACACCGGCAACAAGCTGCCGTGGAATTGTCATTCTCATTCCCCGGTTCCGAATACCGCCCTCAAGCTCCATACAGCAAGGCTTGTGTCTTCCGGGCCGGCCCTGAAACTGATCACGGCCTTCAGCAGGTCTATTCATCAATGATTTCCACAAATTTGATATTGATAATCATTATCATTAAGATAGCAAAAAAATAAGATCCAGTCAAGTTTTATTAATAAATCAGCCGCACAGATGATCTACCGAAGAAATCAGGGAGTTTCTGCTGAAAGGTTTTATCAGCCAGTCAGCAGAAACATTCAAGCCGCTTAAATCGCCGAATTTTTTTTCAAGCTCAAGCCGCTTCTGTTCCGAAGCAAGAAACAGAATTGCTGTTTCTTCATTACCGAACTCCCTGAGCTTATCCAGCACCTCTGTCTGGACAGCTGTTTTCATATCCATGTCTGCGATCAACAGTTTTACATAATGGTGATGAATATAATCTATCACCCAGCCTAACGACCCGGACGATATAAAATCCAGTTTGTTTTTGAAAACAAATTCGATATCGCCTATAAGCGCTTCCGAATCTGAAAATATTATTAACGGATTTTCAGTCAATTAGATAACACTCCTGAGCTCTTTCATCCTGGTTGACTCTCCAAGTTTGGCAATGGCTTTATTCTGGATTTGTCTTACCCTTTCTCTGGTAATATTAAACATCTGGCCTATGTCTTCAAGAGTTTGCGGTCCGTCCTTTGTCAGTCCGAATCGCAGTTTAATAATATCTCTTTCCCTGTCGGTAAGTTCATCAAGCGAAACTTCCACAATCTCTTTTATATTATTCTGGAAAAAGGCTTCGAACGGTTCGTAATACTCATCGCTTGCAATAAGTTCAGTCAAATTTGTAGAATTTTCATCATCCACCGAAATATCCAGGGATGTTGTATCGCCCGTACTTGAAAGAATTGTATTAACCTTTTCTTTGCTCAGATCCATATAGCGTGCTATTTCGGAAGCTTTCGGTTCTCGCCCCATCGACTGGGTAAGCTCTCGGGTTGCCGAATAGCATTTTCGCGCGGTATTCAGAACATGGACCGGTATGCGAATGGTCTTTCCCTTATCGGCTATTGATTTAATTATCGACTGCTGGATCCACCAGGTTCCGTAGGTTGAGAATTTACAGCCCTTACGGTAATCAAACCGTTCAACAGCTTCAATAAGACCGATATTACCTTCATTTATGAGATCTATCAAATTGAGACCTCTATGCTGATATTTTTTCGCAATCGATACTACAAGTCGTAAATTACTTGTTACAAGCCTGTTCCGGAATTTATTAAGTTCCGCTTCATAATATAAACGTTTCTGCTCGTAATCCGGGGTGTCTATCTCTTGATACTGAACCTTCTGTTCAAGATCCTTCATCTGACTTTTCAGCGTATCCAGATCACGGGCTAATTCAAGCTCTTCCTTTCGCGACAGAAGGGGATATACCGAAATTTGTTTAAGATACAACGAAAGCGAATCATGTTCCCCCGCTGCAAAATCTTTTTCCGACTCTATTTCTTTATTCCATGCCTCTTTCATGGTTTGAATAATGCCACGAAAAAACCACAAAAAAAATCGGGAAAGCTTGAGACATTTGGTAAGAAGTCCCCCTATCCAACCATAGGGGAATCCCCTATGGTTTTTGTCATATATAAAGAATCCAATTACTTGATTTTCTTTCTTTTCTTTCTGATAGACTTGTTGCCCCGTTTTACAGAGACAGTTTCAATATTATCATCGGTATAATCTTCTTCCGTCAATGTTCCGGCTGTTTGTCTTTTTCTGAAAAAATACAAGGCGAATCCTCCCGCCATCATTAAAGCACAAAGAATCTGCCCCGTAGAAAAATTAAGATATGAGCTTAATAGCGCCGGTGTTTCTCCGGTGTCTCCGAATTGAAATATAAATCCCATATCCCGGTCGGGTTCCCGAAAATACTCAATGATAAACCGAACCGCTCCGTATCCGATAAGGTAAAAGCTTATAACTGCACCATGAAATTTTTTCCTGTTCCTGATAATAAACCACAGGAAAAGCCACAATACAATTCCTTCAAAAAAAGCCTCGTACAATTGCGACGGATGCCTGGGCAGATTTATAAACCCGCTTTGCGGCAGGTTTATGCCGGCAGCATTTGCAACCTCCTGTACCCAGCCTGCGGAAACCGGAAACCTCTCGGCATTAGGAAAAACTATTCCCCACGGCCGCGTTGTGACACGCCCCCAAAGTTCGCCATTAATGAAGTTTCCGAGACGGCCGAAGGTATAACCCAGAGGAATTCCCGCGGCGACTATATCAGCAAAAAGAAACCAGTTTTTCTTTTTAATTCGACAGAAAATTATTGTCGCTACCACCGCACCGATTACTCCGCCGTGGTAACTCATTCCCTGAAGACCGGTAAATCTCCCGCCCCGGAACGGCCAGAAGATCATCCACGGCCTGGAAATGTAATAGTGTGTCGGATCATAAATGGTCGTGGCAAGCAGTCTGGCGCCGAGAAGCAGTCCGATTATACCCCAAAAGAAACAGTTAAGGATATCATCCTCACTGAATCCTGTTTTTAGCCCGCGGGCCTGCTTCATCATTAAAAAATATGCTATTGAAAAAGCTATCAGATACATCAGTCCGTACCATCTGACAGGCAACCCAGGGATTATCTCCGGCCTCAACCACTGGGGGAAATTAATATACGCAAGCATCATTCCTCCTATAAAAGAGTCCCGCATGGATGCGGGTTATTACGGGAAGAAGTTTGTGAAACAAATCTGCTTTGCAGATTTGTTTTTCAAACTTCAAGATAAAATTGAACATGGATGTTCAATTTTATCATTCCTCCTATTCGGTTTTCCCGGAATTATCCAACGGGTGTTTTTCAAGCACACCCGTTTCCTGATTAAAAATAATTTTCACTGCTTTTTCCTGTTTTGTTATTTCAAGACTTCTTCCGTGGCTCTCAAATAAAACCCCCGGAAAAACATCGCCCCTAATCACAATATCACCGGGATAATGTTGTTCAAAACGTTCTTTAAGAGCAAAAACCCGCATACTGCGTTTTCCCATTATCTTCATCAGCTTGACTTTCTCCATACGAAGATTCGTCAGGTTCTTTTTTTCACCGTCTTTCTCAGCCTGTCTCATCTCGGGCTCTATCTTTACCAGGCGGGTTTTAATCTTATTAATTTCATTTTCCTCCGTCTCGATCCGGTCCGAAACAAGATAATCCTGACCAAAAGAGACTTCGGTACGGCTGCCGGAAAGCGACCCTATATTCTGGGCTTCAATCCCTTCCCGGGCCTGAATTCTGCCGCCGACAAGATAACCTTTCTCAGACAACAGTTTTAGTTTGCCGTTGCATTTTACCTTGCATCCGAATATGGCATTCTTAACCGTGATATTACCGACAGCCAGCAGTGTGGCCCGTTCGGCAAATGCAAGCTGAATCGAGTCCTTGGCTCTCAGGATAGCTTTGCCGCCGCCCTTGATTCCCTGTGCTACGGCAATTGATTTTTCCGATGAAAGCAGGGACATCTCGGAATTCATTCCGATGGCTATATTTCCGCCGGATATTACAAAAAACCCGTTTTTTACATTTCCTTTTACGTTAACGTCACCGCCGAATTTGATGTTTCCTGTATTAAAATCGACATCGCCCTTGATGAACAGGCTTTCCTGCACCTCAAGCCTGTTGTTTTCAAAAAGAACCCTGCCTGATTTGTCCGCGATCAAAAAAGTGTCGCCGTTTTCGTCTTTTTCTTCCCTGATATTGGCGCCTACATCAATATTCAACGGCGTAAGCTTTTTGGCAGCTATGGTTTTACCGCAGACATCCCAACCGTCTTCCGATTCACCTTCCACTACGCGGATTTCAGCAATGATATCTCCTGCTTTTACGGATGTCATCTTGTTCTGTTTGCGGTAATTCGCTTTCCCGCTCTTGTCTATTGTAACAGCTTCACCGCCGGCAAGTTCTATCAGCCATTTCAATTTTGCCTCACCGGCATTCTTCGGAGCCTTCCCCATGGCAATCAGTGCCCCGGAAACACTTTCTCCGGATCTCGCTTTCTCTACTGCCGATCTTACAGCATCGGCATTCAGTCCGTTTTTTATTCCGGCTTCATCGATAAGGCGGTTTGCTTCCTCCAGCGACGTCGGCGCACCCGTTCCCACAGCTGGTTCAGCCGATATTACGGCGGTCATTTTGTCATCCGAAAGTTTGATTTTAAAAGACGAGTCGGCATGCTCGCGTATCCGGAAGACCTTTTCCCCGTCTCTGTCAAAACGTTCAAGCAGACCTTTTGTCACCGATATTATTATTCCGCCTGCAATTTTTACGTTTTCCAGCGCCTTGTAAGAGTCCTGTTCTTCCGCATCAGGCTCAATACCGGCTCCGTATACGTCCGTACCCTTTTTACCTTCGTTTACCGGTAAAGACGCAATCTGCTGTTCCGCCTGCACAAGAGCAAGTGCTGATGCTTCTTCGGGAGGATACTCAACGGCAGATTCAATTGCGGAAAGGTAATCTTCGGAGACGCCGGGTATACGCTTTTTAATTTCATCTGCAGTCGAATCGGGAAGAAATTCCAGCTCATAAATCAGCTCGCCTGCCTCTCCGCTTTCAGCTGCAGTTCCCTCGCAAAGAGGAATTACCGTATCAACTTCCGGTCCGCGGTTAAATTCAAGGATGAGCTCCTGAATCTTCTTCAGATCCATCTGTTTAAGACCGCTCGCCTTTATTGCCGCTCCTACCTGCTTCAGTACAAGAGGCTTGCCGTTTCCCCGGCCTTTATGCATTACAAGATCAGCCTTGAGTTTGTCCTCGCTGATTTTAAACTCAAAAAAGCCGTCGTCATCCAGGCTGATCACCGCTCTTTCAAGGACCTTGCCTGTCTCTATCGCCGTATTGATTATTTCATTCAGCCGAACTTCGGAAACAAGCGTTTCAACCTCACAGCCGAGCATTTTTGCCCTCTCAAAGATTTCCGCCGGATCCGGGGGGCTTGATTCGGGACCGCCCGGGTTGAATTTCAGAAGGCAGGTATTTTTATCTTTCGAAAGCTCAAGAGACCAGTCGTGGGTTCTAAACGGAAAAACCTCCGCCCAATTGCTGCCTCGGCGAAGAATTCCGGGCTCTGTAGCAATAAGAGCAGCGCCCCGGGATTCTATTCCTCTTCCGAGATAAAACTCATCCTCATCCGTTAACGGAGATACGGGCTTTCCATAAACATCCTTGCCCGGCTTGCCGGTCTGCCCCGGTTTTATATCAGCTATTTTCTCTCCCGTCTCCACCAGGCCGGCGGCAATAACATCCGGAATTATTTCAACCCGGATCCTGTTTTCACGTTTTACGTTTTCTACAACCGTTTCAGTCTTTTCTTTCCCGAAAGGCAGCAGGCCTTTCTTTTTTACGACTTTTTCCTGTTTTATCTTTTCAATTTCTGTTTTATATATTTCCGGAGTCGGCGTATTTTCAAGAACGCGGAGTATATCATCCTTCAGTTCATCGGGAATCACAGCTTCTGCCCATTTGTACTCTTCCGGTTCCGACGGTTCGGCAGGGTCACCTTCGGCTATGGTAATATTAAGTTCTTCGGAAGACAGAAAGAGCGATTCCAGATCTTTTTCAAATTTCGATCTGTCGAACCCGTAAACAATCTGCTTTTCAGAAACGAGTTGAGTAAACGCCTGAATATCCCATTCAGATCCTTCTTCATCAGGAATAAAATGCAGGACCGCAAGCATACCTTCATCATCAGCATCAATATTGGCCCGACCTTTTATTTTCTTTTCTTCCGCCATAATTAAATTTTATAACCCTGCTCAGAAGCCTTTATGAGCTTGCTTTTCAGAAGATTATTCTCCTTGCGTAAAACCGATATCTCATATTGCTGGCTCTTTACAGTTTCTATCAATTCTCCCTTTGTCAGAGCCCCGCTATGCAGCAGGCTTTCAAGATCCTGCTGTTTATAGTCAAAATCAAGTTCCGCCTCCATTTCGGCATTCTGATATGTTTCCTCAAGATTCTGTATATCAAGTATGGACTGATCCTCCGAACTTTTTTGAATAATTCTGTCGGCTATCCGGTAAACAGCCATGGAGATGACAGATTCAGGTTTATATTTGATTATAGGAAGCCGGGAGTTAAGGGCAACATCCTGAAGATGATCCCTGTAGATTACCCCGAGATATTCCATATCAACCCCGAGGTACTGTTCACATGATCTTTTTATTTTTTCAGCTTTAACCGAATCCTTTGGATCCTCAATCATGTTCATCACAAGCATCGGCGAAAAAATTTCCATTTTTTTCATAAATGAAGCATGTTTGACGGAATCCAGGCTCTCAAGTTTATCGAGCAGCCCCGGAATATAAATCCTCTGCAGCCCGTCACCGTCGGCTGAAATATCATCCAGATATAAACGCGCGGGACTTTTTCCTGTAAAGCTTGTTGTTATCATCCTGAAAACCACATTCTTCAAAAAAAGATAAGCATTAAGCGTCGCCGTTAAAGCCGGCGCGGTCACAATTATCCCTGTTGACGACAACAGAAAAAAATCGAGGGTATTAAATGAGGTTCCGGCCCCGAGATCAACAACAACAAAATCGGCTTCAAGCGATTTAATATTGCTGATCAGGGATCGTTTCCGGGCCGAGGAAATATTGGCAAGTCCGGGAATTTCCGCATCTCCGGGAATAAATTTCATTCCGGGGTATTCCGATTCAATTATGATGTCTTTGAAATCCATATCGGTCCTGGTCAGCCATGTTCCGATTCCGGACCCGTTTTTACCGCTGCCCAGCATCATGTGAAGGTTTGAACCGCCGAGGTCCAGATCTGCCAATACTACATCTTTTCCAGCCTGAGACAGGGCTATTGAAAGGTTAACAGCAAGCAGCGATTTGCCTACGCCGCCTTTGCCGCCTGCAATTGGAATAATATGCATTTAAACCTCCGAACGAATGAAAGTATATCATGAAGCCCTAATCACGGAAAGACACTTCAATACTTGATGATCAACGGCAGTAATATTATTATTTATAACAGAGGTAAAAGATGAAAAATAAAGAACGAATAATCTGGCTTGGAGTTACGGTTGTACTGGCTGCCGCCTTTATTTTCACAACTGCAAGCCCTATGAGGGCTTCCACTTCAGGAACAGAAAGCGAAAGATATATCGAAAACCTTTCAGTACTGTTCGATTTCATACAGGATAACTATGTTGACGAGGTAAGCCCGCAGCAGCTCTATGAAGGCGCTGCCGTGGGTTTGTTTGAAAGTCTGAATGACCCGTATTCAGTATACCTTACCCCTGAAGACATGGAAGACTTTTCAGATACGACAACAGGCAGTTTCGGCGGAGTAGGTATGTTTATCTCAAAACAGGGGGGCGAACGACCTGAATATTCCTCCGACATGACCTTCCGTGAAAGATATTTTGATTTTGTAGAGGTCATTTCTCCCATTGAAGGAACACCGGCATACAAAGCAGGAATTTCCGCAGGCGATTTTATTTTAACAATAAACGGCGAATCAGCCGAAGGGTTTTCAAGCGACGAAGCAGCCGATATTCTGAGGGGCGTTCCGGGAACAGAGGTGAGCCTGACTATCGTCCGGCGCGGAGGAATTACAAAAACCTATACGCTGAAGAGAGCGGTGATTGAAGTTCCCACGGTAAAATACGCAATGATAGACAACGAAACGGCATATCTTAAAATAGTTAGATGGACGCCTTACACCGAGGAAAGCGTCCGGGAAGCTGCCGAGTTTTTCAAAAAAAATGAATACCAGTCGCTGATTATTGATGTGCGCGGCAATCCCGGCGGGCTTTTGTCCAGCGTTGTCGATACTGCCGACCTTTTTCTTGATAAGGGAACAATCGTCAGCACCAAAGACAGGAACATGGTCACCCTCGAAGATTTCAGGGCCTCAAGAAAGCTTTCAATACCCAAAGACATTCCAATTATTCTCCTGACGGACAAGGGTTCGGCTTCAGCATCCGAAATTCTCGCCGGGGCGCTCAAGGACACAGGCAGGGCCTATCTCATAGGCGATACGACCTTCGGCAAGGGTTCGGTCCAGCAAATCCGGGGATTCGGCGACAGCGGCTTCAAACTGACCATTTCACGCTACTATACACCTGATGATTACAACATCGATAAAATAGGAATTGAACCGCATCTGAAATTAACCGAGGACGAGTTAAACGACGAAGAACTTGAAAGTCTTGCCCGGCTTGTTGAAAACAATACAATCGCCGTTTTTGTAAACGATAACCCTGTGGAACAAAAAGATCTTACAGACAGTTTTGTCGCCGAACTTAAAAACGACGGCTGTATTCTTGAAGACAGGCTGATCCGCAAACTGATCAGGGAAGAATACAACCGAAGCCTGAATGATCCTCCGGTTTATGATCTCGAATACGACAAGGTTCTGAACTATTCGCTTAACCTGTTTAAAAGTGGAAACTACGAAGCCGCGTTGAAAGCGGTTAATTAGGTCGTACAGCTGCAATGAGACAGTTTGTTTTACCGCCCGATTACGACGGTTCCGGAAGTATCCGTATTTCCGGCGGAGACGCAAAATATATCCTCAAGGTGCTAAGGCTTAAAGAGGGCGAGGCCTTCCCGGCAGTTGACCGTACCGGAAAACGATTCAGGCTGCAGATTTCACAGACCGGCGGAGGATTCTTCACAGCTTCGGTACAACCGTCTGAAGCCGGGGCCCCGCCGGATACACAGACAGTTTTAATGCAGTGCCTTCCCAAAGGAAAAAAACTCGAACTTATTGTCAGGCAGGCCGTTGAAGCCGGCGTTTCCATGATAATCCCCGTCGAAAGCGCCCATTCTATTGCACGAATCAACAATGAACGTGAAGGAAAGAAAACCGATCGCCTTTCCAAAATTGCCGAAGAAGCAGCCCAGCAGAGCGGCAACAGGGGAGTTCCCGAGATAACGCCTCCCGTCACAATCAGCAAACTGCCGGCCCTGCTTTCAGAAAAGGGAATAAGCGGATTAAAACTTTTTTTTCATCAGGAAAGGCTTGAAAAAGGAAGCCTTCACGGGTACCTTAAAGGCGATTGTAATTCAGTCTGCCTGCTGATTGGTCCTGAGGGAGGTTTATCAGCAGATGAAACAGATTTTCTGCTTGCATCCGGTTTTTATCCGGTTTATCTTGGAGAAAACGTCCTTAGAACTGAAACCGCGGCAATTTATGCTTTAGGTGCGGTCAATACAATTCTGATGGAGAAAAATGAGTGGAAAACAGACATCCGGGAATAAAGAGAATAAACTTTTTAAAGGTTCCTGTAGATATTCTTCCCGAAGATCAGATTGAAAACGTATTTAAAACTCTTTCTGAAGACGGAAAGAAACATCAGGTTGTTCTTATTAATTTCTTCGATCTGATGAAAGCAAGACGAAGTAAAGAATTCATGAAAACGCTCAGGGAATCAAGCCTTGTTATTCCGACCGCAGGAAGTCTTTTGCGCGGAATAAAATTCCTGAAGAAGGATCCGGCGTTCAGATACCGCCCGTTCGATTTTGTAATCAGAATCCTGGGCCTGATGGAACAGCAGCAAAAAACGCTTTATCTCATCGGCGGCAGACAGCATTCGCTTCAAACCGTATTCAACAATATGAGGATTTCATTCCCTGGACTGAATATTGTAGGACGCTATACGGGGTATTATCCTGCCCAGGTTGAAGAAAATATACTCGTCGCAATAAAAAAAGCGTCGCCGTCTTTTCTGCTGGCCGGAGACGGACTGAAAGGCGGGGACAAATGGCTGAACAACCGCAAAGAAGCGTTTAACCCGGGAATATATCTCTACTGCAGCGAGTGTTTTGCAATCTTCAGCGGCAAGAAGAAAAAAGGCGCCAGAAAAAACTGGGAGAACGGCACGGAAATAATACCGGAAGTATTTAAAAACCCCTTAAAGATATTCAGGGTATTCATAAGGTTTTATTATGTTCTGCTTCTTCTGATTTACAGGATCTCGGGAAAATAGTAACTGAACATCTGTTAATCATAAAGTCTGAGATACTCGTAGGCTTCACTCAATTTTGAGCTGATGTTGCGGGTTATTAATCTGCCGTAAAGCATTCTAATTACCGGGAAAAAGCTGATTGCGCCGATAAAATCGGTTATAAACCCGGGAAGTAGCAGAAGCAGCCCGCCGAACAGGGCGCCGGCCAGCTGAATCATGTCTTTTTCCGAATAAACCCCCTCGGAGACTCCCTCGCGGATTAATTTTATTCGTGAGGATATTTCATTATAACTTAAAAACAGTCCGATTATCCCTGTTATAGCTGCCACGGCAAGTGTAAAGTATACGCCCAGGAACCCGCTGATAAACTGTATTATGAAAATCTCCCCGAGAACAACCAAAGACAAGCCCAATATTACAAAGGCCGCTTTCAGGACAAATCCCGGGTCAAGAAACTTTAATAAAAACCTTGTATTCATTGACGATAACAATATCATAAATCGGGATCAATCGTCCAGCCGTGGCCGGAAGCTGTCCGGATAAGACCGTTGAATCCTCCGGTACCTGCTTCGTTACCTTTTTGAACAATGCATATAATCTTCTGTCTGAGCCTGGAAATATGCATATCAACTGCCCTGGAAGCATCCGCCGTTTCGAGGCCGAGAAGGGTGGAAATCATCGATCTGTTCATAAAACATCCGCGGTTACGCAAAAGGGCCGTAAGTATTACCGTCTCAGATCTCGACAGATCTTCCGTTTCGACAGGTTCTTCAGCCAAAAAATACACGATTTTTCTGCCGGGGGATAATACAATGACGCCTTCTCCGGCGGCAGCTGCCAGAGGTTTCCTGCACCGGACGGCCCTTGCGAAAAACTCTGCAGGTGTCCATGGTTCACAAAGATAATCTTCGCTGCCGGCAGCAAGAGTCAACGCCATGGTTTCAGCCGGGCCGTATGCAAGGACAGGGGGAAGAAGAAGCTTTGCAGGGACTTTGGATTCAAAATATTCAGGAAGACATTCCGCAGGCATTACACAGAGGTCGCTTTCCAGGTTATGATTATTTTTTTCCGCAAAAAAAAGCTGTACGTCAGGAATCCGCTTCCTGTACAGCTTTAATTTTTGTCTGGTTATACTGTCGCATCCGCAAACGGAAATACGGCATTCCGGAAAAGGCACGAATTCTGCCCGTTAAATCAGCCCAGAAAAACCTGACCCGAATTATCTATTGCAAGAATCGTTTTGCATTCAGAACATCTGAAGCGCCCGGATTTTGTTGCTTTCAGTTTCTTTGAACATATCGGACACTGAAAAATCTTTGGAAACACGTCCGAACTTTTTGTTCCGCCGCTGGCCCCGAAAAACTCTACCGCTTCGGTCAAATTGTCCTTGATGTTGAAAAACTGCGAAAATCCGAGAAGCTGAAATACCTCATAAACCTTCGGCTGGATTTCCAGAAGAACCAGATCGCCGCCTCTTGGTCTTACAGCTTTGAGAAAAGCTGTAAATGAACCGATACCTGTACTCGATACGTAATTCAATCCGCTGCAGTTAAAAATCAGCTTGATGAAACCGGCTTCGATAGCCTTGGTTACTCTTTTCTGGAAAAAGTTTGAATTGTATGTATCAATGTACCCGGTTAAAAATAACACCAGGCATCCTTCTACGCCTTCAACCGCCTGTAGCTTAATTCGGAGACTGTCGTCTTTTTCCTCGTCAAATCCTGTTACTATATCGTTATTACTCATTGTACCTCAACCTGCTCTTAGTTTAACAGCCAAATAACAGTTTTTCAATATAGATTATAAATTAATACTATATGATCGGCCTAAATTTCAATTAAATTAATAGCATGTTCCTAAAAAAGGTCATAATAACATATAATTCTTGACCTGAGGCATTATAAATCTTAAAATTACATTCATGAGCAAGATAGTTAAAAAGTTGTTTGCAATTCTGCTGATAACTGCCACGGCCGTATGCCTTTATGCCCAACCCGCGGAATCGTCCGCACCGGACATTGATTTATCGTTGACTGTTATTTCACTTGCAAAAGCAGTAGAGACCGGAAGGGGTATTCCAGCCGCGGGAACCCCGGTAATAATCAACGGGACCGTAATTGAACGCACCCTGATTGACGGGGAGAAAGAAACCTTCGCAGGCGAGTTAATAATTGCAAGCGGAGAATGGGTAAGTTCTGCCGAAGTCGAAGTATCCAGGTGCGCCGTCCTTCTTAACGGGCCCAGGTTTGCAGACACAATTCCGGCAAGACGATCCAGAACTGTCAACCCGAAAGAAATAGAGACCAATTCCGAATTAATTGTTTACGGAGTTTATCTCGGATATGCGGATACCGACGACGGTCCGCTTGCTGTTTTACAGGCGTACGACGTAAGAAAACTCTGATCTTTCCGTTCAAAATCCGTACCTGATCGAATCAGCCGTCAAAAATCCCGACGGAGATGAATAAACAGCCCGCCTGAAAACGTTTCTCAATTCACGAACGTTTCCGGGCCAGTTGTGTTCATAAAGTCTTTCAATAAACGAGTCTGTCATCTCATACTGCTTATTCGGCCGCTCGCTGCTTAACTGGGAACTGAAATGCATCAGCAGTTCGGGAATGTCGTCCATACGCTCACGCAGCGGCGGCAGCTGTATTCTGAACTCGTCTATACGGAACAGAAGATCCTGTCTGAAACGTCCGGCAAGGGTTTCTTTCGGCAGGTTTTTATTTGTTGCCGATATCAGACGGGCATCTATTCTCTTTATACGGTTTGATCCGAGCTTTCTTACTTCTCCGGACTCAAGGACCCTCAGCAGCTCCGCCTGTGCCGAAGGTTCAATGTCTGCAATTTCATCAAGAAACAGGGTGCCGCCGTCTGCAAATTCGAAATGCCCGGCTCTGTTTACCGCCCCGGTATAAGCCCCCTGAGAAGACCCGAAAAACTCGGAAACGCTCAGCGCCGCGGGAATGGCCCCCGCATTTACTGCATGGAAAGTATTATACTTTCGATCCGAAAAATCATGAAGCAGCCGGGCGATTATTTCCTTTCCGGTTCCGCTTTCCCCGGTAACGAGAACCGGTCCCGGCGCATTACACAATCCAAGGATCTCTTCCTTTACCCGTATCATTTTATCGGAAGACCCGACAAGTGCCGACATCCGGCTGTTAAGCCTGTAGCGTTCTACAGCGGAATATGTTTTCAAACGATCAGCGGCATATTGTTCGATGATTTCATTAAGCCCGCACGGATCAGAAGCCAATTCCAGAAAACAGGCGTCCTTTTCCGGAATTTTATAATCTGCCCGGTTTGTCTCCGCTTTTTTGTAAAAAATAACCAGTTTGAACGAATAACGGGAAATTTTTCTGCATTCTTCCGCAGAAACAGACGGACCGGTAAGTATAATATCAACAGTAGCTTCTTCCAGTATTGAGGACGCTTCCGTAAAATCAGGAACTGAAACAACCGTGCAAAAATCGGGGATTTTTCCCTGAATAAGAATTCGGTTTGTGAGGATTTTCTCAACGAATAATATTTTCACCATTTTGTTATTGCTCTTCTTAAATAAAATCTTTTTTACATCTTAAATTCTGTTTTTATAAAATAATTTTACCCTGTAATAAAAAAGCGGGCAAGAAAAAAATTTTCCGCCCGCTTCTTTAGTTTAATATTACTTGTTTATTCGAATTCAACAGCTGTTCCGTAAGCCAGAAACTCGGCGGCGCCCTGCATCATGCTGGTTGTTGTAAAGCGAAGCCCCACTACAGCATCCGCCCCCAGGGATTCGGCATCTTCCATCAGCCTGTCAATCGCCTGTTCCCGGGACTCGGCCATCATCTTTGTATAATCGACGATTTCGCCGCCTACCATGTTTTTAAATCCGGCCATAATATCCTTTCCCAGATGTCTCGCCCTGATCGTATTACCGCGCGCCAGTCCAAGCACCTTTTTTATATTTTTTCCGGGCACTGTTTCCGTTGTCACGATAATCATTCCATTATCACTCATTTCATTACCCCCTTGTATTTGTCGGTTTTGCTTTCCCTGATTCTGTCCGACAAAGCGGTTATAAATAAAACTATAACAGAAACAACAGCAGCTGTAACTATAAATTTCACAAACATCGCTTCCCCGGAATCGGTGAACAGCGTGTAGAGCGCATAGCCGGCAAGCATCAGCCAGGAGACAATCATCAGGATAAAACCGAAACCTCCGGCAAACCGCCTTCGTCTGCTTCGGTAAAGAGTTTCAAACCATTCTTCTTCCGGAGCTGCTGTTTTAATGCCCGCAAGCTTTTTCCGCAACTTAAGCAGTCCGATATATTCATCCCTGCAGCGATAGCAGGATTCAAGATGCTCCATCAACGGCGCAATTTTTTCCTCTTCAAGTTCATCATCTATAAGCATCTGACAATTTATTTTTGCTTCTTCACAATTCATGATTACCTCCAATAAAAACTCTTGCCATGGACGGCAAGTTATTGAGAGCGAAGTTTGAGAAGCTTTGCTTTACAAACTTCAAAATGATAAAAACACATGGATGTAATTTTATCATTCACCCTCCAGTCTGTTTTTCAGCATTTTCCGCGCATTGAATAATCTTGACATGACTGTGCCTCTCGGAATATCGAGAATTTCAGCCATTTCATCATATGAACATTCATCATAATGCTTCAGTATGATAATCTCCCTGAATTTCTCGGGCAAACTTAATACGGCAGCCTTTATTTCCTCTCTCGACTCACGCTGCACCACCTCGTTCTCAACAGAATCCTCTCCCGGATGCAGTTCCGGAAATTCGAGGCCCGCTTCGGACCCGGATTTTCTTTTCCAGCGGTTGATACACAAATTTTTTGTTATTCTGAACAGCCATGGAAATACGGGACGGGCGGGATCAATATTTTTAAAGTTTTTCCAGGCCCTCAGAAAAACCTCCTGTGTGAGATCTGCAGCCTCTTCACTGCTGCCGAGATACCTGAAGGCTGTATAGTATACACGCTTGTCATAGGCTTTAAACATCGCGGAAAATGCTTCGCTTTCTTTCATACTATTCATTAGTACAACCCTGTTACTATTTTATTCATTTTTTTTTAACCTTGTTGCATTATGAATATCGACATGATAAAATTCCGTCATTATGGGAAAAATCTTTTTGCCGCCCCTAAAGTTTTTGATCTTCTTTCTTGTAAGCGCTGCAATTCTGGTATTTCTTTCAATGCTGTACAGCTGGGAACTTCTGGTCTCTTTATCACTCGAACAAAAGAATAATCTGCTTTTATTCCTGCCCGCGGCGGCATCCGGTATTGTTTTCCCTGCGGCCTCTTCCGGGCTGCTTTTCTCTGTTTTTGACTACAGAAAAGAGGCTATAAAACCTGTTTCTGCCGCAATTACAGCTGCCGCAATATTTCTGGTTCTGTATTTCGGATTCACCTTCACATCTTCAATGATTTCTTCCAACGATATCGCAGAATTTCAACCTTTTAACGAAAGAAAGATCCATATGACTGAAAACAGCATTATCTATACAGACGAATGCGATTCGGACATTGTTTCGGGAATCATTATCCGAAATCACGACGGCAGTCTTCCCGGGTTTAAATACTACGACAGAGCTGTCTTCAGCAGTACCCCCGGAGCAATACTGCAGTTTGACGATGCCCGCTCAATGGATATAGTTCCGGCAAACCCTGTATTTTACGATTCTTTTCGGCGAAGCGGAATGATCGGCAATTATATCGATGATATCCGGTTTATGAACGAAAGCCTGAAAACAGCAGCATTGAACGGCGGCGGAGGTTTTATTCTTCTTGCAGCCGTTTTTTCAGCTTTCCTGATGATTGGCCTTCTTTTTCGTGGAGCATCATCCTGGCCGCTGTTTGATTTTGCGCTTATATTGTTCTTTCATCGCCTTGTTTATTATCTGTTCAGGCTATTTTCAAGCGAATCCGCATTCATAGCAGATACATTTTTCGGAGGAAAGCAGGAACTTAACATTCCGCTGTTTACAATTTCAGGACTTACGCTGATTCTTTTTCTCTGCGGTGTTCTTATTAAAACGACCTCGAAAAGGAAAGTCCGATGAACCTGTCGATACCCAAACGCTTTCTGATTATTTCCGCAGTTCTTTATGTGTGTTCATTCCTTTTTTTCTTTATAATAAATTATGTGCAGTTTGCTCCGAAGAATATCGATCTGTATTTTAAAGGCAGCTGGATTCTAAACAGCGCCATGATCCGGTTCTTTGATAATATGGTGACAATACAGTGCTGCGCCATTATTTTTACTTTTTCAGTGTTCTACCCCAGGATTAAAACCGAATCCGGAATTGAAGTGCTTACAGCAAAAAACTTCAATTCCCTGGTTACCGTGGTTATAATAATCCTGCTGCTTCTGACCGCTGTTTTTTTCACCGAAAAAGAGCTTTTACAGCCGCGCCTGTATCAGAAACTCGACACATTATCCTATCTGACAAAAACAGGCCGGGCTTATTATGAGCAGGCTGAACAGTACTCTGCAGACGGAAAGTTATTTGAAGCCGAGACTGCAATTAAAAGATATCTCGCCATTAAACCTGATGATGAAGCGGCCCTCGATTTATTTAAAACTATCTCCGGCAGGATAGAGAACCAGTATTCACTGGCAGAACGGGATGCCCCGGTTTCTTCAGAATCCGAACCGGTGCGAGACCTGACATACAAAGACGCAATGAAACTTGCCGAGAATTTTCTTAAAACTGAAGATTATTATTCTGCATACTATTATGCACAGATTGCTTCCAGACTTTCCGGAGGCGCCGGTGACGCCAGAGGACTTTCCTCCGAAGCATGGGCACTGTTGTCGGAAACCGAACCGTCATCCGAGGAAACCGAGGCTTTTTCACTGCATAACAGAAAAAAACAGGGCACAAAACTGCTGCTTGCCGGCAAACCGATAGAAGCCTATTATCTGTTTAATCAGCTTGCAGTGGAATACCCGGAAGACCCGGATATTATCAAATATACGAAGGAAAGCGTCAGAGAAACCCGTAAGCTTACATATTTTATTGATGAGGCTGAAAACGCATTGAGTTTACCCGGCATTACGGACATCTGTTTTCTCAACGTAAACAATGAAACGGAACGTGAGCTTTTTTATTGTGAGAAAGTGGTTTTTCTTTCAGAAGGAATATTTTTCAGAAATATTGAAACAATGGCAATAGGTTCAGATAAAGGCGTACTCCGCCATATGACCGCTGAATATGGAAAACTCTACGGAGATCACATAGTTCTTAACGGAATAGACCGTGAAAACAATAAAATCCGAATCATTCCCGAGTATCTTGTCTCCGATTCTCTTCCGGAACTTTATAACACCATAAAACTTAATATTGATTATAACCTTCTCGGCGGCCTGAGCAGCAGCAGTAATATCTACAGAAAGATGAATATAATTGAGCTGTACGAATTTGAACCGTTAATAGCGGCTTTCGGATGGATGGTAGAACCGTTGTACCTGGAAATTATAACCAGAATTCTGAACCCCTTTGCATTTATTATTCTGTCGCTTATTATGATTGCCATCAGCTGGAAATACCGGCGTTTTGCCGGAAAACTTCCCGTTGCAGCATTAATTCTGTCTCCGGCGCTTGTATACATTATAGCATTATTAACCGAAGCCTATATCTACGGAATCAGGATTCTCTGCGGATGGCTTTTTTTGGGGTTCGGCAAACCGGCGGCCCTGGCGCTGCTGACTTCAAGCCAGGTAATTCTTCTGATCACCGCATTTCTTCTTATTGCCGGATTAAAAACATCGGACGGCCGCCAGACAAACTGATGAATTTTCGCGATCATGTTTTTAAAATTGCAGGAGCAGCTGCCGGTATTATTACAGGGTTGGGAATTTTCGGATTCATATTCGGGTTGATCGGCGGGGCTCTTATTGATCAGCTGTTTTCTTCGCTGAGAAGAAAGAAAAAACTGAAACTGTTCTTCAGTAATCCCGGAAATGAAACATCCCCGGAACTTGTTGAAGCAGCCGGGGCTGCCGCCGCCTGGAATAAATGCTCGGGAGATCCGCTTAAGACCGAACTGCTTTCCAAAATCCTGCAGGACTTTTTTCCTTTTGCCCCCGGACAATGCATTGAGATTCTCAGCGAGGCCGACAATGTCGACTTCGAAGCCTTATCGGTCTTTTTTAAACAGAATGCCGACGAACCCCAATTGAAAAACCTTGAAAATCTGCTTAAGAAATGCGCCGTCTTAAAGGGGCCGGAACCATCCGAAAAAAGCCCTGCTGATTATGCCGTTCTGGGCCTCGGCCCTGAAGCCTCGCCTTCTGAAGTTAAACGTGTATACCACAGACTTGCAGCCCAGTTCCACCCCGACGGCGGCGGTGTTCTGACAGATGAACAGAAACATATAACAGAAGAAGCGTTTAAAAAGATTAAGGACGCCTACGAACGGATTAATCGTTGACCCGCTGAATACGGGCGCCGAGCGACTGAAGCCGGCCGCTGAGATTTTCATAACCGCGCTCGATCTGGTAAACATTATCAATAACGCTCTGACCTTCAGCGCATAGCGCAGCTATAACCATGGCCATTCCTGCGCGGACATCCGGTGAAATCAGGTATGACGCCCGTAACCGGGACGGACCGCTGATTACCGCCCGGTGGGGGTCGCAAAGGATTATCCGGGCGCCCATACCGATAAGCTTGTCTACAAAAAACATCCTTGATTCGAACATTTTCTCATGAATAAGTATTGTACCCTCTACCTGGGTCGCGACAACCAGCATTATGCTCGTCAGATCAGCCGGAAATCCCGGCCACGGGGCATCATCTATTTTCGGAATCATTCCGCCCAGATCGGAGACTACCTTCATTTCGAGGCCCGCCGGTACATGGATATCATTTCCGGAGGTTTCCCAATGGATTCCAAGCCGGCCGAAAGCGATTTTGCTCATGCGCAGATGCTCCGGCGCCGCCTTTTTAATCGTCAGCTCACCGCGGGTTACCGCTGCAAGCCCGATATACGAGCCCACCTCCATAAAATCGGAACCTATGGCAAAATCAGCCCCGTGAAGCTTCTTAACGCCGGTAATGTACAGGATGTTTGAACCGATGCCTGTTATGCCGGCACCCATGGCATTCAGCATCATACACAGATCCTGCACATGGGGCTCGGAAGCGGCGTTTCTTATTACCGTTCTGCCCGAGGCAAGTACAGCAGCCATAATGGCATTTTCTGTGGCGGTAACGGACGCCTCATCAAGAAAAATATCAACTCCGACAAGTTTATTTGCCAGCAGCTTGTAAACACCGTCCATTTCAACCCTTGCGCCCAGTTCGGTAAATGCAATGAAATGCGTGTCCAGCCGTCTGCGGCCGATAACGTCTCCACCCGGCGGCGGCAGAATAACTTTACCGGTTCGGGCGAGAAGCGGGCCGGCAAAGAGAATGGAGGCCCTTATTGCGCGTGCCTGCCCCTGGGGGATTTCACTTGTTTTGATATCAAGGGTTTTTACGCGGTAAACTCCGCCGCCTTCGCTCTTTACGCCGGCTCCAAGCTCCTGCAGAACTTCGAACATTACCCTGACATCTTCAATATCCGGAAGGTTGCGTAAAACAAGTTCTTCTTCCGTCAGCAAACATGCAGCTATACAGGGAAGCGCCGCATTCTTGTTGCCGCTTGCGGTTACTGTCCCGTTTACGGGAAAACTTCCGTCTATTATATATTTACTCAATTATTCACCTCAAAGACTCAATTCCGAAAAAGAACTGCCTGTTCTGAAACGGATTTTTTTTCATATTAAGTTCCGCCACAAATATCCGGCTTTCGCCGTCCCTGTTTCTGAACCTTACAGACACCTTATGGCTGAAATCATTGCGGTTTGCGTAGGAAAACGGGGTTTCCATTATTTCGGGAAAAACAACCGCGGAAAAGCCCCCTACGTTGAAGAAATCATCTTCTTCCGGCAGTATGTCTGCCGGTCTGAATATTTTCTCAAGAATATCGGCATCACTCAACCCCTGTTTTTTTAGCTCTGAAAGGGTGTTCGAGTCAAGTGCGTATTCCATAAATCCCGCATACTCTCCCGATCGGAGATATTCGGCGGAAACTATATAGAATTCCCTCAGATTCCGCACAATATTCGTACTCCGGTATTCGGTATATTCACGCAGGTTCCATTTATACCAGGTAAGAAAAGTTTCAAATCCGGTTCCTTCTTCAAAACCCTGCTCATGTATTATTATGTCCTGATATCCGTCTTCATCGATATCCTCGACAAGAGTTATCTGCGACAGATTCTCAAAAACGGTAAACCTGGTTATTCCGTATCCGCTGAGGATTACCAGCTCATTCTCTATTCCGGCCCTTGTTCTGAACGAAAATTCCAGTGCATAAGGAAAATCAGATCCTTTTTTTATTTCAACGGGATTAACTCCGGTAAAAACCATTTTTCGTGAAACCGGGACGGTATAACGAAGAACAACATCCCCGCTGTACTGGTAAAAGATCAATAAGAGGAAGTTTGAATACTCATTTCCTGATTGAAAGAGCCTTGCCGTTCTTGAAAACTCCTCAAGCCTGTTCTCTGCATTATCATCGCCCTCAACCGCCACCACAAGGGCATCGTCATAACCGTTCTTGTCAAGATCATGAATGATCAGAAGCGGTGCATTGCCGTCCATTACGGCATTTATGTTCCACGGCATCATCTCCTGTATCGTTCTCCTCAACGAAACAGGCGAAAGAGGCGGCAACTGTGGCAGCACTTCTGCTGTTAAATCGTCAGCGGCTGCTGTTCTTTCCTCAGGCGCATCCGGAACAGGCGTCGAATCAATTTGGGAAGTAACCGCCGTGACGGTTTCGGGATCATTCCCCTGCATTTCCGAAATTTTGACGCTCGTTGTTTCCGTCGGAGTTACGCACGAAAACGAGAGTGGAACCAGCAGCGCTATAAAAAACAGGCGTTTGATTTTCATTGACTATATAATAACAGCATAAGGTTTTATCGACAAGGTTGACAAAGAAATCCGGATGCTGCAAGTCTTTACACTACAAAAAAAAATGTTTAGATTATGGGTATCTCAAATAAACCATAGATTTTTCCGGAGAAAACGATGAAAATAATGAAATTCGGCGGCAGCTCCGTAAAGGATGCTGTTCACATCAGAAACGTCGTATCGATAATCAGGGCCGAATCAGAAAAAACACAAACCGCGGTTGTCCTTTCCGCCATGAAAGGAATTACAGACGAACTTATTACCTGCGCGGATCTTGCTGAAAAGGACGATGAAAAATTCATTAGGGCTGTAGAAGCCATAGCCGAAAAGGAAAAATCTACATTCATTGATCTTGTCGGAAAAGAAAAAGAGAAAGACGCTTTCAGCAATCTTGAGGGCATGCTCAAAGATCTTTACGAGATTCTTCTCGGGGTGAAGATGGTTAAGGAATGTTCTCCGCGAAGCCTCGATCTTATAGTCAGCTTCGGTGAAAGAATGAATAATACGGTGGCGGCGGCTTATATGCGAAGCATCGGGATCGATGCGGAATATGTTGATACGCGAAACCTTATTCTGACCGACAGTACCTACGGATCAGCCAAGGTTAATTACCGGGAAAGCTATAAACGGATACGGGAACATCTTGAAGGTATAAGGGGCATCCCCATGATAACCGGTTTTATCGGGGCCAATGAAGACGGTGTTACAACCACGCTTGGGCGAAACGGATCAGACTTCACCGCATCGATAATTGCAGCCGCCACGGACAGCGAAGTTGTTGAGATCTGGACCGATGTGGACGGCGTTCTCAGCGCTGATCCGAGAAGCGTAAAAAATGCTTATGTCATTCCGGAAATCAGCTACCAGGAAGCTTCAGAGCTTTCGTATTTCGGAGCCGAGGTTATTCATCCGTATACCATGGTACCGGCCGTCGATCGAGGTATTCCCATACTGATTAAAAATACCCTGAAGCCGGCCGCTCCGGGAACAGTAATTGCCCGGGATATAACACCGCATGAGCGCCCAATTACAGGCATTGCCTCGATAAATAACATCTCGCTCATCAACGTTGAAGGAAACGGAATGATAGGCACTCCCGGTATTGCTTCGAAGGTTTTCGGAGCGCTCGCCGACGCCGGAATCAGTGTTATCATGATTTCTCAGGCATCAAGCGAACACAGCATCTGTCTTGTTTTCAGATCGGCGCAGGCTGAACGCGCACTTGAGACTCTGAACCGCGAACTTGAAACCGAGCTTAAAACAAAACGTATCGAACGTTTTGCTATCCGTGACGATTTGGAAATAATATCGGTAATAGGCGATAATATGGTCGGCACTCCCGGTATTGCGGGAAAGATCTTCAGCGCGCTCGGAGATGCCGGCATCAGCATCCTTGCAATTGCACAGGGTTCAAGCGAACGCAGTATTTCGTTTGTGATTGAAAAGAAATACAGTGAAAAGGCGCTTAATACGGTCCATGATGCCTTTCTTTCCTGAGGTCCCTGGTCCTCAGGAAAGAATTTGGTAAGAATCGGACTTTGTCCGATTCTTACCATTTTAAAACTACTAAATTTTGATACAGACTGATTTGCGAAGGATAAGGATATATGAGGTTTTTAAGTACAAGAGATAAAAACAACCGGGTTTCGTTCAAGGAAGCCATATTCAGGGGTCTTGCTCCGGACGGGGGTCTCTATATGCCGGAACTAATTCCGGATTTAAAGGATCTTATTGATTCATTCACGCCGGAAACTCCCTTTAATACTATTGCCACAGAGATTACGCACGCGCTTTTATCGGAAGAGTTCGATAAAAATGCCGCTGAACGTGTTTGCAGCAGGGCTTTCGATTTTACCCCTGAAATTGTTGAAATCGACAGGAATATAAGCATCCTTGAACTGTATCACGGCCCGTCATGCGCGTTTAAAGACTTTGGGGCTTCTTTTCTTGCTTCGACGATGGAGGAATTCCTTAAAACCGATTCACGCGAAGCTACAATTCTTACCGCTACAAGCGGCGATACAGGCAGCGCTGTGGCCCGCGCTTTTTACGAAAAGAAAAACATCAATGTTATCATTTTATATCCGTCAGGACGCGTCAGCCCGCTTCAGGAGAAACAGTTAACCACCCTCGGTAAAAATATACGAGCCCTCGAGGTAAAAGGGTCTTTCGATGACTGTCAGCGCATGGTTAAGGAAGCCTTTCTGGATCGCGAACTCTCGGAAAAACTGAATCTTACCTCGGCAAATTCGATAAGTCTGGGCCGGCTTATTCCGCAGTCGTTCTATTACATCTGGGCATGGGCACAGGCTGCCGCCGACCGCGGCAACGAAGGTCGTTCCGGCAAAGGTCGCTCCGACCTCTGGTTCTGCGTACCGAGCGGTAATTTCGGAAACCTGACAGCAGGAATCATGGCCCACAGCTGGGGTATGGGCAATAAAGGTTTTATTGCCGCGACAAATATAAATGATGTTGTGCCGGAATACCTTAAAAGCGGGGAATTCAAACCCCGAGCATCAAAACTCACTTTGTCTAACGCCATGGACGTCGGCAACCCGAGCAACTTCGAGCGGATGCTTGAAATATTCGAGCAGTCTCACGAAAAAATGTCAGATCTGATAAAGGAAGAAGTAATTACCGACGGCGAAACAAGCGATACCATCAGAAACCTGCTTTCAGACCTGAAATATGAAAGTGATCCGCATACGGCTGTCGGATACCTTGCGTCAAAGCGGTTCCTGCAAAAAACGTCATCCGGCGCCGTATCTGCAGGCGGGGAGCCTCGGATAATCAGCCTTTCAACGGCGCACCCCGGAAAATTCACCGAGGTTTTTGAAGAAGCTACGGGAAACAAACCGGAGCTGCCGGAGCGTTTACAGAAGGTAATGAAACTTGAGAAGGTTTCGACGGTTGTGGGAAATACGCTGGAAGAGATGAAGACCGTTATCGGCGGGTAAATACGTTAAGCCTGACCGATAACTGCTAAATTTTAATATTCGGAGCATTATCCCTGGAAATGCACCGAAGCGGAATTTCAGGATATAATGATGTAAACGTTTTATATTTGGACGCTGAAAAATTCATGTCGCTCCATTTAATCTCATAAGCTTTCTCGCGGCGGATAATAAAATCGACTTCATGCTGTTTGGCGGTACGCCAAAATGCAATATCTTCTTCACGATATAAATCCAGAAAAAATCTGAAAACTGTCTGCTCAAGCAGCGCTCCTTTATCAGGGCGGACAGCAAAAGGTGAAAAATCATTATAAAACCTGTTTCGTAAACCATGATCATTAAAATAGATTTTCGGCATTTTCGTCAGCTCTTTTCTCAAATTCGAAAAAAACGGTTTTACAACGGTTATATGACAGGAAAGCCTCATGGTTCTTATATACGAATCAACAGTAAGTCTGTTTATCCCAAGTGTGCCTGCGCATTCATTCGAATTAAACAGACTTCCAATCTGTGTGCTTAAGATTCGCATCAGGTATACATATTTATCCGTTTTTGTAACGCCTGCTTCCAATGCATCTTTTTTCACATATGAATCTGCCAGCTCGGTTAAAATATCCTGTTTCTCCTGTTCATCATCAGTCAGAATTACTTCAGGATACCCTCCATAAACAGCATACTCATCCAGCAGTTCATCAAGTCTGCGCTGAACAGGTATTGAGAACTGCCGGCCTGTATGGATTGCTTCGGCTTCTTCAAATTCCCGATATACAAGATATTCCCTGAAACTGACGGTATCAAGATTGAACAACCGCTTTCTGCCGGCAAGAGAATCGGTAAATTTTTCATCAATATAAAAACTTGACGATCCGCTGACAAAAAACCTGACTGAATCAGAATATGTATCATACAGATATTTTAAAAAATTGGACGGATTATCAAGATACTGTACTTCATCCAGTAAAAAGTAAAAACGCGGTCCGTTTTTAGCCTGCAACGCAAATTTAAATAAATTCTCGGGATGTTCGTTACACAATAAAAGCAATTCGGGATCTTCAAACGAAAGATAAGCATGAGGCAATTTTTCACTTTTCAGCCGGTTGCCGATCAGTTTCATTAATGTAGTTTTCCCAGTCTGTCTTGCCCCGATAAGCAGACATATTGTCTTTTTGGTCAAAAGATGATTTTCCAATGTCTCGAGAATGTTTCTTTTAATCATAACAACATAATATCAGTATATTTTGTTATTATCAACAACAAAATATACCCTTTTGCTTATAAACCGCACGACATATTACAATCAATCAACATACAGGCGGTACAGCTTTTTTCCGTCGGAGTCTCTGAAAGGGTTTTTTGTATTTCGGATGAAGGACCGGTAGGCCTTGCAGGCCTCGTAATAGCCTTCGGGGCCCATAAAGGTTGATAGAAGGTCGCAGCGGTAGACCTCGAGAAGAAGCGGGAAACTGGGGTTTTTCATGGCTTTTTCGGTCCGAAATGTGGGAAGGGTTTTAATTGCGGCGGGAAGCATGTGGTTTTCGACAAGAAATCTGATTTTTTTAATTTTATCTTCGGAAAACTCAAGCCTCCGAAGAAAGCGGACTGCGGCGTCTCCGCCTATCTGGGCGTGGTTGTTAAACCTGTTGCCGTCGACTTCCGTAGAAAACGGTTTTCCAAGATCATGCAGCAGGAGGGCGAGCGAAAGATCAAGATCGTTTGTTTTCCGGTGAAACAGGGTCTCAAGCGAATGGTCCCAGACATCGCCTTCCGGATGGTATTCCTTGGCCTGATCAATCCCGACAAGCGCGTGCAGTTCGGGCCACAGGGCTTCGACAACTCCGAAATCGCGCAGCATGGTTAAGCCTGCAGCGGCAAACTCTCCCGACACAACAGCGGAAAGATACAATCTCTGCATAAGAGCCGGCGGCGCCGGAGCTTCCGGCAGAGGGCCGGATTCAAGCTTTTCCGAAACTGCCTTAAAAACCTTTATCAGGGGCTCCGTCGGTTTAAACCCGAAACAGGACACAAGCGCCGCCGCCTCGAGAAGGTTCAGAAGGCTGAGATCGGACGGGACAGCCCCCAGCGACAATTCAAGCTCAAGGGCCCTGATTCCGCTGTAACTTCCTGCAGGATCAAGATATACACCACGCTGACGATCATAATAAAAATTCATCTGCCTTAGCGGGTGCCTCGTCAGTTTATTTATATCATCGACGCAGCTGTAAAAAACCTCGGTACCGTCTTTAAAAATTGATGCGTCAACGCCTTCTATTCCCGGATATTTAATATTGTCAAAAGCCTGCGCGATATCGACTACGGATCCTTCCGTCAGCTCAAATGAGAACCCGGGCAACTGTTTTTTTAAATATTTCGACAGCGAAGCAATACCGTAAAGATAGTTTGGGACTTTCAGACTCATAATTCAGTTTTCAGTTTAATATACGCCTGCGGCCTGCGCAACACAGTTAAACATGTCCGATACCTCATTGTCCGTAAAGGCTTCAAGAATCGCTTCCTGCAGAAAAAACGGCTTGTTGTAATCAAAATATGAATACAGACTGATTAAAGATCTGGACATTCCGTCGTCGGAATCGGGCAGTCTTTCAACATGCCATACCCCCCGATATCCGTTAAGCGTCTGATCCAGCGACTTTGTAAGCACGCTCTCGAGCGTAAACATGCTTTCGGTGTTCTCAATAAAATTAAGATTTTCAATAAAACTGTATGAACGTCCTATGCCGAAAACCTTATAGGAAACCAGTATTCTGCGGCTGATAAGAGCGCTGTTGTTTATTAAAACCCGGCTTTCCTTTACGCTCGGAAAAAGGTCAGCGGCGCCGTCAAGGTCGGACAGAACATCAACCAGGGTATTAAAATCAGCATCTAGAACAGCCCGGTATTCGGATTCCGAGACAAGGGTCTTTCCTTCCGGTCCGCGGCCCGATTCTATCCGCCTGCTTACGGATTCCGGCTTTATCCGGCCTTCAGCATAAAGATTTAAACCGAAAACAATGATAATTCCCAGAAATATAAAACGTCTGAACAAGAGATTTCTCCAATGAAATATTTTCGTTGACTTTAAGGGAATGGCGGCATTCTATAGTATTTTTGTAAAGAATGGAAGAGCTCAGATAAATGAAACTTAAAAACCAGGTATAGAAATACTTTTTCTTGCATATATGAATAATTATGTATAAAAAATAGTTGAATAATATTTCTTTTCCATTTGCATAATGACTTTTTAACGTTATTATAGATTAGTTATGAAAAGAATTTGCATAATATTAATATATATTGTCTCATTTTTTTATTATTCCTGTACCCAGTTCATTCCTGAAGCGCCTATGGTAACATGTATAACACAATCGAATGACACAACACCAACATGGACCTGGAATATTCCGGCAGGAACGATTGCTTTTCGATACTCCTTTGATGAAAATGAATCCAACTGGACAGAAGTTGGAATTGAAACAACCAATTTTACAGTCAAAGATTGTTTAATTGATGGAGAATACAGCCTGTACGTACAATGCAAAAACATTTTTGACCAGTGGTCATATAGCGGGTTTGATTCAATAACAGTATCCGAGAATAATTTTCTTACATCAATAGAATTTAATGAAACACGATGCGGAATTGATTCAGAATCTGCTACAATTTTGTTTCCTTTCTGTGAATTAGACTATGAAGAAATTAATATATCATATAAACCTGATTCTTTAGGTCTGATTATCGATGGTAATGAAATAAGAGACGGCGACTCTTTCTTTTTAAATGATACAAATATTGATTCTGAAATTATAGTCAGCACGATTGACAGCAAGAACAATATTCTTGAATACAGATTATTATTCACAAAACTTCCTGTAGTTCAATTCACTACCGAGAATCTAATAATGGATGCGTCAGATGTGTTTTCAAATTTTACTATCTCTTCCTCTTCACTATTCTCCGAGACACATCAAAACCAATCTTTTTCTTCTGATTCTTTTATTCAGATCAGAGGAGCATCTTCACAATATGCGCCAAAAAAATCATACGCCTTCTGTTTAGCCGATGAAAATAATGTAATCTCCGCATCACTACTTGATATGCAGCCAGATACTAAATGGATTTTAGATGCATTGTATTATGATCTTTCTAAATGCAGAAATAAGGGATCACTGGATTTATGGTTTTCTTTAACTGATTTTCCTGATATTGATGAGGAAAAGAATAACAATAAAATTGAAAGCTGCTATGTTGAACTGTTTTTAAATAATGAATATAAAGGATTATACGTATTAACTCAGCATATTGATGCAGAAATTCTAAAACTTTCTGAAAGAAACAATGATGATTCTGGTGCATTATATAAAACTATTGCCCATACCGGTGATTACAATCCAACGCAATTTGAGAACTATCGGGAATATGACCCCAATAGTCTATATTGGGACGGTTTTGAACAATCTTTTCCTGAAAATCCTTACTGGACGCCTATCTATGAATTGGTTAAATTTGTGTCTGATTCGGAAGATAATAATTTTAAATATGGTATTAAATATAAAATTGATATAGACAATGCAATTAATTATTTATTGTTTACAAATCTCATCCTAGGTATTGATAATCTCAATAAAAACATTTTCTATATTAAACCTGATGAAAGTGAAAAACTTTTTTTAGCACCCTGGGACATGGATCGTTCCTGGGGAAGAAATGTCGAGCAAGCGCTTCCGGTTGATTACGGAGTATGGTTGACAAACACCTTATTTGACAGATTAATTTCAACTGAATCAGATGATTTTAAAAATAAATTGAAAAGAAGATGGGAGTCCTTAAGAAGCACTACTTTTTCTGAGAATAATTTAATAAATATATTCCAGAACAATATTAATCTTCTTATAGATTCCGGAGCAGCAGAACGTGACGCAGAAACGTGGCCGGAACTCCAAACCAATCTCTCAGATGAGTTAACATTTATCGAATCATGGATTAGCGCCCATTTGATATATCTAGATAACTATATAAATGAACTTTGAGGGTCCCGATAAAAGAATATCAAGAACTCATTGTAACTGAGTAATCAACTCCGTTCTTCGTTGAATCAAATATTGAAGTCTGTCGTCATAATAGTTGGTAAACTGAATCCAGGAAACCTCATCCTCCACTGAAATATTATGCTGAATATCACATATTTCTTTTCTTTTTAAGAAAAATGATAATTCATATTCTGTATTTTGAAAAACAGCATTTAGATAATCTTCCGTTAAAATATTTTCCAATAAATTCAAAAAAATGCTTTTATATCTATTATATAAAAAGGAGTCCTCTTCAATTGCCTTATCCAATATCATTTCATTGCAATAAACCAAACTTCCGGGTGTAAAATTTCCCCAATGCGGAGGCAAAAAAAGATCATCATAATCCCATGCTGAAATTAAAAAATATGGTTTATCATTTTCAATAATTCCAGGTAAACCATAAAAAAATATTTCATCTGAATAATCACCGTTCTGAACGAAAGTATTAAATGCTATCCAGCACATATAACCATCTATATCCATTCTCTTGGAAAGTTCATCATATAATTCAGAACCAGAATAGCTATTTGATAAATCATAAATACTATTATATGTTTCAATGTAATTTGATAAATCAATTTGTGCTGAATCGTAATAATATTTTAAATCATATTCGGGGTAATATCTTCTTCTTATTACAAACTCAACTTCCGGTTTTTTTCTTATAATCCCATCCTGAGTTTTTTCAACCAACATGTACATGCCTAAAGACTGATAATTAAACTCAACTTCAAATAATTTAAATGATGGGACAAACAACCCAAGCTCACTCAAAATTGTAAATGCCATATGATGGTTCAGATACCCGGTATCAGCATCCATAGATATAAGCAAGAAAGAATCTGCATATACATCTGAAAACAGATTTGTATAGTCTCCGGATGGCAATCGAATTTCATAACTCTTACGATTGTACCCTAAAGAACTCGCACCATGAAGATTGATTTCAGCATCCTCAAATACATCATCCCTAAACTCAATATTTATTTCATGCTCGGCCGTATAATCATAACCCACAGGATTTGTTAATGATTCAACAGCATCCTGATCAGCAAATATTCTAATCTGCCTGTTGTCTTCAATTAATACTTTAACTATATAGTTTTTATATTCATTTAATTCATTTATTGTTCGAACATAAACTATATTTTCTCCGATCTCCAAATCTTGCGTAGGACGTATAATTTTATTCGAAGCACATTGCCATATATTAAATAATGAATTTATCTTATATTCAATCTCCAAATTGGTTTCAGAAAAATCTAATATTGGTCGGTTATTGACTGTAACCAACATCAAGTCTCCCAATTCATTTTTTTCTTCATCAAATGTATTTATATTTATATTCTTAATTAATTCTAATCCGTTTTTATTATATTTTACTTCAAAATTATAACTGCCATTTGCAGAAACCGGCGTTAAGATCAAATTGCTATCTGAATCCAGATCCTGCCAATCTTCACTATTTATACGGAATTGTAAATCATCAGATAAAATAGTATTATCCCATTGATAAATAATTTCCTGTGTAACAGGTGAATAAAATCCAGATATAATCAGTTCATCGTTATTGTCCAGACTATGTTCTATTTTAAATAAATTACATGAAGAAAATAGTATCAAAATCAGAAGCCATCCAGGTTTTTTAAAATGACAGTATTTCATCTTAATCGATCAATCCCATACTCAGACCGTCGCTTCCGGCATTATACCCAATACTATCACTTGTTAAACGATATCTGGAATCCATATTCGGTTCACCGATAATATTATTTTGAAAAAGCTCATTGTAAGTTGATAGTAATGAATTATTTACACTAATTCTCATAGACGGATTCCAGTTGAATTGATGGAAATCCCATATATCTTTTAAATTCTCAATTAATATACTGTTTTCAACAATCAAGCTTCCGCCGGAACCTTCCCAGGAATAATTATCTCCGTGTCGTATCCCGATTTCATTTTCCATTATAAGGCAATGATCAATATCAACTCTATGCTCAACATTACTGTAACCCAATTCGATTCCCTGGCCACAATTCCTTATCACAGTATTATATATAGTGTGCTGAATAACATCATTATCAGTACTAGTCAGAGCTAAACCCTCATGAAAACATGACTCTATCCAACAATTATTAATTGTTAAGTCGCCCATATTTCCACTGTCTATTCCATCATCCTTACAATTAATAATAACTGTGTTATTCAGTGTCGCGGTTGCTGATGCTGCAAAGTATAAAGCGTCATTATCGTTATCTATATAATTCCTGCTGCTATCTGGAAAATCAAGCAAATAACTATTTTCTATTAACACATCAGAAGCGTTAAACTGACCGGCTGACTGTGCCCTTTGAATAAGTGAATTTTGAATAGTTACAGATGCTCCTGTTCCTCCAAAAGCCTGTGTTTTTGTATTAATAATATAGGAATTATTCAGTAATATTGTAGATAAATCCTGAAAAAAGAAAAGAGGCTGTCCCCCGGCGTGACCCCAGCTGTAATCTTTGGAATTCGCTCCACTATTTATAAAAATCGCTCCTGTTGCCGTAAAATCTGTAGTTGTGTCGCTAAAAATAAATCCGCCCCAATATTCTTCTTTCGAAGCAGAGGTGAAAACAACCGGGTTCGCGATTGTTCCATTAATAATAATATTGCCGTCACATATGAAATCAGCATTGTTGCTAACTTTTATAATTGTGCCTTCTTCTATTGTCAGAGTTTCCCCCGCAGGTATCTGCACATCACTTAAGATTGAAATAAAACTAAATGAATTCCAACTTTGGGTTTCAATGAGACCTGCTTTTTCAATCCAGACAGGATTCTCGGTAAATGTAATTGCTTTCAGGTCGCTTGTTTCTGAGTCAATACTAACATCAAAAGATCCTACAGAAGTATTATGATCGTATAGAATAACAGAACCTACTCCTCTTTGTATTTCCAGTAATTCTGAGCTAAAAGAAAAGTCGGCATAATTATAAACAGGAATAATAATACTCGACTCTTTTATATTTACAATAATCGGAAGTGGCAAATTTACCGGATATGATTTAGGAGAAATTACTTCGATTAAAGGCGTATTATAATCTGAAATTACCGGTATCGAATAATTTTTCAAATCAGGACAAGATAATCCCCAATCTGCCCATCCTCTCACCGGATGTAATATTATAAATTGAACTTTTTCATAGTATTTCTGCCCATTAAGCAGATGTTCATAAAATATTTCCACTTCATAATAACCGGGTAAAGCAACCCGGTAAGAAGTATCTGGTTCTATGGATTCTCCATTAAGATAAATTTTATATGTATACTCAGCATTTGTATTTATTTTGAATAATACAGGCTCCCAGTATGAAACCTTGTTTTCTACACCGGTCAATAGCGGCAAGACTTCTTCTTCATCCAATACTGACGACTGGTCAGAACAAGAATAAGAAAGTAAAATCAAGATAAAACAAATTATGTATCTATAACGAAACACAAATCTCCCCTGTAAGACTATTTACTATTGTGTTTAGTCTATATTCATAATTATACTGCATTTTTGTAGTTAAAAACTTATTTAATTCAAAGGAAACACCTCCTCCGGTATTAATAAATGACTCATCAGATACTTTTGTTACACTATCGTCATAAAACTCAAATGTACAACAAATAGAAAATTTATTATATCTATATGAGAGTAAAGCCCCTCCGCCCCTCTTCCAATAAAAATAATCGTTCATAACGCTGGCAAAAATCTTCGATTCAAAGTATTCCAAAAGAAAACTAATGTCTTGAGAGTTATTTATTCCAAAAAAGAAATCTGTATATAATCCATGAGTAAAATTCTGCATTGGGATTTCCTTGAAAAATATGGAATCATATATATTATATCCAATTTTATACTTTGAATTCTTAAAAACCTTATCTTGAATGAAGATATTACCAACTAAAGAAAATGCTGTTTCGGCGCCACCATCCAATAGCTCCTGATTATTAAATATTCCAATTTTATAACCTAATAAATTAAATACTTTCTTGCCATAGATTGAAACCCCAATATCTCGTCCCAGACAAAACTCATCTGTTATATTATAATGATTAATATATGTTCGCTCGTTATCCCCAAGAGAATATTCCTCGCCGAATGGTGTTTTATATTTTCCAATCTTAATCGAATGGTTTTTATTAATTTTTTTATCCAGATATATATCTTTTATTTTAAAAAAATAATCTTCATCATTTGACGAATTTGAAAAATCAATTTCGACATTTGCACTATAGCCGTCCTGAAATTTTAATTCTAATCCGGGTTGAAGTTCGCCCAGATGGAATTTTCCAAAGCCGTCGGAATCATAATACGAATATACTCCCGCCATATCAAATTTAAATTCCAATTCAAACTCTTCACTCTTATAAAAATTAATATCGGCAAAAAGAATATGACTGCAATTGATAATAAGCAGAATAAATATAAGTTTTCTCAAGACTCATTACTCCTTCCCATCGTATGCTCCTCAAAATATTTATATATTCCGCCTCCATCTATTTCCAATCCATATGATCCGTTATAGGTATCAGGTATATCATCAATACGATCTATTACATAATCTTTGCCACTATCTGTGTATATTAATATTATTGATTCTCCCATTTTTAATTTAAAATCAGTGCTTCCATTTTCTTCTTTTCCATCACAGATGACAACTTCAAAAGATTTTCCGGGAATTATGCTTCCTGAAGGGAATGTCCATTTTTCTCCGAGCAGATCATCATTTAAAGATATCCTTGAAAGGTCAATTGCTGTTTCTGAGGAGTTATACAACTCTATCCAGTCATCCTCATCTGTGTTATTATTCGAATATTCATTTATAAATAGTACTTTCTGAGATTGTAAGAATGAAAATTCTTTTTCCTCATAAAAAAAGGAACATCCTGATATAATAAAAACAAAAAATAATAGACTGTATTTTTTCAGATAAAACTCCATTTTATTTATTATAGCTCCTCCTCCGGAATATAAAAAATTCTTATCTTTGCCGTGTCCTGAAGAAAATCGATTTGATTAATCTCAACTCTCGAAATTTCAAGTCCGGTTCGCGCAGATAGATCAGCGATTAATTCATCACGTCTTTCCGGAACAATGAGTTCAATTTTTTCATATAATATTATTTTTGTATAAATATTATTGAAAATTTTATGTTCAAGAAAAGCTGTAGAGGCAATGATAGTAATATTTGCAAGAAGCAATTCAGTATGACTGACGCTTTTATTTGATAATGCATTAATCACACCAACACCAATAATAATAAACATATACGTCATTTCTTTTATTGCAATTTGAGAAGTACGATACCTTAATATCCCGAAAATCGCAAATAACCCTACCGCGAAACCCATTTCAACATCTACACTTTCAAGAAGAAAACATAATAAAAAGACAACTGTGCTTAAGAGGAAGAAAGTGAAAACATAATTCTTATGTTTTTGTAATTCTACTCGCTGTCTTTTTTTTCTATAATAAATTGAGCAAATTATGAAAGTTACGATTAAATGAAATACTAATCTGACAATCAGTTCGAAAAAATCATCAGGATTAATTATTTTAATCCCTAAAAACCTGAGATTATCCAAAAATTTCCTCCATTCCCTGAATTAATTTTATAATTTGTCTGTTTCGTTTTTTAAACCTGTTAGATTTTAAAAATGATGAATTTAGTATATTCTGTCCTAAACAATATTTACTTATCTTAAAAGGAAATATTCCTTCACTTTTCATATAGCGATAAAAATCGGTTTTTTGTCCTTTTGATTTAACTTCAATAACAGCCAAATTATTCAATTTAACTTTATTCCCTTTCATATGATAAGCAAGGTTATAATCAATTGTAACTCTTTCGTTAGAGTCGAAGTTTACTAAAGTAAACCGACTAAACTCAATATTAAACTGTTTTTCCAAATCTTCCGGCAGATATGGTGTTTTTTCCGTAATGAATTTCTCAATTATTTCAGAATTATCATTCGCAGAATTTAATTCTAACCTCTTCTTATCTACTCTTCCCACATTAGATTTAAATTTTGATTCAATGAAACAGAGATCTGAATCCAGATACCTTCTTATACGAATTTTATACCTGTTCAATTTTTTATTATGATGTTTCAGATACATTTCACAATCAGAAGTATCATAGTAAGTTGTAGAGTATCTAAAAACTCTTTTTTCATCAATTTCCAGTATTCTATATTGATTAATAAATCTTTTTAGCAGTTTTGGTAATTTATCTTGACTAATTATAAATTTAGTATCAAATCTTTTCAGCAGAACTGCTGATTCTATTTCAATTAATGAAACAGGAGTAAAATCATTAAGAAATGAAATTTCATCACTGAGCAATTCCATAATTAACTCCAGAATTCATGTATATTCATTTTTTTATTTCTGCAGCAACACTGTATACAGATTCAAAAATTTCCTGAGTTTCAGGTTTTGTAAATATTTTCATAATTGTATCCTGAAGCGGTATGGGATTATCAAACTGGGTTTCAGCATAACAGCGAATATAGGTGCGTGGAGCTCCATCGACAGATTCAAGGCTCTGCAGATACCAGAAACCTTCATATTCCTTAAAGTTACCTTCCTCGCAGTCTATCAGGCGCCAGTTCATTACAAACTCAGTTGAGGTGAACTTTACAACATTTACTATAGTTGTATAGATGTAATCCTGACCTATTCCCAGAAATTTCGCACTGGTATGTATTTTTTGGCGATGAGGAACAGTTAAAGGATCTTCCGGATTAAGATCAACAGTATCAATCATTCTTTTAAACACTTTTTCACCGTTATCATGATCGGAAATTATCTCTGCGAGAGTTTTTAACTTAATATCGAAGACTGCATGAAAATCGGAGACTGCATGTATGCGTTTCTCGCCATCTTCACTTAATCGATTTATCCTAAGTGTAATTTCTTTTGCCTTCTTTCCTAATGAAGAAATATCTGCTCCAGGCGCTATTGAGTATTGTGAATTTAACGAGTACAAATTCACTGTAGTTAGTAATGTTAAGAAAAAAAGAATTATTCTACATAAAAGTTTCATTGCTTATTGTCATCTTTACTGATATTACTGCCTGAAAATCATTGAATACTGATTCGGGTTCATGATTAAAATTATTTATGTTTATATATGCAAGATTTACACTTGCGCATAAAAACGGGAAGATTTCATAAGTGCCGTACAGACCTATAACAAGTTTGTATTCTGGAATACCTGTAGGTGTTTTTAATCCTGCAGCTTCCGCAGTTTCTTCATATTCAGTTGCAATTGTATTCCCGCCTTTTAGAATATAATCAGCCGTTAGTGCTGCTTTAATCATTCCAGGAATCGTATAACCTGCTTCAGAAGAAAATGCTATTGTATCAGGTCCATATTTATAACCTATAGGCTTATAGATGTTGACCCTTTTGTTAAGAATGTCCGATGATTCCCGATGAGACCATACCATACCGGCTTCAGGAATTTCCAGTAAATAACACCACGGGCTGGTGTATAAATATTCAAAATAAGCCGAGATATAACCGGGACCAACAGGTAGTGAAAAATCTATTCCAAGCAAGTGCGCATCAGCATTCGGCGTGACGTTGACTTCACTTCCGTATTCGGCCTGTTCCAGTCCTGTACTTATTTCATCAAGCAGGTATTCTCCATAGAACTCTATACCGGACAGAGGAACAATACTGAACCCGGCAGTCATACAAATATTTGCCACGCTTATGTTTCCGTCTTCATCGGTAATCGGATGATTTCTGAATAGATTGTGGTATACAATTAAAGGATTAATAAACTGCAATTCAGTAGATTCACCGTAGAATAATGAAGATTCATTAACAGAAAGTGTAAATTTATCAAAAAATCGTGCTTCCAGCGCATGATCTACTTGATACCGCTGAGCCGGATCATAATCGGTCCAGCTTTCGAAATTCAGATATGTCCAGGTATAAGCAAAATTATCTGTATATCCCCGGATCTTAAAAAAATCATAATAGTCCGGATACGAAGACAGAAGCAGTTTTCCGTTTTTTCCATTGCCATATTCAAACTGATCTCTGCCTAATTGAATATTCCAGTTGCTGCCGCCGAATGAAAAAAAACCGCGATCCGGAAAATGGTAATTAAGATCTCCAAACGAAACGGGCAGATTTGTATAATTTCCTTTATATTCTCCATCATCATCAGTATCAGTAATTATAAATCTGCTTTCTTCAAAATCGGGTTCCATAACTGCATAGAACCCTTTGTTAAACCAGGTTTCTGCGGTAACTGTTAAAAAAGGCCGGCGATCTTCATAAGCATAATACCATTGTGTTTCATCATCGGAACTATGAAGATAAGACTCAATAGAAGCTGCTATTGAAACATCCATTAAAAATCCATTTTCTTGATATATTCCGGAGTGTTCCAATAACTTCTCAAGCCGTTTCATCGCAATCTTGCCAGGTTGCGACAACTGTCCTTCGTCTATCTGTTCGATAATATTTTTTATTTGCGCCTCGGAAAAAGGCTTGACAGCCGATAGAGAACTGACCCCTGCTTCAGCTTCCAGAAGACTCATCAGGCTGTATATCTCAGAATCAATAGGAACAATTTTTTGATCGTTTGGGAAAAGTGAAAAAGGAATTATTAATAATAAAAAAACAACCAGGAACTTATTCATAATCTTTTATATCGAATAGATTACTCCCAGGGAAATTGAAAAGATACCCTTATTATATTCAGACGGGACCCAATATTGTATCATATTTACATCACTTTGTAATTCGACAGGCACATCAGTAAGCTCGAGAACATTCCAGATATAGCCTACTTCCAGGGCAGCGCTTATTTTCAGATCCGAAAGATCTATCTCCGGAAGACCGCGGGACACCCCGGCCGTCAACACCAGTTTTTTCTCCAGTACATCTGCATCGAGAAACTTCGTACCTGCATCCGGTACCTGTGTCCACAATTCGTATTCCGACCATGGATTTGCAGGAGATTTGCTGCCTGATAAAGAGAACTCAACAGAAGTATATAATCCGATATCAAACCACTCAGCAGTATAATCAGCCATAATTGTGAAATTATTCTCTCCGTTGTAGTACCCGATATAGTTATCCTCTAATTCAATAGGCATTATTACGCCATTAGCATAATATGTTGCCTCCGGATAAAAACTGTAACCGTATTTATAATCAATTGAACTTCCGCCGGATGATTGAAAGGTATATTTTGTTGCACCTGCATGATACAGACCGACAATGCCGAAATTAAAATTATACCGGCATCCTGCCGACCATGCAATTTTATTCGGATTTTGAGAACTTTCCGGATTGAATATTGCATTGGCATTAAAATCATCTACTAAAACCTGGCCATATGCATAGAACCTTTCCGGCTCCCATTCAAGAAATAATCCCATAATTGAATTATCATTTCCGTCTACCTGCCAGGGTTTTCCGACAGAGACCCTTGTATACTGTTTGAAAAATCCAGGCAAAGGGTTTAAAAAATATTCGATATCAAAACTTCGTTCTGTATAGATCAAGGAATCCTGAAAGCCGAATTTGAAATCGCCAATATAAATTCCATAACTGTTATATTGCCATCCTCTTTCAGGAAAACCAAGAGCCGAATCACGATTGAGCTCAGTCCATCGTGAAGTATAGAAGAAATTTCTATCATCATAACTGATATCAGCTAATAAAGCCGGGATAATTTTTGAGGAAACAAACAGACTATATGGCGAATCAATAGTATCATTTAAAGTCGTTCTTCCGAGTGTCACCGCCAGATCTTTCCATGTAAACTCAAAGCCTCCGTCCTCAAGAAAGAAGTAATAGCCAAAAAACAAGTCGTCACCATGCGAAGGCTGATATTTATTATCATTACAGACTGAAAGACTCCAGAAAAAATCTATATACTCATTGGTATGTCCAATGTCGAGAACACCGTACTGATAGAAGCTTTTTACGGAATTCAAATCATAAACAAAATCCGCTCCAGCTGAAACATCAAATGCGAATACATTTATTACAAAACCTGTTATATAAAAAATTATAAAAATCAACTTTTTCATTTTATTCTCTTTTTCCAGGAAATTATCGTTCCCTTCCAGTTAATAGTTCTTGTCAGTACGGCGATAAAAAAACTTTGAACATAGATAAATGGATATAATAAAACGGATACAAACAAGCCCTTCCAATATCGTGTATTGACAGGACCTGTAAAACCAAGCAATATCGAAGATAAAAATAAAAAGCCATACATAACCGACGGAAAAATAAAGAAAACCGGATTTAAAATTCCCAAAGGTATGCTTAACAAACAAAATGCTGTGATAATCATTAATGCTATGAAACTCGTTTGGGCAAATCTGTTCTCTGAAAAAACAGCTCCCGCCGCCCAACGAACAGCTTGATTTGTATGTTCATTCCAGGTCCTTTTATGAACCGTTTCGATAAATGAATCGTCATTAAATAGAGCTCTGATTTTGTACTTTCCGGCAGTATTCACTTTTGAGATCAATTCTGCATCTTCTGTTGCTGAATGAAGAAGGCATTCATAACCTCCTACTGATAAATATGTTTCTTTTCTGATTGCAAGGTTATTTCCAAAGCAGCCTATAGGCTTGCCCAGACCAATCGCACCAAACGCAAACAACATCCTGAAAAAATGATCAAAATTCTGAAATCTGCAGAGGACATTGTTCTCACCCGTAAGAGTCAGCATCCCACAGACAACTCCGGTTGAAAGATTGGAAAAAGCTTCTACCAATAACTCTGCCCAACACTCTCCCGCTTCACAATCAGCATCTGTAAATACAAAAAGTTCTCCTTCTGCCTGTTCAATTCCCTTAAGTAATACATTCACCTTGGGATTAAAAGCTCCCGGCGACTCAGTATTTGCAATAACTTTAATCTTCAGATTCGAAGCAGTATGAAAATTATTCATCAGCTTTAAACTTTGATCTTCGGATCTGTCGTCGATCAGAATAATTTCCAGGTTTTTATAACTTTGGTTTTCCAGAGATGTAAATAACCTGGGCAGGTTTTCCGCTTCATTTCGGGCCGGTATAATGATTGATATAAAAGGCTGATAATCCTTATTAATGCCGTTTATATTAGCTCGTTTCTTTTCCAACGACAAACCCAGTGCGACAAAAAAAGTAAGGACAATAAGTACTGCTGATATTAATAATATAAATATATGCATCTATCTCTTAAAAATAAAACAACTATCTATTGTTATAATTTCTTTCCATCCACTTCAGATATTCACCGGATTTTACCTGCTCAATCCAGTCCCGGTTTTTAAGATACCATCTTACCGTTTCCCGAAGACCGGAATCAAATGTATATGACTGCTTCCACCCAAGCTCTCTCTTAAGCCGTTCGCAGTTGATGGCGTATCGTCTGTCGTGTCCCGGACGATCTTTTACAAAATTAATCAGCTTCCTGTAGTATTCGCTGTTTTTACCATTTTCATCTGCCATTATCTCGCAAAGACGGTTAACAAGTTTGATATTTTCCCATTCGTTCTCACCGCCAATGTTATATGAACGTCCTGCCTCTCCGCTGTTAACAATTATCCAGACAGCGGAGTTGTGATCTTCCACATAAAGCCAGTCTCGGATATTTTTTCCGTCACCATATATTGGCAACGGTTTTTCTTCAAGCATATTCTCTATCATTACCGGTATCAGTTTCTCCGGAAACTGATACGGACCGTAATTATTTGAACAGTTTGAAAGGGTTATTGGTAGCCCGTATGTATGAAAATATGCTCTTACAAGATGATCGGAAGCCGACTTCGCAGCAGAATACGGACTACGCGGATCATAAGGGGTTTCTTCTGAAAAAGATCCTTCATCTCCAAGACTTCCGTAGACCTCGTCTGTTGATACGTGATGAAAGAGTTTTCCTTCATAATTATTCCAGAATCCACGCACAGCTTCAAGAAGTGTAAATGTCCCATTTATATTAGTTGTTATAAATTCTTCCGGACCGGTTATCGAACGGTCTACGTGACTTTCAGCAGCAAGATGTATTACCGTATCAATATCGTATTTTATGAGAATATTATCAACAGCCTCGCGATCCCTGATATCCGCCTTCTCGAAAAAATAACGCTTCCCGCCGTATTCTTTATCAATATCATTAAGGCTATAAGGATTGCCTGCATAAGTCAGGACATCGAGATTTATAATATTCCCGTTAAATCCGGTTTTTTCAAACAGATATCTGACAAAGTTTGATCCGATAAATCCGGAGCCGCCTGTTATAAGGATATTGCTCAGTTTTCTCATTTAGTTGAGACTCCTTGTATATTTTTTAATACATTTTCCATTTGCTCTATTCTTAGTTCTTTCCTGAATACCCGTTCATAATATCTCTTCCCATTAATTCCCTTAATCTTCAATTCATCTTTATTCATTTTTAAAAAAGAGTTAATGCCTCTTTCTGTTTCTTTAATATTGCCGGCAGGGACCGCTATCCCACAGTCAGCATCTTTTATCAGATCAGCACCATCACCGTTTAACATTGCAAGAACAGGTTTACCCTGAGACATATAGAATTGGACCTTGGCAGGAACAGTCATATTAAAAATCTTTTCATCTTTTAAAGAAACAACAAGGACATCGGCAATAGACATTAACTCCGGCATTGCTTCCAATGGAAACCTTCCCGGGAAAAAACAAGTCTCTTCCAGCCTTAAGGAAACAACCATCTCTTGAAGATGTCTTTTTTTTCTTCCGTCTCCAAGAAATACAAATTTAATATTTTGTCTGTCTTTAAATTTCATTGCAGCCGTTAAGAGACAATCAAGATTCTGTGCTTCTCCGATATTTCCTGCAAACATAAAAATAAAATCATTGTCATTTTTAGGAAACGGCTCTTTAGAAAAATTTTTAATGGGTTTAATATCCTCTGCCCAATTGGGAAAATACTCAATTTTTGACTCAAAATTACCTTTTTCACAAATGGACTTTTTAAATCCTTTTGAACCGACAAGGATTCGGTCACAGTGTGAATAAACCTTTTGAACCATTTTTTCCAAAGGATACAAAATTGCTTTTGATTTAATATTACCTGCCGATACGACAGACTCCGGCCATAAATCAAGTACCCAGAATATTAATGGAATACTCTTTTTTTTCTTCAACCACACAGCAGGTAAACCAAGAAAGAACGGAGATGTCATATGAACAAGAACTGCATCATAATCCTTTTTTATAGAATGAAATCTTATGTAAAAAGAAAGAGATACAAGATATGAAAAATAATTTAAGCCCAATTTTATTTTATTCCCTTTACCTCTGGGAATTCTTGGTATCCGAACTATATTAACGCCATTTATAACTTCTCTATTCTTTTTAAATAGAGAATAACCATCATAATATTTTCCGTAAGGATAATCCGGAATAGCTGTCAGCACTGTTATCTCATTTTCTTTTACGGCTAATTCAAAAGCAATATCGTTTATCTTGAAATCTTCCGGATAAAAATGATTTGTTATAATACAAATCTTCACTAATACAATCCCCAAACAACTCTTTTAATATAATCAGTATAACTGAGGATTATTCTCACTACTTTATCAGAGACATTCGGCATCGAATAATCTGATACTTTTCTATAGACAGTTTTCGCTGTATTATCCTGTTCCAGAAGTTTTAAGCCCTGAAGAATTCGTTCAGGATTTAAACCTACCATCATTACAGAGGCTTCTTCCATGGCTTCCGGTCTTTCATGTGCTTCCCTGATATTTAATGCAGGAAAACCAAGAATCGACGACTCTTCAGATATAGTACCGCTATCGGATAAAACAGCGAAAGAATTCAACTGTAAGGCTATATAATCACTTAAACAGAAGGGTTTCTCAAGCCTGATTTTTTTATTGAACACAACATTTTTCTGTTCAATCATTTTACGGGTTCTTGGGTGTGTAGAAACGATAACTGGGAGATTGAACATATCTGCTATTTCATTCAAAACACTGCATATCCCATTAAAGTTCTTTTCGGAAGCAATATTTTCTTCTCTATGTGCGGAAACAACAAAATATTGCCCTTTTTCTAACTTAAGCTTTTCCAAAATCCTAGACTTTTTCACCTTCGGCATATACTCAGAAAGAACTTCAAACATGGGGCTTCCTGTTTTTATCACCCGGTCAGCACGTAGCCCTTCAGCAAGCAGGTATTCCCTGGCAATATCGCTATAAGTCAGGTTTATATCACTTATATGATCCACAATCTTTCTGTTTGTTTCTTCAGGTACACGTTGATCAAAACAACGGTTTCCTGCTTCCATATGAAAAATTGGGATATGCCTTTTTTTTGCTGCTATTGCACATAAACAAGAATTTGTGTCGCCAAGAACCAGAAACGAGTCAGGTTCAACCTCAGAAAGGACTTTGTCTATTTTAACAAGAATATTCCCTGCCGTTTCAGTCGCATTACTGCCGGCCGCCTCCAGAAAATAATCCGGTTTCCTCAAGCCAAGATCATCGAAAAAAATCTGGTTCAACTCATAATCATAATTTTGCCCTGTATGAACAAGAACATGTTCAACGGCAGAACAACTGTCTAGCTTTTTTAGTACACATGAAAGCCTTATTATTTCCGGTCTTGTTCCGACAACAGTTAAAACCTTAAGCTTGTTCATTCAACATCCTCATAATATGTATCCGGCTTTTCTTTATCAAAATACTCATTAGCCCACACAACCAGAATCATGTCATTATCCCCGATATTGGTTATTTTATGCGTATATCCGGGAGGGATATCTACAACTTCCAGTTTTTTATCAGATACATTATATTCAATTATTTCATCATCCAGGATATTTCTAAATACAATTTTTGCTCTTCCTTTGATTACCAAAAATTTTTCGTTCTTTGTATCATGAAAATGATTTCCCCTGGTTATCCCCGGTCTTGAAGTTGAGATTGAAAATTGTCCGCTGCTTAAAGTTTTCACAATCTCAATAAAACTGCCCCGTTCATCTTCATGGGCCTTTAACGGATATGAAAAATCATCTTTAGATAAAAACGACAGATAAGTTGAATACAAAGCCCTGGCGAAGCCTATTCCGACATTATCTATCGTTAGCGAATTTCTCGATTCCTTGAATGAATATAATAAATCTCTTACTTCACCTAATGTTACATCATAAATACAATCTACATTATAAAATGTTTTAAAATGTCTGATTTTTTCTTCTGTTAGATGTTTTACAAAACAATTAACAACATCATCTATATAGACAAGAGAAATCTTCTTTCTCGGATCGTCAATCGATATATCTATATTATGAGTGATATTATATGCCCAGGTTGCTATTACTGTATTATAGTTTGGTTTACTCCATTTACCAAAAACACCGGGCAATCTATATATATATACTGCTACGAAGTTTTTTATGCTATATTCTTCGATAATTTTCTCAGCGGCTAATTTACTCCGGCCATATTCATTATTTAATTCAGCCTGAGTGGAGGATGTTATTAAAATCGGTATTTTTAGACCTTTATTTTCTATTGCTCTAACAATACTTTGTGTTAAGTCGACATTATTCTTTTTGAAATCAGAATCATTTTTCGGTCTGTTTTCACCGGCAAGATGATAGATAAATGAAACGCCATCGAGAAGAGAATCCAACTCTTCTATTTTATTTTTTTTATCAAATTCAATAATCTCAAGTCCCGATTTTCTTTTTAACGTTTGTTTTAAATTCTTCCCGATAAAACCACTAGAACCTGTTATTAATATTTTCATTTCTAATCCTTTTCTTAAAATAATCTCAAATTGTCAATCATTTTCTTTAACTCTTCTATCTCAAGTTGTCTGGTATTGTCAGAGTTGTATTCTTTTGCCTCTGTTATTTCTATTTCACCCGCTTCATAATATTTTTTATAGTTTAAATCTCTAACATCAGCCGGAATTCTATAATAATTTCCCATATCAATAGCTCTGGCGCTTTCTTCCTTTGTCATAAGTACTTCATACTTTTTTTCACCGTGCCGGGTTCCAATAATATCTATCTTATAATCTGGTTTGTTTAACAACCATAGAATAGCTTCAACTAAAACACGAATTGTAGCCGCAGGTGATTTCTGTACAAAAAGATCTCCATTCTCTCCGTTTCTGAAAGCAAAAAGTACCAGATCTACGGCCTGCTCAAGTGTCATCATAAATCTGGTCATTTCAGGATCTGTTATTGTAACAGGATTTCCACTATCAATCTGGTTTAAAAATAGCGGTATCACTGAACCCCGCGATGCCATTACATTACCATACCTGGTTACACATATTACAGTATTCTTTTCTTCCAGATTCCTACTCTTCGAAACCGCAATTTTTTCCATCATCGCCTTTGAGATACCCATTGCATTAATTGGATAAGCAGCCTTGTCGGTACTCAAGCATACAACACGTTCTACATTTTCACTAATTGCGGCATTAAGTACATTCTCTGTTCCAAGTATGTTCGTTTTTACCGCCTGCATCGGATAAAATTCACAAGAAGGTACCTGCTTAAGCGCCGCTGCATGAAATACATAATCAACATTTCTCATAGCATCTGTGATTGATTTTTCATCTCTCACATCGCCAATATAAAATTTTAATTTACTGTTATTATGCTTTTTACGCATATCATCCTGTTTTTTCTCATCTCTTGAAAAGATTCTTATTTCTTTAATTCCGGTATCAATAAATCTATTCAGTACAGCATTCCCGAAAGAACCTGTTCCTCCTGTAATCATTAATACTTTATTTTCAAACATAACTTAGCCTTCTTTATTTAAAACAATCTCTTCACATATTCTGATATATTTTTTAGCCCTTGATTCTGATGTTTCAAATTCCTTGACCCGTTCCAAACCTTTTCTTATTTTTTCATTTTGCAACTCTTTTGAATTTACTATTTTAAATATTTTTTCTACTGCATCACGCGGATCAAGCGGATTAAAATATATGGCGGCATCTTTGCATAAGTCTTTTGCAAATGAATATTCTGATGTCAGAATTGGTATTCTCATTATCATCGCTTCAGGATAAGAGGCACTGAATGTCTCAAGCAGAGTTGGCGCAAACAATGCATCTGCCTGTTGATAGATTGACGGACATGCTTTTTGATTGATTGGGCCAACATTTATTATCTTTTTTTCATATTGCCCAAAGATATTATTGTAACTCCTGTTATCTATTGTCAAAATAAACTTCACATTAACTTTATCTAGAAACGGCAATATTTTCTTAATTAAAATCAAGTTTTTATTAGGATGATTATGTGAGATGTAAACAAACCTAAATTCATTTTCCTCTCTTTCAGGTAATTCAATAAAATTCTTATTATTTCTTTCTAGAAGCGTTTTATCACTAAAAACATCACTATGTGTATTTCCAACTACAAAAACTTTTGAAGAATTAATATCAAATATCTTTATAAATTTATCTTTTGCATCATTTGTTTCAATAATAAAAAAAGCCGATTCCTTTTTAAGATGCGATATTTTATAAATGTTATAAAGTCTTCTTTTTACATTTTTAATAAAAGATAAACGTTTGTATGCGATTGAATTTTGATTATATACCCATCCGTCCGCAAATCCGGTAAGATGCACAGCTTTCGGCTTCCAGTAAGCTGGACCGAATACTGTAAAGACAATATCAGGATTTACAGCATTCTCAATCTCATTCAATTTCTTTATTATACGCATTCTGCTTTTCAGCGAGGCAGGGGACTTTTCAATAATATAAAAATCAACATTTTGTGGAAAACTGCAAACATCTAACTGATTCTCAATAACCGGTGAAAGAATTACAATGTATCTATAATTATCTTTAAAATTTTTTATTTCGTTAATTAATGATAAAGCAACCTGAACCCCGCCACCCACATATAAATTTGATGTATTTATTAAAATATTCAATTGCTCTTTCCCCTGTCGCTTTAACTACAGAATTTCATATAAATATATTCCCCAATATGAGTCTTCGTGATCAAAATATTTCAAAAACTTTAAATCTATACTATCAGAATTACCAATTTTAACAGTAGAAAAAATATATTTTCCACCCATTTCCTTTAAAGCAGTTGTATTAATATCAAAATGATTAATTACCCGATTTTCTTCTTTATTAATAAGATAGGAATCTATTTCTGATGAAAATAAATAGCACCTGTTACCCCATTCATCAAAATAAATTCTTAGATCCTCATTCTTGTTCAGTTCTCCTTCTATAATTTTCCTGAATTTGTCTTTATATTTTTTGGGGTATATATTCTGGTATGAATCTAATGAATAGAACCCGTTATATGTTGCAACTGAAGGATGTAATCCTAAGCTTACGACTCTATAATCTTCCTTATCAATTCCTATATAATTATCTATATCAATAAAAAGTTCATCATCAAAAAACGTTTTATAAGATATCTTAACATCTATTTTATTTAATCCAACATTTGTCAGATAAACAATGTTTTTAAGATACGTGATATTACCGATTGCAACAGTACAAAACTGAATTACAATCAGAAAATATGCAATCTTAATAAATCCCTTTTCCTTTATAGACATTAAACAGATTGCAAAAACAACCAACCATGCCACTGGCAATAAAAAATAGAATCTGTCAAATTGGAATGTTTTTATTATTTCAATTTTATTACCATATCTATTTACTATATAAGGATATATTAAGTACAGTACTAATATTGACAATATAGCTAAATATAAGAATATAACTGTTTTAGCCCTATTTTTAATGAAAATGCTTTTTATTTTATACTTCTCAAAAAATTGACTGATAACAATTAAAAGAGATGTAATGATTATAAAAATAGTATTTATATGTCCCGCATGTATTTGATTATAAATCAACATGTCAACAGTATCTTTAATTCGATCTGTAAGCGTAAAGGTAGGGATTTTCCAGTCTACACGATGTGAAATAAAATTGGCATCAAAAAAAGTAATTAAAAAAAGTTGATATTCGGATATAAGATATCCGGCACCAAAAATTATTAATCCTGACAAAATATTTAATTTTAGCTTTTTATTCTTTATTGTATTTATAATTATATAGATCGTAAATATGACAATAATAAAAACTCCTGCAAGGACAAGAGACGAATAGAAAGTAAATAATAATATTATAATATAATTATAAATATTATTTTTATCCTTTATAAGATTAATAATAGCAAAGTAAAGAAAGGGCTGCCCTGCTGTCGTTAAATCATATGCTGAATAGAATGGAATAAAACAAAATATTACAGATAGAAAAAAAGAAAGACTATTATTATCTCTGGATATATGCTTTGATAAAAACAAATACATTCCACTAAATGCAATAATCTTGATCAATATATCATTTATCAAATACGCATTGAACGGGTTAAAAATTTTATATAGTATGAAGCTAACAGAAATTTTAGTGCCGAATGAAGTTACCGGCAAACCATTCATAACATTTTCAATTATTTGATTTCTATTCAAAATCCATCCGCTTCTTGCTAAAAGAACCTTATTAACAAACACACCATCCAAATTATCATGTATACTGATGAAACAATTATCTTTAAGGATCATATATGGTATATAATAAATTAATAAAAGCAACAGCCCGGAGAAAAACCAATATTTATTAAAATATGTATCAATTATATTTTCTTTTGTTCTCATCTTTTTCACCATCCAAGGACTTAAAATTGATCTAAAAATTATAGATTAAAATGCCGCATACTATTACTGACAATCCAAAAATTCTTATCCTGTTAATTTTTTCTTTTAAAATTACCCTTGAGAATACAACTACAAAAATATAATTCATTGGAAGCAAGAGGATCATCACTTTTAACGGCAGGATTCTATATGCAAAAAGGTTAATTAATGTTACCGATACAAGAATAGCATACCCGGAAATAGTCCAGATGTTGAATAAGGATCTTATTAGTGAATGCCTTATCTTTTTTTTTGCACCAATTTTAAGAGATATTTGACTTAAGGCTGTCATCAATACACCGACAAATGCAAGAATTTTATAATAAATCATCTATTTATTATCCTTATATGATAAAGAATAGATAATTACCCCAATACCTATGGTAAAAACGCCAATTATATTATTTATACTAACCGGTTCATTAAAAATCAAATAACTGCAAATTAAAAGAACTAAATATACAAGACTTAGAAAACAGTATGCAAATGATAATTCAAATTTTCTCAGGACAACCTGCCAACAAAGAGCCTGAAAAATTAACGCTAAAAAAGATAAAAGATACCAGTAGTTGTGTACAATATTGTTAAAACTGTAATTATCAAGCCTTGTTGCAGCTATTTTTATTAAAACCAAAGATGCTGATTGAAAAAAAACCGATAAAACAATAAATAGAAAACTTATCCTGCTTTTAAGTTCTTCCATAATAATACCACAATCCTATTTTCTCCGGCAGGAATCCTTGTCTGATATAAAATTTTTGTGCTGAAAGATTTACTCCCTGTGTGGCAACAGAAATAATATCATATCCCATTTTTTTCGCCCAAAATTTTGCATCCTCTATTAAAGCGGCAGCAAAACCATGCCCCTGATATTTTTTTAAAACACCTAATAAACCAATCTGTATTGTTCGATTCTTAATATATTTTAAAGTAATAAAACCGACTATTTTATTTCCATTTTTTTTAATTATGCATAAGTCATCAAATTGCCCAAGTATTGCATTCTCAACCCATTTCGCATAAAAATTTTTATATTGGTTTGAACCAAAATAAGAATTATTATATCTGCTATAAATAAAAACCTCTTTTGCAATATCTATAATAATGTCGCAATCTTTTTCTGCGGCTATTACCGGTTCCCGTGTTCCGGTCTTATCAATATTCATTAAAAAATCTATTCTGGTATCAATATAATGAAAACCTATTCTTTCCAGTTTTAAAATATATCCGGTATTCTTTATATCACAACAACATTGAACAAGATCATACCTTTCCAAAATTTCTATAAACAGGTTTTTATCATCATCTTCATCGATAGAACCTATTTCTTTTTTAAAGAATTGACTGTCCCATTCCAATTTTCTTATCATATTTCTTCTTTAATTATATATTCCGGCCTGTCTTTAACACTATCAAAAATTTTACCTACATATAAACCTACGATTCCGATTATAGCTATTATTATTCCACTTAAAAACCATAAAGAAATCATTAAACTTGCCCAACCCTGAACTACAATTCCGCCGAATATAGCCCTGAAGAAAAAAATCACGGCAACAATAGCAGCGCCAATTGAGATAAGCCCGCCAATTTTAATAGTTAATCTTAACGGTTTATCAGAAAAAGAAACCATTACATTGAGTGCAAGTTTCAGTGAACTATAAAAATTATAACTGGATTTCCCGAATGATCGTTTTGATGGTGTTATATCAACAGTAGTACTGTTAAAACCTATCCACTTTACCATCGATGGGAAATATTTATTTTTGTCACCCATCGATAATATCGAATCAACAGCTTGCCGTGAATATATTCCGTAATTTCCAACAGATGCATCTTGCTTTGTTTCAGTCAGATAACTCAATACCGCATAAAACATTTTTGAGAATATTTTTTTTATAAAACGATCTTTCCTGTTGATCCGTCTTGCCTGAACAATATCATAACCTTTTTTCGCTATTACATAAAGTTTTTCTATTTCATCAGGATTATCCTGTAAATCTCCATCCATAACAACTATAAAACTACCTGTTGTTCTTTTAAGACCCGCAATAATTGCATTATGTTGTCCAAAGTTTCTGGAAAAATTTATACCATGTACTTTATTATTTTCAACTGCAATCGATTTTATTACTTCCCAATCTTTTTCAGGGCTGCAGTCATTTATAAAAATAATTTCATAATCTTCACCAATCTTTTTAAAAACATTATCAAGCTGTATTGATAACTCTTTTAAAGATAAAGAAGTATTATAACATGGTATTACTACTGATATCATTAATATCCTACTTAAAAACTGATGATAATGTTTTTTGAAACGTTGATAGAACATAATCTATCTCGTTATCATTCATCAGATAAAATGGTAATCGAACAATTCGTTCTGCTACATATTCAGTATTTTCAAGATTATATTTATTTCCGCCTAATTTTTTCCCCATAGGAGAATTATGAAGAGGGATATAACCTATATATGAAGAAACATCTCTTTCCAGGTTTAATTCAATAAATTTATCTCTCATTTCTGATTCCGGAAAAATAACCCAGAAAGCATGATAATTTGACTTGATTTCATCAGGGATTGTTGTCATCCTGATCCCTTTTTCATTATAAAAATTAAAAAAATTACTGTACGCATCATGTAACTTTTTACGTAATACCTGCATTTCGTCCTTATTTTCCAATTGCGCAAGAAGTATTGCTGCCAATAAATCCGAAGGCAGGAAACTTGAACCATAGTCAACCCATGAATATTTATTCTTCAAACCTTTAATCACCAAACTTCGGTCGGTACCTTTTTCCCAGAGGAATTCAGATCTCTCGAAATATTTTTCATTATTTAACAACAGAGCCCCGCCTTCGCCACACGAATATGATTTCGTAGCATGAAAAGAAAACGTACCTAAATCGGCAATAGCCCCTGCAAATTTTTCTTTATATTGGGAATTTACAGCTTGCGCTGCATCTTCAACAACTGTTATCCCATGTCGCTCTGCAATTTCCATAATTGTGTCCATCTCGGCAGGTATACCGGCATAATGAATCGGAACAATTGCTTTTGTTTTTTCTGTTATTGCGGCTTCAATTTTGCTTTCATCAATATTTAAAGTATCCAATCTTATATCAACATACACAGGTGTAAATCCATGCATTGCAAATGCATTTACAGTACTGGAAAATGTGTATGATGGAAAAATAATTTCATCACCGGGTTTACAATCCAATAATAAAGCCGCCATTTCCAGAGCATCTGTACATGATGTTGTCAGAAGAGTTTTTTTAATTTTAAAAATATTATTTATATATTTCTGACATTCCTGGGTATTAGGGCCTCCTCCGTGATGAAATCCGGAATCAAACGCCTTTAACAGATATTCTCTCTCGTTTTTATAAATCGGAACTTTCATAAAAGGTATTTTCACTATCATGTTCTCCTTAACTGATTTTGGAAATTTTATCAATCAGCTCAGACTGTAAGGAAATTTTATTTAATTCTTCTAAATTCTGATTATTATTTATTCTATAACAAAAATCTTCCAGCAGATTAATAAAATGGTTATCACTGTTAACCAGATATTCGTGTCTCTCATTCTGTCTTTCCAGAATTATTTTTGGATTATATCCTGGAGGCGCAGTAAATATCCGGTCAGCAATAATCTTTCCTTTTGAGCCCCAAATTTCCAAATTACATTGATAGTAATTATCAAACCCGAAACTTATCTGGGCAATTTTATTATCATTATTTTTTAAAGTTGCCGTGCCGAATATATCCACGCCCAGCTCATCTGAATATACAAGATTTGAAGAAATGACATCAATATCGTTTCCAAGGAAGATCGTCGCAGCTTTTACGGGATATCCGCCTGCATCTAAAAGTACACCGCCACCCAATTCTCTTGAATATCTGAAATTACCGGGATCCATCATAGGAAAACCAAAACTGCTTTTCAGTAATTTTATATCTCCAATCTCATCGTCACTTATTAGCTTCAGTATAAATTCTATTTGCGAGTGGTATTTAAACATATAATTTTCAAAAAAAACCAAAGAGTTTTTTTTTGCTTCTTCAATTAATTTCTTTGTATCAGAATTACTGGTTGTAGAAGGTTTTTCTACAAGAACATGCTTTCCATAATTAAATGCTTTCAGACACCATTCTTTATGAAGAGCCGGCGGCAGCGGGATATATACGGCGTCAAGATCAGGTCTCTTTAATAGTTTATCATAACCCTCAACATGATCTATATTGAATAAATCGGCAACCTTATTTGCCTTTTCTTTATCCCGGCTTGCTATTGCCACAACATCTATCGAATCAGCCAGTTTCATTGCAGGTAGTGCTGATCTAATTGCGATATTCGCACAACCGATAATGCCAATCCTTACTTTATTCATAGCAACATTTCCTTTAAAAATTTATCAATGACAACAGGCTTCTGGCTTGTATGTTCAACATATTGGTAAATTGAGAGAAATAATTTAACTGTTCGATTGTGATCCACATAAATTCTTCTTTTACATTCTCATTAAATTCTTCAGGCACTTCAATAATCATGTTACGGTTTTCTTCATGATAAAAACGACCGCCTTCTTCAGACTGCATAGAATCATGAATTATTTTATATTTCCCCTCATTCAGATATTCCATATAGAAATTATTACAGTTCTGATCAGAAGACATTTGAATAGTCGGGCCCATTTCAATTATGTCTATTAATCCCGGTTCGATCACAGCTTGTACTAAGAAATGGAAAACACAGTTAATTTTTTTCATAAAAAAGCAAAACAGTCCTTTCCTTTCTGATTTAATTACTGGTTGATCCCAATTAAATACTTCCCGGTTTCCAACTTCAATTCTACAACCTATTACAGAAAAAAAACGGCCTTCCCTGTCATAAATTGAGATATTATCCATTACATAATTATCCAGCTCGTCTAAAGGTAAATATTCATGTTTTTTATCAATAAACATCTTCCTTTCTGCAAGCCATGAATGAATTTCTGCTGCATTATTCCTGGCAAGAATAATATCATCCGAATACAAGTTCATTGAATCAGTTTTATAATGATCCTTTATTATCTTCTCTTTTTGAACTATTGGCAATAATGAAATAACTGATCTTGTATCCATGTTTACGACATTATTATACTCTAAAAGCTTTTTTATTTGCCCCAATGTCATCCAGCAATAATCAGGATCCTCCGGAACATCATTTTCAGTTAAAATAATGATGTTTCTGTTTCTTTTATTAAAAAACCTTGATCCCTGCTCTGATTGAAGCTGATCAACCAAAATGTTTTTCTTTTTACCAAGAAAATATTCTAGAAACTTCGGTGTTTTGCCTTTGTGTACTTTGGTAAAATTACTTTGCGTTGCCTGTAATGTCGGTGAAATTTGAATGTAATTTAAATTTCCCGGTTCGATCTTTGCTTGCATTAAAAAATACAGAATTCCATCAAACCTTTTTGACAATATTCCGAGAAATCCAATTTCAGGTTGTACAATTATCGGTTGAAGCCAGTGTTGTTCAAAATTATTGTTTATTTTTACGCTTGCTTTAAAACCTTTTATTGAAAAGAATTTTCCGGATTCATGAAAAATACCATTTTCCCTGGTAAAGTTCCATTTCTGTAAATCTGATAATGGTTTCTTTTCAATATTTACAAACGCCTTTTTCTTCCGTTCTTCAATCCAGATCAGAATATCATTCATTGTTACTTTATCAGTATCTACCAATAAAGAAGATTTAATAATATCGCTAATTATGATCAACCAATCTCTCCAAACAGTCATTAAATCAGATTATTTTCAGATATTTTTAAAAGGTACTTACCATAGGAGGAATTCTTCATTTTATCTGCTAAAGAACGAAACTGTTTCATATCAATGTAACCCATTCGCAATGCAATTTCCTCAATACAGGAAATCTTGAAACCCTGTCGATCTTCAATAATTTTTACAAAGTTGGAAGCTTCATTTAATGATTCATGGGTCCCGGAATCCAGCCAGGCAATTCCTCGGCCGAAAGTTTTCACATTTAAACTGGATCTTTCCAGATAGATTCTGTTTAAATCGGTAATTTCAAGTTCTCCTCTGGCTGACGGTTTCAGATTCTCAGCTATTTCCACAACACAGTTATCATAAAAATATAAACCGACTACGGCATAATTCGACTTCGGGTTTTCGGGTTTTTCTTCAATTGATTTTACTTTGCCAAATTTGTCAAATTCAACAACACCAAATCTTTTGGGATCATCCACATGATATCCAATAACGGTCGCTCCTACATTATTTATAACGATATCAGATAATATTTTTTGCAGATTGTTACCGTAGAAAATGTTATCTCCAAGAATTAAGCAAACTGCATCATTTCCTATAAATTCTTTACCGATTATAAAAGCCTCGGCCAAACCATTAGGTTGGTGTTGTACTTTATATTTTAATTTTAATCCCAGCTGTTCGCCATTACCCAATAATGATTCTATTCTTGGAGTGTCTTCGGGAGTAGAAATGATTAAAATTTCGTTTATCCCGGCAAGCATCAGGGTAGATAACGGATAATATATCATCGGTTTGTCATAAACCGGTAAAAGCTGTTTGCTTATTGTCAGCGTTAAAGGAAAAAGTCTCGTCCCTGATCCGCCTGCTAATATTATCCCTTTCATCTTTAGACTCCTTTCAGAATTACTCCCAGAATTTTCTCATAATACCTTTTATCAGAATTAAAGTTTTTCTTGTGTCTTTTATCTTTTTATTATTCAACAACTCTTTCATATTGTGGGTTCTGTAATACTCGGTACGAATAATTTCTTCCGATTCATAATTATTTATCTTTTTACGGAGTTCCTCTCTTTTATCACCGATGGCAGCATCATGTTTATCATAGATAAATCTGATTTTTTCATACTTTCTAACAATAGCCTGCTCTGAATTCCCGGTAGTATTGCTATCATGCAACCTGTATTTAAGCAATCGGTCTTTTAGTACTTTAATCCCTTCGGGATACGCAATAGATATTCTTATCCAATAATCATAATCTTCAACCGCTCTTAATTCAGGAGTTTCATCTAGTAACCCTACTTTTTCAATAACATTCCGTCTTATCATAACGCTTGAATTGATAATTTTATTTACCAATATAAGCTCTTCGAACTTTACTTTCCGTGAAAAATATAATTTCAGGAGATTTTTTTGACCATATGGAAACTGATCGCAATTTGTTGAACAAAGCATTAGTTGAGTGTTATTTTTAAATTCTATTAATTGTTTTTCCAATTTATTTGGAGACCATATATCATCCGAATCCAGAAAAGCAATATATTCCCCTTTTGCTTTCTGTAAACCAATATTTCTGGAAGCTGCGATAATACCTTTATTCGAAAAATTAATCAGTTTTATTCTTTCGTCATTAAAAGATTCAACAATTTCTATTGTATTATCATCAGAGAAATTGTTTATAATAATCAGTTCCCAGTTTTTATAAGTTTGTGTTTTTACCGAGACAATTGCTTCTCTTAAATATTCAGCGTGGTTATATGTCGGAATAATTACCGATACTAAAGACTGATTGATAACTTTATTCATGGAAATGCTTCCAGCAAAAAAGCAGCGTTTGCTTGATTTCTTCTTTAATATTACCTTCGAGTTTAAAACCGATTTTTTTAATTTTTTCAATCGAATATTTCTCAAATGGAGAATTACTATCTCTATTATTCCCAATTAATATTTCCGGTGTAAACGACAAGACATCGTTTGTAATTTCGGCGATGAGAGTGGCCAGATCCAGAATTGACATTACATTATCCCCGCCAAGATTAAAAATACCATCTCCAATCATTTCAGACTCTATATTTATAAAAAACCTGATTCCTCTTATGACATCAGTCATTGTAATGAAATCTCTCTTTTGAGTTCCGTCAGATTTTAATACTATCCTTTTATTTTTCGCAATTTCCAGGCAAATACTGTTAACCAGTAATGTCCATCTGTCTATATTTTTATGTTCCGGGTAACCGAAACTATTTGAAAGTCTCAGTATAACGCCTTCCATTTCATTTCGTTTGTTTGCATTGTAGATGAATTGCTCTGCCAATAAATGCGATGTTGCATATGGATGTACAGGATGAGGGATTACAGTCTCGTCAACCATTCCGCAAACAGAGTTGTTGTATATATGAGCTGTAGATAGATAGATAAATCGTTTTACATTATTACTGATCGCCAGTTCTATAATCCGCTTGGTATCCAGAGTATTAACCCTGTATGCATTTACCGGATCCTCTGCACATAAAATCTCATTGACAGCAGACAGATGTATTACAACATCAATTTTATCCAAACCGTTAAAAAGATTTCCATCAAGTAATTCCGAATATGAGTATTTCTTATAATAACAACTATTGTCCAAATCAGGATTATCAGGATTTCTGCTAACTAAAAATAAATTATAACAGTCTGTCTCCCCCAGATATTTGATTAATCTGGAACCAATATAGCCGGAGACTCCTGTAACCAGTATATTTTTTAATTTATTGCCCAATGTATCCCTCTGGATTCGGCAATATCTGAGTAAGCTTTAATTTGTTTTACTGTTTTTTCAAACATATTCTCTTTATCTATATAAAAACATCTATACCAATCACCTGTAAATTTCACTGTATCGTGATAGGACAGCGTCGGCAACCAGCGCAAATAAACATACGATTTATCACAATTTAATTTCAGTAAAGTTGCTTCGTTAAACGGTTTATTCTCTACCACAACATATCCGGTACCAAGATCTTTTGAGGGCCACACCTCTCTTAAATCTTTTAACAAATCTTCAACTGTTTTTGTCTCTCCTGATGTCGGTCCGAAATTAAAACTTTCGCCGGAAATTTTAGAATCATTATACAATTTTGCCCCTAAAGACAAATATCCGCTGAGCGGTTCAAGAACATGCTCCCAAGGTCGTATCGCATTCGGTGATCGAATCTCTACGTTTGTCCCTGAAGACCATGATCTCATACAATCCGGAACAATCCTGTCCAGTGCCCAATCTCCACCGCCGATAACATTTCCTGCTCTTGTTGTAGCAATTCTAATTTTATTCTTTTTTTCAGAGAAAAATGAATGGTAATAAGATTGAAAAATAATTTCTGCTGCACCTTTTGATCCGCTGTAAATATCTTTACCGCCTAATCTGTCCGATTCTCTATATCCCCATTCCCATTCATTATTATGATAACATTTATCACTTGTAATAATTACACCAACACAATCATTTTCCAGCTTCCGTATTGCTTCGAGTATATTGGTAACTCCGATAACATTTGTTTCTATAGTCTCTGCAGGATTCTTATATGATAAAGATACAATCGGTTGTGCTGCGAGATGAAAAATAAAATCGGGCTTAATTTTACTGACAATTTTTTTCACTTCATCCCGATCTCTGATATCTGCCCGATAATCTTCAATTTGTTCCGATAATCCCAGACATTCAAACATTGACGGGTTTGTCGGGATATCATTTGAGAGTCCATATACTTTTGCTCCCAGATCCAACAACCATGAAGTCAACCAACTACCTTTAAACCCGGTATGCCCTGTGATAAGAATTTTTCTATTCTTATATATATCATTAAACATCGTTACTCCCAGACTTTCCATAAAGGATTTTCTTTCCAAAGTTTTTCCAGTTTATTTTTATCATTAAGAGAATCCATGCATCTCCAAAATCCATTATGATGATAAGTGTATAATTCGCCGTCGGCCGCAAGATGCTCAAGAGGCTGTCGTTCAAAAATCAGACCATCGTCTTCCGGCAGATAGTAAAAAATTTCCTTATTCACAACAAAAAAACCTATATTTATCCAACTTCCGTCGCCTTTAGGTTTTTCAATAAACTGTTTTATTTTACCGTCCTCTTCGAATTCAATTGATCCGAACCTGCCCTCAGGCTGGGTTGAAGACATTGTTACACATTTATTATGTTTTTTATGCATATTCAACAACTCGTCAATATTGATATCACCTACACCGTCACCATAAGTCAGCATAAATGTATCATCTACATAATCCTTAATTCTTCGTATACGTCCTCCGGTCATTGTATCAATACCGGTATCAACCAATGTAACTTTCCAGGGTTCGCTGAAGTTATTATGTACATCAAAAGATTGTTTTTGCAGATCAAAAGTCACATCGCTTTGATGCAGAAAGTAATTTGCAAAATATTCTTTGATAACATACCCCTTGTAACCTAAACAGATTACAAATTCATTAAAACCATAATGAGAATAAATTTTCATGATATGCCATAAGATTGGTTTCCCCCCTATTTCAACCATTGGCTTTGGCTTTATACTTGTTTCTTCACCTAATCTTGTTCCGTATCCGCCAGCAAGAATAACAACCTTCATGTTTACCTACCTATGTCTTATTTTCCAATCGTATGGAATATCGTTTGTATATGGATCTTTACGTTCTATTTCATCCGGATCATGTTTCATTGTTGCACAATTTGCAACCAGGGCCATTTGTTCGCCTATTCCCTTAAAACCGTTCCAGACAAGAGGGGGAACTGTAACCAAACAGTAATTATCAGGACCAAGAAATATTTCCTGGATTTCTCCAAACGTTTTGCTGTCAGGTCTTGAGTCATATAATACAAATTTAATATTCCCGACTGGAACAGAATAGTTTAAAGTCATATTTTTATGTTTATGCCATGCTTTAATCGCATCTTTATATATACATGAAAAGTAAATTTCTCCAAATTCTTTAAATTCCGGATCGCTGTTTTTTAACATATGCATGACTTTTCCCCGTTCATCCAGAATTTGTTTTAATGGTTTTATATTTACTCCTTCAATCATTCAGTAATTCCCTCCACATCTCTTTATATCTTTTAACTGCTATACAGGCATTATATTTTAATTCAAAAATTTTTTTACTCTCTTTGCCCCATTCATTAATTATTGACGGAGATCTCAGTACCTTTTGTATAGCATCTGCAAGTTGTTCTATATTCTTCGATTCTACAATAATTCCGTTATTTTCAATCTGTTCCGGAATACCTGCAATATCAGTTCCGATAATTCCCTTTCCCATTGCCATCGCTTCTATAACGACATTAGGAAAATCCTCATTTCTGATTGACGGTATTATTAAACAATCTATACTATTGTAAAGTTCAAATATATTATCAATTCTTCCTGTGAATATAATATATTTACTTAAATTTTCTTCTTCGACTTTACGCTTTAATTTTGAAAATAAAGGCCCCTCTCCTTCAATCAAAACTTTCGGAAGAGTATTCCCTGTTTTTTTTATCATATTTATTGCATCTATTAAAAAAATATGACCTTTTCTCTCTTCAAGTATTCCTACAACACCAAAAACAATACTTGAATTTTCAAGACCATATTTTTTAAGGAACTTTTTTTTATCAATTTCTATACATCTCGGACTAATACCGTTAAATAGCTGCCTATACTGATTTTTGTTTAATCCAAGAGTATTAATTATCTTTTTTCCGGCAAACTTTGAAGCGGTAATGAATTTATCGACCGAACGAATAAGAATTCTGTCAAACAGGAATCCCAGTTTCCGTTTCCCGTGATATGGTACAATAATATTATTCACTGTATATGTTATCTTTTTTATACCGCATATTTTTGCGGCAATAACAGCCGCATTACATGAATCAGCTCCTGGATAACCGCCATTATTTATATGAAGTAAATCAATATTTTTTCTTTTTAAAAATAAAAATAATATTAATGTATTATACAGAAACTGTACCGGTTCAACAATAATGCTGATTAATACAAGCAATTTTCGCAGGAACAGATTCTTGGTATATAAAATTAGATCATTAATATCAATTAAATATAACCCGAATAATTTCTCAATACTATTAAGCCTTTCTTTTTTAGTCTCGTCATATTTCAAGCTTTTTCTGTAAGAGATACTGAGCGTATCCGGTTTATTATCCGTATGAAAATATATTGAAAGTATTGCTATCATATTCTCGGACCCGGAAAAAAAAGGACAATCCGTATGGACATGTATCTTCAATATTCTTTCACCTTTTTTAATTTAGAATCTATAATATTATTTAACCCGTCAGAAAGATCAATTTTTGGTTTCCAGGCAAAATCCTTTAAAATTCTATTACCCGATAAATTATAATTCATTACTTCACCATTTCTATATGGCAAAGCTCCAATATTCAGCAAATTCCGTTTATCTAAAATCTCAGCTATATTTATAGCTATTTCTTTAATCTGGTATTGTTTGTTCGAGCAAATATTATATACCCAATGTTCCGAAAGCTCTTTCTCAATTAAAATTGATATTATATCAATTAAATCATCAATATATAGAAAATCACGCCATTGCTCACCTTTTGTCATTTTAAATTCTTCATTTTTAATCAAGGTATTAATCATTTGTGGAATAAACATAGTTTCATCCTGATCCGGACCATAAACAACGGATGGTCGCAAATATAAAATAGGAAGATTATATTCACGTAAATAATAATTACATAAATTAAATAAGCATTGCTTTGAGAAAGAATAAGCATTTATTGGTTTTGTTGGAGTTTCTTCTGTGATAATACAATCTGTTCTTCCATATTCTTCTGCAGAACCTAAAACAATAATTTTCTTTGTTTTGTTATAATGTTGCATAATATCAAATAGATTAAGGGCACCAATAAAATTAATATTTATAGATTCTAAAAAAACATTATAATCTACTAATCGCTTTTTTATCCCGGCAAGGTGTATTATCATATCTGGTTCTGTTTTATCTATAATTTTTTCTAATTCATTCTTATTTAATAAATCGACACAATAATGTTGCTGCTTTTCATTATCTGTTTCAATTCTATCAATCGTTATAACAGTATAATTATTACGAAGATATTCTGCTAATTTTATTCCTATGTAGCCATTACCCCCAGTAATAAGCACTTTATTCACTTATTCCTCCAGTTCCCAACATTTGCTGTTTTTTTATAGCCAAATTAACAATAGTTATTGAAAACCAAAACAAAGGCCATGCAAAGAAATCAAAAGCCAGATTGATTATAATGACATATACTAATAAACGATAATTATCCTTTAGAACTTTTTTAATAATATATATTAATACACCAAAATATAAAAAGCCCTGTTCTATCACCAAATTTAAAATCCCGGAGCCAAAGCCACGATCAAAATCTCCAACAAACCCGATGCCATATCCGAATAAGAAAGTTTTTAAATTCATATTTAAAACAAGTTTTATTCCTGCTATATATCTCATAATTCTATCATTAATTGAAGAATATCTTAATAAGAGACTACTGCTTATCAACAACAACAATACTACAACTACTGTAAAAAATATTAATAATATTTTTCTTTTTAATGCTCTATCTGATCTTAAAAAGTCGATACTGTAACTGATAATAACAGAACTTATAATTGCAATAATACCTGTAAAAGAAAAAGTTAATATCACTGATGTGCATAACATTAATATAAAGAATCTTCTCTTTCTTTTTGGGAGAATTAATGAATTACAAAATACTAAATTCAATCCCAAGAAGCTTGCAAGGATTCCCGGTTCAGTAAAAAAACCACACATTCTTGGAACCCGTAAACCTCCAAAATATTTATATATAAAATTTCCAAATATATAGTTTCCATAATATGGATATATTGAATCTTTTATTAAAAGATGGTATTTAAACAGCGATGGCATTAAATTTACTATAAAAAAGCCTATTACTAATTGAAACATTAATATCCAAACAAAAAATATATATATTTTTTTTAAATAATAATCTGTTTCAAAGGATTGCTCTATATATTTATAAATTAATAAAAAAATTAATATTTTATTCGCTCTGGAAACAAAAGTATCAAAAGCAATTGATACAAAAAAGATTTTAATAAATATCATTATCAAAAAGAGCAACAATAATATTTTTAATCTTTTATACAGAAAATGAACCAGAAGCAGATATAGTACTATAATAAATTCTATACTGATACGAAATAATGGATTTATATAATTTTCAGCAAAGATATAAGGAGGATATATCACAATATAAAAAAGTAATAATAATGAAAAAAAGTAATTAAAGAACTCTTTTGATTTAAATTTTCGTTTAATTATTTCATTCTCTGCGGTTGAACTCATTATATTAAGTTCCTATAAATAGTTCATCTTTATTGATTTCATTAAGATTACCATTTTTAATTTCATAGATATATTCACAGTTTCGTAAAGTAGAAACTCTATGCGCAACAATTATAATTGTCTTCTTATTCATAAGAAAATCAATCGATTGAGAAATTTCCATTTCTGTTTTGGAATCCAATGCAGACGTAGCCTCATCAAACACCAATATCTCAGGGTTCCTATATAACGCACGAGCAATACCTATTCTTTGTCTTTGCCCTCCTGATAGCCTAGTTCCCCGATCTCCTATCTTAGTATTTAGACCATCTGGTAAACTCTTTATTAAATCATCCAATCTGGCCATCTTTATTACATTCTCTATTTGCTCCTGGTCAATATCACTCTCTTCAATCCCAAAAGCAATATTTGATTTTATACTGTCATCTGTTAAATAAATATCTTGGGGAACGAACCCTAATATTTTCATCCAGGAATCATGATGTTCCAGAGTACTGTATCCATCAATTAAAATATCACCAGAGGTTGGATATAATAAGCCAAGAATAATATTCATAAATGTTGTCTTTCCTGAACCAGAAGGGCCAATGAACCCTATTGCCGTGTTACGTTTAATCTTCAGATTAACATTATTTAATACAATATCTCCTTCATGTTTTGGATAATAAAAATCAAGATTCTTGAAATATATTTCTTTTAAATTACCAAAATCAACATTTTTATTTTCCAATTGTCTAGATATTTTATAATCTTCTAAATTATTAAACGCTTTATAAACGGTATCCAGTGCTACTTTTGAATATCTTATCTGAATAATACCTGCCATCAAACGATTAATTGCCGGCATTACCTTAAACATTGCCGCACCATACAAGGCTAAAATAGGAAAAAATGTGGTAAAATCTTTATTCCTTGCTATAATTATCAGAATAAAAACCATCATTACAATGATTGCACTACTTTCAATTATCAATTTTGGTAATTTTCCAACTATATCATTGTAAACAGAACTTTCTCTTAGTTTTTTATAACTTTTTCTGCTTTTATTTAAAAAATAACTATACCTGTTCAATATTTTTAAATCTTTAATTCCCCCAATGCCCTGATTTATCCACTTTAATGTTTCGGATTCATTTTCTTGCCTTATCTTACCAACTTCAGTTAAACGCTTTCTGATCTTTCTATAAAAAACAAAATTGATAAATCCGAGGATGCCAATAATTGTTAACGTCCCTACAGGTTCAGTATATATTAATAACGTAAAAATTAATAATAAAAGAACTCCATCAGTTAGAACCAGAACTAGACAAGTAATAATTCGCTGAAAAATAATCGGGATCTCGGTTTTTATATTTCTAACAATAATTGAAGGGTTTTCATTTAGAAAAAAGTAATAATCAGCTTTTAGATAACTATAAAACATTGATACTGATAAATTTTCTATACCTCGATAATAGAAATTGTTCTGAAATAGCATAATCAATATTTGTAAAATCGTTTTAATTAAAATAAAAATAATTACAGCTATACATATTACTAACATTTTTTGAGAGAATGTGCTGGTGTTTATTAAAATAAAAAATTGATTCAACAATACATTTTCTTTTAGAATTTCCGGCTGAGTTAAAACTTGAAAAATTGGCATAACACCTGCCACCAACAACAACTCTAAAATACTATAAAGAATTGATGTTAATACAAGAGGAATAGTACCTTTAATTTTATCTGATTTAACCAGGATATATTTCAGTTTATGGAACATTTATTTATCCTTAATCATATTAATTTTAACACTTTATTTTTCAAAAAAATAATCCTTAATCAAATCCGGTTTAAACTCTCGCCCCATATAACAATCGAGAAAAGCCTCCGAATCAATATGTAAATTCCCTTTTAAAACTTCATATAATTCACTTTCACTAAAAGTTGTTATTATGTTTTTATCAGATCCATCAAAAGGTGGTACAATTTTATAATTAAATAAATCATATCCCTTTTTACTACCATGAGGCTCAAAAACAATATAATTCTTTCCAACAAGAAGGGTATTAAGAATTACAGTACTTGCAGGACCTATAACAATAGACGAATTATTTAACGATGTTTCTAAATTTAAATTATCAAAAGAATAAAATTTTGTATCAATAACTCTCTTATACCATGCAATACTTTCTGAAGGATGCAATCTTAATATCGCACTTTTAACGCCTGCTTTTTTCAATGCGTTCTTTACAAGTTCTGTATATAAATAACTATTAATACAATGATCAATATTGTTTATTGTACTATCACTTATTGCTCCTGCAGCTACTTTCGTGACGACAAGAACATTGCCTGATTCCATTTTAGCATTTTGTTTCTCTCGATTAATCTTAATCCTATCATTTATGGCAGGATGTCCAGTAACAATTATTTTATCACATGCAACTCCTGCATCAATATAATTCTTTTTGATACTTTCACCCCAGACAAATAATTTATCCGCTCTATTGTCATCAATATTGTTATATCTTGCAGGGAGGCCATGTAAAAAAACTGCATTTGGTCTTTCTAATTCTGTAAAAATTTCAATGGATTTTTTCTCAAAAAAAGGAAGATCATATGGAACCAATAAAGCTTTAACATTTTGTTTATAATAACTATATAAAAAATCATAAATTCGATTTTTTAATAAAAGAAAATCTTCCGAAAAAAAATAATTAATATTATTATTGTTTAAGAAGCTTTTTAACTTTCTTAAGGATAGATATTTATCATCATACTGCCACGACTCCCAAATCGGTCTTTTAATTATTACACCCTCAAAACAATTAATATTTGATAAATCAATATAGCTGTTTGATTGAATAACTTTACTTGTATATATAGGAACTTTTTTAGGATATAATGATAATGTATTTTTTATTACTAATTTTATATGATTCTTAATTTTATTATGTATCGGGCGCTTAAAATAATCTCCCGATTGTATAAATTTTCTCGATATTTCATAAGAAAAATCCTTTAACTCTGTTCTCTCTGTATATAGAGCCTTTAAAGATTCGTTCATTTTATATTTTTCCATTGTAAAGGACTTCCTTTTTTTAAATCACATTCAGCAGTTTTCCCTAAAATCCTTAACATGTGTTTTGGGTTTAAACCATCACCAGGTCTAATTGATCTAATATTTGTTTCGTTAAATTTATCTCCCTTTTTTATATCCTCTGTTACGAAAAGAGATCTTCTAAACTGTCGATTTTTCTTCTTTTCATTATCCAAGCTATAAGATACACTTCCTATTGCCTTTTCTACATTACGAATAGATTCAACCATCTGCTTAAACTGTACAGGCTCAATAGAAAATTCGGAATCAACACCTCCATTATTACGATCAAGTATAAAATGTTTTTCTATCACCTGGGCACCCATTGCAACAGCTGCAATAGCAACATCATTTACTAAAGAATGGTCAGATAATCCTACTTTTACACCAAAAGTCTCCATCATATTTACCATAGTCTTCAGATTAGCATCCGCTATTGGCGCAGGGTAACTTGAAGTACATTTTAATAATGTTATATCGTTATTGCCAACTTTTCTGCAAGCTTCGACAGCTTTTTGTATTTCACCTATTGTTGCTATTCCTGTCGACATAATCATAGGCTTTCCCTTCAAGGCTGTATATTCAATAAGAGGTATATCTCCAATCTCAAAAGATGCAATTTTATATGCAGGCATATCCAGTGATTCTAAAAAATCTACTGCTGTCTTATCGAAAGGCGAGGAAAAACAAATAAGATCTATACTTTCTGCATATTCCTTCAAAGATTCATGCCATTCCCATGGGGTATAAGCTTCACTATATAATTTATATAAAGTAGTTCCATCCCACAAAGTGCCATGCTTAATTTGAAAGTATTCATTATCACAGTCAAGAGTTATAGTATCGGCAGTATATGTCTGGAGTTTTACAGCATCTGCACCAGCTTCTTTCATTGCACATATAGTTTCAATTGCTAATTTATAATCATGTGCATGGTTTGCAGAAAGTTCTGCAATTATTAACACAGAATTATTTTCTTTTTTCATATACTCTCCTTTATGAGCGTTTATCATAATACCAAACCTGCATAAATCCATCTTTATCAACAATTGTACTTTCAGGAAGTTCCCAGTATGGGTTCCATTTAATTCTATCATCATATCGATAAGAAGTTTGTAACAAGATTCGACTATCTTCTCTTTTAATTATACTTTTTTCATATAATGTTATTTTACCGATATCAGTCATTAACGCTAATTGAGGTTTTGCTCTTCCAGAAAGATATCCTGATGTTGTTAATTGTTTTACTAATGATAAACTTTCATCGATTGTTGTTCTAAAATGCTCAGAACCTTTAATTGGAACACAGTGAAAAAGATAATGATTCTCTATTCCGAGATACCTCATTTCATCACATACGTTTATTAATTCCTCTACAGAATTATTCACATCCTTTAATAAAACAGTCTGATTATAAATATTCACATATTCTCTAATTTTTAAAAATGCTTCTTTTACCTCAGGAAAGAGTTCAACTGAATGATTTATTTGCGTTGCCATTTCAATCTGAAATGAATATTTTCTTTTAAAAAGGGAAAGAATGTTATCATTAATTGCTGAGGGTTGATGAATTGGTATTCTGCTTGCGATTCTAACAATTTTTATATTATGAGGATGTCGTTCCAATTCATCTAAAAATCGAATTATTTTCGAGGGTACAAGCAGAGGATCTCCTCCTGTAATTAATAATTCCCTAACATCTTCTAATTCTGGTAATTTGCTGATACTTCTAGCAATTCTGTTTAAATCATCTTGCGATAACGCGAAAGGCGAATAGAATTGCCGAAGGCAATGTCTACAATTTGCCAGACATTGAAGCATTGGTTCAATAATCAATACTCTTCGATATAATCGCTCCAATCCTAATAATCTTTTATTCTCAAACTCAAATAAGGAAGAGGCTTCATAATGTTTCAACATTGATTTTTCATTTCTTCTCTGATCTGGCGTTGTATTAATATAAAATTGATTTTTTAAAACTCTTTGTACTGTCGAATCAGAATTATTTTCTGCGTGCTTTAATTTATTTTGTACAAAAGGACTTACCCTAAAACCAGATGTACCCTTTGCCCTCTTTTTAGAGTCTACTACAACCGTAACAATATCTTCAACTGTATTTATAAAATCTACAGCTTCATTCAAATCATTAAATTCAAATGCCACAACACCTAAAGTATTGTCTCCTATAGAAAACTCATTTACTTCATCACCTACTTCAGCAATTTGATGTTCAAAAACAATCTTATCAATATATTCAGATTTTACTTCATATCCGTTAAACAAACCTTCTTGGTAACTATTTAAAATGTATGACACTATTGGCTTTCGCGAATATTCTTTTTTAACTAAATAACATTCTCCAAAGGCTGAATAAATCGAAGCTTCCGTCATATCAAATCCGGACGATAACTGTATCATATTAGGTACAAATATTCCTCCGTTACGTAGAGCAATGTCAATAATATAAATATCTTCACCAACTTTAAAGCCATCAAAATTGATACATCCACTATTTAAATTTAATTCAGTAATAATACTTTGAAACTGTTCATCCAAGTTTCTTTCTACTTCTTCATTAAAGACACCAGGAAAAATTTCGCCTACTGGCACATTAAATTTTGAATTTTTTTTAAAATAATTATGGCCATAATAAGAAAATGCAATTTTACCATTTTGAAAGAATACATCTCCATCTAATTCCAACATTGTTTTATTTAATTTTTTCTCAATTATAATCTCTTTTGACATTGAATTATCAATTGCATATTTTAATGCTTTATTTAATTTATCTTGACAATCAATAATAGATTGACCTCTTGATCCTCCAGAATCAACAGGTTTAATAATAATCTCTCCAGTCTTTTCCAAAAGATCATAAATATCTTTGACATTGGAATCTTCATTATAAACAATAAATTCTGGATAAGGTAATCCTATCCTTTTCTGCATATTTCTAAATTTGCCTTTGTCTTGTAATACAATAGCAGCTTCAATCGGATTTCCTGGTAACTGTAGCTTTTCAGCAACAAATGATACTGTTTCTACAGCCGCATTCGCTGCATATGTCATTATTGCATCAATCTTGTATTCGATAGCTGCCTCTAAAACTTTCTGCTTTTCTATAGTAGAAAGTTTTAAAGATAAATCACTATAGCAATGTCCGATCTCTGTTAAATCTTTACTTACCGTTATAACTATGCAACCCAACTCTTTTGCTTTTTTTATTGCAGGTAACTGATAAGGAGATGCTCCTAAAAACATTAATCTTTTAAATTTAAACTTCACGTATTACTCCTTTTATTCTATTATCTTTTTTAATAAAATAATATCTTTTTCGAAATCATCTAGATTCTCCATACTCTTTTTTCTTGTTTCAAGACTAATCTTTTTTTCTATATTGATAATTTTAAATATTTTTCTAAAATTTAAATTACCTTCTCCAATATTTAAATGATCGTCATAAGGAGTCCTGGTATCGGTATCTGATAAATGGTACATCTCTGGAGCTAAAATGTTAAATTCTTTTATATAATTAAAATAATCTTTATCATAAAAAATTGCGGCTGCTATCGCATGACCAATATCAAGAACAAATCCTACATTTGCTTCTTCAATAATAAATTTTATCTCATTTGGTTTTGCACCAATAAAACTTAAATCCTCTCCAAAAACAATCGCCGGAACATTCTCTATTAATACTCGTTCGTCATTAAATAATAACAATTGTCGAACAGTTTCATCAATATCACCATTGGCTTCACTATGTAAAATTATGTAGCGAGCATTTAGATTATCTGTAAAGAATCTAATCTCTTTTAGTATTGAACTATTATAATTTTCAAGATCTCTATCTGATAGATTAAAACCATATTCCAAATGAGTACCATGTACAATAATGGGGATATTAGTCATTTTCCATAAATTAATAGTCTCAAGACTATTTGGTACATAATAAATTTCTAGAAAATTAAAAATTTTTTTTTCATATAAATTTATTATACAATTATAATAATTTATATTTGTAGACCATATTTTTAATCCAAATTCAGACATCTAAATAAAACCTCAGCTATAGCCCAATCCTCTAGCGTATCAATATCTCGGACTTTTGTTTCTGGCATTATATATCCATATGCTTTATCTGATAATACTGTATCATTTTCTATAAAAGCTGAAATATTAAAAAAATAAAATAGTCCTGCATCGTGATACATTTCTTCTAGATCTTGAGATCTTAAATTGGCATTTCTTTCATCATAAAATTTCACAATATTGTTCTTCAATTGAAATGCGCGCTGAATCGGAAAAGGATACTTTACGACAGGAATTACACTGTCATATTCTTCCAACTTCAAATATGAATCATTTAATATGACAGAATTGATAAATGGTGCTGTAGGTAAAAGACAACAGCAATATTTAAATTGTCTATTTTCATTATAATAATATTTTATGACTTCATGTAGAACATCTTCTATAGTAGCAGAATCGTTACTATTAATTTTATTTCTTAGATAGGGAACACTTGCTCCATAACTTTTAGCAATCTTAGAAATTTCTAACGTGTCTGTTGAAACCATAACCTCATCAAAAATATTCGAATTTAAAGCTGCTTCAATAGAATATGAAATAATTGGTCTTCCACAGAATTCCTTTATGTTTTTTTTAGGAATTCGTTTACTCCCACCTCTTGCAGGAATTATACAAATATTACTCATTATAACTGCCTATTTAGAATTAATTATAGTGCTTTTATTGTTTTCGCTTATTTTATCTATGTCCCTTTCTGATAGCTCTGAGAACAAAGACAATGATAAAGCTTGTTTTTTAGCCTCTAAGATATTTTTTAAAATCTTCTACAGAGATAGCATTATAGATAGGACTTTTATATCCTTCTGGAATAACATTAATAATTTGTACTCCGTTATTTTCACTTATTTCTTTCAATATATTATGTTCATTTTCTGGTTGTTTTATTTCTAAATTTAATACTCTTTTCCTAAATTCTTCTGACTGATAAGGCTCATAAAAATGAAACCACTGATATGGTTGAAGAGTATATCCTGCACCAATTAAAAATATTTTATCAAATCCCATATATATAGCAAGGCAGAGAAGGAAATATACTGTTCCTTTCATAAAAGGGCTTCTTTTACAAAAATCTATTTTTGTTTTTACTGTTATTGGATCTCTACTAGAAGCAAAGAAATACTTCTTAACATTTTTAAGTTCTTTATCATTTCTAATATAAAAATAATTTGTATGATTTAATAAAAGTATAGTATCGTTAGAGCAGGCGTGTAATTTTTTTATCATAGTTTTTGAATGCTCTGAAAGATTTGTATATCTCATCGTTTTATGAGCATTTTCAATGGAAGAATAGAACAAGGGCTTCATATTCTTAATGTCTTTATGTCGATAAAAATGATTACAAATAAAAGTCTTTTTATCTTTAAGTAAACTAAGATCGATATCATTTACAACGGGACCTGTTAAAAAAATATAACATTCCTGGTTAATAAATTTATTTTTTAAATTTATATTATCTTTTAAAAGAACATAAATAAAAGGAAATGATACAAAATAATATAAATGCTTAATTATTGAAATAACAACTGATCTCATATAATCCTATATATCCTTAATCTGTAGATATTGAAAACAATTCATTGTCGCAATTATTTGGTATGGTATCTGCTATATAGTTTTGTCTTTTAACTGAATCCTCACTACTGTCTATAATAGCTCTAATACATTCTTTCGCTATATTTATATCTTGATTATAATTAGCTTTAATTCCCGTTATTATAAATTTTTTATCCATCTTCTGTTTCCTTAAATTCAAATAGGTATAAAACTATATATTAATTAACTCCCTATTAAATAGGTGGCAAAACAGTAGCATCACCTTCTATAACTATATCGCCGTTAGATTTTCTACAAGTTGTTTTTAATTTAACAATATTTTTTTCCTGAAATATTTCAATCACTTCAACTTCTGCCCTGATTGTATCACCAATAAAAACAGGTGCTGTAAATTTCAAATTCTGTTCATAATATAATGTTCCAATACCTGGTAGTTTTGTTCCTATCACAGTTGAGATTAAACTAGCTGTTAATAATCCATGAGCAATACGGTTTTTAAATCTTGATTCCTTACCAATCTCATCGTTAATATGGATCGGATTAAAATCTCCTGATATTCCCGAAAATAAACATATATCTGTTTCCGTTATTGTTTTTCCGAAAGAGGCTTTATCTCCAATTCTTAATTCATTTATTTTTTTTCCTGTCATAATTATATAATTCCTATTTTAATATATTCCAGTTTCTTCTTCTTTTCTTCCCACTCAGCTTTTAGAATTCCCATTCTTACAACATCGAAATATTCATTATTTTTCTTGATTTGTTGCCTAAGAGTCCCTTCGACTGATGCTCCAAAATGTTCATGGATTTTTACAACTTTCTCATTAAATGATAAAACTTCGCAACACACTTTATTCATATTTAATTTATCAAAACAAAAATCATAATTATTGCATTCTATTATCTTACCAACTCCTTTCCCTTGATAACCTCTCTCTGCAATATAATATGCCCAAAAACATGTTTCATTTTTTCTGTCTATAAAATTAACAGAATATAACCCAATTGGATTTTTATCATACTCAATTATCCGATATATATTATTATCATCTTTCATACGTGAAAACCATTTCTTTTGATTTTCTAACGTTATATCAGGATCAGTATACATATATTTTGTAACCTCTGGCAACATTCGCCAATTCATAATCATTTCTAAATCTGTATCAAAAATTTTTCGGAGTTTAACCATTCTCCAATCTCCTTAAATATTTATAATCTAATTTAAAATATAATTATTTGAATTCACTATCCTTTTTGGTCTCAATACTTAATAATTTCTTTCCTGAAATTTTCAAACGTTTTTAAAATATTGGGAATTTTCATTATCACAATGTAAAGTACTGCTCAGTTCGAAATTGTAAATATCATCGGAGAATTGATATATTACTAGTAATAAATAATTAAATTTACTCAGCAATTCATCCTTATCATACTCCGAAATATTTGCGGTATATATTATTTATCCAATATCAAAATAAAACCACAAGAGATTTTATCTAAATTTTTTCAGATTTTCGGAAATATCATATGAATTAAAAAAATCCCGATTGACTAATTCAGCAGTTGACTCTATATTATTGTTATTCTTTGGCTATATCTTTAATCTAAATAAAATAAGAAATTTAACTATTGAAATTACTCTGAAATTTCAGTTCTGCAAGAGTCCAATCTACATCTTTATCAATATCCTGAACCTCTAAAGAATCGTATTTAATATACGTTGTTTTGGGAACAATAAGTTTTTTATAATGTAATAACGATACAGTTCTAATAAAATAAAATTGACCTGCATCATGATAGCAAGGTTCAAGATCTTGGGATCGTATTGTATAATTCTCCGGCCACTTCATTTGTATGAAACAGCCTTCTGAAATAAATGCTTTCTGAATAGGATACTCAAATTCAACAATAGGAATTATCGCATTAGCTGAAATTTTCATTAATTTATAATAAGCTTTATTTAATTTATCAGGAGTAATAAATGGTGCTGTCGGTAAAACACATGAAATAATATCGTATTCTATTCCTCTTAACATATATGAATTTATAACTTCAATCAGAACCTCCGCTAATCCTGCTGTATCATTCGAATTACAATGACTTCTTAAAAAAGGAATTTTTGCACCGTATTTTCTTGAAATTCTTGCAATTTCTTCATCATCCGTTGAAACCATAATCTCATCAAAAATATTTGATCTTATTGCAGCTTCAATTGAATATGCTATTATTGGTTTTCCTAAAAAATCTTTTATATTCTTTCTGGGAATTCTTTTACTACCGCCTCGAGCAGGAATTACACAAAGTTTTTTCATTTATACCCTACATATCGAAATGATTTTGTCGATAACTAAATCCTGTTCTTTTTTAATCAAATCAGGATATAACGGTAAACTTAGTGTCGCTTCATAATAATCTCTTGCATTTGGAGTATCATCAATTGTTGTCTTATAATTTTTCATATAATAAGGCTGAGAATTTACAGGGATATAATGAACTTGAGTTCCTATTCCTTCTTCAATTAGTTTAGTCATAAACTCAGAACGAGTAATATTCAATTCCTTAAAATTTATTTGAACAACATAAAGATGAAAACAGCTATCTAGGAAATTCTCCTCATAGGGACAAATTATTGAACTAATAGAGGAAAATGCATTATTATAACGTCTTACTATTTCACGCCTTTTCTTTTTAAAAGAATCAAGTTTATGTAATTGATTAATCCCGAGTGCTGCCTGCAACTCAGTCATCCGATAGTTACGACCAAGAATCTTCATTTCATAATACCAAGGCCCTGGATTTTTTTCTAATAGTTCTGGTTTCTTTGTTATTCCATGATTTCTTAAAAGCAATAGTTGTTCATATAACATTTCATCATTTGTAGTAATAGCTCCACCTTCTGCTGTCGTTATTGTTTTCACAGGATGAAATGAGAAAACCGTCATGTCTGAATATTTACAACTTCCAACTCGATCACCGTCTTTATAGTTTGAACCAATTGCGTGCGAAGCATCCTCAATAATTCGTAAATTATTACCTTCTGTAATTTTTTTAAGGATTGGCATATTACAAGGTTGTCCTGCAAAATGAACAGGTATTAGCAACCTTGTTTTTATACTTATTTTGGATTTAACTGATTCTGGAGAAATATTATATGTTTTTTTATCAATATCTGCAAAAACAGGAACAATATCATTATAAATCATAGAGTTCGATGTCGCAACAAACGTATTTGGTGTTGTGATCCCTTCACAACCTTTTTCCAACATTAAAGCAGCAACAGAAATATCCAGAGCTGCTGTTCCATTTGAAACAACCACACAATATTTTGATCCGCAATACTGAGCAATTTTTTTTTCAAATTCTTCCACAACCGGCCCTTGTGTTAAATATGCTGCCTTTAAAATTTCTGTTACAGATTCAATATCTTGTTTATCAATTGACTGTTTTCCATATGAAATCATATTCAAACCTTAACCATTCTTTCCAATTCATTATCTATCCAGACTTTTAACTCTTCTTGTGTCATCCACTTTTTATTATTACTGCTAGTATAAGAAAATCCTTCCGGAACTCTTTGTCCGTCTTTAATCCTATTTGCATCCTCTGACCACTTATGAATTGATGGTAATATTTTATAATATCCTTCATACTCATAAGTAAACATTGAATCTTCAGTACTAATCATTATTTCATGTAACTTTTCACCAGGACGAATTCCAACATACTGGATTTCAGCTTCTGGAGCTATTGTCTTGGCTAAATCAATTACTTTCATTGAAGGAATTTTCTTTACATAGATTTCTCCACCTTCGGCATCTTTAAAAGCTTTCCAGACCAGTTCCACACCTTGATCCAATGTAATCATAAATCTTGTCATTCTTTTATCCGTTACCGGTAAAATTCCTGTGTTTTTTAATTTCATAAAAAATGGTATTACCGATCCGCGACTTCCCATTACATTACCATAACGAACAACAGAAAATCTTGTACCGTGTTCACCTGAATATGAATTTCCAGCAACAAAAAGTTTATCTGAAGCTAATTTCGTTGCTCCATATAAGTTAATCGGATTGCATGCCTTATCAGTACTTAATGCTACAACTCTCTTAATATTTTTATCTATACATGCGTCTATTAAATTCATTGCACCAGTTATATTTGTTTTTATACACTCAAAAGGATTATATTCTGCTGTTGGTACTATTTTAGTTGCGGCGGCATGCACTACATAATCAACACCATCTAATGCCCGATATAATCTATCTTTATCACGTATATCACCAATAAAAAATCTTAATCGTTTATCATTATTAAATCGTGCATTCATATTCCATTGTTTCATTTCATCTCTAGAATAAATAATAATCTTCTTTGGATTATATCTCTCCAATGTCATTTCAATAAATTTATGCCCGAAAGACCCTGTCCCTCCAGTAATTAGAATAGTTGAATTTGTTAACATACTGTTCTCCATAAACATCAGTTTCATTATTTTCTAAAAAATTTATTAATTAATAATTCTAATAAAAACCCTACGACCAATGATATAATAATAATAAAGATTGTTATATCAAAAAAAGCTTCCATAAATATAACCTATGTTACCCTTCCCATTTAAATAAAACAGAGGTATACAATAAACCTCAGCCAAAACCTACAAAAACAATTTTATCACCTTTTTTAGTCTTCTACTTCCAAAAAGTGTAATAATGACTGTGTACCTGAAGTATTTGTGTATTGTTACAAGATTCGTTGAATTTCAGTATAGCATGATGGTTTACTGAATTCGTAAACAAATATAACATTTCGCAATGCGTCATAAGTAATATATATTTCATGATCATTGTTTGCCTAATGCTCTAAAACAATTCGCCATTCTTTAACCCTATTTTGTTATAACTCCATTTATCTGAAGTGTCCAGAGAATGCTTCAATTCCTTAATTCTGATAACTAATATTGATATATAGAATCCAGTTCAAATAATGCCAATATTTAAAAAGAAACTCCTAAGGTCTCTTACGAGCACAACAAGATTACTCTCACTCAAATATACAATATGAAGCTTTTTGGATTACAAATAAATATTTCTTTGACAACCGCCTGACCAATTGTCCCGGCACCACCGGACAATAAAGGAGGAGTTATTTACTTCATCATCCAAAAAATAAAATTATTTTTAATGTCCGCATTAAGGAGTGGAGATCTTCTTCCAATTATCTTCAAAGATCCCCGTGTTATCCATATCCCCAGAAAGTTTTTCTGCGCCCGGACCATATCCATAAACCGGCACATCAACTTCTGTATGATAATCCGTCCTCCAGGCAACTGTCGGAAGAGTTCCTTCTCCGTTGTTATTTATAACATCCAGTCCGCCTGTTTCATGATCGGCAGTTACAATAAGCAAAATATCGTCCCGGGACCCAATCCAGTCAAGAACATCCTGTGCTGCATCAGAAAAAGCCTTTACCTCGAGCAGCATACGTTGTAAATCATTGGAATGACACGCATGATCTATCCGTCCGCCCTCAATCATCAGAAAAAACCCGTTATTGTTTTCATCAAGCAGATCGAGTGCTTTTAACAACATCTCTGAAAGCGTCGGATACTCACCCAAACCGTCATAAACATAAGGCATATGACCGTCGCCGAAAAGACCGCAAACCAATTCGCCCGACAGCGCATTCATTTCATCTTCGTTGGCGACGCTTTTGTAACCGGAAGTCTGCAACCATGCCATATCGATTCCGGCCGATGATCCGCCTCCGCCGAATACAACATTCGGTTTTGTCACAGTAAAAATTTCATCCGCAATCTGTGAATAATTAATCCGGCTGACATTATGCGAAGTAAAAGCTGCAGGGGTAGCATGAGAAACCATGGCTGTTGTCACAACACCCACGCTCTTGCCTTCTGATTTATACTGCTCAAGCACTGTTTCAAGATTACTGCCGTCGCCGGGAATCGCTTTGCTGATTACTCCGTTATTTACCTTCTGCCCGGTTGCCATGGCAGTTGCGGCAGCAGCGGAGTCGGTTATGCTGCTGTTTGCCGAGTATGTTGAAACAGAACCCTTTACAGGCAAAGATTCAAAACTCATTTTGCCCTCTTCGCCGTAATAGTAAAAACTTGCAGCTTTAACCTGCTCATAGCCCATTCCGTCGCCAATCATCAGAATGACAGAAACAGGTGGATCAAACCAGCTGCATGAAAAAAGAAACAGGCAGAGTGCCGATATGAATAAAAGCTTTTTAAAAGCTTTCATAGTCAGTTTATTCCCCTAAGAGGGGGCAGCGGAACGACGCAAGGCGGCCCCCGGCGGAGGGGACGAAGCCGGATACAGGGCTGCCGGTTGGTAATTCACAGGAACTGTGTATTACCATGCGGCTGGAGCGCGGGGGAGACTTCCCCCGTCTACAACTCCCCGGCTTCTTTAATTCCCAGAAACCTGAAGATTTCCAGGGTGGCGCGAGATTTATTGAGCGTATAAAAATGTATGCCGTCGACGTTGTTTTCAAGCAGGTCGAGGCTCTGGTGCGTTGCCCAGTGAATACCGACACGCTCGGCGGCCTCATCCGTTGTTGTGCGGTTCATCGCCTTAATGAGTCCGGCCGGAATTCGTGCGCCGAGAGACAACTCAGCTATCCGTTCCATATTGCTCTTTGAAACAACCGGCATGATTCCCGCCTTGACAGGCACATTGATGCCCGCAATCTCGCAGCGCTCGCGGAAGTCGTAAAAATCGCGGTTGTCGAAGAAGAGCTGGGTGCATATGTAATCGGCGCCGCAGTCTACCTTCCTTTTAAGGTTATCGAGTTCAACAAGCCGGTTGGGCGTTGCCGGATGGCCTTCCGGAAAACCCGCCACTCCCACATTCATATGCGGGTAATTTTTCTTTATAAACTCAACAAGTTCAGCCGCATATGTAAACCCGTTTGCAGGCGGCATGAAGTCAATCCCGCCGTTGGGAGGATCGCCGCGCAGGGCAAGTATATCGTGAATACCGAGCCGGTCATATTCATCAAGCAGGGCCTTTATCTCGGTCCGATCCATTCCCACGCATGTAAGATGACTTACTATCTTGAGAGGGGTTTCTTTCTTCAACCTCAGGATCGTGTCCTTGGTCAAATCGCGGGAAGAGCCCCCGGCGCCGAAGGTCATGCTTATATAGGAAGGGTTCAGCGGCATAAAGTCGGTTTTAACGCGCTCTATCAGATTATCCGAACCTTTCTGTGTTTTGGGAGGAAAGAATTCAAAACTTATTGTCGATTTCATAAAAATAACTTCATTTCACATTGATTACGAATAAAAATATGATTCAGCACTTGCTGAGCCCAACGGCAATGCAAAACGGCTTCGCTTCGCTGCAGATGTTTTGCTTCACCGTTGGGCCCCGCAGCTGCGTCATACGCTTGTAATCAATGTAAAAGCTGTTCTCTCCTGTTTTTATTTAATAGGAAGAATTTTAACTCTGGACCGATTCTCATCAACCGTTATAATTGCACCGGTTTTCAATTCATGATGGAAATCTTTTAATACCTTAAGAATCTCATTTATAAATAATTCTGTATACATATTTTGAGTTCTAACCTGAAGAACACTTGGTTTATTTGCTTTTGTCAATGCAAGCATAATTCCAAAATCCAAATCATGTGTAAAAACAATAAAATCATTATCTATTGCATAATCAAAGATCTCTGAATCCAGAGCATCAAATCTGCCTACAGAAGACCAGTGGGTAGCTTCATATCCATTCATCTCTAAAATTTTCGCCAATTCAGGAGATAAATTCATGTCAAGAAGGATTTTTAACATTAAATTGCTAATAAAACCTCAATCTCTTCAGAACGCCATGCTGCATATTCTAGAGCAGCTTTGATATCAGCCTCTTCAAGATAAGGATACTTTTCAATAATCTCTTTTTGAGAAAAACCGTTGGCAACCAAGCCAACAACAGTTCCGGCCGTTACCCGCAGATCCCGAATACAGGGTCTCCCCCCCATTCGTTGCGGATTAAATGTTATTCTTTCAATATTTTTCATAACTATAATATACAACCATTATTGCTCTTTTCATAGTTGCTTCTGAATCAAACAAACACATCCTGCAGAAACAGGCCGCCGTCCTTTTTTAATCTGTAAAATCAACCTTTATATTCAATTCTTTACTTATCCGGCTTATTAAATCTTCAGTAAATTCAAGAATACTTTTAATTTCCTGCTTTTCGGGCAGGATCCTCTCTGAAACAGGATATGCTTCTGAAATATGATAGTCTGTTGCAATCGATAAATATCTTGACTCGGTTTCATTAAGAATTATCTCTGTTTCAACATAATCAAATAGCTCAAATAAATCATGTGTTTTCAGTATTTTTTTATTTCTGTAAGCTGAAAAAGATTTCAGCGCAATCTCAATTGAATAGTGTAATTCAACTGCAATTACATCGGTATAATGATTTGCATTAAATAAAAGTCTGGCGGAACTAAAATGATGCCAAGCCTTTACAAGCCATTCTCTAGCTGCGGCTTCGTTCATATATTATTCTGCCTTTTTGCACAATATCAACTTTGTAAAAATAATCTTTCCGTTTATTTGAATCGGTAAACGGACCGGATAAAATATCAAAACCAATTTTATATTTAGAAACCAACTGCCTTAGTTTCAGTCTGGCGTCAATCCGATAGTCTCTTAGCCTTTTTGCGTCCAAACCATCCTTGAAAATAAACAGATCAATATCGCTGTCTTCATCCGGCTTTCCATAAGCATAACTTCCGAATAATACTATTTTATCAGGTTCAAGAGATTTCAGATTCTCAATAATTTCAGGTTTAATTTTCTCAATATCAATCATATCTATTGTTATTATATCTCTCAAACTATGCAATTTAAAGCAGAAATCAAACAAACACATCCTGCAGAAACAGGACGCCGTCTTTCTTTTCCGCAGCATCGGGAATATAGGTCTCTGCATACAGCATGAACGTTTTATCATTAATATCATTGTCGCTTCGCACAAGTTTAAGGTTGTGCTGCATACAAAGATATTCGACAATAAAGTCCACATCGCTTGATCCTATCAGAACAAGACCGTTATAACCGCTTGTCTGAATCTGCAAAATCAGCTGCTCTATCTTGTCCTTATACTCGGCTACGTTTTTCAGTGTACGTTTAAAATAACGGTAACTGCGCCGCGTTATCTCTTCCATTCCCGCCGGCGTAACTGCATAACGAATATTCCGGTTGTTGACCTTTCTGATTGTAAGCCATCCCTTCTGAACCAGCCGTTTTAATACGGCATTAGTCATGCCGAGAGACATTCCGGAGTTGCGTGCAAGTTCTCTCTGGCTCAGGCTTGAAGAGTTATTATTAATGTTTGTGAGAATTTCTAGTTCTTTTTCGTTCATGGATTAGATTTTCAAAAATGCACAGCAGGGCCGGTCCGTCCAAATCATATTTTTTTGATACGGATTGCTTCAGTAAGGCATATCATATTGCCTCAGTCTGTCCGGATAATTCAGTTTGTGTTTCTCCGGACATCAGCCCAAAACCTGCACAGTCGCCGCCGAAACTGGCTGAAAGGCATAAGGATTGGTATAACCATCAACTTTTGTGTTCGTTGCGTGAACAATTATATACCCAATACGGATTATTTCAAGCGGATTAGATAAAATAGTGGCAAATTTATACTGTTTTTGCATGTTTTTGTTCGAATCTTGAACAAACGAGAGCGTTATTTTCCTTCAGCAGATAAAAACAGCTCCTTAAGAGAAAGAACAAACCCGTCGAGCACACGGCTTTCAAGATTTTCATTAGTGGAAAGATGTTCCGGCTTAAGGAATTTATCGCCGGAACGGGTAAACTGCATTACTTCAGGCAGATCCGGATTAATTATCCAGTATTCTCGTACTCCGTGTTTTTCATAAATAAGTCTTTTTTCCGTCTCGTCTTTATAGGCAGTTGATTCGGACAGTATTTCTACAACCAGATCCGGGGCGCCGTTGCAGCCTTTTTCATCTATCTTGTCTTTATCACAAACAACAAGCAGATCAGGCTGAACAACGGTTTCTTCATCAAGTTTAACATCAAAGGGCGCTGAAAAGGCCTCGCATTTTTTCCCTTTCAGAAAATCATAAATATGATTAAAAATAAATCCTGAAAGTCTTTGATGTGCTGTTTTCGGTGCCGGGCTCATGCTGTACGCAACACCGTTAATAAGCTCCCACCGTTCGTTATTCGGCCAATTGAGATAATCCGAATAAGTGTACTTTTCGTTTTTCTTGGGGCTTGTGCCCGGGAGATAATCAGCCATATGAATATTATAACTGTAAATTACGGTATTTTACAACACAAAGCGCCGCCATTCCGCCCGGGCCCCCTGAAAATTGATTAAATAACCCAATCTATACCCGCTAATATGAAGATAATTTAGAAGTTGTGCTTCATGTGCAGAATTGAAAGCCTTAACTGATTTGAGCTCAAGAATTACCTTGTTTTCAACTGTTAAATCTGCGTAGTATTCACCAACCTGTTCTTTTTTATAGAACACATTAAACGGCGCATTATAAGTAACTGAAAGCCCCAGAGTTTTAAGCTCATAAAATAACGCATTATGATAACACTGTTCAAGAAGGCCATCCTAAAGATTTATGCACCTTTATAACCGCATCGATAATCTGTTTTGAAATTGCCGGATACAACATACCCTCACCTCCTGTTTTTAGTTTACAGGAAACCTGAAAACGACGAAGACTCAAGGCTTTGAAAATGAGAAACATTTTCAAACTTGCTTCAGCCTTGAATCTGAGGAGTGAAAGGTAAAATTAAAAAGACAGGAGAAAAAATATAAACTTCTGTCGTGTTTAATCATTTTGTCCATAAAGCATATTTACGGCTATATTTGAAAATCATCATTTTTTAATTAAAACAGTCGTGGCTATATAAATATCATGAATTTAAATCACCAGGCCTTGAAAATAACGCCTTTTTCCTGAAGCTTCTGTATCACTATCTCGCAGGCTTCGGACGCCGCCTGGCCATCCGTGAAATAATAATCATAGTTGATATCCGTGGTAACTTCCCGTCCGACCCAGAGCGTTTCGATATTCTCGGGATCAACTACAGTTTTTATAATTTCCAGTTCTTCCTGGTTTAAATCTATCGCTGTTACTATCAGGATCAGGCCCGTGTCCATCAACAGATATGAAACCTCGGCAAGGCGCCTTATATGTTCGCGTCTTGTTTCCCCGTTTCCTCCGGCGTTCTTGATATCGGCATCAACGCCGTACAGCACATTTCCGATTCCAAGAAAATATACATACTTGCCGTTATTAAACAACTGTTCTTCCAGCTGCTTTGCAATCGTCTTTTTTCCGGTGTCTTTGCCGCCTGTAATGATAATCAGGTGCTGCTTCTGGTTATACCTGCCGGCACGATCCGATGGGTTTATAAAACTTTTTTCCCACTTGAAATTACGCAGCATTACCTTGTCGCGAATTTCAGCGCTGCTGTCGGGAAGGTCTTCACGTATAATGCCGCCCCCGGCTATTTCGTATTCATCAACTATTACAAAGCGGCCGGTTCCTTCAAATTCCGAGGCCAGATCAAAAGCCGCCGGACTTTTGAGTTTCAGAATACATTCCGCCACATCGTTACGGTTTATCTGTTTCGGTTTCTCATTTACACCGAGATTCGAGGCGTCGATAACAACGGAAATTTCTTCAACACGGGCCGGAATTTTAAGCGTTCCGCACTTAAACAGGTATTCACGATCGGTTGTCAACGGTTTTCGGCCGAGCCAGAAAAGATTCACCCTGAGCCTGCTTGATACCCGTGGCGCCTGCTCATCGGCCTTTACGGCGATCTCTCCCCGGCGGATATAAATCTGTTCTTCAAGCGTGAACGCAACGGCCTGACCTTCACTGACATGCGATCTTTCTTCGGAAACATTGAACTCCTCAAAGCTGCCGACCCGGCTTCGTTTACCCGAAGGATAAAAAACAACCTCGTCGCCCAAACTGAGACGGCCGGTTTCAACCGTTCCCGCAACAACGCGGCGGCTATCGCCGAAACCGGTAAATTTATAGATATCCTGAACAGGCATTCTGAACGGTTTGCCTGATTTTTCAGCTTCCTTTTTAAAACCGTCGAGAGATTCAAGCACGGTCGCGCCGTTGTACCAGCCCATATTACCGCCGAGTGATGCTACCGAATCTCCCTTCATCCCGCTCACCGGGATAAAATCAGCAGCCTCTGCGCCCATTTCAGACAGAAAACTGCTGTATTCTTTCCTGATCTGACGGAACACGGCTTCGTCATACCCGACAAGGTCCATCTTGTTTACCAGAACTACAATCTGTTTTATGCCCAGCATCGAAATCATGTAGCCGTGACGGCGGGAATTTTCCTGTACACCCTCATCTGCATCAATAACAAGAAGCGCGCATTCGGCCCGGCTGGCGCCGGTTACCATGTTTTTCAGGAACTCAATGTGACCGGGAGCATCAATAATAATGTAATCCCGTTTCGCCGTTTTAAAAAAAACCCTGGCTGCATCGATAGTGATACCCTGCGCCTGTTCGTCTTTCAGCGCGTCAAGCAGAAAAGCATACTCAAACGGCTTTGAATTGCGTTCGCAGTTAGCCCGCACAGCCTCAAGTTTTCCGTTCGGAAGGCTGTTTGTATCTGCCAGCAGTCGCCCTATTACGGTGCTTTTGCCGTGATCAACATGACCGGCTATTACAATATTCATCTGTTGTCGCAGCTCTTTCATTACATGTAACCCCCGCGGCGCAGCGTCTCAAGGCCTCCGCCGTCTTCCTTGTCCTGCTCACGGCCGGATCTCTCCGCAATATTGGTCAATTTGCCTGTCGACAATTCCTCTATTATTTCATCTACATTACGTGCTTCGCTCTCTATCGGCGAGGTACAGGGCCAGCAGCCTAGACTGCGGTACCGTTTTCCGTCGCCCTGGTTGTAATACAGAGAGACAGTAGGAATGTTTTCCCTTTTTATGTATTCCCAGATATTCAACTCCGTCCAGTCGAGAAGAGGATGAACACGTACATGAGTGCCCGGAGCAAAGTCCGTTTTAAACTGGTTCCAGAACTCCGGAGGCTGATCTCCGACATCCCATTCGTTTTGTTCGTCGCGCGGCGAAAAATAACGTTCCTTGCTTCGGGACCCTTCTTCGTCGGCGCGGGCGCCTACTATTACCCCGGTGTAAGCTTCGGTATTTGAGTCCGTCTCATAAGCGCCCCTGTCGTGGTTCATCCTGAACCGTCTTCCGGTCCCGTCAAGTGTGCGTCGGAGAGCTTCCGTTTTTAACAGGGAACAGCATGTTACACGGTCGACGTTGCCGTCGGGAAAAGTCCTCTTTTCCTCAAGGGCAAGACTGTTTTCTCCGTAAACCATGTTAAGACCCCATTCCAGGGCCAGCCTGTCGCGGTATTCGATCATCTCGGGAATTTTGTAATGCGTATCAATATGAACCAGCGGAAAGGGCACATGCCCGAGAAACGCCTTGCGTGCTAGCCAGAGAAGCACTGTGCTGTCCTTCCCGATTGACCAGAGCATTGCGAGATTTTTAAAATTTGCATAGGATTCGCGCAGAATATATATACTCGTCTGTTCAAGATGCTCAAGATAATCCAATACCTTCTCCTTCCGTATCAACGTCCCGCATGAACACGGGCCGGGATTTAAATTACATGGAAATATTTTTAATTACTTCATTAAAAACCAGTTCCACAGCCTCATCGACCGAAGTCAGAGACGTATCAATGGTTATTTCGGGCTCCTCGGGCGGTTCGTAAGGGGCGGATATTCCCGTAAACTCCTCAATCCCGCCTGCTCGCGCTTTTTTATAAAGGCCTTTGGGATCTCTTGATTCCGCTGTTTCGAGCGGACAGGAAATATAAACTTCAAAAAATCTGCCGTCAGGAACCTTTTTTCTTGCTGCCGCACGATCGCTTCGATAGGGAGAAATGAAAGCCGTAATTACTGCAAGACCTGCGTCTGCAAATAAAGCTGCTGCTTCTCCTATCCTTCGAATGTTCTCGGCCCGGGCTTCAGGCGAAAAACCCAGGTCCGAGTTCAGCCCGCAACGTATATTGTCCCCGTCGAGAACATAGGTATGAATACCGGCCCTGTTCAGCCTGAGATCAAGCGCGTGGGCTATCGTTGATTTTCCCGAGCCGGAGAGACCGGTAAACCAAAGAACAAGGCCCTTGTGTCCGTTCAGTTTTTCCCGCATCTCTGCAGTAACGCTGAAATGGTGCGGAATAATATTTTTACCCATAAAATAATCCTGTAAGCAGGATTATAACAAAGATGAAAAATATTCAACAGGTGTTTTATAAATTTCTGTTTAATAATCTCAACCTTGAAAAAAAGGTTTTTTTCGGACATATTTAAGCAATGGATAAACTGCAGGTATACGGAATCGGAAACGTTCTTATTGATATTGTATCGGGGGCAGCGGACGAAGACCTTGCCCGGTTAGGGCTTGATAAGGGAATCATGAAGCTTGTTGAGGGAAAGGAGCGCGACCGCATTGTTGAGTTCATCAGCAGCCGAAACAGCGAATACCATTGCGGCGGCTCCGCGCCGAATACGATTATATCCCTTGCACAGCTCGGTATTAAAACTGCTCTTTCCGGAAAGATCGGCCGGGATGATTTCGGCGACCGCTATGAGAAACAGCTGGCTGAACATGGTGTACAGTCCTTTCTTGTCAGGGCCGACGGCAATACCGGGTCCAGCATTATTCTTGTCAGTCCCGATTCGGAACGAACCATGAATACAAGCCTTGAAAACAATCAGAAATACAATAAAGACGATGTTCAGGAGGATGCCGTACGCAATGCCCGGTACCTTTATTTTACCGGGTATATGTGGGACACGGACAGCCAGAAGAAAGCCCTTCTTAAAGCAATTGCAATAGCGGAAGAAGCCGGCACAAAGATTGTTTTTGACGCTGCCGACCCCTTTGCCGTAAAGCGCAGCGCTGGCGAATTCTGCAGGCTGATAGAAAAACACTTCGATATTGTTCTTGCAAACGCTGAAGAGGCGCGCCTGATGTTCGGCAGCGGGGATTTAACATTCTGCACCGAAAAGCTCGCCTCTATCTGTGATATTGCTGTTGTGAAGAACGGTTCTGCCGGATCGATGGTGAAATCCGGCGGGAATTCGTTTGATATCCCCGTATACAAGGCCAATGCCGTAGACACTACCGGCGCCGGAGACATATACGCAGCGGGCTTTCTTTACGGCCTTTGCAGCGGAAAAACCCTGGCGGAAAGCGGAAACATTGCCTCAAAACTTGCCGCCGGCATTGTTGAACAGACAGGCGCCCAGTTTTCCGCTGAAAAGATAGAAGAAATCAGAAAAAGGCTCTGAAGTAATCGAGTAGGCAGAAATCAATAAATTTCTGCCTCTCACACCACCGTACGTACCGTTCGGTATACGGCGGTTCAACCAAATAGACTGTGGTACCTCAAATCAAGTACCACCCGATCAGCCTCCATGCGTTTCGTATGGAGTTTCTTGTAGAAATCCAGAGCATCTAACAACCCAAAGTGATTATGAATTATATCGTTCTTCAACAGAGGATTCATAACACCGGCCATTTTCCAATAAGAGTTGCTTCCAAGTTTCCAATGGCTCAGAACAGAATCACTAACGCCTAATTGTCTCAAACGATGTTTTCTATTCCTTCCGGTTTTCCACTGTTTCCAAAGATATTGGCGAATGCGTCTTCTTGTCCACTCCACCAACCTTTCGAGGTAGTTTTTCATGGAGCTTCTTGCGAAGTATCCTATCCATCCTCTGAACATGCTGTTAAGCTCTTTAATAACCGTTTCAATCTTTACTCCTCTGTTACGTCGGGTAATTAGTCTGATACGGTCTTCGAGCTTCTTAAGTTTCTTCTTTTGAGGATAGACTATTCCTAATATTTCCTGTTTCCCGTAGGTCAAGAAGGTGAATCCGAGGAAGGAAGAGCCCGCGGCTTTTCGCGCCTCTGTCTTTTCCATATTCACTTTAAGTTTTAATTTTCGCTCAAGATAGCTTTTCACACTATCTCTCACCCGGTAAGAAGACCTCTTGCTCTTTGTGAAGATGTTACAGTCATCTGCGTACCTGACAAAACGTAATCCCCGCTTTTCCAATTCCTTGTCATACGGGGTTAGATAAATATTTGACAGTAGTGGAGACAGCGGTCCCCCCTGAGGTGTTCCCAAGGCTGTGGCCATCATACTTCCATCCGTCATCACTCCGCTTTTTAAGAATACGTAGATGAGCCTCCTGATGTCCTTATCGTCCATGTGTTTGTCTATCAAACTCATTAGGATGTCATGGTTTACAGTGTCGAAGAACTTGGATAAATCCAAATCAACTACATGGGTGTATCCTTCGGACATGTAGGTCTGGGCGAGTCGAACCGCATCTTCTGCGCTTCTGTTCGGTCGAAACCCAAAACTAAAGTCGCTGAAAGTCGGTTCAAACACCGGAGTTAAAACCTGAACCATAGCCTGTTGGATTACACGGTCTATTACCGTGGGGATCCCCAGAAGTCGTACGCCCCCGTTGTCTTTTGGTATTTCTACTCGCAGTACTGGTTTTGGTTTGTACTTCCTGCTCAAAATCTGCCTGCATATTTCAGGATAGTTCGCCTCGAAGTATTTCGGGAGTTCTTCTACTCCCATTCCATCCACTCCACAGGCACCTTTATTTGCCATCACCTTTCTGACAGCTTCCTGAATATTTGCAGGGGAAATCAGTTGTTCGCATAGATTGGTATTCGGTATTAACTTGTCGTCCTTTCTCATGTGTTCCTTTCTACTCTGAATTATCCCCTGTGAAGACTTTTTTTTTCGTCGTTCGGATTATCAGGTAGGCCTTTCCGCTTTGAAAGGTATTTGATTGTTCAGCCCTTCATGATGTTTCCTCATCACTACTATGGCTTCTGCTGACTTCTCATGGCAAGCTTTACTCCGTCTATAATAAGCGATATTGCAGCCTAAGACGTCCATGAGACCTCCCCCGTTAAGGATAATGACTTTCCTTCCATGTAACCGCCACATTTACTTCATCAGTTGTAGTGCGGATTTCGTCACTTTTAGCAAACTCGTCCACTGATAAAGCCTTATATGTGATTTCTGTTCGTCGGTTCGGAAATTTGCCTCATGCTTCCTTCAGACCCAGCCTCACGACTACGCCCTTGCTGTCAGCTAACAGTTTCTTTAACACTACCACCTGTAACGGACTCTCACCGTCAAGTCATTACCCATGCAGGGCAAACTAAAAAAACCGCCGTAAGCCCTGGCTTGCGGCGGTTGAAATCATACGAAAGTATTTTGTTTTTTCTGTAAACTGCTGTCTTTAGAAATACCCTTAATCTTCTTCGATGACCGACAGCTCAAGACCCAGCTCTTCAAGCTGTTCGTCCGAAACAGTTCCCGGCGCTTCCGACATCAGGCATGTGGCTTTCTGAGTTTTCGGAAAAGCGATAACGTCGCGGATTGAATCTGTTCCCAGAAACAGCATCATTATCCTGTCCAGACCGAGGGCAAGTCCCGCATGCGGCGGCGCGCCGAACTTGAGAGCATCCAGCAGAAAACCGAATTTTTCCTTTGCGTCCTCGTCGCCGATTCCGAGCAGACTGAAAATCTTCTGCTGCATTTCCCCGTCGTGGATTCTCACCGATCCTCCGCCGATCTCGTTTCCGTTGAGAACAAGGTCGTAGGCGTTGGTTTTAACAGCAAAAACATCAGTATCAAGAAGGTGTTCGTCTTCAGGCCGCGGGGCAGTAAACGGGTGGTGTACCGAGGTGGGATTTCCTTCATCGTCTTTTTCAAACAGCGGAAAATCTATAACCCAGCTGTAGTTCAGTTCTTTTTCATCAATAAGACCGAGTTTTTTACCCATCAGATCGCGCAGCGCCGCAAGGCTCTGGCAGACAACCTTTTCCTGGTCCGCAAGAAAAATCAGAACGTCGCCTGTTTCAGCGCCTGTTTTTTCAAAAAGAGCCGTTTTTTCCTCTTCGCTGAAAAACTTGACAATCGGAGACTGCGGTCCGTCTGCATTCATCTTAATCCATGCAACACCCTTGGCACGGTAGTTCTTTACATAGGGAGTCATATCGTCCAGGTCTTTTCTGCTTAGTTTATCCGCCGCGCCTTTAAGGTTAATTGATCTGACAAATCCTCCGGCGGCAATGGCGTTTTTAAATACTCCGAAACCGGAATCCTTAAATACATCCGAACATTCTATAATTTCAAGATCGAATCTCAAATCCGGCGCGTCGCAGCCGTATTTCAGCATGGCTTCGTCATATGTGATCCGCGGAAGCGGAAGCTTGAGGTCCCTGTCGAACAGGTCTTTCATCAGGCTTTTGAAAAGCCCTTCGAGCATTCCCATAATATCATCTCGGTTGACGAACGACAGTTCAAGGTCAACCTGGGTAAACTCGGGCTGCCTGTCGGCACGCAGGTCTTCATCGCGGAAACAGCGGGCAATCTGAAAATATCGGTCGAACCCCGCAACCATCAGGATCTGTTTAAACTGCTGAGGAGACTGCGGCAGCGCATAAAAACTTCCCGGGTTGACCCGGCTCGGAACCAGGTAGTCGCGTGCCCCTTCGGGGGTTGATTTTGTGAGAATGGGCGTTTCAACCTCGACAAATTCATTATCAAGAAAATAGTTTCTGATCATCCCGGTGACTTTGCTTCTGAAAATCATGTTCTGTTGGAGTCTTTTTCCCCGCAGATCCAGGTAACGGTGCACGAGTCTTGTTTCGGCATTAACTTCTTCAGAATGCTGGATATCAAACGGCGGGGTTGCCGATTTATTAAGAAGCTCGAAGCTTTTTACGTACACTTCGATTTCGCCGGTATCCATGTTCGGATTCGCCATACCTTCCGGACGGGGTCTGACCTCTCCTTCAATAGCAATAACAAACTGGCTGCGAAGCGTATGGGCAACAGCATGCGCATCGGGCGCAACCTGCGGATCAAAAACAATCTGGGTAAGGCCCCACCTGTCGTAAAGATCAATGAAGGCAACTCCGCCGTGATCGCGGTAATTCTCTACCCATCCGCTCAGGATAACATCATTACCCTGATTCTTTATTCTTAACTCACCGCAATTATGCGTTCTTTTAAGTTTCATTATATATCCTTATAAACAAAACCACAGAAAAGTTATACGCGGTTTTGCTTTTTGAGTTTTTCTTTCAGTAAATCCTGATAAATGAAGTTTATTCTACAAAAAAACTCCATAGATGTAAATCAGCTTAATAACTTGCTGATTAAAGCCTGTACAGACTGCGGATCCGCAGTACCCCTGGTTGCCGCCATTACCTTGCCCACAATAAATCCCCGCGGTTTCTGATCTCCGCCTTTTATCTGTTCAACTGCTTTGGGGTTTTCTTCCAGTATCTGCTGTATTATTTTCTCCAGATCGCCGTCGTCGGCGGTGTTTTCCCAGCCTTTTTCGCTGACTATTTTATCCGGGTCCCTGTCTTCATCAAAAACCGCCTGAAGAGTCTGAGCGGCTATCTTGCCGTGTATTTTATTATCCGCAAGCATTGCAAGCAGTTTTGTCAGCCTTCCGGCCGAGAGCATGCATTGTTCGCTGCCGAGATCGGCTTTCGACATATTCCGGCTGTTCAGTTCTTTTGCTACATTGCCCATAATCCATTTTGCGGCGGTTTTGGCGTCGGCTCCCATTCCGACAACCTGCTCAAAATAATCGGCTGCTGATTTTTCCTCTGCTATATAATCAGCCTGATCAGCTGTAAGTGAATATTCATCAGCAAACCTCTGTTTTCGTGCCAGTGGAAGTTCTACCTGCGCCTCTTCTATCATTTTAAAGAAATTTTCGTCCGGTCTGAACGGAGGAAGATCCGGTTCGGGAAAATACCGGTAATCATGGGCCTGTTCTTTAGTCCGCATGCTTTCCGTTACCGACCGGGCTTCGTCCCATAGGCGGGTTTCCTGGATGATTGTCCCGCCGCTTTTAAGAACTTTTTCCTGGCGTTTCCGTTCATACTGGAGAGCCTTCCTGACAAAACGCGACGAGTTCAGGTTTTTTATCTCCACCTTGCGTCCGAGCCCCTTTCCCGGTTCATTTATCGAGATGTTCGCATCGCAGCGCATGGACCCTTCTTCCATATTTCCGTCGCATACGCCCAGGTGCCTGACGGCCCTCCTGAAGGCCTGAAGGAAGTCTTCCGCCTCCTGCGGCTCTTTGAATTCCGGTTCGGTTACTATTTCGAGAAGACATGTTCCGGCCCGGTTATAATCGCAGAAGGAGCGTCCTCCCTGGTGAATCATCTTTCCGGCGTCTTCTTCAAGATGTATTTCATGAAATTTGATTCTTTTGATTTCATCTCCGCTTTCATATTCGAAGAACCCGTTGCGCCCGAACGGTTTTTCAAACTGGGATATCTGATAATTCTTGGTCAAATCAGGATAGAAATAATTCTTGCGCTCGAACATTCCTTCTTTGGCCAGATCGCAGTTCATCGCCCTGCAGACAATATACGAAAGCCTGACTGCATGTTCATTCAGAGCGGGAAGCACGCCGGGGTACCCGAGGCAGACCGGACAGACGTTACTGTTGGGTTTGTCGCCGAATTTCGACCTGCATCCGCAGAAGATTTTGGTTTCTGTAAGCAGCTGAATATGTATTTCAAGCCCGATAAAGGTATCGTAAGCAGCCATTATTTCACCTCCCTTTTCCGCGGGCAAACCGCAGGCGGAAGATCTTCGGCCAGCTTTTCGGCGGCCCTGAAGATTCTTTCCTCGGCAAAAACCGGCCCCATAAGCTGCATACCCACCGGCAGACCGTTTTCAACCGATACGGGCACGGACATTGCCGGCATCCCGGACAGGTTTGCGGCAACGGTAAATTTGTCTGCAAGTTTCTGTTGAAACTGGGTCAGGCTCCGGTCGCCGTGTTTGAATGCTGCAGTCGGAAATGCCGGAAGCATAATCAGATCAGCGGTTTCAAATACACCGTCAAATTCGTTTCTTACGGCTGTTCTTATCTTTTGCGCCCTTGTGTAATACTGGTCCTGAAAACCGGAGCGCAGCACGTAGGTGCCGAGAAGTATGCGGAGTTTTACTTCATCGCCGAACCCCTCGTCGCGGGATTTTCTGACCAGATCTTCAAAACCCGCCGCTTCGGCGGAGCGGTGCCCGTAGCGGACCCCGTTGTACCGGGCGAGGTTGGCGCTTGCTTCGGCCATCGCGATTGTATAATAGGCCGCAATACCGTAATCAAGCATCGGAAGTTCAATCTCACTGACGGCGTATCCGGCCTTTTTCAGGCCGTCTACAGCCTTTCCGTATGCGGCTTCCACCTCCGGTTTCAGCCCCAGATCTCCGGATAAAACGGCAACGGTTGAGGTTTCGTCGGTTGCCGGTATATGTTTGATTGAAGTCTGGTCAGCATCATCCTTTCCCTTAATCACTTCAAAAACACGGCGGGTTGTTCCAACACTGTCGGCCAGCACTCCGCAGACTTCAAGCGAGGATGCGTACGCTACCAGCCCGAAACGCGAGACAACACCGTATGTGGGTTTCAGACCGTAAACACCGCAGAAAGACGCTGGCTGGCGGATTGATCCGCCGGTGTCGGTTCCGAGCGCGAAAGGAACCAGCCCTGCGGCAACCGCCGCCGCCGACCCGCCGCTGGAACCTCCGCAGACACGTTCCGTGTCCCAGGGATTATTGGTTACGGCAAGCGCCGAATTGTCTGTCGACGAACCCATTCCGAATTCGTCCAGGTTGGTCTTTCCGATGCAGACTGCACCCGCTTCCTTTAATTTTTTAACCGCTGTAGCATCATAAGGCGAGACAAAGTTCTCAAGCATCTTCGAGCCGCAGGTAAGATGCATTCCTTCAACTGCAATATTGTCTTTTACTCCGAAAGTCATTCCCGAAAGAGGCTTCCCGGCTGCGGAACCGGCAGCGCCGTCGGGTGCAAATTCGAGAAAACTGTGAATTTCTCTATCCAGTTTCTTTATATCTGTCATTTATATACCCTGTAATGGTTTATTAAAGTACGTTGGGAATTACTATGAAATTGTCTTCGTTTTCAGGGGCCCGGGAGACAAGCTCTTCCTGATTATTATTGGGGTTCGGATTATCTGCTCTGAGTGCGTTTTCGCGTACAAGAGCATGAGTGGTGGGTGTGAGATTACTTACATCAACTTCGTTCATCATTTCGAAGTAATCCAGCATTTCCGATACGGCGGTCCTTAACCGACCTTCCTCTTCCGCCGACAGGGCCAGCTGGGCCTGCGTCGCGGTTATCAATAGATCATCCTTTTCCATAGTAACGAATTTGGCATAATGGGGTATTAGTGTCAAGTCGAAGAAAAAAACAAAAGAATATGCAAATAATTTCTTTTTTGTTATAATTTTACCAATTAAACACTATTTCAAATTTATTTAATAAGGAAAGAATTATGAAAAAATTTATTGGTCTTCTAATGATAATTTCAACATCATTAGTCTTTTTCGGATGCGCATCGGGAGAAGCGGAAATTCTCTCGTTTGATCTCAGGGGTGCGATACTGGTCGGGGATCCGGTAATAGACGCAACGGCAAGAACTGTAGAGGTTTCGGTACAACCTGTAGACCTTTCATCGGTAACCCCGTCTGTAACAGTATCAGAAGGCGCCACATACAAAGCTGCCGAACTGTCCGACGGAAAAGAAGTAACTTATACGGTGATTGCTGAAAACGGGTCCGAGGTTGAGTGGAAAATTACGGTCACAATTGCTCCCGGCATCTTTTTTACCTATGATGGGACAGAGGTTGTTTTAACGAAGGGCGTTGTAGATTCCGACAACAGTACACATAACGAAACCATTGGCAACAATGTTCCATTCGGCGGTTATGTTACCGATGATAACCGAACAACTTGTATTGCTCTTAAAGAAAAAATGGAATTTTCGGCAACCCAAATAACATGTGAGTATTGTGCTTTTGTAATTAACGGTAAAGAACCAGGTGATGCAGCTTCCGATCTTTATCTTTTCATATATGAAACAGCAGAGGCTTCATCTCCCGAAATCCAAATCTATATGGATAATGATAATGACGTTACCTTCAATATCAGCGAATACGGCGATGTCGGAGAATACATCAGGGGAACATTCTCCTGTACCGACGCCGATTATACCGAGGATGAAACAACCGGAGACGATGTAGAAATCACAAACGGACGGTTCAAGATACTAAGGCTGGAGGATGATATTGAATAACGGTTAATCATTTATTTAACCTTGAATACCGACACCTTTTTCTATAGGGTGTCATGATGAGCTGGTATGCTTTCATTCAGAAATATTTCGGTGCTTTTTTCGCAGCCGGCCTTGCTCTCGGGTTGTTTTTTCCTGATTTTTTCAGTCCGGTTTCAGAGCGGGTGGTTTTAATTCTCGGGACTGTTATGACTATGATCTTTCTGACGATTGATCTTAAAAGTGTAATATTGAATTTGAAACGTTTTCATCATATCGGAGCCGCATTGTTTGTATCGAAAGCAGTTTTCCCGCTGCTGATTTACCTTGCCGCCCGCCCGCTTGGAGAACCTGTTTCAATCGGGGTTCTGCTGCTCTGTTTAACGCCTTTTGCAGCTGTTTCTCCCACAATAACAAGAATAATAGGCGGCGATACCGAATTTATTATAATCTGCCAGGTTTTGCTTACTCTTCTTTCTCCGTTTTATATGCCGGCGCTTTTACTGCTCTATGCCGGGGCCGTAATTGAACTCGACATACTGCAAATGATGAAAACCCTTGTTTTTCTTATTCTGATACCTTTCGGAATTTCTCTTGTACTGAGGCCACTTTTAAAAAAAGCTGTTGAGCGTACAAAAAAATATTATGGAGCTTTTACCATTATTCTTATTTCTGTTTTGCTTTCCGGTCTGCTTTCGGGAGCTTCCGAACCTATTACCGCCAACCCGCTTCGGGCGCTTCCGCTGGCAGGTCTTGCTGTCGGGCTCGGGGTTATCCTGTCGGCGGCAGGGTGGTTCGGATTTTTCTTTCTTGACAGAAAAAAACGCATTGGGCTTTCAGCGGCAAACCTTTATATGAATGTTGGTCTTACCGCGGTAATAGCCGCCGGTTTTTTCGGCGCTGAAACAATGCTGTTTATTCTTCTGTATGAACTTCCGGCAAACCTTCTTCCGGCTGCATTAGGCAGAATTTTTAAAGATAAATAAAATCAGAACAGGGGCTTTTCCCTGTTGGGATCCCCTATTGAACGCAGAGTTTTTCCGGACGGGTTCAACAGCGTCCGCCGGCCTTTCAGGGATCGCGAAATCGTCAGGCGATCGGCATATTCCAGGTCTCCGCCGGCAGGAAGCCCTGAAGCCAGCTGTGAAATTCTGAGTCCTGAATCTTTCAAAAGATTAACCAGATACAGCGCGGTAGTTTCACCCTCCACTGTCGGATTTGTCGCAATAATCAGTTCGCTGACTTTTTCGTGTTTTAATCTGTGTAACAGTTTTCCAATTGTAAGTTCTTCCGGGCCCTTTCCGTCTATCGGCGAAATTACACCGCCGAGAACATGATATAAACCTTTGAAATCTCCCGTCGGTTCAATAGTGCTTATATCTTCCGGCTGTTCAACAACGCAGATCAGGCTGCGGTCCCGGTTGTGATCGGAACATATCGGGCAGGGAGAATCCTCTGTATAATTACCGCAGATTTCACAGAATTTTACGCGCTCTTTGAGTCCGGCTATCTGAGAGGAAAGATCCTGCACCCAGTAATCTTCCGCCTTAAGCAGGTAATGTGCAACGCGACGGGCGCTTTTCGACCCTATTCCGGGAAGTTTTGAAAGACTTTTAACAAGTTGATCGAGCGGATTCATCCTAATCTCCGGCTGATGGTTACATTCCCATCATTTCCGGCGGAAGGTTCAAATCTCCGGCTATCGAGGCTGCTTCTGATTGAATTTTCGCCTTTATCTTGTTCGAAGCGTCTGTAAAAGCGGAAAGAACCAGATCTTCAATAAGTTCCGGATCTTCAGGATCAATTACTTCTTTTGCTATTTTCACATCAAGAACCGAATATTGTCCCGTTAACACCACTTTAACCATTCCGCCGCCGGATTCTCCTTCGGCGGTTACTTCATTAAGTTTATTCTGCATCTCCTGCATTTTAGACTGCATACCCTGCAGATTTTTTATCATATCCATCGGATTCATATTTACTCCTACAAAAACTGCTTGCCACGGACGGCAGGTTACGGAGAATGAAGTTTAAAAGTCTTATTTTTAAACTTCAAGATAAAAAAGAACATGGATGTTCTTTTTTTATCCGTCCTGCAAAAAATCCCTGCCATGGATGGCAGGTTACAGTGAATGAAGTTTAAAAAGTCTTATTTTTAAACTTCAAGATAAAAAAAGAACACGGATGTTCTTTTTTTATCCGTCCTGCACAATTTCACCGCGAAAAACCTTCTTAACCGCATCAACCTGTTTGTTCAGATTATGCTGTCCTTCATCGATTTCCCTTGTTTTACCTGTCTGAACAACTTCAACTTCGATAATAAACTTTTTGCCTGTAATATCCGTTAACGCGTCCTGAATAATGTTTCGATCGTTTTTTACAACCGATGCGGTATAGCCGTTATCAAAAGAAAAACTTATACTGTCGCCGGATTGCCGCCAGCCGACAGCCTGGTCTATTGATGCTGCAAGAGTCAGTTTCTTTTTACGTATTGCATTAAGCACCGCGTCCCTCTGTTCCGATGTCAGTCCGGTTTCAGAATGATGAATTTCCGGTTGGACAGATTCGGTAACAAAAGGATTTTCGTTTTCATCTTCCGCTTTTTCTTCAAATTCTCCGGCGGCAATATTCTGTTTTAATTTTTCCAGTCTGTCATAAACCTCTGCAGGCGAAATCCATGCAGCAAGATCGGATAATTGCGCAAGGACCAGTTCAAGTTCAAACCTCGGATTAATTGAATAACGGACATCCCTGTAAAATGAAAAAATCAGTTCGAGAGCTTTTTCAAGCTGGCTCTTGTTGAAAGCGTTCACGGTTGTTTCTGAATAACGCGCGCGGGCATATCCAAGCAATGATTCTTTTTCTATTCCGCAGCGTATAAATAAAAGGCTCCTGAAGTATTCGGCCAAATCCACAGCAAATTGTTCAATTGAGACTCCGCCTGCAATTATTTCAGAACTCAGTTCCATGACCTTTACGGAACTGCGGGAAGCCATTGCTTCAACTATGACATTCATACTGTCGAGACCGACAAGACCAAGCTTTTCCCGAATCTTTTCCAGGGTAACCGTACCGTCTGAAAATGCCGCAACCTGGTCAAAGAGGGTATAGGCGTCGCGCATGGAACCGGTTGCTTCTTTGGCAATCCAGAACAGCGCATCGTCTTCCGCGTCTATTTTCAGCTCTTCAGCCGCCAGCTGAAGGCTGTTTTTTATTTCCTCAAGTGAAATAAGCCTGAAATTAAACTGCTGGCAGCGGCTTCTTATTGTAGCAGGGACCTTGTGGATTTCGGTTGTTGCAAAGATAAAGATAATATATGGCGGCGGTTCTTCTATTGTTTTTAAAAGCGCATTAAACGCCGAATTAGACAGCATATGAACTTCGTCTATTATGTACACTTTATAGCGGCAGGAATTGGGCGCGAAAAGAACTTCATCCTTAATCTCGCGGATGTCGTTGACCGAGGTATTCGAAGCACCGTCAATCTCTATTACATCGAGAGCATTGCCGCGCGCAATTTCCGTACAGGCAGAACATTTTCCGCAGGGTGTCGGAGTAGGTCCTTCTTCACAGTTAACCGCCCGGGCCAGAATACGTGCGGCCGAGGTTTTTCCGACGCCGCGCGGACCCGAAAAAAGATACGCATGGGCTATTCGGCCTGCCTTTATTGAATTCTTTATTGTTGATACGACGAATTCCTGGCCGACAAGATCTTCGAACATGCCGGGACGCCGCCGCGTTGCTGTTACTTCATATGCCATATGCGGAATTGTACATGATAATCGGGGAGGTATCAATGTGAGATTGTAATAAATGGTTTGAAAATAAAAACGCCGGCAAGCTGACTGTGACTCAACAGAGCAATACTAACCGCTGCTTCCTTCCGGACCTGACGGAGTTGGGTATCGACTGTTAGCACAGGGCCTGCCGGCGAATATACGGAGAGAGGGGGATTCGAACCCCCGGTACCTTTCGATACACACGCTTTCCAAGCGTGCGCCTTCGACCGCTCGGCCATCTCTCCTGAAGGTTATTTTTTACTGTTTCAGGTTGAACATAAACCGTAAACAGTGCTGATCGGAGAGACAGGGATTCGCCTTCCGGCTCCACACATCCCGTGCGTATCCTTCAGGCCGCCTCTTTCGCTGGCGGCCGGCATCCGTGCCGTCCTCTCCTCGCCGGCTCGGCGCTCATTCGGTTCGAATCCCGTATAAACTATATTAAAGTATTAATAAAATATAATACTTTAAACAGTTGTTTCTTCGGAGAGACAGGGATTCGAACCCTGGGTACAGACGAGCTGTACAACGGCTTTCGAGGCCGCCCGATTCAACCACTCTCGCATCTCTCCCTGAAACCCCGTAAGGGAAAAAAAGTATACCCAAGAGGACTCGAACCTCCGACCTTTAGGTCCGCAACCTAACGCTCTATCCAACTGAGCTATGGGTACCTGTAAAACTTTCAAAAATCGGTTATTTTTGAAAGTTTTTTGAATTAAAACGACCTGAAGACAGAACGTTTTAATTCCAAGTTCTTCCGGTAGAACCGTTAAAAATTGAAATTTTTAACGGGCCTTCGGAATTATAACACAAAAATATATAAAAAAACGGAGAGGGAGGGATTCGAACCCTCGGTACCGTTGCCAGTACAACTCCTTAGCAGGGAGCCCGATTCAACCACTCTCGCACCTCTCCGGTTAAACCAAATATAAAAATACGGAGAAGGTGGGATTCGAACCCACGGAACCTTTCGGCTCAACGGTTTTCAAGACCGCCTCCTTCGACCGCTCGGACACCTCTCCATCATGATATCAAATATCAGTGGACTTAATATATTTATCGATATGGATTTTGTCAATAGGATACAAAAATGACGTTTTTACCCTTCGACTATATCCAGAAGCCGTTCAAGATCATCCATTGAGAAATAGGATATTTCAATTTTCCCTTTCTGAAGAGATCCTGTTATATTTACTTTGGTTCCAAATATATCGATAAATTTTTCTTCAATACTTTTAAGCTCCGGATCGGCGTCATGCCCGGAACCTGATTTAACTGTTTTTTTTGCTGTCGCCGGTTTACTTCCGGAAACAGAAAATGCTTCGGCTTCCCTGACTGACAGACCGTTCGTTATTATCCGCCTGTGCAAGTCTTCCATCTGCTCCTCAGTATCCAGCGCCAGAATTGCCCTGGCATGCCCGGCAGAAATTGCACCCTTTGCAAGTGTTGTCTGTATATTTTCCGGTAACTTCAGAAGCCTCAGGCTGTTGGCAATTGTAGATCTGTTTTTACCAACCTTGACTGCAACCTCTTCCTGGTTCAGATTGCCCCGCTCCATAAGGTCACGGTAAGCAACAGCTTCTTCTATCGGGTTAAGATCTTCCCGCTGAATATTCTCAATCAGTGCTATTTCGAGTTTTTCATTTTCAGTAAAGTCTTTTACTATAACCGGAATTTCGCTTAACCCGGCAATGCCGGCCGCCCTGAATCGTCTTTCGCCGGCAATAATAGTATAAGAATTTCCTTTCTGCTCAACCAATATCGGCTGGATAATTCCTTTCTCACTTATCGACGCGGCAAGTTCTTTAAGGCTGTGCTGATCAAATGTCTTCCTGGGCTGATCCGGATTACCGCTTACCATTTCAATATTAACATTGAGTATTACATCTTTGTTATTATCTTCCAGGGCCGAATCGCCGGAGCCAATCAACGCGCTCATTCCTTTTCCCAGAGCCGGACGTTTAGACACGGTTAAGCACCTCCTGAGCAAGTCGTTCGTAACTTCTTGCTCCGATACAGGTTTTATCATAAAGGTTCACCGGAACACCGTGCGAAGGCGCTTCCGACAACCTGATATTTCGGGGAATAATCGTCCTGAAAACCTTGTCCTTGAAATAGCCTGAAACTTCCTGTACAACCTCGTTTGCAAGCCGTGTTCGCGAGTCATACATTGTAAATAGAATTCCGTCTACAACAAGGTTTCGGTTTAATTCCTTCTGAACGGATTTAACGGTCTGAAGAAGTAAACTTAACCCTTCGAGCGCGAAATACTCACACTGAAGCGGAATTATTACTGAGTCCGCTGCAGTTAACCCGTTAAGGGTTAATATTCCCAGCGAAGGCGGACAATCTATAAATAAATAATCATAGTTTTTCCGTATATCCTTAATGCTGTTTTTCAGATAGAATTCCCTGTCTTTAAAATTTATTAACTCTACATTTGCGCCGGTCAGGTTAATATTTGAAGAGAGAATATCCATTCCCTCCATGGCGCTCTTTTGAAGCGCGCTTTCAGCATCAGTCTTTCCTACTATTACTTCATATATTCCCGGCTTGTTACGATCAGCTCCAACACAGCTGGAGAGATTTCCCTGCGGATCGAAATCAATTAAAAGAACCTTTTTACCGGCCTCTGCTATATATGCTCCAAGATTGGCAGCTGTTGTTGTTTTACCGACACCGCCCTTCTGATTGGCGAATACTACCGTTTTTCCATCCATAGCAGATATATTATACTTAAATGAAAATTTGTGTAAGGGGGATTTCTCCGAATTGTTGACCTTAGCTGTTCAGAATAGTAATATATAGTAACAGGATCTATCAATATAATCCTGCTGTTGATCTGTTTTGTAAAACAAACTTTGGTGTTTTCCATAGCAGGTAGTTTTTATAGGAGTAAACTAATGAAAGAACAGGTAATTGCGGCACTTGAAGATGTTCGACCGTCGCTTCAGGCGGACGGCGGAGATATAGAATTTGTCGACGTGACAGAAGACGGAATAGTATCCGTTAAACTGAAGGGCGCATGTAACGGTTGCCCTATGGCAAAAATGACCCTGAAACAGGGTGTCGAACGATACCTTAAAGAGCAGATACCGAATGTTAAAGAGGTTGTTGAAGCCTGAATTAAAGAGCTTTTCGAAAAATCGAAAAGCTCTTTTTTTTGTTTGTTGATTTACCATAATTGGGGTATAAATTAAGATACCGGTTTTGGAATTACAAATTTCTACGATTTTTGAAATTCCCTCAATTAATTTAACTTTTAGACAAATTCAGCCGTTAATGAATTTGATCTATACAGAAATTCTGTAAATGGGGAAAATAGTGAGTTCTGGAAATTACAGCTTCAATCAGCTTATAATAGATATCCCAAAGACAGAAATCCACCTCCATCTTGAAGGTTTGATAAGCGTCGATACAATATGGAAACTGATACAGGAGAACAAGCTCCAGTTTGACGGCAGTGACTCAAAAGCCAATCTTAAAAAACGTTTTGCCGTAAAAAGCCTTGATGAGTTTATTGATCTTTTTATAAATGTAATACAGGCCAGTTTTGTCAAAGAACAGGATATTGTATATCTGATAGAAGATGCACAGGAATATCTGAAGCGGAACGGAATTGTACATGCAGAGATTTTTTTTGCTCCTTCAAAATTCCTTCAATCAGGGTTTTCTTACCCGCATATGGCTGATATCCTCGAAGCCGGCTCCAAAAAGATTTTCGAAGAGTCCGGAATCACCGTAAATTTTATCATTGACGTATCAAGAACTTTCGGCCCCGAAAACGCTGAAAAGAATCTTGATCTGGTTCTTGAAAATCCCCGCAGCAGCATTATCGGCATAGGGCTCGGCGGAGCGGAAAGCTCCGGTCCGGCGGAAGAGTACAAAGCTGTTTTTTCACGTGCTGTAGAAAACAATCTTTATGTGGTTGCTCATGCCGGCGAAGATGTAGGACCCGAGTCTATCTGGAACGCCATCAACTTTCTTAAGATAACAAGAATCGGACATGGAATAAGTGCAATTGAAGACCGGAAATTAATGGATTATCTGAAAGAAAAACAGATTCCTCTTGAGATTTGTCCGACGAGCAACCTTTTTACAAGAAAATATGTTTCTAAAATACAGAATCATCCTATTAAACAATTCTACGATAACGGTATATATGTCACACTCAATTCAGATGACCCTACGCTTTTCGGCTCAACTCTAACTGAAGAATACATTATGCTTTATGAGTCCGGCATATTCACTGATGATGAACTTTTCAATATTATCAAAAACACAATCTTTGCTGCTTTTATTACTGAAAAACGAAAAGAAGCTATCTGGAACGATGCTGAAAAACTGATAAAAAAATACAAATCAGGTAACTAATCTGATAAATTTTGTTTCACGTGAAACAAAAAAGGCAGAACGTTTCACGTGAAACATTCTGCCTGAAAATTTTAATCTTTCAAAAATCAATTAGTATCATCATTCTCCATGATAACTCTGGCTACACCAATTACTGAATCCGGTTTGTTTATATTAACAACCCTGACCCCCTGAGCATTTTTACCCATAACCGATATTTTATTAAGAGCCAATTTAAGCGTATTGCCCTGTGATGTTATACAAACCAGTTCATCTTCCTCTCTTACGGCAAGGACGCCTATAAGCTCTCCTGTTTTTTCAGTTACCCTGTAGGCTTTCTGTCCCCGGGTTCCTCTTCCGTGCGGATTAAACTGATCATAGTTTGTACGTTTGCCGTACCCGTACTCACTGATAACGAACATCATCTCGCCTTCTTTTACGCTTAAAAATCCCGCCAGCTCGTCATCACCGCTGAGTTTTATACCCGTAACGCCCCTTGTCGCACGGCCCATGGTTCTGACTGCATTCTCGTTGAATCTCAAAGCGTTGCCTTTCTTTGTCACCAGGAATACATCATCATTTCCCGATGTAAGAACCGCATCTACAAGAGAATCTCCCGAATCAAGTTTTACTGCTATAATTCCCCGTGTTTTGGCGTTTGTAAAATCCGAAGTTTTAACCTTTTTTACTATCCCGTTTCTGGTTCCCATAAAGATAAATTCTTTGTCGGAAAACCCTTTCAATGAGACAATAGCCTTAATTTCTTCATCAGGAGAGATTGAAAGAAGCGCCTTTATCTGGGTTCCCCTGGCAGCCCTGGAGCCTTCAGGTATTTCATGTATTTTCATCCAGTACGATTTACCAATGCTGGTAATAAACATGATGTAATCATGGGTGGATCCGACAAAAAGATGTTCGATAAAATCATCGTTTTTCAGATTTGCCGAAGAAGAGCCTTTTCCTCCGCGTCCCTGGTTTTTATATGCTGTTACCGGAAGTCGCTTTATAAAACCCTTGCCTGATATAAGGACAACCATGTCCTCTTCTTTTATCATATCCTCTATATCTATTTTTTCGGCTTCTTCAAGTACAATCTCGGTAGCCCGCTTATTACCGTATTTTTCGGACAGCTCTCCCATTTCGGTCTTTATAACGCCAAGAATTTTCTGACCATCGGATAGTAAATCTTCAAGATATGCAATAAGAGCCTTCAGCTCAGCCAGTTCATCAAGAATCTTCTGGGTTTCAAGACTGGTAAGTTTCTGCAGCCTCATGTCGAGTATTGCCTGTGCCTGTATCTCGGAAAGATCAAATGTCTCTCGGAGTCTGGTACGGGCAATATCTACCGATTGCGAACTCTTTATTATCGCTATTACTTCGTCAATATTATCAAGCGCAATCTTCAAACCAAGCAGGATATGTTCCCGCTCCTTTGCTTTCTTCAGATCAAACCGTGTTCGTCGTGTGATTACCTCTTGCCGGTGCTCGACAAAATAATGTATCTGATCTTTCAGCGTCAGAAGCTTCGGCCTGCCGTCTACCAGCGCCAGGGCATTTACATTGAAGTTCTGCTGTAATTGTGTGTTGCTGAAAAGCCTGTTTAAAACAACCCGCGGTATTGCGCCGCGTTTAAGCTCTATAACAATTCTTATTCCGTCACGGTCAGATTCATCCCGTAAATCCGAGATTCCCTGCAGTTTCTTGTCCGCTACAAGATCCGCTATTCTTGTAATAAGGGTTACCTTGTTAACGGCATAAGGAATTTCGGTTACAATAATTATATCCTTGCCTTTCTTTGTCGTTTCAAGGTTGCACTTTGCGCGCATTGTTATTTTTCCGCGACCGGTTTTGTAAGCCCTTATTATTCCGGACTTACCGAAAATCAGCGCACCTGTCGGGAAATCCGGCCCGCTTACATATTTCATCAGCCCGTCTATTGTAATATCAGGATCGTCTATATATGCCTGAATTGCTGCAGAGACCTCTTCAAGATTATGCGGCGGCATATTGGTTGCCATACCTACTGCAATACCGCTTGCCCCGTTTATCAGAAGATTCGGTATGGCTGCAGGCAGGACAGACGGTTCAATCATCGAATCGTCATAATTAGGAACAAAGTCGACTGTTTCTTTCCTGATGTCATTTATCATGTCATCGGCTATCTTCTGCAGCTTTGCCTCGGTATAACGCATGGCTGCAGGCGGATCTCCGTCAATTGAGCCGAAATTACCCTGTCCGTTAACCATCGGGTATCGCATTGAGAATTCCTGTGCCAGTCTCACCAATGCATCATATATCGACTGATCCCCGTGCGGGTGATATTTACCAAGAACGTCCCCGACTATTCTTCCGCATTTTTTAAACGTTCTGTCGGAGCGCAGTCCCATTTCATACATTGAGTATAAAATTCTTCGATGAACCGGCTTTAAACCGTCGCGTACATCCGGGAGAGCCCGGCTTACAATAACTGACATCGCATAGTTCAGATAAGAGGTTTTCATCTCATCTTCAATTGCTATGGGTATTACTTTTCCTGTCGTCTCCAAAGTTAGACTCCACTATTATTTTTAGACACCGTTAACGCTTTTTTTCTTCGTTACCCGGTTTTTTCACTAACCCGAAACGAACCCGGATTTCTCCGTTTTCGGTTCGGGGTTTGAAGTATTCCGGCCCAACCGGGATACTTTAAAAAGAAAGCATGCAGGGCTTTCTTTAGACATCCAGATTTGATACGAGAAGCGCGTTGTCCTCTATAAATTTTCGCCTGGGCTCCACATTTTCTCCCATAAGGGTTGTAAAAATATCATCAGCTTCTATTGCATCTTCCAGTTTAACCTGCATGATATTTCTTCTGTCCGGATCCATGGTGGTTTCCCAAAGCTGCTCCGGATTCATTTCGCCAAGACCTTTATAACGTTGTTGATTGATTTTGGACTCGTCAACTTTCAGTTCTTTTATTATCCGATCCCTTTCTGCATCATCATATGCATAATGTATATCCTTCCCTATACTCACCTTGTACAAGGGCGGCATTGCAATGTACACGTATCCTTTTTCCACAAGTTCTGTCATATACCTGAAAAAGAACGTCAGAAGCAGTGTTCTGATATGTGATCCGTCTACATCGGCATCAGCCATAATTATTACCTTATGGTAACGCAGTTTGGATGCGTTAAATTCCTTGCCGGCGCTTGCACCGAGGGCAGATATAACCGGGGCCAGTTTATCGTTAGTCAGGACCTTGTCCATTCTTGTTTTTTCTACGTTAAGCATCTTGCCCCAGAGCGGTAAAATTGCCTGAAACTTTCGATCTCTTCCCTGCTTGGCGCTTCCTCCTGCCGAGTCTCCCTCAACAATATATATCTCGCAGAGCGCCGGATCTTTTTCAGCACAGTCGGCCAGTTTACCCGGCAGACTGCTGCTTTCAAGGAAACTTTTTCTTCTGGTAAGTTCCCTAGCTTTTCGGGCGGCGGCCCTGGCTTTTGCAGCAACTACCGTTTTTTCAAGAATCTTTTCAACTACTTCCGGATTCATTTCAAAGTAATCGGTAACTCTCTCGTTAACAATTGATTCCACAATTCCCTTAACATCGGAATTTCCAAGCTTGGTTTTAGTCTGTCCTTCAAACTGGGGATCAGGAACTTTGACCGAGATAACAGCGGTAATCCCTTCACGAACATCATCACCGTTCAGGTTTTCTTCCATCTTTTTTGCCTGTTTTGATTTTTTCATAAAATCATTCAGGGTTCTCGTCAACGCCGCTTTAAAGCCGGCCAGATGTGTTCCGCCTTCCCTGGTATTGATATTGTTTACAAATGAAAAAATATTCTCGGTATATCCGTCGTTGTATTCAAATGCTACTTCTACGCCTACCCGATCTCTCTCAGCTTCCAGGTAAATAGGTTCGTTATGTATTGCATTCTTGTTCTTGTTCAGATATTCGATAAACGATTTCAGTCCTCCGTCAAACTGAAATTCCTTCACCTTGGGAACCGGAAGCCTGTCGTCGGTAATAGTGATGTTTATGCCTTTATTCAGAAAAGCCAGTTCCCGAAGCCTTTGAGACAATACATCAAAACTGTAGTTGACGGTTTCAAAAATCGTTTCATCTGCCATAAAGGTTACAACAGATCCCCTCTTATTTGTTTCTCCTATTACCTTAACCGGTTCTTCCGGATTTCCGAGATTATACTTCTGATAGTAAATTTTTCCTTCTTTATGAACATGTACTTCACACCAGGCTGAAAGTGCATTTACAACAGAAATACCGACTCCGTGCAGACCTCCGGACACCTTATATGAGTTTTTATCAAATTTTCCTCCGGCATGGAGTTTTGTCAGTACGACTTCAAGCGCGCTTATTTTTTCAACAGGATGAATATCTACAGGGATTCCCCGGCCGTCGTCAACAACCTGAATTCTGTTTCCTTTTTCTATAACAACGCTGATCTTGCTGCAATGTCCTGCAAGCGCCTCATCTATACTGTTGTCCACTATTTCGTATACAAGATGGTGAAGCCCGTCGGGTCCGGTAGTACCGATATACATACCCGGTCTTTTTCTGACGGCTTCCAGCCCCTTTAATATCTGAATATCTTGAGCGGAATAGTTGTCCTGCATGGTCCGTCCTGAATATGGGATTTTTTCATTCGTATTGAACATCCAATTATATCGATCTTGTAATAAAAAAACAAGCATTCGAAAAAATGATGTCATTCAATATGATATTTTCTTGCAATGAGATAGACTATGGATTAAAATGCTCTTCTACGGCTTTTAATATTTTTGTTTTCTTTGTTCAGAGTAATTTATATTGTGTATAACTTGTGTATAACTTTTATGAAAATGAAAATCACAGGTTTTTTCTTCTTAAGTGAAGATATATATATAAATTTTTTTAATATAGTTTTATAAAGTATTATATTATAATGATTTATATCATTCTTGGTCTAAGAGTGCCTGTTTTTTTTGATAAAAGCCTATTTTTAACATTACTTTAACATTGATCTGCTTGTGGATAAGCTGTTAATAAAGGAACTTTTTCTATGAAAAATGAAGAAAATTGGGATTGGACCGGTTTCTGGACTGAAACACTGAATCAGATTCGTGATGAAATCACGGAGCAGGAATGGGTTATGTGGTTCAGCAGTCTGGAATATCTTTCGGGTTCGGAAGAATCAGTGACTATTGCTGTTCCGTCTTCCTTTTATAAAAACCAAATCTCGCAACGATACGGAACAATGCTGTCGGATACAATCGAAAATATATGCGGCCGTAACCTTAAAATAGAATTCGTCGTATCGGAAATTAAGACTTCCCTGAAAAACCAGAATGCAAATTCGGATAAAACCGAAATAAAAAACGAAAATGTTAAACCTCAGCAAAAAGCGAAGAATACTGCAAAAACCGGTATGGCCAGAAGCCATAGTCAGCTTAATCCTGATTATACCTTTGAATCATTTGTTATCGGCGATAATAATTCATTTGCTGCAAATGCGGCATATGCCATTTCCAAAAATCCGGGAACTGCATATAATCCCTGTCTTTTTTACGGCGGCGTAGGACTGGGAAAAACACATCTTATCCAGTCCATCGGGCATTCCGTTTATAAAGACAGTCCTGATCTCAAAATTGTCTATGTGACCGCTGAATCGTTTACCAACGAATTTCTTGATATGCTTGGCAAAAAGAACATGCATCAATTTAAAAACAAATACCGGTCGGTTGATGTTCTGCTCATAGATGATATTCATTTTCTGCAAAAAAAAGAAGGAACCCAGGAAGAACTGTTTCATACCTTCAATGCTCTTTATGAATCAAAAAAACAAATTGTCTTTACATGCGACCGACCTGTCTCCGAATTAAAGAATCTGACCGACAGGCTTCGCAGCCGGTTTGAACGCGGTTTGAATGTTGATCTTAAACCGCCGGATCTTGAAACGCGCCAGGCTATTCTGATCAAAAAGATGGAAAACCGTAACATCTCAATATCCAAAGACGTAATTGAACTCATATGTCAGAATATAACTACCAACGTAAGAGATTTGGAATCGGCCCTTCTTAAACTTGTAGCATATGCCGAGCTGGTTCATAAGGATATAACTGTAGACATAGCTAAGGAACAGCTTAAAGACCATTTTACCGATTCCGTCCAGATAAACATTTCGGTTGATCTTATTCAGAAAATTGTCTCTGATTATTTCAATGTGAGCACGGCAGATCTTAAAAGTAAAAAACGTACAAAAGCCGTTACAACACCGAGACAGATTGCCATGTTTATACTCAGGGAACTTACCGAATACTCAACCACCGAAATAGGTTATGAATTCGGTGGTCGCGATCATACGACTGTTATGCATGCATGCCAAAGAATAGAAAGCAGAATGAAAACTGATCCTACGCTTGAACCGACTATAAATAATATTATAAGAACTGTTAAAGATGACATAAAAAACTAGAAAAACTGTGAATATATTGTTTATGAATTGATAAAAATCTATTATTCTGTGTATAAACTGAATAAACTGTTTATAATTTCTTTGTTCTTTCAGTTTATTATTTTATTATATGTTAAAGTTTTAATCGGCTTGTTAACATATTAGCAGATACTACTAATACTATTACTATTATTAATATAAAGTATGTATTAGAGAACAACGCTTTATCGGGAGATTTTATATGAAATTTACATGTGAAAAAAACAATCTTACCAAAGAAATTTCAATAGCACAGGAAATTATATCTTCTAAAAATGCATTATCAATACTTTCAAACGTTCTTCTTGAAGCTGAAAATAATACTCTTACCATAAAGGCTACCGATTTAAAAGTTGGTTTTGAAACAAACATACCGGTTGATATTTCAGTTCCCGGAAGTACTACAGTTTATTGCGACAAGTTTTTAAGTATTTTACGTTCTCTTCCTGATGGAGATATAGAATTCGAACTGAAAGACGGAAAGCTGTTTATCAAACCTCTGTTTAAAAAAATTAATTTTCAGCTTAAAAGTATTGCATCCGAACAATATCCTGAAATGCAGAAAATCTCCGAAGAAAGCTATTTTGTTATTCCCCAGGCTGATTTGATTGAAATGATTGGTCAGACAATATTTGCTGTATCCGACGATGAAACCAGATATTTTATGAACGGTGTTTTCATGGAAAATATAGAGGGTAATCTTATTATGGTTGCAACAGACGGCCGAAGACTCTCGTATATCAAAAAAAATACTTCAGGTACGGTTAATCCGTTTAACGGGGTAATTATACCGCCGAAAGTTTTACAGCTGGTAAGCAAACAGAGCAGCGGAGAAGGAACTATTCAGGTTGCCGTTACCGAAAAAAGCATCTTCTTTAAATTTGATAATCAGACTATTTCATCAAGCCTTATTGAGGGACAATTTCCCAATTATAGTCGTGTTATACCTGAAAGTCAGAATTTTGAAGTAACCGTCAAGCGAGAGGAGCTTATTGAAGCAGTAAAACGCGTATCTCTTCTTGTAGAAAATAAATCAAGAAGAATTTTTCTCAATATTACCAACGGAATGATTGAGTTAAATTCAGAAGAAAGCGAGATAGGTGTTGCTACCGAAGAAATAGAATGCGCTTACGAAGGAAACGATACATTATTAGCGCTTAATTATTCTTATCTTATCGATCCTCTTCGCGTTATTGAAAATGAAAATATCAAACTGCTGTTTACTGAATCAAATAAAGCAATAACTCTTCAGTCTTCAGAAGAATCTGATTACTTTCATATTGTTATGCCTATGCAGCTTGATTAAATGGGATTTTCTTCTGTAAGGACCTACCAGTTCAGAAATCTGGAGGATTCCGAGATAATTTTTTCTGATAAAGATATATACCTGGTAGGAGAAAACGGGCAGGGTAAAACAAATTTTATTGAGTCTGTCTATCTTCTTTGTGTAGGTTCTTCTTTCAGAACAAAGAATGAATCTTTTTTGTTAAAAAACGGCTGTAATGAAATGTCGATAGCAGGTAATTTTAACGAAGATGAGAGAAAAAGAAAGGTTATTCTGAAGATAGAAAATAAAAAGAAGACGATTTTTATCGACGGAAAACGAATAAAAGACAGAAAAGAATTACTTCGGGATTTTCCCTGTATAGCCTTTACTCATGATGATATTAATTTTGTAAACGGTACTCCGGCAGCACGCAGACAATTTATAAATCAGACTATAAGCATGTTCGACGAAACATATATTGATTCGCTTCGAACATACAATCGTGTAATAAAACTCAGAAACCGAATTCTCAAAGAACGGAAACCGGGTTTGCTTGATGTTTACGATTACCAGGCTGCTGAAGCCGGTATGGAATTACAGCGTAAACGGACGGAACTTATGGATGAGTATAATACAGTGTTTACTTATCTGTACCGAAGTATTTCAGGTACTGATTTGAAACTTGCTGTAAAATATTCTCCGTCATGGAAAATTAAATCCGGAAACAGCACAGATGATGTTATCGGTTTATTGTATGAATTCAGAAACAGAGACTTGATGTACGGAACTTCAACATCCGGCCCGCACCGGGACAGAATAGGTTTTTATGCTGACGGCAAAAATTTTGCCGCTACTGCATCCACCGGACAGATCAGGCTGATATCTCTGGTTCTCAGGGCATCCCAGGCTGCATATACCGCGGAAAAAAGCGAAAAAAAGCCTGTCCTGCTGCTGGATGATGTTTTACTTGAAATGGATCTCAATAAAAGAAAGCGTTTTCTTGAATTTCTGCCCGAATACAGGCAGGCTTTTTTTACTTTTCTTCCCGACGAGGGACTTGTAAACAGCCGTATAAACGGCCCGCTGTATCATGTAAATGCAGGAATTATAACCAGGAAGGACATAAATGAAAAAAGCTGCTGATATTATCAATGCCATGATGGACGGACTGTTTCAAAACAATGCCCAGCGGGAAGCTGCTACCTTATTTTCAGCCTGGAGTGAAATAGCCGGAATAGATGAAGGTTCACATTCGCAAATTGAAGAGATTGAAAACGGTATTGTTTTTGTAAGGGTAGATCATCCGGGATGGCTTCAAAAGCTTGAATTTAAAAAAGCGGGCATTCTTTCAAAATTGAAGAAAAACTACCCGGAATTATCCATCAGAAACATCAGGTTTCTCCTGTAGATATTGACACTGCATGCATTTAAAACGTATACTACAGCACCCTAATTATAAGAAATAATATAATGATTTATATAGATTAAGGAGCATCTCTGATGAAGAGGACATATCAGCCCAGCAGGGTTAAAAGAAACAGGAAATTCGGCTTTCGTTCAAGAATGAAAACAAAGGGCGGCAGAGCTGTTCTTATGCGCCGAAGACGGAAAGGAAGAAAAAAACTTTCAGTTGCTGATGAGAAAAAGCCTTACTAAGTCGGAGCGACTTGGTAAACTTTCGGATATTAGAAGGACGTTTGCTTCCGGAAAAAGATACAGTATTCCGGGGGCAAAGCTGGTGTTTGTCGACAATAAACTGGATTATTCCCGGTTTATGGTTACTCTGGTAAAAAAATACGGCAATTCAATCCATCGGAACAGGGCCAAACGGATAGCCAGAGAGATTTTCAGACTTAATAAGCACCTGCTTAAGCCGGGGTATGATATAGTTTTGATTTTTTTTCCTGATAAAGACATATACTCTATCAGAGAAAAACAGATGTTTAAACTATTTAAAAAAGCCGGGCTTTACTCCGACGGAGGACAATGGAATCAGCATGAAAAGACCGGTTAAATTCATTTTAATTGGTATTATTAAACTTTACAGGAAATTCATATCCCCAATGCTTCCTGATTCATGCCGGTTTACACCTACCTGTTCCAAATATGCAATTACAGCTATTGAGAAATACGGACCCGGAAAAGGCAGCTGGCTTGCTGTTAGAAGGATTTTAAGATGTCATCCTTTTAATCCAGGAGGTTATGATCCGGTTCCCTGAATAAAGTTTTCCACGAAGACCAAAAGGAGAAATGATGGATAAAAGAACACTTATAGCAGTAGTTCTTTCTACAATTGTAATAACAGCTGGATTCATGATCCAGGCGAAATTTTTTCCGCCGCCGGAGCAGCCGGTGGAAAGTGCAGCAGCAGTTGAACAGACAATCGCTGTTGAAGAAACAGTTAAAGCAGCTCCGAGACAGCAGGCTGCATCATCTGATGAACTTAAACTTGATTTGGATTCCGTAATAGAAGAGCAGATCATAGAAGCTGAAACAAACAGGTTTTATATTACCTTTTCCAATAAAGGCGGTGTTATTACTTCTTTAAAGCTTAAAGAACATATGGATAACAATGAGCCGCTTGAAATGATTTTTCGTAATGAACAGCAGGATGCAGCTTTTGAAATTGCATTCGGCGGGTACGATGCTGTTCCTCTGAGCGATACTTTCGAATATCACCAGATAGACCAATATACATTCCGGTTTTCAAAGCCTTTTCTTGCCCCTGCTGATACTGACGGTAAACGCTACCCTTTCACGCTTATAAAAACCTATAAGTTTACCGCAGATGATTACATGATGGAGCTTCGGGTAGGAATTGAAAATTCTATCAACAGGATTCCTGCGCTGAATTTCGACGGTTATTCATACAGTTTAACGTTTGGTCCCCAGATAGGACCTGAATTTACCGAGCTTGACAACAGGTATTTTTACCGCAGATTTTATTCCTATAACGGCGGTAAAAAGGCAGATACCGTTAAAGTCAAAGACGGCTTTACTGAACTTGAAGACAGGGTAACCTGGACAGCATTAACCGGGAAGTACTTTTCGGCAATTGCCATCCCTGACGCTACTGATTATGTCATCACCCTGACTGAAGAAAAAGAAGAAAGTTCGCTGCCGCAATCCAATAAAATTGTCTTTTCAAGGCCTCCGATAAAAAGTTCAAATAACGAAGATGTTTTTAAATTCTATTTCGGTCCAAGATTGAATAGATATCTTCAGCCGTATAACAATGCCGATGAAAACGGTTTTGCAATGAAGGATCTGAATCTTGATGAAGTAGTAGATTCCAGTTCTCTTCTGGGGTGGCTTGAGTGGCTGCTGCAAAAAGGGCTTGCTCTTATTTATCAATTTCTGCCGAACTACGGTATTGCAATAATTCTTCTCACTATAGTCATCAAGATTGTGCTGTTTCCGCTTACCAGAAAGAGTACGCAGTCTACAGCAAGAATGTCGGCGCTGGCACCAAAGATGGAAGAATTAAAGGCACAGTACAAGGACCAGCCCGATAAGCTTAACAGGGCCATGTCCGAAATGTACAAGAAAGAAGGCGTCAGTCCAATGGGAGGCTGTCTGCCAATGCTAATTCAGTTTCCGTTTTTTATTGCCATGTACGGGCTTCTGAACAAGTATTTCGAGTTTCGCGGTGCAGTTTTTATTCCGGGATGGATTACAGACCTTGCCGCGCCGGAATCAGTTTATCATTTCGCATTTACAGTTCCGCTTGTAAACTGGTCCGATATCAGGCTTCTGCCGATAATATTCGTAGGATCGCAGATCCTGAGCACAAAGATTATGCAGAGCAACCAGACAAGCGCCGCCGGAAATCAGAGTTCAATGAAAATGATGATGTACGGCATGCCGATAATGTTCTTCTTTATTCTTTATAATGCGCCGTCGGGACTGCTTGTATACTGGATTTGCTCAAACGTTTTTTCCATGCTTCAGCAGATGTATACAAACAGGCATCTGAAACCAGCTGCTGCGGGCGACGGAAAAGCAGGCGCTGATTTTAAAATAGTCGGCAAGGATGAAACAGCAGAACAGAAACAGAAGGTTGTTCCGCCTCCGAAAAAAAAGAAAAAGAAGAAGAAATAGAAATATGATTTCTATTTCTTCTTTAGGAGATTTTGCTGCGCAAAACTCCACGAAGTTTAATTAGAGCAAGTCATGTCTCTAAGGAGTTTTATATATGTTCAGGGAATTTGAAGGAAAAACAGAAAAGGAGGCAATTGATAAAGCAGTAGAAGAATTAGGAATAGACAGGGAAGAGTTCGATGTCGAGATAGTAAACAAACCGAAATCCGGCATTTTCAGAAAAGGGAATGTTAAAATCAAGGTTTATATCGGCGAAGCTGATGAAGAACCGAAAACCGTTGATGATTTCGAACATAAAGTTATTGAATATCTCGAAACCCTTATTTCCAAAATGGGATTCCCCGGTAAAGGCCGAGTAGCCTTCAGGGAAGAAAGCAAGATTGGTATCGAAATTGAGTCGGAATATACCGGCATTCTGATCGGCAGAAAGGGAAAAAACCTGGATTCAATTCAGCTGTTGCTGAATGTTTACGCAGGAAGACTGGGCAGCGACTGCAGAGTAATAATCGATGCGGAAAACTACAGGGAACGCAGGGAAGAAAACCTTGTAAGAATGGCCAGAAAGAGCGCCGAACAGGTTAGAAGAACAAGAGGCTCAAGACTTCTCGAACCGATGAATCCGTTTGAACGCAGACTTGTTCACACAACACTTAATGAACTGACGGATATAGATACGATAAGCGAAGGAGACGGATTATACAAACAGATCCGTGTGCTCTACCGCGGAGACGTCAGAGAATAGATAAAAATTACTGCTTAATACCGGAAAGACTATCCGGTTATCGATTGTCCGGCTGAAAAGTGCCGTAAAGGGGGTGTCCAAAATGGTTTTGGATATCCCCTTTCTTATATTGCTTCGTGACTGTCGGCATGGTGTTTTTCAAGAAGAAGCGAAATAACAATCAGTACTACCCATATTATGATGGTTATATCGATAAAAAATGTATTGCCGCTCATTGACCATAAAAATACTGAAAGGCCTAGAAGAATGCTGACCGAATAAAGAGTTAACAGAATCTGCCTTGTTGAAAAATTCCTGTCCATAAGTTTGTGATGCAGATGTTCGCGGTCGGGATGAAACGGCGACTGCTTTCTTCTGAGTCTTCTGAGCATTGAGGTAAGAGTATCAATTACAGGAATAAACAGGATGCTTATTGAAATTATCAGCGTCATATCGGAATGGTAATTTATTTCCAGAAAAGGAAGACTTGCAATGGCAAAACCAAGAAAAAGAGCACCGGAGTCGCCGATGAATATTTTTGCCGGCGGAAAATTGAATACAAGAAAACCCACCAGAGAACCGAAAAGCGAAAATGAAATTAATGCTGTTACAGGATAACCCAGCGCAATAGATATTATAGATAAAAACAGCGCCGCTATTGCAGAAATTCCGCCGCTGAGACCGTCCATGCCGTCAATAAGGTTAACAGCATTACAGGCGCCGATTATCCATACTGCAGCGAGAACATAGCCCAGAATGCCTATATCAAGAGTTACATTAATAAAAGGAATATGAAGCAGCGACATGGATCTGTTCGGCAGAATAATCATCAGGGTAGCTATTATCTGTACAATAAATTTGTATCTCGGCCTGATGTTCCTGAAATCATCAATTAACCCGATAATATGAACAAGCGCAAAAGCTGCAAGAAAAATTATCAACCGACGGCAGGGAAAATCAGTCATTAAACCGGTTTTACAGCCAAGTATAAGAAGTCCTGCAATCAGGCCTGCAAGCATTGAATAAAAAACAGCCAGACCGGCAAGTCTTGATATGTTTCCGGTATGAATTTTACGCTCGTCTATTATATCAAACCACTTATTTTTTATACTCAGCCTTATAAGAACCGGAATTAATATCACGCAAACTACAAATGAAAGAACCCCGGCAGAGATCAGCATTATTTCGAACATGACTAATGATAAAACACCCTTAAGGCAGTGTCAATGAGGTTCAGCTAACGGTTTATTACTTGTTAATAATCAATTATATTATTATATTAATCTAACGAGTAAAAAACGGAGAGAAATTTTGGAATACAAGATAAAAGATATCAGCCTGGCGGAATGGGGCAGAAAGGAAATCGAAATAGCCGAGCATGAAATGCCCGGACTCATGTCCATCAGGGAAAAATTTGCGGCTGAAAAACCGCTGAAAGACGTAAGGATTACCGGCTCGCTTCACATGACGATTCAGACGGCGGTTCTGATCGAAACCCTTACAGAGTTGGGCGCGGATGTTCGCTGGGCCAGCTGTAATATCTTTTCAACCCAGGACCACGCAGCCGCGGCTATTGTCGTCGGAAGACCCGAAAGCGGCGGAACGGAGAAAAATCCCAAAGGAGTACCTGTCTTTGCCTGGAAAGGGGAAACCCTTGAGGAGTACTGGGACTGCACCCTTGATGCGTTGAGTTTTCCCGGCGGAAAAGGCCCCAACCAGATAGTTGACGACGGAGGTGATGCCACTCTGCTTGTACACAAAGGTTATGAACTTGAAAACGGTTCCGACTGGGTAAAACAGCCCGGTAAAAAACATGAAGAACAGGTTATTAAAAACCTTCTCAAGTCTATTAATGAAAAAAACAATAATTTTTTCAGTTCAATGGTAAAAGATATCAGGGGCTGTTCTGAAGAAACAACCACGGGTGTACACAGGCTGTACCATATGATGGACGAAGGCAGCCTGCTTTTTCCGGCAATCAATGTTAACGATTCGGTAACAAAGAGCAAATTCGACAACCTCTACGGCTGTCGTGAATCACTGGCCGACGGCATCAAGCGTGCAACCGATGTAATGATAGCCGGAAAGGTGGTTGTAGTCTGCGGATACGGAGATGTAGGAAAAGGTTGCGCCCAGTCAATGCGTGGAATAGGGGCCAGGGTAGTAATAACCGAAATAGATCCCATATGCGCGCTGCAGGCGGCAATGGAAGGCTTTGAAGTAAAAACGGTAGAAGACACTCTGGGGACCGGAGATATCTATGTGACAACAACCGGAAACAGGGACGTAATAACAGCTGAACACATGGCCGGAATGAAAAACCAGGCAATAGTATGCAACATCGGCCATTTCGACAATGAGATCCAGGTAGACGAATTAAACGAATGGCCCGGCGTCAAAAAGATGAACGTTAAACCCCAGGTCGACAAATACATCTATGACGACGGCCACGAGATTTTTCTCCTTGCCGAGGGGCGGCTGGTAAATCTGGGCTGTGCCACGGGGCACCCGTCGTTTGTAATGTCCAACTCGTTTTCAAACCAGACGCTTGCGCAGATTGATCTCAACAGTAATAATTACAAAATCGGGGTATACAGACTGTCGAAGAAGCTTGATGAAGAAGTTGCCCGGGCTCATCTTGACAAGATAGGTGTAAAACTTACGACTCTCTCAAAAGAGCAGGCTGATTATATCGGAGTTTCGGTGGAAGGTCCGTATAAGCCGGAACATTATCGTTATTGAGATTATAAAATGAAGTACAACCTTCCCCGGTCCTTTGCTTGCTTGAACCGGGGAATGAGGGTTTACTAATATATTTTTTTGTCGGGCCGCCTTGGCCCGTGCAATCTAAGGAGTAATAAAAAATAACCTCCATGTTATTTTTTATTTTGAAGTTTGAAAATTCTTTCAAACTTCATCTCCGTAACCGCTTCCATGCGGAGAATTTAAGGAGAAGAAAATATGGAAAACAGAAACTACCTCTTTACGTCAGAGTCTGTCAGCGAAGGCCATCCCGACAAACTTTGCGACCAGGTCTCGGATGCGATACTTGACGCATGCCTGACAGATGACCCGCAGTCCAGGGTAGCCTGTGAAACGTTCACTACTACCGGAATGGTTCTGGTGGGCGGTGAAATCACAACAAACACCTACGTTGATGTTCAGGAAGTCGCCAGGGGCGTCGCCCGGAAGATCGGTTATGTTAAACCCGAATACGGCCTTGATTATGAGTCGATGGCAGTATTGAATACAATCCACAGCCAGTCGCCGGATATCTCACAGGGCGTCACCGACGGGGAAGGACTGTTCAAGGAACAGGGCGCCGGCGACCAGGGCATGATGTTCGGTTTTGCATGCCGTGAAACCCCGCAGCTGATGCCTGCGCCCGTGATGTTTTCGCACCAGATTCTTCTGAAAGCAACCGAGCTTCGGAAGGGCGGAAAACTCCCATGGCTGAGGCCCGATTCAAAAAGCCAGGTAACGATAGAATATGACGGATTTGTACCGAAGCGGATCGATACGGTTGTTGTAAGTCATCAGCATGATGAAGATATTTCTTATGAAGAGCTTAAGAACGATATAATCGGAAAGATAATCAAACCGGTGCTCGAACCGACCGGGCTTCTTGCGGACGATACGAAGTTCTTCATTAACCCGACAGGCCGGTTCGTAATAGGCGGCCCCCACGGAGACTCGGGACTTACAGGCCGCAAGATTATAGTAGATACCTACGGCGGAATGGGCCGGCACGGCGGCGGCGCGTTCAGCGGAAAAGACCCGTCGAAGGTAGACAGGTCCGCAGCCTACATGGCAAGGTATGTAGCCAAAAATATCGTTGCGGCGGAGCTCTGCGAACGCTGCGAGGTTGAGCTGGCATACGCGATAGGCGTACCCTACCCCGTTTCGGTTATGGTCGACACCTTCGGTACCGGGCGGGTCCCGGAATCAAAAATAGAGGCCGCTGTTGAAAAGGTTTTCGATTTAAGCCCGGCGGGAATCATAAAAACCCTTGATCTGAAAAAGCCGATCTACCAGGAAACTGCCGCCTACGGCCACTTCGGCCGCGATATTTTTTCGTGGGAAAAAACCGACAAAGCTGCAGCTCTTCAGAATGAAATAGGCTGAAGTTATTGGAACCCGCAGCAGTATAAATACCTGCTGCGGTTATTTTTATTGCTTTTATGTAACCTTTTTTTTGGTAAATTGCTTGTTTTTATGTTTGAACGGGAGTAAACTGTTGTTAATGGAAAAGGCCTGTACAGCCGATACATTTAAAAGCATGATTTCAATGTCGGCGTCTTTGCCGTTTTTTTGGAAAAAACATCTCTTTTTTAACAATAATTTAAAAATAAGGAGTCGCTTTTCATAAATAGGTTAATAACCGATATTTTCTTGACAGCTAAAAATGGGGTTGTTATAATTACCCCAAAAAATATTAAAACGGGATATTAACAGACCGTTGGTCTGATCCCAAAAACACGGAGGAAGTGAATTAATATGAAAAAAATAGCACTTGTCCTTGCTGTACTTCTTTGCGCGTTGCCGATGATGGCATTCGCAGAAATCGCAGTATCCGGTTCTGTTAGTTTCTCAATCGGTAACTCAGACGAAACAGATCCTACGCTGCCGGCATTTTCAGGTAGCAGTTCCGTAACAGGTTCTGTTACAATCGCTACTGACGACGAAAAGGTTGTTGCTTCCGCAACATTCGACCTTCTCCCGACAGTAACCACCACTTATACAGGGTATTCAAACGATTACTACTATAACTGGGATGCAGGCCTTACCAACTTTGGTCTTGATTATGTGAATTATCTTTCACTCTCAACAGCAGTAGATTTTTATAACGATCATGCTGATGATGAAACAGCTGTTGCTGAAGTTACAATCTGGACAGCAACAACCGAAGCTGATCTTCAGGCTGAATTAAAAGACGGCACAGCTCTTGACCTTCTTGCTTCAGACGATGACGCAGGCGATATAACAATCAAAGATGCTGTAGATGCTGACGCTGAAACAGATGAATTTGTATGGTCAGTTGCAAATTCCGCTTCAGTTAATACAATCAATGGTGCTTTCCAAGGTGAGTTATTTCTTCAGGTAACTGATGCAATTGAGAAAATTCTTGACGAAGCTTCTACCGATACCAAAGCTGACTTGACGGCCGGCGGTATTGTTCTTACTAACTTTGATGTTCAGAGTACTGTAACTAATAATATGTTTGATTATCTTAGCGGTTTAGTCACTTATGATATAATCAAAGACTGGACTGCAGATGATAAAGCCGTTGTTCTGGCTGCTCTTGATTTAGAAATGGCATACAACAACATGGGTGTTCCTGATGAGACTCCTACAGTTGAATCAGCACTTTCATTTGTTGAAAGCGCATCTCTTGCATTCAACAATGTTGGCGGGATTGTAGATATCGTTTGTAATTTGAAAGGTACACACGTTACTGCAGGCGCTATCTCTGTTGACGAAGCCGGACATCAGGATGACGCTGTAAGCGGATATCCTTCACTGATGATAGGCCTTTCTTCAGGTGTTGTTGAAGGTCTTAACGCGGGCGTTACCCTCTACATCGACGACAACGGCATGCAGGATGCAGTTTCAGACACATGGTACACATGGCTTGATGAAACCGACGATATGGAAGAGCCAGTTTACGGTCTCGGCGTCAGCGGCGGTTACACAACTACAGTAGGCGATATGACAGTAGGCGCATCAGCAACCCTCGGTCTCTATGACCTGATGGGCGGTGATGATCTTGCTTATGCTTTCTCAGTAGCTCCTTCATTCAGCGGAATGGGCGCAAATGTAGCTGTAGAATTCGATTACGGCCTTGACATGATGTACCTGATGGCTGCTGTAGACTACACAATAATGGGTCTTACTCCTTCCGTAGCTTTCCACTACCTCGCGGCGGACGGCGACTATAACCTCGCATACAATGATGATCCTGCAAGCGTAATGGCTGATTTCAAAGCTGCCGACGGTATGCTTCTTGAAGCCGGTCTTGCAGCCGACCTTTCCGAACTTATCGGAATGGGCGTATCTGTAAGCGGCGGGATGGACTACGGTCTGACCAGCTCTGAACTTGCATGGAATGCAGGCCTGTCTGTTGCAGGTCTTGTTGAAGGCCTTACAGTCGGATTCGACTGTGACGCTGACAGCGTTGAAGGCTCAACCTTCGACTATGCAGTAAGCGCGTCTTACGCATACAGCATTGCAACACTGTCCTTCTCACTCGGAAGCGACTACAACAGCGGTGACGATGCTAACTACACTTCATGGAGCGTAGGAACATCAGTATCCTTCTAATTTAATTAGAAACTGTTACGGCCCCGGGTTTACCCGGGGCTTTTTTTTGGATATGATACCGTTATGAAAAGACTTACAATTGCATTAATCCTTCTGCTGACGTCCGCTTTTTTTGCCGCTGCGCAGAGCGTAACCGTGGACTTCAAGATAGTCGGGCATGAGGTGAACTTCATGAAGCTTCAGGGTACGGTCCAGGCTGAGGTCGACAGGGGGTACACGCCGATAGGATTGTCCGGCTACGACGACAAGCTTTACGTTCTGTATCTGAGCGACAACGTAATCCGCTCGAAGGCCTGGCAGGTGGCGCGCTACCAAACTATCCAGGAACTGGACAAAAGAATAGCCGAAAAAATCTCCGACGGCTGGTTTCCCGCGGGCTATTCGTCGCTGAAGGGAGATCTGTACGCGCTGTTTCTTGAAAGCGACTATAAGGCTACATATTACAAGGCAAAGGAATCGAAAATCGACGACGAATCGCTTAAGGATGAGTTCGGTCCTTTTCTGAGAACGGGAACCATTCCGATGGATTTTGATATTATCGGCGATGTTCAGCTTTACCTGTCCGCCCAGATGGCCAATATGCCGGCAAGCGACTGGAAACAGGTTGCATTCGACTTTGAAAGCGAAACGCTGAACCAGCAGATAACTGAGGAAATGAAAGGTCGTTACCTGCCATGGGGAATGGACATTACCGAGGGGATTCTGAGAATAAGCTTTTTAAAATTCAAATAAACTTTTATCTGATTGCGCCGGGAAAAGAAAATTCCCGAAACACAAAAAAGGCCGCGATTCTGTTATGGAATACGGCCTTTTAATATTTATCTTTGTAAAGTTCTACAGCCCGCGTTCCTTTTTGATCTGGTCCCAGGCGTTCTGTATTTCGAGGAATTTCTGTTTTGCAACCTTCTGAAATTCTTCGGGCAGGCCTTTTGCCGAAACCTTGTCCGGGTGGTACTCGTTTACCAGTTTGCGGTAAGCGCGCTTGAGCTTGTCGTCGCTGTCGGACGGGCTGCAGCCGAGCACGGAATAGGCGGCGCCCGAAGAAAAGCCCCCAGAAGCCCCGTAACGGCTCTGTGAGCCGTCGTAACGGCCGCCGGCATATTTGGACTTGATTCGTGAATAAACGCTGTCGTCAAGGTGGAAAATATGAAGCCCGTCGACAATAAGGGTTTCTTCCTCGGCGCTGATGCCGTTGTCTTCTGTCGCTACCCTTACCATTATATCGATCATCAGTTCAAGCAACTGCGGCTGAAACCGGAACTCACGGTAGAACTGGTTGGCAAACTGGTAAAATGTTTCAGATGAATTGACTGCAGTGTCGAAGATTCTGAAAGCGCTCTGTTTGGTAACGGCATCCAGGTTAAGATCGCGATCCATGAATTCTTCAATCTTACGGCGTTCCTTTTCCGAGACGTTGCCGTCTACGGCGCAGAGTTTCGCCAGCATTGAAAATGCCCCGACAAAGAATGTCATCTGGTTATGCTGGCTGCGGTTCATTCTGCCGCCGTACCAGTTCGAGAAACGGTCTCCTCCCTGAAAATTATCGTCCTTTTCGCCGAAACCTATTCGGGCGGCGCCGCCGGAAATGAAACCACCGAAAGCGGCGCCTGCTATGGCGCCGAGAGGTCCGCCTAAAAATAAACCTATGGTTCCGCCTATTATTGCGCCTAAACAGCTCATGATTTGCCTGCCGTATTATAGTTTATCGATCAGCATGGAACATTTACCGGAAGGAATCGGTAGTGTCTTTTTCTTGTGCTCATCAAGTATATTGATTGTGAAATAGTATAGTTTCTCTGATTCAAGTCTTATTTCCCATCCCCGTCCGCTTTTATTGCTGAGAATGGTTATAAGGTTCCGCTTAAGGGAAAGGTTTTCTATCCCCATTATTTCAAGCGTAGGCATTATCCAGTCGACAGTTTTTCGCGGAAGGCTGATGTACAGACCTAGCACGTTTTCAACAATCAGGGTTACCGTTGCAATTGAGGTATAGGCAAGAAAAACCGGTTTGGGAAAATCTTTCAGGGTGCGGCTGACGGCGGGACCGTCCGAATTCGGTTTATACGCCTCGTAGATATCACCCTTTTTATCGCCTTCCGGATGAAGGGTATCAAGCATAAAATAAAGATGCCTGATGGAGCATTCGCGTGCAAGCTCATAACGGGCATATTTTTCAAGCCCCTTGATTACCATAAATGTAAACGGTGAATAAACAGATCCGCGGCAGCCGTCGCCGTCTTCGGTATAGTCCGGTTCCGAGGTTGCCAGCGACGGAAAGGGGTTATCGGTACCGAAAGATTCGGGATCCTTTAAATGATCGATTAACGTGTTCGCACGATCCTCGTTAGGAATTTCAGCAAGCAGCGTCCAGAACGATGCAATTGTCTTTATTTTAACCTGCTGCTCATCCTTGTCGAGATCGTAGTAGATACCTTCTTCATCGTTCCACATTAATGATGAAATTCTGGTTTTAAGGGAAAAATACTTGCGTTTGTATTTAAAGCTCATTTCCTTGTCGTTAAGGATGTCGCCGATCTCGGACATATAAAGGGCGTTTACAGCCTGCTGCGAATTGAAATCAACCGGGTAGTAAACATTAACACGCGGGCTGTTAACCATTGTTGTCGCCTCAATCGGTACATTGTAAAGCCCGTTTTCCTTTTTGAATGTCTGTTCCACCCAATGAAAATATTTTTCCAGGTATACGACTATTTCTTTGAGCCTTTTTTTGTTGCCTTCCTTGTGGTAAAGGTTGTATTCAGCCCAGGAAAATAACGGAGGATGTATACCCTCGGGATTATTGCTGCTTAAAACAGGCTTTCCGTCGGATTCACCGTATGCACAGCGTATTGCTCCGGTTTCTTCCTGTTTTGAATAGAATAAATCCATGGAAGGACAGGCCGGAAACTGGTTGTTGCTGTAGACAAGAAAGAATGTTGCAAGTATTGATTCAAACTGATTTACAGAATCGTTTTCGGGGTAATTAAAATATGTTTTAGGAAATCCATTTTTAGAATTGCCGATTTTCCATGAATCCTGCAACCAGGCCCAAGTCTTTTCATACAGGTCCACGAAGTCCTGATCGTAGAAATGAACAGCAGGAAAACCTTTTTTTACCAATATTAAAACCTCTTTTAGCGTAGTCCTATTACTTTGTAATATGATTTATATAAAGAATAGATATACATTTATTATAATTTAATATCGACGATACTACAAGTCAATTAGAAAAAAAGAGGAGTTAATAAATCGAGGGAATTTAAAAATATATAATCTTTAAATTCCTGATTTTTTTGTTTAATATCACGGCTTTGAAAAAATGATCTTTTAAAAGCCTCGATTATTAATTTATTCTATGTAAAAATATAATTGATGTCAATCATTAAAAAAAGCAGCGGAAACAGCTTTCTCCCGATTAATAAAACCGATATGGATCATCGGGGGTGGGAATCCTGCGAGTTTATAATCATAACGGGCGATGCCTATGTGGATCATCCGTCGTTCGGAGCGGCTATAATCGGGCGGCTTCTTGAAAACGAGGGATACAGGACAGGAATTATCGCGCAGCCCGACTGGAAAACACCGGAGTCATTTACTGTACTCGGAAAGCCCGATTATGCTTTTCTGATCACCTCCGGAAACCTGGATTCAATGGTGAACCATTACAGTTCCATGAAAAGGCCAAGAAGGACCGATGCGTATTCCCCGGGAGGCAAAACGGGCCTTCGGCCGGATCGTGCACTGATTGCCTATACAGCCGCGGTAAAACAGGTCTGGAAGGGTGTTCCGGTTGTTCTCGGCGGGATAGAGGCTTCTCTGCGCAGGTTGAGCCATTATGATTACTGGAGCAACAAACTTCGTCGTTCCGTGCTGGTAGACTCGAAAGCGGATCTGCTGATTTACGGAATGGGGGAAAACCCGGTTGTAGAAACCGCGCGCAGGCTGGCCGGAAACGAAGATATTAAATCCATAAGGGATATTCGGGGAACGGTATACCGGCTTACGGGGCGTGAAGCTGAAGACGGTGTTTCCGACACAGTCATGCTTCCTTCGTTTGCAGATTTAAATCTGAGGCCGGAACTTTTCGGCGACAGTTATGTTTTGCGCAGCAGCAACAACAACCCTTTCACGGCCGGAGCCCTGGCCGAACCGACCGACGGCCAGCTTGTTGTCCAGAACCCGCCGGCATTTCCGCTGAGTGAATCTGAAATGGACCGGCTTTACAGCCTTCCGTACACAAGAACGGCTCATCCGGTATATTCCGGCGCCGGCGGAATTCCGGCATTGACCGAGGTTGAGTTCAGCATTACAGCAAACCGCGGATGTTACGGTTCATGCTCGTTTTGTTCGCTGGCCTTTCACCAGGGACGGGTAATCCAGGCGCGCAGCAGCGAGTCGATAATCGGAGAAGCACAGCAAATGACGCAATCACCCGGATTCAAGGGGATAATCCATGACGTCGGCGGCCCAACGGCTAATTTCTATCATCCAGCATGTGAAAAACAGCGGACAAATGGGGGTTGTGCTGATCGGGAGTGCCTCTTTCCCGAACCCTGCCCGAAAATTGATTCCGATCACCGAAATTACCTTGAGCTGCTGAGAAAACTGAGAAGTCTGCCCGGCGTTAAAAAGGTTTTTATACGTTCAGGACTCCGTTTCGATTACCTGATGTCGGCAGTTAATGCAGAAAAAAAAGCGGGCGGAAAAAAAATAACCGGCGGGACGGAATTTCTTGAAGAATTGTGCCGGCATCATGTAAGCGGCCAGTTAAAAACGGCGCCCGAACATGTTTCCGACAGGGTCCTTAAACTGATGAAAAAACCTTCGAACAGGGTCTATCAGCAGTTTGTACAGGCTTTTGAGGACATGAACAGGAAGCTTAATAAAAAACAGTATATTATCCCTTATCTTATATCGGGACACCCCGGATCGGATCTGAACGATGCAATAGAACTGGCGCTTTACCTGAAAAGACAGGGTTTTATTCCGGACCAGGTTCAGGATTTTTATCCGACGCCGGCAAGTCTTTCAACCTGTATCTACTTCACAGGAATCGATCCTTATACGAAAATAAAAGTATATTCTGCCAAAACACCGGAAGAAAAGGCCATGCAGCGGGCATTGCTTCATTTTCATAAACATGAAAACAGAAATCTTGTAATCAGGGCATTGAAGAAAGCCGGTAGAATGGATCTGGTAGGAAACGGAAAAAACTGTCTGATCAGATAAATCCTTTACTGTATAAAATCATGCAATAGTATTATTATTAGGTATGGAAATGCGAAAACAGCTCGGTTTTAAAGAAGTATTCTCGATATCATCCGGAGCAATGATCAGCTCCGGTCTTTTTGTTCTTCCGTCGATTGTCTTTGCCGAAATAGGACCAGCTGTAATAGCAGCCTATTTTCTGGCGGCATTATTTGTAATACCGGCTATGTTCGCCAAGACGGAACTTGCTACAGCAATGCCCAAATCGGGCGGAGTATATTTCTACATCAACAGAAGCCTCGGCGCTCTGTTCGGGACGTTCGCGGGGTTTGCATCATGGTTTTCGCTGAGTCTGAAATCTGCTTTTGCCCTTGTCGGTATCGGCGTTTTTCTTGAACCGCTTATGCCGGTTTATTCGCCGATGATGGTTAAATTCATCGCTGTGGGGTTTACCGTTTTTTTCACGGCGCTGAACATTCTCAGCGTGAAGGAAAGCAGCCGTTTTCAGGTTATTCTTGTTGTTGCACTGCTTGCCATTCTTGCTGTTTTTGTCTCGATTGGCGCTCCCAAAATAGATGTGCACAACCTGACTCCTTTTTATAATGGAAACGGCATACGCCGGTTCATAACCGCGATAGGAATGATTTTTATCTCTTACGGCGGGCTTACAAAAATAGCGTCGGTTGCGGAAGAGATCAAAAACCCCGTCAGAACAATAAAAACCGGCATGTTTGCAGCCTATACAGTAGTCACCATCATGTACACGCTGGTTATTTTTATTGTAACCGGAGTTCTTCCGCATGAAGTTTTTACCGGGTCGCTGAGACCTATATCCGACGCGGCCATGACAATAGCAGGTTATCCGGGGTTTTATATTCTGTCGGTGGCGGCAATGCTGGCTTTTATTTCAACAGCCAATGCAGGCCTTATGGCTTCTTCGCGCAGCCCGCTTGCAATGAGCGGTGATAACCTTTTGCCCGGGTTTTTTGCAAAGCTGGATGTCAGGCGCGGAACCCCCTGGGTATCAATTCTGGTAACCAGCGTATTCATGATTACCTGTATTCTTTTGCTGGATATGAAAACCCTTGTCAAGGTTGCGTCGACAATGAAGCTGATTCTCTTTGCGCTTGTATGTCTTTCGGTGATCCTGATGCGTGAGAGTAAAATCGTTACCTATAAACCGGCATTCAGAATGCCGTTTTACCCGTTTCTGCCGATCGCAGGGATTTTAATCTATTCCGCGCTTATCTTCGAAATGGGCAGAATACCTCTGACTATAACCGGGCTCTTTTTTGTCGCGTCTATCGGCTGGTATTTTATATATGCAAGGTCAAGAAACAAAAAAGAGTCGGCGCTTGTCAAAATAGTTGAACGGATAACATCCAGCAGTATCAAATCTACAGGGTTGTCGGATGAACTCCGGGAGATCCTGATTGAGCGCGACGGTATTATCGAGGATCGTTTCGACAGAATAATCAAGGAAGCGCGTATTATTGATGTTGAAGAAGATATGAACATGGACGGGCTGTTTTCGCTGCTTGCCGGAGAACTTTCCTGTCATGAAGGCTGCACGAATGATGATATTCTTTCCATGCTTTATGAACGCGAGAGCGAATCCACCACTGTGATCAGCGACGGACTGGCAATTCCGCATATTGTTACAAGCGGAGAACATCAGTTTGAAATTGTAGTTGTGCGTTCAAAAAAGGGAATTATTTTCAACGCCGCCGCAAATCCGGTCAGGGTTGTTTTCGCGCTGTCCGGCTCAAAGGATGAGCGCAATTTTCATCTTAAGGCGCTGATGGCAATAGCACAGATTGTTCAGTCGCCGGATTTTCTATCGAACTGGATGAAGGTAAAAACAATCGACGATTTACGCAACCTGATTCTTATGGCGGAAAGAGCCAGAAAAGGAATGGTATAAGGTAAAAAAGTTAATGAAATTGAACTCTATTTATCGTGATCTGTTCAGAGTCGCAGTTCCTGTTGCTTTGCACAACCTTGTTATCTCTTCCCTGTCATTTGTTGATACGCTAATGATCGGGCAGCTTGGCGAGGTGGAAATTGCTTCGGTCGGAATAGGCAACCAGCTGTTTTTCCTGTTTACTCTGTTGCTGTTCGGTATCGGAAGCGCCAGCGGAGTGTTTGTCTCGCAGTACTGGGGCAAAAAGGATTTTCCTAATATCCGCATAACATCCGGGTTAAGCGTTACCCTGGGGCTGATAGGAGCTCTGCCGTTTGCGCTGCTGTCTTTTGTGCTGCCGAAGCAGGTTGTGGGCATCTTTTCAACCGATGCTTCGGTTATTCCGCTCGGGGCCGAATATCTTAAAATTGTGTCGGTCAGTTACCTGTTTTCCGCCGTTACGATTACGATGGCGCAGGTACAGCGAAGCCTGGAAAGGGCTAACCTTCCGTTTTTTGTTTCAATCGCCGCTCTCGGACTAAACACCCTGTTGAATTACCTTTTCATCTTCGGCAAGGCGGGGTTTCCGGCATGGGGGGTCAGGGGTGTTGCCCTTGCAACCACGATATCCCGGGCGGTGGAATGCTTTCTGCTGATAATGATTATTTACCGGAATAAAAAAAATCCTGCTGCAGGGAAGCTGCGGGAACTCACCGGGTTTTCATTTGAATTTTTCCGTAGATTTATGAAAACGGCGTCGCCGGTTATTATAAACGAGCTTTTCTGGGCCCTCGGCATGACAGTTTTCAAGATTGTTTACGGCCGGATGGGAACGTCTGCGCTTGCATCGGTTAATATCGCAGAGGCCGTTATGAACCTGATGTTTGTGGCGCTTATAGGTTCTGCAACAGGCGCGTCGGTTCTTACGGGAAAAACGATAGGCGAAGGCCGTTATGATGAAGCAAAACGTAACGGGGCCAGGTTTATCAGGCTTGCAGTTATTGAAGGCCTGGTAATAGCGGCTGTCTGTATGGTTTTCTGCGGGCTTCTTCCGAAGGGTTTTAATGTGCCGGACGAACTTAAACAGTCGGCAACCGTTATAATAATTATCTTTGCGATATTTCTGCCGTTTAAATCTTTCAATCTGCATACGATTGTCGGTATTTTCAGGGGCGGCGGAGACACTCTTTATGCGGCGACAACCGAAATTATAGGGGTATGGGGAGTGGGTGTTGTTCTTGCATGTATTACCGGGCTTTGGCTCGGGCTGCCGGTTCATCTTGTATATGGATTTGTAAGCCTTGAAGAGATTGTTAAAGCGGTAATAAATACTGTAAGGCTCAAATCAGGAAAATGGGTACACGATCTTACATGAATATAGTATGATATGCGCATGATTAAATTACCAGTTTTAAACACCAAAGACGAATATATTGTAAACCCCGGAAAAATTGTAGCTCTCGGTTTGAATTACCGTGATCATGTAAAAGAAAGCGTTTCAATCCTTGCCGGAGGATACAAGCCCGAAGAACCGACAGAGCCGGTTATTTTTCCCAAGGCTGTATCTTCACTTGCGGGGCCAGGCGAACCGATAGTGATACCGGCTTTTCTTAAAGATTACAGTTTCGACAGTTCTGAACGAAACGATTATGAAGCCGAGCTTGCATTTTTCATCAGTAAGGACTGCCGAAATGTTTCAGAGGCAGAGGCGATGGATTACATCTTCGGGTTCACCTGTCTGAACGATGTCAGCCAGCGAAACCTGCAGACCGGCGATAAAAGCGGGTGGTACAGGGGCAAATCTCTGGATACATTCTGCCCGGTCGGTCCGGTTGTTGTACTTGCAAAAGACATAGGTGATCCTCAGAACCTGAATATAAAATGCAGGCTTAACGGAAATGTCGTTCAAAACGGGAATACAAATCAGATGATTTTTTCCATTACCAGGATTGTATCAATCCTTTCTTCCTGGTTTACCCTGAAAAAAGGCGATCTGATAAGCACCGGAACGCCGAGCGGAGTAGGCCCTGTTAAAGACGGTGATGTAGTTGAAATAGAAATCGAGAATATCGGCATTCTGAAAAACCCGGTGATTGAAGAAAAGCCGCGGAGCGTGAAATGAAATTTTCGAAGTTCGGCGAAAGATTTATAAACGATACCGGTATCAAGGATCTTGTTGATGATCTCGGCAAATATGCAGGCCTTGAAGGGACTTGCATGCTCGGAGGTGGTAATCCGGCTCTTATTCCGGAAGTAAATGAAATCTGGCGCGGAAGGATGCGGGAAATCCTTGATAGCGGAGATCAGTTTCAGCGGATGCTGGGACTTTACGATACCTCAATCGGGAAAATCAAGTTTTTCGACGCTCTGGCGGAAATGTTGAACCGTGAGTACGGATGGCCGGTTACAGGAAAGAATGTCGCCGTCATAAACGGCAGCCAGACATCATGTTTTCTGCTGTACAATATGCTTTCCGGAGAGATGCCTGTGTTGCCGGGAGCTGCCCCGTCTGCAGGCAGGACAGGAAAGATCCTGTTGCCGCTTATGCCCGAATATATCGGATATGCAGATCAGACGATTGATCCGGCCGCCTTTGTTTCCTGCCGCCCGGGCATAAACGAATATGAACCTAAAATGTTCAAATACCAGGTTGATTTTGATCGTATAGATATGACGGACGTAAACGCGATTGCAGCGTCCAGGCCGACAAATCCAACCGGAAACGTTCTGACTGATGCCGAAGTTTCCAGGCTGAGCGACATGGCTGCTGAAAATGGAATTCCCCTGCTTCTGGACAACGCTTACGGGCTGCCTTTTCCCGGAATTATCTTTGAAGACGTCAAACCGGTATGGAATGAAAATATTGTTCTCAGCATGAGCCTTTCCAAAATAGGAATGCCCGCGACCCGCACCGGAATAATCGTGGCGAACGAAGAAATGATTGAAGCCCTGTCGGCAATGAGCGCCGTGGCCAGCCTTGCTCCGTCGGGGGTCGGCCAGGAGATTGTTCTGCCCATGCTGAACGACAGCAGTCTTCTTGATATCAGCCGTGATATTGTAATGCCGTTCTACCGCGGGAAATCACAGCAGACCATAGGTTACATCAAGGAGAGCTTCGGCAGCCGGTTCGATTATTCAATACATAAAAGTGAAGGCGCTATCTTTCTCTGGATATTGTTCAAGGATCTTGAAACAGGCTCGGTAGATCTGTATAACAGGCTGAAAAAACGCGGTGTAATTATTGTCCCTGGTGAATATTTCTTTTTCGGGCTTCCGGAATCAGATAAAGACTGGGAACACAGGCACCGTTGTATAAGGGTTAATTATTCACAGGATTTCGAAGAAGTTAAACGCGGTCTCGATATTATTGCTGAAGAAGCCGCCAAAGGATAACTGTTAAAAACTATCCGGGAGGAATACATGTCTGTAAAATTCGGTACATTCAAAGGTGTATTCGTACCGTCGACCGAGGCTATTCTCGGAACGGTGCTCTTTCTCCTGATGCCGCTGCTGACGGCGGATACGGGTCTAACTACAATGCTCGGAGTAGTTCTTCTGGCACACTCGGTTACCCTGGCTACAGCTTCGTCGCTGTCGGACTGCGCCACAAACCTGAATCGGATTGAAGGCGGCGGTCTTTATGCTCTTTCAAAACAGTCGCTGGGCAGCGCAATGGGAGGCTCTATCGGGGTCATGCTTTTTTTTGCGCAGGCTGCATCAATCGGTTTTTACTGTATAGGTTTTGCCGAACCGCTGCATGCGCTGATTGCTCCTTGGCTTTCAGGACGTTTTCAGCTGTTTACAGGCAGCGGACCTGAAGCCGTTCTGATGCAGAAACAGATTCTTGCAACATTTTTCATGCTGGTTTTTTTCATAATTGTAATGATCGGCGCCGATTTTACCCTGAAACTGCAAATTCTGATTTTATTTGTGCTTCTGGTTTCGGTTTTCACAATTTTTGCAGGCCCTGCAGTCGGGCTGGTCTATGAAGGCCGTGAGGTTTTCAGCGGAACTTTAAATATGCATGGCGCCAGACCTCTTACAACAGCGATTTTCTTCCTCACTTTCACCCAGTTTTTTCCGGCTGTAACAGGCATCAGTTCGGGCATCGGAATGAGCGGCGATTTAAAAAATCCACGCAAAAGTATAGTAAAAGGGACCTTCAGTGCGATTACAATGACAATGGTATTTTACATAATCGCAACGGTAATTTTCTCATTAATAGACCGGGACGTTCTTGTCACCGGGTATGATGACGGAATTCCCGTCGGGGTTATTCTTACCAAACTTTTCGGACTCGGCAGGGCTTTTCCCCATAATGTTCCGGGACTGCTGATTCTTGCGGGCGTCTTGTTTGCAACATGTTCTTCTGCACTGAGCGTATTCATGACCGGGCCCAGAACGCTCCAGTTTCTTGCACGCGACGGAATCCTTCCTCGTCCGCTTGGATTTTTACAAAAGGATTTTTCAGCTTCCGGTACGGAACCGCGTTATGCAATTATAGTGTCTTTTTTTATCGGGTTGATAATAATCTGGATGGGCAGCATAAACTTTGCATCAATGGTTGTCGGTATCCTTTTCCTTGTTGTTTACGGCTGGATTAACGGGGCCGCTTTTCTTGAACGTATAAGCAGGAATCCCGCATTCAGACCTACCTTTAAGGGGCATTGGCTTATTTCCGGTTATGGCCTTTTGGCCTGTATTCTGGCTATCTGCCTGTTTAACTGGAAAGTCGGCATAGCGATATTCCTCAGCCAGTATATCATGTTCAGACTGATCCTGAAATTCAAGACTAAAGGAAGACTTGAAGGTGTCTGGTGGGGAGTTATCTTCTCGAATATTACCCGGGGGCTTGCAAGGCTTAACAGAATAGTACAGGGAACCAGAAACTGGAGACCGGTACTCACTGCAATTGCTTTTCCTGAAAACTTTAACGAATGCAGTAACGTGATTGAAATTGCGGAACAGATAGCTTCCTACCAGGGTCTTGTAAGCTGTAACCTGATGGTTCCGAACGGTTATGACGAAAGCAGTGAGAAGCATGAACTTTTCAAGTCGTCAACGGTTCCTGTCTCTTATGTCAAAACGCCGAATATGACCGATTCAATAATTACGCTGCTTCAGGGCAGCAATGTCACCGGAATAGACAATAACACCATTCTGCTTGCTTACAGTAACAGAATAAATAATGTTAAGGTAATAAAAGCAGTTCTGGAATATAAACAGAACCTCCTGCTGTATAAACCGGGAATTCCGGCCGCGGGAAGCATGAGGCTTGATATCTGGTGGCGCGGGGAGCGGAACGGTAATCTTATGGTACTGCTTGCATTTATTATCAACCGCTATCTGCACGACCACAAGCTTGCGCCGTATAATATCAGGATAATACGAAAACTCGGAAAGGATCAGCCTGAAACAGAAGCACGGGATGAAATTTCGATGCTTCTGAAGCTTTCACGTATCGAAGGAGATATCGTGATACTTCCTTCGTCTGAGGAAAGTTTTCATAAAGTGTTGGAAGAGACTTCAAAAGGCGCTTCGCTTGTAATGCTGGGCCTTCCGGGAAATTATGAAAACAGAACCTCCGGCGTATTTAATCTGAATCAGATGTTTTTTGATCGCGAGATAAAGAGTTATAAGGATATGCCTCCTATCCTCTTTATTAAAAGCTATATGGTAATGAACCTGTTCGAAGATTAAATCAGACTGGTATAAAATTAGGAAAATTAATTGTTTCATGTTAAAATCAGGATATATTCTCAATATGAGAGGAAAGATTATGAAAAAAAGATTTATCTTACCGGGTATTTTACTTTTAATATGTCTATCGGTTACCGGTTGCAGCTGGAGCCTGTACGGGCTGCTGTTAAATGATGAAGAGAAAGACATGATAGGTTTGTGGCGAGGCGAAAGCTGGGACAGCGAGACCGATATTTCATATTACGACTTCAGAAAAAACGGCAGGGTCTATGTTACGGACTGGACCTGGGACCTTCAGACAACGAATAATTTTCTTGTGCCCAATTACTTTTCATATTCGGTAAACGACGGGATCCTGAAGCTGGATCAGTTTTTCGGTATTCTAAAATTTGAATTTGTTATGGTTGACGAATCAACGACGGATATCGATGCTTATAATCTCCAGGTTTTGAGTGAGATGTCTGATTATGATCAGCTGGACGATCATAATTCGATTTATATTGAAAAAATAGACGACTATTCCGACGAAGCCCGTGCCGTAAGGGAATATCTTGAGGAGTACGATTATGAATAAAACAAGAATCCTGTTTTTTATTGTAATTATAATCGTTGTTGTTTTTTTCTCTTCATGCCGCTCGGACGGTCCGGACGGGGTCGATATAACCGGGGTTTGGCAGGGCACGGTATTCTCAAATGATGATGAGAATAACGCCGAAATTGTTGTTTTTGAGTTTCTTGACAACGGCGATGCGCGAATGGGAAACCCCGGCGACATCATCATTTATGATGAAACCTGGGCAGTAGAGTTCACGTGGTCTTTGGACGAGCGGTATCTAGAAATAACGGCATGGTTTGATCTTTACTACGCCGAGTACTATTATAATCTGATAGATGATAATACACTTGAGATAATTCTGATACAGCGGAATTTTTTCAATGATACATACGAAGAAATCAGGTGCGGCGACCGGATTGTTCTGATTAAAAATGAAACCGATACTTTTATGGATCTGGTAACCGCTGATGATTCGGAATTCTAATTAAATGAAAAACGGAGAAAAATATAAATGAAAAAGGTTTTTATCCTGACAGTTGTTATTTTTTTGGTTGTTTCTTCTTCAGTATATTCTCAAACAGAAAAATACTACGAACAGGGAAGATTTGTTTTCGGCGGCAGCGGAAGCATGAGTATTTATACCGAAGCGGGAGATTCCTCAGGTGTGAGTATCTTCCTGTATCCTGAATTCGGTTATTTCCCGGTTAACAATCTTGAGCTTCTTATGGGGATGAACACCAGGTTCAGTTCAGGCAGCATGTTGCTTCAGCTGGATTCCGGAATAAAATATTTTCTCTCCGGAAGTAAATTTGTTCCCTATGCGGGAGCAAATGTTTCCTATACCGTGGCGGATGATTTTTACGGAGAAGAAGGGTTAATTAACCTGCAGGCTGTAACAGGGCTGGATTTCTTTATGATACAGCGGCTTGCATTTTATGTTGAACTGACGCCGTTAACATATTATATGTATGACGGTTACTCTGATTTCGGGTCATATATCTACATGCGCTTCGGTTTTCATTTTTATGTGCCGGTAGGTCCTCTGGAATTTACAGGTTCCTGAGCTGAAATCAGCCGTTAAAATATTCCTCAAGCGTCAGGTGTTTCCCGAAGATTTCCTCCGCCAGTTTGGCTCCCACATAGCGCAGATGCCAGGGCTCGTATGAGTACCCGGTAATATCTTCCTTTCCTTCGGGATAGCGTATTATAAAACCGAAGCGGTGGGCGTTTTCAGCTACCCAGAGGCCTTCCGAGGTCTTGCCGAAAGACTGTTCAAGCTGAAAATTAACGGCTTCACTGCTGATGTCCATAGCCAGCCCGGTCTGGTGTTCGCTTGTTCCGGGGCGGGCGCTGAACCGGGCGGCGTATTCTTCTCCGTGCTCACTGACATTGGCTTCATAAAGCATAACCTGTGTTTTATATGATCTGTATCCGCTTCGGGCCGACAGTTCAAAGCCCTGCTCAGCTTCGGCCGCAGCGAACATGCTTTCGAGTGCGTCCGACGCTGCCCGCCTGAGATGGTTGACTTCTTCAAAAACAAGGATTGTCGGAACATTGATTCGCACCAGATCTGGGGGAATATATCCGGCGGGCATCCTGCGCTCTTTATTGACAAACACGTCATATGCGGCCGGGTCGGTGACTACGCCGTCGAAGTCAATCCGGGCGGCCGGGTTTTTTCTGACCCTGATTGCTGCATCAGTGCCGTAACCGGCCCAATTCATTTTAACCGATACGGATTCGCCCGATAAAAGCGATTCGCCGGCGCGTATAATTATTTTTGCCCGAATACCTTCCTTCGAGAGTTCCGGTTGCACTGAAAGCAGTTTGAATTCCGGGTTTGACAAGGTAATTTCCAGGTCGGCTGAACTGAATAATTTCAGGGTTTGCCGATCAGGGATAAGGGTGCTGCCGTCTGCAGTGTTTGCTGGTGATTTTGAATCCGAAAAAACAACTTCAAGATTCATTTCGGCGGTTCTACCGGGCTGTACCGTGATGCCGGACGGCCCGACAACAAGATTTATCGTTTTTCCGTCAGAACAGGATATAAAAAGTATCGCTGAAATCAAAACAGCAAATATAAACGGGCCGGTATGCATTATTCTGTTTTTTCGGGTTAAACAGCGCATCATTACAAAACTCCCAGATACAGCCGCGAAAGCAGAAACCCTGCGGCAAGAACAACAATTGCCGGCTTAACTATTCCCAGAAGGCTTTTTCCCAGGCCGACTTTAAAGTATTCGTTTGAAACAAGAATACACACATGTACCGGCGAAAGAAGCTGCCCTGCATGGCCGAAAGTATAAGCCAGGACCGTAGTTGATACAAGAAGGGCGAAGTCGGGATTCGGGCCGATAAGACTGATAACAATCGGAAACGCCGCGCCTACCGTGCCTATAGCTATACCGGTAGATATTCCGCATACCAGCGGAATCAGCATTATCAGAAGATATGTTGATATTCCGGCCGCAGACAGTTCTCCTCTGAGGGCTTCCATCAGCAGTGTTCCGCCGGGCAGCCGGCCTTCAATGAATGCCCCGTAAACTCGTATCAGCGCTACAAGGACCACCATATTAAAATTACGTCCGGAAAAGAGTATTTTTTTCCATACTGCGGGCTTGAGGGGCTCATAATCTGCAGGTAGATAATTGACAATAGAATTCCGATGGTTATCGGAAGATACCGGGTAAATCTGCTTAAAGCGGGGAATAGCGGGCCCAAAACAGCGTATGAGCCCATAACAATGATGATAGGTGAAACCAGAAACAGAAAGTGTCCGAAAGATCTGCTCCTGCCGGATTTATCCGGTTCGATATCGTTCTCCGTTTTTCGAAGAAGAAAAAACCATGCGCCGAGAATCGAAAACAGCGAAACAGGGAGCATAAATACCATGAAAACAGGCACCGGTAAACCGGAAATCTCTATTGCAAGCAGAACTCCCGGATACAGCGGCCACCAGTATTCCCAGATATGCCTGAACCAATAGTTAATCCGGGATTTAAGCGACGGATCCATATGATCAAACGGATCGCAGCTGTCTACAAGCGGAGCTGAAAAAACTGCGCCTCCGGGCATGGGCAACAGACCGATAACAGCCGGAAGGATGGCCATAGACTTATTTCTTGAAAAGCGTCGCGTGATACTTGAAACCAGATCGTCCATAATCCCGGTTTCTTTCATCTGGGCCGAAAGAAAAATAACAATCAGAACTACGATCATTAAAAAAATGTTATCGGTTTCGGAAAACCTGGTCCAGGCAATTGATAATGCCCCGGTCAGACTGTGTCCTGACCATACAGCCAGAATCAGGGTACCGGCCAGGACACCGTATATCTGGTTGGAGATTAGTTTATTTATGATAATAATGGCAGCCAGCGATGTAATAATTTTCAATATTGCAGGTGCGTTAAATATTGCCTCAAACATAACGAAAATGTAGCAGGGTATGCTGATTTCTTCAATAGCCGGAGGTTTGTTAGGGTTGACTAATAATCAGAAAATTGTTAACTTATCTTAAGTTTTATTTGTTTTTTAGATTTTTTAAGGAGAGCCTTATTCAGGGATGGTGGAAAAAATGAGTCTTTCTGAATTAAGACCGGGAACCAGGGCAATAGTAGAATCAATTTCCGGCGGAAAACATCTCCGACAAAAACTGGTGCACCTGGGTATGATTCCCGGATCCGAAGTCAAAGTGATTCGGGCAAACAGAATGGGTCCGATGGTTCTGAATATTCAGGGTTCCCAGATAATGATTGGGCAGGGGATGGCCAGAAGAATATATGTCAGAGAAGCATGATTTTATACTGGCTTTTACCGGAAATCCCAATAGCGGGAAGAGCACGCTCTTCAATGCCCTTACGGGCGCAAAACAGCAAATAGGAAACTGGCCGGGAGTAACCGTTGAACGGGTTGAAGGCCGGTACGATTATAATAACATTAAATATAATATAGTTGATCTCCCGGGAATATATTCTCTTTCACCGAACAGCGAAGATGAACGGGTTTCGAGGGATTATATCCTCAGCAACAGGGCCGATTTGGTTGTTAATATTATAGATGCATCCAACCTGTCCAGAAACCTCTTTCTGACGGCGCAATTAATTGAAATGCGGGTGCCGGTTGTTGTCGTATTGAACATGATGGATCTTGCTGTTTCGAACGGGCTTGAGATTGATATTGATCACCTGTCCGCCCATTTAAAATGTCCCGTAATAGGTGTCAGCGCCGTAAAACAGGGTGATATCGTTAAATTAAAACAGTTTTTGCACGAACAATGCAAACAGCCCGCAGTTTCGTCGGTCACGCTGAAATATCCGAACGAGATAGAGGATCTGGTTAAGCAGTGGCAGCAGAAACTATCAGAAAAATCTGTAGAGCTTGGTATTGATTCAAGGTGGCTTGCTTTAAGGCTTGTTGAAGAAGACAGCTGGGCGATGGATCTTGTCGGTAAAGAGGCTTTGATAGAGCAGGAAGAAATTGAAACCGGATTGGAGTCAATTAAAAAAATTCTTGCTGAAACACCGGACATGATAATTGCGGATTATGTATACGGCGCAGTTAACGGTGTTTGCCGAGAGGTTGTAAACCGCATTAAGGAAGTAAAGCCGATTGGCGACAGGATAGACGCATTCGTGATGCATCCTTTTTTCGGGGTGCCTGTCTTTTTTGCGGTAATGATGATTGTCTTTCTTGTTACAATCCAGGTCGGCAATATCTTTGTCGGATGGTTTGATACTGCGGCAGGATTTGTTTTTGTTGACGGACTTCGTTCTCTTCTTGATGTCGCCGGGGCTCCTCCGATAATTTCTTTTATAATTGCCGACGGAATAGGCGCCGGGATACAGATGGTCATATCTTTTATTCCGTTTGTATTTTTCATGTTTCTGATGCTTTCGCTTCTTGAAGATTCCGGTTATATGGCCCGCGCAGCATTTGTTATGGATAAGTTTATGGGAAAACTTGGCCTGCCGGGTAAAGCTTTTGTTCCTATGATTGTAGGATTCGGCTGCTCCGTACCGGCCATACTGGCCACCAGAACGCTCGATAACCGCCGGGACAGGATGATTACCATTTTTATGGTACCGATGATGTCTTGCGGGGCAAAGCTGCCTGTTTATGCGTTATTTGCCGCGGCTTTTTTTCATTCGCGTTCAGGGCCGGTTGTTTTTTCTCTTTATCTTACAGGTGTTATTGTTGCCGTTTTATCAGGACTTCTCGTTAAATTAACTTTATATCACGGAGAGCCGTCGCATCTGATAATGGAGCTGCCGAAGTATCATTTTCCGAGAGCAAAGCATATTCTGCTGCACACCTGGGCCCGGGTCAAGGATTTTATCAAACGTGCCGGTCAGGTTATTATAATTGCAGTTTTTATTCTTTCGATATTGTCTTCGTTCAGCTTCAGCAGCGGTTTCCGGCAGGACAATGTTGCAGGTTCAATTCTTGCTTCACTGGGAAAGATTCTGACGCCTGTTTTTACTCCGATGGGAATAACCCCGGAAAACTGGCCGGCAACCGTAGGACTTTTTACAGGCCTGTTTGCAAAAGAATCGGTTGCGGGTACTCTCAACGCAATCTACAGCCAGCTTGATTCGGGCAACCCTTCTGCCGCGGTAGGTCTTCGTTCGCTTAAGTCGAGGTTTTCCCCGGCGGCGGCCTATGCATACCTGCTGTTCATTTTGCTTTATATGCCCTGTGTGGCGGCTGTCGGCACAGCAATGAAAGAGATAAACGTCCGTTTCGGACTTCTTCAGGCGCTGTATCTGACTCTTGTCGCCTGGATCCTTTCAACTTTATTTTACCAGATTGCCGAAGGTCATAACGCCGTTTTCATTATCATCGCCGCCGCACTGGTGGCCGGTATTATTCTGGCTTTTAAGATCATCGCCCGGTTTTTATACGCCGGAACGCGGGACTGAGTAACAAGCTTACAAAAATTATTATGTTGTATTGACTCCCGTTATGTTTTACAATGAATGTTCTGTTACACTTGGTTAATAAAACGGAGGATTAAATGAGTTTACACATTGCCGCTGAAAAGGGCGCAATTGCAGAAACAGTACTTATGCCCGGAGATCCGCTGAGAGCCAAATACGCAGCTGATAAATTTCTCGATAATGCGGTTTGTTACAATGAAGTCAGGGGAATGTACGGTTTTACCGGAACATATAAAGGTAAAAGAGTTTCAATTCAGGGTTCCGGAATGGGACAGCCGTCGATGGGAATTTACTCATATGAATTGATGGCGGATTACAATGTGAAAAATATAATGCGCATAGGTTCATGCGGTGCTGTACAGCCTGAAATAGAGCTGCGCGATATTGTTATTGCAATGTCGGCATCTACAAACGGCGGGAACAATAAGGGCATATTCAGAGGAATGGATTATGCGCCCTGCGCAGACGCGGATCTTTTTTTAACTGCAGTTAAAAAAGCGGGGCAGATGAAACTTAACATCAGGGCCGGAAATATCCTCTCGTCGGATAATTTCTATGATGATGATCCCGAGATCTGGAAGCTCTGGGCAAGGTTCGGAGTGCTTGCAATTGAGATGGAAGCCTCGATGTTGTATACACTTGCCGCGAAAATGGGCGTAAAAGCCCTGGCTATTTGTACTGTAAGCGACAGTATTGTGAATCAGACTCTTCTGTCTGCCGAAGAAAGGGAAAAATCTTTTGATGAGATGATAACCCTGGCGCTTGAAACAGCGGCTGAACTCGGTTAAGAAGAGTATCGGAAAAAGTTTTGAATGTTGACAGCGAGCTGCAGAAAGCTCAGAATATCTATAAAGAAAATAAAAAACTCATTGAAAAGCTGAAACGGTGGAAGCGTAAAGATCTGGACAGTCTTTTTTTCGAAGCGCACGAAGCCGTATTTGCTGATATAGACTGCCGGGAATGCGGAAACTGCTGTAAAAACCTCGGTCCGAAATTAAATAACCGCGATATTGAAAGACTTGGAAAATTTATAAATATGAGGGCCGGAAAGGTCCGGAAAAACTATCTTGAAATAGATGAGGATAATGATTTTATCTTCCAGTCAATGCCTTGTCCGTTTTTACACGAAGGAAATTTCTGTTCGGTATATGAAGCGCGGCCGAGGGCCTGTGCTGAATACCCGCATACTGATTATCCGAATATGCAGAAGAGACTTAATCTGACCCTTAAAAACAGCCTGATTTGTCCCGGAGTGTACAGAATTCTAAACAGGATAAGAGCTGAAGTGATGGATTAAACCGGAGGCATTTCCGTTGGACAGCAAAATCCGAAAGAGAAAAATTAAACACGCATCATGGGCCGGAATAGTCGGCAACGGCGTTCTTGCTGTAATCAAGATCTGGTTTGGAACTGTAGGCGGAAGCGCAGCCCTTGTAGGCGCCGGAATTGACACTGCGACCGATATCGTTTCATCAATAATTACGCTGCTGACTGCAAATATCGCCGATAAGCCGCCTGATCAGGAACACCCTTACGGCCACGGCCGGGCTGAAACAATCGCGGCGAGGATTCTATCGTTTATAATAATAACCGCCGGAATTCAACTTCTTTTCAATACCGCCGAATCATTGATCCGCGGTTCCGAAAAAGCCCTTCCCGAAATGTTTGCCGTTTATATTTCCATTGTAGCAATTGCCGCAAAATTTGCGCTTTATATCTATAAAATGAAAATAGGAAAAGAAGTAAACAGCCAGATGGTAATAGCCGACGCCAGGAACATGAAGGCGGATATTGTATTGTCCGCATCGGTTTTGACGGGATTGTTGCTCACTTACGCGGTACAGCTTGCCGTGATAGATTCGATAATGGCTATCGGCGTTGCTGTATGGATAATCAGAAACGGCATCAGTATATTTATGGAATCCAACGATGAATTAATGGAAGGCGCCGGGGATTCAAAGCTGTACGGACAGGTTTTCGGCTGTCTCAAAGAAGTTGACGGAATAAGCAACCCGCACCGGGTTCGAATCAGAAAAATTAATACAATGTATGTTATTGATCTGGATATTGAGGTTGACGGCAGTCTGACTGTTTATGATGGGCATCTTCTTGCGATCCGGGCGGAAAAAGCGCTGAGAAAAGAGATTAAGAATCTTTATGATGTGATAGTGCATATAGAACCGGGCGGTAATTATGAAGATCAGGAGCGTTACGGTTTGACAGAGGAAAGCCTCGATTAGTATACTGCATTGGAATATGAATTTTTTAGTTGACCAAATATAACCGGGAGAAGGATATGGTTAAAGCCTTGAGAAAAAACCCTGAAATGGAGAAAAGAAAAGGCCCCGTGCTGTTAGTGATTATGGACGGGGTCGGTTATGGACAGTATGAAGAAGGTGACGGTTTTAAAGCCGCCCACACGGAAAATCTGGATGAACTTATGAAAGATTATCCGACGGTAAAGCTCAAGGCTCACGGAAAAGCCGTCGGTTTGCCTTCTGATGAGGATATGGGTAATTCGGAAGTTGGCCACAATGCAATAGGCTGCGGGCGTGTCTTTGCCCAGGGCGCAAAACTTGTGACCGAATCGATAAAAACCGGAGCAATGTTTTCAGGGAAGACGTGGAAGAAACTTACGGCAAATTGCGTAAAAGAAGACAGCGTAATACATTTCATCGGACTTTTGTCCGACGGCAATGTTCATTCCCATATCGATCATCTAAAACAAATGGTTATAAAAGCCAGGGAAGACGGTGTAAAAACAGTACGGATTCACGCGCTGCTGGACGGCCGGGATGTAGGCGAAACATCTGCGCTCGATTTTTTTGATCCGTTTGAAGAATTCTGCAAAGAACTCAGCGTCGACGGTTTTTCGGCAAGGATTGCAAGCGGCGGCGGTCGTATGGTCATAACCATGGACAGATACGGCGCTAACTGGGATATGGTCAGGCGCGGGTGGGAAACACATGTTCTCGGAGAAGGCCGCACTTTTAATACGCCGCATGAGGCTATCGAAACCCTCAGGGCAGAGACCGGAGCAATAGATCAGGACCTGCCCGCTTTTGTAATTGCTGAAGACGGTAAACCCGTCGGAATGATAAATGACGGCGATTCGGTTGTCTTCTTTAACTTCCGGGGAGATCGGGCTCTTGAAATCACAAAGGCTTTCGAAGCAGGGGATGATTTTTCCGAGTTTGACAGAAAAAGAATGCCGAAAGTCGAATATGCGGGAATGATGGAATACGACGGCGATTTGCATATACCTATGCAGTATCTCGTTTCTCCGCCGGCGATTGATCGCACGATGGGCGAATATCTCGCTGCAACGGGAGTCAGGTCTTTTGCAATAAGCGAAACCCAGAAATACGGACATGTTACATATTTTTTCAACGGAAACAAACTTGGAAAATTCGATGAAAAGCTTGAAACTTATGAGGAGATTCTTTCAGATGTAGTTCCGTTTGAGCAGCGACCTTGGATGAAATGTGCGGATATTACCGACAGGGTGCTTGAGGTAATAAAAACCGGAGAATATGATTTTATCAGAATGAATTTTCCCAACGGCGATATGGTGGGGCATACCGGTAATTACGAAGCTGTTATATGTTCAATGGAGGCGCTGGATCTCTGTTTAGGCAGAATCCGCAAAGCGGTAGAGGCTGCAGGCGGCGTAATGATTATCTCTGCAGATCACGGGAATTCGGATGATATGTATGAACATGACAAAAAGACCGGCGAAGTAAAGAGGCATCCGAACGGAAAACCGAAAGCAAAAACAGCACATTCTCTGAATCCTGTTCCATGCATCATTTACGATCCTGCCGGAAAAGGCGAATATAAACCGGAACTTCGGGAAGGTCTTGGAATAAGTTCGCTTGCCGCGACGGTTGTCGAATTTCTGGGATATGAAAAACCGGATGAATACGATATCTCGGTTCTGCAATATAACTAAAACAGGAATGAGTATGGATATAATAAAAGATCTTGAACCGGCGGTATTCTGGAAACATTTTTATAATATTACGCGTATTCCGCGCGAATCCGGAAATGAAGCGGGAATAAGACAATATACGGCAGATTTTGCCGAAGAACACAATCTTGAATACAGGATTGATGCCATCGGTAATATCATTATTAAACGACCGGCATCGCCTGGAAAGGAAGATCGCCCGTCTGTTGTTCTTCAGGGACACCTGGACATGGTCTGTGAAAAAAACCGGGATAAAGTACATGATTTCGAAAAGGATCCCATCGCGCTTGTAATTGAGAACGGGTGGCTTAAAGCGGACGGCACAACTCTCGGCGCCGACAACGGAGTTGCCATTGCGGCAGGTCTGGCCGTCCTGGAATCCGATGAGATTCTCGGCCCTGTTGAGGTTCTTCTTACCGTCGATGAGGAAACCGGGCTTACCGGCGCCCTTGAACTTGATCCGTCCATTGTTGATTCCAGAATACTCATTAACCTCGATTCGGAAGAAGACGGTATAGTCTATGTAGGCTGTGCGGGAGGAAAAAATACGGAAGGATATCTTCCGGTTGAATTCGAAACGGCGCCCGGGGGTTACGTTGTTTTTTCCGTCGTTCTGAAGGGCCTGAGGGGCGGACATTCCGGTACCGAGATTCACGCAGGACTGGGTAATTCGATCAAGCTTGGATCCCGGTTTTTATGGAATGCCGCTGAAAAATTCAATACAAAACTGGCTTATATGGAAGGCGGCGGTAAACATAATGCGATACCAAGAGAATTTTTTGCATCGGTAATGGTTCGGGAAAGCGAAACAGAGGCATTTCTTGAATATGCCGCCGAATATGCCGGCATAATAAAATCCGAATTCAAGATTACAGAACCCGGTTTGAGTTTTGAGGTTTTACCGCTGCAGAAGTCTGAAGGTGCTGATATCTTTGAACAGGGTCATGACGGTATGGTCTACACAGAAGAAACCCGGGAGCGTATTCTTGATATGATTTATTCAATACCTCACGGAATTCTTAAAATGAGCAAGGTACTTGATGATCTTGTTGAAACCTCGACAAACCTTGCCAGGGTAGAGCTGCTTAACAAAGGCAAGGGTATTGAAGGTTCAAATACGACAGGAGAAACAGAGTTTTTCGTGCTTAACTGTCACCGCTCCTCTGTTGATACCGAATGTGACGATGCTGCCGATATGGTCCGTTCATGCATCAGGGCTGCCGGAGGCAGGTATGAATTCAGGCATGAATACCCGGGCTGGGATCCTGATCCGGAATCAGCCATCCTGAAAACGGCAGAAAGGGCTTATAAGGAACTGTTTGGAAAAGCTCCGGAAATAAAAGCCATACATGCGGGGCTTGAGTGCGGTGTAATAGGAAAGAAATTCGATTCAATGGATATGATCTCATTCGGTCCGGAACTTATGGATGTTCACACGCCCGGAGAAAAAGTACAGATAAAATCAGTTGAAAACGTCTGGAAATTCCTGATTGCATTGTTAAAAATGATATAACGTTTCGGAGGAAATTTAATGAAGCGAACCGGGGTATTGAAGATACTTCATGATACAGCATTTCCCATTAACAAACTTGTCATACATCCCAACACCGGTTTCGATTTGGGGTTTATGCAGATAAAGTATGTGGTGCAGATGTGTATCAATACAACTATCGAGGACTTTAAAAACGGATGTTCCGAAGCCCTCTGTGATACGGACATTCTGCTTCTGAATGAATGCCGGGCCGATACGGTTGAAATGGGACAAAAACTTTGGGAAAAAATCGGCCGGCCGGAACGTTGTCTTCTTGTTTATGATGAGGAAACAAACCGTTTATTTATAGCAACCAGATAAATTTTACTGCGGCGTCAGATCTTTTACTCTGCGAGCAAGTTTTTTTGCCTGTTCAACAGCCTTCAGGATTACATCCTCATCCGCACGGCCCTGCCATTCTACCGGTTCAATACATTCCCAATTAAGACCTTCCGTCATTTCTGTAAACTGCTTCTGGGCCCCCCCGGACCAGCCGTAAGAACCGAAGCGAAAAATGTTTCTGTTTTTAACATGGCTTCGATCAAAGATGTCCAGTACATGGGCCATGGGCGGAAACATCCTGTATTCGTATGTCGGCATGCCGAAAATCAATCCTGCAGATTTCCATGCGTCCGCCAGGACAAATGAAACATGTTCCTGGGGAACACGGTGTACATTGATATTCACGCCTTCATTTTTAACAGCATCAATAACGGGTTGAACAAGTTTTTCGGTATTTCCGTACATGCTCGACCAGATTAATGTTATTTCCTTTTCTGCCGGACCGTTGTGATACGAGGCCAGTTTCCGGTATGTTTCAATTATTTTTTCGGGATTTTTCCGCCAGATTATTCCGTGGGAAGGAGCGATCACTTTTATATCAAGTCCGGAAAGCTTGTCTATGGCCTTCAGAACAAAACCGGAAAATGTTGATACTATATTGGCGTAATAACGCAGGGTTTCCCATTCATAAAAAACTTTTTCTTCCGGCGTAAGCTGATCATCAAATATATGGTCTGTGACCCGGCCGAAAGAACCGAAAGCATCGCATGAAAAAAGAACGCCCGAGGACATTTCGTATGTGACCATTGTTTCCGGCCAGTGAACATTCGGTGCATCTATAAAGGAGAGGACTTTGCCGCCGCCGAGATCCAGGCTGTCTCCGGATTCTACCGGGAAAACATTCTCCTCAATCTTGTAAAAGGCCTTAATCAGCGGAACGGACTTTTTTGAGCAGTATATTTTAAGATCCGGGTTTTTCTGTTTCATTTCCGTAAGCCAACCGGTATGATCAGGTTCCATATGGTTCAGAACAAGATAATCGATGTTTTCAATGCTGAACCCGGCATCCGTCAGCTGCTCGTTTACCTGTATTAATGCGTCGTCCCAGTCTTTTACCAGATCAATCAGGGCTGTTTTCTCGCCCTTCACCAGATACGAATTTATTGAGACGCCTTCCGGAATGGGCCATATCCCCTCAAACAGGTCTTTATTGCCGATATTTGCCGCTATCCGGTATACATTGTCTGCTATTTCCATTGCTTTCATAAGTATCTCCACAGTTTTAATTTTTAAAATAATTTACGCCGTTTTTTATTATATCAAGACCGAAACCGCGATCAACTTTTTTTCTTGTCCAGAGCGGATGATTTTCAGGATGAATGAAGGCTTCCGGATGAGGCATCAGTCCGAGAATCCGGCCTGTTTTATCGGTGATTCCGGCAATGTTTTCAGCGGATCCGTTTGGGTTCCAGCCGGAGTATTTTAAAACGTCGAGATTGTTTTCTGTTATATAATTCATGATCTTTTCGTTTTCGGTAATAAAACGGCCTTCTCCGTGTCTGATTGGGAGCTCGATTGAGTCGATATTCTTAAGCCAGGCACAACGCGAGTCCTTTTTAACTTCAAGCCTGACCCAGTCGTCGATAAATGTTCCGCAGTCATTATGGACAAGAGTAACTTCCGGTTTCCAGGATCCGTTTATGTTCGGCAGAACTCCCATTTTTACAAGAACCTGAAAGCCGTTGCATATGCCGATAATCAGGTTGCCGTTATCCACAAATTTCTGAAGGCTGTCTTTAAGATGCTTTTTGAAAAGATGGGCAAAAACAAGGCCGGAGCCGAGGTGGTCGCCGAATGAAAAACCTCCGGGAAAGCCGAGAATCTGAAAGTCGTCCAGATGCGAAGGCTTTGCTATAAGATCGTTTATATGAAGGAGTTCAGTTTCGGATCCGGCCATGCTGAATGCGTCCGCAAGGTCCCGATCCGAATTAATTCCGAAGCCTGTAATAATGCAGGTTTTAATTTTCATTCTTTCTCCTATTTAAAGCTCTTCCAGGCTTTTTCTATGCTGTTTATATCGGTTTCAAGGCATATTCTTCCGTTCCGGGTGAATGTCAACATATTCTTCTGCACCTCCGGGCCTCCTGTGACCCTGCCGGTTTCAGCCGTCCTGGTTCCCTTCATGATTTCTTCGAACCTTGTTTTGTCTGCGGACGAAACCGAAACAATAAAGCGCGACGGAGTTTCACTGAACAGCATTCGGGTTGTTTCAAAATCACCCCGGGAAACAGGAACATCATCAAGGTTTATTTCTGCGCCGAGCCTTCCGCCCAGGGCCGACTCTGCAGCAGCCGCCGCGAGGCCTCCGTCGGAGAGATCGTGGCAGGATTTAACAAGACCCTCCTGCATCGCTTTATGAAGTTTGCGGTACAGCTCAAGAGCCTCTCCGGTTTTTACAGACGGGCAGTCGCCGAGATTGAACAGGCTGTCGGAACGGTCGTCGCCGTTCTGCTGTGCCATAAGCTTTTCATAGAAGCTTCCGCCTAGTTCCTCACGGGTTTCCCCGAGAATATAGATTAAATCTCCGTCTTCCTTAAAATCGGAAGTGACGGCTCCGGTTACGTCACTTATTATTCCCATTTGCGAAATCAGCAAAGTCGGCCGAACCGGTATTTTTTTCCCGCCTATTTTTGACTCATTTTTCATGGAATCCTTTCCCGAGATAAGGGGCATTCCGTATGCTGTGCAGGCGTCCCTTAGGCCTTTGCAGGCGCGGACCAGCTGTGCCATACGGTATTCGCCGTCCGGGTTATCAGGGCTCTGAACAGGATCAGGCCAGCAGAAATTGTCCAGTGCAGAGGTTCTTTCCGGGTCGCCGCCGACCGCGATGTGAGCCCTGTAGGCTTCGTCGACGCCGCACATTGCCATATCGTAAGCGTCCGCGTCTCCGAACCTGGGACAAACCCCGTGAGTTACGGTTACGCCCTTCCTGGAGTTTCTGACGGGCCGCAGTACCGCTCCGTCCGAAGGAGCGTCACTGTTGACGCCGATGAAGGGTTTCATCACCGACTGGGCAAGAACCTCGTGGTCGTACTGTCTGATTAAACCCTCTTTTGATGCTATATTGGGTTCGGCAAGAAGCTTAAGAAGCATTTCGCTGTTTGCTTCAGCCGTATCGGAATACGATCCTTTCCCTGCTTTTTCCAGAGAAACAACCCCGGTGCGCGTTTTTTTCCATTCGGCTTTAAGCTGCATTTTCGGCAGTCCGTCGTGCAGAAATTCCAGCTCCAGTAGTCCGACCGGGCGGTTTTTATAACGGAGATCGATATAGCCGTCATCGGTGAATTCTCCAATCTCGACGGCTTCAACCCCGCGTGCGGCGGCAAGCTGTTTAAACGCTTCAAGGGTATCGTCAGCGACTGCAAGGCTCATACGTTCCTGGCTTTCCGACACCAGGATTTCCCATGGGGCGAGGCCGCTGTATTTCAGCGGGCATTTATCAAGATCTATGCGGATTCCGTTGCTGAATTCGGCCATCTCGCCAAGCGACGACGAAAGACCTCCGGCGCCGTTGTCGGTGAGGCCGGCGTATAATCCTTTGTCCCGGGCTTCAATCAGGAAATCACTGAGTTTTTTCTGGGTTATCGGATCTCCAATCTGTACTGCAGATGTCGGCGATTCTTCATCAAGCGCAAGCGATGAAAAGGTCGCGCCGTGGATTCCGTCTTTTCCTATACGCCCGCCGAGCATAACTGCTTTGTGTCCGGCTTCTATATGTTTGATCCAGGAACCTTCGCCGTCTATTTCAGCAGGAAGAATCCCTCCGGTCCCGCAGAAAACCAGCGGTTTTCCGGTATAGCTATCGTCGAACAGAAATCCTCCGCCGACTACAGGGATGCCCGACTGGTTTCCGCCGTCGACTATTCCGCGGTGAACGCCTTCCATAATCTGTCGCGGATGAAGGAGCCCTTCCGGGATCTTTTCTTCGGGAGCTGTAACCTCTCCGAAGCACAGGTAGTTTGTGTTAAAAATAGGGCGGGCGCCCTTTCCCGTGCCGAGAATATCGCGGTTAACACCCACGATGCCAGTTATCGCGCCGCCGTACGGATCAAGAGCCGAAGGCGAATTATGAGTTTCAACCTTGAAACAAATCAGATTATCATCATCAAAAACAATCACGCCTGAATTATCGTGAAAAACGGAGCGCAGATAATCTTTTTCCTTGGATATCTCATCGGTTGTGTCGCGAATGTATTCTTTAAAAAGGGATCCGATTTTTTCAGTTGTTTGAGTATCTGTATCGGTATATACAACTGCCGCATTCAGAATTTTGTGTTTACAGTGCTCGGACCAGGTCTGGGCTATCATCTCGATTTCTACATCGGTTGCTTCGGCGCCGAGACCTGCTTTCAATCTTGATTTGGTAACCTTCCCGCTTGCATAATATTTTTTTACTGCGTTCATTTCTTCAAGAGTCAGCGCAAGCAGTCTTTTTCGTGAAAAGGACAGAAGTTCCTTGTCCGACATTGAGGTAATATCGAATGTTTCGATATCTATACTGCTTTCTGCAACTTTTGCAGGGTAGATATCCGGAAAGCGTTTTCCTTCCGACCATTCCCCGGCGGAAATTATAACAGCCTGTTCGATAAGAGGATTATACAGGTGTTTTTTCAGGGCGGTCATCTCTGTTTCATTCAACAGGCCGCATTTTATTAATAGTTGTCTTGCCGTCTGTACTATGGTTTCTCCGGGAAGGGTTTGACCGACAGCGGCACCGATTGCTGTTCTGGCTGTTATTGCAGTAGGGTTTGTAACGCCTGTTTTATAGGAAATTTCAAACAGGTAGTCCCAGCTTTCCCTGTTAAGTTCCGCTGCAGGTTTTCCGAAGCTGACGCACTGCGCCACCGGGTCGGAAAATATCTCTTCCGCTGCAGATTCGTCAATGCCGGTGAAATCGGTTATGTATATATCCGCTATAGAGATATTCTCTATTGAAGCGGAAACGGATGTTCTTAGACTTTCGACAAGCCTGTGTGATCTGCCGTCGAGTCCGGGGTCCTTGAAAAATACTTCCATTCTCATAATTGTTTCCTTATCCTATAGAAAATTTGTTATATTTTCAATCCGGGCCTGCATAATCCGACACATAGCTAATTTCTGATGATTGTATTAAATCTCCAAAAAAAGCAATCAAATATCTGGATTAATAAATGATTTTTAATTAAGCTTGACCGATGGTGACGTTGTGATTCAGAATTTTTGTAACGGGTCGGTAATTTGTAATCTTCAGAGTGTGGAAAAGTTCGATGCAATCCATGAGCTGTTATCGAAAGCTCCCGTTTTTAAAAATATTAGTAATCTTTCTTCTTTTGAACGGGTTGTGGTTGAGCGGGAAAAAAAGCTCTCTACGGGTTTGGGACACGGCGTTGCCTTTGCGCACGGCAAGACCGATGTGGTTGATACGCTGTATGTAGCGCTTGGGATTTCCCGGAAAGGTATTGAATACGAAGCCCTTGATAACAAACCGGTGCATCTTCTGTTTATTGTTGCCAATCCGAAAAACGGTCATCATGAATATCTCCAGTTGATTTCGGCATTAAGCAGAATTCTTCGGGATAATGATTTCAGGAATAGGATTCTGATGCTCAATGATGAAAAAGAGATTGAACAGGAGTTTCGCATAGCGCTGGAACGGATAACCGTCAATTGTTAACAGCAGTCCCAAACGGGGCTTTTTTTGTTTTTGGAGATAATTCCTTAAAGATTATTCTTTTACAATCAGACTAAAATATTTTACACAAGTCCGGGAAAATCAAGAGTGGCAAAATAATCATTCGGCGTTTCTGCACGTCTGATCTGAACTACTGATCCGTCGGGTTCAAGCAGCAGTTCAGCGCTTCGTAATTTTCCGTTGTAGTTGAATCCCATTGCATAACCATGTGCTCCTGTATCATGGAACACAAGGACGTCTCCACGTTCGAGATGCGGCAGTTCCCTGTCAATTGCGAACTTGTCGTTGTTCTCACAGAGGGAACCTGTTACGTCAACCGGGCCTTCGACAGGTTTATTTTCCTTGCCTATCGGTGTGATATGATGATATGCCCCGTAAAGCGCAGGTCTCATCAGGTTGGCCATTGAGGCATCCATACCGATAAAAGTTTTATATGTCTCTTTTCTGTGAAGAACCTTTGATACCAGGTAACCGTATGGCCCCATAATCATTCTTCCGGATTCCATTACGATTCTCAGTGCCGAAAGGCTGTTTTTCTCAATTTTTTCTTTATAAAGAGCTTTTATTCCGGCAGAGACTTTTGCAAGATCTACGGGCTCTTCTTCCGGTTTGTACGGAATACCTATACCGCCGCCGAGATTAACAAAATCAAAGGTAATACCAAGTTCCCTGTTCAAATCGAGAACAAGTTGAAAAAGAATATCGGCGGTTTCAACAAAATATTCCCAGTTAAGCTCATTTGAGGCCACCATTGTGTGAAGGCCGAAATGTTTAATGCCTTTTTCTTTTAATCTCCGGTATCCTTCAAAAAGCTGTTCACGTGTAAAACCGTATTTGGCCTCTTCCGGCTTGCCTATAATAACATTTCCTTCCTTCAGGGGGCCCGGGTTGTACCTGAAGCAGATTCCGTCGGGAATACCGGCTGCTTCTTCCAGATAATCGATATGACTGATATCATCGAGATTAATGATTACGTCAAGTTGCCTTGCTTTCAGATATTCTTCAGCCGGGGTGTCGTTTGACGAAAAGAAAATCTCGTTTCCTTTCAGTCCGACTGCATCGGCGAGCATCAGTTCAGGCAAAGACGAACAGTCAGCTCCCATTCCTTCTTCCCTGAGTATTTTCATAATATGCGGGTTCGGACAGGCTTTTACAGCAAAAAAGTTTTTAAATCCGCCCGGAACCCAGTTGAAGAGCTTATAGAGCTTTTTTGCATTTTCCCGTATCGCTTTTTCATCATAAATATGAAATGGTGTAGGGTATTTCTCAATAATCTTTTTAAGCTGCTCTTCTGAAAAGGGAAGCGTTTTAATGCTCATTTGGATCTCCTATAAAAAGTCAACCACAAGCTAAAAATATAAGCTTATGATCTGGTCGGATATCAACCGACCATTACAGCTTCCCATGCTGCTGCCTGCATTTCCCTGTATTCTTTTCTAAAAGCCATTTTCATCGGATCAAACGGCTCTCTGGTTTTTAAAATTGTATATACCAAAGTGCTCATCTTGCGGGCGGCAGCTATTACACTCTTACCCGAGCCTTTCTGCTTCTTCATCGCTGCATACTTCGTCATTATTCGGTACGTCCCGGTCTTCTTTTGCATACGAACCATTCCCATCACCATCTGTACGAAGGCTGTCCTCAGTTCTACAGGCCCACGCTTTGTTATATGTCCATGATGTATTGTCATATTTGAGTTCTGCACCCATGGCACAAGCCCGGCGTTTGCTGCATATTTCTTCGCACTATCATATCTGCCGATATCGTCTGTATAGGCTCTTACTGTTGCTGCTGTTATTAGACCCACGCCTGGTATTGTCTGCAGAAGCTCAACATCTTCATCGTCCTCCACAAGCTCAGCCAAAACCTTTTCAAGCTGCTTGACTTGCGATGCCTGATTATCTATCATATCCAGTAACGGTATTACCGTTTTGGCAGCGCTTCCGTAAAAGTCGTGGTCCTCGAGACCGTTCAGGATTCGCTGCCTTTCTTTTTTACTCTGCAGCTGTCCGCGTTTGGTCTCTATTCCATAACCAAGTAATAAGCCATGCACCTGGTTCTTTAACGACACAACAGATTTTACCAGTATCGACCTGGATTTCAGCACCCTTCGAATATCCTCACTCTCTTGGGAACATAATATCGATTCAGGCAGCATGTCTTTCTCAAGAAACTCCGCCAGGGTGCGTGCATCATGTTTGTCTGTCTTTTTTACAGATTCATTCACTACCTTGAATTTCAAAGTATTCACTACAACCACTTCGACTCCAGCCTTTAACAGTTTATTGCGGAAATAACGGGCATTCCCGGTTGTTTCCACCGCTGCTCTCAACTCATATTCCTCTTCACAATATTCATCCAGCATTTTCAGAAATGCTCCATAACCATTTCCGCTGGTCGGATACATTCCCAATTGATCAATTTTTCGGTCTTCACTTAAAAGGCATACTGTAAACTGCGTTTTGTGAAGATCCACGCCAATACTCATCTTCATGTTCTATCTCCAATAGTTTGAAGCAGTGCCTATACGGTGAATTGTTCCATTCTCCTATCCGGTCTCGCAGACCATTGAATGTTTCGGTTACGGCTCTTCAATCTCCTAAACGGTCTCGCGGACCAGTAAAAATGTCGAACAGTAACCTTACTGCCTCAATTAAAGTTAAGGCAGTATATCAATTCACCAGCTCATGAAGACTTTTTATCATTCCTCCTATAAAAAGTTCCCGCATGGATGCGGGTTTTAAGAGGTGAGGTTGTAAAGCTAAACTGCGTTTGCAGTTTAAACTGCGTTGCAGTTTTTGTTTTACAACTTCAAAATGATAAAATTGCATGGAAGCAATTTTATCATTCCTCCTGAAATTATTTACGGCCCGCTTTTTAAAAGCCGTTATACATGAGTATTTATGTTAATGACCGGTTAGGTCAATACCTTTACTTTGTTCTTTTTAAGCACCAGTGAGCCCTCGGGGCCTCCGGCGTCCTGTGCTACCGCGGCGCATTTTATTCTAAAAAGAAACCATGTCGGCGGCAGGTTTTCTCCCGACAGGGCTTCATAGTTTCCCTGTCCTTTCGAGATAATAATATCGGCCGAATTGAGTCTTGTAATAAAACCTGGATCACATTCCGATAAAACGGTTCCCGCTGTTGCCGCACCGGAACTGATTGTTTCAACTAATTTGTCTATGCCCACTGTTCTGGTGTCTTCCAACAGCGCGTCATTGAGCGCCGGTCCGCCGCGGACAACGAAAGTAATCTTTTTATCGGGAAAATCGGTAAGCAGGGTTTCAATGAAAATCCGGTCGAAGACAATCTCGCCGGCGTTGTCTCCGAGATAAATGATATTTTCAGCCTGTTTCAAATCAATGTGGAAATCCTCGAGCATGAAAAGCCCGTCATTGAAATCGTCTCCGTTTTCTATATGCTGAAAAAGCGGCTGGTCAAGAATTTCTTCAAGCGCTTCATTTAAATCAAGTGAAACCTTTGCTCCGAAGTCAATCAGGTTGCCTGCAATTGCAAGTGCAAGCGCTTCTGCAAACGGGTTATCAGCCTCTGTGACGCGTTTTTTCAGCTGCGGATACAGCTTCATTGCCGCTTCATTACTTGCGACCTTTATTTTTTTATACGGATCGGCGATTCCTGTAGCTTCCTTAATCTTTACGGTAAGATAGGCGGCCATTTCGGGCGGGGTTACAGCGTCGGCAAGATCAGCAAGATTTTCCAGCAGTTTATGAAATTCAATGCTTAATTCTTCTTCACCGATGCCGCACATGCGGCTGATCTGAAGATACTGTTTAAGCAGGCATACTACACAATCAGGTTTGGCTATCATAATGAGGCAATCTTAACAAAAAGAACTGATTAATGCAATATTGCCTACAATGCGCTTATAGTTTAATCTTGAAGCATGATTATTATACCTGCAATAGATTTGATAGACGGAAAATGTGTAAGACTGACAAAGGGTGATTACGGAACTTCAAGAATTTATAATGATGATCCTCTGGAAACAGCAAAAATGTTTGAAGCTTCCGGGGCAAAACGTATTCATATTGTCGATCTGGATGCCGCCCGGGGGGACGGAAACAACAGGTCCGTAATAAAAAAAATTAGGGCAAACGTATCGTGCATCATTGAAACCGGCGGAGGAATACGTACTACGGATGACGTCAGAGAGCTTGTTGACTGCGGAATAACACGTATGATTGCCGGAACTGTTCTGGTAAAAAAACCGGATTTGGTTGCCGGATGGATAGCAGAATTCGGTCGGTACTTCATCGCCGGGATTGATTCTCTTGACGGTGAAGTAAAAGTTTCCGGCTGGGAAAAAGGGTCCGGGCTTAAAGATGCCGATCTTGCAAAAGCCTGCTCGGAAATGGGGATAATCAGTATCGTCTTTACAAATATAGCCAGAGACGGAATGCTCAGCGGCCCGGATTTGGAGAATACAATTAGAATAGCAACCCGGTCGGGCCTGCCGGTAATACTTTCAGGGGGAATAAGTTCGGCGGAAGATATCAGGAGTGTGACGGAAAAAGGCAGGGACAGCGGAATTGCCGGCATTATTACAGGCAAAGCGATATACGAAGGCCGGATAGATATAAAATCAGTGATTACAGAATATCAGAGTGAAACCGGGAATACGGAGTGGTAAAATGAGCAGCGGGATCAAGCCCTTTATAGTATTGAATGCCTCTGGTGGTGTTGAGACGGTACTTCAGACTAATGACAAAGGATATAAAAAAAGCATAGAGAACAGCCTGATCTGGGCTGTAAATTCCGAAACGGAACGCCTGCTGCCGGAAGACCGGTTAGGCCGGGCCGGCGGGTTCCGGGAAAGACCCGGATGGTATGAGGCTGTAATTGCGGCGGATACTGATGGCGAAAGAGCAGAGCAGGACGAAAGAAAGCCTGCAGGCGGCGGCATTACAGATGGTAAATCAATAATTGAACGGCTTTATAATGTAATTGAGAAACGTAAAAAAGAAATGCCCGAGGGATCTTATACGACCCATCTGTTCAATTCGGGGGTATCAAAGATAAAGAAAAAAACGGGAGAGGAAGCAATAGAACTGCTTCTGGCTGAAGAACGGGGCGAAATTATCTATGAAGCGGCGGATCTTCTGTATCATCTGCTGGTTTTTCTTGCTGCCGTCGAAATCAAACCCGAAGATATTTTTAAAGAACTTGAGAGCAGGGAATAAATTCTGCTATAATACAGGCGGAGGAATGAAAAATGAGTAAAAAGGCTAAAATCAGCCTGCAGGAAATTACAGAAGACAGTTTGTCCGATATTCTTTCTCTTGAAGTTGCTGAAGAACAGAGACATCTTCTTACCAGCAACGCAAAATCAATTGCACAGGCCCATTTCTCAAGATTTTCCTGGATGAGGGCCATCTATGCCGATAACACAGCTGTAGGTTTCATACTTCTGTATCTGGATCCGGATACTCCCCATTATGAAATATGGAGATTTATGATAGACAAGGACTATCAGGGTTTGGGTTATGCCCGTGAAGCTATGGAGATGGTGATTGATTTTCTGAATAATCTTCCGGACTGCAACGAAATTTATCTTTGTTACGTTCCTGAAAAAGGAAATGCATCATGGTTTTTTAAGAGCCTCGGGTTTGTAGATACCGGCGAATTTCACGGTAATGAAAAGGAAATGAAACTGGAGCTTCTTTAAATTGAAGTTTCTTACCCTTTTTCGTCATTCTTCAGCTGTCCATGATTCTTCATATCGGGATTTTGATCGTCCGCTGAGGGAGAAGGGCGTTGAAAAGACGCGACGCACAACCGAACTTATTATTAAAGCAGATGTGAAACCTGATTTTCTGATATCAAGTCCCGCGGCAAGAGCGCTTGAGACCGCAGAATTGTTTGCTTCGTTCTCAGGATACGGGTTTACTCCGGACAGCATTCAGCTGGATGAAAGGTTGTATCTCCCGTCGCCGGGAGATATTCTGGATTGCGTCAGGAATCTCGATGACTGTTATTCGGATGTTTTTCTTTTTTCTCATAATAACGGAATCAGCTGGGCCGCACAGGAATTCTGCAATGATCCGGGGATAATCATGCCTACGGGCGCAGCGGTCAGAATAAGCTTCAATAAGGATTCATGGTTTGATATAATCTTCGGCAGCGGAATAAAGACCGGCTTTTTCCCCTGAGTCAGCATCCGCATCAGGTTTTCCGCAGGATTCGACGGAGCCTTCCCGCGCCAGATCTATTTCGAGGTCCGGATATGCCGATGCTTCATTTTTCCGGTAACCCTCCAGGAGATTTTCCAGTTCTGTGTCGGAACGTTCCATGGCATGGTGAAAGAACAGCAGTTTTTTAACTTTGTTTTCGCCCGCAGTTTTAATAGCCCTTTCAAATGATGTATGGCCCCAGCCCCTGTATTTGGACATCAGATCCGCTTCGGTGTACTGGCTGTCATGAACAAGGATATCAGACCCGGCAAGAAAATTGCCAATTTCTTCATTTGCCTCTTCAGCAGCAATTCTGCCTTCGGTAGCGGCAAATTCATCATATGACGGATCCTCCGGATTTTCGGGAAACAGGTTGAAAAAGGGTTCAGTGTCATAGGCGGTGCTTACAACGGCGCCGTTATGTTCAAAACGGTATCCGAGCGTCAGAATCGGGTGGTTCAGATAATGTGTAGAAATTTTTAGATCACCTGATATAAATTCCGTTTGCTGTAAATGATGATAATTCATTTTGGCGCTTAATTCGGAATGCTTAACCGGAAAATACCTGTATGAAAACTGGTCCGATATAATCTTCTCAAGTCCTTCTTCTTCATAAGTCACCGGACCGTAAATGTCGATTTTAAACCCAGGAATGTAAATCGGGGTGAAATAAGGAAGCCCCATTATGTGATCCGAATGTGTATGCGTAAGAAAAATCCTGATCTGTTTCGGGCAGTTGCCTGATTTCATAAGATGATTGCCCAGCAGCCTTATGCCTGACCCGGCGTCAATTATAATCAATTCATCGTCTTTTCCATAACGAAGTTCAAGGCAGGCGGTATTTCCGCCGATTCTGACCGTATCAGGGCCGGGACAGGGTGTAGAACCGCGAACGCCCCAGAATTTAACTTTCATTTCATCCTCCGGAAATTTTAAGGAATACACGGGCTTTTTCAATCTCTTCTTTGAAAACCGGGCTCATTGCTTCAAGATCTTCAAAACCTACGCCAAGCGCCTCATATATCCCGGCGGCGGGTTCTTCGGGGTATCTGTTTCCGGCAAAACCCCGTTCCAGGTATAACGACATGTAATCTGCTACAGCAACTGCATATACAAGCTGTTTGTTGTCACCTTTATATTCGGAAGTGGCGTGATGATAAGCCAGCGCATCCCTTATTCCGCCTTCGATTTTCCAGTGATCGGCGACAAGCGAGCCGACCGCCTGGTGGTCAAAACCGAAAAGTGATTCTTCAACCCGGTTTAAAGCAGTTTTATTCCTGTCCGAATTCGAGATGGCTGCAAGGTATTCCTGCGGATAACAATTTGTAAACGGTATTTTGCCGATATCATGGAGCAGCCCGGCAATAAAGAATTCTTCATGCTGTTTGGGATCAATCCCTATTTTAACAGCTATCTTTTTCGCTATTACCCCGGCGCAGAGGGAATGTTCCCAAAAACCGTCCATATTCAGGATGTCGTTGCTTTTGCCTGCGGAGATACTGCCGAGAACAGCGGTACTTAAAGCAAGATTTTTTACCGTATTCAGGCCGAGCAGAATAATGGCCCTGACGAGGGATGTTATCTTGTTAGGCCGTCCGTAATATGCGGAATTGATAAGCTGCATAACTTTTCCCATAATAACAGGATCAAGACCGACAACCTTATTAAGATCAGCCGGCGACGTAGCCGGATCATCACAGATCTCCATAACCCTGGTAACCGTAGTCGGCAGACTGGGCATTCTGTCAATAAACTTTTCAATCGTCTTTATCATCCGGCTCTTCCTTTTTATAATCATCTAGCTTGTTGAGAATATTTTTCAGTCTGTCGCTCAGCGAATCGGCGATTCTGGAATCGGGAAGGGCCCTGGTCAGACCTGTCATGAAATTCAGGGTATTACCAATACGGTTGTTTGTCAATTTTACTTTCTGAACATCTGTTTTATTCGGAGCGGTTTCTTCCCTGCTGCTCTGAATGCGTGCGATAAGTCCGGGATCCCCGGCCATCTTGGCCTTTAGTGCTGCAAGTTTGAGTCTCATATCGCTTGATCGGTATTCGTCAAGCTTGTCCGAAGGCAGATATTTTGTCAGATTATCGAGATATCCGAAGATATTGTTTTCTTCTTCTACCGGTTCTTCCCGGGGTTCAACGTTTACAATTTCCTGCTCTTCCTCAATGTCCGGCTCCGGTTCGGGCTCCGGTTCGGGCTCCGGTTCGGGCGGAGGAGGTGCCTTCTGGATAACAATCGGCGGAGTTTCCAGTTTAATTGTCAGCGGACTGTTGAAATTCAACGGCATTGCCGGCTGCGGAGGAGGGGCCGGTTTTGATGAATCTACGGCCGGAGCCCCCGAAGGTGCTGCAGGTGCAGGCAAAGATTCAATTTCCTCGATTTTTTCAATTTCTTCCGGTTCCGGTTCTTCATCCTCTTCCGGCGGCGGGATAAACTCATCCTCATCGGTTATGGTAAGTTCTTCTTCTTCTTCATCAAAAAGGATGACGGGATCAATTCCTCCGACATCAAGAATGGGTACGTATTCTCCGGCTATGTCCTGAAGCCCGTCAAGCATAAAACTTGCTTCTTCATGCTGCTGAATTGGCTCCATTGTTCTGGCAAGGGCTTTCAGATTTCTGTTCCAGCTGCTTCCGTATTCCCGGGCATACTGAACAGCCATTTCATCATAAAATTTCAGGTTTTCATTTAGTTCTTCAAGATCAAAATCCGTTTGGTCCTCATTGCCGGATGCGGCCAGTTTTTCAGCTGCCTGCAGCGCCTTTTCAGTTAATCCGGCTTCTTTTGCGGTTTCAGCAAACATCTGCAGGAGCTTGATGTCCTCAGGGGCCGCCGCAGAAAGTTTTTCAAGAATCGTTGCAGCTTTCCGGAAATTTTTATTTTCAATGTAAAGTTCAGCAAGCAAAAGTGCCGGCGCAAAATCTTCCGGACTGTTTTTATAGATGTATTCGCATTCTGTAATGGCTCCGTCTGTTTTGTTCAGCGACTTTAAAAGAAGTGCGAGCTGCAGTCTTGCATCATGAGCATCAGGATCAATATTAAGCCCTTTTCTGTATGTGTTTAAGGCCCGGTCCTTTTTTCCGCTGAGACTGAATTGTCTTGCCATTGCAAACCATGCCCGGCTTTCATTTTGATTGCGGTCCAGGATATACCTGATAATAGAAAATGCCTCGTTATATTTTCCGGTTTCAAGCAGGATATTGCCAAGAAGAAGCCGCAGTTCCATGTTGTCGGGATCATTTTCCTGGTGTTCCCGCAGAAGTTTCTCCGCGGCAGGCAGGTTCTTAAGCGAATAATAAACTGCTGAAAGATTAACAGCGGCCGGGGTGTAAAAAGGGTTGTCGGTAAGCAGTTCAGAAAAAATAATCTCTGCCTTGTCAGTGTCGCCGAGGTCGAAAGCAATTTCACCGGTTCTGCATTTTGCTTCAGGCGAACCGGGAGAAAGGTCAAGGACCTTTTGGTACAGACGCGATGCCTCGTCGGGATCTTTTTTCTGTAAAAGATCTCCAAGGTTTAAAAGACAATCTTCCCAACCGGGATTTATTTTTAATGCAGTCCTGTATTCCTTTTCGGCTTTTTTATCTTCCCCTCTTTTACGGTAAATGTTAGCCAGATTGAAATGAAGGCCGGGATTGTTCTCATCGATGGAAAGTCCCTGTGTCAGGATTTTTTCGGCCTCTTTATTTTTTCCGGCTTCGGACAAAAGAAGGGCAAGGTTGTTATATGTGGGAATAAAATCAGGTTTTTTCTCTATTGCCAGTCGGTAAATCTGTTCTGCCCTGGAAAGCTCTCCAAGCTGACGGTGAATGTTTCCGATATTATAGATTATATCCGCCCGGTCTCCGGCAAGCCTGTAGGCCTTCTGTGCGGTGTTAAGCGCTGTTTTCAATTTTCCGCGTTTCTGGTAAACAAGCGCAGAATCAATCAGGGTATCTACATTTTCAGGATCCTTCTGCAGCATGGTTTCAAAGACCTTTTGCGCGCTCTGAAGTTTTCCTTCCCGTACAAAAATACTGCCGAGAAGCAACTGACCGGAGGTGTTGTCCGGTTCTTTTTTTAATAATTTCATACACAGGCTTTCCGCCTGGCCCAAATCTCCGGTGAGAAGTGCGTATCGTGATCGGCTTAACAGGTCTTTGCTCATTATTATTCCCTGATTATTGCTGAAGGTCTTACACTGACTTCCCTTGAGAATATGCTTTCATGGGGTTCTTCAGCGTTGTCATATGAAGTTACAGTAAAATAGTATAATATGCCGTTTTTAAGTCCGTCAATTTCTATCGAAAGCGTTTTTCCCGCGTCAACAGGAGACTCTCCGGCGGCAGCATCTTTCCCGAAGTAAATACCGGGTTTTGTTCCGTAATAAATACGGTAACCGGCAACATCAACGTCGGTGACGGAACTCCAGTTCAGAACAGCCTTGCCGTTTCCGGCTTTTGCAGAGAGATATGCCGGCGGCAGGGGCGGCAGGTTCTTCTCATAATTGATAGTCATACTTTTAAGCAGCGGCGAATTAATTCCGGTTCCGTCCGGATACAGTTCAGCCATAATCTGGATGTATTTACCTTTTTCATCAGGTGATAGAATTTCTCCCGGTTCAAGCTGTTTCCATTGCGGGTATTCGGCATCGGGATGGAAATATCTGTTTGATAGCCTGTAGAAGAAATGAATTTGGGTTTTTCCGGCATAAGTATAATCAGCATCAAGTTTCAGGAACCTTGAATCGGAATAATCAAGATCTATTATATCTGAAATGACAGTTCCGCTGTTCATGCTGAACCGGTTTAAATCCGGGCTGCTGAACTCGCCGGTTATCCTGAGTTCGTCAAGATAGCCTGTGTATCCCCGGCCGACCATGAAACGTGACGGTTTTGCCGCGCCGATAAGAGACGAATAAATTTCAGCCTGTTCCTTTCCTGTAGGAGTTGTATAAACCATGTCTTCCGGAACACCATCGATAAGATATTCCAGAAGTCCGATTGAACTGTCATAACGCAGCATGTGGTGATGCCATCGCTTTGGAATAAGCGAACGAGATGATGTAAGGGTAAATTTTGTTTCACCCAGTTGCGGAGTCAGAAAAATATTAATGAAATCCCAAAACATATTTCGATCGGAAATACCGCATAGAATCTCCTGCTGATATGTTTTACCCTGTGCAGATACGGCCCCCGTCCATTGAATAATGTGTTCTCCCTCTGAGAGTCTGGAAGGATTCAGCCAGAATTCAATACAAAAATCGGTGAGTTTCCCGCTTCCGGCAGCAAAAAGAGCAGTATCTGAAGGAATCAATTCAAGAAATGTATTATCTCCGGGAAAAACAGCAGACGCTTCTCCTTTACGCTTGATTTCATCAGAAAGCCGGACGCCCTGGTTCTGTTTGATTTTGTATAATCCTCCCTCATCGAAGATGCTGCCGTTAAAATGAAACAGCATTTCTGTATCGGGTGTAACAGGGTATTCGTTGTCGGCCAGCTGAATTTCAGCACTGCCTGATTCTGTATTCAGACGGCTGTTCATCATGCTGATGCCGGACCAGCCGTCTTCACCGCCCAGAACGATCTCTTCGGAGAACAGCGGTTCCAGCAGTGAAAAAAATAATGAAATGATCAGAATATAAAAATTTATTTTACGCATAACTTCTTATTAATAATCGGATATTAATCTGTTTTTCAAAATTGTTTATTTTTAAAATTGGCTTTATATTAGGTTAATGGACAAACTGAAAGAAGCCGTTTCCGAATTTCCGGAATCATCAGGCGTATATCTGATGAAAGATAAAACCGGGAAAATCATATATGTCGGAAAAGCCGTTAATCTGAAAAAAAGAGTAGGATCCTATTTTTTGAAAAATCGTGATCCGAAAACTTCAGTTCTTGTTTCAAAAATCTGCGAGATTGAAACGATTATAACTGAATCAGAATATGAAGCGCTTCTTCTTGAGAACATACTGATAAAAAAATGGAATCCGAGATACAACATAAGGCTTAAAGACGGAAAAAGCTATCCTGTTGTCCGGGTAACAAATGAAGAGTTTCCAAGGGTGTTTAAAACCAGAAGAATTATCCGTGACGGGTCCAGGTATTTCGGTCCTTTCCCGTCGGCCGGGCTGTTATCGATTTATCTTGAAACAATTGAAAAGATGTTTCTGCTTCGGAAATGCAGGGGTGTTCTGAAGAAACGTGAAAACCCATGTCTTTATTACCATATAGGACGTTGCTCCGGGCCCTGCGTAGGCAGGATAACAGCTGAAGATTATGAAAAGATAATAAAAAAGGTGGAAGAGCTTCTCTCTGGTGATAATGAAAGTTTATTAAAATGGCTGAAAGAAAATATGATGGAAGCCTCGGAATCCCGGGAATATGAGAAAGCGGCGGAATTCAGGGATGCATATCTGGCCGCGGAAGGGTTGATAGATGAGTTTAATCAGAAAATTGTGGATTTCAACGAGTTGAGACGCGATTTTATAGCATTTTCATCTTTTGAGAATCTCTATACTTTTGCAGTCTTCCAGATGCGGGAAGGACGTCTTATCGGCCGGGATCTTTACCGAACGGAATTCGGAGCCTCGGATGAAGAAGCTCTCGAGCAGTTTTTTATTCAGTATTATTCCGAACAGCAGGAACTGCCCAATGAGATATATTTTTCCAGGCTGATAAGGCTGGAACTGATTAAAAATTTTTTCAGGAATGAGAAAAAAGCCGCTCCACAGTTGATTTACCCGGAGGAAGGCCAGAACAGATCCATTTTAAAAATGGCGGAAGAGAACGCGTTTCAGGATATTATGAAGCGAAAACGGCATGTAAAGAATGAAGAAGGCCTGAGGGCGTTAAAGGATGTTCTCGGTCTCAGTGTAATGCCCCGCAGAATCGAGGGCTTCGATATTGCACAACTGAACGGCAAATACCCGGCGGCATCGCTTGTTTCTTTCAAAGACGGAGTTCCGGATCGCAGGAATTACAGGCATTATCATATAAAAACTCTTGACGGCCGGATAGATGATTTCGCTTCAGTCAGGGAAGCCGTGACCAGGCGCTACACAAGGCTTTTAAATGAAAATCAGCCGATGCCCGATCTTATCCTTATAGACGGAGGGGCCGGCCAGGTCAGTGCCGCGAAAGGCGTTTTAACAGCCCTCGGTCTGGATTATATCCCCCTTGCCGGCCTTGCGAAACGCGATGAAGAAATATATCTCAGCGGCAGCAGCCGGCCGATTAACCTTCCCGAAGGAGATCCGGCGCTTCAGGTTCTGCAGTATGTACGCGATGAAACCCACCGGTTTGCAACAGGATTCAATAAAAAGATGCGGCAAAAAGACAGCCGGTTCTCTTTGCTTGAAAGTGTGCCGGGAATCGGCCCGGCTAAAAGCAGGCATTTGATTCGGAAATTCGGTTCTATTGAAGAGATGAAAAAGCAGGATATAGACAGCCTGCGTAAAGCTGCCGGATTAACCGAAGCTGCCGCTAAAGCCCTCATTGAAGAACTCGGGCACAGAAGCTGATAAAAAGAATAATAAAAATTAATCGAAAAAAATTGACTTCCGGCAAATTATGTACTAAATTTATAACAGATGAGGTAAACAAGCCGAGAGGCTTCCAAACTTGAATAAGGAGGAGCAGATGACTCCACCTAAAGGTAATCGCCGGTGCTGAGCCGGCGGAGAGAAACAAATATCAAAAAGGGTCTGTAATAGCCCCTATAAATCAGTGAGGATTCAGTTGCCGCTTAGGGCGTCACTGAATTTTCTAAAGCCGGTAATCAGTCCGGCTTTTTTTTTGCCCAATTCGCTTTAACGTACTATAATAAAGCTGAAATGAAAACGAAAAGAATAATTAGAAAAGCATTTACAGTCTTCTGTACTGCGGTAATATTCAGCGGCTATGTCTTCGCTGAAGAGTTGACTGTAGTAACTGTTAATTCGTGGTCCGCAATGAATCACAGCGGATTTCTGAGATGTGATGAGTATGAAGAAGAAACAGTCCGCGGTTTCCGTCAGGAAGTTCTGACAACCGGGCTGAAAGAACTTGAAGCCGATGTTATAATTTTAAACGGAATAAACCCGGCGGAAAGCTTTGCCGCAGAGACAGCGCTTGAGCTAGGCATGAATGCGGATGTCTGGGTATCCCGCAGCGGCATCAGGTTCGGTCCCGTCAGTCTTCCCTTAAACCTGAAGGAGGGCGACGCCATACTTTCGGCCGAAAAACTTGCAAGCGAACCTGCAGGCAGAATGTCTCTCAACAGCACGCTTTCTACAGGAGCAGTTACGCTGTTTGCACGGGACGGGGTGCAGGTTTTCGGACGGAAAATCGATATAACGGCTGAAGGCGAATCAACGGCGGGCGGTGTTTATATTTTTTCCGCAGTCTGGAATGAATCACTGTTCAATGATGAAAACAGCCTGCGCAGACTGACGGACGCTTATCTTTCCGGTGAAATAAATGCTGATGATTATATGCTTCTTGTAAAGGATGCTGTTGAGGGCGCCGAAACAAGGCTGGTCCAGGCCGGGCGGACATTATCTTTCATAAACAGTATTGCAGGTGCCGGGCCTGTAATTGTGGCCGGAAGTTTCAACGCGCTGCCGGACAGTCCTGAAATAAAGGTACTTAAAGATGCGGGTTTCATTGATGTTTTTGAACGCGCCGGCAAGGGGCCGGGTTATACCATAGATGTACAGAAGAACTCCAATTATCAAAAATTACGGCAGGCGGCCGAAGACAATGGAGACCCTGCCGGCATAGCCCTGGATATTATGTCCGGCAAATACCGTACCGATTATATAATGATCCGGGGCGCGGGATTGAAACCCCTGTCGGCCGGAATAGTTCTGGACAAGCCTGTATACGGAGTGTATCCGTCCAACCGGTTCGGGGTTTCAGCGGTAATTGATATTTCTGACTAGGGTAAAGGCGCGGCAGCGCCTTTCTTTTCGATTATTGAATAAAGATACATCTGGGCGGTAATTTCCCGCTGTTCCTGCCTTGCCGTTCTTAGTTTAATATCGTAATCGGCGGTAAGACTGATGATGTCCCGGAGGTTTTCTTCCGTGTAGTGTTTTAGCGCGTCCGAATATACCGCCTGCGCTTTTTTACCCCTGATATTGTTTTTATAACAGGCGGTCTGAAATGACTCTCCCCTGTCCAGTTCTGCGGCAATGCTCTGGAGATTTCTCAGCTGCCAAAGCAGCCCGCCGAGCAGCTGCACTGTACTGGTTTCGCTGCCGAGCATGATCTTCTGAAGAATCTCCACGGCGCCGCCAAGATCGGCAGCTGCAATTTTATTGAAAAGTGAGAAAACATTTTCTTCTTTTCCATGATAGAAAAAGTTTTCAATATCCGCCTTGGAGATAAGCGCACCTTCACCAAAAAAGACGGCCAGCTTTTCGCATTCCTTTTTCATGTCTGTCGTATTGTTTTCAATCAGGGTCAGCAGCATTTCAATAGCGTCAGATTCAATTTCCATTTTTCGGTTTCTGAAAAATCCCGACAGCCAGCCTTTTTTTTGCCCTTCGAACATTTCCCAGAAGATTTTCTGGTTCTGTTTGGGAATAATTTTGGACAGGCTGTTTTTCAGCGATGTTTCATCAGATAAAAATACTATTACAGTGTTATCCGATGGCGAGGACAAGTATGATTTAAATTCATCCACTTCCGCTTTTTTAAAAAGATCAGCCTGGCCGATTATTATCAGCTTCCAGGCGGAAAACAGCGAGCCGTTTTTGATAAGCGAAAGAATATCTGAAACACTGCTCTCAAACGGATAAAACCGGTGCTGCTCCGGTTCTTCGCCGAACTGTTCGATGAGTCTGTTCTTCATTTGTTTCAGGAAAATTGTCCGTTCCCCTGTTTCGGGGCCTGCAAGAAGCCAGGCGGTATCAGTCATAGTCCCTTACAATGCATTTGAGTTTTCCAAGAACCTTGACGTTCTGTGTGTAAATCGGGGGATAAACGGGGTTTTCAGCTTTAAGCTTGATTCTGTTTTTTTCCCTGTAGAAACGTTTCAGGGTATACGCTTCATCGTTTATCATTGCGACTACAATATCGCCGTTTTCGGCTGTATTGCGGTGATTAAAAATGGCAACATCGCCGTCCAGGATACCAACATCCTGCATGCTGTCCCCGGCAACATGCAGCGCAAAAAACTGGCCTGTGCCGAGCCGTGAAGCGGGCATTTTCAGCATGCCGTCAAAATTTTCTTCGGCAAATAAAGGTTTACCGGCAGCCACCTTTCCAAGGATTGGAATTTGAATTGTTTCCTGTTCATGGGAGTTTTTCCGGTCGATAATCTCAATTGTTCTGGACCGGTTTCCGTCGCATTTAATTCTTCCCTTTTTCTCTAAAGCCTTGATATGGTCATATGCGCCCTTAACAGAAATATTGAAAGAAGATGCCATTTCACGGATTGTCGGCGGATAATTGTGCTTGTCGATAAAACTCTTGATATAACTTAATGTTTCTTCCTGGCGTTTTGTCAGTTCTTTCATTTCTTAATCTCAATATCGAATTTTTTTATCTTTCCGTGCAGATTGCTCGGATAGATACCCAGACTTTGTGCCGCCCTGGTTATGTTATAGTCGTTCTCCTCAAGTTTGTGCAGCAGAAGTCGGCGTTCAAACTCATCACGAGCGTCAGTCAGTTTCATGTCGCTGAAATGATCGATCAGGGGATTGCTCTTCCGAACCTGACCGTCATTGTTTGAGCCAAGGTACCCGGATGCTGTTTCGGCACTAATAATTTCCTCTTCTGACATTATTGTAACACGTTCTATAAAGTTTTTCAGCTCCCTGACGTTTCCCGGCCACCTGTATTCCACTAAAAGTGCAATTGCTTCAAGGGAAAATGCCGAAGCGGCAATATTTTCCCGTTTTTTCATCTGTTCAAAAAAATAATCTATGAGCAGTGGGATGTCTTCTTTTCTTTCGTTTAACGGCGGGACATGTATGGGTACAACATTTAGTCGGAAAAAAAGATCTTCACGAAAATTTCCGTCGGCGATTTCGCGTTTAATATCCTTGTTTGTTGCGGCAATAATTCTGACGTCTATAGTCTGGGTTTCTTCACTGCCGACCTTTTCGAAGCGCATTTCCTGGATAACACGCAGGACCTTTGCCTGTGCTGAAAGCGACATATCAGCTACTTCGTCAAGAAACAGAGTGCCCCCGTCGGCGATTTCAAATTTTCCCTTTCTGTTTGTAAGGGCCCCGGTAAACGAGCCTTTTTCGTGGCCGAAAAGTTCGCTTTCAATCAGCGTGTCGGGGATGGCGGCGCAATTGACCTCAACAAACGGTTTTGCGCTGCGTTGGGATTTTCGGTGGATATCACGGGCAACCAGTTCCTTGCCTGTTCCGTTGTCCCCCGTAATCAGTATTTTGGCATCCGACGCCGCACTCTGGTTAATTGTCTGTTTGATTAATTGAATCTGCTCGCTCTCGCCGATCATTTTCTCTTCCGGCAGAACAGACGATTTTAATTGTTTGTTTTCAGTTTTAAGAGCGTTCATTGCAATGGCATTCCTGGCCAGCGTCAGGATCTTGTCGAGAGAGAGGGGTTTTTCGAGAAAATCGAAAGCGCCCAGCTTAACAGCTTTGACTGCAAGGTCGATATTTGCATGTCCCGAAATGATAATCACTTCGATTTCGGGATATTCTTCCTTAATCGTTTTCAGTACATCAATACCGCCTATGTTCGGCAGCCAGACGTCGAGAACAACGAGGTGTATGATTTCGGACTTCAGAATTTCCAGTCCGTGAATACCGTCTCCGGCATCAAAGACACTGTAACTTTCGTCCTCAAAAATATCTCTCAGTACTGTTCTTATTCCGGGCTCGTCGTCAATGACAAGAATATTAGCCAAACTTTTTCTCCATCGGAAGATCTATATAAAAGGTTGTTCCATGCCCTCTGTCTGATTCGAACCAGATTTGTCCTTTATGATCAAAGATAATCCGTTCGACAATGGGAAGTCCAAGTCCGGTTCCTTCATTCTTGGTTGTAAAATAAGGGTTAAATACCTGATCCTGCTTTTCAGGTTCGATTCCGGATCCGTTATCCTGAACTCTTATTCTACAGTAACTTGAATTCCCTTTTCTGACAAGATCGGTTTGAATAGAAATTTTACCGTCCTCAGGTGTAATTGCCTCGCAACTGTTTTTTACCAGATTTATAAAAACCTGTTTCATCTGCTTGGGATCAACATTAAGGATAATTTCAGTCTCCGGCGAATTGAAATTAAATTTCAACCCTGGATATGAGGTCCGGTAGGTGTCGATTATTTCCTGTATCAGCCCGGTAATCTCTACCGGTTCGGGAGAAGGCGCCGGTAGGCGTGAAAAATCCCTGAATTCTTTCAGAAGGTTGTCAAGGCTGTTAACTTCCTGAATAATCCCCTGAATGGCCGGTTCCAGGATCTGCCCGATATTCTCGGGGTTGTTTTTGAATCTTTTAAGAATCCTCTCTGCCGACAGCTTTATCGGCGTGAGCGGGTTTCTGAGTTCATGCGCAAGCTGTCGCGCTATTTCCTGCCATGCTGTTATTTTCTCGGTCTGCAGAATTTTTTTTCGTGAGTTTTCCAGTTCTCCCATCATTCTGTTAAAGGAATTTGTCAGATTTGACAGTTCGTCTCCTGAGCGGGTAAGAATCCTGTATGTAAAATCTCCTTCGGAAACACTTCGGGTTGCAGCCTCAAGGCTTACGATTGGTCTGATTACCTCGTCGCTCAACAGAAACGAGATCAGAATGGAAATTAATATCAGTGGAATTGTAAAAAAGGTATAAAAGATATAAAGTAAAAGAGTAAATTCCTGCTGGTTTCGCTGATAGGTAAGAAAGACTTCACGGGCGTCCGTCAGCTTGCGTGCCGTGTCGTCAAGGTTTTGCGGTAAAATAGAACTGATTACAACCGAATAAGTTCGGCTTCCGGTCTCGTAGATCTGCAGATATCGCAGCAGTCCGGTCCCTTCACGGTCCTCTCGCGGTAAAAGGCCGCCTGCGCCGCCTAGTGTCGGCGGTTCTTTCAGTTCCGCTTCCGACAGCCCGTTGAAAAAGGTTGATTTTCCGGCTTCGTCGAAAATCTGGATTGAATCTATTCCGGGATTTGCATTATATATGTTTGTCCACATGCGCTGCGGAAAGCGTTCAAGATCTGCAAGCATGCGATCAAACACCGGGCCTTCAGCAAAGTCTACAAGTGTTTCTATTTTATCATTATAGTATGCAAGCGAGAGATTCAGTCCGCCGTTTATTGCCGAACCGATTTCCGGAGAAAACCATGTGTTTACTGCAGTATTTACGAATTTCATTGATACAAGGGTTTGAGGAATTGAAGTCAGTATAACAATCAGCGAAAAATACAATAACAGATGTGTTTTGAATCGTGCGCCGGGGCTGTGATTTCTCCGGTCGATGACAAGTTTTCGAACGTTGATTAAAACATAGACAAGCAGCGCCAGCGGAAGAATAAATGCTGCCGGAATTAGTATCAGGTTAAGATTCCGATCTCCTGAAGGCATATTGATAAGAACTTCGCCCGAAAGGTAATAAATGAGTACAACCAGCAGAATATAAATCAAAAAAACGGATATTATTCCGGAGCGGGAAGCTCCCGCTTTTTTGCTGTTAATTGCCATAGCTAACCCAGGCGGTCTGCGTTTTTTCCGAGATCAGAAAGGGATCAAGCAAGGCAAGGGGAGGGGGTCTTCTGATAAGATCGGTTTCCGCTTTTGCCTGTATATAAAAATCACCTGAAATGACTTCGGAAGGAAGCGTTGTCATGCAGGAAAAAAACGCTTCTTTAAATAAATCGGTATTGTCATAGATATTTTCAGTTCCGCCGCTTTGTATATAATAACGGTTTGTAAGGAAATCTTTTCCGGCTTTTTTTGTTATTGTAAATGAAGAATTGTCTGCTTTTAGCGGATTTTCAGCATGCTTTGATTTACGTATTCTGAATGAATAGACTATTTCCGAACGGTAACCTTCCTCAATAACCTGAAAGAACGGATCCGAATCGATATCCGTAATGGTAATGATAATAGTCGGTTCAGGTTGTTCGGCGTTTATGCTGATGTCGAGCTCTGCAGCATATAATGCTGTTGAAACGAGCAGTATTATAAATACAGGGAGCAGAAATTTTCCCGTATCTATTCCTCCTCAAACCGGTTTTCAAAAAGCTTAACAATGGCCTCAAGAGCTTCTGTTTCATCAGGGCCGTCGGTTTTTATATTAATTACGGAATTGTATCCGGCCCCCAAAGTAATAATGCCCATTATTGACTTGGCATTTATACTGTTTTTATCTTTTTCCAGAAAAATATCACATTCAAATTCGTTAGCGGTCTGAACTATTAAAGCGGCAGGCCGGGCGTGTATACCGGCTCTGTTTTTTATGGTTACGTCCTGTGTCTGCATTCTGTTCCTCTGTGCTGTTCTATTTCAAATTGTTTTTATCATAATAAGCTGCACGGGCGTTCTGTCCCTCGAGCCATTTTAATACATTTTGATTAAATTCCCTCGCCGAAAAATATCCGAGTTTTTTAAGCCTTTCATTCATTGCGGCTGTTTCTATTATGACCGGAATATTGCGGCCGGGTTTTATCGGAAGGGTTACAACCGGCAGCCCTACGCCAAGATATTCAATTGTTGCTGTGCTTGATCCGAGCCGGTCGTATAGTTTTGCGGAATCCCATTCCTCAAGTTCAACGACAAGCTGGACCTGTTTGCTGTCCCGGATTGCTCCGACGCCGAACAGGTGGCTGATATTTATAATGCCGAGCCCCCGAATTTCCATATGATGACCGGCAATATCGTTTACGCCCTTGCCTATTATTAGGTTGCCGTTTACACAGCTTAATTCAACCGCATCGTCGGCAATAAGCCGGTGTCCTCTTTCAATCAGTTCCAGGGCCGTTTCGCTTTTTCCGATTCCGCTGGCACCCTTTATCAGAATTCCTATGCCGAAAACCTCTACAAAGGTAGCATGAACAATCTGTTTTTCGGCAAATACCGTGTTCAGGGCACGTATTAATCGTCTTGAAAACTCACTGGAACTAAGGTTTGTTATAAGGACGGGAACACCTGCTTCTTCGGCGAGATCAATAAATTCCTGTTCCGGCTGAAGGTTTGTAGTGAAAGCGCAGCAGGGAATTTTATATTCAAAAAACTTTCGTAAAATGTCGATTTTCTTATCCGATACAAGTTTTTTTACATAGGCGGTTTCTCCCTTGCCGAAAACCTGTATTCGGTTATATTGAAATCCGTCAAAAAAGCCTGACAGGGTCAGACCGGGACGGTTGAGATCCTGCTCCAGAATGGGAGAGGCCAGTCCCGATCTGCCGCAAAGGCATTTAAGATTTAGTTCGTTATGTTCTTTCAGATCCAAATCGAGGAGATCCAAAACTGTAAAAACATTCTCTGCCATATTTTAATGTTCCTGAATCCTTTCTTTTTCTTTTGCGATTTTATTATCGAGTTTATTGAAAAGATTGTCTATACCCTTGAATAAATCAAAAGTGTCTACTTTCAAATGGGAGGATTTTGCCCATTTAAAATTCATAGTTGCTTCAATAACGTAACCGTTCTTATCGTGTGCAATAGTAATTAGCAGGTCAACAATGTGTTCATCTGCATAACCTAGCCTTTTAAGCTTCTTTTCTACATGTTCTTTTGTGTTGTCGCTGATGTCGTAATGTACGCCCCGAATGTCTACGTTCATAGAAACCTCCGTATAATATCGAATACGGTATCGATTTGGATTTAATACCGTATAAGGTTTAACCCTTCACCTTGTGTATGAGGAATCAATATTCAGTTCATTCCTGTATTTTGCTACAGTTCGCCTGGCAATACTAATTCCCTTCTGTTTAAGCAGATCAGATATTTTCTGATCGGACAATCTTTTTTCTCCTGAATATTCCTCAATTATCTCCTTAATAATTTCCTTTACGCCGCCTTTTGAAAAACTTGTTCCCCCGGTGCCTGTACCGGAAACCGAATTGGAGAAAAAATATTTCAGCGGCAGAATGCCCCATTCTGTCTGTATGTATTTGGCGTTGGATATTCTCGAAACAGTTGTTTCGTGAACAGAAACAGTTTCGGCAATATCTTTCAGCGTCAGCGGCGCAAGATATTTCGGCCCTTTCAGGAAAAAATTTCGCTGAAAATCGATGATTGCAGATGATATCTTCAGAAGAGTTTCATTGCGCTGATTAACGCTCCTGATAAACCACTTTGCTTCCTGAATATTGGCTTTAACGAACTGGCTGGCTTCTTTATACTCGTTGTTTTTATCGTTATTCAATTCCTGAAAGAATGCGTTTAAACCGAGGACCGGTATTTCTTCGTCATTCAGAATTATGATGAATTCGCCTTCTTTTTGTTCAACCATTAGATCCGGAATAACATATTTAACTTCATCTGTGGCAAACTCCCGCCCCGGAAATGGCGTATACCTCTTAAGCAGGGAAATAAGCTCCTGAAGCTCTTCCGGCTCTATTTTCATGGCTTTTGCTATTTCTTTGGTTTTGTTCTTTTCAAGCAGAGACAGGTAATTCTGTACAAGTTCGAACAGATGTTCCGGCGCGTCAGGATCAAGTTCTATCTGAACAAGAAGCGATTCTTTATAGTCTGAAGTACAGGTTCCGACCGGCTCAAAGGTCTGAATAAGTTTGATCATCCTTTTCAGAACAGGAAATTCTTCTTTTTTCACCAGTTTTTCCGGCGACTCTATATGAAAACCGTTGTTATCCAGGTTGTGGATCAACAGCTCTCCGATTTCGCGTTCGCGTTCAGGTATCTTCTGAACAGCCAGCTGCCAGACCAGGTTGTCCTGAAGTGATTCAGGACGGGAAAGTGTTCCTTCAATGAATTTCTGTTTTGAATCTGAAGCTTCAGTATCAACTCTTCCCGATGTTGTGTTGAAACCGGGATCCGAACTGTTTTCGAAGTACTCTATCTGGTCTTCGTTGCTTACCTGTTTGCTCTCGGCCTCTTCAAGAGATAATGTCGGTTTTTCAGAAACAATTTCAAGGGCAGGGTTCTTTTCAAGTTCTTCCTGAATTCTTGTGTTCAGTTCCTGAATCGGCATAGCCATCAGTTGAATTGACTGGTACATCTGAGGGCTTAATTTTAATTTCTGTTCCTGTATAATTACAGGCTTTTGATACTGCAACCGAACCTCCGAAGTTGATACAATCTAGTATGTGCCTACTATTAATATGATTTAGCCGGAGTGATTTGTCAAGGAAGATCAGAGTTTACATCCGGAAGTCTTCGCCGAGATAGATTTTTCGGGCTGTTTCGTTGGCAAGAAGTTCTTCCCGGTTGCCGGACACCATTATTTCTCCAAGATTGATAATATTGGCCCTTTCGGTAATTTCAAGCGTATCGCGGACATTGTGATCGGTAATCAATACGCCGATATCCATTGCCGAAAGATCTTCTATAATGCGCTTGATTTCGTAGACAGCTATAGGGTCAATACCTGCAAAGGGTTCGTCCAGAAGAAGAAACCGCGGTTCAATTGCAAGGGCCCGGGCTATTTCTGTCCTTCGTCGTTCTCCGCCGGATAATGTAAAGGCTTTCTGTTTTCGTATTTTAATAATTCCCAGCTGTTCAAGCAGAAACTCAAGCCTTTCCTGTTTTTCGGCCTTCGGGATATCTTTTCTGGTTTCAAGAATGGACCAGATGTTGTCTTCAACGGAAAGTTTTCTGAATACCGACGCTTCCTGCGGAAGATATGAAATTCCTTTTCGGGCACGCTTGAACATCGGATCATGGGTTATATCGTGTTCATCGAGCAGGATCTTGCCTTCGGTAGCTTTAATGAATCCTACAATCATGTAGAATACGGTAGTTTTTCCGGCGCCGTTCGGACCGAGCAGCCCGACTATTTCTCCTTTTTTCATCGAGAAACTGACATCCAGAACAGCAATCTTTTTTCCGAATGTTTTTTTAAGTCCCTCGACCCTCAGGATTGATTTACTGTTCTTCTTCTGATGTAATTGATCCGCTGACATTTCCTTCCAGTTTTATTTCGTCCGTATCAAGATTAATAATTATTCTGGACGCTTCATATTTATCGCCTTTCCAGTATACACGGGGCATGCCTGTAAGCTCAAGAATATTCTCTTTTCGATCGTATCCCGCATATTCTGATCGGCACGACATTGTTTCCCCGTCCGAGATCTTCAATATTCTGACTCCGATCTGAAGAATGGTAAACTCTTCCTTGCTTTTATCCTCTATAAATCCGCTCTTTGTGATCAGTTCATTTTTACGATCTTCCATTTCGGAATACCCGTCTACAATTATCAGTTCAGTTTCACGGTTATATTCAAGGTTCTGGCACACCAGGGTTGTATCGTTTTCCTGATCGAGAACCGTTATATTTCCGCTGCAAACGGCCAGCACAAAGTCTTCTCCGTAAATATCTATTTTGTCTGCATGGATTTCCCTGTTGTCGGTGATTATTACTGCGTTTCCCTGAAGGACGGTGTGTTCCTTTCCTTTTGCAAGGATTGCTTCGGTTCGATCCGCAGAGAATGAAAACGTATCTTTTTCCGTTTCAGCCGGCTCTGGTTCCGCCTCCTGGGAGAAACAGGATATTGAAAAACAGAATATCAGCATGACTGTAATAAAAAGGATTTTTTTATTCATTTACCCAGGTCCCTGTCACCTGGCTTTCAAACCTGATTGACTTTGTTTTGCTGTCGGCAAAAAAGCCCTTGCCGGCGATTTCGGACCCGCTGGATTCAACAATTTTTATACTGTCATCCGGTTTCCCGGACAGGGTGGCGTTTTCATTGTCCCAAAAAAGGTATTCTCCTTCAAGCGAAGCTTCCTCCCGCCGGGAATAAAAGTCGAGGTTTCCCCATAGTTCGACGCTTTCCGTTTCATTAAACATTTTGGCATTATCAGCTTTTCCGTCGGTAACTACAGCGCCGTCTTCGTCATATTCCTGAAAATGAACACTCTGAAAAACTGTTTCTTTTCTTTTTCCGTATGTAAGCGATTTATCTGCTTTTATATAGAAAGTGGGAACAGTATCTTTAACCATAACCTGTGAAAAATTGTTTAATATTGTGTCGGGTATTTCTTCATCAAGATCTTCAGCCATCATTGATTCTTCATAGTTAAACTGACAACCGGTGAGAAAAAATGCTGATAAGACAACAAGAATAATGAACAGTATCAATTTTTCAGCTTGCATTATATGATTATCGAGAAAATAGCTGAAAAAATCAATATTATAAACAAGTTGACATAGGAAACTCTCCACACTAAACTTAAAATACAGAAGGTGACAAGGCAAAAAATGACGCGGTTTTTAAACGAAAAAGATTTCAACGATTTTAAAACTATGATATATGATGCCAGCGGCATTTATTTTTCCGATTCCAATGCTACAATTCTTGAAAGCAGGCTGAAGGATCGTCTTAGAAAAATGAATATAGAAACGCCTGCAGAATATTACCGATATATCAAACAGAATGAAGGAGAACTTAAGGTACTTCTTGATTCGGTAACAACGAACTTGACAAGGTTTTTCAGGAATACTGCCCATTTTCAGACATTTGAAAACCATGTAATTCCTGATCTTGTCGAGTACAAGAAAAAAAACGGCGAAAAAACCATTAAACTGTGGAGCGCCGGCTGTTCAACCGGAGAAGAACCTTATTCTCTTGCAATGGTGATGAAAGAACTGCTTCCGCCGGACATCAGGTATGAAATAACCGCGTCGGATCTGAGTCTCCAATCGCTGATGACAGCCAAGGAAGGCTATTATGCCGATAACAGGATGAACGGCGTTCCGGAAAAATACCTTTCAAAGTATTTTGAAAAAAAGGACGGCGGTTATCGTGTAGTTGATGAAATTCGCAACAGCGTCAGGTTTGATTATCATAATCTTAAGTACGACAGCGGACAGAGTAACCTGGATATGGTTTTCTGTCGAAATGTTATAATATATTTTGATGAGGCAGCACAACAGGCTGTTATTGATAAATTCTGGAAATCAATGAATAATCATTCATATCTGTTTATTGGTCATTCCGAGTCTCTTTTCGGGATGAAAACTGAATTCGAATTTCTGAAAACAGACTGGGCATGTCTGTACAGAAAATTCAGATAATGGGACCCCAAAAACTGCAGTTTTTAGAGGTCCCCATAAAACAAAGGACAGGGTTTAGGGCTGGAGGATTGTTTGAACGCGAACGATATATCTGTACTTGTATGTGATGATTCCGCTTTGATGAGAAACCTGATCGGTCGCATTGTTGATAATGCCGAAGGGTTAAGTCTTGCCGGGAAGGCCATGAACGGCAAATTTGCCCTTGAAAAAATCCCAAGACTTAATCCCGATATAATTGTTCTCGATCTTGAAATGCCGGAAATGAACGGCATTGAATTTCTTAAGGAACGCAAGAGACGGAATATTGATATTCCGGTTGTTATACTATCGTCGGTAGCAAAAAAAGGCGCGGAAGTTACAATGGAAGCTTTATCACTCGGAGCATCCGACTTTATAATGAAACCTTCCGACACGAACACGCTTAACCTGGATGAAATAGCAAATTCCATTGTAAAAACCCTTCTGGCTTACGGTAAAAAGCATCGCGGAGAAGGCTGGTCTCCGCCGCCGGCTGTTGTTTCGCAGGAAAAATCGAAAAAACCGACGGATCCGCAGAAAATAGCTGATGATTTTGTGGCTAAAACGATAATTAAAACACCCGAAACCAGAAAAAATGATTATGCAAAGGTAAATACGGCGCGCGTTGAAACCGACAGGGTTGAAGCCGTTGTTATCGGAATTTCAACCGGAGGCCCCAATGCACTGCGGGAGGTTTTCCGGGATATTGATAAAAATCTCAAAGTTCCCGTCCTTGTTGTTCAGCATATGCCTGCCGGTTTTACCGAAGAATTTGCCAGAAGCCTTGACCGGATTTGCCCGCTTGAGGTTAAGGAAGCCGCGGACGGAGATATTCTCAAGCCGGGAAGAATACTTATCGCCCCCGGAAATGCGCACCTTCGGATTGAAAAGAAGCGGCTGGCTGCAGTAGCAAGGTTGGATGAATCAGAACTTGTAAACGGACATCGCCCGTCGGCTGATGTTCTGTTTTCATCAACAGCGGAGTCTTACGGCGGAAATGTTCTGGCGGTTATTATGACCGGAATGGGAAAGGACGGAGCCCGCGAAATCGGGACCCTGTATAACAAGGGGGCCGTAACAATAGGGCAGGATGAAGAAAGCTGTATCGTTTACGGTATGCCACGGGCTGCTTATGATGCCGGATTTATTCAGTATCAGCTGCCGCTTAAGGAAATAGCATCTAAAATATCGGAGATTGTCAGGGAAAAAAGCTGATCTCAGCTGAATTTGCGGGTAATCTCGGGCATTCCCTTTTTTCCGGCTTTCCGGCTGGTGATAAAGTTAATTCCAAAGCCGGCGGCAATTCCTGCAAGTCCGGAAAGAACCTGTATTCCCTCGCCGGCGGACTCCAAAATAAACCTGATTCCGAAGAAAAAAACGAAAAACAGAAGCAGCGGAAAGATCATTACCATAAACGCCGCGCCGATGGTTTTCCCCGTCGGCAGAAAAACCTCAACTTTACTGCCCGGTTCAAGTTCGTATCCTTTTATGTTCACGGCCTCAAAGGTTTTATCGTTAACCCCGCCGCAGAAACCGTGGGCCGCGCATGACTGGCAGCTTTCACTGTCGCCGCAGGCCAGAGTAACTACATCATTATTAATTCTGATCACCGTTGCTTTCTCGAGCATCGGGAACCTCCCTGCATTCTTTTCGTATGCGTTTGATTGATTCGGCATTACCGTCGTTGTTGAAATCGATAATAACGCCCTGCAGCTCAATGTTTTTCCATGCTTCCCGTGAGCGTTCGGGCACCTGGGTAATGAATTTTTCGATTTCGACCGCCGGATCAAGACCGCCGACTGATTCCAGGCTGCCGGTCCGTCCGGTATCACAGATTATGGCGGTTCCGTTTGGCAGAACCTGTTCGTCTGCCGACTGGGCTTTTGTATGCGAGCCCACAACCGCCGAGACCTTTCCGTCCATCAGTCTGAACATGGTATATTTTTCCGCAGTTGTCGCCGCATGAAAATCCATTATGACAATGTCTGCCTCCGCCTTCAGTCTGGACGCCAGTTCCGGCGCGTAAGTGAACGGATTGCTCAGGTGGGTCCGCGGAAACCCGGATTGGCCGAGCATGGTAAAGACGCCTATCTTTTTATCTCCGCAATCGTAAACCCTCCAGCCCCGGCCGGGATTTCCCGGGGGATAATTTGCCGACCTGAGAATATACGGAGCTTTTACGATATGTTCAACAATGTCTTTTTTGTAATAGCCTTTCTCTCCGAGCGTCTGGCAGTCGATGCCGAGTTTTCTCATATAGACGGAATGGTTTTTTCCTATTCCGAAACCGCCGGTAACACCTTCGGTATTAGCTATTACAAAATCGATATTCTCTTCTTTCTTTAATTCCGGAAGAAGTTTTTTAATGCAGAAGACGCCGGCCTTTCCGACGACTTCTCCTATGCACAAGACTCTTGTATTGCTGGCGCTATTGCTCATGAATATAAGATACAGAAAAGAGGAATAAAAGGAAAGCCTACCGTTAGAAGCTTTGAATAATCTCCCCGTCGTCGGAATTTAAATCAAGACTTATAAACATAAGATGATAATAGCAGGCTGAAAGCGTAATGTTGCCGCGAATTTTTCCCCTGTATTCCTTTTTCAGATCAGCCAGCAGTTTCTTATAATCCTCGCCGACATTGACCTTGTCTACGAAATTAAAATCTATGATTACATTATCAGGACCGGATTTATCCAGCCGCAGGGAGCGTTTTTTTCCGTTATCTTCAAGATTATAATTCAGAAGGCGTTTCATGACTGAATCCGGACGGAGCATTTCCCTGATAAATATCTTCTTTTCTATGCGGAGTTCTCCGCCGCTGATTGAAAAATCCAAAACTTATCCCTTAAACTGAACCGAATCGCCGAACGGCGGCGCTTTTTCCGGTTTTCGGGTCAGAATCCAAAGAACCTTTTGTTTTACAGACTCAGGCATTATCCCGTCGCCGTCGGTGAATACCAGGACAAGCCTCGCCGCCATACTGTCGGCAAGTCCGAACACCGGTCTGAAGTCGGTTCCGCCCTTCTTTACCCGGTCTTTTACCCTTAGAAATTTCTCAAGCGGCACCGGCCGGGTGCAGTCCGTATCGAAGCGGATCACCTGAATATCAGACTTGACTGCCCTCTTTAAAATCATCAGCTCTTTATAAAATTTCATTACGTCTTCATCATTTATTGAGCTGCTTTCATCTATTGCAACAAGGGCCTCAATGCTTTTCCGTCGTTTTGTTCCCGGCAGATCGTCAAAACGTCTGGAAACCCTTTTTACTGTTTTGTGAATCTGCATCCTGCCCTTGCCCGAAATAAACTGTTTGAGAATACTGCGCCAGTTGACCTCTACCGAGGCATAGAGACCTTTCATGATTCCCTGAAGCGAACCGGGGATTTCCCCTTCCTGCGCTGCCTGGCGGGTAATTTCTTCCAGGCTGCATTCAACTGCGCTCTGATTAATCTCCGAAAGATCGGTATCCTCGTCGATTTTAACCGCTATTTCCCGTTCGTCCGGAAAGCGCAGCATCATTTTTTCATCCGTATATGAAAGCGGCAACGATTCCGGCGGGGCAGCCTCAAGAAGCGCGTCATAGTAGTATTCAGCGCTTCTCCCCGGCTCGAATTTGAAGGCAAGCAGCCGTGAAGCCTTCTCAACAGTAAGCGACTCTGCCGGCAGCATCTCCGGAATTATATGCTCGTTTGCAGCCAGGTCTCCCGCCATTGCCCAAACCTGCCTGTTTCGGCCGCCGCGCCGGAACGGGTGAAGCAGAATCAGATGCAGAAGTTCATGCAGAACAGCCCCGAATGCGTGATCCTCGCTCAATGATTCAAGCCATTCGGGGTTATAAACAAGCTGGATTACCGGTCCTATAACCATCTTTATCTGTTCAACCTCGGCGCTTTGAACGGTCTTTATGGTCGACAGAATATAGCCGAAAAAGGGTTTGCGCAGAAGCAGGTTCAGGATAATTTTATTCATGTTGCAATAAAATCCACAATATTGTCGGCGACCTTGTCGAATACCGGCAGGTTGCAGGACAGGTAATCAAAATCTTCCGGGCGTTTTGTTACGAAATATTTGAAAAACATAATTGCAAACTCTTCAGGAAGAAATTCAATCAGGCTGTTAAGGTTGCCCATGTGAATTTCATTAAGCTGAAGAACCCCTACTATGTTTTTAATAACAAGATTAAGAATATCTATCCGGTTTTTCTCAAGCAGGACCGCGAAAAAATCCTTCTGGCCTTTAAAATTTTCAAGGGTCTGCAGTGCTCCGGGGACCGTTACATCGTTTGTTGCAAGCCACCCGAAAAAAGAGGCCGTTGCTTCAGGCCCTACAACCCCCGCAATAAGCAGTTCAAGCAGATGTCCTTCAAGCTCGCAGCTGTTCATTATATTCTGAACCTTGGTCCAGCCGCGCGGAGTAGGGTGTTTTGCAAGCGGATCGGATTCGGAGGTTTCCCTGGTTATCAGCAGCATATCCGGGTTTGCATTCAGGTACCCGAGAACCTTGTCGTTGCTTCCGGTTTCTATCGAGTAATCGGTATAGTCTTCCATGTTTGCTGTTATCTCAAGCGAAATAAAACGATCAATCAGGGCGTCGTCAAGTGCGTTTACGGTATAGTTGAGGTTGTCCGGGTTCATTGTCACGCCGATTTTCCAGCCCGGCGCAAGCGAATGGTTGTTTATACGGCCTTCAAGAAGAAGCGGGTACAGCACCGATACAGTGTCGCTGGGCACACGGTTTATTTCTTCAAAAACCAGAAGCCCGCGTTCCTGAAAGAGGCCCGCTTCAATCGCCCTGTTTGTAGGCAGAAACTGCGGGGCGAGATAGCGGGTAATTCCGGAATCGCTCTGTTTGTCGGGCAGGCCCATGAAATCGGGACCTTCAAGCGCCGCGGCATATAAAGCCATATAGCCGATACCCAGTTCGTCGGCGCACTGCCTGTATGCAGAGGTTTTTCCGACCCCGCGTTCGCTGATCAACGCCGTAACTTCCGAAGTGTTTTGATAAAGTTCTTTAATACAGTGTTTTGCTTCGCTTATACGCATGGATCTACTCCTGAATCTTTCTAATAAGATAAATATTTATCTATAAAAACCTAACATATAAACTGACAAAAGTAAAGGAGTCTCTTTTAAAACTTTCCCGTTTCTGTAATTGCATTTATTAAAATTGGCTCTGTGTTATTTCAGGTTTTTTTGAATTGAACCGTCGGGAAGCATGTTGTCGGGATGGTATTCGCCGCGGGCATCCATCTGCTTCCGGATACAATCCGGGTTGTTTATCCAGCAGTATTCGCTGACCCAATGCTCCTCAAGTTTGCCGGCATCGTAGAATCGCTTCATCGGGCAGATGCTGTACCAGTAACAGACCTTTTTTACCATGGTTTATTCTATCATATTAAGAATACGGGCGTCTCCCCCGGGCAGGACTCCGTCGGAGGCCCGCCCGGGGGCCGGGTCTTGCGGGGGTACCGCAGAAATTGTCAGGCTCCTGACAATTTCCGCCGCCTGCGGCGCCCCTCCACCCCCTGACGCGGACGACTAAAGTCGTTTGAACCGGTAAACCGGTTCTTTTGGAGTTTTGCTTCGCAAAACATCCGGAAGCATAATGGTTTTATCCGTGTTTTAATTTAACATTTTTAATATATTGACAAGCAGCATCCGGTTATGTAATATAGCTCCACAGTGCCCAGGTGGTGAAATTGGTAGACACGCTAGGTTCAGGGTCTAGTGTCCGTGCGGATGTGCTGGTTCGAGTCCAGTTCTGGGCAAAAAAAGACAAGCTTGCAATGCGGGCTTGTCTTTTTTTGTATCAGGAAGAACTGGCGAGATCCGTAGGAGCGGCGCGAAAACCTGGAGCGCAAATCGACAGGACGTCGATTTAGTGACGAAGGCGGCCTGGAAGGAGCAAACAGGAAGTTTGCGACAGGAAGGCGAGTCCAGTTCTGGGCAAATATAAACTCTTATGGGGTAAGAGATTAGGACGATTTCAGATGAAATCGTCTTTTTTTATTTAGGCGTCATTTTGGGACTGACGCCAGTATTGACTGCGAAGCAGCACCGCAGGTACGCCAATTGAAATGTGATTACTCGGATTGAATGGGGTAAAGTTGCGCCATTACAGTGCTCTTATATTAGGTAATCTTTAATTCGGTTATAAAGGATTTCGCCATTGCCGCGTCCTTCCTCATGGGTAGATAGGCATAAAAAGTTGATACTATCATCTTTAAGTTTTTGAAAAACAATCCCGTCCATTATTTTTTTACACCCTTAAGCACTTGATCGATATTAATGATGGTGTAAATCCGATAATACCGGCAGTTTCCTGATATTACCGGAACATTTTTCTATTTCTGCATCGGGGATCTTGTCTATTCCTTGGTGCATTCTTTGATTATTGTAATAGCAAACAAATTCTGAGACGATTTTCTTGATCTGTTTCTCCGAGAATAGAAGGAAATGATCCAGAGCCTCTCGCCTGATTGTTCCTACCAGCCGTTCGACATGAGAATTCATATTCGGAGCAGCGGTACTGATGTTAACACCCTCAATATCATACCAGCTGTAATCAATGGAGGTAAATTGAGGTGTATTATCAAATATCAGTGTTTTGGGTTCATCGTTGTCATAAGTGAAATCTATTATTTGCTGTCGTACAAGCACCCTACTTGGATTCTCTGTAAGACTCCATTTCACGATTTTCCTTGATTCCAGCTCTATTATTAGTAGAAGATATAGCCTCTTTCCCAAGAGTGTATCAATCGTCATAAAATCCATTGCGAATAAGGAATCCCAGTTCAGTTTGAGGAACTATTTCCAGGAACCATTCGGGTGAATCAACCCTTGCTTCCTGAAAGTGCTGATAATTCTGTTCACAGTGGTGTAATGAATATCAATATTGATTTTCTTTAGTTCGTTAGCAATCTTTTTGCAACCCCAGAGATAGTTTTCCTGTTTCATCTCAAGAATCAGATTTTTGATGTCCCTGGTAACAGGTCTTCTTCCGGGCGCTTTATGCTTGAAACTCCAGTAATTTTTAATGAACTTTCGTTGCCAACTCAGAAGAGTTTGAGGCTTTACTATTGTCAGATGATTCATTGCTCTTGCTGATCGAGCTATAATCAGTGCAAGACAGAACTTATCGCTTTTCCGGAAAAGCAGCTTCTTGTTCTTCAGATTGAGATGTCGCTTATAAATCTCATTTTCCTTTTTGAGGAGCAGCATTGTGAAGATGATATTCTTTCTTTTGCGGAATATGGTATTGAATATAGAAGCAAGTAGAGAGCATAAGAAGTTGAACATGATTTGAATATATCCAGGGTTTGTAATGAGGTAAATTTACCATATTAAAACAGGTTTCAGTGCCCGGAAAAAAAAATAACCTAAGAGGTTTTAATGTAGAAAAATTTCCATATTATCCTAAAAAGCCACAGGACGGGTGTTGAATATCGATGTAAGTAGAGAGTATAGGAAGCTGGACATGATTTTATTTTATCTAGGATTTGTAATGTGGTAAATTTACCAGATTAAAACATCTTTCTGTACCTGTATAAGAAAAACTAACCCACGACTTTTGGCGTTAATTTATTGTCAGTACGAGCATAAAATTAATTCAATTCTTTGATTTTATGAATAATTTCAGGAATTGTTTTTGTTACTGTAATCCAGACTATTTCAGGATCAACAACGTCATATCCATGAATTAATCTATCTCTCATTCCTGCCATAGCTTTCCAGGGGATTTCTGGGTTAGTATCTCTCAGGCTATCGGGAAGACGTTTTGTGGCTTCTCCAATTACTTCAAGACAACGAATTACCGCAAATTGTGTTTTATCATCTGTCTTGAATGATTGTAAAGTCTGGTCTTTTATGAAATCCTGAGAAAGTTCCATGGATTTCACAATATCATTCAAATAATCCGAGAATTCTTCTTTCATATATACTGAACCTCTCGGAGAATGTGAGCTCCAATGGCAGGTTTTAAATCGGACTTAATTACTAAATCTACTTTTGTGTCCAATTCTTCAGAAAGCTGATTCTCTATCTCCAGCAACTCCAAGAGCCCTATAGTCGAAGGTCTTTTTATGTCTATCAGAATATCAATATCGCTTTTTGATGTTGCAGATCCTTTAATATAAGAACCGAAGATTCCGATCTCTAATATCCCATATTTTTCAAGTTGAGGTTTTTTGTGTGATAGATATGTTTTTATATCTGAAACATCTTTCATCTTTCTTTAACCTGCTATTAGAATAATATAGATCGGAAAAAAAAGGAATAACAAAAACCGCTATCGAATTTATCGACTATCGACGCCGATACCGACGCCTTTATTAGATAAACCCAGAAGGCTTATATGAAAAACTTACCACATAAGCTCTTCTTATGCTGCTAAATACAGCACTATATGAACTACATAAGGACACAGACTGAGTTCAGGGTCTAGTGTCCGTGCGGACAACGTTAAACCCTATTGTCTAACCCTAAAAGTTGCACCGAAGGTATGTGCTGGTTCGAGTCCTGTTCTGGGCATCTTAACTCCTTACAATGTAAGGAGTTGTTTTTTTATAAAAACAGTGGTTTTTTAAAAGCTGGTTTTTATGCAAAAAAGTGCCTCAGAATAAAACTTCAGAATTCCCACTAATTGTATAGATGCAAATAATTAGGGGGAAACATGAAAAGTCTATATTGTTTAAAAAAACGAAAGCCTCAAACTGTCTGGTATTATAAGCTGCAGCACGTCCCGAAGTTTAATTCCGTCGATACAGATTTTATGCACTGCTTTGAAATAGTGATGATGGATGCCTCCCAAAACAGATTCTTTCTGAATATTCCCGGTGGTTGAGATAATCTCTCCTGCCGGAATTCGTCCAAGTCCTTGATGCGGACGTTTTTCATTATAATAGGAAACATATTTCCTGATGATATTCCGAACTTGCTTCTCTGAAAAAAGCAAGAAGTGGTCCAAGGCCTCTCATCTGATACTGCCGATGACTCTTTTGGTATAGGCGATCATATTCGGAGCTGAGGTGCAGATATTAACTCACTTGATGTTGTACCAGCTGTATTCAATGGAGGTAAACTGAAGTGCATTATCTAAGATTAAAGTTTTATCCCCCGGAGTATCTTCTGTAAACAGCTCAATCCGTTTCTTGACAAACTCTCGACAAGGGTTCTCAGTTAAATCATACCGGATTATCCTTCTGGATTTTAGTTCAAGGATGATGAACAAGTAGAATCGTTTACTAAATAAAGTGTTAATCATGGCAAAGTCCATGCCGTATAAAGAATCCCAGTGGGTTTTCAGGAACCGAAGCCAGCTACCATTGGATTGAATCATTCCTTGCTTTCTAAAGGTCTGAATAATTTTATTTACTGACGTATGATGAATATTGATGTTCAATTTCTTAAGCTCATCGGAGATTCTTCTGCATCCCCATAATGGATTGTCAGTTTTCATTTCCCGAATCAGCTTCTTGAGTTTGGCAGGTACTGGTTTCCACCCCCGTTTCTTGTGCTTAAAAGTCCATCGTTTTTTGATAAATCGGCTCTGCCATTTAAGGAGAGTTTCCGGTTTTACAATTGAAAGATGAGAAATAGCCCTTTTTGATAAAGATGCAATCAATGAGAGGCAGAAACGGTCGGTGTGATTAGAAGTTATCCTTTGCCCATGAAGGTTTAGATGCCTTTTCATTATCTCATTTTCTTTCTTAAGCAATAGTAAAGTGAAAATGACTTTAGGAGCTTTACAGTGAAGTTGAACATACTCTAATTATCGGAAATATGGAAAAACACCCATTTATTCCATGGATGGAAAATATCTACACCACGCCCTTCGACACAGCACCGGTATTAAAAGATATTGCTGATGAGATATGGGATAATATTAAACCTGAGCATTCAGCTGATTAGACTGAAAATCTCCTGTTGAATACCTTAAGAGCCGCATAAAGTCCAGTTACTGCAAATCCCGCGCTGACGGCGAAACACAGCCAGGTAGGAATTGATGGAGCAGCGGCTGAAACGGTGCTTAACGACATCTGCCTAAGACCTGTTACCACATAGGTTGTGGGGTTTCCATATGCGCCGATTCTCATCCACACAGGCAGCGATGCCAGGGGGTATAGCGAGTTGCTCAGAAACAGCAGCGGCAGCTGCAGCAGAAATATCATCATGTGGTAACCCTCTGAGCTGTCCGTCAGGGTTGCGACTGCCAGAGCGGCGCCGGTGAATCCTATTCCATAGCCGGTTATCAGAAGCAGCCCCCCGAGCCATCCAACAGGGTTGGCGCTCATCTTCGCTCCCATCAGCAGCCCTACAAAGAGAATAATCAGTGACTGAATGAGTACTTTTGTTACTATGCTCAGGGCATGGCTGGACAGAATGCTCATTCTTGAAATTGGCGCCGCTTCATATTTTTTAACAATGCCGTTCAGGCGTTCACTCAGCCATGTAGATCCGCCTGCTATAGCCGCGCCGACTGCTGTGAGGGCAATAATACCGGGAATCATAAAGGTCATATATTCAGAGCCCGCCCCCGGAACTGATTTACCCATCATTCCTTTCATGCCGACACCGAAAAGAACCACCCACAAAACGGGTTGAATAAGCATCCCGAAAATTTCCTCAGGGTGTTTCAGCGTCTTATGCATGTATTTCCGCCATAAAATAATTGTTGCATTCATAATTTATTCCTTATCTGTCCCGCAGCTGCCGGCCGGTGTGTTTAAGAAAGACATCTTCCAGAGTCGGTTTTGATACTGAGATATCTTCAATTTTGTATCCGCATTCGAAAGCTTTTTTTACAACAAGCGCCAGTCTGCGGTTTCCTGAATCTACCCCTATCTGAACGATGTTGCCGGTTGAGTTAAAACTCTCAACAAAAGAGAGCTCTTTGATGCTTCGTGAAAGATCCTCTATGTTTCCTGTCCCTGTTATTCTTATCCTGTCGGAGCCCATCTGTTCAATCAGTTCCGCCGGAGTTCCCTCAGTTATGATCTTTCCGTGGTCCATTATTCCCACTTTGTCGGCAACGGATTCCGCTTCGTCCATGTAATGGGTTGTAAGAAGAACAGTGATCCCGGTCGCTTTTCGGCGGGCTTTAATGTAGTCCCATATTTTAACCCGGTTCTGCGGATCCAGTCCCTGTGTCGGTTCGTCGAGGATCAGTATTTCAGGGCCGCTCAGCAGCCCGCGCGCCAGTTCCAGTCGTCTTTTCATTCCCCCGGAATAGGTTTTTGTGCTGCGATCCGCGGCTTCCTCAAGTTCAATGATATTCAGAAGCTCTTCAATCTTTTCCCGGCGCTCAGCTTTTTTCATCCCGTAGAGCTTTGCATGATAATCCAGGTTCTCACGGCCGGTGAAATCCGGATCCGTGACTATCTCCTGAAAGGTTATTCCTATTTTACGGCGGACAAGACCCGGATCTTTCAAAATATCATAACCGGCGACATTTGCTGTACCTGAACTGGGACGCAGCAGGGTAGAGAGCATCGAGATCGTTGTAGTTTTACCTGCTCCGTTAGGCCCAAGCAGGGCAAAGACGGAATCTGCCGGTATTGATAGGCTGATACCGTCTACCGCCAGTGTTTCCTCTCCGAATCGCCTCGTCAGGTTTTTTAAAACTACTGATGGTTCCCGCTTCACTTTGAAGCTCCAACTGCGGTGACTTTGTCTATCCACGGCAGAACAATTTCAAGGAACTGCTCCGGTGATTCTTCATGAGGCAGATGACCTGTTTCAGGTATGAAGTGCAGCGTAGAATCAGGCAGCATATCATTCAGCTTCCGGGAATCTTCTGCCGGAACAACCTTGTCTTCTTCACCTGACACAATAAGAGCAGGAATATTTATTTCAGGAATCCGGCTCTCGAAATCGAATGAAACCTCTGCCCATGCCTTCAGATACTGCCAGAGCGCGAAATCCCAGTTACGCACTTCCGTCATTATCATGGAGTCTTCCATCCTTTTGTCTGAGAAAACAGAAGGTTCGGCATAGCAGTTTTTGTAGAATGCTGTGCCTGAACCCATCGAGCGGGCAAACAGCGGACCTGCGTTGTTCATCTGCGGGCTGCCCACCAGCCAGCCGGGCATTGATTCGCTGACGAATACTGCGGGATCAACAAGTATCAGTCCGGCTACACGGTCTTTAAATTCAACAGCTGTCCGGACAGCCAGGGTTCCTCCGTAAGAAGAGCCTACAAGATATACCTGTTCAAGCTTCAGGGTATCAAGCAGGGCAATAAGCTGTGTCACGGCCGCCTCCTGCGTGTAGGGGTTTGCTTTGCTCCAGTCCTCTTCCGTCAGTTTTTCACTCAGGCCGTAGGGCGCCTGATCATAGGCGATGGTGCGTCCTTTAGCGGCAAATGCATCAAAAACCCTGTCCCAGCTGAAGAGATTGTACATTGAACCATGAAGCAGAATAAAAACAGGTTCGCCGGGATCTGAACTGCCCTTATCCATATAATGGATTTCTATTCCGTCTGTACCTTCAAAAGGTACATTGATGAAAAGACTGTCAGATTTTTTGACATCTTCGGCAGCGGCCAGGCCCTCTATCGGATCAGGTGAAATTAATAGAGGAATTATTGCTGCAGCTGCAACAATAAAAACAAAAATACCTGCTATGGTTAGCAATATTCTCTTAATAAGCTTCTTTTTCATACCAATAATACTCCTATAACTGCTTTATAGCATCAAATGTAATATTAAATAATGCTTTTGTCAACTTAATAGCTTGTAAATTATGCTAAATAGCACTATTATTGTTTTATGAGTGATCAAGCGCTTCAAATAGCAAAAGAACTGCTGACTTATCTGGAGAGTTTCCTGAAGCAGAAAGAAAATCAAAACGCTGAGGCAGAAAACCAGATTTATGAATTCTGTCGGTGGATGGTAAATTCCTCTGAAAAGAAAGAAACAGGTGAAGAGCATGCCGGAACTGATATGACGGACATACTTATAGGCATGTATCTGGCAAACCTGGCGAATCTTCTGAAAAAAGAGCAGAATCGTTTTGTTTCAGAGACACCTTTCTCGTCCTTCATGGATTTTCAATTTCTTTTTCTTCTGAATGAGCACAGTGAAATGACAAAGTCGCAGCTTATTGCTGCAAACAATATGGAGATGTCATCAGGTATTGAAGTAATTAATCGTTTGAAGCGTTCCGGATGGATACATGAGAAGCAGAATCCTGACGATCGCCGTTCCAAACTGATCTATGTGACTGAGCAAGGAAAAGCAATTCTTGCCCAATACAGGGACAGCGGAATGGAAATCTATAAATCCTACTCGGCAGATCTTGGTGAAGCTGAAAGATCAAATGTTTTGAACTCTCTTGAGCTTATAAGCAAACTAAACAGCTGATAGATATCCTATATTTTAAATAAGGAGTATTTACGCGATCTCCTGGAAACCCGTTCCGTAGTTTAATACTATCGGAGCAAATCTCATACACTGCTTCTATAATAATGATGGTGTAAACCTCCAGGGATTTGTTCCTTTTTGATGATTGTCAGGTGTCTGATTGCTCGTTTTGATATAGCAGATATGATTGTGAATAGGAACCGGTCGCTGCGTTTCATTAAATCCTGAATTTGCTTCTGGTTGAATTGTCGTTTATAAATCTGGTTTTCTTTTTTAAGAATAATCAGAGTTAAAATTAAATCTTTCCGGTTGGAGAATAATCTTTTTATCAGGGAATTGAGTAGCTGGAGAATGAAGGTGAACATATCTGATTATAACAGATTTTAATGTAGAAGATTTTCCACATTAGTCAAAAAGCTATAGCACGCGTCTTTTACTTTGTTGTTGCTGATGTAATTATTTTAAGATTGCTTTTTATACATATAAATAATACTATATGTATTAGGAGTGCCTAACCATGAAAAAACAAGGGGTATTAGGAAAACTTACGGAATTAAGTATCAACAAATACAGGCTTATCTATCTTCTTATAGTAATCAGCATAATAATTGGGGTCTACAGCTATAACAGTCTGCCGAGAGAGTCCAAACCGGAAATAGTATTTCCGACAGTTAAGGTTTCTGTAAACTATTCGGGAGCAAGTCCGAAGGATGTGGAGCAGCTTGTGACGAACAAGCTTGAATCTGTGCTTCTGAATCTTCCGGATCTCGAGTTTATTACATCGTCTTCTCTCGCGGGAAGAAGTGAAATTCAGCTGGATTTTTATCCGGAAAGCAATCTTGAGGACAATTACGACAATGTTTCGCAGGCTGTAAATTCAATTCTTAAGGATTTACCCGTTGAGGCGGAGTTACCGTCTGTCCGGGTATCCACAACCGCCAACCGGGCTTTTCTTGTGTTAAGCCTCAGTGGAGATGTAGGGGCTGAAAGCCTGAGAGATGCCGCGCTGCTGCTTGAACGCCGGCTTCTTGCTCTGGACGGAGTAAAGGAAATACGGCTGTCGGGACTGTATAACGAGAGAATCAACATCAGTTATTCACCGGCTAAGCTTGCAGAGTACGGTTTAAGTTCAGATGATATTCTGCAGGCTGTAAGGCTGAATCATAAGGATACACCCGCGGGAGATGCTGTATTTGACGGCATGCAGTACTATGTAAGGGTTCTGGGCGCTTTTAATACCGCAGATGAAATTAGCCGCATGCAGATTCAGCTACCCGACGGCGGGACGCGCTTTCTAAAAGATCTGGCTACAGTTGAAGTAAGTCCAGTCTCATCGGGAACAGTTTCAAGAATGGCTGTCGGCCTGGGTACGCCCGGGGTTAAGATGCTTCCATCTGTTACGCTTTCACTTTATAGGGACGGAGGCTCGGACATTGTAGTCCCCAGCATGGATTCAAAGACGGTTATAAATGAGCTGACATCTTCCGGAAGTTTTAACGGAATAGATGTTCAGATTATTCAGGATGATGCGGAGATCGTTAAACGGGATCTCTCGGATGTTCTGGAGAACGCGCTCTCCGGTCTTCTGATAGTAGTCATTGTTCTCTATCTATTTCTGGGGCTGAGGGAAGCTTTGATTACCAGTCTCATAATACCCTTCTCTATGTTCATCAGTTTTATAGCGATGGATTTAACCGGAATGACCTTCAACACAATGACGCTGCTTGCCATGATCATCGCGCTTGGTCTGCTTGTTGATAACGGTATTGTTATTGTTGAAAGTATTGTAGAGAAAAGGAGTCAGGGCCTAAAACCGGTGCAGGCGGTAAAAGCCGCTTCAATTGAGGTCGCCCCGTCTATCTTCGCGGCAACCCTGACAACAATGGCAGCATTTATTCCCCTGGCTATGATGGAGGGGAGAATCGGAATGATCATCAGTGTTATTCCGCTGACCGTAATTTTTATAATCGGAAGTTCTTTATTTATTGCGCTGACAATTACCCCGGCCTTAAGTGCCCGATGGCTGAAAAACAAAAAAACTGTCTCTGAAGGTGAAGCAGAAAAGGCCTTCTCCTGGAAAAAGGAAATCTTTACAGATCTTCTGGTTTCCGTGCTTTTCAGTCTTGCGTTTATGACAGACCGCAGACCAGGCCTGCTGTCATTAATTACCGGTCTTCTGATGCTGGCATTTATGATATTTAAGACTTATTTTAAATATAAAAAAATTAATGCATTTAACAATATAGCTCTGCTGTATAAAAGGCTGCTTGATACTCTTTTATCAAAAAGACTGTGGAGAACACTGCTTCCGGGCGTAATGTTTGTAATGCTTGTTTTTGTCTTCTGGGGAATAGGCTCGGGATTAATTAAAATTGAGTTATTCCCGATAAAGGATGAAACTGCTCTGTACGCAGTCATAACTGCACCGGAATACAGCACACTTGAAAACACCGACAGGCTTACACGTTTGGCTGAACAGAAGCTGCTGAATATCGATGGAGTTTCCAATATGTACAGCGAAGTAGGCCTCACTTCAAGCCGTGATGCACAGATTGTGATGAACCTTCTTCCTCCAGGGGAACGGACATGGACTACCCAGAAGAAAATCCCGGAACTGATGAATTTATTGTCATCAATTCCCGGTGCGAAGATTACAGTCGGAACCCAGGCCGGAGGAAAGACGGCTAACAGCCCTGTACAGATCAAGGTTGCAGGTGAGGATTTTGACAATCTGAAGGCTGCTTCCGAAATGATTGCAGCAGAGCTTTCCGCCGTCAACGGAGTGCGGGGTGTAATCACAGACTGGGAAAGAGGCTTTCCAGAGATACAGATTATGCCGGCGGGGATTTATGCAGCCGAGACCGGGGCTGACGCAACACTTATAGGAACCCAGGTGAAATCATTTCTCAGCGGCCAGAGCGCAGGCACTATAATTACCAGGGGCGGAGATCAGGAGATTGTACTATCGGTTGATCCCAAACTTCTTGATTCTGTTGATGATTTGAATAAAATTCTTATTCCGTTTAAAAACGGAGATTTTCTCCCTATTACCTCGGTCGCGGACATCGTTGTTTCTCAGGGTTACGGGACAATCCGCCACAGTCAGGGCGCACGGACCGTAACTGTAATGGCGCAGATGCTGCCTGACGCAAATATCATGGAGATTGTACAGGAATTTGAGACGATTCGCGGTGAGGGCTCCGGTTTACCGGAAGGAACTTCATTTACCTGGGCCGGAGATGCAGCTGATCTGGACTCATCATTCGGAAGTATGATAATTAACTTTGTTATCGCCCTGATAGTAGTATTTCTGATTCTTGCAATACAGTTTAATTCTTTCAGCCAGTCTATGGTTATTCTTCTGTCGGTGCCTATGTCGATAATAGGTGTGTTTGCCGGACTTTCCTTAACAGGGAACAATTTCGGGCTTTATGCTTTTATGGGTGTAATTGCCCTGGTAGGAATAGTTGTAAACGATGCAATTGTTCTTGTTGATACCGTAAACAGACTCAGACAAAACGGAGAAAAAATAACCGATGCTCTTGCCGAGGCCGGTAAATCCAGGTTTGCTCCGGTTCTCGCCACCAGTCTTACTACAATCGGCGGAATGCTTCCGCTTGCCTTTAAAGACCAGAATTTTGCTCAGCTCAGTATATCGCTGATATCTGGCCTGATAGCCTCAACAGTGCTGACTCTTTTAATCCTGCCGCTGACTTTTTTCACTGTTGACAGAATCAAATCAAAAATCCAGCAGATAGTTCCAGTATTTGTTGATGAATCGGAGGAAGAAAATAATGAATAAAAAAATAATAAAATTATTGGCAATTATGCTGATACTAGCAGGTGTTCTGGCGGCGGCAGGCTGCAATGAGGCTGAAACTTCAAATTCGGCAGAACCGCAGTCAAAGGATACGGCAGCGGTTGAGACAGGTTCAACAAAGACTGTGGAAGCGGATTTGTCTGTGCCTCCTCCGGGAAGTCAGGCAACCCAGGAAAAGTGGGATACGTTTACAGAGGAAAAGAAGCAGGAGTCCTGGGACAAATATATTGAGTCTCTTGCGGCAGAAACCGGAACCGATGCCGGGACTGCAGCTGAAAATACGCAAACGAGTACCGTAAAGACTGTTACCACAGAAAAAGCAGTCTCTGTTGTAACTGCCCTGTTAAAGGACAGTCCAATGGAAGTCTACTATTACGGTATTGGTGAAGTTGAGGCCGGAAAAACCCTGAAAGTGTTTCCGGCTGTTTCAAGTACTGCCGCAACTGTTTATGTAGCCGAGGGGGATTATGTTGAGGCGGGAGACCTGCTGTTTGCCCTGGACAGCCGTGAATGGGTTAAAGACCTGGAGCGTGCCGAAGAGAAGTGGAATGCAGAACTTGAGCTTGCTCAAATTAGACTGAATGAAGCCACTCAGGATTTTGAAAGGACAAAAACATTTTTTGACAGGGACCTGGTTACAAGGCAGGAACTGGAGAAGGTTGAGCAGACGGTTTCAGAAGCCCAGGTCAATCTGGAGAAAATACAGATTTCCCGAAAAACAGAGCTTGAAGGTCTGCAGGAAAACTATAAATCACGACTTGGGGTAAGCCCCGGCCGCGGTTATGTTTCTGCTGTAAGTTTCAGTGAGGGAGAGGCTATTAATTCGGCAGATTTTGTTGAGATAGTTAACCTGGAAGATGTACAGCTGATAATTGAGGTTCCCGAGAACATCATACCAAGAATAACCCGCGGTTCGGCGGTCCTGGCAAAAACGCCATCTTCAGCAAGATATGGAATGGAAGGAGCTGTTACCGGATACAGTATAATCCCTGAAAACAACAGAACATATAAGGTGACAGCCTCTTTGGTAAACAGGAACCAGAGGCTTTTTCCGGGAATGCTTATGGAAGCTCAGATCCGGATCTCACAGCTGCAGCCGAAGTTTATTGTTCCCCGTGTATCTGTAATCACCGAAGGAAATGATTCTTTTATATTTATTATTGAAGATAATGTCAGCGTAAAGGTTCCCGTTGAACAGGGTACCGGCAGACAGGGGTATATTCAGGTTGAAGGTGATTTATATACAGACGCCCTTCTTGTTATTGAAGGTCAGAGTTACCTTAAACAGGGAACTCCTGTAAATATTGTGGATACTCAGACATACCTTCCTGACAGAACCGAATTGTAGGAGTCGACCATGGTTGCTAAATTAAAATTGTTATTATTTATTCCGGTTATGCTCATCTGGATAAATCCGCTGTATTCTCAGGACAGTGCGGAATCAGAAAATACTGAACATCTGAAATTTACAGATATCATAAATGATACGAGGATTTCGGCAGATTACCGTCTTGCCGCGGAAGAATATGAAAAAAACATACTGGAAATGGAATTATACAGGCACCCCGGAGACTTCGGAATTAATCTGACCCCCGGCCTGAAACTCCAATGGACTGATTTTGAAACTCCGGCTCAGACGGATTTGAATCTGAATGCAGGTGTTTCCTGGTTTACCGGTAGAAATCCTGTTTCCGAAGAAAAATATCAGGCTTCAGTAAGGGCTGTTGAGGCGGCAAGGCTTGGAATGGATACGGCACTGAATGACACTGTAGTACTTTTTTATAAACTGTATTCAGGTTTATGGCTTCAGCAGCAGGAGAGGCAGATTTTAGAGCAGGAGAAATCCCTTGCTGAAGAGCGCTATTCAGGCGCGTACCAGATGTACCTCGAAGGCAGTATTTCAACCAGTGAGCTTGAGGATGCTGATGAGGATCTGCGTCTTGCGGAAGAGTCCCTGCAGGAAAATGTGCTTGATCAGCGGATTACATGGTTTACTCTGCAGCAATACAGGGGTAAGCCGATTACCGATCAGAACATGATAATCCCTGTACTGGAGAAATTCCAGTTTGAAACCCCGGAAACGGAAAAACCTTCACTGCTCAGCGATATTACGGTGTCTGTTAATTATGATATTCTTAAACTTCAGAATGCGCTGATATCATTGCAGGAAACCTCCGCCCGCCTGAAAAAGATTAATACGGGACTGAGTTTTAAACCTTACTTTGGATATGATGACTACCTTGCTACGTTTAACTATGCAGTAGACAACAGCACTATGAGTCTGAATACGGCAATACCGATTCTCAGTTTAAACAGCTCCAGTCCCCAGGATTCTCAGAAGAAGTGGAATGCCGGAATAACTGTAGTTTTTGATATTGATTCAGGAAAATCGGATACTTTGGAATTGAAAGTACTCGATAAGGAAATAATCCAGCAGAAAATACTGTTAAAAAAACAGATAGATAAATCAGACCTTGAATTAAGAACCTTTTATCAGCAGCTGCTCCAGGCCAGACAGGCTCTTGAGTTATCGGAAAATGCGTATCAGAGACAGCTTAAACTCAAAAATGCCGTATCCGTGCGTGTTGATTCCGGAACAGCTCTCAGAATAGATCTTCTTGCCGCGGAAACAGCCCTACAGAGAAGCCTATGGAAAGTCAGCAGTGCAGGGATTGCTGTGCAGCAGGCTTACCTGAACTATAAACTTCTTGAAGGAGATATGAGCGGAATCTGGTGATGAGGTAGTTGCCTAACTCAGATTCCCTTTTTTGTAACACTGATAGCAACACCTGTTTCTAATTCATCTGAAACAGATTCAATAACAGAATAAATTATACCTGCTAATTTATCAGCCTTTAATCCCTCCATACGAATTCGAATATCAGGTACTTGAAAGGTAGCACAATGATGGTAGAATAGTCAGCAGGAGAATAAAGTGAAAAACATTCCTTCTCAGATCAGAGCCTCCCTGAAACCCTCACTTGAACGATGGGAAAACAATCGTGAAACAGCGGAGAAAATTTCCTCCCTGTACCCTGTGACCTCCGGGACACTTAAAACCAGAAAGGGAAACTGGGAAATCTATACACGTTCTTCAGATCCGGTTCCGCATTTTCTGGAACAGGAAGCTGATTCATTTCAACCCGGGTTTTCTGCTGTTTATAAGCGGGAGGGGAAGCCTCTTTCTTTCGTCACCGGCGAGTCAGTTGATATAGATACTATAAATCAGAGCCTTCGGACAGTCAGCCGGAAAATGGCGGAGCAACGCTGGCTGTTTTCACATCCGTTGAAAAGCCTGAATGAAGAGTACGGCTTTCAGGCGGGAATAAAATGGGGACTCAGGATCATGATACTGCTGACAGTTTTTGTGATATTTGACCTTTTTCTTATCCCTAATTATCCGGAAGCCCTGGCCCAGGGGTTGTCCATTTCATTCCTTGGAGGAGATGCTGCCGGTCTGGATTTTACAGGTTACCAAAGCCTGATCTTACGGCTTATTACCCCGATTTTGGGAGAGGAATATTTATATCTAGCCTATTCAATTTATTCACTTGCCGCTTTCTTCATCATTCCGATTTTGATATTTACCGTTTGGACGGAAATAGCGGGGAAACGGGCTGATAAGTTAAGAATGAAAAAGCTTCCGCCGAAAGCCCTGAATTTTCTTTACGGTTTCGAAGCGCAAAAAGTTATGAATATTGAATATGCCCGACTGCGGGAGGAAGAGAAAAAAGGGCGTCTCTACCGGCAGCTTTCGGGTTTGGGTTTGAAGGTGTCAAAGGAAGAATTTCAAAAGCTCTATATAGAAATGCTTCATGGATGATAAACAGGACGCGTCAGCGGTATTTCCTCGATACATTCTTTGAGAATTATAATATTCCATATATTCTGAGATGATTTTCCTGCCCTGTTTCCCGGAAAACAGCAGAAAAAGATCAAAAGCTTAATGTTTGGTGCATGTGAGCAGAGATTTACTCCCTTAATTCCATAATCAGTATTAATCTATTGAAGTGAGTAGAGAGTAGAAGAAGCTGAATATGATTTGATTATATCCATGATTTTGATTGTAGTAAATTTTCCATATTAGAGTGGCTCAAAGTTCCGGATGAAAAAACTAACACACGGTATTTCTATGTTAGCTTTTTGTAGGCTATCGGGAAGACGTTTTATGGCCGGATTACAACAGATAGTGTTTTATCATTTACCCTGAATGATTGGAAAGTCTGATCCGTAATAAAATCTTAAGAAAATTCCATGGATTTTTCAGTATAATTTAAATAATCCGGGAATTGGCATTGCCGCCTGTTCTGACTGTATTGTACTCCAAATTTTACTTACAAAGCGGCACCGAAGGTATCGCCAATTGAAATGGGCGCTCTGAGCTTGAATGTGGAAAAGTTGCTACATTAAAAAAAATCACATGATCTACTTTTTCTAAGTAAGCGGTAATTCTTCCCCTATGACTTTATCTGTTCAGCGGTCAGGTTGAACGGTAGCAGTTTTTCATAATCTGCGGGTTCTTCACAGTACGGTAACTTGCGAAAAACATAGTAGAAGTAATCATAGACCGATAGCTTCTGCAATTTAGCAGATTCAACAAGACTGTAGAGTACCGCCGAAGATTCGGCTCCATGTTCGGTGTCGGAAAACAACCAGTTCTTCCGTCCGATTACAAACGGCCGGATTGCATTTTCAGCAATGTTGTTCGACGGAGTAAGCAGCGGATCTTCCAGGTATAACTTTAACTGAACCCAGTTATCAAGCGTGTATGATATCGCCTTCCCGAAAGCCATTGTAGGCGGAGTCCCTGCTGCATGTTTAGTAAGCTGTTTGAATAAAGAATCAAGGATAGATCCGGCCTGGTTGGCTCGATGCTTCTGAAAGCCTTTTTTGGAATATTGCTCGCGCAGGGCTTCAAGCTCGAACAGGTCTTTAATCAATTCAAGTATATGTTTTACTTCCGGAGATTTAGACATCTCCCAGTATTTATAAAAATACCTTCTGGCATGCGCCCAACATAAAACATGACGAGGTCCATCATGTCCATCTTTTCGCAGCCTTTTCAAAGCAGTGTGATAGGCCTCATAATCATCAGTCTGCAACCAACCGGTATAACCTTGCAGAAAATCATACGGTATTTCATGAGAACGGCCTGTTTCATACTGAAACACTACCGATTTTTTATCAGGTTTTCCGCCAAGAAAGACCCACATCCAGGATTTATCCTGTGCTTTGCGACCTTTTTCTTTCAAAACCTGTACCCGGGTTTCATCGGCATTTATTATCGGCCCGTTTTTAATATTATCTTTAAGCAACTCATAAATCGGTCTGCATTTATCAGCGCACTTTATTGCCAATGTGCTCAGTGTTGCCCTTGGAATATCTGCACCAATTGTATTCAGTCTCTTGCTCTGACGGTAGAACGGGAGAGCATATTCAAACTTCTCATTTATGATCCACGCGAGAAGGCTTTCATCGGCAATGCTCCCGGCGATCAGATGTTTAATCCCTTCAGCAGTCTGCACCCCCGAAGTTTCATCGGTGGTTCCTTCACAATTTCTGCAAACATATTTTTTCTTTATCTCACGCCTGACTACTACTTTCGCAGGAACTATGCATAGCCGTTCGGAGACATCTTCACCAATACAAATCTTCTCAGTTCCGCAAGCGCATGTTTTATCTTCCTCATCAATATCGTATTCAATAATTTCTCGGGGAAGATCTTCTGACAGAGCTTTTCTACCGACACCCTTACGAACAGTTTTCGTGTGAGCTTTTACTTCACGGGTCTCAGTTTCTATTTCTTCGTTCTGCTCAAATGCCGTATCCTCTGCCTCGTTGAAAAGTGACGCCTGTTTTTTATCTTCATTCGTGAGCTTCTCTGATTTTGTTCCGAAATGAAGAGATTGCAAAAGCTGGACCTGCTCTTCTAATCGGGCAATTTTTATTTTTAATTTCTCATTCTCTTCAAGCAAAGCCTGGCTGTTCATAAATAAATTTTAACATGATTAAATTCCGGTGTGAAGCATTAAACGCGGGAATATGATAATTCTTTATGCGCGTTGAAGAAATCTATCCCGTCCAGCAGCATCTTAAGTTCCTCGAATCTGATTTCTCTGGCCTCTTCTTCTGTTTCAGGCCAGGGAAACTTGTTCTTCTCCAACCGTTTCTGCCATAGGCAGAATCCGTTTCGATCCCAGTAGACAATTTTCAAAAGTTTTTGTTGGCCGTTACAGAACAGAAACAAACTTTTCGAAAACGGGTCATTATGCATTACGTTCTGAATCTGAAGGCTCAATCCGTTTACCCCTTTTCTTAAATCCGTTTTGCCGGGCCGTATAAAATATCGGTAATCTGTATAATCGAAAATCATTCAAGTTCTCCGATTATTCTCAGAACTGATTTCAGCTCGGCTTCATCAAACCCGGCAGTTATTGATATTAAAAACTTTTTGGACTTCAATACAATTGGTGCAGCTGCTACAGATTGAACGGGTTTTATTTCTATTATCTCTGAGCTCTTTGACAGGTTCATACCGAACCGTTTTCTGTGCTTATAGAAAGTATTTGGATGAATTTCAATCTCTTTGCAAAACTCCGGAATTGATTTTCCGCTCATCTGTTGTTGTTCAAATATTTCTTCCCAGTTTTTGATTATCTTCTTCATTTCATTCCTCCGTGATTCTTTTCCCGGAGGATAGTACATTTTCAGATTTTCGCAAGAAGGAAAGAATTACCGCTTACTTTTCTAAGTATTATATAAACCGAATCACGGAGTGATGTAACTCATTTGTTACCGTTACATGACTCGTTCATTACCACTTTCATATTCTTGGACTCTGGTTTTTCCGGCATATTTTACTAATCACTGGTATAGATAAAGGAGAAACTATGTTTAAAAAGATTGCCATTTTTTTGCTGTTTATTTCGGCAATTACCTCAACTCTCTGTGCGTTGGAACAAATTGATGAAACGCAGTTTGACAGCTTTGTCCGTCGGATCATAGAGAAGTATAAAATCCCCGGAGTTTCCATTGCCGTATTTAATGCAAATGAAATCCTTTACACTTTCGGAGATGGAAAAACAATCGGGAAGACAGCGATTGACAGTGACACTGTCTTCTACCTCGGTTCGACGAGTAAGACTCTTACAGCCCTGGCTATTCTGAAATTGTATGAACAAGGAAAAATCGATTTGGATGTTCCCTATAACCGGTATGTGCCCGAATTCACATCGCCATATGCCGAACAGCTTACGATTCGCCATCTCCTTCATCATCGGAGTGGTCTTGCCAGCAGGGAATTACTGTTGGGAGAAAATTCTTTTAAAGAGGAATTGAAAAGCATCAATCAAAAATGTGTTTCCACGATACCTCCCGGAGAAAGATATATCTATTTCAACGGAAACTACAGATTACTAGGCCTCTTGGCAGAGGAAGTTTCGGGAATGGAATTTGAAGATTATATGAGACGGGAAATATTATCTCCCCTTGAACTTGAAAACATATACGCCGGACTGCCTTCTGTTAAGAACTCGGCACAAGGTCATGGCCGTTTCTTTGGAATTCCATTTTGCAGGAATCAGGTCTATAGACCGGGAGCTTTAACTTCCGGCTATTTCAGCGCCAGTACCGGAGACCTGGGGCGTCTTCTCATTAATATCCTGCAATCATATGAAGGGAACGGAATATTCAGGCACGATACCATAGCCGAATCATGGACCGTTATGGACAATGAGGATGAATCCTACGCCATGGGGTGGCTGAAAATACGGGATGGCGATTCGTTCTTTCTGGTGCACGGAGGGGCCCTCGAAAATTTTCAGAGCTTTCTTTATTTGAATCCGGACAAACAATTCGGCTTTGTTTTGCTGATAAATCAGGGAGGTCTTTTGTCCACATACGGAGGATTCTCTTCTCTGAGAGCCGGACTGATCAATATGCTTTCCGGAGTCGCAACCGAAGAGAAAGTATTAAACCCAATCTTCTATATTGTATACGGCATTTTTGTTTTAATCTTTTTTCTTGAGCTCTTTTTGTTTTTTCGCTTATTGAAAAAGAAAGAGTCGTCACTTGCAGGCATAATTATAGAGAGCGCACTCTCCCTGTTCTTTCTTTTAGGCTTTATCCCCTTGATGAACAGGATTATGGGAGGCGGAGCTAACTGGAGGTTTATCGGAAATATATTACCGGAATTGTTTGTTCTTCTCTGGATTATTATAATATTCGGATTGGCAAGGGCGCTTATAAAAATCGGGTATCTGTTTCATTTTCCCAAAGTGAGATGAAATCTCTCCGGGTTTCTACTCCCGTTTTTTGGAAAATACTGTGGATATGATTTTTTACGGTACCGTATGAAATATTGAGATGCTGGCTTATCTCTTTATTGGAAAGACCACTTTGAACCATAAGGGATATCTCTTCTTCCCGGTGCGATAATTGGAATTGCTTTAACAAGGCTTTTCTTTTTCTTGTCAGAAGACCGGAGATGTCCCTGTTGTGGTTTGCCTTGAAAAGATAGTAGAAGGAAACAATTGATATTATAAGAAAGATCGGAGGATAGTAAATCAACTCAAGAGGGTTTGGGAGCTGATCATAGTCAAAGAAATTCGGCGTGATTTCTTCAAAGCGAGCAGGATATCTCGAAATGATATTAATCAGTGTGAAGATAATATATAAACCTGATATAATGCTGCAAACCAGATATTCGTTTGCCGGTATGGAAGAAAAATTCCTTTTCAGAGTTCTCCAGCCCCATATAACAAGACCTGCAGCCGGCAATGCCAGCGACGATACGAAAAGAATGACTGAATCGATCAATGAAAAGAGGTTCGGGTTAACAGGTAGAATGAGATTTACGGCAAAGGCCAAAAAAGGAGAAAATGCCGTCAGTATTAAGAAGAACGAGAGCAAATGCGAAATCTTTTGTTTTAATAACTTGTAGACAAGAATAAATGCACAGACGCCGAAAAGTGATTCCGGAATAAATCTTAACAGGAATATCAGTCTGATGTAGGGTTTGATAGTCTCAGGGCGGAAGTTTAATATCAAATACTGACGGATTAATGCCATCGCCCCGTCATGAAATAGAAGAAATAATAATATAGAGTAATACAGCAGAGAAGATGAACGATTTTTTCCGTATTGAAAAAATGTGATCGAAATTACTCCCCAAAGCAAAGTTAAAGCGATTCCGTTCACCAAAAGTACTATATGCATTGTAAAATATTAGATTATCAATTTCCTGTTGTCAATTAAGGCAATAAAGGAAAAGGAAAACAAAGAATACAGTGCATTGGCATTTTTCACTTTTAAGCACTTGAACGGTATTTATGCCGAAGGGTGCTTCTTCTGAAGGGTTTATCATGCTACAAGTTGCCGCACCAGAGGCGGACTTGTCCTGGCGATGTGGCAGCAAATGCACTCTCAATTTAATTTCTTAAATATAATTCATTTCCGTAGCATATGTTACAGACATGTCTTAATATATTAGAAGTATGAACCTATATAAAGTTTTGGCTTCCGAATATAAAGAAATCTTTCCTTCCTCAAATGAAAAAGTTGAATTTGTCGAATCATATCTTGATAAAGCCGAATCCCAGCAAATACTGGACATCGGATGCGCCAGTGGAGAGTTGGTCTGTCAATTATCTTCATCAAACAGAGACGTTACAGGAATCGACCTTGATGCACTTATGATAGAGGAGGCCATGGCTTTCTTGCCTTCGGTTCCTGCAACCAGGGTACAATTCCATCAGGCTGATATGCTCCGGTTTTTGTCAGATTCAGGTGCCTGTCGGTTTGACCTGATAAGCTGCCTGGGCAATACAGTTGTTTATCTTGATGGGGAGACTGAATTGAAGAAGTTTCTCTTATTGGTAAAAAATGTGCTGAAGCAGCATGGAACGATGATCATACAAATATTGAATTACAGTAATCCGGAGATAGTTCCAGGTTTTACTTTTCCGACAGTTGAAACAGGCAGGATTGAATTCAACAGGGAGTATGTGGCAATGGATGATTCATCAAAATTGGGTTTTAAGACTTCCATTAAAGATAAATCTACAGGTGAGACTGATACGGATTTACATCGACACTATCCGTTTTTAAGCAGTAGAATTGTAGAGATAGCAAAGGATGCGGGATTTAAAGATGCACATATTTACGGCGGTTATGACGGGAAAGAAGCTGATGTTTCAAATTTCTTTCATCTGATAGTTCTGAAGACGGGTTAAGCAGTTAAGCGATGGGTGAAGCAATAGGAAATAATAAAATCAAAGAGGAGAAACTGAGGGAGATTGTCCGGAACCTCAATGAAGGAACGGATATTCGTAAGGTGAAAAAGCAGTTTGATAAGCTGATCCGCGACATAAGCCCCGAAGAAATTGCGAACGTAGAGCAGTCTCTGATAAATGAAGGGGTGCCGGTAGAGCATGTTCAAAAGCTTTGTGATATTCATGTGCAGGTTTTCGATGATGCTCTCAAAAAACAGGGAAAATCCAGAGTTCTGCCGGGTCATCCGGTACACACTTACCGGTTAGAGAATAAGGAACTGAAGAAAAGGATACGCGGTCTCAAACAATCTATAAAATCAGATTTCCTGGTAAAATTGAAAGATGCAAAAATGATTGAACTCCATTATGTTAGAAAAGAGAATCAGCTCTTTCCATTCCTTGAAACTGCAGGTTTTACGGGGCCCTCGAAGGTCATGTGGGGAAAGCATGATGAGATTCGTGCATTATTCAGGAAGATAGAAGAGGATTACAATAAAGGTGATCTTAACGCTGTTAAGAAACAGACCGATGTTCTGATAAAAGCTCTGAAAAATATGGTCTTCATGGAAGAGAGAATCCTTTTTCCCGCCTCAATAAGAAAGCTTCCTCCTCAGGCCTGGTCTTCTATCAGAAAGGGTGAATCCGCAATAGGGTACTGCTGGATTGAACCGGGGAACCTCCGGGATGCAAACATTGTTGGGGGAGATGGTTCGGAAGCGGCGCCGGCCGGCCCCTCCCAAAGTACGCAATCCGGTGATGAAAAGATTTCTCTTGATACAGGGGCTTTGTCTGCAACGCAGATAAACCTGATGCTGAAAAATCTCCCGTTTGATATGACCTATGTGGATGAAAACGACAAAGTTGTTTATTATTCGGAAGGGAAAGAACGAATCTTTCCCAGAAGCCCGGGAATAATCGGACGGGAAGTAGCCAACTGTCATCCTCCGAAGAGTGTTCACATAGTTGAAAAGATTGTTGAAGCCCTAAAAAAAGGTGAAAAAGAGCAGGCGGAGTTCTGGATACAGATGAACGGGATGTTTATCCATATCAGGTATTTCCCCATTTTCGATGAACAGGGCAAATACAGAGGCATTATTGAAGTCAGCCAGGAAGTCTCGGGAATTCGTTCCCTTGAGGGCGAACATCGCCTGCTGGAGTGGTAATGGATCCATATATTACGCTGTCTTTGGTCGATTATATCCAGTTGCTCCATGGCGGGCCGGTGGCAAAATCTCTTTTTATCTACTTTGAAGCTGAATTAAAGAACTGTTCTCCGGCAGAGGTGAATACAGCTATTGAGAATCTGATGACCAGATATAAAGATGTTGATGAAATTGAGAATACGGTTGCAAGGTTCATCAGGTCTGTTACTCCGGGGTTGGAAAAACACAGAAAACCGGAATACGCGCAAGATAGCATTTTTAGCATTCTTGATAAGGAAAATCAGATTATCGATACAATTCTGAAGAATCTTAAAAAGGTATATGTAAAAACATTACCTGAACTCAAGGCAGAAAATAGAAACGCAAAAATGTATTTACAGAATGAAATAGGAAAAATCGAAGCTATAAAAAAGCATTACCTGAAACTTCAATACGGCGTTTTTTCCGCATTGGAATCAGCGGGTGCGCCAACCCGATGTATTCAGCTGATGTGGCATCTGCAGGATTCTGTCTGGCCGAAATTAAAAGACTGCCGGGATCTGCTGTCCGGGGAAGTTTGGGATTTCAACCTGTTTAACAAAACTTACGGTCAGATGTTTTTCCTGCTGGCTTCTCTGGTCTTTAGAGAGGATAAGATACTCTTCCCTGTAGCATCTCAATATTTGCCCGAAGGCGTTCAGATGAAGTTGATGCTTGACGCAGAGACATATGGAATTTTAGCATAGTGTGATAGGTATCACAGCCAAGAAACGGGAAATAGCTTAACCTGTTTATTCAGGAGGCTGATATGAAAGAGAAAACGCGTAATAAAATTAGATGGCTAATTGAAATCCTGGCACTTGCTATTTTTATTGGATTAACGATTAACCACAAGCTTCAGCTATGGTTTGTTATTTTCTTATTGGGAGTCATCATCTCCATATTCGCCGGCAGATATTACTGCGGCTGGATATGTCCAATGAACACACTTTTTCGTCCTATCCAGTGGGTTTATAAAAAGTTAAAGATCAAAAGATTCAAATCACCGAAAGTTTTATCTAATCATTGGGTAAGATACATTATTCTTATCCTTTTTCTCGCCGCAATGGTAATGATCAGAAGATTCCACATCAAGATAAATCTTTTGCTGTATATCACAATGCTTTCGGTTGTAGTTACCTTGTTTTTTGAGGAAGCCTTCTGGCATCGCCATATATGTCCATTTGGAACTATTCTAAGCATTACTTCAGGGAAAGCGAGGATTTCCATGGAAATTGAAGAATCAGGTTGTATCAGCTGCGGAGCTTGTCAGAAAAAATGTCCTTCAGGTTCCATCATCACCAGGGAAGATGGAAAGCGCTGCAATCAGAAGAATGAATGTTTATTATGTTATCAGTGTATTGAAGCATGTCCCGCAAAGGTATGCGAAATAGGATAAACGGTGGAAGAAATTATAAAGATTACATCTGTAGAAAAAGCTTATACTGCCGTTTAATATTTCTACAAAAGCATTTTTGTTTGGTGCATATGAGCAGATATTTACTCCAGGCTCCAGTTGGTTGAATCTTGCCCTGCTTCCTGAATGTCTGAATAATCTTGTTAACTGTAGTTGGATGGATTTCTATTCCGATTTTTTTTAAATCATCAACGTTAAAAGAATGTCTTTCCGGTCTGAAAAGATGATTTAATAACAGATTCAAGAAGTGCAGACAGGGAGCTAAACATTTTTCATTTTCGACAGATTATAATATGGAAAATTTTCCACATCAGTTGATAAAACTATAGGACAGGGCCGCAGCAAATTATTTTCTCTGAATGGTGATAATTGAAGGGGAATGGTTTATACCGGTGAAAATAACGTATATTTTTCTGGCCTATGTAACCGCAGCCCGCGTCAGTTTTACGAGGAGTTTTGTCATCTCCGGCACGGGCATATCCATGTCGTTTTTAAGCCAATCCTGAATAAGAGTGAGAGCTCCTCCCGAGGCAAACAGTGCCTGATATCGGACGGTTTTTTCATCGCTATCTTTGTCGCCGGAACTTTTCTTTATATAGTGCATACGTTCAATTTGAGTCTGAAAAAAACGTCTTTGAAATTGCGGGTCGCCATTTTCACTTATCAGCACTTGAATTGAATTATTGTTCTTGACAATGTAGCGCAGAATATCCTCTATACGGGTAAATTCATGACTGCTTAATTTTGATTTTATCAGATCGAAATGCTCATGGAACAAGGCTTCAGCTTCGGCAAGGACCTCGTCTTCTATCTGCCTGAGCAGATCATACTGGTTTTTGTAGTAGACATAGAACGTAGAGCGCCCAACTCCAGCCTCCTCGCAAATCTCCTTTACGGAAATATTAAGAATCGACTTCTCCTTCATAAGTGCAAGCAGACTTTCCCGCAGAACCTTTTTGGTGAATCGGGTTCTGATATCTGATTTTTTCATCGTTATTCCTCCGCACAATTCAAGCAAAATTGTCTAAAAAATGGACAAAATCAAACAGGCTGTCCGTTTGCTGTACAATTATCCCGAAATCGTGCTGTTTGTTTCAAAATAAAATTTATATATTAGGTTTTGTACTGTCAAGTGTTAATTGAAATGCTTGTTAAAACTTACAGCTGTGATAATAGGAGTTATCTTTTGGAAAAATTTTTCAAATATCCCTGGCTTGTAGTGGGAATCATCACTGCAATCACCATGTTTTTTGCGGCACAACTGCCGCGAGTGAAGTTGAACAATGATATGGCCAGTATGCTGCCGCAAGAAAATGCGGCAGTTATAACATCGGATTATCTTGATGAAACCTTTGGAAAAAGCGAAGGACTGTTTATCGGTCTTGAGCGTCCGTACGGCAATGTTTTTGACCAAGACTTTCTGTTGCGCCTAAGCGAGACTACTGAAGCGTTGAAAGAGATCGATATAGTCAAGGACGTCGCTTCCATTTTAACGCTGCCTTACATTTCGTCTGACGGGGACAGTATTTTCGTTAACGATCTGGTTGATGAAGATTTTTCGGGAACGCCTGACGAAATTACCGAACTCAAACGCCGCTTGGCCTCCTGGGAGTTATATGATGGGCAGACTGTTTCCGCTGACCTCTCGTCCACACAAATTATTGTGACTCTGAATACCAGTACAAATGATTCAATGGCCCCTGAGGTACAGGAAGGTGTCTGGAAAGTTCGTGATATAACGCAGGAGATGTTTGCCGGTATGGCGGCGGTTTACGTTACCGGTGATCCGATTTTGCGGCAGACGTCCAATGACGCCATGGAATCGGATCTGCTATTGCTAGTTCCTCTGGTCATTCTTGTAGTTTTAGGGGTGCTCTTCTTTTCGTTCCGTCGTTTGGTGTACGTAATTTTACCGCTCTTGACCGTTATTTTATCGGTTATTTGGACTATCGGTTTGATGCCGCTTTTAGGGGTAAAGCTCTCTATTATTTCCATTGTAATGCCAATCATCCTGATTGCGGTGGGCAGTGCTTACGGCATTCATCTAGTCTCACATTACAAGGACATCTCAGGGAATAAAACGCTAACCAGCGATGAGCATCACGATCTGGTGTTTGAGGTTCTTCGCGATGTAGCGGGGCCCATAATGCTTGCCGCACTCACCACCATGGCGGGATTTTTCTCATTTGTGTTTACGTTCCTTAAACCTGTAAAAGAATTTGGATTTTTTTCCACCATTGGTGTAGGCGCGGCCCTGCTTGTGTCTATTACGCTCATTCCGGCTTTGTTGCTTATCAGAGGTCCCCGTACCGTAAAACAAAAGAAAACAGTTAAGAAGTTTCGATTTGATACGATGTTAGCTGATATTTTATTGGCGATTTCGAGTAAGAAAAAACTTGTTATCCTTTGTACCGTTATTGTACTCGGCGTATCGTTCTATGGTCTTGGCCTCCTGATTGTTGATAACAATATGGTTGAATATTTCCGAGAGGATACTGATATTTACCAGAGCGATAGATTTATCAGCAAATATTTTGGGGGTACAACCCAAGTCACCGTTGCCTTTGAGGCTGACTCAACAGAAATACTGCTTAGCCCTGGCGTACTCACGGCGGTTGACGGTCTTGGCGCCTACCTTACCACCCGTGTTCCCGTTGTCAGTAATGTTACCGGTTTTACCGACATGGTGAAACGTGTAAATCAGGTGTTTAATGTTGATGAAGGTCCAAACGGTATTCGTGCCTCGGCGGCGTATGCTGATGATGCGGGCGAAGAGTTCGGCTTTGGCGGCTTTGGCGACTTCGATACCGCTGATGCGTCGCCCTTCGTTTCTTTGGGCTCTCCTTCCGAGGAAGATCAACAGGGCAGCTCTGCGCCGGCTGTGGGGGATACTGGTATTACCTTTGCCATGCTTGAAAGTGCCATTGGCTCCGACGCCTCCATGTCTGCCCGCGATATGGTTCGCGAACTGGAACGGCTGACTAATTATAAGGGGCGCTCGTATTATGAGATCCCGTCAGACCTGGAACGTTATGGTAAAGAGAGTGAGGAAGAACTGACACGGCTTATCGCGAACTACCTTGTATTGGTCGGTGATGATGCTGATGGCGGTTACTCAAATGATCCGCTTGAACCGACTGCGATCCGAAGTGTAATCCAGATAAATTCAAAATGGTGGACGGACACAAAAGCTGTTATTGATTCGGTAGAAGCTTATGCCGCGGCAAACTTTCCTGACGATGTTCGGGTAATTATTGGAGGCAGTGCGGTGCTTCAGGGAGAAATCACCTCGGAACTTGTGAGCAGCCAGATTGTATCCATCATAGTTTCCATTCTGTTGGTGTTCATTATCCTTTCAATCGCGAATAGATCCGCCATTGCGGGCCTTCTTGGCTCTGTGCCGCTTTCAATAGCCATAATGTGTAATTTTGGTTTAATGGGATTCTTGGGCATTACCCTCAATATGGGGACGGCGCTTGTTTCCAGTCTGGCCGTGGGTATCGGCATTGATTATACCATCCACTTTATGAGCTTTTACAAACTGGAATATAAACGCGGCGGTGATGATTTCTTACGCCGAACATTCGACAGCTGCGGTAAGGCAATTCTGATTAATGTATTTTCTGTGGGTGCGGGGTTCAGCATACTGGCGTTATCTAATTTCCGCATGATTACCCATATAGGCGGCCTCATCGCGTCAAGTATGGTTATCACCGCCATTGTAAGTCTTATCCTTATGCCGGTTCTGTTCACAACCTTTAAGCCTAAGTTTATATATGGGAAGTTCGGGAAATCACGCTGAGGAAAAGAATCGTTAAGCTTTTAAAGCTTATTTTTTTTACATTGCAGCAGGCGCTGCAAATACTTTTCAGGAGGTTTAAAATGAAACGATGTGTGCTTTTAGCCACAATGATGCTCTCGGTTGTCCTTTCAGTTTACGCACAGGATGCCGCCGTTATTATGGAGCGGGCGCAAAACAAGAACGACTCCTCTACTATGTCAAGCCGTTCACGTATGGTTATAACCCCGAAAAATGGATCGGCCACAGAGCGGGTTATCGACCAGTATTCTAAAGAGGATGCCCAGGGACGAAATCGGTCGATTATTATTTTTCAAAGTCCCGCAACGGTAAAGGGAACGCGTTTTTTAACACTGGAAAATAATTCCGGGGACAGCGATCAATGGATCTTTTTGCCTGGAATCGGCAAGGTACGACGTATCGCTTCCTCTGAAAGCGGCGGGAACTTCATGGGTACTGATTTTTCCTATAATGATATGGACATGACCAGCCGTGATGTTAGCGAGGATACCCACACGGTCATTGGAGAAGAGGTGATAACCGTTGACGGCAGTAATGTGCTTTGCTATCGCATTCAATCTGTCCCCAAGGACGCGGATTTTCAATATTCAAAAATGATCACCTGGGTTGATAAAGAAAACTCTCGTATTTATAAGCGCGATCTTTACAATGATCGTGGAGGAATTGAAAAAAACATGGAAATATCAGGATACAAAGATGTACAAGGATTTGATACCGCCACGCAAATAAAAATGTCCACTCTGGCGGCGGGAACATCAACGACACTCCATTCAGACATCATCAAGTACGATGATCCTATCCCCGAAGGCGTGTTCACCACTGCGTTTCTTGAAACAGGGAGGGTCAGATGAACGTATCCTTCATGATGAATGCGCGGAGGCGTTTCCACGCGCTGCTTGGTACTGCGGTTTTATTTATGATTTTAACAATGCCGTTACCGGCTCAGGATTTCGGTTTTGACGATGAAGACGACGGTACAGGCGAAATCGGCAGCAGTAGTGCAATCAACGTTTCTGTAAACGGCGAAAGTTCAGCTTCAATCACCGGCTACTTTGACGACTTAGCTGACGGGGCCGGTGACACACAGTTGGGCGATGTTTTTTCAGGCGAACTGAATATTTCCGCAGAAAGCTCCCGCGCCGATGCGGTTATCAACCTGAAATTACAGCCTTCGTTGTCACAGGTGTCAATTGATGAAGCATACGTCCGCGCGTACTTCGGCAAGCTTGACATTGAAGGCGGCCTTAGAAAACTCTCTTGGGGCAAGGCGGACAGCTTTGGGCCGTTGGACATAATCAACCCGCTTGACTATTCCGATCTTTCCTCTATGACCGATGCGCAGGACATAAAAATTGCCCGGCCTCTTGTCCACGCATCGTTTCGATTTGGACAGTTCAGCAAGTTGGAAGGCGTCTTTGTCCCCAATTTCGAGCCGATACGTTTTGCCGAAAGCGGGCGCTGGGTGCCGGACCAATTTGCCTTGTTAAACCAGCTTCCTACGGAAAATATCATCCTGCCCGACACCATAACACTTGATTACGCTCAGGCGGGACTGCGTTTCTCCACAACGATAGGCAGCGCGGACCTTGGAGCGCAGTATTACTACGGACGGCTTTCAACACCGGCTGTAATAACGGGAATACCCGCAGGAACGCCGCCCTTGCCTACCGTAACTTTTACCTATAACCCCTATCATCAAATCGGCGTTGATTGGGCGCAAGTGATAGCCGGTTTTAACTTTCGCGCTGAATTTGCCGCCAACATTACCGAAGATTTAGACGGTAATGACGATGCGGTGTATAACCCCTTCCTCGCGTGGTCTCTAGGTTTTGACAAAGATCTCTTTTGGGAAATTAATCTCAATCTGCAAGTAAATGAATCAATCATTCTCATGTACGATGATATTGATAGTGAACTTCTTTCGACGGACATTGAAGCGGATTCGGATATAACAACTACCCACGTTACTGCAGCGCTATCGAAAAAGTTTTTCCGAGACGAATTAGAGCTGAAAACCGCCGTGATAGGGGAAATTGAATCCGGCGCGTATTTTGTCATGCCGGCTCTGATTTGGACAAAAGACACTGTAGATCTTGAACTTTCAGCCGGTATTTTTACAGGCGGTGACGAAGGTTTGTTCGGTCAGTTCCATGACAACAGTTTTATCAAAGCTGGAATAACGTACACGTTTTGATTAAGTGAATAAAACTCAGGCGGTGTGTAAAAACAAAGCACGCCGCTTGAGAGTAGCTGTCATTTCGTTCGTTTGAATTCTATATATTGATATGACAAAACAGGTTTCATGATGGTCTTTGCAGATGCTTTATCATAGTCAAAATTTTGTTTATGTCCGATTTCTTCTGCAATATAAAGTAAGCTTCTTTCAAGGTTATGAAATTTTCATTTTTGTTAAACACAATAAAGATCCTTTTGGTAATGTGTCTGAATTGTATAATCTAAGTTAATTACCTCTAATTTATGAAATAAAAAATCGGATGGAGCTATCTACAGAATATGTGGCTCGCTTCCGTAAATTGTTAGTGTATAATACATATCAGCAGTCTGCCTGATATGGAGGTGTCCATGGAAAACTTGAATATGTCTCAGGAAGACAGATTTCGACGGTTGATAGAAAAGATGCCGGAATATTGTATTTTCTATGCCCATGATGCCAATGGTGTTTATAAATATATCAATCCCGGGGGCACAAAACTTTGCGGATATACAATTGAAGAGTTTTCCTTTCACTATACGGATATATATACGAAAAATCCGATAAATCAGAAAGCCATAGAACACACGAATCTAAGCCTGAAGGGTATAGTTCAGCCCCCATATGAAGTTGAGCTCTATCATAAAAACGGATCGATATTACGCCTCGAAACATTAGAATTTCCCGTGTTTGATAAGGAAGGAAATGTTATTGCGGTAGAAGGTATTGCCCGGGATATTACCGAACAAAAGCGGATGGAAGAGGAGCTTGTCAGAGCAAAGGAAGAGGCTGAAAAAGCTAATAACGAAATGTCGGCTTTTTTGGCTACAATGACTCACGAATTGAGAACACCTTTAAACGCGGTTGTAAATCTTGTAGATCTCGCCTCTCATAATTCGAAGGATCTTCAGGTAAAGAAGTATCTGGAAATGGTGCGGGAAACTTCGGCACATCTTATTAAAATAATTAATAATGTTCTTGATTTTTCCAGAATTGAATCTAACCAGCTGACCCTGGAAAAAATTGATTTCAATATCAGGGAAGAAATTCAATTGATTCTGGATTTATTTTCAATGCAGTTTCAGGAAAAGAAAATTCAGATTAAAACAAATTTCGAAAAGGATGTCCCTGAATATATTCAGGGAGATTCAATAAGATTGAAACAGATATTAATAAATATTATTAACAATGCAATTAAATTTTCTGATAAAGGAACAATCTATATAGACGTTGCAGTTTATGAAAAAAAATCGGAAGATTTAACATTAATATTCTCCATCAAGGATGAAGGTATTGGAATAGAAAAGGAAAAACAAAAGGATATTTTTAACAGTTTCTATCAGGCGGATAGTTCATTCGCACGAAAATATGGCGGCACAGGTTTGGGATTGTCAATTTGCCGGCATCTGCTTGAAATGATGGGCGGGGAAATTTGGGTGGAAAGCGACCCCGGAAAAGGAAGTATTTTCCGATTTACTTTAATTACCGGAATTGGAAACAAGGAAAATATATTATCTGTGGACCCCGGCAACCCGGAACATTTTTATAGTCTTGAACAGTCAAACATTAAAATACTTTTAGTTGATGATAATGCTATAAATATCAAAGTTGCGGAAAGTTTCCTGGGCAATCTGGGTTATACCGTTAATACGGCACAAAACGGGAAAGAGGCATTAAGTAAACTCGCAGCCGGGAAATACGATATTGTATTAATGGATATTGAGATGCCGGAACAGGATGGAATAGAGACCACGAGGAAAATCCGGTCTGGTTTATACGGAACACTTAACAAAGAAACCCCGGTAATTGCGTTATCCGCCCACGGGACAGAAGAGATAAAAATTAAATGTGAAGAAGCCGGCATAAACGGACATCTTATCAAACCGATTAATTTTAGAAACGTAAATTTACTTATAAGAAAGATGTGCAAGAAGAAAAATGATTTTTCTCCGGAATCGAATGAAAAACTTCCGGAAGAAAGTGTAATGGAAAGCCTCAAAAGCGAAGCTGTTGAAAATATTAGGACACAATTATTGAAACTTCAGGATGCTTTTCTCTCCGGGGATCGCGCTGTTATGAAAGAAATATTACATGATATTAAAGGTATAGCTCTGTACTTCGATTATGATGACATTAAGGATATTACCTCCAAAATGTATAATGATATTACTGAAATGAAAAAAGAACGAATAATAGAATTCCTTGACAGAATAAATAAAGAAATAAATAAAATTATGTAAGATTTGGTAATAAATTATTCTGTATTGCAAAAACCACAAGGTCGGTAGTATTATGCGTTTTCAATTTGTTTTTTATGTTGTTTTTATGAGCCTCCACGGTCTTGGAGCTGATAAATAATTTTTGAGCAATTTCCTTTGACGTGTTCCCCAGAGCCAGTTCCCGTAAAATTTCAATTTCTCTTTTAGAAAGAGTATCCAGCAGTGGAGATTTTGATTTATAGGTTTTATGAAGAAAGTCTTCTATCAATATCAGAGAAATATCAGGGGTGATATACTTTTTCCCCTGGCGTACCATTTTTACAGCAAATATAAGCTCTTCATCCGACACATTTTTTAGTAAATATGCATCGGCTCCGGCTTCCAATGCTTCGTAAATCAGTAATTCATCAGAATAGGCGGTAAGAATAATTACTTTAATATCCGGTGAGTATTCCTTTATCTTTTTAGTAGCCAGTGGTCCGTTCATTTCCGGCATTTTTAAATCCATCAGAACAATATCAGGATTTTCCTTATGAATGAGATTTATTACCTGATAACCATTTTTAGCCATTCCTGAAACATTGAATGAAGGAATGGAAGAAATATGAGCGCAAAGTCCTTTAAGGATAATATCCTGATCCTCTGCAATAATAAAAGTCGTTTCATCCATAAATTACATTTTATACTCCTTCAGAGAATATTGGAATAAGATTAATCCTTAGGTAAAAGTATTTATATATTTTAAAAAAAATACAAATTTATGCGAATTGTGTGTAATTCATTGGTGGATTACACTGAAATTAATTTTTTACTATCGGGAGATTTTTAGTATGAGCCGCATTTTGAGAGTTGGAATGATACAAATGCCTGTTGATAAATCTAAAGAAGCTAATATTTCATATCTTACAAAAGCAATTGAAGAGATGATGGAGCAGTATACGCGGCCGGAAATAATTATTGCCGGTGAATTCAATCTGTCTTTCGAGGCAGAGACGATACCTGGTCCCATTTCAGATCATTTTTGTAAGTTGGCAAAGAAATACGGTATATATATGCTTCCGGGTTCTTATCCTGAAAAACATTCAGAACTTAAAGAAAATGAATATTACAATGCAGCTCCAATAATAAATCCGGAAGGGGAAATAATAGAAATTTACAGAAAAATGTTCCCTTATTATCCTATGGAAGAATCACGTCCGGGGAAAAACTATGTAGTTTTCGATATGCCGGAGAAGAATACAAAAATCGGCGTGCAGATTTGTTATGATGTTTACTTTCCTGAAGTGTCAAGAAACGAAGCTCTGATGGGTGCAGAGGTCCTCGTTAAGCTTACAATGGACATGCAGCCGCTGTTAAAGCCTTACAGGTATTTTCCCGTCGTCAGGGCTGTAGAAAATCAGGCCTATTTTATTTCGGTAAATGATGTAGGCAATATCATGGGATGCACATTGTACGGTCATTCAATGGTAGCCGATCCAAACGGAAATATTCTTTTCGAGGCCGATGGTGTACCGAATAATGTTGTATTTCCGATTGACCTGGATGTTGTTTCTGTTTCCCGGGAATACGGGACATTATTGATGGATCAAACAATGAAACATCTGGCAAGTATAAATCCACCTCAGCCTTTTTCAAAAAACTTTTCGGATGCTCCTTTATATAAAAACCTTGGAGCTCCCTCTGATACAACCGACAGTTTTATCAAAAAGATAGCAGACATAGGAATCTGTAAGAATAAAATGTAACAAGGAGAAATTTTATGGGTACAAATGAAAAACATTTATCAAAAGCAATAAGCCCCCTGATGATGTGGGCTGCCGCGGCAGGAATGTTGATTGGTCCATGGCTGGTAGTAACAACCTGGTTCTTTTCTTTATCAGGGCCGTCGTTGACGCTTGCCTGCCTGATTACAGGTGTGCTTATGATTCCTATTGCGATGCTCTACGGCGAAATGGTAAGTATGCTCCCTGCAGCAGGGGGCAGTTATCATTTTACAGCAAATGCCTTCGGTTCGGCGGTTGGTTTTTCTTCTACATGGATGATAGGATTGGCATATATGGGGCTTATTGCCTTTAATGTCACTGCCCCCATCTTTATTATGCAGGCCGCAGGGTGGCTGCCGGAAACCGAATTGGTCAGGGTTTTTGCTGCTGTTTTGCTTGCAGTAATATTCGGGATTATAAATTACTTCAAAGTTGAATTAACAACTAAAATACAGTTTATAATGGTCGCGGGATTATTAGTTGCAGGCCTGCTGGTTAATGGAGTTCTGTTATTTTTTTCCGGAGGCTGGACTGTAACGAATCTTCAACCGTTTTTTTCTACCGGAACAGGCGGTTTCATGTTGTCAGTCGGTTTGTTGTCAAATCTATATTTTGGATTTGAAGCAATACCGCAGCTTGTAGAAGAAGCAAAGTATCCTCCGAAAAAAAATGTAAAAGTAATTCTTGTGGCCATAGGAACAGCCTGGTTAATTTATTCTGTAGCATTTCTGGGAATCTCCGGATGCGCTCCTCTGTCATGGATACTTGAACATGAGCTTTCGCCTGCGGAAGTGCTGCTTTATGTCTGGAAAGGGAATCCTCTCGGTGTAATCGGGTTCACAGTTGCAATGATTGTCGGAGCACTGGGTGCAACAACAGGCTTTAACGGTTTCTGGATAGCCTTGAACAGGCTCTTTTATGCATTAGGGCGGGCAAAAATATTTCCGAGAAGATTTTCCAATCTGAATAAGCATAAAAGCCCCGGGTTCGCTAACTGGGTATCTATGAGTATAATAATTGTTCTGATACTTATTTCAGGTTCCGATTGGATTCAGGTATTATATGTTCTAATGACACTTGCTATTGCAATAGTATATTGTCTTGATTCACTTGCTTTTATAGCGTTAAGGAAAAAACACCCTGACTGGCCGCGGCCGTATAAACTGAAAAGCGGAATGGTTGTAGGTTTTCTTGCTTTGGCAGCGAGTGCTTTCTGTCTCTTCTGGTGTGTATATGCAATGACCGGCAGAGCCTGGATTATTTTTGTAATTTATCTGATTCTTGGCGTTATTGTTTATTTAAAACAGATGTCTGTGCTGAAAAAGGAAAATGAAAAACCTTTTATCGTAACACCCAGTAATATTGATGAGGCAAATGAAATTATTCAGGAAGATGTTTAAAATAATATTCATAAAATCTTTCCTGAATTTTATTTATCGGCAGTCCGGATCTCAATCCGGACTGCCGTTTTTTAGTTTGCCCTGCATGGGTAATGACTTGACGGTGAGAGTCCGTTACAGGTGGTAGTGTTAAAGAAACTGTTAGCTGACAGCAAGGGCGTAGTCGTGAGGCTGGGTCTGAAGGAAGCATGAGGCAAATTTCCGAACCGACGAACAGAAATCACATATAAGGCTTTATCAGTGGACGAGTTTGCTAAAAGTGACGAAATCCGCACTACAACTGATGAAGTAAATGTGGCGGTTACATGGAAGGAAAGTCATTATCCTTAACGGGGGAGGTCTCATGGACGTCTTAGGCTGCAATATCGCTTATTATAGACGGAGTAAAGCTTGCCATGAGAAGTCAGCAGAAGCCATAGTAGTGATGAGGAAACATCATGAAGGGCTGAACAATCAAATACCTTTCAAAGCGGAAAGGCCTACCTGATAATCCGAACGACGAAAAAAAAAGTCTTCACAGGGGATAATTCAGAGTAGAAAGGAACACATGAGAAAGGACGACAAGTTAATACCGAATACCAATCTATGCGAACAACTGATTTCCCCTGCAAATATTCAGGAAGCTGTCAGAAAGGTGATGGCAAATAAAGGTGCCTGTGGAGTGGATGGAATGGGAGTAGAAGAACTCCCGAAATACTTCGAGGCGAACTATCCTGAAATATGCAGGCAGATTTTGAGCAGGAAGTACAAACCAAAACCAGTACTGCGAGTAGAAATACCAAAAGACAACGGGGGCGTACGACTTCTGGGGATCCCCACGGTAATAGACCGTGTAATCCAACAGGCTATGGTTCAGGTTTTAACTCCGGTGTTTGAACCGACTTTCAGCGACTTTAGTTTTGGGTTTCGACCGAACAGAAGCGCAGAAGATGCGGTTCGACTCGCCCAGACCTACATGTCCGAAGGATACACCCATGTAGTTGATTTGGATTTATCCAAGTTCTTCGACACTGTAAACCATGACATCCTAATGAGTTTGATAGACAAACACATGGACGATAAGGACATCAGGAGGCTCATCTACGTATTCTTAAAAAGCGGAGTGATGACGGATGGAAGTATGATGGCCACAGCCTTGGGAACACCTCAGGGGGGACCGCTGTCTCCACTACTGTCAAATATTTATCTAACCCCGTATGACAAGGAATTGGAAAAGCGGGGATTACGTTTTGTCAGGTACGCAGATGACTGTAACATCTTCACAAAGAGCAAGAGGTCTTCTTACCGGGTGAGAGATAGTGTGAAAAGCTATCTTGAGCGAAAATTAAAACTTAAAGTGAATATGGAAAAGACAGAGGCGCGAAAAGCCGCGGGCTCTTCCTTCCTCGGATTCACCTTCTTGACCTACGGGAAACAGGAAATATTAGGAATAGTCTATCCTCAAAAGAAGAAACTTAAGAAGCTCGAAGACCGTATCAGACTAATTACCCGACGTAACAGAGGAGTAAAGATTGAAACGGTTATTAAAGAGCTTAACAGCATGTTCAGAGGATGGATAGGATACTTCGCAAGAAGCTCCATGAAAAACTACCTCGAAAGGTTGGTGGAGTGGACAAGAAGACGCATTCGCCAATATCTTTGGAAACAGTGGAAAACCGGAAGGAATAGAAAACATCGTTTGAGACAATTAGGCGTTAGTGATTCTGTTCTGAGCCATTGGAAACTTGGAAGCAACTCTTATTGGAAAATGGCCGGTGTTATGAATCCTCTGTTGAAGAACGATATAATTCATAATCACTTTGGGTTGTTAGATGCTCTGGATTTCTACAAGAAACTCCATACGAAACGCATGGAGGCTGATCGGGTGGTACTTGATTTGAGGTACCACAGTCTATTTGGTTGAACCGCCGTATACCGAACGGTACGTACGGTGGTGTGAGAGGCAGAAATTTATTGATTTCTGCCTACTCGATTAGCAGTAATTATTAAAATATTTGATATACTTCCGGGTGTAAAACTGCCCTGCGGGGTTGACCTTTTTAAAAATTAAACAGCGGGATTCATGAAAGCAACAGCATCTATAGATGAATTGGTAGATATCGCCAATGCGGGAGTGGATGCCATAATTGGAACAACTCTTACATCAAAACTTGTCTTCATAACCGATGTCACTAATTAATATTATTTGAATAATTATTTATTAAATATCAGCCCGGGTTTTGTCCATTTATATAGCAATGGACGATCTATACACCAGAATTATTTATGATTTTACATATTCAGAAAAGAAACCCGCAATAGCGGGGAGTTTAGAAATAATGGAGAATTATATGGAAAAGACAAAAAAGAATAGAATCGTGTTAGCATATTTTCTGGTTACCTTTCTTGTGTCCTGGGCGGGAATAATCGGCGTTTCTTTTTTTCTTGGTATGCCGACAACCAGCGGCATATTCGAAAGCTATGGCCCCTTGGCCCTGATCCCGTTCCTGCTGGGTCCATCCGTGGTGGGTTTTATTACCGCCGGCCGGCAATATGGTATAGATGGCGTCAAGGAAATCCTGGGCCGTCTGGTTAATTGGAAGATAAGGTTTAAGTGGTATCTTTTCGCTGCGCTGACGGTTCCCGTGTTTATAGCAGCCTGGCTGCTGCTGTTGAACCTTCTGTCCTCTGAGTACGTACCCCGATATTTCGTTCAAAACGATAAAATGGTATTCGTTATAACAGGCATACTCACCGGGCTGATCGGTGGAGGCCTTCTGGAAGAATTGGGCTGGACAGGTTTCGCTACCCCGCTGATGAGAAAAAAATGGAGTGTATTGAAAACCGGACTGATTCTTGGATCTCTCTGGGGCTTGTGGCATTTTCTGCCGGTTTATTGGGGAAGCGGTGATGAGAACGGAGTAATTTCATGGAACCAGTTCCTGCCGGGGCTTTTCAGCCACTATGCTGTATTGATCCCGTTCCGTGTAATCCAGGTCTGGCTGCATGAGAAAACTAAAAGCCTTGTCACATCGGTGATTTTCCATTCAACTCTGACAACCTGTGCCCTGTTTCTGTTCTCTATCGACAACGAAGGAGTCCCCGTACTTATCTACTATGCCGGCATCGCGGTTTTTCTGTGGACGATTGTCGGTATTCTGTACAGGAAGGGTCAATTGAAATAATCATGGAAAATTTAAAATATTACAGAGGTAAAAGAATGAAAACAGTATTAGTGATTTCCGGCAGCCCGAGAAAAAAAGGGAATACCATGGAAATCATAAAACAAATAGAAGAGAACGTTCAAAAACAGGATTCCTCGGTACAATTTGATTACACTTATTTGATCGATCTTAATCTGAAATTCTGCAGAGGATGCTCCCGATGTCTCACCCTGGGCGGCGACGCCTGCCCCATGAAAGATGACAAGGAAAATTTGCTCGACCGGATGCGCCGGGCCGACGGCCTGATTTTCGCATCGCCGGGATATTCCCATATGGTTTCGGCACTGTATAAGAACTTTATGGATCGTTTTATGTACCTGGACCATCTTCCGGAATTGATCAATAAACCGGCGCTGATCGTGTCCACCACAGGGGGAGACGGGGTTTCCGGGGCTCCTGATTATATGAATAAGAAATCGGTTGTATGGTGGGGCTGTAATATCATCGATACCATCGGTGTAGCCCACGTTTTTTATAAAATTAACAGCAAATACAATAAAAGAATAAATAAGCGACTGAGTAAAGCGGCCGGACGCTTCTTAAAAATCATGGACATCGAAAAGGAACGGAAACCGACCTTTAATCAGTATATGTGTTTCAAGATGAACCAGGCGGAGCTGGTTATTTCTCCGGACGTTATGCCCTACCGGACCAGAATGTGGAATGAAAAAGGCTGGATGAATCAGGAATATTATTACCCCGTGAAAATCAACCTGTTATACCGGTTTATAGGAAACATACTGGTTCGAATGTCGGCCGTTATCTACCGGATAATGATCGGAAAGGATATGTCCGGGAAGATGCGGAGATATTTATTGGAAAATTAAACGGTTGAATTAACAAGTGTGTAAATCGGGTAACAGGGAAGGTCTTCCCGGAAAGGATTATCCGGTTATGCATAACATTTATTTACTTAAAAAATTCAAGGAGTTGAAAATGAATGCTATTAAGAAAATGACAGGAATAGCTTTGGTGATGATGATCTTGTTCTCATGCGCAACGAACAAGCAGCCGGAATTAGTCGGGGATATTCCCCCGGAACTGGAGGAGAAGCTGGTGCGTCAGGACGGGCACATTCCCTATTATTTCCCCGAACGGGTTGAATTCGGAGATCTGAGTGACGGGACCTATCTCGGAAAATTATCAGGCGAGTTCATCGACCGGGGAAAGGTAAATGTCACGGTTGAGAACGGCGTAATCACCGATGTGAAGATCGGGAAGATTACTCTATGGGCGCCGGATGTCCGGAAAGAGCATAGAACAGATGAAATAGATGTAGGGTTGCCGCAACAGGTAATCGATCGGCAGTCTCCTATGGTAGACGCAGTTTCCGGCGCCACCGGAACAACCCATGTGTTCAAGATCTGCGTTACTCGCGCCCTTTGGCAGGCTGCGGGGAAAGTTGATCCGATGGAAGCCTATTCTCCCTATTAGGGAAAGTAAATGTTTTACAATCCTTATCGGGTCCTGGAAAGACAATAGTCCGGAAAAGACCCGATAAATTTTATAAGACGGAGCCTGTTGAGTCACAATCAATTCTCAGTATTGGAGATTTGTCTCTTTATTGCGTCTTCATTGGCGCTTAACTGTTCTCTCAATATTCGGGCGGCTCTTTTCCCGTCTTTGTCCTTTATTGCGTCGAATATATCGTGGTGAGCACTCTTTGCGTCTTCTTCAGTGAATACGCGGAAATCCGTTTTTTTCAGGCTCTCCAGGATAACCTCCCACAGAACATTGTAAAGCGCAATGAGAATATCGTTGCCTGCAATATCAAAAATCGTTTTGTGAAACCTGATGTCGTAGTAGATAAATTTCTCACGATCTTGAGCTTCCGCAGCTTTTTCCATTGAAGAAAGGATATTTCTTAGTGTCTGCAATTCTTTTTCTGTATGTTGAGAAGCGACTATTTCAATGATAGACGGTTCAATAATCTTCCTGACTTGTATGAGTTTTAGTATTAAATCTTCTATATCGCTTGAAAATTGAAGGGTCGTGCTGAGGGTCTCAAGAAAGCTTCCGTATGCATTATTAACAAGGAAGGCTCCTTTGCCGTGTTTGATTTCTACCAGGCCCCGGGCTTGAAGAATCTTTAGAGCCTCCCGGATACTTCTGGAACTTACCCCGAGCGCTTTTGACAACGAGTTCTCCGACGGTAATTTATCCCCCGGCATCAGGTTGTTCTTCTTGATATAATCCAGAACTATCACACTGATTCTGGTTGGCAGGTCTGTGAGATGTCTCAACTGGAAGTCGCCTGAAAGTTCGACTGGATGTTCCATAATACCCCTCTGATTAATGTAACTATACAATTTATGCTATACATGAATATCAAATTTGTCAAGACTCCAAACAAATGTCACATGTATTCTTGACACTTGACATAAGTCGTGTATAATGATGAGCGGGATTTACGTTAATAGAGAAAGGGTACAGTAAAGCGAACAAACAATTCGGCTATTTTTACTATCCCGCAGAGCAACGCTTCCATTGCAGAAAGCAATAACGATAATCAAGCCGTAAGGCATGATATAAAAAAATGGAGGACATTTTATGAAAAAAATTCTTTTTATGCTTTTAATGTTGGCTGTGACAGCGTCATTAATGGCAGGAGGTACAAAAGAGCATGCGGAAGACTCCGGTACTGCCGAAGCCGCAGAGGCTCATGGTAATCCGGTTAAGTTAACCGTAACCTTATCCGCCGTATCCACGGATACTCACGCGAAGGCGATGATGGAGCTTAAAGACTACGTGGAAAAATCGTCGGGAGGAAACATTATAGTTGACGTATACACCGATTCAGCTATTTTTACGCAGGCTGAGGAAGTGTCGGCAGTAGCTATGGGCGACGCGGATATAACCCTGACATCGCCGTCCTGGCTTGCCAGCGGTTCCCCCTGGGAATCCATGTTTACCGCCGGGTATCTGTTCAAGAACTACGACCATATGACCGCGGTCCTGAACGGCGACATTGGTAAAAAAGCGTTCCGGACCATAGCAGACGAACAGGGGCTATTGCCCCTGGGTGCATGGTACCTCGGCTCCCGAGTGGTCTCGCTGAAGGACGATATTGAAGTAAAAACACCAGAAGATATGGCCGGTATTACGCTGAGAATGCCTAACTCGGAGGCCTACATGTTCCTCGGCACCGCGTTGGGCGCCAACGTGACCCCTATTGACTTTTCAGAACTTTATCTCGCCCTGCAGACTGGTGTCGTCGATGGTCAGGATAACCCGTTGCCGACTGACAAAAACGCCAGGTTCTACGAGGTACAGTCCTGTATAATTTTGACAAAACATCTTATGGACTCCGTATGGCCCGCGATTAACCGCGATACCTGGAACAGTATGACAGAGGCCCAGCAGAAGATTCTGATGGAAGGCGTTGAAGCCGGTCGTCGGTACTGCGACGATACCAATATCGCAATGGAAGCGGAACTCGTCTCCTTCTTTGAAGAGGAGGGCCTGCATATATATTATCCCGATGTCGATGCATTCCAGGCCTATGCCCTCGAATGCTACCTGAACAGTCCCATCTCCGACAGCTGGGATATGGACTTGTATAAGGAAATTGTCGATATGGCCGCGAATTATTGATAAAACCTTTCTCGCATTATTGAAATCTGCGTTGTATTGGAGATCGGGAATAGCCGTTGATGTCATTCCCGGACCCAATACAGCGTATCCGCCTTTTTACCGACTACGATTAAACGGAGAAGCTGTGTGACGTTATGTAAAAGAATATTCTTTTTTTTACGGGACTGTGTGGAGAAATATATCCCGATCGGTACTTTTTGTATCATGTTCACTGTTTTCATAATTCAGGTGATCTGTCGTTATGTGTTGAAAAGCCCGATTACCTGGGCATATGAAATTACTGTCAGCTGTTATCTGTGGACTGTCGTTCTCGGCGCATGTTACACACAGCGCTGCAGGAGCCACGTCTCTTTTACTCTGGTATACGACAAGCTTGGTGTAAAGGGAAAAGCTGTTTGCGCTTTTCTTGGTGATGCTCTTATAGCATTTGCATTCGGGGTGCTGATTGTCCCGACCTGTAATTTTGTGTCACAAATCAAAATCCAGAAGACCAGCATTCTGAAAATCGGTCTGGATATCGTCTATGCCCCGATTGCGGTGTTTGTCGTCATCATTTTTATCTATATGCTTATTGATATGTATCACTGTTTCATGGTCTTTACCGGACTGGGCGGCAATGCGGCTGTCGCAAGGATGCTGGCTGAAAACAGGAATGAAGTAGAAGAGACGATTGAAGCCTCCGAAAAAAACTACAATGAAATCGACAAAAGAAGCAGGGAGGCGGCAGAATGAGTATCAGTTTTGCCCTTCTGGTTTTCTTTGTGATTTTTATACTCATTTTTATCCTCCGCATACCGATTCCCATAGGACTCATGACAGCCTGCGTCTTTTACTTCCTGATCGCCGGCGAACCCGTAAAAATGGTGTCTCAGCAGACGGTCAAGACCTTTTACACGAATTTCACAATTGTTGCCGTCCCGCTGTTTATTTTTGCGGCCAATATCATGAACAGCGGTAAGGTCACGGATAAGGTGTTCGGTTTTGCAAAAGGGTTTGTGGGGCACGTTAAGGGCGGACTGGGACATGTGAATATTCTGGCCTCGCTGGTGTTCTCCGGCATGACCGGGTCCGCCATAGCTGATGCCAGCGGTCTCGGTAAAATGGAGATCGATGCAATGCGGGCAGAGGGGTATGACGACGGATTCAGCTGTGCGGTTACCGCAGCCTCCGCAACGATCGGTCCCATATTTCCGCCGAGCATACCGATGGTCATATATGCCATGCTTGCGGGGGTGTCCGTCGGGGGCCTGTTTATGGGCGGGATGGTGCCCGGGATTCTGCTTGCGGCAGCGCTGATGGCCTACGTCGCGTTTGTTGCCCACAAGCGCAATTACCCGAAGAGTGAAAAAATTAAACTGAAACCGTTTTTGCGTTTTACGCTGACCGCGCTGCCTGCTATTATTACGCCGGCAATTCTTCTTATCGGTATTTATGCCGGTGTAATGACGCCGACCGAGGCCGGCGCCGTTGCGGGCTTCTATGCTCTTCTGATTTCAGTTTTTGCCTACCGGGTTATAGGCTGGCGGGACTTTAAAGAGGTGCTTGTCAATACAGTAAAAAGTACGGGTTCCGTTTCCCTGATGATAGGTGCCGCTACCTGTATTTCCTATATAATCGCTAAAGAGCACATAGCGACGGACCTGGGTAATTTCATCCTTGGAATAACAAGCAATCGGTATGCTTTCCTGTTCATCATCAATATCGCACTCCTGCTGCTGGGAATGTTCATTGATACCTCAGTCATTCTGGTTATATTTATTCCCATTGTGCTCCCGATAGCTCAGGCATATAGTATCGACCTCATCCACTTTGGTCTTATTGTCTGCTTTAACATGATGATCGGTCTTTCCACGCCGCCGTTCGGTATGCTGCTGTTTATTACCAGCGGGATCTCGGGCACGCCGCTTAAAGATGTGATCAGGGAAATCTGGCGGCCCTTGATTGTCATGCTGGTTGTTCTGGCCCTGATAACATATTTCCCGGATATTGTACTGTTTTTGCCTAGAGCGCTAATGGGTTATTCCGGATAGTGTGAAAAACCAATAATCTGTTCCCGGATAGAAGGGCCAGGTTGATACCCTGGTTGTTTCAGCGCCAGGATTTTTTTCAAATTACGGATTTTTGTTTAAAGATAATAATGGTAACATTAATCTCTTGACACATGACATATGTATTGTATAATTAGGTTAAAGATTTTTATGGAGGAAAGAATGAAAAAAATTGTGCTCGTTATTTTAGTTTTCTGTATGTTATTGAGTGGAGCCCTGTTCGCGTCTGGAACCCAGGAACCGGAGGCCGATGCTTCTGTGTCCGTGACGCCGGTGAAGCTCGTGTTAGCTGACAGTACTGTTCCGGGTGAACCGGCAGTAGACGCAATCTACGTGTTCATAGAAGAGTTGAAGAAAGTGTCGAATGGGCAGATGGATGTCGACTACTATCACTCAGGATCGCTGATTGGTCAGAACGATCAGGCTGTTTCAGTCATGGACGGTACTGTTGACATGTCCGTTATTAGTTTTGCATGGATAGTTGAGTTTATGCCGGAAATAGGTATGCTTGCATCGGCATTCAACTTCAGGGATTCCGACCATATCCACAAGTTCATGAACGATAGTGAAGTAGGAAAAGAATTATTTGAAGATATCGCTGAGAAAACCAACATGAGGGTTCTGGGCGGATATTTCTTCGGATACAGGCAAGTCAGTGTAGTAAAAAAGGTGGGGCCCGTATACAAACCAACAGACTTGAATGGTGTGAAACTGAGAATGCCCGGTACGCCTATATGGCTTGCTGTCGGACGGGCGCTTGGTGCTAATCCGACACCGCTGGCGTCAACAGAAGCCTATATGGGGTTAAAGACCGGCAGTATTGAAGGGGTTGATATGCCGCTGAATCAGATGAAATCGCTCAAGTTGTACGAAGCGCTTAAATATACAACCTTGACGAATCACATTGTTGAACAGCAATTACCCATTATCAACGAAGATAAATGGCAGTCGTTTACCGATGAGCAAAGAGGATGGATAAAACAAGCCATTGCGAAGATGGTTGAATACGGCACTGAAGCCTATGTATCCGTGTTTGACAGTGATGTTCAGTTCCTGAAGGATCAAGGGGTTGAGTTCATTGAGAACCCGGACTCAGAAGCTTTCAGGGAATACGCTCGAAATTCATTTCTCACGAAAGACAGTGATATCTCATCAAAGTGGGACTGGGATTTATTCGACAGGATACAAAATGTAAAATAGAATTTCCATTAATATGAAATGAAAATTTACCTGATTATGGTAAAAACTGTATGATGATCACCTTTAGCAGGTGTTTGAAAACGATTTTTTTGGGAGGGAGTAGATTCCTGCTCCCTCCTGTTATATTTGAACCGGTGTAACCGGGAATAAGTATCCTGTATGGTACAAAAATGGTTGGATGAATGAATAAACGAATAAACAGATTTCACAGGGTCGCAAAAATATTGTTGAATATCCTTGAAATTTACTTGCCGATGTTACAGATATTCTTACTTTTTATTGTCTTCCTGATTGGTATAATCTTCCGCTACTTCTTTGTGCCCCTCAGCTGGACAATGGAGCTTTCGGTGGTGCTCTATTTATGGGTAGCTCTTTTCGGTTGTCTTTATGCACAGCGCAGGGAGCGACACGTGGTGTTCTCCCTGGTATACGATCATCTTTCAAAGACTACACAGAGGATATTTCGTATAGTCGGCAACTCCCTGTTGGCTGTAAGCTTCCTGCTCGTACTTAAGCCGTCCTACAGCTATATAGACTTTATGAAGGTGCGTGCGACAAACGTATTGCGGATACCTTTCAACCTGGTCTATATGCCGTTTCTGATCTTTCTTGTGGTGATGTCGATTCGTTACATTGTCCTGGTTGTTCAAGATGTCACTGAAATCTTTTCTTCAGAAAACATTCACGAAACTTACCGAAAAAAAAGAGGTTCAAATTGAGTTTTGCTTTTATTATTTTTATCGCAGCGTTTGTTCTTGTTCTTCTGTTGAGGATCCCTATAGGCCCTGGTATGATCATGGCATCTGTATTTTACTTTGTGATAGCACCGGATGTCGCTTCTACAGCACCAAAACTGGTTTCTCAGTTATTTCTTTCCAACATGATGACACACTATGTTCAAATTGCAGTGCCGCTTTTCGTCTTCATGGCTGAAATAATGAATAGTGGTAAGGTCACCGACGTAATATTCAAATTTACCAATGCCTGCATCGGGAAGAAACCCGGCGCTCTGGGTCATGTCAACGTAGTTGCGTCAATAATCTTCTCCGGAATGACCGGTTCGGCGATTGCAGATGCCTCAGGATTGGGTTCGATGGAAATAAAGGCCATGAATGACAGCGGCTACGACAAGGGCTTCAGTTGCGCGATAACGGCCGCATCAGCTACCATCGGTCCTATATTTCCGCCAAGCATTCCCATGATCTTTTATGCAATGTTGTCCGGGGCTTCAATCGGGGCTTTGTTTATAGGTGGAATGGTTCCGGGGATAATCATCGGGATCGCCCTGATGGTGTATATATTTTTTATATCACGTATACGGAATTATCCAATGGGTGATTCTGTATCGTTCAAAAAGTTAGTCGCGGTATTCATACGAGCATTTCCGGCACTCCTGACGGTTGCGATTTTGTTAGGCGGTATCTACACCGGAATTGTAACACCGACAGAAGCCGGTGCTCTCGCATCTCTGTATGCAATCGTGATTTCTGTTGTCATATATCGGGCGATTGGGTTTCGGAGTTTCCTGGACATACTCAAGCGAACAGTACTTACTATAGGAACATTGACCATTATTGTAGGCGCTTCCTATGTATTTACATATATCGTTGCAATTGAGGGGATACCGCAAGCGGTTGCAAAATTTTTTTTGGGGATAACTGAGAATAAATATGTTCTGCTTCTGATTATTAATCTTGCATTTATTCTTTTAGGCATGATCATGGACACAATGAGCATAATTTTGATATTTATTCCAATAGTCCTGCCTATGGTAAATACACTGGGCATAGATCTGGTGCATTTTGGTGTCGTTATTGTTCTGAACATGATGATTGGTTTGTCCACGCCTCCGTTCGGACTGTTGTTGTTCGTTGTCTCCGGTATCTCGGAAACCCCTTTGGGTGAGGTTATCAAGGAAATTTTCCCGATGTTATTGGTGCTGTTTGGCGTTCTCTTTCTCGTAACCTATATTGAGCCCATTGTTCTGTTTTTGCCAAATCTATTGGGCTTTTAGTGAATACTGTAGGAGGCGGGGACTATGATATACGACGCATTTCAGAACATGAATCTTTACTGTAATGAAGAAGAGGCTCTGTATCGCGCAATCTGTTATGCGCGAGATTTCGATCCGTCTTTACCCGAGGGAATTTACGAGATGGAAGGCCGCGACATTTTTGCTCGGGTAGTGACTTATAAGACAGCTCCTGCGCAATGTCAGACGTTTGAATCACACCGGGATTACATCGATATACAGGTATTGCTGTCCGGGCGTGAACGGGTAGACGTGGCTCTTGCTGCAGAAGCGGGACTTTCTCCGCTGGAGCAGTACGATTCTAATAAGGATTTGGTTTTGTTTAAAGAACCGAAAGATTTTGCAACGATTAATCTGCTTCCCGGCAGGTTTGCAGTATTCTATCCGGGCGATGTACACCGTCCCAATTGTGAGTTAGATGGAGTATTGGATGTCAAAAAGATATGCGTAAAAGTACGTTATCTAAAATGAGAGGAATTTTGGAGGAACTATTATGAAAGACTCAATGAATTATAGCCTTAAGAAGAAACTGGAAGAAGGGAATGTGGTTATTGGTTCATTTATCAAAGCTGCCAATCCGGCGCTTATCGAAATCCTGGGCATGAGCGGAATGGACTACGTGCTTCTTGACATGGAACACGGCCCGGTTTCAATGGAAAAACTGGAGGACCTTATACGAGCGGCGGATGCTGTCGGTGTCTGTGCTTTCGTTCGTGTTGCAGGACAACAGGAGTCTGATATTTTACATGCCCTGGATAAGGGACCCGGCGGAGTGCTGGTACCGATGATGAACAATAAAGCTGATACACAAAAGATAGTCAAATATGCTCGTTACTCTCCGATTGGTGAGCGCGGAATAGATATTTACTCTCGGGCAGCGCGGTTTGGATACATATCAAAGACCGATTTCTTTTCAAGGGCAAACCGGGAGACGCTACTGGCCATCCAGATAGAGGGTGAGGAAGGAGCAAACAATCTGGACGAGATCTTGTCTGTTGATGGTATTGATATTGTGTATGTGGGTCCGTACGACCTGTCTCAATCAATGGGGATCCCCGGGCAAATAAACGATGCAAGGGTTATTGATAAGGTCAAGGAGATCGCGAAAACCGTAGCGGCTAAAGGCAAGTTTGTCGGAGTCTATGTTGATGATGTTGAAACTGCGCGTTTATATGCCGAGGCAGGCGTACAATTTATCTCCATCTCGGTTGATGTACGGATCTTCGCCGAGGCCTGCGATTCAATGGTTCAAGCTTTTCACGGCAAGGATGTATAGCCAGGCGCAGCATTATTAATCAACGACTGCGCAAATTACAGTCGAATAATGGCGGAAGGAGTGTTAATCATGAAAAGACTGGAAAAGCTGGATAGAATGTTGGAGATTCTCGAGGAATGTATAGACCCTGATCACGCGGATGAGGCAGTTGAACGCCAGTATAAAGCTATTAATTTTCAATCCGTTGATCATATTCCTCTTATTATACAGATCAACAAATCTAATGACCGGTTTGAGTTGCTTAAGTTTGAAGATACGTTTGAGAACCACGAGAATATGCTGTACAACGAGCTACTATACAGCTGGGGAAGCATTTACAACAGTGTAACCGGCGGTGTGTATGATGATTATATATATCATATCAGAAGCAGCACAGGCCCTATTCTTGTCGCATCGGCATTTGGCGCTAATTGCCGTGTCGCAGGTGATTTCGCCTGGGTAGATCATATGGAGCGCAGCGAGCTTATAAAATCCATGGCTCACGGTGTCCCTGCTGTAGATGCCGGCCTGTTCAGTATGGTCTTCGACAGGTACAATTACTATCATGAACGCCTGAAGGAATACCCGAAATGCGCAAGAGCGATTAGAATTACACAACCGGATCTGCAGGGACCGTTTGACATTGCAGATCTGCTGCTCGGCAGCACACAAATCTTTTGTGATCTGTATGAGGACCCCGGGTTCATACACAGTCTGCTGGAGTTGATTACCCAGGCCTTAATTAACGAAGTCAGGGCTTTTGAACCCTATATTCAGAACAGTATTGTACATGGAAACAGTCTGGTTGTTTATGCCGCAATGTACCGCGGCAAAACTGTGATCAAGGACGACACCGCCAGCACTATGATCTCCGAAGACCATTATGAAGAGTTTTCAGCTCATTATAACAGGATAGTTATGGATAATCTGGAAGGAGCGGCGCTTCATCACTGCGGTGAAGGCAGGCCCTGGCATTACAAACAATTCGCCTGGCCTACCTGCAGCGGAGTAAACTTCGGTCAGCCGCAATTTCACAAGCTGGCTGATAAAATGCCGTATCTCGAACAGAATATACCAATCGTCGGTTGGGGAAGTGAGGAATCGTATGATATCCTGGATGATTTTTACGAAATAGCGCCCAGAACCGGCATAACTCTCGCATGTATGACTGACAGCACGGAAAAGGCAAAGCGTATTTATGAGACGCACCTGGAACGCTGTGCTAAAATGTGAAGCTTATTGATGACTTTTTACAGGAGCATAATATTATGAAGGTATTAAGTGATGTTGTTATACCCCTGATAACTCCATTGACGGAAAAAGATAAAATTGATGTCCCATCCCTTAAAAACTTAACGGAATATTTGATTGAGAAAAAGATGAATTGTTTATATCCCTGCGGAACAACGGGAGAAATGGTATATCTTTCCAACGAAGAGAGAAAAGTGGTTGTTGAAACAGTTGTAAAAACGGCGGCAGGACGTGTCCCGGTATTTGCACATGTCGGCGCAGCAAATACTGCGGATACGATAGAGCTTGCAAAACATGCTGTGGAATGCGGCTCGGACGGAATCGGGATTGTTACTCCCTGGTTTTATAAGCTCTCTGATCAAGCGCTAATTGATTTTTATATAGCGGTATCTCAAAGTATTCCCGAAGATTTTCCGATTTACCTTTATGCGATTCCACAGAATGCAGTAAACGATCTTAATCCTGAGACCGTACAGAAAATTGCAAATTTATGCCCAAATGTTACAGGTATAAAATACAGTTATCCGGATATGACAAAAATCCAGAAATTTATGACGGTTAATGACGGGAATTTTTCTGTACTCGTTGGACCCGATCAATTTTATCAGGTGTCTATGCTCGCCGGAGGAAAAGGTGTTGTGTCCGGGAATGCTATGGTGATTCCTGAACATTACGAAGCTCTTACGAAAGCTATAGCATCAGGTGATAATGAAGCAGCTGTAAAAATACAAAGAAGAACAAATATGTTAAATGAGATTCTTTGTGAAAAGAATAATATTGGCTGTTATAAAGTTGTTTTAAAGGCTAATGGTATTATAAACACTGCGAAAATGCGCGCACCAATGGAAGAGGTCTCAGCTGACGATGCATCAAAACTGTTGGAGACCTTAAACTATTTACACTACAATGAAGTTATAATTTAAACCTTGGATTCATAAAACAATCATAATAGCGCCAGTTAAGGATCTAAATCCGGAGAGGGGCTATCAGACGGAACATTGAAAATTAAGCTGAACCTGTTGGAAGCTCTCCGCTATTTCCCGCTTCGCCGAATATGCCGTCCAGAAGGATGCCGATTTTTTTCCTGAGGAGGGTAGTTGAGAAATACTGTTTGCCCAGCGCGAAATTCTTCTCAACCATTATCTTTCTTCTTTCTTGATTCATTAAAACATCCCTGACCTCCGAAACTGTTTTTTTCGTCAGATAACCGTCAATCGAGATGACATCAAATCCCTTTGGCTCAATATCAACTATGTAGACAGTATATCGGTTGACCAGAATCGGTTTTTTAAAATAGACCGCTTCGAGAAAAGCATTTCCAAAACCTTCGTAAAGGCTGGGATAGGTTACCATGTCGACGTGCGGATAAACGTCCCAAAGGCAGTACTGTTTTTTTCCGCTGCTGTCGTATCTTCTTTTTTCGTGGAGATGATTGGAGATAAAATAAACCGGAATATCCATCTGCGCGGCAGTCTCTTTGATCCAGTCGAAATACTCATCGCCCTCGTCGCCAGATGAATGGGAAATAATCAGCTTTACTTTCGGCATATCCAGTTTTCGTACAAGATCAAGCGCATGCTCTATTCCCTTTCTCGATACGACTCTCGTGGGCTGAAGTATCAGTATATCGTCTTCGTCAAAACCGAGATCGCTTCTGAAATCCCTGTTATATTCGTCAATTCCGTTAATATCTTCGCTGAAATCTATTACATTATAAATTACCGTTGAGGATATACCTCGTCTTGCCGCAAGATCTTTTTGAATCATCGAATTGATTACCACATGTTTGATTTCAGGCAGATCAGGCGGAAAGGAAGAGTTAAGAATGTCACCCACCGCATTAATCAGGAATCTGGGGCGTTCCCAGTAAAAATCGTGATGATGACCAATCGCAGGAATTTTGTTCTCTATTATTACCTCCGTCAACGCCTGCCCGAGCGGAATATGCATCGGAATAGCGAGACAGTTTTCTGCCACAATTAAATCGATATCGAATTTTCCGATAAATTCATAAAGCTTGTTTTTCAGATGTTCTTTCTGTCTGTAGATCATGTCCGTAATCTCGCGGGAGCGTTTCTGTGTGCCTATGAGTGACCGGTTCAGAGTGATATTATCGCCGTGATTGAAAAAGGCTTCTTCAGCTGTAACGCATCGCGACGGGTCCCTGTCAGTCTGACCGGCAAACCAGAAATTTTTATGACCGAAAGATTCAAAAACCTGTTCCCATTTTTCGGTTTCCAGTGAAACGCCGTCGGTCCCGGCAAATCTCGTTGAAACAAAACCGATGTTCAGATTTTTACTGTCCTTATGCATTTTGTTCCTCCCGGCTCTTTGGTGGGTTACAATATTATAGTTGATATTTTCACGGTTAACCATAGTTTTCAAAGCGAGGATATTTTTCGCGCCATGTTGCGGAAGAATTCAGAGATTAGCGTTTTTATCTGTTCACTGATATAAAAAGAATCTTCTGGACAGAGTTGCTTGAATCCACTTACAGTAAGTAATATCCTGTCCCCAAAATGATGTCCAACACAATGTTTCGTTATCTACAGTCATTACAACGCAAACGCTTTTCTAATCATAACATCCACAACCAAACAGGCGGCGATACTGACATTAAAAGAACCTCCACCCCAAGCCAATCCAGTATGCAAACCTGTCGTACATAATAGCTGCATCCGCAACGGGAGTAAATAAGCCTGCTGTAATTGACAGCGGTTCAAGGAATTTAACTTTCAGAAGTTTTCCTGTGGAAAGAGCAAGTTCAAGTGTCAGGTCAACTTCAATAACCCATGGTAGTCCGTATTTATCACCGGAAAAATCATAAAGACTGCTTTCCACTTTGGCATAATTCGCTTCACACTTTATTAATCCTTCAAGACAAGGCGTGAATGTAAGAAATTCCAGCGGCGTGATCGGTAACTGAATGAATATTCCTGCCCGGGCCATGATCAGCGCAGTGGTTATCACTGTATCTTCGTATGATTTATCTTTTGTCGGCATCCATAAATACGGCCCGATACCTGCAACGAGACCGGCCTCGAAATTATCAGTAAATGAGTATTTGAGACTGAGATCTTCACGAAACGGGATAAGTCCCAATCCTGCATCAAGATCGAATCCCTTATCACCGCTAAAGATCTTTTTTGATTCTTCTGCAACAGCAGCAGTGCTGATTATAAGAAGAAGCAGAATCAAAGGTACACATTTAATTATATGAGAAACAGGCTTCATCATTGCACATCCTCAAAAATCCACGAGATCGCATGGTCGTAACTGGCAATCCAGTTATGTGAATGGTAATCATGCTGCAAAAGTTCAGACTGTACTTCAAGAGATTTATGGTTTTCTTACATACGATTGAGCAGTTCTTCCCAAAACAGCACAGTGGCGCCGAAGTTTCCGTAACTTCCGTTAGTTGTATAGAGTTTTCTTCCTTGAAGTCCTCCGGAAACAGCTCTTTCCTTTTCATAGTAGAATAATACTCCTCCTCCCCATGAGGTTGTAGAATCCGCGGCCACATATCGTCCGAAAAGGTCCGGATGCGACAAGAGTGTGTAGAAGGTAAACAATCCGCCGAGCGAATGTCCGAACAATGCCCTGTTTTCGTATGAAGTGGACGCAGGGGTAACATTCTCTATTTGTGGAATAAGCTGTTCCGTGATGAAGTCGATGAATAGTTCAGCTCCGCCCCCGTTAGGGCTCATTACAGTATCAACAGTAGGCGTAAAATCAATAAACCTCGGATGGTCGGTAGAGCCGGCGCTCTCATTTGTATTATGACCGATTCCAACAAGAACGACTCTTTTATTATGTTTTCGAAATAAGTCGGCTGTTCTCTCCATATGCATATCCGCGTCGAGCAGGTACACGGTTTGAAGTTCTTCCTGAGGCCCGGCATTTTCAGGATACATGATGTAGATTTTATATGTGTATCCATTTGAGGAAGCAGTCATTGTTTTTTCCGTGCTATATATTTCATAACCGGGATCATTATTACAGGATAGGAACAGAAGCAAAATAATCGGAATCGACAAAAAGACAGGCATTTTTACAAAAAATTTTTTCATATCCAACGATATAAAAATTAATCGAGGGGAACAAGACAGAAACAGGGGATTTGTAAAAATATCTGCGAAAAATTCCTGAAAAATCGACGTCCCAATTTAAAAGTGCGAAGTAAACATAATTTTTTTATTTTCCTTTGCTAAAATATTTCTTTTGCCTTAATTATAACAACATACCGGCACAATTCCGGTAAATATATATCAATTCGGAAGTTATAAACAAAAAAAAATGAGATTGCGCTAAAAAATAAATTGATTTATGATAAAAGGTAACAGATAAGTAAATATTGATGATATAACTGATATATCAAACTCCTTTTTCATGGGCTTATAAATGATTTAGTTAAGGAGCATAACTTCAATGCATTACGATACTCTAGTTATAGGCGGCGGACTATCCGGACTAACTGCAGGCAGCCTTCTTGCAAAGAAAGGGGTCAATGTTGCGGTAATAGATAAAAGCCGACAGCCGGGGGGAACATGCGGAATTTTTAAACGAAACCATGTAACCTTTGATCAGGGTTCTGCAATGCTGTACGGTTTCGGTGAAAACGGGTTTAATGCTCACCGGTTCGTATTTAATTGTCTTGAAGAACCTATTGATATAATCCGTCATGAGCTTTTATATTGTGTTAACTTTAAAGGTAAAAGAATAAAATTCTGGCCTGATATTGATCGTTTTACCGAAGAACTTTCCTCTGTTTTTCCGGCTGAGAAAAATAATATAAAACGTTTTTATCACGACATGCTTAGAATCTATCGTCACGTTCTTATAGAAATACCTATGTACGCATCCGCCGACGAAATAAGTCTCCTGCAGGGTTTCAGGATTATTCTGCGGCACCCCGTTTCGTTTGCGCGATTTCTCGGTTTTCTCAATATAAGCGCCGAAAGACTTTTAAAAAAGTATTTTTCCGATCCTGAAATTTTCAAGTTTTTTGACAAACTGACGTCAACATATTGTTATGCAACAGTAAAAGAGGCGCCGGCCGTGCTTGCAGCTATCATGTTTGTCGACAACCATGAAGGCGGCAGCTATTATCCTGCCGGATCTACTCAATTTCTTACCGGCAAGCTTGAAAAGGTTATTGAAGAAAACGGCGGCGAAATGATTCTGGAAAAAGAAGTCGTTTCAATCATTTTCAATAAAAATCGGCCTGCCGGCGTCAGGCTGAACGACAATACGGAACTGTTCGCAGATAATATCATATATTCGGGCACAGTATGGAACCTGTACGGGAACCTTATTGATCCGGTCTTTACAACTAAAAAGAGACGGGAATGGGCAAAAAGACAAATACCTACATATTCGAGCGTTGTCCTGTTCGCCGTTGTCGATCGTAACGTCATACCGGAAGATACAGCTCCCATTGAAATGCTTGTCGGGAATCCCGATGAAATTGATGAAAGCGAAGTCACCGCTTACATACTGAGTATTGACGACAGTACATTGTGCGCCCCGGATGAGCACACCCTTGTAGTTATAGGGCCTACTTTTGAAAACTGGAAAAAATTGGATCCGTCGGAATACAGCAAGTCGAAAAAAAAGGAAATTGAGAGGCTCGTCAAGGTGCTTGAGCGCCGGGTTCCCGGATTAAAAGACGCGGTACGCTATATGGAGCTTGCATCGCCGATAACAATTGAGAAATATACAATGAAAAACGGCGGCGCGGCGGCCGGCCCAAAGCAGATGCTCGGCCAGCATATTTTAAAGCGCCTGCATACGCGCACGGAATGGAAAAATCTCCTGTGCTGCGGAGAATCGACAGTTATGGGAACAGGGACCCCGACAGTCACAACTTCGGGGCTTACGGCGGCAAATCTTCTGCTGAAGAGAATGGGCAAAAAACCTTATGTCTACAGCAAGGACATGAAAGACTATATAAATTTTACGGAAAAACCTTTTACTGCCTCAATGATGTATATGTCGCACAGCAAAGAAGAAAAAGAAGTAATGCGAAAAGCGCTGCGCTGTCTTCAGTGTGAGCATCCGTCATGTGCCGATGGAGACAAAACTGATATTCCCGGTATTATGCGAAGAGTTGCCGTATCCAATTTTAAAGGTGCAAAAATGCTATGGGATAATACAAAACCTGTTTCTGAAAGCGCTTCCGTGAGAACGGATGCAATACTGAAACAGTACGAAAATATGTGCATTCGTAATCATCAGACGGGAAAGCCGGTTGATATAAACAGTGTAATTTCATATTTAAACTCATTACAGTCTTAATTTATTAAGAGGTCATATGGATAAAGATATTTTCAGAAACTATGTAAAAAATGTTGAAAGAAGAATTGAGCCCCAAAAAGTATCTGTGGCGTATCAGGGTGCTGAATTCCTGAGAAAGTTTCCGTTATTTCTTCAAAAAATGATTATCGGGAGCACGACAAAAAAGAAATCGCATATGGGTTTTGTTGTAGAGCCCTGGAGCCTGTTTCTTGCCTATGAAATTACTGAAGAAGATATTCAGCATTGCCTGCCGGATAATTATGAACTGCTGCCGACATCAATTTTTCAGGATTCGCCAAAAAAGAACTGTGCTGTAATAGGATTATTTAATATTCACACCGATGTATTTTGGGGAAGCAGATTCGAAATTTATATTATTGCCCGAAATAAAGATACCGGTTTAGCTTCATGGATAATATACGATTACGAATCAAATACTATAAACTATGATCCGGGACAGGGGTTTCTTGGGGCAACTCTGCGAAAAAGTGTTTTTACAACAACTCATAAAGGAGAAATCATTACTGAATTAAAAGGCCGGAAGGGAAATAACATAATACAACTCACCGCTGATACGAAGGATGCGAAGTATAAAGAACTCGACAGGCAATTATGGATAGAAGGAAATTTGTCGATAGACTATTCGGGAGAATTGGGAGATAAAAACAGCAACCTGTTCGGAATAATTTTCGATCCTGAAGAAATGAAAGAAGCTCTTCAAATAAATACGGAAAAAATACAGTTTCAGGAAATGAATTTCGGGTTTATAAACAGGAATAGTGTCTTGCTTGAAGCCTGCTGCTTTCCCTATGCCCAGCATATGATAACTACAATAATTCCCAAAGGCCATGAAATGCGAAATGAAAAAGATCTGGAAAATAAAATAAAGGAAATAGTTGAATCCTGATTTTAAAGCATTCTGTCCTGTTGTTTTATCAATCTTTGAGCATTACTCTGGTAATCGTGATGGTTCAGCACGGGACTTTATAAGTCCCGTGCTTTTTTTTGCTTATTAAAGGAGAATAGAATGGATTTTTACACAAAGTTACCGAGAAACAAGAAGGAATTTATCATTTTTCTTGCTGCCATCTCAATTATTTCCTTGAACATAATAGCCCCAATAATAACTTGTCTTGAAGTTGGTTTTAGCATTCAGAACTGGATTAATGTAATGAAGAAACTTCCCCTGCTATGGCCTTCAGTAATTATTGTGGTGCTGCTAACATATAAACCGGCGGAATGGCTGACTTCAAAAGTTGTAAAGCGAGAAGACAGCTTTAATGCAGTAATAACTATAAACACATTATGCTCAGTATTATGCATTTCCATTCCTTTGACGATTATCGGAACATGGATAGGTACTGAAAAATTAAGTATTGATCCGATAATGAATTTCATTTATATCTGGCCCAGAAATGTTACCATATCCTTTCTGGTTGAATCTTTAATTGCCCAACCAACCGCTATATTTATAATGACAAGAATCCATATTCAGACAGATGGACTTAATAGCGCTATTTGAATAAAATGGTCGAAATATTAACGAAAGGGCGCTTTGATTGATTTATCAGCAGTGCCGCTTAAAGCAAAAAAGGATAAAAATCAATGAGGTCCTTAAAGGCGATAAATATAACGCCACAGAAAGCTGCCCGATTTTTAAAGTATCTATTAGTACTCTATATTGCTCTCTGTTTCCTGGTTGCCGGACTCAACTACGGACTAACACAGCATGTCAGCAATGCGAAAGCTCAGACTATACATGCAATATATGAGTTTTTTGAGAATGAACTAAAAACAATTCTGATTATTCTCTGTTCTTTACTCTCTTTAAAGGCTTTTCGCAATAGTGATGGGCGTCGTCTTTATCGGGGAAGTCTTCTCATGTTCTCAATATCAGCATTGATTATACACATTATTTTACCGGCATTTACCGGCAATCGGGAAATTTACTATACAGCTATGCCTCTTCCCTGGGCGACGACTGGGCTGCAGCTCATGACCAGCGAATCTTCTTTTTATTTAAAGCATATTCCTCTCTGGGGTCTTTCAGGAATAAGCGCAGCAGTTGTGTTTTTCATTATTATGAATATTTTTGTTGGAATCGCAACTCTTCTCTTCGGACGCAGGGTTCAGTGTTCCGGGCTCTGTTTACTCAATGGTTTTGCCGCAGAAATCTGGGCTCCAATTCTACCGCTGATCGGTAAAGAGCGAAAGGCCAACCCTAAAGTTTTGTGCGGATTATCAGCCGTGCGTATCATTATGTTTGTTCTGTCTATAGCGCTATCTGTCTGGTGGCTCCTGTTTATATCGGGTATAAACCTCTTTGTTCATCAGGATCTTATAGCCCGCCTCGAGGTTGTAAAATATCTAAGTATAGAGCTTTTGGCCGCAATGACTTTCTGGGTATTCTGGAACGGCCGCGGATACTGCTACTATTGTCCACTAGGTTCATTTCTCTCCCTGTTAGCCTCAATCGGTCGACAGCGTATTCGCACCGACTTGAAGAATTGTGTGTCTTGCGGATTATGTTCCCGATCGTGCTCTATGAGCATCGACGTAGCGGCATTTGCAAAAAGACGGGAACCGGTAACCAGCAGCCTTTGTGTCGGTTGCGGACACTGTGTAGATGCTTGCCCTACCGAAACACTTCGATATGAAACAGCCTTCCTGAATTTATTGCGTCATTGTCGTCAAGGTTAATCTCAGGACTTTGCAGGTTCCTTTACAAGCGGTATCTGTATATGGGTCAGGTGTTCCTTCGGAAGACGGCTGACCATCTGGTCTATCAGGTGTATCTCAATTGCTGTTGCGCCGGTGCTGTATTCTGAACCATCAATGAATTCAAGTAGTTTCAGGTATGAGCCGGATATCTGTTCCAGATTACCCGGATGATAGATGCAGGCAAAAGCCCCTCCGGGAATACGGGTTGTTCTGAAACCGGGAACCGGTTTTTCCATAATCGTCCCGATTTTTACAGCATGACCGAAGACCCCTTTACGGAGGTCCTTTATTAATTTGATCCCCATGAAATCAGCCATTCCGATAAAATTGTTGCTGTACAGCCTGTGACTGAGGGGGCGGATTGTGATTTCATACTCGGCTTCCGAGCTTACATCCTTGTCTATGGTTACCATATACCTTTCAGGATACCTGATTATCTCAGCTTCAGTTTTCTTCCGCAGCTGATTCTGTGAGCTGAGATTTTTCAGGTTGTGCCTGATTCTTTTTTTCAGGTTAAGCAGCCCCCTGATTTCAGAATTGACTGCCGTAAGCTGTTTTTCATAAATATTCAGGCTGTTCTCAATATTGCTGATTGAGAGCTGGTATTTTATTTCGGCAAGTGACATTCCGAAGTTTTTCAGGTACTGGATTTTGTCAAGAAAAAGAAAGTCCCTGTATGTATAATAGCGGTACCCGTTTTCTTCATTTACAAGGCTCGGTTTCAGAAGACCTATCCGGTCGTAGTACCTGAGAGCTTCTACAGAAATAAAATTAAGCCCGGCCATTTCGCCGATGGAATAGTATTCCTTCATGGTTACAGCCTGAATGATATCATGAAAACACTTTAAACCGCCACAATTTCAGCAAGACAGGATTCCCAGCCGCCGACAAGCCTGTTGATATCGTCGGTTGTGGCCACCGGGGGGACCAGCATCATGTTGTGAAAAGGTGTAATAATGATTCCGCGGTTTTCAAGAAAGATGTGGGTGTAGTACATAAGTTCCCAGTCAAAATGGTTTTTTGCCTCGGTCCCGGATTTGGGAAGAGTCGGCATGAACTGGAGTTCGCAGCGCGCACCGCTGCGGGTCAGGCTCCAGGGAATTTCCAGTTTTTTAAGGACTTCTTCCAGCCTGTCTGAAAGGTATTCCTGCCCGCTGATCATTTTTTCAAAGGCTTCTTTTGTTGCAACTTTTGCAAGGGTTTCTCTCATGGCAGCCATTGCAAAGGCATTAGCCGACAGCGTCCCGCCGATGCCCATGGGATCCGACACGCCTTTTTGCCCGAATGACGCGTTGATTTTTTCTCCTATTTCAGCGGTAAAACCGTATGCAGCTACTGGAATTCCCCCGGCTATTGATTTGCCGATAGTCAGAAAATCCGGTTTCAAACCGTATTCTGCGGTGTATCCTCCGTAGCCGTTTGAGAATGTATGTGTTTCGTCGATAACAAGATAGGTTCCGTACCTGTCGCAGAGTTCGCGGAGCTTTTCATGATAACCGTGTTCCGGAAGCACCATCCCGCAGTTCGTCATTACGGGTTCCAGCAGCACGCAGGCGCAGTCGCGGAAGGAAAGTTCCCTTTCAAGGGCTTCGACATCATTGAATTCCACAACCCTGCTTAACGCCTCTTTGGGGACGCCCGGGTTCATATCGTATTCCGAGCGGAGGACAAGCTTTCCGTCGGGCCCGATATGGGGCAACGTTTCATCAAGGCTGCCGTGGTAGCTTTCATTCATTGACAGGACCTTCGGCCTGCCGGTAAGCGCGCGGCAGTTCCTGATGACATAGCGGTTTGCCTCGGTTGCCGTCATTGCCACCTGCCAGAGCGGCAGTCCGAACCGTTTACCAAGTTCCCGGCCGATCTCAAGAGCGTCGGTTGTCGGCATCATTGTGGTTATTCCGCGTCTTACCTGGCTTGAAACAATTTCGGCGGTCGCTTCCGGGGAGTGTCCGAACATTGCGCCGGTGTCGCCCAGGCAAAAGTCGATGTATTCGTTTCCGTCGATATCGGTGATTCTGTTTCCCGAAGCTTTTTCGATGAAAACCGGCCAGGAGGTGCCCCAGTCTCCCATCCAGGGCATGGGTACGCCGTTAAGCAGCATCTGCTGAGCTTCCTCAAATGCTTTTCGACTTTTATTTGTTCTCTTTGCAAAGAGCTTGTCTTCTCTTGTTCTCAGTTCCTTCAGTTTCTCATCGCTTATCATTCTGTACGGTGTTTTTTTATCAGTGATCATTGAAATATTCTCCTTTTGATTTTACGGGGTTTGCTACAGTCTAAAGTCTGTAGTTGCTACAGGGTCAAGAAAAACTTTTCAGTTGAGTTCTGTATGATTAAAGGATAAATTGAAAAATAATTGTTAACCGCCGATTCCAATCAAAGCCGCCCCGGCAATTGACAGGATCAGGCCTGCAATTCTTAAGCGCGTGAGCTTCTCGTGAAGGAAAATCTTCTGCAGTATTACTGTCGGCGCCGGATAGAGGGCTGTGAGGACAACTGCAATAATCAGATAGCCGGTGCGGGAGGCCAGAAGATAAAGGGTATTGGCCGCCATGTCGAGGGCTCCGCTTAACAGGGTTGCGCGTCTGGTTCCCGTAACGAGTTTAATTTTTCTTTTCCGGACAAAAGATAAAATCAGGAATAATGGCACCGTGGTTACCCTGGCTGCGACAAGGGGCCACATCCCGGATGTGTCCGATGTCTGTGAGATGAGAATGAAAAACCCGCCGAAGAGTATGCCCGCCAATAACCCAAGCTGAACTGATTTAAAAACATGATCGTGTTTACCGTCTTTCTCGCATGACAGCAGCATAATCGCCGGCAGGGAAAGGGCAACGCCGATCCACGTCAACAGCGGCGGCCGTTCGCCTGTCAGAAAGCCGAACAGAACCGGAAAAACAGCTCCGGAGAGCGCTGCAAGCGGAGATACTATGGAAACAATGCCGGTTGAAAGACCATGAAACAGCAACAGTACTCCCAGAGCGCCGGATACACCGCCGGCTGCTCCCCACAGCATGTCACCGGCAGAAACATTTTCGGCGCCTATCAGAGGGGCGGCAATAAGTACGGTTAATAGACCTGCAGCCTGCGACCAGGCAACCGTAACGGAAGCCGGGTTTTTCCTGGAGGAAAAGCCGCCGAGGAAGTCGGCTGTTCCATAGGCAAAGGCGGACATCAACGCATAGAAAATGACCATGGACTGATACTATCAGTTCCCGGCTAATTGGAAAAGCGGAGATAGAGTTATAAATTCTGAATAGCAGTTCTAATTATAGAAACTTAGTCCTCTCGGGGTAACACTCTTAGGTGACGATATTTATTCATGCCAGCCCTTCTGCAGCTCTGTTCATGATGAGTATTTAAATTTCCTGTTTGTCTGTAATCCTTTATCTCATAAGTGGTTATATGAATGGCTCGATATCCGGGAACGCGAAGGTGACCTTCTCTGTGTAGTTCGCAAACAGCGGGAAAAAGGTAAACTGCGCTGATGTGCTTGTCACCGATGAAAATGGTAAGAAAATCTATAATAATTCATTCATTACCAACCATCTGATTCATGACGGTACTATTGAGTCTTTTATTGAAACAGGCAGAGCACGTTGGAAAAATAGAGAACGAAAACAATAACACTCTTAAATCTCATAGATACCATCTTGAACATAATTTTGGTCACGGGAAAAATCTCTCTCCCAGACATTAGCCATCCTCAATATTCTTGTTTTACTTTCTCGCACTGTTCTGGGCTTGACCGATAAACGCCATCAGATGATGCGAGATACTCTACCCAGGCGGGATATGTTCTTTCAGGACATTTCCGCATTATTTTGTTACATGCTTTTCAATGATTGGGTTCACCTTCTGAAGCACATGCTGGAATCATATGAACTAAAGGATCCCGGATAAAGATCATATACATCCGTTATTGCAAACAACTTTTTCTACCTTCTCTCATGTCCAGCAGAATTGTGTTTATTAATCATGTTATCAACATCAAGACAATGTAATGAAGCAATTTACAGCCTTCAAAATTTTCATGTAATAATACTGTAGGTTTCAAGAGCTTTCATCTCTGTAAATTAAGGGCTCTTCCGCCCAGCCTTGCGATATAATTAGAATTGTTGGCCATTCTAATAAGAAGTTGACATACCTATAGGCTTGAGGTATACTCATTTTCAATATGAGTAATATTCGGACGACGAATCAAAATTTTGTCAACGGTGTTCCTGAGTTGCTTATACTCAAACTTCTTGACGAGAAAGAACTCTATGGATTCGAACTTGTAAAAACCATTAAAAGGGTATCCGAAGGGTACTTCACCTTCGGCGAGGGCTGTATTTATCCTATTCTTCATACGCTTGAGCGAAAACGTTTGCTTTCAAGCCGATTGGAAACGGTAAACGGCCGGGTTCGGCATTATTACCATGCAACGCCTGCCGGGCACAGGCGGTTGAAAGAGCTTAAACACGAATGGTCCAGAACCTCTGCCAGCATAGCAAATATTTTAGGTGCAGAATTTGCGTAGCAAAGAATATTTCAGAGAGCTTGCCGCCGGGATGCTGTTAAAGCGGTTGCCTCCAGGGTATGTAAAAAGAACGGTTCAGGAACTCCGCGATCATCTGCTCAGCAGCGGGGCTGATGATCGGTTAGATGATGTGAGAGGGATTTTGGGAGATCCCTGCGATTTGGCCGAGGAATTTCACAGGACAAGGCTTTCTCTCTCTGTTTTCGGTCGGCGCCCCCTGCTCTCCCTGACGGGACTTGCGTTTTTGCTCTACTTTTTAAAGATTGCCCTGATCTTTTTGGCAATGCAGTCGATAGGTGGGCTGTATAAAGCCCTCTTTATATCCGCAGTTTTACCGGCGGAAATGGGCTTTGTGAACTTTATACTTGCCTGTTCACCACTGCTGTTCAACCTGATGATCGTTGCAGGAGGCTGTGTTATCAGCGAACGGATGGGCCTTGATTATATATGGTCCATGACAGCCTGTGCTTCCGTTGCTGTTTTATCGTTCTGCGCGGACATGTCGTTTTACATATCGCAGCAGACGGTTTATACATGGCTGACTATAGAGATGAAGCTTTTCCGGAACAGCGGGGTAGAGCCAGTACATATTGCCCTGCTTCTCGGTACGTACATAACCTATGTATTGATCAGTATTTTTATTACAAAGAGAAGGATAAATGCCGTAGATGATATTCTGGCATAATTTTTTTAACTATATACCTCAAGCTTTGAGGTATAAATAAATTTTATGGAGAAAATATGATTTTAAAAAAACAGCTTTCCACATTGACGGTTCTGGTATCAGTATTCCTGATGGGGGCAGGATGCGCCTCAACTCCGGAACTCTCCGATCATGACCTTGAAACAATAGACGAATTTACCACCGTTATAGTTCGCTCTGTCAACACCGGCAATCAGTACGAGGCGGAATTGCTGCAAAGCGGTTTCCGCGAGTTGCTGCTTTATCTTGCCGAAACCGAATCTCCGGATTTTTTGAACGAAATAGGTTCGGTTAAAACTACCGGGGAATTCTCTTCCTTTATTGCCGGGCGGTTTGGAAAAACACCCATGGAGATAGGGCTTGATGCCTTTATCTACTGGGATTCCCGGGTTAAGTTTGATTATGAAGCAGGCAAGGATGATCTGCTGGAACTTACAAGCGAACATTTTCTTTATCGGTTCTACGAGGGAACAGCCGCATATGATGATATAGACCGGATTATTTATCTTTGCGAAAAGAACGTTTCGGAACTGATTGCCTTTATTGACCAGGACCGGATCCTGACGAAACGGTTTCAAGAAAATTTTGATTATCTGGAAAACAACAGAATAATCTTGGAGTTACCGCCGAATTCCAAACTGTGGTCGGGATTCAACAAGACTGCGCACATGCGTGTGGGTTATGACTTCACTGAAAACGGTTTTGTTTCCGATATCAGTATCGCGCTGCCGTATTACAACAGCCTCAGTTCCTCAGTTCTTACTCACGAGATAACTCACATGATCGATCTCCTGTTTAAAATTGATCTTTCTGAAACCGAGCGTTTTAGGGCTCCGCTGTCGGAAGATGAAGAGGCTGAATTTTCCGGGTGGTGGGAGAGTATCTTCGAAGATATTTTTCCTCATGATACGCAGTTCGGCGAAGGGTTTGCGGAATACACCGCGTACCAATACAGTATTTTTCATCATAATTTTCTTCTAAAGCCGGAAGAGAGGCTAAGGCAGACAAGGAGTCGCAGGCCGATTCGTAGCGACATTCTTAAGAAGCCGGCAATTGCCTTGAACAGATCACGGAGATTGCTGCAGTATGCCGAGCTGCAGAGCATGGTTACCTATTTAATTGAACGTTACGGTAAAGAAAAATTCGTTAAATTCTATTTCGATCCTCCGCTGACCGAAGAATGCTTTAACCGGTACTACGGCTTAAGCTATTCACAGGCAGAAGCCGAGTGGAAAATGTACTACGATTTTTAAAGGCGGCAGTTTTTTCTGAACATGTTTTCCTGCCAATTACAAGCCCCCGAGATCTGTCTTCGGGGGCTTTCCGTTTAATATCAAGAATCAGGATTAATTGGAAAGATTTTCTACATTAGTCAAAAAAACTGCCCCCAAGGGCGTTCACCCGCCCCCGACAGGAGGAAAGAGCGAAAGTGTATCACCACTTTTCAGAACATGCTCCGGTCTTACATGCCGCCCGTTCACCATCATAATCGTTGCATCCTGCCTTGATATCCCCAGATGCCCGAGAATACTATCAACGCATGCGCCTTCCTGCATATTCAGGAAATTCTCCTTTTTTCGGTTAAGTCTGAGTGTTGCAAATAGTTTGACTGTGACCTGCATCAGGATGGTATCCTCTTCTTTAACCTGAAGTTTGCCTCATTGCCCTGGTTCTTACCGTAGAATCCGAGAGCAATACGGTAGGGCCCCGGGCAGCCGGGCGGAAGAAAGGCCACCCGGTCTCCGGGATTGATTAAATATTGAAGATCCTGGACAAAGCCGTTTACGAATATAACCTCGATTTCCTCCGGCGCTATTCCAAGTTTTTCCGCCAGCTTACCTCCGTTGATTGGCTCTTTAAGCTCCAGAGAGAGAGGAATCTTTCCGTGGGTCTTCTTGAGATAAGAGTACAGCTGAAGAAAGCCTCTTATCTCGATTATATTTTTATTTGCTGAACCCAAGTAAAACATCCTTAAACCAGGACGGCCTCCCTTTCCGGCACTTCTTCCGGTTTCTGCGCTGCTTCAGGATCCGTGGAGTAATTATGGACCTGATCAATCTCTTCGGGGGTAAAATCCCAAACGACATTATGCGGAGGCAACGGCTCATATTCAAAGAATTCCGGCAGCCGGTCATGAACATTAGTAAAGCCCGCCCTTTTATTGAAATCAAGCTCCGCCTTCAGAACCGATTCACCAAGTTTATCCAGGTCAGCAGCAGTCAGAGTTAGATCGTATTGAGCGTTCAGCATATCGATCATCGCCTGATAGCCTTCGGGATTGTCGGCTATACCGAAATATACGAACAGACACAGTCCGGAACTGTCGATCGCCGCCGTACCAATCTGCATAGCCCGGGCATACTCAATCTGTCCGTCCTTTTTCAGCGGATCCAGATCGGCTCCAACCTTCAGAATATTGCCGGAAATACAGTAGCCTGCCGTATGATCCGCTCCCATGGGGGTTGTGGCATAGGTCAGCCCGATACCCTTGACCGAACGGGGATCGTAGGCCGGAATTGCCTGCTCCTTGACCACCGGGACCCTGTAAAGACCGCAGGTTTTACCGACAACCGCACAGCCGCTGCCGAGAATTCTACCCAGAGGGGTGGGGGTCCTGATCTCCTTTACGGCATTCAGCACGGCCTTACCGTCTCCCCACGGAAGGAGCCCGCCCTCCATTGCCGTAGCCACCGCCACCGCAGTTTCGATGCTGTCCACACCAATATCATCCATTTCCCGGTCGATATAAGCGATAGTATCTAAATCCTTTATACCGGCATCGGCACCCAGGCCCCAGATAGTTTCATATTCAAAACCGCTTGTGATGTACTTTCCCTTCTTGTCAGCATACCATTGCGAACACCGGATTATACAGCCCCGGTGACAGCCGTGAGAAACCTTTCCCTCTCCGCCGCGTTCGGTGATCGTCTCATTCAGGGTTTCACCGCAGATATTGTCGTTATGATCTATCCGGCCTTCGGTAAAGTTATGTGACGGCAGGCCTCCTGCCTCATTCAGGATATTAACCAGAACATCGGTACCGTATGCGGCCAGACCCTGTCCTGCAACCGGGTGTTCCATTAATGCTTTGGCAAAAACCCTGGAAGCAGCCCTGAATTTCTCCGGATCGGCAAGGGGAACCTTCCCTGCTCCGGCGTCGTCGATAACAATAGCCTTGACTTTCTTTGAGCCGAGAACCGCGCCCAGGCCGCCGCGACCGGCGCTCCTGATATTCCCGTCAGGATCCTTGAAAGAAATATTTGCAGAAGGTAATCCATATTCACCGGCAGGACCGGCAAGACCGATTCCGACCTTCTCTCCGTATTTTTCACTGAGAATCTCTATAGCTTTGTAATTTCCGCATCCGCCGAGAATTTCCGAAGGAGATTCGTCAATCGTGACACCGTCAATATCAACTTTAATAATATAGAACTTATCATCCGCGGGCATTCCTTCAATAACCAGGGCTTTTATGCCCATTTTTGCCATCTGCTGAGAGACGACTCCTCCGGTATTACACTCTTTTATTGTCCCTGTCAGCGGGCTTTTTCCTCCTACCGAAAGACGTCCCGAGTTTGGAGCCGATGTTCCGCTTAGCAAACCCGGAGCAAAAATCAGCTTATTGTTCCTTCCCAGAGGATGGCACGTGGGTTTTACTTCGTCATTCACAAAATTGGAAGTAAGCCCCCTTCCTCCGAGACTCCTGTATTTTTCAGGAACATCGTCCACAACAGCTTCCAGGGTCGTCATATTTACTCTGATAAATTTGTCCATTTCAACCTCTCTGTATGTTTTTCAGTCAATATTGCAGGAAACATGCCATTTTTCATTTATCAACAAATTATCAGGCTTTTTAGTGCGGTTGCCTTCAAATTCAGGCTCTAAACTTAAAAGCAAAGAACGGAAACCGGAGAAAACGGCATTTAAGACCATATAAAACTGATAACGGTGTTCCAATACGTAACAACTACTTAGGTAATTTTGTTCCGTTATGGAGCAACTGTTCGAACAATGATTGTTCCATAAGGATACATGTTTCATATTTATTAGCTTTTTCACCAAATATAATCTTGTATTCGTATTCTTTACGCGCTATTATGTTCCATAAGGGAGCAGGACATATGGGTAAGGAATATATACAGCGGTCATTTTCCAGATGCAGAGATTTCGGTCTGGATCCGAATCTTGTTTACAGCAAAAGGATAATTGAAGGAAAAGAGCTGGAGGAGCGACTGGAAAATAACAAGGAACTGATCATTGTAGCCGAACCCTTCATTCGCCAGCTTTGTGATTTCCTGAAAGGTACAAGTTTTTTCTCCATTCTGACCGACAGCGAAGGGTGTATCCTTTTTGTTGTGGGAGATGACGATATTCTGGAGCTTGCATCGTCGCTGAAGATGATTCCCGGGGCTTTCATGGATGAGCAGAATATTGGAACCAACGCCATGGGAACAGCCATTGCCGAAGGAAGCCCCCTTCAGGTTTCAGGTGAAGAGCACTTTATAAAAGAATACCACCGCTGGACCTGCTCCGGCGCGCCTATAAAAAATCCGGAAGGCAGGATTATCGGATCTATGGATCTTACCGGTAATATCAGCGGCGTACACAAGCACACCCTGGGAATGGTTGTTGCCGCGGCCAATGCTATCGAGAAGACCCTGAAGCTTAGAAAGAGCAATGAACAGCTGATGCACTCAAATCTGTTTATCGAGAAACTCATGAATTCAATACAGGCGGGAATTATCTCTTGCAGCATCGAGGGGGAAATTCTGACGGCAAACAGCCAGATTTCAGATTTGACGGGACTCGACAAGGGGTCCCTTCTCTCACAAAATATATCTGCTATTATTCCTGCCTGGCATGAGATTGAACGGGCGGCAAAAAAGGGCGAGGAGTTCCAGAACCGGGATCTGCTTCTTAATGTCAGGAGCCGAAAACTCTACTTCAACGTCAGTGCCTATCCCGTAAGCCAGAACAACAGCCTGCTTTCGGCGATTATCCTGACAATCAGGGATGTCAAGCGGGTTCGTAAACACGCCAACGAAATCATCGGCCGAAAGGCAATATATACATTTGACAAGATGGCCGGAGACTCTCCGGCCTTTAGAGAGGCTGTTGATTTTGCCAAAAGAGTAGCCGACAGCAGCTCCACAATTCTGATAAGCGGGGAAAGCGGAACGGGCAAGGAAATTTTCGCTCAGTCGATTCATAATTTCAGCAGCCGGGCGGATGAACCCTTTGTTGTCCTGAACTGCGGAGCAATACCCAGAACTCTTATTGAGTCGGAACTCTTCGGCTACAGGGAGGGGGCTTTTACTGGAGCCAGGAAGGGCGGCCAGGCCGGAAAATTTGAGATTGCCGACGGCGGAACCCTCTTTCTAGATGAAATAGGGGAGATGCCCCTGGATATGCAGGTAAAGCTGTTAAGAGTTATCGAAGAGGGTGTTGTAACCAGGCTGGGCGGCAATGATTACATACCTGTGGACGTGAGGATAATTGCCGCCACCAACAAAGATCTGCAGAAAGAGGTGAAAGACGGAATGTTCCGAATGGATCTCTTCTACAGACTTAACGTTCTACCGATAAAGCTGCCCTCTTTAAGGGAGAGGAAAGAAGACATCCCGGTATTAGTAGATCATTACAGTAAAAAGCTCTCGCGAAAACTGAACAAGAGGGAAGTGAAAATAACGGAAGAGCAGATAGATCTTCTCTGCAACTATCCCTGGCCCGGAAATATCCGTGAGCTGGAAAATGTGATTGAATTGACCATAAACTCCGGGGGCCTCCCCATTACAATGTTGTCTTCTTCCCGTCACGACGATATGGGGTTTGCATTCCAGGGAACAGCAGTTGGAACGGAGGCCCTGGAAGACATTGAAGAAATACATATTAAAAGGGTGCTTGAAGAAAATGATTACAACATCTCAGCCTCGGCCAGGAACCTGAAAATAGGACGGAATACACTTTATCGAAAGATGCGGTTATTCGGTATTGATGTTGCCTGAAAAAACTCAAGCAACAGATGGAGAAAACATTTCAGGATTAAAAGATAATGATCCGGAAGCTCCGCCAGCCAGTTCTTTGCCGAGGTATGCGCCGAAATCCCGTAATCAAGTGTTTTAACCGGTATGAAGCTGTCATTTTTTTTGCTTTCCTGAAATGTGATTTTGTTATTAAATTTATATATTACTATTAGTAATATATAAATTTAATAAGGAAGGATAATTGATTAGGTTATTGTTTATAGCGATACCGGCTGTACTGGCTGTTTTAATACTTATCATCATAAAAATTAATTCCGGTCCCATGAATCCGGGTGAGATTCGACGGGGAATACAGAGCCTGATAGAACGGGAAGTTAACCGGAAGAAAAATGTGAACAGCGGGATTGTTTTGATTAAATCTGATAAATATGCAATCTCTGAAATATTTTATGCAGGACTGGCAAACGGCAAAGCCGTAGGCCCCGATCAACCCTTCCATACGGCCAGTATCGGGAAGGCCTTTACCGCAACACTTATCGGAAAGTTGACCGAACAGGGGCTGTTGAAATTTGACGACCCGGTCATACAGTATCTTGATCAAAAGGTGCTTGAGGGGCTTTTTACCTTTCGCGGCAGGGATTACAGCAACGAGGTAACAATAAGGCAGCTTTTAAACCATACAAGCGGCGCAGCTGATTACTTTGAAGATAAAGCAGCCGGTTCGAAATCAATGAAAGAGCTTATTTTTTCGGAGCCGGACAGGTTCTGGACGCCGGTAGACCTGCTTGATTTCAGCCACAGGTTCCAGAAAACCGTAGGAGCGCCGGGAGAAAAATATCACTATTCCGATACAGGTTATACTCTTCTCGGATTAATAATTGAGTCGGTTACCGGGAAGGCTTTTCATGAGTACATGCATGAAATAATACTCAATCCGCTAAAAATGGATGATTCGTACGTGATGTTCTATTCAGCGCCGGCGAATCCTCAGAGGGAGATATCGGACATAATCTTAAACGGTGAACGGATCAACGATTATAAGTCTTTAAGTATCGACTGGGCGGGAGGCGGATTGATATCCACTGCTGATGATTTAGCCTCTTTTATATTCGGGTTAAACAATTTCAGAATAATTTCCAAAGAGACGCTTGATGAATTATACTGCTTCGATAAAAAGTTTATGAACGGAATTCATTATGGTCTCGGGTTTATGGAGTACCATTTCAATGAATTTTCTCCAATGCTAAAATCATTTCCTGTTATGCGGGGGCATATGGGCGTTCTCGGCACGCAGATGCTGTATGATAAAGACTCGGGGACGATTGTCGTGTGCAGCTTTGGGTCTACCGATTATGCGGCAGGAAGCGTAAGGACCGTAATAAAGATTTTGAGTATGATCAGGCGCTCAGAAGATTATATTTAAGATCTGTTCAAGCCCGAATCCGAGACAGATCTACAGCATGGAGATATTCAACGCTGCACTATCAATTCTGCACGGATGTGGTAGAATAACAGGTTAAGGAACAAAAAATGACGGCGTTTTCAAAAAAAGAGAACTCCCTGTTTTGTTTCATTACCGCCCTGATGCTTGCGGCATTAAGCGGCGGCCGTTCTCCTGTTAAAAGGCCGAACAGAACCGGAAAAACAGCTCCGGAGAGCGCTGCAAGCGGAGATACTATGGAAACAATGCCGGTTGAAAGTCCGTGAAACAGCAACAGTACTCCCAGTGCTCCGGATACACCGCCGGCTGCTCCCCACAGCATATCACCGGCAGAAGCATTTTCGGCGCCTGTCAGAGGGGCGGCAATAAGAACTGTTAAAAGACCTGCAGCCTGCGACCAGGCAACCGTAACGGAAGCCGGGTTTTTCCTGGAGGAAAAGCCGCCGAGAAAGTCGGCTGTTCCGTAGGCAAAGGCTGACATCAGCGCATAGAAAATGACCATGGACTGATACTATCAGTTCCCGGCTAATTGGAAAAGCGGAGATAGAGTTATAAATTCTGAATAGTTTCTCTTTAAATAATCCGTGTTACTGATATAATGTCTGTTAACAATATGAATGAAAAGAAACATTTGACTTTTGTTTATGAAACCATAAAGGAAAAAATCAGATACCGGGAAAACGGTGTGACATGTCCTTTCTGCAACCGCGATGAATTAACTGATATTATCGCTGAAGACGGATCGATAATACTTTTGGAAAACAAATTTCCCGCTTTGGCTGATACTTATCAGCTGGTCCTTATCGAAACTGACAAGTGTTCTGAAGATATAACCACCTATGGCAAAACTCATCTTGCAAAGGTTATTTCATTCGGGATTAACCACTGGCTTGATATGGAGGCCGGGGGAAAATATAAATCTGTGGTATTTTTTAAAAATCACGGGCCTTTATCGGGCGGCAGTGTTGATCATGCTCACATGCAGATAGTCGGGCTGAATAATATTGATTACAGGGAGAATATCAGCGATGAAATCTTCGATGGAATTGAAATCTACAGAAAAGAAAACTGTGTTATAAATATCTCAACTCAGCCGAATGCCTGTTCAACCGAATTGAACATAATCACGAAACCGAGAGATGATGGTTTTATGGCGGATAATCTGCCTGTCCTTATAAGATATGTTCTGAAGCAATGCAGCAGCTATAATCTGTTTTTCTATAACTGGAAAGGTTCGATCATTTGCAAGATAATGGCACGATGGGTTACTTCTCCTTATCTGGTGGGCTATTCTATCCCTCATAATTCAAACAGGATTCCGGTTATTGCGGAAGAATTAAGGCGGTACTATTTATAAATACGGAGGACTTCCAAAGGAATACTAAGAATGAATAATACTGAAACAATAAATAAGGCTTGCTGCCTGGCGTTAAAAACGAAAAGTCTCAACAACCACTGTTCCCAGGCCTGTTTGTGCGGAATAGCGCCGTATATCGGGCTTGAAGAAGGTGAAGCTCTAAAGCTTATGGCTGCGCTTGGCGGAGGAATGAGGCACGGGCAGCTTTGCGGAGCTGTTGCTGCTGCCGGAGTAGCTTTGGGGCTTGAATTCGGGGCAAGTTCCGTTAAAAAGAATGAAGAAGAAGCTAAGCGCGATGAGCGTCTGGGTGAACTTACTGTGGAATTTATTGACAGGTTTAAAAAGATTTTAAATACTACTGTCTGCGATGAAATCCTGAATTCCGATTTAGAATCCTTCAGCTGGGACATGCCGCCGGAAATAAAATTTCATAAAACCATTGATAATGAAAACGGAAATGAATTTAATTTAAAGCACCCAAATTGCGGAGTTTCAATAACGAGCGCAATAAAGATAGCTTTGGACATTATTAACAGGGAAAGAAATATAAGTAATAGGAATATCTAAAGGTCCGGGTTTTCTGATATTTATTCAACAGATATCTGAATGATCCTTTTCCGGTGTCTTACAAAAAGTTTTTTGGTAAAGCTTGCTTGTCCCCGACGTGATTCAGGAATGAAAAGTATCGAGCGTTTGAGCTCGCTCTTTGTGAAATCGGGATATTTTTCTGAAGCGATTTTACAGGCTGTAATTTTAAGCAGGTTCATTTCGGATATGGTGGTGTACTCAATAAAACCGGGATACCTCTGGGAATTTGCAAAAGGGCACCAGTCCAGCCGCAGAAGATCAATGAGATACGGCAGCTCATCAGGCAGTTCTCTTTTTACCAGGTTAAATATTCGCTGTCCCCAGTATTCCCATCTCTTTATCCCGGTATCCGCAGGGCTTTCCTCGTCTCTTCCGTTAAGAAGCGACTCAAACAGAAAAATCCAGTTGCCGGTTTTTTTAGATAAATATATCAGGCTGAGTTTGAAGTATCCGCTGTTATACAGTATCGAAACCAGGGCTTCAAGCTGATGGAAATGCTGAAGCTCCGAAAAACTGAAGCTGAACGAACTGAGTATCTCATACGGGGGAGAAACCGAGGCTTTTATTCCAAATTCGTCTCTCTCTGCTTCGAGCGGCGTTCCATGAAGAACCTTTAAAAATCCAAGCTGAAAAAGATCAGGATGAAGGCTTAAAATTTGATTCATTGTTTCGGCGGCGGTTTCCGGGTTGTCTCCCGGAAGCCCTGTTATCTGATCAAGGTGGATATGAAGGCCGTCAATCTCAGCCAGTCGGCGAATATTCTCCCTTGATTTTTCCCAGCTGTCCGCCCGGTTTATGTTTTTCAGGATCAATTGATTTGTCGTCTGGATTCCTATTTCAAGCCGGGCCTTCCCCGGCGGAATGAGCGACAGCAGCCGGATATCTTCTTCATCAAGAAGTGCCGGGTGAATTTCAAAATGAAAGCAGCCCCTTGGCGGAGTGTCCGTCATCATCTGCCAGACAAGACGGGAAACTTTTTTATTATGGTTAAAGGTCCGATCTACAAATTTTACGGTGCCGTTAAACTGACTGAGAAGTTCAATCTCTTCCCTGATCTGATCTTCTCTTCGATAGTCCGGTTGCCCTCCCGATGCTGCTGAAAGGCAGTAGCTGCAGTTAAACGAACACCCCCTGGAGGCTTCATAGTAGATTAACCGGCCCTCAAGACTTGCAAGCAGTTCTTTGCTATAGGGGAATACAGTTTCCGAAAAGGGCTTCGGGGACAGCCGGATTATCTCTGCTGCTCCGGCCGGCACCGGCGACGGGGCAAGATTCGGAAGAATTGAAGCAAAGTCTTCCGCGTTGCCGTCAAGAATGAAATTTATTCCGGAAATTTTCCGCCATTCATTGCTGTTAAAAACCGCTTCCGGACCACCGCAACATATTATTGCATCAGGTTTAAGGGTTGAAAGATCCGTAATGACGGTTTTTAGGTATTCCGAGTTCCAGATATAAACCGAGAAGAAATAGTGAGAGTAATCGAGTCTTAGTAATTCTTCTATAAGTCCGCGTTTTGACCTGTTAATGTCCCATTCAACCATGCTGCAGCAGTTCTTCAGGGCAGTCTTCAAATATAACAGTGCAAGATTTGAATGGGAAAAACGCGCGTTTACCGAGACTAAAGCAGGGTTTGCCATACCTTTATTTTAGCATATCAAACTGCATGGATGCAGCAGGTTTACCATACAGATTCAAAACAAGGATTTAACAGTTTAGCATTTCCTGTGTTATAATCCTCTGACGGAATGTTACAGGAGCAGTTTAATGTTAAGGGTAGCAATAATTGATGATGAGATTTGGGTATGCCGACTGATACAAAAATTAGTCGATTGGGAATCCCTGGGCCTTGAAATCAGTTTTGTGGAAAATGACGGCGTAAGCGGTCTTGAACGAATAATTGATGAAAGACCAGATATTGTAATAACTGATATTCGAATGCCGGATATGGACGGCATGCAGATGATAGAAGAAATGAGAAAAAAGAAGATCCTTTCGAAGATTATCATCATGAGCGGATACCCTGACTTTAATTATGCAAAAAGAGTTTTAAAAAGCGGAGCCTCGGAATATTTATTGAAGCCGGTTGAGAAAAAACGGCTTGAAGAGGTTTTATTGCGTCTCATTCAGGAAATCAATACGGAGAAAAAGATAGAAGCGGACCTTTACAGGCACCAGAAAAACTCCGGCAGAATACACGAAATGCTGGAGAAGCTGTTTATTGAAAACCTTGTTACGCAAAAACCAATAGAAGAGAAAATACTTGAAGTAGGTATTAAAAATATTTTTAATAATCCTGACAATAAATGGTTTCGGGTTTTACTGGTTAAGGGTGTTCTGGATGGAACGGAAAATGATAAGGTTTTAAAATTTATCTCGGAATATGACCGGATATCAAGTAATGATCATGTGATTTTTTTTACATTCTTTTATTACAATTACCGGGTTTTCATAGTTAGTTTTCCTGATGAGTTTGAAGAAAAAATTCCGGAGCTTTTTATAAATGAATATTTAAAAATTACGTCGGAAAAAGGTATAGATCTGGTTTATTCCTATAGTTTTAAAACGGATTATATAAATGAAATATCATCATGTCTGACAACTTCTTTTAAGGGAGCTCTGAACTACTTTTCATGTGAAGATCCGGATAAAATGCTGTTTTCAAATGAACAGGTAATTAGCGAGGAGAGGGGGATTATTCCCAGAGAGTTGAGCAAAATGCTGCTGTTAAATGTGGAAGCCCTGAGCGTTGAAAATTCTCTGTCCATTATTTCACAGATGTATGATGTTCTTGAAAAAAAAGCGGAAGAAAAACCCTATATAATATTTATTAAGTCGATAAAGATCTGTGATTATGTTTTAGGAAGTTTAAAATCAGGCTTTGAGGACGATATCGGGGCAGAGTTGAAATATGAAAAAGAGTTTTTTCGCCGGTTGAGCGAATGCAACGGAATTGAATGTTTCCGGGAAGTCGCGTTAAGGTTTTTTGGAGAACTTATTGAAGAGTTTTATAAATTAAAAAGAAATAAAAGCCGAAATCTTATTGAGAAGGCTAAAAACTATATTCAGCTGAACTATGACAAGAAACTGAGTCTGAACGATATTGCCGAACAACTGTACTTAAATCCTAAATATTTCAGCAACATTTTTAAAAAAGAGACGGGTATTGGTTATGCGGAATATTTAAACACAATAAGGCTGGATGTATCAAAGACCCTCCTTAAAGATAATGTTTACAGTATCGGACAGGTTGCAAGTAAAGTAGGTTTCTCGGACCCGAAACACTTCAGCAAGGTTTTTAAACAGAAAACGGGCGTGACGCCTAATGAATATCGCAAGTTTCATGTATAGCGGAAATCGCGGGGTACAGTATTGTCTTCAATAAACAGGGATGAAAGAAAATACAGGACATTATTCACATTAAAAATTATAGGTATCCTGATTTTATATATTACGCTGTCTATTTTTGTAAGTATCCAGATTTCCAGAAGATTACACAAAGACAATCTGGAAGTTGAGATGAACCTGGTGCTGAACAGGCTTAAATATCAGTATCTGGAATCAGGGAATGATATGGAATTGTTAAAGAATCAGCGAATTCTGTTCGGAGAAAAAAATCAGTACAGGGCTGATGTCTTTGTAATAAACAGCAAAAATATGAATATTTCCGGCAATGTTCTGCCTTTTGACGCGGATAAAATGATATACAGTACCGGAAATATAAAAGCGGGAGATTTTGTATACTATTATTCATATTTCAGGGATATTGATCTTTACTTTATTATCGAAGTTCCTTTCGGGTATGTTTCAAATATCGCCGGCGAAATTATCGGGGGATTGATTGCGATAAACATGATTATCTCCGTATTGGTATTTCTGCTATTTCTGGTTTTAAAAAATGTGTATTATAACCCGATTATAAAAATCGAACGATATATTGAAGAGATTATAGAAGACGGGCATAATCCGGGCGATGATTTAAGCCTGGTAATCAGAACACATCCTTTGTCCAGCCGTTTTGAACAGGTTATTGTTATGCTGAAAGAACTTCTTGAGCGGGAATATAACGAAACGATTCTGAGAAAACAAACGGAGTTGAATGTTCTTCAAAGCCAGATAAATCCGCACTTTCTGTATAATACGCTTGATACTATAAGGGGACAGGCGCTTTGGGAAGGAATAGATTCCATTGCCGATATGACGCAGGCGTTGGCAAACTGTTTACGGTACAGTATAAATACCGCAAGCGATATGGTAATGCTGGGAGAAGAACTCGAAAATGTTAAAAACTATATAAAAATTCAGCAGACGAGATTCAGCGACAAACTCAGGTTTGAACTGGCTATAGATGAAGAAAATGACAACAGGATTTTAAGTTACAAGATCCCGAAGCTTACGATACAGCCTATTGTTGAAAATGCTGTTTTCCACGGACTGGAGAAAAAAAAGAACATGGGAAAGGTCCAGATAAAAGCTTTTACAACGGACACGAGGCTCTCGATTAATATCATTGACGACGGATTGGGTATTCCCCGGAGCAGATTGAAGATGCTGAATAAAAACCTTTATCTGGGACAGGCAAGTCTTTCAAACTCGGATAACGACAGTAAACAAAGCATCGGTCTGTATAATGTAAACCAGAGAATAAAATTATATTACGGCGATAATTTCGGCCTGAGGATAAAAAGTTTCGTAGATAAAGGAACCGATGTCGAGATTATTGTTCCAATAATTAAATAATATTCAGGTTAAAATTGATTATTTTCTCTTTTATATGGATTTTACACACCAAAAATGGAAAATATCGCGTTGCGTGATGAAAATTTCAAGAATACAATTTTATAAAGATTATTTCATTTGTATAAACAGGAGGATTTTTAATGAAAAAGAGTATTAGTATTTTACTGATATTAGCGATTGCTCTAATGTTCGTTTCATGCGGACAGGAAGAAACTGCAACAGATGAAGCGACAAGCGAAAACGTATTGGTAGCGGAACCGGGCGAAAAATATTACATGGTAACTTTTGCCGCCGAACACCCGTACTGGGTTGATGTTCTGGATGGATACACTGATGCGCTGAGCCTTTATGGCGCCGAGGTTGAATACACGGGTACGATAGGCGCTGATGTTGCCGAACAGGTTACCCTGATTGAGCAGATTATTACAAAGCAGCCCGCAGGAATTGCAATTGCCGCAGCCAACGCAACGGGTATTGTTCCTGTTATTGAAGAAGCTGTGGAAGCCGGAATCTCCGTTGTAAACTTTGATGCCGCTTCAGCTCCCGCGGAAGGACTGTACGGCTTTATAGGAACAGGAAACTACCAGGCCGGTGTTGTAGCAGCACACGAAATGGCAACCATTCTGGGTAAAAAAGGAAAATGCGGAGTTATAACTGTTATTGATACGGACTCAACCAGAAACAGGGGACAGGGTTTTATTGATACAATCACGAATGATTATCCCAATATGGAAATTGTTCAGGTTGCCGACGGGGCTTTTGATCAGCAGATCAGCGCCGAAGTAACTTCCGCCATGCTTCAGAACCATGCGGACATAGCCGGAATCTTTACTTCTTTTGCAGCCGGCGGTGTCGGTGTTGCGACGGCAGTTGAAGAAAACGGTATGAAAGGTAAAATCAAAATAATCAGCTTTGATACAAACGCCGGTCTTCTCGACTTAATCAAACAGGGAGATATTTCCGGAACTATGGCTCAGGGAACCTGGGTAATGGGATGGCAGGCAGGTCATCAGGCCTATTGGCTGCATCATGATTTGCTTCAGCCCAAGCCGAACTGGAAGGCAAACGGTATAGCTCCGCTGCCTAACAATGTTGATACGGGAATCAGCTTTGTAACAGCCGAAACAGCAGATCTGTATTATCCGGCAAATTCCAAGTAATTGATAATAAGATTAAATTGTTGAATTATAAAGCCTGGCCTGTAAGGTTGGGCTTTTTATTACGGAAGATATGAGAGGATCTGAAATTGAATAGCGAAGTTATCCTTAAAGTAGAGAACATTACAAAGAGCTTTCCCGGAATGAAGGCCCTGGATAATGTTCATATTGAAGTCCGGAAAGGTGAAGCCCTGGCTCTGGTCGGAGAGAACGGCGCCGGGAAATCAACGCTCATGAATGTAATTTCGGGAGTACATAAAGAGGACGAAGGAAGCATATATTTTGAAGGAAACAGGGTAAGTGTTAATAATCCCAGAGAAGCCCAGGAACTGGGGATCGGGTTTGTGCATCAGGAATTGAGTTTGTGTAATCATGTATCTGTTGCCGAAAATATATTTATGTCCGGGGAAGCTTCCGGTCTTTTTTTGAATAGAAATGAAATCAATAAAAAATCTGATGAACTGCTCAAAATGTTTAACGTAAATTTCACAGGAAGCGATATTGTCGGCAATTTAAATGTTGCCCAGCAGCAGATAGTTGAAATCATAAAAGCGCTCAGCATTAATGCCAAGCTCCTTATTTTTGATGAACCGACAGCTTCTCTTACGGAGAATGAGATAGACGAACTTTTTAAAATAATTAAAGAATTGAAAAAGAACGGAATGGCCATTTTATATATCAGCCACAGATTGGCGGAGATTTTTGAAATATGCGAAAATGTAACCGTTTTAAAAGACGGCAAGTATGTGGACACGTTCAGGACCAACACCATTACAACGGATAAAATTGTAAACGCAATGGTCGGAAGAGATATTGAGAATCTTTATCCGTATAAAGCCACCGATATCGGTGAGATAATTTTTGAAGTTAAAAACATGTCGTCGGAAAAAAGATATCAAAATTGCAGTTTTGAACTTAAGAAAGGCGAAATTTTGACTTTTTACGGTCTGGTAGGTTCCGGTAGAACAGAACTGATGCGTGGTATTTGCGGGATAGATAAAAGAGTTTCCGGAGAGATAATTCTGGACGGAAAGGAAATTTACAATACCACCTATATTGATTCCATAAAAAACGGGATCGTATATATTACTGAAGACAGAAAGGACGAAGGCCTGTTCCTTGGAATGAGCATTCAACAAAATATTTCGATTGTCGTATTAAAAAAGATTTTAAAAGGCCTCTTTTTAAATAAAAATATTGAACGAAAGATAGCCAGAAACTATATCAAAAAATTAAACGCAAAGGTCACAGATGTAGAGTTTTCAGTTGAAACTCTTTCGGGCGGTAACCAGCAAAAAATAATGATCGGAAAATGGCTGGCATCGGAACCAAGGCTTATTATCATGGATGAGCCGACAAGGGGGATTGATGTCGGGGCGAAATTTGAAATCCACCGCATGATTAGAGGACTTGCTGAAGAAGGAATCGGTATTATTGTAATTACTTCCGATTTGCCCGAAGCAATCGGTCTCAGCGATAGAATTATCGTCATGAAGGAAGGCGGCATTAACGGTGAGATAATAAGTCCGGAAGATATGACTGAAGAGAATGTAATATCCTGGGCTTCACATACGGATTGATTTTAGTTTCAGAGGGGTAGAATAATGATGATAAAGAAAAATAATTTAACTAAAATTATGGAGTACAGAGAGTTTAACATCCTTGCTCTTGTTCTGCTTGTCGGAATAATACTTGGCTTCGCAACCAGAAACTTTGCTACAAGCAGAAACTTCATGACTTTGGGTATAGGTATATCTGTAGATATAATCCTGGTTATCGGTATGACGATGGTCCTTGCAACAGGGGGCGTTGACCTTTCTGTTGGAGCAATACTTGGAATATCATGTATGGCGGCCGGTTACTTCCACGTTAATATGGGTGTAAATATCTGGTTGTCGAGTCTGTTTGCTATCGGGATAAGCGCTGTTTTGGGCGCAATAAACGGATTCATGATAGGCAAGGTCAAGATTACGCCGCTTATCGTTACGCTGGCCATGATGGGTATGGCAAGGGGTTTAATCTACGTCGTAACAGAAGGAGCAACCGTTGCCGTAAAAGATGCCCCCAAGATCTTTAAGATGCTTGGAAAAGGCGATTTAATGGGAATCCCCGTCATAATAATTATTGCCGTCGCCTTTGTCGTGGTGTTTGATATCGCCATGAGAAAGATGATGTGCTTCAGAAAGATGTATTATGTCGGCAGCAATGAAAAGGCGGCAGTTCTTTCAGGCGTAGATGTATTTAAAACAAAAATGCTTACCTATATTTTAAACGCTGTTTTATGCGGAATTGCCGGTGTTCTGACACTGTCAAGGTTTACCGTAGCAACGCCCAAGGCCGGTCTCGGCGCAGAGATGAGGATAATATCCGCATGTGTTATCGGCGGATCGAGTTTGAGCGGCGGCGTCGGTACCGTTCTGGGATCCGTTGCGGGTTTGATTCTTCTGTCAATTGTCAATAACGGCCTGATATTGCTTGATGTATCAATATACTGGCAGGATTTTATCAACGGGGCAATTTTATTGCTTGCGGTAACAATCGATAAACTGAGCAGCAAGGAAAGAATCTGAAACTAAAAATACATTCATGTATTTTTAGTTTTTTGAAGTATCACAGGCTATGCTTGTAAAACTTCACACGCCATTACTTGCCTTCTAAGCTGCAACGCAGCTTTCGGCAGGATTTCAGGAGAGTTTTTTACAGGAGGAAAAAGTGGAACAGAGGAAAATCGGGAAATCGGAAATATATACTTCCAAAATATGCCTCGGCGCATGGGCCATCGGCGGCGGTCCATGGTGGGGAGATTCGGATGATAAGGAATCTATAAAAGCCATACACGCGTCAATTGATTCGGGTATAAATTTTATTGATACCGCTCCCGGCTATGAATGGGGGCACAGCGAGGAAGTTGTCGGCAAGGCAATCAAAGGCCGGAGAGACAAGGTAACAATATCCACCAAGTGCGGTCTCTGGTGGCAGACGGAAGAAGGGCAGCCGCATTACGTGCAGAAGGGAATTACCGTGCGCAAATGCCTTAAGCCTTCCACAATGAGAATAGAACTTGAGAACAGCCTAAGGCGTCTTGGTACCGATTATATCGATCTTTATATTACGCACTGGCCGGAAACCGGGGATGATGCGACCCCGATTTCCGAGACGATGAACTGTTTGATGGAATTCAAAAAAGAGGGAAAAATCAGGGCAATCGGCGCCTCAAACACCTCGCTTGATATTATTCGAGAGTACTCGAAACACGGACAGCTTGATGCTATTCAGGAGCGCTACACCATGCTCGACAGGCGTCTTGAGCCTGAATATATCGATCTCTGTGAAGAACTCGATATCAGTATTATGGGGTATTCCACTATTGAGCAGGGTCTTTTGTCCGGCAGGATAACCATGGAGACCGAGATAGATGATGAAGCCTTCCGGGCCATGCTGCCGTGGTACAAGGCTGAAAACCGCCGGAAGGTTCTTGATATGCTCGGTAAATGGGAAGATCTCTGTAAAAAATATGATGCAAGCCTTGCCCAGATCGTTGCCGCCTGGACCGCCGCCCAGAGGGGCATTACGTTTCCGATTGTCGGCGCGAGAAAAATCAGGCATGCGGAAGAAAATGCCGCGGCAGGAGGTCTTAAACTTTCTGATGAAGATATTCTGCTTATGAGGAAAGATGTAGAAGCCCTCGGAGAGCCGTCGTAGTTTACACAGGAAAATTTCATGTTTAAAGAGGAGCTGGAAAAATGACTGATCCGGAAAAGAAATACTTTATGGTTATAGATATAGGCTCAGGAAGCGGCCGTTCTGTTCTTTTTGATACAGCAGGCAGCGTTGTAGCGTCTTCCCAACAGGAATGGCTGCCTGAAACCGATCCCCGGTATCCCAACTCACAGGATTTCGATACTGAAACTGCAAGAAAGGTGATTGCGTCAACAATAAAGGATGCTGTCGGGAAATCCGGAGTGTCGCCGAAAGATATTGAGGTGGTTACGGCGACCTCGATGCGTGAAGGGATGGTTCTTTACGACAAGGATAAGAAAGCTATATGGGCATGCACTAATGTAGATGCACGGGCTGATGAAGAAGTTATTGAAATGATTCAGGAAGGCCTTGCTGAAGATATTTACAATGAAGGCGGCGACTGGCTGAATGTTATCAGCCCTGCAAGATTCCGCTGGATAAAGAAACACGAACCTGAAATCTATGAAAAAGTCCGCTATGTCAACATGATAAGCGACTGGTATTTATTCATACTGTCAGGTCTTATTGTAACGGAACCTACAATTGGATCCAGTTCCGGAATATTTGATTTAAAAGAACGGACCTGGTCAGACAATATTATCTCGAAGGCTAATCTGCCGAAAGGTATTTATCCGCCAGTTATTGAATCGGGAAATATTATAGGGGAGATTACAGCTGCTGCGGCCGTAGAAACCGGTTTGGCTCCGGGCACAAAGGTCGCTACAAGCGGCGCAGATACCCAGATGGCGCTTGTCGGCGCAGGGGCTGTAACCCCGGGTGTGTTTACTGTCTGCGCCGGAACATTCTGGCAGACTGCTCTTACAACGGATTATGCTCTGATAGATCCGGAATACCGGCTGCGCACCCTGTGTCACGCTGTTCCGGGAAAATGGATGACGGAAGGAATTGGTTTTTATCACGGATTCAGCATGCGATGGGTCAGAGACGCATTATGCCGGGAAGAAAAAGCTGCCGCTGAAAAGACCGGCGAAAGCGCTTTTACGCTGATGGAGCGGCTTGCGGAGAAGATACCGGCGGGATCAAACGGGGTGTATGCCACATTTTCAAACATCATGAATTCTAAAAAATGGGTGCATTCGCCTCCCGCCTTAATCGGCTTCGATCTTCTCAACCCCGAGGCTACCGGAAAAGCAGCCGCGATACGCGCCGTCATGGAAGGGGCTGCATATGTAACACGGGGTCATCTTGAAATACTTCGTGAAATATCGAATATTGAATATGACAGAATTACACTGGTGGGGGGCGCTTCCAACGGCTTTCTATGGCCGCAGATAATTGCCGATGTTACAGGGGTTCCCGTCCGGATCCCAAAGGTCAAGGAGACCACGGCATTCGGAAGCTATATCTGCTGCAGAAAAGCCATAGGTGATTATGATTCATGGAACAAAGCTACAGAGGAAGCTGTTTCCTGGGAAAGAACTGTCGAGCCGGACAAGAATAACGTTGAGGCTTACAATCAGCACTTCGATAAATGGAAACGCGTGTACAGCTACATGGTTAAGTTATCAGAAGACAATATTCTTCCCGCGCTGTGGAAAGCCCCCGGTGTGTAAACTGAAATATTATATAAGATGATGACCTGTCAGCAGCTTGCAGACGGATGAGGAGCTTGTTTCCTCATCCGTTTTCAATATAAGCAACTTCTATGTTATCTCTAAATAAAACATATCCGGAGAACCCATGACAGTCATCGCCTTAGCATTGTTGTTTATTTCGTCAATTCTTCATGCAGGCTGGAATCTTTTTACGAAAGGCCGCAAGTTGGGGATTGATGTCTTTATGATTTCCTTCCTGTTCGGCAGTGTCGCTTTTTTGCCTTTAATTATTATTTTAAATTCGAGCAGCCTGTTCAGTTTAATCACAAGGCGGTTTATTTTATATGTGCTTGTATCCTCTCTTTTTCAATCTGTTTATCATATAGCGCTTGTTAAAAGTTATGCGAAACAGGATTTGTCATTTGCCTACCCGTTGATTAGATCCTTGCCTGTTTTATTAATTGCTTTAATACAGTTGTTATTTTTTAAAGTGATGTTGAGCCCCTTTGTTTTTACGGGAATATTTCTGATTATTACAGGATCCATACTTTTGCCTGTTCATAATTTATTTAATAAAAAAACTGTATTGAGAATAATCCATTCGTATCACATATATATTTTTCTTGCCGCATTCGGAACGGCAGGCTATACCCTTATTGATGCAAAAGCCCTGTCGTTAATGTCGGAACTGGTCCCGGAAAATCCGATTCTGATGAACGCTTTTATATGGTCTGCATTGCAGAGTCTTGTCGATTTTATATTTTTATTATTCTACATGCTTATAACAAAAAAAGACCTCAGTATTGTATTTAAGAAAATTGATTGGCGTTTTGGGCTTTTTATAACCATTGTTATGAATTTAACGCATTTACTGGTTCTGGTTTCAATGTATTTTGTCAGGGATGTGAGCTATGTAGCTGCCTTCAGACAGATTAGCATACCTATGGGAGCTCTTTTCGGGTTTATTTTTTTGAAAGAAAAACCCCATAAATATCGGGTTATAGGAGTGACCTCCATTTTTATGGGGCTCGTCCTTGTAGTTTTAACATAAATTAATTTATATCCAGCCGAGCGGAATAAAGACCAGAAGCATAACAAGATCCAGAAGGAACAGCCCTCCGATGAATATCCGTCTCGGTTTCGGTTTTGCGTCATAACAGAGAAAAGCCGCCAGGAAGAAGGGAATATAAATAATTATCCAGACAGTCAGCATTCCCCACCACGGGTATACCCAGTGAAAGATCGGAGAAGCCGCCAGCGGGACTTCGATCAGCGCTACGATAAATGCATTCAGTACAATAAAAAGGATCCTGTTATTTATACCGAGGATTTTCATTTTTTTATCTTCGGGCAGCAGTTTTGACATGATGAGTCCGGCAACAGAAAACATGAAGCTGATTTCTATCCCCACTCCAATCAGAATGACGAAAGCCGTTCCTCCGCTTGCCGTCCATAGCGCATGGCCGGAGAAATGCTGTATGAGCGAATTGACAATTTCAACAAACCAGTGCACGGCATAAAGGGCAAGCCCGGCGGCAATCTGGTTCCATTTTTTCTGTTCGATAGCTGTTCCGTATACATAGAGAACAAAAGCCAGGAATACAACAATATTCCAGTTAAGGTTTTTCAGACTTCTAACCACTTCCAGGGTCTGGGCTGTTATTTCAGGTTGATTCAGCATATCATCATCTCCTTTTTTTTATATTATACTCCGCCTTTAAACGCTTTGTCCCTGTTTATTTTCCGGCCGGAGTAAGAAGAAATCCGTTTACCAGGAATTTTCCGCTTGATTAAAAAAAAGAGTTCCGGTTTGGTATCTGTTCTGACAGTATATCTGATTTAGGAAGCAGTATGCTCAAAGATTATTTAAGTCGGAGCCCGAACTGATCATTCAGGATGCACTTTGTTCATTGGATTCTATTATGAACAAACTTTCCGTCAGAAAGTAATTGACCTGAGGAACTTTTTCATATATTAAATACTCACAATAATAGGTTATACTAATCATTGATATAAATTTATGAGGAAGATTCTATGATGAATGCACAGTTAAAACTGGGAGATCGTAATTTTGAACTGCCTGTTGTAACGGGTTCAATGGGAGAACAGGCGGTAGATATTACAAACCTGAGGAAAGAAAGCGGGTTTATCACCCTGGACAGCGGTTATCAGAACACAGGAAGCTGTAAAAGCTCCATTACGTTTATTGACGGCGACAAGGGAATTCTGAAATATCGCGGTGTGGATATCCAGGAACTGGCTGAAAAGGCAAGATTCACCGAAGTGGCTTATTTTCTCATACACGGGAAATTTGCGAACAGGGAAGAACAGTCTGAATTTTCCCAGCAGCTCACCGAGAACTCAATGCTTCATGAAGATATGATAAAATTTTTTCATTCGGTTCCTCCTACAGCTCACCCCATGTCCATTTTAAGTACCATGGTCAACGCCATGAGTATCTTTTATCCCCAGTATTTTGTTGATGAACAGGACAATACAGTATATAAACTGATGGCATCAAGACTTATATCCAAAATCCGGACTATAGCCGCCTTTTCCTATAAACGATCAATTGGAGAACCTCTGGTTTATCCGCGCCATGATCTTCCTTACTGCAGTAATTTTCTTAATATGATGTTCGACAGCCCGGTCAAGCCCTATGTAATTGATCCTGAAACCGAAAGATTGCTCAATTTGATTCTGATCCTTCATGCTGATCATGAACAGAACTGCAGTACTTCGACTGTTCGACTTGTCGGAAGTTCAAAGGTAAATCTTTACTCTTCAGTCTGCGCAGGTATCTGTGCGCTGTGGGGGCCGCTTCACGGCGGAGCAAACCAGGAAGTGATTGAAATGCTGGAACATATCAAAAGAGAAAACTTATCAGTGCAGACCGTTATCGAAAAATCCAAAGACAAGAACAGCGGGTTTAAACTTTCAGGATTCGGACACAGGGTTTACCGTAATTTCGACCCCAGGATGAAAATATTGAAACGGGAAGCGCAGTCCTTTCTCAGTAAAAGATCGCTCGATGATCCTCTGATGAACATAGCGCTCGAGTTGGAAGAAGCCGCTTTAAAGGATGAGTATTTTATTGAACGAAAACTATACCCAAATGTGGATTTTTATTCGGGAATTTTATACAGAGAAATGGGATTTCCTACTGAAATGTTTACTGTGCTTTTTGCCATGGGACGTATGCCCGGCTGGATAGCGCAGTGGAAAGAGATGCACGACAGTGTGCCGTTTAAAATTGGACGGCCCAGACAAATCTATATCGGACCTGCTGAAGCAAAATATCCGGAAAAATAAAAAGCTGCTTCAGCAGATGTTCCGCCGTCAGTCCCGTTTACCGACTAAAAAATTGGGAAATTGTTTTGAAACGCTTCTGCTTCCCGGATTGACTTTTTTACGGTATTAGAGGAACATTCTTTTATGGCTAAAATATTCGAATTCAAGAAACCGGAAGAACCAAAGAAAGATAAATCGTGTTCATGGTGTCAGCACAGGAATACACACCCTATGGATCCGCCCTGCGACAAGTGCAAGTGGTACGATCGCGATACTGTTTTTGATTTGGAGGTTGTCGGAGAAGGTGTTGTGAAGGTCAGAAAAGAGGTTGATCCCGATACCTTTGAAATAAGATTTATACCTGCTGAAGAGACTGATATCGATTTCTGAATTCCAGGGAATAAAACTGTACGTTATATCCATAGATGCAATCAGGTATGCAGGCCTGGAGGTAATGAGTTATGGAAATAATGGAATATAGCAGGCTCATTAATCCGGAAAACCCCGGGGAAATAATAAAATGATAAAAATTTATTATATGACAGGCACCGGTAATTCTCTAAAAATTGCAAAGGATATCGGAATTAAACTTGGAGATCACAAGCTGGTTTCCATGCCTCATTTGTTCAATACCGATCAGGATGTTTTTATTGAAGGCGATATTATCGGGTTTGTTATCCCGGTTTATTTCGGAAGGCCGCCGGTTTTTTTTCAGGAATTTATCAGAAAGGCCGGCTTTGGGAAGATTTCATATATTTTTACAGTTGTTAACGGAGGAGGTTTGTTCGGCAGAACTCTTGATATTGTTGAGAGACTGCTTAAAAGAAAAGGGCAAAGGGTGAATGCGGGCTTTATAATCAGAATGCCCGGTACGCATCCGTACGTGCCGAGCATACATGGTAAGAGACCCGGCGAGCATTATAAAAAAGAAGCGGTTAAAACAGCTTTAATTGCGGAGATTGTAAGAAATAAGCAGAAATACAGAGAGAGACGGCCTTTCCGGATTATTGGCTCCATCTTCAGCTTTTTTGCATTTGATACTCCTTATGATCTGTCGAAAAAACATTCAATGGATAATCATTTCTGGATAAATGACGGCTGCCGTAACTGCGGTCTGTGTATAAAGATTTGTCCGGTTAATAATATTATTCAGTCCAGATGGAAACCGGAATGGCAACATCGCTGCATTAATTGTTTATCCTGCTATCATCTATGTCCTTCGATGGGTATAGAACTTAAATATGACTGGAAAATGATTGATATAATTACATATGAAATGCTGAACTTTAGATACCTTCACCCGGATATTTCTCTTCAGGAATTAATGCATCCGGAATCCTGATTTATTCAACCTGAAGTGAGACTGAATGATTCTGTTTTTACCGATTATTTCAGCAGGACCGTTGCCGCGTTATATATATTCAGCATGATAATTAAAATCACTATTATATCATAAATTCCGTGAATTACCTTTTTATTGAGTTTGCGGTTTAATTCGGATCCTATAAGGCCTCCGGCTATACCGCCGGGAATCATAAAGATAAGCTTGTTTAAATCTATATAGGCTCCGAAGCCGGTTGTGGCCTGAATTGCCAACAGCTTTGCTCCCTGTGAAAACAATATAATAAGAATTGAGATAACGGCGGCGTCTCTGATATCTATAGCGAGAAACATACATATTACTGCAACATTAATCGGCCCGCCGCCTATTCCCAGAAATGCCGCTATAGTCCCTAAAAGCAGCCCGATGACACCGGTAATAACCGGGTTCTCTATTTTCCAGTCAGGCAGTTTTTTTCTGAGAACAGCAGTGATCAGCAGGGCAATCAGGATTAATGCCTGAAGTCCTTTAAGGTTTTCCGGCTCAAATCCGGCCGCCATGATGCCGAATAAATGTTTGCCGACAACTCCGCCGACTGCAGCCCCTATGACAAGAAAGATTAAAATCCGTCGGATTCTAAATCCGGATATTATCTGCCTTATTGTTGATACAAGGGCCATTGAGAACACTGTTGCTGAAGACAGCACCGAAATAGTATAGATGTTGTCCTGTCCGAGTGCGTCGAGGACCGGTTTTATTATAACCCCGCCGCCGAGACCGGCCATTGATCCGAATATTGTTGCGGTAAATGCAAGTATAAAATATATCAATCCCATAATCCAAACAATAATAGAGTCATTTTCCCACTAAGAAAAGCTATATTATCCATATATAGTAAAATTTCAGTTCTTTTTCATTCAAAAAGATAATTTTTATAGTTACATACATAGAAACGTTAAAATTATTGGAAAGCTGCCTGGCTGTCGGCGAAAATGTAATTTTTTCCTGATGAATTAAATTTCACCCGTTCGGGTGATTCGATCCGTCATAAATCATTGTAGTATTCTTTATAATAATGATTAAGGAGAAAAGTATGACAATTTCAGGAGTTATCGGAATTTTACTTGGCGGAATCAACATTTTTATAATAGGTTCGGCTGTGAAAGGCAATAGTCTGGCGTTTTTTCAAAATGAAAAAAGTGTTTTTATAGTTGCTTTTATAATCTGTCTGGCTATGTGTTCTGTCGGAATAAACAATATGTTGGGAAATCATAGCTTCAGAATTGCCGGATTTATATCCGGCGGGATTATTGGTATTATGCTTTTAGTCCTGTTTTTTTCAGTGGTTTCAGGAAGTATGTCGCCTATGTTCGGATCAGTACGAAACAGTCTGATAGCGTTGCTTGTTTTGATGGCTGTTAAACTGACGATATCAACTGTTAATATAATTTATCTTGCAGTATCAGCAGGAGGCCGGTAATGAATAAAAACATTACGATGTTCTATTTTTCAGGAACCGGAAATACAAGGCTGGTTGCTGAAGCCGCCAAAGAAGAGTTTATTTCACAGGGATATAATTGCATTCTTAAAGAATTAACAAGAGGAGTTAGCGCTCAGGATTTGCCGGAAAGCGAAATGCTGGGAATTGCGTTTCCGGTTTTCGGGTTAATGATTCCCGGGATTGTTAAAGATTTTTTAAAGGACCTTCCCGGGAATAAAGACGGAAAATGCTTTATAATCGCCAACGCTCATTCCAATTCGGGCTTAAGTATTAAGCAGGCTGAAAAATTGCTTTGTAAAAAGGGATATTCACTGGCCGGTGCTGTCAGTACGCATACCCCCAGCAGTTCAATAATTACCGAGGATACCGAGCCTGAATTAAAAGCCGAAGAGATGCGGAAAACAGCCGTAAAAAAAGTGCAGCAATTTGTCGGAGATCTTGTTACCGGAAAAGCGGCTGTAGAAACCGCCAACGTCAGTTTTAAGGAAAAAATGGTATCAATACTTTTCAAATTTGCGATGCCGGGACCGGTAGTCAAAAGCGCCCATGTTAACAGGAATTGTACAGGCTGCGGGCTTTGTGAATCTTCATGCCCCGCGGGAAATATAAAATTAAATAATGGAAAACCTTCCTGGGGAAAAGCCTGTGAAGTATGTATGCGCTGTATAAATCTGTGTCCCAATAACGCTATTGAGATGATGCAGTCAGCCGGAAGAATCAGATATAAAGGAGGACTTGTATGATAGTACTGACGGTTTTAGGATGGATTTTTACAGCGGTTTTAATATTGATGCTGGTTTCGATGGTAATGCTCCATAAATGGCTTGCCGTCTTCTTGCTGATACTTCTGATCCTTATCATCATGCCGGCGACCTCCAATCTGGTAAAGACAAAGTTAAAAAGCAGGTTGTTTCCGATCATCAAAACGGTTGCAGTTCTTCTGTTATTATTTGCTTTTTCAAGAACACTTACAGACAGGGACGCCGTAAGTATTTATGCGGATAAAAGTGTTGAAGAAAAATTTATAACAATGTATGCCGAAAAAATGAAAGACTGGCCGGTGGATTATGAGGATATATTTCTTGAGACGGAATTTGGCAAAGTCCATGTGATTAAATGCGGAGACTGTTCCCTTCCGCCCCTTGTTCTTCTGCATGCATCAGGCGTTGCCGGTTGGTCCTGGAAACATAATGCGCAGGAACTTTCCCGGCATTACCAGCTGTTTGCGATTGATACTATCGGAGATGCGGGCCTGAGCGGTTACCATGATTTAACCAAACTGCTTAAAACAGGGAAAGATCTTGCAGATTTTTATACAACACTTTTTGATCTGCTGGGTATAGAAACAGCTGCAATAGCCGGAGCTTCAGAAGGCGGTTTTATCGGTACAAATATAGCGCTGTACAAACCGGAAAGGGTTGAAAAACTTGTTCTGGCAGGGCCGATGGGTTATTCCGGTGCGGGAAAAGCGGTTTTTAGAATTACTCTCGCACAGTTGTTTCCGCTGAGTATTTTCCAGGAAAGTACTGAGCAATGGGCATTTGGTACCGACAGGAAGGTAAGAGATGATTTTGGGGAATGGTTCAAGCTTTTACTTTCTTCAACTGCTCCCAAAAAGGTCGCTCCTCTTGCTTTTTCATCGGAACAGCGGCAGAGTATTTCCGTGCCTGTTATGTTTATATTCGGCGAGCGAGATAATCTTGTCGGCAATACCGAAGCTGCCGCAGCGCTTGTACAGAATATTCCGGATGTCAGGGTGGAAATTGTTGATACAGGGCACCTTGTAGCTGCGGAAAAGGCTGAAATTGTAAATCGTATGATAATAGACTATCTTGAGAATTGAGCCGGCGGGATACTAACACATCGCAAGAAGTTCGAAGCGGGAATTAATTTCCAGTTTCCTGTAAAGATTATAAATGTGGTTATCAACGGTCTTGGTAGAGATGCATAATTTGCCGGCGATTTGTTTGTTTCCCATTCCCTCAACTATAAGCGGGACAACTTCTTTTTCCCGTTCCGTCAGGCCGTGCTTTTGACTGAATTCAAACAAAAATTCTTCTGAGGTTCGTACCGATTTTTCAAGCTGCGTAATTGCAATAAAGTATCGGCCGGAATAAACAATAACCAGGACAGCAAGCAGGAAATAATACAGGGGGAAAAAAATAACTTCAATGGGAAAGATATCAAAGTAGCTTCTGCCTATTGAATAGGTAATATCATGAAAGAACCCCGGTGTAAAAAGAAGGGTTAATAAACCGCAAAACATCAGCAGTCGACGAACTGAATTCTCTTTTATTTTACGAAAACCGGTAAGCAGCAGGAATACACAATAAATAATAATTACCAGCTGGCTTATCCCGGTTACAGCAAAGAGCGGTCCCAATGTTAAAGTTCCGGTTTGTATATTATAGGAACTTCCGGCAGGAAAATACTGAATGGAATTTAAGACGATATTGATGATAATCAATATCAGGTTTCGCCATTTTTCCTTTGAAACTTCCATTATCCTGTGGAGGGCGGCAGGAAATGCAGTAAACATGATAACCGAGAAAGGCACCGATATAAGTGTGAGAAGATAGTCCCCCAGGCTTAATACACTGGTAATGTTTATGGCCCGGTACATAAGAACCAGGTCAATAATTATATCTACCGTCATGGCGGCAAAAAACAGGTGAAAATATAGAAGGTCTTTCCGGGGATTTTTGCGATATACAATAAACAACAATACCAGTACGGCAATACCGCCGGAGACACAGAAGAAAAGATAGAAAGGGATAACATGTTCCATAAAATATTGCGTACCTTTAAACCCATATAAAAATTTCAGGGTTTATTAATAATAGGGAGAGAAAAAAGAACTGTCAATTAAAAAAGGATATGAAGGGAGGGGCAGCAAGAATAAGTTTTTAAATATAATCCCTCCCGGCAGTCGAATTTCGGCTGCCGGGAGATATGTGAATTATTATTCTCGGTGAAGTTCAAAATTCAGAAAACTTAATGTCTCAAGGTTGTTTTCAGACTTTACAGTAATACTGCCGCCGAGACTGCGGCCGATGCCCATAAGACGTGCTCTGGTTGCATTTTCCGTCTGTAACGGGAATTTGGACCATCCGTCACTGCTTTCCAGGAAGAGACAGAGGAAACCGCTTTTTTTATCAAATTCAAGCTTAAAGCCTGTATACTGCGGCATTATTTCCGATTGAACGGGTGTATACTTTCCGCACCTCTCCATCCATGCCTGATCGACGAATACAGGCTCAATCCTGGTACACGGACTTAGAAGAATTCCCTGAAGTCTGAGATTAATGGACTGAGTGTTATTAACTTCTTCTGTACTGATTGAGATTTCTTCAAATACGGGTAGTTTCAGCGGGATAAGTCCCAGAAGCTTCATACCAAGTGTCAATGTACCGTCAGCGTGGTAATGAAGATCAAACCATCTGTTGAATGCGAAAATCTTCAACTTATCACCCTTTAATTTTATTTCTGACAGACCTGCAGATGATGCATAAAAACCCGGAAGATTGTTTTTTACATTTTCAGGTGTTTTAATAATCGGGCTGTGTTCCTGCTCTTTCTGTATCGGAGCCTGCTGTTTCTCTGCGGCGAATGTTCTGACGGTTTCAGATAAAATATTCGTAAGGCTGAAAGAGCCGACCCCGTCTACAGAGTTTACCATCACAAAAACTGCCAGGTCTCTTTCCGGAAGAACAGCTGCAATAGCATGATATGGAGGCAGGTCGCCTCCGTGACCTAAAATATACTCGCCGGGCAGGCTCTTAAGGTCGACTATCCACCATGTAAGGCCGATTCTGAAATCGAGATCATTTTGAACATCTATATTTGAGGGTTCAAACATTTCTTTCAGGGTTTCCTGTTTCAGCAGCCCTGTATCTTTTCGGTATGATGATAGAATATTCTGCAGAAAGAGGCCCATGTCATTTGCGCTTGCGTTCAGGCTTCCTGCCGGCATGTCCCTGATGTAGGGCAGGGTTACCGGTTTCCCCGCAGTATATCCGACGGACATTCGATCTGCAGGAATCTCATCCTGAATAAAGCTAGAACTGGTCATGCCCGCAGGATCAAATACAAGGTCTTTAACAGCTTTCTGGAAATCCGAACCATGCACCCTTTCCACGATACATCCGAGAAGGGAGTATCCGAGGTTACAGTAAGAGAATATTGTATATGGTTCCCGAACTATGCCGCATTGGTTAACGGCAGCTATAGCCCTGCGGTAGCTGTGAGTATAGTCCTCCGGTCTTTCGTAACCAAGAAAAAAATCCTGAAATCCGTCCGATTCAAGGCCGGACTGATGGTTCAGCAGCATCCTGACTGTAACAGTTTTTTCCGGCAGGCTTCCGCGGGGGTTGAATTCCGGTATATAGGTTGATACAGGGGCATCAAGATCGATTTTGCCGGTTTCAACCAGCTTCATTACGGCTGTTGCCGTTATCAGTTTGGATACGGAACCTATATTGGATATTGTGTCGTCAGTGAAGTCACTTTTATTTTTTTTATCGGCCAGACCGAACCCTTCGGACCACAGGACTCTTTCCGCGTCGGCAACTGCTATTGAAAGACCGGTAATATTTTTGGTATTCATTTCTTCCATTATCAACCCATGGAGGAGTGTCATTGCATCATCTGACAAAGGACCCGAAGCAGCAGGGGATTTTGTGTTAAGCCCGGCGCAGCCGGATATCATCAGCAAAACTGAAAGTATTGTGATAAGTGTAAAAAAGTGTGATCTGTTTTTATGTAAAGATTTCTTCATTTAATTATTCCTTTTTCTTCAGTTGTTTTCCGGGAATAATTCCATGGGCGTTTGATTACTTCCGTATATGATTTCAACCTGAGAGCAAGGCTGACATTGAAATAGCTTCTGGAAAAGTCCCATTCTCCGGTAAGAGCATTGTAAGGTCTGATAACCGGGGCAAAGGTAAGCGCTCCGTCCAGATCAGACATTGCCGGAAAACCAAGTGATACCCCGGGGTGGAGTGCAGGCGCTTCAGCCCGGTAGATTTTTGTTTCCTGATTTATCCTTCCTCCGGTTGCGATGATATCAAGAAATATATCAAAGTCCAGGCCTGTGTCGCCTATGAAATCATTGTACCCGATGAACAGCCCGGTTTCAAAAAAGTTCTCTTTGATAGTAATAAAATCACCAAACATGGATCCGAAGCCGTAATAGACAGGTCCGTTACCAATAAAGGATGACGACTTGATAAACACGCCGTAGCCTTGTCCGGAGCGGCCGTCGCCGGCATAACCCACATCGACGGAAAAAATGGATTTCCCTACATCCTGTGCACTTACTATTGAGCAAGTCAAAACTAAAATTAAAATGGTAATGAATTTTTTCATTCATGTCTCCTTCAAATCTGATATGATAAATCTATCGCTCAGAATAAGAATTGGAAATGAGGAAAAGTACCCAATTGGGCTGGGTAATTGTACCCAGAGGGCTTGATTTATCATGTGTTATAATAAGATCAGAGTTCCTTTAAAAAACATTTGTTATTTTTAATATCATCTCTTAGAATTAAACTGAATAGACCCTGACTTACCCGGAGCAGTTGAAGTGGATGATTATAAAATCAAAGATCTTGAACATTATCTTTCATTATGGACTAGAATACACTCATCAACCGGGAAATCAAGTTACGACCATATTCTGCCTTATTATGATGATGATATTTACTTTCAGGACAGTGTTCAGGAACTAAAGGGCATCAGGGCGTTTGCAGAAATGACTGAACGCCTGTCAAAGAGATCCAAGAACCTTGAAATGGTTATTCATAACAGCAGCATGCAGCAGGATGTTATTTTTGTTGAATGGGAAATGATTATCTCCTATAAAAAATATCCGAAAACATCAATTTATGGCGCAAGCAGAACCACTCTAAAAGAAGGCAAAATAATTGATCAGCGGGACTATTACGACCTCTGGGGCGATATCTTTAGAAATATAAAATTTCTCGGGAAGGGTTACCGCAGGTTTATGAGAAAGAGGTTTGGCTGATGGGACTTCCAGGTTATCTTGTACAGTACCGGTTCCGTGATATGGGCGAGCTCATCGGAAATGATAAAAAGGAACCGCTTGAATGCAGTAAAAATATGAAAGGCAAAACAGTGGTTATCTCCGGCGCGACATCGGGAATCGGGTTGAGAACAGCCCGAAAGTTTGCGGAAAACGGAGCTGATTTAATCTGTCTTAACCGTGATCCTGAAAAATCCCGAAAACTCGAGAACGAAATCAGGGAAAATTTCGGGTGTGAAATTTCTACCATTCTTGTAGATTTCAGCGATATTGATCAGTTGAAGCAATGCGCTGAGGAACTGTTAAAACTGGAAACGCCCATAGATGTTCTGATTCATAACGCAGGCGTTTTTCACACAAAAAAAACATTTTCGCAGGATAATATCGAAATGGTTTTTCAGGTTAACCATCTCGGTTCGTTCCTGCTGAACTATATGCTTAAGGAAAGGCTGAAAAAAGAAAACAGGGTCAGGATAATATATGTCAATTCGGAAGGCCACCGCTTTGCGCTGGCCGGTGTTCACCTTGGAGATCTTGAGTGGAAAAGGCATTTATATACCGGCTTAAAAAGCTACGGGGCCGCTAAAACGGCGCAGCTTCTGACCATGCAGAAATTCCGCGATTTTTTCTCGGACAGCGCCGTAACGGTAAACGCAATGCATCCGGGTAATGTAAAGTCGGATATGGGAAATAATAACGGCGGATTATACCGTATGTTTAAGAAGAAGCTGGTACTGTCATCTGCAAAAGACCCGGATATATCAGCAACGGCGTTATATTATCTGGCTGCTTCCGATGAAATGAAGAATGTATCAGGCAGATTTTTTAATCTGACTACCGAAGAAAAACCCGCGCCGCATGCCCGGGACAGGAACTGTATCGGACCGGTCTGGGAAAGAAGTCTTGAATTATGCCGACTGAAGTGAGCCGTAATAAAAAGAAAAAAATAATTATTGTCGGCGCGGGAATGTCCGGGCTGACGGCGGGTGCATATATTCTCCGCGGCGGTCACGAGATCCTGATTCTTGAGAAAACTTCCGAATGCGGCGGCCTTGTCAACTCGTTTCGGAAGGACGGTTTTTTATTCGACACAGGCCCCCGGGCTGTCGGGAACGCCGGAATTCTGGTCCCGATGCTGGATGACCTCGGCATAGATCTTCCGCTGGTCAAGGGAGAGGTCTCTACCGGGATCCTTGACCGGATAGTGCATTACGATTCAAATGCCGGTGTTGATGATTTTATCGGGTCTTTGCAAAATCTTTTTCCCGAAGCTTTGAACGAGATAAAAAAGATTGAAAAATATATTCGGACATATACCTCGACAGCGGCAACCCTGAACAGGGTCCCGAACCCGTTTTTTAAAGACATGCTGAAAGATCGGGAGTTCTTAATCAAAGAGTTTCTTCCCTGGCTGCCGTCTTTTCTTTGGGCGGCGCTGCGCACCGGTATGTTCAGCAGATCAATTGAAGATGTTCTGGGGACAATTTCCAGGAACAAGTCTCTGAACGATATGGTTTCACAGCATTTTTTCAAGGGGACGCCGGCAAATTTTGCTTTCGGGTATTTTGAAAACTTCCGGGATTATAAATATCCTGCAGGGGGAACGGCAGAGCTTCCAAAAGCTTTAGCCCGGAAGATCATTGCCGGAGGCGGGGCCGTTCAGTATGATACGGAAATTACCGGCATAAACCCTGTTGAAAAGATATTGACGGACCAAAACGGAAACAGTTATTCCTATGATTTGCTGTTATGGGCCGGTGATCTGAACAGCCTTTACAGGCTTTCGAACTGTGTCAACTGCCCGGCGAAGGTCCGGAATTCCGTTGCCGGAGAACGGCAAAGGTATCAGTCTGTTGCTTCCGGAGAGTCGGTGCTTTCGGTTTTCCTGGCGGTTGATGAGAAGCCGGAGTTTTTTAAGAGGATATCAAGGGGCCATTTTATCTATACTCCCAGGCTGGACGGGCTTGGAGAGCTGCACAGAAAACAGCTGAAGCAGATTAAATCGGAGTTTCAGCACATCTCAAAGCAGGAACTGTTTAACTGGCTGAAGGATTTCTGCCGGTATAATTCATACGAAATATCGATACCTGTGCTGAAAGACAGTTCATTGGCGCCGGAGAATAAAACAGGATTGATTATCAGCCTGCTTTTCGACGGGGAATTGTTTGAAATGGCGGAGAAAGCGGGCTGGTACGAAGAGTTTAAAGAAAAAGCAGTAAGCAATATGATTGATTCGCTTGATCAGTCCGTTTACCCCGGATTGAAAAAGAAGATTATCTTTCAAAAATCCGCCACCCCGCTTACCCTGATGAAAATGTTTAAAACCGGACACGGGGCAATTACCGGCTGGAGCCTGGAAGAAAAAGCCCCTGTCCCGGACAGTCTGATGAAGATAACGGGGACGGCTGGAACTTCCATCCCGAATGTTTACAAGGCGGGACAGTGGTGCTACAGCCCTTCGGGGGTCCCGATTGCGATACTTACGGGGAGGATAGCCGCCGGCGAGATCCTGAAAGAAGCAAGGCGGTTATAAAAGCAGCATAAGCAGCAGAAATAGAATAATTCCCAGGTTGACCAGAGATGAAACAATAAAACCGACCAAAAGCGGTTTTTTAATGTCGTTGCCGGACATTGTCTTAAAGCCGGTTCTGTCGAGAAAATTCCTGACCTGGTTTTCCAGACCTGTTTTATCGTTAAGTTCGTTTCTTTTCAGATCCTGCTTGATTATAAAATGCTGGCTGTAGGGAAAGATTGCAGCGCTTTCCGGTTTTTCTGTTTCGATAATGCTGTCCAGGTATGAATTAGTTGTAATTTCAATCTTGTCAACGGGAATATTCAGCGCTTCTTTCATCAAAACAGGATCAAATATCAGGCTGAAATTTTTGGAAGATTCGTCCCTGAGTTCGCCGCCGTAATCTACGGACATGTTTCCTTCAACCCAAAGCGCTTCGTCCAGCTGATCGAAGCTGCCGCTGCCCAAATCGATTTTTACCGAGAACTCCCGGTTTTTTTTGCTGTTTTTAAAATTTACCAGCAATTCACCGTACGGCGTTGTTGTGAATACGGTCGGATCGCTTGTGTAGCCGCAGAAGCCGTTTTTGGGATCATGGCTGTTAGTGTTGGTTTCATAATCGGATATAATCCAGGAAACCAGACCTGTTTCCCTGTTTCGGGCAATAATATAAAACTCAAGCCGGGTGCCGATGAACGCCGAGGTCCGGGCTGAAAATGCGCTGAAAATGACCATCGGATATTTTTCTTCGTTACTGAAAAAGGAAGCCTCCGCCAGCTCGTATCCGTCGGGAAGCATTGCCTGTGCGGCGGCTGTGTCTTTTATTCTGTAAGAGAGAAAAAAGCAGTATGGATCAACAATAAATCCCATATAGGGAATCTTTCTGCTTCCCTTTTCCATGATTTTATGCTGTGCTTTTTTTGACAGCAGTTTGTTAAAGTCGCCGAGAAAGCTAATCGCCGTAACATCCTGAGGTTTAACCAGTGATTCTGTTTTGTGAATAAAATCTCTGTTTTCTTCTCTATTCATTTCAACCCGCCGTTAAATATTAAGAATTAATAATATTAAAAGCAATAGTGATATTATGGGAGATATAAGAATACCGGCAAGAAAAAGTCTTTTAATTGATTTGGTGGAAAAGGTTTTTATCCCAGCCATCTCCGTCATTTTATTGTAATTTTTTATCAGATCACCGGTATTTTTTATATATGTTCGGCAGCCGGGGCTGTCCGCAATATAGTGTTGGGTAAACGGAAAACAGGCGACTTTTGCAAGGTCCTGCTCCGCGAAATCGGGAACCAGCGTGTTTTTTGTTATATTAAAATCCCCGGGAGGGATGTCCATGGCCCTTGAGACTTCGGAAGGATCAAATATAACGGCAAAAGGGTCGTCGCCGTAATCGGAAATAGCTTTGATGTGTCCTATTGAGGTATTGCCGTTTACCCAAAGGGGCTGATCGGGTCTCCGGATTATTCCGTTATTAATATTGCCTTTTAACACAAGCTGCCGGTCTGAGTTATCATCTTTTATATCGAGATAGATATCTCCTTTGGAGCTGGTCGTGAATATTGCGTTTTTACTGTTCGGATCAGCAATGCCCTCGGACGGCAATGCAATTATCGTGTTGCTCAGAATATCGAAGAATATCCAGGATATAAGACCCGTCTGCCTGTCTCTTGCAATAAGGTAAGATTCCAGCCTTATTCCCCAGAACGTGCTTCCGCGTGTATTTAAATTTCCTATGCCGAAATAATAATCGGGCTCATCCTCTTCAAACACCCTGGCCTTTACAAGCTCAAAACGGTCGGGAAGCAATGATTTTGCTTTTTCAATATCCTTAAGTTTGAAAAACAGAAACAGGCTGTAGGGCTCTATTACAAATCCCATATACGGGGTTTTTTTTGAAGTTTTAATCAGTAATTTCTTGAACAGGGCCTGCGGCATAAGCTTTCTGAAACCCTGGAAAAAGAAAAGATTGCAGACCTCCGCCGGATCAATTAATTCTTCTACTGTTCTGATAAACTTTTCTTCATTTTTTATCTGCATAAACAGGCTCTCCAAATAAAAATTTAGAAAATGAAGTCTATATATTACATAATTCTAATGCATTGCCGGAGCATTGTCAGCAATATATTCTAAAAAACTCCTGATGAAAACAGGCTGATAAAAAGAGCCGCCAAAAAAACCAGAATAAATACAGTTATCATTATTAAAAGGGTTCTTGAATATCCTTCCGGAGTGATTGAATGCTGTTTGTCCATCTCGCGGATTGCCGGGTATAGCCGCCAGTAGAACGATGCAATCGACAAAATAAGCGCTGCGACTGCAAAGAACCTTGTATTCCGGCTGCCTGTAATAAGCACGACAATCAGGAGGGCTATAAAAATCAGCTTGGTTCCTGCAACCCAGTTAATAAGATATTTTATAAATGTATGGATCTCCGGAAATTCCTTTGATTTTTCATATGCATTGAAAATTCCGACCCCGTTTCCTTTTTTTGAACCGGGCGCAAAATAAAGCATAATAATATTCATTGTTTCGATAACTATGAATAGAATAATCACGACAGACAGTGCGTCCATGCAGTTTCTCCGTATTAAAGATTGATAGTCAGTTTTCTCTTAATGTCATTAACTATTTTAATCTATATTTATCTGAATTATCTATGCTAAAATAGGCTTAATGATAATAAAAAAGGTCCCTGCAATTATTATCCTGCAGCTGTTCTGTATTTCAATGTTACTGTCAGCCTATGATTTAAATATATTATCCGAACAGTACCGGAATCTTCTTGAAAGGTGGATAAACAATGAGACAAGCCGTGAACAGGCTTTACTGGAGCTGTCGAATATTGAAACGGAGCTGTCCGGCGGCTCTTTAGACCGCGAAGTTCTTTACTGGAAATCAAAATTCTCCTTTTTCAGGGGTCAGATCCATTATGAGCTGGGCGATAAAGAGCTTTCCGTCGCAGAGTTGAAAAAATGTCTTGATTATGCTGAACAGGCGAATAAGATTATGGAAGATAGTGAAATTATAGGCATAATGGCGGAAGCAAACAGCCTTCTGCTGCTGCAGATGGATTTTCTTTACAAAGCCGCGAATTATAATGTGACGATGAATCTTGTAAGCAGAGCGCTTAAGCTTGATCCGGCAAACTCAAAAGCCGGGTTTGTGAAAGCCCAGTATCTTTGTAATGCTCCCCCGATTGCCGGCGGAGATCTCGAGGAGGGGATTCGCCTTTTTAAAACACTTGTTAACCGGTCTGATTTGGAAGATTTTGACAGATTCTATGTTCTGCAGGGTCTGGCCGAGGTGTATGAAAATGACGGCAGAATAAACGAAGCTGCGGATCTGTGCAGACAGGCTCTGATGCTGTTTCCCGGAAACAGGAAATGTAATTCTCTCCCAGTTAAAAACCCAGCTCCTCGCCTATGAGCACAACATGAAAATCGGAATCATCGGGTTTCCTGTGTATTATATTTGTAATATTGCAGTATCTTTGATCGGATCTGCAATCAAGACATTTTCCGCTTTTATTACAGGCCAGTTCATTACCATATTTGATGTTGTTCATCTGTGCCGCCACAAAACGAATCCTTTCAAGCCCCGAGTCCAGGTCTTTTACAATCTTGTTGGCGCCGGCAATAACTATTATTCTATCCGAGCCGTAAAGACTTCCGGCAATTCTGTTTCCGGTGCCGTCGATGTTTATTATCTGGCCGTCAATCGTTATCGCATTTGCTCCGAGCATGAAAACATCAGCAACAAGGTATTGCATAAGAATCTCTCTCGTTTCCTCCTTGTTGCCCATGATTTTAAATCCCGGGGTCTTGTGTTCAAACGCATGGTTGTTTACGGCACAGGTGTGGGGGATAACAACACAATTCTTTTTTTCCAGGTCGTCATCCAATTCAAGGGCGAAAACGGTATGCGAGTCTCCGCACCCGACAATTCCGTCCTCCGGAATTAAATCCAGAACAAGCTTTCCGGCTTCGGTTATTGAATCACAGTAATGCGCTGTAAAATTGTTTTTGATAAGGTTCTTTACAGTTATTTTGCATTGCTGTCTGAAGTAATCTTTTTTGATAGAGCTTCTGTTAAAAGCTTCACCCCTCAGTTTGGGTAATTTAAAATTATGTAAATCAAGCATATGTTATCTCCCTGTAATTGAAAAGTGGCGGATTATTGAACTCAAATTGATTGCATTGCTTCTTCTATACTGTCATACATATCAATGACCTGATCAAGGCGGGTAAGCTTAAAAATATTTCCGGGAATCTCTGATAATCCTGCAAGTTTGAGCCATCCTTCTGCTTCGCGGGTACTTTTTAATGCAGAAACAAAAATTGCCAGTCCTGAACTGTCCAGGAAGGTGATGCCTGATAGATCAAAAACAAGTTCATTATATCCCTGACCGATGAGATCCTGCAGGTATTCTTTGATATCTCCTGAATTTGAAGCTGTGAGTCGGCCGGAAATTGTTATCAGGTTTCTGTTGCCGGTAATCTTCTCATTTTCTATAAGATGGTTCTCTTCCATATTTCTCTCCTTGATTATTCATCTTTCTCATTCATTAATTCCGGATCCGGTTGGGGGTTCCAGTTTTCCGGAAGAGTGAATACAGCTGCTCTTACGATTGTGCTGAGATTAATACTATTATACAAAGCCCAGAAAATATTTATTCCCAGTCCTAACGGAGCATATGCTGTTCCTGAAACAATTAAGATTATAGAGTATAAGGATGCTCCGCAGGAAATCAGGATGATAAGTAATTGAATTCTAACAAGATGAAGGAATCTGCCGGACTGCCTTTCTTTCGGAGTTACAACGAACCGGGGTTTTCGTCCCAGAAGAACACTGACAATAGCTTTAATCCAGACAGGAAATAATGCAAGAGAGTATTGTTCGCCCCTTCGAACACTGGTTCCGTGTGAAATATATTTGAACATCAGTCTGTTAAACAGTAAAAACGGAACAAGTCTCCAGAGGAATTCCGCGGAGTAGGTGGCCACCGGCGCTATACGTGTAGTAAGGTAAATTAACGGAGATATAATAAATATTAAACTTGCAAATCCGCTGAAATATGAGTAGATCGTTGTAAAATACTGAAGCCGTTGAAAGAACGAAAGCCCCTTTACCATCAACGGATTTTCTTTTAAAAGGACCTGGATTGTTCCCTGTGCCCATCGTAATCTTTGTGATAAAACCGAACCGAGATCTTCTGGCGCCAATCCCTGCGCAAGAATTTCGTTATGATAAATACTCTTCCATCCGAGAGAATGCAACCGTATAGAGCTTGCCATATCTTCTGTTATACTGAATGTAGCGAGAGGAAGAATGGGTATCGCTTCATCAGGCCGGGTTATCTCGAGGGTTGCCAAAAGCTCATCTGAAAGTCCGGGGAGTTTTTCTCCGGGATTTTTAACAACAAATTCTGTTTTACTGATATCATTCCTGATTTTATCAAAAACCCTGGCAACGGGTTTTTCAGTTTTAAGCATTTCATTTGATTCATACAGTGTCTTTTTAAGGGTTGATGCAAATGATTTTTCCAGTGTATTTTTTGGCCGGTACCGGGCAAGTTCATGCTGCATAAGCAAAAGGTTTTTTTTCGCCTGTTGAATTACGGTTCTTGAATATTCAATAATTCCAAGCTGAAGCAGTGCTTCCCGGCGCAGCAGAGCGTTAGAACCGCAGAAAAAAGCGGAATTCCAGCCGTCTTTACCTTCAAGAATTGGACCGTAAAAAAGTTTTGCATCCGAACCGAAAGGGTCTCCGGGAGGTGTATTGTAGAAATGCTGAGGAGTCTGCACAAAAGCAACCTTCTCGTCACTGAAGTATCCTATGGTTTTTCTAACTATCTGCGGCGATGGTATCTGATCTGCATCAAGCATCAAAATAAAATCACCCGATGTTTGAAGTAGCGCATTATTTACATTCCCGGCCTTGGCATGCATGGGTTTCCCTTTCCAGTTTTCGCCGCGGGTTATAACCTTACAGTCATATTTTTCGGCCAGAGTTTTTATAGCTGGTCTGTTTCCGTCATCAAGAACATATATTATTTTTTCGGGCCAGAGGATTTTCTGTGCGGCTTGCATTGTCAAAGCGACAAGTTCCGGGGGTTCGTTGTATGTGGTGATGAAAACATCCACAGAGGCGGAAGCCGGCGGTTCCGGTGGTTTTCGGTTTACAGGTTTCCACATCATCAGCGCAAATAATATGGAATCAAAGTAGGAATATGTTTCAGCTGCTACAAGGGGAATAGCAAACCATAGAGCATTAAGGTTTAAGCTGTATCGGTAACGCCAGTAAAGATAATATGTGGCAAGGATAACCGTACAGCAAGCTAATATGCGAAAGCCTGCCGTTTTTTTCTTTACCTGATCCTTGTATTTTATAAGCCTTGTAATAATCAGGGCAACCAGAAATAGTGTAATGATTATACCTGTTATCAGGATTGTTTTATATTCAGGCAGTAAAAGAGTTTTCATATCATCTCCTTTTTACGATATGCCAATGGTTACCTTGCGGTTCGACAGCGGTATGGGTAAATTCATCGGAAAGGTTCTGTATTATTCTTAGCCCATGACCTCCCTCTTTTAGAAGATCCTCAGCCTTTGCCGGTTGAAGATCACTTGTAAATACAGGAGCAGTATCGTAAAGATCAAGTTCCGCCTTGTCGGTATTAAGAGAGAGTTTAAGTGATACACAACCGTCAAAATTCTTGTGTGAATGCATTATTACGTTTGTAAATAGCTCGGAAGCGGAAAGTTCCATTGCATAAGAAAATTCCTGTCCATATGCCGAACAGCCGTTACGGACAATCGTGTTCATCGCCTCAAGATTTTCAAGTTTTGCTTCAAAAGAGTATTGTAAAGTTCGGGGTTTTGCAATAAAAGTAATCAGTGAGATATCGTCTGAAAGAGGTGTTTCTTTCCTGAAATCCGATACAGCTTTAATAATAGATTGGAGCCTGTCTTCTGCATTCGGAAAAGACGATGTCGTGATTGTTTCAATTAATCTGTCCATCCCGAAGAGTTCCCATTGTTCATTATGAGCTTCCGTAATACCGTCGCTGTAAAGAATAAAAGTATCTCCCGGTGCCAGACAGGCGCTTGTTTCTGAATATTCAACCTCATCCAGGACTCCCAGAGGGATTCCTGTCGGAGACAGTAACTCAATTGAATTTTCATAAAAGCGCAACAGTATAGCCTGAGTATGTCCTGCACTGGAATAAATGAGTTCGGAAGTGTCCGGGTTAAACACAGCTGTAAAAAAAGTTACGAACTTCTCTGCCTGGCTAAGCTGGTTGTACAATTTATGATTAATCTCATGGAGAAATGAAGCCGGAGTCTCTGCGGGAGTTACTCCGGATTGTATCAGTGTTTTAATGGAGGAGGCCAGCATCGCTGCCGGAACACCTTTGCCGGAAATATCGGCCATGGCAAAAAAGCACTTATTATCCGGCTGCAGGAAGCAGTCGTAAAGATCTCCGCTGACATATCTTGCGGGTATCGCAAGTGCGGATATATCAAATCCGTCTAATTCAGGAAGGACTGTTGGCAGAAGGCTTGTTTGAACTTTTCCTGCCAAATCTATATCCCTGTGAAGTAAGGCAAGGTGTTCCTGAATCATTTTTTCCGTCTTTTTCCTGTCGCTTATGTCCTGCATTATAGCAACAAAGTAAGACAATTCACCCTGAGGGTTGTATACCGGAGCAATGGTTTGTTCAACAGTATACAAGGTTCCTTCGGGTTTCCGGTTTACAACTTCTCCGGTCCATACCATTCCGGAGTTTAAGGTATCTATTATGGATGTAAAAAAATTCTCACTGTGTACTCCGGAGCTTAGAATCTTTGGCGTTCTGCCTTCTATCTCTTTTCTTGTAAATCCGGAAATTTTTAAAAATGAAGAATTGACCCAGGTTACTACTTTATTTTTATTCATCAGGTAAATTCCGTTTGCAGCCGCTTCCATGGCGGTATAACTGACCCGAAGCTGCTCTTCCTGTTCTTTCAGAAGAGTGATATCCCTTCCGGCTGCATAGAACAGGTTTTTCCACTTGTGAGGAATTATGTTCCACTGTATCCAGCGGAATTCATTTGCCTGATCTATATATTGTGTATCAAATGTAAAACTCTTTTTTTCATGTCTTGCTTTTTTTAATTGAATTTTAAAATCATTTTTATATTCACCCGGAAAAAAATCGTAAAGCGGAAGCCCTAAAGGCTTAATCCCGTTATTTGGGAATGTTTTACAGAACGAAGTATTAATTTTCTTCAGACGGCCGTCGTCCCTGATTATTGCAGAAGGGTCTGCAGAGAATGTGAAGAACCTGTTTATATTATTAAATTCCGGCAATGCCATTTATCTAAATATATCATGGTTACTTCTATTGACTCTAATAAAATTTCCGTCAATAAATTAATATATGGAATTATTGTCAATTATCGCAATAGCTGTGGGACTTTCTTTGGATGCTTTTGCAGTTTCCGTTACAAATAGTACCGTAATCAAGGATCTTGAGTTAAAGCATGGACTGAGAATGTCATTATTTTTTGGTTTCTTCCAGATGATAATGCCTATATTGGGCTGGGCGGCGGGTTTAACATTCAACAGTTATATTCAAAGATTTGATCACTGGATTGCCTTCGGGTTGCTCTTTTTTGTAGGGGGCAGAATGATCCTTTCTGAAATAACTTCCGGAAAAAATGACGATGAAAATGGTTGCAGGGAAGAAAGCAGTCAGGATTGCCGAAACCTTCCTACATTATTTTTATTGTCGATTGCTACAAGTATTGATGCACTGGCTGTCGGTTTGAGCTTTGCTATGATTAATATTGCTATTGTCGGCCCGGCGGTAATTATCGGTGTAATCACTTTTTTAATTTCATTTTTCGGATATTTTCTTGGAAATCGTATAGGACATAAAATTAATTTTTCCCTTGATGTAACAGGAGGTATTATTCTTATTGCGATAGGGGTAAAAATATTAATAGAGCATATATTTTTTTAGTATTAAAAACTGCTTTAGATGCGAACTTTCATACATTATTATTAAAACAGTAATAACCATTTCATGTTTTTTGTATGGTATAATCTACGGATTATCAGGTTTAACGGGAGGGAATATGTCTTTTAACTGGAATTTTTATATTCATGCAGGTATTATTGCGGCCGGGTTGATAATTGCAGTCTTTTTACGATCCAGGATAAAATTCTTCCAGAGATTCCTGATTCCCAATTCTATAATTGCCGGGTTCCTTTTAATGCCGTTTTATAATTTTGTTTTTCCCAAAGTCGGATTCAGCCAGGAATATCTCGGCGAGATTGCCTACCATCTGTTGAGCATATCGTTTGTTGCGCTCTCCATGCGTACTATAAAAAAATCCAGCAGAGCAAACCGAAATCGTCAGGGGAATGCTGTAATTCTTCTGAGCCAGTACGGTGTTCAGGCTTTTATTGGAATTATTATCACGTGGCTATTTCTTAAAACCATAAAACCGGATCTTTTTCATAGTTTCGGTTTTCTATTCCCGCTTGGATTTGCTCTTGGTCCTGGCCAGGCTTTTGCCATTGGCGAGGGCTGGAAAGTTTTCGGTATTGAAGACGCCGGAACTGTAGGTCTTACGTTTGCCGCTTTGGGCTTTATTGTGGCCAGTTTCGGCGGAGTTTTTCTGATTCATTACGGTATTAAACACAACTGGATAAGTTCCGATTATATGAAAAAGATTAGAAAAACAGATGTCAGAACAGGAGTTTTTCCGAGAGGAGCAAAACGTCCGGTAGGAGCATATCAGACAACCCAGTCGGAAGCAATCGATTCTTTTACCGCCAATATGATTTTTATTCTTCTAAGTTACCTTTTAAGTTATCTGCTGCTGAAAGGTTTGGGCTGGCTGCTGGCTTTTGCCGGGGCCATGGGAACTGAACTTGCGACCAATCTGTGGGGAATCAGTTTTATTTTTGCGGCTCTGGTCGGGTTGCTTGTTCGAAGGGTAATGACGGGACTCCGGGTTGATCACATTCTGGATGACAGTACCCTGGGCCGTATTTCAGGTATTTCGGTGGACATTATGGTTACAAGCTCCATCGCTGCAATCAGTCTGGTAATTGCTTTCAAATACTGGCTTCCGATACTGGTAACTACTGTAGCCGGTACTGTCTTAATTCTTGTGCTTGTACCATGGATGGCTTCGCGGGTGTTCAGCAATAACAGGTTTCTGCGGACAATTATTCTTTTCGGCGCTGTAACGGGGACTCTGACTACGGGGCTTGCTCTGCTCAGGGTTCTGGATCCGGAGTTTGAAACTCCTGTGGCCTCGGATTACAGTTACGCGTCGGGGATAACATTTGTAGCTGCCATACCTTTTATCCTTGCGATCAATTTCCCGGCAAAAGCCTACCAGACGGGTGACATGAGGTGGTTTGTCGCGGGAATTGCGGTAGCGGCCGGGTATATAGTTATTACGCTTTTATGGTATATGTTGCTTGCAAAAAAGAAATCATTCGCACGCGGTTCACAAATTTGGGCGCTGGAACGGCGGAAATAAAACGGAACAATCGGGATAATAGAATGTATTATATGTAAAGTAAACTTGACAAATAGGAAAGTTTGCGCTACATTTAAACTCATGAAACGTCAAAAATCCTTTATAAGGAAACTTTTATGTTTATTTGTTCTGCTGGTTATCTGCCTGTCGGCAGTTTCAGCAGAAGCATCCCGAAGTGAGCGTCCAATCGATTTTTATGCCGAGTTTTCCAGAATGCTGTCTCTGCAGCTCGGTATGGAATACTATTTTAACGATTACTTAGGTATTAAAGGGAGCCTGGGTGCTTCACCCTTCATGATAACAACATGGACTTATAATCTGCTGGGTGTTTACCATTTCAACCTTCCGGCGGAGCATTTTCAGCTTGATTTTGAAGCGGGGCTTCCGCTGGCATACCTGGATCTGTTTGAAGGCCGTGTAACCGATTGGGACCCGCAGATCGAAAGTCCTTTTATGGGTTTTCTGCCGGGAGTCGCTGTTCTGGCTTCATACAGGTTCAATGAAGAACATGCATTAGGGGTTCGTTTAGGCGGATCGGTTCAGTTTGAATACCGGTTTAACGGCAGCTGGCAGCAGCCGGGGTTTATCCCCGTTTTTGCGCTTGTTTACAATTTCTGAAGGCGGCGGTGAAGAACAATATAGGTTTATTCAGGTATCAGAAAGGCAGAATCTCACAGGCAAAGCTGGCTGAACTGACAGGCGTCAGCAGGCAGAGTATCAACGCTATTGAAACCGGCCGTTTCAATCCGTCGGTTGAACTTGCAATGAAGATAGCCGCCGTTCTTGACTGCCGGGTTGAGGACCTTTTTATCCTGGAGGATGATAAATGAAAAAGATACCGTTTGACAGGCTTAAAAAAATCAGGAAAACGAGTGTTATAGAATTCTCCGGCGGGCTTGCCGGGGCTGTGCTGGGAATGGTCGTCAGTCCGTGGTTTTATCTGCTGACGGCCGCCGCTCTTTATGTTCCTCCAGTGTTGAGGGTTTTCGGGGTGCAGAAAGATGTTGATGAGTTTGAGCTTGATTCAATTAAATGGGGCGCACTTGCAAGTTTTGTTGTTACCGGCTGTTTTCTGTTCGCATACCTGATTTTTTCTGTCGTTAAGGAAGACCCGGATGATTTTTCCGGAATAATGTATTTTCTGATAATTGTCCAGGCATTCTCGTATTTCATGTTCCGTTACTATCGTTTCTGGATGAGCCGCAGGGCGGGACGGCTGATCATAGGAATCGAATTGCTGTTCTGGGGTCTGTTTACGGTGCTGAGCGCCGAATCTGTCGGCGGATTTCTCATGCAGTCGCTTGCGACAATAGTTCCACCGGCTGCAATCATTGTTTTGTCGCTGTTTCGACCGCGAATCAGCGGAGTAATATGCGCGGCATTCAGCATCTTCACAATGTTTTTCTTCGGCGTGCTGGATAATATGTTTGTGTTCATTCTGCTGTCGGTGCCGCTGATGCTCGCAAGTATTGCGCTGTTTATAAGCCCCAATGACAGTAGATGAAATATTTTCTATCTGGTAATCTTTCGGATCATCTTTCCGACAAGTTTTGAAGTCTTTTTTGTCACTTCCCTGCCTGCTTCCCGTGCAATCTGGTTTTTGACGGCCCCGAACAGTTTTTCCGGGGAAATATCGCCCTTTATAGCTCCTTTCAGATCGAACGGTTTTTGTCGGTCCGAATCGGGCGCGGCCCCGGTTTCGGGGATATCGTCAATAGTCCATGCGGTTAGTGTTTTCCATTCACCGGAACCAGCCAGCCAGGCGGTAAATATCCTTTCCGTTGTTTCGACTGATAATCCGGGACCGCTGCTGTAATGTCCGGAAGCGTCCTGGTACTCGGCAATAAATCCCGTTTCGGAATACGCGCACTGGATATAGTCTTCTCCGTTTGAAAGAATCAGAAAATCGTAGATGATTTCCAAGCAGGAAAAAGAGATAGTGCAGAGTTCTGGATTCAAATGGATGGTGAATTTATCCACATCCGGTATTTCCCGTTATTTGAAGGGGCAAGCTATAAAGACGTTATCGAAGTAAGCCAGGAAATATCTTACAGGAGAAGTCTTGAAAAAGAAAAACGTCTGCTGGATGAAGAATGACTCACTACCGTGTTATCCTTTTAATGAGTAGTATTTATTTAGATATTCTATTCCTGAAGGTAAATTAAGTTTCAGGTTATATTCAATAACATTGTCTTCTTTAAATAAAATATCCAATTCGCCGGTCATTGCTTTAATAATTTTATTTGCGATTGCAATACTAAGATCTACACCGGTTTTAAAGAAAGTATTTTCTTTGGTATTTATTGCGTTAACAATTGATTCCTTTTTTAATTCGGAAAAAATAATGCCCTGAACAATTATTTTAAAAACAGCTTTAAAATTGCTGTACTTAACAGTAATATCAATATCGCTGTCCAATGCATTCATAACAACTGTATTTATAAGAAGAATTGTCACATGTAAAAGACGGGCTTCATCACCAAAAACAATTTTTGGGATCTCGGAATGAATTCTGAAATTTATTGTTGAATTGGTTGGATGGTTCTTTTTTACAATAGTTTTAATTCTGTTAAGGAAATTTAATAAATTAAATGCAGCTATCTGGAATTTCATTTCGCCGCTTTGAAACTCAATAAAATTAATAATATCTTTAGTCAGTATCGTAATATAATTGCACTCAAAGAAAAGTTTATCAAATGATGAATCCTTGTCGTTTATTTCCTGGATATTCTTTAAAAGTTGATTTTCTATTCTTGTCATTGAATTCAGATATTCATTTGTCATGGTCAACAAGAATTGAGTTTTTTGCTCATTTGCTATTCGTTCTTCTTCCTTCCTTTTTTCCATTTCCTGTTTTGCCAGAATTCGTTGAGTAATATCACGGCTGATACCCAGTAAACCTATTACGTTGTTATCTGAATCAAAGAATGGAGCTTTATAAACCTCAAAACGTCTTTTCTCACCATCAGGGTAAGACATCCACTCTTCGTTTTTAAATGGTTTATTATTTTTATATACTATCCTGTCGTGTTCCAGAAAGAACTCAGCCATATGATAGGGATGAATTTCGAAGTCAGAAGATCCGATTATTTTTTCTTTTGGTAAACCTACAATTTTTGCAAATGCATTATTACATCCCATTAAAATTCCGTTTACATCCTTGTAAAAAATCAAATCAGGAGATGCGTCGATTATCTTTTGTAATAATGTATATGCTTCTGTTAATTCCTGTTCTGATTTTTTTTGACGAGCTTCCAGTGAATAAATATAGTGTTTGCGGTAATGGCCGGGCGTTGTGGACTGATGCATTTTAAATGTACGGTTGAAATGAGATTCGCTTGAAAAGTGTAGAGCTTCAGAGATCTCGGCGATAGTCATTTTTGTTTCAATCAGTAATTGTGCCGCTTCCTGGGTTTTCAGAAAATTATAATATTTCATTGGAGGCTGGTTCATGTATGATTTAAAAATACGAATGAAGTAGGATTCGGTCAGGTTTAAAGAATTACAAATGTCATTTAAATTAATTGTTTTGTATAAATTCTCTTTCATAAATTCGCAGGCGGAATCTATATAGGATATCATTTCCGGGGCGACTTCTTTTGATTCATATTCATTCGGCAATCTGTATAAAATAGATTTTAATAAACTTGCGGCTGAATGTAAGGAAAAATCCTTTTTTATATTATACAGATTTTCTATATCATAAATATACGAAATTAACTTTTTGTTTGAAGAATTATATTTTTGTGTTGAAAAAAAGTTATTAATAAAAGAGAGAAATTCTGAAGAAGACTCATCAAGTTTGAAATCTATGCGGTAATAAATAACCGGTTTCGAATGCGGCATGTAATTGATAGAATAATTTTTCCTGGGAAAAGTTAAAAAGAATGTGTAATCATTTATTTCAAATTTATCATTTTCAATTCTAAAAAAACCGTCGCCGCTAAAAAAACAGTGAAATCTGTATTCCTGTTTTTGTTGTAAAACATATTGCGGTTCTTCGGAATTAAATTCCATTGGTGATTTATTAATTCTGTTAAAGATGTTAATAATTTTCATCTATTATCCTATTATTGCATAAAATTGAACAGGTAAAATGTTCCAGGTATGCTTATGCGCTTATCAGATTTTTTTTCTAATCAAAAAATCGATGTAAATTGTATAAAATCATCCTGAACTATTACCAGTTAGTGGATTATATCACAGGAATTTGAAATAACCAGAAAATATTGGATATTGTTTTCAGCCGCCACGAGACTATACTTCAGACAACATTGTTGCGGAGGAAAATATGAGTTCAGTTTATCCGAAAAAAAATAAAGTGAGAGTTGGTGTTGTCGGATTAGGGTTTGGAAAAGAATTCCTGCCAATCTATAAAGAATATGAAAATTGTGAAGTTACAGCGATATGCAAGAGAAACAAAAATGAGCTTGAAGAATTCGGGCGGCAGTTTGAAATTGATAAATTATATACTTCATACCAGGACATGCTTAATGATGACGATATTGACGCTATACATATAGTAACGCCAATTTTCGATCACGCCGGAATGACAATAGATGCATTAAAAGCCGGAAAGCATTGTGCTTCAACAGTTCCAATGGCAACTACAATAGATGAACTAAAAGAGATTGTAAGATTAAAAAATGATTCAAATAAAATCTATATGATGATGGAAACCGCTGTATATACACGCGAGTTCTTTTATGTGAAAAACCTTATTGATACCGGCAGATTAGGAAAAATTCAATTTCTGCGCGGGTCTCATCAACAGGACATGGGGCTGGAAGGGTGGCCGGGCTATTGGCTTGGATTACCTCCAATGTGGTATGGAACACATGCAATAGGCCCTTTGCTTTGTATTGCCGGAAGCAGAGCTGAAAGTGTTGTATGTCATGGTTCCGGAAAACTTAGCCCTGATTTATCTGAAAAATATAATTCTCCGTTTTCAATCGAAACGGCTACTTTTAAACTTGAGCATTCGCCGATTGCTGTAGAAGCAACAAGATCTTTATATGAATGTACGAGGCAGTATAGAGAAAGTTTTGATGTATATGGCGAGAAAATGTCCTGCGAATGGGAACAGATAGCCGACGAAGGTTTTGTTGTTTTTGAAGGCGGTGAAAACGCAAGGCGTATTAATGTGCCGGACACAGACAAGTTATTACCAAAAAGTATTTCCCAGTTCAGTTTAAGAGAGCAAATCCTTGATGAAGATCATGTGTCGTTTATTCAGGGCGCCGGACATGGAGGATCACACCCGCATCTGGTAAGAGAATTTATCGATTCAATCATGGAAAACCGTGAACCAAGAGAGGGTGTTATTACGTCAGCCGACTGGACTGCGGCAGGAATTTGTGCTCATGAATCAGCGATGAAGAACGGAGAGCGAATATATCTTCCAGATTTTAGAGATATTAAATAATGGAGGTTGCGGCATGAAATTTGATATAGATCAGTTATGTATAAATACAACTACGTTAGGAGAAGGTTTAATTCAGGATAAAATTAAACTGCTGTCGGAGAGCAGGATAAATAAAATTGCTCTTTGGTATGATGATGTTAAAGAACAGAACATAGATGAAATTAAAGAACTATTATCAGTAAATAATATAAAACCGGTGTTGTTGTCATTTCTAGGGCCTTTTAACCAGGTTACAGCAGAAGAGCGCAAACAACAAAGAGATGAAGACATCAAGAAGATTAATATAGCGCAGCAGCTAGGTATATCCACTGTTCTGGCGCTCAGCGGTCCAAGAAAAGCAATATCTGAAAAGGATGCTTTTTATAATCTGAAATCTGCTTTGTCTGAACTATCAGGATTGTGCGCAGATTCAGATATTCGAATTGCATTTGAACCTATTCACTATATGTACCAGGACGACTGGACCTTTATTTATACACTGGAAGAAACATTGAAACTTGTTTCCGGGCTGGACTGTTCCAATTTGGGAGTGATGCTTGACCTGTACCATCTCTGGATGGAACCGGGACTGAGCGAGACAATTAAATCAGCAGCGGGAAAAATATTCGGCGCGCAGTTGTCGGATTGGAAACCAATCACTGAATCGAAATATGATCGGGGACTTCCCGGTGAAGGTTGCATTCCGTTACCCGAACTGATTAACAGTATCATGGCTGCAGGATGGGAAGAATGGTTTGATATTGAGATATTCTCAAATGATCTATGGAAAAAGAGCCCAAAAGAAATAGTCAAAGAGTGTCAAAAGTCTTTTGAAAAACTGGCGGAACAGATCAACTAAAGTCAAGATCTTGCGTATGTAAGATTAATATATAATTTTTTTAGGAGAGTTGTATGAAGAAAATTCTTGTTTTGGCATGTGTGCTGATGGTAGTCTTTTTATCAATCACAGCGGCCGAAGGCTCACAGGAAGGGAATGGGAAGGATATCTCTAACGGTGGTTATGATATTGCTTTTTCTAATGGTCTGGTTACTCACAGCTGGCGCAGTCAAATGGTTGCCGGAATACAGGAAGCTGTAGCTTTCTACAAGGGTAAGGGGCTAATAAACGAATTTTATCTGGAACATGCAGGTTTCGACGTCGATTTACAGATTCAGCATATGCGTAATTTTATAATCATGGGTGTTGATGCAATAATTGTTGATGCGCTTTCTGTCTCTGCCTTGAACCCTGTTATGGAAGAAGCAATGGAAGAAGGTATCCTTGTTGTAGCTTGCGATATGCCGGTTACATCGGAGGCCGTCTGGCAGGTACGACCGGATCATGTTAAATGGATAGAAAGCATGGCCAGATATGTTTTTGAAAACATGAACGGCGAAGGAAAGCTTGTGTATCTCAGCGGGATTGACGGTGCACCTGTAAGTGATATGCGTGATGAAGGTTTCGATTTAGCTCTTTCAGAATATCCGGATATCCAACTACTGGCAAAATCATACGGTAATTGGGATCCTTCACAGGCTATGCAGGCTATGGGTGATATTATTGCGGCATATCCAGATATAAACGGGTTTGTTTCACAGGATGGTCAGTGTATTTCTGTGGTCAGAGCCTTTGAAGCAGCCGGAAGGCCTCTTCCTGTAATGAATGGAGAATATTCAAAAGATTTCTGTGAATATTGGGCGGATCATCTCGATGAAGGGTTTACAAGTTATGCTATAGTTCATGGACCAAGCCAGGTTGTAACTGCAGCGCTTGCTGTAACAATGAATCTGCTTCAGGGAAAAGACTTAAAAACAAAATTACCGGAAGGTGTCAGGCTTGACGGCAAAGCGATAATATTTGACTGGCGGCAGGAAATAACAGACGACAATGTTGAAGAACTTCTTTCTGAACATATACGTACACGCGGAATAGATGATTATATTGATGCAGTCTGGAACTACGATGAAGTAAGTGCTTGGTTTAAATAGGGAATAAGTTTTCAATCAACTGATGTTAGGATAAAACATCCTAACATCAGGTAAATTTTGTTAATTAGGTAGAGCAGGTTGAGATGAAGGATTTTAAAGCATTAGGATTGCAGAAAAGATTTGACGGTGTTGTAGCACTTAAAACAGTAGATGTCGAATTTGAGGGCCCGAAGATTTGCGGACTGGTAGGTGCAAACGGTTCAGGCAAAACAACATTCGCACGATTATGCTGCGGTTTTTATCATGCCGATTGCGGAGAAATATTTGTTAATGGAGAAAGGGTAGATATTAAAAAACCTGAAGATGCTCTCCGTTACAGAATTGTTTTGGCGCATCAGAATTTAAGTTTAATACCTGATCTTTCAGTTTGGGAAAATATTAAATTAGGCAGAGAAGCAAGAAAAGGTTTCTGGCTGGATGATAAATTCGATAAGGAGCATGCAAAAGAGATCCTTAATGAATTAGCGCCCGGTGAAATTGCCATAGAGATGAAAATCAGAGATTTGATCCCTGCTCATAAACAAATCGTTGAAATAGCAAAGGCGCTATCTCAGGATCCTGAGCTTTTGATTCTGGATGAACCGACAGCGGCGCTTGAGATCACACATGTTAAATTATTATTTAGAAAAATAAAAAAGCTTAAAGAAAATGATACATCAGTGATATTTGTATCCCATAGATTATGGGAAATCACAGAGATTTGTGATGTTGTATTTGCGTTCAGAAACGGAGAATATGTCGGGTCCCTTGATTTTGCAAAACAGCCCCGTGATGAGGAACTTATAATCCCTTTTGTAACCGGTCAGAATGTTAAATATGAAAAGAAGACCAGAAAAAATGATTATTTGAATGAAGGGCCTGATGGTAGAGACTATTTAATACTGGAAAATGTGAATTACGGAAACAAGGTAAAGAACATCTCCCTGTCTGTGAAGAAAGGCGAGATTATAGGTATCGGAGGATTAAGCGGGCAGGGGCAGGAAGAATTGATAATGTTGCTTGCGGGCGCTTTAAAGAATACCGGGGGTCTGATAAAAATGGGTGGTGAAGTCCTGAAAATGAATCATCCGGTACATGCTGTAAAGAGAGGAATTTTCCTGGTTCCCGGAGATAGAAATGTGGATGGTTTATTTAATTCGCATGATGTCTTTACTAACGGGATATTTCCAAGATTTTCATTGAACAAAGAAAAGTTTCTTTTAAATTTCAGAAAATTATACGACATCATAAATGAAATTATTATTAAAGTAGAATTAAAACCGCAAAACAGTAAAAATGTTGTGAAAAAGCTCAGCGGTGGAAATCAGCAAAAAATAGTATTCGGCAGATGGCTGCAATTTAAACCGGCAGTGCTGCTTTTAAACGATCCTGCAAAAGGAATAGATATTCAGGCAAAAGATTCGCTTTATACATTGGCAAGAGGTTTGTCGAATGATGGTACTATTGTCGTATTATATTCCAGCAGTAATGAAGAATTAATTGAAAATTGCGATCGCGTGTTTGTTATGTTTGAAGGGGAGATCGTAGACGAATTTGAAAATCAGAATCTGTCAGATGATAATTTAATAAAATCCTCTTTACGTGTTAAGGGAGATATGAATGAATAAAATAAAAAGAATATCGGCTGATTTGATCAGGCGGCCGTCATTTACCAGTTTCCTCATATTAGTAGTTTTAGTTATTGTAAATGCGATAATTCAGCCCAACTTTTTTTCGTATCGATCATTAAAATCAAATTTCATGAGCTACACTCCGCTAATATTTGCGGCGGTAGCACAGGGAATGATAATACTCTCCGGTTCCATAGATCTGTCGCTTGGAAGTACCATAGCATTGCTCAATTGTCTGACGGCTTCAATGCTGTCCGATTCAAATGTATTCAAGGTAATGATGTTTGGTCTTTTTATAACACTTGTCGTCAGCGGTGTTATTAATGGATTATTAATCGGTAAATTAAATCTGTCTCCGTTGATTACTACATTTGCAACCTCGGCAATATATTTAGGAATTGCGATGATTATCCTGCCTAAAGCAGGCGGGTATGTCCCGAGGTTTTTATATAATTATTATAAGGGCAGTTTTCTGGGAATTATACCTAATGCCTTTCTATTGTTGATTTTAGGTTTGGCTTTATGGTTAATATTCAGCAGAACTTCCGCATATAGATATATCTATGCTGTAGGCAGCAATGAAGACGGCGCTTTTGCCTCCGGAATTTCAATTTTAAAAACCCGCCTTTTTGCACATCTTTTTTCCGGGTTTTTTATTTTTCTTGCGGGAGTATGTGTTATTATGTTTACTTCAACCGGAGACTATCGAACGGGAAGCAGCTATACAATGAATTCAATTGCCGCTGTTGTTATCGGAGGAATCTCTCTTTCCGGAGGAAAAGGTTCGATGGCAGGCGCCGTATGGGGCGCTTTGATATTAGGAGTCCTGAATAATATAATATTCTATTCACATGCCTCTTCATATTTCCAGGTGTTGGCAAAGGGTCTGATTATTGTTGCTGCATTATGTATCGGAATTATTCCGGCGCTGATTAATAATTCAAGAATGAAAAAAATCGGGGGAAATCTTAAATGAGTGAAATGGCATGTTCGGATAAAAATGACAGAGGTTCATCAGGAATTTTATTGCGAATAATCAATAACAGGGTTCTTTTTGCATTTATTTTGGTACTGTTTCTTTTTATATTCGGTGAGATAATAGTTCCCGGATTTATCAAGTTTAACCATATTATGTCAGTGCTGCAGGCTTCATTCTTTCTGGGAATTATAAGTCTTGGTCAGACAATTGTTGTGATTTCAGGTGATGATGGTGTAGATCTTTCTGTAGGGGCTGTTTTAACCCTGGGCGTAGTAATTGGAGCTGCAGTTATTAATGGCGATAATGGGCGCGTACTGTATGCAATACTTGCTGCTGTCAGTGCAGGTTTTATTGTCGGAATGGTTAACGGTATAGGAGTCTCGATATTGAAAATTTCTCCGTTGATAATGACTATGTCCTGGGGAATAGTCATTGAAGGAGGGATATTGTTTGCGATAAAAGGACATATGTATGGAACCGGGTCATCTTTCCTGGACATGATTGGAAACGGACATTTTACAATTCCTGCATCCTCCGGAGGAAGTTTTACAATTCCATATGTCCTGTTTATTTGGGTTGTTTTAATTTTATTAGCAGTTTTTATTCTGAAAAGAACACGAGTGGGTTTTATCCTGTATGCTATTGGAGAAAACGATAATGCAGCACGTTTGCAGGGGATAAGAACCGGACTTGTCCGTATTCTGGTATATGGCATTAGCGGCTTACTGTCATGCCTGACCGGCATACTCCTTTTAGGCTATGTAGGAAGTGCGCATTTGAATTTAGGTAATCGATATATTCTTCCTTCTATTGTTGCAGTTGTTATTGGGGGTACGAATTTCGGCGGCGGCGCAGGCAGTTATATTGGAACGGTCGGCGGCGCAATATTCTTAACAACATTACAGAGTATATTGGTAACTCAGGAGATGTCTGAAGGCAGTAAACAGGTAGTTACCGGTTTAGTATTGTTGCTTTTATTAATTTTGTATAACAGAAAAAAGCAAAGATAAATATTCATACATAAGGAGATTATAATGGAAGCGGATGTTAAGGAATTATACGATAATAGATTAAAAAGGGTAAAAGATGCTATAGCACTGAAAGAGCCGGATCAGATACCTATTGTCAGTCCTGTTCAGAAATTTGTTTACGATCATGCCGGAATCACTATGCGTGAGGCTATGTATGAATATGATAAAACCAAATTTGCATGTAAGAAATTTGCAGAAGAATTCACGCCTGATATGGATTTTGGGCCCTGGTTTGCACTGCCCGGAAAGGTTTTGGATATTACCAAATTAAACTGGCTTCGCTGGCCGGGCGGCGGACTGGAAGATGACAATAATATGTATCAATTTATTGAAGATGAATATATGAAAGAAGATGAATACGATGAATTCAATTTTGATATGACTCATTTTCTTTTAACAAAATGGCTGCCCCGCTCGGTTGGAAATGCAGAAGGATTAAAAAACTTCCCGGTAATAAGAAACGCCATGTGGTTCGGGTGGTTTCCGGCTTGTCTGCCGTTTGCTTCAGATGAGCTGATCAAGGCTTTTGATACACTGAAAAGAGCAGGCGAAGAATTAGGTAATTATTATAGTTTCGTAGGGCAATACTTTGACGAAGTAAAGAGTGAATTCGGAATGCCCGCTGCTGCAGGATCCTTTGCCTGGGCGCCCTTTGATTTAATTGGAGATACTCTTCGCGGAACCGAAGGCGTTCTGATGGATATGTATGATCGACCTGAAAAACTCGAAGAAGCAATAGACAGAATGGTGCCGATCGGTATTGATATGGGTGTTCAGGGATTAAAAAACAATCAGAACCCATTCTGCTGGATCTGGCTTCATAAAGGAATGGATTCGTTCATGTCTGATGAATATTTCTCCAGGTTCTACTGGAAAAGCTTCCTCAAGATGATAGAGGGAATGGTTGAAGAAGGAGTAATTCCGATGATTTACGGAGAGGGTTCCTTAAATTCCAGACTTAAATATTTTGCCGAATTGCCTAAAGGCAAGTGTATGCTCCATCTTGAAAATGCCGAAATTGAGGAAATGCGAACCGCCAAAGAAACTCTTAAAGATGTAGTATGTCTTTCTGGAAATGTTCCGAATATTTTATTCTCGCACGGTTCTGTTGATGAAATAAAAGACTATACAAAAAAACTGATAGATATTTGCGGTAAAGACGGAGGATATATAATGGATACCTCTGCGTTATTGGATGAGGCAAAGCCCGAGAATGTCAGAGCCTGGTTCGACACGACCCGTGAATACGGCCGTTATTAAAAACTGATTTTAAACTGATGTCTGGGCGGAAGTGCCGGGCGGAGATGTTCCACGAACTTTTACCCAGACCTGATGAAAGTGATCAGTTTATCTGGTAATTTTTCGGATCATCTTTCCGACAAGTTTTGAAGTCTTTTTTGTCACTTCCCTGCCTGCTTCCCGTGCAATCTGGTTTTTGACGGCCTCGAACAGTTTTTCCGGGGAAATATCGCCCTTTATAGCTCCTTTCAGATCGAACGGTTTTTGTCGGTCCGAATCGGGCGCGGCCCCGGTTTCGGGGATATCGTCAATAGTCCATGCGGTTAGTGTTTTCCATTCACCGGAACCAGCCAGCCAGGCGGTAAATATCCTTTCCGTTGTTTCGACTGATAACCCCGGGCCGCTGCTGTAATGTCCGGAAGCGTCCTGGTACTCGGCAATAAATCCCGTTTCGGAATACGCGCACTGGATATAGTCTTCTCCGTTTGAAAGAATCAGAAAATCGTTATCGCTGTTAAGTTTTGAGATGTTGTTTTTTAACTGTTCCGCAGTTACGTTTTCTGCGCTGTAACCGGAAGCCGTCTCTATATTCATTCTTTTCCTCCTGATAAAAAAACATTATAACACGGAAAATGCCGGAAATCGGGTATTAACAGCAATAAGGGGCGGCAAAGTCTGTTAAACAGTGCAAAGACCCTCGACAAATTAAGGTATCGGGTTTAAATTTGTAGATGTCAGGTTATCACAAAAAAAACAAGGAGGCAAAACTGTGAAATATCTAATCACAGTCATCTTCCTGCTGTTGCTTGTTGCATATTCGCTGTCCGGAGAACCCCTTACAACCGGGGTGGTCGAATTTGAAGAAAAAAATGATATCGGGCTGGATAATGCCGGGATAATTATTCCCGAAGTTCTTGTTTCACACTTGAAAAATATCGGCAAATATAAATTTACGGAACGTATACTGTTAAAAAAGGTGCTCGAAGAACAGGCCCTGCAGATGAGCGGAATAATTGATGAAGATACAGCGGGAGAAGTGGGAAAACTTTTCGGTCTTGAGGCGGTAATCACCGGTTCGGCAATGAAGATCGGCGATGAAATCACAATCAGCGGAAGGGTCATAAAAACCGAGACTGCGGAGATTATAGCATCCGGAACGATAGAATTCACGGAAATCGACAGGCTGAAAGAAAACCTGGAAAAACTGGCTTATCTTCTGTCGGGTTATTCGGAAGACGATTATCAGAATATAAAGGTTTCCTATGAAATCTCCAAGAACAACTACGGTTTAAGGCTCGGTTCGGGATATGCCCGGAATTCAAACGATAACGGGTTTTCGGGCCTGCTTATAGGCCTGTTCTACCAGGGAGAGAAAATCAGCGCAGAGTTTAACGGTATTCCTCCTGTTCTTGCCAATGTCGCCCTGATAAACCCAGCGGTCAGTTATTTTCCGTTTACCCATGTCGGATTCGGAGCAAGCTTCATCTTCTGCAGCGATGAACTGAGCAAGGCTGATAAAAATGTAACAGGCGAGGACCATTGGCACGGGGAATACATGTCGGTTCTTCTTGGAATTAATCTGAGAGCTTCCGAAGCACTAAGGGGTTCCGTATACATGGGGCCGACAATTGACACGGCCATAATGTATCAGGATGAACAGAATGAAGAGAGGCATTATTCCGGCGGATTTCAGTTCGGGTTTCCTCCTCCGGCAATAACCGTTGAAGCTGAATACTGGTTTCCCAATAATATGTCCTTACGGTTTTTGTTTATAATGGACGGCGGCGACGGCGTATTTGAAGGTGCGGAGACTGATACCGATGGCATGAGCACAATGTTTATAACTCTGTCGTTGGGATATAAATTTTCAATAAAATCCAGTGATAAATAGAGAAAACATCTGTTTGTCCGGGGTTAAAGCCCTTTAACCGTTTGGTAGATTTTTATTTCAAATTAAATCTAATCGTAAAAATGCAACCGCTTGGTTTTTTGTTTGAATAGTTTATTGTTCCGTTATATTTATTAATAATGTTGTAGACTACCGACAACCCCAGTCCCATATTGTTGCCGGTGTTTTCCTTTGTTGAAAAGAATGGAGAAAACACCTTCTCTATGTATTTTTTATTTATTCCCGGACCATTGTCGCTTACTTTAATTTCTACCTCTCTGGAATTTTCTTTAACATCAAGAGAAGTGACAATTTCAATTTCTCCGCCGTCGTTCATTGCTTCAAAACTGTTTCGGATCAGGTTTAAAAGAATTTGCTTGAATTCAATCGGGTTTATTATAAGCCAGATATCTTCGCGTGATTTGGTAAAATATATTTTTATGTTCTGGTATTGGGCGTTGAAATTCAAAAGGTTAATTGTTTCCTGCACCAATGAGTTAATTTCAACCTTATCGGTCCAGTCTACAGGTTTGTTTGCGAAGGTCATCAGGTTGCTGGTAATATGGGCGATTGTATTTATTTCGCTGCACAAATTATCTACAGTTTCTTTAAGTGCTGTGTCATCTAATTTCAGGTTAAGGTATTCCAGGTAATTATAAACTGCAGTCAAAGGATTATTTATCTCATGAGCAACTCCGGCGGCAAGCAGTCCGGTAGACGCAAGCCGTTCCGACAAAATAACCTTTTCACGAAGTTCTTCTCTTTGGGTTATATCTTCAAGAATTATAATTGAACCGATAAGAAATGAACCGTCATATATCGGATGTGTTTTTATATTTACTCTAAGCTTATCTGATTTTGTCGTAAAGTTTAAATTAAAATAATTTTTTTCATTTGATTTTAATAAACCGTCTTTTATTAAAGTAAAGATGTCAGGATTTTCTTCAAATAAGTATTCAATATTCTTTCCGAGAAATTTATCTGTTTTTGAAAAAAAGCTTTTTGCCTGGTGATTGATTAGTTTTATATTGTTATGACGATCAAGCGCCAGCAGTATAACCGGAAGTTTCTCCAGAATGGCTTTGTTGTATTTTAACAGTTGATAAAATTCTTCTTTTTCGGAATCAATCATGTCTTCCGACATTATCTGCGTATAAGCCAGTTTTATCAGGTTGATTTTGTCAATATTTTTTACTCTGTCGGTAATAATTAGCTCGCCGTTTCTTATTATAGTAACCTTGTCGGCGAATTCATAAATGTCGTCTATACGATGCGTAACATAAAGAATGGTTGTGCCTTCTTCTCTCAATTTTTTGAGAATGTTGATTATTTTTGTAAAATTTATCTGCGACAGTTTCTGAAGGGCTTCATCAAGAATAAGCAAAGAAGGTTGAGTATAGATATGCTTAATTATTTCAATCAGAATCCTGTCTGAAAGTTTAAGGTTTCGTATTTTAATATTAGGATCAATATTGAAACCGTACTGTTGTATTATTTTTCTTGCGTTCTCTGTAATTTTTGTTTTATTTTTTCTGAAATATCCGGTCTTGTTTTTTATATGGGAAAACAAATTGTCCGCAACTGAAAAATTATCAAGCATAGGAAATTGTTGAGTTATAATTTCTACTCCATTATCCATTGCGGTTTCGCGGCTGAAAAAGGAATGTCTCTTACCGTTGAAAATTATATCTCCGTTTATCGGTTTTTCTATTCCGCTGATGATATTGCATAAAGATGTTTTGCCTGCTCCGTGTTCGCCGACTATTGCAATTATTTCTGATTTATTAACCGAATAGTTGATATTTTTCAGTACCTTAAAACCGTTATATGAAAGCTCTATGTTCTGTAATTCAAGCAGCTTAATTTGTTCTGATTTCATAATGTTTCATCTTGTTATATAGAGTCTTTCTGCTTATACCGAGTAATTGCGCCGCCGCCGATTTATGATTATTTGTTGTTTTCAGCGCCTTGAGAATCAATTCTTCTTCATTATTTTTTTTTATGCTTAATGAATAAGGCGTTTCTTTAGTATTAAGATACGGCGGCAGATCGTTAATCCGGATCTCGTCATTCCTGGCTAAAACCAGCGCATAATTAATAACATTCTCAAGCTCACGTATATTTCCGGGCCAGGAAAATGTTTTAAAAAGGAGAGTTGTTTCTTTGCTGAGGTGTTTATTGCTTCCTTTCTTTTTGATGAAAATTGCCGACAGGTGTTCAATATCTTCAATTCTGTCTCTGAGCGGCGGCAGTATTACTGTAGCCGTGTTCAGCCTGTAGTACAGATCCTTGCGAAAGGTTTTTTCCTTAATCATCTCGGGTAAGTCTTTATTTGTTGCTGCAATAAATCGTACATCAATATTCAGATCTTCTTTTCCGCCGAGGCGGCGTATCTCCTTGTTCTGAATGGCTCTTAAAATTTTTGCCTGGAGCGACAGCGGCATGTCGCCAATCTCATCCAGAAAAAGGGTGGATTTATCTGCACGTTCAAAAACTCCTTTAAATAAATCTCCTGCGCCTGTGTAAGCGCCTTTTTCATGGCCGAACAGTTCATTTTCCAGAAGAGATTCGTTAAAAGACGAGCAGTTGATTTTAACAGCTTTTTTTCCCCTGTGCTGTGAGTTTTTATGAATGAAATCGGCAAGGACCTCTTTCCCGGTACCGCTTTCGCCCTGTATCAGGATTGGAATGTCTGATGTTGCAAGGACTTTTACTTTCTCGATTATTTCCTGCATTTCCGAATTCAGAGAAAAGACGGAATCGTTGACATTCAGGACATTGCTGTTTTCTTCAGCTGTTTGAAGATGCTTCTCAATTATTGTGAAGAGCTTTTTAAAATTAATAGGTTTCTGTATATAGTTTTTTGCGCCGAACTGAATTGCCTGTACTGCAGTCTCGATTGTTCCGAAAGCGGTTATCATTATTATGGGAATATCCGTATTATATGAAAGCAGTTTTTTCAGTATAGACATGCCGTCTTCATCACCAAGCCTGATGTCCAGCAGGGTTAAATCCACCGATGAAGATGAATAATGCCTTGCCGCCTCTTCAAAATTTCCTGCATAGAGACAATAAAAACCCTTTTCAAGCAGAAGTGGTGATAAACTTTTATAGATGCTGATATTGTCGTCAACCAGTAAAATTGTTTTTTCAAATGTCACCATATTACCCAAAATATACAAACATGGGTATACATTACCCATGTTTGATTTAATCAAATAAGGAATTGTAAAAGCAAAATTTGTATTTGTCCAGAAAATAATGTTTCAGAGGTTATTTCCTGATTCATTTTATCGATTTAAACGCTATTTCGTGTTGTTGGCATGGATGATGCTTTATATAAGCAAATCTACAGGAGGTTTTTTATGAAACTGTTAAAAACTTTACTAATTGTAATGGCCGTCGTTTTGATTGCAGCAGGCTCTTTGTCTGCAGCAGGTCAGCAGGAATCCGACGGAAAGCTGAAGATCGTGCTTGTTCCCAAATCGGTAGGACATCCGTTCTGGGCTGATCTGGAGAAGGGTATGGAAGATAAAGCGGAAGAAATGGGAGTAACAGCTTTTTTTCACGGCCCCCAGAGTGCAACCGCAAGCGGCCAGATATCAATAATTGAAGATTATCTTGCAATGGGAGTTGACGGAATTGCTATAGCGGCTAACGACCCTGATGCAATCAAGAAGTATGTTGAAATGGGTCTTGAGCAGGGTGTCCAGATGGTTACGTTCGACACTGATGCTCCCGACAGCGGACGTCTTTTTTATGTCGGAACTGATAATGTAGCCGCAGGCAACCAGGGTGCGGAAGCACTGATAAAGATGATGAACGGAAAAGGCAAGGTTGCAATACTTACTGGCGGACTGACAGCGCTTAATCTCAATCAGAGAATTGAAGGTTTCGAGAAAGCTGTTGCTGCGTATCCTGATATAGAAATTGTTGCCAAGGAATCTCATGGTGATTCTCTGGAACAGGGGATTCCTCTGATGGAAAACCTTTTAACTGAATATCCGGATATCGATGCGTTTTATTGTGTAAGCGGTCCCAATGTAGCAGCGGAAGGGTTGAAGTCTGCAGGATATGCACCCGGAGAAAAAATTGTCTTCGGCTTCGACATTTTCGATCCTGTTCCTGCTCTTATCAGAGAGGGGTATATACAGGGAACTGTTGCTCAGCTTCCGTATAAAGAAGGCCAGATAGTTGTAGAAAAACTTGTTGCCAAGATAAACGGTGAAAGTGTAGATGAAATCGTCGGCACAGGCACAAATGTAGTTACATCAGAGAATATTGACGCATATCTCTCAGAGGTTCATTAAGGATTTTTGCCGGGGCATAAGGTAAAACATTGCCCCGGGGTTTTATGAGGTAAATTGCATGACTGATGTACTGCTTGATTTAAGATCTATTTCAAAAAAATTCCCCGGGGTTAAAGCTCTGGATAATGTTAATATTCAAATTAAAAAAGGTGAGGTTCATTCGATTCTGGGAGAAAACGGTGCAGGGAAATCTACACTGATGAAAATAATCAGCGGTGCGTTGAATAAAGATGAAGGTGAGATGATTTTTGAAGGCCGGACCGTCAGTTTCTCGAATACAATGGACTCTCAAAAAGCCGGAATAGCGATGATATATCAGGAGTTTAATCTTGCGCCGCATTTGACGGTTGAAGACAATGTCTTTATTGCAAACGAACCCTGTTCAAGGTTAAATATTGTTGATAGAAAAACTGTTCGCAAAAGAACATTCGAGCTGCTGGACAGTATAGACTTCAAACTGGATCCTTCAAAAAAAATAAAGAACCTGAATGTCTGTGAACAGCAGATTACGGAAATAATCAAAGCGCTTCGAAATGAATCAAAGCTAATCATTATGGACGAGCCGACGTCTGCGTTAACCGAGAACGAAATCAGAAAATTCTTTAAATGTATTGATAAAATGAGAAGCGAAGGTCTCAGTATCTTATTCATATCACATAACCTTGAAGAGGTTTTTGAGATCTCTGATACGATTACTGTTATGCGTGACGGAAAATCGGTCGGAACCTACCCGATTGATGAAATCACACCGAATGATGCAGTCAGGCTGATGGTCGGAAGAGAAGTTGAAAATATCTACGACAGGAAGACTGTAGAAATTGGCGAAGAAGTTCTGAGAGTAAAGAATTTATCCAGTCCCGGCAAAATACACGATGTTTCGTTTACTCTCAGAGAAGGTGAGGTTCTCGGTATCTGCGGTCTGCTCGGCGCCGGGAAGACTGAAATTGTCCGCGGCATTTTCGGTGCGGATACGAAAGCGACGGGAGAAGTATTCATAAAGGGCAGAAAATTAAAAGTAGGCAATATTAATGATGTTATAGATGCGGGTATCGGATTAATACCTGAGGACAGAAAAAACCAGGGATTATTTCTGGACAAAAACATAAAAGAAAACCTGAGTGCAGCAAGTATTGAAGAGCTTTCAAAATGTAAGTTCCTTTCAAAAATGCGGGAGCAGGATCTTGCTTCTCAATATGTGGAGATTCTGCGCATAAAGACCTCCGGTTTGAAGCAGATTGTCAATAATTTGAGTGGCGGGAACCAGCAGAAAGTTGTAATCGGCAAATGGCTTGCTCTTTCTCCGAAAGTGCTGCTTATGGATGATCCGACAAGGGGTGTTGATATCGGCGCGAAACAGGCTATCTATAAACTTATCGGAGAGCTTGTGTCCTCCGGTGTCGGGGTGATTTTTATTTCTTCCGAGCTGCCGGAGGTTATAGGGATTTCGGATCGTCTGCTGGTGATTGCGGATGGAGAATTAAAAGCGGAATTTAGAAGTGATGATGCAACCCAGGAAAAAATCCTGACAGCGGCAACATTAAAAACAAAACTAAATTCAGAAAAGGCGGTATGAATATTATGAAATACACTGACACTGTAAACAAGGAAAAGGATGACATCGAAGAAAAACAGATTAATAAGTGTACGAATATTCTGAAAAAAATATTTAACTTTCAGGAATCGGCGATTTTATTTGTATTTATTATTTTCTGTATTCTGCTGTCTATCGTTGCTCCGAGGTTTTTGCTTCCGCAAAACATATCAAATGTAATCAGACAGTTTTCAATGGTTGCTATAGTAGCAGTCGGAATGAGCTTTGTTATAATTTCCGGAGGAATTGATCTTTCAGTCGGCGGTATCGTCGCCTTTGTCGGCGTTTCAGTTGCCTGGATGATAGTAAATATGGGGATGCCTATCTGGCTGGCCATATTCATCGGCCTGATTCTCGGATCATTTCTTGGTCTTCTTAATGCAATACTGATTGTTCGGGTCGGACTGCCTCCGTTCATTGCGACCCTTGGAACAATGCAGATTTCCAGAGGGCTGGTTCTGGCTTTAACCAGGGGGTACCCCATCAGACCGTTTCCCGAAGTCTTTCTGGCAATAGGTCACGGCAAAATAGGCGTTATCCCGGTTCCTATTGTAATCATGATCATCGTAATTATTGTTGCTCATATATTTCTGAGTAAAACAACAACCGGCAGGTATATCTACTATACGGGCAGCAACCTTGATGCCGCGGTTCTGTCCGGAATAAAAACCAAACGGATTTTGTCGTCGGTCTATATAATTACAGGGTTTCTTTGCGCAGTAGCGGCGGTTTTGTTGACAGCCAGGCTGTCTTCGGCCCAGAGCAATATGGCTGAAGGCTGGGAGCTTGATGCTATTGCCGCTGTCGTAATAGGCGGGGCAAGCCTGTCGGGCGGTGAAGGATCAATTATCGGCACTCTCATAGGTGCGGCAATTATGGGAGTCATCAGAAACGCTCTGGTACTTCTTCACGTTTCGGTTTACTGGCAGACCGTTGTTATCGGCTGTGTAATTATTGCGGCGGTTACCATAGATAAAGTCAGGCATAAGGATAATTAAAAGAAGGGGAATGATATGAGATTTAAATCACAGGCAGCATTACTTACAGGTGCAGCGAGAGGAATAGGAAAGGCAGTGGCAAAGAAGCTGGCCTCGGAAGGTTGTTATGTTGAAATTACCGATATAGACGAAAATGCAATAGATGAAGCTGTCAGGGAAATAAATAAAGAATTCCCGGGACTGGCGGGCGGATCAATTATGGATGTAACTGATAGTTCATCGATAAACCGGGTTGTAAAAAAACTGTTAAATGAAAAAAGCAGGATTGATATCCTCGTTAATAATGCGGGAGCAAACGGAAAGGGCTGGGTTGTGGATTTTGAGGAGAAATTATGGCAGACGATTATTCAAACTAATCTTACGGGGACATTTCTCTGTTCAAAAGCGGTTTTGCCGGGAATGATAAAAAAAGGAAAAGGCAGGATTATTAATATTGCTTCAATTGCCGGAAAACAGGGCGAATCGGCGGGAAGCGCCTATTGTTCTTCAAAGTTTGGAGTTATTGGTTTTACCCAGTCGCTGGCGCTCGAAGTAGCGGACAAAAATATACTGGTAAATGCCGTTTGCCCCGGCCCTATTCAGACTGAACTTGGTGAACTTGGAATTAATCAGGACGCAGCCCTGAGAGGTCTTGATCCGGATGAGTTTCGACAATGGTTTATCGATCGAACCCCGTTTAAACGGCAGGGAACGGTGGAGCAGGTTGCGAATATGGTTGCATTTATTGCTTCCGACGAGTGTGACTTTACTACAGGCGCCGCATTCAATGTGAACGGCGGAATAATAATGCATTAGGGGTTTGAAATGAAGCAAATAACCCAAAATGTCTATGCTGCGGATAATTATGCCGGAGATAATCCCGCATATATTAAAACAGTAGAAGGAATTGTGATTATTGATCCGCCGCAGATGCCGTCGGTAGCCGTTGAGCTGTTAGATATTGTGGAATCTGAAGGCCCTCTGAAATGGATCATAAATACCGAACATCATCCCGACCATACCTTTGGTAATTATTATTTTAACAAAATGGCGCCGGTTGCTGCGCACAGGGAATTATATTCAAGATTTATGACGGCGCCCGGGCTTGATTGTTATCGTAAGAATTATGATGAAACAAAAGCCAATGATCCTGAAGGCTTAAAATATTATCCTGAAGAGGAAGAGTACTGGCGGAACTGTAACAAACCGGTCGTCCTGTTTGATGATTATTTGAAGATCACAGTCGGAGGGCATGATTTCGAATGTTACCATACCGGCGGACACACTATAGATCAAATTTGTGTTTACTGCCCCCAGGAAAGGGTCCTGTTTCCGGGCGATACAATCTTTAACAAGGTGCAGATTTTTTTCGCAGAAGCGGATCCTTTCATAATACTTGAAGCGCTGGATTTTATCGAACAATTTGATGCCGAATATATTGTCCCGGGGCACGGTGAAATCTGCACAAAAGATGCAATTAATCAGAACAAGGCCTTTGTTATGGACTGGATAGGGGCGGTGCAGAACGGGATAGCAAAAGGCTGGAGTAGAGATGAATGCAGGGAACGTATAAGCTTTGCGGATTCGTATCCGATAGATATCGGGCTTGATGCCGTTTTGTATGAGCTGCAGAAAGGCAATTCAGGCAAACTTTATGATTACCTGACAAGTAAGGGCCGGGGAAGAGGATACACGTTAATTCCGTAAAAAAAGGAAAAATTATGAAAATAGCAATAATAAATGAAGTCAGCGCTGCGCACAGGAACGCTGATATTGTAAACGCGCTTGACGGCAGGGGTTTTGAGATTCTGAATATAGGAATGAAAAGCCCTGATGAAGAAAATAAAATTTTTTATACACACACCGGGTTTTTAACAGGTCTTGTGCTTAACCTTGGAATAGCCGATTTTGTAGTCGGCGGGTGCGGAACGGGACAGGGATATCTTGATTCGGCAATGCAGTATCCGGGGGTTTTTTGCGGTCATATTCTCAATTCAATGGATTCATGGCTGTTTGCGCAGATTAACTCCGGCAATGCAGTGTCGCTTGCCCTGAACCAGGGGTATGGGTGGGCTGCCGAGATTAATCTCAGGTTTATATTTGACAGGTTGTTTGAGGTAGAGCATGGCTCAGGGTATCCGAAAAACCGTACTGAACCGCAGGAAAAGATGAGAAAAATGCTTGGAAGGGTGTCGGTATCGACTCACAAATCGCTATCGGAGATAATCAGGGATCTTGATGATGATGTAATAGAGCCTGCTTTGAATTATCCCGGCATTATGGAATTGCTTGATATTGATAATATTGACGATGAACAGATAAGAACAGTACTGACGCAGAGGAGCAAGAGGTTAAATTAATGAAGGTGCATTTGGAAGAAACAACATTGGAAGAGCTGAAAAAAAAGGCTCGGAGAATCAGGGAACTGATTCTTACTACAACGCACAGCGCGGGTTGCGGACATACCGGCGGATCACTTTCCGAGGTGGAAATATTAACAGCCCTGTTTTTTAATATTATGGATATAGATGAAAAAAACCCGAAGAAGGAGCCCCGAGACAGGTTCGTTTTATCGAAAGGACATGCGACGCCGGGATATTATTCGACTCTTGCTCTCAGGGGTTTTTTCCCGGAAAAAGAACTGGCGGGTTTTGATTCGCTTGGAAGTTTTCTGCAGGCCCATCCCGATATGCATAAATGTCCCGGTGTTGATTTTTCAAGCGGGTCTCTCGGCCAGGGGCTTTCCATCGGTCTCGGAATGGCTCAGGGTCTTGCCGGGAAAGGAGAAAAAGGCGTTACTTTCGTGCTCATTGGGGACGGCGAAAGTCAGGAAGGCCAGATATGGGAAGCTGCGATGTATGCAGGTGCAAAAAATGTAAGAAACATCGTGTGCATTGTTGATTACAATAAGGTTCAGCTTGCATCCACAACAGAAGAAGCTGTTTCCCTTGAACCGCTTAAGGAAAAGTGGGAGGCTTTCAACTGGAATGTGATGGAATGTGATGGTCATGATATGAAAGATATTCTTTCTGCACTGACGGCGGCAAAAGAAGCAAGCGGCAATGGGCCGGTAGTTATACTTGCGCATACGGTAAAAGGAAAGGGTGTAAGTTTTATGGAAGGCCGTTATCAGTGGCACGGAAAAGCCCCCAATGATGAAGAGTTTCAGCAGGCAATAAACGAGATATATGCCGGAGGAGAAATATGAGAATAGGTGAAGCAATAGCTCCAAGGGTCGTCTTCGGTGAAACTCTTGTTGAACTTGGTAAGGAGTATGAAAAGCTGGTTGTTCTCGATGCGGATGTAGGAGCTTCTACGCAGACTGCACTGTTTAGAGATGAATACCCGGACAGGTTCTATCAATGCGGAATTGCCGAGGCAAATATGGTCGGAATGTCGGCGGGAATGGCTGCCGTCGGCATGATTCCCTTTGTTTCAACCTTTGCAATTTTTCTGACAAAACGCGCGGGAGATCAGATAAGAAACTCTATAGGATATCCGGGGATGAATGTAAAATTAAACGGTGCATACGGAGGGCTTCCTACAGGCAAGGCCGGAGCCACCCATTCCGCAATTGAGGATATTGCCGTTATGAGAGCAATTCCGGGAATGACAATTCTTGTTCCCTGCGATCCGGTTGAAACCCGGCTTGCAGTCAAACTGGCAATGGAAACCGAAGGTCCTGTTTATCTGAGAACTGTGCGTTGTCCGGTTGAAACAATTTTTGATGAAAGTCATAAGATGGAATTGGGTAAAGCGAAAGTTGTTCATGAAGGCGGCGATGCGGTCATTATATCCACCGGGATGATGACGCCGAAGGCCCTTCGGGCGGCAAAAGCGCTTGAATCAGAAGGTATCGATCTGAAGGTTATTCATATGGGTACAATTAAACCGATAGACGAAGATGCAGTTGTTTCTGCAGCAATAGAGTTCGGTCATATTTTTACTTTGGAAAATCATAGCGTGATAGGCGGTTTAGGAAGCGCCGTTGCTGAAGTAACCGCAAAAAAAGCCCCCTGCAGGGTTAAAATGCTCGGTTTTCAGGATATTTTTCTGGAATCAGGTGATAATGAATTATTATTCTCAAAATATGGAATGAATGTGGATAATATTAAACAGGAAATCCGAAGGAAAGTATGTAAGTAATTTTATTATAACAGCCGGCGGGTAAAAACGATTTTTCCGCCGGTTGTCAGCTTTTCCGGTAATCCAGATGCAACAGCATCAGGTTAAGAATTTCAGATTTTGAATCTTTACAGTCATTTTTAAGCCATTTGGCAAAAAGGGAAATATAACCACCTGCGTAGAAGCTCAGCATATATTCTTTCTGAAGTTCATCTTTATATACCGAATGTATGAATTCCCTGTTAACAAGGTTGATTCCTTCGATCATGAAATCCATAAATACCCATTGTAATTCGGCATCGAAGATGGCTTTATAAAATTCCTTTTCGTTTTCTATCATGCTCAGATACCGGTAGCCGATGTAGGTCTGATCGATATTTTTATTTTTACGTATTTGATGCAGGAAGACTTTCTGCTGGTCCTTCAAATACCTTACGAGGACGTCCTGTATGCTGTTGAAGTGCCTGTAGAATGCCATCCGTGAAACCCCGGCCTTTGTGCAGAGTTCGCTGATACTTATTTCTTTAAAAGGCTTGAGCTTCATCAGGATTATCATGGCCTCTTCTATACTCTGGATAGTCAGCCTTTTCTGGTTAAGATTGTATTGATTAGGCATTACACTTCTCTCCCTACTGTAACAACTGAAGCATTTTCATTTGCAATGACTGATAGTCGGATGTATCATTAAATTTAAGGTGTTTCAGATGTAACGTCAAGACGCCTTACGGAAGGAGCCATTATGGAAAAGAAAAAAACCTCTTCAAAAACCGTACTGGTCACAGGTGCGGGTTCAGGTCTGGGGCAGGCGACAGCAATCATGCTTGCGGAAAAGGGCTGGAAGGTTTATGGCACGATCATTCCCAGTCAGAGTTCAGAAAAACTGGCGAAGTACGGAATCACTCCTCTGGTTGTAGATCTGGCGGACAATGAGTCGGTGGCGAAAGCGTACGGACAGATAGCTGTTGAAATCGGGGCCAGCGGCCTGGCTGCTCTTGTTAATGTTGCGGGTCTGGCTGAAGTTGCCGGCGGAATAATCGAGGGAGTGTCTGAAGATCGTGTCAGGGCCTTGTTTGAGGTCAATGTGTTCGGCACGTTGAGGGTTATCAAGACGTTCCTTCCGTTACTGCGGAAATACGGGCCCGCAAGGGTCGTTAATGTATCGACCAGCGGGGTGCGGGTTCCCACTTCATTTTCCGGAATCTATGCGATATCAAAGTATGCTGTAGAAGGCATTACGAATGCATTCAGGTACGAACTTCCGATATTCGGAATCCAGCTGACCTCGATTGAACCGGGGGCCATGGACACGCCGATGACGGCCAACAGTGAAGAAAACATGAAAAAAACCTGGGAGAGAATGCCTGATTTTGTCAGGGACCTGTATTATGAAAAACTCAGCGTTCCGCTGGGATATATGAACAGCATGCTGAAAAACAAAAACCAGCCGGAAGATGTAGCCAGGATAATAGTTAACGCATTATATGCAAAAAAAATGAAAATCCGTTACATGGGCGGCAGGGATGTTCGGATTATGCCGTTTCTGCAGAGATTTTTAGGGGAGAATCTGTTCGAGGCGATGATGCTTAAGGTACAGAAAATGCCGAAACCTGACTTTGACAGGTAAGGGAGAAGATTATGGTTACAGGACAGGATTCAATTGATTTTATGACCGGCGTTTTCAGCAGGGATGAAGCGCTTAAGATTAAAAAAAGGGTGGTTATAACCTATATTGTGGAAGGAGAAGACGGAGGGGCCTGGCAGCTGGTTGTTGACAACGGGACATTCGAGTTTACATCGGGCGACGGAATAACCCCGGTAACGGCAACCGTTACGTATAAAGATGCGGAGAGCTGTTACAAGCTGATTACGGGAGAGATGAGCGGGGTTAAAGGCTATGCCTCTGGCGCGATTAAATTCGAAGGCCCGGCCAATATTCTTGTCAGCCTTGGAAAGGTCTTTAATCCCAAAAACAAAGCCTCGTCGGCAAAGGGGCCGGTCCTGAAGGAAGGACCGGTGACCGGACAGGATTCCATCGATTTTATGACGGCAGTTTTCGACAGGGAGGAAGCGCTGAAACTGAAGAAAAAAGCGGTCCTAACTTACAGGGTTCCCGGAGAAACGGGCGGCTCCTGGCAGCTTCTAGTCGACAACGGCAGGTTTGAATTCCATAAAGGGGAAGATATCTCTCCGGTGAATGCCACGGTCGAATATAAAGACGTCGACAGCTTTTACAGGCTTGTTACAGGGCAGATGAGCGGCGTAAAGGGTTATGCTTCGGGTGCAATAAAGTTTGAAGGACCTGCGAACCTGCTGGTAAGCCTCGGGAAGGTTTTTCCACCGGAAAAGAAAAAGAAAGAGAAAAAAAAGAAAAAGGTCAAACACAGGAAAAAGGGAAAAGGCGGCCTCGGCGGTTACATGGGAAAAATCCTGAGAGTAGACCTGACTAACGAAGTCATCACGGAAGAAAAGATAGACGAGAGTATTTTAAAATCCTATGTCGGCGGAACCGGGCTGGGCGTAAAGCTCCTTTATGACGAGGTCCCCGAAAGTGTTAACTGGGATGACCCTGCGAACCGTCTGATTTATACGACAGGGCCTTTTACCGGAACCAATGCGCCCGGATCAAGCGTATACACGGTATCCACGCGCGGGGCGCTTACAAATATGTTTGTGGCATCTCATGCTAACGGGTTTTTTGGCGTCAAGCTTAAACAGGCCGGCGTGGACGGAATAATTTTTCAGGGTGTAGCCAAACGATGGGTGTACCTTTATATAAACGAAGGCAAGGCTGAACTTCGCGATGCAGAGCACCTTATCGGAAAGAATACCTGGGATACCGAGGACGCGCTTATGGAAGAGGTCGGTCAACCCAAAGCGGGTGTTTCATGTATCGGCCCTGCCGGTGAAAACGGCGTACGGTACGCCGGAATCTGTTCCGATAAAGGGCATATATGCTCCACAAACGGCGTCGGCACGGTAATGGGTCAGAAAAAGGTCAAGGCCGTGGTAGCATACGGGAAACAGAAGGTCCCGATTTACGATGAAGAGCTGTTTAAGGACCTAGTCAAGGAATGGTGGGAAGAAGCGTATGAAACCATGTGGGGGTTCATGATTCCGTCGCTGGGCACTAACGGACAGTACAAATCGTGTTACGAGGGCAGTTTTGTTCCGATTAAAAACCTTACCACTAACATCTTTCCCGATCACCCGAAGTTTGCCGGCGACGCCATGCGGGACTACTATAAAGGCAAACCCCGCCCGTGCGCAGCCTGCCGTTTTGCCCACATCCACACAATTGAACTCAAGTCCGGTCCGGGCAAGGGTCAGCTGGTCGAAGAAGCGGAATTCGAAGGCACCAACGCCTTTGCGGGTCAGATATTTAACGGCGATGTCGATGCGTCGCAATGGCTGAACCATGTAAACGATATTCTCGGGATGGATGTCAAGGAACAGGCTTTTAATATCGGGCTGGTAATGGAGTGCTATGAAAAAGGCCTGCTGACGAAAAAAGACTGCAACGGGCTTGAGCTGAGCTGGGGCAACGTCGACGCGGTTGAGAAGCTTCTATACAAGATTGCAAACAGGGAAGAAGGCATCGGCGATCTGATGGCCGACGGGGTATACAAAGCGGCCCAAAAGATAGGCGGCGAGGCTCCGAATTTTGCGGTGTATACGCATAAGGGAAACGCTCCGCATGTGCATGACGGACGAGGCATGTGGAGCATCGCATTTTCAATGGCTGTTTCCGATATGGGTTCCATTCCTTCGGGAGATATGGGTGATGTAGGAGACCTGCTTGATACCATCGGCGCTGACGCCCTGGACCCGGAACAGGCTTTTTCCGGGGACTTGATTGCGAAAGGCCAGGCGATAACCGGCCGGCGCGGACATTTTATCGACTGCCTGGGAATTTGTATGTTTATTGCGGGAGTCCAGTTTACTACTATCGCAACAATGCTTAATACTATAACGGGCTGGGATTACGACTGGAGGAACTGTGTAACTGTCGGCGAGCGTGTAATGAATATGATGAGGTCTTACAATGTCCGCTGCGGCCACACAAGAGAGTATAATACACTTTCACCCAGGCTTCTGCAGGCGCCTGTTAACGGCGCGGCTGAGGGTATTTCAATCGCCCCGGAATTCGATAAAATGATCGATATATACTACGACATGATGGGCTGGGACCCCGACGGTAAACCGCTGCCCGCGACCCTGAAAAAACTGGGTCTTAAGGACGTGGCCAAAGAACTGGCCCTGAAATAAGCCGGTAATCACTTATGGTGAAAATTGAACTGTATCCTCCCCTGTCTTTCAGGTTTACATCAAAAAAAGTCGGGACTTTTGTGCTGGATATAGAAATAAACAGGGGAGAGACTCTGTCCGATCTGCTGTTACGCCTGACCCGGGAGAACCGGGAGGCCTGGGAAAATCTGTTTAATATAAAAACGGGCAGAATGAAGGGGCCCGTAAGAACTGTTGTAAACGGGACGGCGTTGCCGTCATCCGCGCTTGAGGAAACAAAACTGTCAGATAATGATCATATAGTTTTTATGATCATTATCGGCGGAGGATAAGTGGTCAGAAGAAAAGCTGCAGATATGATGAAAGGAAAACATGCCTCCCCTCCGGAATTGACCCTACGGAAGCTATATATAGAACCGACAAACAGATGTAATCTGAACTGCCGCACCTGTATCCGTAACGACTGGAATGAAGCCGCCGGGACAATGTCTGAAGCTGTTTTTGACAGAATAATCGGGGGGCTTTCATCCTTTACTCCCGGGCCTACTGTTTTTTTCGGTGGTTTCGGCGAACCGCTGAGCCACCCTGATATTGTCGGAATGATTAAACGGGCAAAGGACCAGGGTTCCCGGGTTGAAATGATCTCCAACGGGACCCTGCTGACGACAGACATGTCCCGAAAACTGATTGCCGCCGGCTTGGATCTGCTGTGGATTTCCATTGACGGCGCGTCCGCCGAGAGCTACGCTGATATTCGCCTGGGAGCGGAACTGCCGGGAGTAGTCGAAAACGTTAAAGCCTTCTTCGGCATACTGGAAAGTCAGTTTGCCGTTAATACCTGCGGTGCTGTCCCTCTTGCTGTAACGGAGATAGGTATTGCTTTTGTGGCAATGAAACGTAATATTGCGGATTTGCCTGCGGTGATGGAGATAGCAAGGGGAATTGGGGCGGCTCATTTTCTTGTTACGAATCTTCTGCCGTATACGGCCGGGATGTGCGATGAAATATTATACAATAAAACCCTGTCCCTGGCTCTGAACCCGGAGCCCCGTCCCGTTTTGAGAATACCGATGATGGATATAACCGAAACTACCCGCGGCCCTCTGGTTTCAGCCCTAAACTACGGCCGCTCAATCCGGGTAAGCGGGTATAATCTTGATGCTGCGAAGAATAGATGTCAGTTTATAGAGGACGGCGTCGGGGCTTTCGGCTGGAACGGGGATTTCAGCCCCTGCCTTCCGCTTATGCATGATCATGACAGCTATTATCAGGAACGAAAACGAAGGTCACGCCGCTGGGTTATTGGAAATATCAGGGATACATGTCTGAAGGATCTCTGGAATTCCGGCGAACACCTGGCTTTCCGTAAAAAAGTCCATGAATTTGATTTTGCCCCCTGCGTATACTGCGGGGGCTGTGACCTGGCCGATGAAAACGAGGAAGACTGTGAAGGTAATGTTTTTCCGACATGCGGCGGGTGTTTATGGGCACAGGGTGTTATACAATGTCCATAGTAATTCAGGGTATGAAACAGAAAATTTTGTCAGCGTCCTTCCGGATGAAAAACATATCCTCTTGACCTGACATTTACAAAGTAAACAGGTTTCGACGGTTCCGGTTCAAAGTACTTTCTTAACCTCATTATAAAATTATCTACGGTTCGCGTATCTGTTTCCGAATTAACTTGCCACACCTGGTTAAGAAGCTCTTCTCTTGTGATAACCTGATCGCTATTGTCTACAAAATATTTAAGAAGCGCGCCTTCAAGGGGAGTCAGTCTGGATAAGCCTTTTCCGGACTCGCAGGTAAGATTTTTAAAATTTATGTGATTGCCGTTGAAACTGTATTCGGATTGAGCAAGAAGACTCTTCCTGTACCAGGCTTTTCTTTTCAGCATACCCTTAACCCTGAGAAGCAATTCTTCAAGATGAAAGGGCTTTGTCAGGTAATCATCTGCCCCAAAAGCAAGGCCTTTAATCTTGTCCTGAGGCGCGGTTCTGGCAGAAAGAAAAAGCACAGGAAGGGTCGGGGTACGGGTCCTGATATCTTTTATAACTTCAAATCCGTTTAAAAACGGCAGCATTATATCAAGAATGACCAGATCAACCTCTGCCCTGCCCAACAGTTCCAGGGCTTTTCTTCCGTTCTCTGCACGCAGGACCCTATACCCTTCTTCTTCAAGATTATATTCAAGACCTGCTGCAAGGCTTTCTTCATCTTCAACAAGGAGAATATTATAACAAGGATTATTATTTTTATCCAAAGTTTTGCAACCCTCCTGCTGATAATCCACTCAGCTTCTTTTCCGCCGGCAGTTCTATTTTAAAGCTTGTTCCGCTGGTTTGTGGTTTTTTTTGAATGGAAATTTTTCCGTTATGAATTTTCAATATTTCGCGGCACCAGTAAAGGCCCAGGCCGGTTCCTTTTACTGACGGACTGTCAGGTCTTTTTATCCGTGTAAATTTATTAAAAACGGCTTTTCTTTCCTTATCAGATATGCCTATCCCTTCATCAGAGAATATAATAATAAACTTTTTTTTATTATGTTCCAGTTTGATGTTTATTCTGACCGGGGGGTCCGAATACTTGATGGAATTGTCCGTTAAATTATTTAAAACGGTTGCCAATCCCGAAGGATCTATTTTTATATGGCATTCTGTGCAACCTTCTATGGCTATATTATTTTCATTTAATCTGAACTGGTTATAGATCTCTTTGACAAGATTTCTTACAGTGTCGTCTGCAGGCAGGAGTTCAGGTTCAAAAAAATCGCCTTTATTGTCAAGGATCGAAATTTCCAGAATTGATCCAATCAGTTTATTCAATCGTTGTGTATCGTCGGCAAGACGTGAAAGGAACTCGATGTACTTTTCTTTCGTAAGCTGATGCCGCTGTAAGGTTTCGATTCCCAGCTGAATGGAAGCTAACGGTGATTTTAGTTCATGTGTAACATTGGCAATAAATCCGTCGTAGATTCGATTTACAGCAGTCTGACGTATTAACCGGACAAAAATGAAAATTAATCCTGTAGATATCAGCAGGATAAGGAGAAGTCCGTAAATGAAAAGGTCGGTTCCATTATTGCGAAGCATAAGATCAGGATTAATCAGATTGGCGAGGTTGGTGTAGATGACATCATTCGATACGAACCAGAAAATCCAGAAACCAAGTAGTGCAAAACATGAAAGCTGGACAATTGTAAAGAGGGCAATCGAGTATTTGAGATAGATTTTTCCCTTCATTATTTCCATAGCTCTTTTACACTTCTTTTACACTGCCTTTTTATCAACAGGGTTATAATTTAAATATAACACATAACAGACAGGGAGAATCATTAAATGAAAGTATTGTTAATATATCCGGAATTTCCACCGACATTCTGGAGTTTTAAATATGTGCTTCAATTTATTGCAAAAAAGGCATCCGAGCCGCCGTTGGGATTGTTAACAGTTGCGGCTATGCTTCCGGAAGCGTGGGAGAAAAAACTGGTTAATCTGAACACAGGAAAACTCACTAAAACTGATATTCAATGGGCGGACCTTGTTTTTATAAGCGGAATGGATATTCAGAGAAAATCTTTCGAAAGAGCAATAGAAAAGTGTAATGAATCAGGAGTAAAAGTAGCTGCAGGCGGCCCCATGGTAACCGAGGATCATGAAAGCTTCTCCGGAGTTGATTACTTTATTCTGAATGAAGCAGAGCTGACCTTGAGCCGGTTTATTGAAGACCTGCAGAACGGCTGTCCCTCAAAAGTTTATGCAAGCAGTGAGTTTGCGGATCTTTCAAAAACACCATCGCCGGACTGGAGTCTTCTTAAAATGAAAAATTATGCCAGTATGGATATTCAGTATTCCAGGGGATGCCCCTTTAATTGCGATTTTTGCAGTATAACGGCGCTTTTTGGTCATAAGCCGCGGGTAAAAGAGACTTCCCAGTTTATAAATGAGCTGGATTCCTTGTATGAGTCAGGCTGGCGCGGATCTGTTTTTATAGTGGATGACAATTTTATTGGAAATAAAAAACGACTGAAAGAAGATATGCTGCCTGCTCTGATAGCCTGGCAGAAAGCTGCCAAATATCCGTTTACTTTTACAACAGAGGTTTCTATTAATTTATCCGATGATGAAATGCTTATGGATTTAATGACACAGGCAGGGTTTCATTCCTGTTTTGTCGGAATTGAATCGCCCGAGGATCAGAGCCTTAATGAATGCGGCAAGATCCAGAATCAGAAAAGAGACCTGGTTGAATCAGTTAAAACCATGCAGAGAAATGGTTTTAACGTCATGGGTGGGTTCATTGTAGGTTTTGACAGTGATCCGGATGATATATTTGAAAAACAGGCGAATTTTATCAAAAAAAGCGGAATCGTAACAGCCATGGTCGGTTTGCTGAATGCTCCGCTCGGTACAAGACTCTATCGCCGGCTTGAAGCGGATAATCGGATTCTCAATGAATTCACCGGGGACAACACCGACGGAAGTTTAAACTTTATTCCCAGAATGAATGTTAACCGGCTTAAGGACGGTTATAAAAATCTAGTTAATACAATCTATTCTCCTAAGGTTTATTTTGAAAGAATTAAAATGTTCTTGTTTGAATACCGGACACCGGAAGTTCCGGTGAATAACACGTCGTTTTATGATCTCAGGACGCTGTTCCTGACGGTTTTCCGCCTGGGGGTTTTTCGAAAAAACGGAAAAAGATATTTTTGGAAGCTTTTTGGACATACATTGCGGAATTATCCTAATAAAATCGGAATTGCACTAACTATGGCTGTTTACGGATATCATTTCCAGAAGGTTGCTGATTCTATTTGAGGTGTCAGTAAAAGCAATCTTCCGCTACATAATCGGGAATTCATTATCGGGTTAGTTTTTATTTGAGAATTTCTGATTGGGATTTATGATATAATGAATTATGAAAGAGGCCGTGGTTTATTATTTCTCGGGTTCCGGAAATTCTTATTATATCGCTAAAGAAATAGCCGGAAAAATTAATGCGGAAATCTATCCGGTAAGGCTTCTGGAAAATCCTGATAAAATTAAAATCGACTGTACGACAGTCGGATTTGTTTTTCCTGTTTATGATTTTAAACCGCCGGCATATGTAATAGAATGTATAAAAAATATTATGATTAAAGACAATACATTTCTGTTTTGCGTTGCAAACTACGGTTTATCTGCCGGCAAGACAATTGAATTCTTTAAGAAAAGTATCGAATCAGACAATATTAATCTGTCGGCCGGATATACGGTAGCAATGCCTCATAACGGAATATGTTCCAGCCTGGTTGCAGAAAAGCATAGACAGAAGGTTCTGAATACTTCAGAAGCGAAAATAAAAGAGATCAGCGATAAAATTAATAGAAAAGAGCAAAATTTTAAATATAAACATTTCTTACCGGCAGATGTCTTTAAAGCGGGAATAATAAGAATGTTTCCCGGTCTGTTGAAGTTTATTTTTATATTGATCACAAAAGGTATTGATGTGCTGGCTTTCAGGGTTGAAGATTCCTGTAACGGTTGCGGTATATGCAGTTGTGTTTGTCCTGTAAACAATATTAAAATAGTAGAAAATGTGCCTGTCTGGAGCGACAGATGCGCCGGCTGTTTCGGGTGTCTTCACTGGTGTCCCGAAAAAGCAATTACCCCGGGAGGTTATGAGATGAACATAAAACACTATCATCATCCCGGGGTTAAGGCCAAAGAATTGTCCCTGTAACAGTGTCAGGTTCAGTTTGTGTTTTTATGGCTTCTGGAAATATTCCCGGAGCTTTAACATGTATTAAGGGGTGGTCTTTGCAAAAACTAAATATTAAACATCTTTCTGTTTATACTGTAATACTGGCAATTGCTGTATTGTTTTCAGGTCTTGATTTATCGGCATTCGGGTATGAAAATTTTATTCGGATATTTAAAAAAATCACTTTTATAGTTCCATTGTTGTTTATAATTTCAGCTTTTCTTGCTTTCAAGATCTCGGAAACCAGAATTGTTCTGATTTCGCTATCCTTTCTTGTTCTGTCGCTTTCTGAACAGCTTATTCCGATTCTGTCGAATATTGCTGTTACGGGACGTTTTGCTGCCCTTGATAAGCTGGTTGCTCCTGAACTGCTGCGGGAGTTCTTTGCCTTGCTTCCCTTATTATTCCCGTTTACCATAAGCCTGGTTTTTCTGGTTCCTGACAGGATTGCAGGAAAATCAACAATCATTTTAAGGATTTTTCTGGCGATCTTGCCGGTGGTCCTGTTTATGCTTCAGAATCATTTTGAATATCAGTTTTTTGATAAATTCCGTTTCGGCGGGTATATGCTGCCGTGGCCGGGAATAGTTACTGCTCTTCTGCCGGTCGCCGTCGCCGGTTTATACAAAGACAGACGTTTTAAAACATTTTCAGCTGCGCTGACATATGCACTGATTATTATCATGATGCCGGGTATTTTTTTACGAAGCGGATTTCCGGCAGAACTGAGTGTGCTTTTAGCGGGGATGATTCTTCTTCATGCGCTGTACAGGGTATACTGGGAAAATTCATATATTGATGAGTTAACCGGATTGCATAACCGGAGGGCCCTGGATGAAAAGCTTGGAAGGCTGAGAAGCAGGTATGTTTTGTCTATGGTTGATGTTGATCATTTCAAGAACTTTAACGACACATACGGACATGAGGAGGGAGACAATGTATTGAGGCTTGTCTCAAGAATTCTGTTTCTTAATTTTGGAAATTGTGCCTACAGATATGGTGGAGAGGAGTTTTGTGTTGTTTTTTCAGGGACAAATGTTGAAACAGCCGCGGAAAAGATGAATCGGGCCAGGGCGGATATAGAGGAACACAAGTTTTCTATAAGAAGTAAAACAAAAAAGAGAAAAAAAGCAGATCGTAAAACCACCGGAAAAAGGGTCAGGAAGGTAAGTTTAACCGTAAGCGCCGGAGTTGCGGTGCCTGTAAAATCAACCCGTGATGCAGCTGAAGTCCTGAAAAATGCCGATAAGGCCCTGTATAAAGCGAAAGAGAACGGACGAAACTGTGTAGTTATTAATAAAAGCAGGACATAAACCGCAATTACCCGGTTGCAATGATGCTGCAAACATGATATTTTATACAATATCCAATAACCAATAAAGAGAGCAAATTATGGATGTTTCTTTTTCAAACGATTATGACTATTTGATGGATAATCATAAAACCTTATCCGTTAAAGTTTATGATATGATTCTGAATCTCATTATCGAAGGGAAGTTGAAGGTTGATGAAAGAATCAATTCCGATTTAATAGCAAAATCCTTTAGTGTGAGCAGAACCCCGGTTAGAGAAGCATTAAAATCATTGGAAAAGACAGGACTTGTTCATTTTAAATCGTATTCAGGCGCCTATGTAAAAAAACTGACTGTAGAGGAAATCGAAGAGATTTACAGTATCAGAAAAATTCTGGAGTCGTTTGCATTGAAAGAAGCTATTGATAATGTTTGTGAAAATGATATCAGCAGATTATATAAAATTCAGAATAAAATAGAAGTCCTGATCGAAAACGAACCGGTGGACGTCAAAAAAGTTTATGATTTGAATGCATTATTTCATATGACGTTATATAAAATTTCCAAGATGCCGAAACTCTGCGAAATGATAGAAACCTTATGGATCAACCTGTCTCTTTACCGGTTTCTTTTAGCCAGCAAGGAAAGTTATTCTGATACAATAAAAACCGAGCACCAGGATTATATTGATTGTCTCAAAAATAAGGATAAGGATAAAATAATTTCAATTATTCAGAGAAATCTTGATAATCATCTAAAAAAAGTCCCGGCGCTTGTGAATGATTATTATTTATCTCTTGAAAAAGGCACAGTTCTTCTTTGATTTTGAATATTCTATATAAACAAATATATATAAAACGAAAATCCATGTAACAAGTATTTTTAAAATTTCTTGACAATCCTTTGTCAGTGGTTTATAGTATTGTATCCAATACACAATATCCACTATATTGGATAATATAAAACCTTGTATAATTGCTTAATATACAATTAGGTAAAGAGCCATGTCCGGATGGAATTTTAAAGACGAATTCTGTTCGGTATGGATTAAAAAACTATCAGGAGGAAGATGATGAAAAAAACTGGTTACAATAAGGCTGTGGTTATGATCATAAGCTTGTTGCTGACACTGTTTGTATTGGTCGGCTGCGAAAAAGGAGAGTCGGCACAAAAGGAAGATACAGGATCTGGAAAGAAGACCATTACTCTTCGAATAAGCGGGGGGCAGCCTGAATCTGCACCTATGGTTGAGTATGTCAGTAATTACTTCTGTGATGAGGTCGCCAGGCAGGTTGCTGAAAAGACTGATTATGAAATTGAATGGATGAAGGGCTGGGCCGGTTCCATGGTTAAGCTGGGAGAAGCATTGGAAGGTATTGAAGCCGGTATAGTGGATATTGGTATTTCGGTTATTCCTCTTGAACCGGCAAAAGCCAAGCTATGGAATATGTTCTATTATATGCCGTTTGCCAGCTATGATTCTACAATAGGCGTTAAGGTTGTAATGGAAATGATAGATAAATATCCTCAATTTTCCGGGCTTTTTGATGAATATAATATAAAATTTATAGGAGTCGGGCATACAGAACCTTACGGACTGTTCTCATCCTATAAAATTACTTCAGTGAAAGATCTAGACGGAGAAAAGGTTGGAGCCGCCGGTGCAAATCTTACCTGGGTTGAAGGATCTGGCGCAGCTTCTGTTCAATCTCCTCTGCCGGAAATGTATACAAGTATCCAAACCGGCGTTTATAAGGTAGGTATTCAGCCGGCTTCAATGGCTATTAATGTACAGGCACATGAAGTTGCGCCGTTTATCGTAGACGGGTTTTCCTCCATTCCCTGTGATTTACTCCTTATGAATAAAGATTCTTTTGCAAAATTACCACCGGAAGTTCAGGAGATCTTTGTTTCTGTTGGAAAAAGTTATACAGCTACCGAGGCGCAATTTGTAATGGATTCTTATGCGGCATGTCGGGAAAGAGCAATTGAAGAAGGCGCAACAGTTCATTCACTTTCTTATGAAGAAAAGGTTGAATGGGCTAACCAGATTCCTAATTCTGTCGGCAAACTGGTAAAAGAACTGGAGGATATGGGATATCCAGCTGCAGAAATGGCTGATTTTTATTACAGCGAGTTAGCTAAGGCGGGAGTAAAGCAGGTTAGAAAGTGGGAATACTAGAAGTCAGGTCAAACTGATACTGATTTGGTTCAATGAGAGATAAGACTTGTTCTTATCTCTCATTATCTGAAACGGCTGTATTCGGATTGTAAGTCATATTGAAGATATTATGGGGGTGGTAATGTTATGATAGATACATTTTTACATATAGATAGGGTTAAAACCAGGGGACTGGAAATCATGAACACAATCGCCTGTTTCTGGATTTTTATTCTGATGATTTTAATTGCTATAGATGTGTTGGGCAGGGTTTTATTCAATACCCCATTTAAGGGAACGCCCGAACTTGTAAGTAATTCAATTCTTGCTATTACTTTTCTTGAAATCCCATATGTACTTCATCGTGGAAATCATGTAAAGAGCACATTGCTGCTGGACAGGATGAAACCGATGCCGAAGTTTATTTTTGAAACGGCAGCTTTCATAATCGGAATAGTAATGATGATATTTTTAATAAAATCAAGCTGGCCGGCATTTATTAAAGCCGTTCAGATTGGAGAATACGAAGGAGAAGGGGCTTTGAGAGTTCCAACTTCTCCAACAAGAGGCATCATAATATTCGGATCAGTTTTGATGATTGTGGAATATCTTTTTCTGGTGATTAAGCGGATTCTGATATTTACAGAAAAAATTGATGAATCAAATATCATTGAAGAAGGGAGCCACTAAAAATGAGTATTGGGTTAATAATATTAATTACACTGGTTTTATTATTTTTACTTGTTATAAGCGGCGTTCATCTGGCCATTTCTCTGATGTTGACATCAATTGTAACAATGTATCTTTCGTTTGGAGACCTGGGATTAGCAATTAAGCTTTTGGGAACTACAACATTCAGCTCTATTCGCGAATATACGTTTGGAGTTATCCCTTTATTTGTACTTATGGGGCTGTTTGCCAACCTGTCGGGAGCCAGCAGGGAATTATATGATTCTGCCGGTTTGCTGTTGAAACGGGTAAGAGGCGGCGTCGGAATAGGAACAATTATCGCCAATGCAATTTTTGCGGCAATTACCGGCGTATCGATTGCATCTGCAGCAGTCTTTACAAAAATTGCCATACCGCAGATGTCGAGGCTGGGCTATGATAAAAAATTTGCAGTAGGGACTGTCACGGGAAGTTCCATTCTAGGTATGCTTATTCCTCCCAGCATCTTAATGATTGTGTACGGCTCCGTATCTGAGGTTTCAATAGGCTCTTTATTTGTAGCCGGTGTTATTCCCGGGCTGATTATGTCTCTTGCTTTTGTTGTTGTAGTGATTGCCGTAAGCAGAATAAAAAAAGATGCAATTCCTCCGGTTATCCCTCTGACGGATTATGAGAAAGATAATTTTTGGAAGATTGTTTCAAAGCCCTGGGCCATTACCATTTTAATAATGATTTCTCTGGGCGGAATCTGGCTGGGCTTTTTTACACCTACTGAAGCTGGCGGAATAGGTGCATTAGGCGCCCTTATAATTGCAGTAATTAAAAGAAAAGCTAATATTAAAAATATCTGGGAAACATTGCTGTCTGCCGGAGCTACTACGGGAAGTGTGCTGATACTTCTGGTTACTGCCCAGATGTATTCAAAAGCACTGGCGTTGAGCGGAGCTTTGAATCTGATTCATGTTTTTATAATCGGGTTAAATGTACCGCCGTTGATAATCATTTTTATATTCATGCTTATTCTGGTAGCACTCGGATGTATTCTTGATCCGACTTCAATCATCCTGCTGACAATGCCGGTTATGGTTCCTATTGTCAATTCATTTGAAATGAGCCTGGTATGGTTCGGTATTGTGGGAATTATAGCGACGGAAACCGGATTGCTCACGCCTCCGTTCGGAATATCCGTTTATACGGTTAAATCCGCTCTTAATGGTATTCCCGAGGCCGAAGGGCTTACCGTCGAAGATATTTTTTCGGGTTCGTTCCCGTTTCTTTTGGCAATGTTTGCTGTGCTGATTCTTCTGGTGGTTGTACCTGACTTGGTTACGATTCTTCTTGGATGATGCGGAAAAACAACGATTTTAAAACCTGGTTTGATATTTGAGGAGAATAAAATATGACTAAATTAACTGTGAGACCTATAAACACAGGTTATGTCACTTCAATAAAAACACAATACTGGTATCACCATTCGGTAATAAAATATTATCCTGATGCAACGGATGAAAGAATTGATATGCCGTGTTTCACTTTCCTGATTGAGGGCGGGGACAAGCTGTTGCTGGTTGATACCGGAATGGCCTGGAGCGAGCGGGCAAGCAATTATCATCATCCGGGCTCCAGGCAGCCTGAGGGAATGGCAATCTATGAACAGCTTGAAAAAATAGGTTACAAGCCGGAAGACATAGAGATTGTCATTTTTACTCATTTGCATTGGGACCATTGCTATTATGCTGATAAATTTACAAATGCAGAATTTTATGTTCATAAAAAAGAATATGAAACAGCCTTTAACCCGATTCCCCTTTACTATAAATCTTATGAACATCCTGAAACAGGAATTGAAAAAAGGCAGTTTGAGGATTTGGATTTCATTATAATAACAGGAGAACGCGAAATTATTGATGGTGTAAGAGTCTTTGAAACGCCGGGCCATTCTCCGGGGCATATATCGGTAGAGGTTGATACAGCCAATGGTTTATATATATGCGCAGGTGATTCGGTTTTTGTTCCTGATAATATGAAGCCGGTACCGGAAATGCATTATAATCTTACTCCTCCGGGAAGGTTTTATAATATTATTGAGACCTGGAACAGTATAGAACTGCAGAAAGAACGTACACAGGATAATAGTTTTATACTTTGCTGTCATGATATTTCACTTGAGGAAGTTGTTAAAAAGACACCTGTGTTAGGACTATAATATAATCATAAACTCGATTTGGGAGTGGATAACTTAATGAAAACCTTAGTTGTTGTCGGATCCATGGACACCAAGGAATCTGAACTTTCTTATGTATGCAACGAAATCAGGCAGAGGGGCTACCGATCTCTTCTGCTTGACGTTAGCACCAGCAAGGGCCATTTAAGCAAGGCGGATTACACCAGGGAGATGGTTGCTCTGGAAGGGGGAACTGTCTGGGAGCAGACTGTTGGAATGGAAAAGCATGAGCTGCTGAATGTTATGTGCGTCGGACTAAAGGTGCTGACTGCAAAATTATACAGTGAAGGCAATCTGGACGGTATTATTGCATTGGGAGGACTGCAGAACACGACAATGGGATCCTCAGCAATGTTTGGTTTGCCAATCGGTGTTCCAAAATTAATTGTATCAACTGTAGCTACCGGAAAAAGAACCTTCGACAGGATTGTCGGATCTAAAGATATTACAGTAATGCCGTCGCCGTCGGATTTTACCGGTGTAAATTCAATCAGCAAGGTTGTTCTTGATAATGCTGTTGCGGCAATCCTGGGAATGGCCGAATTCGCCGGTCGTGAAATTCCCGCCTCGAACAAGATGAGAATCGGAACTACCCTTATGGGGGCAACCAATGACGGAATTACAAATGCTGTAGATATTATGCAGAATAAAGGCTATGAGGTGGTTAGTTTCCACTCGACCGGCACCGGTGGAAGGGTGATGGAGGAATTGATTCAGGCGGATGTTATTAATGCCGTAATGGATTTAACTCTGCATGAAGTGGTTTATGAGTATTTCGGTTACGGATTCGGTTATGGGGCAAACGGCCGGCTGATCACAGGAGCTGAAAAAGGTATTCCGATGCTTGTCTGTCCTGCCGGGATTGATTTTATGTGTCAGTGGCCTAATGAACTTTTTGAAGATATTGATCAAAGAAAATACATCTGGCATAATCCGGCCCTCGCGCATGTCAAGCTTAACAAGAAAGAAGTTGTTGAAATATCTAAAATTATTGTTCAGCGGCTTAACCAGGCAAAGGGGAAGGTTATAGTTGTTATTCCGACGAAAGGGTTTCGATCTTTTTCCCAGCCGGGAGAAGCTTTGTACGATCCGGAAGTTGATCAGGCAATTATAGATGTGTTTAAAAATGAACTGAGAAGCAATATTCCGATAAAGTATGTTGATGCAAATCTGATGGATTTGAAATTTTCCGAATTTGTTGTCGGTGAAATGATTGATTTGTTGAAGAATGTGCAGAGGGAACAAAGAAATGAAAACGATTGAAGAAATAAAAGATAATATGGTCTTTATCGCGAGACGATGCAGCGCCCGAAATGCTCAAACGGGAAACGGCGGGAATATCAGTGTAAAAACAGGTAAAAACGAAATGCTGATAATGGCCAGTCATGCTTCTTTTGCCGACTGCACTACTTCCAGTTTCGTTACAGTAGATTTTGACGGTTCATTGATTGAAGGGGACTTGCCGCCTTCCCGGGAGTGTTTTCTTCATTCGGCGATTTACAAAAAATTCGGCCATGTTAATGCGATTGTTCATTGCCATCTTCCTTATGCAACAGCCTGGGCGTCCACAATGGTTCCGTTGCCGTTTTCTACCTACCATGCTGAAAAAAAGCTGGAGAGGAAACTGAAAGTTTTTGATACCGGAAGCTATATTGTAACAAAAGAAAATATTGACAGAATTATGGATCAATTGGATGAAAGTCCGGAAACAAAAGGCTTTTTGTTGAAAAAACATGGAGCATTTGCCTTCGGCGTTGATGTTTTTGAAGCAAATTATATGTCGGAATTGATAGAGGAAACAGCGCAGATACAAATTCTTAGCGGGTTGATTCCTGAAAGAGCGCGAATAACGACAATGGGGTAATTATGGATTTTAATATGGAAGAATGCGGGGGGTGCCAGACTTGCGAGATTGCATGTTCCTTTAAGCTGACCGGCGAATTTAATCCTTTGGTGTCGAGTATGGAAATTATCGAACTTGATGGAATGCCGGGCTATAAGGTCAGAATTTACGAAGACAATGACGGGAACAGAATCGGTTGCGACGGATGTCTCAATGTTGATGGAGATCCGTACTGTGTTCAGTACTGTCACAAGCCTGTTGAATTGAAGGAAATTATTTACAGATACAGAACCATGAAAAATATAAAGAGTAATGATTGAGAGATTGTAATATGGAAGAATGCTATGGATTTACGGGAAAAACATTAAGGATAAACCTTTCGAATAAGGAAATCACGGTTGAAGATAATTCAAAATATTTCAGGGAGTGGCTGAATGCAAGCGGATATGCAGCAAAAATTATCTATGATGAACTTAAAGAATGGGTTACCCCGTTTGACCCTGCCAATAAAGTTATTTTTTCCGCCGGTACATTGATCGGAACATTGGCACCCGGAGCATGTAAAATGAATATAAGCACAATCGGGCCCATGACCGGCGGATGGGCTACATCTTTCAGCGACAGCTATGTTGCAATGGAATTAAAACACGCCGGGTATGATTCGGTAATAGTTGAAGGAAAATCACATTATCCCTGCTATTTATGGATAACCGACGAGGTCGTAGAAATTCGTGATGCGTCGGCTTTATGGGGGAAGGATACCTGGGAAACTCTTGAAGCAGTGCGTAAAGAATTAAATGATAAAAAATTACATGCTGTTTCTATCGGGCCTGCCGGAGAAAACCTTGTAAGGGGAGCTTCCGTTATACACGACAGAAACCGGGGCTTTGGCCGCTGCGGGATCGGGGCCGTAATGGGTTCTAAAAATCTCAAGGCCCTGGTTTGTAAAGGGAAATTACCGGTAAAAGTGGCGGATAAGGAGCGGTTCATAAAAAAAGCAGGTGAATGCCGCAAGCGTATTCTTGCAGCGGCAAATACCGAACGATTTGCAAAATACAGTACGCTTGGAATTTTCCAGAAGAAACAGGAAATGGGTGCAATATCGTATAAAAACTGCCAGGAAAGCGTCTTTCCGGAAGATACCGATATTTCGATGGATCCTGCTCTGGTTGTCGATAAATATTCCGTTGCAAAACAGAATTTCCCTGGCTGTCCCATCGGCTGTTCGCGTTATATGGAAATAACGGACGGCCCCTATAAGGGCCTGGTAACCGAAGGTAATCATTGGGAACCCTTCGGGACAATAGTTGCGCGGTGCGGATGCAAGGAACCGACTTTTATGGTAAAGGTCAGCGCATACTGTAATCAGATGGGTGTAGATTTTAACCTGGCAGGCAACACCATTGCCTGGGCTATGGAATGTTACCAGAGAGGAATTCTTACCGAAAAAGACACCGACGGTATGACCCTGGAATGGGGAGACGAACCTGTAATACTCGAATTAATCAGAAAAATATCCTACAGAGAAGGGTTCGGGAATATTCTGGCCGAAGGGGTTAAAAGGGCTTCGGATCTTGTCGGCCGCGGCAGTTCATATTATGCAATGCATTTAAAGGGGCAGGATTTATATGAGTCTCTAAGGGGCTCAAATGCCTGGGCCCTGGGTGCGGCTGTGTCTACCAGGGGAGGCGGTCATACAACCGGCACCTGCGGCTTCGAACAGATGTTGAAAGTGGATAATGAAAAGGCCTACGAGATTCTCGGCGTCAGAAACGTGGATGATCCGCTGACTTACGACGGGAAGGCTGAAGTGACCTATCTTTATGAAGTTTTGCACAGAATCAACAACTGTACGGGAATCTGTCATCAGAACACGGTTTATAATAATCTGGATTATATAAATATTGATGATCTGGCAAAATTGCTTTCTGCCGCAACAGGTATTGAATTTACTGTCGACGATCTTGAAGATTGCGCCATGAGGCAGTTGAACCTGGAAAAAGCGATAAATGCGCGATTCACTCAATTCGGAAGGGAAGATGATTTACCTACATTGCGCGAACAAAATGAACCTTTGAGAAAAGGAAAAATGGACGGCTGGAAGCTTGATATGGACAAGTGGAATGAAATGCTGGACAGATATTATGATCTTCACGGATGGGACAGGGAAACCTCTTATCCGACACGAAGCATCCTGGAAAAATACAGTCTCGGGTATGTTGCCGATGAGCTTGAAGCAATAGGGAAACTCGGCAAAGAATAAAAAAAGGAGCGTCGCCGCTCCTTTTTTTGTTACCGGACAAATTATAGATATTTCTTTTTTTGAATATTTGCCGAGTCGATGATGATGATAAGAATCAACAACAGACCCCTGATTATTTCCTGAACAAAAGGGGATATTTTCATTATTACCATTGCATTATTCATAATCCCGAGAAGAATTATACCCTGAAAAGCCTTTACAATACTTCCTTCCCCGCCGTCCATGCTTATTCCGCCGAGCAGAACGGCTGTGATAACCAGTACGTTGGAATATTGGCCTATATTTCCCGACGCAATATTCAGTTTTGCGGCCAGCATAACCCCGGCAAAGCCCGAAAGAATGCCGGTTATTACAAAGCAGAGAATCCTTATTTTATCTACCTTGATTCCGAAAAAACGGCTTGCCGTCGGGTTTCCTCCTACCGCAAAAATGCTTCTGCCGAAAAAGGTCTTCTGCAGAATGATTTCGAATATAATTACAAGCGCGATAAACAGAATTACCGGAAGAGGAATATTCATGATTTTGGTCTGCGACAGCACGGCAAAAGCCTCATTGGTTCCGGTAAGGGTATGCTCCTTTGTCAGAGCGAAAACAATACCTTTCAGTAAAATCATTATTCCGAGCGTAACCGCTATGGAGGGCAGTTTCAGTTTCGTTACAAACAGGCCGTTTATCAGTCCGAAGACAAGTCCGCCGATAATGCCCGCCAGCAGGCCGGGAAAGACACCGAAAGGCTGAAAAATTATCGCCAGAACGGAGCCGAAGGCCATTATGGAACCGACCGAGAGGTCAATTTCTCCAAGAATAATTAATAAAGCCATTCCTATAGCTATCATTCCTTCATACGACATTGCCAGAAATATATTCGTTATATTCTGAAAGGTGAGAAAATATCTGGAGCGGAACGACAGATATAATCCTATAGCTATAATAATTAATACTATTTTTTGATCTATAACAAAATTCTTTATCTTATCAGTTTTCACTACTTTTCCTTGCTCTGCCGTCTATACATATTGCGGTTATTATTAAAATGCCCTTCGTAATACTCTGATATGCAAACGGGATATTATATAAAGTCAGAATGTTAATAATGGTTGCAAGCAGCAGTACTCCCACGATTGTCTTGAATATACTTCCCTTGCCTCCGGCAAGGCTTGTTCCTCCGATTACAACCGCCGTTATTGCATCGAATTCATAACCGACTCCCATAATCGGACTTGCCGTGGTCATTCTTGAAGCGTAGATAAGAACGGCTATTGCAACCGAAAGACTGGACATCATAAATGCGGTTATAACCACCCGGTCTGATCTGATTCCGGCAATCTCTGCTGCCGAGTGGTTTGTTCCGACGTACTTTATTTTTCTGCCGAAAGTTGTACTGCCCAGAATAATATGGAGTATGATTGCGACTATAAACAATACATAAACATGGTTGGGGATACCGAAAAGCTTGCCGCGACCAACTATTCCGAACCAGGTTCCTGTTCTGCCGGATATTATTGATCCGTTTGTAATAAGCAGAGCTATTCCGGAGTAAAGCGAAAGCGAGCCCAGGGTTGCTATAATGGAATTAACTTTGAATTTTGTGACAACAAAACCGTTAAGAAACCCGATTATCAGGGCCACTATCACCGGAAATATTATTCCCAGAAGGTTATTGTTCTGCTGGAACAGAATGGAAATAAGACCAAGAAGAGAAAAGACCGAACCGACGGACAGATCAAGATTTCCCGTTATTATTACCATGGTCATTCCGCAGCTTATTACCCCTATTACCGTTATCTGCTTAAGCAGGTTGATGAAATTCCCCGTAGATCTGAAATTGGGGGATAGAATTGAGAATACTACAACCAGCGCGAGTAAGATTAAGATCTGTGACTGCTCTTTTAAAATATCTGTAAGAATCTTTTTATCAGTTTTCATTATACTCTCGTAACTGCCTTTATTATGTTTTCCTGCGTAATATCCTGATCCGAGAATTCCGCCCGAATCTCGCCTTTTGACAAAACGATTACGCTGTTTGATAATCGTGTGATTTCAGGAATTTCTGATGAAAGAAGAAGAATCGACACCCCCTGTGATGCCAGCTCCTTAATTATGCCGTAAATTTCTTCCTTGCTTCCGACATCTATACCGCGGGTCGGATCATTAAGAATCATCATCTTCGGTTTTACAGCCAGAAGCCTTGAAAAGATGGCTTTCTGCTGATTGCCTCCGCTGAGACTCACAATAGGCGTTTGAATTCCGGGGGTTTTAATTTTCAGTTTGTCAACATAGGTTTCCGAAAGTTCGGCTTCCTTTCTTCGGTTTATAAAAGTGTTTTCCTCAATATTGAAAAGCCATAAAGGTGAAATGTTATAATTTACGCTCATATCCAGAAAAAGTGACTGAAGCTTTCTTTCTTCGGGAAGATAGATAATATTTTGCTTTATGGCATCGGCAGGATGACTGATTGTAATTTTTTCATTTTCAAAAACAAGTTCTTTCGCCTGCGCCGGCCACAACCCGACTATGCTTTTAACAAGCTCATCCTTGCCGGAACCCATCAGGCCCGCGATTCCGAGAATCTCTCCTTTGTGAAGTTTAAGCCTGAAATCCGTTATCTTGTTCCTGATTTCCATTTTCTTAATTTCAAAGATAACCTCTTTCCTTTCGGAAATATTTTTCCCTGTTTCTTCAAGTTCATGACCGATCATCATTGAAATTATACTCTCGGTATCGAAATCGCCGCGTTTGAAAACTCCCTGTCGTTTGCCGTCCCTGAAAACACTGACCCTGTCGGCAATCTCGGCGACTTCATCCAGTCTGTGTGAAATATAAATAACGCTTATTCCCTTGCTTTTCAGTTCCCGTATGATGGTGAATAATTTTTCAACCTCTTTGTTTGTAAGAGAAGATGTAGGTTCGTCCATGATAATAACCCTGGCGTTTTTAATTGTGATAGCCTTGATTATTTCAATAAACTGCTGTTCGGCAGTTGTTATTTTTGACAATTTAACAGTCGGATTTATATTGATGTCAAACTCATTGAGGGCTTCACTGGTGTCTTCCATCAATTTTCTGAAATTGACAAACCCCGGAACTTTTCCTTTCGGCAGTTTTCCAAGATAAATATTTTCCGCAACTGTAAGTTTCTGAATATTTTCCAGTTCCTGGTAAATCATGCTTATTCCGAAATCCCTTGATGTATCAACGTTTCCAAGATCCTGTTCTTTTCCATCGATCAGAATTTTGCCTGAATCTTTTGTATAAACACCGGATATTATTTTCATCAATGTTGATTTTCCGGCACCGTTCTCACCTACTATTGCATGAACTTCTCCCGCCTCCAGTTCAAAATCAACCTGATTCAGAGCTATGGTTCCGGGGAATTTTTTTACCACTTTTTTTACTTCAAGCAACACAGCCGCACCTGCCTTTTGTAAATTTTGTTGTTCCCATTCTCAATCCTCATTCAATCTAATAGTTGCTGATATAATCATTTCTTAAAAATAGAGCTACACCGGTTATCGAGGCATCTTCTAACAGTTTTGAAGTTATAATTTTATTTTCTTTATTAAAGACATTTGATTTTGATTGTGCAAACCTCTTTAGGATTTCCGGAATTAAAGTAGGGGAGAAATGGGCAATTTCACCTCCGATGACGGTGATCTCCGGATCTATGGTTACCAGTAGATTTTTTAATGTGAAAGCAAAATCTTCAATATATTCTTCCCATATTTCTATGGCAGTTTCTTGCTCTCTCTCTTTGTAATACATGAATTCCTCAATGCTGTTGATCTTCTTCTTTGATTTTTTATTATATTCATTGAGGATAGAATCAATTGAAATATATTCGTTAAGGCATCCAAGTTCCCCACAGGTGCACTTTCTGCCTTCAGGTTTTATTACTATGTGCCCTATCTCTCCTGCTTTGTAACAGGAACCGTGGTAAAGTCTGTTGTTCATGATAATTCCGCCGCCGACCCCCTTCATTATTGATAGGTAGAGAACGTTTGAGCAGCCTTTTGCGGCTCCTATCTGCCATTCTGCATAAGCGGCAGCGTTTGCTTCATTTTCAAAATAGACCGGACAGCCGAGAATTTCGTTATATTTTTGAAAGTGGGTATCAGCAATATGTAGATTAGGTGCTACTTCAATATTTTTTACATCTTCGTTAACAATGCCTGGTATGGAAATTCCTATCCCCAATAGATTGGGGATTGTAATATTGTTGGCAAGCAGCATGTCTTTAATTATGTGTATGAGTTTCTCCATCACTTCATCAAAGTTGAGAAACCTGCTTGTGGTTATTTCTTCAACTGCAATTTCTTCCATTTTAAAATTGAACATCATTACTTTTACAGTATCTACCAGGAAGTCAATTCCGATAGTGTACTTGCTGTTCGGTTTCAAATTTACAATAACAGGTTTTCTGCCGCCTCGCGAATCGCCGACACCACCAATCTCCAATAGTCCTTCTTGTACAAGTTCTTTTACATTTGTTATGACAGTTGGGAGAGATGCTTTAATTTCACCTGCTATATCAACCTGATTGATTGTTTCACGTTCGCATAATAATTTAATTATTTTCTGTTGAGTAATGTGAAGGTTTTTATAATCCAAAACATATTCCTTATAGTTTGCTCTTTATAAAGTAGCCTAATAATGTTTGGTTGTCAATCGTAAATGTTTCGTTAATATTTTTTTGATTTTGAAATAGTAATATATTGGGAATGTTCTGGTCAATTCGGAGGTAATTTTTCAAAAATAGGATATTTTTTCAATATTTAAAGGGTGGATCAGTAACTTTGTATTAAAAGGGATTAAATTGCTTAAAAGTAAAGTATCTTAATAAAGCCGATTGACAAATAAAGAATCATGATTTAAAATTATTAATTGTAAAAAGGGAGACTGTTTAAAAGTGTAATTAGTAAACAAATCCTTTTTAATATCTTTATGTAATATAAATAAATGTCCGTTGAGAGTTTACAGGAAACAAGCTCATAGGGGATATTTAATTTCATGGATTTCTATGCTTATTTTAGCAGTGTACTGGAAAAATTGATTGATAGAGATTATTGAAATTTTTATCATTTGACAAAATAGATAAATTTACATCAAGGGGAATAAAATGGAGAAAGAAGTCATCAAAGTTGGCGTTATCGGTTGTGGTGTTATATCTGAAATATATATGAAAAACGCACAAAAATTTGAAGCTGTAGAATTTGTAGCTTGTGCCGATTTAATTGCAGAAAAAGCAGAAAAAAGAGCTAAGCAGTTTAACATTAAAGCAGTAACGGACGAAGAATTACTGGCAGATCCGGAAATAGAATTAGTACTGAATATTACTGAACCATATAATCATTTAGAAGTAAGTCTAATGATTCTAAATGCTGGAAAAAACCTATACACAGAAAAACCTTTAGCTGTTAATATTGAGGAAGGGAAACAAATTGTAGATCTTGCCAAAGAAAAAGGTTTGCGGGTCGGGGTTGCGCCTGATTTGTTTTTAGGGGGAAGATTACAAACATTTAGAAAGCTTATTGACGATGGATGGATAGGAGATGTTTTAGGGGCTTCTTGTTCTATGGTATGTCATGGACATGAAGTATGGCATCCAAATCCGGAGTTTTACTATAAAAGAGGTGGTGGACCATTATTTGATATGGGACCATATTATGTATCTGCATTATTATCATTAATGGGACCAGTTAAAAGAGTTTCCGGAGCTAAAAATATTACTTTTAATCAAAGAACAATAACAAGTGAACCATTAAATGGTCAAGTTATAGGCGTTGATGTACCAACTCATGTTTCTGGTACAATTGAATTTGAAAGTGGAGCTATTGCAGGTCTTACAACAAGTTTTGATGTGTGGAATTCAAAAACCCCACGTTTTGAGATTTACGGAACTAGAGGTACTTTATGCATGGAAGATGCTGATCCAATGGGAGGACCTAATTTATTTGGCGGTGAGACTTTATTAAAAACACATAAAGATATTGACTGGTGGCATCATGACCTTATAGACAATAAAGAAACACCATGGCATAAAATACCAACATTGTATGATTATAATACTGACAGCAGATGTCTAGGACTTTCTGATATGGCAACAGCTTTAATATCCGGAAGAGAACATAGAGCGAGTTTAGAAATGGGCTTTCATGCACTGGAAGTTATGGATGGAATTTATAAATCTGCTGATTCAGGGAAATATTATAACCTTGAAGGAACATTTACAAGACCTGAACCATTACCATTAGGATTAACTAAGTATGTATTAGATAAATAAGCTTGGGAGTGTCAGGAATTCTGTGTTTTTTTGTGAGCCTCTTAAAGCTCATATTGCTTTAGATGTTCGCTGAAATGAATCATGAACTGGGATTATATCGAACCCCGGTTCATGATTTTCTGAAACCATTTCGTTTCAAGCCATTCAGTTGTAATGCAGAAAAGCTTGACCAACGAATCTTCATTCGGAAAGATCGCAATCGAATTTGTTGTATAAATAAGCTTCGAAGGTCTTTTAAATATTTGAAAAATGTTGAGAGTTCACATATTGCAAATCATTTTTCTTGTAGCTTAGTCTTTATAAAGCATCCTAATAATGTTGGGTTGTTAATCTTAATGTCTTGTACCAAACATTTTTAGCTTTCAAATAGCTATGCTCTTGGATTTTTCTGGTTTTATTTAGAATCAGTTTTTTAAAAATATGATATTTTTCAATATTAAAAGTGGTAATCATTAACCATTTAGAAGAAGAATTTAAAATGTATAAAAGTAAAGTATCTTAATAAAGCAGCTTGACAAATGAAAAGTCATGACTTAAAATTATTTATTACTAAAAGGGAGGCTGTTTGAAAGTGTAATTGGTAAACAAATCCTTTTAAATATCTTTATATATGGAGAAGAAAATGGCAAAAAAGGCATTAATCGTCAGAGGCGGCTGGGTAGGCCATAATCCTGTGGAGTTTTCAGAGTTTTATCGAGATTTTCTGGTAAAAGAAGGTTATGAAGTAGAAGTCTCGGATACACTTGAGATACTGGAGGATGAAAAAATGATGATGGGGCTGGATTTATTCCTGCCTCACTGGACAAACGACACAATCACGCAGAAACAGTATGGACCTGTAGTCAAGGCGGTAATTAATGGTTGTGGAATTGCAGGAGTTCATGGTGGTATGTGTGATTCTTTTCACGACTGCATGGACTGGCAGTTTATGACCGGAGGACAGTGGGTATCGCACCCCGGCGGACAGAAGGTGAAGTATACAGTTAATATTAAGAGAGGCAGCCATGACATCGTAAAGGATTTACCGGATTTTGATATGGAATCTGAGCAGTACTATATGCATATTGATCCGGCTGCCAATGTGCTTGCTACTACAAGAGTACCTGTTGGTGTAGGTCCTTTTGTTCCCGACATGAACTCTGATATTGAACCGGTAAGCGGATACGGAGTATGGAATTTTGAGCCTGAAACTGCAGCATCAGGACCTCATGTTTTGAATGGACCTGTCGACATGCCTGTTGCATGGACTAAATATTTCGGACTTGGAAGAGTTTTCTTTACCTCCTGCCCGCATATTTTCTCTGATATGAAGGAGCCGACTCTGACGGAGATGATTAAACGCGGAATACTATGGGCATCAAAATAGTAAATAACAGGAGGAAATAATAATGGCAGATAAAGTAAAGGTAGGCTTAATTGGATGCGGAGTCATTTCAGCTATCTATATTGAGAATGCACAGAATTTTAAATCGTATGAAATTGTGGCCTGCTCTGATCTAATTAATGAAAGAGCAGTTGATCGAGCTGAAAAATATGGTATTCCCCGGGTATGTACAAATCAGGATATATATGATGATCCTGAGATTGAAGTGGTATTGGACCTCACAAATCCGCAGTCTCATGCAGAAGTAAATTTAGGAGCACTTGAAGCAGGAAAACACGTCTGGTGTGAAAAACCTCTGGCAGTTGATCTTGAAGACGGTTTGAAAACTATAGAGCTGGCAAAGAAGAAGAATCTCAGGGTAGGCTGCGCACCCGATACATTTCTTGGCGGCAGGATGCAGATGGTTAGAAAGATAGTTGATGACGGCTGGCTGGGCAATATTATCGGTGGGACAGCTACTATGCTCATTCCTGGACATGAGTTATGGCATCCCGGCCCTGATTTTTACTATAAGAAAGGGGCAGGTCCTCTTTTTGATATGGCACCTTACTATATAACAGCCCTGTTGTCTACATTGGGACCGGTAAAGAGTATCTCAGGTGCTATTGCCACTACGTATAAACAGAGAGAGATAAAATGTGAGCCTCTTAAAGGTCAATTGATGGATGTAGAGGTTCCCACTCATGTTTCAGGTATTCTCCAGTTTGAGAACGGAGCAATTGTAAATTTAATCGTAACATTCGATGTATGGGATTCTAAATTGCCCAGGTTGGAATTATATGGAACAGAAGGTACATTATCGATTGATGATGCTGATCCATATGGCGGGCCGAATACGTTTGAAGGGCCTATAAAGTTTAGAACAAAGGATGAATCTGACTGGCTTGGTTTTCCTACGCAGATTCCAAGACGTCCGGAAGCGACTGAATGGCCGAGAATCCCAACCCTTTTTCAGTACAACAGCAACAGTCGCGGCGTTGGTCTTGCAGATTTAACTACCGCCCTTCAGTCAGGTCGTGTTCACAGGGCCAGTGGTGAGATGGCTTATCATGCACTCGAGGTTATGCATGGAATATTAATCTCTGCTGATACTGAAAAAAACTATAACCCCAAGAGCAGTTTTGAGCGACCTGCTCCAATGGTCGCAAACCTTCCTGAGTTTACTCTGGACTAGATTACTTATTCACTGCCCGGATACTTTTAGTTTCCGGGCAGTTTTTAGTTTGCCCTGCATGGGTAATGACTTGACGGTGAGAGTCCGTTACAGGTGGTAGTGTTAAAGAAACTGTTAGCTGACAGCAAGGGCGTAGTCGTGAGGCTGGGTCTGAAGGAAGCATGAGGCAAATTTCCGAACCGACGAACAGAAATCACATATAAGGCTTTATCAGTGGACGAGTTTGCTAAAAGTGACGAAATCCGCACTACAACTGATGAAGTAAATGTGGCGGTTACATGGAAGGAAAGTCATTATCCTTAACGGGGGAGGTCTCATGGACGTCTTAGGCTGCAATATCGCTTATTATAGACGGAGTAAAGCTTGCCATGAGAAGTCAGCAGAAGCCATAGTAGTGATGAGGAAACATCATGAAGGGCTGAACAATCAAATACCTTTCAAAGCGGAAAGGCCTACCTGATAATCCGAACGACGAAAAAAAAAGTCTTCACAGGGGATAATTCAGAGTAGAAAGGAACACATGAGAAAGGACGACAAGTTAATACCGAATACCAATCTATGCGAACAACTGATTTCCCGTAAGCGGTAATTCTTCCCCTATGACTTTATCTGTTCAGCGGTCAGGTTGAACGGTAGCAGTTTTTCATAATCTGCGGGTTCTTCACAGTACGGTAACTTGCGAAAAACATAGTAGAAGTAATCATAGACCGATAGCTTCTGCAATTTAGCAGATTCAACAAGACTGTAGAGTACCGCCGAAGATTCGGCTCCATGTTCGGTGTCGGAAAACAACCAGTTCTTCCGTCCGATTACAAACGGCCGGATTGCATTTTCAGCAATGTTGTTCGACGGAGTAAGCAGCGGATCTTCCAAGTATAACTTTAACTGAACCCAGTTATCAAGCGTGTATGATATCGCCTTCCCGAAAGCCATTGTAGGCGGAGTCCCTGCTGCATGTTTAGTAAGCTGTTTGAATAAAGAATCAAGGATAGATCCGGCCTGGTTGGCTCGATGCTTCTGAAAGCCTTTTTGGGAATATTGCTCGCGCAGGGCTTCAAGCTCGAACAGGTCTTTAATCAATTCAAGTATATGTTTTACTTCCGGAGATTTAGACATCTCCCAGTATTTATAAAAATACCTTCTGGCATGCGCCCAACATAAAACATGACGGGGTCCATCATGTCCATCTTTTCGCAGCCTTTTCAAAGCAGTGTGATAGGCCTCATAATCATCAGTCTGCAGCCAACCGGTATAACCTTGCAGAAAATCATACGGTATTTCATGAGAACGGCCTGTTTCATACTGAAACACTACCGATTTTTTATCAGGTTTTCCGCCAAGAAAGACCCACATCCAGGATTTATCCTGTGCTTTGCGACCTTTTTCTTTCAAAACCTGTACCCGGGTTTCATCGGCATTTATTATCGGCCCGTTTTTAATATTATCTTTAAGCAACTCATAAATCGGTCTGCATTTATCAGCGCACTTTATTGCCAATGTGCTCAGTGTTGCCCTTGGAATATCTGCACCAATTGTATTCAGTCTCTTGCTCTGACGGTAGAACGGGAGAGCATATTCAAACTTCTCATTTATGATCCACGCGAGAAGGCTTTCATCGGCAATGCTCCCGGCGATCAGATGTTTAATCCCTTCAGCAGTCTGCACCCCCGAAGTTTCATCGGTGGTTCCTTCACAATTTCTGCAAACATATTTTTTCTTTATCTCACGCCTGACTACTACTTTCGCAGGAACTATGCATAGCCGTTCGGAGACATCTTCACCAATACAAATCTTCTCAGTTCCGCAAGCGCATGTTTTATCTTCCTCATCAATATCGTATTCAATAATTTCTCGGGGAAGATCTTCTGACAGAGCTTTTCTACCGACACCCTTACGAACAGTTTTCGTGTGAGCTTTTACTTCACGGGTCTCAGTTTCTATTTCTTCGTTCTGCTCAAATGCCGTATCCTCTGCCTCGTTGAAAAGTGACGCCTGTTTTTTATTTTCATTCGTGAGCTTCTCTGATTTTGTTCCGAAATGAAGAGATTGCAAAAGCTGGACCTGCTCTTCTAATCGGGCAATTTTTATTTTTAATTTCTCATTCTCTTCAAGCAAAGCCTGGCTGTTCATAAATAAATTTTAACATGATTAAATTCCGGTGTGAAGCATTAAACGCGGGAATATGATAATTCTTTATGCGCGTTGAAGAAATCTATCCCGTCCAGCAGCATCTTAAGTTCCTCGAATCTGATTTCTCTGGCCTCTTCTTCTGTTTCAGGCCAGGGAAACTTGTTCTTCTCCAACCGTTTCTGCCATAGGCAGAATCCGTTTCGATCCCAGTAGACAATTTTCAAAAGTTTTTGTTGGCCGTTACAGAACAGAAACAAACTTTTCGAAAACGGGTCATTATGCATTACGTTCTGAATCTGAAGGCTCAATCCGTTTACCCCTTTTCTTAAATCCGTTTTGCCGGGCCGTATAAAATATCGGTAATCTGTATAATCGAAAATCATTCAAGTTCTCCGATTATTCTCAGAACTGATTTCAGCTCGGCTTCATCAAACCCGGCAGTTATTGATATTAAAAACTTTTTGGACTTCAATACAATTGGTGCAGCTGCTACAGATTGAACGGGTTTTATTTCTATTATCTCTGAGCTCTTTGACAGGTTCATACCGAACCGTTTTCTGTGCTTATAGAAAGTATTTGGATGAATTTCAATCTCTTTGCAAAACTCCGGAATTGATTTTCCGCTCATCTGTTGTTGTTCAAATATTTCTTCCCAGTTTTTGATTATCTTCTTCATTTCATTCCTCCGTGATTCTTTTCCCGGAGGATAGTACATTTTCAGATTTTCGCAAGAAGGAAAGAATTACCGCTTACGATTTCCCCTGCAAATATTCAGGAAGCTGTCAGAAAGGTGATGGCAAATAAAGGTGCCTGTGGAGTGGATGGAATGGGAGTAGAAGAACTCCCGAAATACTTCGAGGCGAACTATCCTGAAATATGCAGGCAGATTTTGAGCAGGAAGTACAAACCAAAACCAGTACTGCGAGTAGAAATACCAAAAGACAACGGGGGCGTACGACTTCTGGGGATCCCCACGGTAATAGACCGTGTAATCCAACAGGCTATGGTTCAGGTTTTAACTCCGGTGTTTGAACCGACTTTCAGCGACTTTAGTTTTGGGTTTCGACCGAACAGAAGCGCAGAAGATGCGGTTCGACTCGCCCAGACCTACATGTCCGAAGGATACACCCATGTAGTTGATTTGGATTTATCCAAGTTCTTCGACACTGTAAACCATGACATCCTAATGAGTTTGATAGACAAACACATGGACGATAAGGACATCAGGAGGCTCATCTACGTATTCTTAAAAAGCGGAGTGATGACGGATGGAAGTATGATGGCCACAGCCTTGGGAACACCTCAGGGGGGACCGCTGTCTCCACTACTGTCAAATATTTATCTAACCCCGTATGACAAGGAATTGGAAAAGCGGGGATTACGTTTTGTCAGGTACGCAGATGACTGTAACATCTTCACAAAGAGCAAGAGGTCTTCTTACCGGGTGAGAGATAGTGTGAAAAGCTATCTTGAGCGAAAATTAAAACTTAAAGTGAATATGGAAAAGACAGAGGCGCGAAAAGCCGCGGGCTCTTCCTTCCTCGGATTCACCTTCTTGACCTACGGGAAACAGGAAATATTAGGAATAGTCTATCCTCAAAAGAAGAAACTTAAGAAGCTCGAAGACCGTATCAGACTAATTACCCGACGTAACAGAGGAGTAAAGATTGAAACGGTTATTAAAGAGCTTAACAGCATGTTCAGAGGATGGATAGGATACTTCGCAAGAAGCTCCATGAAAAACTACCTCGAAAGGTTGGTGGAGTGGACAAGAAGACGCATTCGCCAATATCTTTGGAAACAGTGGAAAACCGGAAGGAATAGAAAACATCGTTTGAGACAATTAGGCGTTAGTGATTCTGTTCTGAGCCATTGGAAACTTGGAAGCAACTCTTATTGGAAAATGGCCGGTGTTATGAATCCTCTGTTGAAGAACGATATAATTCATAATCACTTTGGGTTGTTAGATGCTCTGGATTTCTACAAGAAACTCCATACGAAACGCATGGAGGCTGATCGGGTGGTACTTGATTTGAGGTACCACAGTCTATTTGGTTGAACCGCCGTATACCGAACGGTACGTACGGTGGTGTGAGAGGCAGAAATTTATTGATTTCTGCCTACTCGATTTTAAAGATAATAAAATAATTTAATAAAGCAAAAATGTGAAATCACTCAATTTTTGTATTTGAACCAATTAGAATGGGATAATGAGTAAAACGGTCTAATTTGCCGTCTAAAGTGGTGATAATTAGATAAATTTACATAATATGCTACAAATTTAGTAATATTTTTCCTGAAAATATACGGATTTATTAGTAAAATTACTTAATAAAGTAGCTTGACAAATAGAGGAAGTGGTATTAAACTTTTAAATTATAATGGCAGTCTGCATCCGAATTGTATATTATGTTCGGCAGGCGCTATAAACAAAAGGAGATTGGAAATGAGAAAAGTCTTGATTATGTTTGTTTGCTTTGCAATGGCAGCATCTTTTGCAGTTGCAGGCGGAGCACAGGAAGAGGGAGATACTGTTGTTTTACTTAATATCGGTATGCAATCGCCGTATCCGCCGTTATATTCCGACAATCTTGAAAAACACCTGAATGCTGAAGGAATTGAGATGTTCATGTTTGACGGCAAGTTTGATGCACAGCTGCAGTCAAGCCAGATGGACGATGCAATTGCAATGAGCCCCAAGGCGATAGTTGTATTTCCCGTTGATTCTGCGGCAATGGCTACAGCAATCAAAAAAGCTTATGATGCGGGAATACCTGTAATTATGGGAAACGGTCAGCCTGTTGAAGCATCAGTTCCCTATACAACTCTTTATTTTGGACCGAACAACTATGAAGAAGGAAAGGTTGCCGGAAATACTGCCAACGAGATTCTTGGAAGTTCAGGAAACGTAGTTATCGTTGAAGGTGCAACAGGACAGGATGCGTCCATCAAGAGAACCGAAGGTTTTAAAGATGTGCTTAACCCGGGTATCAAGGTTCTGGCAGCACAGCCTGCAGACTGGGTAAAAGATGATGCGGTCAGGGTTATGTCCGATTTTATCACAAGTTATGGTGCTGATATTGATTTAATCTGGTCTCATAGTGATGATATGGGCGCCGGTGTAGGTATTGCGCTTGAAGAAGCCGGTTATAAACCTGGTGAAATACCGTCGGTATCTTTAGGCGGAAGCAAGGCCGGAATGGAATCGATAGAAGCCGGTTACATAACAAACCTGATTATACAGTCTCCAATTGATGAAACCGATCAGTTGGCTCCTTTTGTAATCAAGGTAGTAAAAGAAGGCTGGAAGGCCGGACAGCAGTGGGACCCGTACTGGAATTTTATGGAAACTCCTGTAGTCGACGGAAGCTCATATAAGCCTTACATGCCGGGATTCTAAAAAAACGATTTTACATCGGGGAGCGTTAAAAGCTCCCCTTTTTTTTGTTTAATTCATTTATCCGGTGCTGTCTTTTTATGAATAAACCCGGACGGTTATTCCGGTAAAGGTAAATCATCGGGTAATTGATGAATTTTAGGTCTTCTCGGCTGTCGTTTCGGTATCATGCTGCGCATTGCTTCAAGTTTGCCGAAACAAAGCAGCCTGTCGTTGGCTTCCAGTATTCTGGAGTCCCTCGGGTTTGGGATTACTTCAGTACCTCTGTGCAGCGTAAGAACCGTTATGTCGTTGTCCCTCAATCCGGAATCCCTGATGCTTGAACCTATCAGATGACTGTCTTCCTTTACAAGAAGTTCGGCTACTCCGTAGCCTGTGCTTACGGTAAGCCTTTGCCTGACATCAAGTTCGGGAAATGCAACCTGATTTGATATATAATCGATTATTGAGCCGGCTATATCCAGGTTTGTCGCTTTTTCAATTCCTTCAAGCCCCGGTGATGAATTGACTTCCAGAATAAGCGGCCCGCCGCCGCTTTCTATCATATCTACGCCGGCGACCTTAAGCCCCATTATCTGGGCTGTTCTTACTGCCGTACGCTCATATTCTGCAGTAAGTTTAACGGCTTCAGTTGATCCGCCCCTATGATAATTGGAACGAAATTCATCGCCCCTGGCTGTTCTTCGCATGGCAGCAACAACACGATCGCCGACAACGAAAGCCCTTATATCGCTGCCCTTGCTTTCTCCCACATAATTCTGGATAAGCACATTCTGCTTGGTGCTATGGAGGGTTTCAATAATTGCTTCTGCAACCTTTTTATCCGGGGCGAGAATTACTCCTATCCCCTGGGTTCCTTCAAGAAGCTTGATAATAACGGGAGCGCCGCCGACCCTTTCAATTGCCGGTATAACATCTTTTCTGTCCCGTACAAAGGTGGTCGCCGGAATTCCTATATCGTGTCTTGATAAAATTTGGGTCGCGCGGAGCTTGTCTCTTGAATTGAGTATTCCGTTTGAAGTATTCGGAGTGTATACATCCATCTGTTCAAATTGCCGGACAACTGCTGTTCCGAAATATGTTATTGATGCTCCAATCCGGGGGATTACGGCATCAAAATCGTGAACCGGATTTCCGCGATATTGCAGGTCCGGCTCATTTCCGGAAAAATCTATTGCAAACCTGAGAGTATTCATGATTTTACTGTCATATCCACGTTCTGCTGCAGCCATTTTCAATCTTTGGGTGCTGTAAGATTTCGGGGCGCATGAAAGAATTGCAATTTTCATTATTCCTGCAGTCCTCCGCTGTTTAATTTCCGAATATTTGAAGGGGCTTTTTTCCCCAGATATGATTTCCCGGTTATTACCAGAAAGTTCTGATCCAGCGCTTTTCGGCCGAGAAGCATTCTGAATCCCATAAGTTTCCTGTTTGTCAGCGTTAATTCCGTATTTATATAGCGTCCCGCTACATTTATGCCGGTCCGAATTACAGGACGTCTTTCCATGCTGCCGGAAGAGCTGCGGATATTTCTGAATGCAATCAATTCGGCAGTTACTGCTTTTTTATCCGAATTGCTGTTTTGCCACGGATACACGGTAAATGTTACCATCCTTACTCCCTGGTGTTCGAATATGCTGATATCTTCAGCATGTAATGATGAGGTTTTTGCCCCGGTATCAACCTTGGCTTTAATATATCCTATTTCCCATTCAGGAAAACTAATCCATTCACGCCAGCCGAGAGGAGTTAATGAATTAAGATCCACCGATAACCTGTTCATAATTTGCATATTAGTGAATATATAAGAATACGTCTATCTTCTTCTATGAAAAGGATATTTTTTTCAGTTATAATAAATAACATGACCAGACTGATCGTCAAATTGAAAATGAAGGCACGGGAACTCGGAAAAATGGTAACGGCGGTATATTATGCAGGCAGAAACCCTGAATTGCCGGGATTTACCAGGTTCCTGATAATTTTCACAACAGCATATGCTTTAAGCCCGATAGATTTGATTCCGGATTTTATCCCCGTTCTGGGATACATTGATGATTTAATAATTCTTCCGGCGCTTATTACCCTGTGTATAAAAAGAATTCCCGACGGAATAATGGAGGAGTCGCTGAGACTGGCCGAAGAACAGCCGCTGTCCCTGAAGAAGAACTGGAAGGCAGGCGCAGTAATATTACTGATCTGGGGGAGCGTTATTTTCAAAGTTGTTCTGGCCGTTATAAAATAACGCCCTGAAAATTATTAATTGTTCCAGGGCCAGAGGTCGAATATAGTCATGCCGCCGGCGGAAGCAATATAACAGTATTCACCGAGTACGCGGCATTCGTATATTGTTGAGCCGACCGAATATTCAGCTACTACCCGGGATGATGCCGGGTCGGAAATATCGAGAATAATCAGGTTTTTGTACTCGCCGTTGCCGATAAAAGCATAATCTCCCTGAATGTCTACAGCCCGGACCGAAGATGACGCCGGAATGTAGGAGCCTTCTTCGGTTATATTGTCCGGGTTGCTTATATCCAGGATTAGGAGACCGCTTGAATTGTCGGCTATAAAGGCAAAATCGTCCCGGACCACCAGGTCGTAGCTTGCGGCTGGCAGGGTTGATGTGCCGATAATAAACGGGGCGGTTGCAGTCGAAACATCAATAATCCTTAAATAATTATCGGAACAATATAGTAAACCGTCTGAAAAGTCTATTCCCTTCGGAGTGTCGGAAAGAGATAGGCCCCCGAGAAAATCCGGCTGATTCGGCGAAGAAATATCAATAACCCGAAGATAGGGGCTGTTGTAATTGAGGAGAAAAACAGTATCTCCGCGGGCGAAGACGTTGACGGCGTTGCTTCCGTCGCCAATCGGATAAGACCCTGAAATAGCGGCTTCGGCAGGAATTCCGATATCGGCAATCTGCAGGCCGTTCATATTGTCCGCAATGTACCCGTAATTTCCCTGTATCGTACATTTTGTCGCAGAATTGGGAGTATCGACAGTTTTCTTCCAGACAGGAGTCGTGTTTTCCGGATCGGCAACGTCGTATATTTTGATTCCGTAAGCTCCGTTTGACAGAACGGCGGTATCACCTTCCACGGCCACACCTGTAATTGCTGTGGAGGAAGCTGTAAATGACAGCAGCAAGGGCTCCCCGGGCTCCGCAATATTCACTGTCTGGACGCCTTCATCGCTGTCTGCGATGTAAGCATATGCTCCTGAGAGGGCCACGGCTGCGGCATACCCGTTTGAATGGTAGGATTTTACCAGCGACATTGCCGTGGGATTGGAAACATCAATAATATGCAGGCCGTTACCGGGACCGCCGTTCTGCCCTTCCGTTACGAAGGCGAATTTTCCGCGAACGGCTATTCCCTGGGAATTATTGGCAACAGGATTGAGAAAGTTATAAGACTCTACTGTTGCAGACAGATCTCCGGTTTTCGCAGTTATATCCACGTAACATATACCGCTTAAGTAATCGGCGAAAAAGGCGGAATTTCCGCTGACGGCCACATCGAAGGGGTGAGAGTCCGGAAGGTCGGCTCCCCCGGTTTTGGTAAATGAATCAATTTCCACTATTACAAATTCTTCCGAGGCCTGGCCGGAAGCTACATATAAATATGAATCGTCCGTTGTTATGCCGTAAAAAGCTCTCGGCAGTACAAGGCTTACAGGGGCTGGAACGGACGCGAGGTTGCTGATATCGAATTTCCAGATACCGTAATAATTAGCCGGAATATAAACAAAATTACCGGAAACGACAAGATCCTTGCACTCGCCGTTTGAAGTGAAGGTATAGGAATAAGCAAGGTAGGGGGCCGCTGGAGCAGCTGTTATGGAATATATCCGGAAAAAATTATACCCGCATACATACAGGTACGCATCATCGGAAAAAACGGCGGCCGGGGTATTCGGCATGGAAAGGTATCCGGAATAAACCGGTTTGTCGGGCTGTGATATATCGAAAATGCCGATTTTCTTTTTGGTTGATCCTTCGGCGGTATAAAGGTAATTACCCTGAACGGTAACGTCGGCGGAGTAACTGGCCCCGGGAATACAAACAGGGAACGACAGCCGCTGATTGTCACGGGGAAAAAACGCGCGGGTTCCGCGTGCCGGGGCACTGAGTATGTCCCTCTGCTCAAAGGGGGCGACTGCATAATAATATTTTTCTCCCGGTTCAGTCTGGGTATCGAAATAAGAAGAAGCGCTGAGGGCCCCGCTGACCGGGTAAAAAGGACCGGTCCCGCTCATCATGGTCCGAAAGACCTGATACCTGTCGGTCCCGGGAATGGTTGACCATGACAAACGGATGCCGTCGTATTCTCCTTTTACTGCGGGGATGAGGGTGTTTTCGGAAAGGGGGATACAGCTTATTTCCTCCGATATGTTGTTTTCGCCTGAGGATGATACTGACTCGAGCATAAATGTATACTGATAACCGTTTTTGAGTCCGGTAACGGTATAAGGCGAAACAGCTCCGGAATAAGAACTTCCGCTTACCAGTTCATGGATAATATACTCTTCCGAAAGGGTTACCTCATCCCAGGCAAGTACAGCCTGTTTGTTCCCGGGAGCAAACAGGAAACTGGGAATATCGTTTCCTCCGTCGACCAGCGTTATAGATACCGCGGTGATATTGCCGTTCCAGTCTTCAGCTGTCAAGACTATGGTTACTGAACCGGAGAGATTGTCGGCAGGAAAACTGAAAGTAAATGTACCGTCGTCAGCCAATTCTACAGCGTCGGCAATGGAAGTGGAGAGAACCTCATATTGAAGAGTTGAAACTGCTCCTGAAGTTTCTTCCGAATCAGCGGTATCTGAAACCGAGCCCTCAACAACAATTGTTGAAGCATAGAAAGCCCCTTCTTCCGGAGATTTAATGGTAATAACAGGAGAAATCATGTCTTTTACCTGAAGCAGCGACTCCTCAAGCATGGGTTTGGGGCATGATAAAATAAGGAAAACACCGAATATTATAAAAAAAAGATTATTATATTTTTTCATTCTTTTTCAATCTTAATGTAACAAGATTATATCACGTCATATATTCTGTTTACAATGAAATGTTTTGATTCGTTTTCCGTTCCCGAAATTATCTTGACATAATTATAAAATAGGATATATTTAAACTGAATTTACAGCAGGCAAAGGAACCTTAATGCTAACAATGTCTGCTTATATCTTTTAGGTTAAAGTGGCTGATTAATCGGCAGTTTTTGTTTTTAAGGTATAAGTATGAGGTTGGTGCGGATCCATGGACCCTTTCCCTTCATCATTACAGCAGAAGAGCCCGGCAGCTATTTGTACCTTATTTTTAAGGAGAATAAAATGGCAAGAAAACTCTGGTTTGTTACGGACGGCGTCAGTCTTGTTGATGTTTTTATAAGGAAAAATGACGCTGAACGAGAGTATTTGAAATTTCAGGATGATCCTGATTTTGCCTACTATGAATATTACGGGCTGGATGTTGATGAACTTGAAGACTATCCCCAGGAATATGATCTGGCTCTTGAAGAAGGCTACATATAGGAAGCGTTCTGTTTAAAAGAGATTGCTGACTGATGGAGTTTTTCTTTTAACTGTTGTATTCTTATGATATGACCAAACTTGATCAGTTGGCTGCCCTGCTTAAGCAGGCCCCCGATGAAGTATTTATCCAGCCCCATAATGTTCCCGATCCTGATGCAATTGCTGCCGCTTTCGGTCTGCAGTATCTTCTTAAGGAAAAGGGAATAAATTCTGAAATTGTATATGAATATGAAATTGAAAAAGCCAACTCGTTAAAAATGCTTGAATTGTTCGGTGTTAAAATGAAACCGGCTTTTGAAGTCGAAACAATGGGAGAAGAAGACTGGACTGTTCTTATTGATGTGCAGAAACATAATTCGAACGTTACGGATCTTGTTACCGACGAAGTTGCGTGTATTGATCATCACGAACTGAATGAAAAGGACGGCGGGTACCGATTCAGTGATCTGAGACCGGAAGTCGGCGCCTGCTCAAGTATAATCGCCGAATATTTTTTTGAAAACGGGATTGAAATTCCCAGAAATATTGCCACAACTCTCCTGTACGGAATATTTATGGATACTTCGGACCTCTCGCGGGGCGTTTCCGAGCTTGATATCAACATGTTCTACCGCCTTTATCGACTATCCGATATATCGTTGATAACCGAATTGAAGGGAAATCAGATAAGCAAGGCTGATCTGGACGATTATGCCCGGGCCTTTCAATCCGTAGAGATATATGATGAAGCAGGTTTTCTTTACCTGGATAATTGTAACGATTCGCTGCTTGGCGCAGCAGGAGACATTGTTCTTTCTGTTGCGGGAGTGAATATTGTCGTGGCCTATTCTCCGAGGCCCGAGGGGATAAAATTCTCCCTTCGCAGCATCAATCCCGGGGTCAGCGCTGAAGAGATGGTTAAATCTATCCTTGAGGGCAAAGGATTCGGCGGCGGTCACAAATCAATGGCGGGAGGATTTCTCCCCGCAAAGAATATTGAAGCCGACAGAAGTATTCATACCTTCGTCAGGCATCGGGCAATCTCATTTCTGGAAAAATAAATCACGAAACTACTGTATACTGATCGAATGAAAAACGAATTTAATGAAGAAAAACTGTTCCAATTAATTGAAATGAATCTTAAAAAACTGCCGGTACTTCTTTCAGCCGACGGGCTTCCTGCGGAGCCGGCAAGAATTTTTTACGGACGGGGTGCCTCGGACAGCGGATTTTTTGATTTCAATATGGATTTTTACCCTCCGTTACTGTACATAACTTTATATCGTGATTATTCGGATTCCATGATAGAAAAGCTTGTCGGGATTCTGAATATAAAATTCAGGAACTGCCCGGTTCTGATTCAGGATCGTTCTATAAGACCGGCTGTAACTAGATTTCAGTCGGAAGATGTTTCTGATGAGATACTTATAACCGAAAACGGTCTGAAGTATTATTTAAATCCCCTACGCGGGCAAAATCCCGGGTTCTTTATTGATATGCGAAGCGGCAGGAATCTGATACGAAAAACCGTGGGGCTGATGAAAAATGCAGGATCAAAGGACATAAATGTACTGAATCTGTTCTCGTATACATGTTCCTTTTCGGTGGCTGCTCTGGCGGAAGGAGCGGATAAGGTTGTCAATATTGATAAAAACAAACGCTCACTGGAAATAGGAAGAAAAAACCATATTCTGAACAGTGATGTAATCTCCGGCGGCTACCGAAACCAGGCCCGGTTTCTGCCGCATGATATATTCAAATCTATTGGAAAACTCAGGAGAGAAGGGCCTTATAATATAATTATAGCGGATCCCCCGCCCAGTCAGAAAGGAAGTTTTGTTATACAGAAGGACTATCCCCGGTTACTTAGAAGATTTCCTGAAATGTTAAGCCCGAAAGGGGTTTTATTTCTTTCCTGTAACGGTTCCGGCTGGAACTGGGAAGATTTTGAAAATATGGTAAGAAATTGTCTGCCCGGTTTTTCGACTATTGAAAGGGTTCAGCCTCCGGACGACTTCCTTCCGGAGGAAGACGGCAGGGGGCTTAAGATTCTTATTGTCTCTGCATAATAATTGTTAAAGTTTGCCGGATACGCCTGCATCTTCAAATGAAGACATTTCTCTTAAAAAAGCGCATGCGTTTTCAATTACATGCATTGCAAGGGCAGCGCCTGTTCCTTCTCCGAGCCGCAGGTTAAAGTCTACAATCGGACGCAGGCGCAGTATTTCCAGAGCGACTTTATGGCCTTTTTCAACCGAATTATGCCCGGCAAATGCAAAATCGATAACAGCCGGGTTCAGCCGGGCTGCTATCAAAGCCGCTGAAGTGGAAATAAGCCCGTCAAATACAACAGCTACCCCGTTTTCAGCAGCCGCGAGAGCAGCGCCCGCCATTCCGGCAATCTCAAGTCCGCCGATCTTCCTGAGTATGTCGATTCCGTTGTTTGCGTCGGGTTTATGGTACTCCAAAGCCTTTTGGATAACCGCCGCTTTATGTTCCAGTCCCTTTTTATCCAGTCCGGTACCGTGTCCTACAATGTTTTCGGCCGACAGTCCGGATATTGCAGCTATAATTGCCGAAGCGGAAGTTGTATTGCCTATTCCCATTTCTCCAAGGCCGATAATCTGCAGATTATGTTTTTTATGCATAACGAAAAATGCGTCCATTCCGGCCTGAAGGGCCCCGTAAACCTCTTCTTCAGTCATTGCCGGTTCGACGGCAAAATTGCGTGTTCCCTTGCGTATTTTTTTATCTATAAGATTTTTATCTGCCGTAAAATCGTGATTTACACCGATATCAACAACGGCCATTTCGATGTTTCCCGTTCGGCAGAACACATTTATAGCCGCCCCTCCGTTAAGAAAATTCAATACCATCTGCGGGGTTACGTCGGCAGGGTAGGCTGAAATCCCTTCTGCTGTAATTCCGTGATCCGCTGCAAATACGATGATGCCTTTTCTTTCTACGGCCGGAACAAGGCTGTGCTGAATCAGCCCCATTTTAAGCGCAAGCTCTTCAAGAATGCCGAGAGAACCGACGGGTTTGGTCTTTTTGTCGATTTTATACTGCAACTCCGGCTGCAGGCTCTTGTCAGTCGGTTTGATGTTCACTGTAATCTGTCTCATGTTTCTCTTTTCTCCTTTTACCTCGGTGTGCTTTAACCCCGAGCGGGGCAGCAAAAAAAAGTCCTTCGCAGATCAAATCTACGAAGGACTTTTCCATCACCCTGGTATTTAAAAACTTGCAAGGCAGGTCTCCTGGCTTGTGAATCATCGCGTATAAAACACCTTCCCGTAATCCTTAAAGACCACAGTGGCATACGTTTTAACGCTCCTCCAGTACAGTGGCGGGACCGCGCCGTTTTTCGGCTTCCCTATTCTCCCTGAACTTTTTCAGGGCACCTTGCTGTCGTATTAATTTCAAAAAACCGAATTAATATTTATCATCGACAGTCCTGTTAGTCAAGGCAGGAACACAATTAATCAGTCTAAAAACCGGGAAACGGCATGTTGACTAAGAGGTAGGTAACTGGTAAAAACAGGGTCTGATGATAAACGTTTTATTTGTCTGTATGGGAAATATCTGCCGCAGTCCTTCAGGTGAAGGCGTGTTTGCAAAGCTTGTAGATAATGCAGGGCTGTCCGATCAGTTTAATATAGATTCCGCGGGAACAAGCGCCTATCATATCGGCGAACCTGCCGATACAAGAATGAGAAATCATGCAGCAAAGCGCGGTTTACAGCTTACCTCGAAATCAAGGAAATTTACCCGATCCGACCTGGAGGAATTTGATTACATCCTTGCCATGGATTATGAGAATTACCGGGACATACTCGGTTATGATCGGCAAGGCACTTGTAGAGACAAGGTGTATATGATGAACGATTTTTCCGAAACAGATAAAGGCGCAGATGTTCCGGATCCTTATTACAAAGGGCCTGCCGGGTTCGAAATTGTTCTGGATATGCTGGAAGAAAGTTGCCGGGGACTGCTTGAACATATTAGAATAAAGCATGGATTTTAAAAGAGTTATAAAAGAAAAGATTCTCAGCGCTAACCCTCTCGGCGGCGGAGATATCGGCAGCAGCTACAGGGTAAAAACAGATAGCCGGGAATATTTTATAAAGCGCTATTCGTTTGCAGGCACCGCGGAAGCCGAGGCCCTTGGACTGAAGGCCATGGCGGAATCAGGTGCTGTAACCGTTCCTGAAGTATTAAATTATGATGATCATTTTCTTGTGCTCGGTTATATTTCCCAGGGCCCCAGGAGCAGGGATTTTCAGAAAAAACTGGGCCGGCAACTTGCTTTGATGCACCGGCGTTCTTCGGCTGAGAGGTTCGGATTTTATCAGGACAATTTCATCGGTTCCACACCGCAGAAAAACGAATGGAAAGACAGCTGGACGGAGTTTTTTACAGAAAACAGAATAGAATACCAGGTTAAGCATAGCGGGAACCGTGATCTGATTGAATGCTGGCGCAGATTGAAGCCGAATGTTCCCGGTATTCTTTCCGAGACCGAAGAGCCCCCTTGTCTTATTCATGGAGATCTGTGGGGCGGCAATGTGATCAGCAATCCGGATGGAGATCCTGTTTTAATAGATCCGGCAGCTTATTACGGGCACAGGGAAATGGAGCTGAGTATGACTCAGCTCTTCGGTGGTTTTTCATCAGATTTCTACAGTTCCTATGACGCTGAATTCCCGCTTAAACCAGGATGGCGCGGTCGTATGGATTTATATAAGCTGTACCACGTTCTTAATCACTGCAATATGTTCGGCGGGGGTTATTGCAGTCAGGCCGCGAGCCTGATGAAAAAATATCAGGCATTATGATCAGTCGCAGCGGCCCGACCGCTCCGGATATTACTCCTCGAACCTTATATTATCAATAATTGTTTTTTTATTTATCCTCTTTACGGGAAAATACCCGGCCGTAATTGTTATGATAAGAAGGCCGATTGCCGCAATGCCTATCTCCTGCCAGGGAATACGGAACACCGACATCCGTATATTGCTCATCTCTTTTATAAGCAGGTACCATAAGCCTGTGCCTGCAATGCTGCCGAGTAACAATGCCGAGCTGCTGTAAATAATGCATTCTTTGAGGATCAGCATCTTTAGCCCGGCTTTATCCAGGCCGACCGCCCGAATGATCCCGAATTCTCTCGAGCGTATAAGAAGATTTGTGCTTATTGTATTGATGATATTCAGGCAGCTTATTAACGCTATAACAAAGATAAAACCGTAGAAAAAAATATTTATTGCCTGCATTTCCCGGGAATTCTCATCAGCCTGAATCTGCGCGTCGATATAATTATAGCCTATCCGCGTATTTGCTATTTTATCAAGATATTCAACGAGAGCATCTTTATCGCCGTCGGGTTTCAATCTGATATAAATAGTCTGAATATCCGCGGCCCCGGTCAATTTCGCGTAAAGGGACTCGTTTACTACAATATCAATTCCGCCTACCGATTTATTAAAATCTTCATAATAGACATCCCTCAAAACACCGCTAATTGTTTCTTCCATACAGGTTCCGTTAATATTGAGAATCAAATTTTCACCCGGGCGGTAACTGCTGTTCGGGAAATATGATTTTCTGCCGGATTTATTATAGAAAAGCCCTTGTTTTGTCAGCATGATACCCGATGAATTTCCGGATTCAAGATATTTCTCAATCTCGGGCAGAGCTGCGTCTCCGTAACAGATTATTCTGCAGTTCGGAATATGGATGCCTTCTTCGGTTTGTCTGAAAGAAGAAAGATCTTTTACGTAATCATAATAATATGATGATAATTTTTCCGGCTCTGCAATAATACTGATGTCCGTAGTTGTGTATTTGATTAACAGATCAATGTCTTCAAACGATTCCAGTTCATTTAAAATATCTTTAGAGACGGTACTGTCCGATTCCAGCATGAGTCCGGGCATGGTATTATCCTGGATCAGATACAGCGAACCGACAAGCCTGAGCATTCCTCCGAATGATACAAAAAGGACCACGCTGATCACCATTGAAAAAAGGGTAACGGCAAATCTTTTTCGATTGCGACTGATGTTTCGGTATGCCATGACGGTTGAAAACCTTCTGAAAAGGCCTCTGAATTTTATAAATCTCTGTTTTTTTATTCTGTCATGATTATACATCCCGGTGCTTCTTACTGCCTCCATCGGCGGAATCTTTCCTGCAATAAAGGCCGGAGCGAGAACTGAAATAAAAACTGTTGCTGTACAGATAATAATTGAATAAAAAATAACCTTAGGAGAAATTACTATCTGAAGTCCCTCAAAAAGCGGATTTCTGCTGAGAATATCGGCAATAAGAAAAACCAGTTTCATTGCAATAAGTCCTGTGAATACACCGGGAGGAATCGCAGCAAGGCTGATCAGTCCCGCTTCTCCAAGCATCAGTTTTCTAATCTGACCGGGAGCTGCTCCGATGCACCTCATGATGCCGAATTGCGATATTCGTTCAATCAGGGAAATATTGAATGAATTATAAATAACCGCAATTGTTGCAATAACAATGATTGCAACAACTATAAATTCAAAACCCAGGATACTTGTTCTGACGTTATCATCTATACTATTGCCTGAAAAATTCAGCAACCTGTGGTTGTAAAGTATTTCGGAACGGTCAAGACCGATAGCGGCGGCGATCGTTTCAGCCGTCGCTTTCGCAGAAGCCGGATCTTTCAGCAGAACAAGCATATTAAACCGATCCTCGGGCGACGGTTCGGAAAGGTCTTTATATATCACAGCGTTTAAAGAATAATTTTCAGACATATAAAAGTCTTCCGACAGGATTCCTGTTATCGTAAATACCCGGTCTCCTTCGTAATCAAAATGCTCCTGCGGATCTTCCTCTTTTTCATCAATAGATAAAGGATAAAGGTGGCTTGTAATTATGGAATTATCAGAGTTCTTTCTGCGTTGCCCTGTTTTAAGACGGATGAGACTATCTGTTTTTATATCCTTTCCGAGAATTTTTATTACGCTTTCTTCAACTGCAATTTCATTTGAACTCAGCGGTAACCTGCCTTCGATTAGCCGGTCTTTCATCTGCAGCATTTTCATAGCGTTTTCGTCATTCTGATTAAGGCGAAGCAGCCGGTACGGAATCTCATCGTCGCCGGTTTCGGCAAGAACTGAAAAGCCGGCGATCTTTCCGGAGCAGCTTTTTTCCACAGCTATATGGTTTCTGATTAAAAAGGCCTGCTGCGCATCAACGTTTTTAAAGCAAACATGGAAATTCCCTTCGCTTTTAACGGCACTTTGTATCATCTGGTTTTTTACGCTTTCTATTATTGTTCCTGTTCCGGTTATCAGGGCTGCCGACATAAGAACGCCTAGAATATTTAAAATTGTGCGTTTCTTCTGTTTTTTAAGATACCTGAACGACAGGCGGTCATATGAACTTATCATCTGATACCCCTGTCCTGTACTATCCGGCCGTCATCTACAGTCAGAACTCTGTCCGCTTCACAGGCTAGCTCGTTATCGTGTGTAACAAGAAGAAGGGTCTGGTCGAGCTTTCGACAGGTCAGTTTCAGTAAATCCATTATATCGCGGCTGTTCTTGCTGTCGAGATTTCCGGTAGGCTCATCCGCCAGTACTATCGACGGCCGTGATATCAACGCTCTGCCTATTGATACCCGCTGCTGCTGTCCTCCGGAGAGCTGAGACGGAAGGTGCTCTCTCCGGTTTGTCAGGCCCAGCAGATTCAGCAGTTCATCAAGATAATCCCTGTCAATCTTTTGTCTGTCCATCAGCAGCGGCATTGCAATATTTTCCTCGGCTGATAATACCGGAAGCAGATTATTAAACTGAAAAATAAAACCTATTTTTCTTCTTCTCAGAACAGCAAGCTGTTTCTCCGGATATTCGTAAATATCTTCGTTGTCGATAAAAACCTTTCCGTTGTCCGGCCTGTCTACTGCACCTATAAGATGTAGAAGCGTGCTTTTCCCTGAACCGCTTTGCCCGACTACAGAAATAAATTCTCCCTTTTCTATTGAGAGATCTACATCAACCAGAGCATTTACTCTGGTTTCTCCCATACCGTACCATTTGCTCAATTTCTTTGTTCTTACTATTTCCATATATTCCTCAATTTATGATAGGTATTATAGGGAGAGAATCTTTCAATATGGTGAATTTGAACCTTACAGTTCAGTAAGGTAAGGTAATTATAAACTCGGCCCCGTTTCCGTCTGATCCTGAAGCCCTTATATCGCCGTTGTGCGCTTCGGTGATCATTTTGGCAAGAGACAGTCCTATTCCAACATTTTGCATGCCGGTAGAGTTGCTTCCTTTATAAAAACGTTCAAATATCCTAGGCAGTTCCGCTTCCGGAATGCCTGATCCGTTATCCTTTACGGATATTTTTAAAAAAAGCGGAGTATCTGACAAGGTGATTCTGATGACTCCCCGCTGAGGATTTACATGTTGAATTGCATTTTTCAGAATATTGATAAATGCTTCACGAAGCCAGTTTGTATCTCCGGGAATCATGTGTATTTCATTTCTGTTATCCGAAATGCTCAAATTTATTTCCCCGGCAAGCGGTTGAAGATTTTCTACAGCCCTGTTTATCGGTTCAAGGATATTCAACGGGGTTTTTTCAAACGAAATTGCTCCGGCTCCGAGTTTTCCTAACTGTAGAAGACTTTTTATCAGCCATTCAAGGCGTTCCAGCTGGTTTCTGCAGACCGTAAGGAATTCAGCCCGTCTGGCTTCTTCCATATGCGGTTCTTCTATCATAAGATCGTTATACATAATCAGTGAAGCTAGCGGAGTTTTCAACTGATGTGATATATCAGATATTATATTACGCAGAAACAGCTTTTCTCCGGAAAGTTTTTCGGTTGACGACTGAACCAGTTTTACCATCTGATTAAATCTACAAACAAAAAGATCGACAATTCCTTCTTTGTGCTTTGTTTTTCCAAAAGCCGGCTTTCCGTCCAGAATGGAAATAATACAATCGGAAAGTTCAGCTATTCTGCTGTAAAGTCTTTTCTGATTGAATAAAAATCCTGAATAATTAAGAGCTGTTATTATTAGCGCAAGAATACCGAACCCTGTAACAACAGAAGGCAGCATTCCTGAATAAACCGGATTAGGATTTTTCAGGCTGCCGGAAAGATACCCGAAACGGGCAAGATATTCTTTTCCGGGTTGTACGGAGAGTCCCGGGGCGTCCTCCAGAAGCACCGGGATGACTTTTTCAAGACTTCCGGGATAATCATTCTCAATTACTGCCGCAATTCTGAAGATTCTTTCGTCGATTCGCACGTTAATCTGATAAAGCAGAACCGTGATGAAGCCCGCAGTGAGTATCAACCCGGCAATCTGTATAAACAGCAGGGTAATTAAATGCCTTCTGTAATCCGGTGTATTGATCAGTTGATGATTTGTTATCGCCATCTGTATCCTGTTCCTCTTATTGTTTCTATGTATTCCGGATTTGCCGGATCTTTTTCGATTTTTTCGCGAAGCCGCCTGATATATACCGACAGTGTGTTGGAGTCTACAAAATGATCGTTACTATCCCAGAGTTGTTCAAGCAGCTTGTCGCGCATTACAATATTGCCTTTATTTTCAAGAAGAACATTTACCAGCCGGAATTCTGTTGATGTAAGCTGCAGATCGCTGCTGTTTTTATAAAATCTTGCCGCCCCGCGGTCTATTGTAAAAGGGCCGTCGGAATAAAGATTTCTGCTTTGCCGTGGAGCTGAGTTTCGTCTCAGCACAGCATTTATTCTCGAAATCAGTTCGTTTACACGAAAGGGCTTTGATATATAGTCGTCTCCGCCTATGTCCAGACCCATAACTACATTTACTTCTTCATCACATGCGGTTAAAAAGATTACAGGAAGATTTGAATCCTTGCGTATCATTCGGCAAAGGTCGTAACCATTTCCGTCTGGCAGATTTATATCAAGAAGAACTATTTCATAGCTTTTCTCAATACTTGCCGACCGGTAAAGATTCATAAATTCCGAGACGGTAAACACGGTTTTTATTGAAAAACCGCTTTTCTTCAAAGCGTATTCAAGACCGTTCGCCAGTGATATGTCGTCTTCTACAAGCAAAACACTTTTCATGTTTTTTACCTTATTGTTGATGGACCCTGTTGAGGAAGTCCATAATCGCCCGCTCCGACGGCGGGCAGCCGTTGATAAAAACCGGTGCGCCTTTCGTACATATGCCGACCCCGATTTTCCCTTCCGGCAGGTCTGTTCCGCGGAAATCCTGCCCGATACAGATTGAGCCGCGGGTAAACCTGTCGACGGCCTCGGGGTTTGCGGCCTTTATCCTGCGCAGGGCGCCTGCAAGGTTTCCGAAACAGGCTGAGCAGGCTGAGCGCTGATCTACAATTTTATTAATCCAGTTTTTTACAGCGGAAGCTTCGGTTTCATTACGGCTTCCGATGTTTACGACCGTCTGCTTTTGTCTGCCGCCGGGGTTCGTTATATCTTCTTTTGAGACGGAGGAAGTGCCGACCCCGTATGATTCCGCTATGGCTATATATTTAACAGCAGTCTTATCAATATCAAGAAGGCTGCAAGCATAGCTGTCGATTGAAACCGAATCTCTGCCGAGCAGGAGCAGGTCTCTCTTCTCCGGGCTGCCGCCTTCTTCCCAGTACGGGTCTCCGTTTAAGCCGTCGACAAGGGTGAAGGCGGGTTTGATAACCGTATTCAGCAAGGCTACCGGCATATGGACGCCGAGGCTGTGGTAGCGCCGTTTCTCACTGTCGGGGATGCAGCCTTTCAGATTTTTAAGCGCGCATGTCAGTTTTGTCTGTCCGTGCCCTTTGAGTACCGGAAGATTTACCAGGCTGCCGCCGTTTTGCCGTAATTCGACAACAGTTCTGCATATTTTGAGTTTTTCGCCCTGCGTTTCGATTTCTGTAAAGTCGTCTTTCTGAAGATCAATCAGCTTTACGCCGTAATGTTTAGAAAGGGCTGTATAACCGCAGGCCTTATAGGCTTTAACTGTTGAATCACCCACCCATGAGCCTTCGGTGATTGAAATTCGGTAATATCCCTTTTCTTTTAAGTATTCAATCACTGCAGCAACAATTTCAGGATGAGTTGTCGCCCCTCCTGATGCAGGCTTGCTTACAACAAGGTTTGGTTTGAGCAGAATCGGGGCTTCTTTCAATCCTAGCCAGTCGCAGGCTCCGGCTGAATCAAGCAGCTTGAAGATGTCTTTTGTAAGTTTACTTCTGTCTTTATTTAGAATTTGCCATATAACACTCATTGTCCTTTACTATAAACAGTTGTTTCAGGCATGTCAAAGACGATAGTACTGCCTTCAATTCTAATAACATCTCCGGGAGCAAGCTTTTTGTTTTTCAATTTACGGTTGTTGACATGAACAGGTTTTTCGCTTACCAGGGTATATGTTCCGGTTTTTGCATCATTAAGAATTGTTGCATGATGAGCATCAACCCCCGGGTTTCCGGCGATTGTATAATCAGCATCCTTATCGGCCCCGATTATTGTGGCTTCGCCGCTCAGAACTGTTTTTCCGCCTGTTCCTACGGATTGAATTTGTGCTTCGCCTACCGCTTTTTCATAAGGTATTAAATACAGCGCGGCAAGGCCTCCCGTTCCGCAGAAAAGTATTATCAGAATAATCAGAAGATGCTGCCCCGAGGATGTTCCGAACAGTGCCGGTGTAAGCACGGTGCGGCTGTCGCTGTTTCCGTCGTATTCAACAGAGATCTTTGCGGAAGTATTTTTAAACGGGGGCGCTGCTACCGTAATTCTGTATTCTTTCAGAATTCTGTCCCTGATTTCGGTATAAACGTTTTCTATTTCGTTTGTCGATCTGACATCATAAAAACTGCCGCCGGTTTGCATGCATATCCTTTGAAGTTCCGCGTCGCGATTGTCCGAAATATTAATCCCGTCGAGAGAGATTCCTGCGTTGTGAAATAATCTGATTAAATCATCCGGTGCTGCTGTAGTGCTTCCCCATACAGAGTTTAGTTTACCGGTCCGGTTGTATAATGAAAAATTTTCTCCGTCCGAGAGAACAATGACGGCCTTTCGCCCGCCTTCTTTCGGGAATAGCGACGTTATTTCAGCAAGGGAATTGTACAGTTCTGTATAAGCTTCATCGGGCCGAGGTTGCCTCAGCGCCGATATGCTCCGCCTTATCTCTGCAGGGTTTGACCCGAACCCGGCAAGTTTGTCAAGATTTGTATTGAATGCATAAACAGCGGCACGATCTTCGGATGAATCCATCTGATCCAGAAACGAATTAAGAGCAAGTTTTGCCTGGGCTATTCTTATACTGCCCTGATAACTTTCGTCATACATTGAACCCGAGTTGTCTATAAGAAGAAGAAAATCAATGCCGGCGTTTTTATTGGGCGCCGATTCAAAGGATATTATCTCAAGAAGTCCCAGATCTTTTTCAGTTACCTGAAAATTTTCAGCAAGGGCGTCTTCAGGCGCTGTGAAATAGATATCCATCCGGCCTTTCAGCAGGAGGTGGTTGGTGTCAATCTGGCTGATCTTCACTTCCTGTGCTGAAAGAGGAAAAAGAAAAGCGGATATAATAAAAACAAAAAGCAGTTTTTTCATGGAATTTCTCTCCTGTCAGCCAGGCAGATACAATAGTTTAAGGCTTCCCAGCTGAATCACATCCTGATATTTAAGATATTTTTTGCCTGATACGGGCTTATCGTTAAGAAGAGTAACTTCAGTATTCTCCGGGAGCGCAGGGGTTTCTGAAGGTTCAAAGAAAATCTCGTAACCGTCTTTTTCAACCACGGTTTTAGGTATCGACTTGTACCCATGGATATAAATATCGCTTCTCATTGCAGGGCCGACAACGGTCCTTTTTTTAATCAGCAGATACTCCCTGTTTTTTAATTTGCCGTTAAGAACTTTCAATCTTCCGTAACTGAACCTGCGTTCAAATTCCCCGAGAAAAACCCCTATGAGTATACCCATTGCGGCAAGCCCGGAAGCGCGGACCGCGAAATTCTGCGGGTAATAGACGGTTAAAAACCCGTAAAGCAGACCCCCGGTCAAACCTCCCGCAAGCCCTCCGAGGATACCGGCTACAGCTCTTCTTGCTGTTTTCTTCAGTATTCCGTCGATAGCGCCTATGGAGATTCCCATAAACATCCACCCTGTTCCGCGCCAGATCGGCAGTATAAGATCTATTGATTTTTCATAATCCATGTTAAGCAGATTGGCGCTGAAAAGCATTCCCCGGGATGCTGTTATCTGTGAAGCTGCAGCTATTATCGCCCCGGTCGCAGCTGAAACAGCTGCATTAAATATTCCGCTCTTTAATTCCTTATATACTATTGCGTCAGTAAAACCGAAAGTGAATCCGAAAATCAATCCCAGGGCAGCCCCCTGCAGCAGAGACAGTTGAAGATAACTTTTAAACCCGGAAATATTCATTATTTCGATGATTGAAAATGCTGTCAGTCCGGCACATAATCCCGTTAATATATAAACAATCGTTTTATTTCTTTGTGTCATGTTTTCTCCTTAATTGTTAAGCGGAACCAGTTCCGTCTGAAAATGGACTGAAATCTGCCCGGCTTTTATGTTCAGAACCCATTCCTGTTTTTCATAGCCGTCCGCCGTCATTCGGAAGTTGCAGACCTCACCCGACAGAACCACAGTGTCTTTAACCGGTATAAATTCTCCGTTCCGGTAGACCTCGAGAACCGTTTTTCCGGAGAGATCCCAACCGCTTTCGGCGTCGAGGACCTGAAAGGTCAGTTTTACAGGCGCAGGCATTGTCGGGGGTAAGGAAAGCAGTATTTCAGAACCGCGTCCGGCTTTTTCCCACGGTACTATCCGAAAAGAGTTCCAGATTATTTTTTCGCCTATAAGAGTTTTTGCCCTGTATTTTCCTTCAGGCAGGTATAACGGCAGTGAATAATATCTTTCTTTAAAAGGCAGATACCGGACCTTCAATCCTGCCGCCGGAATATCTTTTCCGTCGTCGAGAAAGATCTCAGTATGCGGGATTACAGTTGAGTCCGAATCCGGGATGTCTGAAGAGAATCTCACCTGTCCGAACCCGGAAGGAGATAATATCCGTTTATGCAGATCTGTCATACTGCTTAAGCCTGCAAAAGAAGCTGATAAGACAGCAATAATAATCACAGCCGCGATTACCGGTTTGAACATTTTTTTATTTTTCTTTTTCAGCGGAGGCGCGGTTTCCTCCTTAATCAGAAGACGAAGATGTTCTTTTAAATCTTCGGTTTTATAGGCAGCCAGCCATTTCCCGAGTTTAATGATCAACCGGTCAATATTTTTATACCTGGATCCGGGCTTTGGCTTTATCAGCGAACGGATAATTCTTTGCAGTTCGGACGCAATTGACGGGTTTATCTTTCCCGGTTTTTTATATTTTCCCTTCCTGATCATCCTCATTGTTTCCGGTGTGAACCCGCCGGGGAATGGTTTAAGTCCCGTAAGCATTTCATACATCATTATGCCCAGCGAATATAAATCAGCCCTGTAGTCGACAGTTCGTGAGTTCTCAAACTGTTCGGGCGCCATATAAGCCGGGGTTCCCAGGGTTGTCCCGTCGGCGGTCAGGCTGTCTTCTCCCGTGTCCGGGTTTCCTGCAGACGCAATACCGAAGTCGGCAAGTTTTATTTCACCGTCCCTGGATATTAAAACATTGGCGGGTTTGATGTCCCTGTGAACAACACCCCTGGAATGTGCATATTTCAATGCTTTTGCAGTATAAAGCGTAATGTATGCAGCGGTACAGTTGTCAAGATAGCGCTGCTGCTCAATCAGCTCCTTAACCGACATCCCGTCGATATATTCCATTACAATATAATGGCTTCGGCCCTGAATAAAATGGTCCTGAACATCAACAATATTATCGTTTCTGAAATCAAGGAGGATTTTTGCTTCGCGTCTGAAACGTTCGGTTATTGTTGCATTGCCTCTGAGCGTCAGTTTCTTCAGGATTACCGGACGGTCAAGGGTTGGGTGAATACCTTTATAAACAGCGCCCATTCCGCCTTCGGCAACAAGTTCTTCTATCCGGTATTTATCAATTTTATCAGGTATTCTGGCCATAATTCTCCCTTAAAATAAAGAATTGTCCTTCAGACAGACTATGTCCCTATCCGGTTTAAAGAGCTTCATATCAGTAAATGCGGCTATAACCCATTTGTTCGGGGTGTTTATCTGGATATAACGCCCGTCCTGACGTAGAGAATATCTTCCTGATACAGGCCGGTGCCCTCCGAAAATTCTGCCTTCTTCAGAAGTGATTCCGAAGTTGTATAGTGTTGAAATTACGCTGCCGGGTTCAGCTGACCCGTTATCGGTCCAGGTAAGATTGTATATTACGTCATCAGTATCATAGGCATTTATAACCTCGTTTCTTGTAAGGGCACGCCCGGGTTCGCAATGACTTACCAGAAAACCCGGGCCTTCGGCCATAAGGGGAAGGGATTTTTCCCATACCCGGATAAGCCTGAGAATTTCTTTGCCCAGAAACGTTTCAACCCACTGTTTAACCATTTCTCCCTCAAAAACGAATTTCCTGAACGGGAAATTGCCCTCGCCTTCTTCGTTACCGATATTCTCATGATTACCTTTAAGAAAATGGAACTGCCGGGGCAGTGTGCTTTTTACAATTGCAAGCATTTCAAGCAGACCCAGATTTTCCCGCATTTCAAGATCCATGTGTTTATGCTGTCCGAACCCGGCCAACCACTCTTTCATTGCTTTTTGCCATCTTTCGCGTCCGCGCACTTCACTGTGAAAGGCGTCTCCTACACAGACTACCTGTGCCAGACCGTCGGCCATGTCGGCTAATACGGACCGGCCGGAAAACCCTGACCAGTTCATAACGGCTGAGAAAAAATCCATCCTTCCGTGAAGGTCGGGGATAATTATAAAGTATCCTCCATGAGACAGTCTCACCAGGCTGCCGGAGCCTCCCCTGTCTGAAGCCGGCCGGACTTCTGCCGGTTCGTTGTATAGAGCATTGATTCCGGCCGTTAGAGAGTCTTTTAGCGCCTTTTTTGAGGGAAAATTCCCGCGGTTCAGAATGTCTTCAAGCATCGCGGGAATTTCCTGCCGGTCGATGTTCCTGCCTCTCAAAACCTGCCTCAGTTTTCCTGAATTGTGGTTTTATTGATTGAAGTGAAATCCTCGGCAATAAGCAGTGTAACTTCGTCAAGCAATCCTGCCTCTTCTTCCGGCAGCATTTCTTCCTTTACAACTGCAATCGCATATACCGGGCTGCTCTTTTGGATGGGACCTTTTTCAAATTCGACAGGCATTCCCTTTATGACGTTATCGTTCAGTATGGATTCTTCTTCGGAGGCTGATTCCGGAACATCGTTCCGCAGCCCGATGCTGAAATATTCAACATTTCGGAAATCATTGATTTCCGGGCCGATATTAATCAGTGAACCGGACCATGTCATTATCAGAGCGCCCCTTTGATCATTAATATCGAGGTTGTCGGTTTCTTCCATCTCCCGCTGTTTTGTCTGTTCCATGAACGCCTGATGTTTTTCAAGCCATCCGCCGGCCATCAGTTCAAGCGAATCTTCGCTGTTTTCCAACCCCGCAGTTTTTACCAGTTTCTTTATATGTGTCTGCACTTCAGGTTCCAGACCGTTAAATTTTTCACCCATTTTTTTCTCCTGAAAAATGATCTTGCCGCGACGGCAGATCATTATATATATGAAGTTTGGAAGCAACGCTTCCAAACTTCAAAAAACATAAAAGACACGGATGTACTTTATGTTTTACAGCTGCGAACATAATCCTATCCCCGTTTTCAAAAAAAAACCATTTTTTCCGGTAAAATTTGAAAAAAAGTTGTTTTTCAGACGAATTTGATCTATTTTTTGATATGAAGAGAGGAAGGATATGGATAATAACAGTAAATTTACGGATCTGCCGAACGCCATACAGCATCATCTGGCTGGTCTTGCAGCGGACTTGAAGAGGCAGAATGATCCTGAATATATGAAAATGCTTTCTGATGTATGGTTCCGAAAAGAAGAACTTTTCAGACAGCAGGTCAGGGCAATGAAACTGGTTTTTACGGATGAAGTATCGAACAGGGACACCCGCGGAATGATGGTTCTTACGTACTCCGGGTCAATTCTCAGTATCGGCCCTGTTTTTTTAACCAGCACAAATATAAATTCCAGCAGATGGATAGAATATTCAAGTATTAAATTGCGGACCGAAGTTCCCGATATATTAATCGAAAAAAACGCAACGATTTCAGCGCCGTTATTTGCAGGCAAGCCTGTTCTGCTTGAAAATTCCAGGGTTAAGGCTACAAGTCCGGCATATATGCTTGCGGTCTGCCCTGAAGGACTGAACGAAGAGGAGCAGGATAAAAGAATTCGTGAAAGTTCTGTTTTTATTACTGCCGGGTTTATGAAATACAATCGAAGTCTGCAGATTGACAGTAAATTTATTCCTGATCAGTTTACCATGAAATCAATGACGCGTTTTCTTGCAAAGAAGCACGGGCTTACCGGACAGGAGGCTCGGCTGATAATAGATGATTTCCTGTCTCTTATCGAAACAGGAATGCTGATGGGCGAATCGGTGCCTTTCGGGCGGCTGGGGCGTTTTTCCGTTAAGATGCGCGACGCTCAAAAACCCCGTGTAATCCGGCATCCTGTTTCCGGAGATGAAATGACTGTAAAGGCAAAGCCTGCAAAGGGTGTTCCCAAGATTTCTTTTTCAAGTTATATGAAGGAACGTGCAGAAGGTATTTTGTAAATAATGTAAATTATGTAAAGAGAATGTAAAACATCGACGGATTTCGTGAATAAATTGATTTATGAAATAATCTATTTTATATGTCGAAGTGCATTATTGGAGATTATCATGAAATACAGATTTATTCTTTTATCCGTTATGTTCATAATTTTGCTTTTTATTACATCCTGCGGGAAAGATTCAACAACAGACGACTCAACAACGGGCAACTATAATACGGATACAGGGGGTACTGTTTCGGAAGCCTCAACAGATGCGGATGAGGCTATGGATCTGAATACAGCCTCACATGAAAGCGACGGGGATTATTCCTTTGACACAGCGGATGTCGTTTCTGTAGTTCTCGGAGATTCTTCAATTACCATAAACGGTACGGATTATGATTCTTATTCGGGGTCGGGGTTTTCCCGGGATGCCGAAAACAGCATTCTAACTATAACGGAAGCAGGGGTGTACAGTTTGTCGGGAAGTTTCAGCGACGGACAGGTTGTAGTCAACACTGCCGATGAGGATACGGTGAAAATTATTCTGGATGGGGTATCAGTAGCCTGCTCGGACAATGCACCTTTGTACATCGAAGCCGCGACGAAAGCAGTAGTTTTCCTTGCTGAATCGACATTGAGCAGCCTTTCTGATTCCGATCGGGAGAGCGGGATGAAAGCTGTTTTATACAGCGATACGGATCTCAGTATTTGCGGAAGCGGCAGTCTTTCCGTTGAAGCGAACTATAAAGACGGTATTACAGCTAAAGAAGGTTTGATTATCAACAGCGGCACCATCGAAATAAATTCCGCAGATGACGGGATTCAGGGTGAAGATTACATTATAGTTGAAAACGGGAATATTACCGTTTCGGCGGGAGGAGACGGATTTAAAACCGATAATGATTCTGATGAAGGTCTCGGGTATATTTATATAAACGACGGGACCTTTGATATTACAGTACTAAATGACGGAATACAGGCGGACACCGATATCATCATCAAAGACGGCGATTTTGAAATAAACTCCGGCGGGGGGAATACGGTTGAATTATCGGATGACAGCGATTCCTGCAAGGGAATCAAAGCGGATGTCAGCATAGTTATCGACGATTGCAGCTTTGATTTTGATACGGCGGATGATTCTGTTCATTGCGACGGTGATATCGTTATAGGAAACGGAAGCTTTACAATCAAGGCGGGTGACGATGGAATTCATGCGGATACGTCGATCGAGATAAACGGGGGAGATTATGTGATCTCCAGGTCATATGAGGGAATAGAAAGCGCGCTGATAACGATAAACGGCGGGAATTTCCATGTGACAGCTGATGACGACGGGATTAATGTGGCGGGCGGTACGGATTTTTCAAGCCCGGGATCATTTAACCAGTCGGGTAATTATTATCTTTATATAAACAACGGGTATATAGTTGTAGATTCCGACGGGGACGGTATTGATGTTAACGGAACTATTATAATGACAGGAGGCTTGGTAATAGTTAACGGACCGACTGAATCCAATAATGGAGCTATCGATTATGATTTATCTTTTACCATCAGCGGCGGTACTCTTATAGCTGCCGGCAGCGCCGGTATGGCCCAGGCTCCGGGAACGGCCTCAACCCAATATAGTCTTAATATTGTTTTCGGCAGTAATTTATCACCCGGCACAATAATCCATATCAGAAATTCAGACGGCGACGGGATTCTGACGTTTGCTCCGTCAAAATCTTTTCAGTCCCTGATCTTTTCCTCGGACAGTATTGTTTATGATTCCGACTATTATCTTTATACCGGAGGAAGCGCCACCGGGAATAAGACGGACGGCCTTTATACAAACGGAACATACACCCCGGGCACCCTTTATGGAGATTTTACCGTATATGGTGTTGTCACAAATATAGATTAGTTTTAAATGCGTGCCGGAGCAATGTTTATTGACAAGGGAGAGTTTAATGTTTTAATATGTTAACGATAACAGATAACGTTAACAGATGCACGTATCTGCATTGTTATTCCGCTTGTAATAACTCCAGCGAAACAGATACTGTTTTGATTGTTTAGGGAGAATATATGAACGTAGACGTAGCTTCAACCGGAACCCTTGCTGTTGATTATTTCGGTTTTGTGCCGATACTGGTTCCGGAAGATGGTAAAACAATGGCCAAAAAGTATGAATATCATCCCGGAGGGGTTGCCGGAAATGTAATTACCCAGCTGGCGAGGTTGGGGTGTTCAACAGGGTGGTTCGGTAAGATTGGTGATGATGATTCGGGAAAGATTTTACTTGATGAGTTTAAGAAACTCTCCATCACAACGGAACATGTAGAGGTTGTTAAAGGCAAAAATTCAATGTTCTGCTGGATTCTTGTAGACGAGAATGGAAATCGCTCAATTACAATGTTTCCAAACGTCCTTAATGAATTGACTCCCGAAGATGTCAGAAGCAAGCATGCCGACATTATAAAAAACGCAAAGATTCTGATGGTGGAAGCGTGCGTTATGCCGCTGGCTCCGATGCTTGAGGCAATGAGAATTGCAAATGAAGCCGGGGTTCGCGTCGTATTTGATATGGACGTGACTTTGTCCGATATAAAGCTTACGGATATGGGCTCCGAAGAGGATCTTCGTGAAGCTATATCAAGGGCGGATGTTTTTATCCCCTGTAAAGCGGCGGCGCAGGAACTATTGGGCACTTCAGATATCAGAAAAGACGTAAAATTTTTACAGGCGGAAGAATCACAGATTGTTGCAGTGACAATGGGAGATAAAGGTTGTGTGATATATGCAAACAACAATACGTATGAGGTTCCGGGATATAAAGTAAAAGTTGTTGATACGACCGGGGCCGGAGATGCTTTTCACGGGGGATTTGTATATGGTTTGCTGAATAATTTCAGCATGGAGAAAGTCGCAGCTTTTGCAAATGCCTGCGGAGCTTTTTGCTGTACAGGTGTCGGAGCAAGATTTTCAGGAACATTGGACCAGATTAATGCGATTCTTTCCGGTCAGATGATGAGCTGAGGAATTGTATGGGCATTACAATTAAAGATGTAGCAAAAGAAGCCGGCGTTTCCATAATGACTGTTTCCCGGGTTATTAACAATAAAGATTATATTGCCGACGGTACCAGAGAAAGGGTCCGGGCTGCTCTTAAAAAACTTAATTATATGCCTAATATCAGCGCCCGCAATCTGGTCACAAAAAAAACGGATTTCCTGGGACTTGTAGTTCCTGACATAAGCAACCCGTTTTTCGGAGAGCTGGTAAAAGCTTCAGAGAAGATCGCCAAGGATCGGGGTTATTCAATAATTCTGGGCGACAGCGACGGTAATGTTGAAGCTGAAGCCGACTATATAGATGCTTTCAGGGGCAGGATGTGCGGAGCGATAATTCTTGTTGCTCCGCGTGTTGAAGACAAAATTTTGCAGGAACTGAACAGAGAAATTCCTCTTGTTCTTGTGGACAGAAAGATTGACGATGATGACATAGTTCAGGTTTATCTTGATAATGCGCAGGGAGCTTATTCGGCCGTAAGGCATCTTATTGAACATGGTCACCGAAGAATAGGATTTGTGATGGGTCCGGCAAATGTTCCGAACAGCTACCGCAGAAAAAACGGATATATTGAAGCGCTAAACGATTTCGGTATTGATTATGATCCGGAACTTGAATACCAGGGAGAATTTATAGCAGAAACCGGAAGGCAGGCATTCAGTAAATTCATCAGCCTGAAAGAACCGCCCACTGCCGTATTTAACTCAAATGATATGATGGCGTTCGGATTTGTGCAGGCGGCGCGTGAGGCGGGATACTCCATTCCGGATGATTTCTCGGTTGTCGGTTTTGATGATATATTTCTGTCTTCTTTAATGGAACCGGCCCTGACTACGGTAAGATATCCTTTTATAGAAATGGGGAAAGAGGCTATAAACCTGCTTCTTGATTCCCTGGGTACCAGCGAGAAAGGGAAAATGAAAAAAAATCTTGAACACGAATTAATAATCAGAAAATCAACAAGGAGATTATAAATGGGAAAGGAAGCAGCTTTTATTGATATTTTTAAAACCGATAAACCTGTTATCGGGATGGTCCATCTTAAACCGCTGCCGGGAACGCCGGGGTATGATCAGCGTTTGGGAATGAGCTGGATTATTGAACATGCGGCGGCTGAGGCGGAAAGGCTTGCAGAGGGCGGCATAGACGGCATACAGATAGAGAATCAATTTGATAAACCGTTCTGCAAGCCTGATGATATCGGCCCGGAGATTGTTGCCGCGATTACGGCTGCGTCTTCGGCCGTCAGAAAAGCCGTAAATATACCAATCGGGATTAATGTCCATCTTAACGGAATCAGGCAGGCGCTTGCAATTGCAAATGCTGTCGGGGCCGAATGGATCAGGGCTTTTGAGCTGGCAAATGCGTATATTTCGAATTCAGGTATTATCGAAGCGGCGGCCCCAGAAGCTCTTCGTTACAGAAGAATGTTAAATGCGGAAAACATCAGGATTTTCGGTGATTTTCATGTTAAACACGGAAGCCATTTTATAATAAGTGATCGGACTCTTGAGGAACAGGCAGAAGATATTGAAACCAGCGGAGGCAGCGCCGTAATTTTAACCAGCACGGCAACGGGAAAGGCGCCGTCTGTTGAAGATGCGCAACTGGTAAGAAATGCAACAAGTCTTCCGATTCTGATAGGCAGCGGGTTTTCGTCTGTGAATGCAGGGGAGCTTCTTGAATATGTTGACGGCGCAATTGTAGGCAGCTCGCTTAAAGTCGACGGTAAAATTAAAGAAGACACTGATCCTGAAAGGGTGAAAGAACTGATGACTGTTGTAAATTCAATAAGAAACAGAAATCAACGGTAAAATAATTTATAATAAAATTGACCTCCGCAGCCCCTGTAATTTATACTGGGGGTGAGGATTTTATGAAAAAGAACGGTATTCTGAATGGTGATCTTCTCAAGCTGACAGCATCAGCAGGGCATGGCGATTTGATTGTAGTTACTGACCGGGGGTTTCCTCTTCCTTCCGGAAGATCTGAGGTCAATGTAATAGATCTCGGAATTGCCCCGGGACTGCCGTCGTTTTTGGATATAGTATCCCTGTTGACTGAAGAACTGAAAATAGAGAAGATTATACACGCTGAAGAATCGCTTGATAAATGTCCCGATGTTATTTCCGTGTTGAAAAGGATGTTTGATCCGGATCTTCCATGCAGAATTATTCCGCATAAAAGGCTGAAAGAGACGGCGATCAGCGGTAACGATCATGAACTGGGACGTGTAATAGGCTTTATCAGAACAGGCGAGTTTACTCCGTACGCAAATGTAATACTGGGCTGCGGGGTTATGTTTTAACGGGTTAATATCAGCATATCCCTGCTTCTCTGGCAATGTGAACAGCCTGTGTGCGATTGGCTGCTCCGAGTTTTCCATTAATATTTTTCAAATGAGTTTTTACTGTATTCATGGATATAAAAAGGGTTTCCGAGATTTGAAAATTCGAATATCCTTCCGACAGGCAGACAATAACCTCTTTTTCCCGCTGTGATAATTCCTCCATAAATGCAATTTCATTAACCACTTTTTTTGCGGGTTTTGCTGAATCGTCAAGGTTGCTGATCCAGTCATCATGCAAATCCCTTGTCAATTCCGGAAACCATGGAAGAATCGTATGCTCGGCTTCAAATCTGAATACCTGTTCAAATCCCTGCTCAATCATCTTTTTGTCGTCGGTCAGGCTCAGCACCCTGAGACGCGCAAACATGCTCCACCAGATACTGATTACCGAGCATGAAGCCTGCGATAGTTCGTATCCTTTGTCGACGAGGCTGAGGCATTCCTCATCGGGGGCTGTTTTGCTGAGCAGATACCCTGTTTCACTGTAACTGTTACCTAGAATTCCAAAAAAAGGCAGGTTGCGTGATTCTATTTCCTGTATCCTTTTCCTGTGATCATTGAGGGCTTCCTCCAGCATTCCGGCGTTGGACATGAAAACAGCTTTCTGAAACCCGGCGGAATAACTTTGTATCCAGTCTCCGGCGACTGCCCCGGCCCGTTCGGCATCGCCCAGCAGTTCAATTGCTTTGTCAGCCTGTATTTTCCCTGCAAGGAGTGATGATATTGCATAATAAGTTAAACAGATGCTGTAGAGCCTGTCTTCAGGGCCGCTGATGTTATCCAGTGCTTTTCCGGTAAGCTGAATAACTTCAGCATGTTTTCCGCCGTATAAAGCTATGGCGGCTTGCATTGCTGTAACCTTTGCAATTGTTCTTGCTGGGTTTTGGGTAAATGCAGCCGATGCTTCCGCTTTTATTAAATTTTCAAAAACCTGATTGATTTCTCCGCTGTGCAGATGGATTCTGGCTTTGTGAAGCGCCACTTCTGATGCTGCAGAAGTTTTTTCCAATGCAGAGGTATCAAGCCATTTTTTATAACGAAAAAGTATCCTGTTGTCAGAATTACGTTTAACTACTTCTTCTATCATCAGGGGAATTTTGTCGGCATCTGCTGCCCGGAACGCATATTCAAGGGCCTCTTCCGGCTGCTTATTATTAAAGTACCATTCGGATATAAGTTTCTGAATATCATTTTTTTGAAACGGAGCTTCCCTGTCAAGTTGATGCATAAGAAACTGTCTGAAAAAATCATGAAACCTGTAGAGCTGTTCCTGCTGATCGGTGCAACTGAGAAACAGGTTCTTTTCCAGCAGATTATGAATAAACTCAATTCCGGATATTTCCCTGCTTACATTCCCTGAAAAGTAATTGGTGAAAAGAAAGTTGAAAAGATCCGGCGATATATAATCAGCGGGAGAAATCCTGTGAAGCAGGTATTTATAATCAGGCTCCATACTCTCCATGATCTCTTCCATCAGAAAACCGGACAATTCCTGTATGCCGTCATTTCCGGTATGAAGATGCAGCGATTTACCGTTTCCAAGACTCAGACCGTAAAGCTGAACAGCAATACCCCAGCCTCCGGTACTGTTCTGAACCTGTTCTATTACTGTGTGGTCCGGAGACTTCCCGGACTCCCGGGTCAGAAGACTGCCGGTCTCGTCCAGTGTGAAGGCAAGATCTTCAGAATTTAAAAAAGCAAGTTTGCCTGAAGTTTTAAGCCGTGATACCGGAAAAGGAAGAGTCGATCTGGAAAGTATCAACATGCGAAGATTATCGGGAGGATGATTTAAAATAAACTGAAAGGATTCATGAACTGATTGCGATGTAACGGTATGGTAATCATCAAATATAATCAGATAGTCTTCTTTCTGTTCTTCAAGTTCCGATAAAAAGGCTGCTGTTATTTCAATACTGCCGATACTGCTTTGGGAACCGGAAGCTGCCTCCGCCAATACGGAGAATCCGTTTAAAGTAGTGTTGTAACATGATTCAATACATTTTACCGTGTTTCCGATTACTGAAACAGCGTCGTTGTCTGTATCATCAAAACAATACCATGCAGCTTTTTCCTTTCTGTTCTTCAGCCAGGATGCAGCCAGAGTTGTTTTACCGCTTCCCGCAGTGCCGCATACAAGTACGGACCCGGATAAGATTCCGGCATCAATTTTTTTATACAGGCGTTCACGTTCTATTGCAGGTTTGTCTGAATACGGGATATTCCACTTTGATTTCATCTAAACATGATAGCCTGATGTCGGGTATATGCCAATTATAAATTTCACCCGAACGGGTGATTCGTTTTAAACAGTTCCGGTGTAGTCTCAATGTAAACAGGAGGACTGATGCGGAATTACAGGATCAGTATCGGAAAAGAGTTTGATCAGTATCTTAAAAGCTGGTTTGAAGACTGCCTGATAGAAGAACGGCCGGGTGTTACTTTTTTATGTTGCGAGCTGACCGACCAGGCGGAGATTTTCGGAATATTACAGAGGATTCAGAGCCTTGGTCTACCGCTTATCGAAGTGGTTAAAACTGATAATTAATATTATTATGTTTTCCGGATACTCTTTTCAATCTCGGCTTTTAAAGCTTCATATGGGTATGCTCCCTGTAGACGCATTAATTGCTTTCCCCTGTGAAACATCATGATTGTCGGAATGGACTGGATGGAATACTGAGCTGCGATTCCGGGTTTTTTTTCAGTATTTATTTTGACTGTTGTTATCCGGCCTTTAAATTCTTTGGCAATTCGGGCAATTATCGGGCTTACCATCTTGCATGGACCGCACCAGTCGGCATAAAAATCTACAAGAACCGGGATCTCGTTCCGGGTGATTAATTCTTCAAATTTATTCGGCAGATCAGCCATATGCGCCTCCTTGTTTATCATGTATTTAATATAAAATAATAACTTTCCGGTGTCCCGGCAAACAATATATGTTATATTTAATATATTGTTTTCAGGTGAGGAATTGTATGAATAATTTTGATTTTTTAAATCCGACCAGAATTATTTTCGGCAAAGGTCGGGAAACCGAAGCCGGCAGGTATGCCGCTGCATACGGGAAAAAGGTGTTGCTTCATTATGGCGGCGGCAGTATAAAAAAGACAGGTCTTTACGATCGAATTACAAAATCTCTTAAAGATGCAGGGCTTGATTATTCGGAGTTGGCGGGAGTCAAGCCGAATCCGAGACTGAGTCTTGTTCGCGAAGGCATAGAGATTTGCCGCAAGCAGAATATTGATCTGATTCTTGCCGTAGGCGGAGGGAGCGTTATCGATTCCGCCAAGGCTATTGGAATCGGGACCGGATATTCAGGTGATGTATGGGATTTTTATACAGGCAAGGCTGCCCCTGAAACTTCTGTTCCGGTTGCAACTGTTCTTACCATTCCTGCAGCGGGAAGCGAGTCCAGCCAGGGAAGCGTAATTACAAACGAGGACGGAGGACTTAAACGGCCGTGTAATGCCGCCTGCATGTTTCCGGTTTTTTCAATATGCAATCCGGAACTTGCGTTTACTCTTCCCCCTCATCAGGTTGCAAACGGAACAGCCGACATCTATGCTCATATGCATGAGCGGTATTTTACCAATGTTGAGAATGTGGATTTAACCGACCGCCTTATAGAAGCCGGAATGCGGAACATTATCCATCATGCCCCGCGCCTGATTGATAATCCTCGTGATTATAATACCTGGGCTGAGGTTATGTGGACAGGTACGATAGCGCATAATAATATTCTTGATACAGGAAGGATCGGAGACTGGGGATCCCATGATATCGAGCATGAACTGTCCGGCATGTTCGACATTGCTCACGGCGCCGGGCTGGCGATAATAATACCGGCATGGATGAAGTATACCCTTAAGCATAATATTGAAAAGTTTGCACAGCTTGCAGAAAGGGTCTTCTTTGTAGAGCGTGATTATAATAATCCCGAAAAAACAGCAGTTGAAGGAATATTCCGGCTTGAACAGCATTTTAAACGGATGGGCATGGCTGTAAGGTTGTCGGAGGTCGGAATCGCCAAAGACAGTTTTGAAGAAATGGCGGAAAAGGCGACAAACGGCAGTTCGGCAAGCCTTGGAAATTTTGTAAAGCTTGATAAAAATGCCATAGTCAAGATTCTGGAGCTGGCGGAATAGGGCGGGTGTCTTATACCGGAGACAGTTTATTATTAAGGGCGTCTTCGATCGTCTGCAGCAGTTTTTCCCTCGGAACCGGCTTTTCAAGATATGCAACCGGATTTGTTCTTAACGCCCGTTCCTTTATAGCACTGTTCGGATAGGCTGTAAGAAAAATCACAGGTATGGGTTTCATCAGTTTAACCCGTTGTGCAGCGTCGATGCCGTCTATAAAACTTTTCAGATTGATATCCATAAGGATTAAATCAATTTGATTATTTAATGCGGCTTCAACTACTTTGTTTGCAGAGTCAACCGGTTCACAGGGCTCGTAACCGCAAGACTCCAGAAGCTCTTTCATTTCAAGCGCCGCAACCGCTTCATCTTCAACGATGAGAATTCTGTTGTTTTTCATTTGCTACAGCGTAACACATTGTAGTCACGGGCTCAAGCACAATTCCCGAAAGTATATTTAAAATGGTATGGATTTTTTATCAGCAGAATACTAAAATTGACATATGAACGACCCTGATAAAATCTCATATTTGTACGAAGGCTTGTTTACAGTACGGAATATAGACAGATTAATTCATAATCTGCATACAAACCGCAGCGGTTTTAACAAGCTGTTATCAATCAGCGGAAGTATTCTTGTATATGCTGCGGTAATGCTTCTTTCCGGTAAAAAATTGGGTGTTTCATCCAATTATTTTGTAATAATCCCGTTGATGGCGGTATCTTTCTCGTGCGGATTCAAAGGCGGCGTTGTTGCCGGAATTTTTGCACTTCCTTTAAATCTTATGATGTTCAGCATGACAGGATCACCGGAACATGCGCCGGCGAACAAACTTATTGCCGAGTTTTCCGGCATAATAGTCGGGTCAATAGTAGGATACCTGAGTGATTATTATTACAAGCTCGAGATCGAAATAGAAAAACGAAAGGTTATAGAAAACCGTCTTAATCAGACTGTACATGAAAAAGAGATACTTATTCATGAAATTCATCACAGGGTAAAGAATAATCTGAACCTGGTTAAAAGCCTGATACAGCTGCAGATTAACCGAAGCGACGATCAGAAATTCAGGGATGAGGCAGAGAAGCTGATAAACAGAATTTATTCGATTGCGAGGGTTCATGAACATTTGTATACCGGCCAAAAGGTATCGTTATCACCATTAAAGGAATATATTCCGCTGTTGATAGATGACATCCTGGCGGGAATAGAAGCAGGAAATCTTGAAGTTGAATACCGGATAAATATACCGGATATTGAAATTGGTATCGAGCAGGCGACATCGCTCGGTCTTATCCTTAATGAAGTTCTCACAAATTCAATAAAATACAGTTTTACTCTTGTGGAAAACCCGAAACTGATTATTGTTTTGAGGACCAAATTTGATAAAACAATCATCGAACTGATAAACAACGCTCCGACTTTTGTGCCGGGAAGTGAAGACTACCAGGGCCTTGGTTTAAAGCTGATTAAAACCCTTTGCGGACAGATTGATGCCGAATATGAGTGGGTTCCCGGCAACGGTACAACCTTCAGACTGAGTCTGCCCTGTTGAAGATACTGAGTAAAACAATATTCAGCTGCACCCGAAGACTGTTTTAACCTTAAGCTTTTTCCCCCAGAATGTATCCTCAACTTTTATTTCCGCATCATCCAGGTATCTCTCAATAGAAGGTCTGATATGAAAGTTGAAACCGTTAATATCCGTAACAAGATCGTCTTCAAGCGGCGGCCTCATCTCTATCTTGATAGCCGGAGAACCGCATCCGGCTCCGGCCGACAGCAGGGTAAGCTTTTTTTCTTCGGAATTGTTTTCCTCAATCATTTTATTAAGCATTTCCGCTGCATCTTTTGTAATACAAATCATGTTTTTCTCCGTCATTAATGATATTATCATTCATCATGGATGGGAAAACAAGAGTAAATATAAAACCGGGAATGAAAGTAACTATCGTACTGAAAAAGGATCAGCGAACAGGCAGATTGACGGAAGGAATAGTTGCCGATTTGCTGACAAAATCGCCGACGCATCCCCACGGTATAAAGGTCAGACTTGAGGACGGCCAGGTGGGCAGGGTAAAGGACATTCTGAAATAAATTCCGAAAATCCGTTAGATGACCGGCAATTCAATAATAAATCCGGCGCCTCCAAGTTCGGAAGGTTCATAGTGTATACTGCCGCCGTGGTTTTCAATTATTGTTCTGGCGGAGGTCAGGCCTATTCCGATTCCGCGGGTATTTCTTCCGGAATCCGCCCTGTAGAAACTCTCGAAGATATGATCTCGGTGCCGCTCGCTGATTCCGGCGCCCGAGTCCTCGAATACAATACGTGATATGTCTCCGGAAATTACGGCTGAAATTCTGATTTTGTCGTTTTCTTCGGTATATCTGCATGCATTGTCAAAAAGGTTTTCGAATACCTGGAAAAGCAGCTTTCTGTCGCCGCGAATAATTTTATTTTCTGAAAGTTCGGATGAATAGTTGAATTCACGTTTTCGTATCAGAGAATCGTTTCTGAAAATATCTGCAGCTTCGTTGAGCATGCAACCGAGGGAAAAGTCTTCAAAACGCGCCTGCCAGTCCGATGTTCTGAGTTTCGCAAAATAAATGAGATCATTGATCCTTTCTTCAAGCAGCATTGAGCGGTCGTATATTACATCGGCATAGTCCGCGATATCTTCCGGGGAGTTTGCCATCCCGTCTTTTAGCGCCTCGATATAGCCTTTTATCAGGGTGAGCGGGGTTTTCAAATCATGTGATATGGCCATGATAATTCTGGTTTGGGTCTCATAGTTTTCTTTCAGTTCGAGACGCATTTTTTCGAACGCCTGAACAAGCGATTCCAGTTCAGTGACTTTCTTATTACGCCCTTTTTCAGGTCTGGCGGTTCTAATCGGAGTATCAAGATTTCCCTTTCCTATTTCGTTCGCTGCTGTTTCCAAGGCAATCAGTGAGCGCATTACGGGCCTTGAGTTTTTAATGAAATACAACATGGGAAGACCGATTAACGCGAAGTACATAACAAACATGGAAACTGCGTTTATTCTGAAGAGTTTCATCCCGGAAAAAAATTGTTCCACATAAACGACAATACCGGTGTGTCCCTGGTAGGAATAAACCGAGATACTAATCGGTATATTGGGAAGATTTTTCATGATATCAGTGTATGCCTGCTCCATGCTGTCCCATTTCATATCTGCTGATGCTTCTTTTGCTTTCGGAGCCAGATAAACTATATCGCCTTTATCATCAAGAACCATGATTATACCGGCGAATTTTGAATCTGAAACTTCCCCTCCTCTTAAGGCTTTAAGAAGCGGGGCGTGCAGGAATCTCGGCACCGACAAATTTTCAGATTCAGTCCAGCTTAAAGTCCAAGAAATTATAAAAACAGAACTTGTTATCAAAAGGGCTGCAAGAGGGACAAGAAATGTAAAGAAAGCAAGAATTTTAATCTTTTTATTAAGTTTCATCATTAGTGCCGTCTATACTCAGATAATAACCGAACCCGTATGATGTTTTTATGAATCGCGGTACGGCCGGATCTTCCTCTATTTTTTTTCTCAATCTCTGTATGTGAACCGATACAGTCGTCAGGTCTCCGTAACTGTTGTTCCAGACTTTTTCATACAGCTCTTCCTGTTTAAACGGTTTGTCGGGCGATTCGGCAAGCGTAATCAGCAGGGCCATCTCCTTGGGGGTAAGTTCCAGACGTTCGCCGTTTCTTTTTAGCCAGATGTTGTCAACATCCAGCAGGAACGGGCCGAATTTCAACTGGTTTCCGGGCGTTGCTTCGGAGTTCTGGCTGCGTTTGAGATTGGCCCGGACCCTTGCGGCCAGAACCTTGGGGCTGAAGGGTTTGGATACATAATCGTCTGCGCCGATACCGAAGCCCATAATCATGTCTTCGTCTTCCTGTCGGGCCGATACTATTATTACAGGCAGTTTTTCGAGGCGCCTGATTTCCTGAAGCACTTCAAAGCCGTCAATTCCCGGCAGATTAATATCGAGAATGATCAGATCTACCCCTCCTTGCCGAAGCAGTGAAAGCCCCTCTTCTCCCGTGAGGGCGTGTATTGTTTTTATACCCTCTTTTTTCAGGTATAGAGATATTAATTCTGCAATCCGGGGTTCGTCTTCAATTATCAAAACAGTCGCTTTCATCTTCTCTTCCTGATCAGATCTCCGTTATGCCGGGGTGCTCAAATGCCGCCAACCCCAGCAGCGGGAAACTTTCCCTGATACCGGAAAGTTTCTGTTTAATGATCTCCAGCCTGTCGTCGTCAAGAAACAGGATAAACATGACATTTTCTTCCGGCCATACCTCGTTGCCGAGGCAGAATCCGGAATATCCGGCCCCGTCAACCTGTTTAAGCATAGTGTAGCACGGTTTCCCGTCATTCATAGGCATGATTTCCATTAAGGGCGCTTCAAGGGCCTGGTTTGCAATTATCTCAAGTTTGGTCATTTTCCGCCTCCGTCAACAGTTCCTTTTTACGTTCCTTTCCGTGCAGCATCAGGTATAATACGGGAACAAGAAACAGTGTAATTATTGTGTTTGAGGTAAGTCCTCCTATAACCGTTATTCCTATCGGTTTTACCATATCAGTGCTCGAACCCCCTGAGAAGGCCATGGGTATCATTGCAAAAACAGTTGTCATTGTTGTCATCAATACCGGTCTCAGACGGTTTGCTGCAGCTTCGCAGCAGGCGCTGAACACATTGTGTCCCCTTTTTCTGTGAAGATTAATTGAATCAACGAGGATAATACCGTTATTAACAACAATACCGAGCAGCATCACTATTCCGATAAGCGACGGCATGCTGAGAGGTTCTCCGATAACCATATGAATTGCAACAACACCTATAAGCAACATGGGAATCATTGCAATGATTATAAACGGAGATTTCAGCGATTCAAACTGGCTGACCATTACGGCGAATACCAGCAGCGCTGCAAAGATAAGCACGAGTACCATTCCGTCCAGAGCGTCGGTCAGCATTTCCATTTGGCCTCCGGTACTGATTGTAACGCCGTCGGGAAGAACAAGCTTCTCTTCTGCGAGGGTCTCTATCTGGTTCTGTACAAAGCTTGCTACTGATCCTTCGGTAATATCTCCGGACAGCGTAATTGTTTTAACCCTGTCTTTTCTGTAGATTGAGACCGGACCGTAGGTTTTATTAACTTCGCCGAAGCTTGAGAACGGGATTTTCTGACCGGTATTGCTTGTAACGAATATCTTGTTGATATCAAATGTCGAATCCCTGTCTTCTTCCCGAAGCTGGAGAACAACATCGTAAGTTTCTCCTTTCAGGGTTATTTCCGTTGCGGTAACTCCGGCTATCTGTGAGCGCAGTTCGTACGCAATTGCCTGTGTATTCAACCCAAGATCAAAGAGCTTTTCCCGGTCGAGAACAAGCTCCATTTCAGGCAGAGCGTTGGAATGACTGCTGGTAAACTCAAGAATTTCGGGAATTTCGGATTTAACCAGGGCTGTCAGCTCTTCACTTATCCGCACAAGTTCATCCAGATCGTTTCCCTGCAGGCTTAGAGATATATCCCTGCTGCCCGTCATCATTCTTGCCTGGTCGGTGGTTGAGAAACTGATAACAGCATCCGGAAACATTTCAAAATGTGATCTGAGCATGTTTCGTATCTCATCGTCGCTCATGATTCTCTGCTCGGCCGCAGGAAGGGCAATTTCGAGTTTTCCGGTATGGGTTCCGCCGGAGGATCCCATGCCTCCGCTTGAGCCGGTTGTTACAATTACATTGGTACGCTCCGATTCGGGAATACTGGTTTCAACAATATACTGCCATTGCTGCATAACCTCATCGGTGTTTTCAAGCGCGGTGCCTTCCGGGAGGGTGATATCCAGCACAATTGATGTTTCACCTGAGGACGGAATCATTACCATTCCAAGCCTGGGAAGCTGGAAGATCGAACCTGCAAGAAGAACAAGCGAAAGAATAATGATAACAGCTTTATGATTGAGACACCATCCCACGGTTTTTTTGTAACCGTTGGTAAAGCCGTCCATTCCTTTTTCCATTGAAACGTCCAAAGATCTCAGAGCCCGGTTTTTGATAGGTCTTTCAACCCTTGTATAGATTGGAAATACCTTTGATGCAAGAACCGGCACAAGAAGAATCGAAACAGCGAGCGATGAAAGAAGCGCCAGAACGACTGTGAATGCAAGATCCTCGAACATTATTCCTACCATTCCAAGATCGCTTTTGAAGATTAAAAGAGGCAGGAATACGCAGACTGATGTAAGAATCGAACCGGTTATTGCGCTTATAACTTCCTGTGTACCGAGTTCGGCCGAGGGCTGTTTAAGCGCACCTTTTTGACGGTAACGGAATATGTTCTCAATTACTACAATTGAACCGTCGACAATCATTCCGAGCGCCAGAATCAGGCCCGTCAGTGAAATCATGTTGAATGTTTTACCGGCCAGGCTCATTCCGCCGATTGTGATCAGCAGACTTACCGGAATTGATATTGCAACGATAAACGTGGATTTGATTCGCCTGAGAAACAAAAGCAGAACAAGAACTGCAAATATTATTCCGAGAAGAGCAGAGCTGATAACCTGCTGAAGAACGGAAATAACCTGAACTGAATTATCCTGAAGTACTATAAGCGAGTTTCCGGAAGATAATCCGTTGCCGATATCGTCAGCCGTCTCCTTTACCCTGCGGACAACATCGACCATATTTGCATCGTCTGTTTTTTTAATTGCGAATTGAATACCTTCGCGGCCGTTGATCAGAACAATACTTTCCTGGTCTCTCGCCCCGAAAGAGACGTCCGCCACATCACGCAGCAGAACTTCATAAAAGGAGTTTATGCCGGTCGGTTTAACCGACACAATGGTTTTTTCCAGCTGCTCTAAAGAAGTGATTTCTCCCGATGTTTGCAGCAGGTAATTTGTGCCGCCTTCTATAAGCTCACCTGCTCCGAGTTTCATGTTCTGGGCGGCAAGAGCTCCTGAAACCTGACTGATGCTTAAACCGAGAGCATCAAGCCTTTCCTGATAAAAACTGACCAGAATAATCTCTTCAAGTCCTCCCGACAGCGAAACTTCGGCAACTCCGCTGATGCGTTCGAACCGCGGCTGAATTTCTTCTTCAGCGAGTTTTAAAAGATCTTCCAGGCTCTGATCTCCCGTAAGCGCCAGCTTGATAACGGCCTGGGAATTAGGATCAAACTGGAAAAGAAGAGGTTTATCGCATTCATCCGGAAGAATACTTTCGGCCCTTGAGATTTTATCTCTTACGTCGGCTGTAACTTCATGCATATCGGCATCATAATCCATCATCATGATGATCATGCTGTAGCTGTCGAATGAGTAGGATGTCAGCGAGTCGAGTCCTGAGGTGTTGGCCAGAATTGCTTCAATTTCACGGGTGACCGTATCCTCAACCTCGGCAGGAGACGCCATCGGGTATGTCGTGACTACAGCCATGGCCGGCATGTCCATTTCGGGCATCAGATCAATAGCCAGTCTGCCGATTAATGTTCCGCCTGCTATTGATGCGACAAGAAACACGATGATCATCGTCATCGGTCTGCTTAAAATTCGTCTTGATAGAGTCATCAGCGGCTTTCCTCGTCGTTAAGAATCCTGATTTTGCTGCCGTCCGAGACCAGGGTAGCGCCTTCTATAACAACACGGTCGTTTTCAGAAAGTCCTGAAGAGATTTCAACAAGGCCGCTGTTTTTTATTCCGGTTGAAACAGTTGTTTTTTCTACGTGTTCTCCATTTACACGGAATACATATGTTGTATCATCGCGGGAGAGAATAGCTTTTTCGGGAACAACCAGAGTGTTTCCGGAGGTAGAGGTTGTCAGTTCGATACCGACAAACATTCCCGCTTTTATCGGTGTTTTTCCGGTCAGGCTGAGTTCAATGGAAAGAGTTCTGCTGGCAGGATTAACAACAGGAGAAATGGTCGTAACTTTAGCTTCATATTTCATTCCCGGGGCGGCTGTGGTGCTTATTAAAGCCCGTTGTCCTTTTTTAACGAGATAGATAAATCGTTCAGGAACATTTGCCGTTATTACAAGACGGCTGATATCCCCGATAGTGACAAGGGGCATCTGCGGACTTACGGTTGCGCCGGCATCCGCATTGACGGCGGTAACTGTTCCGCTTATCGGGGCTTTAACCGGGCTTTCGGCATAATTCATGCCGGGCCGGCTGGGATCAATTTTGGCAATAACCTGATTTTCAGTCACAATACTTCCTGTTTCAACAGGAAGGGCAATAAGTTTTCCGGAGGTTTCCGGGTAGACATCGACTGAGGCAGACGCCCCGACATCACCTGAAATGGTCAGTTTGCTTGATATATCCTGCCGCATTACAGTTACAGTTTTAACATTAAAACTCTTTTCAACCTTGGGTTGTTCAGGGGATGGTTCCGGTTTGGCGGCTGGAACTCTGCCCTTAAGCGGATTACAGCCGCTAAAAAAAGCAAGCAGCAGCGCTGCGGCAAGTATTATAATTATTGAACGTATTTTCATAATTTCTCCTGTAAAAAACTTTCACCATGGAAGGTGTTTGGCTCTTTATTTTGTCAAATTTTTATTGATTGCAGTTTCGAGGTTCAGAAGCGATGAAATATAATTGTATTTTTCCGAAACCAGATCCAGTTCAGCCTGAAGCAGATCGTTTTCAGCCGTTTCAAGATCAAGAAGGCTGAGCTGCCCGTTATTATATGATTCAGTACTCATTTCCAGGCTTTTCCGGTTAATCTCTATGACTTCAGCAAGAACCTTCAGACTTTCCCTGCTTGTATTAAGCGTCATCACAAGAGAACGTATTTCCATTTCGGCGCCGAGAAATGCAAGTTCTTTCTGGTATGCCATCCTTTCGATTTCATCGCCGGCTTCACGGATACTATTTGAAGTTCCTGAATGAGGAAGCCAGTCTTCCACGGGCAGCGACAGGGTAACGGAAAACGACCCGTTATCGCCGAAATAACCGTCGTCGCCCCAGGTTTCTGATTCAAAGGGATCGGCCTGGTAAGGGCTGTAAGACCAGCCGAGAACCAGTGCAGGAAGCAGGCTCTGGTTAATGGTAGCCGACTTTCCGTTTTCAAGCATCTTTTGCGCAATTGTAAGCTGCTGAATATCAATGCGGTTGGCCATATAGGTGTTAACAAGGCTGTCCGCATCCCATATTTCCGGGGAGGCTTCCACCGAGCCGTCAAGGATAATTTTCTGATTCAGATTAAGGCCCAGATCCATTAAAAAGACCATCTTCAACTGTTCATAACCGTTTTCAATTTTTAAAAGCGAAGGTCCCATTGATGCGAGGCCGGCTTTTGTATTGAGAAGATCTATTTCCGTTATATACCCGTATTGATACATATCTTCCATGCTTTCGAGTCTTGCCTCTGTGGTTTTTATGTTCTTTTTCAATACATCAATCTGCTCCTGCAGCAAAAGAAGATTGTAAAAATTTGTTTTTATGCTTTTTTCTGTGTTTTGTTTTGAAGAATCAAGCTCCAGAAGCGCGTTATTGTAATCAAGTTCCAGCTGCTTTATCCCGTTAAACATGGCAGCGCTCAATGCAAGCTGAGCCGAAATATTACCGACGGCTGTCCACGGGCTTATTTCACTTTCATATGATGTGAGCATGAGGTAATCATACATCCCGTCGGCAGTTGTCGGCTCTGTAATGCCCGACATTGGATCAAGCCCCAACACAGCTGTTCCGGCGACGGTCTGTGAGGAATTGCTTCTGCTTAATGTTGCAGACATTGAAATGTCCGGCAGAAAAACATTCCAGGCATCTTTTCTGCTGCGCTCTTTTCCTGCTGCAGTGCTTTCCTGAATTTTTAAATTGTAATTGTTGGCAAGCCCGAGCTCAACTGCGGTTTCAACCGACAGAACAAGAGGGGCGCCTGATATTGATGTTGCCGGTTCTTCTGCCGACAGTGAAACCATACCGGCGGAGATTATAATAAATGTTAAAAGAATACGTTTCATATTGTACTCCGGGATAGAAATTAAGAAGAGAATACTTCAGATTTATTTTAATTAACATTAAAGCCGGATAACATGATTATAAACATTCTGTTTATATTTACTGAATAGAAATAATCCGGATTTAACGGTATGATGATTGTTGTTTCCGTTCCGTTGTCGGAGCTGATCAGGATTTCTGCGTTAAGTTCTTCTGTCAGGCTGGAAATCAGTTTCATTCCAAAACCGCCGCTCTTTGAATTGTTTTTACTAAGGGAGAATCCTTTTCCGTTGTCCTTTACCGAAATATAGGCTTTTCCGTTATCTTTTTTTATTATTACCGACAAAACGGGGTTTTCTATTCCGTCGAAAGCATACTTTATGCTATTTGTTATGAGTTCATTGATAATTATTCCGATGTAGTAGATTTTCTGGATGTCCAGTTCAAAATCTTCTATTTCTGATTTCTGTACAATATTCAGATTTCCGGAACTGGTGTTTTCTATAATTTCTTCTGTCAGAGACTGAAAATAATCTTTGGTGGAAAGTTTCTGAAAATTTTCAGATTGATAAATACGGTTATACAGATGGAACATGCTTCGAACCCGGTTTCCGGCATTGGCAATTATTTCACGCGAATTTTCATCTTCAATTGTTTCACCCTGAAGTTCGAGAAGACTGCAGACCGTATTCATGTTGTTTTTTATACGATGATGGACTTCTTTCAGCAGCAGTTCCTTCTCTTTTAGAAGGTTCTGTATTTTCTGCTGGTTTTTTTTCCTTTCAATCAGAATTTTGCCGAGGCCAAGAATTCCTGCAAACATCAGAACCGACAGAATCAAGCCTATTATTTCAAACTGAGGATCTACTATGTGTGTTGAAGTTTTTGCATAAGTATATAAAGTCAGAATTCGCCTGACACCCATTAGTAAAAGTGCGGATGAAACACAGAGCCAGGAAACAAGAATCCGGGTGTGCTTTATTAACCTGATCGCATATGCGGCAGTGAACAATTGAAATACAATCGACATTATAATAATAGTCATTCCTGATTTTATCATTAATATTACCAAACATATTATTTTTTTATTTGATCTGAAGCTTGTTTTGCCTATAATTGGAAATATGACAGGCCCGCTCAACAGAATTTTTTTTATACAGGTTTTATTATTTGCATTATCCATTTTCCTGATTCTGTTGGCTGTTTTTTCTTTTCAAACAATGGGTAATGTCAGGAATAATATTGTTCAGGAATTTAAAACGAGCCTCCAGATAATGGCCAATAATGTTACTCACAAGGTTTTAATCGCCGAAGAGAACGTGAAAGCCGTTTCAAGCCGATCGATGATAAAAACCCGGTTATTTGATTATCATAACGGAACTTTCAGTCTTGAACAGATCAGGGAATACACTCAGCCGAAATTTGAAGAAGGAGTTGCAGTTTACAGCAACATTCTTTATGCTGCAAGAACAGATTTAAACGGTACGGTAATTGCAGATTATTTTCCGGAAGCCCGGGGAGCAGAAGCAGATATGGCGGGAAGCCCGCTTTTTTTTAAAACCGAAAACGGCTGTAATGTTCTGATCAGAAACCGTATTATACATAACCAGACTGAAATAGGAACAGATGAGGCCGCTTTTTTAATGGATAGGTTTCCCGAAAATGACTATAAGATACTTCAGGCGGTATGCATAAAAGAAGAGTTTATTCATGATAAAAGAATGCACCAGTATTCTTTTTCTGTCCCTATAGGCAGTACCGGGTTTCATTTATATGCCGAACTAAATCAGGAAATGCTTAAAGAAGCGCAGCTTTCGGAAATCAGGCTTGTGCTGATTGAATCATTTCTTCTTTTTATCGTTGTAATCATCATTTCATATTTTACCATTCTGAGGCTTGCTCTGGGGTTGAATGAAAAACTGCAGGAGTCCAACCTGAACCTGAATGACGCGTTGAAAGGCAAAGACCTGCTGTTTAAAGAACTTCATCACAGAATAAAAAACAATCTGGCCTTCATAACAAGTTATATCAGGCTTCAGCAATCCCGTACGGATGATAAAGAGATAATTCAAAAGAATGATCAGCTGGTCAATAAAATAGATGCAATAAGCATAGCATATGAAATGCTTCGAAACGGAGATGAAATATCATATCTGTATTTGGGAGATTATCTTTATAAATTATGCGTAACAGTTGTTGATTCCAGCCATGTTCAGGGGGTCAGCATTGAACGCGGCCATACGGATCAAATAAGTATGAATTCAAAAAAAGTTATAACAATCGGTTTGCTGTTTTCAGAACTTGTAATAAACTCCATCAAGCATGCAAAGGGAAAAGAAGATTTAAAAATAACAATCGGGATAAAGATTAATCAAAAGAATGTTGAGTTATCTTATGAAGATGACGGGAAAGCTTTTCCCGAGGACATGAGTATCAGTGGGTCGGAGTCTTTTGGTATGTTGATTATATCGAGTCTTGCAAAACAAATTGATGCTTCGATAGAGTATAATTTTATGCACAGTAAATTGATGAAATTTATTGTGCCTGTTTAGACCGTGATGCTGAATGCCGTTGTAAATATTGATAAAAGCCTTTATTTCTTTTTAAAGAAAAAGTATGGACAAAATAAAATCAATATTGAATTCAAAAACAAACGAACCGTAAAAGATTTGCTTGAAAGTATCGGTATTCCGCATGTCGAGGTCGGCGATATTTTAATTGACGGAGAGCGGAAAGATATAAATTTCCTGATAGACAGAGACTGCAGTCTGAGGGTGTTTAATGTTCTGCCCGGTATGCCTGCCCCGGTGGCTTTCCCCCCGGTCTTTATCCTTGATGTCCATCTCGGCAAGCTTGCCTTAAACCTGAGAATGTTGGGGTTTAAGGCCGACTACTCCAATAATCGTGATGACCGGGAACTTGCCGGGACGGCTGAGAAAACCGGGGGTATTTTGCTGAGCTGTGATCGGGGTCTTCTAATGCGCCGTAATGTTAAAACCGGAATGGTGATAAGAAGCCGCGAACCGGTTAAACAGGCAGCAGAGGTCGTTCGGCGATTTAATCTTTACGGGCATATAAAACCCTTTTCTGTTTGTCCGGGATGCGGCGGAGCTTTGAAGCGGGCAGGAAAACTGGATGAGCTAACATCAAGTGAAAAAAACTCCCTTCCGCCGAAGGTCAGAGGCTGGTGTGATGAATACACCCGGTGTGCCGGGTGCGGGCAGCTTTACTGGGAGGGCAGCCATTTTCCCTCGCTTTTAGCAAGGATTAATGAAATTATTGCTTATTCAAAAGCCCCGTAATTGGCAGAAACATTATTGTCGGAGGTGAAAATGGTTAGAAAGTCTTCTCCCTCAATTGATATAAAAATATTTTTTAGACTTTGATCCTTTATATCCGTTGAAGATGCGACCGACTTTAAATTATCAAGGGGTATATAGAGATCTTCTCTGCCGTAGATTGGAAAGGAAAGATACTTGAAATTCCTGCCGCGGTTTATGATTTTTAATTCGCTGCCGTCGCAGAAATGGAGAGATTCAAGAAGCTGTTTGGCGGTGATGATATTCAGAGCTTTGACGAAAAAATTTTCCTTCTGACGGGACAGACGGGTTCTCGGCTGGTATGCAAAAAGAATATTGTCCGGGTTTTTTTGTTTTTCCTGCATGATTATACTTTCAAAATAAAAATTAAACACATCTTTTTCAGGGTGTGCCGCCTCGGGAATTCTCTCTTTAATATTCCTGTTGTTTGTCAGGTATCGCCTCCTGATAATTTCTACAGCCTTTTTAATAAGATTGGATGATACTGTACTGTATGAGAATTCATATACCGAGTTTTTACTGTACAGAGAGAGATTTCCGTTCAGCAATGCTTCATGATGCCTGATGGACAGTATTTCGTGATAACTGAAGCAATCCGTTATAACATTATCGTCTTCACGTTTCATTATATCGAAATTGTTTTCGTACATCGTCAGGACATAATCATAAAGATTCATACCCGGTGAAGCGTCCCGGCGGTCTATTGATCTCGGTATCTTTATCTGAAGCAGAATATTATCTTTTCTGGTGAAGTAGGGGACAAAAAGGGGAGGCAACGGATCTTCGTCGGTTATCTCGAGTATCCATGGTCCGAATCGGTCGTATTCAGCATTTCTCACTGTCTTCTCCTTTGGTTTTAAAATATAAGCGCAGGAGATGCAGTCCTGTTTCAATTTTATTTTTATCAGTATCATTTAATCCGTTAAAAAACAGGTTGAGATTATAATCACAGTTTTTCTTGTGTTCGAAAAAAAAGGCTTTTCCGTTTTCCGTCAAACTCAAATAATATTTACGATCATCGTCCGGATCATCCGTTCTGCATACAAGATCCAGATTAAGCAGGGTTTTAAGCATTCTGGTCAGGCTTCCTTTCTGAATATCAAGCCTGATGCTGATTCCTCCCGGCGTAAGGCTTTTTTCAATATCCAGCACCGCTATTATTTTAATATGATTTTTCAGAAGCCTGATTCCGTTGTACTCGGCCCTGTTTACAATAGGGTTTATAAATCTATGCAGCCCCGGCAACAGCTCCATTATCACTTCGTTAAGCCGGGATGAATATTCAACTTCCATGTTATTTTCTCCAATATAGTTGTAAATACAACTGTTGTAGTTACAACTATAAGTGTCTTTTTATTGTGTGTCAAGTTAAAAAAGCCTCTGTCCGTTGCGGCCGGACAGAGGCATTATATTCAGTTTAAACCTGATTTAGTTTTCGGCGAACCTCATTGCTTCCAGGGCGAAGATTTTTTCCTCGTCGGTAGGTATTACCCAGGCTTTTAATCCGGGAATTGTTCCGCTTTCGGCGACAATGCATTCTTCGCTGCGGGTTGCGTTTGCCGTTTCATCTACTTTCCATTTATACAGCTTCATGAAATCGAAAACCCTGCTTCTGAAGTATCCTTCATTTTCTCCGATTCCGCCGGTGAAGACTATTCCCTTCGGATTTTCCATTGTTCCGAGATAACTGCAGAAATACTTTGCAGTACGGTATGCGGCAATATCTACCACAAGTCCTGCTTCTTTATTGCCTTCAACAGCGGCCTGGCGGATGAAATGCATTTCCTTGATGCCCTTGCCGTAAAGACCGTAAAGCCCGGATTCCTTGTTTAGAATTCGTACTATTTCCCTGATGTCGGTTTTCAGATTATTGGCCATCAATTCCAGAACGCCGGGATCCAGATCGCCGCTTCGGGTGCCCATAACAAGCCCCTCAAGCGGTGTTGTTCCCATTGTGGTGTCTGCGCCTGTGCCGCCGACGACCTTTGCCATTGAACAGCCGTTTCCAAGATGGGCAATTACAAGATTATTTTCGGGTTCATTGAGATTGTTAAGTTCGGCGAATCTTCTTGTAATGAAGGTATATGATGCGCCGTGAAAGCCGTAACGCATAATATTGAAATTATCGATCCATTCTTTGGGAACGGCATAGTATCTGGCATATTCAGGCATGCGCGCGTGAAACTGGGTGTCGAAAATACCGGCATTGGGGACCTTTCCGAATACCGGATCGGCAAGTGCCGCCTGGACAATCTGCAGGTTTGCCGGGTTGTGAAGGGGCGCCAGTGCTGAAAATTCTTTCAGGTAGCCCGTAATCCTGCCTTCGGGGCCGTCTATCAGTACTGTATCCTTGATTGCTGGTCCGCCGTGAACGCAGCGATGTCCTGCCGCTACAATATTCAAGCCCGGAAACTGGTCGGCAATTATCTCTGTTACAGCATGCAGTGCGGATTTATGATCCTTCATGGCCATCTGCAGGACTTCCTTTTTTCCGTCTACCTTTACGTCAATATATCCTTCGGCTGTGCCGAGGCCCTGACAGTTAAAATCGACAACGGATTCAACGTTGTTTCCTTCAACCTTCTTCACGGCAACCTTTATGGATGAGCTTCCCCCGTTGAAACAGATTACGTGTTTGTCCATATTTTCTTTATCTCCTCTTTTCCATGATATCCGCCATGCATTTCCACCTTGCCGTTGACTACAAGCGCGGGTGTGAATCTCTGTTCCGGATTCTCTGCAGCGATTTTATGGCAACCGGGACAGTAACCCATAAGGCATCCCTGGTGTACGCCAAATTTTTCAATTTCCGTAATGTCTGTTATTTTTCTTATTGTAAATTCAATCCTGGATTCTTCTGCGGCTTCAATTACGAGATCCATATACTGATCGCTGACCGCACAATCTGACCCGAGCACAATTAATTCCAACATCGGAATCAGGATAACACAGATTTCAGGATGTTAACAGGGCGAATCCGACCGGTTCAAAATTGCCGGAGTGTGTGCGGATTTCTACTCAAAACCTTTTGGTTTTCCCAGTATTTCCGCCCATATAACGGCTTTCTGCAGTTCCGGAAGGCTCTTCAGACGCTTTAATGACCTTGCAGAAGAATCAGCTTTCTGCGGTTGCTTTATTTTTTCCACGTACTCGTCCAGACTGCCCTCCGAAACAGGTTGGGCCGGTTCGAAGGGGGCGGCTGTCTTCCCGAGAGGCGGTGCTTCGGCTACAGGCTTTGCTCCGGCGTTGGCTGCAAATGAAGAGCGGTCGAAAACCTTCTTCTTGTTTACAGGCGGGGTTTCCCGCAATGGACTTTTTTTTCGATTGCCCTTCCGGTTTTTCTCACGGAGTGGTCGGGTAACGGATCCCGCAGCTTCATTTTGCCTGTTTTCCTCTGCGTCAGCGGGCGGAATAGTATTCAGCGGTTTGGGACGGTTTTTTTTGCCTGCAGCCTTTGCGATCCGCGCAACGAATAAAATAATCATTAAAAGAGGAACAAAAGAAAATATCGTCTCTAAAAAATCCAAGAAACTACTCCCTGCCTGTACGGCTAATCCTCTTTTTCAATTTCCTTGCCTTCTGCGCCGATACTGCGGCGCATGTCGGTATCCGCCTGGATGTTTCTAAGTTTGTAATAATCCATAATTCCGAGGTTTCCTTTTTCGAAGGCGCCGGCTATTGCTTTTGGAATTTCCGCTTCGGCCAGAACAACCTTCGCCCTGTTTTCCTCAACAAGCGCTGACATTTCCTGTTCCCTGGCCCGTGCGGCTGCCCGGCGCTGTTCGGCAACAGCCTGGAAACGGCGTTTGTCGGCTTCAGCCTGGTCCGCCTGAAGCTTGGCCCCGATATTGTCTCCGACATCAACGTCGGCAATATCAATGGAGAGAATTTCGAAGGCGGTTCCGGCATCAAGCCCTTTCTGAAGCACGGTTTTGGAAATATTGTCCGGGTTTTCAAGAACGTGCTTATAGGTTTCGGCGCTGCCGATAGTGGTAACAATACCCTCGCCGACGCGCGCTATTATGGTTTCTTCTGTGGCGCCGCCGACCAGCCGTTCAATGTTGGCCCTGACGGTAACCCGGGCTTTCGCCCTGAGCTGTATTCCGTCTTTTGCCACGGCATCTATTGTCGTTCTGCCTTTTTCAGGATCGGGACAGTCTATAACTTTCGGGTTAACGCTTGTTTTAACTGCATCCAGTACATCCCGTCCGGCAAGATCGATTGCAGCCGCGCGTTTGAAATCAAGAGGAATATTGGCTTTATTGGCGGCAATCAATGCCTTGCTGACGCGGATGACGTCGCCGCTTGCCAGAAAGTGGGTTTCAAGAAGATCGGAGTCTACGGAAATGCCAGCCTTGGTAAGCATTATACGACTGTCGACTATAACACGGGATTTTACTTTACGAATCCACATTCCAATCAGTCTGCCGATCGAGATATGAGCTCCCGACAGCAATGCCCTGAACCACAATCCGAAAAACTTGAGAAAGATAGCAATAATTGCAAGCGCAATAATCCCCAAAATAATATAAATAATAAACATCCTGTTATACCTCCGCTACCGTAATTTTGCTGCCTTCGGTTTTAACGACACAGATTTCTTTTTCTTTTTTAATATATTCACCGCCGGTTACGACGCTGTATTTTTTATCATCGATAACAGCGATTCCCGAGGGTCTTAGATCTGTAACCGCAGTACCTGTTTTTCCGGCAATTACCGAATAGTCAAATGCAGTCGATTCAAAACCCTCGGCTTTATCAAAATTACGATGAAGAATCAACTTTTTACCAATCAGTGTTTTGGGGAAAATTCTGAAAAAAATAATTATCATTACGGGAACAATAATCAGTGATGCCGTAAGAAAAACCGAACCGGCAAGTTTGCTGAAGTTGAATGCAGTGATTATACTTCCGATTATACTGCCCGCACCGATTATACCGATCAGGCCGAATGAGGGAATAAAAAACTCAAGAAGTATGGCGGCTATGCCGGTTATAAGTAAAACAACAGCTAATACCATACTACACCTTCTCCGTCAGTTTTTTTACGATAATACGGTTTGAATCAGCCCCGGTAATTACCACCGGGGTTCCTGCTTCAAGAAAATCTCCGTCTGTTTCAACAACAACCGTTTCTCCGCTGAAAACAGCTTTTCCGGCCGGCCTCAGGGTTGTAACAGCTTTGCCGGTGCTGCCGATTCTGGTTCCGGCTGTTTCGGGCTGCTGCATGGTATAGCCGTCCGCAGGCAGCTGGCGTGTCTGCAGGATCAGTCGGTTAAGAAAACCTACTCTGGGAAACAGCTGAATTATTACTGCGATAAAAATAATTGAACCGAAAACCCCTGTGCCCACTGTTAAGAGGTTCTTTTTCAGAATTTCAGTCTGCCACTCGAATTCCGGCAGAACAAAACCCTGCCGGGACAGCAGCAGTGAAGCTGCAATAAGAAGAATTCCCGAAATTCCGGCAGCGCCGAAACCCGGAATAAGAAATATCTCTACAACAAGCAGAACAATCCCGGCAATAAACAGAAGGATTTCCAGTGAACCGACATATCCGAGCATTCCGTTCGATATAAATATTACGGCAAAAATGATTATTGCGAGAGTTCCGGGAATTCCGAACCCCGGGCTTGTAATCTCCATGTAAAGGGCGCCGAGGCCGAGGATTATAAGGATTGTCGTAAGCGCGCTTCCGGTAATTATGGTGATAAGGGTGTCGGGGCCCGACTCTTCCGCTTCCGTAACGTCCGGATTTTCAAGTTCAAGCATGGCAAACAGCTGTTCGCGGTCTTCCGGGTTGCCGGAACTTATTCCGTATCTGAGCATCTCATTCGAAGTCAGAGTGAGAAGTTTGCCTTCGGCTGAGACCGTTCGTCCTTTTTTAAAAGTTCCGCCGGCGGCTTCTGTTTCTTCCTTCAGCAGATCAAGTTCGGCGGCGGAAGAGAGCATAATCCTGTCGTTAATTTCAACTTCTACAAGTTCGATATCCGAATCAACCATTGCAAGCGCAGCGTCCTTCGGGTACCCGTTTTTTTCTGCCAGTGCCGCCATCTGGGCTCTAACCGCGCTTACAGTTTTTTCTTCTGCAGCCTGCATGCCTTCCGTACTCTGATATACCGGAGCAGCTGCGCCCATGGAAGTCCCCGGCGCCATGAATATCCGGTTGCAGGAGAAGCTTATCAGCGCTCCGGCAGACCAGCTCACCCCGGTTGATTCAGGAATGGCCGGGATAAAGGCGATTGTTTCGGCTTTGGCGCTTCCTATAAGGGTTGCTATCTGCAGTGCAGAATCAACCCGGCCTCCGAAAGTATTTATCTCAAAAATAATTGTCCTTGAATCAGCGGCATCAGCCGCAGCAAGGCTTCTTCTGATAAAAACAGTGAGCGCGCGGTCAATATCGCCGTTTACAGGAATTATATATACTCCGTGTTCTTCCGCGAACGCCGGAGAGACAGCGGCTAAAAGTAGAAATATTATTAAAACGTTTTTTAACATATTTTAAATTTCTACCCCTTTGGCGGGAAAGTCAAGTGAGACGTTGCAGAAATTACTACAATCCCGCCGCTTAAGGTTTTATTTAAGAAAAGACGCCAGCCCCAGGGCCATGTCGATTCCGACTTCTTCAGCGGATTCAGACGCAAGCTGCTGGGCCGATAATACGCTTTCCTCATATGTATCAATGAGAAGTTTGTCTTCCCAGGTCAAAGCCTCTTCGTTTCCGCTCCATTCGGCCCATTCGCTGCTGTCTTCGGTCAGAATGTTTAATGTGTCGCTTTTCAGAATTGTTCCAGTCTCGACATCTATTGCCCTGTACGAAACAGTCACCTCGAATTCAATCGATTTTCGGTATATGAAAATATCAGCTTCAATTTCCCTTGTACCGTACACTGTTTCTTCTGCGGATGAGGAATCGGAATCAGCGTCTTTATAATACGGATCAGTTTCGGAATCCTTGTAATAACCGAGGCTCTCGGAGTTTTCATTTTTATAATAACCGGAAGACTGTTCGGAGGTTTCTTCCACTGTGATTTCAGCTGTTCTGTGGTACTGGTTCATTGATGTTTCAGGACCCTCGAGCCGCGCCGAGTCGATAGTGCCTGTGATAAGGATATTTGAATTAAGCAGCTGGCCAATTTCAACCCTCGATTCATCATTCATCATCGCATTAAGGGATCCCAACTGTTCTTCAATCAGTTGCTGTTGCATGTTTCGATCAATTATTTTTGTAAATTTCATTACGGAAGGATCACTCATCAGTTCAGAAATGGCGGTGTTCAGCATGATGTCTGAAAACTGGGCGGTAGGAATGTTCCATGCGTTATTTACAAAAGGCAGAAAGGCCAGGATCTGGGTTCCGGCTTCAAGGGCCTGTGACGCCCTGGTTTCAGCATCCTTGTAACCCGGAACATACGACAGGGCTTTTTCAAATTCCATGGCAGCTGCTTTGGCGTTTTCCCTGCCGCTCAGTTTCTGGAACCGAAGTCCTTCAAGATAATGATCTTCAGCTGCAAGTTCCAGGGCGGCATCAAGCTCCATGGTGTAATCTGTATATGTAAAACTGATTCCCATTTTGGTTTTAGGATTGATAAGCGGGGGAAGGGTTCTTACCGCTTCGTTTATATCCTTCAGGTATCCGTAAAACCTGGCAATGTCGTCGTTTGCGAAAGTTTCGCTTCCGGCCCTCTTTTCGTCGATTTTAAGCGCATAGTAACTGTTTGCCCGAGGGTATATATCTATCAGAAATTCAATTGCCTTTTTGTATTCATTGTCTATTCGAACGGATTCTACTACACTGAGAACTGCAGCGTGATAATTTCCTCTTTTATCAGCCTGTTTGGCGTCAGACAGGAGGTTTCCTTCTCTGGTAAAAAGTGATTTACAGCCGGTAAAGATGACCGCAGCAGCTATAATTATCAGTAAAAGTTTTTTCTTCATGGTTTTCTCCTATAAAAACTTTATGCCATGAGGGCAGGTTAGGGGGTGAAGTTTGATGAGCAACGCTTGTCAAACTTCAAAAAGATAAAAGAACAAAAGTACGAAGTACTTTAGAAGTTTCTTTTATCTTTCCTCCTCTTTCTTTAAGACTATCCAATTTTCGGCTTCGGCGCAACTAAAATTAATTTATGTATATCCCCGGAAGTAATGAACAGGCCTGTATTCAGTTTTCGGATACCGCTGTATAATAAAGAATGGAAATTGGAAAATACAACCGTGGGAAAATTGTCCTTCTAACTGAAAAAGCATGCTTTATCGATCTGGGTGGAGAAAAGGATGTTTTTTTGCCTCCCTATGAGGCTCCGGATGGCGCAAAAACCGGGGATGAAATAGAAGTTTTCGTTTATAATACTTCAGCTGATGAATTCCGGGCCACAACAGTCAGGCCGTATGCCCGGCTGGGAGAATTCGCTTCCCTTGAAGTGACAGAAGTTACCTCATTCGGTATGTTTCTCAACTGGGGGCTGCAGAAAGATCTTTTTGTTCCGACGAGGAATATTCGTACAGAACTGAAGCCGGGTGATATGGCGGTAGTTAAAATAGTAACCGACTATGCCGGCAAAGGCGTTATCGGCACCAGCCGGTTTGATGATCTGTTTGAAAAACTGCCCGATGATGCAGCTGAAAAAATGACGCCGAACCGAAAAGTGGATCTTATAATCTACGGTTTTTCACGGCTGGGCGTGCGGGTGATTGTGGACGGAAAATATTCGGGAATGCTGTACGGGAACGAGGTTTTCGAAAAACTGCGGATCGGCGATCTGCATACCGGTTATATCAAGAAAGTCCGAGAGGACGGACTTATAGACGCGGCCCTTCAGCCTCAGGGGTTCAGGGCGGCAACAAGCGATGCCAGGCGGGTGATTCTTGATGCTCTTGAAGGCGCAGGAGGGTTTCTTCCTCTTAATGATAAAACCGGTGCAGACAAGATCAAAGAAAGCCTTCTGATGAGTAAAAAGGTATTCAAAAAAACTATCGGCGGGCTTTACAGGGAAAAGAAAATAATCATTGAAGATAAAGGAATAAGGCTATTGCGTTAGTTCTGCATTTTCAATATCTTCTTTAATATGAATCAGGACCAGATAAAAGATATACTTCTGCAGATCAACGATGATGTGGAGGAGTTTTTTGTTATTTTCTCGGGAAAATCAAGCAAAAAGGTAAACGGGCTGTATCATCCGGACAGCCGTGAGATAATAATACACAATAAAAATTTTCAAAATGATCAGCTGCTTCTTTATACAGCAATCCATGAGTTTGCGCATCATGTACATATAACGCAATCTCCGATTCCTGTAGGTTCCAGGGCGCACACAATTGAGTTCAGACGAATTTTTCATGAACTTTTAAATGTTGCAGAGCAGAAAGGTTTTATCAGGAATGTTTTTGAAGCTGATCAGGATTTTGCCGTTCTTACCGAAGCGATAAAAAAGAATATGATAGGGCCCCAGGGCGAACTTGCCCGGAAACTGGGCGAGGCTTTTATGCAGGCGCAGGCTCTTTGCGAGAAAAAAGGATACCGCTTTGAAGATTATATTGAGCGGGTTCTCCAGTTTGATACTTCAACTGCGCGTACCCTGATGAAAGCGAATAATTACGATCTTCCTTCGACATTAGGTTATGAAAACATGAAGCTTATTGCCGCTGTAGCCGATGACGACAGCCGCGAGCAGATTCAGAGCAGCCTTATGAGCGGCAACAGCCGCGATACCGCCAAGTTTTCAATAAAAAAGCCGGAAGATCAGGACCCTGTTACAAAACTGCTTAAAGAAAAAAAACGGATTGAAAAGACAATAGACAGTCTTACTAAAAAACTTGAGCAGGTTAAAATTAACCTCGAGAAGATGGACCAGGTTTAAAGTTATAAATGTGATATCTTTGGTCTCGGAGGTGTTACCTTATGAAAAAAAGTTTTTTACTGTTATTTATTATTGTTGTCCTGTTCTTTTATGGATGCGGAGATTCAGATGATCCCGCTGATTATTCCGGAGAATACAACGGTTCCATGCTCTATGACGGGGAATTCTGCGGGGTTTGGTATGCAGTTGTCGGAACTGATCAATCGGTAGATCTGGAAGCTGAGGACGGGATTCTTCGCACTTTCAAAGGATCTGTTTTTTCTTCCGGTCGGGTCAGCGTAACAGGCTGCGATGAAACTGCAACAACAGGCAGCGGCAACTGCACAATTGAAAACAATTATGTTTCAGGATCACTGGATACTGACGGGTTTGATATTGATCTTGAAGGGAAATTTCTCGATACAGATGCTGATTACTCCGGAACAAGGTATGAGGAAACAGAAGAAGGTTATTACTATAAATATGTTATAGGCAGCGACAACAGTTATGCTGTTTATGACTACCTGGAAGCTGAAGAGGTATATAACACTACCCCGATAGATGAGGGTGATTTCACTATTAGCGGATGCAGAATTAACCTTATGCCGGATAACGGAGTGACGGAATCCGGGTTGGTTTACCTTACAGATGATGACATTTTTCTTATTGCGCTTGAAGGGCTTTCTCCGGTTATGAGCCTTTGCAGGACTGATCCGGCTGCAGGCAACTGATATTATTTTAAAAATATCTTCTTCGGCTGTTCAGTGTGAGGAGGTTTTTCAATTCAACCTCTCCCGCGGATTCAAGCCATTTCTGTTTGAATTCCGGGAGACTCATCAGCGAAGCTATTGCCGCAATAGTCTTCAGATGAAGAGCCTTTCTGTCTTTTGTTCCGCCAAGAAGAAAGATTGCTTTTACCTCCGGCTCATCTTCTGTAAACCTGATGCCGGTTTTTGCACGGATGATATGCATGAACATCTTGCTTTCTCCTTCAATGACGATGTGGGGTATTGCGAGAAATTCGGAGATTGCCGTATTTGATTCCGCCTGTCTTTCGAGGAAACGTTTTATTATTTCTTTTCCGGGCATGCTGATTTTGTCCTCGATTTTTTTCGAGATCAGGTTAAGCAGTGCTTCGAAATCCGGATTTCCCGGAATATCCGTGATTTCAGCGCCCTTGATAAGGATATCGAAATTATCCTGTTCGATATTGTCCCGGTTTATTATTATATCGCGGAATTCATCTTCAATCGAACCGTCGAGCAGTCTCTCATCGGTAATCCTTTTCAGAAGGTGCAGAAATGCGGATTCGTGACTGGCGTTCTTTCGGCCGTAAAAAAGGTATATAAGCACGCCGGCAAGGACAAGTACAACACTTATTTCAATTGCGGACAACCCAAGGTCGACTATAAAGAATGAAAACAATCCGATTGATATTATCTGCAAAAAAGGGTAAAAAGGCGTCCTGAAGCTGGGTTTGTAGTTCGTAATTCTGCTTTCCCTGAAAATAATTACCGCCATATTGGTTAATACATATGATGTCAGAATAACGGTAGACGCAACCTTTACCAGTGTTTCAAGCGGAAGAAGCAGCGAAATAAAAACAATTATTCCGGTGGTAATGACAGCCGGAACAGGGGTGCCGGTTTTTTTACTGATTTTTCCTATTCTTTTCGGCAGAAGGTTGTCCGCGCTCAGCGCAAGAGGATACCTGGATGCAGCCATAATTCCGGCGTTTGCTGTTGTAAAAAAGGCGAGAGTTGATGCTATAAGGATCATTATGTAGCCGGCCGGTCCAAGCGTTACCCTGGCGGAATCCGCTACCGGCGTCATTGAGTCCCTGAAAGTTTCAGGACTCAGTGTTCCTGTAATAATAAATGTAATCAAAGTATATATGACGGTAACTGCCACGATGGAAAGAATCATTCCCAGCGGGAGGTTTCTTTTCGGGTTTGAAACCTCTTCGGAAATATTGGCCACTTTCAGCAGTCCTCCGAAAGAGATAAAGATAAAGCCGGCAGTAATCAGTATATTGTTGATTTTTACCGACCTGAAACCGCTGAAATGTGACATATCCACACTGGAGAAACCTGTGACTATATAAACAGCCATAAGTGAAAGCAGCATTATAACCATGCCCGTCTGGAAAATTGCCGCTTCCTTTACACCGACAATATTAAGCATTACAAAAAGCACACATAAAACCGAACCGCTGATAAGGGGAGAAATGCCGGTATACAGGTATATTATTTCGGAGATACCGTAAATGGCAAAGGCGCTTTTCAGCGAAAGGGCAACCAGGCCCAGAAACCCGGAAACGGATCCGAGCAGGGGCCCGAATGTTTTATTTATAAAGTAGAAATCGCCGCCGGCTTTGGGCATTGCCGTTGCAAGCTCAATCATGCTGAGGACCCCCATTATGCCCAGAAGGCCTGCTATAAAATATGAAACAAAGACTGCAGGGCCGACTCTCGCAAAGGCCATTCCCGGAAGGATGAAAATACCGGAACTGATCATAGCCCCTGTGGCTATGCTGAATACCCCGAACGCATTTATGTCTTTTTTCAGATTAGCCATGGCTTCCTCCTTTCAAGAATATACTATTATTGGCGGAGAAATTATAACATAATTATTGTTTTAGATATAAAAAAGGGTTTCGACTTTCCGTCAAAACCCTCGAATGTTCTATATTGTGAAGTTTTTCCTTCAGGTAAAACTTTAAATTGAAAACGCGGGAACAGTTTCCGATGTTGTAATATTTCCCGATATCGGTTTTTTCTATGGAGTATTTCATCCGAAGGAAGAAATACTCCAAAAATAAATCCGTAAGCGCAGCGCCGGATTTATTTACCGTTATGGAATCTTCGATCCCAGTCGTTTTCCTTGTCGCCGGTAGCCTCATCTTCCATTTTGTTTACCCTGTCTTTAAGATCATCAAACTGATCCTTGATATCATCCATTGTCGATCTTCGTGACTCACGCCTGTAACCTCCTCTGGGTTCAAGCGGGATGATAAACCCTGCCAGCAGATAAATTATTACACAGGGGGCCACTGCCGTAGCAAGGCAAATGATAATGAAGATAAGCCTAACAACTGATACCGGCATATCCTTCCAGTCGGCTAAACCCTGGCAGATTCCCAGCAGCATGCCGTTTCTTGATCTGTATAATCTTCTGCTTGTGTATGTCATAACAGTCATCGCTCCTTGTTATTTTTTCCAGTTCTTCAGAGTTTCAAGATTTTCGATTCTGCGGTTAAGGTCTTTTAACCCTCTCGATATCTCGTTAAGCTCTTCATTTTCATCCCGTTCGCGCCGCCGGCCCCGTTTTTTGTGACTGCCGCTGCCCGTAGTCATTCTGATTACAAGCAGAACGAATATGAACGGCGCGGCAATTGCGAACAGGGTGATGATTAAACCGGTATTAATTATTGTCTCCAGCATTGGTTGTCTTGTCCTTTCCCTGCTTCATGCTCTTTTTTAAAGAGGCAAGTTCATCTTCAATCTCTGATTCGTGCTCCATTCTGGTGAATTCATTCTCGCTCGGATTCGAATAGCCTGTGTATACCATTTCCGCATCGGCTTCCATACGCTCAATTCTGCCTTCCAGATCTTCGAATCTCATTGATGCATCAAGTCCGGAAGCATTTCTGATGGATTGCCTGGCACGCATCTTTTCATTTGCATGAATGCCTCTCTGTATAAGTATACGTCTTTTCTGTTTAACTGTCTCAAGTTTTTCCTCAAGCTGAAGTATATTGGCCCGGCTTTCTTCAATAAGGCTGTCGAACTGTACAAGGTCATTCTCAGTCAGTTCCAGCTGATTTGCCACTGCCTTTTTTTCAACCAGCGCTTCGCGGGCCAGATCGTCGCGGTTTTTTTCAACGGCAAGTTTGGCTCTGCCGTCCCAGCGATCTGCCTTTTCTTTCAATACGTCCCGTTCCCGTTCTGTTTTTGCCCTGTCCGCCATTGATGCGGCACATGAGGATTTTAACTCAACGAGAGTATCTTCCATTTCCCGGATCATAAGATTTATCATCTTTTCAGGATCTTCCGCCTTGTCAAGCATTGAATTGATATTTGAGTTTACTATGTCCTTGAATCTTGTAAATACGCCCATATTTTTCTCCTATTAAAATTTTCCGTACCTACATATATGCATTAAACATACCAAGTAGAGGAAAATGTCACTTTTTTGGTCAATTCAGCCCGTTTTTTGGTTTTTTAGAGCCGATCCTGCAATTTTTGACGGTTCTATGATCTTTACGTGGTTAAAAAGACCAATTAAAATGGTAAAATTTGCCATATATAAAAATAATACTGGTCAAAAAAACCATTATATGGTAAATTATACCTAAATGAAATTTCCCGGATTCGTCGAACGCGAAGCTCTGGGAGAATCTGAAATTTTCCTTAATTTTCAGGCGGAACTCAGCCGGGTGGCTGGGATAAACAGATCTGTAATGATAATAGGTGAGAGAGGAACCGGAAAGGAGCTGGCGGCCGCAAGACTGCATTATCTTTCCGGACGCTGGGAGGCCCCTTTCATCACACTTAACTGCGCAGCTCTGCCCCCGACATTGATTGAAACAGAATTATTCGGACACAGTACGGGAGCTTTTACCGGAGCGGGTAAAGCCAGAAAAGGAAGATTTGAAGAAGCCGACGGGGGGACCCTGTTTCTTGATGAAATGGGGTTAATCCCTCTGGAGGTTCAGGAAAAGATTCTCAGGGTTGTCGAATACGGCAGTTTTGAGCGTGTGGGCAGTTCAGAGACTATCGAAGTTGATGTCCGCATTGTCGCTGCCACAAACCAGAACATGCCCGAGCTTTGCGAACAGAATAAATTTAAACGGGATTTACTCGATCGGCTCTCTTTTGAAGTCCTGTTTCTTCCGCCCCTCAGAGAGCGCGGCACCGATAAACTGCTGCTGGCCGAACATTTTGCAGTACGTATGTCCAATGAACTGGGCAAAGCGGGCGCACCGGTTTTTTCCGATAATGTTAAGCTTTTAATTGAGACTTACTCCTGGCCGGGAAACATTCGGGAACTGAAAAATGTGATAGAACGGGCTGTTTATAAATGCAGCAGTAAAACACTTGAAGATTTGACCATTGACCCGTTTAAAAATCCGTATAAAACACCTGAATGTAAACCCGAAGAACCAGCCGCTGCAGAATTTATCGAAAAAACAGTTTCTCCTTTGCCGAAACTAAATGATTTCCGTAGAAACATTCATGAAATTGAGTTAAGTTATCTTAGGCGGGCCCTTGAAGAAAGCAGCAATAACCAGAAGCTTGCTGCCGAGATGTTATCTCTGACATATGATCAGTTTCGCGGGCTTTACAGAAAATACCGGGAGGAACTATGAGACTTGTAACAGACGATTGCATACTTGTTAATATAGATTTTCAGGAAAAACTGCTTCCGCATATGATGAACAACAACGCTCTTGTGGAGAAAGTTATCAAGCTTATAAAAGGACTGACGGCGCTTGAGGTACCGATGCTTACCACACAGCAGTATACAAAAGGGCTTGGGTATACGGATCAGAGGATTTCCGAAGCCCTGGGTTATAAAAACCCGGAAGAATTACCCTTTATTGAAAAATCATCTTTCAGCGCAATGGATTGTCAGGAATTCCGGGACAGGCTTGATTCATCGGGTCGCAGAAATGTTATAATCACAGGGATTGAGGGGCATGTCTGTGTTACCCAGACAATAGTTGATCTAAAGGCGGCAGGTTATAATCCTGTACCTGTTTATGACTGTATCTCATCCAGGAAGAAAGAAGATTATAAAAACGGAATCAGGCGCTGGGAACATGAAAATGCGCTTCCTGCCTGTTTTGAGACGGTTCTTTTTGAACTTTGCAGATATTCAGGTTCTTCCGTTTTTAAGGAAATTTCTGTATTAGTTAAATAGAGCAGCCGCGGCAACACTGTTTGATTTTAACAATCTCAATAACTATACTTATAAAAGGCGGCTTATGTACAGAATACTATGTTACGGAGATTCAAATACCTGGGGTTTCAATCCGGTAAGCGGATTAAGATTTACCGAGAAGGAACGCTGGCCTGGGGTTTTGAGAATTACACTTGGAGACGGCTTTGAGGTTCTTGAAGATGGACAGAACGGCAGGCGGATAATGGGAAGCCTTGACTTGTTTGAATCTTCTGTCCGGGAGAACGAACCTCTTGATGTAGTGATTATATTCCTGGGGATAAATGATCTTCTTTTTGAAAAAGAAACTAAAACAGGGGATCTGCTGAACGGAATCAGGGAAATGGTTTTACGACTTCGTGATAATTTCAGGGATCTTCACGGAGTTCTTCCGGAGGTAATTCTGATAGCGGCGGTTCCCATTAACTCTTCCCAGGTTGTTGACGGGCTATATGAACTGGAAGCTGAAAAGGTTTTACGTTTCAGCGAGGGTCTGAGGCAGCTTGCCGACACTGAAGGATGCGGTTTTATAGATTCCGGTAGAATTATCAGGAGTTCGGAACACGACGGTGTGCATCTGGATGCAAGCGAACACAACAGGCTCGGATTATTTATTGCCGATTATATGAGAACTTTTCTGACCAACGGGAACCTGAACAACAGGAGCCGCTGATATTTAAAACTCTTATTTATCAGCTGTTTTTCTTCCGACTTTCAAGAGGACCTTTTTAAAGTCTCTTGTAAATTCACTAAGCTGTTTTCGGAAGATCCTGATATTTTCTGTTTCTTCCCGGTTCACAGTTCCCCAGGTTTTTATAGCGGCCATCTGCTCTTTATATCTGGTTTCAATTCTGATAAGGCCCCGTTCAATTCGATCAAGTGTTTTAAGAGTTTCTTTCCCTTTATCGTATCCGCCGAAATCATAGGATACTATATCGTTGCCGTATCTGATTTCTCCTTTAAACGTTCTGTAAACATTCAGACCTATGCCTTTTATCATATAGGAAAGCCTGCCTTCTTTTTCAAAACGTCGCACGCTAACCTGAATAAATGTAGTATTAAGATAACGAAGCGGTCTGAATTCCGAAGCCCGTTTGACGAGATCATTATCTTCGGCAACCTTGATTGTTTCATCAAAACCGCCTATTCGGTTAAAAAGCCGGCGGGTAATGAAAATACAAAACCCGAACGCTTTCGGATCAACTCTCAGATTTGCAAGTATTGTCATGTTTATTAACTTGTGAATAATACGGTCCAGCTGGATATCGGAAAGAGGTTTGATCGCACAGGTTGCAACGTCGATATATCTCTCCTGCATTTCATTATACAGATTTTTAAGAAAATGTTTCGGCAGAATGACATCTGCATCAAGAAAGACGAGGATTTCCCCGGTTGCAGCCCTGGCGCCGTTGTTGCGGCCTGTTCCCGGCATCCCCCCCCTGACAATTCCGGCGCCGTATTCAGCAGCAATCTCCCTTGTTTTGTCGGTTGATTCGGCATCTGCGACTATAACCTCATATCCATCGAAATCCTGCTTTTTTATACTCTTAAGCAATTCAGGCAGAAGCTTTTCTTCGTTCTTTGTCGGAATTATAATACTAATCTTCATACCGGGTATTATATTCTTCTTATAAGCTTATCTCAATATATCTCCTGTCTGAATATCGAAACAGTTTCGGAAGCAGGATAAAATCGATTATTGCAGCCGTAGCCGCAGCGGCAAACCCCGACAGCAGGATATTACCGCTGATAAAATAAAGTCCGGCGGAAGGAAGCATTACGCCGGCAAGCGTTAATATTCCGAAGCCCATTCCGGTAAGCACGTTCATATTCTGTTTCATTGCTTGCTGGGGATGCGTCCAGTTCAGAACAGGGCGAGACAGGTCGATATGAATTCCGGTAATAAAACCCAGCAGGATAACTGCAGGACCGGCCGGAACAAGGTAAAACAGGTTAATCGCCGGAATATCCAGAATCAGCATCAATATTACCAGGTTAAGAAACCACGATGAAACAAACAGGATTAAATGAAAATACATTTTAGCCCGTATTTGCATGCTTCCGTTGATCGGAAGGTTTTTGCTGACGGTAAAGCTGGTTCCTTCGCGGGAAATCGAGGTGCACGATATTGAGTTAATCGAGCTCATCAATATCAGCAATCCGAGAATTGCAAGCGGCAGGAACGTAACAGAACCGGTGAATTCATTTATTACGTCAAGCATCTCGCCGGGGACTGAAAAATAGAATACGGTGAGCATTATGGGAAGAATAACGACTTCTCCGGCAATTTCGATCAAAAATGCGGAATTGCTTCTGAGCACAGCAAGTTCCCTTCGAAGAAGCGCCCCGGTACGACTGCGTCCGGCAGCCGGGATTAGCCCGGAGTCAGTTTTTTTTCTTTTCCTGGAAGGCTGTTTCTCCGTAGTTGAGCTGAAGTCGATTTTAATTCTCTTCAGTAAAAAAAATGCAATCAACACAGTGGACGCCGAAAAGACGACTGCAGGCAGAACCCATACTGCATGGCTGGCGGCGAATCCGAAGGCAAACCAGGATGAAGCAAAGAATATCTTTTCAAGAATGCCGGTGTACCTGGTCAGTACTGAGGCAACTGCGGAAAAATCACCCCCTGTTATCATCGCGCGGGTGAACGAAAGCTGCAGCAGGGCGGCAATAATTAATGCTCCCAGCATTCCCGCCATTTCAAAAAAAGTACGCCGCCCGCTTATTTTTCCTATCACTGCAAGAAGAGAAGCTGCAAGCAGCGCAAGTACTGTCGGGAATAAAGGAGCAAAAAGGCATGTCAGGATCAGGCTGATCCATGCTGAAGGACTGCCTGCCGCCGGAATATAGACAACCGCCGCCGGGATTGTAATTGCAAGATGGACGGGAAGAACAAACAAGTAAACCAGAAAAACCCTTGAAAAGATTATATCGGCCGTCGAAACCGGCAGGGAAGCGACAAGGATATTATCTTTCGAATAAAATATGTTTGAAAGGCACAATGGTGTTCCGATAAAAAAAACCAGAAGGCCGCTGATAATTCCGGAAAACAGAAATACTATTTCCGGTCTTCCCATATTAATCCCGATTGAGAACAGTCCCTGGTAGTTCATGTAAAGCATGAATAAAAAGAACCCGGCGGCTGCAATTATACCGACGCCTGCAACCGGTAATATCCAGAGCCGGTCCCGCTCATAGAGATCTTTCAGGTAGGCTTTAGTAAGAATCGACGATTTTAGTCTGGCTTTAAGAAGGGTAAATGCTTTCATTTATTTGCTCCCGATGTGAGTTCAAGAAACAGTTTCTCAAGAGAGTTGTCTTCGTCGGATCCGTTTTTAGAACGGTTTGCTTCTCTGATGTTTTCCAGCCGGCCGCATGCTATTATGTTTCCGCGGTTGATTATTGCCACCTCATCACAGATCTTTTCCGCAACTTCCATAACATGGGTGGAAAAGAAGACAGTTTTCCCTTCGTCGCAGAGCAGGCGCATTCTTTTTTTAAGGGCAAACGCCGACTGCGGATCAAGTCCGGACATCGGTTCGTCCAAAATGAAAATTTCCGGCCGGTGCATCAGCGCGACCGTGATTGAGAGTTTCTGCTTCATCCCGTGGCTGTATGAGGAAATTGAATCGGCAAGTTTGTCCGCTATACCGAAATCCGCGGCGAGTTTTTCGGCAAAATTTCTGGTTGCATTGTCCGCTTCATAAATATCGGCTATAAAACCGATAAATTCGCCGCCGCTCATCTTTTCATAGAATACCGGTTCGTCGGGAACGTATCCTGTAATCCGTTTGGCCTGTACGGGATTCTTTATCATATCAATGCCGCACATCTCTATTCTGCCTTCATCCGGAGGAAGGATTCCTGTCAGCATTTTTATTGTTGTTGATTTTCCTGCGCCGTTCGGCCCGAGAAAACCGAAAATCTTACCCGGTTCAACAGTAAGCGTCAGATTATCAACCGCTTTGATCTTGTTGTCCCTGTAGGTTTTTGAAACACCGTTGATATATATCATTTATTTTCTCCTGTCTGATGACTACAAATACACTCAGGAAAGTTTTTTATTCACAGCCCGACGGAAAAAAGGTATAATTTGCGCGGTTTGAAGAAGAACCGCATTTAACAAAGGAGCAATACTTGAAATTTCTGCATACATCGGACTGGCATCTCGGGGCAAAACTTGGAGAATATTCCAGGATGGATGAACAGAGGGCAGTTTTAAAGGAAATACGGGAAACTGCAGCAGCGGAAGAAACTGATTTTATAATTATTGCGGGGGATGTTTTTGATAATTTTAATCCTTCGAACGAAGCTGTTGAGCTTCTGTACCGTGAATTAAAAAAAATGGCGGACGGAGGCAACCGACCGGTTATAGTAATTGCCGGAAATCACGACTCTCCCGACAGAATCGAAGCTCCTGATCCGCTTGCAGCCGAATGCGGAATTTTTTTTATCGGCTACCCGGACTTTACCCGCAGCGAAATCGTTCTTGAGAATAACCTTCGTGTATGTTTTCCGGAAAAAGGTCTTGTAACAATAGATTTCCGTGGAAAACCCCAGATCAGAATTCTGATAACACCCTATGCCAACGAAAACAGGTTGAAAAAGTATCTGGATGAAGGCAACAGGGAGGAGCTTCTTTCGGAACTGCTCGCCGGAAACTGGAAACGGCTTGCCGATACCTATTGTGATGAAAACGGCATTAATATTCTGACGGCACACCTGTTTATGGCTGATTCTTCAACGGCTTTGCCGTCCGAACCCGATGAGGAGCGGAGTATCCTGCATCCGGGCGGGCTTGAACTGATAAGCGCGGATCTGGTTCCGGGAGCAATTCAGTATACGGCGCTGGGGCATCTTCATCGTCCGCAGACTGTAAAAAAGGGCGATTCTCCCGCAGTGTACGCAGGCAGCCCGATTGCATTCGGATTGAGCGAGGAGAACCAGCAGAAATCCGTAGTGATTGTTGAAGCCGGACCCGGCGAGCCTGCAGAATACAGGTTTGTACCTCTTTGCAGCGGAAGGAAGATCCTGCGTAAAAGGTTCGGCGTTATCGATGAGGCCACGGCCTGGCTTGACAAGAATCCCGGTTGCTATGTGGAGCTTCAGATTGAATGTGATAAATACATCAGCGCTGCTGATCGGAAAAGGCTCTATCAGGCTCACGACGGAATAACAGCTGTTATACCGATAAGCCGGGCCGATTTACGTCAAAACCAGGACGGAACCGAAGGATCCAATATTCCTGATCTGAGCGAATCAATGGAAAAGCTTTTTAAATCATATTTTGAGTATGCGAAGGGGGTTTCTCCCGATGAGCAGATTATGGAACTTTTCAGGGAGTTGACTGCTGCCGGGGGCGAAGAATGATTCCGGAGAAACTTATTATAGAGGGCTTGTACTCATATAAGAAAAAGACTGAAATTGATTTTTCCACTCTGTGCAAAGCGGACCTTTTCGGAATATTTGGAAATGTCGGAAGCGGGAAATCGGCCATACTTGAAGCGGTAACATATGTGCTCTACGGCAGAATCGAGAGGCTTCCCGGAAAGATGATGAATTATAACCTGATGAATCTTTCCTCGGACATAATGCATATTGATTTTATTTTCAGAAACAGGGAGAAAAGATACCGGTTTACCTTTGACGCCAAACGGAACAAAAAGGATTTTAACAAAATCGAGACTCCGAAAAGAAGCGGATATGCTGATGACAATGGAAAATGGGTGCCGCTTTTTGACAAGGACCATGTTGTATCGGCGGAAGAAATTATCGGTCTGAACTATGATAATTTCAGACGGACGATTATTGTTCCGCAGGGCCGGTTTCAGGAGTTTCTGCACCTGGAGAAGGCAAAACGCACTGAAATGCTTATGGAGCTTTTCAACCTCGGCCGCTTTGATTTGTATGCCGCAGCTTCCGGTCTCGGAACGCGGAATTCCGAGCTTGCGGCAGCTGCAGAGGGTGAACTGAGAGGGCTTGAGAATGCAACGAAAGAAGAAATGGATTCCGCCGAAAAAGAAGCGGCAACCATTGAGAAACGTATAGCCGAGTTAAGCGGCAGTCTTGATTCAGGCCGCCTCAGGCTGAGAGAGTTTGAAGAGCTGTCGGCGCTGACGGTGGAAAAGCGATCGGCGGAAGAGGAACTGGTATCAATGACGAAAGAAGTTCCTGTATTCGGGGAACGCAGACGGGCCCTGATTGTTTTTGAGGACTGCCGCAGCCGTTTTAAATCATTGCTGGAGATACACAGTATGATAAGTACGGAACAGAAGCAGGTTGCCGGGCAGTTTGAAACGGCTTCGCTGAAGGTTGAAAGCGGAAAGCTGGCTCTGAGAGAAGCCGAATCTTCTTTTGCCGATATAGAAGGCGAATATAAAAATATTGATAAAACCCTAAAGCAAATTGACTGGTTAAGCGAGCTTGCCGGGTTGAAGCACGATCGCGACAGGGCTTCCGGGCTTGTCGGCCTGATTGCGGATGCAGAGAGCAAGTCGGAACGTTTGAAGCTGAAAGACGAGCAGTACGCGGCAGAACTTGAAAATGTGAAATCAGATATCGGGAAGATTGAATCAGGCGGCACTGATCTTGAAATGATGAATATGCTGTCAAACCTTTATACAGAACTGGACGGCTGCGAAAAAGCGATACGCGGGGAAGCCGCGTTTCTTGAAGAGATTGAAGCTGAGTCGGCGGAGATAATTAAAAAGCTGTCGGAATTCGAAGAACCGGATAGTTTGGAAAAAAGGATCGAAGAAAAAGAGCAATACTGCCGGGCGATGAGAGTGGATGCGGAAGTCCTGAAAGGGATTGGAAAGCTGTCGGCCGGACTTGAAAAAGGAAAACCCTGCCCCGTCTGCGGTTCAACAGAGCATCCGGCTCCGGCGAAAACGGAAATAATCAGTGATGAGGAACTACAGAAAGAGGAAGCTTTTGTTGAAACTGAAAAAAAGAAGCTGAAAGAATTAAAAGAACTATCTGCACGGCTTCAGGCGGAATGTTCATCATATGAAAAAAGGAAAACCGAAACCGGAAAAAAACTTGCAGCCCTCCAGCAGGAGAAAGAAGGCATTATTGAGAAATTCCCTGAAGGACGGTTCGGTCCGGGCAAAGCTGATGATTTCAGGAACGAATATAATGTATTTATCAGCAACAGAAAGAACCTTGAGGTGCTGCAGGGCAAAGCAGATTCCTGCTATACCGAAATGAAACAGCTTGCCGGAGAGATAAAACAGAGTAATGATGAGATCTCCGCGCTTAAACTGGAGCTTGCAACTGTATCAGCAAGGATTTCCGGCATTGAAAATCGAGTTGATAAGGGTTTTCTTGACGACAACAGGGAACGGTCCTCCGCAGAACTTGAAAACGAATCCCGTCGGCTTAAGGTCAGGGTTGACTCTGTTAAAAGCGGCTATGATGCAGCTGTTGCAGCTTCAAAAAAAGCTGCTGTACAGAACGAGAAGAACCTCGCCGAGTACAGCCTTCTTGAAAAAAGAAAGGATGAACTGGGACAAAAAACGGAATCGCTCTCGGCTGAATTGCAGCAGGTTCTGGCAGCTTCGAGCTTTAAAAATCTCGAAGAGGTCTCCGCCGTTCTGGCGCAAAAAATTGATCCTGAAAAAGAAAGGGCTGAAATTGAGAGTTTCGAAAGGAAGGTAAGCGAAGTGAATAACCGTCTTGAAAATATCGGAAAACGATTAAAAGGACGGACATACGACGCAGAGGCGCATGAGATTGAAACCGGGAAAACCGACGAAATAAAAGCGGAAGCGGATAATGCTGTCGGCAGACTCGGCGAACTGAAAAACAGAATAGGGGATCTGGGTAAGAGGCTGGACAGGAAAACCGTACTTCAGAAAGAATTGGACTTGTTAAAACTGCGCGGAGAAAACATCAGTGTTTTAAAGAATCTGTTCAAGGGAAAGAAATTTATTGATTACGCGGCTACAATCTATCTTAAAGAACTCTGCGAAGCCGCAAACTCCCGATTTAGAAGGCTTACCAGAGAGTCTCTGCGGCTGGAACTGGACGAGACGAACAATTTCATTATCAGGGATTATCTGAATGAAGGACGTACCCGATCTGTAAAAACTCTATCCGGCGGTCAAACGTTTCAGGCTGCTTTTTCATTGTCGCTGTCGCTTGCGGACAGTATCGGACGGGAAAGATCCGGATTCTTTTTTCTCGACGAAGGGTTTGGTTCGCTTGATCGGGAGTCGCTTGAACTTGTTTTCGACAGTCTTAAATCGCTGAAGAAAGAAGAACGGACGGTCGGAATAATATCCCATGTTGAAGAGCTCAAACAGGAAATTGATACCTTTATAAGCGTCAGGCGCGATAATGATGAAGGCAGTATAATAACGGAAAGCTGGAGGTGAGGATGCACCAGGATGAAGGGCATTATGCGGGAAAACACCCGGATGGAACAGGGCTTAATGAGGCTGCGGCTGCAGCGGCGGGAAAGCGTATAAAAAACGGACGGATAAGCTGCAGGGCTGCGCATGAAGCGGCGGAAGAAGCCGGTGTCAGCCCGGCAGTGTTGGGACAGACGCTGGATCTGCTTGAAGTCAGAATAATCGGCTGTCAACTTGGTTTGTTCGGAAATAAAGGCGAAGGTGCGAAACCGGCAGAAAACACTTTAAACTTGCCGGAAGAAATTAAATCTGCCGCTGATGAAAACGGAATAAGCTGTCTTGGCTTGTGGAAGGCTGCAGAGCGCTCAGGTCGAAGCAAGGCAGATGCAGCCGCAATCTGCAACGCCAACGAAATAAAGATTCATACATGTCAGCTTGGAGCTTTTTAGTTGAAAAAATGCAGGCTATAAGGTTTTGTTTTTAAAATTGGTCAGGCTGTAGGCAAAGTCCTTGAATATGGTTTTATCAAGTTTGCCCTGATCAACATCTTTTTTTATCAGCTCAAGTGCATTAATAGGACTTAATGCTGTCCGGTAAGGTCTGTCATCATTTGTGATTGCCTCATAGCAGTCGATTATTGCCAGAACCCTGCCCGAATAAGAGATATCACTTGTTCCCTTCGGGTAACCTGATCCGTCAAGTTTTTCGTGATGTTCAATGCTGCCCAGAGCTGCCTCGCTGATTTCGTCTTCCTCATACAGGCTGAGAATTTCATAGCCTATGGTGGTATGGGATTTTATTTTTTCGAATTCTTCATCTGAAAGTCTTCTTGAAGCCTTAAGTATATACGACGGAATCTCTGTTTTTCCTACATCGTGAAGCAGGGCGGAAAGACCGAGTTGTTTGGTTTCCTTTTCAGACAGCGAAACGTAATAACAATATCCTATTGTTAAGGCCATTACGTTTATGGAATGAAGCGCTGTTGTATAATCATTAAAGGAAATCTTTGCAAAGTTTTTAATAACGCTGGGTTTCAGCGAAAAACCGTCAACCAGTTGATCGACAGTCTGCGGGACCTTGTTCAGCCCGCCTGCTCTTGGAGCGGAAAGAGTTTCTTCAACGAGATCTATAAGAGAGGTTTTGATGTCTGAGATATCGGCTTTTGTAATATTCTTTTTAAGTTCTTCATTAAAACCGTGTTGTGCCGCTTCGATACTTTCCAGCCGGTTCTCAGGATGGATGAAATATTCATCGATTGAGAATTTCTTTTCAAGGCTTTCATGAGAAAAAGACATTCCGGCCGGTTTGTACAGCGCTATGTTTCCTGAAGGTGTCCGGTAATATAGCGGGATATCATTATAAAAATGAAGATGAGATTTCCTAGCCCGAATCCATTTGCCGTTAGTGGACATCGTTTTCTACTCCTGCCGGGAAGTTATTAACAATGATAACAATGTTACAAACAAAAACAGAATTATTATTAAATTCATATTTAAATCGGTGGAAAAAGATCGAAAAAACCATCTTTTATTTCTACCGGAAACAGGTTCGCAAGGTGCCCGGCTATCCTGCCTGTGCGATTATAAAGGATTTCTTCAAGTTTTGAAACTCCGTTGATAAACGAATCAGGAAAATTTTTATCAAATTCCTCCACAAATTTGCTTTCATAAGGTCTTGCCTCAGTCATTTTCCGGAACAGAAAACCTTTAAAATATTCATTTACTTCTTCTTTCGGCTGTTGAAGACTGTATGCCATGAATTCATTAATAAGCAGGTAAGTATTGTTTATATCGTAGCGTCTGTAATCAAGGAGATGTTTCCAGAATTCGGTTTCTTCATCGGTAAGTTCCCCGAAAACCTTATAAATTTCAGCTTTATATTGACTGTCGGTGAAAAAAATGCCGTGAAGACATTCGTGCGTTAAAAAGCGGTATCGCCAGCTTTTTTCGGTTTCCCTTGATACCGATAATACCGCGCCGGTTCCCGGGGAAAAATCACCTTCTCCCGTTTTTCGGAGAATTCCATGGTCCAAAAGAATATCGCGAAGTTCGAGTTCTTCATTGTTCAGTCTGAAACCGGTGTTTTCGGCTTTATTGAAGAAGTCGGCAAGATCTTCCGGTTTATAATCATGGGCATTCCAGCCGTGTTTCCCTTCAAGTTCGGTATTTGGTACCAGTCTGCCGGTGTAGCCGGGTTTTTCAACAAAGAACGCGAGACGTTTGAATAATCTTGCCTGAACATTATAATCGGAAGTATCAAAAATCAGAACTTCAGGAATTATATTCCAGCTGTAGACAATCCAGTCCCGGCCGTCAGCCGGTCGAAAATCGGAAAAAATAATATGACCGATGTCGGCCGGCAAAGGCGCCTGCCCGGAAGAAATAACCGTTTTGCGGGCGGATGTCAGGTCAAAACCCTTACCGGAGTCCCTGATTATAATTTTTGACGGTGTTAATTCTGTAAGGCTTTTGTAAAGAAATATTTTTTCAGGATTCGGACCTGCGAAAAAATTAAAAATTCTTGACCCGGTTCCGTCGGTTAATTCTATCTCGGCTTCGCCTTTAAGGCTGAGCTCGATGTATGTATGTTCAGCCGTCTCCTCACCGTCCAAAAGAAGCTCGGTTCGGCCGTTGAGCTGAAGGATTGTTATTCCTTCGGCAGAAAGGGCTGACGGAGTAAAAATATTGAGCAAGAACAGCGCTGAAGTTAAAATAAATTTTAGATATTCCACGCTGAAACAATAACATTTCTTGCATTTAGTTGAAAGTGTTTTTATACTGAGTTCTGGAGGCTGATGTATGGAAAACAAGATACGTAAATATCTTAAAATTCTTAAAATTGAACTTGAAGATTTAATAGATGATCTGGAATTTAGCGAAAATGTTATGGCTAAGCGTTTTAAAGAGCATGAAATAACCGAATATGTCTTTCTTGAGAATATCGGGCTCCTGAAAAAGGAAATTTTAGGTATAGAAAAGATTCAGCGGATGATTAACGATTCGAAAGAGAATATACATTCAATAGAGGAACTTAAAGCTGTGGTTGAGAACTATCTTCATAATGAAATAAAATCTGCAGGTTTGCCAAATGTTGTGTTTCTCCTGGTTAACAGAAAGCTGGATAAGGTGAGCAAGTATATGGCCTTGAACGAATAGGTTTTCTATACAGAATTCATATAATTTTAACCGGAAGTTTTTGAATTCCAACAGATTATAATGTATAGTGAACAATCTGGTATGGAAGAAAAAGAATTATTTTGCGGACTATCGGCAATTGCCGTCAAAGCCGGAGATGCAATTATGAGAGTGTATTCCGGCGAAATAGAAGTTGAACTGAAGGATGATAACTCGCCGCTGACAGCAGCCGATCGTGCTTCGCATGATATTATCATGGACGGACTTGGCAGTATGAAATACCGCGACAGTTCTGTGCCGATAATCTCCGAAGAAGGGGAAATTCCGCATTACGGGGTGCGTCGGAAGTGGAAAAGGTTCTGGTTAATTGACCCGCTGGACGGGACCAGGGAATTTGTTAATAAACGGGATGAGTTTACTGTAAATATTGCATTAATGGAAAACAACAAGCCCCTGCTGGGCCTTGTATATCTTCCGGTAAGGAAGGTGTTGTATTTCGGAGGGGCGTCTGTGGGAACCTGGCGTGCAGAAGGTTCCGATTTGAAGCTTGAGAATGCAGAGAAACTTCCGTTGAAGATTGAGCATGATCCCGGGGTTCTGAGGGCGGCAGGAAGCCGTTCGCACAGAAGCGAAAAATATAAAAACTGGCTTGAAGCAGAGGCTGAAAGACGCGGATGCAGAAGCATCGACATTGTTACAGCCGGAAGCAGTTTGAAATTTTGCCTTGTTGCCGAGGGAGCAGTTGATATCTATCCGAGATTCGGGCCTACAATGGAATGGGACACCGCCGCGGCCCATGCTGTTGTTGAAGGCGCCGGAAAACGGTGTACCGATCCGGACGGCGGCAGCCTGCTTTACAATAAAAAAGTTATGCGACATGAAGGGTTTATTGTATTCTAGGGGGAATAATGGCCGTTAGCCGAAAGCATTGCATCTTTTTAAGTTCAACCGGCCGGACCGGCACAAAATTCTTTGGGGAAACGATGTCCACAATGATCCGGGACTGTGTATCGGTCCATGAGCCGGATACGACGAGGGTAACAAAGCCCCGCGACTGGATCAAAAAGATGGCCAGGTTCGGCGCGCCTAAAATGCTCTGGGGACAGTACCGTGAATGTTACAGTTTCGGAAAACTTTCAACAACACGGCACCGCGGTATTACAAAAGATAAAAAGGCCGGACAATTTATTATTGACAACCGGCTTGAATATATTGAGCATTTCAGAAAAAATCTTTATATAGAATCAAATCATATTGTCTACGGTGTTCTGGATCTGATAACGGAACTTTTTCCGAATTCCAAAGTAATATGGATAATGCGCGATCCGCGAACCTGGATAAGAAGCGCGATAAATTCATATGCGTATCCTCTTTATGGAATTTGGGACTGGAATGCACTGAATTTAAGCGTCAGGGCCTATAATTTTCCTGAGGATCCTTCAGCGGTCAAATGGAAAAATATGTCCAAATTTGAAAAGTACTGCTGGTATTATTCCAATATCAACAACAGGGCTTTTGAACTGATGCAGAAGGTTCCAGACTGCAGAATTTTCAGATATGAGGACCTGTTCAACAAAAAAGAAAGAGATCATTATTTTAATGAAATGCTTGAATATGCAACCGTGTTCAACGACGGTTTCAGGGCTGATTATAATTATATGCCCGAGCTTCTGAATGTAAAAATCCATGCCGCCGCAAGCAAACGCCGCCTTTCAAAATGGGAAAACTGGAATGATACTCTTGTAAAAATAATGGACTACCATTGCGGCGATCTGATGCAGCGTTTCAATTACGGTAATGAACCGCAATGGCAGGAGAAACTTGACCGGATTGGTTCGGTCAGATACAAAGAGTAAATTCCGAACCTTTTCCGGGAGCGCTTTTCAGACTGATACTTCCGTTATGGGTCAGAGCTATATGTTTAACAATTGACAGCCCCAGACCGGTTCCCCCGGAGTTTCTGCTTCTTGCCTTGTCTACTCTGTAAAAACGTTCAAATATTCTGGATTGCTGGTCGTCCGGAATCCCGCACCCCTGATCCTTTACAATGATGCAGGTTTTTCCGTCATCACCCGGGCCGGCTTTTATCTTTATTACAGTACCGTTTTCACTGTATTTAACGGCGTTGTCAACAAGATTTATTACAGCCTGTTCCGCAAGAAGCGGGTAAACCTTCATTACAAGATTATCATCGCATTCGATTCTGATGCTTATATCTTTTTCTTCAGCAAGGGTTTCGCTGCCGGAAACGGCGCTGGTTATAAGGTCAATTGCCGGGATCTCTTCAAGTGACAGTGTATCGGTATCATTTTTTTCTATACCGGACAGAAAAAGCAAATCATTGATAATTGCTTCTACTCTCAGAGAATGCTTTTCAATAATCTTGAGAAATTCATTAGTTTTTTCAGATGATTTATCAGGCAGGTCCAGCAATGTTTCTACATACCCCTTAATCATCGTTACGGGTGTTTTAAGTTCATGAGATACATTGGCCACGAAATCTTTTCTCATTTGTTCCAGGTTTTTGGTTCTGGTGATATCATGCATTACCAGAAGCAGGGCGGTTACATTCTCTCCCGAACTGTCGAAAAGTACCGTGCCGTGCATTTCCAGGTGTACAGGTTTCGGCAGGCTAAGGGTAATTACCTGTTCGCGCGAAACACCCTGTTTTACCAGGCTTTCGGCAAAATTGTTAAAATCCGAATTCATAAAAAGTTCTATTATGCTTTTACCCTGATCTTCACTGTCCCTGATGCTGAAAAGCTTTTCAGCAGCACCGTTTATTCGCAGAATATGCAGGTTCTCATCGGTAAAGATCACAGGCTCCGTCATGTTGTCGAGAATTTTTCGCAGTTCGTTCTTCTGCTCCTCGGTTGTCTCTATTCTTTCCTTAAGCTGGACCCCCATGGCGTTAAGATCGTCCGCTATTTCAGCAATCTCCTCGGGACTTGAAATCATCAGCTGTTCACTGAAATTTCCGGCGGCATAATGTCTGGAGGTAACTTTTATTTTATTTATTAACTGACTTACCCTTCGTGCTACGAGAAAACTGATCCAGATTGCAAGCCCCAGGGCTATAAAACAGATAACCAGTGTCGTTCTTGTAATACGGTTTATTCGCGTATCGATATCGGCAAGCGATCTGGCAAGCCGGATTGTTCCTGAGCCGCCGTCGGTAAAGTTTATTTTAACAGCGGCATACATCATCTCGTGGGCCATTGTCGCCGAGTTCCGGACCGAAGAACCGACCCCGTCTTTAATTGCATTTCTGATTTCCGGCCGGTCCTCATGATTATTCATGTCGGCAGGATTGTTATGAGAATCAGCAATTACGGTTCCGTCTTCGCCGATTACCGTAATCCTGAGTGTTGTTGAATCGGCTGTTCTTCTGACTAATCCGGCAAGGTCGGTATTATCTTCTGAACCGCATTCGGGTAAAAGGTTTTTCAGCAAGGTGCAGCTTTCAATCAGGTAATGCTCGGTTTCCGAATAAAAGAAATCCCTGAAACTCCGGATGTTGAATATTGTCAGAGGCACAATTGCAATCAGAACCATTGCTATAAGAACAAGAAATGTCAGGTTGAAAAGGGGTCTTTTTTTCATATTGGTTCTACTCGCTTTTAATCCTGTAGCCCACACCCCTGACTGTTTCAATAAACCGTCCCTGGCTTCCAAGCTTTTTTCTTATACCTAGAATCTGTACGTCAACAGAACGTTCGGTGACCGGGTAATTCTGCCCTCTGACGGCGTCTATTATCTGGTTGCGAGAGAACACCCATCCGGGGTTGGAAGCCAGATGGTATAAAATAGCGAATTCAGTAGCGGACAGGTTAATGCTCTCTTCATTAACCGTAACTTCATGTCTTTTAATATTTATTCTTATGTTATGAATTCTTATATCCATTGTCTCATTCTCTTCAGTATTGCTGTTGCGTCTGAGAACGGCTCTTAGTCTGGCAAGCAGGACCCGCGGACTGAACGGCTTGGTAATATAATCTTCTGCCCCCAGTTCCAGGCCGGATATTACATCGGAGTCCTCCGACTTTGCCGTAAGCATGATGATCGGAATGTTCTTGGTGGAATCTTCGCGTTTAAGTACGCGGCAGACGTTTAGTCCGTCTATATCCGGAAGCATTATATCCAGAAGAACAAGATCCGGCTCTTTCTTTCGGGCCAGTTCTATTCCTTCATTTCCGCACGGAGCCTTTATGACGTTATAGCCTTCGATCTCAAGATTATAGGATATCAGTTCCCTTATATCATGTTCGTCTTCAATGACCAGTATTTTTTCTCCAGGCAAATTATTCCTCCCGACTGAAACCCGCCGCAGGCGGCGGCAAAATGACGTGCTTACAGTTCGACATGCTCACCCGTTTTTGAGTAAATGACCCATTCGCAGACATTGGTTATATGATCTCCGAGCCTTTCCAGAAAACGCGCAAGAAAGATCAGCTGTGTAGCCTGTTCAATGTCAGCTTCGTTGTCCCTGTTCATGTATTTCAGCATTTTTTTCAGTAGTTTTTTATGAAGCTTGTCAAGAATATCGTCTCTTGACGCAACTTCCCGGGCCAGGTCGACATCATAATTAACAAAAGCAGTAAGCGCATCCTTCAGCATCTGCCGTGCTGTTGCCCCTGCTTCAGGGATCTGCTGCAACGGCGTAATATAAGTCTCGCTGGACAGGCGTTTGGCGCCTTCGGCAATATGAACGGCATAATCGCCGGCTCGTTCGAGGTCCGTTATGATCCTGATTGCTCCGGTAAGATGGCGCAGGTCGGTTGCAACAGGCTGTTCTGTTGCAAGGATAATCGATACCCTGTCGAAAAGTTCCAGTTCGAGTTCATTAATTCGTTCGTCTCCGTTAATCACTTCATCTGCAAGTATGTCGTTCTGATCCTTTAGAGAATCAATTGCTTTTTTAAGCGCTTCTTCCACGTATACTCCCATTTTGAGGATCTGTTCGTTGAGTTCTCCCATTGTTTTTGAAAAATGTATTCTTGATCTTGTGCTCATTTATTACTCCGCTTTTTCAACCGAATCTGCCTGATATATAATCTTCAGTCTTTTTGCTCTTTGGATTAAAGAAGATAGTTTCGGTTGCATCCATCTCTTCAAGGTATCCGTGCAGGAAAAATGCTGTAGAATCCGAAATACGTCCGGCCTGCTGCATGTTATGCGTTACTATTATTATTGTATAATCTTTTTTCAGCTCGTCAATCAAATCTTCTATTCTTGAAGTGGAAACAGGATCAAGCGCTGATGTGGGTTCGTCCATCAGGATTACATCAGGCTCAACCGCCAGCACTCGCGCAATGCACAGCCGCTGCTGCTGGCCGCCTGAAAGGCCGAGCGCAGGTTTGTTCAGCCTGTCTTTTACCTCTTCCCAGATTGCCGCCCTGGTAAGGCTTTTTTCCACTATCTGATCAAGCACCCTGCGGTTTCTGATCCCGTGTATTCTTGGGCCGTATGCTATATTGTCGTATATCGACATCGCAAACGGGTTGGGCGCCTGGAAGACCATTCCGATTTTTTTTCTCAGTTCGATTATATCGTATTTACCGTAGACATCTTCTCCGTCGTAAAGAATTGTTCCGACTACCTTTGAGCCGTCCACAAGGTCATTCATGCGGTTCAGGGTTTTGAGAAATGTGGATTTCCCGCAGCCCGAAGGTCCGATAAGCGCGGTAACCTTGTTTTCTTCAACTTCCATTGACACATTGTGAAGCGCTTTAAAATCGCCGTAATAAAAATCAAGCGTTTTGATAGATAGCTTGTTTGTCTTCATATTCAGTATTTCCTTACTACAAGTTTGGTTGAGACTACATTTACAAAAAGAACGATGACAATCAGAATTGTAGCCGTTGCAAAAGCCCTGTCGAAAGATATCCCCTCTTTTACAAGCTGGTAGAGGTGCGTAGACAGAACCCTTGCCGATGTTGAAAGATTTTCGACCCTGCGGTAATCAAATCCCATTGTGAATAACAGCGCGGCAGTTTCTCCTACAGCTCGACCTATTGCAAGTATTACGCCGGTCAGGATTCCGGGGGCGGCCGCAGGAATGACAACCTTGTAAATGGTTTGCCATTTGCCGGCGCCGAGGGCCAGGCTTCCCGCCCTGAAGGATTTCGGAACTGCTTTGATCGCCTCTTCCGACGTTCGAACTATCGTCGGAAGTATCATCAATGTCAGGGTAAGGGTTCCGGATAAAAGACCAATTCCCAGATGCATGGCCCCGACAAAAACAATAAAACCGAACAGACCGAATATAATCGACGGAATCCCCGCCAGCGTTTCAGTACCGAGACGAAGTATTTTGACAAGAGTTCCCTGCCTGGCGTATTCCGTGAGGTATACCGCCGCACCGATTCCAAGCGGTGTTGAGAACAGAACGGTCAGAATAACCATATAAAGAGTATTTATAATTATTGATGAAATGCCGCCGACCCGGCCGGCACGTTTGGGTTCTTCAAAGAGAAACCACATCTGCAGATTCCGGCCGGTCTGTCTGAACTGGTATTTAAGAAGGCTGATATTGCGGCTTTCCGCTTCCGGTTTCATTATCAGGCCGATACTGCCCGGATAATTGTTTATTCTTTCGTAATAATCGGTTGAATATTCCGTTTTCACAGCTGATTCAGGAATCTGGTCCGGTGTAATTCCGGCGAGATCAAGATAGGCTCCATATTCGTAACTGCCAGCAGGCGGAATAATCAATCTTAGCGGCAGGTCTATTCCCTCTGCGTCCTTCCAGTTTGATATTTCACCACGAAGAATCCTTTTTAACAGGGGACCGTCGATAAATCGGAGTTTTTTATTGTTTCTTATTTCAAAAACCGAAGGATGCACACCGATAGAAAGGGGCCTTATCAGTACGGGATTAACGTCATAACCTTCTATTTTGGCGGCTTCTGCCGCAGGTATTAACCCGAAAGAACCTTCCTGCTGTTCAACAGCCCCTGCAATCTCCTCAACAGTATTCTTGTAGGTTGTATTCTTTCCGAAACTGCCCTCCGCGTATTTCAGTACAAACGGAGAAACCTTCAAATCCTGTTCATTTATATTCCCCCAGTTTGACGGCTTGCCTTCGATCAGCGATTCAAGATCATTTATGTTTATTTCTTTTAATCTGAGACCCTTGTTTACAATCATCAGCGAATTTCCGGTATACAATTCAAGCGGTGTTTCGATGGTTCCCCTGTTGATGATCTCGCTTTCCAGAATGTTGTCAGATCTGAAACCCTTGTAAACGATGAATCCGAGAATATATACCAGGATTGCAAGCGTCAGACCGGCTGCTGCCCAGAGTATAATTGTAGCCAGATTATTGAATCCTTTTGTCTTTTTAAAGTGCGTATCAGCTTTCCGCTGCTCTTTCTTTACAAGGGCGTCAATCGATTCTTCAGTTTGGGGTGTCTGTGTTGCCAAAAGTAAGCTCACGCTATCTCCTTCGGGTTGCCTTTAATGATGTTTACAGACAGATTCAGAATAAGGATAAAAAGAAAGAGGACGATACTTGTAGAAAAGAGCGCGGTCATATGATCCCCGGATGCGTAACCCATATCTGTAACAATATTCATGGTCAGTGTCCTTACTTTTGAAAGCGGACCTTCCGGCATTATGGGGGCATTTCCCGCAACCATCAGGACGGCCATTGTTTCACCGAGGGCCCGGCCCATTCCAAGAACAACGCCTGCAATGATTCCGGATTTTGCTGCCGGTAGCTGTACCCTGATTATGGTTTGCCAGCGGGTTCCTCCGAGAGCAAGCGAACCTTCTTTTATGCTTTTGGGAAGGGATGTGATTGTAACTTCAGCTATATTGATAATGGTGGGAAGCACCATTATCGCCAGAATGATGGCTCCTGAAAGCATGCTGTAGCCCGTTCCTCCGAAGGTTTCACGAATGAATTTTGAGATTACTATTACGCCGAAAAACCCGTAGATAACCGATGGTATTCCCGCCAGAAGCTGAACTACGCTGCGCATGACTTCGACAATTCGTTTATCGGCGATTTCCGCCATGAAAACAGCAGTCATAATTCCTATAGGTACAGCCAGAATCAGCGCTCCCAGGGTTACATATATTGAACCTATTATGAAAGGGAGAATGCCGTATTCGGGATTTGTCTCATTGCTTGGAGACCAGTCGCGGCCGAACAGGAAATCTCCGACAGCAACCGTCTTAAAAAGCGGAAGCCCGCGTTGAAAGATGAAGAAAGATATAAAAAGGACGCTGATTACCGAGACCATTGCACATATCAACAGGATTATTTCTACCGATTTCTCCTTTCGGGTTCTTCTTTTAATAGTTCTCTCTATTTCATGTATTCTTTTATCAGTATTCGCCAAATATTTCTCCTTGAATTGTTCCAAAATATTAAAGAGCAATGTGTCTAATGTTAAAATTGTGTTAGGTTTGTGTTAAATCGGCAGCCGGCTCGGCCGCATGTAAGGGTCTTACAAAAAACACTATTGAAATAGATAATAAATTTCTGCTGAACGGTTTGACATAATGGCGATGTAACTGGATAATGAATTCACATGAAGAAGTATGTATTTGTCACAGGCGGAGTATGTTCCAGCCTTGGAAAGGGGCTTGCCGCGGCGTCAATCGGAACATTGCTCGAGTGCCATGGTCTTCGTGTATGTATGGTTAAGATAGATCCGTATCTTAACGTAGACGCCGGAACGATGAGCCCCTATCAGCACGGCGAAGTCTATGTTACCGACGACGGTGCTGAAACCGATCTCGATCTCGGTAATTATTTCAGGTTTACATCATCACCGGTCAGTCAGAAACAGTCAATCACAACAGGGCAGATCTATCAGGAAGTAATCAGAAAAGAACGTGAAGGCCAGTACCTGGGCCGGACGGTTCAGGTAATTCCTCATATCACCGATGAAATCAAAAGACGCATCGTTGTTGCGGGAAATGACAATGATGCGGAAATAACAATAGTGGAAATAGGCGGGACAGTAGGCGATATTGAATCAGTACCCTATCTTGAAGCTGCCAGGCAGTTCGGGCATGATGTGGGACGTGAAAATGTCGTCTATGTTCATCTGACGCTTGTTCCCATGGTTGCCGGAGAAGAGTTTAAGACAAAGCCTACCCAGCATTCGGCCAAGGCCCTCCGCGAGATAGGTATTCAGCCGGATGTTCTGCTTTGCCGATCGGCAAAGCCGCTGGATGATGAAATGAAACGGAAAATTTCCCTGTTTACAAATGTAAACAAGGATTCTGTAATTTCAGCTTATGATATCAGCGGCACGATCTACGAAATTCCACTGGTTTACGGCAGCCAGGGTTTCGACAGAATTGTTCTTAAAAGACTTGGCCTGGAATATACCGAACCGGATAAATCCCGCTGGGAAAATGTGGTTGATATTTATAAAAATCCGGTAGATACGGTTAAAATCGGGATGGTCGGCAAATATATTGAACTTAACGATTCTTATAAATCAATTAATGAAGCGCTTATACACGGCGGAATATCCAACCAGGTGAAGGTCGAAATCGTAAGGATAGATTCGGAAAATCTGGAAAAGACTGATGATATCGGCAGCGTATTAAAGGAAGTAGACGGAATTCTTATACCCGGAGGGTTCGGTAAACGTGGAATCGAGGGAATGATTTCTGCTGCACAGTGGGCCCGGGAAAACAATCTTCCCACGCTGGGCATCTGTCTCGGAATGCAGATAATGGTTATTGAATACGCAAGAAATGTGGCTGGTCTGACGGATGCCGACAGTACCGAGTTTGTTCCCGAATGCAAAGCGCCGGTGATAAGTCTTCTTGAAGAACAGCTGGACGTAAAGGAATACGGCGGTACAATGCGTCTCGGGCGCGGAGAGTCTCATCTGAAGGAAGGCAGCCTGATTCGCGAGTGTTACGATACGCCTCTTATTTACGAACGCCACAGACACAGGTATGAGGTTTCAGTCAAATACCGTGAAATTCTTGAGGAAGCGGGCCTTATTATAGGGGGCACAACCCCGGGGAATCAGCTTGTTGAATCGGTCCAGTGGCCGGATCACTGCTGGAGCACGGGCGTACAGTTTCATCCTGAATTTACATCAAAACCGACGGAACCGCATCCTCTTTTTGCCGGTTTTATAAAAGGCGCGCTGGAGAATAAAGAATAGGTTTATCAGGAACTTTAAAAACTATCGGGCCTTTTAAATCAGCAAAGGCCCGAATAATTTTCGAAATTAATCCAGATATTTCCAAAGATTGAAGAAGGCACGCTGCCTTTTTCATATTTTACAAGATCTTTCTGTTCGATAATCCCGTTCAGTTTTTTCCATGCCAGTTCGGTTTCTTCCGAACTGACGAAAAGCGTATGGTCGCCCCGCAGCGCATCAAGCAGTAGTTTCTGGTACGCCTCGGGAATATCTTCCTTAAAGCTCTCGTTATAGCAGAAAGCCATATCGGTCCGGGCAAGCTGAAGGTCCATTCCGGGGTTTTTTCCGGTCAGCTGAAGTATTATACCTTCCGAGGGCTGTACCTTGAAAATAATCTCATTCGGAGCAGTCCCTTCGGGAGGATTGTATAAAGCATGCGGTCTTTTTTTAAACCGCAGTCCGATTTCCGTGCCCTTGCGATCGAGGGCCTTTCCGGTCCGGATAAAAACCGGGGTTCCCGCCCAGCGGTGATTGTTTATCTTCAGCTTTATTTCAGCCCATGTTTCTGTTGATGAACCGGACGACACGCCTTTTTCGTCAAGGTAGCCTTCATATTGGCCCCTGCTGACTTTTTCTATTTCAATTGCCTTAAGGACGTTTATTTTCTGGTTTCTTATATCTTCCGGATCCAGACTGACGGGCGGGTCCATTGTAGTCAGGCAGAGCATCTGCAATAAATGGTTCTGTACCATATCGCGAATCGAACCGGCCTGATCGAAATAGCCGCCTCTTTCTTCAACTCCTATGGATTCGAAAGCGTTTATCTGAATTGACTCTATATAATTGCTGTTCCAGGATGCCTCGAATATTGAGTTGGCAAAGCGAAAGATCAGGATATTTTGAACAGCCTCCTTGGCAAGATAATGATCGCTTCTGAAAATCTGGCTTTCGGAATAGTAACGGTGTATCGATTCGTTTAATTCGTGTGCGCTTTGATAGTCCCGGCCGAACGGTTTCTCGATGACGATGTTTACTTCATCGCGGAACCCCTCGTTATACAGTTTCTCGACTGTTGAGGCATAACTTGCGGGCGGAAGAGCTAAAAAAATGATTATCCGATCGAAGGTTCCGAATGAATCAATATACGGTTTAAGGCCCTTAATGCCCTGATGGAAGTAAAGCTGGTCACGGAATTCACAACAGACCTCAAATCTGTCCCTGAATTCCTCATCCGTAAATGAAGAGCGCCCCTCGCCTACGACAATCGAATCCGCGCTGATGAGGGTCTGTTTTCTTAAGACAGACAGGGCCGGAATCAGTTTTCTCCGGGCAAGATCCCCCGACGCCCCGAGTATTATAATGGCCGATTTCTCATTTTCCGAATTTGTTCCTACTCTTTTAAATATCATACTCCTTCCTCTTTTTCCGCTGTCTGCTTCGCCTGCCGGTCGCATATAATCAGCGTATCCAGGCCGAGGCTTTCCCTGTTCCTGATTATTCTGGCCGGAGGCAGAAACTCCTCCTTCGGATCTTTTCCCCGGCTGTTTATTTCGGTCAGCAACCTGTTGAAAATTCCGGCCTTGGAAGTTCCCGTGACAGTTAGTACGAGTTTTTTCGATTGTGAAATTACCGCGGGGCCGAGAGACAGGCGGTCTTTCGGATTAAACGGCGAAACAGTTTTTAATACAAGTTCAAACCAGTCTGCATCATGTTCCGCCGGGCAATTAGCCGGAAAAAGACTTGCTGTATGGCCGTCCGGACCGATTCCGAGAAAAACAAGATCGAATAAAGGCAGTTTGCTGCCGGTCAGATTGAAGAACTCATTTATAAAGCTCCGGTATATTTCCGCATCGGAAGCCCACCGTTTACGATCTTCAGCCTTTCCGCATACTGAGAGAAAACTGTTCCATGCCGATCCCCAGTTACTGCCGGGATGATCGAAGCCGACAAGTCGCTCGTCGGCGGGAAAGAACGCCGGCATTGGTGTTTCAGGAGAGATGCCCGGTTTCAGTCCGTTAAGATACAGCACTTTCCACCTTTTGAAGATATCCTCATAGGTTGATCCGAATGATAATGCCGCTGTTTCTGCTTTTGCAAGAAGTGCAAATTCGTAATCGGCGATTTCTTCAATACCACTGAATATTTCAAGATTAATCATCGGCACTTATGCGTTGTAGGCCGTTGAAGCGGTTTTTCCTCCGCGGCCTGTCCAGTCGGTATGGAAAAACTCGCCGCGTGGTTTGTCCTTCCGTTCATACATATGACCGCCGAAGTAGTCCCTCTGGGCCTGAATCAGGTTTGCAGGAAGGTTTCCGCTTCTGAAGCCGTCGTAAAACGAGAGGGCGGCGGAGATTCCCGGAATCGGGATTCCCCAGAGCGCGGCCCTTGCGGCAGTTCTTCTCCATCCGATAGAAAGCCTCGTAATCAATTCAGCAAAATATTCGTCATAAAGCAGCGACTCGAGAGTTCCGTTCATTTGGAATGCCTTTTTAATCGGAGTCAGCAGCGCGCTTCGGATTATGCAGCCTCCCTGCCAGATTTCAGCCAGATCCGCGGCCTGAAGGTCCCAGCCGTACTCTTTTGATGCCGCCATAATCAGCGAGAACCCCTGTGTATACGAAATAATTCTGGAAGCAAGCAGTGCGTCGGCAATATCGGCAAGAACTGCGTTTTTTTCAGCATTCAGCGCCGAAGATGTGCCGGCCGGGGGCAGTTTTTCGGAAGCCAGAAGGCGCTGCTCTTTCATCGAGGACAGCCCCCTTGCATATACCGCCTGGCTTATTACCGTAACAGGTTTTACAAGATTGAAGCTTTCTTCAACCGTCCACTTTCCGGTGCCTTTCTGTCCTGCCGCGTCAAGAATTTTGTCCACAAGGGATTTGCCGTCCGTATCCCTGAATTTTAGAATATCTGCGGTTATTTCATTCAGAAACCCTGCAAGCCCGGTTTTGTTCCATTCGGAGAAAACTGCAGAGGTTTCATCATTGGATAATCTGAAGTCTGTTTCCGGTTTTTCGGCGGTCATCAGATGATAGCCCTCTGAGATTATTTCCATGTCGCCGTACTCAATTCCGTTGTGCACCATCTTGACGAAATGTCCCGAACCGCCGCGGCCGATCCATTTGCTGCAGCGAATACGGGTTCCGTCGGGTTCGGCCACCTCCGCGCTGATGGAAGTGAAAACCTCTTCGAGCATAACCTGCGCTTCTTTGCTTCCGCCGGGCATGATCGACGGGCCGCGACGGGCACCTTCTTCGCCGCCGGAGACCCCGACGCCGGCAAAAAGAATTCCTTTTTCGGACAGCTCTTTTTCTCGCCTGATGCTGTCGCGGAAGAAGGAATTGCCGAGATCCGCTACCAGATCTCCCTTCTGAAGATGAGGCAGTAATGAGTCAATCACTGCGCTCACACCGTCGCCGGCCTTGACCATTAAAAGAATCCGCCTGGGGCGCTGTATAGAATCAATAAAGCTTTTGATGTCCGAATACGGAACAATATTATCTGCGGATTTGCACGCAGTTTTTGATTCCTTAATGAAAAGATCAGTTTTTTCGCCGGAGCGGTTGTAAACTGCGGTTTTATAACCGTGATCGGCCAGATTCATCACAAGGTTCTGGCCCATTACAGCCAAACCTATTAATCCCAAATCATTTTTATTCATTGTTTATTATAACCTGTTTTTCGTTCTGCAGAAAACGATCAGTTCTCTTTTTTTATTTCGATGACTACGTCCGAGGGAAGTGCGAAAGAGCAGGCGGCTTCAACCGCTTTCAATATCGCTGTCGGAACCGGACATGTCGCATGGGTAAGTGTGCCGTTTGATGCAGTAAATACTGATGAGGTTCCGAATGGTGCAAACACTTCCTTCATTGCATCAACTGTTTTGACCTTTTCAGCCAGATCCATTACTGCCGGACAATCGGATTCAATCTCTATCGTTGCGTTCATCATGTCTGCCGAATCGGCTTTGACCACTGATTTGAGACCGCATATACCGGGGTTTACATTGACTGATATCATTTAAAACTCCTTTTATATATGAAAAACACTATTCAATGATAATAAAAATGTAGTTGATCGTCAAGCAACGACTGTTTTCACCCGGATATTACAGACCCGCCATATTGTTTTCATGCCGATTAAGTGATAATAATTTAATTACAGATTATGAATGAATACAGAACAGTTAAATTTCCGAATTCAAGAGTTGCGACCTTTGATGTAGGCAGAATAGGCGGCCGCAAGCACCTGATTACGGGATTGCTGGAGATTGATGTTACCGAAGCCAGAAACAGGATTAGAACTCATATTAAAAACGGCAGAAATATAAGCTTTATATCGTGGCTGATTAAATGCGTCGCCGAAACAGTAGTCCGCGATCCGTCTGTTCAGGCAATAAATAAAGGCAGGGTGAAACAGATAGTTTTTAACGATGTCGATGTCTCTATCCCCCTTGAACGCGAGGTAGAAGGAATAAAAGTACCGCTGGCTGCATTGATAAAAGGGGCTGATAAAAAAAGCATAGAGGAAATAAATACGGAGACAGCTGCTTTCCGAAACCAGAAAGTCGATTCGGAAGAGGACTTTGTTCTGGGAAACGAAGGTTCCGGCAGACGCAACAGGCTTTTTTTTAATATGCCGGGATGGATGCGGATGTTGGTCTGGAAAACCCTTCTGGGCAATCCTTTTATCAGAAAAAAAAATATGGGAACAGTAATTATTACCAATGCGGGAATGACGGGCGGAACCTCCGGCTGGATTATTCCCAGGACCATGCACAACCTGGCTGTAGGTATCGGAACTGTAAATAAACGTCCATGGGTTGTAAAAGGAGAAATATGTATCAGGGATATCATGCATCTGACGGTTCTGTTTGATCATGATGCGGTTGACGGGGCCCCTGCGGCAAGATTCACATCAAGGCTGACACGCAATATTGAGAAGGGAAGGTGGCTGGATTAATTACTGATTTTCAGACATCCTGAAACTGTTGTATAATATCCGGGGAGGATTTAATTATGAATAAAGTGGTAGTTTATTACTCAGGAAAAGGCAGCAATAAGTATCTGGCCGGTAAAGCAGCAGATGCTCTGGGCTGCAAGGCGGTTGAGATTATGCCCCGTGCTCCCGGGCTTGTAATTGCTGCTACCATGACGAAAATAAGCCTGGGAATTAAACCAGTCGATATGATTTTTGAAAATTTTGACAGAGTAGTTGTCTGCGGCCCTCTTTATATCGGCAGCATTGCCGCACCCTGTGCCGATTTTATTCGAAAGTACGGTAAAAAAATAAAGAAACTGGATTTCATTACATGCTGCGGCAGCAGCGATGAAAAGAAAGATGAAAAACTCGGATACGGAAAGGCTTTTGAGAAACTTAAATTAAGTCTTGGAAACAAGGCCGGGTTGTTTGAAGCCTTTCCTGTAGGACTTGTTTTGTCTGAAGAGCAAAGGGAAGATGACGAAGCAATGATGAATGCCCGGTTTGACGATACCAATTTTACAGGCGCCGTAAAAGAAAGGCTTGACGCATTTACAGAAAAATTAATTCACGCGTAAACCCGCAAGATATATTTTGATTGTATCTTTTAAAAAACTGTTGAAATTGATCCTGAAACGGGTCAGTCCCGTTTCCTCAATTATTTTGAGCTGGGTTTCGCTAACCTGCGACATCGGCCAGACACCTGCAACAAGGGCCAGGCACAGCTTGATGAAATCCATTGTTTCTTCCGGTTTCATTTTTGGGCGCGCGACGGCAACAGCTTTCGCTATCCTTTCAGCCTGTTCGGCAATTTGCAGCTTGGCGTTCCGGTATACCTCCTCCGACGAATTACGTTCCAGGGACACCGCCAGAATCGGTGATAATTCAAGAAAGCGTTTGTTGCCTTCAATCAGATTTGTCAGGCGCTCTGTGAATAAACCGATAGACATTTCATTGTTGAAAACAGAACACGCCCCGTCTGCAATATCCGTAAGGTCCGCAATGTAGATTTTCAGGAAAATCTCTTCTTTTGTTTTAAAATAACGGTAAATATTAGACAGGGTAAAATCCGCCGCTTTCGCGATTTTCTGCAGGGTAATTTTATCATAGGCTTCAGTGCGAAAAAGCTTTTCGGCTGCAGCAAGAAGATCTCCGGTTCGCTGTTCGATCTGTTCACTTTTTCGCGCGCGCTGCCAGTTCTTTCTGCTCATTTCTCTATTACAGCATTGATGATATCATTATGTCAAAGATCCTGTCGCTTAAAATTTTTCTCAGAAAAATTGAAGATCCGGCCATATGTCCTGTAGCATATCTTGTTTTTGGCCTTTTTGCCTTTATGGCCTTTAGAATTGTTCCTGAAACTACTGATGCATCAGACAGACTGCCTCCCCGGTACATCTTTTCGAGCCTGTCGGCCGACAGGACGGCTGATTCGGCATATGCTCCTTCAGCTGAGGTTTTTTTCAGGTTTTCCGCGGCAATTATTCCCCAGTCGGTTTTTATTCCGCCCGGTTCAATAATAATCGCGTCTATTCCGAACCCTTTGGTTTCAAGTCTGAGACAGTCGGTCAGCCCTTCCAGCGCATGTTTTGTTGCGTGATACCAGCCCCCGAACGGAGAATAGATTTTTCCCGCCATTGATGAAATATTCACAATTTTACCGTACCTGTTTTTTCTCATTCCCGGCAGGACAAGCTGGGTTATCCGTGCCAGGCCGAAGATGTTAACCTCAAACTGCCTTTTTGCTTCTTCAATTGGAACATCCTCAATTGTTCCGTATGACCCGTATCCCGCATTGTTGACAAGAATATCAATGGAACTCTCTTTATTAAGAATTGAATTAATTCCTGTTTTTATGGATTCTTCATTTGTTATGTCCATTGAAACAGGTACAGCGCCTTTTGCAGCAAGATCGTCCATTTTTTCTACCCGTCGGGCTGCAACATAAACCTTTGCTCCTGTCTTAAGCAGTTCTTCTGCTGTGGATTTTCCTATACCCGAGGATGCACCTGTTACCAGGACTGTTTTTCCCTGTATTGACGGCATTTTTCCCTCCGTTGATTAATCTTATAAAAGAAACTGTTTCTCTTATAATTTTAAAATAAGTGAAACAGTTTCTCTTGTCAAGAGAAACTGTTTATAAAACTGTAAATAAAAAAAAACCGCCTCCTGTCGGAAGCGGCTGTTCACTTTTTTGTTATGAATGACTGAGTTTAAGTATAACTATGGAAGGGCAATAAACCCTTCGTCTTCAGCGATAGTCTGTCCGTCGGAACCGAGAAGGTAGCCGATGAATTCGGCGGCAAAACCTTCGGGTTTGCCGAGGGTGATAACATTGAGTTTTCTTGAAATTTTATATTCTCCGCTGAGAATGTTGGGAACTGTGGGTTCTGAACCGTCTATAAGAACAGTTTTTGCACCGCTGCTGATTGCTTTATCAACATAACCGAGACCGCAGAACCCGATTGCATCGGGTGTTGACCCGACCTTTGTTACCATGTCTCCGTTGGATTCAACAGTAATCGCATCCTTGATAAATTCAGCCTCTTTTCCGAAAACCTTGTGAAGGGTAAGTTCCATAAAAGCTACTCTTGTTCCCGAAGCTTCATCCCTGTTTACTACAACGATAGCTTTATCCGCCCCGCCTACCTCTTTCCAGTTTGTAATCTCTCCTGTGTAGATTCCGGCAATCTGTTCCCGGGTAAGGTTGTCAACAAGAACACTGTTGTTTGCTACTACAGCAATACCGTCAAGAGCGATGGGAGTTGCAACTGCTCCTGCTTCAATTTCCGCATCTTTGAGTTCTCTTGATGCTCCGCCGATGATATACACACCGTCGATTGCTCCCTGAACGCCTACTGATGAACCCTGGGCTTCATAAGAAAGCCGAACGGAAGAATCAACGGCTTCGTATGCTTCAATAGCGCTTCTTATTATCGGTTCAACAGTAGTAGAACCGCCCATAGCATAGCTTACTGAGGCAGTTTCCTGCTGTCCGCCCGCAATGACACCTGCAGTTACTACTGTAAGAGCAATTAAAATCATTATAAATTTCTTCATTTTTCTCTCCTTATAGAGTAATATTCATAGAGGCATCATGGGTGCTGACTGTAATCAATTTGTTAGTGTTATGTTAAATAAATGTTAAAAGATAAAATTCTTTAAAAAAGGAAGGTTCTTATGAACTGGTTTCTGGCGCAAAACCATATTATGCAGGCTTTTTTAGCGACATTATTCACCTGGGCGGTGACCGCCCTCGGATCAGCAGTTGTCTTCTTTTTTAAGTCAATAAACAAAAAGGTTCTTGATGCCATGCTCGGATTTGCGGCGGGCGTTATGATTGCTGCAAGTTACTGGTCGCTTCTGGCGCCGGCTATTGAGATGTCTGAAGCCCGGGGAGGAACCCCATGGATTCCGGCGGTAATAGGATTTTTGCTTGGCGGTGTTTTTCTGTTTGCCGCTGACAAACTGATACCTCATGTTCATCCGGGATTTAAAAAGGGTGAAACAGAGGGGCCAAAAACAAGTCTTCAGCGGAGCGTGCTTCTGGTACTTGCAATAACCCTTCATAATTTTCCCGAAGGCCTGGCCGTCGGTGTTGCCTTCGGCGCCGCTGCTGCGGGACTTCCTTCGGCCGCAATAGGCGGTGCAATTGCGCTTGCAATAGGTATAGGAATACAGAACTTTCCGGAAGGCGCAGCTGTTTCCATCCCGTTGCGCCGTGAGGGATTATCGCGGCGAAGGGCCTTCATGTATGGCCAGTCCTCGGGGATTGTTGAGCCGATTGCGGGTGTACTGGGTGCCTTTGCAGTTGTCAGGATGGAACCGATTCTCCCGTATGCGCTTGCATTCGCCGCCGGTGCGATGATCTATGTGGTTATAGAAGAACTCATACCCGAATCACAATCAGGCAGGCATTCCGATATTGCCACAATAGGTACGATGCTGGGGTTTTCCGTAATGATGCTGTTAGATGTGGCGCTGGGTTAGAAAAAGCCCGGCTGCAGCTGCAGCTATCCCGATACCGAAATTAAGACCCACATTAAGAACGGCATTGAACCCGCTGCTTTTTTGAAACAGTTCCACAGTTTCAACCGAAAAAGTGGAAAAAGTTGTAAGCGCCCCGAGAAAACCTGTTCCGATCATAAGTTTTACGCCCGGGGAAATGTTCCATGAGGACGAGCTTCCTGCAAGAAGCCCCAGTAAAAAGCAGCCTGCAGCGTTGACTGTAAGCGTGCCCAGCGGAAAGGTTCCGCCGGAAAGACGGATCACAAGAACGGATATCCAGTAACGGGCGTTGCTTCCGATGAATCCGCCGATGCCGAGAAAGAGAATTTTTCTTAATGCTTCCGTCATAAGCCGATGATAACATTTAACTTATGCTTGTTCCAGAAGTATTGAAAAAGTGTACGGCAGATGCCGGTGAAAAACGGATAGAGTTTAATTAAACGGGATTGCTGAGCGGTTACGGTTTCAGGAGTTCGAATTTGCCCTCGTTTTTGTTTTTACGCACATTGTCCCAGCTGAATACCGAAGCATTCATAACGATATAAACCCCCGGGGAAAGAAGCTGAACGGCTGAAAACGCCGAACCCAGGTTAAACAGCGCGTCCGATCCTGAAATCGTGTACGGAACCATTGCTCCGGTCAGCACAATAGTCTTGTCCGAAAGACTGCCGCAGGAAGCCGGTTCACTGTATCTGAAAGCTTCACCAAGCAGTTCCGCTGTTCTGCACATTGTGTCTGTGCCGTGGGTAATGATGATCCTGTTCTGCCCGGACATTTCACATGAATAAATTATGCTTCTTCGTACATCATCCGTCATCTCAAGACTGTCAATCAGAATACGGTTTTCAATTTCTATCCCGGTATTGGGGCGCACTATATTCAGAATTTCCGGGAGGTGTGTTTCCTGAAAATCGAGGACTCCCTTTATAGCATCATATTTTTTATCAAAGGTTCCGCCTGTGGCAATAATCCTGATGCCTTCTGTTTTTTCAGATGCCATGAATACTCCTGTTTGCAGGTTGCGGGTTTTACCTCAGACGACCGCCGGATCCGTTAATCAGGCTGAGAAATTCAAGCCTTGTAGCTTCGCTTTTCCGGAAAGTTCCCAGCACGGAAGATGTCGTCATTACCGAATTCTGTTTTTCAACACCGCGCATCATCATGCACATGTGCCGACATTCCATGACTACGCCTACGCCTTCGGGAGCAACTGCGTCGGAAACTGCTTCGGCGACCTGTTCGGTAAGGTTTTCCTGTATCTGGAGCCGGCGGGCGAAGTGATCAACTATACGGGCAAGCTTGCTTACCCCTATGATCTTGTCGCTGGCCACATAACCGATATGACATTTACCGAAAAAAGGCAGCATATGATGTTCGCAAAGGCTGTAAACCTCAATGTCGCGCACGATTATCATATTATTGGATGTTGACTCGAATACTGCATTATTAATTACAGTTTCAAGATCTCCCCGGTACCCGCCGGTCAGGAACTGCCAGGATTTTGCCGCCCGTTCGGGTGTGTTCAAAAGTCCTTCGCGCTTCGGATCTTCTCCAATCTCAATCAGCAGCTCACGGATTAATCCTTCAACCTTTTTTAAGTTCATTTCCGTTAAATCCTGACAAGCGCCGCATCTATTTCGGCGGCAAGCTCGGTATAGTTAAGCGCTACCGGAAGGTCCGGGTTTTCCTCTATTATGCTTTTGGGCGGGGTAAAAAGAATACCCGCATCGGCTTTTCTGATCATTGAAAGGTCGTTGTAGGAATCGCCGGCGGCAATAACCTTCATGCCCATAGAGTGAAACCCTTCTACGGCTTTACGTTTGCCGTCCTTCTGTCTGAGCCTGTAACCGGAAATTCTTCCGTCAGCCGCAACTTCAAGGGTGTTACAGAAAAGGGTCGGCCAGTCAAGCTTTTTCATCAGCGGTTTTGCGAACTGCTCAAATGTATCGGACAGTATGATTACCTGCGTTTTGGCGCGCAGGCCGGCAATAAAATCCACGGCACCGTCAAGCGGATCCATTCCGCCGATAACCCTCTGGATATCAGGAAGTTTAAGTCCGTTCGCATCCAGAATATCAATCCTGTAGTTCATCAGTTTGTCATAATCCGGTTCGTCCCGGGTTGTTTTTTTCAATTCGTCAATACCGGTATCAATTGCAAAATTGATCCATATTTCGGGGACGAGGACCCCTTCAAGGTCAAGGCATACAAGTTTCATTATTCCTCCAATTCATTCCGCCGTGTTAAACAGGTTTAAGTTTGAACCTGGATCTTCAAGGTCAGTAACCTTTGTTCGGCAGAGCTCCGGCTACAATGGCCCAGAGTCTTTCACTAAGCTGTTTCCGCTCTTCATCATTAAGATTCACGGTATCAATATAAGGGTGGACCGTCAGCGACAACTCCGCCGGCCATATTTTTTTTCTTTCCTCATAGGTTTTATAAGTTCCGTTTATTGTTACGGGAACTATGGTTAATCCGGCTTTTGCCGCGAGCAGAATGCTGCCGGGTTTAAACGGGGCCATTTTCTCACATCTGCTTCGTGTTCCTTCCGGGAAAATTACCTTGGGGTATCCTTTGGTTGCTTCTGCAATTCCGACTTCAATGTCGCGCATTGCCTTTCTGAAATTACCGCGATCAATAAACATGCAATGAACGGCCCTCATCCATAAACCGAGAATAGGCACCTTGCTGAGTTCGCGTTTGGCAATGAATCCGATTGTCGTCGGCAGATTGGCCATCATGAACGGAATGTCCGCGTATCCCTGGTGGTTTCCTATGTAGATTATACGGTTGTGTTCCGGAAGGTTTTCCAGCCCTGTTACCGTCATTTTACAGCGGGCAAGGAGAAATACGAATTTACCCCAGGTTGAAGTTGCCCAATGCGTGAACCGGTTGAATCCTTTTTCCATTCGAAATAATTTCAGCAACCAGTACGGTATAAACAGCAAAATTGAAAGCAGCATGAATATGCCGAAAAACAACCCGAAAAACACCGTATTTAGCGTATATTTCATGCTCGAATCTTACTTTATTGTCGTATGCTTGGCAATCCCGTTTAAGGGCTGTATACTGGTTGCCGATCCGGAGGGAAATATGCAGTTGTTTAATGATATAAAATCACACAACCCTGAGCTTTATAAGGCTGCGGAGATTGCAGTACGTGATGTTCTGTGTGTTAAAAAAGATGAAAAGGTCCTGATTGTAACAAATCCGACAGGCGATGTGGCCGAGATCTCATATGCGCTCTATGATGCGGCGCTGAAAGCCGGGGGAAGACCGGTTCTGATGTTTCAGCCGGTAAAGGATCAGATGAGCTTTGCTTCAGACGAGGTAATAGGGGCTATAAAATCCGAACCTGAAATTATCATTTCAATGAGCGCCGATAAAATAGGAAAGGATAAGGCGGCCATTGTTAATCCGTATACAACCGAAGAGGGTAAAAAGATTGATAATACCTTTCACTACCTGATGGAAACAAAGAAAACACGTGCTTTCTGGTCGCCGGGAGTAACCAAAGATTTGTTCAAAAGTACAGTGCCGATTGACTACAAGAGGCTGAAAACAGAAGCGGATGCGGTAAAGGATATTTTAAACAGGGCTGTTTCGGTCAAAATAACCAGCCCGGGCGGAACCGATCTGACAATAGGGCTGAAAGGCCGCGAGGCTATGCTGGACAACGGGGATTTCTCGGTTCCCGGTGAAGGCGGGAATCTTCCCGCAGGCGAAACTTTTATTTCTCCCGAACTCGGAACATCGGAAGGCCGGCTCGTTTTCGACGGCAGTATCTCGCTGTATAACGGAGATATGCTTTTAAAGGATCCTGTTGTTCTAAGTGTTGCCGGCGGCTTTGTTTCTGAAATCAGCGGCGGTGAGGGGGCGGCCAAACTTCTCGAAACTATAGAGCTGGGTGAAAAAAATGCGATAGAGTTTGAGAAGGCCGGAAAAACTCCTTCCGGAAGCGGTGAAATGTATAAAAAGAATGCCCGCAACCTGGGCGAACTCGGAATAGGACTGAATCCGGCTGCCGGCATAATCGGTAATATGCTCGGCGATGAAAAAGCATACAGGACAATACATATTGCAATAGGTTCGAACTATGATGATGACGCAAAGGCGTTAATTCACTGCGACTGTCTTGTAAAAGATCCGACGGTTACGGCAAACTTTGCCGACGGCAGCAAGACTGTTTTTCTTGATAACGGAGAGCTTAAGCTTTAGGCGGTTCTTCAGCCTGTTTTCCGGAAGTTTTGTTTTTGCTTTTCCTCAATTCTTTTGTGTTTAAAAGAATAATTGAGACTATCCGGTTTTTCTCGGTTTCTTCGATTTCGAGACAGTAATGTCCAATTGAGAGCTTATCTCCTTTTACCGGAATTCGATCAAGTTCTTCAACTATATATCCGGCAATTGTCTCGGCGTATTCAGTTACGGGCATCTCGATATCGAAAGTGTCCGTAAACTGGTGAAGGGAAGTGTCTCCCATGACACGCCAGCTGTTATCACCGGTTTTCTGAATTCTTTCTATCCCGTTGTCTTCGTTTTCATCGTAGAGCTCGCCGAGAATTTCCTCGATTATATCCTCTCGCGTGACGAGTCCCGCAAGCCCTCCATATTCGTCCAGAATTATCGAGATGTTCAGCATCTCCTGTTTCAGAAGATAAAAAAGTTCATGAAGTTTGCGGGTAGCCGGAATGAATATCGGTTCATGCATTATATCGGCAAGTCTTAAATTCCCTTCGCCCTTTAAAAGACAGGCTGTGACGTCGTTCGACAGTACGATTCCGGTGATATTTTCCGGTTCCCGCTCATAAACAGGAATACGTGAAAATCCGCTTGCGCTGATGTCCGCGGCTGCCTCTTCAATAGACCGGTTTTTATCCAGACTGAAAACATCAGTTCTGTGAGTCATTATAGCCTGTACCGAAACATCGTTGAGCCGGAACACGCTTTTTACCATTTCGGATTCATAGTTTTCTACAACACCTTCTTCTTCGGCGGCATGCATCATATGCAGCAGCGCCTCGAATGAAATGGTTGTCTTGTCTTTTGGAATGATAAAACGTGTGATGAGCGAGCTTAATCCGCTTATCAGGAAAATAACAGGCCGAAGAATTGTTGACAGTACCCAGACCGGCCATGCGGAAATGAGACTGAATCGCACGTTCCAGGCTATCGCGATGCGTTTCGGAGTAAGCTCGGAGAATATCAGGATGATCAGGGTAAGAATGCCCGTCATTGCCCCGATAAGCCTGGAGCCGAACAGCTGAATCGTCAGGTTTGTTGCTATTGCTGAAGCCGCAATATTGACCAGGTTGTTTCCCAGCAGGATTGTGGTCAGAAGCCTGTCCGGGTTTTCAGCCAGCTGTTTGACAAGTCTTCCCCTTCTGCCGTGTTCGCGGCCGATCTGTCTTATCTGGATAGAGGATAATGAAGTGTAGGCAGTCTCTGTGGCTGAAAAAAAGCCTGAAAGAATCAGCATAACTACCAATCCCGTAAACTGGGTAATCATAAGTCTTTACTCTCCGCCGGGATGCTGGTGCTGTATATTACAAAAGAGAAATAAGGTTCAGGGTAAGGGTCGTCATCCATAACTACTTTGAGATTACAGGATCTGAAGGATTAAAATCAAGTAGGGAAAAACTAATGCCGGTTTTCATTGTGTTTATTCTGAATATCAATTCAAATTGTTGCAGAAAGATGATAAAGTAAAATTATGAAAAATATTTTATGTTTCGGCGATTCGAATACCTGGGGTTTTGACGGGGAAACCGGCGAGAGGTTTCCATTCGAGCAGCGGTGGACCAGTATTGTTCAGAACAGTCTTGGCGCCGGTTATAATATTATTCCGGAAGGATTAAACGGCAGGACGACAGTCTGGGAAGACCCGTTCGGTCCATGCAGAAATGGTGCGGAAGCGTTGCCCTACTGCCTGCTTTCGCACGCGCCGCTGGATCTGGTTGTTATTATGCTGGGCACGAACGATTCCAAGAACTTTTATCACAATACTCCTTTTTCAATAGGCAAGGGGATAAGAAGGCTGGTTGAAATCATACAGGCCTCCGATTCAGGCCGCGGCGGCAGCGCCCCTCCTGTGCTGCTGGTAAGTCCTGCTCATGTCGGCGCCGGAAATCCGGATACCGCCGCTTTTGACATCCGCGAGTTCATGAATATCGATGGGCATGATCCGGTAATCGTTTCAAAAGGGCTGGCTTCGGAATATCAGAAAAAGGCGGAAGAATTCGGCTGCGATTTTCTGGATGCGGCAAATGTTGCCGTTGTCGGCGCTGCAGACGGAGTTCATCTGGGTGCTGCCGGCCATAAAAAACTGGCTGAATCAATTGCGGCAAAAATCAGACAGATGGAGATATAAAATAATGAATCGGTTAAAACAAGGCATATTTGCATGTTTTATATTGTTTTTGGTTTCAGCGGCATCAATTCAGGCGCTGGATTTAACTATAATCGGGCCTCCCGGTTCCCTGCTGACCATGGAAGACGGAAGAACGGCGAAGCTTGATCAGGCCGGAAATTATATAGTGCATGATCTGAATCCGGGAGATCTTGTAGTTTTTTCTACCGACATCCCGGGATACTACCCGGGCGATTACGCTGTCGAGATCGGCGAGCTGTCGAAGACATACAGAATTGCGCCTGATCCCACCGGGATAGCAGCAATCGAGCTGAAGCTGACCGATTCCGGGTTTTGTCCGGCTCTCGGAACAGAGCTGTACTTTAAGCCTGAAAATTCCTATATTTCCATTGATCTGTATCAGTCCTTTATTGCGCTGTCTCCGCTTTTTACCGGAACGCCGGAGGATTTAAGCACCAGATACGTAATGCCGATGTTGGGCGCCGGGTTTTACATACTACCGTTTGATTCGCTTGTCAGAATCAACCTCGGCGCATCAGTCGGCGGCGTTTTCGGGAGCGAATTACCGCACCCCCTCTTTGCCGCGGAGGCTTCTGCGGGAATCGAGTTCAAATTCCTTGATCATTATATTCTTTTTGCGGAAATCAATCCGAGGCTGCTGATGCCGATCAGCGGAGGCTGGGACGATTATACCGATATCTTCGGCAGTTCGAGGGCCGCCTATATGAATGCTCTCGGCAGTTGGCGGATGTTCGGCTTTCCGTCAACCTGGTTCGGATTCAAGTACAAGTATTAGAGGCTGTATTGCAGGAAAGAATTAAAATTACTGCTGATTTGGTTTGCCGATAAGCTGTTTTTTTATTATATTTTTTTCACATCACACAAATTTTTATTACCTTAGGGAGAGGCTGAACCATGTCCAAAAAGAAGTTTAAGACGGAAATATCACAGCTGCTGGACCTGATTATTCACTCGCTGTATTCACATAAAGAAATCTTTCTGCGAGAACTTGTTTCCAACTCGTCGGATGCGCTTGATAAGCTGAAATATCTTACGCTTACCGATGACGAGTTTAAAAAACTGGATTTTGATCCGCGTATAGATATTACTTTTGACGCCGATGCGAAAATGCTGACGGTTTCGGATAACGGAATCGGAATGAGCGCAGAGGACCTCGATTCAAATCTGGGTACAATTGCGCGTTCGGGAACGAAGAATTTTCTTAACCAGCTTTCAGGCGACGCAGTAAAAGACTCCAACCTGATCGGGCAGTTCGGGGTAGGGTTTTATTCAAGCTTTATGGTTGCCGATAAGGTCACGGTCATTACCAGAAAGGCCGGAGAAGATCAGGCCTGGAAGTGGCAGAGCGACGGTAGAAGCAACTACAGTGTTGACGAAGCAGAGCGGGAAAAGCAGGGCACAACAGTACAGCTTCATCTGAACGATAACGGATCCGAGTACACAAACCGGTGGAGCATAGAGCAGCTTGTCAAGAAATATTCCAATCATATTGCATTCCCGATTTTTCTCGAGTTTGACGATACCAGGTGGGAAGGCGAGGGCGATGATCGGAAAGAAATCAAGGAACACAAGATTGAGCAGATAAACAGCGCGTCGGCACTTTGGAAGAAATCCAAATCGGAGCTTACCGATGAAGATTATAATGAATTTTACAAGACGATAGGTCATGATTCCGATGAACCGCTTCTTTACCTGCATACAAAGGCAGAGGGAACGCAGGAATATACAACGCTCTTTTATGTTCCGAAAAAAGCACCGTTCGATATGTACCAGGCAGATTACAGGCCGGGTGTTAAACTCTATATCAAACGGGTATTTATTACGGATGACGAAAAGGAGCTGATGCCGGTTTACCTGCGCTTCCTGCGCGGCGTAATCGACTCCGAAGATTTACCGCTGAACGTCAGCCGTGAAATCCTGCAGCAGAACAGGGTACTCGAAGCAATCAAGAGCTCTTCCGTTAAAAAGGTGCTTGGGGAGTTTCAGAAAATATCCGAAAACAATCCTGAAAAGTACAAAGAATTCATCGAACAGTATAACCGCCCGCTCAAAGAGGGTGTTTATTCCGATTTTTCCAACCGCGAGACCCTGCTTGAACTCATCCGCTATAAATCAACCGAAGAAGAGGGCTGGACAAGCCTTGCCGCCTATAAAGAGCGTATGAAGGATGATCAAAAGGCTATTTATTTCATTACCGGAGACAATGAAGCTACGCTCCGAAACTCTCCGCTGCTTGAGGCATATAAGAAGAAGGGGATTGAGGTCCTGATTATGGATGACGAGATAGACGAGATAGTCGCCCCTTCGATCATGAACTACAAGGAAACTGAGTTGAAAGCGGTCAACAGAAGCGGCTCCGCCGACGATCTCAAGACCGATGAGGACAAGGAAAAAGAGAAGGACCTTGAACCGATCCTGAAGAAGATCAAGGATGTGCTCGGCGACAAGGTCAAGGACGTAAAAGCGTCGTCACGCCTGTCTGATTCGCCGTCATGTATTGTTGCCGATGAAAATGATCCTACCATGCAGATGCAGCAGATGATGCGTGCAATGGGACAGACCGATATTCCCGAGATTGTTCCTATTCTTGAGATAAACCCGGATCATGTAATTGTTGAAAAGCTGAAAAATACCGGCGACGATGCGGTTTTTGAGGATGTCAGCTTCCTGCTGTTTGAACAGGCCATGCTTGTTGAAGGCCAGCAGCTGAAAGAGCCGGCCGAGTTCGTTAAAAGGCTCAACAGGGTAATGGAGAACGCTGTATAGATGTAATCTTCGTACTGCATACTGCCGGATTTTTCCGGTTTCATATAACGGGCAGCCTCATCCGGGGCTGCTTTTTTTTAGTGCAGCCGTATAATGGCGTCAGCCCCTGATTTCAGTCTGTACTTCATCAAAAACTTTATCCATCTCCGCGTCATCCTGTTTAACGACAGCGTTTACGATAACCATCACTATAAAGTTGGCGATAAAACCGGGGACAATTTCGTACATTGCCGATCCCAGGCCGACTTGTTTCCATAATACGCAGACAACGGCACCCGTGACCATGCCGAACAGGGCCGATTTCCAGCCGGTCTTCTTCGAGAAAAGCGCCATCAGGATTACCGGGCCGAAAGCGGCGCCGAATCCGCCCCATGCGTAGGAAACAAGCCCGAGGATTGTATTGTCCGGTTTCAGCGCAAGAAGCATTGCGATAATAGAGATGATTATTACGCTTATTCGGCCGATCATGATAAGTTCTTTTTCCGACGCGTCTTTTTTGATTATTTTCTGGTAAAAATCTTCAGTAAGCGCGGACGACGAGACGAGAAGCTGGGAATCGATGGTGGACATAATCGCCGACAGGATTGCCGCCAGCAGGATTCCTCCGATCCACGGGTTGAAGATATCGTTGATCATGTAGATAAAGACCTTTTCGGCATCCCCGCCGGGAGCGTCTTTATACATGGCCGTTCCGATTAAACCGACTAGAATTGCGCCTGCAAGCGAAATAAATACCCAGACCGTTGCGATTACGGTGGAACGGGGGATTTCTTTGATATTTTTTATGCTCATAAAGCGAACAAGTATATGCGGCTGGCCGAAATAACCCAGTCCCCAGGCCATTGTTGAAATTATTCCAAGCAGCGCGCCGGCTCCGACCCCGGGAATGATGCTTGTGGAAATTCCCTTTGCGATGACAGCGGTGTTTATTCCGCTGAACCCGCCGACTCCCCTGAGGGCGGCAAGCGGTACTATCGCTATCGAGATAAACATCAGGGCGCCCTGGAAGAGATCGGTCCAGCAGACCGCCATAAACCCGCCGAGCATTGTGTAAAGAACTATCACCGCGCACCCTATCAGGACGGCCAGGGTGTAGTTAATTCCGAACATTGCTTCAAACAGTTTGCCGGCCCCGGCCATTCCCGAAGAGGCATAGATCGCAAAAAATATAAGCGTAATTATGGCGCAGATAATCCGCAGAAGGCCGGTCGGATCTTTGAAACGCGCTTCGAGAAACGACGCCATCGTAAGAGAACCGGTTTTCTCGGTATAAACACGCAGCCTCGGGGCGACAAGTATCCAGTTTAGAAGGGTTCCTATAAAAAGCCCAATCGCTATCCAGCTCTGGTTGATCCCGTAAAGGAATACAGCGCCGGGCAGTCCCATCAGCAGCCAGCCGGACATATCGCTTGCCTGGGCGGACAGGGCCGTAACCCATTTGCCCATTCCGCGGCCGCCGAGCAGGTAGTCTTCAATATTCGATGTTTTTCTGTAAAAATAAAAACCGACCCCTAAAAGAAAAATCAGATAAATAATAAATGTAATCAGAGTTGCAGTATCAGCCATACTTTCTTCCTGTGTTTTTGATGTGTAATTTTAAATAGAAACATCGGAATCTGCAAGACAAATTAATTTACTGTCGGAAGAAATTGCGGTCGGCCTTGCAGAAAATTCCACGGTTTTGTACTATCATGTCATGGTTAAACTGAACAACCCGTTTATCGGAGTAAAAGATTACTGCTGTTTCGGCTGCGCGCCTGATAACGAACACGGACTCAGGATGGAGTTCTTTGAGGACGGCGATGAGGTTGTGTCCGTCTGGGATGCGCCGGATTATTTTCAGGGCTATAACTACATTCTCCACGGCGGAGTCCGGGCTACGCTGATTGACGAGCTTGCAGCCTGGGTTGTTTTTGTAAAGCTTAAAACAGCCGGCTATACCATCCGTCTTGAGGTGGATTATACCGGCGCCGCTTACACAAACCGCGGCAAACTGACCCTTCGCGGCAGAATAGCCGGAATGAAGAAAAATATTGCCGTGGTGGATGTGGATCTGTTTAACGAGAATGGTGAGATTGTAACATCAGGCACCGCCGAATATTTCACTATTCCGGAAAAAATTGCCAGAAAAAAGATGATGTATCCCGGAATCGAGGCTTTTTACCCGGATAAATAGAAAACCGCTGGTTTTTTTGCGTATAACCCCACTATGTATAGGACTTATCACGCAATTCATGCATTTAACTCCTGATCCCGGTTATTATTCTGCAGATTTCATCGACATCGTTCCGGCTTATACCCAGGTTTGTAACGAGTCTTACCTTCTCCGGGCCGTCGGCACCGCCCAGAATTCCCTGTCCGGCAAGTTTTTCAACGATTTCTCCGGATTTGCCTTTTTCAGTTTTAAAGTAAATGATGTTCGTTTCAACATCTGCCGGATCGATATCGGCCCAGCTGCATTCAGCCAGTGCTGCCGCTATCCGGAATGCTCCGGCATGGTCGTCCGCCAGCCTTTCAACATTGTTTTCAAGCGCGTATATTCCTGCGGCGGCAAGCACACCGGCCTGTCTCATTCCGCCTCCGAGCATTTTTCGTATTCTCCGCGCTTCAGCAATGAATTCGTTCGTACCGCAGAGACAGCTGCCGACGGGAGCTCCCAGCCCCTTCGACAGGCAGAAGGTGACCGAGTCGGCGTATGACGAAATCTCCGAAACGCTCATCCCGGAAGCAAGTGCAGCATTGAACAGACGTGCTCCGTCAATGTGAAGCGATATCCCGCGGCTTCGGGCAAATTCCGATATGTCTTTCAATTCCTCTTTCCGGTAAAAGACCCCGGCAATAGTGTTTTCTATCTCGATCATTCCCGATCTGCAGGAGTCATAGTGACTTCCGTTGTTCTGGTCAGGTCTTATAGAATCTTCAAGAACATCCGAAGAGATTTTGCCCCGGCTGCCTTCAAGTCCGATTAAAGCGGCTCCTGCAAGTGCCGATCCTGACGACAGTTCGTGATGAATGATATGACTGTCTTTGTGACAGAGCACTTCACGTCCCCGGCCGGCATGGATGAATATTGAAATCAGGTTGCCCATGGATCCTGAAGAAACAAACAGGGCCGCTTCTTTAGCCGTCAGTTTTGCGGCAAGTTTCTGAAGCCGGTTGACGGTCGGGTCTTCACTGTATACATCATCGCCGACCTCGGCTCGCATAATGGCTTTACGCATTGCGTCGGTCGGTTTTGTAATCGTATCGCTTCGCAAATCAAAGGTTTTCATGAATCGATTTTAACCCGAATACGTATTGATGTCAGCAAAAAGCCGGATAATTGCATTTGAGTCTTGGACATATTATAGTTTATATTTGGTATGACGGAGGGAATTAATGCCGGAAAGCTCTATCCATGAGGCATTCATGGAAGAAAGCAATGAAATTCTTGAAGATTTTGAAAAGGCTGTTCTCGAGCTTGAATCCGACCCGGGAAATAATGAACTGCTTAATCGCGCTTTTCGCGATCTGCATACTCTTAAGGGTTCTGCAGGAATGTTGGGGCTGGAGCTGCTGGAGAATTTTGCCCATGAGGCTGAAAACGTATTTTCCGAAATCCGTTCAGGCAGGTCGGAAATAACTTCGGAGATTATTCAATGGAGCCTTGATGCAGTAGATATTCTTCACCGGCTTGTCAATGACGCTTTCTCGGACACCGGCGCGGGAAAGGAACTTCAGGCTGATATGGAAGAACTTATCAGTGAAGCGGAACTGGATATAGAAGAGCAGAAAACTGCAAGCAGGACCGTTGAACTGCGTCAGGGTAAAAGGGGTGTTCGCAGTATAAAGGTCAAAACCGAACGTCTGGAAGATCTGCTTAAACTTGTCGGGGAAATGGTTGCTCTGCAGCTTAATCTGGCCCATCTTTCAAAGCAGAAAGAAGATGATGAGTTTACCGGTTTGAGCGACAGGATGGAGAGGGTTTTAAGAGATCTGAGGATTCTGTCCAACGAACTTCATATGACGCCTATAGGAGATCTTTTCTCAACCTACAGGCGTTCGATACGCGACATCGCTTCAAAGTCAGGAAAGAAGGTTAATCTTGTAACAAGTGGAGAGGGCACTGAATTCGACCGCAGCATCTATGAAGGCCTGTCTGAATCGCTGCTGCATCTTATACGTAATGCCGTCGACCACGGAATAGAACCGGCAGACGACAGAATAACAAAAGGGAAGAGCCCCGAAGGCGAGATTCTTCTTGAGGCATTTTACAGTGGTCTAAACGGGGTAATCCGTATTAAGGACGACGGGAAGGGGATTGATCCGGGAGCAATACGCAACAGGGCATTATCAAACGGGCTTATTGCCGAAGATGATAATTTATCCAGGGAAGAAATATTCGAATTACTTTATCATCCGGGATTTTCAACGGCTGAAAAAGTAAGTTCAGTTTCAGGCCGGGGCGTAGGAATGGATGCCGTCAGAAGAAGAATCCAGGCCCTGCATGGGAAAATAAACATTGATTCGATAAAAGGGGAAGGCACCGAAATTACAATAACGCTTCCCCTTTCAATTTCTTCCACTGACAGCATGCTTGTTCTTGTAGATAATACCAATTATCTGATACCGCTCGGCTATGTTCAGGAATGTATCAGTATTGAAAGAGAAAATTGCGGGCGTGCAATGATACGGTACAGGGATCGGATGATCAGCAGTATTGCCCTGAAAGATTTTTTTGGAGACGGCAGCCCTTCGGAAAATGCCGGCAAAGAAGCCGTTATCGTTCGGAATGAAAGTACGGAAGCGGCCCTTGTCGTTGACGAGATAAAGGGAATTTATGCGTCGGTAATCAAGCCTCTTCCTGATATGTTTAAGGAGGTGAGGTACCTGTCGGGGTCTGCACTCCTCGGAGACGGGAGTACAGCCTTTGTTCTGGAAATTCTTAATTTAATCAGTGAAGCTGAAACATCAGACCGCTGCCGTTGATTTAAGCATTTCGAAAAAACCGGGATACGTGATGTCGACTGCTTCCGCATCGGTGATAACTGTTTCGCCCTCTGCCGCAAGACCTGCAACCGCGAGAGACATGACCACCCGGTGGTCTCCATGTCCTTCAACACGGCAGCCGCGAAGCTTCCTGCCGCCCCGGATAACCAGGCCGTCGGGCATTTCACCGATATCGGCCCCGAGTTTTGACAGCTCCTGCTTCATAACGCTGATTCGGTCTGTTTCTTTCAGACGGGCCTGGGGCACGTTGAAGAGTTTTGTTTCTCCTTCGGCAAAACAGGCAGCGACTGCCATTGCAGGAAGCGCGTCGGGAGTATCGTTGAGATCGATAGCTGCCGCTTTCAGTTTTTCCGTCCCCGTTATCGTGATTAGTCCCCCGGAAACGCCGTCCGCGGAAGGCGCGTCAATCGAAATAACGCAACCCATTTTTTCAAGATAACCCAGAACGGCCTTATCTCCCTGACTGTCGGTTATATCGAGGCCGGCAAGCCGCAGTTTCGAGCCTGTAATAGCCGCGGCGCACAGCGGGAATGCAGCGGACGAAAAGTCTCCTGGAATGACGCTTTCAAAGCATTGATATTTTTGTCCGCCTGAAACTGTGAATCTTTTAAAGTCTTCGTTTGAGTATTTTATCTGCTGTTTTTCAAGCCAGCGCAGGGTCATTTCCACATACGGTTTTTCCATCAGCATCGGCACATTGATAACGGATACAGGTGGCTTGCTTCCTGCTAAAGCAAGCGGGGTGCAGATCAGAAGAGAGGACAGGTACTGGCTTGTAGGACACTCAATGGATGTTTCTCCACCTTTGAGAGGACCTTTTACTGTGAACGGCGGACAGCCGTCCGTTCCGGTGATGTTTATTGCAGCGCCGAGGTCCGCCAGCGCATCAAGCAGCGGTTTCGCCGGGCGGCGGCGTATCTGTTCGTCACCGGTGAAGCGTGCCTCTGAACCTGAAAGGGCCGCAATGCCGGCGGCCAGGTAAAGACTGGTGCCCGAATTGCCGACATCGATAGTCCCGATATCTTTCGGAAAAATACCGCCGTTGCCGCGGACTTTCCACATCGGAAGTCCTTCAGGGGTAGTGTTTTCTGTAAAAACAGACGCCCCGAATTTCCGGCAGGCATCCATGCAGGAACGAGCATCGGCTGAATCAAGCGGGTTTAAAAGCATGCTTTCGCCCCCGGCCATCGATGCAATCAACAGTGCTCTGATAGTATGTGATTTTGACGACGGAACTGTAATGGCTGCAGCATTATTCAGTTTTTTTCCATTCAATCCGGTTATCTTAACATCCATGGCTCAGTATACATTACAAGCTGTAAACACCTCAACTGAAGAGTATGCCGGGATACAGGTTTTTTATAAGTTCTTCCCGTACTTGGATTAAGAAAATTAAAAGGTTATACTTGGGCGCTGATGACTATGACTGAAAAAAGAATGAATTCCCAATTATTGCCCCCCCTGTTCATGATAATTTCGGCCCTGTGTTTTGCGCTGATGAGCGCTGTTGTTAAACAGGCGCAGGATATTCCATTTATGCAGAAAGTTTTTTTCAGAAATTTCGTAATGGCTCTCCTTGTTCTGCCGGTCCTTTTTCAAAGGGCCCATGGAGGGGGCGGAAAAAAGGTTTTTTTCGGCTCGCCCGGGAACAGATCCCGCCTTTTAATCCGCTCATTATCCGGATTCCTGGGGGTTATTCTGTATTTCTTTTCGGTAGAGAGGCTTCAGCTGGGCGATTCGGCAATGCTTAACAAGTTGTCGGCTTTTTTTGTTATTATCCTTTCGGCCGTCTTTTTAGGCGAGCGAATTCGGAGGTATCAGCTTCCGGCGCTTGCCGCGGCATTCGGCGGAGCTTTGCTGATCATCAAGCCCGGATTTAATATGCATATAATACCGGCTGTTGCAGGGTTAAGCGCAGCTGTTCTGGCGGCAGTTGCATATACGATTATTTCATCTCTTAAGGGGAGGGAAGACTCGCTTACCATTATTTTCTGGTTTTCAGCCATATCAACAATCGGATCGCTTGTTCCTGTTCTGATCATCTGGCAATCTCCCGATACGGCAGAACTGGTTTTTCTTGTTCTGACCGGAGTTTTTGCCGGGGCCGGCCAGTATTTTCTGACGCTGGCATACTCTACCGGCCCCGCCGGGGAGGTTTCGATCTATAACTATACGCATGTTGTGTTTTCCGCAACGGCAGGCTTTGTTTTATGGAGGGAGGTTCCGGATCTGTTTTCAATATGCGGAGCCTTGCTGATAATCGGCGCGGCGATTTTTCTTTATCTTATGAGAAGGGCAAAATATGAATCTCAGGCGAATTAAAAACTCCTGGTTTTTCTCAAACAGACATTATCTGATACCGGTTTTTCTTTTGGCTGCCGCAGTAAACGCCGGAATCGCAATTGCCTTTGCGTTTGCGGCTATAGGCATTTGGGTCCTCAATAAAATGCGGGCCAGGCTTCCGATTGATTCCAACCCCGAACAGGAAGCCGAAACTATAGTATATCGGACCACAGGAAACACCGGGCTGCGGCTTGATTTATGGAGGCCCGCCGGCGGCAGACCCGGAGCAGCAACAATTATTTTTGCCCACGGAGGGGGATGGATTAGCGGTTCGCGCAATCAGCCCAATAATGTTTCATGGTGCAGATTTCTTGCTGACAGGGGGTTTTCAGTCGCCTCTATAGACTACCGGTTTGCATATACGAATAAAATGGAGGACATTATAGATGATTTTTCCACAGCAGTTGATTATATAAGGGAAAACGCGGGCGCGCTGGGACTTTGTAAAAAACTGGTTTTAATGGGATTGTCCGCGGGGGGACATCTGGCTTTATGTCATGCCGCTTTTAATACATTCAGTCAGGGGAAAACCGCAAAGAAAGCCATGGAAGGTGTTTGTGGTGTGGTTGCATATTATTCTCCTTCTGATTTGGCGGATCTGTTTTCACCGGACGATAAATCATTCTTTGCCCGCTTCAGCGTCGGAACCGCCATGAAGAGTTTTCCTCGATTTGATGAAGAATCGTATGAAAAATATTCGCCGGTTAACAGTTTCACAGAGCGGATGGTTCCGGTAATGGCCGTGCACGGCAGGCTTGATGAAACAGTGCCGTATTATTCATCGGTGAAAATGATACGAAAGCTGAAGGAACTGGGCGTATCCTGCCGGTTTCTTGTTCACAAGACCGGGGGACACGGTTTTGAGGTCCGCCTGAAAGACTACCGGACAACTCTGATTCTTGAAGAAACGGTAAGATTTATAAGGACGCTGACGTCCGGCTGATGATACAGCCGGATCAGGGACTAATTTACAGTCAGAACATACCAGTCGATATCCGAATCTGCAAGGGCGCGGTTATATATTCCTCCCACCCCTATATTGACGGGACTATCCGGGACTCCGTCCGTCATCGAATCATCGCTCTCGTAACTGTCTATCCAGGGAGATTCGGCAGGATTTGTTTCGGTAAAATAGCTGTAGGACGTTGACGGTTCGCTTACTATCCTTATTCCGTAGGGGCCGATCTGGTTTGATGACGAGCCGCGTACTTTAATGTAGTAGGTGCCGGGGCTTAACCCGTCAGGGAAATCAATATAGGAATATAATAAATGGCTCGGGTTGGAGTTATCATCCGCCGAAAGAGCTCCCGCATCATCATAGGGTGTTTCCGGAGCGGGATCACCGTTTGAATCGAATACGGCTATGCAGGTGTCAGTATATGTAGTATAGAGTCCCGTAGGTGAAAAAGTTTCAATTACGATACGACTGCTGTCGGAGATTATGCTGACGATGCCGCTCAAATAATTATTATCTTCGCTGCTTTCTTCAATTTCGGAATCGGCATCGGCAACGGCAAAAATATACCATGTACCTATCACGTCGATTGAGAAAGATGTGCTCCATACGTCGTCGATATAACTGCCCGCAGGGATAGAGCCGATGGATTTGCTTCCTATCAGGGTGTCTTCCGTGATATCCAAAACTTCATCTGTGCTCAGATAGTATTTTAAAGTACTTTCGCCGGAATCTGCTGTGTCGTCTATATTCGATACTCTTGCACCAAGCTCCCATATATCGGAGGGCAATTTGGATGTGTCCGGAACAGTTATTGATGTAATTGTCAGATCGGGCCCGGTTTCGGGTTCCGTGTCCTGATTAATGGTGAGAACCCCCCGCCGGAAGTCAATTCCGGCTGTCGCCGTTGTTCCCGACTGGTCAGTTCCCCGAACCAGATACATTTCATTTTCTTCGTCATAGTTTATGCTTTCGGCTTCTGTCAGGTATGTTTCAAACCAGTCCAGGAAGAACAATCTTAAACGGTTTAATCTTCGTGAACGGAAATCCGGTCGTCGTTTTTCGTGACCGTAAGGGAAGGGGGCTTTCTTTATTCCTATAACACGGGCCCTGCTTACGCTGTACTCTATATCGGCATCCGGCTTCCATAGCCTCCAGTACACTCCTACCGTGGTGCCGGGATCAATAGTCCATTTGCCGCGGGTGAAGCCTTCTTCATGAACAGCGTTGCCGATTACCATTTTTCCGTCATCGCTGATGCCTGCTACTTCATAGGTCCAGCCGAAACTGTTTTTGAGGTAGTTCATTCGCTCTGCAGAATCGGGCAGGACGGACGTTCTGTTTTCTGTTTCTTCATTCCATGGAGAATGTATGCTGTCGTCTTTGTGAATTTCCCAGATTCCGGGCAGACCGTCCTCGCGTTTGCCGACTATAATTGCTTTAACCGCTGTATCGGGGGTGTCTTCGGGGCTTTCGGGAGGCGTCAGGACGGCAATATCGACAGCCTCGATACATTTAAAAACCTCTCCGGATGATTCGTCTATGCTTTCTATATCGATATAAAGCCCTTTTTCATTTATATATACGCCTTGAGTCCGGCCGGTGTCGGTGTCTATAGATAGGGTTCCGGTTTCAGTAGTATTCTCTGCGTCAGCTGCAGGGTTTAAACCGGTTGCGGTCCCGGAATCGCCAGATATTTCGGTTTGTTGATTCTCCTGAGTTAGAAGGTCTTCGGAAAGCTGAGGCATTGCACATGCCGCTAAAAGAAAAATAAATGAAGCAAATATGTTTATTTTACCTTTAATTTTCATTTTGTAACCTCTTTACCATACTTAAATAATAACCCAATATCTGCATGTTTTCAATCAGGAATCATTTTAAAACAGTCAGTGTCCGGGCCGGATAGTCCCCTGTTATGCCGTTTTATAGTAAAGCTTAATATGCCGATCTGATAAATAAAGCGATTTAGTTTCAGGAATTAAACATATACAGTTGATTTAAATAAATGTCCTTAAAAATTGCGGTTTTTAAGTTATAATGATAAAGAAATACAATTGAAAATATTGCAGGGGATAATATTGAGCAGATTCCGTAAAATTAGCTTTGCCTTGATCTCTTTTTTTATCGCAAGCACCTCAGCTTATACTCTCGATTATACCTGGACCGGAGGCGGGGCTGATGATTTATGGTCTACCGACGCCAACTGGGATCTTGCCGGATTTCCGGACGATGTAACCGATACCGCAACTATTAACGAGACAGCAATTAACGGAATACCCCAGATTGATAATAACTATACAATTAACGCAATTACGGCAGCAGACGGAACGGATATCGATGTTTCGGGAGGCCCCTGGAACCTTATTGTCAGCGGTGACGTTACACTCGGAACGGGAAGTCTTTCCGCAAGTATCCGGATTGTTATTAATGCCGCATCCACTCTCAGTTCCGATCGTACACTCGAGGATCTGCTTGTCGGAGCTGCAGTTGTTTTGGGAACGGATCTTGCCCTGAACGGAGATCTTCAAATCTCGGCAGGTTCTCTGACAACCGGCGCACATTCGCTGGCAGTCGGCGGCACATGCACGGTAGGAGCAACTCTTGTCGCTTCCGGGCAAACCGCCGCTGAAGCGACGACCCTGACGGGAGATCTTACTGTTACAGGAACTTTCACTGCAGGAGCCGGAGATATTAACGCCGGATCTGATGTTGTTTTTACAGGCGGAACATTTACTGCCGGAACAGGCACGTTTAATTTTACCGGCGGGAACGTACAAAGCGTTACAGCAGCCGGCCAGTCTTTTAACGCGATTCATGCCGGCAAGACAGGGGGTAGTCTGACCTTTTCCGACGCCCTGACCGCATCAGCCGTAACTACCGCGGCGGCGGCTTATGATGTTGCGTTTAACGGCGCAACCACGACGGTAACGGCCGATGCAAACTTTCTGAACACGGGGACCGTAACCTTCGGCGACGACGGAGACAGCCTCACCTTTACCGGGGGCCTTTCCACAACGGCTGTGACCGGCGGAACAAATCTTTTCGGAACAGTTTCAACAACTGATACGCAGATGGATCTCGGCGCAGTTACTCTTGACGGTAATTCAACCGTCGTGGCCGGAACCGGGGCAATAAACATGGCATCGGCGACGGACGGGGCCGGAAGTTTTTCACTGGATCTGCAGAACGGCGCAGCAACCGGAACGGTGACGTTTACCGGCAATGTAACAATAAATGATCTGAATACCTTTTCAAGCGGATATTCCGTTGTTTTTCAGGGTGCTTCGAATACAATCGACACTGATACGGACTTTTTGAACACAGGCGGCCTGACCCTCGGCAACGGCGGCGACAGTCTTACCTTCGACGGCGGGCTTTCCACAACGGCTGTAACCGGCGGAACAACCGTCAACGGAGATATAATTACATCCAACGATCAGATTGATTTCGGGGCCGTGACTTTGGGCGGGGCCTCTGTGATAGATTCCGCCGGCGCAATAATCAATATAACCTCGGTGACCGGGGCCGGAAACACCCTCGGGCTTGACGGAGGGGCTACCGGCGCAATAACGGTCAGCGGAGCGGTTGATAACATATTACTTCTCACGGTGACCGACAGCGCGAGCATGACCTTTGCAGGAACGGTCGGCGCAGGAACTTCCGGTGCTGTAACGCTGACCAATACCGCAGGAACTGTATCTTTTCAGAATAATACTGATATAACGACCCTAACAACAACGGGACAGGGATATAACCTGTCGTTTACCGGCACAGCCACATCGATAAGCAATACGGCAGTATTCAACAACACCGGCACGCTTACCCTCGGTAATGCCGGCGATACGCTGACTTTTCCCGGGGGACTTGATTCTTCCGGCGGTCCGGTCGGGACCATTTCCGTCGGAGGAACAATAAATGCAAACGGCGGAAATGATATAATCCTCGAGTCGGACGACACCATTACAGTGACTGCACCCATGAGCGTAAACGGCGCCGGCACGGTCAGTCTCAGCGCCGCCGACGGTATCAGTCTTACAGCCGCAGAAAGCGATATTTCAACTGTCGGCAGAACAGTTACGATTAACGCCGACAACGACGGGAATAATACCGGCGACTGGACACAATCCGACGCAGGATCGGCAGTGACGAGCTCGGGAGGGGCCGTGTCGATAACGGCTGCGGATATTGCGTTGACAGGTACAATCAGTTCCGGCGCCGGGGATATTACCCTGCGTCCGTCGACCGACGCCCGAACAATTGCCCTGAACGACGCAACAGGCAGTTTTTCGCTGGATGCTGCGGAACTGACGCAGCTTGATTCCTCCGGAACGGTTACCGTCGGACGCACAACCGGAACGGGCACAATAAGCGTCGGTTCGGCGGGAACGCTGAATCTGAGCGGTGAGACTTACGACCTGACGCTTGAAGGCGCGACATCCGTTACCGACTTTAATTTTGGAGGCGGTAATACGCTTACCCTTGTAAACGGCGGAACTTTAGATCTTGCAGCCGGAGGAAACGTGACGGCTTCAGGTGTGACCGATGTGACTATTTCGGGCGGGACCCTGCAGCTTTCTTCGGCAGGCAGCGTAACACTTGTTACCCAGGTTGCTGATCTCGGCGCCGGCACGACTACGGGAGCTGTCGATCTCACCAATACCGATCTCAGCCTTGATGTAACCGGCGCCTTCTCTGCGGGAAACAACAGTATAACAGTAAACACAGGCACCGGCACCTTTTCCAATTCAACAGGAACTTTTTCAGCCGGAACCCAGTCGGTATCGATAACGGCGGATGATGTTAATCTGTACCAGACCCTGACGGGTACCGCGGGCGTTACCATCCAGGCTTCCACCGCCGCCCGGACGATTGATATAGGTACGGATTTAAACCTCGGGCTGACGGACTCCGATCTCGACAATATATCAACGAATATTCTGACTATAGGTGATGCCCTGGCCGGAGCGGTAACCGTAAGCGCGGCTGTCTCTCCGTCGTCGGCAGCTACCCTGCACCTGGTAAGCGACGGCGGGTATACCGACGGCGCCGGAGGCACAATTTCAGTAACGAACCTTGCCGTCAGCGCAGGGGGCGATGTTGTTCTGGATGCCGGACATTCGGTATTAACGGTTGCAATAAGCGCCCCCGGGCAGGCAATAACCTTTACTGAAGCCGACGGATTTACAGTTGGAACGGTGGCCGGGGTAGCCGGATTTGACGGAAGCACCGTAACAATAACGGGCGTCGACGGTCATGTTGCCGTTAACGATACGGCCGCAGCCAATGATATTAACGGTACGGGCGCAGTTTCCTTCATCCTGCAGGGCGTAAACCGCAGGCTGACTGTGGACGCAGGCGCGGATATTGAAACAGCTGCGGACGGGCTGATTATTGAAGCGGACAGGATGACCCTGAACGGTTCCGTAACCGGAACAGGCCAGTCAGTAGTGTTGCGGCCCCATACGGCGGGAAGACTGCTTGACCTGGGCGGAGCGGATGTCATTGCTACGACCCTAGGTCTTACGGATGCCGAGCTTGATAACGTAACGGCGGGAGTTCTTACCATCGGAAATGCCGCAATGGGGGCAATAGACGTATCGGCGGCGGTTTCCCCCGCCGGAACAAATACCCTTCACCTGATCAGTGATGAGGGCTTTACCGACGATGCGGGGATTACCGTTGCCAATTTAGCCGTTGACGGAGACGCGGCTGCAGTACTCGATGCGGGGCATGACGTGGATACCCTGGCCTTTATCCTTACCGACAACGGCGCGGGTTTTACCTTCGTAGACACCGACACTCTTGCTGTAGGATCAGTTGACGGTGTAACGGGGGGCGTTACCAACAACGGCGCAATCTCAATTTCTACCCAGGACGGAAGTCTTACTGTAAACCAGGCGATCAACGCGGGAACACAGACTGTTCAGCTTGAAGCCGGCGAGTCGGTAGAAGGAACCACGGCAAACCTTGTTCTTGATGCGAATATCACCGGCAGTTCGGTCGCTCTGATCGCAGGAGACGCGCTTAATCAGACGGGGGGTGCGATATCGGCCTCTTCACTTGGAATAGAAGCGGAAACCGTTACCGCGCTGACCCCGCCGGCAAACCTGTCGACCCTTGCGTTCAATATCACAGGGGCAGGAAATTTCACTTTTACGGATCCTGATGACTTTGCCGTCGGAACGGTAGGGACCGTAGTAGGCGGAACAACGGCCGACGGAAATATAAGCCTGACTGCTACCAACGGAACGATAACCGTATCGGATAATATAACAGCGGGGGGGACCGGGACGGTTTTACTCGATGCAAACGGCGGAACATCCGATATTTCAGTCGGGGCGGTAATAACCAGCAGCAGCGGGATAATTACTCTTAATGCCGATAACGACGTCGGTTTCGGGGCAGCCGGGTCGATTTCCTCAACTTCCGGAAATGTATCGGTAACAGCCGATGCCGATGCGGCCGCAACAGGAACCAGCGGCGCTGTAACCATGAACGCCGCATCCTCCGTGAACGCCGGAAGCGGAACCATAAGCCTTTCCGCCGACGAGGGAATTACGCTGTCCCTGCTGCAGACAACGGACAATACGGGAAGCGCCGTAAGCGTAGTTTCGGGCAACGGAGCGATTGAAGAGGACGGAGATGCCGGGATTGACATTGTCGCCAATTCCGTCGGCGCTGAGGTTACCCTTCAGGCTGATACCGGAATCGGGAACGGGGGAACCATTGAGACACAGGCGGCGGCAATAGACGCCCTTAACGGAACAACCGGAGCAATTCAGCTTGATGAAGCCGACGGACTGATTATTCTGCAGGCACGGAATGCCGGCGCAGGGGCGATAACCATCAGTACTGCAGGGACAACAACCGTTCAGGCTGCCGGAGGCGGCGTCGTAACCGGAGGAACCGATGCCGTATCAATCAGTGTCGGCGGCGACGCCTCTCTGACGGTAAATGACGCTGTTGCCTCCGGAGGAAACACAATAAGTCTCAGCGCCGATGACGATATAATTTTCGGGGCCGACGGAGACGTCAGTTCAAACGGCGGCGTTGTGACAGTAACTGCCGATAACGACAATGACAATAACGGCAGCGGCGGCGCTTTGAGCATGAACGACAATACTCTTGTAGACGCCGGCAATGCTGCAATAACATTTAGCGCAGATGAAGATATAACACTCGGTTCAGTTGTAACTACCGGGGTTGTGGTTGTCGGCTTGACATCCAAAAACGGGGCCGTAGTCGACGGCGGCGATTCTCTTGTCGATGTCGACGCCGCGGCGGCAACCCTGAGTATTGATGCTGAAACCGGAATCGGGGACGGCGGCGCAATCGATACGATGGTTGACGTCCTCGATGCTGTAAACGCGACATCAGGGGCCCTTCAGGTGACGGAAACAGCCGCAGGAGGGGCGCTGCAGGTTTATCAGGCAGCCCAGAGCAGCGGAGGCAATGCAGTAAATGTGCAGACCGTCAACGGAGATCTTACGGTCACTGCCGGACAGAGCGGAATCAGTGTGTCCGGCGCGGCTACTGTTACGCTGACGGCCGGAGACAACGACGCTTCAAATGACGATGATCTGATAATCAACGATACCGTAACGGCCGGAAGCCTGCAGATAACCCTGACATCCCAGTCCAATGACGTAAGATTTGGCGCCGACGGAGACGTAAGCACTGCCGGCGGTGAAATTGAAGTGAACGCCGGTGCTGCGGGCGCCGGGCTTGTTACCCTGGCAAACGGAACAGTACTGAACGCAGGCGCCGGGCTTATTGATATTAACGGTATCGGAAACGTCACCCTCGGACGGCTTGTTACGTCCAACAATACGGCTTCAGCTGTAGATGTTCTGAGCTCGGCCGGGCAGATAATTGACGGCGGAAATTTGGGCGGGGCGGACATCGCAGCGACCTGGGCAAACGCCGTAGTAAACCTGAATGCCGCCGGAGCAATAGGCGTCGGGGATGCAATTGATACGGACATAGTTACCCTTACAGGATCGACCACAGCGGCCGGAAACGTGGAAATTTCGGAGACCTCGGATATAACGATACAGTCTTTTACCGTGTCAAACGGATCTTTTACGCTTGATGCCGGCGGGGCCGTGACGGCAACCAGCGTTGTGCTTTCTTCCGATGCTGAATTAAACGACATCAGCATCGCCAGCGGGGGCGGCGGAAACATCACAGCCGGAATTCTTACTGCCGGAACGGGGACTCTTAGCGATGTATCGCTCAACAGCGCCGGGATCGTAACCGATGCAGCCGGCAAGATTACGGCGCAGGTACTTACCGCCGATGCGGCCGGCGCGATGACCCTGGATACAACAGCGGTAAGCATAGATGCAGGAGCCTCTGCAGTCGGGAATATTATTATTACGGAAACCGACGCGGTAACGCTTACCGATATCGATACGAGTAACGGAGACATAACGGTAACGGCTGCGACAGGCAATATAAACGCAGGCGCGGTGGACGATCTGGACGGGGGAAATACCGTAACTATAACAGCCGATGACGGAGCGATAAACGGCGTGAGTCATGACGCGACAGCAGATATCAGCGCGGCAACTATAACCCTGAAGGCGGACAGCGGCGGCATCGGAACGGGAACAATACTTGATGTAAATGCGACGGTTCAGCTTAATGCCGATACGACAGTTGATAACGGAAGTATTCTTATTGAGGATGTGACCGGAAACCTGCCGATCGGTACCATGACAACCGGAGGCGCGCCAGGAGATATCACTCTTTGGGCTGATAATGCTGATCAGGACGTAACAGACGCAACCGGCACGGTCACCTGCGGGGTCCTGACAATCAGGGCCGGAGGAGATATAGGCGCGTTGACAACCTTTTTCCCGGAAGCAGGTTTTACTCCGATAAACACAACAGCATCAAACCTTGATCTGCGTTCGGGAATAATAGCCGGGGCCGGCTCTGTAATAGCCGTCAGCGACAGTGCATCGCCAGGGCTGACCCGGGTGGACGCATCGCCTGCTGCCGCGGGAACCGCGCTGATCAAGGCGGTTGTAAACCTTACCGGAACTGCAACAGCCGGTTTTGAGGCTGCCGACGACATCGGACTGGTATCGACCGGCGGAGCGGGGACCGTTACCGTTCCTGCCGGAATGGATGCGGACGACCTGCGACTTGATGGAAACGATCTGGCCGACAGCAACGGCGGCGATATTGATCTTGATGCGCTGAACTATCTTCTTAAATCCGGCGGAGCGGAAAGTTTTACGATAACAACTGCCGGGGGCTGGATAGACGCCGAAACAACCGGCGCTTTGTCGGTAACAAACGACGGCGGAGCTATAGTTGTAGATGATAATACGACAAGCGGGTTCGGGCTTCTAACAACTGCCGCCGGCGATGTTGTATTTAATTCGAGCGGCGATATAAGCCTGACTACCGACGGAAATATAAGCGTAAACAACGGAAATCTTACTATTTTGGCTGATTCCGATGATTCTAACGATGACGGTTCTTTTATTATGGCCGCAGGTTCCTCGATAGATGCCGGAACCGGCACAATAGAAATAGACACAAGGGATGAAATAACGCTGACAAGCCTTGTCTCTACGAACGGAACAGCGACTGCTGCCGATATCTACAGTGAAAACGGGAACATTGTATTCGACAGCATCACGACCGGGGCCGCAGGCGATATTACACTAGTCACGGATGCCGGATCTGTAAACGAAACAGACGATGTCGGAGTGGATTTGAGCTGTAACGATCTGGTTATCACTGCAAGCGCCGAGATTGGAAGCACGGCGACCGATCTTGATATAGAAACAGACGTTGATACGATGAATATAAGTAGCACCTTAGCCGGGGATATAGTGATAACAGAGGCCGACGGGGTAACGCTCAGTGATGTTGATACGGTAAACGGAAATATAACAATAACTGCCGGTGCAGTCTCTGTCGGAGATGTTGATGCTCCCGGGCGGTCTATTACTTTAACGAGTTCGGCCGCAGTAAATGATGCAGCAGCTGATGCTGTTACCGACTTTTCGGCTACCACACTTATAATCAACGCAGCCAGCGGTATTGGAAACACCGCAATTCTTGAAACTGAAGTTGATACACTCGATATTGATAACGGCGCTGGAGCAAATGACATCGTAATTGATGAAACTGACGCTGTAATAATTATCGATGCTGAGCAGTCTACGGGGGGTGCAATAGATATTTCCACTGCTAACGGTACCATTACTGTCAATGGCGCAATAAATGCCTCCGGCGCCGGTAATATTGTTCTGACAGCCGGCGGACTTAATAATGATCTTGATATCAATTCAAATATAGACGGCGGGACCGGTCAGATATCTTTGAGTCCTGCTGATATTATATATCTTGGTGGTGATGTTACTACTACCGGAAGTGATATTGATTTCAATGCGCCGACAATTGTTACGGATGATACTGCTTATAGCGTAAGTACTGGAGGGCTATCCGCCGGTAATATCACTTTTACATCTACACTTGACGGTGATGATGCAAACTTTAATGATAGTCTCGTCTTGACCGCAGGAACAGGCAATATCGACTTCCAGGGCGCCGCAGGCGTTGCCAATGATATCGGCGATGTGGATATAGTAAGCGCGGCAGATGTGACAACAGCCGCCGCCGGGTTCCGGTCCGACACGTTTTTACAGCAGGCGGGAAGCGGGACGACGACGCTGAACGGAGCGATGATAATAAACGACGCCGGTGTCGGAGCCGGGACAGCTCTTGATATAACTGCTGTAAACATACTGGTGAACGATACGATAACGACGCTGAACGACGGGCCTGCGACCTTTACGGTAGCAACGCTACTGGATGTGGCGCCCGGGGCAGACATGAACCTTGCCGGGGCATTTCTGCAGGATGGAGCGGGGAATGTGCAGACTGCCGGGAACATCATAACCTCCAACGATGCAGTAGACTTCACCGGAACAGTGAGGCTTACCGACAGCGAATCTGTTGTAATAAACAGCGCCGGCGGAGACATAACCTTTGCCGATACTCTGGATGCGACAACCGATTTTGACGAGGATCTGCAGCTGACGGCTGCCGGGGGAAGCATCGACTTCCAGGGCGCCGCAGGCGTTGCCAATGATCTCGGCGATGTGGATATAGTAAGCGCGGCAGATGTGACAACAGCCGCCGCCGGGTTCCGGTCCGACACGTTTTTACAGCAGGCGGGAAGCGGGACGACGACGCTGAACGGAGCGATGATAATAAACGACGCCGGTGTCGGAGCCGGGACAGCTCTTGATATAACTGCTGTAAACATACTGGTGAACGATACGATAACGACGCTGAACGACGGGCCTGCGACCTTTACGGTAGCAACGCTACTGGATGTGGCGCCCGGGGCAGACATGAACCTTGCCGGGGCATTTCTGCAGGATGGAGCGGGGAATGTGCAGACTGCCGGGAACATCATAACCTCCAACGATGCAGTAGACTTCACCGGAACAGTGAGGCTTACCGACAGCGAATCTGTTGTAATAAACAGCGCCGGCGGAGACATAACCTTTGCCGATACTCTGGATGCGACAACCGATTTTGACGAGGATCTGCAGCTGACGGCTGCCGGGGGAAGCATCGACTTCCAGGGCGCCGCAGGCGTTGCCAATGATCTCGGCGATGTGGATATAGTAAGCGCGGCAGATGTGACAACAGCCGCCGCCGGGTTCCGGTCCGACACGTTTTTACAGCAGGCGGGAAGTGGGACGACGACGCTGAACGGAGCGATGATAATAAACGACGCCGGTGTCGGAGCCGGGACAGCTCTTGATATAACTGCTGTAAACATACTGGTGAACGATACGATAACGACGCTGAACGACGGGCCTGCGACCTTTACGGTAGCAACGCTACTGGATGTGGCGCCCGGGGCAGACATGAACCTTGCCGGGGCATTTCTGCAGGATGGAGCGGGGAATGTGCAGACTGCCGGGAACATCATAACCTCCAACGATGCAGTAGACTTCACCGGAACAGTGAGGCTTACCGACAGCGAATCTGTTGTAATAAACAGCGCCGGCGGAGACATAACCTTTGCCGATACTCTGGATGCGACAACCGATTTTGACGAGGATCTGCAGCTGACGGCTGCCGGGGGAAGCATCGACTTCCAGGGCGCCGCAGGCGTTGCCAATGATATCGGCGATGTGGATATAGTAAGCGCGGCAGATGTGACAACAGCCGCCGCCGGGTTCCGGTCCGACACGTTTTTACAGCAGGCGGGAAGCGGGACGACGACGCTGAACGGAGCGATGATAATAAACGACGCCGGTGTCGGAGCCGGGACAGCTCTTGATATAACTGCTGTAAACATACTGGTGAACGATACGATAACGACGCTGAACGACGGGCCTGCGACCTTTACGGTAGCAACGCTACTGGATGTGGCGCCCGGGGCAGACATGAACCTTGCCGGGGCATTTCTGCAGGATGGAGCGGGGAATGTGCAGACTGCCGGGAACATCATAACCTCCAACGATGCAGTAGACTTCACCGGAACAGTGAGGCTTACCGACAGCGAATCTGTTGTAATAAACAGCGCCGGCGGAGACATAACCTTTGCCGATACTCTGGATGCGACAACCGATTTTGACGAGGATCTGCAGCTGACGGCTGCCGGGGGAAGCATCGACTTCCAGGGCGCCGCAGGCGTTGCCAATGATCTCGGCGATGTGGATATAGTAAGCGCGGCAGATGTGACAACAGCCGCCGCCGGGTTCCGGTCCGACACGTTTTTACAGCAGGCGGGAAGCGGGACGACGACGCTGAACGGAGCGATGATAATAAACGACGCCGGTGTCGGAGCCGGGACAGCTCTTGATATAACTGCTGTAAACATACTGGTGAACGATACGATAACGACGCTGAACGACGGGCCTGCGACCTTTACGGTAGCAACGCTACTGGATGTGGCGCCCGGGGCAGACATGAACCTTGCCGGGGCATTTCTGCAGGATGGAGCGGGGAATGTGCAGACTGCCGGGAACATCATAACCTCCAACGATGCAGTAGACTTCACCGGAACAGTGAGGCTTACCGACAGCGAATCTGTTGTAATAAACAGCGCCGGCGGAGACATAACCTTTGCCGATACTCTGGATGCGACAACCGATTTTGACGAGGATCTGCAGCTGACGGCTGCCGGGGGAAGCATCGACTTCCAGGGCGCCGCAGGCGTTGCCAATGATCTCGGCGATGTGGATATAGTAAGCGCGGCAGATGTGACAACAGCCGCCGCCGGGTTCCGGTCCGACACGTTTTTACAGCAGGCGGGAAGCGGGACGACGACGCTGAACGGAGCGATGATAATAAACGACGCCGGTGTCGGAGCCGGGACAGCTCTTGATATAACTGCTGTAAACATACTGGTGAACGATACGATAACGACGCTGAACGACGGGCCTGCGACCTTTACGGTAGCAACGCTACTGGATGTGGCGCCCGGGGCAGACATGAACCTTGCCGGGGCATTTCTGCAGGATGGAGCGGGGAATGTGCAGACTGCTGGGAACATCATAACCTCCAACGATGCAGTAGACTTCACCGGAACAGTGAGGCTTACCGACAGCGAATCTGTTGTAATAAACAGCGCCGGCGGAGACATAACCTTTGCCGATACTCTGGATGCGACAACCGATTTTGACGAGGATCTGCAGCTGACGGCTGCCGGGGGAAGCATCGACTTCCAGGGCGCCGCAGGCGTTGCCAATGATCTCGGCGATGTGGATATAGTAAGCGCGGCAGATGTGACAACAGCCGCCGCCGGGTTCCGGTCCGACACGTTTTTACAGCAGGCGGGAAGTGGGACGACGACGCTGAACGGAGCGATGATAATAAACGACGCCGGTGTCGGAGCCGGGACAGCTCTTGATATAACTGCTGTAAACATACTGGTGAACGATACGATAACGACGCTGAACGACGGGCCTGCGACCTTTACGGTAGCAACGCTACTGGATGTGGCGCCCGGGGCAGACATGAACCTTGCCGGGCCTTTTTCACAGGCCGGAGCGGGCGAAACGGAGCTTGCCGGCGATATAATCACATCCTCCGACGATATTGATTTTATTGGAACGCTATGCATAGACGGCGGGCTGACAATATCGACAACCGGTGGTATGGCCCTGACATTCCCCGTTGATATTCATATCTATGCTCCGGGAGGCACAATAACGTTGCCTGTTGACAGCCTGACATGCGATAACCTGGTTCTCTACGCAGGAACCCTTGATATGGGCGGCAACGATCTCCGGACCAATGAGGACCTCGTTTTACTGGGCGGAATCGGAGGGCCCACAACTTATGATGATGATGATCCGACAGGAGCCGCCGATGTATTTGCCTATGACAATCCACAGCGAAATTCAATCGAACCGGCGTTGTATAACCCTCTAGGTCCTGTTGATTTCCTGGCTGATTACAACGTTAATCTCATAGGAACTACCCCCTCTGGCACGGCATTTGCCGAAGCGGATTACGATGGGACGGTGGACGATCTTACCGATTCAACCGTAACCGTCGACGGGAATTTTTATACAAACGGCTGTTCCCTTCTTGCTTCAGGGGCCTGGTGGCTTCAAGTACGCAAAAATGATGATGCATCATCAGCATTTGCGGAGGCCTACAATATGACTGTTCAGAATTGTACGGTCGAAGAAAATCCTCTTGATGATACAGGTGTGCTTATTGATGATTCGGGCGACATTGCCGCCGTGGAAAATGTTACGGTTCTGCCTGCCGATGCACACTGGCAAACCTCCCGGACTGCACGGGTTGCGGCGGGAGTCTACACGGTTTATGACAATGTTATCCGGGTTGAATTTGATACTCCGATAGAGAACTCAAACGGGGAAATATCCAGTGTAATCGGTGAAATATATCTTGATGCTGGAAACACATTGCCTTTTACGGATGTCTACAGTGATATGGAGTGTCAGAATACACTGACTTCAGCCGACGGGGATGTATCCGTTTTCTATATAAGGATAGCAGGTACTACCTGGAATACTGACGCCTTGAGTGATGATCCGGGAGACGGAAACAGTACCGACAGGCATGATGTTCATCAGGCAACGCTTCCACAGATACATTTTGTGAAGAGTACCGGCACGGCGGATCCGAATCGTTCTTATATCCTGGTCGATCAGTATAAAAACAGAATCGAATCAGTTGCCCTTTCCGGCGCCGGCGATATAACCGATCATTGTCGTCCCGTTCTTCTCGAGGTTGCGGCGGGAATAGAAGCCCACGACAGCCCGCCGAGCGGCGCAATGACCGAGGCTGATGCACATAACTATTTTGACCTCCGCTATTCCGAACCGGTAAATATCGGTACGGTTTCAACCCTGGCCAGCGGTTCGGATACCGCGCACAACCGAAGCAGCGATGTACTGACGTTGTCTGGCTGGGACATAAACGGGGCCGGTACGGTAAGACTTGACAGCTTTTTTGATTATACGGGGACCATGAGTGCATTTTCATGGGATGCTTCGTCGACAAACAGTATTTACCGAGATGCAACCTTCCTCGGCGGGAATACCCACGGGGTACGAATCTATATAGCGGGTTATTCAACAGCCGGGGCTGCTCCGGATTTTTACTGGCCGGGGTATATAATCACCGCAACGGATCCGGACCTCCAATCGGCGCTGGCTTTTTCGGATCCCGACGTAACTGATACAGCAACAGCAAGCAACCAGGTAGAGAAGGCAGATGATGACTATGACTTGGTGGAAGACAAGGGCGATCCGGCAATAGCAGGAAACTGGGATGTGGATCCGCCGGGTTTTGCGCCGTACTCAGGAACATCGAGAGAGATAGTCAGCCTCGCCGACGCGATAACCGGTAAAATTAACCGGCTGGAGTTTCATATACTGGATGATTATACAGCGGACAGTGGCGGTTGGGATCCTGTCGGCAACCCGGCTATACACCCGGACCTTACGCACGGGGTTCGAGATTCAAGCCTGAATGATGTCGATGCATTTTATATCGAAGAAGACAGTGTTGAGCCTAGAACTAACGCTTACAATATTGATTTTGTAACGGACGTAAACAACACGCTGTTTCTTACGCAGACCGGTCAGGATGATCCTTACTTTGCGATGAATATTTCAACAGCCGGGCACGACTGGAATTTGCTTTCCGAGTTGGTTGTCGAATATAATTCGTCTCTTGGTCGAATAACGGACCTGGCAGGAAACCTGCTGCCGAGTCAGGCCACTCCTATTTTCTGTATAGAAAGGGTCCCGCCCTATATCAGTCTTTCTTTGGGCGTAGTCGGGGGAACCAAAGTTTATGTTAAATTCTCGGAACCGGTTTTCGGATACGACGGATCGAATACCTCCGCTCTTACCATAGGCCATTTTAATTCATCGGTCGGAAACGGGACCATACTAACCGGTATGGATGTTATTTCATACGGCGACAACGGGGGAGTCCTTGAAGCGTTCCTGTATCTGAATGAGCCGCTTTCCGAGAATGTTTCTTTATCAGGAACATTAAAGTCAAATGTCGATTCGATATCGGACCTTCTAAAAAATGCAATGATCAGCACCCGGCTGCACCGCGTAACGGACGTAGCCGCAGGGGTTGTTGAGCCGGTCTGGGCTTCCGACGGTGTGCATGCCGACTCGGACACCGGCAGCACCACAACTTCCGCGCTCAGGGCTTTTGACGGGACCGGAAAACTGATGGATCGGGACATAACCATTGAGGCCTCTGTATTGGCGAGCGGATATTCCGGACTGCCTGTTCAGCTTTTCTATGATGCAAACCCGTCTGAGGATGTTGTTAACGACAACGGTCTCTGGCTGCCGTCTTTCGTTTCAATAGAACTGCCGACGCCTAATGAAGCCGCCAGGGGGCTTTCGTCCGTCCGTTCTGCAGGCGCTGTAAGGGATTTTATAATTCCGGCTTCAGATCCGGAAATGGCGGCAGGCAACGATATTGAGTTTGTTCTCAAGCTCGGAAATCTGTTCTCCATGCGAAGTCTGGATGTAAATGATCCGAGACTGTTGTCGCCCTGGATTATACCGATCGAAGACATCGTTCGTCAAAGCAGCGGGGTTACAATCCTGAATAACGTGATTAACCCGACTCTTGGCGATAAAACGGTCATTACTTATGATCTCAAACAGCAGGGTATGGTTACCATAAACATCTTCAATCTTTCCGGCGACCTGATAAAAATCCTGTACCGCGGGGCGCAGGGTACGGGCAGTTACACCTATACCTGGGATGGAACCAACAGGGCCGGAAACCAGGTTGCCAGAGGGATTTACTTTATCCGTGTAGTAGCGCCGGGAATTGACGAGTTCAGAAAGGTAATGGTTGTAAAATAGAGTATCAGTCGAAGCTGCCGTCGGCTGAATATTCCAGATAAGGTTCCGATATCAGAACGCTTCCGACATCGAAACCGTGGCAGCCGCACTGGGTATTTGTCGGAACTACGGATATTAATAATACCGGTTCAAGGATGTTGCCGGAGTTGTCAATCTGGATGCTGCCTGTTTCAAGGTAGACCTTGGTCCAGCTTGTCCATCCTGAACTGGACTCCGGCTCAAAAGTCTCGTAATATGATTTGTTATTCAGTTCGTTCTGAAGCGACTTAACTGAAAGCGTAACGTTTTCCGATGCCATTCGGTTGAGTCCGTTGGCATTCGGACTGATTTCCGGATCGTTCAGGACTTTAATTGAAAACCTGTAATAGCCGGAAAGAAGATCCGGTCTTGAGCCTGTCAAATCGTTGAATGGCACCCTGAAGGCCAGGGCTGCTCCGGTATCTGTTCTTCCGACCCGAAGGTTGTCTATATAACCTTCCTGAATCGGACTTTGTGCTGCTGTTTTTCCAATAGTGAAATAAGTGCCTGTGCTGTTATATGTAAATGAGCTGTCGACATAGTCAGTAAAGGCTTCCGGAACAAGGTAAAGGCTGCTGAACGTAGAGATAGTAAGCGACCATAATTCCTGGTCGCCGGCTTCTCCCGGCCACTGTTCGAAAGCGATGTTGCTTGAAAGAGATTTAAGACCGAATCTGAGCACATAATTGCCATCCGATGAAAATCCGGAAAGATAGCTGTTAAGATTAAAATCTATACGATCTTCAGGGTCTGGAATGTCAAAATGATAAACATTTCCGGCTATATCGTTCGGCACCACACCGGCTTCGATCGCTCCTGTAGGAACCCCGCCTGTACCGCCGCCGTCTATTGAGTTTCCCGTAGCTGTTCCTGATTCAAACCCGCCGTCGTTCATAAGATTAACCAGTTCAAGCCGGAAGACTGTCGAAGTTGTGTCGTCAAGCCCGGTTGTTGTGTACGAGGTGCTACCTATGTCTACAGCTACAAGGTAGTCAAAGCTGGTCGTGACATCATATTCCACGTTCCATGATGAAAATGATAAATCAGGTGATGTCAGAATTTGAGATTGTTCCAGTTCCTCAAAATAGTTTCCCGACAGGCAGGAGATTAAAAGAGAAATAGATAATATTGATAAAAGCAGCAGTCTTCTCATGTACTAATTAATATATCTCTTATTATTGAAAAAGTCTAAAGTCTTTTCTTGTAAGAATTAATAAAATTCTGCTATTATTGTCACATATGCCTGAAATTACAGTAATAATTCCTGTTTACAACCGTCCCGAAATGCTTCGGCAGGCAGTAGAGTCGGTATTTGAGCAGAGCTTTGCCGATTTTGAACTGATTATAGTTGACGACGGCTCCACTGACACGACCGGGGCCGTTGCCGCCGGGCTGGCCGCTGCCCCTGCGGCACGGGGGCGCTGCCGGGTTATAACAACGAAGCACCGCGGTTACCCCGGGGCGGCCCGCAACCGTGGAGCGGAAGAGGCTTTAGGTCGTTACCTGGCTTTTCTTGATTCTGATGATATCTGGACGCCCGAAAAACTTGAGATGCAGTCTTCATTTATGCATGAAAACCGCAGTGTTATAAGCCATACCAGAGAGCTGTGGCTGCGCGGGGAAAAGACGGTCAGCCAGAAAGGGCAGAAGCATAAACGTGAGGGGCACATTTTTGAAAATGCCCTTAAAAAATGCATAATAGGGCCTTCTACGGTTATGATGGAACGGGATTTTTACCTTCAGACCGGGGGATTTAACGAGAATCTTGAAATAGCCGAGGATTACGAGTACTGGTTGCGTATAACCTGTGGATATCCTGTGGGTTATGTGAATGAAATGCTTACGCATAAACGTGCGGGATCCTGGCCGCAGCTGTCGGAAAAATACGGAAAGATAGAATGGTACAGGCTGTGCGCACTTGCCGGACTTCTCGGGATTGATGTTCCGGGGGGTAACACGTCACATGAATATATGCCCGGCTACGAATGGATGGGCTTCAGCGGAGAAAACCTTGCCGCTGCAACAGACGAGTTTATATTCAAATGTAAAGTCTGGTCGGACGGATGCAGAAAACGCGGAAAAATACACGAAGCTGAACAATTCGATGATATAATCAGGACATGCAAAACGAAATAATTAAAGAAACGAACCTTCTTGACGTTAGGGGCAATATCGCCGAACCTGGGTGGGCGCGAAAGTCATTATATAAATACGACAGAAGCGCAATCAGGGCCCCCGGATTCAGAATCAAGGAATGGGACTATTACTGCGTTATGTCGGCGGAGTACGGGCTTGCTCTTACTGCGGCGGACAACGGATATATGGGTTTTTTTGCGGTTACGTTGTTTGATTTCAGAAAATGTTCTGAAACTTCCGGAACAGTTATGACGTTTCTTCCGCTCGGTAAATACGGCATGCCTTCTTCTACGGTTACAGGTGATGTGCTTGTCGATGAACGGGCAATCAGGATGTCATTTGTTCACGAGGGGCGAAAAAAGGTGTTGCGGCTCGATTATCCGGCCTTTGACAAAGGCCGGGGTATTACGGCCGAACTGGAGCTTTTCCCTCCTGCAGAAGATTATGACCGGATGGTGATTGCTACTCCGTTCAACAAACGCGGCAGATTCTATTTCAATGAAAAGCACAATTGCCTCAGCGCGTACGGTAAAGTTGAAAGCGGAGATTTTAAATATGTTTTCGGGGCGGATGATTCGTCAAAGGCCATGGCTGTTCTGGACTGGGGGCGCGGAGTCTGGACGTATAAAAATACATGGTACTGGGGTTCTGCTTCAGGAGAGGTCGACGGAGTGCCTTTCGGATTTAATATCGGCTACGGTTTCGGAGACACTACGGCAGCCACCGAGAATGCACTTTTTTACAACGGAAGGGCACATAAGCTTGAGCACGTAAGCTTTAATATTCCCGGTGAGTCGGAAGGAAACGAACGTTATATGGAACCCTGGAAATTTACCAGTTCGGACGGACGCTTTGAAATGGATTTTGAGCCGGTCCTCGATCGTTTTTCCGATACCAATGTTATTATTATCCGAAGCAGCCAGCACCAGGTGTTCGGCCGCTTTTCAGGTAGGGCTGTGCTTGATGACGGTAAAATCATTGATTTGAAAGATTTTCCGGGCTTCGCCGAGAAGGTCTTCAACAGGTGGTAAGAAAAAGAACCCGGGCATGTGCCCGGGTATCTGAAGAGTGTTACATGTTTATCTGTACTTTATCAATAAACGGCAACAGGCGCTCCTGAGCTGATTACTGTACCGCTGTCGTCTGTTTCGTAATTTGCGGTAAAAGTAACAATGGATCCGCCGGTGATTTCATCCAGCAGCTGGGTTTTGGTTTTAACAGTCTTTTTCCCGTTGGGCCTTATTTCATAGCGGATTACCGTTTCAGACGCTTTAATTACAAAATCGGCTCCGGAGAAAAGATAATCCGTTAAGGCTGATATCTTGGTATCGAGATTCTGAACTGCAGCCTCCCGGGTAAATGTTCTTTCGTAGGCCAAAGATGTTTTTGTCGGTTTGGTAAGATCGCCGTGCTCGGTATAATACCGGGTTCCAACTATAATTGTATAATCGGAATAGAAGTTAAGCGGATCGCCGTATTCCTGCACATAATTTACCATACTGGAGTAGTTTGCATCGGTATCCGCAGGCGGTGTATAGGTTGTGCCGGATGGAAAAACAAGGTCGCCGTTTATATCGAACGGAGCGTATTGAAGATTGCTGCCGTCAAGGGTATTGGCGGCCACCTTTTCGTAGCGGATCGAACCGTCGGCATATTCCGTTTCGAAAGCAATGCGGTAATTGGTGTTTATTGTGCCGTCTGCTTCGCAGATACTGTCGTGGTTATTAAGATAGCCGTCCCCGTTGTCTTTGATGTAATACGATTCGGTAGTGCTTACAATGGCATCCTGCCTGGGGTAGGTTGTTACGTTGACTACTGTGTAAATGTTGTTGCCGACATCTTTACCGGTAATGGTTACGTTGGTGTTCTGCCCTTTCTCCGGGTAATTGTTGCTTTTTGACGTAGTTGTCGCGCCGTCTGTTGCCGGCAGTAAGACTTCTTTCGTGTAGTCCCAGGCCGCCCGGCTGTCAGCCAGCTCAGCGTCGCCGCGCAGCATGAAATATGAGCTCAAAAGGTAATCTTCGATAGTTTTGACCTCGTCAGTTGATAGTCTTCCGGTTGTTCCTTCGCCGCATGAAGCAAACAGCAAAGCGGTTATAACAAGAAAAATTGCCAACAGGCTTGTTTTATATCTATTTGTCATAATGTCCTCCTGTAAAAAAATCCACACAAAAGCTGCAAAACAGCTTCGGTAGCAAATATCGGTAAGGCTGTGTACACTATATATTAGAAAAACAATAAGCCAAACCAGATTATTAATGCCACAAAAAAATAAAAAAACAACTTTTTTTTAAAAATAATTCATTTTTACCTTCTTGTAAGGATATAACGGTCCAGTTTTGCAATATCTGCTTTAAGAAAAAGCCATGCAGCAGCCGAAGCGACCGCAGTTCCGGCCAAGTAGGAAAATCCTGCGTGAAGAGGAATGATTGAAAATACTGAAAGCAGGGCAAGAATACCGTTTACTGAAAAAAACACCAGTGCTGAAAAAAATGCATGACGGTATTGTTCGATATAAAACAGATAATTAATTAACGTCAGAAGCATCAGGTGGAAAAAGACTGCGGCAAGCGTTGTTCTGAGTATTGTGTCTGATGCAAAAATTATTATTACCAGTGTTACTACCGCCTGAAGAAGGCTTTGTTCCTTGACGGATTCTCCGGTTACCCGAAAAACAGCTTTTCTGGCTGATACAATCGCAGAGTATCGGCCTCGGGCGATTGTCAGCAGAAAACGCTTAAGTACCGTATAAAATTCGGTTTCGGAGAATACTACAAAGAACACCAGGCCCGGTATCATTGTCAGATTGGCAAGATAAACGGGTATGTCGTAAACCTGATAAAGCCGTATAAATGTGCCTGATACGGACTCGCCGTAAGCAATCCAGAATATCAGCTTGTCAACCCATATTCCGAAATAGTAGACGGCCCCGGCTCCGAAAAGATACCGGTGTCTGATCATATACCTTATAAAGCCGGAAAACCCCCTGGTTAAGGCAAAACGCGCGGTTGACGGGGTTATGTCTGTCGGAGGTGACGGTTTGGCGGGTTTCCAGGCTGAACGGCAGAGAATTATCAGCAGTATTACTATAAGCAGATGGCCCAGGCTGAAGCCCAGCAGTGCTCCTGCAAGTTTGAATGTCGGTAAGAGCAGGTAAATCAGCAGCAGGGATGAAGCAAGCCCCGCGGTATATACAAGCATGATTTTTATATACCATTTGAGGACCGACACAAAAAGCATGATAATCCACATACAGTTTATTGTAACGAAGATAAGGCCTGTTGATGCGCGGAAAAGCAATGCATATTCAATGTTCAGATCCAGGGAAAAAGCTGCCGGCAGCGCGATTGCAGCCGATATCAGTCCTACCGGGATGCAGATTCCAAGCACATAACCGAAGGCTTCGTCTTCTTTTTTGAAATAAAGCAGGTCGCTCATCCTTCTGGTGAAAAGGTAATGGAACCCTCCGAAAATAAACAGCGAGAAGGCGTATGAATAGATGACCACTCCCATGAACAGCTCTGTTCCGCCGTAGAGCGCCTGTTTAAAGAATGTCTGGATCAGTGATATTGTGATGATGGATAAAATCCAGGGGCCTGCGACAATCATTGCTCCGGACATTGCTATCTGGAAAAATGACGCTATCCCGCCTTTGCTTATGACCTTTCTGAGTTCGAACCCGATACCTGCCATCAGTTCGGCTCCTTTCTCTTCCGGAGGGGAACTGTCGGGTTTTGTTTGGTACTGAAATCGGAATAGATCCGATGATACCTCCGGTGCAGGTCAGTTTTATTGTAGTAGGTGACGGCTTTCGACTTGTTGGCTTCGTTAATCTTTTTCATTTCGCCGGGGTGATCATGAATATACTGAATGCATTCCGCGAGTTTAACGGAGTCTTTTGACGCAGCCAGGAACCGATCATCGTAATCAAGCATTTCAGGGATATTTCCTACGGCTGTGGCAACTGCCGGTACGCCGCCGCAATATCCTTCGAGAATGACCAGAGGCTGTGCTTCGCGAACCGAGGTCAGAACCAGTACGTTCAGAAATTTATAATAATCAAGAACATTCTGTCTTCCGGTGAAAATAAAACGGTCTTCTATTTTAAGACTTTTAACAAGCACCTCGCAATCCCGGTAATAGCCGGGATCTTCATCGGTGGGTCCTATACAGTAAAATATGGCCTCCGGAATACGTTCGAGAACTATTTTGGCGGTTGAGATGTAGGTTTTAATATCCTTAATTGGCACAACCCGTCCTACCAGGCCGACATGAAAGCCTTCTTTTTCCTCACGCTCGATTGAGAAGCGGGGCAGATCAATTCCGTTGGGGATAACTTCCGTAATTTTGGGATCGGCTCCGAGTTCATGCTGTTTGCGACGGTTTTCTTCAAACAGGGAGATGATCAGGTCGGCCTGTGAGTAACAGATGCGGCTGAACGCGTTATAAAGCCTTATCCACATGTCTCGCTGATATCCGCGGATGAGTTTTGATTTACGGATTTCCATTTCGCGTTCCTTGTGGTAAAGACCGTGTTCCGTCAATACAAGCGGTTTGTTTTTTCTTACCCTTGCCGCCGCCGCTGCAATTCCGGCATATCCGGTCGAGACAGCATGATAGATATCAGCGTCCGGAAGCGCTGCTCCAAGTATTGTAAAGAGCATATCGTGGGCGGATTTCCAGGCCCAATAATAATCGGTAAATGCGTAGGTCGGATTGTGTTTTGTATTGGCTTCGACAATAAGTTTCCAGCCCGGGTCGCTTTTTACGGAATCGTCATACATGAAATAATTTTCGGGAAGAAGTTTAACAAGCCCTTCGAAATCTGCCTTGTTTCCCGTCAGAAACATTGAGTGAAGCAGCTGTATTGCCCGGAGCAGCTTTTTTTTTGACCCCGGTTTTGCGGTTGACTGGTAATGCTTGTTAAGAACAATATCCTTATGTTCAACTACGTTGACTGGAAGTTTGTAGCGAAGTTCCATGTTTTCTTCCGGTGATATTGTGAACAGGACAAAATCTATTTCCGGCAGATTAATAATAAGATCATGGGTCCAGGCTGATACGCCCCCGGTTATAAAAGGGTAGGAACCTTCAAGTACAATGCATACGCGGGGTTTCTTCACGTCCCCTCCGTCCAGAAATCGATTATTAAAGTCTGGTTTGAGTCCATTCGCGAACGCAGTTTTTTAAATTCGTTCATTATTCTGTAAAGTTCATTGAAATTGCGTTGTCTGTACGCTATTTCGGCAAGAATAAATCCTGCGTCTATGCCCTTTATATTATTATCCCTGATAATATTCTTCGCCTGTGAAAGCAGGTTCAGTTTTATTAATATCCGGCTCATATTCAAATGATCTACGGGGTTCAGGCCTTCAGCCTTGTCCAGTTGTCTGTAGCTTGTAAATGCTTCCCGCAGATAGAAATTCCACAGGTCGGTGACGGCCTTGTTGAGTTCGGCCATTTCCGAGTACAATTCGGCTCTTTTGCGGTATTGATTCTCTTTCAGGTTTTCCACAGCCTGGCTGTAATCATTTTCAATCGCATTAATACTCTCGGCAGCGAACAGGGCAATTTCCTTGTCCGGGTTTTTTATAAGTTTATTTAATAAATTTACAAGAAGAAGATTTGTTTCAAGGTCACGGCCTTTTTGCCCGAGTATACGCTCAATTTCTTCAAGATTATCCGGGTGATCGAATATCGGTTCTATTGCCGCTGCCTTGTAAATAAAAGCTTCCGGCGGAAGCAGGCCTTCTTCAGCAGCTCTCAGTGCTGCGAACGGTGTTTTGGGTTCATAATACATATGCCGGGTTTTAACGTATTCGAATCCCTTATTTTTTATCATATTTTCTGTATCTCCAGGAGGTGTTCGGCATGCTGTATAAGCCCGTCGGCGTCCTGTGCGTTTTCTCCGAGAGAGGAATAGCCGATAATCATTTCAGTAAAAACTTCTGAACCGTTTATCAGCCAGCTTGAAGAATTAATCAGCTCAAGAATTTCCAGGCATAAAAGTGAAGCGCCTTCCGAAGAAAGCCCCGGCACCAGAACAGCCATCTGGTTGTCGGATTTGTACATGAAAAATTCCGCCAGGCCTGCAGTTTCAAGAAGGATCTCGTCGGTCAGTTTAAGAAAAAGTTTTTTCAGCTCGGCTGCAGGAAAATCAGTCAGAAGATTTGAATAATTCTGGATTTCTATAATCAGCAGGCTGATTCGGGCGCCTTCTTCGGTTGATGAGGCAATATGTCTTTCAAGTACGCTGAAAAGCTGCGAAAAAAGCGGAAGCTTTGTATCGGTATCGGTTTCGCTCTGCTGAATTTGTCTGTCGTGCTCAACCGCCCGGGTCAGCGCCGGTCCGGCCAGACTGATAATTATTTCCAGCAGCCGTTCGGTATGCCGGTTGTATTTCACAAACGGCATTTCTTCGATGTTAAGAACTCCCCAGACCTGTTTGTTCAACGGAATGGGAAGGGTAATAAGGTTTTTCCCGGTATCCATTCGCTGAAGATGTTCAAAATTGTTAATCATCCTGGCCGAAACGATTCGGTTGTTACGAAAAACCCAGCCTTCAATACTGCCGTCGATGCCCAGGAGTGAGGATGAATCGTATGTGCTGTTTATGTGTACCGATGCGGGCGAGTAAAGAAACCCGGCAGTCTGGCTTTGTGCCCAGATGGTAACGGCAGTAGCCTCAGTGAAAAGCAGAACGGTTTCAAGCAGGGTGTCGAGAGATTTTCCCAGGTTCAGACTGTCCATCCGGTGCATCTGGTTGTACAGGGTAGTTATGGACAGCCTCTGTCCTGTTATGCGCTCTTCAAGTTCACGGTTAATTTCAAGCTGTGCAGATGATATTTTTCTGGTGCGGTAAAGTTCTTTTACTGTTTTTTTAAGATGTTCTCTGGTTTTCTGTAATTTTAACCGGTCTGATTCACGGATTGTACCGAAAAGATAAACAAGAATAACTGCTGCAGACAGGATTATTGCGTCTTTTGTGTGAAAATCCCGGATTATTACGATAGAATCTAGGCTGCAGTATACAGCAACGGCTGCAGCGGCAGTCAGAATTGTGAGAAAGCCGAATCTTCGGCTGAAAAATACTGCCGAGAACAGTGCAACTGTTATATACGGTGTATACAGTAAGGCGGAAAAACCCGGATCATCCGGATCAAAGATAATGTTAAGGCAAAACACTGCGGCAGTAATCGCAATTGTTTCTGCGGCCTGTCTTAACTTTCTATTTCGGTTCATTTGTAATATATTATATCTGAATGGACACGGGGGATAAAGGAAAATGTTTCGAAAGAATGTATTTATAATATTATTTTTTTTATTTTCAGCAGTATGGCTGTTTTCTCAGGACAACCTGCTGAAGCCGGTATATCCCGAAAGCAGCACCGGGTTGATATATCTTGAAGGTGAAGATGCGGTTTCGACGAATTTTGCGAATCAGCCGGTATCAAATTTCGGGTGCTCCGGCTTCCAGGCGGTTCAATTAAACCGGAATACCGGGCTGCAGGGCGGCGCTGCCTTTTTTGCCGAGTTTGTTTTTTATGTTGAAGAGCCGGGCGAGTATGAATTCTGGTACGGCGGAACACCTCCGGGCCCTTCGGATGAATTAAGTCCGTCGTACGCAAGTCCTTTCCGGTTCAGGATAGATGAGGATGAACCGGTGAAAGTGTACCGTGAAGACATCCATGTCATAGAGGGGTATTCTCCCTCATACTACTGGAATAAATGTATAGTCGTGAATTTAACCGAAGGATCGCATCGTCTGAGGATAGAAGTGACTGAAAAGCGGGGATTCGACAGCAGGTATTATTTTTATCTGGACAGTCTCTTTTTTCTGAATCGTGCAAAAGTTGACGAAATTGAAAAAATCAAACCGGCCGTTTTTCCGACGGTCCTTGACAGCGATGCTATTGATAACCCGTTTATGTCCATAACCGATTACCAGAAATATATAAATCTGCATCCGGACGAGAAAGATGCATATATTGAACTGTCTCTTGTTTTTTCGCTTGTCGGTGACTATCAGGGAGCTCTCAAGACGCTTGCCAAGGCAATGGCGCTGGATGCTTCCGATTCATACCCGATTGTACTTGCTGCAAAGAACCGTCTCTGGAAGGGGGATGTAAGGGAAAGTCTTGCCCTTTACGACAGGGCTTTGTCGGCAAACCCGGAAGATCGCGCGCTTTGGGCTGAAGCCGGAAAGGTTGCGGCCTGGACGGCTGAATATGATAAATCGATTGGGTTTTTCACCCGCGGAATCGAAAGGTTTCCGGATGATCTGAACATGAGGGTCAATCTTGCGCTGACATATCTCTGGATGGCAAGAGATGCCGATGCCGAAGAAGCTTTTTCCATGGCGTTTAAAACCGCTTCGACCGATCCTGAAAAACTCGGAGAGCTTGGCTGGATAGAGGAAGCCAACGGCTATCCTGAATATGCTCGGGATGTATACCTTCAGTCGATGGAACTTTATCCTGAATATCTTGAATTCTACCTGTTGCTTCAGAGTTCATACCTGTCTTCCGGGGACCGTGAAGCTGCTGATGATATAGGAAGAAGAATTGAATCAACTTTTATCCCATCAGTCAGGCTTCAGAACGAGCTGGCTGTTTACAGGAAGAAACTCAGTCTTCGCGATGAAGTTATTGCGTCATATCTTTCCAGACTGAAGGAGGAGCCGGGAAATCTTGAACTGAGGCAGGAACTTGCGCAGACTTTTTTCTGGAACGGTATGAGTATTGAGGCCATAGAGCAGATAAAATATGTAATTACAACATATTCCTACCGTGCTGCCGAAACCTGGGTTCGCAGGAGCGCCGATGTTCTCAGGCTGATTGACCAGACGGCAGCGCTTGTTCCGTTTTTTGAAAATTATAACAGCACCTCCTCAGCAGCTTTAAAAGCGTTGAATTCTGCCGCCGGAATACTGGTAAAGGCGGAAAAAGCAGCGGCAGCCTCCGAAGGGAAAGAGCAGGAGGACTCGGCCCAGGCCAAAGCAGCATTGCGTGAGGCCCGGCAGAAATTTGCCGATGCTGTAGCGGCGGCCAGGCAGATTGGTACGGAAATGGAACTTGTAACCGACGTTGCGGATACTTATAAAAAGGCTGTTGAAGATATTCTTGTCCTTGAAAAAGAGAAAGACGAAGCTTTTACCGGAGTTATCGGTGCAAGCGGGTGGAGTTGGGCCAAATCATGGCAGATTGACGAACTGACCAGGATAATGACGGTTGAAAAAGCCCTTGCTTCATATATGCTCAGCCGCGTACTTATGACTGAAGGAGAGTACGACAGGGCTGCGGAAGTTCTGATGCCGATCCGGGAGGAGGGCATTGTAATTATTGAAACTGCGGAGGATGCGGCAGCGGTTGAAGCGGCGGAAGCGTCTTCCGGAGAGATAGCAGCTGAAGTTTTGAATGCATATGATTACTCTTTAATGAATACTGATATTCTGTATTCGTTATATCAGGCCCTTCTTCTCGGAGGCAGGGATGAAGCACGTTCCGTATTATTTGAAAAGGAACGGGATCGGCTGACCGCTGATTATGCTCACCTGATTGATGTAGAGGAAAAGCTTAAGCTGGCGGAAAATCCGATCGGAAATTCTCCGGCCGGTGTATATTATGATGGGCTCGGTTCCGAAACCGGAGATGTTATAAAAACACTTGAGGATTATAAACAGACTGCCTCGGAATATTATAATACGGTTGACAGGCTTTTAAAGCAGTTGAAGGCGGTTGAGGCCAATGAGCTGGAGCGAGCCAACTATTACCTTGAATCCGACACTTACCTTATTCGTTATGAGCTTGGAAATTACTATCTTGATGAAAGCATGAATGTTGAAGCATCCGAACAGTTTCGAAGGGTAATAGCTGTTGATCCGTGGAACATCTCGGCTGCATACAAGCTGGGTATTGTTGAGCAGCGTTACGGCAACTGGTCCGAAGCGATGAAATTTTACAAAAAGGTTTATCAGCAGGATCCGGCATATGAAAATTCAGTATATTATTACAACCAGCTTGCCCGGGCTCATTCCGATCGAACATCAACGGCTTTTCAGCTAATTAATACCCCGTCCGAAATCGCTTTTTCAGGAACGCTGGGATGGAGCACGGAGTTTAACAGCACTGTGGGACTGGGCATTGATTATACCCTTGATCAGCAGCGTTTGTACCGTGAGCCTTCTAACGAGACCAAAAACACGTTTCAGGTTCATCTTGTTGAAGCATCGTTACCGTTCAGTTTGGGCCGGACAGGTATAAAGGTTACCCCTCAAGTCGGTATGTATGCCGAAAGCGTTTTTTATAAGGAAGATGCGTATTTTTCTGACGATGACAGCGTAACCGCCGGGGAATATCTTGATTCGATTTCCACTTACATTAAATACGGGGCTAAAGCAGGGTGGAAGTGGAATTTTCTTACTGTTGATGCGTCGTGGGAAAATGCAATCGAGCCCGATACCTTCTATGTGGATCGGAATATTGTTCGGAAAAATGATATCGAGCTGAATATAAATACATGGTTTAATTTCGAAGAAGACCTGTTCGGTCCGCTGACAACCAGGACATACGGACGACTTCAGCTGTCGAATGATAATAATGTGCGCGGCCAGGTTTTTCAGGATGTAATGTTTGGTTTTAACCTGCTGAGTAATCCTGTTATCAGGCTGTCGCCTGCAGTTTCGTTTAATTATGAAAACTCGCTTCCGATGCAGGTTAGCGACTATTATGCGCCGAGGAATGTAATTGAGGCGAAGGGCGGATTGCGTTCAGCTTTTACATTTCCGTCGTCAGATTGGAGCAGGGCTTTTGAAGCGGTTTTATGGTGTGCCGGAGGCGGATACTGGTCGGGGCTGGGTAGTGATTCAGCCTTAAGCAGCGCGAAAGCGGAAGCCGGCTTGGGCGTTACCTGGGTTAAAAACAGTAATATGTATTATCTGAACCTTAACGGAGCGGGGACTTTCATCGACGGTGAGAATAATTATTGGGAAATCAGTGTTTCGCTCGGATCAAATCTGGCTTTACCGGGGCTGCTTTCTCCGTAATCGGTTTTCAGGTTAATCCGAACAGGCTGCTGCACTCTTTAAACATTGGCTGCTCTGCAAGGCTGTTGCAGAACTCATTAATGTAAAACTGCTTGTCCTCATTTTTAAGGTTTGTTCTCATTAATATAGCATCAAGCAGCGCTTCATTGGTTTCAGCCAGAGGGCTGTCGGTATAATAGCCTGAAAGAAGATCGGCTGCCGACACTATAAGAATAAGCGTCTTGTGAGAAGATGTAATGTTCAGACTCTTGTGCTCGCGGGCCGTGTCTACATAGACGGTCGGAAAATTCCAGCTGTTGAGAATTGCTTCTCCGACTTCTTTGTGGTCTGCTCCGAAGGCGCGTTTTTCGTCGTCCTCGTTTCTTACCGCCATGTATAGTTCGTTGTCGGACTGGTACATGGCTGCGCGGCCGATATCGTGCAGAAGCCCTGCAAGAAAGGCTTCGTCATGAAGTCGTTTGAATCCGGCTTTGACGGCAATATTCTGCGCCAGAAAAGCGGTTGTGATTGAATGTTTCCAGAAGTACCGGTAAAAAACGGTTTCTTTTCCGCGTTTAAACATGTTTGAGGCTGACACCAGAAACACGAGACTTTTAATTGTCTTGAAGCCGAGCATTGTGATTGCTATTTGAAGCGAAGTTATCTCTTTCTGCCTTGCATACATTGCAGAGTTTGCCACTTTCAGTATTTTTGTCGTAAGGCCGGGATCAACCTTAATCAGGTTTTCCAGGTCCTTGAATGATATGTTAATATTATCTTCAGGAATGCTGACTATTTTTGTGGCGATGTCCGGCATCACCGGCAGAGCATTAAGATATTTTTCGTAGGCCTTCATATATTGATGTTCGGCATGAATACGAACATCATTAATCTATATTTACCTGAAGTGAGCAGCGGGACTGTTTGCTTTTCAGTCCCGCCGGGTTTAATTATTTTATCTGCAGAACACCTTGATGGCGGCATCTTCGGTGTCGATGTCGACAGAAAGCTCTTCAAGGGCCGTCATCAGTTCCTGAATGTTTTCGGGTTTCATGTCGTTAAGGTTGAAATTAATACCTTTTTCATTCATTGATGAGTTTATCTTGTCCTGCGCATCCTGCGGGATAAGACCGGCAACATTCAAGCCTGCTTTAAGAAGACCGAACGGGACCTTTACCGAAACCTTGTCGGAGCTTTTCCCTTCTTTGGGTTCAACCTGGACGTAGAGATTTTTATTCTCCATTGAATCCAGAAAGGATTTGCCTGTTTCGGTTTTTGGCGGGTTCTGTTTGTCAACTGCGTTAAGCAGTTTTTCAGCTTCTTCCGGGGAAATTTTTCCCTCTGAAAGCATTGTCAATATTCTCTTTTTTTCGTCAGCCATTATTTATACTCCAATCATTTTATAAAAAACATAACATCGGCATCATTCGAATGAACTTCTACCTCGGTTCCTTTCGCTGCGTACAGCAGCGAAGGCGCATGAAACAGAAGCCTCATATATGTACGAACCTCTTTCGTCTGCTGTGGTGATGCAAGCATGATCGCATAAACAATCGTTGCCATAACAAATACCGGAAGCAGAAGCAGGTAAAGCAGGATTAACGGGAAATAAAATCCGAATGATGCATCTTTGCTCTTTACCCTGATTCTAAGAATCATTGGTAACATCTTTTCCTCCTATGGAAACATCCTGCCATGAACTGCGAAGTAACACCCAAGGTTCGGCAGGTTACAGAGGTGAAGTTTGATGAGCACTGCTTATCAAACTTCAACATAAATCAGGACAGAATTGTTCCGATTTATTCCATTTCCTTCAGGGCGTCGGATACGTCTATCTCGCCCTGTTCAAGTTTATCCAGGATACTTGATACCGATTGCCTTATGTCAACTTCGACATCAACTATATCTATCTGTTTTGCAATGGAATTTAACCTGTTTTTTACAGTAGGGTAGCTGATTCCGAATATCGTTTCCATTTGTTTTATGGATCCGTGGGTTTTTAAAAAAGCGGCTGCAAACAGCTGATCTTCCATGCTGAGCTCAGCAAGCGGCGGGAGTTGAAAGTTTCCTTCGATGTCGATGTGATCTTCAGGAATGTGCACTTTACTTATAAGGAACTTCTTTCCGCCTGCCATGGTGATCAGTTTTTTCCAGCTATGGTACATAAATATCCTCCGATATTGACAATGTACCACCGGCAGCCGGATAAATCAAGAGCAAAATTAAAAAAATAAATAAAAATACGCAATATTATTAATTAAATTAATAATATTGCGCTAAATAATGATTAAAACTTAGTTTTGGCTTATAGCTCCCTGTGACAGAACCACCAGTCATAGCCGTCATATTTACTCAGGCGTTCAGAAGCATCTTTCTGATTGTTCGGCGGCGGAATAATTACCCTGTCGCCGATAAGCCCGTTTTCCGGCCAGTTTGCCGGGCAGGCAACCTTGTTCTTGTCGGATACCTGTAATGCTTTAACCGCACGGACCACCTCGTCCATATTTCTTCCTATTTCCTGCGGGTAGTACAGGACAAGCCTTACCTTTCCTTCCGGGTCGCCGATGAATACCGCACGAACGGTGTTTGTGCCTTTTCCGGGATGCAGCATTCCGAGCTTGTTTGCAATGGTGTCGTTTGCCGCAACTACGGGAAATGTTATCTCAACGTCCAGTTTTTCTTTAATCCATTCGATCCATTTAATATGGCTGAAAACCTGATCTACCGACATTCCGATCAGCTTTACGCCCATCTCGTCAAATTCCTTCATCTTTTCCTGAAAACCGACAAACTCGGTTGTGCATACAGGGGTGAAGTCGGCCGGATGGCTGAAGACTACAAACCAGCTTCCTTTAAGATCGCCCGGCAGGCTCATTGGTCCGTGTGTGGTTGATACGTCCATCCGGGGGAAGTCGTCTCCCAGAAGGGGCATATTAATTTTGTTTTCTTCCATGTCTTACTCCTATAACTTTTCACCATGGACTACGAAGTAGCACCAAAGGTATGGTGTTTTGTGTGATGAAGTTTAATGAGCAATACTTATCAAACTTCAAAACTTTATTTGTTTTACACCTTCATATAAAGCATTATCCGTGCCAAATTATATTATTGAAACCTAAGTTGTTTGTGGGTAAAGATCTATCATGTGTTTATCCGTTTCGTTAAAATTTTAATATTGTTCTGCACCGAAATATCGGTTATAATACAGCTAAATATCGGTGTTACACCGAAATGTCGGTGGGAGAAAAAGTGACAAACTATTTTATGAATCCCCTTAAAGCGGAAGAATTTCTGGACCTGATACTGAAAGCTCTCAGTGATCTGGTGGATTATGAGCTTGCAGTAATACTGAAGATGCAAAGTTCGACCGTTCTTGCTGTGCAGAAGGCCAGGGGGCGACTTTTACCGGAAAAGCTGTCGGATTATAGTATTTCGCTTAATGAGCGCAGTGATATTGCATTGCTTATGAAGGGAAACGAACCTTACCTCTTCCGTGAGGATGAAGAACATGAAGACACATACGCTGAAATTCTCGATCTGCCTGAGGGCCATTCCTGCCTTGTTTCTCCACTGAAATTTCATGATCAGCTGATCGGTATGCTTACGCTGGATCATACTGCCTGTAATATGTTTTCGCCTGAAATTGTTAAATTTGTCGGCACAATCTCAAAGCTTATTTCAATAATACTTGTTCAGAGTGATTCGTCCGCAATGATGATTGAACAGCAGAAGGTTTTAACTGAAGAAAGGAATTTGCTGCTTTCGACAGATTCGGTAAAATTTGCAAGAGTCATCGGTCAGTCCCGCGAATGGAAGAATGTATTGGAATCAGTACGAATGGTAGCCGGTTCGGATGTTTCTGTTTTACTTCAGGGTGATACGGGAACAGGCAAGGAAGAAATAGCCCGGCTCATCCACAGCCTCAGTCCGAGGGACAGCGAGCCTTTTGTGGCGGTGAACTGTTCAACCCTTACTCCTTCTCTTGCCGAAAGTGCATTATTCGGGCATGAAAAGGGGGCGTTCACAGATGCCTACACCCGCAGAAAGGGACAGTTCGAACTTGCCGACGGGGGAACGTTGTTTCTTGACGAGATAGGCGATATGCCGCTTGAGATACAGCCGAAGCTTCTGCGGGCGATACAGGAAGGAAGTTTTGAGCGTGTAGGCGGAGAACAGGAAATCAAGTGCGATGTGCGGATTATAGCGGCAAGCCATATTGATCTGCATGAAGCGATAAAAAGTAAAACATTCAGAGAAGACCTGTTTTATCGTATCGGGGTGTTTCCGATCAGGCTGCCTGCGCTCAGGGAACGTGAGAATGATGTGATTCTGCTTGCCGAGCATTTTTTAAAAACAATGGACGGAGGAAAATACGGTAACCTGCTGCAATTTGCACCTTCGGCTGTTGAGTACCTGCTTGAGCATCGCTGGCCGGGAAATGTTCGTGAGCTTCAGAATTCTGTAAAACGTGCCGCCCTGCTGGCCGGAAACGGGTTAATTGAACGAAAAGATCTCAGCCAGGATTATAATATACTGCGGGTCGGGATTATAGATGACTCCGAACCTGAATCGTTTTCTTCTCTGGATGAAGCGATAAAGAAACATATTGAAAAGGCCCTGGTTTTTTCAGGCGGAAAGATATACGGGGAGAGCGGAGCTGCCGGGCTTCTCGGAATGAAACCCTCGACCCTGCAGAGCCGTATGAAAAAACTTGGAATATGAACGGAGATCTTTGCAGATAAATATTGCTTTTACTGTTTTATTTGCTAAAATTAAATAAAGGACAAGGAGAGTTCGATATGCAGAAAGAAATTACCATAAAGGAATTCACGGCAGAGCTAGTTGATAGAATCGACAGGGAAAAGGGTATAGACTGCTGTAAAGAAGAAATCAAACGTTTTGCCGAAATGGCTTCGGTAAAGATGCCCGATGAGAAGATCCTGGTAACCTGGAAAGATTAAGCTGAAGGTGATTTAAACTCCGGCTTTCCGTCAGAGTTTAAATCTTTTAATTTCCTCTTTCATTTCCCCGGCATTTATGCTCAACAGTTCCACTGTTTGAACAAGCTGTAACATGGAATTACGGATGTCGTCGCTCAGAGTTCCCGTCCGGTTCTCAAGCTCTTCCATTATGCTGATTGCCTCAAGGCTTGAATCAACAACCCGGTTGAGGTTCTGCTGCTGGTTCGCGATGTCATCTGAGCTGTCTTTTACGCTTTCAGTGACTTCCTGAACTTCATTTATTGCTTTCATTATTTCTTTGCTGCCGATAGTCAGTTCTTCGGTACTGGAGGCTATTCCGTAGAGTCCGTCAGCGACGTTGTTTACCGCACTTGCAATCCTGGTAAAGGCCTCTTTTGAAGATTGGCCGGAAGCTTCAGTTTTCATAATTGTTGCAGTTATCATTTTTATTGAATCGCTTATCTGTTTTGATTCGGCTGATGATGTTTCTGCAAGATTTCTGATTTCTTCAGCTACAACGGCAAACCCCTTTCCTGCTTCGCCCGCATGAGCAGCTTCAATCGCGGCGTTCATTGACAGCAGATTGGTCTGTGAGGCAATATCCTCAATCATCTGGGCGAATTCCTGGATCTGATCAACAAGGTTTCTGATTGAGGTTATCTGTTCGGTTGTTTCTCCGATTGTGGCGTCTCCGCTTTTGGAAAGTTCCACAAGTTCGGTTGTCAGTTTTTGCCTGTCCTGAACAACCCTGTTAACGCTTTCAAGCGACGCAAGCATTTCTGTTATTCCCGCTGAGGATTCTTCTACTATGGCGGAAAGCTGCGCTATGCTGTTTTTAAAATCATCCAGCCTTGTATCGATTACGCCTGTGTATTCTTTTGTGCTTTCGATTTCGCGGCTGGTAACTACAAGCTGTTCCTTGCTGGCTGAGACCGATTTGGAAATTGTATCAGTCGCTTTCATTGTGCGGTCTGATACTTCTGAAAGCGCATTGCTGTTTTTCTCGGTGCCTATTGAAACCTCCCGGGTTTTACTGATTATTTCGGAGAGGTTTTCCATAAAGAGGTTGAAATTGCCGGCAATGGTCCCAAGCTCGTCATTACGCTTTATCTTTATCCGGTGAGTTAGATCACCACTGCCCTTTGATATTATTTCAACCGCTTTATCTAGCCTTTTTACCGGCCTGATGATGAATTTGAAATTCCAGAACATCAGGATAGCCAGGATGGCTATGTTCAACAGTCCCATAAGAATTATAAGCTGTATTTTTGTTCTGTTATTTTCCGCTATCTGTCCGGAGATGTCCTGAATGAAAATATAAAAACCAACAATCTCATTGCGAAAATCATGTATCGGGATATAGCTTGTCATATAATTATCTTTTCTTGCATAAATTTTTCCGCCGCTGCTTTTGGCTTCTTTAATTATTTCTTTTGAAACAAGATTCTGAGGGTCAATCCAGTCTGAAGAAACATAGGAGATCATCTGAGATCCGATCTCGCCCATGTTGTAATATTCATTCAAATCGTCTTCAAAAATAATCTTCAGAAGCTGTTCTCTGTCGGCAAGAAGTACCATTCCTGTTTTTGTATTGTCAAGTTTCATCATCTCGAGAAGCGCCTGGGGCTGAAAATACATTTCAACCGAGCCGGCTGTGCCTTTTTGCGTTTTTATGGGATGAACCCCCCTTATAACCATTCCCCCTTTTCCGAGCTCAATGCCCCGGATAGGTTTTCCGGTTGAAATTACTTCGTTGACCGTATGTCTGAATGAGCTCAGATCATCTCCGGCCTTGTCGGTCCAGGTTCTGTAAAGGCTTCGCAAGTCTTATCTGTTTTGTTATAATACGCAATGATTTTTGAACCGTATTTGAAAGGACTTGCGGCCGGGGCCGGATTGATAATTGCTATAGGAGCACAGAACGCATTTGTTCTGAGCCAGGGAATCAGACGAAAATATAATCTTATTATTCCGCTGATATGCAGTCTTTCCGACGCTGTTCTGATATCGGCCGGGGTTCTGGGGGTCGGCGGCTTTTTTTCCTCAAATCCCGGACTGATTAAATGGGCATCCTGGGGCGGGGCGATTTTTCTGACCTTTTACGGAATCAGAAGCCTAATCTCTGCGTTCGGAAAAAACTCGATGGATGCTGAAGATTCGGGTCCGTTATCGTTAAAAGCCGCAGTTATTACAACCCTGGCTGTTACTTTGCTTAATCCGCATGTTTACCTGGATACGGTTGTACTGCTTGGAAGTATAAGCTCAAGTTTTCCCGGAAGCGGGCGTTATCTGTTCGGGGCGGGTGCTGTTTCAGCATCCTTTATCTGGTTTTTTCTGCTCAGTTTGGGAGGCAGAAGGCTTTCGCCCTTTTTCCGGAAGCCTGTTTCCTGGAAGATTCTTGATCTGGGAATTGCGGTTGTAATGTTTTTTATAGCGTTCTCTCTTGTCAGGGGAAGCCTCAATCTGTAAAACTCAGTCTGTGGGTTGTGTTGAAGCTTTTTGAATCCGGTCGTTTACAGCCTTTCCGAGCCCCTTTTCAGGAAGCCGGTATGCTACGATCTTCTTTAACCCGAGTTTATCAAGTCTGCGCATTGCAGCATAAAGGTTGACAGCAGCCTCTTCGGTGCTTCCCCGGGGGCTCAGTACTTCGACTGGTCCCGCGCTTGTGATTTTCACTGTTTTAAATAACAGCAGTCCTGTTTCGGGATCATTATTCGACTCAACATCTCCTTCTTTCAGAATAAACGGAGTCCGGGGAGAGTAGTGGCTGGCAAGGAGGCCTGGGCTTTCAAGGTTTTTCAGCTGCGGTTTTTCCGCAGGATAAACCGGGCCTGTAATTTTCTCTATTTCCTCAACCGAAAGGCCGCCGGGCCGCAGAAGAACGGGATGTTCATGCACAAGCGACAGAACTGTTGACTCGACGCCTACGCGGCTTGCGCCGCCGTCAATAATCTTATAGCCGTATTCTCCGAGCTGTTCGGTTACATGAACAGCGGTTGTAGGGCTGGTTTTTCCAAAGGCGTTTGCGCTTGGCGCAGCTATCGGGGTCCCTGCTTTTCTGATTAGTTCGATTGCCATCGGGTGGGCCGGCATCCGTACTGCAACCGTAGGGTTTCCTCCGGTAACAATATCGGGAACAGCCCCCAGTTTTTTGAAAACCAGGGTCAGAGGGCCCGGCCAGAATGCCTTTATAAGTTTTCGGGCTGTCCCGCTTATTTCACCGGTCAGCATGCCGAGCATTTCCATTCCCGATATATGTGCAATCAAAGGGTTAAACAGCGGCCGGCCTTTAAGTTCGAATATACGGGCAACCGCTTCCGGGTTGAACACATCGGCGCCCAGACCGTATACGGTTTCGGTCGGAAAAGCAACTATGCCGCCGCTTCTGAGAAAATCGGCTCCATCGTCAACATCGCAGTAATTTATGCCTTCGGCAGTGCCGGTTTGAGCTGTTTCGGACAGAATCCGCGCTGCTGCATCAGTCAGGTTATGGAAGACGGGAACTTCCTGCGGCAATTCGCCGATATGGCCGGCGCCGTGCCCTGTCAGAACATAGAGTCCCCTTGCCCCGCCGTTGGCCGCGAATTCAATATCGTGCGGATGATCGCCGATTACCCATGATGCAGTCAAATCCAGGCTGTATTCTGCAGCCGCTTTATGAAGAAAATAGGGTTTCGGTTTCTTGCAGTCGCAGTTGTCGGAAGTCTCATGCGGACAGACATACCATTCTTTTATGATTATTCCATTGTCACGAAGAACAGAATCGATATATTTATTTACAGTATGAACTTCCTTTCCGGTGACAAGTCCTTTTCCAATGCCGCTCTGGTTGGTTACTACAAAAAGTTCATAATCATTCTGCAGGTGTTTGAGAGTTTCAAATGTATCATCAAAAAATTCAACGGCATCAGGATTTCCTATATACCCGGAATCCTGAATAATTGTGCCGTCTCGATCGAGAAAAACAGCTTTCTTTATTCCTGACATGAGTTATTCATATGATCCTGAGAAGAAAAAATCAAGGTGCCGGCCTGTTGTTTGAAGCCCTCAGAACGGTAAATCTGGTATCGTGCAGAACGGTACGGGTATCGGAAAAATATTTTTTTAAGTGTTTATGGTAACCAAGATGATTATTGCCGACTATCTGAAGGATTCCGCCCGGCTTCAGAACCCTGCGGGCTTCGCTGAACATGAATTCTGCGGGTTCAATTGTCTGGATGTTCTGAAAGTGGAAAGGGGGGTTGCACAGTACCAGATCCAGGCTGTTGTCGGTTATTCCTTCAAGCCCGTTTGTTACTCGAAATTCCGCCCTCGTGTCGAATCCGTTGAGTTCGGAATTCACAGAAGCCGCCTGGACTGCAAGGTAAGATTCGTCGTAAAAAAATATTTTTGCTTCAGGGTTCAGCTGTGCCGCGCAAAGCCCGAAAATACCTGATCCGCAGCCGAGGTCGGCAATTCTTTCAGCGCTTTTTACTTCCTGTTCCGGGAAAGCCCCGAGAAAGGCCGCAGTTCCGGGGTCGATGGCCGCGGAAGAAAAGACTGCCGGTGAGCTGCACAATTTTACCGCGTATTTTTCAAGCGTCCAGACACGGCTGTCGGGCCTGGGGTGCGGGCTGGTTTTACCCCGGGAAGGTTTTGTACATTGAATCCATCTTGAGTGGCGTTCAAACGGAAATATCTCTGATACAAGAAGGAATTGCTCCATGAGCTTTCCGACGCTTTTATTCCAGCGTCTGTCCATTCCGCCAAGCCATATTTCTGTGCCGGCTGAGGCATATTCAAGCGAAAGACGAACGTATATTTCGAGAAGTTCAAGGCTTTTGGGCAGCCGAATGAAAATTATGTCAGCAGCAGAAGAATTCCCTGTGCGCGAAGAAGTGGTACCGGTTTTTTCAAGCCTGCCGACAGCTGTTTCAGGGTTAAGCCTGCGGTTTTTTTCCAGGGCATTCAGCGATAAAAACGAGTCGTTCAGCGCGGTAATGTCTGATTTTCCCCAGGTCGTACCGAGCACGCCGAAAGCTTCTCCGGCTATAAGTATATTGGCCGGGGGGGCGGGAAACCGTCGCAGTATCCATTCGTCGGCTGCATCCCATGCCTGGTGGCTTTTGTCGCCCGGAAACGGGAAGCGTTCAAGGTTTAATTTTCCTGCGGGGCTTTCCCATGTTTTCATGACCGAATCATACAGCATTTTTCCGGCTGTGTCGCCCATTGAGCGTAAAGCTGCTTCCTGCTATTATATATTCATGATTGAGATTAGTACCCACATAAAAATAGCCGTTGCCGGATGCGGAAGTGCCGGACGGCATGACATAAGAGAATTTATGAAGACGGACGAGGTTGAGATAGTCGCCTGCTGTGATTCTGAGGAAGCAATTGCCCGGTTTACTTCAAAGGAATTCGGAATACCTTCATATTATACCGATATTGCAGGAATGCTTGATGCTGAGTCGGTTGATGCGCTTATTGTTGCGGTTCCGGACGGAGAGCACCTGAAGGCTGCTTCAGAGGCGCTTAACAGGGGAGTACATGTGTTTTGTGAGAACCCTCTGGCCTCCAGCTATGCCGAGGCTGTAGAGATGACCAGGATGGCGCGTGACTCCGGTTTAATCGCGGTAGTGAACAGAACAGCGCTTGATACGCCCCTGATGAGGTCGGCTGTCAAATATGTCAAAACCGGCTCTCTTGGGCGTATAAGGTATTTTGAAGCTTCATTTATGCAGAACAGGCTGGATTCGGCTGTTCTGGATGATCCGTACGAGGAAAAGCGGCTCATATGGCGTCTTTCTTCTGCCGCAGGGTCAGGAGGAGCCATAGGGGAACTGGGATCAGTGCTTTTTGAGCTTGCCGCCTCGGTCTGTGGAGATCCTGCCGAGGTGTCGGCAATGATAAGCAATATTGGCGGTTTTGATGAAATTGATGAATACCGTGAGCTTGAACTGAATGCCGGCGACACATTTATCTGTCAGCTTGGTTTTGCCGGAGGTGCTGCCGGGGTAGTCCGGGGAAGCTGGATGTCCGGAGGCCCTTATGAACAGCTTACAATGGCGGTTTTCGGTGATAACGGAATGATTAAGCTTGATACCGCCGAATCTGAAAATGAATTCAATTTGATTACGGCCGAAAGCAGCGTAAAAATTCCGGCGGACAGGACTGAAACCGGAATTTACGATAACTTCATCTCGGCTGTTAAGGGGGAGGCTGCGGCAGAATCAGGTTTTGATGAAAATCTTAAAATGCAGTATTTTATTGAGCAAAGCAGGCTGTCTGCCGACGGAGGCCTCAGGCTCGAGTTTGATTATCTGTAATCGGAAAAGCTTGTAATCGCTTCAAAACGTCTTTTTATTATCAGCATGTTAACCTTTCCCGACATCTTAAGCTGGTCGAGTACCCATTGTCTGCTGTCGCCTGTTTTGTATTCCAGGCCGATATTCATCTCTTCGACAAACGGGAAAAGCGGTTCGATTCGGTATTCAATGCTGACTGCCTGACCGTTTTGTTTGTTTATCCAGACTGTGCCTATGCCGTTGTATTTATCGTTAAGCCTAATTTTAAACTCCCACACTGTACAGTACTGGTTGTTTCTGTATTCTGATCTGCCGGTATTCACGGCATAAACATCCTCCTGAATTCCCGGATCCAGCGGGTGCTTCTGCATGCCTTCCGTATCGGTACCTTCAGGCGGGCCGCCGCGGCTTTTTCCGTCGTTCTTCTCCAGCTCTCTTAGTTTCTTTACGGTAATATCCTTTCCGTCTTCCGTCGCTCTTAAAAGCTGCTGTACAGTTTCTCCGCTGCTGTCGTAGCTCAGTCTGTAAACCTGTTCTTCCGTTTTTTCCAGATTGCCTTTTCCGTCATATGTTTCCGAGAATATTACCATCCTGTAGGGTTTTAATTCGGCACTTTCGCTGTAGACCTCTACTGCCCTGTCCCAGTCCGATACAGCATAAACCGGCGATACGGTCGTAATTATGAGGATGCAAAATATGGATATAACTGAAGTTTTCAACACGATGTTTTAATTATAACCCGAAATTTACTTTTTACATTATGGGAATCACTAAAAAATGCAGTTTTCAGAGATTTGCCTTACTTTATTCAGAAAATAGCGGAAGCATAACAATAAAACAATTACCTGTATCTTTGCCGCATTCCAGCCGTATTTCACCCTGATGGAGTTCTGCAATCTTTTTTGCTATCGACAGGCCCAGGCCGCGTCCCGGTTCATTGTTTTCAAAACTAGTCCCGGTTCTGAAAAACCGATCGAATATCTTTTCGCGGTAATCAGAATTTATTGCCTGCCCTTCGTCACAAACGCTGATCTCAATGCTGCTGTTGTTCTTTTTAACACCTACGGTGATTCTGCTTCCGTCCGGAGAATATTTGATTGCATTTTTAATCAGGTTGCCGAGCACTGTGCTGATTCTGATTACGTCGATGTTTAAAGAAGGCAAATTGTCAGGGAGTTTCCCGACAGCGAGTATATGGTTTCTCACTGCCGCCTGCGGGATCCACCGGGCTGTTTCTTCGGAAATCAGTCTGTCTATCGGGAATCTCTCCAAATTCAGTTTGTATTCGCCGGAATCCGTTTCCGCGAGCCAGTCGAGATCGTAAACAATATTATTTAGCGAGTCGACCTCGTTTATGATCTGAAGAGCTGCTTCTCCGGACGGCACCAGTTCATCCAGCAGACCGCGGGCCTCAAGGCGAATGTTGTTAAGAGGGGTATTTATCTCGTGGGAAACATCGGAAAGCAATTGTTTTCTGGATTCCCGCTGGTTTTGCAGGGACGTGAGCATTTGAATGAAAGCCCTGCTCAGACGTCCAAGTTCATCCGAAGATGAAGGCATAACGGGTATACTGCTTCTTTTTTCGGTTATTGCCTGTGCTGCTTCTGTCAATTTTATTACCGGCCGCGTTATCCGGCGTGAAAAGAGAAGACTTAGAAAAATCGCAATGGCTGCAGTAATTAAACCCTTATAAATCCCGGATTTCAACAAATTCGAGATGTACACGCGTGAATGCTCGATAATATAATCTCGGCTGATATAGATAGTTACAATACCTACTGTTTCAGAAGTTCTGAAATCGATAATCTGTTCAGATTCTCCCTCAATTAATTCTGTGTTTTCTATCCTGGTTATATTTGAAAAACTGTTGTAAAGCGTTTTATCGTTGTTGTCCCTGATGATAATTCGCAGAGTTGCGTCTTCCAGCGTATTAAGGCTTTCAAGATTAATTAAACGCTGAACTTCGGGCCGCAGATTGGCCCATCCGGCATCACGGGTATAAGTTGCACTGAGGTGCCGGGCTATTGACTTCGTTCTGATCTCCGTAAACAGTCGGGGAAGCTGTGATGTGTAAGTGTAATAATCAAACAATGAGCTGATTGTCAGTGTCGACAGTATGATCAGCAGAAAATATACCAGAACCTGGAAGTAGATAGATCTCAGTTTCAGTTGCATACAAGTTTATAGCCGCCTCCGTAGACAGTTTGAATCGGTTTGAATCCGTTGCTGTGAATCAGTTTTCTTAACCGGCGAATATGAGTGTCGATTGCGCGTTCATATCCGTCAAAGTCATTATCAAAAGCCAGTTCGATTATCCTGCGGCGCGTAAGTACGATACCTGAATTTCTTATCAGAACAGCGAATACTGCAAATTGAGCATGTGTCAGTAGGGTTGGAATGCCGTCTATAAGAACTGTTTCGGTCTCTTCGTCCAGTTGGATGGGGCCGCAGACAAGCCCGGTTTTTACCCGCTTTCCGGTTCTTCGAAGGACAGCTTTTATTCTGACAATAACCTCTTCGGGTTCAAACGGTTTCACTATATAATCATCCGCGCCCCCGTCAAGTCCTTTGATCCTGTCTTCCTTGCTGCCCTTTGCTGTAAGCATAATAATCGGTACGTCCGATTCTTTCCGGAGGATGCGGCATATTTCCGTTCCGCTCAGCTGCGGCAGCATAAGATCCAGAAGGACAAGGTCGGGTTTTTTTTCGCGGGCCATATTTAACCCGGTTTGGCCGTCATGGGCAATTACAGCGCTGAAACCTGCTCTTTCAAGGTATATTTTCAACCAGTAAGCGCTTCTGACTTCATCTTCTACCACAAGGATGGTTGTTTCCAAATTATCGCCTTATCTGCGTTGCCCGGAACTGCCGGCTTGCGGTTTTTGTTTCTCCTCGCTGTTGCCGTCGGAGGATTGTGCCTCAGGTTCCCTTGAAGCGGTACCGGGCTTTTGCTGGTTACTGTTCTGAAGTTCGCGGTCGTTGTTTTGAGCGGAACGAATATTTTCGTTTTGAATATATTGTCTTTCCATTGAGTCAAAAGTTTTTAATATTTCTTCCTGAGTGACAAGACCGTTTTTCAGGGAGAGAATATGTTCTTTGAGCCTGAAATATTCTTCGTCATACTCAAGACCCACCATGTCGTAATAATTATTAAGATAATCAAGAAGTTCATTCGTATACGTTTTATTAATATCCGGAATTTCGACTTTTTGGGCAAGCAGAGAGACTAATTCCCGTTTATATTGTTCTGATTCTTTTCGGTATGTTTCCTGGCGGAACTTCATCAGCTTGCCTTCCTGCAGGAGCTGGAAGTAGAAGTGTCCTTCGTTAGGGGTCATTGTCCGTTCTGCAGTACGATCCATTATAGATTCAAGGATTCCGGCTTCATCGGTGTATGATATACTGTATTTTGTTCGCAGGTTTTTAAGCTGCTCTTTTGCGGTTCTGTTATCTATTTTTCCTGCAGCAAGCTCAACGATTGTTTCATCGAATTCCTGTTCAAGTTCATCTTTATATGCCTGTTTGTTTTCCCAGGAACCCATAGCCGCAAGAGTTGCGGCCGGGATGAGTACCATAAAAAAGAATACAATTGTAAAACCAGGTTTATATCTTTTCATTCAGAATTCTCCTTACAGTATACACCCCGACAAAGTCAATCGCAATTTACTTTTTTGTTTTACCGGAACTGCTGCTTTTGGTTGATCCTCCGGAGCTGCTTCCTCCGGAAGCTGACTGTTCTTTTCCGATTTCATTTTGGGATTGTGTATTGATTTGCTCCATGTTTCGATTTGTGTTTTTAACCTGTTCCTGCAATTTCGCTTCCGGTATGTCCTCACATTCCTCCAGAAGCCGGAACTGTTCCATTACCTGTGCTTTTGTCATTACTTTAGTCTGCATGGAAATCACCAACTGTTCCATTTTCCGATAATCGGCATTATTCTCCCTGTCATAATCGACACGAAAATCATGCAATTCTTCTATTGCTGCTTCCGCATCAATTTCACCGGCTTCCACCAAATCTGTAAGCCGGATAAACTCCGCCTGCAGCGCTTCCGGATAAGGTTTCTCACTGTTGCCCATTGCGGCGGCCGTCATGGGTATAACCAGTAACAACGACATGATTATCAATCCTTTGATGATTACTTCTTTAAGTGTTTTCATACAAATACTCCTCTTGATAAATAATCAAACCTGCTTAAATCAGGTTATATCTGAAATTTAGCAACAGATTGTGGCGGAATTATGTCCGTTTAAAATAATATGAGATGGGAACCGCTAATAACCCTAAATTTGGCTTACTATCGGTTCTCTGGAGTTTACTTATTTACTGTTAAGGAGATAAGTAAACATCCGTTACATCTATAGATCCCGGATTTAATTTTTATTGATCTTTTTAAATACAATTGATACAATTCCTATATACTTGGTAGGATTTGTAATGAAAATTTCTTCAAAAACAGAATATGCTCTTCTTGCTTTGATCGATTTGGCCAGACATGCGCAGGGCGGTTATATCAAAATACCGGATATCTGTGAAAGGAACTCAATTCCCAGGAAATTTCTGGAACAGATTCTGATTACATTAAAGGGCGCGGGACTGGTAAGAAGCAGAAGAGGGCAGGACGGGGGCTACACGCTTGCCGGGGATGCTTCCGAGATATCTCTTGCAACGGTTATCAGGCTGCTTGACGGGCCTCTGGCGTCGGTAAGTTCGGTAAGCAAGTATTTTTATACCAAAACTCCTATTGAACAGAATGAAAAGCTGATTTCAGTTTTTCGGGAGGTTCGTGATTATATTTCAAACAGGATGGAGTCCACAACACTCGATCAGCTGATTTAAATACCTGTAGAGATGCTTTCAAAACCCGGTTTGTTTTGGAAGAGCTTCTATAGTATATTATAAAGTCTACTATGTAGATAGACAAAGTATGTTAGGAGATATTATGGGAACTTCAATTGCCTTATTTACCGGAATCATGATTATTGTGCTTGGTTTTCTTGCGGAGTATATGGATTCGTCTCTTGGAATGGGTTACGGAACCTCGCTTACGCCCATCCTGATGATAATGGGGTTTGAACCCCTGCAGATTGTGCCTGCTATTCTGTTGTCCGAACTTATTACCGGTATTCTGGCGGGGATTCTGCACAGCAGGGTGGGTAATACAAAATTCAGCATTGAGCTGAACAGGGAGCAGAATGTTGCAACTGCCGTTAAAACCGGCAGGATAATCAGCCTGATAAGAAATTCTGTTTCAAGAGATCTGAAAGTAGTTTGTGTAATCTCGGTCTTCAGTATAATAGGAGCTCTTGCCTCGGTTTCTCTTGCCCTTTCCATTTCAAAATTCGCGCTTAAGACATATATAGGTATCCTTGTTGTTGTTATAGGCGTAGTTTTAATACTAACCGCCAGAAAAAACTTCAGTTTTTCCTGGAAACGAATAATCATGCTCAGTGTTATAGCTTCATTCAACAAGGGTATGAGCGGAGGGGGGTATGGTCCTGTTGTGACCGGCGGACAGATGCTGTCAGGTGTAGACAATAAATCGGCAATAGGCATAACGTCTTTGTCCGAGGGGCTGACCTGCGCCGCAGGACTGCTTCTGTATTTTCTCTTTCCGGAAAAGCTTGATTTTACGCTTTTTCCATATCTGATTGCAGGGGCCATTCTGTCGGTTCCGCTTTCGGTAATGACTGTTAAAAAGGTTAACTCTGACAATCTGCGCTATGTGATAGGCGGTTTTACAATATTACTTGGAAGTTTTACCCTGATTAAACTCTTTATTTGACGATTAAGGGACATTAACGGGAGTAAACAGGTTATATTCAGGTTGATCATTTTGTTACAATGTAATACAAAATGATCCTATATGAAGAAACAGTTAAACGTTTTGCTCCTGTTTATACTCGCGATAACAGTAAGCTCATGTTCTACCGTCAAATCCGGGGATTCGGCAGTTCCTCATTCTGTTGAAAAATACCTTCAGGAAAACGGAACAGATTTTGTTCATTATGAGATAAGCGAAGTAAATTCCGGAAACGGGTATAATTACCATAAACATTCTTATAATGTTTATGAAGATATTGAAACGGTCTGGTTTGATTACAGGAACACCAATCCTGTTCTTGCTTTCGACAGCCATATAATAGATTTCGGCATTGTATTCAATCCTGAAGATTCAGCAGTATACACCTCCGGCGACTCGTTTATGCCGCCTTTTGGTGAAGGGCAGATATATATTCTGAGTCTGAAATTTATGGGTATTTACAGTATTCCTGTTGCTTTTAAGGTAAATAAAATAGATTCTCAAAACAAGATGATTGAATTTATATATCTTAAAAATAATGTGTCGAATGGTTTTCAGCGAATATTTCTGAAACAGGATTATGATTCAAAGGGAATGCCCATTACGCATATAGATCATGTCTCTTTCTTCAAAAGCGAACATGGGTTTCGCGATAAATTCATATACCCGCCTTTCCATCAGGATACAATCGATGATTTTCATGAGAACGTATTTAAACTTAACAGGTTGAGCTGGTATATTCCGTAAACAGATGTTTGCTGTTGAGACTTCAGGCATGTTTGTTGTAAACACGGCGCCCCTGTCTCAACAGCTTAATTAAAAACTATTAATCATCAAAGGCCATGCTGGTTTTCCACTCTTTCCAGACGTTGCCTACCAGTTCCGGAGAAGGTTTCAGGGTTTTTTTACCCGGCTTCCAGCCTGACGGCGTTGCCTCGGTTCCCTTCTTCTCTCTTACAAGTTGGAAGGCCTGTACCTGCCGAAGTGTTTCGCTGACATTCCTTCCTACCGGAGGAGTAAGTACTTCAAATCCCTGAATAATTCCGTCGGGATCTATCAGAAATCTTCCCCTGGTATTTACTCCGGCGTCAGCATCATAGACTCCGTAAGATGTACCGATCCGCCCGCCTCCGTCTGAAAGCATTGGATAAGGCACACCGCCTTCTACCATTTTCGATAATTCATTATCATTCCACATTTTGTGAACAAAAACACTGTCCACACTCATTGAAAGAACTGTAACTCCCAGTTTTTCGAATTCCGCGTATTTTTCGGCGACCGCCGAAATTTCCGTGCTTCAAACAAATGTGAAATCACCCGGGTAGAAGCATAATACAACCCATTTTCCGATGTACTCGGAAAGCTTCACTTCTACGAATTTACCTTTGTGATAAGCGGCGGCTGTAAAATCCGGCGCTTTTTGTCCTACCTTGATCATAGGTTTGTTTTCCTCCTGTACTTTTTGTTCAACGGAGTCCGTCGGAACGGTTTCTCCGCCCACGGGGCCGCTTTTAGGTCGCTGGCACCCCGGTTTGAATTCTTCAGGCATTCCCGCCTCCTTCCCTGTGCTGTTATACCGGCATATTCCGGTGGAACAGCAAGGTATCAATAACTTTATAATTAATATTGTAATGCTTATAATTCAGATAGCAAGAAATATTTAGGCGGAATCTGGCCGGAATCCGTAAATTGGCGGTCGAATATTTTTTCCTGTAATTACTTGGCCGCCTGGCTGATTGCGTCTTCGACGGCGGCCAGTATTGCGCTGCTTGTACAGGTGGCGCCCGATACAACATCAACGTCTGTCGACTGTTGCAATACAATATCATCGGGAATTATATTTATTGCCCGCTGATAATACTGCCTTCCGACCTCATTGTGATCGACGACCTCAACTTCTACAAGTTCGGAATTCTCTATGGTTACCTCAACAACAAGCCCGGGTCTGAACCCGTCTGCTGTTCCGGTGTAGATCCCGTCGGAAAGTTCATATCCTTCAAGTGTTAAGCCTTGAGGGACCGAATAATTGCTTCGTAATCCATGGGCCGAGACTGATGCTGCAGATAATAACAGCAGCGCCGTCATAATTAATAATGCTTTGCGAAAGTATGATTTAGTCATTTTTTGCTCCTTTTTTCTGAAAAACAGGCCCGTATGTGAGTGTGTTTTTTACGGGACATGCGCTTATGCATTCAAAGCAGTTTATGCATTGAAAGTTCCTGATATGCTTTTTTTCCGAAATCTTCACCTGTGTCGGGCATTTCCTGTCGCAGGCTCCGCAGCTTATGCAGGTTTTTTCATTGCGTCGGATGCTGAAAAGCCTGGCGAGGCTGATGATTCCGTAACGGGCTCCTTCTGTGCACATATACCTGCAGAAAGGACGTTCTATTACAAGTGATGACAGAATAACCGCCCCAAGCAGGATCCATGCTGCTGTTGTAATGCGTGAAATGTTTCCCAGCATTACACCCGTAAAGCTTCCGTAAGGGCTTGTTATAAACAGGGTGAACGCCAGTCCTGTAAACGCAAGAGCCAGAAGGATATATCTGCTTAGCCTGAGCCACTTCTCGACTTTTCCGGGTATTTTGATTAGCGGAAGTCTAAAAAGTCTCCCAAGCCGGCCTGACCACTCCTGCACCGCTCCGAACGGGCAAAGCCAGCCGCAGAAGAATGCTCCGGCAATAAGTGCTGTTCCCATAAGTGCGATTATAATAATGAAGCTTTGCCCGATAATACCGGCAGCAAGTGTAATGCCGTATATGATCGGTAAAATTAACCTTACTATTTGATATGATCTGATTGGTTTTCTCATACCGGCTCCTTTATATTTGATGTTTTGAATATAAGAAAATTTACAAGGGTTGAGGTTAGAAGAATGTAAATTGCATGTAAATTATGTAAATACGAATCTAAGGCGATCCGGAGATTTATTTGACTGTCTTTACATTGTTACGGCCGCTTGTTTTTGCCATGTACAGGGCCTTATCGGCATTCCGGAGAATCTGATCAAAACTCTCTGATTTATTATTTGAACATGATATCCCGATGCTGACGGTAATATGAAGCAAGAGATCTTTATTTATTATAAAATCATTTTGTTCTATTCTTTCTCTTAATTTTTCAGCAACCCTGCAGCTGCATGCTGATTCGGAATCCTTTATTATTACAACAAATTCCTCACCACCGTATCGGGCCAGAATATCATTCTGCCTGATGTTCTTGTGAAGCAGTTCCGTCAGCAATACGAGGACTGTGTCTCCTGCCGGGTGGCCGTATGTATCATTTACTTTTTTGAAATAATCAACGTCAATTAATAACAGCGTGAAATCCCTGTTGTATTTCAGGCAAAACCGGAAAAGAAGATCCCCCTCGCGAAATAAGGTTCTGCGGTTATAGATTTGTGTAAGGCTGTCGGTGTTTGCCAGCAGTTGAAGTTCACGGTGGGTTCTGGATAAATTTGTTGCATAAAAATAAAAAACAATGAATATGGTGGGGATTGTTGACAGAAGCAGCAAGATGTTAAACAGTCTGATTATTAAAGGGGTTACGGCTATGGCAGATTCATGAAAATGTACCTGGTCGTTTAAGAACAGCATTGCTATAGCAAGTATATTAACGCCTATAAGCATTTTTCGTTCTTTTGGAATCTGGAAATCATATGTGAAGAACGATATCGGCGCTACCAGGAAAAGGAAATAACTAAAATGTATTTCTGCGGGAAACCAGATGAAGATTAGAAAATATACCTGAAGGAAAAAGCCTGAAAACAGAATTAGCCTGGCTGCATCAAATTTTTTAAGTTTCAGAAGCAGAAAAACGAATAACATTGCCAGCAGATAAAAAAATGTTTCCAGAACTGTTTTGAAAGGAAGTCTAAAAAGAATAAACAGGAACAGAAATATAAATATGCAGCCTGTACTGAATATATTAACAATATATGTGAATCTGTACCGGATTTCCAGATCCCGGCTGTATCCCAGGAATGATATTATTGATTTCATTTTTCCGTCATTCATTCATTTAAAAGAGTAGTAGAAAGAATTTTGCATTGCAAGAGATACGACAAATATATTTCGAAATACCAGCTAATTAAACATTCCCGGTTTATATTTTGATGAAAGCATGCTGCCGTTTTTACGACTAAAGCTCTCCAGTCTTCGGGATGGACTCTGCAGCGCCGAGACGGGTACAGGTTATGGCGGCGGCATGTGCAGCCCTCATCAGGACGGTTTCCGTTTCTTCCCCTGCGGCAAGTCCTGCAAGCAGGTAGCCTATAAAGGTATCGCCGGCAGCTGTTGTGTCTACCGCTTCTATTTTCTCGGCCGGAACCACGATTGTTTCGTTTCGGTAACGGTAATGAACCCCTTGTGCCCCCAGGGTCAGCACAAGCTGTGATTCGGGATAAAGCCGTGCGAACGCCTCCGCGATTTTCCGGGGTTCCGATTTTCCTGTAAAGCCTTCGCCTTCTATTTCATTAACGATAAAAATGCTTATTTTTTCAAGCGGCAGGTTGAGAACTGATTTTTCCATCGGTGCAGGGTTGAGCACAATTATCATTCCCTTGTCGTGAGCGGCGTCGATTATATGCTCAGGGTTGTTTATCTCATTCTGGAGAAGCAGGAAATCGCCCTCTTTAAAGGGGGCAAGCATTCTTTTAATGTCGTCTTCCGTAAAGCTGTGATTGGCGCCTTTGAAAAGTATAATGCAGTTCTCCCCTTCGGGAACCACCTGGATAATCGCACGGCCTGTGGGGACTTCTCCGATTCTGACCAGCGAGGTGTCGGCGCCGGCGGCATCAAGACGCTCTTTAAGAAACAAGCCGTCTTTTCCGATTATCCCGGCGTGGTAGACATCAGCTCCGGCATGAGCCAGGGCGATTGACTGGTTAAGACCCTTTCCGCCGCTGAACTGGTTATATTCAGTACTGCTGAGGGTTTCTCCCGCCCGTACAAAATGATCTACAGAGTAAACATCATCAATATTAAGTGATCCGATATTAAGTATTCTCATTCTTTTTCTCCCCACGAAAGTTTAGCATATGGAAGAAAAAACAGGAAGTACAGCCAATAATCGACCGTATTGTTGATAAAAAATCCCCGCAGCCGGGCAGACTGCAGGGAGGTAAATAATCATGTATTCTGTTTTGAATTTAAACGTTTGTCTGGTTGTTCATCAGGTATTCGTGCATGGTTTCAGCCGCTATTGTGCCCGAATTCATTGCCCTGACTACAAGGGACGCTCCGGAAGCAGCATCGCCTGCTGCGAAAACTCCCGGTATGGATGTTTCGCCCCTGGCGTTTGTTTCAATATTGCCCCTGGGATCCATTTTGGGATCAAGCGCTTTTATCAGGTCGCCGCCTTCAAGATGTACAAACCCGGCTGCAATTAGTACCAAATCCACCGGTATTTCGAATTCACTTCCGGGAATTTCTTTCATCTCCATTCTTCCATTGAACTTGTTTCGTCCCCATTCAACCCTTGCAAGATAGGCTTTCTGGACGTCAACTCCCATTCCTGTGAAATAGGATGTTGCAATATTCCATTCACGTTCGCAGCCTTCCTCATGAGAACTGGAGGTCCGCAGGATGTTCGGCCAGTCCGGCCATGACGGATTAGTCGGTTCCACCCATTCAAGAGGTTTCGGCATGATTTCTATCTGCTTTACCGAACGGGCTCCCTGTCGTATTGCTGTGCCTACACAGTCGGAGCCGGTATCGCCTCCGCCTATAACCAGAACACGTTTATCTTTTGCCGATATTATTTCGCCGAAATCAAAGTCTCCCTCGCAGTATTTATTTGACTGGGTCAGGTATTCCATTGCGAAATGAATTCCCTCAAGGCCTCTTCCTCCGGCGGGAATGTCGCGCGGTTTGCCTGCTCCTACTGCAATCAGGATGGAGTCGAATGAGCGCTGAAGGTAAACGGCGGAGATGTCTTCCCCTATGGAAACCTCTGTTTCGAACTGGATTCCTTCAGCCTTCATTATCTCAAGGCGCCGGTCGATTATTTTTTTCTCAAGTTTGAACTCCGGGATGCCGTAGCGCATCAGTCCGCCGATACGATCCGATTTTTCAAATACTGTTACAGCATGGCCGTGTTTTCTGAGGTATGAAGCAGCAGACAGTCCGGCGGGACCGGAGCCGACAATCGCAACCCTTTTGCCGCTTTCGTATTTCGGCGGTTCAGGTTCTACCCAGCCTTCGGTGAAAGCTTTCTCAATTATCGCCAGTTCGATTTCCTGGATTGCCACAGGCGCGCTGTTTATTGACATTGTGCATGATTTTTCACAGGGCGCCGGACAGATTCTTCCGGTAATCTCGGGAAAAGTCGAGGTTGCCGCAAGCCGATCATATGCAGTTTTCCACTGCCCCTTGTAGACAAGATCATTCCATTCCGGTATGAGGTTTCCCAACGGGCAGCCCATGGCATGACAGTAGGGAATTCCGCAGTCCATACAGCGCGCGCCCTGGGATTCAAGTTCCTTATGCCCGGGCCTGATTGTGAATTCGTTATAATGTTTTATCCGGTTTTCCGCCGGTTCATATTTCTTTCCTATTCTCTTTATTTCAAGAAATCCTCTATTGCTTCCCATTATTCCTCACTCCCCTTTAGCGGTATTACCTTGACAAATGCCGGCGACATTTCCACCCAGTCTTCAATAATTTTGGATGCATATTTACTGCCTGTAAGTTTGATGTGTTTTTCTATAAGAGCTTTAAGATCTTCCAGTTCTTCAGTTCCTGACATCGGTTCCACATTGACCATTTCCAGGTTACACTTTGTATCGAAAAGCTGATCCTCATCGAGTACGTAGGCTACGCCGCCGCTCATGCCTGCGGCAAAATTAAGTCCCGTTTTCCCGAGAACGACAACCTTTCCTCCGGTCATGTATTCACAGCCGTGATCACCGACTCCTTCTACTACCGCAGTAACGCCGCTGTTTCTGACGGCAAAACGTTCACCGGCCATTCCGCTGATGAAAACCTCTCCGTCGGTTGCTCCGAAAAGATTAACATTGCCGGTTATAATGTTGTTCTGGGAACGGAAAATGGATTCTTTCGGGGGATATATAATAAGTTGTCCTCCCGACAGGCCTTTTCCGAGGTAATCGTTAGCGGTTCCCGAAAGTTCGAACCGTATGCCCGGAGCCAGAAATGCTCCGAAACTCTGCCCGGCGTGTCCGCTGAATTTGCAGTGAATGCTGTTTTCCGGCAGGCCCTCATGGGAATATTTGTTTGAAACCCGGCAGCTGAGTGTTGCTCCGGCCGAGCGGTCCGTATTTCTGATGACAGATTCAATCACGACTGATTTTTTACCGCCGTTTATTACTTCTTTCGCCTGGTTAAGCAGCATCGAGTCTATATGCGAATCAAGGTTGATTTTGTTGTCCGCCGTGCAGAGATATTCGTCCCGCGAAGCGGCTTCGGGTTTATGAAGTACTGCTGTAAGATCAATTCCTCTTGCTTTCCATGTTTCGATTGCATCATTCATTTCAAGCATTTCGGTTCTGCCGACCAGCTCATCGATGGTTCTGATGCCGAGCGACGCCATAATCTCCCTGGTTTCCTCAGCGACGAACATCATGTAATTCATGAGATGTTCCGGTTTGCCGGCAAAGCGTTTTCTGAGTTCGGGGTCCTGGGTTGCAACTCCGACAGGGCAGGTATTTTTATGACATTTTCTCATCATAACGCAGCCGAGGGTTACAAGTGAGGCCGTTCCGAAACCGAATTCCTCGGCGCCGAGCATTGCAGCAATAACTATATCCCTTCCGGTTCTCATCTGTCCGTCGGTTTGAAGCCTGACGTTTTTACGAAGACCGTTCATAACAAGGGTCTGCTGTGTTTCGGCAAGTCCGAGCTCCCAGGGCATGCCTGCATACTTGATGGAAGATATCGGGGACGCACCGGTGCCGCCGTCGCCGCCGCTGATAAGGATCATGTCGGCTTTTCCTTTTGCCACTCCGGCCGCTATTGTTCCGACACCTGCCTCGGATACAAGTTTGACTGAAACCCTGGCTTCGGGGTTTCCGCATTTAAGATCATAGATAAGCTGGGCCAAATCTTCTATCGAGTATATGTCGTGGTGGGGCGGCGGAGAAATCAGTGTTGTTCCAGGATTTGCATGCCGGGTTTTTCCGATAAACTCGTCAACCTTGTATCCCGGCAACTGACCGCCTTCGCCGGGTTTTGCTCCCTGTGCAATCTTGATTTGGAGCTCGCGGGCTTTTGAAAGATAATTGCTTGTAACCCCGAACCGTGCCGATGCAATCTGTTTTACCTTGCCGTTCATGGAGTCGCCGTTTTCAAGCGGGGTGTAACGTTCGATATTTTCTCCGCCTTCTCCGGAATTGCTCATTCCTCCAAGCCTGTTCATTGCAATTGCTATTGTTTCATGAGCTTCACGGCTGATCGAACCCAGCGACATTGCGGACGAAACAAAGCGTTTAACAATTTCTGATGCAGGTTCAACCTGGTCTATATCGATTGGTTCTGTCTGCCTGAATTTAAACAGGCTTCGCAGGGTGCATAGTTTTTCGGATGTATTATTTATATCAGCGCTGAACTTACCGTATGCTTCAGCGTCATTGTTCCTGGCGGCACGCTGCATATTTACAACAGCTTCAGGAGTCATCAGGTGTTTTTCCGAGAATTTTCTGTAATGAAGTTTTCCTCCCGAGGGAATTATTCCCCGGTTGAGTTCTGCCGATTCGTTAAAAACGCCCTTGTGTCTCGAAAGAGTGTCCAGGGCAAGTTTTTCAAGACCGATACCGCCGATGCGAGACGCGGTTCCGCTGAAATATTTGTCCACAAACGAACTTTCCAGCCCGATAGCCTCGAAAAGCTGGGAGCCCCGGTATGAACGGAGCGTTGAAACCCCCATTTTGGAGAGTATTTTCAGCAGGCCGGTTTTACATGCCCTGATATAATTTTCGGCGGCTGTTTCAAGTTTCAAGTCTGCCGAAATAGTTCCCTGATCCTGTAGCTGCGGAAGGCTTTCGAAAACAAGATAGGGGTTTATGGCGCTTACACCGTAGCCGAGCAGCAGCGCCATATGCATTACATCGCGGGCTTCTCCTGTTTCAATAAATAATCCGGCTATCTGGCGCAGTTTTGCATCGACAAGTGCGTGGTGTACTGCGGAAACTGCAAGCAGGGACGGAATCGGAGCATTTTCGGGGGTAATGTTCCTGTCCGAAAGGATTATAAAGGTACGGCCCTCTTTTACTTTATCTATAGCTTCAGAACAGATCCGATCAAGCGCTTTCTCCAGTTCGGCGCTTCCGCCCGCGGCAGGATAAACCGCCTCTATAACTGCAGAGGACATTCCCTGCATATCGACTACTTTCAGTCTTCTTATATCATCGTTAGACAATATGGGATGCTGAAGTTTGAGCATGTGGCAATGTTCGCTTGTTTCAGTCAGCAGGTTTCCTTCCCGGCCGATATAGCTCATAAGGCTCATAACGAGGTGTTCCCTGTAGGGATCAATTGGGGGGTTAGTTACCTGTGCGAACAGCTGCTTGAAGTAATCAAAAAGCAGTGTTGATCTGTTTGAAAGAATTGCAAGAGCCTCATCGTTTCCCATTGAGCTTAGAGGTTCTTTTCCATCGGTTGCCATTGGCGCAATTATTTTTGTCAGTTCTTCATGACTAATTCCGAAAACCTTTTGCATGTTTTTTATTGTGTCCGGGTCCGTTTCCGTAATTTCCGGAACCTGGAACAGGCCGCGCAGTTCTATCCGGTTTTCTTCAAGCCACCTTCGGTAAGGCTTGGAGCGGCATATTTCAGATTTGATTTCATTATCATATTTAACGCGGCCGGAAGAAATGTCGACCATCAGCATCTTGCCGGGAGCCAGTCGTCCGTGTTTGAGAACATCTGCCGGATTTATATCAAGAACACCTGATTCGGAAGCAAGAACAAACCGGCCCTGCCTGGTAAGCGTCCAGCGGGCGGGACGAAGACCGTTTCGATCAAGCGACGCCCCGATTTTTTCACCGTCTGTAAAGACTATGGCTGCGGGACCGTCCCACGGCGCCATAATTGCAGAGTGATATTCATAAAATGCGCGTCTGTCCTGGCTGATGTGGTACGACTGCCCGAAGGCTTCCGGCATCATCATCATTGCGGAGTGCTCAATGCTTCGGCCTGACGACATGAGCAGTTCAAGCACCGCATCGAAATTGGCCGAATCCGACAGGCTGCTGTTTGTAACCGGCAGCAATTTCTTTAAATCGTTTCCGAATTCATTTGAATACAGATTCAGTTCATGCGCATGCATACGGTTCAGGTTCCCTTTAAGGGTGTTGATTTCGCCGTTGTGTGCAATACAGCGAAAAGGCTGGGCCAGTATCCATGACGGAAAAGTATTTGTGCTGTAGCGCTGATGGACTATTGCAAAAGCCGACTTGAAATTGTCGCAGCGGAGATCATCATAGAAGGCTTCAAGCTGGGGCGCTACGAACATACCCTTGTATACTATGGTGCGGCATGATAATGAAGCCGTATATACATCTTCAAGCGAGAAGTGGGCGTCTGCAGCCTTGCTGTCGATTACCTTGCGGATTACATATAGTCTGCGTTCCAGTTCTTTTCCGGAAGCGCTGCCGCATGTTATAAACGCCTGTTTTACATCCGGGCGCGAAGCCTCGGCATTTTTTCCAAGACAGGACGGGTTAACCGGCACATCGCGCCATCCGAGGATCTTTGCGCCGTTTTCGGAGCAGGCTTTTTCTATCAGTGTAACCGCATCCTTGTTCTGTTCGGGATCAAGCGGAAGAAAGAACATGCCTATTCCGTATTTCCCGTTTTCCGGCAGACTGATTTTCAGTTTCCGGCATTCATCTCTGAAAAAGGCGAACGGAATCTGAAAAAGAATTCCTGCTCCGTCCCCGGTATTATCGTTTGTCTCGGCGCCTCTGTGAACAAGTTTTTTTAAAATCGTTAAACCGTCAACAATTATCTGGTGTTCAGGTTCGCCGGAAATGTTGGCTGTAAAGCCGATGCCGCAGGCATCATGTTCAAATGAGGGGTCGTACAGGCCCTGTTTTTGCTGCATAGAAAACTCCCGATTGTCATCTTCATATTTGTGGCAACATATTGCCACAATAAGTATTGCAAGTCAATGATTACGGGGTTAAATTTATGAATTTGTGGCAATATTACCTAATAAATTTGAGAAAAAACATTAAAACTAGCGATAAAGCTGTATTCTGGAAGGAAGTGAAGTGAAGTGAAATAAGGAACTGTAGTCGGCGAGGTTGCTTACTGCATGAGAAACGACATCGAGTTTGTTTTCAATCAGGGCTGAGACCGGGTTCAGCCCTCCGAGAGCAATACAACCGGCACGGCCTACGTTTATGGGTATTTCCAGCAGGGAATGTTCCGGATATCCGAATTTCAGAACATTGCCGAGGCCGAGTTTTTCCATTCTGCCGGCAATCCGTACAGCCTGCCGCCGCGCCTCCGAAGGTATCTCGAAAAAATTTGCCCCGATACGGCCGGTTCCGGAACCTACAATATCCAAAAGATTCGTCATCCTGCTCTGGGTGAATATTTCAAGCGGATCTATGCTTGTTCCGTCGTAGTTAATAATTTCTACGAAACGGACAGGATCTCCGTTTTCTATCTGAAGGAGCCCGCCGAAACGTGAATTAACGGGAATACCGCTTTTGGTTAAAACCCCGTTTAATGTGAATGAGCATACTGTTCCGAGTCCGATGCACCCTTCCGGTACGGAAAGGTTTCCGGTGAGCTCTCCCTCTTTGTATAAATTTACCATCTGTCCCATTGAGTAGCCGGTTTTAAATACGGAAATCAGAATCTCTGTTGCCTTGTCAATGTCCTTTTTTTTGATGTAACTGATGTTGACGATGACCGGGCCTTTCTGACTACGTATATCGAAATTCATCCGCCAGGCCATCTGTTCTATTCTTGTATTGAGAAAACCTACCTTTTCAAATACTCTTGAAGCTTCAAGTTCGCGAATTCCCTTGGCTGTAATAAACCTGCCGTGTTTCTCGGAATATTCAGTCAGGCCCTCCTCGTCCATGGATTTCAGGTGATGTCTGATTGTGCGCGGACTTATATCATATCCAATGTCCAGCAGTTCATCCGTAATGGTCTTGCTGGCAAGCGGTTCGCCGGCATCTCTGAGAACCCTGAGTATTGCAAGCCGTTTTTTCTCAATACGTTCCTTCATCTATGTTTCTAGTTACACTAGATTGCTGCTGTTGTAAAGTAAAAAAATCTGTTTTAACAGCTGATACTCTTAACTTTATCAGGAAAAAAAATTATATTCATTATTGAGCTACATAAATGTAGGAATATGGAGAGAAAAATTGACAGATATTAAGGATGCGCATTACAGGAGAAAGATAAAGGAACAGGCAGCTCTTTATGAAATAAGCAGTATTCTGGACGGAAGTTCGGATCTGCAGCATGCAATTTCCCCGATTCTGGATGTTCTGGCATCAGAGTTGGATATGAAACGGAGTACTGTAACCCTTCTGAACAGATTGACCGAAGAGGTTAAAATCGAGGCCGCACACGGACTGTCGCCACAGCAGAAGATTCTCGGGCGTTATAGCCCGGGAGAGGGCATAATTGGACGTGTTATCAGTACCGGAGCGCCTGAGGTTATTCCCGATATTACGGAAAATCCTGATTTTCTGGATAAAACGCAGGCCCGCGGAGATCTCAAGGGCAGAAAGGCCGCTTTTGTCTGTGTGCCCATACAGATTGAAGGCAAGGTAATAGGAACGCTGAGCATCGATCGTGAACATGACGGTGAGGACGATTTTGCAGGTGAAGTACGTTTTCTGCAAATTGTCGGTTCAATGATTGCGCAGGCGGTTAAGGTGCGGCGGCGGGTACAGGAAGAAAAAGACCGCAACAGGGAATTGCAGAAAAAGCTTGAGCATACCTTCACCCCGGCCAATATAATAGGAAAATCCAATGCGATGCGAGAGGTTTTTGATCTTATTGAACAGGTTTCCGGAAGTAACGCAACGGTTCTTATCCGCGGCGAGAGCGGCACGGGCAAGGAGCTGGCGGCGCAGGCAATTCATTACAGCAGTCCCAGGGCTCATATGCCGTTTATAAAAGTAAACTGTGCAGCGCTTCCGGAATCTGTTATTGAAAGCGAGCTTTTCGGTCATGAAAAAGGCGCTTTCACCTCCGCCATAGCATCCAGGAAAGGGCGGTTTGAACTGGCCAATAACGGTACGATATTTCTTGATGAAATCGGCGACCTGACTCCCATGACCCAGGTAAAGCTGTTAAGGGTTTTACAGGAACAGGAGTTTGAGCGCGTCGGCGGAACCGAAACAATAAAGGTGAATGTTCGTATTATAGCAGCGACAAACCGGCCCCTGGAAAAAATGATGAGTAAAGGTGAATTTCGGGAGGATCTTTATTACCGTCTGAATGTATTTCCGGTAAATATGCCTCCTCTGCGTGACCGCAAATCGGATATTATCCTGCTTGCGGATGCTTTTGCCGAGAAGTATGCAAAACTCAATAATAAGGAAATAAAACGAATTTCTACGCCTGCCATTGAGCTTCTGATAAGTTACCACTGGCCTGGAAATGTACGTGAGCTTGAAAACTGTATTGAGCGCGCGGTGCTTCTGACTGCCGACGGCGTTATTCACGGGAACCTTCTTCCTCCCAGTCTTCAATCCGCCGAATCAACCGACAGCGCTCCGGTTTCAGGGCTTCAGGCGGCTCTTGACAGGCTGGAAGTGGAAATGCTTGAGGATGCGTTGAAATCGAGCAGGGGCAATATGGCCGCAGCCGCACGCCGGCTTGGCCTGACCGAACGTAAAATGGGGTTAAGGGTAGTCAAATACGGTATTGATCCCAAAAAATATTCATAGTAGATTAGGCAATCCTACAAATTTGTAGGATTGCCTAATGTTGAAAACATTTATGTAGGATTTAAATTTTAATACAAAAAGTTATAAGACTCAGATAAAATATTTATATTCTTTAATTCCTTCTTATATAAACATTTACAAAATATTTTGAAATTGTTCCTGTAGTTGGCACACCCCTTGCAGTATAGGAGATGGGTAGAAAAACTTACAGGAGAGAAATATGAAGATTAAAAGGATTATCATCCTTGCCTCAGCCGGTTTTCTTTTTACAGCAGCAGCGTTATTTGCTGAGGATAATACGGCTGAAACATTGGCTCTGTATTCAGATGCCTTCGACATGATTTGGCTGGTTCTTGCCGCCGCGCTTGTATTTTTTATGCAGGCCGGATTTGCGATGGTAGAAACCGGGCTGACCAGGGCAAAAAATGCGGGAAACATCATTATGAAAAACCTGATGGACTTTGCCGCGGGGGCTGTTGCTTTTTTTGCAATAGGCTGGGCCTTGATGTACGGTTCAACCGCCGGCGGATTTATCGGGACTGATCAGTTTTTTATTACGGGAGCTGATTCAACAGTGCTTCGCGACTGGATTTTTCAGGTAGTTTTTGCTGCAACTGCTGCAACAATTGTATCCGGCGCCATGGCGGAAAGAACCAAGTTTACCAGTTATCTGCTTTACTCAGTGGTGATTTCAGCAGTCATTTACCCGATTTCGGGACACTGGATATGGAGCGGAGTAGGCTGGCTCGGAAATCTTGGTTTTCATGACTTTGCCGGATCAACTGTTGTTCACTCCGTCGGAGGATGGGCAGCGCTTGCTGGAGCAATTGTGCTTGGACCGCGTATGGGAAAATATGTTGAAGTTAACGGAAAAAAAGTCAGCAAGGCTATTCCGGGACATAATATGCCGCTTGCGGCACTCGGCGTGTTTATTTTGTGGTTCGGCTGGTACGGGTTCAACTGCGGTTCTACACTGTCCGGTACTGATCTTGGAATTGCAGCTGTAGCAGTTACTACAACTCTTGCAGCTTCAACAGGCGCAATAGGTGCAATGATTACATCATGGATTCAGTTCGGTAAACCGGATCCGTCCATGTCGCTTAACGGCGCTCTTGCAGGTCTTGTTGGTATTACTGCGGGTTGCGGAGTAGTTTCACCGGTCGGAGCTTTGATTATCGGTATTATTGCAGGTATCCTTGTTGTTCTTTCAGTTGAGTTCTTTGACAAGGTCCTTAAAATTGATGACCCTGTCGGGGCAGTTTCAGTACACGGTGTATGCGGTGTATGGGGCACTCTGGCTGTAGGCCTGTTTGCTGTTCCTGGTAACGGTATGGCCGGAACCGGTCTGTTTTACGGCGGCGGAGCCGCGCAGCTTGGCGTTCAGGCCCTTGGAGCGTTGTCGGTATTCGCATGGGTATTCGTAACAGCCTTTGTTCTTTTTAATGTAATCAAGAAAGTCGTCGGCCTCAGGGTTTCAGCGAAAGATGAACAGGAAGGTCTTGATACAAGTGAACATGGTATGGAATCCTACAGTGGTTTCCAGATATTCAGTAATATGTAAGAAAATTGTACTTCCATGTACAATTTTCTTCAGGAGAAATGTGCAGGACACATTTCTCCAAGCATTGAATGTTGACGTCATCCATGACGGAGGAGTTTTTATGAAATTAATAACGGCTTTTATTCAGCCGCATATGCTAAATAAAGTAAAACAGGAATTGTATAAAAATGAAATATACAAAATGTCCGTAACCAATGCGTTGGGATGCGGACAGCAGAAAGGCTACACGGAATCATACAGAGGTATTGATGTTGAAGTTAACCTGCTTAAAAAATTAAGGCTTGACATTGCGGTCAATGAAGATTTTGTCAAACCTACAATCGATGCGATCATTGAAGGGGCAAGAACCGGAGAGATTGGAGACGGCAAGATCTTCGTAACCCCTATTGAAGAGTGTATCCGAATAAGAAACGGAGAATCCGGAAAGATAGCAATCGGCTGATTTCAGGAAAGGCCGGCGGCTGTTGCCGCCGCTTTTCCGGAATGACCATCAATGATGTTCATTCCGGAAGGGATAAAATCCTTTTGAACAGATATCAATATTTATGGAGAATAAATTTTAAGGAGTTTTTTAAATGAACGGTATTGATTTTACAACAACGCCACTACACGAGATTTACGGGGCGAATTGTTTCTCTGATTCAGAGATGAAAGCAAGATTACCCAAGAGTATTTACAGGGAAGTCAAGGCTGTACAGGAAGGCAGCAAACCTTTGACGCTTGCTGTTGCAGAGGTGGTAGCCTCCGCAATGAAAGACTGGGCGATTGATAAAGGTGCTACTCATTACACTCACTGGTTTCAGCCTTTAACAGGATCAACAGCTGAAAAACATGATTCTTTTATTTCACCGTTAGCCGACGGAACGGTTATGATGGAATTTTCAGGAAAAGAATTGATCAAGGGCGAGCCGGATGCTTCAAGTTTTCCCAGCGGAGGATTAAGGGCGACATTTGAAGCACGCGGATACACTGCCTGGGACACAACATCTCCCGCATTTGTAAGGGAAGACGACTCAGGAGTAACACTTTGTATTCCGACGGCATTTGTTTCATACAACGGAGAAGCGCTTGACAAGAAGGTCCCGTTACTGCGTTCCATGGATGCACTGAATGCGGAAGCTCTCAGGCTTTTAAACGCACTTGGCGTAGATGCAGGCAAGGTCACCCCGACGATAGGTCCCGAGCAGGAATATTTTCTTGTTAAAGAAGAATTGTATAGCAAGCGATCAGACCTTATGCTTACGGGCCGGACAGTTTTTGGAACAATGTCTGCCAAAGGTCAGGAAATGGATGACCATTATTTTGGAAACATAAAAGAGGCCGCTGCTTCTTTTATGAGTGAGCTTAACTACGAATTGTGGAAACTGGGCATTTCTGCCAAAACGCAGCACAATGAGGTGGCTCCAAACCAGTTTGAATTGGCGCCGATTTTTGATTCAGCCAATGTTGCAACAGACAGAAACCAGCTGGTTATGGCCAGTATGGAAAAGATTGCCAAAAGACACGGAATGGTAGCGCTTCTTCATGAAAAACCTTTCGCAGGCGTTAACGGTTCAGGCAAGCATAATAACTGGTCGATGTCTACAGATACCGGATTGAATCTGCTTGATCCGGGCGACAGCCCCCAGGACAATGCTCAATTCCTGCTCTTCCTTGTAGCTGTTATAAAGGCTGTTGATGTTTATGCTTCTCTTTTAAGAGCTACCGCATCAAACTCGGGAAATGATCATCGTCTCGGCGCAAATGAAGCCCCCCCTGCAATAATTTCAATCTTTCTCGGAGAACAGCTTGAAAGTATTCTGGAAAGCCTTTCCAATGGAAAAACAGTTCAGACTGCCAGCGGTGAGACTCTGGTTATTGGAAAAACAACCCTTCCCGAGCTGCCCCGGGACCTGACCGACAGAAACCGGACATCGCCGTTTGCTTTTACCGGTAATAAATTCGAGTTCAGAATGGTTCCGTCTTCAGCTTCGATTGCAGGACCCAATACCGCATTGAATACAGCTGTAGCTGAGGTTCTGTCCGAATTTGCAGGCAGAGTGGAGGCGGCATCGGACAAGAATGCAGAGATAGCTGCGATCGTAAAAGAAACATACAAGGCCCATAAACGGGTTATTTTTAATGGCAACGGATACTCGGATGAATGGGTTGAAGAGGCGGAAAAGAGGGGACTTCCGAATATTAAATCAACAATTGAAGCAATTCCGGTTTACAAGGAAAGCAGTTCTGTAGAGCTCTTTGCCAAACACGGAGTTTTCTCGAAAGAGGAACTTGAATCAAGGGTTGAAATTTACCTGGAAGCATACAGTATGCAGATCAATGTTGAAGCGAAGATCATGGTTGAAATGGCCGAGAAACAGATTTATGCTGCAGCATCAAGGTACGGTAAAGCGCTTAGTGACACAATACTGAAGGCTAAAGAAGCTGTTTCTTCTTTTAATACCGGTGCATACGAAAAGACATTGATGAAACTTTCTGTAAACATCAACGGGCTCATGGAAAAGGTTGAAGAGCTTAAGGTTCTGATAGCCAAAGCCGGAGACGAAGATGATGTAGAAAAGTGCGCGTCAATTTTCAGGAACGAGGTGTTCGTCAAAATGGGAGAATTGAGAGAGTACGGAGATGCTCTTGAAGAGATTGTCCCGAAAGATGAATGGCCGTTTCCGACTTATGAAGACCTCCTTTTCAGGCTCTAGGCAACTCCCCTGAGCTGTTGATATCTCCATATTTGTCTTGCCGTACTGATCGGAAGCGAGCTTTCGAATCAGTACGGCTCTTTATTAATGATTTAGCCGGACTATTGGGGGCTATAAGAGCATGCTTAAATAATCAGTTAAAAAGTGTTTAGCAATGAAAAAAGTTAACTTTACAGAGCTATGATTGTGGATTTACCATTGATAATAATATGTTTTGTTTATATCAGAATGGGATCTAAAGTAACCGGGATGATTCTGTTGCGTTTTAGCGGGCAATTGTATCCTCCCCGGTGATAATGCAAATCTATAGGATAAAATCTGCATCCGTTATTGATCTGCAAAAATTATCCTGTATCCGGCTGTTTTTATGCCACTGATTTCCTTATTGTTGTCATTTGTATCGCATATTATTTCGTTTATTTCGTCCAGGCTGCATATTACTTTTAAACCGATTTTACCAATTTTAGAGTGATCCGCAAGTGCTATTCGTCTCTGCGCAGAATTAAGCATCGCTTTTTTAACTGATGATTCCTCATGACCGGATATTGTCAGGCCTGCATCCAGGGAAACGCCGTTTACGGAAATAAAACAGATATCGGCGCGCATGGAGGTGAAAATCGGCAAAGCAAAATCGTCATGGAAGCTTTCGGAATTTTGATCAAAACAGCCGCCGGCCATATAAAGTTTTATTCTGTTGGATTTTGACAATAATGAAGCGGCACTGAGTGAATTAGTAATAACAGTCAGTTCGATGTCCGAATCCATGATTTTATAAGCCAGTTCATTACAGGTCGAGCCGGCATCAAGTATGATTGTTTGTCCGTCATTCAGGATGTTGGAAACTACATAATCGGCAATTCTGATTTTTTCAGCTCTGAAAGCTATTGAACGCATGTTCATGTCCGAATTTATTGCTGTTTTGCCGGTAGCTATTGCACCTCCGTGACTTCTTTTTAAAAGCCCGTTTTCTTCAAGGTGTCGCAGGTCATTGCGAATAGTCGCAGTACTGCAGCCAAGTTCCCTGCAAAATTCAGAAACAGTGACCAGGTCGTTTGCTATCAACATTCCTCTTATTCTTTCATGACGAAGTTCTGTTTTACTTTTGGATTTATACATCTAACCCCCATGCGATCAGTTTTTCTATCGTTACAGATAATTATACCGAGCATTTTTATCGAAATCAATAAAAATATTAAAAAATTCATTGACCGCTATAAAAATACGTGTAATAATTAGCGAAACCGCTAAAATAACGAGCATTAACGATAAAAATTATATTGTTTTGAGGCTGAGGAGTGATTATAAACTGTGAACACAATAGATGGAAACAAAAAAATCAGGATAGGGGTTTTGGGCTGCGGTCCGATTTCGCAGGCTGCGCATTTCGAAGCATGTATAAAAGCCGGAAATGCAGAGTTGTATGCTGTATGTGATGTGGCGGAAGACCTTCTGGTAAAGATGGCTTCAAAACATGACGTAGCTAAAGCCTACAATAACTATGATGATATGCTTGCAGATCAGAATGTTGATGCAGTAATCATCGGGATAGCTGATCAATTCCATATCGAATGCGCTGAAAAGGCGTTGGATGCCGGAAAGCATGTGCTTATTGAGAAACCTCTGGGAGTTGATTCAGGGGAATGTCTAAAATTCAGGAAAATCGCAGCAGAGAAGGATCTTGTTGTTCAGATCGGAAATATGAAGAGGTTTGATCCGGGAATAGCTTTTGCGAGAGATTTTATTAAAAATGAGATTGGCGAACTTTTAGCCATTAAAGCGTGGTATTGCGACAGTATATACCGTTACCAGGTGACTGATAATGTTCAGCCTGTTATCTACAGGAGTGATAAGGCACGAAAGCCCGCCGGCGACGTCAAAAAAAATAAAGAGCGTTATTATATGTTTACGCATGGGAGTCATCTTGTCGACACGGCAAGGTATCTTTGCGGTCCTATCAGGAGCGTCCAGGCCCGGATGCTGAATCGGTTCAATGCATACAGTTGGCTTGTTTCGGTCGAATTTGAAAACGGCTGTATTGGAAATCTTGATTTAACTGTAGCTGTCAGGATGGACTGGCATGAAGGGTTTAATGTTTACGGAGAATACGGCAGCGTACTGGCAAAAACGTACAATCCCTGGCTTTTCAAATCAAGTGATGTCGAGGTTTTTTCCGTTAAAGACGGACTGTATAGAAGACCTCTCGGTGAAGATGCTCATTTTTATAAACTTCAGGTAGAAGCGTTTGCTGATTCAATACTTAATAATACGCCGATAAAGGGGGCTTCGGTTGAGGACGGTGAGGCTGCTGTCAGGGCCCTGGTCGCAATTACCAGATCCGTACAAACAGGCGATAAGGTTTTATTGACTGATATATAGAGTGATATGGTGCCGTCCATAATATTTTGGATGAAATGAAATAACAGGATTGAAGAAGTAATGGATATAGGTATTTTTACGAAAACTTTTAAAAAGGATTCTCTTGAAGATGTTCTCGATGCGGTCAGGCAAAGAGGTCTTCTGAATGTTCAGTTCAATATGTCGTCTGCAGGTCTTGAATCAATGCCCGATGTAATTGAAAAGGGATTGATATCAAGGATTAAAAAAGAAACAGAGGAACGCGGGTTGTCTATAAATGCCGTCTCCGGAACTTTTAATATGGTTCATCCGGACGAGAAGGTACGCGCTGAAGGGTTAAGGAGACTTAAAGTCCTTGCCTCGGCTTGTTCCGGTATCGGAACATCGGTAATAAGTCTTTGTACGGGAACAAAGGATGAAACCAGCATGTGGAAGTTTCATCCGGACAACTGTACAAAAGAGGCGTGGACGGATTTGTGCAGGACGATGTCGGCCGCCCTGGAAATTGCCCAGGAATTCGGTATTACCATGGCAATCGAACCGGAGATTTCAAATGTAGTCGACAGTGCGGTAAAAGCTAAACTGCTGCTTGGTGAAATGAAAACGGAAAATCTTAAAGTGATTATGGATGCTGCTAATTTATTCCGTCCGCAGGATTATTTAAAAATGGAATACATGCTTGAACAGGCTTTCGGTTTGCTCGGTGAAAATATTGTTCTTGCTCATGCAAAGGATTTCATAGCGGAACCTGAATTCGGGTTTACTGCAGCAGGTCTCGGGGTTCTTGATTACCGGATCTACCTGAAACTGCTTGCCAAACACGGTTATACGGGCGCTGTAATTCTGCATGGTTTGTCGGAACCGCAGGTGGACGACAGTGTTAAATTTCTTAACGAAAGATTTACGGAGCTGCAAAAGGATAAACGATATGCCGACTTTTAAAAACTGCGGTGCAGATTTCAATTATGTGGATATCGGAGACGGCGTACCCTTCATCTTCCAGCATGGCCTTGGCGGAGATTTGACGCAGCCTTATTCGTTAATTGCCCCGGTCGAAGGATTCAGGTTTTTGAGTTTTGATTTCAGGGGACACGGCGACACATCGGCCGGCTTCGCAGAATCCGACGACTTCAATGTTTTCGCTGATGATCTTTTGCGGTTTATGGATGTAATGAAGCTTGAGAAGGCTGTTGTCGGCGGGATTTCCATGGGCGGCGGAGTAGCTATTAATTTTACAATGCGATACCGGGAACGCGTTAAGGGCTTCGTCATCTTCAGGCCGGCATGGCTTGACGCTCCCATGAGTCCTGACATCCGGGAAATGTTCGACAGCGTTGCGTCCCTTATTGAAGGTTATGAAAAGAACGAAGGTTGCGAAATATTAAAAAAGCAGGACTGGTTTCACAGGCTTGAAAAAAAATATCCTGCCGCCGCCCATTCTTTTCTAAGCATGTTTGAATATAAGAAAGCAAAGGAGACAGTTTCAAAATATCGAAAATTACCCTCGGATAAACCATGTTCGGATCGTGGCGGATGGCGCAACATCGATGTTCCGGTATTGATAGTGGCTAACGATAATGATCCTGTTCATCCCCTGGAGTACGGAAAGGTGTACGGAAAATACATTACAGGCTCGCAATATTACGAAGTAACGTCAAAATCGGAAGATGAAGACAGGCATAAGAAAGAGTCACGAGCCGTTTTGACCAAATATCTGGCTGATAGTTTTTTACATACAACACAGGGGAAGAACTGAATGAATACAGGTGATAATGATTTTATCCTGGAAATGAACGATATAACGAAAAGCTTTCCCGGCACGCTGGCCCTTGACAATGTCAATTTCAAGGTTCGAAAAGGAGAGGTCCATGCTTTAATGGGGGAAAACGGCGCCGGTAAATCTACATTGATGAAAATTGCCGCCGGGCTGTACCAGCCTGACAAGGGTAATATCTGTTTTGACGGATCAATTGCCGTTTTCTCCAGCCCGGCTGATGCTCTCGGTGCAGGAATAAGTATGATCTATCAGGAATTGAACCCTGTACTGCATATGACTATTGCCGAGAATATCTTCCTGAACCGGGAACCGATGAAGAGGGGGAAGATAGTAGTAGATAAAAAAAAGATGAATGCCGACACAGTTCGAATCCTCGGGAAATATAGTCTTGATAAAGAGCCGAATGTGAAGATGAACAGTCTGACCATAGCGCAAATGCAAATGGTGGAAATTTTAAAGGCGGTGACCTTTAATGCAAAGCTGATCATCATGGATGAACCGACATCATCATTGGATGCCGATGAAACGGAAAAGCTTTTTAAAACTATTAAAGAATTAAAAGGCAGGGGAATCAGCATTATCTATATATCTCACCGGATGGATGAAATAAAGCAGATCAGTGATTCAGTAACTGTATTGAGAGACGGTTGCTTTATCGGAACTGAAAAGACCGAAGAGATAGACAGACACCAGCTTATAAAAATGATGGTAGGCAGAGAGCTTACCGACATCTATTACAAAAAACCCGTTGAAACGGGCAATGTTGTGATTAAAGTTAAAAATCTTTCGCGTAAAGGCGTCTTCCGCGATGTCAGCTTCGAGGTCAGAGAAGGCGAGATCCTGGGTTTCGCGGGAATCGTCGGTGCAGGCAGAAGCGAGATTATGAAATCAATTTTCAGTATAGATTCGCTTGATTCCGGAGAAATCTACTGGAACGGAAATCAAATTAAAATAAAAAATACTTCGGATGCCATTGAAAAAGGTATAGCGATGGTAACGGAAGACAGAAAAAAATACGGCCTTGTTCTATGCCGGAGCATCTATGAAAATATCAGCCTTCCAAACCTGAAACGTCAAAACCCGGGATTATTTATTAATCATAAATTGAATGAAAAAAGAGTTTTCGAGACGGCTTCGAAGCTGTCTGTTAAGGCTCCGCATTTAAAAGTAAATGCGCTGAATCTGTCGGGCGGGAATCAGCAGAAGGTAATTCTTGCAAAATGGATTATGGCCGAACCAAGGTTGATGATACTTGATGAACCCACACGCGGCATTGATATCGGGGCTAAGCATGAGATCTACAAACTGATATACAATTTTGCAAAAAACGGCATGGCAATAATACTCATATCCTCGGAAATGGAGGAGATTCTCGGAATGAGCGATCGGGTATTGGTTATTCATGAAGGACGCATCAATGGTGAATTCAACAGGTCCGAAATGACTGATTTAGCGATCGCCCAGGAAAAAATATTGGCTAAAGCACTAGGAGTATAGATTTATGATAACCGGGAAAAAAGAAAAGGCAGCATTGGATTTAATATCATTTACACGGAAATACGGCATTTTTCTTGTTCTTGTTGCAATGGTAATTTTTCTGTTGCTGGCAAGTCCGACATTCAGAACGATTAGAAATTTAATAAATGTATTAAACCAGATCAGCATAAACGGGATTATTGCGGTAGGAATGACTTTTGTGATTATTTCCGCAGGCATAGACCTCTCCATAGGTTCCATGATCGCGGTTGCATCAGTTGTTGTCGGAGCGGTGCTGAATGCTAATTCTGATAATGTAATTGGGGCGGTTCTGCTTGCAATAGCGGCCTGCGGAATTATCGGTTTATTCAACGGGTTTCTTATTGCCAAATTCGATATGTTCCCGTTTGTGGTTACGCTCGGAACAATGCTGATAGCAAGAGGAACCGCCTACGTAATCAGTGATGGAAAGTCTTTTGTTTTGAAAAGTGAACTTTATAAACAAATCGGACAGGGTAAACTTTTCGGACTTATTCCTTTTTCGATAATTATCCTGATCGCGATTATTCTGATCGGCCATTTTCTTCTGAGCCGTACAAAATACGGCCAGTACGTGTATGCGATAGGCGGGAATATTCACACCGCTGTGGCATCGGGTGTAAATGTTTTTAAAAATAAACTTCTTACATATATGATGATGGGCTTATTCGCGGGAGTTGCGGGCGTGATCCTTACCTCACGTGTCAATGCCGGGCAGCCGTCAATCGGCGTAGGCTACGAATTGGACGGCATAGCCGCGGTCGTAATCGGGGGGGCCAGTTTGAACGGCGGGATAGGAACAGTGCACGGAACCGTGGTCGGCATCCTCATGATAGGAATAATAAACAACGGGATGAACCTGATGGGAGTATCCTCCTTTTATCAGCAGATAGTCAAAGGATTCATAATTCTCGGTGCGGTCATCCTCGACATAACCATAAGTCGCCGATCGAACGGATAGGGATTTAATACTGTTTTAAAGATTAAACCAAAACAGTTGGGTTTTGGTAAAAAAATTTATTGGAGGAAAATAATGAAGAAGAAAGTATTATTGGGTTTTTGCCTGATAATGGCGTCGGTAGTCCTTATGCCCGTGTTTTCCAACGGGACATCGGAACAGGACGGAGAAGGGGGGATAAAAATCGGCATCCTTCAGAAAAGCCGCTCTGATCAATATCAGATACTGCTGAATTCAGCACAGGAATCAGCTCTTGATTCGCTGGTGTCGGATGGAAAAATTCAGGAATATTTACAGATTGACGCTGATACCGATGTTCAAAAGCAGATTAACCAGGCTGACGACATGATAGCCATGAATGTTGATGTCATCATAATGAGCCCTGTTGATGCAAACGGATGCGCTGCAATTGTTGATAAATGTAATGAAGCGGATATTCCGCTGGTTATAGTGAACTCAAAGACAAGTAATGTTGATGAAGCCACCGCATTTGTCGGATCAAATGATGTTGAGGCCGGTGAAATAATGGGCAGGTTTATTGCTGAAAAACTGGGCGGCGTAGGGAAAGCCGAAGGCAAGGTTCTCCAGCTTGAAGGGGATATCGGTAATTCAGCCCAGATCGATCGTGACAAGGGTTTAAAAAACACTATATACACCGAACCGGGCGTAACAGTGCTTGAATCGCTTACCGGGAAATGGTTAAGGGAAGAAGGTATGCGTATAACCGAGGACTGGCTCCAGAAATACCCTGAGATCGACGCCATTGCGGCGGAAAACGACAATATGGCTATGGGAGCGCTTAATGCCGTCATCAATTCCGGACGTAAAGACGAGATCGTCATTATCGGCGTTGATGCTATCGAAGATGCAATGTTAAGCGTTAAAGCCGGTGAGCTTGATGCGACGGTTTTGCAGGATGCCGACGGGCAGGGCGCCGGTAGCGTCGATGTCGCTTACAGGATAGCTGAAGGAATATCGTTCGATAAAACAACTAACATCCCTTTTGTACTGATAACACAGGAGAATGTTGATCGGTTTTTAAGTAAATAAATCTTATTAGGAAGATTGACAACAGGCTTTCGATCTTTGAAAGCCTGTCTGTTAATTCGCTGATGAGATGGGGGTTCAGACGGTATTGAATAATCAATCAGGAGGTAAATATGGTCAGACCTATCACGATCATTTCTGCACAATGGGCGGATTTGTCATTCGAACAGCTTTGCAGCAAAATGAGCGGTTTCGGATATGACGGAATTGAAATCGCACTCTTCGGCGATCATTTGGATATCAGAAAAGCAGCTGAGGATCCGGCGTATGCAGATGAAAAAAAGGGAATATTAAAAAAATATAATTTAAGCTGCTATGCCCTGGCCGCACATCTGGCTGGAAAATTTGTCGCTGATCTGTACGACCCGCGCTCGGATAATCTGGTTCCGCCGGAATGTAAAGGGAATCCGGAAAAGATCCAAAAATGGGCTATTGAAGAGATGATGCTTGTTCCGCGTGCGGCTAAAAACATGGGTGTAAAAGTTGTAAGCGGTTTTATGGGATCCCCGGTATTCAAATACTGGTATTCGTTCCCGCAAACTCCTCAATCAATGATCGCTAAAGCCTATTCCGAAGTTTACGAGCTGTGGACGCCGATTTTCGACGAGTTTGATCGATACGGGATCAAATTTGCGCTGGAAGTTCATTCAGGAGAAATGGCATTTGATTATTATTCGACACAGCGTTTGTTTGAGGTTTTTGACTGGCGAGAAACTCTCGGCTTGAACTTTGATCCGAGCCATATTTTTTGGCAGGGAATAAATCCGCAAATGTTCCTTCAAGATTTTAAGGAACGTATTTATCACGTACATATGAAGGATGTTGCAGTCAACAGGGACGGCCGGGCCGGCATACTTGGTTCTCATTTGGAATTCGGTGATGTCAGACGGGGTTGGAATTTCAGATCTCTGGGGCACGGTGATGTTGATTTCGAGAATATCATACGCGTATTAAATCAAATTGGGTATAAAGGGCCGCTTTCTGTCGAATGGGAGGATTCAGGAATGGAAAGGGAGTTCGGTGCGAAAGAATCACTGGAGTTGGTTCGCAACCTGAATTATCCGGCATCTGAATTTGCATTCGATTCAGGAATGAAACAATGAGGGAAGCATTGCTCTCAACCAAGAATATTTCAAAGGCATATTCGGGAGTGCCGGTTTTAAACAATATCAGTATTGAATTATTCAGTAATTCAGTATTGGGAATAATCGGTGAGAACGGCGCGGGGAAATCGACTCTGATGAAAATTATCAGCGGGTTGGTGGCTCCTACTTCCGGAAAAATATTCTTGCAGGGGAAAGAAGCATCAATACCCAATCCCGAAGCGGCCTGTAATTTGGGTATAAGCATTATACCTCAGGAATTTAATTTAATAGATACCCTGAAGGTATATGAAAATATATTTCTGGGAAAAGAACTTTACAATCGATATGGTTTCCTGAAGAAGGAAACCATGATTAACCGCAGCAAATCTATTCTGGGTGAACTGGAAGTTGATATCGATCCCGAAGCCGATATTGGGACCTTGAGTGCGGCGGAAAAACAGATGGTTGAGATAAGCAAGGCGTTATCCATTAACGCAAGATTACTTATCATGGATGAACCGACTACGGTCCTTACCGAATTCGAGACGGATATTCTGTTTAACCTGGTATTAAAACTTAAAGAGCGGGGATTTGCCGTCGTTTTTATTTCCCATAAACTGGATGAGGTAAAAAAAATCTGTGATGATGTTCTCGTTCTTCGGGACGGTAATTTCATTATTCGTAAACCTGCAATTGATATGTCAAAAGCCGAAATGGTTAAAAGCATGGTCGGCAGGGATATTGAAAATTTAATATCTCCCCGGAAAGTTGAAGCAAAAGACTATGCTCTTGAGTTAAAAAACCTGAGCGACGGAGATAAGATAGATAAAATTTCTTTCGGCGTACGGCCTGGGGAGATCCTCGGATTGGCGGGCCTGGTAGGAGCCGGCAGGACGGAAATTGCCGAGACCATAATTGGAATACGCAGGCGCGCAGCGGGAGAAATATACATAAACAATAAGGCTGTTCAGATAAAAAGAACGTCGGAAGCCTATAAGCTCGGAATCGGATATCTATCCGAAGATCGGCAGGGAAAGGGAATAATTACTTCATTTCCCATTTACCAGAACATCACGTTAACATCTATAGAACATTATTGCAGATCCTTCTTAAAATTCCTGGTAAGAAAAAAAGAGATTGCGAATGCTTCCGAATATAAAAGGAAATTTAATATAAAAGCACTGCAGCTTGATGCAAGACTTGATAGTTTAAGCGGCGGCAACCAGCAGAAAGTATCCCTTGCAAAGATTGTAGACACCAGGCCCAAAGTATTAATTCTGGATGAACCGACACGCGGTGTTGATGTGTCGGCAAAGCAGGAGATCTATCATTTTATAAGAGAACTGGCCGAAGCCGGAATAGCATGCATCCTCATTTCATCGGAGCAGGAAGAAATCATCAAACTTTGCCACCGGGTAATAGTTGTTCGGAAAGGCTCGATATCGGGTGAGATCGGCAGAGAGGATTTGACTGAAGAGAAAATTATGTTTCTTGCTACGGGTGTACAAGAAAATAAAAAGGAGCAGTTATGATGGCCCATGTAATTGGTCGGAAAATAGTGAAATTATTGAGAAAGAACGCTACAGCCAATGTTCTTGTAGTTTTTATAATTATTTCAGCAATTATCAGCCCGCATTTCCTTCAAACGCGGAATTTAATCAACATTCTACGTCAGGTTTCCTATACGGGCATTATAGCTTTAGGTATGACGTTCGTAATTATCAGCGGAGGTATAGATTTATCGGTCGGCTCTCTCGTTGCATTTTGCGGATTAATATTGATGCTGTTTCTAAACGCCGTGTTGAAAGTTTTTATAGTACCAGTCGCTATTACACTGACAATATTCGTAAGCATATTTATCGGGGTTTGTTCCGGGTTTATGAACGGTCTCCTTGTTGCAAGGGGGAAAATCGTTTCTTTTATTGCGACATTGGGCGGCATGACGATCTACAGATCTATGACGTTGTTCATAGGAAAGGCCGGTGAAATCAGGTCCGGTACTTCGTCTTTCGGCCGTATAGGTATGGGGGCGATTTTCGGCATTCCCGTTCCGGTCGTTACAATGTTTTTAATCGCAGTATTGTTCAGCATCCTGTTGAACAATACAAAATATGGCCGTCATGTCTGTGCGGTCGGAGCGAACAGCAATGTAGCGCGGTTTTCGGGCATTAATATCAATAGAATTCAGATAATAACATTTACAATTTCCGGATTGGTATCAGGTATTTCAGCGCTTCTTTTAGCGTCGAGGTTTAATGCTGTATCGACTTCGAATTTGGGAATCGGGTTTGAGCTGGATGCCATAGCGGCTGTAATTGTCGGAGGGACGGCGATGAACGGAGGCCGCGGGACGATTTGGGGTACCGTTTTCGGAGTAATTATCCTGGGAATATTAAATAATATGCTCAATATAGTCGGCGTTTCGGCATACCTGCAGGGAACTATTAAAGGTTTGATAATCATCGGTGCTGTTCTGATACAGCAGGCAGGTACAGGATACAGGGAATAGCCCGGCCGAAGATGCCGGATATTCCTTTCAAAAGGAGGGCCCTATGTAAACGGTTTTAATTATTGTGCAGATTCTTGGTTAGGAAAAAATTCAGGAGAAAAGAAATTGGAGGAGAAGAAATGTTAAAAAGAATACAGATTGTATTATTTTCCGTTATATTGTCGGGAACTCTCATTTTCGCCGTAAGCTGCGTAAAAAATGAAGGGGCTTCCGTAGAAAAGTCTGGAATGGAAGAATCGACAGAAATGTCCGATAACAATTCTGATACAAATAAATCAACCGAACCGATCCGGGTGGGAGTTTCAATGCCCTCGGCTACCCATGGATATCTGGCCCGATGCATCTATCAGACGGAGCGGGCAATTAAGGATTGGGGAAAGAAGGACAATAGCATCGAGTTTGTTCTTGTTACAGCTGATAATGTGAACAAACAGGCGAATGACATTCAGGACCTGGTGATTACCGGAATTGATGCCCTGGTGGTTTTTCCGTTTGATACTACTTTAACCTCAACTATAAAAGAGGTTTTCGACAGCGGCATCTATGTTGTGGTATTGGATAGAGGCGTCACAGACAGCAGTTATAATATCTGGCTGACTATCGACAGTTACGAATATGCACGTGTCGGGATGGAGTTCCTGTGTAAACAGCTGGAATACAAAGGCGATGTAGTAAATATTGAAGGTATACCCTGTTCACACACGACAGACAGAAATCAGGCAATTTATGACGTTGCCGCTAAATATCCGGGGATTAATGTAATTGATTCCCAGCCGGCAGATTGGAACCGTCAGAAAGCACTGACAGTAATGGAAAATTACTTACAGCGTTATGACAGGATTGACGGCCTAATAACTACCGATGATGATGTTTTAATTGGCGCAATGCAGGCCTATGATGAATCCGGACGAACGGATCTTCGTGCGGCTATCGGCGGAGCAGGTGATAAAAATATTATCGAGATGATAATCAACGACAGTCATCCGTTGATTAAGGGAAATATGACATTTCCGCCTTCGCAGTGTGCTACAGCTGTTTCTCTGGCGGTTATGGGCGTAAGGAATATCGGTTTAAATAATTTTTATCAGGAAGTCCTTCCGAAAAGAATAGTTTTATCTTCTGCATTAATAACAAAAGATAACGCGGAGAGATATTACTTTCCGGATGAGCCCTGAGCCGGGTAACATTATAATATGCCGATTGCGTGATATATATACTCGCAATCGGTTAATTACACAATAAACATGGAGGTTTGAGTTTCAATGAAAATAGGAATTATTGGGGCGGGAGGAATGGCTGATTATCATATTTCCGGATTTGAAAAAGCCGGTGCAAAAATTATTGCCGTTACCTCAAGGACAATAGAATCAGCAAAGCGTTTGGGTGAAAAATATTCGATTAAATCGGTATATTCAAATGTGGATGAAATGCTGCAAAACCATACGGATATGGATGCTGTTTCAATAATAACACCCAATGTGTATCACCACAGCTATTCCGTCAAATGTCTTAAAGCAGGGTTGCATGTTTTTTGTGAAAAGCCTCCTGCGCTTGATTATCAGGAAACTGCCGAATTGCGTGATGCTGCAGAAAAAAATAACCGGGTTCTTATGTTTAATTTTAATAATCGGGCCAGGCCTGAGACTTTGGCAATGCAGCGATATATTGATAACGGAGAAGTCGGAAAAATAAATTCAGCGCAGGCCGTCTGGATTAGAAGAACGGGAATTCCGGGTTTTGGTGGATGGTTTACAGATAAAAGCAAATCGGGCGGCGGGCCTGTTATTGACTTGCTGCATATGGCTGATATGGCATTGTCTTTTATGGGTTTCCCGGAACCGGATTGGGTCTTGTCTAAAACATTTGATAATTTTTCGGATAACAAATCCTTCAAGGGCCCCTGGGGCATTCCTGATAATGCCATGGGTATAACTGATGTTGAAACCGCCAGTCATGCATTTATAACATTCAGGACGGGACAAGTTTTATTTGTAAGAAATTCATGGGCTGAATTAAATAAAAAAGAACAATGCAGTGTTACTTTTCAGGGAGAAAAGGCCGGTGGAAAAGTGGAACGCATTTATCATATTGACGGAATTGATGAAAGCAGTGAGGATATATGTGAGCTGTATACTCATGAAAACGGATTGCCTGTTAACAGGCGGGTTATTTTTAATCCGGATGAAGCAATGGGGCGTGTAAGAAATGCGGAAAATTTCATAAAGGCAATAAAGGGAGAAGAAAAGCCGCTAAGTACGCCCGACCAGGCATGTATACTGATGAAAATTGTTGATGCTTTATATGAGTCCTCCCGCTTGGGAGAACCTGTTAAGGTGCGGCAGGATTGATTATGGATTTGTTAAAAGAAAAAGCAGATATGAGAAAAGACCTTATTATTGCAGTAGATATCGGCGGAACGAAAATGCATTCTGTATTAATGAATACATCCGGTTCCGTTTTGGCGGAACATCGTATACAACACAAAAAACAGTCGCCGGATGATCATTTTAATGATTTGGTCCAGCTTATTGAAATTACTCTTCATGACGGGCCCTGCTCAAATGATAATACGGCAATATGTATAGGTGTAAACAGCCCGGTAACAGGTGAAGACGGGATGGTTGTCTGGGCCCCTGCTTTGGGCTGGAAAAACAGGCCGATTGGATTACAATTACGGAAAAAATTTTCCGTTCCCGTAAAGATTGAAAACGACGCCAATCTGGCCTGTCTGGGAGAATGGTATTCCGGGGCCGGGAAAGGCTTTAATAATATTGTTTCCATCTTTTTAGGGACCGGTATAGGCGCGGGGATAATTCTGGATGGCAAGCTTTATAGCGGTGCAAGAGGGTGTGCCGGAGAGATGGGCAGGATGCCCATTAATCAGAATTCACTCCATGAAAACCGTCATTCAGGATTCGGAGCCCTGGAGAGTGTTTCCTCCGGTTTGGGTATAGAGTATAATGCAAGAAAGCATCTCGAAGAAATGAATATCGAACCGTTGGAAATATCAGCCGAAGCGGTAATATCAGCCTGTTTAAAAGGTGAAGAGTGGGCGGTTAAAACAATTGAGAACTCGCTCGATTATCTTGCAATTGCTATAGCTCAGATAATATGTCTGCTGGATCCTGAGGTTATTATTATAGGAGGAGGTGTGGCAAACGCCTTTTCGGTTATAGGACCGCTGCTTCGTGAAAGACTTGTTTCACTGATCCCTCACGTTCCGGATTTGAAGCAGGCAAAACTGGGTCCGCTGGCATCAGCTTTCGGTGCACTTTCCTGTTACCAATAACAATTGTCAGTATCTGTCCGGATTGAATATTATTTTTACGGACGGATAAATTGGTATATTCCTGACAATACAATAAAAAACTGCTTTGGCTGTAGGGATAATATTTTTCTTTATGATAAACTGGGGATATGCCTGTTAAAATATTAAAAACAATCCTTTTTTCATTATTGTTATGTCTGTTTTTGACGGCAGAAATTTTCGCCGCCGACACCTCCGGGATGGAGCTTTTTGCAGAAACCGGTTCCTTCCGGTTTTATGCCCGCGACGCCGATGATTATTCGGATTTTTATCAACTGCTTGATGAAAAAAGCAGGGAATTTGAATTGCTTTTTCAGAAAAAGCTTCCTGTTAAAGTTGATTTTTATATTTATCCGGACCGGGTTTCCTTTTTCAGAGATGCCCTGCACTGCGATAAACCGTTTGGGACTACAACAGCCCTGGCCGATCATGTCGGTCACCGGATACATCTGACTTCTCCCTATGATGAAGAAGTAATAAAAATCGGGAAGGACATGAAAAAGGTTGCGGTGCATGAACTGGTGCATCTGTATTTCCCGTCCAGGTATATCTTTATTCGCGAGGGTATGGCAGAATATTATTCGGATCGTCTCAATCCGATGCTCCCGGAGGATATCCCGAAGCGTTTATCCGATATGGCATTTTATCACAAGGGTGATGATGAAACACGCAAGGCATATAACGCTTCAGGCTGGATGATGAAATTTATAATCGAAGAGTGCCTTAACGGCGGACTGCAGGGAGACCGGCGGAGATTTCTTAAATACACAAACAACCCGGAGGATTACACAATCCTCGGGTATGGGAGCGAAGCGGCTTTTTTTGAGGCTTTTTCCGGGTATATTAAAGAGAATATTTATTAAATGAATTCCTGCACGGAGGTCCGTAACAGTAGTTCATTTCGCCGTTGTTCAAATTGACCATGAATGAAATAACGGTTTCCCACTGTTTGTTGTCTTCAACATCTTCTCTTCTGTGTCGGCAGATTGAATCGGGATAACCGACATGGTTTCTCAATCCTGCTTTTATTGTATCTTCTGTTATGCCGGTTGAGCAATTGATAAAATGTGCCTTCAAGGTTTCCGTTCTTGTAAAAGTATCAGGAAGAAGCTGACAGCCGGTATCTTTTTCTTTTACAAGACTACTTTGAAAATGGTTACTATGTACAAGAATTCCGTCAGTTGAATTTAGAGTCGGGTTTGAAGACGGCGTACATTCAATATCTATTGTCTCCCCGGTGCTGTAGCCCAACATTAAATTTCCGGAATTCGGACCGGTGTTGCCGGTTATTATGTTAATGCTTTCAGCATAGTTTTTACTGTTCAGTATCCCTCTCACCTTGATCAGAAACGGCAGTCCGGGTTTGAAATGATCTGCAGAAGTTTTTATGAAATTCAAGGCAACGCCGATTCCTTTTGAATTGTAACCCTTATGTCCGATGATTCCGGCTTCCGTAAGAAGCACTATGTCCGGCTTTGCTTTTTGTTTTATATGAAGCAACAGGCATTGCTGATATTGCCGGGGTTTGTAATCCCAGTTTTGGCCTAAAAAAACAGCGCCATTTCTTGTCGCTGGAGAAGAGAGCGCAAAGGATGTGCAGCCTTCAAGCGTTTTGGCCATTTCCGGAATATATTTATAATTTAATTCCCAACGTGAATTTAATGCAACAATATGATTTATACTTAAATTAACCCCGTCGGCAAGCCCTTTTATTTCCTGAAGGAGGTCGGTATCAAATGCCTCGATGTAAGGAATAAAAGCTGCAGCATCATCAAGAATAGTACGAGAAGGAATTCCGGAACCATCCTCCCATAGTTTTAAATAAAATTCACAATTGCGGATAACTTCGTCTTTTGCCAGGTTTCCATGCTGAAGGCCGATTTCATAAGGAGCCCCTTCCGCCTTGACAGATTTTAAATTCATATCAATACCTTTATCCTTACAGAGGTTTTACGTGGTTTCGGTATAAGCAACCCGGGATGTAAAAGATTTCTCGACACGGTTGATAATATGTTCTATGTGCGTCTCTACGCGTTCCTGAGCATTTTCAATATCCCTGCTTTTTATTGCATTTAAAATTGCATCATGCTCGGAATGGATTATATTTAAATTCCCGGGCAATGCAGATATAAATGCGCGTTTTATCTCTTCATGCATAAAAGAACTCAACGTTTGGTAAATATCTATAAACACAGAATTTCCGCTTCCTTCGATTATTGTGCCGTGAAATTCATAATCGTTCTCAATAAAAGTGGACGGGTTTTCAAAATTTTGCATACTTCTATGTCTGTCTTCAATTTCTTTAAATATATAATCCCATTCTTTGCCTAACTCATGATGCCGCAAGATGAATGCTTTAACTGACATAAGCTCTACAGATCTTCTAAGTTCGATAAGTTCGAAAAAATCTTTTCTACCGAGTAAAATCGCCCATGAAAGAACCTCTTTCGACAGGTTGGAGTTCTCACAGACAAAAGTTCCTCTTCCCGGATACATTTCAAGTATGCCCAGATACTGAAGGATTTTTATAGCTTCTCTTACGGAAGACCTGCCTATCCCGAACATTTCTTCAAGTTCGGGCTCCGTTGGTATTTTTTCTCCTACCGCAAATGTTCCGTTAGCTATTAATTCCTTAATGTCTTCAAGAACCTGCCCTACAACAGTTTTTTGTTTAATTGTTTTTTTTATCATGGAAACCTGCCTTATATCAATCATAGCATATTTATTTGCAAACAGTATATCAATCTATATTTAAAAAAAATTGACATAGGTAACAAAACAATATGCATAAAAAAAACTTGACAGCACAAAAATGTGCTTGTAGAATCACTACAGATGATGATCAGAACATCAGATGTACTAAATTTAACATCAGGAGACGAAGATGTCAATTCCAAAAGCGAAACTATCAGATCTATATAAGAAATTAGTTCTTTGTAGAGAATTCGAGAATGTGACAATAAAGCTTTTTAAGAATAATGAGCTTCCGGGTTTCCTGCATTCCCAGTTAGGACAGGAAGCAATACCTGTCGGCGTATCGGCCTGTTTGAAAGATGGAGATTTTGTACAGCCGACCCACCGGGGACATGCAGATATGGTTAGCAAAGGTATGGATGTAAAAAGAATGATGGCTGAATTATTTGCCAAAAAAACCGGCTATAATCACGGAAAGGGCGGCTCAATGCATATGGCGAGTGTATCGGAAGGCGTTTTAGGCGCAACAGGTATTGTCGGAAGCGGGCCTGTTATTTCCATAGGCGTAGCATTGGGTTTAATGATGAAGAAAACTGATAATGTGATTATCAGCTTCTTCGGCGACGGGGCCACGAACGAGGGAAGCGTCCATGAAGCGATCAGTATGGCTGCGGTATGGAAACTTCCCATAGTGTTTGTAATTCAGAACAATCAGTTTGCCGAATCAACCCCCAGAAAAGATCATCAGAAGGTTGAAGATCTCTCTTCACGTGCTGCAGGTTATGGTATTGAAGGGTATACCTGTGACGGAAATGATGTTTTTTCCGTTTACGAAACAGCCGTAAAAGCTGTTGATAAGGCAAGAAAGGGAGAAGGGCCGTCAATTATAAATGCGGAAACTTACAGGATCCTCGGCCATTATGTGGGTGATCCCGGAACCGGTTACAGGGAAAAAGAAGAGGTAGAGGAAGCAAAGAAGCGGGATCCGGTTAAGAAATTTAAAGAGAATCTTATTAAGATGAAAGTGTTGACTGAAGCATCGGCAAAAAAGATTGAAGATGAAGTAGATGCACTTATGGAAGAAGCTGTTGCTTTTGGAAAGGAAAGCCCGGAGCCTCCTGTTGAGGATTTAACAGCCGATGTATACACTCTGTAAAAACATTTAGGAGGAATGATAAAAAGTCTTCATGAGCTGGTGAATTGATATACTGCCTTAACTTTAATTGAGGCAGTAAGGTTACTGTTCGACATTTTTACTGGTCCGCGAGACCGTTTAGGAGATTGAAGAGCCGTAACCGAAACATTCAATGGTCTGCGAGACCGGATAGGAGAATGGAACAATTCACCGTATAGGCACTGCTTCAAACTATTGGAGATAGAACATGAAGATGAGTATTGGCGTGGATCTTCACAAAACGCAGTTTACAGTATGCCTTTTAAGTGAAGACCGAAAAATTGATCAATTGGGAATGTATCCGACCAGCGGAAATGGTTATGGAGCATTTCTGAAAATGCTGGATGAATATTGTGAAGAGGAATATGAGTTGAGAGCAGCGGTGGAAACAACCGGGAATGCCCGTTATTTCCGCAATAAACTGTTAAAGGCTGGAGTCGAAGTGGTTGTAGTGAATACTTTGAAATTCAAGGTAGTGAATGAATCTGTAAAAAAGACAGACAAACATGATGCACGCACCCTGGCGGAGTTTCTTGAGAAAGACATGCTGCCTGAATCGATATTATGTTCCCAAGAGAGTGAGGATATTCGAAGGGTGCTGAAATCCAGGTCGATACTGGTAAAATCTGTTGTGTCGTTAAAGAACCAGGTGCATGGCTTATTACTTGGTTATGGAATAGAGACCAAACGCGGACAGCTGCAGAGTAAAAAAGAAAGGCAGCGAATCCTGAACGGTCTCGAGGACCACGACTTTTACGGAAGCGCTGCCAAAACGGTAATACCGTTACTGGATATGATAGATAATCAGGCATCGCAAGTCAAGCAGCTTGAAAAGGTTTTGGCTGAGCTTGTGGAGGACGATGAAGATGTTGAGCTTCTGCAGACAATACCAGGCGTGGGTCTAATAACAGCAGCAACAGTAAGAGCCTATACAGACGATATCGGCAGATATGATAGTGCGAAGAAATATGCAGCAAACGCCGGGCTTGTGCCATGGGTGCAGAACTCAAATATGACAATACATCATGGACATATAACAAAGCGTGGGCCTGTAGAACTGAGGACAGCCTTCGTACAGATGGTGATGGGAATGGTTCGTATGCAAAAGAAGACCGGGACGTACCGAATAATGACGAAGTATGCAGCGATGAAGAAGCAGAAAGGCTCGGGTAAGAGTGTAATAGCTGCCGCCCGCAAGATGAGCACTTTGGTATATACAATTTTAAAAACCAGAGAGCCGTTTGATCCGATGAAAATGGCTTTTAGAAAAGAATACAGGGAAATGCAGGCAGCAGCATGGGAAGCTGTAATGGTCGGTTGATATCCGACCAGATCATAAGCTTATATTTTTAGCTTGTGGTTGACTTTTTATAGGAGAGAAAAATGGCAATAATTACATATAAGGACGCAATTCGGGATGCACAGCAGGAAGAAATGAAAAAAGATGAGAGCATTTACCTGCTGGGAGAAGATATCGCTCAATTCGGCGGCAGTTATAAGACCACTGCCGGGCTTTATGATGAATTCGGCGCGGAAAGGGTTAGAAACACTCCGTTATCGGAAATGGGGATTATCGGGTGTGCTCTTGGTTCGGCAATGATAGGGATGCGTCCGGTAGCTGAGATTATGTATATAGATTTTACAGCCTGCTGTATGTCGCAGATTGTAAATGAAGTTGCAAAAACAAAATACATGTATGCAGGACAGGTTAATATTCCGATGGTAATCCGAACACAGGGCGGGGCGGGAAGAGCTTCGGCGGCGCAACATGCCCAGAGCCTGGAAGCCTGGTTCACGCATGTTCCGGGATTATATGTCGTGATGCCGTCTACCCCCTATGATGCCAAAGGGCTTCTTAAAACTGCAATTCGTGATGAGAACCCTGTTCTGTTTATAGAGCATAAACTTCTATATAATACCAAGGGAGAAGTTCCGGAAGAAGAATATACTATTCCGCTGGGGAAAGCAGACATTAAAAGGAAAGGGGATGATGTTACAATTATTACCTGGTCAAGATGTGTTGATTTTTCCCTGAAAGCGGCAGAAGATTTGGCAAAGGAAGGCGTAAGCGCAGAAGTAATAGATTTAAGAAGTCTGAAGCCTCTGGATGAAGAAACTTTTCTTCAGTCTGTTGAAAAGACAGGTCGTGTTGTTATTGTGCATGAAGCCTGTAAAAACAGCGGTTTTGGAGCGGAAATCACCGCCATTATTAATGAAAAGGCATTTGATGCTCTGGATGCACCGATTGAAAGAGTTGCCGGTCTGGATGTTCCGATGCCGTTTAATCCTAATCTCGAAAAATTGAATATACCAGATAAGGACAAAATTATTAAAGCTGTAAATAAGGTGCTAAACAGGTAGTGCCATATTAAAAATATTTTTTAAGGAGATGTTTTATGGTTACAAAAAGGAAGGGAATCATATCATTAGTCGTTTTAATGTCGATTCTTTTATTGATTGCGGCAAATTCTCTGGTTTTTGCCGGTGGTGAACAAGAGGCAGCAGACGACGGAACATTTACTGCCGAAACTAAAATTATCGGTATTGTTGAACCGAGAAGCGGTGTATATGCTGAAATCGGAGAACTTGGCATCAAGGGCGTCGAGCTTGCTCTGGATGAATATAATGCCCAGGGCGGAGTTCTCGGAAGCAAACTTGAATATGTTGCTGAAGATACGCAGTCCAAACCCAATATCGGTGCGCAAAAGGCAAGAAAGCTTATAACCGAGAAAGGTGCGGTAATGCTTGTCGGAGAGGTTTCAAGTTCATGTGCCGCCGCTATGGGTGCCGTAGCCCAGGAAATGGGTGTAATTTACATGGCTTCAGGGGCCAACTCCAATATAATAACCGGATCGGATGCCCAGAGAGTAATGTTCAGAGCTGATCTGAGTAACTGGCAGTCAAACAGAGCTATGGCTAAATATCTGGTTGAAACAGAGGGTAAAAACTGGTATTTCCTTACTTCTGACTATACCTGGGGTCATACGGCTTATCAGGTTGCTTCCGAAATCCTGAAAGAATCAGGCGGTACTGAAATTGCAAACGACCTTGTCCCGTTTGGAACAAATGATTACAGTTCATATCTTATAAAAATTCAAAAAGCCAAACCGGATGTGCTATATTGTTCAGTAGGCGGAACAGACGGTATTAACTTCTTTAAACAGTTTGCAGGTTTCGGTCTCAGGGGAACAATGCAGGTTTCGGGTGCGATTATTAATGATTCTGATGCATGGACCCTGGGCCCCGGAGTAATGACGGGAGTTTGGCCGCATGTCTGGGCTTATAATGTTGATACGCCGGAATCAAAAGCTTTTACAGAAAAATTTGAAGCGAAATACGGCACACCTCCTGAAAATGAAAGCTGGCAGGACTATATCTCAACTGTAGCATATCTCGAAGCTGTTAAACGTGCCGGAACATGGGACCATGAGCAGGTAATTAAAGAACTTGAAGGCACAAAATTTAACGCCATGAAGGGAAATGATGTCTATTTCCGCGACTGGGATCATCAGCTTATTCAACAGGTATATATTGTCAAGGCTCTTGACGAATGGCCCAGTGAATATGACTGGTGTGAAATTGTTGCCGAAGTACCGGCTCCGGGCGAAGATCTTGAGTCTATTGCCTGTACTAAGGATGAGAATCCTGTTCGCTTGCAGGAAAAAACCAAACTCAGTTTTGAGTAAAATTTTTAGGTGAAGCCTTTTATTGAGGCTTCACCTTACAGTTGATTATAAAGGCAGGTTAGAATGATTATTCTTTCACAATTGGTGAATGGTCTTATTTTGGGAACACTTTATATCCTGATGGCTATGGGGCTTTCCCTGATTTTTGGTACTCTCGGTATAATAAATTTTGCACATGGAGTTCTGTTCACACTGGGAGCTTATCTTGCATTAAAGATTGCTTTAATAACCAACTTCTGGGTCGGGATTATTGTGGGACCGGTATTGGTTGGTGTGATCGGAATGTTAATCCAGAGATTTTTACTAAGGCCACTACAGGGAAAAGATGAGCTGTATGGTTTACTTTTAACTTTCGGCTTGGCCTACGTTATAGAGGATTTAATAAAAATTGTCTGGGGAGTTTCAGGACAACCTTTTAATACTCCGAAATCATTACTTGGTTCTGTTGATATGGGTTTTCTTGTTTATCCAAAGTACAGGTTATTTGTGCTTGCGATAACGGTGGCCTTGTTGGTAATTCTATATTTATTTCTGAATAAAACAAAATACGGACTGATTATACGTGCAGGCAGTAGGGATTTGACGATGGTTTCTCTACTCGGCATACCTATAAATTTATTTTTTACAATTGTTTTTGGAATCGGCGCAATGCTGGCAGGTACCGCCGGTGTGCTGGCCGCTCCGATGTGGGGTGTTACGCCCACAATGGGAACAAATATAATTATTCCGGCGTTTGTTGTAGTTACACTCGGCGGGATGGGAAGCCTTGTAGGGGCTGCCGTAGGAGGAATGATAATAGGTATCGCAGTAAGTTTAAGTATTCTCTTTCTGCCGATGCTGTCTGATTTGATCATCTATATAATAATGGCCGTTATCCTGTTAGTACGCCCCAGAGGATTGTTTGGCGAGATTTGGGAGGCATACGAATAATGAACCTTATGAAAAAAATGGAAAGCAAAGGCAAGACAGGGAAAACAGTATTATATACAGTCGGTATTCTTATAGGTGTTTTTTTACCTTTTATATTGAAGCTTGTCGGGAGCACGACCTTTCTTGCTACAGAAATGATTATATTCGCAATTTTTGCCATAGGCTTCAATTTGTTGATCGGTTTTACCGGGATTCTTTCTTTCGGGCATGCCGCATGGCTGGGAGTAGCTTCATATTCCTGTGCCTTGTTTCAGCTTAATTTTACTCAGAATTCAGTTCTTTTGCCGATGCTTTTTGGAATAATATTTACAACCCTGGTCGGGGCCATAATAGGCAAGCTGATAATTAAAACGCGGGGAATTTATTTTGCTTATGTAACAATTGCCGTAGGGCAATTGATATTTTTTATTGTTTTCAGGTGGACGGCTTTAACCGGCGGTGAAAACGGACTCGGCGGAATAAAACGGGTTCCATTGTTGAAATTCATAAATATCCAACCGGAATATAATTTTTATATATTCGTATTTATCATATTTCTCATTGTTTTAATTTTAATGAAAATTATTGTGAACTCCCCGTTCGGGAAGGTCCTTCAGGCTATTAGAGAAAACAGGACAAGAGCAATTTTTGTCGGTTATGATGTAAAGTCTTATGAGCTTGCGGCTTTTATTATATCTGTTTTTTACGCTTCGGTTGCGGGATCCCTGTATGCATTTCTACTGAATTATGTTTTTCCGGAATCACTTCATTGGACGGCCTCCGGGGAGGTTGTAATAATGACCCTTATAGGAGGAATGCATTATCTCTTCGGACCGGTAATCGGCGCCTTTATAGTCACTTTTTTAAAGGACTTTATCAGTTCTTATACTGACAGATGGCAGATTGTATTAGGTGTTATTTTTGTTGTTTTTGTACTGGGCTCGCCGGAAGGAATCCTGGGATTTTTTGGAAACAAGAAAGCCAGAAATCCATTCAGACTGAAGAAGAAGGTAAAAAAGGAGTCGAAGTCATAATTATGAAAAATAATGGAATTCTACAAACAGCCGGTTTAAAGAAACATTTCGGCGCTCTCAAGGCGGTTGACGGAGTGGATTTTATTCTTGAAGAAGGAACCCTTCATTCGGTAATAGGCCCAAACGGAGCAGGCAAGACAACATTTTTTAATTGTCTCACAGGAAAATATCCGATTACTTATGGAAAAATTCTTTTTCAGGGAGAAGAGATACACCATATACCTACACACAAACTGGTCAGATTAGGGTTATGTCGTTCTTTTCAGATTTTAAATATTTTCGGTAATTTAACAGTTCTGGAAAATGTCAGGGTGGCTATTCAGGCAAGGAACAAAAACAGGTTTAATCCGTTTGCAAAAGTTGACGGTAAAAGTATTGAAGAAGCTGAAGAAATTCTTGAAAAAGTTGGTCTTTATCAACAAAAAGATTCAATAGCACAGGAAATGTCTCATGGAGATCAAAGACTTCTGGAAATGGGAATAACAATAGCAACACAACCAAAAATATTGCTTCTTGACGAGCCTGCGGCAGGACTGTCTGAAACAGAGACAAAGAGTCTGGTGAAAATAATACAGGATCTGAGAAAAGATCATTCTATTGTTTTAATTGAACATGATATTGATATGGTTTTGTCGATCTCTGATGTTATTTCTGTAATGAGTTACGGAAAGGTAATTGCAAAAGGAACGCCGGCTGAGATTCAGAATAATGTAAAGGTTAAAGAAGCCTATTTGGGAGATTAAACGATGATTCTTTCATTAGATAATATAAATTCTTATTATGGTAAAAGCCATATTTTATATGATGTTTCTCTGGATATAGAAAAGGGAGAGGCTGTCGCTCTGCTCGGCAGGAACGGAGCGGGTAAGACAACAACGCTGAACAGTATTATAGGCCTTGTAATTCCCAAACAGGGAAAAGTCCTTTATGACGGGAACAATATTGCCGGATTAAAGCCTGATAAAATTGTTAATAAGGGTATCTCCCTGGTTCCTGATTCCAGGAGGATATTTCCCAATATAACAGTTAATGAAAATCTTATAATTTCTGAACGAAAAACAAGCGACGGTATATGGGACACCGAAAGAGTCTACGAATTGTTTCCCGAACTGATCAAATTAAAGAACAGTAAAGGCCGGAATCTGAGCGGAGGGGAACAGCAGATGCTTGCCATTGGACGGGCACTCGTCGGAAACCACAAGGTTCTTCTCCTTGACGAACCGTTTGAGGGTCTGGCTCCGATTATTGTTAAAAAGATTGTCAGGTGCCTGGAAGAGATTAAAAAATCAGGAATGACTATGCTCATTGTAGAGCATAACTTTCATATAACACTTGAAGTCGCTAATCGTTGTTATGTGATGAATAACGGAAAAATCGTTTATACGGGTGAATCCTCTGAACTTTTAGGGGATGAAGCCTTACAGAAGAAACTTCTCGCTATCTGATCATTAAAGCATATTAATACCGATTTTGAAGGACAAAGATATGAGTGAAACTATACAAATGCCGAAACTCGGCTTAACAATGGAAAGTGGAAAAATTATCAAATGGTACAAGAATGAAGGAGATTCTGTAGTTAAGGGTGATGTTTTATTGGAAGTTGAATCGGATAAATCCACTGTGGAAATCGAATCTGAATATGAAGGCGTACTGTTAAAGCAATACTTTCCGGAAGGGGATGATGTTGAATGCGGTTTGCTTGTTGCAGCGGTCGGCAGCCCCGGGGAAACTCCTCCCGGGCAGGGTAAAGTTTCCGAAGAAGAGAAGACGGCAGATTCTGTGGAGAATGCTGATGCTGAAGAGCCGACAGCGATGGCTGCCGTCAGTACAAGGACTGACGGCAGGGTAGTTGCTTCCCCCCGTGCCAGACGGTATGCAAAGGAAAACAAAATTGACCTGTTACAAATAAAATCAGGAAGCGGAAGTAACAACAGAATCGAAGAACGTGATGTCAAGGCATTTTTTAATGAAAATAAAAAAGCCATATCTCCTTTGGCTGCAAAGATAGCCTCACAGAATAATATGGATTATTCAATTATCAGCGGAAGCGGTACTGCCGGAAGGATAATGAAGGAAGATATTTATAAAACTCTTGAAGCAATGAGAAGCAGCGAGCTGAATATCTCCGGAGCATTAAAACCGGTTGTTGTGCCTGTTACCAAGATGAGAGAAACAATAGCAAAAAGACTGGAGGCTTCAAAGAGAGACATTCCTCATTTCTATTTAAGAGTTTCAACAATCATGGAAGAGCTTTTAAAAGCAAGGGCAATGTATAACAAAACTCGGTCGGGAGAAAAGATTTCCCTGAATGCAATTCTTATGAAAATAATCAGCGTTGTTCTTGAAAAGCACCCTTATGTTAATTCTTCATGGCAGGACGACGGTATTTATTTATATCCCAATATTGATATTGCCCTCGCAGTGGCAACTGAAACAGGTTTAATAACGCCGATTGTAAGAAATTGCCAGAGAAAGGGAATCAGTGACATAAACATCGAATTATCGGACCTGATTGAGAGGGCCAGAAAAGGCATATTAAAACCCGACGAATATTCAAATCCCACTTTTACAATCAGTAATCTGGGCATGTACGGCATTGAGGATTTTGCGGCAATAATAAATCCTCCGGCTTCGGCCATTCTGGCTGTAGGATCCATAGAAGAAAAACCTGTTGGTATTAATGGCGATATTTGTCTGAAGCCGGTAACGGGATTAACACTTAGCGGGGACCATCGGGTTATTGACGGCGCTGTCGGAGCGGAATTCATGCAGGAATTAAAGAGAGTCATAGAATTTCCGTTTATGGGGTATTTTTAGGAGGAATGATAAAAAGTCTTCATGAGCTGGTGAATTGATATACTGCCTTAACTTTAATTGAGGCAGTAAGGTTACTGTTCGACATTTTTACTGGTCCGCGAGACCGTTTAGGAGATTGAAGAGCCGTAACCGAAACATTCAATGGTCTGCGAGACCGGATAGGAGAATGGAACAATTCACCGTATAGGCACTGCTTCAAACTATTGGAGATAGAACATGAAGATGAGTATTGGCGTGGATCTTCACAAAACGCAGTTTACAGTATGCCTTTTAAGTGAAGACCGAAAAATTGATCAATTGGGAATGTATCCGACCAGCGGAAATGGTTATGGAGCATTTCTGAAAATGCTGGATGAATATTGTGAAGAGGAATATGAGTTGAGAGCAGCGGTGGAAACAACCGGGAATGCCCGTTATTTCCGCAATAAACTGTTAAAGGCTGGAGTCGAAGTGGTTGTAGTGAATACTTTGAAATTCAAGGTAGTGAATGAATCTGTAAAAAAGACAGACAAACATGATGCACGCACCCTGGCGGAGTTTCTTGAGAAAGACATGCTGCCTGAATCGATATTATGTTCCCAAGAGAGTGAGGATATTCGAAGGGTGCTGAAATCCAGGTCGATACTGGTAAAATCTGTTGTGTCGTTAAAGAACCAGGTGCATGGCTTATTACTTGGTTATGGAATAGAGACCAAACGCGGACAGCTGCAGAGTAAAAAAGAAAGGCAGCGAATCCTGAACGGTCTCGAGGACCACGACTTTTACGGAAGCGCTGCCAAAACGGTAATACCGTTACTGGATATGATAGATAATCAGGCATCGCAAGTCAAGCAGCTTGAAAAGGTTTTGGCTGAGCTTGTGGAGGACGATGAAGATGTTGAGCTTCTGCAGACAATACCAGGCGTGGGTCTAATAACAGCAGCAACAGTAAGAGCCTATACAGACGATATCGGCAGATATGATAGTGCGAAGAAATATGCAGCAAACGCCGGGCTTGTGCCATGGGTGCAGAACTCAAATATGACAATACATCATGGACATATAACAAAGCGTGGGCCTGTAGAACTGAGGACAGCCTTCGTACAGATGGTGATGGGAATGGTTCGTATGCAAAAGAAGACCGGGACGTACCGAATAATGACGAAGTATGCAGCGATGAAGAAGCAGAAAGGCTCGGGTAAGAGTGTAATAGCTGCCGCCCGCAAGATGAGCACTTTGGTATATACAATTTTAAAAACCAGAGAGCCGTTTGATCCGATGAAAATGGCTTTTAGAAAAGAATACAGGGAAATGCAGGCAGCAGCATGGGAAGCTGTAATGGTCGGTTGATATCCGACCAGATCATAAGCTTATATTTTTAGCTTGTGGTTGACTTTTTATAGGAGATTTATATGTCTAAATATGATGTTGTTGTTCTGGGGGCCGGTCCGGGCGGTTATGTCTCGGCCATACAGGCCGCCCAGAACGGCTTAAATACGGCTATAGTTGAAAAAGCTGATTTGGGAGGGGTTTGTCTTAACTGGGGTTGCATCCCCACCAAAGCATTGATTTCTTCAGCACACTTAATGGAAAAAATAAAAAAGATGGAGGAATATGGAATTAAAACGGATTTGTCCGGTTTCGATTATTCCAGAGTCTATAAAGATTCACGAAATGCCTCGGCAAAATTGGCAGGAGGGGTAGGCTCTTTACTTAAAAAAAACAAGGTAGATCTCATTAAAGGCGTCGGCGTCATAGATTCTCCGGGTACGGTTCGCATATCGGCAACCGGGCAACTTGTGGAGACGGAAAATATCATTATAGCAACAGGCTCGCGACCCAGGGAAATTCCCGGATTTGAGTTTAATGGAAATACAATCATATCGTCAAAAGATTTGTTGAATATGTCCGAACTTCCTGAAAGCATCATAATATTGGGGGCGGGCGCTATCGGAATTGAGTTTGCGTATATTTTAAATGCATTTGGGGTCAGAGTGCTTTTAATCGAGATGCTTGAGCGGATACTGCCGTCTGAGGATTTTGAAATATCGAATGAGCTGTTACGGGAATTGAAAAAGCAGGGAATTGAAATTCTCACGGGAACAAAAGCTGTTAAACAAAAAAATAACGGCGGTTCTGTAATTCTTGAAATTGAGAAAGACGGAAAAGTTGAAAAGGTAGCTGCCGGGAAACTTCTTGTCGGTGTCGGACGACGGGCTAATATTGAAAATCTCGGACTTGAAAGAAACGGAATTGAAATTGAACGGGGCGTTATCAGGACCGGAGATTACTATAAAACTAATGTCAAAGGAATCTATGCAATCGGCGATGTTGCCGGGTCACCTATGCTGGCTCATGCAGCATCACATGAAGGAGTAATTGTTGCAGATTATCTGGCAGGTAAAAATCCTCATAAACGGGTAGATTCCAATTCCGTTCCGAGAGGCGTCTATTGTGAACCGCAGACTGCCGGTGTTGGGCTTACAGAACAGGAAGCAAAAGAAAAGGATATCAAAGTCAAGATCTCAAAATTTCCTTTTATAGGTTGCGGAAAAGCTGTGGCTACAGGAAAGCCTGAAGGTTTTGTAAAAATACTAAGTGATTCCCAAACGGAAGAAATTCTTGGTGCTTCAATTATAGGGTCCGAGGCAACAGAACTGATTCAGGAACTTGTTCTTGCGAAGAATTCAGAATTGCTGTCAGAGGATGTTATAAGCGCCGTTCATGGTCACCCGACATTATCTGAAGCGATAATGGAAGCCGCCAGAGGAATAAAGGGAAAGCCGATTCATATCTAAGGGGATATTCATGATTACAGGTATTAATCACTCAAGTTTCACTGTGTCTGATTTGGATGTTTCAGTAAAATATTATAAGGATATATTAGGAATGAAGCTTCACTCATATTCAGAAAGGCCGACGGAATATGTTGAAACTGTAACCGGAGTAACATGCTCCATGAAAGTGGCTTATCTGAACGGATACGGTTTGATGCTGGAGTTAATAGAATATGTCGGTTCAGAAAATAAAACACCTTCAAAGGTTACGAATATCGGTTGCGGACATATATGTTTTAATGTTGAAAATATGGGTGCAATAGTAGAGGAGATGGCAAAAGAGGGAGTTGAGTTTCTGGGAAGTCCGACAGAAATCCCCGCCGGGACGAATAAAGGCGGCTATGTAATTTATGCTCTTGATCCCGACGGTATTGTAACCGAATTTATTCAACCTCCGGCAAAATAACAAAATTCAAACGGTGAATTCGAGGTGTTTTAATTATGAGTATTACTGAAGAAAAGATAAAGGAATTATCACGCATAAGCTGGGAATTGCGCCTGGATGTGCTTGAAATGTTTTCATACGGCAAAGCCCATCATTTCGGGGGCTCACTTTCCTGCATAGAAATTTTAAGTTGCCTGTATTTTTACAAGATGAATATCGACAAGGGAAATTATAAAAGCCGGGAACATGATAAATTTATAATGAGTAAGGGCCATTCTGTTCCGGCACAATATGCAATTTTGGCCCGGCTCGGCATAATCGGGAAAGAGGAATTAAAGACGATAAAAGTGATTGGATCAAGACTGCAGGGGCATCCTGATGTTTTAAAAACGCCGGGAATTGAAGCACCTACTGGATCGTTAGGTCAGGGGTTATCGTATTCGAACGGGATAGCGCTTGCCGATAGGGCAGATAAATTAAAAACAAACGTTTTTGTATTGCTTGGAGATGGAGAACTGCAGGAAGGTCAGGTCTGGGAAGCCGCTATGACAACCTCCAATTATAATCTGTCAAATGTTTGCGTGATTGTTGATAAAAATAAATATCAGAGCCAGGGCGAGGTGGATGAATTAAAACGTGTTAGTCCTGTTGACCTGAAATTTGAGGCATTCGGATGGGATGTAAAATGTATCGACGGACATAATATTGCAGGTATATGTGATGCTCTGGATCTGGTAGTTGATAATAGGGAAAAACCTCTGGCTATAATTGCCGACACGGTTAAAGGAAAGGGAATTTCATTTATTGAAAATACATATAAATATCATAATTACAGCATGTCCAAAGAAGAATATGACAATGCGCATGCCGAAATAAAGAAGCGGATTGCAGACCTTATGAAGGAATAGAACATAAGAAGGAATTGTATCATGGATGCTACACGAGACGGATTAGGTAAGGCTTTAAAAGAAATTGCTGAGATAGATCCCGATGTATTTGTAATGGATTGCGATCTTGGAAGATCTACGCGCGCATACGATATTACTGAAGTTGATAAAAGCAGATTTATTGAAATGGGGATAGCGGAACAGGATATGATATCAACAGCTGCAGGGATGACAGCTGCCGGGAAAAAAGTCTTTGTTAATTCATTCGCTATTTTTGTAACAGGTCGGTGCTTTGATCAGGTAAGGCAGCAGGTAGCATTACCGAAGGCTAACGTAAAAATTTGCGGATCCAGTGCAGGCCTGACGCAGGGTTATGACGGGGCAACGCATCAATCACTTATAGATGTTGGAATAATGAGGTTGCTGCCGAACTTTACAGTGGTAGTCCCTGCGGACCCGAATCAGGCTTTTGCTGCAGTGAAAATAGCTGCATCAACGGACGGACCCTTTTATATAAGGTTGTCGCGTTATAATACGGGGGATTTTATTGAAAGGAAAATCCCGTTTGAACTAGGTAAGGCCCAGGAATTATATAAAGGGGAAAAAATAGCTATAGCAGGAACCGGTCCTGTTTTAAAGAATTGTATGGCTGCATGCGAAGCACTGTCAGATTCGGGATTATCGGTAGGTTTATATAATTTTCACACAATAAAACCGATTGATGAAAATATGGTTAAAGAGCTAATCAGTAAGTACACTATCATTATTACTGTCGAAGAACACAGCATTTACGGAGGTTTGGGAACGGCCATATCGGAAATTTATGCCGGTCTTGGTTGCGGAAATAATTGCAGAATCGTTAAGATGGGAGTTAACGACTGCTTTGGAGAATCCGGAAGTGCCGATGAACTTCTGCGGAAATTCAAGCTTGATACCGATAGTATAGTTGAAAAGGTAAAGCAATTACAAAAAGACAGCTAAGATTATTCCATAAAAAATCGGTTTTCTCTTTTTCTTGACTTAATGCAAACGTCTGCATTATAATTAATGCACACGTTTGCATTAATGTTTTGTATAAAGAGGTGTTTATTCTGACCATCAAGGAACTGGCCAAAATTGCAGGTCTGAACCATTCGACTGTTTCAAGAAGCCTTAACGACAGCCCGCTTATCTCGGACGAGACCAAGCAGCGGGTGCTGAAACTTGCCGAAGAGTATAATTTCGAGTTAAACGCGAATGCACGCGGTATGAGAACAAGAAAGACGGGCACAATAGGCGTGATTATGCAGGAATTTGATGATAAATTCCGAGACCTCCAATATCTCGGAAGTCTTATGAACAGTCTGCGCTACAGAATAGAAGAAAACCAGTACGACAGTATAATAAACTTCCCGAAAAACCCCAAAACAGGGAAAAGCAATATAAGAAAACTCATACAGCAGCGGAAGGTGGACGGCCTTTTGCTTGTTATCCAGCAGCTTGATGATGACGACTGGAAGGTCCTCAATGAATCCGAAGTGCCTTTTGTCTCGCTTCATTATAAATGGCCCGGCAATTACCAGGAAAATATAAACTATGTCTATCCCGATAATTACCGGGGAGGGTATATGGCAACGGAGTGTCTCTTAAAGGCCGGCTGCCGGAAAATTATCAGTCTGACCGAGGTTTATGCTAAAGATGAATTCCAGGAACGCAGTCGCGGGTTCCGCGATGCTTTGAAAGACTGGGGAATAGTACAAAACCGGGAAAATATTTTTAATGTCAAAAGCAGCTTTGAATTTGGATACAGCTTCATCATGGAAAACCGAAGGTTGCTTGAAGAAATTGACGGTATTTTTGCACAGACAGACATGAAAGCCATAGGTGCAATAGAGGCAATGAAGGAGCTGGGAATAAAAGTCCCGGAGAATATTGCCGTAGTCGGATATGATGATATTGATATTGATTATTTTTTCAAACCCAGGCTGACGACTATTCATCAGCCGAGAGAACGGCATGCAGAAATTGCGTGTAAAAAACTTATCGAAATGATTGAAAACAATAACGCTGATAAACTTGTTCAGATGATCATGGAACCTGAGATGCTGATCCGTGAATCATGTGTTGTCAAAGAAGGTACTGAATGAACAACTCAGTCGAAAGAAAATGGTGGAAAGAAGCTGTCGTGTATCAAATATATCCGAGAAGTTTCTACGACTCAAACGGGGACGGAATAGGTGACCTGAGAGGGATAATAGGGAAACTGGATTATATCGCGTCTTTGGGAGTAAACGTCATCTGGCTTAACCCCGTTTACAGCTCGCCGAATGACGATAACGGTTATGATATCAGCGACTATTATGAGATTATGCCCGAATTCGGCACAATGGCCGAGTGGGAGGATCTGCTTGCAGGCATTCATGAACGCGGAATGAAACTGATAATGGATCTTGTCGTAAACCATACCTCGGACGAGCATGAGTGGTTTGTTGAATCCAGGAAGTCACGGGACAATGAATACCGCGACTACTACATCTGGCGCGACGGGAAAAACGGTCGCGAACCAAACAACTGGCTTGCAAATTTTTCCGGCAGCGCCTGGGAATACGATGAAAAAACTGATCAGTATTATCTTCATCTGTTTACAAGAAAACAGCCGGATCTTAACTGGGAAAACAGTCGCGTCCGCGAAGAAGTGTATAAGATGATGCGCTGGTGGCTTGATAAGGGGATAGACGGGTTCAGGATCGATACCGTCAATATGTTTTCAAAAGTTCCGGGGCTGCCCTCCGTGGGGAATGCGGACGACGGGAAACTTCGCCGGGCCGGGCAGTTTTTTATGAACGGCCCAAGGATTCACGAGTATATACATGAAATGTATAAAGAAGCGATTGCCGGTCGTGATGTTATGACTGTCGGCGAATGCCCCGATGTGGAGCCTGAAACGGCCCTGGATTATGTTGCTCCTGATCGTAAAGAACTTGATATGCTTTTTCAGTTTGAGCATATGGGCATTGATCGTTCCGATGACGACAAGTGGGACATCTCTTCCTTTAATCTGGTTAAATTCAAGGAGATTATTTCAAAATGGCAGAAAGGCCTGCACGGCAGGGGCTGGAACTGTAATTACCTGATGAACCATGATCAGCCCCGTGTGGTTTCACGTTTCGGCAACGACAAAGAATACCGTATTGAATCGGCAAAGATGCTTCTTACCTTTCTTTTTACCCTGGAAGGCACAGTGTATATCTATCAGGGCGAAGAAATCGGTATGGTTAATTCGGGACTTGATAAAATCGGTGATTACCGTGATGTTGAAGTGTTTAATCATTTTCGTGAAGCGACGGCAGAGGGAAAAGATCAGGATAAATTAATTAAAGCTTACATGAAAATGAGCCGTGATAATTCGCGTACTCCGATGCAGTGGTCTTCTGCCCCCAATGCCGGGTTTTCGACAGGAAATCCCTGGATTAATTTGGGTAAAAGCTGGCGTGATATTAATGTTGAAAAAGATCTTCTTTCAGACTCTTCCGTCATCGAATATTTCCGCAATCTTGTCAGGATGCGGAAAAATCACCCGGCATTGATTTATGGCGAATATGAGCAGCTTCTGCCTGAAGACGAAGAGCTGTTTGTTTACCGAAGACGTCTTCAGAATTCAGGATATCTGGTAATTCTTAATTTCAGCTCCGGGAGTCGAAAATATTCAGACTGCCCTTTATCTGCGGTATTGGTAACAGGTAATTATACCGAATCCGGGAATGTCCCCGGGGTTCTCATCAGACCGTGGGAAGCGCGTGTATATAAAATTTCTTAATACGGAGGCTTTAGAAGTGATTGAAAACAGTAGTTTTCCATATGAAGAATGGGCTCTGACTGAAAATGAATATCGTCCGGACGAGATCGGACGCAATGCGTCCCTGTTTTTTCTCGGAAACGGTTACCTGGGCATCAAGGGAAGTCTCGAAGATACCGGCGTAGGCAACGGATGCTTTATAAACGGATTTTACGAAAGCGGTCCGCAGTTTTACGGCGAATCTGCTTTCGGTTTTCCCGACCGCAGGCAGGCAATACTGAACCTGCCGGATCCTGTAGCTATTACTGTTTTTCTTGATGATGAACGTTTCAGTCCCGATTATGGTGTTCTGATAAATTATAAAAGACAGCTGGATTTAAAAAAAGGAATAGTAAAACGCGAGCTTGTATGGAAATCTCCCGGGGGCCGGAAGATGAAGTTAAGCACCACAAGGTGCGTTTCGTTCGACCGCAGCCATCTGGCTGTATTAAGCCTGAGAGTCTCTGATCTTGAAGGTGTAAGCCGGTTAAGAATAGTATCCGGCTGCAGCACTGAAGTTATCAGTCACCAGGCTGATAAAAGCGACCCACGCACGGGAGCGGGTTTTAAGCACAGCGTTCTCGACTGTCTCGAAAGAAGAATAGAACGGGACAGGGCCATCATTATCCAGCAGACGGTGAACAGCGGTCTCCGGTTCTCAGAGGCGGTTTCAAATTCTCATTGTTCCGGGCTGCGTCCCCTGAAACCGGTGTCGACGGACAGCGGTATCGAGTTCCATTACGAAGGGTTTCCCGATGAGGAAACCGTCAGTTTCTCGCTTGATAAATTTATAAGCTTTTATACCTCAATAGAAAATGATCCGAAGCAGCTTGCGGATTTGGCCGAAGGTGAGGTAAGCCGTGCCGAGCATGACGGCATAGATGTTATTTTATCCGAACAGTCAAAGGCCGTGACAAGGTTCTGGGATGCGGCGGACGTAAGAATTGACTCCGTTGGAGAAGACGGATTGAGGCAGGGGTTGCGCTTCAACCTGTTTTCGATCTACCAGTCGGCCGGTCGCGACGGCTTGAGAAATATAGCCGCAAAGGGTTTAAGCGGGGAAGGCTATGAGGGGCATTATTTCTGGGACACCGAAATCTTTGTTATACCTTTTTTCGCCTATACATTCCCCGGTATTGCCGGAAAGCTGCTTGAGTACCGCTATAATATTCTTGATGAAGCGCGAAAACGTGCCCGTGTGATGAGTGAAAAGGGAGCGCTTTTTCCCTGGCGCACAATCAACGGAGAGGAGGCTTCCGCCTACTTTCCGGCGGGAACGGCCCAATACCATATCAATGCCGATATTGCATACGGTATCGGAAAATACGAAAGTATCAGCGGCGATCACGAGTTTCTTGAACGTTTCGGGTGTGAGATTCTGGTGGAAACAGCAAGACTCTGGATGTCTCTGGGTTTTTTCGACAAAAAAACGGCTTCATTCAGGATTAACTGCGTTACCGGCCCTGACGAGTACACGGCAATAGTGAACAATAATTATTTCACAAATATCATGGCCGGAAACAATCTCCGTTATGCCGCGGAAACAATCAGCATTTTAAAAAAGAACCAGCCGGAAAAATATTCGGAACTTGCCGGACGGCTTAATTTCGATGAATATGAGCTTGTTGAATGGAAAAAAGCCGCTTCCGTGATGTATCTTCCTTATGACGAAAAGCTGTGCGTTCATGCTCAGGATGATTCGTTCCTGCAGAAGGAACCCTGGGATTTTGATGATGACGCAAAGAATAAACATCCGCTGCTTCTATATCTGCATCCGTTGGTAATATACCGTTACCAGATTCTGAAGCAGCCGGATGTAGTACTTGCCAATTTTCTGCAAAGCAGCAGCTTTTCAAGAATTCAGAAAATACGTGATTATGATTATTATAATCCGCTCACAACCGGAGATTCGTCCCTGTCTCCCTGTGTCCAGAGCATTATGGCCGCGGAGCTGGGGCGGGTTGAAGAAGCCTACGGCTATTTTATGAAAACAGCAAGAATGGATATAGACGATATTAATTCAAACGTCTGCGACGGCGTACATATTGCCGCAATGGGCGGAACCTGGTTATCGTTAATCTACGGGTTTGCCGGATTGCGGGATAATGACGGAAATCTGTCGTTTTCACCGCGGCTGCCGAAGGCCTGGAACGGGTTGAAATTTAATCTCGGCTACAGAGGAAAAAAACTGTCGGTCGATATTAATCACGAAAAGGCAGTATACAGTCTGTCGGAAAATTCTTCCTTCGCCGGGACGGCTGACTGCAGTCTCAAGATTTCTCATATGGGCTCCGATTATACAGTCAGATGCGGCCGGCCGGTTGAAATCAGTATGAAGCCTGGGTTGAAAGCTGTAATATTCGATCTTGACGGGGTTGTTACCGACACCTCGGAGATGCATTATCAGGCCTGGAAAAGACTTTCGGAGGAAAGGGGCTATAATTTTTCAAGACAGATTAATGAAGCTTTGCGAGGTATCGGCAGGCTTGAGTCTCTTGATATTATCCTGCGGAATTCCGGAGTAAGTTTGACTGCTGAGGAACGTTATCATCAGGGAGAGCTTAAAAACTCATATTACAAAGAACTGCTTAAAACAATTACGCCTGATAATATATTGCCGGGCATAGCCGTATTTCTTGATGAGTTAAAAGAAAACAAGGTAAAGACTGCCCTTGCTTCGGCCAGCCGCAATGCGGGTGAAGTCATCAGCAGGCTGGGACTTGAAAGCAGTTTTAATGTTATTATGAATGCAGCGGCTGTAGAGCGGGGCAAACCCGATCCGGAGATTTTTGTAACAGCTGCCGAACAGCTTGGCGTTCCCGAAGAATATTGTGCCGGAATAGAAGATGCCGCAGCAGGAATAGAGGCCATAAAGGCGGCAGGAATCTTTTCTGTCGGAATAGGTGATGCGGCGTCCGGGGCCGACTGGGCCGTTAGCTGTACTTCAGAGCTTAATCTTGATGAACTGACAGGGGTTTTTATGAAGGGTAAAAAATGAAAGGAATGGAGCTGTCGGAACGATACTTTAACAGGTACGGCATAGATATGATAGAGTCGGCAGCGCCGGGGCTTTCGGATAGATGCGCCGCCGGGCTTGCCGGTCCCGGTTCGGAATGTCTTGGGTTTGATGACGAAATTTCGCGTGATCATGACTGGGGCCCAGGGTTCTGCCTTTGGCTTTCCAATGAGGACTACGACCTGTTCGGCAAACAGCTGACAGAAGCCTACAGCAAGCTTCCTTCCGTATTCGAGGGATATGGTCCGAGGATTGTCTCAGAAGGTGAAGCACACCGTATCGGAGTAATGTGTGCGGATGATTTTTTTAATCGATACACCGGTTTTACCGGGCAACCCGGTAAATTAAAAGACTGGTTTATTCCGCCGGAAAACTTCAGCCTGTGCACAAACGGCCGGGTGTTTCATGACCCGTCGGGATTTTTTACAAAGCGGCGAAGGTTTCTGATTGATAATTACCCGGAAGAGCTCAGGCGGAAAAGAATAGCAGCCAGGTGCCTGGATGCGGGCCAGGCAGGTCAGTATAACCTGCAGCGTTCAGCCGGGCGCGGCGAAACATATGCCGAATTTTACGACAGGCAGAGGTTTTGTGAGTCGGCGCTGAAACTTGTATTTCTGCTTAACCGCGCCTTTCCGCCTTATTACAAATGGCTCCACCGCGCGGCGGCAGATCTGCCGGTTATGGGGAGGCGGGCTGCTGATGTTGCCTCCGAAGTGCTTGAAACTCAATCTGCCGCCGATTGTTTTTCCGTTATCGAACCGTTTTGTGCCGAATTGGCCGCCGAACTGAGAAGCCGGGGAATATCCGAATTAAATGATGATTTTCTTGTTCATCAGGCAATCCATATTAATAACCGTATTGAGAACGATCATCTCAGGGGGTATCCGTTTTCAGTCTTTTAAAAGTTACCGGGTTTTAATAAATAATCTTGGTAAATTTTGTGACATTGTATTACTATTAAAACTATGGAAGGCCGCAAGCCTGCAATACTGGTGCCGTTCACTCCTGTGGATAATAATTCATGCTATCGGGATATTTTTGTATACCTGCGGCCCGAGTCGAACGGAATTGAAGTTGAAAGCATCATAATGGGCGCTCTGCATGAAGACTCAGACTATGGTAAAAATATTCTTCTGGCTTATATGGCTAACATTCCAGGAGACTTTATATCGGCGAAAGGCCTTATTGAGCATCATTACCGCATAAGGCTGCTGTTTGCCTTGAAAGGAAAGAAGCTTTTCACCAGGCATATGCAAAAGGTTTTCAAGGCATATTTCAGGTGTTCTTTCGAGAAGGCTGATATAATAGGTCCTTACGAAGCCATGAAGCGTCTTGGTATTGATGAAGAAACTCTATTCAAGACCTGGGTAAACCCCGCTAATATGATGAATGTAAACGGGCAGTCGATTAAAAAGATAAAAAATTTCTATGTTCTTAATTATGATATTCCCGCGCTGCTGAATAAAAATAATATTAATACTGATATTGCGGTCATGATTTTTCGTATTAAAAGAGATCGCGAAGATGTTCACTTGATTGTTGACGCAATTGTGAACAGGCTGAAGAAAAAGGGGATAATAAGTATTTTGAGTCCTACGAGCCGTATATTTCATTATTCAAAAGGGCCGTTTGAAGAGCTTCTCGACAGTTCCGGTTTTTTATATGACTACAAACTGAAAAATGTTCCGCTGGAACAGACTACATTCGGCCGTTTTCTCATAGAACACGGGATAGAGCCGGACCAAATCCACGGAGCAATTTATCATCCCATTATGTACTTTAAAGAGTCGGAACACAGGTTTGTTGAGAACGATATCTTTACATATACAAAGGATGTTTCTTATGAAGAAGCTCTCAGACGTTATAAGACTGCTTTTCTGCAACGATTCATTCGATAAAAAGAAGCTCTCCGATATAACACACCGGAGAGCTGAAAAAATATTGGAGGTTGAAGGAGGATTATAAAAAGAAAACAGCTTGTTTTCTTTTTATAATACAGAGTTTCCGTTTTTTCCGGAAACTCCGAAAGTTTCGGCTCAAAGCTGTTACTTGACTTTGATGCTAATCTTTTTGGGCTCGGCTTTAGGTGCCTTGGGTATTACAAGTTCAAGCAGGCCGTTCTCAAAAGATGCCTCTATTTTTTCCTTGTTCACCTCTTTGGGCAGAACAAAGGTTCTTGTAAAGCTTCTTCCGCTTCTTTCATGCATGATGTAGCGCACGGATTCCTTTTCTTTCTTGTTGTCATTTTCAGCTTCCTTAACCTCGGATGCCGAAATTGTAAGAAGATTATTATCTACCTTGATTTCTACATCATCTTTGCCGTATCCGGGAAGTTCAACACTGAGCCCGAAATGATTTTCTTTTTCTACAACGTCCACTGCCGGGTATCTTGCCGACTTAACTGATGCTGAAGTTCCGCCAAGCATCGATTCCATCATTCTGTCCATCTCGTCGAATACGCTTACCCTTCTCGGTCTGTAGGTTGCTAATGTTGTCATATCATTACTCCTTATAACCTTCCGCCATGGAAGGTGGTTTGTGAGGTGAAGTTTTCAAACAAAGTTTGAAAACTTCCAAATAATAAAAAGTCATGGAGGACTTTTTATTATTACTCCTGTATAAAGTTAATTTTCTTTTACGCTTATATATAAGCAGTAAGCGTGCCAAAAAAATGTAAAATTATAAAAATAATATAAAGATCAATTAATTCGTTATATAGTATGTAGTTAATAACTAATATGTATATTTAATGTTCAATTGTTGAACTGTATATGTTCATCTGTCTAAGAGTATATGTATCATAATGACCATGTGCTGGTTTATTTGTACTTGTGTGGGTCATAATGACACTGCAGTGAAAATTAACTTGAAAAAAAGGGTCAAAGGAGTGAGAATGTTTAGATGAACAAGAAGATCGGAAGAATCCTTGCTATTAATTTTCTACCTTCGCTTGTCTATCTCGGGTTGCTAAGCTCGTATATTGTTTTTATTTTTTTTCCGGAACTCGAAAATAATGCGGCAACGGGCGGAGTTATGCCTTCGCTGTCGGTTCCTTTCCTTCCGTATACGCTTGGACTGACAGCTGCAGCCGTTATTTTTATTATTACCGCAGTTCGTACAGCCGGGATAGAAATAAGCCGTGAAAAAATGAAGAAATCATTTGAATTGATAGATAAGGAATATCAGAACTGGGTTGAAACAACTGCCGACGGTTTTATTTATATAAGTAATGATGGAAATGTCAGCACCGACAATATTGTAGCTGAAATGCTCGGCTATACAGTTGAAGAACTGAAAAGCCTTAAACCTTCAATGATTATCAACAGGGACACTGACGGAGTTGAATTACTTGAAAATCTTGAAAGAGATGATGACGAGATAACAGGCCGCTATGAAACAAGGCTGGTTCACAGAAACGGCAGCTTTCTCGAGGTTGTAATATCTGCATCAAGGATAAATTCCGGAGAATTCAGGGGTTTTATTCTTCTAATCAAGGATATGAGTGATAATGTCAGAACCCACTCGGTCAGGATAGACATTCAGCGAGAATATGCGGTTGTAGAGCTGCAATCGGCTCTGCAGTATATTTATCAGAACGCCGGCAGTATGATGGTGGAGCCTCTTCTTGTTAATGAAAAAACAGAAATTATAAATGCAGTCGAAAAAATGAATAACAGACACGTCAACACTTTTATTGTTATAGACGAAAACGGGTTTGCGCGGGGGATAGTAACCGATCAGGATTTAAGACAGAGAGTATTATCCGGTACAAGCGGTATTCATAGTCCGGTAAATCAGATAATGAGCAGCCCGGTCGTAACCGCAGCTGCCGACATTATGTTTTTTGAAGCTTTCAGGCTTATGCGTGATAACTCGATCAGGCAGCTGTTAATAACGGATGATGATGCACGACCTGTAGGCCTTTTAACTGAAAAAAAGCTGATTGAGGTTCAGAGCACGAACGCGGCTGCCTTTATGGAAGAATTGATGAAAGCCGGAACCCTGGAAGAGCTTCGCGACTGTTATATCCGGCTCGTCTTTTCCGTTAGAACACTTGTTCTGTCCGGATCAAAAGCCGCATATATCATTAACCTGGTTTCAAAAACTTCAGAAGTCATTACACATAAACTTATAGAAAAAGGTATTGTAAAATACGGACCGCCCTCCTGCAGGTTTACCTTTCTTGCTTTGGGCAGTGAAGGCCGGGGAGAACAGACTCTGCTGACGGACCAGGATAACGCTATAATATTCGATGATGTTTCCGACGGATCCCTGGAAGCCTGTCGGAATTATTTCCTGAAACTGGGAAGCTATATCAGCGAATCCCTTAATTATATCGGGTACACATATTGCAGCGGAGGTGTAATGGCGTCAAACCCCAAATGGGTAAAAAGCAAATCTGAATGGCATTACCAGGTAGTAAGCTGGTTTGCCGGAGAATCCTCTGAGAGATTGCTGGATTTGAACATCCTTTTTGATTTTAAATATATTTATGGAGACAGGAACCTCAGCCGTGAGCTTCGGCAGATTATATGGGACGCTGTGAACAGATATCCGGGATTTTTACGTGAAGTAGCTGATGCTGTAAGCGTGTTCAAACCCCCGCTGACTGCTTTGGGACGAATACAGGTAAAGTATACGGAAAAGGATGATGAAGTCTTTGATATTAAAAAGGCCCTTGGGCCGTTGATAATATATGCAAGAACAATGGCGCTTCGCGAAAAAATTGAGGCCACTTCAACTGCAGCAAGACTTCTGGAAATAAAAGAACGTGAACTGATATCCGAACACCAGTACCGGAATTATCTCCAGGCTTTTGATTTTCTCACGCAGCTGAGATTTCGGGACCAGGTACAGACAATAGAAGACGGAGAAGAACTTAACAATTTGATATATATTGAAGATTTGACCGAAGTCGAGATATTGTCGATAAGGCGGATCTTCAGGCAGATAGCATCGGCACAGGACAGGCTGAGAATCTTGTTGACCGGAAATATCAGGTAAAACTGTAATGAGAGTAGAACGGCACGCAAAACATACTGAAATCCTGTTCGGGGTCAGGGCTGACGATATTCATAAATGGATAGACCAGTATTTTGATCAAAGACGATTCAGGCAACCGTTCTGGCGGCTGGTTGCCGACGGGTGGAGTCCGTACGAACACCGGAAGTATCTCCATCACAAAGAAGCCCTGCCGCAGGCTATTGAAGCTTTTAAGGATAAGTATTCCGAAGATATCATCGAAAAGATATTCATTCAGCATTTGAAAGATGACTACAACGGCTACGTTCCGTCGAAAAAAGATTTTGATGACCCGGGGTTTATGAGAAGATTTCATCATTAAGGACTTAACCTGTCTATGTTTAAATTAAGTTGAAAACAGCTCATTCATGTGGTATTCTCGTTAGCGAAAAGTCTACTTCAGGAATGTACAAATGAAAAAAGGTTTACTGATTGCATTATTTCTTTTTTTATCCGTAATGTCCGTTTTTGCGGCTAATGACAAACCGATAATAACCGTTCTTGATTTTAATTCGGACGGTGTTTCGGAAGCGGAAATGAAATCCATAATTCACTATCTTTCTTCTTCTCTCTTTAAAACCGGTAAATTTACGGTTATTGATGTCAGTCAGCGTGAGAATATACTGAACGAACTTGAATTCTCAATGTCCGGATGTTCCGATGAGTCCTGTTACCTCGAAGTTGGAAAAATGCTTTCGGCGGAAGGAATAGTCGTGGGAAATATCGGCCGTGTCGGAAGCCGTTTTATTCTGACGGCAAAACTGCTTGAAACCGAAACCGGCGCGACAATAAGTTCGGCGGACGGAATGTATAACAACCTTGATGAGCTTCTGGACGATATTTATGCTGCAGCGGCCGAGCTGGGAAGACCTTACGGAGGTATGACGGCCATGACAGCTGAAGAGATTCCGGAAGCTGAACCTGCTGAGGTTGAACCGGCTGCTGCCCCGGAAGTAAAACCGGATACAGAAACAGTTGAACAACCGGAAACGGGGAAGGCTGTGATTCCGGAAATCAATTTACCCGCCTGGGGTTCGCTGGCGGCGGCCGCCGGATGTCTCGGCGCGGGAAGTTACTTTCTTGCTGTTTCATTGCCTCTGTTAATTGATTATATGTCCGCGCAGAATGCATATGACGGAGCGGCAGATTCAGTAACAGCCGCAGAGCTGTATATTCAGGCGGAAACTGCCAGGGCCGCTGCTGTTGAAGGAAACGTTAATCTGAACTTTCCCCTCGGGGCGGGGCTTGCGACCGCAGGCATCGGGTTTGGTATTTTATCAATTGTTCTGTTTGCAGGGAACAAAGCCGGAGAAGAACTGCCGGTAGAAACTGTATTTCTTCCTGTACCAGGCGGGGCAGCCCTCAGCTTTCATATGGCATACTAGCGGCAATTCAGGGAGAATAAAGTGAAAAATATTTATGTGCGATTTTTAATAGTAATGACTTTAACAGCATCGGCAGCGGCAATCTGCTTTACTGCCTGCGATATTGTTCCCGAAACTGTTCTCGGGCATACAAACCAGCTTGATCCGGATTATAACATCGGCGACAGTTCCGGCGATACGGCAAGCAGGGTCCCGGATACGCCGGGAGTTCCTTTGGTTCGCGCCGGGGGAAGCGGAACGCTTACGGTAAGCTGGAGCAGCGTAGACGAAGCGTCCGAATACAGCGTGCTTTACGGCACCTCCGGCAGCAGTGCTTCTGCAACAGAGGTTTCTTCTGCAATGGACGCTGACAAAACCGATACGACCGCGGTAATAACCGGGCTTGAGAACGAAAAACTCTACTACATCTGGGTTTCCGCGTCAAACAGTATCGGCTCAAGCGGGATCAGCGCCTCGTCGAAATCAGTGCCCGTTGCCGCAGGAACCGATCATAACGGCGCGGATTTAATCATAACAGCGACCCAGGATCTCGGCGGTACCCACTTTAACGTCGGTACGTTCAGTATTGCAGATGGTGTTGCTGTGAATGTTATCCACTACGACGGCACCGATGCCGAGACGGGGATGCTTTCGGTATATGCAGAGACGATCAGTGTTGCCGGTACGATTGACGCCATCGGGGCCGGTTACGGCGGAGGCGGCGGCGGAGGCGGCGGAGCCGGAGGAAATTACCAGGGAGCGAGCAGCTCCGGCGGAAACAGCGGAACTGCGGTTCAGGGCGGTTCCGGAGGGACCGACGGAGGTGATTCAAGCAGTGCCAACGGCGCAAACGGAGGTACCGGCGGCAACGGGGCAGGTCCGGGCGGCGGCAGCGGCGGCAGCGGCGGCAGCGGCGGCAGTGGTGGACAGGACCTTTCAAGCGGTTCGACCCCGTCTGTCGGCAACGCCGGGGGAAGCGCGGGTAACGGTTATTATTCCGCGGACGGCAGTACATCAACCAATGAGATAATCGCTATGGGTTCCGGCGGAGGCGGCGGAGCCGGAGGAGGCGGAGGCGGCGGAATTGATGCTGCGCAAGCTACCGCATTCGGCGGAGGCGGAGGAGGCGGAAGCGCCGGCGGCAACGGCGGCGGAATGATAAGGCTATGCTCTTTTGGTAATATTTCCGTTACCGGGACTATTTTTACCAGCGGAAGAGCATACGGAAGTTCCGGAACCAGAAGCGGTAATGATCGCACCGGTGGAACCGGCGGAACAGCTTCATCGTCATCCGCGGGATCGGGCGGGTCGGCTCACTATGCAGGTACTTATGCCGGTACGTATCACAGTCCCCAGGACGGTGGGCTCGGAAGAACGGGCGGATCAGGTTCCGGCGGCGGTATACTGCTGAAAGGGACCGATGTCAGTCTGTCGGGAGGAACTCTCAACTGTACAGGCTATAGCAGTAATAACGGGGTGATCAAAATTTTCTATTCAGGCACCCTGACAGACGGTACTTACAGTGGAGATACTGATCCCGATAAAAATACGTATTGATTTGCTGAATTGAAAATTCCGGATTAAGGTTATATCGCTTCCGACATCAATACATATTGACGGCTTGAGGAGAGTTTAACTTAAGAGTATAATCCGGCTATGAAATTTGAAGAATTCAATTTACACGAAGACATTATGCGCGGCATAAATGAAGCGGGTTTTACAGAAACCATGCCGGCGCAGGAACGGACCTTTCAGGCGGTATTAAGTGGGAAAGATGTAACGGTCCAGTCGCAGACAGGTACGGGGAAGACTGCGGCATTTTTAATTTCAATTTATCAGTTGTTTATGACGGATGTATTAGAAAATAAAAAGGCACTTATCGTAGTTCCTACCAGGGAACTCGCTGTACAGATAGAAGAAGAGGCCGAGATTCTGGGCAAGTATCTCGATTACAAAACTGTAAGTATTTACGGCGGAGTAGGGTATAAAAATCAGCTTGAAAAACTCAGGGCAGGGGCCGATTTTATTGTCGGAACTCCCGGAAGACTGCTTGATCTTGAGAAATCAAACCATATGGATTACGGAGAATTCGGGGTTCTGGTTATCGATGAAGCCGACAGGCTTTTCGATATGGGATTTTTTCCCGACCTCCGAAAAATCCTCAGAAAACTTCCGCCGAGGGAGAACCGCCGGACAATGCTGTTCAGCGCCACCCTGAATACAAGGGTCCTTAACCTCGCCTGGGACCAGATGAATGAGTACGAGGAAATCAAGATAGAACCTGAAAAGGTAACAGTAGAGGAAATATCCCAGCAGCTTTACCATGTTGCCGGACATGAGAAGTTCAGGCTGCTTTTGGGGATCCTTAAAAAAGAACAGTTTGAAAATGCTATTATTTTCTGCAATACAAAGAACAAGGTTGCCGAGGTTTCCCAGCGGCTCGACGTAAACGGCTACAAAACAAAATTCCTGATGGGAGATCTTCCCCAGAAGAAAAGGCTTTCGGTAATCAATAACATGAAAGCCGGCGAACTGGATATCCTGGTGGCAACTGATGTGGCCGCCCGCGGGCTTCATGTTGATGACCTTTCGATGGTTGTAAATTATGATCTCCCGGAAGATTATGAGAATTATGTTCACAGAATCGGCCGGACGGCCCGCGCCGGAAAGTCGGGGAAGGCGATTTCACTTGCCTGTGAAAAATATGTATATCATCTTCCCGCAATTGAAAGTTTCATCGGCGATAAAATTACTGTAATGATTGCGGACGACGAACTCTTTCCCGTGGATGCTTCCGAGGGAATGAGATTCCGAAACGAATATGATGATCGTCCTTCAAGGGATCGCGGAAGCCGTGACGGCGGAAGACGGGACGGAGGAAGCCGAAACGGCGGGGGCCGAAGCAGTGGAAATCGCAGCGGCGGAAGACGGGACGGAGGCGGACGAAGCGACGGAAGACGTGAGGACGGCGGACGAAGCTATGGCAACAGAAGCGACGGAAGACGCAGCGGCGGCAGCCGGGACGGCGGCGAAAGACGGGGAGACGCCGTACGAAGCGGAAACAACCGGGGCGGAACCGAAAGAAGAGACGGCGGCGACCGGTCTCGCAGCAATAACCGCCAGCGCAACGATTATCGAAGAAATGACGGCAGAAACGAAAGCAGGAATTCCGAAAATCTTAAAAATTTGAAAAGACCTGATGCATCTGCCAATGTTGAAGACAGGCTTGCTTATTACAAAGCGAAATACGGTGAAGATTTCAAGCCTTCCGAGGAAATGCTGAAGCAGCTGTCCGGATCAGCCGGAAAGACCAAACGCAAGGCAAAACCCCAGAGCGGTAACCGCAAGAACCAGGGCGGACAGAGCCGCAGCGGTCAGGATAAATCTTCAGGTAATAAATTGAAACAGCAGAACGCCGCTGCCCCTGAAACAGGAAAAACCAAAAAACCGGGATTCATAGGCAGGCTTTTCGGTCGCGGGAAGTAAAACAAAATTACCCGCAATAAAGCTGTTCCATAGTATAATTGCGGTATGGCTGATGAAAAAAAATATATAATTGCAATCGATGCCGGAAGCACCGGCATTCGAAGTATCCTTTTTAACCGAAAAGGCGAGATAGTAAGGCGGGAATATGAGAAAACACCCGCCGAACATCCGGAGGCCGGCGCCACCGAGCATGACCCCGAACTTTTATGGAAGGCCCTCTGTAATACGGTCAATGCACTGTTTGCCGACGGCAGTATAAAGCCGGAAGAAATTGCCGCATTCGGGATTACAAACCAGCGTTCATCATTCTGTATCTGGGATCGCGAAACAGGCAAGCCGCTCACGAATTTTATAAACTGGCAGGATATACGGGCGGCCGGAACAATTGCAAAGATGAACCGCCACCCGATCTGGGTTCTTTTACGCGGAGCAATGAAACTGTTCAGCCGGTTGATAAACAGTACAATACTGATAGCGACATCGATGCTTGTTCTGACTACGGATCATACACTGGGAAAGGTCCGCTGGCTGTTCAACGAAAAACCAGAACTGGAAAAGGCCTGCCGTAGCGGCAAGGCTGTTTTCGGCACTATCGACAGCTGGTTTATCTACAAGCTGACCGGCGGAAAAAACCACCTGACGGATTATACAAACGCCGCGAGTACCGCAATGTTCAACCCCTTTGATCTCAAGTGGAACGGAATTTACTGCGGAATTTTCAAAATCCCCATGGAGATGCTGCCCGAGGTGTGCGACACTAACGGGTTTTTCGGCGAAACCGAAGCGTCGTTGTTCGGAGTGCCTATTCCAATCAGGGCAGCGGTTGGAGATCAGCAGTCATCGCTTTTCGGTCACGGCTGTTACAACCCGGGAGACGTTAAATGCTCCCTAGGTTCCGGTTCGTTCGTGTGTGTTAATGTCGGCCGGAAGGGAAAGGTTTCGCGGCGGGGACTGTTTCCGCTGGTAGCCTGGGTGATCGACGGGAAACCGACTTATATGCTTGAAGGCCAGGTTGCGACAACCGGCACCCTGATAGACTGGCTTGGAAAAGGCATAGGCTTGTCGGACACTCCGGCGGAACTGAACGAGCTGGCTGCCGGCTGTGAGGATACAGAAGGAGTTTACTTTGTTCCCACGCCGACCGGAATACGCTTCCCGTATTTCGTTCCGGGAGCCAAGGCTTCCGTAGTCGGGCTGTCGCTCAAAACCGGCAGGCGTCATGTAGCGCGTGCGGTCCTTGAGGGCATAGCGCTGAGAATTGACGATATTCTTGAGGGAGTTGAAAAAGACGCAAAAACCAGTATAACGGAGATTATGACCGACGGCGGCGTAAGCCGCTCCGACATCCTGATGCAGTGTCTGGCTGATTTTTCAGGTCACCAGGTTGAACGCGCGCCCGAACCGGATATGACCGCCTCAGGGGCGGCTTATCTTGCAGGCCTGTCGTGCGGTTTCTGGTCGGATTACCGGGAGCTTATGACGTTGAGAGAGGGATATGAAACATTCAAGCCGTTTATTTCCGCCGAAGAGCGGGAAAGGAAAAAAGCTGAATGGAGGAAAATCCTTAAATACCTGTTGAAGCTGTCAATCTGAAACGTTGTTTTTCTCAGCAGTCAGGAGGAGAATTCCCTGATGGCATTTGCTACTGCACTGTCTATTGATCGGCCGGCTGAAGGATACATCTGTTTCAGGCTTTCAGGGGCTTCGTCTACGGTTCTTGCAGTTCCGGCCCAGCGGAGAAGGTCTTCGTCGTTAAAATCGTTTCCGATTGCAAGAGAAGTTTCCGCATTCAGCCCGTGGCGTTCAGCAAGCCGGGCTGCCGTTTTTGCTTTTGAAACGTCCGGACTGAATATTTCAACCCAGAGTGATTTGTGATCAATCGGTGATGTGGTTCTGACTATTGAGCAGGAACTTAATCTGTAGCGCAGATATTCAATCAGTTCGCTTGCGTATTTTTCGTCATCCTTTATCGACGGCGGAATTATTCCGACAAGCTGTGAAACCCCTTCGTAACAAACCTTTTCAATTGAATCAAGATCCGACTCTTCCTCTTTCGGTGAAAGACCTTCGGCAAAGTCTTCGTATATTTTGATCCGGCGATAAAAATCGGGATTGACTGAACCGTTTGATTTTACATGTACAAAATGATGGTTGTGAGGAACTTCTTTCTGAAGCATGAAATCTATTCCGTGTTTGAAAAAAAGTCCTGCAGCTTCGAAAGCGTCCGCCGCCATCAGGTTTTCTGTTTCCTCAAGTTTGTCGTCGCATAGCCGCAGAACGCCGACGCCTGATGAAAAGATCAGGAAATCAATATAATCGGAAATCGGTTTTTCAAGTTTTGCCGCCGCCCGTTTAAACGAGAACAGGGATCTGCCGGTATTGATAGCTGTCAGGTACCCGGCTGTTCTTGCCGTTTCCAGGGCTGCGTAATTGTCGTCGGTAATAAACCTTTTGTGATTGAAAAGTGTCCCGTCGAAATCAGTAAATATAAAGCCCTGCGGTTTGTCAGAATAATTCATAGCTTGTGTTGATAATCGGAGCCCTCAGGTTATCAAGAACACTTTCAAGAAGTACTCCCTCGCGTCTGGGATATTCATGCCCGAAACTCGCCCTGATTGCCTGGGTTACAAACTGAACGCTTCGATCAAGAGCTATGGGAAGGCTCTGCCCGTGAAGCAGGCTGCCGGTCATCACGCTTGTAAAGATGTCCCCGGTGCCGGGATAATAAGCAGGAATATAGGTGCACTGAACCTGCCAGAACCTGTCAGCAATCTTGTCGTATGCGACAACCGATGAGAGTTTGGGTTGCTGCGGAACGGGTATGCTGGTGATAATAACTATTTCAGGTCCGCAGGCGGCAAGTCTTCGCAGCCAGTCCTTGATCAATTCGCGGCTGAATTTTTCAGCAGGAAGATCCGGGGGTTCCCTTAGAAGAAGGGCTGCTTCGGTTATATTCGGCGTAATAACATCGGCTGAAGCGATAAGGGAGCTCATCTGTTCAACAAGATCTTTTGTAATGGTGCTGTATGTCTTGCCGTCGTCTCCGAGCACCGGATCTACAACGATAATCTGGTCGTCCTGACGAAAGCTGCTGATAAAATCCTTTACAATCCTGACCTGACGTGCTGATCCGAGGAACCCGCTGTAAATTGCGTCAAACTGAAGATTAAGGCTTTTCCAGTGGCCGATATACTTCTCAAGCTCATCCGTAAAATCTACAAAATGATAATTCTTGAATTCGCTTGTGTGTGTTGATAATATGGCGGTTGGTACGGGGCAGACCTGAATTCCCATGGTGGAAAGCACAGGAATGACAGATGTAAGCGAAGATCGTCCGAAACCCGACAAATCGTGGATTGCGGCTGTTTTTGGTACTGGATTCGGCTTATACATGCTATCAGAATAGACTATTGCGCTTGAAACTGTCAATAAATGACGATAAGTTGAGATAGAGGTAATTATGTTTGGCAAGAATAAAGAAAAGAATAAAATAGACCTTCTGCTTAAAGAGATAAGAGGGGAATATGATAAACTTGTTATGAATTACAGCAGGCCGCGAAGCATCGCCAAGCAGTTTGATCTGCGGTATCATGATGCAGTAGAATACAGGCTTGATCTGATGAAGTTTCTTGAGGCCGAACGTGAGGCAGTGAAAACCCTGCTTGAACAGGCCGAAAACCGTATAAATACCGAAAAGACTGTTGTGAAGCCTGCACGGGGAGCATCAGGCAGAAGTACCGCGGGCAAGCCCGCTTCGACGGTTGTTGAGAATACCGAAGAACGGATCAGTTTTGCAGACCGGCTTATTCAGGAGTTTGCCGAGCGTATAGAAAAATATCCGGAAATTATCATCCATCCGGATGCGGCATACGAGATAAAAAAACTTTTCGGGGCGCTCTCATGCGTTGAAAAAGATTACTGGTCAACGGTTGATCGTATCATACGTAACATAACCGGTTCCAAACGCTTTCGTGATTCGATTGATCTTGACCCTGAGATAAACAGGATGTGTATAACCGGTACGGAAGGAATCCCGTCTGCACTGGGGACTTATCACAGGCTTCTTGAAAGACTGCCCCGCGATTATAAAGAGGTGGAACGGGAAGAAAAACGCTGCCTTGTAAGCGCCGCCGGGCTTCTGAAGAAACTGCAGATGGAAATAATTAAAGCTCTTGATTCAGGATCCGGTAATCTCGAAGATGAAGAAAAACAGAAACTGACGGAAGCGAAGGTTTATATTGACGGCATGATTGATGATTTCCGTCTGCGGGACCTTGCAAGGCTTAATTAATTACCAGGGAGCTGTATTTTTATTCATATACGGCGTCCGTATTTTCGGTGCCGAAAGTTGAACTGCTTGTCGGTACAATATGCCAGTCGGCGGAGGTGTTGCTGTCTGCAGGAACCGAAGATCGGCAAATCGAACGTGTCGCCGTGGAATCATCGGGGTTTATGCCGTCTTCAGGACGAAGGGCTCCGTCGTCCCCTGTCCCTGTCCAACCGCCTTCTTCTTTAAGCTGAACAGTTTTATCAAGCATACGGACGCTGCCGAAACCAAGGTAGTTTTCGTCCGAGGAAGATGTCCGGTTGGAATACATAACGGCATCAATCAGCCTTCCGCCGGGTGCTTCGTAAACAGCGATTACCCCGTTGTTTCCGGACAGCCCGTCGCCACCGGGTACCCAGAAATCGCGTGCGTCCGGCGACGAATCATACCCTTCCGAAGCAGACAAATCGTCGCCGTCCTCATCCGTTTCTTCCGGAATCCCCTGCGGTTTAAAATGAATAAGAATATAGTCTCCGGAATAGACGTCGCAGGGCGGCAGGCAGATGCTTTCTTCAGGATAACCGGTGGTTCCTTCAACTATCCAGAGGCCGGCGGTATTTCCGCCTCCTGTGATCAATATTTCAACAATATCGGGGTGTGTTGTTGAACCCTGTGTAGTGAATTCGTTCAGCAGCAATTCGGGCAGATTAGGATTGAAACCGTAAAATGGCATCAGAAAGCTCATGCTGTTGCCTGTTTCATCGCTTACTTCAGCATTAATGACATATCGGGTGCCGGCCTGCTGGGGAACGGTACAGTTCAGTATAAGACTGTTTCCCTCCGGGGTGCAGGTGAGATTTCCCAGCTCCGGGGCAAGGACCGGAATTTCCTCCGGCACAACGCTCTCGTTGAAATCCAGTTTGATTGTGTTTTCATCGATCGGCAGAATATTTGTGATTACCGGAGGAAAGAGATCCGTGTCGGCAAAACCGCGCGGATCGGTCACGGGCCCGCAGGAGCCACATGCAACGGAAAGCATGCCGGCAGCTGAAGCGGCAACAAGCGCCATCGGTCCAAGAATTTTATGAATTGTAATAACCTTCATGTTATCTGTATAACACGGCTTTTTTCCGTTGCTTTAGGTTTGCAATATGCTCTATTTGGGTTATATTATTATCTATATCCTGGAATTTAATGAGGCATTTGTATGTGTGGAATAGTCGGGTACTGCGGTGAAAGAGATGCAGCCGGAATCCTTGTAGAAGGTTTGAAGAGAATGGAATACCGGGGATACGATTCGTCCGGGATCAGCGTCGGTTTTGAGAACAAGCTTACTGTAATCAAGAAAAAGGGAAAGATAAGTAATCTTCAGGCGGCGGTGCCGGAAAAAATGCCGGGCAAATACGGTATCGGCCATACCCGGTGGGCAACCCACGGCGAGGTTAACGATATAAATGCTCATCCGCACATCGATTCAACGGGAAAACTTACCATTGTCCATAACGGGATAATTGAAAATTATATATCGCTTCGAAAGAAACTGGCCGATGAAGGCGTTGAATTCAAGACCGATACGGATTCAGAGGTAATTGCACACCTGGTCAGCAAATTTTACGACGGTGATCTCGAAAAAGCTGTAAAAGAGGCGCTTAAACACCTGAAAGGTACATACGGGATAGTAGCAATACACGCTGATGAGCCATGCCGCCTGGTAGGGGCGCGTAACGGTTCTCCCCTGGTACTGGGGATAGGCGAAGGCGAAATGTTTCTGGCTTCCGATGTGACTGCAATGATGGCCTATACAAAACAGGTGGTCTACATGGAAGACGGCGATGTCGTCGTTGTTGATAAAACCGGTTTTAAAACCACCGACATCCGTGATAATGAACGTGATAAAAAGATAAGCACCGTCGGCTGGGATATTGATGAAATCGAAAAAGACGGGTTTCCCACCTTCATGGAGAAGGAAATCTTTGAACAGCCCCAGTCGATACTGAGGGGAATGAAAGGAAGACTCGATATCGATCAGGGAACAGCCAAGCTCGGCGGGCTGAACATGAGCAGCCGCGAACTTAGAATGGTGAACAGGGTCATTATTCTGGCTGCAGGAACCTCCTCATATGCCGCCATGGTTTGTGCCTACCTTCTTGAAAAGGTTGCCCGCATTCCGGCGAGCGCCGAATTGAGTTCCGAAATAAGGTATAAAAATCCTGTTGTAGACCCCCGAACACTGTATTTTGTAGTTTCCCAGTCCGGAGAAACCGCTGATACCCTGTACGCAATGCGGGAATTGCAAAGGAAAGGCGCAACAGTTCTCGGAATATGCAATGTTGTAGGTTCAACCATACCGAGAGAGTCCGACGGGGGAGTATATATTCATTCGGGGCCGGAAATAGCTGTAGCTTCGACAAAAGCATTTACCTCCCAGCTGACAGCCATGTACCTGTTCTCGCTGATTATGGCCAGAATGCGCGACATGTCAATGTCGGACGGAAAGGCAATAATCGAAGCAATGATCAAGTTACCGGACCAGATTACTCAGGGGCTTGAACAGAATATGCACATCAAGACGGTTGCCGAAAAATACGCGGACTGCCATTCATTCTTTTTTCTAGGCCGGGGATTAAGCTACCCGATTGCGCTGGAAGGCGCGCTGAAACTGAAAGAAATTTCCTATATTCATGCCGAAGGTTATACCGCCGGAGAGCTGAAGCACGGACCGATTGCGTTAATTAACGAAGTGACGCCGTCGGTTTTCCTTGTCCCGGATGACAATCTGCGTGAAAAAATAATTTCAAATATGAAGGAAGTCAAAGCCCGCAAAGGCCCGATTATCGCTGTTGCTGTTGAAGGCGACACTGACGTGGCTGATATTGCAGATGATGTTATCCTTGTTCCGAAGGCGCACGAGCTGATGTACCCGTTTCTTATGGTTGTACCGCTTCAGCTGTTTGCCTATCATACTGCTGTCAAACTGGGTCGGAATGTTGATCAGCCGCGCAACCTGGCAAAATCGGTAACTGTCGAATGAGAGCGGGTAATACCGAAGTAAACCTCGGTATTACCGAACGAATGAAGGCCGCCGTATAATCGGCGGTAGAATACGCGTCGATTTTTTATTTTTTTCCGTCCTGAAAATCTTTTTCTCATTAATTTTATGAAAAATTTGAATATTCTCATTGTTTATGGATAATTCCTTATTGATTTACTCATGTATTAATACTATACTATATTTGTAAGCTAATATAGGAGGAATAATATAATAACATCCGTCTTATTATATTATTTTGGAGTATTGAAAGCTAAACCGGAATATCGTTTAGTTTTCCATACTTCCCCCCTGAAATCCGCATCCTTGCGGGAATATTTATAGGAGTATTTGTATGAAGAGAATAATAGCCTTGGTAATTGTTGCGGCAGCGATTTCTGTATCGGTTTTTGCCGCATCTTTTCAGAATGGGGTGTATTTTGCACAGGAAGATCAGTTTTCCGGTTCCGGCTGGAAGTATAATGTTACTATTGTAGTCAAAAACGGAAAAATCACCGATGTAAGCTGGAACGGTTCAAATGTTGATGCCGGAATGGATAAAGATTCCTTTTCCCGGAAAGGACTTTACAAGATGGTCGAATATGGAAATGCAATTGCACCATGGTGGAAACAGGCAGAAGCTGTAGAGAAGAAACTCATTTCAACACAGGATGTTAATTCGATCAGGATAAGCGACGCCGAAGGACATACCGACGCCGTATCAGGCGCCACTATTCATGTATCTCCGTTTGTAGATCTTGTTAAGAAAGCGCTTGCTGCCGGGCCGGTAGGATACGGTCCGTATAAGGACGGAACCTACCGTGCGGAAGAAGAAGCATTCGATCACGGTTATAAATATGCGGTAAATGTTACTGTCACATCCGGATATATTGTTGCAGTTGACTGGGACGGAATTGCCGAAGATGGAACCGACAGTAAAGCAAAGAAGTCTATGGACGGAGTCTACGGTATGTTCACCAACGGTAATGCCATAGCCCCATGGTGGGAACAGGCCAGAGCGGTAGAGAGTGAAGTTTTAAGAACACAGAAAACCGGGCAGCCCGATGCTGTATCCGGAGCTACAATAGGTCTCGATCCTTTCTATAATCTGCTGAACAAGGCAATGGCCCGCGCCAAACGCTGATAAAGCCGGACGGATAAAAATCAGGAGGCATTCTTATTGAAAAATTTGAGAATGCCTCTTTTTTTAGCTATAATTTAGCAGGAGTATATATGAAACGAATAGTAATATTGGGAGGCGGGTATGCCGGGGTTCATGCCGGGAAGATACTTCATAAAGCTTTCAAAAAGAATGATAATGTATCGGTTACCCTGATAGACAAAAACTCTTACCATACTCTGATGACTGAACTTCATGAAGTGGCAGGAAACCGTGTAAGTGAGGATTCGGTAAGAATAAGCTATGATCGTATATTTTCAAAACGTTCGGTGAATGTTGTTCAGGACAAAATCACGGGGCTTGATCCTGTAAAACAGGAAATTTACTCCGATTCTGAAACCTTCCAATATGATTATCTGGTGTTAGGGGTGGGCGCCGAATCAACAGATTTTCATATCCCCGGCGTAAAAGAGCATTCATTACCGTTGTGGAGTTTTGAAGATGCAGTCCGGATAAAAAACCATATACAGAATAAATTCCGTGAAGCCTCAAGAGAGAAGAACGAACAGACGCGACGAAAACTGCTGACATTCGTTGTCGCCGGCGCCGGATTCACCGGGATTGAGATGCTGGGCGAGCTTATTGAATGGTTGCCGATCCTCTGTGAAGAATACGGAATTGAACGCGATGAATGCAGTCTGATAAATGTTGAAGGACTTTCAAGTATTCTGACCATGCTGCCTGAAAAACCGCGCGCAAAAGCTCAGCGCTATATGGAAAAGAAAGGCGTAAAGTTTATGCTCAAATCGCTGATTACCGAGGCTTCGGAAGGGTCTTTTACCCTTAAAAACGGTAAGGTTATTGAATGCGGAACACTTATCTGGTCCTGCGGTGTTTGCGGAAGCAAGCAGGGCGGCGACTGGGGCCTGACGGTTGGTCATGTCGAACGGCTGAGAGTCGATAGAGAAATGCGGACTCCCGATTATGATAATATTTTTGTTGTAGGAGATCTGCACTGGGCTGTTGAAGATGACAGGCCCGTTCCGCAGATTGTTGAAGCGGCAGAGCAGACGGCGGCAGTGGCAGCCCGAAACATTATCAATGATATTACAGGAAATGCGGAAAAAGCGGAATTCAAATCGAATTTCCATGGTTTTATGGTCTCCATCGGCGGGCGATATGCTGTCTCTCACACTGCCGGAATAAGTTTGAGCGGGATTCCTGCAATGGCTATAAAGCATCTGGTTAACTGTTATTACCTTCATACAGTATGCGGGTTCAACGGATGGTTTAAATACCTTAAACATGAGATCTTTCAGATAAGAAACAAACGGTCGCTGCTGGGCGGTCTCATAGCGGGCAGAGTACAGGGTCTTTGGGCTGTTCCCCTTCGCATGTGGCTCGGGCTTATGTGGTTTTTTGAAGGGCTGAACAAGGTTGGCGAAGGCTGGCTGAACAGGGCAAAGGGCTCAAGTTCGTCATGGATGTTTTCTCCGGGGATTCTTCAGCGCGGACTGCCGGGATACGGCGAAATGACTGATGCGGTAACCGCGGCAAGCGGCGACATGGCGGCAGCGGCGGAACCGGTGGTTGAAGCGGTAGCGGATGCGGTAACCGCGGCAAGCGGCGACATGGCGGCAGCGGCGGAACCGGTGGTTGAAGCGGTAGCGGATGCGGTAACGGCCGCAAGCGGCGACATGGCGGCAGCGGCGGAACCGGTGGTTGAAGCGGTAGCGGATGCGGTAACGGCCGCAAGCGGCGACATGGCGGCAGCGGCGGAACCGGTGGTTGAAGCGGTAGCGGATGCGGTAACGGCCGCAAGCGGCGACATGGCGGCAGCGGCGGAACCGGTGGTTGAAGCGGTAGCGGATGCGGTAACGGCCGCAAGCGGCGACATGGCGGCAGCGGCGGAACCGGTGGTTGAAGCGGTAGCGGATGCGGTAACGGCCGCAAGCGGCGACATGGCGGCAGCGGCGGAACCGGTGGTTGAAGCAGTAGCGGATGCGGTTCGCAACTGGGCGCCGTTCTGGGATCTCGATAAATCTGTTATTCCCTGGGATAGCGGATTTGTGACCTGGTTCAGGGAAGTCTTTATGGACGGTATTGCCTCGCATATTGATTTTCTCTGGTTTCAGGGTATGGTCGTTGCGGTTGAAACTTTAATAGGTCTTGCACTGATTGGGGGATTACTGACGTTTCCCGCGGCAGGTGTTTCGATTATTATGTGTTTCGTTTTCATTTTTTCCGGGCTTTTCAGCTGGTCGCAGGTTTGGTTTATCTTTGCAGCCGTTCTTGTTCTGGGCGGAACAGGCCGGACTCTCGGTCTGGATTACTGGGTCCAGCCGTGGTTGAAAAAATGGTGGAACTCCAGTTCGCTGGCGAAGAGAACATATCTTTATACCGGAGAACCCCGAAACAGAAAAAAGGGTAAGTGATTTTGAAACAGCATCGATTCTGGTCTGAATTTCCTGAAATGGAGAACAGACTGAAAAAAATCTCGGAATATTTTATCCGGATCCTGGATGATACACCGGCCCTGATTCGCGAGGATCTGAAGATTATGTTCGAAACTCCCGGAAAAATGCTGCGCCCGGCTTTTGTCCTGATGTCTGCATCTTCAGGCAGCAGGGTTTCGGACAACCTGTACCCGGTTGCCGCGGCGATTGAGCTGCTTCATTCTGCAACCCTTGTGCACGATGATATAATTGATTATTCCCCTGAGAGGAGGGGGCGTCCGTCGCTTCATTCCAGAATGGGAATAAAACGGGCGGTTCTTGCCGGTGACTATCTGCTTGCAAAAGCTATGGAGCTTGCTTCAGGTGCTCATAAGGACGGGCTTGTTGAAGCTGTAAATACCGCTGTATCCAGGCTCTGCTTAAGCGAGATAGATCAGGACAGCGGACAGGGTCAATATTTTATCGATCGGGATACCTATTATCGCCGTATTAATGGAAAGACTGCCGAGCTTTTTGCATTGTCCTGTAAAGCAGGGGCTGTTCTCGGAGGATCTGACAATACCGTTTGTGATACTTTTTATAATATCGGAAAGAATTTCGGGACAGCTTTTCAGATTTATGACGATGTTCTTGACTACACCGGTTCGGCAGATAAAACCGGCAAACCGCCCGGAAACGATCTGAAAGACGGTATTCCGACGCTGCCGCTTATTCTTGCACTCGAAAACGGCGACAGGGCGCTTGAAAGACTTTGCCGATCACGCTTCAGGCTGAAAAGAGCTGAAGCAATACGCAGAAAAGTAATTTCCGGAGGTTTTACCCGAAAAGCGGCTGATATCGGCGACAGTTTTTTTACAGAATGTATAGAAGATATTGAAACCCGGGATTTTTCAGACAGAGAGCTTTTTGTTTCAGTTATAAAAAAGCTTAAAAACTCGTATGAATCCGTTCAGAACTTTTCTTAGTATAGTTGAAATACGCACAAAGGTTGTCAGTACGGCAACCTTTTCAGCTGCCGCTCTTGGTTCAGCAGCTTATCTGTCTGAAAACGGAGCCGGCTTTCCATGGGTAAACTGGTTTCTTATGCTTGCGGCAACTTTGTCGCTTGATATGGGAACCACCGGGTTTAATACATATTTTGATTTTGTTAAAGGGATTGATCGAAAGGAAACAAACCGCGAAGAGGATAAAGTTCTTGTGCATGACGGGGTTTCACCGGCGCAGGCTTTTTTTACGTCTCTGGCGCTTTTCAGCATTGCGGCAGTTCTTGGTTTTATAATCACAGTCAGGACCAGCTGGATGGTTGCCGCCGCAGGATTTATATGTATGCTGGTGGGGTTTTTCTACAGCGCCGGTCCCCGTCCGATATCTCATACACCTTTCGGAGAATTCTTTGCCGGAAGCTTTCTCGGAGGCGTTTTATTTATAATTACCTGGTTTGTTCTGACCGGGGAGTTTTCGATCAGGCAGGTTATGTTTTCAATTCCTCTTTCTTTAATGATTTCCGGAATCCTTACAGTAAACAACAACTGCGATCTTCAAAACGACTGGACGGCCGGCAGAAAAACAATCTCTGTTCTGTTTGGCTTGAACGCCGGACGGGTCCTTCTGTATCTGGAATATATAACAGCAATTGTTTTTTTGGTGTTCATGCAGTTCGGAATAAAAGCATATCCGCAGGGATTTCCCGTTTTATCTGTATGCATTATTGTATTAATGGCTTTTGTAATCTTCAGAATGGAAAAAAGGGGCTATAGCCCGGTTACAAAGAGGTTTTCCATGGAAAATGTACTGAGACTATTTCTTTTGGGAGCGCTTCTTGTCTGTTATCCCTGGATAATCGAAATCTTTTGTTGACGGTTGATCGAAAAAACTTAAAGTGATAAACAGAAGGTATGACGCTTTACACGGCGATTATCACTCTTATTCTGATAATGGATCCCTTCGGCAACATTCCGCTGTTTCTTGCAGCGCTGAACGGATTTGAACCGAATCGCAGAAAGAAAATAATTCTGCGTGAAAGCGGTTTTGCCTTTCTTGTTCTGCTTTTCTTTTTATATTTCGGTCGTTTTATTCTTCAGGGGCTTCATATTTCTCAGCCGGCTTTAAGTATTTCGGGAGGAATAATTCTCTTCATAATAGCAATAAGAATGATATTTCCTGAAAAACCCGGTGTAATTACAAGCGGCGGTGATTCCCGCAGGGATACTGAAAAATTACAGGAAGAACCGCTCTTTGTTCCTTTGGCAGTTCCCCTGCAGGCTGGTCCTTCGGCTATGGCATTTATTATACTTTCCTCAAGCCGATACCCTAATCAACACCTTAAACTTACGCTTGCTTTGTTCATTGCAAGTGTAGTCTGTACTACAGTTTTAATGCTTTCGGATTTTCTGCGGAAAATCCTGGGTAACCAGGCGCTTCGTGCTGTTGAACGCCTGATGGGCATGATTCTGACAACCATGGCCATTCAGATGCTGCTGAGCGGTATCAGTGATTATATTTCATAAGGTTCTTTTTTATTTATTATGGAAACGGTGCCTCCCTCTGTGCTAAAATAAGATACAGGTAGTCGTTTGAAAAAAGCAGCTGTAACCATTTTTATACTTTATTTACTCTTTTCTGTAATCTGTGTTTCGGCGGAGGATGCCGGGCCTGCAGTTCTGGCGCGGGGGCCGGTTTCGCACGACGGTATTGAGTATCTGGGCGTGAATACAGTGCTTTCCCGGTACGGAGAATATCGTTACGGCGATGATTTGATTAAAATTTATTATACCGATGAAAATATTTTTTTGTCGGATGAGTGGGTTGAAAACGGTTGTGCCGACGGAATCCGAAAGCTTGAGCAGCCTGTTGATGATAAGGCTGTTGTAATGGTTTATTCCGACAGAAAAGGCTGGCACGCCTTTTTATCTTTTCCCCGTAACGCGGAATATATTTGCGGTTTTATTAAAAGTTATATAAGCAGGCAAAATTATTTTCTGAATATTGCAAGGGATAAATCTGCTTTTTCATTCCCTGCATTGCTGGAGGTCGCGAATGATGGATAGACAGGAATTGGTTGAGAAAATTCTTGAAATGGAACTTGAAATGTTTATGACTGTGCCTGCAATAGGAAACCCCTCATGCAGAGAGTCTCCCGATAATTTCAGAACACACCGTTCCGCCCAGTTTTCAGCCTGGTCGAAACCGGTCCTTGTTTCGTATCTTGAAGATCTCAAAGCGGCTAAAGCTTCCGGACGCAACCTTATGACGTATAAATATGCCCGGATGGATGAAATTATTCCTTCTGAGAACGACAGCCCGCTGATTGATGATATAACCGCTGCCCAAAAGGAATGGCAGCTTTTCATGATAAGGAATTATCCCGGACTTATGAAGAATGCCCGCGGGCTCACTGATAATGATGATTCGATGCTTGATGTTTCCTTTGAGCGTTATCTTCGGGCGGAACTTGAAAGTTATTCGCCGGAAACTCTTGAGCTGCTTATGAAGGATGTTTCCGATTATCTTGAAAAAGGTGTTAATATGTCTGAGCTGATCTATCTGTATCTTGTTAAGTCAATGGGATTCGATTCGCTCGAGAGCTTTAAATGAGGTGTATATGCTTAATTTTGAATTTTATTCTCCGACAAAAATAATTTTCGGCAGGGGTGTTGTGTCCCGGCTCGGCGAAGAGGTTGCTGAATTCGGGAAAACGGCCATGCTTGTTTACGGACGCGACAGTATAAAAAAAAGCGGGCTTTATCAGCAGATTCTGGATCAGCTTGGTGAAAAAGGGATCAGGGTTGTGGAACACGGGGGTGTATCCGCGAATCCGCTTCTGGACCATGCGCTTGAAGGTATCCGCAAGGCAAGGAAAGAGGGTGTTGATTTTATTATAGGCGCAGGCGGCGGCAGTGTTATCGATGAAAGCAAGGGAATAGCTGCCGGGGTTGCCTGCGACGCGGATTTATGGGATTTGTATTCGAAGAAGGAAACGGTAGATGCCGCCCTTCCGGTAATTGCGGTGCAGACTTTGCCGGCGACTTCGTCTGAAACAAACCAGGCGGCGGTGCTGACAAATATCGAAACGAATGAAAAATTCGGGCTGCGCTCGCCTTTGATCGTTCCGGCGAAAGCCTTTCTTGATCCGGAACTTACCTTCACTATTCCGTTGAAATATACAGCATATGCATGCTTTGATATTATTTCTCATCTGCTGGAAGGCTATTTTACAACAACCGCGGATTTCGCGCCTGTTCACGACGGTTTCGTCGAAGGACTTGCCGGCGCAGTTAAGGTTTCTCTTGAACGTGTGTTGAAAGATCCCCGGGATTATGATGCCAGGGCATCAATAATGTGGGCCGGCTCTCTGGCCTGGAACGGTCTTGCCAATGCGGGTCTCGACGGGGCAAAGATTCCCAACCATATGTTTGAGCACCCGCTAAGCGCTGTTTATAATGCGGCCCATGGGGCGGGGCTGGCCGTTGTAATGCCTGCCTGGCTCGATTTCAAGAAGAATGAAATCGGCGACAGAATTGTTAAATTCGGCGAAAAGATTCTCGGCCTCAAGGGGGTTGTAACCCCGGATATAGTAATTTATGAGTTCAGGCTGTGGATAAAAAAAATTGGATGCCCCTTAACTTTCGGGGAGCTCGGTATAGAAAATCCTGATATTGGAGAACTTGTAAAACAGGCCCGGGTCCTTTGCGGAATGTGGAACATAGACGGCTATACAGATGAGGATTTGGAGACAGTTTACCGACTCTGCATGTGAGCCGGTTTCGGTTTCAGTTCAACTTATACAGAGAATTCCTCACGGCTTTTTTTAATTTTCTTCCGGCTTGCTAGAATTTCATATGAATAATCCTCAAAAAGCTGGAGAAGGCACCGTTTAAGGGTGTCGTAGCCGAAATAGCGTTTGGCTATTGTAAAGTTTTTTTCCACCATTTTTTTTCGTTTCTCTTTGTTGTTGAGGACCTCGTATGCCTTATCAAGAGCGCTGTCCGGAATTATAATCGAGTTTTCCTCATTGTAATTGTCGGGCACTTCAATCATTTTAAAATCATGGATCCGGATATCGGTTTTGTATACAAGATAGGTTGAGGTTACAATAGGGACCTTTGCCGCAACAGCTTCGAGCAGCGCGTTTCCGAACCCTTCCCAGATCGGCAGATAGGTTACCAGATCCGCGTTTGCAAGAACGTCCCTGTTGGTGTAGAGTTTTTGCCCTTCTTCGTTTGTTCCGCGCGCCGAAGCTACTCTTTTGGAGATAAAATGCAACGGCACCTCGTACTCGTCAGCAAGCGCTTTTATGTGATTGATATAGTTTTCATCCGGCTCATCGCCCTGGTAGAGTGAAATTATCAGGTGCAACCGGCGCATCAGCTCGGGATAACGCATGCCGAGCTTGCCCGCGAACCTGACGGAGTCCTCTATTCTTTTACGCTGGACAATACGGGTGGGTTGTAATACGAGGATATCGCTGTCTTTGAACCCGAGTTCCTGTCGGAAGTCGCTGTTGTAATCGTCGAGAACAACCACTTTGTCAAAATCCTCGCAATTCGGGATAATCCGCGGATGGATTCTTTTAATTGAGCGCAGAATATGGGCCGCGTAGCTCGAGAGCACGACATGTTCGGTCCCGGGGATTTGAGGAGGCATGGTTTTCGACAGAATTGTTTCTATGGCCGAATTAACGAATCGGCTTCTTTCCCACCAGAAGTCATGGTGATGAAAAATTGTCGCGATGCGTTTTTCACTGCAGAGTTTATATACGGCAAGCCCGCCGAGAAGCGTCATTGGCATCGCGTTTGTGTTCTGGGCGACTATGACGTCAATTGAGTTTCTCTGAATAAAATCGAAGATACTGTCGGCAATATAGCTGCTCTTATGGTTCATGTCTTCAGCTGTGGCTTTCAGTTTTTCTTCCGAAATATAGGTCTGAAATTTATTAAGAAACGGAAAGACCATCTGTTCGTATTCATGCTGTCGGGGAGAGTCAAAACGGATGTCGTCTATCAGAAGCCGGTGGTCGTCCGGTATCGACTTAAGGTTGTTGCTGAATTTTCCTGCCACGGCAAAAATTTCATGGCCTTCCTTTTGAAGAAGATCTACCCATTTTTCGACTTCGAGGGAAACTCCGTCAACATCGCCCAGTTTTCCCGAAATAAATACTATCCTGAATTTCTCTTTCATTACTTATCCTGCAGCAGTCGTGTTCTCACTCAAGAACCGGATATTTTTATATACTTGTTCCGGTCCGTAATAAGGTGCTCATAATCAAATATACCGTAAAAAACAAGGTAATACAAACCGTCTGAAATAAAAGAAAAGCAGCGGGAATATCTCCGCTGCTTTGAAATGAATATAAATTGTGAAACCTTTAATTATCGCCGCTTAAAAAACGATCATGTTTTTAAGCCCTTCTCCTTTTGCCGATTTATTAATCGCTGTTTCGAGATCTTCAAGTGCCGATTTGCTTGTTATAAGGTCTTTTACGGACACAAGATCCTGCTCGATCAGCGAAAGGCATGTTCTGAACTGCCTGAGACTCTGCCGGGTCATGCCTGTAATCGTCAGCTGCTTATAGTGGATTTCATTCGTATCAAGGGCGACTTCCGATTTGCCTGCAGGCAGTCCTCCGAAAAAACATATTCTGCCGAAAATGCCGGCAATTCTGAGCGCGGTCTGCTGGGCCTGGGGCGCGGGACATGCGGTTATGATAACGTCGGCGCCTTTTCCCGCCGTTTCGTTCATCAGGTTTGCTTCAAAGTTATTGCCGTCCATTGTTAAAAATGACGGGTCAATCTGTTTGCATTCGGCAAGGCGGTCTGTGTTCAGATCATTTATAATGATTTTCCCCGCGCCTGCCATTTTTGCAAGCTTGGCGTGCATCAGGCCTATCGGGCCCGCTCCGATTATTACAACGCAGTCTCCGGGGTTGACCCCGTAAAGTTCAAATGCATTGTAAACGCATGAAAACGGTTCGGCCAGCGCAGCTTCTTCGAATGAAGTATTGTCGCCGATGACGCATATATTGCCCTGCCTGACGGCGGCGGCCGGAATAACCATGTACTCCGCGAAGGCCCCCGGAATCGTCACGCCCAGGGCCTCGCTTGAGCGGCACATATGGGTATTGCCCGAGACGCACAGATCGCAGACGCCGCATCCCAGGTTGGGCGCTACAGCGACTCTGTCTCCAGGTTTGTAAGCCGTGATATTGGCTCCGACTTCGGCTATTTCTCCGGAAATTTCATGGCCGAGGGTGAGAGGGGTCGATTCCGATGCGTTTTTGTGACCGTTTTTCAGCATTCTGACGTCGGTTCCGCAGATAGCTGAAGCTTTGATCTTGAGCAAGACTTCATCGGCGTTTATTTCGGGTTTTGAAATTTCAACAACCCTTAAATCTTCTTTTCCGTATAATTGTGCTGCTTTCATTTGTTTTCCTTCCGGCCGTTATAGCGTTACCGGCCGTTTTTCAATTATTGATGTATTTCCTGCGTTTACAACCTTGACCGCTTCAAGTCCGTCCGTGCCGGTAACCTCGGGAGTTTTATCTTCAAGGATACTTTCTATGAATTTCTGGTCTTCGAGTTTATATGCATCGAGAAAGAGGTTCTGCCAGCTTTTAACGAAAGGAGTGTTGATTCCGTTGGGGCTGCATGTCATAACCGAATAGTTATTGGTTTTTCCTACAAATATTATCCCGTGTGTGCCGACAATCTCAACCCTGGAATCGTAACCGTACTGAACTCCCTGTGCGCCGTCTACCAGTCCCTGGACATCATTTTTGAATCTTGCCGTAAGCAGAACGTTGTCGTAAAAATCGGGATATTCCTCTTTCGCGTCCGGGCAGCGGTAGTTGCCGGCAATTGCATACAGCTCTTTAATGTAGCTTCCTGCATACCAGTGCAGCGCATCGATATCATGACTGCTTACTTCGGCAAGTGGACCGTTGCTTTTCTTTATGTCGTACATCCAGGGCCGGGGTGTGGACGGTCCGTGAGTGACGGATTTTACACATACAACATCGCCGATTTCCCCGCTGTCTATTCTTTCTTTTGCGTGGCGAAACGACTCGTCGAATCTTCTCATGAACCCTATCTGAAGCTTGACCTTCGCGTCGTTGCAGGCCTTGATCATGTTTTTACATTCCTGTTCGTTCATTGCCATCGGTTTTTCGCAGAGAACATGTTTTCCTGCTTCTGCAGCGGCAATAACTATTTTTTCATGGAAAACGGTAGGAGTAACAACAACAACCGCATCTATTGATTCATCTTCAAGAACATCTTTGTAGTCGAGATAATATTTTTCAATTCCCAGTTCTTTTACTGCTGCTTTTGCGGCGTCTTCGACAGGGTCGGCCATAGCTGCTATTTCGGCATGCTGAACAGATTTGGCAAAGTTTCTGGCGTGAATCATTCCGGCGCGGCCCGAGCCTATTACGCATACCTGGATTTTTCCGTTTTTCATAATAATCTCCTGGATTATGGTTTTCTTTGTTGTTCATTTTTATTTTACTATAAAATTAAAAAAAATCAATACCAAATAACAGTAAATGATAATAAATAGGAGATAAATAACAATAAATAATACTAAATGCAATAAACTTCTTTTATAATACTTGTGATTATGATAATATTTTTGCATGTTTGCTGAAGAACGAAAACAGAAAATTCTGGAATATGTCCGCGAGCACAAAAAGGCTACTGTTCAGCAGCTGTGCGATACATATGATGTGTCCAGTGCGACTATACGAAATGATTTGCGTGAACTTGAAGGTTCCGGTTTGCTGCTTCGCACCCACGGCGGAGCAATACTCAAGAGCAAGGCCAAATTTGAACTCGGAACCAACGAGAAAAAAGTGCTTTATAAGGCGGAGAAAGCCGATGTTGCAGAAAAGGCGCTTGAATTTATAGAAGACGGCGATACGATTATTCTTGATACGGGAACGACGACCCTTGAACTTGCACGAAAGCTCGGAAGACGGAAAAACCTTACTGTTGTGACGAATGATCTCGACACGGCGCTCATTCTTGATGAAATAGGGATTGAACGCATTGTAGTACTCGGCGGAATACTTCGAACCGGATTTCACTGCACGATAGGAGGCCCCGGAAGGGAGTTTCTTGACGAACTGCAGGCTGACAAGGCTTTTATGGGCGTCAACGGGTTTACCTTTGAAAAAGGCGCCTCCACGCCCGATATGCAGCATGCGGAAATCAAGGAAGCAATGGTGGCTTCTGCCGACAAAGTTTTTCTGATGTTTGATCGTTCCAAACTCGGCCGGAAGGCATTTGCACGATTTGCTGAACCGGAAGAAATTGACGGTGTAATTATTGACGAACTTACGAAGGAAGAGTTATCGCTGTTTGATGCAGCCGGAATAGATGTTTTTCCAGTAAAAATCAAATAAAAACATAATATATGTAAAGACATATTGACAAAATGACATAAAAACATTACCTTTACCATGTATGGTGGAATAATACAAGGCTGACACGACAAAGGAGTGTTTTATGGCTAATAATTATAGTAAAGCAGAAAAAGAAACAATGTATTTTATCGGTGTTACTACCGGTAAATCCTCGATTATGAAGGTTTTTCCCGAATGGGCAAAATACCTCGGTATCGATGCCGAAATCAGGGGATTTGATTTTAAATGGCACGACGATCCTGAAAAATACCTGGAAGCAGTCAGGTTTATAAAAAATGATCCTCTTTCCATGGGGGCTCTTGTAACAACACACAAACTGGATCTTCTTGCAGCCTGTCGAAACGAATTCGACGGTCTTGGACCGTATGCAAAAGAACTGCATGAGATCAGTTCAATTTCCAAACGGGGTAAAGAGCTGTGGGGGCATGCGAAAGACCCGATTACCGTGGGGCTATCATTTGAAGCAATTGCAGAAGACGGATACTGGAACGAGAGCGGTGCGGAAATGCTTATCCTGGGCGCCGGCGGGTCAAGTCTTGCCCTTGTGACCTATTTAATAGGAAGAGCCAAAGACGGACGTGATATACCTTCAAGAATTATTATAAACAACAGAAGTGAAAAAAGATTAAATGAACTTCATAAACATGCAGACAAGATGATAGCTGAAGCGGGACTTGAAAGCCTTAAGCTGGAATATAACCTGTGTCCGGATGCATCCGGCAATGACGCGGCCGTATCCGGTCTTAAGCCCGGTTCGCTGGTGGTTAATGCCACAGGACTCGGCAAAGACGGTCCCGGTTCACCTATAACAAATAATGCTGAATTTCCCCGGAACGGACTCGTCTGGGAATTCAACTATCGTGGTGATCTTGTATTTCTGGAGCAGGCGAAAGCGCAGAAAGTAAAGCGCGATTTGTCAATAACGGACGGGTGGCTCTATTTTATTCACGGCTGGACCAGGGTAATTGCCGAGGTTTTTCATAAGGAAATACCGACGGAAGGCCCGGTCTTTGATAAGCTTTGCGAAATTGCATCCGGGACGGAATCACCTGTGCAGAAAGCAGGCTGACAGATTTAATTTGTTTTTAAATGAAAAAGTAAAGCGGAATCTTTTTCATTTTATGTTTTCTCAATGTAATTGAGAAAGCTCTCCTTTGCCGGGTTGTTGAATTCATGGATTCAATAACCCGGCTTTTTTATCCGCGAATTAAATGAAATAAAGTGGTTTGTTATTCCAGCAGTCGCCCGATAGCTTCAGCAACACCGCTCTCGTGGTTTGTCTGCCCGGTTGTGAATGATGCCGCTTTTTTGATTTCAGGCACTGCGTTAGCCATGGCAATACCGGTTCCGGCGAAGTTTATCATGTCCAGATCGTTTAACTGATCTCCGATTGCCGCGGTTTCTTCCACCTTTATTCCCAGCTTTGTAATAAGATCATTCAGGGCTCTTGCCTTCGAAACGCCTTTTTGCATTGTATCTATCAGGTTCCTGTCCGACTGTGACGGTACCAGTCCGGTTTGTTTTATTACATCATCGCTGACTGCCTTGAGTTCATCCGGATTATCCGAAAGAATCAGTACTTTATACAGTTCTTCAGATGTGGTCATGATGAAATTTCTGTAATCCTTGGACATGTAAAGTTTAATCTGTTCACGCTCAGGCAGAAGCAGGTTTCTTTCGTTGTAGTAGCCCATTTTTCCGGTCATGCTTTCACCGAATATGGTGTTGTGGCAGTAGATATGGTAATCAGCTTCGTGATCATGACAGATGTCTGCGATTTTCAGGATCTTCTCCTTTTCAACAGGAGTTGAAGAAAATATTTTATCATGAAAGGGTTCGCGGACCATTGCTCCGTTGCATGAAATTACGGGCATCTCGATGCCCAGAATATCAAGATATGCTTTTATCATTGAATCATGTCTGCCTGTTGCAATTACAAAATATATTCCGGCGTCTTGCAGCCTTTTAACTGCTTTAATATTTTCTTTGGAAATTTCTTTATCATCATTAAGCAAAGTTCCGTCCATATCGCACGCAACAAGTTTTATATCAGTCATATCGTTCTCCAGTTTTTTATATTATACATTTTATAGGTAATTTGAATCTACACAGAAGAACAAATCATTTTTGGCAATATTGTCATGCTTTTTAGCGCATACTGCCCTTGGCTGTATTGATGGCGGCGTGAGAAAGGTTTGCATAAAGAAACGGCGGGATATATTACCCATAATCAATTTTATTCATCATGGTTTTATAAAAAGTGGAAAAGGTATGCTACGAATAATATTATTAATTTTAATGTTGGTTCTCTTATTTGTTGTTCCGTTATCCGCGGTAGAACAGCCCACACTTACAGTTTTTGATTTCACTGTAAACAGCATCACTGAACAGGATATGAATTCCATAGTAAGTTTTCTTTCAGCTTCGCTTTTTGATACCGGGCTGTGCCGTATAATTGATATCGCGCAGCGTGAAACAATACTTAATGAACTGAAGTTCTCCAATACAGGTTGTACAGGAGAATCCTGAATGCGGACGGGCGGGGTATGATTGCAGATGTTTCATACAGTTTCGGTACCCGCGACCGAAGCTGGGAAACCCCGGTTGTTATCGACTTGCTCAGCGGATCTGTTGAAGAGCCGCAGATAGCGTTCAACTCATCTGGCAGAGCCGCAGCCGTATGGTTACAGGACGACGGCAGCTATGACGGTGTATATTCCAGCATGTATACTGTTGAAAACGGCTGGTCAGATGTTGAAGTAGTCGATATGCTTGATTATGATGCACTATACCCACAGATAGCAGTCGATTCATCCGATAATGCAACGGCAGTCTGGTACATATATAACGGCACAGCGGAAAACCACTACAAAGTCTATGCTAACCGCTATACTGCCGGCGGCAGTTGGGGAGACGCTGTGCTTCTTGACTCGGATATTTCTGATTATCCTGAACCCGAGGTAGCGGCGGATCCGTGGGGCAATATGACAGCCGTATGGGCTAATGGTAATGATATCTGCGCAGCTAACTACAGATAAAATAGTCCGGCATTTACGCCGGGCTTTGCAGGATTAAGTTTATACTGATAAGCCGGACTACCAGCTGCCTCCGCCTCCGCCTCCGGAACCACCTCCGGAAGAGCCTCCTGATGAAGAGCCGCCGCTTGACGACGGTGAGGAGGTCATTGAGGAATTCATCGATGAAAAGCTGCTGTTGAGAGTGTTTGTAAAAGCAGCGGCGCTGAATGTATTGTAACGATAGCCACGGTACCACCCCGGCGGCTCCACGGTCATTCCCTCAAAATGGGAGGACCATTTATCGCTGAGCTTCATTACCATTGCGTAGGGCAGAATATCATAAAAGTATGACGGGTTTGATTCAAACATCATTTCAAGCTTGTCTTTTTCGGCGGTTTTAATAAACTCTTTAAATCCCAGGGTTTTTTCAAGGATTTGATCTCCGTATGGCGTCCGCCGGGACATAAGGTTCATGAATACCGAGACTGTTATCCCGCTTGCAACTGCCGCCAGGTATTTATAAATCGGTATACCTCCGCCGGCTACCATGAAAAACGCAAAAAAAGCAAGCGAAAAGCCGCCGAACAGAATAAAAAACACAATTTTTCCTTTTTGACCTTCGGTGTTGCCGTTTGCTATGGCGGAGCCGAGTACGAACGACGGGATAATCAGAAAAAGACTGAACGGAACGGCAAAAAGAACTGCAAACGCCCCCTCTCCGGTGAAAGCCATAAACCCTTCCATAAGTACTGCTATAATCGGAACAGCCGCGAACAGGCCGGTAAGGGCTGTGTAGAACCTGTTCGCTTTTACATAAATGGCGCGCTCGGGGTGTTCCGTGAAACTTTTTTTGATGTTTGTTTTTGCTTCATATACCGACTTGTAGAACTTGTTGACAAGATCGTCCGTTGATACCCTTGTTCCGTCTCCGTAGGTAAAAAGTTTGGCGAATAATTTCTTTTCATAGTATTTGGCCGCATCATCCAGCCCCCTGAGACGGGTAATATGGAGCTTTTTTCGCTTGAAAACCGCTTTCCCGGTGGTCTCTTCTTCTATTTCAAGATACCCTTTTTCGGCCCAGTAGATTATAAGAGAGGTTACATCCCTGTTGTCGACTGATCCGTCAATAATATAGCCTATTTCCGAGGGATTCATTCCCTCGGGCGGTTCGAATTCCACTGAAGGGAAGAGTTTTGTGTCGCGGCCGTATCGGTACCAGAAAAAGAAGGCAAGCACAATTACCGCAATATAAAGAGGGTAGCCGAAGATAGTGAACAGCAGCCAGCCCTTCTCCCGGTGGAGCTCAGCCCCGACCCAGTAGCCTTCCGGCAGCGGGAGCGCCACAGTCAGCGCCTGGTAATTCTGCAGCGGTTTCAGCGTACGGCCGGTTATTGTTGTGCCGTTTATCTCCCATTCGACATTGGAGCTGTCGGTTTCGCCGTAATACCCGGAGGTGCAGTTGACGTAGGCAGGGTCGAAGGATTTCGGCATCTTTATTCTGAAATTAACCGACGCTATCGGTGTGTCCCACTGGTCGCCGATTATATTGTGATAGAACTCGTCCATATCGCTGAGTTTATCGGCCCCGACATCATAGGTGTATGAGATGGAGTAGGTGACCTTACCGTTCACGTAAGCATCAGCAGAACCTATACGGATATTAACGTAATCACGGTTTTTCTCAATGCTTGTTTCGTGGCCGGGTACCGAGATATTGCTTATGAATACGGGCATATCGTCGAAACGCAGTGGAATTTCCCTGTAAATTCCGTGGCGCTGCGTTTGGAAGGTAACATCTATTATTTCAGTAATATTGTAAACATTGTTTTCCATTACATCGATATCGACCTGGTAATGATCGATAATAAAATACTCGTCGGCAGCCAGATTCAGGGACGCCGACAGCAGCAGAAGGATTATAAATAAACCCGGCAATATTGCTTTTTTCATATTTTCTCTCCCGCTAGAATGATACTTTGACGTTTCCCCGGTCGGAATCGTCAATTTCAAAGTATTCCTTTTTTTCAAGGTTCATCATTCCGGCGATAATCGACGCCGGAAAAAGTTCACGTTTTGTGTTGAAGGCTTTAACCACCGCGTTATAGTATTTTCTCGACTGAAGAATGTCGTTTTCCACCGCCTGCAGCTGGTTTTGAAGGTTGATGAAGTTTTCATTGGCTTTTAAATCAGGGTAGGCTTCACTTAGCGCAAACAGGCTTTTCAGTCCGGCTGCAAGGGCGTTTTCACCGGCCTGAAGATCTGCCATTCCGTTTGAGTTCATGGCCATGTTCCGCGCCTGAATAACCTTTTCAAGGGTCTCCTGCTCATGTTTTGCGTAACCCTTTACTGTTTCGACGAGGTTGGGGATAAGGTCCCACCGCTTTTTAAGGTAAGCGTCCATTGTCGCGAATGATTCTTCAACTTTATTTCTTAACCGAATAAAACCGTTGTATGTTGATACGAAAAACATGATGACGGCTATGACGGCAACAATAATTATTATTAATCCGATAGACATGCTGGCTCTCCTTCTGTTCCGGTATCATCCGGCTTATGCGCAAGTATAGCATGAAGACTGTCCGAAGGTGTCAATAAAAAAGCTGTTGCCTGTTTACCTGTTCAGGAACGGTAATGGGTAGTATAATAATTTATGGTCCGGAATAATAAAAAAAGGTTTAATCTTACAATATTCATTTATCTTTTCATTTTCTTTGCGCTTATTCTGATAGTATCGATTGCCTCGTCCAAAGTGCTGTTTCGTCCGTGGACAGCCAGGAAATTTTCCGCAGTGGTTCAGATAGAGGACCGTGTTTACCTCTTCGGCGGTGTGGATGATAGCGGAGAGTCCCGCAGTGAAATTATGATGATCGATATGGAAAAACAGGCATTATACAGGATAGGCAATCTTCCGAAGCCTGCTTATTCTTCTGCGACGGCTGTTTATAACGGCATGATATACCTGGCGGGAGGTTTGTCGGATAAACAGTACCTGGACAAGGTTTACCGTTTTGATCCGGAGTCGGAAACTGTTCAGGCGATGAAAGATCTGCCGTTTCCCGCGGCCTTCGGTTCGATGTCTGCAGTTGGAGACAGTCTATATTATATCGGGGGCTTTGACGGCGAATTGCTTCGCAGCGATATTATTGAAATTGATCCGGAGACCGGCAGCGCCGTCGTCAAGGCTGTTTTACCGCAGCCGCTGGAATATCACCGGTCAATCACCGCCGGATCCGTGATCTATATAATCGGCGGAGAGAATGATCAGCGGGAATATTCATCCTCTGTTTATGCGTATTCCCCTGCTGAAAACAGTATAAAAGAGCTGGAAGGCCGGATAAGCCCGGTATCCAGGTTCGGGATAGTCAAAGAACAGTCAGGAAGCCCTGCCGGTACAATAATTATTGCCGGAGGATGGGGAAACGGCCAGAGAAATGATTTTCGAAGTCTTCTTTTTGAAAACAGCCTCTGTTCCGAAGAAATTATCGGGACCATTCCGGAACCTTTTTCCGATGTTGAGTTAATCAGCTGGAACGGGAAGCTGTATCTGGCAGGCGGCACCGAACCGGAATACAAGCGGCAGATCAGGTTTGTAAAAATTGATTCGGAAAATATGGCAAACGAGGATATAAAGCTTAAAAGTTATGTCTGGCGCTGAATGTAACGGCAGGAAGTCCTCAAATAGATTTTTCCCCACCTTTAAATGTAATTACATATTGACAAATGTACATTTCGTGTTACAATAATAATCGGTGGTAAACAACAATAAACAATAAAATACGGGAGGATAATAAAAAAAGTACTTCCTTGGACTTTTTTTATTTTAAAGTTTGATAAGCGGTGCTCATCAAACTTTACTCTCCGTTGCCCGCCCTCCATGGCGGGTTTGGTATTAGGAGGGAAATATGCTCAACGGCGGATACCTGGGGAAGATCCTCAGAATTAATCTCGGTACCAGGGAAATAAGTACTGAAACAATCAGAGAAGAGATTTATTATAAGCTTCTCGGCGGCAGGGGGTTGGCAGCAAAATATTATTATGAAGAAATTGGGGCCGATGTAAAACCTTTTGATGCCGGGAACAAAATCTTTTTATTTGCCGGACCTCTGACCGGATTAACGCTTCCGGCGCCGACAAAGTACCAGCTTTGCACAAAGGCCCCGGAAACCGGGCATTACCTTTGTTCGAATTCATCGGGCAAGATGGGTATTATGCTGAAGCGGATGGGTTACGACGGAATGATTCTCGAGGGGAAATGCGACGACTGGACCTGGCTACATGTTAAAGACGGCGAAGTTGTTTTTAATGATGCTTCGGACTGGGTAGGGAAGATGACCAATGAGGTTATTGACGGGCTTCATAAAAAGGTAGGCAACGATAAGTCGTCGGTTCTTACCATAGGTCCCGCAGCAGAGAATATGGTGAAGATCTCCTATGTTTGTGTAGACCGCAGGGCTTTCGGGCGCGGCGGGGCCGGGGCGGTTTTTGCTTCAAAAAAGATAAAAGGAATCGTAACTGAAGGAAGCGGCAAAATCCCGGCTTCTGATCCAGAAAAACTTCTTGAGATTAGAAAGAAGGCTTTTCCGATTCTTCGCGAAACCAGACCGAATCATACAAAATACGGCACAAGCCAGTATATAACCGCGATAAACGAACTCGGATGTATGCCTACGCGCAACTTCCAGACGACATATTTCGAAGGCGGCGACAAGGTCGATCATCTGGCACTGTATAATAACTATCTTAAGGGAAATGCTGCATGTACCGGCTGTCCTGTAGCATGCGGTACGGTTGCCAGGGTATACGACGGAAAATACAAGGGAGCTGAAGCCAGAACCGAATATGAATCAATCGGACTTCTGGGGCCGAACTGCGGGGTTGATGACTTCGGCGCGGTTGTTGCGGCGAACCAGCTCTGCGACGAGATCGGGATAGATACAATGAGTGGCGCAAACATTGTGGCCCTGGGAATGGAACTTTACGAAAAAGGGCTTATAACAAAAGAAGATACCTGCGGAATTGATTTGAGGTTCGGCAACGGCGACGCCCTGATAGAAGCGCTCAGAAAGATTGCAAACCGCGAAGGTATTTTTGATCTGTTGGCAGAAGGGTCACAAGGCGTGTTGGAAAAACATCCGGAGTGGAAACCTTATATCGTGCACGTCAAGGGAATGAGCCCGGCAGCTTATGACCCGCGCGGGTTCTATGGAAACGGTCTGACATACGGAACTTCAAGCAGGGGCGCCTGTCACAATGTCGGCGGATGGACTATCCGTGCCGAGCTGCAGAGCGGAGATTACGACAGGTTTGCGCTTGAAGGCAAGGGCGAACTGGTTAAGGAAATTCAGGACAACCGGGCCTATGTAGACAGCCTCGGGGTTTGTACAGTAGTAAGAGGATCAATGGAGTTTTCAGCCAATCCGAAAGGCGACACCATGAAAGCCGCGACGGGTTATGATTTTATGCCGGAGCTTATCGAAATAGGATCGAGAATTTACACCCTTGAAAGACTTATTCTCAATCGTGAAGGTCTTGAAAGGGAAGGGGACATGCTTCCGGAACGTCTGCTTAAGGAAGCTGTTCCATCGGGCCCGATAAAGGGACAGAGACTGACTGAAGAGATGTATAACCGAATGCTGGACGATTATTATGATGCCCGGGGATGGGATAGAAACGGCGTAGTCAAACCCGAAACCGTAGAAAACTTCGGGCTTGCGGAGGTTGTTAATCTTTAACTATGAACGGCGTCACCGTAACTTTTAAGTATCTGGTTAATTTCAGCGATAAGACCGGGAAGAGCCGGGAAGATGTTTCGTTTGAGGCCGGTGCTGATCTGAATACCGTTTCAGCCTGGCTTAAAGAGACTTATGATGTTCAGGCCCCGGAAAAAGGAATGCTGAATCTTTTAAACGGCCATAGCTGGCATCAGTATCAGGATAAAATGGAAACAAAGCTGAAAGATGGCGATGTCATTATTATAATGCCGTCGATTTCCGGCGGGTGATTCAAATAAAACATCCATGTTTTATTTGAATTTGAAGTATTAAAGCAAGGCTTTAATACTTCACTTCGCAAACCTGCCATACCTCCGGTGCTGCTTCGCAGTCCACGGCAGGATTAGATTTGCAGTTTGTTAAGCTTTGCTTCACAAACTGCTCGATAACTACCGGGCCTCCATGCCCGGATTAAATATGTTTGCAGCCTGTTATGGCAGGAATTATATATTTGGAGAAAAATATGAGTATGGAAAATCTGCAGTCGGTTTTAACCGACTTCGATATGAAAACCGGTCTTTCAAAAACGAAAAAATCACTACAGAGAAAACTTTCAAACATGAAAGGAATGTTTGCCGATGATGACGCTCTGGATAAAGCACTTGCCTCTGAAGACACTCTTGTTTATGAGTTCTATGATATGGGTGTTCCCGATTCCGAAAAAGAAGTTGCGTACGGAACGTCAATAACCTATCCCGGGAAGGTCGGCGATGAATATTTCATGACCAAGGGTCATTTTCATACTGTTCTGGATACCGCAGAAGTTTATTACTGTCTGAGTGGTCACGGTTATATGCTGATGGAAAACCCTGAAGGCGACTGGGAAGCTGCAGAGCTTACTCCGGGGAATGCCGTATATGTTCCCGGAAGATACGCCCACAGAAGCATCAATATTTCAAACAGCGAACCACTGGTTACTTTTTATGCTTTTCCCGGTCATGCCGGTCATGATTACGGCACAATAGAGACCAAAGGTTTCAGAAAGCTGATTGTTGAAAGAGACGGCAAACCGGAAATCATCGACAATCCAAAATGGAAATAAGCGGTAACCAATTATGAAAAAGATTCTGGTAACACCGAGATCTCTTTCCGGAAACGGTCATCCGGCTTTGGATGATCTTCGGACAGCAGGGTATGAAGTTGTTTTTGCAACACCTGGCAAGCAGCCGACTGAAGAAGAACTTTTAGAGATTCTTCCGGAATGCTCGGGATACCTTGCAGGCGTTGAGCCTGTAAGCGGCAGTGTTTTAAGAAGGTGCCTGAAACTTAAGGTAATCAGCAGGAACGGAGTCGGAATCGATAATGTTGATCTTGCTGCTGCCGAAGAGATGGGTATTCATGTCGAGAAAGCCGTCGGGGCCAATTCAAGGGGCGTCGCCGAGCTGGCAGTGACCCTTATGCTTGCAGGAGTGCGTTCGGTCACTTTCAGCGACCGTCACCTGAAAGCCGGCGGATGGGAACGCCGGAAAGGTTTTGAGCTTGAAGGCAAAACACTTGGTATTATCGGGTGCGGCCAGATAGGCAGGTATGTCGCCAAAATAGCGCTTGGGCTTGATATGAAAGTAATGGCATATGATTTATACCCTGATGATAATTTCAAACCGTCGCCAGACTTCGGGTATTCTTCTATAGATGAAATTTTCAAAAAAGCAGATGTTATATCGCTTCACTGCCCGCCGGGAGAAAAGCCGCTGATTGATGCAGAGGCTCTTTCCGGAATGAAAGACGGGGTCTATCTTGTAAATACAGCCCGTGCAGGTCTGGTTGACGAAGCAGCTGTAGTGGCTGCTCTGAATTCTGGCCGGCTTTTCGGAATGGCAACCGATGTTTTTGCAGAAGAGCCTCCGGTAATGTCTGAACTGATCGCACATGACAAGGTTATGACAACTCCTCATATAGGCGGTCTGACAACCGAAAGTGTCGATCGGGCAACGCAGACGGCGGTTGATAATATTCTGAAGGTGCTTAATGGTTGAAAACCCCTGTTTTGCGGAGCGACTCCCGCAGGCGGGTTCTGTCAGCTTTACATGGCTTGGACAGGCGGGATTTCTTGTTGAAAGCGCTGAAGTAAGGATAGTTATTGATCCCTATCTGTCAGATTCGTTGTATGATAAATACAAGGATAAGAAATTTCCGCATGTCCGTATGGTCCCTGCTCCTCTGCGTCCTGATGAACTGACGCAGATTGATTTGGTACTGTGTACACACGGGCATACCGATCATATGGATCCGGGAACTCTGCCGGTACTTGCTTCAGTCAATCCGGGATGCAGGTTTATCTGTCCGGCTTCTGAAAAGGAAAAAGCTCTGGACCGGGGTGTTCCGGCGGCAATGTTTATCGGCCTTGATGATGGAGGACGGTTTGACGACAGCTTAAACAGCGGCATCGTCGTATCGGCAGTTGCTTCTGCTCATGAGACGCTTGAAAAGGACAGTTCCGGCCGAAGTCTGTTTTTGGGATATGTGATCGGGATTAACGGTTTGAAAATATACCATTCCGGCGATTGTATTCCGTATAATGGCCTGTGGGAAAAACTGCTGAATCTGAAAATTGATATTGCATTTCTTCCTGTAAACGGGCGTGACGATTTTCGTAAATCCAACGGGATTCCCGGAAATTTTACGGTTGAGGAAGCTGCAGATCTCTGCAGCAACGCCGGAATAGAAGTTTTGATTCCTCATCATTTTGGAATGTTTGTTTTTAATTCCGGGGACCCTCAAAAAATTGAGCAGGTATTGTCGAAATCAGGTCTAAAATATACAATTCCCGAAATTGGTAAAAAAACTGAGTTTATTAAAAGGGAATATTCGGTAAGTTTTTTATAGGAGGAATGATAAAAAGTCTTCATGAGCTGGTGAATTGATATACTGCCTTAACTTTAATTGAGGCAGTAAGGTTACTGTTCGACATTTTTACTGGTCCGCGAGACCGTTTAGGAGATTGAAGAGCCGTAACCGAAACATTCAATGGTCTGCGAGACCGGATAGGAGAATGGAACAATTCACCGTATAGGCACTGCTTCAAACTATTGGAGATAGAACATGAAGATGAGTATTGGCGTGGATCTTCACAAAACGCAGTTTACAGTATGCCTTTTAAGTGAAGACCGAAAAATTGATCAATTGGGAATGTATCCGACCAGCGGAAATGGTTATGGAGCATTTCTGAAAATGCTGGATGAATATTGTGAAGAGGAATATGAGTTGAGAGCAGCGGTGGAAACAACCGGGAATGCCCGTTATTTCCGCAATAAACTGTTAAAGGCTGGAGTCGAAGTGGTTGTAGTGAATACTTTGAAATTCAAGGTAGTGAATGAATCTGTAAAAAAGACAGACAAACATGATGCACGCACCCTGGCGGAGTTTCTTGAGAAAGACATGCTGCCTGAATCGATATTATGTTCCCAAGAGAGTGAGGATATTCGAAGGGTGCTGAAATCCAGGTCGATACTGGTAAAATCTGTTGTGTCGTTAAAGAACCAGGTGCATGGCTTATTACTTGGTTATGGAATAGAGACCAAACGCGGACAGCTGCAGAGTAAAAAAGAAAGGCAGCGAATCCTGAACGGTCTCGAGGACCACGACTTTTACGGAAGCGCTGCCAAAACGGTAATACCGTTACTGGATATGATAGATAATCAGGCATCGCAAGTCAAGCAGCTTGAAAAGGTTTTGGCTGAGCTTGTGGAGGACGATGAAGATGTTGAGCTTCTGCAGACAATACCAGGCGTGGGTCTAATAACAGCAGCAACAGTAAGAGCCTATACAGACGATATCGGCAGATATGATAGTGCGAAGAAATATGCAGCAAACGCCGGGCTTGTGCCATGGGTGCAGAACTCAAATATGACAATACATCATGGACATATAACAAAGCGTGGGCCTGTAGAACTGAGGACAGCCTTCGTACAGATGGTGATGGGAATGGTTCGTATGCAAAAGAAGACCGGGACGTACCGAATAATGACGAAGTATGCAGCGATGAAGAAGCAGAAAGGCTCGGGTAAGAGTGTAATAGCTGCCGCCCGCAAGATGAGCACTTTGGTATATACAATTTTAAAAACCAGAGAGCCGTTTGATCCGATGAAAATGGCTTTTAGAAAAGAATACAGGGAAATGCAGGCAGCAGCATGGGAAGCTGTAATGGTCGGTTGATATCCGACTAGATCATAAGCTTATATTTTTAGCTTGTGGTTGACTTTTTATAGGAGAAAAGAATGAGTGATATTTTTGAAACAATAGGCAGAATAAAACTGGTGCCGGTTGTCAAGATAGATGATGCAAAGGATGCTCCGGCATTGGGCAAAGCTTTATGCGACGGAGGGCTTCCGATTGCCGAGGTTACTTTCAGAACGGCAGCCGCAGAAGAGGCTATCAGGCTGATGGTGAAAGAAAACAGCGGGATGCTTATCGGAGCAGGTACCGTGCTGACTGTTGAAAACGCAAAAAAAGCGATTGATGCAGGAGCCGCGTTTATAGTGTCTCCGGGCTTCAATCCTGAAGTTGTAGATTTTTGTATTTCCCAGGGAATGCCGGTAACTCCGGGAGTTACAAACCCAACCCAGGTCGAGATGGGGTTGTCAAGAGGTTTAAAGGTTTTAAAGTTCTTTCCTGCTGAAGCCGCAGGCGGATTGAAGATGCTGAAGGCAATGGGAGCCGTATACGATGTGAAATTTATGCCTACAGGCGGAATTAACGCATCCAATTTGAAAGAATACCTGGCATATGATAAAATACTTGCCTGTGGTGGAAGCTGGATGGTTAAAGCCGATCTGATCTCATCAGGGAACTTTGCCGAGATTACCAGACTGACTAAAGAGGCAATGGAACTGACAAAGTAGCTAATAAACAAGTCTGCATTTTTTCTGAATGAATAAGATGCAGACTCCCAAGGGCCGATGTTGTTTATACAGGCAGTGTCGGCTTTGAAAGGAAGGTCCGGTATGCTTAAAGAGCTTGCTGATAAATCGATCGATAAAAGTATTCCCATTCCGCTTTATTTTCAATTGAAAGAAATACTGCTCGGTTATCTGGAAACCCTTGAGGACGGGGACATAATTCCGACTGAAGTAGATCTTTGCAAGCATTTCGATATCAGCCGCCCGACCGTCCGTCAGGCAATCAATGAGCTTGTAACCGAAGGCCAGATAGTGCGCCGGAAGGGCAAAGGCTCGTTTGTTTCCCGAAGCAAAATTAAGCAGGATTTTCTTCTTGTCCTTGAAAGTTTCAATACAGAGATGGCTGAAAAAGGTCTGACGCCTGAAACAAAACTGGTGAGTATAAAGATCCGGGGCGCCAGCGCGCGCGCGGCTGAAGTTTTCGGCATCAACACGGGAGATGATCTTGTATTCATCAGCAGGCTGCGATCGATCAATAATGAGCCCATTGTACTTGTAAATACATGGCTTCCGGCGGATCGTTTTGCATCCATACTGAACTTTGATATGGAACACGAATCACTCTATGAAGTTATGGAAAATGAATTCGGTTGCGTTCTGACTAATACCAAGAGGTACCTGGAAGCGCGGCTCGCAGGCGATTTTGAGGCTGAAAAACTGGAAATCTCTGTTGGCGATCCCGTCCAGTTTATCGAAACAATTGCCACGGAAGGCGATGATATTCCCGTAGAATTTTCCCTTGCATATTACCGCGGAGATCGAAACCGGTTTGCCCTTGAGGTCAGCAGGCGCGGGGTGCCGGTCTGAGAGCTGATATACAGGGTATTTCAGATTATGGGGATCTCTAAAAACTGCAGTTTTTAGAGATCTTCCTTAGATTATTTTATTCGAGCTTTACCTTTTCCCAGATCGGTTCCAGTTCTCCGGATGTTTTCTGCAGCGCATCTTTTACATCGGATTTTATCAGATCCAGGAATTCCCTTCTGCTCATGCCTTTATGCGACGCATCGTTGAAAACCATCGGCTCTCCCGCAAGAATGACTGCATGCTGTCCCGATGGAGTATTATGTCTGCTGATATCTCCGCCGGAGGCCCTGTTAACCACATCAAGAAGGTTGAGAACAAACTCGCAGCCTCGTCCCGCAGAAAACGGCGGATCTATATATGACGTATGAATGTATTCCAGCACATCGAATATCCTTTCGTAACGGATAGATACTTCGGCTTTCATCGCATTGAAATCCAGCAGCGCGCGTTGCAGCGGAGGCAGCGATGCAGGATCTGTTTTTTCGGGGTAGAATGCGTCCGATCCCGCGTACCTTACCCTGAACAATCTGTCCATCGCGGTTCCGTCAGGCGGCAGGCCCGCAGCTTTTTCGGCGGCGGCAAGAAGAGCATCACAAAGATGTTTAATCCTTTCATCGATTTCTGCCGGCCCGGGTTTTTCTGTTTTCTGCGGCGCCGGAATACCGCAAAGGGGTTCAATAACTGATATCGTTTTATTGGCCGCATCTATAAGCAGATCATGCAGCTTGCCTGATTCGCGGTTTTCAAGCCGGAAGCCGGTCAAGTCTTCCCACAGCGAAAGTTTATTTCTGATGAAAGCTTCAGGGTCAGGGCCGTAACTGTAACCGAGCGAAAGCGGTACAACGGCAACCGGCTTCCCGCTTTCAAGCCCCCACCTGACAAGAGATGAGATTCCGGGTGCAATTTCGAAAGTTCTGTACATGTGGTAAACAATCTGTTCTTCGGGAGCAAGTATGACTGGAAATCGTCCGTTTTTCATTTCACTGCGCAGGATATGCAGGGCTTGACGGTTGCTGCTCCGGTTCTGTACAGGTATTGCGCCTATTCGCGGGAAAAGCCAGATGGTTATTTTTCCGGCCCAGTTGGGCACGTCTCTGCCATACAGAAAACGCACATGGCTCAGGTTGCGCCCTTTTTCGATTTTTCTCCTGAGGGCGTTATTGAAACTGTACATCAGCACCGAAGGGTCTTCTTTTGCGGCATGTCTGAATACAAAAACCAGGCGGTGTTCGCCGTTATAAAACCCTTTTATTGCATCAATTATCCGTTCTTCGTGAATAAAACTTACTTTTGAAACGCCTTCGACAAACCGAAGGTAGATTCCGCTGACAATTATCATGAACCTCCGGACCGGCGCAGAAAAATGAGGCGCAAGAAAACCACGGCCTTTTACTGCCCGCCGGATATAAATTCTGTTTCGGGTTTTTCCGGTCATCAGCTATTTATATTCCCTGCCTCAGCAATCATTCGGTCGTAATAAGCCTTGCTTATCGGGTAGAAAGACAGGATCACCATTCCGGTTATGTAAAACAGCGCCGGCGCCGGGCCGCATATTAATTTTATACCGGTAATTGTTTCTCTGGTGAGCTCGGTATTCGGGTTGTAATTGAAGACTGCAAGAACCCAGCCGTTAAGCGCCAGCGCAATTGCCTGGCCTATCTTGCTGAGAAATGTCCACAGGCTGGAAAAAACCCCTTCCCGTCTTATTCCTTCATGATGGACCGAATCGTGTTCGACAACATCAGGAAGAATCGAGTGAGGAATTACATAATGCGTCGACAGGCCTGTTCCGGCTATTCCCATGATAACCACAGCTCCCCATACGCCTAAAGCTTCGCCTGCAAGTGAAAAACCAAGCACTCCCGCCGTCATTATTCCCATTCCCGCTATATAACACCATTTTTTTCCGATTTTCTGTGAAATTTTCACCCATATCGGTATAAAGGCCAGGCTTGTTACAAGAAGGGCCACCAGCGCTATCTGAAACATTCCCTCGTCCTTGAATATATACTTGAAATAATACAGAAGAGCGCCCTGGACCATTGAAGTGCCGAGTATGAAAAGCGACCACGGAACAAGCGCAAGCAGGAAGACCTTATTCGTCAGGGCCTGGGCATAGGTTTTAAAGAACCCTTCGCCGCCCTGTGGTTCGGGATGCCCGGGTTCTCTGACCGCCCAGATAGTGATCATGCTTGTAACCAGCATTATCAGGCCGGCAAGATAACCCATGAATTCCCAGCCTGTTTCGGGCATGCTGAAGATGCCGGTAATCGGCATTACTGCCCCGGCTCCGACAAAGGTGCCGAGAACTGCAAAGCTCATACGGTACCCGGTCAGAATAGTCCGCTGATCAAAATCTTGGGAAAGTTCAGGCAGCAGTGCCGCGTAGGGTATGTTTACAAGGGTATAAGCAGTATTGAGAAGACAGTAAACAAGAGTAAAATAGATAAACAACTGTGTCTGACTGTTGAATCCCGGGGTGGTGAACATCAGGCCCATTAAAACAAGGGCCCCGATTGAGCCGACAAACATATAGGGCCTTCTTCGGCCCCAACGTGTTCTTGTCCGGTCGGAAAGATACCCTGTAGCAGGATCGGTTACGGCGTCCCATATTTTACCGATCATTAAAACAGTTCCGGCCAGGGCGGGCGCCAGGCCTGCAATATCAGTAAGATAAAAAAGGAGATAGAAACCTATCATGGTGAAAAACAGGTTTCCTCCCAGGTCGCCTATCCCGAAACCAAGTTTGATCCTTTTGCCCAGTTTTTCCATCGGATTCTCCCTGTTTGAAAGTATGGAATATTGTAAGGGGTAAGTGCCGTAAACACAAATAAAAAAGACTGATTAAACTGTTGTTGATAAACCTGAGTGGAATTAGTTAATAAAACAGTTTACAAAACATATTTGTCATGCTAAGATTCAATCCTCATGGATAAAACGCAACGGCTATCGCTAAAACAGAACAACAGAAAAATCGTCCTGGATATGTTCAGGAAAGCTTCCGTTCTCTCCGTTGCTGATGTCAGCATAAAAACAGGCATCAGCAAACCGACGATACAGAAAGTAATAAATCATTTTATGGAATCAGGATTTATTATTCCTGAAGGTAAAGGGAGTTCCACCGATGAAGGAGGAAAAAAGCCTCTTCTGTACAGTTTTAACAGGTTGTATGGTTACGTGATTGCTATTCACGTCGGTCCGGATTTTTTGTATTCCGCAATAATAGATATGAAATCTGAGATTCTTCACAGCGATTTTCAACAGCTCGGCGATATCGGTATTGAAGAAGTGACCCGGATGTGCGCCGAAGTAATAACGAACTATTCTGAAGATGAAAAAGTTTCCGCCGGCAGATTAATTTCTGTTACTATTGCATTGCCCGGTGTTGTAGATCCGGCAACCGGATGTCTTGTGGTTACTCCCCACTTTCACAACTGGGGGAATAATTTCCCTTTTGTTTCAGAACTGAAAAAACTTGTTTCGTTATCCGTACCTGTTCAATGCGACAATATTAACAGATACCAGGCTTTTGCTGAAATGAAAGCCGGCAAGGCAATCGGCAAAAGAAATTTCATGATAATTGATGCAATGGAAGAAGGTTTGGGAAGCGGGATAGTAGTTAACGGAGAGCTCAAACACGGGGCCCAGAATTTCTCCGGTGAAGTTGGCCATATGTTGCTGATGCCTATCAGCGGTCCGAAATGTATCTGCGGCGGCAAGGGTTGTTTTGAGGCCCTTGTAAGTTTGAAAAGAATTGGAGCGTTGATAGAAGAAGGCCGTAAACGGCATAAGGATTCATTAATTTTTGGAGATGAGAATAAAAACACTCTTCTCGAGCGGCTTTTCAATGCGTTTGAAAATGAAGATGAGTTTGCCGCGGTCATCATGGATGAAATAGCGTTCTGGTTTGCTTCAGGCATTAATAATGTTGTTTTGATAAATGATCCTGAGTTGATCATACTTGAGGGAATATACAATGTTGTCGGAGACAGATTTATAGAGCTTGTTAAATATCATCTTGACAGGGTTGCCTATCCCGGAATAAAGCGCTCGGTTCAGATAGAATTTTCTGCCTTTGGTCCGGAGCGGGGCATTCTTGGGGCCGGAACATATGCGATCTGGTTATTCTTTAATCAGCCTGAATTCTATTCGGATTGATTTTTAAGCTAATGGCTTTTAAAATTTCATCAGTTATTAAAACGGTTTGTAAAGTCTTAAACATATTTTCTATCCAGGAAGCAAGGAGTTATATATGGAACTGGGATTGAAAGGAAAACAGGTTTTTATTTCGGGCGGAAGCGTCGGAATCGGTCTGGCAGTTGCCAGGGCATTTGCCCGTGAAGGTGCAGAGGTAGCAATCGGGGCAAGGAACAAAGAGCGTGTTGAAGCGGAAGCTGCAAAGATAGCTGAAGATTTTGGAGTGAGAACTCTTGGTATTTCGGTAGATGTTTCAAAAGCTGATGCAATCGAGGCTGCACGAAAGATAATAGAGAAAGAGTTCGGAGGTATCGATATTCTGATCAATAATGCAGGAACCGGCACCGAAGAAACGGTAATGGATTCAACCGACGAGAAATGGTACGCCGTCTGGGACCTTCATGTTATGAGTACCGTCCGTACGGCCCGCGCATTCGTGCCCTATATGCGGAAACGCGGCGGCGGAGTAATTCTTAATACAGCAAGTATCTGTGCTACCCAGCCTCTCTGGTATGAACCGATTTACAATACGACAAAGGCTGCTTTGCTGATGCTGGGTAAATGCATGGCTAATGAATTTATAGCCGATAACATCAGGGTTAATACAATGAGCCCCGGTCTTGTCCTTACGCCGGACTGGTGGAAGACCGCCGGAATTCTGGCTGAAAAGGAAGGTACAACGGCAAAGGATTACCTCGACGGAGTTGCAAAGCAGTATTCAAAGAATGAAAGGTTCGCAAGCCCTGAAGAAATTGCGGAGTATTATGTGTTTCTTGCCTCCGACTGCGGAAAATACAGTGTGGGTTCAAACTATTATGTCGACGGCGGCTGGCTTGGCGGCGTTCGTTAAACAGCCTCCATGCTGAAGCAAAACATCTGCAGCGAAGCGAAGCCGTTTTGTTTCAGTGCAGGTGTTCGCGGGATTAAATTATTAACAGGAGATTATATGGGTGAAAAGATGAAACAGGCTGTAATGACAGCCCCGAAAACAATAGAATTTGTACAGGTTGATATACCTTCTCCGGGGCCGGGAGAGGTACAGATTAACATCAAACGAATAGGTGTCTGCGGCAGCGATATACATGTTTATCACGGGCTGCATCCATATACAAGTTACCCGATCGTGCAGGGACATGAAACTGCCGGTGAGGTAACAGCGGTAGGCGCAGGCGTTACCTCTTTTAAACCGGGAGACAAGGTTACGCCTGAACCCCAGGTTTTCTGCGGAAAATGCTGGCCCTGCACGCATGGTCTATACAATATCTGCAATGAGCTCAAGGTTATCGGTTTTCAGACAAACGGAACAGCATGCGACTACTTTACATATCCGGCTGACTGTCTGGTAAAGCTTCCCGACGATATGAGTTATGAGCAGGGCGCCATGATTGAGCCCCTGTCCGTTGCAGTTCGTGCGGTTAAGAAAGCCGGTGATATAAAAGGCAAGGATGTCCTGGTTATGGGTGCAGGTCCGATAGGAAACCTTGTGGCGCAGACAGCAAAAGGGGTCGGGGCTTCGTCGGTTATGGCTGCTGACATTAACAGTTTCAGGCTGGAGAAGGCGGCGGAATGCGGTATTGATTATACGGTTAATCCCTCAAAGGAGGATCTCGGGAAAAAGCTTAAAGAACTTTTTAGTGAAGAAAAGATGGCTGATGTCATTTTTGAATGTACCGGTGTTCAGCCCGGGCTTGAAGCTGTTATTTCCAATGCCCGAAAAGGAACCGATATTGTGGTTGTCGCTGTATACGGCAAACCTCCCACGGTGGATATGGCGCTTGTAAATGAAGCGGAACTCAGGCTTATCGGAACAGCCCGTTATAACATAGATGATTTTCGCACTGCCATCGGTTTGGTAAATGACGGAAAAGTCCGGCTTGCTCCGCTGGTAACCGACACCTTTGATTTTGCCGAATATGACGCAGCCTACAGGAAGATTGAAAACAGCCCTGAGACGACTATGAAAGTTATGATAAAGGTCAACGATTGATCAGGAGATGATAATGAAAAAACTGGTTCTGAAAATCGGTTTAATGGGCGGCGTCCATCCTAATATGCCGGGTGACGACGTCGGTTTGTATAAAAACATTGTAAGCAGTATGTCCGTCATGGCTGATCAGCAGGGCTTTGAACTTGTAACGGTTTCCGATCCGGTAAAATCAGAGGCTGATGCAAATGCTGCTGTGGCCAGAATGAATGCAGAAGCGGTTGATATTACCGTCTTCTTCAGCGCGTCTCTGCCTTATGGGCGTACGGCCATGCCGTTGCCGCGGCTTGAATCGGCAATCGGGCTATGGGCTGTGCCCGAGCCTGTTAATGACGGAGTGCTGCAGCTGAATTCATTTTGCGGCTTGAACATGTTCGGCTCAATACTCAGAAATTATTTCAGCGCCGAAGATATTAAATACAAGTGGTTTTACGGACTGCCCGACTCGGAAATGTTTCAGAACCGTTTTAAGGTGACCCTGGCTGCGATAAGGGCCGTAAAAAAATTGAAGGAATCAAGAATCGGGCAGATCGGCGATCTTGCCGACGGGTTTGAGAACCTGTATGTGGATGAGCGAGAATTGAACCACAGGTTCGGGACGTATATTCAATCAAGGCATACAGTTGAGGATATTGTGCGGAGAGCGGAGTCCTATAAAACGGATGAGCTTGAGCAGCTTGCTTCGACGGTAAGGCAGGAGGGAAACTGGAACAAAGACAGGGTAGGCAGTCTTGAATTTGAGAAATTCGTAAGGCTTAACCGGGCTTTTTTCGACTTTGCAGATGAGTATGATTACAACGCGCTTGCAATCAGCTGCTGGAGCAAGTTTCAGGAAGTTTATGATATTGCCGTATGCGGTGCCCTGAGCAGGCTTAATAACAACGGAATAGTAGCGCCGTGTGAGGCCGATGTCAGCAGCGCGGTCGGTATGCTGATTCTTAACGCTCTGAACGGGGAGGCGTCATCACTGAATGATATGGTGGCCCTTGATGAGAAGGATAACAGCGTAAACCTATGGCATTGCGGTGTTGCCGCAGGCTGCTGGGCGAATACGGCGGGAGTTTCCTGGGATTCCCATTTCAACATAGGTGAATATAAGGGTGCCAAATGGCAGGGCAGAGGTGTTGTTGCCGATATGCAGTTTAAGCCGGGAGCCGTTACTGTTTTTAACATGCAGAATTCATTTGACAACCTTTTTATTTTGACCGGAGAAATAATGCCTGATAAAAAGGGATATGCAGGCTCCGGGGGATGGATGAATAATCTGAAAATCAATGATCAGGATGTGAATATTGCCGAGCTTATAAATACAATCAGCATTGGAAAGGTAAATCATCATTATCCCGCAGCCTTCGGCAACCTGACTGCTGAACTGAACGAGTTTGCATTCTGGAAAGACTTGAATGTGCTTGGGAAAATTTCATATAAAAATTATATGCAAAAATTTCTTTAGGTGGTAAATATGAATAATATTGGTATTCATTACGGTTGTTTTGTTACTAATTGGCGTGATGAGCAATTCGGACTTATAAATAAAGTAAGCAAAATGGGTTTTAATACGCTGGAGATAGGCTATGATTATCTCCTTGATAAAGATGCTGTTGAACTGAAATCTGTCAGAGAGGAAGCTGAAAGATTAAATGTCGAGCTTGTGATGAGTCTCGGCATGGCCCCCGAACACGATATTTCCTCTTCCGACAGCGAAATAAGAAAGGCCGGGATTAAAGCCCTTCAGCGCATGGCCGAAACAATGGCGACCTGCGGAATTACGGACTGCTGCGGGGTTGTATACTGCCAGTGGAATAAAACCGCGGGAAGTATGAAAGAAAGGAACGAATCGTGGAAGTTCAGCATTGCATCGATGAAGGAAGCAATTAAAGCCTTTGAAGATAACGGTGTTTTCCTGGATCTGGAACCGACAAACCGGTTTGAAAACTCATTAATTAACAGCTGTGATCAGGCCCTTGAGTATCTTCAGGAAGCGGGTTCGGCCAATATAGGTATTCATCTGGATACCTTTCATATGAATATAGAAGAAGATTCTTTTGTCGCCCCGATTGTGAAAGCGGGAGACAGGCTGAGGTATTTTCATATCGGAGAAAACAACAGAAAGATACCCGGCACAGGTTCTTTGCCCTGGAAGACCATTTTTGATGCACTCAAAGCGGTATCGTACTCAGGCCCCATAGTAATGGAACCCTTTATCAGGCCTGTCGGAGAAATTGGACCTTCAGTCAGTCTGTACCGGAATGTTGCAGACCTGTCGAATTATGATGAAGATCTTGTAGTCTCGCTCGGTTTTGTAAGATCAATGCTCAGATAGACAGGAGGAGAATTATGTATTCCGCAGCAGTTATCAAACCCGGAGTTGTCGAAATAGTTGAACTGCCGAAACCGGAAGTTGGGCCTTATGATGCAATTGTAAAGACGGAAGCGGCATTTATATGCAATGCCACCGACCGAAAGGTGATAGACGGACATTTTCCCGGCCTGGGGCTGGAAAATTATCCGCTTCTGCTCGGACATGAATCGGTCGGTATAGTAACGGAAACAGGGGAGAAGGTTGCAACGTTCAGGCCCGGAGACCGTGCAATCGGCGGCCTTCTGCTTAATCCGCCCGGGGGGAAGTACGGATCGGGATGGGGCGGGCACTCGGAGTATATTCTTATGCGGGACCATAATGCGATGGTGGCGGACGGAGTAGCGGACGCCGAACACGGCTGGGACGACAGTCTTCAGATAATGAAGACTGTCCCGAAGGTTCTTTCTCTGGAGGCTGCTGCCCTGCTATGCACCTGGCGTGAAGTATATGCCGGTATGTTTACTGATTTCAGTCTGAAAGAAAATGATAATATTGTGGTTTTCGGCGCAGGCCCTGTCGGCCTCTCGTTTGTTAAATTTGCCAAACTGAAAGGGCTCGGAAAGGTTGTCAGTATCGATCCGCTTGAGACCAAACGTAAAAAAGCGCTTTTAATGGGAGCGGATGAAGTGTACGCGCCGGATGATCCGGCAGTTGCGAAACTGAACGGACTTGATGCGGTTATTGACGCAGTAGGGCATCAGAACATTATTAATGCGGCCGTTCCCATGGTCCGGATGGGCGGCAGCATATGCGTTTACGGAGTTGTCGGAAGCCCGACGATAACGCTGAACAAGGATGCCGGTCCTTATAACTTTAACCTTCTTATTCATCAGTGGCCGACAAGGCATGCTGAAGCGGCAGCGCATGAACCTCTTATTGAGTGGGTCAAAGCCGGGCATCTGCGGGCGGAAGATTTTGTTACCGGGGTTTTTCCGGTTGACAATATTGCGGATGCGGTTGAAGCTGTAAAAAAACCGGATTCAATCAAGACGATGCTGAAATTCAGGTAACAGCCTTACTGATTGCAGGAGGAAGCAGGATGAAATATTTACTGGCACATGATTTGGGAACAAGCGGGAACAAGGCTACTTTGTTTACAGATGAAGGGGAACTGGTAAAAAGCGTAACCGAATCTTATGATACCGTATACAGGAACGGAAACTGGGCGGAACAGAACCCTGAAGACTGGTGGAATGCAGTCTGCCGCTCTTCTCTGAAACTGCTAGACGGAGTTGATAAATCGAAGCTTGCATGCGTAGCTTTCAGCGGCCAGATGATGGGTTGTTTATGTGTTGATAAAAACGGTGTTCCTCTGCGCCCGCACATCCTGTACTGTGATCAACGCGCTGAAACAGAAACCGATAAACTTGTGAAAGCTCTTGGCGCGGACCGGATTTACAGTATCACCGGGCACAGACCGAGCGCTTCATACGCGATAGAAAAACTGATGTGGGTTAAAAATAACGAGCCTGAAATTTATGCTGAAACGGCAAAAATGCTTAATGCAAAAGATTATATGAATTTCAGGCTTACCGGACGAATGGTTACTGATTATAACGACGCCTCCGGAGCCAATGCCTTTGATTTAAAAACGCTGAGCTGGTCCGACAAGATTATAGATGCAGCAGGGGTTGACAGAAAGATGTTTCCTGAAGCTGTTCCTTCAATTGAAATTATCGGGAGAATAACGGCTGAAGCTTCAGCTGCAACCGGAATTCCCGAAGGTGTGCCGGTTGCAGCAGGCGCGGGAGACGGCGGGTGCGCCACTGTGGGCGCCGGTTCGGTATCGCCGGGAAAAACCTACTGCTATCTGGGATCGTCCTCATGGATATCAACAACCAGTAAAGCACCGATGCCGGATAAAGAGATGAAAAATTTCACCTGGGCTCATCCGGTGCCGGGGTTGTACCAGCCCTGCGGAACAATGCAGACTGCAGGCAGTTCATATGCCTGGCTGAGGGAACATCTTGCCGACGGTAAACCCTATGATGAAATTAATGAACTTATTGCAGGGTCGCCTGCGGGTGCGAACGGGGTGGTCTTCCTGCCGTATATGCTGGGCGAACGTAGCCCGCGCTGGAATCCCGATGCAAGGGGAGCGTTTATCGGGCTCAACCTGGAAACCTGTCGGGCTGATATGTACAGGGCTGTTCTTGAAGGGGTGTCGATGAATCTCGACATAATACTGAAGCTGATGCAGTCCGGCACTGATATCAGGGATATACTACTGATAGGAGGTGGAGCAAAAGGCGCCCTGTGGCGACAGATACTTGCCGATATTTTCGGAATCCCCGTAAAGGTTCCGTATTATCTTGAGGAAGCAACCAGTATGGGCGCGGCCATTATCGGCGGGGTCGGCTGCGGCGTGTTCAGCGATTTTTCAGCTGTGGAAAAGTTTGTAAAAATAACCGGAAGCGCCGAACCTGTTGAGTCGAATCGGAAGATATATGAAAAGATTAAGCCGATCTTTGACGCATGCTATACTTCGCTTGAATCAGGAGGGATATTCAGCAAGATAGCGGAAAATTTATAGTTATTGAATATCAAGCAGTTTTTCTTCAAGCCCGTGTCTGAATTCTGCTACGCCTTCTTCGGTATTCTGATCCATGGCAATAATCTTGAAGATTTTTTGATCGATATATTCGTCTATAGAAGAATACCATTTAAAGTTGGGATCAATATAACTGTTTTGAATAATGGATTGCAGGAAAGGATAACCTATAGCTTTTACAGATCCTTCGTCTACAGTAGAATTTCTATATATTTCCTGAACGACATTTTTATTTGCAGGTAAATTGTTGGTTTGATGCCAAATTTCCTTTTGAAAGTTTTCATTACTCGAGAGGAACTTCAAAAAATTAAAAGCAGCTTTTTTATTTTTGGATCTGGAACTCATTCCAACCTGGACAGTGTATAGTTTGGAGGACCTGTTTCCACAAGGGCCGGACGGAACCGGGATGGCATCCCATTCAAAATTCGAATATTTCAGAATCCTGTAAGGATATGAGCCGTATACTCTGTATTCTGAATAATTAAATACTTTAAAACCGACTCTTCCCTGGGTGAAGTCCTTTTCCGTAACCTGGGTACCTTTATTGATATTGTGCATTTTCTTTAAAAAATCCAGGGTTTCCTTCAGTCTTTTATCGGAAAATCCGATTTCATGAGAATCGGGTTTGAAAAGATATTTGTCGTTTGAGTAAAGTGCCTGGTGCCAGTCATATCCGTAAACACCGAATTGATCCAGGTCGCCGTCTTTATCTGTGTCCCGGGTCAATTTTGTGCAGATTTCCAGAAATTGTTCCCAATCCCATGAATAACTGTCTATTTCAATATTGTTTTTTGCAAGGAGATCTTTATTTACGATTAAAAATGAAGGAACGATTGAAATTGGAAGAGAGTATTGTCCTCCTCTAAACGAACCGGCGTCGAGTGCTCTTCTGTAATAGTTATTTTTATCAAAAGAGAGATCTTTTTCTATATAAGGGTTTAAATTTTCCAGTAATCCGATTGATGCATAAGTGTTGAAGTCTTCTTCAACCATCAAAAATAAATCCGGTTCATTGCCTGTTAAAATCTGCTGGGCGAGTCTTTCTGAGTAATGACTGTATAAACTTCCGGTTTTATATTCTATCTCAATATTCGGGTGATCAGGCATAGTGGTGTACATCTCAGCTGCTGTGTCGTATATGGCATATGCAAACGCCTGCGGAACTCCCCAGTTGTTACCTGTGTATAGCGACATTCTGATTTTTACCGGTTGGGTTGCCTTCCAGTACCCGAAACTGATTCCCGATACTATTGCTGCCGAGATGAAAATAATTATTATCCTTTTTAGAACTCTATTCATCTATCTCTTTCAGCAGCAATCCCGACTGGATTGCAAAAATTGCGATTTGTGTTCTGTCTCTAAGGTCCAGTTTTTTCAGAATCTGACTGATATAGTTTCTGATTGTACCCTCCGATAGATTTATCTCATTTATAATCTCTTTGTTTGAGTATCCTCTGCCTATCAACTGTATTATTTTCATTTCCACTGAAGATAATTCTTCGATGTCTTCTTCCGGCTGATTTGTAAAAAAAGATTTCGCCATTTTACAGAAAATTCTGAATACCTTTTGCGCCGTTTCCGGTTCAATTGAAGCGCCACCGTCATAGACGGTCTCAATACTGTTGCAAAGATCTTTCTTTGAAATTCCTTTAAGTAAAAATCCGTCGGCCCCGTTTTTTAACGAATTATAAATATACTCATCACTGTCAAAGGTTGTAAGCATAATAATTTTTATTGAATTATTTCTGTCTTTTATTATTTTTACGCATTCGATTCCGTTCTGTTCCGGCATTCGTATATCCATCAGGATAACGTCGGGATTCAGGGAGTTGCTCATATTTATGGTTTCCCTTCCGTCTTTAGCCATACCGATAACCTCAAAACGTTCATCGGTTGACAGAAGAAGTTCCAGGCTGTCGCGTAATAACTCCTGATCGTCAGCTATCAGTACTTTTATCATTAATTCTGTTTCTCCTTAATGGTATAATTGCTGTAGTACGGAAACCCTTATTTATTTTTGATTGATAGGTAATTTCACCTCCGAGAAGGTTTACCTGCTCCTTCATGTGCGACAAACCGAAACCGTCGTTTATCTTGCTGCACCCCGTTCCGTTGTCTATAACCATAATCTTTAGATCGGGCAGTTGGTAATCAAGGCAAACAGTTATTCTGTCGGCGTTGCCGTGCCGTATTGAATTAGTGAGGCTTTCCTGTATAAGTCGATATACCGATAATTTTTCATCGTGCTCAAGTGATATAGGAGTACCTTCTATGGTGTATTCAACTTTCTGTCTTCCTATAAGGTTGATATTTTCAACAAGCTCTTTTATTGATTCTATCAAGGTCGTGTCGTCTATAGCATCCTGTTTTAGCTGTTTAACAGATCGGCGAATATCTCTCAATCCTTTATCTGAGACTTTCTTAATCTTTTGTAACCGGGAATTTAATGAAGTTTGAGAGCTGTCTACCACTTCAAGACTTGCTTCAAGTCCGGTTGAAATACAGGTAAGGGAATGTCCCAGGATGTCATGTATCTCATGAGCCAGTCTGTTGCGTTCCTTCAGTCTGCCTGCCTCTTCAAGTTTCCCGTTTGCTATTTCCAGTTTTTCAAGATTGTTCTTTAGCTTGTTATTAAGTTTTATAAATTCCTTGTTTTCCCTGATCTTGCTGTTAATAAGTAAATAAAAATGAAGAATTATCATTATCAAATTCAGTGAAGTTAAAATGCTTATTATACTGTAGAGGTATATTTTCATTGTCGGCTGGTGGTACTCCACATAGTCCTGAAAAGAAAGCATATTCATTCTGACGGTAAACAGATCATAATCAAAAATTATAAAACTGAACAAGGCAAGAATCATAATTATCAATTTTATCGGGAAGGATGAATTATGTAAAAAAAGTCCGGCTATCAGAAACAGGAAATAACCGTTATAACTGAAATTCAGTGTATAAGAAATTAAAATCAAAAAGAAAAGATCCAGAATGTAAAAATATGGAACGCCTCTGGATTCTTCATCAAGAACGTTGAACCGGACGATATTTGAGAGTCCGATACAAAGAAACAGAATTATACTGTATGTCGGTACTTTCCAGGCTACATGAGGAAGGTATCTTGCTGCTTCAAGAAAACCTCTGGCTTTATCGTCATCGATAATTTTATATATCGTTAAACATATTGTAAAAGAGATGAATAAGACAATGATGAAGTTAATACCGTACAGCGCCCTGTAAACAAGTCGAACCCTTTTGTCCACCACACTATAGTAACATGATTTTTTCATTTTATCTCTCTGATTTTTGTCAGAAGGAATATGACAATTGTAATAAAACTGGTGACATATTATTTATTGCAGGAAAACAGAAACCCCTTTATTCTAATATCAATGTTTGGGACTGGTACCGCTGAACAAAAACCATATTGAAAATAGAGGATGAAATATGAAGAAAATTCTATTACTCGGACTTATTATCATTATAAGCGCCGGTGCAGTCTTTGCCGGAGGGCAATCTGAAGAGAGTGAGGGCTATACTTTCGGTTATACTTGTATGACCATGAACAATCCGTTTTTCATTGCACTTGAAGGGGCGATTAGAGAGGCTGTTGAAGCCAATGGTGACAAGCTTATTACGATGGATCCCGCAATGGATGTTGCAAAACAGATTAACCAGATTGACGACCTTATTGTACAGGGTATCGATGCTATTTTTCTTAATCCGGTAGATTGGGAAGGTGTTAGGCCGGCCCTGGTGGCGCTTGAGAAGGAGGGGATCCCGATCATTAATTTTGATACGGAAGTAAAGGACATGAACTTTGTAACAGCCTATGCCGGTTCCGATAACAAAAATGCCGGTTATGTTTGCGGGATGGATCTTGTAAAGCGCTATCCTGACGGAGGGAATATTGTTGTTCTTGATTCTCCGTTAATGAATTCGATAAACGACAGAATCTCCGGTTTTATGTCCGCTATCGAAGGCAAGAATTTCACCGTAGTAGCACAGCAGGATGCAAAAGGCGATCTTCCTACATCAATGAAGCTTATGGATGATATTCTCCAGGCACACTCCGATATCATCGCAATAATGGGTGGAAATGACCCCACAGCTCTGGGCGCTCTTGCTGCATGTAAGTCTGCAAACAGAACGGATATTCTGATCTACGGTGTTGACGGTTCTCCTGAAGCCAAGACGGAAATCGCATCAGGAAGTCAGTTTGTCGGATCGGGGGCGCAGTCTCCTATTTCAATAGGACTTGAATCGGTAAAGCTGGCATATAAAGTTCTTAATAATGAGCCTTACGAAGAGAGAATACCTGTAAAGACTTTTCTTATTAACGAAGACAACGTAGGTGAATTCGGAACTGACGGTTGGCAGTAATCAGCTTTTAAAAATAATTATAGAGGAAAACTCTGCCTTGTACGGGGCAGAGTTTTCCGGATTAAGTTAAGGAACTAAAATTGAGTCGTCAACCTTTACTGGAAATGAAGAACATCCGGAAGCAATTTCCGGGAGTTTTAGCTTTGAATAATGTCAGCATCGAAATCCGGGCCGGAGAAGTTCATGCTCTGCTTGGTGAAAACGGAGCCGGGAAATCAACTCTGATAAAAATCCTGGGCGGAATATATTCTCTTGACGAAGGTCAGATTCTGATTAATGGTGAAAATGTTCAGATTAAAAATGTTCATGACTCGCAGCTTCAGGGGATAAGCGTGATTCATCAGGAACTTGTTCTGGTTCCGAAAATGACTGTAGCAGAAAATATTTTTTTGGGAAGAGAACCTGTAAAGAAAGCTGTAGTCGATAAAAAAAACCTGAACAGGAAAGCTTCCGGACTTTTAAGTGATTTTGATCTTGATATTGACCCGGAGTCTCTTGTAGAGAGTCTGCCAATAGCTGAGCAGCAAATGGTTGAAATAACCAAGGCTTTGTCTTTTAATTCAAAAATCCTCGTGATGGATGAGCCCACATCCTCTTTATCGGACAAGGAGGTCGACTTCCTGTTTGAGATTATCAGGAAACTCAAAGCTAACGGGGTTGGAATAATATATATCTCTCACAGAATGTCGGAGTTAAGAAAAATCAGCGACCGGGTTACTGTTCTCCGGGACGGTGAGTATATAGGTACCGTTGTAACGGTTGAGACAGATCATGATACTTTAATTTCAATGATGGTAGGCCGTCAGCTGACAAATTACTATACAAGGACTTTTTCGAAACTGAAGAAGAAGGTCCTTGAAGTTAAAAACCTTGGAGATGGACATTTTTTAAATAATATCAGTTTTGATTTGCATGAAGGAGAGATCCTCGGTTTCGCCGGTCTTGTTGGTGCGGGCAGAAGCGAAGTAATGAAATGTCTTTTCGGATTAGACCCTTTTACCGAAGGGGAAATACTGCTTGACGAAGAACAAGTCGATATTCATTCTCCTTCTGATGCAATGAATCTGGGGTTTGGTTTTGTTCCGGAAAGCAGGAAAAAAGAAGCATTGTTCCTGGTCCAGAATGTAAAATTCAACACGACAATAAAGGTGTTACATGAATTTATAAATGGAATATTTGTTAACAATTCAAGGGAAGATCAAATAACCTCGGAATATATCAGGAAAATGTCAATCAAAACTCCATCCGGGCTTCAGCTTGTCGGCAACCTTTCAGGGGGGAACCAGCAGAAAGTCGTAATTGGACGTTGGCTTGCTACAAAACCAAGAATCCTGATCCTGGATGAACCGACTCGTGGCGTAGATGTAGGAGCAAAGGCCGAGATTTACGCAATTATGAACAAGCTTGCCATGCAGGGGATCTCGATAATAATGATCTCATCCGAATTACCTGAAGTAATAAATATGAGTGATCGGGTTGTTGTAATGGCGCACGGCACAATAAAGGGGTGCCTGAAAAAAGATGAGGTCAATCAGGAAAGAATTATGCATCTTGCCACTCAGCATATAAATGAAACACAAGTAGAGGATAAGGAATGATGAAACAGAATCTTGAGGCAAAAACTGGAAAAAAGCGAAGCTTCTACTCAAATAATTTTTTTATTCAGCTTATTAGGGAAAATATGGGAATTCTTATAGGGTTGGCTATCCTTTGTATAATCCTGACAATTCAGTCGCCTGTATTTCTCTCAAAAAACAATATACTGAATGTTCTCAGGCAGGTTGCAACCAATCTTTATATTGCCTGTGGAATGACAATGATAATAATACTCGGAGGAATTGATTTATCGGTAGGATCTGTAATTGCTTTGTCCGGAGTTGTAACAGGCGGCTTGATTGCTTTTGACGGCGCATCAATAATTGTTGCGGTTGTCCTTGGATTGATTGCCGGTCTTCTTGTGGGCGCATTCAACGGATTTGTTATTTCAACTACGACGATTCCGCCGTTTATTGTCACCCTGGCAACCATGAATATAGCCAGAGGCGCAGCGTATGTATATACGGGCGGGCAGCCTATCAGGGTTATGTCGGACAGTTTCAATTTTATCGGTGCCGGTTATGTCGGGGAAGTTCCGATACCGATTATCTATCTTGTGGTTATTATACTTATATCTTTTTTTATTATGAGCAAGTCCAAATTGGGCAGGCATATATATGCAGTCGGAGGAAACCTGCAGGCCGCAATCTTCTCGGGTATAAAGACAAAACGGGTAGTATTTTTCGCCTATTTTTTCTCGGGACTTATGGCATCGATAGCAGGTATTGTGTTGGCTTCAAGAATGTTTTCAGGCCAGCCTACCGCCGGCCAGGGAGCAGAAATGGATGCGATTGCCGCTGTAGTACTCGGCGGAACCAGCATGAGCGGCGGTTCGGGAAAGATCGGCGGAACTGTTATAGGTGCGCTTGTTATAGGGATTCTTAGCAACGGGCTGAACTTAATGGGAATAAATTCATTCTGGCAATATATAGTAAAAGGCGTTGTTATTTTAATTGCCGTCTATGTTGATTATTTTAAAAAGAGAACAAGCGGTTAAGCATTGAGGGCTGGTGAAAGAATTACACTTCGTTTGAATCAGGAGGAATGTTTGAAGGATTCGAGTTTTTAAAATGAAGGAGACGCCTGATTGCCCGGTATTTTCGAGGAAACCGGAAGTTTGATTATAAATGTTGTTCCATTTCCCTCCTTGCTTTCAACCTCTATTATTCCTCCGTGCTTCTGAATAATTCCGTGAGATATGGACAGCCCCAAACCGGTGCCTTTTCCGACTTCTTTCGTTGTAAAGAAGGGATCAAACAGCCTGGTAAGATTTTCTTCAGGAATGCCTTTTCCGTCGTCTGAAATTCTGATAATGATCATGTCGTTTTCAAGACGGGATTCAATTGTCACCTTTCCGTGTGATTCTATGGCCTGGGAAGCGTTTACAAGTATATTGATAAATACCTGTGTGAGCTGGTCCGCCTTGCACGGAATGGGTTTCAGTTTTCCAAGTTTTTTATCAACCTCGCATTTATATTTAAGTTCATTCCAGGTAAGTCTTAATGCATCCTCAATTGCCTGGTTGACATCCGCTTCCTGAAAATCAGAGTTATCGCTTCTTCCGAATTTTCTAAGACCGGCGACAATTTCCTTTATTCTGTCGGCCCCGTCTATCGATTCTTCCAGGAGTTGTTTGCTGTCTTTGATCACAAACGGCAGGTCTTCTTTTTCGATCAGCGCTTTAATGATCCCGGTAATTTCTGTTGACTCTGGATCTGTATCAGGGGTAAAGCCGGAAACCAGTTTGCTCGTCAGTTCATAGAACGTTTCAATTATATTTACGTATTCAGTCATTGTATGGAGGTTGCTTGATATATAACCTGTCGGGTTGTTTATCTCATGGGCAACTCCTGCAGCAAGCTGACCAATTGAAGCCATTTTCTCACTGAGCACAAGCTGGTTCTGTGCTTTCTGAAGCTCGTCGTAAGCTTTTTTCAGTTCGTTGTTGCTGCTTTCCAGTTCCCTGGTTCTATGTGCTATGCGCAATTCGAGGTCATATTGCGATTGAATCAGTGCATCTTTCTGATAGCAGGCTATACATGCCACAGAGAGCCTGCCTGTGAGTTCCTGAAGAGGCGATACAAGCTCCCTGTCGAATTTTGAGTCCGTTTTGTTCAGAAAAATGAATCCTGTTTCCGGTATCTCCAAAACAAGATTCTGGCTTGAGCCGATGGTTAACAGTTTTGGAGGAAACAGTTCTTCGTTATCTGAAACAATTCGCTCTGAAATCATTCTGTTTATGATATCCGTTAACTCATTGTATTCTTCGCTGCCGGCAAAGATTCTGGGAAGAAGAAAAGTCCGTAATTTGGGCTGCAGATGACCGGGTTTTACATATAAAAAGATTCCGCCTGCGGAGCAATTGAGTTTATCTATAAAAACAGAAAGTGATTGCTTGAGCATTTGCTCCAGATCGAGACTTCGTCCTATAGACATTGCTATTTCATAGATAATCTGAAACCTTTTTATGTCTGTTTCCACGAATCCATACTCCTGTTCTTTCTTTTTTTCAGCATAATTCTTCGAAGAATACAACGGCTTTGAATTTATCCCGACTCCTGAGTGTTCTGGTAAAAACTCTTATATTTTGACCGTTGTGTTCAGTCTCAAATGAAGTTTGTCCTCCCGGAAGTTCCGTTCCGGTAATAATATTAATACCGGTTTGTCCCGGAAAAATTTCATTAACAGGGGTTCCTGTTTCAGTTTGTTTTCTAAAAAAGGAAAGAAACTCTTTATTGATTAATACAGCCCGATTGTCGTCTGATACTACGATTGCCGGCTGGGGAAGCATGTCAAGGATGTCGGCATTGATTTCAAGAGCTGTATCGCGCAAGTCAAGCTTTTTTATCAGGGCAATATTTTCATCTATCAATCTTTTCATATATACTTTGTTACACTGTAAGGTATTGTATTGTGTAAAACCTTCTTTTATTATTTCCGTCAGCTCGTTCTTTTTCCAGGGTTTGGCTATAAACCTGTATACTTCTCCACGGTTTATTGATTGAATAAGTGTTTTAGAATCCGTATATCCGGAAAGAATCATTCTTATTGTATCAGGACTCTGAGTTTTAACCTTTTGAAGCAGTTCTATTCCGGTCATGGTCGGCATTTTTTCATCGGTTATGAGAACCTGAATGTTCTTTTTTGAAAGTATTTGTAGGGCTTCTGAACTGCTTCCGGCGCAAACTACAGTAAATTCACTGTTTCTTAACTGCCGTGTAATAGAGTTTAGTATCTCTTTTTCGTCATCTACAAACAATACAATTCTTTTGTGTTTTTCCATAGTATTATTACCCCCTTAACACTGTTAAGAGTAGGATAAATCAACCTGAAAGTCAAAAAAAGATTTTCTGCAATATTTTGTTTAATCAGTAAAATTGCCTGATTTGTGTTTTGAATTTGAAAATTGAGAATAATCTTTTATACTTAATTAATATACAGGGATGTCGGTTTTTAAGGAGGATTATAAGTGTGTCAGAAGATACTTTTTGTAGATGATGAAGAGAAGATTCTTTTATCGCTTAAAAGATTATTCAGAACGAGCGAATGTAAACTGCATTTTGTAACAAGCGGAAAAGAAGGGCTGGAATTTCTTCGTAAAGAATCAGTAAGCGTAATAGTCTCTGATATGAAAATGCCGGAAATGAACGGCGTGGAATTCCTGGTGGAGGCAATGAAAATATGCCCGAATGCAGTTCGAATTATTCTGTCGGGATATGCGGAATCGGGAAAGATTATGGATGCAGTTAATAATGGACATATATGGCGTTTTATTCCCAAACCCTGGAATAATGATGAATTAAAGATTTCTATAAAAAATGCGCTGGATCTGTATCGACGGGAAAAAGAGCGAATTGATCTTACCGAAAAACTTAAACAGAAAACCATAGAACTTGACAGTCTGAATAAACTCCTTGAGAAAAAGGTTGAAGAAAGAACCTGGCATCTGAATGAAAGAACAAGGCTACTTAATATGCTTTTGGAGGATGCTGATATACAAATAATTGTCAGGGATTGCTGTTCGGATATTTCAAAGCTTCTTGATAGTACACCTGTTTATGTAAAATCATCATTCTGCAATGATTTCTGTTCATCGGAGAAGAAGCAGACTGAAAATATTCCTCCTGAAGTCTATGACATCGAGAAGAAATCGCATGATAAGGCCGGTATAATTTCAATAGGGAATTATATAGTGTTTGAATTAAAAAAAGCTGATACCAGGCTCGGAACTCTTATAATCAAGAAAAACAATTCTGCTCTTTCGGAAAAACTTGGTGAAAGAATTGCCGGATACACATCTCTTCTTAATATTACGCTCTTTCAGTTTAGATCTTTGAAAGCCGCGCCCGAGCTTATAAAAAATATCGATAAAATAATTGGATTGATATAGATGAAAATAGATTTTAAAAGTATTTCGATTGCTGATGAGTATGGAGAACTTCACAGTATCTCACGACAGAATTTGGAATCGCTTTTAGTAAATATTTATAAATCACTCAGACATGCCGAATCTGTAGCCTCAGAATGTTCATTCGAAAATCCCGGACCGCAGGGTTATTTTTGTCTTAAAAATGAAGTTTTTATCAAACTGACTGAAGACAAAGCAGGAGATAATGACCTTATTGAAGCAGATGATACTTTTTATGTGAGAAAACGTGACGGGGCGGCAGAACTGATTGCCCGGGAAAGCGGCTATCCTGTTTTAGAAAACGGGGTAATGACAATTTACAGTCCCTGTAAAATCACGGCTGACAAGGTTCATCTGTTTTATATTTTTTATCCTGTGAAAAGCGGCCGTGATAATCTCAAGGATGATTTTTTCTCTGCATTATCCATGCCTTCGAAAGAGCATGGAGTAAGGATGTATTCTGCAGAAGACATTTTTCAGCGGGTGGATTCGGGTAAAATACACATCCTGACCATCAGTATGGGGATTCCTGCTGTGCCGGCGAGAAAAGAACAATTGAATCTTAAAGTTTCCGGGGTAAAAAAAGCCGAAAGCACACCCGACGGCGGAATTGATAATTATTCGTTCAGTATTTTCCGGGAGGTGAAAGAGGGCACTGTATTAGCTGAAAAGATTAATGGAATAGAGGGTCAGGCCGGAATTGATGCTTACGGAAACGAAATACCTGTGGTTGCCTGGAAAGAGATTCCTTTTTCCGCCGGAAAGAATGTAAGAACGGAGGAAATACCTGAGGACGGCAGAATAGAGTACATTGCTGATATAACCGGGGTGCTTGAGCTGAAGGCGACAAGCGTCAGTGTTCTTGAAGTTCTGCATGTGGCAGGAGATGTTTGTGCTGAAACCGGAAGCATTGACTTTTCACGCGACGTAATAGTTGACGGTGATGTACATTCTCTTTTCAGAATAAAATGTGGAGGCAATCTGACTGTCAAAGGATTTATCGAGAACGGCGCATCGATTATCTGTGCCGGAGATTTTCATGCGGAAAAAGGAATAATCGGAGAGAAGACGGAACTTGTTGTAAACGGCAATATGGAAACGGAATTTATAAGCGATGCCGGCATACGTATTAAAGGGGATCTTCTTGTACACGGCACCATATATTCGTCTGAAGTGTTTTGCGGGGGAACACTTGTAGTTGAAGGTAAAAAACTGAAAAACCGACAACGCGGAAGCGTAATAGGCAGCAGCGCTACCGCCATGAAAGGGCTTACTGTACATTCCGCTGGTTCGCGGATGTCGAAAACGTCCCTGATTTGCGGTATTGATCGAAAATTGAAAGAAGAACTGGATAAAATGCGGGAATCGGTTCCTGTTTTTAATAAAAAGATTCTGGGGCTGCAAAACCGGATTGGGATTGATCTGACCCGATCGGATCTGATTGAAAAACTTAAGCATCTGCCGTTGCCGCGTCGACAGGAAATAAAGGCAATACTTGAAGATATCAAAATCTATGCTGAACAGAAAGCAGGGCTTGAAGAGCGTATTGTAAAACTTCAGCCCAGGGTCCTGAACAGGGATACAGGATCCTTGAAGATAAAAATAAACAGTCATCTGATTCCTGATACCGAGATTCTGATTGGAGAACTGCATGTCATGATAGAAAAAGAATACGGGCCGTTGGAAGTCTTCGTTCAGGAAGATGAAATAAAGTTCAGAACCTGAAACACCCTGATTAGCTTTCAGGTTAAATTCAAAAATTTTAAACGTATCCGTTCTCCCGGTTATCTTTTCTTGACACGATCATGTGTAAGTCCGATAATACTGTATCTGTTTGTATGAGGGTGTTTTGGCCAATTTAAAAGATGTTGCCCGGCTGGCAGGAGTTTCTGTTGCAACTGCTTCACAGGCATTAAATGGCAAGTATGTAAACGAAAAAACTCGCGAAAAGGTAATGAAAATTGCCGGGGAATTAAACTATTTCCCGAACCGGAGCGGTCGTACTCTTATTACGGGAAAAGCCTCGACAATTATGCTCGTTGTAATAAATTCAACCGGATACGCTGATATAATACATGAAAGCACCTTTTTTTATCATATTATCCAGGGGATTCTCGAGATTGCGGAACAGCACCAGCATAGTTTTATGCTGGATGTGCGAAACTGGGAAGATGACGATCTGAATGCCTATTTTAAAAGAAAAGTAAACGACTGTTCTTCCGACGGGATAATAATAATTCCCCAGTATATAAGACCGTACGGCTTTCTGGAGGCTTTGGGTAGTTTCCCGGTTGTGTTTCTCAACGCATACGATAATCGTGAAAAGCTGAATACTATTTATATGGATCATAAACTTGGCGCGTCATTGATGGCCGAACACATGATTAGCAAAGGTTATAAAAATATTGCAATAATCCATGGCCCAGTGGATCATTATGACGGGCTTCAACGCAAGCAGTCGTTTCTTGAGGTAATGGACAGCTCCGGTTTGAAAATACCGGACAACAGGCAGGTGTACGGCGATTACACCATCGAAAGCGGTTATCAGGGGGCCAAACAGCTTCTGGACTGCTGTAAGCCTGATGCAATATTCTGTGCCAACGACTACATGGCCGCAGGTGCAATGAGGTATCTGAAAGAACAGGGTCTGACTATACCCGGAGATGTGGCTATTGCGGGATATGACAATGTTGAACTTTCTTTGGCTGTCTATCCGAAAATGACTACTATTGACGGGCGCATGCATGATCTTGGAAAAGCACTGGCTGAAAATCTGTTCAACGTCATGAAATCCGGGCATTCTCCTCTGAATGTAAGATTGATTCCCAGGCTTCTGGATCGGGACAGCGTTTAATCTTTCAAGGATTACAACCGCAGTTAAACGCTAACAAACACTAAAGAACAAGAATAAATGTTAACTTTCTCTTGACAGGCGTTATAGGTATGTTAAAATATTAAAACGTTTTAGATTAGTTAAAACGTTTCAGAAAATAATATAATCAAATTATGGAGGCTTATAATGAAAGTAGGTATTGACAGCTATTGTTACCATCGTCTTTTTGGAGAAGTATATGACGACCAGAAAGCGCCGTCTAAAAATATCAGTATGGAATGGTTCATAAAAAGAGCAGCAGAACTTGGCGTAGACGGAGTATCCCTGGAATCCTGTTTTTTTCCAAGCTTCAGCTCCAGTTATCTGAGCGAAGTTAAGGGAATGCTGGATGAATATAAATTCGACAGGGTTTATGCCTGGGGACATCCTGACGGGCTTGAGGGCGGATATAATGAAGCTGCATTTGACGACATGATGAAGCATATGGAATATGCTGAAGCAATCGGCGCTGATGTTATGCGTGTTTGCGGAGCAAGTCTAATGTTCAGGTTCAGGGATCACGAATGGATGCTTGATACACTTACACGAATGTTCCAGAATGCCATGCCGACGGCAGAATCGAAAGGGCTTAAAATTGCCGATGAAAACCATATAGATTTCAGTTCATCAGAGATGCTGAGGCTTATACATCAGGTGAATAGTCCGAATTTCGGTATTAATTTCGATACAGGAAACTTTATGCGGGTTCTTGATGATCCTATCGAAGGAATGAAAAAGCTTGCTCCTTACACATTTTCAACCCATGTTAAAGATCTCAAACCTCAGGCAAATTGCGGTGTAGGCAGCTGGCACTTTTTTGCATGCACGCCAACCGGCGAGGGGCTTGTTGATAACCTCAAACTTGCCCAGTTGTTAAAAGAAGCGGATTACCAGGGCTTCCTTGCCATGGAAATCGACTATCTTCATGAAGATTACCGGAACGACTGGAGCGATAGCGATGAAGACAACGCTGTTGAGGCAAGCGTCAAGGAATTGAAGAGAATCTCGGGTATTGTTGGTTAACAATGATTCGACAATTTTGTCGAACCATTGTTTTGAAGTATCGAAGCTAAACAGCTTTGCTGTTTTCGCTTCAATACTTCATCACTGTTAATGTGGTAAGGACAGCCGTCCATGGCTGATATATAAGCCATCCATGGAAGGAAGTTTTTGTAGGAGGTAAAATGAAAACATTAAATGTTGGTCTTATCGGATACAAGTTTATGGGTAAGGCCCATAGTAACGCATGGAGAAATGCCCCGCTTTTCTTTGATATGAATATCAAGCCGGTTATGAAGGTAGTTTGCGGCCGTCATGAAGAAGCTGTAAAAGCTTTCGCAGATAAATGGGGCTGGGAAGAAATTGAAACTGACTGGCAGAAGGTTATCGGGCGTGACGATATTGACATTATAGATATATCCGTTCCGCAACATTTGCATCATACTATTGCAATGGCTGCGCTGAAGGCTGGAAAGCATGTTTTTTGTGAGAAGCCGCTTGCATTGAATCTTGATCAGGCAAAGGAAATGGCAACGCTGGCAGCAAAGAGCGGCAAGGTAAATTATATCAATCATAACTACCGCAGATGTCCTGCAGTCCAGCTGGCGAAACAGATGATTGATGAAGGTAAAATTGGACAGATTTTTCACTGGCGGGGAGCCTATCTTCAGGACTGGATTGTTGATCCCGATTTTCCTTTAACCTGGCATTTACAGGCTGATAAAGCCGGTATGGGTCCGCAGGGAGATTTGAATTCGCACAGTCTTGATCTGGCAAGGTTTTTAGTGGGTGATGTAGCAAGCGTCAACTGCATGACTGCAAACTTTATTACGGAACGTGTGCTCCCCGATGAAGCAGCTTCCGGAACCTTCAGCGGTACTGCCGGCGATACAACAGAGAAGGGCAAGGTAACCGTTGAAGACGCCGCATTTATGACTGTTCGTTTTGAAAACGGCGCTCTCGGTTCATTTGAAACAACCCGTTTTGCACCCGGACGAAAGAATTATAACTATTTTGAAATCTACGGTTCAAAGGGTTCGCTTGTTTTTAATCTTGAGAGAATGAACGAGCTCCAGTATTTCAACCGTGAAGATCCCGACTATCAGCAGGGTTTCAAGACAATTCTTGCTACAGAGGGAGTACATAAATATATCCCGGCGTGGTGGCCTCCCGGACATGTGATTGGCTATGAGCATGAGTTTCATCATGCGGTTGTGGATTTCATGGATGCAATCGACAGGGGTATTGAAATAAGGCCCAACTTTCAGGACGGCATGAAGGAAATTGAGATCCTTGAAGCAGGGCTCAGGTCTGCCGCAGAAGGAAGAGAGATTAAACTTTAATATGAAGATTCTGCATACAGGTATTACAGTTAAGGACATAGACAAGGCTGTCCTGTTCTATAGAGACGTTATAGGACTCAAAGTAACTGTACCGCCGACAGAGCCGGCTGATGGTGAAGACTTGTCGAAAGGAGTAGGGGTGCCGCAGGCATGTCTGCGACAGGCAATTCTTGAGTCCGGAGATGTCAGCATCGAACTTTTCGAGTATATCAGTCCGCCGGCTGAGGTTGAAAAACCCCAGTCGGTACACAATCCCGGACCTGGCCATATTGCTTTTGAAGTAGAGGATATTCAGAAGGAATATGAGAGGATGGTGGATTTGGGCGTTCGTTTTAATACGGCTCCGAATCTGATTGAATCAGGACCTCTTTCCGGATGGAAATGGGTATATTTCAGGGATCCCGACGGTATTGTACTCGAATTGGTTGAGAAGGGGTAACCGGCTGTTGTTGTGTTTTTACACACACAGAGTGCCTGTTTGTGAAAATATTATACATCTTTAGTTTTTCTGCGACAGGCGGTTTCCGTATTCAGGAAGGAATTGTTTTTTAAGTTGTTGCAGCATAGTAAATTATTTATGGCAGCTTATAGATGGCATGAATAATGCTTTTTTTAAAGCAATTGAGAAGGTAGGGAAGGTTTTATGTCGAAACTGCTTGAAATGCAGGGAATAAGTAAAAGTTTCTTTGGAGTAGAGGTTCTGCACAGGGTAGATTTCAGCGTAGAAAAAGGCGAAATCCGGGCGTTGTGCGGCGAAAACGGGGCCGGCAAGTCCACGCTGATGAAGGTATTGTCGGGAATCCACGAACAGGAAGAAGGCGAGGTTTATTTCAAGGGTGAGCATATAAAGCGAACGGCCGATCCGCTTGAGGTGCAGGGGCACGGAATCTCGATGATCCACCAGGAACTGAACCTGTTTGATGATCTGAGCGTAGCGCAGAATATCTTTCTGTGCCGTGAACCGAAGACAAAGAGAGGTCTGATAGATTTCGGCGAGATGAACCGCGAGGCAAAAAAGCTTCTGGAGCGGCTGGGTCAGAATATAGACCCGCGGATGAATGTCCGCGAGCTGAAGATAGCGCAGAAGCAGATGGTTGAAATAGCGAAGGCAATCTCGTTCAACGTAGAGCTGTTGATAATGGACGAACCCACATCGGTGCTCACGGGAAAAGAAACCGGGATAATGTTCGGGCTGATGAGAAACCTGAGCGCGGAAGGGATAGCAATCATATACATCTCGCACAGGCTGAAGGAAATAACCGAGGTATGCCACACGGTAACGGTGCTTCGCGACGGCTCGTACATAGACACGAAGCAGGTTGCTGAAGTAACCGAGAAAGACATAGCGACGCTGATGGTAGGGCGCGAGGTCAAGGAATCGAGTGTAGGGGACTTCTGCGGAGAGGAAGAAGACCTTGTACTTGAGGTAAAGAACGTAAGCGACGGGCTGTTGAAGGACGTAAGCTTTGACGTGAAACGCGGCGAGATAGTGTGTTTCAGCGGGTTAGTCGGAGCGGGACGCACCGAGCTTATGGAGGTAATCTTCGGCATACGACACCCGGAATCGGGTGAGGTGCTGCTTGAAGGAAAACCTGTAACGGTAAGAAGCGCGATAGATGCGATCAGGATGGACATAGGACTGGTGACCGAGGACCGTAAGGATTCGGGACTGGTGCTGTGCCGTGATATAACCGAGAACTCGAACTATGTGTTCTGGCGCAAGAACAGCGGTTTCTTCAAAAACAGGGGAAAGACCCGGAAGAACACGGACAGAATGATAGAACGCCTCCGGATAAGATGCGCCGGCTCGGACCAGGCAGTGGCGAACCTGAGCGGCGGGAACCAGCAGAAGGTTGCGCTTGCGAAGTGGCTGTTAAGCGACGCGAAGGTGCTGATACTTGACGAGCCTACGCGTGGAGTAGACGTCGGAGCAAGGCAGGAGATCTATCAGATCATCCGGGAGCTTGCCGACGACGGGATAGCGATAGTGATAGTGTCGTCGGACATGCAGGAAGTAATGAGCATCAGCCAGCGGGTGGTAGTAATGCATGAAGGACGGAAGACCGGGGAGCTTAAGTGTTCCGAGCTTGAAGAAGAAAAAATAATGTACCTGGCAACAAACGTATAGCGGAGAGAGATAATGGAAGAGTTGAAACAGGAAAACAGGTTTATTCAGCTGGCGTCGAGGGTATGGAAGAACTACAGCATAGTGGTAGTGTTTGTGGTAATCCTGATAATCTGCGGGATAGCAGCGCCGCGGTTTCTGAGGCCGAACAACCTTTTAAACATCCTGAGAAATACCTCGATAGTAGGAATCATAGCGTTGGGAATGACGTTTGTGATCATAGCCGGCGGAATTGATTTATCGAGCGGGCCTGTGCTTGCGACATCGGGAGCGGCGTTGATAGCGCTGCAGAAGATGGTGACCGAGAGCGGGGACCCCGCGATGCCGTTGATAGTACCGATACTGGTGTGTCTTGCAATATCTACGGGAATAGGTTTTGCGAACGGAATAATCATAACGAAGGCGAAACTGCCTCCGTTTATAGTAACGCTGGCAGTGGGGATAATAGCGCGGTCGGTGGTAATGTACTTCTGCCGCGGAGCGACAATCATGGGGAACAAGATTCCCGAGTTCACGAATATTGGAAACGGGTCGGTATTCAAGATCCCGATACCGTTCATAATGGCGATAGTGCTGGCCTTGATACTGCATATAGCGCTGACGCGGTCGAAGTTCGGCACCTATGTGTTTGCCGTGGGCGGAAACGAGAACGCGGCGAAGTATTCGGGAATCAAGGTAGACCGGATAAAGATAGCGACGTACATGATAGTAGGGCTTTGTACGGGCCTTGCGGCGGTCATAGAGATGTCGCGTATGGCGGCTGTGGCGGCGACGTCGAGCGGAATGCAGTACGAGTTTGAGGCGATAACGGCGGTAATAGTAGGCGGAACCTCGCTTAACGGTGGAAAGGGGCGTCTAATAGGAACGATAGTAGGATTTATCATCCTGGGAATAGTCAAGAACATGATGATAATGCTGAACATCTCGCCGTACCTTGCCGGAGCTGTAAAGGGCGCGGTAATCCTGTTCGCGGTACTGATTCAACGTCGGGAAAAGTAAACGGCAAAACCGTTTACTTTTCTGAAGTTTCCAGGCTGCGCCTGAAAACATTCAGGAGAAATAATAAAAAAGCAAAGCTTTTTTATTTTGGAGTTGCTCTGCAGGCAGAGCAACGTCCACGAACGGCAATTCGAAATTGGTTGTTGAATCGTGGTTTTAAAAAGGTAGAATGCCGGTGCGGAGGTAGTCCGGTCCGGCAGAAAATAAAAAAGACCAGATTAAACGGAGGAAAAAAATGAAAAGAACTGTAGTGTTAATTCTTACAGTGCTGATGCTTGCATCAGGAATGGTGTTTGCAGGTGGACAGCAGGAAGCAGCGGCAGGCAGCGATGTATTTCGCGTAGCCGTATCGTTTCCGCCGGCAAACAACGCATGGCAGGCAAAGATGCTTGATTCAGCATTGGACGAAGCAGCAAAAGACGTAGGCGAATTTCATTTCGTAATCAAGAACGCAGTAGACGATGCCGACCAGCTGAACATTCTGACTACATTCATGCAGGACGATTACGACATGATAATCTGTCTGCCCGGAAACGGCACCCTGATGACCCCGATCTGTGAAGAGATCTATGACGCCGGAATACAGCTGATGATAGTAGACCGCCCGATCGAAAGCGACAAGTATACAGTACTTATCGGCGGCGACAACTACCTCTGCGGCTCAAATGCGGCGAAATATCTCGGCGACAGGCTTGGAGGCAAGGGCGACATAGCGATACTGAGAAGTTATGTGGGAATACCTATCGACCTCGACAGATACAACGGTTTCATGGACGTAATCAAGAAAGACTATCCCGGAATCAAGGTAATAGTAGAAGCTGACGGCGAGTTCAACCAGGATGCGGGCCTGAATGCGATGAGCAACATACTTCCTGCATACCCGAAAATTGATGCAGTATACTGCCAGGACGACGAATCTGCAGTAGGAGCAATCACAGCTATAGAGAATGCCGGCAGAACTGATATCCAGTTTGTAACGGGATTCGGCGGTTCAAAGGCTGCATACAAGCTTCTTCAGGAAGGCAATCCGATTTTCGGCGCATCAATGTCATACTGGCCTACAATGGGCGGAAGAGCGCTTGCGCTGGCAAAATCAATACTTCGCGGCGAATCGTATGAAAAGGTCAACTATGATCCTACATATGCCGTAACAAAAGACAATGTAGGAAAATTCCTGCAGCACTCATACTAGGATTTCCTGGATAAACATCGACAGCCGCTTATTGATAAGCGGCTGTTTTTTTTGGGAAAGGACTGCCGTCAGTTACGCAGTATTGAATCAGCGCTTATAATAATGCCCGGATAAAAAAAGACTGCCCGCATTCACACGGGCAGCCGGAAATGTAACAAGGAAAGAATTAAAGATCCTGTTCTTTGGTTCCCTCAACCGGTGAAATGAAGATCTTGATAAGGTCACGGTCTTTCTGAAGCATCAGTAAAGCTTCCTCAAGTTTCTCAAGAGGCATTATTTTTGAGAATAACGGATCCGGTTTGATTCTGCCGTTGGATAGAAGTGTAATAGAATCGGTCCAGTCTTCGCCGTAACCCGCGCAGGAGCTTACTATTTTCTGTTCGCTGAGGACAAAATCAGCTGTTTTCAGGGGTAATACATCATCCGGAGCAGTTATTCCGAATGCAGCAAGCGTTCCTCCGGGACGGAGCATCTCTATTGCCTGGACGTATGTGGCGGGTTTGCCGACGGCTTCAATAACACAGTCTGCCCCGCGGCCGCCTGTCAGTTCCTTTACTCTTGCTGCCGGGTCAGGATAATCCTCCAGGCAGATAGTGATGTCAGCGCCCATTTCTTTTGCAATCTTCAGACGCCGCCTGTTGTGCCCGATAACCATTACCGGGGCTGCTCCGCGTGTTTTCGCAACAGCTGCATGAAGACTTCCAAGGCCGGAGCCCAGAATGGCCACGCTGCTGCCTACAGGGAAGTCCATAGCCTTTAGAGAGTGAACAACACATGATGTCGGTTCGATAAAAGCTGCATGAACAAGATCCATATTATCCGGGATATGATGGCATAGATTCCATGATGCGGCTACATATTCTGCAAAAGTACCGTCCATATGGATGCCGAGCTGGCGGAACTCCGGACAAATTAATGTCAGACCCTTTTTGCAGTAGAAACAGTGACCGCAGCCGATATTTATATCAGCCGTTACCTTGTCTCCGATATTAAACCCTATAGCATTGGCCCCTGTTTCCGCCACGGTACCGGAGAATTCGTGACCGGCTATCATAGGCAATTTGTCGGCAGAATATTTTCCTGTATATATGCTCCAGTCCGTTCCGCATATGCCTGTATATTCAACTTTTATCAAAATCTGATCATCGGTAATCTGCGGAATTGGAACTTCCCTGATACTGATTTTTCTTACAGCCTCAAATACTGCGGCCCGCATGGTTCCTTTCATGTTATTTCCTCCATAGTGCCGTTAATTAAACAGCGCGTCGTTTCTGCCTTCATAAGGTTTGTTGATAATCAAAGGTTTAAGATAGGCAATTGTTTTTGCAATGCCGTCTTCCCTGCTCATTGTAACATCTTCATGTTCGTAACTCATTACATAATCGTATCCTATCATGGATAATTCGGTAATAACCTTTTTCCATGGAACAGACCCCCAACCGGGAATCCGGAACCTGAATCCGCGGCCCAGTCGCTGCCAGTCCCCCTGGGGGATAACACCGGAGTTTTTAACATTGTGACTTACTACTTCGCCGTCTTTTGCATGTACGTGGTAAATCCGTCCTGCAAGTCTATTGATAAAGTTTTCTACATCAATTCCTAGATAAATCAGGTTTGCAGGATCAAAATTGAAACCCCAGGCAGGATGCCCGTCAACAAGTTCGACTGATCTGAGTGCTGTGTCGATATCGTAAACCAGCTGGTTCGGGTGTGGTTCATGAGCGAATTTTACTCCGTATTCCTGGTATTTATCCAGAATCCGGCCCCACCGATCAGTAAACTCCTGCTCCATTTCCGCCCATCCCTTTGAATATGGAAACGGGAAAAAACGTCCGAAGTTTTCGCATCCTATAAAACCGCAGACAACAGGCACTTCAAGAGCGTTTGCAGCTTCTGCAGTTTTTATTATGCGTTCGGTTCCGAACGCTATTCTTTCTTCTTTTGTTCCGGGACAAATCCATTCAGTGTCGCGTCCGTAAGGGCCGAGAACCAGCAGGGATTCAGTGTGGTTGCTTAGTGCCGAGATGGTAAGTCCGTATTTTAATACTGTTTTTTTGATGCTGTTTACGTTGAGATTGTCCGAATCCAGATGTGTATTTCCTTCTTTAAACGCAGGGATTTCAACTGCTTCATATCCGTAATCCGCAGCTTTTTTGCAGACGTTTTCAAATGAATCATCCAAATAAGTGGCTGTGAACAAGCCTATCTTCATAGTCGCGCTCCTCTTTTACTGGTTTGTTAAAATGATATAACAACAATAGTTTCGTGTCAATGAAAAATGATACAAATATAGAGACAATTCGAGTTAAATCGGGCTAAATATATCTAAAAATCATAATTTGTATTAAATAAAAGAAATAAATATTGACATAATTAGATTGTGGGGGGTAATATGTAGGTACAAATAAAGCAAAGGGTTGGAATAATGACAGACAATATGGCAGGGCTTTCCTCCGGAGCGCTTGCAAGAATGATTGATATAAGCGCAGTGCAGGCTTTTCATGGAAAAAAAGAGATCGATGAACTGATAGACTATGCTGTAAAATATAATTTTATTTCAGTTCATACGCTGCCGTCCTGGACAGCATACTTAAGTGAAAGGCTGGCTGCTTATCCGGATATCCTTGTCGGAGCTCCGGTAGGATTTCCTTCCGGCGGGTCCCGTACTGAAATCAAGCTCAGGGAAGCCGAATATCTTCTTGAAGACGGTGTTCAGGAAATGGATATGGTTATAAATATCGGGAAGTTACGGTCTGAGGATTTTTCATATGTGAGATCTGAAATCAAAATGGTAAGGAAGCTTACCAGAGGCGTTCCTCTGAAAATAATCCTTGAGATTCATCACCTGACGGATACCCAGATAAAGAAAGCATGTGAAATATGTATAGAGGAAGAAGCCGATTTTGTTAAAACAGGAACGGGATGGGCGCCCACCGGGGCGACAGTTGAAGCTGTCAGAAAGATTAAGGATATAGTGGGAGATGCTATTAAAATCAAAGCCTCCGGCGGTATCAGGGACTTGGAATCGCTAATGGAAATGTATGAAATCGGAGTAGAACGTTTCGGAATTAACGTACAAACTTCAATTGAAATTATTAAAAAGGCAGGCGGTGCTCTGTGATACTTTCATTTGACCTGGGAACAGGCGGCGCCAAGATCTGTGTTTACACTGAAAACGGTGAACTTCATTCAAAAACATTTAAAGCTTATGAAACGGCGTATCCTGCGGAGAGGTTTCATGTTCAGAATCCTGAAGACTGGTGGAAGGCTGTAGCGGAAGGTGTTTCGGAGTTGACCGTTAAAAATTCTTCCCTGAAGGTGAATATACGTTCCATAGCAATCTCGGGGCACAGTATGGCTGTAGTTCCGCTGGATGCGCAGGGAAATCTTGTATTTAATGATGTTCCAATTTGGTCTGATACAAGAGCTGCGTCACAGGTAATGGAGTTTTTCAGTAAAACAGATAAAGAGGAATGGTATAAAAATACAGGCAACGGATTTTCACCCGAATGCTATTCCATCTTTAAAATAATGTGGTACAAGGAAAACCGCCCCGAGGCTTTTTCAAAAATCAGAACAATTCTTGGTTCAAAGGATTATATTAATTTTCTGCTTACGGGAAATATTGCAACCGATTATTCATATGCATCGGGTACCGGGACTTACAGTCTGAAGAAGAGACAGTATTTAACAGAATATTTCAGTACAGCCGGGGTTGAGCCGTCCATTGTTCCGAACCCGGGACCGTCCCATGAGTTGATAGGCAGGCTTCTTCCTTCGGTTGCAGAGCAGCTTGGCCTGCACCGGAAAGTGGAGGTATATTGCGGCGGCGTGGATAATTCATGCATGGCGTTAGGAGCCCGAAACACCTCTGATGGAAGCGCCTATCTTTCTCTGGGGTCTTCAGCGTGGATAGCAGTATCTTCTGCCGAACCGGTTATTGACAATAAGATAAAGCCGTTTATTTTTGATCACGTAATACCGGATATGTACACATCTGCAACTTCCATTTTTTCTGCCGGCAGTTCTTTAAAGTGGTTCAGGCAGAATATTGCGTTCGGCCTGGAATCACTCGCAGAATCAGGAGATATGGATATATATGATCTGATTACGGAAAAGGCCGCCGAGAGCAGCCCCGGTGCAAACGGTTTGCTCTTTAACCCGACGCTGGCGGGTTCTCCTGAAGCAAGTGAGTATTCAGACATAACAGGGGCTTTTCTGAATATCCGGCTGGGCAGCCGTTTTGAGGACATGTGCCGTTCGGTTCTTGAAGGAATAACATATGAATTGAATGCAATGTGGATAAGATTGAATGAATTATGCAGCCTGTCGAATGAAGTGGTAATAGTCGGTGGCGGCAGCAAAAGCGCATTCTGGCGCCGGATGTTTGCTGATGTTTTCAACTGCGATTTCAAAAGGATCAGTACCGACCAGGACGCTGCAGCTCTGGGTGCGGCGGCCATAGCCGCAGTAGGTTCCGGTGCATGGAGCAGTTATTCTGAAATTGAAAACGTAATACATGATGTTGAATCAATGAGCCCTTCGGACGAAAAAGTCGGGTTATATAAGGATTATTATAAAAAATACAGCGCAACATGGAAAATGCTGTCTGAAATAGGGAAAGTTGTAAATGACTAATTTATTCAGAGACCTATTCGGTGTTGTCTGTGAACTGATGGAGGAAACATCATGAGTTATAAAGATACTTTAATGGAACCTGTTAAAATCGGGAGCCGTGTTTGTAAAAACCGTTTTTTTATACAGGCAATGGAATGCAACGATGAGGATGAGAACGGAAATCCTTCCGAACTGACATATAATCGGTATAAAAAGCTGATGGAAGGTCAGGCCGGGCTTGTTTCTCTTGAAGCAATAACAATAACAAGAGAAAGCCGAAGCCGTGATAATCAGCTTACGATTATGGAATCAAACAGGGATGCTCTCGGAAAATTTGTCAATGAAGTTAAAAGTGTAAATCCCGATTCTCTGTTTATTTTTCAGCTCACCCATTCCGGTGAATTGTCGAGCCCGGAATTCTCACGAAGGGTGACGGTGAATCCGCTGTACGGATACGGAGGCGACCTTCTTGAAGAAGCTGATATTGAGAGATTTATGGATCAGTTTGTGCTTGCAGCAAAGATAACACATGATGCCGGGGCAGATGGAATTGATTTGAAACTCTGTCACGGGTACCTCGGCTCTCAGATTCTCAGGCCTTATAATGATCGTAAATGGAAATACGGCGGCTCATGGGAGAACCGCAGCAGGTTCGCATTTGAATTGACCGAAAGAATATCAAGAGAAGTGAACGATAAAAACTTCCTGATCGGTTCAAAAATCTCTGCCTGGGAAGGTTTTCCCGGCGGATTCGGAACAGACGGACCTGATTCTCCGATTATTGATCTCAGAGAACCGATAGCCTTACTGAAAGGTCTTGAGGAACGCGGAGCACAGTATTTTATCCAGTCGGCAGGAAGCCCGTCAATTACTATCAGCCTGACGCAGGCGGATAAATATCATCCGTATTTTGCTTACCTTCATCAGTATTTCGCCAAAGAGATGAAAGCGCAGCTTAACCCCGGGACAGTTTTGATAGGATCGAATTTCTCGCTTTTCAGGGACGGAAAGAACGGCTTATGCGCTGTAAGTCCCGAAAAGAGTTCATTGCTGAATTACGGAGCACAATGTGTAGAGCGCGGAGTTGTAGATATGATAGGCCTTGGGCGCCAGTCACTTGCTGATCCGCTCCTGCCGTTGAAACTTGAGGAAGGTCGCGAGGATGAAATCAAGTATTGTGTCGGCTGCGACAATTGTCTTGAATTACTAATCCGGCAGAGCAAAGTAGGCTGCAGTACCTTCAACAGGTATTATACGGATATTCTCAGAAAAACCAGGGAAGAGAAAGGAAAGCTTGTAATAAAGCATACCTAACGAATGTGTCGGGAGACCGACACATTCGTTTTGGAGTTTTTCACTTTATGAAAAACTCCACAGACCAAAATGAAAAATAGGGCTTTTTGGTCTTGGAGTTTCAGCGCTTTGCGCTGAAACGTCCACAGATAGTCACCTTTTATATAAACATAGGGTGGAACGCCGATTGGGTAATGCCTGTCGGTAGAAAATAAAGAAACCAAATTATATGGAGGAAAAAAATGAAAAGAACTGTAGTGCTAATTCTTACAGTGCTGATGCTTGCATCAGGAATGGTGTTTGCAGGTGGACAGCAGGAAGCAGCGGCAGGCAGCGATGTATTTCGCGTAGCCGTATCGTTTCCGCCGGCAAACAACGCATGGCAGGCAAAGATGCTTGATTCAGCATTGGACGAAGCAGCAAAAGACGTAGGCGAATTTCATTTCGTAATCAAGAACGCAGTAGATGATGCCGACCAGCTGAACATTCTGACTACATTCATGCAGGATGATTATGACATGATAATCTGTCTGCCCGGAAACGGCACCCTGATGACCCCGATCTGTGAAGAGATCTATGACGCCGGAATACAGCTGATGATAGTAGACCGCCCGATTGAAAGCGACAAGTATACAGTACTTATCGGCGGCGACAACTACCTCTGCGGCTCAAATGCGGCGAAATATCTCGGCGACAGGCTTGGAGGCAAGGGCGACATAGCGATACTGAGAAGTTATGTGGGAATACCTATCGACCTCGACAGATACAACGGTTTCATGGACGTAATCAAGAAAGACTATCCCGGAATCAAGGTAATAGTAGAAGCTGACGGCGAGTTCAACCAGGATGCGGGCCTGAATGCGATGAGCAACATACTTCCTGCATACCCGAAAATTGATGCAGTATACTGCCAGGACGACGAATCTGCAGTAGGAGCAATCACAGCTATAGAGAATGCCGGCAGAACTGATATCCAGTTTGTAACGGGATTCGGCGGTTCAAAGGCTGCATACAAGCTTCTTCAGGAAGGCAATCCGATTTTCGGCGCATCAATGTCATACTGGCCTACAATGGGCGGAAGAGCACTTGCGCTGGCAAAATCAATACTTCGCGGCGAATCGTATGAAAAGGTCAACTATGATCCTACATATGCCGTAACAAAAGACAATGTAGGAAAATTCCTGCAGCACTCATACTAGGATCTGTTATGAATTTTTAAAAATGGTAAATGGCGGTTGCGGCCGTCATTTACCATTTTGGAGAAAGAAAGTATATTATTGGCAGTTAAGTTAAAGGTAGTGTCATGGCCGGTGAAAACAAACCATTGTATTCAAGAATAGAAGAAGCAGTTAAAGAACAGATAAAGAAAGGTGTTTATAAGCCCGGAGAATTGCTTCCGACAGAAGAAGAATTTACAAAACAATATAATGCCAGCAGGACTACTGTCCGTGCCGCCCTTTCAAATCTTGAAAAGCAGGGTTATGTCTGGAGAAAGCAGGGGAAGGGCTCTGTTGTAAAAGAGCTTAAATCCGCCCAGAATTTGAATTATCTCAGTTCATTGACAGAATCGCTTGAAGCCCGCGGAATGCGTGTTACAACGGGAATGCTGTCTATTGCGGAAGTTGTGCCTCCGCAGAAAGTCAGGGATGAAATAGATATAAACGAGGGCGACAAGGTTTTCTGTCTCCAGCGCACACGAATTGCAGATGATATTCCCGTAGCTTATGTAAACAACTATATAATAAAATCAATAGCTCCCGACCTGAATACGAAGAAAGAGCTGCTTGAGGTTCACGGGTTATATAACGTTCTTGAAACAGAATACGGACTTGAAATAGAAAGCTGTATCGAGACAATAAATACATATATCAGCGGGCCCATGGAAATTGAACTTCTGCAGCTTGACAAGCAGCAGGCTCTTTTTCTCAGTAAACGGATAACGAAGCTTTCCGACGGCAGAATATTCGAATATGTAACCTCAATGATACGCGGGGACATGCACCAGTATACTGTTTTCCTGAAAGACAGGAGAAGTTTTGAGTAAAGACAGTTTCCTGTTGTTTATAGTTTAACAGGGCCTCCCGACTCGGCAGAACTATAGAGCCCGTCAACAATCTTCATAAGTATGCATGCCTGTTCCGGCGTATTAAACGGTTTTTCTTCACCCTTGGCGGCCATAATAAAATTGGCAGCGTTTCGTACTCTGCCCATCGTCGAATCCGGTTCGGTAACAATCTTTCGATTAACAGGCAGTCCGTTTTCATGGGTATATAATTCGCATATATCAATTGATGTATTATCAATACCGTCTTCCTGAAACTGCCGTTCAACAAGGCCTCCGGCTTTATCTCCCTGAAATGTAACATGGCATTTCTCATTTTTGTTCATTTCCGCCCACGAGCTTCTTAAAAAAAGAACCTGACCGCTTTTAAACTTAACAAAAGCATGGCTTGCGGTTTCCACATTATTTATACCTTTCTCATTGTCCGGAATTCCCCAGGGCCCTTTAAAGGTTTTATCTGATGAGAAATCAGAAAATGTAGCGGCAAGTATATATTCAGGTTCCGGAAAATCCATGAAGGAAAGGGCCAGATCCGCCATATGCAGAAGATCAATTACCGGCCCCCCGCCGGATAGTTCTTTATTTGTAAACCAGCTTCCGAATCCCGGAATCCCCGTCCTTCGTGTCCATTCAGCCTGCGCCGAGTTTATTCTGCCGACGGTGCCGTCCTTTATATATTTGGACATGGCAATTGAATCGGAACGTGCCCGGTTGTTGAAGTTGAACATAAGAATTTTGTCCGCTTTTTCCGCCGCGTTTTTCATTTGAACCGTCTCTTTATAGTTCAGGGCGGGAGGTTTCTCGCAGAAAACATGAAGTCCGGCGTTCAGGGCTTTTATGGCATACTCTTTATGGTATTTATTCGGGGTTATGATTGTTACGGCATCAAGATCTTTTTCCCTGCTCAGCATTTCGTCGACATCTGTGTAGACTGAAGCAATTCCATATTTTTCAGCAAGGGTTTGTGCTGATGCTTTTGTTCTGGAGGTAACTGCAATAATCTTTGCGCCCGCCTGCAGAAATCCCCTGATATGAAAGTCGGCCATGCCGCCGGCACCGATAATTCCTGTTTTAACTGACATCGAATCCTCCGGTTGATAAATTAAGATAACTATAAGATGAAAACGGGAAGATTGCAAATAATAAAAAACGATAATAAACGATAGCAAACGCTTGCTAAATGAGAACAAACAGTTGTATAATACCTTATCCGGCTTTGTAAAAGCATTATTTTTTATTCAGGAGTTTGATATGGCGGTTAAGCTGATAGGAATTGATATAGGAACACAGGGGACAAAGGCTGCTCTTTTCAGTGAAGAAGGCGTAACTTTGGGCGAGGCTTTTCAGAAATCAAACCTTTTTCAGCCGGAACCCGGCGTGGTGGAGGAAGATCCCGAAGAACAGCTTGATGCCGTATGCAATACAATCAGAGAGCTGGTCAATAAAACTTCAACCGATCCTTCCGAAATCGCCTGTATTGCAATAGACGGGCAGATGGCCGGGGTAATCGGCGTAGGTGAGGACGGCCTGAATGTAACTCCCTACGATTCCTGGCTTGATACCCGTTGCGCCCCCTATATCAAGCAGCTGAAAGCTGAAGCCGCAGAAGATATACTTAATAAAACCGGCTGTGCTCCCAGCTTTAACCACGGTCCGAAAAAGATCTGGTGGAAAAAAGAACGCCCCGAAATTTATAAAAAAATTAAAGCCTTTGTTCAGCCGGGAGGCTACGCAGCCATGCGGTTATGCGGGCTTAGCGGAGATAAAGCTTTTATAGATGTTACCTATCTGCATTTCTCGGGTTTTGCGGATAACCGGAATTCAAAATGGGATGAAGATTTATGCAGACGTTTCGGGGTAGACATCGCAAAGCTTCCGAGAATTCTTCGTCCTGAAGAAATAGTAGGCAAGCTTGTCCCCGAAATGGCAACACGCACCGGACTTAAGGCAGGTACTCCGATTGCCGCAGGATGCGGTGATACTGCAGCAAGTTTTCTGTCCTGTGGAGCTGCAACCGAGGGTGTTTGTGTAGATGTTGCCGGAACTGCAAGCGTATATGCTTCAACAACCGCCGAATTCCAGGCTGACAGGAAACTCGTTCTCGGGTGCGGACAGTCGGCGGTTCCCGGAATGTGGCACCCGTATGCCTATATAAACGGCGGCGGAATGAACCTTGAATGGTTCAGAAAGGACATTGGAATGATGCTTCATCCTGATCAGGCTGCTGCGCACATCGAACTTGATTTCGGCAAACTGAATGAACTTGCCTCCGCTGTAGACCCCCGTGTAGACGACCCCCTGTTTGTTCCGCACCTGGCAGGACGGAACTCTCCTGCACAGCCGGATCTTCGCGGGGCCTGGGCAGGACTTAACTGGAACCACAATGCCGGACACCTGTTTCGGGCCGTCTGTGAGGGCGTAGCGCTCGAATACCGGATATACCAGGAGACGACAATAGAGATGTACGACGACTTCACGCCGATGGAAATCCGGATAACCGGCGGCGGCGGCAAGAGTAGAATATGGAACCAGATTAAGGCTGATGTGCTGCAGATACCGGTTATCCCGGTTGATCGTCAGGAAGGCGCGCCGCTCGGTTCCGCTCTTGTCGCAGGCATGGCCGCCGGTGTTTTCAGCGATATAAAGACAGCCGCTGATAAATGGATCAAAAAGGGCTCTTCAACCGAACCGTCCGCAGCTATGGCGGATCATTATAAAAACCGCGCAAAACGCTATGAATCGCTGATGGAAGCTCTTAACGGGTGGGCCGAAGCCCTGTAGACCAGGTTTTTACAAATAATCTGATTTTTTCCTGTTGTATTCTCTTTGTTCCATGAAAATATCAACAGGCATTATTATTCTGCACAGTAATATCGTTCCCGACTCTTTATGACCTCAGAGACACTCTTTCCATATGCATCCGGATTCTTTCGAATTTCGCCTGCTTTAGTAAGTTACCGGATACAGGCAACTGTTATTTTTCTGTTCATTTTTAACATTCTGGTATTGATTGATATGTCTTCAATATAGCTGTAATATGGTTATGTTAACAGATTTCCCCGTGAAACAAATTGGGAGGGTTTGTCGCAGATGAATAAAAGCGGCACAGGTTTGGAGATTTTCATTTCTTTTGTTGAATTGTTAAACGGGAAAAGCAATAATGAGGTTTCAATTCAGAATATTGCGGATTATGCTGGAATTCACAGGGCAACGTGGTCTTTGCTGATCAGATAACTGCTGATATCGGTAATAAAAATGATATCGGCTTCCCTGACTGCCATGACGGAATATCTTCTGGAAAAGGATCTTTCAGTTGACAGGGCGGTTTCGGTTTATAAAAAGTTCATTTTTAACGCAGCCGGACCTTTTCTGGATTAGGATCGGGGGAATTATTGGAGTACTTAATCAACAGCCGTAATATGAAGAGACTTGACTACATTCTTGTAAAACCGGCAGGGTCCGCCTGCAATCTGGCCTGCGCCTACTGTTTTTACCATGACAATAAAGAGAGCCGCGGTATAAAAAGAATGTCGTCGTCTGTGCTTCGTGAAATGATTAAACAGTGCCTTTCCGGAAGCGGTGAGGCTTCGGCTGATGAGAATTTTGTTTTCTGCTGGCAGGGCGGCGAGCCCACGCTTGCAGGCCTTGATTTCTATAAAGAGGTTATTGAACTTCAGAAAGAATACGGAAAAGGGAAAATTATCGGAAATGCTATCCAGACTAACGGACAGCTAATCAATGAAGACTGGGTTGCGTTCTTTAAAAAATACCGTTTTATGGTAGGTTTGTCGCTGGACGGACCGGAAGATATTCATAATGAATACAGGACTGATCGAAAAGGCAGAGGCGCCTGGTTCCGGACGGAAGCGACAGCAAGGGAGCTTCTTTCACAGGGCATAGCTGTTAACTCAATGACTGTTGTTAATAACGTAACAGCGGAACATCCAGGGTTGATTTACGGTTATCTTAAAGACCTGGGTTTCAGGTGGATGCAGTTTATGCCGTGTCTTGAAGCCGGAAATGAAGGGATCGGAAAAGACCGGTCGGACGGGGCCTGTGTTCCTGCACACTTTTCGGTAAGCCCCGACGCCTACGGCAGTTTTCTCTGTACTTTATTCGACTGCTGGACAGCTGATTTTCACGGAAGCAGGGCTGCGGTTTCGATCAGGTTGTTTGATTCCGTTGCCGCAGTTTATGCCGGGCTGCCCGCAACTCAGTGTACCAACCGGTTTGAGTGCGGCGATTATGTTGTTGTCGAGGCTGACGGCTCAGTTTACAGCTGTGATTTTTTTGTTGAAGAAAACTGGCGGCTTGGTAATCTGACGGAAACGCCGCTTCCGAAGCTGTTGAATTCCGAAACACAGAAGCGTTTCGGCAGGCAAAAAGCCGAACTTGTTCCCGGTTGCAGTGAATGCAGATGGCTGAAATTCTGCCGCGGCGGCTGTTTAAAAGACAGGATGCGTCTCAATGCCGGAAACGGGCAGAATTATTTCTGCCCGTCATACATGACGTTTTTTGAATATGCTGACAGGCGCTTCCGGGAAATTGCCGAATGTATAAAAGCCTGAAACCACAGTAAAACGTCGGTTACCAGGTTTCAATATAGCCGGTTTCGTTTTTTACCCTTTCAAGTTCCGATTTCAGCATGGGAAGCAGTTTTTTACCTTCGCCCGAACCGTACAGATCGTTATATTGCTTCGGATCGTTCAGTAAATCATAAATTTCCGGTTTTCTCCGGTTATTTTGATAGGTGATGTATATGTAACGATCGGTTCTGACGGCAGCAATTCCAGGAATCGGTATCGGAAATACCGGGTAATGTTCATAAAGCCATGCAGTGCGTGTTTTTGCGGGTTTATTCTGCAATATCGGTAATACACTGACTCCCTGCATATTCTCCGGGACCGGAAGACCGGCAAGTTCAAGCAACGTCGGGGCCAGATCAATGTTCAGCAGCATCTGTTCTTCCCGTCTTCCGGGGTTCTCGATGATTCCGGGCCCCCAGGCAAAGAACGGTATTTTTATGGATTCTTCGTATGCGGAACGTTTGTCGTAAAGACCGTGCTCTCCGAAATAATGACCATTGTCTCCGGCATAGACGACAAGGGTGTTCCGGTCGAGCCCGCTTTGTTTGAGGCTTTCAATAATCCGGCCGACCTGTTCGTCAACCGAAAGAACCGTCTCGCAGTACCGCTGGTAGAGAAACGGAAGCGGGGCAGGGGCCCCGACAAAGAGATGGTCCCGGGTGATCGGTACGAAAGGGTCCGCTTCTTCAGGAAGCTGCAGATCAATTCCTTCGTAAGTATCGCGAAGATGTTCGGGCGGTAGAAATCCGAAATGAACGGCCTTATGAGACAGGTAGAGACAGAACGGTTTTGAACGGTCCTTTTCTATGAATTCAAGGGCGAAGTCGGTCAAGTCTTCGGTAATGTATTTGCCCGGTCTTTCCTGTTCTGTTCCGTCTATTATAAGGGGACAGTCTTCGTAAACTCCCTGGCCGCCCTGAACAGTGAATGTAATAAAATGGTCAACCCCATCGACTTCCGGCACTCCCTCGCCGGGCATGTGCCATTTGCCTATAAAGGCTGTTTCATAACCGTTATCATGAAGTATTTCCAGAAAACTTGTGTTCTGTTCCTCGTCCCAGACGGTATGATTTGTAGTTACCCCGTGTTTATGAGGATATTCTCCGGTCAGGAAACTGGCCCTTGAAGGGCTGCACAACGATGTTGTACAGAACGAATTGGAAAACATGACGCCGTCTTCAACCAGCGCATCGAGATTGGGCGTTTCAATAAACGGGTGGTCCATACAGCTGAAAGCGTCCCACCGGTGATCGTCGGTCAGAATAAAGATAATGTTCGGCCGGGGTTTAAGGTTGTCGGATTCGGCCTGCTTTTCAGACGATTGGGCAAATGATATTGATGCAGTCGAGAAAAAAATTATGACGCCCGTAATCAATTGTTTTATATTCATATCTGGCTCCCGTTATCCGAATAATTTGAGGTATAGATTTAAAAATGTATAATAATAAAAGTGACCCAGCTCCCAGAAAAACAGCGTAAACAGCCCGCCCCCGATTACCAGCAGCACGGTTTCCTTTCTGAGAAGAACCTTTATGGCTTTGTCGCGGGTTTTTATTCTTTTTATTAATCTGCAGATTACCGATGCAATTCCGATCTCGAAAAATGCAAATACAACCGGCGCCAGCACGCAGTGATGAATCATGAGAAGAAGGACCTCCGGGATCGTGTAGATACCGAAAAAGGACGAAAGAATCATGAAAGATTTCAGAATCGGTGCGGCAGCCGCCAGCCAGAAAAGTCTTCTGAACAGGGTCTCTTTATTGAAATTGAAGATGTAGATAATCAGCGGGGATATGTATGTGCAGATAATCATGCCGGCAAACCCGCCCCAGACAGCCAGATTGTTCAGAAAAGGATTCCTTATTTCAACAGAATTGTTATAAATCAGCGTGAATAATATCGTTCCTGTAACGGCGGCCGATGCCGGTATCCATAAATTTGCCGGAAATTTGTTTTTTGTTGTATTCACACGCTTTTCCTTACGGGTAAATATAACCGGGCTTCGGCGGAAGCGAATTATAAACCCGTTCTATTTTCAACCTGCCGGTTTTGCCGAAAGGAGTAAATCCAAAACCTCCGAAAGTTCCTTTAACAAGGGTGCCGACCATCTCAAGATTCAAACCGTTGACGGCAACAGCCGTATTTTTCTTAAGCCCGGCTGCACTTGAAGCGTAAGGTTTTGCAGGAATTACTATTGTCTCCGAGTCGGAAGCCTGAGCTTCGATTACAGGAAGAATATGCGGAAATTGATCGTCGCCTGTCCATGATATAAACTTGAGCGTCTGGAGCCCCTTCATGAGTTTTTCAGCCCAGGGTTTCATAACCTGGTTTCCAGTTTTTGGACCGTACAGGTTTCTGGCAAGTAAATTCAGAACCGCCCTAAAAACCACAGGTCCCATTCTGAGGTTTTCGCCTTCGGATATATCAATCAGATCGAAATAATGGACGGTATGCACCCCGAAATAGGTGTTGTAACGAAAAAGCGGTTTTTGATTGTACATATCGAATTCTTCGCCCTCATTCCGGCAGTGGGTCCAGCGGGCTGTTCCTGTCCAGAACATCTTGTCGAGAGTCATAATCAGGAACCCGACATTTGGCCGGGTCTTCACATGTTCCTTGCTTAAACCTTCGGTAAACTGACCCATTACCAGCTGCTGCGGAGCAGAGGCCTGCAGGCTGGAAAGCATGGTTATATGCGGAGCGCCGTTGTCGTCGATTGTTGCCAGAAGCCCCACCTTGTATGTTGATTGAAACCGCTCAATCATGTCGTCCGTCATTTTCTTCATGTCGTTCCTCCTTTCTTTTTCTACGCAGTCATTCCGGTTGCATATACCCGGTTTTCCGGCAGACCCGCCGAGAGCGCAATCTTGCGCAGGATGTTCATTTTGCCGGCAGTCTGAAGTTCTGCATCTTTATATTTCCAGTCCTTTCCGAACCGGCTGTACTTGGCCGTGCACAGGTTGTTGAAAGCGCACATTTCCCATCGTTCAACCGCAGGGCCCAGTTCGGAACGTATAAATTCCGCAATTGCCCAGATGTTTTCATCGGAATCGGTCGCGCCGGGAATTACCGGGGTTCTTATCCACAGACGGTGCTGTTCAGGATATGTGCGGATGCAGGATGCCAGGCGCTTTATATTCTCAAGAATCAGGCTGTTGTCCGCCCCCGTATGCTTTTTATGCTCGGCCGGATCGATGATTTTAATGTCGTAAAGGAATAGGTCCGTGTAAGGCAGAACAGCTTCAAACGCCGTCCACGGGCACAGCCCGCAGGTATCGACTGCCGTGCCGATGCCTTCTTTTTTCAGCAGGCGAAGCACGGCGGCCGTGAACTCAGGCTGAAACAGCGCCTCACCGCCTGAAATCGTGACGCCCCCTTCCTTGCCGAAGAATGCCCTGTCTTTAATCAGTTCAGCCGTCAAAGTCTCGCTGGTATAACGATTGCCTTTAGTCTGCATTGCCAGGGCCGGGCAGTTGGTACAGCATTCAAGGCATCCATTGCATCGTTCCAGATTCCTGACAATCCCGTCCGGTCCCATACTTAAGGCGCCGGCGCCGCAGTTGTTAATGCACTCGCCGCAGCCCATACAGCGGTCCGGGAAATATTCGATCTCAATATCAGGCGATATGCTTTCGGGATTGTGACACCATTCGCAGCGCAGCGGGCAGCCCTTTAGAAAAGCGGTCGTGCGCAGCCCGGGTCCGTCTTCGGTCGACATCCGCTGGATATCCAGGACCAGACCTTCACCGGCCGATTTGCTGCTGTTTTCGAGGTTAATATTCAAGTTACATCTCCCTGTGGCTTTCGCGTGCTATTATCTCGTCCTGCAGTTCACGGCCGATTGAGCTGAAGTAGGCGTTGTAGCCGGTTACTCTTACAAGCAGGTTCGGAAAATCTTTCGGGTGCTTTTGGGCTTCCTTAAGCATTTCAGCGTCAAGCAGGTTGACCTGAAGGGCTGTTCCGCCGTTTTCGGTGTAGCCGCGCAAAAAGGCCTTGAATTTTTCCTTAGCCGCCGGGTTTCTCAGCAGCGAGGTATTGAAAGTTATAGTATGGCTTGCGCCGTTCGGAAGGCTGTTGAGGTATCCGGCAAAATCACCGCCTTCGCCGACGGCCTTCCCTCCCAGCGCCTTGCCGACCGAGTTGCTGTTTGCAGTAGGCCCGTTGATGTCGGCGCCGTTGCTCGGGCAGATTGCGTTGGAAAGGAACTGTCCCTTTTTCCGGCCGTCGGGGCTGGCAGGCAGAATAAACCCGTCGCCCACCCAGTAGTTCCAGCTGAGCATGCCGGGGCGGTAGATTGCGTTTGTAGCGGTGGTCCGGTATTTCCATACCTCAGACGTCCAGTTGTCCATTACGGCAAGCGCAAGCGCGTCGGCATCGTCATCGTCGCGCCCGTATTTCGGGGCCTGGTTTTTCGCGCGGGCCTGCAGCACTTCATGACCTTCCCAGTTGTCCCTGAGCGCTTCGGCAAGCTGCTCAAGAGAGCAGATTTTTTGATCATAAACAAGATATTTCACTGCAAGCAGGGAATCGACTGTTGTCGCATAGGTTACTGCTTCAATTGTAACGAAATTAAGTTCAGCGCCGCCCCGTGTTACATCGGTCGCCTTGTCCGCGCAGCCTTTCACCAGCAGCGACAGGTAAGGCGTCGGGCTGAAATCGGCCCTCAGGGTCTCACTTTTTTCATAGACATCGACCATTTTCTTTATTATATAGCGGGTCTGGACAACATACGCGTTCCAGAACTTGTCCCAGCTGTCAAGATCGGAAAGCGCTCCGGTTTCAGGCCCGTCCTGTTTAATCTTTTCTGATTTGCCAGTCATTTCATCTGTATGCGGAAGCAGATCGCGCCCGTTGCCGAAGACCAGCTCAACAGCTTTTAAAAGATTAAGATTGCAGTTTACGGTATTTGACCGGTCGTTGCCGACCATGGTGTTCTCAAGACATCCTACTGACGCATAGTCAAAAACGTTGTCTTCGTTAATAAAATTCTGAACGCCCGCCTCTTCCGCTTCGCGCAACATTCCCGCCATGGAACGTTCGTCGAAATTAAGCAGAAACGGGGCCCCCTGGCTGCTTAATATCATGTCCGTGACCCTGTCCAGCAGTTCTTCCGGGGAATTCCGGTGCAGCCTGACGTTCGGTTTAGGTTCGAGAATGGGGCTCATTTCGTCTATAACTTCTAGAAGCAGCCATGTTGTATCGTTAGTCATGTCTACCCCGTTCTTTCCCATTCCCGACAGGTTAAAAAGCTGTCCGAACCCCGCGGTGATTCCCTGGTTTGCGCCGACCCTGATTTGAGCGTCGTAAACTGTATTGCAGTGGAACCAGAAACAGCCGAGGATCTCTTTCATGAAATCACGATCAACACCCGCGCTGATGGAATTCCGGTAATAGGGATCAAGAATCTGATCAAGACGGCCGAACGACAGCCCCGGACCGGGATAGTTTTCATCCGACATTATCAGCATATGGGTCATCCAAAGCGACTGAACCGCCTCATGAAATGTTTCGGCGCCCTGCCACGGTACCTTTTCCGAGATCCTTGCCATCTCAAGCAGTTCCGCCCGTCGGGTTTCGTCCTTTTCAAGCGCAGCTTCTTTCCTGCAGAGCCATGAATACCTCGCCGCCACTTCCTTCGGAATAGTGCATGCTGTTTTCATTGCGTTAAGCTGGGCCCCCTTTTCTCCGTCGCGGTCCTTTCGGCTCAGTTTCATAATTTTATTTTCAAGTTCGGCATAAAGCGAGCTGAATCCGTTCTTGAGGATGGGTGCGTAATCAGGTATCAGGTGTCCGCTGGTTGCCCCTGCATTGCCGTACCCGTGATTGTGAAACCAGATGAGGGCGGACCTTGCGCCGTTTTTGCCGTACATTTGTTTATCCCGCTGTTTAGCCTCGGATTTTGTCCAGCAGCCGGAAGTAAACAGGTTGAAATTCGAGCCGCATAAAAGGTCCCCGGGAAGAATGATCTTTTGCATGTGTTTGACCATTACTTCTTTAAGAAAGAATGAGCGACGTTCGGCTATGGACATTTTATAAAAGCCTTTATCCATCGGTATATCCTTTGCGGCCTGGTAGACAGATGCCCGGAATGTTCCGTGAAAAGCATATGTTTCGGGGACAATAAGAAAACTGTTCTCATCGTAAACAATATCCCAGGGGGTGCCGGTTGAATAACAGGCGGATTCATTATTCCAGTTTCGTTTAACTCCCTGAAAATAATAGTCCCTGAGAAATTTTACCCTCGGCGACAGTTCTCCCGGTTCCTTGATATTGAATTTTTGCTGAGCTGATTCCGACATATCGTATCCTCCTGTAAATACTTTTTTAAGCAAGGGTTCGCTTTTTTATTAGCTTCACCGCAGTAATTATTTCATTTTGTCCTTAATAATTTTTTCTCCGTTATCAAGCAACATTTCCATGACAGCCGAACTTTCTTCTGCATTGCCGTCGATGATGGCATTAATCAATTTTTCATGCTGGGTGTAGATCTCTGAGGGGTTTTTGATGACTGAATAAAAAGTTTCAATGAACTGCATTTGGAGGGGTTCGAATGATTTTAGAATAAGCGGGTAAAACGGATTGCCGGATGCTACTGCAACTCTGTGATGTAAGGCAAAATCGTTTGCCGCGCGTTCCGGGTCCGAGACTGTGCTTTTTTCAGTTTCGAGGATATCCTTCAATATAGAGATGTCCGATTCCTTGCGCTTTTTTGCCGCAAGGGCGGCTGTTTCCATTTCAACAAGCCTGCGGCAGTCGATCAGTCCTTCAAGCAGCCCGGTAGCCAGGCGTCCTCCGTTGTAATGCATGATTGATTCGAGGACTGCAATTGTACCTTCTGTAAGGTAATCTGTAACCACGTAGCCTTTTCGCGGACGCGTGCGTATGAATCCCATTGAAGCAAGCTGGCCGAGGCCGGAATGAATAACAGTGCGGCTCATTCCAAGTTCTTTTACAAGTTCGCGTTCAGGCGGCAGCAGTTCTCCGCATTGCAGTTCGCCGGAGATGATCCGGCGTTCAATTTCACGCATAAACTTTTCTTTCTGGCTTGGTTCGCTCATAATTGCTCCTGTGGTACGACCACAGATCTATTGTATTGCCGAATTCCGGATAATGCAAGGTTTTTGTATATAATTTTGTCGGGATAATTTTGTCGAGGAGTTGTTTTAATTGTGTGCGATTAAAAAATAAAGCCCTCTAAAATGAAGGATTTTAAAGGGCCTGCTGTATGGTGTTGTTACGTCCGGCGGGGGTTTATGACTCCAGCGCCATTATCTTGTCGACGCGGATCTGGTGCCTGCCGCCTTCAAAAACGTTGTCAAAGAATGCATCAAGCATGTCTTCAACGCTGTCTTTATACTCAATTCTTCCGCCGAACGCTATAAAATTGGGATTATTGTGGTTTCGGGTGGCTTTGGCTGCAAAACAGTCCTGGGGAAGCGCGCATCTGATGCCGTGAAATTTATTGGCCGAGATTGAGATTCCTATACCGGTCCCGCAGCAGAGAATTCCGTAATCGTATCCGCCGGCAAGAAATTTCGTACAGGCGTCCTTTGCAATGTCCGGGTAATCAACGGAATCTCCCGTATCTACGCCGATATTCTCACATTCGAATCCCTTTGATTCAAGGTGTTTAATAATATGTTGTTTGAGTTCCACTGCTCCGTGGTCGTTTCCAATAATGATTTTCATCTTAACTCCTGTGCTGGTTGTAACTTACCGGGTATAATTTAAAGAATTTTGCCTTTTTTGTCCATTGAAGCAGGTATATTGTTACGGTTTACCATTTCTCCGAATGAATACGATCCTCTCTGAAATTATTGTTGGGTTTTTTGCTTTCGGCAGGGTGTCCCAGCGCAATCAGTGAGTGGGGAATAATATGTTCAGGCAGATCAAACAGCTTTTTAAGTCCTTCTATCCGGGGTTGGCGCGGATAGACTCCTATCCAGCATGTTCCAAGGCTTTCTTCATGGGCGGCAAGAAGAATGTTCTGGACTGCGGCGGAGCAGTCGATAACAAAGTAATCGTCGGTATCGTTGAGATCGCCCATAACGAATATTACGGTATCGGCGCCTTTCATCAGCGCGCCGTTGGGACAGCATTCAATCATTTTATCAATTGTCGATTTGTCTTTTATTACCATGAAATGCCACGGCTGGGTGTTTCTTGCCGATGGCGCGTTCATCCCGGCAGTGAGAAGGGTTCTGATTGTTTCGTCGGAAACCCGGTCGTTGGTGAATTTTCGGATTGAACGTCTGGCAGCTATTGTTTCAATTGTATTCATGAGCTTATTATATCATAATGTCTGTAGCGAGTGAATCCGCATAATATGACGACTTGTCTATATATTATAAAAACGGTAAGGTATAAAAAAGCGGAGGAATTATGAAAAATATTTACGGGTTTGAGACAATAAGTATTCACGGAGGTTTCCAGGGGGATGCTGCAACCGGTTCAAGGGCCGTACCGGTTTACAGATCCGCTGCGTACCTGTTTCGTGATACGGATCATGCAGCCAGGCTTTTCAATCTCGAGGAAAGCGGCAATATCTACACACGTCTTGGTAATCCTACACAGGCGGTGCTAGAAGAGCGTGTTGCTGCGCTTGAGGGGGGCTCTGCGGCTGTAGCTCTCGCTTCCGGTACAAACGCCATTTTTTATGCCGTGATTAATATCTGCCGCCAGGGTGATGAAATTGCAGCTTCGAAGAACCTGTACGGCGGAACATATACAATGTTTAATGATATCCTTCCTTCATATGGAATTAAAACCAACTTTTTTGATCTGAACGATAAAGAAAACCTGCAGGAAGCTGTTACAGACAAAACAAAGCTTGTATTCACTGAAACAATCGGAAATCCGGGACTCGATGTCGCAGACCTGAAAATGCTTACTGATACTGCGCATTCTTTCGGGATACCGCTGGTTGTCGATAATACGTTTGCAACTCCCTACCTTTGCCGGCCAATAGAGCACGGCGCCGATATAGTTGTTCATTCATTGACGAAATGGATTTGCGGTCACGGTACCGGAATCGGCGGCATTGTCGTTGATTCCGGCAGGTTTGACTGGAGCAGCGGAAAATTCCCTCTGATGACGGAGCCCGACAGCAGTTATCACGGGCTTCGTTACGCATTGGATCTCGGAGATTTAAACCCGGTCGGCTATGCCGTTCGTCTGAGACTTGTACCGTTAAGGAACCTGGGCGGGTGTATTGCTCCGGATAATGTATGGATGTTCCTGCAGGGCCTTGAAACCCTCTCACTGCGAATGGACAGGCACAGCAGTAACGCTCTTAAAGCGGCTGAGTTTCTTCAAACGCATCCGGCTGTTTCCTGGGTAAGATATCCCGGGCTTGCTTCCGATAAATCCTTCCCGGTCGCGCAGCAGCTTCTTAAATCCCCTGCCGGGAAACCCGGTTTCGGCGGGATGGTTGTTTTCGGGATAAATGGGGGAAGAACCGCCGGCGGGAAATTTGTAAATTCGCTCAAACTTTTCAGTCATCTGGCAAATGTGGGCGATGCAAAATCGCTTGCAATCCATCCTGCCTCCACAACGCATTCACAGCTGGACGCCGCTGCCCTGGAAGCTGCCGGGGTCGGTGAAGATCTTATAAGGCTGTCGGTCGGGATTGAATCCGAAGAGGATATTCTTGCGGATCTGGATCAGGCCCTGGCAGCCGCATCGAAATAAAGGAGGAATGTAATGCCGATAACAATACCTGAAAATCTTCCGGCTACCGGAATCCTTCAGAATGAAAATATTTTCGTCATGAATGAAGAACGCGCGCATACGCAGGACATCAGGCCGCTCAGTATAGGAATTTTGAACCTTATGCCCACAAAGGTGGAAACCGAAACTCAGCTGTTGCGTCTGCTCGGGAATTCGCCGCTTCAGGTTGAGATAGATCTTTTAAAAACGGAAAGCTATTCTTCAAAAAACACCTCGGAGGAGCATCTGCTTGAATTTTACAAGCCGGTATCCGAGGCGTTCGGCAAATGTTACGACGGTTTTATAATTACAGGAGCCCCTGTTGAACTGATGGAATTCACTGAGGTTGATTACTGGGACGAGCTTGCACAGGTCTTTGACTGGGCCGACGAGCATGTTTATTCGCTTCTGACGATCTGCTGGGGGGCTCAGGCCGCGTTATATCATTATTACGGTATTCCCAAGGTGCTTATGGAACAGAAGCTTTCCGGGGTTTATGAACACAGGGTACTGGAAAGAAATAATAAACTGGTACGCGGTTTTGACGACAGGTTTTTTGTGCCGCACTCAAGACACACCACGGTAAACCGGGAAGAAATACTTCGCCGTCCGGCTCTTCGCCTCCTGGCTGAATCCAATCTTGCCGGTGTTTATCTTACTGCAAGCGAGGATTTGAGACGGGTGTTTGTTACCGGCCACAGTGAATATGACCCGGGCACCCTTCGTTATGAATACGAACGTGACCTGTCCCGGGGTCTTGACCCGTCGGTTCCGGCGAATTATTTTCAGGGCGACAACCCGGATAACGAACCAATGGTGAGATGGCGCAGCCATGCCAACCTGCTTTTTGTGAACTGGCTCAATTATGCCGTCTACCAGGAAACGCCCTACGAAATTGATAATATCGGCTGCCGGAAACAGTAACCTGCCTGCGGCCGCCGGCTAACCATTAAACTGTAAAAAAGCGTTTGCAACTGTCCGATACTTTAACTATGAAGAAGCAGTGTTTCTTTCTGTTGGTGTTAGTTCTGTTTTTTCCTGTACTATCTGTAGCACAGGACCTCTCGATCGGGGCTGAAGATCTGGTAATTGAGCAGAGCCTTGAAGGCGGTTACAATCTGTGGATAAGGCAAAAACCCGGAATGGAATCGGTTTTACTGACCGAATCAACGGAAGATCCGGAACGCAAAGCTGCTTCATACGCATTACGGGCGACAAAATACAATCCTTATAACGGTGATGAAAAACGCATGCTCAACGGAGAGTTTCTTGATCCCGAATCCGGAATTTACTCCCTGATTGATTCGACGCCTGAGCCCTATAAAGAGTTCGGTTCCGCTTTCAGAATATTTATTCCGTATATTGTTGTTTACGGTTACAGCTGGAGCCGTCAGGGCGAGATACTTGTTGTCGACGGCACATATCTGAGCGTCAGGGCTTTCGGGGCGAAATATGCAGATTATTCCGGCGGGTTTCAGGATAATCCTTTTATACTGAAGGTGGTCCAGAAACCTATGGAAGGGCCGCCTGAAGGCAACTATATGGAAGATACCGTTAAAACGTATACCGAGATAGCCGAGGAGGGCGGAGGTCGTGCAATCTACTGCAAGGGCGAAGAGGATCTTTTAAATGCCCTGAATGATGTGCTTGAAGAGGTCGACAGCGGAAGCCTTGACCTTGTTCTTGCGCTTGATACGACGGCAAGTATGGAAAACGACATTCCGTGGCTAAAACGCGAGCTTGTCCCGCTGCTTCATGATCAGACTGAAGGTTACGCTCATTTCCGGTTCGGTATGGTTCTTTACCGCGATTATCATGAGGATTACCTGACCCGTGTGAGACCGTTTCAGAACGATCTGGACGGGGTTCAGGGCATAATAAACCGCACCACAGTTTTCGGCGGTCGTGATATCCCCGAAGCTGTTTATGAGGCTTTGTATGAAGGGATTCACGCTTTCGCCTGGACGGCTGACGACCGTAAACTTATCCTGATTGGAGACGCGCCTCCGCACGAGCGGCCGCGCGGCAAGGTGACCAAGGAAATGGTTTATGATGATGCCGCAGCTGTTAATATTGAAATAACAACGATTATACTGCCGCAGTAAGTAAAAATACCTATAATAAAACCATTGCGATCAGCTGTTTTTCAGGCAATAATAACAGATACTATTTTATTGATGGAGAAAAGTATGAAAAGAAAAACATTTATTATTTTAACGGCGTTGGTTCTGCTTCTATTACTGACTTCCTGTCCGTCGCCCCCTTCGATTATGGGCGGAAGGGTATTGATGATGGGAGATCATTTTATGTTTGATCAATTCTATGATTACGGGTATCAAGCCTGGTATCTGAATTCCGACGGGACCTATGAGCGGATAGGCAAGGACTGGGACGCTGCTGCTGACGAGTATGTGCAGCAATGGGGCACCAAAGGCACCTACACCTACGATAAACAAACCTGTCTTCTGACCATATCGCCTGCAGAAGGATGGGGCTGGGGAGGCGACGAAGAATACGCGGTTATTGCCGATCTGTATGAGGAACAGGCTCCGGAGATCGATTCATGGACCATGACACGTTCCTTTTCATATTATTTTACCGACAACGGAATGTATGAAGCGTACATGGCGCAGCCGGACGGAAGCTGGACCTATACGGAATTTTATTCATCGAAAGAAACCGAGGACGGGACCGAAACCGAGTATAATGACTGGTATACAAGAACCTATGACATCAGCAGTACGGAACTGAAGTATACTGAACTCAATACCTATAAGGACCGGGACGACACAACTGTAACGAACGAAGAGCGCTACCGCGAAGAAGGCATGGTGCGCAGAATGGCTCCGACCGATATAGAGTGGAAAGCAGGTGAAGTTGTGACTTTCTATTATGGGCCTGAAACAAGAGTAGAAGAAGTCTGGAATTCAACAACTGATGCATGGGATATTACCTGGGACGGTTCCGACAGTACTTCCAATTGGGACAGAACGTTTGTCCATCTCGGTGATTTTGTTCTCAGGGTTGAGTCCGCGTCTTCAAAAGACCTGATTATCGAGTAGTCAACAGAAAGAAGATATTATATGGTCGGGAGTCGGGTTCCAAACCCTGTTCCCGGCTTTTTTTGGGTTAAGGTTCAGCTTATTCGGAGGGTTTTTCCGGGAGCTGCTCGACAGCATTTCCTTCTATGATATCAATAAGTTTTTTCGCCAGAACTTCCGGCCACGCAGGCAGAATTTCGGCTTCGGGTCGGCTGTATTTTTCCAGAATACCGTTAAACAGTCTGAGTGCAGTTTCATGATCATCCATTTTGTAGTAAAGCAATGCTATTTCGTATTCTGCTTCAATGATTAAAAGCGGTTTGTCGGGATACCGTTCAATAAACGTATTGTAATACAGCAAGGCTCTCTCGTAATTTTTATAGTCTGTTGCTTCAGATTGTGCTTCCTGAAAAAACTCTCCCGGGGTCAAATTGTCGGGGATTTCGGTATCAGTGGTCTGGCAGGCTGAATATAACAATACAGCCAAAATTATAACTGCGAAAATTCTTTTCATGCGGGTATTCTAAGATTAATTGGAGCCTGTGTAAACCTCATCCTTTATCGGCAGGGTTTTTTTAAGTTCCTTAATAAACTCGCGAGGATCTCCCATTGGTTCATAATAAGGACATGACTCAGGACTTCTGCGGGCAACAGTGAAGTATTTATAGATCTTTTCCTCACCGAGTTTCTTTTTCCACATGCCTGCATCGCATCTTACTCTGAGAGTATACTGGCTTCCCGAACCGGTTTTTGATCTGATAAGTTTGCAGTGGACACAGTTGGCACAGTAGATTTTGTGGCTTGATAACTCAGCTATTGAGTCATTGGTGCTGAATACTTCTGCTGTCTGAGCGGTACTCATGGAATTCCTCCATTTTTTATTAATTATCATTTATTAATCGACGCTTTTACGCATATTATTTAGGGTTCACTACACTAAATATCGATATTAACATTATAACACAAAAAATATATAATTGATCATATGATTGCAACTATTGTTAATTGTATCACAGTCTTCATCGGATCGCTCCTTGGTGTTAAACTCACGGCCCGAATTAACGAAAAACTAAAGGATGTTCTGTTTATTTGTATCGGAATAATTTCGCTGGTTATAGGAATAAGGATGTGTTTTGAATTTACCAAAACGCTCTATGTTGTTATTTCGCTGACCATAGGCGGATTAATTGGATATCTTTTTGATATTGATTCAGCCATTCTGCGTTTCGGGAGTTTTCTTGAGAGGCATACAAGCAGAAAGGACAAAGACGACGAAAGCAGTTTTGCTCACGGGTTTTTAAACGCTTCCGTATTGTTTTGCGTTGGAGCAATGACCATAGTCGGTTCAATCCGGGCCGGAGCAGCCCGGGATTATGAGCTGCTGCTGACAAAATCCGTAATGGACGGAATATCTTCGGTAATCTTTGCCGCAGGCATGGGTATAGGCGTTGCTTTTTCAATTATTTCCATTCTGGTAATACAGGGCGGACTGACGCTGCTTGCCATGGCAGTCGGCGATTTTATTCCGGCCCTCGTTATATCCGAGATTTCCGGGCTTGGCGGTATTCTGATTATCATGATCGGGCTGAATCTGCTGAAACTGAAAGAGATTAAGACTGCCAATTTCCTTCCGTCGCTGTTAATTGTCGGAATTCTGGCCGCAATCGATCCCTGGCTGCCGTTCAACATATAAAAAAAAGGGCGGATCTGAACGATCGGCCCTTTTTAATCTTAATAATGTCGATTAATCAGCGAATTCTTCATGTTCGTCGACAATGGCTATGTGTACGGGCTTGCCGTTGACGCCCTCAAGTTGTTCAATTCGGGCTACGGCATCCCTGATATTACCTTCTTTTGTGCAATAAGTAGTAATTACTATGGGAACAGCTGAATGGCTGCCCGATGTAGGTTCTTTCTGAAGAGCGGATGCAATGCTGATATTTCGTTCAGCAAGAATGGCGGAAAGTTTACTGAGCATTCCCGGCTCGTCTTTCACCATTGCGCGCATATAGTATTTGCTCTCGTATTCTTCTACGGGAAGCTGAACGACATTCCCGGTTTTGTCCGGCCATATGTTCATCGTGTCGAACTGGATTTTTGTAATTCCCATGGCGGCCGAAATAATATCAGCAACAACCGCTGATGCTGTAGGCGAACCGCCCGCGCCGCGACCGTAATACATGGTATGACCGACGCTGCTGCCGTAAACACTGACAGCGTTAAAAGGTCCGCTTACCCATGCAAGCGGGTGCTCTTTTGATATAAACGCCGGCGCAACCCTCAGGCTGATGCCGTTTTCCTTTCGCTGTGCTATTGCAAGCAGTTTTACAATATACCCAAGTTCTGCACCGTATTTTACATCCGTCAGATCCAGAGAGTCGATACCCTGGATTGAAAGTTTGTCGTATTCAATATGCCTGCCGAATGAAAGCGCGGCCATGATTGCAAGCTTGTGAGATGAATCTCCGCCTGTTACGTCAAGGGTCGGATCTGCTTCAGCGAGGCCGTCTCTCTGGGCTTCGGAAAGAGCATCGGCGTAACTCTGGCCTTTCTGTGTCATTTCGGTAAGGATGTAATTGCAGGTTCCGTTTACTATACCGTAGAACGCGTCAATACGGTTTGCGGAAAGGCCGTCGCAGAGCGCTCTGATAATCGGAATGCCGCCACCGCATGAAGCTTCAAATCCTATTGCTGTATTATTCGAGCGGGCTGTTGCCATAAGCGACGGACCGTGAATAGCCAGAAGCGCCTTGTTGGCTGTAACCACCTGCCTTCCGGATTTCAGGATTTTTTCCGTTATGTCTTTTGCAATTGTAGTGCCGCCTATTGTTTCCACGCATATTGTGATTTCCGGATCGGCAAGGACTTTATCCAGATCTGTTTCGAAAAATGACGAATCTATTCCCATCTGCTGAGCCTTGCTGAAGTTGACATCAACGATATACTTGAGATTAAGCTCAAGCCCGGTTCTGCTTTTCAGCAGTTCCTTATCGTTGATCAATAACCTGGCAGTTGCGCCGCCGACGATGCCGCAGCCTACTACCGCAACGCCGATTTTCTTTGTTGACATTGAATTCTCCTGAATTATTAAAGAGGTATAACTCTCATATTTTGTCAAATCCTAGCCGGATGATTCTTTTTAGTCAAGAGAAGCAACTCATAAAGTGATAAGTCAGTGAATCATTATTTTATAAATTCCAGAAATTTTCGTACCAGTTCTTCATTCTGGTTCGGCACGACAACCGTTGAACCCTTCACCAGCGAATGGAGAGTTTTCGTATTCATAATAACATCAGCAAGATGGTTGAAGGATTCGGATAATGCCGTGGGCGGAATCTTTTTATCAAGAGATTTTAATAAATTTGAAAGCCTGGCAAGTCTGAAAGAGGTTATCATTTGGGAGGTTGTAAGGCTTCTGTTCCAGGGCCATGCGGCGCTTCCCGCACAAAGTCCGGGATGAAAATTATTCATGACCTCCGGTTTAAAACCCGGAAGCCCCGGGACCGGGTAGAACAGTGAGATGCCCGTAAGCGTTGGAAGCCGGTGAAGTGTAAGCAGGTTATCCAGAACGGTTTCCGGTGATTCTCCTTCAAGGCCGCAGATGAAATATGTTGTTGATGTCGCTCCTCCCGCGGTTACTGCTTCCACAACGGTGTTCAGTCTGTCGGGAGAGTTTTTACGGTTTTCTTTATCAAGCAGCCCCTGGCTGCTTGATGCCATGGACAGGTTGAATGATCCGAAACCGTAATTAATCAGCCTGTCGACAAGCTTTACGTCAAGCAGCGTATAATCAAGCCCGTTCTCGGCGGAAAATTCGGCATTGGGAAACCTTTCTTTTATAATATCAAGAACCTCAAAAAAATATTCCGCTGCAAACAGAAGGTTGTCATCTTCAAAATTGACATGAACATTTAAATCGCCGGGAATATTTTCGATACCGCGCCTGATATCATCAAGCCGGCATTTCCGAAATACACGTCCGTGAACAAGATGGTTCGAACAGAACCGGCATGATTTTGGACAGCCTCGGGTCAGCATCGTTGAGATGTATCTTATGCCTTTACGCCGGGAAATGCCGGTCTCGTTCCAGCTGAAAACAGGTTCATCTGAAACAGGGGGGTCTGCAGCCGCAAAGAAGCCGGGAATAACAGTCTCGGCCTCTCCCGGCAGAACATAATCAATGAAGGCTGCATTAGAGCTGTTCCTGAAAAAGTCCGGGTTGACTGTCACGCCGGCGCCGCCGGCGATTACAGGTGTTCGGGGCATAAGCTGTTTAACTGCTGCAGCCAGGCTGATTGTCCCGGCTGCGTAGGCCCATGCGAAGCAGGATATGAATACGTATTCGGGGGGAAACGATGCTATTATTTCAGCGCATTCGGCGTACGACGGGCCGTAGCGGTGCCAGCCGGTGAAAAACGCCAGGGGGCTGCTTTCGCCGGGAATGATGTGCGGTCTCAGATGCTCAAGTTCGTGCGGCAGCTGCAGATTAGCAGGTTTTCTTTTCATTCCGGGAAAATTGAGCACCAGCGAATTTATTCCCAGCCTGTCGAGAACAATCTGTAGCGACGACGCGCCAAGCGCCGATGCGCGCGAGGGGGTGAAGTAAAAGTCCTCGACCGGCGGAACAGCAATCAGGGCTTTATATTTGCGGTTTATTTTTTCTGTTCCTGAAGTGTCCATGTTTTTAACAGGTCCGGCAGATTCATGGATTCGGGGTCTTCTGCGCACTGATTGGCAAGCCAGGGAATTATTACGTCATTTCTGATTGACATCCAGTCGGCAGGAAGATTTTCAGGAAACGCCAGATAATCATTCGGGGGAATATTCCCTATCAGGACCGGATAAAACTCAGGCATAACAAGCTCGTTCACACTTTGAACTGAAGAAAGTCCGTTGCAAATGCCGAAGCTGCGGGTCCGCTTAAACTGGGATGCCTCAAGCAGCGATTTCTGGGTTTTTTCATTAAACAGCCATATGATGAATTCCAGAGCCGCTTTTTTTTTGTCCGACTTTTCAGGTATTCCAATATAGACTATGTCTTCACATACGGGAATTGAAGACTCGCTTCCAAGCCATTTAAACTCGAGTGTAGAGCGATCGTTGGCCGGAATTGTGAAGAACTCTCTCAGGGTAGTATAATAATAGCCGATTCTTCCGGCATTGAGCAGTTTGTAACCCGGATCATAACAGTATGTAAGGGTAAAATCCTGTTCTTCCTGAAGACCGGAATTTATGTTTTCAGTCCAGTCCCTGCAGAATTCAACCGAAGCTGCGAGCTGCGTATCATTCCAGATCAGGCTTCCGTCTGCCGCTTCGGAAAAATCGCTTCCGTTGATAAAAGCGTTATACAGCATGAAGTCAGGCGTCCAGGATGGGGCAAAACCTTTTACCCTGAAACTGTCGGTGCTGGATTCGTTAAAAAGTTCTGCTTCCGCTTTCAGTTTTTCGGGAGAAATCGTCAATCCCGGGTTTTCTTCAGACAAACTGCCTCTTTTGTACATTATAGCCGGAATGTTGAATGAAACCGGAAGAACCAGGGTCTCTGTTCTTTTACCGAGATCACAGAGATCGGAATACAGGATCTCTGTATTAATCAGCCCGTCTTCCATTGCTTTGTCGAAAGGATGGAACGCTGTGATGACAGAATTTGACGCCAGAGCTTCCGCAAGTACGATGTCGGGAGCCCCGTCGGATACAAGCTTCTGGTAATCGCCCGGATTTTCAGCATAAACCAATTCGATACGGTAATCCGATTGGGACGCATTATACAGTTCTATATATGCCGCTGCTTCAGGAATATCCGTCCAGAGAATAACTGTTTTCTGTTCAATCAGGAAACATCCGGTAAGAAGCGGCAGAACAAACATGGCCGCAAAAATTATCTTCCTCATATAAAATGAATTTAAGGGTATGGCTGCGGGTTGTCAATCCCGCAGGTTATCAGGATAATAATGCTGTGGAAAGAAATCCTTTTATTTCATACGGTAATTATCTCAGAGAGCTCTATGGGTCCCCGGCCTTCAGAGTCGGAATTGATGCCGGTTTTTCCTGTCCGAACCGGGAAAACGGCCGCAACAGTCCGGGCTGCTCATACTGTGATGCTTTCGGGGCCCGTGCCATGTATCAGCGAACCGAAGGAGCTTTTTCCGATTGTGTTGATGATGATTTGAAACATGATATAGCTCTTCAGACGGAAAAGGCGGTAAGGTTTTTAAAAAAACGATACAGGGCCGAAATATTTCTCCTTTACCTTCAGGCTTTTTCCGGAACACATGACAGTTCTTCACGACTGAAAGCTGTGTATGATTATGCGCTTTCACTTCATCAGTACCGGGAACTGATAGTGTCCACCAGACCGGACTGCATTGACCATGAACGGGCTGAACTGCTGGCTTCTTACCGTGAAAGGGGGCTTGATGTCTGGGTAGAACTGGGGTTGCAGTCGGCGCACGACAAAACTCTTGAAAGCGTCAACAGGGGGCATACGGTAAAGGATTTTGACACGGCATATAAATTACTGAAGGAATACGGGGTAAAAACAGCGGTTCATCTGATTTTCGGACTTCCGGGAGAAGGAGCGGAAGAAATTGCTGAAACATGCCGTTATGTAGCATCGATAAAACCCGACGGCGTAAAGTTTCATAACCTGCATATACCAACCAATTCGCCGATGTATGAAGAATACAGAAAAGGACTTGTCGGGGCTCCTTCAACCGAAGAGCATCTTGAATATGTAATATCCGCAATCGAAATGATGCCTGAATCTACAGTGATAATGCGGCTTACCTGTGACAGCCGGAAAGAAGACATAGCAGCCCCGGCTGATTTTATAAAAAAAACGGAATTCTACAATCTGGTAAGAACGGAGATGATAAAAAGAGGTACATTTCAGGGGCGACTTTATAATGAAATTCTGTTATAATTAGTGGAATTCTGGCCCTTGTGTAGATTAAAACGGAGATGTCATGTCAGTAAAGAATACACAAATTTTCAGCATAATAGATCGAATAAGTGAACATTATCATCAAAACATTGCAAACAGATATATTCGAAAGGCGTTCACTGAACTAACGATTGAGAAGGGTGCATGGGAGAAAATAGAACGCCTGACTGATTCTTCCGAGTATACCCGGCTTCAGGGATATAGTTTTAATGAGTTGTACGACAGTATTTACGCACTGGCGGTTTTTATCAGGAAGCTCAGAAATGATGTGGCGCCCAATCTCAGGTTTATGCTGGGGCATGCCCGCCCGACCGGGAATGAAAAGCTGCTGATGGATATGGCAATTATTAATTTCAACGACAATCTGGGACTTTTTGCTGATATGGTCAATGAGCTTTATCTGAAAACGATTGAACTTGATCGGAATGAAGCCCGGGGACGGGCCCCGATTTATACAAAGCTGCCTGAACTAAACGAAGTAGGAAAGATGCTTGTAGGGATGTAACAGGATTGATATAAAAAAAGCCCGTAAACCGTCAGATTTACGGGCTTTTTTTATTACGGTTATATTTCAGCTTCTTTTAATACTTGATTTCAGCTGCTGCCTTGTATATCCTGTCGTACAGATCTTCAAGGTTCTCAATATCTACTGAAGAAAATGCAACCCTGAGATATTTATCCTGGATAGAGATTGTTCCTATGCCGTCCTCTTCAAGGAGTTTCTTCCTAAGTTCTTCCGCCGAACCTTTTTTGAGAATATAACTCATGAAATAACCTGAGTTAAATGTCAGCGGAAGCAGAACCGGATCGTCGCTATGCTTTGCAAGGATCTCCCTTATTTTTATATAACGTTCCTTCAGCTCAGCTTCATAGGCGGCCTTCTGACTGTTGTATTCCGGGTTCTGCATGGCCTTAAGAAGAAGGCTCTGTGCAGGGCGCGAACAATTTGAGATTGAGCATCTGATTGAAGCGCCTGTCTTGGTTTCAAGAACCTTGTACTGTTCTGCAGTCATCCCCTTCGATCCGAAAGTGAGAAATCCGACTCTGAATCCCCAGGCAAAATGCTCTTTTGTTGCCCCGTCGGCTTTTACTGCCAGAATGTTTTCATGTGCTGAACAGAGTTCGTTGAAAAGCGAATGTTTATAAGTATTTTCTTCGTAGAACAGACCGAAATATGCATCGTCGGTTATAACCAGCAGTTTATATCCTTCATCAGCAACTGAAACAAGAGCATTTCTCAGGGCAGACGCTTCATCTTTGGTTGGAGAATAACCTGTAGGGTTGTTGGGAAAATTTACAATTACAACGGCTTTTTTATTTACAGCCGATTCTTTTATTGTTTTTACAAAACCCTCGATGTTAAGACCCATACTCTGAGTATAAAACGGAAAAGAAGCAATAGAAGCTTTTACTCTTTCTTCAATCATAAGCCGATAGTTTCCCCAGAACATATCCGGTACTATCACTGACTCTCCTTCATTAACGAATAATTCGATTAGAAGAAAGATTCCATGAGTAAGTCCCGATGTTACAACCGGATTTGAAATTTTGTCTGGATCAACATCGGGATTTTTTCGGACAATATCATTCTTCCAGAGTTTGACAAGTGCAGGGTCGCCTCCTGTCGGAGCGTAGGTTACAGCCTCGGAAGGTTTGAGTTCCGGAATAAGATCTCTCAGTGAAGCAAGCTCTACAGCCTGTCCCCGGCTCATAGCCATGCCTACTGTGGCGTTGTAGGTTGTGGCCTTTTCTTTTGCTTCTGCAGATTGTGATACAATCCCCTTTGGGAAATATATCCTTTTTCCATAATCAGAGAGCAGCTCGTAAGCTGTGGTTCCTGAAATTATATTGTTCAAATCAACGGCTAATTTGTTCATGTGCTGAGAATAACTTTCCTAATTTAATTTGTCAAGATTTGGAGCCATTGACCCCGTTGCACATATACATTATTTTTCATATAAAATGGAAAAAAGAAAAATTTCACTTATAGCCTTTTTTGTTCTTCTTGTTACGCTCACCGTTTTTATGCTTATACCTTCTCCCCCGACCGTTTTCCCGAAGATCCGTTTCCTTGACAAGGTTGAACATTTCAGTGCGTTTTTTATTCTGACTTCATTGCTGCTGGTTTATTCCGGAGGTATAAGTCTGAAAAAAAGGCGATTCAATCTGATATTCCCTTCAATGCTGATATGTTACGGGATTTTAATTGAATTTCTTCAGGGATTAACGGGTCGAAGCATAGAGGTTTCAGATGTTATTGCCGATGTTATTGGTATAGCATTCGGATGCATTCTTTCGCTTTTTTTTCTGTGATTGACATGAGTCTGTTTTTAAAATAACATTATATCCGAGGGTAATTTAGTGAGCAATCCTGAAGTAAAGGCCGGTTTTCTAACCAGAATTCTGTCAATTCTGTCAAGAGCATCGGATCCTGAAAGGGAAAAAAAGCGTCAGCTTAAAGATGTATACAAACAGCTAAAGAATCATAAATACAAGTTTTACAAGCCAAAAACCGATGAAGCGCTCGCTGCTCTCGCCAAATTATTTTATGATATATATATAATTGCAGGTCCCGCAAAAATACTTCTCGATCATGCTGAAGCTTCTGTTGTTTTAAAAACAATTATCATTGAAAATTCATTTTCCGAAAATCAGAAAAATATCAGAGCGTCATTCGATGATACCGAAATCAGGGAAGCGGTTAAGGCCTCCGGAGGCAACGTAAAAAATGTTACCGAAGAGCTTAAATCAAATCTTGTAAATTTTTTCTCTATATTTGACACTGAAAAAGTTCGTGAAATAAACGCAACCTATAATCTGATGACAATCTTTCTGGAATTTATATCTTTCGATTATTACTTCTTTCTGAGGAAGTTTGATTCCAGGTTTCCGGAAAATGATTTTACCTATAATTCCAAATTTGAAGATATAAACGGTGAATATATTGTTGAAGATCTGAAAGATTTTCTTGTACTGATACCTTTTCTTGAACTTGATGCTTCCTGGGACTCCCTGTTCGACGTCCTCTCTTCCTATAAAGGCGCCGAACTGATGAACCGCAAGGACTGGCAGAAAATCCTTCGAAGAATCCGGGATGTTCGTCAATCCAAAATTCTTGAGCTCATGATCAAGGCAATTGATCAGGATCCTGCATACGCATACAGGGTGCAGAGGCCCAACAAGCATATTGTAGAAGATTATCTGAACAAGTTGAAAAGCCAGGTTGAACTCTCAATACAGAAGATCCTCAAGGAGCAGAGAACCAACAAAATTGACAGTCTTGCCGACAGAATTTTCGGAACGCATGCAATCTCAAGAATGAAATATTATACCGAAAAAGCCAACCTGGCTTTCGCCAAAAAAATGCTCGGAGGATATATATATATCGCGCCGATGAATTATCTGAAGGCGTTTCTGGTTGATTTCTGCAAAAAGGATATAAGAGAAATCAGCGATGTTCTTCTTATCAGGGGCAAGTGGACTACAAATATCAGTTCACAGCAGCTTTCCGAAGCCTTCTACGGACTGATGTCGACAGCAGAAGAGTTAATTACTTTTGATGAAAAACTGTCTGAAGAAGGTGTGCGGGGCAGCGAGATAACAAAACTTCTGAAACGCCGTGACTCCGATAAAGCAAATATAACGCTGCTTCGAAAGCAATTAAAAGAGATTAATGATGATGCGCTCAGATTGATTAATACTACCGGGGTCCATCTTGTATCTATTGCAAAGAGTTTCAAGCTTGTTATTGAAGATTATCAGAAAAAACCTCATGAATTGCTTACAAACTGGAAAGAGATAGAATCAATAATTGAAGGCGGAGTAGTGCCAAGGATGTCCGACATTTACAGGAAATGCTATTATTTTATCCAGCTGCTTCAGTTTTACAACAAGAGCAAATAGCTTATTCAGTAAAATCGCCGAGGCTTGTATCGCCGACCGGTTTTTTAAATCCGGAAAAAACGACCGCAATTATCACGCAGTTAACTACCGAAGCGGCTGCGAAAATATTCCACTCCGGAGCTCCGGATGCAATGCTTCCGACGAATGAATAAAGTTTCAGGCTGATAGTGTAGAGTTTTTCATCGTTCAGAAATAAAAGCGGCGCCATAAAACTGTTCCAGGCACTTATAACCGCCGTCATTACCGCGGTAGTTATAACCGGCCTGGACAGCGGCAGAATTATCCTGAAAAGGTATGCACCGGCCGGTTGTCCCTCAAGCAGGGCGATGTCGCGAAATGCCCGGGGCATTCGGCCCAGCCAGGCTGTTATTGTAAACATCGAAAAAGGAATACTGTGATATATCGAAATTATTATCAGTGGAACGTATGAATTGACCAGTCCGATTCGCTCAAATGAAGAATAAAGCGGTATCAATGAATGCATGCCGCCTGTTATGCTTAAAATCTGAATAAAGGTAAGCGCGGCTATTGTGGTTCCCCTGCCCCGACTGTTGAGCCATACTGCCGCCGGAAAGCATACGATTGGAACCAGTAAGCCTGTCAGTCCGGAAAGGATAATTGTGTTTCTGAAGTACAGCATAATGTTTTCTTCCAGAAACACAGTTTTAAAGCTGTTTAACCCGGCATGTGGAGGCAACAGACCGTCGATGTAGCAGGCGCTTACACCGGAAAAGCTCATCCAGATCAGAAAATAAAGAAGGGCGGCAGAGCTGATAATAAGAAAGAGAGATGAAAAGGTTGAAAAGCCGAGATTGAGGCTGCCGAGCAACGGAGAATTTATGCTCCGGGCAGTTCCAAAAGAGCTGTTTCTGCCTTTTTTCCGACAGCAGTACATGAGCGTAAAGACTGCAGGGAAAATCCCCGGATTGAAACCGGCGAGGAAACTGGTTTTAGCAATACAGAAAACAATCCAGAGGCCGTGAATTATAACCGCCGCTCGGAAAAAGCGCTTGTTTATGAATCCTGTAAGATACAGTGCGGCCGGAACCAATCCTGCCTTCCGGGAGAATATTATCTGCAGAGCAGCTGTAATTATAATCAGGAATTTGAATTTTCTGTCGGCGCTGAAATTCCTGTTTTTGGTTACGTACCAGATCAGCATAAGCAGTATAACGATGCCTGCCATAATAACGGAGTAGGCGGACGATATCCCGTAATCGTCGGTGTTGTTGAAAACATCGAAGAGGAATGTATCCATTGTTGTTGTGGCTCCGATAACATATCTTTCGGTTATGCCTGAAAGAAGTGGCGGACCGCCTGATGTCATAAGAAAAATAAGGGTGAATTCCTTGAACCCTTTGATAAAGTTCAGCACTGCCATGACAATCAGCGAAGTTTTAATTTGGGGCAGATATATATGGTAGGCAATAATTCCCGTACCCGCTCCGTCAAGAACGGCCGCTTCAATACAGCTTTTTGATATTTTTTTAAGCGCGCCGTGAAGCACAAAAGCGGTAAGAGGAACTGTCATCCAGATGTTGACAACCATACAGCTGAAGAATCCGGCAATCGGGTCTGTCATCAGGTTGGCTTCTATTCCGAAGAGGGTTGTCAGAACGGAGATTCCACCGTTTCCGTGGATTATTGCCCGCCACAGCGGAACAGCTATATAAACCGGTATCCCCCACGGAACAAGAAGCGCTGCGTAAATAATATTTGAAAATCTTTTTCTGCCCGATAATGCAAGGGCAATTATAAAACCGAAAAAGATGCTCAGAAATGTGCTTAGTACCGCCCATAAGGAGGTTATATTAAGGCTGTAACCGAACCCGGCATCGGCTCCGAGATAACGGAAATTATCCAGCCCGGCAAATGTCCGAATGCCGTATGTGTCGTGAAAAAAGGAAGTTGTAAGCGCTTCAAAAAAAGGAGAAATTCCCGCCGCTGTTATGACCAGCAGGGCGGGAATGATAAAGTATATTTTTACATTGAATTTATATTTACTCAAGAATTATCTTGACAACATTTCTGACGGCTTTTATTCCGTCCGGAATAAGCGCAGCATCATTATCCCAGGCTACAACAAGCGGGAATTCATCTTCATCAAGATCTGATCCGTCGCCCTTGAACATCCCGATGATGACATCATTATTGCCGTCGAGCTCGGATGCGGCAAGAGCGATTGTATAACCGTCCGAAGCTTCAATTTTTACAGTTTCATATCCGCTGTATCTTTCCAGAAGCATATAAATCGGCATGCCCATGTAATCTTTAAGTTTTGTTTTCTTTTTATTCCACATTTCGACTACTGTGCGTGAGTTTGTAACCCCGGACATCAGTGTCTGGGCGTCCATTACCTCTGTGCCGGAGGTGCTTACAAGCGAGAGATTAAAATTCTTAAATGGAATATCCTTAATGATAATCTTTTTAACCATCCGGGCCGATACGTGTCCGGTGAAATTGGGATTCTCCGGTCCTACTTTTACAAGTCGTATATATCCCGGATCTTCAGGCATATATTCGCCGTTTTCCCTGAATGCCAGGATCCAGTCGCCGTTTGAGTTATCCAGAAGCTGTTCGCCGCTGTAGTTCATTGCATAGCCGTCCATGGCTTCGATGGTTATGCTCATGTCGGCCGAAAGATTTGTATATTCGTTTATCAGGTCGACTATCTTTACGCCGGCCCAGGTAGACTCAAATGTATTACCGTAGCTGTTTGTATAATTACCCTTGTCTTCAATATAATAATTCAGTTTTTCCAGCTCGCTGATTTTATATGATCCGGACTGTTCTCCAATCTCCAGTATCAGTTCAAAATCGTTGTTTTCAAGCGATACAGCTTCTATCGAAGCGGTAATTTCTGAAAGTTCTTTTACCCACAGCTGTCCGGAGACATTTCCGCAGGACATGGGTTTGATCTTCTCGCCGTTAACAGAGTCTGCTATGTAAATTTCATCGGCGGCGTGGTCAGCAGTGTTTATTGTAGCTGAATATCCGTCTGCTGCGGTCAGCGTAAGATCATAACCTGAATTCCAGAGGTCTTCCTTGAAAGAATAAGGCATTGTCGCATCGGCATCATCCACCATTGCTACAATTTTTACCAGAGGCATTGCCGTAACAGTCAGCATTTCGCCTTTTCTTTCGAACTGAAATTCTCCGTAACCGGAGGCCGGATCTTCTTTCCACTTTTCAAAGTTGGATTCCCATACTTCATCAGCTCTTGCGCCGCTGACATTTATAAGCCAGCCTTCGCCCTTGGGTGTTGCGTGTGAAGTATCGTCAATTTCCGAAATCTCGGCAGTTTTTGCCTCCTCCGATGAGACCGTTTTTGATGTAGTTGAGTTTTGGTCGGTTGCTGTTGCACAGCCGCTGCTGAGCAGAACAGCCGTAACAAGCAGAAGCATCAGTACTGATAAAATTTTTTTCTTCATAATATCTCCTACAAATATTTCCAGGGGTTTTCAGAAGTCCCGTTCTTCCATGTTTTTATCTACCAGGGTTTGAGTCTGTTTTAATACCTGGTCCGCCGGCAGTTTTCCGGAAATTGCAAATCTCAACATTTTCCACATGATGTTTTTATAAACTGAATAAGCTTTGTCGGTCGGAATAATGACCCCGTCGGACGCGCTTATGCTGAGTGTTTCATAAAACGGATTTGTCTCTTCTGCAGTCAGCCATGCTTTCTCAAGGGCCGGCAATTTGGCTGTTTCGGATGTAAAACGCTGTTGAACCCCAATTCCCGTCAGGTATTCGATTAACCGGCGCGCTCCTGTTGTATTGTGTGAACGTTTTGAGATCGCAAAAGCTTTGAAATCAAGCAGCGGAGAAACCCTGATGCCTGTTTTATCGTTTACAGGAAGAGGCGCTGTTTCAAAAGGTATGCCCAGCTGTGTAAAATGGGGAATGCTGTATGATGCACTGATAATCATTGCCGTCTCTCCGGAAACAAAAAGAGAAGTCATTGCATCTCTTTCCATCGGCTGCATAAGCTTGTTGTCCTGAAGCTCAAGGATGTATTCGAGCGCATCAAGCGTCGGTTTGTCGTCGATCAGTATCGAACCGTCGGATTCGACAAGAGTCTTTTTGCCGAATGCGAATTGAAACGGAATAAGAAATGACGCCGAGTATGAATTCCAGGCGGAAGGTATTTTTCCGTTTTGCTTAACATTTTCACATGATCGTTCAAAATCGGAAAGCCGCCAGTTATTGTCAGGACGCGGGACAAGCTCGGGATTGTAGAAGATCATCTGTGCGTCATAATAGAAAGGAATTCCCCACAGTTTTTTATCAAGAGAGAATGCATCTATTCCCTGTTTAAATAATCCTTCTGTCGCCATGAAATCAAGATTCTGGATGCTTCCCGAGCGTGCCAATCTGTCGATGTAGCTTGACTGAACCATTATCACATCAGGAACACTGCCGTTAGCCTGTGTTGTCGATATAAGCTTTGAATCAGGTTTTGATACTTCTACAATTTTAATATCGATAGAATGCAGATCCCCATAGCGCCCGATCTCGTCTCTGAGCAGTGAAATGCCCTCCCAGTTTACCCATATTTCAAGAGGACTATATTCAAGTGTTTCGCAGTCAAGGTTGACGGATTTTATATTTGTATAAAGCCTGTTTTTGTAAAGAACAGACCAGCTGCCGTCTGTAGAAACCAGATAGTGTTTTGACAGATTGTCGCCAAGGTCAGGATCGACAAGTTTTATGCGGCTGTCCGGGTTGTCCGAACCGAGAGAAAGGGTCCATGCTTCGTATACTGCCGGAAAAAGTTCGTCAAGGGAAATTCCGGTCATAACAGTTCCGAGAAAGGGGATAGGATATGATAACGACTGCAACTCGGTATTGCTGAATTCTTTCCAAATGGAATTGTTTACCGAGAACGATACTGCGTAGATATTAAGTGTAATAAATACAGCCGTGACAACAAGAACGGCCCTTTTAATCACCTGCACTTCCTTTCCAAACACGGGAGGCCCTGCTGTTTCCGGCAGAACCCTTCGATCTCCGTCCATCGAATAGCTGATATTTTTAAAAATAAAGCGAATTCTACAGGAATGAAGATTCGGAAGATATAATTATCGAATAAAGTTTAGCCTCTCACTATTAAAAGGTCAAGCTTTTATATGAGGTTTTATTTACTGCGGCCGGAAGCGGTTAGCTCGCCGGCCGCAAGTGTTTTTTATTTATATTTGTATCTCTTGATTTTTGATGTAGGGGTTTTTTCAAACTCTTCTGTTCTGATTTCAGTGCTGATTATTTTTGAGTAGGCCGGGAGCTCCCGGTTAACGGTTTTAACCGCCTTTGCTATTTCTTCTTCAATGCCCTCATTTGTAAGTGCAAAGCTCTTTATATAATCAGGATCGGGATAAATCAATGCTGTTACATCACCGTCGCGGTCTATTACAAGGGCGTCCGCAACTATATCATGGTTGTTAAGCCTTGCTTCAAGTTCTTCAGGGTAAATATTCTGCCCCGACGGACCCAGCAGCATATTTTTGCACCTGCCCTTTATAGTGACAACCTGGTCCTGATCCATTACCACCATATCGCCTGTATGAAGCCATCCGTCCTTATCAATAGCTTCTTTTGTTGCTTCTTCGTTTTTATAATACCCGATCATTACATTTTCTCCGCGTACGCAGAGTTCTCCCTGGCCTGTGTCAGGATCCTCGTTGTCAACACGGGCTTCGAGATGATAAATGATTTTTCCGGCAGAACCGCTTTTGTAAACATCCCACGGCATATAGCTTATAAGCGGTCCGCATTCGGTCATTCCGTAACCAACTGTGAATCTGAATCCTATTTTTGTCAGAAATGCTTCTACCTCGGGATTGAATGCGGCAGCTCCGATTACTATTTCAATGAACCTGCCGCCGAAAGTTTTATTCAGCTTGCCGGAAATGATCCGTTCAAGAAGCTGCTTTATTACCGGAAGTCTGGCATAACTTTTATCAAGAATCGGTTTAAGCTGTTTAAAATAAATTTTCTCAATAAGCAGCGGAATGGACAGAATCAGGTTGGGCTGAACGTCCGCAAGGGCTTTTATTATCAGCTGCGGTGAAATCCTGGGCAGAAACGTAATGTGACAGCCTGTAGCAAAAGGAAAAAGAAAATCAAAAGTACATCCAAAGCTGTGGGCCAGCGGCAGAAAATTCAATATCGAATTTCCCGGTTTAAGCTCAATGCTCTTCTGTGCATAGTCTACATTGGCCATAAGGCAGTTATGATTCAGCATAACACCCTTGGAGAACCCGGTAGTTCCGGATGTATACAGGATTCCGGCCAGCTCTTCATTGTGAATTTCTTCAAATTCAAGATCTTCCTTATTGAATCCGCTTTTATACTTTTCATCGATTATTGTCCGCGATTCGGTTATTACCGAATCATTTATTGCGTTTTTTGTCATGAATATATGAAAATCGTCAAGGTTTCCCCCTACTTCGAGGTTTGCCAGGTTGTGAATATCAATATCTTTCCAGATAGCCTCATCTGCAAAGAATATCCTGGATTCCGAATGATTAATAATATTTGTTATATCTCCGCCGGAGAAATCAGGCAGAATAGGGACTATAACTGCACCGTAGGTCACAGTGGCCAGATAGCATTTTGCCCAGTTAACCGAGTTTTTTCCGCATACTGCGAGTTTGTCCCCTTTTTTTATCCCGCATTTTTTGAATACTTCATGAAAAACAAGCATGCTTTTCGCAATATCGCCGAATGTGTGACTGTCGGCATCATAATTAGTGAAACACGGCTGATCCCAGTTGTCTTTGAAACTGTTTTCCAGTGTTTTAACAAAATTTCTTTCCAGCATTATTTTCTGCCCCCTGAGTTTTACCGCTTTGCAGCGGTGCATTCATTCATTATTATCCATATATTGTCAAAAAACAAGCATTTTCGGGTGAGGGCTGATATTGTCAGGTTGTCGGTTAGAAGTGAGCTTTTTCTATTTTCCGTGAGAGTCAATATCCATGGCGTCCCAGGGGTAACAAATCCATTTGTCTTCGAGTTCTTCGCCGGCGAAATATAGTTTGATTTTATCGGGAATAATTCCGCGCTTTTCCTTGTTTTTGTTGTGAAGAACAGCAACAGCAATTTCCGAAGGTTCGTCACTCATTAATTCGCGGAGACAATATTCAAGGGTTACCCGCGAATCGTCGACTTCGTCAACCAGGAGGACTTTTTTCCCTTTCAGTTTTTTCTCAACTTCATCTATCCATTGAATTTTCTCAGGGGCTTCTTTTGGTTTGTTGTTTTCATCATAAAGTTTCAGGCCGACTGTAAGAATTGGTTTGTCGAGATATGTTTTAATTATTCTTGCGGGAATGAATCCGCCGGTTCCTATTGCCACGATCAAATCAGGATTATACCCTGAGCGCTTGATCTGTTCCGAAAGTTTCCGGATAGTATTGTGAATATCGTTATATGTGAAAAAAATTTTCTCTTCCGATGCCATAATTACTCCTGTAAATAATTTCCGCATGGATGCGGGATATAAAAGGCAAAATGAAAAAGTACATGGATGGGCTTTCATCATTACTCAGTATCTGCCGATAATTATAAAACGTAGGATATAAGAGTGATATTATCTTTTCAAGAGGTTATAATTGTAATTGAGTATGTTTAAAAGCGAGAGAATATTTTTTTCAACAGCAGCGATTTTTTTGGTTCTTTTATTGGTCGCATTCGGCTATTTCTTTGTGACGGACGCTGTCTCGATGAAATCTGCCGATGAACAAACCGTTTACAGCCCGACTCCGGGAACAACACTGAGCCTGAACAGAGGCTGGAAAAGCTTTTCAGGTGCCGGTTTACAGGACGAACAGGATCTTTCGCCCGATACTTTCCGAACCGGATACTATATATACAAGCTTACCCTGAAGACGGAAGGCATGAAGGGCCAGAATGCCTTTCTGATCAATCCCCTGTATTCGGCTTACATTTTGAGTGTTAACGGTGAGATTGTCTGTGAAACCGGAACTCCCGGTGAAGGTTCCGAGAAATTGTCATTGCTGAAGAGTCACTCTGTTCCATATCTTCAGAGTGAAGATCTTCTTGAAATTGAAATACAGGTTTCAAACAGCAGCAATTTGTACGGCGGAAGCATGAGCAACTGGATTTCCTACGGTCGTTATAATGATGTTGTCGTGCGGGAACAGCAGGGAAAGATCCTGGATTCTCTTATTATATTTATCTTTTTAACGATAGCATTTATTCATGTTTTTAATTACTTTTTTCAGCGTAAATACTCTCACAGCCTGTTTTTCTTTCTTTACCTTTTTGTATATGCGCTTTACGGAATGTTTTCAGGCCGTGTTATTGCTGCATATTTCCTGCCGGTAATGAGCGGAGAGTTTTTCATCAGGATGCAGTACCTTTTCATGATAATTGCATTTCCGATAATGCTGAATTATGTCCGCTCCATCTATCCGGCAGAGATTCATGGTTTTTCTGTAAAATCAGTCCAGATAATCGCATTAGCTGTTTCCGTTTCCATCTTTATTTTTCCCCTGCATATTGCAAGATATATAATTCACGGGTATTCCGTATTGAGAGTGACCGGGGCGGTTTATATTCTGTTCGGACTGGTAAAGGCTGCAAGGAGAAATGCGGACGGGGCATTATGGACAGCCGTAAGCTTCAGTATTCTTTTTATATGTCTGTTTAATGATTTTCTGTATTCCCTGGCAGTCATTTCGACAGTTCGTTTGACTTTTTTGGGCATGTTTGTTTTTTCGTTACATCAGACACATAAATTGGTTGAAAAAAACCTGGCTGATTACGATTCGGCGGAATCAGCCCATCGCCGGCTTGCCGTATTGGTAAGCCAGAACGAAAGTTTTCTGGAGCGTAATTCAATAGAACTGGACAAACCTATCCGGAATGTTATTGAGCTTGGTGAAAGCCTTCTTAAGGGATCCATCGGGCCGCTTAATTCCGAACAGATAGCAACTTCGTCTCTTATTGTTTCAAACGGTGTCAGATTGTCCAATATGGTTAATGATATCCTGTATTTTTCGAGTATCAAGGAAAAGGCGATTGATCTGAACTATGGGCCGGTTAATCTTTTCAAAATATCCCGAAAAGTTATTAACAGCTGCGAGGCCCTGGTTGCGGTAAAGCATGTGGATCTTTCAATCAGGATTTCAAGGGATGTTAAGCCGGTTTATGCGGATGAAAGACGGCTTGAGCAGATTCTTTATAACATAACAAGCAACTCGATTCGTCATACAGCAAAAGGGCAGATTGAAATAGACTGTAATGAAAGTCCCGATAGTATTGAGATCAGGATCAGTGTTGAAGGTTCTGATTTTGATAAGGATGTTGTCGAAAAGCTGTTTGATGCCTATGAAAGGGGAATTGACGAGGGGATAAACGAGCAGGATGCTTCGGATCTCAGCCTGGCAATAGCCTATAAGCTGATAGAGCTGCATGGAAAAGAGATAAGGGTAGAAACAGACGGAAACAGGCTGGACTATTTATTCGAACTGGACTTGTGGACAGGCGGAGAAGGCCTTTCTGATGAAGAAGCCCTTGAAATGGACGCTTTGATAAATCTGCAGCCGGTTTTTGATGAAATAACTTCCGATCGTAATATTGAGGTATTGATTACCGGCAAAGATGTAGAGGAGCTGCAGATTTTAAAGAGTCAGTTATCATCTTTAAATTATTCAGTACTCCCGATGATGTCGGGCGAAGAATTACTCGGAAGGGTTCGGGAGAATGCACCTCATCTGGTTGTAATGGACGTGAAACTTCCCGACATGAGCGGGTATGAAGTCTGCGGTGAAATTCGAAAAATATACTCCAAGGACGAGCTTCCCGTTATTCTTATCATAAACAAGGAAGATATCTCAGACATGATGGAAGGTCTTACCTCCGGGGCGAATGATTTTCTTACCAGGCCGTATCTGCAGGAGGAATTCCTGACCAGGGTAAATACTCACCTGCAGTTGTCCAGAATAAGCAATATATACAGCAGGTTTGTGCCTACAGAATTTCTGCGTTCGCTGGGACAGGAAAATATTCTTGATGTCGAGCTTGGCGATCAGGTATCACGGGAGATGACTATCCTGTTTGTTGATATACGTGCGTTTACAAATCTGTCTGAAAACATGACTCCGGAAGAGAATTTTAAATTCATAAATTCATATCTGAGCCGGTTCAGCCCGATGATTACCAATAACGGCGGATTCGTAGACAAGTATATAGGCGATGCGATAATGGCGCTGTTTCCGGATAAACCTGAAAACGCGCTTGCTGCCGCCAAAGAGATGATTGAGCATGTTAATGTGTATAACGGTCACCGGGCCAATTGCGGTTACCGGGCAATAAACATCGGAATCGGTATTCATACTGGAAATATGATTCTCGGTATTATTGGGGATCAGAAACGAATGCAGGGAACCGTTATTTCCGATGCAGTTAACCTGGCCTCCCGAATTCAGGACGTAACCAAGCTTTACAAGGCTAATATCGTGATTAGTCAGGAAACCTTTGTGAAGCTGGAAAACCCGATGGATTACAACTTCAGATTTCTCGGCAGGGTCAAGGTAAAGGGGAAGGACAAGGCTGTTGCCCTGTTCGAAATCTTTGACGCGGATGATGATGTCAAGCTTGACAAAAAGAACCGTACGAAAGCCGATTTTGAAGAAGCTATAATGAACTTCTCAAGAAGGGAATTTGAAGAAGCGCAAAACCTGCTTATGAAAGTATCTGCCGTTGATCCCGACGACAAGACAGCGAAAATATTCATGGAACGGATAGAGAAGATACGGCTTGCCGAAAAGAAGGATTTTCTTACGTCGCTGTAGATTAGTTTTGATGTTAATCGAGTTTAAGCGGTGATGTTTCAAAAGTTTCAAGCGACAGAAACAATTGGTCCTGTGAATACAGGGCTGCGCCGATTGCCCCGGAATATCTTGTCAGTTTGGAGATTGCAAAACGTGTTTCTCCGGCAAAACCATGTTCATGATATCTTTTAATATAATCAAGAATGATTTCGGGTATTTCTCTGACTACGCCTCCGGTCAGGATCAATATTTTGGGATTTACAAGTTGTGTTATTATGCTTGTTACCTGTGCTATTTTTTTTGATACTTCCTGTACAACGGTATTGGCATAACGGTCTCCGTTGCTGCAGGCATGAAAAATAGGAGAAGCATCAACAACTTTTCTGGCCAGTTCGTCTTCCTGAAACTTTATCGACGTTATTACTCCCTTTTTTATTTCATTTTCCGCCTGCCTGCGAAGGGCCCAGCTTGAAGCATAGGTTTCAAGGCATCCCTGCTTTCCGCAGATGCAGATTCTGTCATCCTGTGAAACTCTTATATGACCGACTTCTGTGGCGAATCCGTTTTCTCCCCAGAAGACCTGGTTGTTGAGAACCAGCCCTCCGCCGATTCCCGCGCCGAGATTAAGAAGAAAAAAAGAATCGGTTTCCTGCCCCAGGCCTTTCCTCTGTTCTGCCAGGGTCATGGTTCTGGCGCTGTCTTTAAGGAAAATCGGAAGGTGGGCCCATTCGGGAAAAATGGAATCGAATTGTTGTTTTATGTTTATGTTGTCCCATTCTGTAAAGAAAGGGACTTTTCTGCAGAGCATTTTATCTGTTTCCAGGAAGGCGGACATTGAAAGACCGATGCTGATAATTTTCTTTTCCGACAGCCCGTTTTCTTCCATGAGCTTGTTTATTACAACGCCAATATTCTGAAAAGTTTTTTCAGGACCAGTATCGAGTTTGCTGGGGTAGAAGGTTTCAGCCAGAGTTTCTCCGTTCAGATCGAGAATTATAATCTTGGTCTCCCAGCCGCCGATATCAATCCCTATGCTGTAAGCAATATATGATCTTATACGAATAACATTCAGTTTTCTTCCTACCTGGCCGGCGCTCTTTGCCTGAAAGTCCAGGTACTTTTTATTCTGTGCTGAATTCAGGTAGTTGTTTAAGGAGGAAGATGATACTCCGGTGAGATTAAGCAGTTCGGATTTTGTTAATCCGTCGTTTCTTCTCAGTGCGTCAAAGACGGAAAACTCGGTTCGATTCATGCGACAATTCTATTCTGTTTGGAAGAAATAATCAATCATCTTTTCGTGTTATAAGTTCTAAAAGTGTTAAAATTAATATTAAAATTATATGATACACCATAAAAACCGTTAAATAATATTAAAATTAATATAAATAAGGCTTGACAGCTGATGATAATTGCTGTATTAGTACAAATATAATCTTTAATTAGGGGCGAATAATGAACAATACCGAAAGTTCACCTGTCTATGATGATCGAATGGGAGGGCAGATAAGCCGGAAAGAAATTGATGATATTATGAATAATCATTATATGCATGCCGATGTTCCCAAAGGTCCTTTTCTTGTAGAAGGAAAAGGCTGTGAAATAACCGATATAAACGGGAAAACTATAATTGACTGTCAGGCTCAGGCCTGGGCCCTCAATGCAGGGCATTGTGTTGAAGAAATTATGGATGCGGCATTCAGGCAGGGTAAGATACTTGCGCATTGCAGGCCCGTCCACGATACCTTTCCCAGAACACGATTAATACAGAAACTTGCGGAAATAGCTCCGCATAATCTGAAAAAAGTAGGGCTGGCACTGGGCGGTTCTTCCGCTTCGGAGTCGGCTTTAAAGCTGGCAATGGTCAACCGTCCGGAAGCGACAAATTTTATTACTCTTTATAATGCCTGGCATGGAAATTCATTAGCAACGATAGGTGCATCATGGACGCCGACGCTCACAAAAAAGCAAAAGTTCGGATTTGGAATTAAATTTAAACCGTTTATGCAGAATTTCCTTCGGGCACCCAATCCTTATTGTTACAGATGCTATTTTGGTGAGTCTCCGGAAAACTGTAAACTTACCTGTGCAAAAGTGCTGGAGCTGACAATAGAAAAAGCTGCGAGCGGTCCCGTGGCAGCGGTTTATCTTGAACCTTTACAGGGTGTAGGCGGCCAGATTCCGCTTCCCAAAAAATATCTGCAGGAAGTTAGAAGAATTTGTGATAAATACAATGTCCTGATGATGTTTGATGAAGTTCAAACCGCTTTCGGCAGAATGGGGACGATGTTTGCCGCCGATTATTACGGAGTATATCCCGATGTAATAGCCCTGGCAAAGGGAATGGGCAACGGCTGGCCCGTAGGAGGAATTCTGGCCAGCACGGATTTAAAATCGTTCGATTCCGATGGCGAAGATGCGTATACCTGTATGAATAATGCCATGATTCATGCCGCGGTTGTGGCTAATATAAAATATATACAGGATAAAAAGCTGTGCGAAAATGCCCGGATTATGGGTAATTATATTACTGAAAAAATAAAAGAGATACAGAAAAGAATACCGCAGATTGGAGATGTCCGGGGTCCCGGTCTTCATATAGGTGTTGAATTTGTTGAAGACCCGGAAAGTAAAGTGCCTGCGGATGAGAAGACCCTGGAGGTTTATAAAAAGGGAATAGAAAAAGGCGTTTTCTTCGGTCTGAGCGGGGCAATAGATAATGTCTTGAAAATCAAGCCGCCGTTAAATATTGACAGGAAAACGGCAGACAAAGTCCTGACGGTTTTTGAAGAATGCGTCACGGAAGTTTTTGGATAATTATTGCCGAATAACCTGGAGTTTCATGATAGTATCTGACTGGAACCTCAGGTTAAAAATATATTTGGAGGTTTTTAAATGAAAGGGTTTTTTAAGAAATTGATTCTGGCGTCTGTTCTTATGTTCCTGTTTCTCCTGCCCTGTTTCGGCGGAGGAGCCCAGGAAAGCGATCAGGTTGTTTTAAAGGTGATTGCCGAAATGCATAATCCTACATTGGCACTTGAAAAGCAGCTGCCGGAATTCGAAAAGCTTACCGGAATCAAGGTTGAACTGGAATACGGTCCCATGGATTCCGTCGTGCAGAAAGAGTTGCTTGCTCTTCAGGCGGGAACAGCGGAGTATGATGTGATTTCTGCTCCGTTTCAGTTTATCGGAAGTTTCGTGGAAAATGACTACATTCTGGATATTGATGACATGATGGCTGATCCGCAGAATGCAATTGCCGGATTCAATGCTGACAACATGGTTAAAGGCATGTGGGATGTAGCTGCAAACTGGAAAGGAAGCTATTACGGTGTGCCTTCGAACACCTGTATACAGATCCTTGCCTATCGTAAAGATCTTTTTAAGGACCCGGCCGAAGCTTCCGCTTTCAAGGCAAAGTACGGATATGAGCTTGAAGTGCCCGACAACTGGAAAGCATACAAAGATATCGCTGAGTTTTTTACACGGAGTAAGGGTGAAAAGCTTGCCGGTGAAGTTTTAAGCCAGGATTTCTACGGAATCACTTTTTCCGGGAAAAGACATGACGCGGCAGTCTGCGACTGGCAGAGCATTGCATGGTCTTTCGGCGGCGGTACTTTTAACGATTCAGGCGATCTTGTAATAGACAGTCCTGAAAATGTAAAAGCCCTAAGTTATATCAAAAGCCTGATACCATTTGCTCCTCCCGGAATAAGCATTAATACATGGGATGAGAAAACCACACAGTTTCAGCAGGGGCTGGTGGCAATGACGATTATTTTCAATGATTGCGCGCCGGCAATTGAGGACATTGAGAATTCGCGGTCAGCAGGTAAAATGGGATATGCTGTTGTTCCGGTTGAGCAGAAAAGCATCGGTGGAAATTACGGCGCATGGGCATTCTATATTCCAAAGGATGCCAAAAACCCGGAAGCTTCATGGAAATTTTTGCAATGGGTAAGTACTCCCGAAGTGCAGAGAAATATTGTAACCGAAGGCGGAGGATTTCCAACTTTACAGTCCCTGTATAAAGATGAGGAGTTCAAATCTAGCATTCCTTACTGGGAAGGGTCTTATGAAGCCTACCAGATTTGCTCTTCCAAACCAAGGATTCCCGAATGGAATGAAATTAATAATGTTATTATGCTTCATCTTTCCAGAGTGTATAATGACGAAGTTGCTCCTGAAGAAGCGCTTTCCAGCATGCGGAAAGAAATTAATGTCATAATGGAAGGAAAGCTGCCAATATCATATAAATAATGTATTCACACCCGCGGCAGGATATTGTCGCGGGGATTTATCCTTATCTGTCACCAGGAGATTCATATATGTATAAAAAGCTGAAAAGGGAGAGAACTGTTGCTCTGTCCTTTCATCTTCCTGCGATGATTATTCTTTTAATCATTACATTTATTCCGCTTTTGCTGAATATTAAGCAGAGTTTGTTTGATTTTAAACTTGCTTCTCCGGGAAGCGTTGATGATTTTATCGGATTTAAAAATTATGTAACAATATTTCATGATGTCAGGTTTTACAAATCCCTGGGCATTACCTTTATTTTTGTTCTTGCAGCAACCATTTTTGAGTTTCTGCTCGGAGCTGTTATTGCAGGTCTTTTGGATCAGGTTACAGTCGGAAGAAAAATATTATCGGCCCTGTGGATTGTTCCCATGACAATTGCGCCCCTTGTAGTGGGGTTGATGTTCAGTTTTATACTAAATCCGCAATTCGGGCTTTATGGATTTTTTCTTGATGTTACGGGTTCTTCATTATCCAGGGCTCCTTTAAGCTCTTCCGTTTCAGCAATGATTGCCCTGATAATAACTGATATCTGGCAATGGACGCCCTATATGATTCTTATGCTTTTTGCCGGGCTTAAAACCCTTCCTTCCGAGCCTTATGAAGCGGCTGATATCGACGGCGTAAGCGGGTTCCAGAAGCTGAGGTATATAACCTTTCCCATGATGAAACCGGTGATAACCGTTTCACTTATTCTCAGGGGTGTAGAGGCGTTTAAGGTTTTTGACAAACCGTATCTTCTTACGGGAGGAGGCCCCGGTTCCGCTACCGAGGTAATAGACCTTTATACTTATCGAAAGGCTTTCGTTGATTTTCATTTCAGTTACGCGTCGGCCCTTTGTCTGATTCTCTTTGTTCTTTTGCTCTGCTTTGGAATTCTTTACTGGTTCTTTTTTATGAGGAGGCAGTATGAAATATAGACTGGTAAGAAAACAGAGGATAAGGATAATCACGGCAATATTAGTTGTTCTGCTTCTTGTTTATCTGGTGCCCTATATCTGGATGATTTTAACATCGTTCAAATCAAGGCTGGATATTTTTGCAATGCCACCCAAAATTGTTTTTAAGCCTACATTTGACAATTACAGGATTGCTTTTGTAGATAAACACTTTCTTGAAAATGTTAAAAACAGTTTTATAGTGACATCATTAACGGTGATGTTTTCCCTTCTGATAGGGCTTCCTTCGGCATACGGATTTTCGAGGTTCAGGCTGAAAGGAGATAAAGTGTTATTTTTTTATCTTCTGGGAACACGGTTTACTCCTACCATTGTTCTTGCCCTGCCTCTTTATTTCATAATGACCAGGCTGAGACTGCTGAATACTTTTGTCGGAATTATTGCGGCCCACACAGCTTTTAATATTCCTTTTGTTGTATGGATGATGAAAAGTTTCTTTGATTCGGTTCCGCGGCAGGTTGACGAGGCTGCCATTGTAGACGGCTGCGGCTGGTTTTCCGTCTTTGTAAAGATGGCTCTTCCTCTTACCAAAAGCGGAATAGCTGCAACCGCTGTTTTCTGTGCTATAAATTCATGGAATGAATTTCTGATGGCCCTGATTCTTACCGGCGGCAAGACGGCCACACTTCCGGTCGCAATTCCCAGGCTTTTGACCCCGCAGGGTACAGCCTGGGGACAATTGACGGCAGTCGGTTCGGTCGTAACAGTTCCGGTAATAATCTTTGCGTTTCTGGTGCAGAAACACATGGTCCGCGGATTGTCGAGCGGTGCGATAAAATAGATAAGGGGGGTCCCGACTCCCTTTTTAACCTTTCCGGGTATGTTTGTTTTCTCATGATATCAGATTCAGAGACATATCCTGAAAGGTCTGCAGATTACAATTCGGCTGAATCTGCCCGCAGCCGGCACGCCGAAAAGAAAGATTTTCTTGCGTCGCTGTAGATTTTTTATGATAGTTTGGCCTAATAATTGTAACAACACCTATTTTATGCTAAAATCATGATAATTTATCACATGGGGGCAACATGGATCATTCTTACTGGGCATTTTTTATAATCACGGCAGTTGTTTTGAATATTACACCCGGTCCGGATATGATATACCTGATTACCCAGTCGATGTCTTCCGGCAAGAGGGTCGGCTTTGCGTCCGTGCTTGGATTGGGGACCGGCGCCCTGATCCATACTCTTTTTGTTTCACTCGGTATTTCCGCAGTTATTTCAACATCTGTAGTTGTTTTCAGAGTCATGAAAATTATAGGCGCAGGGTATCTGTTTTATCTGGGGGCCCGGGCGCTTTTATGGGGAGGTCTGGATCTTTCCGGAGTTGGAAATAAAAAAGAAGACGGGTCTTTCTTTAAATCATTTATTAATGCGGTAGTTATAGACGTTACGAATCCCAAGGTCGCCGTATTTTTTATGGCGTTTCTGCCCCAGTTCTATCGTGATAACGGTTCCTCGAGAATATCGCAATTTATGTTTCTCGGTATAGTGATAGTCCTGATCGGTTTTATCGTTGAAAGCCTTATTGTCCTGCTCTCGGAACGGATTGCTGTTGTTCTTCGCAGGAAACCGATTGTTTCCGGAATTATCGACAAGCTGTTTGGTTCGGTTTTAATTGGTCTTGGTGTCAAACTGGTCCTGGAAGAACGGAGTTAAATATCCGCTTTGATTAACTCGGTGGTAATCCTTCTTATTCCATCTTTATCTCAACCGGTTTAAGCTCCGTATTTTCTACTATCAGCCTGTAAATTTCAGCGGCGTTCTGTACAGCTTTGCCTTTATGATGGTTGTTGAACGCAATCAGCAGGCGTTTTACTTTTCCCGCGATATCGTCGATTCTGCAGAGCCAGGAATGAAGCTCGTGTTCGTTATACAGGTAATCATAACGGCTGGTGTTGTCGCCGTCCCACCAGTTGTCGCGGTTGCGGCCGTGGAACCTGATGTAGCCGACATCTGATGTTGTCGTAGCCGTCGGCAGCGGAAGGTTGTCAAGCTCGGGGTTGTCGGTCTGGACAAAGCAGACCTGCCGTTCAGCAAATCCGTCATAGACCTTTTCAAGCATCCATTCGCGGTTGCGGAATTCCACGCAGAGCGGAAAGCCTTCAAGCGGTTTCAGTATTTCGGCGAGGTATTTCCGGTTTTCCGGGTTATAATGAAAGCTGTATGGAAACTGCAGCAGAACTGCGGCAAGCCTTTTTTCATCAAGCATTGGCCTGACGGCGTGAAAAAACTCCTCCGCCTGATCAATCGAACCCGGTCCTCGTTCATGCGTAATGCTTTTATGCGCCTTGATAGCGAACTGGAACCCGGCCGGAGTCTCCTGAATCATTGAAAGCAGTCTTCCGCGCATCGGCATCTGGTAGTAACTAAAATTAAGTTCGCAGAACGGAAAGTGCCTGCTGTAAAAGTTTAAAAAGTGTTCTTTTCCGATGCCCGGCGGATACAGGGGGCCGACCCAGTCCTGATAATAGTATCCCGATGTACCGATAAGAATCTCCGTCATACTTACATTATATTAAAACGGGCACAATCAGGCAAATTGATTTTTCCTGAGGGGTCTTTAAACCGTAGCCGGATTAATAATATATTTGATTAAGAGGATTTATGGAAACCAGTTTTTTAACGGAAGAACAGATACTGAAGGCCTCAGGGGGCAGCCTGGATAAGCTTGTAAAGATATGGCATCGGGAAGTTAATTCCCCGGGAAAGGGACGGGTTGAAATTGTATTGAGGAACCGGCGTGATGGCAAAGATCCGGTTAACGGCGGGATACTGACCGAAGCCTCAATTCAGATCAAGGGAAACAGTGCCCGCCTGGTTATCTGGTATGATTCTCTTGAACTCTATTATGACGCCCGCATCGCTGAAACCGGCTACAGCAGGACCGTTATTGATGAAATTTCGAAGATGCTGAAAGAAGAAAGGGGGCCGGGGCCGGATTATGACCCGGTGAGTAATCCGGAAAGGATCGACTGGGACAAGGTTTCCAGGCAGATAGGCCGCTGGCTTCTGAAATTCAGGGGATATAAAAAAATTCACAATGAAAACCGGAAATTTTATGAGCTGGAAACCTTTCTGAATCTTGAATGTGCTGTTCCGCCTCTTTATTCATTGTTTGATGAAGCAGACTACGACTGGAGCCGCGGAGAGTATAAACGGCTGGTAGATGTGCTTGAAGGGCTTGAAAATATGGAGGAACCGTCGAGACGGATAGACCGGGCGTTGAACGCGATGAGAATTGCCAACATTATGGATTTCAGCGCCGACTCCGGTAAAAAGATAGAGCTGGAATCGCTTCTGGAAAAACGTTTTAAATTGATCCTTGAATCCAGAGATAAGATAGATATGATAAAGAAAACAGTCGATATGACGTCTCCGGACGGAAATTTTGAGTTTAAAAGAAAACTGGTGCTCGGTTTCAGGATGCCCGGTACATGGACGTCATTTAATGAAGTTGCCGGTATTATATGAAAATACTATCGGCAACGGATGGAATACGGGGCCCGGCTGCAGTTTCAAATATTAAGATAAGTCCCTGTATATCTCAATGACTGCAGTTCTCCGGGCCCTCTGTATTCCCTTTATTTATGCAATTCAGGGGGAGCGACTTTTTCAGCCGAAAACTTTTTTAAGGGCCTTTTCAAATCTATCGAGACCCTCGTCTATCTCTTCCGGGGTTACAACCAGAGGAGGTATCCATCTTATTGTATTTCCGTAAGTTCCGCATCCCAGAAGAAGCAGGTTTTCTTCTTTCGCGGCGTTAATCACTGCTTTGGCGGATGCAGCATCAGGCTTGCCGTTTGATGAAAACTCCGTGGCCAGCATGCATCCACGGCCCCGCACGTCTCCGATTGCAGGGTATTCTTTCTGAAGATCTCTAAGTCTTTTTACTAATTGAATTCCTCTTGCTGCTGCGTTTTCATCAAGCTTCTCTTCTTTCATTACCTGAACTGTGGCGGTGGCTCCTGCACAGGCTATGGTGTTGGCTGAATATGTTCCGCCGTGGCTGCCGGGCACCCACTTTTCCTGAAGCTCTCTCCTGTATGCAACCCCGGATATGGGTATCCCTGAACCCAACCCCTTTGCCATAGTCATTATATCGGGAGAAATTCCTTCGTACTGGACAGCAAAAAACTTCCCGGTCCGGCAGAATCCGGACTGTACTTCATCAGCTATCATTAATATGTTGTTTTCATCACAAATCTCACGAACAGCTTTTAAAAATCCTTCCGGAGGAACTACATATCCGCCTTCCCCAAGTATGGGCTCGATTATTATCGCAGCCGTTTCGTCCGGTTTGGTCTGGCTCAAAAGAGTTCGTTTCAGTTCTTTAATGGCGAATTCGGATGTTGTTTCATCGTCCCATCCGTAATAATATGAATATGGATAAGGCGTTACAAAAATACCTGAAACCAGCGGAGAGTATCCTTCCCGGTAAACAGTTTTGCTTGTTGTCATCGCCATGGTAAGATGGGTCCGTCCGTGAAAACTTCCGTTAAAAACAATGATATTCGGTTTGCCCGTTGCATGTTTTGCCAGTTTAACTGCGCCTTCAACTGCTTCGGCTCCGCTGCTTGCGAAGAAAAATGTATCAAGGCCTTCAGGAACAATCGGTTTCAGTTCTTTTACCAGATCGATTAGAGGCTGATGATATACAATATTAAACTGTCCGAAGATCATCTTTTCAGCTTGCTGCTGAATGGCTTTAACGACTTTCGGATGGCAATGGCCTGTGTTGGTTACGCCGATTCCGCTTGTAAAATCCAGGTATTTGTTTCCTTCTTTGTCGTAAAACCAGCATCCTTTTGCATGGTCGACCAAAACCTCGGTGGAATGTGTCCAGACTGATGATATTTCCTTTATTTCTTTTGGGTGCATTTTTCCCTCCGTGCATAGTCTTCTCCAAAAACCAGAAATTCTCTTTCCTCGGGAGTTATGTCTTTATAGAAATATTTTGCCATGGCCGCCAGAATGATTCCCAGGCCGATCCACCCGAATATCAGAAGCCACTCATACGGCCATGCCAACGAGCCCGGCCCGATAGGAAGATAAAGTGTTATAAATATAAGGGTAATTATCAGGGCAATTCCGCCTACCAGTTTTCCTCTTTTCACTTTAAATGGTCTGGTAAGGTTTTTTTCATTTTTTCTCAGGAATAAAAATGAAAGGGCTACAAGGAAATATGCGATAACTGTTCCGAAGGCGCTTGCGTTGACAAACCAGACAAGAGCATTTTTTCCCATCAGAGGAGAAAGGCAGCAGATTATGCCGACAAGTATAATTGAAGCTGTCGGCGTTTTGTATTTGGGATGAACCTTTCCGAATATTGCAGGAAGCATTTTGGCTCTTCCCATTGCAAACAAAACACGCGTCCCGCCTACTATAAAACCGTTCCAGCTTGTAAGAATACCGCACATAGCTCCTCCGATTAGTATTTTACCGAATACCGGAGAACGGAAAGCAAATGCCATGGCGTCGGCTACCGGGACTACGCCGGAATTCCTGACCTCTGCCGGTGCGGAGAGGGAGATTCCAAGAATCATTAAAAAATACCACGATGCCGCCATTATTATTGAAACAATAAGTACGCCTGCAATCTGTTTCAGAGGAATATTCATCTCCTCGGCCGATTGGGGAATAACATCAAAGCCGACAAACATTGAAGGCGCCATAAGTAATACCGCAACCATTCCGCCTCCGCTGGTAAAAACCGGAACCATGTTTTTTGTGTCGCCAAAAGCTACCCCGCCGAATATAAATAAAATTCCGACAAGCACCAGTCCTGCGGTAGCCATTACCTGAAAAATTGCTGATGTTTTTGCTCCCAGATAGTTTAAAATAGATAAAACTACAGCTCCGATTATGCCTATAATTGCCCAGGAGATATAAACTGAATACCCTGCAACGTCCCATAAGTGGCCTATGCTCGGAATGGGAAGCAAATAGTTGATAGCCGTGGAAATGGCGATGCCTTCCCATGCTGCTACTCCAATATAGGCAAAAGCTATTGCCCATGCGGTAACCCATGCCATATTATAGCCCATGCCCCGGTAGGCAAACACCATTTCGCCGCCTGCCAGCGGCAGGGCAGGGGTCAGCTCGGCATAGGTCAGCCCTACAAAGACGCACATAATTGCGCCGATGATGAAAGCCAGAATAGCTCCAACCACTCCAGCCTGCTGGACCCAGTAACCGGCCAGCATAACCCAGCCCCAACCTATCATTGTGCCGAAAGCCATGGCCAGGACGTCTGTTCTTCCAAGGACTTTACTCAGGCTTTTTCTTTCTTCTGCCATAAACACTCCTTATTTTCTCGATTGGGAATGAGTTAGCAGGTTCTGTGCCAGTAGCGGCAGAATTGCCAAATAAAAACATAACTCATTGTAATATAAGTAAATAATAGATAAACATCTCCGGCGGGCCAATTGTATTTCTTATTCAGCCCGGCTAAATGATGGAAATTAATTTCCAGGTATGGAAATTAATTTCCTAATTAATATTATATTCCTGGATCTTGTTAAAAAGTTGTCGCCTGCTTATTCCCAGTTTTTTTGCGGCAGCAGTTATATTATGCTGACAATTTTCCAGCATTTCGCAGATATATTCTGCTTCACGGTTTTTACGAAATTCAATCAGTCCCGGATGCTCGCGGGTTTCCACAATTTCCTGTTTTTTACCGGGAGGAAGGTCCCTGTTGCTGATTATACCGTTCTCGGAAAGAACACACAGCCTTTCTGTAAGGTTTTTCAATTCTCTGATGTTGCCGGGGTAGGAATAGCTTTCCAGAAATTCATAAACTTCAGGTTCAATAAGAGAAATCCCTTTTTTTTGCTCTGAAGCGGTTTTCTGAAAGAAAAAATCAATAAGCATGCGCAAGTCTTCTTTTCTGTTTCTGAGCGGAGGGATGGTCATTGTTATTGTTCCGATACGGTAAAAAAGATCTTCCCGGAAATTTCCGATGGCCTTTTCTTCTTCTATGTGACGATTGGTTGCGCATATTAAACGGAAATCGAGACTGATTTGGCGGTTGCTGCCTATTCGTTCTATGGTTTTTGTTTCCAGGACCCTTAGCAATTTGGACTGGGCGGAAAGAGGCAGTTCTCCTATCTCGTCAAGGAAGAGGGTCCCTCCCTCGGCTGCTTCCATCTTTCCTATGCGGGCTTCGGCAGCGCCGGTGAAAGCCCCTTTCTCATACCCGAACAGCTCCGCTTCAAGCAGGGATTCCGGTATGGCATGGCAATTAATCGGCATAAAAATATCTGAACTTCTCGGGCTAAGCTGATGAATCAACCTGGCTATGATTTCTTTTCCGACACCTGATTCTCCGAGAAGCAGCACAGGGCAGTTTGTCGCCGCGCTTTTCTCTGCAACCCTCAGAATTTCCCTGAATTCCGTGTTTCTTGTTTCAAGCATGAATTCGCTGAAAGGGCTTTCTCTTAAATAACTGCTTCTCCTGAGTTTTTTTATGCTGAATAATTTATCAACCTCCGTCAGAAGTTCTTCTACCGGATTTCCTTTAATAACATATGTAAATGCCCCTATCTGCATTGCTCTTACAGCATCCTGAATTGTTCCGTAGCCGGTAATGATAATTACCTCGGTTTCAGGGAATAGTTTTTTTACTTTAAGAAGAAGATCAATACCGTTCATTTCGGCCATGATATAATCGGTTATCAGCAAATCAAAATTGGCAAATTCCAGTTCCTTTAAAGCAGTTATTGCATTAGAGCAGGTTTTTACCGAATATCCCTGTTTATTCAGGATAAAAGACAAGGTCTCAATTTGTTCAGGTTCATCATCAACTATCAGGATTCTAAAATGTTCTCTGTTCATACATTATCCCTTATTAAATGCGGTCCGGGAATAAAAAACTCAAATAATGTGCCTTTATTAAGTTCGCTTGTAACGGTAATTTCTCCCCCGGCTTTTTGTATTTCGTAATAGGTCAGATACAACCCGAGCCCCGTTCCGGAATGTTTTTTTGTAGTAAAAAAAGGTTCGAATATTCTGTCTATATTCTCTTCCGGAATACCGTCTCCTGTATCTCTGCATTGAAAGAGTAGTCCGTTTTTATGCATCAGGCAGCACAGGGAAAGTGTTCCGCCGTTTTGCATCGAGTCGATTGCATTTGCTATAAGATTCATTAAAATTATTTCTATCGCTTCCTTGTGGATAAGACAGGATTCTTTACAGCAATCAATTTTTGTAGAGATGTTTTGTTTTTTCAAATCATTTTTATGGAAAAGAATTATCATGTTGATAATTTCATCCATGTTTACAGCTTCCCATTTCTCATCGCTGATGCGGGAAAAATTCAACAAATTGTTGATTATTCCGTTAGCTTTGTTTAAGGCTTTATTAATAAGGGCAAATTGCTTTTCTTTCACAATCGGTGATTCTCTTGCGGACAGTTCTTCCAGGATGTAACAGGAATTCCTGACAAGAGCCAGCGGGTTCCTGATTTCATGGGCTACGCCGGCCGCCAACTGTCCGATTGCAGCCATTTTATTATTCTGCAACAGTTGCCGTTCGCTCAGTTTTTGTTGAGTTACATCATTTATCAGAATTAAAACTTCCCGGCTGCTTTCCTGTTTCTGTTTCAACGGCATCCCGGAGAATAGAAAAGCCCGTCCCTTTTCCCATATCTGTAAATGTTCTGATGACAAGGTTTCGGAAGAAAAGCTGCTGTTTCTTTCCTTGAACAGCGAACTGATCTTTTCTTTCATCAATGAAGGTAATGAATCAATCTGCGTGAAAGTTTTTCCGATGCAATCGCTTTTCGGCAGCCCTGCAAACGAACAGAAGGCCTGGTTCGAGTTTGTGATTATTCCCTCTTCGTTAATAACAAGAATAAGGGCCTTCAGGCTGTCGAAAATTATCTGAAGGTTTTCTTTATTGTCCAGAATTTCATCCGAGCGAAATTTCAGTTCCTTGTATACTCCCTTATGCGATGAATAAAAAAAATAAAAAATGATTATCAGGGACATGGATAGAATGATTATTATAATGGTGATACGCTCGCTTATATTCTCCCTGACAAGAGGCAAAGATAATCCGAACCACCGCCGCTGAAGAAGAACAAGCCTGTCTTCAAGCGTGCTGTTATGTATAGTTTTATTAAGAATATGATACAAAATGACATTCTTCCTGTTTACGGCAAATACGAGATGAGTCTTATATTCATATATTGGCAATGGATCGAAATAATCTGAGACCTCTTTTTGTTCGAGTTGCCTTAGAATTACGGGTTCCCAGCCGGTGATGCCTTCTCCTTCCGAGTTGATAGTTAAATTGAAGCCTTCTTTCCATGTTGAAAATGTTTCTCCAGGCATAAACAGTTCCTTTGTTTCTTCACGTGTAAAAAAAGAATCCTGTTGAAGGAAATTGATTCTGGACGGAGTTGTTTCAGATGAGAGCCTTTTTAACACTATTCCGCGAACCTGTAAAAACGGATAGGAGAAAAGATAATTTTTTTCCATGGTCACAGTAGGAGCAAAAATGCAGAAATCAATCTCGCTGTTTTGTATGGCGGGGAATATTTGATCAGGGGAATATGGTTTAATCAATATACGGGTCTCGGTAAAACGTTCAATTTCGGTAAGCAGGTCCGGGATGATTCCAGTGGGTTTATTGTTTGTCGAATCCCAACCCTCCAGCGGGAACAGCTCTTCAGAAAGACCGTAAACAAGTTCTCCCCTGCTTTGCAGCCATTGCTGCTCTTCCTTTGTAAACGGGGTTTCATCCTTAATGGCGGTCATAAGCCCCCTGCCTACATTTTGATGAAGACGCTGGTTGATTAACAATAGAAAAACCACAATGAAAACCGAGAATAGGAATATTATCCTGCTATATGGAATTTTCATTTCAGATACCTTTCAAAATCCTACTATGTTTTATGTTTTTGTCAAGTTAAAAACTTTTGGCTGTTTTTAATAGCTGATTTCATGGTATGGAAGGAAATCGGCAACCGCTGTTCAGACAACGGTATTGTAGCGTTCATTTCCGAGATATCTTTATACTCCTATTGAATTTATATTGTTTTTTTACTACACTGCCTATCCAGAACAAAAAATGCAGAGCGTGTGTTTGAATTCGCGTTTTCTAACGAGTATAATTACTTTGAGAGGTTTATATACAATGACAACACTTGATAAAATGAGAAACATTGGTATCAGTGCGCACATCGATTCAGGTAAGACCACTCTCACAGAGAGAATCCTGTATTATTGTAACAAGATTCATGCAATCCATGAAGTGCGTGGAAAAGACGGTGTTGGTGCTACAATGGACTCAATGGAGCTGGAGAAAGAACGGGGAATCACAATCGCTTCGGCTGCTACAAACGTTGAATGGAAAGAGCATCCAATAAATATCATAGACACTCCGGGGCACGTTGACTTTACAATCGAGGTTGAACGGTCCCTGCGTGTTCTGGACGGGGCCATTTTGGTCCTCTGTTCAGTCGGCGGTGTTCAGTCACAGTCGATTACTGTAGACAGACAGCTCAAACGGTATAAAGTTCCGCGGCTGGCGTTTGTCAACAAATGCGACAGGACAGGAGCCGACCCCCTGAAAGTCTGCGGCCAGCTTCGCGACAAACTCGGGCTTAATTCTGTAATGATGCAGCTTCCTATCGGGCTCGAAGAAAAGCACGAGGGCGTTATCGATCTTGTAACCATGAAAGCTGTTTATTTCAGGGGCGAGAGCGGTGATGAAATCGTCATCGAAGATATACCTGCAGACCGGCTTGCTGAAGCTGAAGAGTACAGGGAAAAAATGCTGGATGCCGCTTCGATGTTCAGCGATGAGCTGATGGAAGCGATGATGGAAGAGACCGTCAGTGAAGAGCTTATTAATAAAGCCGTTCGAAAAGGAACCATAGCAAATGAGCTTTGCCCCGTCTTTCTCGGAAGCGCGTATAAAAACAAGGGCGTGCAATCTTTGCTTGATGCTGTAATAGCTTATCTTCCGGATCCCCGCGAGGTAGAGAATATCGCGCTTGATCTGGATAATGAGGAAGCTGAGGTTGTACTTGAGGCTGATCCGAAAAAACCGACGGTAGCGCTCGCTTTTAAGCTTGAGGACGGGCAGTACGGCCAGTTGACCTATATCAGGGTATATCAGGGCCAGGTAAAGAAGGGATCGGAGCTTTTTAATACAAGAAGCAGGAAGAAGTTTAAAATCGGCCGTCTGATCAGAATGCATGCGGACCATATGGAAGACATAACAGAGGCCGGATGCGGAGATATTGTAGCACTGTTCGGTATTGAATGTGCATCGGGCGATACCTTCTGTGCGACGTCGCTTAATTATTCCATGACGTCGATGTATGTGCCGGCCCCGGTTATTTCCCTTGCAGTAGAGCCCGTAGACAAGAAATCAGCCGACAATATGGGCAAAGCACTCAACAGGTTTACCAAGGAAGACCCGACATTCAGAACTTATGTCGATCCTGAATCAAACCAGACAATCATACAGGGAATGGGCGAGCTTCACCTTGATGTTTACATTGAAAGAATGAAAAGAGAGTACAAGGCTGAGGTTGAAACCGGAATGCCGCAGGTTGCATACCGTGAGGCTATCGGGGCAAGGGCCGAGTTCAACTACACTCACAAAAAGCAGTCCGGTGGTTCCGGTCAGTACGGACGTGTTGCCGGGTTTATCGAACCGCTTGAAGAGGAAGAGTACGAATTTGTAAACCAGATTAAGGGCGGCGCCATTCCGACTGAATATATTCCCGCCTGTGACAAGGGTTTTAAAGCGTCTCTTGAGAAAGGATCACTTATCGGCTTCCCGATTGTCGGTGTAAAAGTTACAATTAACGACGGTCAGTCTCACTCCGTCGATTCTTCCGATATGGCTTTCCAGTTGGCCGCAATTGGGGCATTCAAGGAAGCATATTCCAAAGCCAAACCCCAGATCCTTGAACCGATTATGAAAGTGACCGTAGAAGGTCCTACTGAGTTTCAGGGAAACATTTTCGGGTCGATCAACCAGAGACGCGGTGTGATAATAGCATCTGTAGAGGAAGGGCTGTATTCAACTGTAGAGGCTGAGGTTCCCATGAGTGAGATGTTCGGTTATTCCACTGTTCTGAGATCGCTTACCCAGGGTAAGGCTGAGTACACTATGGAATTTCTGAAGTACGGCAAGGTCCCAAGAAGTATTTCTGAGGAACTTATCAAAGAACATGAGCAGAAGAAAAAAGAGCAGAATAAGTAAGGGAGTATAGAGATATGGTAAAAGCAGAACTTAATAAAAGAAGTCCTCTTCGTATTTTTGAGAATTCAATAAACGGAGGGGTCGGTAAAGGGAATATAGGTGTCCTTACTTCACGGAAGGGAGTTGGTAAAACTGCCTGCCTTGTGCATATAGCAATGGATAAACTGTTTCGCGGTCGCCATGTTATTCATGTGTCATTTTCTTCTAAAGTAGATCATATATCCATGTGGTATGAGGACATCTTCAAGGAAATCGCTAAAAAGCGCGAACTTGAAAATGCAGTTGAGGTTCATGATGAAATAATAAAGAACCGGGTAATCATGAACTTTAATCAGGAAGGAATTGATACCGAGCATATTCTTAAAAGTATTTCAGCCATGATAGAGCAGGGTCATTTTGCTGCTGATGCGATAATAATTGACGGTTATGATTATGCAAAGGCTTCAAGAGATGATCTTAAAGCTTTAAGTGATTTTGCCAAAGAGACCAATCTTGAAATTTGGACATCGGTGTCGCTTCAGAAAGATGAACCGTACGATGAAAACGGAATGCCCATTGTGCTTAAAGACTATCTTGAAAGCCTGGCTGTAATTATTACACTGATGTATGAAGGCGATTTTGTGCATCTGAAGGTTGTGAAAGACCATGATGATTTGTCTCCGAAAGAGATGGAGCTGAAACTGGATCCAAAAACGCTGCTAATTGCTGAAAAATAAAAATAATTGATAATTAATGGGATATTCTGCTGTCGGAATATCCCGTTTTTTTGTAATTCTGTTAACATTTGTCAAAATTGACTAAACAATTTCTTAACATTTATTTAATCCTGCTTGCAGGACTTACATTTCGCTATTATAATTGACAATCAAATAATATTTTACCTTTTTGAAAGATCATGGAAAGTTCCCACTATAAAAATAAGGAGTACCAATGAGAATCGGGAGAAAACTAAATCTGTTGATTATAGCGGTGATAGTTGCAATTCTTATAGGGATAGGTATTTTTGTAATAAATTATATTCCTGCAGCTAAAATGAAAACGGAAAAAGATTCGCTGTTTGCGCTGGACTCGGCAATATCTGAACTCAGAGCTGACATTAACAAGATGCCTACCGCTTCGTTCGACAGTCAGTTGCAGGAAGTCCTTCTGAAAAATGAAGTTCTTAAGCTTCAGTTTGAGCAGATAGACGGTTTTGAATACCTGAAAAAGGACCCGGAAATAGAGGAATCTCTCAGTATCATATCAAGACTCTACTCGCTTTTTGAGGTTAATTACGAGACTTTTCTCAGTACGACATCAAGAATGGTGCCGCATCTGGAAGAAGTTTTCCTCAGCGATAAAATTAAACTGGACGGCGTCAGAAGTTCAAGAATGTTGGAACGGTATGAAAAGAAAGCCGAATTCTTAAGCCTGATGGACAGCTTGTATTCCGTTATTTCAATTATCGACAGCAACCTTATCTCGACCCACCTTGTGGCTGAAGAGCAGTTTGAATTGATTAATTCATTGATAGTAGCCCGGGAAAAGAATTCCTATATTCTCGGAATATCGATAGTGGTGATACTGAGCATGATAGCTTTTCTGGCTGCGCTGATGATTACCAGAAGAATAACCAAAAACATACAGATTGCAGGTGAGGGCATAAAAAGGATGAGTGCCGGAGACCTCTCCGCAAGTTTTGAAATAAAATCAAAAGATGAACTGGGAGAACTCGGCAGTGATCTGAACATGCTGACCGACAGCCTGAAGACGGCGTTGCGTTCGATGAAGAACAGTTCCAACCGCGGAGTTGATCTGAAACAGGAGCTTATAGCTTCGGCTAACCAGACTTCGGCTGCAGCAGCCCAGATTGCGGCTAACAGCAAAGCAATATCGAACCAGTTCAATATGCTTTCGGAGAAGGTTGAAGGTGCTGCAAGGGCTAATCAAAGCATGAAAAACAGTCTTCAATCACTTGACGAAAATGTTCAGGAGCAGACTGCGATGGTTGAGGAATCAACCTCTTCTGTTACCGAAATGATTAGTTCAATCAATAACGTGGCTGAAATTACAACAAGGAAAAAAACTGCTACTGATATTCTCGTAAAAACTGCAGAATCCGGCGGTTCAAAATTGAGCGCTACAATTCAGGTAATAAACGAGATTAATGAAAGCCTTGATCAGATAAAGGGAATGGCAGGTATTATTCAGCAGATTGCCAGTCAGACGAACCTTCTTGCAATGAACGCGGCAATAGAAGCAGCGCACGCAGGAGACGCCGGCCGGGGTTTCGCGGTTGTAGCAGATGAAATCAGAAAGCTTGCAGAAGCCTCGTCAATGAATTCCAAACAGATCGGCGGTGTTTTAAAGGAAGTAGTTGTCCGAATAGAGACCGCTTCTACGTCAGGACATGAAACAGAGGCTGCATTTACCGAAATTGACAGGGAAGTAAAGAGCGTAGCACAGTCGCTCGATGAAATCAGCGCAAGTATGGATGAATTGAATGTAGGCGGGAAACAAATCCTTGAAGCAATGACAGGTCTGCAGGATGTATCGGTAAATGTCGCCGGTGGTTCCGGCAAGATGGCGGATTCCTCAGGCAGCGTTACCGAAGCAATAGAAATCGTATCGCGTATTACGACCGAAGTAGCCGAAAGCGCTAACGAAATTTCAATTGGAATTTCCGAAGTCAGCAACGCCATGATGCTTGTTAATGAACTGTCGAATAATCTTGGGGAGATAACCGATAAACTCGAGGAAGAAGCTGCCAGGTTCAAAACTGAAGAACAGGAAGAAACGGAAAATGCTGAAGACTCTGATGAACAAGATAATTACCAGTCAATAAAAACTCCTGCAGAGGAGATAACTACCGTTATGATGGCCGGTGACAGTGAATTGACTGCTGATATCGAAGCGCTTGATGAAGAATAGGGCTCTGATTTTATCGGCTTCGGCTAATATTTCGCCTTTTACAATGTGATGTAATTACGCATTTTGAACACCAGGGCGACTGGGGTGTGCATATTTTTTGTCCGTAACTGACCAGTATTTCATTTAACGGTATCCAGTATTTTTCGGGCAGGATTTTTTCGAGTGCAAGTTCGGTTTCATCAGGAAGTTTTGTTGTTACCCAACCGGTGCGGTTTGAAATTCTGTGTACATGCGTATCAACACAAATCGCATTGATTCCGAACCCCAGGTTCAGGGTCAGGTTCGCTGTTTTCCGTCCCACGCCCGGAAGCGTTAAAAGTTCATCGCGATCGGCCGGAATATTCCCGTTATATTTATCCGCCAGTATTTTTGCGCATTTTTTTATTCCTGAGGCTTTGTTCCGATAGAAAGCTGCAGGATAAATCAAGTCTGAAATCTCGGTTTCAGAAAGCTGTAAAATTTCATATAGATTGGGAGCCCGTTTAAAAAGCCGTTCGGAGGCTGCAAGTGTAACCTCGTCCCTTGTGCGCAGTGAGATAATTGTTGAGAAAAGAACCCTGTATGGAGAATTGTCGTCCTCGGCAATCTGTGATACAGAAGGCAGCGCATTGTTTTTTATATAGGTTTGGAGTTGTCTGAATATTAAGTCCCATTCAGGAATAATTCCGGCTGCAGTTTTTTCAGCCATCTATACAGGTACCATCAATACCACAGCATGAGCCTCAACAGCCTTGCCTGCGCCGACTTCGCCGAGGCCTTCGTTGGTTTTGGCTTTTATGGAAACAGCCGACGGCTTAATTCCGGCTGCCTGGGCGAGCTTTAAACACATTGTTTCTATGTAAGGTTTTAATTTAGGTGTCTGCAGGATTACTGTTGAATCTATATTCGAAGGTTTCAGCCCAAGTTTTGCGGCAATTTTGACGGCTTCAGTGAGCAGTTTCATGCTGTCGGCGTTTTTCCATTCGGGGTCGGTGTCCGGGAAATGTGTTCCTATGTCGCCTGCTGCAGCGGCGCCGAGTATCGCATCAATAACCGCGTGGGCAAGCACGTCGCCGTCGGAATGGGCAACAACTCCGAAAGCGGAAGGAATGTCAACACCGCCCAAAACAAGTTTGCGTCCTTCTTCCATCCGGTGAATGTCCCAACCCTGGCCGATTCTCATTCTGCCGCCTCCGTATTATGGCCGGACTCTGAAAGCAGCAAATCTTCAGCATAAGTTATCTTACGGTTTGCCTTACTGCCTTCAACGGTATAAACGTCGCCTTCGTAGCGGCTGAATATTTCCGTGTCGTCAATATACCGCCTTCCGTCGGCGGCTGCCCGGTCGTGTGCAGCAAGAATTTCATTAAATGCAAAGGCCTGGGGCGTCTGTACGCTGACGGTTTCCTTTCTAGGCAGGTGTCCTGTGATTATACCGTCGGAATTTATTTCTTTCATTGCATCTATTGACTGAATTATCGGAGCGCAGGCCCTGTGACGTACACATCCGGAGGCTACACGTTTTATCAGTTCCGTGTCTGCCCACGGACGAGCTCCGTCATGAATGAGAACATATCCGTTATCCTGGAGCCCGGGGCATTTCCCGGCAAGATGTTTCAGTCCGAGGTGGACCGACTGCTGTCTTTCAGCGCCGCCGTCGCAGAGAAGAAGCGGCATCGACAGTTTTCCCATTTGGGGTGCAAGCACCTCAAGCAGCTTCCTGACCTCATTTTGAGTGCCGGGTTTACATGTTACCAGACCAAAGCTGAATAAAGAGGTGTCAAGGAAATTTTTAAGGGTAACGGCTATGACCGGCATGCCGCCTATATTACGGAACTCTTTTTTTATTCCGTTTCCCATTCTGGTTCCGGATCCTGCCGCAGTAATTATAAAAGCGAAAAGGTTCTTTCCGTCCGGAATGGGAATCATTCTTCAATTTCTAACCGGCTGAAGATCAGTTGTTCAACTTCGGATTTTGTTTTCCCGAGTGAAAAAGAGACCTCGTCAACAAGAAGTTTAAGAGCGCTGTCGAACAGTTTTCGTTCGAGTATGGGCAGTTCCTTAACCTTGCTTCGGTGGTAAAGAGTTCTGACTACAGTTGCAATATCGGTTACGCTGCCGCTTTTCAGAAGATCAAGGTTCATCTGATATCTCATCTTCCAGTCTGCGGTTACCGGTTCATAGTCTTCAGAAATAAGCTGAAGAGCCTTCTTCGACTCTTTTTCACTTACAATAGCACGGATTCCAAGCCCTTCGGCCTTGTCCGTAGGAACCATTATTGTCATATCGCTTACTTCAAGATAGATGATGTAATAAAGAACGTCTTCACCCTTGAATTCTTTCTCTTCGATACTTGTTATTTTGCCTACACCCTGAAGAGGGTATACAACTTCCTGGTCAACCTTGAAGGTTGTTGATTTTGTGTTATTTACGGCCATATAATATAATTATAGCTTATTAAAGCAGAATAGTAAATAGAGGCGGGAATATCTGTTATACAGTAAGCGTAATAAAACTTTACATAAAATCCAGAATACGTAGAAAAAACATTGACAAATTACGAAAAAAGGTTTATCTGTAAATTACAGAACGAATAACGGAGTGTAATATGAGAATCGGAGTAGCAAAGGAAATTAAAAGACATGAATACAGGGTCGGACTGACTCCTGCAAATACGAGAGCATATATAAATGCAGGCCATTATGTATCTGTGGAGGCGGGTGCCGGAATGAATGCGGGTTTTCCCGATCAGGCATATATCGAAGCCGGCGCCGTGATTGAAACCGACAAGAAAAAGCTGTTTGCTGAAGCCGACATGATTATCAAGGTTAAAGAACCGCTGGCTGAAGAATACGATTTGTTTCATGAAGATCAGATTCTTTATACATATCTGCACCTTGCAGCCGACGAAGCCCAGGCAAGGGCTTTAATGGCAAAAAAAGTAAAAGCCGTGGCATATGAGACAATAGAGGAGTCCGATCGGTCGCTGCCCTGTCTGACGCCGATGAGTGAAATTGCCGGGCGTTTGTCGGTACAGGAAGGTGCCAAGTACCTTGAAAAGCCGTTCGGCGGACGCGGTGTTCTTCTCGGAGGAGTGCCGGGTGTTCCCAGGGGAAAGGTGGCAATTCTCGGCGGAGGTGTTGTCGGAACCAATGCAGCTAAAATGGCTATCGGCTTGGGAGCGGATGTTACTGTGCTTGATATCAGCGCAAGACGTCTCGGCTATCTTGATGATATTTTTGAGACAAGAATAACAACTCTTTACAGCAATGAAGAAAATATACAAATGGTTTTAAGAGAAAGCGACCTGATTATAGGCAGTGTTCTTATTCCGGGCGCAAAAGCTCCACATCTTGTCAGAAGAGAACATCTCGGCATAATGAAGCCGGGTTCTGTTCTTGTGGATGTTGCCGTTGATCAGGGCGGATGTATTGAGACAACTCATCCTACAACTCATGATAATCCTATTTTTGAAGTAGAAGGTATTATACATTACTGCGTTGCGAATATGCCCGGAGCGGTGTCTCTCACTTCTACTCTTGCCCTTACGGGGGCTACGCTGTCATACGGTCTTCTTCTGGCGGGAAAGGGCGTAGAAGACGCCGTAAAAGAGTCTGCTGCATTACGCAAAGGGCTCAATATTTATAAAGGACACTGTGTGTATGAACATGTAGCCGAATCGCTTGATTTGGAGTATACTCCGTTAGAGACGCTTATATAGGAGGAATGATAAAATTGCTTCCATGCAATTTTATCATTTTGAAGTTGTGAAGCAAAAACTGGAGCGCAGTTTAAACTGCAACACAGTTTAGCTTTACAACTTCACCTGTTAAAAACCCGCATCCTTGCGGGAATGTTTTATAGGAGAAGAGGGACATGCAGCTGGATGAAACCGATTGGAAGATTATCAATATTCTGAGAGATTCGCATGTCCCCAACAGCTCTATAGCCCGAACCCTTGATTTATCGGAAGGGGCTATTCGGCAGCGGTTGAAAAAACTGAAAGATTCCGGAGTTATGATAGTACGTGGAATGATAAACCCGGACATTCTGGAAAACCAGTTGATAGCAATGGTTGCAGTGACTGTAGCGGAATCTTCTCTTCTTGAGACCAAGGCAATTGAAATTTCCAAACTGGAAAATGTGCAATCTGTAAACATCACTACCGGGAGATATGATCTATTGGTAGAAGTCCTGGTAGATTCAAACAAAGGACTTGTAAAATTTCTGACCGGGGAACTCTCACAAGTTAACGGAATCTCTTCAACCGAAAGCTTCATTATGCTCAAGGGTTACAATAAGTATATCTAAAGTCATAAAAAGATCGATTAACTTTTTATAACTTTCCGTTTTTATTCAGGTTGCCGGATTTCCGGTAACCGGCATCATGGCCGCACCGTCCGGAAGTTCAGGCTTAAGAAGATACATGTATTTAAACGGATGAATATCAAGTACATTCGGATACCAGCCCTGTAGAATATCGACATTCACCGCATTAAACGCAGGGTAATTTTCTATGGGAAGAACAAGCGCACCTTCAAGAAGGCGCTTTTCAGCTTCCGCCATCAGCTTATAACGTGACTTTGTGTCTTTTTCCTTAACCGATTCGTTAAGCAGGGCGTCATACAGGGGATCATTGAACCCGGAGTCATTGAGGTTGCTGTCTGCAGTCCACATCTGGAGAAATGTCAGCGGATCAGCATAATCGCCAATCCATGATGTTGTACCGAGGGAATAACCGGGTTCTTTAAGGCGTGTGTAATATTCATCGAAATCAGAGACTTCGATATTTACCCTGATATCGAGGAATTTTTCCCATTCCTGTTTCATTATTCCAGCTACATACATGCTGTCGCGGCTTTCAGGTATCAGAATATTCAATGTTCCTATGCCTGCTCCCTTTGTGTAACCAGCTTTATGAAGCAGCTGCAGGGCTTCTGTCATGTTTCGACGGTTGATTCCTTCTGCTTCCGGATAACCGGGAATTCCCGGAACCAGGCCTGTCGAAGGTAGAAAAAAAGCCTGCGGGCTTCTTATCCGATCCCAGGGCAGGATAAGGCTTAAGCCTCTCCGAACATCAGGATCCTTTAACGGGCCGTCATGGACCGTAAAATAAAAATAGGTTGTTCCGAAAAGGGGGTTGGTAACAATGTCTTCAGCCCGTTCAAGAGCGCCAAGGAAAACTCCCGAAGGAGCCCAGTGAATACGGCCGCTATTAAACTCGGTCGTTGCTGTTTCAGCGTCATCGGTGAACCTGATATGAAGTTCATCAAGTTTAACGTTTTCAGCATCCCAGTAAAGAATGTTCTTCTTGAATACAGCGATATCGTTTTTTCGGGAATAAAGAAAAAATGGCCCGTTTCCAATTGCAGACGGCCCGGCTTTCCATTCTCCATTTTTAAGATTTAGCGGGTTTACTGGCGAGAAGGAATGGTGACAAAGGATTTTAAGGAAATATTCCGCAGCTTCTTTCAGTTTAATCTCAAGTATCAGAGGAGTTATAACCTTTATCCCGACTTTGGTTTTATCTGTTATTTTTCCGCTGCGGTATTCGTAAGCTCCCTCGATAATATCAAGCATGAATGAATATTCAGCCCCTTCGTCAGGGTCGATAAGACGTAACCAGGCGTCACGGAAATCTGATGCCGTTACTGTTTCTCCGTTCCAGTATTTTCCGTCCGGCCGAAGAAAGAAAGTATAGGTAAGTCCGTCGGAAGACACAATCCATCGTGATGCGGCCCCGGGTACGGGTTCAAGAGTCAGCGGATGGTAGCCGACCAGTCCTTCGTAGATTGCCGAGTAAAGCTGGGCTTCTGTGGTAGTATAAGAATGGGCGGGATCAAGTTGAAATTCTCCTGAAGAATAATTCATCAAAAGTATATTCTTGTCTGAATCGGCAAAAACAGGAGATGTTGTTGAAAGAATTAACAATAATACCGACAGCGCACTTATTACTTTTGTTTTCAATTAGGATCCCGTCTATCTTCAAAGAATATGCTGAAGGAAGGTTTTAGTCCTTTCTTCTTTTGGATTCTCAAACAATTCCGAAGGCGATCCGACTTCGATTATTTCACCCTCGTCCATAAAAACTACTCGATCAGCAGCAGCTTTTGCAAAACCCATTTCATGAGAGACAACCATCATGGTCATTCCGTCCTTTGCAAGATCCAGCATTACATCAAGGACTTCCTTTATCATCTCCGGGTCAAGCGCCGATGTCGGTTCGTCGAAAAGCATAACGCGCGGGTTCATTGCAAGCGCTCTTGCTATTGCAACCCTCTGCTGCTGTCCCCCCGAAAGCTGACCCGGATAGGAATTTTCCTTCTCGGCAAGTCCTACGCGGGCAAGAAGCTTCCGCGCTGTTTTTTCAGCTTCATCCTTTGATGTTTTTTTGACCGTCGTCAGTGCAAGCGTGATGTTTTTCATTGCTGTAAGGTGGCTGAACAGGTTGAAATTCTGAAAAACCATTCCGACTTCTTCGCGGATCTTGCGTATGTCGGAACCCGGTGCGGTTACGGAGTCGTCGTCGACATAAATTTCTCCGGATGACAGCGTTTCAAGTTTGTTTACGCACCTGAGCATAGTGCTTTTTCCGCTGCCGGAAGGCCCGATAATAAGAACTACCTCACCGGCTTTAATATTCAGACTTGCATTTTTTAAGGCTTGCACATCGCCGAAATTCTTGTATGCATTCTTAATCTGTATTCTATGTTCTGCCATTTACCTTCAACCTTTTTTCCATATACGCTACTATTCTTGATAAAAACAACGTTATTACAAGATAAACAAGAGCAACAATCGTGTAAGTTTCAAAGTACAGAAATGTTGTCGAGGCAAACTCCCTGCCGCGTCGCAGAAGGTCCGATACCGCCAGTATGGAAACAAGCGAAGAATCTTTCAGAAGGGCAATAAACTCATTGCCGACCGGGGGCAGAATAATTTTAAATGTCTGCGGGATAATTACTTTCCATATGGCCTGTGTCCTTGTCATTCCCAAAGCAAGTGCGGCTTCCATCTGTCCCTGTGGAACACCCTGAATGCCGGCCCTGAAAATCTCACCCATATATGCGCCGTAACAGAATGTCATTGCAATAATTGCCGATGTCATTCGGGGAAGCTGAACAAGTTTTCCCAGGGCATAGTAGATATAAAAGAGCTGCACAAGCAGCGGAATTCCGCGTACGACTTCTACGTATATTGTTGCAATTCTGTTAATTATTTTAATTCGCGACAGTCTGCCGAGTCCCGCGAAAAGTCCGACAAAAAGGGCGAAAATAATTGAGAGAATTGTAACCTGGAATGTCGTTGCAATACCGTCGGGGATGAACATGAGTATGTCCCTGTACGGATTGGGAGATACTATCGGTAATATTATCAGGATAACAATGGCGCCGAAAAAAGAAATATTCCAGGCGGAGAATATGGAATTCTCCGCGCTGTCGGGGATTAGCGCCCCGTCCGTGACCTCGATACGTGTTTCTTTATTTATCTCAGCCACTTATTTTCCAGTTCTTTATCAATACCCTTATCCTGAACGGCTTTTACACCCTTGTTGATAAGATCAAGAACTTCCGAATTGCCTTTCTTTACAGCAATACCATAGTACTCATCGGTGAACGAATCGCCCACGATCATCAGTTTGCCTTTGTATGTATCATTCTGAAGAACAAAGTCTGCAGCAATAGGAGTATCGGCTACAACGCCTGCGATTCTTCCGTTTGCCAGGTCTTCAATGGCAAATCCGAGTTCGTCGTATGTCTTTAGAACTGCGCCTGAATTATCTATTTCGATTGCGCCTGTAGTTCCGATCTGGGCTCCTACTTCTTTTCCGTCAAGATCTGCCAGGGTTTTGGCGGAACTTGATGCGTCTACAATAAGAACCTGTCCGGCATTAATATATGGAATAGAAAAATCCATAGTATTTTTTCTTTCATCTGTGATTGTAACCGACGAGATTACAGCATCGTATTCTCCGTTAAGAAGGCCGGCAAAAATTCCGTCCCAGGCTGTGTTTCTTACTTCGACAGCAAAGCCTGCTTCTTCGGCAACTGCGTTGATAAAGTCGATATCATAGCCGACGATTTCCTTGTCCGAATTGACGAACTCCATCGGAGGCCATGTACAGTCTGAAGCGATGACTATTTTCGAAGAATCAGCTTCTTTCTGGCCGCCTGCAAAAGCAGCGAATCCCTGTACCATCATAAGCACAGTTAACAGGATAAGAAGAGTTTTTTTCATGTCTTTCCCCTTTGTTATTGTGTATAGTTACATTCAGAATATCAGGAAATTTTAATAATGTCCAACAAGTTTAAGCCCGCCTTTGCAGCAGGGACTGTATATTTTACAGATTGCAGCCGGTTTAAAAACAATCGCTGCAGCTTGAATAAAGTATCCTTATACTGTATGACTATCCACAATGGAGGCATTATTCTCTATCCTCACATTATTTATTTTTCTCGGTGCAGGATTGGCGGCGGCACAGTTCCGTCCCGTACGTGAAAATCCGCTGACCGAAAGATTTTCGTCATGGATTCTTTATGCCCTGCTTTTTTTCATGGGGTTCAGAATTGCCGCCGGCGCCGGAAGCGAACGTCTTGTGGAAATAGGGCGCCTCTCAATTGCCTTTGCACTTTCAACAGCAGCTGGAACGGTTGCCGTTCTTTACATAATATATTCTGCAGCGGGAGCTTCCGTCGATCGTCCCGGTCAGTCCTGTACAAAAACATCACCGGGCGGCGGTCTTTCACATTTTGCAGCGCTCGGAGAACCCCTGAAACTTCTGTTAATAGTAGTTGCAGGTTTTTTCTGCGGATGGCTTATCAAAATTCCGGGATTTACCGGCGAAAAGATTTCCGGATGGATGCTCAGGTTTCTTTTATTTGCTATCGGAATAGATATGATCAGGGGCGGTATAAACCTTAAAAATACGCTGGCACATCCGGAAACTCTGTATCTTCCTGCGGGAGTCATTGCAGGATCGCTGCTTGGAGGTCTGATTCCGGCGGTAATATTCGGTATTGAACCGGGGAAAGCCCTTGCAGTCGCTTCCGGTTTCGGATGGTATTCGCTGTCGGGCGTGCTGATAGCCGATATGGGAGATCCCGTTCTCGGCTCTGCGGCATTTATGTCCAATATACTGCGTGAAACAATCGCCCTTCTTTCAATACCGTTGATTAGCAGAACACGTTTTCCGCATATAGGCATAGGCGTGGCAGGCGCTACTTCAATGGATGTAAGCCTGCCCCTTGTTGAGAAATGCTGCGGTCCTGAATCAGTTCCGGTTTCGGTTGCAAACGGAGCTTTACTTTCACTGCTTGTGCCGGTTTTAGTGCCCCTGTTCTTTCAGCTTTAATCTGGACGGGTCCTGATATTTAAACATCGCAGATTCTTATTGTTTCCAGGCTTTTATCGCTGATACCATGAAGGTGGCGGCCTTCTTTTTTTACCTGATCAAGATAAGAGCAGATTTCCTCTGTAATAATTTCTCCCGGGTAAACAACCGGAATCCCCGGTGGATAGGGGGCTGCCGGTTCAGCTGCAATCTTTCCGGTCATTTCCTCCCATCGAATACAGCGGGTTTCGGAATAATATGCCTGCCTGGGTGTTAATGCCATTTCCGGAATCTCCGGCAACCTGCCTGTTGCTTCGGTTCCGGTTGCTTTAGCCGGCATCGACGATGGCAAGCGGGAGATCGGAAGGATTTTGGAGATTTTTTCAAGCGCATCAATGAAAATCTTTGCTTCATCGTCGGTATTTCCGTAGCTCAGAAGCAGCAGAATATTGCGTGAATCGGCCATCTCGATGTCGATGCCGAATTTCCCCCAAAGCAGGTCTTTTAATTCATAGCCTGAAATGCCTGCATTATCGCAGTTGATAACCAGGCGCGTAGGGTCCGCATCAAAGGCCCGGCAGTTTTTAAGTGTTTCCCTGTCCGGGCACCTGAATCCGGGGATATCGTTGGTTTTTATTCTTATTTTCCCGGCAAGTTCAATTGTACGGTTCAAGTATTCCTCACCATGCAGTTGCAGATCGTTTCGGGCCAGTTCAAGAGAGGTCAACAGAATATAAGACGGGCTTGTGCTCATTGTCATTCGCAGCGCAGAATCAATCCTGTGAACGTTTATTCTGCCGCTTTGAACTGCTCTGCGGCCAAGATGAAGCAGTGAACTTTGGGTCAGGGCCCCGGCTGTCTTGTGCAGCGACTGGGCGCATGCATCCGCTCCGAGGCTTAAAGCTCCGGCCGGAAGGTTTCTGCAGAAGTACAGGTGTGCGCCGTGTGCTTCATCGACAAGAAGCGGTATATCATAACCGTGGGCCGATACGGACAGGCTTTCAATATCGCTGCAGATGCCGTGATATGTCGGGCTGACGGCGAAAACGGCCTTGCTGTCGGGGTGTTTCTGAAGTTTCCGTTTTACGGTTTCGGAGTCCAGTTTTCCCATAATTCCGAACTCTTCGATGTAATCAACCGGCATGTATACCGGTCTGGCGCCGCTGATTATCAATCCGGCCATAACCGATTTATGAACATTACGCGGAACAAGAATTTTATCCGGACGGCCGTTACAACCTTCCCCTGCTGCAGCCATAATCATCGACTGGTTGCCGCATGTTGTTCCGTTGACCAGGTAGAAACTCTTTTCTGCTCCGAAAGCTTCTGCGGTATAGCGCTGGCTGTCGGCAATAACATTTTCAGGATTATGAAGATCATCGGCTGCAGGGGTTTCGGTAACGTCTATTTTAAAGATTTTGCTGCCCGCAAAGTCTGTGAAGGGCGCCGGTATCCCCCTTTCAAAACGGTGCCCCGGAATGCGGAAATATCCGTTGGTTCGTTCCGAGTACTCTTTCAGTGAATCAAATAATGGGGTTTGCGACATCGGTTACAGTATACAGTCAATACGGGGCAACAACAACTGCTCCTCAATTCCCGGCGGCTTTCTGGCTCATAATAACCCCGATAATTACCCCGGCGGCCGCCAGAAGCTGGATTCCGGTGAGCGCTTCTCCCAATACAAGCCATCCTGTTATTATTGCAACAACCGGAACAAGGTTGATAAAAGATGCGGCCATAGTGGCATGCAGCCTGCTGATTCCCCAATTGTACAGGCTGAATGCTCCGAGCGAAACGAAGATGCCGAGAAAAAGCAGGCTTAAAATTATCTGCGGCGTCCAGATTGAAGCGTCAACTGTGAAAAGTCGGAAAAGTCCCGGCAGAAAGAATATAAAACCCGCAATTATTTGCAATGCCGTAAGCGTCCATGGGCTGTATCGGCCGCAGAGTTTTTTTACCATCAGGAAGTTGGCCGCTGCGCAAACCATGGCAAACATTTCCATGATATTACCCAGAACAGGGTTTGCTGCATCGCTGCTGTTGCCCTGGCTCAGCGTCAGAAATATTACTCCTGCTATTGATATGCAAATGCCGGTAACCGTAAGACGGCTGATTTGTTCTTTCATGAAAATCCAGGCCCCGACGGCAGTCAGTACAGGGACAGAAGCCGAGATGACCCCGGCCTGGGTCGAGGTAGTCAGCAGCAATGCGTTTGTTTCCAGCAAAAAATACAGGCAGGGTTGAAAAAGCACCATCGGCAGCAGAAGTTTCCAGTCGCCCGGCAGGTAGTTTTCCGGTTTCAGCTTTCGGACAAAAGGCAGAATAACAGCAAGCGCAGCGGCCATCCGGCACCACATCGCAGACATCGGATTCAGGCTGCGCAGCACAATCCGCATCCCTACAAACGAGACGCCCCACAGGATTACCGCTGCAATCAGAGCCGCAAAAGGAAGTATTACCATAAGCCTGTTTTTGATTGCTGTATCTTCAGGTGTTTTATTCATAATCCGTATTTTAATTGAAACAAAAAAAGATGTATTGCAAAAAATTGCTGTTCAGCAGGCAAAATACTGATTCGGTGTGGCGCCGGTATAATTTTTAAACTGGTTTGAGAAATGGCTCTGGTCGGTAAAGCCTGTTTCGAGGGCTATTTCGGAAAAAGGCATACCGCTGAGAATATGTTTTTTGGCCGCTTCAATCCTTTTCTGGGTCCGGTAAACATGCGGTGATATTCCGGTATAATGTTTGAACGAACGCAGGAAGTGATATTTACTCAATCCCGCTTCGGCTGCGGCCTCTTCAAGACTGATTTTATCATTCAGATTGGCCGACAGGCAGGCTGCCGCCCTTCCCATAGCCGGATTGGAAATAATCATATTGGACGAAACAGTTTTGTCTGTTCCGTATTCGGTAATCAACATTCCGATAAATGAAGTCAGCGCCGAATCAGTTTCAAGCATGCTGGAATTAGTGTTTACACATTCGTAAAGAATTTTAAAAAGCAGGGCAAGTTTTGAATTATTCATCACAATCTTTTCGAATTCGGGTGTAGCGCCGTTCTTTTCAAGAATATCCGATGCCGTTTCGTTGACAACGGTGGATTCGATATAAATCATCCTGTATGTGGCTGTTTCTCCGGCAGGAGCACCTGAATGAACCAGTCCGGGCGGAATTACCGCCGTATTTCCCGGGCATACAAGCGATTCATCATCATTTTTTCCGTTCCACAGGCTGCCGCCGTCCTCCATTAAGCTGAAAGCATATAAATGGTCATGTGAATGATTGGGAAACTGGTGACGGCTTCGGTAAACTTCACATATTTCAATGCCGGGGATGCATGGAGAACGGTAAAACCGGGTACAGTTGACGGAATTCATAACAAAATTATCATATGCACCAGTTGTAACTGAGTCAAGTTATTAGGATCGGAAGCCTAAGAAATTCGATTGGAAAACCGGGATTTCTACCCTGATCGGCAGTTTGACAGCTTGACCTTTTAGATTAAATCAGGCAAATTCTCGGAGACTTCAATTCAAGCAAGTAGACATAATAAGTGAATATATATATGAAGTACTTTGCCGCAATTTAGTGAGAAAACAATTGGTTTTTGCGGGGATTGCTTCGAAGACCCGGTCCCGGAAACAATGGAGGATCAGGTCTGTAACAAAAGGAGACAGTTTTGAACAGCTCATTTCCAAGGCAGCTGAGTATCTCGGCAGCTGCATTGGTATTATTCCTGCTTCCGCTTCTTTATGCGGGAGATCATAATGCTCAGTTGTCTGAAGACAACATAGACAGAACCGGGATATCGGTAAATGCAGGGGATTTTACATTCAGTAAAACAGTTTCCGGGCTTGATCTGTATTCGCCCGAAGATTTTGCAAAGTATATAGTTGTATCCGAATCCGAAGACATCGGTCTGGCCCTGTATGATGATCCTGCTTACAGGGATCTGATAATCCGTTATTATGAAGCAATCACAGGATCTTACGATATTGCAGATACGGCGCTGAGGTATGCCAAAGCCAACGGGATTTCCTTCACCCTTGCAGTTGCGCTTATGTGGGCCGAGAGCAGTTTTGATCCTGAAGCATACAATAAAAATGCGGTAAGCATTGACCGGGGGCTTTATCAGCTCAATTCGGAATCTTTTCCCGAAATGTCGCGTGAACAGTTCTATAATATCGAAACAAATATCAGCACAGGCCTTTCTTATCTCAGGTATTGTATAGATCTGGGAGGAAGCGAAATTGTTGCTCTTGCAATTTATAATGCCGGGCACGGACGGGTCAGCGGGGCCGGCGCCCCTCTTATTACGCTCGAATATATATCCAGGATAATGGATTACAAATCCGAACTGGAACGTGATTTTGAAAGATACATTTCGCAGAACGGAAAGATAAGGGCTGATAAAAAATCGGAAAAGAACCTGATACCTGTAAAAAAAATCAACTCCAAAATCGATATGATAAAGGATTGAAAGAAGCTCATTAACTTTTAAATTATCGGAGACAGTGGTTGACACCGGTTAATCTCTCAAATAGAGTTCAATTATGATAATAATACTTAACAGAGACATAAAAAAAGAACATAAGGCAAATATAACCACATGGCTTGAAGACCGCGGGTATAAGGTAAAAGAGATTGTCGGTGAAGAGGAGACGGTCCTCGGAGCAGTAGGAGCAATTTCTGTTGATCCGCGCAGTGTTGAACTTCTGGAAGGTGTTAAATCGGTAATTCCCATTTCCAAGCCTTACAAGCTTGCTTCACGCGAGTTGAAGAATGAAGACACCGTTATAACCGTCGGCCATGTTAAAATCGGCGGCCCCCGGGTGGCTGTATTTGCCGGTCCGTGTGCTGTTGAGTCTGAAGAACAGATAATGGAATCTGCAAAGGTTGTTAACGAAGCAGGAGCGGTAATTCTTCGGGGCGGAGCGTTCAAGCCGAGGACTTCTCCATATGCGTTTCAGGGGCACGGTGAAAAAGGCCTGCAGTGGCTGAAAGCTGCCGGAGAAAAGTATGATATGCCGATTGTCACCGAGATTGTTTCCCCTTCACATATTGATATAATGCGCGATTATGTTGATATTTATCAAATCGGCGCGCGCAACATGCAGAATTTCGAACTGCTTAAGGCCGTCGGAGAGCTTGGGCGCCCGGTTGTGCTTAAACGGGGAATGTCCGCCAAAATAGAAGAATGGCTGATGGCTGCCGAATATCTGCTTGCGCACGGTACTGATGATGTTATTCTGTGTGAACGAGGCATCAGAACTTTTGAAAGCTATACACGTAATACCCTTGATATCTCCGCCATACCCATAATTAAAAAGCTGAGTCATCTGCCGATTATTACCGATCCCAGCCACGGGACCGGGCTTCGCGGAAAGGTTCTGCCGATGGCGCTTGCCGCCGTCGCCGCCGGAACAGACGGACTCATGATAGAAGTGCATCCGCACCCCGAGAGCGCGTTGTCGGACGGGCCCCAGTCGCTTTATCCGGCGCAGTTTGACAAGCTGATGAAAGATATTGAAGCGCTGTCGCCGGTCATCAGCAAGGAGATTGAACGCCCGGTTCAAAAAGGGTTTGCCGTACACAAACTGGCATCATCCGAAGTGCCGGTATCAGGTGCCGACAGTGGACTTCGTATTGCGTATCAGGGAGAGCCGGGAGCCTATAGTGAAAATGCAGCATCACGCTATTTCGGTGAAGAACTGCTTGAATTTGTGCCTTCGAAAAGCTTTGAGGCAGTTTTTAAAACAGTGCTTGCCGGAAATGCGAATTACGGCGTAATTCCGGTTGAGAATGCTCTTACCGGTTCTATCCATGAGTGTTTTGATCTTTTTCTGCGATATCCTGATATCAAGATAGTCGGTGAAAAGCAGATCAGAATCAGGCATAACCTGATTGGACTTCCGGGAACTGATATCAGCAGTATAAAGAAGGTCTATTCTCATCCGCAGGGCCTTATGCAGTGTTCGAGGTTTCTTGACGGTTTGACGGCCGAACAGGTTCCGTATTACGACACAGCCGGATCGGTTGCATTTGTAGCGCAGCAGAAGTCTTCAGAGCTTGCTGCAGTTGCCGGTGCAGGAGCTGCCGCTTATTACGGGCTGGAAATTTTAAAAGAAGGAATAGAAACCAATCCTTCCAATTATACCCGGTTTTTCATAATTGCCCGGAGTGAACATCCTTCACCGAAAAATGTAGACAAAGCAACAATAGTATTTTCAGTGCCTGATAAAAAAGGAAGTCTGGTCAGAGTTTTGCAGGAGATAGATTCAAGCGGCTTGAATATGAAAAAGCTTGAATCGCGTCCAATCGAGGGCAAACCCTGGGAATATATGTTTTATTCTGATGTTGAACTTCTGAACGGACTTGATGATTTTCTGAAAAACGCAGCGGGTAAAATCAAAGCCGCATCTGAAGACTACAGGCTGCTTGGAATTTACAAGGCTGGGATCTGAGCCTTATTTTTCGGATTTCAATCGTTCCAGATATTCCATTTTGAAGTTATTCGCTTTAAACATGCTGCTTTGAATGTCGTTCATGTCAAGTTTGAACCCCTGCATGGAGCCCCGCATTGCATTTGTTGCCGCATCTTTCATATGAAGATCAAGAGCCGTAAGTTTGGACTGGTATAAAAAAAGTTCCTTAATATGTTTCGACAGCTTTTTCTCCAGTTCTTCGGGAGTCAGGTGCAGCAGTTTCATATAATTCCTGTTTGTTTTGTTTCCGTACGACAGAAGCAGCTGACCGTTTGCTTTAAGTTCTTCGACAAGCTTGCCGAGATTGATTTTTGTCCTGTTACCTGTTTCGTTTTCGGTATTAAACAGCACAACCGAATAAATCCGGTCGCTCTTTTTGTCTTTTCGGCCGAACAGAAAGCTGAAAAACCTCTGAAGCGCTGATCGGCTTTCTTTGTCTATAACATCCGAATTATGCATCAGTTTTCCCGATATGCTCATTAAAGCGTTTCCCGCAGGTACAAGGTTTCTGATCCCTTTCAGGAGAATTTCCAGAGCGGAATCTCCGTTTTCCTGTTTTTCCTCCGTATCAGGTTCGGAAATGACTGTATTATGACTGATTAGGGACGTAAGGGCTTCCTTGCGTGGGGGATCCTTATCCTCCGAGAAGTCTTCAATGATTATCTCTTTTATAAAATCAGAATAAAAGGGCTGTTCTCCCATTTCGTCTTTATAGAGTTTCTTTATTACCAGTACCGATTCATCCAGTCTGTTCCCGGAAATATCAGATACAGGAACCGGTAAATCAAGAACCCGGGTTCTGACCTCGTTTTTATAAAATTCTTTTCTGTAAATGTAGATGTCCTTCAGACAGCATTTTATCAGATAGCCCTGTTCTGCAAGCTGTTTTCTGCTGTCTCTGAAAATACCTTTGACAAGGTTGTCATCGCCATTCATTATTGATTTTTCAATCCCGGCAAGTACCTTTTCGTTCGGAGATTCGGAAGTCGGGGAAAGTCTGCCCCAATTTATATAATTGAAAATATTGTTCAGTTCGGTTATCCGGGTTATGCTGAGCGAATCAAGCGAAATTTCGTAATTGTTCTCTACAAAGCTTAGCTGTCGCAGGTATTCGGAAAGCCTGAAACTTATTTCGTCAGTTTGAACTTTCTTTGATATAGGTTCTTCAGACGGCAGTTTTAAATCATGGATTATTGCGCTGCTGCTGTAGGGGTCTTTTACAAGAATTCGGGAATTGATCAGCGCCGACAGCAGCGATTCAAGTAGCTGCCGGTATTCAGATACGGAATCAGTCAGTATCTGAATTACTTCACGGTTAATGAAAGTCTGTTTTTCGAGGAGAGCCGCCTGGAGCTTTTCAGCATAAGCCCTGCTTGAATCTTCCATGTATAAAGGGTATAAGAACAATGCTAAAACTGCAAGCAGAAATATGTTTTATGGTGCAGAAACTTACTGTAAAACTGCTTTTAACAAGCGGATCTTTTCACCAATCAGAATAAAATAATGTCGGCAGTTTTCGCATTGCTGTTTTACAGGGGTTGTTATGGGCGAGATTAAAAATTTTGCAAAGGAAAATCTTATAATCGGTGTTCTTTCGACGCTTGAAGAGATTGATTCCGAGCTGCTTTCGGTGCTTGAAGAAGCTTTCGGCCCTTCAGATATGGTTTCTGAGACGCTTGATTTCAGTTGGACCAGTTACTACGACAATGAGATGGGAAACGGTATAAGAAGGCGTTTTTACTCATTTGAGAGACTTGTTGACCCTTCGGATCTTGCCGGAATCAAAATTCTAACAAACGGAATAGAAGAAAGATGGGCCCTGTCAGGGAACCGCAAAGTTAACCTTGATCCCGGGCTGCTTGATCTTAACAGGCTTATTCTTGCTACAACAAAAAATGTCGGACATCGTATTCCTCTTGCAAAAGGTATTTACGGCGAAGTGACGCTTATTTACATGAAAAAAGAGTATCATCCTTTACCGTGGACATACCCGGATTACCGGAGTCCGGAATATATGAAGATATTGAAAGAAATCCGCAGCCTTTACCGGGACAAACTGAAGCGTCTGAAATAAATCCCGTTATTCTTCCATGTGGGTCTGAAATGTCTCCGGTATAAATTAATAATTATTCTTGTTTTCTTTTTACAGGCTGCCGGCTGTGAACTGTTTTGCAGCAGGGTGATAACGCTTTGCCTGCCGGATTTTCCCGGTGAAGCCGCGGATACTTGTTCAGCAGTAGTTTCATGGCGGATAGAATATCCGGAAAAAACGGAAGCGGGTCTGCCGGTTTATACAAGCTGTATTGTCCCGGCTGAAGCTTCTTCCGGCAGCACTGAAATATCAATACGGATAGCCCGTGGTGTAAACCTGCCGGTTCTGGCGCGGCCGGTATTTGCGTTCGGACCCGGCGGTTATCCGGCCGGTGCTGTTTATCCGGCTGATGCGGCCGGGGGGCGACTTGAACTTGAATGGGAGAACGGTTTTGCCTGTGAAGTGCTTAAAAGCTGCCTGCTTAACACCGTTGTCGTCCGGGGATTTGATACTTCGGCTTTCAGGACGTCGGTTGCAGAAAAAGTTTCGGAGCTTACGGAGCCCGGAGGATGCTGGCTTCTTGATCCCGCTCCGGTTATCAGCAGGCTTGGATACGGTCTGTTCCGGGAATCGTCAATTAAAGCCGCCGACACGATGGTTTTTGCCGTTCCGGTCCTGGGCGGCACATATATTGCGGACAATCCGTTTTACCCTCCGGTAATGGTAAAAAATGATCAAATACCTGAAACCGGAACTCTTTATATAACGGTTCCGCTGAACCGGAAGACAATATTTTATGAAGCAGATTCGGGTGAAACAGTTACAGCCTGTTTTAACGACAGGATATGGTGCTGGAATAATTCTGTCACCGGATTAACAGAGTCGGGAAGGATGTAATAACGGCATAATTAAGTTATAATCACACTGTGAAGAAAATTTTTAAGCTGCAGGAGTTTTCTGATGTATAAATATCTGTTTGGTCCGGTGCCTTCGCGCCGTCTCGGAATATCACTTGGAGTTGATCTTGTCCCGAAGAAGGTATGCTCTCTGGATTGCGTTTACTGTGAGGTCGGAAAAACAACAAAACTGACAATCGACCGGAAGGAATATATCAGGTATGAGAAGATAACCGAAGAATTATCCCATTATTTCAGTAATAACCCTGATCCTGATTATATTACCTTTTCGGGTTCAGGCGAACCGTTATTGAATTCCAGGTTGGGCGATGTTCTCAATTTTATTAAAAGAGCAAAACCGGCCATTCCGGTTGCGGTTCTGACCAACGGGACCCTGTTGTTTGAGAAGGACGTGAGGGATGAATTAATGAACGCAGATGTTGTTCTTCCTTCTCTTGATGCTGTTGTTTCCGAATCTTTTATCAGAATAAACAGGCCGGCAGCAGGCCTCGATATTGAAAAGATAATCAAAGGGCTGATTGCTTTCCGAAAGGAGTTTCCGGGAAAAATCTGGCTTGAAGTCTTTATTCTGCCTGATTACAACAATTCCGAAAAGGATTTGTTTGAATTGAAGGATATTATTAAAAAGATTAATCCTGATTCGGTTCAGCTTAATACCCTTGACAGGCCGGGAGTGGTTGCCGGCCTGAAACCCGCCGGCAGGGATGAACTGCAGCAACTGGCGGAGGCCTGGGCGCTTCCCAATATTGAGATTATCAGTTCAGCAGGAAGCCGAAAGAATATTGAGTCGTTCAGAAGCGATGTTGAATCGGCAATTCTCGGAACAATATCAAGACGTCCCTGTACAGGCGAAGATCTGGTACAAGTCCTCGGGCTGCATATCAATGAAATAAACAAATACCTTGATGTTCTGGAATCGGACGGCAAAATCGAAGCAGTTGAGCAGGAACGGGGAGTATTTTATATTACTAAAGCATCAGAATCCGGGAAGAGGTGAGCGCTTCCGCGCCGTTTTTCGTCATCAGATAATCATTCTCAAGCCGTACCCCGCCTGCCTCGGCATCATAAAGGCCCGGTTCGATGGTGAATACCATTCCCGGTTTAAGCGGTTTATCATACAACGGATGGTTTTTCAGTATTGGTGCTTCATGCACGTCCAGGCCTATTCCGTGTCCGAGGCTGTGCGGCATGGTCCAGCCTGCCGCTGCGAAATGCTTGTCAACTGCTTCGGCTACAGCCTTTCCTGTAATCTCGTTTAACCCCCCGGCTTTCGCTCCGATTGAATGCGCTTCGGCTACGAGCTCAACCATCTGCTGCTGTTTATCTGAAAGCTTTCCGCGACATATTGTCAGGGTAATGTCGGTTGCGTATCCGTCCAGATTCAGTCCGCAGTCTATGATTGAAAGTCCGCCTCCGCCGTTTTCGGCTGTACAGCCTATGGGTCCGGCGCCGTAAGCCGGTATGCAGTGTATTCCCCATGAGCGGGAAGGCCCCGCGGCCAGGGTTGTAAAACTTGAACCGTCGGCGCCGAGCCTGCGCGATTCGGTTTCTACAAGCATTGCCGCGTCAATCTCGGTTTTAATGCTGCCGTCCCTGAAGCCGGTTTCAATGGCGTCGATAAGCCTGTTCGTCATAATGCCTGCGCGGCGGTAGAGTTCTATCTCGGCGTCGTCCTTTACTGCGCGCATATCAAGCAGCTTGTCGGCAACGCCGTCGGCACGGCAGATAATTTCAGATTTCCGCATTTCAGCGGCAATCTCGGTGTATAGAAGATGGGGCGTCTGCGATGAAAGCTCTATCCGCCCGCAAAGAAGATTGTCCTTGCACACGGTGCTTATTGCTTTAACCGGGTTACGTTCAAACTCGCTGTATGCGATTATTTTATCTGCTTCCGCGGTTTTTTCGGCAAGAATCATGTCCCAGGGTATAAGTACGGTTGCTCCGTCGGAAAAAACGGCAAAAACAGCATCCGAATCCATTCCTGTAAGATAGCGCAGGTTCCGGGAACGCCTGTTTTCGGCATCCTCAATTATAAGCGCATCGATTTTTTCACTCTGCATCCATTCGCAAAGCGCATTGATTCGGGTTCGGTATATGCTCATGCGCATCTCCTCTCCTGATTTTAAAATCATTGAACTGTTAAGTATGAAAGCATTATACCATAATAAAGACATAATTGTTTGAAATTAATTTGACAGGGCTGATCGGGAATATTATAATGATAATAGTAACGATTACTATGGAATACCGAAAGAGCAAGCTTAGAGATGAGATTCTTGGGATTTTAAAGAATACAGGCAGTCATCCAACAGCCAACTGGATTTATGACCAGTTAAAAGCAAATTATCCCAGCCTGAGTCCGGGAACTGTTTACCGGAATCTGGGCATACTTGTCGAACTCGGACTTGTAGACAAACTTGATTTCGGCAGCACGTTCGACAGGTTTGAGGCAAAGAAGGGCGATCATTATCATTTTATCTGTGAGAAATGCGGAGCTGTGATTGACCTGGAAATACCGATAAAATCTAATCTGAATGCTGAAGTTGAAGCGATTGCCGGTTTTAAAACAAATAAACACCGAATTGAATTTTTTGGAGTTTGCGATTCGTGCAGCTGATTTTTTTAACATATAATAGTAATCGTTCCGAATAGCGCAATATATTTTACGCTGGTAAACATATTGTGCAAACTAATTCAGCCGAAAGGCATACAGGAGTAAAAAAATATGAAAGAAAAGAGTAAATGTCCTGTAACCGGTGCAACAAGCGGTTTGTCGTCAAGGGGCACATCGAATCGGGACTGGTGGCCGAACCAGTTAAATCTCAAAATCCTTCATCAGAATTCCTCAAAACTTAACCCTATGGATAAAAACTTCAATTATGCGGAAGAGTTTAAAAAACTGGACCTTCCGGCCCTGAAAAATGATCTTTACAGCCTGATGACCGATTCAAAAGACTGGTGGCCGGCAGATTACGGTCATTATGGTCCACTGTTCATCCGTATGGCCTGGCACAGCGCCGGAACATATCGAACAAGCGACGGTCGCGGCGGCGGCAACACCGGTAACCAGCGGTTTGCCCCTCTTAACAGCTGGCCGGACAATGTTAATCTTGACAAGGCAAGGCGCCTGCTTTGGCCGATAAAACAGAAATACGGTAAAAAGATATCATGGGCCGATCTGATGATTCTTGCAGGGAACTGCGCTCTTGAATCAATGGGGGTCAAAACTTTCGGATTTGCCGGCGGGCGTGAAGATATTTGGGAACCTGAAGAAGATGTTTATTGGGGAACTGAAACCGAATGGCTGGGTGACAAGCGGTATTCGGGAAAAAGAGATCTGGAAAACCCTCTCGCCGCGGTCCAGATGGGTTTGATATATGTAAATCCCGAAGGCCCCAACGGCTCCCCGGTGCCTGCAGATTCCGCTCACGATGTCAGGGACACTTTTGCCAGGATGGCAATGAATGATGAGGAAACAGTTGCGCTGATAGCAGGCGGACACACCTTCGGAAAATGCCACGGCGCAGGTGATGCCGCCAACGTAGGGCCTGAACCGGAGGCTGCACCATTAGAAGAACAGGGCCTAGGCTGGAAGAGCCGTTTTAAAAGCGGCAGGGCAGGAGATACAATAAGCAGCGGAATTGAAGGGGCATGGAAGCCGAACCCGACAAAATGGGATTCAGGATACCTCAGGGTAATGTTCAAATATGAGTGGGAACTTCTTAAAAGCCCTGCAGGCGCCTACCAGTGGCTGGCAAAGGATGTTGATGAAGCTGATATGGTTGTCGATGCCCATGATCCTTCAAAAAAACATCGTCCAATGATGACTACAGCGGACCTTTCACTGAAATTTGATCCTAAATACGAGAAAATTGCCAGACGTTATCTTGAAAACCCGGATCAATTTGCAGATGCTTTTGCACGGGCCTGGTTTAAACTGACGCACAGGGATATGGGCCCCCGCAGCAGGTACCTCGGGGCTGAAGTTCCGGAAGAAGAACTGATCTGGCAGGACCCTGTTCCCGGGGCTGATTATGAACTTGTAGACTCCGATGATGTAGACGTCCTTAAACAAATGGTCCTTGATTCGGGATTAACGGTTTCCGAGCTTGTGTCAGTCGCATGGGCTTCAGCTTCCACATTCCGGGGATCGGATTATCGCGGCGGGGCAAACGGCGCGCGCATCAGGCTTTCCCCGCAGAAAGACTGGGAAGTTAACCAGCCGAAGCAGCTTAAAAAGGTGCTTGATAAGCTGGAGACCGTCCGCAGGAAATTCAATGACGTTCAGTCCGGCGGAAAGAAGATATCACTCGCAGATCTTATTGTTTTGGGCGGATGCGCCGGTATTGAGAAAGCCGCAGAAAAAGCCGGGAAAAATATAACTGTTCCGTTTTCTCCAGGTCGAACTGATGCAACGCAGGAGCAGACGGATATTAATTCCTTTGCAGTGCTGGAACCATGTTCTGACGGGTTCCGCAATTATCAAAAGACAAAATACAGTGTGTCAGCTGAAGAATTGCTGCTTGATAAGGCCCAGTTGTTAACATTGACGGCGCCGGAGATGACCGTACTAATCGGCGGGTTGAGAGTTCTGGGAGCTGATTATGGACAAAGTGTAAACGGAGTATTAACTGATAATCCCGGCAGTCTCACCAATGATTTTTTTGTCAATCTGCTTGATATGAAAACCGAATGGAAGCCTGTAGATAATGACGGCGATGAGTTTGAAGGAATAGATCGGGCGACAGGAAAGAAACGATGGAATGCATCAAGGGTAGATCTTGTATTCGGTTCAAATTCACAGCTCAGGGCAATTGCCGAGGTATATGCATGTGAAGATTCCGGTGAGAAGTTTGTAAATGATTTTACCGGGGCCTGGAACAAGGTGATGAATCTTGATCGCTTTGATCTGAAATGATTAACATCAGGTTGGGAGAGGTCTCCGGCGGTGAGGTTTTATTCCTCATCGCCGGAATAATACTATGAAAAAAAATATTCTGCTGGTATCAGGACATCTTTCGCTGTTATTCGGAATTACCGGTATTTTTGTTCCTGTTCTTCCGACCACACCCTTTCTCCTGATTTCAGCTGCCTGCTATATGAAAGGTTCCGGCAGGATGTATAACTGGCTGGTGAATCATAAAGTTTTGGGAACATTCATAAAACAGTATTTTGAATACAGGGCTGTATCGCAAAGAACAAAATTGATCTCTATTGCGTTTCTATGGACGGGAATATCTATTTCAATTATTTTTTTCATCGAGTCGGCTTTAGTCAGAATAATAGTCTCCGCTGTTGCAGTCGGCGTTACAATCCATATTGCTAAAATTCGTAATCTGGATAAAAAAGATTAAGGTGAAATCAGGTTAATTTTTTGTCAGCTAATGTATAATAACTGCATGAGCCTTTATTGGAGAGATATTGAGATTGTCCCCGGTATGATGCTGGACGTGGACTTCCTTCATCATGAAGTATTTAATAAAAAAGGAGAGCTGGTCAGAATCATGTGGAAGATCCTTTTTTTCGACAGCAGGACCGGCGATGATGCCTATATTGACTTTTCTTCCGGCCGGAAATACCCGATGGAGAAGGTCGTAAGGAAGAAAAGTCTGCAGAAAAAACTTGGGCGGGAAGAATTGCTCCAGCTTCCTTCAGGCACCGATTTCATGGTTGTTCAGGAATACCACGACGGTGAAGCTGCATTTAAACGATGTTATAATCTTGATATGCTGCATGATATCCGGAATATCCGGGTTGCCGGTTCTTAACCGGGCGGGATGTTTACAAGTCATGTTGTTAGTTTTCCTTTAAAAAGGGAAACGTTTCCCAATTGCCCGAAAAAACATTGATAAAAGTTTCTAAAATAAATATGATGTAAATATGAGTGTTACGATTAAAGATATTGTTAAGATATCCGGATACGGTCTCGGTACGGTGTCCAGGGTTTTAAACGGAAGCCAGGGTGTAAAGGATTCGACCAGGGAAAAAATTCTTGAAGTTGCGCGAAGACTGGACTACAAACCCAACAAAATGGCTAAAATGCTGGTGTCCGGATATAATACAAACTCGACAATCGGAATTATTCTGCCCAAAATAACCCATAAATTCTCGTTGAAAATATTAGAGGGAATATACGCTTACGTAAATGAAAGAGGTTACAGTCTTCTGATCTTTAATGTCGGAAAGCAGCGTGAAGCAGTCTTCAGGCAGATTATGTATGCTGATTTTGCAGGTTTGCTGTCATTGGTAGATCCGCTTACGGATAACGAAAAAACCATGCTGAAAGATCATAATAATGATTTCATTTATCTGGATCTTCATGAGAAGGGCGAAAACTCCATTTTTTTTGATAATATGCATGGTGGTCAGCTGGCGGCGGATTATCTACTGGATAAAAATTGTAAAAAGATCAGTTTTATTGGAGATTTATCTGAATCCCAGCAGGAAAAGGAAAGATTTTCCGGTTTCAAGGCAAGACTGGATGATGCCGGAATGGAGATCTGTGACGAATATCGAATCCCCTATGATGAAACTGAAGCCTATAACGTGACCAAGGATATCATTACGAAAAAAAGGACCGACGGAATTTTCTATTATTGCGACGTTCTGGCTCTGGGCGGACTTAAAGCCAAACAGGAACTGTCTTCAGATATACGGCTGATTGGTTATGACGATATCAGTCCGACCGAATATGTAAATTTATCCACGGTCAGACAGGATGCTTCCGAACTGGGAGAGCTGGGAGCCGAGAAGATAATTGATCTTATAGAGCGCAGAAACCAGAGAAATGTAGAACCTGTAAACATCTGTCTCAAGCCGGAACTGATAGACAGGGGCAGCTGATTAACCAGTAGTATGATGATAAATCCCGAATAATTACAATTTTTATTTGACAAAGGGAATAAGTCGGGGTATTATCTTTCAATGGAACGGAAACGTTTCCATTTAAATAAACCGAAATGATATGTAAATGATTAGCGATTCTGATGCGTTTAAAACAAACAAAGCCCCCCATATTATTATGGTTACAAACCATGGAGTTCATGAATGGAAGATTGTTCCCGGGCTGAAGGATACCGGAGGTCAGAATATTTTTGTCAATCAATTTGCCGATGCGCTTGTGCTGTTCGGTTTTAAAGTGACCATTGTAAACCGGGGAGGGTATCCGCACCCGGTTACCGGAAAAATGCAGACCGGAACGGAGTTTAAAGACGAATCACGGCGGATTATCTATCTTGAAGACGGCCACCCCGGGTTTATACGAAAAGAAGATATGCATGAGCAGGTGACAGCGCTGTCGGATAACCTGCTGAAAATGATTGAGGCAGAATCTGTTCCGCCGAAAATGATTATCTCGCATTACTGGGATGCGGCCGCTGTTGTTGTCAGGGCATTGGAAAGAATTGAAACACCCGTAAAGCATATCTGGATTCCTCACTCGCTGGGCGGGATTAAAAGAAAGAAAACAACTGAAAAAGAAAATGAAAATTTACGAATGGCAGAGCGGCTAAAAGCTGAAAATGAAATACTCAGGTCTGTAGAAACAGTTGTAGCAACCTCGGAGAAAATAAGGATTTCGTTAAGGCAGGATTACGGGTTTAATGGAAAAATTGCATTTATTCCCCCGTGTATTGAGGTTGAACGTTATCATCCGTTTCAAGTCGATGCTGACGATCCGGTTTACAGGATCCTTGCTGAGGGTGTTTCTGGTAATAACGCGACAGATTTTCATAACGGTTTAATCGTGACTGAAATCAGCCGTACGGATAAAACAAAACGCAAGGATATATTAATCAGGGCTTTTGCTGAAATAGCTGACGAATTCCCGCTGTTATTTCTTGCGATAACGATCGACAGACAAAGCCCGACGGGCAAAGAGTTGCTTAAACTGATTGACAAGCTGGGGATTGTTTCAAGAGTTGCAGTTCTCGGTTCAGTCTGGGAATACCTGCCTGCGCTGTACAATATTACGGATGTTTACTGTTCCCCGTCGGTCATGGAAGGCTTCGGAATGTCGGTTCAGGAAGCGGCAGCCTGCCGGACGGCTGTCGTAACCAGTGATTTAATTCCGTTTGCCGTTGAGTATCTTGTCGCTCAAAGTTCTGACGCCGCAGGCGCCGGGGCGCTGATTGTTGAAGCGGATGATATTCAAGGTTTTGCCGTGGCCCTGAGAAAGGTCCTTTCCAATACAGGATTCCGGGATGAAACGGCGGAAAATGCATACAGACGGACAATACCTGATTTCACCTGGAACAGGGCTGTTTCCGGTTTTTTCCGGGATATCGGGTTTAAACCTGAGGAGACCGGCGTATGAACGGCGGCATCGGTTTTGATTTCATGAAAAGTTTAACCCAGAGTGAAGATATTACTTCGCTCACCGCCGATAAACTGGTTTCGTATTTCCGCGAAGACGAACAGATCTGCAATTATTTACCTGAGATACAGGTTGCCAGGGATCCGAGAACTGATAACTATGTTGTTTTTAATGCAAAGCGGGCGTCCCGGCCCAAAGATAATACGCAGTCTGCAAACAGGGAGATTCCCGAATGCGTAATCTGCAGCGGAAAAACCACCGGCATTCTTGATCTGAAAAAGTTGAGCAGCGGGTACACCTTTATAAATAAGAACCTTTTCCCGATTCTTTATCCCCATGATTACCCGGTGCAGGCAGAGATGTCCGCAGGGTTTCACTTCCTTCAGTGGACAAGCTCTTTTCATGATAACGACTGGACCAATATGCCGGTAAAGGATCTGGCTGTCGTACTTGGCCGGACTGCCGCCGTTGAGGGATGGCTGCTTGAAAACAGCAGCCGGTTTTTCCAGGAAACCGGAAAAGGGTGGGTCTCCGTAATCAAGAATTACGGTAAAGCAGTCGGCGGCTCACTTAAGCATGATCACCAGCAGATAGGTTTCAGCTCGGTAATGCCGGGAAGAGTAAAAAGGAATATTGATTTCCTGAATGAAAACGGAATGAGTTTTTCGTCTTATCTGCTTGCGAAAAATCCGTCGTCCCTGACGCTTAAGGATTACGGAACAGTAAAGCTTGTTGTTCCCTACTATATGGAACGTCCGCTGAATATGACGCTGATAGTAAAGGAAAGCGGAAAGGATTTTCTTTTTCAGCTTGATGACAAAGAGATTTCAGATACGGCTCAGGCCTGGTCTGATGCTGTTTCCGCAATTATGGAAATAATGCCGGCAATCGGCAGAGAGCCCGCATTTAATATTGTTTCCAATACCGGCGCGGGAATATATTTTGATTTTCTGCCCTTCACCCAGGAATTCGGAGGGTTTGAGCATTCCGGACTTTACCTCTGCCAGATGACCCCTGATCAGGCACATCGGCTGATCAGCGAAAAGATTGAAAAGCGGAGTTATTCAGCATGATAGGCGACAAACTGGTTATAAAGAAAAAGCATACAGACAGGGCCGTCGAGATTACCGGGATCCTTAAACAAAATTATAAAAAGAACCGGGTGGTAAGCGTTTCCGGGGAATCCGGCGCCGGAAAGTCCGAAATGGCGCTTGAAATCCGCCGGCTTTTAACCGGGGACGGCATAAAAGCGGAGATTCTTCAGCAGGACGACTACTTCGTTTTTCCGCCGAAAACAAACGCCCGAATGCGGAGGAATAATATTGAGCAGGTGGGTCTCTACGAGGTTAAACTCGATTTTCTTGATTCAAATCTGCGATCATTCAAGAAGGGCGAAGGGATCATCTATAAACCGCTGGTTGATTTTGACGCCGACAGCATTTCCTGTGAAGAGCTTGATCTTTCCGGGACAGAGGTCCTTATAGTTGAAGGCACCTTTACGTCCAGTCTTGATTTTGTTGATTACAGGATTTTTATTGATTGTAATTTCAGGCAAACTTTGGAGGCAAGGAGAGAGCGGAACCGGGAAGAGTTCGACGGGTTTATTGAAGATGTTCTTGTGCGTGAACATGAAATAATTAAAGAGCATAAATCATTGGCTGATATTGTGATTGCTTCTGATTACGGAAGCATAACCATAAAGTAAATAAAAAATCTTATGGAGGTAAGATGATGAAGAAAGTATCGTTAGTGTTGCTGATAATATTGACGGCAATACCTCTGTTTGCGGGAGGGCAGCAGGAAGCTGCTGAAGCAGACGGACCGGTTACTATCGAAGTATGGTTCCACTCCGGTAAGGGGGAAGAACGCGAAGTACTGAATACCCAGATTGAGGAATTCAATTCGATGCAGGACGAGGTGTTTGTTAATGCAACAATGCTGCCCGAAGGTTCATATAACGACCAGGTAAGCGCCGCTGCCCTTGCCGGCGATCTTCCGGACTTGCTGGATTTTGACGGACCCTACGTTTATAACTATGCATGGGCCGGGCACATTATTCCGATGGACGGGTATATCTCCGCTGAAATGAAAGCCGATATACTTCCTTCGCTTATCGCCCAGGGAACTTACGAAGGAAAACTGTATGCGCTTGGAACATTCGATTCCGGCTTAAGCATTTGGGCAAATAAGGCCTATCTTGAAAAAGCAGGGGTGAGAATACCGACTTCAATGGAAGACAGGTGGTCTTTTGCTGAGTTTAATGATGCTCTGGCAAAACTGAAAGCTCTTCCCGAAACTGATTATGTAATTGATCTCAAGATGGATTATGGCCAGGGTGAATGGTATGCGTACGGATTCTCCCCGATTGTTCAGGCTTTCGGCGGGGATTTGATTGACCGAAGCGATTACCAGTCTGCCGAAGGCGTCATAAACGGGCCCGAAGCAGTTGCTGCAATGGAATGGTTCCAGGATCTGTTCAACAAAGGATACGCAGTTGCACAGCCCGCAGGAGATGATGATTTTTACGGTAAGAAAAACTGTGCATTGGCGCTGGTAGGACATTGGATGTGGCAGCCGCACAGCCAGGGACTTGGAGATGATCTGGTTCTGTTGCCGATGCCGGAAATGAAAAAAACCGCTGTAACCGGAATGGGTTCATGGTGCTGGGGTCTTACCTCGCAGAGTAAGAATCCCGACGCAGCCTGGAAATTTCTTGAATATATCATGCAGCCCAGCCAGACCTTGTTCATGAGCAATGGAAACGGGGCTGTTCCGGCAAGAATATCCGCCCTTGCACGCTCATCGCTATACGGTAAAGGCGCTCCTCTGGAAGTTTTTACCCAGCAGTTAAATTCAGATGTTGCAGTTCCGCGGCCGGTCACGCCTGCTTACCCTGTAATATCAAGCGCTTTTGCCGAGGCAGTTCAGAATATCATTACCGGCGCTGATGTAAAATCAGAACTCGACAGAGCCGCTGCAATAATTGACCAGGATATCGAAGACAATTCAGGATATCCTCTTAAATAAATAAAAAAATAGTCCCGTACTTTTATGTACGGGACCTTTTCCCAAGGAAAAAAAATGAGTAAACAGGAAAAAATCCAGAATTTAAGAAAAAAAGAAGAACTTTCAGCATGGCTGTTTTGTGCGCCGGCGCTGATTTTGCTTTTTGTTTTTTTAATTTTACCGTTTATTCTGGCATTTATATTTTCTTTTACCGATCAGCGGCTTATACCCAATAAAAATCTGCCAACTGCATTTGTCGGGTTAAGGAATTTTATAAGGCTTGCCCAGGATTCGAATTTTCATACGGCATTGAAAAATAATTTTATATTTGTAATAGTCGTTGTCCCGGTTCAGACCGCTTTTGCCCTTGGGCTGGCCATGCTTATAAACCAGAAAGTAAAATTCGTGAATTTTTTCAGAACGGTTTATTTCAGCCCGGTTGTAACTACAATGGTAGTTGTTGCAATTGTCTGGTCGTTTCTTTATCACCCTGAAGCGGGGTTTATAAATAAAATAATAAGCTTTATCAGCTTTGGAGCAGTTACTGAAATCTCCTGGCTGAAAGATCCCGATTATGCAATGGCAGCCATTATAATTCTTTCCGTCTGGCAGGGGGTAGGTTTCCAGATGATAATCTATCTTGCCGGTTTACAGGATATACCCCAGGAGTTGTATGAATCGGCAATGATGGACGGGGCCGGACCATGGAGACGGTTCCGTAATGTGACAATTCCCCAGCTTCGTAATACAACCATTTTTGTCGCCACATCAACGACAATCCTGGCCTTTAAGTTGTTTACGCAGGTTTGGGTTCTTACCAAGGGAGGGCCTCAGAACGCGACAATAACATCGATTGTTTATCTGTACAAACAGGGATTTAAACAGCTGAAGGTAGGTTATGCATCATCCATTGCGATAATCTTCTTTTTAATCGTTCTGATCATATCGCTTATACAGCGGAAATTTATAAAAGAGGAGAGAGCAATTGACTAATCATACAGGTAAAATGGTAAAAAAAACCTTACAGTACATTTTAATGTGCGCTCTTGTTGTTTTCTTTCTGTTTCCGATTGTCTTCATGTTTGTCTCTTCCCTGAAAAATAATGAAACGCAGATTATCAGCGATATGAGCAGTTTTAAAGGATTTATTCCGTACGGCGATATCGGGTTTAAAAACTATAAAGACGTTTTTGATCAGATGAGATTCGGCCGGTTCCTGTTTAATTCAGTCTTTATTACCACCACAGCGGTAGTATGCGGATTAATTGTAAACAGTCTTATTGCTTTCGCGCTTGCAAGGCTCAGGTTTAAAGGCAGAAATCTGCTTGTTGCTGTAATTATTGCATTGATAATAGTGCCTAATGAAGCAGTGGTTATACCTTTACTTTTTATAGTTAATAAATTCGGCTGGATAGACAGTTATCATGTTCAGATAATACCCTATATAGCGGACCCCTTTTCGATATTTCTCTTCTATCAGTTTTTTATCTCTCTGCCCGGGGCCCTCGATGAAGCCGCAAAGATCGACGGAGCTTCATCATTACAGGTTTTTGTCAAAATTATTGTGCCGCTATCCAAACCTATTTACGCAACTGTTGCAATTCTGCAGGGAATTATGCGCTGGGGAGAATTTCTCTGGCCGCTGATAGTAACCCGGGGAGAGGAATACCGGCCCCTGCCAATCGCAATTCAGCAGTTTTTCAGCCAGGATCCCAAAGTCTGGGGAGACCTGTTTGCTTTTGCATCAATGATTACAATTCCGCTTCTTATACTCTTCCTTGTTTTTCAGAAATGGTTTGTTCAGTCGGTTGCTTCAAGCGGGATAAAAAGCTGAAAAACGGTTTTTAACAGGGGGCTCCGGGTAACCGTCTCGTGAAACTGTCTTGGATCAAATCGAAACAAGTGAGCCGAGCCCCATCAGGACCGCCATAATTATAAGAATGACAAGTATTATGGGATGGCCCCATCTGCCCAGAGTCCATTGAGGGTCTTTGACCGGGCCCTCTTTCTTCGCCATTAAATACAGCGGAACAGTCACAAAAACGAGAATCAGCGCGACAATGCCCGCTGCTATCGTCAGAAACCCGATAAAGCTGAATAAGCCCGTAAATGTGAGCAGAAGCGGCGGCAGGGTGGCCGACAGCCATGACAGACGTGCGCCTGCGCCAGTTCTTTCACTGATTATGTCGGCGAGCGCAAGCGAGACAGACCAGAAGCTGGTCAGCATGGCAAGGATGATGAAAAGCGATCCGGCTGTCTGTACCACTTTTCCTGCGGCCTGCCCGATGCCGACTATCGCTATCCCGGTAACGGATCCGGATATACCCATTGCTGTTATTGTGAAAAAGAAAATCAGCATGCAATTAAGGCTTGTCCCCAGGATCACTGCGCCGACCGCAGCCTTTCTGTTGTGAGATAGCCCCTTTACTGCCTGGGGTACTGCAAAAAAGGAAAATAAGCTGTACATCACCATTCCGTAGAGAGCAAGGACGGATTTTGCACCGCCGGTGAATGAAAGGTCAATACTGAAAGGAATCTTTACGGTTCCCGTGAGAATAATTATAACCATGATAATAATTCCGAAGAGCGCGTATTTTTCGAAAATTCCCACGTTTTTAAGACCGAAGAATATAACGGCTGCCGAGAGCAGGTAGAGACTTGTTCTCGAAATCGGGTTGGGCAGTCCTGTGAGTTCCGCCAGGATCTCCCCGCTGCCCTGCAGGTAGGCTGAAAGATTTGCCAGAAACGAGAGCAGCAGAAAAACGAATAAAACCTGGAGCACGTAAAGACCGATCCTGCCCCGGAATACATAACGGCGTATTAATTCGACTATCTGGTTGTCGCTTCCGTCGCGGAACATTACTTCCACCAGCATAAGGTGAATAAGCAGGTTGAAGCCGTATGCGGCAAGCAGTATCAGTAAAAATGAAACAAAACCGCTTGCAGAGGCAAGAAACGGAACTGCCATGATTCCGCCCCCTACGCCTGATCCCATCACAATCGATGAGGCTTCAAGAAACGACAATTGACGGCTTTTTTTCACTACGCATGCTCCTTACAATGCAGCTATCTCAATGTACGGGGCCTGTCCTGCCCGGTAGAGATCTTCAACAAGTCCGCCGGGGAGGTCCCCATCCAGAGAAAACATAAATATGCTGCTTTTGTATGAAATGTGTCTGTATTTTTTTAATGTCTCAAGCAGCGGGTTCTTTTCAGAGAGACCTGCAAGAAGATAGTGTTTGCCGCGCTCCACGGCAATGTTATAGATGCTCTCGAGAAGGGCTTTAAACACTGAAGGCTCATTGTCTTTTATACAGACAAATGCCGCGTATGCCGATTTAATACAGCCGCCGATTTCCGGGAGGGGATGAAGGCCTGTAAACGGTCTGAGCAGGCTTGCCGCTGTATTAAAAAACGGTTTGATTAGCCGCAGCGAACGGGCGTATGAAGTAACCGCGGTTTGCTTGTAGGCGGACTGGTCCCAGTAGCCTGTTGTTCCGATGATTTCCTGACCATCGAATGCAATTCTCATATCCTCCAGTCTGAATCCCCGGGTTAAACCGTTTTCGGTGAAGTCTTTCCTGCAATAACAGGGGTGCAGCATTTTGCGGGAGCCTTCGCGGTTTAAAAAGTCTATAATGTCGTCAAGAAGGCCGGGCGAGCCTTTACGGATCACCGGTGATGTTTTTTCCGACTTCTTTTTTCCCCCTACTGAGATCCCGGCGGTATAGATTTCACCGATCCCGGCTGACCTGGGAAAAGACGGTCTGGGGCGTTCGCTGAAAATCCGTCTTGCCGTCGCATTCCCTTCCGAAACTACCGAGAAATACAGTTTCGGTTCCGTTTCCGCCTCTTTCTCACGCAGAAATCCCATTGCCTTCAGCGGCAGAAAATGGCCCGTGTATTTTCCCGCTACCCTGAGGCTGCCGAGGTAGCCGACGGTTTTCACTTTGCCGTTTATATACCTTGGCATATCGGCTGTTACCAGAAGAAATGCCGGCTCTCCGTTCTCATCATTTCTTCCAAGGTAAACCCTGTGGCTGCGGCCGGAAACAGTACAGCCGTGAAAAAAATCAGGCTCCCGTCTGAAAGATGCGCCGATCCTGCCGGGCATGGAGCATTCGGCAAGCATTTTTCTGATGTCATTATCATCATCTGTATCTGCCAAAAAAAAACTGAATTTCATTCGCTGTACCCGAGATGCATGCCCTGCTTTTTAAAAGTTTCCTGTCTGAAAAGCGGGTTATACAGGCAGTAAATGCCCAGCTGTAACGGATTCCTCATATTGGTTTTCAAGTCAAAGGCTCTCCTGAATATTGAGCCGGGACTGTTGAACACGCTTCGGCAGCGCAACCCCGCCCCGGTCAGCTGCCCGGGTGTCATTTGCGCCGGGATATAGGACGCGTGATTAAACCGGTATTCGGGATGGAGCCACCATTTTCCGTCATACAGCAGGCGGTTTTCACGTTTCAGCTTTCGGTAAAACTCTGTGCCTGGGTACGGCATAAGGATATTGAATGCCGCGAATGTAAAGCGGTTCTCCAGCGAGAAATCAAGCATCCTTTCGATTGATTCCGGACTGTCCCCGTCGTAGCCGAGAGTGAAGGCTGCCCAGGTCTGAAACCCGAAGTCGCGGAGAATCCGGATCTGTGTTCTGTAATCACCGGATGCCGCCGAGATATTTGCTGCTTTGCCGGTTCCGGACAGGTTTTCAGCGGAAAGCGATTCAAAACCGATTACATTTCCGAGGCAACCGCTTTTTCTCATCAGAGTCAGAAGTTCCCTGTCTGTGGTTATATCCATGCTTGCCTGTGAGACCCATTTTATCTTAAGCGGTATCAGCGCCCTGAACAGTTCCTTCGCCGCATGGTGATCGGCAGTGATATTATCATCCACAAAGAACAGGGTTTTACGATCCTGTAATTCTATTTCGCGTATAACCTCGTCAATATTCCGTTTGTAATGCTGTCGGTGGAAATAGGAGCTGACCGCGCAGTATGAACAGGAATAGCGGCAGCCGCGGCCGAACTGCAGCAAGGTTATCGGCAGGTATCCCTTGTTCTTAAACAGATCCCTTCTGGTCATTGTTCCCGGCTGCGGTATACCCGGCGGACCGTTATAGCGGGGTTTCAATACCCCCCTTCGGGCGTCGTCTATTACCTCAGTCCAGACTGTTTCAGCGTCGCCGGTCAGAATTGAATCGGCATGGGAAGCCGCTTCGTCCGGCACAAGTGTGATATGCATTCCGCCGAGAATAACGGGAACGTCCCTCTTTCTGAATTCTTCGCTGATCTCATAAGCACGTCTGGCGGTGTATGTTTCGACGGTTATCGCGACAAGATTGTATTTCCGATCAAAAGGAATTTCCTCGCAGCGGTCGTCGGAAAGTTCGACTTCCACATCCGGGGGTGTAAGTCCGGCAAGAACTCCCAGCTGAAGGGGCTCCATTCTTGCTTCGTCAACAAAGAGACTGTGCTCGAGCCGGCCGATATTCGGACGGATCAACAGAAGTTTCATCCATCACCCCCGAGAGGACACCTCCTTGGATTTTAGGCTCCGGGGGTTAACCCGTCAAGGTTTTTATTTTACCGTATAACTGTTCGCTCCGGTCAATTATTTGAATTGTCTCAAGGCTGACAATCTTTACCTGACTACAACATTAACCAGCTTGTCCGGCACGGCAATAACCTTAACGATCTTTTTACCCTCGGTATAGGCCTGAATCTTCTCCTGCGCAAGGGCAAGGCGCTCAAGTTCGGCCTTTGCGGTTCCTCTTGCAAGTTCAATCTTGTCGCGAAGCTTGCCGTTGACCTGGATAACAACAGTCACCTGGTCTTCTATCGTCATGGCTTCATCCCACTCAGGCCAGGGCTGTTTTGCAACAGAAGGCTCATTTCCCAGCTTTTCCCACAACTCTTCGGCAATATGCGGGGCATATGGAGAAAGCAGCAGCAGAAAGCACTCCCATACCGATTTATAAACCTTGTCTGTCTTGAACTGCTCATTGATAAAAATCATCATCTGGCTGATGGCCGTGTTGAACTCAAGGTTTGCCGTATCATGGGTTACTTTCTTTATCGTTTTATGAAGCAGCTTCTCAAGCTCTTCGGGCGCCTCTTCGTCTACAACCGGCTTCCCGGTGACGCGCCAGACGCGGTCGAGGAAGCGGTGCACGCCCGTAAGGCCCTTCGTCTGCCATGGTTTTGAAACCTGCAGCGGTCCCATGAACATCTCGTACATCCGCATCGAGTCGGCCCCGAATTCGGCTATTATGTCGTCGGGATTGATTACGTTCTTAAGGCTCTTGCTCATCTTCGCAATTACCTGTTCAACCGCCTCGCCGGTCGCTTTTTCGATGTATTCGCCCTCGGCCTTCTCTTCAACCTCGTCAACCGGAACCAGCGACTTGTTCGGCCGCTGGTAGGCAAACGACGTAATTAGCCCCTGGTTTATCAGCCTTGCGAAAGGTTCCGGGGTTTTAACAACGCCAAGATCAAACAGCACCTTGTGCCAGAACCGGGCGTACAGCAGGTGAAGCACCGCGTGTTCCGCGCCGCCAACGTAAAGATCTACCGGCATCCAGTAGTCCTGCACGGCTTCGTCGGCAAAGGTTGCGGTGTTGTGCGGGTCAAGAAAGCGCAGGTAGTACCAGCATGAACCGGCCCACTGCGGCATGGTGTTTGTTTCGCGTTTTGCAGCGGCCCCGCAGACGGGACAGGTCGTGTTGACCCACTCGTCAATCCTTGCCAGCGGCGATTCTCCCGTGCCCGAGGGTTCGTAACTGTCGACGGCCGGAAGCTCAAGCGGCAGATCTTCTTCAGGTACAGGCACAATGCCGCATTCCGGGCAGTGTACCAGAGGTATCGGCTCTCCCCAGTAGCGCTGGCGGCTGAAAATCCAGTCGCGAAGTTTATAGTTCACAGCCGCTTTGCCAAGCCCGCGCTCTTCAAGCCATGCCGTTATTTTATCGATTGCCTCCTGTTTGCCCAGGCCGTCGAGTATGCCGGAGTTGACATGCGGGCCGTCGCCGGTGAAAGCTTCCTCATCGACATTTCCGCCCTGAAGTACTTCTATGATCGGCAGGCTGAAAACCTTTGCAAACTCCCAGTCGCGTTCGTCATGCGCCGGGACCGCCATAATAGCTCCGGTACCGTAGCTTATAAGAACGTAATCGGCAACCCAGACGGGAATCTTTTCCCCGTTGACCGGGTTGACGGCATAACTTCCCGAGAACACACCGGTTTTTTCCTTCGCAAGATCAGTACGTTCGAGATCGGATTTCAGCGAAGCCTGCCGTATATAAGCTTCAACAGCAGCACGGTGTTCATCGGTAGTCAGTTTTTCCACAAGCGGATGCTCCGGGCTGACAACCATGTAGGTTGCGCCGAAGAGAGTATCCGGGCGCGTAGTGTAGACAACCAGCTCTTCATCAATTCCGTCGAGACTGAACTTTACATCAGCCCCGGTTGAACGGCCTATCCAGTTGCGCTGCATTGTCTTGATCGAATCGGACCAGTCCAGGTCATCAAGCCCCTCAAGCAGTTTGTCTGCATATTCGGTGATCTTCAGAATCCACTGGCGAATATTCTTCTTCTCAACCTGGGCCCCGCAGCGGTCGCATGTGCCGTCGTTGACTTCTTCATTTGCAAGACCCGTCATGCACGACGGACACCAGTTAATCGGAGCCGCCGATTCATATGCCAGGCCTTTTTTATAAAGCTGAAGAAAAATCCACTGCGTCCAGCGGTAGTATTCCGGCGTATGGGTTTTAATCTCACGGCTCCAGTCGTAACTGAACCCCAGACTCTTTATCTGTTTTGTGAAATGTTCAATATTCTTTTCGGTAGTCGTCTTCGGATGAGTACCTGTTTTAATAGCATAGTTTTCAGCCGGCAGACCGAAAGAGTCGTAACCCATCGGGTGAAGCACATTATAGCCGTTCATCCTCAGGTATCTGCAGTAGATATCGGTAGCCGTATAGCCCTCGGGATGCCCCACATGCAGGCCTGCCCCCGACGGGTATGGGAACATGTCCAGTACGTACATCCGTTTCTCGGGCGGAAAAGACGGGTCTTCCTCGACTCTGAAAGAGTTGTTCTCTTCCCAGTAGTTCTGCCATTTAGGCTCAATTTCAGTAAAAGGGTATTTGCTCATGGCCGTATATTACCGCTTAGATAAAGTCTTGTAAATACTGAGATTACGGGCGGCTGCCCTGCGTTCCGCAGTCCACCGGGCTTTACGCTGCAACGGCCCGAACCCGGCTTTTTTTCCCGGCTACCTCCGGGCCGCCGGAAAGCCGGGGCCGTTTCCGCTGCAATCCCTGCCGCGGGGGCTTAATAGTTAAATCGGATACCAATATGTATATTAGGTTTAACGTGTAAGGTAAAATAGCTTGACAAGTTGTATTGTTTGGCCGATAATGAATATGTGGAAGCATATTTCAAAAACAAGGAATTGGAAAAGCTTTATACAACAAATAAAAGTAAGAAATACAAACTCGAACAACATGTAATAAGTAACTTCTTTGAAGTTGTGGCTATTATCGCAGCCGCAAAGGATATCTATGATTTCAGGGAAAAACCGTCTTTGAATTTTAAAAAAATGAAAGGTTTTCAAAACAGGTACTCTTTCAGGATCGACAGAAAATACCGGCTTGAGACTGAAATTGAATGGGAGAATGAGAACAAGACGGTAGGAATTATCGGTATTGATGAAGTAAGTAATCATTACCAATGATAATAAGGAGGAATGATAAAAAGTCTTCATGAGCTGGTGAATTGATATACTGCCTTAACTTTAATTGAGGCAGTAAGGTTACTGTTCGACATTTTTACTGGTCCGCGAGACCGTTTAGGAGATTGAAGAGCCGTAACCGAAACATTCAATGGTCTGCGAGACCGGATAGGAGAATGGAACAATTCACCGTATAGGCACTGCTTCAAACTATTGGAGATAGAACATGAAGATGAGTATTGGCGTGGATCTTCACAAAACGCAGTTTACAGTATGCCTTTTAAGTGAAGACCGAAAAATTGATCAATTGGGAATGTATCCGACCAGCGGAAATGGTTATGGAGCATTTCTGAAAATGCTGGATGAATATTGTGAAGAGGAATATGAGTTGAGAGCAGCGGTGGAAACAACCGGGAATGCCCGTTATTTCCGCAATAAACTGTTAAAGGCTGGAGTCGAAGTGGTTGTAGTGAATACTTTGAAATTCAAGGTAGTGAATGAATCTGTAAAAAAGACAGACAAACATGATGCACGCACCCTGGCGGAGTTTCTTGAGAAAGACATGCTGCCTGAATCGATATTATGTTCCCAAGAGAGTGAGGATATTCGAAGGGTGCTGAAATCCAGGTCGATACTGGTAAAATCTGTTGTGTCGTTAAAGAACCAGGTGCATGGCTTATTACTTGGTTATGGAATAGAGACCAAACGCGGACAGCTGCAGAGTAAAAAAGAAAGGCAGCGAATCCTGAACGGTCTCGAGGACCACGACTTTTACGGAAGCGCTGCCAAAACGGTAATACCGTTACTGGATATGATAGATAATCAGGCATCGCAAGTCAAGCAGCTTGAAAAGGTTTTGGCTGAGCTTGTGGAGGACGATGAAGATGTTGAGCTTCTGCAGACAATACCAGGCGTGGGTCTAATAACAGCAGCAACAGTAAGAGCCTATACAGACGATATCGGCAGATATGATAGTGCGAAGAAATATGCAGCAAACGCCGGGCTTGTGCCATGGGTGCAGAACTCAAATATGACAATACATCATGGACATATAACAAAGCGTGGGCCTGTAGAACTGAGGACAGCCTTCGTACAGATGGTGATGGGAATGGTTCGTATGCAAAAGAAGACCGGGACGTACCGAATAATGACGAAGTATGCAGCGATGAAGAAGCAGAAAGGCTCGGGTAAGAGTGTAATAGCTGCCGCCCGCAAGATGAGCACTTTGGTATATACAATTTTAAAAACCAGAGAGCCGTTTGATCCGATGAAAATGGCTTTTAGAAAAGAATACAGGGAAATGCAGGCAGCAGCATGGGAAGCTGTAATGGTCGGTTGATATCCGACTAGATCATAAGCTTATATTTTTAGCTTGTGGTTGACTTTTTATAGGAGAAAACGATGGCAATGATCAGGGATTTAAAACCGGCAGTTTTGATTGGAGCCGGGGATATTATAAAAAGGGAACTTGAATATAACGGTTGGTCACAGGAAGATCTCGCAGAAATTACCGAGCTTTCAGGAAAAACAATCAGCCAGTTAATAAACAATAAACAACGGGTTACGGTTGAGACAGCAAAGCTGCTTTCTAATGCATTGGGCTCAAGTCCTGAATTCTGGCTGAATCTGGACAACAATTACAGGCTGCAGCTTGATGATGAAACCGATAAGGAATCAGCAGTAAAGACGAAGGCTGAAATTCGCAAGTATATGCCGGTTGCAGAAATCTGCAGGAAAGGCTGGTACTGCAGCGACAATACAGCTGAAGGATATAAGTCAGTATATAAAGATATCTGGAACCGGGATGATATTGATTTTTTTGTCTATGATAATCCGGATATCGAATATTGCGCGCGCAGGTCGAAAGAAGATGAGCAGTTCACGCAATACTACTCTCAGACCTGGGCGAGGATAGCAAAAAATCATGCAGAGAAAATTGATGTACCTGATTATAATCAGGCTCTGTTAAAAAAAATCTCCGAAACTCTATCCGAATACACAATTCAACCAAATGGAGTCAGGCGAATAATAAACGATTTAAATTCAGCAGGCGTCAAGGTTTTTGTTCAATCCCATCTATCCAAAACATACCTTGACGGAGCCTGTTTCTTTGACGGAAAAAATCCGGTGATTGTTTATACCGCGCGATACGACAGGCTAGATAACTTCTGGTTTACGCTTGCTCATGAGATCGCCCATGTGCTTCTTCATTTATCTCCTGATAATGATAAATGTTTTCTGGATAATCTCGATTCTGAGAATACAACAAAAAAAGAAAAAGAGGCTGATGCAGATGCTGAAAAAATGCTGAAAATCAGGGAGATCCTGAAATTGGCAAAGCCGTACAGCAAATATCTTTCCGAAGCGAATCTTCGAAATATTTCCGGACAACTGAAAATAGAAGTCTCGGTTATCCTGGGGGTTCTTCAACATCACGGAATAGTGGATTACAGGAAACTGAACAAGTTTAAAACAAAGGCAACACCTATCTTACCTGTGGAAATAATGATGGGATGAATAATAAGGAAATTCTGTCTAATTATTAACAAGGCCGAATTGGTCGCTATTTGAGTTTAGTAATTGTATAAACTCTCTGAAGTCTTTCGGGATATTCAGCATAAAATTGTTTCCTAAGGAATTCAACGGCGTTAAGGCGTTCAACAGGGCTTTTCGACAGCCAGTATTCCCTGTCGGGGTTTGCTGTTGAGGCGTCATGCAGGTTTTTCTTTGTAACTGTTTTAACAATCATTAATTTATTATAACATATTGAGATCAATATGGAATCTGCAATCTTTTAAAACTTAAATTAATACTTCCCCCGCGCTGTTTGCCGTTGTATAATCCTGACATAATAAAACGATGGCCCGCGGAGCCCGGACTCAAGGAAGCAGCATGTTCGAACAGACCTTTAAAAATATTGATGACATTCTCTACAAGGATTCAGGCGCCGACAGCGAGCTTGATTACATCGGGCAAACCTCATGGGTGCTGTTTCTCCGCTACCTCGACGAGCTTGAGCAGGTAAAGTCCGATAAGGCTGAACTTGCCGGTGAAGAGTATCGGTATATTCTCGATTATGAATACCGCTGGCCTGTCTGGGCAATGCCGAAAGGAGTCGACGGAAGGCTTGATCATCACAGGGCCTTGACCGGGCCGGATCTTGTAAGTTTTGTGGATGAAAAGCTGTTTCCGTACCTGGCTTCATTCAAGCAAAAGGCGGACAGCCCCCGGACAATCGAATACAAAATAGGTGAAATATTTTCGGAGCTTAAAAACCGCATCCAGAGCGGTTACAATTTGCGCGAGATTATTGAATACATAGACGGCCTTGAGTTCAGGACACAGAAAGAGAAGCATGAGCTGAGCCATCTGTATGAAACAAAGATAAAGAACATGGGTAACGCCGGGCGCAACGGCGGGCAGTATTACACGCCAAGGCCCCTTATTCGCGCGATAATCAAAATCATTGATCCGAAGATCGGTGAAAAGGTCTATGACGGGGCAGCCGGTTCCTGTGGGTTTCTCTGCGAGGCCTTCGATTACATCTATGAGCGCATGGAAAAGACTACGACCAACTTGAAGACCCTGCAGGAAGACACCTTCTTCGGCAAGGAGAAGAAGAACCTTGCCTATGTAATCGGCAACATGAATATGATCCTGCACGGAATCGAGGCGCCTAACCTTGTGCACACAAATACCCTGGGCGAAAACATCCGCGATATCCAGGAAAAGAACCGCTACCATGTTATCCTTGCAAACCCTCCATTCGGCGGAAAGGAGCGTAAAGAAGTACAGCAGAATTTTGATATTAAAACAGGCGAAACAGCCTTTCTTTTTCTGCAACATTTTATCAAAAACCTCAAAGCCGGCGGACGGGCTGCGGTAGTAATTAAGAATACGTTTCTGTCGAATACCGACAACGCCGCAATCAGTTTGCGCAGGTATCTGCTTGAAAGCTGCAGCCTTCATACTGTGCTCGACATGCCGCAGGGCACCTTCCTCGGTGCCGGTGTGAAAATCGTCGTGCTGTTTTTTCAGAAAGGCGAGCCCACAAAAAACATATGGTATTATCAGCTTGACCCGGGCCGGAGCCTGGGTAAAACCAACCCGCTGAATGATGGCGATCTGGCTGAATTCGTTGAATTACAGCCTTCAGGTGCCGAAACGGAACGCAGCTGGAACCTTAAAATAGCCGACGTAAAAGAAGATACGTTCGATCTGTCGGTAAAAAACCCCAACACGCCCGAAGAAGAACCCCTGCGCAGCCCTGCTGAAATCCTCGCCGAGCTGGAATCGCTCGACGCCGAAACAGCTGCAATCCTCAAATCGCTTAAGGAGCTGGTGTGAAAAAGCGAAAAAGCTGTGAACTACGTAATATTTACAGAAAACATTACGTGAAGGAGGCTGAATAATGAAGGCGGGCTGGCAGGTCAAACGGCTGGGAGAAGTTTCTGAGATTAAGCCTCCTAAACGGGAAGCGAAAAGTATGCTCAAGGATGAAGATCTTGTCTCGTTTGTTCCGATGGATGTTCTTGGAATCGATCAGAAATATTTTTACCCTAACCAAACACGAAAACTGTCGGCAGTAGCAGGAAGCTACACATATTTTAAAAATAACGATGTTCTGCTCGCCAAAATAACTCCCTGTTTTGAGAATGGAAAATTGGGGATTGCAAAAAATCTTGAAAATGGAGTTGGTTTCGGATCCAGTGAATTTATTGTTTATCGACCGAGTCAGAACGAATTGTTTTCTGAGTTCCTTTATTATTTTTTGAGCCAACCGTCTTTCAGGGAAGAGGGAAAGAAAAGAATGTCCGGAGCAGTAGGACATAAACGAATCCCGAAAGATTTTTATGAACAACTTGAAATCCCCATCCCCCCTCTTCCCGAGCAGAAACAAATCGTCGCGAAACTTGATGAAGTTTTTGCGGCAATTGATAAAGCCAAAGCCAATATTGAGAAAAACATAGAAAACGCGAAAGAATTATACCAGAGCAAGCTTAACGAGGTTTTTTCACAGAAGGGCGAGGGCTGGGAATTCACGTCTCTGGGAAAACTTTTATTTGTGAAAAGTGGAGGAACTCCTCTAAAGAGTAAAAAGGAATTTTGGGTTGATGGTATAATTCCTTGGTATTCATCAGGTGAATTAAATAATGTCTATACAAACAGATCTAATAATTTTATTACCGAGATAGGTTTAAATAATTCTAACGCAAAATTATTTCCTAAAGGTTCATTATTGATTGGAATGTATGATACTGCGGCTTTAAAAATGTCCATCTTGGATCGTAATGCTGCATTTAACCAGGCTATTGCCGGAGTAAAGCCCACTGAACAAATTAATTTATTATTCATCATGTACTATATTAACTCAATTAGAAATGTATTATTAAATGAGAGAAGAGGAGTACGTCAAAAGAATTTAAGCCTAAAAAAAATTTGTGACATAAGAATTCCTTTATTTAAATTACAGAACCAAAATAAAATGGTTGATGTTATTAATAATTATCAAAATAAAATAATTGTATTAGAAAAGGCTTACACCGCCAAACTATCCGCTCTCGACGAGCTTAAAAAAACCGTATTACAAAAAGCATTCAGGGGAGAACTATGAACCCGACCGAAACTGAGATTATCCTGTACCGCACCGCCGACGTGGTTGCAGTTACCGAGGAATCCTCGACAACTGCCGCAGACAAAGAAGATATCAGGGAACTGGAAGAGCTGGAGCGGAGGCTGACAGATGAATGAAGCCCAGACCCGTTATGATCTGATTGACACCGCCCTGAAGGAGTCAGGCTGGGGTGTGGTTGATGGCAGCCGCATACGGGTGGAGTATCCGATAACCGCCGGCAGGTTGACCGGAGGGGGGCGGAGGGCAAAAGCCCTGTCGGCTGATTATGTGCTTCAGTTTAAAAACCGTAACATTGCCGTAATTGAGGCGAAGGCCGATACCGTCTATTACACCGACGGCGTTGCCCAGGCCAAGGATTACGCCGGGCGTCTGCATATCCGCTATACTTATTCAACAAACGGCAGGCGGATATATCAGGTTGATATGGAAACAGGCTCCGAATGTGATGTCGACAGTTTCCCTTCGCCTGATGAGCTTTGGAATATGTGTTCTCCTGCGCCTTCGAACAAGTCTGCTGCCGACGTGGTTGACTGGCGAAGCCGGCTGTTTGCCGTCCCCTTTGAAGACCGTTCGGGCACATGGCAGCCGCGATACTACCAGGACAACGCGATAACCCACGCCCTTGAGGCTGTGGCCGACGGCAAAAAACGAATCCTGCTTACGCTTGCAACCGGCACCGGAAAAACCGCAATAGCGTTTCAGATTGCCTGGAAGCTGTTTCACGCAAAATGGAATCTGCTGCGCGACGGCAGCAGAAGCCCCCGGATACTTTTTCTGGCTGATCGTAACTTCCTTGCAGATCAGGCGTTTAACGCCTTCAACGCCTTTGAAGAAGATGCTCTTGTCAGGATTGCGCCGTCTGAAATCCGTAAAAAGGGCAGGGTCCCTAAAAACGGCGGCATCTTCTTTACGATATTTCAAACCTTTATGAGCGGTCCCGACGGTTCACCGTATTTCGGCGAGTATCCGAAGGATTTTTTCGACTTCATAATCATAGACGAATGTCACCGCGGCGGGGCCAAAGACGAGGGCGCCTGGCGCGGGATCCTTGAATATTTCAGCCCGGCAATCCAGCTTGGGCTGACCGCCACCCCCAAACGCGATGTAAATCGCGACACCTACGCCTACTTCGGCGAGCCGGTTTATATCTATTCGCTTAAAGACGGAATAAACGACGGTTTCCTGACCCCCTTCAGGGTAAAGGAGATTGCAACAACCGGCGACACATATGTCTACACGCCGGACGACACCGTAATAGAGGGTGATATTGAAGAGGGGCGTGAATATTCCCAGGCCGAGCAGAACCGTATAATCGAGCTGATGGATATTGAGCGTTTCCGTGTCAGACAGTTTATGCAGATGATTAACCGGAACCAAAAGACCCTCGTGTTCTGCGCTACCCAGATTCATGCCGCAGCCGTGCGCGATCTGATCAACCAGGAAGCCGACAGCACAAATCCGTTCTATTGCTGCCGGGTAACCGCCGACGACGGAAAACTGGGAGAAGAGCATCTGCGTGATTTTCAGGATAACGAGAAAACAATTCCTACAATTCTGACCACCTCGCAAAAACTCAGCACCGGTGTGGACGCGCCTGAAATTCGCAATATCGTATTGATGCGATCCGTAGATTCGATAGTCGAGTTCAAGCAGATTGTCGGTCGGGGCACAAGGCTGTTCGACGGCAAGGACTATTTTACAATCTATGATTTTGTAAAAGCTCACAAGCATTTTCATGACGATGAATGGGACGGCGAACCTCTTGAACCCGAACCTCCAGCCGATAGAGAGCCGAAAAAAGATATGCCCGGGTTTTATATGCCCCGGGGTGATCAGGACGGCGGCGAGGATGAAACAAGGCAGCGCTACATGATTCGGGTAAAGTTGTCTGACGACAATATTCGTGAGCTGGACGCAATGGTAAAAACAAGTTTCTGGAGCCCTTCGGGGAAACCGGTATCGGCACAGGAGTTTATCAGACAGCTGTACGGAGATCTTCCCTCGTTTTTCAGCGATGAAAATGAGCTGAGACGCATATGGAGCCTGCCTGGTACCAGAAAGCGTCTTCTTGAGGAACTCTCCGAGAAGGGATACACGGCAGCGCAGCTTTCCGATTTATCAAAACTTGTGCGCGCTGAAGATTGCGATCTGTTCGACGTCCTTTCATATATTGCATGGCACCGACAGCTTGTGCCCCGTCTTGAACGGGCCCGGCAGGCAAAGATTCATTTTGATTCGTATAATCCCGGCCAGCAGGAATTTCTTAATTTCGTGCTCGAACAGTATGTAAAGGTCGGAGTATCGGAACTTGACGAATCAAAACTTTCTGATATCCTGATCCTGAAATATTCAGCAATTGAAGATGCCAAAGCCGCGCTCGGAGAGATCCGGGATATCCGCGATACCTTTATAGGTTTTCAGCAGAATCTGTACAAAGATGGAGTCGCATAGAAGGATAATTGATGAACAGATCTGAAAGGATACTGATAATTATTGCCGCCGCCGGTTTTGCCGTCGGGATCGTAACGCATACTGTTGAATTAATATCCGGGGGCTGGCTTCCCTATACATCTGTTCCGCTATGGAAAAATATTTACTGGACATCCCTGACTTTCCTGGATCCCCTTGTAATTGTTTTGCTGTTTGCAAGGCCGCTTCCCGCGCTGGTTCCGGCAAACCTGGTAATCATTTCAGATGTGATCATAAATACCGGGGTATTCAATTATTTCGGGCACTACAGGATAATCATGCAATGCGCATTCTGCGTATACGTGATGGCGGTTTCAGTTTATTTTCTGACAAAGAAGAGGATGCGTAACGTATGAAACTTGTATACAGGGTCCTTGTCGCCGCAGCTGTTCTTCCTCTTGTTGCAGCAGGCGTAATTCCTTCCGTTATCATTATTTTTGATCCCTGGCGACAGCGATTGTTTATTCCCGGGTTTATCGTTCTTTCCGCCGGCATCGCGTTAACAGCAGTTTGTATCCGTGATTTTTATAAGCGCGGCGGCGGGACTCTTGCCCCCTGGGATGCTCCGGTAAACCTGGTTGTTACCGGGCCGTACCGTTATTGCCGCAATCCGATGTATGGCGGTGTTTTGATAACCATAGCCGGCCTTGCGCTGTTTTTTTCTTCACCGTTGCTGTTGCTTTACAACATCGCAGCCGGATTTATTTTCCACATGAGGATAATAAAATATGAGGAACCTGAACTGCAGAGATTGTTCGGAAAGCGCTGGGTGATCTATACCGCCATGGTTAACCGCTGGTTTCCGGGATTCAAATAACAATTTGTTTTTGGAATCTCCGTTTTTTTAATTGATCGCATAAAAGAAATTCATATAATTGTTTGTATGGACAGGATTGGCTGGAAAGAACTCTTTAAGGGATTTGAAGATAGAGAGATGGAACATCAGTATCTGATGAGCCTCCAGAACCCGAAAGAGTTGAGGATTATCATGGTTTTCGGTATCCTCTTCTATCTTTTATTTCTTGTTATTGACTATATTCTTTTTTCAGAGTATTTCTGCAGTTTTATTGTTATCCGCTGTGCAATTTTCCTTCCGGTTATGGCTGTTATTTTTTCACTCTCTTATACGCCGTTTTATGAAAAACATTCCCGGCTTCTTATCAGTACTATAGTTTTTGTGGCGGCTGCCGGAATTATTGCAATGGTATATATTACGCGTGAAAGTGAATATGCTGAACTGTATTATTACGGTGTCTCAATAATCATTATATTTTTCTATGGAACAGGAAAAATTACATTATCATTTTCAATAATAATCGGACTGCTTGTATATATACCGGCAGTTATTGTTGATATTTTATTCATACAGAATGATTTTGCCAGGATTATAACCAGGGTTATTTATCTTTTATCAATGGTCCTTGCCGGATCGGTTACCACCGGTGTAATACAGCGCACTTCCCGAAGTAATTTTCTGAAACAAAAAAGAATTGAAGAACTTTCAATGACAGACCCTCTTACCGGATTAAAGAACCGGTTGTTTTTTGAAACTATAATCAGGAATGAACTGACGGATTATATAAGAACTCCCGAAAATCTCGATAGGCCGCCTGAGGCAAGACAGCATGACAGGGATCCTGAAAGCTGCTATGCCCTGATTATGCTTGATATCGATTATTTTAAAATAATAAACGATAAATACGGCCATGACACAGGAGATCTGTTTCTCAGGGAATTCTGTGACAGAGTAAAAGAGGTAATAAGGACGGACGATGTCTTTATAAGATGGGGGGGCGAGGAATTCCTGCTTATATTGCGGCATGCCCGGAAAAAATTCATCGCCAGGTTGAGCAACAGAATCTCCGCAGCTGTATCGGCACCATTCAGGTTGAAGAACAATGAAATCAGCGCGACGGTTTCCGGGGGATTATTAATTGTGCCGCCGAAATCGGTAAAGTTGGTTCAGAGTATAGACAATATGATAGAGTTGGCCGATAAAGCCCTCTACTATTCAAAGAATAACGGAAGAAACAGATTTACCGAGAACGTGATTAAAACAGATGAATCAGGACAATTTAAAAATATTATGCAGCCGCTGAACTGTGATTACTGAACACCTGTTATACCTTACCAAATGAATAATATATAGATAAAAAAATATCAATATCCCGCTTTATTATATTGACTCCTGATTATTTTCATGTTTTCATAGGTTTATGGGTTCTCCGAACCGTACCCCCTAAAAGCAAAAGCCGGTATCTGACGGCTTAAAGTTCATGGAGTCCGGTCGCGTACCGTCTGCCGACGGTCAAGGGTATATCTGTAAACGGGTATGCCTCCCGTGTTTGGAAAGGGGAACGGAATTTACAGTCGGATATTCTGCTTATTCCTTCCCGATGCCCATCGTATTCATCGTGAGGAGGAAATAAAGATGAAGAAAAAACTGATTGTAATGATCCCTGTCCTTTTACTGATCGTCAGTATGCTGCCGGTATTTGCCGGAGGACAAACCGAAAAACTGCCTGCGGCAGAACCTGTTACTGAAGCCGCCGCACCTGTCGCGGAAGCGGCCTTGCCCGAATTATCCGGAATTGTAACCATTTTTCATGCAGGAAGCCTGGCTGTTCCCCTGGAAGCTATCGAGAAAGAATTCGAGAAGATGTATCCTGATGTTGATATACAGCGTGAAGGAGCGGGAAGTCAGGCGTGCGCAAGAAAGATTACCGATCTCGGCAAGCCGTGCGACATTATGGCTTCAGCCGACTACAAGGTTATCGACAAGCTGCTGATTCCCGATTATGCGGACTGGAATGTACGTTTTGCGACAAACCAGCTTGTACTCTGCTATACCGGCGACAGCGTCGATGCCGACAAGGTCAACGCCGACAACTGGTATGAAATCCTGCAGAAAGACGGAATTATATGGGGACATTCCGATCCCAATCTGGACCCGTGCGGATACAGATCGCTGATGGTTCTCCAGCTTGCGGAAAAATATTACGGTATCGACGGCCTGTATGACGACTGTATTGCCAACAGGCCCGAAGAAAATATCAGGCCGAAATCGGTTGAGCTTATTTCGCTTCTGCAGAGCGGTAATATGGACTATGCCTGGGAGTATCTTTCAGTAGCAGTTCAGCATAATCTGAAATACATAATTTTGCCGGATGAAATCAACCTCGGTAATTATCAGTTTGATGATACATATGAAACCGCCGTTGTAGAAGTGTCCGGAAAAGACCCGGGAACAACAATGGAGATTGTGGGACAATCCGTTACATACGGCGTGACCATGATAAAGGATGCCCCGAACCGTGATGCTGCTGTGGCTTTTCTTGAGTTTATGCTTTCCAAAGACGGCGGGCTTGCGATACTTGAGAGCCAGGGACAGCCTCCGTTTGTTCCTGCACGGGTACCGTCCTCAGAAATGCTGAATGCTGTTCCTGCCGAACTGAAAACTCTTCTTGAAGTGAAAAACTAGGTTTTATTCCATGCTTACCCGAAAGGAGCCGTTTTTCTGGCTGACCGTGTCGTCTGCGGTCCTCGTTCTTGTACTGATTTTGCTGCCTCTTGTTCAGCTGATGACGGCTCCCGACGGGAAAATGCTTATTGAAACCATCAGGGATAAAAATGTTCTGCGTTCAATCTGGCTGAGTATTTATACAGCCGGACTGGCTGCCCTGATTTGTTTTATAATGGGTGTGCCGCTGGCATATCTTCTTGCGCGGACCGAGTTCTTCGGCAAGCATCTTGTGGAAAGCATAATCGATCTTCCCATTGTAATTCCTCATCCTGTTGTAGGCATAGCCATACTCGGCGTGGTAGGCAAGACCCATCCGCTGGGCAGGCTGCTGTACAGTCTCGGTATCAGGATGATGGGATCTGTTCCGGGAATAATTACGGTCCTTGTTTTTGTGGGGCTCCCGTTTTTTATCAATTCGGCAAAGGACGGCTTTGAGAGCGTCTCTCCGCGGCTGGAAAATGTATCCCGCAGTCTCGGAGCACCAATGGGAAGCACCTTTTTCAGGGTCACTTTTCCACTTGCCTGGCGCAGTATTCTTATAGGTTTTGTAATGGCCTGTGCCAGGGCCGTCAGCGAATTCGGGGCCGTTGTTGTTGTGGCATATCATCCGATGATAGCGCCTGTGATGATCTATGAGCGGTATGAAGCTTACGGTCTTTCATATTCCCAGCCGCTGGCATTCTGGCTGGTGTTATTCTGTCTTATTCTGTTTCTGATAATAAGGACCCTGACGCTGAAGAGGAAGATGCCGTTATGATTCGAATAGAAAACCTTGACGTTGTCTTCGACAATTTTGAACTTCACGGAATTAATCTCGATATAAAACAAAACGAGTTTTTTGTTCTTATGGGGCCCACCGGGGCGGGGAAAACTGTACTTATCGAATCAATTGCCGGAATCACACCGGTAAAATCGGGCCGAATCGAATTATCCGGCCGCGACATAACCCGTCTGCCGCCTGAAAAACGCGGTGTGGGTATAGTGTATCAGGATTACGCCCTTTTTCCGCATATGAGCGTTAAGGAAAATATTCTCTACGCGGTAAAATACCATTCTCTCGAAAAGGCGCCGGCGAAAGAACGCCTCGAAAAACTTTGCGGAGATCTCGATATAAAACACCTTCTTGACCGGTATCCGTCAACCCTCAGCGGCGGGGAACAGCAGCGGACGGCGCTTGCCCGGGCCATGATGTTTGAACCGGAGGTGCTGATGCTTGATGAACCGCTGTCGGCCCTTGACCCCGGGTTCCGCCTTGAGATTCAGGAGCTGCTGCGAAGGCTGCGTGATACTACCGAGATTACATTTCTTATGGTGACCCATGATTTTTCCGAGGCCCTGTCGCTTGCAGATCGCGCAGCCGTAATGAACAACGGACGGATCGAGCAGATCGATGAAGTGCAGAATCTGTTCAGAAAGCCGGCGACTGAGTTCGTGGCAGGCTTTGTGGGCATGAAAAACATAATACATGCCGATATCAGCGGCAACCTGGCAACAGCCGGAGAGTTAAAGATTGAACTTGCCGAAACTGCTGAATGTCAAAAAGGCATATTAGCTGTAAGACCGGAAGATATTGTTCTGTACGGAAAGCCCCCTGAAAACGTACAGGTAAACTCCTTTAAGGGAAGGATAGCCGCTTCTGTTGATCGCGGGTTCTTTTTTGAGGTTGTTATAAATTTTTCAAATCACGATTTTACAGCCCTTCTGACAAAGGGCGCGGCGGGAGAACTTGATCTGAAAGCCGGAGAGCATGTATTTTTTTCCTTTAAACCGGAATCAATTCACTGTTTTTGATTCCCGGTACAGATTTGAAGGATGTGAAGATCTTTATTGACCTGATGCGATATGCCGCCTAATATTATCAATATATGAAGATGACTAAAAACAAACGGTTGATTCTTGATATTCTTGAAAAAGAAGACCTGCCTCTTAATGCATTACAGATTCATAAGCATTGTGACTTCGGACCGGATCTGGCAACAGTCTATCGGAATCTTCAATCGCTTGAAAAAGACGGAGCTGCCGAATCTTTTGTGTTTGAATGTGAAGACAGGGGAATCGAGCGGTATTATTCAGTAAAAAGAGAAAAGCACATACATTATCTTCACTGTGAATCATGTCATAGATTTCTTCCTTTAAATATTTGTCCCTTTGATTCAATTTCGAATGTGATTGAAGATAAATATGATTTTAAAATACATCAGCATTTTTTTATGGTGAAAGGATTATGCAGTGAATGCAGAGAAAAGTAAAAATGATTTTTTTGTTGACCTGCTCTGTTGATATTATTATGTTATTTGCAAATGATTTGCAAATAAAGAGGTGAAGCAATGAAAAAGTTGATTTTTACATTCTTTCTATACTTTTGCGCGGCTGTATTTATTTTTGCCGGCGGGGCAAGCGAAAGCAAGGCTGATGGACTCGCGGACAAGGGCGGCAGGCTTAAGGTTATAGCCACTACAAGTATAATCACGGACGTCGTGAAAAACATCGCCGGAGACAAGGCAGATGTTGCCGGTTTGATTCCTCTGGGTCAGAATGTTCACGGATATGTTCCAAAGCCCAGACAGATGGTAATGATAGAAGATGCGAACCTGATTTTTGTGAACGGTCTTAACCTTGAAGAACAGATGCTTGAGCTTGTCTACAGTAACTCTGAGGCCCCTGTTGTTGAGGTTTCCGAAGGCATCGATGTTATCCATGAGGATGAAGACGAGCATCAGGAAGGTGAACAAGAGGAAGGTGAAGAACACCATCACGCAGAAGGCGATCCTCACACCTGGATGAGCCTGCGGAATGCAGAGGTCTGGGTTCGCAATATTGCGGAAGCTTTAACGGAAGCCGATCCTTCAAACGGCAGCTATTACAATGAAAATGCCGAAGTATATTTAAAAGAAATCAGGGAGCTGGATAATGATATTGCGTCGGCAGTTGATGATATCCCCGTAAACAGGAGGATGATTATTTCAGATCACGCGGTTTTCAATTATTTTGCAAGGGATTACGGCTTTGAGGTTTCGGGGACAATTCTCCCTTCATTTTCTACAAACTCTGAGGCTTCCGCGAAGCATTTGGGTGAACTTGTAGATATAATAAACAGAAAAGACATAAAAGCGATCTTTGTAGGCGCTTCGGCCGGGGAAGATCTGACAAAACTCGCTGAGGCATTGTCTGAAGAGAGCGGAACTGATATTAATATAATAACTATCCTCACCGGCTCTCTGGCTCCTGAAGGTTCATCGGGCGATACCTATCTCGGCTACTTCAGATATAATGCCGAAAAGATAGTTAAAGGACTTTCAACTGAATAATATATTCTGTTACGGAAAAAGCTGCGATAAACCCGTTGTCCCTGATACGCCGGCCCTCGATATACGGGGGCTGTCTTTCGCGTATCCGAAGACGGGAAAAAAAGTACTTGAAGATATCTCTCTTAAAATCAACCCGGGTGAGAAAGTAGCCCTGGTAGGACCGAACGGGGCCGGCAAATCAACATTGATGAAGGTCATTCTCGGGCTTGAAGAAATTCGGGAGGGACATATTGAGATCTTCGGAACAAAAGCCCACGGGTGCAGACACAGGGTTGCCATGGTTCCGCAGAAAACAGCCGTCGACTGGTCTTTTCCGATTAATGTGCGTCAGGTCGTAAGTATGGGAAGGTATGTCCATCTAGGTTGGTTCAGGAATCTTCGAAAAATCGATAATGAAAAAGTTGATGAAGTGATGGAAATTATGGATATAACCGACCTTTCCGCAAGGCAGATAGGCGAGCTTTCAGGCGGACAGCAGCAGCGGGTCATGCTTGCGCGAACGCTTGCCCACGATGCCGATCTGCTTTTGATGGATGAACCTTTAAATCATGTCGATATATCAACGCAGGAGTTGATGTTTCATACTATAGAAGAGCTTTGCAGTAAAGGCAAAACAGTTATAGTCAGTACTCACGACCTGGGCATCCTTACCGTTCATTTCAGCAGGGCGCTTTTTCTGGATAAAACTGTTATTGCGGACGGTCCGGTAAAAGAGGTTCTCACGCCTGAAAACATTGCGCGCGCCTACGGTTTTGAATTTCATGAAAACTATACTGATCTCGGGAGGCCTGGCTGTGATTGATATAATTCTTGAACCGCTCGGTTACGGATTTTTCCGCTGGGGGCTGATTGCAGGAATTATTACGGCAATAGCATGCGGCGTGCTCAGCGGTTTTATTGTATGGCGCGGTATGGCTTTCATCGGCGACGCCATGGCCCATGCGATACTGCCCGGTATTGTCCTCGCGGTTATCTTCGGCTTTCATATATTACTGGGAGCGCTTGGGGCCGCGCTTGTTTCCGTTGTCGGTATAGGCGTGATATCCGGTCGAAAAGGTTTCAAGGAAGACACCGCAATCGGAGTGATCTTTGCCGGGGCGTTTGCCCTGGGAATTCTTCTGATGAGCATGGTTTCGTCAATGAAAGACCTGTCTCATATTCTGTTCGGAAATATTCTCGGCATATCAAGATTTGATCTCATCCTTATTTCCATTGTGGGCGTGCTGGTTGTTCTTGCAGTGTTTCTTTTTTATAAGGAAATCCTGGTTACCAGCTTCGATCCGACTCATTCCACGGCTATAGGACTTTCGCCGAAATTTATTCATTACAGTTTGCTTATATTGATAGCGGCCACCACGGTAATAGCCGCCCAGACTGTAGGAGTAGTGCTTGTTCTGGCGCTGATGGTTACCCCGGCGGCAACAGCGTCGCTTCTTGTGAAAAATCTGCCCCGGATTATTTTACTCTCGGATATTTTTGCAGTGATCTCGGTAATTCTCGGGTTTTATTTGTCTTATTACTTTGATCTTGCTTCCGGAGCAACAATCGTTATTGTTCTGACTGCTTTTTTTCTGGTTTCCTTTCTTGTTTCAGTTTTCAACAGGGGTTTTTTCAGACGAAAATCCTGATTTCAGTCAAAAGCGGCAAAATTTATCCTTATTTTTATAAAAATAGCAGCAGATTAATACTCAGGTTATATGGTAATTACAGCAAACCCGTGTGAAAATACATTTATTAAAAAAAGAAATGATAAAAAGTTATGATTTAAAAATCCAGTTCAGATAGTACAGTTAAAAATTATTGTACCGCGGACCGCTAGGGAATGGGCCTCCCCAGTGGTCTTTTTTTTCCCCCTTCTCCTGCAATGTTCGTTGTGTGATACGGTTTTCCGTTATAATATATTTATATAGGGTTCGTCTTTCCGTAGGGGATCGGCGAAAATTAAAAATTTTTATTTATTTATAGGGGATTGGTATGTTAAAAGTAGAATCACAAGGTATCAGTATGACAAAAGAAAACTGGGAAAAAGTATCAAGCAGAGTAAAAGCCGTTTTCAATTTCGGAATTGAAAAATCAGACTGGCTGGAAAATTGCCGTATGGCCAGATTAATAGCCGCAGTACCTTTTCTGGCCGGCTGCAACAAGGCGGAGGAAACCTCTTTTACAAATTTGGTGATTTATGTTCTGTCCATAGACGAGTCGTCGAAAGAGATTTATTTTCACAAGCCCGGAGACGACGCGGATCTTTACTCCAGATTGGCTCCCATAAATAATTTTCTGGGTGGAGATCAGAAAATTATACAATGCTGTATGGATTTAATTGCGCTCAATATGATAGCCGGTTACAAGAGAGATATGAAGGAAGATGAAGCTATCGGAAAATATAATCCTTTAAATATCGGCAACTGGAATTATGATACAATGTCGGAAAAACTCGTTCAGGATATAAAAGCGGTCATTACATCGGAAATATCGTCGATATATACAATGGAAGATGCTCTTAGAGGTTTGTGGAGGATATAATACCAGGGAGGAGAAGTGAGAAAATATTTTGGAACTGTTCAAAAAAGAGTAGGCCTGCTTATAAGTGTCCTTGATCTGATAGTAGTTATAACCAATTTTATTTTTGCAACAAAAAGGAGTGATCTTTTTTTTGCATTAAAGGATATGGGAGTATGGCTGATGCTGCTGGTCGGCATCCCGTTTTTTCTCAGCATCTTTTTTGAAAACCGTTTCTATAAATTTCTTCAGTTTTCACTTTTCATATTGATAGGCTCCATCAATATCATGCAGGATTTTACAGAATTTTACGGTCCAAGTCTGTTTCTGATCAGTTGGCTTCTTATGCGTCAATACGGCTTTCTGGATAAACACCGAATTCTCAAAAACTCACTCATGCTTGGAAGTCTTGTTGTATTGTCGCAGATATCGGCCAATGTAAATACTGCTGAAGGCGCATATGCCGGGTTTTCGACTCTCTGGTATGCTTTGTTCCTCATCCTTATGCTGCTTGTCATCTGGCAGGACATTCTGAAGAACCAGGAAGATTTGAAAAAGGAAAACCGGTTTCTGAAAATAAACTATAAGGAACTTGAAGCGCAGCTGACAGAAATTGAAAGCGAAAAAAAACCCTATGATCTGAAAGCTGCGAAAATTTCACCTGCGGAAGAAAGGGTTATCAAGGTTCTTACTATCTATAAAGCAAGCAACAGGGAAATCGCCGAGCGCCTGGACATTGCAGAGTCCACAGTTAAACTGCATCTTTATAATATCTATAACAAAATAGGCGTGGACAACAGGTTTGCAATAATAGATTTGTGCAAATATAACTTTAGCTGAGAAGCCGGGCTGATATAATTTTTTATCTTCGTATATAGGACAGCTCTTCGGGCAGGACTATGTTGTTGCCGTAGGAGTCTTCGCCGTATCCGTAATCGGCAAGGACTTCAATATCGGCTAAAACCCGTTTGTCACCATGAAATGATACTATCAGATCTGTTTTCAGATCGATTTTACCCTGGGCCAGAAGGTTTGCTATGGCTCTGTTTGCAAATTCTGCCAGAGTCTCCTCCGGAATTGCCTCAATATCGGGCAGGGAAAAATCGGTCGAGTAATTAATAATCTTCTTTTCTTCGAGCAGTTCGAGAAAAATTTCTTTAAGGCCTTTTTCAAAATTCTTGTTATATTCAAAATTCGTAATAGATTTGAGCTTGCTTATATTCCGGGCCAGGTTTCTTCTTTTTTCGGCATTGATTTTTTCATTTACACGGAATAAATTCATCGGGCTGGAGGCATCATATTTTTCCCCGTCTATCAGCAGATATACATCGCTTCCGTAATGCTGTACTATCTTGGCAATAAGGGTTGACGGTCTGACATGAAAGCCTCTGTAGATGGGTACTTTCACATTAATAGTCCCTTCTTCCGCGTATTTCTTGATAACCTTTTTACAAAGGTTCTTTCCGGCTGTTAAAAATTGCTCGGAATAATTTAGATAATAATTAATCAGAATATCAAGAAGTTGATAAGCGGTTATCGACACGTTCGGGTCTTCCCGGTTCTCTTTTTCCAGGGGTTTTATATGGCGTTCATAGTAGTGAATTATTCTTGACGCTGCTTCAAGAAGGTGAAAAACAATTGAAGCATGTCCGCGTATCAGTTTTAGATCACTGTCAAGATCTTCAATATCGGTATTGGAAATGTAGGTGTCATACAGGCTTTGAAGGTTATGAAATTTACACTCAAGAAGTCTGATTGAATCTTCACTGACAAGATCGGGAACCACTTTATTATAGTCTTCGCTTTGAATGTTCCTGATGTTTTTTAGCAGAATACTTTTGCTTTCCAGATTAAGGTATGATGTTGCAAGACTGACAATTACCTGTTCAGGTTTATCAACCTGAATTTTCTGGAAGTTGGAATCAAGTCTCCCGGCAGGATAATCCGGTGCTTTATACAATCCTTCAACCATGACTGTATTACGTTTCAGTCCGGCTGCATCCGCGTTTTCAAGAAGGCTTGAAAAGAGCATATACATATAGGTTGAATATCTTTTAAGAATTCCGTCGGTATCTGCAAGGAATTTATCAATTCCGCTGAGCAGCTGGTAATGCGGGGACGTAGATTTCAGGTGAAGCGTTATATATGAAACATCGGTAAAAAGTTTGACGGATGCTATATTGTTTCGAAAGGGTCTCCAGACAAGATTATTCTTTGCATTATAGTAATCCAGAGTTTCTTCGAGTCTTGTAGCTGCGGCGTTAGCGCGTCCGAGAAAACTTGTATTAATAATGTCTTTTTTATTATCTACCGAAAATGCATAGTTTATGGCGGAGTTTAAGGGCGCAAAAAGCCGGTTTATAAGCTTCAAAAATGCTTCATTGTTGAATTCGGAATTCCTGTCCATTAATTTAATTATCGTAGTATCTCTGTATACTTGTCAAAGAAATTTTGTATAATCAGCGTATCATTTGAAATATACGGCATGATATTGTTATTATGGAGTGTCCTGAAATGATTCAAGTTACAGCTGCAGTAATTATAAAAAACGGAAAAATCCTTCTGTGCAGGCGTGCAGCAGGAGAAAACCTTGCCGGATACTGGGAATTCCCGGGAGGAAAACTCGAAACGGGTGAAAATCTGAAACAATGTCTTGAACGTGAACTTTTCGAAGAACTTGGCGTTGAATCAACAGCCGGAGAAATAGTCGGCAGGAATATACACTGCTATGATGACGGTGAGATAGAACTTGTCGGTATTAAAACTGAACTGAAGTCCGAAAAGGCTGTGCCGACAGTTCATGACATGATGGAGTGGGTTCCGGTAGAACAAATTCCGGATTTCAGACTGGCGCCGGCCGATATCCCCCTTGGCAAAATTGTAATGGAGAAGTTTAAAAAATGAGTGTCCCCGATTTTCTGTTTGAGAGATGGACGGCGAAATATATTCCTGATCTTGTAAAAAATGCTGATAATCCCAGGGTTGCGGAAACCCTCCGAAATATTTTCCCTAACCCTTACACAGAGGAAGATGCCGTATCATGGATTAAAATATGCAGTGCAGCTGATGAAAGCCGTAATTTCGATCGGGCTGTTGTAATAGACGGTCGGGCAGCGGGAGGAATCGGGCTGATAATCGGGAACGATGTTTATTCAAAAACGGCTGAACTCGGGTACTGGCTCGGCGAAGATTTTTGGGGGCAGGGCATAATGACGGCGGCTGTAAAGGAATTCTGCCGAATAGGGTTCGAACGGTTTGACATAGTAAGAATCTTTGCCGGCGCCTTTGCACATAATGCCGGGTCCCGGCAAGTTCTGGAAAAGGCCGGGTTCCGGCTCGAGGGCGTTCAGCGGATGAATATTTATAAAAACGGGAAATTCGGTGATTCATGTATGTATGCTCTGCTTAAAGACGAATTTGTCTGAAGGTTTTTTATAAGGAGAAGTATGTGTTCAAACTTGTCAGTGAGCTTCATAAAAATGAAATAACGGACCTGGTTGACCGCATGGCAGCTGATGCTGATGCGGATTATTCCGGGGATTTACTGAAACTGACGGAGGTGATCAGGGATGACATTCCTGAAAGGAAGCGAATCTCTTACGGCCGTTACAGCATTATTAAAGAGACAGGACTGTTTATATACCCGCTTCTGAAAACAAATAAAATCGATCCGAACCGTCTTGCCGAGAGATTATATAATAACAAAAATGCCGATCCTTTCATCAGAAGCCTGGGCATACAGCTTATGTCCGTTGATGCTGAGAATACCGGAAACCTTGAAACCGCGCTTGATTATTTTGAAAAGGCGGCTTCGGATGACTCCTGGATAGTCAGGGAATGTTCAAGCGGGTTTGTACGAAAACTAATCAGGGGATACTCCGAAACAATGAAAAAGTGGTATCTTGAAATGGTCAGCTCGGAAGATACTTTCAGGCGCCGTTTCGCCGGTGAATCTCTGAGGCCGGTAGCGGACAACCGCTGGTTTAAAAAGCAACCTGAATTCGCCTGGAATGTGCTTGAATGCCTGTTTCACGAACCGGCTGTATATCCGCGCACTTCAGCCGGAAACAGTCTCAGCGACTGGATGAGGATTGACCCCGACCGGACTTTGCCGGTTGTAAAAGAGCTGGCGGCAAACGGTGATAAAAATTCTTACTGGATTGCATACCGGGCCTGTCGAAATCTTGTTAAAAAAGAACCCTTGATGGTAATGGATATATTGAAAACCGATCACTATAAATACAAGGATCGTGATTATCACAGGGCGGATTACGAATGATTAAAGAGGTGACCGCCAAATCGATTCTGCGAAAAAACAGGCATATTGATTCGTGGTTTCTTTGCTCATACGGGATTAACCTGTATCGGGGCTGTACACATAATTGTACGTATTGTGACGGGAGGGACGAAAAATACCAGGTAGAAGGCGATTTCGGAAATGAAATTTCCGTTAAAATAAACGCCGTCGAACTGCTTGACCGCGAGCTCGATCCGGCACGCAAGCGCAAACCTTTCAATAACGGTTTCATGTTCGTCTGCGGGGGCGTGAGTGATTCGTACCAGCATTTTGAAAAACAGTACGGACTAACCGGGAGAACACTTGAATTGCTTCTGAAATACGGTCACCCGGTGCATATGCTGACAAAATCTACACTGATAAAGCGCGATATAGGATTGCTCGGGCAGATAAGAGAACGAAGCGGCGCAGTAATCAGTTTCAGTTTTTCAACCGTTGACGACAAGCTCGGGCGCATACTCGAACCCGGCGTTCCTCCCCCGTCTGACAGACTGGAGACGGTTAAACTCTTCAAGGATGCAGGCTTCGCTTGCGGAATGTATCTGATGCCGGTAGTTCCATTTCTGACGGATTCAGCTGAAATGATTGAGGCCTCGGTTGCGGCGGCGAAAGATGCCGGAATTGATTTTGTCTGTTTCGGAGGCATGACGCTGAAACCCGGACGGCAGAAGGATTATTTCATGGATTTTATCAGCCGGGAATTTAACGGATTGCTGCCGAAATATGAAAAGCTGTACGGCAATAACAACAGCTGGGGGTCGCCGCCGGCGGATTATGCCCGGATTACCGGCCGTCTTTTTGACAGCGCGGCGACGAGATACCGAATGCCGAAGCGGATGCCGCCGTTTCTGTGGGCCCCGCTTGTAAGCCGTTCGGAACAGATTATAATTATTCTTGAACAACTCGGCTACCTGGCGGAGCTTAAGGAAAAGAATAATCCCTACACGAGAGCTGCATGGACCCTCGTTAAGACCGAGAAGCGGCTTGAGGAGCTGGGGACGGATGAACTGAAGCGGTTTTCCGGTATAGGCGGGTTTACCTCGAAAATTATACGTGAAATTGCAGAGACAGGCCGCAGTGCATATTATGAAAAGCTGCTGATCGGCTGAAATTTGAAGATTACCGGAGGAAGAAATGGTTGTAAAAGGAATCAATTTCAAGGAGAAGTTTTTGCTTTTCAACGAGTTGTGGAGCCCGAAGTGTATTGCCCGGGTTGATAACTATATAATAAAGATTGCAAAGATAAAGGATGACTTTTCATGGCATACCCATGAAACCTGTGATGAAGTCTTTATGGTACATGAAGGCAGCATGAGGATTGATTTGAGAGGTTCGTCGGTCGAACTTTCGAAAGGTGAACTGTTTGTAGTTGAAAAGGGGCTGGAGCATAAACCGCATGCCGACGAGGTTTGCGAGATTATAATGTTTGAGCGTGAAGATGTTATTAATACCGGCGACAAGGTGAACGATTTCACGAAAAATGAGATGGAGTGGATATAGCCGGGCGGAGTTTATAGAAAAACAGAAAAAATTTGATTTTTAAAACTTTATCCATAAGATTAAGAATGACGGGTAAAGTAATATGAAAAAAGATAATAACAAAATCATGAACAGTACCGTTAAAAACATCAATTTAGCCGCTTTAATGAGTAATCTTCCCGGTATGGTTTACCGCTGCAAGAATGATGAAGACTGGACAATGGAATTTGTCAGCGACGGCTGCCTTGATTTAACGGGTTTTCCTCCGGAAGCACTGATCGATAACGCATATATTTCTTATGCGGGGTTGATTCATCCGGAAGATCGTTACAGCGTATGGAAAGGCGTTAACGAGGGAATAGAGAACAGCCGGCCCTTTAAATTAACATACCGTATAGTTACAAACGGCGGTCAGGAAAAGTGGGTTTTTGAACAGGGGCAGGGAATCTTTGAAGAAAGTAATATCCTTTATGCAATCGAAGGATTTATCACCGATATCTCCGAGCAAAAAAATGCCGAGAGGCGGCTTTCCGAATCTCTGAAAGATAAAAGCCTTCTGTTGTCAGAAATTCACCACAGGGTAAAAAATAATTTTCAGCTGATTATATCAATGCTTGAGCTTCAGAAAAGCTCTGCTCCCGGAGGTAATCGGGATGTTTTTAATGCTGCAATTGAGCGGATAAGGGTTTTTTCCGATATGCATCAGGATCTTTATAATTTTGATAAACGCGATGTTATAAATTTCAGTGATCATATACAGAATAATTTCAAAAACCTTCTGTTGGCATTTCACAATTCTGTTGATAATATAGATCTTGAACTTGAGATGTCTGATGTTTATCTTGATTTTGATACGGCAATACCGCTTGGCTTGATGATAAATGAGATGATCTCGAATTCACTGAAACATGCAATCAGTGAGCAGGGCGGCTGGATCAAAATATTAATCGAAAAAGATTCTGAAGACGAGATAAAAAGAATCAGTTATTCCGACAGCGGCCGGGATATGGGGGAATCTTCGGGCGGTTTCGGGCTGGTTCTGCTGGAAGCCATGGCGCTGCAGCTTGGTCTTGAAACAAGATTGATTCCGCAAGGTCATGTTAAATATGAATTTACAGGATAATTAACGGTCAAACAGGAGCTGTGAATGAGGGTCAGTGTTTTACTGTCTCATCCCTATTCGGGAAGTTTTAACCACGCGATCTATAAACAGGTTTGCATTAGTCTGAAAAATGAGAATATAAAGGTTTTTTGCCATGATCTCTACGAAGAAGGATTTGATCCGGTGCTGACGGTCGGTGAACTCGGTAAGGCTCCAACCCGGGATGCTCTTGTCAGGAGGTATGCCGATGAATTAATGTTGTCGGATCTCCTGGTTTTTATCCACCCTAACTGGTGGGGGCAGCCCCCGGCAATGCTGAAGGGTTATATCGACAGGGTGATAAGGCCTCCGTATGCTTATGATATGCCGGAAGGTGCGGAAGGCGGTTTGCCGATTCCCGGACTTGAGGGTAAATACGGAATAGTTTTTAATACTTCAAATACCGAAGCAGGACGTGAAAAAGAATATTTCGGCGATCCTCTTGAAAACATCTGGGAAAAGTGCGTGTTCGGGTTTTGCGGAATCAGGAAATACCATCGTAGAATGTTCCGAATTGTTTGCGACAGTACCGAAGAAGAACGAAAAGGGTGGCTGCGTCAGGTCGACGATGACATCAGAAGAGTTGTAAAAGATTTAGATATATAATGCTTCGGGCAGAGTCTCAACATAAGCTTTAATTTCATCCCGTACACGGCGGTAGTGAGCAAGAGCCTCTTCTTCGGTTTCGGCAGTTTTTGCCAGGGAGGGAGGATCGTCGAACCCAGTGTGTATGCGGGTGGTTTTTCCTGGGAAAAACGGGCAGTTTTCATCGGCATGGCCGCAGACAGTTATAACATAATCAAAGACCATACCTTTATCTGTAAATTCATTAACATTCTGACTTTTATGGTCTGAGATGTCCACGCCGGCTTCTTTCATAACCTGAACGGCATACGGATTAAGCCCGTGGGTTTCAATTCCGGCGGAATAAACATCAATCAAATCGTTCTTTAATGCCCTGGTCCAGCCTTCAGCCATCTGGCTTCTGCATGAATTTCCGGTACAGAGAAACAGCAGCTTTATTTTATTGTTCATTTCAGGGTCCTCCCGGTTCAGTATTGTGAAAACAGTATAACGGCGGAATGGATTTTTCAAGGTGACCGGGGGGCCTGGTTTGTTAGATTATGGTTAAATATGGATTATCAGATATTCCCGTAAAAAATATGGAAATAGCAATGAAGTTATATTAGAATAACAGCCATGACAGGATTTAATATTTCACTGATTGTAGCGGCGGCCGCAATAGCCGTTTCTTTTTTTTACGGATTGTTTACCAGGAATTATTCGACTGTAGACAGGCTCTGGTCGGTTCTTCCTCCCGTCTATCTATTGATCTGGTTCCGGGATATCGGCTTTAACCCCCGTTATATTGTCGCCTTCTGTCTGGTTGTCTTATGGGGCTCCAGGCTCAGCGTCAACTTTGCCCTGAAGGGAGGGTACAGGTTTTCATTCAGGCGGGGGTTTACCGGTGAGGATTACAGATGGTCGATTCTTCGCGGTAGAATTAAAAACAGGGCTGTTTTTGAGCTTTTTAACCTGTTTTTTATAAGCGGGTTTCAATTGTTGCTGATATTTCTTTTTACGACACCGCTCTATTATTACGGAAAAAATAACAGCTCTGTTAATCCGTTTGAAATACTTCTGTACTGCCTTCATTTTGCTTTTTTGTTCTGTGAAACTGCCGCCGATATTCAGCAGTTGAGGTTCTATCGGCGTAAAAATACAGAACCCTGGAAAAATCAGAAACGCTACAGGCTTGGTTTCAATACCTTCGGTCTCTGGCGCTACTCCAGGCATCCGAATTATGTCTGTGAGATGAGCCAGTGGGTTGTTGTATATTTATACCTCGTCGCCGCATCCGGGACGCTGCATATTACCGGGCTTGGAGCAGTGTTGCTGATTACCCTGTTTGCCGGCAGCACGGTTTTTGTCGAGTCCGTTACTTTATCAAAGTACCCCGAATACGGTGAATGGCGCAGGCTTTCATCAGTATGGATCCCGTTCAGATCGCTTGTGAAAAAAAAGCAGGGAGACGAATTCCTGTCTTCAGATAAATAGGGAAAGGGTTGCAGGAAGACCTGCCCTGATCATCTTATCAGGCTTAGCGAGAACCAGGGAACGTAGGTAATAAGCAGAACCATTGCCAGGAGCACAAGAAAGAAAGGGATGACTCCCCTGTAAATCTTTGCCAGCGGCGTTTCAAACGCGTATGAAGCAAGAAATAGGTTAAGGCCGACCGGCGGGGTCAGATATCCCAGCTGAAGGTTTGCCAGAAAAATTATTCCAAGCTGTACAGGGTGAATGCCGTACATTTCTCCGAGAGGTATAATCAGCGGTGCAACCACCATGATGGCTGAAAAAATATCCATCAGGCAGCCGGTAACAAGCAGTACAACATTCAGAAGCAGCAGGAAAACAAGCGGCGACTCTACATGAGCGCTGAAGAAATCTGTGAGCATCATGGGCACTTCAGCGTCCACTATAAAATAGGACAGACCTTTTGCCATGGCTATTATCATCAGGACACCGCCGATTACAGGCAGCGTTTTTTCCATTATTCTGCCCAGGTCCTTAAGTTTCAGTTTGCGGTAAATGAATACCTCAAGAATTATGGAATAAACAACGGCCACCGCCCCGGTTTCAACAAGGGTTGTAATTCCTCCGAAATACAACAGCAGGATAATAACCGGGAGAGCAAGATCTCCGGCCGCCCTTTTAACGGCGCCGAACCTGCCGGTTCTGTAATCATCGCTTGGCTCGTTTGCGGCGGAATTTCGGAATTCTTCCCTGTTCCGTCTTCTGTAAGAATGGACAATACCCATTACGGATAATGCGATGACCAGCACCAGACCCGGAATTATTCCGCCGAGAAACATGTCCATTATGCTTATTTGGGCCTGAATGCTGTACATAATAATCGGCAGACTGGGCGGAAACAGCAGGCCGATGCTTCCGGCTGAGGTAATATATCCTTTTGTGAACCTTTCGGAGTATTCTCCGCTGTTTAGCATGATATATGAAAGAAGCCCTCCGAGAGCAAGTATTGTTACTCCGGAAGCTCCGGTAAAAGTTGTGAAGAATGCGCAGACGATAACTGCCATTACGGCCAGACCGCCGGGAAGCTTCCCGATAAAGGCCCTGAAAAAATCCACAAGGCGCTCGCCGCTTTTTCCTTCCGATAATATAAACCCCGTAAGAGTGAAGAGCGGTATTGCCGGAATGGCAGTGCCGGTCAGCAGGTTATAAATTTCGTTAGGAATAACTTCCGGAACGCTCCATGTTCCGGCAAAAAAAACAAGGGCTGCGCCGCCGAGCAGAATAAATATCGGCAGGCCGAAGACGGTAAGAACAACAAGCAGAAGCACAATGAACAGGTCAGCGGTTTCAAAGAACATGTAATATCCGTCAAGCATGTTTTCAAGCCAGAGCGGCGGCATGAACGGGGTCAGGTAATACAGGTTCAGTACAGCCGGCAGCGCCAGAAGTATTCCTGTAACGATGCCGGCAGCCAGATGCACCTTTTTTGTGCTGCGGTCTGTTGTTATAAAACGGATTCCCGATACCGCAAACGATACCGCAATGATTCCGCTGAGAATATTCAGTGATATAAAACCGATTTTCTGATCACTGTCGAACCCGATTATCGAAAACGACACAGCGGCAACAGCGGCTGCTATTGATACGGCACTTCCGGTAACGGATACCACAGCGGGGATGAATGATTTAAAACGGCCTTCCGGCAGGTTGTCCCCGAATCCGAGCGCAATATGCTGTTTTTCCCTTGTGCAAATCATTCCCGCAATCAATGCGGTCCATAAGGTAAGGTGACGCAGCAGCTGATCATACTGCGGGATGCCGGAAGAAAAAAATGATCGGACGATCATCTGTATGCAGGGAATAAGGGCTACCGCAAGAAGAGCGGCCCCGGCCGCCCCGTTTTCGATTCGGCTGAATCTTCCGCCTTTTGTATTCAAGGTTTAACGGCTCCTGAACTCTTCCAGCATCGAGGCGACTTCGTTATAGCGTTTTTCTGAAACAAAGCCCCCCGAACCGACAATTGCGGAGTATTTGTCATCAACCAGCTTTTCCCATCTGTTCAGTGTGTCCTCTTCAGGCTTGTTGATGACCAGTCCGTTATTCATCATGGTTTCGATTGCATTGTTTTCTATCCTGACCGCTTCATTGTAAAAACTGTCGGCTGTGTGTTCGGTAATCCGAAGAAGTTCTTCCCTGTATTTTTCAGGAATTTTTTTCCAGGCTTTTTCCGAGATTACCACACCTCCGAGAACGGGCGAAACCTTCAGATCCAGCATGTTATCGGCAATACCGAACCATTGATACGAAGCGGCCATCATCGGTGAAGCATACATTGAATCCACCATTCCGCTCTGAAGTGCCATCAGCGTATCGGGAAGATCGACCGGAATGACATTAAAGCCCATTTTCTTAAATGAATCGGCAAGCTCCGGCTGGGTTATAGGGCCTGCAAATTTCATTTCCATCATATCTTCGGGATCAATTATCCGGTCTTTCGAGAAAAATTTAACCCATCCGGATTTTGACCATGCAAGAACAATAAAACCCTTTTCCAGAAAGGATTCATTAAATATTGGCGTTACCTCTTTCACAATAAAGTCAAGCTCATCTTCCGTTTCAAGCATAAACGGCATGCTCATGGCAAATGTATCCGGCAGAATTGCGGTTATCCCGATTGATGACAGGACCGCCATATCAATCTGTCCAATCCGCATTTTTCTTATTATATCAGCTTCGCCGCCGGCAATGCCCCCGGGATAAATCCTGATTCTTATTCTTCCGTCGGTTGCTTCGCGCCATTCTTCAGCCATTTCCTTGAGGGCCCTGTCCCATTCGGTGCCTTCCGGCAGCAGGCTGGACATCTTGAAGTTTAATGCGCCCAATCGGAAAACCGCGGCGACAATCAGTATAAAAATAATAAATAACCGTTTGTTCATTTTATTCCTCAATACTAATAAAAAATTCTTCAGCATGTTCGAGCATCCAGGCTGCTTTTTCCTGATATATTGTAATTACAAGCTCATTTTCAGGAACAAGATCCGGATCAATTAAAAGCGCTTTTTGAAGCAGATCGCGGTAAGTTCGGTAATCCTGAATCTTTACGCAGACTGACGCGGCATAGCTGCAGTATGTTCCGGGATTGTTTCCTTCGGCAAGTTCTATTGCCCTTCTGAAGTGAAAATCAGCCTTTTCATCGGCCCTGTCACTGACACCCCTGCTGCTGTAGTAGTTTTCAGTGAATTTTCCGGCTGTTTCAGGCGCGTTTTTAACTGCATTAAAAATATGCGACGACGGCATGCTGCTGTAAACCTGTATGAAAACATCATGAATCGCGCCTTTATTGAAGGTTTCATCCAGTTCCAGTGCGCGCAGCAGCATGGCGGTCGGTATGTAAAGCTTGTTTGCAAGTTCGAAATCAAAAGGATCGCAGCTGTATGCGGCTATCCATCCGCTGGCTGCCCAGTAAAGCATTCCGGCGTCATCAGGCGCGTCAGGAAGGGCAAGTGCTTTATCAAGCTCTTCATCTGCTACATAAGCTGCAAAGCCGGGGTGCTTCAGTTCAATGGCGTTCAACACGTAGTCTCGGCCCCTGAAGTACATTTTCTTCGAACGCAGGAGCATTTTTTCCTGTTCAAGATACTCTTCGTCGGGCAGCATTCCGGCCGGGGTCTGAATAAAGGCGTTTGCATACATTATAAAGTTTTTGCCGGTGGCATATTGCAGATCGGCATCTTCCGGTTTTGACGCAAGAACCGCTTCGTAGAGTTTCAGAGCCAGCGGAAGAGCCTCGGCAATAAGCTGCGGATCATCATCCATCGTAAAAATACCGGTTCCGCCCGAGTCCGACGACAGCAGATCGGCCGCGGCATTCATGGCCATATCCTCTATTGAAATACAGGACACCGTCAGGAAGAGTGTTATTGCCGCAACTGTAAATATTCTGAACAATTTCATATATAACAATTATATACTTTATATGTACGAAAAAAAACCGGTTTAACAGAAAACTCACGATTCTCTCCATGTGCGTTGACTTGTCCGGGGGCAGAGGTTATCATTGCGGATATGAAAGACGATATACTTGAACGATTTATCCGTTATGCACGAATAACAACTACATCGGATATGCATATGGATGTATGCCCTTCAACGGAATGCCAGTGGGATTTGCTTCGGCTTCTCGAGAAGGAACTCGGTGAAATGGGACTGAAGGATATCAGCCTGAATGAAAACGGATATCTGATAGCCAGGCTTGAAGCCAATACCGATAAAAAAGTGCCTGTTATAGGTTTTATGGCGCACGTGGATACATCTTCGGATGTTTCAGGCACCGACGTAGATCCGCAGATTATCAATAACTACGACGGAACCCCGATTGTACTTAAAAACGGAATTGTGATAGATCCTTCAGAGGATGAACACCTTGGGAAATACAAAGGCCATACGGTAATTACTTCGGACGGCACAACCTTGCTTGGCGCAGACGACAAGGCCGGTATTGCCGAAATAATGACGGCGTTAAAATATTTTATTGATAATCCGGAAATTATTCACGGCGCCATTGAAATAATCTTTACCCCCGACGAGGAAACCGGGAAGGGCATGGACAGGTTTCCCCGTGAAAAGCTTGAATCGGTTTTCTGTTATACGCTTGACGGCGGAGAAGAGGGCGAGATAGATTCCGAATGCTTCAACGCTTATGCTGCGGAGGTAAAGTTTGAAGGGCGGGTAATTCATCTCGGAGATGCACGCGGAAGACTGGCTAATGCTGTTACAATGGCTTCATCATTTGTAAATATGCTTCCCCAGGCGGAAAGTCCCGAAGCGACTGATGAGCGTTTCGGTTATTACTGTCCTCTGGAGCTGAAAGCCGGTCTCGGCGATGCCGAGCTGGTGATATTTCTTCGGGATTTTGAACTGGCTGAAGTTGAACGCCGCATTGAGACTCTGAAAACCCTCGCGAAAGCGGTCGAGGCTATTTTTCCGGGCGGTAAAGTTCAGGTAGAGCCAAAAAAACAGTATTTGAATATGCGTGAACATATGGATAAAATACCTGAAGGCATGGACTATCTGCTGAAGGCTGCTGAAGAGGCAGGGGTGAAAACAACTTCCGAGATTATCCGGGGAGGAACAGACGGGGCCCGTCTGGCCGAAATGGGTATTCCCACTCCGAATGTATTTACCGGAGGACATAATTACCACAGCCTGAAGGAATGGGCTGTTCTCAGTACAATGGAGAAATCCTGCAAAACGGTAATCAATCTGATTAAGTTGTGGGCCGGGGCTGAAGTATAGTCCCGGGCGTGGTATACTTTTTACAGAAAAGGCGGACTGAATAATGAAAAAAAGAGAAAAAAATATTTTAGCGGTTCTTTTTATTATCTTCCTGTGTTTTATTTCGGCGGCTGCGTTTGCTGCTGAACCATTGGGGCGGATTGTCTATATTGAAGGAATTGTCGACCTTCAGCGCGACGGCGAAATCCTTGAATTATGGGATTCCGACATAGGAATGGAGATCTATAATTATGATTTGATCGAAACCGGCTACGACGGTTTTATAGAGATTGAAATTGTCAGCCATCGGACGCGGGGTTCCCTTATCAAGGTTGAAAGTGATACGGCCTTTTACTTTGACTCGGCCAAAATGGGCGGTTCATCTAAAACGAACGTGGCAATGATGTCGGGTTCGCTTTCGTTCAAGGTGCAGAAACTTACCGGAAATGAGGAACTCAACGTCAGAACCGAAAGTACCGTAATGGGTGTTCGCGGAACCGATTTCAAGGTCCAGAGGGCTCCTGAAGGTTCCGTGCTTGTAACCTGTGTTGAAGGAAAAGTGGCCTGTGAAGACGACCGGAACATGGAACGCTACGCAATGCCCGGAAGTGTCGTTGAAAAACGCTCCGGCAGCACGCTTTCAAGGGTCGATATTGATGTGGGCGACGAAAACCTTTACGGAATGTACTGGACAAACAAGCGCGAGGAAATCTTTCGTTCGGGCGCAGATACATTTATAAAGGGATACTCTGCCCAGTATAATAACTACCTGCCCAGATTTCTTGAAGCATATGATAATCTGCTTGCGGTAAAAAGCGTTCTCGAAACCTACGGCCTGGAAGAAAATCAGGGCGCAATGGGGTTTTCCTCGAAGATGATAACGGTTAAAGCCGAGACGTCCGACGAAATGATAATGATGAGAAGTATCCTGCCTTTATTCGAACATGCCTTTTATGCTGTTCAGGTGCTTGAAAAGTACCATGATCAGGGAATAGGCCGCACCATGATCGAGAAAAATTACTCATCGGACGATTTTTTCAGTGATTTTGCGCGCAGAAAGCTTGAAATAAAGAACAAGCTTGCCGATGTGCGGTACTGTATCAAGCTGTACATCAATATCAGCAGGGCGGCAACTCCCGGCGGGCAGGACTCTCCTTCTTTCTTTGACGATATGATGATGGGGCCTAACCCGATGGGTACAGGCGGAATGCCCCAGGCCAATATGCCGGAAGGGATGTTCGATTAGTAAAGTTTGTTTAACCGCGGATCAGTCGAATATCCGCGGGACTCTTTTGGATATTGCGCAAAGCAGTTCATAGGGGATGGTTCCGGTAAGTTCCGTAAGGTCTTCAGCTGTTGCCGCCCCTTCCTCGCTACCGAAAAGAATTGCCCTGTCGTACAGGTTTACCTTCAATTCCGGTCCCAGATCCACCATCAGCTGATCCATGCAGATGGTTCCCGCAACCGGATATCTTTTGCCTTTTATCATTATTTCAGCTTTATTGCTCAGCAGTCTTGTGTATCCGTCGGCATATCCGGCGGGTATTGTCCCAATCCATGTCTCGGATGCTGTGGTATATCTTCGGCCGTATGAAATATCAGTTCCGGAAGGCACCTTTTTTATATACATCAGCCTTGATTCAAAACTCATAACCGGTTTCGGTATAAACCCGTGAGAATTCGGGCATAGAAGGCCCTGACGCCCTCCAGGCAGGTATCCGTAGGCAAGAATACCCGGCCTTACCATGTCGAAGTGCGCTTCAGGATAATTCAGTATTGCGCCGGAATTTGCCGCATGTATAATACCGGGCTCCATCCCTGCGGCCCTTACCGAATCTACTGCCGATGTAAAATCTTTGATTTGTTTGCGGGTAAATTCAATATCATCCCCGGCGGCACTGTCGCTGACAGGGAAGTGGGTGCATATTCCTGCAAGAACAAGGCCCTTTGCGTTGGTAATTTCAGAAGCAAGAATCACCGCTTCATCGGTCCGGCACCCTATTCTTCTCATCCCGGTATCGATTTTAAGGTGGATTCGGACTTTTCCTTCGCTGACGGCAGAAGAAAGTTTTCGAATTTCGTCGGATGTTGAAACTACGGCTTCAAGTTTTAATGAAATAAGCGTTTCAATCTCTTCAGGAAGCACCGGGCTGAGAACTATAACAGGCGCGGTAATACCGTTTTGCCTGAGTTCTTCAGCCTCGCTTACGGCTGCCACTGCCAGATACTCGGTGCCGAAACCCGCCGCAGCTTCGCTTATTCCGACTGCGCCGTGACCGTATCCGTCCGCTTTAACGGCAAGACATATTTTGACGTCCGGATTTATCATTTTCCGGACCCCATCAAGGTTGTATTTCAAATTCGCTGTGTGTATCAGTGCCCGCGTTGCTCTCATGCCGGTTATTTTACCTTTTATTTACATACATTACAATGAATTCGTTGATTTGAGAAGTTAAAAGAGGTATACTTAAACTCGTAGAAGTATGCGTAAATCTTTATTTTTTACCGGTTTTATTTTTCTCATTATCATATCGGGATGCAGCGATTTAACGTCGGGGCAGCAGGCCCTCAATGACGAACCCGTGGTTATAGAGACAATAGCCCGCGGTGAAATACTTCAGCCCGGCGAAAGCATTCCGGTAGAATACATTCTGAATGAAACGGAAACCCCGCCGGACAAACTCGTCATTACAGTAACTGATCAGGTCGGAAATATTGTTTTTGAAGAAACTTTTGAGGAAGATCCTTTGCCCGAATGGATTCCGGAAATAGAAACGGAACAGGGGTTTACCGATGGTCTGTATTCGCTGAGAATGGATTTTTACACCGGAGACGAACTTTTTTTCTCTGAGACCAGAGAATTTTTCATAACGGCAGCAGTTCGAAGCATTGTGAGTATAACTTCCTATCCGCCGGTACTTTACCCGGGCGGGGGAGGGTTGTTCTATGCCGATATCGACGGCTCGGAAGAGGACTGCTGGTTAAGGTGGATGCTTGACGGAGAGAAAATAGCGGAAGGAACTGTAACTGACGGTTACAGAAGTATTGAGATTGAGGCTCCCGACACGGAGGGTGTTTATAATCTCAGCCTTGAAGTCTTTCCTTTCGAACCTCCGGAAGGCGGATATGCTTTTAAATCGATCCTTAAAAAGGAAATTCCGCTTTATATTAATAAGCAACAGAAAGCCGGTGTAAACGAATTCGGACCTGCAAACGAATTCAGCAGCCTGTTTCATTTCAGGGGAAGTTATCTTGATTCTGCCGGCGCCGATTTAGACAAAACAGATGAACTTTCACCGGTAGGTAATCCCGAGCTTTCTGTAAAAGACGGGTTATTCGGATATTATATGACCCGGCAAACCGGGTTTAAGACAGAGTCGTTGATGATTCCGGCGGGAAATGGGGAGTTGCAGTCGTTTTCAGTAATGATGTCGATGATTCCCTACGATTTGCCCGGCGATTCGTTCAGCGATAATCCCGACGAAATTTTTTATACCGGTTTTTCAGACGGAAGCCTGGAGGTCTCTGCCGGTGTTTTTCCCGACGGCAGAATGAAAGGCGAGATTGCCGTCGGCGGAGAGCGTTTCAGTCTGTACTCCGAGGCCCCTCTTCTTTCGGAAGATGTTTATTCTTCCGTCAGTTTTGCCGTAAAACCGGATGAAGAGAAGCTTGTACTTGCGTGGTATCTTGACGGTGTTCCCGAATCTGAAATGAGTTATTATCCCGAACCGGGCGTTAAAGCTTCATGGACCGACTTGAAATTGTCGGAGAAACCTGCAGAGAGCCGGATTCTCGGCGGAAACGGCACCTCCGGACTTATGGATGAATTCGGTGTATACCGGGGAGCTATTGATCCGGAGCAGTTCAGACGGGCAATGGAATATGAATACGGAAAATTTCTTATGTATGCCGAAGGTTTCGACGGAAGAACGGATGATTTGGGCTTCAGTGATCAAAATGTTTTTACCGAAAACAGCCGGCTGGTCATAGGTCCGGGATCCTCTGTGGATTTTCCTCCGATTTTCCCGGGTTATGAAGAAGTTGTTTTCATGATTGAAACATCAGGTGCAGGTTCACAACATGCTGATGCTGTGTTTTATATAGACAGGGAAACCTCAGGGATTATAAATGCCAGACTTGATGATGAAATAAAAAAATCGGACGGAATTTCGTTCAGCCTGATTTTTACAACAGACGCAGTTTCTCTTGACGGACTTGATAATCAAAGTATAGGAACCGGACTTACCGGTGATTTCAGCGGGATAGGATTCCGGATTGTCAATAATGATCAGCAACAGATGCTTGAACTTGAAAGTATTCTGATTATCAGAAAAAATATAAATGTAACGGAAAATAAAGTAAATATTCCGGCAGGAAAAACAATCAGAAGTTAAGGATCAGTAATGAAAAAATGTCTCCTTTCATTCCTGTGCGCAGTCCTGATGATATCAGCTGCAACAGCTCAGGATGTATCAGAAAAACAGGAAGTAGCGGTTTTTTCACTGAACTATACCGACTGGAGCATCCCCACCGGTGCGCTTGGTATGGTTGATCAGCAAATTGTTGAGGTTATTTCCAATCTCGGCCGATTTGATGTGAAAGGACTGAATTTCAGGCTCAGAACAACGGATATCTCTGAATTCACAGAGATGATCAAAAAAGCTAATGAATCCAATATAGTTATCGATGAGAAATTCAGACTGGGAGAGGAAACCTTTACCGAGGCTGATTTTCTGGAACTGGTAGGCTCTTTTATAATAGTAATTCCGTCCATGACCTATTATAACGCTTTTTATTCTGAGGACGGATGGGAAGTGGAGTTACAGACATCATTCTCGTTCATCAAGGTCAAGGATTCGACTTCTATTGCCCAGTTTTCTATCGAGACTTTCGGTTCGGCGGACACACAGCAGGAAGCAACCTTAAATGCGGCGGAAGCCATTGCCCCGCAGCTGGAATTCGAGCTGAGAAGTATTGAGGAATTCAGACTAAAGACGGGAATTATAGAAATTCTCCCGTACGGGAACGTAATAATAGAGCTAGGCAGAAATATGGGACTTGCGAAAGGTGATGAATATTCGATAATCAGTTCTTCACTCCTTTCGTCGGGGCATACCGTAACCGACAATTCCGGTCTTCTGGTTATTACCGATGTAAAGAATGAAGTTTCTTACGGAAAGGTCATCTACAGCGACGGAAAAGCCTCTGTTGGTGATCAGCTAATGGAAAATCCGAGAATAGGAACAGATCTCTCTGCTTACGGGCATTTGTTTATTAATAAAACCGGGATAACCGGAGGAAGTATCGGGATTAAGTCGGCGGTTTCGAGAGGTTTTTACGATATGCGCCCATTTATGGGGGTTGAGTTTCCGATAGTCAGCGATCTTTTCACACAAACAGAGTCGGGTTTTCCAATGACCCTTTATCTGGGCGGTGAATTTATGTGGTATCTCGGCAGACTTCAGATAGAGCCTTCGGTCTCTCTCGGCGGTACCGGGCTGATACCCGTTAATGAACAGCAGAGTTTCAGATTGACTCATGCCGGAGGTACGGCCGGACTGATGCTGAACTGGATGTTTATGGACAGTATGAGGTTGTTTCTGGAAGGAGGCTATTGTTACTGGTTTTCAATGGATTCTGCATCAGCGTCTTCTTACGGCGGGATTTTTGCCGGACTTGGTGTTACATTTAAAATGTAGTAGTAATGAAAAATATAGCCCAAGGTGCAAGCACCTTTTACTATATTTTTCATTTTGAAGTTTGTAAAATTGATATTTACAAACCTCAACTCCCAAATCTGCCTTCCATGGCAGGGAGTTTTTATTAGGAGAACTAAATGTTATTTAAACAGCGTTGTAAAAACCAGAACTTTTTAATCATCTTAATTATTATTCTTGCAGTGTTTGGAGCTTCCTGTACAACAACCGGTTCCTCCGATCAGGCGGTAACTTCCAGGGGTGATTTAAATCCGAATCCGGTTTACTACGCCGAAGGCAGCGGAGATTCCGCAATAGAAGCGATGAATGCCGCCAAAAGAAAAGCTGTAAAAGCCGCAGCGGCCGATCTGCTCGGAGAAGCGGCTTCTTCAGGGCAGGGCGAAGAACTCGATTCTTTCATAAATTCTATCAGTGATTTTACCCCGTATATAATCAGGGATTCACAGGAGAATATAGACAGCAGCAGCTCAGGCGGCTATTACTATTACCTAGGCATAAAAATAAATCTGCAGGCCGTTGCTGAAAAACTCAAATCCGAAGATATTCTCGGAGGGCAGATTGACGGGCGTGAAGGAAATGAATACAGCCTGCCGGATCAGAAAAAGCCTTCTGTAAAGGTTGCAGATGCCGCCGGTGTTGAAGCAACAGCAGAAGCAAACGTAGCTGAAGAACAACGTGTAGTTGAAAGGATTATACCGGAAGCTACGGCTGAAGAGCTGGCCGTGATAAGGGAATATCTGGATTCGCTTACCTATATGGTGTATTTCGATGAAGAGTCGGCGGCGAACCCGTTTCTAAGCAGAACAGCAGTTACAAGTGCCAACAGGTTTCTCGATACCGAAGGATACGAGTATGTTGATCTCTCGCAAATCGAACGTATCAAGGCTGATCAGCAGCTGGTTTATGAAGAAGAAACCGGAGAAGCGGTCAGCATTATTCAGTGGATTGCGCATAAACTTAATGCGGATATCTACATTGAAATAAATCTCGATACAAACAGCAGCACGAAAAACGGCAGGTATTACGGAAGCGCCAATGTAGCATTAAACTGTTACAATGCATCGACTGCAGAGGGAAGAGGATCTGCATCCTACCAGACAAATCCTCCGGCTTTCAGTACGGTTTCAGAGGAAGATGCACTGGCAAATGCTGTTTCTTCCGCTGTTTTCAAGGGCATGGCCGCGGCAGTTGCAGAAGCCGAGAATGAAACGGCCAAAGCTGTTTCAAAAGGTTTTAAATACAGTCTTGTCATGATAAATACATCCGACTCACGCATGATGAGGGACTTCGAGAAAAAACTTGAAAGACGGGTAAAAAGTGTCGACAGAATTTCTTTTTCTCCTGAAGAAAGTGTATTTGAGGTGTATCTTATTGGTAATATATCAGACCTCGAAGACTTCGTTTATGATACAGCGGAAAGTATTCCCGGTATGGAAGGAATTTTGCTGGTTATGCAGAGGGGGAATTCGATTACTTTTGATACAGGAATGTAATGATGAATAAAAAACATTTTGTACTGTTACTGCTGTTCACTTCATATATATTTATCTCCTGTGTTTCAGCACCGGCCCCGCCGGAATGGATAAACACGCCGCCGCCTGAAACTGCAGAGTTTGCATATTTTACGGGTATAGGCTCCGATCCTGACGGAGATCAGGGCACTGCAGCTTCCGAGGCTGCTTCTCAGATTGTTTCCGAGATTACAAAGTATCTCGGCGTCAGGATAACCTCCGATACAACCGCTGAGGCCAAAGACGCATATGGAAAATTTGAATCTAAACTGACTTCTGTTGTAAACGAAAAATCATCAGCCAGGCTGGCAGGCCTTACTGTCAGCGATAAATGGATTGAGCAGGCTGAAACCGGAGTAAATGTCTATCTGCTTGCTCGTTACGGAAAAACAGAACTTCTTGCGGAAAAGAAAAGACTTGAAGAATTGTTCAGGGAAAAACAGGAAGCTATCTCAGGACCCGAGAGCGAAGGCGATGATTTTTTCTCGGAGTCGAAGTATTACCGGGCATCTGTTCAGTATATTGAAGCCGCCCTGGCAGCATCAACCTCCGAACTTGAAAACGCGGATCTCAAATTTGAGCGAAATATCACCAAAGCCCGTGAATCAATAGAGCGCATCAGCATCGAGAAGGTTTCAGGGCCTCAATCTGTCTATGTAGGTGATAATTTTACTGAAGAATTTACAGTAAAGCTTTCATCAGACGATATTCCCGTTGAAGGCCTTCCTGTTACGGCAAGTTATAAGGAAATGCGTACAAACGGAAGAAAAACGGTCCGGACACATACGATTCTGACCGACAGCAACGGCTATGCATCGTTTAAACCGCCGGCGCCGGAGTGGGTCGGTCGTGAAGATATCATATTCTTTCTCGATATGAGGGCCGCTATCGAGCCGCTTGAAGAAGTAAGTTTCAAACTGCTCCAATATGTCGACGGGCTTGAACAGGCTGTTAACGCGCGCCGTACCTCTTTTAATTACGATGTATTGTCGAAGGCCGTTGAGGTCCCTACATGTATAATGGTGATGGACGTGGATCGCAGCGGCAATCCGCTGGACAAGACCGATACGGCAACAGGCATCCTGTCGGAACTGGCCGATGCCGGGTTTGATATTATCATGCTGCCGGTTGATTTCAGAATGACTGCGATAAACGATACAGGACTTATTGATCTTGTCAGAGAACAGTACGGAAATATGTATGAACGGCTGATATTCGGAACCGCAGAAATAAGCAGTTTTGAAGAAAACGGCAACTCTGTTATTGTCAAGGTGACCGGCCGAATAAAGGCTGTAGAGCTTGAAACAGGGCGGATACTGTTCTCGGCTTCGGAACAGAAACGCGCAATGGGAAGCAGTAACGCTTCGACCATCTCGGCGGCATTCAGCAGCCTGGGCCGTATGTACGGTGAAAAACTGGTTTCAGATCTTCCCTGAGTTCAGGAAAGATTGTTGATATTCAAAGCTGCGGGGTCATTGGAAATAATCCCGCTGACTCCGGCCTCAAGCAGTCTTTTCGCTTCAGCCGGATCGTCTGTCGTCCATGCAAAGACCGGTCTTTTACCGGTTCTTTTTTTTATCATGACATGTTCCGGTTTCAGTATATCAACAGAAGCAATCCATCTGCCTTCGCCGTGTCTCAGATACCACGGAAGTTCTTCGTTGTTGCAGTAAATGATTGCTGTGGGAATCCCGGGAGCGGTTTTTTTCAGGTTTTTCAGCGGTATGGGATTAAATGAAGAAACTACAGTACGTTCTTCAAGCCGGTAGCTCTTTAAAAGATTTAGAAGTTTGTTTTCAATTCCTGTCGACGTTCTTGATCTGCTTTTAATTTCAATATCGTAATAAACCCTGTCTCCGAGCAAGTCAAAAACGTCCTGAAGCAGCGGCAGCCTTTCGTTTGAGAATTTTTCATCCTTCCAGCTTCCGGCATCAAGATGTTTAATGTCCGAATACCCGAGATCTTCAATTGTGCCCCTGAAGCCTGTAACCCGCTCAAGATTATGGTCATGGGTTACTACAAGCTCGCCGGAACGGCAGAGATGAATATCAAGTTCTATCCCGGGAATTTTTCGGCTAAGCGCTTCCTGAAAAGCCGCAAGCGTATTTTCAGGCGCTGTACTTGAATAACCGCGGTGTGCAAACAGATAAGGTCCGGTTTCTCCGGGGAATATTTTCATGCAGAAAGAATAGCATCAGACAGTTGTTTCGGCAAGCGGTATGTTTCGACTGAAAATTACGATACTCCGGCGGAACGATTGAAAAATGACAGCTTTTTGATTATTCTTTCTGCAATGAAAGAACTGAACTATAATACCGATGATGCCGTTGCCGCCCTTGCTACGGGCTGGGAAGAGAGCGCAATTGCGGTTATCAGAACCAGCGGAAGCGAGAGTATAAATCTTTCCGCCGGGGTATTTTCCAATAAAAAAGGGCTGCTGAATGCTGAAGGCGGCACGATAGTTTACGGGTATGTTATTGATCCCGAAACGGGAGCAAGAGTTGACGAGGTACTTGCGGCGGTGTTCAGGGCCCCGCGAAGCTACACGGGTGAGAATAGTGTGGAATTTTTCTGCCACGGGGGGATTCCCGCCGTATCAGCCGTTTTATCCGCGCTTATACGCGCCGGTTTCCGCGATGCCGCTCCGGGTGAGTTTACAATGCGCGCCTTTATTAACGGCAAACTTGACCTTACCCGTGCAGAAGCAGTGCATGAAATAGTTACGGCAAAAACTGCGAAGGCCCATTCGCTTGCGTTGAACAGGCTTTCCGGCGCGCTTGAAAAAAGGATTGAAAAGCTGAAAAAAAGTGTGCTGAACATGTTGTCGGCAGTTGAACTTCTTCTGGATTATCCGGAAGACGAGCTTGACGGTCAGGCGGGAGAGTATCCGCTTGATTCTGAAGAGGTCGAGGCTCTCCGTGCAGAAGTCGACAGGCTTGCCGACAGCTTCAGGGCCGGAAAGGTTTTTCGCGACGGTGTGCCGGCAGCTCTTGCCGGACGTACCAATGCCGGAAAATCTTCTCTGTTCAATCTTTTGCTCAGGGAAGACCGGGCCATTGTTTCCGAGGTACACGGGACAACGCGCGATTATATTGAATCATGGATAACGGTAAACGGCATACCGCTGAGGTTGTTTGATACTGCAGGGCTAAGAAGCCCGGACAACTCTGTTGAGGCAGAAGGTATAAAGCGCAGCGGGGAAGTGATTTCCGGTGCGGGAATAGTTGTATATCTGGTTGATTCGTCACAGGGGCTTAATGCCGAAGATCAGGCGTTTTTAAACAGTTTCAACGGACAGGAAAGACTGATCAGGGTCTGGAGCAAGATTGATGCCGGCGGCGGTTCTGCCGCTGCTCCCGAAGGATTTATCCCGGTGAGTTCTGTTACCGGCGAAGGGCTGCAATTGCTGGAACAGGCCCTTTCTGAAGCGGCTCTGGGAAAAAAGGGTCTTGACGACAGTGTTGTAATTGACTCTCTACGGCAGCGTGATTTACTTCAGCGTGCATCTGAAGCATTATCCAGAAGCAGAGACGCCGCTGAAGAAGAAGCTCCGGTTGATGCTGTCGCCATGGAACTTCGCGATGCGCTTGACGCTTTGGGCGAGATAACCGGCGAGGTTAGCTCAGCCGACATTCTTGATAATATTTTTTCAAATTTTTGTGTAGGAAAATGATTTGAGTAACGCAGATTTTGACGCGATTGTTATAGGCGGAGGACACGCCGGTATAGAAGCATCACTGTCCCTGGCCAGGCTTGGTTTTGAGACGATGCTTATAACTCAAAGCCTCGATACGATAGGAAGACTTTCATGTAATCCTTCGATTGGAGGGCTGTCCAAGGGGAATATTGTCCGCGAAATTGACGCTCTCGGCGGAGAAATGGCCAGGCTGATTGATAAATCAATGATACAGTTCCGGGTCCTGAACAGGCGGCGCGGCCCGGCAGTTCAGGCCCCGCGGGCCCAGGCGGACAAATTTCTTTACAACAGGCTGGCGAAAGAAATTGTTGAAAATTGTAATAACCTTCATCCTTTTCAGGACACGGTAACGGATTTTATCCTAGATTCAGGCGGCACCCGCATAAACGGTGTTGTTACCGAGCGGGGCAGAAGATTCACCGCCCGTACAGTAGTAATGACCACCGGTACTTTCATGGAAGGGAAAATTTTCATAGGCGATTATGAAAGTCCGTCGGGACGTATAGGCGAGCCTGCGGCAATAGGGCTTGGGACCTCCCTGCGTCGTATCGGGTTTACGGTTGCAAGGTTGAAAACGGGTACACCGGCAAGGGTTTCATCGGCATCAATCGATTATTCCAGAATGGAAGAGCAGCCGGGAGACCCTGAAATTATACCGTTTTCATTTGTGAATGATGCGGTGGATCGTCCCCAGGTCCCGTGCTGGATTACCTACACAAATGAAGCCACGCACAGTATTATCCGCGCAAATATGGATAAATCCCCGCTTTACGGCGGCAAGATTGTAGGCACCGGGCCGCGATACTGTCCGTCGATAGAGGACAAGGTCGTAAGGTTTCCCGACCGCGACAGGCACCAGATATTCGTGGAGCCGGAAGGCCTCGGTTCGGATGAGATGTACCTGAACGGTATATCATCGTCGCTGCCCGAAACCGTTCAGGAAGCGTTTATCCGTACTCTGCCCGGGCTTGAGGATGTAAAAATCATGCGGCCGGGATATGCCGTTGAATATGATTACATTGAACCGCGCCAGCTGCTTCCGTCGCTTATGACCAAACGAATTGAAGGCCTTTTCAGCGCCGGACAGACAAACGGAACTTCGGGTTATGAAGAAGCTGGCTGTCAGGGCCTGCTGGCCGGTATAAATGCGGCAATGTACATGCTCGGCCGCGAACCGCTTGTATTAAGCCGTTCAGAGGCCTATACAGGCGTGCTGATAGATGATCTGGTGACCCTTGGAACAAAAGAGCCCTACCGGATGTTTACATCACGTGCCGAATACCGGCTGTGTCTGCGCCATGATACGGCTGATATCAGGCTTATGCCGAAGGGGCGGGCCGTCGGGCTTCAATCGGAGAGTGCAATGGAAGCCCTCAGGGAAAAGATCTCTAAGATTGATGAGATAAAGACCCTGCTTGCCGGGCGTAGAATTGGAAAAACAGAACTGGAAACTGCCGGGGGGAGGATCAACGGAATTGAGGAGCGACTTGGAGACAGTTTTGAGAAATTGATGAGAGTTCCCGATTTTACCTTCTCGGATCTTCTGCTGCTTGAACCTGAACTTGGGAAATTCAACCGGCAGCTGCTTGAGCAGGCCGCAATTGATATCAAATACGAGGGCTATATCAACCGGCAGCAGAAACAGATAAACAGGTTCAGGCGGATGGAAAACCTGAAGATTCCGGCGGAGTTTGATTATGATTCAATTTCCGGCGTTTCTGTAGAATCGCTTGAAAAGTTTAAGAAAATCCGGCCGATGTCGGTAGGCCAGGCTTCGCGTATTTCAGGCGTTCGTTCATCGGATATTGCGGTGCTTCTCGTTGTTTTGGGTCGGAACACGGATAACGGAAATGCGGATGGATAAACTTGACAAAGGTCTCCTGGAACTTGAAATAAATCCTGCCGATTTGCAGTACAGCAGGCTTAAGGCTTACATCTCGGAGCTCGAGACCTGGAATACCCGTCTTAACCTTGTTTCGTATAGAAACACGGAAGAGCTTGTCGTCAGACATATACTTGACTGCCTTGCCGGTTTGAGCATTATCAGGGAGCTTAAAGGAGTTTCTGTCGCAGATATCGGCTCGGGAGCGGGGTTGCCGGGTCTTCTTCTGGCTATTTTCCTTGAGGACAGGGAGTTCTCGCTTTTGGAACGTTCCGGGAAAAAGGCAGGCTTTTTACGGGCTGCATCGGCCCTGCTGGGGCTGGTGGACAGGGTTAAGGTTGTCGAAAAAGATTTGCGTAATTTTAAAGGCAGTTTTGATATTGTAACTATGCGGGCTTTCCGCGAATTCGGCGAGTTTATTATGCCCCTGCGCATGATTACAAGCGATACCGGCACAATTGCCGCTTACAAGGGCCGGCTGGATTCGATTAACGGGGATTTGAAAAATGCAAAACTCGAGTTGGAATCAGTTGTTATTAAGAAAATTACCGTGCCGTTTCTGGACGAGGAACGGAATATGGTCCTTGTTCCCCAAAGGCACCGCTCAGCCTGAAGTGTCTATTTTCTTCATGAGATCAATAAGTTCTTCTTTTTCAAGCAGATCTATCAGTCTTGCTTCAACAAATGACTTGGCTCCCATGGAAAAAGAGCCTGCTGTTATGCAGAAGCCCCTTCCGGCTTTAACTTCCTTGATTCTGCCGTAGAGATCCCGTACAATCAGTTCTCCGACCTGTCCGTTTGATCTGATGAATCTGAATATTACAATGTCTTCCCATTTTGCCGAACTGACTTCTACGATCATGTCAATGTAATCATTTTGCGGGGTAGACACCTCGAGCACCTTGATTCTGGTTTTGGGAAACATTAATGAGATTATCTTGCGGCACATGCTTATAAAGCGGCCCTTGTCTCCCATAAGAAAGATTTTCAGATTGAGATTGGAATCAAGTTCTCCATAACGTTTAAGAAGAGCTGCGGCATCCTTGTAGTTCTGATTATTTGCTACAATATCTTCAAGCGGGGGTATGGCGTTCGATATTTTTTCAGCCTTTATATAGCAGCTTGCAAGCCGGTACTTTAACTCAAGCTGCATTTCCATTTTCAGGCCGGGGTTTTTTAATCCGAGTTCAAAGTACATGGCTGCCTGATCATAATTCCGGAATTTCATCGAAATTGTGCCGGAATATATGCATGCATGACCGCCGTACCTGGAATCGGTTCTAAGTACGGAAAAGGTTTTCAGCGCTGCATCCGACTGTCCGAGATTATACAGGCATTCGCCGAGCGCGAAAGTAAGCTCTTTGTTTTCTGCATCCAGAGTCAGGGCCTTTTTGATCGTATCGGCCGCATCATTAAATTTATTCATTTTGTACAGACTCAGTCCCAGATATTTGTAGGTCGAAACGTCATCGGATTTCTGGTTTCTTGCCTGACTAAGGAATGCGGCGGCTTTTTCATAGTTTTTTCTCATGTATTCCAGATAGCCGAGATTGTAATTTACAATGAAAATATCGGAGTTGACTGATCTGGCCAGCATGAAGCTTTTATATGCTGCCTTATACTGTTTGATATTGATGGCGCTTATTGCATGACGAAGGGTGATTTCAAATTCATTAAGGTCGTTGTCAGTTGCGCATAATTGAAGCAGAATATCATAGAGTTTACAGGATTTATCGTAATTTTTTTCGTTATAATGGAGATCTGCAAGGTACAGCAGGGCTGCCGGATCCTTGGGGTTTTGTGCCAGACGCCTGTTTGCTTCTTTAATTACTGCATTACGATCTGTAGCTCTTGCCTTTTCAAGTTTTGAGTTAGATTTAGAATTCTTTCTACCTTTTATGACGATTACGACGATAATAATAGCAACAATAGATGCAATAATAGGGATGACTGCATAAGATTCCAATACGAGCATGGTTCATTATTGTGTTTGCTAAAGTAAATGTCAAGTTGATAAAAATTATTGACAAAATATTTAGCGGGTAATACGTTTAGTATAGAGGTAAAGAAATGGATAATTCTACAATAGGTATAAAAATAGCAGACGGTACTTTTTTTCCTGTTATTGAGGAAGACAGCAGGAAGAAAAAAAGGCTCGTCCTAACCACTGTGAATGATGATCAGGGTAGTGTCCAGATAGATCTCTATAAAGGTTCAGGAAAAGAAATAGCGGATGCCTCCTATATCGGAAGTCTCGTTATTGAGGATATTATGCCTGCAATGAAAGGAGAACCGGAGATTGAGCTGATAGTCGGTGTAGATGAAGACGGAAATCTGAACGCTGTGGCCGGAGATGCAGGCTCGGATGATAAACAGAGTTTAAGCGTCAGTCTTGAATCTCTGGGAGAAGACAGCTTTTCAACTCCGAATTTCGAAATAGATGATAATGCTTTTGATGAATTGTCCGGCGAGGAAACGGCTGAAGAAGATTTCAGTCTGGACGGCCTGGATGACGATTTCGATGAAGAATCATTAACAGAAGAAGAACTTCCGGAGATGGGTGAAACGGAAGAGGATGAATCAGTTTTTGATGATGTTCCGTCATTTGAAGAAGAACAGGATCTGGGAGATTTGCCGGCACTGGATGAAGAGTCCGGTTTTGATGAAAATATGTCATTTGAGGAAGATTCTTCCTTTGAAGATGAGTTCAGCTTTGATGAGGAATCAGGCTTTGATGAGGAATCAGGCTTTGATGAGGATTCAGGCTTTGATGAGGAATCAGGCTTCGATGAGGAATCAGGCTTCGATGAGGATTCAGAGTACGATGAGGATTCAGAGTACGACGACGGGGACACAGGCTATGATGACGAGGAGCCGGGATATGCCTCATCAGATCAGAGGGATTATGTTTCTGCCGGGGCGAAGAAGCGCAGCCCGCTTGCATTGATAGTAATCATTATTCTTGTACTGGCTATTCTCGGTGTTGGGGCCTTCTTTATAATACGCAGTCTGAACGGCGATACCGTTCCTCCGCTTGAAGCTGAAAAATCTGCTTCAGGAGATGTAGAGATGAGTGTTGAAGCTGAACCCCAGCCTGAGGTTGAGAGTGTTTCTCCTGCAGAGCCGGAACCTCAGGTGGAGGAGGTGACTCTTGCAGAGCCTGAACCGCCGGCTGTAAGCGAAACTGTCGATACGCCCCGAACCATGTATGATCAGGTTCCTCCTGCAGGCCATGGCGGAGGGGTCTGGTATCGCCTGAAGTGGGGCGATACTTTGTGGGATTTGTCCAATTCTTTCTATCGGACACCATGGCTTTACGGTCTTATTGCAGTTGAAAACAATATTAAAAATCCTGATATTATTTATGCAGGAAGCGATATAATTATTCCTGAAAATTAAATAAAACTGTATACTCAATTCCATGCGTCAGATCAGGTTCCTCTCTGTTGTTTCAACAATAGTGTTATTTTTATTAAGCTGTAGTCCTGAAGAACCGGACAGTATTTCGGTTGATGATTTTATGGAAATTCTCGAACAATCCATCTCCTCTGATAATTTATCGTCCGACAGGATTTCCGGGCTTGATCCGTATGAATCGTATTTTATTGCGCGCAAAGCGGAAACCTGCGGTTATCAGGATGTGTCGATTGCCCTGGCAGAGCATTGCATGAAAAACAGTCGCGGTTTTATCGGAGCCAGGGCAGCGGAGCTTCTGATACGAATTTATACGGATAACGGCGATTATAAGGATGCCGAGTTTACAGCCAGCCTGGCTTCGGCTGAGTATCCGGATAATTATTCGTTTAAAAGAGCCGTGGTGGAGGCTGAATACCGGCAGCAGGAGGATTCGGCGGTAATTGACGGGATTAACGCATTACGGGTATTCGATGAGGCCGATACCGATTACGAACTGGCCCTTTTTAAAGCGGTGGCGGCGTTCAGGCTGGGTTTACCGGACTGGAAGATTTCCTGGATAGAGCTTTTCACGGAAGTCCCGGCATCAGAGTTTATTCTACGGGGCTGGGATTATCTGTCTGATAAAATTTATGAACCGACTTCGGAGTTCCCGGGATATGAAAATCTTGTAAAAGGCAAATATCTTTACTCTACCGGAAAAAAGAGGGAATCGGTTGAATATTTCAGAGCTTATGCGGAGAATATTACTTCGGTAGAGATAACGGAAGCTGTAATCGGCGATATTGAGAATGCTTTTGTCGGAACAGGACAAACTCTTAGGGGTGCGGTCCTGTTTGATGAAATGGGACGACAGTCCGGCGATTTAAGATGCCTGTTTGCTGCTGCGAGGTTGTACCGCCGTTCAGGAAAGTATCCGGAGGCAGAAAAGTGTATGGAAGCAGTACTTGCCGGGTTTAATCAGGGAGAGATCCCGGATAGAGAGCTTTGGTATTCTCTTGATATCAGGATTCGGCGGAATCTGTCCGATGCTCTTAATGCGCTTGATTTCTATATTGAGCAGTGGACTGAACCGGAATTCTTTTCCGATTCGCTTGATAATCTGTGTACCGGTCTGGTTCGAAGACGCAGATGGAATGATGTTGCCCGGCTTGCTGCAGCTTTGGAGCATAACGGGCCTGACGGGGTTTATGATCGCTGCAGATACATCAGTGAAAGGGCAGCCGAGTCCGGTTATCTGCCGGAACAGGAATTCAGCGCGCCGTACAGTGATCTTTATTATCGCATACTTTCCGGAGATGAACTGGAGGAGTTCGGTGACCCGGAAGCCGTTATCATTGCTGAATATAAACCGAGGAATGAAGCAGAGCTTTATATTAAAAAGCTTATCGATTATGAAGTTGGAAACATCCTTGATGAGGTGAAGTTATATCAGAAAAGTCTCTCGGAAGAATTTCTTGTTTATTGTGCCGAGAATATTTCGGGATACGGAAAAGCTCTTGATTCCATTCGTATTATGTATCAATATCAGGGAGATTATTCCGCCGTCGGTCTTGGTGCTGTATATCCCGATCTTTACAGGCAAGAAATAGAATCGGCAGCCGAACAGAACGGTATTCCGGTTCAGATAATGTTGGCGCTTGTATGGAAGGAAAGCGGGTTTGAAAGGGAAATTGTGTCGCGCTCGGGCGCAGTAGGTTTAAGCCAGCTTATGCCGTCCACTGCTGATGATGTAGCCCGCAGGATCGGGACAAGCGTTTCTGATTTATCGGATCCGTATGAAAATCTTTCACTCGGAAGCTGGTATCTTGCCTGGCTTAAAGGCTATGTTGGAAATACCGCTTCAGCTGTGCTATCCTATAATGGCGGCCCCGGGCGGGTAAAGGGATGGATGAAACAGTACGGGGATCTGCCGGACGATCTTTTTTATGAGATAATACCGGTGCCGGAGACGCACCAATACGGTAAAAAGGTACTGACTGCTTCCGTATTATACGGTTTGTTATATTACGGTATTGAACCGCAACAGACTCTGAAATTATTTTTTACAGAGAATAATTGAGGGGACTTCTGAAACTGAAGTTTTCCTTAGAAATTATACAGGAATGTGCAATCGGATTTTAAAATATATGCTTTCATGGCTACATTTTCGGGAGGAAATATGACATATCTGCAATCTGTTTTTCTGGGAGTTCTTCAGGGAATAGCGGAATTCTTGCCTGTATCGAGTTCAGGACACCTTGTAGTTTTCAGAAATTTTATGAATCTGGGTGAAGTGCCGGTACTTTTTGACGTTCTGCTTCATTTGTCCACTCTTATAGTGGTCATCATTGTGTTCAGAAATACAATATGGGATCTGTTGAAATCACTCGGTCGTTTTCTTGCCCGCAGGGTTGAGGAAGAAGACAGGGCCAATCTGAGAATTATTCTTGTTATTCTCGGCGCAAGTTTTATTACAGCTGTTCTCGGGTTTTTTATTGAATCTTTAGACGTGGCGCAAAAACCCAAGTTTGTTTCCCTCCTCTTTCTCGGTACTGCAGCAGTGCTTTTATGTACCCGTTTTATTAAAACAAAAGAAACCGGATATAAGGGCGCCGGGGTTAAAACTGCCTTGATAACCGGACTTGCGCAGGGCATTGCCGTTTTACCCGGAATATCACGCTCCGGAATGACTATATCCGCATCGCTTTTTGCGGGTATCGGAAAGGAAAAAGCTGGTGAATATTCATTTATCCTCTCTATTCCGGCTATTGCAGGCGCAATTCTTCTTGAAATGCGTGATCTTGACGTCCTGGGCAGCACGGTTTCCCCTGCTGTTCTGACAGCCGGAATGGCTGCCGCCTTCATCACAGGAATGGTTTCCATTCTGTTTCTTTTAAGATTGATTAAACGGGAAAGACTTCATCTTTTCAGTTTTTACCTGATACCGTTCGGGATCTTCTCTTTTATTGTGTTATAAGTTATGCAAAGCTGCTAAAATCGCCGGGATTTATTCCGATAATCAAAGGGAGAACTTATCGCCACTAAGGAGAGTGCTTTGAATAAAAGAGCCTTAAGGCTTATCGCTGCTTTGATCATTGCAGCAGCGGGATTGTATCTGCTTATAGTTTTACTTAATTCTATGAGACCGGTTTTCCAGACGGGAATATTGTTAATTCCGGGACGGTTTCTTTACCTCAGTTTTCTTGAAGCCTCCTTCTATCTTCCTTTATTGTTTCTGATCAGCAGTTTTTTGCTGTTTGCCGACTATTATAACAGCAGAATATTTATAGTTAAGCTGCTGTCTCTGCTGCCGTTTTTTACCCTGTCCCTGTTGATGAGAGTGTTGAATTATATCCCGGGATCTCCGGCTGCTGATTCTGTTATCCGAACTCTCGGAGTAAGAGGCGGTTCCATGGTTTTAGGGCTTCTTCTGATAGTTGAGTTCCTGATAATAACCAGGGTTTTGCTGGGACGGAGCAAAAAGGTGCCGACTGAACCGGTAAAACCCCGGATTGAAGAAGCGGCTTCCCCAGTTGCCGAACCGGAAAATGAAGAACCCGAACATAATTTTGAGCCTGTTCCGCTGAAATGGAAAGACTCTGAAGATTTGGAAAACATGGGGAAATATGAGTCTGATGCAGAAGAAGATCTTGAAGAAGATATTATCGATGAAGATCTTTCCGGGGATCACATCCCGGAGGTAGAGGAAATCAGCCTTGAAGAGATTGACTCGCCGGAGTCTGAAGAAGAAGAGGTTGAGGACAATTCCGGGCTTGTTGAGGATGATTTTGAGATTGAACCCGACTTTTCAGACGAGCAGCAGATAATTGAACCTCTTGATCTTGATCCTGAAGCAGGAAGCATAGAGCACTCAGCTGAAACCGCTTCGGCTGATGCAGTTAGACCTCCGGGAGATGAGAATTTCCCGGATGCTCCCGTTCGCGGAGACGAGGAAGAAAATACAAATGCCGCCAGAGAGGTTTGGGCGGATGCAGAGCAATTGGGTTTTGTAGATGAATTGCCCGGGAACAGCCGGATTGAACCTGTTTCCGATCCGCAGGCTCTGCCGTCTGATGACTCAACCGATGATTTTAAGCTTGAGCTTGAAACAGGGGCGGCAAAGCTTGAAGTGCCTGTACTTTCCGTCGAACCGGATTCCGAATCTGTTGATGAGGATTTGGAAGATTTGGAAGATTTGGAAGAGCTGGAAGAAGCTGATAGTGATCCCGGGGAGGCAGACCCGGACCCTCAATTGGAGCCGGACTCAGTTCCGGCAAAGCCTGAGATTCCTGAACCGGTAAAAAGCAAAAAGAAGAAATCCGTTAAATATTCAGTTCCGGTTGATAATCTTCTTGAACGATATGATGATGACAACTACTGGATTGTTGATGATGAAACCAGAGAGGCGTCCGAGGTCCTAAGGGAAACTCTTGAAGAGTTTAAAATAGCTGCTGAAGTAACGGGAATAAGCAAAGGGCCGGTAATTACAATGTTTGAAATTCTTCCGGCGCCGGGAGTCAAACTTTCAAAGATAGTTAATCTTGCTGACAATATTGCTCTCCGGCTTGCTGCATCACGCGTCCGAATCGTAGCGCCGATTCCCGGAAAGCATGCGGTCGGAATAGAAGTCCCGAATAAAACCCGGGCAATAGTCTCATTCAAGGAGATACTTGACGAAGACAATCTTAAAAAATCCAGAATGGATATTCCGGTTGTACTCGGAAAAGATATAACCGGAGGTTCCAGGATAATAGATCTGGTCCAAACCCCGCATCTGCTGATAGCGGGCGCAACCGGATCAGGAAAATCAGTATGTGTTAATTCTCTTATCTGTTCCGTGCTTTATTCCAGAACTCCCGATGAAGTCAAAATGATTCTGATAGATCCGAAAATTGTTGAACTTAAGATGTATAATAATATTCCGCATCTGCTTACGCCCGTGATTACCGAACCAAAACGGGCTTTTCAGGCTTTACAGTATGCCATGTGCGAGATGGAGCGCCGTTATTCGCTGCTTAATGCGCTTGGTGTGCGCGATATAAAATCTTACAACCGGAAGGTTCGGGACGGAAGGATTGCTACAGATTTACTTCCGTATATAGTAATAATTGTAGATGAATTTGCGGACCTGATGGCAACCACAGGCAAGGAACTTGAAAATGTAATCTCAAGACTTGCAGCAATGAGCCGGGCTATAGGTATTCACCTGGTTCTTGCCACCCAAAGGCCTTCGGTTGATGTAATTACTGGCCTGATAAAAGCAAATATTCCGTCCAGAATTGCATTCATGGTTGCAAGTAAAACAGATTCAAGGATTATTCTCGACAGTATGGGTGCGGACAAGCTTCTTGGTAAAGGCGATATGCTCTTCACCTCCGCATGGGATCCTAATCCCGTCAGAATTCAGGGGGCTTTTCTTTCCGATGACGAAGTTGAGCGGGTTACCGATCATGTTAAAACCCTCGGAGAGCCGGACTATATTGATGACGAGATTTTTATTTCTGAGGATGAAGGCGGTGATTTTGAACTGGAAAGCATGGGATCCGGCGATCCGCTGATGGATGCAGCTGTTTCAATTGTTGTGGAAGCCGGTAAGGCTTCAGCCTCCTATCTGCAGCGGCGGCTGAAGATAGGATACAACAGGGCTGCCAGAATGGTTGAAGAAATGGAAGACCGCGGAATTGTAGGCCCTGCAAACGGCAGCAAGCCTCGTGAAATTATTCATATACCTGATCGAGTTTAAGTTTCTTTAACTGCGCGTTCAGTGCAATTGCCGCGGTTAATGTTGTCAGAATGTCGGCAACAGGATTTGCAGCCCAGACTCCGATGGCTCCGAACAGCGGACAGATGACAAGCATGACGGGAATAAAATAAATCACCATTCTGCAGGTGACGAAAACAGCCGCCCTTTTGGCTGCGCCTGTAGCCTGCAGCAGAATCAGCGTGTTAAACATAAAACCGTATAGCGGATACATGCAGAAAAATATTCTCGGAGCATTGTAAATTTCTTTAAGAATTAAAGGCTCGGTAATAAACCAGCCTGTAACAAGCCTTGGTGCAAAAATCAGCATTGACCAGAAAAAGAGGGTGAAAACAGTTGCATAAGCAGTAAAGGTTGCATAGCCCTTAAACAGCCTGATTGTTTTTCCCGCTCCGTAATTTACGCCTATAAAAGGCTGCATGCCCTGGGCTATCCCCCATACCGGGGGCAATAAAAGGCTGAATATTTTAAAAATTGTTCCAAGGGCTATTACATCGTTCTGGACTGCAAAAAGATCGAGCATCTTGTATGCAGTAACAATTTCAATAATTGCCATAAGCGGAAGGGCCAGGGCTGAAAACCCGATTGAAAGGATCTTTTTAATCATCTCGGGATTAATTAGCCTGAAGCTGAGGCTGACATGGACCAGGCTTTTTTCAGAATGCAGAAATAAAAGGCTTAAAATCATACTGAGGGCCTGTGAAATAACAGTTGCGGCGGCGGCCCCTCTTATCCCCATATTGAAGCCTATTATAAGAACAGGATCAAGTACAAGATTCAGAACTGCACCGGCTCCGAGGATTAACATCGCCTGGCGAATCATTCCTTCCGAACGGATAAGCATATTGGAAGAGGCCGCAAAATTTATAAAAAATGTTCCGGCAACAACAACACGCATATACTGTATGCCGAGATCCAGCATTTCGCCTTCCCCGCCCATGAAAGAAACGAATTGAGGCGCAAAAACAATTGATACGGCTGTTAACGCGGCGCATATTATCAGGTTGAGCAGTAAAATAGCTGGAAATACACGCCTGAGAATACTGTTGTCTCCGCTTCCGATGCTGCGGGAAACAATTGAAGCTGCGCCGGTTCCTATAAGCCCGGAAATACCGTTGTTCAGGAGAGAAAAGGGGTATACAAGACCTACAGCACCCATTCCCTCGGGGCCTACAAACTGGCCGACGAAAACTCCGTCTACAAACTGGTAAAAGCCGAAGACCAGCATTCCAATGATGCCCGGAACCGAAAGTTTAAAGAATAAAACTGACGGTTTTTCATTAAGCAGCTTTTCCTGCCGGTCGGTAAATGTATCCACTCTGTTCAATCTACAAATATTTCATGTTTCACGCAAGTATAATTAATTTATTATGGTCTTCAGCGCTGAAGCCAGTTTGTAAAAGTCGTCCCGGCGGCTGAACCGTCCAAGCGAAATCCTGATTGAGCCGGATGCTCTTTTGGCCGGTCGGCCCATGGCCCTGAGTACAGCCGACTGACCCGAAAGCCTTTCGGAGCAGGCGGAGAATCTGCTGATGCAGATGTTCATTCTGTTAAGCATAAAGAGAAGTTCTTCCAGATCAACATCTGATTTAAAACTGATGCAGAGAATTCCGGGAGCACTTTTCTCCGGGGTTTCTATTGTAAATCCGAGCCCGGTTTTTTCCAGAATTGAAACGCCGTCCCTGCACAGAGCTTCAAGCATCTTTATCTCATCCTGCTGCTGCAATTTCATCAGTTTTAGCGCTTCGCACAGCGCTGCGGCTCCGGGGACGTTTTCTGTTCCCCGCCTTATTGTCGACAAGCGTATTCCCGGTCGCGACCAGATGAGTGCTGTTCCCTTCGGAGCGTAAAGTTTATGGCCGCTTATACAGAATATATCGCAGAATGGAGCCCATTCCGACGGTTGAAGCCTTGCCGCCGCCTGGACAGAGTCCAGGATAACCAGGGCCCCGAACTTCCGGGCCGCTGCAGCAATCTCCTTTACCGGTTGTATGCTGCCGGTTTCATGGTTTACCGGCGATAATATCAGTGCGGTACTGCCGGGTCCGGGAAATGTCCGGCTAAAAGTTTTTTCAAGCAGGGGGACGGAAAGCATGCCGTTGTAATCCACCGGCAAAGTCAGAACCGATCCGGCATAACCGCGGGGAGCAAGGGGTGTTTTTCTTGCAAGATGAAACAGCGGGTGCCTGACTGCCTGATGTTCGACTGCGGTTGTGATTATATTCAGATCGTTTTTTCTGGAGCACAGGCCGAACAGAATTGCCGCGATTGCATCCGTACCGCTGTTGCAAAGTTCAAAACCGTCTGCATTCACGCCGAAAAAATCCGAAGCGGCTGAATTGAGCTGTTCAAGTTCGTTCCAGCCGGCTGAACCGGCGCTGTGCAGGCTGGACGGGTTTCCCCATGTTCGTCTGCAGGCCCGTTCGAAAGCGCCTATCACCCGGGGATCAACAGGTGTTGTGGCATTGTAATCCATATATACGGTTCGTTCCGGTACCCAAGGAACTGCCGCCTCCCTGATTTTGCGTCTTAACTCACATTTGCATGCCATGGTTTAAAGTAGCATGGAGGCGGAGGCTTGTAAATTGAACAAATTCATGATTTTATACTCAGATGAAGAAAATGTTTCTGCGGATATTTCCTTATAAAGGCTTGCCTGTTCCCGTATATGTTTTGTTTTTTTCGAGAATAGTAAACCGGATGGGTGATTTTGTAAGATTTTTCCTGACGCTTTATCTTACAGGGTTTCTCGGTATGGACGAAAAATCCGCGGGTTTTATAATCACTTTAAGCGGCCTTGCCTCAATGGCCGGAAATATAGCCGGAGGAAAACTTACCGATCATGCAGGCCGTAAAAAAGTGATGCTTGGGGCCCAGATTTGCAGCGCGGCTTTTATAGGCTTTTGCGGATTCATTCCTGATTCAGCGCTACTTCCTTGGCTGCTGATAGTCTCCCAGTTCTTTTGCGGAGCCGTCAGGCCGGTAAGTTCATCTATGGTTATGGATCTTACTGTTGCAGAACAGAGGCAAAAAGCTATTTCGCTTCTGTACCTCGGGATAAATATCGGGGTTGCGGTGGGTCCGCTTATAGCGGGGTTTTTATTTAATAATTTTCGGCGTTGGATTTTCTGGGGAGATGCAGCTACAACCATTATTGCCGTACTTCTTGTTGCTTTTCTGGTCCCTGAATCAATGCCCGCTGCGGGTAATGATGAAAGTCTGCCGGAGCAGGAACGTCACGAAGAAGGATCGGTGTTCAAAGTTCTTTTAAAGCGGCCGGTGCTGGCGATCTTTCTGGCCTCGTCTGTTTTGATGGCTTTTATATATTCGCAGGCTTCATTTACGTTGCCGCTTCAGTGCAGCAAAGTCTTTCCGGGAGACGGTGCCCGTATTTTCGGAATACTTATGTCTGCCAATGCCGTTACAGTTCTTGTTCTTACACCGGTGGTACTTAAAATCTTCGGTAACCGTAAACCGCTGTCCAATCTTGTAACAGGCAGCCTCTGCTTTGCCTGGGGGTTCGGAATGCTTTACAGAATGGATGCAGGAATTTCCTGGTATCTTTTATCGACGGTAATCTGGACTGTCGGTGAAATAATAATGGTCACAAATGAAGGTGTTTTCACGGCAGCGCATTCCCCGGTCAATCACAGGGGAAGAATTAACGGAATACGTAATATGATGCACAGTGCAGGATCTGCGGCGACGCCGCTTCTTTCGGGAATCTTCATCAGCGCTGTCAGCCTTAGGGCAGTATGGCCGCTCATAATTATATTATGTCTGGTTTATCTGGCTGTAATTGCTTATCTGAATCACAGGGATTCCTGAAAGTGGTTCCTATGACCGCGGGAAGCAGTATAAGTGTTCCGAGCATTGTGAAAGTGAGCGAGAAACAAATTAGAAGCCCGAAGTAGACTATACCCAGAAAATTGGATAACATCAGGAAAAGCAGTCCCCCGACTATGGATATGGTTGTATGAAGAATGGGCCGGCCCGCTTCCATATGCGTCAGCTCAATGGCCTTCTCAATTTTACAGCAGAGTTTCAGGTTCTTTTTAAAATGGATGTTATAGTGAATAGCATCGTCTACTCCTACACCAATAACAATCGATGAAACCATAAGCGTCAGCATATCCAGAGGAATCTGCATAATAGCCATAAAGCTGAAGTTCAGCATCAGGCCGGTGAACAGCGGAAGCAGAGTAAGCAAGGCATATTTTATACTTCTGAATGTTAAACACGATACAAAGCAGACAAAAATAATCGCTATTATTGTTGATGTAACCTGCCCCCTGTTCAGCAAATCAGCAAGGTAGAGAAATCTGAAATCCGATGACCATAAATCCGGGTTAAGGCTGGTCAGTTCCAAATTGATTTTATTCTCTACCCTGTTTACAAGTGAACGAAGAGAATCTTCGGAAAGGCCTATGCTCCTTTCCTTATTATAAATCCTGAATGTTATTGTGATTTGTGAAAAATCTTCATTTGCCAGTTTCTGCAGGTTTGCATTGCCGGCATCTTCGGCTCTTATCAGTTTCAGATATCGAGCAAGAAGATTAATTAATCCCTTGCTTTCGGGAATTTCATGTTCATTTTTCATCAGATAATTAAGTTCGCGAATAAAAAATGCGACGGAAGATACGGAGATTATATCGTCGTCTTCAAGCAGCTCAAGCTCAAAATCTGAAATTTTCTTTAAAATATCCGGTTGCAGAAAAAATCCCGGCTCATTGTCCGGACTGTGAAGGGAAAGGTTCAGCACCTGGTACCCTCCGGTTTTCATCGTGATGTAGCTTGTTTCATTTACTACGGAATCGTCTTCGGGAAAATAAGACAGGTAATCCGACTGCGAGGGTATTTGCGGGTATAAGTAAATAAACAGAATCGTAATTGCGAGAATAACAGCAATGAACACTTTCTTGTATTTAAATACCCACAATCCCAGTTTTCCCATAAGTCTTGCAAACAACCCGCTTCGCATGTTTTCCTTCTGGGATTCCGTAGGGGGAGTTATTTTGGAAAGAACGGCCGGCATGTAAAATACCGTCAACAGCATGCATGAAATGATTCCAAAGCTGGTAACTATGCCGAATTCCCTTGTCTGATCCAGGGGAGTAAACAACAGACTGATAAAGCCGATTACTGTTGTAAGACATGCAAACATTATAGTTTTATTGACATGCAGGGTGGCATCGACTATCCATTTCCGATCTTTCCGGTCGGGCTGCGATTCCCGATAGTATTGATTGAGTATATGGATGGCATATGAGCTCCCGATTGTCAGTACCAGGGGCGGTATAATAAGGCTTATCATATTCAGCTTGTATCCCAGGATACTCATTAAACCGACCGACCAGATTGTTCCCATGACTACAACCGACATCGGAAGAAGAAAACTGCGCTTTGATTTAAATCCGAGATAAAATGAAGCAAGCATAAAAAGAAAGGCAAACAATACAAGCTTGCCCAAATCGTTGAGCAGGTACGTATTGCACCGATCAGAGATGGGAACATCTCCGGTAGTGTAAACTGTAAAGTAAGACTCGAGCTTGTGTTTTATTTCTCCGTAGTCTTTCATAAACCCGGCAGCTTCATCGGTCAGCGGGCGGCATGGAAAACCTATGCTCAGCATGGTTCCGTCTTCGGAGATCATTGAACCGGAATAGAACGGGTTTCCGATCAGGTTCACTTTGAATTGTTCCAGTTCTTTTTCGGTTCCCGGGGCCTTTCCTGAAGGGGCAAGGGGGTGAACTGCAAGCCGGCCCCCTTCGTTTGAGAATGTCATGGTACTGAAAGGGTTTATGCCCGGGGTAATTCCCGGAAGTTTTTCAATATCGGCAATAGCTTTTTCAAGTGTCTGAAGGCCTTCCAGTGTAAACAGGTTGTCGCTTTCAACTGCAAAAAGAAAATAGCCGGAAAGAGATGAATCAGATTCATACTTTTCGAGCATCTCAACTACCTTGCTGTGTTCGGGAACAAGGTTTTCAGCCGACGGGTCAATGTCGACATTTGAAGCTTTGAATGCAAACAGAAGAGTTATAGCCAGAGTGAGAGTGATGACGATATTGGAATGTTCAAATGCGTAATGGAATATTCTTCTCATTTTCTCCGTGCGAATTGTATCAGAATTCCAGACAAAAGAGTATCCGAATTATTAAAAAAGCATGAATTCACAAATAAACATGAGCGGGATGTTAAGTTCCGATTTATAAAAAAAGCCGTCGGCTTTGCTGAAAGGCAAAACTGACGGCGAATATTAAGGGTAACAGATTCTAGTCAAAAGAAAACAGACTGCCGAGGCCGCCGAAAACACCGTCTGCATTCAGGTTGGGTGCTATGTTTGTTTTATCCAGACCGCCGGCAGCTTTCAGGTATCTTACCGTGTCGGCTCTTTCCTGATCAACTGTTCCGAGGTCTACAAGTTTGAGGGCTTTTCCTCTAACAGTAACAGTCTCTTTAATTAGAATAATATTGTTGGTGCTTGATGAGTATATTGATGTTACATAAATACCGTCGGCTCCGACAGTTTTCATCGCATCATAAGCAGCGCATCTGGCGCCCACATCGTTTGAAGCGGTTCCGAAGATACTGGCAATACTTGTTGCCGGGGTGTCGCCCAATGGAAGGTACCCGAAAAGTTTTGAATATTCGACGGTCCCTTCGACGTCTCCGATAATTTCGTAAGCTACTTCAGAAGGTCTTGCCCACATTGAGTTTGTTTCAGTGCTTAATGCAATATCGTCTTTCATGAGAGGCTTTTTATCATAAGTGGTACATGCGGACATTCCGAGTACGATCACTGCAAGCAGCGCAAAAATGATTAGTTTTTTCATTTTTTCATCTCCTCTTGATTTATATTATGAATATAGCGTTATAGATAAAATTGATCAATGAGAATCTTTTAAAATATGGAATTCCTTTCAGGTAAAACATGGTTTTCCGGAATTCAATGAAAGGTTTTTCATAAAGTAATTTTTTTCTTGACAATTTAAGATTATATTGTTATAACAATATAATAAATAGGCAGGCGGCATCATTCGAATGCAGCCGCGGAAAGTTATATACCGTTGTTATTAAATAAGCTTGATATTAAGGCCGTTTCGTTTAGGTTGAGTTTATAAAAAGAAAGCACCGGCAAAACAGGAACTGTTAAAAAGGAACAAGTGAAAACATGATCGACACAAAACGATTACAAACTATTAAAAAAATATATCACCGTGTTTTGGAAAAAGATGTAATTCCTTTTTGGCTGCAAAATTCTCTCGATGAGAAAAACGGCGGTTACTATAATTATCTGGATAGGGATGGAGAAGTTTTAAGCAGGGATAAATCAGTCTGGCTTCAGAATCGCGAAATGTGGTTTTTCTCAAAGATTTATAATGAGATTGAACACCGTGAAGATTGGAAAGATGCGGCGGCTCTTGGATATAACTTTATCGGGAAACATTGTTTGGATAACGACGGAAGAATGTTTTTTCTGGTAGATGAACAGGGCCGTAAACTTCGCAAGAGGCGCTATTGGCTGACTGATACTTTTGCAGTTCTCGGGTTTAGTCAGTATTCAGTTGCGTCAGGAGACTATAAGGCTCTCAGGGCGGCACGGCGTTCTTTTGATAAAATTATTGACTTGTATGAGAAACCGGAAGGTTTGGAGCCGAAGTTTTTTATTGAAAACAGATCTATGAAAGCATTAGTTGCACCAATGCTATTGATGTCGACTGCCCAGGAAATCAGGCAAGTTGATAAAGACTATACTGAAAAATATAACAAAGTGATTGATACCTGCATCTGTGAAGTGAAAAATAATTTTTATAAAAAAGAAGAAGGTGCTTTGCTTGAGACAGTGTTGTCTGATGGGCAGATTTTAAATAATCCTGAAGGAAGAATTGTAAACCCGGGACACTCTATTGAGACATCATGGTTTCTGATGAATGAAGCTTTATACAGAAAAGATAAAGATCTTTTTTATTTGGCTCTGGAGATTCTAAATTGTTCCTATGAAAGAGGCTGGGATAACGAGTATGGCGGAATCCTGACTTTCACTGATCTTTGGGGAAAACCAAGCCCAAGGCTGGAGTGGGATATGAAATTCTGGTGGACACATACCGAAAGTCTGTTTGCCATGCTGCTTGCTTATATAGCAACACAGGATGATTCATATCTGGCTAAATATGAGAAATTACACAAGTGGACTTTCGATTATTTTCCTGATTGTGAATATGGTGAATGGTTCGGGTACCTGCACAGAGATGGCAGCATTTCTTCTCAGATTAAGGGTTCAGAATGGAAAGGGACACTGCATTTACCCAGACTGTTATTAAACGGAATTAATTGTATTGATAATTATTCTCAGATAGGTGCCATATTCGGTTGATTTCATGATTTGGCGGCGGATTGTCGGGGAGTATTATCAAGTGACATAACAAGCCTGTTGCTTGAAAGATCAGAGCTTGTAAAAAACTGATAGATAAGGGGTATTTTTAAGTTGATTAAGAACGTTCTTACCATGTGTCAATAATATGATATCGAAAATAGTTAAATAGATATTAGATATAGAAATAAAATATAAGAACGTTAATGTTCAAGTGATTTAGGAGTACGTCTTTTATAATGTGTCGGGAGGACTTGTGAATAAGGTTTTAGTTTTCGGGATGGTGTTGTTTGACTCGATAAACGGGAAAAACTACATTGGGGGTCCGCCTCTCAATGTAACATTGCATATGGCCAGACAGGGCTTTCCTTCAATATTTATTTCTTCTGTTGGTAATGATGAGCTTGGAGTAATTGCAAAGTCCGTGTTGAAGGAAGAAGGGGTTTCTGCAGAATACGTAAAGACCGATTTACATGAAACAGGCAAGGCTGTTGCAGTTATCGATGATAATGGAATTCCTGCTTTCAATATAAAAAAGGATGTGGCCTACGATTATATTACCCTGGAGAAGGAAGAACTGGATCGTTTATCCCATGAATATTTTGATATGCTTTACTTTGGAACAGTTGAACAACGTGGTGCGGTAACATCGGAAACATTGAAGAAAATACTGAGTCGAGTGAAGTTTAAGAATATATTCTACGATATCAATTTAAGGAAAGGGCATTTTACCCGGGAGGTTATAGATTTCTCTTTAAATAATACCAGTATTTTCAAGTTGAATGATGAAGAAGTGATGATGCTGGATCGGATATTCGGTCTGGACCTGAATGATGAAAAAAGAATTGTTGATTGGTTATTTAATACTTATAGCATCGATGTCATAGTTATTACCAGGGGAAGGCAGGGCGCCAGTGTTTTTACGCGTATATCTATACACGACATAGATGGAATTAAAATTGAAGTTAAAGATACAGTGGGTTCTGGAGATGCATTTTCTGCCGGTTTCATTACAGAATATCTGAAAAGCGGTGATGTGGTTGCAGCAGCTAAAAAAGGTAATGGACTCGGTGCATATGTTGCCGCGCACTCCGGGGCTGTACCGGGGTTGGAAAAGAGTAAAACAAAAGCGAAGGTAGCGAAATGACTACCATAATGGATGTTGAGACCAGGAGCGGTGTTTCCCGTTCAACCATATCCCGATATCTGAACGGCAAGCCGGTGACAAGTCAAAATCGGCAAAAGATAGAACAGGCTATAAAAGAACTTTCATACCGGCGCAATCCCATGGCGAGTGGTCTTAAGACAAGCAAGACATATACTGTAGGTGTAGTATTGCCGGAGATCACCGACCCTTATTTTCCAAGACTTGTAAAATATTTTCAAAATTATATGCATGAAAACGGGTATCAGACTATTTTTAACAGTTACGGCAACGATCCTGAACTTGAAATTGAACATGTAAAAACCCTGGCAAACAAGCGTGTGGACGGGCTTGTTGTGGCTACCATAAACAGGAAAGGAAATCATATCAGGGAGTGCCTGGATGCCGGATTGCCGGTGGTACTGTTTGACAGGCTTATAGAAGGGTTGGATTGCGACAGTGTAACGGTAGATAACTACCAGGCAGTATACGACGCGATTTCCCTGTGTATACGAAAGGGCCACCGGAAAATCGGTTTTGTAGGTGGTTCGGAATACTACACAGATATAACAAGGTTTCGGGGGCTTTGTGATGCGTTGGGAAATGCAGGGATAAGTCTCCGGGAAGAATATATCAACTTCGCAAATATTTTGGAGCATGATGCTACCCGTCAGTTTATGCGACTGATGACTCTCACAGACCCGCCGACGCTGATTTTTTGCTCAAATATCTATCATGCATTGGGAGCCTTTGAAGCGATGCTGCAGTACGATCTTGTGATTCCCCGGGATGTATCCGTTATTACTTTCGACAGACTTTCGGCCTCTCCTTATTACGGTTTTATACAGTGCATACATCCCGAATTTGCGAGTATTTGTCAGCCGCACAAAGAGCTCAGTTTGCAAACGGCAAAGACGCTGTTGAAAAGAATCCAATTCGGTATGGATAATTTCGAACCCATGCGACTCGAACTGAAGACAAGTTTTTATATGACCGAATCTGTTGCAGATATCAAGGAAGATTCATGATTTATGTGAGAAAAACAAAAGGGTAAATGAAAAAGGATTTGACTCTCATAGAGAGATGGTAACTTAAATTGAAAATTTGGAGGATTATTAATGATTAAAATTTTGTATGCAGGCGATTATGCCTTGATATCGCACACGTACATCAAGGGTATGAATTCATGGACTTCGGGAGAAGCGTTTGATGAGCGGAACTTCCTGCTTGAACCGATGAAAGCGGACACTGAACTTGAGATCAATTATCTACCGACACCTTATATTTCGAAAGATTTTCCCTGCACAAAGGAAGAGCTTGGCAAATACGATGTTGTTATGATCAGCGATGTCGGTACGGATACGTTGCTGCTTTACCCGGATATATTCAAGATACCGATGGGTGAGAACAGGTTAAAGCTTATTTCTGAATATGTGAAAGAAGGCGGCGGTTTTATGGCGGTCGGCGGATGGATGTCGTTCGGCGGGAAAATGGGTCAGGGCAAGTTTCACGGAACACTGTTGGAAGACGTGTTAAATATCAACTGCAGTCCCTACGATGACCGCGTGGAAGTGCCTGAAGGATTAAAGTACAACCCAGTCAAAGCTGAGCACCCTCTGATCGAAGGTATGGATTGGGATAAATCTCCGTTACTGTTTCTCGGGTATAACCAATTTGAAGCTAGAGACAAGGACGGTGTTATTGCAGAATGGAACGGCGACCCGATGATGGTTGTTAATAAATACGGAAAAGGCAGAACTCTGGCATTTGCATCAGATCTTGCACCTCATTGGGGCCAGGGATTTGTCGAATGGGATAATTATACAAGGTTCTGGAGCAAGTGCTTCAGATGGCTTGCAAACAGGTGAAAGAGATAAAATATGGTTTTTGGAGGTTCTTTAGATGAAGCTTGAAAGAGTGAAAGAATTATATGATATATATCGGCGGGATCTATTTGAAGATGTATTGCCGTTCTGGACAAAGTATTCTATCGACCATGAGTACGGAGGATACCATCATTACCTTGATTGCGACGGAAAGCTGATCAGTGCGGAAAAATCAGGAATACTGAACAGCAGGCAATTGTGGACATATTCATATCTGTATAACAATTTTGGAAACAAGCAGGAATGGCTCGATATCGCGAAAGCCGGCTACGACTTTTTTATAAAGCATTTCATAGATTATGACGGAAGGATTTTCTTTCAGGTAACACGCGACGGCAGGCCTCTTCGAAAAAGAAGATACTGGATTGCAGAAACCTTCGCCATTTCCGCGCTGGCGGAATATTCCAAAGCTGCAGGCAGCGCAGAGGCACTACAGAAAGCGCGGGACACATTCAATCTGGTACTGTATCTGATAGAGCATCCTGACCAATTGGAGCCCAAGTTTAATCCGCAGACGCGTCCCATGATTGGCCATGTAGGCCCAATGCTGTTAATCAATTCCGCCCAGACTATGAGGGATATCGATCCGGAAAATGCCGGTTTGTACAACGATACTATTGATCGCATGCACAATCTGATTATGGAACATCTGGTCAAGCCGGCGTATAAAGCTGTGTTTGAAGTTGTCGGGGGCAACGGAGAGGTTATGGATGACACGCCGTTGGGAAGATGTATCTCGCCGGGACACGGTATTGTGAATGCCTGGATTGTGCTGCTTGAAGGACAATATAGAAAAGATCAAAAAATGATTCGGACCGGGCTTGATATGCTGGACTGGTCTTTGGAGATCGGTTGGGATAAGGAGTTTGGAGGCTTACTCTATTTTGTTGATCTGAAAGGGCTTCCAACTGATCAATCGAACTACCAGATGAAATATTGGTGGCCTCACAACGAAGCCATGTATGCACTTCTGCTTGCTGATGATCTTACGAATGATGGTAAATATGAAAAATGGTACGGGAAAGTTCATGAGTGGTCATATAAGCATTTTAAAGATAATGAAAACGGCGAATGGTTCGGTTATCTGAACAGAGACGGCAGCATAAATCTTCCGGTTAAAGGCGGCGACTGGAAAGGTTCGTTCCATACGACACGTATGTATATGTACGGGTTGCAGTTGTTGGAGAAGATGAAAGCTGCCGGTTAATAAACAGGTTCATGGGTGATCGGGTAATTACCCGGTCTGATTTTTATAGAGATCAAATATATAGGGAGTAAATAATGAAAGTATTATTAGTTGGAGAATCATGGTCTGGAGCAGATCAGCATACCAAGGGTTTTGATGTCGTAACTCTGGGATCTTTCAAATTCAACTGGGGCAAGCCTTATATTGATGCTGTAAGAGCGAGCGGAATTGAGTTGGAACATATGTACTGTCATATCGCGCAAAGCGATTTTCCGATCGAACTGAAAGAGCTTCAGAAATATGATGTGGTTATTTTCAGCGATGTAGGAAGTAACACTCTTCTGCTTGATCCGGTAATGCAGTGGGAAGGTGTGCCGCGACCGAACCGCCTGAAACTGCTTGTTGAATATATCCGGCAAGGGGGAGGATTTATCATGTTCGGTGGTTGGGTCAGTTTTGCGGGATTCGAGAATAAAGCAAGGTATGCCATGACGCCGTTGGCGGAAGCGCTTCCTGTTGAGATCCTGAATTATGATGATCGGATCGAAGAGCCGGCAGGTGTTGTACCGGAAATGGTGATAAAGGAACATCCTGTTCTGAATGGTGTCGAAGAGAAATGGCCGAGCTATCTTGGCTACAATAAATTGAAGACAAAGGCCGATGCACAGGAAATTGCTACGATCGGCGGAAGCTCCTTTATGGCCGGAATGGAATTTGGAAAAGGCCGTTCTTTTACGTTCGCAACTGACTGTGTTGGGCACTGGGGCTACGAAATGACTCAATGGAACAGCTACTCAAAGCTTATGTCCAATATGATTCGGTGGGTTGCTGGAGAAGTGTAGTTAAATTATAAGCAATAAGCTGTTGTTTGCGGCAATGCCGATAAATATTTCCGAGTAGAAGGAGCTGAATTATAAAAAGAAGGAGGGAAATGAACTTTAGAGTTATAAGAAAATATATTTAAAAAAGAGGCTATAAAATCAGGAGGATAAAAGATGAAGATTGTATTTGTAATTTTTTTAAGTTTAGTTGTTGCGATGGGAGCCGTGGCCTCCGGGAATTCAGAGGAAGCTGCTGATGATGGAATGATGAAGCTGGGTGCAATTGTGCAGAATTCGGCAAATGAGTCTCAAGCTTATTGGCAGAAACTTTTCACAAAGCATGCAGCAGATTACGGGTTTAAATGCACTCAGTATGACGGTAAAGGTGATGCGACGGTTCAGAGTGCGGCAGTAAGAGACTGTATCGCTCAGGAGATGGACGCGATTCTGATCTGCACCTGTGATCAGGCGGCGGTTACACCCGCACTCACAGAAGCCGTATCTGCCGGCGTTGTGGTAGGCCTGCTGAATGCCACTATCACACCGATGGGTAAAGAGAACTACACCTTCTATGTAGGTGTCGATGACGTTCTTGCCGGTCAGGCTGCCGGAAAGGCATTTATTGAACACTTTCCGAATGGAGCAAAAATTGTAGAAATCGGCGGAGGTGCTGGTTCGTCTCCGGCACTCAATCGGCATGATGGTTTTGCCCAGGGAATTGCAGGAAGCAATATCGAGGTTATCGAGTATCAGGCATGCTCTGATTGGATCGCGAACGAAGCGATGGGTATTATGGAAAACATGATTGTTAAATACGGAGATCAGATAGAGGGTGTATTCTGCCATTGGGATAACGGTGCCACAACAATTATTCAGGCGCTGCAGGCTGCCAACATGAATGATGTTTATATCATCGGAGTCGACGGGTGCCGTGCCGGATTTGACCAGGTTAGAGACGGTACGCAGGCTGTTACGATCATGCAGAATTTCGACAAGATGATTCCGCAGGCAATTGAAGACGCGATGAAAGCTGTCAAGGGTGAGTCGTTTCCGAATCCCGATCTTGTTGAATGGGATGTTGTAACAATCGACAACATCGACGATTTCCTTTATCCGCAGTGGTAAGGAGCAGTTGAATTTGGGCCCGTTTCGTTTTCCTGATGGAGCGGGCCACCGTAATCTTTGTAGAGAGGATTCATTTTATGAAACAAAATGCATCGATATTATTCTTTCTGTTAAAGATGTCAATAAAAAGTTTTCAGGTGTATTGGCGCTGAACAATGTTTTCATGGAAACCAGTATGACATTGGTTATTTTATCAATACCAGGCCGGAACTGAATGAGATGTTTTATAAGTATGATTGAACTTATATAGAGATAAAAGGAGGTTAGCACTGTGAAAACGGTTGATATTAAACTGGAAAGATTATCGGATGTGACTCCGGAAGAGTTTTTACCTTATGGGTATATAGTAGGACGTAAGGAAACAAGTCGACTTACAATGGAAAATACCAGGTCAAATTTAACGGTATATTGGGAACTTCTGCCCTTCTTAAAAGAAGAATCAGGTGTATTATCGGTAGCACTGCTTACATTCAAACCAAAGGATTCAGACAAGCTGACCGATTGGATGGAGTGCCATAAAGGAACTGCCGAGTTTTTTATTCCGATGGGCGGCAAGGAAATTGTATATGTAGGCGCTCCTGCAGGAGAAAAACCTGATGTTGAAAAAGCAAGGGCGTTTATTGTAGGTCCCGATGAAGGCATTGTTATACCGAAGGGTGTCTGGCATTGCGCTCCGTATGCTCTTAACGGCCCCGCTCAGTGTTTGATGCCGAGATATGGAGATCTGGTTGAAACTGCCGGAGGTTTTCTGGATTCCAGAAACACTGTATGTTACGGTTCCAAGGCAAATGACGGAACTGAAATGAGTATAAGGCTTATATTTTAAAAGCTTTAAACGAAATCTAAAGAGCGTGCTTGATTAAAAGAAGCAATGGATATCATGGAAAACATGATTGTGAAAAACGGAAATGAAATAGAAGTTCAGTCTCTATTGTCACAACAGACAATATCTACAATTTCATTTATCCGGAGTGGTAAAAAAATAAAAAGCGAAGGTGTATGTTTTTTAACTGAATGTGCCTGCGCATATTATGGAGAGGAGTCATTCAAATGAAAGAAAATGAGCCAGATATCATTCTTTCCATTAATGATGTTTATAAATCGTTTCCCGGCGTGGTGGCGCTGAACAAGGTTTCCATTGATGTCAAATGTGGCAGTGTGCACGGCATTGTGGGTGAAAACGGCGCGGGTAAGTCAACACTTATGAAGATCTTGTCCGGTGTCTATACTAAAGATTCGGGAACGATTGTTTTTGACGGGAAAACCATCAACCATATAACGCCCATTCAGTCCTTGCATATGGGACTCAGTATCATTTATCAGGAGTTCAATCTTGTTAACTCGATGAGTGTAGGTGAAAATATATTCTTGGGCCGTTTTAAAGAGATGAACGGTATGAAAGGAACACATCAAAAGGCGAAAGAATTGTTAAAAAGTATCGGCAGTTCTATCGACACCAGGAAATTGGTCTCTGAATTGAGTGTTTCTGAAAAGCAGATGGTTGAGATTACAAAGGCATTGTCGTTTGATTCAAAGCTTATCATCATGGATGAACCGAGCAGCAGCCTGACAGCTGACGAATTGAAGTGCCTCACAGAAATTATTCATCAATTGAAAGAAGACGGTATATCTATCATTTATATAAGTCACAAACTGGATGAAATATTTGACCTGTGCGACATCGTAACCGTTATGCGTGACGGGAACGTTATCGATACCAGGCCGGTATCAGAGATTACACGAAGCGAGATGATATCGAAGATGGTCGGCAGATCCATTGAGCATGAATTTCCCGAACGCCCTCATTGTATGGGTGAAACGATCATGGAAGTCCGTTCAATAAATACCCGCAGGTTGGATAATGTATCTTTTGAGCTGAAAAAAGGTGAAATTCTCGGGCTTGTGGGATTGGTTGGCGCCGGCAGGACGGAGATTGTCAGAGCTGTTTACGGTGCCGACAAAGCCAGAGGGCACCAGGTTTTGATTGAAGGTAAACCCGTCAGGATCAAAAAACCTGCGGAAGCAAAAAAAGCCGGTATGGGATTGGTACCGGAAGACAGGAAACTGCAGGGCCTTATTTTGGATTTCCAGGTTCAAACAAACATCACTCTGGCCAGTCTCGGGAAGCTGACTAAATTCGGGTTTCTCAACTTTTCCAAAGAGAAGGAGATTGCAGGCCGACAAGTGAAGAATCTTGCAATCAAGACGCCTTCTGTTACGACTCAGGTAATTAGCCTGTCGGGAGGAAACCAGCAGAAATGTATTGTTGGTCGCTGGCTGGAAATCAGTCCGAGTATTCTGATATTAGACGAACCGACGAGGGGTATAGATGTTGGAGCCAAATACGAGATTTATATGCTGATGAAAAAGATTGTCGAAAATGGGGGTTCCATCATTTTAATTTCCTCGGAATTACCTGAAGTGCTCAACATGAGCAATAGGGTTTTAACCATATGTGACGGGAAGATTACGGGAGAATTCAATCCCGAGATAACATCGGCGCACGATATTATGGAAAAAGCGATCGGTTAGTACGGAGATGTGAAAATATGAATATTGGAATAAAACTTAAAAAAATATTGCTTGAATACCTGGTGCTGGTCTTTATTGTACTTCTCGTAATAGTTACTGTCATTGTGGAACCGAAATTTATGACGGGCCCGAACCTCAGCAATATAATGCGTCAGTTCGGACCATTGAGTTTCGTTGCTCTCGGTATGACTTTTGTAATTATCGGCGGTTATATAGATCTGTCGGTGACAGGGATCATTTCTCTTGTAACTGTCATAACAGTATCGCTTATCGATCCGATAGGCCAGATTCCGGCATTGATTGTAGGGCTTGTGATAGGAGCGGGAGCAGGATTAATAAATGGTCTTTTATTGATAGCAGGGGGAGCTAATACGCAGGCTAAAGCACTGTTCATCACTTATGGTATGAGTTCGCTTTATGGAGCGCTTGCATTGATGTATACAGGGGGAGCAACCGCTCATATGAGCTGGCTTGAAACTTCTCAAACGGTGTTTACGGCTATCGGATCGGGGAACGTGGGATTTCTTTCCGTATCGTTCATCGTGTTCCTGGCATGTCTTTTTGTGCTTTATGTCTTTTTAAACAATACGCATGAAGGCAGGGCGATACATGTTCTGGGTGGAAACAAGGTTGCAGGAGAGCTGTCCGGAGTTCCGGTGAAACGCAGCCTTGTATTGATATATATGTTATGCGGTTTTATGTCGGCAGTCGGCGCTGTAGTATTGTTTTCAAGAACAACAATGGCTATGCCGGCCTGCGGTAAAGGGTATGAGGTCAATGCAATACTGGCCGTAGTTGTTGGAGGGACGAGTCTTAAAGGAGGCAACGGCAGTGTCCTGCGTACGGTGCTGGGTGTTCTGTTAGTGACGTTGATGGCCAATTGTCTCGACCTGTTGAGGGTATCCACATACTACCAAACAGTATTTAAAGGTTTGATCCTTGTGCTTGCTATCTGGCTTGATAACCGGAATAAACAGCAGGGAGGGGAATGATATGAACAATATACATATGATTGGCCGGAAAGTTTTAAAAATCTCTACAAAACAAAAAGCAGTGGTAGCGATTTTCTTAATGATGATATTTATGATTTTCCCGGATACGAAATTCTATTCAACCTATAACCTGATAAATCTGATTCGATCGACGTCAGTGCTTGAAATCATAGCATTTGGTGTTACGTTGACTATAATTTGCGGTGGAGTCGACCTGTCTGTAGGCGGAATGGTATCGCTCTCAGGGATTCTTACCATAAAACTTATGAATTATATGCCTATAGTTCCTGCTATTCTATGCGCAGTACTGGTTGGGGCTGTCGTGGGTTTTATTAACGGATTTCTTTCCGTGCATCAGAAAACTGAGCCTTTTATTATAACATTGGGTATGGGAATGCTTCTTAAGGGTATAAGTCTGGTTATGTCGGATGCTCACCCGGTTCCCTGTATGAATCCGATGTTTGTGAAAATATCGAATGGATTCCTGTTTGGTAGTATTCCAAATATAGTCGTATATATGTTAGTGCTTCTTGTGGCTACATACTCCCTGTTGAGGTATACAAGGTTTGGAAGGAACTGTTATGCAATAGGAGGCGATTATAGTGTGGCCGCATATTCGGGTATCAATGTTATCTGGACTAAATGGGCTACCTTTATTCTAAGCGGAATGTTCGCTGCGCTTGCCGGAGTATTATTAGCCTCAGAGATGAATACAGGTTCTCCTAATTATGGAGATGCAATTCCTCTTTTGGTTTGTTGCGGTGTTGTAGTAGGCGGTACTTCTTTCTCGGGTGGTGTGGGAGGAGCATTTCAGAGCTTTTTCGGTTTGCTTGTTATTCAATTACTCACAACCTGTATGAATATGTTAGGAGTCGGGGCTTATCCGCAGCAGGCTTTTCAGGGAATTGTTATTGTAATGATTATCTGGATGGACTGTTTTGCGGACAAGCGAAAACGAGAGGCTGTGTGACAGAATTATCTGTTACGGTATATTTCGGGGAGCTATGAAAATAAATATAGCTTATTAAATATTTGGAGGACTATTAATGAACTTGGAATCAACACTAACAAAATGGACAAAGGAAGAATTACAAAAGAAGGCGTATGATTTGGCCCATACATATGAACACGAATGTGCTTATTGTCCGCAGGCAACAATTGCAGCTCTTATGGATGTTTTTCAAATAAAAGATGATGATCTGTTCAGATCGGCTTATGGATTTCATGGAGGCGCCGGAGACCGTGGTATCGGTACTTGCGGAGCTTTATGCGCCGGTATTTTAATTATCAGTTATTTATACGGAAGAAACAAAACAGAATTTAATTTTGGAAAGGCAAATCGAAGGGCGACAGATTTAGCCGGAAAACTTGTTGATGAATTTAAAAAAGAATTTGAAGGAATTACATGCAACGAAGTGCAGGAGAAAATGTTCGGCCGATCTTTTAATAATTATGACGAAGAAGAAGTCAAGCTTTTTCTTGAAGAGGGCGGACATACTGAGAAATGCCCTATAGTTACCGGACGGGGAGCTGCTTTGGCCGCCGGTATTATTTGGGAGGAATTGGAGAAAGAATTATTTGGGTTGGATATTGAATAAAATAAAGAATTAATTTTTAAGCCGAGAGTTTACAGGATGCCTTTTAACTTGAAACTCCCGGCACATAAACTGATTTTTCGGATTTAACAACCGGGTTTTATCATCTATTGATTAATTAAAACAGTTGTAAATGCGGAAACTCGCTGCTGGATAGAAATGTAAACAGGAGGCATATTCATGAAAACTGGACTTGTAAATACAATTTCAGCTGATTACAGACTGGATGAACTATTGAATGTCGCTGCTGATGCTGAGAGAAAGCATACCGATGGTATGCAAATCGAGGAGGGCCGCACTGACGGATCTGAGGGAATAGAGAGTTCAGGATTAAACTATTTTTCGAATACTTTAATGGAAGGTCCGGTTCAAAGAGAGTTTTTAATATTCTATACAAAAATGACAATAGACGGCACATTGATACAGAACAAATATAACACAATATACGGGATAGGATAATGGAACTGCAGGAAATAGCCGATATGATTGATCACTCTCTTTTGCGACCGGAGCTTACAACTGCAGAGATAGTCGAGGGGTGCAGGCTTGCTGATAAATATCATTGCGTCTCAATATGCTGCAGACCTTCCGATGTTAAGTTGTGTACAGAAGTTCTCCGGGATTCCAAAACCATAGTAACAACAGTTATAGGTTTTCCTCACGGCAGCAGTCTGACCGGAATAAAGGTTCTTGAGGCTGAGACAGCATGCAGAGACGGTGCTGTTGAGCTTGATATGGTAATAAATATAGGCAGACTGTTGTCCGGGGATTATGAGTATGTAGAAAATGATATCAGAGCTGTTGCCGAGGCTGCTAAAAAATACGATGCAATTATAAAAGTAATACTTGAAAATTGCTATCTGGATGATGAACACAAGCGCATAGCCTGCAGACTTAGTGAAAAAGCCGGTGCTGCATTCGTAAAGACTTCAACAGGTTTTGGAAAACCAGCTGATGGACGGGCTACAGGAGCTACTCTGGATGATTTAAGGCTCATGCGGGAGGAATGCAGTTCTTCTGTAAAAATTAAAGCTGCAGGTGGAGTGCGCAGTTTAACCGAAATGTTGGAAGTAAAAGCAGCCGGAGCAGACAGGGCCGGTGCAACGGCCACAAAATCGATAATGGAGGAGGCAAAGCAAAGAGAACTTGAGGGAAAGCTGGAAATTGTATAGATTGTAACCTGGATGAAATAAGGATATGTTATGGAGAAAATAGATTACAATTCAGGAATGCCGCTTTATCTTCAATTGAAAGATATAATAAAAAAACAGATTATGGCAGGCCATTATTCGCCTGGAGTAAAGATTCCAACAGAAGAAGAATACTGTAAAAAGTATGATATCAGCCGTATTACTGTGCGGCAGGCGATCAACTACCTTGTACAGGAAAAGCTTCTGATTAGAAAGCAGGGAAAAGGAACCTTTGTAGCTTCGGCAAAGATGAAAAAGCACCTGCCTAAATTGTACAGTTTTACTGAAGACATGATTGCAGAAGGACGAACTCCTGATTCGATTATTATGAACAGCTCTGTTATGGATGCAGATGAAGAGATTGCAGGAATACTTGAATTGCCGGAAAGCAATAAAAAGGTTTTTAAGCTTTGCCGTGTGAGGCGGGCAGATGAGGTTCCGATTCTTTACGAAACCACCTATATACCTGATTATCTTTGTCCGGAACTCGGCAGGTTCGATTTTTCACAGGTGTCTTTATATAAGGTTCTTCAGCAGGAATATGAATTAATTTTTAAATATGCGGAGGAGAGATATGAGGCTTCTCTTTTAAATAAGGAAACTGCGGTTATTCTTGAAACTGCAATGAACGATCCGGCGTTTAATATATATCGTGTGGCATTTCTGGAAGACAGCCGACCGTATGAGCTGACATATGCAACCGGAAAAGGCGATTCATTGAGTTTTACAGTTACTCTGGTTCCTGAAACAAAAATAAAACGCAATTATTAGGAGTTTTTTTAATTGGTTCTAATATTATAACATTATATAGATATATTATAATAAGGGCGTACAGGTTTTTTATGAAGACAAATATATTTGAATTAAAAGGACAAACTGCGGTCGTTACCGGGGCCGGCGGAGAACTGGCCGGAGCAATATCAATCGGGCTGGCTGAATTGGGTGTAAAGGTAGCTGTTCTTGATATAAATAAAGACAAAGCTGAGAACTGCACGGATAAAATAAAGGCCGGCGGGGGATTTGCAAAAGCCTATGTCTGTGACGTACTCGATGCCGGTCAATTAAAGGAAGTTTATTCTGAAATAAAAAAAGACTGGGGTACTCCGGGGCTGCTTTTAAACGGTGCGGGCGGTAATCATCCCATGGCAACTACAGATAACGAGTTCCTTGAGCGTGAAGATTTGAATAATGAAGAGTTAACCCGGATTTTTTTTAATCTTGATATGAAAGGTGTTGAGGCAACATTTGCGTTAAATTTCTACGGCACATTTCTTCCTTCCCAGATTTTCAGCAGGGGAATGATTGAGAACGGCAGGGGATCAATTGTAAATATCTCATCAATGAACGCCTTTACTCCACTGACGAAAATTCCTGCATATTCCGCCGCAAAATCATCCGTATCAAATTTTACAAGGTGGCTGGCTGTGCACTTTTCGCATGCGGGAGTCAGGGTTAATGCAATTGCTCCAGGTTTTTTTATGACGGAACAATTACGTTTTTTACATATTGATCAGCAAACAGGTGAATATACGCCAAGAGCAAAAAAAGTTGTTGAGCATACACCGATGGGTCGTTATGGAGAACCGGAAGAGCTGCTGGGAACAGCTGTATGGCTTTTTTCGGAAGCTTCAAGCTTTGTAACCGGGGCTGTGATCCCGGTAGACGGCGGCTTTTCTTCGTATGCTATTTAAGGAGAAGACAGTGAGTGAGACTGAATATACAGTACCGAATGAACTGCCGGTAAAAAAAGCAAAGATAGATTTAAGCGGGCAGAAAGCTGTTATAACAGGGGCAAGTAAAGGTATTGGCTCTGCTATAGCGTTAGAGTTGGCGGAAAGCGGGGCGGATGTTCTTATAAATTACTATTCGGACAAGACCGGCGCTGAAGAGGCTGCCGATCTTGTGGAAGCAACGGGACAGAAGGCTCTTCTATTCAAGGCTGATGTATCAGACGAACAGAATGTAATTGATATGTTCGCCGCCTGTAAAAGAGAATTCGGAAGAGTCGATATCTGTATTCCCAACTCAGGCATCCAGAGAAATGCGCCCTTTGCTGAAATGACGCTGCAGGAATGGCAAAGGGTAATCGATGTGAATTTGACAGGTCAGTTTCTTGTATCCCGGGAAGCAGTAAAAATGTTTCTTGATCAGGGGATAAACAGCAAGATCTCGTATTCAGCAGGCAAAATTGTATATATGAGCTCGGTTCATGATGTAATTCCCTGGGAAGGCCATGTAAATTATGCAACAGCCAAAGGCGGTATTATGCTTATGATGAAATCAGTAGCACAGGAGCTGGCCCACAAACGAATCAGGGTTAATTCTGTTTCGCCCGGTGCGTGCAGAACTCCAATGAATGTGGAGAAGTTGACAAGTCCCGAGGAATTTGAAAATACCCTGCTGCGGCTGATACCCTATAAAAGAATTGGTGAGCCGGAAGATGTTGCAAGAGCTGTAGCATGGCTGGCTTCTGATTCCTCTGATTATGTTAACGGTTCAACAATTTACGTGGACGGCGGAATGTGTCTTTATCCCGGATTTATCGGAGGAGGTTGAGAATGCACCTGAATGAGAAACGAATAATTACTTTCAGAAAAGAACTGGAATTAAACGGTCTGGATGCCGTAATTGTTCAGAAGCCGGAAAATGTTCTTTTTTTAAGCGGCTTTTGGCCGATGATTGGGATGTCGGTTCTTGTCTTGCCTGTATCAGGGAAGCCTGTCTGTATAATTCCTGACTGCTATAAAAACGAAGCCGAAAGCTGCCTTTGGGAGGCTGAAGCTGTATTTTACAAATACGGGCTTCTCGACTCCCCTGATCCGGAAGAGGCTATAATAAAAATCTTGGACGCTTTAATAAATAAAAGAAGCCTGAAGAGAATCGGCCTGGAATTGACCTCCGGAGTATCCGCAGTGTCCTGGAACAGTGCTGAGTTCATCCCTCCTTTGAATTGCATAAAAGAATTTCTGTCTGAAAATGAATCAGTCTCTAATTTGATCGATATTACTCCACTGATTCAGGAACAAAAGCTGCGAAAGACCGAATATGAGGCGGAAAAGATAAATATCGCAAATGAAGCCGCCTGCAGAGGTCTCGATGCTTTTTATAAAAATGTGTGCCCGGGGATTTCCGGAGTGGAACTTGTCGCCGAGATTGAGAAAGCTGTTATGACAGAATCAACCGCTTCCGGCTTGAAAAGGGTACGCGCTTATGCCCAGGTTGCTGTCGGGGCGGATGAAACAGCTTCAGCATACAGACCGAACGAGATCTCCACAAATCGAAGGCTGCTTGACGGAGAAATTGCCATGCTTGAACTTGGAGTGACAGCCGACGGTTATTGGGCGGACCGGACCAGAACTGCAGTAGCCGGAAGAAATACCCCGGAACAACTGAAGATTTTTGATATAGTGACAGAAGCACAGGAAAGGGCCGTTTTAAAAGTCCGTGCCGGAATAATGGCTTCGGAAGTTGATGAGGCAGCAAGAGCGTATATAGTTGAAGCCGGTTACGGAAAGTATTTTCCGCATATCACCGGGCACGGCGTAGGTTTTGTTTATCATGAACCAGGGCCGTTTATCCGGCCGGGAAACAGCCAAATCCTTGAAGAAGGTATGATCTTCTCCATAGAACCGGGTATCTATATTCCGTCTTTCGGAGGCGTAAGGATAGAAGATAATGTTCTGGTTACGTCAGACGGAAGTAAAACTCTCGGCCCGTTTAGAAAGGCTCAATCGGCTTGAACTCGGCGCTGAAACTGTCTTCGACTGATCTGTGGGAACTGCCGGGGATTCAGACAGTATACGGGCCTGAATCACTCGATACTCTATTGTAAACGATGAAAAAATAACGCGATTGATAAAAAAAGCACTATATGGTAAAATAGCTTTTCAGTAATGGAGAAAGAGTATTGAGTGAAAATGAAATATTGAAAAACAGTGCGCCTTTGCCGTCGGTCAGACGCTTGCCGCTTTACTTAACCGTGCTTGAAGAATTTGAACGGGAAGGTAAAGAATGGATCTCCACTACGGATTTTTCCGAAGTTCTTTTCCTTAAGCCGATCCAGGTAAGAAAGGACCTTGCACATACGGGGATAATCGGAAAACCCAAAAAAGGGTTTAAGGTCGACGAGCTTATTTCGACAATCTACGGCTTTCTCGGGTGGAACAATCTTACTGAAGCCTTTCTGGTAGGAGCCGGAGCGTTGGGGTCTGCATTACTGGGTTACAGCGGTTTTCAGCGTCACGGCCTTGATATTGTCGCCGCGTTTGATGTTTCTTCTGATGTAATAGGTAAAAACATACACGGAAAAGAAGTTTTGTCGATGGAAAAGCTTCCCGATCTCGCCCGGCGGATGCAGATTAAGATCGGTATAATTACAGTTCCCAGCGACTGTGCTCAGAAGGCAGCAGACAGTCTTGTAGAATCAGGAATAAGCGGAATATGGAATTTTTCTCCGATAAAACTTCATGTTCCTGATGGAGTTGTTGTACAGCGGGAGGACCTTTCTTCAGGCCTTGCTGTATTATCTGTCAAACTGGGACGTTTTGACTGATTTATCTCTATCAATTACAAAAATCGACAAGATTTAACTATAATAATAAACCGTAAAGAGTCATAATGGACCATGCCGTGCATTTATAATCCGCTTTCAATAATTTTGCCGCTGGCAGCGGCTGTTGTTTTTGATATCCTTGCAGGCGAATACCCTGCGTTTGTTCATCCGGTAGTATGGATGGGGAAATATATATCAGGAATAGTTGAACATGCTGATCGAAGAAAAAGCCGTATATCACGTTTCTTTTCCGGAATGCTGATGGTGTTCTCCGGTTTTGCTATATTTGTTTTTCCGGCAGCTGTTGTGTTTGGAGTTTTTATTAATGCAGCTCCGGGTTCCGCAGTCTGGGCAGTTCTTTTAATAATAATTGTGTTCACAATAAAAAGTACTTTCAGTATTTCTGCGCTTTATAACGCCGGAAAGATCGTTGCCGATGCGCTCGACAATGATGATGTTCAGGAAGCGCGAATCCTGACGTCAACCCATCTTGTAAGCCGAAACACCACATCTTTGACCCCTGATGAGGTCTCTGCTGCCGTGATAGAATCACTTTCCGAGAATTTTACCGATTCTTTTATGTCGCCCTGGTGTTTTGTGGCAGTCGGAGGCCCTGCCGCGGCAGTAGGCTACAGGTTTGTAAATACCTGTGACTCAATGATCGGGTACAGAACCGAAAAATTCGAATGGCTTGGTAAATTCGCAGCCAGGCTGGATGATGTCCTGAATTTTATTCCCGCACGCCTCGGTGGGTTTATCATTTGTACCGCCGCCGCTTTTTTAAAAGGATATTCCGGAGGTAACGCATTCAGAACAATGTTCAGCGAACACCGGGTTACTGAAAGCCCTAATGCCGGCTGGACAATGGCGGCAGCCGCGGGTGCATTGGGAGTGAAACTGGTTAAACACGGACACTATGCAATTGCCGGCGGCCCGAACCTGCCTTCCTCTATTGAGATAAGGAAAGCATTAAAACTTTTAAGAGCGGCAACCGGTATTTCCGGAATAATTTTTATGATGATATTGTTCCTTGCCGGAGTTGGTGTTATATGAAACAGGTCCACAGGAAGTACAGGGGAATCAATCCTCCGCCCCATGGAGGAACTCCCGGTTCAGACCTGTTGATGGATTTCAGTATTTCTGTAAATCCTTTTCCTCTTCCCGATTCAGTGATAACGGCATATCACGAAGCTGTTCATAATATATCAACTTATCCCGACACCGATAATAAAGAACTGACGAATGCTTTTGCCGGGGTTTCCGGTACCCCTGCTGAAAAACTGTTAATGACCAACGGATCTGCTGAAGCCTTCAGCATTACCGCAGCAGCGCTTCTTGAACCGGGCGGAAAGGTAATGCTATGTGAACCTTGCTACAGTGATTATGAGCATCTGTCGCTGCTTGCGGGAGCTGAGATTGTGAAAATCAGGGCTGAAGAATCCGACCGGTTCATCATTGATCCGAATACTGTTTCAACTGCTGTAGCGAAGCACAAGCCTGATTTAATCTGGTTGTGCAGCCCGAATAACCCCACCGGTTCTGTTGTTCCGGGAAGGCTTATCGATTCTTTATGCATTCAGGCTGAAGCGTACGGCGGATATGTTGTACTTGATGAAGCATATGCCGCTTTCCTGTCGGACGGTTATCCTGTTTATAAGTCGGGCGGATTCGGGAATCATGAAAACCTTATAGTTATCCGATCCATGACCAAGGATTTCGGTATCCCCGGGCTTCGTCTCGGGAGCATTATTGCCGAGCCGGAACTTGTGCGTGTATTCAAACTGTTCAAACCATGCTGGAGTGTAGGCAGTCCGGCACAGGCAACAGGAAAAGCTGTACTGCGGGAGCTGTCGTATTTCAGCGAGAGCTGGCGCAAAACGCGCGAACTTCAGCTTGATTTGATTCAGGGGTTAAGGACCGCAGGCCTGGATCCTGCTCTGACTGCCGATAACGAGTGCGGAATATTTATATTTTTCAAATCGCCGGCGTTGCGTGAAGGAAGATTGTTCCATCAGGAGCTTGAAAACCTGGGAATAAGAATCAGGGATTGTGCCTCAATGGGCGCCGCCGGGTTCTGCAGGACTGGAGTCAAGCTGAAAAATGAGAATATGAAACTTATTGAAGCAACCGGCCGGCTGCTGAAAGAATACGGAGACGGGAATGAATAAAGATCTTTCAAAAATAATTCTGGTGCTCGGGGGAATCAGCAGCGGCAAGAGCCGTTTCGCTGAACAGCTTTCTGAAGAAAAGCACCAGTGCTTTGAAAACTGTTTTTATTTCACCCCTGCCGGAGAACCCCGGGATTCGGAAATGACGGAAAAGGTCAGGGTGCATAAAGCCCGCCGGCCTGCCTGGCTGAAGACAATCGAATGCGGCATAGAGCCAGTCAAAGCATTTAATGATTTGCCGGATCAGAGCCTGGTTATGTTTGATTCGGCAGGAACTCTGCTTGGAAGGCTTTTAATGGAAAATGAAGGTGCGGCAACCAAAAGGTCACAAGACCTTTTTATTAAACTTTGCCGGCTTTGCCGTGAAAAACGGTGCACCCTGATTTTTGTTTCCGAAGAAGCAGGCCTGACGCTTGTGCCGCTTTCAGAATCAGGCAGGACCTTCCAGAAGACATTGGGAGTACTTAATCAGTTTCTGGCGGAAGAGGCTGATGATGTTTATTTTATAATCGCGGGATTACCGCAGAGGCTCAAATGAAAAAAATTCTTGCCGCTTTCAGATTTATGACGATTATACCGGTTCCGGGCGGAAGCCATGCCGACCTTTCCGAAGCGGGAAAGTCAGCGGTGTTCTTCCCGTTAGTCGGATTATTGCTGGGCGGGATCCTGGTATTGACGGTTCTTCTTTCTGAGCTTTTCTGGTCGGCAATTGCGGTGTCGGCAGCCGTTACGGCGGTCTGGGTTGTTCTTACCGCAGGCATGCATATCGACGGGCTTGCCGATCTTGCCGACGGGCTGGGCGGCGGCTGGGATGTTGAATCACGGCTGCGGATAATGAAGGATTCGTCTGTCGGGACCTACGGCGCTATTGCTGTTGGAATCCTTCTGCTTATGAAAACAGTCCTGCTTTATGAACTGATAAACGATTCTGTTTCCGAAAGCGGCAGACAGCTGCTGTTCTCATCCCTGGTTTTTATCCCTGCAGCCGGACGCGGCATGCAGGTTTTAAGCATCAGAATCTTTCCTCCGGCCAAAAAAGAAGGGTTCGGAGCGGTTTTTAAAGCCGGCGTAACCGTCCCGGCGGCTGTAACGGCAGCTCTTGCAGTGGTTGCGGCAGCAACGGGGTTCTGGGGTCTTTCAGGGGCTGCTGTCTCGGGAGCCGCCTTTCTGTTCATGCTGGCCGCAGGAAAGTGGATATCATTAAGACTCGGGGGGCTTAACGGAGACTCGTACGGAGCTGTCTGCGAACTATCCGAATTGTTTGTTCTTGCGGCCCTGACAATTATGCGTCCGGAATTTTCCGGCTGGCTTAATCAATTATTTATAAAATGAAAAACAAGGTTCGGAGCGCCGCATTCAGACTTATCCTCATAAGGCATGCCGAAGCAGAGGGCCAGGGAAGATACCTGGGACGGCGAAGCAATCCCCCTCTTTCTATAACCGGTTGTCGCCAGGCTGAACTTCTCCGTAACAGGTTGTCTGCTGAAACATTTGGAAATCATTCTGAAAATGTATTTTTATTTTCCAGTCCCCAAAAGAGAGCCTGTGAAACGGCCGAAATCCTGTTCCCTGCAGGCGGTGGAAAAATATCCGGAACATGCCGGCCGGAGATTATTCCGGAATTTGCTGAGATCGATTTCGGAGACTGGGAAGGTATGACCTGGAACGAGATCTCTGCAGCTGATGAAGAACGTTATAAAACATGGATAAATAATCCACTCAAAACGGCGCCTCCGGGAGGCGGTGAGACTCTTGGGGATTTCGGGGGCAGAATTGATAACGGGTTTGAAACCGTCTCTGCAAGGTTGCGAAAGGCTGAAAACGGCACTGCTTTTCTTGTTGTTCACGGAGGAGTTATAAGGATGTTGCTGTGTCGGCTGCTGGCATTGGATGCTGACAAGTATTCAGCCTTTCATACCGATTGCGCCTCATACAGCAGTATAAGAGTTTTTGAGAATGAATATTCAGACAGAAGTGCCGTACTGGAATATATGAACCGGCGATATTAAAGATTATCTACAGCAGCCTGCTCAATCGGAAGGCCGGCATGATATCTCTTATAAAATTTATTGAAACCTTCAACATCTTTCGGATCAGGCTTGACGGTGCTGCCGGTGTCTGAACCGAAAACCCCGGACAGGAAGTCAGGCAGTGACAGGGATGAATCTTCTCTGCCGGCAAATGCCGCCAGAAGCGCTATTCCCCAGGCTCCTCCTTCACCGGCTGTTTCCAGAACCGTAACCGGGGTTCCGGTTGCTGCAGCCATTATTCTTTCTCCGACTCCTTTGGTTTTGAAAAATCCACCGTGCCCGTTTATTTCGTCTACCGTGACATTTTCTTCATTAAAAAGAATTTCCAGGCCGGTACGCAATGCACAAAGGGATGTAAACAATTGGGCCCTGATTATATTTGCCGGGGTAAAAGCAGCATCCGGTTTTCGTACAAACAGCGGTCGGCCTTCCGTGAACCCGGTCATATGCTCGCCGGAATGATAACCGTAGGCAAGCAGTCCCCCGCAGTCGGAGTCGCCGGTGAGGGCAAGGTTCATCATTGTATCGTAAAGCTGATCAGAAGAGAACCCGGCGCCGAGAGTTTTTGCAGCGCTGCCGAAAAGCTCAATCCAGGCGCTGTATTCGGTACTGCAGTTGTTCGAGTGTGCCATACCGACGAGGTTGCCGTCGGGAGTTGTCACAAGATCTATCTCGTGATGAAGTTTATCCAGCTCTTTTTCCAGAACAAGCATTGCGAAAACCGAGGTCCCGGCCGATACGTTTCCGGTCCGCACTTTTACACTGTTTGTCGCAACCATGCCGGTTCCGGCATCGCCTTCCGGCGGGCAGAGTCTGATTCCTGCTTCGAGATCCCCTTCCGGATCAAGAAGCTTTGCTCCTTTTGCTGTAAGCTCTCCGGCATCAGTGCCGGCGCATAATACCTCCGGAAGAATCTCTTCGAGTTTCCGACACAGTTTTTTGCTGCCGTTAAGATTGTTGAATTTTTCTATCATATTTTTATTGAATGTTCCGGATTCAATATCAATCGGAAACATTCCTGAAGCATCGCCGACTCCGATTACCCTGCGACCGCTCAGCTTGTAGTGGACCCAGCCGGCCAGCGTGTTGACGGTTGATATTTTATCAATATGTTCTTCATTATTGAGAATAGCCTGCTGCAGATGGGCAATGCTCCAGCGTTGAGGTATCGGGTATTGAAACAGCTCTGATAGTTCTTCAGCGGCTGCACCGGTTATATTATTTCTCCATGTTCTGAACGGAACCAGAAGATTATCATTATTGTCGAAAGCAAGGTATCCGTGCATCATGGCGCTGATGCCCAAAGCCTTTGCCCTGGTGAGAACAATCCCGTATTTGTTCTTTATGTCGTTTTTCAGATCAATGTAGCATGCCTGAAGTCCGTTCCAGATTTCTTCTTCAGCATAGGACCAGATTCCGTTTACCTGTGAATTTTCCCAGCCGAAACCGCCTGAAGCCAGTGGTGTTCCGTCCCGGGTTATGAGAACTGCTTTGATACGGGTTGAGCCAAGCTCTATTCCGATGTAAGTATTTCCGTCTTTGATATTCTCTATAATTTCTGACCTGGTCATAATTTCTCCCTTAAAAGCGTTATCGATAACGCATTTTAATATTATTACAGAGTATTTGTCAAATTTTATTTGACAGCACAGGGAAATCATAATAGAATTGCGTTAACGATAACGCAAATGAGGGGTTATGGCAACAATCAAGGATATTGCAAAAGCTGCCGGTGTCTCTATAGGCACAGTCGACAGAATAATACATAACAGGGGCAGGTTTTCTGAAGAAACAGCGCGGCGAGTCAGAGAGTTGATGAATGAGATGGAGTATTCTCCCAACATTCATGCAAGAGGCCTGAAGAAAACCCGCAAGTATTCGTTCACAGCTGTTATACCCGAGGTATGGCAGGATGCAGGGTACTGGAGCATCGTGGCCGAAGGTATCAAACGTGCATCCTCCGAACTTTCAACGATCTGTGATGACATTCAACTGTTTCATTTCGACAGGTATTCTGCCGAATCCTGTATCGATGTCCTGTCGAAAATTTTTTTGTTAAAAACCGACGGATTGCTTATTGCCCCCGTGTTTCCGGAAAATGTAGTAAAAATCCTCTCTGAAGCTGACGTTCCCTATATTTTTATAGATACAGATGTTCCTGATATTTCCAGAAAGATTTCTTTTATAGGGCAGGATTCTTTTCAAAGCGGGGTACTGTCCGGAAAGCTTATGTCTCTGATGATCGGAAGAAACAAGAATTCAGGCAACCGGATGATAATTGTGGAACCTCCCGGCAGTGATTTTCATCTGAAAAGCCGGATAGACGGATTTACTGTATATTTGAATGAAAATGTTCCGGAACTTGATATTTATCATTTAAAAATATCTTCAGACAAAGAGCCGGAATATCATAATGCGTTGAAAACCTGTCTCAGCGGGATCAACGGGCTGCCGGCAGGCATTTTTGCTGCTAATTCTTCTGTTTATCACGTAGCTTCATATCTTAAACAGACGGGCGAACCTTACCGTTCGGTTCCGGTTATCGGTTATGATTTGATACCCGGTCGCGAATCATTGATTGAAGATGAAACAATCAATTTCATTCTGACGCAGCAGCCTGAACAGCAGGCATATCGGGGAATAATGATGCTTTATGATTCAATAGTTCTTAATAAAACAGTGAACAAAAATGTAATTGTTCCGTTGAACATAATCACAAGAGAAAATCTTCATACCTTTGGAGAAAATTTCGGATAAACAGGGGTGTAGAAATGAGTGAATATTCACAACTGAAAAAGAAGGTACTTGAATGTAATAAGGATATCCAGAAATACGGGCTGGCAATCTTTACCTGGGGGAATGTAAGTGCTGTCGACAGGGATAAAAAATGTATTGCTATTAAGCCAAGCGGGGTTTCTTATGACGACCTTACTGAAGATGATATTGTTGTTGTCGGCCTGGACGGTGAAATTATTGAAGGTAATAAAAATCCGTCTTCCGATACGAATACCCATCTTGTTTTATATAATACCTTTGAAACAATAGGCGGGGTAGTTCATACGCATTCTACTTATGCGACAGGGTGGGCGCAAACCTGTACCGGTATTCCGATTTATGGAACTACCCACGCGGACCATCTTACCCAGGCTGTTCCATGCACTGAAATAATGCGTGATGAGCAGATTGAGGGCGACTATGAAACCGAAACCGGGATTCAGATTGTCGAAACCTTTAAAGAATTGAATCCGCAGGAAATCGAGATGGTGCTTGTTGCCTGTCACGGACCGTTCACCTGGGGGAAAACTCCCGAAAAAGCCTTGTATAACGCTGTTGTTCTTGAGGAAATGGCAAGAATGGCATTTGTCACACATACGGTAAAGCCCGATACGCCCGAATTGAAGGCAAGTCTGAGGGCCAAACACTATTACAGGAAACACGGAAAAAATGCCTATTACGGGCAGAATCAGGAGGAAATAAAATGATCGAAGAGAAAAAAAAATTATGGTTTATAGTAGGCAGCCAGCATCTGTACGGAGAAGAAACGCTGAATCAGGTTGCTGAACATTCAGTAAAGATTGTAGAAGGGTTAAACGGTTCAAAAAAAACAGGTTATGAGATTATCCTGAAGCCTGTTCTGACCACAGCGGATCAGATTTACCGGACAATTGTCGAAGCGGGAGCGGATGAAAACTGTATCGGGCTTATTGCCTGGATGCATACTTTTTCACCAGCAAAAATGTGGATAAAAGGGTTAAAAAGCCTGACAAAGCCGCTGCTTCATCTTCATACGCAGTTTAACCGTGAAATACCATGGGATAAAATTGATATGGATTTTATGAACCTGAACCAGTCCGCTCACGGAGGGCGGGAATTCGGTTATATAAATACCCGGATGGGAATAAACCGCAAGGTTATAACCGGTTTCTGGCAGGATGAAAAGGTCCAGAAGCAGGTAGGTGCGTGGGCTGCCGTAGCTGCCGCTGTTTATGAAAGCCGGAACATGAAGGTAGCCAGATTCGGCGACAATATGCGCGACGTCGCTGTGACCGAAGGCAACAAGGTAAGTTCCCAGATAGATTTTGGATATGAAGTTCACGGTTTTGGAATAGGCGATATAACAGCTTATATTGAACAGGTGTCTGATTCTGAAATTGAGGATCTGGCTGCAGGATATATTGAACAATATTCAACTGTTGATTCCCTGAAAAAGGGCGGGGCTGCTTACAGCTCACTGATTGAAGCATTGAGACTTGAGGCTGGAATTGAAAATTTTCTTGTAGACGGCGGATTTAAAGCCTTTACCACAACATTTGAGAACCTGCACGGTCTTAAGCAGCTGCCGGGACTTACTGCCCAGATCCTTATGGGCAAGGGTTACGGCTTCGGGGCTGAAGGCGACTGGAAAACAGCTGCCCTGCTTAGAACGATGAAAGTTATGGGGAGCGCAGGAACGGGCGGAACTTCTTTTATTGAAGATTATACATATCATTTTAACGGAGAAGACTCTCTTGTCCTGGGATCTCATATGCTTGAAGTCTGTCCCTCTATTGCCGGCGGCCCTGTAAGCATGGAGGTTCATCCTTTGGGTATCGGCGGAAAAGAGGACCCGGTACGGCTTGTTTTCAATGTTTCTGCAGGAAACGCCCTGAATGCCACGATGATAGATCTCGGCAAGCGTTTCAGACTTGTTGTGAATGAGCTTGAGGTCGTGGAACCTCCTTCCGGATTTCCAAAACTTCCTGTTGCCCGTGCCTTGTGGAAGCCGATGCCGAATCTTGAGGTCGGTGCAAATGCCTGGATCTATGCAGGAGGCGCTCATCACTCTGTATTCAGCCAGTCTGTAACATCGGATCAGCTCAGGACCTTCGCCGACCTCTGCGGAGTCGAAGTTGTCGTTATCGATAAAGATACGAAATTAAACGATTTCAGAAATGAACTGCGCTGGAATGAGGCTTATTTCGGATAGTCAGTTTCAGTAAATACGATCACGGATGCGGAAGAATAATCTTTCTGTCCGTGATCCTTCTGTTTTATTATTAATTATATTCCGTTGACAGATGATTTGGATTAGTGATAGGTTTGTTTAAAGTTAATATAAAAAGCAGGAGAAAAAAATGATTAAAAAAATCTCGGGTATTGTCTCGACAGTGTTAATCGTGGCAATTATTACAAGTTGTGCTTCGGTAATACATACATGGGAAACATATCCAATCGGAACAGATCTCGAAGTCAGGGAAAAGAGAATAGTTTACGTTGCGCCTGTGGAAGATCTCAGGAGTTCCAATATCACGGTGGCTACAGAAGAGCCTGTTCCGGGTGATATCTGCAAGATCAATGAGTATAATCAGATCTTTTATGTAGAAGACCCCGAAATGCAGAAAGCAACAGCATTTCTGGCGTCGGCGATAAAGCAGGACCTGCGCGACGCCGGTTTTGAGCTTACAACCATTGAAAGTCAGGCAGATTTTGTATTGAAAACCGGTTTAATCTCAATGGAAGCAAGCAAACTTAGAAATATGGGCAGCGCCGTGCTTGCAAGTGTTTTATTGCTTCCGACATTTGGAGCGTCCATGTATTTTATAAAGGATGATGTTGAAGCCTTGTGTACCTTCAAGACTTCGATCGTGGATAAAGATTCAGGCAAGGAAGTAAGTTCCCGTGAATACACCTGTTCTGAAAAGCAGAAACAGAGAGTATTTATTGAGGGTAAAATTTTAAATCCCGGTTATTTCCTGTCCAAATGTATAAAGAGCAACGTTCAGCAGCTAATCTCGGAACTTATTACAGTTTCCGAATGATGAATGGCCTCTCGAATAATCCTATATCGGTGTTATAGGAGATGCCGCATTATAATAATTCACCGGACGGTAATTCCCCGGCCGGTGAGTTTATCTCTTAAACTTTATAATTCGTTAGCAGCCGGTTTTTCTGTTTAAATCCGCAGTTATACTCTTTCCAGGTTAATTTACAAATTTTGTAAATTTTCCCTTGCCAAATAGTAAATGTCAATTTATAATTGCGTTAACGTACACGTTAGATGCCGTGTACGTTAACGTGAATTGTGTTAGATATCAGCGGGAGGTCTTTATGGCTGTAATAAGAATAGACGGACGACGAACAATAGGTACTGTGGACAGAAAAATCTTCTCGGGTTTTGTTGAACATCTGGGAAGATGTATTTACGGCGGTCTGTTTGAAAAGGATTCTCCGTTGGCCGACGAATACGGATTTAGACAGGATGTTACAGAGGCGCTGAAGGCGCTGAACCCGCCGGTTCTGAGATGGCCGGGAGGTAATTTCGTAAGTAATTACCACTGGACAGACGGAATCGGTCCGGTGGAAAAGCGTCCTGCAAGACTGGAGCTGGCATGGTTTCTGACTGAATCCAATATTATCGGAACCGATGAGTTTTTACGGTGGTGTGAGAGAGAAGGTTATGAGCCGTACATTTGTGTTAATATGGGTTCAGGCACTCTCGATGAAGCACAGTCCTGGGTGGAATACTGCAACGGGACCAAAGATACATACTGGGCGAATCTAAGAAGAAAAAACGGGCACCCGGAGCCCTACAATGTAAAGAAATGGGCGCTCGGAAATGAAATGTACGGAGAGTACCAGGTTGGTCAGCTTTCGGCTGAAGAGTATGTGAAAAAGGCGCGTTCCTTTGCAAAAGTAATGTACCGGACCGACAACAGTCTTGAATTTGTATCATGCGGTAAAGACGGCATCAGCCCCTGGGACAGAACAGTACTTGAGGGATTGGCGGATCTTGTCAGATATCACTCGATACATATTTATACCGGCTCACCGGATTACTGGACTAACGTTCTTGCGCCTCACCAGGCTGAAAGATGTCTCAGATCCATGAGAGCTGTCATTGATGATGTTACCAGGCGCCTGGGAATCAAACATGAGATTAAGGTTGCATATGACGAATGGAATGTCTGGTACAGGTATACCGAGGGAGTTTTTGAACCTTCAGACCAGCCGCCGCTCGAAGAGCATTACGATTTTTCAGATGCGCTTGCTGTTGCAACATATCTTAATATTTTTATCCGGCATTGTAAAACTGTAGGAATGGCAAATCTTGCCCAGATGGTTAATGTTATCGCTCCTATTTTCACAAATAAAGAAGGTATGTTTCTGCAGACTATCTATCATCCGATACAACTGATTTCCAGGTATACCGAGAAAATTGCCCTGGATGTTTTCGTCGACGGACCTGTTCATGATATGACCGAATCTGATGAAACTTCCCACTGGCTGTGGCCTCAGCCTGTATTCGATCTCGGTCCTTTTCAGATTCTTGATGTATCAGCAACTAAAAGTGAAGACGGCAAAACACTTGTTCTGTCTGTTGTAAACAGAGATTCTGAAAACGATGTTAAAGCAGATGTGCAAATCAGGGATCTGGTCATGAAAGGCACTGCAAATGTTTCGACATATAAAAGCGATGATCCATACATTAAAAATGATTTTGAAAATCCTGAATCAGTAATACCGGAAGAACGCACTGTTGATGTAAGCGGCACAGTTCTTGAGTATAATTTCCCGGCCTGCTCGCTCTCTATTATCAGAATACCTGTTGAGCCGGCTTTATAAAGGGCTTTTGTTTTGACGGGATCTTTCAGGTGGAGCTGTAGAAACAGGAGTTTCTACGTGTACGTAAACGCTGTAAATGGTAATTGATCCGCAAAAACGGATTGTATTATATAGCAAGGGCAAGTAGCCCGAATAAGGAGGAATGCTATGATTATAAAGAAAAAGAATGTTTTCTTTATTGCTTTGGTTGTATTGATGGTACTTCCAATGATGCTTATGGCCGGTGGAAACCAGGAAGTTTCGGCAGGAAATAACGGGGGTCTTCCTGTTCTTGAACAGAAAGATGCATATGTGATTGGTTTTTCTGCTCAGCAGTCAGACCACCCCTGGACTAATGCCCTTAATGATTCGATTAAAAATGAAGGGACAAAAAGAGGGAATAAAGTAATAATGACCGATGCGCAGGGATCCACTGCCAAGCAGATGGCTGACGTAGAATCACTTATTGCACAGGGTGTTGATGTAATTGTAATTACTCCCCGTGAAGAAAGACCTCTTGCTGAAGTTACTCTGAAGGCGAAAGAAGCCGGAATCCCTGTTTTTATAGTCGACAGAAATGTAGATCAGAGTGTTGCCCAGGCAGGTGTTGATTATGTTGCATTTATCGGTTCTGATTTTGTCGAAGAAGGTCGAATGGCAGGACGATGGCTTGTTGATCAGCTTGGCGGAAAAGGCGATATAATTGAGCTTTCAGGTACAACAGGTTCTTCAGCAGCAGACGACAGGGGCACAGGTTTTCGAGAGACTCTTGAAGGATCAGAAATCAACATCGTAGCCAGTCAGGATGGAGATTTTGTCAGAGATAAGGGCAGACGTAATATGGAAGCCCTTATTCAGCAGTATCCTGATATTGACGCAGTATTTGCTCACAATGATGAAATGGCTCTCGGGGCGATAACAGCTCTGCAGGCCGCGGGTGTTGCTCCCGGAAAGGATCTGATCGTGGTTTCTGTTGACGGACAGCGCGAAGCGCTTGAAGCTATTATTGACGGAACTCTTGGTGCTACCGCCGAATGCAATCCTAGATTCGGAAAAGCTGTTTATGATGCTATTGAAGCTTATGCTGCAGGAGAATCTATTGCTCCGATGATGGTTAACAAAGATAACTTTTACGACAGCTCCAATGCTAAAGCTGAGTTACCGAACGCTTTCTAAATTATTTTAAATCTATAAAAACGGGCAGCTTTTGCTGTCCGTTTTTATGCTTTGGTGTGTATAATGAATAACATGAGAAATGAAATCCTTCTTTCAATGCAGAATATTACAAAAACTTTTGCAGGTGTTCCGGCTCTTGAAAATGCAAGTCTTGAGGTTGCCCGCGGTGAAGTGCATGCACTTATCGGAGAAAACGGGGCCGGAAAATCTACTATACTGAAAATTCTGACCGGGGTATATCATCATTATTCAGGGGCAATAATGTTCGAAGGCAAAGAAGTCGGGTTTTCATCGACTCATGATGCCCAGCAGTATGGAATAAGTCCTATTTATCAGGAGATAAATCTTGTTGCACAAAGGACAGTGGCTCAGAATATTTTTCTTGGCAAGGAACCGAAAAGATATCTGCTGGTCGATCGAAAAAAAATGCGGGTGGAATCCGAGAGGTTGCTTGAACAGGTAGGGGTGAGCATTGATGTAGATAAACCACTGAACACCTATAGCGTTGCCACTCAGCAGATGGTTGCCATTGCAAGAGCTTTATCGTTTAAATCAAAGCTTCTAATAATGGACGAACCTACCTCATCGTTACATGATAAAGAAATCGATGTTCTGTTTTCGGTTATTGAAAAGTTGAAAGATTCAGGTGTCTCTGTAGTATTTGTAAGTCATAAATTTGACGAAATATACAGAATTTGTGATCATATAACAATATTGCGAGACGGGAAAACCGTCTCAAGTGCACCTATACATGAATATAAAAGGATTAATCTTGTTGCAGACATGCTCGGCAAGGATCCGAATGAAATAAGAAGACGCGGACAAACCTCCTTCAACACAAGGAAGACGAAAAAGGGCGAGGTTCTTATGGAAATCAGGAACATCAGCTCTTTGCCCAAGCTGAAGGATGTAAGTCTTTCAATAAGGGCCGGAGAAGTTCTCGGTATTGCGGGACTGCTTGGTTCGGGACGAACCGAACTGGCCAAGGCAATATACGGAGCCGAATTTTCCAAAAGCAGTGTTTTCAGGTATAAAGGAAAAGATTACAGACCTTCAACGCCTGAAAAATCAATTGCAGGCGGAATTGCTCTGGTTCCGGAAGACAGAAAAAGCGAAGGCCTCATTGGTGTAATGTCCATAAAAGAGAATTTAACATTATCCAGGCTGAATGAAATTTCCAGGTTCGGAATAATAAATGAAAGCAGGGAAAAAGAGATTGTTGAAGAATACATCAGGCTTCTATATATAAAATGTTCAAACATGAATCAGTCTGTGTCAGAGCTTTCCGGTGGAAATCAGCAGAAGGTCCTGCTCGGCAGAGCCATGATTCTTCAGCCTAATATTCTGATTCTGGATGAACCCACTCGCGGCGTTGATGTCGGGGCAAAGGCCGAAATTCAGGCGCTTATATCCGAGTCGATTCAGCGTCGCGAAGGTTTTGCAACAATTCTGATATCCTCGGAAATGGAGGAAATTCTGGAAGGCAGCAACAAGATACATGTGATCAAGGACGGATTTTCCGTGCGTGATGTAGATCCTGAAACAGTGGAAAACTCGGAGTTGATGCAGTATCTGGCTTCAGAGATAGCAGAGTAATTTACGGGAGTAATGACATGAGCGACATACCGGATAACATATCCAGTTCCCTGTTGACCAGGGTTAAAAAAGCATACAATACAGGCATAATACAGACAAACGGGGTTTGGTTTGCACTGATAGGCCTGATTATTTTCAATATGATTTTTACCAGAAACTTTATTTCAGTAAGGGTTCTGCAGGTAAATCTTACCCAGATGTCCGCAATTGCAATAGCTGCCATTGGTATGACATTAATTATTGCCGTAAAAGGAATAGATTTATCAGTCGGCGCGCTGATGGCTCTTGCCGGAGCAGCCTCGGGGTATCTTCTTGTTCTGGAAAATCCGTTTTTTCAGATATCCGCAGCCGGAACTCTTATAATTGTACTGTTAGGTGTGCTTGTAGCGGGAGTATTCGGATTTATTAATGGTTATCTTATCGGGCGTATTAACCTGCAGCCCATTATCGCCACTCTTGTTATGATGATTTCAGGAAGGGGTATTGCCCAGCTGGCTACAAGCGGCAGGCTGTTTACAGTATCAAATACCGGGATCCTCTGGCTTGGACGTGGAACCTTTCTCGGAATTTCAATTCAGGCCTGGCTGATGATTATTGTTTTTATTCTTGCGGTGTTTGTCACTGGAAAAACAATACTTGGCAGATACGTAATCGCGGTAGGCGGCAATGAAGAGGCTGCCAGGCTGGCTGGAATAAATATACTAAAGGTTAAATGCATCGTTTATACAATCGGTGGTCTGCTTGCGGGGCTTGCCGGGATACTGATAGTCGGCATTAACGGTACAGTTGATACGGCAAATATCGGATTGGGATGGGAATTTACAGTCATCAGCGCGGTTGTTGTAGGCGGAACGCAGCTGTCTGGGGGCCGCCCCAGGATTGTCGGTACAATCGGGGGGGTTGCCCTGATTCAGCTTCTGGCTTTCTCTCTGGCCAGTCATAATGTTTCTAAAGAAATAACCAATATAGTACAGGCTGGAGTAATAATTCTGGCAGTTGCACTGCAGTCTCAAAGAAAAGCATAAAGGGCATATTATGAGTGATAACATTGTAATTGAAGACAAAAAAAACAGGAAGCTTTTATATCTTTCGGATTTTGTTTTATCAAATATTCCGCTTGTAATATTTGTTGCAGTATTGATATTTGCGGCAGTAAGGTATGATAACTTTTTCGGTAAATTCAATATTACCTCCATGCTTGCATCTACAGATTTTATCTGTATAGGATTGATGGCGATAGGAATGACATTTGTGATTTCTGCTGCAGAAATTGATCTTTCAGTAGCGGGAATTGTTGTTTCAGCCAGCGTTATAGCTGCACAATTTTCGACAAATAATATTGTAATTGTTTTACTTGTTTCGATTCTGTTTGGAGTAGTCATAGGGTTGATTAATGGAGGGCTTGTAACAATTGCAAATCTCCCTTCTTTTATAGTTACCCTGGCTATGCTGTTAGCTCTGCGCGGGCTTGCTTTGCTTCTTTCCGGAAGACAGAAGATTCCGGTTGAGTATTCTTCATCTCTTGTAAAATTCTACAATTATAAGGTCTTTCATATACTTCCGGCTCCTTTTATTGTTGTAATGTTGATTTTTATTATTGCATGGATAATATTTTCGAGAACCAGTTTCGGAATCCATGTGCTTGCGATAGGCGGAGACAAGGTTTCGGCAGAACTGATGGGTTTAAAATCCGGTGGAATCCGATGTATGATTTTTGTTATCACCGGCGCTCTTTCCGGGCTTGCAGGGGCTTTTCTTGCAGCCAGAACAACTACGGGAAATCCTCTGGAGGCTCAGGGATGGGAAACAAACGCAATTGCTGCTGTAGTTCTCGGCGGTACGTTGTTGAACGGAGGAAAAGGATCGATATATTCAACTATGATAGGAGTTGCATTACTGACCGTTATTTTTCAGGTTTTGAATTTTGAAAATGGACAGGGCATTCCCATCAATTCATACTGGCAGAATGTTATCAGGGGATTGTTTTTATTGAGTATAGTTGTTGTGCAGGGCGTAACAACATCCAGAGTCAATAAATCAAAAGCCTGAATCTAAGCAAAGATTCATGAGCTGCGGTTTATTGAGACTTGTTTTTATATTATTATCAGTGAAGGTCTGTAAATTATATTTAATATTTCAGGAATTAAACAACAGGGAAGATGAAAAGGACAGTGCCAATTGAAAAAGCGCGTAACAGTTAAGGATATTGCTCAAATTTGCGGTGTATCAATTGGCAGTGTTGATAGAGCGATACATAACAGACCCGGAATAAACAATGAAACTCGTGAAAAAATTCTCAAAGCATGTGAAGAATATGGTTTCAGAATCAACAGGTTTGCGCAGTCTCTTTCCCGGCAGCAATATAATCTGGCTGCTGTTCTGCCGAAGCAGAATGTGGACTTTTACAAAAGCCTGGAGAAAGGGCTGAGGCGTGCGGCGGAAGAATTGTCGGATTTGAATGTTTCTCTGCAGATTATAAAAAATACCAGGAACGGTTATCAGGCCGAAAAAGAAATTCTTGAAAAGATTGGTGAAATGAATTTAAACGGTATTGCTTTATGTGTCGATTATGCTCCGAAACTGAACGAGGCAATTAATGCAATTATTAATAAGGATATTCCTGTTGTAACAATGGCTACAGATGCGCCGGAAAGTATAAGAACGACAACAGTAGCTGTTTCACCGGAGAAAACAGGAGAAATTGCCGCTTCGTATATGACGAGATTTATACACGAAGCCGGTACCGTATGCGTACTCCGCGGAAACAATGAAGCCATGGGGCAGACAAGAACTGCAGAAACCTTTTTCAATTCAATAAGGAAAAACCGGCCCGAACTTTCTATCGGTGAAATATTTAATACTGATGAAAAACCGGCAAAGCTTAAACGCGCTGTGGATGAGATTAAGGCTAAATATGATGATTTAAAGGGAATCTATCTTACCGCCTGGGGTGGTCACATCTGTGCTGCACGGTTGGAAGAACTCGGCCTGCAGGAAGAAATCGTCTTTTTTGCCACAGGTATTTATACTGATCTGTGGCCTTATCTGGACAACGGAACTATCGATCTTTTGGTACATCGCAATCCTCATCGACAGGGTGCACTGGCAATTAATTTGCTGTTTGATATGCTGACCGGCAAAGGTGTGGATAAGGATAAACATCATGTCAGACCTGAATTTATAATTCGTGAAAGTCTCTGGTTTTACAGATAGCATCTCTTTTAAAAACTCCCTGAAAAACTTTTTTCTTGACAGAAATGGAAACAGCTTGTACAGTGGTTGTACGTACAAGGTGGAGCGAAAATATTTTGGATAAAAATATGTTTTTTGGTACCAAATATGAGATGGTTCGGCAATATATCAAGCAATTGCTTGTTGACGGAACCATTGAATACGGAATGAAACTTCCCTCTGAACATGAATTAACGAAGAAATTCCAGGTAAGCCGCCAGACGATAAGACAGGCATTCAGTGAACTTGCGAATGAAGGTTTGATCTACAAACAGCAGGGCAAAGGTACTTTCAGTAATTACCAGAAAAATGTAAAGCAAAAACAGATAATTGCAGTAATAACAACATATATTTCAGAATTTGTTTTTCCCGGAATCGTATCAGGAATAGAAGATGTTCTGTCCGATGAAGGCTATATGATGCTCTTTGCAAATACAAACAACAGTAAAAGAAAAGAAGCTGAATATCTTAAAAATGTGATGGAACATAATGTTGTCGGGATAATAATAGAACCTTCAAGAAGTGCTCAGGGTAATGCTAATCTTGATATTTTTAATACAATGCGCAGCAGAGGGACCAAATTTGTCTTCCTGAACGCCTGTTATTCGGATTTTGACAGTTCGTACGTTATTATGGATGACAAAAAAGGCGGTTATATGGCCGTCGAGCATCTGCTTCAATTGGGACACCGAAGAATAGCCTGTGTTTATAAAACTGATGACAAGCAGGGTGTAGACAGAAAGGAAGGCTATATCAGGGCCCTGGAAAAGTATGGTGTTCAGGTTGACAGTACACTTATGGGCGAATATGACACCTCCGGAATGTATCTTTTTCCGTATATGTTTACACAGTCCCTGTTGCGTTCTGATGACAGGCCCACAGCTTTTTCCTGTTACAATGATCAAAGCGCGCTGATGGTTATCCAGGCCATAAAGGACAGCGGTTTGAGATTTCCTGAAGACGTGTCTGTAGTTGGTTATGATGATTCAATAGAAGGCATGCCTAATGATATGCGGATTACTACAATCAAGCATCCTAAAAAAGACATGGGTATCCAGGGCGCCCGGTTTATGATCGATATGATTGAGGGGCGAATGGGAAGGCCGCAGCTTGTTTATGAACCTGAATTAATTGTAAGGGACTCCTGTCGGAACATTTAATTTTTTTTTAAAGCAACTTGTACGTACAACAAAAGTACAAGTTACAGAATAGGGTAGTATGCGGTACCGAATTTCAGTTTCTGTGCTGCATGAATATAAACAAGAGGAGAAAAAAAATGAAAAAGAAAATGATGTGTGTAGCTCTGTTGATCACCATTCTGGTGTTTAGTTCGGTCTTTGTTTTTGCCGGAGGTCAGCAGGAGCCGGTAAGCAAACCGGAAGCAGCGGCTTCAGGAGGAACTCAGGAGACAGTCAAGTATTATGATTCAAAATTCTGTCCCGCTTTAGGCAAAATTCCCGAGCCGAGCAAGCCTTATCGAATAGGCTGTTTGGTAAAAACCCTTATCAATGACTTCTGGATGGATTTTGAGAACGGCTACAATGATGCCGGAAAAGTGTATGATAAACTGCAGATAGATGTTTACGGCGCTCCGAGTGAGACCGATCTGCTTGTTCAGAAGCAGATTCTTGATGATATGATAGCAAAGAAATATGATATACTTCTTGTCTCTCCACTTACAGATACAAATCTTGTGGCCGCGCTAAAGACTGCAACTGACAGAGGCATTCCTATCATCAATGTATGTGATGCTTATATCAGTCCTGAAGCACAGGCTAAACATGGAATAGATATCGAATGTGTAATAGCTACTGATTTCAGGGAAAATGCAAGACTGGTTACCAGGTATATGGCCGAACTTATCGGTGATGACGGCGGTCAGATAATGCATATCATGGGATTGCCCGGCGGACGTGCTGCAGAATACAGAAAAGAAGGTTACCTCGAGGAAGTTGCCAAATACTCAAATCTGGAAAATATCGGTGTATGGTCCGGCGAATGGGAAAGAAAGAAAGGTATGGATATAGCTGCTGATGTTATACAGTCACATCCCAATCTGAGGGCAATTGTAGCTGCAAATGATAATATGGCTCTGGGTGCTTATCAGGCTGTTAAAAATGCAGGAAAAACTGATCAGATTTATATCGGCGGAATCGATGCTGTACCAGATGGAATTGTTTCTGTTATAAACGGCGAAATGGTATGTACACTGCCTTTTATGCAGTATCAAATGGCTTATACCGGAATCGAGGTTGCTGTACAGATACTTGAAGGAGAATTTGATCCTGCAAACGCAGAGATTTACGGATATCAGGAAGTTTGGCATCAGGGAAACATCGGTGACAAGGTCGACGAGTACAGGGCGCAGTTTACCGGTTTGAAAAATTTAAAGTAATTCTTTCAATGCACAACTAAATACGTGATAATAAAGTAAAGCGCGCTCCCTTACAGAAAGGGGAGCGCGCTTTTGGAGAGTTGATTAAAGGAAGGTTACTATTTCATGAAGGGTAAATTTATTACGAATATTTTAAGGACGCATCTGGGCGTCCTGATTACATTACTTGTTTTATGGGTGTTTTTCAGTCTTGCATCACCATGGTTCTTTAATATAGATAATATGCTGAATATCCTTAACCATATGACAATTACCCTCATACTTGCTTTAGGTATGGTTTTTGTCATTGCATCAGGCGGGATCGATCTTTCTGTCGGATCGATTCTGGGTTTTACCGGAATTATTGTGGCTATATTTCTGAAGGCTGAAATGCCTGTTTTTATAGCAGTAATATTGGGACTGCTTGTTGGTGCGGGCATCGGGGCTTTTACCGGTTTTCTTATCGCCCGGTTCCGGCTTCAGCCTTTTATTGTTACATTGGGAATGTTAAGTATCGTAAGAGGGCTGGCTCTTGTTTTTTCCGGCGGATTGCCGGTTATTGGGTTTCCGTCCAACTTTACCCAGTTTTTTGCAGGTTCTGCAGGAATTCCTACAAATATCTATATAATGATATTTCTTGTCTTTGTTGTCTCAATCATTTCGGCAAAAACCAAATTTGGAGTATATACCCGAAGTATCGGCGGAAGTGAAAAAAGCGCTGTTCTTTGCGGGATTGATACTGCAAGGATAAAGATATTTATTTATATGATGCAGGGTATGCTTGCCGCAATTGCTGCTTTTGTCTATATGTCGATGATGGATGCAGCTGAACCGCTGGCCGGCTTGCAGACTGAATGGCTTGAAGCAATTGCTGCGCCCATTATCGGAGGCAACAGTTTATCGGGAGGTGTTCTGTCAGTTTTCGGAACGGTTGTAGGAGCGCTTATTCTTTCCACTGTCAGAAGCGGTTTAAATGTTATGGGCGTGCAGGCTTTTACGCAGCAGCTGGTGATAGGTTTGATTATAATAATTTCAGTTGTTATCGATTCCCTGCGCCATCGCAAAAGGCTGTAAGGGGGCGGCAGTGGATAATAAAGTTATAATAGATATCAGGAATATAAAGAAAACTTACGGAGGCATTAAGGCTCTTAAGGGTGTTGATCTGAATTTAAAAGGCGGCGAGACACTTGGTCTGGTGGGTGAGAACGGAGCAGGCAAGTCTACTCTTATGAAGATCTTATGCGGAATTGAAAGTCCGGATTCGGGGGTAGGAGAAATAACATTTAACGGAACCGAAATCAGAATGACAAGTCCCCATCAGGCCCAGGAACTCGGGATCGCTATGATTCCCCAGGAATTGATTCTTGTACCCCAGATGTCGGTAGTTGAAAATATTTTTCTGGGAAGGGAATATCTCGGAAAAAACCGGTTCCTGAAAAAGAAAGATATGATTAGCGCAACAAGAAAACTTTTGCGTGATCTTGAAAGCGAATATATTGATCCGGAAGCAACAGTTGAAAATATCCCGAAGGCTGATCAGCAGCTGGTTGCAATTGCCCGAAGACTTCATCAGGGCGGGAAAATTTTCATTATGGACGAACCTACAGCTGCTTTTACCGAAAAGGAAACAAAAAATCTTTTTAAGGTTATAAGAGGGCTTTGTTCTTCAGGTTCCTCGGTTATTTTTATTTCTCATAGACTTGAAGAAGTTGTGGAGATTTGCGACAGAATTTCCATTCTGCGTGACGGCCAGATGATTACGACTCTTAACCGGGGGCCGGGTGTAGACAAAGCAGCTTTGATTTATCATATGGTAGGTTCTGAAATAAAAGATGAATTTCCGAAAGTTGAGGTTGAACGCGGCCGGGAAGTTTTCAGGGCCAATAATATTGCTTTTCACACAAATCAGGGCAATCTGGTAGAAAATATCAACTTCTCTGTTCATGAAGGAGAAGTAGTTGGTATTACAGGACTGGTAGGCACCGGCAAAACCGAGTTGAGCCAGGCAATCTTCGGTTTGCGGCGAATTTTGGAGGGTGAACTTTTTGTTGAAAACAAACAAGTCCTTTTCAGAAATCCTATTGATGCGGCAAATGCCGGATTTGGCTATGTCAGTGAAGACAGACGGGGAGAAGGCCTGGTCCTGGAGATGCCGAGTCTTCATAACATGACAATAAACAGTCTTGAACGAATATCTAAAAACTTCGTCATTTCACCAAAAAAAGAGCTGGACCTGGGCGGTGAGTTTGCCGCCCGGCTTTCAATGAAAAGTGATTACCTCGATATGGAGGCCCGGCAGCTCAGCGGCGGCAATCAGCAGAAGGTTGTAATTGTCAGGCAGATTATACGTGATACAAAAATTATTATATTTGATGAGCCGACAAAAGGTATAGATGTGGCGGCAAAAAGAGAAGTAGCCCGGCTTATCGGCGAACTAAGTAAGGAGAAAAAAGCAATACTTCTGTTTTCTTCAGAACCACGTGAGGTTCTTGGAATCAGCGATATCGTTTTTGTCCTGACAAAGGACGGTCTTGAGGGGCCGTTTTCAAGAGATTCCATCGACTATGAACAGTTGATGGCAATTGAATTCGGAAAAGATTCATCAAATGAAAAAGAGAGTTCAGAAAAATGAAAAAAGCTGTTTTCAACGAATGTCGGAGGCTTATATGGCTTTGAAAATAAGGAATAATCCATTCTTCAGAAATTATATAGGAATAATCAGTGCAATAGTAATAATCGGAATCTTTCTTTCAATTGCATCTCCGTATTTTCTTAAGATAAGTAATTTTGTAAATATAGGTAACCAGATAGCCCTTAATCTGATTATTGCAGTAGGAATGACAATAGTAATAACAACCGGCGGTATAGATTTGTCTGTCGGTGCCAATGTTGCTCTTACCGGAATTGTGGTTGCGTTATTCTATTATGCGGCAGGCGGAGGTCCGGCGGCGCTGATTTTAGGGCTGGTTGTCGGGCTTGCAACAGGAGCCGGTATAGGTGTTTTTAACGGTCTGCTTGTTACAGTTCTGAATGTTCCTCCTTTTATTACAACGCTGGGAGGAATGGTTGCTTTTCGAGGTCTGGCTTTAGTATTATCGAACGGCAGGGTTCTTTACGGTTTGCCGGAAAGTTTTCAGTCTGTTTTCGGCGGATTTATATTCAATACCATACCCAAGTCCATTGTTATTGCGGTTGTTATCTCCGTTATAGGTGTGTTTATCTTAAACAAAACAAATCTCGGGCGTTATGCGAAGGCGTTGGGCGGTAATGAGCAATGCCTTCGGGTGTGCGGGATTAATATTAATAAGATAAAAATGGGCGTATATATAATAAGCGGAGTGACCGCCGCAATAAGCAGTCTCGCGCTTACCAGTATGATGAATGCTGCAGAACCCAATGCAGGTAACTTTTATGAACTGGATGCCATAGCTGTTGTTGTTATGGGTGGTACCAGTCTGATGGGAGGGAAAGGAACAGTTGTCGGTACCATCCTGGGGGCCTTGCTTTTGGGTATTGTCCGGAATGGGTTGAATATAATGAAAGTGCCTCCCAATTTTCACCAGCTGATTGTCGGTATAATAATTCTCGGGGCAGTTATTCTCGGAAGCAAGCAAAATGATGCCGCCTGATATGGAGAAGTTAAATGAACAAAGATATTGTTATTAATCTTGAAAAGAGTTTTTTTACCGATAAGGAAAAAAATCTTATTGAAAACGGAAGTCTTGAGGCATCAATTTTTACCTATAAAAGCGGAATTCATGCTGTAAGGCTTAAAAATTCTTACGGCTATCTGGTTATTCTGCCGTACAAGGGGCAGCAAATATGGGATGCAGTATTCAACAATAGAAGCATGAAGATGCATACGGTGAGAAAAGAGCCTGTCGAAACAGATTTCTTCCTGAATTCCTACAGTTGTCTTATGATGCACTGCGGGGCTCTCAGGATGGGATGTCCCGGTGAAAAGGATACTCATCCGCTTCATGGTGAATTGCCTTATGCAGATTATTCAAGCGCCCAGATTATTACTGGAAAAGATGAAACAGGATCCTATATCGGGGTTACCGGAATTTATGAACATATACATACTTTTGCACCCAGTTATTATGCAAGGCCCTGTGTGAAGTTTTATGAGAACAGCGGGATTTTTGATATTTCCATAGAAATTACCAATTTGCTTCATTATCCGATGGAGTTAATGTATATGTGTCATATCAATTTTAAATCGAATCAAAAGAGTTCAATCTTCCAAAGCGTCGGATGGTCGGAAAAGGACATGGTCCTGAGCATTGAACATCTGCATGAGCAGGACAAATTATCCGATGAGAAAAAGAATCTTCTTGACGCCATAAAAAAGAATCCTAAACTCACCCAAACTGTTACAAAAGATGATGTTTATGATCCCGAGATCAATTATTTCTTTAAAAACATTAAGCCGGATAAAAACGGAGAGATTCATTTTCTGCAGGTCCTTGACGACGGAACAGGTAATTATGTCGGTTATAAACCGGATTTGCTGGATCATGCTGTACGGTGGATTTGGAAAAATGAGGATTATGATGTAATGGGAATGGTCCTTCCGTCAACATGCGAACCTGAAGGGTACCTGAGGGAAAAGGAAAAGGGTTCGATAAAGGAGATTCCCGGCAAGGGTTCGGTTGTTCTTTCTGTAAAATGCGGATATCTTAATTTAAAGGAAACGGGAGAGATGAAAAAGAATCTATGCTGACGCTGGAGATGTGCCGTAAAAGACGTTCCCGGCTATGGGCGCGTGTTCCGGATACAATCGAATGGATTGTTCTGGGAAACCCCAAGCATATATATTACATGTGCGGGTTTTTGATAAACCCTGTCAGTTTTTCCGCCGGTGAGAAAGTGTTCCTGATTCTGGAAAGGTCCGAAAAAGCAATTCTGGTTGCGGATGATTTTGCCTTATCTTCTTCAGAAGCAGAATATTATGTTGATGATGTTGTTGAAGCGGGATGGTATGACAAAATTCATTCCGTCCGAAACAGGACCCGTTCGGTTGTAAAGGCTCTGGTAAACACATTATGTAAGTATCCAAAGGAAAACGGCTGTTCCGAATCGGAATGGGTTCCTTCAGGGCTTGGGCTGGAAAAAAATGAAGAGGTTTTGATTTCAGATATTATCCTTTCCCTGAGACGTAAAAAAGAACCTGATGAGATTGCGATTTTAAAAAAGATCGCGAAGGCGTCGGATGCCGGTCATGCCCGTGCTTTTGAAATAATCAGGCCGGGAATAACCGAAATGGAAGTCTATAGGGAAATTTCAGAAGCTGTTTTAAAATCGCTTGGGCAACCGGCAATTATTTACGGTGATTTTCGTTTTGTAAACGCCCAAATGCCGTTGTGCGGGGGCACTCCGACCGGATACAGCTGCAAGCCGGGTGACCTTTTTATTCTGGATTATTCTGTTGCTTTTCTCGGATATAGAACGGATTGCACCAATACCATAAGCGTCGGGAAAGTTACGGAAGAGCAGCAGAAACTTTTTGACCTAAGTTTAAATGCGATTAAAAAAACAGAACCGCTGCTGGTTCCGGATCGGCCTGCTTCTGAGGTTTTTTCGTTTATGTATCAGATATTTAAAGAGAATAACCATGAAACTGATTTCGGGCGGCATGCAGGTCATGGCCTTGGGCTGTCTCATCCCGAGGCTCCGTGTTTCGGTCCTGAAAGTGATGAGGTTCTGATTGAAGGAGACGTTGTTACTCTGGAGCCGGGGATATACATGAAAGGAACAGGAGGTGTGCGTCTGGAGCGAAACTATCTTATTACCGGAGATGGTCCGGAATTACTGACCCGGCATCGATTGTCACTATAAGTATTATCATTTTAATAATTTTTTCTTGACGTATCTGCGGATTGCTTGTATAGTAGTTGTACGTACAAGAGGTTGTATAAATTACCTCAAATTGCGGTGTTATTTAATTGGATCTATAGACAGAAATACCTGGTGATAAACTGCCTGATTTTTAGGGCTTTATTGGTGATAATGACCAACGATTCTTTAATGGAATTCCCTGGACAGGCCGGATATTCTTGGATTATCTGTATTTATAGGCAATATTATGAACTCTTCATTTTAAAAATTGTTTTTTTATTATTACTTGTACGTACAAGAAGCTTACAAGTAGTTTTGTGGCATTATACGGTTTGCAAGCAGGGCTTGCCGGCCGTAAAAAATAAAATAGCAAAAGGAGAGCTAAATGAAAAAGAAATTGATGTGCATAGCACTGGTTGTAATGCTGGTACTTGGAGCAACGGTTGTATTTGCCGGAGGGCAGCAGGAATCAGGAGCAGCAGCAGACGATACGGTAAAAATAGGCGTATCGATCTGGGGTTACACGGACGCTTTGGGAACAAAGGTGTACAATTTTCTTAATTATGCAGCAGACGCGCTTGATGCGGAAGTTGAGTTTGTAGCGACCGGTTTTGATACCGAGCAAACAGTAGCGAGTATAGAAAACCTGGTAGCGAGTGGGTGTGATGCGATAATCGTATGTAACTCGTCCGACGGTGTAATGCCGAAACTTATCAAGATCTGTGATGACAATGGAGTATACCTTGCACAGTTCTTCAGAAAGATAGCTGATCCTGAAGTATTGAAGATAGCGGAAAGCTCAAAATACTACATTGGAACGACCCACGAAGATGAAATCAGCACCGGCTATAATCTTGGAAAAGCGCTTGCGGAGAAGGGCGTAAAAACCACAGCAATTATCAGTTGGAACCACGGCGATGCAACAGCAGAAGACAGGTATACAGGATATAAGAAGGCCTTTGCTGAAAGCGGAATAAAGATTCTTGCAGAGCAGTGGGAAATCATGGTAGCCGAAGAATCCGCAAAGGCAGCGGAAAGCTTCATGGCAGCCTATCCTAACCTCGAGAGTATTGTAGTAACCGGCGGAAGCGGCGAACCTCTGGCAGGAGCGGTAAGCGCAGTTGAAAACAGGGGAATGACCGGCAAGGTGCAGATAGTATCAACCGATTTTATACCGACCTTGAGAGAAGACCTTGCGAGCGGAAGGATCTCTGCCATGTCAGGCGGCCACTGGACCGACCCGTTCTTCTCGTTCATGCTTGCCTATAACACGGTAGTCGGCGGATATGATGCGGACGGCTGGGAAGAGCTTCTTATGGACATGGTATATGTAAGCTCAGCGGAAGACTACGACAACTATGACAAGTGGTTTAACGGTGATGTGCCTCCGTACACAACAGAAGAGATCCAGAACCTGGCTTATACCTTCAACAAGAACCATACAATTGGTGATCTGAAAGCGGCGGCGGCAGCTATCTCGCTTGAAGATGTAATGAAACGCCATGCAGGAATGATTAAATAGAACAAAAGAATTTGCGGCGGTCTTTTGCGAAAGCAACGGACCGCCGTTGTCAAATAAGGAAACGGGAAAGCTGACAGATGAAAGAGCTTAAATATATTTTGTTACTTATATGTGTGCCGTTGGCGGTATACATAGTCTTCTCGATAATGCAGCCGGAAAACTTCGGCAGCTTGAACAGCATACTGATGCTGATACAGCAGTGTCTGCTGCCGTCTCTGGCGGCCTTCGGTTTTTACTTCATTATAACGATGGGTCTTTTTGATTTCAGCATAGGCGCGAATATAGTATTGAGCGGAATATTCGGAGTAATGCTGTCGCGATCGATGGGGTATGCCGGGTTGATACTGGGAAGTCTTGTATGCAGCGCGGCGATAGGGTTTCTCAACGGAATAATCTATACGCGGCTTAGAATCCCCTCGATAATAGTGACCGTCGGTCTTTTGATGATCTATGAGTGTTTCGGAAAATTCTTAAGCAGCGAAAGCGTATTGTCGCTGGATAAGAGCTACCGGATGTTAGGCAGCGCGCCGCAGAACATAATAGTAAGCGCGGCGGCGATGTTTGTAGCGATATTCCTGCTAAAATATTCAAGAATAGGAACATATATCAGGGCGATAGGCAACAATGAGAATATCGCGAGGAATATGGGAATAAAGGTGGACAGGTACAAGGTGATCGGGTTTTTGATCTGCGGACTGTTTGCCGGAATAACGGCGATATTGACCGTCAGTTACAGCTCGTCGGTAGCGGCGCAGCTGCGTATGAGCAGTATGGACAGGAACTTCACGCCGATAATGGGCTGTTTTGTAGGCCTGGCGCTTAAGAAATATATAAACCCGATAATAGCGATATTTATCGGAGAGTTTACGATTTCACTGCTGATAAACGGACTTATGACGAACGGAATAGATTCGACGCTGCAGAAGGTAATAACCGGCTCATTTTTGCTGATAATAGTGAGTTTTACGTCATATAAAAACAAAGCCCGGGTTGTTAAATAGGTATCGGAGCGGAAGGAATTGCAGGAATGGGAAAAGAAATAATATTAAGCCTGAAAGGGTTGTGCAAAACATTTGGTCCGACGAAAGCCCTGGATGATGTAAGTTTTGATATATACCGCGGAGAGATACGCGGACTGATAGGAGAGAACGGGTCCGGAAAATCGACAGCGATGTCGGTGGTAACCGGAATCCACCGGAAAGACGGCGGAGAAATGGTTTTTAACGGAGAAGAATATAACCCGGCAGATTTGCTGTCAGCGAACCAGTCCGGGATAAGCATAATAATGCAGGAAATGAATACCATTGAGGGATTGACGGTATCAGAGAATATCTTTTTGGGACATGAAAAAGATTACCTTGTCTTCGGCTTCAAGAATATGGGAATGATGAACGCCGCAGCAAAGAAGCTGCTGGAAGAGTACGGGCTTGATGAAATAGACCCGTCACTGGATATAGGTCATTTCAGCTTTGAAGAACGGAAGATGATAGAACTTGTGAAGGCGGTCAATTTTGAACCGCAGCTGTTTATAGTGGACGAAACGACAACGGCGCTGTCGCAGGACGGGCGGGAGAAGCTTTACGGGATTATGAAAAGGCTCAAGGAAGAAGGCCGGTCTGTAGTTTTCATCTCGCATGATCTGCCCGAGGTGCTGCAGTGGTGCGATACGATAACGGTGCTGCGCGACGGAAAGTTTATCGACACGGTGGAAAAGAGCAGTGTGGATGAAGACGATCTGAAACGGCTGATGGTCGGACGCGAACTCGGTGAGAAATACTACCGTGAAGATTATGAAAAGTTTGAGGGAAGTGAAAAGGTTTTAGAGATAAAAAGCATCACGATCCCCGGGGTTCTGCATGATATAAGCCTTGATTTGCACAGGGGCGAGATCCTCGGAATAGGCGGTCTGACCGACTGCGGCATGCATGAGCTTGGAAAGGTTATATACGGAGCGGAGAAAAATTACAGCGGGAAGGTGATTTTGAGCGGGAAGAATGTAGAGATAACCGACATAAAGCAGGCGATTGATTTGGGGATTGGTTATGTATCGAAGAACCGGGACCAGGAAGCGCTGATGCTGTATTCGAGTATCAGGGACAATATCTGTCTGGTGTGCCTTGATGATCTTGAAAGAGGAATACATATATCGGACAAGACCGAAAAAAGCTTTTCGGAAGAGTTCAGTAAAAGACTGCAGGTGAAGATGACGTCTGTGGAACAATTCATCTCTGATCTGAGCGGAGGGAACAAACAGAAAGTGTCGGTGGCCAAGTGGCTGGCGAAAGGGTCGGATATCCTGATACTCGACTGCCCTACGCGGGGAATCGACGTGAAGGTGAAAGCAGCGATATACGAGCTGATGGAAGAGCTGAAAGAGCGGGGGAAGTCAATAATAATGATATCCGAAGAGCTGCTTGAGCTTATAGGAATGTGCGACCGGATAGTGATTCTGAAGCACGGAGCAATCTCCGGAGATGTTGAAAGAAAGAAAGATATGTCTGAGGAAGAGCTCATAGATTACATGATATGAGAAGGGGTTGGAATGAACAGGAAGATAAATATACAGAGAATGATACCCTTTGCCGGCCTGGTGGCAGTAATAGTGCTGTTTTCAGTATTAACCTCAGGAGAGCTTGTAACAGTAAAGAACATGAAGCTGGTATTGGAGCAGGCAATACTGGTGATGGTATCAAGTATAGGGGTGTTGTTTGTAATGACGCTGGGAAGCCTTGACTTCTCGCAGGGATCGATACTTGGAATCTGCTCGATAATAGCGACGACGGTATCGCATGCGAATATCCCGCTTGCGGTATTCCTGACGCTTGGAGCCGGACTATTGATAGGGTTATTGAACGGAAGCATGCATGCAAAGTTGAAGATACCCTCGTTTATAGTGACGATCTGTACAATGTTTATATTCAGGGGGCTGACGTCTTACATTACGCGAAAGAAAGCGCTGCAGATACCGTTTCGGCTGTATGATTTTGACGAGCTTGTCTATAAACTGCCGCTGCTTTTGCTGCTGCTTTTGATAGGTTTTTATGTGTTTACGTATACACGGCTTGGAAAACAGTGCCGGGCGATAGGGTCCGGAGAGATAGCGAGTTTTTATGCCGGTGTAAAGGTGGATAAAATAAAGATAATAGCGTTTGGAGCGGCAGGTCTTATGGGCGGAGTGACGGCGCTGTTTAATATAGTAAGGGTGGGAACTGCGTCTGCGAACACGGGTCTGCTGCATGAAACGAACATTCTGATAGCGATAGTGCTGGGCGGAACGGCGGTAACCGGCGGAGCAAAGACAAAGTTCAACAGTGTGATAATAGGCAGCCTGCTGCTTGCGGTGCTGGCGAACGGGCTTGTTTTATTGGGTATAGATATAGCGGTACAGCAGCTGCTTAAAGGACTGATATTCCTCGGCGCTGTTTATCTGACCGTGGAGAAAGGCAGTAATTATGCTGTTAAATAGCAAAAACATATAAGGAGTATTTATCATGAACAAGGTAGTTATTATTGGGGCAGGCAGTTCAATGTTCACTAAAAAATTATTGGGCGATTTATTGTCGTTTGATGATATGAATATTGATGAATTCAGTCTGGTGGATATTAATAAGGAGAAGCTTGCCGTTATAGAAAAGGTAGCTGAAAAACTATGTTCTCAATTCGGGAAGAAAGTAAAGATATCGACAACAGATAAAAGACGGGATGTTCTGAAAGATGCACGCTGGGTAATTAATACTATAGGTGTAGGCGGCGTGGAAGCCTACAGGCAGGACCTGGAAATTCCGGATAAGTACGGACTAAGCCAGTGTATAGGAGATATTATCGGGCCGGGCGGTATGTTCAGGTTTCTGCGGGCTTATCCGGAGCTGCTTAGAATATGCAAAGACATGGAAGACCTTTGTCCCGATGCGTATTTTTTCAATTATACCAACCCTATGGCACCGCTGTGCCTTGCGCTTCACAAATCTACAAGCATAAAGGTATTCGGTTTCTGTCACAATGTTCAGAGCACAGCACAGCAGCTTTCGAACTATCTGCAGGTTGACGAATCAAGAATTTCATACTGGGCTGCCGGAATTAACCATATGGACTGGTTTCTTGAATATAAAGTCGACGGCAAGGATGCTTATCCGAAACTGTTTGAAATATCGCAGAATGATGAAGATATAATCAAGCTTGCCGATTATGAGCAGGATTACAAGAGTATGGGGGTAAGGCTTGTTGACCTCGTAAGATTCAAGATTATGCATAATTTCGGAAGATATCCGTCGGAATCTCCTTTTCACATGTCCGAGTATGTTCCTTACTTTAGAAAAAATGAGAAGATGATTGAGGATTTTCAGGTTACCAACAGATGGTGGTTTGCCCATGAATGTGCAGCTGATGAGTACTTTGAGGAGTTGAAAGGAATGCTTGAGTCGGGGCAGGATATCCCATGTGAGAAAACATTTGAATATGCACCGGAAATTATTCATGCAAATATAACCGGAAAACCTTTCAGGTCAAATCTTAATGTTATGAATACAGGGCTTATATCGAACCTTCCGGAAAACAGTGTAGTAGAGGTTCCGTGTTATTCGGATACTGAAGGTATTCATCCGTGTTATGTAGGCGAACTTCCCTATGCTCTTGCTGCGTTAAACCTGACAAATGTTAATATGCATATAGGAATGGCTGAAGCTGCAATAAGCAAGAAAAAACAGAGGATTTATGATGCGGTTAAGATGGATCCGCTGACAGCTGCCAAACTGACGCTTGATCAGATTGATGATATGGTTGCGGAATTGATAGAGGCCAATGCTGAATACCTTACCGATTTTGAATAGAGCCTGACAGTTGAAGCAGGAAATATAAACGAATGATCCATGCAAGCTGTCCGAAAGGGCAGCTTGCTGTTTAAGATTTGATTTAGGAGTCGCCGCATGACTGATGAAATAAGATTCAAGGAAAAACAGCTTAGGGAATATATGGCTGAAAAAAAGCTCGACGGGATTTTATTTTCCACCAGAGAGTTTTTTTCATGGATAACGGGAGGTTCGGTAGATTATATAATAGAAACAACCGAGATAGGTGTTGTTGATCTGCTTATTACCCGGGAAGGAAAATACTGTATAGCCAGCAAGATTGAACGGTTCAGAATAATGGAAGAAGAGCTTGCCGGGCTTGATTATGAGGTTCTTGAATTCAACTGGTGGGAGTCGGACAATAAAAGCATAGTGGCCGAAGTCATGCATGGTAAACGGTTCGGCGCCGATACGGATTTTCCCGGGGGAATTAATGTGTATGAAGAACTGAAGCCCCTGAGATATTCGCTCAGGCCTGAAGAGGTTGAAAGATTCAGGAAATCTTCATTTGAGTGTGCAGTAGCGCTGGAAGAAACCTGCAGATCGATCAGGGTCGGAATGACGGAATTCGAGATTTGCGGTACGCTAATGAAAAATGCCATGGATTTTGGTATTGAACCTGCTGTTGCACTTGTGGCGTCGGATGAAAGAATTTCGAAATACCGGCACCCGATACCGAAAGGAAAAAAGATAGAAAAATATGTTCTGGTTGTTATATGCGGCAGAAGGGAAGGGTTGATAACAAGCTGTTCAAGGTTTGTTCACTTTGGAGAACCTCCCGCAGAAATAAGGGAAAAACACTCAAAAATTATTAGGGTTGATGCTGAATATATTACAAATACGATACCGGGAAGAAAGGTTTCAGACGTATTTAAATTTGCAATGAATAAGTATAAAGAAATTGGTTATGAAGACCAGTGGCAATTCCTGCATCAGGGAGGTCCGGCAGGATATTCCATACGGGATTATCACGGAACACCCTGCGTGGAAGGTTCTGTGATGCCCAATCAGGCTTTTGCATGGAACCCTTCTGTGCCGGGAACCAAGTCGGAGGATACAATCATAGCTACGGAAAACGGGCCGGAAATTATTTCTGCAACAGGGAAATGGCCTGTAGTTGAAGTTACTGCCGGGAACGGTATAAAGGTGGACCGACCGGATATCCTTGTAATGTAAGAATTATTCCTGCTCTGGCTTGTTGGATGGGGGCTGTCATCTCAACAAGCTTTTGCTGATAGCCGCTCCTGAATCGAGAAATAATTCCTCACCATAAAGCAGTATCGAAATATCTCCGGAAGAGTTGTTTTTTATTTCGATATCCGATTGTCCTACACTGATTGTCAGCGTATGTCCAAGATGAAAGAGCTTAAAACTATATGATGTCCAGGCTACCGGAATTGCAGGACTTAGACTTAATCTGGTTCTGTCATATCTCAAGCCTCCGAATCCCATTACAATGGCCATCCAGCTGCCGCTCATGCTTGTAATATGGCAGCCGTCCCTGGCGTCATTGTTATAATCATCCAAATCCAGTCTTGCGGTTCTTAAGTACATTTCATAGGCTTTTTCAGAGTAACCTAACCTGGAGGCTATAATTGAGTGAACACATGGTGAAAGTGAAGATTCATGTACGGTTCTCGGTTCATAATAATCAAAATTGTTCCTTATCGTCTCCTGATCAAATTCATTTTCAAATAAAAACATTCCCTGTAAAACATCCGCTTGTTTAATAAAGGGTGAACGCAGGATTCTGTCCCAGGACCAGTTCTGATTAATCGGCATTTCATCAGACGAGAGATCAGAAACGGTAAGGTTTTCTTTATCAAGGTAACCATCCTGCTGCAAAAAGATTTTACGATCGTTATCATAGGGCAGATATAACTGTTCACTGACTTTCCTGAAATTATTGAGTTCATCAGAATCCAATTTTAATCTCAAAGCAACAGCTTTATATGCAGCCGGATTCTTTTTCTTCAGCTCGACGCAGACCGAATGCGTATAGGAAAGGCACCATGATGCTATTTTATTTGTATACCAGTTGTTGTTTACATTATTCTCATATTCATTGGGCCCTGTAACTCCGAGTATTACATATTTGCCTTTAACCTCTGAAAAACTTGCCCGCTGAACCCAGAACCTGGAAATACCCGCCAGAACATCTATTCCGTAATCTTCAAGATATCTCTCGTCACCGGTACAGTTTACATAATTGAAGACAGCATAAGCTATTGCCCCGTTACGGTGAATCTCCTCGAACGTTATTTCCCATTCATTGTGACATTCCTCGCCGTTCATCGTAACCATGGGATATAACGCTGCCCCGTCGGTAAAACCCAGTTTCCCGGCATTTTCAATAGCCTTTTCAAGATGATTATATCTGTACATAAGAAGGTTTCGGGCAATGCTCTGCTCCGAGGTGCCGAGATAGAACGGAAGACAAAAGGCTTCAGTGTCCCAATATGTAGAACCGCCGTACTTTTCTCCGGTAAATCCTTTGGGGCCGATATTCAACCTTGCATCCTTTCCCGTATAGGTCTGGTTCAACTGAAAAATATTGAATCTGATGCCCTGCTGGGCTGCAACTTCTCCGTCAATTACCAGATCAGAATGGCTCCATATATCAAGCCATTTCTGACTGTGTTCTGTTGCCAGTTCCCGAAAGCTTTTTCCGGCATTTTTTGCAAGCAGCTGCTTTCCAAGCTGCTTAAGTTCTTTTTTGGGATGGTCTCTTGTCGTCATGCAGGAGACATATTTTTCCAGACGGAATATTTCTCCGGCTTTAATCTCAAGTTCAAAACTTCTTGAAACAAAGCCCGCCTCAACATGATCTTTGATGCCTGCATAAAAGTCAGCCGAAGGTTCTTGACCATTGATTGATAAACGATGAGAAGCAGTTACAAACAGAGAATATTCTGTCTTCCTTGTTGTTAATGAAACCATCATATATTGTTTATCAGTATCCTGAAAATTATGCTCCCAAAAGAACTCATCATAGTTTGCATCTTCGTTCTGAACATTGCCGTCCAAAACCGAGTTTATCTGAAGTAAAGCATTCCTTTCAGGGCAGCTGATTGAATAGCTCAAAGCGCCCAATTCCGCCTGAGACAGGCTAACAAAGCGGCAGGCATCTACAGTCACAGTGGTGCCGTCCGGAAGGCGGGTCTTGAAACTTCTGTTTAATATCCCGTTCTGCATATCCAGATCACGCTTGAATTCAATAATCCCGGTCTTCGCAAGATCGAGAATTTGTCCGTTTATCTTTATCTCAAGACCTGTCCAGTTTACAGAGTTGAGGACCTTCGCAAAGTATTCCGGATAACCGTTCTTCCACCATCCGACCCTGGTTTTGTCGGGATAATAAATTCCGGCCATATATGTTCCCTGAAGACTGTCTCCGCTGTAGCTTTCTTCAAAATTACCCCTCATCCCCATATGTCCGTTGCCAATGCTGAAAATGGATTCGGAGATCCGGTTATTCTCGGGATGAAATCCATTTTCAATAATATGCCATGGATCTTTTTCCAAATAAGTCTTCATGCCGATATCTATCCTTTTACTGAGCCGGCGACCATCCCTTTGATAATTTTTTTCTGGGCCAGCAGAAACAGAATTATTACAGGAATCATTGCCATCAGAATAGCGGTTAAAATTAAATCCCATTGTTTTACATAAGCGCCGGCAAAATTGGCTACGGCAAGGGGCAAAGTCTGAATCCTGTTCCCCTTCCCCAGTATCAGCAGCGGTAGAAGGAAATCGTTCCATATCCAGATTCCGTGAAGGATGCAAATCGTAGCATGAACCGGGGTTAACAGTGGAAATATTATCTTAAAAAATACTGCCGGTTTGGAACAGCCGTCAATAATTGCGGCTTCTTCAAGTTCATAAGGAATGCCCTTTATAAAACCATGATATACAAAAACCGAAAGCGAAAGACCGAAGCCAAGATACGCAAAGATAATTCCGGCATATGAACGCAGCAGCTTGATGCCGGTAACCTCATAGATTACCCTGAACCAGGAAATTAATGGGAACATGACAATCTGAAACGGAATTACCATGGCAGCAACAAATACAAGAAAGATGATTTTACTGGATTTTGTTTTTGTTCTAACCAAAACCCATGCTGCCATTGACGGAAAAATTGTAACGGTAACCAACGAGACCGCCGTGATCAGGATTGATGAAAAAAATGACGACCCATACCTTATATTTTCACTTACCAGTATGGTTTTCATGTTTGTCAGAATCTGTCCCCAGTGTTCAGGGAGCTTCATCGGATATTGTGTGACGCTGAAGGAATCCTTTGCTGAATTTATGAAAACAATAATGAACGGATAGAGAAAAAGGACCAGTAAAACAAGCATCAGAGCTTCTATAAGATATAATCCGATTTTTTTGTTCACAGCTCAATCTCCTTCTTTTTATTGATACTGACCTGTATCATTGTCACTATCACCAAAACGATAAAAAATATTACAGCCCGGGCCTGACCTGCAGCAAGATTATTGGAAACAAAGGCTGTACGATATATATTCATTGCCAGAAGTTCGGTTCCATAGATGGGTTTATCCATGAATAAAGTAGCCGGTCCTCCGGCAGTCAGCGAATAGTTGACATCAAACTGTTTAAACGAATTAACCAGAGTCAAAAACATTGTGATCGTAAATGCCTGCGAAATCATGGGCATTGTAATATTTCGGAATCTCTGCCAGCCGTTGACGCCGTCAATCTTTGCGGCTTCATAAAGTGATGCAGGGACTGCTTCAATGGCTGCCACGTAGATCATCATTATGTAGCCCGCATACTGCCATGTTGAGACAATTACCAGGGCGATTATTGATGTTTTGACCTTGCTGAGCAACAGATTTTCGGGATTTTGAAGAAAGCTGAAAGCAGGAATCATCTTCCCTATAGCCGGCACAGCATTATTGAAAATAAACTGCCAGAGAAATCCGAGTATTAAACCTCCGATAAGATAGGGAATAAAAAACCCCACGCGATGAATGTTTTTCAGTTTGAGTTTGCTGGTAACAACCAGCGCAAGCGCTACAGCGACAATATTGATAATAATGACGTTTATAACGGTAAATATTGTTGTGATAAGAAATGAATACAGGAAAGCGGGATCTGAAAAACTCTCTGTGAAATTTTTCAATCCGATAAATTTAACATCAGCTCCTGCCCTTGCTGTGGCATTCCAGTCGGTTAACGAATAGAAAGCACCGATAAAAAATGGAATAACGATAATTATTATAAATGCCAGTAGTACAGGAGCAAGAAACAACCAGAATGTAAGATCGTTTCCGTTTAATTTTTTCATATACTTCCCCTCCGGATTTCCTCCTGAAGAATAAAAAGGAGCCCGGTTCGGACTGGGCTCCTCATACTGACAGGCTCAGGAATCCTCAAGTGTCTTTTTATTTTAGGCTCTCGAACGCTGCAGTCATAAACTGTATAAACTGGGCCTTTGTTATAGAACCGTTTGCGAACTGATTATAGATAGGTGCAAGTGTCTGGTCCCTGAAGTCATTGGTGAAATAATACTGGTTCCAGGAATAAACCTTGCCTGCCGCAGCCCACTGCTGAACAGATTTGGAAAGCTGTCCGGAAGGATTGAGGGATATATTTGAGTATGCAGGAATCATGCCCGCCTTATTGACCATATAATCATTGCCTTCTGAAGTGAACACAAGATCATTCAGGAATTTCTTTGCAGCTTCAATGTTTTTGGAATCCTTGTTTATGACATAGAAAGAAGGTGCTGCGACAAAAATACCGTCAGTTGGCGTAGACATTGAACCGTGGGGTGCAAAGGCCATCTTGAAAGTAGCATTGGCTGCCGCCATATTCGGATCTGTCCAGTTTCCCTGATGCAGGAAAGCTGCCTTGCCTGTAGCAAAAGCTCCTACCTGTGCATCATAATTCCCGGTTGTCAGTACAGTTTTGTCTGCATAAGTGAACAGAAGCTCTACCCAATCCGCATAGTCTTTCAGTCTCTTTGCATCAACTTTTCCTGCAAGCAGATCGTTTACAACAGAGAGATCTCCATATTTAAGACCGTTAGACAGAAGAGAATTGAAATTATGGTGGGCAGTGACCCATCCCATGTCAGCGCTTGCAGCCATTGAGATAACGGAGTCTATTCCCAGTTCGGCTTTCATCGAATCAATCTTTGAACAGGCGCTCTTGTAGGCGGAGATCGTTGTCAGGGAGGCGGGATCAACACCGGCTTTGGCAAGAATATCCACATTATAGGCCATTCCCCAGCCTTCTACGGCAACAGGAAAACCATAAACCTTGCCGCCGTTTTTAAAAGCGACGGATGTCTTTTCCGCCCATTTCTCATTTGAAAGATCAAGGATTATTGATTCCCATTCTTTATAATCTTCAACACCTGCTATTACAAAAATATCAGGCATTTCACCTGCTGCATAATCCGCGCGCAACTGCTGTCCGAGATCGGCCCCGGTTGATCCTCCGACGGATTTAATTGTAATTTTGACTCCGGAATTCCCGGTCCAGACCTTGCCGTATGCCTGCAGTGCGGCGTCAATCTCCGGTTTGTTCTGCATCAATGTGATAGGGCTGTTGTCCCCACCTGATTCCTGGGTTCCGCCTGTAAAAGACAGGCCGGCAGTCAGCGTCAATAACAATAGTACTATTAGTGCTTTTTTCATTTTTGAACACTCCTTCATTATTAATTAGTGAAAGCGTTTGCGCATCACTCATTAATTTATAGCATCGTTTGTGCTATAGGTCAAGAAATTGTTCGATAAAATGCCTTAAAATCCTTTTTAATGGCAATATTTGTATATTATTTTCAATATCAAAGGCAAGCGTTTGCACTTTAATGTTGAATCTATAAAAGAATAATTGCACAAACAGACTATTCTGTATAAAATCATACTTCATAGGGGGTATATAATTGAAATCCAATATTAAAGATGTAGCAAAACTTGCGGGAGTTTCCCCCTCTACCGTTTCACGGGTAATCCATAATAATACAAGGATAAGCGAAAATACAAAAATAAGAGTAAGAGAAGCAATGGAGGAGCTTGGATATATACCGAATGCCGCTGCCAGTTCGCTGGCCGGGCATACTCCGAAAACCCTGGGGCTGGTACTGCCTAATAATCCCGGAGAACTTTTCAAAAATCCGTTTTTTATCAATGCCATGCGCGGAATCTCAGTTTACGCTCAGCAGCAGGGGTATTTTCTGTTATACTCATTCTCCAGCGACGAGGAAGACGAGATTCAATTTATCAGGAATTACATAAACAGCGGATGGATCTCGGGTGTAGTGCTTCTTACAGCAAGAAAGAACGACAGATGCGTTGAATATCTTAGGCAGTCGGAGTTTCCGTTTGTGCTGATAGGACACGCTGAAGATCCGATTAATACCAACTGGGTAGATAACGACAATTTTCAGGCAATGTACCAGGTAGTTAATTACCTTATTGAAAAAGGTCACCGGAAAATCGGTTTTGTCGGGGGGCCTGAAACATTCAGGGTTACACAGGACCGATATAACGGTTATCTTCAGGCACTTAACAGCAGGGGCTTTGTACCTGATGAAGAACTGATATTTATGGGAGATGATTTTAGTGAGGGTTCCGGTATAAAAGGCGCTGAAAAAATTCTTAAAAACACGTTGCCGGATGCCATAGCTACTACTGACGACCAATTGGCGTTCGGTGTATTGGGGTTTCTTGAAGCCAACCGGATAGAAGGACTCGCCGTAACCGGTTTTAATAATACAGTCAGGAGCATGTATCAAAAACCGACGCTGACATCCGTTGATATAAATCCGGAACTGTTGGGTGAGCGTGCCGCGGAACTTCTTATCAACCTTCTTGAATCAGACAAATCAAAACGAAAAGATATTGTTCCGAATCATTACCTTGTTCCAGCGAAGCTGATTCCGCGCGAGACGGCCTGATGTAAATGTTGTTCCGGCCACGGCGGCTGAGGCAGTAATTATGCTGTTAAATAGAAGAGATTGTTCCTTTCTTTAGAATATCAGTGTTGATTAAAATCCTTAACACTGTTTCTTGTTATAAGCTTTCCACCGATGAGGGTTTTTCGCGGCGGGGGGCTTGATTCTCTGCCGCATTTCAGCAGAAGCATATCGAAGGCTGTCTGGCCGATTTCCTTTTTTGATACATTTATTGTAGTTAATCCCGGAGAAACCATCGAGGACATGGGAAGGTTGTCGAAAGCGGCAATCGAAACATCATCCGGAATTGAATATCCGGCTTCCTGCAGTGCGCGCATGCAGCCCATCGCAATGATGTCGTTTATCGCAAAGAACACAGTCGGAAGTTCGGGTTTAGCCTGCAGGAAATTTTTGAAATCAGAATAGGCGTTCTCAAATGTGGAGTCGACATCAATTATATATTTTTCATTAACATCCAGTCCGACGCTGTCCATCACCTGGCGGAACGCTTTCTCCCGCAATTGAAAATTTCTTGTATTGACGCTGCTTTTTATCAGGCCAATTTTTTTATGTCCAAATTGGATGAAATGGTTGATAAGCTTGTATACTGCGTCGGTATTGTTCATATCTACAAAATCAGCAGAAATATAATCAAGAAATGTGTCTACAAAAACAATATCCTTTCCGGTTTTTAAAAAGGCCCTGATGTCTTCTTCGCTGAGTTCGGTTCCGAGTATGAGGTATCCGGTTATCTGGGGCGATTCGATGATTTTTGTTATTATTGAATCGAGCGGAGTTTCTGAACCGTAGGCTTCGACTTCAAGCACAGTGCCGCTTTCGGATGCAATTGACGTAATGCCCTCAACGTAAGCATCGATAAAGTAATTATGGTTTTTGTTTATTGTATGACCATGCCGGGAAATCTTGAGAAAACGAACAATCACGTCCGTATCGGGTGATACTATTCTGGAAAGCGGTTCATAACCGAGTTCCCTTGCTACATCCATAACCCGGCTGCGGGTTTCAGCGCTTACGCCGGGTTTATTGTTAATTGCCAACGATACTGCTGCTGACGAGACCCCTGCTTTATCGGCAATATCCTTAATGGTTATTTTCATAAAAAATCCTGAATAGTAAAATTGAACTTAATTTTAACTTAACTTTCAGTATATTACAACTAAAAAAATGAGAGCAGAAGACATTATTTTTAATTAATAAAATGGAAAAAGCCCCAAAAATTAGAAGTAAAAGGAAGAATGCGTTATATATTGATATATATTTAACTAAATAATATCTAAAAAGCTCTAAAAAGAGAACTAAACACAAGCTAAATATTTAGAATAATCCTTGACAACAGAAAGATGTAAAGTTAAGATAACTTTGTGTCCTCATTCCTGAGGAATTAAAAAAAACAATTTAGGAGGTCGATCATGAAAAAGATCGTAGCAATGCTTTTAGCATTAATTGTCGTCGGCGGAATGGTAGTCGCGGGCGGACAGCAGGAAAGCGCTGCAGCTGGTGATGATCAGCTGGAAATCGTAATGGTTGTAAAACTGGAAGGTGTAGCATGGTTTGACAACATGAGACTCGGAATTGAAAGATTTAATGCCGAGCATCCGGATGTAAATTGTTATCAGATCGGTGCCGATACAGCCGATCCGGCCGCACAGGTAGCACTTGTAAACGACCTTATCGCAAAAGGTGTTGACGCAATCCTTGTAGTCCCTAATGACCCGGAATCGCTTGTTCCTGTATTCAAGAAGGCGAATGATGCCGGTATTCTTACCTTTACGCATGAAGCATCAAACCAGAAACAGATTAGTTTTGATGTTGAAGCTTTTGACAACGCGGCATACGGACGTCATATGATGGATGTTATGGCTACATGGATGGGAAAAGAAGGCGTCTGGCAGCCTTTTGTAGGTCATCTTACATCACCTACACACAACCAGTGGGTCGACGGTGAAGTTGAACAGGCCAAGAAAATGTACCCTAAACTCAAAATGGCAACACAGAGAGTTGAAGAGCAGGAAAACCAGCAGATTGCATACGAAAAATCACTTGAGCTTCTTAAAACTTATCCTAACCTGAAAGCTCTTATGGGGTCGGCAATGAGTACTGTTCCGGGAGCCGCCGCTGCAATAGAAGAAAAAGGTCTTATCGGTAAGGTTGCTGCATTCGGTACATGTCTGCCGTCAGTTGCCGGCGATTACCTTGAAAGCGGTGCCGCCAAATCAATTCATTTCTGGGTTCCTGCTGATGCCGGTTATGTAACGGCAATGGCTGCCTATAAAACTCTAAAGGGTGAAGAAATTACAGACGGAACCGATATGGGTGCTCAGGGTTATAATAAAATAACCGTTAAGAAAAACGAGTTCGGTTATCCTGTTATCTATGGACAGGCCTGGGTTGATGTCAACAAAGACAATCTTGATGACTGGAAAGATGCCAGCGGAAAGTATAAACTTTAGATTGAACTAAGTTCTTCGGAAGGAAGGCTTGGCCCTTCCTTCCTTTTTTTTAGGAGAAAATATGGCTGAAGTATTTCTTGAAGCTAAAGGGGTAAGCAAAACATTCGTCGGGGTTAAGGCTTTGGATAATGTTGATCTTACCATTGGCAAAGGAGAAATCCATTGCCTTATAGGTGAGAATGGCTCCGGAAAATCCACTCTGATAAAAATTATCGGCGGTGTATACAGGGCAGACAGCGGAAGCATTGAAATAGAAGGAAAAGAGCTTCATGAACACGGTATGCAGGCAATTGAATCGATCCGCGCCGGAGTGCAGATTATTTATCAGGACCTTTCGCTGTTTCCAAACCTGACCGTTGCTGAAAATATTTCAATCAATCAAATGCTTGAAAGCAATCAGCAGACTGTTAACTGGAAAAATGTCCAGGAAGAAGCCCAAAAGGCGTTAAATGAGATCGGCGAGAAAATTGATCTTAATGAAAGGGTTGAAAACCTGTCAATGGCAAAAAAACAGATTATTGCCATTTCAAGAGCCCTTACGCAGAATGCAAAACTAATAATAATGGATGAGGCTACCTCTGCAATTACAAAAGAGGAAGTTGATCATCTTTTTTCAATAATATTAAAATTGAAAGAAAGGGGAATATCAATCCTGTTCGTCAGTCACAAGCTGAGCGAGGTTTTTGAAATCTCGGAAAACATAACCATCCTCAAGGATGGTAAGCAGATAGGTGTCTATCCTACATCTGAACTCGATAATGATAAGCTTGTTTACCTTATGACTGGACGGGAACTGGAATATTCTCCATACATATATAAAAAGGAAATGGCAGAAGAAATTCCTTTGCTGTCTGTTGAGAATCTGAATAAAGAACGGCAATTTCATGATATCAATTTTTCCCTGCAAAAGGGAGAAATTCTCGGAATAACCGGGCTGATTGGATCCGGACGAACAGAGGTTGCTCAGGCCCTTTTTGGACTGAACCGGCCGGACAGCGGAACTGTACGAATGAAGGGCAAGGCGCTTGAAATAAAGAGTCCTGAAGATGCGATTCGTCATGGACTGGCGCTTTTACCGGAAGACAGGCATAATCAGGGCCTTTTTGAAGAACAATCGATAGGTGATAATATTGTAATAACTATTTTAAAATCGCTGCTGGCGAAACTCAGTTTGCTGAGTCCGGTTAAGCGCAAAGACGCCGGCAACAGATGGATTGAGAAGCTTGCGATTAAAACTCCCACAGGAGATAATCCGGTTAACAGCCTTTCGGGTGGAAACCAGCAGCGGGTTGTACTTGCCAAATGGCTGGCAACTGAACCTGAGGTTTTTATTCTGGACGGGCCCACTATCGGAATAGATATAGGCTCAAAACACACGATACATGAAATTATCCGGGATCTTGCCGGAAAGGGAATGGGAATTATCATGATTTCCGATGAGATTCAGGAGATTCTTGATAACTGTAACCGTGTTTTGCTTATGTCGAACGGCAGAATGATAAAAGAGGTTGAAGATTCAACCACAACAACGGCAGAGGAGCTGTTTGATATAGTGACAAGATCATATGAAGGGGAGGTAGGCGCATGACCGTGAAATCACTGATGAAGAAAAATGAAACCTATCTTCTATTAATAGTAATTGTTTTTTCTATTGTTATTAACATTATTAATCCGGTGTTTCTGACTTTTGAAAATATTTTCGATCTTCTGCGTAGCAGTTCAGGGACAGCTGTTCTGGCTATCGGAGTATTCGTAGTTCTTTTGTCCGGAGGTATAGATGTTTCCTGTACTGCAATTGCCATATGCGGTCAGTACATAGCAGTTAATTTTCTGATTGCAAGCGGTGTTGACAATATTTTTGTTGCTTTTCTGATCTCGATAGGTATAGGACTGGCTCTTGGGGCAATAAATGCTGTATTTATATCGATATTTAACCTTCCTACGCTGATTACTACCCTAGGCACAAGCAGCCTTTTTCACGGAGCGCTTTTAGAGTGGGTGGGAACAAAAGCTGTAAATGTCGGAAACATACCGGACAGTATCAAAACATTCGGGAAAATGAATATTCTTACATTTACCAGACCCGACGGGACAGAATACGGATTATCTGTTTTTTTCCTGATTTTGGTGATAGTTGTCGTTCTTACCTGGTTTATACTTAAATATACAATGATAGGACGGGGTATTTATGCAATAGGCGGAAACCGCGAGGCGGCCAAAAGGACTGGTTACAACATCCGTAAAATCCAGTTTTTCACATATATGTACGCAGGCCTGCTTGCAGGTGTAATGGGCGTGATGCATCTTTCGCTGATTCGTTACAGTAATCCGAACTATATTGTAGGGTCGGAGCTGAGCGTGATAGCGGCAGTTGTTCTCGGCGGAACAAGGATAAGCGGTGGAACCGGAACTATAACCGGGACCCTGATTGGAGTTGCTCTTATTACAATCCTTGAGAAAAATCTTGTTCTTATCGGGTTGTCGTCCTACTGGCAGCAGTTTTTTATCGGTGTAATAATTATTCTCGGTGTTACAATCACATATGCACAGAACAAGATTAGCGGTCGGCGAAAATTGTCGATTGACAGTGTTTAGTGTGGAGAGGGTAAAGTGAAAATTAATATTAAGAGTTCGAAAAACTTAACGCTTTTTATAATAATGATGGTGATTTTTGCAGTGTTGTCTATCGCAATGCCGAGCAAGTTCCTTACCGGAATAAATCTGCAGTCAATGGCTTCACAATTTCCCGAATTCGGACTACTTGCTCTTGCCATGATGATGGCGATGATTACAGGCGGAATTGATCTTTCGGTTGTCTCCATATCGAATTTTACCGGTGTCATTGCCGCATTGATTCTTTCCGGTTCGGTTGAATCGTCAACACCGGCCGGTGTAGCAATTCTTTTTGCTGTTGTTGCCGTTGTCGCAATATCGGTAATCTGCGGTATGGTAAACGGCATGCTTATAGCGCTGATAGGCGTTCCTCCGATTCTTGCAACTCTTGGAACCCAGGGCCTTTTTCTGGGTTTGGCGATAGTAATAACCGAAGGGCATAGCATAAGCGGGTTTCCTGAGGTGTTTATGGGGCTTGGGAGCGGGAATCTTCTCGGGCTTCCGGTACCTTTTGTAATTTTTGTCGTAATAGCGTTTCTTGTAAGTGTTTTATTGGGAAGGACACGCCAGGGATTTAATATGTATATGGTTGGTTCGAATCCGACAGTTGCTAAATTTTCGGGTGTAAACAACACCAGGGTGCTGATAAATACATATATCCTTACGGCAATACTCGCAGGTCTGGCATCACTTATAATGATTTCAAGGGCAAATTCAATGCGTCCGGGTTACGGAACCGCATATCTGTTGCAGGCCATCCTTGTAGCAGTTCTGGGCGGGACGGATCCTGACGGTGGATTCGGAACAGTTAAAGGTCTGGTGATGGGTATAGTGATACTGCAGATTACACAGAGCGGATTAAATATCATGTCGTTCAGCCCGTTCTTTAAAAAGTTCATTTGGGGGTTTGCTCTTCTTATGATTATGGTAATTAATTTTCTGCTTCACAGGTACAATGAACGCAGACGAGTTATGGAGATGAATAAAATTAAAGCTGCAGCACAGGCCGCAGGCTAGGGAGGAATAATGAAAAAGTTCTTAAACAAACCGGAAAAATTTGTTGATGAGATGATAGAAGGGATAATGGCGGCGCATTCTGACAAGTTGAAATATGTCAATGATGATTTACGCTGTGTCTGTACAGCCACCGGCAGAGAAGGAAAGGTCGGCATAGCGACCGGGGGCGGATCAGGGCATCTTCCGCTGTTTCTGGGATATGTGGGCGACGGAATGCTTGACGGTTGTTCGGTAGGCGGAGTCTTTCAGTCGCCAAGCGCCGAGCAGATGTTTGAGGTTACAAAAGAAATAGACAGGGGTGCAGGCGTTTTATATATATACGGAAATTACGGCGGCGATATCATGAACTTCGATATGGCGGCGGAAATGGCAGATATGGAAGATATCAAAGTGCTGCAGGTAGTAGCCGGAGAGGATGTGGCATCGTCAAAGAAGGGCGAGGAACACAAGCGCCGCGGCGTTGCCGGGATATTTTTTGTGTACAAGATTGCAGGCGCCTGTGCGGATGATCTGAAATCTCTTGAAGAGGTGAAACGTGTTGCTGATAAAGTTTGTGCCAACGTCAGGACCATGGGAGTAGCGCTGAGCCCCTGTATAGTGCCCGAGGTGGGCAAACCGTCTTTTCAGATTGAGGATGGAGAGATGGAAATCGGCATGGGAATTCACGGGGAACCCGGCATTGAGAAGGGGCCGCTTAAACCCGCAGATGAAGTGGTCGAGACAATGCTGAATGCAATCCTGGTGGATCTTCCTTATGAAAGAGGGGCTGAAGTAGCGGTACTTATGAACGGGCTCGGAGCAACCCCGAAAGAAGAACTGTATGTGATGTATAGAAAGGTTGCTGAAATACTCAAGGCAAAAGGGATCTCGGTGTTCCATGTATATGCCGGTGAGTTTGCCACCTCTATGGAAATGGCGGGCGCATCGATATCGCTTCTGAAACTTGATGACGAACTGAAAAAGTATCTTTCAAGACCTGCATATACACCGTTTTTTGAACAGGTTCAGCTCTAAGGGGTAACGGATGGAGACTCTTTCGATCGACAATGTAAAAGATTTTCTGACGAAGATGAATGAAGTTGCCGCATCAAACAAGGATTACCTTATTGAGCTGGACAGCAAAATGGGCGATGGTGATTTAGGGCTTACCATGGCGGCGGTTTTTGCAGCGCTTGACGATTTTGCGAGCAGTTATGAAGATGAGGATATAGGGGGGCTTCTGATGAAAGGCGGTATGGCCATGGCGAAAGCGGCGCCGTCGACAATGGGAACTCTGATGGCTACCGGGTTTATGCGCGGCGGAAAGGCTGTTAAAGGTTCAACCGGGCTTGGAGTGTCAGAGATTGCGGCGTTCTGGAAAGCCTTTGTTGAAGGAATTATGGACCGCGGCAAGTCGAAACCGGGAGAAAAAACCATTATTGATGCGCTATACCCCGCCGCGGAATCTTTTGAAGCGTCAGCAGCTGCCGGCGAGGCTCTCCCTGTAGCTTCGGCAAAGGCCAAAACAGCTGCCGAACATGGTCGGGACAGTACTGTCGGAATTGTTGCCCAGCACGGAAGGGCAGCCTATTATCAGGAGAAATCAAAAGAGATTCAGGACCCGGGAGCAACTATGGGTGCAATCCTGGTCGGAACATTTGTTGATTTTATTACGGAATTATAGGGAACGGTATGGAAAAAAGAACTGTAAAACTGACTGAAATGACTGCGGAAAATTTTGCGGATTACGGATTGTGGATAACCGATACAGCGCATTCGCCGGACGCCGACTGCGCTGAGCTGAAGTTCTGGAACAGGCTCGGCGTTATGAATCACAAGGGCAATACCTCTATATCGATTGTTCAGACATACGGAAAAAACGGGCTTGTTGAAGAGACGCTTGAACAGCATAAAACAACCGGAGAGGCGCTGCTTCCGACTGAAGATATCTATATAGTAGCAGCGCTCTCAGAAACGGACGTTCCCGATAAACCTGATCTGAATACAGTAAAAGCTTTTATGGTAAAAAAGGGCGAGGCTGTTATCATGCATCCCGGTATATGGCACCACGCTCCGCTGACCAGGGCTGAAAAAGCCAACACATTTGTCGCTTTTTACGAGAATACTCCTGATGAGGATTTTTTGGCTTATGAGTTGAAGGATGAGTTCGGTTGCTGGTTTGAAGTTGAGGTTTAACCCATTCGGTTTAAGCCTAGTGTTCTAAACCGAATGGAATAAGTGATTTTTTAATATTTAATTGAATAAGTCTATCCGGCAAACACCGAGTAGGCTTATTAGAAAGTAAAACTGTATTTAATGTCCTAAATCGGAAGCCCGACTATCTTTCCGGGATTCAAAATATTATCCGGATCAAACGTTTTCTTTATTCCTTTAAACAGAGTTATTGTTTCATCTCCGAGCGATTCCTTCAGGTATGCGCTCTTGGCGTGGCCTATCCCGTGCTCGCCGGATATCTGGCCGCCGTATTCGCCGGAGGCTTCGTAAAGCTTTTCCATAATCGATTCGCATTTGGATTTCCAGCTAATGTTGTCCAGATTGTCCTTGCACAGGTATATATGAAGGTTGCCGTCCCCGGCGTGTCCGAAGCTCCTGATTCTTACTCCGTGTTCATTTTCAAGGGTATCTACATAGCTCATGAACTTTCCGAGGTTTGTCCGGGGAACTACAACGTCGCATTCGTCCATTTCGGGGGTGGAGGTTTTTATCGCCTCGAGAAATGCCCCCCGTGCTTTCCAGATAGATTCCTGCCGTTCCTCGGTGTCTGAGATGAACACATCAAGCGCCCCGTTTGCAAGGCATACCTCTGCCGCGTCCCGATAAATACTGTTGAGTTCCGCCCTTGTGTTTCCGTCGTAGGTAAGAAGAAGATATGCATTAGCTGACTTGTCCGGAAAATGGTGCCCAAGGTACTCTTCAGCCGCCTCGATAACCTGTTTCTGCATGAACTCCACGGCTGTCGGTACGTGCTTCGACTGAAGTATCTTGGGAACGGTTGAAAAACACTGGTCAAGCCTGTCGAACGGAATTAGAAGCGAGAGAGCGGCAGGGGGCAGCGGGATAAGCTTTAGGACTATCCGGGTAATCACTGCCAGGGTGCCTTCCGAGCCTATGAGGATGTCCCTTATACTATAGCCAGAACTGTTCTTTGCAATCTTGCCTCCGATTTCAATTATCTTGCCGTCCGGAAGCACGGCCGTCATGCCCCTGACGTAATCTCGGGTAACCCCGTACTTTATTGCGCGCATGCCCCCGGCGTTCGTCATCACATTCCCGCCTATGGTTGCTGACTTTTCGCCCGGGTCGGGTGGGTACATCATGTCGCGGTCAATTGCCTCTTTTGCCAGCGTCATCAGAAGAACTCCGGGTTCCACTGTGACCGTGTAGTTGTCATGATCGAACTCGATAATGCTGTCCATTTTGGCAAGCGAAAGAAGGATTCCGCCGTAAAGCGCAACCGCCCCGCCGCATAAGCCCGTTCCGGAACCCCGCGGGGTTACAGGGATGTGTCTTTCATGGGCAAGTTTCATCACGGCTGAGACCTGCTCCGTCGACATGGCTTCAACAACCACATCAGGCTCAAATACGCCGTAGAGAATCATTTCGTCATGGGTAAAGTCTTCATGGATATCGGAGCCTGTAAGGACGTGCTCTTCACCGCATATTTCAATAAGACGTTTTATGTCCGCTTTGGTGGGTTTGTTATACTGCATATGAAACGGCTCCTTTTATTTTATTGATCAGCGACGGCACTACATCGTAAATGTTCCCGATAATTCCGCAGTGCGAGATCTTCATAATCGGCGCCGCGCCGTCCGTGTTGATTGCTACGATCTTTTCGGCCGCGTCCATGCATGCTGTAAACTGTATTGCCCCGGAAACCCCGCAGGCGATAAGCAGTTTGGGTTTTACTGTACGGCCCGACAGACCGATCTGTCTAGTGTAATCGCACCAGCCCTTTTCAACAAGCGGCCGGGTGCAGGCGTATTCGCCGCCGACAAGGGCTGCAAGTTCCTTGATCATTTCAAGGTCTTCAACCTTTTTTACACCCTGTCCGGCAACAACAAGCGCGTCGGCCTCGGTGATTGAGGGCTCGGCCTGTTTTTTAACGATGCTTATTACCTCTATGGCTGATGCCGCAAGCCTGTCGGTTACGGCGCGATAAGTGAGTTTTCCGTGGGGTTGGCGCTTTTCGGCGCGGTCCATTACTTTGTAGCGTACGGTTGCAAACTGAGGTCTTGTGCGGGGGGTGATAATCTGCGCCATGATGTTGCCGCCGAAGGCTGGTCTTATCTGTACAAGGTCGGTATTTTTCTTGATTTCAAGCGATGTGCAGTCGGCTGTAAGACCGGTTCGGAACCTTGTTGCCGTGCGGGGCGCAAGCGAACGTCCAATCGATGTCCCGCCGATGAGAACCACCGAAGGTTTTATCTCTTTTATCAGATCTTCAAGAACTGATGCGTACGAATCGACCCTGAACTCTCTGAGGCGTTCGTCGTCGTATATGAAAACCTCGTCGACACCGTAATCAAGAAGCTTTGAAGGCATAGCGCTGGTATTACTGCCTATAATAACCGCGGAAACAGGCATTTTTGTCTGTTCGGCAAGTTTCTCGGCCTTTCCGATAAGCTCGATTGCCACGGGGTGCATTTTACCCTCGACGTATTCCACAAATACTAGATAACCCTGCCATTCGCTTTTATCTATCCCTGTTTTGATCTCGCTTATGAATATGGCGTTTTCAGGGCACTGTTTGATGCAGAGCCTGCACATTTTACAGGCTTCGTTAACGGTTATACCGTCGTAGTGCATTACAAGGGCGTCAAACGGGCAGCAGTCTACGCAAACGCCGCACATTGTGCAGCTGTTTTTATCTATTAGAAGTTCAGCCATCAGATTACTCCTTTAAGGAATTTATCGGATTTAAGCATTTCGAAAAGCAGCTGAGGGGCATCAACGGTGTCGTTGTTCCAGATGACCTGCTCGACATCCGCCTCGGGTTGGAAGATTCTTTCCACCTGGGTGGGAGAACCGGACAGCCCGTAGTCTTTTTCGGAATTGTCGGGCAGATCGGCAAGGCGGAGCTTTTTCACCTGCCAATTGTTAGATTTTTTCATGTTAAGGTACGACGGAAGTCTAGGAGTGTTGATATCCTTGTCTACTGTGATCAGGCACGGAAATCGAAGCCTTACGACTTCGAGGCTCTCGGCCATATTCTGCTCGACTACTATAGTTTCAGCGTCGGCTTCAACAATCCTGCTTACCCAGGTCACATGGGGTATTGAAAGGTGTTCGGCAATTGCTGGACCTACCTGGGCGGTGTCGCCGTCGGTGGTCTGCTTTCCGCAGATTATCAGATCGAAACCGCCGGTGCTCCTGATGCCTGAGGCAAGGGCCCTTGACGTGGCAAGCACGTCGGCGCCCGAGAATTTGATATCTGTCATAAGAAGCCCGCCATCGGCACCCATCATGAATGCTTCCCTGATGACCGCCTCGGCCTGCGGCGGGCCCATGGTGATAACGGCAATCTCGCCGCCGTATGTTTTTTTAAGACGCAGCGCCGTTTCCAGGGCATAGAGGTCGTAGGGGTTCATCTTGCTCGTAACACCTGAGCGTTTAAGAACGCCTGTTTCCGGATCGATATCGACCGAAGTGGTTCCCGGAACCTGTTTTATACATACGATGATTTTCATTGTATTGTTCCTTCATTGATTATTACCCCGACGCCATCGGGGATTAATGTTATCTTCTCTTCACTGCCGAGTATTCCGTCGGCAAGCGAAAGCGCCTGTTCAAATGTTTCTGCGTGCAGCATGTGCATGTCCTTTATCATCTGCGGGTCCGCGTGGCTGCTCACGATTATTGCCCTGCTGCATTTTTTCAGGATCCTTGCGAGAATCTGGGCTTCCCACTGGTCGGGCAGCGATTCTTCCGGCGGAATTGAGCTTATTTTTTCCCAGACCTCACCGGGTGAGGCCGAGTCTTTGAACCAGTTGTAAAAGCCCTCGCCTCCGTGTCCGTTGCAGCATGATGAAATCATGATTATTACCCCGCCCTCTGGTATGCAGCTTTCGGCGGCGGTCATGCCCTTGACTGTCTGGTAGATGTTCTGATCAAGCGGGTAACCGCCGTTTGATGTTACGGCAATCGGCGATGCAACGGCGTTCACCCTGGCGCGCTCGCCGAGGATTCCGCAGCCTTTCAGGTGGGCGTCGACAGGGTGTCCCGCAAAAGCCTCAGTGATCTTCTTGTTCTCATCGAGAACAACATTAAGAATAAATGCAAGCCCGGCTTTTTCGGATGCGAAAAGCATGTCGGTGTGTAGCGGGTTGCCGTCAAGGCTGCCGGTACGTGCTCGGGGGTGGGCAATAAATTGGGCGTTATGGTTATACATTATTGTGCGTTCCGAGCAGATTCCCGGAAGAATACTCTTGCGACCGCCCGAAAATCCAGCGAAAAAATGGGGCTCGATGAAACCTTCAGCGACTATAAGGTCGGCCCAGTCTACAAGCCTGTTGATATGAAGTTCGCCTCCCGACGGTAATACGCCTTTGAAAACCATCTCGGAAGAGGCAAAGGCATCATGCACGATTATGTTCTCTTCGCTGCAGATCTCTTCTCCGAATTTGTCGGCAAGCTCCTCTGCAGTTGTCGCCCTGTGAAAGCCCGTTGCAATCAGGATTTTAATTTCGGCATCCGGATTGCCCTCGCGTATATGTCGGAGGATAACAGGCATTGTTATCCTGCTCGGCACCGGGCGCGTGTGATCGCTTGTAATTACGAGGACATTTTTCCTGTCTGATGCGAGAGCCGACAGAAGGGGAGAGTTGACCGGGCTTGAAAGCGCCCTTTCAACTTCGGTTTCTTCGGGTCCGGTGTTACGGCTGCCTTCATGAGCAGGTTCAAGGACCGCTTTCAGCCGCCAGTCCGGTATATCCGCAGAAATACTGTCTTTATAATAGGGAATCTTTATTTTCACGCTGACTCCTCCCCTGCTGAAATATTGATCATGTACTGCCTTACGCCTTCGAGGTGTCCTCGCAGAGCTTTGCCGGCTTCTTCCGGCTGACGGTTCATTACCGCTGCAAGGATTTTACCGTGGTCCTCAAGCCATCGGCCGGTTATTTCCCCATTCTCGGCCAGCCGGCTGCGGCTTGTATGGATTGAGGTATTGACCAGGTACGAAAGAACTTCGCCGGCAAGCTCGAAAATCCTGTTGCCGGTAGCAGAGAATATTGTCATATGAAAATCGATATCAGCCCTTTCGGCAACGGCCGGGTCTGAGCTTTTCATGTTTTCAAGCGCTGCTGCCATCTTTTCAAGCGTTTCAGGTTTGCCGTGTTTTGCCGCTGTTTTTACCGCGCTCTCTTCGAGCATCAGTCTGAAATCCATCAGCTCGCCCATGATGTCCATGTTTCTGAAAAACAGCGGTGCTATAGTGCTCAGAAAGGGGATAATCTGGAAATCCTGCACGTAGGTGCCGCCTCCGTGCCTTACCTCGAGCAGTCCGATTATTTCAAGTGTGCGGAATGCCTCCCTGATCGACGCCCTGCTGGTGGAAAGTTTTTCGGCGAGAAGCCTTTCGCCGGGCAGCTTGTCGCCGTTTTTCAGCTCACCCGAAATTATCAGGTCGATAATCTGTTCGATTATCTGTTTGTAGGTTTTCTGTTTTGCAAGTTTTGTAAAATCCATATCTTCTCCATACTGGTAAGAGGTCAGACCAGTTACGTTTTAATCATAATACACCGGAGTGAAAGTTGTCAATGACGAACTGAATAATTTTGGTGACTGATAGCTTATGCAGTCCGCAGTACAGTTGTTTGAACGCTTATCTCCTGCAAGATGTGTAGTTCCCCATAGCAGCCTTCCTTTCTTCAATTATTCTTAAAACCGAGTATAAGTTCTGAATAATTATCGATTATTTCCCTTTAAAGTATTGTTTATTAATCCGCCAGTATGTAGATTTGAATCAGGATTATGAACAGACCGACATATTTGAATATACTAATGGCAGCTACTTTTCTATTCAGCCTGGCAACCGGAATGGTGAGTTTCGCTATCGTTTTTTATGTGAAGCAGCGCTTTAACGCGGACCATACCATGATAGGCCTGATTTCTTCAGGGCAGACCCTTTTCTATATTGTGGGGGTTCTGGGATTTTCTCTCAACAAAAATACTCATCCGAGGTATTTTCTCGGTTTTTCCGCCATGAGCATGGTGGTGTTTTTATCAGTCTACCTGATTTTCCCCTACTGGCGTCTTACCCTGCTTTGCGGAAGTCTTTACGGACTCGGCATGGCGCTCTTCTGGCCCCGTATCTCAGGTTGGGTATCATGGGGGCTCGAGGGAAAGAATCTGAGTAAAACCATGTCACAGTATAATTTCTCATGGTCAACCGGGGGTATCATTTCTCCGGCACTCGGCGGATTACTTACTGAAATCAATATCGTTATTCCCTTTACGGCTTCAATTGTTCTGCTGCTGCTTATAGGTGTTCTTCTTGCAGTATTCTCCCGTGTTTACCCTGAAATGAAAAAGGGGCAGGCTGAAATCCGCAAAGCAAGAGAGAAGTCTTATAAAGATGGGGAGGTCCCTGCCGACACGGACCCAGATATCGGCACAACCCGGATGACGCCTCTGAGGTTTCCCGCACGCCTGGGAGTCGTTTCAACCTATATTCTGACCGGTTTTATAATCTTTATTTTCACGGCGTATATGCGGGAAAGCCTGGATTACAGGGAAGGCCTGATAGGATTCTTTCTGCTGTTCAGACTTTTCTTTGCAACCCTGGGCTTTATTGTCTGGGGAAAGTGGAAGGGATGGCATTTCAAGCCCGGTCTGATTCTTTTAAACCAGGTTGTTACAATTGTTTTACTGATTCTTCTGGCAAGATCCGGAACCACCCTGCCGCTGCTGATCTTTTTCGGTATTTACGGATTTAATTTCAGCTTCACCTATACAATCGGACAGTTTTACGGCGCTACCGGAAGTACAAACAGGGAGCGCAGTATGGCTATCCATGAGGGTGTGATTAATATCGGTATTATTATCGGGACCTTTTTCGGCGGAATATTAAGCGACAGAATCGGAATGCCGGTAACACTGTCTGTTTTTACTATAATCTGCGCAGTTTTACTGGTCGTCCAGTTCATACTCCTGGTATATTTCAAAAAAACCGGCCGGCTGGTTTTTGCGAATAAACTGTTCTGAGAATTTAACGTATGGTATCTCCCCACCCGGCCGTCTGATACTGTCTTATTTTGCTACACTTCGCATTTCCTAGGCTTTATACAGCCGCCATAAGGCTCCGTATTATTAAGAAATTTTTTGGGTAAAGAGCCGAAGAACCGGTTATAATCATCAGTAATCAGCCTTAAAACGGGTTTTCCGGCAAAAAAACAGGCTGCAGGAATGTTAAAAATCCTTATGGCATGGTTGTTGCATTATACAGTTAGGGCTTTTACATAACTATTAATGCAGATAAGGAGCAATAATGAAAAAGACACTTAAGTATCATCCGGAAGATAATGTCCTTGTAACACTCGACGGGCTTGTGACCGGCGACAGTATTTCCATTAACGGCGAGGCCGCGGATTTTACAATAATTGATTCACTTCCGATGGGGCATAAGATTGCAGCGGTAAACATTCCTTCCGGGGGAATTATAAAAAAATACGGGCAGCCAATCGGCATCGCCGGAAAAGACATAAAGGCGGGTGAGCACGTTCACGTGCATAACGTCACCGACCTTATTTCCGACTGGCGGAATTACCACCAGCATAACTATGACCCTGCTACAGTAAAGGAAATATCCGATGAGTACCTGATTAAAGACCTTCCGAAGCTGTACGGGTACAGGCGGAAAAACGGGATGGTCGGTTTCAGAAACTATGTTCTTGTAATTTCAACCGCTGTCTGCGCAAACCAGCCTGTTGAAGAGCTCGGCATCAAATACAGGGATATTATAACGGTCCCGAACCCCTCCGGATGCGTGATACTTCCGAACGAGGTTGAGCGGATAAAGGCTGTGATTCTCGGCCTTGCCGGGAACCCGAACGTGGGCGCGGTAATTTTTAACGGTCTCGGCTGCGAAAGTGTGGAAGCCGAATGGTTTTATGATCAGGTTAAAGATGAAAAGCCTGCCGCCTTTGTACGGGCCCAGACTGAAGGATCCTGTGAAAATGCTTACGATAAGCTCGAAAAAATCGCGCTTGCCATGAAGGCTGAACTTGATTCTCAGCCTCGTGAAGAGGTGTCGGTCGCGGATATAAGGCTCGGAACCAAATGCGGGGCCTCCGACTGGACAACCGCAGCCGTTTCAAACCCGGCAATCGGCTACGCATCGGACCTTGTCGTCAAAAACGGTGGGATCTCGCTTTTAGGCGAGACGGTAGGCTGGTTCGGCGGCGAGGAGATATTCATCAGGCAGGCCAGAAACAGGGAAACAGCGGATAAAATCATTACCCTGATGGGAAATATCTACGACCGGGCGCTCTCGGTCGGAAAGCGGATCGAGGAGGGCAACCCGGCACCTGGCAACATAGCCGGCGGGATTTCGACCCTGAACGAAAAAGCCCTGGGCAATGTGAAAAAGGGCGGAACCGCGCCTGTCGAGGGCGTGCTGGATGTGGGGCAGTACCCGGACGGCAAAGGCCTTTTTGTATGCGACAACCCCGGGCTTGATCCGATATCGCTTCTGGGCCTGACATGCTCGTCAGCCAATATACTTCTCTACAGCACCGGCCGCGGGACACCCGTTGGTACTCCGGTTGCGCCTTCGATAAAACTGACCGGCTCGCCCGATGCGGTGGCACTGTTCAGCGCACATATGGATGTGGAGCTTACTTCGGTGCTTACCGGTGAAATGACCATTGCCGATGCCGGGTGGAAACTGTTCAACGAGATTATTGACGTGGCCAACGGCAGGCAGACCATTGCAGAGAAGGGCCGTCACCGTGAGTTTGCCTTCCCGCTTGTAATGGGACCGCTGTAATAGTTTGATACTATTGCGTCAAAGGTGTAGCAATTTGTTACACCTTTGATTTCTCTCTTACCCGTACCGTCCTGTTCCGGCTAACAGAATTTCCTGATTTACCCGTCTGTTCGTAAAATATTGACTGCAGACAGCAGATATCCGGCTGATCAAACCGGTTCCCGTCCTATTGGCATATTTATTGCATTATTCACCTGTAACTGATTTTTAACTGATATCAAGGAGGTCTTATGGAAACGGCTGTTGAAATAAGATGGCACGGCCGCGGAGGGCAGGGAGCCAAGACAGCTTCGCTTCTGCTTGCCGATGTTGCCTTTAATACCGGGAAATGGGTTCAGGGTTTTCCCGAATACGGTCCCGAACGGATGGGCGCCCCGATTACGGCTTACAACAGAATCTCGGACCGTAAGAATACGGTTCATTCCAATATCTATGAACCCGACTATGTTGTGGTTGTCGATGAAACCCTGCTGACAACGGTGGATGTCGCCACAGGGCTGAAGAAAGGCGGTGTGCTGCTGATTAATACAGAGGCTGAGCCTTCCGAAATACGGAAGAAGATTCCGGGGTATACCGGCCGGCTTGCCGTAATTGATGCGAGAAGGGTTTCGGAAGAATGCCTGGGAAAATATTTTCCCAATACGCCGATGCTCGGCGCCCTGGTAAGGGTAAGCGGAATAATGGATGAGCAGAATTTCCTTTCCCAAATGGAAAATTCGTTCAGTCATAAATTCTCGTCAAAACCTGAGATGATCAGGGGGAATATGGAAGCCCTGAAGAAAGCCCTCAAGGAGGTTTCGGAAGATGTATAAGGAAATTGATAAGAATGTCGGATGGAAGGACATAACCCCGGGCGGCACGGTATATACGGCCGGCAACTCGGTTGAGTTTCTTACCGGGGACTGGCGGACAATGAAGCCTGTTTTTATAAAAGAGAACTGCCGCGACTGTTTTCTGTGCATCCCGGTATGCCCGGACAGTTCGATTTATATTGCCGGCGGAAGGCGGTCTGATTTTGACTACGGTCACTGCAAGGGCTGCGGCGTATGCGCAAAGGTATGCCCGTTCGGCGCAATAGAAATGGAAAAGGAACAGGGAGGGGCGGTATGAGTATAAAAGAGCGGATGTCGGGAAACGAGGCGGTTGCGGTTGCTTTGAGGCAGATAAACCCGGATGTGTTTCCGGCATTTCCGATTACACCATCTACAGAGATTCCGCAGTACTTTTCGGGTTATATTGCGGAAGGCAGGGCCGATACCGTGTTTGTGCCGGTGGAATCCGAACACAGTTCGATGTCGGCCTGTATCGGTGCGGAAGCTGCAGGTGCCCGTACAATGACGGCCACCTCGTCCTGCGGGCTTGCTCTGATGGCCGAGATGCTCTACGTTGCATCCTCTCTGCGGCTGCCGGTGGTAATGGCCTGCGTAAACAGGGCGCTTACAGGGCCGATAAATATAAATGCGGATCACAGCGACTCGATGGGAGTCCGGGATTCCGGATGGATTCAGCTCTACAGTGAGAATAACCAGGAGGCCTATGATAATTTTATCCAGGCTGTCAGGATAGGAGAGCACCGCGACGTGATGCTGCCTGTGATGGTCTGCCAGGACGGTTTTATTACCAGTCATGCAGTTGAAAATATTGAACTGAACGATGATGAAACCGTCAGAAGTTTTGCAGGCAAGTATGAACCCGAACATTACCTGCTGAACCCGAAAGAGCAGATTGCACTCGGCCCCTATGATACGGCTAATTTTTATATAGAACACAAACGGCTGCAGGCCCAGGCAATGATTAATGCAAAGGAAGTAATAAGGCAGGTGGCGGCTGAGTATGAAAGACTGACCGGCCGCCAATACGGTTTTTTTGAAGAGTACCGAATGAAGGACGCCGAAACAGCGGTTGTACTTATAAACTCGTCGGCCGGAACTGCCAAAGCAGCTGTTGATTCCCTGCGGGACCGCGGCGTAAAGGCCGGGCTTGTCAAAATACGGATGTTCAGGCCTTTTCCTGCAGAAGAGATCGCGGCTGTCCTGTCCGGGGTCAGCGCCGTAGCCGTTATGGATAAATCCGAAGGATTTTCGGCCACAGGCGGGCCGCTGTTTCATGAAATCCGCTCGGCTCTTTACGGTAAGAATAAAATACCCGCGGTTATCAACTACATCTACGGTCTCGGCGGGCGCGATTTAACGACCGATCATGTTGAATCCGTTTTTTCCGAACTGGAGAAAATTGCGGCCGGCGGCAGTGCCGGTGAAACTTACAGATATCTCGGTGTCAGGGAATAGGAGGTCCGGATATGGCGTATAATTTCAAGGAAGTAATGGCGAAGGAAGATCGCCTTGCCGGCGGGCACAGGATGTGCGCAGGCTGCGGCGCCCCTGTAGCCGTGCGGGGGGTTCTCAGGGCCCTGAAGCCTGAAGACCGTGCGGTAATATCCAATGCCACCGGCTGTCTCGAAGTCTCGACCTTCATGTATCCGTATACATCATGGAAGGATTCCTATATTCACTCGGCTTTTGAGAATGCCGGGGCAACAATCAGCGGTGTCGAGGCTGCCTATGATGCGCTGAAAAAAAGAGGCGGGCTTTCAGGAACAACAAAGTTTATCGCCTTCGGGGGCGACGGAGGATCATACGATATAGGTTTTCAGTCCCTGTCCGGCGCAATGGAACGCGGTCACGATATGGTCTATGTCTGCTATGACAACGGCGCTTACATGAACACCGGCATCCAGCGGTCCTCGGCGACTCCGCGCTTTGCCGATACCACAACTACGCCTGTCGGGGAATACTCAACCGGGAAAGCACAGAACCGAAAAGACCTGTCCGAGATAATGGCGGCCCACCGGATACCCTATGTAGGCCAGACGACATTTCTGAAGAATTTCAAGGACCTGCATGAGAAGTCCGAAAAGGCAATTTATACGCACGGAGCCGCATTCCTGAACATCCTTGCCCCCTGCCCGCGCGGCTGGCGCTACCCGTCGGAAGACCTGATGGAGCTCTGCCGGCTTGCTGCCGATACCTGTTACTGGCCTCTTTTTGAAGTGGAGGAGGGCCGGTGGAGACTGAATTACGTTCCGAAAAAGAAGCTGCCGATTGAGGATTTTCTGAAGGTGCAGGGAAGGTTCAGACATCTTTTCAAACCGGAAAACGAGCACCTTATAGCCGTCTTTCAGGCTGAGGTTGATGCCAGATGGAACAGCCTGAACGAACGCTGCTCATAGGCGGATTCCTGAAAGAACCTCTATAAATATACTGTTTTTATTGCCGCAGGTAATATAAAATAGTGATTATACAGTTTCCGGAGGAAAAATGGGCGATATCGGGATAATAGTGAACAACACAAGCATAAGAGACATGGCTCTGAATGTCGTAAAAAAGAGCCCCCTGTCAATATCGGTTGTTCTGGCCCGTTCCTTCGAAGACAGCGTCAACCAGGCTGTTGAAATGCAGAGCCGGGGCTTCAGGGTACTTATATCAAGGGGCGGGCACAGCGCCAGGATCCGTGAAGCCGGGCTGAATATCCCGATTATCGACATCCCTTTTATGGGAAATAATATAGCCGCGCTTCTGATTAAAGCCAAAAAAGTTTACGGGGAGTTCGCGGTTGTCGGAAATGAACTGCTGATAAACACGGCCCGGGAGCTCGGGGAAGCCATAGGATCAGGAATCCATTACTTCAGGGTAAAGGAATGGAAGGATTATGAGACCATGACCAACCAGGCCAGGCTCATGAATCTTGAAGCCATTGTAGGCGGGTACGACGCAACAAGCTTCGCTGAAAAAATCGGGCTCAGAAGCTTCTGTATTGAGACGCGTGAGTTCGAAATAAATACGGCTGTGCAGGAAGCCGAGAAAATCCTGTCGATTCTGGACAAGGAACGCAGGTGGAACGAATTGTTCCGCACCATTCTTGATTCAATAAGGGAAGGTATTGTCTCAACCGCTTCGGACGGGACGGTAACCCATCTGAACCAGACGGCAAGAAAACTTCTCGGCGTGGACGGCCGGCTGATGCTGGGCAAGCCGGTCGGAATCAGGTGGCTTCGCGATCAGATTGAAGATACCCTTAAACGGGGAGTAAAGAGCTACGATAACCTGTATGAATCCGATAACTCATACACCGGAAGCGTGCTGCCGATAAAAGTAGGCGAGCAGATCAGCGGGTCGGTTGTTGTCCTTCAGGAAATAGAGTATGTACAGCAGGTGGAACGGAGCATAAGAAGGAAGCTTTCCCAGAAAGGTTTTATAGCAAAAACAACCTTTGACCTTGTTCTGGGAAAAAGCTCGATCCTTCAGGCGAATATAAAAAAGGCGAAGCAGTACAGCCTTGTTGATTCGACAATTCTGATAAGGGGTGAAAGCGGAACCGGCAAGGAGATGTTCGCCCAGAGTATTCATAACTTCAGCCTGAGAAGGGAAGAAGCCTTTGTTGCAATCAACTGCGCTACAATTCCGCCGAATCTTCTGGAATCGGAGTTTTTCGGTTATGTCGACGGCGCCTTTACCGGTGCAAAAAAAGGCGGTAAGGCCGGACTGTTTGAGCTGGCCCATAACGGTACAATTTTTCTCGATGAAATAGGCGAGATAGCCGTCGATATGCAGGCCAGGCTTCTCAGGGTCCTTGAAGAAAGGCAGATCCGCCGTGTAGGCGGCGACAAGGTTATCCCTGTCAATATAAGGGTCATAGCGGCCACGAACAAGGACCTTGCCCGGATGGTCAAAGAGGGGAATTTCCGTGAAGACCTTTATTACCGGCTGAATGTCCTCTCGTTAAACCTGCCTCCGCTGAGGGAGAGAAGAGCCGACATCCCGATAATGCTGAATTACTTTGCGGATTTCTTCACCCATTCCCATAACAAGCATCCTATCGTTTTTTCGGAAGAGGGTATGGAGTTGCTGGCGGGTTATGAATGGCCCGGAAACATAAGGGAACTGAAAAATATTGTAGAGAGGCTGGTGATCACCGCCCAGGACGAATCCGTGGGGAAAATGGATGTTATGAGCGTTCTCGGAGATGTTTCCGGTATACTGCCTGTCAGGAGTATCGACAGCGGTACGGAATCCCTGCTGGAATCAAACGAGAAAGAGCTTATTACTTTCATCCTGAAAGAAACCGGCGGAAATAAAACGGAAGCCGCTAAAAAGCTGGGTATAAGCCGGGCAACGCTGCACCGGAAACTGAAAGAGATGAACATCGATCGGAAATCATGACAGTCTTCTTTGATGCTGTTTCGAACGATGTGGTGTATGAGCTCCTGTTGAAGGGCTGTTCCGGTAAAATAACCGGGGTTTTCAGCTCCTCCGCGTACTGCCTGCTTGAAAACGGCAAGATACTTTTATTCCATGAAGACAGATACGGTATAATTCCTTTCGGCATCGGGCTTGCGGACATGGGTTCTTTCCTGTCCTGGGCGGGGGTATTGCCAGGTGCCTCTTTCCGCTGCGGAAACCTGATTTTTGATTTCCCCGGTTCCGGCCGGAAGACAGTTCTCAGGCTCAGCAGGCGGAACCCTGCAGCTTTTTCCGAAGAACCGCTGCAGCCCTCCGGCGAAATAAGGCAAAGAGTACTGAAAGCCGAAGCGGTGCTGAAATCGGTAAAGCCGGACTGCTTCGGTATAATAAACACGCTTCTGAAAACCGGTGAAGGTATAGCCACCGGCGGAGAGTCCGAAGTCTGCAGGCTGATGCGTACGGATGTGTTTGATTCACTCCTGCAGGGAATTGCCGCTGATGCATCAGGAGAAATTGAGGCTGCGCTCTGCAGGCTCGCAGGTCTCGGCTACGGGCTGACCCCGACAATGGATGATATTCTGACCGGTCTTGCATATATGTTCAGGTTTATGGAGCGTAAAACGGGAAGACTTCCCTCCGGTGCCGGTTCTTTTCTTGAATTGCTGACTGCTGAAAAAATATACGGACGCACCTCGGTAATAAGCAGCGCCTATTTCCGCTCTGCCGCATCGGGAGGGATCTTTTCGCTGTTTGAAGATGCCGCCGCCGCAATGGCTTCAGCCCCGGAAACAGGAAGATCGAATGAGGCGGTAAAGTTCCTGCTGGCGGTAGGAAGCGAATCGGGAGCGAATATCCTGGCAGGGCTTCTTATGGGCCTGCTGTTTATCACTGGACTTCCTGTAATTTCATAGTGTTGTATCATAATCTTACATATTGCGACACTTTGTAGCAAAATGAGACACAATAATAACATAATCGTTTACTAAAAGCCGTTCTCTCGGCGCCGGACAGCCCTTTTTTCGGGCAAAACACTCCGAAACCGGCTGATTTTTCGCTGAAATGACGAATATACCGCATTCTCCGGTAATTGGCACAATTTCTGCAATAAGTATAGCCGAGGAGGAAGCTTTATGGTTAACAGCTCGCAAATTCAACAGCTCAAAGACTCCGCGAGAATTATGCGTGAGAACATACTGAGATTATCGACCAAGACTCTTATCCATATCGGAGGAGATCTCTCGATGGCTGATATGCTTACAGCTCTTTATCTTTACAAGATAAAAAAGGATACATCGAACCATAAATGGCCTGAAAGAGACAGGTTTGTTCTGAGTAAGGGCCATGGTGCGGGTTGCCTCTATGTGGCAATGGCAATGGCCGGGTACGGGGATCTTGACGAGATTTATGATACATACGGTCAGCTGCACAGCCGTTACGGGATGCATCCCTGCAAGAACCAGAATCCCGGAATGGAGGTTTCGTCGGGCTCGCTGGGGCACGGAACGGCTCTATGCTCCGGAATGGCAATGGCCGCCAAACGAAGGGGCGACAGTCACTATGTTTTTACATTGATGGGCGACGGGGAATGTTATGAAGGGTCTGTATGGGAAGGGGCAACGCTTGCTTCTCATTACAAACTCGGAAATCTCGTGGCGCTGATCGACAGGAACAAGTGCAGTCTCAATGCCCACACCGAAGACGAAACCCAGGGCGTCAAGCTTGAACCCTTTGCGGACAAGTGGAAGGCCTTCGGGTGGAATGTTATGGAGATAGACGGTCATGACATGGAACAGATAATCGGGGCTCTTGATTCGCTTCCGGACCCCTATTCGGATATCCCGACCGTAATAATTGCTCATACAGTTAAAGGAAAAGGTGTTTCTTTTCTTGAAGACCAGGTTAACTGGCATCATGGAGTGCTCAACGAGGAGCAGCTTGCACAGGCTCTGGAGGAGCTTCGGGTTGAAGAACCGGTAAAGGGGGGGATGTAATTCCATGGAAACTTATGCTTTCAAAGAAGAATTGAGATCAGCACGGCCTATGCTTGATGAAGCGATGCAGGAATACGTCGTTAAGAACAGGGAATTCTGCCTGGTTTCTCCGGATGTATCCAGGGCCGGCATGCCCGAGTTTATCCGGAAATTCCCGGAACATCATTTCAATGTCGGAATAGCTGAACAGGCGTCAATAGATTTTGCCGCCGGTATGGCTCTCGAAGGCCGGCTGCCTTTTGTGTACGGAATGTCGGTGTTTATGAGTATGCGCTCATGCGAGAATATCAGGACGAATGTATGCTACCAGCGCGCCAATGTGAAGATAATCGGAAACAACACCGGGCTGGCGGGCGGCGGAGGTTCAACCCATTATGCAATGGAAGACCTGGGAATTGTCAGGAATTTCCCGGGGATAACCCTGATTGCGCCCGGAGATCCGGACCAGGCGGTAAAGGCTTTTTATGCGTCCGTCGAGCACCAGGGCCCGGTTTACATACGTCTTGCAAACGGACGGAATGAGCCGGCGGTATACAGGGAAGATTACGAATTTAAAATCGGTCGAGGTATTACCGTCAAGGAAGGTTCCGATGCGGCAATAATCGCCTGCGGAATCATGGTTTCCTACGCGGTAGAAGCCGCCCGGCTGCTTGCCGAAGAAGGAATATCCGTAACGGTTGTAGATATGCATACACTCAAGCCGCTTGATAAGGAACTGGTTTACTCGGTGGCTGAAAAGACCGGCAGGATTGTAACGCTCGAGGATCATTCAGTAATCGGCGGACTCGGAAGCGCGGTTGCCGAGGCTCTGGCTGAATCCGGAGTTTCCTGCAGGTTTAAACGTCTCGGTATTCCTAACACCTTTCCGGGTTTCGGCTCTTTTGAAGACCTTCAGGACGAGCATGGTTACGGCATCTCCGCTGTAATCAGTCAGATAAAGAAGATGCTGTAGAAAGGGGAGAAGCATATTTTGATACGGACTATTATTCAGCAAAACAGATATATGGACTCCATCTTTCTTATGAACGCCACCAGGGACGTGATGAACATCGAAGGTGTGAAAAACGCGGTACTGGTAATGGGCACGGAGATGAACAAGACTGTACTGGATGAATTCGGCGGTCTGACCGAAGAAGCTGTCCGTGCGTCGGCCAATGACCTTGTCGTTGCCGTGGATATTTCCGGCGAAGATGTTTTAAGCAGGGCCAATGATGTTCTCAAAGGTCTGCAGGTAGAGTCCCGCGGTTCCGGCGGGGCTGCAGCGGAATATGCCACGCTGAATATGGCTTCCGAAGCCGTACCGGATGCAAGCCTGGCCGTAATATCGGTGCCGGGTGAATTCGCGGGGCAGGAGGCAAAAGACGCCCTGATGAAGGGTATGAACGTATTCATCTTCAGCGACAATGTTCCGGTTGAAGAAGAGGTCGAACTTAAAAAGCTTGCGGAAGAAAAGGACCTGTGGGTCATGGGCCCCGGCTGCGGAACGGCAATTATCGATAATATTTCGCTCGGAGTGGTCAGCAAGGTCAGAAAAGGCGGAATCGGTATCGTCGGCGCCAGCGGCAGCGGCATTCATGAAATAGCAATCCTGATTCACCGTTACGGGCTCGGAATTTCGCAGGCAATAGGCACAGGCGGCAAGGATATCTCCGGGCAGGTCGGCGGCTCGACAATGATCAGGGGATTGAGGTTTCTTGAGAAGGACCCTGAAACTGAAGTGATTGTTCTTGTATCAAAACCCCCGCATCCTGAAACTATTAAAAAGGTACTGGCTGAGGTCGCGTCCTGTCGCAAGCCTGTCGTGATTTTTTTCCTCGGGGGGGACCCTGAAGACATCATAAAAGCCGGGGCTGTATGTGCCGCCTCTCTTGAAGATGCGGCGGAAACTGCCGCGGCCATAGCCGGCGGCGGCAGGGCGGGCAACCCGGCGTACCTTGAAAACTGCAGGGCGGAACTGAAAGGTCTTGCCGGGGCTGAGAAAGCGAAGCTCGGATCGGAACAGAAATACCTTCGGGCCGTCTTCTGCGGGGGCACGCACAGTGAAGAGTCAGTGCTTCTGCTTCAGGACATGGTGCCGGATCTTCATTCCAACCTTGTTTTCGGAAAGGCCGGGAAACTGCCGGACAGAAATAAAAGTGTAGGTAATACCCTTGTCGATATGGGCGACGAGGAGTTCACCAGGGGCAAACCGCATCCTGTAATGGACCCGGCTATTCTCAACGAAAGGCTGATGCAGGAAGGGGCAGATCCCGGTACCGGAGTCATTCTGTTCGACCTGCTTTACGGGCACGGTATTCACAGGGACCCTGTCGGGACTATTGAAGATACCCTCAGGAAAATCAGGGAGAAGACGGAACAGGAAGGCCGGTATATCAGCATTATAGCTTCGCTCTGCGGGACGGACCTGGACATTCAGAATGTAGAAAACCAGCGCAAGAGGCTCGAAGAACTCGGTGTAATCATAATGCCGAGCAATGCAAAGGCTTCAATTTTAAGCGGTATGATCATTGCCGGAGGAGCTTGAGGGATGAGTAATAATTTTTTCAACAGGAACATGGTCGTGATAAATATCGGGTTGAAATCTTTCGGCGAAGGAATACGTGAGCAGAATGTCAAGGTTGCGCAGGTTTCATGGAGACCTGGTGTAAGCAAAGAAATAAGAAAGCTGCTGGGAAAGGTGTTGTAGGAATATGGCTGATATCAGGGAAAAGATCAATAAAGCTAACGCGGAAGCGCTCGAAAGTCTTCTCAAAGCGGAACCCCACTGGACCGGGATTAGGAAGGTAATCGATGCAGTTCCCGGAATGAAGCCGAACTATATTCTTTATTCGGGACCTCCGATAGAATTCGGAGATATGCTTCCTGTTCAGCAGAAGGGCATAATAAGCGGCGCGCTTCATGCCGGTCTTGCCGAGGAGCCGGATGAAGCAAGGCGGATGATCGAAAACGGCGAGATTGAACCGCATTCGGCAAACGACTTTTACTGCGTCGGGGCCGGAGCCGGGATAATAACACCTAATATGGTGGTAAATATCTGCACGGACGAAACAACAGGGCTGGAAGGCTACTGTATTCCGTTCGAAGGAAGAAACGGACTGGGAGCCTGGGGAAATTTTGATCCTGAGATTGAGAAGAATCTTATAGAAATAGAGGATTATTTTGCTCCCGCTGTTGATAAGGCACTTTCCGAAGGCGGAAGCATCAATGTTAAAAGCATCATAGCCAAAGGCATGCAGATGGGAGACGAAAGCCACACCAGGCAGATTGCATGCAGCCTTATTCTTATCGGAGAAATTGTTCCGAGGCTCTGGAAAGCCGGCCTTGATACTGAAACCGTCAACAGGGTAACGGAAATGTTTCTGGGTACGGAAAGATGGTTTCACCCGCTCGGAATGGCCGGTTCGATGGCCTCAATCAGAAGCATAAAAGGGCTGGATTACTGCACAATCGTCACCGCTATTGCACAGAACGGGGTTCTTACCGGTATCAAGGTTGCCGGTACCGGCGAGAAGTGGTACCTGGCTCCTGCTCCGGGGATGGACGGCCAGTTCTTTTCTTCAAAATGGGGACCTGAAAAGGCTGTTCCGTATATGGGCGACAGTACCGTAACGGAAGTCATGGGTATGGGAGCTTTTGCTGCCGCGGCCGCTCCGAATGTTCTGAGACTCCGCGGCGGCGGGTACCGGGAAGCAATTGCCCAGACCGAGGAACTTAAGAAAATCTGCGTGGGTGTAAATCGTAACTATCCGATACCCCTGCTTGATTTCACAGGCCCCGGGATAGGTATCGATATCAGAAAGGTAATTGATACAGGTATAACGCCTATATGTCACGGGGGAATAATTTCCGCAGACGGCGGTCAGATCGGCGCAGGGGCGGCAAGGTTTCCGATGGAAGCCTATACCGAAGCGCTTACCGGATTTATTGAATATTACGGAATTGAATAGTTTTATCTATGGAGAGAATATGAGCGAGCAGAGCATTGTGTACAGTGACGTTCTCGTAATCGGCGGCGGGTTTGCCGGTCTGCGCGCGGCTGCGGCTGCGGTAAGAAAGGGGGCTGAAGTCGCATTAATCGAAAAGGGCCCGCGGGCCACCCCTGATATCATGGGTTTCAATGTCGCGGTTGAAAAAAACGACAGCGTCGAGATTTATGAAGAGGATCTAAGGAAAAGCGCGTACAGAATCAGCAATGAAATACTGGAAACAATACTGGTGAACAATGCTTCCGGGGAAATGGAATTTCTAGAAAGCATCGGGTTCGTTTTCGACAGAAAGCCGGACGGTGATTACGATGTGCTGCATACACTTGGAAGCAAGCACCCGAGGCTGGTCCATTACAAAGCCCTTACTGGGATAAATGCTTCAAAGTGTATGAAGAACGACTGTATCAAACGGGGCGTGGGTTTTCACCGGGGCATCTTTATTTTCAGCCTGCTCGAATCGGGCGGAAGAGTGACAGGGGCCGCAGGCATTAACCGGGAAAACGGTAAGGTTGTGTATTTTATCGCCAAGGCTGTTGTTCTTGCCACCGGGGGCTGCGGATCGGTTTATGAAAATACCACCTATCCCCGCGGAATAAACGGAGACGGTGTGGCCATGGTGTACCGGGCGGGCGGTGAAGTTATTGATATGGAGTTCCAGCAGTTTGAACCCTGCGCATTTATTCACCCTGAAGGGCTGAAGGGCAAGGTGATTCCTACTACCCTGCTCCGGAAGGGAGCTGAGCTGCGTAACGGTCTGAACGAGGACTTTATGCAGAATTACGGTCTTGAACGCAATTCCGTTCAGAAATACGGCCTGGCGCGGGCAATGGTTAATGAAGTCAGGGAAGGCCGGGGAACACCGCACGGCGGAATTTATTACGATGTTTCAATGATGCCCCGGAAAATGGTCGTCGAAGACCACGCTATTTTCTATGATCCTGCCGTGATCGTCGGCATCGATCTGACTAAGGTCCCGGCTGAAGTCATGCCTGCGGCCCATACATCACTGGGCGGCGTAAGGATTAATGACAGATGCGAAACAACTCTCAAGGGGCTTTTTGCCGCCGGAGAGGTTGCCGGGGGATTTTACGGGGCAAACAGGATCGGCGGGAGCGCCGGGATAGAAACCCTGGTTTTCGGGCATATCGCCGGAGAAAATGCGGCTGATTCTGCATCAGGGCGTTCTTATCCGGGTGAAAAAGAGGTCGCCGGCTGCACGGCAGAAACGGGATTATCGGGAATTAATACGGAAACCGGTAACGGGAAAGCGGAAAACACTATAAGAGAAATCATTTCCGAATTGAGAAGAATCATGTCGCTGAAAGTCGGAATAGTAAGGAATGAAAGCGATCTGAAAAGTGCGGAAGCCGATGTGAATAAACTTTCAGACAGGCTCGCCGGTATTGAAACAACAGGTTTTAAAGACGCAATTCTCAGGAAGGAATGCAGCAACATGCTTGATATTTCAGAAATGATGATCGGTTCATCGCTTATCCGCAGAGAGAGCCGGGGCGTCTTTTTCCGTGAAGATTTTCCCTGTATAGACGACAGCCTGTGGCTGGGAAATATCAGCATCAGAAAATCGGGGAATAAGATGAAATTAGGGTTCACACCCAAAAAGATTGAGGCTGAGGTCTGAACCCGGAAGCGGTCGGGAGCAGTTGAGGAGGAATATTTTATGAAGGTATTGATCTGTAATGTCGGAAGTACATCGCTCAAATTTAAACTCTATGAGATGCCGGATGAGAATATTCTTGTGGACGCAAAAATCGAGCGGGTCGGCAGTACCGAGAATGCAATCTACGAGTACTGCAACCGAAGGGACGGGCAGGAGCTCCGGAAGGAGGGCAAATCCGTTCCCAGGTACAGCGACGGAATAAACATGTTCCTGGCAAGCCTGCTGGATCCTTCATTAGGGGTTCTAGAATCGATTGATGAAATAGGTGTAATAGGTTTCAAGACGGTTCTTGCCAAGGATTTTTACGGGGTCCATGAACTGAGCAACGAGGTTCTCGAGGGGATGGAGGAATATCTTTTTGTGGCTCCGGCCCATAACGGTCCCTACCTCGAGGCAATCAGGATGTTCAGAACCCTGCTTCCGAATATCATGCTTTTCGGGGTCTTTGAAACGGCATTTCATGAAACCATCCCCATCGAGCGCAGGTTATATTCGCTTCCGTACGACTGGTACACCAAATACGGAATAATGCGGATGGGATACCACGGGGCTTCCCACAGTTATATATCAAGAACGGTAACCGGCAATGAAGGAGGCACCGGCAGGCTGATCTGCTGCCATCTCGGCGGAAGCAGCTCCGTCTGCGCCGTGCTTAACGGTGAAAGCGTCGACAACAGTTTCGGTTTTTCCCTGCAGACAGGGATTCCCCATGCCAGCCGCGCGGGAGATCTTGATTCGTATATTGTTCCCTTCCTGATGAATAACGGGATGGAGCTGGAAGAAATTATATACGGCATAAGTAAAAACGGAGGGCTTCTTGGGCTGTCGGGTGTCGACAAGGATATGCGTGAAATCCTTAATGCCGCGCGGGAAGGTAATTCCCGCGCCGGGCTTGCAGTAGATGTGTTCGTCTGCAGCATTGTGAGGTATATAGGAAGCTTCTACGCCGAGCTCGGAGGACTGGACCACCTGGTATTTACCGGCGGAATCGGCGAGAATTCGCCGGAAATCAGGGAGCGGATATGCAGCGGCCTTGAGCATATGGGTATTGTTCTTGACCCGGAACTCAACAGTTCCGCCTGCGGTGCCGCAGTTGTTTCCGGCAGCGGTTCCGCCGTGAAGATCCAGGTTATTCCGACAAATGAAGAGATTGATATTGCCCGAAAATCATACGATTTACTGGTTAAAAAAGGTGTCGGAGCCGGGGAGGTTAAAAGCTGATATGAGTATGTTTCCTGATGCCAATATACTGGACGTTAATCTTTCGACCGGGGAAATACAGAAGAATACGCTGGACGGGGAAACCTACCGTCTCTACCCGGGCGGCTGCGCACTTGCAAGCTACCTGATCCTGAACAGCGGCATGCCGCCTGCTGCCGACCCGCTTTCTGATGAGGCGGTGATGGTTTTTGCCGTTTCACCGACAGTAGGGCTTCCTTTCTCAGGGAATTCCAGAATGACCGTTGCGGCAAAAAGCCCGCTTACGGGAACGCTGGGCCTGTCCGAAAGCGGCGGGTTTTTCCCCGCCCGGATGGCCGCAAACGGCTGGGATGCCATGGTTTTCAGGGGCAGGTCCGCCGGACCGGTTTACCTTTATATTGACGGTGATTCTGCCGAGCTGTGTGATGCATCAGGGTTCTGGGGTAAAACAACCCTGGAAACCGAACAGTATCTGAAAGAAACAACAGGCGATAAAAGCCTTGAAATTGCCGAAATAGGACCGGCAGGTGAAAATCTGGTACGTTATGCTTCGATAATGACGCTTGCGACCCGGGCAAACGGAAGAAACGGTATGGGTGCCGTGATGGGGTCGAAGAAACTGAAGGCGGTAGTACTGAAAAAGCGCAAGCCGAAACAGCCGTTTGATAAAGAGGCTTTCAGAAACGCTTTCACGGCGTCTGTCTGGGCCAGGATTGAGAATAATGCAGCGACAAAAAACCTCGGTATAAACGGCACCAATTCAGGCCTGAAGGCTACCAGCGATGCCGGGTTCCTGATGACAAGAAACGGTCAGACCTGCACCTTCGGTGAAAAAGCGGAAAAAATTACCGGCAACCTCATGACCGGGACTATCCTTGAAAAGCGTGATACCTGCTACGGATGCTCAATCAGGTGCAAACGGGCAATCTCGATACCCGAAAGGGGCGTGATCCCGGAATACGGAGGCCCGGAATATGAATCGGTAGCCACTCTCGGCGCGTTCTGCGATGTTGATGATCTGGGTGATATATGCGTGGCCAACCAGCTGTGCAATATGTACGGCATGGATACCATTTCGCTCGGTGCAACAATAGCGTTTGCAATGGAATGCTATGAAGAGGGAATTATCGATGAAGAGACTACAGGCGGAACAGCGCTTCATTTCGGAAACGGAAAGATCTTCGAAGAGCTGATTAAACAGATTGCTTACCGATCGACACCTTTCGGAAACCTGATGGCCGAAGGCAGCGGGAGGCTGATCGAAGTTTTCGGAAAGGAAAGCGCCGGGTTTTTCATGGGCGTCAAGAAACAGGAATTCCCTGCGCATATGCCGATGTACAAGCACGGGCTGGCGCTTCACTATGCGGTAAATCCGTACGGCGCCGATCACGCGTCATGCACTCATGACCAGCTTCTTATCGGGCCTTCCGACAGCGAAGGAAGAATGCGGATGGCGTCCCTCGGGTTGTGGAAGGGGAACGAAAACTGTTTCGGAATAGATGATGAAAAGGTAAGGATGGTGGTAATAGGTGAGCGTTTCTATACGGTCATGAATATCTTCGGTCTCTGTGTTCTTGCCTGGGGCCCCGGGTGGCAGCTTTACGGTCCTTCTGACCTGATAAATGTCCTTAAATACGGCCTGGGTTTTGAAACTTCCGTTGCCGACCTTATGCTCTGTGCGGAACGGCAGATAGCGATGATGAGAGTTTTCAATTACCTAGCCGGGTTTCGGCCGGATGTTGATGACATGCTTCCTCCGCGGGTTTATGAGCCGCTCCCCGAGGGGTTGAATAAAGGGGTTTTTCTGAATCCTGATGAAGTGGAAAAAGGCCGGCAGCTCTATTACGGAATGACGGGTACCGACCCGGAAACAGGCTGTCCGGACGACACTACTGTAAAAAAACTGTCGCTTCAGTGGCTTAAGGAGAAAATATCCTGTGAATGTTGCAGTTAACGGTAAAAATATGCTGTTGGCCGACAACAGCAGTCTCCCGTCTCTGATTGAGAGTATGGGGTTTCAGGACAACAGCTCGGCAGTATGGATTAACGGCAGGAAACTGCAGTTCCGGGAATACAGTGAAACTGTTCTCCGGGGCGGAGACAATGTAAAAATTATGCAGATTGTAATAGGCGGGTGATTTTTGAGGTTTTTAAAGGAGAGGCAATTTTAAAAATGAGAAATTTTTGAAATTGCTACATTAGATTTATGTGGAGTATTTTTGACATTTAGTTATAGACTAAACATTTATATTATTTTGTCAAAAATACTCCAAAGGACTCTTTCAAAACAAACCGAGTTTTGAAAGAGCCTCAGGAGGATGTTTTGGTCAGATTTGTAGATAAAATAATGCGGGTTGTCGAAGTCATAATGATTGCCCTTCTTACGGCGGCCGTCCTTGTGATAGTGGCGCAGATCTTCTGGCGCTATGTGTTAAGGGCGCCGCTCGGGTGGACCGAGCAGGTGGCAAGAACAGGTTTTATCTGGCTCGTCATGCTGGGTATCCCTGCTATGTTCAACAGAAATATAAAAATGTCTTTCGATATTATTCTCAATAAAATTCCGGGCAGGGCAAATACTGTCATCCAGTTTGCTCTTCTTCTTGTGGGACTGTCCTTCTGCGTATTCTATTTTACTGCAGGACTTCAGCTCTGCATGAGGACCGGCGGACGGATGGTTCCCGGTATGCCTATTCCGCTGAACCTGCTGTACAGTGCACAGCCTGCCGGGTCAGCGCTGCTGTTCATCGTATTTTTAAAACAGACGGTTCTTCTGTTTCATGAAACAGCAACTGAAGTGAGGAGCATATAATGGTAGCTGTAATACTTATTGTTTTTTTCAGCTTATTGCTGATGGGAACTCCTATTATCATTTCGATGGGCGGCACAAGCATGATGTGGCTGCTGACCCACACCTCTGTTCCCAACCTTGTTATAGCCCAGAAGATGTTTACGGCAACCGACAGTTTTGCACTGATGGCTGTTCCGTTCTTCATGCTTGCCGGCCAGATAATGGAACGCACGGGCATAACCGAAGACATCGTTAAATTCGCGAAAAGCGCTGTCGGCCATATACAGGGCGGGCTGGCGCATACTTCCATTGCTTCTGGAATCCTGATGGCGGGGATCTCCGGCTCGTCCAACGCGGACGCTTCAGCGCTCGGGGCTATTCTGCTGAAGGGAATGAAGAAGGGCGGTTATGAAGACGGCTGGTCGGTGGCAATTGTTTCAGCCGCGGCAAGCCTCGGGCCGATAATTCCGCCGAGTATTATCATGATACTCTACGGAAACGCTGCGGGGCTCAATATAGGCAAGCTGTTTATGGGCGGAATAATTCCGGGGCTTATTCTCGGTCTCGGCTACATGGTTGTCAGCTATTTCTATGCTAAAAGCAAGGGAATGCCGCTGCAGCCCTTTGCAGGTTTCAAAAATATCTGGATCAGCTTCACCAGGGCTATCTGGGCTCTTTTCATGCCAATCATTATTCTCGGCGGTATTCTTCTAGGAGTTTTTACTGCAACCGAAGCAGGTGTAACCGCTATAGTCTACGGACTGATATACGGACTGGTCAGAAAGAAGATGAGTCCTAAGCAGATTTTCGAAGCTGTACGTGATGCGGCAATATCATCAGCGGGACCAATCGGCATTATAGCGATATCCAGTATTTTCAGCTACATCCTTGCCCGCGAGGGAATCACGACCATGATTTCAAACTTCTGCCTGTTGCACATTTCGTCACCACAGCTGATGCTGATGTTTGTTGCAATAGTCTGTGTGGTTGCTGGCTGCTTTATAGACGGGGTTGCAACAATGCTTCTGCTTACGCCGATCTTCCTGCCAATCGTTCAGGGCATGGGAATCGATGTTCAGCAGTTCTCAATAATATTCATGGTGGCTGTCATGTCCGGAGGTTTGACTCCCCCGGTCGGAAGTATTCTGTTTGTCGTCACATCAATAGACAACACACCGTTCAGCAAGGTAGTAAAACCGATACTTCCCTTTGTTTCTATTGTTGCGGTTGTAATGCTGCTGATGATTTTTATTCCGGGTTTAACAACCCTGGTTCCCGGCCTGTTCGGGTACTGATGATATGGTAATTAACCGTGTGCGCAGCGGTTATTATATTTTTCGGATTATATTTTTCAGGAGGAAAAAGATGAAGAGATTTGGACTTATGGTACTTGTGTTACTATGCGTCGGAGGGTTGACTGTTTATGCAAATGGAGCGGCAGAAGAGACAAAAGCAGCTTCAGGCGGTGATGCTCTTGCTGATCAGGAGCCGATTACAATAGTATTTGCTACTCCGAACGGGGCTAATAACATTGAATCCATCTATTCGCAGAAATGGATGGAGCTGGTAAAGGAAAGAAGCGAAGGCAAGATTGATTTTCAGTATACAAACGGCGGAGCTCTCGGGTCCTATGCCGAGCTGCTGGAAGGTATTGAATACGGCGTTTACGATATGTCCATTACCGATGTAAGTTACATCCAGAATTACGTTCCGGAATCAGTAGTACTGACCCTGCCGTTTATCTTTGATAATTACGATCATGCCGCAAAAGTATTTACAGGTGATATCGGCAAGTGGTATGCGGATCTTGTTTCAGAGCAGACCAACATTAAGGTTCTTAACTATTATTTCTGCGGGTTCCGTTATATCTGTTCAAAAAAGCCTATCAAATCGCTTGATGATTGCGAGAATGAACTTATCCGTTCACCGCAGATTCAGGTTTATAATGATCTTCTCGGGCTGATGGGATTCAGCTATGTTACAATGGCCTGGTCGGAAGCATATACTGCAATGTCTACAGGCGTTATTAATGCAGTGGAGGTTCCCCTGCAGAACATCTATGAAGCCGGTTTTTATGAACTCGGCAATAATATTACCGGAACAAGACATCTGCTTTCAGTTAACAATGTAGTAGCGAATGAACAGTTCTGGGATGAACTCCCGGCAGTCTATAAAGATATAATGGTTGAAGCGCTTGATGAGGTTACATCTGATGAATATGTAGCTGTAGCCAATAATGAATCTGATTATATTAACAAACTTAAAGATGAAGGTTGTGCATTCCATGAATTTGATCAGGCAGCTAAGAAACAGCTTAATGATACATTTTCTAATTACTGGCTTGATAAAGTGTCCGTCCTTGGAAATGATGTAGTTTCTGTTCTTGATGATATTGTTTCTCTGAAATAATTATATTTGCCTGTGTTTTGTCTGATTTGCCGGAAGATAAGGCTTCCGGTAAATCGGGCAGATCATGTCCGGTATCATTGTTGACTAAGGAGGAATGATAAAATGAAAATTGAAGCATCGCGTTCGGCGTTTTCATCCTGCAACGATCGTTTCATGAAAAACTACAAGAAGGATATACCGTTTGAAGAGCAGTGCCGGATTCTGAAAGAAATTGACTATGTTGATGCTATTCCTGTTACTTATACCAGGGAGACCGATCCTGAAAAGCTTAAGGCATACCTTGCGGACCAAGGCCTGAGGGCGGGAACGGTCGTTCCGAATACTTACTCTGACATCAACTATGCCAACGGAACCCTGACCAACCGCGATAAAAAGATCCGGACCGGGATTACAGCATTCTGTGCCGAAGCACTGGACTTCTGTGAAGCCGTCGGCGGTGTTGATGTGATGCTGTGGCTTGGTCACGACGGGTACGATTACCCTTTTGAAGATGACTACAGTATGAGGTGGGACTGGCTTGTAGAGAACCTGCATACAGTTGCATCCCGCAGAAACGATGTAAAAGTCGCTATTGAATATAAACCGGCGGATCCGAGGATTTACCAGTATATCTCGAGTGCCGCAAAGGCCCTTGTGCTTTGCAACGAGGTCGGACTCGACAATCTCGGGGTCATTCTGGATTACGGGCATGCTTTGGTAGCAGGCGAATGCCCTGCTGAGAGCGTCGACCTTCTTGCCAGACATAAAAGGCTTTTTCATATTCATCTTAGCGATAATTATTCAAAAACCGACGACGATATGATAATGGGAAGCGTAAGCCTGTGGCAGACCTTGGACTTCCTTTATCACCTACAGAAGGCCGGTTACGACGGGTGGTATGTAATGGATATCTGGCCGCCTCGGATGGACGGTGTTGCAGCAACCCGGACCTTTGTAAATATAGCAAGGGGATTGTGGGAAATAGCAGGTTCGCTGCCGCGGGATCTTATACGGCAATACCAGGAAGAAAATAATGTTCCGGCAATTTTTGATCTTCTCGGAAATCATGTGCTGAAAATATAATTAAGGAATGATATTTTATGGAAAGATTTGTCTGGAAAGGCCGTGTGCAGTCCGGAAAGCTCAGTGAATATATAAAAAAACATGATGAGATCTGGTCCGAAATGGTAGACCTGATGCACAGGGCCGGAATGCGTAATTATTCGATCTGGAATAATGATCTGGAACTGATAGGGTATTATGAATTTGACGGCCCGGAAAAGAAACAGCAGGTCTATCGCGAACACCGGGATGTTCTCGATAAATGGACCGCCCATATGGGCGGAATAATGGAGATGGACAGGGACGCAAATGGAAGCGTCCTGGTTTATAAACAGGTTTTTTTAATGGAATAGGAAGCAGTTGTTATGAATAAGGACGTTCAGAAGCTTTTCCCAAGGCTGGCGCAGGTAGGCGTGGTTGTAAGGGACCTTGAGGCTTCAATAAAAGAATACGAAAAGATTCTCGGAATTAAACCCCACCGCGTAATCGAACAGTCGCCTACCGGTAACGGGAAAAAATATTACTACGGAAAGGAATCGAATTTCTTCCAGAAAGTAGCCCTTTACCAGCTTGGCGATATTGAATTCGAATTACTGCAGCCGTTCGGAAGCGATTCGGTACTGAAAGATTACCTTGAAAAGTACGGAGAGGGTATCCATCATATCGCGTTTGACACAGGCGATTTTAAAGGCGTATGCACTCATTTTGAGGAAAACGGGATACCTCTGGCCCAGACCGGTCCGACATCACGCCATCCGGCCCTTAAGTGGGCTTTCTTTGATACCGTTAAGGAATTAGGGACTACTATCGAAGTCTTTAATGCGCTTGAAGTTTCTAGGCTTGAAGAATAATAATCATTAATCCAGATCTTCCCGATTTATATCTGCCGACTTAGTGATAAGGAGAAATTATTATGAAGATGTATATAGGCGGTTCTGAAAGAAATTCGTCAGACGGAAAAACAATAGAAGTTATAAATCCTGCAACAAACGAGGTGATTGATACTGTACCATCCGCAACCGGAGAAGATATTAATGAAATTCTTGATAATGCGAAAAAGGGAGAAACGGTTTGGGCTGCTGTGCCGCTGCATGAAAGAATAAAAATCATGCAGAGATTTGTTGATCTTGTGATGTGGGAAGATAACCGTAAAGAAATGGCGCTTATAATGTCACGAGAAATGGGAAAGCCTTATAATGAGTCTTACGGAGACTTCATGATCCTGAGGAATCATATAGAAGGATTTATATCAGCTGCGCGGAACAATCTGACGGGAAATACTCTTCCAATCGGGGGGGGAGCCGGGAAGGAATGGGATTTTGACGTTACCATCCGTCAGCCCATAGGAACTATCGTCTGTATCATAGCATTTAATGCTCCGCTGACTCTTTTTGCAAAGAAGGTTGCCCCCGCTCTGCTCACGGGAAACTGTGCAATAGTAAAACCTGCTACAGATGATCCGCTGACAGTTCTTATGCTAAGCAGACTCATACTCGAAGCAGGTGTTCCGGGGAATGCATATCAGTGTATAACCGGACGTGGAGAGGTTACCGGAGATCTGCTGGTCGGCGATAAGCGTATTGCAGGAGTTGACTTCACGGGGAGTACTGATGTAGGCATAAGAATAGGTGAGCTTTGCGGACGGAATCTTAAATTTCAGAGTCTTGAAATGGGAGGGAATGCGCCGCTTATTATCTGCGCTGATGCAGATGTTGATTATGCAGTTAATGAAGCCTCCGCCGGAAGAGGCGGGTACCTGAGCGGACAGATATGTTCTGTTGGGAAAAGGTTCATTGTTCATAAATCAATTCATGATCAGTTTGTAAAAACTCTGGTTGCAAAACTCGGTACTGTAAAGGTCGGCGATCCGATGGACCTTGATACGCAAATGGGAACATTAATAAGCGAAAAGGCTGCAAAAAGGGTTGAGGATCAGGTTAATCTTACAATTAAACAGGGAGCGACGCTTGTTCTGGGAAATAAACGAGACGGAGCATTTTACGGTCCAACAGTTCTTGATAAAGTAGACAGGACTATGGATATCGTCCATGATATGGAAGTTTTTGGACCAGTATTCCCTATTATCACATTTGATACTATGGAAGAGGCTGTTGAGATTGCAAACGATACGAAATATGGATTAGGGGCCGGTATTATTACCAATGATTTAAGCTTGGGAATGAAGGTTGCGTTACAGCTTGAATCCGGAAATGTGGTTGTAAACGGACAAACTTTTTACCGCAACCTGCTCACACCTTTCGGAGGGGCCAAGGAAAGCGGAGTTGGGCGGGAGGGCCAGACTGCCACCCTGCTTGCAATGACGGAAATAAAGAATATCGTCTTTAAGAACATATTAAGATAACTGTCATTTTGGAATTTAAAGTTTCATAAAGTATTTGTTTAGAATCAGCGAAAAGAGATCTTGGATCCCTGTTTGGCTGTTGATTTTGATGATTAATCACAACAGCCCTTTCGTTGATTCATACAACTCCCGGAACCTTCCGTATTTTTCATCATAAAAACCGAATAAACTGCCGTCTGGAACTATCTCGTCGGCAACCCCGACCCATTTCCCGGATTCCTCAGAGCCTGAATAATAACCGCTTCCGACGGCGGCAAGAAAAGCGTCGCCATAGCAGGCCCCGAGCGTTTTATCCGGCAGCTGCTGCCGCAGTCCGGTTATATCGCATATGATTTGCATAAGCTGCCGGCTGTCTGCGGCTCCGCCGATTGCTACAATTCGTCCGGCAACAGCGCCCTCTGCCCTCATTGCTTCAATATTGTGTTTGATGCCGAAACCGACGGCTTCCTGCAGCGCACGGAAAATATCGCCGGGCTGGGTCTGAAGGCTGAGGCCGAAGATGAGCCCTTTTGCATCAGGGGCATTAAGCGGTGTTCGTTCGCCGGCGAAATAGGGCAGAACAGTAAGCCCGCTCGCCCCGGGGGATGATTTTGCGGCAAGTTTTTCCCATTCAGCCATTGTTCTGCCGGGAAATGTATCGTTGAACCATTTGAACATGCTGCCTACAGTCGCCATGCCGCCTGTCAGGACCGAGCTTCCGGCATCAATAAAGTTGGATGTCCAGAAAGTTTTAACGGGGTTCAACTTTTCGGTCCGCATAATGAAAAAGTTGCTGCTGCCGTACATCATCATCATGTCGCCCGGTTTGCATACGCCGGAACCGACAGCCTCTGCTGCGGCGTCGGAGGTCCCCGTAACGACCGGGGTTCCGGCTGGAATCCCGGTAAGTTCAGCAGCGGTGGAGGTCACGGTTCCGGCTATTTCACTGCTCCAGAGCAGTTCAGGCAGCCATGCCGGGTTTATGAGTTCCGTGTTTTGAAGGCTGTTAAGAGAGAAATCCCATCTTTTTTCGCGTATGTTGAAAACCGGCGCGTAGCCGATTGCGTTATAGATATCCAGCGTATAGCGTCCGGTCAGTTTGTAAACAATATAGCCTGTTGCAGTCAGGATTTTTTCGGTTTTTTTCCAGATCTCAGGCTCATTTTTCTTAATCCACCTGACCTTCGGCAGGCATGCCTGTGATGAAAGGTTTTGGCCTGTCATATTGAATATATTATCAATTCCGACAGATTCTTCGATTTCTGTTATTTCGGTCGCCGCGCGTGTATCAATTCCGTACATTATGCCGGGCCTTAACGGTAATCCCTCCCTGTCGACCGGAAGTACACATGGCGCTATGGTACTTACCCCGACGGCTTTGATACTTTCAGGCGGAAGATTGTGATCGGTTTTCAGTTTTATCACAAGTTTACGGCTGAGAAAGACGAAATCTCCCCACCATACGGTCTCCGCATCCTGTTCATAGAACCCGGGGTGCGGCATTTCCATGCTGTGGGGAACGGTTTCTTCGGCCATAACAGTTCCGTGAGTATCAACAATAACGCCTTTTGATGAGCCTGTACCGATATCAATTCCAATAAAGCATTCTTTCACCATTATCTCCTTGTATGGGTTCGACTTACAGATAGATCTTTCCGCCCTCGACGACTATTTCACCGTCGACAGTCACTGCTCCTTCCGTTCTTATGTCCTTTACAATATCCCAGTGAATTGCAGATTTATTAAGTCCGCCGCATTCGGGATAGGCACGTCCCAATGCGGTATGAACTGTTCCGCCGATTTTTTCATCAAGCAGAATATCGTTGCAGAAACGATCAATCTGATAATTTGTACCGATTGCAAATTCGCCGATCAGCGATGCTCCGGAATCTTTATGGATTATCGACTGAAAGAACTCCTGTTCGGTTTCTGAAGATGCTTCAACAAGGCGGCCGTCTTTCCAGCTGAGCCTGATGCCGTTTACAAGCCGGCCGCCCAGTACTCCGGGGTTCTCAAAGCTGATTGTGCCGTTTAAAGTGGAAGTAACGGGAGCAGTGGCAATTTCTCCGTCGGGAAGGTTGTTTGTTCCTGCAAAAGACATCCATTTGCGGTTTTCAATTGAGAATGACAGGTCGGTTTTCCACCCGGTTATCCTTACCTGTTTTCCATTCTCAAGCCTGCGGCACCATTTTTCCCATTTTATATTTTCCTTTTCCCAGTCTATAAAGCAGGCGTTGAAGAACATATCCATGATTGCTTCACTGGATGTCATTGCCTGCTGTGCAAATGCATCATTCGGGACCCTGATAAGGCACCAGCGGGTTTTTTCCCATCTTGCTGATGAGACAATGCCCATTGCATTCTGGTTTGATGCAAGCTTGTCGGCAGGAATATCCTGAAGTTCATAGAGGTTGTGAGCTCCGCGCAGGCCTATATAGACGTCGGCCCATTCCATTCCGTACATTTCAATCTCGGGGACCCAGTTTATTTGTTCAGAATTACCGTGTTCTAGCACTGAGCGGCGGAGAAGTTCCGATTTCATCTGGATTTGCGGAAATGCCCCCGCCTTAACGGTCGCTTCATATACCGATTGCGCAAGCGGCCATGTTTCAACCTCAACCATTGCAATCATTACTTTTTCGCCGGGCTGTACTTTTGTCGAGTAATTTACAAGAATATCTCCAAGCTGTTTCCAGCGTTTATCCATGGTCTTCCTCCTCTACCTGAGTGTTTTAACCTTGTCCATGAATTCCTTAACACGTCTCTCATCCACTTCGTTATAGAATTCCCCGTCCCGTTTGAATGTTGTTGCGGTAACAGTTCCGTCTGCAATAGCCAGCTGTTCTTCAACGTTTGAAAGCCTGACCCCCGTGTTGGCAAAAACCGGGGTGTCCGGTATTGCGTCTTTTACCTTTTTCAGTACGGAAGCGTCGGTTTCCGCTCCGGCGGTAAGCCCGGAAACGCATATTGCATCGGGCAGGTGGTTGAATACGGTTGAGCGGGCTATATCGGCAATGTCGCGTTCAGCCAGGTATTTTGCTGCTTCGGGTACTATGTTGAACAGCAGTTTTACGTGTTCTCCTCCGATTTTATACTGGTGCCGGATTACCTCGCCGCAATTTGTGTTCCACAGGCCGAAATCGCTGGCATAGACGCCGGAGAAGATTTCCCGGACAAAAAGCCCGTCCACAGCCACAGCCAGATCTATTGAAGCTTTTGGGTCCCAAAGGACATTGACTCCATAGGGGATTTTAAGTTCGCACTTCAGTTCGCCTATTATTCTCGCCATTGTCGTGTAAGTTATCGGTTCAACTTCGGTCAGGTACGGAAGGCTGAATTCGTTTGAAAACATAATGCCGTCTACACCTCCGTTCTGAAGCGCGACAAGATCCTGTCGGGCCATTTCGATAACCCAGTCAATTCCCTTTTCCCTGTTCCATCCCGGGTCGCCCGGAAGCGCCTGAAGATGGCACATCGCTATTACCGGTTTGTTTACATTAAATACTTCTTTAAGCCAGTTCATAATTTCTCCTATAAAAAGTTTCCGCATGGATTGGCGGGTCTGTGATATGAAGTTTGCAGGTGAAAGCCGGCAAACTTCAAAATGAAAAAGTACACGGAAGTACTTTTATCATAAATCCTCCTGAAATAATTCCCGCCATGGATTGGCGGGTCTGTGATATGAAGTTTGCAGGTGAAAGCCGGCAAACTTCAAAATGAGAAAGTACACGGAAGTACTTTTATCATAAATCCTCCTGAAATAATTCCCGCCATGGATTGGCGGGTCTGTGATATGAAGTTTGCAGGTGAAAGCCGGCAAACTTCAAAATGAAAAAGTACACGGAAGTACTTTTATCATAAATCCTCCTGAAATAATTCCCGCCATGGATTGGCGGGTCTGTGATATGAAGTTTGCAGGTGAAAGCCGGCAAACTTCAAAATGAAAAAAGTACACGGAAGTACTTTTATCATAAATCCTCCTGAAATAATTCCCGCCATGGATTGGCGGGTCTGTGATATGAAGTTTGCAGGTGAAAACCGGCAAACTTCAAAATGAAAAAAGTACATGGAAGTACTTTTTTCATTCTATGTCTATTTTTACGCCGCTGTTCTGCAGCGACTGTTTCACTTTTAAATTCGGTTCGCTGTTAGTGACAAGTATGTCTATCTCGTCGGGGGTGCAGACAAGCGAAAACGCCGTTTTTTCAAGCTTGTCGGAGTCCATTAATGCGATTGTTTTTTTTGAGTGGGAGATAATAAGTTTCTTTATTTCGGCATCTTCGATAATGTATTCGGTAAATCCGGCATCAGGGCTGAAAGCAGCCGTCGACATGAAAAATTTATCAAAGTATAGGTTTTCGAAGGTCCTGCGGGTGATATCTCCTACAAGAGAGCCTTCGGTTTTTCGGACAATTCCTCCTGCGAGGATGGTTTCAATGCCGGGATTCGACAGGAATTTTCCCGCTATATGAATGCTCGGTGTAACAATTGTAAGGTTTCTGAACGACTGAAGCTCTTCAGCAAAAACCAGGGCTGTAGTTCCAGAATCTATAGCTATGGTATCGCCTTCTTCAACATACTCCGCGGCCTTCCTGCCGATAAGGCGTTTTTTATCCGAAGAAATATTTTTTCGTACACTGAAGGGCGGTTCGTAACTTCTGCTGACTTCCTTGACAGCGCCGCCGTGGGTCCTTTTCAGAAAGCCTTCGTTTTCCAGTTCCGACAGGTCTCTTCTTATCGTCATTTCGGATACGAATAAAGCGGCAGCAAGCTCGCTGACAAGAACTGATCCGCTGTTTTTTACAGTGTTTCTGATGTATTGTTTGCGCTTGTCCGATACGCTCAAAATTATCTCCTGTGTTAGAAAATGATAGAATGAACATCAAATATGTTAAAATAAACTATAACTAACATTTCGGTTATAGTCAACTGAAATTATTGATACGATTTGGTTTGACAGCAAAAGTGAATGGTGTTATAGTTGGTTGAATAGAACAACTAACCATAACGAGGTATTTTGTGAACCTTATGAAGCGCTCCTCCAATATATCAACAATACGCCGTGTTCTCAGAACTGTCTGGCTGAATGAAGGCATAAGCAGAATTGAGATAGCAGGAAAGCTCGGCATGGATAAATCGACAATTACCAATATTGTTTCAGGATTAATGGAGCAGGGTATTATCACGGAAATTGAAGAGGGCATTTCAGGTCCGCAGGGCGGACGAAAGCGTATCAAGCTTAAAATCAGAAACAGTTGCAGCGTGGTTATGGGCATTGAAGTCCAGCCGGAATACTGCAATGTATGCTGCATTAATCCCGCAGGCGAGATAATCATATATAAAAGATTCCCTGCTGATATAACAGCATTCAGTTTCCGTGATGTATTCTCCGGAATTGTAGGAGATGTCAGAAGCAAGCTTGCCGGGCTTCGGCTGCCGCTTTCCGGCATCGGCCTGGGGATCTCGGGAATTGTAAACCCGGCAAAGGGTGTGATATGCGAATCTATCCCCCTCGGGGTAACCGAAGAGTATGCAATTCTTGACGAACTGTCGTCTATGGTTGATGTGCCGGTATTTATGGATAACGACGGTAATTGCTGCTGTTGGGGAGAACTTATTTTCAACAAGTCCGAGGATCTGCAGGATTTTATTTACTGCCTGGTTGAATTCAGGGAACATCATTCGGTTAAAGCCGAATACGGTGGAATTGCCGTCGGGATGGGCGTTGTAATCGGCGGAAGGGTTCATTACGGCAGAAACAACAGTGCGGGAGAATTCAGAAGTATATTTGCGGAACATGATCAGCACAGACAATTCTCCATAGACCGTGATAAGGAATTTGAGGTCAAAGATGATCCGCAGTTATTCAAAAAATTTTCGGTTGAACTGAGCAGGAATATCGCTTTAATGGTAAATACCTTTGCCATGTCCGATTGTTTTATCGGGGGAGATTTGCGGGCCTGCGGAGACTCATTTACGACTGTTTTAAAGAATGAAATCAAACATAACTGGAATTATCCCGGTGAGCCTTTATGCAGGGTGAGAAGTTCATCACTTGGAGATAAAGCCGTTGCCTACGGGGCTGCGGCAATGATAGTTGACAGGATGTTTTCCGTTCCCGGACCGGAGGAAACGCCTGAAATACTTTTCGGCGTACAGTAAATCAGGAGGGTGCGCAAATGGAGCGATTTACGTATAAAAATCAGTTTTTCTCTGAAACGGTGATAAACATTTACAAGGATCTCCTTGTTTCTGAAGTATGTACTGATTCCCGCAGAGTTGATGCCCTGGTCGGAGATTCCGCTGAAACAATGAAATTTCTAAAGAACCCGGATGCCGCGGTTTCCGGATCTATTGAGGATGTTGCGTTATGGACTGCTGTTATTGCCTATGCCGCACAGCGAACAAATGGTTTTGATAAAGCAGGCCTTTTTTACAGCGCTGCACTTAACGCAGGATATCAGCTGTCCGAAAGGCTCAAAAAATCGGGAGAAATCAATTCCGATGTTCTGCCTTCGCTGTGTTACTGGGCATTTGCCGAACTGTTCCGTCTTTCGGGAGATAATATCTGGCTTGAGTACTGCTGCCTGTTTGAGGAGAAAATATTTGTCTCAGGCGAAGATTTCTGTCTGGATGACCAGGTTTCATATATTGCCGATTTCAGGGCTGCCGCAGTATGGGCTTTGTACAGGGCAGGAAATGCCGAGTATTACCGAAATCTTCTGTTAAAAGCATCAGCTCAGGCTGTAATTACTACTGATCAGAATATCGCCGCCGGACATCCGTATGAAATAATCATCTACGGCGCGGCAGCTGAATACGGAGAATAAAATGAAATACGGATATTTTGATGATAGCAAAAAGGAATATGTGATTACAAATCCGCAAACCCCGTCACCGTGGATAAATTATTTCGGAACCGGCAGTTTCTTTTCCCTTTTTTCAAATACGGGCGGAGGTTACTGTTTCTACCGGGACGCGCTTCTGCGCCGTTTAACCAGGTATCGCTATAATGATATCCCGGCCGATATGAACGGCAGGTGTTTTTATATCAGGGAAGACGCCGATATATGGTCTCCGTGTTGGAAACCGGTTATGGAAGAGTTGGACAGTTATGAGTGCAGGCATGGAATGGGCTACTCACGTATCATCTCTTCACGGAAAGGGGTTGAATCGGAAGCCTCTTTTTTTGTACCGCCCGGGCTGAACTGTGAAGTGCACAGGATTAGGATTAAAAACAACAGCCGGAAAGAAAGGCGGATCAGTTTCTATTCATTTATTGAATTCTGTCTCTGGAATGCTCATGATGACATGACCAATTTCCAGCGTAATCTGAATGTGGGAGAAGTTGAGGTAGACGGCGGAACAATATACCATACCACCGAATACAGGGAACGGCGTAATCATTACGCCTTTTACAGCCTTAACCGCACACCCGACGGTTTCGATACCGACCGGGATACTTTTATCGGGACAAACCGCGGGCCCGGCAGACCGGCGGCAGTTGAAGCTGGTCAAAGCTTCGGAAGCCTGGCAACCGGTTGGTATCCCTGCGCATCGCATCGAGTGGATCTGTGTCTTCAGCCGGGTGAATCAGAAAGCCTGATATTTGTTCTGGGTTACGCAGAGAATGATGAGAACAGCAAATGGGTGGACGGACGGCTGAACAAGGCCCCGGCCGAACAGCTGATTAATCATTTTCAGACCGACAGGGATGTTGATTCGGCTCTTCGGGAGCTGGCAACGTACTGGGACCGGAAACTGGGGCATTTCCGGGTAACAACCGGTATCGAGAAGTTTGATCGTATGATGAATATCTGGAACCAGTATCAGTGCATGGTGACTTATAATTTGTCGCGAAGCGCCTCGATGTATGAATCAGGAATCGGCCGCGGCATCGGTTTTCGCGACACCAACCAGGATTTGCTGGGCATTATGCATATGGATCCCGAAAAAGCGCGGCAAAGACTTAGCGATGTAGCGTCCATTCAGTTTGCCGCCGGGGGTTCCTTTCATCAGTATCAGCCGCTTACCAGAAAGGGCAATGATGCAGTCGGCGGCGATTTTAATGATGATCCGCTGTGGCTGATAATTGCAGTCTGCGCCTATGTGAAGGAAACCGGAGATTTTTCAATTCTACAGGAGCAGGTGCCTTTTGCCGGTGCAGACGGTTTCCCGGATCCCGCCACGGATAACGCAGTAATGGCGGACCATCTGAAGGCGGCATTTCATTTTGTAAACGAAAACCGCGGTCCGCACGGACTTCCGCTCATCGGTCGGGCCGACTGGAATGATTGTTTGAATCTGAATTGCTTTTCAACCAACCCGGACGAATCGTTTCAGACGGTTGTAAACAGTGATTCGGGTACTGCAGAATCGGTTCTGATAGCGGCAATGCTGGTATATGCTGCAAAGGATTATGCCGAATTATGTCGTCGCGCAGGCGGGGCCCTGAAAGATGAGGCTGTATATACAGAAAACGCGGCGGCAGAAATGAAAGATATAATAATCAGGAAAGCCTGGGACGGGGATTGGTTTCTGCGAGCCTTTGATGCCGAAGGGCGAAAAGTCGGAAGCAGTGAAAACGCCGAAGGAAGGATTTTTATTGAGCCGCAGGGCTTTTGTTCAATGGCGGGCATCGGCGCAGAGCTTGGATATCCTCAAAAAGCTCTTGATTCTGTAGGGACCCACCTGGCCCATGAATACGGTATTAATCTATTGTCGCCCGCTTTCAGGTCCTACGATTTATCAAAAGGCGAGATTACCTCATATCCGCCGGGTTATAAGGAAAACGGCGGTATTTTCTGCCATAATAATCCCTGGGTAATTATAGGCGAAGCAGTATCGGGGCGGGGAGAAAGGGCTTTTAGCTATTATAAGAAAATTGCCCCGGCATTTATAGAAGATATCAGTGAGCTGCACCGGGCCGAACCCTATGTTTACGCACAGATGATTGCAGGCAGCGAATCAAAGACCCCCGGCCAGGCAAAAAACTCCTGGCTAACCGGAACTGCAGCCTGGAATTTTATAGCAGCATCTCAATGGATACTTGGTATCAGGCCCGCGTTTGACGGCTTGATTATCGAACCCTGTCTGCCTTCTGACATCAGGCATATTGAGGCGGTCCGGTATTTTCGGGGGACTCGATGTGAAATAATCATAGAGAACCCGGACGGACACACTAAAGGAAAGGTCATGCATGTACCGCTTGCGGATATCCGGAAGAACAATAAAATTTATTATTCCATGTAATTCCGTGATCTGCTTGATCTCGGCCGTTGTTATAATCTAAAATTGGTTCTTTGAGATGGAGGAGACAGGTGGATTTTACTGAAAAACTGGCTGAACGAACAAATATCATGGGGGTAAGCGCGATAAGAGAAATCCTGAAAGTAGTAGGTAAACCCGGAATGGTTTCGCTTGCCGGAGGAATTCCAAGCCCGGACAGTTTTCCGATGGAAAGAATCAGGGAACTGACCGACCGGGTTTTTTCCAAATACGGATCTTCCGCTTTTCAGTATGATCTCAGCGAAGGATTTATCCCGCTCCGCGAGGCGATGGTGGGGTACCTTGACCAGCGAGGTATATCTGTTACTGCTGAACAGGTTCTTATTCAAAGCGGTTCCCAGGGAGTGCTTGATGCGCTCTGCAAGGTTCTTATTACCAAAGGCGATAAAATTGCAGTCGAGGCCCCTACCTACCTGGGCGCAATCCAGGCTTTTAAACCTTATGAGCCGGAATTTATCCGAATGGATATGGATGAGGACGGCCTTATTCCCGACTCCCTTGAAGAAGTGCTGAAAAATCATAAAATTAAATTTGTCTATACAGTACCGACTTTTCAGAATCCGACAGGCAGAAGCATCAGCCTTGAACGAAGAAAACGTATTGCGGAGATTATTGTTAAATACGGCGCCCTGCTTGTTGAAGACGACCCCTACAGTAATCTGCGTTATCAGGGACAGGCGCTTCCGGCAATTAAAACCATGGCGCCCGATAATGTCGTGTATATCACAACCCTGTCAAAGGTCCTGGCTCCCGGTTTGCGGATAGGAGTTGTTGTAGCGCCTGAGCTGATTTCAAACTGGCTGGTTATCGTCAAACAGGGAGTGGATCTTCATACCTCAACTTTTTCACAGGCAATAGCCGCAGAATACGTTTCAGGCGGTTACATTAACGAGCAGCTGCCCAAGATTATTGAACTGTACCGGCCCAAACATGCAGCAATGCTTAACGCACTGGAAAAATACTTTCCTGCAGGGTTCAGCTTTTCAAGGCCGGAAGGCGGTATGTTTATCTGGGCTGAAGGGCCTTCTCACCTGGATCTTGTAGAGGCATACTGGAAGGCAGTGGAAAATAATGTTGCCTATGTACCGGGAAAATATTTTTATACAGAAGATTCCGAAGGGCATTCCACAATGAGACTCAATTTTACCATGGCGGAAGTTCCTGCAATTGAAGCTGCAATTGAAAAACTGGGCGGGGTATTGAAAACTCTTTAGGAGCTTTTTATTTTCTGATCGTCAATTCAGTCCTGTTTGTAAATTATGTGAATATTAAAATAACATAGTTTACAAACGGTATATTTAGTCTTACAATTTACACATGATAGAATTATGCGGCTCACTGCTGGCGGCTAATCATGTCCGTTTGGCCGGGGACCTTAAAACAGCTGAAAAATCCGGAATTACCAGATTTCATATCGATGTATGCGACGGGCATTATACTCCGCATTTAGCCTTCGGCGATCAGGTGGTCCGTGATCTGAGGCTTGAAACCGATTCGGTGCTTGAAGCGCACCTGGCAGTGCATAATATGCCCTCCATCAGCGAACCTTTCCTTGAAAGCGGAATAGATATACTTACAATACAGTATGAAAGCTGCGAACTCCCTTCCCGGCTGATGAAAAGAATCCGGAAGGCCGGAGTCAGTCCCGGAATCTGTTTTATTCCTGCCACCCGGTTTGAAGAAACCGAGTTTTTTCTGGATGAAGCGGATTTTGTTAATATTCTTGGCGTCGATCCGGGGATTGGAGGGCAGGAATTTTCTTACAAGATTCTTAAAAAAATAGAACTCACAGCAGATTTTATAAGCCGAAATAATCTCAACACAAAAATATCAGTAGACGGCGGTGTTAATATTGAAACCATGAACGCTATAATTGATGCCGGCGCTGATATTCTGACTTTCGGAAGTGCGGTATTCAGCGGTAATATTGAAGATAATATAATGCAGATCAGAAGGAGAATTGCAGTATGAGCAGGTATGTATTGGGTATAGACGCAGGTACGGAAAGCATTCGTGCCGGAATATATGATGAAAAGGGCAAGTGTATCAGTTTCGGAGTGAGTGAAAACAAAAATATTCACCGCCACCCGGGGTGGGGTGAACAGAGTGTTGAACAGTGGGATAAATCACTTATCGAATCCATCCGCGAAGCTGTCGCAAAATCAGGAATCGATCCGGAACAGATAGAGGGCATCGGTCTTGACGGAACAAGCTGTACTGTAGTCTGCCTTGATAAAAACGGCAAGTCTCTCCGTGATGCTGTGATGTGGATGGATATACGAGCCTCGGCAGAAGCGGATGAAATAGCAGCCTGCGGCGATCCTGCCCTGAAATACGTCGGATTCAGCAAGGTTTCGGCTGAATGGTTTCCATGTAAAACCCTGTGGATAAAGCGCAATGAACCTGAATTATATGCTGATGCGGAAACAATTTTTGAGCATACCGACTGGCTTGCCTATAGATTGACCGGTGAAAAAACTGCAAACATCAACACGGTGTCTGTAAGATGGTTTTATAACAAAAAAGAAGGCGGTTTTCCAAAATCTCTGTATGAAAAAATCGGGCTGTCGGATATTTTCAGCAAGCTGCCGGAGCGTGTTGTTGAAATCGGGGAAGTTGTCGGCGGGCTGTCTGCAAAAGCGGCCGCCGAAACCGGGCTTAAGGAAGGAATCCCTGTGGCCGGCGGCGGTGCCGATGCGTACATAGGGGTTATCGGCGTCAACGCGCTAAAACCGGGAAAATTGGCGCTTATAACCGGGTCTTCGCAGCTTCATATCGGTTTGACCGATACCGAGCTGCATGCTCTGGGAATTTTCGGGACTTTTCCGGGCGCAATTATTCCCGGCGCCGAAGTTGTTGAAGCCGGCCAGATTTCCACCGGTTCCATTATTAAATGGTTTATTACCAATTTCCTGGGATCAGAGATAAAGGAAGAAGCCGAACGCCGCGGAGTTTCTGTTTATGATGTTCTTAACGAACAGGCGGCAAAGCTGCCTCCCGGCTCCGAGGGCTTGGTAGTGCTTGAGCACTGGCAGGGCAACCGTACTCCGTGGGTTGATGCAAACAGCCGCGGCGTTATTCGCGGTTTAACATTAAAACATACTCCCGCCCATATTTTCAGGGCGATTATGGAAGGCGTTGTATACGGTACCCAGGTAATTCTTCAGAAGATGGAAGAAGGCGGGGTTTATATTGACGAAATAATTACCTGCGGCGGCGCAACGCAGAGCGATCTGTGGATGCAGATTCATGCCGATGTTACCGGCAAGCCGTTTACTATTCCCGAAGAGCAGCAGGCGGTATCGCTTGGTTCAGCTATTGCTGCAGCCGTCGGCGCCGGGATATATCCTGACCTGCAGGCCGGGGCGGATGCGATGGTACGGATTGCAAAGATTGTAAAGCCTGATCCGGCAAACACGGAGAAATACCGTGAATACGTAAGGCAGTATGAAGCCACCTACGAAAATCTGAAGGATGAATCAGCCAGATTGGTTAAGAGTCTTGAGTAACCTTCAGGAGCAGCATATCTGATGAACGACTCCGAGTACAACCGGTATTCTGTTCTGGCTGAAATAGCAGAGCTTTATTTCCTGAAAGGGATGCAGCAGGCGGCTATTGCCGATAAAATGAAAATATCCCGTTCTCTTGTGTCGCGGATGATAACCGAAGCGCAGGAGAAGGGTATTGTTTCGATAACTATAAATCATTTTTTCAAACGATCTGAAAAACATGAGAAGGAACTGGGCAGGCGTTTCGGTTTACAGAATTCACGTGTTTTGATTCTGCCCAACAGCATGAAAGAAGACGAAATAAAAAAGCAGCTCGGGCGGTTTGCCGCTGATCAGATATACGGCAAAATTAAACGCGGCTGGAATATCGGGTTCACATTCGGAACAACTCTGAAAGAGATAGTAGACGCTCTGTCTGTGAAGCCGCCCCGGCAGGTGACATTTTTACAGTTGACGGGTTCTCTCGGGGCGGCTGAAGCTGCATTTGACTCACATGAGCTGGTTCATCTGCTGTCTTCAGCCTGGAACTGTGAGGGCGTGTTCCTTCATGCGCCGCTGATAGTTAACAGCACCGAAGTAAGGCATCATTTATACGGAAGTCGAAGCAATATCCGAAATGCAGAGCTTTGCAGGAAACTTGATATTGCAGTAGTCGGTTTAAGCTCGTATGAGAATGCATATTCATCGGCGCTTTACAGCGGCGGACATATAGGCGCCGAAGACATGCTGATGATGAGAAAAGCCGGAATAATCGGAGATGTCGGTTCATACAGTATTAATGAAGACGGCAGGCTTGTTGATATTCAAACTCTGACCCGGATGATTGGGTTTGATGAAGATGAATGGAAGAATATAAAAAACAGGTACGGGATTGCGGCAGGAGATCATAAGCTGAATATTATCAGGGCTGCCTTGAAGGGCGGCTGGCTTACCGGGTTGATCACCGATGAACAGACTGCTGACAATCTTCTTTAATTTCATGTTATACTTATAAAAACATTTCGGAAGGAGTTGTTATGAGTAAAAAGATCGCTGTGATGGGTGCAGGAATAATGGCTACCGGTATCGGCAAAACACTTTTGTCTGCGGGTTATTCTGTCAGCTGCTATAACAGGACTAAAGAGCATTCCTCTGCTCTTATTCAGTCCGGCGCTGAATATTTTGATTCTCCGGCCGGAGCCGCCGCAGGTGCGGAGTTTATTGTCAGCATGGTATGGGATAAAAAGGCTTTTGACCATGTAATGCTTGGCCCCGGAGGTCTGTATGAGAACGCTGCAAAAGACCAGATTTTTATAGATATGAGTACCCAGCTGCCGGAAGCGGCAATTGAAGCGGCTGAAGCTTTCAGAAAAAAGGGTGCACATTTTATCGATGCTCCCGTTCACGGAACCAAAGGCGAAGCAAATTCAGGTGGGCTCTGGATAATGGCCGGCGGCGACCGGGCAGTATATGAGCGGGCAACCGAGGTTTTTAAAATAATCGGAGAAACTTACCACTATATGGGTGGAAACGGCAAAGGATACGCTTCCAAGCTCTGCGGAAACCATCTCGTTTCCACAATTGTTGCGGCGGTATGCGAATCCATGGTTCTTGCGTCCAAAGCAGGGATCGAACCGAATGAAATACTGAAAGTCTGGATGGAATCAGATTTCAGATCTCCGGTTGTGGACGGAGTCGGCAATTCAATTATCAGCAGGGATTTCGATGTTTCATTTCACCTGCGGACTATGGTCAAGGACACAGAGCTTATCCGTAATTTTTCCGAATCGATTAATGTTCCGGTACTGCTTTCCAACATTGTTCATGAAGTGAACAAAATAGGACTGAATATGGGTGTTGGAGATGAGAACGCATCGGCAGTTGTGAAGGTTTTTGAGCATATGGCCGGCGCAGAAATTGGAAAAAAGTAACTCATGCAAAAAGCTGAGATAAGGAGCATATAATTTGAAAGAAGGAAAACTCCTTTATTATTTTTTCCCGGTGATGATTGCAGCTTTTGCGGGTGCAGCCTTTATTGTTGACGGGTCGGGAGCATTTTTCAGGTTCCTTGGTCTTCAGCTGCAGCCCGCAAGACTGATTAGCGATTTTATAATGACCGGCGGCACAGGCGCGGCATTGCTGAACTCCGCCGTTGTCGGTTTAATCGGGTTTATTCTGATCATCGTAACCGGGACAACCCTGTCCGGACCGACCTTTGCTGCTGTGTTCACAATGATGGGGTTCGGTCTTTTCGGTAAAACGCCGCTGAATATTCTTCCGATAATCTGCGGTGTTTTTCTCTCTTCGCGTTTTGCCCTGAAAAGCTTCAGGGAATATATCATTATAGCCCTGTTCGGAACAGCACTGGGCCCTCTTGTGAGCGCTATTGCTTTTGAAATGGGGCTGACCGGAGGTCCGGCTATTCTTGCCGGTGTTGCCGGAGGTATTGCAACCGGGTTCTTTCTGCCTTCTGTTGCCGTATCCATGCTGCATCTTCATCAGGGGTACAATCTCTACAATATGGGGTTGACCTGCGGATTCTTGAGTCTTTTCGCGGCTGCAATAATAAAGGCGGGAGGAAACAGTCTTGCCGGAGAATCATACTGGTATTCCGGGCATTCCGTTTTTCTTGTGCTTATTGTTCCGGCGCTTTCATTTGTTCTGATTGCCGGCGGCCTGATTGCCGGTGGAGTGAAAAGTCTGCGGGCTTTTGTAAAGATACAGAAGCAGGCCGGGCGGCTGCCTTCGGATTTTATCGATATCACTACTATCGGCGGTACCTTTCTGAATGCGGGGTTTATCGGTTTGATAGGATCAGTCTATATCTATGTTATAGGCGGTGATTTTAACGGTCCGGTAATAGGCGGACTGATGACGATAATGGGGTTTGCAGCCTTTGGTACCCACTTGAGAAATTCCTGGCCTGTTGTGGGCGGAGTTATAATTGCTGCGCTGATATTCGGAAGGTCATTGACAGATCCCGGTGTTCAGCTTGCTGCCGTGTTCTGCACAACGCTTGCGCCGATTGCAGGACAGTTCGGTATTCTTCCGGGTCTTCTTGCCGGTTTTATTCATTTGCTCATGGTTTTACAGACCGGCAGCTGGCAGGGCGGCATGAATCTATACAATAACGGTTTTTCAGGCGGGTTGACTGCCGCCCTGATTGTGGCGGTTGTTCAATGGTACAGATTAAACAGAAAGGATAATAAATTCAAATGAGAAGAAAAGAGCTTATAACGCATCTGATCAGCGAGATTTCAAGCTATGTGCTTGAAGGAGACCCGATGCGGATGGTAATATCGCTTCATCAGGAAGAGGACGGGCTGCACCTGAGTATAATGGATGATGCGGCGCATACCGATGAAGAGATTGAGCAGATGGAAAAAGATCTTAACAGCCAGAAACGTCCTGAACTTGCAGGTTATTACGGGGCCATGACCGGCCGCGATCTTCTTGGCGCCTCGCGGCTTAACCTGCTTGGCTGGCAGGTAAAACATACCGACATTACCCGCATAGACAAGGGCATAAAGATTGATTTCTGGCTCGGTGGAGATCGCTTCGACAGCCGGCAGTTCAATATCCCTGAAATAAAATAATAACGGAAAAATCAATTGATGCGATTTCTCGGAAGAAACTGGTTTATAATCGGAATATTTACAGCGCTGTTTCTTGGAATTATCATAAGCGATGCAGGCATAATGATGAACCGCGGATCTTATTTCAGCAATTCGCTTGTTGTTCTGCTGTTTATAATTACCGGTGTAAAACTACCTGTAGACGCAATAAAAAACGGGTTGAAAGATGTCAGGATACATGCCTACATCCAGTTATTTATCTTTGTTTTTGTTCCGGTCTATTTTTATCTGACCTCTTTTCTGTTCAGAGATATATTCAGCCCTCAGGTGCGGATCGGGATTTATGCTCTGGCCTGTCTGCCGTGTACCATTTCAAGCTGCATCGTTTTTACCCAGTCGGCGGGAGGCAACGTTGTCGCTACCATGTTCAATGCCGCATTTGCGAATATTATCGGTGTAGTGGTTTCGCCGCTGTTGCTTTCTCTGATGATGCAAACTTCTTCAGGTATGCTGCCTGTAGAAGAGCTTTTCGGCATACTTCGAAAACTTTCCCTGATTATGCTTCTTCCGATTGCTGCCGGACAATTTCTGCGACGCTGGTTTGCAGCAGCCGCAGAAAAATATAAAAGTCCGCTCGGCGTGATCAGCAATATATTCATTCTGATGATACTTTTTTTTGCGTTTTCCAAAAGTTCAGGCGATCCATCTTTTGTCGGGAACCTTCGCTCAATGATTAAGCCGTATATATTCCTGGCTGTTTCTTTTCCGGTCCTTGATGCAATAGCCTCAGCGGGCGCAAAGATGCTGGGATTCAGTGTTGAGAATCGAATAACCATTGCCTTTACAGCGCCGCAGAAGACACTTGCAATGGGGGTTCCGCTTTTAAGTACTTTCTTTGCTTCTCAGCCTGAGGTTTTAGGGGTAGCGCTTCTGCCGCTGATTTTTTATCATCCATGGCAGCTGCTTGTGTCCGGGATTCTGCAGGAAAGAATTAAAAAAAGTAGATCCTCCCGCGCATAAAAAATTATTTTGCGATAAGAAAATAACTTCCTTCAGCCATGCTTCCGAGAGTTGATATCAGCCTTACAAGCTTTGCGGCCAGGTTTCGGGCCTTTGATTCATCGGTAATTTTGTTATCAACAAGAAAAGCAGCGGTGTCCTGTGCTATCTGTTCAGCTGCATTTTTTGAATTCTTTTCATTAATTCCGATTACATGTACTTTGCTGAAAAATTTTTCGCCTATCATATATTTCTTTGTTGTAAATAGAAACATTTCGCCGGTATCATCCGAAACACGGTAGAGAGAATAATCCATAAATGGAAGCGGAACTTCCAGTTCGACTGTTGTGTTAATAACGACGTCGGCACCTGCGTATTTTTCAGGCGAGGACTTTATGCCTTCAATTGATGTGGCGCACCCGGCAAGGACAAAAGCCGACAATAAAATTAAAAATGTTTTTTGTATGAATATTGATAATTTCATATTTTAAACTTACCTTTTTAAAAAGAAAAAATCCATTATTAGCAATCTTTCTCCGATATAATATATGATGTTTATACTTATCCCTGTTGCCTGTGTTCTGTTTATTATCATTTATGTGAATGTTTTGATTGCCGGAAAGGTTGATCCGAATCTCGGTTATACTCCTTCTGCCGCTCCTGCCGATGCCGTTCAAAGACTTGCAAGGGCAATAAAAATTCCTACTGTGTCGCATTACGATCCGGCTGAAGATGATTCCGGTAAATTTCGAGAGTTTCAGCAGTTTCTGGCTGATACTTTTCCCGATTTTCATAAAACTGCCGGGCGAACAATTCTCGGAGATTATTCAGTCATTTATAAATGGAAGGGCAGAAACGATGAATATTCAACAAACGCTCCTCCTGTTCTTGTTACTGCACACTACGATGTTGTTCCGGTAGACGAAAGTAAATGGACGCACAAGCCGTTTGGTGCGGAAATTGACGGGGAGTTTCTCTGGGGCCGTGGAACGCTTGATACCAAGAATACCCTGATGGCGTCTCTTGAGGCGGCCGAAGAGCTGTGCAGAAACGGGTTTGTTCCCGAACGAACTGTATATTTCGCTTTCGGCGGTGATGAAGAGACTACCGGCCGCAACGGCGCCTGCAGAAACGCCGAGTGGTTCAGCAGCAACGGAATAATGTTCGACTGGCTCTGGGATGAGGGCGCAATAACCGCAGATGGATTAATGCCGGGCATGCTGAAAAAGCTTTCGCTCATCGGAACTGCCGAAAAAGGGCAGGTTAACATACTACTGCAGGCGGATTCCACCGCCGGTGGACATGCCGCCATGCCGCCGAAATATACCGCAACAGGCAGAATTGCCCGGGCTGTAGCCAGGATAGAGGCGCATCCATTTCCGTTGCGGTGGCTTAAAACTACAAGAATTTTTTTTAAGAAGATGGCGCGCGCCGGGATTCCCGCCTATAAAATCGCACTTTCGAACCTGTGGATTACCGGCGGCCTTATTAAAATGATTATGGGTATGAATCCCGCTTCAGCCGCGCTGCTTAGAACCACTACGGCGCCGACGATGATTTCAGGCAGCCGCAAGGAAAATGTTCTGGCTGACCATGCCTCAGCGGTAATTAATGTACGAATTCTGCCGGGAGACAGCGTTGAAGGCGTGCTGGAAAGAATCAGGAAGGTTGTTGCGGATAAAAATGTAAAAGTCAGCATTAAAAACAATAACGATGCGGATAATCCGGTTGCAGAATCTTCGATTGAGTCGGAAGGTTACAAGCTTCTCGAACAGATGCTGAACGAGGTTATACCCGATTCGGTTGTTCTTCCGTATCTTGCAACAACAGCGTCGGATTCCAGAAACTATGCATCATGCTGTCGGAATTTGTACCGCTATTCGCCGATGATTCTTACCCAGCCGGAACTTGACAGGATACATGGGGCTGATGAGCGTATCAGTATTGAGAATTACGGCCTTGCAATAAGATGTTATAAAACATTGTTTAAAAAATTATAGGGAATCAGGATGACGGAAAACACAGAAAAAAGAAATAAAGAAAACGAATCAAGCATGAAAATCGGCAAAACCGCATTTCTCGGAGCAGCGGGAATTATCCTGGTCCTTATGGTTGTTTCGGGAGTTCTTACAATGGTTCTTCCGTCAGGGCAGTATGAACGGGTTGAAAAAGACGGCAGGACAATGATTGTTGCCGAATCGTTTCAGGAAGTTCCAAAGCCTGATTATCCGATCTGGCGCTGGTTTACAGCCCCTGTAGAAGTACTCGGCGCACCCGGAAATATTGCCGTTATTACAATAATCCTGTTTATTGTTTTCGTCAGCGGCTCAATAGCCATTCTGGAAGGCGCCGGGGTTATGAAGGACCTGGTTTCCCGTCTTGTGACGCATTTCAGGCAACGGAAGTACCTGCTGATGGCGATCATGATCTTTTTGTTTATGTTTCTTTCATCCTTTCTCGGAATATACGAAGGGCTTGTGCCTATGATAATCTTTATTGTACCACTGGCCTATTCACTAGGGTGGGATTCCCTTACAGGACTCGGCATAAGCCTTCTGCCTCTTGCCTTCGGGTTTGCTGCGGCTGTTACCAATCCGTTTACTGTTGCTGTGGCCCAGGGCATAGCCGAGCTTCCTCTTTTTTCAGGTTCCTGGCTCAGGATAATCTTCTTTTTGGTTGTATATATTATTCTCTATTTTTTTGTGTCCCGGTACGCAAGAAAGGTTGATTCGAAGCCGGAAGTATCACTTGTCTATAAAGAGGATCTTGAAATCAGGGCGCTGCATAATATGAATGAATCGGCGGAGTCTTTTGAAGCTGCTCATCCGGGAATGAAAAAAGCGTTGATCTGGTTCGGCGTCTGTATGGGAACAGCAATAACGTTTGTGATACTGACTTCTGTTATACCTGCTATCAGCGATCTTTCTTTTCCTTTAATGGGGTTGATGTTTCTTGTAGGAGGAATAGGCGCCGGAATATTTGCCGGGATAAGCGGCCGCCGGATTGTAAAATCGTTTATAAACGGTATGATAGGCATGATTCCGGGGATTGTTCTTATCCTGATGGCGTACAGCGTAAAACACATAATTGACAGGGGAATGATTACGGACACTATTCTGAACGCCGCCGCAGGCTGGATAGAAAGCGCCCCCCGGATGGGAGCGGCTTTCCTCATTTATCTGATTACCCTTATTATGAACTTTTTTATCGGATCGGCATCGGCAAAGGCCTTTCTGATGATGCCCATCCTTACTCCGCTTTCTGATCTGGTCGGGATAACACGTCAGACTGCGGTTCTCGCATTCGATTTCGGCGACGGGTTCAGCAATATGCTGTTTCCGTCCAATGCATTGCTTCTTATAGCTCTCGGGTTTACAGTTGTCAGTTACCCGCGGTGGTTCAGGTGGACCTTCCCTCTGCAGTTGGTCATGCTCGGAATTACATCCGTTTTCCTTGTTTTTGCAGTTCTTATCGGCTTTGGTCCGTTCTGACGACGGGCGGTTTTATATTGCCGTACCGCCGCTTTCGCCGGTCCTGATACGATAGCACCGCTCAAGATTGGTAACAAAGATTTTACCGTCCCCGAGTTCACCGCCGTTATGTCTTGCTGAACTGATAATTGCCTGAATTGCCTGTTCAACAAATTCCTCGTTGCAGGCAATTTTTATTTCAATCTTCGGGATCAGGTTCGGAACAATTTTTCGCCCCCTGTATATATCGATATCTTCCTGTTTGCCGTGACCTGTAACCCTACTTACTGTTATTCTTTCTATTTCCGCCTCAATAAGGGCTTCCCGAACTTCATCAAGCTTGTCCGGCTGAATTATCGCAGTAATCAGTTTCATTAATTCCCCCCTTGTCCTTAATCCAGGTTTACAAAGCCGTAACCGTGTTCTCCGTGCTGGGCATGGTCCATGCCTGCCTTTTCAGCTGCAGGTGATAATCTGAATCCGCAAATTTTATTTATAACAAAAATAATTAAAAGTGTTACTGCAGCTGAATAAAGGATGGCTATGCCGACGCCTTCAATCTGGTACTGCAGCTGTTTCAGAAACCCCACTTCTGTAGCATCGGGTTTCATTACGAATGTCAGACCTATAGCGCCGAAAATGCCGGCTACACCGTGAATGCCGAAAACGTCCAGTGAATCATCATAACCCAGTTTTTCTTTCATTTTAAGAGCAAAATAACATATCACTGATGCACCGGCCCCGAGTACCATTGCGCCCCAGGGAGCAACAGAGCCGGCCGCCGGAGTTATTGCGACAAGACCGGCAAGTATGCCTGAGACTATTCCAAGGCTGGATATTTTATTGTTGTCTATGGCTTCGATTATCATCCAGGAAAGGGCCCCCGTAGCTGCAGCAATCTGGGTTACTGCAAGGGCTTGTCCGGTACAGGCGTCGCTGGAGAGGCTTGAGCCGGCATTGAACCCGAACCAGCCTACCCAGAGAAGGCCTGCGCCGACTATAGTAAAAACAAGGTTGTTCGGCCTCATCGAGTTTCTGGGATATCCGATTCTGTTACCAAGAAAAAGCGCGGCTACAAGACCTGCAATACCGGCGGAAATATGAATTACGGTACCGCCTGCGAAATCAATGGCTTCCCCTGTAAGAAAGCCTCCGCCCCATATCCAGTGAGCAAGCGGAAAGTATACCAGAAGCGTCCACGCTGCAATAAACAGAAGGTAGCTTTTGAATTTAACCCTTTCGGCAAAGGCCCCGGAAATTAGCGCCGGCGTTATTATCGCAAATTTGCCCTGAAACATTACAAATACAATTTCGGGAATGCATTTGTTGTCGCCGATACTGAGCATTCCGTCAAAAGGCGCGTTGAGAAAAAGGAATGAACTGTCCCAGCCGATAATTCCTGCACGGCTTGTTCCGAATGCCATTGCATATCCGATCACCGCCCATAATACGCCGATTACGGCCATTGCCGAGAAGCTGTGCATCATAGTGCCCAACACGTTTTTGGTTCTCACAAGGCCACCGTAAAACATGGCAAGCCCGGGCGTCATCAGCAGCACCAGCGCTGTGGACGTGAGCATCCACGCTGTTGTACCTGTGTCGATTGTCATTAATTTCTTTCTCCCCTGAATTTTGTATAGATGTCTTACATAAATGTCTAAAGTATTTTTAAGCAGGATGTGTGCCAGTACTTTTTTATGAAAGTTTGTTCAGAGGCTGTAATGTTGGATAAACGCAATAAATGTAATAATATATGAGATTTAGATTAATTCTGATATCAATTAATGAATAAAAGAGTAAATTCATGTTTTTTTTCGGGCAACACAGGATGTCGGGAAATTTATTCAGGAATTAATATTCAATACATAAATGTAAGAAATTTAAAAAATACTTACATTTATGTAGGATGGTTACAGGAACTATGCGGGCTCGTGAAAGGATACCTCTTTATCTTCAAGAATGTCATCAAGTTTGGGCCCGGCTTCAATATAGTGTGTTGCAGCCTGATGCAATTTCACAGCATCCGCATCTTTCCATTTCTCTACAAAATGGAAGATATTACTGTTTTCACGATCCCTGTAAAGAATGTATTCAATACATCCGTCTTCGGCATTGCTTCCTGCAATGAGGGGTTTTGTTACCTCAAGCAGCTCTTTTTCTTTTCCCGGTTTTACAACCAGCTTTGCAATAATTAAAATCATCAGTATCTCCAAGTAATAATATTAAAATGATTCTACCTGAAAACCTGATTTTAGTGAACGGCCGGCTGCAATACAACCGACCGTATTTATTTGTTTATTGATTATTTTATAGTGAATAGTCAGGATCCGCTATCGGGGCCATTTCCCGGTTATACTTCAGAATCTTGTCATAGTAAGAATCTTCAATATATTCCGGTTCGTAAGTAACCCCGTATCGTTCAAGCTGGGCTGTAAAAGAACGCATATGATTTCTTGAACCTTTCATCAGGTTTTGATAAAGAATTTTAACTTCTTCATTGGCAGCTTCACTTACCAGTTTCTGAAGATCTGCTATATCAAGATCTTCTATGATAGCGCCGACTGTAAGAGCGTCTTCAAGTGATTTTGCTCCCTGTGCAGTCAGGTTATCATAATAATTCTGCAGATCTCCGTTGCTGAAAGAACCGGCTGTATCGGTTTCAACCGGGGCCTTGACATCATATGCATCAAGCAGAAGTTTTACTGCGTCTATATGCTGTTGTTCACTTTCAGAAATGTTTTTAAAGACCGGTATGTTCCATTCAGTATATAAGTACATATAAACATCACGCGCAAGTTTTTCTTCTTCAACCATCAGAAGCAATCCTTCTTTCTCGGAGGAAGAGAGAACTCCTGAGCCTGGTTCAACATTGTATACTGCTGCAAGTTCACCGATAAAATCTTCACGGTAGGTATTGCCTGAGTTGTTCCGGCCCTGTCCACCTCCGTAGCCACCACCATTGCCCTGCCCTGCGCCGCTTCCGTCTCGCAGTCCCTGGCCCTGACCTTGTCCGTATGTTCCGCTGGCTTCCTGTGAACCGTTTGCTGATAGAGTTGCAGCAACTACAACCAGAATTATTAAAGCAATAATTATTTTCTTCATATTTTGCCTCCTGAAATCTTATGAACTAAATGTAGAATGCTATTGTGAAGTTTCTGTGAAGCTGTTTTGAAGAGATGGAAAAGATGAAAAAAAGATTTTTATTGGTTTTCCTTCCATGATAAGCTCTCTTCATTAAGAAATATAACCGGGTGTTCTTCACGTAATCTTCACAATAAACCCACAATTATTTTGCATTACAGTGAAAGATTATATACAATGGAGTTATAGCTCAAAAACAGAATACGGAGGCTGGCCGGCATGAAAAAGAAAACCGCAGGCAGAATAAGAATTATAGTACAGGTGTTCTTCCTTGTATTAATAGCTTTGATTGCATTTAATCATACTCTTGAAGAGTCGGGACGTGCATTGCCTGTAATAGGAAGCGCATCGCTTCATGCTGTTTGTCCTTTCGGAGGAGTTGTATCAATATATCAATATGCAACCGGCGGGACTTTCGTCAAGAAAACCCATGAATCATCATTTATATTAATGATAATTGTTGCTGTTCTGGCAGTTGCTTTCGGCCCGGTCTTCTGCGGATGGATTTGTCCGATGGGTACAGTACAGGAGTTTTTCGGGAAGATAGGACGTAAAATCTTCGGAAAGAAGTATAACCGGTTTATCCCTGCCGGATTCGACAAGTGGCTTCGGTATTTGCGTTATATTGTACTTGCGTGGGTAATTTATATGACCGCAATTACCGGAAAGATTATATTTGCCGATTATGATCCGTATTATGCATTATTTAATTTCTGGACAGGAGAAATTGCAGTTTCAGGTTTTATTATTCTTGGATTAACGCTTCTGCTCTCAATTTTTATCGAACGTCCGTTTTGTAAATATGCCTGTCCGTACGGTGCAGTTCTGGGTATTTCAAACCTGTTCAGGATTTTTTCAATCAAACGGACGGCTGAAACCTGCATAAACTGCGGCGCCTGCGATAAGGCCTGCCCGATGAATATCGATGTGTCAACATCCGGAGTAGTTCGTAACCACCAGTGTATCAGCTGTATGAAGTGCACCGGCGAACAAGCCTGTCCGGTGGCTGATACTGTTGATATGCGGACCGGAAAGACCCCCGGGAAAGCCAAACTTCGGACCAGGCTTCTTGCCCCGATTGTTCTTGTCGTTTTTTTTGCGGGGATTGGTCTTTCCATGGCATTTAATTTATGGATTACAGAATCAACCAAAGTCCCTGCCGCATATACGGAGGGAGAGTTTGAAGGCCAGTATAATCCGGCCGATATCCGTGGTTCATATTCTCTAAGCGATATAGAAGAAGCCTTCGGCATAGACGTTGATACACTGGCAACAGCTTTCGGGATAACAGATCCTGATCCGGACGGGTTTCAGATAAAACAATTTGAAGAAATATATCTTCCTCTTGAGGATGGTTCTGAAGTGGGTACGGATTCGATGAGACTTTTTGTTTCGCGATATATCGGCCTGCCATATACCCCTGAAGATACAACCCGTCTTCCGTCTTCCGCGATCAATCTTTTAAAGGAAAAACTTGCACCGGCAGATATCGAAGCTTTGCAGGCTGTTTCAATAAAGTTAAGCGATATCAAAGCTGAAGATTCTGAAGTTGCGGAAGAGCATGATGTAGTTATTGGGGAGATAAAGGGCGGTACAACCTTTAACGACCTTCTTGAGTGGGGGTTAACAAAGGAAGAGATAGAAGCAGTTCTGGGAGTGGAAATGGGAGCAAGCGGAACAGCTGTACGCGATTTTCTTATGGAAAAGGGACTTGAATTTTCCGAGTATAAAACGGAGCTCCAGGGCCTTATCGATAATAAAAATCAGTAACGGATAGGCCTGTGAAGATTTTTATAATAGAAGACAATGAAAATGTTCGCGAGGCTGCCGCGGGATATCTAAAGCTTGAAGGTTTTGAGGTAAACGAGTTCGGCGAGCTGAAGCCTGCAAGAAAATTGCTTGAAAATGCCGCCGATCCCGAATTACCGAATCTTATCCTTCTTGATGTGATGCTGCCGGACGGAGACGGTTTTCTATTTGCAAAGCAGATTAAGGAAAAGTTTGATATTCCAATTATTTTCCTGACGGCGCGTGATCAGGAATCGGATCGAATTACCGGGCTTGAACTTGGAGCAGACGACTATATCGTTAAACCTTTTTCAACTCGTGAGCTTGTTCTCAGGGTAAAAGCTGTACTCAAACGGAGCAGTCGGGAAACGGAATCTTCGGCTGATGAGGAACTTGCATACCGGATAGAAGATGATGAACTGAAGATCTCCGAACTGCACCACAGGGCGCTCTATAATGGAAAACCTGTTCAGTTGACGCCTGCTGAATGGAATATCGTTGTTTTTCTGGCCGAAAAATCTCCTCAGGTTTTCAATCGTCTGCAGATTCTTGAGTACTGTCTTGATTCAATTGCTGAAGGTTCCGAGCGTACTGTCGATACGCATATAAAAAATATCAGACACAAGTTCGGCGGAAACGAATGGATAGAAACAGTCCGGGGGTTCGGATACCGTTTTAACGGCGTGAAAATATGACAAAACTGTTTTCATGGCTTTTAAAAAGGTTCATCACCGCATTTGCCGTGCTTGTTATTGTGCAGCTTTTTACATATATCCTGGGCCTTAGCCTGATCCTCTCCGGGTATGAGGAAAACCGATTCAGGCAGTATGAAGAAATTGCGATTGAGATTCTGAATAATCCTCAGAATGCACAGAATATTGTCCTGCCGGGCGCAAACCCCTTTTTTGTATTTTCTGATGAAAAAGAACTGGTTTTCAGCAACAAGGGAAAAGGGCGCTCGCTTTCGGTTGAAGACATTAATCCCGTATATTCCGGCGATAAACTGCTTGGATATTTTCACGCCGGCGAACTGGGTTTTGCCGACAACCAGGCAAATCGTGTTTTTTTGATATCGGTTATTGTACTGAGCGGAATATCAGTAGTTTTATCTGTTTTAATCGGTTTTTTTGCTGCCTGGTTAAGTTCCGGCAGGATTGCTGAACCGGTAGGAATATTGAGGCGTGATATTCATGATATCCGCAGACTGAAAAGAATCCCCGGCAGGAATTTTGAAATAACCGAGCTTACTGATATTTCTTCCGAGGTGTCGGAAGTCAGTATCCGCCTCAGTAGCCAGGAAGAATATAAGCGCCAATGGCTCAGGGACTTGTCACATGATCTGCGAACGCCTCTTTCAGGATTGAAGTCTCAGCTTGAAGCAATGGCCGACGGGGTGCTTGAGCCTTCACCTGAGCGTTTCAGAAGGCATCTCCTTGAGATTGACCGGCTTGAGAACCTTGCAGCTTCGATAGGGGAACTTACTGCAATTGAAATGCGTGATAATCCTGAAAGAACGGAGATTAATACCGAACGCTTTATTGAGATGCTTGTTTCGCCTTTTGAAATTGAAATTCAGCGAAAATCGATACTGCTTGAATCCCTCATTGAAAAAAAAACATTTTCAGGTGATGAACAGCTTCTGCTGCGGGGTCTGGGCAATATCATTTCAAATGCCGTCAAGTATATTGAAGACGGCAGCCATATATGGATTAGAGTTTCGGAAACATCAGATAATGAAAAGAGTATGACGCTGATAGAGATTGCAAACGACGGACCCGGTATCCCTCCCGAACAAAGAGAACTGATTTTTACCAGATTGTACCGCGGAGAATCAGGACGTTCAACACCCGGAAGCGGGTTGGGGCTTTCAATTACCAGGGAGATCGTTAATCTCCATGGCGGGGAGATACGTGTAGAGCCTTTGACGCCCGACGGCTCCGATACCAGGGGCGTCAGATTTGCAGTTAAGATATAGGTTTCCGGAACAGCCAGGCTTTTCGAAAAAAAACCTTGCATTTTTAACTCCGGATGATAATAATTAAGAACAAGGCCCTTATCAAAGAGGAAAAATATGAAAATAAGATCGAAATTCACAATAATGGTTGCAATACCGATAATTTCAACCCTTGCAGTATTTTCAGTCGGAATATTTAATTTTCTCAGCATTCGGAATTCAGTAGGCGCGATTGTTGTTCTTGATAATGATCGTGTCCAGATAAGCGAGGCGGACAGAGATGCTCATCAGGCTCTGATTGCTGAATTGAGTATTGTTGACAGCGCCAATTTATCCGAAGCGGAGTTATACAGGGATACTTTTCAGGAGAATGTCGGGCAGACCTGGGACAGAATAACTGCCGGTGAAGAACGGTTTTCATCCGATATGCTGGAGTCGTTAAATAAATTCAGGGAGGACTATACCGAGTGGGAAAAATTTTCCAATGAAATTATTCAACGTGAACTTAAGGTTGTAGAGGGGAACCGCATCAAGAACGAAGCAAAACTGGCTGCTATTGCCGCTTTTAATAATGCCAGAGTTATTATCGATCAAATCGGCGAATTAATAGATACAGAATTAAAACGTGATTTATCTATTTCCCGCAGACTCAATCTTGAGAACGCTCTTTCGCTTGTGCTTAACGGCGACAGGGATTTTTACCAGGCATATACGGCAACTCTGCTTGTCGAAAGTGTGTCCAATCGTGAAGGGTATGAGCAGCAGAAAGCGGATTATTATGAAAACCTGGAGCAGACAATAGACCGGGTCTCTGAAGCAGCAGCGCTTTTCGGGGCCGGGGCAGCCTCACTGTCGGAAGATTTTAACTCGGAAATTGCTGAATGGAAAAAGAATTCGGATGAGGTTATCCTGCTTGAGGGAAAATATTTTGATGATAATGAATACATAAAAGCACAAACTTCCAGGATCCTGTCTATTTTTGAAACAATGCGTGAGAGCATAAATAAAATTGGCGAGCTTGGACAGGTTGAAATTGACAGGATAGTCAACAAGATGTTTTCCGATATAAGATCTTCAATACTGCTTTATATCCTGATTCTTGCGGCAGCGGTTATTATTTCAATTCTTATTGTAATAGTGGTTGCCGTCGGAATAAGCCGGAGTATCGTAAAAGGCCTGACACTTTCAAAAGAACTTGCCGACGGAAATCTTACGACCTTCCGGATGGTCCAAAATCTATCCAGGGATGAGATTGGAGAGCTTGTTGTTTCTCAGACAGAAATGGCCGAAAGAATCAGCAATGTTGTTTTAAATATTTCAAATGCGGCAGAGAACCTTACCGCGGGCAGCCGGCAGATAAGCGAGAGTTCTGAAACAGTATCCCAGGGGGCTACTGAACAGGCGGCCGGCACGGAAGAAGTCTCTTCTTCACTTGAAGATATGGTATTAAACATTCAGAACACCGCTGATAATGCGGCAACAGCTGATGCTCTTTCTAGAAAAGTTGTTGATAGTGCAATTACAAGTAAAGAAGCCGTGGACAAAACTGTTGAGATTATGAACCAGATTGCTGAAAAAACTATTTTAATAGATAATATTGCAAAGCAAACCAATCTTCTGGCTCTTAACGCCGCCATTGAAGCTGCGCGCGCCGGCGAATCCGGCAAGGGGTTTGCTGTTGTTGCAAGTGAGGTCAGAAAGCTCGCCGAGAACAGCGGTCTGGCTGCAGGAGAAATCAGCGGACTGTCATCGGAGTCAGTTGCAATTTCGTCTCAGGCCGGAACCAATCTCGAAGCCCTGGTTCCGGAAATACGCAAAACAGCCGATTTAATACAGGAAATCAGCTCGTCAATATCCGAGATGAGGACCGGAACGGATCAGATTTCCGGAAGCGTTAAAGAGCTGGATAATGTTGTTCAGGCAAATGCGGCATCATCGGAAGAACTTGCTTCAACAGCTGAGGAACTCAGTAGCCAGGCTGAAGGACTGATGCAGCAGATAAAGTATTTTCAATTGGAAGAAAAACAAACTCTGTTATTGGATGACACTCTATAACAGCCCGGGTTGTCGGTCTGGATTATACTATAAAAAAGGGACTCCCGAAAGGAGCCCCTCAAAAAGATTCAACTGTATATGAATCTTAATCAATCATACAACAGACCTTTGATATCTGCATCATCCATATTGTCTTTATTGTAGAACTTGGCGCCTGTGTCTACGTCGGATACACTTTCACCCTTGTAAGCTTTGTAAGCAAGCTCAACAGCCTTGTAGCCGATAGAGTACGGGTCCTGGGTAATTGAACCGAGGAAATACTCATTTCTTACGGCATTTTTCTGGCCTTCACCGGCATCATATCCGATAACAGTTACGCCCGGATAAGCTGCAGGAAGATCTGCTCCGTCGTTTGTTGCTGCAAGAAGTCCTTTTACGGTTGCTTCATTTGAACAGAAAATACCGAGTATGTTAGCTTCTTTTACCTTGTTCAGTACTGCTGTAGCTGCTGCCGCTGCATCTGTTGCTGCCGCAGAAGCGGGTACTACCATTTCGATGAAAACTTTTTTTCCGCTTGTTGGGTTCTTTGCATCTATATAGGCGGGGTTTCCCTGAACCTTGATATCGGAAGCCGAGAGTGCTGTGTTTGATACAATAAGGTCGACCATTGTGTCTCTGAAACCACGTCCGCGTGAAAGAAGAGATTCACCCGCCGCATCCTGGTTTAATACAACGATTGCTACAGGAGCTGCAGCGCTGGCGGCTTCAATGTCGCTCTTGATTACTTCAAACATCTTCTTTGCTGCCATTCCGGCGGCATTATAGTTATCAGTTGATGCGTTTGCATAGATTGAGCCTTTGGGTGCATTAGGTACACCGGAGTCAAATCCGATTACGGGGATTTCTGCATCAAGGCATTCCTGAAGCTGGTCCATTACCGAAGTTGTATCGAGGGCGGCAAGTGCGATTGCTACAGGATTCTTTGCCATTGCATTGTTCAGCATTTCAACCTGAATCTGAACGTCACTTTCTGAAGGAGGGCCTTCAAATGTGATATCAACGCCGTATTCCTCTGCCGCCGCGTTAGCGCCAAGTTTTACCTGCTGCCAGAAGTCGTGCTGTTCTCCCTTTGAAACTACAGCGATATAAGGGGTCCCCTTTTCCTGCTGTCCTCCTGCAAAAACCGGTGCGGCGAATGTAACTGCCACAGCTGCGATTAATGCAACAATCAGTACTTTTGACATTTTCATAAATATCCTCCTATGGATTCCCGCCATGGATGCGGGTTGTCGAGGTGAAGTTTGAATAGCAACGCTTTCAAACTTCGAAATAAAATTGAACATGGAGGTTCAATTTTATTCATCCTCCTAATTTTTAACCTGAATACTCAGGTTTATTCCTTTTTTATTGCGATTTCTTTGATGCGAGCAGAAATTCACGCTCAGCGGCTTTCTCTTCTGCAAGTATCCTGGCTTTTTCAGCTTTTTCTTCACTTCTCATCTTTGTGTATGTAATTTTCATCCGGGTACGTGTCTCGGCAATTTCCCTTTTAAGCGCTCCGGCATCGCCGCTTCCGGAGGCCAGCTGGTTTTTGAGTTCGGCAATTGTCTCAAGCATCGACTGTCTGTATGAGTCGGCAGGGGTAAGAATCCTGACTTCAGAAGCCTTTTTATTGCGGTAAAGATCAAGCAGTACTGCTCCAATTACAACAATACCTGTAAAAAAGGTTTGAAAGTGCGCCTGAAGATCCATTGACGGAAGCCCGGCGCGCAGAACACTCATGATGTAAACACCGATCATCGTGCCGAAAACAGATCCGATGCCGCCGGAAAGCGATGTTCCGCCGATTACTGCTCCTGCAATTGCATACAGTTCAAACCCCTGACCCTGTGCCGGCATAACTGTTGTATATACCGCGGCGAAAGCTATTCCGCCTATGCCTGAACAGATTCCGCTGACGACATAAGCCATCATTTCCCATAATTTTACATTTACGCCTGAAAGCCGGGCTGCTTCCTTGTTGCTGCCGATTGCAAAGATGTATCGTCCCATTTTTGTTTTTGTAAGGACGATGAATGCTATAATTGCCACGCCGAACAGAATTATTGCCCCGGTCGGGATTGAGAAACGGTCTTCGGTGATATATTTAAAGAAATCCTTGAACCATCCGTCTTCATTTGCACGGGTAGGGAAGGTTGCGCTTCTTACGTTTGATACAATAGAACCTACGCCCATGGAAATCATCATTGTTCCCAATGTGGCTATGAAAGGCGGCAGACTGAGTCTTGATACGAGTATGCCGTTAAAAACTCCGAAAGCAATTGCAACCGCCATTATCAGAACAAGCGATGCCGCCATCGACCAGCCCCAGGTTTTGTATGCAGTTCCTCCGATGATTGCCGCGCACATCATAACCGTGCCGCATGATAAATCGATACCGCCTGTGATTATAACGAAGGTTACCCCGATTGAAATGAATCCGATGTAATATGATGAATCAAGTATGTTAACAAGGGTGGTGTAGGAAAAAAAGTTACGTCCGAATAATCCAAAAAATACGTACAGGATTACAAGAGCAGCCGGTGCAAGAAATTTCTGCATTCCGATTTCCTTCATGTTTTCCCAGACTGTTTTATTATCGTTCAAGGTTTTCATTATTTATTCTCCTGATTTCGCATAGTGGCGTAATGCATTATCTTTTCCTGTGATGCATCTTCGATATCAATTTCGCCTGTTATTCTGCCTTCACACATGACCATGATTCGGTCGCTCATTCTCAGGATTTCCGGCAGTTCCGAAGAAATCATGATTATCGATTTTCCTTCGCGGGCCAGTTCGTTCATAAGCGTGTAAATTTCACTTTTTGCACCGACATCAATCCCGCGGGTCGGTTCGTCAAAGATAAGAATGTCGCTGTTTCTGATAAGCCATTTTGCTATAACTACCTTCTGCTGATTTCCTCCGGAGAGATTTTTGAGCAGTTGATCCAGGTTCGGTGTTTTAATTTTCAGTTTGTCAACGTAGGTATTTACAACTGTTTCAACCTGTTTTTTATGAATGAAGAGGCCGCGCGCATACTTTTCGTATGAGGCAAGTATCGCATTGTCGGCAACGCTCATTCCGACTGCAAGGCCGAACCGTTTTCGGTCTTCGGACAGGTATCCGATTCCGTAGCCTACAGCGTCCATCGGCGTGTTAACCCTGACGGGTTTTCCGTCAACAAAAATGGTGCCGGTTTCAATCTCGTCGGCTCCGAAAACCGCACGGGCAGTCTCGGTTCTGCCGGCGCCCATAAGGCCTGCAAAACCGAGGATTTCGCCGCGTCTCAGTTTGAAACTGACATCTTTAACCATTTTCCCGGCATTCAGGTTGTTAACTTCAAGTACAACGGGAGCATCTTTGGGGACATTGCTTTTTGATTTTGGTTCTTCATATATAACGCGGCCGACCATCATGTTGATAATGTCTTCCTTGGAAATATTAGTGGTGTTTTTTGTTCCGACGTATTCACCGTCGCGAAGAACTGTTACACGATCGGTAATCTGGCCGATTTCGTCCATTCTGTGCGAAATGTAGATCATTGCAACGCCTTTTGCTGCAAGGTCGCGCATGATTGAAAACAAGTCGTTAATCTCAGTTTCGGTAAGCGCTGCAGTGGGTTCGTCGAGGATAAGTATTTTGAGATCATGAGATACCGCCTTGGCAATCTCCACCATTTGCTGTTTGCCGACTGTGAGTTTGCCCAGTGTGACTGTCGGATCAATATCCATATTCAAACGGTTTAACAACCCTGCAGTCCGCTGGTTCTGTTTCTTTTCGCTTAGAAACATTCCGTTCATTGATTCGCGTCCGATAAATATATTCTGAGCTACTGTCAGTTCATCCATCATGTTAAGTTCCTGATGAATGATTCCAATACCTTTTTCCAGCGCATCTTTTGGGCCGGACGGATTGAAAAGTTTTCCAAGATAAAAAATTTCACCGGAATCTTTCGGAAATATTCCGGTCAGCGCTTTCATGAGCGTAGATTTACCGGCTCCGTTTTCACCGACAAGGGCGTGTATCTCGCCCTCACGCAGATCAAAATCCACACCCTTCAATGCGTGTACGCCGGTAAAACGTTTATCAATTTTTTTCATTGAGAGGACTGTTTCCCTCACCGTTGGTAACTCCTTCTTCCAAAAGATATTTCAATTATCCACCCGAAAATGAGATCGCGAAATCGAGGAATTTACGGAGAATGTTTAAGATTTTCCAGTTACGGCTGAAATTTGAATGAATTTTACATTTTTATTGTGCGGTGAAAGGAAACAGAAGTTCCTGATATTCCCGCTGAAACATGTTTTCCTTTGTTATCAGAACGGAACCAGTGTCGATTATTCTTTCTATAGGTTTCCCGGACAGGTACTCTGCAGCAGTCTTTACTGCAAGGTATCCCATATTATACGGACGCTGAACTACAGTAGCCTTAATAACACCTTCTTCAAGAAAAAGTAATTCCCTGATTGCATTGTCGAACCCGACGACGAAAACCCGGTCTTTTTCTCCAGTTTCGTCTATAGCGCGGGCAACACCCAAAGCTGATACTTCATTCAGCGCCACAATCCCGCCCAGCTCGGGATTTTTAAGCAGTTCAAGGGTTATCAGGTAGGCTTTTTCCTGCTCGACATCACAAAACCAGGTGCCTATGATATTTTCGCTTTCCAGCGCGCTTCGGACTCCGGCCTCACGGTCTATTGCCGTGGCGGTTTCCTGAATATGGCTGACGATCGCTATTTCATTGTTGGTTTTTCCTTCTATCAGCCTCTTCATTTCGGTTCCGGCCTTAAATCCCGCTTCCAGGTTGTCTGTTGCAATAAAGGATACCGGTATATCCGAATCTACGCCCGAATCAAGTGTTATTACCGGAATTTTTTTTGCTGCTGCATTTTCGACGGATTGAACCAGGCGTTTAAAGTCGTTTGCCGCAAGAATAAGCATAGGCGGTTCTTTTTCCAGTATGCCGTTGAGTATGTTTATCTGGAGGGTTATTTCCTTTTCAAAACGGGGGCCGGATATTTCCACCTCAACGCCGAATTCTTTGGCCGCCTGATCAATTCCCTGCTGAACAACATCCCAGAAGTCCATAGGCTGACCTTTTATTGATTTCAATACTATCTGGATCGGCTTGTCCAGATTTAATTCTTCAGTTCGCGAGTTTCCATAAAAGACGGAAAGAAAAATAAAAAGCACCAGGGCTGCAAACAGGCTGAGCAGCAGCATGGACCAGTTTTTCATACTGATGTCTCCTGGACAACAGCCAGCGGTATTCTGACCGAGATAGTAGTGCCTTTGCCGTAGCTGCTTGTTATTTTCAATCCGTATTCATCTCCGAAGTAAAGTCTGATGCGCTCATGGACATTTCTGACACCCATACCCTGTCTACTGAGTTTTTGCTTTTCGGCGGAGTCGGCAAAGATTCCGGTTTTAAGCTCTTCCAGCTGTCCGGAAGTCATCCCCAGACCGTTATCCGTAACTTCCATGATTATATCTTCGTTCTGCCTTCGACCGGTGATGCTGATGAAGCCCTGGTGGTCAACCTCTTTAATGCCGTGATAGATTGCGTTCTCAACAAGCGGTTGAAGGGTAATCTTCAGAATCTGCATATCATGCAGTTCCGGTTCTATATCAAGCATATAACGGAATTTATCGCGGTAACGCATTTCCTGTATAGTAAGATAGGACTGTACATGAGCTATCTCCTCGTTAATGGTAATAATTTCGCGGCCCTTGCTGATTGATATTCTGAAAAGCTTTGACAGGGCGGAAGTCATCTGAACGACTTCACGGTTTTGACCCATTTCTCCCATCCATATGATGGAATCAAGGGTGTTGTAGAGAAAATGAGGATTGATCTGCGCCTGAAGCGCTTTCAAGTCGCTTTTTCTTTTCAGTTCCTGTTCACGGACATTCTCGTCGACAAGCTCTCTTATCCGGCTGACCATTATATCATATTCACGGGCCAGCTCCCTGATCTCATCGGTTCCTTTTATATTGCCGGCCAGATGAAATTCACCATATTCTACGCTTTTCATAATATCCTGCAGTTTACGAACCGGTTTGGTAATACCTGATGAAATCATGTTTGTGAATATACCGACTACTATGAAAAGTATCAGGCCAATTACCGCGTAGGAAAGCTGGACATAACGCCAGTCTGTAGTAATATCCCTGCGGTATGTTACATTAACGATATGCCAGCCTGTCAATGCAGAGGTTTCAACCGTAAAATAATGCTCACCGTCGAAATATGGATCGGAACCGGGGGTTTGGGCAAGTTTTATTATTTCTTCAACAGGCTCAACTCTGATATTGCTGTAGACAAGCTGCTGCATCGGGTGAAACACATAGTTTCCGTCCTTGTCGAGAATAAAATCATAACTTCTCTCTCCGATAACCAGTGATCTGCAGAGTTCGTTTATTCTGTTGAACTTAAGATCAAGCAGCAGAATACCAAGAAACTGCCTTGTATCGTTTGATATTACAGCCCTGCTGATTGAGACTATCCAGGAATATTTACCCTTAACGATATTCTGTACATATGAGGTGGAGACCGTCGTCCGGCCCATTGCCTCCCGGGCAGATTTATACCAGTGTTTCTCTTTTATATCCATCCAGGGGTTAATCTCTGCTGCAGGGTCTCCGGAAATCAGCCGCCCGTCGTTACTGAATAAAAAAATTCCCGAGATATCTTCCCTGGCCTGAATATAATTGGCAAGTCTTTTTTCGGTTTCCATACAGACAGCGCTCCCGGAGCTCTGTATGAGGCACTGCTGAACCAGGTTGTCTTCAACAACAGTGTCTGCAAGCTGTTCCATGCTGCTTATATAACCGTCAATCTGGGTGGCAAGCTGTCCCAGAAGGGCCCGGTTGCTGGCCAGTACTGAATTTCGGACTGTATTGATTGTATACTGGAATGATACAAGCTGCATGATAAAGACGGCCGCAAAAATCATCAGTGTGAATATGGTATAGATCCTTGATTGTAGTGTTCCGAATCCCCAGCTGCGCATTATTCTGCTACACCTTTGCGGTATTCCATTGCCGTCAGGCCGGTCAGTTTTTTGAATACTATTGAGAAATAACGCGGATCGGAAAAACCTGTTTGTTCGGCCACTTCATATCCTTTCATGTCGGTTGTTTTAAGGAGTTTCTTTGCTTCTTCAACCCTGAACCCGGTCAGGTATTCAACAAAGGTTTGACCTGTTCCTTCCTTGAACAGCAGACTGAACTGGCTGGTTGAAAGGTACAATTCGTCGCAGATGTCCTGAAGCGAAAAAGTATTGTCGATATATCGTTCCGATATAATCCTGCGGGCTTTATCTATTCTTGAAAGCACAACATCGTACCTTCTGGATTGAATAATTTTTTGTATTTCCGCCAGCATTCGAAGGAAGGACATTTTAGCCTGGATCAGCGAACCGAAATTACCGGGCTGGTTGAACAACGGTTCGTTGGCCCCCGAATCCATCAGGTCCATCTCGTAAAGGAATTGCAGTATCAGAAAATGGAGACGGATAAGGTATCCCGAGGCTTCGGACATTGTCAGATAATGTTCTTCGAAAAAGGTAAAAATCTCCTCGATCTTTGCATCGGCTGCCTGCGGGCTGCCGGTTTTCAGTGCTGCGGCCAGTTCTCCCGCTTTCCTGTTGAACGCCTCGAAAGATATTCGTTTTCGGTCGCGGACTTCATTTATTGATATGATCTGCGAGAGCCCGAGAACTTTTGAATAGTCGATTGCACTGCAGGCCCCGCGGTATGAGCCCTGCAGATCTTCCGTGGTTTTTACAACTTCACCGCAGCCTACCGATATTTGCTCTTTTTCATGTCGGGAGGTATGTTTGAAAGCTGTTTCCCCTATTTTCCGCGCGCGTCTTACCAGTTCATCAGCATTGTTTCCCTGAAGAAGAATTACAATATCTTCTTCCCTGTTGGAGAATATTTCGTCTTCCTGCCGAATGCTGGTTTTCAGATATTCTGTCAGAGTCAATGCGTCAAGATCATCCCAGCTTTCAGGCAAATTAAGTACCGTAACCTGGTAGAATGATTTCATATCCCTGAATTGCAGATCTTCCATTCGTCGGCTGAGGTTCTCATGGGGGATTTTCCCGGAAACAAGCCTGTACAGAAATCTCTGACGCAAAAGCGGAAAACTTTCCGAGAGGCGTTCTTTCAATATTTCCTGTTCCCGATCCTGCTCTCTGGAGATGTTCATTTCTTTCTCGACACGGAGTAAAACATCTTTAAGTTCGCCTGCTGTAATGGGTTTCAGAAGAAAGTCTCTTACCTGGTTTTTCAATGCTTCCTGGGCATATTCAAAATCATCATAACCCGACAGCAGCAGAACTGTTATTTTTGGAAATCGCTCAGCCAGAATTCTGCTCAATGTCAAACCGTCCATTCTAGGCATATTTATATCGGTAATTACTATATCAACAGGATTGTGTTCAAGGTAGTCAAGGGCCTGTTCGCCGTGTTCGAACATCCCCGCAAGTTCAAAGCCGTTTTCACCCCACGGTAAACAGCTTGATATCCCCTCTCTGATTATTGCCTCATCGTCTACAAGTATCAGTCGGTACATCTGATTTCCTTAATGGCGGTATTATAACATGGTTATTCCATAAACAGATCGGTAAAATCCGATCTCCATGGTATAATATATATGATGGATGTGTACTACAGCGGTGATATGGACAATTTACCGGGCATACTTGTACGAAAGAGTAAAGACCCCGACGGAATTTGCTGCATATTAAGTTTTGAGAATTTTATAAAAAATATTGATCCTCAGGACAAGCCCGTGATACTGCCTTTTTTTGATCTGCTTATAAACCGCAGAATTGATAAATTCAGCGAAACCTACCGAAGAAATACCGATAAAAAATCGTTTATATGGGTCAAATGCAATGCCAAAATAGGCAAATCTGCTGAAGAGGGTTCCAATTTTATAATTATCCATGAAATGGATGTTACTGAATATAAGGAAATCGAAATACGGTTAAGAGCCAATCATGCCGAAGCCGAATCAATGAGGCAGATTGCGGCTGCGATAAGCGCATCTCTGAATATGAATGAAACCGTCAGCAGGATTCTGGAGGAAACCCAGCGAGTAATTGCATATGATACCGGAACAGTTCAGCTTTTACATAAAAATGAACTGGAAGTTATCGGGGGAGTGGGATTCAGCAATAAAAACGCAGTAATGAATCTGAAGTTTCCTTATCCGGAAGAAGGCAGTCTCAGCACAAAAGCAATCAATTCAAAGCAGCCTGTATTCTCAAATGATGTTACGGTGGATTTTCCGAGATTTGTTCAGCCGGATCCTGAACACCCTGTTTGCTCGTGGATTGGTATACCCCTTATCCGTTACGGCGAAGTAATCGGATTGATGGCGCTCGACAGCGCAAGCAGGGGCGCGTACAGCCCTCATGATGTGAAGCTTGCGGAAGTAATTGCCGTGCATGTAGCCACAGCCCTTGAAAACGCGCGGCTTCATGAAAGAGCATATCAGATGGCAATGGGGGATGCTCTTACGAAAATTGGCAGCCGGTACAGGTTTCAGATTGAAGGGCGAATTATGGTGGAAACCGCCAGACGCTCTAAACAGAGCTTATCAATGATAATGTTTGATATTGATCATTTCAAAAAAGTGAATGATACATATGGGCATATAGCAGGCGATGAGGTTTTAAAGAAGATGGCTGAAGTGGCTGCAGGAGAGCTCAGAACGGTTGATTTATTTGCAAGATACGGAGGCGAAGAATTTGTTATAATACTGCCCGAAACTGAAAGTAAAGCTGCGCTTACGGTTTTTAACAGAATAAATAAACGGATAGCAGAACTCAGTTATAAGACGGTTCCGGAAGCTGTTACTGTAAGCGCCGGTATTTATTCGGCAGTTCCGGAAGGCAGCGATACTCTTGAAAGTTTTGTAATAAAAGCTGATGAAGCTATGTATCTTTCCAAAAACAACGGACGAAACAGGGTAACTCTCTACAAATAGTCTTTCAGACGTGTCTTTGCCGGCAGTTCCATCCGAAATACTACAGTGTTAAATGCAGTATTTCTGGCTGTTATTTTTCCGCTGTTTTTCTCAACTATGGTTTTTGAGATTGCGAGACCCAGCCCGCTGCCGTGGTAGCCGGTATTCTTGCTGCGATAAAGCCTGTCGAAGATTAATGGAAGATCCTTTTCTTCAATCATCCCTGTGTTTTCAATTTCGACAGCAATTACTTCAGATTCATTGATAATACTTTTTACCAACTCTGCTGAAATTTTAATATGAGTGTTTTCCGGGGCGTTATTGAGCGCGTTAACCGCCAGGTTATTCATTACCCGCATTATTCCAATTCTGTCTGTTTCAATGAATAGTGAATTATCTTGCCTGACAAATTCGAATAATATATTTTTTTGTTTTGCCTGAAGCTGAAATCTTGCCAGGACTTCCTCAATTAGCGAGTTCATATCAAATGCCTCCGGTTCCGGAATATAATCTTCGGATGCAAGTTTTGTGTATTTTGAAAGTTCGGAAATTATTTCCTCAATTCGTTCAAATTCAGAAGATAACAGATTTATCCGTTTATTATTAATCTGAAGAACTCCGTCGCATAAGGCTTCAAACTGGATGCTGAGAGCAGACACAGGGGTTTTTAAATCGTGAATAATGTCTTTTAATTTTCTTAGTTGGGCTTCCTCGCTGTATTTTAATTCTTTTTGAAGGCTTTCTGCCGCTTTTGTTGAAGATTCCATTTCTTTTGTTGTGCCCCGGATAAAATTTACGTTTCGCTTGCCCCCGGCAAGCTCGGCAAGCTGCCCTGCAAAAATCTTTGAATGTTTGCTTATATTTCCGGATATCAGTAATGATATTGTAAATGAAATAATTAACGAAAAGATAATACCGATAAAGAATGCTTTTGTAATTATCTGATCAAAATAAACCGAATATTTATATCCCATAAGGGGGTACGATAAAATTTCCACTCTTCCCAGTTCATTATGCATTTTTCCTGTCAGCACACCGGATTTGCTGTTTTTATTTTGAAGGATAGAGTACCTTACCCTTGCTGTCCATTTAATTAATTCGGGTTTGAGAGAAGAAAATCTTAACGGCGACTTTACCGGTATATCGGAAGATATCGATAAATTATACGACGAAAGCAGGTCTCCATTCCCTGAATAGTATCTGATAGAATGTAATTTGCCTTTAAACTCATCAAGTGAATTTTCCGTGAGCTCTGTTAACTCAAACCTGCTGAGTTCTGATATATCGTCTATATCCGCGTGTTTTTCCGAGAGAGCAATATTCAGCGCTGCCGTAATGTCTGTTTTTACAACTTCTTCCCATTCGGCAGTGACCTGCAGAAAGCCGATTATGATGCTGAAACTCAGCAGGGTGATAATAAGAATATTAACCGAGATTAGAGCAATTGTGAAATTTGTTCCCATACTTTTCATAGTGTTTCAATATTACATCCAATCAACATCCAATCAACATATTGTCAATATATCTTCAGGGCATTTTTACATAGTTTACAAAGCAATTACATTAATTTAACAAACAAGATTTATTTCGGACTTATAATCAGAAAATGTTTTCATACGGGAGTGGTTATGCAGACTATTGCAATTATTGAAGATAATACGGCAATAAGAGAGGCCGTTGCAGCTTATCTTAAAATTGAAGACTTTGAAGTTGTTGAATTTGAATCCTGTTCGGGAGTTAAAGATTATTTGAGAAAGAAAGATGTTGATCTTGCATTGATGGATATTACTCTTCCGGACGGTGATGGATTTTATCTTGTCAAGGAAATAAGAAATTTTTCCGACATACCTATTATTTTTCTTACATCAAGGTCTGCAGAATCAGACAGAATCCTCGGTTTTGAATTGGGGGGTGATGATTATATCCAGAAGCCCTTTTCTCATAAGGAATTGATCCTGCGCATAAAGGCCGTACTTAAACGCAGAAAACCGGATAAAGATGAAGATCAGGCTGTAAATATTCAGTTCTGGCAGGCCGGCGACAGCATTATAAAAATGGATATTCCCGGTCATAAAATATATCTGAATGATGAAGAGGTGAAATTCACATTAACGGAATGGAAGATTCTGACCTATCTTATTTCAAATGCACATGTAGTTCTTTCGCGTGAGCAGATTCTTGATCATTCGCTTGAATACTGTTTTGACGGGTACGACAGAATAGTTGACAGTCATATAAAGAATATTCGCGCAAAGCTTGGCTCCGAACTCTGGATAGAAACAGTTCGCGGTTATGGCTACAGCTTTTGCGGTACAAATCATAAATAAAAAGCAGCGTTTGAAAAAACAAATACACCACACATAACATACATATATTTCACACAATACACGCTCATTCTGTCTCTAAATATTTTATTCCCAAGGAGAAAAATGAATATGAAAAAGCTGTTAATTGTGCTTGCATTACTTATTGCGGCGGGGGCGGTTGTTTTTGCTGAACCGGAGATAAGCGGTGAATTGATGCTGGGGGCAACGGATCTCTTTACTCCGGATATTTCGACATCAGCCCTTAAGGCCGAACTGAATATCGATGCTGCCATAGATGAGAATACCACGGTAAATCTTGAGCTTGATTCTGAAGGCGCCGACTGGGCCGGCCAGGAAACAATGGAAGATGATCCTGCTACTGAAGAAGATGAAACAGCGTCCTACCATTCCGTGAGCAATATTTCTGTAGATGATTTCCGTGTAACTTCAAATCTTGCAGGAGCCCTTGGTGTTGATACGTTTGATGTAAATGTTACAGTAGGCCTTTTTGATACCTACTTCTGCAACTGGAATTATGTATCCAGAAGCGGTGAGGAGTACTACTATTCAACACCTGCCGGCGATTATCTCTGGACTCAGGGGCAGATGCAGCCTTCGACTGATCTCGCTTTTGCCGTCGACCTGGGCTATGCCGGTTACAACCTTATGTACTGGCTGGATTTTGCAGCTTCTCATATGAATATTGCAGTTGCCGGCGAGCCGGTTGAAGGCGCAAATTTTCTGATAGGATATTACGGCGAAATGAACGCTTTCACTGACGGTAACCTGTGGATAGAAGCCGGTTATAATATTGATGCCGGTGCGGTTTCGCTTTTTGTCCCTGCTTCATTTACATATGATATTGACGGTGCTGCCGCCGGCTGGAGTTCCGGTATAGCCGCCGATATTGAGACCTTCCATGTTTCGGCCGGAATCGGAGGAGCAAGCGACACCTCGCTGTTTAAGGATTGTCTGGTAGAGATAAGCACGTCAGCTGTAGAAAATGCCGATATCTATGCCATTGCTGATATGGATTTCAACGAATCCACTCCATTCCAGTCAATAGATATAGGCGGCAAATATAATTTCGGCGCCTTCGGTGTCGGAGTCGGTTATGTAGCGGCTTCTTCTGAAGATGTAGCGACTGTTCTCTGGAGCGATTCCACATCAATGACCGGAAGCGGATTATACCTGCTTGCGGATGTTGATTTTTAAAAATATTCTTCGTTTTTGTTTTGCTTTTAAAAAGACGGGCATTTACTGCCTGTCTTTTTTAATGTCTTTGCATTCAACATTAAATACATACAATTCTTCATCAAGGTTACATTTTCAATCCATCCAGTCTCAATATTACTGAATTAGATTATCAGTACATTCAATTCAAGGAGTTTCAAAATGAAGAGAAACATAATTATTCTTGCCGTATGTGCAACAGCGCTAATCAGCGGCTTCCCGGTATTCGCAGCTGGCAGCAGCGAGTATGCAACAGAAGGTAATGCCCTATGGTATAAAGCGGCGGACATTGTCGATGCAAGCGCATCGGTGCTTCCTGTGAAAAAGACTGTAGTATGGGAAGATTTGAGTCCGTCCGGAGATACCATAAGCAAAGACGAACTTGTTATCTTTTATAGCGAGGACAAAGATTATATTTTTTCCGGAACAACGGGTGAACTGTTATCAGGTCAGAAGCTGGGAATAGATTTTGCAGGAGATTCTGCGGTCCTTTCAAAGAGGAGCGCCGTAAATGACGGCCTGCTGTGGACTCCCTTTGATGACGACATAGATGATGCTGATGTAAAGGTTGTAAATACCGGTTCAGTTGAAAACCTGAGCGGGACAGAATGTTCAATATTTGAATACACTCTATACCGCGACGCCGCTCAGTATGGATATAATTTTGAAGAAGCTATAGCTGACAGTGATTTTCTCAATAAAAACTATAAGGATCCTGAAAGTAATATATGTATAAAGACAACAGGCCGTGCCTGGATTGACGGTAAAGGAATACTCAGACAGCTTGAAACTGTAACAAGTTCCGGAAATGCCGAATATTGTGAAGTTGTCTTGTATGATTATGATGGAAAAGCATTGTATCCTGTTGCATCGGTAATTGAAGGGACTCTGAATTTAACAGAAAACGATTTGATTGTACAGAATAACTTCAGGGTTACTGAAAAAATGTCCGGTTACTGGAAGGCTTCGAATTTCTACAGGTAGGAATCCAGATAACTAACAATAGAAGCACACACAATCAACACATTTGCCGTGTAGATTGAATTATCATATTATTTCAGACTTGCTTCTGCAAGTCAAATTTCCTCCCGGAAAAACGTACAGGACAAGTGCTGCTTTTCCGGGTTTTTTATATCTGCATGAGGCCTGTATTGATTGTCAATTTCGACCGATAATAAAAACACTATGGACGGTTTTGACGATTATGCCGATACCGCAGAAAAACTTCTTCTTCTGCAGCTGTACGAAAAGGTTATAAATGGTGAACTTACTACCTTCTCCTCATTAAAGAAAGCAGTTTCCAAATACAGGATCAGCCCCGGCCTTCGTAAGTGTCTGTTCAGGGTTTTTGCGCTTCAGCGCAAGTTGTACTGGGGGTTTTTTAAGGATGTAACGCCGAAAAAATACCCGGATTTGTGGCGAACGCTTGTGATAGCGGATCAGAGTTTTCGTTTCGGCGGAGATCTTAAACGCTTTATGTCAATTCCCGATATCTATCTTGGTCTTCTTGATATCCATGGTTATACAAAATACTGCCATGATAAAAAGAGAAATATGTCGATGATTGATCTGCTTGACAGGATGATCTATGAGGATGTAAACGCAATCTGTTTTGATTCGGGGGTTATCAGCAAACGGGCCCAGGGCGACGAGATTCTTCTGATAGGAGCATCAGCTTCTGATGTGCTTAATTCGGTACTTCAGATTATGGAGTATTTTAATACACAGGGCCGGTCGTTCAGCAATACAGTACTGAGCAGGAAACTGCCGGGAACAGTTCTTCCCAAATTTCAGATATCCGCCGGAATTGCCGGCGGGCAGAAATTTACACCGTTGATAATTACACGTGACGGTGATATTTCCGGTGACATAGTCAATACTGCTGCAAGGCTTCAGGCCCGGGCAAACAAGATTAGCCCCGACAAGAATAAAATCATGTTAACAAACCATGTATATCAGAAATTGAAATTACCGGAAACGGGAAACAGGGAAGATATTTTTAAAAATATTGATTTCTTTAATACCGGAACCGTTGAATTCAAGGGCGTCAGCCTGAATGTTTATGACGTTGTTTTTCTTCCTGAAGAGGAATGCCGGTTGAAGCTGGTGGAACCTATGGAAAATTTACACCGGAGTCTTGAGAAGAAACTTTGGAAATCCCGGGTCTTTATTGATTCGCTGGATATTGCGTCGGTAGCGGTCAAGCTGCTGCTTGAAAAAGGCTGCAAAGATACGGTTGCCGGAAGAAAATTTGAAGATAAATGTCGAAACCTTCTTGAATTGTATAAATCTTCCGGGACCATGTTTAACGCAATGTATTATGACGCTGCGCTCAGGACTTATTCAATGATTGTTGATGAGCTGTCTGAAATTGATTCCATAGATAAAAACATACTCGAATACTTGCAGCTTGTACAAAATAACTACCGGATACTGAATGGTGAATATACGAAACTTCTGGACGAAGAAGTTGCGATTAAATTAAATGAAATCTACAGCCCTGCAGAAAAAGAAAACTATCTTCAAATAAAAAAGCATTCCAGGATGTATGAAAAAGTACAGGCGTCTACCCGTCTTAAGCTGAAGAACAGAAAAAAAATATGGATGAGCATTACGGATAAATTGGGTGATAATCTGGATGTTGCTTTGCAATCTTTAAAGTAGATCTCATAATTTTGCCTGTCTGATTGCGTTTGGAATTTGATTTCTCACATGCCGTATATTAAGATTTAACCGTAGAGGATTATATGGCGCTGAGCAGTCTGGAAGTTTCTGTTTTTTTATCTCTTGTAAATTTGATGCTTTCTGCAATAATGGCATATTCATGGTTGATAAACAAAAGACTGCCCGGGACAGGGGCCTGGACTACCGGGGTTCTGTGCTTGTCTCTGGGAATAGTATTTTTTATTATATCCGCCTCCTGTAACTATGCCCTGATAAAAATAGCAGGTTTATTTTTCAGGATGGGCGGCGCATGTATTATTGTTTACGGGTGCGGGGTATTCATTGGCCGGGTTCTCAGCAAAAAGATAAGTATAGCGCTTTTTACGTTATTCAGTTTGTTTTCGGTTATTCTATTGGTGAATCAGGAACTGCAAGCGTACTTATTTATTATTGATATTTTCTTTATTATAATCTACATCAGAGGTGTGGTTATTCTTGTTTCCGCCCGAAGGTCCGGTATAAAGGGCGGATTTGCAGTAGTCTACCCGTTATCTTTTTTTGCATTGTTTCATTTTTATAATTTTCTGAGATTCTTTCCATTATTCGGCAGAAATCTCCGGGAATTTTCCATCGGCGAGACGGCCAGTACATATACAGTTTTTCTCGGAGCCCTTGTTATGACGCAGGTCCTTCAGGGGTATTTTAAATTCCGGAATGAAATCATCGCCAGTGCGGAAGAGAAGGAAATGCTGCTTCGGGAAATGCATCACAGAACCAAAAACAACCTCTCTCTTATAAATAATATGGTTGCTCTTGATTCGATGTATGTAGAAGATCCGGGCGCCCGCGACATACTTGAAATTCTGCGTAACAAGATAAAAACAGTAATGCTTCTGCATCAGCAACTTCAGGATGTTGAGGTTGCCGAGAGCATTAATGCTCAGGAATATCTCGGCCTCGTTGTTGATTCATTTTCCGACAGCAGGATCGGCGGAGAAAACATTGTTCAGTTGGAAAAAAATATTGAACCGATAGAACTTGAGGTGTCGTCAGCCATTCCTATAGGACTGATTCTTAATGAGTTGACGACAAATTGCTGCAAACATGCTTTTGAAGATCGTGAAAACGGAAGAATTAATATATCATTGAAACGTTTGGACGAGGTAATTGAAGTTGCCGTGTCTGATAACGGAAAAGGATTGACCAAACCACCCAAAGAAGGGTCTCTGGGATTATCGCTGGTTCGAAACCTTACAAAACAGCTCAATGGTGAGTTTAGTATAGGAAATAACAGAAAAGGTACGCCAGGAACCCTTGCTGTTCTGACATTTCCATTTAGAAATGATTAGGCGGATTATATTATGGCAGAAGAAATCCTGTCTCCATTGTTTAAAAAGGCTACTGCAGATCTGGTCTATCTTCTGGACAGGGGCTACCCTGTAAAACAGGTTGTGGAACTTGCAGGCAACCGGTACAGACTGAGTTCTGTCCAGAGATCGGTTTTGCGCAGAGGCATAGCGGCTGCGGATATTGCCGGCAAAAGGAAAGCAAAATTCATATCTGCAAACGACGTTGCCGGGCAGTCCCTTTCAATCGACAGTTGTAATGTCATTGCCGTTGTGGGCAATTACCTGAACGGCTTTTTTGTCTATCTTGCAGCGGACGGGGCGGTCAGGGACGCGGCTGAGTCAGGCGGAGTTTTCAGGGACGGCGAAAGACGCCGGAAGGTTGTGAGGCTGGTTGTTAACGCGCTTGCGGATTTAAAGCCGGACGGAATTAATTTCTATATAGATGAACCCCACGCGCACAGCCGGGACCTTGCCGGTGAACTCAGGGAAGAATTACGCCTTCGCGGGCGGTCTGCGGAGATTAAACTTGTCAGATCTGCCGACCGGGTATTGAAAAACGTTTCAGGCATACTTGCAAGCGGAGATTCGGAGATCATCGATGCTGTCGAACGTGTATTTGACCTGGCAAGATATATTTTAGAGAAAAACTTTGATATTAACCTTCCTGAAGCAGGCAGTGATATTTTCTGAAAAAAATATGGGGACCTCTTGTAGTTAACTCCGATAATTTTCAGTTAAGTTACTTGACAAAAAATGTTACTATTGTTAATATAGTTAACTAAAAAGTTAAGAAGGTTAACTATATTAACAGCAAATAATCTGAAGAGGAGTGAATTAAATGTCAGGTAAAGCGTTAGATGAAAGAGTTTTTCATGTCGGAATAAACGGGATCAGAAGGGCTGTCCAGTTAACATCGGTTGTACTGATGTCTGCTGGTATTTTAAAATTAAACGGTTACACTTTTGCGGCTGGATATGCCCTTTCGGTTTTATTCAGGAACTGATTGGAGAAATCGGCAGGAAGTTAGTTCCCGGGCTGAATTTGAGGTTTTCTCCGTTACAGGCAAAACTGAAAATGTTGAGATATTTTATTCTGGGTGCTGAAATACTGCTGATGATAATTTTGATTAGAAACGGAGCCGCGGTTCCTGTTTATCTGAAAGCCGCTGTTGCCGCAGCAGCGCTTGTTTTAAATCTTTTTTCTCAAAGATTTTTCTATAAATATCTGTGCCCGATCGGCAGCCTTCTGGGCCTGACTAATTTGTTTAAAATCTTTGCAGTTAAAAAAGAGGCGGAATGTCTGAATTGTCTGAAATGCGAAAGCAAATGCATTATGAATGTGCCGCTCGCAGAAAAGGGCAATAACCGCGACACGGCCTGTATAAGCTGTTTAAGATGTATTGACGCCTGTCCGGGCAATAAAGAATATTTGCATTTTTAGTTAAGTATGTTAATATTATTTTTATGATTGGAAATGAAAATGCATACAGAATGGCTGAAAGAGTTTTATGGCTGATTGAGGAATATATTGCCATTGCGTCTATTCCTAAACATTACGGGACCGATATGAGTTTTCATCGTCTGGATATACATCTTATTCATACTATAGGCAATAATCCGGGAATAAACGTGACTGAACTGGCTAAAAAACATTCAATAACCAAAAGCGCCGTCTCGCAGGCGGTAAAAAAACTTGAGAAGAGGAATTTGATTGAGCGGTACCAGAGTCCGGAAAACCGTAAAGAGATATTGTTCAGATTGACTGACGATGGGAAAACCGGGTTTGAGGCGCATAGAGATTACCATTCAAAGACCGAGCAGGTATATATTGATGAACTTGCCCGGCTTACTGAAGAAGAGGCGGCAGGTGTTCACAAACTTATAGAAATTCTGTCTCAGAGAGCCGGTAATATAAGAAAAGAAAATTCCTGATAATAAAGTGAACGGAACAGGAAGATTAGTATGAGTAAAAATGAAAAAAATCTTAATAAAAAATCATGGATGGGCGGGATCTTTCCTGCAATATACGACTACTCGATGAAAGAAAAAGTTATCCCGAAGAAACTTAATGCGTCATTCGGGTTACATAATAAAGTTATTCTTGATGAGCTGGCGGTTGCAGACGGCCGGCTGCTGGAACTGGCGGCAGGAAGCGGAAACCTGGCAGATCTTCTCAGCAGCAATATTGAATACTGCGGTGTGGATATCAGCAGAAATCTGCTCAAAAGGGCGGAGAAGAGATTTGGAAAAGCAGGTTTTAAAGAATTCAGATTGTATCAATGCGGAGCGGAATCTCTTCCGTTTGAAAATTCCTCATTTGATTTCTGTGTCTGCAATCTTGCATTGAATTTCTTTGATGATATGGACAAGGCAGTAAAAGAGGCTTCAAGGGTGATGAAAAACAACGCTGTGTTTTTCGGAAGCGTTCCGGTCCCCGAACGCAATAAAAAGAATACTGTTATCAGGGGGAACCTTCTGACAGAAGAACAGTTGAGAGAACTATTTCAAGACAATGGTTTTGATTTTCAACCGATAGATACTGAGAACGGAGCAATCCTGTATTTTCGGGCAATACGCGTTTGATAATATCAGTTAAAAGTTTTTTCTTATAAAATTTGCTTTCATTGTTCCGAATTCCTATAATTAAAACGAGTTAATAAAGGTTTCCAATAATGAAAGTGAATTTGTCATTTATCGGTAGATTATTTCTCTTATTGCTGATGGGGATCTCACCTCTTTTTTTTAATTGTTGTTCAAAAGAAAAAACGGTATTAACTCTTGACACCGGAGAGCAGGAATCCCGGATAAAAGAACAGCAGGAAAGTGCGGGTGGTTCTGTCCTGAATATTGCAATCGGCGCTATGCTCTCTCCTGAAGTAACAAGAATTTATTATACCGAGATGCTTGAGATAGTTGCTGAAAAAATGGGCAGCAGTTTATATGTTCATCAGCGAAGAACATATACAGAAATTAATAATATGGTTGAGTCCCGGACGGTTGATTTGGCCCTGGTATGTACCGGCGCATATGTGAAAGGTCACGAAGATTTTAATATGGAAATTCTTGTTGTACCGGTATCAAAAGGTGAAACCGTATACTATTCATATTTTATTGTAAATAAATCAAGCGAAATTGATTCATTAGCCGATTTAAGGAATAAAACCTTTGCATTTACCGATCCTCAATCAAATACCGGGTGTCTTATTCCAACTTACACACTATATTTAATAAACGAGGTTCCTGAGACTTTTTTTGATAGTACCTTTTTTACATACAGTCATGATAACTCAATAAAAGCTGTAGCCGAAGGACTGGCCGACGGAGCCGCAGTAGATTCTCTTATATGGGATTATCTGAATGAAGAAGATGACCCCTATACTGCCGCAACAAGGATAATAGCTAAATCCGAACCTTACGGTATTCCTCCTGTTGTTGTTCATCCTGATCTTGATCCTGAGAAAAAGCGGCAGTTGAAACAGATCTTTATTTCTTTACATGAGGATGCTGCTGCATTTACCAGTATGAAAGAAATACGCATTGAAAAATTTGTCGAAGGCAGTGATTCAATGTATCAAAATGTAAGAACAATGATCGAAAGGCTGAATCCCGGAGAACCTGATGGTTAAGCGGGAAATTTTTATTAGAACGGCAATTTTAATCTCGATTATGATTATCAGTATAATTCTTGTATTCAGCTTCTTTATGGTACGGAACCACAGAATCGGAGTAAAAAACCGTATGCTCTCTTTTGGTGTGCTTGTAGCCGGTGAGGTTGAACGCTTTATTCAATGGGACGACAGATTGGCCGCTGATACTACCCTTGCCAAGGTAATGGAAACCAATCAAAATTATGAATATCTTTTTATATTAATTAACGGGCTGGTTTTTGCTGATACCTTTAACGGTGATGTTCCTTCAGATCTTCTTGCACATGGAGTTGAATATCCGGCGCAGGCTTACTATTGGGAATTTAAGGATAATACAGGAAATGTATATTTCGATTATGTTATACCTGTAATGTCGACAAATGCAATACTCAGAATGGGAGTGATGCAAAGAAGTATTGATCAGCATCTGGCACCCGCTTTGGTATCGATAGTCTCTATCGGGGCTTTTGCCCTGCTGATAGGAATTCTTTTGTCCTATCGGATAGCAGTTTCCTCAACAAGGGAAATAACGCTTTTAGCAGATGTAATCCGTAAATATAACAGTAATAACACTCCCGGCAGTAGTTCAGATACTGGATTTTACAATTCCATATTATTAATTCCAAACCTCATAGAGTCATTTCAGAATCTGGCATTTGAAAGAAAATCGGCAGAGGAAAATTTAAAGCAGTCTCTTGAAGAGAAAGAAAGCCTGCTGGCCGAGATTTTTCATCGAACAAGAAACAACATGCAGGTCATCAGTTCTCTTTTGTATATTCAGGCTGAAAAATACTCTGATATCAATGTGGACAAGATTGTTGAACAAACAGATAACAGGATACAGGCAATGTCCCTTGTTCATCAACTGCTGCATGATACAAATCAGATTACATCAATAAGTTTGAAAGAGCTGGTAATTTCTGAAGTGTCTTTCCTTTTCCAGAGATACAGTGATTTATCAAGAGAAATATCTTTTGAGAATAATATCGGGGATATAACCCTGTCTTTCGATATGGCCATACCGTTGGGATTAATTTTAAATGAACTTGTATCAAACTCATTATTACATGCGTTTCGTGATAAAGAAACAGGATCGATAAAGATTAAAATAAGCAGGCCAAAGATAAATAGAATATCCATTATTTATTCGGATAACGGGACAGGTCTTCCGGAAAGTACTGGTGAGGATGAAACATCCTTTTTCGGATTAAAACTGGTTAAACATATAGTGCATGATCAACTCAATGGAATACTCAGGATGAAGAATTGCAATGGTTTTTACTGTCATATTTATTTTGACTATACCTGCTATTCTGCAAGAGGCTAAACCGATATGGTTACTGTTTTCAGAAAGCATCCGACCCTGTAAAGTTTCTGATGCTTATATTTTAGAAACATTCAGGATTTAAAGACAGATAGCATCCCTCTGCTGAAAAGTAGAAATTAAGCTGTAAGGTTATGAATGTATCTCTGAACTTTCGAATACCATCAAACAGTATAGGTTTCAAAACCATTATCTCCGAAATAGAATCAAACAGCGCCTGCTGCATTATTTTCAATGATGTGTTATACAGCACATGGTTTTGACTGTTTTTTTTTAAGTACGCTCTGCATCCATTCAATCATTTTCTATAAAAAAAGCTCTTGATTTTGTGCTCTTTTCTCTTAAGTCTTTTATTAGTTCATACTCTTTTGAATAAAAACAATCCTTGGCATCTTTCATTGAATTAAAAGAAATAATTATTACACGATCAGGTTTTTCTCCGGAATATTTTGTAATTTTTTCACTTCTCACAAGATATTCACCATTATATGATTGAATTATCTTCACAACTTCTTTTAAATATAAGTTGTACAGATGTTTGTTATTAATTTTTTCAATCAAAGCTACAAATACTACCTTATTCATCCTTCAAATCCTTTTATTAACAATTTGATTGATTTATAATTTTGACTTTTCTACGAAGTCTCGGTTTCTGTGTTTGAATTATCCAATATTTTTAATTATTAAATAAATCTCAAAAAGGATTACCATCAGTGCAAGCAAAAAACCGATATAATATAATACTTCGATATACTCACATATATCTACTCGCTTTTTTTTGAAGTTACCATAAAACGACTCAATCCTTGCCATGTTGTGTCAATTACCTCGGCGAGTCATGTTTCGTTCGGGATCGTGGTTCCTGCAAAATCTAACCCTGTCGTCACTAACAAATTATGAACTCTGGTCTTATATCCTTCGGTCTTTTGGTCCAGAAGGCTTTCTGTTGTTACCGACGGGTTGCCATGGCTAAATGTACGGCTCATATTGCCAAGAAAGTTTTTAAGTCTTTTCCGTTCCGGGAAAGTTTTTATTTTCCCGGAAACGCAGGCCCGGAATCTATCCGCATCCGATAATTTCGATTTTATTTTCTTCTCATGTTACTATCCCCTTATAGTCCGATACGGTGCTTTTCTGTCTGTACATCCGCACACCAGTTCCCGACATTCCACTTCCCGAATGCACCAAGGCCCCCAAGCTCGTTGTTTCCGTAATATACAGGTACATGCACGATAGAAAGGCCGTCGATGGCGCTGGCTTTCCTTAGGGCTTCTTCCAAGGATTCAGGTGTTCCGCCGGCAGTGAATCCTGTCACTCCTTCGACGGCTGAAGCAAGTCCGGCGTAATTAACAGCTACTTTGTCGTCCGTCCTGTATTCGTTATCGTATTGCGCTTCCTGCAAAGATGAAATAGCTGACATCCGCCGGTTGTCGAAGAGGATGATCATGGCTTTTAGTCCGTGCTCAACAGCGTCGATGAGGATTTGGGGATTCATCATGAAGCTGCCGTCCCCGGTGAAGGCTATAGGATAATCCGGTTCCGGAACGAGCGCTGAGGCGAGCAGGGCCGATACTGCGAAGCCCATGAAGGAGGCTCCCGTATCTGTGAAAGTCCGACCGGAAATCTCATCGCAGCAGATCTGAAAGCCGTTAGCCTGGACGTCTCCCGCGTCGAAATACTTGACAGCTCCAATCGAATCAGCGAAGTCGACCGCAATTTTAATTGCTGCAGGCTGTGTCAAAAGAATTTTGCCGAATTTCTCATCGGGGAGAGCCGGAGTTTCAAAGCGGAGTTTTTTAAATTCCTCCCATTCCCGACGTTTCTCTGCGCAGGTTTCCTGCCATGTGTTGAGCGTTCCTGAATCCTTCCCCGTCCAGGCACCAAGCACGCTGTTTAATCTGGTAAGAATTCTCTCCGCGTCTCCAGGCAATGCCAGAGTTCTGTTGTACTGGGCAAGATCATCGAGATTCGTATTAATGGAGATGATATTATTCGCTTTGGGAAAACCGGTACCCGAGCTGTCCCACTGGCATACACCCCGTGCTCCGATCGTAACGAGGAGATCGCATTCCGTCATGGCAAAGTTTCCGCAGATTGATCCTTTAGAGCCTCCGACGGCCATATTCCTTCGGTCCGAGGAGGGAAGAAGTCCCGGAATTACCGGACCGTGAACATAAACCGCCCCTGTGAGATCGAGGAATCTCTTAAGCGTATCGGAACGTACGTTTCTGGCGCCTCCTCCGGTCTTTACAGTTATTCGTTCGGCGTTACGAAGGAGCCTGACTGCGGGTTCAAAGGCTTTATCGTCAGCGCAGACTTGTGGAGGAATAGTCGAACGCACGGGAAACTCCAGAAGATTAACCGCACGTGATATCAGGGGCTGGATATTCATCGGCATTAGCATGTAGAAGGGTTTCTCCCCCGCCGGATTATGGACGGTCGAGGTCCCCCGTTTCAAGGCCGTGAAGATCGCTTCCGGCGTATGGAGGGTGTAGGCAGGGCCCATGGTTCCGGAAAGGCGAAGGAAAAGTTCCTGTTCCCGCCGGGGTATCTGTTGCATGTTAGGCCCTTCTCCATGGGTTGTCTCGTCACCGAAGAGGTAATAAATCCCCAGTCCGTTGGAAAGGGGAGTTAGGGAGCCTGCAAGAGCGTGAAGGGCTCCCGGGCCGATGGAAGTGAAAACTGCCGGGGTGATCCCGTAGTGCCACCGTAGGGCCGCTGCGGCATGGGAAGCCTCAACCTCGTGACGCACTTGAACGGTCTTCAAGACTCCGGCTTCTTCGTAAACACGCATCACTTCACCCAGATCGGTAGAGCCGTGCCCGAAGATGCCGATGAATGTGGTAACCCCCTGATTTGCGAGGCCCAGGATGATTGCCTCGCTGGTGTTGAGATCCTGAAACTGATCGAGTTCACCTGCTGCGACAGCTTTTCTCAAAGTACCGTAGGTTTTCAGGGCTTCCGCCCGTTTTCTTCTGTCTGTATTCATGGTCATTCTCCCCGGCCCAATCTGAATTCAAGGGCCTGCCGCAGTTCGTTGTCCTCGATAGTGTCCGGTTGAAGCAGTTCTGCGATACCGGGATAGGTAAGGCATCTGTTCAGTATATCTTCCGGCATCTTCATGACTATTTCGGGAAACGGCCTGTGACCAAGGATTGAAAGGTCCGACAGGTTTTTCCGTGATTGCGCCTGGGATTCCTTCCTGTGCGACGGATAACCACAGCCCCGTTCGACACTGAAGAAACGGTCGAATATGAAGTTCAGATTGACATCTGCTGCCCAGCCGTAGCCCTGGTTGAGTGCCAGTGCCACAGCATTGCCCCCGTTGATCTGGGCGAACAGCCATGCGTCCAGGCTGTCGAGGATGTGTCCGCAGAAAACACCGGGATACTGCATCGCCGAATTTAGGTATCCCTGACCGGTTCCACAGCCTCCCACAACGAAATCAACCCGTCCGGCATTAAGAAGCAGAGCGGTAAGAAAACCGGTATGGATATAGGTCAGTTCCGGCAGAGCTCCATTTTTCGTCATTCCCGCGTTGACAATCTTATGCCCGCGACCTTCCAGCGCTGTAACTACTGCAGCGTTTTTGTCTGCGGAACTCGTTTCGTTAATGACAGCTATTGTCATGGCAATTCCTCCTTATTTTCGACCCAGGATGCGTTTTACAGCTTCCTCAATATTTTCTGTATTGATACCCAGGCTGCTGAAGATTTCCTCGTTTTCTCCCGATTCCATGAAGATATCCGGGAATCCGAGGCGTGTGAGGAAGCAGGGCTGGTGTTCCGAGAGGACCTCCGCAACCGCTCCCCCAAGACCTCCGATTATGCTGTGGTTCTCCACAGTAATAATGTGTCCGCAGTCTCTTGCCGCCCGGATGATAATATCCTTGTCCAGGGGCTTGATAGTCCCCATGTGAATGACACGGACCCTGATACCCCTCCGCTCCAGGTTTTCTGCTGCCGTCAGCGCTTTCGGAGTCATCATGCCTGTAGATACGACGGCAATATCGTTTCCGGTATGGATTTCAAGTCCCTTTCCCAGTTCCATCTTGTAGGACTCCGGAAAGATTACAGGGACGGGGCACCGGACGGTTCTGATATACACGGGACCCGGTGTTTTAAGGGCGAGCATGACGGCACTGCGGGTTTCCACCGGGTCTGCAGGAATCAGAACCTTCATATTGGGCATGGCCCTCATAACGGCAATATCCTCCACGGAAGAATGTGTCGCTCCGGCTTTTCCCGTTGGCAATCCGCCATAAGCACCGTTGAGTTTAACGTTTAGCGCCGGATAGGCAACGGAAACCCGTATCTGGTCGGCGGCCCGTTTTGCAAGGAATACGGCAAAGGTTGACACGAATGGCGTCCAGCCATTGGTAGAAATACCCGCCGCCATTCCCACCATATTGGCTTCAGCTATACCGCACTGGTAAAACCTGTCCGGATAAGCTTCCTTGAAAAAGTGTGTCTGGGTAGAAGCATTGACATCCGCATCGAATACCAGGAGGTTTTTGAATTCCTCTGCCGCTTCCACCAGGGCTTTCCCAAAGGCCACCCGAGAAGCGATCATATCACCTATTTTCATTACATGCCTCCTCAATGATGTTCAGTTCGGTCATGGCAGCTTTGTATTCGGTGTCGTTCGGGGATTTGCCGTGCCAGATATATTTCCCTTCCATGAAAGACACTCCTTTGCCTTTAACTGTATGAGCCAGAACCATGACTGGCCCCGATTTGGCGATTTCACAGGCTTTTTCCAGAGTCGGCACCAGTTCAGCCATATTATGACCATCACATTCCAGCACGCTCCAGCCGAAAGCCCTCCACTTGTCCCCTATCGGCTCGAGATCGGAGGTGCCCTTTACCGTATCAGCCAGCTGGACTTTATTGTAATCCGTTATGGCTATAAGTTGTTGTATACGGTGTGAACCTGCATATAGAGCCGCTTCCCATACCTGGCCTTCCTGCATCTCGCCATCGCCGAGAAGAACAAAAACCCTGTATTCCTCTTTATTACGTGCTGCACTCAGTGCCATTCCTATCCCCAGGGAGATTCCCTGTCCAAGGGAGCCTGTGGAAATATCAACCCCGGGAGTCTTATGCATATCCGGGTGGCCCTGTAATCTGCTTCCGTACCGGTCGAAGGTGTTTAGTTCCTCCTCTGGGAAAAACCCCCGCAGAGCCAGGACCGAATAATAACCGGGAGTGGCATGACCTTTGGAAAGAATGAACCGGTCACGTCCTTGTTTATGGGGAATTCGAGGATCAATCCGCATTATGTGAAAATACAAGGCTGTCAGAATATCCGCTTCTGACAGGGAGCCGCCAGTGTGCCCGCAGCCTGCTGTATGTGTGGTTTGCAGGATGGATCGACGAACCTGGATGGCTGTTTTTTCAAGTTTGTGAATAGTATTAATCAAAATAGTAACTCCTTATATGATCAATATGCGTATTATGAAGTATTAATGCGGATAATGCAATACAAAATTAAAAAAAATAGGATATTGTGCCCAATAAAATAATTCTTTATAATGTTGACATGAGTGCTGAAGAGACATCTATCATACAATCAGTCGACAGAGCAATGATTCTTCTTAAAGCCGTTGCTTCGAATCCTCAGAAAGGGAAAACACTAAACGAGTTAACCGCTTTTCTTGGAATTGACAGGAGTTCAATTTTCAGATCCTTGACAACCCTTATTAAGCACAATCTTGTAAGACAAGATAAAGCTACTAAATGTTATAAACTGGGATACGGCGTATTTCAGCTTGCTGGTGCTCTGCGTGTACAGGACAAACTCACTGAAGTGGCCAGACCTTTCCTCGTCAAACTGGTGGAAAAAATCGGTGAAAATGCTCACCTTGCAGTTCGGTCGGGTAATTTATCAGTTTTCATAGATCGCGAACAGGGAAATAAAACATTGACCGCGAATACCGACCTGGGAGGTACTGAAGAATTATATTGTACTGCAGTTGGCAGGTGTCTTATATGTAACATGAATATGGAACAATTACACGAACTTTACTCACCTGGTGAATTTAGGGCTTATACTGAAAATACAATTATCAGTTATGAACAACTGTATGAAGAACTCTGTAATGTAAGAGAAACGGGATTTGCAGTGGATAATGAAGAATATGAATATAATATTATTTGCTTGGCTGGTCCCATATATAATTTTGAAAATAAAATAGAAGCAGCTATTGGTGTTTCCGGACCGAAGTTGAGAATTAAAAATAGAATTGATGAAATTGGTTCTTATATAAAGGAATTAAGCGAGGAGTTGAGTGCTCTTCGAGGATATCAAGGAATATAATATATTGAATCCAATTACAGCTGAAGAAAGTTGTTGACGGAGTAATTAATGAAAACTTTATACTGTGCCTGATTAAACAGCTATCATCAAATGATGTTAGTGCAGAGCACCCCTCCCTCATAATTGTCCTTTCTGTGTATTTCGATGGTATTACACTGGAGCGGATCAGTCAGGAATATCATTGTTCTGACTGTAATAGTCGTTTCTGATGCCAATTGATGCCGGGCTGAGACATATAAAAGTACCGCTGATACTTCCACCACATTTATGCTGTAGAAATCCTGCTTCACTTAACCCTTTGTGGATTGTTTTGGTTGAATGGGGCATGGTCTTTTCTCGTTTGATCCATAACTGCCGTAAGGCGGTTCCTTCGATAGCTTTTAATTTGGTTTGCTCATTCTCCCTGATCTTGTAGATTTAGGGCTGCAGAGCGTCTCTGTCCTTTTTCTGTTAAAAAATATAAATATAACTTGCATAATACGAAAAGCCATGTCATAATAAGCAACAGATGGGTTTCTTATAATCATTGAATAAGGTTAAAATGAGAAATTGTATATTTGCTGTGTATTAATACGCATATTTTTTAAAGGAGGTGAGATCTTTTAGGGTAAGTATTAGTATTCTATTTTGATTAATTCTAAACTAATTTATTGGAGGATGTTAATGAAATCTACAATTCGGAAAAATTTTTTTATGATTATTGTATTATTATTTATTTCTGTATCAATATGGGCTGGAGGAAAGCAAGAGGGAAAAGCTGTAATAGAAGACGACATTGACCAGAATGTTGAGTACATAACAGGTACATACCCGCCTCTTATAGCAGACAAGCCTTTTGCCGGAACCGTAATCACTTTTCCCGCCTTAAAGGGATGGGCGAGTTTTCAGCCGGCAATGGATCTGACTCCTGAATTTGAGGAAATGACAGGGATAACGATACACTATGTTGAATTGCCTGGTTCAGAAATAATATCAAAACAGCTCTTGGAATTGTCACAAGGTATGAAAACTTTCGACTTTGTGCATTCCTGGGCCAGTGCATATGGCAAGTTTTTTGATTATGTTGTCCCAATTGATAACCGAATAATCCGGGATTGGGGTAGTGTGGATACATATTTGGATTCCTTCTTTGAACTTCATCAAAATACCAAGGGAGAGGATGGGAAGTTTTATTGGACTCCTTTCCATGCAAACACACAAATCTGTACGTATCAAGTAAGATTATTCGAAGATCCCAAAGAGCAAAAAGCTTTCAAGGACTTATATGGTTATGAGCTTGCTCCTCCGGAAACTTTTGAACAATTCATTGATATTGCATCATTTTTTAATCGTCCGGAGGAAGGGCTTTACGGATTCGCTGCGAATTGGGTAGGCGGAGATGGAAATTGCTCATTTCTTCATTATTATTTAGCCTCAGGATTCGATTTGCTTGATAACAACTATATGCCGACAATGCGAAGTCCGGAGGGTAGGGCTGCTGCTTTAAAAATTGCCCGATGGATGCAGGACTCTATATATAAAGATGGTTATACCGCACCAGACTCTATCTCTTTTTCTACCGGACAAATTTTTGATTATTTTTATAGTGGTTCCTGTGCTATAGCGTTTGGATGGCTATCAGATTATTGGTCGTTTATTCAGGATAATAAATCCACCAGTAGTATAGGGGATATTGGAGCTTTTGCTTTACCTTCACCGACGGGTGCGAAATCAGGGGGATATGCATCATGGCATGTTCTTGGACTGAATAAATATTCCGAAAAAAAGGATGCCTGCTGGGAATTCATAAAGTGGTTATTAAATGAAAAGCAGCAACTGGCAATGGCGGGAGGACAGCTGCCTCCAATAAAAGAAATTGCTTATAAGACGTCTGTAGAGCCCGGTGGTATTGACCCAAAAGCACTATATGATGCATTTTATTACGCTCATCTTCCTTATCAAATTCCTGAGTTGTCATTGATCACCACACGAGCAGAAGAATTATTGACTTCTCTTTTAGCAAACATGATGACACCCGAAGCATTTGTCGATGAGTTTGTAATAGAGATTGAAGAAAAACTGATAGAGTATGGATATATAAAATGAGTTCCTTTATCAATAAGAAATTCAGTTTTTGGGTAGGGCTATTATTAGCCCTACCATTTATTTACTTAGGATTTTTCTATTTTATGCCAATAATACGACTTGTGATTTTAAGCTTATTAAGATATGAACCGGCTTATGGTGTAAAGAAGTTTATTGGAATAAAAAATTATTTGGATATATTTACGGATCTGAATAACATCAAAGTTATTTTTAGAACATTCCTGTATACCGGAATTTGTGTGTTTTTCTCCTTTTCCTTCGGATTGCTGTTTGCTCAGTATACAATTACATTAAACGATACATTCTCTGATAAATTGAGTACAACGTTTAGGCAAATTATTATTTTGCCTATGATTCTTATACCCGCAGCAGCAGGCGTATTATGGGCTTTTGCATATACAGAACATTACGGATGGGTAAATCACATTCTATCGGGATTAGGTATGAAGACTTTTCCCTGGCTGGTCTCGAATAAGGCTTTTTATTTGGTAATGCTGGCTGATATTTGGGGATGGACGCCTTTCATGTATTTAATTTTATTAGCAGGTTTACAATCAATGAACAGAGAGCCAATTGAAGCGGCTAAAGTTGACGGGGCTTCTCCAATGCAAACTTTCTTTCTGGTTATTTTGCCGATACTTCGTCCAATTATTAGTATCGCCTTGGTAATTAAAATATTAGATACTTACAGAGCCTTTGACTACCTATGGATTATGACCAAGGGAGGGCCCGGTGATCTATCAACAACTTTAAATATTATAACTTATAAAACTGCATTCCTGAATCTGAAGTTCGGTAAGGCCAGTACATATGGCGTTATCACTCTGCTTTTTCCTCTTGTTTTTATAAACATTTTTTTATTATTACAGCGAAATAAAAAAGGAACAGATTAGATGAATAAGAAAGGATTCAAGAAAATATTATTATTGATACCATTTTTAATTATTGTAATATATACAATTTTCCCTTTTCTATGGTTTTTTATCGCTTCATTATCAAAGCCCGGGACTATTCCTAAAACATTATCACTACCGGACAGGCTAAGTTTCGATGCATATTTTGCAGTGTTATCAAAAAGGTTTCAAATTGAAAACGGTTCAAACATTTGTATAACTTCGAATATTCTGAATTCGATTATTGTAGCGGCGCTAACAGTTATTCTGTGCCTTTTGATTTCTATTGGAGCTGCTTATGTATTTTCCAGATATAATAGAAGATATATTAAATTCGGATTCAACTCTCTTCTTGTAATAAGAATGACACCAAGTATTTCATTAACTATACCAATATTTTTATTCTTTGCAAAATTAAATATTGTTGATAAATATATTGGCCTTGTTCTAATACATACTCTTCTCAATATGCCGCTTGCAATTTGGATGATAAAAGGTTTTATTGATGCAATTCCCATCGAACTTGAAGAACAAGCGTATATAGACGGGTCTTCATTTATGAATATATTAATTAAAATAATTATCCCGTTAGCCGCTCCGGGAATTGCGGTTTCCGCATGTTTCATCTTTCTTGGAAGTTTTAATGAATATTTATTCTCGATTGTATTATCAAGAGGTTCTATTGATACACTTCCTTTAGCGATTGCATCTTTTCAGGCGGATCATAAGGTCTTCTATAATGAGATGGCCGCGGCTACTTTTATTTCCATGATTCCTTTGACATTGTTCTTTTATTTAATGGGCAAGAATATAGTTAAAGGTATCAGCATGGGAGCAGTAAAATAACTTTATATTCGAAAATAATTATTTTGGAGGAATAAATATGAATACGAAGGTGAAGGTCGGAATAGTAGGCCTTGGAAGGATATTTGATTTAAATTGTAAAGGATATTTAGATGCTGAAAACGCAGAGGTTGTTGCTCTATGCGAAAATAATAAAGAGTCATTAGAAAAACGAGGACTAATTTTCCCTTCGGCAAGAAAATATGAGTCTTTTGAAGATTTTCTGCAGGAAGATTTAGATATTGTTGAGATATTAACCCCTCATATAGTCCATAAAGATATGGTTATAAAAAGCCTGAAGTCCGGGAAAAATGTTAGTGTACAGAAACCCATGGCAATGAATGTGAAAGAAGCAGAACTGATGGTAGCGACAGCAAAAGAGGAAAATAAAATATTAAAAGTATTTGAAAATTTCATCTTTTATCCCCCACTGGTCAAGGCAAAAGCACTTCTGGATGATGGGTATATTGGGAAACCGATTCATTTCAGAATTCAATTCATTTCCGGATATAGCCAATATGCCTGGAATGTACCGGTTCAAACATCTAAATGGAGGACTGAATTATTTAAACAAAAGAAGGCCGGGCCGTTAGTCTTTGATGACGGTCATCATTTATTAGCTGTGGCATTATGGCTTTTCGGCGATCCAAATGAAGTATTTTGCACTATAGATTCAACTGAAGAAAAAAGTGGGAAAGTGTATGATGCTCCAGCTACTATTGTATGGAAGCATAAAAATCCAAAGGTACATGGTGTTTGTACATTTAGCCGTTCCGAGAAATTTCTGATGAACAGTAAATATTATGCCTGTAATGAAAAATTTGAAATTATTGGCGAGAAAGGAATTATTATTGTTAACAGGGCAAGTGGGAAGTTTATTAATGAACCGGTTATAAGAATATATAAAGATGGGAAAATTGAAGACTTCCATGATATTGAAGATGACTGGGGAAAGAGTTTTTATTATTCAACGAGGAATTTTTTAGATTTTTTCTCCGGTAAGACTAATAAATATGAATTAACAGGAGAACAAGGTCTGGAGGTTATGAAATTTCTTGATATGGTTCAAGAATCTTCAATTACAAAGAAAGCAGTAGTACAATAGTTATTGTGAAATAGAGATTCTCAGACAGTTATTTCTATAACATTTTAAGATATGATTTTTATCAAAAAAGGAGAGATGGTTAATTTTTAATATTGCTACCTGGTTGCTGGAAGGATATTGAAACAAATATACTCTCATATCTATAAAAAGAAGAAATCTCCTCCGTAAATTAAGTAATTACGGCAAGTAGAAGAAGCTTTGTCAGGTTTTCAGGTATGGTTATCAGCAGGCAGGATGGCAGCCTCAAATTCTTTTGCACTTTTATTTCTGATCCTCGGGAGGCCGTTACTCTGGCCTCCTTTTATCAATATGCATATTCTTAATACAGGTCGATACTCAAGTAGCATTTTAAACCCTATTTGGGTCCTCCAATATGTTTAAGCCTGTTTGCCGTCAACAAGATGGCTGATTCTTCATCAGGAGAATCCCCGATGTCTTTAGCCAGTCGTCTGATTTTTCTTACTATTTTTTCTAACTCATTTTTTAATATTGGTTCTCCGGATTCTTATTCCTGTGCATTAACGAGTATAAAAAAAGACTGTACAACACTTCGTGTTATCCAGTCTTTTTTGGGGTCCACTAGGACTTGAACCTGGTAGGCATGTTTACATTTACTTCGACTTTTATCAGTCCGATTCTTATAACTTAATATAACACAATTAATTACATTTAGCAATGGCTGTATTTTTTTGGAGTATTTTCGGCAATTTTAACTTGTTTACAATGTCAGAACTGAAGTCAGAGTTGAAGATTTTTCATAAAATGTCAAAGATAATGTCAGGATTTATGCTGTGTACGTCGTCAAATAATTCATACCAATCATATCAATTTTTTCAGCTATAGATTTTGCATCATTGAGAATTATGGGTGACGAGATAGTTGGACCTTTCAATTAAATAAAGAGTATCAAGTGAAGGATTTCAAAAACTGGGTATTTTTGGAAGAATTCTTTAACCGCTTTCCCGATGTGGATTGAAGTAAAACTGAAAAAAGTACAGTGTGTATTATGGAATATACGAGAAATTGCTAAAGAGAATTAAAACTATCATAATATTAGTAGATAAGAAAGAAATTATGTTATTATTTCTATGTAAGGCAGAGTTACGGAAGTTATAATTATCCTTATTTAGTTTTTCTTTAGACTATTGAGATATTGTATTCACAAAAGCATATAAAATCAATACAAATCAAATTTTTTAGTTAAAAATTGCTTGACATAATGGAATGTGTGTATTTAGATTGTATTAATATAAATAATACTTAACAGGTATGGAATGTGTTGGGAGATTAATGTGAGTAGTGTATTTTTATCTATTGATTCAGGCACCAGTTCAATCAGAGTTTCCTTTTTCAGTGAAGAAATAGTTTTAATTGCATCTGAGTCTATCGAAAGATCTGTAAATAGAAAATTTTCAGCAGAACAAGAATGGGATTATACGAGGAAGTTGATAAGAAGGATTATAGAAAAGAATCCCGGCTATAAGATTAAGGCAATAGCTGTCTCTCAGTTCTTGTCGTGGGTAATGATTGATAAAGATGGTAACCCTTTATCAGATGTAATTATGTATACAGATCAGAATTTAAAAGAATACACAGAATATTTGTCAAAGAATCCACTATTAGACTTTTATAAAAAGACTGGAAGAGATATATCTGCCGATATGCCTATATTTGAGTTGATAAGGATTAAAAATGAAAATAGGAGAATGTATGATAAAATTTATAAAATGATTCCTGTTAAAGATTACATAAATTTTAAATTAACAGGAGAAATTTTTTCAGATTATACTTTTTCCTGTTATGGATCGGTTTTTAATATAATAACAAAGGATTATGATGATGAAATCCTGTTATCATTTAATATTGAAAAAGATAAATTCCCCGAATTAAGAAAGTGCAACAGTATTATAGGAATGGTAAATGGTAAAGTCGCAAGCGATATTGGCCTTGCTGAAGAAATACCGGTTGCAGCAGGTGGGCCTGACGGGAGCATCGGAATAATCGGAATCGGTAATACAAAAAAAACAAGTGCCGTAAGCATTATGGGCACAACAGATGTATTTTTTGCAAATAGTGATAGCTGTTTAATAAAAAAAATAGGAAAGGAACTTGTAAAGAATATTCACCCTCTTGAAGATAATTATCTTTTAGGTGGTCCTATGGGGTTTTCTGGAGGTACTATTAATTGGTTAATTAAATTTCTTAACGGCCAGTATTCTTTAGAAAATTTAAATGAAATAGCTGAGGATATTCCACTAGGTTCTGGAGGAGTAATGTTTATTCCAGGATTGACTGGTGAGAGGGCACCATTTTGGAATCCAAAAATTAAAGGAAGTATTATAGGGTTGCAGCCTTATCATAATGCCGGTCATATGTTTAGAGCTATTCTTGAAGCTAATTCGTTTACTACATTAAAAATAATCGAAATAATTAGATGTCAGGGAGCAGATGTTAATAATATAATTACAGGTGGTGGTGGGAGCAGGAGCAATTTGTGGATGCAGATAAAAGCAGATATTACAGGAATTCCTGTTATGGTTTCGTCAGAAAAAGAGACCACTTCTAAAGGAAATGCTATTATAGCGAGTTTAGCTGTAAATAATAGATCAGTTATTCCGGAACCACAAATTCGACATGTTTTTTATCCGGATAAGGAAGTTCATGAAAAGTATCATGAGTCTTATAATTTATATTTGAAATTTATTAAATTAATTAATGAAATTTATTGAATTTTAAATGTAATGGTTAATTTAAATAATATTGGGAGATGAATAATTGGTAGATAGAAAGAGAACAAATACAAATCCATTATATCATACTATAAAGGAAGATATAAAAAAGCAGATTCATGAAGAGATTTATAGGCCTGGAGATTTCATCTCTACCGAAGGAGAACTTTGCCGACAATATGATGTAAGTAGAGTTACTGTGAGACGTGCTATTGAAGAACTTATAGACGAAGGTGTATTGAATCGGGAATCTGGAAAAACGGCACACGTAGCAGAGAAATCTATTCCTAGAAGCTTGAATCAACTTGGTGGATTGCATGAAGAATTATCACGAGATGGTATCAAATGTTCATCGTTTATTCTAAATTCTGAAAAGATAAGGGCAGATTCAATTATGGCTGATAATCTAAAAATAAACGAAGGAGATTGTTTGCATCGGGTAGAACGTCTAAGATATGCTAATGGAACTCCTCTCTCTTATCAGATCTTATATTTAGTCGATAAATCCTGTCCAGATCTTGACGTTCAGAAATTAGCTACAAAATCTTTATTTGAGACATTGGAAAAAGAGTATAATCTTAAAATTGAATATGCGACACAGACTATCTCTGCTGCATTAGCAACTTATAAGCAAGCTGCTCTTCTAGAGCTTCCTGAACGAACATGTATGCTTTGCATAAAACGTATTACATATCTAAAAGATGGAAATGCGATTGAATATTCTGAAAGTTTTTATGTAGCAAGTAAATATAATTTATCAATGACTTTGCAGCGGAATTAGCAATACATGTAGCCATAATTATAACAATTACAATACAAATGTAATAAAAAGAGTTGACAGGTAAGCAATCCTTATTGTATTGTTATTGTAACATAACAATGAGGGTATAATAATGAGTGAACAGTATAAAGGGGGACAGTTAGTAGTTAAAGTCCTCGAAGAAAATAAAACAAAAGTAGTATTCGGTATTCCCGGAGGACAAACTTTAAGTGTAACGGATGCGATATATGATACAGATATCAGGTTTATAAATACACGACATGAAAATGGTTCAGCCTGTGCGGCAGATGGTTGGGGGCGCCTGACTGGAGAACCCGGAATATGCCTGGCAACAACCGGATGCGGAGCATCAAACCTGATAACCGGTTTAGGCGGAGCATACAGGGATTCTAGTCCGGTAATTGCGTTGGTATTTCAAAATAAACTACCTGACGCAGGAAAAGGTGATGCGCAGGAGAGTAATCATGAAGCTTTATTCTCAAGTATATGTAAGCAGTACATCCCGGTAAGATCTGCCGGCAGTGTGGTATGGGCAATGCGTGAAGCCTACAGGGTTGCAAAAACCGGCAGGCCCGGACCCGTTGTCGTTGATTTGTATAGAGATGTTGTTGAAGATCAGACAGCAGGATACGAGTATGTGGACCCAAAAAGTTACTGTATACAAAGCAGGGTTAAGCCAGATGACGAAGAAGTAAAATCAGCAGTTAAAGCAATAAAAGACAGTAGCAAAATCTGTGTTTGGTGCGGTAATGGCGTTAAACTTTCAGATGCATCGGAAGAAGTAATGAAACTGTCTAAAATAACCAATGCGCCGGTAGTTACAACCTATAACGGGATTGCATGCATCCCCGGAGAATTTGAAAATCTGATAGGTCCGAGGAGCCGGCATGGTAGTGTCGTCACCAAGGCCGCAATAGAGGATGCAGATTGTATAGTATTGGTAGGCTCGACACTGACGGCGATAAGCACAAACCGTTGGAGTATAAAAGCTAAGAATATAATCCAGATAGATATAATCCCTGAGAACATAGGCAGACATTATCCTGTATCGGTAGGTGTGGTCGGAGATGCGAAGAAAGCATTAACCGCGATAACTGACGGTTTGGTAAGTGCCGGATTCATTGGTGAAGAAGCTTTCCTTCAGGAACTGAAAAGTAAAAAGTCAGAATGGGAAAAGAAAACAGTATCCGGGGCGATAGCGGATAAGACAGCGGAGCCGGTGGCGCCGATAGCTTTTGCGAAAGAATTTGAGAAGGTACTATCTGAGAACAGTGTTTTAGCGGTAGACGCGGGAAATCCCGGGGCATGGACGCATATAATAAAATTTCCGAAAGGAACTTCCTATATGAAGCCGGTAAATTTTGGGAACATGGGTTTTGCTCTTCCGGCTGCCTTGGGGGCAAAGGCTGCTGCACCGGAAAAAGAAGTAATAGCGTTGTTGGGTGACGGGTCGCTTGGAATGACTCTGACGGAACTGGAAACAGTGGCCCGGGAGAAACTAAATATCATAATACTTGTATTGAATGATGATGCGTATGGAAATATCAGGCAGGAAGAGCTTTTTAAGACCGGAAAGGAACGGTACATAGGAGTTGATTTCACTCGGGTTGATTATGTGGATGTAGCAAAGGCGCTTGGATGTGATGGAGCTGTAGTACGAAAAGCAAGCGACTTATCTTCCGCATTTGCGCAAGCCCGTGCGTCGGAGAAGCCCTTTATGATTGAAGTAAAGTTCGATGGTAGCTATACTATTTGGCCTGAAGCTTTCTAGAGAAGAGTGTTTTGAAAGAACAAAATAGAAGAATAAAACTTGTAATCACATATGATGCTATCAGAACTATGGTGATGGTTAAGTGCTCTGCTAATATGTGGTTCCCTGAAATGAAGTGGCTTGATGCAAAACTTATATTACAGTCGGCAATACTATAAAAAAATATTGGAGGATTTTTTTGGAAAGGAAATCAAAACAGACTACAGTTGAGGAAGCTGTTTCAATAATTGAGTCTGGTTCAAAATTGGCAATTGGCGGATCTCTTATACGTAAAGCTCCTATGGCACTTGTAAGAGAAGTTGTTAAACAAAAAAAACGAGATTTAACTTTGTATAGTTGGTCGGCTGGGATGGACTTTGATCTATTAATTGGTGCAGGTTGTGTAAAGGAAGCTTGGTCTTCATACTGCGGCTTGTTTCAATTCGGTATGGCTATGAATTTCCGGCGCGAAGTTGAGAGCGAGAAGGTGCGGTTTGTTGATCTGAGCGAAACATGCGCTAAAGATAAATTCAGGGCTGCCGCGTTTGGTAACACATACTGTATTTCAAAAGTCCCGTTACATACAAGCCTTATGGAAAATGAAGAATTTCAGAATATTGTAACTTGTCCATTCACCGGCGAAGAATACGTAGCGATGGAAGCATACCATCCTGACGTAGCCATTCTGCATGCCCATAGAGCGGATAAATACGGAAATGTTCAACTTGACCCGATACGGATGATGGATAATGAATGTGATATTATGATAGCAAAATCTGCGAAAAAGGTGATTGTTTCTGTTGAAGAAATAGTGGATGAGTCAATAATAATAGAGAATCCTACATGGACCGTACTTCCCAAGTTTTTTGTTGATCATGTAGTAGAGATACCTTTTGGTGCACATCCGAATTCATGCGATACATTATATGATTTTGATATGGAACACGGAAGACTTTATCGTGATTACAGTGTTTCTGTAGATCAATTCCAAAAATATTTAGAGGAATATATTTTTTCATGTCTTAATCATTCTGATTATATAGAGAAATGCGGCGGTATAGATTCTTTTAGAAAATTGAGTAGATCAACGGTGGAGGATAATTGATGGAGAGAGAATATACTTTAGCGGAGCTTTTGGCTGTGGAGGCCTCCAGATATGTTCAGGATGATGAGATGAATTTCGTTGGGATCGGAACAGGAGGAGAAGCTTGGGTTAGAGCTGTAGGTATGCCGACGGTTGGAGTATGCCTTGCTCAGCATAAACATGCACCGAATGCTACATTCATGATTGGCCCCGTATTGGATCCTCTTTTAGACGATATATACGTCCCTGATTCTAATTGGGAATATGATTTAATTCATTGGCCTTGTAGAAGCCAGATACCTCTCGAAGATGCGTTGGGTATTTTCAGGCTTGGGAAAATTGGTTTGGCGTTCGCGTCAGCTGCTCAGGTAGATAAATTTGGGAATCTGAATATTGCTCGTATCGGAAGTAAAGAGAATATGAAAGTCAGATTGCCGGGATGTTTGGCTCAGACTGATCACGGAGCTTATGCTAAAAGAATTTGTGTCACAGTTAGGCACAATAAAAGAACACTAGTTGAGCACGTTGATTTCATTTCATGCGCAGGAAATGAAAATAGAAAAGGTTTGCCTGGAGGTGGTCCTGCTCTAGTGTTTACAGACAAGGCTATCATGGATTTTTCACCTGAAAATGGAAGAATGAGGTTAAAAAGTATTCATCCCGGAATTGAAATAGAAGATGTGATTGAGAATACAGGTTTTGATTTAATTGTTCCGGAGAAGGTTGAAGAAACTCTGGCTCCCACAAAAGAAGATCTTGACCTAATCAGAAATGTTATTGATCCGAAGAAAAAGTTCTTGGAAGCACGTATAACACATGAAGCAGCAACACTTAATTGGTAGGGGGGAAAAAATGGGGGGAGCACTTTCCGGGATTAGAGTGTTAGATATTTCTAGATACATAGCTGGGCCATACTGCAGTATGCTGTTAGGCGATATGGGTGCTGATGTGATCAAAGTGGAAAAGAAGGGCTGTGGTGAGGATTCCAGGAGCATGATTCCATTTGCTGGAAAAGAAGGTGAAGAAAAGGTTAGTTTATACTTTACTCAATACAATAAAAATAAGAGAAGTGTAACATTAGATTTTAGAAATCCAGAAGGCATTGAATTACTTAAGGAAATGATTTCCAAAAGTGATGTTTTAGTTGAAAATTTTCGTCCAGGAACGTTAGGTAAAATGGGGCTGACAAAAGAAGTTCTTGAAAAAATCAATCCAAGTCTAATTACCGTATCTATTTCAGGATTCGGACAAGATGGTCCATATCGTGATCGTGCTGCTTTTGACTGCATTGGACAGGTAATGGGCGGACTGATGAGTGTTACCGGCGAGCAAGACGGTGAGCCGTTATTAGTCGGCAGTTGGATAGCTGATTTTGCGACTGGTATTTATGCCGCCTTGGGTGCAGTTTCAGCGCTTTATAAAAGAAAAGAAACAGGTATAGGACAACAGATTGATGTATCGTTGCTCGAAAGTGTTATTTCTTTACTGGCAACGGCAATTCCTAATTATGTTGAAACAGGATTAAAACAGGAGCGTAGAGGGAACAGGGACAATGTTACCGGTCCGGCGAATCTATTTAAAACCAAGGACAGTATGATATATATGCATGCCGGCACAGATCCTCTATTTACGAAATTAGCCGAGTTAATGGGAAGAAAAGAATTAAATGTTGATCCGAAATTCCACACTGCAAACGACAGGATGAATAATATAGAAGAAATTGAGGAAATTGTTCAAGACTGGATGTCAAAATATTCCACTGATGAATTGGAAAGGATGCTTGTAGGTGTTGGGATTCCATGTTCTCCGATGGCTGATGTCGAATCTGTTATCAATAATCCACAGGTTAAACATAGAAAAGCTGTTCTATATAAAGAATATCCGGGGGTAGGAAAAATATCTCTGCCTGGATCTGTAATTAAAATGTCAAAAAATGAAAATGAAGAAATAAAATTACCGCCAAAATTAGGGCAGCATAATTTTGAAGTTTACGAAGAAGTTCTGGGGCTTTCAAATCAGGAAGTTAATAAATTAAAAGAGCAAGGAATAATATAGTTTTAAGGAGAAATTTATGCTCGTTAAAGTAAGACAAGTAATAGATCGAATAATTGGAGCAATATCCGGAATATTATTTATAATTGCTGTCTGTGCCACACTAATTGGCATATTAGACAGAACTTTCGGTCTGAATTTGAAAACCGTCTGGGCGGAAGAAGTTACAAGATATTCAATTATTTGGGCTATGTTTTTAATAGTAGGTATTTGTCTTAGAAGAGGATATCAAACTGCATTTACATTATTTCTTGATAAAATGAATGTTAAATTAAGGGCTTTATTTCAAATAATAATATATATACTTATTACTTTATTTTGTCTGCTTTTATTCTATTATGGTATCAAATCCTCGTTTCAAAATATAAATCAACATTCGCCTGTTTTGCAAATCAGTATGACTTATCCATTCTTATCAATTCCTGTTGGTGCGGCTTTATGCTTGTTTGAAACGGTATCGGGTATTTATGTAACAATTAGCGGACAACTAAGAGAAGGAATATAGAGATGATAGTATCGCTCGGTATTTTTTTAATCCTACTTATATTAATTTTTATTGGGGTACCTATAGCATTCAGTATTGGGCTGGCGAGTCTTGCTACAATATATCTTTTCGATTTAGGTATACCGCTTACTCTTCTTCCTGCTAAAACATTTTCAGGAATGGATTCGTTTTCTCTCATGGCAATACCATTTTTTATTTTGGCCGGAGAAATTATGAATAAAGCCGGTATTACAAGGCGGATTATTGATCTTGCTGATGCATGTGTTGGCTTCTTAAAAGGCGGCCTGAGTTATGTCAATGTCGTCTCCGCCATGCTTATGGCAGGAGTCTCCGGATCAGGAACAGCAGATGCCGCAGCTCTGGGTGTTGTTATGATTCCAAATATGGAAGAAAAAGGGTATAGTAAGCAATATGCAGTTGCTTTAACGTCTTGTGCAAACACTATAGGTCCTATTATTCCGCCAAGTACATTATTAATTCTCTATGGTTATTATACAAATACTTCTGTAGCTAAATTGTTTATAGGTGGTATCTTCCCTGGGATTATAATGGGTCTTTCATTGATGATTGTTGCTCAGATTATTTGTAGAAAAAAGGGCTACAGGCAGGTTACTTCCAAGTTTTCAAAATCACATTTTAAATCGGCATTAATACGAGGATGGGTGGCATTATTAGCACCTACATTCATTTTGGTTGCTATTATACTAGGATGGGCAACACCTTCTGAAGCAGGTGTTTTAGTGTGTGTTTTTGCACTTATTCTTGGTCTTTTCTATAAAACCATAAGATCTTTAAACGATATCAAAGAAATTGTCATATCTGCGGCGAGATCAACATGTACAATTTTTACATTGTTAGCATTTTCCGGAATATTTGCAAATATTCTGGTCAGGGCGCATTTTCAGGGTATGATTGTTAGTTTTCTACAAGGAGTAGGCGGTTCTCCTACAAGTATGTTGATTATGATTTCAATATTCATTTTTATTCTTGGTATGTTTGTTGATGTTACCCCAATGATTATCATGTTTTCTGCAGCATTTGCAGGAGTTGCTGTTTTAAATGGAATAAACATCGTACATTTCGGCCTTGTTTTTGTATTAATCTGTATGATAGGTGCGGTCACCCCGCCAGTAGGAGGTTTGTTGTTTGTTACAACATCAATTGGAAAAGTTTCAATGCAGAAAGTCACGCCAGTATTAATTCCTTTTGTGGCTGTTCTTTTTGGTGTTGTAGTTCTATTAATATTTTTCCCGTCTTTAGTGACTTATTTACCTAATTTAATAATGGGTAATTAAGATAAATATTATTTATGGAGGATTTTATGAAAAGAAATGGATTATTAGCGGTATTATTGATTTTATCACTTGTGATGTTTTTCAGTTGTGCAAAAGAAAAAACAGAAGCTGTTGCCGCAAGTAATGAAGAGTCTAAAGGGTTTGAGAAAATGACAATACGTTATGGTAGTATCTACAATGAAGATACTATTTATGGAAAATCTTTAAATAAGATGAAAGAAATTATAGAGAACGGTTCTGACGGAAATATAAAAGTTGATATTTTCCATGGGGGAACTTTGGGTTCCGAACAGGAACATGCACAAGCGCAAAATGCTGGCTCGATTGAGATGCTTTTTTCCGGAACAGCAGGTGTTGGATTGTATGTTCCTGCAACGGCAATATTCGAGACCTGGTACTCATTTGAGGATATAGAGCAGTTAGGAGAAGCTGTTAATATTCTATGGGATGTATTAGATAAAGAAATGCGGGATAATAATTTTAAATTGCTTGGGGCATACTATGATGGTCCAAGGAATATATTATCTAACGTAAAGATAACGAATCTTGACGAGTTGCAGAATGTTAAACTCAGATCTCCAGGTGCAAATGTATATGTAAATAGCATCTCTGCTTTGGGTGCACAGGCAATAGCCCTACCGTTTGGAGATGTCTATACAGCATTGCAGACTAATGCAATAGATGCAATGGAAGGTACTATTGATTCAATATATCAGCAAAAATTTTATGAACAGGGTAAGTATTTAATCAAAGATTCTCATGTATTTCAGGCATTATTTATAACTTATAATCTTAAAGCATGGAATGAACTGTCTGAATCTGCAAAGCAATTGATACAAAATGCAGTAAAAGAGAGCATGGACTATCAGATGTCCTTATATAATGACGTTATGGATGAAGAAATTGCAGCAATGAAGGAGAATGGTATTGAATTCGTTGAAATTACGGATAGAACTAAATGGGTACAAGCGGTAAAGCCGGCAACAGAAGCATATGTAAGTAATTACGGCGATGTCGGTAAAGCCATATACAAGGTAGTTGAATCATTTAGTAAATAAGTTTTTAAACAATTCTCTTTGCTTTTATTTTGCGGAAGTAAAAAATTAAATAATCGATAGGCCGTTTTCTGTATTATAGCTGAAAACGGTTTATCGATATTTTCGTTTATGAAGCATTATGATCCCTTTCTTTTTAATATCTGTTGTATAGCAGAACATATCACTTAATGGCGGATTTCTAATCATGGGAATCCGCCACTTTTTTATTGCTCATCTATTTACAATGTTAAGTACTTTTCTCCGTAAGCGGTAATTCTTACCCTATGCCTTAATCAGCCCAGGAGTCAGGTTGAACGGAAGCAGTGCTTCATAATCAGCCGGTGTTTTGCAATTTGGAAGCTGTCTGAAAACGTAGTAGAAATAATCATAGACCGAGAGGTTCTGCATTTTAGCTGATTCAACAAGGCTGTACAAAATTGCTGAAGATTCGGCGCCGTGTTCTGTATCAGAAAACAACCAATTCTTCCTGCCAATCACAAAAGGCCGGATTGCGTTTTCGGCAATATTGTTGGACGGCGTAAGTAGCGGGTCTTCCAAATACAAGTTTAACTGCTTCCAATTATCCAGCGTATAAGCAATAGCTTTTCCGAAGGCAAGTGTCGGAGGTGTTTCAGCCGCATATTTTGTCAGTAGTTCAAATAACGATTTCAAAATCGGAGAAGACCTGTTCGCTCGCTTTTTATGAAACCCCTTTTTAGAAAAATCAGCTCTCAAATCTTCAAGCTCAAAAAGTTTCTTAATCAATTCGAGTATCTGTTTTACATCCGGAGATTTAGACAGTTCCCAATACTTGTAGAAATATCTGCGGGCATGCGCCCAACACAAAACATGCCGAATGGACTTATTCCCTTCATCGCTTAGTTTTTTCAATGCAGTATGATAAGCCTCATAATCATCAGTCTGCAGCCAGCCGGAATATTCTTGAAGAAAGTCATACGGAACTTTATGAGAGCGGCTTGTTTCATACTGGAATACGACCGATTTCTTATCAGGCTTACCCCCGAGAAATACCCACATCCAGGATTTATCCTGTGCTTTACGGCCTTTTTCTTTCAAAACCTGTACCCGAGTCTCATCTGCGTTTATTACAGGCCCGTTTTTAATATTATCTTTAAGCAGTTCATATAGCGGCTTGCATCTTTCAGCGCATTTAATTGCCAATGTGCTCAGTGTTGCACGTGGAATATCCGCACCTATCGCATTCAACCTCTTACTCTGTCGATAAAACGGCAGCGCATATTCAAACTTCTCATTTATAATCCATGCAAGCAGGCTTTCATCGGCAATACTTCCGGAAATGAGGTGTTTAATCCCTTCTGCTGTCTGTACTCCGGATGAATCATCAGTTGTTCCTTCACAATTTCGGCAGACATATTTTTTCTTTATCTCACGTCTGACGACTACTTTCGCAGGAACGATGCAGAGTCGTTCAGATACATCTTCACCTATACAAACCTTCTCGGTACCACAGGCACAGGTTTTATCTTCTTCATCGATATCGTATTCAACAATCTCGCGAGGCAGGTCTTCAGAAAGCGCTTTTCTTCCCGAGTTCTTTCGAACTGTTTTTGTGTGGGCTTTTACTTCAAGGGTTTCTGATTCTATTTCATCCTGCTGCTCAAATGCGGAATCTTCTGCTTCGTTGAAAAGGGACGCCTGCTTCTTATCTTCACTGGTAAGTTTCTCAGATTTTGTTCCGAAGTGAAGAGTCTGCAGGAGGTGTACCAGTTCTTTCAATTCGGTAATCTGATTATCCTGATTTTGGACTGTTTGTTTGAGTTGAGCAATTTCGTTAAGCAAGGCTTCAGTACTCACATAAGAATTTTACCACGGTTAAATTCGAGTGTGAAGCCCTAAACGCGGGAATAATTTAATTGCTTATGCGCTTTAAAGAAATCTATTCCATCAAGCAGCATCTTCAACTCTTCGAACTTTATCTCCCTCGCGTCTTCTTCCGTTTCCGGCCAGGGGAACTTATTCTTTTCAAGTCTTTTCTGCCAAAGACAGAATCCGTTCCGATCCCAGTAAACGATTTTAAGCAGCTTTCTTTTGCCGTTGCAGAATAGAAACAGACTTTTTGAGAACGGGTCGTTCTGCATTATATTCTGAATCTGCAGGCTCAGACCGTTCACACCTTTTCGTAAATCAGTTTTCCCGGGTCTGACGAAGTAACGGTATTCTGAGTAATCGATAATCATTCGAGCTCCCCGATTACTTTAAGAACTGATTTCAGCCCGGCTTCATCAAATCCGGCAGTTATTGATATTAAGAACTTTTTGGTTTTTATAACTATTGGGGCGGCTGAGAAGATTCCATTTGGTTTTATTTCAACAACTGAAGAACTTCCGGGTGCTTCCTGATTACCAATAATTTTCCTGTTTTTATAAAACGTGTTTGGATGAATCCCGATCTCTTTACAGAACTCTGGAATCGTCTTACCGCTTTGCTGTTGTTGCTCAATGACTTCTTCCCAATTATTTATTACCTTTCGCATTTATTTCCTCCTGGTTAATAATTCCGGAGGATAATACATTTTTATATTTTAGCAAGAAGGTAAGAATTACCGCTTACTCCTTATTTAATATTTAACAACTTTTCTTAAAACCCAGTTGTACATACTTAGCAATAAGTGAAAATCTCTGGTCTTTGGAAAAAATAATAAATATTAATTTGACATATAAGGTATTATCATTATGATATTATAATCACAATACAAAAATGTATTGTGGAAAAAAATCTAAGGAGAAAAGATGAAAAAGAGAATTATTGTATTGGGAGTGTTATTAACATGGTTGTTTATTTCACTGGGAGTATGTTTTTCAAACGGTGAACAGGAAGTATTAAAAGAGGCTCCTCAGACAATTGAACCTGAGTATGATCTATCTTCAGTACCGGTTCAGAAACATGATCCAAAATTTCCTAACGGGGCAGTACTATACTCTGACCTGAAGAATGTTATAGGTGATATTAAGATCCAGAACAGAGAGTTGAAAATAGGTTTTATAATGAAATCTCTTGAAAATGAATACTGGTCAATCATGGCAGAAGGTGTAGAAGAAGAAATTGAAAGAATGAAAAGTTCCGGGGTAAATAATGTTGAAGTCACAATTAGATCAGCACAAGACGACTGTGATCAGGAAGGGCAATTAACTATTATCAGAGATATGATAAACAAGAAATATGACTGTATCGTAGCTTTTCCGATATCAGATGCTAATTTGGTTCCCGGATTAGAAGATGCAATGGATGTAGGGATTCCTATTGTTACAGGATCAGTTGCTTATGATTCAGATCCGCATATTCCTTACTATATCGGATTAAGTTCATACGAGTCCGGCCGGCTGGTTGCCGAAGCCTTTTCAAAGAGACTAGGAAAAGAAGGTGGAGAAGTATCAATTATAATGGGAATACCTAATAATCCATCAGCAAGAGATCGGACTGCAGGATTTAACGATTGGGTGAAAGAACATCCTGAGAGTAATCTGGAAGTAGTTGAGTGAACAGTATAAAGGGGGACAGTTAGTAGTTAAAGTCCTCGAAGAAAATAAAACAAAAGTAGTATTCGGTATTCCCGGAGGACAAACTTTAAGTGTAACGGATGCGATATATGATACAGATATCAGGTTTATAAATACACGACATGAAAATGGTTCAGCCTGTGCGGCAGATGGTTGGGGGCGCCTGACTGGAGAACCCGGAATATGCCTGGCAACAACCGGATGCGGAGCATCAAACCTGATAACCGGTTTAGGCGGAGCATACAGGGATTCTAGTCCGGTAATTGCGTTGGTATTTCAAAATAAACTACCTAACGCAGGAAAAGGTGATGCGCAGGAGAGTAATCATGAAGCTTTATTCTCAAGTATATGTAAGCAGTACATCCCGGTAAGATCTGCCGGCAGTGTGGTATGGGCAATGCGTGAAGCCTACAGGGTTGCAAAAACCGGCAGGCCCGGACCCGTTGTCGTTGATTTGTATAGAGATGTTGTTGAAGATCAGACAGCAGGATACGAGTATGTGGACCCAAAAAGTTACTGTATACAAAGCAGGGTTAAGCCAGATGACGAAGAAGTAAAATCAGCAGTTAAAGCAATAAAAGACAGTAGCAAAATCTGTGTTTGGTGCGGTAATGGCGTTAAACTTTCAGATGCATCGGAAGAAGTAATGAAACTGTCTAAAATAACCAATGCGCCGGTAGTTACAACCTATAACGGGATTGCATGCATCCCCGGAGAATTTGAAAATCTGATAGGTCCGAGGAGCCGGCATGGTAGTGTCGTCACCAAGGCCGCAATAGAGGATGCAGATTGTATAGTATTGGTAGGCTCGACACTGACGGCGATAAGCACAAACCGTTGGAGTATAAAAGCTAAGAATATAATCCAGATAGATATAATCCCTGAGAACATAGGCAGACATTATCCTGTATCGGTAGGTGTGGTCGGAGATGCGAAGAAAGCATTAACCGCGATAACTGACGGTTTGGTAAGTGCCGGATTCATTGGTGAAGAAGCTTTCCTTCAGGAACTGAAAAGTAAAAAGTCAGAATGGGAAAAGAAAACAGTATCCGGGGCGATAGCGGATAAGACAGCGGAGCCGGTGGCGCCGATAGCTTTTGCGAAAGAATTTGAGAAGGTACTATCTGAGAACAGTGTTTTAGCGGTAGACGCGGGAAATCCCGGGGCATGGACGCATATAATAAAATTTCCGAAAGGAACTTCCTATATGAAGCCGGTAAATTTTGGGAACATGGGTTTTGCTCTTCCGGCTGCCTTGGGGGCAAAGGCTGCTGCACCGGAAAAAGAAGTAATAGCGTTGTTGGGTGACGGGTCGCTTGGAATGACTCTGACGGAACTGGAAACAGTGGCCCGGGAGAAACTAAATATCATAATACTTGTATTGAATGATGATGCGTATGGAAATATCAGGCAGGAAGAGCTTTTTAAGACCGGAAAGGAACGGTACATAGGAGTTGATTTCACTCGGGTTGATTATGTGGATGTAGCAAAGGCGCTTGGATTGTGCAGTTATGAAGAAATAAAGAAGGTAAACCCTAAAATAATTATGGCAAGCATATCAGGTTTTGGTCAGACGGGTCCCTATGCAGAACGTCCCGGATATGATGCGGTGGCGCAGGCGATGAGCGGGCTAATGTCGTTAACCGGGCAGTCCGATGGCCCACCGACCTTAGGCGGAACTTTCTATATTGACTTTATTACTGCAATGTATTCGACGATTGGAATATTGTCTGCGTTGAAAGAAAGAGATGTTACAGGCAAAGGCCAGCATATAGATTTAACCCTTCTTGATAGCGCTGTTTCTGTATTGTTAACAGCTATTCCGGCTAAGGTATTATGTAATGAAACGATGGGGAGAGTAGGAAATAGAGATAGATATTCTGCTCCTGCTAATGCTTTTAAAACAAAAGACGGGGATTGGGTTATATTAATTGCGGGTACTGATCAACATTTTAAACGTTTTGCTAAAATTGCAGAGCTTGAATATCTATTGGATGATATTAGGTTTTCTACCCATGATAGCAGACTGAAATATTCTGATGAAATCGAAAGCATTGTAAGTGATTGGGTTTCAAAATTTACAACCGAGCAGATAATCGAAATGGCTTCTAAAGCTGAAATAACCTGTTCAAAAGTAGCTACGATAGATGATGTTATAAATAATCCTCAGCTAAAATATAGAAAAAAGATAATTAATATAGAGCATCAGAAAATGGGCACTGTTCCTATGGTGGAATTCCCAATTAATTTTTCAGATAATCCCTTTGTAGAAAAACGACCTGCTCCAATCCTCGGAGAACATAGTAAAGAGATTCTTCAGGAATTTCTGGGATTTGACTCTGCTAAAATTAGAGCACTGGAAGAATCCGGTATTATTCAAATTTCAGGAACGATTCATGAATAGTAATGGGATAACAAAAAGGAAAGATAAATGTCTCAGTATCAAAGATGCTGTGAAATATATAAAAAATGGAGACAGGATTGCTTTTGGAGGATTTGCTGTTTATCAACGACCAATGGCATTTGTTCATGAAATAATCAGAGCAGAAATAAAAGATTTAAGAGTAGTAGGTGTTGTTAATGCAAATGAAGTCGATTTACTTGCCGGAGCAGGTTGTATATCAGAAATCGAAACATCATATGTAGGTTTGGAAAAATTTGGGTTGGCAAGAAATTTTCGCAGGAAAGTTGAAGACAACAGTGTAAAAGTTTTTGAATATTCAGAACTTATGAGTTGGGACAGATTCAGGGCTTCTCAGGAAGGGTTGCCGTATTGGCCGTCATATTATGTTGGAGGTTCTGATCTCTTAAAATATAATAAAGATATTAAACAATTTACATGTCCGATTACAGGCAAAAAAAGCTGGGCAATACCGGCAGCAGATCCGGATGTCGTTGTAATCCATGCGGCTGTAGGTGATAAATACGGGAATATACAAATACCTCTTCGTCATATGCTGCCTCAGAGTTTAAATATTACATTATCACGTTCATGTTCAAAAGTTATAGTTACGTTAGAAAGAATTGTAGATACAGATGTGGTTAAAAGTAATCCGCATCTTACACTTATACCGGCATTTAAACCTCTTTGTGTGGTTGAAATCCCCTGGGGCGCTCATCCGACAGGGGTGTTGGGAGAATATAATGTTGATGAAAATCATTTAACAGAATATGTAGAATCTTCTAAAACAGAGAGCGGATTTAAAAAGTATTTGGATAAGTATATTTACGGTTGTGAAGATTTTGATGGATATTTGAAAAAGATTGGGAAAGAGAACCTTAATAAAATAATTGATAGTGGAGACGTTTGTTAGCTATGGAAAAATATTCTATTGAAGAATTATTAACTGTAAATATTGCAAGAACTATTAAAGATGGAGAGATTGGTTTTACCGGTTTAGCTACAGGAAGTGCCGCTTCAATGTACATAACAGCAATACCGTTAGCCGCTATGGTATTAGCGCAGAATATGCATGCTCCTAACCTGACAATTCTGCTGGCTGGTTGGATTCATAATCCGGATTTAAGTAAATTAACTTCTTTACCTGATTCAGAATTTGCTTCGGAGTTATTGAACCTGTCGTGTGAGGCCCAGATGATGGATTATCCGGGGCCATGGTCCCACCGAAGGGGAGATGTGAATTTCGGTTTTGGTTCAGGAGTGCAGGTGGACGTAGAAGGCAATATTAATAGTGCATGTATTGGAGGTTTTAATAAACCAAAATTATGGCTTGTCGGATCAATTCTGTTACCAAAACATATGGCTCTTTTCGGCAGAGAATATATTATGATGCCGCACCATGATAAACGTAATTTTGTTGAAAAAGTAGATTATATTTCTGGTGTTGGTTATCCGGGTGGTCGAGATGGAAGAAAAGAGCTTGGGATGGAAACAGGCGGCCCCGAATATATTTATACTCCCAAATGCGTTTTTAGTTTTAAGAAAAAAACCGGATGAATTTATGTTAAATCAATACATAAAGGAATTACAAAAGAAGAGTTAAAGGATAACACAGGCTTTGAATTAGGAGATCTAAACAATATTCCTGTAACCGATGAACCAACGGCAAAAGAATTGGAAATTATAAGGGAAGTTGTAGATCCCAGAGGAATATTATTTAAAAGAGAGATGTAAATATCAGGAAGCGTATAGACATTAGGGAGAAAATAACAATTAAGGTTATAGCTAAGAATTGTTTCTAGTATTTTGAGAACCGTCACACAATAATTGCCTGTCAGGTGCCATGCATCCAAGCAATCAATAGTCGTATTTTATAATACAATAGTAATACATGTCATGGAATGAAAAAGTATTTGACAATATAATATACTCATTGTATTCTGATTGTATCATCAAAAATAATATTTTGGTGTGACAGAATAGTACAAAGATAGACAATTGGTTGCCAAAGTTATGGAAGGACAAACACTTAGTGTAGTTGATGCTATTTAAGATACAAACCAGGGTCATACTTACCTGCCATGAAAACGTAACATTTTGTGCGGCGTAAGGAATGGGGGAGTGACGAGAGCACTGGGAATATCTGGCAATAACAGGCACGCGAGTCGAATGAGACTTATATGAAGGAGGTGAATAGGATGGACAATAAAGAAAAAATATTAGAGTTGATTAATATCAATAAATATTTTCCTGGAGTTAGAGCTTTAGAAAATGTTTCATTAACTGTAAATAAAGGTGATGTCCATGGAATAATCGGTGAAAACGGAGCCGGGAAGTCAACTTTAATGAAAATACTTGCTGGAGCAATAAAAAAGGATTCAGGTGAAATAAAGATTGAAGGAGACTATAAAGAGTTTGAAAAACCAATTGATGCATTTGATTCAGGTGTTGGAATTATTTATCAGGAATTAGAATTAATTAGACAATTTACCGCTGTTGAGAATTTTTTTCTTGGACGATGGAAGAAAACAAAATTAGGATTAGTAGATTGGGCCGGGATGAGGAAAGAGGTAGAAGAGTTTTATAAAAAATGGGATATATCGATTAACTTAAATGTTCCGGTTAAAGAAATAAGTATTGCTCAATGCCAATTAATAGAAATAACCAAAGCAGTTTTTAATAAATCAAAAATAGTTATTATGGATGAACCTACAAGTTCACTTACCGACAAAGAGGTAGGTGTATTATTTGAGCTCATTAGAAATCTGAAAAAGAATGGTATAACGGTTTTATATATATCACATAAGTTAGAAGAAATTTTTGAAATTTGTGACAAAGTCTCAATATTTAAAGATGGTAAGAATGTTGCTGATTATGATATCGGTTCGGTTACAAAAGATCTGCTTGTCAAAGGTATGGTCGGACGCGAATTAAAAAACTATTACCCGGAACGTGAAGGAAAAATTAGTAATGTGGTTTTAGAAGTTAAAAATTTGTCCAGTCAACAGGGAGTTAAGAATGTAAGTTTCAAAGTCAGGAAAGGCGAAATTCTAGGTTTCGCCGGTTTAGTCGGGGCTGGTAGAACAGAAACGATGAAGGCTTTGTTTTGTGCGGATAGACCAACAGATGGCGAAATTTTTATTGATGGTAAGAAAGTGAAAATAGGGAAACCAAAAGATGCAATAAACAATGGAATGGCATTCGCTACAGAGGATAGACGATATGAAGGATTAGTTTTATGTCGAAGTTGTTCAGAGAATATTACTTTAGCCAATTTTCAGAGCATATCAAATTTATTCGGAATAATTGATTTAAAGAAGGAGGATGAAATAGCAAAAAAATATAAAAAGTCTTTGTCAATTAAAATGTCTTCTACAAATGTGAGAGCAGAGAATTTAAGCGGTGGTAATCAGCAAAAGCTTGTAATAGCCAAATGGTTAAATACGAATGTAAAGATTTTTATATTTGATGAACCGACTAGAGGGATTGATGTCGGTGCAAAATCTGAAATTTATAAAATCATGCGAGCGCTTGCCAGAAACGGAGCAGCAGTAATTATGGTTTCATCTGAATTGCCTGAAATACTTGGCGTAAGTGACAGGATCATAGTTATGAGCAACGGAGAGATTGTAGGTGATTTGGATGCAATGAAAGCAACTGAGGAGAGTATTATGTCCTACGCTATAGGAGGGGGTGAAAATGAAGATTAAGGAATATGCAGTATCTATTGAAAATAAAAAATTTAATACCAAAGATTTTTATAAAAAATATGGAATTTTAATTGTACTTGTAATGTTGATTATTATAGCCGGTATTATCGAACCCATATTTCTAAGTTCAAAGAATGTACTTAATGTATTGAGACAAGCATCTATAAATGGAATTTTAGCAATAGGAATGACATATGTAATTCTTAGTGGCGGAATAGATCTTAGTCAGGGCTCCATTGTTGGGCTTTGTGGAATGATTGTAGTTATGCTAATGCCGGAAATCGGAATGATTCCTGCTATAATAATAGCATTAATTTGTGGTTCACTGATTGGTGTTTTAAATGGATTTTGTATTCATAATAATGTTCCAGCATTCATTATGACTTTAGCAGGATTAACTTCTATTAGAGGGGTTGCATATTATATTTCAAATGGACAGCCTTATTCAGCAACAAATGAAGCGTATACTTTAATAGGTCAGAGTTCATTACTACATATACCTATGCCTGTTATTATTTTTATAATAGTAGTTATTTTAGGCTATTTTATAGCTAATAGAACCACTTTCGGGAGATCGGTATATGCTATAGGGGGCAGTGAAGAAGCTTCACGACTTTCCGGAATAAATTTACTTAAAACAAGGATAATTGTATATACGATCTCAGGATTTTTATCAGCATTAGCTGCGATTGTTTTAACTTCAAGATTATATTCATGTGATCCAACTATTGGTGAAGGTTATGAGCTTGATGCAATTACAGCTGCTGTAATTGGCGGGACAAGTATGTCGGGAGGCGAAGGTAGTGTTCTAAAGACTGTAATAGGAGTTCTCATTCTTGGGATTCTTTCTAATATTTTAAATTTATTAGGTATAAGTCCATATATTCAGGAAATTGTAAAAGGTTTAATTATTTTCATTGCTGTAGCAGCGGATACCTGGAAAAAGGAAAAAATATAATTATCAATAGTTTGTTTATAATTTTTCAATGAAATTGAAAAATATTATTCATCAAGGAGGATAAAAGATGAATTATTTAAGCATTAAGAAAATTAAGAGAAGGAGGATGACAATGCAGAGGCCGCTTAAAAGAATCTTGATTTTAGCCGCTCTATTTACTGTTGTTATCTATAGTGGTTTTTGTGCAGGCACACAAGAAAGCAATTCTGAAGATAAAGTTGTTATTGGATTTGCTCAATCTCGTCTGAATCACCCTTATCGAGTTGCTGGTGTAGAACAGTTCAAAGAAGCAGTAACCTCTAACGGGTTTGATTGGGAAGTTATTGTTAGTGACGGACAAAATGATACTGCAAAACAAACAGCAGATGTTGAGGATATGATAGTACGAGATGTAGATGTTATAGTATTAAGTCCTATTTCAGCAGAAGCTCTTACACCAGTCGCAAAAAAAGTAATGGAAGCTGGTATTCCGCTCATACTCCTGGATCGTACTATATCGACAGATGATTATACGGTATTCATTGGCGGTGATAATAGAATGATTGGAGAAATAACAGCTGAAGAAATAGCTAAAAAAGCAAACGGGAAAGAAGTTAAAATTGTTCAATTACAGGGAACGCTTGGGGCATCTGCTACAGTTGATAGGGATGCTGGATTCAAAGATACGATAAAGAAATATCCGAATTTGGATTTAGTATATGATTTTTCAGCAAAATATGATCGTGCAACTGCTTTAGATGTAATGGAAGATGTTTTACAGAAAGAACAAGATATTTTTGCAGTATATTGCCATAATGATTCAATGGCAATGGGCGCGATGACAGCCATTACTGCAGATGAAATAGACGATGTTCTTATTTATGGTGCAGATGGGACAAAAGAGATTTTTAATGAAATTAAGAAAGGTACTGTAGCAGGAACCTGTGTTTATCCTACAGGGGCAAAAGAGGCTGTAGATATTATAGCAGAAATTTTGCAGGGAAATGAAGTAAATAAGAAATACAGCGTAGATGTACCATATGTAAATATAGATAATGTTGACGCATTATTTGATCTCGGAATATAAATTCAGTATTATCTGTAATTTGTGTAGGGGAATTTTACCATTCCCTACACAAATATTGTGTCATAGAATATGTGTTTCTTTCTGTATGGACTATCGCTGCTGGTCGGTTAAAATAAAAAATTGCTATTAATTACTTGAAATTATAAGTAACCTTTTTTTATGGAAGTCTTTAAGAAGAAAGGAATTATATGTATGGAGAAGTATAACACTTTCATGAATTTTTTAAGTAGTCATATTTCACGATGTATTTTGGAATCCGAGCATTTCCAAATGAAAAATCTATTCAAGTTAATGCTTTATTCTTGTTTTAAATTGTATAAAAAAGCGATATGAATTCAGGTACAAAAAGAATACATCAATGGGAGGTTATTATATGAGCAAAAAGGCTCTAGAGGGGATTAAAGTAATCGATCTTTCGCGGGTCATTGCCGGTCCTAACTGCACTATGATTCTTGGAGACCTAGGGGCCGAAATCATCAAGATTGAGAAAAAGGGAGAAGGAGATATTAGTCGGGGTTATGAACCATTTTATAAAGGGGAGTCTACATATTTCATGACCTACAATCGTAATAAAAAGAGTGTTACTCTAGATTTCAGGCATGAGAAGGCGGTTGAGGTGCTTGAAAAGCTAATAGTAAATGCTGATGTCTTAGTAGAGAACTTCAAAGCAGGTACTCTTGAAAAGATGGGCCTTTCTCCGGAAAGACTGCTAGAACTGAATCCCCGTATTGTCATCACAAGGATATCAGGTTTCGGGCAGACTGGTCCGTATATGAATAGAGCATGTTTTGACGCGGTAGCACAGTCGTTGAGCGGTCTTATGGATATCACCGGAGAGCCAAAAGGAAATCCAGTCATGGTGGGGACTTATGTCTGTGACCTGATGGCCGGTGTATATGCCGCAGTCGGGACGCTTGCCGCGCTCAATTCGCGAAATAGTACCTGTAAAGGTCAAGTTGTAGATGTCGCTCTGCTTGATGCGGCGAGTGCGATGACACATTCGGCAATACTTAACTATTTCATGCTGGGATTAGTTATGGAGAGAAATGGCAACCAGGATAGGGCGGCGTGGCCTGCTAATTTTTACACCACTCGTGATGGCCGTATGGTGTTTATTCACGCTGGTCAAGACCCCGCATTTGCAAATCTTTGTAAAATACTAGGACGTGAGGATCTTTTAGAAAACGATGAATACAAATTTCTTTCAAACCGTAAGAAACATATAGATGAATGCGATACACTGGTACGTTCTTGGACGATGCAGAACGATCTGGAATTTATATTGGAAACATGCGAGAAAAGTGGACTACCGTGTGCGCCGGTAAATTCTATAGAGGAAATGATACATAACGAACAACTGATTTCAAGGCAGATGATTCGCGATGTTGAAGATGATAAATTCGGTACTATCAAGGCTAGTGGCCCGGTAATAAAAATGTCTGATACCAACCCCGATGTATATCGGCACGCTCCGCGTCTTGGCGAGGATAACCTTGAAGTTTATATGAAGGAGCTATGTATCACACGCGTGGAGTATGAGGAGCTTGTAAGCAGCGGCGCAATCTGAGTACAAAATAAAAAACAAAGAAACTATTTTAAAAAATCGTCAATAATGTATTAATAATTTGTAGCGATGAAGCAATAAAAATGCAAAAGAAAAGGAAATTAGCAATGGAACTTAAAAATTCAAGCATGGATAAAACTTGGAGAGATATAACCGATCCCAGGAGGGCTGAAACTGTGGATGATCTTGAAGCAGGCCTCAAGGAACCCGAATTCGAGAATCTGGAGATACCTGAGCATCTCGGCCCTATAAGTATTATAATTGATGACCACAAGGTCAAACGCTACTCTTTTGAAATTGACGATTATTCTCCGTGGTCGCTTGAGAAGAGTCCGTTCTTTGACGGGCAACGGATTGCGCAGGCTGGATTGCTTACGAACGATCTTTTACAGTTATTCACCTTGGTATACAGAGGAAGTCATGTGATCGGACTTCACACCGAAGAACAGATCTGGTTTGAAAACCCTGCAAAAATTGATGAGAAGATAGTACTGGATGGAGAGTATACAGAATCTTATATAAGTCGCGGACAAGGATATGTGGTAATGAATGCTTTGGCGAAGGGGGAAGACGGTCGTGTGATAGTGCGTCACAGGGGAGTGGAGATATTAAAAACGATACCGGGTAATATTGCAGGACGCTCGAGTACAGTGCCGGACGATCGCGTAACTGGAGAAATAGAAGAAGGAGCCCGTTTTATAGATAAAGCGTTCGATGATATAAAACAGGAAGATGCTCTATATCCTGTGAATAAGGTCATAACTGCTGAGCAGGCGGCTGTGTTTTCAAGAGTGGGAGAGTTCGTTACCAATATACATAATAATCTTGAGAAGGCTAGGGAAGGAAACCTTCGAATGCCAATTGTTCAGGGCGCGCAGATGTTCTGTACATTGACACAGGTGCTAACGGGATTTTTTGGAAAGGATTTTTTCACCAGCGGATGGTTGAGGACTAAATTCCTGGCGCCTGTGAAAGTATTTGAACCATTTAAAATATCTGGCCGTGTGACCGGAATAAAAGATCGTGAAAATGGGAAGAAAAAGGTGTCTCTTGAGGTGTGGATTAGACGTAGCAGCGATGAAAGACTTGCTGTGATCGGATGGGCAAGCTGTGAGATTTAAGGATGGATGTTAATAAAGTAATTATCAGTTTGTAAATTGATAAACTGACCGAAATTCAAGTTTTCATATCAGTGGATATTCTTATTGTCAGTTATATAGTACATAATGATCTTTTTCCTAAAACTGACTCCGGAATATGTTAGGAAATTGAAAACCTGTGTTAAAACTTAGCGGGAGACGAGATGAAAGGATCAGTAATTGCATTTAGCAATGGCTGTATTCTTTTAGAGTTTTTTCGGATATTTTAGCTTGTTTACAATGTCAGAATTGATATCAGAATTGAAGATTTTTCTTAAAATGTGAGCCTGTAAATACTTTTGTGTAACTGCAATTTTTTTTCATCGATGAATCGTTCTCCGTATTCAATCTGAAAGCGGTTCATCGCTGGTTTCCATTCTCGAAGCGGCATAGTCCATTTCTTGGATGCCTGTTGAACAGCTAAATATATCACTTTAAAGGCGGATTTGTCATTCGGGAATATCCGCCGGTTTTTTATCGCTTTTCTAATTACGCTGTTTAGTGATTCAATGGCGTTTGTTGTATAGATGATTTTTGTGATTTCATCCGGATAGTCAAATATGGCAATCAGGTTATCCCAATTGCGCCGCCAGATTTTACTGATTGATGCGTAACGGGAATCCCATTTTTTTTCAAATCGGGTGAGTTCATTCTCAGCATCATCTAAGGTTATTGATGAGTAAATCTGTTTGAGATCACCGGCCAACTCTTTCCGGTCTTTATAAGAAACATACTTCAGCGAGTTTCTGACCATGTGAACGATGCAGAGCTGTATTTTTGCTTTCGGGTATACAGCATTTATAGCCTCTGGGAAACCAGTTAAACCATCAACGCTGAAGATGAAGACATCTTTAACACCACGGGTTTGAAGTTCAGTTAAAACACCCATCCAGAATTTTGCACCTTCATTTTCAGATATCCAGAGCCCCAATAATTCTTTAAATCCTTCGGTGTTAACACCTAAGGCCAGATATACTGCTTTTTTGATAACTCTTTTATCCTGATGAACCTTAATTCCGTAACCGTCAAAACAACCGCACCTTATGTTGAACTCTGAAATCTATTAAACTCCGGGAAGCTGGAGGAAATAATGAACAAGCAATATACCGCTAAAGAGCGAGCAGACTATCTCACAGAATGGCGTGAGTCCGGGATGTCCGGAGGTCAGTTCTGCCGTGAGAATGATATACGGCCAACCACGTTTTATAACTGGACCAAACAAGAACGGCAGAAACAGAGAACACAAAAACCGGGTTTCGTAAAATTGCCAATGCTTGAAATACCTGCTGTGAAGAAAAATATAATCCTCGAACACGGTGGTTGGAAAATAATCCTGCAGCCTGGATTCAGCAGAGAAGATGCAATGGCAGCGATGGACCTGGTGGAAACGAAAAGTGTTTCCTGATTTCTCCAAGATAAAGATATTCATAAAACCAGGCAGTACCGATATGAGAAAAGCAATAAATGGCTTATCTATGATAGTAGCTGATGAGCTTGAATCAGATCCACTATCAGGCAATCTATTTTTATTTTGCAATAAAGAGAGACGGAATTTGAAAGCTCTCTATTGGGATAAAAACGGGTTTTGTTTATGGCAGAAGAAACTTGAAAAACATCGCTTTCCATGGCCGAAAAATAATCAGGATGCAATAGAGCTGAAGCAGACTGAGCTTGACATGCTTCTAAAGGGTATAGATTTCTGGAATGCTCATACAGAATTAAAATATTCTGAAATAACATAGTATAAGGAATTTACCCTCGGATCAAAAAATGCTAGACTTAAGATATGGATGTTGAAAAGCTTCCTGAAGAAGTACAGCAATACATCAAAGATATTGAACGAAAATGGGCAACGAAATACCAGGCGCTGGAAGAGCGTTTCAAGCTTGAATTGTTCAAGAAATATAATCGTTCCAGCGAGAAAGACACAGCCGCTCAGATATTACTTTTTGATAGTGAACCGGATATTGCTCCCGAAGAAGAATCTGAAACTCAGAAGGTAGAATCCTATACCAAAAAGAAACCTGGTCGAAAGAAGATAAACGAGAATCTTCCCCGTGAAGAAATCCTTATTGATATACCCGAAGAAGAGAAGAAATGCGCTTGCGGAGCAGAACTGGTTAGAATAGGCGAAGAAATATCCGAACGAATAAAAGTTGTACCGGAACAGATGTGGGTAGAAAGAACCATCAGACCCAAATATGCCTGTAAGACTTGTGAAGGCAGCGGAGATGAAGATAAACCTGCGGTGCGGATAGCCCCGACTGCTCCCACAATCTTTCCCAAAAGCATAGTAACACCCGAGCTCCTTGCATTTTTGCTTGTAAATAAATATGTAGATCATTTGCCTTTCTACCGGCAGGAAAAGAGATTTGAGCGAATAGGGATCAGCATAAGCCGACAGGATATGAGCAACTGGCAAAGACAGGCATATGAAGCTCTTATAATCCTGCTTGAACTGATGAAAGAACATCTGAAAACCGGTTCGGTTATGCAGATGGATGAAACGAGAATACAGGTTCACAATGAACCGGATAGGCCTGCTACTCGAAACTCCTATATGTGGCTTGCCCGAGGGGGGCCTCCGGGGCAAGTTGCAATTCTATATGAATATCATGAAACGAGGGGTTCTAAGAATATTCGCAGTTTTCTGGACGGATTCAGCGGCTATCTTCAGACTGACGGTTATGAAGCATATGTTACAGCGTTGAAAGATTATCCAGATATAATTCATGCCGGTTGTTTTGCTCATGCAAGACGGAAATTCTTTGATGCATCAAGAGTATCCAAGAAACCTGGCAGTGCTGCTGAAGGGCTGAAATATATTCAGAAACTGTATTTGATAGAGAATGAACTCAGAGCTAAAAACTTAAGTGAACCCGAGTTTCTTGCAGAAAGAAAAAAGAAGGCAGAACCGCTATTGGCCAAGTTCAGTTCCTGGCTTGAGAAAAGGCAGCATAATGTTGTTCCTTCGACTGAACTCGGAAAAGCGATATCATATACAATTGGGCAATGGAGCAAACTTGTAAATTATCTTGAATCACCTTATTTGACTCCGGATAATAATGCCTGTGAAAATGCTATCAGGCCGTTTGTGTTGGGCAGGAAAAACTGGTTGTTTGCCGGCAGCCCAAAAGGTGCTGAGAGTTCTTGCGGGATTTATTCACTTGTTGAAACAGCAAAGCAAAACGATCTCAACCCTTATGTTTATCTGAGAAAAGTATTTACCGAAGCTCCGTTGATGAAGTCCAGTGAAGATTGGCAGGAGCTTCTTCCCTGGAATATTTATCTTAACTGATTTTTCAGGGTGCGGTTGTTTTTACGGTTACGTATATACTTGAAATATGGGCCTTTACTGTACGTTCCTTAATGAGCAATGCCCGCGCGGTTTTCCCGATAGTCCACCCTGCCGTCAGGTATTCAAGCACTTCCGTCTCTCTTGAAGTGAGGTGATAGGCGGCAAGCAGTTCTCTAAACCCCGGAACGACTGTTCCGGTCACAAGAACGCCCAGAGGATCAGAAAACCGGTCAAAGATTGGCCTGACACGAAGGTCCACGGTCAAGACGCTGCCTCCGTCGTTACCGGAACGTGGAATTGTTACGGTATGGAGATGTGAAGGCGTTCCCATTCTCCACTCGTTCAGACTTGAAAGCACCGGCGTTACCCTGTGTTCAATTATAAGATGCCTGCTTTCGGTCAGCATCTGTTTTTCGCCCAGGATCCTTTCGGCCTTGCCGTTCATGTAGGCGAGTTTTCCTTTAAGATCATAAAGAAGCACAAGATCCTCAACAGAATCAAGTATGGTCTTTGTAAGCTGTTCAGGAGCAATTTGCAGGAAGCCGTATTTCCATATAGCATATAGCATTGTTAACACCCAGGGGCAGAAACACAGGGTTGACTGCGACGGTATGTCCCAGCCGGGAATGAAACCGTTTAGGTAATATTCTGCGAGTATTATAACTGCCAGTACTGCGGAAACCTTTGAAAGAACGGCTGCCTGCTTTTTCTCCCTTGCAAGACCGGCAGAATGTATATTCCTCAGGTAGAAAAATACGGGGACCATCCATGTAGACAGTGCGTATGCCATCCAGATCTTTTGCAGCGGATCCGTAACGGGCAGGTTCCAGAGTATCTCACCATCCGGAGAGATTGCCGGATCAAGACTTATCGGGTGAAAAAAGTTGATTACGCAGAAAATCAGGGCGGGAGTATAGAGCGCAAGAGCAAGTACATGCGGCATCGGCTTTCCGTACCGTATGGAATATGCGAAATGAAGGTTCAGCGGAAAAAACAGAAACAAGCCTATGCAGGAAACCGGCACAAGCACCCGAAGGACATCAAGGCTTACCGTGTTATATACAAAATATGCAAGAATGTTCCACTGGAACAATGCAAGGGCCGCAAGAGTAAGGATATTATGACTGCTTGTCCTCGGCCGCATCCGGCAAAGCATCAGAAACATCAGAAAATACAGTGTGGAAGAAACGAGGTTCAGCAGGCTGATGACAACCATGGATTATTTTAATCCCTTTATCCTGAAAATCACAGAAAAATAAATATGTTTACCTGGGATATCAGTAAATTTAAAATAAAACGATCATATTACAGGATGTAAATTCGCCTCAGCCGAGCCGTATTGTACCTTGGTACAATATGCAGCTTTTTATTTCCGGCTTATAATTTAAGGTAAAAAAAGGGTTTATATTATGAAAAAGATTTTTTGTTTTATTGCCGCGACACTTTTATTTTTCCTTTCTCTTGCAGGTTGCGTTGATACTCCTTCCATAGAAACTGCCGTTCTCTCGTTTGTTTTCAGGGCCGCCGACAACCCGGCTCTTTCAGAAGACGTTACCGCCGATCTATCCGGAACTTCGATAACGGCTTTATGCCCCGCCGGAACCGATCTTACAGCGCTTGTGCCTGCCGTCACAGTTTCCGAAGGCGCCTCGATCTCTCCGGCCGGCGGAATGGCGCAGGATTTTTCCGGCCCTGTAAACTACAGGGTCACGGCAGCTGACGGGGAATCGTATACGGATTATACTGTTTCGGTTTCTGCCGGATCCTTTACCCTGAGATCTTCAGTTAGCCGGCTGAAGTCATGGTTCTGGTACGCCGACGCCGGCACGGATGATTTAACCTTCAGTATATATGAAGAGGACGGTCTGGACTGCAGCTGGACGGTAACGGTCGATGTGTCCTGGGCGTCACTTGATTCGGTATCCGGAAATCTTACAGGCAGCGCGGCGGCTCTTACATGCACGATAGATTCCGCCGGCCTTACATCCGGCACTCACAGCGGAACGGCAGTATTCAGCACGGGCACAGGGCAGGACTTGACTGTCAACCTGACGGCGGTAGTAGCCGAGCCGATCCAGCATGTAATAGATACGGGACTTTCAGTCCCGTCAAGCATTTCAGCGGCGGACATAGACGGCGACGGCGATACCGACATTGCCGCAAGCGGTGGGGGAACATATCTTTATAAAAACGACGGTTCAGGCGGTTTCGGCGCAAAGGTAACCGTACAGGGGACAGCCGAGGGCGCGGGAGACCGTATGCGGATAGCCGATATGGACGGCGATAATGAGCTTGATATCATCAATAACTCGCCCGTCGGGGTCTCGCCGCAGTATACCCTTATCTGGTACCAGAACGACGGAAATGAAAACTTCACACAGAATAACATTCTTGCTACTTCGTACTGCTACGGAATAGATACAGGAGATTTTGACGGCGACGGGCTTACTGATATCATCGGTTACAGGAGTCTTGGCGGAGGGTATTGGGCCAACAGTATCTGGATAAACGAGCTTGACGAGGCCTCTCCGGGCTGGAACGAACAGCAATATTACCTGACAACCTATGCCACATTGCACTGGTCTGCTGATATGGACGGGGACGGGGACCTTGATATTGCCTGTATCTCTCAACCTTCCTACTATCGTGTATACTGGTATGAAAACGACGGCGCGTCTCCTCCCGGTTTTACAGGTAATTCCATCATTAATACGGAAGATTCCATTTCAGCCATTTCTCCTCTGGATTTCAACGGAGACGGACATACCGACATTGCTGCAGTCGTTAACGGCAACCTGTACATCTTTGCAAACGACGGCGCAGCCGAACCTTCATTCGCCGTACCTGACGACCCGGCGGCATCCGGACTTTCGTATTCATATTCACTGAATGCCGGAGACCTCAACGGCGACGGGCTGGACGACGTTATCATCGCATCAACGGCTTCGGACACGGTGGTTATCTGCCTCAGTACGGGAGAGACCGCTCCGGGATGGCCTGTTTACACGGTTACTACCGGTTTCGATGCCGGCGAGGTGATTGCCCTTGACGCCGACTGCGACGGCGATACCGACCTTGCAGGGGTATCAATCGCCGGTAATCTTGTTGTCTGGTGGGAGCTGTAGAAGCGGCCGGCTTTCGGTGAATCGACTGTATGCAATTTAATTTTCATCGGGATAATGAACGCCTGACTAGCATGATGAACGAACAATCAGATTGGTTGGAATTCTGTATTCTTTTACAGGCATATCAACTTCATGAATCCTGTCAAGCAATACTTTCGCAGCTGTTTTTCCGATTAATTCCCTGTCCTGGTTTACAGCAGTTATTGCGGGTGAAGTCATGGAAAGCCAGAAGGCATTGTCGAATGTGACGACAGCAACATCTTCGGGGAATTTGTAATTGTTTTCCAGTAAGTAGCTTACGGCGCCTACAGCTGCCAGTTCATTTCCGCAAAGAAAAGCCGTTACTTTTTTTTCTTCAACGAGATATCGGGCCAGTCTGTTTCCATCGCCGCTTTTTAAGTCGTTCAGAAGCTGTGAACCTCCGCTTCCCGTCGTTATAAGATCATTATCAACCGGAATTCCATGCTTTTTCAATGCACCTTTAAAACCGTCTATCCTCTCTTTCATTGTACCGTCCAGATGAGATCCTATAAATCCTATATTGCGATGCCCTTTCCCGATTAGAATTTCCGCACCTTTGAATGCCCCTTCATAATTCATAGACATTATACAGTCGCCTGCATATCCTTCAGGGATACGATCGAAAAATACACACGGACATCTGTTCCGGACCAGGGATTCCAGATAACTGCAGTCCTGGCCAACCGGCGCAATTATCAATCCATCAACATTTTGCATCATAAGTCTCTCTATATTCTCTCTTTCGATTTCCTTGTCTTCATTTGAGTTTATATAGATAAGATAGTAGCCTTCCGACTTTAAAACTTTATCAATACTCAGTGCGATATCCATAAAGAATGAATTCGACAGGTTGGATACAACAACTCCGATTAATTTGGAGCTGCCGCTTCTTAATGTTCTTGCAACCGGATTAACATTATAATTAAGATCAGTTATAGCCTGCAAGACTTTTTCGGTAGTCTCAGGATTTACTTTTCTGGTTTTATTGATTACATGGGAGACAGTTGATACAGATACATTTGCACGTTGCGCTACATCCTTCATCGAACTCATAATAACTTTCCTCCAGTTTACGCAATCGTTTTCCTATTACGATACACCAACTGAAATCGATCGTCAAGTTTATAGAATTAACTGTCCGATTTTTTAAAAATTTAATTTGACAAATGAGAAGTCCGGGTATATGATAAGAAAATCGATTGCGCAAACGATTTTATGTTTAATATTCAAAATTGTGATTTGATTATCAAGATATCTTCGTTATGAAATATTAAATAATCAAATTGAAAACAAAAATTGTAAAATCTGTGTTTTAATGAAAAGAAGGAGTTAGGTGAGTTATGAAAAAGATTTTTATTTTATTGGTAATGCTTACATTGATAGTTTTTGGACTCTCGGCAAACGGCAAGAGTGAAGGTCCCGGGGGAATGAAAGTCGGAATGACTATACAGGACCTGAACAATCAGGTTTGGGCCTCAAGAGCAGTTGCCTTAAAAGCAAAGATTGAAGGCAATGGCGGCAGCTTTACTTATGTAGGTTGTGATAATAATGCGTCAAAACAGATTAGCCAGATTGAAAACTTTGTTTCAGCCGGCGTAGATATCATTATGGTTCATCCTGCGGACGATAGCGCCATAAATGCAGCTTTGACAAATGTTCCTGATAATATCAAGGTATTTGTATACGACAGTGATCTTGAAAACGGTGATGTACGTTTTCTGCTTGATAATTATGAAGCCGGTAAACTCATAGGAAAGATGGCCGCGGAATGGATTAATGAAAAACTCGGCGGAAAGGCTGAAGTAGCAATTATAAACTGGCCTCAGCTGGAGATTCTTCTGGAAAGAGAGAACGGGATAAGGGATTCGCTTGCAGCAATCTCCCCGAATGCAAAAGTTGTTGCGGCTGCTCCGGCTCTTACTCCTGCCGATGCGATTACTGCAGTAGAAACAATGCTTCAGGCTCATCCGAATATTCAGATTGTCTGTTCTATCGGAGGCGGCGGTGCTGCCGGTGCCAATGAGGCTTTCAAGGCTGCCGGAATGCTTAACGACAAGGTCGGGGTATTTGCATCAGATGCTACCACGCCTGAACTTCAGGCTATGGTTAACGGTGAGGCTTGCCGTTTTTCAATAATGTATACAGGAACTTCCGATGATGCTGCTGAACTTATATATGGATGGCTTGATAAAATGTACAAGGGCGAAGCTATAGACAGCAGAGTCTACCATGTATTTGTTTCTGTAACACCTGAAAACGCCAAGGATTATATGTAAAATCTTTTTATGGGGGAGGATGATTTGATCATCCTCCTTTCTATTTTATACTGTGGAGATCGGAATTATGCCGGAAACTATAACGCCATGTCTTCAATTAAATGAAATCACAAAAATATATCCGGGAGTAGTTGCACTGGATAATGTATCATTTGAAGTTCTGCCGGGAGAAATTCATGCCCTGGTAGGAGAAAACGGAGCGGGAAAATCTACTCTTATAAAAACATGCTCGGGCGCTGAAATACCAAGTCAGGGTGAAATAGTTGTTAATGGAAAAGAATTCAGTTCCATGACGCCGAAAATATCCGAGGAAAACGGTATCGCAGTCATTTATCAGGAATTTAATCTTGTAGGCGAACTGAGTGTTGCCGAGAATATTTTTCTCGGCAGAGCCCTTCGTAAAGGTATAGTTATTAATATGCCTGCCATGATCGCGGAATCCGAAAGAATTTTTAAACAGTTTGAGATAGATATTGATCCTACCGGGCTGGTAAAGAACCTTACTGTCGGATATCAGCAGATAGTGGAGATAGCCAAGGCTATTTCGCTGAAAGCCAGGATCCTTATTATGGATGAGCCGACTGCACCCCTGACAAAAGGCGAAACCGAACATCTGTTCAGCATGGTCGAAAAGCTTAAAAAATCAGGGGTTACAATTATTTACATTTCACACCGTATGGATGAAATTTTTCGGCTCGCCGATCGGATAACCGTACTCAGGGACGGAAAAAAGATAGCAACACTGAATAAGAAAGATACAAATCTGGACGGGCTTGTAAAATTGATGGTAGGGCGTGAGCTAACAGAAACATTTCCCGAAAGAAAAAATTATATCAAAGAAGAAGTGCTGCTTGAGGTTGAAGGTCTTTCCGGCAACGGAGTGAAGGATATCAGCTTCAAGGTCAGAAAGGGAGAAGTGCTTGGTTTTGCAGGCCTTGTGGGGGCAGGACGCACCGAAGTGGCGGAACTACTATTCGGATATAAGCCGATTGAGAAGGGAGAGATCAGGTTTAAAGGCAAAAAGTTTCTGCCTGTCTCGCCCAGGCATGCAATAGATAACGGTATAGCGCTGTTGCCTGAAGATCGAAAAAAGCTGGGGGCACTGCTGGATTTTGATATCAAGGGTAATATAAGCAGCGCAATACTTCCGAGAATTTCCAGACTTTCAGTTGTAAATAAAAGAATAGAATCTGAAAAAGCTGAATATTATAAAAAAAGCATAAGGATTAAGGCTCCTGATCTTTTCGAAAAGATGAAGAACCTCAGCGGCGGAAACCAGCAGAAGGTCATTATTGCAAAGTGGCTTGCTTCGGAACCGGAATTGATAATCTTTGATGAACCGACCCGCGGTATAGACGTAGGTGCAAAGTATGAAATTTATAAACTGATGAACGCCCTTGTTGAGCAGGGCCATACAATTCTGATGATCTCTTCAGAGATGGAAGAAGTCATGGGAATGTCCGATCGAATTATTGTTCTTTCCGAAGGCAGAAAAACAGGAGAACTGGAAAAGTCGGAATTCAGCCAGGAAAAAATACTTAACCTGGCATCGATAATTGAGGTCAGTAACAATATAGGAGAAGCAGTTTTATGATTAATATAAAAACACAACTGAAGACATACGGTATTTACCTGGTATTTTTGGTTCTCGTAGTTTTTTTTGCAATAGCATCACCAAGTTTCCTGAAAACCGGGAATTTATTAAATGTTGCCAGACAGATCTCAATGATGGGGATTGCTGCAGTGGGAATGACGTTCGCTTTATTGCTCGGCGGTATAGATTTGTCCATTGGTTCACAAATAACCCTGGTAAATATCGTAACAGCCTGGCTTATGGTCAACGGCGGAGTCAACCCGGTTCTTGCAACTATCATTGCTCTTGCAATGAGTTCGGGTATCGGTTTCTTTAACGGTTGGGTTATAGCCAATATCAAGATTCCTCCGATTATCGTAACCCTGAGCATGATGATTATTATTGAGGGACTGGCCTCCGTAATATGTCAGGGATTACCCATATTCGGGTTCCCCCAATCCTTTACTGTAATAGGGCAGGGGTATCTCGGCCCTATTCCGATACCGGTTATCATAATGGTTGTAATATTGTTTATTGGTTCCTTTATTTTAAACAAAACGTATTTCGGAAGATACTTTTACGCAGTCGGCGGTAATGCGGAAGCTTCGAATCTTTCGGGTATCAATGTAAACCGTGTAAATTATCTCGTTTATACTTTATCCGGTCTTTTTTCAGGGATTGCAGGTATAGTGATGCTTTCACGGACCAATTCAGGGCAGGTCCTTTCAGGCAAGGGTTTTGAATTCGAAGTTTTAACGGCCTGTGTTATCGGCGGAGTCAGCGTCGTTGGAGGCGTAGGTAAAATATCCAATGTAGTAGCTGGACTGCTGATTCTGGGTGTTCTCAGCAACGGATTAATTCTTTTAAATGTCAGTCAGTTTACCCAGATGGTAATTAAAGGAAGCGTACTGCTTCTGGCTGTAGCTTTCGACAGTATCCAGAGGAACCAGACTATTGTTTCCGCTAAAGAATAAAGGTTTTCTATGATTGTTAATAATTCTGAATGATATCAAACAAACCGTGAAAGACAGAATTTTTTTGTCAGGTTAATGTTTCATAGTGTTCTGGATTTATCGTCCATAAATATTCTTTATTAAATACTCGACATCAATACCAGTAAAAGGAAAATATGGAGACAGGTATGAAATTGGTAAAACTATCAAAAGATCTGCTTAATGAATTGGATAATAATGTTGAAATACCTCATTATTCTCTGGAAACCAAGGCTAATATTATACTTCATCTGGGAGTCGGGAACTTTCACAGGTCTCACCAGGCTTATTACCTGAACAAAATGCTGCAGACGAATTCCGTTGAATGGAGTATTTGCGGAGCCGGACTTCTACCGCAGGATAAAAAAATGAAAGTAGCCCTAAAAGCGCAGAATTTTCTATATACCCTTGTCACACAGGAATTGAGAGAAGAAAATGTAACTGTAATTGGTTCGATAAGGGATTTTATTCATATTCCTTCTGAATTTGATAAATTTAAGGAAGTCTGTATTAGTGAGAATCTTAAAATAGTCTCTTTAACAATTACGGAAAAGGGGTATTGTTTTGATAACAATATGAATCTGGATTTAGATAATGAAAGTATAAAACATGATTTGTTCCGGATGGATGAAATCTCTATAAGTGCTATTGGAGTTCTGGCCTCTGGCCTAAAACAGAGAATGCTGAACGGCTCTGCTCCAGTTACGGTTATGTCCTGCGATAATATCCCTGAGAACGGATCTGTTTTAAAGAGAATACTTTTTCAGTATGTTGAGCAATTAAACGATAAGGAACTGCTTGATTATTTAAACCGATCTGTTTCATTTCCCTGCACGATGGTGGACAGGATTACGCCTACAACAACCGAAGAGAAAAAAAACTATCTTGAATCACAATATGGCATCAAGGATGCCGTTCCCGTTTTTTCCGAGAAGTTTGTTCAATGGGTTATAGAGGATGATTTTAAATCTGGACGACCCGATTGGGAAATGGCCGGAGTCACTTTTGTGGATGATGTTAGACCTTTTGAGTTGATGAAGATTCGCCTGCTTAACGGCGGGCATTCTGCTTTATCTTACCTTTCTCTTCTTGCCGGACACTATTATGTTGATGATGCCATGAATGATGAGTATATCAGGAATTTTGTCTTCAGTTATATGAATGAGCTGAAAACAACTCTTAATTCAATCGAAGCCGTGGATTATGATGAATATATTCAGAATTTATTGCGAAGGTTTGCTAATCCTGCAGTCAGAGACAGGCTTCTCAGGCTTGCAGAAGATGGGTCTACCAAATTTTTAAATTGTACCATTGGTCCGCTTCTTACACTTCTTGAAAGAGGTGAACGAGTTCCAAATATCACCATAGCTCTCGCAGCATGGATAGTATACCTTCATCGATCGGTCGGTAACAAGGATTTTGAAGTCAAGGATCCGATTGCAGCAAAATTGCAAAAGGCTGCAATTGATTCACAGGCAAATATTTCCGAATTTCTGGCGATTCAGGAGGTGTTTCCAAAAGAGATATTTCAATATGTAGATTTTATTGACCAATTAAGGAATATGATCGGGAAAATAAATGAAGAAGGAATAAAAAAAATCTTCGGAAATTGAATTGCTATAAAATTCCGGTACAACCGGTTTTAAGGTTTCACTGGTATTCTTAATATTTTTTTGTGATCGCAAAGAACTTTACAATGCAAAGTAAAAGTGATAGAATCAACTGGATGGATATAGAAAAAGCAGTGGATCAGATTTCTGAAATTCACAAACATCTCGCAAAATCCGAAATTTTTTACGGATATAAACCCGGAGCGCTTTTTGCTGTAGGTATTGTTGCATTTTTGGTTGCTGCTCTGCAAACCTGGCTGATTGTCCCGGTCAATGAAATAGTCTTTTTGCTGCAATGGATGATTGTTGCCGGAATAATCATAATAATAATGGGCGGCAATATTACTTATAACTACCTGAAAAGCGGCAGCAACTTTGAAATACATCAGATGACAAAGGTTTTTCTTCAATTTGTACCAAGTTTGGCCGGAGGTTTTATAATAACTGCCGTGATGCTGTCATTACAGAATCCCGCGATCGAATTTCTTCCCGGAATCTGGGCTATTTTGTTCAGTCTCGGTATTTTCTCAATGCGGCCGTATCTTCCGCGTATTATTGGTTTTGTTTCACTGTTTTACCTTCTTGCGGGTGCGGTATTACTGAGCCTGGTAAAAATTGATCTTGGTTTTTCGCCCTGGGGACTTGGTCTGACTTTCGGCATAGGACACCTTTTTACAGCACTGGTTCTTTATCTGGATATTGAAAGGATTGTAAAATGAAAAACTCTGATAATGGCGGCGGCCGGTTCGCGTATGAGGGGCTCGACAGGCTTATGCATGAAAAGGCCCGTTTAAGCATTATGACATCGCTGTATACAAAAAGAGACGGCCATAATTTCAATGAACTGAAAAAACTGTGTACACTTACCGATGGGAATCTCAGCCGGCACATCAGTATTCTTAAAGATGCCGGGCTTATAAAAGTAATTAAGGGATACGAAAAGAATAAACCCAATACAATCTGCCGGTTAACTGAAGAGGGGAGAAACAGGTTCCGGGAATATTTGAGCGAGCTTGAAAGAATCATAAAGGATGTTTCGGCTGCAGGAAGATATTCCGAGGCTGTAAACGAGCAGCATGGTATTTCGTCGGCATAGGAGCATTATTTTTTATATACAAACTTTATTGTTTAAAGTACGTTGTATTGCAAAGATGGGAGATTTGATGGAGAATATTTTTCCGGCTGATTGTGAAAAAAGCTATTCACGCCATAATAATCATGGCGTATTTACTGTTGAAGATCACGGTTCTGCGTGTGTGGATACAGGTCCTGTATTTACTCTCAATTCCTCTGTTTATAAAAAAAATAACAAGAGAAAAATTGCTCTTCTCGGGGCTACCGGCTCAGTAGGCGGGAGTACTTTAAAAGTAATTAGAGAACATTGTGATGAACTGGAACTTATCGGAATCGCAGCAGGCAGCAGAGGTGAAGCACTGGATACAATTGCAAGAGAATTCAATGTGCGTAATACAGCGCTTTTCAGCCGCGACGGGTTTGAAGGACTGGAAAGGCTTGCAACACTGCCTGAAGCAGATATCGTTCTTGTGGCAACAACAGGCACCGTGGCCCTGAGAGCTGTACTGGCGGCGCTTGCCGCCGGCAAGGATGTAGCTCTTGCGAATAAAGAGACAATGGTGGTGGGCGGGCATCTGGTAAAGGCAGCCGAGCGTTTATCGCCGGGCCGTGTATATCCGATTGACAGCGAGCATAATGCAATCTTTCAATGCCTGGAAGGCAACAGGGCGCACGGAAATGTTCAGCGATTGCTGCTGACGGCCTCCGGAGGAGCCTTCAGGGATATACCGGCAGAAAAACTTCAGGATGTTACTGTAGAGGATGCGCTCAGGCACCCCAATTGGTCAATGGGACCCAAGATTACCGTCGATTGTGCAACAATGGCCAACAAGGGGCTGGAAATAATTGAAGCCTGCAGACTTTTTGATATGTCTCCCGACCAGATTGAAGTTGTTATTCACCCGCAGAGTATTGTTCACAGCATGGTGGAATTTTGTGATAATACAATTCTTGCCCAGATGTCGCTGCCGTCAATGACGTTTGCTATTCAGCATATTCTTTTGTATCCGGAACGCAAACCAGGCGTATATGAAGCAATTGATTTCACAAAGGCGTTGTCGCTGGATTTCAGTCCGCCGGACATGGACCGTTATCCCTGTCTGCGCCTGGCTCGTGAGGCTTTGATAACCGGAGAAGCATTTCCCATGGTTTATAATACAGCAAATGAGGCTGCGGTTAATGCATTTCTGAACAGGAAGCTTCCGTTTTCTGCAATTCCCGGGATAATTGAAGATACGCTTGAATCTTTTACAGGGGAATTACCGAATAATGTAGAGGACCTGTTTGAAGCTGAAAAAGAGGTATACGTCAAGGTTAAAAGTATTATATGCAATTATACCTGATGTTTATTACTGAACATATTCTTTGCTATAATAACTTTCTGAATCTCGTTAGTCCCTTCGTAGATTTGACACAGCTTTGCATCCCGCATCATTTTTTCAACAGGATGCTCTTTTGAATATCCTTCGCCGCCCATCACCTGGACAGCATCCTCTGTAATCTTCATCGCCTTGTCGGTTGCGTAATACTTTGCCATTGCGGAAAGCATTGCCTGATTATCAGTATTATGGTCCACTGCAGAGGCGGCATTCCATATTAGAAGCCTTGAAGCTTCGATCCCGGTCAGCATTTCGGCAAGTTTGAATGAGATGCCCTGGTTTTCGGTTACAGGTTTGCCGAATTGTATTCGGCTATGGGCCCATTGTGAAGCGTATTCCCAGGAGGCGCGGGCATTGCCCAGGGCAAGAGCTGCTATGGAGATACGTGTTCTGTTAAAAGTCTCCATTGCAGTTCTGAAACCGATGCCTTCGGAACCAATTAAAAAATCAACGGGAACCTCTGCATTTGTATATTCTATTTCATTTTGAACAGCCGCGCGTTGTCCCATCTTTTCCATCCGGCTGATGATTTTTATGCCCGGAGTGTCGGTCGGTAAAAAGAACGCGCTGATGCCTCGGGCTCCCTGTTGCGGATCTGTTTTTGCAAAGACTGTATGAAACCCGGCGATTTCTCCGTTAGTTATGAATCTTTTTCGGCCGTTGAGAATGTATGAACTGCCTTTCCTTATTGCTGTTGATTTAAGCCCGCTGATATCGGAACCGGCGTCAGGCTCTGTCAGGCAGAAGGCCCCGATTAACCGGTTTTCAATAATATTTCTGAAAAGCCTTTTTTTCTGTTGTTCTCCGCCTGAAAGCAGAACGGGAAGCAATGCAAGCATGTGGGTATCTATTGTTATTCCCATACCGACGCATCCTGCGCCAAGTTCTTCGGAGCCTATAGCGGACTGAACGAAAGTTAAGCCGCCCCCGCCGTATTCCTTCGGCAGCGGTCCGTTAAATATTCCTGAATCCCATGCCCTTGACATTACTTCATAGGGAAATGTGCCTTCCCGGTCATGAAGCATTCTTGACGGTATAATATATTTATCTGAGAAAGCCCTGAATTTATTTTTGACTTCAAGCTGTGCATCCGAGAAAGAGAGATTTATCATGTCCGGGTTATTCCTTTTTTTTGCCTCTGAATTTATTTCCGGACAACAGCATGCTGTCGCCGCCTTTTATAAGGGAAAAGATGCCGGTTACCAGAAGAAAAATACCGAACGCAAGAAGTGTGAATTTTATTAGCGTAATAATATTCAGGACTGAAGCTGCCGCCGGATACTCCGAAGGCAGCAGCCTGTATAAAACAACGAGTATTAAATTCTCAACATAATCAAATAAAGCGGCTGAAAACGGAATTGCCAGTATCCAGCGGTAATTATCAATTTCAGTATATTTTTTCCGGTAAATCATGCTGCATAAAACAGACAGCCCGAATGCGTATGCGGCGGGAAAAATAAAGTCGAGCATTCGTATCAGGAAATAAACATCTGCAGCATTTCCAAAACTGTGCAGTCTTTCATACGCAAAATCAGCTGTAAACCATACTGACATATCCAGCAGGGTGCCGCCGGTAGCATCGACAAAGCGGGGAAGCATTGCATTAAAGCCTGTTTCTATTGCAATGATGAGTACGGCAAAAATCAGCACTGTGCTCAGTCGTGTAATTCGTGAAATGAAATTGGTAAGGTGCCTAATCATGATTTTATTTTAATAATTGAATGCTCTTCAATCAATATGTTAAACCTGTAATACTGATTTCTTTGCAGGCCAATTAAAAGTTGAAGTTGATAGTCGTTATTGTGTTATTTGTGCGTGGTATTGCACAAATGACCATTGTGGGTTACTATCCATAAAAATAATTAGCTGGAGGTTACATGGAGGTTAGATTTGCTTTATATGCTGTGCTGGGAGGAAGTATTATTGCCCTTTTTTATGCATTGGTTAGAGCACGCTGGATATTCAGGCAGGAAGTGAAGGACAAAAGATTGAGGCAGATTGGAGGTTATGTCTCGGAAGGCGCAATGGCCTTTCTAAGCAGGGAGTATAAGATCCTCGTTCCGTTTGTTATTTTAATAGCAGCTTTTCTTGCAATCGGAAACCGGGGAGCAATAAAACTGCAGTCGATCTCATTCATACTGGGTGCAGTCAGTTCTGCTTTGTCGGGATTCATCGGAATGAAAGTTGCAACAGCAGCCAACTCCAGAACAACACAGGCAGCTTCCGACAAGGGTTTAAACGGGGCGCTAAAGGTTGCATTTTCAGGCGGCAGCGTAATGGGAATGAGCGTGGTCGGGTTGGCGCTTCTTGGCGTTTTTATTGTTCTTGCTGTAACAACAAGCCTTTTCGGGCATTCAAGCGAGACACTTGCAGATACTATTCTGCCTATTATTACGGGGTTCTCACTTGGTGCATCTTCAATTGCATTGTTCTCACGGGTCGGGGGCGGTATTTTTACAAAAGCAGCAGATGTCGGAGCAGATCTTGTCGGGAAAGTAGAAGCTGGTATTCCGGAAGATGATCCGCGAAATCCCGCTACAATTGCTGATAACGTAGGTGATAACGTGGGAGACGTGGCCGGAATGGGAGCGGACCTCTTTGAATCTTTTGTAGGTTCAATTGCCGGAGCCATGATTCTGGGTCTTACCGTAAGCGCTTCTGAAGAAATAAAAATTAAGCTGATGCTTCTTCCGTTGCTGCTCGTTACTATCGGGGTGGTTGCGTCACTGATAGGTACTTTCTTTGTACGAACCAAACCCGGAAGTAATCCGCAGAAAGCGCTTAATGCCGGTACGTTCGGAGCCGGTGCCATAGCAGCAGTATTTGTATTTGTTTTGTTGAGATTTTATATCGGTAGTTCCGTTTTTAATAACGGGGCAGGAATGTATCATATATTCGGTGCAAGCGTAATCGGCCTAGTGTCGGGCGTCGTTATTGGATTGATGACCGAGTATTTTACCGGAACTGATACGCGTCCCGTTACAGCAATAATGAAATCCTGTGAGACCGGTGCCGCGACTACGCTGATAACCGGCATGGGTGTAGGAATGCTTAGTGCGTTTCCCGCCATAATAATAATTACTGTAGCCATATGGGGCAGTTTCGGTCTTGCCGGTTTATATGGAATAGGAATTGCGGCAGTCGGAATGCTGATTACTCTAGGTATCCAGCTTTCTGTTGATGCATACGGTCCGATTGCGGACAACGCTGGGGGGCTTGCCGAAATGTCGGAGTTTCCTCCGGAGGTGCGGGATATTACCGACAGTCTTGATGCTGTAGGGAATACGACAGCTGCAATCGGTAAGGGATTTGCAATAGGATCTGCAGCATTAACCGCTATTATCCTTTTCACATCGTTCAGGGAGCAGTCCGGAACTGAGACTGTTGATCTGACAAGTGTGCCTGTACTGGCGGGACTGTTGATTGGCGCGGTTATCCCGTATCTTTTCTCATCAATGGCAATGTCAGCGGTCGGACGTGCCGCCTACAAGATGATTGAGGAAGTCAGGCGGCAGTTTCGTGAAAACCCTGGCATACTGTTGGAAGATGAGACTCCGGATTACAAGAAATGTGTTGATATCAGTACACAGGCAGCTTTGAAAGAGATGCTGCTTCCCGGGGTGGTTTCAGTCGTTACCCCTGTTATAGTCGGATTTACCGGCGGACCTGAGATGCTTATCGGGCTGCTTACGGGCGTAACCGCATCCGGTGTTGTTCTTGCAATTTTTATGTCGAATGCCGGCGGGGCCTGGGACAATGCCAAGAAGATGGTTGAAGCCGGAGGCAGCGGCGGTAAGGGGTCGGAAGCCCATAAAGCTGCCGTGGTTGGCGATACTGTCGGTGATCCGTTCAAGGATACCGCCGGACCGTCGATAAATATTTTGATAAAACTTATGTCCATGGTGTCGCTTGTTATTGCACCTATGTTAAAATCATTCTGGGGGTAAACAATGAAAGAATATAAATACGGCAATTATCTGTATATGATCTGTCATCCGAATCCGGCGCTTGTAGCATCACAGAGCGAACCCGAGAAGTTTGCCAGGCATTACAGCGCGGGTTCTACAAGGTATTATGACGGAAAAGTTCTGTTTGCCGAGCTGGATATTAATTTCAGGAATCCTTATTTTGATATAGAGCGCGGCCTTGAGCAGCTTGTTCCGCATGAGGACGGCCGGCCGAAAGCTACCAAGTTTATTTCAACATACCGGGTTCTGGAGCATGTAGATTTCGACAGCATAAAGAAGCTGTATATGGCTAATCCCGACGGATCCTGTTACGGGCTTGACCCTGTAGAATATGACAAGCAGCATAAACCTGACTTTTTAAGAATCTTTGCCGAAATAACACCGCTTAAAATGCTTGTGCTGTCCAGTTATGATTTCAGCCAGTACGGAAAATGGATAACTGATCCGTCAAACCCGAAGGGCGCCCCGAAGGTTCTTTATACCCAGTTTGATTTGACGATTGATGATTTTCTGGCTGATTTTGAAGCCAATCCTCTAATGCCTCCGCCGCTGCCTAGTATTCACCCTTCAAAACTTCGCGACGCTATTTATGAGCTTAAAAGTGTTAAGGAGAAGGGTACCAAGGGGTTGAGTCTGGATATTTCCTTCAACAGAAAATCGTTCCGCCTGGTACGTCATGGGTTTATGTTTGCTTCGCCTGAGAAGGAATTGTTTTTCCCGATGCCGTCTCTGGATAAAATTGAAAAAGATAACTATAAATTCTGGCGCAGTATGTGATATTATATAAGCAGGAATGATAAAAGTTACTTTAACATTCTAAAGTTTGCAGGCAGTGCTCTGCAAGCTCTACAATTCTATTCCGTCCAACGAACGGGAAAATGAAGGAGAAAGAATGGCAAGAAATCAGGTAAGTCTGTTGTTGGGAATTATTTTGCTTGCTGCTGGAATTGCGGCGGCTGCGTACGGATTCTATATGTATACGAATCTGCAGAATTCGGTAATGAACACACTGGAGAAGGCTTTTGTCGGTAGCACCGAAGGCGAAACACAGGCTTTTATCTTTATTGCTGCAGGCGCTGTAGCGGCAGTACTTGGTATTGTCTTTCTCGCGGGAAAAAAGAAAAAGCGACGCAGACGCTGAAATGTTAAGCTGGCGTTTAAAACTGCTGCTGATTATTACATTATTTATGCCGATCCTGGTCTTTGCCCAGGACGGAGGCGACACTTCCGTTGAGCCCGGACCCGGCGATTCGCAAATCGGCGATTCTCAAATTGCAGAAGAGGCTGATGAAAAAGTTGACGGTGAAGGGTTTACGGTAAGTATTGATTTCCGGACCGGTGTTGATGTAATCGGCATAATCCCCGGTATTCCGGCTGTTGTCGGGGTGCCGATGTCCATCAGTTCGGATTCTGTTACAATTGTTCCTCATTTCGGTTTTATTTACTATTTTGATGTATGGTCCGATTTACATAATCCCTACTATATTCCGTTGGGCATAAGCTGTCTTTATAATCCGTTGGCGGTGGGCGGCGACGTGACATACTACACACCGGTGGGGGGAACAAATACCACCCAAATGCTTTACGCTTCTGTTATTTCAGAGTTGAATATCCTGAAGAAAGAAAGATTCAGCCTTAATTTCGAGGTAAAATTCGGGCCGATGTTTATCTTCGATCCGACCGGAACCAGGGTGCAGATTATGGTAGAGACAGTTTTTATTCCGCGATATAAACTGTAAAAACAGTTGACTAAAATCTTAAAATAATCTAAATTACCCAAGCATAAATAATTATGATTATGCAGCAGTGGTGGAATTGGTAGACACGCTAGCTTGAGGGGCTAGTGGGCATTCGCTCGTGGAGGTTCAAGTCCTCTTTGCTGCAAACTTAAATAATGAGGTTGGTCTTTTAAAGATTGACCTCTTTTTTGATTCGGATGAAGGTTTGAACCGGAGTGTATGCTGGACGAAAGCGTTATTCCTTGAAGATCAAACGTACACCGACCAGAAGTCAGGTTCCCGGGGAACCTGATCTCATATAACAATCTCGCACTTCGTTTTTTCAGATCTGTTTTTCCGATTTAATATCTTGCGTGTCATGCAGACGATCCAGTTCCAGTGAAGGATAAAATGTCCGAGCACTCCCGCAGCCATCACGATGCTGCTGATGCTGTGCAGATCCTTGATAACCCAGCGATCCATTCCGAGTATGCTTGCTGTGAAATGGATGTTTCTTCCACCCTGAAAGCCGCTGCCGGACGGCAGGAACAGCAGCAGAATACCGCTTAGAACAGACAGTAGAAAAGCTGCGCCTGTTGCTATATCGATTATATAGTTGATTGTTGATCGATTTAAACCTTTATTCATAAAAAGCCTCCAGTATTTGCTTTACTGAAACATTAACTCCTCCGTGTGAATAAAATGTGAAGGGATCTTAATGATTTCATGAACATGGATTTATCAGGTGACGGTTCTATGAGCGGTGCCGGAATATCTGCAGAGAAATGAGATTTAAACCTTAATTGTCGACAAATAAAAAACATATTGTTGATAATTACAACATAAAAGGCGAAGACTGGACAATAAAATTTATTAATAAATTTATAAAACCTTATTCACTAAGTAATTATGTATGTAATAAAAAAGTTGACAAATAAAGATTATAGATTTACAATAGGCACGTATTGGTTGACCAAAGGAAATTGAATAAGGTTATGGAGGTTATTATGTGCAGAATAAGTAGAAAAGTACTGTTCTTTTTGCTTATGAGTATGTGTGCAGTCGGCATTTTATCAGCCGGCGGACAATCGGAAGAGGCAGGAGCAGAGACCAGAGCTCTGACTTTTGCCCATGTATTCGCTACAGACCATCCGGTCCATGTGGCGCTTCTGGAAGCGAACGAAATGCTCAAGGAAAAATCGGGCGGAAGGCTTGAATTGACTATTTATCCGAACGGAACGTTTGCCAACTACAATGATGCGGTGCAGGCTGTAATAATGGGCCAGCTGGATATGGCCCCTCTTGACAGTGCATCGGAATACTTGCCCAAATCGGGCGTATTGCTTGGTCCTTATGTTTTCAGGTCCTATGCTCACTGGAACAATTTCAAGAAAAGTGGTCTTTACGGGAATTTGAAAAATGAGATCAGTGAGGCTGTAGGCGTTAAACAGCTGGACCACTATAACTTCGGTTTCAGAAACGTAACCGGAAACAAACCGCTTACAAAACTTTCAGATTTTGAAAGGCTTAAATTAAGAGTGGTCAATTTTCCTCCCTACAATGAAGTAGCAACAATTTTCAATGCTGTTGGAACTTCCCTGCCGATAGGAGACGTGTACATGGGGCTTCAAACCGGTGTGGTTGATGCCCAGGAAAATCCTCTTACCCAGATAGTAACAATGAAATTCTATGAAGTTCAGGATTACCTGATGTTTACCCGTCATATGCTTGCTGTAGCGGGAACGATAATGTCTGAATCAACCTGGAATTCCCTTTCAGCGGATGATCAGAAACTTATTGAAGAAGTTTTTACATTTGAGGCAAACAGGATTGATCAAATTGTCCAGGAAAATGAAAATGCACTTGCGAATCAGGTTAAGTCATACGGTATGACTATAATCGATGATGTGGATACCAAACCTTTCATGGACCGTGTTCCTATTGTTCTGGAGCGAAATCCTGAGTGGGTAGATCTCTACAATCAGATTCAGAAAATTTCAGACTGATAAAGCCGGCGCCCTTCCTTCTTTCAGGGGGAAGGGTGACACTTTCGGGGGAAGGGAAATAAATGCGTTTTGAGAAGATTTATAACAGATCGCTGATCGTTACAAAAAAATTGCAGAAAATTGAGCTTGTTATCGGTATGATCTGTCTGGCGTTTATGCTTTCAATAATAGTATTGAATATTGTGTTCAGGTATGTTCTCTATAAACCGATTTCCTGGTCTGATGAACTCAGCAACTATCTGTTCATATGGATGAGTTTTCTGGCTTCAGCATATGTAATGGGCGATGATCATCATGTGAGGGTTACCGCGCTTGTTCAGCGGATGCCTGCAAAACCGGGGAATTTTATCCATCTGGCCATGAACCTGGTAATGTTGACTGTTTTTGCGTCATATATTGTTCCTTCGCTTTCCATTCTCGGCGGATTAAAGAGATCAAATATGATGCGGATTCCGCTTAAGTTTGTTTATGTGATTATTCCCATAGCATTCTTCCTTATGGCTGTTCACGTAATTAACAATATAATTCGGGATCTTTACCGTATTGCAAACAGTAAAGATACAACCGGTCCGGTTAAATCTGAATCTCTGGATTGAAGGAGGATTTTATGCTGCTTTCTGTATTCCTGATTGCTTTTGTTGTAATGTTTCTTCTGGGTATGCCCATCAGTGTAGCCATGATCACTTCATCTTTTATCTATATTGCCATGAAAGGAATGAACCTGGGATTTATGGCAATGCAGATGTTTTCAGGACTGGACAATTTTGTGCTTATAGCAATTCCGATGTTTATCCTGACTGCTGAAATTATGAACCGGACATCGGTTTCGGACCGGATTTTTAATTTTGCAAACGCTCTTGTCGGCTATATTCCCGGCGGCCTGGGGCATGTGAATATTGCCACGAGCATACTTTTTGCCGGTATGTCCGGTTCCGCAGTTGCGGATGTGGGCGGCATTGGAAATCTTAATTATGAAGCGATGGTAGACGAAGGTTTTGATGAGGAATTCAGTGCGTCCGTAACCATAGCTTCTTCAACTGTAGGGCCCATCATTCCGCCGAGCATCCCCATGGTTGTTTATGCCATGGTGGCTAATGTCTCTGTTGGAAAGATGTTTTTCGGCGGAATTATTCCGGGAGTAATAATCGGCCTGGTTTTAATGCTTTATGTTCTGATTATTTCCCTGAAGAGGCATTATCCGAAAAGAAAGGTGGTTGCAATTCAGGTTTATATCAGGGACCTCGTTGCGGCGTTTCTTCATGGAATTCTCCCGCTTTTTACTCCGGTAATTCTGCTGGGAGGAATATATATGGGAGTTGTAACCACCACGGAGGCTTCGGCCATAGCGGTTGTATATTCCCTTATTCTAGGCGTATTTCTTTACAGAACCATGAAAATGACTGATTTTATCGGGAGCCTGAAAAAAGTAGTAATTACATGCGGTTCCATTCTCCTTGTTCTGCCGGCCGCCAAGGTTTTCAGTTTTGTAATGACTGCGGAGAACCTGCAGAGCCATATATTTAATATTATGACCGCTTTTGCCGGGGACAATAAATTTCTGATAATACTTTGTGTAAACATTCTGTTCATTATTCTGGGAGCCCTTTCGGATCCAACTATCAATATTATGCTTTTTGTTCCCATGGTTCTGCCTCTAGTAATGGCCTCGGGAATGGATCCGATTCATTTCGGGGTTGTAATTGTAATAAACGCGATGATAGGCAATACAACCCCTCCCGTAGGTGTTGTTTTAATGACGGTCTGCGGAATTAAAAAGATCAGCTACGAAAGAACAATCAGGGAGTTGTGGCCTATGATCCTGATGCTTCTGGCAGGACTGGTCCTTATTATCCTGATTCCCCAGAGTGTCCTGGCAATTCCGAACGCTCTTTTTTCCAGATAAGAAGGTATATAAATTATGGAGATTATAAAGCATCATGAATGAGACATTAAAAGGATTGAAAATAGCGGGTATCAGGCCCGTAGTAGGTTTTGGGGTTTGTCTTGGAAGTACCAGGATAGCTGAAATGGCAGCAATGACGCGGTTCGATTATATAATGGTCGATCTGCTCCACAGCCATTTCAGCAAAGAGAGCGCAACAAATGCCGTCCGGGCTATCGCCAGAAGCGGGGGCGCAGTTCCTCTCGGCAGGGTTTCGAATAATGATCCAGGTTCAATAAATGATTTACTTGATGCCGGGGCTATGGGTATTATTGTTCCCATGGTAGAATCCGCTGAAGAGGCTGTTAAAGCAGTAGACGCCATTTACTATCCGCCCCTCGGTAAACGGTCAAAAGGAAGCCCGGCAGCAGTTTTTTACGGTCCGGACTATTATACGGAAATAAACAGGAATTTAAACGCTCTGGTAATGATCGAAACAGTTTCGGCCGCGGGCAAAGCAGATGAAATCCTTGCGGTGCCGGGAATAACCGGATGCCTGATTGGGGCCGGAGATCTTAAATTTGAAATGAAGATGAACGGTACTCATTCAGAATTCATGTCGGTTGTTGACGGTGTTGTTGAATCCGCCGGAAAAAACAAAATTGCTGTCGGAATAAGCGTCGGCTCGCCGGACGAGTTAAAAACCTGGTGGGAAAGAGGAGTTGATTTTTTTCTGACGTCCCATGATATGGGTATTCTAAGTACGGCTATGAAAAAGTATGACGAAAAATTCACAAAACTGGAAGTGCCTGAAAGAAGATGAGTAACGAACAGTATTCCCTGAGTATAGATTTGGGCACAAGTTCATGTAAAGCTGCGCTTGTGGATCAGAATGAAAAAAATATTTTCTCTGCGTCCTCGGGGTATAAAACATATTCGGAAGCGCCCGGTTGGGCGGAACAGGACCCGGATGACTGGATACAGGCTGCCGGTAAGGCTGTCGGAAAGGTTTTTAACGAATCGGGAATAAATCCGGATAAAGTCAAAGTTATGGCGTTAACAAGTGCCGCCCATATCGGTATTCTCGCTGATAAAAACAACAAGCCTTTGAACAGGGCTATATTATGGAGCGATCAGAGATCAGAACAGCAAGCCTCGCGTATACACAACCTGATGGGTGTTGAAATTCTGGATATAACCTGCAACAGGATTGCCGCTACCTGGACGCTTGCACATTTTTTATGGCTGAAGGAGAAGAAACCTGAAATCTGGAAGAAGATTAACCGTGTCTTTTTATCAAAGGATTATCTTCTGTATTATCTTACGGGAGAATCTGTAACTGATCCGGCTACTGCCGTATCATCCATGTTCTGCGATTCACGAACCTTGAAATGGTCGCCGAAACTTTGCGGACTGGCTGAATTAAATTTGTCTTCTTTTCCGGTGATCAGGGATCCCGGTGAAATAGCCGGCGTTCTCAATAATACCGGGGCCGGTCTTTTGGGGCTTAAACCCGGAACTCCGGTAGTAAACGGGTCACTTGACAGTGCGATGGAAACATACGGTGCCGGCGCCCGCAAAGTCGGGGATTTTGTGATAAGAATAGGAACAGCCGGAGGGGTTCATACAGTTACAGGCGAACCCTTAAAGAATCAGGAGTTGCTGACTTATCCGTACCTGGTTCCCGGGTTGTGGTATTCCCAGGCGGGCACGAACTCTGCCGGGTCTGCATTGCGCTGGGCGCTTGAAGCGTATGGCCTGGAGCCGGCAGAGGAGAACTTTCATAAGCTTGCCATGGAAGCCTCAGGGGTTTTTGCGGGAAGCGACGGTTTGTTCTTTCATCCTTACCTTTCCGGTGAAAGAACACCGTATTGGAATTCGGATTTACGGGGCACTTTTTCCGGGATGACTTTTCTTCACACGAAAGCCCATTTTTCAAGGGCAATGCTCGAGGGCGTGGCTTTTTCAATCTGTGATGCCTTGCTTTCATTGTCTTCTACTGAAAAACTTCCCGATACAATTAATCTGGTTGGAAAAGCTGCTGAAAACCCTGTATTAACCGGGATTATAGCTTCAATACTTAACAGGAAAATTTCTACTCTCAGTTCTGTTGATTCATCATACGGAGCAGCTTTGTTCGGACTTAAGGCTGCAGGATTGAGTTCGGCAGGCGGCCTACGCGAAGCTGACGACCGGAAAACTTATCTTCCGGAGCCGGCGGATGTGGAAATATACAGGAATGCTTTTTCTGTTTACAGGAGCTATGCGAAACATCTTGTTATGATGTATGATAAAAACAAAACAAGTGGCGGTCATGGATAGAAACGAAGTACAGAACCTTGAAGATAAAATAAAAGCCCATATTCTTGAAAATGCGGACGGTCCGGGAAGCAGAATAGAGACCGAACAGGAGCTTGCCAAACGTTTCAACGTCACCAGGTACAGGGTAAGGAATGTTCTCAACGGGTTGTCCCAGCAGGGAATAATTACAAAAACGCCCCGAAAGGGTACTTTTATCAACCAGCTTGATACCGATGCAATTACCAATAATATCAGGTTTAACTATCAGGTGTCCAATTTTAACCTGTATGAATCCATAGAAGCCCGTATTGTGGTTGAGCTTTCAATAATTCCTCTTGTTGTAAGAAGAATTACACCTTCTGGCATATTGGAGCTGGAGGGGTTTATTCACAAGATGCTTAATAATCTGGATGACCCCCAGGTGGCTGATGAGGCCGATATGGCATTCCATGCTGCAATGCTGAGGGCAAGCGGTAACCAGCTCTTGAATTCTTTCAGTCAGATAATCAGCCAGCTTTTTCACCAGGTTGAGTACAGGAAAAGGTATTGGGAACCGGAAATCATTAAACAGCTTGCCATGGAACATTTTTCCATTCTCGAGGCAATCCAGGAAGGAAATACGGATTTAACAGTCCAGCGGCTTAAACAGCATCTCAGTTATACAAAAAAGATAGAACTAGACGGTCTCAGAAAAGCGATAAACGGAAATAATTCCTGAATTTTATAATTATGCCCTTTATAGTTTAAAGTTCCTCAAACCTGGAAAAATCAAGCTCAGCGTCGGTATGCGGGGCAATTTTTTCATCAGCATAGCCGATAGCAATTAGAGCCAGAACCGTTTCGTTTTCTTTTAACTTAAAGAGTTTAGCCAGCCAGTCGGCAGAACTGCTGCCGTCTTCCCTGAGTCTTTTTCTAATCTGTACCCAGCATGAGCTGAGGTCGGCTGATTCAGCGGCAAGCTGAAGGATTATTGAGGCTATGGAACAGTCTTCAATCCAGACATCGCTCTTGTCGGTAAGCCCTGTTACAGCAATTGCAAGAGGAGCGGTTTCAAGTGGAGTCGTCCCGTGCGGTTTCGCTTCCGCTGCTTTCCTGATAAGGTTTTTGTCTTTTATTATTATAAACCTCCAGGGTTTCTTGTTTTTCCCTGAAGGCGAGAGTAAGAGGCTCTTTTTAAGGATTTCAATTTTTTCATTTTCAACAGCATCCGGTTTGTATTTTCTTACGCTTCTGCGTTTATACAGCAGTTCTGTCACAGCAGGCTCCTTGAATCAGGTTTTATTTATAATAGCATGAATTATATCAAGGTAATATAAGAGAATCAAATTTACTCTGAACCTGTTTTTTATTAAATTTAAACACAAGGAGTAACCAATGAAACTGAGTGCAAGAAATCAGCTGAAAGGCAAAATTGTCAAAGTCGTAAAAGGAGCAGTGAATTCAGAGATTGTAATTGAACTGGCTGACGGTGTTATGATCACTTCTATAATCACTAACAGCTCTGTTGATAATCTTGGTCTGGTAGCGGGGAAAGAAGCCTACGCGGTGGTAAAGGCTTCTAACGTAATGGTTGCAGTTGACTGACCAGCAAGTTTAACAATCAAAACTCTCTCCGGCGGTATCTATATAATGTTTAGTATGGCCTGTGCAGCGTCCGATAATAAAATAAAGGATGGCTGCATATGGCGGAAAAACATTTTACCGAACGGGCACCGAGAATCCCTCTTGATGTTGAGGTTAATTTTGACGGTAATAAATTTGTATACAGTAAAAATATCAGCGAAACAGGTATTGCGCTGATATCAGACAGTCCGTTTGATGAAGGGCAGTTTATTCAATTGAAATTCACTTTGCCCGGTAATAATAACGAGATCCTGGCGCATGGAAAGGTTGTGCGGGTTGTTGCCGTTTCGGAAAATTTCTATGAATGCGGAGTCAGTTTCTGGGATATAGCTGATGAAGACAAGGAGAAACTTCAGGATTTTTTCAGGAATCAGGGATAAATCAGCTGCATCTGCTCAGATGCTGTATTTATCCATATCTACTTTGCCATTTATTCCGAATTCAATGCATTCGGCTTCAAGCATCTTTCGCTGTAGTACTGCGCCTTCACCCTTCAGTGATATCCCTCCCGAACTGTTGATAACCCTGTGCCACGGCAGGTTGTGGTTTTCGCTCGAAGAATGAAGCAGCCTTGATACCTGTCTGGATGCGCGCGGATTTCCGGCAATTTCTGCTACCCTGCCGTACGACGCAACCTTGCCGTACGGAATGGCCGAGATAATATCTATCACAAGCTTCGAAAAATCAGTCATTGCGGTATGTCTCTATAATTTCTTCCGGGGCAATCGCAAGCGAGTAGTAGTAATGTGAATCCGGAGTTCTCCATCGTTCAAGTATATAAAATCCGGGGATAATTACTTCTGAAGTTTCGTTGTTGGTCTGAACAGATATGGTACCGATACTGTTTTCAATCAGTTTTTTTCCGGTTACAATTTCAACCGATACCTGTCGGGACAGGTCTTCAAGCGCCTGAGCGTCCGAAGCAGCGAATGAGTCTGCGACGTAACCGGACTTGAGCGCAACACCTACGCTTACAATGTATCCGGGTATGACCGGTATGGTGTTTGTCCACCCGGGAGTTCCGCCTGATGAAAAAGAGTCCCACAGAACCGGGCGCATAACTTCATCGGGCAGTTTTGCCGTCAGATAGGTTCCGTAAGTATCCCGGATGATGCTGATAACTTCCAGCCGGTCTATCATTTCGAGTGCAAGATCCCGGTCCCAGGCTATATCAAGATCACTCATGTATCTGAATGATGAGCTGACTTTTTCACTGTAGAATTTCGACACTGCTTTTACAGCTATATATTTTGATGCCTGTTCGGAAGCATTAAGAAGCGCTGCGGCAGGTTCTTTTTCCCTGTTGCTCATTCTTGTCACATAAGCAAAAAAAACGGGGCTGTTTTTATGCGGCGGAGTAAGAAGGTGTTCGAGATAACCGTCGGTTGAAAAATCTATCGGTGTGGAATACTCCGTTATCCGGGTTTTTTCGGTTGTGCTGTCGCCTGTACTTGCGCAGGAGAATGAGATCAGTATCATTACAGTGCAAATGACGGCTGTTATGCCGGTCTCTTTTATATACATTCTCACAGTATATTATTCTTTTAAAGTAAGATCTAATAAAAAATATGGTGTTGCGCTAAGTTCATCATAAATTACTATATGTTATTTATGACGGAATACTTGTCTTTGGATTTATATATTAGTAATTTAGTCATATGAACAGAAAGGAAAACAGAATTATTTTACTTTTCCTGACCATATTTCTGCTTTCAGTATTGGTTGTATCAATGGCTCAGGGTGAGCAGGAGGGCAATTCATTGAACATTGATTATGATAATGATGCCAGAGCAAGGTTAAATAACAGGCTTGATACGGAAGCCTTTCGGGTAATAGAGAACAAGGCAACCGAAAGAGCATTTACGGGTGAGTACTGGGATCAAAAAGATGCCGGAACCTATGTCTGCAGAAGATGCGGAGAACCCCTTTACCGTTCTGAGGATAAATTTGATTCAGGCTGCGGCTGGCCGAGTTTTGACGATGAAATTGAAGGCGCCGTGATCCGTCAGACTGATGCCGACGGTTACCGGACTGAAATACTATGCAGTACATGCGGCGGACATTTGGGACACGTATTTACCGGCGAGGGATTTACCGATAAAAATACCCGGCATTGTGTGAATTCACTGTCGATGAGGTTTATCCCGGCTGAAGGTGAGACCGGAAGGGCTGTATTTGCGGGAGGATGTTTCTGGGGTGTTGAGTATCTTTTCAATAATGTTGAAGGGGTGATTAGTACTACAGTAGGTTATACCGGCGGAAGAACTTCATACCCTACATATAAGGAAGTATGTTATGAAGATACCGGTCATATAGAGGCTATGGAAGTGATTTATGATCCCGGAAAAGTCAGTTACCGCGAACTTGCCAGGCTGTTTTTTGAGATCCATGACCCCACCCAGGCCAACGGACAGGGGCCCGACATCGGAGAACAGTATCTGTCGATGATATTCTATGAAAACAAAACCCAGAAAGAAACAGCGCAGGAATTGATAGACATTCTCGGCAGCAAAGGTCTTGATGTTGTAACGCAACTAAGGCCGGTAAATGCTTTCTGGCCGGCCGAAGAATATCATCAGGACTATTATGTGAAGAACGGAAAAGCTCCGTACTGCCATTCGTATACAAAACGTTTTGACGATTAGGTTTTGATGACGCCCTTTTTGAGGATTACATTCGCATAAAGGGCTGTTTCGCCTGTTGAAACAACAGCATACGCCTGTTTTGCCCGTTCGTAATATTCAAAACGCTCGATCATCTCATATTTTACGTCGAAAGCTTCGTGTTTTGATACAATCCTTTTAAATTCGTCCCATATTACCGGAATGGTGGTATCTCCGGGGACAACCTCCATAAGGCCGACCTGGAACTCGGCAAAGGTGTCCAGTGGGAAAAGGGTCAGAATTGCGTCCAGCAGTTCTGGCATCTTGTGGCCGTCGGCCCTGACAAGTCTTTGTGCGTTTGAGGCTGCCGGAAAATTGGCGTCCCCGAGAACAATGGTGTCGCCGTGTCCCATTTCCTGCATAATTTTAAGAAGCTCCGGTGAAATAACGGATGGAATTCCTTTCAGCATAGATTTTCTCCTGTAAATACTGCCTGAAGCGGTGAAAAAACACGGAAGGCAGTTTTAAACACGAATTTTCTAAACAACATTATAGCATCAATTTTCCTGATCAGAAGCCGTTTGTTGAAAATGTCTGATTTTTATAATAGTATCACCATATGAGATATTCACTTATTCTTGCCGGCGGCAGCGGAACCAGGTTATGGCCCATGAGCACGTCCGTTCAGCCGAAACAGCTTATACCTTTTATAAACGGAAGAAGTCTTCTCCAGATAGCGCATGAAAGGCTTGACGGGCTTATTGCTCCGGAGAACAGATATATCTGTGCCGGAAATGCGCATAAAAATGCGATATTAGACCGGCTTCACAGATTTGACGAAAGCAGGTTTATAGGAGAGCCGACAGGACGCGACACGCTGAATGCGCTGGCTTACAGTGCGGCAGTCTTGCATGGCGAGGATCCTGATGCGGTTATGGCGGTGTTTACTGCTGATCACATTATTGAACCGGTTGGTGAATTTCTCAAGATAGTGGAAAAGGGGTATGAGATTGTAGAAAACAACGAAAATACCCTTGTTACCTTCGGAATAACCCCGGATCATGCTGCTACAGGGTTCGGCTATCTTGAGCTCGGCGATGAATTTTACAAAGGTTCGCGCAAACTGAAACAGTTCAGGGAGAAACCGGAGAAAGCCGGGGCGGAAAAGTACTATGCGGCCGGCCCGGAAAGCTATCTCTGGAACAGCGGAATGTTTGTATGGAAAGCGTCAACGCTGCTGGAATGCGTAAAGAAATATGAATATGAAAATTACTTGCAGATAATGAAAATTGCAGCAAGCCGGGGAACAGAAGCCTTTGAAAGCACCCTTGGGAAAATTTATAAGGATTTGAAAAAAATCAGCATTGATTTCGCCGTTATGGAACCGGCTTCAAAAGACGACGGTTTCAATGTTGTTTCTGTTCCGATGCCGCTGACATGGCTGGATATCGGGTCCTGGACAGCTTTTGCAGGCATCTGTGAAAAGGATGACAGCGGAAACAGTTTCGGAATAAAGAACCGGGTTCTGCTTGACAGCTCGGACAATCTTCTTGTTTCGGAGGAAGAAAACCATCTTATTGCCGGGATAGGGCTGGAGGGGTTGATAGTAATACATACTCCCGGGGCCACAATGATTTGTCCGAAAGATCGTGATCAGGAAATTAAAAAGCTGTATGGCGCCGTCAGGGAAAAATATGGAGATAATTATATTTAAGATGCACTTATGTTCATTATTCTGCAGATAACTTGATCTATTAATTGTTTAGTGGTATCTATTTAGTTCTATGGAGCAACAAAATACGAAATTTAGCTATAGAAAATTAAAAAAAGATGAAATAGAGGTGATGATTGAACGCGGCTGCGTTTGCGAAGAGTGGGACAGGATTGACGTTGCTGAGGATTTTCTTCCGGAGCGGTTTAAGAACGTTGCATTCTACGGAGATGTAAAGCTCGGCAGAATGGATAAACGTATAGATTCTGTAAGCGGCATCAGTCGAAAATGCGGAATCTATAATTCGGCAATACACAACTGTGTGATTAATGACAATGTCTATATCAGAAATGTATCAAATTACATATCAAACTACCTTATTGAGCAGGATGTCATTATAGACGGAATAAATACCCTGGAAGTTACCGGAATGACAAGTTTCGGCAACGGGGTTCGGGCGTCGGTCATCAATGAAGGCGGCGGCCGTGAAGTTCCCATATATGACAGGCTTTCAGCGCATGAGGCTTATATAATCGCGCTTTACCGACATAAAGTGGCGCTGCTTGACAGGTTGCGCAGTATGATTGAAGCCTACTGTGATTCGGTTCGTTCGGATATGGGAGTTATCGGGGCCGGCACTCATATTTCTTATTGCGGACACATTTCAAATGTAAAAATAGGTAATCACGCTGATATTGTAGGGATAGTTCGCCTTAAAAACGGAACAATCAAATCAACTTCGGATGCGCCTACAAGCGTTGGCGCCGGTGTTATTGCCGAAGATTTTATTCTGGCTTCAGGAAGCAGCGTTACCGACGGTGTAATCCTCGATCGCTGTTTTGTAGGCCAGGGAACAGAGCTCTCCAAACAGTATTCTGCGGAGAATTCGGTTTTCTTTGCGAATTGCGGAGGATTCCACGGAGAAGCCTGTTCGGTTTTTGCCGGTCCCTACACCGTAACACATCATAAATCAACATTGCTGATTGCCGGGCTTTATTCATTTATGAATGCCGGCTCAGGTTCAAATCAGAGCAATCATATGTATAAACTCGGGCCCGTACACCAGGGAATTCTTGAACGGGGGACCAAGACCACGTCTAATTCGTACATAATATTTCCGGCCAGAATCGGCGCATTTACCCTTGTCATGGGGCGCCACGGGTCAAATCCTGATACTTCTGATCTGCCGTACAGTTATTTGATTGAAGAGGATGATGAAAGCGTGCTTGTTCCCGGTGTTAATATCAAGAGTGTCGGGACAGTCAGGGATTCGAAGAAGTGGCCGAGACGCGACAGGCGTCTGGGGTCCGACCGTCTGGATTATATTACGTTTTACCTGCTTACGCCTTATACGGTTCAGAAAATGATTGCCGGAAAATTCATGCTGGAGAAACTTCAAAAAGAATCCGGAACATCTACCCAGAAATATTACCACAACGGAGTTAAAATAAGCCGATCCTCACTTGTTAAAGGAATCAAATATTATAATCTCGGAATTACCCGCTTCGTCGGTAACGTGCTGGTGTCTTTACTGAAGAGGAAAGGTTTCTCCAATATTGAGGAAATAAGAGCGCTTATTGACAGCGGTGATGATCTGGGTTGCAGCAAATGGCTTGATCTGGCAGGGTTGATAGTTCCGGAGGCCGCTGTTGAGCAGCTTTTCAGCAAAATCGAAAGCGGAGAGATAAGCGGGCTAAAGCAGGTAAGCGCTGAATTCAGGCGGATGCACAAGAGTTACAGTTCCTATGAAATAGCCTGGATGAAAGACCGTCTGGAGTCGTGGCTTGGCAAACCCAGCTGTGATTTTACGGCTGAAGATATATCGGGTGTTCTGGGAGAATGGCTGAAGGCGGTTGAAACTCTCGACCAGATGCGCTGTGCTGATGCACGCAAGGAGTTCAGCGCAACTGCCATGGTCGGTTTCGGAATAGACGGTGATACTGATGACAAACAGCAGGATTTTATTGAAGTCAGGGGCGAAGAAGACACAAATGATTTCATAACCCAGCTTAAGGCCCGCCTTGAACTGAAACAAAATACTGTGGCCGAACTGAAACAGAAACTGGCATTTCTCTAAAGGCCAATCAAGAATTACTGTCCAACGATTTGACTTACTGTCAGTTATGGATTATATTATGACTGTAGGGTCATGTGACCATGAAGTCATATGATGCGGCCGTCTCACCTGGGGTGTTGAATGCCGAAAGAAACATTTTTCAATTTGCCGGATGAAAAACGTCGACTCATCGAGAATACGGCAATAACTGAATTCGCAGCCCGCGGATTTGATAAAGCTTCAGTAAACACAATTGTACAGAACTCCGGTATTGCCAAAGGCAGTTTCTATCAGTATTTTACCGGTAAAAAAGACCTGTTTTTTTATATCATCATGGAAGTTGCGGCCCGAAGAAAGCTGCAGTACATGTCTCCTGTGTTAAAGAATCCTGAAGGTATTGATTTTTTTATAATTCTGAAAGAACTCTTCATCTCAGGGCTGAGATTTGCTGCTGAGCATCCCGAATTGGAAAAACTGGGAATGTGGGTTGTGAATAACACCGGGCACCCTGTTTATAATGAATTATTCAATGGATCCGGGCACCTTTCAACAGATATATACAGGCAGATGCTCTCTGCTTCAGCGGACAGGGGAGAACTGCGCAGTGATATCGATATTGATTTTATCAGTTTTCTTTTCCCTGTATTGCTGTCAGGAACAATGGATTACTGTTTAAAGAATTCCTGTGGGAAGAAGGTTGACGGAGTCTCCGATATCAGCGATGAGATTATGAAAAAAGTCGATTTGATGATTGATTTTTTAAGAGACGGAATAGGAAAAATAAAGATGGCCTGACACCGCCATCCAGGACGGGTCATTTTTGTAGAAGGAGTGAATCATGATTTCGGTAAAAAACCTTTCCCATTCATATCATAAGGATGGAAATCTTGCGGTAAACAACATCAGTTTTGAGATAGAAAAAGGCGAGACTTTCGGGTTCCTGGGGCCTTCGGGCGCCGGTAAATCCACAACCCAGGGTATTTTGACGGGGCTTTTAAAGCAGCAGGAAGGCGAGGTCATTGTTGCCGGGTATAATGTAAAAAAGGTTCAGAATGAAAGATTCAATAAAATAGGTGTTTCGTTTGAACAGTCCAATGTATACAGCAAGCTGACTGCCAAAGAGAACCTTGACTGCTATGCCAAACTGTTTGATGTTCCCACACTTGATTCAATGGAGCTCCTTCGTCTGGTGGGCCTTGACGGCAAGGAAAACGAACGTGCGGGAGATTTTTCCAAGGGCATGAAACACCGCCTGACTTTTGCACGTTCAATGATTAATAATCCTGAACTATGGTTTCTTGATGAACCGACAACAGGGCTTGACCCGGCCATTGCTGCAACAATCAAGGACATTATCAGGGAACGGGCGTCCGGGGGAACTACCTCCTTTCTGACCACACATAATATGTATATAGCCGATGAGCTTTGCGACAGGGTTGCATTTATAATTGACGGTGAAATTAAACTGATCGATACCCCGAAGAACCTAAAACTGCAGTATGGTCAGAAATTGATTGATATCGAATATATTGATAACGGCAAGGTTGTAAAAGAAACACTGAAAACCGTTACCGAAGCCGATCGCCGGCGTATCGGAGAAATCATCGATAGCCATGATATTCAGACAATGCATACCAAAGAAGCAACCCTTGAAGAGATCTTCATCCAGGTAACCGGAAGGGGGCTTGTTTAGAATGAAACTTTTAAGCTCTTATTTCAAAGAGATGAAGATAGCTGCAAGGGGATTTTACTTTTATATTGAAATTGTCATTGCTGTAATAATACTTGTAATATTGCTTGTTGCGGTAAATGAAAAATCGGTAAGCAAGCAGAAGGAGTTTGTGTATTACGATATGCCCCGGGAAATGAAGGAATATCTGATACAGAATGAGATCGACAAGGGGACGCTGAAGCCGGTTGAACCTGCAGAGTTTAAGATGAAGGCTGTTGAGTTTGATGTCGGGAATGTTGAAACCGGAGAGGTCACACATTATGTTTTCGGGAAAGAGATATATAGTATTGAAACATACCAGGAGTGGGACCCTGATACCGGAGAACTTGTAAAGACTGCATATATCACTGAGAGTGAAGAGCAGATGATACGCCTGTCCCGGCAGGAGCGGAAGATCGGTGCAGCAATCGCTGTGAATGACGCCGGAGAAAGAACATTCAGGTACTATAATCAGGGTTATGAGACGGAACGTTTTATAAATCTGCTCTATGTTCTTCATAACGAATCACCTGAAGCCCTGAAGATTGCTGTAGATAAGCAGGAGGTCCGGAAAGCCGGAGATGTTCAGGTTCTGAATAACCGTGAAAATCTGGTGCCCACAATGGTAGTATTCATGGGCTCGCTTATGGGATTCTTCATAGTTGTGGCTTATATTTTTCTTGATAAGACGGAAGGTGTTATCCGCGCCTTTGCAGTTACACCCTCATCGGTATGGAAGTACCTTTTAAGCAAAACAATGATTATACTAACAACCGTTCTGATATCCTCTTCGATCATTACAATACCGGTGCTGGGTACTCAGCCGAACTATCTCCTGTTCTATCTGCTGCTTCTGATATCAACATTCGCTTTTGCGGCCCTGGGGCTGCTGATTTCAAGTTTCTTCGATACGATATCCAAAGCATTCGGCGTCCTGTATTTTTTCATGATTGCATTGATGATCCCGGCATTCTCATATTACATTCCCGGTTTTGATCCGGTATGGCTGAGGTTTTTTCCGACATATCCGTTGCTGCAGAGCATGAAGGAAATTTTAATGATCAGCACCGACGTGAAGTATGTACTGAGCTGTTCCGGTGTCTTTCTTGCAGGCGGAATCCTGCTGTTTTTGCTTGCGAACATCAGGTTTAAAAAGACGTTGACGGTATAAGAAGCGGGATTCCGAAATAGCTTCCCTGCTATTTCAGAATCATGAAGGTTGAAAACACAGTTTCCAACCTTCAACCCCTGAAAACCCGCATCCATGCGGGAACTTTTTACAGGAGGGACTATGTTCAAGAATGCTTTTAAGATTTTTATAAGAGACTTTAAGATAGCAAGACGTGATTCCATGGGACTGGTTATCATGATAATGCCGATAATTCTGGCGATCGGATTGAATTTCTTTATTCCGGGGCTGAACGACACAACCGTAAATCTTGCCCTGCTCGAAAACGACAGCGCGGAACATATTGAGTATATGGAACAGTTTGCAAATGTTGAGATCTTCAGCAATGAGGATGATTTGACAGACCGTGTGAACAAGCGCGATGATGTAGCAGCAATAGTACCGAAAGGAGATGCCTGGGAGATTGTCCTGCAGGGAAATGAACCGGGGATTGTCGAAAGCTACGCAAAGGCTCTGAATGCACTATATGAACTTGGAGCAACCAGGGAAGAAACTACTGCAGCCATGTACTCATTCGGACATACCGTCTCGCCTGTCAAGACAATGATGGTGAATATGCTGATATCCATGATTATAATGCTTTCGGGTATGCTGATCGCCATAAGCATAGTAGGGGAGAAGGCTGATAATACAATCAATGCCGTAAATGTTACTCCCGCATCACAGACCGCCTTCATTCTGGGAAAGAGCATGATGGGCGGGATGGTCGCGCTGCTTTCAATCATTATATCGCTTATTGTGACCGGTTATTATGATATCAACTGGTTTATGATTATACTCGTAGGACTGTCTTCAATGCTGCTTGCGCTGACAGTCGGTTTTGTTCAGGGGCTTGCAAGTGATGATGTGATTGAGGCGGCCACAAATGTAAAGATGATTATGATTCCTATCGCCGGTTCAATTGCGGGCTACGAGCTGCTTTCGGACAAATGGCAATGGACACTGTACTGGAGCCCGTTTTACTGGGCCTATAAGGCTAATCTGATGGTGCTGTCGAAGACTGCCGACTGGCCGACGGTACTGCTTTGTACCGGTATGGTTCTCGTTCTTTCATTAGCGGTTTATTTCCTGCTGAAGTCCAGGATAAGAGAGGGATTAAGCTGAAACAGCTTCCTTGCTGTTTCAGCTTAATGGAACGCCACACCATCGGTGCTGCTTCGCAGTCCGTGGCGAAAGTTTTTTTAAGGAGATTTGTATGGGTATTGGGTATTTGCTGGGCGGAATCGCATGTCTTTTATATTTCGCGTTTGTCGGCTATTTCGGCGGAATTAAGAAGGCGCCGGGACTGCTTAAACTTGTAAAGATGAAACTTGGCAAGAACATTTCTGATGATACGGCGGCAAAAATCTGTATTGTCATGTCAATTATTATTCTGGCTCTCGGGATATTTCTCTTTATTTTCGGTGGAATTAAAGGGTAAGAGAATTTCTCCTGCTGTTCGCGGTTTTATCTACACGATCGTTTCATCGCGCCACATTGAGTCGTCCGGGGCAGCCCCGCCGAGAAGGCGATCTTTAAGAATAATGGTTTTTTCGTCGGCAGTTACCTTGTAATATGCCTGCAGCTTTTTGTTCAGTTTATCGAACATTCTTGGAATCTCGCTTCTGTTGCCGACGGATGCGCTGGCAACCATCAGCATTCTGTATGCGGGTTCGCAGAGCGGGTCGGCATCGATCAGATGTTTGGCCCATTCGAGGGCTTCCCTGAACTCTGCGGCATTAAGGGACAGGAGAATCATCTTAAAAAGAAGGTTTCTGTATTTGGAACGAAGTGTCTCGCGTTCGTCTCTGATGAAGTCGAAGTAAAGATCATTTTCAAGAAAATCACCTTTGTACAGTTCTATTGCCGAACGGTATAAACGGATAGACATTTCGTAGTTGCCGTTTTTTTCCGCTTCTGTTCCAAGTTTTATAAATTCAAGAAATCTGTCGGCATCCGTAATGACCGTGTCCTCTTTAAACCGTAGAGAATTAACATCGGTATATAAAAAATCATCCTTGTTATTCAGTAATTTGCGTAACCTGTAGATAATGGTATTTAAATTGTCCCGCGCGCTTTTATAGGAATAGCGCGGCCAGAAAAGTTCATAAATGCGCTCTTTCATTATTCCGGTTTTTCTGTAGACTATCAGAAGTTTCAATAAATCCATTACCCTTTTCTGTCCGCCCAGCAGATCAGCTGATACTTCACTGCCTTTGACGAATACGCTGAATGTCCCAAGCGTATTGATTTCCAGTTCGTAATGTGATTTAGACATTTTTTCATACTGCTTATCATGTTTCAGCCTGGGAAACTCTTCGAAAATGCTGCTTTTATTAATTTCGGCAATTGCTTTTAGGAGCTCCGGAGAGCAAATATCCAGATTGGTGTAAGAGTTATCCGTTACGATCTTTTCCATTTTTTTGAAATACGATTTTGACTCTGTTTTGGCGCCGCCGAGATGTTTATTATAACTCATTAATGCCAAAGCTGTTGCATATGGATACGGGAACTCTTCCTTGTCTATTGCCCCCAGCAGTTTTTCAATCAGTTTTATGCTGGTTTTGGGGTTGTCGGTAAACAGGCTTACTTCGGCAAGAACAAGAAGGCTGAACGGAAAATCAGTTCTTAACAGTTTCTCGTTCTCCTTTTCCTGCAGCCTGTTGCAGTAATATTTTGCACGGCGCTTGTTCCCTGTCCGGTAGGCAATAAGCATTTCGAACAGGAATTCATAATTATATTTCAGGTAAAGGTTTTCTCCGGTTTCGTTATCTCTCAATTTCTCGTATAGGGCTTCTGCCTTTTCAACATTATTAAGATAAAGATTGTAATATACCAGGTTAAGATAAAGATACGGTTTAAAAGCGAATTCGCCGCCGGATGAAGAAAGGGCCTTGTGAATCTGGGAAATTGCGGTTGATATCTCTCCGCAATAGAAATATGTATCGCCGAGATAAAAGCTGGACAGACTCTGATATTGCCGGTAAAGATGGAAAGACCCTTCGGTAAACAGGTTCTCCGTTTTTTTCAGAAGCTTCTTTGCGCTGTTAAATTCTCCTCTTGCTATATAAATCTTGGACAATACAAGCCTGGAGCAGAGAAAGGCTTCCTCATTATGCAGGCGGGTCGAGGTTTCTTCGGCCCGAAGGGCTATTTCAAAAGCCTGAATTCGTGAGGCTCCGGTCCACCATTGTCCGAGGGGTATAAGGACTTTTAAAAGTTCGTATTTTTCAATAGGTATTTTCTCACCGTTTTTTAGCAGAAACTCTTCAGCCATATTTATAATATTCCCGACGGTTTCGGCGTTAGTCTGGAAGAAAAAATAATTTGTTAAAAGTACGGTATATATTGTAGCCTGTCTGTCGTAATCTTCCGAGCTGTTGAATATATACAGCAGTTTTAACAGCTGCTTTCGTGAAGTTTCAGGCTGCATGAGGTTGTTGACAATTGCGTTGTAGTACGACAGATAAGGATCGGCCTCCTGCATCTCCTGGGGAAAGAACGAAAGCAGATCGTTGATTGATTCGTATTCATTATTTTTGATTAAATCTTCAGCGTAATTGAGCAGCTGGTGCTTTGCATTTTCATACATTTCAGCCTTGCACAGGAATTCCACAGCCTTTCTGATGTCTTCTTCTTCAAGATAATATTCGGCAATGCCGGAAAGGGCGGTGCTGATTCTTTCTTTTCCAAGGCCCAGGAATTCATTATGAAGATAGGTTCGAAATATAGGGTTGAAAGAGCAATGGTAAGTGGCCGGTATCTTTAAACTTATAAAGAGATTCATCCGCTGCAGTTCTTTTATGGTTTTGAAGCCGTTGCCGCCGGTAATTACTTCTACGAGATGGGGTGAGAATTCTTCCACAGCACCAAGCTGGACAAGGGTTTCGGTCATTTCCGACGGAAGGTGCTGAAGAATCTGGGTTTTCAGGTAATCGTCGATTTCCGGAATTGACTGTGTTACAAGGAAATCTTCAAGCAGATATTCGCCTTCTTTTCTTGGCAGGCAGCAGATTTTTTCAAGCAGAAATATTATTGCGGTTATCCAGCCTTCAGTTACCTCAATCAGTCGTTCAAGGACAATCGAATCCAGGGTCATGTCATAAAGATTATAGATAAGATTATGTATATCGTCCCTGTTGAAAGCCAGGTCTCGGTTTTTGAGTTCAGTCAGTTCCTTTCTGGATCTGATGCGTGCAAGAGACAGGTTGGGCGTCTCTCTTGTCAACAGGATAATATGGATTCTTGTAGAAAGTTGTTCAAGAAGTCGTTCTATAACCGTACATGATTCCGGCGCCCTGTTGATAAATTCGTAATCTTCAAGAATCAGATAAAGGTTTTCCGGCAGTTTACTTATGATAGAATCGCACAATTTGTCTGATGCGCCTGCCGGGGTATCAGATTCGCTTACGGATATATTACGAAGGTTCGGTCTTTGATCTATATATGTGTTAAGCGTGTTTTGCAGTCTGTTCAACATTGTTAGATAATTGGTGTCCGTTCTCTGAATACGAAACCAGATACATTTATGTTCTTCAGTTTTAATAAAATCATAGGCTGCGGCTGATTTACCCATCCCGGGGCCTGTTTCAACTATAACGACATGCTTATCCTCAAGCGCACTGTATAGTCTTGGGCGGGACAGGACTTTTCTCAATTCCGGCGGCTGAAATTCTTTGGAAGAATGCATAAAAACTCCTGATTACTGTAAAAAAAAGTTCTTAACAGGGCGATGTTATTATCCGTTCAGAACTGTGACAGTACATTATTGTATAAAAAAACATAAAACTCAACATATTATTTTTTATAGAGAGGTATACAGAATGAAAAGCGGACCTAAGAGCAGGGCTATGTATCAAAGAGCGGCTGAGTCCATTCCGGGAGGAGTTTCCTCCAATTTCCGTTATTGGGGACCTGAATCAACTCTGGTTGTGAAAAGGGCTGAAGGTGCATATTTGTGGGACCAGGATGACAAACGTTATATTGATTACAGACTCGGTTTCGGTCCTGTAGTACTGGGGCATGCACGACAAGAGATAACTGATCATGTAGCTGAAGCGATGAAAATCGGTAACTGTTTTGCAATGACCAATGAGTATGAAATACGGGTTGCAGAAAAGATCCGGGCAATGACCGGCGTAGACTATGTTCGTATGACTAACACCGGAACCGAAGCGACAATGGGTGCAATGAGGATTGCACGTGCTTTTACCGGGCGCGATAAAATACTTAAATTCGACGGTGCATATCACGGTTTTCATGATTACTCACTCTGGAATACATACCCGCCGGTATCCGGCGTCGGTTACCGAATGTCTCCGTTCCTGGTTCCGCAGGGCTCGGGTATCCCGAGATCTGTAGGCGACCTTATGTATTCATTACCGTTTAACGATAAGGAAGTTCTTGAAAAGAAGCTCAAGGAACGATGGCATGAGATAGCATGTATAATAATCGAACCGCTTCTTGGAAACCAGGCATCAATCATGCCTCAGGACGGATTTCTCGAGTTTGTCAGAGAACAATGTGATAAATACGGTATCGTTATGATCATCGATGAAGTAAAAACCGGTTTCAGAATTGCTCCGGGCGGCGCTCAGGAATATTTCGGAATCAAGGCGGATCTTGTAACCTACGCAAAATGTCTTGGAAACGGTTTTCCTGTAGCAGCAATAGGCGGACAAAAACATATCATGGGCGAAGTAGGACCCGGCAAGATTCCTCACGGAGGAACCTACGGTTCCAATGTAGTGGCAATGGCCGCCGCCGAGAAGGTTCTTGAACTTATCGAAGCAGGCGAACTGAAAAAAGTCGACGCCCACGGCAGGAAACTCAAGGCCGGCTGGAAGAAAATTCTTGATGCCGCCGGAGTTCCGTATGTAATTCAGGGGCCCGATGCAATGCCCGGAATAGTTTTTACCGAAGAACCTGTATGTCGGGAATATAAACACTGGGCGGAAGGAGACCATGATACTTATACTGATATTATTCAGAAATGTATAGAGAAAGGGGTAATGCCCGATTACGATTCGCGTGAACCGTGGTTTATATCTTCATGCCATACGGATGAAGATGCTGATTTTGTTCTCGGTGTTTTTGAAGAATCCGTAAAAGAGATACTGGGTTAATACAAAGAGGCTGCCTGTAAATATTTGCAGGCAGCTATATTTTTTAAATTTTATATTGTATGTACGTGCAAACAATGTTAAAATACCGACCGTGATATATATAATCCGGTAACAGGATGCATTTCAATTAAGATAACATGCTGCTGTTAAGTGCAAATCAGGGGTATGGTATCATATATATAGAATGTACAAACAATCTATAAAAAATCAGGAGGAGAAGAGATTGGGAAACGCAGTTGTTCAATTACACTTTCTTGACTGGGCGATAGTCGTGCTTTACATCGCTTTCATGCTTTTTGTAGGATTTTATTTCTCCAGGAAAAAGCAGGGATTTGATGACTATTTCATGGCCGGCCGCTCACTGACAGCGCCTCTTCTGGTGGGAACGCTTGTATCGACATTTTACGGACTCGATACCCTGTTCGGCACATCAGAAGTAGGGTTTTACGAAGGAGTATCAGCATTTTTTGCATATTCGCTGCCGTATACGGCGCTATATGTTATTATGGCTGTGCTTGCGCCTAAATTTAAGGAGATATTTCCTGAAGGGACAACGATGCAGGACATCGCTTTCAGGAAATATGGAAAAGCCACAGGAGTTTTTACTTCAATAGCCGCTTTCCTGTATTCAACGAATACAATGGAAATGATGGGCATAGGATTTATCCTTAATCTTGTTACCGGAATGCCAATCTGGCTCGGAACAATTATAGGTGCTGTTCTTGTGCTTGTTTACACATGGACGGGCGGTCTCTGGGCAGTGACAATGACTGATTTCATACAGTTCATTTCAATGATGATAACTGTCGGAATTGCTCTTATAATCGGCTGGAAAGCGATCGGCGGATATGAAGGTGTTTTCAGCGGTCTTGTTGAGTGGACGGGAAGCGTCGAAGATGCGCGATATTTCTTCAGCGCAGGGGCAGGGTATCTCAGTCCCTGGACGCTTGTATCGTATGCGATTACCTCGCTTGCCGTTTTGGCAGAGCCGGCATTCTTTCAGAGAGTTTTCGCATCATCCGGTCCCAAGGAAATTCAAAAAGCTTTCGCCGCCGGTGTTCCGATGTGGCTGTCTTTCGACTGGTGCGTTACTTTTCTGGGCATCCTCGGGGCCGCCGCAATAGGGCTTGGAATTATTCCCGAGGTTGAAGCAAACCAGGCATTGTTTGCAATATGCGGCCAGTATCTGCCGGTTGGGCTTTTGGGTGTATTTCTTGCAGGCGTTCTTGCTGCCGCAATGTCTACAGCAGATTCCTATTTTCTGGTTTCAGGCGGTGTTCTCGGTTACGATATCTATAAAAATGTTATCAAGCCCGACGCAACCTCGGAACAGATTGAGAGAATGACCAAGATAGGTATGCTTATCTCGGCAGCCCTTGCAATAGGGTTGGCTTTCACTTTTGATGCAATCATGGAAGTCTGGGTTTTCCAGGCAACAATAATTCTTTCAGTAGCGCTGGTTCCGGTATACTTCGGCGCTTTCAGTAAAAAACCGCCCAAGAAAATTGCCGGAACTCTTTCAACCGGTTTGGGTCTGATTCTTTCCATTGTCTGGTATATCTGGTCGAATTTCTTCGGAACATGGAGCGACGACTGGGAAGTTTATCTTGTAAAGATTGGAAATGTAGAGCTTTGGCAGGAACATGGTATACTTATAATAGTACCGCTGGTTATTGTGGTTTATCTGATTGCCAATGTCATTGGTAAGGAAACAGTAGAGGAGGCTGCATAATGGGTTGGAACGCAATGTGTTATATAATGGGCGCTATATCAATAGTCGGTCCGATATGTCTTATCTTCTGGTATGTCAAAGGCGCGAAAGCTCAGCTTGCAAATCTTAATGACAAGGATTGATCCATGATTTAATATCCCCGGAGCAGGTTTCCGGGGAACCTGAAACGGGCATAGTGCCTTAAAGCGAGGTGAAGAAAAATGAAAAAGGTAATGGTCGTTGGTGTGGGAGCCCAGGGAAGTACCATAGCAAAAAGACTTGATGAAGAAGCGAATGTTTCTGAAATAATCTGTGCTGATTATGATGAAAAAGCAGCTGTAAATGTTGCGGGACAACTGAAAAAAGCCAGTGCAGTTAAGCTGAACGCTAAAAATGTTAAAGAGATAATTGCTGCTGCCGAAGGTTGTGATCTTATTGTTAACGGGTTGGCTCCGGATTTCAACATGAATGTGATGGATGCCGCGCTTGCAGTCGGCGCATGTTATCAGGACCTGGCGTCAGGTCCGGTCAGTGATCTTGATTTTGTATCGGCAGTTAAAAGATGTTTAAACAGGTCTTCTGAATTTGAAGCAAAGGGTCTGACAGCGCTTATTAATACCGGATCAGCTCCGGGTATGGCTAACGTGCTTACCCGACACGGTGTTGACAAGCTGGACAGCTGTGACAGGATCGATATTTTTGTCTACGATGAAATCTGGTCAAAGAAGTTTATTCCGTTTTGGTGGTCGCCCGAGACCGCGTTCGGAGATATGGCTGCTGAGCCTATAATTTACAAAGACGGCAAGTTTATAAGGGTTCCGCCTTTCAATAATCCCGAGATGGTCGACTTCAAGGGAGTTGGACCGAAACGAATGGTTGATCATGAGCATGAAGAACCCGTAACCATGGGGCTGCTTTCAGACAAGGTTCTTAAAGGCGTCGGTGAAGTAAATTTCAAATACGGCGGACCGGGACTTGAACTGGCTGAGTCACTCTACAAAATGGGCCTTCTTTCAGAAGAAAAGCTTGATGTAAAGGGGCAGGAGATTGTTCCCATGGATATCATTTCCAGGCTGACACCTCCCGCACCCAAGTACGCGGACGAAATTCAGGCGGTCCTTGATGAGGGAATGGTTTCTGAAGACGGAGTTTTCCTCGTCAGGGTAACGGGTAAAAAGGACGGCAGGACAAGCCGTATCGATTTGTATTGTTATGCTCCCGGTCTGACGGAATCTTTTGAGAAGGCTGGCATTACGCACGAATCCTATTTTACCGGACAGGCGGCATTCCTGTTTACCAAGATGTTTATAAACGATATTTTGTCTACAAAAGGATGTTTTCCGCCTGAATGTCTCGAAGAAAAAGAGAGGAACTACTATCTCAGTGAAGCGGCGAAACTTGATATTCTTGTTGATGAGATAGTAGAAACAAGGCTTTATTAGATATTGGTTCATTTCTACTCCCTTCAAACTCTGTGTTTCAAACCTCTGATAAACCCAAATTAGGGTTATCAGAGGTCCCCTATCTTTAATTTTTTATTTGGCTTTTCCATTAACATGATTTAAAATTAGATAATCTTGAATGGAGGAATGATAAAAGTATTTCCTTTACTTATATCATTTTGAAGTTTGAAAGCTAAACTGCGTTGCAGATTTTGCTTTCAAAACTTCCTCTTGCAAACCCGCATCCATGCGGGAATTCTTAATAGGAGATAAAGATGAAAAAAATATTATTAACATTTATTGTTATAAGCTTTGTTCTGCCGGCTGCGCTTTTCGCAGCTGATGATATTACAGGCTTATGGAAAACCATTGACGACGAAACGGGAAACCCCAAGGGCGTTGTTGCTGTTTATAAATACCAGGGTAAAATTTATGGACGGGTTATTGCCTCTTTTGATGATGATGGAAAATATATCGATGACGACATGTACAGGCAGATCAACACTTCTCCGTATCTGGTTGGCGATCCGGCCTTTAACGCTCTTACCATTATCTGGGACATGAAAGATAAAGGGAAAAAATGGGGCAGCGGAAAAATTATGGATCCGGGTGATGATGAGGAAAAGAAACCGAATATTTATGACTGTGAAATGTGGCGGGAAGGCGATACGCTTGTAGTCAGAGGAAAGATTCTGTTTATCGGCAGAAACCAAACCTGGTACCCCATGAAAAATTCGGAATTTCCGGAAGGTTTTAAAATTCCCGACTGGAAGAGTTTTAAACCTGAAATCCCGGCAATAAAGAAATAAAACAGAATCATACTTTTTATTTTCCCGGAAGGAGAGTACTCTTTCCGGGATTTTTACAGTCTTTCTGTGGGGATAATGCCTGCGGTATTGATCAGGCCTGTTATTTTAATGTCCGCCCCCGCAGGATCCACCGCCGTATATTTTCGTCGGATCCAGTCCGGCTTCTTCGTATAATTCATTTACCAGGGTTTCAACTCTCGAGGGCTCGATTCCAATATCCTTAAAACTGCTGGTAAAATCTTCATCGGCAAATCCGAATTCCTGCTGAAGATATACCGGATTTATTCTGAAAATTGTAACAATATCCTGGAAGGAATTATCCGTTTTTATTCTCTGCGGCCCCCACAATAATCTCTCAGTTTTTTGTTCGAGGCCGGTTGGACTTTTCCAGACAAACTGTTTTGTAAATGTTGTAATACCTACAATAACAACGAATATTAACACTGTGATTAAAATCAGAGATGAAGGTTTAATCTTTTTTTTGCCGGATTTGCCCGCTCCGACTGATAAAGCATTTTCCGGACATTCAGGAATACACTTCATGCAGTTGATACACTCGGCGGAGGTTACATTTTCAGGTTCCGATACAGAAATATTCATCGGGCATGCTTCATCACAAGCGCCGCAGGATGTACATAGTTCTTTGTTGTTAACAATTCGAAAAACTCCGATCTTCGATACCGGAGCAAGAAATGCACCCATAGGACAAAGATATTTGCAGAATACCCTGTCCAGAAAAAAAGAGGCTATCAAACTGACAATTAAAATAATGAAACCAATCAGGTAACCGCTGAAAAGTTCATCAGATCCTATATGGTGAAATGCTGCCCATGGATCCATCGGTCTGAAGATTAAACTGAATGTTATCCAGGTGCCGCCGATTATAATGACAAGCCCTGTGTATTTGATAAATTTCATTATTTTATCAAGACGTGACGGCAGATAGAAACGTTTTCCTGACAATTTTCGGCCCAGCCCGGCAGACAGCTCCTGAAGAAATCCCAGAGGGCAAATGTTTCCGCAGAACGAACGTCTGAAAATTGCGGTTGTGATAATTACGGCGGCAAAGAGAATCATGCTGCTTAAGGCTATCCGTTTAAGAAATGCATTATATTTAAAAAATGTAAATAATGATTCGAGACCGCCGAACGGGCAAAAAGCGTCAATAGCCGGGTAAAGTTTGATAATGGAGTGTAGTCTTCCCAATACTGTTACCAATAATAAAAGAGAAAGCAGTATTGCGAATCTGAGTATCCTGTGTATATGTCTATTTTGCATATATGGACTTTATTATATAAATCATTGATTGTCAAATACATTATCAAAACAATAATATAAAAGCCGCCCTGCAGGACGGCTTATGTTGTTATTTATTATACACTCTTATCATTGTTTTATACCTCCTTGTTCATAAAACGTTCAGTTCAGGCTGTCATCCGCTCACCGATAGCTATCAGTTGTCTGCCGATTCTGTACTTCAGTGCTTTGATGGCATTGCTCCCGGCTGCACTTTCGGCTGCCTTTTTGGCTGCAATCTTTGCTTTGCGCGCGCGCCTGATTGATTCCGCTTCAGCGAGTCTGTCCCGGTGAAGCCCTGCGGCTGTCTTGTAATCAAAGTCGCCTGCTAACATTTTTTCTCCTCTCCTTTCCAATCCGTTTGTCTCTACGGATAAAAAAAGCCGCAAACAACAAGTTAACTTGTTTGTGTTTGCGGCTCCGGATGAACAACAGGAATTATCTTCCTGAACCCAAAAAAAAAGCCGCAATTCCGGAGAACTGCGGCAATCAAGCAATTAAAATAAAAGATTACGACAGATCCCCTTTGGATTTAATATCTGCTGACACTGCTACTTCAAAATATCTTAGATTTGTCATAGGTATCTGTCTCCTTTTCCTGTAATCTATAGCGTATACTATCCCTTAATTTCGATATATGTCAACACTTTTTTATGAATTCATAACAAAAAGCTTTTTCCTGTGAAGAAAAAATCAATTCCTGAACCCAATTCTTCTTTTAGCATCATTTTTGCCCTGTTTCCGGTACAGTGTCCCGTGAAATAAAGCGGATGATTCGTCTGCTGTATGCGGTTATCGGATGTCAAATGTTTCAGCTCTTCAGCAGTTTTCAGAATAGCCTGATCAAATTCTGTTGAAATATTCTGGATATCGGGCAGGTGAAACCCTCCTGCAACAGCCGCAAGTTTTTTTCCCGGAAAAAGATTAAAAGTATGTCTGATTATTGCAAGAATATTGTTGTGAGAGCATCCTGACAGAATAACAAGATCGTCGTCTCTTTCAATCACTATAAAGATCTCATGTTCAAAAGTTTCTGTACTTTCACCGTTTTGGTCGTGGAGAAAGAGTGAATTGTCGTTGAATATCGGCCCCCTGTCGGGTATCTCGCTGCATGGAATAATATGAATCCCGGGTGCGGGTTCTATTGCCGTATCAATGAAGCTGAAGCGGTTTTCATGTTCCTTTAAAATTCCGGTTTCTATTCCAATATATCTCGCGGTTCCCCTTTTACTGGTACTGTAGTAAACAGGCCGTTTGCAGTCTTTATGAAGATATACGGGAGCTTTCTTGTTTGCATCTATAAAAGCCGGCAACCCGCCGCCGTGATCATAATGCGCGTGAGAAACAACACAGAATTCCACATCAGCAAGATTGATGTTGAGTCTTTTTGCATTTTCGGCAAAGCTGCTGCTTTGACCTGTATCAAACAGAAAAAATGATTTTTCGGTTTTTACCAGTAACGACAATCCGTGTTCGTTCAGCAGATCCGGTCCCGGTTTATCATCAATAAGAAATGTAAGTTCAGTCGACATTTTTCTGTTCTGCCTGTTGTTTAATAAAAATATGCTCTTTGCGGACTTCTGTAATAAGATCCTTAACCACCCATTCCCTGTTAGTGTCGGTGCCCATTGCAAATGCAGTTTCAGAAGGTTTTTCAATCACTGATTTAACCGCACGCATAATTACAAGAGTTTCATCCTGTGTAAAACCATTAATAAAAATTACTTTATCTTCCATGCTGATGATTATAACATAAAAACCGGGGATTATTCATCCTGTGTTCAGCCGAAAAAAACGTGCACGCGCCGGGCCGCGCGCCGCAAAAAAACGGCTTCGCTTCGCTGCAGATGTTTTTTCACGCCGCACGGTCTTGCGCGAAGGACGAATAACTGCGGCTGAAAAACAAGGAAAAATCGCTGGAGGTTTTATGTTTAAAGGGCGCGTTTGTTTTTGCGGAGCAGCTTTTGGGTATTGCATATTTTGTGTTCAGCCGAAAAAAAGTGTACGCGCCGGGCCGCGCGCCGCAAAAAAACGGCTTCGCTTCGCTGCAGATGTTTTTTCACGCCGCACGGCCTTGCGCGAAGGACGAATAACTGCGGTTGAACAATAGAGAAAGATCATCGCAGTCTTTATGTTTAAAGGGTTTATTTGTTCTTGCGGAGCAGTTTTTGGGTATTGCATATTTTGTGTTCAGCCGAAAAAACGTATACGCGCCTGACCGCGCGCCGCAAAAAAACGGCTTCGCTTCGCTGCAGATGTTTTTTCACACCGCACAGTCTTGCGCGAAGGACGTATAACTGCGGCTGAAAAACAAGGAAAAATCGCCGGAGGTTTTATGTTTAAAGGGTTTATTTGTTCTTGCGGAGCAGTTTTTGGGTATTGCATATTTTGTGTTCAGCCGAAAAAACGTATACGCGCCTGACCGCGCGTCGCAAAAAAACAGGACGGTTTCCCGGGTTAGGAAACCGCCCTGAAAAATGCTGTCCTGCAAATGCCGGATTACATTTGAAACACTATAATACTTCTTTGTAAGCCTCAATGAATTTTTTCTCTATGCCGAGTTCTTCAAGTTTTTCAACTGTGGGCCGGCCTTTATCGTCCCATCCGCGGTAAGCGTAGTATTCGTCCATGGCCTTGTCGAAAGCTTCTTTTGTGTAGGCAATGTCTTTCGGCGGGCCTGCTTTAAGCAGTTCCTTGTGAAAGCGTTCCGGCAGTTTGTCTTCGGTTCGGTCGAATCCGGCCATGATGTTGAACATTCTCTGCAGGTTGAAAACCCTTTCGCCGGTTTTATAGATTTTATCGGCCGGCCAGCTGCCGCCGTAAGAGAGTTCGAATAATCTGCCCAGGGTTTCGTCGTCAATCGGCCAGAAGTCGCAGACGCCCATCGAGAATTTACAGAACTGCGAGTTCTGCATGTCGGCTACAAGTTTGCCCTTGCCTTCGAAAGTGAAAGGATCAAGTTCTCCCCATGCTTCTTCGGCAATCGGGTAGGCCGACATATGGCAGCCTCCGCGCGGCGCCGTTACGTATGCTATTCCCATCGACCACGATCCGCGCGGGTCATAACCCGGAAGTTCCAGGCCTTTTACCTGGATTGCGAAATCCTCGCCGCCGTATTTTTCCGACAGGGCTTTGGACCCTGATGCGGCCTCATCGCCTATTCCTTCGCGGTTGGCAATCTTGTGAAGCATGGCAATTGCGCCGTCGGCATCGCCGAAGCTGATGCCGAAATCGTGCATGCCTTTTTCGGTTGCTTCCATCATGTAGGCTATTGTTCCACCTGCCGAGATAGTGTCGACACCGAGATCGTCGCAGACGGAGTTAAATTCGATTACTTTTTCACGGTTGCCCACATACAGAGACGAACCGCCGAGAACAATACTTTCGTATTCTGGGCCTTCGACGGAGGCTTTTCCGTCTACAACATAATTTCCGCATGCAATTCCGCATGAAAAGCAGCCTTTTTTATTTTTACGGACATCCTTGAATGACTGTCCGTTGATTTTTTCAGCGTCCGCGAATGTTCCTTCCTGAAAATTACGGGTCGGAAGCAGGCCGGACTCCTGGCTGTAGTCAACCAGACATGATGTCCCGAGATCGTAGATCTCATTGTCGTCAGCGGTTACCTCATCGCGGGCGGTGACTTCTTTCGAATATTTCAGCAGCCCCTGCAGATCATTAACGTGTACATCAAGCTTTCCCCTTATTGCGATTGCCTTCAGGTTCTTGCTGCCCATGACTGCCGCCATTCCGCCGCGGCCGAGCTGCCGGTATTTCTCTGAAGATACGCAGGCAAAGGGAACAAGGTTTTCTCCTGCCGGACCTATAGCGAGTACTTTCGTCTCTTCATCGCCCAGCTCTTCCTTGAGTTTTGCGTCGACGGCAAATGTGCCGAGTCCTTTCAGAAAAGCGGCATCCCTGATTTCAGCCTTTTCATCGGTGATATACAGGTAAGACAGTTTGTCTGCTTTGCCTTTGATATCTACCGCGTCAAAGCCTGCATATTTAAGCTCCGCGCCGGTATGCCCTCCGACGGAACCGTCCGTTATTGTGCCTGAAAGAGGTGATTTCGTAGTCATGGCAAGCTTGGAAGAACAAGAAACAATTGTTCCGCCCATAATTGAAGCCGTCAGTACTACCTTGTTGTCGGGAGAAAAGGGATCAGTTTTCGGGTCAACATCTTCAATCAGTATCCTTGAGCCGAGGCCTTTCTGCCCCGTATATAATTCAACCCATTCTACCGGTGTTTCCTCTTTACTTATTGTTCCGGAACTGAGGTCGATTTTCAGTATTTTCCCCATTAAGCTGTTCATGCGTTAACCCCCTTACGTTCCTTAAGCGATATTACTCCTTTCGGGCACCATTCGATGCACTGGGGTTCGCCGCCGCAGAGATCACAAATCGTGGACTTTTTATTATTCAGAAAAATTATCTTTGTCGGACAGTTTTTAACGCATGTTCCGCACCCGATACATTTATTTTCGTCAACGATCATCCAGCGGCCGTTATTACTGATTGCTCCTACAGGACAAACCTTTTCACATTTTTTGCAGAGAATGCAGCTTTTTGAAGCGATTTTTATTCCCTCGTCGTTGTATTCGTGAATCATCCTGAGCCTTGCTTTTTCCGGATTGAAAACTCCATAATGGTTTGAAGAACAGGCCAGCTGGCATAATTTACAGCCTGTACATTTTGAAAGATCAAATTTTAAGGGCATACTACCTCCTGAAAAAATTTCCAGCCATGGACGGCTGTAGTTATCAAGCGGAAGTTTGGGAGTGAAACTACCAAACTTCAAAATTAAAAAAGTGCAGGGATGCGCTTTTTTAATTCCTCCTTTTCAAGAATGGAAGGCAGTATCGTTTCCAATCCTACCCGGCGGCCGGTCTCCATGGGAGGCTCCGTTAGGAAATAGCGGCTCGGAGATTTCTACATTATAAATTATCTATACGGTAATGCAATTATATATTATGTGTTTCAGAAAGATATCACCATGAAGTCAGAACCATACTATAGACCAAGATTATATTACCTATTATTGTAGAATTATGATTATTGTTAACGGAAAATCCGTCGAATGGAGACCTGAACTTACATTCCAGGATGTATTTAAACAGATCGGTTATACCATAAGCAACCCGCGGGTAATCGTAAAGGTAAACGGTATTACTGTTCCGAAGAACGAACGGAAAAAGTACAGTATTCCTGATTCTGCCGAAATAGAGGTTATAAACACCCTGTGCGGAGGTTGATGAAACAGCATGAATAAAAAGATCTGGCTAACCGGCGCGCTTTCAATAGCCGTCATAATAATTACAGTTTTTATTTATAACAATTTTATAACGGATAAAGATGCTGTTGCCGAAAAGCAGGCCGCAGCCGAGGCTGAACAGGCTGAAAGCCTCTCATACCGCGAACCGGGCGAGGCTGATTATATCTCCCTTACTGAAGGCCGAAGCGGAATACTTGAATACTCAAATGATGTATTTTCTGCTGAATTTACAGAGTCCGGGGCCCTGCTGACCTCGCTTAAGCTGAATAAATATCTTGACGGCAGAGGTAATCCGGTAAATTTAATTTTTTCAGGCGACAGTGGCATGTCCGCTTTCACTCTTCATGACGGAGATTTTAACGGTAAGGTGATTACAGGACCTTATGAAGGCAGAATTAATGATGATAAGGTTGTTTTTACAGCTTTGTTGGAGGACGGAAACGGCAATAAGTTCAGGATTGTTAAAACCTGGGAATTTGCTGACGGCAGTTATATGTTGGGATTCAGGATTGAACTGATTTCTGTTGAGGGCGAGATTCCTCTCGGCAGCAACGGTTACCTGTATTCGCTAGGGATTGGTCCCCAGCTCGGTCCGCCGGTTGAGAAGATGAACAGGGGTTACGTTTACCGGTATTTCTGTCTTCTGGATAACGGAGAAAAAAGAAACGTCGGAACGCCTGAAGACAGCCTGACCCTTTCTTTGGATACGCCGTATCGCTGGCTCGGAATGGAGGGGCGGTATTTTGCGTATGCCACAATACCGCAGCTTGATGATTACGATCCGGCCTGGGACGAGCGCCATGCAGAGGGTCTTTTTAAAAGAAATGAATACTACATTCAGCGGCCGCATGCAGCAGGGGCAGGCGGAGCAGGCTCTTTTGTATCGGATCAGTACTATATGTATTTCGGTCCGAAAGACAGGGCAGTACTTGAGTCTTTCGACAGCTCCGATACAAACGTGTTCGGGCTTTCAGAACTTAACCTGGGGCTTCTGGCCGGAGACGGCGGGATTGTTTATGCCCTGTCGAATATTGTAAAGAATGTTTTGAATGTTTTAAACAAGGTCGTTCCCAATTACGGTCTTGATATAATCCTCTTCGCCCTGATTATTCAGCTGCTTATTTTCCCGATTTCACGGAGAACGTATGATAATGCAATAAGAATGCAGCTCCTTGGTCCCGGGATCGGCGAACTTAAAAAGAAATATAAATATAACGATCAGAAGATGAATGAAGAAACGATGAAGCTGTTTGAAGATAACAACGTCAAACCCCGCTCAAGTATGGTTCCTTTTGTAATACATCTTCCGTTTTTTATACTGACCTATGTTTTATTGCTGACCAATATTGATTTCAGACTTGCCTCTTTTATTCCCGGCTGGATTAATGATATCTCTCTGCCGGAATATATACTGGATTTCTCTCCGGGCGTAATGCCGATTACCGGCTGGGATAAAATTCGAATCCTGCCGGTGATAGCGCTGGCTGTATCCCTTGTTCAGTCAAGGTACATTCAGGCCCCGGCCGATTCCATCAGAAGTATGAGGATAATGTCTTATCTCATTCCGGTTGTTATGTTTCTTGTTATTTATAATATGCCTTCGGGCGCTGTTCTTTACTGGCTTGCCATGACATCAACGAATCTGCTTATCCAGTGGCGGATTAAGGCCCGTTATGAAAATAAAAAATAATACCCTTACAGCCGATTTGATGATCTTCTTTTCCGCCCTTCTCTGGGGCGGAGAATACGTTGTTGTTAAGGATATGCTTGATTATTTGCCTCCGAACTGGATAAACGCTTTGCGTTTTATTGCTGCAAGCCTGATAATGATACCGCTGTTCCGAAAGTATCTCCGGAGGCTGAACGCTGCCGAGCTAAAGGGCGGGGCGCTTCTCGGAGCGTTTATGTTCGGCGGGTTTACCCTGCAGACTATAGGTATTCAGTATACTACAGCGGGAAAATCCGGGTTTCTGACATCAACTTATGTTGTTATGGTCCCTTTTATAGTATGGATATTCAAACAAAAATTCCCGGGCCTGAAATCCCTGGCAAGCGCTGTAATCCTGATTGCGGGTATTTCGCTGCTGTCGTTTGAAGGCGGCGGGGCGGGGCTTAACAAAGGCGACATGCTGACTCTTGGGGCCGCTCTTTGTTTCAGCGGAAGCATAATAGGTTTTGATTATTACTCAAAAAGATATCAGCCGATAAATCTGACCTTTGTTGAGATGCTGACAGGCGGTCTTTTGTCGCTTGTTATAGCTGTTTTTGCAGAGGATTTTCCCTCTTTCAGGGGGTACGGCGGGATGGAAATCTTTCAGATTCTGTATCTAGTTCTTCTTGGCTCGCTGCTTTGTCATGTACTTTCGAATGTGGCCATGAAATGGGCTGAACCGACCCATGCATCTATTCTGTGGTCGCTGGAATCGGTTTTTGCGTTGATCTTCGGAGTTATTTTTCTTCATGAAACCATTAATCTCAGAATGTCCTTCGGGTTTGTGCTTGTGCTGATTGCCGTTGTTCTGACCGAAACGGGGGACGAGATAGCTTCGCAATTCCGCGGGGTTATCTCGGCGGACCGAAAACGGAAAATATAATATCTCCGGAATTAACCAGGTATAATGATCTTTTATTTTCTTTTATCTTCTTTTCCTTGCAAAAACAAATAACTAATGGTATCCTGAAAACGTTACCGGTATCGTTTCCAGGATACCGTGATAAAAGCAGGAAGTATGACAGCTACAATTCGGGATATAGCAGAGTATGCAGGGGTTTCAGTTTCAACAGTTTCAAGAGTTTTAAACGATAAACCTGATGTAAAAGAAGAAACCAGGCAGAAAGTTAATGAAGCAATAAACAGGCTTGGTTACAGCCCGAATCTGGCTGCCAGGGGGTTGGTTCTTCAGAAAGCCAGCGTGATAGGTTTTATCACATCGGACATTACCAATCCGAATTTTCCCGAACTGGCACGCGGGGTAGTTGCCCAGGCAAGAAAACATGGTTTTTCAGTAATGTTCTTTGATGCCAATAAAGACAGCAGGGTAGAGAAGGAGGCGATTGAGCTTCTCAGAAGCAAACAGGTCGACGGAATAATTCTTAATTTCGGCGAAACAGTTTCTGATGAATTGAAAAAGCTTAAAGCCGAGAATTTCCCCATAGTGCAAATTTACCGCAGAAAGGTCAGCACGGGGATATCAACGGTAGCTCTTGATAATATCGGGTCGGGCTATGCTGCGACATCATATCTTGCGGAATTGGGGCACTGGAGAATCGGACATATTACCACAGGGGAAGGTTTTCAGTCGGGTTACGAAAGGCTGAAAGGTTATCGGAAGGGACTTTCGGGCGCCGGAATAAGTTTCAATACTGCGCTTGTCCAGGTGGGAGTTAACAGTATTGATTCCGGCAAGGAATGCATGATGAACCTGCTGAAACTTGATCAGAAGCCGACCGCTGTATTTGTTTCGCATGATGTTATGGCCGTAGGCGCATATGAAGCAATATATTCAGCAGGGCTTAACATTCCCGAAGATATATCGGTAGTAGGACATGATAATAATATCCTGTCCAGATCAGTCTGGCCGAGGCTTACAACAATTGATACGCATAAAAGCGAATTGGGAAAAGCAGGCGTCGATCTTCTTATTGAAGAGATTGAGAATGAAGCGCCGTTAAATGAAGAAAGGGTTTTTGCAAGCGAATTGATTATCAGAAAGTCCTGTCGGTCGATTGTTTGAGATTCAGGTTATGAAAAAAAACAGGCGATTGCTGTTTGATTTTTTTATATTTTATTGAAAACGTTACCGGTAACGTTTTCAATAAAAAAATGAATAAGGGATTATCCTTAAGGAGATTTTGTGGTTTCAGAAAAGGATTTTATAGACAGATCTGTGGCGGCCATGGCGGCTCTTGGAATCGGCGATGCTGCGGGAGATTTGGGCAGGGATGATGCGGTTCGCCAGAAATTCGGCATAGTAACAAAACTGCTTCCCGAAGGGAAGAGTACCGATGATACGGAATTTACCGTACTTGCCGCACGCGCATTACTTGACAACAGGGAAGACTTCACTCCGGCAGCAGTGGCCGACACATGGCGCAGGCTTGTTCTTTCGGACGGCGGCGCCAGGGAAAGGGGCGGTACGCCGCTATACGGAGCCTTATGGAATCTGTCGCAGGGTATTGAACCTCCGCTTTCGGGACAGGACAATACGCTGAATATAGACGACGGTGCGGCAATGAGGGCAGTACCCTTCGGTATTTTTTCCGGCGGAGATCCGAATGAAGCGGCACGCCTTGCCGGTATTGATGCATGTGTGAGTCATGATAAAGACGGCATCTGGGCCGCCCAGGCGATTGCCGCCAGTGTTGCTGCGGCAATCGCCGGAGCAGCGCCGGATGATGTTGTTTCGACGGGGCTGAAGTTTATACCTGCAGACAGCTGGCTCGGACGACGCATGAAACAGATGTCTGCAATTCTGGATGAAACTGATGATCCGTTTGAAAGATACGAAGCTCTTCATTCACGGTTATGGGCTCCGAGGCATTCCGTTTCGCCGGAAGCGATTCCCCAGATTTATGCTCTTTACAGAATGGCAAACGGAGATTTCAGGAAGGGGTTTATTCTTTCGGCCAATTTCGGCAGGGATGCAGACACCGTCTGTGCTCTTGTGCTGGCTCTATGTGCAGCCGGTCAGGGGCAGTCCGTAATTCCGGATGAATGGATAGAGCAGGTCAGAAAACCTGCAGGGGTTTGTCTCGGATTCACCGTTAATGAAGATCTTGTTGATTTGGGAAAGCGGCTTGCAGAAGCTGCTTTGGAAGATGTCTCAAAGAGGAAAAAATGAAAAAGGAATTGAGAAAGAAAATTTACCGGGACCGATATTTATATTTAATACTTCTGCCCGTCATGCTTTTCTTTGTCATCTGGCATTATGTTCCCATGTGGGGCGCGCGTATAGCGTTTCAGGATATTAAATATATCGGAGCTAACGAGTGGGTCGGATTAAAGCATTTTCGTATACTTTTTTCTTCTCCCGTGTTTTTCAGGGTTTTTATGAATACGCTGGTTATAAGCGCGATGAAAATTCTTCTTCTATTTCCGCTTCCGATTATACTTGCTTTCTTGTTTAATGAAGTCAGAAGTGCGGGATACAGAAGGATGCTGCAGAGTGTAATATATATTCCCCATTTTCTTTCATGGGTTGTTATCGCAGGTATTTTTATTTCACTGCTTGCTTCACCGGCCGGGGTTGTAAATAAAATTATTATTTTCTTCGGCGGCGAACCTGTTCCCTTTATGACTTCCACTTCACATATCCGCTGGGTTTTTGTTGTTTCGGAAGCCTGGAGAAGTATCGGTTGGGATTCAATTCTATATATAGCGGCAATAAATAATATCAGTCCCGTTCTCTATGATGCTGCAGAAGTTGACGGTGCAAACAAATGGCAGCAGGCTGTTTCTATTACGCTGCCGGCGATTCTTCCCACCATTATCACCGTATTCATACTAAATCTCGGTTTTTTTATGAATGCCGGCTTTGATCAGGTCTTCAATATGATGAACGATGCGGTTATCAACAGTGTGGATATTATCGACACTTATGTTTACAGGGTTGGACTTATTAAAGGTAATTTTTCTCTCGGCACCGCCGCAGGTTTGTTTAAGGGCTGCATCGGGCTGGTGCTTGTTCTGTCCACGGACAGGTTGAGCCGCAAGGTTTCCGGGGAGGGTGTATGGTAGGAAGGCGGAGAAGGAATACCCTTGTATATATTATTATTCTTGTTGTTCTCGGAATACTTGCGCTGGTAATGATCTATCCAATCTATAACCAACTGGTTATTTCGCTTACCGGTTCGGAATATATTGCTGAAGCGGACGGAACCACATTGATTCCACGTGATTTTACTATTGATACATATAAACATGTTCTGGCTATTCCCAAAGTTTACCGCGGTATCCTAAACAGTTTACTGATTACCGGTCTGGGTTTGTTTGTAAATATAGTCCTGTCAAGTATGGGAGCATATGTTTTGATAAACAAGGACCTGGCCGGTCGTCAGGTTTTCATGACGATGATTGTAATCACAATGATTTTTGAAGCAGGACTTATTCCCGATTATTTTCTGATGAAAGATCTTCACCTGCTGAACAGGTACTGGTCGGTTGTTTTGTATAAAGCGGTTAATCCTTATTACCTGATTATACTGATGCGGTTTTTTACCGCTGTTCCGAAATCCCTGATTGAAGCGGCCAGAATAGACGGATACGGAGATTTTAGGATTTTATTTAAAATCGTAATTCCTATAAGTATTCCCGGAATAGTAACTATCAGCCTCTTTTACGGTGTTTTTCACTGGAACGAATATTTCAGAGCCATGATATACCTGACGGATGAAGCTAAATGGCCGTTGCAGGTAATATTGAGAGAATTGATTGTGTCCATGGAAAAGGCCGCGTTCATAGGCGGAACAAATTTCCAGAGACTTACAGGCGCGGCTGCAATAGATTTTAAAGCTATAAAAGCGTCGCTGATTATTATTGCAATTCTGCCGATTCTTGTTTTCTATCCCTTTATCCTGCGTTATTTCGTAAAGGGCCGGACTTCAGGAGCGGTAAAAGAATAGAAAAGTCAACCATATTTCAGGAGGTTACGTATGAAAAAAATTGTAGTAGCGGGATTGATTCTTCTGACAGTGCTTTCCGGTGTTTTTGCCGGAGGGGCCCAGGAAGAAGCCGTTGCCCAGGATGGTGTTACTACTATCCGAATTGTCGCCAAGGATTTTCCGGCTTCGGATCCGGCAAACATTGCGCATCTGAGGCAGATCGAAACAGCGTTTGAGTCGTATTCAGGCAAGAAGATTGCACTGGAACTTGTACCGGTTCCGGAGGGAGCATACTCAGAGAAGGTTAACCTTATGCTGCTTTCCGGTGATATTCCCGATCTGATCTATTTTCAGGGAGGCGATGATGTAATTGCCAACCAGGGGCTTCTTGTAGACCTTGGCCCGTATGTTGAAAAATCTCCGGTCATGCAGAATGTATTGATGGATTTCAACAAACAGAGGCTGGAAAACTATCCTTACCTGCTCTGGCTTGCTCCTCCCCGTGCCCGTACTGCATTGGTAAGAGACGACTGGTTTAAAGAGGCGGGCGGAAAAATCCCCGTAACGGTTGATGATTATTATAAATTGTTCACAGCAATTAAAAAGAATCATCCTGATGTACCCGTAATGACGGATACAGGCAATACCGATCGAATGGATTATACTTTTAACCATGCATTCGGGCTTACGGCAACCTGGGTGAAAGAAAACGGCGGGTATGTTTATAATAAGGTCAGTTCCGGAAGCAGGGACAAGCTTGCTTTTTATCAGAAACTTTTTGCCGAAGGTCTTCTGGATTCCGAATACGTTACTACCAAATGGGACACCATGGAAGACAAGTTTTATACCGGCAGAGTTGCCCTTGTTTACGGTACGGCAGGTATTGTTCTTGACATCTATGGAAACAAGCTGATAGAGACTCAGGGCACTGATGTTGTTGCCCTGCCGCCGGCAAAAGGTGTAGGCCGGGGATATGCTGTATCATCGGCTAAAGAAACAAGAGGTTGGGCGATAAGTTCCACATCAGAGCATCCGGACCTGGTCTTTGAACTGCTTGAGTTTCTTGCTACCGACGAGGGGCAGTATCTTGACAGATACGGTATTGAGGGAACACATTATAATATGGAGAACGGAAAGGTTGTATTTACCGACGAAAAAGCAAACTGGTGGCCCCACTTCCATGAAGTAATGAGCTGGGAAGCTCCCACTCCCCTGCTTGGCCCTGCCGGTCTGAAAGGCTGGGAATTTATACAGAAATATTCAGTCGGAGATCCGGATTTTCCGATTCCCGAAGAACTGTCTCCAACATGGGATGCTCTTGAGAATCTTTACAAGGAATACAGTTACAAGATTATCAGCGGTGAATACGGTATCGACAAATTTGATGAGTTCAAAGCTGAATGGTATAAACTCGGCGGCGATAAGGTAACAGCTTATGCCAATGAAGTTTTAAAATAATTTTTAATTATCAGGAAAAGGGCCCGGGAGGAACTCTTCCGGGCTTTAATTTACGGAGGTGAAAATCAGTGGATCCGAAACTATACCTTGAGAAGGTTTACGGAGGACTGATCGGTAAATGCGCCGGCGTAAGACTCGGCGCTCCTGTTGAACCCACCATATGGACTTACGAGCGAATCAGGGAAACATACGGGGAGATTACCGGTTACATCAAAGACTATAAAAACTTCGCAGCAGATGATGATATAAACGGACCGCTTTTTTTTATCAGAACTCTTATAGACCACCCGGGGCCGGTAACGCCCCTGAATGTCGGAAGAGCCTGGCTGAATTATACACGTGAGGGGATTGGCTTTTATTGGTGGGGCGGGTACGGCCGAAGTACCGAACATACCGCGTATCTGAATCTCAAGGATGGTATTGATGCTCCCGAATCAGGCAGTATAAAAATAAACGGGGAAACCATCGCCGAACAGATAGGCGGACAGATATTTATTGATTCGTGGGGTTGGGTTATTCCGGACAACCCCGGTGAAGCTGCGCGCCACGCGGCTATGGCCGCTTCGGTAGGACACGACCGCAACGGTATTTACGGCGCTAAATTTATTGCAGCCTGTATTTCACTGGCTTTCTCGGACATGGACATATCGCGGATAATCGACAGGGCTTTAACTGAAATACCCCCTGAATCCGAATACGCGCGGGTTGTCAAAGCCGTAAGGGATTATCACAGTTTTTCGCCGGACGACTGGCGCGGCGCACGGCAGTTTCTCGAAGTAAACTTCGGTTATGATCGTTATGGCGGAGTCTGCCATATTATTCCAAACGCCGGTGTTTGTGCGCTTGCCCTGTATTACGGGAACGGCGATTTTTCCCGTACCATCGAGATTGCAACGATGTGCGGCTGGGACACCGACTGTAATGCCGGCAATACCGGCGCCATTTTGGGTGTGCTTGCAGGGCCCCGCGGTATTCCGGAACGATACAGAAGGCCAATCAATGACTGGCATGCCGCAAGCTCAATATCGGGTGCTTTAAACAATATAAACCTGCCTTCCGCAAGCCGCGAGCTGGCTGTTTTGGGATTAAGACTGAAAGGAGAAAGTGTTCCCGAAGAATGGCTGGACGGCTGTTTCAGCGATGATATTGTGCTTGATTTTTCTCTTCCCGGAGCTACAGCCGGGATAAGGACCAGTTCCAGTTACCTTGCCCCGATATCCCCCGGCCGGGACTTTTACTCGGACGGCGGGCTGGTAATACTGCTGGACCGGCTGGTAAGGGGCGATACGGCGCGAATCTTTTATAAGCCCTTTTATCAGCGTGAAGATTTTGATGACGAGCGCTATAAACCGACATTTACTCCGACTGCATTTCCCGGCCAGCAGTTTCTAATAAAAGGCAGGGTTTCCCGGATAAGCGGACAGCGAATTGCCTTGGCGCCTTATGTTGCGGATGCGAAAACAAAAAAAATAATTCAGGGAGAATATATCTTTCCGGATGATAAAGATGATTTTGAATTTAACTGGGTGCTGCCCGGAGTCCCTTTTGCAATTAGTGAAACCGGACTGCTGGCAACCAATTTCGATAGTGAAAAATACCTGGGAAAGATTGTACTTGATGAATTTTCGGTTTCAGGCAAGCGTGAATTCGATATACAATTTGCCGATGAATCCGAGGCCTTCCAGGGTTTGTCGCGTTGTTCGGCAGTCGGCGGATACTGGGCTGTAGAGGACGGATCTTTGCATGTAATAACCCGGGATGAGTTCCTGCTGTTTGCAGGGCCTTACTATACCGCAGACAGCGAGATCTCCGCCGAACTTGTTCCTGAATACGGCGAAAGCCACTTACTTTCATTCAGGTCCCGCGGAGCTGAATACGGTTACTTTTTCGGCCTTCACGGCGGCAACAGAGTTGCGCTGCTTAAAAAAGACGGTGATGTAGCCGTGTTGTCTGAGCAGGATTTTAAATGGCAGCCGGGAGGCAACTATACTCTTGAAGTGTCAGCGGTAACTTCTGAAGAAGGATTGATTATTACATGCGGCATAAACGGCACCGGATTAATAAAACATATCGATAAGACTCCGCATCCCTATGGAATGGCCGGGCTCGGCAAAATCAAACCGGGAAGAACCCGGTTTGTTAATCTTCATGTCAGGGAGCTGTAGTATAGCTGTATGAAAGCCGCGGCAGGGAAGACCGAAAAGGGAGATTCTCTGGTTACAGTATACCGAAGCAACTCTGATGAATGCAAAGTAACAATAAATTCGCCCGTAAGAGAGATGTTTAAAGAACTTCAGGATAATGCTGTTTATACGGCACTTGAAGAAACCGGGGCTGAAGGTCTGACTGTTGAAGTAAATGATTATCAGGCTCTTGATTTTGTGCTGACGGCCAGGGTAAAGGCTGCATTGTTCCGCCTCCGGGAAAAGGAAGAAGGATGAGAAGCTGGCTTTATGTACCTGCCGACAGGCCTAAAATGATTATCAATGCAGGAATTTACGGTGCGGACGGGATTGTCTTTGATCTTGAAGATTCGACTGGCGCCGGGGAGAAAGATGAAGCCCGGATACTTGTTGCCGAGGTATTCAGGCGTTATGATTTTTCGCCGGGCGCAGAAAGGCCTTCCGTGTTGTGCGTTCGCATAAACGGCCTTGACTCCGGGTTGTGGCGCGAGGACCTTGAATCGCTTATACCGGCCGGAGTCAGACTGATAAGGATTCCTAAAGTAGAAAGCCGTGAGCACGTTCTTGAGGTTTGCGGGCTCCTGGAAAAGCTTGAGGCGGCTGAAGATCTGGTTCCCGGTGCGGTAAAAATTCAGGCAATTCTGGAAACACCGAAAGGCGTAGAGAATGTTTTTAACATTGCGGATGCCTCGCCGAGGCTTTCCGGCCTGAGTTTCGGCGCCGAGGATTTCTGTGCTTCCGCAGGTCTTGACCGATCAGGACCGGCATACATTCTTGATTATCCAAGAAGCAGAATTGCCAACGGCGCTGCAGCCGCAGGTATTGAAGCCTGGGACACAGTCTGGTCGAATTATACCGATCTGCAGGGCCTCCGCGAAGATGCCCTGCGTGCACGGAATCTCGGATTTTCCGGAAAATCGGTCATACACCCGGATCAGATAGAAATTGTAAACAGTATCTTCGCCCCGACAGAAGTGCAGATTGAATGGGCCAAAAAAATCCTGTCTGCGGCTTCGGATGAATCCGGGGTTTTCGGGGTTGACGGTATGATGGTGGATGCTCCCGTTATTGCGAGGGCCAGGCGGATACTCGGCAGCGGAGAAGCCGATGTCTGAACGGCCGAAGAGTTTAAAAGAAGCTGTCGGCGCTTCCGGTCTTAAAAACGGAAGCCGAATAAGTTTTCATCACCATCTGAGACTCGGTGACAGGGTTGTGGAACAGGTACTGATGTTGCTCGGTTCCATGGGGTTTAAAAACCTGACGCTTTGTGTTTCTTCATTGATGGGCAGTTCATGCGAAGCTGTGCTTGAAGCGATAAAGTCCGGCGTAGTCTGTGCAATCGAAACAACAGGCTTGAAAGAACCTGTCGCATCAGCAATGCTTGAAGGCCTTATTCCCAATCCTGTTATTTTCCGGAGCCACGGCGGCAGGGCCAAAGCGATTGCGTCCGGCCGTATAAAAATAGATGTCGCTTTTATAGCTGTTTCGGCTGTGGACAGGGCCGGAAATGCAAACGGGACTGACGGGCCGAACCGTTTCGGTTCATTAGGGTATGCTCTTGTCGACGCCGATTATGCAGCGCATGTAATTCTTGTCAGCGATTATATTTCCGAAGCGCCCCTCGGGATGATAAGCATTCCGGCGGAAAAAGCCGATCAGATAGTCATGGTAGACTCCATTGGCGACAGGGCGGGAATTTTCGGGGGGTCCATCAGAATCTCGAGCAGTCCCGTTGAACATCTGATTGCGCGCAGGGCTTTATCTGTTCTTGACGCATCGGGAGTGATAAAACATGGATTTGCCTTTCAGGCCGGAAGCGGGGGCGTCAGCCTTCTTGTTTCACGGATGGTATCTGATCTGATGCGTACCAGGGGTATTACAGGAGAATTTGCCGCCGGCGGGGCAACCGGTACTCTGTCGGAATTGTTAAAGGAGGGGCTGTTCAGGCGACTGTATGATGTGCAGAGTTTTGACGATGAAGCTGCGCTGTCGTTAAAAAGTAACCCCAATCACATCGAGATGAGCGCGTCTCTCTATGCCGACCCGGACAACCCGGACTGTATCGCGCATAAACTTGACGTAATGATTCTTTCCGCCACAGAGGTGGATTATGATTTTAATATTAATTCAATAACCGGCAGCAACGGACGTATTCTCGGAGCTCTCGGCGGAGCCCCCGATACAGCAGCCGGCGCCGGCCTGACTGTTGTTGTTCTGCCGTCCTTTCGAAATCGTATTCCGACGGTAAGAAACCGGGTTCATACAATCTGTACTCCCGGGAAAACAGTAGACGTTATCGTTACCGAAAGAGGTATCTGTATAAATCCGGAGCGTCCTGATATTGTTGAAGCTGCTGACAGGGCCGGGATTCAGGTTGTTTCCCCGGAAAATCTGAGCCGTCTGGTATGCAAAATTACCGGTGTTCCGGATTATCCCGTGAAAGGAAAAAAACTTGCAGGGATTGTTGAATACCGGGACGGTTCTATTCTTGACAGAATATTCATTTGACTGCCGTAGTTGATAATATCCACCCTTTATAATAATATTCAATCATGCAGAGAATAGGTTTCTTGGGAGCCGGAAACATGGCTTTTGCCATAGCCGGAGCGATCTCGGAAAAGTTTGATGATGTAGTCATAGTCCCTTATGATATAGCGGAAGAGCGGATTAAATTATTCGCAGCAAGTTTCAGAAATGTTGAGCCGGTTTCAGACCCTGCCGATTTTGCGGACAGGTGCGACGTGCTTTTCCTGTCGGTAAAACCGCAGATGATGAAAGACGCAATAGCGCCTCTTTCCGGATTCAGCGGATTGGCGATTTCGATAGCAGCCGGCCTTAAGATTACATTTTATGAAGAGCTGATGCCTGATGCGCGTATAATAAGGGTTATGCCGAACACGCCCTGTCTTGTAGGGGAGATGGCTGCAGGCTATGCCGCAGGCCGAAGCGTAACGGATAAGGACATGGCTGTTGCAGAAAGGCTTTTAAAAGCCGCCGGGACAGCCGTGGTTGTAGACGAATCCAGAATTGATGCAGTGACGGGCGTTTCCGGTTCCGGGCCGGCATATTTTGCCCGGATTGTCGAGGCTTTTATTGAAGCCGGTATTAAAGGCGGCCTGTCTTCGGAGCTGTCGCGTGAACTGGCTCTGCAGACAATGAGAGGCACCGCTGCATTGCTTCAGCAGAAGAATATGAGTCCCGAAGAGCTGGTAAAGATGGTCAGTTCGCCGAACGGCACAACCGTCGCCGGGCGGGAAGTGCTCGAAGCATCGGATTACAGGGAAGTTATAGGCCGTACCGTGGCCAGAACAATAGAGCGAAGCAGGGAGCTTGGAAAATGAATTTAAGCGTACGGACAAGAAAGCTGAAGGAATCTTCATACCGTCTTGCAGCAGTCAGTGGAAAATTAAGAAACGAAGCACTTCTGAAAACTGCAGCTGCGCTGCGCAGTAATGCTGATCTGATAATTGGTGAAAACAAAAAGGACCTCGAAAACGCAGAGAAGCAGCAGCTTGCTTATGCACTGGTTAAGCGGCTTTCGATCAATGAATCAAAGCTTGATCAGATGGCCTCAGGACTGGAATCTCTGGCAAACCTTCCGGATCCGCTCGGTAAAACATCACTGAAGCGCGAACTTGACAAGGGTCTGGTTCTTGAGCGGATAAGCGTGCCGATTGGCCTTATAGGGGTTATTTTTGAGTCGAGGCCCGACGCGCTTGTCCAGATTGCCGGGCTCTGCATTAAAAGCGGCAATACGGTTATTCTCAAGGGCGGTTCGGAAGCGCTGAATTCCAACCGGATTCTTTCCGAACTGATTGTCGACGCGGTTGAAGCGGTATCAGATGATTTTCGCGACACAATAATGCTGGTTGAAAGCCGCGAAGACATAAATACTCTGCTCGGGTTCGATCAGTATATAGATCTGATGATACCGAGGGGATCGAACGCTCTTGTTCGTTATATAATGGACAACACAAAGATTCCCGTTATGGGACATTCCGACGGCATCTGCCATATGTATGTTGATGAAAATTTTGAGCTTGAGCAGGGTCTTGAGTTAATCCGGGATGCGAAATGTCAGTATCCGGCAGTTTGCAACGCTATCGAAACGCTGCTTGTTCATGAGAAATCGGCTGAAAAGCTGATTCCGCTGCTGCCCGGAAAGATGCCTGAAGTCAGGCTGCTCGGCGATGAGCGGACCTGTGAACTGATAGATGCGGCACCGGCCTCCGATGAAGACTGGGATACCGAATACAATGATCTGGTATTGTCAGTCAGGGTGGTCGGCGGGCTTGCCGAAGCTGTTGATTTTATAAACCTGCACGGCAGCCATCATACCGATTGCATACTGACGACGGATGAAGAAAACGCAAGGTTTTTCATGATGAACGTAGATTCAAGCTCGGTGATGAAAAACTGTTCAACCCGCTTTGCCGACGGTTTCAGGTACGGTTTCGGCGCCGAGGTGGGGATATCCACCGGCAAGATACACGCCCGCGGCCCGGTGGGGCTTGAGGGGCTGACCATATATAAATATTTTCTTAACGGCGAAGGACACACGGTAAAACCATATGCCGACGGCGATAAGGAATTTACTCATAAGGATATGCAATGAAGCTTTTGGTCAAAATAGGCTCGGCATTAATCAGCCGTGACAACAGAATAGATTATAACTGGCTCAAGGACAAGGTTAATGAACTTGCGGCGCTCTACCGCGAAGGGGTGAAGCTGATAATTGTCAGTTCGGGGGCAGTTGCCGCCGGCATGGAGATACGAAGCCTCAGAACACGCCCGACCGATACGGTAAGCCTTCAGATGCTTTCGGGAATGGGACAGGTCCGGCTCAGTAAATATTACAAGGATCTCTTCAAGGAAAAATACATCTTCACGGCGCAGTTGCTTCTGACTCATCATAATTTCGATAACGAATCTGAAGTGGGCGCGATAATTGAAATCCTGAACCGCTGCCTAGACGAGGGCGTAATACCGATTATTAATGAGAACGACATGGTCAACAAGGAAGAGTTTGATTCGGAGGGAAATTTTACCGACAACGATATTCTTGCGGCCTTTGTCGCTTCATCGGTTAAGGTCGACAAAGCCCTTATCCTGACGAATGTCGACGGGCTTTATGCAGAGAATCCGCATAACGGCGGGAATGACAAGCCGAAGCTGATCACCCGCGTTGAGAAGATAGATGATAATATTAAATCAATGGCGGCAGACGGTAAAAGCGGTCTGGGCCTCGGAGGTATGAAGTCGAAAGTCCTTGCCGCAGAAATGATAACCGGGGCCGGGATCGAAACGATTGTAGCGAACGGTAATTATTCAATAATTGATATCCTTGAAAACAAAGCGCCCGCGACAGTATTTACTGTGTTATAGTAAAAACGGAGTGTTTATGAAAAAGTTATCTTTATTTATTGCAGTTCTGTCGGTGCTTCCGGTGCTGTTGTTTGCCGGAGGGAAAACTGAAGTTTCCGGTGTTCCGGCTATGGTAGACGGGGTAATCGAATATCTTGAAGGTTCTGTTACTGTAAATAATGAGACTGCGGATTTCGGGATGAAAATTCCTTACGGGGCAATCGTAAAAACAGGTCCTGAATCGTACTGTGAAATAGTATTCGACAGCAAGAACATTTTCAGGGTAATGGAGTCAACGGTTGCAACAATTAAGCTTTCGGTTAATGACCCGGAAATACTGATAGAGAAGGGAGCTTTAGGCGCTTTTTTTGCCAAACTTGATTCTTTTACAAGCGATGAACCCTTTAAAATCAGGACACAAACAACCCTTGCAGGGATAAGGGGCACCGCTTTTTTTGTAAAGGCTGTTGATGCTGAAACTACATATGTCTGTATATGCAACGGAGAAATTGAACTGTCCGAAACCGACGGGAGCAATTCTGCTGATTTCAGTTCGGGCCATCACAAGGCGGCATGGTACCGGGGAAAAGAAGGCGACATTGAAATCAGCAGCGCACCGCTGCTGTACCATAATGATGAAGATATGAATAAGCTGGCTGATCGGATAGGCGAAAAAATCCCCTGGGATGACAACTATAATACGGAGTACTGATATATCGCATGACATACAAAGGAATAATCTTTGATTTCAACGGGACCCTTATATGGGACACCCCGCTTCACAAGGAAGCATGGCTTAGGTTCAGTCGTGAGCTTGACGTTGAACTGACGGAAAAGCGCTACTATAATGATGTTCACGGGCGGTCTACGAAAAATATACTGGAACTTCTTCTGGAACGTAAACTGGGCTCCGATGAATACGAATATCTTTCAAATCGAAAAGAGTCTTTATACATGCAGGCCTGTCTTGATAACCCGGATATTTACTGTTTTGCGCCGGGGGTTAACGATTTTCTCGATTACCTTGTAAAAAAGAATATTCCAAGAACAATCGCAACAGCCTCCGACAGGCAGAACCTTGATTTTTTTATTGAAACCCTTGAACTTAACCGCTGGTTTGATACCGAACTGTTTGCCTATGACGACGGGCACATTAAGAACAAGCCTGAACCGGACCTTTATCATAAAGCCGCAGAGAAACTCGGAACTGAAGTTGAATCGCTTGTTGTAGTTGAGGATACATTTTTCGGTGTTCTTGCCGCCAAAAACGCAGGCGCCGGCTACCTTATAGTAACCGGACCTGCCGAAGACCAGCATGATGAATTGGACGGTCTGGAGGGGATTGACCAGTTTATTTCCGACTTTACCGAGATTGATAGAAATCTATTTTCCGTGTAACAAACATCAGGAAACCTGTTATTGCAAATACTCCGGAAGAGCCGATTAGAAGCGCCCAGTCTTCCGACTGAAGTGTAATAAAAAGAAACAGATACACACTTATCATAACCGGTGTAATATACCAGGCTTTTTTATCTTTCCCTAGGACCGAATAAGTATACAACCCCAGCATAAGAGTGACTGCTGCGGATGATACCAGGTAAGAGAGGTTGAAACTTATGTGTTCTGAAAATGAAAGAAGAAGCAGGAAGAAAATTATATTCGCTGTTCCGGCAAGAATATACTGAATAATATGAATTTTACGGTTGAAAAAATGCTCAAACATGAACAGGGTTATAAACGGGATAAGGATAAACAAAACTGCGTATTTTGCAGCCCGTTCGTTCTGTTCGTAATGATCATGCACATTTATAAGATCAGTCCGAATATATGAAGTTGAGGTGTCTTCAGGGTAGTAACAGTCCGCAGAATATTCATTATAGGCAAGGTTTCCCGGGGCAGTTTTTTCATTCCAGCTGACAGGCAGTCCGCTGCTCAGGCTGCTACAGTTCCATTCCGCGCTGAAGCCGGTTTCGGTAATAACATGATTGTCCGGCAGACATAATCCGCTGAACGACGGGGAAGGCCAGTTTCCCTGTATTTCAGCCCTGTTTACGGTGCCCAGCGGAAGGAAGGCAACTGTTTCGGCGCCGCCTACTGCTATTATAATATTAAATTTTACAGGAAGGTCCGATTCCCCGGTTTCACTTTGCACCGGCGATAAAGAATAAATCCCCCCTGAATCAAGTCCGAGTCCCCGGTCCCCGGGCAGAAAACTCAGCCCGGCATCCTGCCATAAAGCCGTCTCAACATTTTTTATTCCTTTCTGGTTGAAGAAGGGTATTACCAGCTCGGCTTGTTCCGGAAACAGTTTTTCATTGTCCGCTGTATCAGCTCCGATTTTTTCCGGCAGAAAGCTGCCTTCCAGATAAAGGCTGCCAGTGAACACGGGTGTATAGAAAATGCCCCGGTACTTGTTTTCGGTATCCAGTATAATTTTAATGTTGAGGTTTTCAGGCGTATACCACTGGCTGAACTCTTCATCGTGAAATTCACTTGTAGTTCTGCCCTCGCTGCTTACATAGACCTTTTCAATGCGCCTGATTCCGGGGACTTTCAGCACCGGTCCTGAAAATCTTAACGTGCCTCCGGCTGCGGACGAAATTTCCTGTTTAACCTCTGAAGCCCTCCAGGCTCTTTCGGTAATCAGAGATCTGACCATCGACAGCGGAGCCAGCATGACCAGAGTCAGAACAATAAGAATCAGAGCCTTGAAACCCTGGGTTTCAGTGATATTTGAAATCAGTTTTTTCATCATATCTCCTGTTTGATAATGTTGATACCTATCATAATTGTAAAATACAGCTCAAAGCAGGCAGAATTTAGGCAAAATCAAGGCAGTTGCTTGCAGTTCGGCAGCTATGTGATATTGTATTCTTATGCATACCGTAGCCGTAATTGATGATGAAAGAAATATACGAAGCCTGATTAACCTTGCATTGGGGAAGGAAGGCTATAATGTTACAGAGTATTCCGATGGAGAGTCCGCCTGGATCGGACTGCAGACCGGGATGCCCGATGTGATTGTTCTGGATATAATGATGCCGAGGATGAACGGACTTGAGCTGTGCCGCAGAATAAAAGAAGTGAACCCTTCTGTTCCCGTTATATTCCTTTCCTCAAGGGATGATGAGTACGACAAAGTGCTCGGACTTGATTCCGGCGGAGATGATTATGTATGTAAACCGTTCAGCATGATGGAGCTTACGGCAAGAATCAGGGCGGCGGTAAGGCGGTCGGGAGCAGCGTTCCAGACTACAGGCGCCGTATACGACATAGAATGCGGACCTTTATCAATGTGTACGCCGGAGCTGGCAGTAAGCTGGAAGGGGGCCCAGATAAAATTATCAGTGACTGAATACAGGATCCTGTGCTTGCTTGCTTCCGCCCCCGGAACGGTACGCACCCGGGAGCAGCTTATGGAGGCCGCGTTTCCTGAAGATTCCTACGTTAACGAAAGAGCCGCAGACAGTCATATCAAGCGGATTCGCAGGAAAATCAAGGATGTTGATCCTGATGCTGAAATCATTGAAGCTGTTTACGGTTTGGGTTACAGGCTTTGAACGGGAAAAGAATATGCTGAGACCCAGGCTGCGCTTCCGCAGAATATCGGTAAAACTGCTCGCATTCAACATCCTGCTCCTGTCTCTGCCGATGGTCAGTCTGCTGTATCTTGATACGTATGAGAGGCAGCTCCTGCGGGCGCAGGAGAATTCGATGATTCAGCAGGGACGGCTGCTGAGCGCCGCACTTAACGGTTCGGCGGCCCTTGAAGAAGATGCTGCGCTGATTCTTAAAAACCTGAAAAACAGAGGGGTTTCAAGAATCAGGATTGTCGATTCACACGGCCGCCTTTTGGCCGACAGCGCGCAGCCGGTAGAACCCCCTGTTACGGCTGAGTCTAAATACTGGCGGACCGACGTCTCTACCTCGGCTGAAGAAACCTTGTTGTATCGGGCCGCGGTTTACCCGCTGAATGCTGTTAAAAAACTGTTGTTTCCGCCGGCCCCTGATTTGGGCAGCGGGGAATATTACAGCGGAAAGTCTGTATTTGACGGTCCCGAGATTACGGTTGCCCTTGACGGACGCTACGGCGCGTCCACCAGACTTTCAAGCGGCGGACAGCGTTCGATTAACCTTTATTCGGCAATTCCCGTTTTTGCTGAACCGGAAGAGCTTACCGTAACCGGCGCGGTCCTGGTTTCCCGTTCGACATACCAGATTCTCAGTTATCTGTATGAATTCAGGCTTGATATTATTCGAATATTCGTAATCTTTCTTGCTGTTTCAGTTGTCATATCATTCTCTCTGGCAATGAGCATAACGGTTCCGGTTGTACGACTGAAGAACGAGGCGGGTAAAATTCTGGACGAATCAGGAAATTTTCGCAGCCATTTTACCGGGTCCAGGCGGCAGGATGAAATCGGCGAACTTTCCAGATCGCTTACAATGCTGAGCACCGAACTTGAAAACAAGATGGACTTCATCAACCGGTTTACAGCAGACATGCTTCACGAGCTTAAAAATCCCCTGTCCGCAATAAAAGGAGCGGCACAAATGGCCCTTGCCGCTGAAGGAACAGAAGGCAGTTTTGATTTAAGGTCCATGATGAATCATATTCTTAATGAAGAGAAACGAATGGAACGTCTGTTATCCGAGTTGAGAAAACTGAGCAGTCTTGAGAATCGTATTGAAAATGAGCAGACGGAGGATGTAGATGTCTCTGCAGTATTGCCTGTGATTCTTGAACGCTATCCGGGTATTGTTTTCCGGGATAATTCCATGGACGGCTTAAAAGTGAGAATAAATGTAGACAGGTTTGTTCAGGCTGTTACCAATCCTGTTGATAATGCGGTTTCGTTTAATTCCGATAGCAATGCAGTCAGCGTGTATCTCGATGAACGCGCAGGGTTCTGTGTTATAACGGTAGAGGATAATGGTCCGGGCCTTTCGGAAAAAAGCCGGGCGAGGGTTTTTGAACGGTTTTATTCCGAACGTAGCGAAACCGACCGAAACGAGCATTCCGGGTTAGGCCTTTCTATCGTCAAATCAATCACCAGCTATTACGGAGGCCGGTGCAGTATAGAGAACAGGCCCTCGGGAGGGTGCCGCTTTAAACTGGAATTCCCTGTTTGTGCCGTATAAAACACAGAACAGCTTCTTTTTTTTTGTTTTTATAAAAAAATATGTAACTTTTGATATGTTAAATTATTTATTAAATGGAGGGGGGGAGATTATATAATTCTTTTTGGAGGAAGTATGAAAAAGGTCGTTTTGATGGTTCTATTCGTAGTTTTGATTCTACCTCTTGGTCTTTTTGCAGCAGATGACTATGGATTCACTTACGGAGATTGGGAAATCGTTGGAAACAGGGTTTTTCAGAATGATGTTGAAACAGGTATAGCAAAAGCCTGGCTGAGGTATCCTCAGAAAGGTGTTGTTGAATATAATTTCAATGTCAGATATGAGGACGGTTTTTTGGATGACCAGCATGCCGGTTTCGGTCTGCACATCTTTGTTGACAAGCCTGCAAAGGGTTTCAGCTGGGGAGAAGGAAAGTCTTACCTGTTATGGTTGAACTATGATGCAAATCCTGTTTCAAAGGATATACCCGCCGGACTCAGTGCCCAGATTTATAAAAGCAATGCAAACTGGGATATGGAATTGGTTGAGTCCGTCAGCCTTTCGGCTCTTGAGAAAGCTATTTTAAAATATCCGAAAAGCACCAAGGTGCCTATCAAAATAGTCGCAGACGGCAGGACCGGAATAATTAAACTTTATGATCCCGTTAATGCCGGGCTGTTTTATACCCTTAAACTCGGTAACTGGATGCCGTTATCGGGTGATTACGTAACGCTTAGAACAAACAGCGGAGCATTCAGCTTCGGTTATTAAGTAATACCAAATAAAAAAACCGCATCTTTTCGGGATGCGGTTTTTTTATGGGCGGCTGTTCTGAATCACAAGCCGATTATCTCTAAAGTTATTACATCTAAAGTTCATTGGCATATGCGGTCAGTTTTTCCGTCCAGACGTCGCTTTTCCTTTCGAAGTCTGAAAATTGAACTGTTTTTACAGGAGCCCCGCCTGTTTCGGTCAGTTTTTCAAGTACTTTGTCCTGACCGCTGCCCGAGAATGTAAGCAGGTATGATACGTTCCTGAATTTTTCTTTGTTGGTTGAGAGATATTTACGGATAGGCGGGGTAATGTTTGAGGCCCAGACTGGACCGCATACTATAACCAGGTTATAGTCTTCCGGTTTTTCTTCCGGCTCTATTATATCAACCGGTTCTTCTTTCATTGCGAGTCTGCCGCCTGCAAGCCAGCCGAAAGGTCCCTTGAAACTCTTTTTCGAAATTATTTCGGCAAGGTCACAGTCAAGATATTCAGCCAGTTTTTTCGCTACTTTTCTGGTTGAACCCGATCTTGAATAGTACACAACTAATTTGTCCGGCATATTCAGTCCTCCATTCAATTCAGATATTTGTTATTGTTTCTGATATTTTCTATACAATTAAAAAATACACCCAGTTCATAAGCAAGATCAAGTATGGTATACCTGTTTCTCATACACTGAGCTTTAGCAAAAGCCGACACTGCAGTTTTCCGGCTCATGTTGATTTCTTCAGGTGAAACAGGGCATCCGGCGGTTTTAAGCATCTGTCTGAGCTTGTCATAATCAGGAAGTTTTGCCTCTACCTTACTTTTCAGTTCTCCCCATCCTGCCTTAATGCGGATGAGCCTGGTCCGTAACTGCTGCTGATCAAGGTGTTTTTGTCTGCAGATTTCAATATATTCCCTCCATGACGGCAGATTTTCCATAAGTTGTTCTATTTCGACAGTGCGCCGCTCCCACGGGGGGTATGCGGCAACTGCTGTTTCGATATCAATATCATCAGCATTCAACGAGAAGACTTCGGTCATAAGAGCGCTGACGCAGCAGATTCCGACAGAAACCTGAAACCCGTGGGATACCGGGTTTCCGTCAGCGCCGAGATGCCCGGACATTTCCCAGATGTGGCTCAGCAGATGCTCCGCCCCCGAGGCTGCTCTTGAACGTCCCAGGATTTGCATTGCCAGCCCGCTGAGGTTGAGACCTTCAAAGACATCGGACAGTTTTTCCGATTTGCCTGCCGCAAGGGCTTCCGGGGCGTCAAGCCATTTGTCAAGATTCGGCTGGATTATATTCCAGACGTTTAAGTCAATCGGATCAGCTCCTGTAAAATCAGCGATTATCCAGTCGGCGCCTGCGGTGAGTTTGCTGGCCAGGTCTCCAAAGCCGGCGGCTGACGCTTCGGGGGGAGCTGTTCCCAGAATGCGTGTGTCCGCTATAACAGCTTTGGGGGCAGGGCATTCCATTGTCTGTTTTCTGCCGTTTCTGGTCAGTGCTGCACCTGAAGAACAATATCCGTCCATTGATGCGGCTGTGCCTATGCAGAGGTAAGTCCTGTCAAGCTCGAATGCTGCACGTTTGACAAGATCGTTTATGGTTCCGGAACCGACTGATACGGGGATTATTTTCCTGTTTTGTCCGATCCTTTCCTTTATCGCCCGTGTGTTTGTATAATCAGCCTGAAGCCGGGGTTGTGCATTGAATATTAGCGGGGGTGCGGTTTTAATTCCTGCAGAACCGAAAAGATTTTCTGCTGTCATGCCGGCCGCAGCCCATGTGTTTTCATCAGCAACAATCATGGCGGTGCCCTGTGGCCAGTAGGTTTTGAAACATTCGGGGCATTTATCAATTACGCCTTCGCCGAAAATCAGTTCGTCTGTATCTTTTGTCTGTGAAAGTATCTGATCGAATTTCATACGGCATAATATCATAAAATACACTTGATTTTTACCCGCTATTCGATAAACTTATCGATAAGGGAAGGCTTTTTAATGTTTGAAACTTTTGAAATGCCGACCATAATGTAACGGAGATGATATTTATGTATAGCGGCAGTCTGGCTGACTCTCTGCAGTTGGCAATTTCTGTAAACTGTTTAACCCTTCTTGTGATCATAACGGCAATCTACCTGGGGTACTTTTTGCAGACTAAAGAAAAAGCATTTTTCGCCGGGGCGTTTGTTACTTTCAACATAATGCTGTTTGTCCTGGCTGAGACCATTATTATAATAACCGGATGGGTTGATAATGTCTTTCTTGGAAGGCAGCTTCACCGGCTGGAGCAGATCCCTATTTTTCTTTTTCTTGCAACTCTGCCATATTTCTTAATATATGCATTTCCTGCAAAGGGCGCGGTTAAAAGGATTCTGGAACTGTTTTTCTGGGTCGGATTGGCAATAACCGCGGCAATATCAATTGCCGCGTATGTATTTCCGGATTCACTTGTTTCCGTTGCTGCGCCTTCAGTGACACCGGCTGCATCTCCGGGTGATTTTACAAGAGGGCTTGAAGGTTCATTGTTTGTTGTGCGGGATATCATGCTGGCGGTTTATATCATGCTGGCGCTGCTGTATTCGATTTACTATCTGGTCAAAAAGAACCCCAATTTTCAGAGTTTGATGCTTTTTCTCGGAATTCTCATGGCCATCTTCGGCGGGGCAGATGATCTGCAATACTTCTATACAGGCAAGAATCTTTTGTTTAACGGTTTGCGTTTTTCAAGATTTGTTCTCTGTTCAACAATTATGCTTCTTTTCTTTGTTGCCGCTGTTTTCAGCAAATACTTCAAGTCGCATACAATGCTTGAAAAAACAACCCACGATTTGGCAGTTTCGGAAAACAAGTATTCTCTTCTGATGGATGCAGCTAATGAAATAATGTTTTCGCTTTCGGAGGATCTTACTATCATTACAGCAAATTCCAAGGCTTCGCAGTTATTCAGGCTTACCGAAGACAATGTAAATTTTATGGATTGTCTCTATCACAGTGATTATGAATCAAAGGCAGACGATACCTTCTTTCGTGAGCAACTGCTTGAGCTTCGGGAAAACGGAAAAAAATTATCTCTCAATACATATATAATGGATCCGGTAACACGGGAACCGGTTGAATATCACTTCAGGTTTGACTGTTTTTATGATGATGAGAACCTGGAACTGATAGGCAGGGCCTGGCCTACTGCATCGTCAAAGCTGATGGATTTTATCGGAACGGAAAGACTGTCGCTTGGTGTAGATAATTATATTACTATGGTCGGTGATATAGTTGACCGGCTGACTGCAAATACAAAAAGGTGCCTCGATGAAGGCGACGTGATGATGATGAAAATGGGACTTCAGGAGATGATTGTCAATGCTATGGAGCATGGAAACCTGAACGTAACGTTTGATGAAAAAACAAAGGCCCAGGAAGAAGGGCGGCTGTTTGAGTTTATGAGTGAACGTCGTCAGTTGCCGGAATTTCGGGACAAAAAAGTCAATATAGATTATTATTTTGATGAAACCAAGGTTATCTACCGTATTACCGATATGGGCGAAGGTTTTGATTATCATAAAATAATGGACAGGGTAAAGAACGAAGTTAACCAGCAGGAGCTTTCTCACGGACGCGGGATAATAATGACTCAGGCTGTTTTTGACAAGGTTGAATACAACGATAAAGGCAATCAGGTTCTTCTTGTGAAAGAATTTGCCAAATAAGGTAACATTAATAACATAATAGCGAGGTAGAAAATGAAAGTAATCGGGATAAACGGAAGCCCGAGAAAAGACGGAAATACTTATGCGATGATAAATACTGTCTTCAGTGTGCTGGAATCCAAAGGTATTGATTGTGAGATGTTCCAGCTCGGCGGCAATGCTCTAAGAGGCTGCACCGGCTGCAACTGGTGTAAAGACCATAAAGAGGGCCGCTGCGTAATAGAAAGCGACTGTATTAACGATGCCATCAGAAAGATGGTTGAGGCAGATGCGGTAATTATCGGATCGCCTACCTATTTTGCGGCCCTCACAACCGAGACCAAGGCTTTAATTGATCGCGCAGGAAGAATTTGCCGTTCACAGGGGCTTCTGCGTCGAAAGGTGGGTGCCGCCGTGACCCCGGCAAGACGCGCAGGGACCCTGAATGTATTTCAGGCGATAAACAATTTCTTTCTGGTTCAGGAAATGATCGTGCCGGGCTCTTCATACTGGAATGTAGGTATGGCGGCCGGTCCGGGAGATTTTGATAATGATGCCGAAGGGGTTGGGATAATGACTACCCTGGGTGAAAACATTGCATGGCTGCTTGAAAAGACAAACTGATTAATTCTGTTGATATAGATTTAAATACATAACTTCACTTTTCTTTTTTGTAATATTTTATCTTGACAAATCAAAATTTTGCTTTCATAATAAATGAAACGTTTCAAAATACGATTCAATTTTGTATAATTTTATTGGGGGTAGTATAAAAGCGTTTACCATGAGTACTATCAAAGATGTAGCAAAACTTGCCGGAGTTTCTTTGGGAACAGTCTCTAATGTTCTCAACGGAAAGAAAGCTGTTAATCCTGATAAAGCAAGACGGGTACAGCAGGCGATTGAAGAACTGAACTATAAACCGCATCAAACCGCCCGCAGTCTTAAAACCAGCCGAAGCATGAATGTGGCTGTGGTATTACCCGATATTCTTGATCCGATGAGGGCAAGTCTTTTTACCGGAATCGAAAGAGTGCTGTCTCAGCAAGGTTATGCTGTAAGCCTTTATACAACTTCTGAAGTCCCTGCAAAGGAAACATCAATTATTCAACGGGTTCTTGAACAGCGTGCTGACGGTCTTATTATTTCAACCTGTCAACCTCAGAACGAGAGGCTGTTCAGCATGCTTCAGGAAAACGACACATCGGTTGTGCTTGTCGAAAGAGCAGTGGCTGCAGTAGACTTTCATCTTGTTGAATTTGATAATTACTCTTCAATATTCAGTCTTGTTACCGGGTTTCTGTCGGAAGAAAAGAACGACAATATTTTGATTGCGGGGCAGACAGGTTTTTCAAGTGAGGACAGGTGCGTCGATGCTTTTCAGAATGCATACAAGGGCAAAGGGGAAAATGCAGACGGAAAGTTCATAAGATCCGGTTTCAATAAAGAGAATGCATTCAGGGAGTTTACGCGTTATCTGCAGAAAAACAAAATGCCTGATAATGTGATAACTACAGGAACTCCCTTAATGAACGGAGTTATGAAAGCCATTGAAATGCAGTCAATTGAAACCGACAAGCGGCCTGGACTGTACGCTCTTTCTGAAGAGAATTGGGCCGGAACGGCATCTTACGATTTCACTGCAATTCCGCGAAGGCCTATAGCGCTTGGAGAAGCAGCGGCAGAACTGCTGCTTTCCGAAATAAAATCGGCACGCCCGGCTGATATAAGCAGCACAAAAATATCGAATATAGATTACAGAACCAAAAGCTACTCCGCTTTCATCGGGAATGATCGGGAAAAAACCATTAAAATATTAATGCTTGACAGCCCGGCTTACAAAGCGGTTAAGAGTCTGTCATTCGATTTTGAGAAAAAATACGGAATTAAGATCGAATATACTGCGCTGAATTATGAAGAAATTGCCGAGACAATCGGAGATGAATCCAGAAGGGCGGAATATGATGTTCTACAGCTGGATATACCATGGTTGCCTGATCTTGTTCAGAGCAGGGCTCTTCTCGAATTGAGCGATTACAATAAGGAAATTGAAACAATTGCCCGGGAATTTATTCCAGGTGTTCTTTCAGCGTATTCACGGTTTGACGACGGAATCTATGCCATGCCCTTTATGTTTGGGACTCAGCTTTTGTATTACAGAAAAGATCTGTTCGAGGATCAGGCTTCACAGATTGAGTTCAGGGAAAAATACGGGTTTGAACTCAAAGTTCCGAAAACCTGGACGGAATTCAATCTTATTGCAGAGTTTTTCACAAGGACATGCAACCCCGAATCTCCTGTTGAATACGGGACGACTCTCGGCGGCAAGATGTACAGCGGTGCAGTCTGCGAATTTCTTCCGAGGCTTTGGGCTTACGGAGGGGCAATAATCGATGATAACGGCCGAATAAATCCTGATACTACTGCATTTAAAAAATCGCTCAATGTTTATAAGCAGAGTTTCAGATATGCTCATCCGGACTCGACGGAGTACTGGTGGGATGAACAATTGAGAGATTTTAAAGCCGGAAAAGCTGCCATGATGATAATGTTTATTGCTCATGCGGTTGACCTGGCTGATTCCGCCGGGTCCGAGATAAACGGGAAAATAGGGTATGACGTTATTCCGGGAAGCACACCGCTTCTGGGAGGATGGTCCATCGGTATAAATGCTGCGAGTTCAAAGGCCGCTGAAGCATTCACTTTTATCAAGTGGGCGGCATCCAAGGAACTTGCAATACCTCAAACAATACTCGGCGGTTCAACTGCTTCCATCTCTCTTTATAAAAGCTCGGAACTGCTTACAATTTATCCGTGGCTGCCGAAAGCTGTTGAAAGTTTCAAGTTGAGCAGAAAGCGTGATGTTTCACGAAAAAGTACAGCAGGAAAACTTTCAGAAAAAGATTTTGAATTGATTCTGGGCCGGGCAGTTAACGAGGCTGTATCGGGGAAGAAATCAATTGATGATGCAGTTCAGGAAACCCTCAACCACATTCAGGAACTGCTGTAGACAGACGATTCCTATTATCCTGCAGTTCCCTGTGCGGGGAGCTGAAAGGAAAAAATATTTTACAGGAGGATATATGGCAAAAATCGACTATGACCTTGATCTTCAGATAGAACCCGAAATGCCTGAAAAGAAAGATTTCAGGATAGGCTGTATTGGCGCAGGTTTTATTATGAAAGATTGTCATTTGGTTGCTTACAGAGACGCTGGATTCAATCCTTATGCGATTACTTCACTTAGCAGAGAAGAATCGGAAGCTGTTGCCGCGGAGCACAATATACCCAGGGTTTACGACAGCTGGAAGGATCTGATAAAAGATCCGGAGATCGAAATTCTTGATATTGCGATTCCGCCGGATAAACAGCTTGAAGTTGTAGAAGCTGCAGCGAAAGAAAGCAGTCATATCAGGGGGATTCAGGCACAAAAACCGCTGGCGATGAACCTGAAAGAAGCTGTAAAGATTGTCAAGGTCTGCAAGGACGCAGGAATTACTCTCGGGGTGAATTCTAATATGCGTTATGATCAGTCAATCCGTGCGCTTAAGGCTGTTCTTGATCGGGGGTATCTTGGTGAGCCCGTTCTTGCAACTATCGACATGAGGGCGATTCCCCACTGGCAGGATTTTCTGAAGAAATACGATCGTATCGAGATTCTTAACATGGGAATCCATCACCTGGACGTTTTCAGGTATCTGTTTGGTGATCCGGAAAAGATTACAGCTGTCACCAGAAAAGACCCGAGGACCGCTTTTGAGCATATCGACGGGATATCACAGGTTACCTATAAATACGCCAACGATTTTATGGCTACTACGCTGGATGACGTTTGGGCGGGACCTGCGGAGGGTGCCGAGAAGGATTATTACATTAGATGGCGGGTCGAAGGTACGGACGGAATAGCACAGGGAACTATAAGCTGGTTTAATTATCCGGTTCCGACGCCCAGTACCATGGATTTCACGACAAAACAGTTTCCAGGTTATTGGTTTAAACCGCGCTGGAATAAAGTATGGTTTCCGGATGCATTTCAGGGAACAATGGCGCAGCTTCTGAGGGCGGTTGAGAGCGGAACCGAACCGGAAATAAGCGGAAGGGATAATCTGAAAACTCTCGCAGCTGTAGATGCAAGCTACAGATCCATCGCTGAAGAGAGAACTGTAGCTCTTGCAGAAGTATTGAGAGAAATTCAGTAAGAAATATTTTTTTATAGGAGGAATGATAAAAAGTCTTCATGAGCTGGTGAATTGATATACTGCCTTAACTTTAATTGAGGCAGTAAGGTTACTGTTCGACATTTTTACTGGTCCGCGAGACCGTTTAGGAGATTGAAGAGCCGTAACCGAAACATTCAATGGTCTGCGAGACCGGATAGGAGAATGGAACAATTCACCGTATAGGCACTGCTTCAAACTATTGGAGATAGAACATGAAGATGAGTATTGGCGTGGATCTTCACAAAACGCAGTTTACAGTATGCCTTTTAAGTGAAGACCGAAAAATTGATCAATTGGGAATGTATCCGACCAGCGGAAATGGTTATGGAGCATTTCTGAAAATGCTGGATGAATATTGTGAAGAGGAATATGAGTTGAGAGCAGCGGTGGAAACAACCGGGAATGCCCGTTATTTCCGCAATAAACTGTTAAAGGCTGGAGTCGAAGTGGTTGTAGTGAATACTTTGAAATTCAAGGTAGTGAATGAATCTGTAAAAAAGACAGACAAACATGATGCACGCACCCTGGCGGAGTTTCTTGAGAAAGACATGCTGCCTGAATCGATATTATGTTCCCAAGAGAGTGAGGATATTCGAAGGGTGCTGAAATCCAGGTCGATACTGGTAAAATCTGTTGTGTCGTTAAAGAACCAGGTGCATGGCTTATTACTTGGTTATGGAATAGAGACCAAACGCGGACAGCTGCAGAGTAAAAAAGAAAGGCAGCGAATCCTGAACGGTCTCGAGGACCACGACTTTTACGGAAGCGCTGCCAAAACGGTAATACCGTTACTGGATATGATAGATAATCAGGCATCGCAAGTCAAGCAGCTTGAAAAGGTTTTGGCTGAGCTTGTGGAGGACGATGAAGATGTTGAGCTTCTGCAGACAATACCAGGCGTGGGTCTAATAACAGCAGCAACAGTAAGAGCCTATACAGACGATATCGGCAGATATGATAGTGCGAAGAAATATGCAGCAAACGCCGGGCTTGTGCCATGGGTGCAGAACTCAAATATGACAATACATCATGGACATATAACAAAGCGTGGGCCTGTAGAACTGAGGACAGCCTTCGTACAGATGGTGATGGGAATGGTTCGTATGCAAAAGAAGACCGGGACGTACCGAATAATGACGAAGTATGCAGCGATGAAGAAGCAGAAAGGCTCGGGTAAGAGTGTAATAGCTGCCGCCCGCAAGATGAGCACTTTGGTATATACAATTTTAAAAACCAGAGAGCCGTTTGATCCGATGAAAATGGCTTTTAGAAAAGAATACAGGGAAATGCAGGCAGCAGCATGGGAAGCTGTAATGGTCGGTTGATATCCGACCAGATCATAAGCTTATATTTTTAGCTTGTGGTTGACTTTTTATAGGAGGAATTAATGTTACAGGTAGGAATTTTCAACGGATACTTTCCGTATACCCTTGAAAAACAGATAAGCTGTCTGAAGGAAAACGGTTTTCAGACTGTACAATTAGATCTTGCGTTCAAGGACATGGACTTTTCGGCGGGAACAATAACCAAAGAAAAATGCCACAAGGTGAGAGATGCATTCAGAGATGCCAATCTGCCGATTTGCGCCATATCCGGATACACAAATATCATTCATCCCGATCTTGACGAGAGAAAGAAAAGAGTCGGTTACCTTAAAGAAATTATCAGGCATGCACGGGACCTTGGAACTCCGTATGTAATTTCCGAGACGGGAACGTACAACACCGAAAGCGATTGGGTTCATCATCCCAAAAACAAGACTGAAGAAGGTTATGAAGAATGCGTTAAGGTCCTCGGAGAGCTTGTCCAGGAAGCCTATGATCACGGCGCAGTATTCCTGGTTGAAAACTATGTCAACAACGTTATCGGTTCGATAGACGAAGTAAACAGACTGTTTACCGATATCAATCACACAGCCATGGGCCTTCTTATGGATCCGACGAATTACTTCGACGATTCAAACATAGATCATATGGATTTTACACTGAACAGGATATTCGATTCGGTCTCGGACAAAATCAGGATTGCTCATGCAAAGGACTGTAAAAGAGCTGAAAACACGGTTGAAAAGCACGCTGAAATAGATGCATCGGAAGCGCACACCTTCCGCGGCGCCGGCGCTGTAGAACTTCCTGCACCGGGGACTGGCTCGCTTAATTATGAACTGTATTTCAGAAGACTATCAGAGCGGCACACGAATATTCCGATTATCATTGAACACCTTGAAGAGGATTATATTCCGACAGCCAAGAAGTTTGTTGATGATACATTGAAGAAAGTAGGTTATTAACATGGAAATAAACTGGAACAACGCCGTTCCGTGCGCGTTTAACCCATGCGGCAACATGGATTATTATAACGACACACAGAACAACGAAGTATTGGTACCTTCATTATAGCTGTTCCGGTTAATTAATTCAATCTCGGCTTCTCTTTGCACCATGTTACATGACGGATCTGTCTGTATGCAGATGTCAGGAGGCCGGTATTCTCAGGAGGAGAAAATGAAAAGAGCAGCTATCGTATTGATGATGGCGCTGGTAATGCTTGCCATTACCGGAGGATTTGTTCTTGCTGAAGGTCAGCAGGAAAAAGCGGACGGCGGTTTTGTAATCGGGTTCAGTAACGGTTATATAGGAAACGGCTGGAGGACCCAGATGATCGATTCGGTTGAAGATCTGGGCGCTTTCTATAAGGGAAAAGGCTGGGTAGAAGATATTATCATTCAGAATGCGGGTCTTGATGTAAATACCCAGATCGGACAGATTCGTAATATGATCGCAATGGGTGTTGACCTTCTTCTTATTGATCCCAATTCGGAAACAGCCCTGAACCCGGTTATAGAAGAAGCCTCCGATATGGGAATTCCCGTTATAGCGCTTGATGCACCAGTAACCAGTCCTGATGCAATAAATATTGTAATCGATCAGGTAAAATGGGGTGCCAATCTTGCTGAATGGTTCTGCAAAGAGATCGGCGGAAAAGGCGATATTGTAATCGTCAGCGGAATAGCGGGGCATCCTGCAAATGTTAACAGGCTCAGGGGCATGCATGCAGTCCTTGATAAGTATCCCGGAATAAATGTTCTTACCGAAGTAAACGGAAACTGGGACCAGGCAAGTTCGCAGCAGGTGGTTTCAAACCTTCTTACTTCCTATCCTGAAATAGACGGTGTTCTGACCCAGGACGGAATGGCCCTTGGTGCAGTTAATGCATTTATCGCTGCCGGCCGGGATGTACCTGTTGTTACCGGTGAGCTGATGATGGGGTATGTAAAAAAATGGAAAGAACTTAAAGATTCAACCGGGTTCGCTTCATACGGACAGAATAACCCTCCGGGAATCGGCGCAACAGCTCTCGGTGTGGGCGTTAGAATGCTGATGGGAAAAGAACTCAAGGACGGACTTCTTGAAGACGGAAATTTCCTTTATTACAATGTTAAAGACCATGTGACAAATGATAATCTTGATAAGTACTTTGATAAATATCAGTTTGAACCTGACGCATATTTTATTGACGAATGGATGGCTGAAGAAGAACTGGACGCATTGTTCAAGTAGGTTTTAAAGCGGAAAGCAGGTGTATTCAGTCTTTTTTTGGGCTGAAAACACCTGCTGCCGTATTGCTTTTCTTAATCTATGATAAATGAGGTATTTCTATGTTTCCACAGGATGAAATTCTGTTTGAAGCCCGAAGTATAGAAAAATATTTCGGCGGTGTAACCGCTCTTGCGGATGGAAATCTGAAAATATATAACGGTAGAATTTGCGGTCTTCTCGGGGCGAACGGTTCAGGGAAATCAACAATATCCAGGATTATTAACGGTATTTACCAGCCTAGCGGCGGCGAACTGCTTTACAGGGGAAAGCCTGTGGACATCAACTCGCCTGCGGCTGCTGCAGCAATGAATATAGCCATGATACACCAGCACCTAAGTCTTGTGCCCGAGCTTACCGTATGGCAGAACATCTGCCTTGGCATAGAAACACGTTCGCGAGCCGGTTTCCTGACAGATTCCGATTCGAAACGGGCTGCAGAGAAGGTTTTAAGAGAATTTTCAGATTCCATAGGTCTTGATGACCGGGTTAAGAATCTTTCTCCGGCTGAAAAGCAACTGGTAGAAATAGCCAAAGCTTTTATAAAAGAACCCGATATTCTGATACTGGATGAACCGACTGCAGCATTGGAGCAGGAAGAGGTTAAAAAGCTTTTTACTGTTCTTCGGAGATTCAAGAACCGTATGGCAATGATTTTTATCTCACATCGAATGTGGGAGGTTTTTCAGATTTGTGATTATATAACCGTTTTTAAGGACGGTAAAAGTGTAGGCGATATTAATTTCGGCACCGAGAAAAAGGATGAGAAAAGAATAGTCTCCATGATCACCGGCGATGACGAAGGCTGCAGTGAGCGAGAGATTATTCCTGCTGAACAAAGAGTGAAAGAAACGCAGTTCAGGGTCAAAGGACTCTCTATAAAAGGACTGCTGCATGATATAGAGCTGGACGTTAAAGAAGGAGAAATACTCGGATTGTCCGGATTGCAGGGGCAGGGACAGGAAGAGCTGCTGCTTGCGCTTGCGGGATTTCTTCCATGTTCGGGTGAATTTCTGTTCAGGGGCGAGTCCATAAAGGTCAGGCATACGAAAGATGCAATAGCAAACGGAATAGTACTGGTGCCCGGCGAGCGCAATGAGGAAGGGCTTTTTGTGCAGCATGATATAAACACTAACCTGGTATTTCCACAATTCTCCGGAAAACGGCACAAAGGTGTTTTGAAAACCGCGGCAATCAGGGAGCAGTCACTGTCTGTAATGAAAAAACTGTCTGTAGCTGCCCGTGATGAAACCCAGAAAGTGAGCGAGCTTTCGGGAGGAAATCAGCAAAAGGTTGTTGTCGGTAAATGGCTGGCTCTTGAACCGAAGGTCCTGCTTTTGTCGGACCCCGCAAAGGGTGTTGATGTTCACGCAAAGGAAGAGCTTTACAACGTTGTGCGTGAGCTTGCTGAAAAAGGAACATCTGTTGTTCTGTTTGCCAGTGATAATACCGAGCTGATTTCCATATGCGATCGGATTTGCGTAATGTTTGAAGGCTGTATTGTGGAAAATCTTGAAAACGACTGTCTGACGGATGAAGTTCTGGTAACTCACGCGCTTCAGGTCGGATGCAGACGGGGGGAAGATGATGAATAAAAGAATTAAACAGTTGAAAAACAGTACCGTCTTTCCTGTTTTTGCAGTGCTTGTCCTGCTTGTAATAATCAATGCTGTAATTCAGCCGAGATTTTTCAGTCTTGTTACCTTCAGGATTAATGCATCAACATTTACGCCGATGATTCTGGTGGCAATGGCCCAGGCAATTGCAATTCTACTGGGTGCGATTGACCTGTCGGTGGGTTCGACCATTACTCTTATTAATGTTGTGCTTGCGGTTATGATGAAGGATACAGGCGCAAGCGTTGTCCTGGCCATTGCTGCCGGCGTTCTAATCGGTATGGCAACCGGACTTGTTAACGGGCTGACCATAGGTGTTTTAAAACTGCCGGCAATGGTCGCCACCTTTGCGACTTCTTCGATATGGTACGGAATCTCACTGCTGATAATGCCGCAGCCCGGCGGGTATGTTCCGCCGTTTTTTTACCGATTGTACAGAAAGATGTTTATTTTTATGCCGGCGCCCCTGCTTGTTGTGGGTCTTGCGCTGCTGATCTGGTATGTAATAACAAAACGAACGCTTTTCCGCTACATTATGGCGGTTGGAGGGAATGAAGCCGCAGCCGATGCCGCGGGAATTAATGTTATTGCAGTAAAAATGAAGGCTTTTATTGTCAGCGGAATATTCACGTCGCTTGCCGCTATAGCCATTACGTGTCAGGCGGCTTCCGGAGATGCCAGTATTGGGCAGCCGTTTACCCTTCAGTCTGTAGCAGCGGTTATAGTCGGCGGTGTGGCTTTCTCAGGCGGAAGGGGAAAGATGACGGGCGCCGTTGCCGGAGCCCTTGTGTTCGGTTTTCTGACGAATGTAGTATTCTTTGCAAATATTCCGTCGCTGTATCAGGATTTAATACGCGGACTGATAATTATCGCGGCCCTCGGTATAGCCATAATTCCCAATTTAAGAAAAACAATACCGGGAACGGAGGTCTGATATGAGTGAAAATATTGGCAGAAACTACAGATTTTCCATAAGGCGACTAAAAGAAAACCGGGTGGCAATGGCTTATATAATAGCAGTACTTCTTTTTCTGCTTGGCGGTATCATCAATCCGGGATTCCTGCATCCTAATCACCTTCTGAATATTCTGAGCCTTTCGTCCTTCCTTGGGATAGTTGTTCTTTCACAGACCCTTGTAATAATTTCCGGGGGTGAAGGTATTGATTTGTCTGTCGGTGCGATCATCTCGCTGAGTACTGTTATTGCTTCACAGATTATGAACGGATCCGACGCCATGCTTGTACCGGCTGCTCTGGCTGTTCTTGGAGTGGGGTTTCTGCTCGGCCTTGTAAACGGTGCAGGGACGGCATTTCTTCGGATTCCGCCGCTTGTAATGACCCTCGCGATGTCAAGCGTTATACAGGGAGTAGCGCTTGTCTACACACAGGGGCAGCCGAAAGGAAGGGCGTCTGACCTTCTGATTGCAGCAGGATCCGGTCGAAGCGGTCCGTTTCCCAACATTCTGTTTATCTGGATTATTGTAGTAGCAGCTGCGGTTGTTATTCTGCAGCGTACACGTACCGGCAGGATATTATACGGAACAGGTGAAAATGATCTGACTGCGGAGCTGTCCGGAATCAGAACACGACGGGTACGTTTTCTTGTTTTCGGTTTCAGCGGTATGATGTCGGCTTTTGCAGGGTTATGTCTTCTCGGTTATACGGGAACATCATATCTGGATCTTGGCTCAACATATGTAATGCCGACAATAGCAGCGGCCGTTATCGGCGGGGTAGCTTTATCGGGTGGCAACGGTTCTTACCTTGGAGCTGTTGCCGGGACCATTGTTCTGACTACGCTTAACAGCATAATGATAAGTCTGAAATCGGGTGAAGGCGGAAGGCAGATTGTATATGGAGCAGTAATTCTTCTGGTGCTTACAATATATTCAAAAAGGGAGAGACGATAAGGTGAATCATAAAGAGAGAATACGTGCAGCATTAAATCACAAACCGGGGCCCGTACCGATTGATTTCGGGGCTTTTCCTACCACCGGTATACATATCTCCATTGTAGAGAAATTGCGTGAATTCTACGGCCTGGAAAAACATCCGGTTAAGGCCATTGAGCCGTACCAGATGCTTGGCGAAATCGAGGACGACCTGAAAGATGCATTGGGCGTAAGCACAAAGCCTGTCTGGGGACAGTGGACAATGTATGGGTTCAAGAATGAAGATTTCAGGCCGTGGAAAACCCCCTGGGGACAGGAAATCCTTGTTGCCCGTGATTTTGTAACAACTGAAAAAAACGGTGAAATCTCAATATATGCCGGTGGTGATACAAATTATCCACCCGCGGCAATTCTTCCCGATGGCGGTTATTTTTTTGATTCAACAATAAGGCAGAAGCCTATTATTGAAAGTGAGCTTGATCCGGCTGATAATCTTGAAGAATTCGGGCTGATAAGCGCAGAAGATCTTGAATACTATAAAAGAACTGCTGAGCAGCTGGATGCCGACGATCGTTTTATTGTGGGAAATCTCGGCGGCACTGCCATCGGCGATATAGCCTGTGTCCCCGGGCCGATGCTTAAAGACCCGAAGGGAATCAGGGATGTCACCGAATGGTATATGTCTACGGCAATAAGACAGGATTATATCCATGAAGTTTTTGAAGCACAGACAAATACAGCAATAGCAAACCTGGAGAAAATACACGCTGTGCTGGGAGATACCATATCGGTTGCCTATATGTGCGGAAATGATTTCGGAACGCAGAACGGACCTTTCTGTTCAAACAAAACCTTTCAGACACTATATATGCCTTACTATAAAAAGATGAATAACTGGGTCCATGCGAATACTGAATGGAAGACGTTTAAACACTCGTGCGGTGCAATAATGCCGCTGATTCCAGAGCTGATTGAATCCGGGTTTGACATTCTTAACCCGGTTCAGTGGACCGCAACCGGAATGGATATGACCCAGCTCAAGGACAAATTCGGTGCAGATATTGTGTTCTGGGGAGGCGGGGTTGATACCCAGCAGACTCTTCCTTTCGGAACGCCGGAAGATGTCCGCAGGCAGGTATTGAAAACATGTGAAAATTTTTCAGGGAACGGAGGCTTTGTTTTCAATACTATCCATAATGTTCAGGCAAAAACTCCTGTTGAAAATTTTGTGGCAATGATAGATGCTGTTAAAGAGTTCAACGGGGAATAATAAAAAACCGCCGAAGGCTGGGCGCCACGGCGGTTTTTTTATCATCTTGTTTCTTTATACTAAAATATTTATTTTGAGTTTATAAGCTCTTTTTTCTTTTCCTCATCGTTCATCATTCCTGCAAGCCCTGACGAGTAAACGGTGTCCGAATCTTCAACAAGGTCCTTGATGTCCATATCATGCTTGAAACGAAGCACGTTCAGCATAAAAATGTTCAGCTGGTTCAGGATGTTGGGAGGAAGCTGGTTGCCGTCTACCTCAACAGACATTGTCGGAAAGTTCCTTTCGCGGGCCCATGGAGTATAGATTCCCTGAATAACGCGTCCGATAAGACAGGCGAAAGGCGATATATTGACAACGCCGGAGTAGCCTTCTTCCATTGCGGTTGCAGCCGAGCCTGAAGATACTGCAATCTCGGAGTTAAGTTCAAGGTTAACGAAGTTGTCTTCAACAGTCTTCATTATCCTGTTCATGTCGTGCGGCGCGGAAGGTACGAGGTTGTTAACATTAAGCGCATGAAGAGCTTTGTGTTCCATGGATGCTTTCCATTTCTTTTCAATCTGATAGTACACCCAGGTTCTGAATTCTTTTGTAAAAGGTCTGAGAATAACCGGTTTAAGCTTTATTCGTTTCTTGATATCGTAATCGCGGACAAAATCTGTGTAATGAATCCATTCGGCGATACTCGAAACTTTAGCAATTATTCCCTTGTTGGCAAAGTTTTCGATCAGTTCGTCTACAGCAAAGTCGTCCCGCCTTACGAATATTTCACCTACAATAAGGACCTTCGGGCACTCAAGCGGGTTTTTCTTAAGCGGTATTTTTGCCATTTCATGGCCCATCTGTTTCAGCGCCGGATAGAGAGAATCAAGGTTATCGCCTACCGATTTAACTACCTTCTTCCAGGATTTCTTGTATTCAATCATCGCTGTTTTCGAATTTTCGGCACATGCTCTAAGTGTAGTCTGCATATCTTTCAGATAATCTGTTGCAGTTACTGCTTTCCAGACGTACTGTGAAAAGCCGGGACCGAGTTCATTGTACGAGTTGTCGGCGCTCAGCGTAAACACAACTATATTATCAATCCGGAGATCCTTGAAGAGGTTCTCATAGAACACATAATACTGCCCTGTCCGGCACGGGCCGGTTGTAATCGGAACGAAGAGAGCATAAATCTTGTCTTTTCTGTATGCAGGCGAGGCCATGAACTTAAGCGCACCGCCGAGAACAAGCTGTGAAGGAACACATTCCTTTCCGGACATGTAATTTCTTGCATGCTCAAGGGTTTTTGCATCGGCTACGGGCATTGACCGGGCATTGAAACCCTGTGCGGTAAGCGCTGCGGCAACAAGTTCGGATGCAATCTCTCCCATGTTTGAAACAATCAGCTCAACACGGTCGTTGTTCATAACCGGGATTTTTTCGCCTGTGTTGATGTTCTCAATAAACAGGTTTCCTTCGTTTTTGAATCTCAGACCGTTGTCGTAGCGTTCCTGCTCGATATTTTCGATCTTGCTTCTGTACCCGTCGATAATATCAAGGAAAGCCTCAACACGTGTATCAATACCTGCATCGGCGCTGTGTGAATCAAGTTCGAGGACCAGGAAGGGTTTTGTTCCCATTATCCACTTGAGATAATGGAGCATAAAGGAGTCAGGCGCACATGAAAAATTGCTTATCCATGTTGCATATATATTATCTTCCTGTTTGATCATCCGGGCGGCTTTCATGTCCTGCTGACCGTAATACCAGTACATATTGTCGTATATTTCTTCATTTTCAAAAGGAAGAATGTCATATGGAATAACTGTAAAATTCTTTGATGTGAATTTTTTCGGAATGCCCATGTTTGCTTCACGGGTGAAAGCGTTGTACGGACGACCGAGGAGCGCAATAACCGGTTTTTCACTCTTGCGTGCAAACTCAAGCGCTTCAAGTCCGAGTTCTTTCAGTTTATGCAGAAACTCTTCCTGCTTCTGAACAGCGACGCCAAACGCTTTTTTTATCTCGCTTTCCGAAATATCAAGCTGTTTACCGAGTTTCTGGAAAAGCTCAAGCGCCTTGTCGCGTCCGAATTTAAAGGAAACAACAAGTTCGAGAATCTTGTTTTCTGCAATTTCCGGGAATGCTTTCTTTATGTAGTAAGGCAGACCCTGCGTTATGGGACAGAAATTGGCATGCACGTCGGCTTCATAGGAAGGCATATCGCGAAAATGCGGCAGGAAGATGTAATCACATCCCTTGTCTATAATGTCCTGGACAGCACCGTGAGCAATTTCCGAAGGAAAGCAGTATGTGCTTTCGCATCTGGCAACGCCGTCATGTGCGATTTTATCCGAGAGAACTGTTTTGATTCCCAGCGTATGGAAGAACCATGAATACAACGGGTAAAGTGTATGAACCGAGAAAGCCCGCGGGATACCTACGGTATAATCACGTTTTTGAACGAAGGTTTCAGGATCGGCGGCACAATCAACGAAAAGCAGATCTGATCGCCTCTGTACAAAATCGGCCGTATCTGTGGCGGTCTCAATCTTTTTCCGGCTGTTTGTGTATTTTGAACAGCGTCCGCCGAACATGTACTTGTGGCCGTTGACCTGCAGCACCTGTATGGGACAGTCGTTTTCACAGGCCTTGCATCTGAATTCCTTTTCGTAGACAATTTCGGTATTGAGGATCGCATCAAGATCGTAATCAGTTTTTTCAAGCAGTCCGTCGGCATATTTCTGCTTTGCAAGCAGACCTACGCCGAAACATCCCATCAGTTCGGGCGACGGCGGAACAAGAATTTCCTTGCCTACCATCATTGCAAAAGCCAGTGGAATAGCCTTGTTTTTTGCAACTCCGCCCTGGAGGAAAATTTTGTTTCCTATTGTTCTGTTTCCGACAACCCTGTTAAGGTAGTTTGATACGATCGAAGTAACAATTCCGGCGGTAATGTCCTCGCGGACAGCTCCCTGCTGAATTGCTTTTCTGATATCGGAGTTGATAAAGGCTGAACAGTGTTCGCCGAATTTGAGCGGGTTTTCCGCCTTGATTGCTATGTCCCCGATTTCAGCAGCGCTCCTGATGTTAAGATCTCCTGAAGCGGATTCCTCAAGAAATGAACCTGTTCCTGCCGAACAGGCTTCGTTCATGGCATAATCAATCGGTACTTTGTGGTTGAGAAGCACATACTTGGCGTCCTGACCGCCTATTTCGAAAATAGTGTCTACGTCATCGCTGAAGTATGTAGTGCCGTACGCGTGGGCGATAATCTCGTTGTATACGCCGGATGTTTCCAGGAAAACGCCCAGAATCTCACGTGAAGAACCGGTGGTTGAAGTCAGGCTGATTTTTATTTTTTTATCGCCGATGTCTTCCTTGATTTTTTTCTTTATTTCAACGATACAGCCTTTAAGTGCTTTAACCGGATCGCCGTGTGTCCGTCCGTAATGTTCGGCTACAATCTGATCGGTTTCAATATCGATAAGACAGGCCTTGGTTGTTGTTGAACCTCCGTCGACGCCGAGTATATACTCTTTCCCCGCAACGACCTTGCCCATATCAGCCTTGAAATAGGTAACCTTGTCCATAACGCTGGACAGTTTGTCGTACCTGGGAAACTTGATTTCATTATTTTTAAGAAGCTTGTCGACGGAAGGCATTGTGCTTCCGTTTGCTTCCGCAAGAAAAGCCGCTCCGTATGCTTCAAAATAAGGAGCTTCTTCAGGAATGATAAACTCGATTTCAGGGGCTTTTTCCCTGATGAACCGGATAATATGCTTATTCAGCGTAATTCCACCGGCAAGAAGGACTTTGCCCTTTTTAATTCTGGCCCTGTTAAGAAAGTCTATAACCTTGGTTGCCATGACATCGCTTAACGAAAGTACAATATCGTCCTTGGTTGCTTCGCGTTTATTCAGTCTGTGCGTACAGTCTGATTTCATAAACACCGAACATCTGGCCGAAAGAGAAAGTACTTTTGCATTCGGATCAACTCCGGCTACATCATCAAGGACCATATCCATTCGGCCAAGCTGCTGCTTGAAAAACTCTCCTGTACCTGATGCGCATTTGCTTCCGGTAAAGTTGTTGAGAATCTTGTTGTTCTTGTCAATTGTATATACGGTCAGATCTTCCCCGCCCATGCTGACAACAGCATCAATGTTGAGTCCCATCTGATTTAAAGCATTCTCAATACATACAGTTTCTATGATGCTGTTGATATTGAAAAGATATCTGCCTTCCGTACCGGTTACGATCGCCTTGGCGTCGGAAGAAATTTTTCTTCCCTCTAAAGATTTCTTTAACGTTGAAACAAAGTCTCCCTCGTGAGGAAGGACGCTGCTCCAGGAAATCTTTCCATCTTCCAGCATAACGACTTTTATGCTTGATGATCCAATGTTAATTCCTAGATTCTGCATTTAGCTATCCTTATATATAAATAAGTTAATATTAGTGTTTTAAAATAGTAAGCTTTCAGCTTAAACAGATGTAATCTATCATAAATAGGAGATTGTGTCAGTATATCAGCAACAGGCTGGGATGGAATTCGGTCAATTGTGCCTTACAAGCGGATTGGGAAAGCCGATACCGCTCAAAAGACTTTTTATATGCGCAATGTCTTCTTTTTTTACTGCCGGAATAATAATACGCATCATACCGCTATCCGATAATTCAAGTTCCGCTTCAAGGCCGGCGTTTTTAACCTTTTTCAGACAGTTTTGGGCATTATCAGCCCGGGAATATGAGGCAATCTGGATTTTATAACTTTCGGGAATGCCCTCGGGATGGACCTCTTCAGTTTTTACAAGTGTGTTTTCAGATACGCCTGCCGGAAGCGATACCACCTCAAGCTTTACAAGGGCAATCCCGCTTACAGACATATCTATCTGTTCGGCGGCTGCATGCGAAAGGTCAATCACCCTGCCGGCAACAAACGGGCCCCGATCGTTGATTCTTACGGTTACGGAACGGTCATTTTGCAGGTTTGTTACTTTTACCAATGTGTTGAACGGGAGGGTTTTGTGGGCAGCCGTGAGTTTGTTAGTATCGAAGATCTCTCCGTTGGCGGTTTTTCTTCCCTGAAACTTTCCTCCGTACCAGGAGGCCTGCCCGGTTTCAAAGGCGAAGAGGGGGATAACTGCAAGTATAAATAAAACCGGTATTAATACCGTGATAATTCTGAGGGTTCTGTTCATAGGTTACTTATCGGCAAAAATATGGGATCAATTCAAGAGTAAAGGAATAGCGGATTAGGTATATCCAATTTATTTAGATACTTTTATATTTTGCCCACCTTTACCTGTTATAAAATTTCTATTTGCTGTTTTTCTTATCAAGTATTATAAATTTCCATATTCTGATAGATTTCCGGCTTCATCAATGTAAGACTCATTATATTTGTAAGTATAGTCACCACTTAATGAAAAATTATGAGAAATAGATGGATCTACCCATCCTGAAGAATTTGTAAAGATAAATACAAATCCACCTGATTCATTTTCAACTTGAACGTCATATTTTGCTTTAAAACAATCATCGCCATTATAGGGATTCATATAGGCTGTTCCATTAGAAACGAAACATGAACTTCTATATTGTGGTGCTACAGTATCAAGCGTGAAAGTAAAATTCTTTGAAAAAGAACTGATTATGCCTATTCGATCACTGACATCGACATAAAGATTATGAACTCCTTCTTCTTCTGGCAGTTGAATTGTTTTTGAATTATTATAGTAAAATGAGGTCAGTAGTGTTTCTTTTGAGGGATCAGTCCAAATTTGAACTCTATAAACATTTTGCATATCACCAGTAAAAACAATATCACGACTATTACTATACCCTTCCTCATTAGACGCATCCAAATCATCTATAAGATAATCCCCATAAATTTCACCCAAAACAGAGCAAAATTTTGAATTTGACGGTTCGCTCCATCCATATTTATTTGAAGCAAGAGCTCTTATATAGTATGAGCCAGCTTCTACATTTTCAAACATAAACTCTGCTTCAGTCTCAGTTGTCTCATAGAAATGAACAATATTAGTGAAATCTGTTTCAGTTGAAACTTCTATTCTATTTATAAAGTTATCAGGATCATAATAATTATAGGTTCTCCATTCAACATATATTCGGGAACTACCGCCTACTGTAGAAGAATAAATATAGGGAGTTGATGGTGTATAGTCATTTGGATCATATACATAAAACGAACCAGAACGTGGGTAATTAGAATCTCCATAAGAATTATAAGAGCATAACTCAAATAAGTACAATTGAGGAGATAGAATACCAACATTTATCAAAGTATTATCATTGCCTTCTACAGAAAATTTAAAAATCTGTTCTGATTCGTCAGTTAATAATAATTTATAACCTTCAGCATCAGAAACAGATTCGAAAGTAAATATAACTTCTTCTCCAATTACATTATATATCTCATAATTACTTGGTGCGGATGGTGGATCTTCAGTTGTCGTATCTGGAGCTTGAATACAACTTATAAAGATAAAGATTATCAAGATAATAAATACTAATATCACTTTTTTCAAAATACTGCTCTCCAAAGTATGTTTACATCATTTAATATTAATAATAACTGATTATATCTCCATATATTCTATATCTCAATTAGAATTTTACATTCTTAAAAAAGCTGATCCTGGTTTATGTTTATTTCTATTATTTATGATATTGTCTTTTTAACAAAAAGCGGGACTTTAGATGAACATTCTATACCACCGATGCTAACTTTGAGCGGAATCGGCATCGGATTGAATGTGGTCAGAGCCATAATCCACAGGTCAATACAACCAGTTTATGATTTAAACGGCGAACTAACTTCTACTACATATCAACATTTCTTAACTGAGTAACCTGTTCTAATTGGCAGCTTTCATTCATTCGTTCGACAGTTGATATATTCCTTTTCTATCTATATAATTTCCGAACTATGAAATCTAATTCGACACACTGGGCCGATATAACGGCTGATAAAATTATAAGAGAAAAGGGCAAAAAAGACGTCTATGTCTGTGCTTCTGGTATTACACCTTCGGGAACGGTGCATATAGGGAATTTTCGCGAGATAATTTCGGTGGAACTTGTGGTAAGAGCGCTGCGCGAAAAGGGCTGCAACGTAAGGTTTATATACTCCTGGGATGAATACGACGTGTTCCGCAAGGTGCCTGCAAACATGCCAGAGCAGGAGACCCTGGAAAAATGCCTGAGGCAGCCGATTACTCTTGTGCCTGATGTACTGGGAAATGAAGAGAGTTACGCGCGGGCCAATGAAAAAAGGCTGGAAGTTCTGCTGCCGTCGGTAGGCGTTATCCCTGAATATATCTACCAGGCTGCCGAATATCGTAAGGGAAGGTATGCCCCGGGAATGAAAACGGCGCTCGAAAAGCGTTCCAAAATTATAGATATCCTGAATGAACACCGCACAGCGCCGCTCGCTGAAGACTGGATGCCGGTAAGCGTTTTCTGTACAGCCTGTAATCGCGACACTACAAAGGTTGAAAGTTTCGACGGCGACTGGAGCATAAACTACAGTTGCGAGTCATGCGGAAACAGGGAAAATCTTGACCTTCGAAATACGGGCGCAGCAAAGCTGCCCTGGAGAATCGACTGGCCCATGAGATGGAAAGAAGAGGGTGTTGATTTTGAACCGGCGGGGAAAGATCATCACTCCGAAGGCGGATCATTTGATACTGCCGAGATGGTGGTTGAGAAGATTTACGGAGGAACTCCTCCGGTAAGTTTTCAGTATGATTTTATCAGGATAAAGGGACGCGGCGGAAAAATATCGTCTTCATCAGGCGAAGTCGTCAGCTTGCCCGACGTGCTTGAAGTTTATCAGCCCGAAGTTGTCCGTTATATGTTTGCCGGAACAAGGCCGAATACGGAATTTGCAATCTCGTTTGATCTTGATGTATTAAAAATCTATGAAGATTACGATAAATGCGAAAGAACGTACTACAATAAGCCCGATTCTGAAAAAGCCCTTAAAAAATGGGAAAAGCAGGCCAGGATCTATGAGCTTTCCCAGGTAGACAAGCCGGAAGCGGAGATGCCGTATCAGATTCAAATCAGGCACCTTTGCAACCTGCTTCAGATTCAGTCCGGGGATATCGGGAAGGTAATAGAGAATCTGGGTGATGTTGCCGATAATCAGAAAGCCAAGCTCGGAAAACGTGCGGAATGCGCCTGGAACTGGGTAAAGGAATTTGCACCGGATGATTTCAGGTTTGAAATTAAAGCGTTGGGCGATAAACCGGCTGATGTTACCGAAGCCCAGGCAGGAGCCCTTGGGTATCTGGCTGAGGCGGTCAGGGATAAAATGGATGTGATGGATGAGAAGGAATTCAGCACTAACGTATATGCCGCGGCTGAAGAATTCGGTCTTGATTCAGCTGAGTTTTTCCCGGCCGTTTATCTGGCGCTTATAGGAAAGAGCAAGGGGCCGAGGCTTGTCGGGTTTCTTTATGCTATCGGAAGCGAAAGGGTCTATTCTCTTCTTTCCGTTTACGGCAGGAAATAATTTTTATTATTCTGGAAAAAGAATAAATGGTGATATAAGATTAATATTATATAGATTGTAAAGTATGAACAAAGATGAAAACTAAAGCTATTATTGCTGAAGATGAAAGTATTTTAAGATTATTTCTCTCAATGACCCTTTCCGCGTTCGGGGTTGATATAAAATATGAGGCTCAGAACGGTGCTGAAGCTGTGAAAGCCGTACGGGAACACAATCCCGATGTTGCCTTTCTTGATATTAATATGGATTCAAAGGAAGACGGTCTCGATGCCTGTGAGGCAATAAAATCGGAATATCCGGAGACCAAAGTCTATTTTATTTCAGCTTACCCGGAACGTGTTTTTCAGAATCGACTTAAGTCTCTGAGTTATGACGGCTATCTCGAAAAGCCCGTTAACAAAGAGTTTCTGAAAACTTTTCTTATAAATAATTCTTTAATAACAGTTTAATATCTGAACCAATCCAGAAGCCTTCTTAACAGGGTTCCTTTATCTGTGTTCTCGGCTGCAGTCAGAATTCCCGACTGAAGAACTTCATTATTACCGAGATGTAATTCCCATCGGCCGATAATGCTTCCGGCGGTCACCGGAAGTTTGATATCGTTGTAATATGTTTTAAATTCAAGTTCATCTATGGCTGCTGTTTCGATTAATTCTCTGGTCGGCATGCTGAACCTGACGCCAAGCAGCGGTTTCGCTGCGCCGCGAAGCGGGATTGTTTTATCCCCGGGAGGAACAGGCGTATAAGCTGTCCAGGCATGGAAACCGTAGGTTAAAAGAACTGCGGCGTCAAACGCCCTTCGCAGTCCGCCGTCCGACGCGGTTGTTCCGGGACCGCCCATTGTAACAAGAATAAGCCTTCTTCCGTTCTGCTCGGCGGTTACGGCGAAATTATAGCCTGATTCGTCTATATACCCGGTTTTGAGCCCGTCGACACCCGGCATTCTGCCGATCAGCAGGTTGTGATTAGGCTGGGTTATCGGGCCGTAAACGGATTCACCGGAAGGCGGAAGATTTTCGGGTTTCGGATAGGTAAAGTTCCGTTGTGTATGCAGGTCTTCAAAATAATTGAGATTTTCATCAATATAGATGCGGCAGAACGAAGCGTATTCGCGTGCAGTCGTGATATTCTTTTCCGACAATCCTGAGGAATCATCAAAATGGGTTTTGTTCATTCCAAGACGTTCAGCTTCCTTGTTCATCAAACCTACGAAATCGGCAACGCTGCCGGCGAGAAATTCCGCAACGGCAATTCCCGCGTCGTTGCCCGAAGGCAGAGCCAGCCCCTGCATGAGCTCCATCAGGGTAACCTTCTGCCCCTGCTCAATAAACATCAGTGAAGAGCGCGGAGGAAGGTTTCTGAAGTCGGCATTTTCAGATATCGGAACAATGGTGTCGGGCGAAACCTTGCCGTCTTTGATAAAACCCGAAATCACATATAAAGTCATCAGTTTCGTCATTGACGCCGGCGGCGCAGGGTTGTCGGCATTTTTCTCAAATAATACCTTGCCGGTTTCAGCATCAATAAGGATAGCGGATTCTGCATTTATCAGGGGGGCGGGAGTTTTGGGAGCTGAGAATAACGTAACCGGTATTAAAACAGCTACTAACAGGATAATAAGTATACAACTCAGGATCTTTTTCATGAAAGCAGTATTACAGTAATCCGTTGCTGAATGCAAGGGTTTAAAAGTCATGAAGGCTTTGTTCTATTTCATACATTAAATCTTCAGGCAGGAGTTGCGACGGGGCAAAATCCATCAGGTTAATATACATTTTTTCTTTTTCCTCATCTGAAACAGGCACTATGTCTGTTACAGATCTGCTGCCCTTCGACATGTCGGAACCTGAAGCATGATAAGGTCTGACGGCCGGGTCTCCCATGGTTATAATACCCAGAAACCATGTATCGTCGGCATACCCTTCGGTATTGTACCACGATTTAAAAGCTGCGCCCCAGCAGGCCCCAAGCCCCAGTGATTTATGAAACTCAACCGGATAATATACTCCGCCGGTTTTTGTCGAGCCGAGGATGGCAATGCATGAATCGGTTTGGGTAAGGTAGTAATCAGCAAGGTTGTTTACAGTGTATCTTGCAGCCTGACAATCAAACAGGTTATAGAAATTTCCTTTAACATTATTATTTGCTATATCTTCGGTTTTTATAATTTCGTAATTGTCGTCGACATCTATAAAAAGTGCGGGCGGAAAGGCATGAATCCACTGATAAACATATTCAGATCCCCCGGATGTCAGTTTGTCCAGATATGCTGATTTTGTAGTGTTACCGTCATCCTGGTAGAGTTCAACCGAACCGTATATTGAATCCAGCCCGAAATCGTTATTCCGGTAGTTTTTATGCCAGTCGTCGTCCTTGAAAATGAATGCTCCATCGTAAACAGGTGTGGAATTCGAACGGATTCGATAATTATGAAGCTTGTCGAAATAAAAATTAATCTCATCTGCAGTTCCGTCTATTCTTGATACATAAAAGTCAATTGCAAGATCACTGTGAGAATCAAAATACCCGTTGCTGTCGGTATCGAGCCAGTTTGCATCAAGATCCATATAATAAAGATCCGTAGGAAACACCTCGTAGGTTCCGAAGGCGGTCTGTTCATACCAGACGGGCGGAATGTCCCCGATAAAAAAACCGCATTCTGCTTTTCCATTATATGATTGAAGGAGTAATTTCAATTCATAAGAATCTTCCGCGGGATCCAGCAATATTATATTTGAAGCAATTCCGTCTTTTGAGATATCCGTGCAGTAGGTTTTAATTCTGCTTTCAGTTTGGTCATAGATCGATTCATTTACTATCACCAGTACTGTATTCGGAAGATACTCGTCCGGTGTGAGAGATGGTTCAAGTACAAACAGTGAACAGCCCGATAGAACAGCAAAGGTCAGAACAACAATTGCCGGAGAAAGAAATGCTGCTGTTCGGGATGCCTTCATGCTAATAATTATATGTTCATCTTTTCAGTAATCAAGAATATATAGGTATTTTTTTAAAAACAGGTTATGATATATGTATATTAGAATCAGCAATGAGGAGAAAAAATATGAAAAGTTTTAAACGTCCTGCAAGTATTCTGTTTTTTACGATAATCATGCTGATAGCGCCGATTCTAACGGTTCTTGCCAACGCGTTTATCAACATACTTCCTCTCTGGGGGGCCGGTAATCTTTTTGCCAGAATGACAGTTTCGGATATCATTATTCTGTTAATATATCCTTTGGCCGCCGTTTCCATCTATACTGTAACAAAAGCCGGGTGGTGGATTTTCATTGCTTCGGCAATCAGTATTTTTGTTTATAATATTGCCGCATATATAAATAACCCGATGATTTCGTTAATCGGCGTTTTTCTTTTTAATCTGCTGCTGTTTGTTGCCGCGGGTTTCTTTTTCAGAAAGCATATTATTGCTCCGTACTTCAACCCGCGTCTGCGGTGGTGGGAGCAGGCCAGCCGTTATGACATAAACCTGGGGGTATCGCTTGAATACAGCGATTCGTATGAACTCGGATATCTTGAGGATGTTTCATTGGGCGGATGTTTTATAAGAATTTCCGAGAATATCAAAATCGGGCATGTCTATCAGCTCAGGTTATCATTGGGAAATGAAATGTCCATATCGGTAAAGGGCAGAATAATGAGAAGCGTTTTTGACGACTGCAGTCTGCCCGGATACGGAGTGATGTTTTCCAACCTTACGGAAACTGAAAAAGACGGTCTGCTGAATATGATATCCGGTCTGAATAAAATTGGAATCGGTGAAAACGGCGTAAGCGGCGAAGGCAAGACCGAATCCATTAATCAGCGTGCTTATGATCGCTATACGGTGAACATCAGTATTTCTTTTCGCTACAAGGGTGAAATATTGCCTGCAAAGCTTATCAATCTTTCAAGTACGGGAGCTTGCCTTGAAACAATGCTGGATATGGAGATGGGGGAATTCTGCGGTTTTTACTGTACCCTTGGGTATAATTCAGCAGACGTGGACGGAGTAATCAAATGGAAAAGAAAGCTTGAGCATCACCGTCACTATGGAATAGCATTTATAAATGAATCCAAAAGGCAGAAAGCCGATATAAGTCAAATTCTGGGCACCATAAAAGCTCTCGGCGGCAAAATCAGGCCCCGCGACCGGAAAGAATACGACAAGCTTGTTGAGAAGACCCTGCCAGGAACACCGTATAGAATTTTCCAGAAATCCAGGAAAATTTAGGGTAACTGTCTGCGGGATTGCATTCTAAAATGCTTTAAAAAAGTATTCGCTTAAGCAGGCCGTCGTTTCTACGCCATTTAGGATTGACCTTGACTCTTAAATCAAGATGAACGAAATAGGGAAACAGGCCGTTCAGTTCTTTCTGGGATTCAACTCTGATCCTTTTAATATTTTCGCCTTCGCGCCCGACAAGAATTCCCTTCTGGCTGTCTCTTTCGGTTACGAGAAATGCCCTGACCCAGAGTTTTTTTATTTCCCCCGTTTCTTTATATTTCATTTCCATATCGGCTATTTCGACATAGATTGAATGAGGCAGTTCCTGCCTGGACAATCCTATGGCTTTTTCCCTGACAATTTCCATTATTCTGAATTCAGGCTGCTGGTCGGTATAGTAATCTTCCGGATACATGGGTTCTCCCTCAGGCGCCATCTCAAACAAACGGTCGACTACCGCCCTGACCCCCGTACCCTTTGCTGCCGAGACTGGAAAGACTCTGCCCGAGTCCAGTATTTCTGCTGCACCCTGCTCGCGAATAAAGACCGCTGCTGTGTCCGGAGAGCTTTCCGGAAGATCTGTCTTGTTCAGCAGAACAAGTGTTTTGTCCAGATGCGGCAAAAGCATCCGGAGGATTTCAGTTTCTTCTTTTCCCGGGGGACGGCTTGTGTCCATCATATAAATTACTATATCAGACTCTTCAAGCGATGAGCCGGCAAGCTCCTTGAGGCAGTTGTTGAATTTTTTATCGGAGTTGTGATACCCCGGTGTGTCTATAAAAATCAACTGTCCTGCGTCTTCTGTTATGATTCCGCGGATTTTGTTTCTTGTAGTTTGAGGAACCGGAGAAACTATAGAAACTTTCTCCCCGCAGATACTGTTTAAAAGAGTTGATTTTCCTGCCGAAGGCCGGCCGATTATCGATATAAAAGCTGACTTCATTGCTATATTTTAGTAAATTATATAAAATAAACAATAGTAAAAGCAAATGAAACATGGAATAGTACAGTTAAACTGAATTATTTAATCAGTAACATCGCTATCGGGCTGCTCTGCAGCTTAAAGCGTATATTTTGGAGGATCTTTGTAAATGAGCGAAAAAGAAAAAGATAAAGATAAAGGCAAAGAACAGGAGCAGGAAGCAACACTGGAAAAAATGTTGAAGACCAGAACAATTATTCTTTCCGGTGAAGTAAACAAGGAGCTTGCCGAGAAGGTTATCAGGCAGCTTCTCCTTCTTGAAGCTGATTCTGATGAACCTGTAAAAGTGTTTATAGATTCTCCCGGCGGAGATGTTGATGCCGGATTTGCAATATTCGACATGATCAGATTTGTTAAACCGGAAGTTTATACAATAGGGATGGGACTTGTCGCAAGCGCCGGAGCGCTGATTCTTCTTGCTGCTCCCAAAGACAGAAGAATAGGACTTCCCAACTCTCATTATCTTATCCATCAGCCGCTTTCCGGAATGCGTGGTGTAGCAACAGAAATTGAAATACATGCCAAAGAGCTTGAGAAGCTCCGGATTAAACTAAATAATCTTATAGCTGAAGAAACCGGCCAGAAAATTGACCAGGTTGAGAAGGACACTGATCGCGATTACTGGATGGGTTCTGCTGAAGCGCTTGATTACGGACTTATTTCAAAGGTTGTCAAAAGCAGAAATGAGATGGAATGATAAAAGTACATCCATGTACTTTTATCATTTTGAAGTTTAAGAAACTGCGTTTCTTAAACTTCACTACAATAGTGTCCGTACTTGGACTATGTTGATCTGCGAACAAGAGTTTTTTACGGGAGTAATGATGAATATTTCAGATGCTTTAAAGAATACTTTCGGCGGGTTTGAAAAATCTGCAGTTCCAGCCGGCTCGAATTTTATCTCGGGAAAGGTCCGCGATATTTTTGATAAGGGCGACAAGCTGGTCATTTCAACAACGGACAGAATCTCCGCTTTCGACAGGGTACTTTCTACTATTCCGTACAAGGGAGAAGTTCTGAACCGGTTGTCGCTTTTCTGGTTTGAGAATACATCGGATATCGTGTGCAATCATATTGCTGAAAAGATAACAGCCCGCACCGTAGCGGTGAAGAAATGTGAAGTTCTTCCAGTCGAGGTTATAGTTCGAGGGTATCTGACGGGTTCCGCCTGGCGTGATTACAATGAAGGTCGGTCCGTTTCCGGGATAAATCTTCCTTCCGGAATGAAAATGAACCAGAGATTTGATACCCCTCTGTTGACTCCTTCGACCAAGGCGGAGCAGGGAGAGCATGATATGCCGGTAAGCTGTGATGAAATAGTAAAAACCGGTCTTGTAGAAGAAAGCCTGTGGCGGAAGGTTGAGAAAGCGGCCCTTGATTTATTTAAATTCGGAAGCGAGGTCCTTGAATCAAGAGGATTGATTCTGGTTGATACAAAATATGAATTCGGCCTTCTCGACGGAGAGCTTGTTGTTGTTGACGAGATGCATACGCCTGATTCCAGCCGGTTCTGGTATGCAGACACCTATAACAAGCTTTTTGAAGCCGGAGAAAAGCAACGGAAGATAGACAAGGAATATCTGCGGCAGTGGTTAATGGAAGAAAAGAACTTTATGGGAAATGGAGAATCTCCGGAGATTCCGGACGATGTCCGAATGGAAGTAAGCCGCCGTTATGTACAGGCTTTTGAACTTATTACAGGTCTTGATTTTGTTCCCGAGGCGCCGGTGCCTGAGGAAGAAATCATGGCGATTACCGCATACCTTGAGCAGTAAACCCGGTACAGAGGAATAATATAAAAGCCGTAAAGTAATTCGCTATGCGGCTTTTTTAAAAGCATCAGAAAAAAAGCCCGGTATACAATCAATATGAGAGCTTTATTCTGCCTTGTAATCGCCGCCGGATTGTTTTTCTGCAGCTGTGAATCCGGTAATTCCGAAGATGAATCTTTTCTTATCATGTCCTGGAACGTTCAGAATCTCTTCGACGATGTAGATAATGGCACCGAATACCGGGAATACGATCCCGCTAACGGAGAATGGGATTATGATAATTTCAGCAGGAAAGCTGAAGCTCTGGCGGAAGTTATTATAGCCGCAGCTGCCGGAGGGCCTGATATAGTACTTCTGCAGGAAGTAGAAAATGAAAATGCCCTTGCACATCTGAATGATAACTATCTTAAAGACTGCGATTATATTTATTCTTTGTTTTTACCCACAGCGGAATCCGCTATAGGCTGCGGAGTCCTGAGCAGACTGCCGATCAGCGGAGTAAGCAGCCATTCGGTCATGCTTGACGGTAAGGCGATGGGCAGAAACATTTCTGCCGTTGATTTCGCCATGGACGATAACTCAACTGCGTTCAGGGTCTTTGTTAATCACTGGAAGTCGAAACTCGGGGGAGCTGAAGAGACCGAACCTGCCCGCCTTGCAGCAGCTGAAATGCTTGGAGGACTGATGAAAAAATCGGTTGAAAAGAATGCGGCCCTTGCCGTAATTGCCGCCGGAGATTTTAATGAGTCTCACGATGAGTTCAGAAGGACTGAGGGCAGCTATCCCACGGCGCTTTGTCCGGTGTCTGCATTGCCCCCAGACGGTGTTGAATCAGCTTTGGGATTATTGTATTCTTCAGATCCTGACGATGTTGCGGTAAATCCCGGAACGGTGTTCTTTAATCCCTGGTCTTCTTCAGAGTTTTTCGGAAGCTATTTTTACAGTGGCTGCTGGGAGACCATAGACCAGTTCTTCTGTACCGCCGCTCTTTTTGACGGAACAGGATGGGAGTATTCAGGTTTTTCGGTTGCCGTTACCGGATTCAATTCCACGTCTGAAGGTTATCCGCTGGAATGGCGGACTTCGTCGTCAGACGGATATTCGGATCATTACCCTGTGCTGCTTGAATTAAAGAGGGCTGAATGATCACTCTGTCTCGTTAACCATGTTTACCTGATAAAAAAGGTGTTCAAGTTCCAGACAGATGTTTATATTGTGTATTGTACAGGCTGGTTCCTCTTTATCAATTTCTCCCCGCTGGTTAATTCTGAGTTCGATTGATGCAAAGTTGAGAATCCCGCGGATGCCGGAATCTATCATGAGTTCGAGTGTTGCCGCAGCTTCGCTGTCCGGTACAGCAATTATCCCAACACGTGTATCGTTTTTTCTGACAAACTCTTTCATCTCTCTGACGTGGTAGATTGGCACTCCGGAGGTTTTTGAAACATTTTCCGGCGCAATATCAAATCCTGCAATTATTTTAATTCCTTCGGTTCTGAATTCTTCATATTGCATCAGTGCTGTTCCGATCCGTCCGCATCCGGCTACTATTACCTCCTGGGGTTTGTCGCGGCCAAGGACGACATCAAGCTTTTCTATAAGCATGTCTATATCGTAGCCTCCGCGTTTGTTGCCGGGCAGACTTAGTACTGAAAAGTCTTTTCTTACAAGGGAAGGGGTTACTCCAATTGCATCTCCGAGGTTGTTGGAGAAGACCCGTTCGAGGCCGAGTGCTTTTAATTTAAACAACAGTCTTTTGTATTTTGATAATCTGAGTATCAATTCCTTGTTCATTTGCAGAAAACTCTCCTTGTTGTGAAAAATGGACAATATAATAATTTTTGTTGTTATTTGAATCACAACAACTTGTCTATTATATATTTTTATTTTATTATATGCAAGATTTTATTTTAAAAAGCATCAAAATAATGCAAGAAATGACCTATATTTTATTTAAATGTATTGACTTTTTACATAATCTAACTATTCTCTATTAATAAGGTTAAATCCCAAATACAAAGATACACAGGAGGAACTATGGCTGTAGAGACGGCTCCTCAAATAGAATTTTCCAATGAATTAGTATCATTTATCGAGGACTGGAAATCCAAACCCGGTAATTTGATCATGGTACTGCACAGGGTGCAGCAGGAATTCGGTTTTATACCTCGTGAAGCGGCAATCAGGGTTGCCGAAATGCTTGATACTCCGTTGGCAAAGATCTACGGAGTTATTACGTTTTATCATTTTTTCAAACTTGATAAGCCCGGAAAATACAATATTCAGGTATGTATGGGAACGGCATGCTATCTGAAGGGAGGAGAAGATCTTCTTAATGAACTTGAGACACTTCTCGGTATCAGCGTGAATGAAGTGACCGACGACGGACTGTTTTCAATCGAATCAGTTAGATGTGTCGGCTGCTGCGGTCTGGCTCCGGTAATGATAGTAGGCGGAGAGGTTTTCGGCAAAGTTACCAGGGACGAACTGCCTGAGGTAATCGCAAGGTTTAGAGAAAAAGAATAAAATGCATGCAGCTGTCTGCGATTTCATACTGGATTGTCTGCAGAATTCAATTGAAGCGGATGCTTCGGAAATCAGATTATTGATTGACGAGACCGACGATTTTTTTTCTGTGACGATTGCGGATAACGGAATCGGAATGACGGATGCAGAGCAGTGCAGAGCTGTTGATCCTTTTTATACCGACGGACTGAAGCATTCAAAACGCAGGGTAGGTCTTGGCCTGCCGTTTATGATTCAGGCGGTACAGCTTGCCGACGGCGCATGGTCGCTGTCATCGGAAAAAGGCATCGGTACCGAAGTGAGTTTTTCCTTCAGGTCCGGGCATGTCGATACGCCTCCGACAGGCGATATCAGCGGTATGATTTTACAGGCTTTTATGTTCGACGGTGATTATGAACTTGTGGTTGAACGGAAGTTGGTTAGGAACAACAGGAGCAATTGTTACTTTTTAAAACGATCGGAGATTAGGGAAGTTCTTGGTGATTTGAACGACGCAGATTCGCTTGTTATGGCAAGAGAGTTTCTACGTTCCCAGGAAGAAGATTATCTTCTTAATAAAGAAGATTTAGAAGGAGACAGATGATGGCTAAAATGACTCTGGAAGAACTCAGAAAGCTGCGGGACAGCAAAAAGGGTGAGCTTCATAAAAGAGATACAGAAGGTAAAAGTATACATATTATCATTGGAATGGGTACCTGCGGTATTGCTGCCGGGGCTAAGGTATCGCTTGATGCATTCCTTGATGAAATCGAAAAGCACAAAGTTGAGAACGTGACTGTAAAACAGACCGGTTGTATGGGTCTGTGTTACGTTGAACCAACTGTTGAAGTGAAGGTTCCCGGAATGCCCGATACTATTTATGGAAATGTAGATGCGCAAACCGCGCGCAAAATTATTACGGAGCATATCCTTGAGGGAAAGCTTGTGGATAATCATATCTTCGACAAGCCCGCCAAAGATATTGTCAAGGAATAACGGAGGTTAGTATGGCAGTAAAGAACTATATACTTGTTTGCGGCGGTACAGCCTGCGAATCAAGTAAGGCAACAGAAATCTTCGATGCGCTTAAGTCTGAAGCGGAAGCCCAGGGCGTGCATAATGAAGTTCAGATAGTTAAAACAGGATGTTTCGGTTTCTGTGAAAAAGGACCGATTGTTAAAATTCTTCCGGAAGAAGCTTTTTACGTCGAGGTCAAACCGGAAGACGCAAAAGAAATCATTTCCGAATCTATTGTTAAAGGAAGAATGGTAAAAAGACTTCTTTATGTAGATGAAGAAGAACAGAATAAAGATGAATTTGATATTGAAAATATAAAGTTTTATCAAAAACAGGTAAGAATTGTACTTCGAAACTGCGGTTTTATTGATCCCGAAAAGATTGATGAATATATCGCCCGTGAAGGCTATGCAGCACTTGAAAAGGTCCTGTTTGATATGAGTCCTGATGATGTGATCAATGAACTCAGGGAGTCGGGACTCAGGGGGCGCGGCGGTGCCGGTTTCCCGACCTGGATGAAATGGAATTTCACAAAGAATGTTACAAACGACCAGAAATTTATAGTCTGTAATGCCGATGAGGGCGACCCCGGCGCATACATGGACAGATCTACTCTTGAAGGCGACCCGCACTCCGTACTTGAAGCTATGACTATAGCCGGATACGCTGTGGGTGCAAGCAAGGGTGTTATTTATATCCGGGCGGAATATCCGCTTGCAATTGAAAGGCTTGAAATTGCCATCAAACAGGCACGGGAATACGGCCTGTTGGGAAAAGATATTCTCGGAAGCGGTTTTGATTTTGATTTTGAGATCAGGCTTGGCGCCGGTGCATTTGTCTGCGGTGAAGAAACTGCTCTGCTTCGTTCAATAGAAGGCAACCGGGGTATGCCTACTCCCAAACCGCCTTTTCCGGCAGTTGAAGGTCTGTGGGGAAAACCGACAGTTATAAACAATGTTGAAACCTGGGCGAATATTCCCATGATTATTATCAAAGGCGGCGAATGGTTCCGTTCAATCGGTACCGAGCGTTCATCAGGAACCAAGGTATTTGCCCTTACCGGTAAAATAAATAACTCGGGTCTTGTTGAGGTTCCTATGGGAACAACTCTTCGCGAGATCGTTTTTGATATCGGCGGAGGAATCCGCGGCGGTAAGAAATTCAAGGCTGTACAGACCGGCGGACCGTCAGGCGGTGTAATCACGTCCGAGTTCCTCGATACTCCGATTGATTTTGATCAGTTGACGGCAATCGGCTCCATGATGGGTTCCGGCGGAATGATTGTCATGGACGAGGACGACTGTATCATCGATGTCGCCAAATTTTACCAGGCGTTCTGTGTTGAAGAATCCTGCGGAAAATGTGCTCCATGCCGAATCGGAACAAGAAAACTCTATGATATTCTGGACAAGATTTCAAAGGGAAAAGGCACACATAAAGACCTTGAAAACCTCGAGATTATCGGTACTGCAATGAAAAAAGCTGCTCTCTGCGGCCTCGGACAAACTGCGCCGAACCCGATTCTTTCATCAATGAATTATTTCAGGAATGAATATCTTGAACATATTGACGACAAGGTATGTAAGGCCGGCAAATGTAAGGATCTTGTCAGGTTTGAAATAAACCCGGACAAGTGTATCGGTTGTACCGTATGCGCCAGAAAGTGTCCGGTCGGATGTATCAGCGGCGAAAGAAAACTGCCGCATGTAATAGATCAGGATCAGTGTGTCAAGTGTGGTGAATGTTATGCTGCATGTAAATTCGGCGCAATTACCAAGAGATAATCAAGGAGAATAACAGTGAGTACTGTAGATATAAAGATTAACGGCAGACCGATGACTGTACCTGCCGGAACTTCGATTTTAAAAGCTGCAAAGCTTGCCGGATCCAAGATTCCGACGCTTTGCTATCATTCGGACCTTGCCCCCTGGGCAGCATGCGGCATCTGTGTTGTCAAGATTGAGGGAAATCCGAGAATGGTAAGATCATGCTCGACCCTGGTTTCGGAAGGTCAGAATTATATTACCCAGGATCCGGAGATTCATCAGATCAGAAAGACCGTCATCGAGATGACTCTTGCCGATCACCCGCAGGAATGTCTGACCTGCGGAAGAAACCAGACATGCGAGCTTCAGAGGCTTGCGGCTGAATACGGGATAAGGGAAATTCCGTTCGACAGAAATGTCAAACGGCTTGAAAAGGACACTTCAACACCTGCTATTGTTCTTGACCCTTCAAAATGTATCCAGTGCGGACGCTGCGCCCAGGTTTGTCAGCAGCTGCAGGATGTATGGGCCCTTGAGTTTATCGGCCGCGGCGAAAAGACAAGACTTATGCCTTCCGCTGGTGTTCTTTTGAATGAAAGCCCATGTATCAAGTGCGGCCAGTGTTCCGCTCACTGCCCGGTCGGCGCTATTTATGAAAAGGATGAAACAAACCTGTTTCTTAATGCTCTCAAGGATGAATCGAAGCACATTGCCGTGCAGATTGCTCCTGCAGTCCGCGTAGCTATTGGCGAAGCTTTTGATATGGAACCGGGCTCTATAGTGACCGGAAAGATTTACGCAGCGCTGCGACGTCTTGGCGTTCATGCTGTTTTCGATACAAACTTTTCTGCCGACCTGACAATAATGGAAGAAGGTTCGGAGTTTGTTGAACGTGTTGTAAACGGCAAGGGAGCGCTTCCTCAGCTTACTTCATGCTGCCCTGCATGGACAGATTACATGGAAAAATACTATCCGGATATGATTCCGAACTTCTCAACGGCAAAATCCCCGCAGATGATGCAGGGTGCGATTATCAAAACCTACTATGCCGAGAATAAGGGCATTGATCCCAAAGATATCTACTCAGTGTCAATAATGCCCTGTACCGCAAAAAAGTTTGAAAGAATACGGGATGAGAACATGACATCTTCCGGTTATGATGATGTCGATCTTGTTTTAACGACAAGGGAGCTTGCCAGAATAATCAAGACAGCCGGTATCGATTTTGCAAACCTTCCTGAAGAAGAAGCAGACAGCCCGATTGGGAAATACACCGGCGCCGGAACAATTTTCGGTGTTACCGGAGGCGTTATGGAAGCCGCGATTCGTTCTGCATATTTCCTTATTACAAAAGAGGAGCTTGCAGACGTAAATGTCAAGGCTGTTCGGGGAATGGAAGGCGTCAAGGCAGGCGAAGTTGACATAAAAGGTACAAAGGTCAAGGTTGCCGTGGCCCATGGAATGGCTAATGTCAAGTCGGTTCTGGACGAAGTCAGGGAAGCGAGAGAGAAAGGTCTTGAGCCTCCTTATCACTTCATTGAAGTTATGGCATGCCGCGGCGGTTGTATTGCCGGTGGCGGACAGCCTTACGGAACAGAAGATGATGTACGCGAAAAGAGAATCGCGGGACTGTATACCGATGACGAGAAAAGCGAGATCAGATGTTCACATAACAATCCTGAAATCACGCAGATCTATAAGGATTTCCTCGGTACACCGCTGTCAGAGAAATCACATCATCTTCTTCATACACACTACACGCCAAGGCCTGTATATCAGAAATAGGCAATAGAAGTGTTTATTATGCCGCACCGGGTTTCGTAAAACAGAGCCGGGTGCGGTTTTTTTTATTAATTTAAAACAGGAAAACAGGTATAGCAGCGCCTTCCGGATAGAATCGATTATTAAAACATTCTTTAAATATCGGGTTTTATATATCCGTGTTAGAATAAAAAAAAGGAGAATTTTATGAAAAGATTTTTAGTTTTAACAATCATGATCTTCGTTGTTCTTCTGGGGGCATGCGTCACAACCGGTGAGACTTCAAATGTCTCGGCAACGGAGGTGAAAGAGCAGCCGAAAAGCCCTGTTGCAGAAGTGCCGGAAGCTGTCGGAGGCAGCGGGACACTTGTAATTCTTCACACGAATGATCACCACGGGCACCCTCTCAGTTTTTATAATTACCCGGCGGCCGGGCAGGGGGGACTTCCTGCACGGGCGACACTTGTCGATGATATCAGAGGGCAATATAAGAATGTGCTTGTTCTTGACGCCGGCGACATAAACACCGGCAGACCGGAATCAATGTTCTTTGATGCAGAACCGGATATTATCGGATATAACTATATAGGTTATGATGCCGCAGCTTTGGGGAATCATGAATTTGATAAACCGCATCAAATTTTAAAAAATCAGATGGCGCTTGCTGAATTTCCTTTTCTGTCTGCAAATGTTAAATATAAAACCGGCGGATATGTAGCGGAACCCTATATCATAAAAGAATTCAATGATTTGAAAGTCGGAATCTTTGGATTAACAACAACCGAAATAAACGAAATTGCGGGTGATGTTGACACAATAAAGGATCTTCTGATTGAGGATGAGGTGAAAGCCGCTAAAGAAATGGTAGCAATCCTTAAAGACAGGGAGAAGGTTGATGTCATTGTAGCTCTTACACATCTTGGAAATTACAGCACTGCAGATCTCGGCACACGTTATGTGGCCGCAAATGTTCCTGAAATTGATCTTATAATTGGAGGACATACTCATATGCCTGATATCATGGCAAGCGGGCATTGGGATATGACGACTCCTTTTGAGGAAAATGGAGTGCCTATTGTGATAACGCAGGAATGGGGCCTTCAGCTTGGAAAGGTTGTTATGGAAATCGAAGACGGCGAAGTAACTGATCTTAGTTGGGAGATGCTTCCCGTAAATGTTATGACGGGTGGCGGGGACAACGTAACGTACGTCACGGAAAAAATAGAGGAGGATCCGGAACTTCTGTCAATACTTCAGCCTTATGCAGATCAGGTGGATGCTGTTCTTTCTGAAGAAATCGGCACGGCAGCTGATGAATTTCCATCGGAAAATGTTCGTGTAAGCGAAACTGCTGTAGGTGACCTTGTTGCGGATGCGTTGTTGTGGAAAACAAGAGAGCTGGGCGCGCAATTTGCAATCGTCAATTCGGGCGGAATACGAAGTCCGATTGCAAAGGGAACAATAACAAAAAAAGATATCTATTCCTGTGTCCCTTATGATAACTCAGTGTTTCTTCTGACTATGAAGGGAACGGACGTTCTTGAATTGTTTAATACAATAGGAAAAATCAAACAAGGTAAAGGCGGATTCCCTCAGGTTTCATCGGGAATTTCATTTGTAATTGATGCAGGCTCAGAAAAAGTAAGTGATATTCTTATAAACGGTAAAGCTGTTGATCCTGAAGGTCTTTACATAATCGCAACTAATTCATTTCTTGCGGGCGGCGGCGACGGTTACTCCGTGTTTAAAAATGCTGAAAAAAGATACGACACCTCGGTTTTTCAAAGAGATGTACTGATTGAATATATTCAGTCTTTCGGGAAGCCGGTAGAACCGAAAACATACGACAGATTCGACGTTATAAACGGAGTTTCCATGATTGAAGAATTCGATGATGCTGCATAATAGACTGTTATCAGGGATTTTTATTTAATGAGAAAATACAGCCTGCCTGTCCGGGCAGGCTGTAATTATATTTGCATTTTCAGTCTATCGGAAGTGTGAAACTGAATGTGGAACCTTTGCCGGGTGTTGATTTTGCATTTATTTTGCCTCCCATCCGTTCGATTATGGAACGTGAAATGGCAAGACCCAGCCCGGTGCCTTTGCTGAAATGATCAATCTGATAGAAGCGTTCGAATATGTACCCGATTGTTTCGTGCGGAATTCCCTCTCCGGTGTCGGAAACTGAAAACAGTGCGGAATTATTAACCTTTTTACATTTTACTGTTATTGTTCCGTGTTCCGTATATTTAAATGCGTTGTTAATAAGATTGATGAAAACCTGTTTAAGTCGTTCCCTATCCGCTTTCAGGAGTATCGGTTTTTCCGGTTTTTCTACTGTAAATTCGATATCCTCAGATTCAAGATCGGAGTATAGTAATGCTACATCATCCAGAATTGCATATGCATCTATGATTTCCGGTGATAATTCCATTGTTCCGGATTCTATTGATGATATGTCCAGAATATCATCAATAATTTTAAGAAGGAGACGGCTGCTCTGGTTGATTATTTTCTTGAATTTTACCTTCTCTTCTTCTGTAGGATCCAGTGTCAGCAGATCCGAAAAACCCAGAATGGCGTTCAGAGGCGTGCGGATTTCATGGCTCATATTTGCAAGAAATGCAGATTTCAGCCGTTCCGATTCTTCCGCCTTGTTGCGGGCATTTCGAAGCTCATCTTCGATAAGTTTATATTCGGTAATATCCTGTGTCCAGCCGAAGAGCCTGTCGTTTTCATAATAGGCCTCTCCGGAAAGCCATTTGGGAGTACTGTATTTCGAAAGAATCTTATATTCAAATTTTTGACTCGAATTGCCGGTTTCAGATGAGAATAATTGTGATATTTGGGTTTCAAGTTCCAATATTACTTCTTCAGACATAAAAGATTTAATGATATCGTCTGTTATCTGAGTATCTTCTTTTATTCCGTATATTTTATAAACTTCATTCGACCAAATCCAGAGGTTGTTTTTTAAATTCTTTTCCCAGTATCCTATCTTTGCATAACGCATAACTGAGGCAAGAGTTTTTCTGGTTTTTTCGGTTTCGCTTTCTGCAAGTTTCCTTTCCGTGATGTCTTCAATTAAACAAAGATTAATATTTTTACCGTTGTAGTTTTCAAGATTGCGGTCAAGAGAAATCCACCGTTCATATCCCGAAGATGTCTGAAATTTTATCTCGTACGTAGCCTTGGACTTGTATGAGTCCGGAATAAAAGGCTCTTCAGGGAACTCGGGATCCGCAAGTTTAAATATTTCGGCAAGCCCGCAGCTCTCCGGAATTTCATCAGGTTCGATGCATAAGATTTCATATACTTTATCGCTTATGTATGAGGTTTTTTGTCCTATTGAAATTATGAAACCCGGAAAAGATGCTTTTATAATGGTATTTGCAACCAAATCTGCTTCAATATTATTTTGTCCGTTTTTTTTATTCTGTGCCGTACTGCTGTTAATGCAATAGTAATACAGGAGTTTACCTGACTCGTCAAAAATACCTTCGTTATGCCATTCTTCAACCAGAACGGAACCGTCTTTTAAAATGGCGGGGAAAATGTTGTTGAACGACGGATTTTCAGGATTAATATTACGGATTTTTTTATCTAATTTTATAAAATCTTCATCAGAAAGCAGAGTCCTGAGTTCAATGGATGTAATGCTGTCGTTCGGAATTCCTGTCAGTCTGGAAAAAGCCCTGTTGGCCATTATAATATGTAAATCTGCACCAAGCAGGAAAAAAGGATCTGAAGTTTGATTGATAATTTTATAGAAAATATCAGACTGCAGAACAGGTTTCATACATTAATTATTATAATTGAAATACGATTTCAATACAAATATTAATAATTAGAAAATTTTATGGTGTAAAATACTTATCATTGTCCCGGCCGGCAGTTGCCGTTCTTTATGGCATTTCTTATCGAGTTGAAACTAACGGAATCAGCTTCATAAACTGTATATCTGCAGCCTATATCATCCGGGTAATGGGCATCGGAATTCTGAATCAGGGTATGTTCCGCTGTTTCAACAGGGCAAGGCAGGGTGACTGTTTCAAGGGCGCTGTAGTGAATCGGAGGAAGAAAGCCGAGCTGTGAAGGAATGCTGAAAACCGGTTTGTCGATATGAGCGGGAATAAATAAACCGTCGTCTTCGGTGACCAACTTAAAAAGATCATCAATCGATATTTCGGCAGCGCTTACAAGGTACTTTTCAACTTCGCCGATTATGTTCTCATTCTCATCGACATAAACCTGGTCGCCGAATTTTTCCGGTTTGTTGGGAATATCGGGCAGCCTTTCGTAGATGATGCTTCCGAGTTTTTCGGCCTGTTCTGCTGTCTCAAAAAGGCAGAGTATGTGGGCTTCCTCTATGCTCGTTACTTCAATGCCGTATAGGGGGAGTATCCCGAATTCTCGGCAGCAGGAGCCGAAAGCCCTGCAGTTCAAAGCGGAATTGTGATCCGTAATTGCCGCGGCATCAATTTTGAGTTCAGCAAGTTTTTCAGCAATGGCTGCCGGAGACATCTCCAGGCTGCCGCAGGGGCTGAGGCAGGAATGTATGTGAAAGTCGGCTTTTATCAGCAAAGCTCAAGTGCACGGGCGACTGCAAGTGAGGCTTCAAATTGATTCAGTTCAGTTTTCAGTATGGCTATGTTTTCATTTTCAGCTGCCGGTATCATATCTTCAGGGGCTGTACGGTTGTTGCAGAGAACAATCGCATTAATTCCGGCAAGAGATGATACAGCTACAGTATTTTTATGCGCCTGTATGGTAATCAGTACCGAATCTTCAGGAGCGTTACCCATCACATCGGAAAGAAGATCCGAGGTATAGGCTGCAACGATTTCCTTGTCCGGACATTTTGTCAGTAATTCAAAACCGAGCTTTTCTTTTAGATTCATTATTTTCATACGGTATTTTATATTTTTTTAGGTTGATTGTCGAGTGAACCTGTATTGGCAGGCAGGTTTATAACAACCCTTATTTCAGTTCCGGATTCTGATGAGTTTATCACAAACTCATCAGATACGCGTTTAATATTGGGCAGGCCCATTCCTGCGCCGAACCCCATCGAACGGATCCAGTCGGTTGCCGTAGAATAACCTTCGCTTAAAGCCAGATCGACATCAACTATTCCCGGACCGCGGTCGCGTGCAAGAATCTCAACATATTCATCTGAAATTCTGCAAAGAATTTCACCCCCGAGAGAATGAACAACCTGGTTGATTTCAAGTTCATATATAGCTGTAGCAACAGATCTGATGGTTTTTCGATCAACTTCATGTTCCCGTAAAATGGATTTTATTTCACTGGCGGCCTTTCCGGCGTTCTTGAAATCATTTTGAACAACTGCGTACCGCCTTATAATATTTCCTATTTCCGTATGGGCGCCGTCTCTGGCCAGCTCTTCAAGTCTCTGGATTTCACGATTCATTACATTGATCATGTGCATAATAATATCGCGCCCGGTCAGCATACCGACAAGTTCCTTGTTTTCGTTTAAAACCGGAAAACGGTTGAAGCTGTAGTTTTCAAAATAATCGATCGCAAAACTGACCGGCATTTGCTCTTCGATAATAACCGGATTGCGCGACATATGTTTTTCAACAGTATCTTCCATATGACCTGCTTCAAGCGCATTCAGCAGATCCTCTACACTGATTATGCCTATAAGCCGCTTGTTCTGAACCACCGGCATTCCGCTGATTCCCCGTTCTTTCATCATTGTTTTTACTTCACGCATTGTGACATCAGGTGTTACGCTGATTACGTTTCGAGACATTATTTCGGATATTTTATGACCCTGAATCAGTTCGAGAACAATCAGCGGTTTCTGATTTTCATATACGGGAATGAATTTCTTAATCATGGTCTCCGTTCAGCAGGGAATGCACTAAAAAGCAGGATTTATACATGGTTAATTCTGTTGATAAAAGTGTAATGTCAAACTCTTTGGCAAGTTTAATCATCCCCGGTTGAGGTTTTTTTCCGTTTATAAGCAGAATTCCGAGAGCGTCTACAATATTGGCTGTTCGGATAGTTTGTTCCGTGTTTAGAGCTGTTATTAAAAGAAGGTTTTCTTCTTCCGCTACAAGAACTTCGCTCATCAGGTCGCTTGCGGCAACATGCTCAACTGATGATGTGGAGTAGTTGCTGCTTATGTTGAATTCTCTGCATGAAAGCGCGCCGGCGATATGTTCAATAGTTATCATAAATCCATTTTCCATTATTTGAGGATTGAGGTCAACTATCGTTTGGATGTTGTTGTTTTAACAGCAGTTACAGCTTTGCGGAAAAACTCTTTTGTAATAGCCGTATATGAGTTATAATTATTTTATAGATACAAATGTATCTTTAAATTTCTTTTCAACAAACAGGAGCAATCAATGAAACGTTTTTTTTGCTCCGTCATCATCTTTTCTGTTCTGACAATGTCTCTTATGGCGGAAAAACCGGTTACAACCGTACTTGACTTTCAAACGAACGGTATATCTGAAAATGATATGAAATCAATAATTTCCTTTCTGTCTGCCGAACTTTTTGCTACGGGAAAATACAGGGTTATCGATACTGCTCAGCGTGAGACCATACTACATGAGCTTGAGTTCTCGGCTTCCGGCTGTACCGATGAAAGCTGCCAGCTTGAAATAGGCAAACTGCTTTCGGCCGAGTATATTGTAGTCGGTGATATTGCGGTTGTAGGTACCCGTTATATACTTTCCGCCAGAATTCTTGAAACTGAAACCTCCGAAACAACCGGAATAGCCAGGGGCGTCTATAAGAACTTTGATGAGCTTGTGGATGATATGTCTTTATTCGCCGCCGGGCTTTCGGAAAACAGTGAAACAGTTTCTGCTGAACCGGGGCTCGATGCTGCTGTAGAGCCTGAACCTGCCGGGACCGTAGAGCCTGCGGTTTTAACGGAAGAAGAACCGGTAGCCGAAAAAACCGCGGCAATACCTTCAGGCAGGCGGACAGTCTGGGCCTGGTCGACTATGGGCGTCGGCGTTGCTGCAGCGGGACTCGGCGGGTATTTAATGTATTCAGCATTCAGTTATAAAACGTCAACAGTAGATCCTGCCTATACCGCTTACATTGAAGCGGAATCAGATACTTTTGAAACCTCGGCAATAGATTATTATAACGATTTTTGGACAGCCTACGATTCCGCATACAGCAAGTTTGCAGGAAAGCTTATTCTTTCATCAGTACTTTCCGGTGTCGGGCTGGTATCTGTCGGAGTATCGGTCTATTTATTTTTAACCGATGCAAAAGATGACGATCCGGAAATATCATTATTATTTCTGCCTGCAAATGACGCGGCAACGGTTTCGTTCAGGATAAGGAAGTAGGTGGTTATTATGAAATTAGTCAAAAGTATTATAATAGTTTCTGCTGCCGTACAGCTGATTTTTTTCGGCTGTAAACTGCCGCGTGATAATATAAATGATCCCCTTTCTCCCGCCAATGATGATGGTAAATCTCCGGCAATAGTAAGCATAACCCCGGCCGGCGGTGCCGCCGATGTCAGCTCGGATACGTCCATCGTTGTGACCTTTTCCGAAACTATGGATAGAACTTCAGTTGAAGCTGCATTCAGCCTGGCAGGTACTGGTTCCGTCAGCGGAACATTCAGCTGGGCAGTTGCTGATACTGTTATGACATTTACGCCTGATGATCTGCTTGCATACTATCAAAACCATTCAGTAGTCATCAGCTCGGACTCAGCTGATGCGTTCGGCAACAAGCTGGCTACGGACTGGTCAGGCGATTTTACAAGCAGCGGGGCTGCCGGAAGGCTTGATACGGACTTTAACGGACAGGGATATGTACTACATCACAATGCGGCCGGCGGAAACGGTACCGATTCGGGAAACGATATTGTAATAGATAATAACGGGAAACTTGTTATAACCGGTCACAGCGACAATGCCGCGGGGAATAAGGACATGGTCATCTGGCGATATAACAGCAACGGGAGTCTCGATACTACATTCAATTCTCCGAACGGCTATGTAGTTCATGACAATGCTGCAGGCGGCGGGGGTGATGATTATGGCAACGGGATTGCGATAGATACCGACGGCAATATTGTCGTATGCGGCTACAGTTTTAATGCCTCCGGCGATGAGGATATGGTGATTTGGCGGTATAACAGCAGCGGGAGCCTCGATACAACATTCAATTCTCCGAACGGCTATGCAGTTCACGGTAATGCAGCGGGGGGCAACGGAGCGGATATAGGCAATGATATTGCTGCAAATAACACTGGTAAGATTATCGTTACGGGAGAAAGCATGAATGATACCCCCGGTGTTTTCAGAGATATGGTAATCTGGCAGTATAACAGCGATGGAACTCTTGATACAGGCGGGTTTAACTCTCCGGAAGGTTATACATTATTTAACAGTGTTGGAGGAGCCGGCGGGAGCGGTGAATACCGGGACTATGGATACGATATCACACTGAGCAGCAGCGGCAAAATCCTTGTGGCAGGAAAAAATTACACTTATGTCCCCGATCCGGATGAAGAGGACATGATGCTTTGGAGGTACGACACCGACGGAGGTCTTGATGATTCCTTCAACGGTCAGGGCTGGGCAACGCACGACAATGCAGCCGGCGGAAACGGGTTTGATTTGGCCTACGGAGTAGCGATTGACCGTGACAGCAGGATTCTTGTAACCGGTAACAGCCACAGCGGCGCAAGCTATGATATGGCGACCTGGCGCTACAACAGTAACGGGACAATTGATACGACATTTAACGGACAGGGCTGGGTAACTCACCATGATGCAGCCGGCGGAAACGGTTATGACACCGGTGGAATTGTATCTGATGATTCAGGTGGAAAGATAGTGGTGGCAGGTAAAAGCATCAGTGAGGATTATGATGAGGATATCGCGATCTGGCGATATAATCACGACGGAAGCCTTGATACCAGCTTCGGCGCTGTTGATAATAAATGCGGGTGGGTAACTCACAACTCCGCCGCCGGAGGAAATTCTTCTGAGTCAGCTAATGGTATGGTATTCGATTCCGATGGGAAAATCGTCCTTGTCGGCAGCAGTAAAAATGCCTCAGGCAATTCCGATATGGTGATCTGGCGGTATGAATAGAAAATAAACGGATTGGTAAAAATTGTATCAACTTTTCAGGTCTGTATCTGTTTAAATTATATAGAGGAATTATTATGACCAAAATGATTGTAGCCTTTCTGAGCGTTTTTATTCTCGTTATCGCCGTGCTTATTACAGTTTTTCATATAACGGGCAATATGAGTATTTTTTTCATATCGACCTGGGTTCCGACACTCTCCGCGGTAATTGCCTTGCTTGTAATCCGGCAGAGTGCAGAGCTTAAGACGCTTTTAAGCTCAATTCGTTTTAATGCAGGGCTGCTGCGTGTGCTTCCGATGCTGCTTTTGACCGCCGCCCTGATAATTGCCGCTCTTATTGTGTTTGTAAAGGGCTATGGGCTGAAAACACCGTACAGTCTGCAGCAGGCGCTTTTAAATATTCCGATGATGCTTTTTACCGGGGCGCTGGGCGAAGAGCTCGGCTGGCGCGGGGTTTTTCTTAAGCAGCTGCTTAAAAAGACCTACTTTATTTTAGCGGCTGCCGTGATGGGCGCGCTCTGGGCCGCTTCGCATCTGCCGCTCTGGCTGATGCCGGAGCTTGAGTCAATGGGATATGCCGGCAACCCCTTTCTGCTGTTTACGGCGGCGCTGATCGGAGGCTCGTTTATCTACACATGGGTATACATCTACAGCGGAGGAAATCTGCTTTCCTGCATCATTCTTCATTTTATCCAGAACTATCTTCTTGCATTCACAATCAATCTGAATACTGAGCCTTCGAATTTCTTTGCCGTATATACGGTAATTAACCTTGTTCTGGCAATTATTATCGTCGCTAACCGGAGGAAAGTGGAAGAGAAAAAACTGGATCTTTTCGGATGAACAGTCTCAATCTAAATATGTTTTATTATATGTTTGACATTACAGGCAAAATCATTAAATATAATAAGTATGGAAAAAGCTAAACCCAAAAAGCCTTTAATATTAAAACAGAAAGTAATGAATCAGGTCCTGTTTGCACTGATTCCCGTTTCATTGTTTTCTGTTTATCTGTTCGGATGGCGTTCGCTGACCTTGCTTGCGGTTGTTAATGCGGCAGGGTTTCTGAGTGAATTCGTTTTTGCCAAAATTTATAAAAAACAGGTTTCGACGGCCGTTTTCGTCTCCAATTTTCTTTTTGCGCTGTCGCTTCCGCCGGCCGTGCCTTACTGGATAGCGGTAGTCGGTATTGTATTCGGCATTGTGTTCGGCAAGATGGTATTCGGCGGTTTCGGCCGCAACGTTTTTAATCCGGCAATATCGGGAAGGGCCTTTGTTTATATCAGTTTCGGCGCCCCCATGACGGCCTCGTTTGTTCAGCCTGCTTCAGGTTTCCCGGGCGGTTTTGCCCAATGGCTTTCCGGCGCAGACGCCGTATCGAGGGCCACCCCGTTATTTGAGTTCAATTCGGGCGGCGAAGTGCCCCTGCTTAATCTGATAACGGGACTGACGTCGGGGTCGCTAGGCGAAACAAGCGCGATACTCATTGCTGCCGCTGCGATATTTCTGATTATCCGTAAAGCGGCAAACTGGCGTATTATTGTTTCAGGTCTTGCGGGGTTTCTTGTCCTGCAGACAATACTGTATCTTGCCGGTGTTGATGCTGCATTGAATCCCCTGAGCAGTCTTTTCTGCGGAAGCCTGATGTACGGAATTGTCTTTATGGCCACCGATCCGATTTCTTCATCGCAGACAACCGATACGGGACGATGGATATACGGAGCCCTGATCGGTGTTCTGATTTCACTGATAAGGGTTTTTTCGATATGGATAGAAGCTGTAACCTTTGCGATACTTCTTGCTAATATGTTTGCGCCGCTTCTTGATCATATTCTTAAAGAACAGAAGAAAAAACGCAAAGCCGGAGGCGGCACCTCGCAGGGAGGTGTTGCATGAAACAGCCGTCATTCTTTTCCGAGAGAATCAAACCTGTAATTATAATGGCTGTGATGACCATTATCTGTATTGCGCTTGTGTCGGGAATCCACCTTTCAACGCAGGACCTTGTTATAGCGAATGAAGGTCTTGTTCTTAAAAAAGCGGTGCTGTACGCGGCAGGCATAGAGCTGCCTGAAACTAATTCGGGAGTAAATGATCTTTATGATCAAATGGTGGTTGAGAAAGGCGAACTCTTTCTTGTGAATGATTCGGCAGGCAAAATCAAAGCCGTGGCTTTTATTACTGCAGGACCGGGTCTCTGGGGAGAGATTGAGGTGGTTACAGCATTCGACGCGGAGCTTGAATCATTTGCGGGAGTTGAATTCATAAAGCAGAATGAAACGCCGGGACTCGGGGCCAGGATAACCGAAGAATGGTTCAAGGAGCAGCTCCGGGACAAGGTCCCGCCGCTGACTATGGTTCCCGAGGGCACCGCTGCGGCTGAAAGCGAGATTGACGCTATAACCGGCGCAACGCGTACAAGCAGGTATGTGCTTCAGCTTTTTAATGATGCCGGTCTGCGCGCGGCTGAACTTTCAAAGGAGGGCTTCTGATGACCTCAAAAATTGCCAAAACATTTACTGCGCCTTTGGGAAAGGAAAACCCGGTTTTTGTACAGATCCTGGGAATTTGTTCTACCCTTGCTGTGACTAACAAGCTTGAGAATACGATAGTAATGGTTCTGGGGGTAATTTTCACGACAACCTTGTCGTCTTTTACCTTTTCGATTCTTCGAAAAGTAATTCCGGGCCGAATACGAATGATGGTTGAAACCCTTATAATAGCAACCTATGTAATAATTGTTGATATTGTTCTTAAAGCGTACATGCCGGAAATCTGGCAGCAGCTTGGACCGTATGTAGGGCTTATTATCACCAACTGTATTGTAATGGGACGCATGGAGGCCTTTGCGGCAAGCAATCCTCCCGGATTGAGTCTGATCGACGGGCTTTCTTCGGGTATCGGATATGCCTATGTTCTTGTTATTATTGCTTTTTTCAGGGAGCTTCTCGGTTCGGGTACTATTCTGGGCATGTCGGTTTTCGGCAGCTGGTGGACAAACTGGGCAATTATGATAATGCCGCCCGGAGCTTTTTTCATGCTGGCTATTTTTATCTGGATAGTTAAAGGGAGGATAAAAGAATGAACGGTGAACTTTTACCTGCCGCGGTTTTTTTCGGCTCAATATTTACCGGCAATATCCTGCTGTCGAATTATCTTGGGATGTGTTCTTTTCTTTCGGTTTCAAAGGAAATCAAGACATCAACCGGGCTCGGCGCGGCTGTTATTTTTGTAATGGCGGTTACAAGCCTTCTTAACTGGATAGTCTATCACTATCTTCTTATTCCGCTTCACCTTGAATATCTCAGATTTATCGTGTTTATAGTGGTTATTGCGGCCTTTGTTCAGCTTGTAGAGATGATTATCGAACGCGTAAGCGAGGGGCTGTATGCGGCCCTGGGGATTTTTCTGCCGCTGATAACCGTTAACTGCGCCATTCTCGGCGTCAGCCTTTTTATGGTTATCCGCGACTATTCGCTTGTCAACTCGTTTTTCTTCGGTCTCGGAAGCGGTATAGGCTGGTTTCTTGCCATTATTGCGATGGCCGGAATACGGAAAAAAATATCCGGAGCGAATATTCCCAAAGGACTTGAAGGCCCGGGAATCACTCTGATAATTGCAGGCATGATGGCCCTAGCTTTCATGGGATTTTCCGGCATGATCAATATAAGTTAGGGGGGCGCAGTGTTTTCATTATCAGCATTATTAATAAGCATCGGTGCAATTACCGCCCTGACTGTGGTGCTTGCCGTCATCCTTGTAGTAGCCGACGCATTTATCGCCAATTACGGCGAGTGCAGGGTAACGGTAAACGATAAAAAGGAACTTACGGTCAAAGGCGGCCGCTCGCTGCTTGCCACGCTGATGGAAGAAGAAATCTTTATTCCGTCTGCCTGCGGCGGGCGCGGTTCATGCGGTTTGTGCAAGGTTAAGGTTGAAAGCGGCGCGGGACAGTATCTGCCTACCGAGCTCCCCTGGATAAGCGCAGAAGAGCAGGCCGAAAACGTGAGATTGTCGTGCCAGGTAAAAGTCAAACAGGACATGTCAATCCGCATTCCTGAAGAGCTTTTCAGTGTCAAACAGTATAAAACCCGTGTTGAAAGCATAAGGGACCTGACGCATGATATAAAGGAGGTCCGGTTCCGGCTGATCAGCCCTGATAAAATTGAGTACAGGGCAGGACAGTTTGTGCAGATACTTACCCCCGAATACAAGCTCAGCGATGAGCAGGTTTTCAGGGCATATTCAATGTCCTCGGTCCCGTCTGAACAGAACGTGATTGAACTTGAAATACGGCTGGTACCCGAGGGTATATGTACAACCTGGGTGCATCAGTACCTGAAAGAAGGCGATGAGGTTACCATCAACGGTCCGTATGGAGATTTCTATCTGAGAGATACCGAACGGGATATCATCTGCATTGCGGGCGGTTCGGGTAATGCTCCCATCAAGTCCATTCTTCTCGATATGGCCGAAAAGGGGAATACCCGTAATGTAAGTTATTTTTACGGCGCCCGCGGTAAAAAAGACCTGGTGCTTCCTGACGAGATGGCTGCGATTTCCGAAAGGTTGCCGAATTACAAATATATTCCGGTTCTCTCTGATCCTGACGAGAACGATGCCTGGGACGGCGAGACCGGCTGGGTTACGGACGCCGTTGCCGGTCATTTGAAATCCGGGAACAATGTGGAAGCCTATCTTTGCGGAAGCCCGGGGATGATCGATGCCTGTGTGAAGGTTTTAACTGAAAAGGGCGTGCCTGAAGAGTTAATCTTCTATGATAAATTTGCCTGATTACGGAACCTGCCGTTTGCGGCGGCACTATAGGGGAGAGATGAATGAAAAAGAATCCTGCAATGGCCAAGATATATGAAAATATGAAACCCGGAGTAATCTCGCTTCACGGGTTTCTTGGTGATGATAAACGCGAGATCGGGCAGATCATAGAACATGATGCTGCCGAACTTGAGCGGCTTGAGATTACCGCTGAAGAAATCGCAGACGGGCTGGATCGGATAAAAACCAGAGCCCTTGAAGGACTGGGCGATTATATCAGTCTGGATGCCGGTTATTCAGCACGGGCCGATTCGATCAGAGGCAAACTGCCCTGTCCGTTCGAACATAAAGGGCTTTATCGCAAGACAGTGGTAAGTCTGCGCAGACCGGGAATTGCCGGCGAACTGCTTTTTACCGATCTTGGTGTGCACATGATAAGAGAACACGGTTTTTTTCAGGGAAAGGGCAGCCCTTTCCGACTGGAGCCGAATGAAATCATGGAAATAATAAATACTTTGTAAGTGCCGGCTGCATAATATTCTCTATATAGAGAATATTTTACTTGAATTCCCGATATATATTACTTATTTTATCAAACATGAGGACGAATACAGAAAGTATCCTTAATGATAATTATAAAAAATATCACAGGCCGGAGTATATCGATCCTGATCCGCTGCTTTTCCCAAGGCGTTATACCGACAACCTTGATATCGAAGCAGCGGCTTTTATTGCTGCATCATTTGCTTTAGGCCGGGTAGGAAATATTATCAGTTTTCTTGAAAGGATTTTTGATGTTCTTGGAAATCCGTATAAGGGTCTTGTCGAACGCAGCCCTGAAGAAATTCGTTCTCTTTTTTCAGGTTTCAAATACAGGTTTTATTCATCAGCCGACATTTCGCAGTTTATGCTCGGACTTCGCAGAATCTATATTGATTATGGAAGCATTGAAGCCTGTTTCATGGAAGGCTATTCTTCGGCTGCAAATGATGATTTGTCTGTCCCCCCGGTTATCGCGGGGTTAATCAGAATAGCGAATAATGTCAACCGTGAAGGCTGCGGTCGCAATGTTGTCTCAAACCCGGAGTGCGGAAGCGCATGCAAGCGGCTGTTTTTATTTCTCCGCTGGGTTGTAAGAAGAGACGAAATAGATCCCGGGTTCTGGAAGTTTAGTCCTTCCGAGCTGTTGATTCCCGTCGATACCCATGTAATGAAAGTCAGCCGGTACCTGGGCCTTTCATCACGCAGAACTGCGGATATCAAAACAGCAAGAGAAATTACTGAAAATCTGAAATTATTTGACAAAGAAGATCCCGTAAAGTATGATTTTAGCATGTCCAGAATTGGAATCCATCCGGATCTGTCATATGCAGATCTGGAAAATAATATAGGAGTATAAAGTGGCGGTAAAAAAAGAAATTTACAAATGCAACCTCTGCGGTAATGTTGTAGAGGTTGTTCATGGTGCAGACGGGCAGCTGGTATGCTGCGGACAGCCGATGGAATGTCTTAAAGAGAAGACTGCCGATTCTGCTACTGAAAAACATGTTCCGGTAATAGAGAAGATAGACGGCGGTTACAGAGTCACTGTCGGAAGTACTATCCATCCAATGGTTGATGAACACTTTATTGAGTGGATTGAATTGAGTTATGACGGCAAAAGCGGTAAAAAATTCCTTAAACCGGGTGACGAACCTGTTGCGGAGTTTCTGTGCGGTCATCATGACGATGTATCAGCCCGTGAATACTGTAATGTACACGGTTTGTGGAAAGCTTAAACATATTATATTAAGGAGTATGTGAATGAAGTATGTATGCGATGTTTGCGGATATGTTTATGATCCGGCAGAAGGTGATCCGGATAACGGTGTAGCTGCAGGTACAGCTTTTGCTGATCTTCCGGAAGATTGGGTTTGTCCTCTTTGCGGTGCATCAAAGGATGATTTCTCACCGGAAGATTAAAATCCAAGCCCATCCGGGAAGACCCGGCTGAGCTTAGATTCCTCGGAGTTTTAGTGCTTCCTGAAGGAAGTACTAAAACATCCATGATGTCACAGCGGAATATTATTAAATATCATTAGAGCTTCTTGCAAAACTCGGTTAGTTTAGCAAGAAGCTTTGAAGAAAAAAATTACAATTTTAAGTTATTATATACAGCATAAGAAGTTGTAATTTTTTCTTCAGTTACATTATGGAAGCTCTTTACAAAACTCCCTGAGTTTTGAAAGAGCCTCATTAGTTTATTATTTCCTTTTTATACCTTATAACAGCTTTAACTGCCTTGTGGTCCGATATCCTGTCCGGAAGTACCTCATAACTTACAAATTCAAGGTCTTTTGTGATCATTATCCAGTCCAGGCGCCTGTTGCCGGGTTGATGGGTACCAAGTTTTTCTGATTTTTCATCCCAAACACAAAGATTAAGCCTGTCGGCAAGAAGTTTTACAGCGGAGTTCCTGTTATACCCGCAGTTGAAATCCCCGGCTATAACAAGCGGGTAATCAAGTTTTTCCAGGTTTCTTATTATTATATCAGCCTGTCGCCTGCGCATCGGTGCAAGCAGCGGCGCCAGGTGAACTGAAACGACACAGACATGTTTGCCGGTATTCTCGGATATCCTGAATATACCCATGGTGAAGCCTTTTGGGAGAATGAAAGGCCGTGCTTTAAAAGTGTAGGATTCAGCATGGGAATAGGCTGCGTCGCTTAACAATGCCGTCCCGTAACTGAGTGCGGCGGTTTCTACATTTTTGGTCCATATTCCGTGGGGATAGCCTGATTTCTCGGCAATGTTTTCAATTAAATCAAGCCCGCCGTTCCATAATCCAGGGCCGTCTACCTCCTGCAGGGCTGTAATGTCAATTTCTTCCCTGTTTATTGTTTCTGCAATAGCCTCTGCATTTGATGATATTTTTTCTCTGCTTTGAATAAGCTGGTGAAATCCTTTTCCCCGTCCGTGTCCGATATTGAGCGTAAGTATGGCAAGCTGATTTTCCCTGTGGTGCGGATATTCTCCGGGGATGTTCTGTTCAAAATAGAAGGATACGGGAACTGCTTCAACCTTTCCCGAGATTAGAAAAGGCAGTGTTAAAATAATGGAGGTTATTACTATTCCGATTATCAGTAATGGAAAAATGATCTTGTTCTTTCTCCTCTTTGACATATATATACTAATAATCTAATACCTTTAAATCTTTATATCAAATGCTAATTAGATGAATCTATTCGTATATAAAAAAATGTACGGTCAAATGTCTCTGTATAATTCCATGAATATGCATCCGGGTTTCAGCTTAAAAACTCCGTGATTTCTTCCCTGAGGGTTTCGGCCCTGTTAAGACCGTGGTTATATAGATTCTGCAGTTTCCCAGTATCTTTTTCAGTGCGGCCGACTTCCATTGTTGTTTCGGGCCTGATAATCAGGGCTCTGCCTTCTTTTTCAGCCTGCTCACAGTATTCAACCGCATTGTTGTATTCGTTATGTCTGTTTTCAAAGCGCGATGTCATTTCAGGCCATTTGCGATAGACTATATTGACGAGACGATTGAGTGATGATTCTTTTTTTCTGTAGCCCGGCTCTCTTGTAAGAATGATGATGTTTTTATTGCACCCGTCATGCTCAGCCCTTCGAACGGGGATGGAATCGCTTATTCCTCCGTCAAGGTAGAACCTGCCGTTCAGGCTGACCGCCGGCGACAAAAGCGGAAGGCTGTTTGAGCCGGCAAGCACCTTCATCATAAAGTCTTCCCTGCTGAAGTTGCCGCGCTCGAGATATACAGGTTTTCCGGTTATACAGTCGGTAAGGACCGAATAGAATTTTGACGGTGAAGATTCAAAAGTCTCGTAATCAAAAGGAATCAGAATATTGGGATAGGTGTTGAACAACAGCTCAACATCAAGCAGGTTATGTTGAGTGAAGATATTTACAGGACTGAAATAACTGTATTTTCCCACATAATCCACAAAGACCTTTTTATTGCGCTGAAATTGCCGGGCTACATAACTTGCCCCGTTGCTGGCCCCGGCGGAGACGCCGTAGACAGAATCGAAATGAATGTTGTTGTTTAAGAAAGCATCAAGTACGCCGGCGGTAAACGCTCCGCGCATACCGCCGCCTTCGAGGATGAGTCCTGTCATTCAGTAATTTTAATCGAGCCGGAAACTGTGCTTATTTCAACATCCGTTCCGCCGCTGCCGATAACTCCTCTTATTGTATTTCGTTTTGTTTCGGTTACGGAAACCGGCAGTTCTGATGAAACAGATCCGCTGACTGAATGAAGATCCACATCAGCATTAAAACCGGATGGAACTTCAAGCATAACTCTTCCTGAAACCGAACTGATGTCAATTTTACCGGAAGGATGATTTTTTTCAAGTACCCCCTGTATCCGGCCTGATGTAGTTGAAGCTTCTATTTCATCGCCGAACGCGCTGAATGATAATGCGCCGCTGACGCTTGATATATCCAGGTCGCCGGCGCTGTCAGTCGTGATGTTTCCGGATGTTGTTGAAAGTTTTTGTTCGGTATCTTCGCCGAGTCCGCTTATATTAATTCTTCCGCTGACTGAATTCACTTTCAGAAACATCAGGTCTTCAGGTACCTTCAGAAAAAAATCGACAGAGCCGAAGTTGCCCGGAGATTTGGGGTAGACAGCCGCAATAGTCAGTTCGGTGCCTGCAAGATCCGTTTTTACCTCGGGAGCTTTCCCCGGGCCGTGTTTTCTAAAGTCAAGTTTGATGTAGTTTTCATTCCAGCTTTCTGCTTCTATAATTCCGGATATATTCTTGATGTACAGTTTGTCGACAGGTTTATCGCTTTCATAAGTGCCCGATTCTTCTCCTTCGTTAATTGCAGTTCCTGAACCGTTGTTCCAGTATGAAGACGGTTCATAAAACGGTTTGTCGATGAACAGTGAATAAAAAGCGAAAATAATGACGGCGGCTACCAGGATGGCCCCGAGAATGTTTATGATATCAATAAATGACCTGTTCATTTCAATCCCGGTAATCCTGGCGTTCGTCTTCCATCTGGTCAAGTTCCCGCTGTATCATTCTCTCCTCAAAAAGGCTTCCTTTAAATGCGTAAACCTGAAAGAAGTGCGAGACAATTCCAATTCCCCAGCCAAGCGCCGCCCACAGCCACCACTGGTATCCGCCCCAGGTCATATTATTTACTATAGCGAGAAAACAGATAACAATTATATAAGTGATAAGGTGACGTAAAAAATCAATCTTCGCTTTAGCTCTTTTTCTGGCTATCTTGTATTTTTCTTCTCTTTCGTCCATTAGTTCCTCCAAACGTTTATACTAACTTTAAGTATTTAATATAACACAGCGGCATTTTCAAAGTGTCACTTTTTATGTAAAATTTGATTATGGAAAATTCAAGGCGCAAACTGGAATATATACGTGATTTGATTAAACCGGAACTTTCTGTTCTGGAAAGGATAGAGAATGAAAACCTGCAAAGGAACGATGTACAGCCGTCAATTGAGCCTGAGACCGGACGTTTCCTGGAATTGCTTGTAAGGCTGACGGGGGCAAAACGGGTTCTTGAGATTGGAACAAGCAACGGCTGCTCGGCTTTATGGATTCTTAAAGCACTGTCGGTCACGGGCGGCCGGCTTGTAACGATTGATTCGAAAGAAAGGCTTCACCTTGAAGCAGTCCGTAATTTCAGGGAAGCAGGTTTTTCAAATGTAAGGGCGATATTGGGCGATGCAGCAGAAGAACTTGATAAACTTGAGCCGGAATTCGACATTATCTTTCAGGATTGCGGTAAATATCTTTATCCTGAATTGTTTGAAAGAACAGTTGATCTTTTAAAGCCCGGAGGACTCTTGATAGCGGACGATACACTATTCAGTTTTGAACCGCGGGTCCGGCCCAACCTGGGAAAATTTACCGATCAATATAACGAACTTGCATTCGGTAGTAACAAACTTCTAACTTCAATAATTCCGATTGGACATGGATTAACGTTGAGTTTTAAATTATAATATCAGTATGAGTGATTTAACGGAGAAAAAAGCGTTTATTTGCGATATGGACGGTGTTATCTATCATGGTAACAAATTGCTTCCGGGTGTAAAGGAATTTGTAAACTGGCTCAGAAAAGAAGACAAGAAATTTCTTTTTCTGACGAACGGAAGTCAGCGTTCACCTCTTGAGCTGCAGCAGAAGCTTTCCAGGCTTGGCGTTGTAGTTGAGAAAGAGCATTTCTACACAAGCGCTCTTGCTACGGCAGGGTTCCTTGCGCAGCAGCAGCCGGGCGGCTCTGCCTTTGTAATAGGCGAAGCCGGTCTTATAAATGCCCTCTATGATGCCGGAATGACGATGAATGATGTAAATCCTGATTACGTAGTTGTCGGAGAGTCCAAAACATATAATATGGACATGCTTGAACATGCTGTTAATCTTGTTATAGGCGGGGCTAAACTGGTTGGGACCAATCCTGATCTTACCGGTCCTATTGAAAACGGAATAGCTCCGGCAACCGGGGCGCTGATGGCGCCGATAGAGCTTGCCACAGGCAATAAGGCCTACTATATCGGCAAGCCCAATCCGCTGATGATGCGGCAGGCTCTCAAGCGTCTTGAAACCAAACGTGAAGATACGGTAATAGTCGGCGACAGGATGGATACCGATATAGTATCGGGAATCGAATCCGAAATAGAAACAGTTCTTGTTTTGAGCGGCGTTACTGATGAAACCGAGATGAATCGGTTTGCCTACAGGCCCGGTTATATTTTCAGCGGTGTGGGTGATATCCCCAATGCAGGGGCCAAAGAACACCCTGTTGCGAATAAATAAAAGGCAAGCGGGGCGCAATGATTCTCAATTATAAGGAATATGGCTCAGACCGCTTTCGGGCGGTCTTTTTTCTTCATGGTTTGCTCGGAAGTTCTGATAACTGGGGTTCAACCTGCAGGGCGCTTTCAGAATATGGTTTTCGCTGTATTGCTGTTGACCAGCGCAATCACGGCTCATCTCCGCACAGCCCGGAAATGAATTACCCGCTGATGGCCGAAGATCTTGTAAAACTTGCAGATGCGCTGAAGCTGGAACGGTTCAGCGTTGCGGGCCATTCAATGGGCGGCAAGACTGCAATGGAAGCGGCTCTTGGTTATCCGGACAGGATTGATTCGGTTATTGTGGCCGATATTGCGCCGATTCAATACAAACCGGCATATATCGATTATATTGATTCATTAAAACAGATTGATTTAAGCGGAATAAAACGGCGGTCAGACGCAGATTCACTTCTGGCGGAATATGTACCCGACAGGCACTTAAGGATGTTTTTTCTTACCAACCTGAGAAGGTCGGATGACGGACGGTTTAAATGGCGGATAAATATTGACGGGATAACCGGAAATTATGAGAATATCTGGCAGGCTGTTGACGGCGGCAGGGTTTATAACGGTCCTGTTTTGTTTATAAAGGGAGGCAATTCCGGTTTTATCCAGGATAAGAACAGGGACATAATCAGGCAGCTTTTCCCGTCGTATACTATTAAGGTGATCGACGGGGCCGGACACTGGATTCATTCCGAAAAGCCGGCAGAATTCAGAGAGGAAGTCAGGAGGTTTCTGGCTGACACTTTGCAGATTTCTGAATCATGACCCGGCTGTGCTTTATTAAAACCGTATAAAAATGTAAGATGTCCCGGTATGAGCGAGTTCATTTATCAGGAAATCTTCGAACATGCAACACCTGAATGTGAATACAGGCTGCTTGCGAATAAGTTTGTAACAACGTTTACGGCTGCCGGGCGGACTATTCTGTCTGTTGAGCCGGAAGGGCTGAGTTTTCTTGCCGAACAGGCCGTAAGAGAGATTTCTTATCTGCTGCGGACTTCTCATCTTGAGGGTCTTCAAAAAATTATTGAAGATCCGGAGTCTTCGGAAAATGATGTTTATATTGCCGAAACCCTTCTTGAGAATGCAGTTATATCGGCTGAAATGGAGTATCCGGGATGCCAGGACACCGGGACGGCAATCGTGGTAGCCCACAAAGGCGAGAACGTTTATACCGGGACCGATGATGCCGAAGCTCTCAGCCGGGGAATTTATCAGGCTTATCAGGGAAATAATCTCCGTTTTTCACAGACCGTTCCCCTTTCAATGTACGAAGAAGTCAACTCCGGAACAAATCTTCCGGCCCAGATTGATATTGCCGCTGTACCGGGCGGAAGCTATGAGTTTCTGTTTATTACCAAGGGCGGCGGTTCTGCAAACAAGACCTTTTTGTTTCAGGAGACAAAAGCCCTGCTCGAACCCGACAGGCTCAGGGTTTTTCTGGCGGAAAAGATTGCCTCAATCGGCACCTCAGCCTGTCCGCCGTATCATCTTGCAGTTGTGATAGGGGGAACATCCCCGGAAATGAACCTGAAGACTGTTAAACTTGCTTCAGCGAAATATTATGATAACCTGCCCGAAAACGGGAACCGGTACGGCCGCGCGTTTCGCGACAGGCATCTTGAAGCGGATATTCTTGAAATGACCCGCAGCCTGGGAATAGGGGCGCAGTTCGGTGGAAAGTATTTCTGCCATGATGTAAGGGTTATACGGTTGCCGAGGCACGGAGCCTCCTGTTCGGTTGGGATAGGAGTAAGCTGCAGCGCCGACCGTAATATCAGGGCAAAGATTACAGCCGACGGTATCTTCCTCGAAAAGCTTGAGACCGACCCTTCGAGATTTCTTAAAACTTCAGCCGGCAGGAAGCCGGGAAAGAAAATCGGCGAAGCGGTCGGAATTGATCTGTCGGCAGGGATGGAAGAATTGCGCCGGACGTTAAGCCGGTATCCGGTCAAAACAAGGGTAATGCTCAGCGGAAAGATTATTGTAGCCCGCGATATTGCACACGCAAAGCTTTATGAACGGCTTAAAAAAGGGGAAGGGGTGCCTGAATATTTTAAGGAGCATATCATTTACTACGCCGGTCCCGCGAAAACCCCGGAAGGCAGGGCTTCAGGTTCCCTGGGACCTACTACCGCCGGCCGTATGGATCCATATGTTCCGGAGTTTCAGAAAGAAGGCGCGTCCCTTGTTATGCTTGCAAAGGGCAACCGGTCGCAGGCGGTTGTTGATTCCTGCCGGAAATACGGCGGTTTTTACCTGGGTTCTGTCGGAGGCGCCGCGGCAATCCTGGGTCGTGATTGTGTGACCTCATCCGAAGTCGTTGAGTTTCCCGAGCTCGGAATGGAGGCGGTTTACATGATTACCGTGAGAGACCTGCCTGCGTTTATTCTGATAGACGATAAGGGAAATGATTTTTTCCCGCTATTATAGGTCCCTTTGAATTAGAATCCCCGTAACTCAGTACTGCTTCTTACCGGCAGGCCTTCTTTTGGTGTTCTTTTCAGAATCAGGTACTGAAGGTTGTATTTTTCACAGAACTCACGTTTTTCGGGTTTGTCACCGTCTTCGTTGACTGCATAGATGTCCGGTTTCAGGATTTTTATTTCAGGTTCGGCATCCATCCATCCGCTGCCGGTTGAAATACAGGCGCCCTTTACGTACTTTATGGACTGAACAATGAAAAGACGTTCGTCTTCGCTGTAATGCGGATGTCCTTCTCCCTTTAGCATCTCAACATTCCTGTCGCTGCCTATTATTACATACAGCTCTCCGTATTCAGAGACTTCTTCAAAAAACCTGATGTGGCCGGTATGAAAATAATCATAACATCCGGTAACGACGATTTTTTTCCCGTCGCTGTCAGGCAGATGTTCAGCGTATTTATTCAATTTGAAATCCGAATGGCCGGCAGCGACAAGTGCAGGTCCGTTATCTCTGCAGTATGCTTTTTTTGAATCGTTCTGATCTTCCGGAAAAACAAGCCAGTAATCAGCAGCACCGGCTTCTTCCGGTAACCGATCCGGGTCGAACGCGGTATTTACCGTGATTACGGTATCAATGTATTTTATTGATTCCGTAAAGTACAATCGTTCCTGCAGATTGAACCTGGGATATGCGCCGTATACGTTTTTATGCATTTCATCGGGCCACAGAACAAGATTTACAGAGCCGTATTCAGCGGCAGTTCTAAGAAAAGCAATATGAGAAGTTCTGATATCATCGAAGCTGCCTGAAACAATAACCTTTTTCACAATCTGACCTTTATCCTTATTCCGCCCGGAACATCCTGTTCCGAAACAACATACAGGTATCCGCCGCCGCAGCCCGAATACATTGCACCGTCATACCGTTCCTGGTAATGCCTCATTACTTTTTTCAGATCTACTTTCAGTGTCTGGTGAAGAACGGTTCCCGGCAGGATTTTTTCCCAGCATTCCATGCAGGTGTTCATTGATGCACCGAGCGCTTTTGAGTCCATATTTATTATGGCGTCAAAGCAGTCCCTGCCTGTCTGTCCCAGCCGGCGGACATCTTCAGGTTCGAGGTTCCTGGTTTCAAGCGGATTATACCCTTCAGGCCGCTGTGCGACAGGAACCAGACTGATGTTTCTTTCAAGCCATTCAGCTGTTTCCTGTCCGGTGTTCGATTCGATATGAAAAGGAAAATAACCGCCTTCATGCTCAATGGAATAGTCAAGCCTGCTTATTCCCGGGTAGATGATTCCTACCATATCCTGTGAACCCGACGGCGCCGGAAGATCCTTGTTTTCTTCATTGTATAATTCGCGTGTCAGTCGGCCGTAATCTTCATCAGGAATTTTTCCGTTCCAGATCCGCTGGGCAACTTTCCGTGAGCTGGTGGCCATCCCGCATCTGTCCATCAGCCTGAATTGCGGTTGAATGCTTACTACGACCATTGATCCGAAAGAGTCGGGGTTTACGGCGGAAACAAACGGCTGATCGATCCAGCCGCCTGCAAACGCCATTCGGTAGGGAATCATGCCGATTGCATCAGTCATTTTCAGCTGACGGTCCTTTTTCCGGCTTTACGGTCGCTGTACTGCTGTTTGATCCATCTGTATGTCTTTGCAATCCCTTCGGCCAGCGGGGTTGACGGCTCCCAGTTCAGGACGGATTTGATGAATGTATTATCCGAGTTTCTGCCTGCAACGCCTTTGGGTGCGTCCGGGTTATATGTTCTTTTCACTTTGAAATCGGCAACTTTTTCCACGGTGTCAACAAGCTCGTTTACCGAAACAAGCTCGGATGAGCCGAGGTTGATCGGTGTGGCTATGAGATCATCACAGTGGGTGATTATATCTATGCCCTTTGTACAGTCGTCGATATACATGTATGAACGGGTTTGAGATCCGTCGCCCCAGATTTCCATTTCACCGGTTCCGCTGTCCCGGGCTTCAATAACCTTGCGGCACATTGCTGCGGGAGCCTTTTCACGTCCGCCGTCCCAGGTTCCGTAGGGTCCGTAAACATTGTGGAATCTTGCAATAAAGGTTTTCATTCCCCTCTCTGCAGCATATTCCTCGCAGAACATCTCTGAAAGAAGTTTTTCCCATCCGTATCCACGTTCAGCCATAGCCGGATAAGCATCGGATTCCTTAAGAGCTATAACATCAGGGTTTTTCTGCAAATCAGTGTTATAGGCACAGGCTGATGATGAAAAGAAATATCTGCCGACTCCCGCATTGTATGCTGCTTCAATCATATTTGTGTTTATAAGAATTGAACGCAGGCATTCCACACGGTTTTTTTCGATAAATCCCATTCCGCCCATATCTGCAGCCAGGTTGTAAACCTCTTTTGCATTTTCAACCGCACGGACGCAGTTTTGGTACTCGCTTACATCAAGGCAGAGGCTTTCGGCTCCTTCTACAACCTGGTACCACTGGTAGAGGGGTTTCTTGTCAACCGCCCTCAGATTGGTAAAGCCTTTTTCCGTGAAATATCTTACAAGCGCACCGGCAATAAACCCGCCCGCGCCGGTAACAACAATCAAGTCATCTTTCTTCATAATTGTCCTCCATAATAAATACATCATAGAGCCGGGATTGCTTGATAACAATGCTCAAAAAGCGTAGTATTTATAATGAAATGCGCAATATAGCTCTCTGTATGGGAATTAATGATCACTATGAACACGGAATAGCCCGCGGTGTTGTTCGCTTCGCAAAAGAGAGAGGCTGGAAACTGTCGGGTTACGGATGGATGTTCGGCAGTCTTGACGATATAACCGAATGGAAAGGAGACGGAATTATTACCAGAATCGAGTTTGCCGGTGATGCCGATCTTTTCGGCAGTCTTGATATTCCGGTTATTGATGTTGCTGGTGCATACAGCCGAAGATCTTTTCACCAGGTCAGCAATGATGACTTTATGACGGGGAAGAAAGCCGGCATTCACCTGTCGGAACGCGGATTCATTCATTATGCTTACTGCGGTGTCGAAAATGTCGGCTGGTCTCAAAAGCGCAAGGAGGGGTTCGTCGCCGGTATCGGAAAGAGCTCTTTCCCGGTTTTTGAACGCAGCCTTGAGTGGTGGGAGCAGTTTGACCGGTCAGATTCGCTTAACGATTGGCTTAAATCGCTTCCCATCTCGGGCGCTGTGTTTGCATGCAACGATACCGCCGGTGTGAAAGTCACATCGGTTTGCCGAAGCCTCGGTATATCTGTTCCGGAAGAACTGGCCATTTTGGGTGTGGATAATGAAGATATCCTCTGTGAGCTGGCGGCACCGTCCTTGTCCAGCGTACAGCTTGACTGCGAACAAATCGGCTACAGGGCAGCCGGGCTGCTTGATACGTTGCTTCACAGGAAAAATCCTGTTCGGTCTTATACTTCCGAAATTCTTGTCATGCCGAAAGGAATCATGGAGCGTGAATCAACAAGGATTTTTGTCAGCCGTGATCAGCTTGTTCAAAGCGCCGTCAACCTGATAAGAACCGATGTAAGTTCCGGAATCACAGTATCTGAACTGGCGGACAGAATGGCTGTCTCCCGCAGAACACTGGAAACACGTTTCAGGAAGATTCTGAAGACAAGTGTTCATGATGAGATAGTTTCGGCACGACTGTCTTTTGCCGAAAAGCTTCTAATAAGTACCGACGCCACTGTTGAATCAGTCGCATCCGATTCGGGTTATAATTCCATGCAGCGGTTTCATGCAGGGTTCAGGTCAAGGCACGGAATGACGCCGGGAGAATACAGGAAAAAGTATCGGCGGGGATAATATACGGATTCATAAAGAATATATCATAGAGAATCTGAGCCGGGAGACCCTTCAGTTCCCCACTCATATGTACGTTTGAGATAGTTCATTACTACAGAGGAGTCGGCTCTTAGTACTCCTCTTATATTATATATTTTTTTAAATATTAAATCTTCCATCTCCTGAAGCGATCTTACGTTGAACTCAACATCCAGATCATGGGCGCCGGTAGTGACTGCTATATACCAAATTTCTTTAATCTGCTTGATTTCATTAATAACGCTATCTGCATAATACGGATCCAGCTGCACTTTTATTAATCCGGATATGGGAAATCCCAGCTTGATAGGGTCGCACACGGCTACAATCTGAAAAACCTTGTTGTCTTTCAGGATCTGAACCCTTTTCCGGATTGTTGTTTCCGATACTCCGATTTTTTCAGCTATTGTTTTAAACGGCAGTCTGCCGTCCTGCTGCAGTAATTTGATTATCTCGGTATCAATTTTATCAATTTCCAAAACGCAGCTCCTGTTTTTGTCTCATTAACAATATACTTGCATAACCTTCCATGTTCAAGATTCAGGGCTGTTTTAAGAAGTTAATTTGATATGGATTAAATATATAAGTCGTAAAACAAATAAATATATCAAAATAAAACGTAAAACAAACTAAAAAGGCAAAAAAAAGCGAAATACAAACATTTTTTCTTGACATAAGAAAATTTTGACCTTACCATAAATGAAATTCATATATTTGGAGGGTAGAAATTAGTATGGATCATTATGGAATTCTTTCCCTGGTTCCGGCGATAGTAATAATACTGTTCGCACTGAAAACACGGAAAACATTTGAGGCTCTGCTTCTTGGATCGGTTATAGCGTATATAATCATCCATGGGTTCAGGTTTTTCATGCCGTGGCTGAACAAGCTGCTGGAGGTTTGCTCCGACGGTGATACAGCCTGGTATGTAATAGCTTTCGGCCTGTTCGGAGCTTTTCTTGCGCTTGCGGAAGAATCGAGAGGTTCATTTGCATTCTCAAAACTGTTGCTGAAATGGTGCAGGAACCAGAGACGAAGTCTCATCTCAACTTTTATAATCGGCGTTGTACTGTTTGTTGATGATTACCTTGATTCAATTACCTCAGGGGCCGTCATGAAACCCATCTGCGACAAGAACAAGCTTCCCCGTGAATCAATGGCTTATGTTATCGATTCAACAGCAGCCCCCATGTGCGTAATTGTACCGATCTCAACCTGGGTTATTTTTTATTCGGGTGTATTCGGCAACGACGAATCTTTTGCGCACCTCGGTTCCGGGATGGAAATATATCTTAAGGCCTTGCCGTTTATCTTTTATGCATGGATAGCCCTGGTAATTGTTTTTCTTTTCTCGATGCAGATTATTCCGCCGATCGGTCCAATGAAAAAGGCCTACCAGAGGGTTAAGGATACCGGTAAAACATTTTCGGATCGCAGCATTGAACTGAATGCTGAAACTGAAGAGGTTAATCTTGATGAAATCAACACAGTTAAGGGTGTAATAAACTTCCTGGCCCCGCTGGCTCTTCTTGTTGTTGTTACCTTACTTACTGAAGATATACTTGTTGCTGTTATAGCGGCAGTAGCATTACAGTTTGTTTTATACGTACCTACTAAAACCATAGGGTTTGATCACTTTTTTAAATCTGTAGTGAAGGGTTTTCAGAACATGCTGCCGATGATCTTCATTCTTGTCGGTGCATTTATGGTGCAGGCAACTTCAAAGGAAATAGGTCTGGCGAATTTTGTAGTTGAGAAACTTGAACCCATAATGGGTGCAAACATATTCCCTGCGATAACGTTTCTGGCCGTTTCCGTTGTCTCCTTCATTACAGGCAGCAACTGGGGTGTTCCGGCCCTTATGGTACCGATAATATTTCCTCTTGCCATCGCTGTCGGCGCAAATCCTTACCTTACGGCAGCGGCTATAGTCGGCGGAGGAACTTTCAGCAGTCATATATGTTTCTATTCAGATGCGACTGTTCTTACTTCCATAGCATCAGGCTGCGATAACATGGATCACGCGTTGACGCAGGCTCCGTACGGTTTTATAGGTGCGGCAGTTACCTTCGTATTAACCCTGATTCTGGGATTTATTTTGTAATCATTTACGGCTGCCGGGAGGGTATTCCCGGCGGCTTACAAGAGGTTTTTTATGAAGATATTAATTTTAGGCGGCGGCGGGTTAATGGGTTCCGGTACTGTGAGGGATCTTGTTTCCGGCCAGTCCTCCGGTTCCGGTATTAAAGAGGTAATAGCAGCTGATTATGACATTGCTGCGGTTAGGAAACTTGCAACTGAGCTTGGTGATCCGAGAATTACACCGGTCGGGGTTGACGTCAGGGACGCAGCCGGCGTAAAGGACCTGCTCGAAAAGGCGGATCTGTGCATAAATGCTGTTCCCACTTTTTTGGATCTGCAGCTTGATATTTTTCATTACTGTCTTGAAACGCACACGCCCTATGTTGATTACGGCGGAATGGGAATATACACTGAAAAACAGAAAGCTGAACATGATAAATGGGTTGCTGCCGGCGTTCCGGCAATTCTCGGGCTGGGAGCTGATCCGGGAATGTCCAATGTTATCTGCCGTTCTGTGGCCGATGAACTTGACACGATCGACAGTATTAACCTTTTTTGGGCGGCGAAGCTTGACGGACCGGATAACCCGGTGCTGGTGCCGGCATACAGTACTTTAACTCTGCTTGCAGAGTTTGCCCGCCCGAGCAAACAGTTTTACGACGGAAAACTGGTGGAGATGCCGCCGCAAAGCGGTAAAGTTACAAAAATTCTGCCGGAGCCTTTCGGCAAAACGGAATTTATGCATTCGATGCATTCCGAACCGTTAACCGTACCTTTTTCAAGGGGTATTAAAGAAAAGGGAATCAGGGAAATGACATGGCGGCTGCATCTGCCCGAATATGAAAATTCATTATGGAAATCCATGGTTTCAGCCGGGTTCGGAGATTTTGATGATCCTGTTGATTTTCATGGTAATAAAATTATGCCCGGAGAGTTTCTGGAATTATTGATAAAAAGAAATATTGAGCGGAACAGCTCGCTGATTCCGGAACAAACCTATTATGAGATTCATTTCGCAACGGGCATCGGAACAATAAACGGTATGCCGGCTGAGGTTACAACAACAGTAATGGTGAATCCGGATCCCTTATATGAAAAGTATAATGATGCGGGAACATCAATGAACTGTTCAATAGGAGCACAGATGCTTGGTCTTGATCTTGTCCGGCCCGGAGTCTGGGGGCCTGAAGAGTGCCTTGATGTCGGCAGATATTTTGAAGAATTGAGAAAAAGAAAATTTGAAATCAAAACTGAAATCACAGTTATTAAAAAATAAAACGCTTTTAAGGAGATAAAATTGAAACGAGTATTGGTCATCGGTGCAGGTGCACAGGGCGGACCCTGTGCTTCGATACTTGCCAGGGGTTCCGAAATGGAGGAAGTTATTCTTGCCGATATTGATATGGATTTATGCCGAAAGGTTAAAAATAAAATCGGAAGCGGCAAGGTTTCTGCCGTGAAACTAAACGCGGGCAACGTAGAAGAGATTGAAAGAGCTGCCCGGGGGTGTGATGTTGTCATTAACCTGACCCTTCCTGTATTCAGCGAAAAAATAATGCAGGCAGCTTTGAATGCGGGGGCCCATTATGTGGATACCTCGTTCGGCGAACCCGAACTGATGGATATCTGCGCAAGGGACAACATATTGTCCCAGATTATAGAAGGACGAGACCTTCTGCTTGATAAGGAATTTAAAAATGCCGGCTTGACAGCACTTGTCGGCTGCGGCGGAACCCCGGGTTTTCTTAATGTGGGCGTAAGATACCTGTGCGATAAACTCGATGAAGTTGAAGAAATACGAATGAAATTCGGCGAAGGTCCTGTAGGGAATCAGCCTGAAGAACTTGTCGCCGGAGCATGGAATCCCGGATGGAACCCTTTCAGGGCCCTTTGGGGTTATGCGGTTGAACCCGCAATATTCAGAAACGGCAAATACGAAACATCTCCGATATTCGGCGAACCTGAAGTGTACAAGTTTCCCGATCCTCTTGGAGAGATAGCAATATGTCACCACCAGCACCAGGAGCAGGTTACGCTGCCGTTTTTTATCGGAAAGGGAATAAAGTACTGTGAATTTAAATACCCGGTTGATAATCAGGCTGCAACCTTCGTTAAAATGGGATTTGGTAAACCAGATACAATAACGGTGAATGGTCAGGAAGTCTCACCAAGGGACGTTCTTATGAAAATGATGGTGCCGCCTGGTAATGTTTTTCTGGAAGAAAATGAGAAAACCGCGGCGGAACCTCTTGAGGCCACACAGATATGGGTAGTTGAAGTTAAGGGCCTTGAAGGCGGAAAACCCGTTACCTATACCTTGTCGGAGCCCTATACCTTCATCCTGACAACCGAGGATAAAATAAAGGTTTACGACCTCTTCGGCTCCACTGATGTCGGCGTGGCCCTGCCTGCCGTTATCGGTGCGAAGATGTGTTCATCGGGACGTACAGAATCAGGGACAATATCCTCCGAATGCCTCGATCCGAATATTTTTCTGAAACTTCTGGCGGAAACCGGCGTCCCCCTTTCCGTGGAAGATAGAGTCGTAAGGAGTTGACTGTATGTTTAAATACCTGATAGTCGGCGCCGGGGCACAGGGCGCCGCTTGCGCGTCAATTCTGGCCAATGATGAGGAAACGGAAAAAGTTGTTCTGGCCGATATAAATATTGATCAGGCCCGAAGGGTCGTTGAACACATCGGATCAGCAAAATTTTTTGCAGAACGGGTAGATGCTTCTGACGTAGAAGATATTGTAAGGCTTGCGAACGGGGTTGATATAATCCTTAATTTTGCTCTTCTGAAATTTAATCCGCAGATAATGCAGGCGGCAATGAAAGCCGGGGTGCATTATATTGATACGGCTTTTGATAACCCTATCTGGAATGAGCTTGAAACTGAATTCCCGCTGAAAGTCGGGCTGCAGTTTGAAGAGAAAAATATTACCGGAATTGTCGGTTGTGGAGGAGCCCCGGGGCTTATTAATGTGTTCGCCAGGCTTATCTGCGATACTATGGATACAGTCGAATCGATAAAACTGAAAGTCGGCCACAGGGACCTGGCTAAAAAGGACAGGATAACAACCTGGATCCCATCATGGTGCCCGGAAATAGCATTAACGGATTATGCCGATCCTCCGACAGTTTTTACAAACGGGAAATATACACAGGTTCCGGCATTTGCCGGGCAGGAGGAATATGAATTCCCCGGGCCGGTGGGAAAGAACCTGATAGCGCACCATCACCATGAAGAGCCGGTGACCCTTCCCAGGTTTATCGGAAAGGGTGTAAAGCATGTTGAGTTCAAATACGCGGTGGATCTTAACGCGGCGTCTTTTGTAAAGATGGGGTTTGCCGGTTACGACAAGATAAACGTAAAGGGCGTAGAAGTAGCGCCTATCGATGTATTAATGAAACTGGTAAAGCAGCCTTCGGACAATTTTTTCACGGAAAATGAAGAAACAGCGGCAAAAGATTCAACAATTCTGCACCCCTACCTGGTTGAAGTGGAAGGCGCCGTGAACGGTAAAATATATAAACACAAGCTGTGGTATCCGTGTTCATTGACATCAAGCGGCAGTGAAAAACTGGAAGTCTTCAGGAAATTCGGAACAACAAATATTGCTGTCGCGTTGCCTGCTGTCGCCGGCGCAAAAATGATCCTCAAAGGAAAAGCCGATTTCGGAGTTATAGCTCCGGAATGTCTTGATCCGAAAGCATTCCTTAACGAAATGGCTGAAACAGGGTGGGCCGTAAAGTATGAGGAAGAAATCGGTCGATAGACCTCCAGAAAGTATTTAAAAATGGGAATCTCTAAAAACTGCAGTTTTTAGAGATTCCCCAATATCAAAACCGGTTTCCCCGTTGTTTTCGCTCAGACATCGGGGAAGCCTTTTACCCTACTTGACCTTTATATAGTAATAAACAGCAACGTTTTTGGGACGGGTTTCGGGGCCTGTGCGCGGCGTCCCGTTTGTTCCGTCTGTGTAGATTTCTGCAAACGAATCCTGATTGTTAAATCGTGCTATTGCGTAAGATCCGTTACCAATGTTTGTATACTCGTCGTTGCCTAATGCCTCAGCTCCAACTGACAGGGTGTGACCCTGGAACTGATCCTCCTGGAAATCTCCGACGGATCTTGTGTCTGGGTCCTGATACCCGTCGTTTCTGCTCTCGTTAAGGCCTCTCAGAAACATTCCCCTCAAGTCGGGCAGATTTGCCTTACCCGTTGCGGCGGTGTATTCGGCAGTGGCTGCCGAGCCGTCGGCAAGAGCATACCTGTCTCCTGCTGTCGCATACATCTGAACGGGAGTAAGCATGGAGGTTATTATCGTACCTACAGGGGCTTCTCCGGCATTTAAAGTTTTAATATAATTCAGCAGTGTGTTAAAGTTTTCGTTCATTGAGGCTGCCGACACCACCTCGCCTGCTGAAAAGATGTTGGGTCTAGTCTGTGCAGAAAGATCTAAACTGATCAGGATAAGACAAAGAATAACAATTATTTTTTTCACTTTTATTAACTCCTGATATATCTTAGAGTTAGATTGGATCATTGTCAATGAAAATTACTATCCTTGTGTTCTTGGATAACTCATGGTACTCTTTAAACATAATGAAAAAAAGATTACCTTTCAGATTAAAATTTATTTGGTTTACATGTTTGATTCCGTTCTTTTTTGCTGTTGAAATATCTGCTCAGGAATCTAATCCCATCATAACTGTTCTTGATTTTAAAACCGGCAGTATTGCCGAAAGCGATATGCAGCTCATTGTGACTATGCTTTCAACTGAACTGTTCAATACCGGAAAATACACTGTTATTGATGCCAGTCAACGAGATGTAATTCTGGCCGAGATGGCATTCTCTCTTTCCGGATGTGCTGACGAATCGTGTCAGTTGGAAGTAGGAAAAATGCTATCGGCGGATATGATTGTTGTCGGAAGCGTCGGCAGGGCCGGAAGCAGACTGATTCTTGATACGAAGATCCTGAGGACCGAGACAGGAGAAACTGTATATACGGCCAACGGTAAATACGTTGAAACTGATGAGCTGATCGATGATCTCCCTTTTATTGCACTGAAACTGACCGGAGATACTGCTGCCGGGCTCGAACCGGTTGAAAAGCAGCTGACGGCAAGAGAAATTACCGGCTGGTCGCTAATCGGCGGCGGTGCTGTTCTGGGCATGATCGGAGGGGTTCTTATGGCTACTGCAGCTGATTATAAAATTTCAACGGTCGATGTTTCTTACCAGGCTTATCAGGATGCCTGGTACGGGGATGATTTTGAGACCCTTCGCGCAGATTATCTTGATAATCTTGAATCGTATAAACTGAAATCGATATCGGGTACGGCTGCTGCAGGAGCAGGCATTGGATGTCTGGCTGCGGGTATTGTTCTTCTGCTGTTGCCCGATACGGCTGATAACAATGTCAGTGTAGAAGCAGGGCCTTCGGCTTTGGCTTTCAGGTTGTCGTATTAGGGGGCCGGAATGAAAAAAATAATCTTGTTGATATTGGTTGCAACGGTATTTTTACTGACGACATGTAAAAATTTATGGGATTTTGAGCAGCTGCCTCTGAACAATATTGCAGATCCATCAGCTGCTGAATATATAGACAGATTAACCGTTACCGCTGTCTGGGAGGACAGCCAGTGGGACGGCGCCGTTTTCGGCGAATAATATAAGGAAAGGTCTTTAAGGAAAGAGTATGAAAAAATCATTATTAATTATTATCATCGCTGCTTTGTTTTCAGCGGCAGTCACAGCACAGAGCATCCCGAACAGCTTTACCGCCGGAGATGTAATTTCGGCCGCGGATATGAATGAGAACTTCCAGGCGCTTCTACTTTTAATCAATCAGGTTGAAGGCGGCGGCACTGTAGGCGATGTGGTCTGCTCAATGCTTACCGAAGCCCAGTTTCAGTCCCAGAGAAGTACCGACTGGGTTCTGATGGACGGTCGTGATGTAAGCGGGAGCCAGTATGAGATAGTTACCGGGAACAGTTCACTCCCGGATGCCCGCGGAACGTTCCTGCGTTCAAAGAACAACGGGCGGGCGGACGGCGACGAAAACCCTGCAGGAGATCTGCCGCTTGGCACTTATGAGGCAGATCAGTTTCAGGGGCATTATCATGATTACAGCGTCACCTCGACAGCCTTAATTATTAAGGATGAACCTGAAACGTCAAGTTGGGTTGAATCAGCAGCTAATGATTCGCAGCATGTAGCATGGAACAGCTCAAATTTCAGCATAACAGCCCCTGCAACTGACGGTATCAACGGCACCCCGCGTACCGGAGACGAAACGCGTCCCAAGAGCATAACAGTTAATTTTTTTATTAAAATAAATTAGGGGTGCAACAGGCATAATTCCTTTTCAGGCGACTTGCAATCAATAAATAATTCTCTTATCCTGTATTAAAATCCGCTTGTTGAAGGAGAACCCATGTCCACAAACTGTCAAAACAAATCAAAAAACATGAAATACTGCAACTGTACCTTCCCCTGCGGTAAAAAAGGGACCTGCTGTGAATGTATCAGCTACCATTGTTCTTTAGCTCAGCTGCCTGCTTGTTATTTTCCGAATGATGCGGAAAGTTCAGGCGACCGTTCAATAGAAAACTTCATCAGCGTTTACCGTAAACGCGGCGCCGGATATCTAAAATAATTGGATATATTGTAAAAACGGTCGTAAAAGGCCTAAAAACAATCAAAAAAAAGCAAAAAGCTTTACAAACAATCACAAATTTGTTATGCTCTAATTATCAGAGGATAATAAATGGCTGCAAATTTGATTCCGGCCGGTCGTCGCGCGGGAATACTATCTTTTATAAAGGATAAAGGCTTTGCCAGTGTAGAAGAGCTGGCTTCCAGGTTCGAAGTGTCGGTAATAACAATAAGACGCGACCTGGATCAGCTTGAATCTGATAATTTAATTGAGCGTACCCACGGCGGAGCAATATATACACGGCACATTGCGGTAGAATCATCATATACGGAAAAGAATTCGCAGAACCGCGAAAATAAAAATGCAATCGGAATGCGGGCTGCAGAACTTGCTGCGCCGGGCGAAACGGTATTTGTGAACAACGGATCAACAACTCACCAGATAATCAGGGCGCTGCTTGGTATCCGTAATATCAGGATTGTAACCAATAACATTGTTGCGGTTCTTGAGGCTGATCCGGGTCCTGATTGTGAACTGATTCTTGTCGGCGGACGATATCGTTTTAATTCAGGCTGTACAATCGGCAGTTTTGCAGAAGCTGTGATCAGACAGCTGAATGTTTCAAGGACCTTTATAGGAGCCGACGGTATCAGCCTGAAAAGCGGAATAACATCGCCGGTGGCGGAGGAAGCGGCAATCACGCGAATGATGATTGAGCATACGGCCGGAGAGATTACCATAGCGGCCGACAGCTCAAAGATTGGAAAGATATCAACGTTTTTTATTTCATCACTTAAAAGTATAGACAACCTGGTAACGGATAACGATTTTGATGAAAAATACAGACCGGACTTTGAAGAAGCAGGAATTAAAATAATAACAACAGGGAATGAAAAAATTACTTCAATGTAATTTTTTCATTCACCCTGCCCATCGTGGCAGGAATATTTTATAGGAGTGTAAAATGGCGTATCAGGACCAGTACAAAGACTGCAAATGGGTTGATTTTGAAATTATGGAAAGTTTCATGAAGGACTGTCTCGTTAAAAGCGGAGTGCCTGCAGATGATGCCGAGGTTGTATCGGACGTTCTTATCGAATCCGATAAACGCGGTATTGATTCCCATGGTATAGGAAGGCTTAAACCCATCTACATAGACAGAATCGACTGGGGTATTCTTAACCCGGTTACGAAGATTGATACCGTAAAGGAAACTGCCACAACAGCTGTTATCGACGGTAACAACGGAATGGGTCATGTTGTCTCAAAGAAAGCGATGCAGACGGCAATCGACAAGGCAAAAGAGCACGGCATGGGCATGGTTGCGGTCAGAAACTCCACGCATTACGGAATTGCCGGGTATTACTCATTGATGGCATGCAAGGCGGGAATGATCGGTATTACCGGCACAAATGCGCGACCTTCAATAGCTCCGACTTTCGGCGTTGAAAATATGCTCGGGACCAATCCGTTGACAATTGGTTTCCCGACCGACGAAGAGTTTCCGTTTGTACTTGACTGTGCAACCTCCGTGTCCCAGCGCGGCAAGATTGAGATGTACAGCCGTGCCGGAAAGGAACTTCCTCCGGGATGGGTAATAGGCCGTGACGGAACTGCCCGAACTGATACGGATCAGATACTTGTGGATCTTACAAAAGGACAGGCTGCTCTGGCTCCTCTCGGCGGTCTGGGAGAAAGTACCGCCGGATTTAAAGGTTTCGGATATGCTACCGTAGTCGAGGTCCTTTCGGCAGCGCTGCAGGGCGGATCTTTTCTGAAAGATTTGAACGGGTTTGATGAAAAAGGCAACCGGATCCCTTATCCGCTGGGTCATTTTTTCATAGCTATTAATATAGATGCTTTTCTCGGTATTGATATATTCAAAAAGATTGCCGGAACGATAATGAGAGACCTTCGTAATTCAGAAAAGGCTCCCGGCGAAGAAAGAATATATACAGCCGGAGAAAAGGAATGGATCGCGTGGAATTACCGAAGGGAGCACGGCTGCCCGGTTCCTGAAGTACTGCAGAAGCAGATGATTGAACTTCGCGACCGCTGGGATCTGGATTACAAATTTGAATGGGATAATTAGATAAGTACATCCGTGTACTTATCTAATTTTGAAGTTTATAAGGCAATGCCTTATAAACTTCATTACTAAAAACCGCCATCCATGGCGAATAATCAGGAATACTATTATGGACGAACTGAAAGAGAAAGCATTGAAATATCACAGCGCCGGGGGCAGGGCCGGAAAAATTGAGGTAGTGCCGACAAAACCGTGTGTTACCGCCGAGGATCTTTCGCTGGCGTATACGCCCGGAGTTGCGAAACCTGTACTTGAAATTGCGGAGAACCCGGAAGATGCCTATAAATATACTGCCAGGGGCAACCTTGTTGCTGTTGTATCGAACGGCACAGCAATTCTTGGTCTGGGCAACCGGGGCGCGTTGGCTTCAAAGCCGGTAATGGAAGGGAAGGGCGTTCTGTTTAAAAGGTTTGCAGATATTGATGTTTTTGATATTGAACTCGATACGGAAGACCCCGAAAAAATAGTTAATATCGTTAAAACAATGGAGCCTACATTCGGGGGAATTAATCTCGAAGACATCAAGGCCCCTGAATGTTTTGAGATTGAGAAGAAACTTATTGAAATCTGCGATATTCCCGTATTTCATGATGATCAGCACGGTACGGCAATAATCTGTACGGCGGGGCTTCTGAATGCCTGTGAAGTGACGGGAAAGGCGCTTGATCAGGTGAAGGTTGTTTTCAACGGTGCGGGGGCAGCCGGAATAAGCTGCGCCCTGATGTTTCTTTCCGCCGGGGTGAGAAAAGAGAACCTTCTGATGTGCGACAGCCGCGGTGTTATCCAAAAGGGACGGGAAGGCCGGCTGACGCCGCAGAAAGCCCAATTTGCAGCGGACACGGATGCGCGGACGCTTGCGGATGCCATGAAAGGCGCGGATGTTTTCGTAGGGCTTTCCACAGCCGATGTTGTATCGCCCGAAATGCTGTTAAGCATGGCGGCCGATCCGGTAGTTTTCGCCATGGCCAACCCGAACCCTGAAATAGAATACGAACTTGCCGTGGCAACCCGTTCCGACCTGATTATGGCAACCGGACGGAGCGATTATCCCAACCAGGTGAATAACGTCCTCGGGTTTCCGTTTATATTCCGAGGCGCCATGGATGTGAAAGCGAAAAAAATCTCCGAGGGAATGAAGATGGCGGCGGCCAGAGCGCTTGCCGGTCTGGCTAAAGAACCCGTTCCCGACGAAGTTCGTTCCGCATACGGACGTGATTTCAGTTTCGGCAGGGAATACATTGTTCCGAAACCGTTTGACCCCCGGGTAATAGAATGGGAAGCGGTAGCGGTTGCGAAGGCCGCCTGTGATGAAGGTCTTGCCGCCGCGCCCGTTACCGACTGGGATGCCTACCGTTCCGCATTGAAAGCGCGAATGAAGCGTTACTGGACGTAGTTTTAACGCCTCGGGCGGTTATAGCTGATAATACAGAATGATTTAGCCCGTGGTTAATAATTTTTTATTTTTATTGTAATGTTGAATGTATGATCTCTTTGTTCGCGAATTGTTTACCTTGACTATGGCTGCTTAAAAATGTTATTTTTGTCCAAATCTATTAATAATAAGGACGGTTTTAATGAATGTAATCACGGGTAATTTGCCCTTAATGCAGCTGTTCGGCGGCAGTGGCGGCGGTTCAATGTCCACCACATTTATTACATTTGGTCTTGTTATTGCGATCTTTTATTTTCTGATTATCAGACCGCAGAACAAGAAGCAGAAGAAGACGAAACAGATGCTTTCGGCGCTCAAAAAGGGAGACAGGGTTCAGTCTATCGGCGGGATTCGCGGTGTTGTTCAGAATGTAAGCGATGATTCAGTTGTAGTCAAGGTAGACGACAACACAAAGATTGAGTTTGCAAAGAGTGCGATAGGTGAAGTTCTCGAAGTCAGCGCAGAGCCCAGAAAAGTTGAAAAAGAATCTGAAAAGACTTCAGAAGAGAGCAAAACAGAATAACCAGTCGATTGTAATTCGATATACAAAATATTCCATATTCGGAGATATCCAATGAGCAAACGTAGCAGATTGTTGATCGTTCTTGTGGTTGTGATTGTCTGCGGAGTTTTTTTATGGCCTACTTATAACTGGTATTTCAATGTACCGCAGGATATGAAAGACCTCTCAGCTGCATCACGAGAACAAATTAGAGAATACTCAGTTACCATGGCTGAGAATGATCTTGAAGAACTCCAAACCCTTGCGGTAAAGGAGCCTGACTCAGTTATTTCTGCAAAGTATAAATTTTTAATTGATTATGCAGAAGAGCAGTATAAGATAGAGGATAAGGACGCCCCGCCTGAGTGGAGCGTCAAAGATGTTCTGGCTACTTTTAATAACAGGGATAAAGCCCTGCGTACTATCGAGGAGTATTATGGTGATCTTCTTCTCGGTTACAAGGAAGACAGAGATAATGTCCTTCAGTTAGGTCTTGACCTTTCCGGAGGTATGAGCATTCTGCTGGAAGCAGATATGGATAGTCTGGAAAAAAGACTTAATCATCCGCCGACCGCAGATGAACAATCCGCCGCCGTCAGCCAGGCCATAGAAATTCTTAATAACAGAATTGACAAGTTCGGTGTTACCGAGCCGCAGATCAGAAAGCAGGGCGATACCGAGATTGCAATCGAAATTCCCGGTGCTGCTGACCCCGACAGGGTTAATTCGTTTCTGAGAGGCAAGGGCAGCCTTAATTTTCATATTGTAAATGATGAAGGAACCGCTGCCTGGAACAGTTACAAGGACTCAAATGCAGGCAAGCTTCTTGATGATAACGGCAGACCCTTTGATGAAGAAGTTCTTGATGCCGGTCTTGTAGTACGCGGGTTCTATAACAAGGATTCCTACGGTGTGGATCAGTACCTGAGAGACCTGGTTGTTTATGAAGAACCAGGGCTGGACGGAGTTCATATTGTAAACGCGCAGGTCGGTTCAGACCCGGTTACAGGACGTCCGGTCATTAATTTTACTCTTGACCGTGAAGGCGGAGAAATATTCTATCAGCTTACATCTGCTCACGTAGGAGAGACTCTTGCGATTGTTCTGGATGATAAAATCAAGGCGGGCGCGAGAATCTCCGAAGCTATACGCGAAAGTGTAAGAATGTCCGGTTTTGAGAGAACGGAAGCAAACGAACTGGCGCTTGTTTTGCGTACAGCTGCAATGCCCGTTGATCTGAATGTTGTTAACCAGCAGTCTGTCGGCGCATCATTGGGTGAAGATTCAATCCAGGAAGGGCTTAAATCTATAACAATAGGGTTCCTTCTGGTAATAGTCTTCATGCTTGTTTATTATAAGGGCGCCGGTCTCGTAGCCGATATTGCGCTGGCACTCAACCTGGTTTTTATTATTTCAATTCTTTCGGTATTTAATCTTACCCTTACCCTGACCAGTATTGCGGGTCTCATTTTAACTGTCGGTATGGCCGTGGATGCGAATGTAATTATTTTTGAAAGAATCAAGGAAGAGTACAAGCTGGGTAAATCGGTTGAAGCTTCAGTGAAAGCAGGTTTCTCAAAAGCGTTCTGGACTGTTATGGACGCTAACCTGACAACCCTTATTGCCGCGCTCTTCCTCTCACAGATTGGAACAGGTCCGGTTCAGGGATTCGCTTATACTCTTGCCGTAGGTATAGTTTCATCAATGTTCACAGCTCTTTTCGTTTCAAGACTGCTGTTTGATTTCAGTACCCAGCAGTTGAAAATCAAGAAGCTGAGTATCGGCTGGAGGATTAAATAATGAAACGAGTTATTAATTTTACCAAAATCAGGTTTATTATGTTCGCAGTTTCGGCAGTGCTGATAATTGCCGGTATAGTGGGCACAATTGCCATGGGCGGATGGAACCTCGGTATCGATTTTCAGTCGGGATTAAGTCAGAGAATTCAGATAGCTCCTGTAGCAATGGAAGTATCATATATAGGTGATGAAGAGGTTCGTTTTAATATTCTTAACGGTGAAGCCGGCATTGATGTCTTTACCAATGACGGAAAAACGGAATCTTATAAATATGTACTTGCCGATTATGAAGATACGGCTGACCTGATGCAGGCAATGATGGAAATTCCATCTCTTACAATTAATCTTGTTGCCGGTGATGCTCCGGCGGAAAAACTTCTGTCACTTGCCTTTCTTGTCGATTTAAGCGAGGAAACTGCAATTGTAAATTATACAAATGCTGGATCGGCGACATATATCGAGATTGATGAAATAAGAGATGTTTTATCAGACGTCGGAGAGCCGCAGATACAGGTTGTAGGCAGTGCTGATGAACAGGAATTCCTTGTCAGGCTTGAAGACGACGGTTCAAAGAATTTCAGTGAAACTGTTGCAGCAAAGATTTTAAATCTGCTTGAATCGGAATACGGTAAAGGCGCAGTGATAGTAAAACAGTCCGATTATGTCGGTCCGCGCTTTTCTTCCGATCTCGGGCGTTCCGTTATTCTTCTTGTAGGACTTGCTCTCGCGTTGATTCTTCTCTATATCTGGATTAGATTTGAGCTTGCTTTTGCCGTATCCGCCATTATCGCGCTGGCGCACGATGTGGCTTTGCTGTTGGGTTTTATCGGTATTACGCAGATGGAGGTTGTTACTGCAACCGTTGCTGCAGTGCTGACAATTGTAGGTTATTCACTTAATGATACTATCGTTGTATTCGACAGAATCAGGGAAAACCGTTCGCTCATGAGGGATTCTGATCTTAAAACCATTATCAATACGAGTATAACCCAGTCTCTCAGCCGAACCCTGATAACATCAATCACTACATTGCTTGCTGTTCTGGCTATTTATATTTTTGCAACCGGACAGATTAGGGATTTTGCTCTTGCAATGATAGTAGGTGTTGTTATAGGTACGTACTCTTCTATCTTCATTGCTTCTCCGGTTCTTCTTGGATGGATTAATACAAGAAGAAGCAGAAAGCTGTCAAAGGACAATTTAAAGTACGGGAAACCGGCTGCTGTAAAGAAAATTGAAGAAAAAGTTGAGGAAAAAAACGAAGAAGAACGTTCAGCCAAGATCGTTGAAATACCTTCAGCTGAAAGAAAGAAAAAAGGCAAAAGAAAGAAAAAATAATTAATACGATAATTAATTTTCAGCCTGTCGGGGTAATACTCTGACAGGCTTTTTTCTGCTCCTTTTGAAATCATGTCTTATATGCCCAATGTTACGGTAACATCTGATATGTAACTCTCCATAATATCCATTCCGGTTTAATATTATATGATATTTCATATATTGAAGAGGAGAATTGAATGAGTGTAGACATGAAGGAAAAGACCGGTATGGGTACCAGTAAGCGTATTCTAATCGGTCTTGGGCTTGTGGTTATCATTGTATTGGCACTGGTAATGTTCACGCCCGAAACACAGGAAGGTGATTACGGTGTAATCTCCGTTATTCCGGCGGTATTTCTATTGATTTATATCTTCTGGACAAAGCGAATTCTTGAATCGTTGATCTTTGCTACTGTGCTGGGCCTTGTCATTGTTCACAAGGGCGGATTTTTCAGCGCCTTCATGGACAGCCTGCTTGGCATCGGAATGGAAGAAGATACTGTCTGGTTGTTTGTTGTTTGCGGTTTGATGGGAAGCATCATTGCTCTCATTGAGATTTCCGGCGGTGCGCATGCGTTTGGAGACTGGGTTTCTAAACGTGCAAAAACACGAAAAAGCACGCTGATGTGGACATGGGTTTTAGGTGTTGCCATTTTTATAGACGATTACCTGAATTCTCTTACTGTCGGTTCATGTATGGCTCCGGTAACTGATAAACACAAGGTTTCACGGGAGTTTCTTTCCTACATAGTTGACAGTACTGCAGCACCGGCTTGTGTTATTGTTCCAATCACGACATGGGCTGTTTTCGCCGGAGGCTTGCTTGAGATTAACGGTTGGGCTCCGGATGGTGAAGGGCTTGCCTATTTTATTAAAACTATTCCGTTTAATTTCTACGGCTGGATTGCCCTGATTGTTGTGCCCCTGGTTATTCTGGGTATCATACCGGTATTCGGACCCATGAAAAAGGCTGAAAAGAGAGCGCAGGAAACAGGTGTGCTTGCTCCTGAAGGTTCTGAGAAAATCGACATCTCTTCCGGTATCGAAAACATCAAGCTTCCGAGCAATGCCAGGATTATAAACTTCTTCCTCCCGATTATCGTTCTCCTTGTTGCTACAATAGCCACCGGAACGGACATGATGATGGGTGTAGTTATCACGCTTGCGTTTATGGCCCTTCTCTATATTCCCCAGAAACTGCTTACAGCAGAAGAATTTGCAAACGAGTCGGTCAGAGGATTCAAGAACATGCTTTATCCCCTGTTTCTGATGTACCTTGCATTCATGTTTGCCGATATGAATACCCAGATTGGTTTCACAAAATTCATGATTGAAACAGGAACCCCGCTGATGTCTCCGCAGACACTGCCGTTGGTTCTTTTTGTACTTCTTTCCATTCAGCAGTTCATAACCGGAACAAACTGGGGTATGTACATTATTGCACTTCCGATAGTTATTCCTCTGGCAATGAATGTAGGGGCGAATATGCCTCTTGCTGTTGGCGCAGTTCTTTCTGCCGGCGTATTCGGCAGCCATATATGTTTCTATTCAGATGCTACGGTTCTTACTTCTGCTGCATGCGGGTGTGACAATTTCAGACACGCATGGACCCAGATGCCGTTCGGTCTTCTTGCTGCCGGCATTTCTGCTGTTGCTTTCGCAATTGCCGGATTTGTTGTCTAAGTTAAATTATATGATCTTCATACCGTCTCTGATTTTTCAGAGACGGTATATCAGTTTCTTTCCAGCCCTGCGATTTCCAGGCCGGACAGGATAAGTTCGACCAGCTCCGTTTCTTTAACATAATTGGTTAAGAAAAAACGTACGCCTTTATTAACTGCCGGACATTGTCTTACCAATTCGTCCCGGTATGCCCGGGCTTCAGCTATATTTCCCAACAGTCCGAGAGCCGCCGCAGTATAGATGTAATGCCAGAGAACATCCCCCTGATTAAAACGCCTCGCCTTATCAATTACCTCTTCGTAATCCATCTGTCTGAGATGATACTGACAGGTTAAATGATTAAACCATCCCGGGTAGTCGGGAATAAGAGAAAGTGTATTTTCCAGAATGGTTCGTCCTGTTTCCCATCCGCCCCCAAGGGAATAAAGAAGAGCTCCCGTAGCCATGGAAAAGGCCGAGACGTTTCTGGATCTGAAAAGCCTTTCGGTAAGTGATCCGAGAGCCTCGGAATCATTTTCATGAAAAGCCTTCCTGATTCCGCAGACAAGTGCGTCCTCACCTGCCGGATCCAGCTCCTGGGCTTCCGCGGCAAGTTTCAAAGCCTTCTCCCTGTAGAATTTAAAGGATTCATCATGATTTACCATTGCGTTCCAGTCTACATCCATACAGAAATCCCAATATGTCTGGGATAGAAAAGCCCTTAGATCTCCCCGGTTTTCGTGTTTGTTTATCATCCTCTCAAGGGCTATCCTCAGACGTCCGGCAATTCCGGGCTCCATAAGTTTCTTGTGAAGAACAAAGAGTATGCGGATACCGAGAATATCATCAGGAATCTCTTCGGATGTCTGCATCTCTTCGCCGAGAAGATCATAGAGAACTCCTCCCCGTCCCGTTACAACAGCCGATACCTGCGCAGCAACAGCCTCCGCCATTTTAATCGGAAACCGCCCCGGGCTTTTCAGCGGAAAACTCTCGGTCCAGACTATGGCTCCGGAATCAGTTCTGAGCAGATCGCAGTACAGGATAAAACTTCCCCTGCGCTTGTAAATCTTGCCTGTAAGCTGGAAATCGGATGCAGCTTCTCCCTCACCCAGAAGTGAAAAATCTTCCGAATTGCCTATGGCCTTTTTAAATTCCTGAAAAAGCAACTCTGAAAAAAGTGTCGACTCTTTGGAAGAGAGCGATTCGAACGGTTTGACGGAAAGTGATGGCTGTTTTGTCCCGGTTTCGGAGCCCGGTAACCGCGAGGCACGCAGTCGGAATCTGGGAATGTATCCTCCCTTGGGAATGGATATTTCGACGCCGACGCCCTTTTTGGCAAGGTAGTACTGTTCCAGACGCTTGCGTAATCTTCCCGCTTCAATGCGGACGGAAGGATCCGCCTGGGGAAGAAAATCGTTCCCTTTCTGAAAAACTTCTATCCCGATTGTGTATTCTTTCAGCCGGTCGTCCCGTCCTGCAAGTGTTTCTTCTACAATGTACTTAAGGAAGGCACTGGACCTGCAGGCGCTCTGAAAAAGACGATCGCCTAGAATACTGTCGAGTTCTTCCCTGATAGAGGCCGGTGACGGGTTTTCCTGCATAGAGCACTACTCCGGAGGCATTTCGTTAAATGTTTTACTCAGATCCAGTCCGCGTCGGGACTGAATTCTTTTCCATATAAGATACCATAAGCCTCCGGAAATCCAAACAACAATATTTATTATAATCCACCATGAATGAAGTTCCTTGAATTCCTCATTAATAAAAAAGCCGGTTAAAAGCAGCCCTGTTAACAGTAATGAGGCAGCACCTGCAATAGTGGCAATCGGAATTTTACCCAGTCGCCAGAAACGATATGGAGAAAGATTCCAAATTGGTTTAACTTTTTTGCTGAAGGGTATAATCATGGCTGCAATGGCGGTAAAAGAAAATACGGATAAAAGCTGCATAATTCCTACCGAATAAGAATATCTTATTTCAGAGTATTTACCGAAAAACAGCAGACCCAGCTGGCTGATGACAAGCATAGTCAGCAGGAGAAAAACAGGTTCTCCGTTACTGTGCCGGTTAATTGTAAACCATTTAGGTCCGACACCATCTTTCCCCCATGCCATCGCAGCCCGGCTCCACGCAATATATGAGAAGACTATCCACAGCCAGTTTGACGCCAGAAAAGCAAAACCAAGCAGGATTCCGACTCCCCGCTGAAAACCGCTCAGAAGAGCGGCAATATTTATATAGTGAAGCCTGAAAGGAACATTTACGCTGTCTCCGCCCTTTTCGGCCAGCCAGGCAACGGCGTGCATCCCCTCCCATCCGAGCATCCTGCTGTATTCCAGCACAATCCAGAGCATAAAAAAGCCTGATATCAGGGTTGTAAGAACCTGTGAATGAAGAATATTAACCCGTGGTTTTTTTATCTCTCCTGCGATAAAGATAACTACGTATCCGTAAATCATTCCCCAGCTGACCGGCAGCATAAGGCCAAGGGTGTTTTTCCAGTTCCAGCTGTCGGGAATGCCTCCCATTTCCGTTGCTGCAAGCTCAATCATTTCATTAAAACGCAATCCTGCGCTGCCGGATACAAAGCCGTCCCACAGGTTGATAAAATCCTGATGACTTGTCCGTGAAAAGAGTATGCCGACCGCCATGACTGCAATCAGTGAAATGCCTACCAGGACCCGCTGTATTTTAAAGAAACTTCCCATTCCCGTCATTGCAACAAGGAAGGCTGATACATTTACAAGTGTTGTACCCAGATAAAGACCCCATCCGCTGTTAAAGAAGGCGAGGGCGGACTCTTCGGTTCCTGTTATTCCGACCAGCAGCGGAACCCCGACTTGCCAGAACCACGGGGCAAGAACGCAAATCCAGGCCAGCATTATAAATGCCCCGTTCCAGAAACTGATAATCATCCCCAGCATCGGGTGAAATATTCTTGAGTTATATACGTAGGAACCGCCGCTTCGGGGCATGGTTCCGCCGAGAATTCCCCAGACAAGCGCATAACCGAATAATATAAGGATGAAGGTCAGTATATTGGCTGCAAGTATATTACCGCCCGGCGACCAGGCAAACCCTGATAAAGTCATCCAGATGGATACGGGCAGGGCGTTATTCATAAGCCCGAAAAGAGTGGCATCCAGGAGGCCTCCGGTACGTTTTAAACCGGGCCCTTTCGGGGTTAAGTTTTCCAGTCTCGATAATTCCATCTGCTTCCCTTTTAAGGGAGCATAGCATACATAACGCCTGAATGGAAGTTATTTAAAGACAGCGGATCTTTTATCAATAAGGATAAGCATGGCCCCCACAGCTATAAAAGCTGCAATAACAATTACAAGCTGGATGATAAAGCTGATAAAGGGTTGGTTTAAAAAATCAAGAAAAGGGTAGCGGAACTGCCCGGTTATTGCTCCTTCAGCAAGGCTTTCAACAAGATAGGCGGCAGGATATATTAACCAGAGTTTTAAATGGTTCCAGCTAATGAAACCCCTCCGGCGATTAATCAGGTAGTCTGTGATAAAAAGCAGCGGGGTAACCGTATGCGTTATAATCATGCTCAATGCATCAATTCCGGTAAATTCCATGAAAGGTGCAAGCAGGCTGTTATAGACAAGGCAGGTTATCAGGATGTAGAGGGTTAAAGCTCCGTGGATAGCCGGGTGGAACCGTCCGGATTTCGGCAGAGAAGTCCCGCTCTGAAACAGATTGAATACTTCCGAAATCAGAAATCCTGATACAAGCAGATTGCTCTGCATGGTGAAATAGGTCAGGATGTACAGGTTTGCTCCGCTTCTGAATGAGGTGATTATGATAAGAGCGGAGCCTGCGACGGCGCTCAGGGTTGTAGTCAGCCTGATAATCTTCCCCAACATGTTCTTTAATCCCTTAAATCATCCGACAGCGCATCAAGATTTGCAAGAGCGTTTTCAAAGTCCGGATAGGTTTCTCTTGCCGCGCCGATTGTCAGGCCGGTTTCCACATCAACAAGCTTGCAGTCGAGACTGACTGCGTCTTCCAGCTTTCCGAGTGTGACGAATACGATAGCTTCAGCTGCGACCAGGCGGCCTATCTCAAGCTGCCGTGTATCATCGGTTACCGCTTCCATTGAAAACCTTATTTCGGCTAATAGTCTTTTAACCTGTTCCCTGTCGATTACATCATAGAATCCGGAGTTCAGAAGCTCGGTTGATAAAGACTCCTGAAGGACCGGGCCGTAATGCGCAGGAATTCCGGGGGAGAGTACAGGGTTGTTAACTGTGACGGTAAGCGCATCCGTTGGAGACTTTTCAGCCAGTGATTTCCAGACATCCTTTCTCTCCGCCTTGAATTTTACTGATGCCTCATCAAGATTTCCGGCGATTATAGCTTCTTTAAGTTCCCTGATTGTTTCTGTCTGGCTGCCGAGTACAGGCGTGTTGTAGGGATTTATTGATAAATCGGCGCAGTCTTCAGCCAGTCCTACTGTCTGCATTGTTTTCGGAAGGCTTCCGGTTGTCAGGTATTCCTTGCAAACGAGGTAAATCCCGTTGCCCCACTTTTTCTGTGTCGAGGTGAGAATGTGCTTATAGGGCTGATCTTTCAGCGCCGCTTCAAGCCCCTGGTCAAAATTGCACCCGATTAACCAGCCGTTGACCTCGCGGGCTGCATCCAGAATACCCTTTTCCGCTATTCCGGCGGCTTGGTAGATGCATTTAACTCCGTTTTTATATAATCCTGTTGCAAGCCGGTAGGTTTCCCTGTTGTCGTTAAAATCATCAGGGTATTTAACGATCACGTCGGTGTATGTTCCCTGTAGATAATCCATATATTCGACGCCCTCTATAAATGGATCGATATAGCCTGTATTTATGAATTCCTGATCAAGATCACCAATGACGCCTAATGTTTCTCCCGCAAAACGTTCCGCTGCTACCGCCCCTGCAATGAAAGCGGCTTCTCCGACCTCAAATTTCACCTCAAGTATGTTCGGTATTGAAAAGGACGATACAATATCCAGTACAATAAACTGCTTAATACCCTGCTCGTTTAAATAGTAGAAGGGAAGGCCGTATTGATAACCGGCCCCGATTACCAGATCAAAAGCCTGAAGTCCGAAGCCGGCAATCTCCGAGGTTATCTTCTGAGCAGCTTCATAATCCGAGCCTCCGTCGGTTCGGAAAATTCTGAACGTCACTTCTTCACCGAATTCTACGGTCTCATGGGCGCCCTCAATTACTCCGTTGAACTCATGCGCCAGCCTGTTTATACCGACCATAACGTCTTTTGATACGGGGTCATCCGGGTTGTCTTTATTCGGAAGTAAAACCGCGATTCGCGGCACAGTATTCTGGGACTTGACATCTCCGGAAACGGTTTTTCCAACGGATGGGCGGGGAGTTGTATCGATCAGTGAAAAACAGGAGGTCATCAGCAGAAAGGCTGAAACTGACAATACAACAATTTTTTTCATTATTATATGATAAACCATGATCCGGTCCGTGTAAAATAAAAGGCCGGTTTTTGTTGTGTCTGATGATGTGCCGCCTGTTACTTAAACCGTATTGAGTACTCAATCGGCTTGTCAAGCAGAAGGACTCTGATCAACGGTGTTTCGAATGTAACCGAATTACCCTTTGCGGTTCCGCCTTTCTGGCTGATAAGTTTACCCTTGATGTTTATGGTTGTCGTTATTATGGAATTTCTGATGAGATCGCCTCCGCCGTCGCCAAGCGCGTACTCCATCATTTCGAGATATTCGTCCTCGGTTATTCCCTGGTTTTCAAGCGGTCCGAAAGTCTGAAACAGCGGTTCTTCTACTATAGGGAAAAGCGGTGCAAGGTCGTTGAAGTTGTCGATATCTATATGGATTTTTATTTCTTTTTCGGTTCCGTATTCATTAAAAGAAATTATCCGCTTCTGAAGTGTTTTTTCGGTTTCGGTTATAAGCTGCTCGATATTATCAAAGCTCAGTTCGGCTGTTATTCGCCGGTCGTCCTGGTTTTTGATGGATTTCACCTTAATGCCGGGATTTTCTTCCATGCCTTTTCTTATTTCCTCTACATTGAAAAGCGGGCTGTCCGCGTTATCGCCGGTAAGTTCGGCAAGACTCTTCAGATAAAAAACAAGAGCATCGTCAAGGACTGTTACAGTAGACGCTGTTCCGGATCCGTCTGAAGACAGATTCACTTCATTTTTTACCGAACATGAGAATAGAAGGAAAGATGCTAAAAGAAATATACTCACAACAATTAGATTTAAAGTTACGGATTTTAATGTTTTCATGGTGATTAATTTAATACTTTTAAGTGGTTTTATCAATGTTATAGGAAATAATGGATCCATGAAGAATGGAGTGAATATAAAATCATGATTCCAGCAGGAGTATAAAACCCTGCTGGAAAATGATAAAACTATTTTCTATATTTTTTCTTCAGATTTTATCTGCTGATAAATTTCAAAAGCTTCTTTAGGTTTGGCGTTTTCGTGAACTACAGCATTTACTGCAGTCATCATGCCTATCGGGGAATCAGACTGGAATATATTTCTGCCCATATCAACACCTGCCGCTCCCTGGTCTATTGCCCTGTAAGCCATCTCCAGAGCATCCATCTCGGGGCGCTTCTTGCCGCCGGCTATTACTATCGGTACAGGACAGCAGGCCGTGATTGTTTCAAAGTCCTCATCCGTGTAGTAGGTCTTAATTATATGTGCTCCAAGCTCGGCGCACATTCTTGTGGCAAGCCTGAAATACTTGGGCGTTCGCTCCATCTCTTTCCCCACGGCAGTTACAGCCATTGTCGGAATTCCGTAGCGTAGCCCGGCATCTACCAGCTTCGTCATGTTAATAACACTTCGTGATTCAAACTCGGCGCCGATAAATACCTGTATTGCGGTTCCGCATACCCCAAGTCTCAGGCAGTCTTCCATATCCATTGCTAAATTCTCATTGGATAATTCCTTGAGAATGCTCGGTCCGCCCGAGGCCCTTATCATTACAGGTTTTGTTACCGACGGTGGTACTATTGAGCGAAGCACGCCGCGGGTGCACATAAGTGTGTCCGCATACTGGACCAGCGGCATTATATCAATATCAATCCTTTCAAGTCCCGTTGTAGGTCCCTGAAAATATCCGTGGTCTATCGCCAGCATTATGGTTTTTCCGTCTTTCGGATTAAAAACCCTCGACATCCTGTTTTTCATTCCCCATCCAAGCTCGTTAGAACCCTTTAGAAAAAACAGTTCCGACTTCGCTGGTATGTCGGTATGATATTGTTTTCCTTCTACATCAGCTTCAGGCATTTTTTCCTCCTATAGAATTTTAAAAGTAATAATTAGAAATCATGGAGAGTCTTAATTATTCTCTTTCTGGTATCCGTTTTCATCCCGGAAATCATCAAGGGACAACCCTTTCGCTTCAAGTTCGTCAAGCAGGATTTCAAGGCCCCACTTGGCCCCGTCGCCCACAGCCATACAGCATTTATCATCGTCATGGTGCGCGCCTGCTGCCCTGAATAGTTCTTTTTGATCATCGTCTCTTAAATCAAAAGCTCGTCCGTAAACTTTTTCCTGAACTCCACGGCACATAGCGCTTCCGTATTTTTCAACGTATTTATCATGTATGGCTTTTGTCATCCTGAATGAAACATATTTATCTTCGCGACCTTTCTCTGTTGCTTCTTCTGCTCGGGTCCTGCCGAAAAAGGAGGCCATAACCATAGAGGCACCTGTATAGCCACCACAGTTTCCGGTAGTACATTCGCCGCCGCCGCCGGCCAGGCCGCTTCCGGCTTTATATACCATGTCGTTTTTGATGCCTATAGCGTCGTAGATACCTGCAATAGCACACTGGGCGCATCCCCGATAATCCCTTTCATACTGGAATCCCAGATCGTACGCTTTTTTTAATAATTCTTCTCTTTTTGCTTTATCCATGAATTATTCTCTCCTGTTATAGTTTTCTGCCTTGATAAGCAGATCCTTGAAATAAAGTTTAAAAGCTGTATTTTTGACTTCAGAATAATAAAAATTTATTGAATAAATTCAGTTATTACACCTGTATTTCCTTATTTATATGTCGAGCCTCCGTCGACAATGATGTTCTGACCGCATATGAATCCTGCCTGATCTGAGGCTAGAAAAAGAACTGTATTTGCAATATCTTCGGGTTTCCCAAGGCGCCCTACCGGCAGCCTGGATAAAAGTTCCTTCTTTTTTTCAGGATCCTTATATCTGGTTTTAAGGATGTCGGTCTCAATGAGAGCGGGAAGAACTGCATTGACTGTAATTCCGCTTTGGGCGACTTCTTTCGACAAAAACCTCACGAGTCCGTTTATTCCTGCCTTTGCGGCGGAATAGAAGGGGGCTCCTCCTCCTCCGGAAATTGATCCGGCAGATCCTATAAAAATTATTCGGCCGGACTTGTTCGGAAGCATAAATTGCAAAGCTGATCTGGCAATAAAAAAAGCGCCGGAAAGGTTTACATTTATTCCGTTGTTCCATAATTCATCAGTAGTTTCAATGGTCGGGGTCGGTTTTGTAAAACCAGCACAGTTTACTAAGATATCAATTTTTCCGAAATTCTCTACAGCAGTTTTACATATGGAATCGCAAATACCGCTGTCTGTTATGTCGCCTGCAACGGAAATGCATTCACCTTCGTATTTTGAAAATTCTGATTTTAATTTCCTGTATCCGTCTGCGTCTGCCTGTGTATCCAGATGATTTACTACAATTGAAGCTCCGGCTTCGGCAAAAGCAATGCTTGTGGCATAGCCTATGCCTCTGGTTCCGCCGGTTATGACGATGGATTTTTTATTAAAATCAACCAACATTTTTTTCTCCAGTTTCGGCAATTATTAATTCAATGCCTAATTTATTTATGTGTTCTTTATATTCATTATTTATTCCGCTGTCGGTTATAATAGTATCGAATTGCTCCAAATCGGCGAAAAATGTGTTGTTAATTTTTCCGAATTTTGTTGAATCTGAGACAAGGATTGCCTTCTTTGCAGATTTGATCATCGCTTTTTTGATGTCAGCTTCAAAATCAAAGTATGTTGTAAGCCCAAGTTTTGTATCGATACCGCCGGTTGATATGAAAACCTTATCAGCACGCAGTTCCTTGATTAATTCTATTGAATATTTACTGTGAAATGCATTTGCGTCCCTGTTGTGATATCCTCCGGCAAGAATGAGTCTGATGTTTTTTCTTTGATAAAATTCAAATGCATTTTCAAGTGTGTAGCAAAGAACGCTTAGTTTCATATCCATGTCGATATTTTTAGCTATATAGGGGGTCGTCGAGCCGGAATCCAGAAAAATAATATCATCCTGATCTATCATTGAAGCACTTATTTTTCCTATTGCACTTTTTTCAGAGGAATTTTTTTCGATTTGTTCTCTGATTATGTAAGGATTATTAATTAAGTTATCCTGATCTTTTAATATTGCCCCGCCGTGAATTCTTTTTACTACATCTTCCTGTTCAAGCTCTGTTAAATCACGTCTGATAGTCATTGGCGAAACATCTATCAATTCTGCTATTTCATTAACTTCCATTTCTTTATTTTCTGAAAGAAGATTGATTATTTTATTGAGACGTTGTTTTTTTTCCTTTCCCATATCTTATCCTGTATTTAATGAACAAAAAACTGTTAATTTACTGTAAGGATATACATAAAACAAACGTTATGTCAACTAAAAAATGGTATAAGAATAATACAATGATAATTTCTTGATCGAAATAAGTTCGTATGAACAAAATTTGCTTGACAAAAAAAAGATTATGGGATTATTGTTATAGCTATATGTAAGACATTTAAGGAAATCAGATGAGTTCACTAGTTAGGGTTGAAGGTATAAGCAAATTTTATACCGGGGTTAATGCACTCGATAATGTAGGTTTTGAAATTAAAAAAGGTGAAGTTCATGCTCTGGTAGGAGAGAACGGGGCTGGGAAATCCACACTCATTAAGATTTTGTCAGGTGTTATACAGCCAAATTGCGGAAACATATATGTAGAAGATAAGCCTCATGTATTTAATCATCCGCTGGAAGCTATGCGTAATGGAATAGCAGTAACATATCAGGATCTGAGTCTTTTCTGGAATCTTACCGTTGCAGAAAATATTGCTATTTCAAGCGTAATCGAAGAAGGTAAAAGAATAATAGACTGGCCGGGGATTCGAAAGCAGGCCCGAAATGCACTTGACCAGCTTGGTGTAGCTTTGGATTTGGACATGCGTTTGCAATATCTCTCGATAGGAAACCAGAATCTTGTTGCCATAGCGCGCGCCATAGTACATTCGGCCAAGGTCCTTATCCTCGATGAACCGACCGCATCATTATCAAATGAAGAAGTAAAAGCCCTTTTCAGAATAATTGAAATGCTTAAAAAGAAGGGCATGGGGATTTTGTTTGTAAGTCATCGCCTGGGCGAAGTATTTGAAATCTCCGACAGAACGACTGTTTTCAGAGACGGGAAATTCATTAATACTTTTAATACATCAGAACTGTCAGAAGAAGAGCTTATAGCAGCAATGGTCGGAAGGAAAATACATTTTCTCCAGTATGCTTTCAGGGAGGGCGGAGAGGACCTTCTGAAAGTGGAAAAATTAACAAAGGAAAATAATTATAAAGACATATCCTTTAAATTAAAAAGAGGAGAGATTTTAGGGTTTACCGGATTAGTGGGAGCAGGAAGAACCGAGATGGCATTGTCCATTTTTGGGGCTACATCTCCAGATGCCGGTGAGATATTTCTAAATGGTAAAAAACTTTCAATGAAATCTACTGAAGACGCAATGAAAAACGGAATTGCTTATATTCCCGAATCACGTCATACACATGGATTGGTTGTAGGTAAAACTTTAACAGAGAACATTACTACTACAGTACTGAAACGAATTACAAATAAATTGAATATTATTAACAGAAAAGTTCAGGATGATATCGCAAAAAAATGGATTGATAAATTAAATATCAGACCGGCGTATCCGAAAATGCTGATTGATCAGTTTTCAGGAGGGAATCAACAGAAGGCTGTTATTGCAAAATGGCTGGCATATAATCCAACACTGCTGATTGTAGACGAACCGACTCATGGTATTGATGTCGGAGCTAAAAGCGAAATTCATAAACTGTTGAGAGAGCTTGCAGCAAACGGAATGGGCATAATAGTCATTTCTTCTGATCTTCCGGAGGTTTTAGCTATCTCGGATCGAATTATGGTAATGCGTCGAGGAAGACTGGTCGGAGAATTTAAAAGTACTGAGGCTGACCAGGAAAAGATTATGAATATTGCTTTGAAAGGGAAAAAATAATGACGGTAAAAAATATTTTGAAGAAAAAGGAAACGAATCTGATCTTTGTAATTTTGTTTCTTGTTATTCTGATTTCTTCAGTAAACAGAACATTTTTAACTTTTCAGAATATAACGGATATTCTTCGCAGTTATGCTGTATACGGGACTGTGGCTCTTGGAATGCTTTTAGTTATTATTACAGGCGGTATAGATGTTTCGGTAGGTTCAATGGCTGCTGCCATCACAGTGGTTGTCGGCAATTTTATGGTTCATATCGGCGGTAATGTATTTATTGTTGTTATTGTAAGCTGCGTAACCGGAATTGTTTTCAGTTTGATCAATGGCTTTCTCATAGCAAAGCTGAATATACCGGCTATCGTTGTTACACTCGGAACATTAAGTATTTTCAGGGGAGTCGAATTGTTCATTACAGGAGGTTCCTGGATAACTGCCATTCCGCAGTGGTTTATCAACTTCGGAAAAATCAAGATTGCCGGTATTCCCGTTCAGATATTCTTCTGGATACTCGCAGGATTAATAACATTTTTCGTATTAAATTATACTCGTTTCGGACGGGGAGTTTATGCTTATGGCGGAAATCCCGAAGCTGCGACGCGGGTTGGTTTTTCAAACACCAGGACCATCCTGCTTGTGTGGACATTTCTCGGGTTTATGGTCGGCCTTGCAAGTTTTATGCATCTCTCAATTGTCAGGCATGTTGATCCCAATGCTTTCTCATCTTTTGAATTAACAGTAATCGCGGCATGTGTTCTTGGCGGGGCCAATATTATGGGCGGAGAAGGCTCCGTAGTCGGTTCTTTTCTGGGAGTAATTCTCCTTGCCGTTGTGGAAAACGGTTTAATCCTGACGCATATTTCACCTTACTGGCACAAGGTAATTGTCGGTGCTGTTGTATTAACTGCAGTAACAACAGATGTAATACAGATAAAACGACGCGAGCATCGAATGGCTAAAATCGATGTGGATGAAAATTATTAATATCAATAGGAATTGTGAAATATGAAATATGAAAAGATATTAGTTATTATTTTTGCTGTTATTTTTGCTTTTTTTGCGATTGTCTGTCCGTCTAAATTCCTGAATCCTTTTAATTTGCAAACAATGCTTTTTCAGTTGCCTGAATTTACAATATTAACATTCGGTATGATGGTTTGCATTCTTACAGGGGGGATAAATCTGTCGATTTCGGCTGTTACGGCTTTAAGCGGTATCATTGCGGCAATTGTTCTGACGGGTTTTAGTGAGTCAATCCTGAATCCCAACCTTTTGATTCTTCTGGCAGTTGTTTTCGGACTGGTACTTGCAGTAATGACAGGACTTCTTAACGGGTTTTTTGTCGCTATTCTGGGAGTAACCCCTATTCTTGTTACCATAGGTTCACAAGCTGTGCTGGAGGGCATCGGTTATATTCTGACAAAAGGCGGGTCTGTTTCAGGATTTCCGTTTGAATTCTTTTTTGTTGGAGGGGCAACCGTTCTCGGAGTTCCGGTTCCTTTGTACATTTTGATAGCAATCAGCGGTTTAATGTATTTTCTGCTTCACCGCACCCCATGGGGCAGTAATGTATTTTTTATAGGCAGCAACATAAAGGCTGCGGAGTATTCTGGAATTCCGGTAAAGCGCGTGTTGATGCAGGTATATATTTTGTCTTCATGTCTTGCGGGTGTTGCCGCAATAATAATGATATCCAGATATAATTCGGGAAAGGTTACATTGGGCTCTTCGTATTTATTACAGACTGTTGCTGCAGCTGTATTGGGGGGGACAAGTATCAGCGGCGGTAAGGGAAATGTTATTGGGGTAATTCTTGCAACCGCTATTCTTCAGATCGTATCAACCGGCATGAATTTACTCGGTATCAACAGATTCATTATAACGGTAACAATGGGGTTAATTCTCATATTAACACTTACTATCAATTTTATTTTCACTACCGAGAAAATCAAGAGCATCAGATTTTTTAAAGAAAAAGTCAGTTAATTTTTATTGAATATATCGGCTGTTATAAGCTGATAAAAAAACGTGGAGGTTTTTTATGAAAAAACTATTTTTACTCTCAATGGTGGTTCTTCTGTGTGCGGCAGGCGCATTTGCCGGCGGCCAGCAGGAAGGAAGCGATGATGTTCCGTCTGTTCTGATAATGCCTAAACTTATCGGAATCCCCTATTTTAATGCCTCTGAAAAGGGTGCTTTGCAGGCAGGTGAAGACTTGGGAATTAAGGTCATCTACAATGGTCCGACTGAAACTGATGCGGCGGCGCAGGTCAAGATGATTGAAGATTATATTTCTCAGGGGGTCGACGCGATAGCTGTTGCTCCAAACGATCCTGCAGCTTTAACGCCGGTTTTGATGAAAGCCAAGCAGCAGGGTGTATTTGTGCTTGACTGGGACACCCCCGCGGATAAATCCGTTGTAGATCTTTCTGTTCATCAGATTGACGATCAGTTATACGGAGAACATTTCTGGGATTTACTGGTTAAACATATGGGTACTGATGATGCTGATTATGCTATTCTTACAGGCGGTCTGTCTGCTGAAAACCTGAACAGCTGGATTGACTACGGAATTGATTATGCAAAGACAAAATATCCGAAACTTAATCTGGTATCGGAAAGAATACCTACCGACGAAAAGCAGGAGGAAGCTTACAACAAGGCTCTTAACCTGCTTAAGGCGTATCCGTCTGTTCAGGGTCTGGTATGCATGAGTTCTCCCTGTCCCATAGGCGCCGGCCAGGCGGTTGAAGAATTGGGCCTTATCGGTAAAGTGGCTGTTGTAGGTACCGGCCTTCCTACTGATAGTTGTTCCGGTCTGAAGGCAGGAGCAATTTCCGAGGTTTCACTATGGGACCCGGCTGTTCTGGGCTACCTTGCAGTATATATGGCGAATGAATTGATCCAGGGAAATAAAATTGTTGACGGTATGGATGTTCCGAATGTAGGGAAAATTGAGCTTAAGTCGGACGGTAAAACCGTTATAATGGGCCCCCCGTCTGATTTCAATTCAGGCAACTGTGATCAGTATGATTTCTAAATTTACACAAATATTTATATAAAGTTTTATTATAACCAAAGAGCTTTCTTATATAAGGAAGCTCTTTGGCAGTAAAAATATTACAGCGGCAGGAAGGCAGATGAATACTTTTGATATATGCGCGGTTGACTTGGGAAATACTTCAGGAAGGGTGATGAAGGCTCTTTTTGACGGGAAAAGGCTGGAACTAACGGAAGTAAATCGATTCTGTAATAATACCATCCCGATGCATAAGTATATAAAAGTGGATTTTCTGCATTTACTAAATGAAACTATATGCGGAATTGTAAAATCCGGGGAAGTCGCATCAATAGGTATTGATTCATGGGCGATAGACTTTGGTCTGCTTGATAAAGATGATGATCTTATATTGACGCCTCATCACCACAGGGATCCCAGAACTCTGGAAATGCTGGAATTATTCAAAGAGAAATCTAAACAGCTGAAATGGTATTCATCAACCGGTGTTACCTTTCAGGCAATTAATACATCCCTTCAGCTTTATTCCATGGTAAAGGACAACCGGGATGTTTTAAATCACGCACAATCATTTTTAATGATTCCGGATCTGCTGATCTTTTTTCTTACTGGGAATAAAGCCAATGAAGCTACAAATGCCTCGAATACACAGCTGATCTCTCTTGTAAGCCAGAACTGGGATTGGGATATCATTAATGAAATAGGTGTTCCTTCAAGTATATTTAAAGAGATTGTAAAACCGAAAACAATGATGGGCAAAATATGCTCAACATTAAAGGAATACTATAATTATACTTATGATCCTGCAGTAATAACTGTAGGCAGTCATGATACGGCAAGTGCTGTACATGCTACGCCTTTAGCGGATGAAAATTGTGTTTTTATTTCAAGTGGAACATGGTCGCTGATAGGCACAGTTATAGAAGAGCCGATAGTCAGTTTAGATGCTATGAACAGGGGATACAATAATGAACGGGCTACGGACGGACGCATACGGTTTATCAAGAATACTACCGGCATGTGGATTGTTGAAGAGATTCTGCGTGTATGGGAATTACAGGACGGTTTTAAAACCTCTTACCAGGATATTATTGAAGCTGTTGCCAACGCTAAGCCATTTAAAGTGATTATTGATCCCGATTTACAGAGATTTTATAACCCTCAGAATATGGTTGATGAAGTATTGTCTTATATTGAAGAAACAAATCAGGAAAAAGTGAACGGCAGAGGTGAAATCCTCAGGGCTGTTTTTGAAGGATTGGCATGTTCATACAGAGAAGCTTTTACCGATCTTTGCGATATTACAGGAAGAAAATATTCCTGTATAAATATCGTGGGAGGCGGGGCCAGGAATGTTCTAATAAATCAATTCACTGCCAATATCTGCAATGTTCCGGTTATTGCCGGACCTGCTGAAGCGACTACAATAGGAAATGTTTTATCACAATTGGAGTATCATGGCGAGATTAAGGGTGAAGAAGAAAGGTTTGATTTGTTATATAATTCCTTTGATATCAGAAAATTTAAACCGTATCAGACAGAATGCTGGAATGAATATTATAATAAATATCTGAATCTTAAAAAAATCTGATTATTATTCTGTACAGCAAGCTCCCTTTACAAAGTTCCTGAATTGAACATATAATCACAGGACATCAGTTCACGCGGAGGCTTAGCTTCCGTAACCGGAGGTTTTATGGCTGTTAATATTAAAGGTCGATCATTTTTAACTTTGAAGGACTTCACCCGTGATGAAATTAATTATCTGCTTGATTTGTCTATAGATCTTAAAAGGAAAAAGAGATCGGGCATCAGGGGGAACCTCCTTGAGCGCAAAAATATATGCCTTATTTTTGAAAAAACCTCTACAAGAACAAGATGCGCGTTTGAAACTGCCGCTTTTGACGAAGGCGGAAGCGTTACTTTCCTGACAAACTCACAGATGGGAAAAAAAGAATCTATTGAGGATACTGCAAAGGTTCTTGGTCGTTTTTATGACGGAATCGAGTTCCGGGGTTATAAACAGTCAACTGTTGAAGCTCTTGCGCAGTATTCGGGAGTTCCTGTTTGGAACGGTCTGACGGATTTGTATCATCCTACGCAGGTCCTTGCCGATTTTATGACTATTATGGAGAATACGCCTAAACCTCTGAATCAGTGCAAACTTGTATTTGCCGGCGATGCCCGGAACAATGTAGCCAATTCACTGATGATAGGCGCGGCCAAGGTGGGAATGGATTTTACAGCAGTTGCGCCGAAAGAACTTTACCCGGATGAAGCTCTTGTTTCAGAGATGCGTGCCATCGCGAAGGGCAGCGGCTCAACAATAGAAATAACAAGTGATATTGCGACCGGTCTGAAAGGGGCGGATGCCGTTTATACCGATGTCTGGGTTTCGATGGGTGAAGAAGATAAATTTGAAGAGCGGATAAAACTGCTTGAACCCTATCGTGTTGATATGAAAATGATGAAGGCTTCCGGAAATCCTGAAGTAATCTTCCTGCATTGTCTGCCGTCGTTTCACGATACTGAAACATCTGTCGGAGCCGAGATTGAAGCCAAATACGGTTTGAAAGAGATGGAAGTAAGCGATGAGGTTTTCAGGGCCCCGTTCTCGAAGGTTTTTGATGAGGCTGAGAACAGGATGCATACCATAAAAGCTGTTATGGCGGGATCTATCGGGAATTTATAATATAAAAGATACGGCCCGGCTCAAACAAGCGTTTTCAGGCAGTCTTCAATGATATTCAGCGCTGTATCAATTTCCTTCTTTGTCACTATCAGCGGGGGAGCAAGCCTTATGCTTGAAACCCCCGCGCCGAGCAGCAGCAGGCCTTTTTCAAAGGCCGAAGTTATCAGTTTATCGCGTAACTCTTTTACGGGGCTTTTCTCGCCGGGTTTGACAAACTCCACACCGACCATTAACCCGAGGCCGCGGATATCACCGACTGCCGGATATTTCTTCTGAATAACCTTTAACTGCTCTTTGAGATAAATCCCCATCTTTTCGGCGTTTTCTACCAGCTTTTCTTCCTTGAGGACTTTAAGAACCGCTTTTGCAGCCTCCATTATTACAGGGCCGCCGTTGAGGGTTCCTTCATGGGCGCCCGGGTCCCAGTCCATTACCTCCGCCTTCGCTATTGCGGCGCCCGCAGGAAGGCCGTGCGCAAATGCTTTAGATATTGTAATAATGTCGGGTTCCAGATCGAAATGCTCGCATGCAAACATTTTCCCGGTACGTCCGAATCCGGTCTGAACTTCATCAACTATCAGTATGATTCCGTGTTTGTCGCAGATACGCCTGAGCTCCGTAAAAAACTCTTTTGGCGGAACTATATAGCCTCCCGAGCCCTGAATAGCTTCAAGGATTATAAAGCTGACCTCGTCGGGCGGAAGGATCTTTTTGAAAATGATATCGGTCATGTAATTCATGCACTCGAGACCGCATGACGGGTACTCCCTGTTGAACATGCAGCGATAGCAATAGGGATAGGGAGTAAACTGTCCGATAGGGTACATAGGTGCAAAGCCCCTTCTGCCCTCAACATTGGTGGTTGTAAAACTTATTGCCCCCATTGTCCGGCCGTGAAAGCCGTTGATATAGCCTATTCCGTAAGGCCGCCTGTTATGTGCTTTGGCCATTTTTATTGCCGTATCAACCGATTCGCTTCCGCTGTTGGTGTAGAATATCTTTTTCCTGAAATTTCCCGGACTTAATGCGCAAATCTGTTCGGCATAATCAACCTGCGGTGGTGAGTAGTAATCAAGACTGTTGACAAAGATAAGTTTATCAAGCTGCTTTTTTATCGCTTCAACAACAGCAGGATGTCTGTGACCAAGTGCTGTAACTGCTATGCCTGAACCGAAATCCAGAAAAACGTTTCCGTCCGGGTCTTCAATATACATTCCCTCGGCGTTTTCTCCTACAAGCGGGGCGCTTCGCGTAAGAGATCCCGACAGCAGTTTTTCATCTCTTTCAATAACGGCCGAGGCTTTCGGCCCCGGCGGGATTACCTTGATTTCCGGTCCGGAATACGACATGGTCTGCTCCTGTTAAAGAAAATCTCAGGCTTGGAAAATTAGCGTGGTCTGACCGCCTGACTTTTAAGCTTATGAGGGAATTCCTTTATAGTCAAGTTTTTTATCAAAAATTGATATATTAAGCCAAAAATCCTGTCCGGACAACGAATAACAGAATATATCTTATCATTTTTATATTAAAATTTGACAAATCCACAATCCGGTTTTACCATAATTAAAGCGGTCAGACCGCGAAGGTGCGGCAATGTTCCAACAGGTTGAAAACAAGAAATATTATATGCAGATAGTTGATCAGATAAGGCTTCTGATCGAGAAGGGTACTCTTAAAGTCGGCGACCGGCTTCCTCCCGAACGCGAGTTGTGTCAGAAATTCGGAACAAGCCGTGCGAGCATGCGTGAAGCGTTCAGCGTCCTTGAAACTCTGGGTATAATCGAGAGCCGAAGCGGGCAGGGGAATTTTATCAGGACTGATATTTCCCAGGTCCCTATCGATAGTGAATTTGTCAAGTCGCTGCTTATGGATCATGATCCGTTTGAGATCTATGAAACCCGCCTTGAAGTTGAACCGAGTATGGCGGCTTTTGCCGCACAGCGCGCAACTGAAGATGAAAAGTCTGCTCTCTGCAGTCAGCTGGAACAACTGAATGGTATCGGAGAAAGACTTGAAAGTGACAATATTTTTTTTGAGGATTATATGGAGGCTGATCGGCGGTTTCATCTGCTGGTCGGCAGAGCAGCACATAATCAGGTCTTGTTCATAGTATTCTCCGCGGTAAACCTGATGATGAAAGAAGACCACTGGAAAAAAGTAAAAAGCAAGGGTGTATTAAAGCCGGGGAACCTGCAGATTTACAGAACCGAGCATTCACAGATCTGTGATGCAATATGCAAGGGCCGGGCCGAAGAAGCCAAGTTATATATGCGCAAACATATTCTGGATATAAGAGAGGATCTATTCAGTAACTGATAAACGATTGAATAAATTTCTGGAGGGATTATGAAATTACGTATGGGGGTAGACACGGGAGGAACTTTTACCGACTGTGTCGTTATTGACGAAAAGGGAGAGATTCACAGCTTCAAGGAGTTGTCCACACCAAAGGACCCATCAATAGGCCTCTATAACGTAATTAAAAAGGCTGCAGGCTACTTCAAAAAAGATTTTAACGATTTCCTGGCCGGGCTTGATTTCTTTGCTCATGGAACAACGGTAGCTACCAATACCCTGCTTACGGGTACGGGAGCCGTAACCGGGCTGATTCTTACAAAAGGTTTTCGCGATTCTATTGAGATGCGGCGCGCCCATAAAAACAATATCTGGGACTTGTACCTCCCTGTTCCGACTCCGCTTGTTCCGAGATTTTTAAGAATCGGTATCGATGAACGGATTGATTATAAGGGTGATGTCGTTAAAAAGATGTCGGAAGAAGATGTTCGCAGGGCCTGCCGGATTTTCAGGCGGAACAATGTTGAAGCGGTTGCCGTCTGCACACTTTTTTCATTCTTAAATGATGAACATGAAAAACGTATCCGTGAGATTGTATGTGAAGAGCTGCCCAATGTTTTTATCTCGATATCTTCAGAAGTTCTTCCCCAGATTCGTGAGTATGAACGTTCCTCGACAACTGTTGCAAATGCATATGTCGGACCCAAACTGACAATATACCTGGAAACCCTTGAAGCGCGTCTTAAAAATGACGGCCTGAGCAGGGCTTTTTACGTTACGGCGTCGAACGGCGGAGTAATGACTGCCGACACGGCAATCAGGCACGCTTCGGCCACCCTTCTTTCAGGACCGGCAGCCGGGGCCGTTGGGGCAATGTATTTTGCCGACCTGCTTGACCGGCGAAATCTTATTCTTATGGACATGGGCGGAACATCTTTCGATGTAACCCTGATTCACGATGCCGGTGTTACGCTGAGTACCGAAGGCGAAATAGCAGGTTACCGGGTAGCCAAACCCATGATCGATATACATACCATAGGCGCCGGGGGCGGTTCGATTGCTTGGATGGACTCCGGCGGAATGCTGAAAGTCGGACCTGCATCGGCGGGCTCCGATCCCGGACCCGTCTGTTACGGAATCGGCGGAAAAGAACCTGCAGTAACCGACGCCAATCTTCTGCTTGGCTATCTTAACAAGGATTATTTTCTGGGCGGAGAGATGAAAGTCGATAACGAAGCAGCAGCAGAAGCCGTAAGGACAAGGATTGCCGAACCCCTGGGGATCAGCGTTCCTGAAGCCGCGCATGGAATTTTCAGAATAATTAATCAGAATATGGCGGACGCTGCAAAGGTTGTATCGGTGCAGAAAGGTCATGACCCGCGTGAATTCGCTCTTGTAAGCGCAGGAGGCGCCTGTTCAATTCATGCGTGCAAGATTGCCGAAGAGCTCGGAGCCACATCGGTTATTGTTCCGAAGGCGGCGAGCGTTTTCTGTGCTCTGGGTATGCTTGAGTCCGATATAAAACTCGACAGCGTAAAAACCTATAACGCAACCATTCCGGGTATTGATCTGGAAGATTTCAACAGGGTCATAGTCGATGTTGAAAAGAAAGCTCTTGCCGAATTGCTGCAGGAAGGGGTTGAAGCCGGGCGCGCATCGCTGCTTCGGCACCTGGATATGAGGTATGTCGGCCAGCATCACGAGGTTACGGTGGATATTCCTGCAGGCTGTATGATTGAAGAAAAGCATCTCGACGAGATTGCCGATTCTTTTCACAGCGCGCATGAAAAACTGTATACGTATTCGACCCCCGAGAGCCAGCTTGAGATTATGGGACTACGCGTGACTGCTGTAGGAGCCGTCGACAAGGCAGAAGCTGCTCAAATCAGGCAGGAATCAATCGATATAGAAAAAGCTTTCAAGAACAGGCGAAAAGCCTGGTTTGCCGATGATTCCGGGACGGGAAGTTTTATTGACGTTGATGTGTACGATCGCAATATGCTTGTTGCCGGACACCGGATTGCAGGCCCGGCTATTGTTGAAGAGCGAATTACAACGGTGATAGTTCATCCGGGCTGGATTCTGAGCATTGATGAATATGGAAATATTATAATGGAGGCCGAGTGATGAGTGCAGTCAGAAAGAAGGAATTTGAAGGCGCTGTAGATCCCATAACACTGTCGGTAATATACAACCGTCTGCTCACAATTAATGAAGAGATGGGGATAACTATGATAAACACCTCGATTTCTCCCATTTTTGCCGAGGCGCATGATTTTTCCTGTGCAATCTGCGACTGGAACAACCGTATAGTTGCCCAGATAGACGGTGTGCCGTCGCATACCGCTTCAGCTATGGAGTCGGTTAAAGCGGTAAGCGCCTACTTCGGGGATGATATAAACGACGGCGATGTGTTTGTCTTAAATGATCCTTATTCCGGCGGAACGCATCTGCCTGATCTGACGATTATGAAGCCGATTTTTTATAAAGGCAGCCTGCAGTTCATTGCCATAAACCGTGCCCATCACGGCGATGTCGGCGGAATTGATCCGGGATCATACTGCCCGTCGGCTACCGAGCTCTTTCATGAAGGAATAAGGATCCCGCCTCTGAGAATATATCGCGACAACAAACCTGTCATGGATGTTGTTGATATGATTCGGCTGAACACCAGAATGCCTGATGAACTGTGGGTTGATACGAAAGCAATGGTTGCTTCCTGCCGGGTCGCTGAAAAGCGGATTTACGAGCTTCTTGACAAGTACGGGGTGGAAATGACCCGCAGTACAATAGAAGAGATTCATCAGTATGCGGAACGCAGAATGAGAAAAGAGATTGAGGCTTTAAAAGACGGAACCTATGTGGGCGAAACTTTTCTTGATAATGACGGCCATACCGATGATCCCATCCGCATAAAAGTGTCGATTACGATTAAGGGAGATGAAGCCTTTGTGGATTTTGACGGTACCGATGACCAGGTAACCGGTTTTATTAATTCACCGATAGCAAATACTGAAACCTGTGTTTATGTTGCCTTTCTGACAACCGTTACAACACCGGATATCCCCCATAACGAGGGAGTTTACAGGCCTATTCATATTACCGCCCGCGAAGGTTCGATTGTGAATGCCCAGTTTCCCGCCGCTGTTGTGTCGTGTACGCTCGATACTGCATGCGCAATTCTTGAAGCGTGCTGGAAAGCCTTGTCCCAGGTGCTTCCCGATCGTGTGCCAGCCGGGTGGAATCGCTGGAACGGCCCCGCAATAGCCGGAGTAGACCCGAGAAGCGAAAACTTCTACGTTATGTTCGCATTCAACGGTTTCGGCGGCGCCGGGGGGATGTCCGGAATGGACGGCAGGCATTATATCGGCGATGGAATTGATCTGGGCGGCCTGATTGCTCCGAATATCGAAACCAACGAGTCTGATTATCCCCATATAACCGAGTTCAATGAATTCACGACGGACAGCTGCGGAGCCGGAAAATTCCGCGGCGGATGCGGCGCCGGTTACAGGATTAAAATGTACGATGATGAACCGAACCTGGTAATGTTCGGCGACGGCCGTGATAATCCTCCGTATGGTTTGTTCGGAGGCGGTGAAGGCAGCCCCAATATGGCTTGGCTTAATCAGGGGCTTGAAAACGAACGGCTGTTGAAATCTAAAGAGTCGGTAAACCTGCGTTCAGGCGAGACCTACACATCGTATCCTTCCGGAGGCGGAGGATGGGGTAACCCTGCCGAGCGTGATCCGGAACTTGTACGTCTTGATGCGATGAATGAAATAATCAGCCTCGAGGCTGCCGGGAAGATCTATAAGGTTGCTCTTGAAGGTGAAGACTTGCATATAAACGAAGAAAAGACTGCTGAATTACGGAGGTGAGTGTGGAAATAAAAAAAATAGCTGTTCTGGGATCCGGAAACGGAGGGTTTATGAGCGCAGCCGATTTTGCCCTGCAGGGATATGAAGTTGCCATCTACTCCAGGAATGACGAGAAGATCGCAGGGGTTAGGGCTAACGGGGGGATAGATCTTCTGGACATTGACTCAAACCCGACGGGGCAGAAGGCTGAAATTGCGTGTGCTACCTCCGATATTAAAGAAGCGCTGAAAGGCGCCCAGGTAGTTCTGAACCCGGTTCCAATTTTTGCAAGCAGTTTTTATGCTGAAAAATGCGCGCCGTATGTTGAAGACGGGCAAATCTTTGTCAGTCTGGGCAAGGGCGGAGCTTCACTTATATGGGCAAAGGTGTTCAAGGAAAAGGGTGTTTCCAAAAAGGTCTATCTTGCCGATACAAACACTCTGCCGTACGGTGCGTCCAGGATAGATGATCATTCCGTCAGGCTGGAAAACAGAACACAGAATCTTCTTGCGGCCTGTTTTCCCGGAAAGGACATCAAATATGTTGGAGAGATACTTGAACAACTCTATACTCCGGACAACTACGATATCCGCTACGGGCAGAATGCCATAGATTCAATTCTTGTCGATTACAATGCTATAACGCATACGCCCCCGATGATCTGCAATGCGGCACGGATAGAAACCGGAGATCCGGATTTTCATCTTTTCGGTAAAGATGAAAACACCCCGGCAGTTGTAAGGCTGATCGAAAGAATTGATCGCGAGCGTATGGCTATAGGAAAAGCACTCGGGCTGGAGCAGCACACACTTGAAGAAGAAATCCTGATGGTTAAGTGGAACCCGAATCAGGAAGATTATATTCTTCCGCTGTATGATGCCATCCACACCCCGTTTCTGGAAGTATGCGAAGGTCCGTTCAAACTTGAAACCAGGCACCTGACCGAGGATATACCTTACGGCCTTGTAACATATTCATCTCTCGGAAAGATGCTTGGAGTGCCTACGCCGATATCGGATGCTGTAACTGCTATTGCCGGGGTTCTGCTCGATCGCGATTTTACAGCAAAAGGGAGGACTGTTGAACAGCTGGGAATTAATCCTTCATGGACAACTGAACAGCTGAAGCAATATCTTGAAGACGGAACAATAGAATAATTCATTAAAACCCCCGCCTTCCATAGCGGGTATTATAGAGGAGACGTAAATGTCACATTTGAAAGGAAGAGATTTAAAAGGTATTCTTGATGTTAACCGCGATGAAGTTGAATTTATTCTCGATGTAGCAAAAGAGCTTAAACGGGAACAGAAGATCGGCCGGCCTCATCGATTACTGGAGGGGAAAAGTCTCGGCGGAATTTTTGAAACACCCAGTACCCGTACGAGTATAAGTTTCGAAACGGCAATGACGCATCTCGGAGGGCATATGATCTGGCTTGACTCAAGCCGACTCTGGGTAGGCGATGCTGCCGAAGAAGACTGGCGCGATACGGTTAAAACCATCGACAGGTTCCTCGACGGAGTTGCATACCGCGTAGGCGCCGCCCGCGAGAGGCTGGACAACGCCGCCGAATATGCCGAGATTCCTTTTATTAACGCTTCCTGCCCCGTAGAACATCCCTGCCAGGCTTTTGCAGATCTTTTAACTATGCGCGAAAAGAAAGGCGACACCAAAGGGGCAAAAGTTGCATTTATGTGGGGTTATCGCGATGCCAACCCGCCTGCGGGCCTTACCAATTCGCTTATGATGATGGCCGGCACAATGGGTTTCGACATCTCAGTTGCCTGTCCCCCAGGTTATGAGCCGCATCCCGATTATATGAAAGAAGCCATGGCACGATCTGAAAAATCAGGCGGAAGCGTAAAGGTTGTTCACGATTATGAATCTGCAGCAAAGGACGCCGATTTTATCAACGTCTATTCATGGGTTTCTCCGGAAGTCTGGGCAAAGAGCGTAGCAAACCATTTTCAGGCAGATCCGGCATTTCAGGCAGAGAAGCTGAAACTCAAGGATAAATGGTGTGTTACCCAGGATGTAGTGGATATGGCGAAGAAGGATGTTATGGTAATGCATCCCATGCCGATTGCGCGTAATGAAGAAGTAACGAACGAGGTTCTTGATTCCGAAAAATGCATAATCTACGATGTAGCCGAGAACAGGCTGCACACCGAGAAAGCAATACTTGCCCTGCTTCTCGGAGGATACCGATAGGTAGAAGGATATATCATGTCTGAAAAGATCAGGATTGTTCATTTCATCAATCAGTTTTTTGCGGGGATCGGCGGTGAAGAGGAAGCCCATGTCGGCGTATCCTTCGAAGACGGTCCCAAAGGCCCCGGCACGGGTATAGAAGCAAAACTTTCCGATTCAGCTGAAGTGGTACGCACTATCTGGTGCGGGGATAACTATATAAACGAGAACCAGGAAGAAGCGTCGGCCGAGATTGAAAAACTGATTACGGATGCCAAACCGGATGTTGTGCTGGCAGGACCGGCGTTCAATGCAGGCCGGTACGGACTTGCATGCGGGCTTGTAGCAAAAATGTGCCGGGACAAATTGGGAATTCCGGCAATCACCGGAATGTTTCCGGAGAACCCGGCTGTGGAAATCTACAAAGAAAGTGTCTATATAATGCCTGTAGGCGGAACTGCTGCGGGAATGCGCAAGGCCATACCTATGCTGTCCGAAAAGGTCCTGAAGCTCGGCCGGAAAGGCAAGCTTGGAAATGCTCTTGAAGACGGGTATATTCAGTCGGGTTACCGGTATAATGAGCTGGTTGAAAAGCCTGCAGCCGTACGGGCGCTCAATATGCTGATGCAGAGGCTGTCCGGGGAAGACCCGATAACCGAAGTACCGAGACGGACGTTTGAACAGGTTGATCCTGCACCCCCTGTCGGCAATATGAAGGAGGCTGTTATAGCTATAGTTACCGGCGGCGGAATGGTCCCGGCGGGAAATCCCGATAAACTGAAACAAGCCTTTGCCGATGCCTTCGGTGTTTACTCGATAGAGGGTCTGGATGAACTTCCTGCCGGAGAGTTCAAGGGAATTCACGGCGGGTTTGATTCAAGCTATGTAGATGAAGATCCGGACAGGGTCGTTCCGCTCGACGCGCTTCGGGAGATGGAAAAAGAGGGAACATTTAAAAAGCTGGTTAATGAATATTTTGCGCTTTGCGGAATAGGGACAAATGTAGCGATGAGTAAAAAGCTTGGAGCAGAGGTGGCCGAGGAGCTTAAAAGGAGACAGGTAAGCGCGGCAATCTACACCTCTACATGAGGCACCTGTACCCGTTGCGTGTCAACGATGCAGAAAGAAGCTGAGCGGGCAGGGATACCGTCGGCTTTGATTACAGCTATCCCGTCAGTTGCAAGTTCGGTCGGCGTAAGCCGAATCATAACAGGCGGAGGCATTCCCTATCCAGCAGGAGATCCGACTCTGCCGGCAGACAGAGAGATGGAGTTTCGTAAACGACTGGTAGAAAAGGCTCTTGAAGCCGTCAGTACAGCCGTCGACGGGCCGACAATTTTCAATGTCAGCATAGCCTAGGCAATCGGAGGTGGGAATGAAACTTGAACGAGGTTATTTCGAAATAAAGGATCTGGTCTTCGGCGGCAGCCTGTCGCTGAAAGACGGGGTCCTGACAATTGAGAAAAAGGAACTTGAAAATTATCTTCTTTCCGAGGATGAAAACGGAAATATAGAGCACATAGAGCTGGAAATCGTCAGGCCCGGCGAGAACACGCGAATTGTGCATATTCTTGATACGGTTATGGCGGGCGTCAAGGTTGAGGGCGAGAGCGAATTTATGCCCGGACAGATGTGTGATCCTGTAATAGCCGGAAACGGCAAAACCCATTTAATAACAAACCTGGCGATCATGGAATGTGCCGAACTTCCCTGGGCGGGAAAATCAGCGCTGTTATATCCCCGTGATGCCATTGTCGATATGATGGGGCCGGCTGCCGGTTATTCTCCGTTTTCGGAAACTTTTAACCTGATCCTGAAAATGGATATGGTTAAGGATTCGTCTGACATCGAATACGACAATTCCGTCAGAAACGCGGGCATAAGATGCGCCAGAAAGATAGCGGAACTGCTTCGCGATCTTGTACCTGATCGAAGTGAAGTCTTTGATTTTGATCAGGAGGTTGACCCTGAATTGCCCAAAATTGCATATGTAACCCAATGCCAGAACCAGGGCGTATATTCGAACACATTTTTGTACGGACATGAAGTCTGGAACATTGTTCCGACATATCTGAATCCTACTGAAATGATGGACGGGTGTGTTGTCAGCGGAAATTATGTATGGCCCTGTTTCAAGGTGCCGTCCTGGATACAGGCAAATATGCCCGCAGTAATGGAGCTTGCACGCGGCCACGGCGTAAAGTGGAATTTCACCGGTGTGGTTTTTGACCGCGGACATAATGATTCTCATTTTCTTAAACAGAGAGCCGCAAGTCTTGCTTCAAACCTGGTGCGCAGGCTGGGGGCCGACGGTGTTCTTATCTCGTGGGAAGGCGGCGGAAACGCAGCTACGGATGCAATGCTTACCCTTCAGACTTGCGAAAAGTGGGGGATAAAAGCCGTGCCCTATACTTTCGAGTTCGGCGGTCCGGACGGCCGCGAGGGGATTCTGCTTGTGGATGATGTTCCGGAGGCTGAATATGTTGTATCAACCGGTTCGATAGAGAAGCCGACGACTATTCCCGCTGTTGATCGCGTTGCCGGCGGCGACTGCCTGCGGCTGAGGAAAGAAACAGGGGGAGAGCCTGAACCGGCTGATGTTGAGCGAACGCTTGATGTAATCACGGCGTTCTACTGCGGTGCAAACCAGAGCGGAATAGGGAGACTGGCGGGAGTTCCCTATTAAAGTTGAGCAATTGGTTATTGCTCAACTTTAATCTAAAGTAATTATGACAACAAACGGGTGTCATAATTACTTATATAGGTCTAAGGAAGAAAACTGAAACTGAAGTTTCAGTTTTCAGATTGGCGATTGGTTATCACCAAGTTTCAATTTTAAGTTTAATAACACCCTTCGGTTGTTATTAAACTTCATGAAGCAATGCCGGGAAAAATTAAAAGTTGAAACTTTTAATTTTAACTTAAACAAATGCTGAAAAAAGTCAAAAGCTTGACTTTTGGTTTTTAAATCCGTCGGTTAATCGGCCATGTTATGGTTCTCCGGCGGTTGTAATATTTTTTGGAGGTGATTCGGATGCTTGAGGGCAAAAAGGTAATTATTCTCGGTGATCGCGACGGAATCCCGAGCGGCGCAATTGAAAACTGCCTTTTGGGAAAAGAGCTGGAAATTATATTTTCCGTTACCGAGTGTTTTGTCTGAACTTCTGCCGGTGCAATGGATCTGGAGAACCAGAAGCGGGTGAAGGAGCTTGCTGAAAAACACGGGACTGATAATCTGTTTGTTCTGATAGGAGGAGCAGATCCCGAAGCAAGCGGTCTTGCTGTAGAGACAGTTATGGCCGGAGACCCGGCTTTTGCCGGTCCATTGACAGGAGTCCAGTTGGGACTTCCTGCATATCATATAGTAGAGCCTGAAATAAAGGCTGAAATTGATCCGACAGTTTATGAAGAAAACATCGGGATGATGGAAATGGTTCTTGATGTTGATGCTATAATTGAAGAAGTATCGACAGTCAGAAAGGATTGTTCATGATCGAATTAGACAAGACAAACTATGACGAAACAGTAAAATCAGCAGAGAAACTGCTTGTCATTGATTTCTGGGGCACGACATGTGCCCCCTGCATGGCCCTGAAACCCTTTATCGAAAAGTACGAGAAGGAATTCGAGGGCAAAGCGGAATTCGCCGAAGTAAATATTCAGGGAAACCGACGGCTTGCGATACGCGAACAGGTTATGGGGCTTCCAACGATACTATTTTTTAAAAACGGAGAAAAAATCGACGAGCTTGTAGTTGATTTTTCCCCGCCTCAGCTTAAAAAAAAGATTGAGGAGCTTGTATAATGGGCAGTTATTCCGGAATTACTGCATGTTCATATAATCTTCTCCATGTTCCTGAATTAAGTTTCCGCTACGGAAGCACACCTGAAGCGGAACGTGAAGCACATCCGGATTCCGATTTTATTCGGAATCTGGAAGCTTCTTTCCGTTCCTTCGATGAAGCGGCCGCATATATTCCAAACCAGGTTTTTATCGGCAATATTGATCCTCTGAACATGCCCGAACGGCCGTGGTCCGGCAGGGATTCCGCCGTTGCCAGGAATTCAGGACCGTACGGAGACATCCTGGATGAGGTTTCCGCGATTGGTTTGCTGAAATTCTCGGACATGTTTGACCTTGTTCTGCTTGAAAGCGGCTTTGCAGCTTCCGCAAAGAAAAACCTTGAGGGCCTCGGGGTTCTGAAAGGATCCGATCTGTCGAAATTTGATACGGAAGTTTCGATTGATCAGATAAATGAGGCGATAAATACAAAAGCGCTTCCCCTGTATTACAAGAGAAAAATTATCGGCTGTGTTAAGGCAGCTCATCCGGATGATCTCAGCCTCAGGGCCCATGTAATTTTTGAAAACCTTGCGTCTAAAGCCGGAGCGGTATATTCCGTTCTGAAACTCATTGCGTTAAGCGGAACGGACCCGGCTTCTGTTGATTATATTATTGAGACCTCGGAAGAAGCCTGCGGAGATGCAAACCAGCGCGGCGGAGGAAACTTTGCAAAAGCGATAGGAGAGCTTTCCGGGCTTAAAAATGCAACAGGCAGCGATACCCGTTCATTCTGTGCGGGCCCTGTCCACGGGATTCTGCAGGCAGCCTCGCTTGTAAAGGCCGGGACTTTCAGAAAGGTAATTGTGGCGGCAGGCGGTACAACCGCAAAGCTTGCCATGAATTCCAGAAAGCATATTGAAAAAGGCTTTCCCGTGCTTGAAGACTGTATGGGTGCTTATGCGCTGCTGATTGAAGGCGGAGACTCGCTTTCGGCGGGCAAACGGGGCGGAATAATAATCAGAAACGATCTGGCGGGAATCCACCGGATAGGATCAGGCTCCTCGCCTCAGAACGTGATTCAGAGCCTTGTTGCCGACCCTCTGGAAAAGGCCGGAAAGCGATTTGATGAAATCGGTTATTACGCACCGGAGCTGCATAACCCGGAGATTACCGAAGCCGGAGGGGCAGGCAATGTAACCCTTGCCAACCTGAAGATGGTGGCAGCCATGGCCGTAATGAAAAAGCAGATTGAACGTTCGGATATCAACGACTTTATAGATGCTCACGGATCGCAGGGATGGGCGCCTACCCAGGGCCACATCCCGTCAGGAATTCCCGCCCTGGGGTGGATTATGAAATGGTTTGAATCCGGGCGCATTAATAACGCGATGATTATAGGCAAGGGCAGCCTTTTTCTCGGAAGAATGACGGGACTGTTCGACGGTGTTTCAATAATACTGGAAAGCGGCCGTGTCGGAGGACCGACTTCTGAAAAGACGCCTGCTCACGCAGTTGCGAAATCTGTTTCGACCCGAAAGGGCGCCGTAAAAGTCGGGTTGACAATTCCCGGATCTGAATCAGGCGCCGGCGAGCTGCTGCGCGCGGCAGCCGAAGCTGAAACGGTTATGCCCGGGCTTGACGTGGTAACTTTCGGAGATGAATCTTCGGAACCGGGGAAGGCGCATGGAATGATGGAGAAAGCGCTTGAACAGGGTGATGTGGATTCCGTGGTAACATTTCACTATCCGTTTCCTGTAGGAACCGCAACCGTAGGGCACACAAAAGCGCCCGGCAGCGGACGTGATATTTTTATCGCGTCGACTACCGGAATATCGGACACAAACCGAGTTGTCGCCCTGATTAAAAACGCGGTTGCCGGAATTGCTGCTGCAAAGGCCTGGGGAATAGTCTCTCCTTCTGTCGGAGTGCTTAACCTCGACGGGGCCCGCGCGGCCCTGCAGGGATTAAAACGCCTGAAGAGCTCCGGTTACGGTATAGAATTGGCCGTGTCGGCCCGGGGCGATGACCTGCTGCGCGGAAACGACATTCTTGCCGGAACAGCCGATGTAATCGTCTGCGATACTCTCAGCGGTAATGCTTTCATGAAACTTTTAACGGCATATTCTTCCGGCGGAATGCTTGAAGTCAGCGGATCAGGCTACGGGCCGGGGCTCGGCGCTGAGCTGCCACTTGTGAATATCATTTCGCGGGCAGCCGGAAGCGCCGCAGTTGTAAACGCGATAATTTATTCGGCACGAATGGCTTTGTCGGGTTTACAAACTGTCTATTCCGAAGAGTATGCATCAGCTTTAAAAGCCGGTCTTTCCGGGATAATCGAAGAAAACAGGCAACCGGAAACCAACGCGGAATCCGGATCTGAGGAGCCTGAAGCAAAGACTGTGGAACATGAGATTGAAGGAATTGATGTGCTTCAGCTTGAAGATGCCGTTAAACGACTTAAAGCGGACGGGATCTACTGCGAAGCCGGAATGGGCTGTACCGGACCGGTGGTTATGATCGCTGTTGAAGATGTTGAACCGGCAAAGAAAATACTGATAAAGCAAGGGTTTATCGAGGAGGCTTAGATGGGGTTAAAAGTCGATCCTGAAAAATGCACCGAATGCGGAAGATGCACGGCAATATGTTCACTTGTCAAAACCGGAAGGATCCAGCCGCAGGCGGCGCGTATTCATATCGAGCGCCAGTGGCCTGAAATCCCGGTAATAGCTGTCTGCCGGTTTGAGAATTGTCCTGAACATCCCTGCATAGAGGCTTGTCCTTTTGATGCAATCGAAATAATAAACGGCAATGTACAGATTATTGAAGATAAATGCCGGGGCTGTACAAAATGTGTAAAGGTCTGTCCGTTCGGCGCAATACAAATGGATAAGGATTCCAGGATAGCGCTCAAATGTGATCTTTGCGGAGGAAGCCCTGCCTGCGTTCCGGAATGTGTGACTGAAGCGCTGACCTATTCGGAGGATGTGTAATGAGCGGAAGTATGTACGACAGAATGTTAAGAATAAACTGCTCCGCAGCTGAAGCAAAAATCTGGAATGTTCCGGATAATCTTAAACCCTATGTCGGCGGAATGGGTTACGGAACCAAGCTGCTGATTGACGAGGTTAACCCGGAGATCGACGGTTTGTCTCCTGAAAACAAGCTGATCCTGACCGTCGGTCCTCTTACGGGAACAACTGCCCCGCTTCATGCGCAGTCGTGTATTGTGACAAAATCTCCGCTGACCAATACAATTTTGAACTGTTATGCAGGCGGCTTTATCGGCGCCGAGATAAAATACTGCGGAATAGACGGTCTGATCCTTGAGGGGGCTTTCAGCGACTGGAAGATCCTCGTTGTTGATGATGATCATGTCGGTATTGAATCTGCCGAACCTGTAATGGGTTTTGGAACCGAAGAAACCGAGGAATGGGTAAAGCAGAAATACGGTAAAGACTACAGGACGATTTCGATCGGCCGGGCCGGAGAGAAACTTGTACGAATGGCGGCGGCTTTTTCCGAAACCCGGACCTACGGCCGGGGCGGAGCGGGAGCTGTGCTCGGTTCAAAGAGAGTCAAGGCAATTGCGTTCAGGGGAACAAGAGGTGCGGGTCTGTATGATACTGATGAATTCAGCAGGCTGGTCGGAGAAAACATGAATCTTATTAAAGATTCATGCGGGCAGGAATTTAATCTTGTAGGAATGTTTTCCCGTTTCGGCACCGGCGCCGGCATGGGGCTTATCCAGTCAAGGGGTGCACTTGCAACCAGGAATTCACAGTACGGAAGTTTCGATCATTCGGAAGAGATCTCCGGGCAGACATACGAGAAAGATTTTTATACCCGGTGGGTTTCCTGTTACGGTTGCCCGGTACATTGCGGCAGGGTACACAAGTTTCACACCTTTAACGGCGGAGAAAGCTGGGCCCGGGGGCCTGAATATGAAACAATGTATTCGCTGGGATCACAGCTGTGCAACGGAAATCCGGATGTTCTTGCCGAAGCGAACCGTCTGACTGAAGTCTATGGAGTTGATTCGCTTACAATCGGGGTTACGCTTGCATTTGCATTTGAATGCGCTGAGAAGGGTTTGCTGAAAGACGACGAACTGAACCTTGAATTCGGCGATGCGGCTTCCATTCTGGGACTGATAAAGAAAATAGGCGAACGTGAAGGAATCGGCGATATCCTTGCCGAAGGTCCCGCGCTGGCTGCCAGACAGATTGGCGGGGGATCGGAAAAATTCGCAATGCAGGTTAAAAACTCGGGATTTGCAGCGTGGATGCCCCGGCGGATGGTCGGTACCGGTCTGGCTTTCGCGACATCGAACCGCGGGGCATGTCATAAGCGCGCGCCGATAGGCGCAGAGATTACCGGTCAGGTTGATATGCTGAGTTTTGAAGACAAGGCAATAATTGTTAAAAAGAACCAGGATGTTGTAAATGCCACTTTTACACTGATAAGCTGTCGATTTCATGAGTTTATGACCCCGCATGAGGTTTATCCCGCTTTTATTCGGGCAGCTACCGGAATTGATATTGACCTCAAAGGGTTTTACAACCTTGGGGAACGGATATGGAACCTTGAAAAGATCTTCAACCTCCGGTCCGGATTAGGCCGGGAGGATGATATTCTTCCCGAACGCTGTTTCAGGGATCCTGTTCAGGGCGATAATTCCGAGGGATCTGTACTGGACTATGAAAAATGGCAGAACATGCTTACCGAATATTACAGTCTCCGCGGCTGGGACTACAACGGCGTGCCAACCGGAGAAAAACTGGAATCACTCGGAATAGGGGGCTACGGGATCTGAGTGAAGGTTGTTGTTGAGTTTATCGGATATTTCCGGATTAAGGCGGGCTGCGAACTGGTTGAGTTTGAGCTGCCGGACGATGTTTCCGCAGCAGAACTGGTTGATGCAATTGAGCAGAAATTTGAACGGCAGAAGCTGAAAATCAGTAAAGAAGGTATTCTTCAGGAGGGCGTTCTTATGTTTTACAGGAAAGAAAACGGCGGACTTGAACGGATATTTAATCTGTCGTCCGGTCTGAAGGATGCAGGCGAAAGAATTGTGATAGCTAATCTGATGGGTGGAGGTTGAGCTGAATGGAATATTATCGTCCGCATACTGTTGAAGAAGCGGTTAACCTGAAAGACGGGAACTCTTTATTTATAGCCGGAGGAACCGACCTCGGTGTAATGCTGGCCGACGCTGTAAAACAGCCGGGAGCATTGATTGATTTAAGTGCCATCGGCAGCCTCGACGGAATCAGGGAAAGAAAAGACGGGCTGGTTATAGGTCCCTGTACAAAAATTGCCGATATAGCTTCCTCGGATGTTCTCCCGGCAGCCCTTACCCGTGGCGCCGCAGCAATTGGCTCTCCACAGATCCGAAATATGGCCACAATAGGGGGAAATATCTGCAATGCATCGCCGTGCGGCGATACGCTGACCCCGTTAACGGTGTTTCATGCGGTATTTACGCTTCAGGGAAGGGAAGGCTCCAGGACAATCACTACCGGTGATTTTTTCAGGGGACCAAAACAAACCGACCTCAGGGAGACGGAGATTCTGACCGAAATTTTTATTCCGGGAACAGCGCTTGCCGGTCTCAGCGGGTTCAGGATGACCGGGAAACGTAACGGGCAGGCGATATCACAGGTGAATATGGCACTCAGGCTGACGGTTGAAAACGGTACTGTAACCGGAGCGGTAATAGCCGCCGGGTCCGTAGCCCCGGTTCCAATCCGGCTTGAAAAATGCGAACAGCTTCTTACTGGGGTAAGAACAGCGGACCTTGTTTTCGGGGCCCCGTTTCTGAAAGAACTGGCGGCAGAGGCAGAGGCTGAAGTAATGCCGATATCTGATATACGCGCCGGGGAAGATTATCGCAGAAGCGTAAGCGGCTCCATACTTTCAGAGCTGGTTGCCGGGATAATTGCGGAGGGAGTGTGAGCGGTATGGAAATCAACTTTGTCATAAATGGGGAAAAACGGACAGAATATGCAGCAGCCGAGACGAGGGCTCTTGATCTGCTTCGCGAAGATCTGAATCTTACCGGCACAAAAGAGGGCTGCGGCAAGGGAGAATGCGGGGCCTGTACAATTCTTCTTGACGGAAAACCCGTTTGTTCTTGTCTTCTTCCGGCCCCGAAGCTTGAGGGATGCAGTATTGTTACAATTGAAGGACTTAAAGGTGACGACGGAGGTCTTCATCCGATACAGCAGGCTTTTCTTGATGCCGGCGCTATTCAGTGCGGATTCTGTACTCCCGGAATGATTTTAAGCGCCAAGGCTCTTCTGGATAATAACCCCGCGCCTGAGACAGCCGAGATAGAAACGGCATTAAGCGGAAATATCTGTCGTTGCACGGGCTACGGTAAAATTATCGAAGCGGTACAGCTTGCAGCTGAAAGGATGCGGGTGGCCAAATGACTGATAAAAACAGCGATATGAATTTAAAGGTAGTCGGCAAACCGGCCGTCAAGGTCGACGGTTTGGAGCTTGTTACCGGAAGGGCCAAATTTTCAGGTGATATGCGGTTTCCGGGAATGGTTTACGGATACGCGGCCCGCGCGGGGGTTCCTGCGGGGAAGCTTAAATCAGTCGATGTTACCGGGGCATTGGAGGCAGAGGGTGTGCTGGCTGTTTTGACGGCGGAATCATTGCCGGGGCCCAATCTGATGGGTATTCTTCCGCCGTTTGATCAGCCGGTTCTGGCCGCTGATGAAATCAGGTATGCAGGAGAAAGCGTGGCTTTTGTAGTTGCACGCACAAAACGTGCGGCAAGGCTGGCTTCAAAGCTTGTAAAAATCGAAATCGAAGAGTATGCCCCGGTCCTGACAACCGAAGAAGCGCTGAAAACAGGCGCCAGAAAGATTCATCCCGACGGAAATATTACGTATACACGCAAACTGATCAAGGGTGATGTTGAAGCCGGTTTTGCCGATGCTGATCTTGTAGTTGAAAATGATTATGAAACATCTTTCCAGGAGCATGCCTACATTGAACCTGAAAGCGTATGCGCAGTGCCGTCAGGAGATAACAGGGTTACGGTTTACGCAAGCTGCCAGTCTCCGTATCATCTGCGTTCCCACATAGCGGCGAACATCGGGCTTCCGCATACGAAGGTCAAGGTTATTCAGGCATATACCGGCGGGTCTTTCGGCGGCAAGGATGATGCTGCTGCCGAGATAGGTATTCTTGCTGCGGCTGCCGCGGTTAAACTGCAACGACCGGTAATGGTTGCCCATGACAGGGAAGAATCGATAATCGGAACAAACCTGCGGCACGCCATGAAGATACACTATAAAACCGGTCTGAAAAAGGACGGAACAATTACCGCCCGTAAAGCGGAGCTTGTTCTTGACGGCGGGGCCTATGCTTCGGAAAGCCCTTTTGTTGTAATGAAAGCGCTTATCCACGCTGCAGGACCGTACATCATTCCGAATGTGATGATTGAATCCACGGCTGTTTATACCAACAAGACTTATTCGGGCGCATTCAGGGGGTTCGGGGTTCCACAGGTTACCTTTGCCGGTGAAACGCAGCTGCAGGAAGCCGCCGACAGGTTGGGGCTTGATCCGCTTGATATACGGATGAAAAACGCACTTAAACCGGGAGAAGCCACGGCTACAAGTCAGGTGCTTAATGAATCGGTGGGAATAAGACAGACCATAGAATGCGTGCAAAAGCGGGCAAATGAAATTTCAGTCGAAACATACGAAGACGAACGATATCTTTACGGCACCGGATATGCTTCGATGTTGCAGGGAATATCCAACGGGGCCGAAGGCATTGACGTTGTAGGCGCCTCGGTGCAGATGAGCCAGGACGGTTCTGTCCTGGTCGGCGCGGGGCTTACCGAACTGGGGCAGGGCGCCCGGACGGTGCTTGCCCAGATTGCGGCCGAAGTCCTCGGCGTGCCGGTTGAAAGGGTAACGGCCAGGCTGGCAGATACCGATTCGGTTCATGATTCGGGGCCTACTGTAGCCTCGCGTACAACAACAACCGGCGGGATGGCTGTATACAAGGCCGCAAACGAGGTTAAAAACAGCCTGCTGCAGATGGCGGCGCTGATGTTCAAGACCGAAGCGGAAAATATTGTGCTGAAAGAGGGATTCGCAGTGCTTGTTTTTGACGACTCGGCCAGAATTCCAATCAGCGATGTTGCAACTGCGGCATACTGGACCGGGTTCCCGCTGATGAATATGGCGTTTTCCCGTGCGCCCGATGCCGAATATGATCATGATACTCACCAGGGACGAATCTATATCGCTTATAACTTCGGGACCCATATGATGAGGATAAGAATTGATAAATCCACAGGCCGTGTAGAGGTTTTAAACCATGTTGCTTCGCATGATGTCGGCAAAGTCATCAATCCTCTTGGATTGACCGGCCAGGTTGAAGGCGCGTCGCTGATAGGTTTTGGTCTCGGGCATATGGAAAAGATTGAATATGACGGCGGTATTATCAGGAATCCGAATTTTGCTGATTATGCCGTGCCTACGATAATGGACAGAATTCCGACTGAAGTAATTGCTGTGGAAGAGGCGACTGTAAACGGGCCTTACGGGGCAAAGGGGGTCGGAGAACCGCCGGTTGCAGGAGCAACTGCAGCATTTGCTAACGCGGTGGCTGATGCGGTCGGCTGCAGATTCAGAAAGATTCCTGTAACCAGAGAGGATATCCTGGCTGCAATTCGCAGCGCAGAGCGGCAGGGAGAGTGATCTCCTGAAGGAGCTTTTATGGCTGATATTTTTATAAAGAACGCGCTGGTAATGACCTGTGAGCCGAATGTCATCAGCGGAGAAATTATCGACGGCGGCGCTGTCGCAGTCAGGGACGACCGGATCATCGCAGTCGGTAAAACTGCGGATCTTGAACCTGAATACGGCAAATCCGAAAGGGTGATTGATGCTGCCGGTAAAATCGTAATGCCCGGGTTTATAATTACCCATACTCATATGCCGTATGTGATGGGACATAACCAGCCGGTTGATTTCAGCCAGCTTCGCTCTTTTTGGGACATGCTTCAGAAAATGGGATGGGAATGGCTGGAAGATCTTATTACCCGGGAAGGAATCTACGCGGCAACCCGCTATGCAGCGGCAAAGATGCTGAAAAGCGGTACGACCACGGTATGCGATCTTGTCGAGGCTCCCAATGACATGGACGGCGCCCTTGAGGCAAGTTCAAAAGCGATAGAAGAAATCGGAATAAGAGCTAACCTCGGGTACGAAGTAACCGAAAGGGTTCCGGGAGTTTCAATTCTCGAAAAACTGGATCCCGCAATGGCCCGAAAGGGGCTTGAAGAAAATATCCGGCTGATAGAAAAGTATCCGGCCGACGGCAATTCGCTGATAAAACCCCGCCTCGGAGTGCATACCGCCTATACAAACTCGCCTGAAACCCTGAAACTCGCCCGTGAAACCGCGGACCGCTACGGCTGCGGCATACAGATTCATATTGCCGAGATACCGAGGGCTTTCCTGGTTGAGAAATACGGAAAATCAGCACCGATGCTGCTTGAGGAATGCGGTCTTCTTGGCCCTGATGTTGTAGCCGCACATTGTATAGATTTAACCGATGAAGATTTGAACATCCTGGCGCGAAACAGAGTGAACGTTGCACATACGCCGATGACCAACTCGCTGGGCGGAAACGGCGTTGCAAGGGTTCCCGATATGTTGCAGAGCGGTATGAACGTCACAATAGGACATGATTGTTTCTTTACTCTCGATACGTCGGAGTATATCCGTTATACATACCTTATTCATAAGGCCCATAATGCAAACCCGGCCCTGATGCCTCCTTTCATGCCGCTTGATTTTGCTTTGGGTAATGCTGCAAAAGCGTTAGGAATGGAAAAAACAATCGGCAGTATAACCGGAGGTAAAAAAGCGGATCTGCTGATAATCAAACCCGATTGCCCGACCCCGCTGACTCCTGCGTCTGTTATGTCGTTTTTTACAATGACTTTTCTCGGCAAGGATGTCGAGACAGTGCTTGTCGACGGCAGAATTGTAGTAGACGATAAAAAACTTGCCACAGGGGACGAAGATGCAATAATGGCCGAATGCGTAAGGCAAAGCACCGATCTCTGGGAACGGTGCAGCAGAAAGGGAGGTAATTGATGGCCGATATAAAGATTAATTTCTGCGGATTCAAACTGGATAATCCCGTGATTGTCCCCGCAGGGGCCCACGGCAGGGACGCCGAGACCATTATCAGCGTCGGTAAAACCGGAGTAGCCGGTGTCTGCACTAAAACAATTACCGCCCAGGCTCCGCCGGATGTACGCCCGTGCTTTACGGCCGTTAATTCCGGCATGATCAATTCGGTATTCGGTTCGGATAAGCCGGCTGAATACTGGTTTTCGGAAGGTATTTCAAAGGCAAAAAAGACCGGCAGCGCGCTTGTGATTGCGAACCTGGCCGGTTTTTATCCCGAGCAGGCTGCCGAACTGGCAAAAATGGCGGTAGACTGCGGGGCTGATATGGTTGAAGTACCTACACATTGCCCTCATATGGGCGAAATCCTGATGGCCATGTTTCCCGAAATGGAGATGTCCGAACCCAAACTTACGGACCTGGGCCCGATGAAAGCTTCGGTCGCCCTGATTAAAGAAGCAGTGAATGTTCCGGTAATCGTCAAACTCTCCGGAAGCTTTTCGAATATTGTCCGGGAATGGGCTGCCGGGGTCAGGGATTCGGGTGCGGATGCAATTGCGTGTTCCGATGCATTCGGACCGGCCCTTTCGATTGATCTCAAGACAGGACAACCGGCGCTCGGCGGACCGAGGGGCGTAGGAGGGCTGACAGGCCCGGCCATCAAGCCGATTGTACTGCGAATGGTAATGGAAATAGCCGATACGGTTGATTTACCGATAATAGGGGTCGGGGGAGCTTCAAGCGCTGAGGATGTTCTTGAATACACAATGGCGGGCGCTACCCTGGTAGGCGTATGCACTCACGGGCATATGAAAGGCATAAACGCATATGAAAAGCTTATAAACTCCATATCCCCGGCACTTGACAAATACGGCTACGACAGCCTGGATGAGATCCGGGGATTGACTTTGAAACGAATTGAACAACGAAAAACTGAAGGAAAGCAGGCGGTTACAGAAGCTGTTGTACCTGCGGTTGATCATTCCCGTTGTATCCTCTGTAAAAAATGTGCCCGGGTATGTGCTTATGATGCTATAGTGATTAGGGACAAGGTTGAAGTATCGTCCGAAAAGTGTTACGGCTGCGGTTTGTGCGTCAGCGTATGCCCTGAAGATGCTTTGAGCCAGAATTATTACTAATACAGTTTTAAATATGTTATTTATTAGCCGGAAGGCTGTAAAAATAAATAAAAAAGGAGAAAACCATGAAGGATAACAAAAAAATCCTGGCCGCGGCAGTAATTTTCTTACTGCTGATCACTCCGGTTCTTGTTTTTGCAGGAGGACAGCAGGAAGCTGCCGCTCCGGCAGCTCAGGAAGTCAAGAAGGAAGAACCTGCAAAAAAGGCTGAACCGTTCAAGCTGGCGGTAGTTGTCCCGGGCGTAACAGCCGGCAGTCCGCTATATGAACAGCTTGTTGAAGGGGCTCAGAAAGCTGTTGATGAATATCCGAACGCTTCGATGAAGGTTGTCGAGCTTGGATTCAATCAGGCCGAATGGGCGGAAAAGATGACATCAATAGTTGCAACCTCCATGTATGACGTTGTTATCACTTCAAACCCGTCAATGCCGTTTGTATGTATGGATCTTGCCGCGCAGTTCCCCGAGCAGAAGTTTATTTTCGTCGATGCGTTTATAGAAGGGCATCCCCAGATGGCTTCTTTCCTCTACAACCAGGTAGAGCAGTCCTATATGCTCGGTTATCTTGCCGGACTTATTACTACCAGCAAAATGCCGGGCGCAAATGCTGATCTTAAAATCGGAGTTGTTGTAGCACAGGAATATCCCGCGCTTAACAAAATGATGGTTCCCGGTTTTGAACAGGGTGCCAAGGCGGTTAACCCCGGAATAACTCTTGATTATCGTGTAATCGGAAACTGGTATGATGCAAATAAAGCGGGTGAACTGGCAAAGAGCATGGTTGATTCGGGAGTAGATGTCATCGGCGTTATCTGCGGCGGAGCAGCCCCCGGTGTATTCGAAGTCTGTAAGGAAAGAAACAAATACGTTATGTACTGGGATGATAATTCCTACTCAAAGGCTCCCGGGATCATTGCAGGCTGCGGTGCTCTGCACCAGACCAAGCTTGTATATGAAGTTGTAAGCGATGCCATCAATGGAATGGTTGATTACGGAACAGGAACAAAGCTCTATTCAAGAGACGGATATATTGAATTTGTAAGCGATGATCCTAACTATATCAGCCTGATTCCGGAAGATATCAAGGCGAAGCAGAAGGAAGTTGTTGACTCAATCATGTCGGGGAAACTGAAACTGGAGATTCCCCAACTGTAAGGTTGAAAATGAACAGAGGCCGTGGGCGGAAGTCCACGGCTTCAAATTTTATTCAGGAAGGTGTAAGTGGAATCCTATCTTGGCATGCAGAACATCTGTAAAACGTTCAGTACAACGGGGCTTAAAGCAAACGACAATGTGAACCTTAATGTAAAAAAAGGGGAAATACACGCGCTTGTAGGTGAAAACGGCGCCGGAAAGACAACTCTGATGAATATCCTTTACGGGATAGAGCAAATGGATTCCGGGGTTGTCAGGCTCAACGGCAGGGATGTGAAGATTAACAATCCGATTGATGCAAACCGCCTGGGGATAGGAATGGTCCATCAGCACTTTAAACTAATAAACGAGTTTACTGTTGCCCAGAATGTGGTTTTGGGAATTGAGCCTGTTAAAGGGGCTGTTTTTTTTGATAACAGGAGGGCAGAGAAGGCTGTAGCCGATGTTATTGAAAAAAATCATTTCCATATTTCACCGGACGCCAGAATATCAGAGCTTAGCGTAGGACAGATGCAGCAGGTAGAAATAATAAAAATGCTCTACCGAAAGGCCGAACTGCTGATTCTTGATGAACCCACGTCGGTTCTGACGGAACAGGAGATACAAAGACTATTTGAAACCCTTACCGGACTTATCAAGCAGGATAAAACGATTATTATTATCACTCATAAGCTTACCGAGGTTAAGGATATATCGGATCGCATTACCGTAATGAGGCGGGGTCAGGTTGTTGCTGAAAAGGATACGGCCGATGTAGATGAAAGCGAAATATCCAGGCTAATGGTAGGAAAGCGCGTGCTGTTTGATTTCGGACAGAAGGTGGACGGCTGCAGGGACGCTGTTCTCAGTCTTGAAGATGTCACTATCAGCAAAAAAAAGCAGGGACGGCTTGTGCTTGATAGCATTAATTTCAGCGCTTCGACATGCGAGATTGTAGGGATAACCGGGGTAGCCGGAAACGGTCTTACCGAACTTGAAGATGTTATTGCAGGTTTGCAGAAAATCAGCAGCGGAAAGATATACCATAATGACAGTGATATTACTAATATTTCACCACGGGAGCGGCGTGACAAGGGCCTTGCGTATGTACCCACAGACAGGCTCAACCGCGGTTCAAGCCTTGAAACTTCAGTAAAGGAAAACCTTATATTGACCAGTCATCATGAGTTTATGAAATCGGGCGGAATTTTTGACGAAGAAAAGATTACACGTCACAGCAAGCGGCTTATTTCAGAATACATGATTGACGGGTCGTCCGATGTTGCAATCGGGACATTGTCGGGAGGCAATATCCAGAAAGTTATTCTGGCGCGTGAACTTGACCGGGTTAAGGATTTTGTTTTGTTCTCGGAACCGACCTGGGGGCTTGATGTTGCAAGCAGCGAGTTTATATACGAAAAGATGCTTGAAATGAGGGCGAGGGGCGTTGCAGTAGTTCTGATATCATCCAACATAGATGAAATCCTGTCGCTTTCCGATACAATAATTGTTTTGTACCGGGGCAGAATTGTAACCAGGAAGAACGCCGGATCTGAACTTACGCGTGAGGAGATAGGCGAGTATATGCTGGGTATCAAGGATGATTTTAAGGGAGACGCAGATGAAAATTAACCGCAGCGAAATGTTTATCTCATTTTCAGCGCTTCTAATCACTCTCGGCGCGGCATTTCTGGTTATGCTTTTAATGATTTTTCTGATGAGCGAGACACCGGGTGAAACTATCTGGTTCTTTTTTGCCGGGCCGCTGACAAACAGATATTACCTGGGAAACATGTTTAACGCCGCCATCCCCCTGATCCTGACCGGGCTTGGGATTTCGTTTGCATTCAGGGCATCAATGTTTAATCTCGGGGGCGAAGGCCAGGTATACGCCGGCGGATTGGCCGCCACAGCTGTCTGCCTTGCAATGCCAGCCGCCGCAGGTTTTTTCGGAATCACCGTCAGCCTTCTGGCGGCAGTTGTTACCGGCTCCGTGATTGCCGGGCTCTCAGGATTTTTCAAGATGAAATGGAGAACGGATGAACTGATATCATCATTTCTTATCTCAAATGCACTGATATATGTAGTTGACTTTTTCATTACGGGGCCGCTTGATGATCCTGTAAACAACCTGCTTACTACCGGTAAAATTTCCGAGCAGTTTTGGTTTATGAAGATCTTTTTACCGTCAAATCTTGATATCAGCATCATTTTTGTAGTTTTAATCGCTGTTCTGGCCTTTTTCTATTTATTCAGAACCCATCAGGGCTATGAAATGAGAATGTGCGGTCTTAATTCGGAATTTGCACGGTACGGGGGGATTAATGTAAAAATCTATATGATTCTGCCGATGCTGTGGAGCGGCGCTTTTCACGGTCTTGCCGGCGCATTATCAATTCTGGGTACGCACCATATGTGCCTGAAAGGTTTTTCCGGAGGAATGGGCTGGAACGGAATTGCCGTTGCGCTTATAGCCAAGAACAATCCTGTGGCTGTAATACCGGCGGCGTTGTTTTTTGCATACCTGGAGGCCGGGGCAAAGTCAGCAATGATTAATGCCGATGTTACAATTGAAATAGCGTCCGTTGTCCAGTCGGTTGTATTCTTTTTAATAACGGCCCAGGCCATATATAATTTTGTCAGATACAGGAGTGCAAGATGAACGGCAATGAGTTCACAATCCCTCTGATACATAATTCAATAAATATAATGACTCCGTTCCTGCTTGCCGGAATCGGCGGCCTGATGACCGAGCTTGCCGGAATGCTTAATATCGCGCTTGAAGGTCTGATCCTTATAGGTGCATTTTTCAGCGTAATTTTCGCAGCTGCCACGGGAAGCCTGTTTCTGGGACTGCTGCTTGGAATTCTTATGACAGTGCTTGTTTCATATGTGTTCGGAGCAATTACCCTTTACCTCAAGGCAAATGTATTTATAACCGGGCTGGCAACAAACCTTCTTGCCGGGGGACTTACAGCTGTTTTGTCTTTCTATTTTTTCGGAACAAAGGGAAACCTGATGTTTAACGATCTCCCTGATCTGCCGCGGCTGAATGTTCCCGCACTTCATGGAATCCCGGTGATTGGAGATATTCTTTTCGGTCATAATGTTCTTGTTTACATAGGATGGGTGATTGTAATAATTGCGTGGATAGCCATTTATAAGACCGCGTTCGGTTTCAGACTTCGGGGGACGGGAAGTAATCCGAAAGCCATGATAGCACTGGGATTGAATCCGAAAAACTACCAGATGATTGGAATCCTTATTTCCGGGTTTACCTGCGGAATTGCGGGGGCTGTGCTTACGCTTAACCTGGGAGCGTATGTTCCGAACATATCGGCAGGAAGGGGATGGATTGCACTGGTTGTAATATACCTCGGCGGGAAAACACCCTTCGGTATTCTCGGGGCTGCTTTTGTGTTCGGACTTGCCGAGAGCCTGTCCAATTACGCGCAGGGGTTTACGGACATACCGGCGGATTTCATCCTGGCTTTTCCGTATATAATAACTGTTGTTGCGATGGTGATAATGTCGGTTGTCCGGCATCGGCGGGAGGAATAGAAGCGTTTTAAAGTAAAACATCATGTTGTGCTTGATAAACCGGAAACTCTAACGTATAATAAACCTAACGTTATACGTAAGAAAAAACAACGTAAGGTGTGTATGTACAGGATAGGTGATTTGGCAAAGCTTGCGGACGTAACCGTAAGAACCATTCGATATTATGAAGAACTGGGGCTTATTGAGGCCCCGAACAGAAAGGACAGCGGTCAGAGAAGGTATTCCGAGAAGGATTTAATCTATCTGAAACGAATCATCCAGCTTAAAAGCTACGGGCTGACGCTCGTTGAGATTAAAGAGATTATCGATCTCGGGAAAACGGACCCTTCCGGTGAAATGCGTAGAATCAGGCTGTTGAAACATTACAGAGAAAAGATGAGCGATGCCATGACCAGGAAAGAGAATCTTGAGAGTTATATTGATGAGCTTAAATGGCATGTAGAACAGCTTGAGGAGGTCTCTGACTTTCAGGGCTGCCCGGGTCCGGCCTGCGCGGACTGCAAGTTTCTTGAGAAGTGCCGTTTTGCGGTTAGAGAGGAGGACTAATGAAATCAGCTGTACTGGTTGATGCCGGTAAAATAGAAATACAGGAAGTTCCTGTTCCCGAATGCGGAGATAATGACGTACTTGTAAAGATCGCGTACTGCGGAATCTGTACCCTGGAGCAGCGGCTGTTCAGCGGCGATATGAAAATATATTACCCGATAGTGCCGGGGCATGAGGCGTCAGGCACTGTTGAGGCGGTCGGCAGCGGGGTCAAGTCGTCGATAAAGCCCGGGGACCGGGTTGCTCTTGATATGGTCTACCGCTGTCATCAATGTTATTACTGCCGCACCGGGCAATCCAATTTATGCGAGAACCGTTTCAGTAAGGGTATCAAGCCTCTTGGGGGGTTTTCGCAATATGTGGCTGTTGAACCTGCAAGGATCTTCCAGGTCGGCGACAGCCTGCCGCTTGAAGAAGCAGCCTTTGTTGAACCTGTTGCCTGTTGTCTTCGTTCGCTTAAAAAACTTAATGTAACTGTCGCCGAAGATGTGCTGATTGTCGGAGCCGGACCGATGGGGCTGATGCATCTTCAGGTTGCGCTTGTTATGGGTGCAAGGGTATTTGTTTCCGATGTTGATGAATCAAGACTGAAAACGGCCGGGCAGATGGGAGCCGACGGGATAATAAACCCGCTGAAACAGGATGTGGCGGGTGTGCTCAAAGCCCAAACAGACGGACGGGGTGTTGATGCCTGTGTTGTTACCAGCCCGGCGCTTCCCGCGCTGGATTCTGCGTTTCAGTCGATACGAAAAAACGGCAGGATTAATATTTATACTGCATATATGACGGATAAACCGGAAATGCCTATTGATATGAATACGCTTCACAGGAATGAAGTTCTTGTAACCGGTACGGAAGGCCGTACCGAGTTTGATTTTCAACAGGCCGCAAGACTGCTTTCTTTCGGAAAAATAAACATTAAGCCGTTGATAAGCAGAATTGCAGGTTTCGGGGATTTGGAAGACGGTATAAAAGCCGCTTCAGGAACCGGGACCCAGCGTGTCCTTTTGAGGCTTAACTGATGATAATTGCATTTGATATAGGAACGACAGTTCTGAAGGCTGCGCTTTTAACTGAAGACGGAAAATTCAGGGGACTGACATCAAGATCGATGTCACTCTGCGATACCGTTGAAAGCGGCTGTTATGAGGCGGAATCCCGCGAGTGGATAGAGGCTTTCGGTTCTGCCGTAAAGGAACTGCTGCAAATCCCAGGGGCGGAAAGTTTGAGGGCCGTCGTGATAAGCGGAAACGGTCCGACCCTTGTGCCGGTAGCGTCCGACGGGACCTTCCTTGAACCTGTGATGTCGTGGATGGATCGCAGGGGTACTGAACAATCCCGGAAAATCGGGAGCGTGCAGGACTTTGTAATCGACCCGACATTCTATCTTCCGAAGGCTATGTGGATAGCAGACAACCTGCCCGAAGTTTATAAACAAACGAAATACTTCCTCTCATGTCCTGAAGCTATGGCTTTCTGGCTGACCGGAGAGGCTGTAACGATTCTTCCCGGGCTGAAATTTGAAAAATATTTCTGGAGTGATACTCTCCTCGAGGCTGTAGGGATGGACAAAACCAAATTTCCCGGTTTTGTGAAGCCCGGGCATATAACAGGAAAGATCAGCCGTAGCGGGGCCGTCGAATCAGGGCTGCCCGAAGGGCTGCCGGTAGTATCCGCAGGCCCTGATTTTGTTGTAACCCAGCTAGGCACTGCGGCTGTATATCCGGGACGGGCCTGCGACAGGGCCGGGACCTCGGAAGGAATTAACCTGTGTACAGAAAAGTATGTGGAAGATCCGAGGCTTATGGGATACGGACATGTTGTTGAGCCGTGGTTCAATATTTCAGGGATTATCTCCACATCGGGAAAAGCCTTTGAATGGGCGAAACAGCAGTACGGCGATTTTGATGATGATTATGAAAGTCTTCTGAAAGCTGCAAAAACTGCATCTCCCGGGGCCGACGGGCTGATTTTCCTGCCTTACCTCGCAGGCGAGCGGGCCCCGCACTGGGACCCTTCCGCACGCGGCGCTTTTATCGGTCTCGGTCTGCACCACGGGCGGGCGGAAATGATCAGGGCCGTACTGGAGTCGATCGGATTTGCAATGCGTGACGTTATTGATGTGATGGCGGAAAACGACGGCCGTGTCGACGAGTTGAGAATCACAGGGGGTCCGTCAAAAAGTCCGCTTTGGAACCAGATAAAAGCCGACGTAACCGGCCGGAGACTGCTGGTCCCCGAATCAACCGAATCGGAACTTCTGGGTAATCTGGTTATTGCTCTCAGGGCACTGGGCGATACCGATGAACTGGCCGACACGGCAGATCGAATTGTAAGGATCAGGGATGTCTATGAACCCGATCCGAACAGGCATGCTCTTTATTCGGAATATTTTGAAATATACAGGGATTCGTACAAGAGACTGAAGGATATATTCAGCTCACTGCAGAAAGCAGTCCCCGGCAGGGGGAAAGGAGAATAGATGAATTTCGGAAAAACAGTCAGAATGAATAATATATTCAGAAAGGATACCGGCAGATCGGTAATCGTTGCCATTGATCACGGTGGAATAGCCGGGCCCATGAAGGGTATCAATGAGCCTGCAAAACTGATTCAGGCCTGTGTCGACGGAGGCGCGGATGGGGTTCTCACAACCAGGGGGTTTCTGAGAGCGGCTGAAGATGGGTTTGACCGAAACCTTTCAATTATCCTTAGACTGACCGGCGGATTCACAGTTCTCGGGGGGATGTTTGAAGAAGAGATGATTACCTCTGTTGAAACCGCGCTTCGTTACGGTTCGGCCGGCGCCGCTGTTACCGTAAAATTCGGTCACCAGCGGGAAGGTCATTTTACCAGGCAGGCGTCGCTTGTTGCAGACAGCTGTGAGGAATGGGGGCTTCCGCTTATGGTTGAAGCAATGGCAAAAGGAAAGGATCTGAAAGCCACTGATCCGAAGGGGATAAAACTCGCTGCCCGCGCAGCAGCCGAGATAGGGGCCGATATGGTTAAAACATATTATACCGGTGATCCTGACTCATTTGCCGAAGTTGTTGAAGGCTGCATGGTTCCTGTTGTGATCCTCGGCGGGGAAAAAAGCGATTCAATCCGTGATGTTTTTGACGATGTGTACTATTCGATTCAGGCAGGCGGTTCAGGTATAGCAATCGGCCGGAATATATGGCAGCATGAAAATGTAAAAGCGATGGTTGAAGCCATGTGCGGACTCGTTCATGAAGGATGGTCTGTGGATCAGGCAATGGCCCATATATAAACTGAAGAAAATAAGGCAGGTTTGGATGCCCTGGATTACTTTTATGGCTAACGGTCTGTGGGTCCTTGTTATAGGACTTATGGGACCGTCGGTTCCGTTTATTATCAATGAATTCTCAATTGATTATTCTCAGGCCGGGTTAATATTTACTCTGCTTTCAATCGCATCTTTCCTGGGCACCTTCGCCGGCGGCTGGATTTCGGATTACCGCTACCGAAAGTTTTTCTGGATGCTTTTTCTGGTTATGCTGACCGCCGGACTGGTGTTTTTCGGGTTTGCCGCCTCTTTTTCAATGATTCTCGTAATTGTATTTGTAATGAGTTTATTCGGCAGTCCAATCGGTGCGGTAGGGCAGAGCATCATGCTTCAGATGTTTCCGGAAAAGAGAAGCTCCTATCTGTCGCTGTCTACTATGTTCGCCGCCGTCGGAAGTTTTCTTGCGCCGATATTGATTTCTCTTGCCTGCCTGACAGGTTTCGGATGGCGCGGAGCTTTTTATGCAGCTGCGTTAATAGCACTGGTTCTGTTTACACTTGTATCTTTTTCCGGATTGCCGAAACCGCCGGTCCATCAGGGCGGAGCATTAAGCGTGTTCAGGCTGTTCGGCGATCGAAGGGTCCTTTTTGCCGGGATTATGATTTTTTTAAGCGTCGGTCTTGATTTGGGATTCTCGTATTGGCTTGCTGAATATTTTGTAAGTAAAGTTGGAACAGCGGCAGAGTTTTCAGGATTTGCTGTCGGCTGTTATCTTGCCGGAGTCATCTCCGGGCGTTTTGCGAACTCCAGAAAGCCTTTATCAATCGGTTATGGTAAGCTGTGCGGAACAGGTCTTGTGCTTGCCGCGGTATGGCTTGTATTGTTTCTGAATGTTGAACTTGTATCGATGAAGCTTGTCTTTTGTTTTCTGTACGGATTATGTATTGCGCCGACCTTTCCTTCAATGATGGCTGTGGGAACGGGGTTTTATCCTAAGCGTTCAGGAGCGGTAACTGCGGTTCTTTTTTCAATGATGTCTTTAAGCGGAGCAGTATTCCCGGTAGTTATCGGTTCCATCGGCCAGGTAATGGGGATAGAAAAAGCATACTATGCGCTTATTCTGATAATGGTTCCTGTTCTCGCAGGACTGCTTTTCAGCGGAAAACTTACCCGGCAGCCTTCCTGACCCTTCTGAGGTTCTCTTCCCGTTCAACAAAACCATCCTCTTCCATGCGGTTTAACAGCGGAATTATATATTTGCGGGACAGCCCGGAACGCTCCTTTGCATGCGCTATATCAAAGGTGTCGCCTGAAGTTAATCCCCGAAGAATGTCGGCTTTCAGGTTTTCATAGTTTTCCTGCGTCAGAAAAAGGTTTTCCGCAAGCGGTATTATGAGTCCCGCACGCGTAAGGTTCCTCAGCTCGTTTTTTGCTCCGGGAATCCTTGTTTTATTCAGATCCAGGCCTAATTTACCTTCTTTACCGGCTAGATCAAGGATCTTCCTTGCATTTTCCGAAAGCTTTGCCCTGGTGTCGGAACTGTCGCCGCTGAACAGCGTGCCGTTCTTTTCAACGAGTTTATCGTCCGACAGAAGCGAGTTGATTATAAAGTCGGCGGCCCCTGCGGGCATGTCAAGCTTTCCCGAGAGTTCTTCCCGACGCAATCCGCCGGCTCCTGAAGCATGTTCAAGCAGTATCTTTTCCGTTTCTGCTTTTTTTATCTGATCGAAGACCCATTTCCCGTTATCTGCAGCAAAACCTTTTACTGCAAGCTGCAACTCCGCCCGGGTTACACCTGGCTTTCCGGCAGAGGCTTTGATTATGCTTATTCTTTCGTCACGGTTTGTTTTGCCCTTCCAGATAATAATCCCGCTGCCGGTAATAAGGCTGCCGCCCTTTCGGATGATAACGACCGGCTGGCTGTATCTGAGTGCCATCGCATTGTCGAGAACAACACGTGCACATACCGGAATCCCCGATTCATCTTTTATAAGGTGAATGGTGCCGATTGTATGATCCGTTCCGGCTGCAAATTCGGCTTCAGAATGGTTTCTTATATTGCTGCAGTCGCCGGTGAGCTTCAAAATCAGTTCTTTTTCAGCCGTGAACCCTGATCCGGCTGTTGTCAGGCAGCAGCCGCGCCGGACTTCTGAAGCATCTGTTCCGCTGATGTTAAGGGCTGTGCGGCATGCGGGAACCGCCCTGTCGGTTTCGGTATCGTATGTCTGAAGCCCTCTTACGCGGACTTCCCGGCCCTCCGGCAGGACCACCAGGCTGTCGCCGCGGCGAACGGCTCCTTCACGGAGGCTGCCGGTTACAACAAGGCCTGCGCCTCGTATTGTAAATACCCTGTCGATATAGATTAACGGGTCAGAGGCAGTTCTGTTCTGCAGCCCGTCACTGATCAGCGAAAGCTGCCTGATAATAAGGTCTTTAAGTTCGGATATACCGCTGTCCGTTACGGAAGAAACAGCAATTAAAGGAGGAACCTGCCCGGTCTTGTCAAGAATTCTCAACTCGACATCGTCAGCAACCTCTTTTACACGCTCTGCAGGTACAATATCTGTTTTGGTAATCACGGCAATAAGTTGATTTATCCCCATTGCAGACAAAACATGCAGATGATTTTCGGTTTGATACATCCAGCCGTCGTCCGCGGCAACAACAAGAAGCGCAAGATCTATACCCCAGGCTCCGGCAGTCATGTTGCGGATAAATTTTTCATGGCCTGGAACATCCACAACACCGATATCTTCCCCTTCGGTATTTTTAAAATGCGCAAACCCCAGATCTATAGTCAGGCCGCGCTTTTTTTCTTCAGGCAGCCTGTCGGTATCGATTCCGGTAAGCGCTTTTATGAGACATGTTTTACCGTGATCCACGTGGCCGGCGGTTCCGATTATATGCATCTCAGAGTTTTTCCTCGAGCTCTTTTAATATGTTTTTAAGCTGTTTGATCTCGTCGTCATTAAGAGCCGCAGGATTCAATAATGCTTTATCATGTTTTATTGTTCCTATTACAGGCGGGCTGCTTTCCCGAAGAAGCTTGAGAATCTGGTCGGGTTTAAATTTATCCGACTTGATTTCAATTGCCCTGGATTCAAAGAACTGGTCCGGGGTGCTGCCGCCGCCTATGCACTGCAGATCATCGGCGAGCTGGAATATTTCGGTCGACAGGCCCCTTTTTATTTTCCGGCACTTGTCGGCTGTTTCTTCACCGTTAACGGCTGTTTCGGCGTGACGTGAGAAGGCTCCCGGATTGTCCATCCTCTGAATGAGTGTGGATTCAAGAAGAGAATATATCGTTTTTCCCGGTCTCATGGTTCTAATCAACGGGTGTCTGTCGAGGATTTCGATCAGCTTTTTCCTTCCTGCTATGATTCCGCCCTGAGGTCCTCCCGGCATTTTATCGCACGAGAAGGTAACAAGATCGGCACCGTCCGTTATGAGCGAACGAGTTTTCTGTTCGCCCGGAAGATTTTCATTCAGAACACCCGAACCCTGGTCCACTACGGTGAGGACTCCTTCTGGCAGGGCGGACGTAATTTCCTTAAGCGAAGGTTCAGATGTGAACCCCCTCAGGGCAAAATTTGATCTATGAACTTTAAGGACCATTGCCGTGTTTTCATTTACAGCGTTAATGTAATCCGAAAGGGTTGTTATGTTTGTTGTGCCGACTTCCACAAGTTTTGCTCCCGAAGCCTTAAGAATTTCCGGAATCCTGAAGCCTCCGCCGATCTGTACCTGTTCGCTTCTTGATACGATAACTTCTTTGCCTGCGGCAAAAGTGTTGAGAACCAGGTAAACTGCCGCAGCATTGTTGTTTACGACAGCACAGCTTTCTGCTCCGCACAGGGTTTTTATCAGAAGAGGGATAAGGCCGTTGCGCTTTCCGCGCTTGCCTGTTTTAAGGGAAAGTTCCAGGCTGGAGTAGCCGGTATTTATCTCGCGGCAGTCTTCCCATACTTCGGGGCGTATTGGTGAACGCCCCATGTTTGTATGGAGTATAACACCGGTAGCATTGATTACGGGTCTTATTCTGCGGCTGTACAGGTCGATGCAGATTTTATCAATCAGCTTATAGAGTTCTTTCTCGCTGTACGATTTGCCGGCTTTCAGTTTTTCCCGGTAATGATCTACAGCCCGTTTTACTGCCGAGGATGTTAACGGCCGGCTGATTCTTTGCGGCCATACTGAAATACGATCGTCTTCCATGATTTGTTCTATCTGGGGTATTTTCTTTAATTCGGAATTATCCATGGTTACCTTCTTTTTTTAAGAATCGGCCCGGCGGCCGTTAATCTGAAATAATAAAAAAGGGGAATAAAAAGGAATTATGCAGGATGTTGTATTGACTGAAAAGTATTAATAGGTAATAATAAGGAATATTGAGTGATGTAAGGAGCATAAAATGAACAAGACATTGTATTCAGTTAATGAAATCGCTGAAATTCTCGGGTTACATCCAAAAACAGTTCAGCGTTTTATTCGCGAAGGGAAACTTAAAGCCCATAAAATCGGCCGTGCATGGAAGGTCAGTATTGATGATCTGAAAGAATATTCTCATGCAGAACTGTCGGTTGGAACAGACGGCTCAACCGGAAAAGGTTATCCTGTTTCAGCAGACAAGCCTCTGGAGGAGCGTATAAACGTTTCGGCAGTAATTGAACTGAAAGATGCCGCCGACAGGGAAGTCTCAAGAATATCAAATACGCTGATTGCTGTACTTAACAGCAAAGATCCCGCCTGGGGGAAAACAAGATACGACTATATTTATCAACCTGAGACAGGTACGGCAAGGTTTATCCTGTACGGAAAACCGTTGTTTATAAGCAGTATTATAAAAATGCTGGAACCGTTGATGGATGATTAGGTAGGGAACAGGAGAAGGAAATGAATAAAATTGATGTGAAAAAAAGTGTTTTCCGTTCGGAAGACGGTAAAAAAAGGATACAGGATTATTACGGAAAACTCCTCGAGCAGTGGCCGGGCGGCTGCGAAAGAAAGCTGATACCTACTGTATGCGGTGATACTCATGTAATAAGTTCCGGTAATCCGGATCTTCCCCCGCTGCTGCTTCTGCATGGAGCTTCCGGTAATTCCTCGGCATGGATGGGTTATGCAACGATATGGGCAGAATCGTTCAGGCTGGTGGCGGCTGATATGCCGGGAGAGCCGGGGTTGAGTGAAGATCGCCGGATGAGCCCCTCGGGTGATGATTATATTTTATGGCTGGAAAGCCTGCTTGACCGGCTTGGAATTGCGCAGGTTCCAATTGTCGGAATGTCGCTCGGAAGTTTCGTTGCGCTGCGGTTTGCATCAGCTTTTCCGGATCGTGTCAGCTCTTTAAGTCTGATTACTGCTTCAGGTCTTGCCCCTGCACGGATCAGCTATCTTTTTAAAGCTCTTCCACTGATGATGCTCGGAAAATGGGGAGCCGATCGCAATTACAGGATGATCTCCCATGGGCAGCCCCTTACGGATGAGGTTTTTGAATTCGGAAGGCTTGTTTCAAAATATTACAGGCCTTTGATGGGACCGATTCCGATGCTGACGGATACGGAGCTTGACAGTCTGACGATGCCGGTTCAGTATTTCGGCGGATGTCATGATGTTCTTTTGAATAGCGAGGCGTCGGCGAATCGGCTGAAAAAATCGGTCCCACAGGCGGAAATTAATCTTCTTCAGGAAACAGGGCACGTTATCCTGGGGCAGGGAATGAAGGTTTTGGAGTTTGTAGAGAAAAATTCTTCAGAGTATGTTGTTTGATCTGAAAGAAAGCAGTGATGCGTAGAGAGCACGGAGCAGAATTGACTGGTTGTCAATTCTGCTCCGTCACCAGCGAAATTTTTAATTCAAGCATACGGTGATTACGGAAAAAGTTTTACTTCAACGGTTTCAGTCCGGGGGAGGTTTGGGGCTGATCTTGCCTGATTAATACTATTTAATCAGGGGAAATTTTACAGTAAATCTGGTTCCGCCTTTAGGTATGTTTTCTGCTGTAATTTCCCCTTTAAATTTTGTGATGGTATTGTAGCTGATATACAGCCCCATACCCATGCTCTGATTTCTTTTTTTATTGGAGGAGTAGAACGGCATGAATATAGTATTCATTTTCCCCTCTTCAATACCGGTTCCCGTATCTTCAAAAATGATCGCTACTTTATCATGTTCCTTATCGCTGTATTTGGTGCTGATGAGAAGTTCGCCTCCGTCCGGCATGGCTTCTATTGCATTGCGGATTAGATTGAGAAATACCTGTCTTATTTCTGTCTTGCTGGCATAAATTTCAAAAATCTGTTTTGAATCATCAACAATAATTCTGACATTACTTTTCTTTGCATTGAATGTTAGAAGCATTACAACTCTTAGGAGCAGATCCGTAACATTGAAAACTTCAAGAGGGGCGTTCTCTTCTGTTGAGAAACCCATCAGGTTGCTGATAGTCTGGGTGATAACCTTGATCTCATCTTCAATTATTTCAATATCAGCTGTAAGTGAAGTTTCATTACAGTTATATTTCATAATCTCAATGATATTTCTGATTATCCCCAGAGGATGATTGATTTCATGAGCAACACCAGCCGCAAGCATCCCGACAGAAGCAAGTTTTTCATTCTGGATAATATGTTCTCTGAGTGATTCTTCTTCGGTAGTGTCTGTAAGTATAAGAATCTTCCCGATAGAGTTATTATCTTCCATTATCGAAAATGAAGTTATATTTGCTATACGTTTGATTCCGTTGAAGAATATCTGGGTTTTAACTGTCTTTGGAGTTGCATCTGAATTCATCAGCGATGTTTCATACTCTTTGGGAACGGTAAGAAGCGCCCTCATGGGTCGGTTAAGCAATTGGGAGGTTTTAATCTGAAAGTAATTTTCGGCATGCAGATTCAGAAATTTAATATTGTAGTTATTGTCGACAGCGATAAGTACTACAGGCAGATCTATCAAAATGGCCTGATTGTATTTTATCAGGTTATAAAAATCTTTATTTGATGTGATCGTATTATGATTCAGAACATGGCTGTAGAGAATTTTAAGCAGATTATATTTGTCAAGATTGCCGTAAAGATCTGTAAGTATTATTTCACCCTGTCTCAATACAGAAAGATTTGTCGTAATCGGCGGAATGTAATCAATATGATTTATAAGAAGCAGGATTACGCCTCCGTTTGAAGCGAGTGTCTTTATTATTGCAATAGTCTTGTTGAAATTATCAGCTGTCAGTTTGGACAGCACTTCATCAAGTATAAGAACTTTAGGTTTGCAGAAAATGGATATAAGTATTTCCAGAAAAATCTTTTCTGATTCGCTCAAACTGCCGATTGGCGTCTCTGCAGTAAAATCAGTATCGTAATCTTTAAGAAATTTATTCACCTCTATATTATATGATTTTGAGTCAAAGACCTTGCTGTATTTTTTAATCTGGATATAAATGAAAAATTGTTCGCCTACGGTTATGTTTTCAAGAAGAAATCTGCTGTCGGTTATTACTTCAATGCCCAGCCTTCTGGATTCTTTTATTGTAAGATTTCTGTAGGATTTGCTGCCGATTCTTATGCGGCCAGTTGATGCTTTCAGACTGCCTTTAAGTATATTGCTGATCAGACTTTTACCGGATTCCTTTTCTCCAAGAATTGTATGAATATCTCCGGGGTGGAGTATAATATTTAAAGGTTTGAGCTCTGTTTTTTGAGCGTTCTTTTTTTGTGGTATATATGTAATATTTTCTATTGAAATATCGTCTTTGTTCATACATCGACCTTTTTAAGAGAAATCCTGTACCTGGTGATTTTCCTGTAAAGGGTAGTTCTGCTGATTCCAAGAGCTTTTGCAGTATCGATTTTGTTGTAATTATACTTCTGCAGAGCCAGTTCAATTCTCTCTCTATCAATTTCAGGTTCAGTTTCAATCGGGTTGAACTCCCTGGTTTTTACAGCAGGTTTCATGAATTCCGGAAGGCTGTCGACCCCTATAGTATCGTTCAGTGAAGTAGCGCAGGAATATGAAATAATATTTATCAGTTCGCGAATATTTCCAGGCCAGTCGTAATCCATCAGCTTGCCGAAGACATCGTCCTTAATGAAGATCTCTTTCTGGTAATCCCTGTTGTATTTATCAACAATATTTTTTACCAGAAGCGGAATGTCGTCTTTACGCTCTCGCAGCGGAGGTATTGTGAAGATTCCGGTATTTAACCTGTAGAAAAGATCTTCCCTGAATGAATTCTGCTGTACCAGGGTATAAAGGTCCTTATTTGTAGCTGCAATAAACCTGACATCAACTTTAATTATTTCCTTGCCTCCGATTCTTCGCAGTTCCTTGTTTTGTATTGCGCGCAGGATCTTTGCCTGAAGCGCCATCGACATATCGCCAAGCTCATCAAGAAATAATGAGCTGTTATGTGAGCGCTCAAAAATTCCCTTATACTGTTTGTCTGCGCCGGTAAAAGCGCCTCTGTCATGTCCGAAAAGTTCATTATCAAGCAGTGATTCCGGAAAGGCGGCGCAGTTTATTTTCTGCAGCTGCTGATTCCTCCTTAGTGAATTTGAATGAATGAATTCGGCAAGGAGCTCTTTTCCGGTGCCGCTTTCACCGTTAATAAGTGCCGGCAGATCTGTGGAAGCATATAAGGAGGCTTTTTCAAGAAGTTCCAGCATCTTCCGGTTTCTGGTAATTATCCCGTGCGTATGCGAGAAGTATTTTTGAAGTTCGAACTGTTCGATATTATTATTGCAGTACTTCTCAATCAGGCTTACAAGGTGCTCAATTGAAATAGGCTTCTGTATATAGTCTACCGCACCGGCCTGCATGGATATTACCGCTGTTGAGATGGTGCCGTAGGCCGTAATCATGATTACAGGAATTCTGGGATATTTGTCGGCAAATTTTAAAAGCAGATCCATTCCTGATTCTTCACCGAGCATAATATCAAGAAGTATCATATCTATTTGTTTATCCAACAGAATATTAAAAGCCGAACTGCCGTTTAATGCGCTGAAAGCATTATATCCCCTTATTTTTAATAATCTGGAAAGCGATATATTATGCATCTCCTGATCGTCGACGATGAGTATGTTCTGTTTCATTAAATCCTCCTGAAACAATAATGTTTCACTTTGTGGTACATTATTGTTACGGTTGGTGGTACATTATTGTACCACTTTAACATTGAATTCAAATTTATAAAAGTAAAATGTTTAGCTGTTCCAAATAAAAGGTTAAGTAATTTCATAATATATAAGGCATTATAAATTTACTTGTGTATTGTGTTGTATAAAACCGACGATGGCATGTTTGTTGCTCTAAGAGGGTGGGCAGCAATAAGTCGAATAATTCGGCTTCGTCCGTTATAATTAATTTAAGCCTGGAACAGGCTAAAAGGAGAGTTTATGAAATTAAGAAAGCAGTTGGTTCTTTTATTATGCTTTCTGTTGCTCGGAGCCGTCGTCTTTGCGACCGGTGATCAGGAAAGCAGCTCTGCTGATACAGCAGCAGCCGATTCAGATCTTCATGAGATCTACCGGATCCTTCCGAAAGTACCTTTGTCAGGTGTTTTTGATCCTAACATGAAAGACCGATCCGGAATAGAAAAAGCATTTCCTGTTAAACCTAATGATCCGGACAACATCGTAATTGGCTGGTCTGAAATAACACTTGCAAATCCCTGGTTTGTAGGCGTTTCGGATGAAGCACATCGTCTGGCTGAAAAATACGGATACGAGTTGAAATTTCTTGTTGCTGATTACGATATTCAGAGACAGAGTCAGCACATTGATACTTTCATTACTCAGGATGTTGATATTATTGTTGTTGACCCGGTTGATATAATGGCTCCTGCTGCAGATATCAAGAGAGCTGTAGATGCCGGTATTCCTACGATATGTATAGGAACAGTACCGGACTATTCTGCTCCGATTCTCACAACTGTGATTCCCAATCCTTTTGAAAACGGATTTGCATCCGGTGAGTATATCGGTAAAACGTGGAGTGTTAATGAAGAAATCAATGCCGGGTATATCATCGGCGTTATGGGCAGTTCTACATCTGAAAGTCGGGGTTGTGGAGCAGTTTCCGGTATAGTTTATGGCAGGGCTCAGAAGCTGGGCGTTGATATGAGCAGAGAAGACGCCATGCTTCTGGGCTATAATCTGTTTGAAGAAATAAAAACAAAAGGTAAATTTTCCTATCCTAAACTTAAATTCAATGTTCTCGCCTGGGGTGTTGGTTCATGGACTGATGAAGGCGGAATGACAGCGGCCGAAGATATGATTACTGCTCATAAGGAAGATATGAATCTTATATTGGGTGGAAATGATTTTATGGCAATGGGCGCTCTAAAGGCTGTTACCAACAATGGTCTTAAATCCCAGATTAAAGTAGCCGCCTGTGGGGCTGACGGGTTCAGGGAAGCGCTTGAACTGATTAAATCGGGAGACCTTATGTGTACTGGTCCATTTGCCGGAACAGCAGTTGGTGCGGCTGCAGTTGAACTGATTCACAAGATATTTGCTGAAGGTTATGACGCGGGTAATATGCCGATGGGTTCGTATTTCCCTGCTTCCGTAATTTCTCCGGAAACTATTGATGATTATTATGATCCGGACACTTCTAATCCGTTTTATAAGCTGCAGCCTGTTCTTTTCAGATCCATTCCTGAAATACTGGCCAGCGGGAAATAATTGCAGTTTTTTGGAGTTCCGGCTGTAAATGCCGGAACTCTTTTGCAGGCAGGAGATTTTAGTTATGGGAGATTCAGCAATGTACAATGAAACAATCAACTTTGTTGAAATGCGGGACATCTGTAAGCATTTCGGCGGTGTACAGGCTTTAAATAAGGTTTCATTCAGTGCCGGTAAAGGCGAAGTGCATGCTTTAATGGGAGAGAACGGCGCAGGGAAGTCTACCCTAATGAAAATTTTATCGGGGGCTCATTTAAAGGATTCCGGAGAGATAAAATTAGACAATGAAGTCGTTGATATCAATAGTCCCAGATGCAGTCACGAAAATGGAATATCCATCATATACCAGGAATTTACCCTTGCAAGGGATTTGACTGTTGCTGAGAATATTTTTATAGACAATCTTGGGAAAGGCCGTTCAATTATCGACTGGAAAACTCTGAATGCCAAAGCAGCAAAACTGCTTAACAAACTTGGATTCAATGATATTAATGTATCCAGGCCTGTTTCTGAACTGTCGGTCGGATATCAGCAGGTTGTGGAAATCTGCAAAGCTTTGTCCCGGGATTCCAAAGTAATTATTTTTGACGAACCGACTGCTGTTCTGACGGTAAATGAAGTCACAAAGCTTTTCGAGATAATCAATACGCTGAAGAAGCATGATGTATGCATTATTTATATCTCTCACAGACTGGAAGAAATATTTGAAATCTGTGATCGTATTACGGTTCTTAAAGACGGCGGATATGTCGATACAGTTTCAGTTAAAGATACAACCAACAATGCTCTCGTTAGAATGATGATTGGGCGTGACCTTAAAGAGTTTTTCCCACCCCGAAATGTAAAAATAGGAGAAACGATCCTTTCGGTAAATAATCTTTCCGCCGGCAAAGCGGTTAGGGACGTATCATTTGAACTTCGCAAAGGTGAAGTCCTCGGATTTAACGGGCTTGTCGGGGCAGGCCGGACTGAAACAATGCGGGCTATATTCGGAGCAGACAGAATTGATTGCGGAGAAATTTACCTCAGAAACAAGCTTGTAAAAATAAAGTCTCCAAAAGAGGCTGTTAAAATGGGTTTGGGCATGCTGCCTGAAGACAGAAAAAATCAGGGAGTTTTATTGGAGCAGTCGGTACGTGTGAATGCATCATTAAGCTTTCTCAACAGAATCAGCAATTCATTCGGTTTTATTGACGGAAAGAAAGAAAAAGAAATTGTAAATGATTTAATGAAAAAACTTTCCGTCAAAGCAGAGTCAATCGATATTGAGACTTCAAGTCTTTCAGGCGGAAACCAGCAGAAGGTTTCGCTGATGAAATGGCTCGGTTCAGGCTGTGATATTTTAATACTGGATGAACCTACACGCGGAGTTGATGTAGGGGCGAAAATAGAAATATATAAAGTAATAAATAAATTAGCTGAAGAAGGAGTGGCCATAATTATGATCTCATCAGAATTACCTGAAGTTATCGGGATGAGCGACAGGGCAATAATAATGAGACAGGGTGTGGTAATGGGTGAATGTGCTGAAGATACTCTTACAGAGCACGGATGCATAGAACTCGCAATGGGAGTAAATGTATGAGTACAATAATAAACAGCGAAAGCAAAACAGGCAAAAAAATTGACATTGGTGCCTTGATAATAAAATATAATGCCTTTTTTATGCTTATAGTATTAATAATTGTATCCAGTTTTTTGTCAAAGTCGTTCCTGACTTCAGGTAATATTCTGAATATTCTTCGTCAGAACACCCCCCTGATGCTTGCAAGTCTCGGAATGCTTCTGGTAATTCTTACCGGTGGAATTGATCTGGCGGTAGGATCAATTGCAGCAGTCAGCTGCATGATGGTTTCAATCGCAATAGCCAAATGGAATTTCACGTCGGTTTTCGGACTTGTCCTCGCTATCCTGATTTCGGTATTAGTCGGATTCCTTCTGGGTGCAGCCACCGGCTCTCTGGTTGCGTTTATGAGAATGGCTCCTTTTGTCGCTTCACTGTCCATGATGACTATCGGCAGGGGAATTGCATACCTTCTGACAAACGGGCAGCCCCTCAGGCTTCCGATGGAACGTACTGCTAGCAATATTCTCAATGCAATAGGAAATTCAAAAGTACCTTTTATAAACCTGCCGTGGCCTATCCTGATTTCGATTATTGCTATTGTGATTCTGTTTCTGGTGATGAAATACACAACATTCGGCCGGCTGCTGATTGCAACCGGAAGTAATGAAACAGCCGTCCGCCTGGCAGGAATTACCGTTGAGAAGTATAAATTCTTTTCATATGCAATATGCGGAGGATTGTGTGCAGTATCGGGTATTCTTGTAACCAGCCGTGCGGCTATCGGAACGCCTGCAACAGGTTTAAATCTCGAACTTGATGCAATAGCCGCCTGCGTTATCGGCGGGGCAAGCCTTTCCGGAGGAAAAGGTACCGTTGTAAACACGGTTATAGGCGTGCTGGTTCTGGGTCTGATCGGAAATATTATGAACCTTTTAAGTGTTCCGGCATACCCGCAGCAAATTATCAAGGGGCTGATAATCATAGTTGCAGTTTTTCTGCAGGGAGTAACTGATAAAAAGACTAGAGTTTAAAGACATGATAAAGAGGTAGATAAAGGAAGTTTGTAATGATTCACGAAAAAGAGGTTGTGAAGGATAGATTGATGGCAACTGCCAAAAGGATGGCTGTTGCCGCCAGAACTGCTCCCAAATGCATGGGAGTAGATAATATATTTATTTCCATTCTTGAAGAAGACGAAATTACCGCTGTAGCTGAACATATGCAGAAGATGCACCGTGAAAAAATGGTTCCGGATTATTACATCAGGGATGCAGAGAATATTATGGCGGTTCAGATTATGCTGCTGATAGGCACAGATTATGTTGCTACCGGAGCTCCCTCCTGCGGCGCCTGCGGTTTTAGAGATTGCGGACATAAGGAAAAGGCTGTTCCGTGTGCATTCAATACTGCTGATATGGGTCTCGCTGTCGGGTCTGCAGTCTCGATTGCGGCGGACGACAGAATTGATAACCGGATAATGTTTTCTGTAGGCCAGGCGGTTATCGATCTGAAACTTATAGATAAAGATTTGAAGTTTATTTACGGAATACCTTTGAGTATAAGTTCAAAGAATCCGTTCTTTGACAGAGGCAAATAACAGAGAGAAATATGAAGGCATTGGTTCTTGAAAAAAAAGGCGATATCAGGTTGCGGGATATTGATATAGAAGAAACTCTCGGCCCTGGAGACGTCAGAATATCACCGGTCAGCGTTGGTATCTGCGGCAGTGATATACATTACTATCTCGACGGTGAAATAGGTTCATTTACTGTCAACGCCCCGATGGTTCTTGGTCATGAGGCTTCCGGTGTAATTATCGAAACCGGTTCGGATGTACATAATCTGAAAGTGGGCGACAGGGTATGTATTGAGCCGGGCATTCCTGATTGGTCGGGCAAAGCGTGCAGGGAAGGGTTTTATAATCTCGATCCGGGACTAGTTTTCTGGGCAACTCCGCCGTGGCACGGTTGTCTACGTGAAAATGTAGTTATGCCTGAATCGCTTGTTTACAGGTTGCCTGATAATGTCGGAAACGAAGAAGGCGCGATGGTTGAACCGCTTGCGGTCGGGGTACATGCATCGTCAAAGGCGAATATAAAACCGGGCGATATTGCTCTTGTGCTTGGGGCCGGAACAATCGGGTATATGACGGCATTTGCGGCCCTTGCCTCCGGGTGCAGCCAGGTGATCATTACTGATATTAAACGGGACAGGCTGTCGGCGGCGGAAGAATATGATTCTGTTCTTCCGGTATGCGTTGCCGACTCGGATCTGTCTGAAATGGTTAACGAAAAGACAGGGAACCGGGGATGCAATATTGTATTTGAAACAACAGGCAGTGCAAGGATTTATGACGATGTTGCTGAATATATATGCCCGGGCGGGACATTTATCATAATCGGAACGCCGCCGTGTTCTGTCGGCGTGAATATCGGCGCGCTGCAGGTAAAAGAAGTAACTGTAAAACCAATATTCAGGTATGCAAATGTATACGACAGGGCCCTTGCTTTAATCAGCAGCGGACATGTAAACGTTAAACCTCTGATAACCCACCGGTTCGGTTTTAATGATAGTGTTGAAGCTTTTAAATTTGCAGCAACCCTGCCTCAGGGTGCAATAAAAACAATGATTAATTTTTCATAATAAGGAGATTGTAATGAGTCAATTCAGTTTTGTAATACCGGGAGAAGTTGTACTGGGCGCAGGTGTGGTAAACAAACTTGCTGAAATAGGAAAATCCTACGGAAGCAAAGCATACCTATGCATGGATCCTTTTCTTGAGATCTCAGGAGTAGGGTCCGAGATTGAGGGCCTTCTAAAGAAAGACGGCGTTGATATAGTTAAATTCACGAAGGTTAAACCCAACCCGAGTTGCCATGATATTGATGAAGGCGCTGATCTTTGCAGAAAAGAAAAATGTGATTTTATGGTTGCTGTCGGCGGAGGAAGCGCAATAGATACAGCAAAGGCAATTGCAATCCTCGCAATAAATCCCGGAAACAGCTGGGAGTATATTGCCCGTTCCGATCGTGAATTCAGAACCTTCAGTGAGAGTCTGCCTTTGATTGCCGTACCTACTACAGCAGGAACAGGAACTGAAGTAACGCATTATTCAGTAATCAGCAACCCGGACATTCATGAGAAGGGATGTATTCATAACAAGGTCCTTGTTCCTGACTTCGCACTTGTTGACCCTGAACTTATGGTATCAAAACCCCCGAAACTTACTGCCTATACCGGTATTGATGCAATGTGCCATTCGCTGGAATCGTTTCTTAATGTAAATTCAACCCCGTTCCCGGATATGATAGCGCTTGAATCAGTAAGCCTTGTAGCAAGATACCTTCCCGAAGCGGTTGCAAACGGAACAAATATTGTTGCCCGTGAAAAGATGGCTTATGCAAGCACTCTCGGGGGTGTTGCTATTGCTCTGGCAGGAACAATACTGCCGCATGGTCTTGGCCAGCCGGTAAGCGGTCTTGTTGATATGCCTCACGGTGCAAGTATGGCTGCTTCATTGGGTCATATTATGGAAATATCCTATACAAGTAACATAGAAAAATTTGCAAGGCTTGCCGAATGTTTCGGAGAACCTCTTGACGGTTTGTCTACCTATGCAAAAGCCGAGATGAGTGTGGAATTTGTGCAGCGTCTGCTGAAAGATACCGGCGCAGAAGTGACATTCGGAGAATACGGGCTTACTGAGGCCGATCTGGAAAAGACGGCTGAGATTGCCGTTAATAACTACTCATTTGATTTGAACAACAGTCCTCTCAAGGTCTCAAAAGAGGAAATCATTGAAATATACAGAAATTGTCTATAGGGAGCGTGCAGAATGAAAGCAGCAATGTGGTTTAAAAGAGGTGATATCAGGGTTATAGATAATGTTCAGGAACCTGAACCCGGCCCGGGACAGGTGAAAATAAAGGTTAAATGGTGCGGAATCTGCGGTTCGGATATTCATGAATATACCGACGGTCCCATCAGTATCCCCGGCGACAAGCCGCATCCTGTAACCGGGGAAAAGGCCCCGGTAATTCTGGGCCATGAGTTTTCAGGCGATGTTGTTTCAGTCGGCAAAGGTGTTACGAAATTCAAAGCTGGCGACCGTGTTGCCGTAGAGCCGATTGTCAGGTGCGGGAAATGCAAGGCCTGTCTGGAAGGTCGTTACCACAACTGTATGAACCTTGGCTTTCACGGTATCTCCGGCGGCGGCGGCGGTTTTGCCGATTACACTGTATTCACGGAAGAGTTTATCCATAAGCTTCCCGACGAAATCAGTTATGAACAAGGCGCTACTATTGAACCTTTTTCGGTCGGAATGCACGCAGTACTGAAGGCGGACTTCAGGGCCGGCGGTGAGGCTCTTGTTCTGGGGGCCGGTCCGATCGGTATAGGTGTTATAGCATGTCTGAAAGCTGCGGGAGCACGCAAGATTGTATGTATGCAGAGAAAGTCCGTCAAACAGCAGTATGCAATAGAGGCCGGCGCGGACGTAGTACTTGATCCGAATGAATGCAATGTAGCTGAAGAAATTAAGAAATTAACCGATGGCAACGGTATTGAATATGTCTTTGAAACAACAGCAGCCCCGGTAGGCTTTGAAATGGCGCTGGACAGCGTAATGAAAGCGGGAACCATAACAGTGGTCAGTTTCTGGGATAAGGAAGTATCTTTCAACCTGAACCGGATGATGCTTACCGAAGTAAAAATAATCGGTTCAATCTGTTTTAATGATAATTTTCCGACTGTAATGAAGATGATGGCTGACAAGAGGATTAATACAGGATCGTATGTCACCAGGAAAATTCATCTTGATAAAATTATGGAAGAAGGTTTCAGCATCCTGATGGGACCGGAGAAGAAAGAGAATCTGAAAATTCTTGTAACTCCGGATTTGGCGCTGCTATGAGTAAAAATACTAAATGCATGAAACAGGCAGTAATGATAAAACCCGGGGAAATCCGGTTCAGGGAAGTAGATATCCCTGAGATAAACAATAACCAGGTGCTGATCAGGATTCATGAAATCGGAATATGCGGCTCGGATGTCCATGTTTATCACGGAAAACATCCGACAACAGATTATCCGGTTGTGCAGGGGCATGAAGTAAGCGGTGAAGTGGTTGAAACGGGAGCGAACGTTAAAAGGGTTAAACCCGGTGATCGGGTAATAATTCGGCCCCAGATCGTATGCGGAAAATGTATGCATTGCCTTGAGGGTAATTATAACATCTGTGAAGAACTTAAGGTTCTTGGATTCCAGGCAGACGGTGCCGGTTCTGAATATTATGCTTCAGACGAGGAATACCTGATAAAAATGCCGGATGGACTTTCTTATTCAGGGGGTACTATTGCGGAGCCTTTGGCGGTAGGTATTCATGCTCTTGAAAAAGCCGGCGGTGTAAGCGGGTTGAATATATTGATAATAGGGGCAGGCCCAATCGGGAATTTAACAGCGCAGGCTGCCGGAGCAAAAGGTGCTTCCGCCGTGATGATTTCCGATATAAGCGCAAATCGTTTAAAACTGGCTGCAGCTTGCGGTATTGATTTCACTCACAACGCTGAAAGAGAAGAACTGGGTTCAGCGCTTATTAAGAATTTCGGTTATAAAAAGGCTGATATTATATTCGATTGCGTGGGTTCTGAAGCAAGTCTTGGGGTCTGTATAAAAAATGCAAGAAAAGGTACCGGAATTATTAATGTCGGTGTGTATGAAGGCGAGATCCTGGCCGACATGAGCAAGGTTCAGGACAATGAGTCAAAGCTGTCGGGCACTCTCATGTATACCGAAAAGGACATGCTTGAGGCGTTAGCCCTTCTTTCGTCGGGTTCAATCGATTATGACAGTTTAATTACCAGTAAGTTCCCATTTTCCGAATATCCTGAGGCGTATAAACACCTTGATGCAAACCGTGATGCCGAGATGAAAATTATTATCGACTTATTTAATTAATGTACTTTTATATAGGGAGTATATCTGGTGATCAGCAAAGAATATAAAGCCGGGTTCAGGCTTGACGGAAAAACAGCAGTAATTACAGGCGGTGCCTCGGGGATTGGATATGAAACAGCAAAACTGTTCGTGGAAAACGGGGCAAAAATATATTTGCTGGATTTCCAACGGGAAAAAGCCGCAAAAGCTGCCGGAGAAATAAAAAATGCTTCTAGTGCTTTCGTTGATGTGACGGATCCTTCTTCCGTAAGCGGGGTAATTGACTCGATAATTGAAAAAACGGGAGGGATTGATATACTTGTTAACTGTGCCGGAATAGGTGATATAGACAAAGCTGAAAATTTCTCTCCCGACTCATGGCGGCGGGTAATTAATACAAACCTTAACGGCACTTTCTTTATGTCGCAGCGAGTTGGTAAAGAAATGATCAGAATCGGTAACGGCGGGAAAATAATCTGTCTTGCATCACAGGCCGGAATAGTAGCTATTGATAAACATGCAGCCTACAGCGCAAGCAAATCCGGTGTTATATCCGTTGTAAAATCGCTTGCATATGAATGGGGAAAATACGGTATACAGGTGAATGCCATATCGCCTACCGCCACCGAGACCCCGATGATCAAGGGATACTGGGATGAAGGCGAGGTCCATGAGAATGCAATCAGCAACACACCTGCCGGAAGATATTGCAAGCCGGCTGAAATCGCTGCTGCTGCACTTTTCCTCGCATCCGACTCGGCAAACATGATCACCGGAGCTAATCTTGTAATCGACGGCGGATTTACGATCCATTAATTTATCAGTGTACAAAGATACGAACAATATTCTCAATTTTAATTCAGAAGGGAGAAACAAATGAAAGCGGCAGTATTAACTGAATTTAATAAAATAGAAATAATTGATAAAGTCCGGCCTTCGATAAGTGACGATGAAGTTCTTGTAAAGGTTAAATACAACGGAATCTGCGGCACAGATCTGCATGTTATGCAGGGACATCACCCTGCGGCCGTTCCGCCTCTTGTTATGGGACATGAATTCAGCGGGACGGTTGAAAAAAAGGGAAAACATGTCGGTGATGAAATAAAAATCAGAGACCGGGTCGTTGTTCAGCCGTATGAATCCTGCGGCGAATGTGAGCCGTGTAAATCAGGATGCGAGAACGTCTGCCGTGAGTTGAAGATCTTCGGAGTTCACAGGGACGGTGCATATCAGGAATATGTTAATGTAAAGGCGTCGCGGCTTTTCAGGCTGGATGATTCAATTTCTGATATTGCAGCTGCACTTATTGAGCCGCTGGCTGTTGCTGTTCATGATGTAAAAAAGAGCGGTTTGAAGATTGGCGGTTCAGTTATCGTAATAGGCGGAGGCCCGATCGGTTTGCTTATTGCTGTTGTTGCAGGAATTAATGGCGCTTCGAAGATCGCTATCAGTGAGATAAATCCGGCACGTATTAAAAAAGCACGGCAACTGGGATTCCAGGTGATTAATCCTGCAGAAGAGAACCTTGCCGATAAAGCATATAAGATGACTGACGGCCGAGGTTTTGACGCCGTATTCGAGGTTTCGGGCAGCCGGCCCGGAACAGAAGCGATGACTATGCTTGCCAAAACCAGCGGAACAATTGTAATTGTCGGGATCCCTCCGGAAAAACATCCTGTTGATACAGACACCGTTTTCAAGAAAGAATTGAATATAGTCGGAGTCAGACTTTACTCTAAGGTAGATTTTCAGGCTGCCGTTGATATCATGAAGAATGAAGAAAACCGCAGGAAGCTGATGGAGCTTGTATCGGCTGAGTATCCGCTGGAGCAGTTGACTGAAGCAATTGCTTACCTGCGGAACAGCAGTGATGCGTACAAGGTCCTGATAAAGATTGGGGAGTAGTAAGTATTTTTTCCCTTAAAAATCTGAAATGTTAAAATCTATTTAATTCATGCTTACGATGCAGCGTTTTCCGTGGGAACAGGGAGCAGCCTCCCAGGCGGCGCTTGAAATAGGAGATTTCACGACTGCAAAACTGCTTGCCCACGACGCTGTTCTCAGGCAGTCGCCTGACGGTCGCCTGAGCACAGCTTTTTACCGCGACGATATCGCTATCTTCGGCGATAATATCACGGTTACCGACTCATCGGCAAACGGGGAGGCGGTGCTCTACTTCGCCGATAAAGATAAGGACGACGCCCTTCGCAAAGCTGCCGACTTACAGCCTACATGGCTTGCCGAATGCGCGCCGAGAACTAAAGGCGGGGTACTCTACCATGTTAAAAACAACAGACAAGTTTGGGTAGATTCGATATTCATGGCCCTGCCGTTCATGGTTTTAATGGGTGCAGACCTCGAAGCAGAGCAGCCGTTTGACGGTTTCTACCGTATTCTGCATGATTCCGAAACAAGCCTGCTCTCACACATCTGGGATGAGGCAACCGGAGACTTCGCCCACAGGGATTTCTGGGATGTGGGCAACGGATGGGCTGCGGCGGGCATGGCCAAGATAATCCGCTTTCTGCCGGACTCCGAAGATTTATTTAAAACAAAGACAATCGGAATGGTAACGGATATAGTAGATGCAGTACTGAAATACAGGAACGACAAATATTTATTCAACAATATCATAGATCGTCCTGAAACATTCGTTGAAGTAAACCAGGCTCAAATGATTTGCACACGATCTTTTCCGGTGTTTCGGAGGGCTGGATGAATGATTCCTATGCCGATGTAGCAATTAAAATCCGGACTGCCGTACTGGAAAACGTCGATGAGCTAGAGTTAGTTCATAACCTCTGAGGCTCGCAACCTTCGCGGAACCGGGGACTGCTGTCGAAGGCCAGGCGTTTTTCCTCCTGATGGAAGCGGCCTACGCGAGGTATTCTGAACAGTAATTAATCTCAAACCGTTTGCACCATTCACAGATTGCCTTAACGCTGGTCTGATACTTGTACTGCAGGTTAATTGCCATGCTTTTTCGAGGTTCAACTATTGCGTTAATAAAGTGTGTAAGTTATTTACATGTTTCCAGTCTTTATGTTTCTTTACATTGAAAGGTAACACTTTCTTAAATACGGTCTTTTGTATATAATTCTTTACTATGAAAAGATTTAGTTGAATTCGTTTGGATTGGTACAGGAATTGCATTATATTAAACCGAATAATCAACAGAGGAGGAGAAAAATGTTGAGAAAATCTTTACTTTTCATCCTGGTGCTTCTTTTAGTCGGCGCGTTTTTTGCAGTAGCGGGCGGCCAGCAGGAAGCAGGCACAAATCCGGACGACGCTGAATTTCTTGTCGGCTTTGCAAACAGTTCAGTTGAACACCCATGGAGGATTGCAATTCAGAACGCGATTCTTGATGAAGCTGCAAAGTATGATGATATTGCCATCATTACTACAGAAGCCGGTGAAGACCCGGTTCGGCAGGTACATAACGTTGAGGATATGCTGGCCAGGGGAATCGATCTCCTACTGGTCTGTACAGTGGAAGGCGAACCTTTCAAACCTGCAGTCGAGATGGTTAAGGACGCAGGAATCCCGCTTGTTCCTGTTGACAGGGCGATTATCGGAGATGATTATACCTGTTATATCGAACAGAGCAATATTGATATAGGAAAGAGAGCTGCCGACTGGATTGCCGAGCAGATGGTGAAGAAGTACGGTGAAGCCAGAGGCAAAGTCGTTGAACTTCAGGGGTTTCCCGGAAATATTCCTGCTGAACACAGAAGAATCGGTTTTCATGACCAGGTAGAAGCAAAATACCCGAAACTTGAAATTGTTTCCGCACAGCCTACTGATTATACAAGAGCGAATTCATTACAGGTAATGGAAAATATCATTCAGGGACAACCCGAGATTGACGCTGTATATACTCATGAAGATGAAATTGCTTTCGGCGCAATTGATGCGTTAAAAGAAGCTAAAAGACTTGATGGCGTTATTATTACCGGTAACGGCGGTTCCGACAGAGCTCTGGAATCAATAAAAAAGGGAGAAATGACAGCATGCTTTACATATTCTCCGATTGATTTCGGCCTTGTAGGTATGCAGATGGCCGCAAAGATTCTTCATGGTGAAGAGGTTCCGCGCATAGTCAATCTTCAGGGTGATATAATCACTTCTGAGAATGTCGACAAGTATATTGCCCAGCTTAAAGCAAACGGTGAAGTTTACGTAACAACAAGATAACAATAAAAAATAATGTTTGTACCTCCCGGATTGCCGGGAGGTTTTTCACCAAAGGAGACAGGATGTCAAACGATTTCTTTTGTATTGATAAAATTGATAAATCATTCAGTGGAACACAGGTCCTGACTGATGTCAGTTTTTCCATGAAGAAGGGAGAGGTCCGGGCGCTGGTTGGAGAAAACGGCGCCGGTAAATCTACCCTAATGAAAATACTGTCGGGTGTACATCTTCCCGACGGCGGAACAATGACATTGGACGGCAACAATATTCCTTTCGGGCATCTTTTAACAATTCAGGAATTGGGCGTAAGCGTTATATATCAGGAATTCAGCCTGGTTGAAGAACTTTCGGTAGCAGAGAATATTTTTCTGCGTCAGGCTGCTGAGGAATTTCCCCTGCGTATGATTTCCTGGAAAGATTATAACGAGCGAACTGTAGAAATACTGAAGGATTTGGGAATAGAAGGGATATTGCCTCAGGCTAAAGTAAAAACCTTAAGTGTAGCGCATAAGCAGATGGTTGAGATTGCCAAGGCCTTAACGATCGATGCCGGATTGATTGTAATGGACGAACCTTCTGCAACTTTAAATCAGAAAGAAACTGATCACCTTTTGGCAATTATTAAAGATTTAAAAGCGAAAGGTAAATCAATAATATATATAACACACAGACTTGAAGAGGTTAAACGAATTTGTGATTCGGTAACGATTCTAAAAGACGGCAGGGTCATCGAGACAAGGGATATAGATACTATTGATAATGAGGAAATTATTTCATTGATGGTCGGGCGGGAAATGTCTGATTATTTTCCGTCCCGGCTTGATAGAGAGCTTGATAAGGATAATCCGATTCTCGAAGTTCATTGTTTAAGAAGCAATAAAATTTCAGCTTCATCGTTCAAACTTTGCCGCGGAGAAATACTCGGCATAGGCGGTTTAACCGGTTCAGGCAGAACCGAACTTGTTCGCGCATTATGCGGGCTTGACAACAGCAAGGCAGATGAAATGTTTCTTGACGGCAATCCTGTGAATATACGTTCTGTAAAAGACGCCATTTCTCACGGAATAGCATATCTGCCGGAAGAAAGAAAGACGCAGGGTCTTATTTTGGGAATGAGTATCAGACATAATGCTTCATATACCGCTTTAAGGAAATTTATCAGAACACTTATAATTAATCAGGGAAAAGAAAGAGAAGCGGTTATGAAACAGGTTTCAGCACTTAGAATTAAATGTTCGGATATTGAACAAAGAGTTAAAGAGCTTAGCGGCGGGAATCAGCAGAAGGTTGTTCTTGCAAAGTGGCTTCTTAATGATCCCAAAATATATATCATGGACGAACCTACCCGAGGAATTGATGTAGGAGCAAAAAAAGAAATTTATGAAATAATGCATAAGCTTGCGGTGTCGGGAGCGTCGATAATATTCATTTCATCCGAAATGCCGGAATTGCTTAACATGAGCGATAAAATTCTTGTTATGGCAAACGGTTCTCTTGTTGATGAAATAGACGCGGAATTTGCAACAGAAGAAAAAATACTTACTATGGCAATTAAGGAAAAGGAGGCATGTTGATGTCGGGAGTGATATCGGTTTCAAACAGTTCCAAAGAAAAGGTTATAAAAATTATAAATATAAAGGGTTTGCCGATTTTGATCGGTTTTATTGTACTTGTCGTGTTGGCAAGTGTGTTATCGCCGTCTTTCCTGCAACCAACTAACCTGTTTAATATTTTAAGGCAGGTCTCATCCAATTGCATAATAGCAGTCGGCATGACCTTTGTTATCCTGACCGGGGGCATAGATTTATCGGTTGGTTCGATTGTTGCTCTTGCGAGTGTTCTTGTTGCGCTTGCACAGAATTACGGAATGAACAGTTTTGTAACCGTTATAATCGGTTTAGGCACCGGAGCTTTTTGCGGTTTGTTTAACGGCTTTATAATTGTAAACAGAAAACTTCAGCCTTTTATTGTTACTCTCGCAACCATGACCATAGCGCGCGGTTTTGCTTATATAATCTCTGGCGGGCGTCCGATTATGGGAATCAGCGACAATTTCAGGGTGATTGCAACCAGTTATATTGGGCCTTTGCCGATACCTGCTGTTTACATGATAGTAATTATTGTCCTTTCCTATATAGTATTGACCAGAACCTATTGGGGAAGGGCTTATTTTGCAATCGGAGGCAATGAAGAAGCTGCCAGGCTGTCCGGCACCAGGGTAGATCTCTATAAATCACTTGCATATGTGTTATCGGGGATGTTGTGTGGGTTTGTTGCTATCACTGTTGTAGCCAGGGTAACTGTCGGAGAACCTATTATTGGTCAGGGTTGGGAACTTGATGCTATAGCTGCAGTTGTAATAGGCGGAACATCGCTGTCGGGCGGAGTCGGGGGTGTAATAGGCACTTTAATAGGGGCCCTGATCCTTGGGGTTTTAAGCAATATATTTAACCTGCTGAATATTTCCGCTTATGTGCAAATGGTTTTTAAAGGCATAATCATACTTGTTGCTGTTCTGGCATCAACAAAGAAGGATTCCTGATATATTAATGAGGTTTGAATGGAAAATATAATCAGCAATGAAGCTTATTTTAAATTGAAAACGGAGTTTTCCGTGCCTTCGGAAAGGTTCACTGAGCTTAGGGCCAGGTTGCTGGCTGTAAAACCCGAATTGTGCCCGGAGCGTGCACGATATTTGACACAGTCGTTTAAAGAAACAGAGGGCGAACCGTATATAATCAGACGGGCAAAGGGTTTCTATAATGTCCTTGCCAATATGTCGTTGTTTATAAATGAAAAAGAACTGTTTGCAGGTAACCAGGCAGGTTCGCTCAGGGCTTGTCCGTTTTATCCTGAAACGGAAAGTGTATACTTTAAGGAAGAAATTGATCTTTTTCCTGTCAGAGAAAACGATCGTGTTCAGATAAATCCTGAAGTCAGGGAAGAAGTGCTAAATGAAATCATCCCGTACTGGATTGACAAGAACACGGAAAAGATTTCTCTGAAACGTATTCCTCCGGAAACCCTTGAGTTGATAAATGCGCCTCACCAGATCTTTTCTCCCCAGATACATATGAGGGGAAGTCTTGCGCATACTATTGCAGATTATTCCATGGTTCTGGATAAAGGCATACTTAATATCAGGGAAGAGCTTTTACAAAGGCAAAAAGCCCTGGATTTGACGATACCGGAAAACCTTGAACACTATCATTTTTGCGAAGCAGAAATCATAATTTGTAATGCGCTTATGCTGCTGGCTTCAAGATACTCCGACCTTGCTTATAAAATGGCTGATGAAGAAACCGATCCCGTCCGTTCGGAAGAGCTTCGTACTACAGCTGCAGCATGTGCAAGGGTCCCTGCGTATCCCGTAGAAAGTTTCTTTGAAGCGTTGCAATCCTTCTGGCTTGTTCACCTCGGACTTTATATAGAACAGAACGGTTTGGCCATTTCGGTAGGACGGTTTGATCAGTATATGTATCCTTACCTGAATGCTGATCTTAAAAATAAAAAAATTACTCTTTCAGAGGCTCAGGAGTATCTGGATATTTTATGGATTAAATTCACGGAAATAATGAGGGCATATGATCTTAAATCCGCCAGATACTACGGCGGGTTTGCCATATCCGAGAATCTTGTTCTCGGCGGAATCCTTGAAAACGGGAAAGATGCTACGAACATTCTCTCTTATATGTGCCTTGATTCAGAGTTTAAAACGAGGTTGAGCCAGCCGAATGTTGCCGTAAGGATGCATCAGAATATTCCCCGCGCCCTTTTGATAAAGGCATGTAAAATTATAAGAGAGGGCGGCGGAAAACCCGAACTGTTCAATGATGACGTCGGTATTCCATTGCTTCTCAGGACCGGCGTCACGCTGGAAGATTCACGCAATTATGATATCTCCGGCTGTGTAGAGCCGGTTCCTCCGGGGACTCTGGGAATCACGAACGCTTCGATGTCCAACCTTGCAAAGGCGCTGGAGCTTGCCCTTAATAACGGAAAATGCCGTCTGAGCGGAACTCAGATGGGTCCCGTGACCGGCACGCCCGATAAATTCAAATCAATAGAAGACGTAATATACGCTTTCAGGCAGCAGGTCGAAGCGTATGTAGAGCATATGATTATCGCTATTAATACCATTGAGAGTGTCCACAGGGAGTTTCTGCAGATACCTTTTACTTCGCTTACGCTTACAGGATGTTTAGAGAAGTGTCTTGACGCCACCGCCGGAGGAGCAATTTATAATTACACAGGACCGCAGGGAGTCGGCGTGGCTGATGTAGCTGACTCTCTTGCCGCAATCCAGAAACTTGTTTTTGAGGATCATTTTATTTCAATGGATGAACTGAATGCTGCTCTTGATAATAATTTCGAATCATTGCCTGAACTTCTCAATATGGCCCGTAAGGTTCCCAAATACGGTAACGATGATGATTATGTCGATCAATATGCATCCGTGATTGCAAAAATTTACTGTGATGCTGTAGAAAAGTATAAAAACCCGAGAGGCGGGGCCTACAGGCCCGGGTTATATCCGGTATCGGCCAATGTGCCTTTGGGGGAAGCTGTAGGTGCGCTTCCTTCAGGCAGGAAAGCCGGAACTCCTCTTGCTGACGGGATATCCCCGGAACATTTTATGGACACAAACGGGCCTACGGCGGTTATGAGATCGGCTGCAAAAATGGATCATACTATCGTTTCAAACGGCACGCTTCTTAATCAAAAATTTGATCCGGTTTATTTAAAAACCGATGAGAACATAAACCGGTTGGTGGATATGATCAGGGCGTATTTTGATCTTGGCGGGTGGCACGTTCAATTCAATGTTGTAAACAAGGAAACACTGTTGAAGGCCCAGGCTAATCCCGGGGAATATTCAGGACTCCTGGTCAGGGTAGCAGGATACAGCGCTTTCTTTGCCGAGTTAAGCGATGTTATCCAGAATGATATAATCGACCGAACAGAGTTCTCAGAAATTATAAACTAGATGAATGGTAATTACGGTATAATTTCGGAGATACAACGATTCTGTATTCATGACGGGAAGGGTTTAAGGACCACAGTATTTTTAAAAGGCTGTCCGCTTAGATGTGCATGGTGTTCAAATCCTGAAACACAGTCAGCAGAAAAAGAACTGATGTATTTTCAAAAAAACTGCGTCGGGTGCGGGCGTTGCATTAACAGTTGTCCAAATAATGCCTTAAGTTTCGATAATCAAAGGGTTGTTGTCGAAAAGGATAAATGCGATCTATGCGGGAAATGTGAAAAAAGCTGTTTTTATAATGCGCTTAAAATCAAAGGCGAAGAAATGGAAGTCTTTGAAATAATTGAGCTGCTGATGAAGGATTTCAAGTTTTTTGAAAAGAGCGGCGGAGGCCTGACGATTTCGGGAGGCGAACCTACATCACAACCGGAGTTTACAAAAAAGTTATTAATCACTGCTGGAAAGCTGGGAATAAATACAGCTATTGAGACCTGCGCCCTGTGCAGGCAGGAAACCTTGCTGGATATTGCTGAATATTGTGATGAAATATTTATTGATCTGAAAATTGCGGATGCGGTGGCGCACAGCAAATGGACCGGGGCGGATAACAGGACGATTGTTGAAAATATAAGAATATTATTGAAGACTATGGCATCCAAAGTAAATATTCGAATTCCTGTGATTGAGGGAATAAATACCGGATATAATGATATTTTTCAAATTTCAAAACTTTTGAAAGATCTTTATTGTGATCTTTTACCCAAAGAAATTGTTATAGAGTTAATGCCTTATCATCGTTTGGGCAGCGGCAAGTATGATGCTCTTCAGATGAAATATTCCCTGGAAAATCTTAAGCCGATGAGTATGGAAAGAATTGAAGATATAAAGAATATTTTTAAAGAAAACGGTATTACAGCCATTACCCCGTAATTTACGGGGTAATAACAGGGAGCTCGATCAGAAATTGAGCTCCCTTCCCGATATCCCTGCCGATTGTGATGTTCCCCTCATGTTTTGTGATAATGCTATGGATAATTGACAAACCCATACCCAGATGGGTCCCGGTTTTTGTTTTTGTCGAGAAAAAAGGAAGAAAAATATCGCTTATAATATCTGTCGAAATTCCGGGGCCATTATCCTCAAATGTTAATTTTAGTTTATCATTAGTATTCTCAAGAGTGATATTGATCTCTCCATTTCCTGTCAGAACATCATTACTGTTTCTTATTAAATTTAACATAATTTGTTTATATTCGTTTTGGGTTATCGGACAAAATGCAAGATCCTCAAGTTTATTTAGAAGATTGATTCTCAACCCGTCATATTGCGGATTATGTTTGATAAAGCTTATTATTTGGGCTGTTGTTTCATAAATATTGACATAGTCGTTCTTTGTCGGGTTTTTATCCGAAAAGGATATAAGGTTGTCGACTACATTCTCAATGAAATCCAACTCCTCTCTTATATGATCATACAGTTCAATATCTTCAGACTTTGTTCTTTTAAACAACAGCAGGTTAGAGAAACTGTTCAGGGCCTCGAGAGAGTTGTTAATTTCATGGGCAATGCCTGCGGACAGAATACCAATTGAGGAAAGATTCTGTGCGAGGATAAGTTTTTCCTGCAAAGTCACAAGTTCAGAAACATCTTCAATTAAAAAAATATTCCCGATATTCATACTGTCTTCTGTAATCGGTAAAATTTTTATATTTACACTCGTCTGTCTGTTCCCTATTATCATCGGGACATGGTAAAAACTGTGAATTTGATTTGTATTTGATGATTCTTCAATTATATGAAGAAATGAATTATTATTCTTTGCAAAAAAATCATTAAGCCGGCTTTTCAGGTAGTCTTCATTTTCAATATTAAAATATTTCTTGAAATAGTTGTTTACCATTATAATTTCCATTTGACGATTTGTAACAATTATATTTGACGGAAGGCTTTCAAGAATTGCTTCGTTGAATTTCAGGAAATGATAAAATGACTTATTTAATTCTTCCATATTATATGTAAGCGAAGGATTTGTGTATGTAAGTCTGATAAGATTAATTTTGTCAATGCTGTCTATTTTATCCGAAAAGATTATTTCGCCGTTTTTTATTATACTGACTCTTTCGGCGATATCGTAAATATAACTTATTTTTGTTGTAAAGAATAATACTGATCCACCTTTTTGGGAGTAATCCTTAAGTATCTCGTAAACCCTGACAAGATCCGCCGAGTTGATTTTGGAAAACATCTCGTCAATAATCAGCAATTCAGGAACAGGTTCCAGCTTGTTTAATAATTCAAGAATTGCAATATCTGATTGATTAAGATTTTTAAGCTGTGCAAAGGGGTCGATATCAAAACCATACTTGTGAAAGTCTCTTTTTGCCATACTCACAAATCTTTTTCTGCTGCTGAAGCCTATTATATGTTTGCTAAACTTGTTGTGGTACAGATACTCCCCGGCTATAAAGGCCTGATTAAGAATAAGATGCTGGGGTACCATGGTTATTGACGGTTTATTTTTTATTCTGGCAAGTTTAGAATGGGTTTGCCCCCGGTATGTAAATGTTCCGGAAGAATTCAGCAATTGATTTTTCAGCAGTTTTCCCAGCAATGTTTTTCCGGCTCCGGATTCTCCGATTATTGCATGAACCTCGCCCCTGTTTAAATCAAGATTTATTATATTCAGATACATTTTATCTTTAAAATGGACTTTTATATTGTTCAGACTTAATAACGGATTAATCATTTTTTCTCTTGGCATGGAATCTTATATTTATCGATTTTATTGTAAAGGGTTTTTCTGGATATTCCCAATTCTTCTGCTGTCCGTTTCTTGTTAAATTTATTTTTCCTCAACGAGTTGAAGATTGTATTGTATTCAACATTGGCGATAGGGCTGGGATTAAAATTGGAGTTCTTTAAACTGTATAAATTGTGCGGCAGGTCTGATATTTTGATATTATTATCAGTACAAACCGCAGAAGCATATTCAATAACATTTTTGAGTTCGCGAATATTCCCCGGCCAATGATATTTACAAAGCAGTTTTATAACTTCCTTGTCAATTGAAATACTATTGTCTGATATTTCAATAAAATGAGTAATCAGCAGCGGTATGTCCTCACGTCTTTCCCTTAAAGGGGGAATCTCAAATATTACAGTATTTAACCTGAAATATAGGTCCTCCCGGAATGTGTTATTATGCATCATCTGTTGTATATTTTTATTTGTTGCCGCTATAAATCTTGTATTTATTTTGATAATTTCATCTCCGCCAAGCCTTCTTATTTCATTGTTTTGCAAAGTTCGTAGTATCTTTGCTTGGATATCCAGAGACATATCGCCTATCTCATCAAGAAACAGGCTGCTGTTATCAGCACGTTCGAATACGCCTTTATATTGTCTGTCTGCACCTGTGAAAGCTCCTCTTTCATGTCCGAAAAGTTCATTGTCGAGCAGGTTCTCCTGAAAAGCAGCGCAATTAATTTTCAGTATTCTGTTTTCTTTTCGGGGAGAATGAAAGTGCAGTTTCTCGGCTATATTTTCTTTTCCGACACCATTTTCGCCCAAGATAAGGACAGGTAGGTTTGTCGGCCCTATCTTTTCAATCCTGCTGATTATTTCAAGCATTCTTGGGTTCTGGGTAATTATCCGGGTTTCAAATGAGTCTTCAGATGTTTTTTTATCAATACTTTTAAAATTGTTTAGTATGGAACTTTTAACTGTATTATAAAGCTGATCGTATTTAATCGGTTTCTGAATATAATCATATGCCCCGTATTTCATTGCGTCAACAGCAGACACTACAGTTCCAAAGCCGGTTATTATGATGACAGGTACTGACGGAATCATTTTTTTTAATTTTTTCAGGACCTCTATGCCGTTCTCATCGCCCAACATTAAATCAAGAAGAATACAATGCGGATTAAATTTGATAATACGATGAAATACACTTTTAGAAGAGAGCGCGTATTCCGCTTGATATCCATTTTTTTCGAAGTTTTTCTTCAGGCCTATACAAATATTTTCTTTATCATCTATAATAAAAAGTCTGTATTTCATATTTATTTTTTCCAGCTGATCAAATCAACCAGATTAATAGAATTGCCTCCGATCTTTTAATAGATCCAATTATTGTACATTGTACACTAAAATTGAATGGCTGTATATAAATTTCAGTTTATTGATATTATTCTGCTGTGCCGGAAAGTTAATTGGGATGTGTTGTTTGAATTATAGATAAACCTCTGATAACACTAAATCAATGTTGTCAGAGGTTTGCTTAATATAAGCAGTTAATAAGTTATTCCGGAAAAAATTTCACTTCGCTGGTTTCAGTCCAGGGGATGTCCGGCGGTGTGCCGAAATTTTTCACCATTTCGATACGTATGTACTTTGCATTTACAGGCTTATCCAGTTTGAAGGTCTGCCAGCTTTCCTCTTTTTTAATTTTGCATTCTAGGACCTTTGTCCATTCGACCGAATCTATATCATCCAGATCAGATTTAAGCTCCCGCGGAGCTTCTGTATTGCAGATATAGATATTAATGTCGCTTGCGAGTTCTTCCAGTATGCTTATCGGCAGTCCGACGTTTGTGAAAAACCTGACTGTTTTGACGGGCTGCTCTTCCCCGAAAAAACTCAGAATTACGTTTACCGGCCCCATTGTATTGGCGCCGTATGTTCCTCCGCTGCGTTCAATATCATCATCGATTATGTTGAGTACCCAGAAAAGCGGGTTGCTTTCCGTGTGACTGGCCCATTCAATCCTGGTGTAATAGGAGCCGTCGCGTCTGAGCCCCAGCGGATATAGTTCTTTATTATTCATGTCATTCCTCCAATATTATGCGGCGTTGTCCACGCCGATTCGTTTTTTACGGAATTTTTCAGATTGCGACTGCGCAACAACCACACCGAGCAGCAGAAGGGCAGTGAAGATGTTTATCCACCAGACCATTACGTTGAAACGGCCCAACAGCGTTTCAATTACTGCATAGATGAGTACGCCGTAAACGGTTCCGCTGCAGTTGCCGCGCCCTCCTGTCAGAAGTGTGCCTCCGAGAACAACGGATGCTATTGCAGTCAGCTCCCAGCCCTGTCCGGCTGTGTTCTGGGCCGAACTGAGCCTTGCCGTAAGCAGCAGGCCTGCAAGGCCTGAACAGAAGCCGCTGATCCCGTATACAATCATTTTTACTTTTACAACATTTATGCCCATCATCTTGGCGGCTTCTTCATTGCCTCCGACTGCATAGACTTCCCGCCCGAATTTTGTGTAGTTCAGAACGATGATCGAAATAAATACAATGACAGCGAAAAGCCAGATCAGAATTGGGAAACCCAGGAAGTTTCCCTGTCCCAGTCTTGTGAATGAGTCCGAGATTTCTTTCAGTCCCAGTGGTTTCTCGCCGGAGATAATCAGAGATGCGCCTCTTGCTCCCATCATCATTGCAAGGGTTGCAACAAAAGGCGGAACCTTAAGCTTTCCGACGACAAAACCGTTAAAAAGACCCAGAGCTGCGCCGGCTACCAGCGGTACAATAATGGGCAGAAGCCAGAAGCTGTCTGTGAGTACTGCGGCGCTGAACCCTGCAACTGCCGCTATTGAGCCGACAGAAAGATCAATTCCGCCGGTAAGAATAATAAATGTCATTCCGACTGCGACAATTCCCACCATGCTGTAACCTCTTACTATATCCATTGCAACATTAAACGAAAGAAGTGAGGGGAATTTTATGATGCCGAAGAGAATCAGCAACAGCAAAGCGGATAGTGCCGCCCGCTTTTTGAAAAAATTGAAAATAAACATCGCTCAAGCTCCTTTAATCTTTTTTACGGTACACGTTGGGTATAACTGCCAGAATAAGAATTGCTGCCTTTGCCACCTTTCCCCAGCTGGAGAGTATGCCGTTCATATTTACCGTCATGACTACCAGCTGCATAATCAGGGCGCCGATTATTGTTCCCCAGAGATATGCCTTGCCTCCGTTCAGGGATGTTCCGCCGACGGCTACAGCGGCTATTGCATTCATCTCCATGTTTATTCCCATCCGGGCCGCTTCCGCCTGGCTTTCCCGTCCTACTTCGATTACCGATGCAATACCGGCTGCAAAAGCGCTGATAATATAGACAAGGGCTGTAATTTTAAAGGTATCTATTCCGGTAAAGTTTGCTGCTGTGCGGTTATTGCCTATGCACTGTATCTGGCTGCCGAAAACTGTTCTTTTAATGATAAAAACAGCTGCGACGGTGAAAATTAATATCAGTGCAAACTGCAGCGGCATTCCCTGCTTCCAGAAACGGAATGAAGCGATGGTGTTTAACGGTGTGTAGGAGAACGGTACAGGCCTTCCTGCCGTCACTACCTGGGCAAACCCGCGGATGGCCAGCATGGTCACAAGAGTCATGACTATAGGCTGTACTTCGAATTTTGCAATAAAATATCCGTTTACTGCGCCGACGAGAATACCGATTGAGAGTGCAACGATTATACAAATAATCAGCGGAATTCCGGATACCATCATCGCGGCCAGGATTGTACCTGTCAGAGCCATTGTTGCCCCTACGGAAATATCAATGCCGCCGGAGGATATCACAAAGGTCATGCCGAGACCCACTATAGCAATCGGAAAAGCCTGTACAACCAGAAGCCAGAGCGTTCTCAGGCTTAAAAAATTATTTGTAAATATACAGTTGAATATTACCATTACCAGCAGAAAAATTGCTGCGCCCCACTTCTGAATAAAAGAAGCATCGTAATTATCAGTTTTTATCCCTTTCATTTGTCCCTCTCATGAACTCTGGCCATTGCATTCATCAGGTTCTTTTCGGAAATCTCCTCTCCGATAAACTCTCCGGCCTTTCTGCCTTCGGAAAGTACTGCAATCCGGTCGCATGCCCTTACCAGTTCTTCAACTTCGGAAGAAATCATCAGGACGCCGATATTATCATCTGCAAGTCCTTTGATAATTTCTTCAATTTCTTTTTTCGCTCCGACATCTATTCCCCGTGTCGGTTCGTCGAGAATCAGAAGTTCAGGATTAAGACACAGCCATCTTGCAAGCAGAACCTTTTGTTGATTTCCTCCGGAAAGGTTTTTTATAAGCTGATTTTCACTGGGGGTCTTGATTCTGAGAATATCAATAAATTTATTAACAATTTCATTTATCCTGGTTTCATCTTTAAGCCCGAATTTACTTATCCGCGGCAGAAGTGCAACAATCAGGTTGTCCTTGATGGACATGTCGGGGAATATCCCCTCGGCTTTTCTGTCTTCAGAACAGAAGCCCATTCCACTCTTAATGGCTTCCAGTGATTTCTTTAACACAACCTCGTTGCCATGAATACTGACAGTTCCGGAATCTCTCTCGTCAATACCGAAAAGCACTCGTGCAAATTCAGTTCTGCCGGATCCGAGCAGCCCCGATAACCCTACAACCTCGCCTTTTTTCAGCTCCAGGCTCAGGTCTCTGAGTTTGATGCCTGACGCTATGCCCTGACTTTTGCAGATGGTTTCTCCGGTAATCGGTTTATAATCTTTTTTATAATCAAGAACAGTTGATGCGTTTCTTCCGATCATTCTGGTAACAAGGTCAAGCTTGTCGGTTTCCGAGGTCGGCATGGTCCCAACCATTTTGCCGTCCCTGAGAATGGTAACCGTATCAGCTATTTCAAAAATCTCATCCAGCCTGTGCGAGACAAAGATTATTGAAATACCGTTTGACTTGAGATCATTTATAATTTTAAAAAGAATCTTTACTTCATGTTCGTCAAGAGAAGATGTCGGTTCGTCCATGACAACCAGTTTAGCCTGTGTGGAAATAGCACGGGCAATGGCCGTCAGCTGGGAAATCGCGGTGCTGCATTCTTCAAGGGGTTTCAGGGTATCCATTTCAAGTCCGAAATTATCCAGAAAAATTGCTTTGGATTCTTTCTCCATTAAAGTCCAGTCGATTAACCCCGTCTTTTTCCGCGGCTGTCTTCCGATGAAAATATTCTCGGCAATTGAAAGATATGGTATCAGGTTAAGTTCCTGATAGATTGTGCTTATTCCGATGTGCTGGGCTTCCAGCGGCGACTGCGGTCTGATCGAGTCTCCGTCAAGCAAAATCGAGCCCTCGTCCATACTGAAAACACCGGTGAGAATTTTGATTAATGTTGATTTTCCGGCGCCGTTTTCTCCCATTAAAGCGTGTACTTCATTTCTTTTTACTGTGAAATCGACATTCTGAAGGGCCTGGACGCCGGTGAATGATTTTGAAATATTCGACATTTCAAGCAGGTTGTTAGTATCCAATTTAAACCTCACATAAACAGCCGGGCATTAGCCCGGCTGTGATAAATCTCTTTTACTGTCAGAGTGCTTCGTGGTACAGTTTGGTTACATTTGAAGCGTCGTATACCTTACCCGGCACTACTACCCTCATCGGGACTTCCTTTCCTGCTTCAAGCGCTTCGATAATATCGAATACAAGTGTTCCGAGAGCTGCGGTACATTCTACGGAAGCTCCGAGTTCTCCGGCTATGATTCCGTCAAAGGCTTCTTTATATCCGCACATTGAAACTGTAACAATTTCGCCGTTTTTGATGTCTGTTCCGGGAGTATAACCGGCGGCTTTGAGCGCCTGCGCGGCGGCAATAGCTGCATCATCAACATGTCCGAACACGCAGTTGAACTGGCCGTCATAAGCCTGGATGATGTTTTCCATTGCAGCAAGTGATTCGGCCCTTCCGAAATTCCCGTCTGCTGAGGTTACAATATTGAAATTACCGTCATTCTCAGCGAACATCCGGAATCCTTCGCTGAGGTCCCTGGCTACAGATGAACCGGCAGTTCCGGTAATTTCAACAGCGTTTATTGTCTGGTTGCCGAATTCTGATCTCAGCCATTTGGCTGCATCGTGTCCGACCTGAACAAAGTCTCCGAGAACGCTGCAGACATAATCTTCTCCGCGTACGCCGGCGGCTTCCCTGTCGGAAAGAATGACAGGCACGCCTTTTTTGGCGGCTTCAGCAAGCGCGGGGCCGAGGCCTTCGTATTCGTACGGTGAGAGAACAAGGTAGTCTACGCCTTCATTAAGAATATCAATAACATCCCTGTTCTGTTTTTCTATTGAAGACTGGGCATCCCTGTAAACAAGCTCAATCCCGCGCACTTTTGCTGCATGTTGAAAAGATTCGTTGTTAACAATCCTCCATGTATTGTTGACTTCCATCTGTGAAAAGCCTACTTTCAAAGGTCTTCCGGGATTAACAGGGTCAATACTAATCTTTCCGTATTTCTCTCCGTTCATCAGTTCAACATCCTGAACATCGTCAAGTGTATACTCAACGCGCAGATATTCGTCTTCTTCAGAGTCCTGTTGTCCTCCTGCAAATAAAGCAGGTGCGCTCAGTACCAGAATGAGCACGCAGGCAACCAGTAAAAATCTTTTTTTCATACAATCCTCCTGATATGTATACTGTGTGTTTAAACAACCCTATCGTAAGCCCACGGATTTTTGAATTAAATATTTTTGGAACAGTTTTAAAACTTTTTGAATTCCCGCTTTTCAGATTGACATCTGCTATGTCTGAATTTAATGTGCAATGTATACAATGCACTATGTGAGGGAGAGTTGATGGGAAAAATAATCAAGCAGCGTGAGGTTACATTATTTCTGGTTGTTGTATTAATGATGATAACCCTTAGCGTTACAAGTCCTATCTTTTTTAAAGTTTCAAATTTCCTGTCTCTGGCCAGGAGTTTTTCCATAGAAGGGATTGTCCTGATAGGCATGACAGTTTTACTTGTATCCGGTTACATGGATCTGTCGGCAGGATCGGTTATGGCGCTGTCCGGTGTTTTTGCAGCTTTACTCATAGAAGCGGGAATGCCGTTTATTATTGCTGTTGCAGGAGCTGTTACCGTCGGACTTTTATGCGGTTTTATAAACGGCTGGATAATTACCAAATTCAAAATTCATCCGTTTATTATAACTTTTGGAATGATGTCGATAGCAAGAGGCATTGCCCTGTCAATTACGCAGGGACAGCCCATCAGAATATTTAACGAGTCATTTGATTTTATCGGTCAGGCGGCAGTGTTCGGAATACCGCTTGTAACCATAATTTTTCTGCTGTTTGTAATTTTCTTTGATTTCTGTATGAGAAAGATACGATTTTTCAGACAGTTTTATTTTATCGGCGGAAATGCGCTTTCAGCAGAACTGACCGGAATCAATGTAGACCGGGTAAGAATTTTCGGGTTTGTTCTGACGGGTTTTCTGGCTTCTGTAAGCGGAATATTTGCCACGGCCCGTTTTCAGGGCGCAATCCCGACCGCATTTAACGGCATTGAACTGAAGCTGATAGTTGCGGCAGTTGTCGGCGGCTGCACCCTGGACGGCGGTGAAGGTTCGGTCCTCGGAGCAGTTCTCGGGATCATTTTTCTTTTTCTGCTGTCCAACGGTATGACACTTCTCGGGGTTTCAATGTATTGGGAAAACTTTGTACTCGGAGCATTTCTTGTTGTTGTGGTGTTCTTTAATTCTTCAATCGGAAGACATCTTACGAAATAATAACCTTCAGTATGAGGGAAAAAAGATAGGGGGTGTTTATGAAAAGCATAAACAGAAGACTTTTATTGGCGGCAGCAGTGCTCTTTGTATTTGCGGCAATCCTTTACGGTTGCGGTAACGGCAAAGACGCAGTTGCAGCAGAGAGCGGAGCCGTAGAAGCGGCCACGGGTTATGAAGTGACAACCGGAGAATCCGAAAACTATGAATACATTGCGTACTGCACCAGTGTACCGTACTGGCTGGACGGCCGCCGGGGTCTTGATAAGGCTTGCGAACTTTTAGGCGTGTCCTATAATTTCTCAGGCCCGGTAGAATTTGATGCCCAGGCCCAGGCTAGAGCAATGGAAGAAGCAATAGCCAAGGGTGTAGACGGTATTATATTAAGCCCTGCTGATCCGGATGTCCTGGCCGGTCCTTCGGAGAAAGCTATAGCGGCAGGTATTCCCGTTGTTATGGTCATCTCTGATGTTAACAGCAAGCTCGGCGAAGGCAGTTACGGCTGGCTTGGCGGCCTTAACTATAACGTAGGTGTGTCCGGCGGAACATTTGCAGCGGAAGAGCTTCTAAATAAAAAGGGGAAGGTCGGAATCCTTACAATGCCCGGAGTAACAGTTCACGAAGAGCGTAAAGCAGGTTATGTTGATACCTTTGCAAAATATCCCGATATTGAAGTTGTTGAAATTGTCGACACGAGGGCTGATCCCGCAATCGGCCTTGACAAAGCTGCCGCGATAATACAGAAACATCCTGATCTCAAGCTTCTGATCGGTACCGATTCTGTCGGCGGGGCGGCGGCTGCCCGTGCTGTGCAGGAAGCCGGCAAGGTTGGCGAGATTTTTATCATCGGTATGGATCGTGACCAGGACCTGCTGAATTATATCAAGGACGGTGTTGTTACGGCAACAATTGCCTCCAAGTCCTTTACCACCAAGTTTATGGCTTTACATTACCTGTACTGGATAAATCACGACATTATGCAGGATGCTCCCGACTGGAGAAAAGCAGGGATTAATCCTGTTCCTACCATTACCGACACAGGCAACATGGTAATCAACCAGGATAACGTTGATTTATTTCTTAAGTAATAATTAACGGTCACATTAAATTAATTTTAGAGCATCTTCTGTAAGATGCTCTTCATTTTAAAGGTGAAGAATTTGGAACATCAGAATCTGTTATCAATATCCAATGTAAAAAAAGCGTTTGGAGGAACGGAAGCTCTTAAAGGTGTAAATTTTAATATCAAAAAAGGTGAAATTCATGCGCTGGTAGGAGAAAACGGGGCGGGAAAATCAACGCTTGTAAAGATAATATCCGGGGTTATTCCCCTGGATTCCGGTGAAATAAAACTTGAAGGAACCCCGGTTGTTTTCAGAAGCGTTCAGGAAGCCAGGAGGCGGGGCGTTAATGTTGTTTACCAGGAACTGTCGCTGGCAATGAACCTGACTGTTGCTGAAAATATCAGCGCCTCAAGCGCCGAGATGAATTCATTCTCGATAATGCAGCTGGATGATATTGATGCGGAAGCAAAATCGCTGCTTGAGGGGTCCGGAATAAAGATCGACACACGGGTAAGCGAGCTCGGTATAGCCGCCCAGCAGATGGTTGAGATTGCCGGGGCTATTTCCAGGAAATGCAGGATCCTTATTCTGGATGAGCCTACGGCTTCATTAACGGACGATGAAACCTCAAACCTTTTCAGGATTATAGATCATCTGAAAACCCGGGGTGTTACAATCATCTATATAAGCCACAGGCTTGAAGAAATTTTCAGGATCTGCGACACGGTAACGGTTTTCAAGGACGGTGCCTATGTCGGGACCCGGCCCGTGGCAGGAATGACCCAACATGACCTGGTCTGCCTGATGATCGGTCGGGAAATGAGGGACATGTTTCCGGTAAAAAAGAATACGGCAAAAGAAACAGTGCTTGAACTGAAGAATTTCTCGGGAAAGGGTTTCAGAAATGTATCGATAAATATCCGGGCAGGCGAGATTATCGGTTTCGCCGGGCTGACCGGGGCGGGCCGCACCGAACTGTTTACGGCTGTTTTCGGTTTGAATACAGTCTATTCCGGGAAAATGCTTTTTAAAGGGGAAGAAGTTTCAATTCATTCCGCGAAAGACGCCCTTAAGCTGGGTATCGGGTATCTTCCCGAAGATCGCAAACAGATTGGTATTTTCAGTACCCTGTCGGTAAGGGAGAATATTATTGCGGCCAGTCTCGGAGCACACAGCAAAGGGGCGCTGCTCGACAAGGATAAAATCATTGAAAGTTCAAAAAATATAATCGAAAGCCTGGGAATAAAAGCGCTTTCCGGAAACTCGAAAATACACTCTCTGAGCGGGGGAAACCAGCAGAAAGTTCTGCTTGGACGGTGGATGTTGAGCAAGCCCAGAGTCTTTATTGCAGACGAGCCCACCCGGGGTATTGATGTCGGAGCCAAGCAGGAGGTGTTTCAGCTTCTGAGGGAGATGGCCGACTCGGGCGTGGCCGTAATTATGATTTCGTCTGAACTTGAAGAGGTCCTGGGAATGAGCAACCGGATCTTTTCGATGTACAGGGGCGAGGTGAACGGAATCCTTGAAGGCGATATGTGCACCGAAGCCAGGCTTGGGCCGATGATTGTCGGAGTTGGAGGAAACAGATAATGAAGTCTAATCTTTCCGGGATATTTAACCGGGCCAGAAAAAGTGAAATCCTGAATAACAGGTTTGTTCCCGGACTGAAGGCGTATAGCCAGTCAAGGATACTGATCCTGCTGACAATAATTGCGGCGATGGTTGTATGTCTTTCAATAATAAATCCCCGGTTTCTGTCGTATTATAATTTCAGCGCGATTACCGGCAATGATTCCATGAAGGGGCTTGTTCTTATAGGTATGACCCTGATCCTGATAACCGGAAACTTCGACGTCTCCGTCGGTTCCAATATCGCGCTGGTCGGAATTGTCACGGCATGGATGATGCAGGCCGGTTTGTCTCCATTGGCCGCGTCGATGCTGGGTATTGCATCCGGTATGCTTATAGGCCTGTTCAACGGGCTGATGGTAACCAGGCTGAAGATCCATTCCTTTATTGCGACCCTCGGCTCGCTGTATATGGCCAGGAGCCTTGCGCAGGTTATCACCCAGGGGACTCCCATCGGGAAATTTCCGCAGTCGTTTATCGAATTCGGAGATCTGTATATTTTCAAAATACCCTTTGTGCTGATTATTCTTGTTGTTTCGGTAATAGCGGCAAACTATCTTCTTCAGCACAGCCGGCTTCTCAGATCGGCGGTTTATATCGGCACCAACAAAAGAGGGGCTGATTATATCGGCCTGAGGACAGACGCCATCCAGCTTGCAATATTTGTTCTGGTCGGTTTGCTTGTCGGTATCGCCGGTGTTTTCCTTACTGCAAAGATGCGTTCCGGCCTTCCGACAGCCTTTACCGGGCTTGAGTTTAAAATGATAGCTGCAGCGGTGCTGGGGGGCGCCTCGCTTAACGGCGGGCAGGGGAATATGCTGGGTTCGATAATGGGACTGATTGTGCTGATTCTTATCAGTAACGCAATGACTATTCTGGGCATTTCGGTGTATATGGACGGGGTAATAATGGGAATTGTCCTGATCGGGGCGTCTGTTCTCGACAGCGTTTCGCAGAAAAACGTAATATAAAAATACTTCCATGTATTTTTATATTTTGAAGTTTGTAAAGGAATCAGCAAAGCGGATTTTTTACAAACTTCATCTCACAAGCCTGCCGTCCATGGCAGGAATTTTTTACAGGGGATAGTATGGCAATATTATTTGGAAAAGAATACTCGAGGATGCAGCTGCTGGAAAGAGTGGGCGACATAACACAGCTGTGTCATGCAAACCGGTGCCGGCTTGCCGGCGGCAAACGCGAAGGCGTGGAGTCTGTTTTTTTCAATAATTCATCGGGTTTGAATTTCTCGGTAATTCCCGGCAGGGGCATGGATTTCGGGCCCTTTATCTATAAGGGTATGTCTCTGTCATGGCGGTCTGCTGCAGGCGAGGCCGCCCCGGCTTTTTTCGAACCGCAGGGGGCCGGTATGGACCGGAATTACCACGGCGGGCTGATGCATATAAGCGGGATAAGCTATGCGGGCCTTCCGTGCGAGGATGAAGGAGAATCACTCGGCCTGCACGGCAGAATATCTAACACCCCTGCCGACGAGGTTTACACCGAAGGATGCTGGATTGGAGACGATTATGAGCTCAGACTTAAAGGCAGGGTCCGCGAGGCGACGGCCACCGGGAAACGGCTGGAGCTGACGCGTACCGTAAGCGTCCGCCTTGGAGAACCCGCTGTTTATCTGGATGATGTTGTTGAAAATATCGGAATGGAACCGGCGGAACACATGCTGCTTTACCATACTAATTTCGGCTTCCCGCTGCTGGATGATGGAACGGAGTTTATTATCCCGTCGACCCGGGTTGTTCCTTTTAATGATTTTTCCGCAGCCAAAACCGGAGACTGTTTTACTTTCCCCGGCCCGGATTCTGAAACGCCCGGAGAATTGTTTTATCATGAACTGTCCGGTGACAACGATGGTAATACCGGCTACGCAGTAATAAACAGGGATATTAATAACGGTAAAGGCCTCTGCTTTTCGATTGAGTTCAACCGAAACGTTCTGAACAGGTTTGTCGAATGGAAATACAGCCGCAGGGGATATTACGCGGCCGAACTCGGACCGTCAAACTGTCACGTGGCGGGAAGGGCAAAAGAGCGGGCCGACGGCACGCTGAAATTCCTTGGCCCCGGAGAAAAAGTAAACTACAGGCTTAAAATCAGGGTATCAGAAGGAACCGGTATTGCGGCAGTTGAAGATAAAATCCGTAGGTTAACTTAAAATATTTAGTTGTATGCTGAGTTATTCATAAACCAGGCATTATAAGTTTTTAGCGAGTGCTTCTGTAAAAGCTGCTTTTAAGAATAGTTAAATTCAGATGATAATTATTAATTCCTCTGTTCTTTTTGTAGTAGAATTATTATCGTCACAGAGATTATTTTTAATTTGAAATATCATCCAAATAAAGTTGGATAAGATAATTTCCTTTTTCAACAAGATTGAATCTTGTGTCTTTCAGATACCAGTTAAATAAAACGCCTCTCATTATCATCATAATGTTTTCTACAATTTCATTTGAAGCAAGGACGCTTCTGAAATCATTATTGCTTATTGCAGCGTCGACCAGTTCATATAGTATCCTGAAGATCCCGCGTTTTTCGTCCAAAATAAATTTCTTATGATAAGGCAGATCCAGCTGGGATTTATAAAGATATTTTGCATTCAGGATTGTTATATCATTGTCCGTACTCCTGTAATATATTTCCAATACGAAATTCAGGAAGTTCTTCAAACGCTGAAGCGGCGGCAGATTGTCCGGCAGAGACAAGATGAACTCATCAAATTCAATATCATGCTCATCAAGAATATATCCAAGTAATTCCTTCTTTGCTTCAAAATAATGATAGAAGGTTCCTTTGGATACTCCTGAGTCTTCAATAATCTGATTAACTGTTACGTTTTCATAACCTAGTTTTATAAAAAGCTTGTTTGCAGTAGAAATTATTTTATCTTTTTTAGTTTTTGTTTTCATAGTAATAAAACCTCATTAAAGCAGTTTGACCATATTATTAGAAAATACAACTAATCACCGGGGAAAGCAATAATTTATATTATTACAATAAATAATAATCAACCCTGAAAACGAACCCTGAAAACAGAAATTTAAAATATTGACAGATGATGAATCTAATGGTAAAGTAGACCACGGTCTAGAACGCGTTCTATTTTTTATTAACCGCCTTACATGGCAGGAATTCTTTTATAGGAGAAACAATATGGGATTTGTGGGAATTTTTATAGGTTTTGGAATTCTATTACTTGGCGTCTGGAAAAAATATAATCTTATACTCGTTACACTTTTAACAACCTTAGTAATAGGATTGACAAACGGAATGGGTGTAATGGAAGTCTGGCAGGGTCCGTTCATCCAGGGGTTTACCGGTTTCGCTGCACCTTTTATGCTTCTTTTTTGTTTCGGGGCTTTGTTTGGAAAGCTTATGGAAAAGAGCGGAGCGACAGAGAAGATTGGACTAAGCATGCTGGGGATTTTCGGTGAAAAATTTACAATCTTTGCTTATATGCTGGCAACTGCCTTATTGACATACGGCGGAGTGAGCGGTTTTGTTATTGTTTTTGTTATGCTTCCTCTGGCGAAAGTCCTGTTTAATAAGGGAAAAATACCCTGGTACCTTTTTCCTGCAGTTACCTATGCGGCAATGCTGCCGGCAATTGGTATAATGCCCGGGAGCCTTCAGATTCAGAATATGATACCTACGAAATATTTGGGAACAACATTAACATCCGCCCCTGTGCTGGGAATAATATTATCTTTGATTTATCTTGCAATGATCTTGCCTTATCTGTGGTGGAGAGTTAAGAAAGGCAGAAAAGATCAGTCTTCGATGGATTATGCTGTTACTGCAAACGGCAAGGCTTTAGAGCTGACTGATGATAAGAATCTGCCGGGATTTATTATTTCGATAATACCGATTGTCATTGCTCTGGTTTCTATAAATATAATAAAAATTAATATTGTATATGGTTTAATCCTTGCCTGTATATCCTGTATTGTTTTATTTTGGAAGAGGTATGAAAATCTTCTGGATGCTCTTAATTCAGGAATCAGCAATGGAATAATGCCTACTGTATTAGTTGGTGTTGTTGTTGGTGTAGCGAAGGTTGTTGCTTCAACATCTGCCTTTTCACTTTTTAAAACCTGGCTGCTTGAGATTCCAGTCAGCGGTTTTATGAAGTTATTTGTAGTGACTAATTCTGTAGCATTCATTACTGGTTCAGGAACAGGGGCAATATCTACAACACTTGAGATCTTTGCAAAGCATTTTATTGATTTAGGTTTAAATCCGGGTATTATCCATAAGATTGTTATAATGTCCGCCTGCGGTTTTGATTCAATGCCGTGGAACAGCTTTATAGTATTATTAATTGCCATGTCGGGTGTCAGTTACAAAACAAGTTATAAATATATCTTTATGACAACCGTTGTTTTTACACTTGTTACCGGTTTAATCGGTGTACTGATGGCAAGTCTGATCTAAAAGGAGTTATCGAATGAGTCAATTTATAATAGACAAGATAAAGAGATGCAAAGGTTTCTTCGAGGTTGATTATGGAACAGATAAAGCTGAAGAGATTGTAAACAGGGCCCTGGAGATATTTGAAATTGAAAAAGTGAAGATGCCTTTGCTTAAGAGCAAAAGTAATCAGGGTTTTATGGCATTCATGGATTTCATGGTTTTCATTTATAAAGCTTTACTGGAAAAAGAAGAAAAAGAAAAAGCCCTGGAACTTTGTAAGGATTGTATTAATTATTCAATCGATATTGATTTTCTGGATGAAAACATGAAAAAGGCATGGAAGGATCATGATTTAATTCGTGCTAAACGAAAGCAGATAATAGATGATGTAAATCAGGCAGATGAAAAATTCGGCTGGATTTATAAAAACGCAAAGTATGATGAAGGCATACTGTATAGTTTCGATATCACCCGCTGCGGAATGTATGACTTATGTCGATTGTTTGAAGTTGAAGAATTAATGCCGTCAATTTGTCAGGCTGATTTCTATATGGTGAAATTTCTTCCTGACGGATGTGTCTTTCACAGAAATGCCACTCTTGCTGATGGCGCTGACTGCTGTGATTTTCTTTATACCTATGAATAAAATTTACTGAATATAAAAATAATATACTGAAAATGCCCGGAGATGCGGGAATACCTCTCCGGGTAAGTTAAGACAAACAAGATAACAACAGCCCAATACGCGAAAAGGAGAATTAGATGTGTGATCTGCTGCTTAAGAATGCAAAGATTCTCACGGGAAATCTGGAGCCTGTATATTCCGGAGACATAGGAATTAAAAACGGCAATATTGATAAACTGGGAAAAGTAACCCCCGGTGAGAATACAAGAATTATTAATTGTGAGAACAAATATGTGTCTCCGGGGTTTATAGACAGTCATGCTCATGAGGATCTTGTATACGGTGATAAACTGCCGGAACTGGGCAAAATATCCCAGGGAATAACAACAGTATTCACAGGAATGTGCGGTTTAAGTTTATACCCGACAAACAAGAAAACGTCACAGGAACTCCGAAGCAGAATCCTGTCATTCGGCAAGGACGTGCCTATGGAAAATTTAAACCGGAATTATTCTTATAAAAGCTACATAGAGCAGCTTGGAAAAGGAAAATCAAGAATTAACTATAAAATGCTTATCGGACATGGGACACTCAGGACTGCTGTAATGGGAGAGAGTAACCGGGCTCCGTCTTCGGTTGAGATGGAGGCTATGAAGAAGCTGCTGCGTGAAGCCATGGAAGAAGGGGTTCCGGGGCTGTCAGCCGGTTTGGTTTATCCTCCGGGAAGTTTTTCCACTGAGGCTGAAATAACTGAATTATTGAAGGTTGTTGCTGAATACAACGGTTTTTATTCTGTTCATTTAAGAAATGAATCGGACGGTGTTGTAGAAGCAGTAGAAGAAGCGATAAGATCTGCCGGAAATGCGGAGGTTCCGCTTTGGATATCTCACCATAAGATTGCAGGAATGCAGAATTGGAAAAAATCAGATGAAACCCTTAAGATAATAAAGGAAAATATTGAGAAGGGGATGAAGATTACTCTAGATATTTATCCGTATGAAGCAGCATCAACACTGCTTACGGTTGTTCTTCCCCCTGAATTTCTGAATGAGGGGACACCTGCTGCCGTTGCAAAACTGAAAGATAAAAATCAAAGGGCAATTGTAAAAGAGGAAATTATTAACCCCTCATATGTCTGGGATAATTTTTATAAAAATTGCGGGGGCTTTTCCGGGATATTTATAATTGATTCTCCTTATAACGAGGAGGCGAAGAATATGACAATAGCTGATTATGCTGAAAAGACAGGAAAAGATGAATTTGAAACCTTCTTTGATTTATTAGTAGAGAATGAAGGGAATGTAATGGCCGTATATTTTATGATGAATGAATATGATATTAAAAAAGTGCTTACTTTTCCCGAGACAGTAATAGGTTCCGACGGGGCAAGTTTTAATCCTGCTTCATCAGCGCATCCGAGAGGATATGGTACCTTCCCTAAAGTGATAAGAAAGTATGTATTGGATGAGCAATTATTTTCCTTAAATGAAGCAGTTTATAAAATGACAGGATTACCTGCAAAAAAATTAAACCTTGATAAAAAAGGATTAATTAAGACCGGCTGCGATGCTGATCTGGTTGTTTTTGATTTAGCCGAATTGAAAGATAATGCAACGTATGAGAATCCGTATGAGTTAAGCGACGGTATCGAGTACGTTATAGTTGACGGAAAAATTGCATACAGGAACAAAGAGCTTACGGATGTTTTTGCAGGAAAACTTATCTGAAGCGGCTGTTATGAAAGGAGATTCTGATCTTAATGAAGAAAGATGAAGTAAAAAGATTTAATCTGGGATTGGAAAAGACGCCCATCCAGCGGCTTGAAAATGTAAACCGGGATTTAGGCGTAAACCTGTACATTAAAAGAGACGATCTGAACGGCCTGGGAGCCGGCGGAAACAAGCTCAGAAAGCTGAATTATCTTGCCAAAGATGCTGTTCAAAGCGGCTGCAATGTATTACTGACTTTCGGCGGCGTGCAGACAAACCACGGCAGAATGACGGCTGCGGTTGCTGCCAGGCTGGGTCTTAAAAGCTGTATAATTTTAAACGGCCCTCCCCCTGAAAAAGCTACCGGCAACCTTATTTTAGACAAAATGTTGAATTCAGAATTGGTATTTATGGATAATTCAGAATTTAAGAATGCTCCGGATGCAGAAGAAAAAATGAATGTCCTTCGTGAAAAAACACTGAAGTCAGTAATAAAAAGCTATGAAGAAAATGGCGACAAGGTATATATAATTCCTCTCGGCGGCAGTAATCCGTTAGGCGCATTAGGTTATGTTGATGCTGTTGATGAAATTGAAACGCAGCTGTCTGAAATGCATTTAGACCTTGATTATATGATAACCGCTTATGGTTCCATCGGTACATACGCGGGGCTTATTGTCGGAAGCAGGATGAGGAACCATAATTATAAATTGATAGGTATGAATGTGCTGCATGATTTTATCAGCCATCCGGAACTGCTAAATGAACATCTGGATTATATCAACGATATCAGCCGTATGTATGATTTAGGCGTAACCATAACGTCTGAGGATCTGTGGATAGAAAAAGAAACAATACGCAGCGGTTATAATATTCCTGATCCGCTAACCCAGGAGAGGGTGATGTATCTTGCAGCCCGGGAAGCAATTTTTCTCGACTACTGTTACACAGGCAAAGCCTTCAGCGGGCTGGTTGATCTGGTTAATCAGAAAAAAATCCCGCGGGGTTCAAATATTCTGTTCATGCATACCGGGGGGCTTCCGGGGATATTCTCTGATATTCACGAAGACGCCATGCAGGAAAAACTTTGGTCGGGTAATCAGAAAGTTTTTACGCTATAAACAAAGGAGTCAATATTATGGGTAAAAAAATTATTAATACAGAAAATGCGCCGAAAGCAATCGGGCCATATTCCCAGGCAGTCATTTCAGGCAATTTAATTTTTATTTCCGGACAACTTCCAATAAACCCTGATTCTAATGAAATGGCGGAAGCCGACTACGCAGAACAGACAAAGCAGTGTATGAAAAATATTATCGGGATTCTGAGAGAACAAAAATTGGGTGTCGGGAATATATTAAAAACTACAATCTTTATGAAAGACTTATCTGCTTTTCAGAAAGTAAACGAAGCATATGCAGGGTTTTTTGATAAAGATTTTCCAGGACGGGCATGTGTAGAAATCAGCAGACTTCCTAAAGATGCATTGGTTGAAATCGAGGCCGTCGCAGCGATTTTCTAGAGTATGAATGTTTTTTATGTTGCCTGATTTATATAGTTTCAGGCAGCATTATTCGAAATGATAGGCTTACAACCGGGTGAAACCGCCGATATACCTCTTTAAAAAAGGCACATCCTTATTTATTCCCGGGCCGTAAAGCTTGAAGATTATGAGCTCCTCTTTTCCTTCATTCCTGATGACTAATTCGCTTGCCGCTTTTTCATGCACTACAAGAAGCTCATCGTTTCCGACGTCTTTTCCTGTGAATGGAACTCCGTCGATACTGCCGCTTCCTTTCCAGACAAAAAAGGTGTATATGCCTTTGTCCCTTGATTTGTATGTTTTTCCGGGGTATACGGTCAGTTTTTTTGCGCTGAATTTATGCGTGTTGTAACTAATCCATTCTTCAAAACCGCCGGTTTGGACGCTGCCCTGAATTTTTATCGGAGTAAGGTGACGGTTCTCGTAAAAGTAGGGGTCTCCGTTAAGTTCCCAGTCGGCAAGATCAAGCGCCGAGGCTTCATGTTTTGAATTCCAGCGATCATCCGGAATGTCTTTATGAAGCAATGATTTATCAATCCTGATATCTCCTATTTTGGCCTGGAGAACCGAAAAAACGTCCGAAGGTTCCTGCAACTCAAGCGTCAGCGCGGTGCCCGGAGCATGCAGTCCCCCCGCGGGAAGATGAAACCCCTCTCCCGGAACATTCATGTACGCCTTTGAGTGTTTCAGTATTAAATCGCTGTTCCAGTCCTCGAGATACGGCAGCAGGGTTTCATACTGAATATTCTGCTCTACAAGGCAGGGGTGGACCCCGAAAAAGGTTTCCGGATACGTCCCAGTCGGAGCGTCCTCCAGAAAATAGTATGTTTCTTCCTTGGGTTTCTTGCCGACGAGGGCGGCGTCCTTCTCCATCAGGTGGATATGGTAGTAAAGCCTGCATTTAAAGTCGAAAACCTTCGCAAGAAGCCCTATGCAGTTTGTTTTTTCTGCGCGTTCCTTTCCCAGAAACATTTCTCCGGAGAGGTTAACGGCCTCTTTGAGGGTTATATTTTCTCCGTCGATGTCCAGATACGACAGCCCCTCGTCGGGAGGGCCAAGCGGCGTGTCGGCTGTTGTTTCCGAAGCAAGACAGCGCGCAATAATTTCGCCCCGTTCTCCCTTGTTGTACTCCTCTTCCGGCAGGCCCAGTCTGCGTCCCGACGGAAGCCCTTTTCTGGCTATAAATGCGGGTCTTAACCGCAGAATTCCGTTCTGATTTTCTATAAACTTTTCAACTGTTTCTCGCCTCTTGATCATTTGTGCATTGTACACGATGTACAATTAGCTGTCAAACGGATGTTAAAAAAATTGCCGGGTATTCTTTTGCGTGATATAATATGTAAACCTTAAAACATCAGCGGGGGTCACAAATTAAAGCTAATTCGTTTCAGGGCTCATTGCGTACCAGGCTTCTTGTCACTTTGATTCTCATATCAGTGCTTCCTTCCAGCTTTATTGGGGTAGTGGCGTTCAAGATATCTTCTAAAGTTTTAAATGATATGGCTATCGAATCCAGTACTGAATTAATAGACAGGATCGGCGGTGAACTGGACAGCCTTTTTTTTGAAGCCTATAAACTGTCGGTAATTATATCGGACAATCTCAAGATTCAGACAGTACTAAGGAAGGACTTTGCCGACAATTCAGAGAAGTATGCAATTGATCTTGAGGCAAGTACCGAGCTTTATTTTATCAAGGATTATAAAAAGGAAATCTTTGGTCTTTATGTAATAGGCGAAAACGGAGGACGATACCGTTCAAATTTCTATACTTTCAAGGAAGTTAATTTTCAGACCAAACGCTGGTATCAGGATATTATAGAGTCGGATTCCCCGGTCTGGACCGGTCCGAATAAAGGTTCAAAAGTTGTTGTTACAACCGGCGATGAGGTGTTTGAACTGGGCATTCCGATCATTGACAAGGCTTCAGGCAACAAAATGGGGATTGTTCTGTCTGAAATTACGGAAAAGAAGATTCGGAGTATAATAAATGCCAGGCTCGGTAAAACCGGTTTTATTGTTGTTCTTAATGAAGACAATGAAATAATATCAGGAAAAGAGAACGCTGAAGACCTGACGGAATTGGAGCTAAGTTCTTTTCAGAAGATTAAAGCGGCAAGCTATGAGGAGCTTGATACCGTAATAAGGGGTGTCGGCACTTTTTTAAATGATTCGGCTGTCGATGTGATAAGCGATTTGCCGCTTGTAATTGTAAAATCATTTCCTATCAATGGCTGGAAGGTTGTAGGCTTTATTCCCAGAGAAGAATTAACTAAAAACTCCAAACGAATAGGAATCATAGTAGCAATACTGATTCTGCTTTTATCAGTACTCTCGGTTCTGCTTTCATGGTATTTTTCGGGGCAGATAGTAAAACCTATCAGATCGCTTATAGGACTCATGGGCCGGGTTGAAGACGGAGATCTTGATGTTAATATGAAACTGACCCGCGATGATGAAATAGGCCATCTCGGCAACAGTTTTAACATGATGATAAAAAGAATAAAAGCGCTGATGCAGCAGATATACGATGAGCATAAAAAGCTTGAAAAGGCCAAGTATAAAACCTTGCAGGCGCAGATAAATCCTCATTTCCTGTATAATACTCTTGATTCGGTAATATGGCTGGCAAGGGCCCGGTCATATAACAAGATTGTTACAATGACTACAGCGCTGACTAAGTTTTTCAGAATAGGTTTAAGCCGGGGAAAGGATCTGATTACAATACAGGAAGAATTTGCCCATGTTGAAAATTACCTGATTATTCAGAGTATCAGGTATGAAGACAAATTTAATTACAGTATAGATTACGATGAAGATATTGCGCAGCTTAAGATTATCAAGATTGTGCTTCAACCCCTTGTCGAGAACGCAATATATCATGGCGTTAAAATGAAGCGGGGGGGTGGTGAAATCAGGATCTCCGGAAAAAGAACGGGTGATGACGTCCGAATCGTGATTACCGACACCGGTGCAGGTATGTCGTCTGAACAGTTGAATGCTCTTAACAACACGCTGAACAGAACAGGCAGTGATAAACTTGACAGTTACGGCGTAATTAATGTAAATGAGCGTATCAGAATCTTTTTCGGTGACAAATACGGGTTGACATATAAGAGTATTGCAGGAGAAGGAACGGAAGTTACAATGAACATTCCGGCTGTGACAGATTATGAATGAGATGTTGAAGGTCCTTATTGTTGATGATGAGAAAATCATCCGTGAAGGTATGGTTTCCGGTATAGAATGGGAAAGTCTGGGGTTTAAAGTGTCCGGGCAGGCCGAAGACGGAGAGACAGCAATAGAAATAATAGACGCAATAAAACCCGATCTTGTAATCACGGATATCAAGATGCCGTTTATAGACGGATTGCAGCTGGTTGAAATACTTAAAGATAAACACCCGGGTATTCTGACTGTGATAATCAGCGGTCATGACGAATTTGAATATGCCCAGAAAGCAGTCAAACTGGGAGCTTATGACTATCTGCTGAAACCCCTTGATCTGCAATATCTGTGTCAAATGCTGATCGATATAAAAGAATATATTTTCCAGCACAGGGAAATGAAGAGCGACAGTGAGGAATTACGTCTTTTAAAAATATTCAGGAAGATCTGGGGGTCATATCAGATTCCGGAGCAGGACAGTAGCTACCTCGAAAAATTGTGGAACAGCAAATTGCAGGATTTGATCTACTGTGCTGCCGTACTTTCGGTTGACAAGGTCGGTTGTAACCCTCCCAGTGAAAAAGAAACTGAACATCAGCTGCTCGATTATTTTATCAGGGAGCTGATTCAGAATACCGATGTTGATTTTTACATTGAGAAATCGGTCCTGTATCTTGAAGACGGAAAATACGGAATGATCCTGGTAGGCAGGGATTTTGAGAGCATGAAAAAAGATACGGAGGTTTTTGTCGAAAAGATTGAGGATTCTTTTAAAACCATGCTTGGAGTGCAGACTTTTATATCCGTAAGCGGAATTCACAAAGGTGTTAACGGTCTTGGTGTAGCAGTTAAGGAAGCCGGAAAAGCTTTTGAGTTTCGGTATATCGCAGGGGCCAAGAAGATTGTTTCATTCAATAACATCAAAAATCAAAGCGGCCTGGAGAATTCTTATTATGATATTTCGGGAATTCTGACGTCAGTTAAATTCGGAGATAAAATCCTTCTTTCGGAAGAATTGAGAATGGTGCTTAAAGCAGCGGTAGCCAGAAGAGAGAATGCAAAAGGTTTTATAGATTTTATCTGTGCGGGACTGTTGAGTGTAGCAGTTGATATTATTCAGGAATACGGAGGCAGTATTGAGGATATCTTTGATGATCCGGTATTTGAATTCAACAGACTGTCGTCCATGACTTCTCTTGATATTGCAATTGAACAGCTTAACCAGCTTCTGAACAGAATTATCGATTACCTGGATAAAATAAGAAAAACAGGCATAACAGGAAAGGTTGAAGACGCCAGAAAATATATAGATGCCGAATACGCCAATAAACAGATATCATTGCAGTTGGTAGCGGATTATGTTCATATTAATCTTTGTTACCTGAGTGAACTGTTTAAAAAGCAGACGGGACAGTCCTATATTGAATATCTTACCGGACGACGGATTGGGAAAGCGGAGGAACTTCTTGCCTGTACAGACTTTAAAAGTTATGAAATTGCCGATATGATCGGATATGAAAATGCAACCTATTTCAGTACAACATTTAAAAAGATGACCGGCGTATCGCCGATGGATTACAGAAGAAACGCAAAAAGGACTGTTGAAAATGAACTTCAGGATTAAAAACGCCATGTTTTTTTTTATTACACTATCGGTTTTCTTTATCCTGCTTTCAGGATGTTCGAATAAGGAAGATTCTTCGGCGGACGATGTCCAGGCTGATAATAAACAGTTGAAATATGATAAACAAATTAAGGTCGGCTTCTCCCAGATGGAGAACGATAATCCGTGGAGAATATGCGAAACAAACAGTGTGCTCTCCGAAGCGTCGATTCGGGGTTATGAAGTTGTTTACAGAGACGCTGAAAGCCAGGTATTCAGGCAGATTGAGGATGTTGAGTACATGATTTCCCAGGGGGTTGATATTATTCTTCTTGCGCCCAGGCAGTACGAAGAAGCCCGTCAGGCGCTGGTTCTTGCACGTGAAGCCGGAGTTCCAATAATCCTTCTGGACAGAACGGTAAGAGGCGAACCCGGCGTTGATTATGTAACGAATATTATGGGCAATTTCATTGAAGTCGGAAGTCGGGCCTGCAGGATAATAGCAGAAAAATATGAAGGAAAAAGGTGTAATGTTGTGGAGCTTAGAGGGACTGAAGGCGCTTCATGTGCGATAGAACTTTCAGAAGGATTCAGGCAGGAAATGGCAAACCATCCCAATATGAAAATAATCGCCTCTGAGTCCGGGGATTTCAACCGTTCGGATGCCCAAAAAGTAATAGAGACCATTATCCAGAATTACGGTTCCGAGATAGACGCTGTTTTTGGTCATAGCGATGAAGAGGGTATAGCAGCCATCCAGGCTTTCAAGGCTGTGGGGATTAAACCCAACGAAGATGTATTCATCGTAACAATGTGCGGGATGAAAGACGCGTTAAAGGCAATTGTCGGCGGCGACCTGCTGGCTTCGATAGAATGTTCACCGCGTCTTGGACCGATTGCTTTTGATACGATTGAAGCTTATTTTCGTGGTGAGGATATTCCCGTTTATATTGAAATGCCCGGGAAAACCTATGATATTACAAATGCCGAGGAATTAATGTCTGAGGGTTATTAATCATTGAAAGATTTAAATATCCGATAGATACAAACAGCTTTCAGAGATTAACCGGGATAATAAAAAGCCTCCAGGTGTTCCTTTATCAGAGCTTTCGCTTCGCGTTTTTTCCGCTTTCGTATGGCTTCCGTCAGCGGAAGGTGATGTGAGGGGCCTTTCTTGATATCTTCTTCAGAAGAGTAGACAGTTGCTCGTAAAAGCTGCACTTTCACGTCGAGATTCTGCATTATTTCGAACAGGTAAGGGTTTCCGCTGATCCTGGCCAGTTCCATATGGAACTGGCTGTCCTTTTCAAAAAGCTCTGAGTGCATTCCCCTGGAAGCCAGTGATATACATTCTCTTGCTATTTCCTCAAGGTGATCGCAGTCTTCGTCGGTAGCATTGCCGATGCATTCATCAACGGCAAGCGTATCAAGCAGTATTCGAATTTTCCCGATATGTTCTTTATCTTCCAGAGACAGCTTAACTACCTCGGCATACTGTCGGGGTTTTATTGTTATAAGGCCGTATCTTTCAAGACGTCTTAAAGCTTCTCTTATGGGAGTCCTGGAAAGTCCGAAAGATTTGGCAATTTCTTCTTCGGAGATCCTTTCTCCTCCCTTGATTTCGCTGTTAAGGATCATTCTCTTTATTCTGTCGTATACCTGTTCACTCAGATTCTTTTTGTCGATGGGTTGATTCATAGGTATTTTTGCCATGGGTTCCTTCTCGTTACATCTTTTATTTTATGTATATTGTACACCAAAACCAAAGGATAGTACATATGCATGTTTTCAATAACTTGACAAAAGGCTCTAACAGATCTATATTTTAAGTGTATTGAGCATTGTGCATTGTGTACAATTAGGAGGGATTTTAATGGAAGGATACTACAACAGGCTGATTGAAATAGATTTGTCTTCAGGTTTTAAAAATGTAAAAGAGATAGGAAAAGATGTGTTGCAGAAATATATAGGCGGTAGCGGCCTCGGAGCCAGAATTTTATATGATTCAACAGGTCCTCAAACTGATCCGCTTGGGCCGGAAAATGTAATGATCTGGGCAACGGGACCTGTCTCAGCCACTGCGGGGTTTAATTCGGACCGCTTCGAAGTTGTAAGTAAATCTCCGCAGTCCGGAATTTACGGCGAGGCTTCGTGCGGTGGTAAGTGGGGCAGCCGTTTTAAAAAGACGGGTTATGATGCGATTGTTGTAAAAGGAAAGGCTGATTTCCCTGTATATCTGAAAATAAGCGATCAGGAAATAGAGATAAAAAGTGCGGAGAACCTCTGGGGGCTAGATACATTTCAAACACAGAGAATATTAAAAGAACTGGAAGGGAAATCATGCGAAGTTGCATGCATAGGACCGTCCGGAGAAAAAATGGTCAGAATAGCGGCAATAATAGCCGACGGGGCGCACGGCAGGGCCGCCGGAAGATGCGGGCTTGGGGCGGTCATGGGTTCAAAAAATCTGAAAGCTGTAGTTGTTGCCGGTTCCAGTTCTCCCGATATACACAACCAGGATCAAATTAAGGAAATTAATAAGTCCCTGAATAAATCCATGAAAGAGGAAGCTGCAGGCATGCGTGAGGCAGGTACAACCTGCGCACTTGATTTCTTTGAAGAGATTGGCAATCTCCCGATAAAAAACTGGTATCAGGGCAACTGGCCCGAGGGCGCGGAGAAGATAAAAGGTTATACGACAGTTAAGACCCACAATTTGAAAAATTACGCCTGCGGCAAATGTCCGATTGCATGCGGTAAGGTCGGAACAGCGAAGGGCGGGCCTTACGACGGTGAAAAGGTTGCCGCCCCTGAGTATGAGACAGTCGGCCTGATGGGGGCAAATCTGCTCATCGATGATTATGACGTGATACTTAAGGAAAACGAGATATGCAACCGTTACGGGGTTGATACGATAGCCGCCGGAAACACGATTGCAGCCGCCATGGAAGCCTTCGAGAAGGGCATTCTGTCGAAAGAAGATACCGAAGGTATTGACCTGCGGTTCGGAAACGGCGAGGCTGCTCTGGAAGCCCTTGAAAAACTCTGCAACGCGGAAGGCCGGCTTGGAAAACTGCTTTGCGACGGCGTAAGAAGCTTTGCAGAAAAAACCGGGCCCGGGGTTGCCGAGTTTGCCCAGCATGTGAAAGGCCTTGAATTTCCGGCCCATGATCCAAGGGCCAATTTTTCGCTGGCCCTTGCATATGCCACCTCAAACAGGGGTGCATGTCATTTGTCTTTTACCCAGGATTATGAAGAAGCATTCGTAGAGAACCTTGGTGTTGAAGCTTCTGAGGGGAGGTTCTCACCCAAAAAAGCGGCGATAGTAGCAAGGATGCAGGACTGGTCATGTCTCTTTGATTCTTTATGCATCTGCAAATTTGCGCGGTACGGAGGCTTAATGGTGCAGCATACGCTCGATTATCTTAATGCATCTACCGGCTGGAACATGTCGGTAGAAGATTTTCTTAAAACCGGCGAGCGTATATTCAACCTGAAACGATTATATAATCAGCGGCACGGAATCTCCAGAAAAGACGATACTCTTCCGCCCCGGATACTTACGCACAGACGGGGAGGCGGGACGAATGAGCTTCCGCCGTTGAATTTAATGTTAAGCGATTATTATGAATTCCGCGGATGGGATGAAACCGGCAGGGTTTCAGAACAGAAAAAACAGGAGTTGGAGTTAGTATGATGGTAGAAATGGAAGCAGTAGAACTGGAGCAGCTTCGGGAAAAAGCAAAAAAAATACGATTGCTCACAATCGAAGCTATTGGGAATCTCGGCGTGGGGCATGTCGGCGGTTCCATGTCGATTATTGAAGTGTTGACCGTACTTTATTACAGTCAGATGAATGTTGATCCGGGTAATCCCGGGATGCCCGGCAGGGATAAACTTGTCCTGTCCAAAGGTCATGCTGGGCCGGCCCTTTATGCAACCCTTGCAGAAAAAGGTTTTTTCCCTGTTGAATGGCTGGAAACCCTGAATCAGGGCGGAACGAATCTGCCCAGCCATTGCGACAAGAACAGAACCCCAGGCATTGATATGACAACCGGATCTCTGGGGCAGGGGCTTTCGGCTGCCGTTGGAATTGCTCTGGCGGACAGATTGAAAAAACATGATAATTATATCTTTTGCATCGTAGGCGACGGCGAATCGGAAGAAGGTCAGGTGTGGGAAGCTGCAATGGCCGCTGCTCATTATGGTGTCGGTAAGCTGATTGCCTTTACCGATTACAACAAAATGAATATTGACGGATATACGAGAGATATCATGAATCTTGATGATCTTGGTGCAAAATGGTCGGCTTTCAACTGGCATGTACAGAGGGTAAATGGTCACGAAATGGCGGAGATAAATGAGGCTGTAGAAAGGGCAAAGAAAATAACCGAGCGGCCTTCAATGATAATACTCGACACAATTAAAGGAAAGGGCTGTTCCTTTGCTGAAGGAAAACTCGGAAGTCATAATATGCCGGTCAGTCAGCAGCAAAAAAATGAAGCTATTGCAGCCCTGAATCAGGAGGTCTCCAGTGGAAGATAAAGATATGCGGAATATTTACAGCGACACGCTTTGTGAGCTTGCATCGCAGAATGAAGATATTATTGTACTCGATGCCGATTTATCGGGAGCAAACGGGATTTCAGAATTCGGAAAGAAATTTCCTGAACGGCTGATAAATGTAGGTGTAGCCGAAGCTAATATGGTAGGTATTGCTTCAGGACTTTCCGCCGGAGGAATGATCCCGTTTGCTTCCAGTTTTGCCTGCTTTGCCGCAAGACGGGCATTTGATCAGTTTTTTATCTCATCAAATTACGCGAAATGTAAGATCAATCTTGTGGGTACAGACCCCGGAATATCAGCCCTTTATAACGGCGGAACTCATATGGCCTTTGAAGACATAGGTCTTATGAGAAGTGTTCCCGAAATGATAGTTTTTGAACCCTCCGACATTGTTTCGTTGAAAGCCCTTGTAAAAGAAGCCGCTGAAGTGCCGGTTTCAACATACATGCGGCTTCACAGGAAGGGCACTAACAGGTTATATGATGAATCTGAAAAATTTGAATTCGGAAAAGGCAAGGTGCTGGCAGACGGCAGTGATATTGCCATTTTTGCTACCGGTTTTATCCTCGTTAAGGAAGCTCTTGAAGCAGCCGCCTATCTGGAAAAGCACGGCATCAGTGCGGCCGTAATAGATATGATGACGGTTAAACCGATTGACGAGGAACTGGTTCTAAAATATGCGGAAAAAACAGGAGCTGTTCTGACTTGTGAAAATCATCAGGTTTCCACAGGAATGGGTTCAGCCGTTGCAGCGCTTTTGTCAGAGAAATTTCCGGTACCGGTTTGTTTGCATGGAGTGAAAGACCAGTTCGGCGAAGTAGGTGATCTTGAATATTTAAAACAGAGATTCGGTTTTAATTCTGTAAAAATTATTGAATTGGCCCAAAAGCTTCTGTTGCGGAAAAAAACAGCATAATAAGGGGACACTTAATGAATCAGGAAATAAACCGGCTTTTTGATCTTGCAGGTAAATCGGCAATCGTTGTCGGAGGCGCTTCGGGCCTTGGAAAGGCAATGGCTGAAGCTCTTTCCGGAGCAGGGGCCGAAGTCCTTATCGCAGATTTAAATATTGAATCGGTTAAGGGATATGAAACTTTCCGGCTTGATATAAGAATACAGTCCGAGGTTGAAGCAATGGTTAAAAAAGCTGTAGAAATATTCGGAATGATCGATATCCTTGTGGACAGTGCCGGGCTCTCAATTACCGGGATACCGATGATTGATTTTGATGAAAGCAAATGGAATAAAATAATTGATGTAAATATGAAAGGAATGTTCTTTGTTAATCAGGCTGTCGCAAAACAGATGATTAAGCAGCAAAGCGGCAAAATCATCAATATTGCTTCAATGTCTTCAGTGATTATTAACCAGAATCCCTATGGATCAAGCGGAGTTTACTGCACCTCCAAGGGGGGGGTGGTAAATCTGACGAAAGCTTTTGCATCGGACCTTGCCCCGTATAATATAACTGTCAATGCCATAAGTCCCGGATACATGCGAACGCCGCTGTCGGCTTCTTTCTGGGAGAACAAGGAAGACAGCGCTGAAAAATGTTCTAAAATACCGCTCGGCAGACCCGGCGAGCCCGACGAACTGAAAGGTCTTATTGTTTATATGGCTTCAGATTCATCAAACTATATGACCGGATCGAATGTTATGATTGACGGCGGGTATACAATCTGGTAGCCGTGTTCCCGCGGCTGCCTTTAAGGGCAGTGAAAAATATAATGTGAAATTCTTCATTTTTATTTCTCCTTAAAAAGGTTATTATTAGGCTGTAGGAACCAAAAAAATAAGTTATACAGGATATGTTCTTATAAAAGCACTTGTTAAGGAGATGAGTATGGAAAAAACCCTTGTAGTAATGGCGGCCGGAATGGGATCCAGGTACGGCGGTTTGAAACAGCTGGATTCCATAGGCCCCTCAGGGGAAACAATAATAGATTATTCAATTTATGATGCCTGGAAATCAGGATTTACCAAAGTTATATTTATTATAAGAAAAGATATTGAGTCCGACTTCAGGAAAAAAATAGGGGATAAATATGCCGGGAAAATGGATGTCAGATATGTTTTCCAGGAACTTGATGATCTCCCTGATGGGTTTTTCCCGCCGTCCGGAAGAAGCAAGCCTTGGGGAACCGGTCATGCAATGCTTACTGCGGGGAAGGAGATAAATGATCCTTTTTTGATAATAAACGCGGATGATCTCTACGGCAGGGAAGGCTTCAGGGCTGCCGGAGAATATCTGGGATCAATGTCGCCTGAAAAGCCGGGCGCAGCGATGGTCGGATATTATCTTAAAAACACTCTTTCGGGCAACGGGACAGTGGCCCGCGGGGTATGTATGGCCGACGGGAACGACTGCCTTACGCATGTTACCGAAGTTCAGGGAATATACCGGGATAAATCGGGGGAGATTCTTTCTGAAGGCGGGAAAAAACTGGATGATGAACGGATAGTGTCCATGAATATGTGGATGTTTTCTCCGGCCGTTCTGAGTTATGCCGAATCCCTTTTTACAGAATTCCTGAACAGCAATATGGACAATCCAAAATCCGAGTTTTTTATCCCAACTGTTGTTCAGAGCCTTATAACTGAACGTGATGCCCGTGTTCCTGTGCTGCGTACCGCCGCAAAATGGTATGGGGTAACTTACAGGGAGGATAAAGCAGAAGTTGTTGAAATGATTAAAAAAGCCGTAGACAACGGTACATATCCGGGCCGATTGTGGGAATGAGTTCAGTATTTCCCGGATAAAGATTTGATTTTTTTATGTTGACACCGGCAGCCTGTTGTAACACAATTGAAATTATGTTAATTATTTAAATATTTCAATTGCCGGAGCATAATAATGACTATTGGTTTGGTTCATAAAATGAAAGAACCGCTTAAGATATCCGGAACCGGGCCTGAACGTATTAAAACGTCCGTTTATCCCGACTGCGATCAGGCGGCCAGGGAGCTGGCTTTACTGGTAGTGGAGAAGATTGCAAAGAGGGCGGCAGAAGGAAAAGAACTTGTTCTGTGTCTGCCTACAGGTTTGACGCCCATTCCTTTTTACAGGGAAATGATCAGTCTTCACCGTAAAGAGGGGCTTTCATTAAAAAATGTGAAGGTTTTTGTCCTTGATGAATATTATCCTGTGGATCCCGGTTCGCCTCATTCCTACAATGCCCTGTTGAGGAGGGAGTTTTTATCCCGGGTTGATATTCCGGAAGAAAATATATACTTCCTTAAAGGAGATATCCCGGAAGAAAGTCTTTATGATTACTGTGCCGAATATGAAAGGCTCATTGAAAACGCGGGTGGAATTGATATTCAGCTTCTGGGAGTGGGGAAGTCGGGCCATATAGGTTTTAACGAACCCGGTTCGCCTACTACTACAAACACAAGGGCAGTAACTCTTGATAAACTGACCAGAATTGATGCTGCGGAAGAATTTCTGGGACTGGAAAATGTGCCTTCCAAGGCGCTTACGCTTGGAATTGGTACTATCATGAAGGCCCGGAAAGTCTACCTTATGGCCTGGGGCAGCGCCAAATCAGGAATTGTAAAAGAAAGTCTGGAGGGCGAGGTTTCAACAAAGGTACCGCCTACAGTGCTGCAGCACCACTCCAATGCCGAGTTTTTTCTGGACCAGGAAGCAGCTTCGGAACTTACCCGTTTTAATACGCCATGGCTTGTAGGTTCCTGTAAGTGGAATGACAGGCTTATAAGAAAAGCGGTTGTCTGGCTGTGTCTCCGTGTCGGGAAACCTGTGCTGAAACTCACCGACAAACACTATTCGGATAACGGGCTTGGCGAGCTGATCACCAAGCATGGCCCGTCTGGACGGATAAATATCAAGGTTTTTAACGATCTGCAGCATACTATTTCCGGGTGGCCGGGAGGAAAACCGGAGGTGGATGATACATTCAGGCCCGAAAGAAAAGCACCGTATCCCAAGAGGTGCGTGGTTTTCAGCCCCCATCCCGACGATGATGTAATTTCCATGGGAGGGACGCTGTCGAGACTGGTAGAACAAAAACATGAAGTGCATGTGGCCTACCAGACTTCAGGAAGCGTAGCCGTAGCCGATGAGTATATTCTTAAATACTTTCATTTTATGGAAAATTATGAACGTCTTTTCTATCCTTTATCTGAAAAAACCGGTAAAATAAACAGGGAAATTGAAGAGTTTTTGCGGAACAGAAAACCGGATGAAATTGAAAGCAGCGAAATCAGAAAGCTGAAAGGTCTTGTCCGAAGGGGAGAAGCCGTGGCTGCCTGCGGTTATTTCGGAATACCCGAAGAGAGGCTCCATTTTCTGGACCTTCCGTTCTATGAGACCGGTCTGGCGGAAAAACTGCCTGCGGGTAAAGAAGATGTAGATATAGTCGTTAACATTCTTGAAGAGATAAAACCGCATCAGATTTTTGCCGCAGGCGATTTGGTTGACCCTCACGGGACCCACAAGGTCTGTATAGGAGTTGTTCTGGAGGCTTTATCGGTTCTCAAAAAAAGGAATACAGCATGGCTTAAAGACTGCTGGGTCTGGCTGTACAGAGGCGCCTGGCAGGATTGGGAACTTGACAAGGTTGATATGGCTGTGCCTGTAAGCCCTGATGAATTGTCTGCAAAAACAAGGGCCATACTCAAGCACACCAGCCAGAAAGACGGTGCTCTTTTTATGGGAGAAGACAGCAGGGAATTCTGGCAGCGCGCAGAAGAAAGAAACCGCGCCACAGCCGGTTTGTACGACAGCCTGGGGATGGCCGAATATGAAGCCATGGAATTATTTGTAAGGTATATTTTTTAGAACAAGGAAGCAACAATGGGAATGAAAATTGACCGGGAAAATCCTCTGCCACTTCAAAGGCAGCTGTACCTTGCATTGAAGGACTGGTTTATTTCGGATTTTTCTTCAGATGATATTCTTCCTTCCGAAATGGCCATATCCAAACAATTCGAAATATCTCAGGGTACCGTGAGAATAGCTCTCGATCTGCTGGTAAAAGAGGGTCTTATTGTCCGGACCCCGGGGAAGGGAACATTTTTAAACCCGGACTATAAGATTAAACTTACCAAATATAATCTGGGGGTAATTCTATCCGACGCTGATTTCTTCAGCAACTCCATCTGGGAACATGATGCCATGCACTATCTGGAAGTGATTAACGGCATAGTAGGCTCCAATCTTTCTTATAATGTAACAACAGAATTTATTTCCGAAGATTTTTATACGGAAGAACTTGATAAAACCTATGACGGGTATATTCTGTGGCCTTTTATCCAGGATTCCGTAAGAAGATCACTGAAGCAGCCTTTTGTTGAACTGAAGAACAGCATTGATATTGAGGACGGTTTCAGAAAAATTGCAAAACACATTGTTTCAAAAAAATATAAAAAAGCTGGATATATAGGATTTACATCTCTCGATCGTCTGAAAACCGTAAACAGTATTCTTAAAGATTCCATAATCGGTCCGATTTCGGACAGCCAGTATGTGGAATGCGGAGGAAGTTCCGATGAAGCGTACAGGTCCTGTATAAAACTCCTCCAGATAAATCCCGACACAGACTGTATAATCTGCTCAACCGACATGCGGGCACATGGTGTTTTAAAATACCTGGAAAGTATTGGAAAGCAGGTCCCTGAGGATATAGCAGTGTACGGTTTTGACGGCACAAGGAATAACCGCAGGATCACCCCCTCTATTACTACCGTAATTTTTGAATGGAAAAGCCTCGGGGCTTTTGCCGTGAAACAGCTTCGAAATATTCTTGACGGTGTAGAAACAGAGGAATTCAAACCTGCCAGGGGAACTCTCGTACTCCAGGACAGCACTTTCCGCTAGGACTGCAATTTTTGTCGGGAATAAAATTCTGTTTTTTTTTGCATTAAAATATGTAAATATTTAAATATTTACTTGACTTATTGACCGATCAAGACAAATAATAAAACAATCAATCTGAAAGGAGTTGTATTAATGAAGAGATTAATTTTCGTTAGAGCCATTGTCGCTCTGTGTCTCCTGGCAGCTGTGGTTCTTCCTCTTTCGGCCTCCGGTGCCCAGGAAGAAGCCTCCACCGCCGGTGAAGAAGTTACAATCCAGTACTGGTCATGGGACCCCGAGTCCAAGGACAAAAATGAAGCCCTTATTGCCGATTTCGAGGCGGCTAATCCGGGCATTAAGGTTGAATTGACTACCCTGGAACCCAGTGAGTACTGGACAAAAATCCGGATAATGGCAAATCAGAAAAAGCTTCCGGATGTTTTCAACCTTAGTTCCGGTTATGTGGAAGAGTGGGCCAAGAACGATCTTCTTTACAATCTTGATGATCTTGTAAAGACAGAGCTGGATCACAATGCTTATTATATGAGTCTTTTTGACGCCGGCAGAGATGTAGCCGGAAGGGGAAGCTATTACGCTGTTCCCTATGCCCTTGTTACAACAAACCTGTTTTATAATATGGACATGTTTGATGAAGCGGGAATTGCTTATCCGGATGAAAACTGGACATGGGCGGATTTCCGGGCCGCGGCTAAAAAACTGACAAAAGACAAAAACGGCGACGGAATTACCGATCAGTGGGGTTACTGGTTCTACGGACGCTATGCCCATGTTGAGTCCTGGGTTTATTCCAACAACGGTCGTCTTATTGACAGATCAAACAATACCTATGCGCCGGATGCAGCCGCCATGGAAGCACTGAAATTCCTTACAGATCTGGTTCTTGTAGACAAGGTTGCTCCGCCCAAAAAGGAAATGAGCGCATTCCGCCAGCAGGATGTTTTTCCACAGGAAGCAGCCGCCATGTTTGTTGACGGATCATGGAACATAGATAACAACAGAATAGTTGCTGATCCCGGTATGCGTTGGGGTATCGCTGAAATCCCCGTCGGACCCAAAGGCGACGGAACCATTACCTACGGATGGCCTGATTATCTGGCAATGTCTCCTACAACCAGGAATGCCGATGCAGCATGGAAATTCACAAAATACCTTTCAGGTGAAGGTTTGACTATTGATATGTATATGCCGGGCAAGATACCCTCCTATAAAGCCCTTACCGAAAGCGAAGCATTTCTTGACAAGGGCATGATGCCTCCGAATAAGGATATTCTTATTAAACAGGCCGGCGAGACAATGCGGACTTCATTTACCCTCGGATGGGGTGAATGGCGCGGTTACGGTGCCTCTGAAACCCTCGGTTTTAACGGAATAGTAGACGGAATTATCGACGGGGAATTTTCCTTTGAAAAAGGAATGGAAACAGCCCTGAAGAATGTAAACACAGTATTGGATCGGTATTACCGATAAACCATTTTTCCGGCGGGAAGCGGTTCCCGCCGGTTTTTTGAGGAATGTTATGGGAAAAAAGCTTAGCTGGTACCGCAGAATAGACCCCTGGATATTATTGGTACCCACAGTGTTGGGGCTGTTTATCTTCCGGCTCGGACCTATTCTGGCTTCTCTTGGTTTAAGTTTCACCGACTGGGATATAATAAAAGCTCCAAAGTTTATTTTTCTTGATAATTACAGGGAACTTTTTACGAACCCGGCTTTTGTGAAAGTTTTGATGAATACCCTTCTTTTCGCTCTTATCTATGTAGTCGGGGTTACCGTGATCGGTCTGTTTCTTGCTGCCCTGTTGAATCGCAAGATCGGCGGGATCGGGTTTTTCCGTTCGGCATTTTACACGCCTGTAGTTACATCCGCGGTGGCAGTGGGTATCGTCTGGTCATGGATATTAAGTCCCAATTATGGAATTCTCAACATTCTGCTTTTAAAATTAGGCATAACACCTCCCTACTGGGTGGGAGATAAAGCCTGGGCCCTTCCAACTGTTGCCTTTGTTCAGGTATGGAAGATGGCCGGATATTATATGATTATTTTTCTTTCAGGACTTCAGAATATACCCAAATCCCTGAAAGAAGCGGCATATATAGACGGAGCGAGACCTCTGCAGTCGTTTTTCAGGATTACTCTTCCGTTGCTGTCGCCGACTACTTTTTTTGTTGTCAGTATTGCTATTATCGATTCTTTCAAGAACTTCGAGCTGATTTACGCCATGACCCAGGGAGGGCCCCAGAACGCCACCAATACCCTGGTTTATGACGTATATCTGAATGCTTTTGTTTACTACAGAATGGGTTACGCTTCAACCGTTGCCTGGGTGCTGATGCTCCTGGTTGCCGGGTTTACCGCTCTGAATTTCGCCCTCAAGAAACGTTGGGTTAATTATCAGTATTAAGGGGAAGGCATGAGAAAAGTAGGTGTTGCAATTATTTATATATTTCTTGGACTGTCCGCTGTTTTTACGCTTTTTCCTTTTCTCTGGATGGTTGGAAACTCTTTCAACACAGAAGGAAATATTTTCAAGATACCGCCGGATCTGATTCCGGACCTTCTTTTTACCGGCAGGATGTTTGAGAATTACACCAGGGTAATCGGGGAATTCAATTTCGGACGGTATACAATTAACTCGTTTATTGTTGCCGGAGCATCTGCCCTCGGGCAGCTGGCAACATGCTCCATGGCGGGATTTACCATTGCATTGATGCGCTTCAGGGGAAGGAACCTGATCTTTATCCTGCTTCTGGCGTCCATGATGGTCCCTATTCAGGTTACGATCATACCGGAGTTTTTTTTGATGATGAAACTTGACTGGCTTGATTCATTTTTACCGCTTATAGTTCCCTCCCTGCTTGTGGGTACGTTCGGTACATTCATGTTCAAGGAGCATTACGAGAACATCCCCCGTTCCCTTCTGGAGGCCAGTGCGATTGACGGCGCCGGTGCCTTTACGATTTTTTTAAGGATTTATCTTCCCCAGAGCCAGAGTCAGGCTGCCACTCTGCTGATCATTGCTTTTATGAACAACTGGAACGATCTGCTGCGGCCGATTCTTTATATTTCCAACGAGAACCTGCAGACGGTAACCATGGCCCTTACCCAGTTTCAGTCCCAGTATACGGCGAAGTGGAACTTGCTGCTGACCGGCGGTGTCCTGTCGATCATACCTCTTCTGGCGCTTTATATATTCCTTCAGAGGTATATTATCGAGGGGGTTGCCGGAACAGGAACCAAGGGATAACTCCAAACAGGGAAAATTATGTCGGACCAGAAAATTAATATACAGCTTTGTCAGACTATTACAGCTTCCGGTGAGACAGTAAGATACCAGACAATTAAACTTCCGGTATCAGCCAGAAAGATTCATCTTGAGGGTTGTACGGATGCGGCAGTTCTGCAGCAGCTTAAAAGGCTGACGGAAAAACACCTTTTACCCAATAACAAAAACTGGAAATCGGTTTTTCTGTTTAATGCGGCAGCCTCCCGTAATCCTCCGTTTCCGGACCGCGACGGAAATCTTGTTATCATCGATTCTGTCGCCCGTACACGGTACTGGCTGGAAAAACTCAGAGACAATAACTCCCGATGGCTTGAGCGGTCCTCCGCTTCTTTATTTGTAAATGAATTGCTTGATACCGGACAGGGGCTGATGGGCGGGGCTTCGGATGAAAAAATCTTTATAGTTCCCGTATATCCCGGAATGACCAGGTTGAGTGAGCATTACGATCCCGGCAGGATTACGATTAATACACATTTCTTCCTTATGGAGCTTACCGATCTGCTTACGCCGTGGGATGTTATGGGCGAACCCTTCGGGTTGAGAATCCTGAACGGCAAAGTGGAGCTTCCTCCCCTTTACGGCAGAGATGTCCTTCTGTGGTCCCGGGAAAAGGGATGCGTAATAGATTCCATGGATGTCCGGGATAATATTGTTCTGCTTAACCATGTGAAAATGGAACATGGGGGAAACGCCTTCTTTTTTACCAGACCGGATTATGAAGTTACTCCGGTACAGCCGGGGACCGACTGGGTAATCGTCGGAAGAAGGGTCCTTGCCCGGAAATACGGCGGCGGTACACCTGTTCCCGAAGCGGGATTTGTCTGTCATGTGAACGGCAAGTCTGACGATCTTCCGGTTTCCGCGGAATTCCTGACTGATGCAGAATGGGATTTTGGAATTCAGGGGGGGACCGCCATGGTGAAAAACGGTGAAAAATGCAGTGAAGTTCCTTTTCCGTTTTATAACGGAAAGGGAATACACTATCCTCCGACTGTATATCCCCAGGACTGGTCTAATGACAGGGCGGCAAGGACCGGTCTGGGAATTAACGGAGACAGAATGGTGCTCATATGTGTAGAAGGCAGCAAGGAACATTTATACCGTCACGGTGAGGACAGCACCGGGGTGTCTCTCAAGGAATTTGCCGATCTGGTTATGGAAACGGGAACACCGGATTTTATAAACCTTGACGGGGGCGGTTCCGCGCAGTTAAGCGTTTACGGCAAAAGATCACTCAAGTTAAGCGACCGGCATTCTACCGGTATGGATTTTGAACGTCCCGTACCTGCGGGAATGGGATTTGAAACCCTCTGACTGTAAAGCGAATTAAATCAGCTGGGCTTCGATCGACTTGAAGTAATTTACTGTTCCAACTTTCAGCTCAACAGTAGCATCTTCATCACACACAATAATTGCTTTGGGATGAAGCTGCATGCAGCTTACCGTCCACATATGATTTACTCCCTGCTGAACAGCCTTTTCCAGGGCCCTTGCCTTGTTCAAACCGCTTGCGGCAAGCAGAACCTCTTCGGAATCCATAATCGTTCCCACGCCTACCGTTAAAGCCATGCCGGGAACAGCGTTCACATCATTATTAAAAAATCTTGAATTATTTGCCTTTGTATCATGGGTGAGAGATTTGATCCGGGTTCTGGATTTCAGACTGCTGCCGGGTTCATTAAAAGCAATGTGGCCATCTGCACCGACGCCTCCCAGAAAAAGGTTTATCCCACCGCATTCATTTATCTTTTCTTCATATCTTCTGCACTCGGCTTCAAGATCGGAAGCCAGACCATTCGGGATGTTTATATTTTCTTCAGGAATATCAACATGCGAGAATAATGATTTCTTCATGAAATAATAATAACTTTGTTCGTGTTCAGGCCCAAGCCCAACATATTCATCCATATTAAAGGTTATTACGTGTTTGAAGCTGATTTGTCTCTCATTATACAGTTTTATGAGTTCTTTATAGATTCCCAGCGGAGTTGACCCGGTCGGAAGTCCCAGTACGAACGGTTTATTTTTTGCAGGTTCAAATTCCCTGATGCGTCCGGCAATGTATTCAGCTGACCATCTGCTGAGACTGTCGTAATCTTTGTGTATAACTAACCTCAATCCATTCTCCTCGTCCGTACATTTTGTTCCTGTAAAGTAAAACGTATCCTGTAGCGGCCATACAATTAAATTCAAATTCGGAAGAGGCAGGAATCGAACCTGCCTCTGCTCAATTGCAGACAACGGTTTTGAAGACCGCGGAGACCACCAGATCCCATCTGCTTCCGGTATAATTATACCATAAAACAGATCCGATTCAATCCGGTTTTTTCAGGATGGTTAACGGAACGAGGGCAGCAATCATTTTACGGATACATTTATTATATCTTCGACCGAGGCGATTTTTTTGAGCAGTTTCTCATCCGGGGTATCATCAAGTTTAATTGTACAGACGGCAGCCTTGTCTCCCTCAAATATGCTGTTCTGCATCTCTTCAATATTGATTCCTGCACTGCGGATTTCATCGAGAACCCCCGCCAGTATTCCGACGCGGTTGAAATGCCTGACGACAAGATTAACATCAGTTTCCGGTTTTGCACGCAAATTCACCACGTTGGGCGGAGTGCCGGTCTTCCGGTATTCCCGAATCACCCTGACTGTTTCAGTCGCTATGGCCTCAGCTGCCTGTTCGGTTGAGGCCCCTATGTGATGGGTTCCGGTTATTATTGAGGCAAGCCCTGTGTCGGTAAATTCATTTGATGTTGCCGCAGGTTCATTTTCATAGACATCAAGAGCTGCTTTAATGCCCTTGCTGTTTACAGCCGCACGAAGGGCCTCCGTATCTACAATTTCGCCCCGGGATGTATTTATAAAAATGGCACTGTTTTTCATTTCATTGAAAAAATCAGCGTTGATAAAATGCCTGGTGCCGCTGCCTGCCGCAAGGTGGACAGTTACTACATCCGCAGATCCGGCCGCCTCCAGCGGAGTTGAACAGAATTCGATTCCCAGTTCTTCAGCGTATTCCGGAGTCAGACTGCGGGACCATCCGCAGACTTTCATTTCGAAACCTTTTGCTCTTGCAGCAACAGCACGGCCGATTGCACCTAAACCTATAATGCCGAGGGTCCTGCCTTTTATGCCGTTTGCCTTGCTGTACAGTTTCTTGTTCCATATGCCTGCCCTGAGATCGGCAGTACATTCAGGAATTTTACGATCAGCAGCAATCATGAGTCCCATGACCAGTTCTGCTACTGCAGCAGTGTTTTTGCCGGGACAGTTCGCAACATGAATGCCCAGCATTGAAGCTGAGTCAAGATCAATCGTATTTACACCGGCGCCCGCCCTGACGATGAGCGAAAGTTTTTGCCCGTTCTCGATGGTTTCTTTGGTTACTTTTGTTGATCTGACTACCAGGATATCGTAGGGAGAAATAGCCTCGGGGAGTGTTTCGGCGGTTAGTTCAGGATCCATTAAAACTTCAAATCCGGATGCTTTCAGTTCGGTTACGGCAGTAACTGAAAGCTTGTCCGCTATCAGAATTTTCATATTTCCATCTCCTTCAGACAAGTATAGGACAGTTTTATCTATTTCGCAAATAAATTAAGTATCAAGTATTTTGGGGAATTATAAATGATGTAATACGCAAAAAAAAGAACTGTAATTGAGGTAAAATGAGCGTTGCCGTATAGAATAAGCCGTGTTAAACTGGATCAACATACAATGGAGGTGAGGGTGCCAGATGAAGACAAAAGAGCAGGTTTTGCAGAATACCGTTGAAAGGTGCAGGGAGCGAAACATAATAATCCCTACGTATGCGCAGATGCGTAATCCGGAATTGATTCCCGACGGAATCAGGAATGCGCTTAAGGAAATTGCAATGCAGGAATTGAACTCTCTTAACCTGTTCAGAATTACCTGGAAAAACGAACCGGTAGAAAGCGGGGGCGGCTTCGGTGATGTGAACTACATAGAACTGCCGCAGGCGATAACTGGCGTATCGGCCAGGGTATTTATGCTGATTGGAAAGTTTTTTCCAACCGGCGCCCACAAGGTAGGCGCAACCTTCGGTCCGCTTGTTGAAAAGCTGGTTACCGGCCGTTTTGATCCGACAACCCAGAAGGCGCTATGGCCTTCTACGGGAAATTACTGCCGCGGCGGCGTATACGACTCCTGTCTGCTCGGCTGCGATTCAATTGCCATATTGCCGGAAGAAATGTCCGAAGAACGTTTTAACTGGCTGCACAAACTGGGCGCGGAGGTATTTGCCACTCCCGGCTGCGAAAGCAACGTAAAAGAGATTTATGATAAATGCAAGGAACTCGATGCCGAGCGGGGCGATAAAATTGTCAACCTGAACCAGTTTTCAGAAATCGGCAACCCTATGTGGCATTATGCTGTTACCGGCCCTGCAATGGAAGAGGTATACAACGCCAATAAAAAGGACGGCCAGCGTTTCAGCGCCCTGTTTTTAACCCAGGGGTCCGCCGGTACCCTCGGGTCGGGAGAATATCTGAAAACCGTATATCCCAACATGAAGCTTTGTGCCGGAGAAGCCCTGCAGTGCCCGACTCTTTTGTATAACGGTTACGGCGGGCACAGGATTGAAGGTATAGGCGACAAGCATGTACCGTGGGTCCATAACCTGAAAAATATGGATATGGCCGCAGCTATTGATGATGAAGCGGTAATGAGAATAATGAGGCTTTTTAATGAGCCTTCCGGCCAGGATTACCTCAGGGAACAGGGAGTTTCTGACGCCCTGATTGCAAAACTTCCGTATCTCGGAATAAGCTCAATAGCGAATATGCTGGGCGCCGTCAAGATGGCGAAATACTATGAAATGAATGGAAACGATATTGTTTTTACACTGGCAACTGACTCCATGGAGATGTACGGATCAAGAGTTATTGAGTATCGTCAGAAGCATGGTGAGTACAACCATGAAAAAGCTGCGGTTTGTTACGAACGGTACCTGATGGGGACCGGCATCGACGGCATGATCGAGACAACTTATTACGATAAACGCCGGATGCACAACCTGAAGTACTTTACCTGGGTTGAGCAGCAGGGTAAGACCGTCGAAGAACTTAACGCCCAGTGGTATGATGATAACTACTGGACGGATCAATTCTCAAAAGCCGATGAATGGGACCGTGAAATTGACGAGTTCAACGCCAAGACAGGGCTGCTTGAGAAGTACCTGTAGAAAGATATTATTTCGTTATACAGGAGGCATTCCGTACGGGATGCCTCTTTTTTATAGTCTGTCGTAAAGATTGATCTCTCCTTGGAATATCAGACCGTTTTAATTTCCTGTAGGAAGAAATGAAAGTCATGTAATCCGGTGATACATTATGTTTTAAACAGGAGATTACCGGGAGGAACGGCATGAAAACAAAAAAGCAGCTTTTTTGGGTTTTTGTGATTTTGATACTGGCCGGTGTGACAAGCTGCAAAAACGTGGAAAGGTTGAATCAGCCGAAAGCTGTAAAAGGAATTCTGGACCTTTCTTCCTGGAATTTCACTGATAACGGATCGATCCCGCTTTCCGGGGAATGGTCTTTCAACTGGCATGAGTTTATTATCCCCGGAGCAGGTGACTTGCCCTCAACTGAGTTTATTGATGTACCGGGAATATGGAACGGATTTGAATATGAGGACATTATCCTGGACAATAACGGATGGGCCACTTATGTTCTGAAAGTAATTCTTCCCGATGAGGCAGTCGGAAAGCAGCTGGGCTTTTTTATTGATTACATGTATACGGCCTATTCAATATGGATCAACGGAGACAATCTTGTGGGAAACGGGATTGTCGGCACAAGCAGGGATACAATGACCCCTCAGTACCTTCCCGAAAGGGTTTCTTTTGTCTCGGATCAAAAGGAGATAATACTTACTGTTCATGTTTCAAACTTTTATCACCGCAAGGGAGGGATGCCTGAACCGATAATTTTAGGGTTTTATGAAACTGTTCAGAAATCATGGGAAAAGAAGATTCTCTACGATACCGTGCTTATTTCAGCGCTTCTGATAATGGGCATCTATCATACTTTTTTATACGCTTACCGAAAAAGTGACAGGGCGCCTATGTTTTTTGCCCTTTATTGTTTTTCAATAGCCTTTCGAACCTTGTTTATCGGTTCAAGGCTAATCTATTTTTTCTTTCCAGGTTTCCCGTGGCAAGTGGGAATACGTCTTGATTATCTGTCTATTTTTCTTACCTTTCCGCTGTTTATCTTTTTTGTTAAAACGGTTTTTACAAAAGAAATGCTCCCCTGGGTTACAGGAATTGTGGGAATCATAAGTCTTGTTTTCGGAGCCCTGGTAATTGTATTGCCTTCCCATATATTTACTCATCTTTTAAAGTACTATGAAATTATTATCCTACTGGCCGGACTTGCTGTTTTTACAATTGTACTGAAAGCGGTGAGAAACCGGAGAGAGGGGGCGGCTGTTCTTCTGGTAGGTGTGATACTGTTTTTTCTTACGGCTGTAAATGATGTACTTCACAATAATGAGATAATTCAGACTGTCTATCTTTCAAACCTTGGGCTTTTACTTTTTACTTTCTCTCAGATAATCCTTCTTGCTTTCAGATATGATAAGGCTTTTGAAACCATAGAGAATATAAACCGGTCTTTATGGCGTTTTGTACCAAAGGAGTTTCTTGATTCTTTGGGAAGAGAGGACATTATAACGGTGGAACTGGGAGATCAGGTATCAAGAAAGATTACAGTACTTTTTTCCGATATCAGGAATTTTACTACTATTTCGGAGCAGATGACTCCTGTGGAGAACTTTACATTTATCAATACTATTCTTGAGAGGATCGGGCCGATAATCAGGAAAAATAATGGTTTTATAGATAAATATATTGGCGATGCTGTGATGGCTCTTTTTCTTGGAGAGCCTGATAACGCTGTAAATGCGGCTGTAGAGATGCAGAAAGCTCTGCAGGAATTGAATGAGGATTTCGGACGAAAAGGATTTCCGGAAGTTCGTATAGGTATCGGTATTAACTCAGGCAATTCAATGCTGGGAATCGTAGGCGAGCAGAAACGTCTGGAAAGCACGGTAATATCTGATGCAGTTAACGTTGCGTCCCGTCTTGAGGGTCTGACAAAAATTTATGGTTCGACAATTATTATCTCCGGGGATGTTGCGGACAGTCTCTCTGACGGTAAGTTTCTTATGCGATCTCTCGGGACTTCCCGTGTCAAGGGAAGAGGTGAATCGGTCAGGATTTTTGAAGTTTTTAACACTGATGACGAGGTCCTCAAAACATTAAAAATAAGCACACAGGGAAAACTTCAGGAGGCTGTGGAAATTCTGGAGTCGGGAGAGCCTGAAAAAGCAGAGGCTATTCTACGCGGTATTGACAACCGAAATCATCCGGATGCTGCGGTTGAATATTTTCTTAAAGTATGTCGGGAAGATAAACAGATTTAAGGAATTTCCTATTCCAACTCCAACAAGTAATCTAACGTGGAGAAAGTCCCGCTGCCCGACAATACTTCAATACCGGATTGAATTCCTGTCAGGTAAGCAAAGCTATCTTTACTATTGTTTTGTATTTCCTTTATAAACTGATGTATATCCATTTTTACTTCAGTAGTATTTTCTTTTCTTATAAAAGAGAATACAGGCCATTTAAATTCAGGGTGCAAACCAACCCATAATTCCCATATGGAACCCTGTATTATTAATTTTTTTTGTCTTTTCCCGATCGGCGGTACTTTTCCTTTTTTATATAACCATATCATTATTTCGCCGTCCGGGTTTTCGTTTTCGATTATTCTGTTTGAAAGCCATATATCATAAGTTATATTTAAATTCCCTTCAGCAATTTGAAATAATTCAAATTTCCATGAAGTTTCTATTTTCTTGATATCCTTAATTTCAATTGGTAATTTATTATCCCTGATTTTCCAGCCCCAGTGCCAACCGTATACAATTGATGCAAATGATTTTATGGAGGTCTTTGAGCCTTTCCAGTTCCAGCTTGTTTTCCATTTTAGACTTTCGGTATTGTCCGTATTCGGTCCTATCCAGCTGCACTGGGTTCCGGAGCCGGTGCTTTCTCCCCATAAATTATTATGGAGATATAATTTATCTATTACTATGGTGTCCCCGTTCCTGCATATTTTTTTCATAGTAGTTTCCTGCCTGCATGTTTAATGTGCTCTAATATTTCTTGACAACTGCTAACATGTATTATATATTATTAAAACGTTTTACGTCAATCGATTAAATAGGTTAGTTATGGAAGAATCAATATTAAAGTTAACGGGAATTGAAAAACAATTTCCCGGAGTAAAAGCACTTAACGGAGTAAGTCTGGAAGTTGAGCGTGGTTGTGTTCATGCATTAATGGGAGAAAATGGTGCCGGAAAGTCAACATTAATGAAGATTTTAACCGGTATTTATACTGCGGATAAGGGAAATATATTTTTTAAAGGGGAGCTGGTTCATGTGAATAATCCTCATCACGCTATGAGTCTCGGCATCTCTATGATACATCAGGAGCTGAATCCGGTAACGGAGATGACAGTGGGTGACAATCTTTTTCTTGGCAGGGAACCTATAAACAAAATCACACGACTTGTTGATTCAAAACAGATATTTCAAAGTACAAAGAATCTTTTGGCCAAACTGGGTGTTACAGGGATTGCTCCGGGCATGCGGATGAAGGATTTAAGTGTAGCCCAGATGCAGATGGTTGAGATTGTTAAAGCTGTTTCATTCAACGCGGAATTAATCATTATGGATGAGCCGACTTCAGCTATATCTGTCGCCGAAGTTGAAACATTGTTCAGGATTATAAGATCACTGAAAGAAAAAGAAATATCCATTATTTATATCTCCCATAAACTGGATGAGGTTTTTTCCATTTCGGATAAAGTGACTGTTTTAAGGGATGGGGCGTATATCGGAACCGAGGATACGGAGAAATTGAATAAGGACAAATTAATAAGGATGATGGTTGGAAGAGATCTTAGTGATTTATTTCATAAAGAAAAGATTATTACGAAAGAGGTTTTTTTTGAGCTTAAAGATTTCACCAACGAAAAATATTTCAAAAATATTAATCTGAAAGTTCATAGAGGAGAAATATTGGGTCTTGCCGGTCTTATGGGAGCAGGAAGAACTGAAATTGTAGAGACAATATTCGGAATGCGCGGACAATACCAGGGAGAGATTTATAAAAACGGTAAACAAATAAACATCTCTTCTCCCGGGGATGCAATCAGAAACAAGATTGCCCTTGTTCCTGAAGACAGAAAAACACTTGGACTGTTTTTAGGTTTGTCTATCAAAGAGAATATATCAATTGCGTGGTTAAAGAAATTTTCAAAATTGCTTTGGATAATAACTCGTCGGGAAAATGTGCAATGCAGGGAATTAGCCGGAAAGCTAAAGTTAAAAGTAACGGATTTGAACAGAATAACAAATACCCTCAGCGGAGGGAATCAACAGAAAGTAGTATTGGCGAAATGGCTTATGACTGTTCCCGATGTCCTTATCTTTGATGAACCTACCCGGGGTATCGATGTCGGTGCTAAAGCGGAATTTTACAATATCATGGTCGGCCTTGCCAGGGAGGGGAAAGCCATCATTATGATTTCCTCGGAAATGCGGGAACTGTTAGGGATGAGTGATCGAATTCTTGTTGTTCATGACGGAAGAATTACGGGTGAGCTGGCGAGCTGTGAGGCAACGCAAGAGAAAGTACTTGAATTAGCATGTCAATAAAGGAGAAATCAATATGATTAAAAAATCTGATATCGGAGAATCAAAATCGCCCGGTGTAATTATTAAGGAGTTTACGAGCATATACGGAATTTATCTGGTATTTCTGTTTATGATTATCATATTGGCCGGGCTCACAGAATCCTTCTTTACCATGAAGAATGCACTCAATGTACTGAGGCAGGCTTCGATTTTCGGGATCCTCTCTGTAGGTATGACTTTGGTTATAATCACCGGCGGGATTGATTTGTCAATAGGTTCCATTCTGGCAGTGTCGGGAGTAGTGGCGACAATGCTGGCGCATCCGGATCCAAAATATCCGACAATCCTGATAGTTATAGTCGGTATTTCTGTAGGAGGAGCTGCCGGGCTGATAAACGGTTTTCTGGCAGGATATTCAAAAGTTACTCCCTTTATAGTGACTTTGGGAATGATGACTGCAGCACGAGGATTTGCGCTGATTGTTTCAAAGGGAAGAGGAATAATTAATCTGTCGAAAGATTTTCAAACCCTTGGGCAGGGGGTGTTTATGGGAATACCGATCCCTATTTTCTTTTTCGCCGGAATTGTCTTAATCGGCTATCTGATTCTGCATAAAACAAGAATAGGCAGATACATCTTTGCAGTAGGAGGAAATGAGGTAGCCGCAACAGTCTCAGGGATTAATGTGGCAAGGATTAAACTTTTTGTCTATTTATTCATGGGAATGCTCTGCGGTTTTTCCGGGGTCCTTCTCGCTTCCAGAACAAATGCCGGCGTCCCGAATGCAGGAGGCGGTTATGAATTAAATGCGATTGCTGCTGTGGTTATCGGCGGCACAGGGCTGTCCGGCGGCAAGGGGACCATACTGGGAAGCGTTGCGGGAACTTTAATTCTATGCGTACTAACCAATGGTTTGGATATTCTTAATGTGTCTTCTTACATACAGCAGATATTGATTGGAGTTATTATTATCGGTTCTGTCTGGCTTGATCAAATCAATTCAAAATAAAAGATGATGCGGTATGGGTATAAAAGGCAATAAGGAGGTCTTGTTATGATTTAGGAATAGTTACAATCTGTATTATATATCACTTATGCCAATGATTTAACCGCCATAAACCGCGTCTTTAAAAATTAACAAGAATTAAAACTATCAGGAGGACTTTTTATGAAAAAAATTATTATGTTTTTATTAGTGTTAGCAATAATGATTCCTGGGCTCTGGGCAAGCGGAGACCAGGAATCTGGCTCTGAGCATAAAATGAAGATTGGATTGTCTCTGTTCAGTCTGACTGCAGAATATCTGGCTACATTAAAGGATAATATGCTCAATTATTGGGAGGAACAGGGACTGGAAGATAAAGTTGAGATTATTATTCTTGATGCAGGCAGCGATTCCGCCAAGCAGATTAGTCAGATTGATAACCTGATAACACAGCAGGTTGATGCGATTATTATGGTCCCGTTTGACAGAGAACAACTTGCACCATCTGTAGTCAATACTGAAAATGCTGGAATTCCCATGGTTTTGCTGGCCGCAAAAACAGTAAATCTTGATAAAGCAACTTCCTATGTCGGGTCTGATGACATTGTTTCGGGAAGACTTCAAATGGAGGATTTGGCCCAGAGAATGGGAGGAAAGGGCAATCTTGTAATTCTTCATGGGCATCCAGGTACGAATGCCGAAGTTCTGCGCCATACAGGTGCTCATGAAATATTGGAAAAGTATCCGGATATCAAGATTGTCGCCGAGAAAATTTGCGAATGGGACCGTGCGCTGGCGCTTCAAGCTGTGGAGAATCTTCTTCAGTCGGACATGAAGATTGATGCAATCTTTGCCGAGAATGATGAAATGTCAATGGGAGCGGCAAAAGCGATCGAAGGTTCCGGAATAGACAGGGAAATTTTTATCGGGGGAGTTGATGCTATTCCTGATGCGCTGCAAGCTGTTAATGAAGGCATTTTGGTGAATACAGTTTTTCAGAACAACAGGGCTCAGGCGGAGAAAGCTTTACAGGTTGCAATCGATGCTGCAAAAGGAAAGTCTGTAGAGAAATTGTATGATATCCCTTATGAATTGGTCACATTGGAGAACGTTGATCTATATCTTGATAAATAGAATCTTCTTTTACCGAGTTTGTAAAATCAGGGCTGCCTTTCACAGCCCTGATTCCGTCATTGTTTAATTCCGTTATTGGCGATTAAATCTCTGTACCAGTACCCGCTGTCTTTTATTTGGCGTCTGAGTGTTTTGTAATCTATATAAACAAGACCGAATCTCTGAGAATATCCATATGTCCATTCAAAATTGTCCATAAGTGACCAAATATAATATCCCTTAATGTTAATTCCTTCCTGAATACTTTTGTGTACCTGGCTGATATGACGATGCAGGAAATCAATCCTTCGGTTGTCTTCGATCGAACCGTACCTGTTAATCAGATCGTTGAATGCTGCTCCGTTTTCAGTAATTATTATCTTTATATCGCCGTATTCCTTTACTAATTTTTTCAGTGATATGTATAGTCCTTCGGGAAATATTTCCCATCCGGTATCTGTATTCTGGTTATAAGGTCTCGATGTTGAAATCTCCGCTTCAAATGGCCAGGCATCGGAATTATAGGATACAAAATGAGGATAATAATAATTCACGCCTAGAAAATCGACAGGTTGCTGAATAAGATTGAGATCATCTGAATTCAGTTCAGGTATCATTGCTCCTTTGCTTCTGAAGAAATCCTCTAATCCAGCTGGAAATGAACCTTTAAAGATTGCATCCTGAAACCAGTTATTGAAGTATTTATCCATCCTGTCCGATGCAATTATATCTTTTTGATTGTCGGATGCCGGAAATGTGGGATGCACATTCAGGGTTATTCCAATTTCACCTTTCAGGCCTGTCTGGCGAAATGTATTTACCGCCAGTCCGTGAGATAAAAGGATATTGTGGGTTGCAAGTATTGAGGCTGAAAAATCTCTGACCCCGGGGGCATGTATTCCCTTATAATAGCCGAAATAACTTGTTCCTATGGGTTCATTATGGGTTATCCAGGTATGAACACGATCGCCAAGCTGTTTGAATATATATTCAACATATTCCCTGTAATATTCAGCTGTCTCCCTGTTTGTCCAGCCTCCAATATCCTGAAGTTTCTGCGGGAATCCCCAGTGGTGAAGAGTGATAATCGGAATAATATTGTTTTTTAACAGTTCATCAATTACTTTATTATAAAAATCCATACCTGCATTGTTGGGGACTCCTTTCCCTTCAGGAAAAACTCTCGCCCACGAAATTGACATTCTGTATGATTTTATTCCAAGCTCTTTCATAATCTGTATGTCTTCGACATATTTGTGATAATGGTCGCATGCTATTTCAGCGGAATCATTATTATTGATCCTTCCCGGTGTTCTTGAGAAACGATCCCAATATGTCTCGCCTTTTCCGTATTTACTGGCAGCTCCTTCGATTTGATAGTCGGAAGTTGATACTCCCCAAAGAAAATCTTTCGGAAATTGAAATAACGGCATAGTTTCCTCCAGAAAACGTTTTACGTATATCGTATTAATTATCAATTAATAATTACATAAGTCAATATCGTCTTTTGTTTTTACTGTCTTTTCCTTTAAAATCACTATTATTTTTATTTCAAACTATTTAAAAACGGCAGGAATAATTGGCAGAAGTTTTATCTAAGGCGAAGTGTTTTTATTTCCTCGGCGCAGCGCTGGATGATCTGATAATCAGTTCAGGCTCAATATTAATATTTACCGGTTTATATTCCATACCCTGCAGATTTATTTGTATCTGGCGATTAAGTTCTTTTACAGCCTCAACAGCTGCCTGTTCGGACGGTTGACGCACAGTCGTCAGAGGGATATACAGCTCATGCAATTCGTTTGTTCCGTTATAGCCGGTTATGGTTATGTCTTCAGGTATTTTCCATCCGGCCTGAATTGCAACGTTTGCAGCCAATTGAGCAAAATCATCACTAGTGCATAGAATTGCTGTAGGTGGTTTTTCCAGGTTAAGGATATTCTTTACACATTGCACTGCTTCTGTGGTGTTTTTTGGAGTAAAAAATAGCGACTTGTCATCAGGTAATCCGGCTTCTCTCTGCAGATTGATAAATGTATGCATACGGTTTTGTACGCTGGTATGAAGAATGTTTCCTACAAAAGCTATTGAACGATGACCAAGATCATACAGGTGGGCAAATAACTGTTTAATGCCAGATTCATCATCAAATGTTACCGTTGATACTTTTTCATGATTTCGACCTGCGAGAGATACTACAGGCAGGGAATTATTAATTAATTCATTGTAAATAATGATGTCCTCAACCATATCTCCGACAATAATAAGTCCGTCAAACCAGTAATTAACAATATGTTTTATTTGTTGTAACGCCATTCCCGCCTCATGCATTGCATGGCTCATTAGAATAACGCTGTCCTGCTTTTTATATTCAAGCTGAACATCCTGAACAAGTTGTCTTAAAAACGGATCCCCAATATCCCTTACAACAGCGCCGATAATTCCTGATTGTCGGCTTCGCAGCGCACTTGCGATCGGGTTGGCTTTATAGCCCAGACGTGTTGCTGTTTCCTCAATTCGGTTTTTCGTTTCTTCACTGATTTTGATAGAATTATCACGCTTATTCAGAATTCTGGAAACAAGGCCGACAGAAACACCGGCTTCCATCGCAACATCGGAAATGGTTATATTACCTTTATTCTTGATTATCCTGTTTATTTTCTGTCTGATTTTCTCCTCCGGCAGTTTTTCTGATAAAGCATAAAGGACTTTACGGAGAATGATATAGTCGTTTATAGAAATTTCCTGTGTCTCATCTTCAAGAGAAATAGACAGGTTATACTTTATTTTAATTTCCCTAAGTGCTTCTACAGGCATCCCGCAGGCATCTACAATTTCATTTAAAAACATTTTTTTGTTCTTCATCCTTAATTATATATCAAGATTTACCATTCTGGTCAATGAATATGTTTTTTTCGGAAACTAGGTGTTTACCTGATTTTTTTAAACTTTTTTTGTTGACAAGTATGGTCTCTGAGTATATTATCATATAAATCGATTGTGGTAAAACGTTTTACTTACTAAAATTTTTTCAGGAGGAATTCTATGAAACAAATTGCAATGTTTCTATTAGTGTTGGTTCTGGTAATTCCGGGCTTGTTTGCAAACGGAAACCAGGAATCTGTATCTGATGAAAGCGATGAAATTCTAATAGGAATTTCTATGCCCACCCAACGGGAGGATATTTGGGTAAGACACGAAAAGAACATTCGTGAAGCGGCTGAAGCTCTTGGCGCAAAGGTACTGACTCAAATTTCCGATAACGATGCTTCAAAGCAGCAGTCACAGTGTGAAAATCTGCTTGCGCAGGGTATTGATGTTCTGGTAATTGGCGCTCACGATGCGGTTTCTGCCGGTACTATTGTTGAAATGGCACATCGCGAAGATGTTCCGGTTGTATCTTATGACCGATTAATTCTTGATTCAGATGTTGATATCTATGTTTCATTTGATAATGTGGCAGTTGGTGAGTGTATGGGTGAATGGTTTGTTGAAAACATTCCTGCAGGTAATATCGCAGTTCTTGCCGGCGATCCTCTCGATAATAATGCAAAACTTTTCCGCCAAGGTGCTATGAATATTATTCAACCGAAAGTGAATGACGGTACCTATAAGGTAGTAATGGATCAAAATGTTCTTGACTGGAAAGCAGAAAATGCAATGAGGTTGGCTGAAGACTGTCTTACAGCAAACAGCAATAATATTACAGGAATTGTAGCACCCAATGATAGTACCGCCGGCGGTATTATTCAGGCCCTTGCAGGTCAGGGACTGGACGGTAAAGTTCTGACTACAGGACAGGATTTTGAACTTACAGCGCTGCAGCGCATATACGAAGGCACCCAGGGAATGACGGTATTTAAGGATACGGTTGTAGAAGGAAAGGCTGCAGCAAAAGCGGCTGTTGAACTTGCCGGAAAACAGCAGGTTACAGGAATAAATGGTTCAACTGATAATGGTTACAAAGATGTTCCTTCCGTTCTTGCTACTCCGCAGGCAGTTACTAAGAATAACCTCAAGCAAATTGTGGAAGTCAGCGGCCTTTATCCATGGACAGAAGTAGCTAAGTGAGTTAATTAAAGCCCGCCTGGGAAAAACGTTCAGGCGGGAATTTTATCAAAAGGGTATGACATGAAAGAACAGTTTATTCTGCAAATGCAAAACATTACCAAGACTTTTCCGGGGGTCCAGGCTCTTTCCAATGTCAATTTAGAGATAAATCCAGGCGAAATTCATTCGCTGGTTGGCGAGAACGGGGCGGGTAAATCTACGTTGATGAAAATACTTTCTGGTGTTTATCCTTACGGGAATTATGAAGGTCAAATAATTATTAAGGGTGAAGAACAGAAATTTAACACAATAAACGACAGTATCAACGCCAAATTGGTAACTATCTATCAGGAACTTGCGTTGGTAAAATATCTGGACATTGTGGAAAACGTATTCCTGGGGCATGAAATACGTACAAAATCCGGGGGAATAGATTATCAGAAGGAATACTCAATTACAAAGAAAATACTTGATAAAATCGGCCTGTATGTCAGCCCTTCGGCGAAGATAATGCAGCTTGGCGTTGGTCAACAGCAGCTTGTTGAGATAGCCAAAGCAATCGTAAAAAATGCAGAAATAATAATTTTTGATGAGCCCACTTCCGCTCTAACTGAGGAAGAATCCAACAATTTACTGAAACTGATTAAAGAATTCAAAGAGCAGGGCATTACCTGTATCTATATTTCACATAAGCTTGAAGAAGTATTTAAAATCTCGGATACCGTTTCCGTACTGCGGGACGGCAAGATGATAGGTACGTATCCTGCAGAGGAATTGAACGAAGGCAAGTTGATTTCACTTATGGTGGGTCGGGATATGTCGCATCGATATCCTGAACGTGATCATAATCCGGGCAGTGTTTTGTTTGAAGTGCGGGACTGGACTGTCGGAGATCCGGAACATGGCGGCAGGAATAAGCTGAAAAACATCAGTTTTTCTCTTCGTGAAGGAGAAATCCTGGGGATTGCCGGGCTTATGGGAGCCGGCAGGACTGAACTGGCTATGTCCATAATAGGCAGCTATGGGAACCATGTTGCCGGAGAACTCTATCTGAAAGGCAAACGTATTTTTAACAGACATCCCAAGGCTGCCATAAGAAACCACATTTGTTATTTAAGCGAGGACAGAAAGGGCAACGGACTTGTGTTGGGTATGAATATTAAAGAAAACATTTCTTTACCGAATTTACAAAGTATTACCGAGCTTTTTTCCATAAATGAAAATGAGGAAATACACGCAGCAGAAAAATATGTAAAAGAACTGCAGATTAAAACACCTTCCATAGAACAAAAGGTTAAAAACCTTTCAGGTGGAAACCAGCAAAAAGTAGTTGTTGGTAAATGGCTTATGGCCAGTCCGACGGTGCTGATTCTTGATGAACCGACCCGTGGTATAGATGTCGGGGCAAAATATGAAATTTATTTGATTATGAAAGAACTGGTTAAATCGGGCATGGCTATAATCATGATTTCATCCGAGCTTCCGGAAATCCTGGGTATGAGCGATCGTATCCTGGTTATGAGTGAAGGCGAGATAACCGCCGAATTCAATCACGGTGAAGCTACTTCGGAAGAAATAATGCATAACGCAATTGGGAGCAGCAGAAATGAATAGACAGGCTTTATCATCATCATTAAAAAAGAAAGTTTTAAGCAATATTACATCATATAAGATAAGACAGTATATGATGGTCGGCGTCTTGCTGGTGATCTGGTTGATTTTTTCGATACTTACCAACTCTCTTTTTACCTCATCAAGAAATTTATCAAATCTGTTTATGCAGATGTGTACAATAGGAATTTTATCCTGCGGCATGGTTTTTATTATGGTAACCGGTAATATTGATATCTCTGTCGGTTCGGTATTAGGCACCTTGGGAGCTCTTTTTGCCATTTTGACATTGAAACTTGGCCTGTCGCCCCTGGTTACGATCCCTATAACTCTTTTTGCCGGTATCTGTGTCGGGCTTTGGCATGGGTACTGGATCGCTTATCGACAGGTTCCCGCCATGATTGCGACCCTGGCAAGTATGACTGCTTTTAAGGGGCTTACACTTGGTCTGACCGGCGGTGTTACAATCGGCGGATTCAGCGTATTGGTAAAATTGATTGGACAGGGTTATCTTCCTCAGCTTTTTTTCAAGGGAGCTGCATTTAATGATTTCAGTATTCTAATCGTATCAGCTTTTATAATAGGCTTTGTTATTCTGGATCAGTATAAACGTGCCACGAGGATAAAATATGGCTTTAAGGTTGCCGGGATAATGGCGACCGTGGCGAGAGAGGCCATTGTCGCTATCGCTATCGGTTCAGTAGGTTTTATCATGATTAGTTACAGGGGCATACCTTACGCAATTATTATTCTGCTTGCTGTTGCTTTCGTCTGGACTTATGTCGGCAATTTTACTCCGTTCGGCCGTTCCATTTATGCAATCGGAGGCAATAAAGAGGCAGCCCGGCTTTCAGGAATAAATATTAAACAGAATCTTGTTTTTATCTACGGAATGATGGGTTTTCTAAATGCTGTAGCCGCTATAGTTTTTACAACCCGGCTGAACGCAGCAACTACAAGCGCCGGTACAAGTTTTGAAATGGATGCAATTGCCGCGGCGGTTATAGGAGGGACAAGTCCTGCCGGCGGAGTCGGCACTGTGTTCGGAGCGATAATAGGTGCGCTTATAATGGCAAGCCTTGATAACGGAATGAGTCTCTTGAATGTCAATATTATGTATCAGTATGTAATTAAAGGTTTGGTGCTGCTTGTAGCTGTTGCTGTAGATGCGGCTTCCAAGAAATAGGAGAAGTTCCATGTTTGTCCTCTCACCAAAATCCTTAAGCAGGGAAGCTTTCCGAAAATATGGAGATTATCAGAATATTGCAGATCCTGAAGAGGGTTTTGACCCTTCTAATCCGGAACAGTTTATTCCTGATTTAATGCCGGTTACTTTAGGGAGTAATTCACTGTCGTTTTCAGTATTAAAAATCCGGCGAAGGGATGCTGTTTTAAAAAAGCTTGAATATCATGCTTATTGCGGCGAAGTTATTTTCCCGTTTGACGGTGATATAATTGGTATTTTTCTCCCGCCGACAAAGCCTGGGGAAAAAATTAATTTTAAATCAGCTGAAGCTTTTATTATTCCCCAGGCTACACTCGTATATTTACGTCCGGGGACCTGGCATCTTTCACCTTTTGTTCACAATACTGATGAGTGCACATTACTTTGCATGCTTCCGGAGCGTACCTACGCCAACGATGCTGTAATGATCGATATTCCAGAGATGAACTGGTTAAAACTCAAATAAAGCTCTGGTCCTCTGAGACATTATGCTTTTAATAAAACTAGGAGGTACTGTATATGGCAGTATTGGCTGATTACTTTAACAAATGGCCATGTCCACCGGACAAAAAAAGACCCTTTCATGTAACAAAAGACAAAATGGTGCATTACATTTATGTTCCCGAAGATCCGCATCATGCCGACTTGAACTGGATGTTCGTTTCTACAGAGAGTATGTTCAGCGGAAGATATCATCTTTCTCCGGGAGCAATGTTTACTCCCCCGGATGTTCACAACGGGGATGAATATTATTATATGCTTCATGGAACATTAACAATCATGAATCCTGTAACCGGTCAGGTTGTCGAACTGCAAAAAGGTGAATGTATCAACCTTCCAAAGGGTGCTCCTCATAAGGGCTATAACTTCACCAATGATACAGCAAAGATGTTATACCTTATAGTGCCGACTGTCTGGGCTGAAGGCGAAGCCGGCCCGCCTCCTTATCCGGAAAATGAAGATACGATGGCATTGTTGCGCACAAAAACGGAGGTTAAATAATTATGATTAAACAGATAGGACAATGGCCGTGTGATCCCGTGGTAGTTCGTGATACCGGCGAATTTGTAAAAGTGACAAATGATAATAAGCTCAGGACTATTCACGGATTGGAATACCCGGTGCCTGTAAATTTCTTCTTTAGTACGGATCTGGGGCACATGGGAGAAATAACATTGCCAGCCGGCGGAACAGGGCCGCGTGCGATGGAAAAACTCACCCTTAAAGGAGATGCTTCAGTTTATGTAGAAGATGGCCCAATCACTTTTTTCTTCCCTGACAACGAGGATACTTTCACAGTTGCCGAGGAAGAGGTTGTATTTATTCCGGCAAATACACCTTTTATGCTCATTAACTATGAGGCAAAAATTGTACACGCTATTTTTTCGGTAGGAGGCCCGGATTTTTAAATGAACGGCGGAACTGATATTTTAAGCATCGGTGAAATAGTTATAGATTTTACGCCGGGTAGGGAGGATTCTTCTTATATACGCCATCCCGGAGGAGCGCCGGCAAATGTTGCTGTTTGTTTTGCCCGAATGGGAGGCTGTTCCGCTTTTTGCGGGAAAGTCGGTAACGACCTTTTCGGTGAATACTTAATGAATGTTCTGAGAGACAATGGAGTCCAGCTTAAATGCGGAGCGCCGACAAATGATGCAGTAACAACAATGACATTTGTTACCCTTGCTGATGACGGTAACCGTTCATTTACTTTTGCCCAGAAAACCGGTGCGCATTTGTTCTTAAAGGATTCAGATATAACTCCGGAAATAATTATTAATTCAAAACTTGTGCATACAGGTTCTTCAATGCTCGCCGGCGGGAGTTCCCCCGGCGCAGTATTGCGAGCGATGAAACTGGCTAAAAAGAACCGTATTCCCGTTAGTTTTGATCTTAATTTTCGTGCATTACAGTGGACGAAACCTGAGCGCTGCCGTGAAGCTGTTTATAAAATTCTTCCGTATGTTGATTTATTAAAGGTTTCAGATGAAGAAGTTTTTTTATTGGGCGGTGAAGAAATGATATTTAAAGTTATGGAAAAGTATGATGTTTCTTTGACCGCGCTTACAAAGGGAGAAAAAGAAAATATAGTCTTTTGGAATGAGCAGGAAATACGAAGGCATCCTGTTCCTCAGAAAGCAGTGGATTCAACCGGGGCCGGGGACGCATTCTGGGGTGTTTTTCTTTATTCTTTGCTTTCTCAAGGGTTTCGAACGCGGCGTGATTTATCTGTAGTTATGCTGGAAAAGGCCTTAAAGTATGGCGTAGCGGCAGGTGGGCTTGCCGTCCAAAAACAGGGAGCGGTTAATTCAATGCCGTTAAAATCCGAAATAGAGGAGGTCCTGCCGCTATATGGATAGGTCTGATAATTTCTGGGATAATAAGCTGATTTATTCACCTTCGCTAATTTGCCTTGATCCCTGTAACCTTGAATCGCAGGTTAGAGTGCTGGAAAGCTCCGGTGTTGAAGTCCTGCATATAGATATTATTGACGGGCATTTTAGTCCAAGTCTTCCATTGGGGCTGGATACTGTAAAAGCATTACGGAAGATAACAAATCTGAGTTTTGATGCTCATTTGATGACTGAACCTAACGGATATTTTATAGATGAATTGCTTGATATAGGTGTTGATCAGCTTATTTTTCATTTCGAAACGGAAAAACATCCCAACGCACTGCTTTCCATGTTAAAGAACCGTGGTGTTCGGGCAGGAATAGCACTGAAACCTTCAACTCCGGTTTCGGCAATTGATTGTATTCTCGAATGTTGTGATACGGTGCTGCTTATGCTTATTAACCCGGGTTACGCAGGTTATTCCTGGGAGAAACAAATTCCATTTGCACAGCGTAAGATTGATGAATTGCATCGTATAATTTCAGAGCGTAAACTTCCGGTTAAGATGGAACTCGACGGAAGAATTTCAAAAGAAAGTATTAACACATTTGGTAAAGATGCTGCGGATATTTTTGTTATCGGAAGTACCTGCCTTTCTAAAAATAATCTTAAATCCGATATCGATGAACTATATTCGTTAAGAGAAAAACTGATAGGAGAAACAGTCTGATGAACAGTAAGGACTTGTTTATAACTGCCAGGAATACGGCACTTTTGGAAATTGATTTGGCCTTAAACAGTATAGATATAAATTCCGCAGAAAAATTTTGTACGGAAATATTGAATGCCCGGAAAGTCTTCTGTGTCGGTGTAGGCCGGGTTCTTCTTTCTCTGGAGGCTTTTACCAAAAGGTTGGCTCACCTTGGTGTTGACGCCCATTTTGTCGGGGAAATTACAGAGCCGGCCATCTCGCCGGGAGATCTTCTAATTGTGGGATCCGGCAGCGGAGAAAGTTTGTTCCCTCTGGCAATTGCGGAGAAAGCAAAGACTTTGGGTGTACGAGTGGTTCATATCGGTTCGAATCCTGAAAGCAGTATGGCAAAATATGCTGATTATATGGTGCGCATACCTGTAAGGACCAGGCTTGCCCTGAAAGATGAAATAGATTCACAGCAGCCTATGACTTCTTTATTTGAACAATCCCTGCTTGTATTTGGAGATATTATTGCAAGTATGATTGTCGAAGAAAAAGCCCTGGATTTACATAAACTTTGGCAATATCACGCAAACCTGGAGTAGATGCATAATGACAGATGAGGAAAATATTGCAGCTTATACCGGTAGTATTCAGCAAATTGCGAGCATCCGCCCGCTGGTTTATAGCGAGGGACGTTCTTCAGGAATGAAAGCCTATGAAATAAAATGCGGATTTTTACATTTCAATGTTATGGCTGATAAATGTCTTGATATAGCCGATTGCAGCTATAAAGGAATTAATTTGAATTTTCTTGCTAAACCGGGACTTATGGGGCGGAATCATTTTGATACGAATGGGCAAGAAGCCGGACGAAGTATTATGGGTGGGCTTTTTTTTACAAGCGGACTTGAAAACATCTGTCCGCCTTGTATTGACGATGGCATTGCTTATCCTATGCACGGGCGTCTGAGAACCACACCCGCCGAGCATCTTGGTGCTGATGCTGAATGGGTTAACGGGAAATACTGCATTAGATTGTCCGGGGAAATGCGTGAGGCTGAGTTATACGGAGAAAATGTAATTCTGAGGCGGAGTATAACCACGGTACTTGGTGAAAACTCGATAATCTTGCACGATGAATTTAAAAACTACGGTTTTGAGGCTCAGCCTTTCATGCTGCTCTATCATTTCAATTTTGGTTATCCGTTTCTGCAGGAAGGGGTTCGTTTAGTTGTCCCGGCAGTTAAAACAGAAGCAAGAGATTCTGCAGGAGATCTTTCCAGGTGGCAAGTCATGGATCCTCCTGTGCCCGGAGCTCCGGAACAGGTCTTTATACATAAACTGCAGGCGGATTCTGATGAAAATACTTTTGCTGCAATTATTAACGAGAATATTAATCTTGGAATAAAATTAAACTTTAATAAAAGTGTTCTGCCTCGTTTTATGGAGTGGAAGTCTATTGCTTCCGGAGATTACGTTATGGGTCTTGAACCGGCCAACAGCAACGTTCTGGGGCGTCTCAAGCAAAAAGAAGAAGGCTTGCCGATGCTTCAGCCCCATGAATCAAAAACAGTTGAAATCAGAATAGAAATATTGGATGGATCCGATGCAATAGTGGCTCTGAAAAAAGGAGATTTTAAATGAAACGGTCAGAAATTAATGCACAGATTAAAATGGCGATAGCTTTTACAGATAAATTAGGATTCAAACTCCCTCCCTTTACAGGCTGGACGCCTGATGAATGGGAAACGAAGGGTGTTGAATATGATGAAATCCGGGAGAATATGCTGGGATGGGATGTGACTGACTATGGTGAAGGTAAATTTGATGAGCTTGGTCTGGTTCTGGTAACTATTCGTAACGGCAATCAGAAAATGCCTGAAAAATATCCGAAGCCTTATGCGGAGAAAATATTCATACTCGGTCAGAACCAGGTATCGCCGATGCATTTTCACTGGGTTAAAATGGAAGATATTATCAACCGGGGCGGCGGTAATTTACTGGTTCAGTTGTACAATAAAACTGATGATAATAAACTGGACTCAACAGATGTAATGATCAAACAGGATGGAAGATGTTATTTTGTAGAAGCAGGTGTAAAAATTAAATTGACGCCTGGTGAAAGTATCTCCTTCGAAAAAGAAGTATATCATGAAATGACTGTAGAAGCCGGGACAGGAGCTGTTCTTGCCGGTGAGGTGAGTCAATGTAATGATGATACAACAGATAATTATTTTCTTAATCCTTTGGGGCGGTTCCCGGAAATTGATGAGGATGAACCGGCTTTCAGATTACTTTGTAATGAATATCCGAGGGCGAAAGAATAGAAGAATGTCATTGAATTTTATTCTGAAAGACTGTTAAAATATTTATGAGTTTTTAATTATGAAAAGAATAAAATGTGTAATTTTTGATTTTTGCGGTGTTATCAGCCTTCTTCAATCCATTAACGATTATGAAGAGACCAGAAAGTTGGCAGATTTGGACTCTTCCGTATTTAAGGAGCTTTATTTTCGTTATCGACCGGAATACGATTCCGGTCTGATAGATGGTCTGGAATATTGGGGAAAAGTTTTATCAAACAGGGATATTCCCAATAAAAATATTTTAATAAAACAAATAATAAAACTGGACGTCGAGAGTTGGACAAGGATTAATAATTCCGTTATTCAATTAGTTTTCAGGTTCCAAGAAGTATCGGTTAAAATTGCGATTTTATCGAATATTCATTTTGACGCTCTCAAATATATTGAAGAAAAATACTTATGGTTAGAAAACATTGATTATAAAATATATTCATGCAGAGAAAAATGTATAAAGCCTGATAAAAAAATATTTCTTAATTGTCTGTCAAAAATATCATATTTACCGGAGGAATGTCTTTTTATTGACGATACAAACGAAAATATAATAACAGCTGAAAACCTTGGATTTAATACGATTCATTATACCGGATATGATGAGCTGATAAATGAAATAGAGTCAAGATATACTTTTGATTAAAGAACCGATTTTATAAATTAAAAATCAGAGTGGGTGTGCTGGCGGTCGTCAAATTTGAAATTTGTTAACGGAATAAAAATTTCAACTGAAAAACAATTATTTTCCATATCATATATAACAGTGCTTTTAAGCTGATCTGCGGCTAACAGTTTAACCAGTTTCAGCCCCGTGTTTTGCAGTTCATCTATATCAGCACGCGGATTTACGGAAGAGTTTGTGTTACGGATTTTAAGATATAAATTAAGATCATCCTGAAGTTTTGTTGTCAGGATCAATTCTGCAGCATGCCGACCGGTATCCGCATGAATAAAAACGTTTATCAGCAGTTCATTAATTATCAGACCAAGCGGTATTGAGAGTTCCAATGGTATTCTGTGATCTTCTATATCTATATCAAAAATAAAATTATGTTTATCTACTTTTAAAAAGGTTACCAGATGTTCAAGAATATCTTCAATGAAGCTTTTCAATGAAATGAACCGGAGATCTCCGGAAGAGTACAGCTTGTTATGGACAAGCGCCATTGAATCAAGCCTTGAGTAGGTTTTGAGTAATGAATTTTCTATTTCCGGAGTGAGAATTGAATCAAACTGAATATAAAGAAGGGAATTGATAAGCTGCATATTATTATTCGAGCGGTGATAAAGCTCTCTGATAAGAACATTCTTTTCTTCAAGACTCTGTTCCAGCTGCCGGGTTCTGTTGGCGACTTCCTTCTCAAGATTATCTTTCTGAAATATAAGCTGTTTTCTGTTATCGTCTATCACAATTCTAATTGATATATTGACAAGGCAGAAGAATACATTGAAGAAACTCCATGAAATATACATGACAAGATTAATATTGGGGCTGATCCAGGCTATTGCCGCAATAAACAGATTCTCAAATACGGTTAAAACAATTAATTGCTTTGTGTTGAGAAAAAGAGTTCCAATAAAAACAGTGACCAGAATCCATGTAAATGAAAGATAATTAAAACTGTTGTCTCTGTCAAAAATGAAAATAATCAATACTGCTATCAAATAGAGGATACCAATAATTATCAAACCGCCAATTCTATAATTGATATTTCTAGTTATCAAATATCCTGACAGAAGAACAGGAAGGCCGATTTCAAGAGGGAGCTGGACCTGTACCGGCGCATGGAAAATGCCTGTGTTAAAGGTGAGGATAAGTATAAGGTATACTATCAACAGGCCCTTGATATTCTGGACGTCAATTTTTGTATCGTACTTTCGCTTCGATTTTAACAAAATTTCAAGCAAGTACGTAACGGCTTTTCTCATAACGTAAAAATATCATATGCCCTAAGTTGCCGCAGATCAATATAAATAAAGATGCTTAAATCGTGATACATATAAATCATACAATCATGTAATTTGCGGTTTCTGAATGGAGAACTGTTTCAGTTTTTGCTGCTGCAGCCATAGTTCTTGAATTTAAAAGAAGAATCTTTAATATCAAGTCTCTGATTATTCTTTCGGTAATTTACCGGGTCTATCATGGACCGGCAGCCGCAAAGAAGGCAAAAGTATATCGGACATACAGGAGAGCTTTATCATCTTCCCGGTCTCTGCGCTATTCTGCCTGTTAAGAGCAATTTTAACGGCTACAGGTACAGGTTCGGTTATATTAATTCTTGATGATAATCTAATAATCTCAATTACCTTTACGTATCTGATTGTATATAACCTGGTTTACCTTATAGGAAATGCGAATGTACCGGTCAGCTTGCCACTACGTTGGGTATAGGTATTGCAGAATTTTCAGAAAACCTCACCAGGGATGAGGTAATAGTAAGGGCGGACAATGCACTTTATGCAGCAAAACGCAATGGTAATAACAGGGTTGAAGGTTTCAGCAATTAATAAACGGTGATATGCAGTGTTTAGAAGTTGACTGCAAATGTAAGCTATACCGACAGATGGTTGTTCTTGATATAGCTGCTGAGAGCTTCAGGCGTTTCTGAAAAGCTGATCCCGGATGATTTAAGCCGGCCGGTATCCAGTCTGGCGTCTCTCGGGTTTTGTCGGTAAGTTTCTTCATCTTTTATAACAAGTTCCCCGGTCCTGTCCTGAAGTCCCAGCTCTTTAAAGATATGACAGACTGTTTCGTATCTGCTCATCGGGTTCTCCGAGCCTGTATGGTAAATCCCTGGCGCAAGGTTGAACAATGACGGAAACCTCGCAAGAAGTTCATCGATGCTGGTCATCCCTCTGTATTCATTCGCAGGAACATTGAACGGCTTTCCTGTCATGATCTTCCTGATGCTGTCCCACAGAATGTTTCCTGATACAGGTTTTGATTTCCCGGGGATACCGAAAAGCCACGTCAATCTTATGATAACGTAGTCGTTACAAATCTCTGTTATAAGCTTCTCGGCCTCAAGCTTGTTTTTGCCGTATTCGGTATCGGGGAGCGGCGTATCCGTTTCTTTATACGGCCCGCTTTCCTTATTGCCGTTGAATACCTGTTCAGTGCTGAGGAAAATCAGTTTGCTTCCGGTAATACGGCAGGCTGACGCAATATTCCCGGATCCGCTTATGTTTGTTAAACGGCATATTTCCGGGTTGCTGTTACAGTAGTCTGTAACAGCTATTGCCGCCGCATGAATGACATAATCAGGCCTGAATGATTCAATCGTTTCAACAACTCTTTCTCTGTCGGTTATGTCGAGCGTGTCCGAGTTGGTAGCAAGTATGTCAAACTGCCGCTTGTAGTCTTCAATAAATCGGCTTCCGAAGAATCCGCGGCTTCCGGTAAAAAGGATTTTTTCCAAAATAAAACTACCCGATCACTTCCTGGTATGCTTTGGTCATTACTTCCTTGTCGGGATCTTTTCCGGTCCACATTTTTATATTGATTGCCGCCTGGTTTATCAGCATTCCCATGCCTGTATTCCATTTTGCCCCTCTTTTTTTGGCTTCATCCAGAAAAGGTGTGAATGCGGGATTGGGAATTACATCCTGGACAAATAAATCAGGGCGCAGTGTGTCGTAATCTATATTCGGTTTGTTGTCCACGTCCGGGTAAAGCCCTATAGGTGTGGCGTTTATCAGAATATTGCAGTTTTCGGGCACTTTATAACTTTCGTTCCATGGAACGTATTCTGCTTCTGCCTTAGTTTCGGCTTTCAGTAGTTCTATCAGCGATAATGCCATTTTTTCATCCTGCGGTATATTTACAATTGTAATATGTTCAGCTCCGGCCAGGGCCATTTCAATTGAAACCGCGCGGCCTGCTCCGCCTGCGCCCAAAATGACGATTCTTTTTCCTTTGGGATCTATTCCGACAGTTTTTAACGATTCCATAAACCCCTTGCCGTCGGTGTTGTCTCCGTAAAGTCTGCCTTCATTGTTTACAATCATATTGACTGCGCCAATCAGTTTGGCGCTGGGAGATATTTCATCAAGATATTCAAGTACATCAATTTTATGCGGAAGCGTGCAGTTTATTCCCTTCATTTTCATCGCCTTAAGGCCGGCTATTGCATCACCCAGTTTTCCGGGATCAACATCTATTGTAAGAAATCTCCATCTTTCAAGCCTAAGCGCTTTAAATGCTGCTTCCTGTATAATTACCCCCGGGTTCTCGGCTGCCGGATGACCAAATACGCCTACAAGATTATCCAGGAAATTCTGCTCTTTCATAATAATTCTCCATTTATACCAATTTTATATTCGACTTCCAATTGTTCTTATATGAAACTGAAGATGTTGTGTAATGATAAACCACAAGATAAAACCTGTCAATCGAATATAAAAATAATTTCATATGAAAGTAAATAGGTGCTGTATGAGGATTTTATTTTGTTTTAAATCTTGAAGAGTATTACCCTGTCAGGCTGTAATGAGCTCAATTTCACTTAGGTTAAAATACTCCCGGTATTCTTCATCAATATCTTCATCGGTTATCATGCAATTGATTTCATCCGGGCGGCAGATTGTACGAACGGCTGATATTCCCATTTTACCGGAATCCGACAGAAAATAAACCTGTCTGCCGCGATGTACAAATTCCGCCATGACTTCAGCCCTGTCGAGATCACGACACATTGCGCCCTGCTCCCGGGTAAACCCGTCCATTCCGAGAAAAACTTTGCTGAAATTATAATAAGACAGATATTCCTTGACCATTGAACCCACAAGGGTTTCACTTTCTTTCTGGTATATGCCGCCAATCAGAATTACATTAATACCGTCAGAGTCTTTCATCTGCCTGGCAACAAAAGCATTATTGGTAATTATATTAATATTTTTTCTGGATGCCAAAATCTGTGCCAGAATGGCAACACAGGAGCCGGCTTCAAGAAGAACCGTTTCGCCTTCTTCAATCTGTTCTGCAGCTTTAACGGCAATTCTCTGTTTTGCCGAGTGGTTAATGCTCAGCCTGTGCGAGATGTCGTCTGTTGACGGCAGGCTTGCCCCTCCGTGATTACGGCAGATCAGCTTTTTATCTTCCAGAATTCTCAGGTCGCTTCGAATCGTTACAAGGGAAACATTCAGCAAATCAGAAAGCCGGTTTACTGTCACTTCATTTTCCCTGTTTATTATATTAAGGATTTGTTCATGCCTTTTGTTCATAGAAACATTATAGTTTAAAAGATATTGAATGTACACATACGAAAGAAAAAATTTACGAAAAAAAGAATAAAATATTATAACACTTTCGTATTTACGTTATTGATTTACGTAAGAAAATAAGTTAATATTTAATAGTACAACGGAGGAACGAATGACCAAAAGGATACAGAAAGAGCGCGACAGGATTCTCAAGACAAAACCGGGAATCTGTACCGAAAGAGCGTTTTTTTATACTGAAGCATATAAAAAGTATGAAAGCAGCCCGGTAATCATCAGGAGAGCGTATGCTTTGAAAGATACTCTTGAAAGGATGAGCATCAGAATAGATCATGATGAACTGATAGTCGGAAACCATTCTTCAGCTGTATATTCAGCCCCGATCTTTCCGGAGTATGCTGTTGAATGGATAAAAAACGAAATCGATGATTTTGAAAATCGTACTGGTGATGCATTTTATCCTGATGAAAAAACAAAAAAGGATTTACTGGAAATCTGCGAATACTGGACGAATAAAACCACCCTTGATAAGGGACATGCCCTAATGACTGAAGATTTGCAGGCAATCCATGAGTCGGGAATAATCCGGGCGGAGGGTAATCTGACTTCCGGTGATGCACATATTGCTGCAAATTTCAGAAAGATCCTGGACAAGGGGCTTGGCTGGTTTATTGAGCTCACCGGTAAAAAGCTGGAGCAGACAGGATTTGTTACTGAAGAAGAAATAAAGAAACGGCAGTTCTACAGTTCTGTTCTGATAAGTCTGAAAGCTTTCAGTACCTTTATTACCAGGTTTGCCGTTTTGGCTGCCGAATTGAAAGAATCCGAGGCTGATTCAGCCAGAAAAGCCGAGCTGGAGCAGATTGAAAATATATGTGGACAGATTGCATGGGAAAAACCCCGGACCTTCTACCAGGCATTACAACTCAGCTACTTTGTCCAGCTTGTGCTTCAGATTGAAAGCAACGGGCATTCCCTGTCGCTTGGCAGGCTTGATCAGTATCTTTATCCTTTTTACAGGGCGGACAGGGATAGCGGTCTGATAACCGATGAGTTCGTGATGGAGCTGCTGGAAAGTACCTGGCTGAAGCTTGTAAGTATGAAGAAAATCAGGTCATGGTCGCATACCAGGTTTTCAGCAGGCGGTCCGCTTTATCAGAATGTGACAATCGGGGGCCAGTTGAGAGACGGCAGCGATGCCGTAAATGAATTGTCTTATCTCATCCTCCGCTCCGTAGGCGAAACAAAACTGACCCAGCCTAATCTTACAGTAAGATTTCATCCGGGAATCAGCAATGACTTTTTAATGGAATGTGTAAAGGTTATCCAGCTTGGTTTCGGAATGCCGGCATTCAACAATGATTCTATTGTTATTCCGGCCTTTCATAACCTTGGGGTTGAAGAGGAAGATGCCTGGGACTATTCGGCAATCGGCTGTATCGAGGTTGCGGTCCCCGGAAAATGGGGATACCGCTGTACAGGAAAGCATTTCTTGAATTTCATGAGGGTTTTTCTTGCCGCGCTGAACGACGGAACTGATCCGGTAAGCGGCAGGCAGTTTCATAAAGGAAACGGGAAACTGACTGAATTTACCGATTTTTCACAGGTGCTTGAAGCCTGGGACCGGCAGGTGAGGTTTTATGCGAAAGCCGGTATTGCCATTGATACCGCTATAGATATTGTTCTGCGTGATGAAGCGCCTGATCTTCTCTGTTCCGCATTTACCGACGACTGTATTGAACGCGGGCTTACCGTTCACGAGGGCGGATGCAAGTACGATTTCGTTTCGGGGTTGCAGGTGGGTATTGCAAACCTGGCTAACTCTCTTGCAGCGGTAAAAAAGCTTGTTTTTGATGAAAAACGGATTACGGCCGACGAACTGCTTGGCGCCATGAATAATGATTTTTCAGGAACTGAGGGTGAAAAACTGCGGCAGGTTCTGCTGAATTTTGCTCCGAAATACGGAAATGATGATGATTATGTAGACAAACTGCTTGTGCAGGCGTATGCATCGTATCTTGACGAGATAGAAAAATACCCCACCATTCGGGAAGGAAGCGGCGCTATCGGCTGCCGCTATTACGGCGGCACCTCAAGCATTTCGGGTAATGTCCCCGCCGGGGCGGTTGTTCCGGCAACGCCGGACGGCAGAAAAGCCTGGAAACCCCTTGCAGAAGGCGCATCCCCGTCGGCCGGATCGGATTTAAACGGCCCGACTGCTGTTATGCGGAGTATCAGCAAGCTTCCTACCGAGAAAATTCTAGGCGGGGTTCTGCTGAATCAAAAACTGATTCCTTCTGTGCTTGAAACGGAAAGCAACAAGGAAAAACTTGCCTCAATGCTTCACGCATTTTTCGATAATATGAATGGCTGGCATATTCAGTACAATATTGTTGACCGGGAAACTCTGCTTGAAGCACAGGAAAAGCCTGAAGAATATCACGATCTGGTAGTCAGGGTAGCCGGGTACTCGGCATTTTATACCAACCTGTCGACTGAAACACAGAATGATATTATTGCAAGGACTGAACAGACGATATAAAAAGAGGCTGGTTTTCAGCCTCTTTTACATTGCCGGTCAATATCGGGCTTTTTCCGCCTGTATATCATAAAAAGCCTCCGCACCCTTTTCTTTTATGATTCCCCCGTTTTCAAGCCATCGTTGATAGAGGTTTTCTTTAAGGCCGGATTTGTCACAGGGGAATTGCCGGCATTCACCGCAAAAATCCGCATCCTGTTTCACGAAACAGCTCTTTATTCCGCATCCAGGCAGGCAGTTTTTACCGCCGGCACGGCAGCCGTCGCAACCGGCATTTGCAAAAAATGAGAGGATTTTCTCAAACGCTTCATACTGGGAAAAAGGTTCAAAAAAAGATGACATTTTTTCCGCCATCCTTTTATAGTTGCCGAGAGAAGATAACAGGGCCCGGCTCTGTTCCGATATTTCTCCATTGTTAAATGATGCGCACCTTGAACAGTCAAGTCCGCAGGGAGCAAGTTTTTCCAGAAGTTCATCTCTTGTCATGTTTGTTCTCCTTATAGGGCACCTCTGATATGATGTGACCCATGTCAAGTTAAAATATCCAGGTTTTATCTATAAGATCCCCCCCCTGTCCAGGACAGGAAGAAAGATAGAACAACGTTTATGCGGCGATAGACCACTCTGATATTCGCGGATTGGTTACCGCAGGTCAATGGGATCGTCGGGAGCTGCCTCTGTCTAAAACCGAGGATCAATATTATTATTGCCTCATAGAGGTGCCGAGGGTTCTCCTTTATCACTGTTGTTGTTCTATCCATCCTTCTGTCCTGGTAGCTTATTAACCAACTATCGAAGTCATGCGACTTCTGTTCTACCTACCATCATTCCCCAAATAAATCCTGATAATTCTCTGGCAACTGCCGTAACAGTTTTCTGAGGGCATACCCCTCTACGAATCATCCTGAAATATTTCTTACTCAACCTTCTGCCGGCTTTATCAGCATAAGCTATTGTTTCAGCAGATTGTCCTTTCCTTCTCGCTGTCAGTCGTTTCGATGGCGAATACCTTTGGTAATGCCAGCTTGATTCCACTAACAGCCGTCGTAGCCTGGAGTTGCCGGCCTTCGTAATCCCGCCAAGCTTCCGGCCCTCTCCGCTTGAGTATTCTGACGGCACAAGTCCAAGATACGCCATGAAGGATTCCGCTTTTTTAAATCTTCTGAAATCTCCTATCTCGCATACAAATGTTAATGCTGTTAATGTCTCTATACCTTTGAAACATCGAAGCCGGGATACCCTTTCTTTATATCTGTCTTCAGCAGCAATCTCTTCTATTTTTTCCTGCAACCGTTCAATCTTTTCCTCTAATTCCACAATCGCAAGATAATATTCTTTTAAAACTTCTTTATGCATTACCTGTTCAAACTGCAAGTTTTTCAACCAGGTTCGATGCGCCCCTGTCCAGTACTTTTTCCCAATATCATATTTCTTCCCGTTCCTTAGCAGAAACTGTAAGAGCCTCTGTTTCTGTTTCCTCAAATCAATTTTCATATCGTTACACATCCTCATGTAATCACGAACTGATTCATCTGTGCGTGTCGGTATATTCACCGGTGTTATTTCCTGATTCCTTAATGCTCTGGCTAATTTGACTGCATCCCTCTTGTCTGTCTTTATTCGGTCTCCGGGTTTCCTCGGCAATAATGATGGTGCTGCTACGTAACAGATAATTCCCATATCTTCAAGTAATCTATAAAGTGTAAATCCTGTAGGGCCTGCTTCGTAACAACACAGAATATTTTCTCCATTCTCTTTAAGTCGCTTGAAGAATCTTTTAATATTTCCGGGTTCGTTCCTGAGCTCTCTTTCAAACTCAGGATTCTGATAATTATCTCTGAATACCGCTACTGCGATTGATTCCTTGTGGACATCCATCCCTACATAAATTACACTATTCATAGTGGCCTCCGTTCCTTTGTATGTGGCGTGTCTGCGCTTTGCCATTAGCCATTGTGTAGGCTAATCCACGATTTTGCAAACACGGCGGTCACTTCATATTGTCTAATAACCCTAAATTGGGCTTATCAGAGGTGCCTTGGAGTTTACTTATTTCCTTATCAGTTAATAAGTAAACATCCACAGTACGTCTAAGGAAGACTTCTAAAAACTGCAGTTTTTAGAAGTCCCCTATAATAAGGATGCATTAAAGAAGTTAAAGGTGCGCAAAAAATTGGTTTATTCGGATTTTTTTAGCATGGAGCCTATGGCAAGAGCTGTCTTTTCATACCAGGAGATGTCGGGTTTTCTTTCCGGAAGATTTCTGAAAAGAGATATTACCTTCTGCATTGTTTCCGGATCGCTTTTTTCAGAGTAAGCAGGATCGGTAAAATCCGGCGGACCGCCATGTTTTCGACCTTCTTCACGCAGGGTTTCCCTGTGTCCGGAGAACTCAACCCAGGCCCTGCAACTGCAGGAATTTTCCGGTAGCACCCATTGGCAGTGATGCCCGAAGAAGGCATTGAGATTCTTTCTTGCGCGAAAAAGAAGCGATTTCACTGATGAAAGGGATAGTTCCAGCAGGGCTGCTGCCTCTTCGATTGAAAGGTCGAGCATATCGACGAGAATAAAAGCTGAACGCTGTGCCAGGGTGAGTCTGGAGGCCATTGCTATGAAGCATCCGTCCTGCAGTTCCCTTACGGACTCTTCAACCTCAACCTCATGATCCGGCAACGGCGAAATATCCGCAAATTTATCTTCAAAACCGTCTTCAGGTTGCATAATTCTCCCGGCTTTTCGCTGTGAAAGAAGATAGTGGTTAAGGCAGATACTTCTGAGCCAGCCTGCAATTTTTTTCCTGTCTGCAAGCTGGCTGCGTTTCTCCCAGGCCGACAGAAGCGTCTGCTGGGCAAGGTCTTCAGCCTTGTGGACATCGGCACAGAACCTGAACGCTGTTGTATAGGTGTAGTTTATATACGCTGTAAGTAATTCTCTAAAGCTGTCGTCGTCAATTCCCATAATATTTTCCTGTATTTAATCGAAAAGATTCAGCTGCCGGTTATCATCATGTTTGTTGAAAGACGGCTTTGTTCGGGATTTCTTTTTTTCGGGAGATGCGAGTGGTTTTCTTGAAGAATGTTCAGCATAGGAATCTCCGGGAACGGCTCTTCTCATGACTGTCCGGCCTCCCCACAGATGAGAGTTTTCCCATTCCCGGGAGATTAGCTTGTCAACATCCGCCTGGGGTGAAGCTGTTTTTTCAAGCCAGCGGGTAAAACGGTCGAGTTTTTTCATTCCGTTGATTTTCTCCGTGTTGCCGGTTTTTGCAGTTTCAAGTGCACGCTTAACAACCGAGATGCTTTTATCATATACCTTCAGGGGGACCGGAGCAGGGTGTCCGTCTTTTCCCCCATGGGCAAATGAAAAACGGGCGGGATCCGTAAAGCGGCTCGGCCCTCCGTAAATTACTTCGCTTACCAGCGCAAGGGACTGTACCGTACGCGGGCCTACACCCGGCATCAGAAGGGCTTCGCTGAAATTACTGAATTTCTCATCCCAGGCTGCGGCAAGGACCGCCCCGAGGCGTTTTGAAATCACGTCCTGTGGTTTTACTTCGTGATGAGAAGGGAGTATCAACCGGGGAGTCCTCATGAGCAAATCAACCTCGTGCTGTTGTCTGTCCGGATGTTCATTCATGAATTCAAGGATGCCTTCCCGGTTTCGGGCGGCCCGGCTGTCGCTGAGATTTATAAGATCTCCATCCTGAAACGGACCTACTACCGCAGTATGCGGATCGTCAAGGAATGATCGAAGGCCTTCAGATCGCCAGTGATAGCGCCTGGCCGTGCCTGTCTGCCGGTTCATTCCCTGCTGGATTACTGACCAGTTACCGTTTTCCGTTATCACAAAATTATGCAGATATATCTGAAAGCCGTCCTGAAGACAGGAGTTATCTATTTTTGCCGTAAGACGGCTTGCCCGGGTAAGATCGTCGCCGGAAAGACCTGTCTTCATTGAATATTCTATTAGTTCCCGGGGTGTCTGTCTGGAATATTTACCTCTCCCTCCGAAAACTGCGATCCCGAAATCTTTGCTTCTTGGATTTATTCCCCGTTGAATAGCTCTCATGACCGAAGTCGTTATTCCTGATGAGTGCCAATCCATTCCAAGTACTGCTCCGAAAGCCTGAAACCAGTAAGGATCGGAAAGCCTTCGCAAGACTTCATCGGTTCCGCTGTCCATAATTACAGCCTCTATCATCGCTGTTCCGAGTTTCATCATCCTGTCGGCCAGCCATGAAGGAACTGTTCCGTAATGAAGAGGCAAATCTGCGCTTCCGCTGCGTTTCATCAGAGAATTATAATATTCTTTTATGAAAATTAACAGGCTGCAGTTTTCAAAAGTCCCCGTATCTTACTGATTTACAAAATAGGCTGCGCCGACAGCCTGGGCAAACTGCGCAACAGTAAAATGCGGATCGACTTCGAGCTGTCTCATCAGCACTGTATTTGCAATTGTGGAATCCGCAACCTCAAATCTAATATCCTTTTTAATTGCTGCAGCTCCTTCGCACATCAGTTTAAAGCATTTCTTCCTCTTTACAAGCCTGCCGAAGAGAACCCTCGAATCGGCGAGCGGGTTGAGGATTTTCTTTGTTTCAAGCCATGTCACGGCAAGAAATTCACCAATCTCTCTCCATATTCGGGCGTTTACCGTATCATTTTCCCTTTCGGGCAGTTTCATCATATGTTCAAGAAAGGGTTTTCTCATGTCCTTTGGCTCGGTCGGAACATAGAAGCCCCGTTTACCGTCTGTTGTTTTTTCTGCAACAAAACCGAGCTCTTTCAGTTCTTCGAGAAGTTCAGGCGCTTCGGTCGGAAAATATTTCATTGCAAGCCTGAAAACCCCGCTCTGGCTTGTGTATTTCTGTAAGGTGCCGGGCAGCCAGGTATTGAAATTGTTTATGCTTCTAAGATCGTCAGGTTCGAATTCCCTTTCGGTATAGCTGCCGAGATCGATGATATAGTTATATACTTCAAGCGGAATGTCCGGAATCTTTCCGTTCTCTGTTACCCAGCCGGTTCCAAGTTCAGTCCCGAGTGTATGCGCAAACACACCGTTTTTTATCATTTCCGGCTTGTCTGAAGCGGCAATCTCCACTGCAGCGGTAAAAGACGCCATCGGCCCGTCATTTATTATCAGAACCTTCCCGTCTTTTTTGATCAATTCATGAATTCTGTCGTTAAGGTTCGTAAGCTGCAGGAAATCAGTTTCATAATCAATCTCCGGGTTGTTTCTTATCCCGCGGGTTTTGTAAACCTCTCCGCCTACAACTTTGTTGCGAACAACAACATCCGGAAAGCACATTCCGACGCCGTCTATTTCTACCATACTGTACTGAAGCAGTTTTTCCACTTCTGAGCAGGTCTCAGTCATTAGTTTTTCTGTGGCAGTTATATCAAGAGCCTTCAGCATTTTTTCTTCAAGTTTGAATTTTTCAGCAGAATCAGGTGCTGCATCCAGCGACGCTTTCGCTCTCATAAGCCTGACTATAAGACAGATTGGCTCAACAAGCTGAACGGACGTTGTGAATTTGGCCGGAAACCAGTCATATTCCTTATAGCAGTTAATTTCTCCGTTTTCAACAAGCACGATTTTTATATCCGTTCCGCCGACGTCTATGCCGCAGAAAAGCTTTCCGTCCATGTTTTCGGTTGCCTTTTTATAAATATCAAGATCAGAAGCCTGTTCGGCAGCTTTGGCTTCAGGAACCGGGACTTTGTCGGTAACGTGAACATGAAACCTGAACCCCCCGCTTTCAGGGCTTAGCGTATCAAGCATCCGGTCGATTACATTTACACATCTTCCGTAACCTTTGCGTTCGGACCGCGATTTGTCTATACCGAATACGGTATTAAGTCCCTTTGCCGATTCCGCCAGTTCACCGGAATTTTCATTGATATAAATATCCATTTTTTTGCCGCCCAGGCTTGAAAGAATGTTGTAGATCTCCGCCCAGAGGTATTCATTAATAAATTTTATTTCATCCTGATCTTTTCCGGGTAACGGTATTCTGATCGGGAAGTATCGCTGCGCTTCGTTTTCAAGGAGGGTCAGAATACAATGAAGAGTTCGACTCTCGTTATCCGGCAGGCTTTGGAAATAATCATAAACGCTGTTTATATATACCGGTTGGCCGGATTTTGCTTTTGATAATAATTCTGATATCATTTTAATATTCTCCTTTCGTTGTTTCTATTGCTGTTTCTATCATTGAGACGTTTGTTTCTCTTTTTGTTTTAATCCCCTGTTCCGATAAAATTGCGTAAAACCCGTCAAGTTCGTCCTCTGTGTAGGGTTTCATTACTGTCAGATACTCATGTTCTTTTCCCATAAGTCTGTACTTGTTTTCCGCCAGCGGGTTAAAATTTATTAATTCAATCTCTGTTTCAGGCGAAAGGTTGTAAACAAATGATCCGATAGCTTTCAGGTTATCAGCGGTTGTTGTTATCTCAGGGATAAGCGGAATTCTGACCAGCATGTTCTGTTTGGTTTCTATCAGTTTTTTAAAATTTGAATGAATCAGTTGGTTTCCGGTTCCCGTATATTCCCTGTGCTTTTCGTCGTTAAAAATTTTCAGATCGACGATGAAAAGATCCACCAGTCCAAAAAATGATTCAAATATTTCTTCTTTTGCGTACATTGAGGTTTCTATGGCAGTTTGAACGCCGGCGTCTTTACATTTTTTCAGAACAGCTTTACTGAATTCATGCTGCAGCATCGGGTCGCCGCCGGACAGGGTAATGCCTCCGCCGGATTTCTCATAGAAAAGCCTGTCCTGAAGCAGTTCTTTGACTGCTTCGTCTACGTCGATCTCCCAGCCGTCAAATGAAAGAGCATTTGTCGGGCAGATTTCTGTGCAGATGCCGCAATTATTGCATTTCTGATAATCAATAATAATTGAAGATTCACCCGGTTTCCCACGCGAAAGGGCGTTTTCCGGGCATGCTTCAATACAGCTTCCGCAGCCTATGCACTTGCTGTTGAAAAACCACAGGTTCATGCTGCTGCTTATTCCTTCGGGATTGTGGCACCATATGCAGTTTAACGGGCAGCCTTTCAGAAAAAGTGTTGTGCGGATGCCCGGGCCGTCATGGATTGCGAATTTTTTTATATCGAAGATTCTCCCTTTCACATTCCGCTCCCGTAGCTTGTTCTTGCTATAATTTCTTCCTGCAAATCGGTTGCCAGTTCGGTGAAATATGCTGTATAACCGGCAACTCTTACGGTAAGGCCCGCGTGTTTTTCAGGTTCCCGTCTGGCTTCTATAAGATCCTCTTTTTTCAGGACATTGAACTGGATATGGTTAATTTTAAGATCTACAAATGTTCTGAGAAATGCGGAGAATTTTTTTATACCTTCAGTGGTATTAAAGAAATCCGAGGTGAATTTCATATTTAAAAGGGTCCCGTTGCTGCCTATTTTTGAGTTAATCCTTGAAACTGATTTTAAAAGAGCAGTAGGCCCGGATGTGTCGCGTCCGTACATTGCCGACATTCCGCCGTCTGCAAGAGGGTCCTGTGCCTTGCGTCCGTCCGCCGACGCTCCTACATTGTGGCCCATGGGTATATGCGCTGAAACAGTGTATAAGCCGGTATGATAGGGGCCGCCCCTCATGTTTGTGTATTCTTTCAGCTGGTTTGCAAAAAACTCAATCCACTGATTTCCAAGATTGTCTACCCATTCTACATCATTGCCGTATTTGGGAATTCTGTTGAGAACAAGCTGCCGTAAAGGCTCCATTCCCCTCCAGTTTGATTTCAGGGCGGTCAGAAGCGCATCGGCGGAGATTGTTTTATCTTCAAAAACCATTTTCTTTATTACCGCCAGGCTGTCGGCAAGATTTGCCACCTGAATAGCCTGTATTCCGGAATAATTATAGTATGCTCCGCCGGCGGTTACATCTATGCCTTTTTCAAGGCAGTTGTCTATTACGCCCGACAGGAATGCCGACGGCAGAACCTCCGCGTGAGTGGTTTCGACCACCTCGCAGCATTTTATCATTCTGTCAATATAGTGTTTCAGCTGCTTTGCAAAAGCTTCTTCAAGTTCGCTGTATGTTGCGTAATCTTCCAGAGTCCCGGTTTTCAGTCCCATCTGTTTCCCGGTAAGAAGACAGACGCCGTCAGTCAGCGTAAGCTCAAGTGCTTTCTGAAGATTGAACATAGCAGCGTCGCTCCATCCCAGATTGTTTCCGTGGGTAGTCAGTTCGACGCATCCTACTATAGCATAGTTTCTTGCGTCCGGTTCGCTGATTCCGACATTTCTTAATGCGGGAACTACGCCTTCATCGTTGAAAATTTGCGGCATGCCGCTTCCCAGGCCGATAACGCGGCTGCATTCGTTCACAAATTCGTCGCTTGAACCGCTGTAAAGACGCGCGGACAGGTTCGGCTGGGGCATAAGGATGTGGCTCTGGGCTTTAAGAAAAAGGTATGACAATTCATTTGTGGCGTCCCGGCCGTCCGCAGTCTGTCCGCCGCAGGCAATGTTGAAGCCGATTGGAAAGCCCGCAAAGTATTTTGCACTGTGTGAATTCCGCAGATATACAACCTGGTTGAATTTCAGCCACAGCGCTTCAATAAGTTCCAGCGCATCCTGTTCATTTAATCGTCCGGCTTCAATATCGCGTTTATAATATGGATAAAGGTATTGATCCGCTCTTCCGGGTGAAAACGAGGATGCATTGGATTCCATTTGAAGTATCACATATAGAAACCACAGCGACTGAAGGGCTTCATGAAAACTTTCCGCCGGTTTTTCAGTAAGCTTCAGACAGATTCGGCTGACTTCCATAAGGCTGGCGCTGTTTTCCGAGTTTTCCGGCGCTTCGGCCATCTGTGCGGCTAAATCCGCATATCGTTTTATGAAATTTATTGAAGCATCCTCTGCAATGATCACACATTCGTAAAAAAGTTTGCGGCTGTCGGAGGTTTCGGCAAGCTTTTTTTCTGCTTCCGCTTTCAGCCCGAACGGACCGGTTTTCAGCCATTTCTCGGTATCCGGACAGATGTGCCCCTGGGCATGATCTTTTTGGTTAATTTTGGCTACCTTTACAATATCGTTGATTTCATCGCCCCGCTTTTCCCTGATTACATCTTCCAGACATTTTCCTTTCCAGAAGGGGTAGATTTCATTTCTGAAAGCGCTGATGTCCTCTTTTCTGACGTTAAATCTGTCCTGGGGCCGTGTAGGAAGAGTTTCTATCTCTTCGTTTACCCATGAACTGCCTGCTTCGGGGAAAACGACCCCTCCGCGTACTCCCGGAGTCCTGTTTCCTACAATCAGTTCAGGCGGATCAATTCTGATGGTCATTTGATTGAGAGAGGCAGCCAGACTTTTAGCTCTCTGAAGAGCTTTGGGATCCTTGCTGTTTGCCCTGTAGCAGTCAGTAATAATCCTCGCCTGTTCCAGCGACATATATCTGGGCTCGTTGAGCATGTTCTTTTTCAGTTTCCGGATTTTTGCGCTGCAGAAAAGATTGTCGTACCTGTTCTTTAAATTCTCCATTGTAAACACCCCTGTCATCGTTTTATCGGTTGAAAGTATATTATTATGTCTGTTCGAGAGTGTATAATATCACATATGACAAAAAAAAGCTATCATATGAAAGTAATAAAAATGAGATCTATCAAAGTCGTATATAATCCTGAAGATGGGTATGTGAATTATCAGCCCGGGAGTCACCGGAATATACTTTCTGACAATAAATCGCTTTTTGCCTTGACATATCGCCGGTATATGATATCATTTCTATGTGTGCGGTCACATTCTATGTCCGGCAGAGTAAGCAGGATGAATTTATTTGTAGAAGAATATGTGCGCGGTCACAACACGATCTTGTATATAATGCGAACGGGTTACCGAATGGAGCACGGAAGAAAGTAAAATTAAATTTGACAATAGCTATATGATGGTGTATTGTATCACATACGATAGTTTTTTACTATCATACGAAAGTCTTTTCGGGGAAATATATGATAATGAGCAGTGTTTTGAAAATCAGAGAGAATGAGCATGCGGAACTGCAGTTTAATTCATTTTCAAATGCCAAAGCCTATGAAATAGGATTAAGGCTGGTAGAGGTGGCCGGGCTTAACGGGTATCAGGTGACAATAGATATCTGTAAGCATGGACAGCAGATTTTTCATTATGCATGTGAAGGAACTTCACGTGATAACGATCAATGGATTATCAGGAAAAACAAGGTTGTTGATTATTTTGGAAAGAGTTCAATTTATATAAAAGAAATGGTAAAAGAATCCGGGGTAACACTTGAAGAGCTCTTTTTTATAGACGGTATGAAATTTTCAGCATTCGGCGGAGCTTTTCCAATAATCATCAGGGATACCGGTGCTATCGGAACCGTTACTGTCAGCGGCCTGCCGGATGAGCAGGATCATGAACTTGTAGTGTCTGTCCTCAGGGAATTTGTTCTGCTGGAGACAGAAGAAAAATAGATTTTAAAATCAAGGAGGTTGAATTATACTGTATTTAAAAGGGCTAAGTAAGTTGAGGTTTTTCAATATTAAAATTTTAAAATTGACAGTTTTGTAATGGAGGAAACAATGAAAAAAAGACTGATTGCACTCGTATGTGTAATGTTATTGATCGGAACCATGGCTTTCGCCGGTGGTCAGCAGGAAGCCGCGGCCGGAGGAATGGCCAAGGTTGCATTTATTCCGGGAGAAATAGCTAACCCGTCACAGGCCTTTGCCGCAAAGATGTTTGAAAAGCATGCCGCTGAATACAATTTTGATGTAACAATTCTTGACGGTAAGGGTGATGCGCAGGTCGAGACACAGTTAATAAATAATGCAGTAGCCCAGAAATTTGCTGCAATCTTTGTTAACCCGAACGATATCAATGCCGTAATACCGGCCCTGATGAAAGCCAAGAAAGCCGGCGTTATTGTTGGAATGTTCTCTTCAGACGTTCCCCCGGAGAGCAGGGCTGCTGCCCGTGACTTCTTCGTAGGTGTTAATGATTTGATGGCCGGAGAAGCTGCAGGTCAGGCTTTCCTGAACAAGTTCCCCAACGGCGCCAAGGTTGTTGAGATAGGCGGACAGTCCGGACACGATGCCCAGATAAAGAGGCACGACGGTTTTAACAAGCAAATTGCCGGTTCCAAAATTGACGTAATAGACTATAAAGCCTGTCAGCAGTGGGATACAAACCAGGCCATGATGATAATGGAAGACATGATCGTTAAACACGGTGATACAATTGAAGGTATCTTCTGTCACTGGGACGGCGGAGCCACAGGTATCCTTAATGCACTGGAAGCTGCAGGAATGGAAGGCAAGTTTATCGTCGGTGTAGACGGAAACAGGGCCGGGTTCGACCAGGTACGCAGCGGAAAGCAGAGTGTTACAATTATGCAGAACTTTGAAAATATGGCAATGATTGAAATGCAGACTGCAAGAACAATCCTGGACGGCGGAAAACCTGCAAATGATACAAACTTTATCCCGCTGGATATCGTAGATCTTTCTAATATTGATACTTTCACTCCTCCTGAGTGGTAGAATTGATTTTTTAAATCGAAATTATAAAAGCTCGTTTATACATAACCATGTTTAAACGAGCTTGTTGCACATTTATTTAAAAAACAGAAGTATACAAAGAAAGAGGTTATTGGAAATGAATGATAAGATGCCGGAATACATTCTTTCAGTTGATAAAATAAATAAGTCTTTTCCCGGAGTTAAAGCTCTGGATGAGGTGTCAATCAATGTTCGACGCGGAACCGTCCACGGAATCGTCGGAGAGAACGGCGCCGGTAAATCCACACTGATGAAAATACTATCCGGGGTACATTTAAAGGATTCCGGGACCATTACTTTTGACGGTGAAGATATAAAAAGCACGACCCCTCATAAATCCATGGCAATGGGCTTGAGTATTATTTATCAGGAGCTGAATATTGTAAACACCATGACTGTGGGTGAGAATATTTTTCTCGGCCGTTTTAGAGAGCTGAAGGGAATGAGGGGAACCCATGCCAAGGCAAGAGAATTGCTTGACAGTATTGGGTCTACCATTGATACAAACACCCTGGTCGGTGATTTGAGCGTTTCGGAAAAGCAGATGGTTGAAATTGCGAAAGCTCTGTCATTTGATTCCAAGCTTATTATTATGGATGAACCGAGCAGCAGTTTGACAGATGATGAAATGAAACATCTGGCTAAAATAATTCAGCAGCTTAAAGAGCGCGGTATATCAATTATTTATATAAGTCATAAACTGGATGAAATATTTAATTTCTGTGACATTGTTACGGTCATGCGCGACGGTAAAGTAATAGATACAAAGCCTATTAAAGAAATCACACGAAGTGAAATGATTGCCAAGATGGTAGGCCGTTCAATTGAAAATGAATTCCCCGAGCGTCCCAGAAACGTGGGTGATACGCTGATGGAAGTGCGCTCAATAAATACAAAGAAGCTGAAAAATGTTTCGTTTAAGCTTAAGAAGGGAGAAATCCTTGGATTCGTGGGCCTCGTAGGTGCGGGAAGAACCGAGATAGTCAGGGCCATATTCGGCGCCGACAAGACCTACGGTCATGAGATTCTCATTGAAGGGAAACCGGTAAAGATTAAAGAGCCGATGGATGCAAAGGCAGTCGGGATTTCGTTTGTGCCTGAAGACCGGAAACTGCAGGGCCTGATTCTTCCGTTCAGTGTTGAATCGAATATATCCATGGCCAGCCTGGACAGGATGACTACGAAAATGGGTTTTCTTAAAAAGGGAAATGAAAGGGAAATAGCCGAAAGGCAGATAAAGGCTCTGGATATTAAAACACCTTCCGCAAAAACAAGGGCTGAAAGCCTGTCGGGCGGAAACCAGCAGAAATGCATTGTAGGCCGATGGATGGAACTTGAGCCGCGTATCCTGGTTATGGATGAGCCCACAAGAGGTATTGATGTCGGGGCAAAGTATGAAATTTATTTATTAATGAAGAAGATTGTTAACAAGGGCGGTTCTGTAATTCTTATTTCTTCAGAGCTTCCCGAAGTTCTCAATATGAGCAACCGGGTGCTTACCATCTGTGATGGAAGAATTACGGGCGAGTTTGATCCCGAGAAAGCTTCCACCCATGAAATTATGGAAAAAGCATTTGAGTTTATTGATAAAGGAACAGAATCATGAGCGAACAAAAAATGTCAGGGAAAACAATTACAATGGATAGCGCAAAGATTAGAGGAGCCGTTGCAGAGTTTTCAAAGGAATATATGGTACTGTTCGCTATTGCCATTCTTTCGATTGTAACAATAATTGTTGAACCGAAATTTGCAACCATAGCAAATATGACCAATATCATGCGTCAGTTCGGACCTCTGATTATGGTCTGTCTGGGTATGACCTTCGTTATCATTGGAGGGTTTATCGACCTGTCTGTTTCAGGCACTATCCCGCTGGTTGTTGTTATAACCCATTCTTTAATTGAACCCCTGGGAATGGTTCCCGCATTGATAATCGGACTTATAGCCGGAGCGGTATGCGGTTTTATAAACAGTGTACTTATTCTTGTCAGCGGTGCTATAACCCAGGCTGAGGCATTGTTTATTACCTACGGTACGATGGTAGTATTCGGAGGGCTGGCAATGCTGTATACCGGAGGGGTAACCCACTATCTGACTTACATGGAAGCGGATTATTCATTGTTTACGGTAATCGGATCCGGCACAGTTGGAATGTTTTCAGTATCGTTTCTTATTTTTCTTTTTGTCTTTGCAATTCTTTATATTTTTCAAAATAAAACTTATCTGGGTCGTACTATCAACCTGATCGGCGGAAATAAAACTGCGGCCAGGCTTGCCGGAATTCCTATAAAGAAAGGCATAATCGCGATGTTCACCATAAACGGTTTTATGGCCGGATTAAGCGGAATTATTCTTTTTTCAAGAGTCACGCAGGCTTCTCCGACGTTGGGAAAGGGGTATGAAACCCAGGCTATCCTGGCTGTTGTAGTTGGAGGAACCTCCCTGCTTGGAGGAAAAGGAAGCGTAATCCGTACCGTTATCGGTACCTTGCTTGTAATCCTTTTAGGCAATTGTTTGAACCTGCTGGGAGTTGATGTTTATATGCAGTATGTCATGAGAGGACTTGTATTGGTTGCAGCTATCTGGCTTGATACCAAAAGGCAGCACTAGGAGGAGACTGTAATGAGAAATTTTTCTAAAGGTAAGATAATTATAAAAAACCTGACAAGGCAGAAGGCTGTCATGGCTATTCTGGCTATGTTTGTTCTTATGATGTTTTTTCCTACTTATTTTTTCACAAGTTATAATTTGCTTGATGTGCTGAATTCAGCATCCATATACATAGTTTTAGCTTTTGGAATTACACTGGTAATTATCGGGGAAGGCATAGATCTTTCCATAGGCGGCACATTGTGCCTCGGCGGAATTGTCGCTATCATGGCCATGAACGCAGGAATGCCTATCTGGCTTTCAATAATCTGTGCAGTGCTTGTAGGCGCTTTGATCGGGGCCGTAAACGGTTTTCTGGTGGTTTATCAGAAATGTGCACCCTTCATCATTACGCTCGGAATGGGTATGGTTCTGACCGGTGTTGCTCAGCAGCTGACTGATGCACACCCTATAACCCCGGATAATTACGAATTTATGATGATAGGTAACGGAACACTCTTTGGAGTTATTCCAAATTCGATAGTTATCATGCTGGTTGTTTTTGTTATTACGCATATTCTTCTCAGGTATACCGAGTTCGGAAGGAATATTTATGCCATAGGCGGAGATTATGAGGTTGCCGAGTACTCAGGTATCAGTGTACGGAAAATACAGGCCGCAACCTATGTAATCTGCGGGGCTGCAGCAGCCTTTTCCGGTGTATTGCTGTCTTCAACACTGAATACCGGACACTCAATATACGGCGACAGAATACCGCTTGTCGTTATCAGTGCTGTTGTAGTCGGAGGTACTTCACTTGCCGGCGGTGTCGGAAGTGCACCGCTTGCCATGGTAGGATATCTTGTTTTCGGTGTTATGGAAAACTCAATGAACATGCTGCGGATAAGCCCTTATATCCAGGAAGTTATCAGGGGCATAGTAGTTGTAACCATCCTCTGCCTCGACAGTTACAGCAGAAAAAGAAAGAGGGAAGCTGTTTAATGGTCAGGCATGTAGTAATGTTCTCTTTTAAAAAGGACGCTGAAGATGCGGAAATCAAGGAGGTTGATGCTTTATTTAAAGAGTTGCCTTCGGTTATTTCTGAGATTCAGAGTTTTGAATCGGGTGTGAATATCAGCCCCGAGAATCTTGATAAAGGTTTCACACATATATATTTATTGTCTTTTGCAGATGAGAAAGCTCGGGATATTTATCTGTATCATAAGACGCATCAGGCTTTTTCTGCAAAGGCAGGCAAGATATTTGATGATGTTATGGTAATGGATTATTTGGTATAATGTGTACGACTTTACAATTCGGGATTGATAAATGAAAAAATATCTGTGCGGAGTTGATCTCGGCGGGACAAAACTCGCCGCAGGTCTTTTTCTGGACGACGGTACATTAATAGACAGGAGAACCGTTTTTGATCATAAATGTCAGAGCTGCGACGGGATTGCCGAGAGTATTATTAATCTTGTGCGAGAACTTCTGAATGCAAATGATGTTGAAGATGAGTATCTGTATGGGATAGGAATAGGCGTTGCAGGGCATATTAATTCCAGAAAGGGATTGATAATTACATCAAGTAATTTCAAGGCCTGCTTTGATAATTATCCATTGAGAGAAAAGATAGCAAGAAAGTTCAGCACAAGAGTCATTGTCGATAATGATGCCAACGCACAGGCTTACGGAGAATTTAAATTCGGCGCAGGTAAAAACTTTTCGGATATTATTTTTATAACTGTAAGCACCGGTGTCGGTTGCGGAATTATAATTAACAAGCAGCTGGTCCGGGGAATGTCCGGAACCGCCGGCGAAATAGGGCATACCATTGTTGACCCTCATTCCGATATACAGTGTTCATGTGGAAATTACGGATGCATAATGTCGATGTCCAGCGGCCAATACCTGCCCTCACTGTATCGGAAATACCTGAAACAGGGAATGGAATCCAGGCTTGGCCTTGATATTGATTCGGTTGATTCGCTTGACGGGTTGATGCTCAGGAATGGAATAAATCAGGGTGATGAAATCTGTATCAATGTTCTTCGGGATTCGGCTAATGCTATAGGAACCGGATTATATAATCTTTTTCAGGTTTTGAACCCGGAGATTTTTATTATCGGAGGCGGTCTGGTAAATATCGGGGAACAGTATATAGACCTGATTGAACAGAAGTATCTGTCATTGGTTAAGAAAATGATGTATGATAAAATTGAAATCAGGCCATCATCTCTCGGTAAGGATGCCGGCTTGCTGGGCGCTGCTGCTTTAACACTGGAATAAATATGAATAAGAGACACAGACAAATATTAAGCATAATGTCGAACGGGAAAAAAGTAGCTGTAAACAGGCTTTCCGAAAAGCTTGACGTATCACAGGCGACAATTCGACAGGATTTAACATTTCTTGAAGAGCAGGGCTTTCTGAAACGGGTGCATGGCGGCGCTGTGCTTGATGAAACAGATGACATCTCACACCGAATGGGAATTAACTATGAGCGGAAGCTTATGATCGCCAGAACAGCAGTAGGATTTGTGAAGGAAGGCGAAACAATTTATATTGAGTCCGGCTCGATAAACTCCCTTTTTGCACAGGAAATAATTAAAGAACGAAAAACTACTTCCATAATAACGTCAAATGCGTTTATAGCCAGACAAATAGGGAAGAGCGCAGAAGGAAGGGTTATTCTGCTTGGGGGCATATACCAGCCGGAGAGCGAATGCCTGGTGGGCAACCTTGTAAAAGAATGTTTAAGTCATCTAAATTTCAGCAAGGCTTTCATAGGTGTTGACGGTTTTTCAAAAGAAACAGGCTTTACCGGTAGAGATATGATGCGTGCGGATATAAACTCTGAAATTATCAGAAGAAGTCCCCAGTCTTTTGTTATGACAGACTCTTCCAAGTTCGGAAAAATTGCAATGTCAAAATATTTTGACGCAAAGGATATCGATTATCTGATAACAGATAAAGATATTCCGGAAGAATATATAACATTCTTTAAAAATGAGAATGTTGAAGTTATCATTCCCGAAGGTTAATTAAAGAATATTTTCAGTATTCAGTACGCTACAATTGTTGTTCCGGCATTTCCGTCAAGTGCCGCTTCAAGGTTGTCAACGTCCGTGATTATAACCTTGTGGTGCGGATTTGCCTGGATGAATTCTATAGAGGCCATTATTTTGGGGGCCATCGAGCCTACTCCGAAATGACCTTCGGTATAGTAATACCGGGCTTCCGCAAGCGTTAACCGGGACAGTTTTACCTCGTCGGGTTTTCCGAAATTCAGACACACCTCAGGAACACTTGTAATGATTATGAAAGTTTTTGCCCCTACTGCAAGCGCAATTTTCATACTTGCAAGATCCTTGTCTATAACACAGTCGATACCTTCAAGGGTTTTGTCTTTCTCGTAAAATACCGGAATACCGCCGCCGCCGCCCGATATTACTACATAATTTCTTTCCAAAAGAAGTTTTATTGCGTCTTTTTCAACAATGTCGATTGGATAGGGCGAGGCCACAAATCTTCTCCAGCCGCGGCCGGAATCTTCCTTGAGCGTCCAGTCGGTTTCCCTGTTCAGCCTGGCAGCCTCTTCCTCGGTATAAAACGGACCGATTGGTTTTGTCGGGTTCTTCAGTGACGGATCGTTGTGATCAACAAGAATTTGTGTCGGTATGGTAACAACATTACGCCATACTCCGGCCCGGATCATCACATTCTGCAGACACTGTTCTATCATATAACCCATTGATCCCTCGGTCATTGCATCGGCGACTCCAAGCGGTGTTTCAGGCACTGTGTCCTTTGCAGAATCAACCATAAGCATCAGGTTGCCTACCTGCGGGCCGTTTCCGTGTGTAAGTACGAAGTTGTATCCTTTTTCCAGAAGACTGACAACAGGTTTCATTGACGCCCTTGTGTTGGAAAACTGCTGGTGGATATCTCCCTTTTCACCTTTTCTGATAATTGCGTTTCCTCCGAGTGCAATTACGGCGAGATCCTGTGAATCTTTTTTTTCAACCACTGCCTTTCTCATTATCCCTCCAAAAAAGCCGCCAAGGCTGACGGTTAATGGTATTATAAGGCCGTCCAGGCTAATCCGCAACTTTAATTAATTGGCTTGACTTCATTCTTCATAAGCATGAAAATAGCCTATGGATATGAAAATGGCGCTGAATCTGTTTCTTGTTATTGGAGCAATACTTGTCTGTACTGCAGTCGTTGTTATGGGGATAATGATCTACCGTTATGTTACCGGTATGAGGGCTCAGGGCTTTTTCGGCGGAAAGAAGAAGGATGAACAGGAGTAACCGAATCTGGTGGGGAACTTTTGCAGTATTTGTAATTGTTCTGCTTATTCTTCGTTTTTGTCAGTAAGGAAGTAATAATGAAGAAAATGATAATAACAGCGGTATTTTTTATGGTCGTCTCATTTTTGGGGGCGGACTCTGCTCTGGATAAATTGTCCGGAGAATGGTATACCGAACCTTTTCTGATGGAGCAGGATTCCGGTTTGCTTACTGCGTCCGGGGCGGATTATGCTTTCCCGTACCGTGGTATTGAAAAAATAAATTTTCTGGACAGCGGATTTGTTGTTTTTACCGTTTCAGGAATAGAATACAGGGCTTTTTATGAGGTAGAGGTTCTGGATTTTGATAATTTCCATATACTCTGTAATTTTAAAAATGGTGAAGAGTTTATTCTAAAACTTGTAGAAACCGACCGGAATGACTGGATGTATCTGTATCGGATATCCGGAAATTCAATTTTGCGAGGATCTTCGGAACCGGGTGAAGATATAGAGACGCCGGAGGAAGTTATGGAAGAAGTAACGTTTGAAGAAGAAGCGGTTGAAGAAAAAGTTCCGGAAAGTTTGTATCTGGGAATATTGAAAAGGAAATAAATATGGATTTGGGAAGAATAGGTCTTTTTATAGTAATAGGCGGCGTAAGTATTTATTACGGGCTGTCACAGGGCCGGATCTCCATGATGATTCTCGGAATTGTGATAGCCGTTGTCGGCATTCTTACTGTAGTGGTAATGGGAAGAAAGAACAGGGATGACAACAAAAATAAATGAATTATGCCGTGCTTGTACTTACAGGAACATACCGTGAAACAGAAATTCAGACAAGAGGATTAACTTCAGCGTCTGTCGGCCGGAGATTCAGATTTGATGTTTTCTATCTGAAGGTAGAATCGTTAATAAACAGAAAAAACGTACGAAAAATACTCATCGACTGCCGGAATGACTTTTCGACCGGAATATTCGCCGGGCTTGAAGAGATTCGAGAACGAATTGAAGCATTGAAGACTGCCGGGAAAGAAGTATTTTTTTATTCTGATTCTTATTCCGGGCCGCAGCTCTATCTCGCTTCAGCGTGTTCTTACCGGCTTCTGCATCCAATGGGGACGTTGAGATTTTTCGGTTTGTCTCAATCTTTTACTTTTATGAAAGGACTGATGCGAAAATTGGGTATTGATACTGAAATTATTCGCCGCGGACGTTATAAAAGTGCAGGTGACAGTTTCGGAAAAGACAAACTTGAAGATCCCAATCGCGAACAATATGAACATTTCCTTTCTACCGTAATGGAAACGATCAGCAGCGGAATAAAATCGGGGTTTGAAAAGAACGATGATGATTTGGCCGAGCTTCTTGACGGAAGGGTTCTTTCGGCGGAAGAGGCTGCTGATGCAAGCTGGATAGACGAGATTGTAAATATAGGCAGTTTCAGGGAACGCTGGAAATCCGAAGGCGACAAGGAGATTAAATTCAGGAAGACTCCGGTAAGGTCCGGAAAACGCTTTGTGTTTGGAACAGGAGAAGTTGCTGTCCTTGTTTTTGAAGGAGCTGTAATTGACGGTCATTCACGTCGCGACCCTGTTCTTGGGCAGGCAATAGGTTCTGATTCCTTTATTCCCCAGATTATCAAGCTGAAAGAAGATAAAAAAGTAAAAGCAGTTGTTTTTCGAATAAACTCCGGTGGAGGTTCAGCATTTGCTTCGGAAAATATAACCAGCGAACTGCGCCTTCTTGCAGAGAAGAAACCCCTGATTGTTTCAATGTCGGAAGTAGCCGGTTCGGGCGGATACTGGATGTCCTGCTGCGGCCGGAAAACATATGCTCTGCCGACAACGCTTACCGGCTCTATCGGCGTGATAAGCATCTATCCGTCGTGGCCCCGCCTGCTGGAAAGGCTGGGCATTAACCATGAAACTTTGAGAAACGGTGAACATGCCGATGCAGGATCGCCGCTTCGCGGGCTGTCTGTTAAAGAAAAAAGTATCGTCGATTCGGAAATTGACAATATGTATAAGGGTTTTATTAACATGGTTGCCGAATTCAGGCAACTCCCGGTTGATGCCGTTGACTCAATTGCACAGGGAAGAATCTGGCCGGGCGTAACGGCAACCCGGCATAAACTTGTTGACGAGTCCGGGGGGCTGACCGATTCAATCAGAATCGCTGCTTCGGAGGCAGGTGTAAAAAACCCGGTTTTAAAATTTTATCCACAGGTAAAACACAGCCTGGTAGAACGGTTGATAATGAATGTATCAAAGGAAGATGAGGAGACGATTGAGGCAGCATCTTTGATAAAATCGCTTTCGAAATTAATCGGAAAATCTACTGTTAAAACAGGTCCTGTAGCGTTAATGGAAGAGGAATTATTCAGATGGATTTAGATGAGTTTTTTGTAAAAGCACTTTCAGCTGCAGAACATTACTCAATATCAACCGGAATCCAGTGCTATGTAATTGATACTGAAGGCAAACGGATAGGTCCTGATGATTTTGAAGAATACGGTAATAAATTCTGTGTTGAGCTTGAAAAGATTTTTCCCTGTGGTGAGCTGAACTGTAATCAGGTACATCGGTACGGCAGCTACCAGGCAGAGCGGTTCGGTGGAAAGTATATGTTTTTCTGTCCGATGTCCCTGCTGCACTGGACCTCTCCGCTATACATGAAAGGCCGTCTGGTCGGATCCATCATTTGCGGACCCGCTCTTATAATAGATTCTGAAGATTTTATACGCAATGATTTAATTTCCGGTAAAAACCTGCCTGCATCTGAAGTATTTAAATTAATGAAGCTTGCCTCAGATATACCCTCAATCACCACCGAAAGATCCCGCAGTCTTTCTGAATTGCTGTATCTTGCCGCCGCGGGACTGTCAGAGCTGGATAATCTTGAATATCAGCTTCACCAGGAGAATACAGAGCAGCAGAAAGAGATTTCGGAATATATTCAGTATATCAAGATGATGGAGACCTCCGAAGCGGAATTCTCACGTTACCCGTTCGAGAAAGAAACGGATCTTATTGACTATATCGAAAACGGAGAATCCAGGCGCGCCCGTGCTGTGCTGAATGAGATTCTCGGTAATGTATTCTTTTCTTCAGGCGGCGATATAAATGTTATCCGTGCGAGGGTTCTGGAGCTTGTAGTTCTGCTTTCCAGGGCTGCGGTCAGGGGCGGGGCTGATGCCGAGCAGATTTTCGGAATGAATTATCAGTATATTAATCTTATAAATTCCTTCACCAGTGTTGATTTAATAGCGTCATGGCTGTCCCGGGTTATTATCAAGTTTTCTGAACTTGTTTTTGATATGAGAGATATCAAGCATGCCGACGCTATTCAGGGAGCCATGCAGTATGTGAGGGAAAATTTTCAGAAAAAGATTTCTCTTGATGACGCTGCTGCTCATGTAAACCTTTCTCCGTCCTATTTGAGCAAACTTTTTAAAAAAGAACTGGACCAGAATTTTAATAATTATCTTAACCTTGTCAGGGTTGAGAAGAGCAAGAATTATCTTGTAAATACCGAGGTTCCGCTTATCGATATCGCCGGAATGTGCGGGTTTGAAGATCAGAGCTACTTTTCCAAGGTTTTTAAGAAATTTACCGGCAGTTCTCCCGGAAAATTCCGTGAAAACAGGGGGCGAAAACCAATGGACAATCAGGAAATTCACAGCTTGTAAAAGCCATTTAAGCCGGGAATTTGCAAAAGTTGACAAAATAATTCAATACGGCACCATTTTTTCAAGAGATAATCATAGTACAAAATTAAAACAGCATAATTAAGAGGGAAGCGGAGTGAAAATCTCCCACGAGCGCGTCACTGTAAAGGGTAAGTTAAAGCTGTCCAAAGTCAGGTCACTCTTATTTTGCTGAATGTCATACTCGAACTCGCGAACAGGGAGAGTTGAAGGAGAGATGGAACGTATGGCAGATTTTGAAAAAATTTCCGAATTAATGCAAAAAGGCAAGGCCGATGATGTAAAACAGCTCTGTGCCGAGGCGCTGGAAGAGGGTGTAGCTCCGAAAGAAGTACTTGAAAAGGGATTGCTTTCGGCAATGAACATTGTAGGTGAAAAATTCAAGAATAATGAAGTATTTGTCCCTGAAGTTCTGATTGCCGCACGCGCAATGAATTTCGGCCTTGAGGTTTTAAAGCCGGCCATGGTAGACGGTGATATAGAAGAAATCGGCAAGGTGGTTATTGGAACGGTAAAGGGTGATCTGCATGACATAGGTAAAAACCTTGTTAAGATCATGCTTGAAGGCAAAGGCCTTACAGTAATTGATCTTGGAGCTGATGTTTCTGCCGAGAAGTTTATTGAAACGGCTACCAATGAAAATGCTGATATTATTGCATGTTCTGCGCTGCTTACAACAACCATGACCCAGATGGAATCAATTGTTAAAGCTGCCGGCGATGCGGGAATAAGGGATAAGGTAACAATCATGGTAGGCGGAGCCCCTGTTACACAGAAGTTCTGTGAAAGTATCGGTGCTGATATATATGCAGCTGATGCTGCAACAGCTTCTGAAAAAGCACTTGAAGTTTGTACAAAATAGTACAAAATAGTCGGATTCAGACAGATGCCGCCCAGTTTACGGGCGGTTTTTTGTTTTTCAGGCATGTGGAGAGCGGCTATAAAATGCAAAAATTAGTTAATAAATACAATATATATCATTTTTTGAGGCATAAACTATAGGTTAATTGGAGTTTGCTTATTACATTATCAGTCAATAAGTAAACATCCATTACATCCGGGGTAGTCTTCAAAACTAAAGTTTTATAAAACTGCAGTTTTTAGAAGTACCCTATAATTATTCTTTAAGATTGGAGAGTATTATGACAGGTAGAGAAAAGGTACTTGCCGTACTGAATAAAGAAAAAACCGATTCCATCCCCTGGCTTCCGTTTGCCGGAGTGCATGCAGGAAAGTTGAAAGGATATACCGCCAGAGAGGTTTCTACCGAAGCGGATAAACTGATTGAATCGCTTCGTGAAGTAAATAAATTATATAAACCGGATGGTCAGCCGGTTATGTTCGACCTTCAGATAGAGGCCGAGATCCTCGGATGCGATCTCGTCTGGTCTGATGATGCCCCTCCTACGGTTGCAAGTCATCCGCTGTCCGAGACAACCGATATTCCCGAAAGACTTCCCGGCAAAGATGACGGACGTATTCCCCTGGCTTTGAAAGCAATGACGGCGATGAAAGAGGAATTCGGCGGTACAACAGCACTGTATGGATTGATTACAGGGCCTTTTACGTTGGCATCGCATCTTCGCGGAACCAACATTTTTATGGATATGATTATGAATCCTTCTTATGTTGCCGAATTGCTTGAATATTGTGTAAAGGTAGCTAAAGAAGTAACTACTTTTTATATTGAAACAGGCATGGATGTAATTGCAGTAGTAGATCCTCTTATTTCGCAGATTTCACCGGATCATTTTGCAGAGTTCATGGATAAACCTTTTACCGAGGTTTTTAACCATATCAGAGCAGGCGGAGCCAAATCGTCATTCTTTGTATGCGGTAACGCCACAGCCAATATTGAACCGATGTGTAAAACAAAGCCTGACAGTATATCAGTCGATGAGAATGTTAATCTTGCTGCAGCTAAAAAGGTGACCGATGCTTACAACATTGTGATAGGCGGTAATATTCCGCTGACATCCGTGATGCTGTTCGGAACCCAGCAGGATAATATGAAAAATACTGTCGATCTGATCGACAGCGTAGATAATACCGATCTTTTGATAATAGCTCCGGGTTGCGATATGCCTTATGATATCCCGGTTGAGAATACTATCGGGGTTCAGCAGGCCGTTCATCAGACCGGGCAGATCCGGGAGATGGTGAAAAATTACGAGGGCACTGAAATAGTATTTGAAGGAGAACTTCCTGATTATGCCAATCTGGAAAAACCTCTTATCGAGGTGTTTACGCTTGATTCGATAACATGTGCCGCATGTACATATATGAAGGCCTCTGCTGTAGACATTAAGGAGCATTTCGGAGACAAGGTTGATATGGTTGAATATAAATATACCGAACCTCAGAACATTGCAAGATGCAAGGTGATGGAGGTTAAACAGTTGCCGAGTATTTATATAAACGGCGAACTCAAGTATTCTTCCATTATTCCGAACCGAAGCGAATTTATCGCCGAGGTTGAGAAATGTCTGTAGAAAAAATGTCCGGAGAGCAAATGTCTTTCGGACATAAAATTCCGCTTGTTCTTGTATCGGGTTTTTTGGGTTCGGGCAAGACAACCTTTCTGAATAATCTTTTCAATCTTTTCCCGGACAAGAAGTTCGGGATTATCATAAATGATTTCGGTGCAATAGGTGTTGACGCGGCAGTAATAAAATCTCCAAAAGGCGCAATAATAGAAGAATTGAATAACGGACAGATCTTCTGTTCCTGCCTTGCCGGTTCGTTTATCAAGTCTGTTTCAGCGTATGCAGATCTGGATATTGACTATCTGCTGGTAGAAACCTCGGGACTGGCAAAACCTTCGCCGATGCTTGAAATAATCGAAGCAATAAAAAAAATTAATGGAAACAGGTTCAGCTATTTCGGTATGGTAAGCCTTGTTGATTGCGGGACATACCTGGCTTTGTCGAATGTTCTGAAAGCGGTTGATGAGCAGATTCATTACAGCGATCTTGTAGTAATGAATAAAACAGATACTGTCGATACGGGAACCCTCAAAAAAGTTGAAATGAAGATCCTTTCAGTGAATCCCGATGCTGATATTATCAGGACCGAGTACGGAAGACTTCAGGAAGAAGATTTTTTAAAGCTGAATGAGAAAAAGAATATAACAGCGCCCGACGGGCGCTTTGCCGGATGGGGCGGGCAGGGAAGGCCTGTTCCGATATTGCTGCAGAGCAAATCTCCGGTCAGCCTTTCAGCCCTGCAGGCTTTTGTTGATGATCCCGGCGGAGATTTTTACAGGATGAAAGGACGGCTGAGTACCGATTCCGGAATGGTTTATGTAGACTGTACTACCGGGCAAAAAGAAATGAGAAAAGATGAATCAAGCGCGGAAAACAGGTCGGAGGGGCTTGTTATTATCCTTCCGGCAGATGAGAATATTGTCAGTGAGGTGAAACAGCGGGCGTCTGTAATCTTTGGCCCGTTGGAATAAAAATGATAATTACTATAAATTCAGGCAGTAAAACTGTTAAAAGCAAAATAGGAATGGGCGAATCACTTCTCGATGCAATAAACAGGGCCGGTATTGAAGGTTTTGACGCTCCCTGCGGCGGAAAAGGCACATGCGGTAAATGCCGGGTGTCGGTAAGTGCCGATGAGCTGAAAAATCTCCCGGAGGCAGACAGCACTGAATTAAAGTTGCTGTCTGTTAATGAACTGAACGAAGGCACAAGGCTTGCCTGCAGGGTTTTTCCTTCTACGGATGTCTGTATAGCTGTTTCGGCAGCCGGCAGAGAAGCGGTAATTCAGTCTGCCTTTGAAGGTGAGATTGCCGCTGAAATAGCAGCTGACAAACCTGTAGTTGTCAAACGCTTTATTTCCCTGCCTGAGCCGTCGATAGATGATCAGCGATCTGATCTGAAAAGGCTCTCCGATGAATTATCCCCCGTCACTGTTGGTTTGCCGATAGACGAACTGCGCCGGCTTCCTTCAGTTCTGAGGAAAAACGGGTACCGGATTACGGTAACTGAAATTCTTGGAAATGCTGTATCGTTTGAAGGCGGTAATACAACCGAAGAGTCCTGGGCTGTTTCAGTTGATATCGGTACAACGACAGTTGTTGCTTACCTGGTACGACTTGCAGGTGCCGGACGGGGAAAGATTATTGATCTTGTCTCGTCTCTGAACAGTCAGAAGGGATACGGCGGGGATGTAATCTCAAGAATCGAGTTTTGCATGCAGAATGAAAAAAATCTTGATGAATTGCAGCGGCGTATTACGGGGCAGGTTGCCGAAATGGTCAGAAAACTGTCCGTAAAAAATAATATAAATTTAAAAGACATTAACCTGGTCACTGTCGCCGGAAACACAACCATGACCCATCTTTTTACCGGGCTGGATCCGTCCGGAATAGCAGCCGCTCCGTTTATCCCGGTTGATACGGGCCTCCTTATTACCGGAGCTGATGAATTCGGGCTTGGCTTGCCGAACAGCTGCCGTTGTGCTGTTCTTCCGGGAATTGCTTCTTATGTCGGTTCAGACATCACCTCGGGGATTGCCGCTACCGGCATGAACAAATCGGATGAACTTTCGCTTTTAATTGATATAGGCACTAACGGAGAGATTGTCCTGGGGGATAAATTCGGGATGACGGCATGTTCAACAGCTGCAGGGCCGGCTCTTGAGGGCGCTAACATCAGCTGCGGTATGGGCGGTGTTCCGGGAGCTATAAACAGTCTTTCTGCAACGGAGCAGGGTGATCAGGAAGTGTTCAGTTTCAGCGTCATCGGTGATGTGTCGCCTTCGGGCATATGCGGTTCGGGTATTGTTGATGCTGTAGCATTGTTTGTGAAAGCCGGTGTTATTGATGAAACTGGCCGGATTCTTAAAGATAGTGAACTGCATGATGCAGGGGTGAGTCAGAGCTGGATTAACTGTATTACGGAAAAGGATGACAGCGTTGCCTTGAAGATCTCTGAAAATATTTTTCTTACCCAGAAGGATATCCGTGAAATTCAGATGGCCAAAGCTGCAATTTCAGCCGGCGTAAAAACTCTTCTCGCCGAAACCGGAAAGACTGCGGCTGATGTCGGCAAACTTTATATCGCCGGGGGGTTCGGCGCTGCTATGAACAGGAATTCTGCAGCGGTAATAGGGCTGTTTCCCCCGGAACTTGAAAGTTCAGTCGTAATTTCAGGAAATACAGCAGGTAAGGGGGCAGTACTGGCAGCCCTGTCGGCTGAGGTTATGAATGATATGAAAGATATTGCTGAACAGGTCAAGTATATTGAACTTTCAACATCGGTTCTGTTTCAGCAGGAATATATGACGGAGATGTATTTTCATTCGTGATTTATGTCGTATAAAAAAGGGGCTGTCTGATGACAACCCCTGAATATTCAAAAAATTGCAGTCTATGGATGCTGTTTATTGTTTGATTAGCAGTTATCTGATTCTTTCTTCGGTTTCCTTGTTAAAGAAATAGATTTTCTCGGGATTAGGTTTGAAGAAAACTTCCTGATCTACTTTAAAACTTAAGGTAGGAGCTACCTTCGCTATTATACTGCTTTGATCTGTTATAAGATGTAGCTGTATTTCCTCTCCAAGCTGTTCAATAACCTCAACCTTTGCCGCAATAGAATTGCTTTTGTTTCCGTCGGGATTCACTTCAAGATCCTCCGGTCTGACACCCATTATCAGCTGTTTGCCTTCCAGATCCTTAAGGGCGCCCTTGTTTCCTTCAGGAACGTCAATTCTGAACTCACCCTCATCGGCAATAAGCTTTCCGCCTTCGTTTTTAATTGTGACGGGCATGAAATTCATCGGAGGAGATCCGATAAAACCGGCAACAAAAAGGTTGTCAGGATTGTTATATAGCGTTAAGGGACTTCCGATCTGCTTGATGTAACCGTCCTTCATTACTACGATTTTGTCGGCCATGGTCATGGCTTCAATCTGATCATGGGTAACATATACCATTGTGGCTTTAAGCTTGTTGTGTAGGCCGGATATTTCAGCTCTCATCTGGACTCTCAGTTTGGCATCAAGATTGGACAACGGCTCATCAAAGAGAAAAACCTTGGGATGCCGGACAATCGCGCGCCCTACAGCAACACGTTGTCTCTGCCCGCCCGAAAGGGCTTTGGGTTTTCTGTCAAGCAGGTTTTCTATGCCGAGAATGTCGGCAGCTTCCTTAACCAGTTTGTCAATTTCATCCTTCGGGAATTTTCTGATTTTGAGACCGAAAGCCATATTGTCGTATACGGACATATGGGGATAGAGCGCATAGTTTTGAAAAACCATCGCAATATCGCGGTCCTTCGGCGGTACATCGTTGACAATCTTTCCGTCAATTGAAAGTGTTCCGTCGGAAATCTCTTCAAGTCCGGCAATCATTCTGAGGGTGGTTGATTTTCCGCAGCCTGAAGGCCCGACAAGAACAACAAATTCCTCATCATGAATATCGATATTTACACTGTCGACGGCTTTTACATCGCCCGGGTATATCTTTGTAATGTTTTCAAGCTTAACTGTAGCCATTTATTCCTCCTGTTATTTTCTAAGGATAACATTGTTTAATTCACATGTCAAACAAAAATGATACAATGCTGCAACAAAAGTAAAACAATCCAGATTTTATCTTGAAACAAGTTCAAGTCAATTTACTTGCGTGCAGAGCTTCAATAATATATTATTGGTAGCGGAGCAAAGATGAAAGAACTTCTTTATTTGAAGATATTTAACAGTATTCGTGAGGATATTGAAAAAGGAACTCTTCCTGAGGAAAGCAGGCTTGACGGTGTACGAGAGCTGGCCAAACACTGGGATACAAGTCCGAACACTGTGCTTAAAGCCCTTGATGAGCTTGAAGCCCGGGGGTATATAAGAAAAACCAGGGGGCAGGGCATATTTGTTAAACAGTTGAAGAAACTTTCCGGTTCCGGGCAAGACGTCCGGATGCTTGATCTTGTTCTGTATGATCTTGATGTCCCCTTCAACAGAATGCTGGTCGCAGCCGTCGAAAAAGCTGCGGCTGATTTTGGATTTACAATTACTGTTAAAACTAAACCTTCATCCGGAATGCTGCCCGGAGATTCTCCGGCTATCTTTGTGCCGGCCGCCGCTCCTGATTTTTACAGCCCTGATCTGAATTTGTCCGCCGGTAACGGGCGTGCTGTTCCCGTGATTTATACGGGAGAGTTCAATCCTCCGGGAGATTTCCCGTTTAGTTATGCGGTTGCCGACACATACGGCGGTTTTTACAGGGCGGCTGAAATTCTGCTGGCCGGCAAACGTGAGCGAATTGCCTATATCGGAGCCTCGGATGATCTGAAAAAAGAAGCCGGATGGAATGCGTGCCGGGATGTCCTCGCAGGCAGCCGGGCCGGATTTAACCGTGAGTATGCGGTTTCAGCGAGAGGATGGGATGCGGACAAGGGCCGTGAGGCAATGGAGAAAATTCTTCTTAACGGAGAATTTCCCGACGGCCTGGTATGCTGTAATGATAATCTGGCTGCCGGCGCTTTAAAAGCCTGCAGGTTAGCAGGCCTGGCGGTTCCAGATGATATTGCAGTAATAGGCGCAGGTGACGGTGAACTGGCATCCCTGCTTTCGCCGCCGCTGACCAGCCTGAAACTGCCTGCCTTGTCCCTGGGATTCACTGCTGTCAGTTATATCGACGCAGTTCTCTCAGGGAGGGTGAGCGAACCGTTCCGTATGAGGCTGGATATGGAGCTTGTTGTCCGCGAATCAAGCTCTTCATCAGATGATACAGAAGATGTTGCAGGGTTAAACGGCGCCGGTATCTGGCTTTAGGTATTATTTACTGCTGCAGTGCCGCCAGCGGATTATGGGAATGAACCCTGTCTTTTACGGCAAGAACGGTAAATGGTTTCTCGATGTATTTATGAAAAAGGATATCATGTCCGAGGCATAACCCCATTTCAATAACAAGTTCGGCACGGCTTTTATTTACTGCTCCGGCCTGGCCTATCGGGTTGCAGTTAACTCCGCCTTTCATTGAATCACTGATATCGGTTTCCCTGATGCCGTTTACCGTGCACCTGAATGAAAGAACCTTGAACCCGGCTTCAGTAAGCATTTTTTTCAGTATAACAGCTTCTTTTTCCATGGAAAAACAATAAGCAATACCGATGTATTTGTAACCCTGAAGCTTTGAAAACTCGATCACTTCATCAACTCTGGAAAGTGTACCCGCTCGGCCTCCTGCAACAAGCTTGTCTGCGTTTTCATAGAGCGGAACTGCCCCGCTTGCCTTGTATTCGGCTGCAACGGCATCATGCGCGCCGTTGCAGTCCTTTCCGCTCAGTTTACAGTCCTTGTTAATACAGTTCAGGCAATTCAAAGCAGCTTCTCCAACTCCGCCGTAAGCTCACGGAAACGCTTTATTGCGGCTTTAACCGGTTCGGGGGTGCTCATGTCGACGCCGGCGGCGGCAAGCGATTCAAGCGGATATTTTGACCCGCCCGATTTAAGGAACTCAAGGTATCTGTCACGATCCTTTTCTGTTCCGTTTAAAACCCCGGAGGAAAGCGCTATTGCGGCGGCCAGGCCTGTAGAATACTTGTAAACATAAAAGGCCCTGTAAAAATGCGGTATCCTCAAACCTTCAAGATCGCTTTCTTCAAAAAGCTCAACATTCGGTCCGAAGTATTTTTCAAGAAGCCCCCGGTACAGTTTTCGTATTGATTCGACAGACAGCGGCCTGCCTTCTTCAACCATTTTATGAGAAAGATGTTCAAATTCTGCAAACATCGTCTGCCTGAAGATCGTGGCGATTATATCATCAACCTGTTTGCCGATTAAATAAGCCTTCATTGAATTTGTCCCGGCATTTTCAAAAAGATATTTTGCCAGAAGCTGTTCATTGAAGGTCGACGCCACCTCAGCTTCAAATATAGTATAGTTATAATGCTGGAAGGGATTATTTCGCACGGAGAACCATGAGTGCATGGAATGCCCGCCTTCATGCGCCAGAGTGAAAACATCACGGAGTACATCTTCCTTATAATTCATGAGAATGTACGGGTTCCCTGCATAACTGCCCGCAGAGAAAGCTCCCGAACGTTTGCCTTTATTTTCGTAACGGTCTACCCACCCTCCTGTAAGACCTTCACGCAGGGTTGAGCAGTAGGCAGCACCTAGAGGTTTGAGAGCATTCAGTATTACCTCTACTGCTTCATTGTATGTATGCTTAACCTTTACATCCTTTACAAGCGGGGCATAGACGTCATAGTGTGCAAGTTTATCAACCCCGAGGGCTTTTCGTCTCAGTTCATAGTAATCATGCAGCGCCGGAAGGTTTTCTCCTATAGTGTTAATAAGATTGTCATAAACATTTTCTTCAACTTTGTCGGAAAAGAGCGCTGCTGCCCGCGACGACTCGTATTTTCGTACTTTCGACTTATAAACATCAAGGTGGACGCTTCCGGCGTAAAGAGACGCCAGAGTGTTCTTGTGAGATTCAAATCCGGCGTAAAACTTCAGGTACGCCTTTTTCCGGATTTCACGGTCGGGATTAATCAGAAAAGAGGCGAAGGTGGATTGTGTAAGGGGCATTTCACCGTCGGGTGTTTGTATCATACCGAAATCCAGGTCGACATTCGTCAATGCGGAAAATGTTTTATTCGCTGTCTGGTTGGCTTCGGCCTGCATTGCAAGCAGCCTTTCTTCGTTTTCCGACAGTATGTGGGGCTTGAAACGGAGAATTTTTCGAAGCATTATTCCGTATTCCGACAGTGTTTCATCAGCGAGAAATTCTTTCATTGTTTCATCAGCGATTGCCTGGATCTCCGGAGTCTGCCAGCTTGATTCAGCCGAAACTTTTGTCGCTGTCGACATGTAGCGGGCAAAACGTTCCTGGCCTGATGGGTTTCCTTCATCTTCATTTAATCGAAGATGAGCGTAGTACCCAAGCCTCTCGTCAAGAAGTTCTATTTCAATCATATAATCAAGACAGGCTTTCAGCGAAGCTGCCGATTCACCGAGAGTGCCCTTGAATTTTGCAATTCCGGATATTTTTGATTCAAGATCTTTCAGCCCCTTCTCCCATGCTTCTTCAGCGGGATAAAGTCCGGACAGGTCCCATTTGTCCTCAGGTTTAACGTCCCTGCGTTCCGGTATTTTATTCATCAAGTGCTCCTTTCAGCAGAAGGCCCATTCTTGCGGCAGCCCTGCCTCTGTGTGATATCAGGTTTTTTTCTTCATCCGACAGTTCTGCGACTGTTTTACCATATTCAGGCAGGAAGAAGACAGGATCGTAACCGAACCCCCCGGCTCCGAACGGTTCTTCAGCGATGTATCCTTTCATTGTCTCCTGTACAGTGTACACCCTGTAGTCATCGACTATTACCGACATGCAGCATACAAACATTGCTACCCGTTCTTCGGGTCCTGAAAGGTGTTTCATGTTAGACAGCAGAAAGCTGTTGCGCTCGCCGCTTTCAAGGTCAGGTCCCGAACCGTTACTGCCGTAGCGGGCTGAAAAGATCCCGGGCGCGCCGTCAAGCCCTGTGACGCAGAGCCCTGAATCATCTGCAATTACTGCTTTTCCCGTCTGGCCGTACAGGGTGCGCGCTTTAAGCAGCGAGTTTTCAAGAAAGGTGCTGCCGTTTTCTTCGCAGTCGAAATCAATGCCCAGATCAGCGGGTGTCAGCAGATTGACTTCCTTAAGGATCTGCTGCAGTTCAATTTTTTTATGCTGGTTGTTTGTGGCAAGTACGAATTCAGGTTTGTTCATAGGCTCTATTATTCCAGTAAACCCGACTTGATTCAATAGTCTCGTTGACAGCAAAGCGGTGTTATTGGTATGATCGGCGCATGACTGATAAAGATTGTATATTCTGCAAAATATTGAGAAAAGAAATCCCGTCTACCGTTATCTATGAAGATGAACTTGTTATGGCGTTTATGGATGTGATGCCGGTGAACCCCGGGCATGTGCTGATAATACCCAAAGAACATCAGCAGTATATTTCAGACGTGAGCCCTGAAGCTGCAGCCCGTATGTTTGAGGTAGCGAGAAATATAAATACGGCAACCCGGAAAAGCGCCGCCGAAAACGGGATAAAATGCGACGCATTGAATTTTCTGCTGTCCGACGGCCCCGCTGCTTCACAGGAAGTGTTTCACAGTCATCTTCACAGTATTCCCAGGTATGAAGGCGACGGCGTCCGTTTTCATTATCCGAACAAAACCGGAAAAATGGCGCCTGCTGAAGAGCTTGCCGCTGCGGCGGAAGAGATAATGAAGTATCTTCAAATCTGAAATACTTCGGCAAAGATGTTTTTCAGCTTTTCTGCAATTTCATGACGGCTTCCCTGCCATTCAAGTCCTGCCGCCCTTGTATGGCCGCCTCCGCCGAAGGTCGCGGCTATTCTGCCTACGTCTATATCATGAAGGCTGCGAAGGCTGACCGAGCATGTGCTTTCGGTTTCCTCCCTGATAAAAATGACGGCTTCACAGTTTTTTACCGCCAGAAGCTGGCTGTAGATTGTGTCCGAGTCGCGGTTTTCGGGCCCGAACCTTTCTTTTTCCTCAAGAGATTCATATATAAGGATGCAACGGCCTTCGAACAGAGGTTCGGCACGGGACAGCACTCTTCCGGTAAGGATTTTGCTGTCAAGAGCCCTTCCTCCGTACATCCTGTAATAAAGATCTTTCAGGGATATTCCGTATCTTAGCAGTTCAGAGGCGAGCTGCATGCTCATGCTGTTGCTGCTGTCGAGATGACGGAAATAGCCCGTGTCAGTCAGAAAGCCGAACATTAGATCTTCGGCCTGTGCAGGTGTCGGTTCGATGCCGAGTTTCTTGAAAAGCTGGTAAATCATTATTGTAGTTGAAGGTGCTGCGCCGTTGATGAACGAAACATCTCCGAAAGGCTGGCCTGATGCATGATGATCAATTACTGCAACGGGCAGTCCCTTAATCCCGGAGGCAAAGGTTTCTCCGATGCGTTCCGGGGTGGAACAGTCAACAATAATGACTGCGGTTGCCGCTGAATACCTGCCTGATGAAGGTTCCCCTGTTTCTGAAATGGATTTGATAAAAAGATGTTCAATTTCCTTTGTTTCAGGTCTTATAAAAGGACCTGGAGAGCAAAGCGTTGTGTTTTTCCCGATTTGCACAAGCATGGAGGCCAGGGCCTTCTGGGAGCCGAGGCAGTCGCCATCCGGTTCGGTATGTCCAAGTATAAAAAAATTTTTATACTTGTGTATAAAATCCGTCAATTCTTCGGGTACAGGTATAAGCATGGTTTTTCCTTATTTGATTGTTAATATTTCGTTTTGTCTTCCGGGGCCGGAGATCTTCAGGCGTTCGTTTTTAATATAAGCATTTATCTCGGTGCGCATTCCAAAGGCTGCAGAATAAAGTCCCGGTTCTATTGAGAAACACGAACCTTCAAGAAGAGGTCTGTGGTCCGGAAATTCAACGGAGTCAAGGCCTGCTCCGCTGCCGTGCACGTTTGTGTCTATTCCATGCCCGGTACGGTGTTTTATCAGTTTGCCGTATCCTCTGTCAATCATGACCTTCCTGGTTTCCCTGTCTGCGTCAGCGCCTGTTACTGTCTTTTCCGCAGCAAGTTGTGAGTCTATGTAGTCGGCGCATCTGTCCCGGGCGTCTTTTACAGTCCTGAATACTTCCTGAACGTCTTTCGGGACAGTTCTTCCTGAAAACCCGAGCCAGGAAATGTCGGCGAAAATGCTGCCGGGCTTATCAAATTTTGCCCACAGGTCAAGCTGGATCACAGAGTCGGGGGTGATCGGGTTATCGTGTTCTTCGGTAGCGTAATGAGGGTTTCCTGAATTAATGCCGCATGCCACAATTGGCATGTGTTCGGAAATCATTCCGCGTGTTTTAAATTCTTCAAGAATCCACTGCTGAACATCTCTTTCTTTTAGAACCCGATGTTCCGTTTTTTTGTCAAATTCACTGAAATGCTCTGAGATCCTGTTCCAGACGATCCCGACTATCTCATAGAGTTGGGTTGATGCGGTTTCATGCGATTTTATTCCGGACTTATCTATAAGACCGCAAAGCCGCTGAATTAATCCTGAAGAGCTGTGCAGATGAAAGCCTGTGTTCTGAAGCATCAATCCGGTTCCGTAATCCAGTGTCGAGATGGCAGTTAGCTCAGTTGAAAACTGGGCGCCCCATTCAGGCCCGGTATTTTTTATCTGTTCAGATAGTAATTTGATCAGTTCACTGCGGCTGGTGTAAATTTCAAGTTTACCGGGAAGAGAATCGAGCTGTACGGGTTCTACGGCATTACAGATTTTGACGGCTTGACCTTTTGCAGGAACCAGATAATACCATGGTCTCGAATTTATTCTTACAGGGGAAAGCCCCAGAATACGGTCGGAGAGAGGATCCCGGTGAAGAAAATTAAAAAAAAGCCACCCGTCGAGCTGTTCGCCCGCGATGGCTTTCTGAATGTCGGTAAGCATTATTGAAAGATTATCCGTTAAAGATTCAGCTCTATGGATTCTACTCCTTCAAATTTGTCTGAAATATCAATTGTAGAATCAATATCGCCCCAGCTTAAATCGTATCTGTCCTTATGCAGGTAAAGGCGAATGTGATCAAATGCACCGTCTTTCCAGAAAATTGAAAAATACGGATATGCCTGCGAATCGCCGTAAATCAATTCTGCTTTTGATGAAGCTCCGCCGAACCATTCCATAGGAACATAGAATGTAGAATACTGCATTTTGCTGTTGCGGTACAGAATCTTGTATCCGTCTTCATGAGAATAAACCTTTGCAATAGACACGGTCCTGACGTAATATGGTGAATCTGATGCTTCAGCGAAAAGAGCACCCGCTGCAAACAGCAGAATCATGAACACGAGTATGGTCTTTTTCAAAGCGGTACCTCCTGAGTTACTTCAATTATATAGTCTTTAAACACTCTAAATCAAGTAGAAAAATAAATTCAGCACATGTTCATCTTTAAACATGTGAAAGTTCCCTGGTTCGGGTATGACGGTCTTTCGCCTTATATGCTTGAAATCCTTTGGCTTAACCCCTAAAATAAGCTATCTAATCAGGGAGAAGCTGAATGCGTGCTGCTGTTGTATATTTTTCTCAAAATAATAACAAAAATCTTGAAAATTTATCGAGGGCATTGGCGAAGGGCATCGGAAAACAGGGGTTTTTTGTTGATGTCTTTAATGCAAATGATCTTACAAGACGGCTTGTCGGTTATAAGCTGGTTGCCGTCGGTACTGAAGCTTCCGGCGGATTCGGCAGCAGAATACCCGAAGGGCTGGATAAATTCCTGGCAAGGATCGGTCCTTTTATTAATGTTCGATCGATGGCTTTTATCACAAATAAAGGTATACGGCATAACAAAAGCCTTCAGAAACTTATGAAAATCATGGAAGCAGAGGGTTTGTTTATTATATCTTCAGAAGTACTGGAAAATGAGAGCGCGGCAGAGGCGGTCGGAGAAAAACTAATAATAAAATAGGTTTAGGGTGTATTACATGCTGCTTTTAACGTCTTGGCCGCTGTCTCTCCTGTTATAATATATTCTGTTCCTCGATACTTTTATAAATCTCTTTTTCAAAGGATTTCAATAAGCCTTCAATAACCCTTTTCCTTTTTTTCATGACTTCCTTGCTGTTCTGGTCGATAAAAAACTCAAAAATTTCGATTTCCAGTGATTCCGACAGTTTTTTAAGCATTTTTGAACTCGGAAACCGATTTTTTTGTTCGAGCTGACTTATATAATTCTTTGAGCTTCCGCATTTTTCTGAAAGCTTTTCCTGAGTGAGTCCTTTGCGTTCACGAAAAATCTTAATGTTTGCTGCAACAATATCTTCTATTTCCATAAAACTTATATATATAATCTTCGTACAGAAGAATCGAGTTGACAACAGTCAGATAGTAATATTATAATTTATTTTATACTACTAATAGTGATACCTAATGTTTTTATAGAGAAATATATGCAGCAAATCATTCTTGAAAGATTGTTATATTCCACGTCTGACCCTGCCGCAGTAATAAATAATGAATATATGTTTATATTTGTCAATTCAGGCTATTGCGATTTTTTAAACAGAAAGAAACAGGAACTTATCGGAAGTACAGTCGAATCAATAATTACGCCTCAATATTTTAATGATTTCATAAAACCTCTTTTAAATAGATGTTCAGCGGGTTATGAAACCTGCCATGAAGCTGTACTGAATGATGACAGAGGATGTGAACATTGTTATAGAATTGACTTTTTTCCATATTATGAAACTGAAGAAATGTTAAATGGCTATATTTCAATAGCTCATAAATTAAAAAACCTTGAAATCTATAATGAAAATGCAGGATTGCATATTAAAATGCTTGATAAAAGCGTAAATGCAATAATGCTTATTGATGATGACGGCATGATCATTTATGCGAATGAAAAAGGCTGGAACCTTATTAACAATAAAAGAGCTGCTGTTATTTCACATTCAATAAAAGACCTTGTGTTTCTTTTTCCTGAAGATATTCAGGAAAAAATTTTAAGCCGGGATTTTGATATTGAAGAAGCGTATGACATCCATTTTCAAAAAAACAGTCAATTTTCAATATTTCTGGAAATAAAAATATCCTCTTTTTACTGGAATGGGAAAGTTTATTTTTACTTCAATGCCAGAGATATTTCGTATCGCAGAAAGATCGAAGAAAAACTTATTAATGCAAGAGCCTCTGAAGCTGTTGCCCTGGATGTTAAAGAGAGATTTCTTGCAAATATCAGTGATGAGCTTCGTAATCCTTTAAACGGGATTCTTGGAATGTTTCAATTAATAGATATAAACAGTCTTTCTGATAGCACTAAAACAATTTTGACAAATGCAATGCACTGCGCTGAAAAACTCTCAGCTGTAATGACGGATCTTATCTTTCTCTCAGAGATAGAAAAAGGCGTTTATCCTGTTCTTTTTGAAATTGACGAATGTGTCGGATATATCAAGCGGTTTTTTAAGAATAAAACGGGAAAAAAGAATTTATCGCTGGAAATTAATAAAGAATACGACAGAATGTTTTTTTATAATGACAAGATTAAGATTCTTCAGATTATAATACATCTTCTTTCAAATGCAATAAAATTTACAAAAGAAGGGTCAATCATTATTGATTTTTCCTGTACTGAAAAATTAGTAATAAAAATCAGGGATGAAGCGCCCGGCATTCCCCGGAATTTGAAAGATAAAATATTTTACCCGTTTTTTCAGATTGAAAATCCATATAATAAGAACCACTCAGGAATAGGGATAGGATTATCCATAGTAAAAGAAATTCTTACCCTTTTAAGAGGAGAAATCTCTCTAACCTCTGGAAATGATTACGGGAATGAGTTTATTGTCATTATCCCTTCAGCTGATATTAACTGATTCTCAAGCGACGAAGCTCAGTTGTTAAACAGTATGGAGTAAGCTTCTTCGTGCCGTTTAACGGCCACTTGCAGCCGCTTATAAGCTGGTAAATCTTTTTAATTCTTAAAAAAGTATGGAGTAAGCTTCTTCGGCCGTTTTGACAAAGTGGAACTCAAGCGCGCCCTTGACTTCTTCGGGAAGTTCATCATAATCCTTGCGGTTGCCTTCCGGAATTATTACATCAGTCATCTTTGTGCGGTAGGCTGCAAGGGTTTTTTCTTTTAGGCCGCCGATGGGCAGAATGCGCCCGGTAAGCGTAACCTCGCCGGTCATCGCGAAAGATTTTCGGACGGGAACGTTTTTGAATATTGAAAGCAGGGCCGAAACGATTGTAATACCGGCGGACGGGCCGTCTTTGGGTATTGCGCCTTCCGGAACGTGAATGTGGATGCTTTTTTCATCGTAGAAATTCTTTTCAAGACCGAATTTTTCGTAATTGGAGCGGATAAACGACAGTGCTGTGCGGGCGGATTCTTTCATAACGTCGCCCAGCTGGCCCGTCAGGATGAGTTCTCCCTTGCCTTCGATTAAGGCTGCTTCGACCGGAAGCAGGGTTCCGCCGAGTTCGGTCCACGCCATGCCGTGTACAAGACCGGGCCTTTGCTCGGCATAGACAAGGTCGTCCTGAAACAGTTCCTTTCCAAGCAGTTTTTTAAGGCTTTTTGCAGTAATAAGACGCCGGTACTCCGCATTGAGCTTTTCATTCTTTGTCAGCGCTTCACGGGCGGTTTTTCTGAGGATTGATGCGATCTGGCGTTCCAGATTACGTACGCCCGATTCCATCGTGTAATTATGAATTATCTTCAGTACTGCTGACTTCCGGATATCAATCTTTGTTTCGGTAAGACCGTTTTCTTCTTTCTGTTTGGGAATGATAAAGTCAGCCGCAATCCGGGTTTTTTCAAGATCGGTATAACCCGGAATTTCGATTATCTCCATACGGTCCCGCAGCGGGTAGGGGATATTATGTATTGAGTTGGCTGTAGTAATAAACATTATGCCCGAAAGATCATAAGGTACCTCAAGGTAGTGATCAATAAAGGTGGAGTTCTGTTCGGGGTCAAGGACTTCAAGCAGGGCGGATGCAGGATCGCCCTTGAAGTCGGAACTCATTTTGTCGATTTCATCCAGCAGAAATACGGGGTTTGATGAGCCGGCTTTCTTGATTGACTGGATTATCTTGCCGGGAAGTGCTCCGACATAGGTTTTTCTGTGGCCCCGGATTTCCGCCTCGTCGCGAACGCCTCCGAGTGAAATGCGAACAAATTTACGATCAAGTGCGCGTGCGACCGACTTGCCGAGCGAGGTTTTTCCGGTTCCCGGAGGACCGATGAAGCAAAGTATCGGGCCTTTCATCTTTTCTTTGAGTTGACGTACAGCTATATAATCGAGAATCCGGTCTTTGGGTTTCCTCATATTGTAATGGTCTTCATCGAGGATTTCAGCCGCCCGGTTAAGATCCTTGTTGTCTTCGGTTTTGATTGCCCACGGAAGATCAGCAAGCCATTCGAGGTATGTACGCAAAACCCCGGATTCAGGGCTCATCGGCTGAAGCTTGGACAGCCTGGCGCCTTCCTTTTTGGCCTTTTCGATAATTTCAGCCGGGGCCTGTTTTGCCTCGATGGTTTTAACATATTCATCAATTTCCTGGGCGTCGTCTTTTTCCCTGCCAAGTTCCCTGTTGATTTCCTTAATCTGTTCGTTAAGAAAGTATTCCTTCTGGTTTCTTTCCATCTTTTTACGGACACGGCTGTTGATGCTGCTTTGCAGATTGAGCATTTCGATTTCAGCTTCTATCAGTATGGCCAGCGCATCGAGCCTTTCTCCGGTATCGAGTATCGACAGTACTTCGAGTTTCAATTCTTTTTTTATCTGAAGATTTGCAAGCACCACATCGGTCAGCTTGTCGGGATATTCAGCTTTTTCCGCCGCTTTAATTGCGTCCTTTGAAATGCTTTTTTTCAGTGAGCAGTATTTTGAAAAGGATTTAAGGACGGCAGCCATAATCGGAACAAGTTTTTCATCAGTCTCGGTGTTTATTTTTATAGGGGTTAACTGTGCATAGGTATAATTGCGTTCAAGTTTCAGTTTTCGGACAACTGCCCGTTGTTTGCCTTCGATAAGAACCCTGGCAGTGCCGTCCGGCAGCTTGAGGACCTGGAGAATGTGAGCTATGGTTCCGGTATGGTGAATATCTTCCATTGCCGGTTCTTCGGTGTCGCCAAGCTGGCATGAGATAAACACCATACGATCAGCAGCCATTGCAGCGTCGATGGCATTTATTGTACTTTCCCTTCCGGTAAAAAAGGGAGTAACCATAAACGGCAGTACAACAAGGTCTTTTAATGCGACAAGCGGGATTTCACGCTTGTCGTTTTTTATTCCGGAAGGCAATAATTTCATGCGGATTTTTTGGAAAAGATAATTTCTGGTTTTTCCTTATTGTTTACAACATCGGATGTGACCCGAATTTGTTTTTCGCCTTCAATAGAAGGCAAATCAAACATAATTTCCATCATTATCGATTCAACGATCGATCTGAGGCCGCGGGCTCCGGTTTTTCTCTTTACCGCCAGTTTTGCTATCGCCTCAATTGCGGATTCTTCAAAAAGAAGCTCAACTTCGTCCAGTTCAAGCAGCGCCTGATATTGCCGGATTATGGAATTCTTGGGTTCTGTAATTATCTTTTTAAGGCTGTCGACTTCGAGATTTGAAAGAGTTACATTGATGGGAAGTCTTCCGATAAATTCGGGTATCAGGCCGAATTTAATCAAATCGTCCGGAAGTAAATTCTCGTAAAGGCTTACAAGGTCTTTTTCATCGCTCGGTTTTACATCGGCACCGAATCCCATGGGATGCTGTGATATCCGGGTCTCGATAACCTTGTCGAGACCGACGAACGCTCCTCCGCAGATGAACAGGATGTTCTTCGTGTCGATTTTAAGCATCTCCTGGTTCGGGTGCTTTCGGCCGCCCTGGGGAGGGACGGAAGCCTCTGTGCCCTCGATTATTTTAAGAAGGGCCTGCTGAACGCCTTCGCCTGAAACGTCGCGTGTAATTGATACGTTTTCACCCTTGCGGGAGATCTTGTCAATCTCGTCGATGTAAATGATGCCTTTTTCTGCAGCCGCAATATTATTTCCGGCATTCTGAATAAGTTTTAGAAGTATATTCTCAACGTCTTCACCTACATATCCGGCCTCGGTAAGGGTGGTTGCGTCCGCAATTGCAAACGGAACCTTCAGTTTCTGGGCAAGAGTTCTTGCAAGAAGAGTTTTGCCTGTACCTGTCGGGCCGATGAGCAGAACATTAGATTTTTCAAGTTCGACATCCTTGTCGATTTTAGTGTTCTGAGTGATTCGCTTATAATGGTTGTATACAGCCACCGAAAGAACTTTTTTGGCTGATTCCTGTCCTATAATATACTGATCAAGGTAGCTTTTGATTTCCTGCGGTTTCGGGACCTCTTCGAGGTATTCTCCGGTCAGGATATCTTCTTCTTCCTCAAGTATCTTTTTACAGACGTAAACACAGTCGTCGCAGATGTAAACGCCGGGGCCTGCTATAAGTTTGCGTGCAGCGTCGGCGCTTTTACCGCAGAAAGAGCAGACTTTGTTGTTATCCGTTTTATTTCGTGCCATTTTCCCCTCTTGAAAGCACCTTGTCGACAATGCCGTAGTTTACAGCATCTTCTGACGACATGAAAAAATCGCGTTCCAGGTCGGCCGCTATCTGGTCGGTGCTTTTGCCTGTATGATGGGCAAAATAATCGATGGTCATTTTTTTCAGTCTGACAATTTCTTTTGCCTGTATTCCGATATCCGTAGCCTGTCCCTGAACACCGCCCCATGGCTGGTGAATCATGACACGGGAGGACGGCAGGGCCAGTCGCTTTCCTGCTGTGCCGCATGTGAGCAGAAGCGCTCCCATTGAAGCTGCCTGCCCAAGGCAGATGGTCTGGACATCGGATTTAATATGCTGAATTGTATCGTAAATCGCAAGTCCGGCTGTAACTGATCCGCCGGGTGAATTTATATATATATTAATGTCGCGTTCGGGATCCTGTGATTCCAGAAAAAGAAGCTGAGCTACAACCAGGTCGGCAGTTAAATCGTTGATTTCTCCGTCGACAAAGATTATTCTGTCTTTCAACAGGCGTGAATAAATGTCGTAAGACCTTTCTCCCACGCCGGTCTGTTCAATTACAACTGGTACAAGACTGTTCATTTTTTCGTTCATGCTGGTATACTCCACTAACATTTCCTAATTTACTGCTTATTTTGCATCAAGTCCAGATAATCTTTTTTTGCTCCCTCTTTGATATCGGCACTATCCAGCAGTAAATCAAAAAGTTTTCTGCTGCTGATATCATTTCTGAGATAGAACAGCATGCCGTTCTGTTCAAAATAATTTTTGGCGTCTTCATAGCTCATTCCGGCTGTATCCGCCTGTTTTTTGAGTTCTTCGTCTACTTCTTCATCGCTTACTTCTATTTTTTCATCCTTGATTAACTGTTCTGTTATAAGGAATGATTTAACGCTTTTTTCCGCAGAAGGTTCCCATTCCTTCAGCATTTCGTCCTTTGTTCTGCCCTGCGCTTCTATAATCTGAAGAACCTGCTCTTCCGGCATTCTGGACTGGGAGACAAAGCTGTTCCATGATTGTTCCATTTCTGCCTGAACCATTGACGCCGGTACCTGAAAATCAGAGTTTTCAATAATCTGATCCATAAGTTTCTGCTTATTACTTTCATTTATAAAGGTTTCAGCGCTTTCGGTAAGCCTTTCTTTGATTGAATCCTTGAGATCCTTAAGGGTTTTATACTCATCACTGATATCCTGTGCGAGTTCATCGTCAAGTTCGGGCAGTTCTTTTACTTTTATGCTGTTCAGTTTTACCTTCAGGCTAATTTTTCTGCCGGCAAGACTCTTGTCGCTGTCGTCTTCAGCATATTCTTTCCCGATTGTTTTCTCTTCACCGGCGGCCATGCCTGTAATGTCATCGTCAAGTTTGTATATATTGTACCCGGTCCCTATTGTGAATACAAAATCTTCACGTTTGGAATCTTCTATTTCGTTCCCGTCCGCATCAAGTTCGCAGTAATTAATATTTACGATATCATCTTTTTCAGCGTTGCCTTTTGTTTTTTCCACTACAGTTGCATTCTGTTCCCTGAGAAGATCCAGTTCCCGGTCTACGTCCTTCTTGCCGATTTTACATACCGGAGCTTCAATCTTAAGACCCTTGTATTCACCGAGTTTTACATCGGGCATTGTGTCGTAGGTGACGGCAAAGGTAAAATCCTTGTCAAGCTCGATCATAATTTCATTATCATCTTCCTGGAGCTCCGGTGTTGCATAGGGAAGCGGTTTTTTGTCCACATCTTCATATGCCTCTTTCAGGCCGTTCTCCATCAGATTCATGGTTGCTTCGCCCCTGATTGATTCTCCGAACTTCTGTTCGAGGATTTTTGCAGGAGCCTTTCCCTTTCTGAATCCCTTAATATGGGCTGATTTTGCGTATTTGTTAAGCAGGTCGTTGTATTCTTTGTTTACCGCATCTTTGCCTACAGTAACTGTCAGTTTCACAGATGAATTTTCCAGGTTTTCCATATTCTTGCTTACGATCATAATATTCCTCGTTTATGTTTTCCGTTTGTTTCCAACGGTGGAATGCTAAAAAAAAGGCGATTAAGGAAGCACCCTAATCGCCTTTTAGTAGAGCGGGAGACGGGAATTGAACCCGCGACATCCACCTTGGCAAGGTGGAGCTCTACCGCTGAGCTACTCCCGCTTGTTGTTTTCCGGCGCCCAAAAAGGCGCATATCCCACAAGAGATATGCGAGAGAAGGGACTTGAACCCTTACGCCATAAGGCACCAGATCCTAAGTCTGGCGTGTCTGCCAATTTCACCACTCTCGCAGTGTACCTGCGGAGAGTTTAACTTTCAGAAAGAAAATTAATCTCCCTGAAAGATAGCCACTTTCTTTCGAAGAGTGTCCGCATTATATACGCTTTTTCGTTTCATGGTCAATATATAACGAAAAAGTTTTGAGCCGTGTAGGGATCGAACCTACGACCCGCAGATTAAGAGTCTGCTGCTCTCCCAGCTGAGCTAACGGCCCATAGTTATTCCAAAAAACAAAGGCTTCTGATAAAGCCTCTAAACAGCCCCCGAAAGGAGACTATCTAATGAAAGAACAAAGTTCTTTCAAATTAAAAATCTGCAAGATTTTTAATACGCCCGGCAGGATTCGAACCTGCGACCTACGGATTCGAAGTCCGGCGCTCTATCCAGCTGAGCTACGGGCGCACAGCTCCTGCCATACGTCAGGCGCCATAGGGTGGATAACGGGACTTGAACCCGCAACACCCAGAACCACAATCTGGTGCTCTACCGATTGAACTATATCCACCATGATGTGGATAGGAATATGCAATATTTTGGGTTTTTTGTCAAGCCGAAATAAATACGTAAGTTGTTATATTATTTCAAGTTCCCTTAATTGAAATCAGCAGGAAACTCAGCTTCCAGTTCACAATCCGCCCTGAAAGCCGTTCGCTGATCAGGGCCTTAAGAACGGTTGTTTCTTCATAAGTAAGTGTTTGGGCCAGATGCCGGCCGTATCCGGAACCTCCGTCAGCAAACCATCTTTCAATATCAGCAGTTTGAACTGGACGTTTTTCTTCAATAGTTAAAATCTCGTGTTCAACTGAGAATCCTGCATTTTCCGCAGCATCAACAATATCAGCCGGGCCCCAGTTTACCAGCGGATGGTCAGAATTTGCGTAGATACCCGCTTCGGAGGCTTTGAGGGCCTTAAAAAGAGAAGGTTTCAAATCTTTCAGATCTTCCAGTTCGGCAAGATTTGAGAGCCTCTGTGCGTTTGAGGGAATAAACTGACTGAGTCGGAGGCTTCCGTTTTTGCCCAGCAAACTGTTTATAGAGACAAAAAAAGAGGTTTTATCTGTATTTATGAATTCCCGGCGCGTGAAAATATCACGTACCATGATTTTCTCAAATTTCAGGTCTTTCGGCAGCCCTGAAATCAGATTTTCAACAAAAACTTCCCAATCGGAGGTGCCGGCAGTTACAGAAGCAGCTATTTCAACAGGCCGGGTTTCCTCCGGCAGCGATTGTGCATAGTGCCGGCATATTTCAGCTTCTTTTTCGCCGGCCGGCAGGTAATATACGCCGCCCTCGGGTACAGATCTTAGGGCTTCCCATAACAGCACCGGGACTCCGGGTTCCAGAATAAGTATGCAGTCGTGACGATTGATTTTCTCATTATTACCGGGAAATTTTTCCCTTATTGCAGCAAGTGTTTTCCCTGCTTCGCGGTTCAGCCTGTACAACCAGCGTTCGCTGTTTTTATCAGGCGGCGAAAAACTTAAAATCTCTTCGGTTCGATCTTCAGTAACCGCAGCCAGCTGAATCTCTCTCCGGCTCATTATCCGGTCGCGAATCCCCGCCTCAAATCCCTGATCCGACGGTTCGTAAAACACCCGGCCCTGCAGCCCGGAAGGCAGATATTGCTGTGCAACCCAGTGGTCTTTATAGGCGTGCGGGTAAAGGTACCCCTCGCCGTGTCCGAACCCTTCCTTGTCGCGGCCGGCATCTTTAAGATGATTGGGAACCTCACGAGCAAATTCCTGTTCCACTGCTCCGAGTGCATCGAAGAACGAAAGGGCCGTATTTGATTTTGGTGCGGTTGCAAGATAGAGCGCCGCCTGCGTGAGGTGAAACCTGCCTTCAGGAAGCCCTACACGGTCGAAGGCTGCCGCCGCAGATTCTACTACGCCCAAAGCCCCGGGATCGGCCAGACCGATGTCTTCGCTTGCGCTTATAAGCATTCGGCGGAAAATATAGCGCGGTTCTTCGCCGGCGCGGATCATGGTGGCAAGCCAGTAAAGGACTGCATCGGGATCGGAGCCCCTTATTGATTTAATGAACGCGCTGATTGTATCGTAATGGTAGTCGCCTTCCTTGTCGTAGAGCAGAGCCTTTTTCTGGATGCTTTCCTCGGCCGCGTCCAGCGTTACCCTGATAATGGAGCCGTGTGCCGGGGGAAAATTGTCGGCGCTTGTCTCAATTGCAAGTTCCAGCGCGTTCAGCAGGCTCCGCGCATCTCCGTTAGCAGTTTGTATAAGATGTTCAAGCGCGCTTTCTTCAAATTGAACCTTCCAGCGGCCGTACCCGCGGTCAGGGTCGTTTACCGCCTGCATCGCTATGTTGCGAAGATCCTCTGCAGTAAGAGGCTTAAGCTGAAAGATTCGGCTGCGGCTGACAAGCGCTTTGTTCACTTCAAAATAGGGATTTTCCGTAGTGGCGCCGATTAGAATTACAGTCCCGTTTTCAACCCACGGCAGCAACGCATCCTGCTGGGATTTATTCCACCGGTGCACCTCATCAACAAACAGGATTGTCCGCCGGCCGTAAAGATCGCGGTGACTCTGGGCCTCGGCAATAGCGTCGCGCAGGTTCTTTACTCCGTCCAGAACTGCGTTCATGGTAATAAAGCTGCTGCTTGTTGTGTTGGCTATAACGCGCGCAAGTGTTGTTTTTCCGGTGCCCGGCGGTCCATAGAATATTATTGAAGACATTCTGTCGGCCTGGATAATTCTTCGCAGCAGTCTTCCGGGGCCTGCAATATGGTCCTGTCCGATAAACTCGTTTATATTTCGCGGCCGCATGCGAAAGGCAAGAGGGGCTTCGTTATTTTCGGTTTGCGAGAATAGCTCCACTGCAGAAGTATAGATTATGGCGGCAGGTGTATGCAAGCGGTGAGGATATTAAATAATAAATGGTGTCAATATGCCGTAAAATGAACAGTATTGTCATAATATGGCAAAAAAAATTGACAATTGCAAGTTTTGCTGTATAATAAAAGCATATTCCACAATGTGGCAAAACAAGGAGAGAATAATGAAAAGAAAAGGTATTCTTATTGCAGCAATTATCTTAATTGTCTGTATGAGCGGTTTTGCATCCGGACAACAGGATGCAACGGACGATTCCGGTTTAAAGGAACCGGTTAAAATGAAGATTGGGCATTCATTTACTGAAAATACATCCAGACATCAATCATTGCTGAAATTCAAGGAAATGGTTGAAGAAAGAACTGACGGCGCGATCATTGTTGAGGTGTATCCTTCAAGCCAGTTGGGCACGGAGATGGAAATGCTTGAAGCAGTAAAAATGGGAAGCATAGAGGGTTTGCGGTGCGGCCCGTTTGAAGATGCGGCTCCGGAGCTTTTGATATATACAATGCCGTTTTTATTCAGCGATATGGATGCTGTGCACAGGGTTACACGCGGGGCAATAACCCGGGAGATTATCAAGAGCACGGAAAAAAATGGAATCAAGGTACTTGCAGTAGGCGATTCAGGAGAGTTCCGGCATTTCACAAATAATGTAAGACCTATCACAAAGCCTGAAGATATAAAGGGTTTAAAGATGAGAACTCCTCCGATGGAAAGTATTGTTAAGATAATGGAAGCCCTTGGAGGCAACCCTGTTTCAATACCTTTCAGCGAAACCTACATGGCTCTTAAAACCGGTGTAGCCGACGGGGAGGAGAATCCTTTTACCAATATTGATAAAATGAAATTTTATGAAGTACAGAAATATCTTTCTGTAGTTAACTACCAGTATCATGCTGAAATGCTCTATGTTCCGTTAGCGTGGTTTAATTCTCTTGATAAAGGTATTCAGGATATCCTGCTCGAGTGTGCCCATGAGCATATGAAAATAAATGATGACCTGTTAAAGGAAGAATCAAAACTGAGTGAGGAAGTTTGCCGAGCCAATATGGAAGTAAATGAACTTACTCCGGCTCAGAGACAGGTTTTTATTGATAAGGTGCAGCCTGTATATCAGTACTACATTGAAAAGGGTGTTTTTTCTCAAGCTGATATTGATGAAATTCGCAGGATTGCTGAAGGTAAATAAAAAACCGGCAGGAAAGCATTTACTTAACGTTATGCTTTCCTGCTTCCCAAATACGTTAAAGAATGTATTAGAAAGCCGGAAAAACTTCTGATAAAGACTCAATCGTCAGTAATTAATTTTTCTTGTAATGAAATGGAAGATGCTATAATTAAGGTATATTTGCTTGTATAGGAGGGAGATTTGACTGGTTTAATTAACAGGGTCTGCAGCGGATACGAAGTTTTTTGTCGTATCCTGTTGCTTTTTATGACAGTGCTAATAATAGTTTTTGTTTTTATGCGGTATTTTTTCGGAATTACTTTTGTCTGGGCCGAAGAATTGATAACCATGTTATTTATTTCAACTACATATTTCGGGGCCGTTATCGGTATGAAATATAACGAACATATCAGAATAGGCTTTTTTTATGATACCTGCACAGGCAAAAAAAGGAAAGTGATTGATATTGTCAATGATCTGATAATTCTTGGCCTTCAGATTAGTATTGTATTTATGAGTTATAACTGGATTACGAAGGTCGGAGACGTTCTGACAAACGGGCTTCGTGTACCGATAAAATTCTTTTACTTTATGATGCCGTTCAGTGCTTTTTTTATCGGGCTTTACTGTATCTTCAATATTGCGGGAATCATAATAAACTGGAATGAGAATTCTTCAAGTGAGGTTGCATAGATGGGAATAATCATCTTACTTGCCAGTCTGGTAATCTTTATAATTCTTGGAGTACCGATATGTTTTTCTCTCGGAGCGTCCGGGCTGCTGTATTTTTTACTGGAAAAGCCGGAGCTTATTTCCATTTTGCCCCAGAGAATATGGGCCGGTACAAACAGTTTTGTTCTGATAGCATTGCCGCTTTTTATTATGGCCGGAAATCTGATGAATAAAGGCGGGATCACAAGAAGAATAATAGACTTCAGCCTGTTTCTGGTCAGACCGTTCAGGGGAGGTCTTGGTGAGGTAAATGTAGTTGCAAGCATGATCTTCGGCGGAATTTCCGGATCGTCTGTGGCAGATACTTCAGCAATTGGATCTGTACTTATTCCGGAGATGGAAGCAAAAGGATACAGCAAAGGATTTTCAGCTGGTGTTACGGTCGGTTCATCAACAATGGGGATGATAATCCCTCCGAGTATTCCAATGTTGATGTTCGCAATGATTTCTCAGCAATCGGTAGGAGCCTTGTTTCTTGCCGGAGCAGTTCCCGGAATAATGATTGGCCTGACGCAGATTCTTATGGTTTTCGGTATCTCAAAAAAGAATAATTATCACCCGGAATATAAACCTGTTCCTTTTAAGGTTTTTTTAAAGCAAAGCTGGGGTGGAATACTTGCAGTGCTGATGCCGCTGTTTATAATACTGTCTATTTCGTTCGGAATAGCTACGGCCACTGAATCGGCAGGTATTGCAGTTCTGTATTCATTGATTTTAGGGTTTTTTGTGTATAAAGAACTGACGTTGAAAGATTTCTGGCATGCACTGATAAAAACGGTGCTGTTTTCCAGTTCAGTTCTTTTTATCGTAGGGTTTTCTACAATATATACGTGGATTCTTTCAATTGAACAGATACCACAGACGATAGGAGCATTTCTTGTAAATCTTGAGGTTTCAAGGTTCTGGATTCTCCTTCTTGTAGACTTGCTTATACTTTTAATAGGTACATTTATTGATGTTGTACCAGCACTGTATCTGTTATCGCCGATTCTGCTTCCGATAATGGCGGGGTTCGGGGTTCATCCGCTTCAGTTGGGTGCAATATTAATAGTCGGTTTGGCTATTGGTCTGATTACACCGCCGGTAGGTATGTGCCTTAATGCAGCTACGAAGATTTGCGGAATGCCTATAACAAAAATAGCAAGAAATGCAGTGCCATTTATTCTCTGTAATATTATTGTACTTTTGCTGGTTACGTTTATTCCCGAGGTTTCGATATGGTTGCCTCTGCAGGTATTTAATTAGAAAGTTAATGAGTATCTGTAATAGCCCTAAATCAGGATTATTACAGATTCACCAATGTTAAAAAGGATTGGAAATAACAGATTCTGAATGTTTTGGCTGGTTCTCTCTGATGCGGTGATACCGCATCAGAAAGGTTGATTTTTAAACGGCATTTAATTATCTTATTATTAAATTAAAAGGAAGGTCTAATGAAGGTACAGTCGATTGATCGTGCTTTTGATATTATGGAGCATCTATCGCGGGAGCCTGAGGGGCTTAGTTTAACCGAAATTAGTCAGAAGCTTGAGCTTCCCACAAGCACGGTATACCGCCTTCTTTCAGTCTTACGGGACCGAAATTATATCGATAAAAATGATTCTACCAGTGTTTACAGGCTGGGTCTGGGTTTTCTTGAACTTACAAGCATGTATCTTGGAAGTCTGGAATTAAAGACAGAAGCCCAGCCATACCTGCGTAACCTGTCAAAGATGACGGGACAGGTTGTTTTCCTTGGTATTGAACAGGATAATGAACTTGTTTTTATCGATCGGTACGAACAGTATAATGAAATGAGAAAATACTGTTTTATCGGACAGCGGCATCAGTTGTACTGTACGGCTCTTGGAAAATCACTTTTAATAGGTCATACAAATGAGAACATTCGAAAGATATATGAAAAAAAGGGTTTGAAGCCCTACACCGAAAATACAATAACCGATATAGATGAATTAATAAGGCAAATCGATCTGAACCGTGAGCGAAAGTATTCTATCGATAACCAGGAAAATGAAGTGGGTACTTACGGTATTGCCGCGCCGGTTTATGATTATCGGGGAATAATAATTGCCGCTGTAAGTTCTCCATGGAGTCTTGATTCACAGGTTTTACCCGATCGGGAACGCATTATAGAGCTTGTAAAACAGACTGCCGCCGAAATTTCAAAACGGTTGGGTTATATCAAAAGGGATACGCCTGTTATTCAGCAGAATTGAGCAGACTCAGGTTCCTGATATTGCGGAATTCCGCAGCGGCAAGGATTTCCTTCACCAGGGTTATCTCGGTATCCTTTGCTTCATGCAGGGGAGAGCCTTCCCTGAGACCTTTCAGTATATAATCGAGCTTTTCATAACTCATTCCCAGCGCAAACTCGTCGGTTATGCCGGGGGCAATATCCGGGCTCGGTTTCTTGTCTATTATCTTTCTGGGGATGCCGAGTTCTTCGGCAAGTTTAAAAACTTCAGTTTTGTAAAGATGCATGATCGGTTCAATATCGGTTGAATCATCACCCCATTTAATATAGAAGCCCGTAAGCATTTCTGTCAGGTTTGTAGTCCCGGCAACGGCGCAGCCGCGTTTTTCCGCTTCGAAATACAGGCTGATCATCCTGAAGCGGTGTTTTGTTCTGTAATAGGCAAGGTTTTTCCGATTGGCTGAACCTCCGGAAGTTTTTAAATCGTTCAGGTACGGTGTTTCGGTGCTGTTCCAGACATTTGCGGCGTATTTTTCCTGAATCCTGCGCGGAAATAATCCAGCCGGGGGTTTCATGCGGTAGACCCCGAGTTTTCTGACAAGCGGAGTTATGGGTTTCAGTTTATAATCTATTTCCAGATAATCACAAACAAGCAAAGAATCGGCTATTGTACTTTTTGATGAATCACGTTCAGGAAGCAACAGCCCGAAGACCCTGTGTCTGCCGAGCGCATTTATTAAGAGTTTTCCTACTACGGCGGAATCAATACCACCGCTTATTCCTATTACGGCACCCTCAAAGCCGTACCGGTCAATGTTCTCCCGTATAAAATCAATAATTCGGTCGTTCTCAGAAGGCATAATCTACCTCCAGTTCCAAGATAACCCCGTTTGCATTCAGATGCAAGAAAAAGAAAGCAAAATAAACTGTTCTGTGAATAACAGGTAACTGTAGAAAAAAACGTTGATTATTGCAGATTAATATCGTATAAATGAGCTTACCTGAGGATTTTACTATGAAAAAGATTATTTTATTAATGCTTATTACACTGTTGGCATTATCATGTATGTTTTCTTCAATGCTGCCCGAACAGGTTGTTACCAATTTTATCGAGGGTCTGGAGAACCAGGATATTGATCTGCTTATGTCCGCTTATCATTCGGACGCTGATTTCCGCTTTGTTGCCCCGGACGGTTCGGAAGACAGTTATACCGGAGCGGATGAAATCAGGGCTGCCCAGCTTGGAGGTTTTGAGGATCAAACGCTTACTCCCGAGATTAGAATCATGGATTGGGAAGAATCAACTGATAAAAGCAAAGTTACTTATTACCTGGTAGCGGATTTTACCGAGTTTGAACTTTTTAATACCCTGGAATTGACATCAGAGTTTTATTCCTGGGGAATTCTTCACCAGAAAGTTGAAATCAACCAGTGAAAACCGGCCGCGGCCGTATAATTAAAATATCTCCTTTAAAAAATATTGACAATACCTGAGCAAAAAAGTTAACATCAATCATAGCCGAACAGAAAAATCTAAACACAATGTGCATGATTTTCTGTCTATGGGTATATCCGGAAACAGATATGCCTCCCGTGTTTGGAAAGGCAGAGAGTATAATCAAGATAAAACTTTCCTGCCTTCAGATTAACCATTTGGAGGAAAAAATGAAAAACACACTCAAAACAGTATCCGTTCTTCTGCTGTTGGCCGTAAGTTTTCTGGCTTTTGCCGGCGGTCAGCAGGAAGCAGCACCCGCAGCGCCGGGACAACAGGAGGCCGCCGCGGTTCAGGCGGCACCCGAAAACCCGAGGTTAAAACTGGCAACTACAACCAGCACCGAGAATACAGGGCTTCTCGACGTGCTTCTTCCGGCATTTGAGCAGAAGACCGGTTACAAGGTTGATGTAATCGCAGTGGGAACCGGTAAAGCAATTGCTCACGGAGAAGCAGGCGATGTTGATCTGATCATGGTTCATGCAAGAAGCCGTGAAGATGCTTTTGTTGAAAACGGATTCGGGGTAAATCGACGCGATCTCATGCATAACGATTTTGTTGTGCTGGGTCCTGATTCTGATCCTGCCGGGATTAAAGGAATGAATGATGCAGCAGCGGCATTCGCGAAGATTGCTGAAGTGAACGCTGATTTTGTATCCCGGGGCGACGATTCCGGAACTCACGTCAAGGAGAAAGAGATTTGGCAGTCTTCCGGCGCTGTCAATGATGGCAAGTGGTATAAGGAAGCCGGCCAGGGTATGGGAACAGTTATTACAATGACCGACGACATGCAGGGGTATACGCTTACTGATCGCGGTACATATCTTGCAATGAAAGATAATATAACAATTGATATAGTTGTTGAGGGTGATCCTGTTCTGTTTAACCCATATGGAGTTATTGCTGTCAATCCTGAACTTCATAAACACGTCAATTTTGAAGGCGCAATGGCTTTAATCGATTTTGTCACGGGAGCGGAAGGGCAGGATATAATCAGGAACTTTAAAAAGAACGGTGAGCAGCTGTTCTATCCCGATGTAATAAAATAATTAACAGGTTTTCAATATGGATGGAGCGTTTGTTCAGGCGTTAAAACTTCTTGTCTCTCTGGATCGGGAAACTTACTACATCGCCGGGACATCGCTCCGATTTGCTTTAGCTTCAACGTTGCTATCGGCATTAATCAGTTTGCCCGCAGGTGCTATTCTGGGGCTGTACCGGTTTCGGGGCAGAAGAATCGTTATAACTGTTCTTAATACACTTATGGCAATGCCTACGGTTGTAATCGGCCTGATAATTTATTCCGTTATCTCCCGATCTGGACCGCTGGGGTACCTCGGGCTTCTTTTTAACCCTTCGGCGGTAATTATAGGCCAGACAGTTCTTGCATTTCCGATAATTGCATCAATGGTGAATACCAGTGTCGGCCGGCTTGACATCAACCTCAGGGAAACACTGGTGACTCTCGGCGCTTCGCGTTTCAGGATATTCTTCACTATTATGTGGGAAGCCCGGTTTGCCGTAACTACCGCTCTGCTTGCGGGTTTCGGCAGGGTAATCGGTGAAGTGGGAGTTTCGATGATGCTCGGAGGCAATATACGGTGGTGGACCCGGACAATAACCACAACTATCAGTCTTGAGACAAGCAAGGGGCAGTTTGAACTGGCTCTTGCTCTCGGTGTGATTCTGATGGTAATTGCGTTTCTGGTAAATTTTATCACTCACTGGACGGTGAAGCATGAGAATTAGCAATCTGAAATTCAGTTACGAACCGTGGAACCCTGATAACGGGAATGTTCTGGATATCTCGCGTCTCGACATTCCGGAAAAAGGCTGTCATGCGATTCTGGGACCTAACGGATGCGGTAAAACAACCCTGTTGAAACTTGCAGCCGGCCTGCTTGTTCCCGAATCCGGAGTTGTTGAGACGAATGCAAATGCAGTAATGGTGCATCAGCATCCTTATCTGCTGTCGGGAAGCGTATTCAGTAATGTGGCTTACGGGCTTAAGATAAAAAAAATTCCGCGAGATGAAATTGAACGGAGGGTGACCGCTGAGCTTGACCGGTGGGGGTTACAGGCGTTAAAAGACCGGCATTCACAAAAACTTTCGGGCGGAGAGAAACAGCGTACGGCAATAGCAAGGGCAATGGTTTTGAAGCCGGACCTTTTGCTGCTGGACGAACCGACTGCAAGTGTGGATCCTGAGAACATCAGCCAGATGGAAAACCTTATCTCAGATATTATTCAAACAGGAACTACAGTTGTTTTCAGCACTCACCATGTTGATTTTGCATACAGAACGGCCGATTCCATAATAAAACTTGAGAACGGGAAGCCGGTAGAGCATGACGAGAATATGATATCCGGAAAGATCACCGGACATGACGAATATTTCAATTTTTATGAAGCAGCCGGAACAACATTGTATTGCCCGGGGCGGGACGGAGATTTCCGAAGAGCGGTTTTTTCTGTTAATGATGTGATTCTGTCCCGCGAAAATATCAAATCCAGCGCCCGGAACGTTATGGAATCTGTTGTTGCAGAAATAATTGAAGAAGGGAAGACCTGCATGGTAGAACTGAATGCCGGTTTCATTTTCAAGGCAAGAGTATCTGCTGCTTCTGTTAATGAACTTGGACTTGAGAAAGGGCAGAAAATCTTTGCCGTTTTAAAATCATCGGCTATCAGGTTGTATTAACTTATTAAAACGGGGCGATATTTAAAATCCACTGTACTAAAAAGTAAATATTCTGTAAATTTACTGTGGCAGGAAGGGTATGGCGGAAGAATATTACAGAAAACTTATTGACCTTGTGGGAAAAGAATTTAACGGTTGTGACCGAAGGCTGATCGGAAGCGAGGAGTTCTTCAGATCAGCAGTGCTGGTGCCGTTTATGGAAGCAGACGGGGTAGATTCAATATTGTTTGAGAAAAGGGCCGCAGGTATCAGGCAGGGTGGAGAAATTTGTTTTCCGGGAGGAATGGTTGATGATGAAGATAGTACCTCCATTGAAACAGTCATACGCGAGACTATTGAAGAGACCGGAGCAGATGCGGATGATGTTTCAGTTTTTGACTCAGCCGGATATCTGCTGACAAGAAACGGTTCATTGATTGATGTTTATCTTGGGTGGATGGATATTTCATCGATTGCCGATTTCAGGCCCAACCCTGATGAGGTGGAGAAGCTCTTTGCAGTTCCTGTGAAATTCTTTCTTGATACCGAACCGGAATTCTATAATTACAGACAGACATGTGAACCATGGTATAGTGATGAGAAAGGCCAACGTGTTGACCTTTTTCCTGCAAAGGAGCTTGGACTTCCTGAAACATACTGGAATCCCTGGTCAAATGACAGAAACAGGTTTGTGGTATACCGCTTTGAGGGCGAAGTTATCTGGGGAATTACCGCGCGAATTATGAACACTGTTTCCAAACTATTACGAAGGGTCGGGTAGTATAACCGGGTACTGTTACAGAATACGGTATGTTTTTCTGAAGCTGAATTTTAAACCCTCGTGAATCATGTAAAGCGACGTCAGAAAAATAATATAGGCCCCGAGCGGACCAAAAAGAATCCATTGATCGTTGTATATATAAAACCTTGCCTGACCTACCAGACCAGCCCATTCATGAAGCCTTGAATTGTAAGTCGGAGGGTCAAAAGTCATCACTGTGGCGCCCAGGAAAACTCCGAAAATTCCCATCTGGCCTATTGTGTTAAGTACCGAAATCATCTCGCCTATAAAAAGAGTAAGCAGCCGTTCTTTCAGAAAAGGAAGAATATGATGGGTTACAAGATAGATGTTTCCGGCGCCTGAAGCCCTTGCTGCTGTGAAGAATTCCTTGCTGGCAAGTTCCCTGCCTACAGCTTCAATAGCTGCGGCGCTTGCCGGTGTTCCGAAAATCAGTACTATAACGGAGAAAATCGATATCAGTATAAGCTCGTTAAACGGAAAGTTTATTGAGATTCTGGCGAGAACAAAGTATATGAATACAATCTGGGGCAGGGCATTCAGAGGAGTTGCTTTTAACATATAGATATTTTTACGCTGGTTAAGCGCAGCTGAAATTCCGAAAAGACCTCCGATTAATACTTTCAGTGCTGCAAGAATGAATGTTATTCCGACAGTCCACCTGGCTCCGTAGAGTATAAGCGATAAAATATCTCTTCCGCCTTTGTCTGTTCCGAGAAAAAAGTCTTCCGACGGAGGCGAAGGAGGCGCTACAAGCTCCCGACCTTTATCAGTTAATTCATACCTGACCTGTTCGGAAAATGTTAAAGGGTATTTGGCCAGTGACGGGCCGAAAAAAGCTGCAATAAGTACAGGCAGCAGCAGCACTGCGCCGATAACTAATCTGAAATTCATGGTAAACCCCGTCTGAATATAATTCCGATCAATTGAAGTACGGCAAAGAGGCAGATATATACCGCCAGATAAAGAAGCAGCAGCATCAGGATGGTGTTGACAGTACATGAGTACTGGCTGATATTGTTGAAAAGAAATGATGTTATTCCCTTGTTGTTAAACATCAATTCCGTTATGAAAAGATTTGAGAACAATATTGCAAGAATTTTATGTAAATCGCCTTTTATATAATGGATTGCAGCAGGTCCGACATGGAAAAAACGTATTTGCCGTGCAGAAAGCCCTTTGGACCGGGCAAAAGTAATATACTGCTGGTTATTGACGTCTTTCAGCCAGCTTCCTGTTGTTCTGAGAATGTAAAGGACGGGGTAGCAGCTTAATATCAACAGCGGTAAAAACACCGCACGGTCTGAGGCGGATGAAGTATATATTCTGACAAGATTTCCACCGGCAGCCTTGTTAATATAGAAAAACAGGAACTGTATTAAAAATATGAGAATAAAATCCGGCAGTACTGTCATGAAAGAAAGAAACTCGTAAAAAGCCGAATTCCGCTTTTTTTCGGCTGTCAGGAGACTTGCGGGAATCCCGATTAACAGGCTGATAACCCCTGAAAGACAGAGGTATGATAATGATACTTTAAAATATCTGGGGGCCTGGTTCAGCCAGTTTCTCCTGGTTTTGCCTTCGCGGTAATCGAATACTGTACCTTCCTTTATCTGCCTCATGTATAAAAGAGGTTTCTTCCAGATGTTGTCGGGATGAAAATGAATCTTATACAGTTTTTTTCCGATAAAATCCGGGTCTCCTGAATTTGAATAATACTGAATAACGGATGGCCGGCCGTATGAAAAAAGAGACGGCAGGGCAGCTATTAGCAGGACCAGGGCAAAGATCAGCAGAATCATTGCGGCATAATGTTTCATTGCGGTTCCTCAGGAAATATATGGTCGGCAAGACCGTTCCAGATTACAGGATGAGGGAATGTTCGGTATTCTTCTCTTTCTATTTCGCTGTTATTAAAGAAAAGTGTTTCTTCCAGTTCGTTTACAATTCCCCGGGAGCGTGCAGTTGCCGTCAGTTCAACTGCCTCGTTTATAATTTGTACTATTTCCGTTTTATCTGAATCCTGCAGCATCTTCTTGTTTAAAAGGTCAAGAAAATACCACGAAAAAAGCGGGAGTCTTGTCTGTCCGTCGATTCCCCTGCTTCGAATATTGACTTCGTCAAAGCGGCATGAAGCGGCAAGCAGTGATTTCGGCAGTTTCCTGCGCAGGTAGCCGAGCCTGCCGTTTACTACCCATACCGTTTCCGGTTTTCCGGTTTTAAGAGGGTTAAGAAATTCGTCCCCCCACGGAGCATCTGCCAAAAGAATTTTCCCTTTGCAATCCAGAGAACGCCACAGGTCGGGCATCCAGAGATTCCATTCGCTTGACAGGAGAACTCTTGAACTTCCGGTTATCAGCATAAAGATACATACTTCATCCTCCTGAATCCTGTCGATTTCTTTTATAATAACATCCACAGTTTTATCAGAAATAAACTCGGAAAGAATGAGCATCTGCGAAAATGTTTTTCTCATTTCTGAAATTATGCTTTTAAAATACGGTGTTTGCAGGTAATTTTCAGGATCACAGATTATTATTACAGTTTTATTGAAATCAACTGACACAGTTTCCACCCGCCCGCTGCAGCCGGGAAGAAAAAACAGGAGAACCGGAAGTATAAAAAGCAGACGTCTCATTAGTTATTGTCCCGCTTGAAAAGACAGCGGCCTGTTAATGGCCGCTGAAAAAGGAGTTAAGTAAGTTATGAAAATACCGACGGCCGTAATAAGCCGACGACCTTCGATATTACGATTAATAATATGCTCCAAAAACTCAGGGGTCAAGTCTTTTTATTGATTAATATGAACAATCTCGGCAGGAGGAAAGCCGTTGAACCATGTTGAAGAAGCCCTGCTGTATGCTCCGATATTCTCACTGTAGACAAGATCTCCAATCTCAAGATCGGGCAGTTCTTCAGCAAGTGAAATAGTGTCGAGAGCGTCGCAGGTGGGACCGAAGACCGAACAAATCTGCTTTGGGCCGGTTTTTAATGCCTGAAGATGGTATTTACAGTGGTCGAAAATTATGCCTGAGAAAGTGTGATAGACACCGTCATTTATATAATAACATCGTTTTCCGCTTCGATCAGCTTTGCCTATTACTGAAGCCACCGAGGTACAGGCTGTTGCAACGAGAAATCGGCCCGGTTCGGCAAAGATTTCTATATTGCTGTCGAATAAACGGTCAAGTTCGGAATTAAGTCTGCGCGCGAGATTTTTAAAAGGCTGGACATTGACGTCATACGGCGCAGGAAAACCGCCGCCGATATCGACGATCTTCAGTTTTTCATAACCGCTCAGCTTTGCCTCATTTATAATGCCCGAAACTACACTCAGAGCCTGTATATAATTTTCAAAATTTGTAGTCTGGCTGCCTACGTGAAAACTAAGGCCTTCAACTACCAGTCCCTGACTGTGGGCTTCTCCAATCAGCTCTACTGCATCGCCGGGATCAGCCCCGAATTTTGAGGAAAGCTCAACCATTGCTCCGGTATTGGGGACTTTTATTCTCAGAACAAGTCCGGCATTGGGTGCATATTGTTTAACCTTGTGGATTTCATCGATATTATCAAAAGTCACCAGCGGTTTATATTTATCAAGTTCGATTAGCGTTTTTATATCTTTTATCGGATTAGCGTATATGATCTTTTCCCATATGAACTTTTGTCGTGCATTTTCAGGCATTTCCCTTATGTTTTCATGAACAAGCAGAAACTCGTTCATTGATGCAACGTCAAAACTTGAACCCATATTGTAAAGGGTTTTTACTATTTCAGGATCAGAATTGGCCTTGACTGCGTAAAAGATCTGGACTCTGGGAAGCAGGCTTTTAAAATCAATGTAATTTTTTCTGATAATATCATGATCTATTATAAAGAGCGGAGTTCCATTTAAAGTCGCAAGATTCTCAAGGGTGCTGAGCTTGGCCATTTATTCCTCTATGTCGAGAAAATTCCTAAGCTGCTCTTTTGCCTGATTCAGGGCTTCAAGGTAGTTTTTGGACAGGTTTCCGATGTTCTGTGAGTAAGCCTTCTGAAAATCCGGATCATCCATAGGATCCAGTTTTATTCGCGAACCGGTCTGGGCAAATATGGCTTCCTCTTTTTGTTTTAATACGGGTTGGTACTGGGCTGCCAGCTGTTTTTCCATCTGTTCGCGGTTCTGGAGATACTGATCAAAGAATTGAACCAATTGTTCAAACATCTGTTTGATGCTGCCCTTTGAATCGGAAATTGCCGCAAGCCCGTCGGCTGCTTTCATAAACTCCGGTTTATAGTCTGTGTCGATGGGAAGTTTCAGTATCGACATAAACGATCCTGCCGCTCCTTTTTTAAAGGCTTCTTTCCCGTCGCCTTTCTGCTGTTTAAGGGTTTTGGAAAATTCTGCAATTTCGGTTTTTCCTTCAAGAAAAGCTAATGCGGCTTTTCTGCCTTTCACCTTAAATTCTTTTTCCTGAAGCTTGCTTTTATCTACTTCCATTCCGGCCGTTCTTTCAAGAGCCAGTTCAAGTGCTGATTTTATTTCTGCCATGGTTTGAATATAATCCCCTTTGCTGTATGAATCAAGCCACAAATTGTTTTAATCCTCAGCCGTTACAACAAATCTGCACCGAAAAACGGCTTAGCTTCGCTGCAGATGTTATTGTTCCGATTTGAAACGGGCTTCCAGGGCTGATGCGTTATTGACGGTTTTTCTCAGCCATTCCAGCTTTATCAGTTGCTGCTCTTCTTTCGGGAGATTCCATCTGATATCACTGTTTCGCAGTTTCCAGCTCAGATGGTGAAGGGTAAGCGCGCATGCAACTGAGATGTTGAAGCTTTCAACAAATCCGTGCATTGGAATTTTCAGAAATTCGTCTGCGGATTCTTCAACCTCGCTGCTTATTCCCTCCAGCTCGGTTCCGAATACCACGGCGGCCTTTCCGCGTTCCAGATCAAAATCTTCAAGGTTCGTATCATTCGTATGGGGTGTGGTTGCTACTATCCGGTATCCGTTTTTTTTCAATTCATTTAATGTTTCTGCAGTGCAGTTTTCCCTGGTTTCAGGCTGGTACCGGTTAATGGAAAGCCATTGTGATGTTCCCATATCAACTTCTTTATTAGGATTGAAGCTGTTACGGTTTTCGATTACATGTACATCCTGAATTCCAAAACCGTCGCATGAGCGGAGAACGGCGCTTGCGTTATGGGATTGGAAAATATCCTCAAGCACTACAGTAATATAACGGGTGCGCTGCCGGAGAATATTGTTCATTTTGCCGAGCCTGGTTTCGGTTACAAATGAAGAAAGAAATTCAGTAAGTTTCAGTTCGTAATCGGTCACTAACTTTTATCCTCATCGGATAATAACGGAGGCATCCATGAACCAAGCTCCGCAAGATTTTCAGTGAGATTCTTGATCTCATCCCTCAGTACAAATATACAGTCGTTTTTCTTTGCCGAACCGGTAACTATATCTTCGGCAAGAGCCCGGCATGTCGGTGCGCCGCAGGACCCGCAGTCAAGCCCGGGTAAGGAATTATATATTTCTTCGATCTGCGCCATCTTTTCAAGTGCTTTCCTGAAATTTTCATCGAGTTTTAACCCCTCACGCGGCTGAATTTCTGTATTCATCTTCAGCATTGCTTTTGAATTCGGTGCGAGTTTTCCGCCCCTGTTTTCGTCCCCAATTTTGCCTGCTTTTCTGATTATTCTCGCTTTGCTGATATAAGGATTTTCTACTGTCAGCGCGCCTCCTACACATCCGCCGGGACATGCCATGGCTTCAATGAAATCAACATGCTTGATTTTCCCGTTTTCAAGCTCTTCAAGAAATTTGATCACATTATCAATGCCGTCGACGGCGACTGTTTCAGACCAGTCTGTAGAGTGGCTTTCACCTTCGCTTTTTGCCCAGTTTACACCCCGCGATGAAGCCCTTCCGAGCTTTTCCACTTCGGTCAGGTTGGAAGCAGTGTTCAGAAGGGTAACGAAGATATCGTTTATAGCAATTACTCCGTCTACCGATGATTTTTGTGAGCCCAGAGGATTTCGGACGGCAGTAATTTTTGCCGGGCAGGGGCTGATGAAAAAGACGCCGATGTTTTTTTTATCGGGATAGATATCATTCTTGACTATTCTTGCTGCAATTTCCATCGGGGATTCAATTCTGATAATCTGATCGATAAGCCCCGGGAAACGGGTCTGGATAAGCCTTACTATTGCAGGACATGAAGATGAAATCCATGGAATATTTTCGTCTTTTTCCTTTAATGCCTTTTTCAATTCTTCTGTTACAATATCGGCCGCTTCAGCCGCTTCAAATATATCGTCAAAGCCTATTTTTTTAAGCGAGGTAAGAATCATATCGATTGAATAGTGATCTTTAAACTGTCCGTAAAGTGTCGGGGCCGGAATAGCTACGGTAAAATCAAAACGATCGAGCATTTCCAGTTTGTCGGATTGCGCCCGTTTGGCATGATGCGGACATACTCTTATGCATTCTCCGCAGTCGATGCAGCGTTCTTCTATTATTGAGGCTTTTCCCTGGCGGACTCTGATAGCCTCTGTAGGGCAATGCGAAATACAGGTAGTGCATCCTTTGCATTTTTCCCGGTCAAGGACTACCGAATGAATACGATTTTTCACAGATCTATCCTTATTGTTACAACGGTCCCTTTTCCCTTTTCGGATTCTATTTTAAGGCTGTTTGAGTTTTTCCTGATGTTCGGAAGGCCAAGGCCTGCGCCGAATCCCATTTCCCTGATCTCTGCAGATGCGGTTGAATATCCTTCCTGCATTGCCAGTTCAATATCTTCAATACCCGGGCCTTCATCCTTAAAGATGATCAGAATATGGTCGTCTTCTATTACTACACTGCCTGTGCCGCCGCCGCCGTGGATGATTGTATTTATTTCAGCCTCATACATTGCAATTGCTGTTCTCTTGATAATATCCGACGGAATCCCGAGTTGTTTCAATGTTTTCTTGAAACTGCTGGACGCCTGGCCGTAGGACATGGGATCGTTGGGATCTATAACGAATTCTTTTCTGAATAACTCCATTCTGAGTCAATATAGCACTGAACGGGTGTTCAGTCTACGTACTTCATAATTACTTCAATAAGAGACCTCTCGTTAAGCGGCTTTACAACTACGTCGTCCATTCCGGCATCAAGAAACTTCTTTCTGTCGGAAGGAAAGGCATGTGCGGTTAATGCAATTACAGGCAGATGTTCAGTCTCGGGTTCCTGCTGTCGAATTTTTATAGTTGCATCAATACCGTTGAGATTGGGCATGCTTATATCCATCAGTACTACATCGTATTTATTCTTTTTTATATAGTCCAGGGCCTCAAGTCCGTCTGCAGCTTCATGGATGTCCCAGCCTTTTCGTTCAAGAATTGTGGTTATGTACATTCGATTAATAGCTTCATCTTCTGTGACCAGAACTTTCAGTTTTTTATTTCTGAGGTCAGACATTACGCTCTCCAATAGCAGAATATTACATTATAATTTTAGGCAAATTAACATGCTTTTAGCAAGTCTATAACGCAGTTTTTTTAAATTCTCCAAATTAATTCTTTTCCCGCTGTTGAGAGTTGTTATTACTGTCTGTTTTTGTCCTGATTCTTTTGTTTGATCAAATCTGCGAGAGTAAAAGTATCGGAACTGTTTTCGGAATATTGTTTTATCAGCTTTCTTGCTACTGCTTTTTCCTTTTGCGAGGGTTTGCGGTATCCGTACGGATTTCTGTCTTCAGGTTCTTCTTCGTACCCGCATGACAAGGAGCGGCAAACGTAGATTTCCCGACCCTTTTTATCTTTGACCGGCATCATCATTCTTCCGCATAACGGGCAGGGTTTGTTGCTGAAGTCAGCAGGCTTATAACTCTTTCCGCCGGTTTTAACAGACGCTACAAGTTCTTCCGTGTTCTTTTTGATGTCGGCTGTAAACGAGCCCGCTTTTTCCCTGCCTTCGGCAATACCTGCCAGTCGGAGTTCCCATTCTGCTGTTAACTCCGGAGATTTAAGCTGTTCAGGTGCCAGGGTCAGGACTTCATCGCCGGCCCGGGTAATTCTCAGAACGCCGTTGCTGCGTTCGATGTATCGGTTTGAAATTAGTTTTTCTATAATATCAGCCCGGGTTGCCGGGGTTCCTAGGTTGTGTTTCTCCATCGATGCAAGGAGCGTCGCTTCAGTCAGGTGAGGCGGAGGGGTTGTCTGTTTCTGCTGAAGCTGTGTTTTTTCAATCCTGAGTTTTTGGCCCGTTTCGAGATCTCCTGTTCGTCCGGATCCTGTTTCTTCAGAATCGGACACATCCACTGCGCGGAATTCTATCGCACGCCAGCCTTCGCTGATTACATTTGAAGAGCTTATAAAAAATGATTCTCCGGCTGCACGAATCTCGGCGCTTTTTTTAACATATTTATGCGAAGGCGACAGAACCGCCAGAAAACGTTTCACAATCATGTTCCACAGGGCTTTTTCTTCTGCCGAAAGCCTGTCGGTTTTTACATTTTCTTCCGTCGGGATTATGGCATGGTGATCACTTACCCTGCTGTCGTCAAACAGGCGTTTTCCGGGTTTTGGGTTTGAATTCAGAATTTCATTCGCGCGTTTCTTCCAGTCCGTTCCGTTCAGGGCTTTGAGCCTTTCGGGAATGGTCGGTTCAATGTCGGCAGTAAGATAGCGTGAGTCGGTCCGGGGGTATGTGACGATTTTATGGCGTTCATAGAGTCCCTGAAGGATCTTCAGTGTCTGTTTCGCCGAATATCCGAGCGTACGGTTGGCTTCCTGCTGCAGCGCCGTCAGGTCATAAGCCAGCGGCGGGGGGACGCTGTGGTCCTTCTCTGTTACGCTGATTATTTCTGCTTCGGCATTTTTCAGTTTTGAACCGAGTTCCGCCGCGGCTGTTTCACTGAAGATCCTGCTGCCGGATTTTCCGCGCCATGATGCTGAAAACCCTCCGAAATTAGCCTCAAGCGTCCAGTAGGGTTTTGGTTTGAAATCACGAATCTGCTGTTCACGGGCCTGCACCATGGCAAGCGACGGTGTCTGGACGCGGCCTGCAGACAGCCGGGTGTCGTATGTGCATGACAGGGCGCGCGTTACATTAAGCCCTATAAGCCAGTCCGCTTCTGCGCGGCATTCGGCCGCATGCATCAATTTATCGTAATCACGGCCGGGTTTCAGGTTTTTCATGCCTTCGAGTATGGCTTTATCCGTTTGTGAGCTTATCCACAGGCGCTGAAACGGGCCTTTATACCCGGCCAGCCGCATTATCCACCGTGCAACAAGTTCTCCTTCGCGCCCGGCGTCGGTTGCGATTATCAGGTTTCCGACATCGTTTCGATGCATCAGTTTTTTAATCGTACTGAACTGTTGTGATGTTCGTCCTATAACCTTATGCTTCATCCGTTCAGGGATTATAGGCAGATGATCTGTTTTCCATTCCCTGAATGCAGGATCATGGGCGCCCGGATCAGCCAGCTCAACAAGATGTCCCATTGCCCAGGTTACAATATAATTATCGCCTTCGATATGGCTTTTGGTCTTTTTTCCGCATTTGAGAACGCGGGCAAGCTCGCGCCCTACGCTCGGCTTCTCGGCGAGGATTAATGTTTTCATGGAGCTGATTTTAATATTAATCATTAAAAGTTGAAAGTCGGTTTATATATTCGGGGTCATCAGTATTTAATACCTTTATTCAAACCTTTCAATTACAGCCTTTTCATGTAATTCGGAAAGTAAACGGGCAAGTGCTTTTTGTTTTTCTTCTTCTGAAATACTGCCAAGTTCATATCCCGCACTTTTCAGCTCACTGGTTGCGAGAAGATCTATCCTGAGAGATGTCCGGATTTCTTCCCTCAGCCTGTTTTCGGATATACCTGTCTGTTTAAGAAAATTATAATATTGCTGTTTTTCCGGAAACTGATTTTTCAGCATCAGCAGATTATTCTCAATTTCTTCAGCGTCTATTATTATATTTCGTTCTGCACATGCCTGAATAAGGAGGTGTTTATTGATGAGCGTTTCGATTACCATGTTTCGAAGTTCTTCAACTCGGGCATAATTAAGCGGAACTTTCTGCTGCTCGCCGACAATCATTGCCTGATACTCTATCTGCCCAAGTTCGAAATTGATTTCATCTTCGGTTATTTCATAACCGTTCACATTTACAACCGCGACGGAATTTTCAGAAAATGCGGGTATAACAAAAAATACTGATAACATTATTACCGAAAGAATCTTCATTAAAAACTCCTGTTTTGAGAATACAGTATATAATCCATCCGCTTAACAAGTCAAATTATTAAACATAAATAATATTATTTGTCTCATATAACAGACGGTTATTCTGATAAAAACGACAAGAACCTGCCGGCCGGTATTCGTTTCTGTAAACCGGTAATCCGTTAAGTTTAAGCAGCATAAGGAATAATAATTTTAGGTGGTATCTGCTGAGAAGTTGGCATATGCATTGCAATGTATCACATAAAACAAATTTTTCTAAGGAGAACTTATGAGTGTTCATGAAGTAAAACTTGAACGTCTTCGTGATATCGGAATGAAGGAGTTTTCAGCCTTCGGCCGTATTATCGGAAGAGATGAAGACACTGAGGAAGGTAAATATAATTTACATCCGATTGATGCAAAAGCAGCTGTTGATAATGACATGATCAAAGCCTACTGGGACCTGCTCCCGTTTGAATTGTCTGATCAGGAACGTTTCTCAATGGGAATGCTTTTTCTCAAATCCAAGGACCCGGGAGAACCTATCGACTGGACCGAGTGCCATAAAGATACCTATGAATTCTTTTTCCCGCTCGGCGGCAAACAGCTGATATTTATTCTCTGTCCGCCCATGGCTGTGCCGGATCCCGCTCAAACCAGAGCTTTTCTTGTAGGGCCGGATGAGGGTGTGCTTCTGGACAAAGGCACCTGGCACTATCCGCCGTTCGCGATTAACGGTATTACACCCTGCCTGATGCCCCGATACGGAAAACTTGCCCCGAGGACCGGAAAGGTTACCCATGCGTATGGAAAAGACTGGCCGACGGAAGGTCCCGGATGGATAGAAGGAACACTTCATGCTCTGAACACCGAATTTTACGGAGGAGAGCATACAAACGATGAATACGATATAAAAATTGTATTGTAATAACATCAGTGCATAAAGAAGGAGGACTAATTATGTACGGAAAATCTTTCAGAAAAGCAGCATTACTGCTTATTTGTGTTTTTCTTTTGGCGGGGACTTACTGCTTCGCAAACGGAGAACAGGAACAGGGCGCTGCGGCGGAAGGCCCGCAGAAAATGCTTACCACTTACGCCACAATGGCTAACGATTTTTTTCTGACTTTTGATCAGGGAGCCAGAGAAGCCGTAGAAGCTTTGGGTAACGAATACGTTGCCGCAACCGACGATCGAAAACCGGAAAAGTTCATCTCCAGTATGTCGTCTTATGCTGCTTCCAATGTAAAGATGATGTCGGGATATTCACCGACTATCGGCTCGGTTATCGAAGCTACAAAACTGGTTAACCGCGAAAAGGTATATTACTCAAACGTTCTTGAAATTGCCGACTGGTGGACGCCTCTTGACGCAGGCCCATACTGGGGAATGTTTCATTTTCCTGATGCCCGTGCGATAGGAATGCAGGGAGGCGACGTAATGGCTGAAGCTCTGGGCGAAAAAGGCAAGACCCTTCTTCTTCTGGGTTTTCCCGGATCAAAGGCCGGCAACGACCGCGGACTCGGCTACGAGATTGCTCTTGAAAAGTATCCCCAGATGGAAATCCTTGCTGAAGAATACGGCGATTTCACAAGGGACAAAGGCTACAGCGTAACTGCCGACTGGATTATTAAATACGGCGACGAAATTGACGGTATTTACTGTACCAACACAAGTATGGCTGTAGGTGCGGCTGTTGCCTGCAAGGAAGCCGGCCTGACCGACGTCAAGATTATCGGAACCGACGCCAATAAAGAAAATATGAAATATCTGCAGGACGGAAGCATCTATGGTATCTGCGGAATATTCGGCCCCTGGCTTGCCGGACATGCAGCTGTTGTTGCTTATGACATGTATCACGGCTGGGAACCAACAGTTCCTGAAACAATGATGTCTACCGGATTTATTATGCTCACACAGGATAATGCCGACTGGTACATCGATACTTTCTGCGGCGATAAACTTCCGTATGACTGGAAGAAGATGTCCCGCACACTTAATCCCGACACCTGGGACCCGCAGAACCTGATGGTTCCGATCGATCCGAATACATTTTCCAACTGGGAATTTGTTGAGAAACCCAAGGGATATGAAGTACCCAAGGAATATGCCGAAGCATTGGCTGCAGGCGAATACAAAGAGATTCGTCAACTGTATCTTGATCATTTCAAGGACCATACAACCGTGCCTCCTTCATCTTCTGCACCCTATGACAAGGTTTTTGCTTCAAATAATATAGGCAGCGAAACAGTCGTTGACTATGTATTAAAATAATCAACTGATTGACGCACGGGCGGCATGAGTCGCCCGTGTACTTAAAAAGGATAACAATGTGACTGCCGATGTGAGGAAAACAACTAAAATCGATATAAAAAAAGTCGTCAATCTGGTGCCGGTTATTGTAATAGTCGCCCTGATGATAATTTTTTCTTTTCTTTCACCAGCATTTATCAGATTAAGAAATATTATAGAGATACTTCAGCTGTCGTCAATTTATCTGCTGATTGCCGCAGGGGTTACCTTTCCGATTTTAATGGGAAGTATTGACCTGTCGATTACCGGAATAATTGTAGGTTCAGGAGTGCTTGCCGCGACATTTGCTCCTGTGGGAGGTTTGTTTACAGTATTTTTAATTCTGTTTATTGGCTTATGCCTCGGGTTGTTTAACGGGTTTTTGGTAGCCAGGGTGAAACTTCCTTCGTTTATCGTCACGCTTGCCACAAATTTCATATATTGCGGAATAGCGGTTGCGCTGACGGAAGGATATAACATAAATATCAGGAGTAATTTCTTCAGTAATATTTCAAACGGAAGAATTATTCCGGGAATTCCGAACAGCATTATTCTGGCCGGAATAATATACATCGTCTTTGTATATCTGAGCGAGAAGACCAAGACGGGAAGATATATCATGGCCATCGGAGGCAAAGAGGATGTTGCCGCTCGAATGGGTATAAACGTTGCCAAGTACAAAATAATTGCTTTCGCTTTATCGGGTCTTCTGATTGGTTGCGGGACCCTGTTTTTGTCCTCCCGTCTCGGCATGGCTTCGGCCCAGCTGGGTTCGGGGTATCTGTTCAGCACCCTGATTGCCGTTGTGGTAGGAGGCACCGCCCTCTCCGGCGGGGTAGGCGGGGTCAGGCGGACAATTCTCGGGGTGCTGATAATTACCATCCTTGAAAACGGAATGACTCTCGGCGGCATTGACGTGAGAATACAGTATATGGTCAAGGCTGTAATACTTATCGGTTCTGTTTATCTGATATCCATTCCGAACAGATCACGTCAGGATTTAATGAAATAAAGGGTTTACTAAATGAAAGAATCAGTAAATAAAATGACGGCCTTGATGAAGTATCTTCCTTTGCTTCTGCTGGTTGTCGTGAGCTTGTTTTTCGGCATACTTTTTCCCAGGTTTTTTTCAATTCAGAACGTATTGAATCTTATACGGCAAATGTCGTTTCTGATGATAGTATCACTGGGCATGACATTTATAATCCTGATGGGCAGTATTGATGCGTCGGTTGGAGCGAATGCAACTTTCTGCGGGGTTATCGGAGCGCTGCTTGCGCCGTATCTCGGCGGAGGGGCGGTAATTGCAGGACTTATGGCGGGAGCCGGTGTAGGCGCTCTCAACGGCCTGATTGTCACCAGGGTAAAAGTTCCGTCCTTTCTTGTAACGCTCGCATTGATGGGGGCCCTCGACGGCGCGGCGCTGCTGCTGATGCACAGTTCTCCCGTTAATATATCAAACCAGGTTTTTCTTGACTTTTCCAACGGGTCCCTTCTGTTTTCGTTTCCGAACGTGGATCTGATTCCGCTTGTAGCGATTGTCGTCTGCTATTATGTAATCGGTAAAACAGCATTTGGACGTTCGCTTTATGCAATAGGCGGAAACGAAAAGGCAACGTTTTATTCCGGAATAAGGGTCAGACAGATACAGATTATCGCGTTTATGATCTCGGGGATTATGTCAGGTTTTGCCGGTTGTCTTCAGGCTTCCATGTTTGAAGCAGCCTGCCCTTATATGGGCGAATCGCTTCTGATGAATTCAATCGCTGCGGTTGTTATAGGCGGAACACAGCTGAGCGGCGGAGTAGGCGGCCCGTTACGGACGGTTTTCGGCGTTGTACTGATTGCGATAATCAGCAGCGGAATGAATTTTATGGGGCTGGAACCGGCAACACGCCACATAGTTACCGGAGCGATTATGATCCTTGCAGTTTCAGTAAATATCGATCGTTCGAAGATGGCTTATGTCAAATAGTATTACAGGTTGAGGTGGATATATGTACGGAGAAACGGAAATACTGTTCAAAGCTGAAGGAATTACTAAGCAGTTTCCCGGTGTAAGAGCTTTAAATAATGTAAATGTTGAAATACGAAAGAATGAAATCCTGGGATTGTCCGGAGAGAACGGCGCCGGCAAATCGACATTAATGAAAATAATTGCAGGTGTTTATTTGAAAGATAACGGCCGGATGCTGCTGAAGGGCCGGGATTATAACCCGATGAATTACCGTGAGGGCACTTCCCTGGGAATCTCAATGGTTTTTCAGGAACAGAACCTCGTGCCGAACCTCTATGGTTATGAAAATATTTTCCTGTCGCACGAAAAGTTTTTTATAAGAAAAAACGGAATACTTGATTCAAAAGCCATGATAGAAAAAACCCGGGACTATTTTAAGCAGTTTGAAATAGACGCCGATCCCGCAAAAAAGGTTTCCAGTTATTCTTTTCACCAGAGGCAGCTTGTCGAGATAGTTCGTGCGTTTATGATATCCGAATTGTACGGAATCTCTCATCCGCTTATTCTTCTGGACGAGCCTACAGCGGCTTTATCGGAGAAAGAGAGGGAGCTTCTGTTTTCAAAGATAAAAAAATATTCCGACAGCGCAACATTCTGTCTTATTTCTCACAGATTGTCTGAAATGATGAGCTACTGCAGCCGAATTCTTGTTCTTAAGGACGGCGAACTTGTCGGAGAGGTGGACCCGGAGAAATCGGAAGAGCATGATCTGCATACAATGATGGTAGGACGGGAAGTCAGCAGGGACATCTACGGGATTTCAAGACAGTTCGACGAATATACTGATGAAACAGTTATGGAACTGAAAGGGCTGAACCTGCCCGGGAAGTATGAAAATATAGATATAAAACTGAACAAAGGGATGATTCTCGGGGTCGGCGGGCTTGTCGGCTGCGGCAAACGCGAACTGGGCAAGGCGATATATGGTATTGATGAATACCAGTCGGGCGAAGTGCTGATAAAAAACGATCCTGTAAAAAAAGGAGCAATCTCGGCAATGGTAAGCCGCCGTGTCGGATATATCCCTGCCGAACGCAAGGGTTACGGGATAATCGAGTATCTGCCGGTAAGCTGGAATATAAGTCTGCCGAGCATCTTTTCTCTCGTGAACAAGGCGTTAATGAAAATTAACAGAAAAAAGGAAAATGCGCTTATAGAAAAATATATTAAGAGATTCCGGATAAAGGCTTCTCCGGAGGATATGTGCTTCTCTCTCAGCGGAGGCAACCAGCAAAAGGTTGTGCTGGCTAAATGGATTGCAAAAAATCTTGATATCATAATCCTTGATAATCCGACGCGGGGCGTGGATGTAGGCGCAAAGGAGGAAATCTATTCGCTGTTGAGAGAGATAGTTAAAGAAGGCGTTTCGGTCCTGATGATTACGGACGATCTGCTTGAGCTGATTGGTTTAAGCAACCGGATAATAATAATGAAAGAGGGCCGGATCACGGACGTCAGGGAAGCCGGCCGGCAAAGCAAGCCGACTGAAAAAGAACTGGTCAGATATATGGTCTGATATTTATAAAGACAAGAGGTGTTCATGAAAAAGATAATAAATACGGTTGAATCTGTTGTATTTGATATGTGTAAAGGCTTTGCCCTTGCTCATAAGGATTATGTTGAACTTGATGAAAAATACAGAATCATTCATCGAAAGAACATAGATACTGGAAAGGTGAATCTTATCAGCGGCGGAGGGAGCGGCCATGAACCGAGTCATGCGGGTTTTGTCGGAAAGGGAATGCTTGACGGTGCGGTTTGCGGAGATGTTTTTGCGTCTCCGTCGGTAATGCAGATTTACAATGCAATAACGAAACTGGAGTCGGACAAAGGGGTTTTGCTGATTATCAAGAATTACTCCGGCGATGTAATGAATTTTAACGGAGCTGCTGAAATGGCGGAAGAGGATGATGGTATTACCGTGGAAAAAGTTTACGTCAACGATGATGTGGCTGTAACCGACAGCCTGTACACGGTCGGCAGGCGCGGAGTTGCAGGCACTGTTTTTGTACATAAGATAGCTGGCGCTTCGGCTGAATCGGGAGCGGAATTGCCGGAAGTTAAACGGGTTGCCGAAAAGGTGATTTCAAATGTCAGAACAATGGGTTTTGCTTTGACTTCCTGTACCGTGCCGGCCAAAGGCGAACCAACCTTTGATATTGAAGACGGCGATATAGAGTTCGGGGTAGGCATACACGGCGAACCTGGAGTCTCAAGAGAAAAAACCGTTAACGCAAAGGACCTGGCGGAAAGGGTCGTCGGCAGGATACTGGAGGATATGCCGATAGAGAAGGGCAGCGATACAGCTGTACTGCTTAACGGCCTCGGCGGTACTCCGGTCCAGGAGCTGTATATCCTTTATAACGAGGTCTGCAGAATATTGGAAGAAAAAGAGATTAATGTTTATTTCAACATGGTAGGCAATTATATGACCTCGCTGGATATGGCCGGGGCTTCCGTCAGTATTTTAAGATTGGATAATGAGTTAAAGGCCCTTCTTGAAGCGGAAGCGGATACCCCCGCCCTGAAAATATAGGGAAATTGCAGGAGAAATATAATGAATAAACTGAACATAATAGACATCAAAAAAATAATTAAAATTACGGCGGAAACAGTGCTGGAAAATGAAAAGCATTTCTGTGATCTCGATGCGGTAACAGGCGACGGCGATTTCGGGGCAACTCTGGCAAAAGGTTTTAGGGCTATTCTGAATGATCTTGACAGTTTAGCGAAAGATGATATCGGCGAGCTGATAAAATCCATGGGATTGACAATGATGGATGTCTGCGGAGGCGCTACAGGTTCGCTTTGGGGATCAGGTTTCCGTGCAATGGGAAAGAGCGCAAAAGGCAAAACAGAAGTGGATCTCTCTGATATAAGCGAAATGACCGAAAGTTTTATAAAAGGAATGCAGAAGGTCGGAGGAGCGGAATTAGGAGATAAAACCCTGCTGGACGCCTTGATTCCTGCGGCAGAATCGATGGAAAAGGATGCCGCTTCCGGTACGGCAATTCCTTCCGCAATGAAGAATGCCGGTGAAGCAGCGGCGTCGGGAGCTGAAGAAACAAAAAAAATGAAAGCAAGAAAAGGACGTGCCACATATCTTGGAGAGCGCAGCCTGGGGCATCCTGATGCCGGCGCTGAAGCGATAAACGTTCTTTTTAAGTCGGTTAATGATAATTTCTTTTGTTAGTTGCGAATAGCATATAGCGCTGTTACAATATTCGAATGAGAGAAAACACTATCAGTGATGATTACTCGGTCAGTGATTTACTTGATATTGCATTGCTTCAGAGAATTCAGGATGATTTCGCCGATACGGCGGAAGTCGGAAGCATTATATACGCATTAGACGGTTCGCCTATTACGAAGGCTTCAAACTTCTCTGAATACTGCAATTTAATCAGAAGCACCCCCAAAGGCAAAAGAAACTGCATAAAATCTGATGAAGTTCTTGCGCAACGTTCATTCAATGAAATAGGCACTGCCATGCCGTGTCTCAGCGGAAGATGTATGGACGGTATAGCGCCTATTGTACTCAAGGGCAAACGGATTGCAAACTGGGGAATGGGGCAGGTCCTGTATGAAGAACTTGATGAGGACTGGGTAAGGTGGTATGCGCGGGATATCGGAGTGGAAGAGGATGAGCTTGTTGCGGCTTATCATAAACTCACGGTTACGACGATAGAGCAATTTCGCAATAAAATAAAATATCTTATTTCTCTGAGTCAGGAAATATCCGAGATAGCGCTTGTAAACTATCAGCTCACAAAGGAAATTGAGAGCAGAATAAAATCCGAAGAAAGATACAGAGCAATTGTCAAGAATGCGATTGTCGGAATTTGCGAGATTACCAATGAAGGCAAAATAGATTATATAAATAACCATCTTGAAACCCTGTCGGGATTCAGTGAAAATGAGCTGATTGGCCAGAAACTTAAAAATATTCTGAAATCAGAACGTAATTTTGAATCATATTTCCAGGGTATAGCGGATTATGCCAATAAACAGTTTCAGCATATCGGTTATGATTTCAGCGGCGAGTTAAAGCAGAAGAATGATATCATGAGACCCTGCCGCATCTGCATGACGCCCCAGATCAACCTTTCCAATCAGGTAGTCAAATCTACCGCAGTAATCATAGATACAAAAACTGAAGTTCAGGCTCTGAATAATTTAAAAAAAAGAAACCAGGAACTCAAAGAAAGCAAGAAGCAGTCTGATCTTTTTTTTGATAACAATATTAATGGATTATGTGTTATTGACAACAATTACAGATGCATCAAGGTTAATTCGGCCTACATGAAGTTTATTGAAAAAAACGGGAAAGCGGAAGAGTTCAGGAAAAACAGGATTTGGGAACCCTTCGGTAAAGAGACTATAGACAAGATTTTTTCAGGAGAGATGGAAGAGGTAGAAATTAAGAAAGAATACGGAATGCAACTTTATTCATTCAAGGTGGGGCCTCTGTTTGATTACGGAAGCAGTATATTCAATATTCTTATAACTCTTACTGATATCACGGATTACCAGATGATGATGGAAAATGCAATGTTTGCAGAAAAAATGTCTGGTGTAGGCATGGTAGCATCCGGAATAGCACATGATATGAAAAGCGTTTTCTCGATAATCGGGAATTCCAATATCGCCATTAAGAGTATTGTTGCAGAAGTTGATGATATCGAAAAGAAAGAAAAAATACTGAGGATGCTCCAGACCCAGGAGCATGGATTGATGAACGGCAGAAAGCTTCTTACACAGATTCTTTCATATTCAGGAAACGCCGGCGAGGCAATTGAGAGTTTCAATTTAAAAGAGTCGGTAGAAAAAATTATCCGAATTTTCAACAGCGAGATAATGGAGAAGAATGCTTCTGCCGTTGTCGATATTCGGGACAATATCACAATTGATGGGAACAGTTCAAAATTTTCACAAATCTTCATGAATCTGACCGCAAACGCAATTGCTGCTATAGAAGAGAACGGAAAAATAAAAATCAGTGAATCATCGGATAAAGGGAGACTTTCTCTGGTTATTGAAGACAACGGTCACGGGATCCCGTTTGAACAGCAGGCCCTTGTCTTCAAGGCCTATTATACAACAAAGGATTCAGGTACGGGTTTGGGCTTGTTTTCAGTAAAGAACATTATCGAAGAAATGGGCGGCAGTATACAGTTTGAATCAGGTGAAGAGCTTGGAACAAAGTTTATTATAAATATTAAAGACGGAGACAAGGTTAAAATCAGGGTAAAGAAGAATGAACAGAATTAATCTGATGGTTGTCGATAATGAAAAATTACTTCTTCAAAGCCTGGTGGATTTACTCGAATCCCAGAATTATAGTGTGGAAGCTTTTTTATCTGCTGAATCCGCATTAAAGGTTTTGTCCGCAGGTAATAAGCATTTTGATATTATCTTAACGGACATCAATATGCCGGAAATGGACGGGTACCGGTTTATTGAAAAAGCCGGAGAAATTATAAACGATACCGTCAAAATTATAGTACTAACCGGTTACGGCTCAATTGAGAGTGCGGTCAAAGCTGTTAAGCTGGGCGCGGATTCATACTGCCAGAAAGACCAGGACCCTGAATTGCTTCTTTTTGAAATTCAGAAACTTGTAAAACAGATAAGAATGTGTCAGGATTTGGATTTACTGCAGAGAGCGGCTGAGGAAAATCAACTTTACCTGTTTGATTCTTCAGATAAAAAAACACGAGAAGTCTTTAGTACCGCAAAGCAGGTGGCTCCGAAGGATGTTAATATTCTTGTTACAGGAGAGAGCGGTACAGGAAAGGAGATTCTGTCCAGATTTATTTATAACAACAGCGGGGTGCCCGGCCGGTTTGTGTCCGTAAACTGCAGTGCAATTCCGGATTCTCTTTTTGAAAGCACGATGTTCGGCCATGTTAAAGGGGCATTTACAGGCGCTCATAAAGACTCAACGGGTTTTTTTGAGCAGGCGGAAAACGGAGTTCTCCTGTTGGATGAAATAGGGGAACTTTCTCCAATGAACCAGGCAAAACTGCTGAAAGTAATTGAAGAGAGATATTATTTTCCTGTCGGATCTTCAGAACGCCGGGATACAACCTGCAGGATTATTGCGGCTACAAATCAGGATCTGGCAAAGAAAATCGAAAATGGAAGTTTTCGAACGGATTTTTATTATAGGCTGAACACTGTAACCTTGAACCTTCCGCCTTTGAGGAAACGCCGGGATGATATTCTAAAGCTTGCAAATATATTCATTAAGCAGTTTTCACGTAAATACCAGAATGATCTCGAAGGTATAAATCCTCAGGGAGAGAGGGCTCTGACTGCATATGACTGGCCCGGGAACATCAGGCAGCTGCGGCAAACAATGGAAAGATGCGTTTTGTTTTCATCCGGGAAAACTATCGATTCGAATCTTATAATACAGAATATTACTGAGAGTTCAGGTTCCTGTGAAGATGGAGTAAAAGTTGACCGGGGGAATGGTTATAAGGAAGCCAGGTTCGTATTTGATAAAGGGTATTTCTCAGCGTTACTTGAAACAGTCGAAAATAATATCAATGAAGCTGCGGTATTGTCCGGGTTAAACAGGACTTATATTTATAAAAAACTGAAAGAACTGGGATTGTATAATTAGCGGATATAATTCTATTGTAAAAAAAGGCTGCCGGAGCAGCCTTTTTAGTTATTCGTCATTACTGTTGAGATTTTTAAGTTGTGCCTTTGCACCTTTAACATACCAAAAGATCAAGGCAATGGGGCCTGCAATTGAAATTGCGCCCATAATATAACATGTTACGTCCCAACCCATTATACGGCCTCCTTGACAGTTTCTTTGCCTGCAGCATTTGCTATAAGGTAAACTACAATTACCAACGGTACTATAATCAGGATACCCTGCTCCTGCCATATTTCGATATTTCCAATTTTAACCAGATAAACTTCCCAGTCGTCGCTCCATGTTCCGAAAAAATTGGCCCAGATGTACCATACTACAGAGCAAATCAGTCCAACTGCAGTGGATAATGTTCCGGCAATCTTTTTGGGCGGTTTTTTACTGAATGCGCCGAAGTAGACCGGAACAAGGGCTACCGACAGTATAATGGTTGCCTGGAAGACCCAGACTTCCATAATGGCATCAAAGGTGAATGTCAGTGCAAGGGCAAGGGCTGCAGATATCAGCATACCTATCTTGGTCATTCGTTCAACCTGTTCAGAGGTTGCGTCCGGCTTGATTATATTCTTGTAAATATCATATCCGACAACACCACCGCCTACCAGAAAATAGGAGTCGGCTGTAGACATCGCGCAGGCCAATGTTCCAGCCAGGAAGACGCCCATAAGTCCAATAGGCAGGTATTGTCCGCAGATTGCGAACAGTGCCTGATTGGCTTCTACTTCGGGGATTATTCCCAAGCCTATTGCCGCAGCTCCGAGGATCCCAAGGAAAGTTACGCACCAGTCAAACGACAGCCACATCGGAACACCGGCTCCGAAAGCCTTTTTGATTTCATTAGGCCCTGCCGATGCGAATACCCTCTGGAAAAAAGCGGGTTCTGCCAGTACTGCCAATGATGTTATCGCATATGAAACCAGGGTCCACGGGCTCAGGTAACCGGCCCCGGCGCTGAAGAAATAACTTGCGTCTTCGGCGCTTCCCGTCCACTCGATCAATCCTTCAAATACACCGTCGTATCCGCCGATTGCGTTCCAGCCGATGATCAATGCTATTCCTACAGTTATCATCATGGAGATGAACTGTATGAAGTCGGTCATTGTAACGGCCCACAAACCGCCTGTCCAGGTGTAGATTAGAACAAGAACCGCGCCTATCAGGGTCCCCGTCCAGATCGGCATACCGGTAATCAGGTTGAGGATAAACCCTATTCCCATCATCTCCATGGTATTTGTAGAATAAAGAAAGGCTGCGATGGATGTGAAAACGCCTGCAGGTTTTCCGTATTTCTTAAAAGCAATTTCCTGCATTGTTGTTCCGTCGGGAAATACTTCTTTGAACTTCGGTGCAAGAAAAGCCATAATTATGTATAAGGCTGTATACGGCAGCGAATACGCAAAGAATGCCGAGATCCCCTCGTAGAATCCGACTTCGGATGTTCCGAACAGTGTATCAAGACCGTAAAAGGTTGATACAAGTGTTCCGACCAGAAGCGGCGCGGTAAGCGAACGGCCCGCCATGAAGTAGTCATCAAAACCTTTTTGTCTTTTCGAGAAATAAAACCCGACAAAGAGCATGAAGGCTATGTACACCAAGACAATTATCCAGTCGATAAAATGCAAATTTACTACAATTCCATCCATACTTTTTCGATTCCTCCTCCTAACATTTTCTTAATTTTACCATTGATTGAATCTAAAAACAATTTTTATTTTTCTTCTGATTGAACCGGTGAACAATTTATTTATTTTCCTTTTAATTTTGGTTAATGTTTATTAGAATAACTGAAACAAAATAAAATCTTTTCAAAGTAATAAGCTGACTATCAATAGAGGTGAAAAATGACAATTAAAAATAAACTGGTTACGCTGGTCTTCGGAGAAATGCTGATGTTTCTGTTTGTTATAGGGCTTATTGTTCTGCTGTTCATGCCTGTTATTTCAATCAACAGCGAATCTAACCAGTTGTCAAAACTTGCCGAACATATTTTATTAATGGAAGTAAGGATAAACTCCCTGATGCATGAGCCTTTCGGACTGGAATATGCCAAGGCGCTCGAACAAAAAGACAAGTTAAACGAACAATTCCGACAGGTTGAAAAAGAGAAAAATCTCAGTGCAATAAATGATAAGGTAGCGCAGTCTATCAAAGCAATTATGCTTCTCGAAGGGCTTTTTGAAGAGCGTTGGATTTCTGTGGTAGAGTTGACACCCCGTCTCCTTCAGGATTCAGAGGAAATAATGTTCACTACTGCCACCCCCCTTATAAATTTTTATAAAATGAGCGAATCACCAAGGTTTAAGAATAAAATAGATGTGCTTGCGAGGGTGGAAGAATACGAACAACAGATAGATGTTACCGACGGTGCTTTAAGTTCCGCGTATGATGTTATATCAACACAATATGATATTATTCAGGCTGAGATCGCCAAGCGTATCAGGCAGTTAATTGTCAGAGCTTTGATTATTTTCGGAATTGTACTTATCGGTGTGATCTTTGTTGCTTTACGTTTGGCATCCTCATTAGCCGGAAATATTAAATCACTTTTAAACGGAGTTGAACTTTTACGCAACGGAAATCTTGCAACTGTATTTAACACGGCTTCAAAAGACGAGATAGGAACGCTTGGGAAGAATCTGAATTTATTTACGGAAGAATTATCATCATCCATTCTCAAGATCAAGGAATCAAGTGCGAATAACCTTGTTATGAAGGCTGAACTGTCGGTTGCCGCAGAGAATTCGGAACATTCTTCCGACGGAATTGCTGAAGTAGCAGACTCAATCAGGGAAGGAATGGTTGACCTTGACGGCAGAGTCGCCGAATCGGGCGAGGCTGTTAATATTGTAAAATCACGGACCGCGGAGTTGGGCGGTATGCTTGAAGAGCAGATGGCAATGATTGAAGAGTCCACTTCGTCGGTTACTGAAATGATAGCATCAATTGGAAACGTCAATGAAATAACAGGTAAAAAAAAGGCGGCAACGGATGAACTTGTAAAGGCGGCAAATGAAGGCGGCGAACGTCTTACGCAGACTATCAGAATCATTCAGGAGATAACCGGTAATATTGATGAAATCCGCGGAACAGCTTCGGTTATTCAGGCTGTTGCAGCCCAGACAAGTCTGCTTGCAATGAACGCTGCAATTGAAGCTGCACATGCAGGAGAATACGGTGCGGGGTTTTCGGTTGTCGCTGAAGAAATTCGTAAACTCGCCGATGCCTCGTCAGATAGTTCGAAACAGATAAGCGGAGTTATAAAAGATGTAATCGGCAGTATTGAAAAGGCGGCATCGTCCGGGGAAGAGACAAAACATGCCTTTGCGGATATAAATCGGGAGGTTATTGACGTTGCCGGAGCACTTGACGAAATAAGCTCCAGCATGGTTGAACTGGCGGCCGGGGGCCGACAAATTCTTGATGCCATGTCCAGGCTTCAGGGATATGCTTCCGGAGTTAACGACAGCAGCGGAACAATGGATGCAGCTGCGGACCGGCTTGAATCAGCATTCAGAACCGTAGAGCGCGTAACCAGCAGCGTGCTGTCTGAAATAGCCGGCATAGGAAACCGTATAGATGAAATAAGCAGTGCCGTGGCGGTTGTTGCGGGGATAAGCAGCCGTCTGAGCACCGAGTCTGAACGGCTTGAAGCGGAAGCTGTCAGGTTCACCGTAGGCGAGAGTGGTCAGGTCGATTAGGAATCAGCTCTTTTCGTAATCTTTTATCATCTGCTTCATCTCGTCACTGATAACCATGGTTTCCTGCTTTTCGTAATCAAATCCGACAAATATGGTAGTGCAGGTGGATTTAATCTCACCTGTATTGATATCGGTAATTCTTTGGTGCATGGTCAGAGACTTGTTTCCGGTTTTACTTACCCGGGTTTCGAGCTGTATTTTGTCATGGAGAAAAATCGGTATCAGAAAATCGGTTTTTACCGAAGCAACAACCACAGACTGCCCCCCCGGCTGGTAGTTTTTTCCGCTTATAACGGAGAAATAACCTGCCCGTCCGATATCGTAGTATTGCTGATAGATTGAATTATTAACATGCTGTTGCCCGTCTATATCATTGAAGCGAATCTGGATAGGTTCTATATACCTGAATTTTTCTTCTTTCATAGGGTGATTATGCTTATACATAGAGAAATGTCAATGAAGTTTGCCGAAGGTAAACTTCAAAATGAAGGAGGAAAAGAGTCATCTTTTCCTCCTTCATTACTTGACTTAGCAATATAAAAGAAATATTATTGATAGTGAAAAGAAAGTAAAAGGAAAGTGTTTGAAAAGACAAGCACAAGCAGATATGGATCTTAACCAAGGAGCAAAAATGAAAACCAAGGCAGTAAGGATATACGGAAAGAAAGATCTTAGACTCGAGGAATTTGAACTTCCTGAAATGAAGGATGATGAAATAATAGCGAAGGTAATATCAGACAGCATATGTATGTCGTCATATAAAGCTGCAACCCAGGGCACCGAACACAAACGAATTCCGGATGATATTGCTGTTAACCCTACAATAATAGGCCATGAATTCTGCGGCGAGATTGTTGAGGTGGGATCAAAATGGGCTGATCAGTTTAAACCCGGACAGAGATTTTCTATCCAGCCTGCACTGAATTACAAGGGTTCGCTTGACGCACCCGGGTATTCATTCCGGTGGATAGGCGGAGACGCCACCAAAATACTGATACCGAATGAGGTGATGGAAATGGGTTGTCTTCTGCCGTATGAAGGTGAGGCTTTCTTTATGGGTTCACTTTCGGAACCTGTTTCATGCATTGTCGGTACATATCATGCAATGTACCATATCCCGCAGGGAACCTATGTTCATGATATGGGAATCCGTAAAGGTGGAAATATGGCAATTCTTGCCGGTGTCGGTCCGATGGGGCTGGGCGCTATCGATTACGCCATTCATAATCCTGTAAAACCCGGCCTGCTTGTTGTAACCGATATAGACGATGCAAGGCTTGAGCGTGCCGCTTCAATATACACTGTTGGAGAAGCAGCTGAAAACGGCGTAAAACTTGTTTACCTTAATACAAAAAGCTGTAATGATCCTGTTGAACTTCTGATGGAGCAGACGAAAGGAAACGGCTATGACGATGTAATGGTGATGGCACCCGTTCGCCCGGTAATCGAGCAGGGCGATTCGATCCTTGCAAAAGACGGATGCCTTAATTTTTTTGCAGGTCCGTCGGATACAAATTTTAAGGCTGAGATGAATTTTTATAATGTTCATTACGAATTTCACCATATTGTAGGAACCAGCGGCGGAAATACGGAAGATATGAAGGAATCTCTTGTCATGATGGGCGACGGAAGGCTTAATCCTTCAGCAATGATAACCCATGTCGGCGGTCTTGATTCGGTTGTAGAGACAACCCTGAACCTTCCGAGCATACCCGGAGGCAAAAAGCTTATGTACACTCACAAAAAGCTGCCGTTGACTGCAATAGCGGATTTTGCTGAAATCGGCAAAACAGATTCTTTTTTCGCGGAACTTGCAAAGCTAGTTGAAAAGTACAACGGATTATGGAATGTAGAAGCCGAGAAATACCTGCTGGAGAATGCTGAAGATATCTAATTTGCGTATTCCTCAGAATTATATAGCCCCCTGTACGAACTTTTTTCTGCAGGGGGCTATTTTTTTTTGTTATCGTAATTCCTGTTTATCTGTACAGGCAAGTTTTCAAATTAATCCGGGCCCGATCCGGTATTCAGTGTTATACTGTTTATGCAAACATAACACATCAAGGAGGGTTGTTTTGGAACTTACACCCAAAGATATTCCAATTGAATTCCTGCAGGGACTGCCGGACGGTATCAAGCTGGTCAGCCGGAAGGGACACCCGTATCTGGTGCTTGAGAAGGCCCTGGATAAAAACGGAAACAGTATTATAGACGAAACTGTTCACATCCACGGGGAACCTTCAGTCAAGCTGAAAGCCAAAGTCGGCAAAGCTGAAGGCTCGCTTTTTGTAGACGCATACTGGGGAAGCCACGCCAAGCTGTACAGCTTCATACCTGATTTTTCAAACGGAGGTTCGGTTGAAGCCTACAGTCCTGTCGACGGATCAAGTTTAATGGTGCCGTGGGAGTGCCCTATTGAAGGGTGCAACGAAAAGCATGGGATCCTGCTTACGCTGCCGGGGGGGCAGAACTCGATAATCGTATGCGGGAAACTGGGCTGTCCGGGCCATCATATCAATGTCACAAGACTGGCGGAAGGTGTCAGCGAAACTATAAGCAATATCAACTATTTCGGACACGGAGACGACGATCCGTTCTCCGATTTTTAAGGAGGTTTTAATTGACTGTTAATCAAGTAGTTGTAAACGCAGAGCTCTGTAAATCCTGCAGGGTATGCGTTGAAACCTGTCCTAATCATTGTCTGGAAATCGGGAGTGAAATCAATACTCTGGGTTACCAGGCAGTTCGATTCGATTCTGATAAATGCACAGCCTGCGGGCTTTGTTTTTACGTCTGTCCCGAACCGGGAGTTCTGACTGTAATAAAGGGGGCGGATTAATGGGTAAAACTCTTATCAAAGGCAACAGCGCCATAGTCCGCGGAGCATTGCTCGGCGGAGCAACACATTTCTTCGGGTACCCAATCACCCCGGCGTCTGAGATAGCCCACGGGGCGGCGGATCTTTTTACGCGCGCCGGGCGGACATTTCTGCAGGCTGAAAGCGAAACAAGCTCAATCAACATGATTTACGGGGCTTCGGCCGCAGGATCAAGAGTTATGACCGCTTCTTCCGGTCCCGGCCTGTCATTGATGCTGGAAGGCCTAAGTTATATTGCCGGTTGTGAACTGCCTGCAGTTATTGTTGACGTGCAGCGCGCGGGCCCGGGGCTCGGTAATATCTGGCCGGAACAGTCGGATTACAACACCTGCTGCAAAGGCGGCGGTCACGGGGCATTCAAGAATATTGTTTTTGCGCCTTCTTCCGGTCAGGAGATGACTGATTTCGCCTATAAGGCCTTTGATCTTGCCGACAAATGGAGAATGACTGTAATTATTCTTTCCGACGCCTATATCGGTCAGATGATGGAGCCCGTAGGTTTTCCGACAACAGCAAAACACGGCGCCCGCAAGGACTGGGCGGTTTACGGCGATGCCGAAAGCAGGAATAACCTTGTATCATCCATCATAATGAACCAAAAAGGTCTTGCAGAGTTGAATGAACGGCTCCAGGAAAAATATGCACGGGCAAAAAAAGAGCTGGTCGAATGGGAGGAAGAATATACCGATGATGCGGAGTTTATTCTGGTTGCTTTCGGTATTACGGCCCGGATAGCTTCCACCGCCGTGAGAAAGCTGCGGGCCGAAGGCGTAAAAGCCGGTCTTTTCAGACCGAAGACGCTTTGGCCGTTTCCGTCCGAACGACTTTCCGGGCTTTCAGCCAGGGTAAAAGCGATGGCTGTTGCCGAATTGAACGACGGAATGATGGCTGAGGATGTTGAACTGGCAGTAGCCGGTAAATGTCCCGTCTATCGTTATAACTGGTTCGGAGGAACTGTTCCCGGAGCCGCGGAAATAGCAGAAAGAGTAAAGGAGTCGCTGAATGGTTAAGCACGCAAAACCCAAAGGCTTTTATGATCAGTTTCTGCGCAAGGCTCCCGACGGCGGACCGGCAGCGGAAACAACCCATTACTGTCCCGGATGCGGACATGGAACCGTTCATAAACTGATAGCTGAAGCAATTGACGATATGAATATCGGAGACAGGACAATTTTTCTTTCACCGGTAGGTTGTTCCGTTTTCGCATACTACTATATGGATACGGGAAATATTCAATGTGCGCACGGCCGCGCGCCCGCTGTTGGAACAGGCGTGATCCGAAGCCGGGATGATGCCATTGTTATTTCATACCAGGGCGACGGAGACCTTGCAGGAATAGGCACTGCGGAAATAGTTCATGCGGCAAACCGCGGAGAGAACATGGCCGTCTTTTTTGTGAACAATGCCATTTACGGAATGACCGGCGGGCAGCTTGCGCCGACAACGCTGCTGGGGCAGACTACCGCTACAACTCCGCTTGGCCGGCTTAAAGACAGGGAAGGCGGCCCCATTCATATGGCTGAAGTTATCAATGCCCTTGACGGACCTGTTTTTGTTCAAAGGACTACCCTGAGCGATGCCGCAGGCGTTATGAAAACGCGCAAGGCAATAAGGAAAGCCCTGACGAATCAGATTGAGCGCAGGGGTTTCAGCTTTGTGGAAATACTTTCGCCATGCCCGGTCGGCTGGAAAATGCCTCCGGTACAGGCCCGCGCATGGATGAAAGAAAATATGGAAAAAAACTTCGAGGTTAAGCTTTTTCGCGATCGCGAAGATACGAAACGCGGAACAGGCCGGCTTAGACTGCTGGATGATCCTGAGCTTCTTGAATTGCTTGGTACCGGTGATACGGAAGAGCCCGTTAAGGGATTACCGCTTGAATCGGAAAAGAGAGTAAAGATATCCGGATTCGGAGGGCAGGGAGTCATGTCGGCAGGAACTCTTCTTGCGAATGCGGCCATTGCCGAGGGGCTTGAGGCTACCTGGCTTCCGTCCTACGGTCCGGAAATGCGCGGCGGCACGGCAAATGCCTCTGTGGTTATTTCCGATTCCCCTGTGGGTTCTCCCGTTGTGGATGAGCCTACAGCGCTTCTTGCCATGAACGGACCTTCGCTTGATTCATTCGAAGATGCAGTAAAACCCGGCGGTTTGATAATTGTAAACAGCTCGATTGTAAAGCGCAGGGTAAAACGTGAAGACGTAGATGTAATCTACGCACCGGTAAGCGCAATAGCATCCGAAGCCGGATTCATAAAAGGCGCAAACATTGTAATGCTTGCGCTTTACATGCTCAAAACCGGCGCGCCCGGAGTTGATGCGCTGAAGGCTGTAATTCCCAGGATGATTAAGAAAAAAGAGTTTGTTGAAGTGAATTTGAATCTGGTTAAAAAAGCCGAAGAGTTTCAGGCGGAATAATTCCGTAATGGTTCTATAAACCGGGGCGGCAGCCGTAACGGCTGTCGCCTTTAATCTCTGGGCTTCTGGGGGACCCTGAAAAGCGCATTTGTATCAAATCCCTGCTTTTCGGCTATCGTTTTCATTTTCGTGAAAAGCTCCTCATCAATTTCCGGTGTTCTTGCAAGCAGCCAGAGGAATTTTCTTGAGTTGTTTCCGACCACTGCCCAATCGTAGTTTTCCGTATCCAGTCCGATTATCAAGTAGTCGGATGTAAACAGGTTAAAGAATTTTACCTTCAGGGCGGCTGGAACTGCCGGATCGGGAATCCATGCAACAGCCTTTACCTGTGTATAACGACCGTTAAGGTCTTTTTTGAATCCGCTGTTTATAACCTGAATTCTGCCGTCGTTTCTCAGCGAGTATTCAGCTGTAGCTCCGAAGATGTCGTCTTCAAAACTGTGCTGAAACCGCGCAATTTCATACCATCGGCCAAGATACCTCTCTGCATCTACTGTTTCCATAAGTTTTACCGGAGCCATACCTTCAGGAGGGATCGAGGCACATGAAGAAAAAATACCCAGAAGCAGTGCCGCAGTGATAACCATGGGGATTGGTCGTTCATAAATTGAACATTTATTCATTTTTGCTCTCCTTAAAAAATAAATTAATTACAGAATGTACATATGGTTTGGGCCGATTATTGTTCCATTTAAAGCAATTTCTTATATGCTTCTATTGAATCAAGAAAGGCATCTACCACTGCCGGATCAAAATGCTCCCCGCGTTCTTTTTTTACTTCCCGGATTACCTCATCTATCGGCCAGGCCTTTTTATAACAGCGTTGATTGGCCAGGGCATCGACTACGTCGACGAAAGCGGTTATTCTTCCGAATATGTGGATTTCTTCGCCGCGCAGCCCCTGCGGATATCCGGTGCCGTTCCATTTTTCATGATGTTGATGGGCAACTATTGCCGCCGCTGCCATTGTTCCGAGTGATGATTTTCTGAAAATGTTGTATCCGATTTCGGCATGTTTTTTTACTATCTGATATTCTTCAGGAGTCAGCCGCGACGGTTTATTTAGAACTGAGTCGGGAATTCCCACCTTTCCGATATCATGCATCGGCGCTGTAAGACGCAGTGTCTCAATGTCAGCCTTGCTTAACCCCAGTTTTTCTCCAAGCAAACAGGCAGTTTCGGTTACCCGCCGGATATGTTCAACAGTTTCTTTCGAGCGTCCTTCAACAACTTCGGAAAACGTGAAGATTATTTCCTTTTGTGTAGCGCTAAGTTCATTATTCATTGATATATTCTCAAATGCCGCGGCTACATTTGTGCTGAAGATCGAAATCAAATTCCGATCTGTCTCCGTTATCTTTCTCTTCCACTGCAACAGAAGCAGGTTTTTCTCGCCCTTGTGGGATTCATAGTAGCCGATGTAAGAAGTCGGGGTGAAAATACTTTTATGTTGCTCAACCGCCTTCATGAGTTGTAAATAAATTTTCTCTGGAATGACATCAGCAATACTACAGTTTTCTTTACCAGAGTATATTCCAGTTGCTGCCTGGATAGTATAATCATTTTTTCGATATTCCTGTATCGCGGACAGGCTTGAATAGATAATATAGAGGGAATCTTCGTCAAGCCCGAGAATTGAGGTCATCTGCTGAAGAATTCCCGACGCAAATTGATTGAATGAATGGAGTTCAAACAGTCTGCTTGAAGCATTGATGACTGTTTCGAGTCCTTTTTTATTTCTGGTTATAGTGTCTATATGTTTATAATCTCTCAAAGATGTTGTAATCACCGTAAACAGTTTCTGAGATGTCAGTTCGCTCTTGGCCTTATAGTCATTTATCTCATAGTTGACGATAATTTCCTTTTCCGGGGCCTGTCCAGGCTGACCTGTGCGAAGGATAATTCTTACAGCTGAATTTCTAAGGTTCTCCCTGATATCTCTGGCGCATTTAAGCCCTGCATCATCTGTTTCCATAACAACATCAAGAAGAACAAGGGCAATGTCATTTTCGCGGGAAAGAATATCTATGGCTTCCCTTCCCGAATATGCACTTAGAATCTGAATTGAACGATTTTCGAAGACATAATCTTTCAGAACCAGCCTTGTAAGAGCATGAATTACCTCTTCATCGTCAGCAACCAGGATTTTCCATGGAGAGGCTTCATATTCCGGCTGCTTTTTGATAATATCTTTTTGGAAAACAATTTTTTCGTTATTGTTTTTATTCAATTAAATCCCCTCCACCCGAGAAAGGTCGCTGTTGAATATTATTTCGAATTCAGTGCCGTCCTTTTCTTTGCTTCTGCAGACAATTTTTCCTCCGAGTGTCTGCGTTACAAGATTGTAAACGATATGCATGCCCAGGCCGCTGCTGCCTTCTCCGCGCCTGGTTGTAAAAAACGGATTGAATATTTTTTTCAGATTTTCACGGGGTATGCCGATTCCGTTGTCTCTGTATAGCAGTTTGATTTTATCTGCCTCTTCGGTTATCTCTATCTTTATTTCTCCGGAAGAAGTATTCTCAAATCCGTGTTTAATTGAATTGATTATCAGGTTTGTCAGAATCTGGGATAGTGTTCCGGGATATCCGTTTATCACAATATCGGGATTGCAGTTGACATATATTGAGTGTTGCGTCTTTTTCAGCTTGGGTCGCAGGCTTGTCAGAATGTCGTCGATATACTCTTTGATATTGAACCTGCGTAAAGATTCATCCGACTGATCAACAGCAATAAGTTTAAAACTCTGAATAAGTTCAGCCGAGCGATTCATATTAGCCAGCAACATTCTGGAACTGCCTAATGCTGTATCGATGTAATCGTCAAAATCTCCCCGTGTCAGTTCATCGGAGTTATATTTTTCATTGAAAACATTCGTTTGTTCTTCCAGATGAGATGCTGCAGTTACTGCGACGCCTATTGGCGTGTTTATTTCATGGGCAATCCCCGCAACAAGATTTCCCAAAGCCGACATCTTTTCAGACTCTATAAGGAAATCTTTTGTTTGATTAAGTTCTTCTATTGTTCTGTTAAGTATCTCGGTCCGTTCGGAAACTAGATTTTCAAGGTTTTCCTTATGTTCTGTTAATTCAATGTTGGTTTTAGAGAGCTGTTCTGTAAGAATCTTCAGTTCTTCCTCGTCTTCTTTCATCTTTGTAATATCCTGGCCAAATACAATTATATTCCGGCTGTTTTCACTTAACAGGGTATACCATGCAATAATCTTTTGTTCTCCTGCTTTGGTGATCACAGGCAGCTCATAATCTACAAGTTCTTTTTTTAACGTTTTTTCAAATAGAGATTCCCGGATCTCTTCTTTTATATTACTAAAGAAGAGAATACTGCAATTTTTCCCTATAATTTCATCCTTGCTGTAGCCGGTTATTTTTTCGCCGGCGGGATTAATGAAAATAATTTCCCCGTCGTTATCGATTCCGCAGATGATGTATGGAGATTTATTGATGATATCCATCGAATAATCGTGTTGACGCTTCAGCTCCTTTCTTGATCTGTTTATTGATTCAAGCATCCTGTTCATTGTTGTGCTCAGCATGAATATTTCATTTGTGCCTGTTTGAGGAATCGGATCAACCGGAATTCCGTTTTCGTCGGTGTCGTTAATTGAGGAAATAAGCTGATTAAGCGGTTTTGTAATGCTTCTGGACACATACAACGAGACTATCAGGGCTATAAAAAGAAGCGATGCTGAAAATAGAATCAGTCTCCTGGTAAGCCCGGATATTTTATTTTCAAAATCATCTATATAAAAGGTGGTTGCAATATACCATTGCAGCGGTTCGTAATATGTAACATATGTCCTCTTGCGATAGATATACTTGTTCTCCCGTCCCGGTTTATCCCATCTGTATTCCATATAAAGTTCAGGCTTATTTACCTGCTGTTTCAGTTCGCCGAGCAGTTTTTTGCCTGTGTCGGGATTGAACAAAGTATTTCCGTCTATATTCTGTTTATTCGGATGAACAAGGAGTTTGTTGTCTTCGTTAAAAATGAACGAATATCCGCTTTCTCCTATGCCTGTTTTGGCTATTGTATTGTTCAGTTCTGCAATAACGGCATCAATTCGATCATTAACATCCTTTTCCAGATCGTCTATGTAAACCCCGGTGCCTATAATCCAGTTCCAGGGTTCAAATAATCTGACGAACGACATTTTTGGTTGACGTTCGGTAAGTCCTGTTTCCGTGGGTTTGGGCCAAAGATAATCAATATAACCCTCACCCTCACTGAGACATATATCAACCGCAGCTTTAAAGAGGTTCTCATTTTTGCCCTGTGCGCAGTTGAATTCGGGAGCGTCGAGAATTTTACCGTCCAGTTCAGGCAGGGTCGGGTGCATGATCATAACCGGAAAGGGCTTTTCAGTATTATTTATCCAGAAGTACCCGACTTTCTCATTTGTGCGTATCTTCTGAATTATTCTGACGACTTCTGCTTTTGCAGCCTCTTCGGCTATATCTCCTTCCTGAAATCTGAAATATGCATCATTTATCAGGGTAAATACTACATCCATGCTGCTTTTGAGTTCCTGTTTTCTTCGATTGAGAACAGCTGATTCATGGTATCTAATACTGTCATATTGAGATTCAACATACTTTTTTGCCATATCCCTGTGATCCAGTGCATACGTTTCAAAAACTTCAGCAATTTCCTGTGTTGCTTTATAATTGAAAAGCAGGGTTAGGCTAATCAGGGATATAATTAGGATTCCAAGTATTGAAACAATAATTCTTGTTTTTAAAGATTTTAAAAACATATTAATCCATGCTCACCATAATTTGTTCTAAACAGCAAAGTTTACTTAAATGATAATGGAAATAAAAGTGAAAGCAATAGTGAAAAAGAATTTTTCGGTAAAACATTCGATAGAACCCAAAAGCTTCCGGTTTGTAAAATGCAAAATGAATGAGTAGAAGGAAATATCGTTTTATACAAAAAGGCTAAGTGGAGTTTGTCGAAGACAAACTCCAAAATGAATGGATAAAGAACGAATTTATCTTTGAATGAAACAGCTTAATGGAGTTTGTCGAATGCAAACTCCAAAATGAATTGATAAAGAATGAATTTATCTTTGAATGAAACAGCTTAATGGAGTTTGTCGAAGACAAACTCCAAAATGAATTGATAAAGAATGAATTTATCTTTGAATGAAAAAGCTAAGTGGAGTTTGTCGAAGGCAAACTCCAAAATGAATTGATAAAAAAAGATTTATCTTTTTTTATCAATTCATTACTTGACATGCAAACCCAACGGAAATACAATAGAAAGAGAAAAGAAAGCAAATAGAAAGCAGATGGAGTATTATGCACAATCTTACGGAAAGAGAAAAGAAGATACTTGAGATCCTCGCAGAGGAAGGAAAGATCGGCGTTACCGAGATAAGCGAGCGGCTGAATGTCTCAAAGGTAACTATCAGAAGCGATTTTGCAAGCCTCGTTGAAAAAGGTGTGATCTACAAAACCCATGGGGGAGCGGTTCCCGCAATGCATCCGGCTATTCTTGAGCGTCAGCGTGATATGAGCGATGTAAAAAGAGCAATTGCCAGAGAGGCGGCATCAATGGTTGAAGACGGCGATACTATCATGATTGTAGCCGGAACCACTACTGCTCTGATTGGAAACTATCTTCTTGGAAAGCGGGACATCCGAATTGTAACCAATTCAACCCTTTTGCTTCCATATGCAAGAATGAACCCGAGTCTGCATTTGACGATTGTAGGCGGAGAGTTCAGACCTCAGGCTGAAGCAATGGTCGGCCCCGAGACCATACGCCAGCTCGAAGAGTTTCATGTTAAGAAGGCTTTTATCGGTACGGAAGGTTTTTCCTGTGAAGCAGGACTTACCACACAGCTGATAGAAAGCTCCGAAACAATCAGAAAGATGGTTGAGTGTACCGAACAGGCTATAATGGTAGCTGATTCGGGCAAATATAATAAAATCGGTTTTGTGAAAATTCTTCCGCTTGAAAGTATGAATCTAATAATAACTGATAAAGGTCTCGATCCGGCGGTCCAGAAAGAATTTAAAGAGAAAGGACTAAATCTGAGATTAGTCTGATAAGGAGGGAATATGGCAACGGCGTTACTGATGCCCAAACAGGGTAATTCGGTTGAATCATGTATCATTCTAGAATGGGTCAAAAAAGAGGGTGATACAGTCAAGACCGGCGAGACGGTTCTTGAAGCCGAAACAGACAAGGCTACAATAGAAGTTGAAGCTGTCTGCGACGGTACTATTCTTAAAACATATTACGATGTTGATTCGGATGTTCCGGTTCAGAAAATAATAGCAGTTATCGGTGAACCAGGAGAAGATATCAGCAGTTTTGATGTTGAGGCGGCAGCTGATGCACCGGCAGGCGCAACTGCACCCGCAGCAACTCCGGCTGAAACAGCACAGGAACAGATTGAACCGGCGGCAGTTCAGACGGCAGCGGCCCCTAAACAGGCTGTATCTGCAGGAAGCGAAGGCGCAGCCTCTCCGAGGGCAAGAAATCTCGCCGCAGGAAAGGGTGTGGATGTGACGGCACTTGCCGGTACTGGCCCGAAAGGACGGGTTATTGAGCGTGATGTTCTGATTGCTGCAGGAGAGACCCAGCCTCTGACGCCCGCAGCAGCTGCTGCACTGATTGAACAGGGGCTGCAGGCCCCGGTTACAGGCAGCGGTATCGGCGGCCGCGTCAGGCTTCAGGACCTTCAGGCGGGAACTGTATCCGCTGCTTCACCAGCCGCAGCAGCCCTTGCTGCCGGAAGCAGTTTTCCGGGCGGTTTCAGGGATGAAAAGGTCAAGGGTGTACGCAAAATTACAGCAGCCCGTATGATGGAATCATTAAGTGTTACTGCACAGCTTACTCACAGCTTCAGTGCCCTTGCCGAACCTCTGCTGGCCTACCGTAAAAAGCTTAAATCGTCGCCTGAAGAACTCGGTCTTAATAAGGTAAGCATAAACGATATTCTGATGTATGTTGTCTCAAGAGTGCTTAAAAGCTTTCCCGGGTTCAATGCGCACTGGTACGGTGATTCAATGCGCTTTTTTGACAGTGTTCACCTCGGGTTTGCATGTGATACTCCCAAGGGGCTTTTGGTTCCGGTAATTAAATTCGCCGACAGACTCAGTCTTAAGCAGCTGTCTGATGAATCAGCAAGACTTATTACCGCATGTCGTGAGGGCAAGGCTCAGCCGGAAGAGCTGACGGGAGCTACCTTTACAATGAGCAATGTCGGATCTTTCGGTATCGACAGCTTTACTCCTATAATAAATCCGCCGGAGGTTGCAATTCTCGGTGTCTGCTCTACGCAGCTTAAACCGGTCAGGACCGAAAACGGAGTTGATTATAAGGATTACATTGGATTTTCGCTTACATATGATCACCAGGCAAATGACGGCGCCCCGGCGTCAAAATTCTGCGCAGCTGTAATCAGGGCTGTTGAGAACCTTGATTTATACCTGGCAATGTAACGGGAGGGCGACTGATGTATGATCTTATAGTTATTGGAGCCGGTCCGGCAGGTTATATTGCCGCCGAGAGAGCCGGTCATATGGGTAAAAAAGTCCTCATTGTTGAAAAGGAATATCTGGGCGGAGTATGCACCAATTACGGTTGCATACCGACAAAAAGCCTTCTGAATTCGGCAAAGCATTTTGTTTACGGACAGGAAGCCGGGCAGTTCGGCGTTCACTTCGACAATCCCCGTTTTGACTTTCCCGAGGCAATGGCCTGGAAGAACGAAACGGTTGAAACTCTCAGAAAGGGAATTGCCTTTCTGATGAAACAGGGCAAGGTTGATGTTGTAATGGGCGAGGCGCAGTTTGAGTCTGCAGGCCCCGGTAATAAAAAGATAAATGTTAACGGCACAGCCTATGAAGGCAGCAATCTTCTGATTGCTACCGGTTCCACGGCCTTTGTCCCGCCGATACCGGGCGCTGACGGTCCCAATGTAGTAACAAACCGCGAGATCCTGAATCTTGAAAAGCTTCCGAAAAAGCTTGCAGTAATAGGCGGCGGAGTAATCGGCGTTGAATTTGCTTCATTTTTCAGCAGTGTAGGCGTTGAAGTTCATGTAGTGGAGATGATGGATGAGATATGCCCGATGATGGACGGCGAAGCGGCTGAACTTCTTCGAAAGAAAATGAGCAAGGTTGATTTTCGGCTGGGCGCCAGGGTTACTGAAGTCACTGCCGACGGTGTTAAGTTTGAGAAAGACGGTTCTGAATCATTTATCAAATCTGATCTTGTTCTTGTGTCGGTAGGCAGAAAGCCAATTACAACCGGACTTGAAAACCTGGGCCTTGATATCGGCCGGGGCGGAATTGTAGTGGATGAAAGAATGCGAACTAATTTTCCAGGAGTATATGCTGCAGGTGATGTTACAGGCAAATCGCTTCTGGCCCATTCAGCTTCCCGAATGGCCGAAGTAGCCGTAATGGATATGTTCGGCAATAACAAGGAAGGAAACCGTATGCGGTACAACGCAGTGCCCTGGGCAGTTTATACCAACCCGGAGGTTGCCGGCTGCGGGATGACCGACACTGAAGCCAAAGAAGCAGGCTTCAATGTTAAATCGGCTTCAATGCAGATGCGCGCAAACGGAAGGTTTCTGGCTGAACACGGAAAGGACGCAGGTTTCTGCAAGGTTGTTTCAGATGCTGATACGGGGCTTGTCCTCGGAGTTCATATGATAGGGGCTGTATGTTCCGAAATGATTGGAACAGCTGCGACCTTTATTGAGGCTGAGCTCAGGGTTCAGGACATAAGGGAGATAATTTTCCCGCATCCGTCTGTCTCCGAGATCATTAAAGATGTTTGCTGGATAATATAAATTGTACTTCCGTGTACAATTTATATTTTCTGTTTGAGAGATTTTCTCTCTCAAACAGCTCCAGCTTATCGCCCTTCCGGGGCGAGAGATATTGGAAGTTGAACAAGCAAAGCGTGTCAAACTTTACCATAATAATCCGCCTTCCGGGGCGAAGATGTAATTTATAGGAGATAAATTATGCCTAAATCATTACCAATTGATCCTGTTGAAATCAGGAAGCCGGGAACAATAAAAATTAACGATATTCCCGTAAATAAATATAAACCCGATTTTAAGAAAGAAGAAAAGCTCTACGGAAAGGAAGGCCTTCTCGGTGTTTATTACGATATGCTGATTATCCGTGAGTTCGAGACCATGCTCGACCAGATCAAAAAGGAAGGTTCGTATCAGGGAATGGAGTATAACCATAAGGGTCCTGCTCACCTTTCCGCCGGCCAGGAGTCGGCTTCTGTAGGCCAGAGTCTTGTCCTCGATACGGACGACTTTATTTTCGGTTCACACCGAAGCCACGGAGAAATCCTTGCCAAGTGTTTTTCCGCCATCAAAAAGCTCGATGAAAAAACACTCACCGGCGTGATGGAAAGCTTTTTCGGCGGGGAGACCCTGTCCGTTGTTGAAAAACACAACAAGGGAGAGAATGTAAAAGATCTTGCGGAGAACTTCGTTCTTTACGGCGCCCTTGCAGAAATTTTTGCGCGCGCACAGGGCTTTAACAGGGGGCTCGGCGGATCTATGCATACATTTTTTGCGCCGTTCGGTTCAATGCCGAATAACGCTATTGTAGGCGGAAGCGGAGATATTTCGGTAGGTTCCGCTTTATACAAGCGTGTAAACCGGAAACCCGGAATCGTTATTGCCAATATAGGCGACGCCTCGCTTGCATGCGGACCTGTCTGGGAAGGAATTGTGTTCGCTGCAATGGACCAGTACAGGACCCTCTGGGACAAGGAAATAGGCGGAGCGCCCCCGGTTATGATAAATGCATTCAACAACTTTTACGGTATGGGCGGCCAGCCGATGGGTGAGACCATGGGTTATCGTGAAGCGGCACGTCTCGGCGCGGGTGTTAATCCGGAAGGCATGCATTCCGAGCGGGTGGACGGTTTTAATCCGCTGGCGGTTGCCGACGCAGTTTCCAGGAAGAAGAAGCTGCTTCTTGAAGGCAAGGGCCCTGTATTCATGGATACGATAACATACCGCCTTTCGGGTCACTCTCCTTCGGACACTTCAACATACCGGACCAAGGAAGAGTTTGCAGCTTTCAAGGAAAATGATGCGCTTGACGGTTACGAGAAATATCTTAAAGAGAACGGCGTGCTTGACGACAGTACCGCCGAAGCAATGAAGGCCAGGGTTGCCAAAAAGATAGGCGATACAATGCGCATAGCAATTGATGATTCGATATCACCGCATGTTGACGGCAGGTTTATAGAATCGGTTATGTTCTCGAATGAGCAGGCTGAAAAGCTTGACGATCGTGAACCGGAAGTCCTGATGCCTCTTGAAGAAAACCCCAGGGTTAAGGCTAATGCACGCAAGGCGCGGTATGCATTCGATGAAAGCGGCAAACAGCTTCCGGCGTCAAAACAGTTTGTTTACAGAGACGCTCTGTTTGAAGCGGCCATTCACGGTTTCTACACGGACCCGACCCTGATTGCCTACGGCGAAGATAACCGCGACTGGGGCGGGGCGTTCGCCGTGTACCGCGGCCTGACCGAAGCCCTTCCTTACCACCGTCTGTTTAACTCGCCGATTTCGGAGGCTTCCATAGTCGGTACGGGCGTCGGATATGCAATGAGCGGCGGTCGTGCAATGGTTGAACTGATGTACTGCGACTTCCTCGGCCGCGCCGGAGACGAGATATTCAACCAGATGCCGAAATGGCAGGCAATGTCGGGCGGCGAGCTGAAGATGCCGCTGGTGCTGAGGGTGTCCGTCGGAAACAAGTACGGGGCACAGCACTCCCAGGACTGGTCGGCCCTTGTCGCTCATATTCCCGGACTAAAGGTAATGTTCCCGGCAACACCGTATGATGCAAAGGGCATGCTCAACCTTGCTCTGAAAAGTACCGATCCGGTAGTGTTCTTTGAAAGCCAGAAACTGTACGGTATCGGTGAAGAATTCGAGAAGAACGGGGTTCCCGAGGGGTATTATGAAATACCTGAAGGCGAGCCTGCTGTTAAAAGAGAAGGCAAGGACATTACTATTATCACAATAGGCGCTACCTTGTATGAAGCAGTTAAGGCTGCGGACATTCTTGAGGAAAAATACGGTATGAGCGCCGAAGTTATTGATTTGAGATTTATCAACCCGCTTAACTATGATCCGATTATTGAATCCGTCAAAAAAACCGGCAAGGTACTTCTTTCCTCCGACGCGAGTGAGCGGGGTTCATACCTGCATAATGTTGCTTCAAACATCAGCCGCCTTGCGTTTGATTACCTTGACGCGCCGCCGGTTGTTGTTGGCTCCAAAAACTGGATAACTCCGCCGGCGGAAATGGAAGAGCTGTTTTTCCCGAGAGCTTCATGGCTGATTGATGCAATCAGTGAAAACATAATACCGCTTGAAGGACATGCCGGCACTTCAATTCAGACGGACGGAGAGGTTATCCGTCAGAATCGAGAGGGAGTATGAGAAGCCGGAAAATCGATAACAAACTTATAGATAAACTTAATGCAGGCAGCAGGGACGAACGCGTCTCTGCTGCTTTTAATGTTGGAGAGCAGATAGAAAAACTTGGTCTCTATTCGGACAAGACCGACGAAGTTAACAACCATATCCATACGACATTTTCATTCAGTCCCTATTCCCCGTCTATGGCTGCATTTATGGCAAGGTCTGCCGGTTTGAAGGCCGCCGGAAGCGTCGACCACGACAGTATAGGCGCTGCAAAAGAGATGGTTGAAGCCTGTAAGGCTTTCGGAATCGGATCTACAGTCGGCTGCGAGCTTAGGGTAAATTTTAACGGGACCTTTCTTGAAGAGAAGAAAATCAATAATCCCGATATGGTTAACAGCGGGTATATTGTATTTCACGGAGTGCCGCACGACAGGATTGATGAACTTGCGCACTGGCTGAAACCTGTTAATGAGGAACGCAACAGAAGAAACAGGGCCCAGGTTGAAAAGCTCAATTCGCTTTTACCGCAGGGAATTATTACGCCTCTTGATTTTGATCGGGATGTGTATTCCATATCCGAGGCTGATAACGGCGGGGCTGTTACGGAGCGGCATATTCTTTACGCGCTGTCGGTCAGAATTGTTGAGAGTTTCGGCAAAGGCAGGGGGACGGTTGATTTTATCTCTGAAAAGCTTGGAATCAATGTGCCTGACAGGGTGAAGGGATATTTGCTTGACGGTGAGAACCCCCATTATTTGTATGATCTGCTCGGAATACTTAAAAGCAATATTGTACCCAGGTTTTATATGATGCCCAAAGAGGCTGAAAGTCCCAACGCCAGGGCCGCGGTTGATTTTGCCAACAGTATCGGCGCTATTCCGGCTTATTCATATCTCGGCGATGTTGCCGAAAGTCCTACCGGCGATAAAAAGGCCGAGAAATTTGAGGATGAATATCTTGATGAAATGTTTCCGATCATTAAGGACCTGGGATTCAGGGCCGTAACCTATATGCCTCCCCGCAATACTCTTGAACAGCTGAAACGGGTTATGAATCTCTGTGAAAAATATGATCTAATGCAGATAAGCGGGGTCGATATCAATTCTTCAAGGCAAGTCTTTAATTGTCCCGAGATTATGCTTCCTGAATTTTCTCATTTGATTGCTTCAACCTGGGCTTTGATAGCGCATGAGCATCTTGCTTCACTGGACTCTTCGCTTGCTTTGTTCAGCCGGACCGGCAGGTTTGCTGCCCTGTCTCTTGAGGAAAGACTGAAAAAATATACCGGGTTCGGACTTGCAATGGATTTGAAGAACCCTGAAAGAATTATCGATCTTGTACAGGATTAAAGGAGAGTTTTTTAATGAACAAACTTGATATTGCGCCCCTGCTTCGGGGGCTTACTTTTAACGGGGAAACCGGGGCTGTAATCCGCTGTAAGTCCGAAGAAATAAAGGATGATAATACTCTTTCACTCACCGCTGAGAAAATTACCGGGCTAAAGGCTTTGCCGGAAGGAACCTCCTGTGTATCGGTAGAGGGTTTCGGAACCTTCGAAATAAAACCGGCAAGGCGGATAGCTGTAGTTACCGGCGGGGCCCAGGGGTTTGGAGCAGGTCTTGTAGAGAAGCTTGTTGAAAAAGACATTTTTGTTTTTATTGCGGATATGAACCTGAAAGGGGCTGAGAAATTCGCGGATGAGCTTAACAGCCGGTATAAAGGCAAAACAGCTTCCGCGGTTGAGGTTAATGTTGCCGATGAAGCTTCGGTTGAACGGATGATAAACGAAGTTGTATTTTCTGCCGGCGGACTGGATATTTTGGTAAACAATGCCGGGGTGCTTAAGGCCGGAAGCGTAAAAGAGCAGGCTCTTTCCGATTTTGAATTTGTTACCCGGGTGAATTATACCGGTTATTTTCTGTGCGTGAAATATGCATCGAGGGTAATGGCCGCCCAGAACAGGGCAAGTGTGGGTGCCGGTTTGGGCAGATACTACACCGATATTATTCAGATTAATTCCAAATCAGGGCTCCAGGGCTCAAACAAAAACGGGGCCTACGCCGGAGGAAAGTTCGGCGGCATAGGGCTGACCCAGAGCTTTGCCATGGAGCTGGTTGAAGACAATATCAAGGTGAATTCCATATGTCCGGGGAATTTTTTCGAAGGACCTCTCTGGGCTGATCCGGAGAGAGGTCTTTTTGTGCAGTATCTGAATGCCGGGAAGGTTCCCGGGGCTAAAACCATTGATGATGTAAAAGCTTTTTATGAGGCCAAGGTGCCGATGGGCCGTGGATGCAATCCCGACGACATAGCGAAAGCATTGTTTTACCTTGTAGCTCAGAAGTATGAAACGGGACAGGCCCTGCCGGTAACAGGCGGCCAGATTATGCTTAAATAAGTTTGCTGATGCAAACTCCATTTCACCAAACCGCCTTCCATGGCGGCCAGGATTTAATTAGGAGATAATTATGAAGAAATATATTGCTGTAGATCTTGGAGCCTCAAACGGGAGGGTTATAGTCGGAAACCTTGAAGAGATAGAGGTTGTTGCACGATTCCCCAGCCGACCGGTACGTATCAAGGACTCAATCTACTGGGATTTCCTGGGACTTATCGCTGATATCCGTGAGGGGTTGAAAACAGCATTTAAAAAGTACGGTGATGAAATCGTCAGTATCGGTTTTGATACCTGGGGGGTGGATTATGCGCTGCTGGACAAGAATGGAGATTTGATCGGAAATCCTTACCATTACCGGGATAGTCGAAATGACGGGATGGTGGAGAAGTTTTTTGAAATTGTCCCCAAAGAAGAAGTGTATAATGAAACAGGCATCCAGTTCATGCAGATAAATACTCTGTATCAGATTTTTGCCCACTACAGGAATTCACCGGAAATCGTAAAGGCCGCAAGACATTTTCTTACCGTGCCGGATTTATTGAACTACTGGCTGACCGGAGTGATGAAGAACGAGTTTTCCGAGGCTACTACAACCCAGTTGTATAATCCGGTGAAACGGAAATGGTCTGAAAAGCTGATAAAAGCAGCAGGATTTAATCCGGACATTTTCAAGGAAGTAGTGCTTCCCGGCACAGTGATAGGGCCTCTTCTTCCTGTGGAAGCAAAAAAACTTGGTGCGGGCGGGCATGTGGTGGTGACGACGGCGGCCTGTCATGATACGGCTTCGGCAGTTGCTGCAATGCCTGCAGTCTCCGGAGGAAATCCGGCATTTCTGAGTTCAGGCACATGGTCTCTGCTTGGAATCGAACTTGATCAGCCGGCAATAAACGAGCTCAGTTTTAAATACGATTTTACAAATGAAGGCGGACGCGAAGGAACTATTACGTATCTTAAAAACATTATGGGCCTCTGGATTATCCAGGAATGCAAGGCCTTCTGGGATAAAAACGGAGAAGAATACAGCTGGCCGGAAATTGTTCAGATGGCCGAAGATGCCGGTTCTTTAGATGCCAGAATAGATGTTGATGATGCTTTATTCTTTGATTCCAATCTTACCAGCTCGGGAATGCCGCTCAGGATACAGAATTACTGCAGGGAACACGGCCGAACGGTGCCGGAGACTGTTGCCGAAATTTCAGCCTGTGTTTTCAGAAGCCTTGCTGATAAGTATGCTGTAACGGTTAAAATGCTTAAAGAGAGTACCGGCTCAAAGATTGACAGTCTGTATATTATAGGAGGCGGATGCCAGAATGATTTGCTTAACCGATGGACTGCCGAAGCTGTCAGGATTCCGGTTTTTGCCGGGCCTGTAGAGGCTACTGCTATCGGGAATATTCTTGTCCAGGCAATTTCAGCAGGAGATGTTTCTTCATATGAAGAAGGCCGCAGGATAATTGCGGAAAATTTTGAAGTAAAGAGGTACTGAAAGCTTTAACATTTGGTAACCCATTTTGAAGTTTCCGGCCTCTGTTATGCCGGAAATTTTAATGCAACTTTCTTGTTGTTGTCGTTTTCAATTTTGACGTCAATTGAACCGTTTATCTGTTCGGTAAGAAGTTGAATGAGGTTAATCCCGACAGATTCGGTTTCAACTATTTGAAGTATATCTATGAATTCCGAATAGTTGAAATGATAGTTAAGTATTATTTCGTCATCTTTCTGATCAAATTTTATTTCTATCAAATTATTCATATTTTTTTCAGGCCATTGCTTTAATGCAATGGAAACAATTTCAGATGTTATCAGGCCGAGCGGAACTACCTTTTCAGGAGTCAGAAATATTGAAGGGATTGATATTCTGAGGTTTATATTTTCCCGATTGAATGATGTTAAAAGGTATCCGGTCAGATCGCTGATATAATCATTGAATTCTATCCGGGATAAAAGTTCTTTATTGTAAAGTTTTTCAAATATTAATGAGATGGAGAAAATCCTGTTCTTCAGATCTGTAAAATGTATTGTGTTGTCGGATCTATCCGGATCATCATAAAAATTAATCAAACTGATAATAAGCATAAGATTATTTTTAACCCTGTGATGCACTTCTTTCATTAAAATCTCCTGCTCATGCAGTGATTTATACAGACCGCGTTCAAATTCCTTTTGTTTTGTGATGTCCCTGATTGCACAGGTAATATAATTACAGTCGATTGCGGCAAATCTGCATTCAAGACTTTTCCCCTGTTTTTCTGAAGGGATGTCGCATTCAACAATAGTTGTTATATTTTCTTCTGCAGCCCTTGTAATCGCGAATTTAACATCCTTCCTGGAGTTTTCCGGCAGGAAATCAATTATATTCCCGCCAACAGAGGGTGAATATTTTTTATTCGATGATTTGGGATAATTCGGGATTCGCAATATACAACCTTCCCTGTCTATCTGGCAAAATTGATCCGGCAGGGCTTTATAAATTGACTTCAGTTCATCGGTTCGATCTTCAACTATTTTTTCCAGTTCATTTAAATCTATCAGGAAATGTGATTCGTATTTTGTTTTGAAGTGTGATATTAAAATGGACAATATCGATAGTGCTGAAAAGTCAATTGTGTTAATTATGATAAGAGCACAGCACAACGGCTTATTGATTGTGTTTCCGTTAATGATAATAGACAGAGAGCAAAGAATAATAACTGCTGATACGCATAGTATCGGGATATAAAGCAATTTAAGACGTTCAGTAAGTTTGTAAAGATTTTTCACTTTATAAGATTCTATTATAGATGAATCTTTCATTTAGATAAATTCTCCATTAGGGATATTAATATTTTCGGGGAAATCGCACTGCTGTTTAAGAATATGTTAGCGCAAACATAATATGATATTCACTGTATTTAGTCAATACCTGCGGAGGTTTTGTCTTTGATAATTTTAACAGGCAGGTTCAGAATAAGAACTCCGCTCATTATCAATATTCCGCCGATTATCTGCTGGGTTGTTATCATTTCCTTAATCAGTATCCACGCCAGTATAAGTGTGTAGAGCGGTTCGAAAGTGCTTATAATGGAAGCATTTTGTGCCCCGACAATCTTCAATCCGTTCAAGAAAGCTATAAAGCCGATTATTGTACTCCAGACGGCCAGTACAATACCTGTTGTAATGTTGGTAATGCTGAAATTAATTCGGAGCGAACCGGTGGCAGCCCCGTATACGGTAAAAAACACCAGACAGCATACAGCCATATAGGCCGATATCTTCACTGGCGGAATATCTGCCAGTATTTTACGACTTCCGATAATATAAACTGAATACGCCACTGCAACCAGAAGGGCGAAAAGAACTCCCCTGAAATTAATATAACCGAGAGGCCCCCAGAGTACAACCAGGCATCCGGCCAGTGAAACAATCAGGGCAATAAGTTTTCGGCGGCTGAAACGTTCGCCGAGAAAGGGAATTGAGCCTGCCATTACCAATGCCGGGTAAATATACAGTATTAATGAGCCGAGAGCCGCACTTATATACTTCATGGCAAGGAACATCATCAATGCTACATTTCCATAGCAGACAAGGCCTAAAAAGAGAAGTCCGAACAGTTGGTTTCGGGTAACATGCCATTTTATCCTGCGTATTTTCATAAAGGCGGTAAAAAAAAGACTGACGATTGCAAACCTGATTATCATTATGCTGGTTTCGTTCCCGCCGGCGGATATTGCAATTCTATTAATAACCGGAATTGATCCGAACGCGCATGCTGAAATGATTATCAGGACCAGCCCTTTAAGTTTGTCGCTCATGTTTTCTCCTGCGGAATATTAACACAAAAATTATGGATTATTCAGTTTCTTTGATGGTATGGAGCTGATAATACGCTGATAAATAATTTGTAAGAATGTAGATATTTACCCTTGATTTCATAATCCCGATACATATCATTAACACTGTAGATTTAAAATTAATTTAAAACGGAGAAACACTATGCTGAAAGATTTGAAGATGGCAGGGAAAATGATTCTTGGATTTGGAGCTGTATTAATTATTATTGCCGTTATTATAGCGATGACAGTTCTGGATATGTTTAAAATTCAGGGACTGGCTGAAGATATGGATTATGATTTTTTGCCGGAAATTGAACTGGCAACGAATCTGGAAAGAGATTCGCTGCAAACCATGTATAACATGAGGGGGTACGCACTTAATTTCGGCAGGAACTATCGCGTTGTTGCGAAGGAATATCTTGCTGAAATAAATACGATTATTGATGATGCAAAGGAACTTGCCGAAGGTTCGGAGAATCTCGTGAAACTGGAGGGATCGATAGCAACTATTGAAAAAGAAATTGCAAACTATTCAAAAGGCGCCGACCAGACAGAAATTCTGATAAATAAGATTCTGACTGAGAGGGATCTTCTGGACAAATCCGCTGCGGAATTTAAAAAAGAAACTTCATCGTTTTTAAACAGCCAGGAGGCCCAATTTAAGGCGGATCTTGAAGTGGGGAAACCCGATTCTGCCATAATGGAGAGAATGCACAAGATTTCTCTGATAAATGCAATAATCGATCTCACCAGTGAGGCCCGTGTGAATGCATTCAAGGCGCAGTTAAATGTGGATTACACCATAGCGGAACAGGCTGTTACTTATCTGGATAATATAGATTCGGAAATTGCTGAATTGGAGCAAATAACGAGATTGCAGCAGAATCTTGATGAAATTGACCGAATCCATCGGGCAAAGACAACCTATGCAAATGCAATAAATACTATAGCGTCTTTATACAAACAGCTGGAAGAACTCAACGTGACAAGAGGGGCAGCTGCAGATGCAGTACTTGAATCAGCCCGGGAACTTTCAGGCGCCGGCCTTGAACAGACAAGCAGTAAAGCTCAGCTCAGTGTTGATACAATTGATAATTCATTACGAATCATCATTGCAGGTTTTGTAATTGCAATAATAATTTCAATTCTGATAGCTGTTATTCTGACGTTATCAATAACAAAAGCTTTGCAGAAAGGCGTCATTTTTGCGCAGAGTCTTTCGGAGGGAGATCTGAGAGTTGAACTTGATGTAGTTCAGAAGGATGAAATCGGAAAACTTGCTGAAGCTCTTCGAAATATGCAGGAAAAGCTCAGGGAAGTTGTTAAGGAAGTCCGGGGATCAGCTATGATGGTTACACAGGGCAGCCAGCAGCTGGCAAGTACAGCTGAGCAGATTTCTCAGGGTGCAACCGAACAGGCCTCTACGGCTGAAGAAGTTTCCTCTTCAATGGAAGAGATAGGCGCTTCAATCAGGCAGAACACGGACAATGCTTCCCAGACTGAAAAGATAGCATCAAAGGCTGCTGATGATGCGGAAACCGGCGGAGCTGCTGTTTTGAATGCTGTAGAGGCCATGAACCTTATTGCAGAAAAGATAAAAGTTATTGAGGAAATAGCTAGAAACACTAATTTGTTGTCCCTTAATGCTGCTATTGAAGCGGCGAGAGCCGGAGAACATGGAAAAGGTTTTGCGGTTGTTGCATCAGAAGTAGGCAAGCTTGCTGCCAACAGTCAGGCTGCTGCAAATGAAATATTGGGACTGGCAAACTCAAGTGTTGAGAAGGCAAATAATGCAGGTGAAAAGATACAGTCAATTATACCGGATATCAGAAAAACAGCAGATCTCGTTCAGGAAATAAGCGCAACAAGTATGGAACAGAATTCCGGTGCTGAAATGGTTAACCAGGTAATGGTGCAGCTTGATCAGGTTATTCAACAGAATGCAGCAGCGGCCGAAGAATCATCATCCATGTCGGAAGAGCTTTCAAGTCAGGCGGAGAAACTGATTGATATGATCGGCTTTTTTAAAATTGATGATAATGTTAAGATTAACAGGGCGAACAGCAGAACTGTTTCAAAATCTGTACTGCAATTAAACAGTAAAACCGACACAAAAGCTTTTGCGGATGCCGGTGATGCTGATTTTGAGGAGTTCTGATGGTATTTTCAATGAAAAATAAAAGCAGGAGGATTTAAATGGCTGATATTTTAACCGGAAACCAATTTGTGACCTTTAAAATTGAAGATGAGATATATGCTATAAATGTGTTTAAAGTAAGAGAGATTTTGGAGGTCCCTGATATTACAAAAGTTCCGGGAATGCCGGAAATGATAAGAGGGGTGATAAACATCCGCGGAGATGTCGTTCCTGTTCTCGATTTAAAACAGAAATTCGGCAACGTCAAAACCGAGTTCAAACAGGATACTGCGATTATTGTTACAGAGGTTGAAAAAGAAGAAGAAACAATCCCCGTAGGGATATTGGTTGATGCGGCAAAAGAGGTCGTTACGCTTGAATCGGAGCAGATGGAGCCGCCGCCGAAAATGGGGATTTTCATAGATAATAATTTTCTTCTTGGTATGGGCCGGATAGATGAAACATTTATCATTCTTCTAAATATTGACAAAATCCTGTCTGATCAGGAGATGAAAGTTATTAACAGCCTGGAATAGGACAGATTACAATTTACCGGGGTCGGCACTCTTTAATTTTATTAGAGGATAAACGATTAATCCTGCCGTCCCGGTAATTGCAAGTGCCGCTCCAAGGCCCCATTTATCTATCATAAACCCTATTGCAGGGGACAGTATTGCAACCCACAATGTCTTAAGCTGGGAATCGGTTGAAAGGGCTGTAGCCATAATATCATTATTAAACTGATCTGACAGAAACCCCACTGTGACCGGACGGCGAAGGTTCTGGACAAGGTAGTAAAACATAAAAATCATTATTGATACCAGATTCAACCCTGCCCACCGGGAAACACCGGATGCCGCCAGTATCAACATGCCGGCAACATAGCTCAGGTTAAGAAAATTTCTGTCCGAGCTGAATTTTCCGGACAGTTTGCCGGAAGAGCTTGAAGCTATAGAGGTTAAAAGAAATATTATACTATAGATAATTCCGGATAAAAGAGCTGTTCGCTGTTTGTCTGCTATTGTAGTCAGAACGGGCAGGCCCAGGCTTAATATCGCAATCAGGGGCTGAATATAATCTTTTACCGCTTCAAAGAAGCCGGTTGGAATCGATGAATTTAAAAAACTTGTTCTGATATATTTATTTTTGAGGCCGGAGCCCAGCTCAATGAAAATGCCTGATATTGACAATTTTTTATTATCAGTATCGGATTTATCGTTTCTTTTTCCGTCAAGCCAGGCAGGATAGCTGAGCATCAGAACCAGTTCGGCTAAATATGGAATAAGAGTAAACAAAAATACAGAACGGTAATTTCCCGTAAAAAAAACAAGGCCTGCCGCTATAAGAGCAGAGACAGCCGATCCCCTCTGCGACCAGCCTCTTGTGTTTCCGTAATAAAATGTCCGGTATTGTTCCCATCCTTTATGTTTAAGATAATCCAGAATCATTGCCTTATGCGTTCCAGTTCTGAATGCGTCGCCGAAGGCAAAGAAAATCATTGCTATAATAATTACATAGTATTCCGGAATAAAGAAGAACAGAAGAAATGAGATAATATAACTGAGAAAACTGAAAATCATGGCGCGCCGGCGCCCGATAAAATCAGCAACTACTCCTGAAGGTATTTCCATAATATTTACAGCGACAGCACGAATTGTAAAAAGGAAACCTATTTGGAGAAATGATATATTTGATTCCACAAGATAGAGGATCAGGAAAGGTTCGAAGAATCTCAGGTTTTTAAGAAATCCGTAAGTACAGAATTTTACGTATTGAATGTCTTTTCTGAACATTTTGCCTCTTGGTTAAATTTTTATCAGATTAATTATTACTGCGCCTTCTGCCGGAAGATAATCCGAAAGCTCAATTATATTTCGATTTCTGTATACAGATAATTTCAATAACGGAACTGAATGTTTTATGATAAGTTCTTCCAGTTCCGCCGTCAGACTTTCCGGTTTGTCCAATTCTTCCCACATTTTATATGGATTTCCATGGGTCTTGTCAATCTGATACCGCTTTTCAAGATAGTCATTTTCGATATTATCAAATACAATTTTTACATTATTTTTTCTGTTTCTATTTTCCGGCGAAACATTTCCGGCAAACAGAAGTATTATAATTCCGGTTTTGCTCCTGCAGATTATTATTCCATCTTCCTGATGAATAACGGTTTTTGCCGCAGATAAAAGATCGTATACGTAAAACAATGCTTTTTTTATCCCTGAATGGGTTGAAAGCCCGGAGTCGCTGTTGAAAACAAACGGGCCTTTATCGTCGGTTTGCTTCAGGGCCTTAATTTTTCCATTAAAAATGCCTTCAAGTATTTGAGGGAAAGATACGACCTCATCATTATTTATGGGCAAGTCAGTTATACCCAGTATCGGCAGTTTGAATTTATGTCCTGCCGGAAGCTCTTTCATATTCATTCTGATTGTTCTATTTTCGGCGGTTATATATTTCTGTAATTTTAAAATCAGATGTGGTTCATTCGGGTTAAGAGTTTTAAAACTGGAGATGCCGGCCTCCGGAAACAGTTTTTTATTGTTCAGCAGGTATTCTGCCGGAGTTATCCCGTGCCGGTATTTGAAAGATTTTTCTAATGACAGGGAATCGTTGAAACCGCATTCTTCGGCTATCTCGGATATGTTTTTATCTGTGGACAAGATCATCCGTTCTGCTGCAAGGCACCTGATATGATTCAGATACTCCTCGAAATTCATTCCTGTTACCAGTTTAATAACGGACGAAGTCTGGTTAAAGCTGTAGTCAATATATTCGGAAACATCTCCAAGGGTAAGGGGCTTTTGATGGTATTTTCGGATGTAGGCGGATAATTTCTGAAAGCTGTCCATCTGTTGAGGATGTATGTCGTGATTACGAAGCAACATATTCGTTAAAAGAAAAGTATCCCGGCAGTAATTCAGCAATCCCGTTATCTCGGTAGCGGCCTCGTTTCCGGCAGACTTACTGATTGCAGTTTCAGCCATAAGAACTCTCAGGTGCTTGAACTCCTCTTTGTTCTGCTCTTCGACGGCCGGATTACCAATAAGTTCCCAGTGTGTTATTCCCGGGTATTTATATTCGAGAAGTCTGCAATCGAACCTGATGAACAAAACTGTATTATCTTCATCAGTTCTGCTGAAGCTATGAATTTCTTCGGTGTTGATGAGAAGAATGTTACCGGTCCTCATCCTGTAGCGGTCGCATCCGACATAAGTATCAACAGAACCGTTTAAAACCAGAGCAAATACAAGCATCTCTTCATGCCAGTGGGGTTTATAATAGTTTATCTGTTCAATCGAAATCATCACGTGCAATTATAGTCTATTTGAAGCATTATCTTCAAACCCGAAAAGCAGATTCCTCAGTAAATTAGTTAAACAGTCATATAAATTGTAAAATATATTATAGATTTCTTATAAACTGTGGAGGTTGCAGCAGACGGTTGGGATAAGACGTTCAATAGCCGGCTGTCAGCCCGAAATCGATTGAAAGGCAAGCCCCGGTAATAGCTTCAACTTTAGCCGAAGAGAGGAAAAGTATAGATTGCGCAACTTCTTCAGCTTTTGTAAATCGTCTGTTCGGACGTTCAGGATATAAGCTTAAAAGTTCCTGCATGTATTCATTCCGGTTTTTCCCGGTTGCGGCAGTGTACTCAGCTGCGGCTTTATCAAGCATCGGAGTATCTACATCGCCGGGGCATACTGCGTTTACGCGTATTTTCTTCCTCGCCAGTTCAATTGCAAGCGCCTTTGTTAACAGTGTAACGCCGCCTTTTGAGGCGCAGTATACCGAGGCCAGATCATTGCCGATCAGCCCTGAATCGGAACTGGTATTGACGATACATCCTGATGATTTTTCGAGATAAGGGATGGCAAACCTGCACATGAAGAAGGTCCCTTTCAGGTTGGTGTCGATAACAGTATTCCATTCGATCTCGGTTACCGATTCCGCAGGACCCTCAAGCCAGATTCCGGCGCAGTTAACAAGAACATCAATTCCTCCGAGTTCCCCGGCGGCACGGTTTACCAGACTCTCGCAGTCTGCAGGCATTGATACGTCTGCCGGAAATGCCGACAGCCTGTTTTTATCGGATCCGAGAAAGGCCTCGGCTTCGGAAATACTTTTTCTGCTTTTTCCTGATATGCACACTTCAGCGCCTTCTTTAAGAAAGGCTGCTGCCGCTGCAAGCCCTATCCCGCTGGTGCCGCCTGTAATTAATATTCTTTTGTCCTGAAATTCCATATATCCAGAATAAGGCTGCTTTACGGCTTTTGCAACAAGAATAAGAAGATGATTATATTACTAATATTAGATGTTTACTTATCTATAAAAAATTATTTTTTTTTGACATAAGTTGCAAATTGGTGTTTAATTAATGCATCAAAAATTTTTGGAGGAAGTTGCCATGGATGTAATTATTATCATGGTCATATCCTTTGCGGGATATGTTGCGGCTTATCAACTGTATGGGCGGTTTATCGGGAAAAAGATTTTTAATCTTTCGAATGATAATACTACCCCTGCAGTTGATATGGAAGATGGAGTTGATTATGTTCCTACAAAGAAGGGAATAATCTTCGGGCATCATTTTACTTCTATTGCGGGAACAGGCCCTATAGTCGGTCCGGCAGTCGGTATTATCTGGGGATGGGTCCCGGCTCTTATCTGGGTGCTTGTCGGAAATATCGTAATGGGAGCTGTACATGACTTTGGAGCCCTTGTCTTGTCTCTCAGAAACCAGGGGAAATCAATCTCAGAGGTCACAGCGAAATATATCAACTCCAGAACACGGACAATCTTTTTTATCCTTGTTCTTCTTGAGCTCTGGATTGTTATTGCCATTTTCGGACTGATTATTGCGATTATCTTCAATATGTACCCGCAATCGGTTTTCCCGGTGTGGTGTGAGATTCCGATTGCAGTAATTCTGGGATATGCTTTGTACAAGAAAGGTGCTAAAGTCGGCGTGTCAACACTGATAGCTGTTGTTATAATGTACGTTACTGTTGTGCTGGGGCATTTTATTCCGCTTAAGATGCCGGAAATTGCCGGAATTCCGGCTACGGGGGTCTGGTCGATTATCCTTCTTGTATATGCTTTTATTGCGTCAACACTTCCGGTAACAACGCTTCTGCAGCCGCGAGACTTTATTAATGCATGGCAGCTGCTGATCGCGATGGCTCTGCTTGTGCTTGGTGTTTTTGCATCAGCTTTCGGCGGCGCACTTCATCTTGTAGCACCCGCAGTTCAGGCTGTACCCGAGGGTGCACCTCCGATGTGGCCGATGCTGTTTATTACAATTGCGTGCGGCGCCATTTCCGGGTTCCACTCGCTTGTAAGTTCCGGAACCTCCGCCAAGCAGGTTCACTACGAAGAAGACGCATTGTTTGTCGGATACGGCTCAATGGTTACCGAGGGATTCCTGGCAGTTCTTGCGATAATAGCAGTTGCTGCAGGTATAGGCATTGCCTACAAGGGTCCTGAAGGTCAGCTTCTTACAGGAGCCGCTGCATGGACCCATCACTACTCTTCATGGGCTGCTGCAAACGGTCTGGGCTCAAAAGTAGGAGCATTTGTTGAAGGCTCGGCAAACATGGTGACATTTTTAGGAGTACCCAAAGCGATCGGTATTATAATAATGGGTGTATTCGTAGCTTCTTTTGCCGGAACTACCCTTGATACTGCAACGCGAATTCAGCGTTATGTTATTCAGGAACTCGGTTCGGACGTCAAAGCAAAGTTTCTTGAAGGTAAATATGCAGCTACAGCAGTAGCGGTAATTTCCGCAGGTATACTTGCTTTTGCCACAGGCCCTACCGGTATGGGAGCCATGAAGCTTTGGCCATTATTCGGGGCTACCAACCAGACCCTTGCCGGGCTTGCTCTTATTACAATTACTCTGTATCTGAAGCAGAAGGGCGGAGCCAAATTTATTATTTCGCTTGTTCCGGCTGTTTTTATGATTGTCATGACTATGTGGGGTCTCATCTATAATGAAATGAATTTTATTTCACAGGGAAATCCTCTGCTCTATATTGTCAACGCGATTGTAATAATAATTACAGTATGGATGACGATTGAAGGCCTTGCAAAGGGGTTCTCAAAAAATCAGCTACTTGAAGCAAAAGCTTAATTCTGTATAATCTTAAAAGAGGGGCGAAGCTCTGCCCCTCTTTTATCTTTAGTAGCCGGCAGGTATATATGAATTCAATTCTTGATGAGACCGTATCACGTCTGAAAAAGACATTTGCTGCTTATATTATAATAGCTGCCGTTCTTTTTGTTCTTGATATTATAATCCATAAAATATTCCCACCTGTAGAACCCCCGGTGTTAAACCTCAGAACATGGGGTTATTTTATGTTTGTTATCTCACTTTTCGGAGGGATAGGCGCGCCGATTCTTCTGCGGTTGAATTTTCAGAAAAATGCAGCAAAAACAAAGATTGCGACTTTGGACGGTTACATTCGTCTTCAAAAAATGCTGTTCCTTTCAATATTCATATCTTGTGTTTCTGCTGTCATAGCTTATCTTTTTCCCGTTCAGATTTTTTATTTATACGGCGCCTTTTTTTCAACTCTTTACGGAATATACAGTGTTATTCCGTATAAAAAGAAGATAGGTGCTGAAATGCGTTTTTACAAACTGATATGAGATCCGGTTTCATCAGTAAAATAAAATACGGTTTTAATGAACTCAAAGAAATTATTATTACAGCTAATCGCAGTAAAGCTGTCGGAATGATAGAGTATGAAACCGGAGAGCTCGAAAATATTTTCAGCCTTCTTGTAATGGGCTCTTTTATCGGCATGCCGTCGCCTCCGGCGCATATAAGCCTGCAGCTGATGCCGCTTATGGAACGTGAAATGAAGATTATGTTTAATAAAGTCGGCACGGCAAACGATGCCCTTGCCGAGATTATCGAAACGCTGGGAGAACCATGAAACTTGTTTTTTTTGCCGGTAAAGGCGGTGTGGGCAAGTCAACAAATTCAGCCCTGTTTGCATATAGAACCGCATTGTCGGGAAAATCAGTGCTGTTGAATTCAATCGATCCCGCACATAATCTTCATGATATTTTTGAAGTGAAATTGTCGGCCAAACCGAAGGAACTGTTGCCCGGATTAAGAGTTCTGGAGACGAGCCTGTCAGACTGGGTAAAAAAATATTTAAGGGAAACCGAGAACACCTTTAAATCAGTTTATAAATATCAGGAAGCTTTCAATCTTCATAAATATTTTAAAACGCTGCGTTATTCGCCGGGACTTGAGGAATATGCCGTATTGCTTGCGATAAAGGATACTCTCGGCAGGTTTGCTGAAAGTGAGTATATAGTATTCGATACTCCGCCTACGGCACTTACAATGAAGTTTCTCGCCCTGCCGCAGGTCAACCTGTTATGGCTTCAGGAGTTAAAAAAGTTCAGGCAGATGATCCTTGAAAAAAAAGAGATAATCACAAAGATTAATACAGGGCTAAAGAAGAAAGAACGGCAGACTGATCAGATACTTGAAAAACTGGATGAGATGATAACCGATAATTCAGAGCTGAACAGCCTCTTGCAGAATAAAGACATATGTTCGGTAAACCTTGTAATGAACCCGGACAAACTTTCGCTTGCAGAATCGGAAGATATTATCCTGGAGCTTGAGAATCTGAAGATACCGCTGACAAAGGTTATTATAAACAAGTGTGATGAACCGACAGCCCTTGAAGACGAATTAAAAAGATATCTGGTTAAAAGCGGTTTCGGTACTGCCTCAATAATAAGCTTATCTACCCAATGCCGGGAGGTTACCGGTCTTGATGCTCTTGGTGAAATAGATGTGCCCCAGGGTTATATTGATCAATAGGGGAAATATAGATTTTTCCCCTCCCGACTGCTCAATTCAGTATTCGCACTTTTTCGGTATTGCTTAGAAAGTCTGCCAGTTTTTCCGGATTGATAATCGGCAGCTGTTCAAGATGACTGCGCAGGATTTTTACCGAATTAAATCTTTTCCGGTATACAAAGTTGTACAGCTCCGAATTAAAAAGTTCCATTATCTCCGTTATTGTTGCTGCATGCCCGGTTTCTTTATTTTCCATTTTATCAAAATGCGGAATAATGTTGTTTGCACTGTTTAAGGTCAGCATCCCGCTTCGATCGATCGCAAACACAAGCCTGTTTGAGATAAATCTGTAAACAAGCTTTTCAGTTGAGCGGTACTTCCACTCAGGTGCAACCTGCTGAAATCGTTCCGGATTGAACTGAATAAACTGGCCGGGCAAACTGATTCTGCCGGGCAATATATTGCTGCCTGTGATTACAGGTTCAAAACCGGGATTTTTTTCTGCAGACAGATATTTTGAATTATCTCCGGTTACAATTCCAAGGGCCCAGTCTGCATTGTCTTTTAAAGTAAAATGGGGGATTGCATAAAGGCGGTCGATAATTTTTGCATCGTCGGAATTCAGGTTGATGCTGAAGGTGAAATCGTTGTTTACGGAAAAATTTTTACCGTTATGATTTGACAGCAGATGTTTATTTCCGGCGTTCTTAATGAGTTCGACGGTTACAACCGGGGTATATACGCCTTTAAAAGCCCGCCCGTATCCGGTAATATCTGTGAGCCTGCAGTTTTTCAATACAAGTCTTCTAATATCATCATGTCGTTTCACATTGGTAATTGCTTCCGGCAGAACAATCGAAACTACTCCGCCGGGTTTTACAAGGTTCAGGCTTTTATCAATAAAAAATGAAAAACTTTCGCCGCTCTTTATCTCCGGATATCTCTGTTCCAGAATTTGCTTTTTCCCGTCTGTACAGGCTCCCCATGGGGGATTGGTAATTGCTGCGTCGAAAGGCGTGGACTCGTGAGTGCTTTGTGTCCCGGGAAAATGATCCATAAGCAGACTGTCTGCGCAGTATATGCGCGGCTCTGCATCAATCCCCGGATGTTGGAGAATTATATTTGTTCCGGCTGTAAATACTGCAATGGCATCGATGTCTGTGCCAAAAGCGTTTTCGGGGCTGCCGCCGGCTTTTATAAACGAAAGAAGGAACTGTCCTGTGCCGCAGCAGGGATCGATAATTCTGATATCCGCCGGAGGGCTTCCCGTCGGCGCCAATTGCCTGAGGGCGGAACTGACCATGGCGTCGGCTATTTCGGGCGGAGTATAAAACGAACCGGAAACTGACCTGTCTCCGCGTTGCCGCAAAGCCTGATATATAATTCCGGCAATATCAAGCTCAGCCGGGGACGCCGAAGGAAGTTTGAGCGACATTATGTTTGTGAACGGGTCAAGCAGTTTGTCGGTTCCGGATGACGGCATAAAGTTTTTTAAATGAGTAGTAATAACCGAAGAGCTGTAATCTTCGGTTCTGAACTGAAGCAGCCGGGCAAGATTACAGGAGTTTTCGGAGGAATAGCTAATAAGCCCGGCTTCGATAAACAGTCTGAGAGAAAGAAGAAACATCAGGTCGGCTGTCTCCATTTCTATTTTAAGCAGAGATTCACATGCCTTTTTAAGTATTCCGTTCGGGAGAATTGAACCGACGCAATGTTTTTTATTGGCACGACGGTTCAGCCTGTTAATTTCGCCTTTTTTTATCCTGCCGAGTAAAGATTCAACTTCCCTGCGTGCATAGGTACGCGAACCGCCCGAATTCAAAAGGCCGTGTTTCTCCCAGTTTGCTACACTGGCGGTTGAGATCCCAAGCAGTTCTGCAGTTTCGGTGAGTGTCAGTACTTCTCTATTATTCATAACTGATTCAGGATTTTAGCATGTATGAGAATATTAGAACAGAAGAAGGCCAGTCACCGGTTTGCATCAGGGACGGAAACTGCTGATTTCTCCATCGGCGCGAACATGGGTGATTAGCATGCTGTGTTCAGCGAGATCGATTGTTAAGATTGCAATTTCAGAATTACCGTTGCGCCTGATAACAAGGGTTTTGTTGCCTTTGTTTTTATCAATTGAGAATTCCCCGGAAAAAGCAGAACAGCTCATGCGGAATTCCATCAGCTGCTTCAGGCGCATGACGACCGGGCGTTCCGAATCAGCTTTGATTTCAGCAGTTGTATAATTATGCCGGTTGATATCACGTCCGTTTCGGGTTTTCTCAACAAGTTCAAGGTCATTGCGTCCGGCGAGCATTCCTACATAGTATACCTGCGGTATTCCGGGAGCAAAGAACTGAATTGCGCGGGCCATAATGTAGGCGTCATCATTCTCGCCCATCGCGCTGTAATATGTACAGTTTATCTGATAAATATCAAGGTTGTGGTATTCGGAGGTTGAATATTTGCGGTTAATATTAGAACCCCTGCTGTATAATTTTTCAACAGTGAATGCCGTTTGTTCTTCAGTAAGCAGTCCTGCAGCGTCTACTACACCGATACCGTCATGTGTATCAAGAGTTGTGTACTGTTTCCGGGGGCATATTGTCAGCCAGTATTTAAGCGGGCTGAAGTCTGAAGCATACCAGGAATAGAGAAGCAGGAGGGGGAGCGCAAAATCGTAAACATAATACCCTTTGCCGGCCATTTTAAGCTGGATTGTATAATGTTCATGCATTTCAGGCAGAAGATCAATTTTAAAAATCTCAGCTATTGCCTTGAGCCTGTCAAGTGTGTTCCAGATATCGGGCTCAACCATGAAGCAGCTTGTACCGCGCTTTTTTGAAATATATCCGACTGCGTCGAGCCTGACAGTTTTTATTCCGCCTGCTGCAAGATGTTTTAATGTTTCTTCAAAGAGCTTGAGACCGGCGGATGAAGCAATATCAATATCAATCTGTTCTTCGCTGAATGTGCACCATATCTTTTTTTCATTTCCTGATTTAAACCTTATTGTCAGCCAGGGCTCGGTGGGCTGTCGTCTGTAGATTTTTGTAATCTCTTCAGGGGTAGGGCCTTCAGCGCCGAAAATCTGTTCGACCGGCAGGAAAAGATCTGCATATTCCGATTTGTTTTCCTTATCTATCCAGTCTCTGAAATAAACTGATTTTCTGGAAATATGGTTAACCATAAAGTCGGCCATTATTTCATAATCGGCGCCGAGTTCGGAAAGAGATTCCCAGCTGCCGAACGCCGGATCAATTTCCGAGTACGTAATCGGTGAAAACCCCCTGTCTCCCGACGACGGGAAGAACGGGAGCAGGTGTATGCCCGAGATGCATCCCGGGAAATATATATTCAGGCAGGAGCGAAGGGCTTTTATATCGCCTCCGAAGCTGTCAGCATAGGTGATTAATACTACTCCGTTTTTCATTCATTACTCCGTAAACAAAACCCGGCCAGGGACGACCCAGACAATACATTCTGGCCATGGATGGCCATAGCTTAAAATGCTGAAGTTTGCAAAACATTGCAAACTTCAAAATGAAATTGGACATGGATGTCCAATTTCATTACCCTTTAACAGATCCCGCCATCAGTCCCCGGACAAAGAACCTCTGGAGGCCGAAGAAGACGACAAGCGGAATTATCATACTCATGAAAGCTCCCGCGGTCAGGATGTGCCAGTCCTGTCCCTTTTCTCCGACCATGGCGGCCAGTGCGGCTGTGACAACCCTGTTCTTGTCGCCGAGAAAAACAAGAGCAACAAGGTAATCGTTCCATACCCACAGGAACTGGAAGATTGCAAAGCTTGCCAAAGCAGGAATCGAGAGCGGAAGCACAAGCTGGACGAAAGTAACGAATGGAGTTGCGCCGTCGAGATAGGCTGATTCAAAGATATCTCTGGGCAGGTTGCTTATATAGTTATAAAGTAGATAAACAGCAAGCGGAAGCCCGAACCCGGTATGGGCCAGCCACATTCCAAGATAGGTTCCGTTCAGTCCCCAGCTGGTATAATCTCTGAGAATGGGAATAAGAGCTATCTGAAGCGGAACTACAAGCAGAGCTACAACCATTATGAAAAGCGGTTTGCGTCCCGGGAAATCCATCCATGCAAAAGCGTATGCGGCAAAAGCGGCAATGAGTATGGGTATTACTGTTGCGGGAATACTTACTGCGATGGAATTCAGTACGGCGTCGGCAAAGTTGTTCCCCTGTCTGGTTATGGTATTTCCCTGAGCGTCCTTGAACGTAATGGTTCCGGCCGACAGAACGTCTTTGTAATTCTGCAAGGTAAGGTTGGCTCCGAAGCCCACCCATTTCTCTTCGAATACCTCTATTTTCCTTGAACGCTTGTTGCCGTACCATTGAAGAGTACGGCCTTCGGACACTTCAATTCCTTCGCGCCAATCCTGGAAAGAAGCAGTCACACCTTCGATTTCAATCGGTTGATTGGGATCTGTTTCCGCCGGCAGTTCGAATTCATCGGATTTCACCGTGTCCTTGTGCGGCAGAACGGTCCACCAGCCTGAAGAATATATATCAGTTGAATCACGCCAGGATGTTATAAAAACACCCAGGGTAGGAATAGTCCAGGCTGCTACAATTATTATCAATACAATGGTTACTACCGGATTGCTTTTCTTTTGCTCTTTTTTACTCATTTCAAAGTCCTCCTTCCCCTGAATTCTCTGAGGTTGTACATCAGTACAGGTACAATTACTACCAGAAGAACAATTGCAATCGCTGAGGCCTGGCCGGAGTGGCCATAAGTAAACTGCCGCAGGTAAAATTCGTTCGCGATAACATTGGTTCCGAAATTACCTCCCGTCATAACCCTGACAATATCAAAAAGTTTAAGGCTGAAGATCAGTATTGTTGTTGTAACCGTGATTAATGTCGGCATGATATACGGGATTGTAATTCTGAAAAAGATTATAAAAGAATTTGCCCCGTCGACGCGGGCCGCTTCATTTATTTCGCCCGGAATCGCCTTGATTGCTGAAGACAGTATAACCATTGCATATCCGGTCTGAAGCCAAATCATTATCACTATAAGAAAAAAGTTGTTCCAGAACGGGATTAAAAGCCATGGCTGTGCTTCTCCTCCGAATGATGTGACTATTGCATTTAATAAACCTATTTCAGTAACATTGAATCCTTCGCCTTTATAAGCATACATAAACTTCCATATTACGCCTGCGCCTACAAAGGATATTGCCATAGGCATAAAGATTAATGATTTAAAAAGCTTTTCGTGACGGCTTTTATCTGCCAGCACCGCGATAACCAGGCCCATTATTACACAGAAAGCAGTGCCGAAGATCATCCACAACAGATTGTTTCTAAAAGCTTCAAGCATAATCGGGTCGGTAAAAGCGAATTTAAAATTTGCAAGTCCTACAAATTTCATTGCGTGCGCATCCATAAGGCTCAGCCTGAGAGTTCTGATTGTAGGAACAACCAATGCCCAGAAAAGCAGGATGACCGCCGGGCCGGCAAAAACGATTGCAACTGCTACCGATCTGATTCTTCGCGGCATTGTTTCGGCGACAGCATTAAGCGTGAAAAAAAGAAGCGCTGCGCTGCAGAGCCCCCAGATAACAGCAAACAGGGTCATAAGGGTTTTAATTTCCTGCATCATCTGAAGCAGAAAAAAACCGCCGATGAGAACAACCGCCGTAATTACCACGAGCCCTGCCAGGACAGCCGGATTCCTTTTAGAGTCAATGGTCATGCTCATAGAAACCTCCTTGGGTTTTTGCATTTAAAGAAACGGGAACAGAACCCGAAAGTGTCTCTGTTCCCGTCGTAAAAAAGTCTGTGATGCTTATTATTTAGGCCATGAAGCGTCGATAGCTTTAAGGGCTTCGTCAAGTGTTTTGGAGCCTGAAACATAAGCTGTCATTTCTTTCCAGAAAGAACCTGCTCCGACCTGTCCGGGCATAAGATCCGAACCGTCGAACCGAACTGACGTTGCATTCTGAATTACTTCCGCAACCTTTCTGTCTACTTCATTGGTGTACCAGCTGAGTTCCGAGTCTTTGTGGGGAGAAATGGCTCCGCCTGCTTTGACCCATCCTTCAACTGATGCTCCGGTAGCGAAATACTGCATAACCATTCTTACTTCAGGTCTGTCGTTGAACATCGCATAGATATCGCCGGCAACAAGTACAGGGCGCCCGTACTCTGCTTTTACGCTCGGCAGGTAGAAGAAGTCGTAGTCTTTGCCGGCTACAACATTGTCGGGGAAGAATGAGGTAACGAAGTTGCCCTGTTTGTGCAGCCATGCCTTGGGCGGTTTTTCAAACATAACCTTCGGCGCATCTCCGAAACTGGTTGTCGATATGCTCTTTCTGCCTCCGTAGACCATTCCGTCGGGAAACCAGATATTGGCTACTGTTTCAATGGCTTTACGTACTTCAGGGCTGTTGAATTTAAGATCGCCTTCAACCCATCGGTCGTAGTTTTCAAGGCTGGTTGTTCTGAGCATCATTTCTTCAACCCAGTCAGTCATGGGCCAGCCGGTTGCAGCGCCTGATTCGATTCCTACACACCAGGGAGTATCGCCGTCGGCCATGATTGTTTTCTGAAGCGCTTCGAGTTCCGCCCATGTTTTCGGTACTTTATATCCTGCTGCGTCGAATTCGGCTTTGTTATACCATACAAGTGATTTACCGTTTACACGGCCCCAGATACCGGCCATAATCGGTCCGTCTGGGGAATCCATTGTAGCCATATCAAGCCAGCTCTGAATGTAGTTTGATTTAACTTTTCCCATGTCCAGTGCTTTATTTAAATCGACAACATAGCCCTTTGCTACAAAGTTTTTCAGCAGTCCGGGTTGTGGAAAGTCGGCTATATCAGGCGGGTTGCCGCCCTCAATGGAAATACCGATGGAAGCTTCGAATTCCTTTGAGCCTTCATACTGAATGTCGATGCCCGTCATTTCTTCAAACGGTTTTACAGCGTTCTCGAATTTAACAGCATCGCTGTCTACGAACGGACCTGCCATTCTGACTACCGTGCCGCGCACTTCGGCATACGGATCATCAGCGGCCGCTTTCGTGTCGGCTGCTGCAGCGGGTTCTTCCTGCTTTCCACCTGCAAACGCGAAAGACGCAACAAGCAGTATGCAAAGCAATACTAACAGTGTTTTTTTCATATAAATCTCCTCTTTTACGGCCATCCGGCCGCAATTTTACTTTTTTACTGAAACCATACCGGTTTCAGGTTGTTTTTCTCTCAATAAGGCCGACCTGAAGGTTTACCTTTTGAATGGTTTCAACTTTTCCGGACATTCTTTCAAGCATCAGTCCTGCTGCAATTCTTCCGGAATCCGTTAAATGCTGCGAAATGGTTGAGAGTTCCATCCAGTCGGCGGCTTCGATATCGTCAAAACCGAGTATAGCCAGTTCTTCCGGGATGCTGACACCGTATTCCCTGGCAGCTTTCATGACCCCGATTGCGTGCAGATCGGACATGGCGAATATCGCGCGCGGCCTGTGTCCCTCAGCCAGAAATTTACTGAATTTTTCATATGCATCAGGGACGGTTGTGGTTGATTCTATTATCAGATCAGGATCAAGTTCATATCCGTTGTTTCTGAGTGTTTCGCGGAATCCCTGCAGTCTGATCTCGGAGGGGTGGCAGCTGTAAGGGATGTCTTTTGTCTGGTCGCCGAAGAATGCACAGGGCAGGTAGTTCTTTTTCAGAAAAAGTTCCGCTGCAAGCTGGCCTCCCCGGAAACTGTCGGCAAGGACTCTTGAGTAGTTTTCATCATCCGATTCAATCATTATGACATTGAGATCCGACGCGTTCAGAATACGGTGCTGTTCGGCGGTCAGGTGTACGGACATCAGAATTAAGCCGTCTATTCTTCTGGTGAACGGCACCGATGTAAGATATTCATCAAGCTGCTCGGGGGTTTCAATCGTATAAACAATTACCTCGAAGTTGGCTTCTCTAAGGGGAGGTATCATTCCGCTGAGCCTTGTTACGAAGGAAGGCGCCGGGAAGAAAGGCGTCAGAACCCCGATTCTGCCTACTGAACGCCTGGCGCGGGTTCCTGCATTCCCCTGCGGAATGTAATCGAGTTTTTCCATTGCATCGGCGATCCTCGCCCTGGTACTTTCTTTTACATTATCTGAATTATTGAGGAATCTTGAAACCGTTGTAATACTTACACCTGCTTCCTGGGCTACATCGTAGATTGTCATTCTTTCTGCATTAACTTTTGCCATAATTTTCTTCTTGTTTGAAAGAACTTAATGAAAGTACTTTCATATAAATACAGGATAAACCCGAAAATAGTCAATTGTCAAATGAAAATTTTCATGAAAGTGTTGAAAAGTCCAATTATACGCTGTTTGCATGAGTTTTGAAGGAAAAGGAAGGTTAATTTAATGAAAGAGCTTTCATTGAATTAAGAGAAGTCAGGATGGAGTATCTGTATATTTAATTCAACAGTTCCGTTGAACAGGAAAAGCGGTCTTCAGCCGGAATCCAGGTTTTACTTACCCGGGTATTTATATCTTTACAGCGGAATTCTGTTCAGGTAATGGTATATAGACTCTCATATAAATAAAAAAATAACTATAACAAATAAAAAACATGTCAAAATTTTGAAAAACAAAGAAAAAAATCTATAAATTAACATAAAACAAAATTTATAACTTGACAACAACTGAAAGGATAGATAAGCTGATTTATAAGGTATGCTGCTGATTTTTGATGGGTAAAAATTACAGTTGCTGACAGTACCAGGAGGAGTAATAAAACATCATGGACGATATTTTATTATTTTGAAGTTTGCATTCGCAAGCTTCTTCTCCAACAGCCGCCATTCACGGCGGGAACATTTTATAGGAGGAATAAATGACAGTGGAATTCAAACTTCCTGAAGTACTCCAAGATAAAGCCAATCTGATTGGCGGTGTGCATTGCAATGCAAAATCAGGAAAGACCTTTGATCTCATCAGTCCTGTTACAGGGGAGGTTTTGGCAAAAATACCACTCTGTGATAAAGGGGATGTAGATGCTGCCGTGGCAGCGGCGAAAACTGCCTGGGAGCCTTATAAACTGACACCGATTTTCAAACGAGCCGAACTTATGCTCAGGATTGCTGAATTGATAAGAGAAAATGCAGAAACAATTGCCATGCTGAAAACTTTTGAAATGGGAAAATCCTATGAGCATGAATCAATGCCGTGCGCTCTTGAGACCGCGAAAAACTTTCAACTTGCCGGTGAAGATATCGTACGGATGGAGACTCCGATTATTCCGATGGAAGACCCTGATAAACGTGTCTTCACTCAGAGAGAGGGTGTGGGCGTAATGGCTGTTATTACTCCATGGAATTTCCCCACAACTATCCCGTCTGAATATCTTGGACCCGGACTTGCCGCAGGAAATTCCATAGTGATTAAACCTGCGTCTACAACCCCGCTTTCGATGATTATGGTAGGTTTTCTTATTCAGCAGGCCCTTGATGAATTTGATATGCCGAAAGGCACTTTCAATCTTATTACAGGACCGGGTTCAACGGTCGGCGACTATCTTGTGTCGCACGAGGATGTCGATATGATAGGGTTTACCGGCGAGACTGTTACCGGTCAATCGATTTGTTCAAGGGCCGGAATCAAAAAGACGCTGATGGAACTCGGCGGCAACGGTCCCCAAATTGTCTGTGAAGATGCAAACCTCAAGGAAGCTGCAATTGCTGCAGCAACAGGATGTTTTTACAATTCCGGACAGGTGTGCTGCGCCACTGAAAGAATTCTTGTTCATGAGAAGGTTCACGACAAGTTTGTTGAGTATATGCTCGAAGAAGTCCGTAACTGGGAACTTGGCAACCCGGCTGAATCCGGCGACTATAAAATAGGGCCTTTGAATAATGAAGCCACTGCGGTCAAAACCGAAACGCACTTGAAGGATGCTGTTGCAAAAGGCGCAAAAATTCTGTCCGGAGGCGAAAGAGCTTCGGGATATCCTACAAAACTGTACTTTCCGGCCACTGTTATTGACGGTGTTACGGAAGAGATGCTGCTTAACAAGGAAGAAACATTCGGACCTGTTGCTCCCATTATCACTTTTAAAGATGACGATGAGGCTGTAAAGATTGCCAACGGAACTGGTTATGGCCTTCAGATGGCTGTTTTTACATCATCAATCAAAAAAGCGTTCTTTTATGCTGAAAAGCTGAGGACTGGAAACCTGGTTGTTAACGATACTACCGACTACTGGGAGGCGCATGAACCTTTCGGCGGCGGAGGCGGAACAAAGAGCGGGTATGGACGATTGGGGGGCAGATATACCCTTGAAGATGTAACATCTTTTAAAACAATCGCCATAGATATAAAGAAAACATTATAAGGGAGAATAAAATGAAAAAAACTGGAATTATCGCAATTATCTTTACAGTATGCATGCTGTCCGCGGTTTTTGCCGGCGGCCAGTCTGAAGCTGAGGATGAGGTTATCAAGATTGGCGCTCCGCTTCCGTTAACCGGTGCATATGCTGCTGACGGCGAGCATATGTTAATGGGAATGGAACTTGCTGTTGACGACCTTAATGCGGCAGGGGGAGTTCTGGGCAAGAAGGTGGAACTTGTAACATTTGATATTGAAGATCTCCTCGCCGAGACAGTTACAACTTCTGCTGAATATCTTCTCAAGAAGGAAAAAGTGGATGTTGTTGTTGAAGGTTACGGAGGATGGGGCCCGGACTTTCTTTCGTTCGGCGTTAAAAGCAGCGTGCCGTTCTTTCACGGCAGCGGTTCGATTCAGGGCGCTAATATGGTTGCTGATGATCCTGCTTCCTGCTCGAATATGTTCCAGGTTTTTTCGACTGAAGGGGGCTACGGGATAAGGGCTTACCAGGGGTTGACCCAATTTTCTGATGAATATGTGTACCCGAATAAAAAAATTGCCTTGATTCATGGTGATCTTGAATGGGACCTTTTCTACACTGCCGCCGTTAAGGATTACGCCGAGGCTGACGGTTGGGAAGTTGTAATGGATGAAACTGTTCCGTACGGAACTACCGACTGGGGGTCAATTCTTCTGAAAATAAGAGAAGAAAAACCTGCAGCTATTGTCTGTTCAATTCTGTCTGTCGCCGACATCTCCTCTTTTACTCAGCAGTTTATGGAAAATCCCACACCTTCAATGCTTGATATATCTTATATGGTAGTTTTTACCGAAACACAGGAAGCGGTAGGAGAAAAACTGAAAGGCGTAATGGGCTATGTCACAAGTTATGTTCCGCCCAGCGCTGAAGGCGATGCATGGAAAAAAAGATTTAAAGCAAAGTTCGGAATGGATGTTCCTCTTACCACACCTCCTTCAACCTATGATTCTATCATGATTTGGGCGGCAGCTGCTGAAAAGGTCGGAGATGCAAAAGATTATGAAGCAATTTGTGATGTTATCCGCACTGAACCTTACAAAGGCTTGTTGGGAATTTACGATTTCAATAATGCCCAGCAGACTGTTCAGGTGGGACCGGATTTCCCGATTGCTTACGGACAGTACCTGGGTAACGGCGAGCTTGCTTTTTACGGCTCCGATGATTTTATTTTCCCGCCCTGGATTAGTCCTGAATGGAAGAAGAAATAAATATTTAACGGAGGCGGCTTGAGCCGCCTCCGTATCTGGAGTAATTGATGTTTTTGGAACTGAATAATGTTAGCAAGTCTTTCGGTAGTTTTAAAGCAGTCAACGATTTAAGTTTTTCTCTGGAGAAGGGTGAGATTTTTGGTATAGCAGGGCCTAACGGCGCCGGGAAAACAACCCTGTTTAATACAATTACCGGTTTCTACAAGGGCGAGGGTGAGATTCTTTTCAAAGGAAAGAACATCAGCAATATGACTTCGAATGCTGTATGCCGGGAGGGGATTGCCAGGACCTTTCAAATGCCGTCTGTATTTCAGTCTATGTCCGTAAGCGAAAATATCCGTGTCGGTATACGTTTCGGTATTAAAGGAAAAAAATCTGAAGAGCGAATTCTTGATGATGTTCTTAAGTTTACCGGACTATTCGACAGAAAAGAAGAAATGCCCGACAGGCTTACCATATATGAAAAAAAACTTACCATGCTTGCTTCTGCGATAGCAACAGAGCCGGAAATCCTGCTTCTTGACGAACCTGCCGCAGGTTTAAGCCCCGTTGAAGCTGATGAGTTTATCAAGATGGCTATTAAAATAAACAGGGAAAGAGGAATATCAATAATAGTGATCGAACATCTTATGCGTGTTCTTGTTTCCATATCCAACAGGCTGATGATTCTCGACAACGGTTCAAGAATAGCGTTGGGAGATCCTCAGGATGTGATTAAGGATGAAAATGTAATTGAAATCTATCTGGGATCGAAAGGAAAAACGAATGCTAGAGGTTAAGAATCTTTCAACTTTCTACGGAGAGTTTCAGGCCCTTCACGGGATCGATATCGAAGTCGGCGACGGATGCCTTGTAGCTATCTTCGGACCTAACGGTCACGGCAAAACCACCCTGATGAAAACAATTTGCGGTCTGATACAGCCTTCTGAAGGTGAAATTATCTATAAAGGTGAGAATCTGGCTGATAAGGATGCGCCGTGGATAGTTGAAAACGGAATGGTTTATATCGCCGAAGATCGGCATCTGTTTCGTGAGATGAGTGTTCTGGAAAATCTTAAACTGGGCGCGTACAATAAAAATGCACGTTCACTGGAAAAACAGAACCTGGAATTTGTTTTTGATCTTTTTCCCAAATTAAAAATACTCTCTTCAAAACCCGCTTCTACATTGAGCGGAGGAGAGGCGAGAATGCTTGCAATCGGCCGCGGACTTATGTCTAATCCCGATTTTCTGGCGATTGATGAACCTTCCCTGGGCCTGGCCCCCAAATTGCGGAGTGAAGTTTTTGAGAAAATTAAAGAAATAAAAGATAACGGAAAAAACATTCTGATAGTAGAGCAGAGTACTTCCGAGATTTCCGATATTGCGGATTATATTTATCTGCTTGAGGACGGTCGGATAATTCATGAAGGGGCTTCTCTTGATGAGGTTAACGATGAACATTTCAAAAAAGTATATCTTGGAATAAATTGAATTGAGGTTATAATTATGATGCAGTTATTAGAAGCTCTGATAAGCGGAGCTACCATCGGTTCTGTATATTTTATTATAGCGGTGGGTTTCTCGCTTATCTATGGTGTTTCCAGGGTACTTGTATATTCTTACGGTTCTTTCTTTACCTGGGGGGCTTATTTCGCCTGGATATTCGCAATCGGAGTACTTAAACTAAATTATTTTCTGGTATTTCTGTTTGTTATTCCGTTGATGGCCCTGATGGGATTCCTTCTCGAAAAAATAGTCATAAAACCGTTGCGTTCAAGACCGGCCTTTGACTGGAATGTGCTTCTTGCTACACTTGGTGTGGCTCTTGTTCTTGATAACCTTGCCCTTGTTGTATTTGGAGCAAGGACAAAATCGCTTCCGCTGATGATTGACGGCACTATTGCTTTGGGCGGTCTTGTGTTAAGCAGGCAACAGATATTTATGTTTCTGTTTTCAATTATTCTTGCGGTTGTTCTGAGTCTGGTTTTATCCAAAACACGTATTGGAATGGCAATGAGAGCCGTTGCGCAGGATTCGGAAGGCGCCAAAATAGTAGGAATTCCAATCGCCAGGGTTTTTGCATATACATTTGCCATATGCGCGGTTTTGGCAGGGCTTGGAGGAGTATTGCTTGCTCCCCGGTTTTATATAGAACCATTGGGGGGATGGGATTTTCTTCTGAAGGCTCTGATAATTGTAATAGTTGGAGGACTGGGCAGTATTAAGGGCACGTTTCTAGGGGCTTTTGTTCTTGGGATACTGGAGTCCCTGGTTGGCTGGCAGCTTGGCCTGCTCTGGGTTATGCCTTTCTGGTTTATCGTTCTCCTGGTTATTTTGCTTATTCGCCCGCAGGGCTTTTTCGGGAAAGAAATATGAGAAAGAATAAAAAACAATTTAACAGTTTAATAATAATGATCATCATAATTGGAATTCTGCCGGTCTTTCTGTTTCGAAACGGCTATGCCATGCATTTGCTGATTATGTCGCTTATCTGGGCGGTAGTTGCAGCCTCCTGGGATCTTGTCCTCGGCTATGCCGGAATCTTCAATTTGGGTCAGCTTGCGTTCTTTGCCATCGGGGCATATGTATCCTCAATCTTGACAATAAATTTCGGAATGAGCCCGTGGGCAGGTTTGGTGATAGCCGGGATAGCAGCAGGCGGACTGGGAATACTTGTCGGGTTACCGTGTCTAAAATTAAAAGGAATATATATTGCGTTAATGACACTGGCGTTCTATGAAGTGGTGGGGCCGTTGATTATCGTCGGTCGTCCGATCGGAACCGGAGGGAAAGGCGGTTTGTTTCCCGTTCCGGCATTCAGGATCGGCAACTATCTGTTTAATTCCAACGAGTTGGTTCCGTGGTTATATTTGACCCTTATATTCTTCGGTGTTTTCATGTTTGCAATATATAAAATGATTAATTCTACGTTTGGTGTTGCATTCACAGCGCTTCGTGACAATGAAAATCTTGCAAAAGGATTGGGAATTAATAAATTTGTATATTCCCTGCTTCTGTCCGGAGCGGCATCGTTTATTACCGGTGTAATGGGTGCGTTCTATGCTCATTACGTTTCAATGATCTCTCCACGGATGCTCGGGCTTGATTCGTTTTTGTTTCTTTTAATTATGGTAATCCTGGGCGGGGCAGGCAATTTTCCCGGTGCAGCAATAGGCGCATTTGCGGTGACCTTCCTGAATGATGCGCTCCGCCCTCTGGATACATGGCGGCTGCTGGTTCTGGGTTTGCTGCTTGTGCTATTGATTATGAAATTCCCCAAGGGTATAATCGGTACGTTATTTGATTTATTTAACCGGATAATGAAAAAACTACCTTTTATAAAACAGGAAATGTAAAATGGATATTGATAAACTGGATTCTGAGATAATAAAGCTTCTGCAAAAAGACGGCAGGATGACAAGCAAAGCAATGAGCAAGTTGCTGGATGTAACCGAAACCACTGTCAGGAATCGACTATCAAGGCTGATTAAAGATAAAGTGATACAGATAGTGGCGGTTGCTGATCCTCATAGAATCGGGTTTAATCTGGTTGGAAGTTTTAAAATTATTGCGGATCCCAAAAAGGTCAATCATGTTTTAAGCGAATTGAAAAAGATCAAGGAAATCTGGTATGTTGCCAAAGCTACCGGCAGTAATGATATTGATACGGAATTTAATATAGAATCAATGGAAATGCTGAACGATTTGATTTACAACAAGCTTGTCCAGATTGACGGTATTGTGAAGACGGAAACTTCGATAATACTGGGATATGAGAAACGAAGCTATGAATGGGGTACCGGTTACAAGTCCGAGAAAAAGAAAATAATTAATTAAATTTGTTAAACAAAAAATAAACGGCAAATAATTTTGATAAAGGGCAATATATTTTGACATATATGCCCTTTTGTGTTAATATTAACCACCTGTCAAAAATCGGAGTCATGTCTTAGTTTTATTTCGAGGAGATGGCTATGAAAATCGCTGTGCTTGGGGGAACCGGATTAATGGCTTCCGGTACAATCCGTGATCTGATCTCTGAACAGTCTGACGGTATTGAAAAAGTATATGTAGCGGATATTGATGAAGTTAAGATAAGTAATTTTATTAAAGAATTAAATGATGACAGGCTTGAAGGTAAGAAAATTGATGTCAAGGATGAGTCATCCGTACTTAAACTGCTGGAAAAAGCTGATCTGTGTATTAATGGTGTTCCGACTTTTGCCGGGTACCAGATGGATATTTTTAATTACTGTTTTAAGGCGGGTTGTCATTATGTAGATTTCGGCGGAATGGGCGTATATACGGTAAAACAGAAGGCTGAGCATGATAAATGGGCTAATGCCGGTCTTGTTGCTGTTCTGGGTTTGGGCGCTGACCCCGGCATGTCAAACATGACATGCAAGGCGGTAGCTGAAGAGCTGGAGACAATCGAGAGTATCAACCTTTACTGGGCTGCGACTATTAAAGGTGAGCAAAATCCGGTACTTATACCGCCATACAGTATCAAAACTGTAATGGGTGAATATACCAACAACAGTACCCAGTTCCTCGACGGGAAACTGACTGAAATGCCTCCGATGAGCGGGGTGCAGAAAATGGTTCTGCCCGAACCGTGGGGCGAAACATATTTTATGCATTCGCAGCATTCGGAACCGCTTACGGTCCCGTTTGCCAAAGGAATCAGGGAGAAAGGAATTAAAGAAATGACCTGGCGGCTGAGTCTTCCTAAAGAGGAGGACCTTACCTGGAAAGCGCTGGTCAGGGCAGGTTTTAATGCTGAAGATAAACCGGTCCTTGTAAACGGAGTTGAAGTGAAACCTGTTGAACTGCTTGAAAAACTGGTCTACCGAAACATCGAAGAAAACAGTGACAGTATTCCGGACCAGGAAGGGTATGAAATTCACTTTGCAATAGGAAAAGGAGTAAAAGCCGGCAAAAATGTTACTGCAAAGTGTACTGTCACATCGGGACCGGACCCGTTATATGAAGGTTATAACGATGCCGGAACATCTATGAACTGTTCAATAGGAGCCCAGCTGCTTATGAGGAATCAGAGTATTCCCGGGGTATGGGGACCTGAAGAGTATTATGATGTTGCTGAATATTTCGCTGAGGTAAAGAAAAGGCATTTCAAGGTTGAAATGGAGATAATAACAAAACGCGCTTTTTAGATCCAATCCCCGAAACTATTTTGTACTTCGGGGATTATTAAAATTAAGGGCATAGCATAACCGACAAGATAGAACTTTCAGTATAAGCAAAGCAGTTGCAGTTCAGGTCCAATAAATAAAAGATGTCATTAAAAAAGGGGAAGCAGGTCCTGCTTCCCCATATCGGCGTTTAATAATTTTACCCTGCAACCGGCTGTCCCATTATGGTCGGAACTGCCAGAACAGACAGGGCCCGGCCTGCCAGTTCGTTATCAAGCTGGTAGAGGGCGTTAGAACTGTCTTTTATTCTTTTCAATTTTGCCAGAATTACATTGGCAGAATCTTCCTCTTCAACCTGCTCGTCGACATACCACATCAGAAAACTTTCCGATGCATAATCTTCAAGTTTTCGTGAAAGTGTTACAAGTTTATTGATTCTGCCGGTAATGTATTCTTCATGTTTTACAACGGCGTCGAAAAGCTCAACGTATGAACCCCAGGTTGTGTCCGGTCCTTCAATAGGTTGCAGAAGGGCTTTTCCTCCCCTTTCAATTAAAAAATTGAAGAACTTCATTGCGTGCATGGTTTCTTCCATATATTGGCATCTCATCCAGTTTGAAAAACCAGGCAGATTTTCATCATCAAAATAGCTTGCCATTGACAGATAAAGGTAGGCTGAAAACATTTCGGCGTTTATCTGATCATTGATAGCATCCTGCATTTCTTTTTTTATACTCATATTTTTCTCCTAGAGTGTTTTGTTAAAATATACTAGCAGGACTCCTTTCCAGCAAGAATTATATATAAATTATTTTATACTGCCCATTGTAAGCCCCCGAACAAGGTGTCTCTGGGATATTAAGCCGAATATTATCAACGGTAAGACAGTAATTATTCCGGCGGCGCTCATGGTCCCCCAGTCAACGGATTTTTCGCTTACGAACATATTTACCAGAACGGGGAGGGTCCTTGTTTTATTGCCGCTGAGAACAAGAGCAAAAAAGAATTCATTCCAGACAAGCAAGGCGCAGAGAACTGCGGTGGCGGCAAAGCCGGGCGCTGCAAGCGGAAGAATTACCTTCCGGATAGCCGTCAAACGTGAACACCCGTCCACTACGGCGGATTCTTCAATTTCCACCGGTATTTCGGCGAAGAATCCCCTCATCATCCAGATAACAAAAGGGACTGAAAGAAACGCGCCCATGCTGATCAATGCTGTGTATGAGTCTGAAAGATTTAGATTTTTTGCAAGGAGAAAAAACGGAAGAACAAGCACAACAGGCGGTGTCATCCTGGCAAGCAGCACAAAGATCATAACCGCTGTTTTGCTTTTCATACGAAAACGTGCAAGGGCATAAGCCGTAGGCGTTCCGACTAACAACGAAATAAATACCGCCATAACGGTTATATAAAAGCTGTTTAGGAAACATCCGGCGAATTCGCTGTTGGAAAAAAAGGTTTTATAATTGGCAAGCGTCGGGCTGAAACCGAACCAGAACGGTTGAAACTGGGCTGCTTTAGGTTTAATCGATGCAAAAAGAATCCAAAAAATGGGATAAAGGGTCCATACAAGCATAAAAACAACAATAAAGGCATACAGAATTCTAAGTCCGATTTTATTTTGATTTCCTGTCATTCGACGCCTACCTTCTTAATATATATAAGGGTGAAAAATAATGCGATAAACATGGTCAGTATCCCGACGGTCCCTGCAAGTCCCATTTCATATGACTGGAAAGCCAGCCTGTAGCCGTAAAACGACAAAACCTCGGATGAAGCGCCGGGACCTCCCCCGGTCATTATACTCACGGTATCGAAAATCCTTAAAGCGGTAAGGGTTCGTATAACGACCGCAACAAGTATGGAGGGTTTTAAGAGAGGCACGGTAATTTTCCAGAACCTCTGCCATGCGTTTGCGCCGTCCATGACAGCCGCTTCGAAAGGATCAGTCGGCAGCGCTTTCAGCCCGGCAAGGGTTACCAGAACAACAAAGGGAGTGAACTGCCAGATGTCAACAAAGATAAGGACAGGAAGAACGGTATGAGGATTTGCAAGCAGCGGCATTTCAATAAGTTTTCCCATGCCGATATTTCTGAGAAGTTCAGGAATGGGCCCGAAGGTGTTGTTAAGAATAAATTTCCAGGCAAAGCCAACCACAACCGGGGCCATCATGAAAGGAATAAGAAATACGGACTGGATGATATTGTGGCCCCAAAAGTTAAGGTTCAATACAAGCGAGATTACAGTTCCGAGAACCATCTCTATAAAAACCGCTGCTATGACGAATACAAGCGTGCGCCCGATAGTTTCCCAGGTGAAGAAATCACGCAATACTGCAACGTAGTTTCCCAGTCCTGTAAACCTTATTCCCAAATCGGGCCTGATTAAAGACCATTTGAAAAAGGTGATGCCGATTGCATATGCAAGGGGAATAATAAATATGATGAATAAAAATAGAAGCCCCGGCAGAAGATACTTGCCGGCTTCGATTCTTTCACGTTTAATTTTCATCAATATGTTTTCTCCAGTACGGCTGCCGGAATGCCCGGCAGCCGCAGTTGATTATTAATAATACCCGTTTTCTTTAAGCAGTTTCTCAGTCTGTTCGGCAGCTTTGCCCAATGCTTCTTCAGCGTTCACGTTTCCGATCAGGAAATCCGATACCGCCGGAGCAATATACTGATTTACTATTGTCATCCCTTCGGGGATGAGGGGAACCATCGGTGTGGGGACACAGGTGCCGAGGGCTTCCTGGAAGGGTTCAATCCAGGGAAGTTCGTTTACAAGATCAGGGTCGTCAAGAGCGCTCAACCTGGTCGGGATTGTTCCCGTCGGAGCTGCTTCGGCAAACTGCTTTGCTTCCGTGACATATTTTATCCATTCGAGGGCAGCTTCCTTGTCAGTTGCATCGGCTGCTACGGCGAATCCCCATGATATATAGAGCCTCGGACGTTTGAGATCAAGAGCGTTTTCCGGTTTTGGAAATCCGGTAAAAGAAGCTTTGCCGACTACGCTGGAGCTTTCGGTGTCATTTACATGAAACATTGCAGTGGTCCATAATTCGGCCATTGCGCTTTTCCCCATCTTGAATTCCGTAAGAGCTTCCTGGAAATCATAATTCAGAGCTGCTTTATTTGTATATTCAAACATAGCCTTCATTTCATTCAGGCTTTCGATGCCCTCAGCGCTGTTGAAAACAGGTTTCATATTGTCGTCGAGAAGATTCCCGCCTCTTGCCCATAATCTGTTCATGAAATGGGTCGCCAGGAAAATGCTTCTTTTTCCCATAAGGGTTACGCCGTAGAGTTCCGGCGGCCGGTGAAAGAACTCGGCAATATCGGCATACTGTTCCAGACTTTTCGGCGCCGCCAGTTCATATCCGTATTTTGCTTTGAAATCGTCTTTTTCTTTCGGGTCTTCGAAAAGATCCTTGCGGTAAACAACTCCCCCGACCTCATTCATATAGGGAACGAAGTAAAGCTTGCCGTCAAGATAGGAACTTGAGAGTCCCGGCATGTCTTCAGACAGCGACGGTTCGTTATCAACAAATTCATTTAACGGTTGAATATAGCCTGCATTTGCAAGAGCAGGGTACCACAGCATGGAAACATAGGGCACATCAAACCCCGCCTGCCCGCCGGTGAAATTCAGCATCAGCTGATCGAAATAGTTTGCGTACGGGTGCTGGGTTATCTCAAGATGAATGCCCGAGTCAACCTCAAAGCCCCCCATCCTGGTTTTCCATGCCTCGGTATGCGAACCCCTTTCGCTGACCAGTCTCAGAACAACGGGATCGCCGCCGGCCGCGGAATCAGGTGCTGCTGCTTCCTGGTTTCCTCCGGCGCTCAGGTTGAAGAGTCCCCCTGAAACAAGAACCATTGTCATGGCAATAAACATCAATGACTTCAAACACTTTTCTTTTTTATTCATATCTCCCTCCGAAAAAATTGTTTTGGTTATTTCAAAAACTGAAGTTTTTAAAAGTTACATTTGATTTTTGCCTTTCTGACTGAAAGGCCCTGACTGCTGCGTTAAGAGCTATTTCAATCGATTTGTCGACTCCGCCTGTGACGGCGTCGCTCTGAAAATCCTTTACTGATAAATCAACCTCGTCGCCGGCGGCCTGCAGGTACCTGTTTGCATAAACGGTCCCGATCATGGCGGTTGAAACACCGCGCAGGCTGCCTATCACCATTAAGGCCGAGGCTTCCATCTCCATCGAGATGACGCCTTTTCTGTTCCACTGGTGAAAATATTCCTGTGAACGGCTGAAAAAGGCCGAATGGGTCCAGTTGACTCCGGTATGGAAAGAAACGCCTGTTTTTTTCGCTTCTTCAACCAAAGCCGAGTAAAGAAAGGGATCGGCAACAGCGGGGTAATTATCAGGCACGTAATACCTGGACGCTCCGTCATCCCTGATACATGCGAAAGGAATTGAAAGATCTCCCTTTTTCATGCCGGGCTGCAGCGCGGCAACACTGCCCACGCGCACAAGGATTTTAGCCCCGATATTTATTAATTCTTCATATACTATTGAAGCTGCGGGTCCCCCCATTCCGGTAGATGTTACTGAAACCGGCGTTCCTTTATATTCTCCGGTATAAGTTATCAACCCCCTGTTTTCCATTATCTTTTTTGCGGATGTCATTTTGTCTACGATTTTCAGCACTCTGCCCTGATCTCCCGGAACTATAACAATAGGGGCAATGTCTCCTTCAGCACATTGAATATGGTATTGTTTTTGTCCCTCAAGTCCGGTCCCTTCAAGGTAGTTGATATCAGCCATCCAGCTTTGCATGTTTACCTCCTTCTGTCAGAAATGTCTTTTCCTCACGACCAATAGTTCAAACCGGTTTGTATCTATATAATCAAGAGAGAACATGATTGCTCTTCCTGATTTATCGTAATATGTTTCTTTCAGCCGCAGAACGGGCGCGGAGTCCGCGACCCCAAGGGCGTTTGATGTTTCGGGGGTTGCTTCAATTGCTTCTATTTGGGCAACAGCATGTTCAACCCCGGATTCAGTTTCTTCGTCTATTATTTTAAAGAGGCTGTCGCCCCTGTCGCCGTGTGTTTTTATTTTTGCAATGAAGTCTTCATGCTTGTTTTTATACAGATCGGGATTGATGTAGCTTATTCCAAGGACAATCTCTATTTCATCAGCAAGGTAGACCTGTTTGACCTCAATTACACTCGTTTCCTTTTCAAGATTTAAAGCGGTCAGTATCTTTTTATCGGGCTTGATTAAATTTATTCTCTGTTCCTTGAAGCCGGGTTTTTTGCCCATTGATGTTACAATATTCTGAATACCGTGCAGATTATTCAATGCCGTAACGGCGGAAGCCCTCTGCCGGTTAATGAATGTCCCGACTCCCTGTCTCTTAAAAAGGATATCGGATTTCTCCAGATTCTGAATTGCTTCCCGGACAGTTGAGCGGCTGACGCCCATCTGTTTGGAGAGATCCGTTTCGCTCGGAAGCGGTTTTGTCTGGTCCCATTCCCTTATCAGTTCAAGCAGTTCCTCCTGAACGAGAGTGTACAGCGGTCTTTTGGTTCCTATCTTGTTCATTTTCCCTTCCAGAATATGTCGTTAGTCGTCTGACGACATTGTAGATCCGTTATATTATGCTGTCAAGAAAAAGATCGGAAAAGTTGCTGTTAATTGATTTTGATTTGGATTATTAAAATATAAAAAGTGGTAACATTAATGCGTTCTGAATTTGTTGGATTTTTATAGAATAAATTTCTTTCACGAATGTAGAATATAATATAGGCTCTCATTCAGGAGATGAAAATGATTGAAATTCTTCATGTTTACAAAAGCTACGGTAAGGTCCGGGCGGTTAATGACCTTTCATTCACGCTTGAGCAGGGTGAAATCTTCGGTCTGCTTGGTCCGAACGGAGCAGGAAAATCAACAACAATCAGAATGATCATGAACATAATCAATCCCGATTCAGGGCAGATTCTTTTTGACGGCAGAAATATTACAGAAGCAGACAAGGATAGTATAGGGTACATGCCTGAAGAACGGGGACTCTACAAAAAAGTATCAGTCGAGGAGCTGCTGATATTTCTTGCCGCGCTTAAGGGCTGTTCTGCTGCCGCGGCGGTTAAAGAGATGGATTTTTACCTCAAACGGTTCGGCCTGTTCGAATGGAAAAAGAACATGACTGATGAGCTGTCGAAAGGAATGAGCCAGAAAATTCAGTTTATTTCAACTATTCTGCATGATCCGGACATTATTATTCTTGATGAGCCTTTTTCGGGTCTCGATCCTGTCAGCGCCGATCAGATGAGCCTTATGATTGCAGAACTCAGGGATAAAGGCAAAACAATAATTTTTTCAACGCATATAATGGCCCACGCGGAACAGATATGCAATAAAATATGTATTCTGAAGGACGGAAGCGTAAAAACCGCCGGGACATTGTCTGAAGTAAAAAGCAGACACGGCAGGAATACGGTTGTTATCGATTTCGAGGGCCGCGCCGGATTTATTGAAGAATTACCGTTTGTGCAGGAACTTATCCAGTGGCCGGGCTCGTGTGAGGTCTTGTTGAAAGATGAGGCTGATGCCGAACAGAAATTGCTTAAGGCGGCAGTCGATAAACTTAAGATAAGCCGTTTTGAGGTTCAGCGTCCCAGTCTGCATAAAATTTTTGTTGATCTGGCCGGAGAAAACGGACAGGTTCCGGAGGACAGAAATGAATAAATTATGGGTAATGGTTAAATATAATTTCAGACGAACAGCAGCCAGAAAGAGTTTTATTGTACTTACAATAATAGGTCCGATCCTGATCATTGCTGTATCCGTCCTGCCCGGGTTGTTGACTCAACGAAGCATAGGGGCTGTTGCAGAAACAAGGGTAGCTGTTTACGGTGACGGAAACGGTCTGGCTGATATCCTGGTTTCTTCGGGTCCCGATTATCTGACGGTTTTCAGGACCGATGATTTTAATGCGGCAAGGGAAGAGTGTTTTGACGGAACTCTTGACGGTGTGCTTGTTCTTCCAGACAACGCGCTTGAGGCGGATGTTCTGAGCTTTTACACCCGCGAAGGCAGCAATATTATAATGACCGAAACCGTCCGCAATACAATAGGCGGGATACTTACTCACCTGCGTGCCGCCGAAGCCGGAATTGAACCTTCGCAGGTTGCCAGGCTTACAGCTGTGCCGGAGTTTGATATTGTTCAGCTTAACCGCGACGGCGCGGACAAAGCCGGACAGGATTTCAATGATTTTATTTACACTGCAATTGCATTTATTATGCTGCTGTATATGACGACTTTGCTTTACAGCCAGATGATCGGCCGTTCAGTTGTCACCGAGAAAACCAGCAAGACTGTTGAAGTTATGCTGTCTTCGGTAAGACCTTCGACATTGATGATAGGCAAGATCGCCGGAATGGGAATTGCAGGAATTCTTCAGTACGCTGTCTGGATTGCCGTCTCGCTGCTTCTGATGAAGGTCGTCGGTCCGGCTCTTGATCTTCAGTTGCCGTCGCTGTTGTCGGCCGACATGCTGGGTTATCTTATACTGTTTTTTCTTCTTGCGTTCTTTCTGTATTCCGGACTGTATGCAGTATGCGGGGCTCTGGCAGAGGACGAACAGAGCTACGGCCAGCTTCAGATGCCTTTTATCATTCCGCTTGTATTTCCGATGGTTATGATTTCCTATCTGGTAATGAATCCCGAAGCTCCCGTTACGGTATTTATGTCGTTTTTCCCTCTGACTGCACCGATGACGATGTTCGTCCGCGTGATTGTATCGCCGCCGGGAATGCTTCATATTATTATCTGCGTTGCAATTATGCTGCTTTCCATTATCGCGGTAGCTGTCGGATCCGGGAAAATCTTCCGGACGGCAATACTGCGTACCGGGAAGAGCTTGAAGCTGATCGACGGTATCAGGCTGTTGTTTGAGAAAGACGATTAAGATATCCTATCTTCCCAATAATGCAAGGGCGGCTGTTGAGTTTAAGGGTTTGGAAAAGTAGTAGCCCTGAAAGGCTTCGCAGCCGCATCTTCGAAGAAAAGATAACTGTTCCTGATTTTCAACGCCCTCAATTACCGAGTTAAGACTCATTGTTTCCAGGAATCTCAACAGGGCTTTAAGCAAATCCGAGCTTTTCTGATCGCCGGGGACGGATGAGAGAAAGCTTTTGTCGATTTTAATTCCATGAATACAGAAATCCTTAATTTCTGATAATGATGAAATTCCTTTTCCAAAGTCATCAATTACAACCAGAAAACCGGTTTCGGACAGTTCCGTAATTCGCGTACAAATTATTTCAGAGAAATCAAGCAGCCCGTTTTCCGTCAATTCAAGAATGAGCTGTTCGGGTTTTATCCTGTTTTTTTGAATCTTCTCCTGCAGATTGTGGATAAAATCACTCTTTATTATCTCAAACGGGGAGATGTTGATTGATATATGACAGGTTTTTCCTAAAGAGTATTGGCATCTGTGAATAAATGAACAGCATTCTTCAAGCACAAAATCGGTTATTGTGCTTATCTGCCCCGTTTTTTCAAGAATCGGAATGAAGTATTCAGGAGATATTATGCCAAGTCTGCTGCTTTCCCAGCGAATCAGTGCTTCAAATCCTATTACCGAATCGGCAGAGTCTATTTGCGGATGAAATAAAACATGCAGTTCTTTCTTTTTAATTGCATTTTCAATATTGGTTGAAATATAAACTATGTGCTGTTTCAGCAGGCAGAATTCGGGGATATACTCCATAAAATGGTTTGAGTCGTTGAATGCGGCATAATCAAGGGCTATTGCAGCTTCTCTGTAAGTATCTGTAATGTCGGTATCGTCCGTATATTTTGCTATACCCATCCTGTAGATTGGAAGAATAGAGACGCCCTCAACAATCCTGACCGATCGGTTCAGAAACTGCGACACACGGTTTTTCAGGTTTTGCTTTTCATTAAAATCAATGCCGGCAATAACAATCCTTTTATCACCCGTTCTCCGGACTACTGCTGAATTACGGAATGCGTCTGCAAGTTTCCAAAGCAGTTTATCCTGAAAAATGTTTGAGTAATGGGGGGTATCAGTGCAGTCAAAAAGATCGAAGTTCTCAATTTCAAGGATTCCGATGCAGTAAGCATCAGCCTGATTGTCCGGTGCGTTCTTCAGAAAAGCAAGTTCATCTTTAATCTGGTTTAACACAAGGTTAAATTCGCTGAGAAATATTTTGCCGTAGTGGTTTCGTATCAGTTTTCTTTCATTACTGCATAATGAAATATTCCCGTCGCTCAAAATGCTTTTGTTTTTCATATATTCCGCATCCTTTTTAAAAACCTTGATGAGGTAAAAGATATTGCAGATTATTTAGAAAATACCCGTCCGTTCAGACGGAAAAACGGACGGTAACTGTTAAAGTGATGCCGTATTACTTTTTATAAATAGAGCTATTCCAGGAGTCCCAGTTTTCTCGCTTCCATGGCCGCTTCGCCACGGCGGCGAACATCAAGTTTTGCGAATATCTGACGTGCATACCACCGGACAGTATTAATTGAAATATAAATGATCTCCGAAATTTCATTATTGGATGCGCCCTGAGACATCAGGTGCAATATCTGCAATTCACGCCCGTTGAATTTTTCTTCATAACCGTGGATGGAAACTGTTTTTGCGCTATCTATCAGTCCGCGGATTTCATCGTCACTGAGCACTTTAAATGATGCATCCTGTTTCAATGTTGAGAACGGATGCTGCTCTCCGGTTTTTCTTTTTCCTGAAGTTCTGATTTGCAGCCATTCGGAAAGGCCCAGGTCCCTGCATTCTGAAACCAGGCTGTTAAGTGATGATTCGTCTCCTCTGATCATGGTTTCGAGGCTGCGAAGTTCCAGCGACTGATACGGTGAAAGTTGATATTTTTTTCTGCACTCTTCAATCTTCCGCAGACTGTTTTCAATATTACCCTGGTGCCAAAATGCCCAGCATTCTGCTATTACAGGTATAACTGCACCGATATCACCATGGTTCTCTACCGACTGCATCTGAAACAGCCGGCTTTTCGATTCTTCCGGAGAGTCATACCAGCAGGCTATTTTTACCGCCCCGGCCATTACTATCATGCGGCCCCAGGGTGTGCTGCCGGCAAAGTGCAGTGCACGATCAATGTGATAGTATGCCTCTTCAGTAGAAAATACAGCAGTTATTTCTGCAGCGTATACATGCGCTAAAAGGATGATTTCATCGATACCGCAGCTTTCTGTCAGTAGAATTGCTTTATTTGTTTCATGTAATAAAGTGTTCCCGGTTTCTCGCCAGGATTTTAATCGAATTTCATTTATCCAGCAAAGCCCCCGGAAAGAGAATTCATCGCTTCCGAATTTTGTAATCAGTCTTCTGTGGGCGTCTGAAATCAATCCAAGGGCTTCATCCGTGCGGAGCAGATCACATAATATATAGCTTGTGTTTGTATCAAGAAGAATTCCCAAATAGGCTGAAGAATTATAGAAATCATCCCTGTTATACTCCAGAAGTTCCCGGAGCGCTTTTTCAGGTTCTCCCTGCCATTGTATGGCGCCCAGATGAATAAAGGACAAAATCTGGAGTATGTCCGGGTATTTTCCGTCCAAAAGCGGCACAGCCTTTTCATAGAAATTAAGGAATTCTTTGAAAGATCCTTTTTTGTAAAAACTCGAATATGCTTTTGCGGCAAGGACTAATGCACGTTCTGCATCATCTGTCTCGTTCTGATCGGTATCTTCAGGCAGTACCAAATCCTGATGCACCAATGTTCTGGTCCAGATGAATAATCCGTTTATTACCGGTTTTTTTATTCGTATGGATCCCGGTATTGTTTCAATTAATTCCAGGAATTCAATAAATCGACCCGGACTGAACCAGTTATCGGTATCAGAAATGATAATTTCAGCAAGCTGATCGTAAAGGCCGTGTTCCGAGCTTAAAAGCGCCGCTTCTTCTGTTCTGCTTTCCCTGAGTAATGCTGAAATACTGTTTTTTATGATCTCCATGTGCTCCGGATCATTGTTAAGCACGTAATTCTGAACGAGTTCTCTGAAAAATGCATCGAACTGAAAACAGTCTTCCCCGTTGCCGGTCCTGTTAACAAAGAAGCCCTGCTTTTCCAGATTGCAGAGCACAAGTCTGCATGTTGCTTTATCAATCTCGGGAGTTATTGAGGCAACCGATGCAACTGTTGCCGGATTCATGAAAACGGAGTTTGTGATAACTTTTCTTGCCGAAGAATCAAGAGATGATAGCAGTTCCGCCGCAAGATATTCCGTAAGCTTTGTCCCCTTAAGCAGGATATTCTTTAAAAAAAGTACAGGATCTTCCGTATCGGAAATTAACAGCCCTATGGTCTTAACGCCGGCAGGCCATCCTTTTACCCTGTTGTTGATGTTTTCACAGTCGTTTACAGTAATATTGGCATTGAAGGTCCTTAAAACCTCGGTGCTTTCACTAACACCAAGGCGGAGATCCTTTGGCCGAAATTCAAAAAGCCGGCCGTTGAGGGCGTATCTTGCCATTGCAAGCGAGGGGTTATGCCTTGTTAATATCCAGACGCGGAAATTGTGTGGGATGCTGTCCAGAAATATTTCAAATTCCTCAAGTGTCGGGCCGGAAAGCTTATGAAAGTCGTCTATGACAAGGTTGCATTCTTCCTGTATTAAACAGAGGCAATTACATAAAGATATCACCGCCGAATCATGGTTGGTTTCTGATGATTCGAACTGGAGCTTGAGTGTATCTGCCTGTTTCGGAATATCGTTTTTGAAAAGATCAATAATGGCCAGCCAGAAAACATTTTTTGCGGAGATGGCTCTTGAAACCGAAAGCCAGCGTACTGTATCTTTCCGGTTTTCAAGAAGCTGAAGGACAGTAATTGTTTTTCCATATCCTGCCGGGGCCTGAACATGAATGATTGAAGATTTGTCGGTTTTACTGCGCCATATTTCAAGCCCGGAACGCAAAACGGTTCCGGCAAGGTTCCCAAAAGGAGGAATTAATTTTATCACCGGATAAGGCTTATCCAAATAGAATCCTGCTTTACTGTAATATGTGTCTCAGGTATCATAACACAGCATTGTAACAGTATCTACATTTCTGTGCTGATTATGCGTTTTACATTTCTGGGGTATCTTGTATCCGCCGGGTTTTTTGAATAATGATATAAACAGACGGAATCTCCCCAGCCGATGCATTTCGGCTGAACCAATCCCAGGTTCAGCGCATCAGCCTGGGCAAAATCGAAAATATTGCAATATGAGTACATCTCGGGAAGGTTGTTGTTTTTCATAAAAGTAATCATTGCGCATTGGGTACACTTAACCTCCAGTAATGGCGCGGGGTCATGTGAATATTTGAAAGCAAGATGAAAGGTGTCGTGGTTTTTCGATTCATTCATTTGCCTGCATGCCGGCTTCATAATTTTGCCGAAGAGCCCTGAAACAATAACTTTTCGCTGTATCCGTCTGAACAACTTTGGAGTCTTCAGAAAATTCATCAGGCAGATTTCATAAGTCAGACGGCCTATCTGGTCAACTGTCCAGCCTGCATCTCTCAATTCGGTGTGAGCTGCGGCCAACAGGCCCAGAACCGGCATCAAACCGTTAAAGCTGTTTCGATCTCCGCCCGGATGATAAGGCAATGTACCCGCAAGAATGTTGATACGAAGGCTGGTCCTGTACTGAAAATCTTCGGGAAGACTGAGCGTCGGATATTTCCTGCAGATTTCGAGGTAGAGCGGCATATACTTTGACACAGTTCTATTCAGGCGGTTAGTTTTCTTTAGCCAGTAATCTGAAGTTATTGTTTTCATTAAAATGCCTCCGTCTATTGGATAGATGGAGTTAAATATAAGGCAGGCAGCGCCTTTGCGCACCACCCGATAGGACGGTTTTAAGTAACTGGCGATTACCGTCTTTTTGAAAGTATGATTCGGATGTAATCGGTATTAAAAATAAGGCTGCTTCCAATTCTGAATAATACGGAGATAAATATGAAAAAGCTTATGACATGTTATGAAAACGCAGGTATTATTATCCGCACCCGGGCAAAGCAGCTTTTTATTATTTTGCTGGCCATGTCCTGCCTTATGCCTGTTCTGATAATCCATGATCTGGTTCAGAAGGATTTTATCAATAGCGGACTGTCTTCGATGGTTCTTGCTTCATTTGTCCTGTCGATTCTTCTGCTTTTCAGGGGCAGGTACCGGGTATCCAGCATAATCCCTGTTATTACAACCGTGATGGTAACATTCATGCTTTCTCTTTCTTTGCCGATTGAGTCGCCTTTTCAGGTATATAATGTTGTTTTTTATATGATGATTTCCCTCCTGTTTACCCTCTCGGCAAGCGAATCGGAATTTCATTCGCTTGTCGTAGGGGTTCTGAATCTTTTGATCCTTCTCGGCATAGGCATTTTTAAAATATATCCCCAGGTAAAATCCCTGACAGGAAGAAGCTGTTCGGAACAGGTTGTTGTTGCAACGGTACTGTTTGTTCTGGCCGGATTAATGGTTTTTATAACTGCAAGGGGAAATAAAATGGCGCTCGTCCGGATTGAAAAAACCAATTCTGAAAACAGGAAGATCATCAGAGAGATTATGGAGTTAATGACTGATTCGGAATCTTCGTTACAGATAACCAAAGCATTAATTGAAGAATATGGAAATATTAAGGAAAATGTAAGCCGGATCAGAACTCAGGTTTCTTCCTATAATTCAATTGCGGCGAATGTGCGGAATACTATGAATGAAGCCTTGTCCTCAATAGGTAATTCTGTCGAGCTTGCTGAAAGTTTTAATTTCAGGGTTGATGAGCAGAACGCCGTTGTGCAGGAGTCGACTGCATCAATAAATGAGATGTCCGCTTCGCTGAATTCTGTTGCGGCAATTGTAGAGGAGAGAATGAAAGCAATGCGCCGGTTGATAGAAAAGGCTGAAACTGGAAAGTCTGAGCTTGATGCCGCACAGAAAGCGTTGCTGCATAATGCAAATCAAATGCAGAAACTTATGGAAATAAACAGAATGATCAGTGAAATTGCAGGACAAACCAATCTTTTGTCGATGAATGCCGCGATCGAAGCTGCGCATGCAGGCGATATGGGAAGAGGGTTCGCTGTTGTCGCGTCGGAGATCCGAAAGCTTGCACAGTCAAGCACGGGTAATTCGCAGGTTATAGCGAAAGATATTGAGCTTATAAGCTCGGGCGTTAATGAAACCATTGAATTGACTGAGAGTGCGGAACTTGTAATTGAACAGATGAATCATGAAGTTCGGCAGGTCTGCAATGCTTTTGAAGAGATTAACGGATCAACTCATGAATTATCGATAGGCGGTGATGAGATAGCCCGGGCAATGGCGGCGCTTCAGGACAGTTCGCGTTCTCTTCACGATGGGGTTATTGAAATCAGCGACGATCAGAACCAGGTCAGGAATGATGTCGGCGATCTCAGCAGATTGATCGATATTCTCAATGATGCTTCAGGAAAGATAACTGAAGCCGTTGAAGGTATAAATTCATCGATGAGCAGGCTGGAAAAAATTATAGACGAATCCGGCCAGCAGTCCGAAAAGCTGCATCAGGGAATAAGGTTGCTGGCTTCGTAAGATTACCGCACGCTGTTCAGCAGGGACATTATTTCGTCTGCAATCTCTTCAGGTGTTCCGCCGATTGGAACTGTTATGCCTTCTTCAGGTTCTTCAAGTGTATTGAATTGCGACTGAAGCAGTTTCGGCGGCATGAAATGGTTTCTTCGTTTGTTTATCCTGTCGGATATCTCCTCGAATGAACCTTTCAAATAGATGAAGGCGCAGTGATCAATCAGCCCACAGGTCAGGATTTCGCGGTAGCTTTTCTTCAGCGCCGAACACGCAATTACAGCGCCCGTTTCAATATTCTCTGATGCCAGATTATTCAGGTTCTCAAGCCAGCCCTTTCTGTCGGAATCGTTCAGCGGTATTCCGGCGCGCATCTTGCTGATATTGTTTTCAGGATGGTAGTCGTCTCCGTCGAAGAAAGGTAAATCCAGTCTGCCGGCAAGAATCTTGCCCACGGTGGATTTGCCGCACCCGGAGACTCCCATTATGTATAAAATCTTTACAGGATTATTCATGTTTCATCCTGAGATAGAGTATCGGAAATTTATTAAGGAATTTCAATATCGATAAACCTTGACAATGAAATTATTATATAGTAAATAATGTATATGACTATCACTGAGAAAGCAAAAGGTCCCCTGAAGGAACTGTTTGACTCCCGTCCGGGAAATATCTTTACAGTATTTGTTCAGGGGTTTGGATGAGGCGGTCCGCAGATTAATATGGCTCTGGAAGAGTCCGATGAAAAACTGACCGCCGTTGAATATGACGGCCTGCCGTTCCAGTTTGAAGAACGCATCAAGCATATTTTCGAAAATATGGTAATAGACTATATAGAAAGTTTCTGGCAGAAAGGTCTTGTTATCAGGACTTCCGTCGGGGGCCGCTGCTGATACAAAAACGGTTTTAACCGATCAACCAGCTTCGGCTGGTTTTTTTGTTATTCTGTTTTAACATTGAAAAAAATCGAATCACCATTTATTATGAATAAAAATCAGTTCAGGAATATGGTGTGGCAGAATTAAGAACAGACAAGCTTGTTTCCCCGGTTGTGAAATGGGTCGGAGGTAAAAGGCAGCTGCTGAAAGATATAGAACCTCACCTGCCTGAAGAAGTCCGAAACGGTAAGGCCGACTATTACGAACCTTTTATAGGCGGAGGCGCCGTTTTTTTTCATCTTCAGCCTAAGAGGGCAGTGATCAATGACAATAATGAGGAACTTGTTAATCTGTACAGAGTAATAAAGGATTATCCGTCGGAGCTTGTTGAAGATCTTAAAAAGCACAGTAATGAAGAAGAATATTTCTATGAAATCCGGGGACTCGACCGGGATAGAGAGACCTTTTTGAAACTCAATGATGTCGAACGGGCCTCCAGAATTATATTTTTGAATAAAACCTGTTACAACGGACTTTTCAGGGTGAACAGCGCCGGTGAGTTTAATACACCCTTCGGCCGGTACAGGAATCCCAATATTGTCAACGAAATTACAATCAGGGCGATACACAATTATTTCGTGAATAACGATGTAACAATACTGAACACGGATTTTGAATCGGCCCTTGAAAACATTAACCAGGGTTCCTTTGTGTATTTTGACCCTCCTTATGACCCGGTCTCCGACAGTGCGAATTTTACAGGCTATACAAAAGGCGGTTTCGGCAGGGAAGAGCAGAAGAGGCTTAAGAATGTCTGCGATATATTAAGCGATAAAGGTGTGAAGTTTTTACTTTCAAATTCTGCCACGGATTTTATACGTGAACTATACTCTGATTATCACGTGGGGACAATCAAAGCCGGACGCGCGGTCAACTCGAGAACGGACAGGCGCGGAGCGGTTGAAGAAGTATTAGTGCGGAATTACTGAACAATAATAATACCGTGAAAACCATAACATCTGTAACAGCGTGAAAATCAAAGTTTTACATTTCAATTCATTGATATTACTGAAACCTCAGAATTAATTTCCATAGCTTTATTGGAAAGAACAGTTACACCAAATAAATACCTGTATAAACGTATATATGTATAGACAGGTATACAGGTTCATGTTATAATCCAGTCTACATGGCAGACAAAAATTTTTTCCTGAGTATAGATCTGGGATCAACCGGCAATAAGATTGCTCTTGTAAATGAAAAGGGTGAATTTGCATGTTTCCGATATTTTAAAACACTTATAAAACATCCGAAGCTTGGCGAAGTGGATCAGGACCCTGACAATTGCCTGAAAGTATCAATGACGGGCGCCAGGGAGGTTATTGAAGAATCAGGTATTCCTGCGGAAAAAATAGCTGCAGTCTGTTTTACCGGCCAAATGGGCGGAGTGGTAGGTATTGATTCTGATTTTAATTTATGTACAGGTTACGACAGCCCCCTGGATACAAGGTGTAATAAATATATTGAATACCTTACCGGGAATTTTCATAAGGAATTATTAAGCAATACATCGGGTAACCCTACGCATGCTTCAAAAATGCTTTACTGGAAAAAAGAGCATCCCGATATTTATCGCCGGATTTTCAGGTTTATCCCGTTATCATCATATGTGTGCGGAAAATGGTGTAACCATAAAGGTGAAAACGCATTTTATGATTACACAAACCTTTCATTTACAGGGTTAAACAGCGTGTGCGGGCTGGACTGGAACCCGGATCTTTGCCGGCTGTTTGATCTGGATGCCGGTAAGCTTCCTGAAATTGTAAAGCCCTGGGATATAGTTGGAACTGTGACTGCAGAATGCTCAAGTATATCGGGAATAGTCCCGGGAACTCCCGTTGTTGCAGGGGCCGGAGATCAGCCGGCAGGTTTTCTGGGCGCAGGGATGGTCGAGCGGAATGCGGCAATTGAGGTTTCCGGCGGGACGTCTGTATTTTCCATAACATCCGATCGCTTTGTTCCGGATATTGAATCGGGCAGCATCGTCTATATGAATTCTGTTTTTCCTGACCTTTATTATCCTTTGTCCTATGTAAACGGAGGGCAGAATATAAGATGGTTTATTGAAAATTTTGCCAAAGAGGAAGAAAGGCAGGCGGAAGTTGAAAACAGGGACATTCTTCTGATTCTCGAGGAAAAAGCTGCCGAAATAGAGGCGGGCTCAGGCGAGCTGTTGTTTGTCCCTCATCTTTCGGGACAGCACTGTCCGAACGTACCGGAGTTTTCCGGGGCATGGGTCGGCCTGACCTGGGGGCATACCCCAACTCACATGTACAGATCAGTTCTTGAAGCTGTTGCATACAGTCACAGGTGCGCACTGGTTCGCATGAAGCAGTTGTTTCCCGGTTTAAAGATAAAAACGGTAAGGGCAACGGGCGGCGGAAGTAAAAGCAGGTTATGGAACAGTATAAAGGCTGATGTTCTTGGAATTCCTGTATATACATTAAATCAGCCTGAAACCGGTTTGAAGGGAGTTGCCTTGCTTGCCGCATACGGAATCGGCTGTATTTCGGATTTAAAAAAAGCTTCCCTGGAAACATCCGTGATGCAGAATCAAATCGAACCGTCAAAAGAGAATGAGAAGATTTATCGATATATGACGGAATCTTATAAAAACTGTCTTAATTGTCTTGAATTACATTTTAATAAAACAAAACTTTGGAGGAATTTATGAAATTTGGAGTACATTCAATTTTATTCAGCGATTCGTTTCTTGAAAAGGATCTTCCTTTACTTGAAAAGTTGAAAAAGATGGGATTCGATACGGTAGAAATGCCGCCGTTTGATCAGGAAAACTTCCCTGCGTCAAAAGTAAAACAAATGTCTGAAGAGCTCGGCCTTGATATTAATATTGCTTACGGACTGGAACCTGAACACAATATAATTTCCCCGGATGCTGATGTCAGAAGGGCCGGAATTGATTTCACAAAAAAGCTTGTTGATATAAGTAATAAAGCGGGAGCAAAGATCTTTGGAGGAGTAATATATTGTCCCTGGGGATATACTACCGGGAAGGCCCCAACGAAGGATGAATGGTCCTGGGGAGTGGAAGGTTTCAGGGAAATTGCGGAATATGCGGCATCCGAGTCGGATCTTGTTCTTTGTGTAGAACCAATTAATAGAATGGAATCACATTTCATCAATACGCTTGAAGCCGGTTCCCGCTTTGTCGAAGACCTTGGAATGAAGAATGTTAAGCTTATCATGGATACATATCATCTCATCCGTGAAGAAACATCGGTATATGATTCAATTACTGCTGCAGGAAAACATATTGCCTATGTCCATTCAAATGAAAACCACCGGGGCATTCCGGGTTCAGGTCTTGTGCCGTGGGAAGAGGTTTTCAGGGCATTAAAAGCGATTAATTTTGACGGATGCATGACTCTTGAATCGTTTAATCCCAATAATGAAAATTGTGCGTCAATGGGTTGTATATGGCGCAAGTTGGCTGATTCTCCCGAACAGCTGGCAAGCGAAGGGCTCAAGTTCCTGAAAAAGATGGCGGGATAAAAAGATATGAGCGAGAGTCGAACGGAGCACCCTTTCCGGATTTACGAATCAATGCGAAAAACTCCCGACCTTCTTGATGAATGCCTGGAAGGGAGCGTTTTACAGGATATTGAAGCTCTTTGTGCGGAATTCCGGAAGAGAAAAATCAACAGGATATACTGCCTGGGAACCGGCTCGTCATTTCTTGCAGGAATAGCGCAGGCTTTTGCGTTTAGAATGATAACCGGGATGAATGCGGAAGCCTGGAACTCTTTGGAGTTCAGGCTTTATCTTCCTCCCGGAGTCGACAGGCATACGGCTGTTTTACTGAATTCCCATTCCGGGAAGTCTCCCGGAGATGTGGAAACAATAAAGAGGGCAAAAGCAGCCGGCGCTTTCACAGTGGCGGTTACTGATATTGAAAATACCCCGCTTACCGAAAGCAGCGATTATTGTTTCCTCGGACCGGGCGGGGCAAAACACGAGATGCCTTCTACAAGGACCTATGCAACTGCGGTTTTCAGGGTACTGCAGTTTATCAATGCCCTGGGCCGGACTGACAGGAAGTCCGGTTTTCATGATTACGGCGAAGAGTTAAGCCGGATTCCGGGCCATATGAGGCAGTGTATTGATTTTTTTGATGAAAAAGGCCCTGAATATGCCGGAAAACTAAGCGGATTCTCAGATTTTCTGGTTATGGCGCAGGGTCCTAACCTGTCGACAGCCCAGGAAGCTGCGATGGGTTTGACGCAGGCTACCGGCCTGCCTGCCCAGGGATTTCTTCTCGAAGAATATCTCCACGGCCAGATTCAGTCTCTGTCTGAAAAAGATGCGGTTATGATCATTGCTTCGCCCGGGCCGTGTAGCGAACGGCTTGCCGGATTTCAGAAAGTTGCGCAGCGAATCGGCGCGGAAGTATTTCTTTTTGCGCCTGAAGACAGCCCGGTATGTTTGGAAGCGAGAGATTGTATCGCCCTGCCGGGCGGTATTGATGAGGTGCTTACGCCGGTTTTTTACTGTGTTCCGTTCTGGTTTATAGGATACCATCTGTCCCTGAAATTCGGCAGGGATCCGGACCTTCTGAGCATGGGCACAAAGGAATTTACGGAATCCGGACTTGCCCGGTATAAAAAGGAATTTACTTGAAAAATAAAGGAATAATATATGACATCTATACCTGAGACAAATTATGCCTGGCCGTTATTCGGCGCCGGGGTTGAAAACCTTGGAATTAACGGTGAACCGGAGCTCCGGAAAGTGGAAATGCCCGGGGACGATGAAATTCTTATCAGGCATGATGCAGTAAGCCTCTGCTACACTGATGTTAAGGAAATAAATTTCGGGAATACGCATCCGCGCCTCATCGGGCGGGACCTTAAAAAGAATCCTATTGTGCCCGGGCATGAGGTAAGCATGACTGTTCTGGCGGTAGGAAAGAACCGGCAGAAAGATTATGCGGTCGGTGAACGCTATGTTATTCAACCCGACGTCTGGTATCAGGGAAAGAGTGTACCGTACAGTTTCGGTATAGACGGCGCATATAGACAATACGCAATAATCGGCAAGGAAGTGCTTGATGGAGATGCCGGAAGCTATCTTATTCCGGTTCCTGAAGGAATGTGCTATGCCGGGGCAGCCTTAACCGAACCGTGGGCATGCGTGGAAGCATCATACAGAATGAGATACCGCAACTCGCCTGCCGCAGGTGGAACGATGTGGATTTATTCTCCTTCGGTTCCCCGCGCAGGTTATACGACAGGCGGTTTGTTTAATCCTGAAGCGCCTCCGAAGAAGGTGGTATGCACAGGCCTTCCCGATGATTTAAAAGACGGGATTGCAAAAATCTGCAGTAATCTTTCGGTTGAAATATTGGAAAAAACGGCTGAAGAAGTACTGTCTTCGGATTTGACTTTTGATGATATTCTTATACTTGATCCCGATTCGCAGGACGCCGCTTCGGCAGGAGGTCATCTTGCAAAGAATGGTATTCAGGTAATTTACAGCGGAAAGGAAATGGAACCGGTTCCCATGGATTTGGGTCGAATCCATTATGATCATATCGTTACGATAGGATCCGAAAGTCTGAATCTGGAAGACGGTTATCGGGAAACAGAGATAGATCCTAATCTGAAAAAAGACGGAATCGCCATGATTCTGGGCGCCGGCGGCCCTATGGGCAGAATGCATGTTCAGCGGGCGATAGAATCATCCAGCGGTCCGGGACTTGTGGTTGCGGTCAACAGAAGTAAAAAGAAACTTGATGATCTTATGGAAAATTTTGCTCCGCTTGCTGAAGAGAAAGGGGTGGAGCTTGTCGGAATAAGTCCGGAGGGCGATCCGGAGTATTATAAATCTGTTATCAACAGGGTAATGGATTCGGGCGGTTTTGATGATATAGAGGTGATGATATCCGATCTGCCGACAATTACCGACGCGTTCAAACTCCTGGCAAAAGGCGGAGTAATGAATGTTTTCGCCGGGGTCAAAAAGGGCACAATGGCCTCTTTTGACGTTAACAGGATTTTCGGCCCGATGAAAAACCGTCTGGTTGGATATTCCGGTTCGGGAATAGAAGACCAGATTTCAATAATTAATCGTTACAAGGCGGGAGAACTGGAAACGAGAAGATCAGTGATTGCTGTCGGAGGAATCCGCCAGATTCCTGAAGGTGTGCGCGCAATGGAAGAATCAAGGTTTCCCGGGAAGATATTGATATATCCCGGGATCGAAGATTTTCCGCTGACGCCGATCAATGAGATTGGCCGGCTTCTTCCCGAAGTTTTTAACGCGCTTGAAGACGGCAGGGTATGGACTGCGGAAGCCGAGCGGATATTTCTGGAGGTTGCATCAAAATGAATTATCGTACTCTTGGAAAAACAGGCATCAGGATAAGTGAACTTGGTATCGGCGGAGGAATGTTTCATCAATATTCCGAACAAAAGGTTAGTGAAGCCGTGAATATTATAAGTCACGCATTTGATTTGGGAATAAACTATATTGATACCGCGCCGGCTTATGGCGACAGTGAAAAGGTGATCGGCGAAGTCTGTAAAAAAATAGAAGGCCCCTGCATTTTTTCCACCAAACTCGGGGGAAGACCGCAGCCTTTCCAGCCTCAGAACAAAAAGGCCCTTCGCAGTTCCTTTGAGGAAAGTCTGAAGCTTCTCGGTCGCAGTCATGTAGATATTTTATTTATACATGAAGCCGACAGGCCCGGACAATATGACTGGTTTACCGATCGAAAAAAACTGGAAGGTCCCGTTCTGGAGCTTATTGACGATTTGAAGTCGGAAGGAGTAATAAAATACTGCGGAATTGCGGGAACTACGGTTTACGAAATGATGAATCTGGTAAAAACAGGTCTCTTCGATGTATTGCTTACAGCTTTCAATTCAAGTCTGTTATGGCAGGAAAGCCTTCGGTACCTTATTCCTGAGGCAAAAAAAGAGAAAATGGGCGTGGTTATAGGTTCGCCGCTACAACATGGGGCTCTTGCCTGTTTGTATGAAGATGAAATAGAGAACGGCGCACTGTGGCTTTCCAGTCCCAGGCGCATGCAGTTTAAGAAGTTATATGAATATGTACGCGATCTGGATATGCCGATATCAGTTCTGGGTCTGAGGTATATGATGTCAAACCCGGATATTTCCTCTGTTCTTATGGGTGTAGGAAACATAAAAGAGCTTGAAGAGAATGCACGTACAATTAATGCCGGCCCGCTTGATGATGAAATCATTGAAAAGATAAACGAGATAGCTGATCTCGTACCGTTCAGACCATATGAAGAACCTTACAAGCTTCCGTTCGGCAGAGATTATACAGGTCCCGGACATATCGGAAAACTTTAGGAATAAGCGAGAATATCAGATGCTTGGATTATTTATTATTGAGAAGAATAAACTTGGATTTCTTGAATGTGAGACCCCCGAGATAGGTGAATACGATGCTCTGGTCCAGACTATTGCATGCGGAATATGCAACAGCACTGACTGGAAGATAATAGAAGGCCGATTTAAAAAAGGACCTTTCCCGATTTTATTGGGACACGAATCTGTAGGAAGAGTAATAAAAACAGGCAAAAATGTTCATAATTTCAGGGAAGGAGATCTGGTTCTGCGTCCCAGAATGTATGATAAAGATCTTTCAATACCCGGGAGCGTCAGGTTCGGAGGGTTTGCCCAGTATGCAGTTGTAACCGATGTCTGGGCGCGTGACGGTGTTGACTATAATTCAATTCCCCATCCGCAGCAGAAAATCCCCGATTCGATATCGGCCGTCCAGGCGGCAAGCCTGATTACCTTGAAAGAGAACCTGAGTTCCGTAAAAAACACAAATGTCGGGCCGGGAGAATCTCTGGCTATTGTCGGTACCGGGCCTGTGGCTCAAACAATGGTTATCTCCGCAAAGCTGCTTGGAATATCACCGATTGCAGTGTTCGGAAGGCAGGAAAAGTGGGCTGATAAATTCATGAAACTGGGCGCCGACTGGTATGTTACCGGATCCGAGTATCCTGATGATGTTTTCAGACTGCTTGATCGTGGAGGCTTCGATAAAGTTATCGAAGCCGTGGGTTCACAGGATGCGCTTACCAAATGTCTTGAGATTGTTAAAAATGACGGATTGATAAATCTTTACGGAATGCCGGCTGATGACGAGGCATATAACGAGGGAACTTTGAAAGATCCGCGAATCACAAGAGCCAAAGTCTCCGAAGCTGAAGCGCATGACGATATGCTTCGCTGGGTTGAGGAAGGCAAAATAAACCTTGACGACTGGGTTTCTCATGTCCTGCCGTGGGAGGAATATGAATACGGTTTTAAGCAGGTCAAAGAGAAAAAAGCTGATAAGGTAGTATTGAAAATTAATTAGGATAATTATTAAGGAGAGAACATTGTATATAACGGATATAAACGATCAAAAAGCAGTAATGACATCTCCGTCCGGCAATTCCATACACTGGATGCTTACAAAAGAAACAGGCATGCCGAATTTTGAATTAAGATATATTGAAATCCCGGCAGGAGGCCGGACCAGTTATGGTCAGCATGAACATGAACACGGGGTTTTTATTATCGGAGGGACCGGAGAAGTCCGGGGAAAGAACGGTTCCGGAGATTTTTCGGAAAAACTTGAAGCCGGAAAGGCGGTATTTATTCCGGGGAATGAAGAACACCAGTGGATAAACACCGGTGAAACGGTATTGACAATAATATGCGTCATACCACCGGGTGCTGAAGATCAATTCAAACCTGATACGGTTTAACAGGGAGTTTTTTTATTATGCCAGTATTATTACAGTTTGGAGCGGGAAATATCGGAAGAAGTCTCTGTGCCAATATCTTTTCCGGCCTCGGATTTGAAATTGTTTTTGTTGATACTGATGAAACTCTGGTGAATTTGCTGAACGAAAAAGGTTTTTTTGAAATTACGGTAAAAGAGAATGAAGAATCTTTGATAAAAATAAGTCCGGTCCGGGCATTGTCGATAAAACAGAAAAGCGATGTGGAATTGATGCTTAAAAGCGCTGATATTATATCTACCGCGGTCGGAGCCGGTAATCTTCAACATTTATTCCCGATATTTGCTGAAGCCTTAAATATGCGTAAAGATAAGGTTAATATCCTTATTTGTGAGAATGTGAAGAATTCCGAAGAAATTTTTAGAAACGGCCTAAAAGAAGCCGGGTTTAAAAACTTTGAGCGGACAGGTTTAATAGGTACGGCAATCGAGAAAATGGTCCCGACAGTGCCTGCCGAAATCAGAGAGACGGATCCTCTGGCAACATGGGGGGAAAGTTATAACATTCTTCAGGTAAACGCTTCTGCTCAATGCCGGCCTCTTCCTTCAAGCCGTGATATTGTTCCGGTAGGATCGCTGACTGAAATTTATGAAAGAAAGCTCTATATCGCCAATTTATGCCATACTTTGACCTCAATTCTCGGTTTTCTGAACGGTTATTCATTAATTGCTGATGCATTATCAGTGCCGTCTGTCAAGGATTTCGTTAGAAAGGCGGCTGAAGAGTCGGCGCATGTGCTTTCTGAAAAGTACCCCGGTCTGTTCAGTGACCAACCGGCGGATGCGTATATTGCCCAATTTTTAAGACGGCTCGGGAATAAAGGCCTTAAAGATACTGTATACCGCGGAGGAAGAGACATCGGAAGAAAACTTGCCCCGGGGGAGAGGCTTCTTGGTCCGGCTGTGCTTTATTACGATGCATTTAACAAACCGCCGGATAATCTGAGCCGGGCTGTTGCTGCCGCTCTATATTTTGAGGCCCCTGATGAGAGCGGCCGGAGTTTTGAAAAAGACAGTCTTTTATGCAAAACTGTTGCGGAAAACGGAGTTGAGAGTTTTTTCAGGAATAATATAAATCTTGTCGGAAGGGATGGTTTGGTATCCCGGATTGATTTCGAATACAGAAAAGGCAGGGAAAGTTTTAAATGAGTGTAATGGGACTTGATATCGGCACAAGCGGATGCAAAGCTGTATCGATCAGCAGAGACGGCATGATTCTGGGGATAGCGCACAGGGAATACAGTTTTGATTCTCCATTTCCCGGCCGGCTTGAAATGGATCCTGAAGTTTTATGGACTGCTGTCTGTGAAGCTATTAAGGAAACATCGGAACTTTGCCTTAAAGATCCTGCAGAGTCGGTTTGTATCGCAACAATGGGCGACAGCTTCGTACCCGTGGATAATAACGGAAGGCCGACAGGTCCGTTTATACTTGCATCGGATAACAGATCCTCCGAAGAAACCGGAATGCTTGTTGATCGGCTTGGAAAGAAAAACATATTCAATCTGACGGGGATGCCGCCGCAGCCAATAAATACGATAACCAAGATTCTGTGGATAAAAAATAAAAACAAGGTGTTGTTTGATGAAAGCCGGATGTTTTTATGCTGTGAGGATTTTATTATCGGAAGACTTACCGGAAAACCGGTCACCTCATATTCAAGCGCCAGCAGGACAATGGCTTTTGATGTTAACAGTAAAGAATGGTCGGATGAAATACTTTCAGCGGCAGGTCTGAATCCTGAAGTTTTTCCGGAGGCTGTGCCGTCAGGCACCGTAGTCGGTATTGTAACTTCAGATTTGAGCTCCTCTGTTTTCATGAGCAAGGGTGTAAAAGTTGTTACAGGCGGTATGGATCAGACTTGCGCCACAATAGGGGCCGATGCATATGATAAAGGCCGTATTTTGAATTCAATGGGTACTCTTGAAGTTCTGGCTCCGACCATCGACAGGGCAAGTATAAAGGGCGAACTGGCCGAGGGATTACTCGGCAAGGATTTTTCAGTCAACGAGCATGTTATCCCCGGCAAAGTTCTTATTATGGGATTGGTTATTAATGCCGGCTCCATAATCCGATGGTTCAGAAATGAATTTATATCGGGCGGTGAACAGGAATTTCTGGGAATGTTTGAGGGGTGTAACAAGTCTCTCACCTCTTTGCTTTTCTTCCCATATTTTTCGGGTCGCGGCACGCCGTATATGAACCCTGACGCTGTCGGAATGTGGTGGGGACTTGATTTCAGTACGGGCAAAAAAGAGCTTTTTCAGGCGGTGCTTCAGGGCATCAGTTACGAGGCATATAAAAATCTTAATGCTCTGAAGGCGCTTGGAATTCCCGTCTCATCAATAACCTGTGTAGGCGGAGGCGCAAGATCACTGGACTGGCTGCAAATGAAATCCGATTTGTTCGGTGTGCCTGTTAAGCAGAACCTGAATAATGATGCCGCGGGAATTGGCGCCGGAATACTGGCCGGGACGGCAATTGATTACTGGGATTCGCTTGAAACAGCAACGGCATTATTTACTTCAGAAGAAGAAACACTTAAACCTGATCTCGCCAAAACGGAAATCCTGAAAAAACACTATGAATTATTCGACGAACTGCATGATGCAGTCCTTTCAAAATATAAAAGGTTCAAGGAGGTATTGCCGTATTTGAGATGAATGTTGCGGGAAAAGAATTAAAAAAAGGGAAATGATGCGTAAGCATTATTTTTGGAAAAATTATTTTTAAAAACACAGATGGAGGTGTTGATTATGAAAATCAAAATGGCATTAATTCTGGTTGCAGTGTGTTTTCTGGCGGTTTTTTCGGTATACGCAGGCGGCCAGCAGGAAGCGGAAAAGCCTGTAACAATGTGTACAGCCATCAAGTTTCTTGACAATCCGTATCATATTGACTGGATAGCCGGAGGCGAAGGATTTGCCGAAAGTATCGGAATGAAAGATATGATAGTAAACCAGGCCTCACAGGGAAGCAGTGAAAAGCAGTTGAACGATATAAAGGCCCTGATTGCAAAAACCGGCGGAAACGTCATATGCAATATAGATCCGAATCAGGCCCCTGATGTTGTTCCCCTGGCAAAGGCTCTTGAGGATGCGGGTGTATATTTTGTAACCTGGTGGAACAAACCCGATGATATCAAGGTATGGGACTATGACCACTGGGTATGCCATGTAACCTTTGACGGGGTATCGGCAGGCAAGTTTATAGCGAACAGTCTGTTTGACACCTTTGAGACTCCGGGCAAGGGAAAGATAGTAGCCCTTGAAGGCCAGCTTGCGAACTCTGCGTTTATTGAAAGATGGGAAGGTCTGCAGCAGGCGTTGGCAGAAAATCCCGGAGTAGAACTGGTAGCGTATGAGCCGGCCGAATGGGACAGGACGAAAGCCTTCGACAAGCTGTCGAGTATGCTGGTAGCCCATCCTGATATAGACGGGGTATGGGCGGCAAATGACAATATGGCGCTTGGAGCAATAGAAGCGCTGAGAGCAGCCGGTCTTGCCGGAAAGGTAAAGGTCTGCGGAGTAGACGGAACAGAAGAAATGATAAGAGCGATAGTTGCCGGCGAAGCCTGTGCAACGGCAGCTCCTGATGCGAAATGGCAGGGAGGAATAGGTCTTTCCATGGCATATGCGGCAAAGAACGGCGAGCTTGATGTTGCGTCAATACCGAAAGAGAAGAGACAATGGTATGCTACAATGGTAAATATAGACAGCAGCAATGCCCAGGAATGGGTAGAGACTGTAATCGAAGCGACACCCGAATATGACTGGAATGATCATTTCGGACGTTTCCTTAAAACAATAAAGTAACCTTTATTGTTAAAAACAAATGATAAAGATTCATGATTTATCATGGATCTTTATCATATAAAACTGCTGAAGGGGGAAGATAAATTCGGAGTATGGAAAAAATTATTAAAACTACAGGTAATCAGAATCCTTTCGGTTATCGGATAAAAAAATTAAGATCAAGTAATTATTTTGGCCCGGTAACAGCGCTTGTGTTTGTAGCGCTTTTATTTACAATCGGAACGAAAGGCGCTTTTCTTTCAATTGATAATATTCAGGTTATTTTAAATCTTGCATCTGTGGCAACGATAATGGCGATTGGAAGTACAATTGTCATCCTCCTTGGGTGTATCGATCTTTCAGCAGAGGGCGTTCTGGCATTCACTGCAATTCTTTGCGGGTATTTATTGAAGAATACGAGGAACGCATATGATTTGGGTATAGCAGCCTTGCCGCTGGTCATGGTTATAGGTGCCGGTCTCGGCCTTATCAATGGAATAATCACTACAAAACTCAGGATTCCGTCATTTATTGCAACGTTGGGAATGATGTATACCGCTATGGGAATTTCCATAATAATGAGCGGCGGCGCTACTATTCCGGTACGGGATTCAGAACTGCAGACTTTTGTTAACGGCAGGATAGCCGGAATTCCGACGTTGTTCCTGATATCGGTAGCAGTGGTTATAGTAATCAATATTGTGCTTAAATCTACCAGATTTGGAAAGTCGGTATATGCTGTAGGCGGGGATGAAGTTCTTGCCAGGCAGGCCGGCATCAATGTGGACAGGACAAAAATAATTGTACTGGCAATTTCAGGCGCGCTCTACGGGATGGCTGCATTTTTCATGGTGACACGTTTGCAGGCTGCAAATCCCCAGATATCCAAAGGTATGCTTTTCCCCTCGATAACCGCTGTTGTCGTCGGTGGAAGTTCAATGTCCGGCGGAATCGGTAACGCTACGAATGCGATAATAGGAGCGCTGATTGTTACCGGTTTGAATAACGGGATGGTTTTAATGCAGATAAATCCTTTTATTCAAGGGGCGGTAAACGGTGTTGTTCTTATAGCGGCAGTTGCAGCCACTATGGACAGAAAGAAAATCGGCAACATTAAATAACGGGAAAGGAGGACATAATGAGTGAGATAAGCCCTGTATTGGAGATTAAAGGTCTTGTTAAATGTTTCCCGGGTGTAGTAGCGCTGGATGATGTTGATTTTCATGTGGATCCGAATGAAATTCTCGGGCTTGTAGGAGAAAACGGCGCCGGAAAATCTACGTTAATGAAAGTACTTATCGGATTGTATAAACCTGATTCAGGCAGTTATCTGATAAACGGAAAATCCGTTACAATGGAAGGTCCGCTGCAGGCTGTTGAGAGGGGCATCGGAATGGTCTTCCAGGAAGGTTGCCTTATACCGAATATGACTGTTGCAGAGAATTTATTTCTGTGCCATGAAGCAAAATTCAAGAGAAACGGTTTTATTAACACCGGGTTGCTGCACAGCGAAGCGGAGAAGTTGCTTGGGGAACTCAGTGTTGATGTAAATCCGGGAGCATATGTAAGGGATATAAGTCCTGCGTGCAAGCAGATGGTAGAGATCGCAAGGCTTCTATGGTTATCGCGTGATTCAGGGATAAAGAACCCGGTGCTTATTCTTGACGAACCTACAACAGTACTTCTTGATGATGAGATCCAGGTCCTTTTTTCCGTGCTGAAAAGTGTCAAGCAAAATGCCTCGATTATTTTTATTTCGCACCGCCTTGAAGAAATTCTGCAGCTTTCCGATCGGATTGTAGTTTTCAAAGACGGTAAATTTTCGGCGGAATTTACCGGAGATAACGCTACTATTGAAAAGATTGAAGAAAATATGGTCGGACATGAAATGGCTGAAGAGCATTATCGTGAAAGTGAGCAGAAAGAGCCGGCTGATGATGTAATTCTTGAGGTCAGGGAAATGTCCATGGAAGGATATTTCGATCCCATCAGCTTTTTCCTGCACAGGGGAGAAATCCTGAGCTTTGTCGGAGCACTCGGATCCGGTAAAGAGGAAGTCTGCCGCTGTATAGCCGGAATCCAAAAACCTGATAAAGGACATATTCTGATAAATGGACGTGAGATCCGATTGGGGTCGACGAAGGCTGCCATTAAAGACGGTGTCGGCTACATTCCTATAGACAGAAGGCAGGAAGGTCTGGCCCTTCAGCTGGATGTAGCATCCAATATTAATTTTCTGATTTTGAAAAAAATGATAAAAGGATTTCTAATCAGCCCGGTAACCGAGAAAGAGTCTGCTGAAAAATGGATTTCCAACTGCCAGGTAAAGACCCCGGGTATAAAAACACATTGTTCGAAGCTTTCCGGCGGTAACCAGCAAAAAGTGGTTATTGCAAAATGGCTGGCGGCAAATGTTAAGGTGCTTATTCTTGACCATCCGACAAGAGGAATAGATGTCGGAACCAAGGACGAGATTTATCACAGAATCAGAGAACTTGCAGAAGAAGGAATGGCGGTTATCCTGATGTCCGACAGAATTGAAGAAGATATAGGTTTGTGTAACAGGATGATTATGATGAAGGACGGAAAAATAACGAAGGAAATGAATTGTCCTCCGGATAATAAACCGACTCCTCTGAACGTAATTGAATACATTGTTTAAATACAAAGGAGCATGGTGTGGCAGACGTTAAAATATCTGATATCAAAAAAGTTGGAGGGATTCGCAGGCTGGTTTCCGATTTGCCTACGATATATATTTCTCTTTTCATACTGCTGGTTCTGGTTGTAGTGCTTTATATAGGAAATCACAGCTTCCTGTCAAAATATAATTTAAAGGTCCTTGCCGACGGAACAACTATTCTTCTGTGCGTAGGGCTGGGGCAGGTGTTTGTTATTCTGACAGGTGGAATAGATCTTTCTGTAGGCGGAGTGATGTCTCTTGTGGCGGTTGTTTTCCTGTCTACAGTAGAGCATATCGGTTTTGCAGCCTTTCCTCTTGCACTGGCAGTAGGTGCGGTCGCCGGGCTGATTAATGGAATTGTATATACGAAGCTCAGAATTCCCTCGTTTATATGTACTCTGGGGACAAACGGCATATTTGTAAGCATAACATATTTAATAACCGCTGCGCCTATTTCGGCGCCTGGAAAGGTTCATCATTATCTTGATATTGTAAACGGCAAGATAGGAGGGTTTAACAACGGATGGCTGCTGGCAGTTGCTCTTTTTGCAATCTTTTTCGTAATTCAGCGTTATACCTACCTTGGGAAAAAGATCGTTGCCATAGGCAGTAACGAACTTATGACAAAGCTGTCCGGAATAGATGTAAATTCATCAAAAATGCTGGCTTTTATGTTGTCCGGGATAGGAAGCGCAGTTGCCGCAGTAATTCTGTCAAGTTACCTGTACAGCGCTTATCCAACTATAGGCGAAGTATATATTCTGGAATCGATAGCTGTTGTTGTTGTCGGAGGCACAGCACTTACAGGGGGTTCCGGAGGTATAGTGAATACTCTTGTCGGAGCTGTGATTATGAGCATACTAAAGAATGGAATGACTGTTATAGGGATTGATGTTTATGCCCAGCAGACCTTCCTCGGAGTTTTAATCATTCTTGCTGTAGCAGCTTCTTTTGACAGAAAAAAATTATCGTTTATAAAATAATATTTCAGTAGTTGCGGTTTTATAGATTGTAAACGGAAAAGAGCATCATCGCCCCGGTACATTGCGGATTTTCAGTGTGCCGGGGTTTTATCTTCAACAGAAATCCTGTAACTAATATCCAATAAGTCACATAAAACAATTTTCTTATGCTTTCGGGTCTTGTATTATGAAATGATTGTGCATAGAATATTCTACAAATCGATAAATTGGGAAAAGGGTAAAGTATGTCTCTTAAATCGGATAATCGTAAAGCAGTGCTTGATTTTCTTCGGTCAGGCAAAGAAAGCACAATAGCCGATATTGAGGATGAAACAAGAATAAGCAAGACCACATTAAAGAAAATTCTTGAATATTTTATAAAAACTGACCTTGTGTCCTACGCTGGTAAAGGGAGTTCTACAGATGAAGGCGGAAAGAAACCGGATCTCTTTGTCCTGAATCGCAAGTACGGTTATGTTATAAGTATCTGCATTACGATGCATGATATTTTTTCTGCTGTCACAGATATGTCGAATCAAATAGTAAGAACAGACTCTATTCCGATAAAAAAGAATGAACCTCTTGATAAAATTATAAATCATATAAGCAGTATTACGGAGCGGTATATACATCTTTCAGAAGACAATGAGAGATTGCTCGGCCTGGCCATAGGTTTCCCGGGTATCGCCGATGCCGGCCGCGGAATCGGATTGCTTGCTCCGAATTATCCGTCATGGGGAATAAACATTCCCATAAAAGAACGGCTGCTTGAAATACTTAAAATTGATTGTCCGATTTATCTGGAGAATGTAAATCGTTTTCAGGCAATCGCGGAAAAAGAAATAGGTATAGCGAAAGGTTATAGTTCTTTCATGATAATTGAAGGAGGGTACGGCTTCGGTGGGGCAATATTTGATTCCGAAAATACCAGGCGGGGCGGCAACTTTCTGGCCGGAGAAGTGGGGCATATGGTTGTCGACCCGAAAAGCGAAAAACAGTGTACCTGTGGAGCTATGGGATGTCTGAACGCTCTTGTGAGAGTAGAGGACGTTATTGAAAAAGCTGTTCAGGGAGCGGGGCTGCGCCCTGAATCTGTTTTGTTTAAGGATCATGCTCCTGAAAATCTTGTTATAGAAGATATTTTTTCCGCTTCAAATGCCGATGATCCGTTTGCCATGGAGCTTATGGATGAAGTTATCGACTGGTTTGCAATAGGAATCTCAAACTCTTATGCTGTTTATGATCCTGATTTAATCGTGCTTCAGGGCGTCTTTACCGGTGCCGGCGACTATTTTTTAAATGAACTGCGGAGAAAAGCTGAGAATATGGTTTTAAAAAGAATGAAAAAAGATTTCAAAATAGAATATTCTCCTCTCGGAACTGAACGCGAGGTTGTCGGGGGCGCAACGCTTGTCTTGAGAGATTATTTCGAAAAAGAAAATCTGTACAGCGACTAAATTTCCAGTGTATTGAAAGTTTTTTATGTTCTTAAGATATGGTTATGTGAGCAGATTGTCAAACGGTTATAAAAACTGTTGACAAAACAGAAAACCGGTTTATAATTTAATTATGGACGTTAAAGAAATTAATAACATAGGTTGTGATATCGACAGGCTGTTGCGTCTGAAAACAAATTGTCTGGGTATAAAGTTTTTCAGAACCGAAAAGGACATTCCTGAAGATTTTCAGAGGTTGAAAGGCAGGAAGTCAATATGCATGCTAATCGGTTACGCACGGTTTCTGGAGATCCCGGCGGTTATCACCAGAGATACCTACGCCAACTGCTGGCCGTCGGACATCTCTCTCGGGTGGGGTGAACTTCCAGCTGATGCCGGAGAACAGGCCAAAGGCTATGTAGCAGCAACAGCGGAATCAGTTGAAAAAGCATTTTCCGAATTTCTTTCTCTCGACGGCAAATATGATGCGATAGGGGTTTCACCGCTTTCTATGATCACCGTTGTTCCCGACATAATTCAAATCTGGGGCAGCCCGCTGCAATTGATGATGATGGAATACGCGAGTACCTGGAACGGCTGGGATAAAATCAAACTTGAGTCCAACGGGCACGGGGCCAGCTGCTATGAAGTGTTGACGCTTCCTTTTTTGAAGAAAGAGGCCCGTTTCGCCCTGGCGGATAACGGTGATCGAAGACACGGGATGGCCAGGGATGAAGATATGATTATGGGATTTCCCGTTGAAATGCTTAAAGGTTTTCATGAAGGATTAAAAGCCCAGCAGAATGATATGAACGCTTTGCCAATTATGTATGATTTTGACGCTATACCGTTTCCTGTTTCAAAGGAAACTCTGGCAAGGCGTTTTTCAAAATATGGTAATGAAGGGAATTAAGATGCAAAAACCAAAATTATTTACAATATTGCCTGATTATGTGGCAACACCGGACGGTATGGCGATAGCTGAAGACGGGGATCTTGTTCTGGCCTGTCCGAATTATGCCGATCAAAGCCTGCCGGGATGCATAATCCGGTTTGATGAAAATAAAAATATCAGGAAGTGGGTGGATGTCCCCGTACATCCCGAAACAGGATTAGCCTCTCCCATGGGCATAGCATTCGGTCCGGACCAGGACCTTTATATCTGTGATAATCAGGGATGGCCGGGAAAGTCTGAATTGCTGTTTAAAGGGCGAATACTCAGGCTTCGAATACGGGATGATAAGGTTGTAAAAACAACCGTAGTGGCGAACGGGATGGAACATCCGAACGGAATGCGTATAAGAGGTAATTATATCTACGTGACCCAGAGCATGCTGTCCAGGGTACAGGACCCTTCAGGCCTGCTGGTGAGTTGTGTTTACCGGTTCGGTCTGGATGAAGAGGGAATAGAAATTACAAATACGCTGGAAGACAAACATATACTGACAACAGTGCTTACTCACAATCCCGAATGCCAGTACGGACTCGACGGTATTGAGTTTGACCATAACGGTGATTTGCTTGTAGGTAATTTTGGCGACGGCGCGGTTCACCGCATCACTTTTAATGCCGACGGATCAGTCAGGGAAAACAAGGTCTGGGCAAAGAACCCGGAAGAGTTGAAATCTACCGACGGAATGATAATGGATGAGAAAGGGAATCTTTTTATAGCAGACTTTTCGGCCAATGCGGTGGCCAGGGTTACTCCTGACGGTAATGTTACAAGGATTGCTGAAAGCCCCGACTGTGACGGCTTTGACGGCGGATTGGACCAGCCGGGAGAGCCAATAATCTGGAAAGACAGGCTGATACTTACCTGCTTTGATCTGGTTACTGACGACTACAATGTCAATACCCGGCACGAGATGCCGGCTACTATGGCCGAGCTGAAACCTGAATAAAAAGAGGGGTAAGTTCGGAAAGCGAAAATTGCGTAACAAGAATTGCATAGCAATTAAGCTTTCCAACCTGCCCGCAGTAACCCGCAACCGTGCGGGAATGTTTTACAGGAGATAAATATGGAATTGAATCTTAAAGGCAAAATCGCTGTAGTTACAGGGGCCACGAAAGGAATCGGTCTTGCTACTGCAAGAGGGTTTGCTGCAGAAGGGGCCCACGTGGCAATCTGCTCCCGAACCGGTAAGGAAGCTGAAGCTGCTGCAGAAAAGATTAAGACTGATTATGGAGTAAAGTGCATCGGAGTCCAGGCGGATGTCGTTAACAGTGAAGACCTGGATAAATTCATAAAAGAAGTTATGGCTTCTCTGGGCGGTATCGATATTCTGATAAATAACGCGGGGCTAGGCAGCGATGAGAAGATAATCTCCTCGACCGATGAACGATGGCAGTACTGGTGGGACCTTTCTGTTATGGCGGCAATCAGGTTGTCCAGGGCTGTTGTTCCGGTTATGAAAAAGCGCGGCGGGGGCGTTATAACAAACCTTGCGTCGATCTGCGGCAAACAGCCGATGTTTCACGAACCTATTTACGACACCGTAAAAGCGGCCCTTGTAATGATGTCAAAGTGTCTGTCCAACGAAATAATGCAGGATAATATCAGAGTGAACGCAGTGAACCCGGGACTTGTTAAAACCCCTGCATGGATGGACCATGTGACTGAAGATGCCGCCGCCCAGGGATTAAGTGTCGACCAGTTTCTCGAAAACATTGCAAAGGAATGGACTCCTATTGGGCGTTTTGCAGAACCCGAGGAAGTAGCTGATTTTATAGTTTTTTTATGTTCGGAAAGGGCCAGTTACAGTGTAGGTTCTTCGTATTACATCGACGGGGGCTGGCTGAAGGTAACAAACTGATTTTGAAATATGGGAGTTTATTTATTACCGGTTGATAAGTAAACGTCCATGAAGTCTATTAAAGGTTTTTAAAACACAAATGGAGGTGTTGAATATGAAAATCAAAATGGCATTAATTCTGGTTGCAGTATGTTTTCTGGCTGTTTTCACGGTATATGCAGGCGGACAGCAGGAAGCGGAAAAACCCGTTACAATGTGTACGGCCATCAAGTTTCTTGATAACCCGTATCATATTGACTGGATAGCCGGAGGCGAAGGTTTTGCTGAAAGTATCGGAATGAAAGATATGATAGTAAACCAGGCTTCTCAGGGAAGCAGTGAAAAGCAGCTGAACGACATAAAGGCCCTGATTGCAAAAACCGGCGGAAACGTTATATGCAATATAGATCCGAATCAGGCCCCTGATGTTGTTCCCCTGGCAAAGGCTCTTGAGGATGCCGGCGTATATTTTGTAACCTGGTGGAACAAACCCGATGATATCAAGGTATGGGACTATGACCACTGGGTATGCCATGTAACCTTTGACGGGGTATCGGCAGGCAAGTTTATAGCGAACAGTCTGTTTGACACCTTTGAGACTCCGGGCAAGGGAAAGATAGTAGCCCTTGAAGGCCAGCTTGCGAACTCTGCGTTTATTGAAAGATGGGAAGGTCTGCAGCAGGCGTTGGCAGAAAATCCCGGAGTAGAACTGGTAGCGTATGAGCCGGCCGAATGGGACAGGACGAAAGCCTTCGACAAGCTGTCGAGTATGCTGGTAGCCCATCCTGATATAGACGGGGTATGGGCGGCAAATGACAATATGGCGCTTGGAGCAATTGAAGCGCTGAGAGCTGCCGGTCTTGCGGGAAAGGTAAAGGTCTGCGGAGTAGACGGAACAGAAGAAATGATAAGAGCTATAGTTGCCGGAGAGGCATGTGCGACAGCAGCCCCTGATGCGAAATGGCAGGGAGGAATAGGTCTTTCCATGGCATATGCGGCAAAGAACGGCGAGCTTGATGTTGCGTCAATACCGAAAGAGAAAAGACAATGGTATGCTACAATGGTAAATATAGACAGCAGCAATGCCCAGGAATGGGTAGAGACTGTAATCGAAGCGACACCCGAATATGACTGGAATGATCATTTCGGACGTTTCCTAAAAACAATAAAGTAATTCTAAAACGGAACAGCAGTTTCAGTTTTTTGAAGTGTGAATGAAAACGAACATCTGTCGCCCCGGTACATGGCTGATGCATAATGTATCGGGGTTCCGTCTGTCAGATATGTAATTATCTGCATATGCTGAATGGGAGCTCCCTTTTTTATCTGAAGCATCCGGGCTTCATATTCATCAGCGGTTATGGCATCCATAATTCGATCGCTGTGGCCGATTATATTACCGGTTAGACGTTCGATCAAATCGGCAAGTGATTCGTTCTCCATATCATATTCCAGAATACCGCTCATATTTTCTGCTGGAAGATAGTCTACCAGCAGAATCAGGGGGACATTGTCAACAATGCGGAGTCTTCTCAGTTTAATAACTTCATCATGTTCGTTGATTTGTAACTGTTTGCTTAAAAAAGTGTCACTGTTTATTTTTGCCGCTTCGAGTATGACGGTCCGGTGAACCAACCCCTTTTTTTCCATTTCAGATCGAAAACTCTGGATTGTAAACAGGGAGTTTTGGGTAATTCTTGGGCTTGATACGAACGTTCCTCTTCCCTTTTCCTTGTATAGGTAACCTTCCGAAACAAGTTCCTGGATAGTCTGCCTTACAGTGGGCCTGGCCACATGGAAATGATTGCATAATTCCGCTTCAGAGGGAATGGAATCTCCTAGTTTGAGCGTGGCTATCAATTCCAACAAAACTTCTTTTATCTGATAATAAATCGGAACCGGAGATGATTTATCAATATCAGGAAAATCAAGTTCTTTTTTCATACTTAATTATATAATAAATTCAGGAATAGTTAAATGATTCATCATAAAAAAGTGAACAGCTTAAAGAGCCGTCAAACCCGCCACTCATCGCGTTTGGGATACCTGTAGTATTTCGGTATCCGGTAACCAAGCGTAAAAATAAGTCCAATTTTCCGATCTGCTGTTACCCCGGCTTTTTGTCTCAGCCTCCTGGTTATAAGCGCTGCTTCTGCGAACCCGATCATGCACGAGCCTATACCTCTGGCGTGAGCTGTAAGCATCATATTCTGCCCGGCAAGCGCGCAGTCGGTCCGTCCGAAGCGGTTTCCGACTGAAGTATCAGGGTAGGTGAGAATCACGACAGCCGGAGCGCCGAAGAAAAAAACATCAGCCTTTCCCGAAATAGTGTCGGTGATACGCTGATAGTAATCTTCAAGAAGAGGTTTTCTTGCATACCGGCCGAGTCCGAACATTTTAAGAATTTGCCTGCCTATGGGGTTTAATCCGAACATTACCGCTTTCAGCAGAACTTTTGAGATCATTATGGAAACCCGGCGTACCTCATCGTTCTGAAGAACAACAGCCTTAACCTGGCGGCTGTTTGTTGCGGTTGCACTCAGGCTGCCGGCATACAGGATCGCATTCAAATCACCGGAACTGATTGATTCGGGTTTATAATGACGAACCGAGCGCTTGCTGTTGATAAAATGATCGATTTGGGCTGGTGCTGTTGTCTCTGTATTGTCAGGGTATTCCGGGAGCGGGCTGCCGTCAGCCCTTACGGCATTAACCGGGCAGACCATCCCGCAGTGACTGCATTCTATGCAGTTTTCAGCCTTAATAAAGGCAGTTTTGCCGATTCTGTCTATTGTAATAACTCCGGGAGGGCATTCTTTGGAACAGATTCCGCAGAAAGTGCACTTGTTTTGGTCTATTGTAAATATCATGTTCTGATAATATCAGAAAAAACCAATCTTTCCAACTTAACATATGTAAAATTAAATATTACACTCTTTACATAAGTAAAATAATTGACTATAGTTAAGTAAGTATTATGAATATAAATATTGACAGGGGGGCTTTATGAAGCTGTCAAAAGAAAAGCATAAAGAACTGTATCTGAAGATGATGCAGACAAGAAGATTCGAAGAAACAGCAGCAAGATTGTTTGTTGAAGGAAAGGTGCACGGTACAGCGCATTTTTGTATCGGTGAAGAAGCCACAGGTGTAGGCGTTTGTTCTGCTCTTGAGGTTGAAGACTATATTCTTCAGACTCACCGCGGACATAACCAGGGCATCGGCAAGAATATGGATATAAACAGAATGATGGCTGAGTTCCGGGGAAAAGAAACAGGCTACTGCAAGGGTAAGGGCGGATGTATGCATATTGCAGATTTTTCCGTAGGTTCGCTCGGTGCCAACGGTGTTGTAGGCGGAGGCATACCTATCGCTACAGGCGCTGCTTTGAAACAGAAATACAATAAAGAGAAAAACATAACTGTCTGCTTTTTCGGCGACGGTGCTTCGAATGAGGGCGCGTTTCATGAATCTCTGAACCTGGCAGCCGCATGGAAACTTCCGGTCCTTTTTGTATGTACAAACAACCAGTACGGTATGTCTACTTCGACAAAAATTTCTATGGCTATTAATGATATTTCTATCCGGGCGGCAGGCTACGGCATGAAGGGTATTAACCTTGATGGAAATGATGTAGTGAATATCTACAATGAAACGGTTAAAGCTAAAAAATACATACTCGAGAACGGCCCGATGCTTATGGTTCTTGAAACATACCGCTGGATGGGTCACTCGAAATCGGACGCCCAGCTGTACAGAACCAAGGAAGAGGTTAACGAATGGAAGGAAAAGTGTCCGATTAAGCGGCACAGGGAATTCCTTCTTGCCGAGGGTATCCTGACAGAAGCTGAAATTGATGCACTTGATAAACAGGCGGAAGAAGATATCAAAAGGGCAGTGGATTTTGCGGAAAACAGCCCGGAACCGAAGATCGAAGACATCTTTGATGATGTGTATGCGTAAAGTTATTGGACGTCCTTGTCCAATAACTTTCGAAGTTTGATTGCTGCGCTATCAAACTTCAATTATGCAGTCCTGTCATCCGTGACAGGGATCATTAGTATTTAGGAGTATTATTTTATGAGAGAAATTACATATGCACAGGCGTTAAACGAAGCGATGAGCGAAGAAATGCGCGCCGATAAAAATATAATCTTTATGGGCGAGGACGTCGGAGTTTACGGCGGAGCTTTTGGAGTTTCAAGGGGAATGTTTGAGGAATTCGGTCCGGAAAGGGTTATGGATACCCCTATTTCCGAACTTGCAATAACGGGATGTGCCGCGGGCGCATCAATGACAGGTCTTATAACAATTGTCGAAATTATGTTCTCGGATTTTATGACTCTGGCCATGGAGCAGCTTGTTAATCAGGCGGCGAAAAACAGGTTTCAGTTCGGCGGACAGGGTTCGGTTCCGATGGTCCTAAGGGCACCGGGCGGATCAGGTACGGGCGCTGCCGAACAGCACAGCCAGAGTCTTGAAGCGTGGGTCGCTCATGTTCCGGGACTGAAGGTAGTTATTCCGTCAACCCCCTATGATGCAAAAGGGCTTCTTAAGACTTCAATCCGGGATCCGAACCCTGTAGTCTTTCTTGAGCAGAAGCTTCTTTACAGAACAAAAGGTCCGGTTCCCGAGATTGGAGACGATTACACAATACCTCTCGGAAAAGCCGACATTAAACGTGAAGGCAAGGATGTTACCATTATTACCTACGGAAGAATGGTTCCCCGCAGCCTGAAGGTTGCTGAAGATCTTGCGAAAGAGGGAATTGACATTGAGGTTGTCGATATCAGATCACTTGTACCGCTCGATAAGGAAACCCTGATAAAATCCGCCAAGAAAACCGGAAAGGTCCTTGTTGTTCATGAAGCATGTCAGACCGGCGGGTTCGGCGGCGAGCTTGTAAGCGTAGTTGTTGATTCGGACGCTTTCTTTTACCTTGATGCACCGGTCAGGAGACTGGGCGGACTTGATGTTCCTATTCCTTATAATCCGAATCTTGAAGCACAGGTTGTTCCGACTGAAGAAAAGATAACAGCTGCTGTCAAAGATCTTCTCTAGGAGTATAAAATGGCTGAAAAGATAATAATGCCTAAAACAGGTATGGCGATGGAAGAAGGGGTCATTATCGAATGGCTTATTAAAGAAGGAGACAAGGTTTCCCAGGGCGATATAGTAGCTGAAATCGAAACGGATAAATCTACCATGGAGCTCGAATCTGACTACAACGGAACCATACTTAAGATACTATATCCTGCCGGAACGACTGTTCCGGTAGTAAAAACAATAGCCTGGATAGGCGAGCCCGGCGAAGAGCTGCCCGAAGAGGAAGAAGCTCCGGCGGCAGCACCTGCAGCTGAAGAAGCCCCTGTAAAAGAGACTTCTGCCGTGCCCGCATCTGCACCGGCTGCCGGTGTTCAGGCCGGAACAACCAAAGCCGAGTCTGTAGGCAATCGCGTGAAGGCAACCCCTGCAGCCCGCCGCGCGGCAGGAGAAAAAGGTGTTAACCTGGCGGATGTTCAGCCGAGCGGAAAGCACGGTGAAGTTCGTGAAGGCGATGTGCTGGCGACTCCCGCTGTTTCTGCTACCCCGCTTGCGGCCCGTATCGCAGCCGACCAGAATATATCTCTGTCGGGTATAGCAGGTTCAGGTTTTGCAGGCAAGGTTTTCAAGGCGGATCTTTCGGCACTGAGCAGTATGTCTGCTGCAGTTGAGGAAGGTTTTGTTCCGAATTATGAAGACCAATATGTCAAGCTGACCCAGATTCAGAAGATTACCGGTAAACGCATGCTTCAGAGTCATATCGAAATCCCGGTTGTTACCGAAGATGCTAAAGCCGATGTAACAGAGCTTCTTGCAGTTCGGAAGAGCCTTAATGAATCGCTTGATGCAAAAATCTCAATTAACGATTTTGTCATGCTTGCGACAGCCCGTATGCTCAGGCTTAATCCTAGAATGAATTCACAGCTTGCCGGAGATGATCAGCTTCTCTACAAGGGCAGAATAAACCTTGGAATGGCAGTAGCCACGCCGCGTGGGCTTCTGGTTCCGGTAATCAATGATGCCGACATGTATTCAATTACAGGTATGGCCGCCGCAACAAAAGAGATGACACTTAAGGGCCGGGATGGTAAACTTCAGGCTGATGATATGGAAGGCGGTACGTTTACAGTTTCCAATATTGGAATGTACGGGGTGACTTCTTTTACGCCTATTATAAATCAGCCCCAGGCAGGGATCCTGGGAGTCTGCGCTATTGAAGATCAGCTGAAGATGATAGACGGCGAGATTGTAAACCGCAAGATTATGGGACTCAGCCTGACATTCGATCACAGGATAGTAGACGGAGCGGAAGCCGCAATGGCAATCAAGACTGTCAAGGATTTTCTTGAATCGCCGTTGACAATTCTTGCGTAAAACGGAGAAAAAAATGGCTGAAAATAAATATGACGTAATCGTAATCGGCGGCGGTCCCGCCGGTTATGTTGCGGCCATCAAGGCCGCCCAGGTCGGCGCAAAAACCGCCTGTGTTGAGAAAGATATCCTCGGCGGAACATGTCTTAACCGGGGATGTATCCCCACAAAGAACTTTCTGAAAAGCGCCGACTTCCTTTACGAAATGGAAGAAGCAGCTTCGCGCGGAATAAAACTCGAATCGGATAAATTTACTATCGATATGCCGGCGGTTGTAAAAGCCAAGGACAAGGTAGTTAAAAAACTTACCGGTGGAGTCGGCACGCTGCTTAAGGCTAATAAAGTTGATGTATTTTACGGAAAAGGAATTGCCCGGTCAGCTACTGTTATACAGGTAAGTGGAGGAAAATCAGGCGATTTGACCCTTAATACAGGTGCGATCATTCTTGCCGGCGGTTCAAAAGCTGTTAAGCTGCCCATCCCCGGCGTTGAAAGCGAAAGGGTCCTGACAAGCGATGAAATACTAGATATTCAGGAAGTGCCGTCCGCACTTGCGATAATCGGCGGCGGTGTAATCGGTGTTGAGATGGCCATGGTTTTTGCGGCCTTCGGCAGCAAGGTTACCATTGTGGAACTTGAACCGGCCATTTTACCCTTTATGGAAAAGGAAGCCTCGGACCTTGTTCTTAAATCGCTTAAAAAGAAGGGTGTTGACGTAAAAACGGGCATAAAACTTGAAAAGTTCGAAGAAACCGAGAGCGGTATAAAGCTGGTGCTCGGAAACGGTGAAACAGTTGAAGCTGACAAGGCCCTTCTTTCAATCGGACGGAGTGCTGATTTGAGCTGTGCTGAAGGATTGAACATCAAGACCGAACGGGGAAAGATTGTTGTCAATGACGAAATGGAAACCTCGGTCAAAGGAATTTTTGCTCCAGGGGATGTTAACGGTCTGAAAATGCTGGCGCATGCCGCATTTAAAATGGGTGAAGCCGCTGCCGTGAACGCCGCCAAATATGCCGGAGTAAGTTCTGAAGAGGTAAACGGGCACGCGCCTGTAAAGGCCGATTTGCGTTATGTTCCTGCAGTTGTTTATTCTGTGCCTGAGGTAGCAAGCGTCGGACTTTCTGAAGCAGCTGCGGCAGAAAAGGGTCCGATCGCCGTAGGTAATTTCCCTCTTGCGGCAAACGGAAGAGCGCTGGCGGCAGGGGCCCCCGAAGGATTCGTCAAGGTTATTATAGATTCCAAATACGGGGAGATTCTAGGCGTCCATATTGTAGGGCACGGGGCTTCTGAAATAATCAATGAAGCAGCCGCGCTCATGGCCATGGAAATTACAGCCCATGAAGTTGCAGAGATTATGCACGGACATCCGACGGTCTCGGAGGCTTTTATGGAAGCCGCCGCCGATGCTCTTGGTAAATGTATACATTTGCCCCCAAAAGCAAAATAAAATCTTCGATTTTTATTTTGCTTACAGGAGCTTTTTTGACTGAAGACTGCCAAAAATCTCCATAAAAAATGAAGGACGAAATATGAGCAGAAGCCAGGATTTTATGGTGGAAATCGCCAGACGATACTATATAGATGAAATTTCACAGCAGGAAATTGCCAGAGAATATAATCTGTCCCGGCCGACTGTTTCAAATATTTTAAAGCAATGCCGCGAAGAGGGTATAGTTGAGATCCGTATTCGCGAGAGTTCGGCCTTTTCTCGTGGATTGAGCAACCGCCTGCGCGATCGGTTCGGAATTCGAGATGTAATAATTGTTCCTTCCACAGAAGACCCTTCGGCGGCATTGAGCAGGGTCGGAGCCGAATCGGCAGCATTCGCTTCAGATGTGATAAAGGATGGTATGAAGGTCGGTATCGCATGGGGTACAACGCTGTTCCAGATGGTGCATCAGATGAAGCATCTGAACGTAGTCGATACCGAGGTTGTACAGCTTATGGGCGGTCTGGGCGCGTCCAATCCCCAGTATGACGGGGCCGATCTGGCGCGTGAACTGTCCAAGCTGCTGAATGCCCGTTATTACCCGCTGCAATGCCCGGTGCTTGTAAAGAATACCGAGGTAAAGGAAATGCTGGTCTCAGAAAACGGTATACGCGAAACATTGCAGCGTACAGGAAATCTCGATATAGCGTTTGTCGGGTTGTCATCAAATGATCCCGATAAATCGGCCCTTGTAAAAGCCGGATTTCTGACTTATGAAGAGGCTGAAGAAACCCTGCGCGCCGGGGCCGTAGGTCATATTTGCGGTTACAGTTACGGGGAAGAAGGTAAAATGCTGCCGCTGCCGGTTAACCACAGGATTATAGGAATTGAATTTGAGAATCTGAAAAAGATTCCCGAGCGTGTAGGAATTGCATGCGGCTCGGAAAAGGCGGATGCAATCAAGGCTGCCATGACAGGCGGGCTGATAACCACCCTTATTACCGACGAATCGGCGGCATTGAGAATACTTAGCTGATTATTCATTCTACTTGCATTGTTTTACAAATGGTAATATCCTTTATATAAATTATTACCGAAAACGAGGAAAAATATTTGTTAAGATTAGGACTAATCGCTCCTGAATGGTCTCTGGAACGAATCCTTTCAGTTTCAGCTGAATATAAAGATAATATCAAATTCTCAACTTTTAAATTTAACAGCATTAAAGAAATTCCCAAAATCATCGAAGCTGAAAAAGGTCATATCCATAGATGGCTTTTTTCAGGCCCGCTGCCATATTATATTTCAAAATATTACCTGCACAAAGATGAGGATCTTTTTTATTGCAGAATAACCGAGGCGGGACTTATGAAAAGTCTCCTTGAGGTTGCTTACGATCATAAAAGTTTTCTTCAGAAAATATCTCTTGATTTTATGGAAGAGATTGCTGATATGAATATGATCATCAGTGAGATAAACATACCTCGCAGTGATGTATTTATCTCATGTTACTCAGTCCCATTGGAAGAAGATGAGATATTTGAATTCCATTTTAAATTATGGAAAGATAAAAAAACCTGTTGTGCAATTACAACGATACCTTCAGTTTATAATAGGTTAAAAGAATCGGGAGTTCCGGTTTATAATATTAAAGTTTCCAGTATGGAAATAAGACTGACAATAGAATTGTTGTTGGAAAAAGAGCGAAGCATGTATTTTAAAAATACACAGCTCGGGCTTTTAGCAATTGAGATTTCCAACTACGAATCTGTTGCTGAAAAGGCTATGACGCCGTACAAGATGCAGCTTTTGGAATTAAAAATAAATAATCTGCTTTTGAATTATTGTGAACAAATAGACGGTTATATGGTTCCCAAGGGAAACGGCCGATATGAGATCTTTGGCTCACGAGGTAAAATTGAAAGTAATATTCCATTGCTGAGTGCTGATATGGATAAAATCTCGGTTATCATTGAAGCAAAACTTGTTGCCGGTATCGGATTCGGTGATACTGTCTTCATCGCTCAGATAAATTCAAATAAGGCTTTAAATCTAGCAAGGAAGAAAAGCGGAATAATTATTCTTGACGGAGACGGCAATGTAATAGAGCAGGCGAATGCAAACGACAGAATATCATACAGCATCAGTTCTGACAATGCCGAGTTAAATAGATTGCTTCAAATTGCCAATGTGGGTATCCGAACCTATAGAAAGATGTCAGCCTTGTCGGAGCATTTCGACGGAAACAGTTTTTCGGCACTGACGATAGCGCAGCATATGGGAGTTACTGATCGAAATCTTAGAAGAATAATCTCAGGGCTTTTAAAAGCAGGTTTGATTGTATGTGTAGGTGAGGAATCATCAGGAGAAAGGGGCCGGCCTGCGAAAATATATAAGTTTTCGAATATTAGCAAATAATTTAAAAGAAAAAGATTGCGTATTTTTATTGGTTGTGTTATATTTAATTACGGTATAAATAAGGAAATATACCGATAAAAAATAAAGGAATTTGCAATGGAAAATATAAATGATGTTCCAATGATTTTAAGGAGACAAATAGAAGCTTCCGTAATTGGACCTTTTTTTTCCAAATACTCAAAGGAGTTGGGATACGAGAATAATTGCGAAATTACAAAAGAGGTAATTTCAGGTCTTGCGAAAGAAGCCGGGGCTTCCCTTGCAAAAGCTGTTGGATTTAAAACACTGCTTGATATCAAGGAAAAAGTTAATCCACTTTTCAATAAAGGGGGAGTGCTGGAAATAAACTATAAAGAATGCTCCAAAGAAAAATTGGTATTTGATGTAACAAAATGTGCATATGTAGAGATGTATAAAAAGCTCGGAATGGAAGATCTGGGATATCAATTATCCTGTCAGCGAGATGAATTTCTTTTTAAAGGAATGAATAGTAATATCAAATTTACCCGAACACAAACTTTAATGGAAGGCGGTAAATGTTGTGACTTCTGTCTTGAACTTGATAAAGAGAGCTTAGATGAGAATTAATGACTGGTTCAACAGGAATTCTCATGAGCTTGTACGGCTTAGTGATGCAATCTGGGGTTATGCAGAGACAGCGCTGAATGAAAGAAAATCATCTAAATTGCTTTCGGACTTTCTTGAACAGCAGGGCTTCTCTGTAGACAGGAACATTTCAGGTCTGCAGACAGCTTTTCGCGCCGTATGGGGCAAGGGTGAACCTTCGATTGCTTTTTTGGGGGAATATGATGCTCTTTCGGGGTTAAGCCAGAAACCGCTTCCATATATTGAAAAAAACAATTCGTCCGAAAACGGTCATGGCTGCGGTCATAATCTCTTGGGAGTGGGAACTCTTGGCGCTGCTCTTGCGTTGAAGCATGTAATAGAACAGGAAAATATTGAAGGTTCTGTTTTTTTTTATGGGTGCCCTGCAGAAGAGACAATGACTGGAAAAATTCTTATGGAAGCTGACGGGGTTTTTGATGATCTTGATTTGGCGTTGTCCTGGCATCCATCAACTGAAAACAGAGTAATGGAAAATGATTTTCTTGCAATGAAGACCCTTAGATATACATTCAACGGAATATCTGCCCATGCCGCTGCGTCTCCTGAAAAAGGACGCTCCGCTCTTGATGCTGTTGAGTTAATGAACGTCGGTGTTAATTATTTGAGAGAGCATGTCCCCGATGATGTAAGGATACATTATTCAATAACCGACGGAGGAACTGAACCAAATATTGTTCCTCCTTTGGCAAAATCTCTTTACTATATCAGGGCTTTAAAATGGAAAACTGTAGAAGAAGTAGTGTATAGAATTAATAAAATTGCAGAAGGTGCTGCTCTTATGACTGAAACAGACAATCAGATCGAGCAATTAACCGACTGCAGGCAGTTCATACATAATTCCTGCCTGGAAAGATTACTGCATGATTGTATGCTTGAGACTCCTGCACAGCGATGGTCCAGTGAGGATATCGATTTTGGAAAAAGAATTGGAAAAACATTGGATAAGAATAATTTGTTTGGAAATAAAGAGAAAGGTTTTCTTGATAATAAAGTTTATCCGTTGAGTGAAAACCGTCCTGTTTATTTTGCATCTACGGATGTGGCGAACGTGAGCTGGAAGGTTCCTACAGGGCAAATATGGACGAGTTGTGTTCCATTTGGTGTTCCGGCTCATACATGGCAATTTACTTCAAGTGTAGGTATGTCTATCGGTCACCGGGGAATGCTTTATGCCGCGGAAGTTCTGGCAAGGGTTTCGACAAGATTTATCGGGGATAAAAATCTTCAGGAACAGATTAAAAATGAGTTTTATAAGAAATTGAAAAAGCAGGGGTAATCCGAATATGAATACTAATGAATATAAGAAAATTATGTCCATGCTGTCGACAGAACTGGTTCCGGCAACAGGATGTACGGAGCCCGGTGCAATTGCATATTGTGCTGCACGGGTTCGGGATTTATTGGGCGAAATACCTGAGAAAATTTATATTGATGTCAGCAGTAATATTTTAAAGAATGCAAAAAGCGTCAGTGTTCCTGCAACCGGAGGTTTAAAAGGCATACAGGCTGCTGTTGCTGCCGGGATAGTCGCAGGTGATGCTTCAAAAGAGATGGATGTTATTGCGAATGTTCCTTCTGAAAAGATCAAAAAAATTCACGAGTATCTTGCTAAAGCAGATATTGAATTATCTATCCTTGAATCGGAATCAACATTGGAAATAAAAATAATCGGAATAATTAGAGAGCAAACTGCGATTGTGCATATTGTAGATCAGCATAACAACATAGTTTTTATGAAAAAAAATGATGATATTTTATTGGACAATCTTTCCGGCAAAACTACACAGATAGGTGAGGAAGGGCGCTCGGATTTATCTTTGAAAGAAATTCTGGATTTTTCTGATAATGTCCAATTGGAAGAAATCGAGAACATATTCAAGAAACAGATTTTATGCAATACAGCAATTGCTGAAGAAGGATTGTCAAATAAGTGGGGTGCCGGGATAGGAAGACTGCTTCTCGACTCAAATGAAAACAATATCGAAGTTGAAGCCAAAGCATATGCGGCTGCGGGCTCCGATGCAAGGATGAGCGGCTGTGATCTTCCAGTCATTATTATTTCAGGATCAGGTAATCAAGGGCTGACTGCTTCACTTCCTGTCATTCGGTATGCAAAACATTTCAGAATACAGAAGGAAAAATTATATCGGGCCCTGGCTGTTTCTGCTCTGGTTACATTACAGCAAAAAACCAGAATAGGAAGATTATCCGCTTATTGCGGAGCTGTAAGTGCAGGAGTCGCCGCCGGAGCAGGTATTGCATATATGCTTGACGGTTCTTTTAAGGCTGTATCGCAGACAATTAATAATGCGATTGCAATAATTTCCGGGACACTGTGTGATGGTGCAAAACCATCGTGTGCGGCGAAAATAGCTTCATCAGTAGAAGCGGGAATACTTGGTTTCAATATGTATCGAAACGGCAAAGGTTTTCAGGACGGCGAAGGTATTGTAATGCGGGATGTAGATAGCACGATTGATAATATAGGGATTATCGCAAGTATGGGGATGAAGCAGACAGATAAAATGATTATTTCCTTGATGATACAGGATGAAAAGGTTTCTTGATTGTTAATAAGAAATTTTTATACATAGGAGAGTTTTATGGTTAATTTTGAGAAAGGTGTTGGAACAAAGAATTTATTCAGAGACTTTAAAAAAGATGTGTCATTTAAATCCGTTACAAACGGACTTGTAGCTACAATTTTTATGATGACGTTTCTTGTGTTCTTTTGGGCTGTGCTTCCCAAATACGGTTTGGATTCATCATTGATGGACGGCTGGATTACCGGTTGTATGATGATAATGGGAATAGGAACTATTTTTCTGTCGGCTTATTATCGCAAACCTATTGGTCTGGCAGGTTCATTTGCAGGTTGGCTGTGTGCTCTGAATGCTTCAACTATATATACTCAGCCGGAAGTGTTTGCGGGCTGCCTTATGTCCGGTGTTATTCTGACTATTCTGGCATTCAGTGGGTTGATGAAGAAAGTCTTAAAGTTTCTCCCGACCCCGGTAGTAATGGGAATGATTGCGGGTTGTTTTCTCAATTACGGGCTTTATATTGTTAATCCGTTATCAGAAGAACCTTTTGTTGTGATTCTGATGATTTTGGCATATCTGGTTACCTCGAAATTCTCGAGGAGAATCCCCGGAGTTCTTTCAGCATTGATCATTGCAATTGTCTATTATGCTGCTTCAGGACTGGATTTCCCTCCAGTAGAAATAACGGCAAGATTGCCGAATTTTGTGATGCCGGCATTTACGGCGAATTTTCCGAAAATTTTTATATCTCTTACCATACCACTAACGGCATTGGTTCTGGGAGCGGAGAATTCCCAGGCATATGGTGTTTTGGAAACTGAGGAATATAATCCGCCGGTAAATTCAATGACCCTTGTTTCAGGTATAGGAGGTATACTTTCTGCTCTTCTTGGATCAATAAACACAAACATTGCCGGGCCTTTAACAGCTATATGTGCATCACCTGATTCAGGGAAAAAAGAGGGACGTTGGACAGCCGTAATAGTATTGGGGATTTGCCAGCTTATATTAGCTCCTTTTTATGCGAGTCTTGTTGGTTTGATAGTTAGCTTTCCAAATACATTTGTTTATCTGGTTACAGGTTTATCAGTTTTGGGTGTTCTTGTTTCCGCTTTGATGGGAGCTTTTAAGACTAATAGTCATCGAATAAGTGGGGTTTTCGCTTTTTTAATTGCGGCATCCGGTATTAAAATGATGGGCCTTAGCGCTGCTTTCTGGGCTCTTCTTATTGGAGACCTTATCTATATCTTTTATGAGAATGGATTGAAGAAAAAAGAAAAAGAGGCGGCCTTAACTGTTTGATAGGCTAAACATATATTAATTAAATAAGGAAAAGTGTTTCAGGGACACTTTCCCTTATTTAGATAATTTGATGATACTGAATTATAACGTGATATAATATAATTCATGAGAAAGAATATATTAATCATATTAATTTTTCTTACTCTGCCCCCAACATCTTTAATCGCTTTCGAAAAAAATAATGAGCGCCCGTGGGACCTTTCCGCTGAACTGTCGATGATGCTGACGCTGCAGCTTGACGTTGAATATTTCTTTAACGACAGTTTCGGATTGAAAGCGGGATTTGGAATCTCTCCGATCGGACTGACGTGTTTTTCGTACAATGCGCTCCTTGTATATCATTTAAACCTTCCGACCGAACATTTTCAGCTTGATCTGGAAGCAGGTCTGCCGCTTGCATATTTCGATTTTATTGAAGGCCGGTATGTCGACTGGGACCCGCTGATCGATGATCCGTTCTTCGGTTTCCTGCCGGGCGGCGGAGCTCTATTCTCTTACAGGTTCAATGAAGAACATGCCCTTGGCCTGCGGGCGGCTGCCGCTGTAATGTTTGAGCATCAGCGCGATACCGGATGGAAAACCCCGGGTTTTATACCGATTCTTGCGCTTGTCTATAACTTCTGAAAACCCTTAATGCAGTAGTATATTGAAAGATAAAGATAAATAGATTATCGTGATTTCATGAATAAAAGAATATTCTCGGCCGTTATAATGTTCTGTATTGTTTCAATACAGGTTTTTTCCGATTCCGATAAACCGTTCTTCTATATCTCCGATACATCGCGTGGACTTTATGAGACGGGAAAGGTTTATGAAAATAAATTCTATATCCTGTTCGGTGAGCACCAGAATACTGCAATCTCTCCGAATGTGTTCAACACTATCGGAATAGGACAGGATATCGGCAATCTTGAACCGGTCAAAAAAATCGGGACCATGGAGCTCAGGTCGTATTATACAGTTAAATTACTTGTCCCGGCTTCGGCTTTTCCCGATGCGCAGGAGCCGCTGACCATCGATTTCTTTTTGCGGGGAGGTTTTAATGTGCAATACCCGATAACCGTCCCCGTCGGACCCGACCGCTTTGATTTAAAAATTTCGCCGTATCTTCGGGCGGAAGCAATACTCGGCCTTTTCCCGCAGATATATAATATAAGTGTTCAATCATTTTTTACTCTGAACAGCGGAGCCGAAGTTGCCGCGCAGTACAGCCTGACGGATGAAATCAGGCTTGGAGCGGATATATCAACATTTCTTATCGGAATGGATACCGGCCGCGACGGCTATAATAAAGATTATATTCCGGATATTGTTTTTTCTCATCCGGGGAATTATATCGATTTGAATCTGGAGCTGTTCGGCGAATTTGATTTTTCCAGGACAGAAAGTTTGAGGATTGGGTACGCCCATAACGTCAATTCATATTACGGCGGGACCTACTCGATGATAAGCGGAGACCACAGGATAGGGGTTTCCGTTCTCAGAAAACTGATTCGATAGGAGGACGGGAATGAAAAAATTACCTGTATTGCTCTTAACGGCAGTTCTTGTTTCCTGTATTCCTTATATAAACGACACATGGGATAATGATAAGGTTTCAACTTATGAATACCTCTGTGATCAGCTTGAAAACCATTATGTTTATTTTGATTATAAGAACCTTGATTTTACTGATATCAGAAATAATTACAAAAATCAGATAGACAACGAAATGACCGACGAAGCCTTTTACCAGGTGCTTGAAAGCTTTATTTTTGAGCTTGAAGACGGGCATGCCAATATATTTACACCGTTTACCACATCGCCGACCTATCCCTTCTTCATGGACGGATATGAAAAAAACTATGATGCAGAAGTTATAAGGGACAATTATCTGGATACAAATCCGGTTTACGGGAAGAGTATGATTAATAGCCTGATTGAGAGAAACGGTTCCGTTTACGGTTATATCTATTACGGTTCGTTTATGAATTCAGCAACTGTTTATGAAATTGAATATATTTTAAACAGGTTTCGAACGGCCGAAGTTAAGGGAATTATTCTTGATGTCAGAAATAACGGAGGGGGAGTGCTTGAAAATCCCCTGGTGCTGCTCAGTTATTTCGGAGGAACTGCCCCGGGTACAAAAACCACAGTGCTGAAGGGTTGGCGCAGGGACGCTAAAGATATTTATACCGAGATTAACGGGATGGATTTTTCAATTGTATATTCAATCAGTTTTGATGTAACGTCCGATGAAAAGGTCTACAGGGGGCCGGTTGCGCTTTTGACCAACAGGTTGTCTTACAGCGCTACATCGTTTGCCGCGACCGCTTCAAAGGCTTTTGATAATGTAAAACAGATCGGCGGGAAAACCGGCGGCGGTATGGGGCTGCCTGTAGGCGGCACAATGCCGAACGGATGGACGTACCGGTTTTCAGGCAATGTGGTTATGGATTACAGGGCAGACAGCTATACTGATAACGGCTATAATTATGAGAAGGGCGTTCCCCCCGATATTGAACAGGATGATGATCCGGTTACTGATGCAAATGACGAGATTATCGACAGGGCCATCCTTTGGCTTGACAGCGCGGAAGCTGCGGTTTTTACGGATTAGGGGGATAGAGAATTCTGATTCCGTAAATATTACGTGAAGCTCCTGTTCCCCATCTGTCAGTTACGTTGTATACATCTTTCAGGGTATGTTGATCGGGAAGTTCCGGATCATTCATTGTAAAGCCGTCTTTCTCATTCCAGCCTGTCAATACAATATAATGTGGAGCTGCCTGATATTCTACCTCGGCAATAACAGGGATGCCCTGTTCAAGATAGTATCTTATTAAAAGCAGATCAGCCGGTTGAGCGTTCCAGTCAAATCGGGTGTAGACCATTCCGCCTTTAAACCCGGCAAGCGCCGGCCAGTTGATATTAACCTTTCCGATATATGTATTTCCGTCCCAGCCGTCCTCAAAGCCGTTATTTTCCCTTAGCCAGTTATTCATTATTGCGGGAGTAAGATCCTTGCTGAAAAAAAAAGATGTCACCATCGATATGCAGGTCAGCGCACAGCCGTGGGTTCTAATCGTTACTGATGATTTGTTGCCCAGTACTTCGTCTGCCCAGGCTGAATTCTTTCCCTGGACGTAATAAGGAACAGTTAAAGATGTGCTTTGTGTAAAAGCCTCAGGTGCCGGCATTGTCAGGAAAAGTATCGTAAGCAGTGATACGGTAAATTTAAATTTCATAGTGAGAAATATATAACTGTAAACAGCAAATATCCATTTAATTTTATAATAATTAAAACCAAGAGGTTTCTATCTTTCCGGGAACGTAGAATAAGAAATAATGTACATGTAATTGACCAAAAACCGGTAAAAAGGTTAAAAATCTGTATTGACAATGCTAATAAAGTGATCGATAGTGATGCATTGATTGCTGGAGGCGCTTATGGCAAAACTTGTAAAACAACCGGATATTTCAGAATTCAGGCTGCTGGATCGTAAGGAACCGGAACTTTTCCGGGAACAGTTTCCGTATTCGGAAGTCCCAAAGATTCTTTTTGAACAGGCGGCTTTGCTTCCGGACATGCCGGAAGATATATGGATTACCGATACGACCTTCCGTGACGGGCAGCAGGCAAGGCCGCCGTATACTCCGAAGCAGATTGGCGATCTGTTTACCTTCATGCATAAACTTGGAGGACCGAAGGGAATTATCAGGCAGAGCGAGTTTTTCATTTACAGCAGGCGTGACCGGGAAGCCCTCGAAATTTGCCGTTCGAAGGGCTATGAATACCCCGAAATTACCGGCTGGACAAGGGCCAATTCCGACGACCTGCGGCTTGTAAAGGACCTCGGACTCGGCGAAACAGGTATCCTGACTTCGGTATCCGATTATCATATATATCTGAAACTTAAAACCACTCGCAAAAAAGCAATGGAAGATTACCTTGCCATCGTCAGGCAAGCGGTCAATATTGGTGTCAGGCCGCGCTGTCATTTTGAGGACATTACAAGGGCGGACATCTACGGGTTCTGCCTGCCGTTCGCTGCTGAACTGAAAAAACTTATGGATGAAAGCGGGATACCGGTTAAGATTCGACTATGCGATACAATGGGTTACGGCATATCCTACCCGGGAGCAGTCCTGCCGAGAAGCGTCCCGAAACTGGTCAACGCTTTCAGGCGGGAGATAGGCTATCCGTCGGAGCTTCTCGAATGGCACGGACATAACGATTTTCATAAAGTACATGTCAACGGCGCAACCGCCTGGCTTTACGGTCTTTCGGCCCTGAACGCATCGCTGCTGGGTTTCGGCGAGAGAACAGGCAATCCGCCGCTGGAGGCCGCAGTTATGGAATACATCGGCCTCACCGGTTCTGCAAACGGAATGGATACCCGTGTAATAACCGAAATTGCAGAATATTTCGAGAAGGAAATCAATGCGGATATCCCGCCTAATTATCCTTTTGTCGGTATGGACTTTAATACGACCCGGGCGGGAATACATGCGGACGGCATCCTGAAAAATCAGGAGATCTACAATATCTTTGATACCGATCTTGTTCTGGGACGTCCGCTGAAGGTTACCGTTACCGACAAATCGGGCGCCGCAGGTATTGCTCGGTGGCTGAACGAAAATATTGAGTCAGTTGTTTCAGGAAGCAGGCCTCCGATCGGAAAACGTGAACCGGGCGTCAGACCTATTGCCGAATGGGTCCAGAAACAATACGCCGACGGGCGCACAACCGGGATATCCCCGGAAGAGCTTAAAGCGCAAGCCAGGCATTTTATACCCTCTCTTTTTATTTCGGATTTTGAGGTTATTCAGCAGCGGGTTACGCAGAAGGCAATGAAGATAGCTGAAATGATCTCGGCGTCGCCCGATGTTCAGTCGCTTGTAGCCGAAAGGATGGAACCTTACCTCGGCAGCATTGTCAAACGCGAACCGTCGATTCAGCTTCTTGCCGTTACGAACCTGAACGGGTACAGGATAAGCCAGGTTTATACGCAGCGCGGTGAAAAAGGCCGATTCCGAAGGCTCATGAACAAGGACTTCAACAAACATGACTGGTTCAGGCATGTGAAAGATACCGGCGAGGCCTACTGTTCGGGGTTGTTCCGTTCAATCTTTACTGATGAACTAATCATTACGACCGGGCTTCCGCTACGTGATAATGACGGCTGCATAAGGGCCATAATCGATATTGATTTCAAGTTCAATGCGCTTGTAATGATGCAGTCGAATATTCCCGACGAAATTCTTGAAATGAAGGATTAAATCTTCTACGGAGTTATTGTAACCGGACTTTTAAGGTATATTATGGAGCTTATTGAAGCTGTGTTTTTATAATTATATCAGTGAGTGTTATCTTATGACCGGAACAGGTCTTTTTTCCGGTCATAGCGGCGCATCGATTTTTAAATAGGGATATATTATTTGATTTCAGGTTTATATATCATATAATTATATTGTATGAATACAAAGAGTTCCGCTCTTACATTAATTCTAATAATCCAGCTGCTATTTTTTATTGTCTCTCCGGCTTATAATCAGGATGCTGCAGATGAAAAAGAAATAATACTTTTATTTCCGTGGCACGAAGTCCGCAGTTGGAATTACGATTTCATGGACGGTTTTTATACAGTTTTGAATGAAAATACAGATATGAAAATCAGTTTTTCATTTGAACACCTTGAGATACCGTTCAGCTCTGATCCTGCTGCGATTGAAGCTGCTCTTGAAAAGATGCAAATGATTAGGAAATACAATAACCCGGATTTAATAATCTCAACATTTCCTTCTGTTCATCCGTTAGTGCTGAATCAAGGTGAAGAAATATTCCCCGGTGTAACGAAGGTCTTTGTTCCTGCAACAAGGGAGCAGGCTGAGGAAATTAATAAGCTGCCTCATTCTTATATCATTTCAAGTTCTGTTGAATATGCAACGAGAACGACATTAGATCATTTAAAAATGATCCTGCCCGATTTGGAAAACCTTATTGTTGTTTCCGGAGTTGGCGGAGGTGAAGAGTATTATCTTAATCTTTTCAAAAAAATTGTTGAAGAAACAAACCTTGGCGTCGAATTGACTTACTACAGCGGTCTTCCAATCAGGGATTTGGTTTTAAAACTTTCAATTCTTCCGGATAATTCTGCGATCTTTCTTCTTCCGAATACCAGGGACCTTGATAACAATATCTATACGACCGAAGAGTTGTTATCAAGTATTATAGAAATAGCGGATGCGCCGAGTTTCTCAACTGACGGTTCTTCTTTCGGTCAGGGTATTGTCGGGGGAGTAATGGTGAGTTCAGAATATTACGGAAAATATACGGCAGAAGCTGTCTTTCATTTTCTTTCAACAAAAGAATGGCCGGATGATAATAATAGAGAGAAAACCATTGAAAAATATGACTGGCGGGTGCTGCAAAAATGGGGTATTGATGAAGACCTTTTACCGGAGGGAAGCGAAGTCTCATTTAAAACAGAAACCTTTGTTGAAAAATACCGAATTCAGATTATGTTCATAACACTACTTATATTATTAGAGTCTTTTTTACTGATGATTTTATTTGTAAATCTGAATAAACGACGACGGATAGAAAGCCTTCTGATAAATAACCAGGAATTGCTTGATAGAAGTCAGAAATCAGCTAAGGTAGGAGGATGGGACTTTGATATTGCCTCGGGCAGAATGTCATGTACAAAAGAAATGTTTAATATTCTGGAACTAGATCCGGAATCAAATATGACAAAAGAGATGTTTATTAATTTTTTTCATCCTGAGAGCCTTGAAAAAGTTGATGATGCCTTTAAAAAAATCATCGCAGATAACGTCCCTTTTGAGCAGGAAGTTCGCTTGATAACCGCCAGGGGAAATGTAATTTGGGTAAACAGCAAATATAAAGCTGTTGTTCAAGATGGAAAAACTGTTCGAATATCAGGGACCTTACAGAATATTACTGTCCGGAAAATTGCTGAATTGGAACATCAGAACTCTCTGAAAGAAAAGGAAATACTTTTAAACGAGGTTCATCACAGAGTAAAAAACAATCTGAGTATAATGTCTTCGCTGTTGGAATTGCAGAAAGAAACGATAACAGACAGACCCATGAAGGAACTTCTTCTTGTTAGTCAGAACCGAATACTCTCTATGGCCCTTTTGCATGAACAGCTTTACAATGAACAAAACCTGCAATGCCTGACCTTTTCTCAATATGCCAAACCTTTGGCAGAAGAAATTGTATCCAGTTATCATTATAAAAATCTTGATGTGAAAATTACTTTTAATATTATTGAACAGGAAGTTGATATCGATACTCTTGTTCCCCTTGGTATAATCCTTAATGAAATCATTTCAAATTCCATGAAACACGCATTTAATAATATTGAGAATCCGCAGATCGATATCAGTCTTAAGAAGAAACCAAATAATAGACTTGTTCTATCTATAAAGGATAATGGCACAGGTTTGGCTGATGATTCAATTCTCAATCAAAAAGAGACGATAGGTATTTTACTGATCCGCAGTCTTGTTACCCAAATTGATGGAAAGCTTGAAATAATAAGGGAGCGTGGCACTAATTTTATTATCACATTTGGTTTGCAGATGAATAGTGAATAGGAATTCGGAACATCCATTACCATACCGGCAGGATTGATTTAATAATCAATCCACCCTGGCATGAATCCATCTGCCGGATTTATTTCCGAGATGCAGAAGTATCGAGTGAAACAGCTGGTAAAGACCGAAGCCGAGCCATGCCATATTCACGCCCATTCCAAGAATGCGGGTTGATATAAATGTGAAGCCGAGAATGAAAACCACATTTGTTGTGAACTCGGAAAACAGGACGAATTTTCCCCATCCGTTTCCGGTGAAAACCATCTCAAAGGTAAAGCCCAGGATCTCAAAAAAGAAGAAGGCTGCAAAAAAGCGTAGCGCAATGGTTGCTGCTTCGAATGTCGGGCCCGGAGATGTAAAAATGGCGGCGACGCGGTTCGGGAAAAAGAATACCAGCACGAAAACAGCAAACCCGATTGCGGCGCCTGTAATATATCCTGCCCGCATGACGCTTTTGGCGGCGTTCCTGTCGCCGGCACCAAGTTCATTTCCTATAAGAATTGCAGCGCCGTGTGAAAATCCGCCGACAATTGTTTTATTGATTCTGTAAAACGACAGTACGATATGGGTAGCCGCAAGATATACCGCCCCGATATTTTCCACCATTGCTTCATAGAACAGCATGATCAGCATTGCAAGAATGTTCTGAACTGCGGGCGGAACGGCAATCCTGACAATGTTTTTCAGTAGTGCACCGTTAAATTTCCGGAAACGATAAAACCGGTACCTATTAATATATTCTTTTTTCAGGGTTATGCTTAGTATATAAATCATACCGATCCAAATCGACAGCAAAGAACCGATTGCGGCGCCTCTGATTCCCATTTGAGGCAGGCCCAGTTTACCGTAGATAAAAATATAGTTCAGCAGAATATTAATGCCGTTGGACAGAAAACTTGTTATCATTGAATAACGCGGTTTATGAATGGAACTGAAAAAGCGCATTATGATCTGCTGAATGCCGAAAGGAAAGAAAGACCACCGAAGAATTCTGATATAACCAAGGCCGAGATTAATGATGCCTTCATCATCAAGGATAAGATTAAACAGGGGTTTTGCCAGAAAAGAAAGTGTAAACGCAACACCGGCGAATAACAGCGAAACAATAATGCCGTGATCCATTACAGTGCCGATATTTTCAGGTTTTGCTGTTTCGCCGCCGGAGCCAAGCCTGCGTGAAACAATCGCCTGAACCCCGTTTGAGAGCGGCCATAAAAAGGTATTCAGAACCCAAATAAACATTCCGGCGACAGCCAGCGCCCCAAGCTCCAGACTGTTTTCTCCCAAATGACCCAGCATTATTGAGTCTGCAACCTGATGCGAATAATGTGAAAGGCGTCCGGCCAGAAGCGGTGTGCCTAATATGAAAACACGTTTAAGGTTATGTCTGAGTTGGTATTCGCTTCTCGTTTTTATCATTCGGCTATAATATTTAAATTCAGCATAACGGTCAACGGCAGAATTTTATTCTGAATCAAGTATTGCCCGTCTTAAAAGATTAAAGGCTGCGGCGGTGGAGCGCTGAATATTCATTGCCCGGTCTCTTCCGAATGTGAATTTTCTTTTCACAAGAAAGCCGGGACCTGCAGCAGCTATCCATACCGTGCCGACGGGTTTCTCTGCGGTCCCGCCGTCCGGTCCGGCAATTCCGGATGTAGCCAGGGCATAATCGGCGTTGAAAACCTTTAAGGCCCCGATAGCCATCTGTTCGACGGTTTCTCCGCTGACAGCACCGTAAGTCTCCAAAATCTCATGTTTTACACCGAGCAGTTTTTCCTTTGCTTCGTTTGAATATGCCACTATTCCGCCTTTAAACCAGGCCGAACAACCGGGTATTGCTGTTATCCGCTGTGCGGCCGTTCCCCCGGTGCAGCTTTCAGCGGTAACCAGATGCCCGGCCCGTTCAGAAATCATTTTCCCCGTAACTGATTCTATCGATTCATTATCGAAACCGTAGATATAATCTCCTGCAATATCATGAAGTGTTTCAATTTCCTTCCGTAGTAAAGATTCCAGGGCGGTTTTATCAGCACCGCTGATACCAAGCCTGAGCCGGATCTGTCCAGGTGAGGGCAGGTAGGCTACGCTGATTCTGCTGTCAATCGAATTTTCCCAGTCGGCAAGCCTTGAGGCAAGATGCGCTTCCGTTATTCCGGTAAACATGACGGTTTTATATATTATTTCCGGGAGTTTGAAAAAATCAGAAAGCCCGGTTTTTATATAGTCGGCGAATATTCCCTTCATTTCGCGCGGCACCCCAGGCAGGCTTATCACGATGTTTCCGTCCTTTTCAAACCACATTCCGGCGGCTGTGCCGTGATGGTTTCTGAGAATTTTGGCAGTTTCCGGCTGCATGGCCTGTTTGCGATCTATGTTTCTCATGGAAGAGCCTATTCCGCTGATAAATGTTTCAACATCTGCATAAACCTGCTCTGAAAAAACAAGCCTTGTATTAAAATAACCGGACAGAACCTTTTTTGTGATATCATCATTTGTAGGACCAAGTCCGCCGGTTATTATGATAAGGTTGTTTTCCGGTAAAAATCGATCAAGGGCATTCCGAATTTCCTCTTCTGAGTCGGAGATTGATATATGGCTGCGGATTGAGAAACCGATGGCTGTAAGTTCCGAGGCAAGCCATGCGGAGTTCGTGTTTATAACCTGTCCTATCAGCAGTTCGTCGCCTATTGTAATAATTGTTGCATTCATGGATTCAGTATATCCTATTTGAAAAATCTTGCTAAGCCGGGGAATAATGTTGATTATAGGGTTGCCGATGTTTTATAATTAATTCAAGGATAAACGATGCATGATAAAAATCAGGATGCAGAGCATTCCAAAAAAGCGATTGAAATAAGCCCCGAACATTTCGCAAGGGTTCAGAGAATAACCAGGATGGGGTCGTGGCGGCTCTACCTTGATACGGGCATGATAGAAGCAACCGCGGAAGGATGCAGGGTATACGGGATTGCCGAAGAGTTATTTTCCTTTTCAGAAATAAAGAAAATTCCTCTTCCGGAATACAGGGAAATGCTTGATCGTGCAATGGAGAATTTGCTGCAAGGTACGGCAGAATATGATGTTGAGTTCCGGATTAAACGGGCTGACGATGGTAAAATGCGTTATATCCACTCCGTAGCAGAATTTGATTCCGAAAAAAGGATAGTAACCGGAACAATACACGATATTACCAGGCGAAAGGAAATTGAACTGGCCCTGAGCGATAAGGAGGCGAGATATCGCAGCCTCTTTGATAATTCAGTTTCGGGGCTTGTCTATGTTGATACGGACGGAAGAATCCTTGAAATAAACCGAAAAATGCTTCAGCTGTTAGGTTCGCCGTCAATAGAAGAAACAAAGAAACTGAATATGCTGACATTCCCGCTTCTGATAAAAGTGGGATTTTCCGCGGATCTGGAAAAGGTTATTAAAACCGGGAAAAGTCTTTCAAATTCAACAAATTATGTAAGTAAATGGGATACGACACATTTTCTGGAATACGATATTATCCCAATAAAGGATGAAGACGTTCTTCACGGTATTATGGTGAAGATCGAGGACATTACCCTGAAGAAACAGGCTGAAACAAGGATAGAATCCCTGCTTAAAGAAAAGGACATTATTCTCAGAGAGGTCCATCACCGGATAAAGAACAATATGAATTCAATGGAGGGTCTGTTAAAGCTGCAGATAGAAAACTCGCCGGATGATAACGTCAGAAAGGAACTGAAAGATGCTGTGGCCAGGCTCAGCAGCATGCGGATTCTTTATGAGAAATTATATCAGTCCGAAGACTTTATGGGAACTTCTTCCGAAGAATATCTTTCGAAACTTATAGATGATATTGCCGGTGTTTTTCCCGAAAGTGAGAATATTACAATCATAAAGCATATAGAGGATTTTATGATGCCCCCTGAAATAACATTTGCATTGGGAATTATAATAAATGAAATTCTTACAAATGCTCTTAAATATGCTTTTAATGTTGAAGGCGGAAATAAAGTAATTCTTGTCTCGGCAAACAAGAAAGACAATTCGGTAAATATTATGGTAAGGGACAACGGTGCAGGTTTTCCGGAGCCCGGAGAGAAACCGCAGAGAGGATTCGGCCTTCAGCTTATCAGAATGCTTGCTGAACAGATCGGCGGAAAAGCAGAATTCCAGAATGACGGCGGTGCAGTTGTTTCAATAAAATTCGATATATGATCCTGTCCTAATCCAAACCGCCGGCAATCCTTCAGGCTAATCGCCGTCGAGCATATTCCCAAGGGCTCCCAGGATACTCCCTTCTCCCTGCCGTCGGCCGCCCTGTGCAGTGCCTATCTGCTTCATTATTCGGTCGGCAAGGCGTGCGAACGGCATACTCTGAAGCATTACAGTCCCTGTCCCTCGAAGTGTTGCAAGGAACAATCCTTCGCCTCCGAAAACCATTGATTTAAGATTTCCCGCCTGCTCGATGTTGTAATCGAGTTCGGGCGAAAAAGCCACAATACAGCCGGTATCAATTCTCAGTGTTTCGTTTCGAAGCTCTTTTTTTATAACAGTCCCGCCGGCATGAACAAATGCCAGCCCATTGCCGCGCAGTCTCTGAAGAATAAACCCCTCGCCGCCGAACAGGCCGGTACCGAAGCGTCTGTTGAATGCGATAGTGACTTCCGTACCGAGAGCGGCGCACAGGAACGCATCCTTTTGGCAGAGCAGATCTCCGCCGACGGATTTTAAATCAACGGGAATGATCTTGCCGGGGTAAGGCGCTGCAAAAGCTACCCTGCGTTTTCCGGCAGAACTGCTGTTTCTGAAATGGGTCATGAAGATTGATTCTCCGGTAAGCGCCCTTTTGCCTGCGCCGAGAAGTTTTCCCATTATTCCTGAATCGGCTTCAGTGCCGTCGCCCATCCTTGCCTCGAATGTTATTCCGTCTTCCATGTAATTCATTGCTCCGGCTTCGGCGATTACAACCTCGCCCGGATCAAGTTCTATTTCCACAATCTGGATATCGTCGCCCAGTATTTCGTAATCAAGTTCATGGCTTCTCATTTATCAGCTCCTGTTTATTACTTTTTTTGATGATAAGTCAGCACTCAAATTCTGTCAATTATAAACCGGGTTGCAGCCCCGCGCTATGCACTTGTACATTCAAAATGCTGGATAAAGAGGAAAAAAATGAATCAGGTTGATCATTCAGGGTTCCAAATATAAGATGAATAAAGGAGCTTCTTGCAAAACTCGGTTAGTTTAGCAGGAAGCTTTGAAGAAAAAAATTACAACTTTAAGTTATTATATACAGAATAAGAAGTTGTAATTTTTTCTTCAGTTACATTATGGATATTCCAAAACAGGATTTTACCGGATGAAAGAAATTATTCAAACAGCAGATGAACTTGCACGCAAGCATGAAGACTTCGCCCTCGCAACCGTAATTTCACGTGACGGTTCCGCACCCAGGGGCCCTGGTGCAAAAATGCTCATCAGGAAGAACGGTGATATCACCGGAACCATCGGAGGCGGGCTGATTGAAGCCGAGGTGATAAAGAACGGAATAAACTGTATTGGAAACAGGGTATCCGTTATAAAAACCTATGTTTTATCCGGAGAAAAAGCTGCGGGACTCGATATGACCTGCGGAGGGGAAGCCCGGGTACTGATTCAGTATATTGATGCCTCGAACCCTGAAACCGGAATGCTTTTCGGTTCGGCTTCAAAAGGCATAAAAGGCAACGGCAAGATTCTTGTTACGGATGTAAGGCTATTGAAAAATGAAACGGTTGATGTGTCGATGCGGCTGCATGAAGAAGGCGGTTCCTGTGTCCCTGAAGCAAACTACAGTTTACTGCGGGAAGCCCTTCAGTCTGCTGCGCAGTACAAATGTATTTTTTCAGATAATAACATTTATATAATTGAGGCGCTGAGCAATCAGCACTGCGTATACATCTGCGGCGGCGGGCATGTCGGGCTGAAAACGGCTGAAACCGCTTCGCTTGCCGGGTTTGACACAGTAATAATTGACGATCGGCAGGAGTTCGCAAACCGTGAACGTTTCCCTTACGCACGCGATGTAAAGGTAGCCGAAAACTTCAATAACGTTTTTGATGAATACAGGATTGACGGCAGAAGCTATATTGTCATCCTTACCCGGGGACACAGTTACGATCAGGAAGTGCTGAAGCAGGCGCTGCAAACAAACGCATTCTATATCGGGATGATCGGCAGCCGGGGCAAGATCGGAAAAATTTATGATAATCTGAAAGCAGAGGGAGTAGACGAGGCGGCTCTTCTGAATGTTGCCGCTCCGATTGGTCTGCCGATAGGTGCAGAAACTCCTGCAGAGATTGCAGTCAGTATTGTAGCCCAGCTGATTCAGAAGAAGGCTGGAATATGACGCGGGAAGGCAACGCCGCCGTCTGCAGAAAACCGGCCGGACTGATTCTTGTCGCCGGGTATTCAAGCCGGATGTACGCATTAAAGGCCCTGTATCCTGTCGGAGAAGAACTTGTTATACAGAGAGCAGTCCGCGTTCTTTTTGAAGCGGGAATTGAAGACGTTTTAATAGTTACCGGCTATAAAAAACATCTGATTGAAACTGTCCTGGAAGGATTTGACGAAAATTATAAAAACCGTATAATCCTGACGGAAAACCCGGATTATAATGACGGTATGTTTTCATCTGTCCTGACGGGAGTAAAAGCCCTTGCTGATATTTCCGAAGGATTTCTGATGCTTCCGGTTGATTATCCGTTTGTAAAAGCTGAAACAATAAGGGCGCTTGTCCGTGAATTTGAAATATCCGGTGCAGATATTATATCTCCTTTCTGCGACGGCAGAAAAGGCCACCCGCCGGTTATCCGAAATACTGTATTCAGCAGCATCCTGGAATATCAGAAAAACATCGGCGCAGAACGCGGGCCGACCGGAGGCCTTGCTTCAATTCTGGAGAATCCCCGTTTCAGCACCAGAACGACAGAAACAGCCGATTGCGGCGTCCTTGACGATATGGATGATGACAGGGCTTATATCCGGCTGCTGAAAAAGTATACCGGTGTTGAGCTGAAATATCCTGCGGCCGCAGAACTGGAAATGCTGATAAGGGCTAAATCCCCCGGCAGCCGGACAGTTACGCATATGGAAAAGACCGCTGAACTTGCTGTTGAACTGGCTGAAAAACTTAACGCCTGCGGCTGCCGCCTTCAGCCGGGACTTATTTATTCTGCGGCAATGCTGCATGATGTCTGCAGGGCCGAACCGGATCATGCCGAAGCGGCAGCTGAATATATTCGTAATTCCGGTTATCCTGCGGTCGGTGAAATAGTCGGCCGGCATATGAATATTACTCATAATGAGGATGATTCGCTTGATGAAGCTGCAGTGCTCTATCTTGCCGACAAGATGATGGAAGGGGATAAACTGACCGGGCTGTCGATTCGTATGGAGTCAAAATTGAAACAGTTTGCCGGCAACCAGGTCGCCCTGGAAAATATAAAAACCCGTTTTGAGAAGGCCTTTCTTATCCGGCGCAAGGTTGAGAAAATTCTAAAACCCCGAATATAACTGCTGTCATTTTTGCCGAAAAATGATAGGTTATGTCGATGGAAAAACCCGAATATATGAAAGATATAAAAACAGAACCTCTTGAAGACGGCGTGTCTCTTCAGCTGTATAATTCTTCCGGTTATACAATATTTCAAAGCTCGGGTAAATGGTTATATCCTCTCTTTGAGGTGGAAGATCATCTTCATGCAATGGCGCTTGACGCCGGTGAATTATTTCTTCACGATCGGATTGCCGGAAGAGCCGCGGCAAGCCTTATCGTGCTGATGGGCTTTAAAAAGTGCTTTATTGATACATTGAGTTCGCATGCGCAGGATGTGTTTAAATGTCACGGCGTCGATTACGGATACAATATGCTTGTAGAAAAAATAGCCTGCCGTACCGAGAACCTTATTACCAATGAAATGACTCTTGATGATGTTTACAGGATGTTAAGGCAGCGTGCAGGGCGTCTTCAGGGTATAGACCTTCAGATAAATGATTTGTATGCGGACCATAACGGTAAAACCGTTCTAAACGGATTAAACCTGACCATGCGCGGCGGTGAACAGCTTGTAATCGGCGGAAACGACTTCGAGGGAAAATCCGTGCTGGCGAAAGTCCTGACCGGGCGTGCGTCTCTTGAAAAAGGCGAAATTATTCTCGGTGGTGAGTCCGCTAAGCAAACAGAAAATATTCTGCAGGCAATCGGGTATATGAATCAGGATATTCAAACAGACGATATGACCTTAACCGCCTCGGAGTTTGTGGCGACAGGAATGCAACGGCAGAATCTGAAGGCGGCTGAACTAAGCTACGAGACTGAAATTGTAATGAGGCGGACAGGATGTTTTTACCTGGCTGACCGGAATGTGGGTTCTCTCACAAAACTGGAAAAGATTCTTGTCGGTCTTGCCCGGTGCCTGGCACGGAAGGTCGGGGTAATTTTGATGGATGAGCCTTCTTCGTTTCTGGATAATGAAGCCAAAGACGAATTTCTCAATGTACTGAAAAATGTTGTTCGCAGGCATATGCCCACTATCGTTCTTTTATCCAGTGATCGTGGCTGGATAAACAAGCTGGGCTGGACTGTGAAAACGCTTGCCGGCGGCAGGTTGGATTAGATTTATAGATATCAGGATGCTACTGTAATGTTGTTTGTATTTGACCTTGATTTTACTTTATGGGACTGCGGCGGAACCTGGTGCGACTGCACTACTCCGCCTTACAGGAAGAAAAAGGAGCATATTTTTGACAGCGTCGGCCGGCATATAAGGCTGTATGATGATGTACGGGCTGTTCTGGATACGCTGATAAAGAAGGGACACCGCATAGCGGCGGCCTCAAGAACGCATGAGCCGGAATGGGCGAACGAATTACTGGAACTTCTCGGGATAAACGGATTATTCGATTACAAGGAAATTTACCCTGGGCCCAAGATCCCTCATTTCAAAACGTTGAAAAATAAAAGCAGCCTGGAATTCCAGGATATGGTTTTTTTCGATGATGAATACAGAAATATTGAGGATGTTTCCGGACTCGGCGTCAAGGCAATTCATGTGCCGGACGGAATACGATTTTCCGATGTATACGGGTTGATTTAAATCTGATTTGTAAACTGTGTAAAATGATCGCCCGGACGCTTGACTATTCAGGCGTTTAGTATGATTTTTAACAGGAAAAGTACTTCCGTGTACTTTTCCTGTTAAAAAGTTTGAAAATAAAATTTTCAAACTTTACTCAAAACGTGCGCCATCAATGGCGTTGAATACTAGGAGTTGCAAAGTGAACCAGTACGAGAATACTTTTAATCCGGCTGCTCTTCGGGAACGCAGCATTATAAAGAACGTTTACATGTGGATGACAGCGGGACTTGCACTGACCGGCGTTGTAGCCTGGTGGTTTTCAGGAAATATGCAGCTTATGAGCGCTTTTTACAGTAATCCGATGCTGTTTTTCGGTGCCATAATCGGTGAGCTTGTTCTTGTAATGTATCTATCCAGAAATATCATGCGCATGAGTGCCGGTGCGGCTACAGCCGCCTTTGCGGGCTACGCCTTTTTAAACGGAATTACGCTGTCGACGATTTTTCTTGCCTATACAGGCGCAACAATTGCATTGGCGTTTCTGACGACGGCAGCTTCTTTCGGGGCAATGAGCCTGTATGCTGTAACGACAAAACGCAGTTTGCAGGGTATGGGTCATTATCTGATGATGGGACTCATAGGTATAATTATCGCCTCGGTAATAAACATCTTTCTTAAAAGTCCGGCATTATATTACCTGATTTCATATGTCGGAATTGCGGTATTTCTTGGGCTTACTGCATATGATACCCAACAGATTCTTGCAATGAGCAGACAGTACAGCGGCTCAGTAGACGAGACAAATTATATCAGAATCTCAATTCTAGGCGCCCTGAAGTTATATCTTGATTTTATAAATATTTTTCTTTTTGTTTTAAGAATATTCGGCAGACGAAGGTAAAGAAACAGGATTGTTATTTTAAGAAATATTATTGTTATATTTGATTTTCCCTGCATGTTTTAATTATAATTATCGCAGATGCATGATCAAAAACTTTTTAATAGATTTTTAACTCTCTGTGATAACGGTTTTGCAGCTGTTGATTCCGACGGCTGTATTCTGGAGGTCAATAAAGCCCTTTGCGAGCTGACCGGCCGTACAGAGTCATCGCTTACAGGGGCCGGTCTGGAGATCCTGTTCGACAGTTTCAGTGTAGAAACAATACTCCGAATTTATAATGCATTTGATTGTCACGAAATATCACATACAATATCGGGAGATCTTCTTCAGAAAAAAGGCAGCCCCAGGCTGGTAGAAATCTTTGTTAACTGTACAGCCGACGAGCGTTGGCTGCTGATAAAAAACAGATCATTCAGAAAAGAAATGGAAAACAAGCTGCGCCGAAGCGAGTTAATGCTTAGCACCACTCTTGAGAGTCTTCCGTTTGATTTCTGGATAAATGATGATCAGAACCGCACCTGGATGCAGAATTCTTACAGCAAGGCTTTGTGGGGCGATGTAAAAGGCAAATCTCCCGAAGAAGTAGGCGCCGAAGAAAAGATAACGGGACAATGGCAGGATACTACCGAAAGGGCATTAAGGGGTGAGGTTGTCGAGGGTGAGATTGAATATATAATCGACGGGCATAAAAAGACTTTCAGGAATATTCTGGCGCCGATAAAGGATGATGAAAAAATCCTGGGAATTCTCGGAATGAATATTGATATTACCGACCTTAAAGAAGCCCTGAATATTCGTGATATGCTGGTTAAAGAAGTACATCACAGAGTCAAGAATAACCTGCACATGATAAACAGTATAATCCAGCTTGAATCAGCCAGAATACCGGACGGCGAAAGCAGTGCAGTACTTGATGATCTGGTCAGCAGAATTGAGGCTGTTTCGCTTGTTCATGAGAAACTCTACACAACGGGTAATAATAATCTGGTACATACTGCAGATTATATAAGAGACCTGGTAGATCATATAATTTCAGGGGTAAGAGCCGGTAATGTAATGGTTGACTATAATCTTGATGATATTGATCTTGAAACAGACCGGATTATTATTCTCGGACTTATTATTAATGAGCTTGTAACCAATGCCGTAAAATATGCGTTTACGGGTGAAGGGAGGCACGTTCTCAAGCTTTCCATGAAGAAAAAAAATAATGAAATTATAATAGTGGTTACCGATGACGGTCCGGGTTTAAAAACCGGAACCGAAAAAGAGCCGAGGGGATCCCTCGGGTTTAAACTGATGGATGTATTGTCAGAACAGCTCGGCGGAAAGCTGGAAAGGCAAAGCAGTCCGGCTGGATGCAGCAACAGTTTGGTTTTCCCTGTAAAAAAGGCGGAAGCCTGAAACCTGAAACGGCTTAAGCCTCCGCCCACAAAGCTGTTTTGCTGATGTTTATGAATTGATGATGTCCTGATAGTTTTTCAGCAGTGTCGATTCTCCGCTTATAATAAAATTCATATTCATTTCTATTCTTGTAAGCATTTTTGCAATGAATGTTTCAGCGATTTTCAACTTTCGCTCTGAATGTTTTGCGTCTCTCATAAAGAACAGTCCGATTACTATATCAGTTGCCATTTCGACAAGACGTCTGGAATGGTAAGTTATGATATCCTGGTCTGTAATCTCCTTGATCTTAATGAGGGTTTTTTCAAAATTGAGCTGGGCCTTTTCTACCTTTGAAAAAAGATCTTTGCAGTGACTGAAATCATTATTTTCTATGAAATCCTCAATAAAGCGTGATGCTGTTCCCGAGGTAATGCCTCCTATTGCGGCCACAACCTGAAGCTGGGAGGTTCCTTCATATATATTGGTTATTCTTGCATCGCGGTAGTGGCGTTCGGCATTGAATTCTTTCATATAACCTGTGCCGCCGTGAATCTGGATTCCGTCGTATGTAACCTTATTGGCAGCTTCCGTGTTGTGAAGTTTGGTCATCGGTGTAAACAGGTTTGCAAGCCTTGTATAAGTCTTCAGATCCGATTTAAGTTCGGATGCCCTTTCCGGATGGGTTTCGGAAATATGTTCCAGGCATTCTTTCAGATCGACAAACCTTGATGTTTCGTAAAGCAGCGTTCTGCTTGCTTCAACGGCAATTTTCATCTCGGTAAGCATTTCATAAACAGGCGGAAACTCGATAATAGGCTTGCCGAACTGGATTCTTTCCCGGGCATATTTATATGCCTCACGGTATGCTGCTTCCGCAATGCCGGTCGCCTGACCCGAAACCATAAGGCGCGCGCTGTTCATCAGCCACATTGTGTACTTTGTAAGGCCACGCCGTCTCTGACCGACAAGTTCAGCCGGAGCATTGTTAAACTGCAGCTCGCAGGTTGGCGAACCGTGGATGCCGAGTTTGTTTTCAACGCGCCTGATGGTCATGTGCTCGTCCCTTTCATAAAGGAAAAAGGAAAGCCCGCCGGCGCCCTTTGACCCTTCTTCGGAACGGGCAAGAACCAGCCCGATTTTTCCGTTTCCGTTGGTAATAAAGCGTTTTACACCGTTAAGATACCATCTTCCGTCATCGGCCTGATGTGCGCGAAGCGTAACCGCCTGTAAATCGGAACCTGCATCCGGCTCGGTCAAAATCATCGAAGAAGTTTCTTTACCGCTTGCAAGTATGGGAATTATTCTTTCCTTCTGTTTTTCGGAACCGAATTTATTGATTGTTTCGCTTATATCCTGCTGCAGTCCGAAGTTCAGAAATGAACCGTCCGCCCGGCTCATTATTTCGCCGGCAATGGACATAACCGTTACGGGACAGTTCAGGCCTCCGTATTTCCGGGGGTTTGCAAGTCCCATCAAGTCAGCCTTTGCAAGCATATCAAGGGCCATCTGCGTGCCTTCAGCGTAAACGACTTCTCCGTTTACAAGTTTTACACCTTCTTCGTCTACTTCTGCTGCAACGGGAGCCATATATTCTCCGGCAATCTCTCCGATAAGCGAAAGAATTTTTTCATATGAATCCATACAGTCCGCTACGTCTTTCGGAGCGTGAGGGAAAATGTCTTTTTCCGCGAAATTGTCCTCTTTCAGCTTGATGATCTGTTCAAGATCAATATGTTTGAGGTGAAACAGTATATCTTCATTATCTTTCAAAAAGTTTTCCATAAGTTATCCCCTTGTACCTAAGCTATGCTTTAGCCTTGTATGCCTTGATGAACTGCGGAATAACCTCTTTAAGATCGCCTACGATTCCGTAGTGGGCAATCTGGAAGATGGGCGCTTCCGGATCAGTATTGATGGCAATTATCTTTGATGATTCCGACATACCTGCTCTGTGCTGAATAGAACCTGAAATACCGCATGCGATATAAAGTCTCGGTCTGACGGTTGTTCCGGTCTGGCCTACCTGGTGTTCTTTGCTTACCAGCCCTGCATCGACTGCCGCGCGTGAAGCGCCGACCTCACCGCCGAGAACGTGCGCAAGATTCTCAATAAGCTTGAAGTTCTCCCTTGTTTCAACGCCTATCCCGCCTGATACGATAATCTGGGCGCCTTTAAGATTTACCGATTTTTCTTCACGAACGCGCTTGATTATCTCGGTCAGGAAATCTCCGGCATCAAGTTTAATTTCCAGCTTTGTGATTTTACCCTTGAAACCGGTATCCGGCTCAGTCATCTTCATAACGCCTTCGCGGACTGTTGCCATCTGCGGAGTTTTCTCGGGTGAAACGATTGTAGCGATTATATTTCCGCCGAAAGCCGGACGAATCTGGTAAAGAATATTCGTGTACTCTTTGTCACGGATTTTATGATCGCCAATCTGGAGATCGGTACAGTCTGCTGTAAGCCCGACCTTCAGGTTGGATGCTATACGGGGGCCGAGATCCCGGCCGGTGGTGGTTGCTCCGTACAATACTATCTGAGGTTTTTCGGTTTCGATAACCTGTTTTACCACTTTTGTGTAAGGAACGGGGGTATAATGTGCAAGCCGCTTGTCTTCTACAAGAAAAAGCTCGTCGACTCCGTATGTTATTACTCTTTTTGCTTCCGCTTCCAGCTTGTCGCCGGCAAGTACGGCTGAAACCTTTACGCCGAGCTGATCGGCCAGGTCGCGGGCCTTGCATACAAGTTCAAGGCTTACATCGGCTACAATGCCGTCGTCCTGCTGGATAAAGACCATTACTGTATTTTTATTGCTCAATTGTCTCTCCTTATCCTATTGTGTGATCGGCGATTAAATCATGGACCATACCGGCAATACCGCCGGTTGTGTTATCAACCATCACTATCTCGCCTGCAGTAAGAACAACCGACTCGATTTTTTTAACCTTTGTCGGCGAGCCTGACAGGCCGCAGCTTTCAACATCCGCGTTGATTGCTTCAATATCCCATTGTGCAAGGTTTGTATTTGCGCCTGCATCGCCGTCCATATAGCTTTCATCAAATGCTTCTGTAGAAACTTCGGTTGAAGCGTTCTTATATGCCAGCATTCGTATCGCGGAAGGAGGCCTTGGTACGAACCCTTCGTCAGTGAAGGTCATCAGAACCGGAAACCCTGCTTTTACAATCTCATAACCGCCTTCGATTGAACGGGTTGCTTCAATTGATTTTTTATTTTCATCAATCTTATTAATCCCGGAAACGCAGGTGATCTGGTTGATTCCGAGTTTTTCTGCAGTCTGGGGACCGACCTGGGCCGTGTCACCGTCTATCGCCTGCCGTCCGCAGAAAACCATATCGACATTGCCGATTTTTTCAATAGCACATTTTAATGCGTATGATGTTGCAAGGGTATCGGCCGCTGCAAACCTTCTGTCCGAAATAAGGGCAACAAAGTCCGCTCCCCTGTATAGAGATTCCTTTAATACCTGAACTGCCGGCGGCGGTCCCATTGTCAATACATTTACCCTTGCATCCGGGTACATGTCCTTAACTGTAAGGGCTGCTTCAAGCGCATGCAGATCCTCAGGGTTGAAAATAGCTGGAAGAGCCTGTCTGTTTACAGTTCCATCCTCTTTCATTGCTTCGCCGGTAATATTTGCTGTATCCGGCACCTGTTTCACAAGAACGACGAGATTTAAACCCATCCTTTCCTCCTGTTATCAAAACTTGGTAACCAACCCCGTAATATCAAGTTGGTTAGGTGTTTATCAAAATATTATTTATAATAATATGAATAAAACGCCGGAAATTCAAGACTAATTTCGGTCGTTGGCCGATAAAATTTGCCTGTAATATGCATATTAAGTCTTTTATATTAAAATAAAAATATCCTTTATTTTTTGTATTTGAGATACTATAATTTTCTCTTAAGAAATAAAAAAATAATTTTAAAGTGGTTCATAAAAAAGAAAACACTATTTCGGGGAGTTGTGATGGACAAAGAGACCGCTTTAAAAATTAAGAAAGATCTATCCAGAAGAAAAAACAGACAGCTTAATCAATATGTCGCGGATATCACGGGAATGCTTGGGAATTTAAAATCCGTTTCGGAAGATGTTTCCACTGAACTGGACATGAACAACAATATTCTGGAGCGCAACTTTGACGGGCTGATTAAAACACTCGTTAATTTTGACGAATCGATAATATCAATAAGACAGAGCATTCTTAAAGAGAATGACGCAGTGGATAATGTAGCGGCATCTTCAGAGGAGATGGCCAGAACAGCTGATTCAATTTCTGAGAATATTACTTCGCAATCGGCTTCTCTTATTGAGTTTTCTTCGGTCCTGGAAGAGATGACCGCATCAATTAATAATGTTGCTACATCCACTTCAGAAGCTACAAATCTTGTAACTGAAGTATCAAAGACCGCAAAAGAAGGCAACCGGTTTGTTGAAGAAAACCTGAAAGCAATAGAAGACATCAAGACTTCTTCCGAGCAGATAACCAGTATAACTTCGGTAATTCAGCAGATATCAAGCCAGTCGAATCTTCTTGCAATGAACGCATCCATAGAAGCCGCCCATGCCGGGGAGCATGGACGGGGTTTTGCCGTCGTGGCGGAAGAAATGCGTAAAATGGCGGAAAGCAGCAGCACTGAAGCGGATAAAATCTCCAGGATAGTAAAAGAAGTAATGGATAAAATCGATCAGGCTGTCAGCGTAACCAGGCGTGTTACGGAAAATAACAATACCATTTCCAACGGAATCGGAAGAATCCTGGACATAACAAGCCAGATTATGGATGCAATGCAGGAACAGTCTGCAGGTACTGAACAGGTATTGAAGGAAGTTAAGTCGTTAACCGACGGAACAGCAGAAATAAAATCCGCAACCGGGGAACAAACAGGGGCGAACAGAACACTTTTAAATTCAATTACGGAATTGAGACAGGCAGCTGAAGATGTAAACAGAATTCTTGCTATTGAAGAAATAACCCGTAACGAGATTGTTGATATCATTAATAAATCAGGAAGATCGTTTATCCGCAATACTGATATAAGCAGAAAACTGAACGGAGGTTGATAGAAAATGGATATAGATTTTGTTCAGCGTTTTGATACAAGAAGGAATTTCCAGTACGTTAATGATGAACCGTCGGTTATGCATTGTCATCATTATGCAACATTATTCACAAAACTTGCCATGGATAACAAGGCCCTGAACGGACCGCAGCTTCTGTCTGATTCAATGGAAGACAGTATTTTTCTTGTTTTGAAAAAATATTATCTGAGGCATGAAATTTCATCAGTAAATATGAAAATTGAGGTTGCAGAAGAATATTTTTCCAAAATAGGAATGGGAAAAGTTTCAATCAGGTTCTCAGAGAGCGGAGGGAGTGCAAGAATGACCAGGTCCCATATTGACGAAGGCTGGCTGAAAAAATGGGGAAAGAATTCCGAACCTGTGAACTACATTAGCTGCGGCTATCTCAACGCTGTTTTTTCGCTGGCTTCAGCTTTACCTCTCAGATCTTTTCGGGCGGTTGAGAAAGAATCGATTGTTACGGGAAGCTCCCATTCAAATTTTTCAATAACTCCCGCAGGAGGTAAGCTATCATGATAGACAGAGATACTGCAATTGATGCCTTGTCGAAAATTAAAGTCAAAGGCAACAGCGACGGTCTGATACCGTCCTTTAATGTTCTGGTTAATTTTCTTCCCAGTTATTTCTGGAATACCTTTTCCGAGAAAATTCTTAAACAAACCGGAGACGATCCCGGGTTATATGCAAAAATAGAAGAGGGTCTTGAACTTGCCGCTGCGGAATGCGGATATCATACTGGGTACGGAATAATTACAAGCGAGGAATTCCGGTCGATAATCGGGCCAATGATAGAAAAAGAACCTGATGATGTTCTTCACGGCGCATACGCTGTTTTTACAGCATGGGGCTGGGCCGATGCCGAGATTACCGAGTTGTCTCCGGCGCGAATGACTATAAAGGTAAATGACTATTATGAATCCGATATTATCGATACATTTAAGGTCACGAAGCCGTTTGCATATATGATTAAAGGCGTTTCCAGGGCTTTTATGGATCTGGGATATGGGAAACCGTATCCGGACGGGCTCGGGATGCATGTCTGCAGGCAGACAAAAGCAATAGAACTCGGCGACAGTTACGGAGAGTTTGTTGTTACAAAAGCATGATATATTTCAATAACGCTGCTACGTCTTTTCCCAAACCTGGTGAAGTCATCGAACGTGTTAACAGGGTTCTCAGGGAAACTCCGGCAGAGCAGTCAAGGGGCGCCGGTGCTGCCGGGAGTGCATCTCCTGATTCCTGCAGAAAAACGGCTGCATCCTTTTTTAATCTGAAAGACAGCAGGCAAATTATTTTTACATCGGGGGCGACCGAGTCGCTGAATACGCTGATTTTCGGGATGACTGAACCCGGCTGCAGGGTTGTTACAACTGTTACTGAGCATAATTCAGTATTAAGACCTCTTTTTCAGCTTGAAGATCGGGGGGATATTGATCTCTGCCTGGTCGGATGTGACAGGCAGGGTTATATAGATCTTGATTCATTGGCAAACGAGCTTAAAATTGCAACCGATCTGGTTGTTATCAATCATGCTTCGAATGTTACCGGGGCAATTCAGGATATTGAAAAAATAATTGATATCTGCAACCGATCAAAGACACCGATAATACTTGATGCTTCTCAGTCGGCCGGGCATATACCGGTATCGGATTTCGGCTACAATAAAATTGCTGTTGCGTTCACCGGCCATAAAGGTTTATTCGGTATTCAGGGCAGCGGAGGATTCTATATTTCACCCGGAATAAAATGCCGTCCGTTCAAGCTCGGAGGCACCGGAAGCCGAAGCGAATCAAGGCAGCAGCCTTCCGAATTCCCGGTATATTTTGAGGCCGGAACCAGAGGCCTGCCGGGTATCTGTTCGATGGATGCCGGAATGAAATGGATTACAGATCAGAATCTTTCCAAAATAGAATCAAGCGAAGCCCGGCTAAGGAATCTGCTGATTGATGGGATTTCCGGACATAAAAAGGTAAAATTATTTGCTGCGGATCGGATGTCAAAATCCACCGGATTACTTTCATTCGCTATTGACGGTTTTTCACCGGATGACATCTCCTATGTTCTCGAGAGATCTTTCGGAATAATTACACGTCCCGGTCTCCACTGCGCGCCGCTTATGCATAAAGCGATAGGGACTTACCCTGAAGGAACAGTAAGAATAAGTTTCTCTGTTTTTAACAGTAAAGACGAAGTTCTGCAGCTTATTAATGCAGTTGAATCAATAGCCGAAACTGTGGCGGCAGTATGAAGATAAACGGATCAAGGATGCTTGAAGACTGCCTGGACGGTTCGTTTATCTTTGAGCTTAGCTATTCTGAACCTGTGACAGAAGAGGCGATCCTTATCCTGAACACTCTGGGTGAGCTTGAATATTTTTCAAGCTTCCCCAAACCTTTTTACCGTCTTGTACAGAATGATAACTTCCAGTTAAAGGGTGTTGAAGGCGAAACAACATCCCGGCTTTTTCTTTTTAAGGGATCGCTTAAGCACCTGATTGATGAACTGAATACGGTTTTTAAATTATTATAACCATATCGGGCAGTTTTTAGGGAATGCCTGTTTTTAACGCTCCGGCCGCGACAGATAAAATAATAAGCTTGTTGAGGTACAATTGCTGAATTATAATGAGGCATGTTTTCTTCAATCCAGAGCAGAAATACTTTATCCATTATTGCAGCTGTTGTCCTGTTTCTGGCTGTTCTTCTGCTGGTTAACTACCTGCTGTTAAGGGATTTCTCACTTGAACACGCGGAGCGGACCTCGACGCTGATACTCGACAGCGCCGATTCCCAGCTTGATATAATTTTCAATGAGATAGAAGCGCTGGTATTATCGATGACGACTGTAAGGGCGGTCTATGAGGTTTATATTGATGATATGTCGGAGCTGTTTATCAACAATGTGCTGGTCAGGCAGCAGAATGTGCGGGCTATCTATCTCGGAACCGAGGACGGCCGGATGTTCGAATGGGGCGTCGGGGAAGGTTTTACTGATTATACTCCGAAGTTCCCTGAAGGATATGATCCCCGGGTAAGACCCTGGTACCGTCAGGCTGTTGAATCCGACAGTTACGGGTTGACGAGTCCGTACATATTCGCGAGCATTGAAGCCATAGGCATAACCGCCGTAGCCCCGGTCTATAATAAGGAAGTGCTTGTCGGCGTGCTTGGGCTGGATCTGATCATGCATGGCCTGGATAATGTCGTCGATTCGCTTGATGTTCCGATGGACGGAAAGGTGATGCTGTTGAACAGCGATATGGCCATTCTTGTAAACCAGTTTTTCCCTACAACCGAAGCTGTTACCGAGCTGGAGACTTTCCGGCACCCTGAGCTGATACAAACTGATGAAAGCTTTATCATTGCGGATGTTTACGGCGCACAATATATGATCAGCACCGTTGAAAACCTTGAAACCGGCTGGATTATGCTGCTGTTTCTGCCGTACAAAAGGATTATGAATTTTTCACAGCAGATAATCATGATAATTATATTATTTGATATTCTGCTCACCTTTCTCCTGGGATCACTTATAGCCTTTATCACGCGCAACCTTGTTACGAATCCGCTCGACAGAATTATATCGATTTTCAGACGCTTCGAAAGCGGAGATATATCAGCCCGGATTCCGGACCTTCCCGGGCGAGAGTTTGGTCTTATTTCGAGGCTGTTTAACAGGCTTTCAGATCAGTCCGCTGAATTTACCCGGACAATGGAAGGTAAGGTCGAGCAGAGGACTCAGGCGGTAATACGCCTTCAGAAGGAGAATGTAAGGCTTAGAATTATAGAAGAGAAAGAGCGGATATACGGAAACCTGCATGATTCTCTCGGCGCAAGGCTTACGAGCATCAATATCAGTAATCATGTTGCCAGGAGTGCGCTTGAACGCAATGAAAAAATCGTGCTTTCAGAGATGCTTGATCGTATTGAAAAGAATACCGGGCAGGGAATTCAGGACTTAAAGGAAATTCTGAAAGCAGGGGAGGGCGATGCGGCAGGCCCTGTTGAGCTTCTGGATTATATCGGGAGGACGGTGCGTGAAAGGCTGGCGCTTAAAGATATAAAGCTCGAAACCAGGCTGCCTTCGGTTGAAGATGCTGCAATATTTGAGCCGGATTTTATCGTTAACTGCGAAAAGATTATTCAGGAGCTGGTTTCCAACACAATGAAGCATTCCGGCGCCGCCCTTGTGCGGATCGAACTTGATCTGGAGTCGAATAAAATCAAACTTAACTATATGGATAACGGAAACGGATTTGTTTTAAAAGATGCTCTCAGGAACGGGTTCGGACTTCAGGGGCTTTACAGCAGGGCTGAAAGAATGGACGGCATATTAAAGATTTCTTCACGGCCGGGCAGGGTTTCGACTTTTAATTTTCAATTCAGGGCCGGTGAAGAATGATAAATCTGGTTATAGTGGAAGATTCCAAGGATACACGTGAAGGCCTCAAGTATCTGCTGCGGCTCGAGGAAGGCATAAGGGTGCTTAAAGCCTGCGAGAGTGCTGAAGAGCTGCTGATCGATTCTGATGTGCTTGGCAGCGTGGATATTGTATTGATGGATATCGAACTGCCCGGGATGAACGGAATCAAGGCCACCAGAAAGATAAAAGAATTAAGGCCGGAGGTTGATGTCCTGATTCTGACGATTTTTGAAGAGCAGGAAAAAATTATCAAGGCTATTCAGGCCGGAGCTTCCGGCTATATCCTCAAGAACGCTGCGCCCGGAGAACTAGTCGGACAGATTAAAAGCGTTGTAAAAGGCGGCTCTCCAATAAGTCCCGGGGTAGCGCGTACGCTTCTTGAAGAATTCAGACAGAAAGAGAAAAGAAATAAAAGCACCGAAGATTACGATCTGACTCCCCGTGAGATTGAGGTTTTCAAGGCGATAGTTGAAGGTTATACATACAAGGAAATGGCGGACGAGCTCAATATAGCTTCTTCGACAGCCAAAAAGCACATCCTTCATATCTATCGAAAGCTTAACGTTACTTCAAAGGTTGAGTTTATCAAGAAGGTTATTGATGAAAATATTCTCGAAGACCTGTAATATACGCCAAATGGTGTAGAAACCGTAAAAGCAGACTGAAAAAATATAAATATTCACCTCCTATGGTCCATATACGCCGGCATAATTCCGTGGTGTTATTAATACAATACAAATTCGGACTGATTTATTTGGAGGAAAAATGAGTACAGAGAAGAAAAAACCTTTTGACTGGTATTTCAAGTCAAATCTGCTGATGCGAATTCTAATCGGCCTTATTGCGGGTGCGATAGTGGGAATTATTTTCGGCACCAAAACAGCATGGTTGAATCCGTTCGGATCAATCCTTGTCAATCTGCTGAAAATGATTGTTATGCCGGTTGTTCTTTCGACGCTTGTCGTGGGCGCTGCAAGTATAAACCCGTCTACACTGGGAAAGATTGGGGTTAAGATCATTGCATTTTATCTGCTGACTTCGGCCTTTGCTGTTGCTGTCGGTCTGCTGATGGGAAATATTTTCAAACCCGGTCTGGGGCTTGAACTCGGTGCAGCAGCCGATGCCGCCGGCAAAGCCCTGGCTGCGCCGAAACTGTCAAGCACGCTGATTGCCATTATTCCGAATAACCCGTTCGGGTCCATTTCGGGAGGGGCTGTTCTTCCGACTATCTTCTTCGCCATCATTCTCGGTGTGGCAATCTCATATATCAAGCAGAGTGATAATGAGCGAATCAAAAAAAGCGGTGAAACACTGTTTAATGCATTCGACGGTCTGGCCGAGGCAATGTACCTGATTGTGCGCGGCGTTCTTCAGTATGCTCCGATTGGTGTTTTTGCGCTTATCGCTGTAGTTTTCGGCCAGCAGGGAGCAAAGGCCGTCGGTCCGCTCGGAAGCGTGACCCTTGCAGCCTTCCTCGGGTATGTGGTACATGTAGTTATTGTTTACGGTTTAATATTGATGCTCTCAAAGATTAATCCTTTGACCTTCTTCAAGGGAGCAAAAACCCCGATGATAACGGCTTTTGTAACTAGAAGTTCCTCCGGAACCCTGCCTGTAACAATGAAGGCTGCTGATGAGAACTTCGGTATATCCAAGAACGTTTATTCCTTCACCCTGCCGCTGGGCGCAACCATAAATATGGACGGTACTGCCATTTACCAGGGCGTTTGTGCCCTTTTTATCGGTTTTGCAATAGGCATGCCGCTTTCTTTCGGTCAGCAGCTTACCGTTATTCTTACGGCCGTTCTCGCATCAATAGGAACAGCCGGTGTTCCCGGCGCCGGCGCGATCATGCTTCTGATGGTCCTGAATTCCGTAGGACTTCCCGTTGAAGCCGGTACCCCGGTAGCCGCGGCATACGCGATGATTCTGGGAATCGATGCAATTCTTGATATGGGACGGACTGCAGTTAACGTTACAGGCGATATGACCGGAACTCTTGTCGTCGCCAAGAGCGAGAAACAGATCGATATGGAGAAACTGACACGGAAAGCGGAATTATAATAGGAGGAGGAGTCGGCCCTGCCGCAGGGTTACGGCTCCATCATCTTATTCTTGAGCACACCCTGACCGCAGGACGCGATCAGGACCATCTCAGGATAATCCATATGTGTCTGCCCGACATGGTCTCCGACCGGACTGAAGCGCTTCTGAGCGGAAATCCGGGTGATCCGGGCCGCGGTATGGCTGATGTAATAGCCGCCGGGGCTGCAGCATACAAAGCCCTCGGGTTGAAAGGTATTGCAGCTGTTCCATGCAATACCTTTCATGCCGGACCGATTTGGAGCAGCTTCAATGCCCGGCTTGATGAAACCGGCGTTAATGTTCAATTAATAAACATGATAGAAGAAACAGTCTCAACCGTTAAAGAGCTTGTGCAGCCGGGCGGAACCGTTGGGCTGCTTTCAACAACAGGTTCGCGCAGGATCGGCCTTTACAGCGGGCCCCTTTCTGCCGCCGGTTTTAAAATTCTTGAAGCCGAAGACCAGGCGGCTGTTCACGAAATAATTTATAATACGGAATGGGGACTCAAGACGGCGCCTCCGGTAAGCGGGAAATCACGACAGAAAGTGATCCGTGAAATTGACAGGCTGATGGAACGGGGCGCGGACCTTGTAATTCTCGGCTGTACCGAATTCCCGCTTGCTTTTGATGGAGAAAACAGACCCGGCAAACTGCTTGATCCGATGGAATCGCTTGCAAAAAAACTTGTAAAAACTGTTGACCCTGCTAAACTGAAAAAAACGGACTGAAATCACCATGACATCCGAAAAAAATGGAGGCGGCATGTTTACATCTATTCAGGAGCTTGTTTCTGTTCATAAATTAATCTCACCCTATATACACCGCACTCCGGTTATGAGTTCATCAGCGTTTAATAAAGCCGCAGGCTGCACGGTTTTTTTCAAATGCGAAAATTTTCAGAAGATGGGCGCATTCAAAATGCGGGGCGCCATGAACGCGGTTCTGGCCCTGAACGCAGAGCAGCGCGGCAGAGGCATTATCACGCATTCGTCGGGCAATTTCGCTCAGGCGGCGGCACTTGCCGCGCGGAATATCGGAATCAGGGCAACCATTGTAATGCCGTCGAACGCACCTGAAATTAAAAAGGCGGCTGTCCGCGGATACGGCGCTGAAATCGTCGAATGTGAGCCGACAAACGAAGCGCGTGAAGCCGTAACGGATGAAGATTGTGATTGAACCGTCGGCTGCCGTTGCGCCTGCTGCAGTATTGAAAAGTCCGAACATTTTCAGGGACATGGAAGTGGGCATAATTCTGTCAGGCGGAAATGTTCAGCTTGACAAGCTCCCTTTTTGAGGTTTTTACCAAAAATCGTCGATGCCGGGTTATAATTCAATAAAATATCATTCATAAAACAAAGATATAAAAGGCTTGGAGGCTTAGATCTGATGAATACAGGGTACTACGATAAAATAGCCGAACTGATGCTTTTTGCCGTCAGCTTCAGGGAAGGTGATAAGCTGAATATTCAGTTGAACCATGACTGCAGGGAAGCTGTTAAAAGACTTGCGTATAAAGCTTACGAGCAGGGCGCTGCTTTTGTGGGGTTGCGTTATATTGATGATTTTTTACACGCGGCTGCCATAAAAGCCGGAAAAAGCAGTATCGAATACCCCCGGTATTTGAAAGACTCATTAAAAGAGATAAGCGAGCCTGAATGGAAGTCTATTTCATATATAAGTTTCTGTGAGGGTGATGTTTATGCAGATCTTCCGGGAGATATTTCGACTGCTTATTTTCGGCAGTATCAGAGTCTGACGGAACACCGCCGAAAACAGACACTGAACGGGGCGTTCCTGTGGACGCTTACCTTTATTCCTACTTTGGGTACAGCCGGAAAGGTTTTTCCGGAATTGGCTGAAAAAGATGCCCTCAATGCCTATTGGAAACAGGTAATTAAGATAATGCGGCTGGATCTGGATGACCCTGTTGCATTCTGGAAAGATAAATTCAGCAAGGATGCTGAGAGAAGCAAATATCTGAACGAGTTATCTCCGGAGTTTATTGAGTTCAAAGGTCCGGGCACCGACTTTAAAGTTGGCATTAACCGTAATGCGCTGTGGATGGGAGGAATGAAAGAAGCCCAAAACGGCGAACTGTATGCAGCCAATCTTCCGACGGATGAGATTTTCACTTCTCCGGACTGCAGAACGGCAGAAGGCAGAGTCACCCTGACCCGACCATTCGTTATGCATCAGAACCTTGGAGCAATCCCGGAAAACGCCTGGTTCGAGTTCAAAGAAGGGCGGGTCGTTGATTACGGGGCTGACAGGGGCAAAGACAGCCTTGATACGCTGTTTGCACGCGACGAGCGGGCCCGTTATCTCGGCGAAGTGGCGTTGGTAGATCCGAAGTCTCCTTTTGCCGAAGGAGGGCTTACCTATTTTAACGGATTGTACGACGAAAACGCCGCCTGCCATATTGCACTCGGAGCTGCTTACTCCGGAACTCTCAAGGTTCCGGGAAAGTATTCCGACGAACAGCTTGCGGAAATGGGAATGAATGTATCGTCGGTGCACGAGGATATGATGATCGGCTCGCCGGAAGTGGATGTTTCGGCAGTCTGCCCGGACGGAAACAAGGTGGATATTATTAAAGATGGTAAATTTTACATATAGTTAGAAATCAAACCACTTGACTTTTTCTGTTGCTGTGTTTATATTTAGTTAGAAATCTAATCATAAATACAGCAGGAGAAACCCGAATGAATAACAATAAAACTGAACTGATGGAGAAAGCGCCTGTCAAACAGGCGATATTAAAACTTGCGCTGCCGACAATGCTGTCTATGGCTGTTGTTCTTATCTACAATATGACCGATACCTTCTTTATCGGTCAGCTGAATGATCCGAACCTGGTAGCGGCGCTCTCTATTGTTTTCCCCGTTTTCATGTCTGTTCAGGCAATAGGAAATATTTTTGCAAACGGGGCTTCAAGTTACATCTCCAGAAAACTGGGAGCAAAAGATGGCGAAGAGGCCAAACGAACTTCAGCCACAGCATTATATACAGCGGCTTTAATTGGAATAATTATAACCGCATCAATGCTGATTTTGCGCAGGCCGCTGCTTTCGGTAATCGGAACAAGCCCGTCAACATACAGCGTAACAAGCGAATACTACACAATTATTTCAGCTTTTGCTGTAGTATTCATCCTGCAAATCACTCTTTCAGGACTTATTCGAAGCGAGGGGGCAACAGATAAGTCCATGATTGGAATGTTTATCGGTATCGGTCTGAACATTGTTCTTGATCCGCTGATGATTTTTACCCTGGATATGGGTGTGGCAGGAGCAGCCTGGGCTACAGTCATAGGAAATGTCTTCGGAATGCTTTACTTTATAACCCATCTCTTGTCGAAACGGACCCTTCTTTCCATTAAAACACAGTATTTTCATCCGTCGAAAAAGATCTACAGTGAAATTTTCAGAATAGGTATTCCTTCAGCCTTATCCAACCTCATTATGAGTTTTTCAATGGTGCTTGTTAACGTGATTGCTTCCGGCTACGGTGATTACGTTGTTGCCGGTAACGGCATCCAGATGCGGATAGCGAGTATGGCATTTATGCTGCTCATGGGGCTTGCCCAGGGATATCAGCCCTTTGCCGGTTATAATTACGGCGCAAAGAGCTACGACAGGCTAAGAGAAGGCTTTAAAATAACCCTTATTTATTCAACCCTGCTGGGATTATTTTTTTGTATAATATTCAGGGCCTTCGGAGAGGAGCTGATTTCATTTTTCATCCGGAACCGTGCCACAATCGAGACCGGCTCAAAAATGCTCGGGGCCTTTGCTTTTGCTATTCCTTTCATAGGTCTTCAGATGACGATGATGATTACTTTTCAGTCTACAGGACGGGCAATGAAGGCAATGATTGTCTCTATGGGCCGGCAGTGTATAATTTATATTCCGGCGCTGTTTGTTCTAAACAGTCTTTTCGGGCTTAACGGGTTCATCTATGCTCAACCGTTGGCGGATGTTCTGACTACGGTTGTTGCCGTTCTGATGAGCCGGTCATTCTTCAGGGAAATGGAAAGGTTGAATGAAGAACAAAGATGTATGGCTCCGGAAGAGGGCAGGTTAATGCTGGCTGAGTAAAAAATATTATTATAACAGACTGGAATTGTGTTACAATCCAAAGCAGCAATCCGGCAAGAGGCGGTTCAATGGATATTTCTGAAAAAAGCAGTGAAGAAATGAAGGTAGAGAGCATATTTGAGCTGCATAGATCTATCATATCAATCTTTTTTAAGGATTTTGAGAATATATTCGAATTGCCGAAGGGGCTTAATTTCACGCATATGAAGGCGGCAATGATCCTGAGATTTCAGGGGCCCATGACGATGTCGAAGCTGAGCAGCCGTCTTGTTCTCGAAAAAGGTTCTTTCACCCCGGTTGCGGCAAAAATGACGGAAAAGGGACTTATAGAGAAACAACGATCTGCAGAAGACAAGCGGGTATATCATCTGGTCCTGACTGATTACGGCCGGAAATTGACTGCCGAATTCAAGGATAAGCATTGGGCCTTTATCCTGTCGGCCTTTGATCGGATCAGCCCTGAAGAGCAAAATGAATATTTTAGACTGATCAGCGGGCTTAACCGACTGAACAGGAAAATAAAAGGCTGAAGCTGTCCGGAAACGTTAATTCAATCTATGATTTCAGCTATATCAGAGAATTTATCGACTTCAAAAGATGAACTGAGGCCCTTCCTGTTACCGAAACCGTAATTACAGAAAATGCTTTTAATATCTGCATTTTGCGCAACCTGCAAATCGGTAAAATGATCGCCGACCATCCATACGTTTTCGCCGTTTCGTTTAAAACCCTGAGCTTCGGCTCTTTTAATAACTTCGAAAACGCCCTCGGGATTGGGCTTTGTTGTTGAAACGTCGCCTCCTCCCATTGTCGTAACCAGAAATTTATCAAGTTTGAAATAATCGGTTATTTCACGGCACATATCACCCGGCTTGTTTGAAAGTACAGCCAGATAGTATTGTGTTTCGGCAAGATTCTTTATTCCTTCGTAAACACCATCATACAGTTCAGTTTCAACCGTAAGATTATCATTGTAGAAATTGGTGAACTTTTCTATTGCCTCCGGTATATCAACATCGGGTTTGTCATAAAAAGAACGTTCAATCAGTTTGGTTCGTCCTTCTCCGACGTAATTCACTATTTCAGTCCAGTCGAGATTGTGGAGCCCGTAATGATTCCTGGTAAGATTTACCGCGTTTGCGAGATCTGCTCTGGTATCGGCCAGAGTGCCGTCGAGATCAAATATAATCAGTGTATTCATATGAATAATATAGATCGAAACAGTGTTGAATATCAATTAAGGCGATTTCAGAACATGGAATGTTGCTATTTTAATTTTCTGCCCGTATAATAAGTATTGATGGGTAGTAACGCTCTTATAAAACTCCTTCTTGTTGAAGACGAAGCGTTAATAGCTTCAAACGGAAAGAAATCTCTTGAAGAATACGGGTATACGGTTTTTATTGCGATGAACGCTGATGAAGCTGTGTTAACTGTTAATTCAACCAATATCGATCTGATTCTGATGGATATTGATTTGGGACAGGGGAAGACTGACGGAATTAAAACAGCAGCAAGGATTTTAAAGAACTATGATATTCCCGTCATATTTCTTTCAAGCCATACCGACCCTGATATTCTTGAGCGGACACAAAAAATCACTTCGTACGGTTATATTGTAAAGAATACCGACATTGCAGTAATCGACACAATGATAAAAACTGCCCTGAAACTGGCGGTACAAAAAAAGCAGCCTGATTCTGATGCGCAGGTTCTTTCTGAACTGGAAAAAACACGTTTGATGTTGAATGATGTGCTGAATACTATTCCGGTTCGGGTCTTCTGGAAGGACCTTGAAAGTGTCTATATGGGATGCAATCAACTCTTTGCGCTGGACTCAGGAAAGGATTCTCCGGATGATATTGTCGGGTTTACCGATTATGATATACGATCCTCCGTGCAGGCGGAATTAAATCGAATTGACGACAGGAACATTATAGAAAGCGGAAACCCGCGGCTTAAATATGAAGAGCCCTTTTTAACACAGGATGGAAATAAAAACTGGATAGTAACTTCGAAAATTCCGCTGCGAAACAGTTCCGGAGTCATGTACGGAATATTGGGAATGTATGAAGATATTACCGAACGCAAGCGGATGGAAGAGGAGATAATTCTGCAAAAGAACCGGCTTGCAAATATATTATACGGAAGTAATGTCGGAACCTGGGAGTGGAATGTTCAAACCGGCGAAAATATAGTTAATGAACATTGGGCCGCAATAATCGGTTATACCCTGGACGAGCTTCCTTCAGATAACCGGAATTCCTGGAAAAAATTTGTTCACCGGGAAGATTTGGAAATTGCGAATGCTTTACTCGAAAAGCATTTTAATAATGAGCTGGATTATTTTGAGTGTGAGTTCCGTATGCGGCATAAGCATAATCACTGGATCTGGGTTCTTTCCCGCGGCAAGGTTTCTTCCCGGACTGAAGACGGTAAACCGCTTCTTGTTTGTGGAACTCACCTGGATATAAATGAAAGAAAGTTGATTCAGGATGAAATTCTGAATCAGTTGTCGGAGAAACAGATTATTCTGAAAGAAGCACATCATAGGATTAAGAATAATATTTCTTCAATAAGCAGTTTGTTATCGCTTCAAGCCGAAACAATTGACAACTGGGAGGCAAAAGCGGCTCTTCAGGATGCAATCGGTAGAGTCCGCAGTATGCAGATTCTTTATGAAAAACTGCTGATAGCAGATGATTGCATGGATACCTCTCTGAAACATTATCTGGAAGATCTGGTTGATGATGTTATAGATGTGTTTCCCGACAGGATCAATATTAAAGTTGAAAAGCAAATTTGCGACTGCAGGCTTAATTCCAGGCAGATCTTTCCATTGGGGATTATTGTAAACGAAATTATTACCAATATACTGAAATATGCTTTTACAGACAGAGAATCGGGAGTTATCAGGATAAAAGCAAAAAAGGAAGATAAGAATATAATTCTTGAAATACAGGATAACGGAAACGGGCTGCCCGAGGATTTCGATATAGACAAGCAGGATGGCTTCGGTCTTATGCTTATCAGAATATTATGTCAGCAGCTGGACGGGTATTATCAGATTGAAAACTCCGCCGGTGTCAGAAGCATTCTGAAGTTTAAGATACCCGATTCACAAGCTGCGGTTATTTCGCACTGATAGTCAGGGTCAGAATATCTTCATAATCACCTGCGGGAAGTGATGTACTGCCTGAATAGCTTATTTTCAACGGTTTTGCTGTCCATTCCGGGGTAGTAATGAGTGTTGAATCGGTTAACAGGGCTGTGCCGCCGCTCCACGAATCTACGGCCGTGCCTGCATATGTCAGAGAGTAGGTCAGCATACCTGCTGATTCCGACTGCAGAAAATAAGGTTCGGATGCTCCGCTGCCGTCGTTTGCAAGGTTTTTACTGGTAACCGACACAGTGTATCCTGTAGCCGAATTGCTTCGTTCGTTTACCGTGGCAATAAGCTTGTCTGTTTCATTAATTGTCAAATCCATAAACCGTATTCCCGGTTCACGTATACAGTAGATGTCAAGCAGTTCCGCCATCCTTCCGTAGACAGTCACGTTTACACTGTCGGCAAGGACGTGTGTTCCGCTGTCGGCGTAATCTCCTTCATACAGGTAAAGAGTTATTGTGTCGGAGTATGTTCCCGAAGGGATAAACTGTCCCGAGTTGATGTAAAAGTAAAGATTGTAACTTTGCTGCTCCATCACTGCAGCTTCGCTGTTAAAGTCGGTTGTTGAGATTACACTAGTAGAAGTCAAAACTTCAGGCGGAGCCTTTATAACGTCGGAGGAGGGCGGGGCGCTTTTATAAAGCTGATAGTACATTGTGTTCGACGAGAACACCAACTCCCGCGGTTCATAACCTGAGGAAGTCCCTTCATCAGCGGCAATAAACCATTGGGGAATTGCCGTACCCTCGTGTTCAACTGTTACGGATATGGTTTCATTTGAGATCTGTTCAAACGACGAATTAAGATAAACCCCACCCGGAGGCGCGCTGAACTGGAATAAATTATCACAGACTATATTTTGCAGCGGAATAATCGAAAATGTGAGCAGCAGGATTTTTATTTTAAAACATCTGTTTGTCATTATCCCTCCGGTAAGGTTATGGTTTCGGCATCAAAAAAACCGCCCTCTGCCGCGCTCAGGTCAATTTCGACGCTTTGATCCGTTCCGTTCAGCTTCAGGATGTAAATATCATTAAGAAGGTTATATGCTTCAAAATATCCGTTGTCGTCTGTAAAAAAGTCTACCCTTTCTGATGTATTTTTTCCAGTCAAACTGCCGAGTACAGTATCGACGGGAAACCCGTCGCTGTCTTTTATAAAACCGCCGGCGAAAACTCTGATCTCGGCATGAGGCGTCACCACGAAAGCGGACTTGTATGACGGGTATGCAAGGTACTTCATTCCGGCGGCATCCATACCCAGCGGGAGTTCTTCAGGTTCGATATAAACTTTACAGGTTTTAAAAGAATGGATATTTGACATGATTCCCGGTTTGCCTTTAATTTCCAGATCGCTTTCGCTTAATGATGGGTTAACCTTAAGTGTCTGTTCCATAAACTGCTCTCCCGGAGCAATAATAATAAATGAATCCGTGACGGCTTTTGTAAGAAGAAAATTACCTTCGGCATATGCAATTCCGCTGTTTGCCCTGAGATAGGTTGAATTATTGGTTGCACCGGTATTAATTATTGCGTCAAAGTCATGTCCGCAGTCCAAACTGAACAGAGAATGATTGTATCCGCCGCTGAATCCGAGCGAGAGCTTTTCATCAAGACTCATTGGGAGTTCTGTGGATGCATTCAGTGAAAAATCGTTATCATCCGAACTGTAACGGTTCCAGAATGCGGACAGTTTTTGGGTTTCCAGGTTTTCAATAATATAAATGTTCTGTTTCTGATCGGGAAAAGACGAGGAGTAACTTATTGTAGCGGAAAAAGAGAGTTCCCTGTCATAGTCTACGCCGATATTGGCCGACAGCGCGCTTCCTCCTCGGATGCTTTTTTTAAGTATTACCTTTGCCCTGATTAAATTCCTGCTTTCGTCAAATTTCCAGCCCCAGGATGCTTCCGGGGTAAAACTGAAGCCGTCGCCGAAATAGAAATTATAGTACCCTTCTACCGACAGTAAAGACGGCGGTAACTCAGCGTTCGTTATTGAGTTGTAAGTGTAGGCGATGCTCCCGCCGAAATTCAGGTAACTGTTCTGCCCCGGTTTCAGCATCTGGTAACTGAGGCTTGCGTCTATTTTTTGCCCGCCGCTGAAGGACATCCCCCAGATCGGGACCAGGTTGAAGTTGCCTATACCGGTTGAAAGCAGAAAATCAGGATGGATTGCAAGCTCCAGCGTGTCGATATCGAAAGATTCGGTTATTCCGAAAGTAAACCTGTCGGTTATTCCTAAATACTGGTATGATGAAAAAGTCGGCAGAATAATTTGCCTGTCCGGCAGACCCGCGGCAATTCCAAGGTCAGTCTCGCCTGCGTCCAGCAGGCTGCTGTCGTAAGGAATAACAATATCTTCTTCATGAGCGCCTTCGCTGTCTTCCCATCTGATGGAAATCCTGTTGATTCCGCGGGATAAAGGGAAATCCTGGAAAATGTAATTACCGCTCGGATAATCCTTCTCCCTGATTTTACGGTCGTTCATATAGATTTCAACCTTTGAAGGTTCGCGAATAAATATTTCTCTGGCGTATAGCTGGCGGGCATCCGTGTCTGCAGCAAGCACCTGATTTTTTCTGAATGAGGCTCCGAGAAGCTTTGATGCGCCTGAAAGATCGGTTACCGGCAGTGTCAAATCTCCGACTTCAAGGCGGTACCCGGCTGATTTGAAATCTTTTACCAGACGGGCATAGTCCCAGAACAGCAGATCCCCGTTGGTTCTGATGCCGCCGCGGGCTTCTATAACCCAGTTGAAAATGTTTAGTCCGATTTCCGGTGTTGCCGAGAAATCATAAGAAAGCGTTTCGTATGTGAATTTATTCCAGAGATTCAGATTCATGAAGGCGCTGAAATCCGACTGTTCAACGTACTCTCCGGCAGGTTCTTTTGTGCTGCCCCTGAAAGAGACTACAGTTTCCCTTTGAAGATGTGCCGGAATGGTAATGTGCATTGTAAGGTCTTCAAATTTAAAGAGTATTCGAACACCCAAACCTCCCATTTCGGTAAGATTCAGCCAGCCACTTTCCGGAAATATCTTTACGGCGGTCTCAATGGCTTCATCAGACATCAGATCCTGCAGATATGATATAAGTTCCGAAGGACGTATCTGAACCGACTCATCGGACAGAATCGTGACGCCTATTTCTCCTGAATATATTTCATCGATAAAAAGAGGGATTGGGAGAGAGTCGGCTTCCTGGGTAAAGGCCGGAACCGGAAAACATAAAAACACCAGCAGCAGAACAGTAATCGGGGGTATGAATATGTATTTCCGGGCATGAGTCATTCACGTTATTTCGCAGAAGCCTGTTTAATGCTGCCGTATATCGGGCCGTCTTCCCATACCTCCCCGGGCAGGGGGATTCTGAAAATACGGACTGATCCTGCAAGCATATTCTCTCCTGCGACTCCCTTAAGGTTGTTATCTGTTAATATTATCGGTTGAGGGTCATTTTCATCGCGTTTTAATTTAAGTTCAATTTTGTTCAGCAGGGTATGCCTGTTTCCGGTATTTTCTATCTCGAAAAGAAGATATTCTGTTTTTTTCTCAGTTTCAACGAGTTTCTCAACCTGTTTTTCAACTTCCTGATCTCCTTCCGTTACTATTACTGTTTCAAAAACTGTTTCGGTTACAACCTCTGTCTCAATATCGCGCTTTATGGATTTTACAGACAGTTTGGGTTTTGCCCCGGGCGGCACGATGTATATATTGCCCTCGTAGCGGTAGGTCAGCGTGATCTGCCCTCCTTCGATGGGCTGTATTTCGTTGAAAGAGACCGGCACCTGTTCGGCGATGACCCTGAACGGAAGCTCTGAGGACAGCTCTGCATCCCCGGTCCATTTTACCCGGACACTGCGGCTTTCGCCCGGATCCAGAATGCTTTGTCTCGGGTAGATTATAAAAAACCCTGATTCGTCGCCCTGAATCTCGGTGCCGTCGGGTTCAATCGAACGCGGTCTGACTGATACTTTTACCGCTATTTTTTCGTCGCCGGTATTTGATATTCTGAAGATATGATTGGCGCCTTTTCCCGTCGGGGTATAATCCTGCGTAATCGGCTCGAAATTAAACGCCTGCGCGACCGTCGCGCAGGTAATAATCAATGAGAATAATATACTGATTTTCTTCAGCATTTTTTATTTTGCCCTTAACACCAGTGTAAGTTGATCGGAGTAATAACCGGCTGCGTATGCCGTAGACTGGTTGTAAATCATATCAAGATCTCCCGAGGCGTCTCCGGTTGTGTTGGTTTCTTCTGCATAGCTTACTCCAGCTGTTGACGGCGCAACATCCGTACCAAGAGTGGTCGAATCCGGAGATGCATAGAGCAGGGTGTAGGCAATTGTATCGCCGTCTGCATTAGTCATAACGCCGTCATTTGCCGAATAGATATACAGATCCCAGCCTGCCGAAGCATTAGAAGCTATTACAATGCTGGCCAAATTTTCAGTATGATCGTTTGCGTCCGCAGTGTTGAGCGCAAGGTTGTCAATACCGATCTCGGCTGTAACCGTCAAATTCAGTACCAGCGGAACAGTGCCGCCGATGTTAAGTGTATCGCCGTTAGCCGCGAATGCAGTTCCTGCAACAAGTATAAGAACCAGAAAAATTATCAACTTTTTTAACAGATTTGCTTTGAAGTTCATATTATGCCTCCGTTATATAGTGGTTCCCAGTTTTTACCCATATAGATAATACAAAGTTTAATGTTTTTAAATTGGAAAATCAAACACAATAAAAAAAATGTTGCTTTATACGGGGAAAAGAGCTGAAATTTTGTTAATTTCCGGTGAAGAAAGCAATTAACCCGAGCCGATAAGTATAACATATGGATTTTAGTTTTTCGCCTGCCCTTGTCATAATGAATATCGCCTATGTGCTTAACCTGATTGGGCTGGCAGTTAAAAATATTCTTATCCTCCGTATTCTGTTAATCAGCGGACAGATAATTCTTATATATACAGGCTATGTACGCGGAAACTGGATTGTAATGTTCTGGAATACGATTTTTCTGATTATCAACCTGTTGCGGACCATTATGCTTCTGATAGAAATGCGCCCCGTTAAGGTCCCCGAGGAGCTTGACGACATTTACCGTGAAAACTTCATTTACATGACCGAACGTGAATTCCTGAGGTTCTGGAAAACCGGAGAAAAGAAAACAGTTGAGGATGATTATGTTATAAAAGCCGGCGAGACGCCGGATTCCGTGTTCATAATAGTTAACGGGCGCGCTGTTGTCCGTAACAGGGCGGTAACCGTTGCGGTCATCGGACGGGGCGGTTTTATCGGGGAAATGAGCTATGTTTCCGACCGTCCGCCTTCTGCCGATGTGATAGCCGACTCCGAACTCGTTCTGTGGTGCTGGAAAAGGTCAGATATGAACAGGCTTAAAATCCGTGAACACAGCCTTTGGGTTAAGGTGCAGCAGGCCCTGGGGCATGATCTTGTAACAAAAGTTAACAAGATGAGCGATAAAAAAAATGATAAACCGGGCGGACTGCTTGCCAGGGCGTCAAGGTTTACAGATTCAACCCGCGGCAGTATCTAAAAAGGCCGCCGAAACCATTCCGGCAGCCTGAACCTGCTTTAAGTATTGTAATCCTCTTAATTGAACTTACCTGTAAACCGGTCCTAATGCCTTACAGGCGCGGTAATCGGCGCCTTCCCGGTCCATTCCGAAAGCATTCCATGTGCTGGGTCTGAAGATCTTTTCATCGGCTACATTATGCATGCATACGGGTATTCTCAGAATTGAAGCCAGCGTAATCAGGTCGGCTCCGATATGCCCGTAGCTTACGGCGCCGTGGTTGGCACCCCAGGCGGCCATAACCGAGTACGTGTCCTTAAACGGCCCGTCTTTGCCGTCTACTACCGGTGCAAACCATGTTGTAGGCCAGGTAGGGTCGGTTCGTTTATCAAGCTGATCATGGACCTGTTCGGGTATTTCCACTGTATATCCTTCTGCAATCTGGAGGACAGGTCCGAGCCCGTCCACAAGGTTAAGCCGGGTCATTGTGCACGGCATTCCGCCTTTTGTCAGGAAGTCGGTGGACCATCCGCCGCCGCGGAAGTATTCGGTAGAGGCAGGTCTGAATTCAGTCGCTTTCAGGCATTTCGATACTTCGTCTGTTTTTATGTCCCAGAAGGGTTTCATTACAGGTTTGCCTTCGCTGTCTGTCTGTTGTCCTGTGCCGTCGAGACAGGTTGAGCCAGAATTGATTAGGTGTATAAGCCCGTCCTTTGCAAGGCCGTCAGGTTTCCATCCTGTTACCCGTTCGATTGCCTCGGGGCTCCAGTATGTTCTGACGTCGCTGAAAATTTGTGCCGTATCGGTAAGCAGGTGGCCGAACATCATTGATACGCCGTTTAGAGCGTCGTTTTCTGTTGCGCAAAGGTAGGGTTCACGGATTCCGTTCCAGTCGAAAGATGTATTAAGCATGGTTTCCATAAAATCGCCGTTGCATTTGAAGTCGGTCCATTGGCGCTGTCCCTGGAACCCGGAGAGCAGGGCGTTTCGTCCCAGAGCTTCTTCTCCGAAACCGAGTTCAGCAAGCCTGGGATTGCCGACCATCATGTCACGCGCTATCATGGTCATCCTGACGGCTGTTTCCCAGTCGTCATTCTTCTGTTCTTTTGTGCGCTGTACATCAGGTCTGTTGTTGTCGGGACCTTCCTTGCAGTTTGCCTTTGTCCATTTAAGGGCTTTTTCAAATTCGTCCGGATCATAAATGCCTTCTTCCATTCTGCGGATAAATTCCGACATGTCCACGACCTCTGTGCGCATGCCGAGATATTTCTGAAAGAAATCCTGATCAACAATCGATCCGGCGATACCCATCGATACTCCGCCGAAGGAGAGGTATGCCTTACCTTTCATATATGCTGCGGCAAGACCGGCTTTTATGAAACGTAAAATCTTTTCTTTTACATCGTCGTGGATGGAAGTATCTGAAGCGTCCTGAACCTCACGTCCGTAAATTCCGAACGCAGGCAGTCCCTTCTGCGCATGTGCCGCCAGAACTGCCGCCAGATAAACGGCTCCCGGACGTTCTGTCCCGTTAAATCCCCATACAGCCTTCGGGGTCAGGGTGTCCATATCCATTGTTTCCGAGCCGTAGCACCAGCAGGGCGTTACGGTCAGCGAAACGCCGACATTTTCCTTTCTGAATTTATCTGCGCAGTCGGCAGCTTCGGCAAAACCTCCAATAGTGGAGTCCGCTATAACACATTCCACCGGCAGTCCGTTAGGATGTCTGAGATTTTCACATATCAGCTTTGCCGCGGCTTTTGCCATATTCATCGTCTGATCTTCAAGCGATTCCCGGACGCCCTTTCTCCTGCCGTCGATGGTCGGTCTGATACCTACTTTGGGCATTTCGCCGCGCAGTCTGTTTGTAAATTCCATATTCTATTCCTCCGTATCTTTCAATAATAAATGTAATCGATTACATTTATTATTGATCCAATCAGGCATTTTTGCAAGTAAAATGTTCAAATATATGACCGGGGTCATACCGGTTTTACAGATCTGTGTTCTATGAGTCCGGTTTTTAGTCTGATAAACCGGGACGGGCAGATTTGGGTTGAACCTGATGCGAATTCCTCAATCCTTTCGAGCAGCATTTCAGCGGCTTTTTCTCCCATGCTGTGCATCGGCTGGGATACGGTAATGCTGGAGAAACCCAGGATCGATGAAAGCGACATGTCGTCGAAACCGGCAATCCGTATTCCGGGCTGTACCCGGTTATTATTTTCAATAAGGAATTTGGTTGCGCCTACCTGTAGAAAATAATTTGCTATAAATACATTCTCAGGCGGGTTGGGGCCGATCATAAGCTCTTTCATCAGCTCATAACCTGAATTTATGTGGACATTGCCGAATTTTATGATTTCGTCTTCCAATGCGATGTTATAATCGCTTAATGCGCGTTTGAATCCTTCATATCGCTCCCTGAAATTCGATAATTCAAGACTTCCGCCGATAAAACCGAATCTTTTGCAGCCGGTTTCGATAAGATGTACTACCGCTGAATAAGTGCCGTTGATGTTGTCGGCAAGAACGGCATCGGAATTAAAATCATCTACCAGCCTGTCTACCAAAACTACCGGAATTCCAGCTTCGGGCAGCCGGTTGAAATGCGCGCCTGCAGAGCTTGCGGGAATAATGATTGCACCGTCCACACATTGCTCAATAAGCAGATCTATACGATCCTGTTCATATTTTTCATCTTCATTGGCATTACATATAATTACACCGTAGCCCCTGGTTCTCAGCACATCTTCCACGCCCTGGGCAACAGTCATGAAGAAGTCGTTGGCAAGTTCGGGAACAAGAAGGCCAACTGTACCTGTTCTTGAGGTCTTGAGGCTTCGTGCCGCCTTGTTTATTCGGTACCCGGTGTTTTTGATAGATTCCTTAACCCTTCTCCGTGTTTCCGGTTTTATTCCCGGATCATTATTTAAAACCCGCGATACTGTAGCTGTGGATACCCCGGCATGGGCTGCAACGTCCTTAACTGTAATTGCCAATTTATTTCCTCGTGTTGTAATCGATTACATAAGTATATCATTACGTTTATCCGTAAAGCAAGTTTAAAGATGATGAAAATACAGCAAATTGTTTTATGTGCAGGTTCGGATACAGACAGCAGGATTTATTTATCGGGGTCCTGTCCGAGTATATGTCTGGTCATTTTTTCGATCGGTATTTCCTTGATTCCCAGGCTTGCCTGGATGAATATTCCGTCGAGACAGGCCAGGATTAATTCGGAGAGAATTTCCTTATCGGAATGTTCGCTGATTATCTTCGACAGGCCTTCTTTTACTGTATTTTTCCATTGCTGATATATTTCGCGAACCCTGATTGTTGCGGCTTCCGACCCCGAAATACCGTCATAGATCAGGTACAAATGAAGGCGTCCGCGTTTGCTTGCCCTGGTAAGCAGGCTGTATACAGCCTGAAGGATTTTTTCCGGCGGCAGGCCCTCGCTCATGCTGCCTACCCAGCGCAGAATGTCTTCGCTGAGGCGGGTCATATGCCGGTTTGTAATTTCAAAGATTAATTCTGATTTTGTCGGATAGTAATAGTACAGAGTTCCCTTACTGATGCCGCTTTCACGCGCTATGTCTGAAAGGCTTGTATTCTCCGCGCCCTGCTTTGTAATCAGGAAAGCTGCCGTACTTATTATTTTTTCTCTGGTTTTCGCGGAATCCGCATTTTTCATCTTGCCCATCGGTTTATTTATCGGCCTCTTACTGTAAAAATGTTCCTGTTATTTTTTTAAACTCCGCCCGGTCGGAATGCCGCACAATTTCAGGGGTTTTTCCGGCCATTGCAAGTTTATCGTTTTTTATTATAAGAACACCTTCAATTTTTTCAACCGCTGCAATATGCTTTGCAGCCGGTTCGAGGTCTTTTTCGGTTTTAACCAGGTTGCATCCGAGGGTTGCGGCAGCATCGGCGACGGCTGCGTCGGCTGATATAACCGTACAGAGATCACAGTGGCCGAAACTCAAGGAGTGACCCATCAGGCTTGATGAAGAGCAGACCGCAATTCCGCCGGGGGGAGGTTTTACCTTAAGCGCAAGATTTCCGAACCTTGAACCGGGCCCGCTGAATATGCCGGCTATAACCGGTTTCCCGTCATGTTTATCCGAAGGCAGTATGAAAATATCGCCGCCGTTTTCAATGATAATCTCTGGCGTGATTTCTCCGCTTTGAAGGCTGAATTCTTCAGCTGCCCTGCAGGCTGCAAGCTGTGCGACGGTTCCTGCTACGGCCGCCATTGGACCAATTCCGGTTTTTCGTGCTGCTTCAGCCATAATAACTGCAGAGGTCGGCGCCCCGGGAAGAAGATCAAGCGGCACAAGAGATTTGAGGAATTCCGGCTGCAGCTTTATATATGCTTCAAGCTCATCTCTGAGCGCTGTGATTTCCGACGTAATAATTCTGTAAAGAATCGGACCGTACGGCGACTTCTCATCAGGAGATATCCGGTATGAGGCGTCACGATATCTGAAGGTTGTAAAGCTTCGTCCGGATTCGTGCATATCGGGTCAGAATATGGTTGTACAGGCTTCGAAGGGACAGTTTCGTATACAGCTGAGACATTCTATGCATTTCTCTCCGTTAAATACTACCTTGCGGCTGGATTCATCAGAGACATAAAGCGCCCCTGTAGGGCAATGACTGAGGCAGTTTCCGCAACTGACGCATTTTCCTTCATTCCAGATTAGACTGTTTTCGGTATGGTTGATATCTACATCGAATGAACTGAGAAACCGGAGCCCGCTTTCAATCTGATCTTTTTCTCCGGACAAATCAATTGCCATATGGCCTTCTTCGTTTGGGGTTATCCTTGCCCGGTATATATTGACCTGCAGGTCATATTTGCGTATCAGTTCTGAAATAATGGGTTTGCCGGCAATTTCACCTGTAAATGTAAGAAGAACTCTTCTGGTTACCATGCTGCTCATGCCCGGCCTCCCTGTTTTCTGATTTTAAGCGACGACATGCCCTGTTTTGCAGGCAGCGGCCGGATTGGTCTGGAAAGATGGAATTCTCCGCGCCTGATTTGCTCTTTAAGCAGTTCTGCAATCTTAAGGGCTTTGGAATATGACGACATTGAGCCGGTAACAACCTTTTTACCATTAATTTCAACCTGGCCGCTGCGCATCTGTTCGTAGGAGAGTTTGCATAATATATCGCCCCTGCGTTCCGGATAGGCGGATGAATAATCAATTACCGGAGCAAATATCTCGCTGTCTCGTACAGTACAGTTTTTAAGGATCTCCCTGTCCAGGATAGGGATAGGTATGCCGACGCCCAGCGCCAGCGAGGCGCCGTAACCTTTGAGGCTTACACCGCGGACATATTCCGCATCCATTTTTTTCATGTCGCCGGTAAGCGCCAGGGTTCCGGCGCCTTCCGTCGGCACCCCGTTCTCACCGCGATCGCAGAGCGATGCATGCTGGGTTCCTTCAGCGTAAACATGGCCGTGTGCTCCCGCAAGCCATACGCTTGTTCCTACGCCGATTGTTCTGTAATGAGGATCATTCAGAAGCGGCGAAAGTTGACCGGCGGAACAGTAGGTCAGGTTTTTCATATTGGGATTAAGCTTTCCGAGATAGGTATGAATAGGTTTGTCCGAGCAGTTAATTGCAACATTATAATTCTGATAACAGTTGCGCGGATTTGTCATTATTGCCTGATTAAGATCGTCTATGGTTATGTATGATCGAAGCTCTTTAAGCGGGTATTCATCGGTACCGTAGGAAAGAGCGAAAAGCTGAACCTCTTCTCCAGCAACAAGTTTTTCGATAACATGTCCGCCGCCGAACAGGAAATCGCCGGGATAATACATGTTGGCCGGATCATTATGTCGCAGCTGGGTTGCTCCGAGATAAACATCTACCGCTGCAATGCCTGCGTACGCCATCACATCATCAAGCCATACTTCGGTCATTCTCATTTTTGGTTTTGAATGCCCGAAATTGAGAAAACATCCTGAAGAGCACATCGGTCCGAATGTGGCTGTTGTAACTACGTCGATTTCGGCAGCGGCTTCGTCCAGGCCCTTTCTGTCAACATAGCCGATTACTTCATCTGCAGTGAGAACAACTGCTGTTCCGGATTCAATTTTCGAGTTTATTTCTTCATATGTCTTCATATAATCGACAGTATATTATTGTTTTATTTATTTCAAGGCAAATCGGTTGCCGAATAATCTTCAATATCAGAATATTTTTTTTTCTTGGCTTGCAATCAATATTAAAAAAGTTCAAAATTGACCTATGATTGGTTTGAAGGCTGACGGTTCTCCGTACCGTATTATGATTGTGGACGACTCAATATTTGTACAAAACCAGATAAAAAAACTGCTTCTTCCGGAGGGATTTGAAATAGTTGCTACCGCCGGTCATGGACGCGAGGCAATAGAAAAATACCAGTCGCTCTGTTCAGGTATCGATTTGGTCACCATGGATATTACCATGCCGGGTATGCACGGTGTTGAAGCCATGAAAGAAATCATAAAGATTAATCCTGATGCTTGCGTTATTATAGTCAGCGCACTGGGCAGAACCGATTTGATGAAAGAAGCTTTGCTTTGCGGTGCCGCCAATTATATTATCAAACCGATTAAGAGGAAAAATCTTTTACAGACTATACAGTATGCAATTCAGGCATTTATATAATCCGAATATCTGCTCAGGATTTCATCGCCGCAGACCGCTTTGATTTTAATTACCGAATCGGTATATTTTTCTTCAATAATCTCGCATGCGTTGTGTATATGACCGGTGATTCTGTACCCTCCGGGTTCAACCGGGATGCGGAATTCTGTTACCCGTCTGCCTTCCCGCAGCATTTTTTCCATTTCATTAACCAGCTCTTCCATACCGGCTCCGGTTTTTACCGAACAGAATATACAGTTTTCGGCATCAAGCTGGATGCTTTTGATATTCATAAGCTTTGATTCATCATCATCAAAACAGTCTGTTTTATTAAACACTGTCAGTATACGTTTGCTTCCGGCTCCAATCTCCGTCAGTGTTTCAAGGGTCGTCCGGTACTGGGCCTCGGCGGACGGATCTGATGAATCGATAACATGAATCAGGAAATCGGCTATTACCGCTTCTTCCAGAGTAGAATGAAAAGCCTGAACCAGTTTATGCGGCAGGTCACGAATAAATCCTACGGTGTCTGTAAGAGTCATTTTATGTCCGTTTTTCAGTATCAGTAATCTTGTAGTTGGATCAAGGGTGGCAAAAAGCTTGTCTTCAGCGGGAATCCCGGCGTCGCAAAGCCTGTTTAAAAGAGATGACTTCCCTGCGTTGGTATAGCCCACGATACAGGCCGAGGGAATTCTTCCTGCACGTTTTGACCGTTGTACCGCCCGCTGTTTTTTTACCTCAATAAGCTCGCGTTTCATTCTTGCTATTTTTTTCAGTACTATCCGGCGGTCAACTTCCAGCTGGGTTTCACCCTCTCCGCGGGTACCGCGGGTGCCTCCGCGCTGCCTCGACAGGTGCGTCCATGCCCGGGTAAGGCGGGGCAGCGAGTATTCCATCCGGGCAAGCCCGGTCTGAAGAGCGGCTTCGCGGGTGACCGCACGCTGTGAAAATATCTCAAGTATAACCTCATGCCTGTCAATAACGCATAATCCAGACGCTCTTTCCCAGTTGCGCTGTTGCGATGGAGAAAGGGGCGGGTTGAAAACAATCATGTCGGCTTCGTTGTCAATTGCCCACTCGATTATCTCTTCTGTTTTGCCCTTGCCAAGCAGCCAGGCCGGACCTGGTTTAATCAGCGGAACTGTAAAGGTTTTTATCGTTTCAATTCCAATCGAAAGGCAGAGGGCTTCCAGCTCGCTGGTAAGTCTGCCGCTGTTTTTTAAGGCGACGATTACTGCCTGTTCCATCTTTTCTCCACTTTCCTGAAATAGGAATTTATCATATCAAGTTCAAATTCTTGATTGTTTACGTACTCGCGGTTAAATACCGGGGCCCAGAGCCCGATGTCTTCCATACAAAGATAGAAGAATATTTCATCATGCCAGGGTTTAAAGGCATTGTATGCAAAACTGAACATCTCCTTTTTAACATTAAACGGGTAGGAGAATTTTCCTGCAATTTCTTCCAGCGGCATCTGCAGAATTTTACTCTTTAATTCGCGTTTTCGGAGTTCTTTTATTACAGGTTTTATAAATGTAAGAGTACCGAACGAAATATGAGTAATCTCTTCGGCGGAGAATTCCGAAAGCAGACGTGTGAATATTTTATTGTAATCTTCTTTCCACCCTTCATAAATTATTATCGGGTGAAAGTGAAAACCTATCAGACCGCCGTGTGATGCTATCTTTGCAGCGGCGGAAATCCTGTCTTCAAGCGACGCGGTAAGATGTTCTTCGTTCTCAACAATAATATCGGGGTTAAGCGACCATGTTGTAAGGATATTGGCGGGTATTCTGTTTTTAACATGATATGAGACATTGCCCGACTTTGATTTTAATTCAAGAATAACGTTGGGATTTTTTTCGGCAAAATCGAAAAGGTCATCCATCATTCCGTTCCGGTTTCCCCACATGAGCGAGTCCGACGACTGGCCTGTTCCTATATGGTATCGTTTTTTATGATCAAGGTTTGCCGAGATCTCCGCCAGTTTCTGTTTAAGATTCTTATGAAAAAGTATTTCGTCAGTATGGTAGAATGTCTGAATTGAACAATAGCTGCAGTCGAATCCGCAGTTAATAACAGCGTCAAGGGTCTGAAGATTACAGCATCTGGTCTTCTCCGATGCAACAGGGCACTTCCCAAGAATAGGGTTTTCAGGGGAACGGTCGGACAGCCTGCTTTCCGCAGGCCGCGCGGAATAATCTGTTCTGAAGTTGCCGTAATCTTTCGGTTTAAGCTTCAGCTGCTCCCAGTAGTTTTTAATATGGCCCATTGCACGCTTTTTACGGTCTTTTCCCTTTAGCCCGGTATCTTCCGGCTCCTTCCATATTCGGGATAATATGCCTTCGTCCCAGCGTCTCAGATCGGAAGCTATTACTTCGAGCTGGAGCCTGTCCTGGCAGCTGAGTCTGTATTCTTCTGTTTTTCTTTCAATAAAACGGAGATCTTCCTGTTGAAGGAAAGCTAAATTACGCATTTAACTCCTTCAAGGCTGCCGAGATCAGAATACAGTTTCCGGAAAGTATCATCATCATTTATGGTAACATCGACACGGTAGCTTGCGTATTTTCCACCGCTGCTCAGCTTGCAGTCCCATCCGGAATGGCAGATATTTATATTGTCCAGTATCTTGCCGAATCTGTTGTAAGCCGAGTTCTCATTATCGTATACTATACTGATAATTTTCAGTCTGAATGAAACAGGAAACTGAATTTTATCATTTTTCGGTTGTAAATCCATACTTCACTGAGTATCATGAAACAGCGGAAATTTCAAGGAGGGTTGTGATGTACATGCAAGAACGGGCTGATTGGTATAAAAACCCGGAATTCTGGGAAGTATATATGCCGCTCATGTTTGATCCCGACAGAATTGAGGATACGCCGCTTGAAGTTGACGGGATAATCCGTCTGGCAGGATTAAAAGAAGGTTCTGATGTTCTGGATCTTTGCTGCGGATGGGGGCGGCATTGTTTTGAGTTTGTCCGAAGAGGTTATAATGTCTGCGGTGTTGATATAACTCCCTCTTATCTGGAAAGGGGACGGAAGGCCGCTCTGGAGACAGGGCTGGAAGTCCGGTTTATAGAAGAAGATGTAGGCACTTTCGTTGAACCGGAAAATTATGATTTTGCAATGAATTTTTTCACATCTTTCGGTTATTTTGAAGATCCCGCTGATGATCTCGGGTTTTGCATGAATGTCTGTAAATCGCTCAGACCCGGAGGACGCTTTCTTGTTGATACGGCAGGCAAAGAGACTGTTGCGCTTAAATTCAGAGAAGCGGAATGGTTTCAGCGGGACGGTTTTTTTATCATGCTTGAATATAAAATTACCGACGGCTGGACACATATTGAAAACCGCTGGATTTTTACGTCGGATAATCCCGAGAAAAAGTCCGAACCGAACGAAGCAGTTTTTAAACACAGGCTTTATTCCGCAATGGAGATGGCCGGGCTCTTAACCGAAGCCGGTTTTTCAGAAGTCCGTTTTTTCGGTTCTCTTGACGGCCGTCCGTATGATCATAAGGCGGAACGAATGATTGCTGTTGCTTATAAATAGAAGATTATATGAAAAGGCTTTTTATTATTATCATACCGATCCTGTTTCTTTCATGTTCAGGCGGAAGCAAAGATTTTTCCGTAGTCGACGGGATCCTTGACCTGCGCTCCGGAACTGCCTTTGAAGACGGTTTAATTGAAATCAAGGGTGATTTTGCTTTTTTCTGGAACGAATTTGCGTCGGAAGAGAATCTTGCCGGGTTGACGGTTGACGCTGCCGATGACTATATGCATGTTCCGGGATACTGGTCTCCTTATGTCCGGGGGTATGGTGCTTATTCACTCAGAATACTGCTGCCGGAACAAAGGCCTGATGTCCTTTATTTCAAGCTTACCAATGTTCTTGAAAATTACAGTATGTATGTAAACGGCGAGCCTGTTTTTCAAATGGGTACGCCCGGAACCAAAAGAGAGTCTTCGGTACGTGAATCGGCGCCCGCTATTATTGTTGTGGACGCCGGCCCTGATATTCTGGATATAGTTTTCCAGGTTTCGGTCTGGAATGATGTTCAGGGCGGTTTATGCAGAAATATTTATATCGGAAACAGAAAGGATGTTGTTTCCGCCCGGGAAAGAGGCCTGATTCTTGACGCCCTGATCATCGGTGCTGTTTTATTAATAGGTTTGTATCATATCGCTTTGTTTATATTGCAGAGATTTGAGTACCGGTATCTGTCAATGCTTTTTCTGGGGATGGTGTTTGTTTTAATTGTTCTGTTTATCGGCAGCAAGGATGAGCTGATGTTCAGAACGCTGTTTGAATGTTTTAACGCGTCGATCAGATCCAAATTCATATATTCGAGTCTTACGATCTCTGTTCCGTTCTTCTTCTGTTACATATATTTTATTTTTCCGGAGTACATGTCGAAAAAGGTTTTTTACATCGTTCTGGCGGTGTCTTCCGTTGCATGGATTTTTATACTGAGCTCAGATGCAGCGGTTTATACAAAGCTTTTAATTCCCCTCGAAGTTTTTAATCTCGGAACATCGATCTATATAATCTCGAATCTTTTCTACCGTTTTGCAGGTAAAAAGACCCCGATTATTCTGGGTTTTCTCGGAGGTTATATCCTGCTGGTCTGCGGTGTGGTATTCAGTATGCTCGATAATTTCATGATAGTGCCTGTATGGTCGCCCGGGGTTGTGTTTCTGTTATTCACAGTCTATCAGACCGTGCTTCAGGCATTCAGTACTTCCGATGCGTACAGGCAGGTTGTCAGACTTAACGATGCATTTATTGAAATGGAAAAAGAAACGGAGAAACTTTATGATCTTTCCTATGTTGATCAGCTAACATCGCTGGCAAACAGGCGGTTTTTAAATGAATATATGCAGAAGCTGTGGGAACGGAACAGCATGACCGGTACTGAAATAGGCTTTATTATTGTTGATATTGATTACTTTAAGCGCTATAACGACCGCTATGGGCATCTGGCCGGCGACAACTGTCTGATCAGTGTTGCGGGCTCTCTCCGGGACTCAATGAACCGCAAGGGTGATTTTATTGCAAGGTACGGAGGGGAGGAATTCGTTGCAATCATCCCGAATTGTCCCGGTGAAGAACTTCCGATGATTGCCGAAAGACTTCGGGAGAATGTTGAAAAAATGGAGATAGAGCATCTCGACTCCGACTGTTCGGAATTCGTGACTGTCAGCGCCGGGGTTTCTTCAATAATTCCCGACAGAAAAGACAGCTGGCTCAGGCTTTTTAAAAAGGCGGACGACGCCCTGTACCAGGCCAAAAAAAGCGGGCGCAACAGAATTGTTTCCGTCTGATATTTAACATGGACGAAGAACAAGAAATTACCAAAAGATCACAAGAATCTTATTGTTTATTATCGGATATTATGGGAGAATACTTCACCCATCAATGGAAGTGAGGTGAGAATCCTCCGCGGACCCGCCACTGTAATCGGATGCAGCTGCATCCGAAAGCCAGGTTACATTGATTTTCGATAATAATTTGCGTTGACTTCGAGGATTGAGTCGCAATGCCTGATAATCTTCCGTTTACAGGTTAGCCGAGCTCCTCTCTTTGAACAAAGGAAGGATGAATGAAAAAATTAAGTATAACTGTACTTATCGTATTAATACTGCCGTTTATGATTGCTGCCGGCGGACAGCAGGATGTTCCTGTAACGGAGGATACTGTTCCTCAGCTGAGAGTAGTATCGCTTGCGCCCAATATAACCGAAGCCGTATTTGCCCTGGGAAAGGGCGGCTGCCTTGTGGGCCGGACCGATTATTGCGATTATCCGCCTGAAGTATTATCCGTTGCCTCGGTCGGCTCAATAATGCAGCCTAGCACCGAGACCATAATTGAGCTTGCCCCGGATCTAATTTTCGCGTCCACGCATGCGCCCAAAGATGCCGCGGACGTGCTGACGGACGCCGGTCTGGAGGTAAAATACTATTACGGACCTGAAAGTTTTGAGGGTGTGTATGATGTAATTGCCAGTGTAGGCGCTGATCTGGGCGTATCTGAAGCAGCTGATGCCATGATTGATGATATTAGGCGGCGGTATGAAGAAGTAAAAGCCGTAACCTCCGGCAGTACGGACAGGCCGTCTGTGTATTATGTTGTCGGATTCGGAGAAGGCGGAGACTGGACGGCCGGCGGCGATACCTTTATAGGAAAGATGATTGATATAGCCGGCGGGGACAATATTGCAAAAGACATAAGCGGCTGGTCGTTCTCTCTTGAAAAAATTGTCGAGGCAGATCCTGATATTATAATTGTTAATTCCATACTGAAAGACGATTTTGTCAGTGCCCCAATCTATTCGGAGCTTTCTGCAGCAAAAGCCGGAAATGTAATAGGTGTGGATGAGAATATAATCGCCCGCCAGGGCCCACGGCTTATTGAAGGGCTCGAATTTCTTAACGATGTTTTTTCGAAATAGGCACACCGTTTCGATCATACTTTTTCCCGCTGTTCCACTGATAATGATCATATCAGCTGCATTTGGTGCAGCTGATATAAATTTTGTTACTGTAATAAAGGCTGTTGTTGAATCTCTGGGATTAGCCGATTTCGGGATTAGCGAATCAGTAAAGATAATACTGTTTAAAATCCGCCTTCCGCGAATCTTTCTTGCGGCTATTGCCGGCGCCGGTCTTGCAACGGCAGGCGCTGTATTTCAGGCAGTGTTCAGAAATCCGCTTGCCGAACCTTACCTGCTGGGAATATCTTCAGGAGCATCGCTCGGGGCCACTATAGCCATCGTTTTCGGGGGCGGACTGCTGATCGGCAGTTACGGAAGCATTACCGTTTTTGCTTTTGCAGGGGCCATCCTGACGCTTTTTCTGGTAGCCTTATTGAGCGGAAAAGGACGGGGCAACCTGGGGCATCTTCTGCTTGCCGGAATTGCGGTCGGTTATATATTTCAGTCCGTAATCTCGTTTCTGATGATGCTGAATCATGACAAGATGGAACGCATTGTTTTCTGGATGATGGGCAGTTTCACATTTGCCGGCTGGAACAAGGTCGCAGGTTCGGCAGTTATTGTGACCCTGTGTGTTATAGTAATCAATTTAAACGCATTGAAGCTTAATATTCTTTCGCTCGGAGCTGAAGAGGCCCATTCGCTGGGAGTCAATCCTGAACGGTCGGGAATGTTTCTGCTTTTATTCAGCTGCATGCTGACTGCATCGGTTGTTGCGGCATCGGGAATTATCGGGTTCGCGGGCCTGATTGTGCCGCACCTGATAAGGCTGATAACCGGGGCTGATCACAGAAAACTGCTTCCCGCAGCTGCGGCCGCAGGCGCCTGCCTCCTGATTCTGGCAGATATTGCCGCCAGGAGCATGATGGCGCCGCAGGAAATACCGGTCGGTGTTATAACGGCTTTTATCGGCGGACCGTTTTTTCTGATAATGTTGCGCAGAAGGCGCAGGGAGGCAATCAAGTGACTATCAAACTGACGGCGGCTGAATACAGATACGATCAGGGCTTTCATTTAAAACCCGTGTCGTTTGAAATAGAGCCCGGTAATTTTATTGTGCTGACAGGCCCTAACGGATCCGGAAAAACAACTCTTTTTTCCTTAATTAACGGGGTGGTCAAGCCTTCTTCCGGGAGTGTTACAGTAGGAAAGCAGGATGTCTCGGGCATGTCCGCCCGTGCCCGCGCGCGTTTTATGGGAATGGTTCCCCAGGTCAGCCGCATCAATTTCGATTATACAGTTGAAGAACTTATTGCAATGGGCCGTTACCCGTACCAGGGGTTTTTCTGCAGTGAGTCCGACGAAGACAGACGGGTTATAGACGAAGTAATTACACGCCTGGATTTGTCTGAATTCCGGGAGCGTTCGATCAGCTGTCTCAGCGGCGGCGAATACCAGCGGGTTTTGCTTGCCCGGGTACTTGTGCAGCAGACGGATATACTGCTTCTGGACGAGCCTGGCAACCATCTTGATCTTAAACACCAGACAATGCTTCTGAATCTGCTTAAAGAAGAAGTTGGAAACGGAAAAACGGTCATAGCGGTTTTACATGATCTTAACCAGGCTCTGCTGTATGCCGATTACGGGGTTCTGCTGGACAGGGGAGAATGCGTGAGATTCGGAAGCCCGTCTGAAATACTGACGGCGGATATCATACAGGAAGTATTCGGCGTCACTATGAAAGAATACAGGAACGATGAAGGTGCGGTTCTTTTCGCACCCGAAACAGGGGCAGCTGAATCTGCCGCCGGAATTGTCGACTATAAAATGTCCTGCTGATTTTAATTTAACGGAGCTGATTTCTGATGGATATAAACTGGAGTTGTACCGACGCCTGGGTCAGCCTTGTCTTCGACAAGCCTGTTAAAGCGCTGTCTTCGGCTATCCTTGGCGGGGGGCTGGGATGCGTACAAAGTTTTTTAAATATGCGCGTGGATGAAAATTTTAAAGGGGCCGAAAAAGATTTTCCGCCGCCGCGGCAGACCCTCTCTGAAGTAATACGCAGCATAAATTTACCCGAACCGGCTTCCGGAATGATGACCGCGGCATCCATGAACAGTTTCAGGTATTCGTTTCGAACCCGGGAAGACATCAGCGTTTTTTGTTTTCTTACCGCCGGGCTGTCGAATGCACTTGCGGCCGGTGATGCGGGTGAGTTTCTTCCCGGACAGATGTATTCCGGAAGCGGAAACAGCCGGACGGGCACCATCAATATGGCCGTCGGAACGGATTGCCCGCTGTCTGATGCCGCGCTGACGGAAGCATTGCTGATAACGACTGAAGCCAAATCTTCGGTACTGTTTGAGCTCGGGGTTAAAAGTATTAATTCGGAAAGGATAGCAACCGGAACAGGAACCGATTCAGCCTTTATTTTCTGCCGTCAGCCGGAAGCTTCAGGGCCTTTTGAAGAGTTCTGCGGAAAACATACTGTTCTCGGCGAGATGTTTGCGGCAGTTGTTCGTGAAGCCTTGTTTGATTCGGTTAAAAACGATGCAGTCTTCAGCAGCAGATGAGGCTGAATCAGAAAAAATCAGGGTATTCAGCGATTAACGCGTTCTTTTTTGATTCCGCCTGCAGCAGGAAATCCCGGTATTCGGGCGAATCAGGGTTAATCGGTTTGTGGTTAAGATCACGCAGTACCGGCAGCCACAACTCAAGGAATTTCAGAAAGCGGCTGTCATAAACACTGTTGATAAATCTTGAAATTATATAGCTTACAGCCTCGGCGGAAGGATGACATAGATCATCTGCATACCAGCGGTAGTCGCGAAGTTCGTCGAGCATTATTTCAAAGGACGGATAATACCAGGTTCCGGATGTATCTGCCTGTTCTTTACGGCCGCCGCAGACCTCGGCTGCCGCACAGCGAAGTACTGCTTTGCTCAGGGAATTCTCAGCTGCATCGTCGCGCAGGTGTCTTACAGGCGAAACAGTAATGATTATCTTCAGGTCCGGGTTGACTTTGCGCAGATTTTCTATTGTCTGCCGAAGAGCTTCGGCAGTTTCTTCTATTCTTAACTGTTCGCGGACAAACATCCCGGAGGGCAGTTTGTGGCAATTATTGACTATGGCCGCGTTTTTATTAATTAGCCTGAAAACCTGTGATGTTCCAGGTGTAATTACCGCCGCCTCTGCATTAAGCAGAAAATTGCGACATTCAGCCAGCTCATCATTCAGACATGCTGCAAGCGCATCGGCCGAACCGGCAGTTTTAAGGCTGTGAAACATGAAGTGCTTGAATCCGCCCGGTGTGCTGAAACAGTCTTCAGGTTTTACCGGGGGCGTTTCCGAGCTTATCATCCGGGCTGCTTCAGCCAGCGAAACCGGGTTGTAGATGTTTCCGAAAGGCGACCCGAAAGCTTTAAGCCCGGCAGTTTTAAATTCAGTGTAAAGATATTCGGCAAAGCAGGACCCGAGAAACAGTGTGCCGCGTCCGGCGAGCTTCCAGGCAGGCGGATGAATCTTGACAGCAGTGATTCTGGAGCTGTAGAAGTTTTCACCGTTGTTATATGAGAGCGAAATCATAATTGAATCCTGTTTCCTTTTCATTGCCCTGAACACGGTTTAATTCATAATAATCGGCGCAATTCCCGGTTGCAGGGAGCGAGATGACCTCGTCCGGAAAAACAAATCCGAGGCCTCCGGCTGCAGGTTTTTTCCCGTCGTCCGGTTCGGAGAAATCCAGATCTGATACCACAGGCTGAACGACAATGAATTTCTTTCCGCGTGAATCGGAGATCAAACCTTCAATCGAGAGCGTTGCCCTGGTGGCAAGAAGAAAGGGTTTTCCGCGGCGGTATAATTCCGCTTTAACCGGCCAGTTCTTAACTGCAGCTTCGATTGCATCATAATCAAGTTCAAGCCAGATTTGTATTTTTGAAGCGCCCATTGTTTCCAGTTCGCGGGAGGCAAGGCTGTTGGCGGCGGGCAGCGGAAAGGAGACGGATAATCTGAAGTCTTCAGGAAAAACCCATTCTGCATCCGGCGCAGTGTTTCTGCCGAGCGCTGTTTCAAGCAGTGTAAACTGGTAAATCGAGGTAAGCCTGAAGCGGCGTATACCGCGTACGGCTGCGGTCCTGATCATCTCTGCAAGCGCAGCAAGGCGATTTTCGGGACAGAAAAAAGGCAGGATCAGCTCACTGATTCCGTCCGGGGAAGAGACGGAACGTGCCGGCCCGTTAATAAAACTGCTGATGTCGAGTACGTTTATTCGTTCTCCGTTAATGCCTTCGTTTGCTTTATGTCCGGTGCCGGCAAAGACCGCCGGCAGATTGCTCAAACTCAGGGCTTTATTCTTTTCAGCTGAAAAACGGTAAGCCTCGCGATCAGCGATAAAAGTATCTTCCCAGCCGTTGAATGCTGATGAGTTCCGGTTTACCAGGGCTTCAGATACAGCCGGCTGGTTTTCAAGCCATTCCCAGAACTCGCGGCGTATCTTTTTTAATCTTCCTGCAGGCAGAAACAGTCCGTCTCCGGTTTCCGCTTTTATCGGGTCTGCAGCAAGGAGCGTGTTCCTGGTGACCCCGAAGGCCTCAGTGAGCGTGTCAGGGGCCAGCGGCCTGTTTGCCGCGGGTTCGATGGGTTCGCTGTCGGACCATTCGAGAATGATCCGACTCCCGGTGTTCCCGGGCACTTCAGCGGTAACGCGGAGGCCGCCGGCTGAGGCTTTTATACTGAGGCCGATATCAACGGGAGGATCATACAACGGCAGATCCGACGGTCTTTTAACTGTTTCAGCGCTGCTTTCGCCTATTTTGTATATGATACTGCGTTCGGATACAGGCTTGTCGCAGTGAATAAACACACGGCTGCCTTTTGATGCAGTCTTTACGGACTGCCTTTCGCGGCTCATTTTTGTTATTGTTATTGACGGGCCTTCGTCTCCGGACCGCGGCTGGATTCTTATCCGGTCGCCGATGTGAAGCCGCTGACTTACCGAAGCTTCAAAGCCGTTTTTGGCGGTTTTTTCAACGTTCCCGGCAAGCCTGCCCGAAACGCCTGCGGAACTGAACTGGATAAGGCTCTCCATGTCTTCGTAGGTTGAAAAACCGTGAGACCATTTGCGTCCGTATGAGCCTGCAAGAACCGCCCGTGCTTCCCTGATAATTACAGGCTTGTCTTCCGCCGGAGCGTCTATCATCATGCGGTAAGCCGTTACAACGGATTTAACGTAATCCGGCTTTTTCAGACGGCCTTCAATTTTCAGTGAACGAACTCCTACTTCTGCCAGAACGTCAAGCATGTCAAGGCTGTAAAAATCCCGGGTTGAAAAGAAAAACCCGCTTTTTCTGTCGCCGTCTTCTTCTCCGTGGAAGCGTCTGCGACAGGGTTGTTTACACCGTCCCCTGTTTCCGCTCCAGCCTCCAAGCCATGATGAAAACAGGCAGTGTCCGGATATTGAGCAGCATAATGCTCCGTGAATAAACACTTCAATCTCTACCGGAAGTCGGCATATGGATTTCAGCTCGTCAATCGTTACCTGGCGTTCAAGGATTACCCGCTCTATTCCCATTGACGCGGCTGTTTCAACTCCTGCGCTGTTGTGAATTCCCATCTGGGTGGATGCATGAATTGTCAAAGCAGGGAAATATTCTCTCAGAAAGCGAACCACTCCTATGTCCTGAACTATAACGGCGTCGGGTTTCAGCGAGGAGATTTGTTCGACTGTTCTGCCGAAGTCTTCGAGTTCCTGTTCTTTAACAAGGGTGTTCAGTGTAAGGTAAAGCCGTTTGCCGGTTTTTTTTGTAAACGCTGAAAGCCGGGACATATCGTCCCAGCTGAAGTTTTCGCCCATCTCGCGGGCGTTAAAACGGCTGACTCCGGCATATACAGCGTCGGCGCCGCTTTGCAGGGCGGCAAGCGCACAGTTAAGGTTTCCGGCCGGAGCAAGCAGTTCTGGTTTGTCGGTTGTATTCTTCATTCATTTTCATCATACCCGTCCTTTCGGCAGTATGGCAAGGGTCCTTTTTACAAGGTTCCAGCCGCTGAGGCCGAGCAGAAGAATCAGAACGCCGGTATAGATTTTAACAGCCATAGACGCCAGTTCTTCAATCCCCGCAATACTGAAAGAGTCGAGTATAAAGAAAGTCTCCGCCCCTCTTGAAAGCAGAAGGATCAGTATCCCGATATCAAACACGGACAGGCCTATCTGGGATATCTGGTAATAGTAGTTCTGTTTACCCGCGGACACGGCATCTGCCCCCGCAATAAACGGCAGTACCACAACAGCGCCTACGGCTATTCTGACGCTGAACATCGGAAGCAGGCTTTTAATCTGATCGGTCAGTACCGGTGTAAAAGTAAAACCTTCATCATGAAAATTGTAAATTCCAACCTTGTCTATAAAAAGGTTGAGAACGATTATTAATATCACCGAGAATATCAGACCTGCGACAATTTCAGCTTTTGAAGGTATCTTTTCATGGGTTTCGGGCAGATCGGAAATCTTCCAGCTGTCATCGTTAAAATCAAGTTCTGATTTGTTTTTAATGGCGCGTTCAAGAATAACAAAAATTATAAAGATTGTTCCCACTGCCCCGGTCAGCGAGCTGAAAAGTTCAAGAAAGTACAAACCGGCTTCCGCCGCCGACATTCCTGAAATTGTCAGCGCAAAATTTATTACCGATACGATTGTTGTTACAAGGCAGACTACAAGAAGGACAATTTTGAATATCGGCATCAGTTCGGGGCCTATAAGAGGTTTGTCTTCCCTGTATTTTGCCGCCAGTCCGGAGGGTTTGCCAAGCTCTGTGAGGACGCTTTCCATTCTTTTTGAATCTACATCGGTCTGGCTGTACCGTTCTTCGCATATATCAAGCGCCAGGGATTCAATTTCCCTGGAAATATCGGCTCTTTTTGAAAGCGGCAGGTGCCGTTCAACTGCCTTCAGATATCGCTGAAGCAGCTCTTTAGCGGTGTTTTCGATATTCATTTAATTACCTCCCTGAGTCTTTCAGACTGGTTTTTCCATTCTTTTGCGAGATTCTCAAGCATCGTTCTGCCGTCTTCGTTAATGGTGTAATATTTTCTGGGCCTGGTTTCATCCACAACCCATTCGCTGTCGATTAACTGCTGTTCATCCAGTCTTCGAAGCAGCGGGTACAAAGTATCCTGGGAAAGACCGAAACCCAGACTGTTCATCTGTTTCAACAGTTCGTATCCGTACTTTTTTTCCGGCAGCATTGCAAGGACGGCAAGAACAAGGTTTCCCCGTCTCATCTCCTGCACAGAACGTTTTAAAAGCTTTTTATGTTCTTCACTTGTCATATTTATACAATACTGTGTAATGCACACTATTGTCAAGTAAAAATAGTGTTAAACCGCATTGTTGTTTATAGATCAGCTAACTTACTGTACTGTTCAAACTTCAGAACATGCTGTAGAATATTAAAACGTTTTAAATAGGAGGAAGTATGTACCAGACGTATAATCTTTCACATGCCGAAGCGGCAGAGATAATTGATGTAATCAGGAAAAAGGTTGAAGAATACGGAGAGGGGGCTTCTGTTGCTGTTGTAGATTCTCACGGAGAACTGCTTGCTTTTCTGCGGACCGATAATTGCCGTGTTTCGGTGATAAATATTGCTATTAATAAGGCATTTTCGGCGGCAAGGGAACGTACCGAGTCGGGAAATATAGGGAAAGCGGCCCGTGAGTATAATTTTCCTATCACAAACTTCGGCAGTCTGCATTATACGGGATGGGACGGAGGATTTCCGGTTATTTACAACGGACAGGTTATCGGCGGAGTAGGGGTAAGCGGCCTTCCCGATGAAGTTGATGTGGAGTTTGCAAAGGCAGGCGCGGCGTTATTCAGTAATTAAAAGAAAAATCTGAAACGTTTTAGATTTTTCTTGACACATTACTTTTCATGGGTTACCATTTCTTTACATTTAATAGCATTTGGTAGCGTTTGAAAGCGCGACGATAAGGAGGAATGATAAAAAGTCTTCCATGACTTTATATCATTTTGAAGTTTGAAGCGTTGCTGTCAAACTTCATCTCCGTATCCTGCATCCATGCAGGTATTACTTATAGGAGTTAAGTTAGATGAAAGCAAAACTGGTACCCGTATATTTCCCATCAAAAGATGAACAATTTCAGAAACAGATTGACTATCTGAAAAAAAATCTCGGTGATTACGCTGAAATACTTGGACCTGTTCCGCTGGGCGCGGACATCCCCGCTGATGTTGATGCAGTGCTGTTTCCTCAGATCCTGGGCGACGCCTACACAATGGCTGATGAAATCCGGAAGATTGATAATGCCGGTCTTCCGATGCTCGTGATTACTTCCGCATACGGAACTTTTTCAATGTGGGACTGGGAGATAAACAATTTCCTTCGATCAAAGGGAATGAACTTCCTGATGCCCCACAATCTTGAAACGTCAAAAAAACTTTGCAAAATTCTTACGGTGAAGCGGGAAATGAAAAATACCAAATTCCGTGTATACCAGGACAATCCCGGAGAGGGTATGCAGCCGTGGATATTCAAATGTTTTTACTGGTGGGGAGATGAATGTACCGGGCAGATAAACAGAAAATTCGGCGTGGAAATTGAGAAGAAAAGTTTTAAAAAACTTGCCGAAGATGCAAAAGCCGTATCCGATGCAGATGCGAAAGCGGAATGGAAAAAATGGGATTTCCCTGTTGAGGGTCTGGGCGACAAGGCAATTAACAATGCCGTCAAGATGTTTCTTGCTCTTGAACGTGATATGGATGATGAAGCAATAAAGGGTATGGGCATCAACTGCCTTAACGAGTCCGCCTTTTCCGATACAACGCCGTGTCTTGCATGGAACATGCTTTATGAAAAATACGGTATGATGTGGGCCTGTGAAGCCGATACCGTTACTTTAACGACAAAGTACCTGCTTCATAAATCGCTTGGTATGCCTATCATGATGACGAATATCTATCCGTTCCTTATGGACAAGGCCGCCACGGCCCATGAAAAGATACCCGGACTTCCCGAGTTTGTGCATGACTGGGAAGATCATGTTCTGCTTGCGCACTGCGGTTATTTCGGGCTTGTCCCGAGGTCATTCTGCTCATCCTGGACATGCAAGCCCCCTGTTCTTGAGATTGTAGACAAAGACGCTCACATGTTCGACGCGCGATTTCCCGAAGGTCCGCTTACGCTGGCCAAACTTGACGCAACAATGGATAAAATGTTTGTAACGGAAGGCGAGCTTGAGGGTTACATTCAGTATGACGAGACTTCCGACTGCAGAAACGGTGGAATCCTGAAGGTTAAGGACGGACACCGGTTCCTTGACAAGGTCTATTCGCATCACCTTCTGTTTATGACCGGAAAACAGCAGCGTGATATCTCGCTGGTCGGAAAGATTTTCGATATTGATATGGATGTTCTTTAGAAAGCTCTGTAATAATTTGGGGTACTGCTGATAACCCTGAATTGGGATTATAAAGATTCAAGCCGCTCTGTTTACGGGGCGGCTTTCTAAATTCAGGAAAAGAAAATTCAGCTACGTAATGCGGGGCTGAACGAAGAGGCGGTTCACGGAGTTTGATAATATCGCTTCAGTGGTACCGGAGCTTAAGATTTTTCACCGTTTGTAGAAAATGCACAGCCCTGTTTTTTCTGTATGTGAATGAATCGATGTGCCTGGTCGTATAGGCAGGATCGTTTGTATCAACAAAGCTTCTGATGCAGTTTGCAGCAGCCATGGTTGAATCGATAAAGATGAAGTTGTCGTTGTTTGTTCTTCTGAACGGAAAATTGTCGATTGATTCAATAAAGCTTCCGACTGATTTTGCAATACGGTTTATATCGCCGTACATTCCCCATCCTGATCTTTCCAGCATAATTGCGTTAAGCCTCTGTTCGAACTGCATTTTCTGGGGAAAGGCAAGAACAGGTTTCCCAAGGAACAGGGCTTCAGAAAGCATCTGGTGTCCGCTTGAACTGATTACGCCTTTGCAGCCGGTCAGCGCTTCTGTGAAATTCTGTTTTTTATCGGGGAAGACCCTGAAGTCCGTATCGGGAAATTCTCTGATCGCCTCAAGGACTGATTCACGCGATTCTTCCTTTGTATAAACGAGGTAATAATTGTCCCTGCGTGGTTTCCTGTTTTTTATATCCTTTCTGAGTATCGGACCTATGTCTCCGCCATAGAAGGAGCAGATAAGATCCTGTGTTCCCCGAGGCATCATAATCCTGGCGGCAAATTTGGCCGCCAGGGCATCGGGTTTTATCGAGAAATATCTGAGGACCACCCCCGGATGATTAAGGTTCAGCACGGGAAGATTCAGACTTTTTGCCGCCAGGGCCGTATAAGGCTCAAAATCGGAAACAAGGGCAGTAACCCCGAATTCCGACATAAGCGCGGAAAGCCTCCTGACTTCCGGTTGAATACGGCCTATCTTTGTGAGGTTTTTCAATAGTGTTTTTCTGTAACGGACAACATGATTTTCCTTATGAAAATTTATTCCCGGAATTTCGATAATTTCAGTTTCAGGAAGACTTTCAGCAAGAAATCTTCTGATTGATTGGGGTGCAAAGATCATTACTTCATAGTGCTCCTGCAATGCTTCAGTTAATGCAATGGTCCTTGCCGCATGTCCGCGGCCTTCTCCGGCAACGCCAAACGATATTAGTTTTTTTGTATTGTTCATTACAGAAAAACTAAAGCCTGAATATTTCTGCAGAGTTAATGTTAAGTTAGGAATCGGTTATTATTTGCGGGTGAATTGAGTCTTTTTAAAGGTTTTCTAATGTGTCTGTAATTCAGCTCACATATGCAGTTGATTTACTACCGGCAACAGGAATGAATTGTCGGGAGGGCATGATGAAAAAGAAAATAGCTGTTTTCGGAACCGGTTATGTTGGGCTTGTTACCGCTGTGGGACTTGCCGAAATCGGGCATGATGTTACAGCAGTAGATATCGATACAAGCAGGGTAAAAGAACTGAAAAAGGGATATCTGCCGTTTTATGAACCGGGACTGAAAGGTATGCTGAAAAAAAACCTTACTGTCGGTAAAATCCGGTTTACGACTGAAGGCGACGAAGCTGTTACAGGTAACAATATAATATTTATTGCCGTGGGTACCCCTTCAAAAGCGGACGGCAGGGTTGATCTTTCACAGGTTGATAAGGTTTTCGATGTTATAACGGAAAATCTTGATACAGCAAAGACTATAATCATCAAATCCACAATTCCTCCGGGAACTGTTAACAGCTACAGGGAGTTGTATTCAAGCGAGCTTCAAACAACATCAAGCGAAATTATATTTTGCCCTGAATTTCTGAGGGAGGGTACTGCAGTGCACGATTTCTTTCATCCCGACAGAATAGTCGTAGGCGCTGATTCGGTTGAGGCATCAAGGACGGTCAATTCGATATTCTTTCCCATAATATCAAGGCTGGATGTGCCGGTACTGAGATGCAGGCCGGTTTCGGCTGAAATGATTAAGTACGGAAGCAATGTTATGCTTGCCTCAAGAATAGCTGTGATGAATGAACTGGCCGAAATGTCCGAAGCGGCAGGCGGCGATATTAGAGAGGTTTCAGCAGGGGTGGGCATGGATAAAAGAATTGGAAAAGAATTCCTCAAGGCCGGTCCGGGGTTCGGCGGAAGCTGTTTCGGAAAAGATGTTGCCGGTATAGTCAGGACAGCGGAGTATTACGGTCTTGACCTGAGGTTGATAAGCGGGATTATCAAATCAAACGACAGGCAAAGAGTCAGGCCTGCACTGAGGCTTGAGAAAGCCCTCGGGTCTCTGAAGGGAAAGAAAATTGCCGTTCTCGGACTTGCTTTCAAGGCGGATACCGACGATGTTCGCGGGTCGGCAGCTTTTGATGTGATAAATTATCTTGTTGATAAAGGAGCGCAGGTAAAGGCCCATGATCCCCGGGCTGAATACAATTTTATCCGGCTTTTCAGGAAGAAGGGTTATACCTGTACTGATAAGGCGGAAGACGCCCTGAAAGGCGCCTGGGCCTGTATTATCCTTACTGAATGGAAAGAATATAACGATTTAGGTCCGGAAATGTTCGGCTGCCTGATGCGGGGAAGAATCATAATCGACGCAAGAAACATCCTTGACGGGGATGCTTTCAGATATGAAGGTTTCAGGGTATTCGGCTCAGGCCGCCCCGAAACTGTTCCTGCAGCAAGGACAATTATAAGAAGTGATTTTGTAAACGCAGCGATTGTATCGGTTTAATAAGAATGGTAGTTACGTAATAGATTTTGATTTATATACGTAACTGTCTTCTTCAGTTTTTTACATTTTGCCGTAATTATTTCTATATAAAGGAGATTTTTTCTCGATAAGTTTTGTGATGAGCCTACTGAAAATTCGGATTGCCGGTAAAATCGGACGCAGTTTTTTTACAAGGATCTCCTGCCAGTTCCGTATGGAATGCTGCTGGTAATCAAGTAACGACTGCACTTCAGCTGTGTCGTACCAGTCAAGGTAATAAGAGTCCGGATCCTGTGAATAAAGGGCCGGATTGGGTGTTTTAAGAAAAAGCGGATGAAACATCGCTTCTGCAAAATCCTCAGTATGCATACGGCAGCCGTTCTGTTCTCCGCCGGCAATAAAACCTTTTTTACCGCAGATTTCCCCGCTGCCCCGGAGGTTCTCACACGCAGCAACCAGTGCAATTGCTACATCAAGATCAACTACGGCTTCGCAGCGGGCATTAACCGGTATTTCAAACAGGAGTTCCGTCATGTTCAGTACGGCTTTCAGGTTAAGTACCGTAGGAAGAACTGCCGCAGGTCTGAGAATGCAGTAGTCAAGCCCTGATGATTGGATAACTTCTTCAGCTTCAGCCTTGCTGACTGAATAGTTGTCGGTAGGCGACAGTTTGTCATCTGGGCTGACCGGCGGCTTTCGGTTTTGCGTAGACCCCATCACGCTTGCCGAAGAAACAAAGACAATCCCCGTTTTACCGCCCGACTGTTTTAGCGCTTTTACAAGGTTTTCAGTACCGCCAAGGTTAACGGCCCTGCACAGTTCAGGCAGTCTGTCGCTTGCGGGAGGCAGAATCGACGCCATATGAATAACGGCATCCTGGTTTGCTGTGGCGGCGGAAATATCGTCATATTTTCTTATGTCGCCGAAAATGACTTTTACGCCTTTTCTTGCATATTTACGGGCAAGTCTGAAGGTGCGGTCGGTTCTTACTTCAAATACGGAAACACTGTGGCCGCGTTTCAGGCATTCTTCAATTACAACTACTCCTATACTGCCGAATCCGCCTGTTATCAGGATTTTCATGGTAGGGCCTCTTTTTATCATTATACTTCATTAAAGGCGGTTTTGAGAAATTTTATGGCCGCGAATTACACGAATGTGTATCGGGTAAGGGCAGGAAGAGATTGGAAGAGGGGGTATCGATACCATATTCTGGTTTTTAATAAGTATGAGTAAAAGTGTAATTTGTAATTTTTATGGATCGGGCATATAATGATTTTTAGGCCCAATAATAAAATTATAGTTTCTGTATTTTTAAAAATGGTTTGGTTTGGAATGAAAAGGGCTTATGCAAAATCAGAGAGATTAAACAAAATCCAGCTCTTATTGTCGTCAATTGAACGGGGCATTACACGAAGTGAATTGGCGAGAAGGCTTAATGTAAGCAGAGCCACAATATCCCGTGATATAGCAGAACTCAGTCATGATTATCCTGTGATTGAGGATGAAGAAACCGGAAAACTTTATGCCGATAAAATTTCTCTTTTGGCTAATCTTCATTTTAATGCAGAAGAAATTCAGGCTATGCACCTTGCCTGCAGACTTCTTGGCCGGAAAGTGCGATTTAAGTACCCTTCAGCTTCTTCTGCACTAAGGAAGCTTGGAATCGCTCTGGAACATTATGCTTCTCCGCTTGCTTCTTCAATTACTTCGACTGCTGAATTATTCGAAAACCATGAACCGGAAAAACAGACAGAACCGGCAGTTATGGTAAAAACAATAACTGAAGGTATAGTCCGGGGTCTTTCAATCCGTTTTGAGAGATACTCAAGAAGAGAGAAGATCTGGAAGGATTGTTTATTCAATTCTTATTGCATTGAACCGTATGCCGAGGGGAATTCGCTTTATCTTGTGGGTTTTGATGAATGCTCTTCAGAACTAAGAACCATTAAATTTGAATTGATAAGAAATATTATACTTACTGACAGGTCTTATAGTATTCCGTCTGATTTTAATGCAAACGAATATTTTAAAAACAGCTGGGGTATCTGGACTTCATTATGTGAAAGCCAAAGGGTTGTTTTAATGTTTTCAGCGGCTGTAAAGCAGCGGGTGCTTCAGACGGAATGGCACTATAGCGAAGAGATTGAGAAGCTTCAGGACGGCAGAATAAAATGGACCGCTCTAATTGCCGAACCTGTTGAGATGCTTCCTTGGATTAGAGGTTGGGGTGCTGATGTGGAGGTAATAGAGCCAGAAGGTTTAAAACAGATGATTATTGATGATATCAGGGCTTGTTCAGATTGTTATGGGTTACGGATGTTAAGTGATAATGATGAAAAAAAACAGAATTTATAAGTTTACCCTGTCAGCAGTTTCATTAGGTGAAACGGGTCGTGAGTAAAATAAAATGGAGGTGTTGAGTCGGCCGCGGATTAAGAGGATTTTCACGGAAAGGGAAAAAGGCTGATACATATGATTAATAGTTTTTATACGATGTTTTTCCTTCAGTTTTTCATTTTACAATCCGTCTTTAGCCTGTCAAGGGCCGGGCAAGTTAAACGGCTGTGCCGTTTAACCCTTGACCGGCTAAAGAGCGGAGTCTGTATGTTCTGAAAAATTTCAGGAGGTACAGTTATGGTACATGAAGAGTTAAGTTATAAAATTATCGGCTGTTGTATGGAGGTTCACAGTGGTCTTGGAGCCGGTTTATTGGAACAGTGTTATCACAATGCATTGTTTTATGAAATAAAAACGGCCGGGTTGCAGGTTGGGTACAATGTTCCTTTTACGGTGAAATACCGGGGTGAGGTGGTCGGAGAATATTTTGCTGATCTGGTTGTTGAGGGCAAGGTAATTATTGAGCTTAAGTCGGTAAAAAGGCTTGGTGATGAGCATGCGGCGCAGGTTATCAACTATCTGCGTATTTCAGGCTGTCGTCTGGGGCTGCTGGTTAATTTTCAGGGCTCAAGCCTTGAGTGGAAACGGCTGGTTGTATAGGGCGTTTTCTGGCCGGGTTTGTTGGGCCACGGATTTGGAGGATTAGCACGGATGTATAGGGTTAAGGGTGGGGGGGAGATTGTGATAAAGATCTGGAGGTTGTAGATGAATGAGATTAAATTTTATGCACATTCTACAAAAATGGGTGATAAATCTGATTGGCAATTACTTGAAACTCATCTTTCTGAAGTTGCTCAGTTAACAGAAAAATTCTCTGAGAGTTTTGGAGTCGGAGAGTGTGGTCGAATCGCTGGTCTTCTTCACGATTTAGGTAAATACACAAAGTCATTTCAGGGATATCTGGAACGCAGTCAGCGAGGCGAAACTGTAAAACGTGGTGAAGTTATTCATGCTTTACAGGGAGCAAAGTATGCAGAACAAATAATTTGCGATAATGTACTTTCGGATATAATTGGTAATGTCATCGCGTCTCATCATGGAGGCTTGTTTGACAATATTTTTGATGGGGAGAGGACGTTATCAGTAAAGACAGATAAAGGTGAAGATAGTTTACATTATGCAGAAGTTATAAATCACTTCAGTCCTGAAATTAATGAAATAAAAGTGAAAGAGGAAATCCTTAACTTTTGTAAAACAATTCAACGAAGAGGGTTAAAAAGTCCTTCTTTTATGCTCCATTTTATAACAAAAGCAATTTATTCGTGTGTTGTGGATGCAGATAGATCTAACAGTGCGGGGATAGAAGTCAGCGATGCAATTCCAAATTGGGAAAAGTCAATTCAACAATTAGAAACTTATCTTGAAGCTTTTTTAGCGATAAATGATATCGATAAAATTCGTACACAAATATCAGAGCAGTGCCAAACAGCTGGCAGAAAACCGCAGGGAATTTATACTTTATCCGTTCCGACAGGCGGCGGGAAAACATTATCTAGCATGCGTTTTGCTTTAGAACATGTTAATGCACATAACCTTAAAAGAATAATCTATGTTATTCCTTATTTATCTATTCTTGATCAAACTGCAGAGAAATTACATGAAGTTTTTTCTGATGAAAGAGATGACTTAATTCTTGAGCATCATTCAAACATCGAACCACCTGAAGATGATAATGAAGAAGACGAATACCGTTTACTAACTTCAAGGTGGGATAGTCCAATTATTTTAACTACAATGGTTCAGTTTTTAGAGACAATATACAGTAATAAATCTTCAAAGCTTCGTAAATTCCATAATATGTCAGATTCGGTTTTAATCTTTGATGAGATACAGGCCTTGCCGATAAAATGTATCCATCTTTTTAACGATGCAATTAATTTCCTGCAAGTAGCCGGCGGATCAACAATCTTACTTTGTACAGCGACTCAGCCCCATCTCCATATGGTGGACCGTCCGGTGCTGTTGGCTGAGAACCCGGATATCGTAAATATTACAGCGGAAGAGTTAAGCGTTTTCGAGAGAGTTCATATCAAAGACATTACTCAAAAGGTAATGGATTACGAAGAAATAACCGAACTTGTTCGTACTCAAATTGAACAGGAAAAGAGTACCCTTGTAATTATGAACACGAAAAGGGATTCCCTCGCTTTATATGAACAATGTAGGTCTATTGATTGTGAAAGAGCATTGTTGACGACTGATCTTTGCCCAGCCCATCGTTTGGAAGTACTTAGACTGTTACGTAATAATCTGGCCCCTGAATCAAAGCAAGTAATATTATGCATAAGTACACAACTGATTGAGGCCGGTGTAGATGTGTCGTTTGATTGTGTCATTCGTGCAGAAGCGGGTATGGACAGTATTATTCAGGCAGCCGGGCGTTGTAATCGAAATAAAGAAAATTCAATACCTCAGTCGGTATTTGTTGTTGATGTTCAGGGGGAAAAGCTTTCCCGGCTTCCAGAAATAAAGGAAGCAAAAAGTGTAACAAAAACAGTATTCCACGAAAAGCAGGGAGCTGATTTACTAAGTCCTGATGTTGTGAATTTATTCTATAAGTATCATTTCTATGATCAGAAAAATAGAATGGATTATGACACTAAGGATGGTAAAACAACCGTCTATAATTTATTAAATATTAATAGCTTAGGAATGGGCGCATACAAGGATCGAAATAGTGAAAAACAATACAACGGGTTGCCTTGTGCTTTTAAAACTGCTGCAGAAGAATTTTCTGTAATTGGGGGAGGTCAAATCGGTATTGTTGTTCCTTATGGTGATGCTATGGATCTTGTAGATGATTTTATACAAAGTTTTAAACCTAAAAATAAAATACGCATTCTTAAGCAGTTGCAGAAATATACGGTTTCTGTCTATTCGAATAAATTAGAAAAACTTATACAAGAGCGTGCAATCAGGCCTATAGAAGATTCTTTCTATCTTTTAGATTCAGAATATTATGATTCTGAGGAGAAGGGATTATTAATAAATTCAAAATTTTCCTTTTTGTATGTATAGAGGTGAAATATGGATAAAAAATGGAATTCGGTGGAGTTTAAGATCACGGGACGATACGCAATGTTTGCCGACCCAGTCACGCGGGTAGGCGGTGAAAAGTTTTCATATCAGGTTCCAACTTATCAGGCACTTAAAGGTATTTTGGAAAGTGTGTATTGGAAGCCGACTTTTATCTGGTATATCGATAAAGTTCGTATAATGAAAAAAAATACAAACCGAGTCAAAAGGCATTAAGCCAATTAAAATGAGCGGTGGTAATGATCTCTCGTATTACACTTATTTACGTGATGTGGAATATAAGGTCATGGCCCATTTTGATTGGAATTATAAACATAAAAACTTAGATAATGATCGCGACGAAAATAAGCACCACAACATCGCTAAACGTAGCATAAAAAAAGGAGGAAGGCGTGACATTTTCCTTGGGTCACGGGAATGCCAGGGGTATGTTGAACCCTGTGTTTTGGGAGGAGAGAAGGGTTTTTACGATAACTATGGAGAATTGGATTTCGGTGTAATGTTTCATGGATACGATTATCCTGATGAGACTGGGAATGATGAGCTTGTTGTCCGTTTATGGAGGGCAAAGATGAAAGACGGACTAATTGAGTTTCCTATGCCGAAGAATTGTGATCCTGCCATGAAACGTTTTATACGCAAAATGACTGCAAAAGAATTTGAGAATAAGCGTAACTTTTCACTAATCGATGAAGATCCTTCTATAGCGGATACATTATTGGAGGTATAGAATGGGATTCTGGCAAAACTTAGCAGATAGTTACGATAAAAATGTTGATATTTTAGGAAAACTCTATCCTCTCTCGACAACCTCAATTTCCAATAACAGTGACATGATTGTCATCATTGTTATTGATGGAGATGGCAATTTTGTCCGTTTCGATAAAATTGAGAAAATATCTAATCAAACCAAAAAAGGTCATGGAAATCCTCTCGTCAATATCACGATTCCGGTTACTGAAGAGAGTATGGGACGATCAAGCGGTATTTCGCCACATCCTGTTTTTGATCAATTCGGATATTTAAGAGGAGATGGCGATAAATTCAAAGCTTACATCGAACAGTTTAAAGGATTTGCCACATCTAAATTCGCAACAAAACAGGTAATGACCATCTTTCAGTATGCTGAAAAGGGAAATATTGCTCTTAATTTATCAGAAATCGGAATGAAAGAAAAAACAAACATCCTCTTTCAAGTAGAAATATCGGGGCAATCACAATCTAAAGTTTGGGAAGACGAAACGTTTTTTAATGCCTGGCATCAATATTATCTGGATGTAAAGGACAAACGGGCTGAAGCGAAAAAAACAGGTGAATATAGACTGGCAAGCAAAACAAAATTATCTTCAGAGGAAAAGGAACAAAAGAAAGAACTGGGAAAAATAAAAGATGTAATATCTTTGGACTATATTACAGGTTACGGGAAACAGCCGATTGCTACTTTTCACCCTAAAAAAATTTCCAATGCCTCTGCAAATTCAAAACTTGTATCGGATAACGATACAGCGAATTATACATTTCGAGGTAAATTCGAAGACTCCCTGCAAGCGGTATCCATTGGGTACGAGACCTCCCAGAAAGCCCATCAGTTTCTACGTTATCTTATTAATGATCGGGGATACTATTGCGGCGAACAAGTGCTTTTATCTTTTACCATTGGTTCCAATGAAAAGCTGTTAGCTCCACCAATCAATAATGATAGTATAACATCTTTTTTGAAAGAAGCTATAACCCTAACGGACAAAGACAGGGAAATCGAACTTCATGCTGAAACAGGGATTGATTACGCAAAGATATTAAAAAAGGCACTTGATGGTTTTAAATACAATAAAAAGTTAGAGCATGCAAAAACAGCGGTAATAGCTTTAGATGCGGCTACGACCGGGCGATTATCCATTACCTTTTATCGTGAATTGGATCGAAATGAATATCTTGAAAGAATATTAGACTGGCATGAAGGCTGTAAATGGAATCAAAAATTCTGGGATAAAGAGGAAGGACGATACGTTCCTTATACAGGAGCCCCATCCGTTGATACGATTATTGAAGCCGTCTATGGAAAACCTCGTGGGGGTAAAGATGAGAGCTATACTAAAATAAAAAAGGCTGCCAGAGAGCGTATTTTACGTTGCATTTTTGATGGCTCTCCTTTACCTCTGGATTATGTAGTAACAGCATCACGGCGGGCATCAAATCCATTGGGAATTACAAGTAGAAGTAAATTTGATCGAAATAGTTTTTTACAAGTCGTTTCAACGGCATGTGCACTAATAAGAAAGAATAATATACAACAAAAAAAGGAGGAATATAAATTGAGTATTGAGCATGATAGAACTGACCGCGATTACCTGTACGGCAGATTGTTGGGCGCTGCAGACAAATTGGAGGAATATGCCTTAAATAAACAGGGAAATGATCGATTAGTGACAGCTGCAATCAGACATATGCAGGCCTTTTCACAGCATCCGTTTCGAACATGGAAAACAATACACGATAGTTTGATACCTTATATTCAAAAGGTTAAAGGAAGTTTTGCCTTTGATGAAATTCAAGCTGTGAATAAACTTTTTATACCCGGTGAATACGAGAAGGATCTGCCGTTAAGTGGTTCCTATTTGATCGGGTATTACCATGAACGCGCCTACATTGAGAATTTGGCTAAGATTGCCAGTGATAAAAAGAAAGGAAAAAATGGTAGCGAAAAGGAGAATAACAATGACAGATAATAACACACTTACAAACAAGATTGATTTTGCGGTAATTATTTCTGTAAAAAGAGCGAACCCTAACGGAGATCCCCTGAATGGGAATCGCCCCCGTCAGACGTATGATGGATATGGTGAAATTTCTGATGTTTGCCTTAAACGTAAAATTCGTAATCGCCTCCAAGATTTGGGCGAATCAATTTTTGTTCAGTCGGATGATAACCGTGTCGATGATTTCCGTTCGCTAAACGATCGTTTTAAAGCAGCAAACCTTGGTAAAGATACAAGAGACGAATCTTGTAAAAAATGGTTTGATGTACGGGCTTTTGGACAGGTTTTTGCCTTTAAATCAAAAAAGAATAAAGAAGCGGATAGCTCAGAAGAAAATGCCGATGCAGTGTCTGTAGGAATACGTGGTCCAGTAAGCATTCAGAGTGCTTTCAGTTTGGAATCGATTACACCTGAAAGTTTACAGATAACGAAAAGTGTCAATTTGGAAACTAACATAAAAGAACCGGATAAAAAAGGCTCCGACACAATGGGTATGAAACATAGGGTTGATAAGGGAATTTATGTAACCTATGGAGCTATCAATACCCAGCTTGCTAGTAAAACCGGCTTTTCTGATGATGATGCAGAAAAAGTAAAATTGGCTTTACAAACTTTGTTTGTAAATGATGCTTCTTCTGCCCGTCCTGAAGGCAGTATGGAAGTGAAAAAAGTTATCTGGTGGGAACACAGTTCCAAAACAGGGCAATACTCGTCAGCAAAGGTTCATGGCTCCCTCATTGTGAATTCTGATGGTAGCTATACATTGAATAATCTTGATGGTCTGGTTCCAAAAGAACTAGATGGTCAGTAATCCTAAGGAGTCACCCCATGTCTGATCAAATCGCCGTCTTTCAGGGAAAATCGATCCGTAAAACCATCTATCAAAACGAATGGTGGTTTTCCGTTGCTGATGTTGTCGAAATCTTGAGCGACACTAGTGATCCCAAACAGTACATCAAGAAAATGAGACAACGGGACCAGGAACTGAACTCCAAGTGGGGTACAATTTGTACCCCACTTGAATTGTTAGCTCCCGACGGGAAGAAAAGGAAAACCAACTGCGCCAACACTGAAGGAATATTCCGCATCATCCAGTCCATTCCCTCTCCCAAAGCGGAACCATTCAAACGCTGGCTGGCCAAAGTCGGATACGAACGGATACAGGAAATTGAAGATCCTGAACTGACCATCCGGAGGATGAGGGAAACCTACATCATTAAGGGATACAGCGAAGAATGGATTGAAAAACGTCTTCGTGGAATGGAAGTACGAAAGGACCTGACGGAAGAGTGGGACAAGAGGGGAGTTAAGGAAGAAAAGGACTATGCCATCTTAACGGCGGAGATCAGTAAAGCGGCTTTCGGTATGACGCCGGAACAATACAAACACCATAAAGGTCTGGATAAACCCTCTGAAAACCTTCGGGACCATATGACCGATCTTGAGCTGATCTTTACCATGCTGGGAGAAGCCTCGACAACCGAAATAGCCCGAAACAGAGATGCTCAGGGTTTTGAGCAAAACAAAAAAGCTTCCAGAGAAGGTGGAGAGGTTGCGGGAAGTGCAAGAAATGAACTGGAAAAGCGTTCGGGGCGTATGGTGGTATCCAAGAACAACTATAAGGGAATTCCTGAAAAAGAAATGAGGAAAAAACTGGAATAAGGCATGTATACTAATGACTCGGACTTGCTCATGATCTACGCCCCGCGATATTACATATTCTGTCCCAGTCAATGCGCGTTGATTCATATAGAGTAGGCTTGAACAGTTTTAATGGGTACATACGTTTAAATTCTTTTCCTAATTGACGCCAACTCTATTGGCGATTATTATAATATATGCCAACTCTATTGGCGATTATAAGCATTTTCGACTATTTAGGGGAGTTTATGAGTGAGTACAGGAACCGTGCTATTGATTTAAGGGAGTTGCTTGCCGAAAGGTCGCTTTTTTTACTGGGACCGAGGCAGACGGGGAAGTCTTCTTTTGTACGGGAAGAATTATCCGGAGTTCCTGCGCTTTCATATAATCTGCTTGACAACAGTCTTCGTTTCAGGCTTACAGCTGATCCGTCATATATGCGTCAGGAAATTGAGGCAAAGGGGTTTAGAGACTGTGTTGTTTTCATCGACGAGATTCAGAAGTGTCCGTTTCTGCTGGATGAGGTGCATCTTCTTATCGAGGAAAGGGGTGTTCGGTTTCTCCTTACCGGCTCAAGCGCCAGAAAGCTCCGAAGCGCTGGGGTAAATCTTCTGGGTGGAAGGGCCAGAACCAGGGCTATGCATCCATTTGTTTATCCCGAAGTAGCCGGAACGGATTTTTCCCTTGAACGGATGATGAACAGCGGCCTGTTGCCTCCACACTATCTGTCTTCAAACCCTGTCGAGGATCTGGATGCTTATGTGAATACTTATCTTGCGGAAGAGATAGCGGCTGAAGGCGCTTCGAGAAATATTCCTGCTTTTGCACGATTTTTGCAGGTTGCAGCAGCTACTAATGCGAGAATGATTAATTATACCAATGTGGCAGGCGATGCCCAGGTGCCCCGGCAGACTGTGCGGTCATGGTATCAGATTTTAACCGACACGCTTCTTGGTTATGAACTGTCTCCGTATACCAGGACTGTAAAGAGAAAACCGATAGAAACTGCCAAGTTTTATTTCTTTGATATCGGAATTGTCAGAATACTGCGAAGACTCCCCGCGGTTGTTCCGGAAAGTTCCGATTTCGGCGAGTTTTTTGAGCATTTTATTTTTATGGAACTGCGTGCGTGGATTGATTACCGTAAACCAAATACCGGATTGTCCTACTGGCGTTCAAATACGGGTTTTGAGGTTGATTTTATCCTGGACAATAATATTGCCGTTGAGGTTAAATCGGCGACTGTTATCCATGACAAGCATTTGAAGGGACTTAAGGCTTTGAGGGAAGAGGGGATAATAAGCAGATACTTTCTGGTCTGCAGGGAACCAAGGCAGCGTCTTGTTGACGGTATCCATATAATGCCGTGGCAGGATTTCCTTGAGCGCCTGTGGTCTGATGAGTTTTCCAGGGATTTGGGGAATGTTTGACGAGGAAGATCTTGTCCCGATTTCAGCTTTGCAGCATGTTTTATTCTGTGAGCGCCAGTACGCGCTGATCCATCTTGAGCAGTTGTGGGAAGAGAACCTTTTCACCGCGGAGGGCAGGATCCTGCATGAACGTGTGGATATTGAGCATCACGAGTCGCGTAGAGATTTTAAAGTTGAATACGGGATGGCTATAAGATCGCTTGAGTACGGATTAATAGGCAAGGCTGATGTAGTTGAATTCCGGAAAAGCAGTGATGGGGGTTATGTGGAAATTACTCCTGTTGAGTTCAAGCGGGGGAAAACCAAGACAGAGGACTGGGATAATATTCAGCTTTGTGCTCAGGCTTTATGTCTTGAAGAGATGTTTTTAATCGATATTCAATACGGGCAATTTTACTATTTTCAGGAGCATAGACGGAGTGATGTGGATTTTTCGGGAGAGCTTCGGCGTAAAACCACAGATATGATTGACCGGATAAGGGCAATTAACTCACTTAGAAAAACTCCTGCTGCCGTATATAATAAAAAACGATGTGATTGCTGTTCTATTTCTGACATTTGTATGCCAAGGGCTTTAAACGGCGGAGGTAAAAATGTTTCAAAATATATGTCGATACAAACCAGCAAAACATTGGCGGATGGTACGGAATAATGAGAAAGCTTCTGAATAATCTGTATGTCAGTACACAGGGCAGTTATCTGCACAGAGAGGGTGAAACTATTGTAATTGAACAGGAACAGAAGAAGGTACTTCAACTTCCTATTCATACAATAGGAAATATTGTCTGTTTCGGCAATGTGATGTGTTCTCCGCCTCTTTTAGGGTTATGCGCAGAGCGTGATGTAAGTGTGTCGTTTATGACTGAATACGGACGTTTTCTTGCCGCAGTAAGGGGTCCCGTACGGGGAAATGTTTTACTCAGAAGAGAGCAGTACAGAAAGGCTGATAATGCTGCTATTGTAAGGGATGTAGCAGCAAATATTATAACTGTAAAGCTGGCAAACTCAAAGGTAGTGCTGAAACGAGCCTATCGTGATCATAATGACAAAGTCGATACTGAAGTTCTTAAAGGCGCTTCGTCACAGATTAACGGTCTTCTTCAGCTGCTTGATAAAGCAGGGGATACCGAGGAGGTAAGGGGTATTGAAGGAATGGCGGCTGTTCGTTATTTTGGAGTCTTCAATAATCTGATTATCGATCAGAAAGAGGATTTTATTTTTAACGACAGGAATCGCAGACCTCCCCTTGATGAGGTAAACGCTCTTTTATCTTTTGCATATACCGTCTTGTCTCATGATGTCAGATCTGCACTGGAAACAGTTGGGCTTGATCCTGCTGTGGGTTTTCTTCATCGCGATCGTCCCGGCAGATACGGGTTGGCCCTTGATTTGATGGAAGAGTTTAGGTCGGTAATTGCCGATCGGCTTGTGTTGTCTTTAATTAATAGAAGGCAAGTTAGCAGATCCGGATTTAAGAAAGCGGAAAACGGCGCTGTAGTTATGGATCAGGATACTAAAAAAATACTTCTAACAGAGTATCAAAACCGAAAGCAGACTGAGATATATCATCCATATATCGAAGAGAAAATACCTATCGGTCTTTTATTTTTTATTCAGGCAAATTTAATGGCCAGGTTCATAAGAGGCGACATAGACGGATATCCCGCTTTTTTTTGGAGGTGAGTTATGATGGTTTTAGTAAGCTACGATGTAGCCGTATCAACAGACGGCGGGCAGAGAAGGCTAAGGCGAATTGCTAAGGCTTGCCAAAATTATGGTCAGAGAGTCCAATTTTCAGTATTTGAATGCGTAGTTGATCCGGCCCAGTGGGCAAAATTAAAGAACAATCTGGAAAAAATAATTGATAAGGATAAAGACAGCTTACGGTATTACTACTTGGGAGCAAATTATAAAAAAAGAGTGGAACATGTCGGAGCAAAGGCTTCCATTGATATCGACAGCCCTATAATTGTCTGATGCGAACCCCGATGATACATGAAAACAAGCGAAACTCGCAACTGGAGTAATTCTTTATAATACAATGATCTATGAAAATTAAGAGAAGGATTTTTAAAGAAATCTTGCCTACTTTTAGAGGTTCGCAATATTGACATTTTAATTTATTATTATATAAATAATTATATAAAGTATAGTCGCTCCCTTCGCGGGAGCGTGGATTGAAACATTAAATGGATGTGTGAGAAGGCTGATGATTTTAAGTCGCTCCCTTCGCGGGAGCGTGGATTGAAACGTGATTACGCATTCTGCGGCTACTGTCATGACCGAGTCGCTCCCTTCGCGGGAGCGTGGATTGAAACAAATCTAAGGATCGGCTGTATTCCAATTTATAAGGTCGCTCCCTTCGCGGGAGCGTGGATTGAAACTTATACAATGTAACATATAAATAACCTTGCTCATGTCGCTCCCTTCGCGGGAGCGTGGATTGAAACAATCCGTCTGCTTTGAGCCTCATTATTAGCGCGTGTCGCTCCCTTCGCGGGAGCGTGGATTGAAACGATTTAAAGATTAAAGTATCGCTGAGAAAGGGAAGGTCGCTCCCTTCGCGGGAGCGTGGATTGAAACACAACATCAAGCCTCAGGATGATTCGTGGTCAAGTCGCTCCCTTCGCGGGAGCGTGGATTGAAACCATTTCCCGGCTTTCGCATCGGCTATTGAATCAGGTCGCTCCCTTCGCGGGAGCGTGGATTGAAACAGGATAACAATGCTACAAATGCCGGCTCGATTGAGTCGCTCCCTTCGCGGGAGCGTGGATTGAAACAGGATAACAATGCTACAAATGCCGGCTCGATTGAGTCGCTCCCTTCGCGGGAGCGTGGATTGAAACAATTATTATCCACTTGGGGATTTTGCAGATGCAGAGTCGCTCCCTTCGCGGGAGCGTGGATTGAAACAGGCTCCCGCTGGAACAATGGTATGTAACGAGCCTGTCGCTCCCTTCGCGGGAGCGTGGATTGAAACATTTAATAAAATCTTGCCGTCCTAAACAAATAAACGTCGCTCCCTTCGCGGGAGCGTGGATTGAAACTCTTGTATATTTCTGACCTGTTAAATCATCTGTAGTCGCTCCCTTCGCGGGAGCGTGGATTGAAACCAGTTATGAGGATAATTTTACAACCCTTGCTGCAGGTCGCTCCCTTCGCGGGAGCGTGGATTGAAACACACGAGTACTGACAATGGCGGTTATTACAGTAGGTCGCTCCCTTCGCGGGAGCGTGGATTGAAACATCTCATCCCAAGATTTACAGAGTTCCCTTTCAAGGTCGCTCCCTTCGCGGGAGCGTGGATTGAAACAGTATAAACGTGGCTTTGGGTTTGTTGAGGCTGAGTCGCTCCCTTCGCGGGAGCGTGGATTGAAACAATCATACAGGTGTTTATATCCCTACATTACCCGGTCGCTCCCTTCGCGGGAGCGTGGATTGAAACCCTCCAAAATTTCATCTAACGTCTCGCGAATAAAGTCGCTCCCTTCGCGGGAGCGTGGATTGAAACACACGTTTAAAGAGGGTGACGATGTATATGTCGGGTCGCTCCCTTCGCGGGAGCGTGGATTGAAACAAGTTCTCCGAATATAGGGACCTCAAGAGATCCACGTCGCTCCCTTCGCGGGAGCGTGGATTGAAACTAATAGGATATGGCGGTATTGAGAATATATCATGGTCGCTCCCTTCGCGGGAGCGTGGATTGAAACCTCGGGTAGCATGTAGCAATGCCTGCCCCTGATAGTCGCTCCCTTCGCGGGAGCGTGGATTGAAACATGTACTGACTCTGGCGTCTCCCACGGATACCCAAGTCGCTCCCTTCGCGGGAGCGTGGATTGAAACAAAGTCCTTTAGCGTCTCTTTACGGAAAGTAACGGGTCGCTCCCTTCGCGGGAGCGTGGATTGAAACCCGCTATCCGGGCAAACGGTGGTTAAATCCCGGCGTCGCTCCCTTCGCGGGAGCGTGGATTGAAACATTTGGATTATAATCATCACAATAGAAGTCGTTGGTCGCTCCCTTCGCGGGAGCGTGGATTGAAACTCACAAGCGATAAGCGTTGAGCCTGAGCCGAGAAAGTCGCTCCCTTCGCGGGAGCGTGGATTGAAACATCAACAGTCAGCATCCGCGCCTTATCAGACGAAAGTCGCTCCCTTCGCGGGAGCGTGGATTGAAACTCTGATCGCAATATGTAGTGATGGCCCAGAGAGAGTCGCTCCCTTCGCGGGAGCGTGGATTGAAACAGATAAATCAGTTTTTTGCACAACTATTGAAACTAGTCGCTCCCTTCGCGGGAGCGTGGATTGAAACCCGGCAATAAGATAGGAAACCCCGGACTACCCGGGTCGCTCCCTTCGCGGGAGCGTGGATTGAAACATATTGATAGCCAAGACTAACTAATTTCCCTATAGGTCGCTCCCTTCGCGGGAGCGTGGATTGAAACTTTCATTGGTTGAGACATGTTGTCTTTAGCGTCAGTCGCTCCCTTCGCGGGAGCGTGGATTGAAACGATATCTATCTGGTAAGTAGATCGATAAACACAAAGTCGCTCCCTTCGCGGGAGCGTGGATTGAAACCTTCTAATGCTGCGGCGCACCCGGTTGAACCTGAGTCGCTCCCTTCGCGGGAGCGTGGATTGAAACTTTGCTCATCTGTTAAAATCTGTCCGGATGGTAAGTCGCTCCCTTCGCGGGAGCGTGGATTGAAACATGCCGAGCTTTTAAGCCGGGACACCGAATATAAAGTCGCTCCCTTCGCGGGAGCGTGGATTGAAACCGACTACAGCAGGTACATATTACATCCGCGCCGGAAGTCGCTCCCTTCGCGGGAGCGTGGATTGAAACCATTATGGGCCGAACTTACAGCCCGACCACGTAAGTCGCTCCCTTCGCGGGAGCGTGGATTGAAACTTTTTACCAAATCCTGCCAAGAGATTTGTCCATCGTCGCTCCCTTCGCGGGAGCGTGGATTGAAACTATTCATGAAACCCCCACTTTATCGTGTCTATAACGTCGCTCCCTTCGCGGGAGCGTGGATTGAAACGACCTCTACTACATTGTCAGTAAGTTCCAACCATCGTCGCTCCCTTCGCGGGAGCGTGGATTGAAACTTCCCTCTTGTCGATGTCAACTACATCATATCTGGTCGCTCCCTTCGCGGGAGCGTGGATTGAAACCGTATTCTTAAATTAAGTATTATGCGTGAAATTCGTCGCTCCCTTCGCGGGAGCGTGGATTGAAACCAAGCAAAAGATGTTTTGCTGTACAGGATGAGGAGTCGCTCCCTTCGCGGGAGCGTGGATTGAAACACTGCATCATTGCCGTGGCAGCAAAGAGGAACTGGTCGCTCCCTTCGCGGGAGCGTGGATTGAAACGATGCAAAATGTAATAGTCTCGGAAGTACTACAAAGTCGCTCCCTTCGCGGGAGCGTGGATTGAAACGTTGCTTGATATGATGTCTAAAAACTCGATAGGCAGTCGCTCCCTTCGCGGGAGCGTGGATTGAAACTCACCGACTGCTAACGTTGCACAGCTAATTCTCAAGTCGCTCCCTTCGCGGGAGCGTGGATTGAAACTGGTATAACGCAAGTATTGAATTAGGCAAACAAGTCGCTCCCTTCGCGGGAGCGTGGATTGAAACGGAATTACTCCGAAAAGTGGAAATGGAATAATAAAGTCGCTCCCTTCGCGGGAGCGTGGATTGAAACCAGACCAGCAAACTGCAAACTAATATCCTCATCCCCTGAGTCGCTCCCTTCGCGGGAGCGTGGATTGAAACACGCTCACAATGTCGGACGAGGCACTTGTCAGGCGTCGCTCCCTTCGCGGGAGCGTGGATTGAAACACTATATCAGTACGGACACAGGAAGGGTTACGATTGTCGCTCCCTTCGCGGGAGCGTGGATTGAAACTTCTGTGCAATCAAAAGGCTTGAAAACTTCGTCGGTCGCTCCCTTCGCGGGAGCGTGGATTGAAACCAGTTCTTTTCCAAGATGATACCTGAAAATAAAGTCGCTCCCTTCGCGGGAGCGTGGATTGAAACGCTGCATCAAGCACGGCCTGAGTCATGCCGGTGTGTCGCTCCCTTCGCGGGAGCGTGGATTGAAACTCAATTTGAGAGCAATGCGGCAAATGAAAGCGTAAGTCGCTCCCTTCGCGGGAGCGTGGATTGAAACATGAGGCAGGGAAAAGGCAGGGCTTTAAACTCAGGTCGCTCCCTTCGCGGGAGCGTGGATTGAAACTTCCCAGTAGTCAAGCACCTTTGCAATGTCGTCGGTCGCTCCCTTCGCGGGAGCGTGGATTGAAACTTTAATCCATTTTTTAATCTGTTCGTTTGTCATAGTCGCTCCCTTCGCGGGAGCGTGGATTGAAACGCGGATATAATGACGTTAAACAGTATGTGCATTGGTCGCTCCCTTCGCGGGAGCGTGGATTGAAACTTCTTTGAAGCGTACAGGCATTATAACCCCGCTTGTCGCTCCCTTCGCGGGAGCGTGGATTGAAACAGAACTTGTATACCAGCTAAACGTTGGAGAATCCCGTCGCTCCCTTCGCGGGAGCGTGGATTGAAACACTTGTATTGCGAGTAGCGCCGTAGATTTAACTAGTCGCTCCCTTCGCGGGAGCGTGGATTGAAACTTGAGTATGTGGAAGCCAACCCCCCGGATGCTCAGGTCGCTCCCTTCGCAAGGGAGCGTGGATTGAAACTTGATATAGTCAATTTCTTTCTGTAACAATGGCAAGTCGCTCCCTTCGCGGGAGCGTGGATTGAAACATACCATTCAACTAAAATATTTTCATCTTCTACGTCGCTCCCTTCGCGGGAGCGTGGATTGAAACTCTTAATGAGTTTTTATTAAGCCGTTTTAAACAAGTCGCTCCCTTCGCGGGAGCGTGGATTGAAACCCAACTCCTCCGCGTGAATAAACAACCATAACAAGTCGCTCCCTTCGCGGGAGCGTGGATTGAAACATACAATACCCGCTGTCCATGTATTTATCACCGTGTCGCTCCCTTCGCGGGAGCGTGGATTGAAACCGAATTACATATCTTTCACTCATACTGTTTTCCTGTCGCTCCCTTCGCGGGAGCGTGGATTGAAACATGCTGTCAAGTTTTAACTTTGCTGCTGCCAATAGTCGCTCCCTTCGCGGGAGCGTGGATTGAAACCCGGAGCGTTTGCCGCAATAGTTTCTGTGGTGAAGTCGCTCCCTTCGCGGGAGCGTGGATTGAAACGGAACTATTCCGAAAAATGGAAATGGAATAATAAGTCGCTCCCTTCGCGGGAGCGTGGATTGAAACCTATAGTTTAGCGACGAATGCATAAAGTAATCTAGTCGCTCCCTTCGCGGGAGCGTGGATTGAAACCTTATCAAGATTAAACAGACCACACAAGCTGTTAGTCGCTCCCTTCGCGGGAGCGTGGATTGAAACTCAAGATCAATATCTGTACGGAGAGGGAACAAGGTCGCTCCCTTCGCGGGAGCGTGGATTGAAATCTCCCAAACAGCATCAGCAATATCATCAATCGGTATAAATAAAAAAAGGGGTCCGGGTTGGGCCTTATCCTCTGCAGGGAATTTATTGAAAAGCATCAGAGAACCATAACAGTCGAAAGCGCCGGGGGAAAGGGTTCTGTTTTTACTTTCAGGATTCCGTCGCAGTAAACCTTGAAACAGTATTGAAGTATAACTCATTATTAACTTTTCAGTCGCCGGAATGGATGATAAACTTACTGCACCCCTGTTTTTCGGGACAGGACCGGAGGGAAGATGAAAAAAAGAGAAGCGTTATTGTTTCTGCCTGTATTAATAATTCTGATAATTACCGGCTGCACGACGACCGGGCGCGGGGCCCCGGAATCAGGATATTCATGGAACGACGGTCCTTACCTGATCCAGTCGGGGCCTGCAGGCAGTTCGGTAACCGTCTGCTGGATAACTTCCGGGGTAAAAGATTCTGTATTGAAATGGGGGTCTTCCGGGTCCGAACTGATAAATACAGAGGTTTCCCGGGATTCCCGGGTCCATTCGGTCATGCTGGATAATCTTCTTCCCGGCAGCGAATACTTCTATTCCGTCGATGAGGATCTTTTTCTGTACGGGAAGAACAGGGTTTTCAGTTTTTCAACCCCGCCTGCTGTGCCGGAGGACGGTCCGCTTGAATTTATTATTGCCGGAGATCTTCAACCGAAAAACGTGTATACCCTGAAAACAAACAGGGTTGTTGCCGAACAGATTGCAGCCGAGGACCCAGATTTTATCATTCAGGTGGGCGATGCCGTGCAGATCGGAAGTTCGCCGGACGACTGGCATTTGCTGATGCATTCTCTGCCGCTCATGGCTTCGGAACGGCCGTTAATTCCCGCTGTCGGCAACCATGAGTATTATCTTTTTCATAACAACGGAAGTTTCAGGTCCGTTTTTCCCTATGATTTTGCCGACGACGGAAGCTGTTATTATTCGCTGGATATAGGCGAGGTCCATATTACGGTTCTGGATCCTTACGAGGGCGGGCCTGCGGGGCTTAATTCAAAGATGGGCCGAAAACAGAAGGAATGGTTTGTTTCGGATCTTGAAAATGCAGTAGAGAAAAACGCCGGATGGATCTTTGTGGTTATTCACCAGACGGTGCTGACCAGCGGAGAGTTTCATGACGACGTCAAACTCAGAAAATGGATCCTTCCGATTCTGTCCGACTATGATGTCGATGCCGCCTTCTGGGGCCATACGCATTTTTATGAACACTGGAGATATCAGTACGGAAAAAACGGATACCTGCTGAATGCCGGCGACAAAGCAGGGAGGAACCCTATAGACTATTTTGTTATAGGCACCTCCGGGGCAAGCCTGGAAAGCAACTACGACCTTCTTACGCACCGCCCGTTTACTGATGAATCGCACCAATGGTACAACCTAGCCTCCGGACAAATGGAGGATATCGACACAATACAGTATCCATGGGACACAGGCGTCTTTTTTGCCGGGGTGATGGGTGTCAATCAGTTTAATGATACCGATCTTCATTATTACCAGTTGCCTTTTGATGAAGACGGCGGCTATTCGGATGATCCGTCAATTTCGTATGCAACTGATAACGAGTGGTTCGGTTATCAATACGGAGAGAACACCCTGAATTACGCGAAAATGTCTATATCTGGGGACGAATGCCGTATTTCAATTCACTACCCTGACGGCAGCATTATTGCCGGTCCCGACGGTTCAATACCCCAGGTTTTTACGCTGCATAAAAAGACAAGAAACAAGTAATTGGCCGCGGATTACACGAATGTGTATTGGGTAAGGGCCGGGAGAGATTTAAGAGAGAAATACCAGGGGGCCCTTTGGTTTTCTGAAATTCTCCTTAAAGTTTTTTCTAAACTTCATCTTTTATTGATTAATAATCGCTTGCTAATTAATATTGAATTATGAGCAAAGCCGGATTTTTTTACTTCAAGGGACTGCTGAACAGATTGATTATTATACTGAGGGCTTACTGGAAAGGCCGGCGGTATCTGGAAACGATATTTTATGCTGTTGTTTTTATTCCTCTGCATTACTTTATGCAATTGCTGTTCAGGCTGGATAATATTTTTTACCGCGATATAAAGAATACTGAAGTCCGGGAACCGATTATAGTAATAGGTCACCCTCGCAGCGGCACTACATCACTTCAAAATTATATTGCCCAAACAGGCGAAGTGGCATTCAGTACTTTTCAAACACTTCTTTTTCCCTCGATTTTGATGCGGAAACTTCTTACGCCTGCAGCCATGCTGTTTAATAAATTCAATATCCTGGACTCCGAGAAAAAAGGTCACCGCATGGAACTTTTCAGCATTGAGGAAGACGAGGGGCTTTTTCTCCATTCCCTGAATACTGAAATTCTGACAATTTTTTGTCCGTGGCTTCTTTTAAATCCCGAAACCAGGAAAAAGGGGATCAGGGCAGGTTGGCATGACTTTAACGGTGAAGAAAGCGATATGCCTTTTTTCAGGGAGTATCTCAAGAGGCAGCTGGTAACACAGAAAAAGAGACGGGTGCTTTTAAAAACAAACCCGTCGGTTTTGCGCATACAGAAAATTCTGAAATATTTTCCCGATGCAAAATTTGTTTATATATACCGTGACCCTGTGGAGACAATCCCGTCTTTTTTTTCAATGCATTACAATTTTATAAATGAACGTTTGACAGAAAATGAGTTGAATACTTATTTTACTCATAAATACAAATATTCATTTATGTTGTATCACTATTTTGAAAAAATTAGTAAAAAGATTCCTGCCGAACAGTTGCTGTCTGTGGAGTTTGAAGAACTCAAGAATGATCCGGGTTCTCTTATGAAAAAAATATCCGATTTTACCCGACTCGCTATGTCCGAATCATACCAGGAATATATGGAAAATAGAAGCCTGCAGAAGCATCAGAAGAAACACCGTAATTTGGATTTCAGCTTTTTCGGAATATCACCAGAGGCGATAAAAAAGGATTTTGGAAAGATTAGGGCAAAGTACAGCTGCTGAAAACAGAGGGCCGGCTGAGCAGGGATGTATTCACAGCTTCTGGCAGATGCCGCAAAAGTATACGCTTACGCCCATGTATGCTGCTTTTCCTGTAAAGCAATGAAGCAGACAAGGTTTTCAGAAAGAAACGCTCTAAATAATCTGTATTGAAGAATTAGTGCTGATTCTATTAATTGACAGTTTCAGAAATAACAGTTAGATTAAATTGGTCGATTAGTTGATTAGAAGCATAGAATGGGTGGTGTTGATGAAACTGGACCCCTTTACAGAAATAGATGTTCCGAAAATCTCAGATTTAATAATCCGGCAAATTCTTAATCTTATGCATAACGGGGCATTGCAGCCTGGTGATAAACTTCCTTCGGAACTTCAGTTGCAGAAATCGCTTGGTGTTGCAAAACAGCAGCTTAAGGCTGCTTTTAAAAAGCTTGAGCTGTACGGAGTTCTTGAAACAAAACCGCAAAGCGGTTCCTTTATTGCTAATATGGAGTCTAAAATCCTCTGCGGATTGATTTCAAATATTCTGGACATTGAAGATACTCTTGATCCTGTGTCGGTGATGGATACTCGTATGGTTCTTGAATTAAGAGCAGTTGAGCTTGCTGCAGACCGAATGACAGAGCAGGAGCTTGATAGCGTCAAGAAGGCAAATGACATCTTTTTAAGTAAATCCAGAATAGAAAAAAGAGCAATCGAAGATGATATATACTTTCATCTCGAAATTGTTAAATATTCTCACAGTACAGCTTTGATTGCTCTTTTCTCCTTTATTACCAGGCAGATAGTGGATATCTGGAAACAAATGGATGTTTTCAGTAAGGATAAAACCAGAAAAAGAATTAAGGAAACATACTCGGAACATGTACAGATAATTAAATATTTGGAGAAACGGGATGTCTCCGGAAGCGTGGAAGCAATGAGAATTCATTTACTGAATGTATGTAAAGACACTGAAGCCCTGAGGAGATGTTAATGGAAGTGCGTGTAAAAAGAGAGGATTTAATCGCATATATTTCAGAAATATTTGTAGCTAAGGGGTTGAATGCTGCTGATGCAGGAATAATTGCAGATGTTCTTGTTGCTGCTGATTCAAGGGGTATTCCCTCGCATGGAATCGGCCGTTTATGGCGGTATCTTGCCGGAATTGATAAAGGTGTAATGAAACTTGATGCTATTCCGGAACCGGTATATGATACTTCAGTTTCGCTGGTCGTAGATGCTAAAGGTGTAATGGGACCTCCTGTAAGCTACAGAACAATGAAAGCTACTATAGAAAAAGCTGAAGAAAGCGGGTTGGCATTTTCCTGTGTACGAGATTCAAATCATTTTGGAATTGCCGGGTATTATGCGATGATGGCTATGGATTCTGATATGATCGGTTTCTGTATGACAAACACCGCAGCTCTTGGTGTTCCTACTTTCGGTAGAAACGTGATGTTCGGAACTAATCCTCTTGCTGTGGCGGTTCCATCATTAACAGAAATCCCTTATGTTCTCGATATGTCTACAACGGTTGTCTCCCGCGGAAAAATAGAGGTGTATGAGCGGAATGGGGAAGAGCTTCCTGCAGGTTGGGCTGTAAATGAAAAGGGCTTGAGCGCTGTTGAACCTGGCCCGTTGCTTGAAAATATGCTGTTTCGCAGGGGGGGCGGAATTATGCCTCTGGGCGGTGAAGGTGAGGCTTTTGGAGGTTATAAAGGATACGGGTTGGCACTTTTTGTGGATATAATGACCGCTGTTCTTTCGGGAGCTGATTTTGGTCCCGACGTAGCCGATTCGCAGGAAACTTCTGCAAGGGTATCGCATTTCTTCGGGGCAATGAAAATATCCCGCTTTCGTGAAGTCGAAAGTTTCAAATCAGATATGGATAAAATGCTAAGACAGTTGAAAAAATCTCAACCGGCAGAAGGACAAACCCGTGTTTATTATCCCGGATTGAAAGAAGCCGAGAATGAGATTAATGCTGCTTCAAAAGGAGTTCTGTTAAGTAAAAAGATTTGGGCTTCCGTTACAGGCTTCGGCGACGGGTTAAATGTTAAAAGACCGAAAATAATCTAATTTGTTTTATATCTGAAGTTTGTTTTTGTTTTTTATTATGATCCTGCATCCGTACAGCAGAGTCAGGCCGCCGGTAATTTGAATCAGGTTTATTGTTTCCCCGAAAAAAAAGTACGAGAGAATCCCTGTAGCGAATGGTACAAGTAATTGTACAGATGCTGCAATAATGATCCCGATTCTCGGAAGCAGGTAGTAGTATAATCCCTGTCCGCCGGCAATACCCAGAAGGCCGGATCCGATTAATACGGTCCACTTCAATATCCCGGGGTTGCCGATAACAGCTTCCCCGGTCAGAAATGCAAAAGGTGTCAGTATTATCGAAACCATACTGAAGATAATTGTTACTATCAGAACAGGGGGCAGATGATCGGTAAGCCACATCCGGGTAGTAAGTCCTACGAAAGACCATGAGACAGCCGCAAGAAGAGCCATAAACACTCCTGCATTCATAGAGAAACCTACCTTTTCATCCTTAAATAAAATAACTGCAAGGGCGCCTGAGACTGCCATCACGATGGCAGTTATGGTTGTTCCGGATTTCAGCAGTTTTCTTTCTGCTGTAATAAAGATTGCTCCCGTTAAAAGAGAAAAAACAGCCTGTGACTGGTACAGAAGTATACCAAAAGCCGGTTGAATCAGAAAAAAACAGTATGTGTAAAACAATTGAAACGATATTGTACAGATGGCAATAACCAACATTCTGCTTAAGAAATAACCTGATTTCTGCTTTATTATTGAAAGTTCTAGTCTGAGTTTTTTATTGATTATTACTACTGCCCATAGCACAGCAGAGGAGCTGAGGTAACGCAACCATACCTGGAAAGTCAGGGAAAAGTCCGCTTTAACCCATGCAATAGTTACCGGTGTAATAGCCCAGAAGAGAACCATGCCGGTAATAGGGACGATATCGGAAAATCTTCTTTTATTCATTGAAATTAAAATTTAAGATATGAAAGAGCCTGTTTTGTTTTATTAAGTCTGTTCACTACCGAGTCGCCCATTTGTATTGTAACTGCAATATAGATCATATCAAGAAACATGTTTTGTACATGACGCGCCATCATAGCATCAGTTCGGTAATTCAGTTCTTCTGTATGTGATATAAGACAAACATCAGCAAGCTGTCCTAAAGTAGATTTTGCAGATCCTGTTATTGCTATTACTTTGGCTACAGGTTTCGATTCCTGAGCAGGTACAATCACATCTTTTGTAAGTCCTGAGAAAGAAATGCAAATCAGCAAATCTCCATCTTTTGGTTCAGTGAGCAGCATTGTATTAAAATGGCTGTCAGGACTGTAAAAACAGTTAAAGCCGAGACGTGTGAATTTGAATTTAGCGTTTTCACACATATATCCTGATTGTCCAAAGCCAAGAAAAATTATTCTCTTGGCTTTGAATATCAGATCGACCGCTTTTTCCAGAGAATTGTCATCAATCAGTGAATAATTGTCATGCAGAGTTTTTATAATTCCATTATAAATTTTTTCTTTTACCGTTGAGACATTGTCGTTTTCAGTCAACTCGGAGTAAGCATGATAAAATGATTTGCCTGCAATTTCTGTTGCCAACGCAACCTTGAAATCATGATAACCGGAGAATCCCAGAATCCTGTAGAAACGCACTATGGATGATTCACTTTTATTGCCGGTAGCTTCAGCAAGATCTGAAATAGACATTCGTATTACCTGGGATGAGTTTTTGCGAATGAAATCCGCAATCTTCTGTTGCATCTTTGTGAGTTCATCATACTTTTCGTTTATCTTGGCTAAAACAGGCGTATTAGTTGGCATAACAATAATATGATATGTTATAAAAGCTTATCTGTAAACCCGAATATAAGAAATTATTTCTTTTGCTCAATTGGAAAATTTAGAAATATTTTCTTATATTACCGATTTTTAAAAACTTATTAGCATATTGCGCCAGCGATGATATACTTCTCCGGTAAAATTCTTTGAAATCATAAGAAATTTTTTTCTATAATATTTTTTAGATTGAGATTAATATTTATTTTTACTCTGATCATAAAGGCAATTTTTTTATAATTTATTGCATCACGATTATAAATAATTATATTACAAGAAATTACAATAAAGATGTTTTGAACCGTCGAGTTTCTGCTTTTTTGTAACCTCACGAGATAAGAATAATCCTGGACATTAATTATGTTTTGAGAGGAAATTATTTCTATTCTTATTAAAAAAATACCTAAAAAAGAAATAATTTCCCTTGACATCACGCTATTTTATGATAATCTATTAAAAAAGGAAAAAATTTCTTTTTTTAATAATTCGGAGGCACAATGCTTATAGAACTTTCATATCCTTTATCGGAGGATTCTCCCGTATATCCGGGGAGTCCTGCAGAACGATTCAGGGCTATTAACAGGATTAGTAATGGTGATGATTGCAATACTACAGTAATAGAACATTATATTCATGCCGGAACACATGTTGATGCGCCTTTCCATTTTTCAGCTACAGGAAAGACTATTGATCTGCTTCCGATTGAAGATTTCTGTTATGAAAGAGTAGCTCTGGTTGATTGTCCGCTTGAAAAGTCGGGTCTTGTAAGCAGAAATCAAATTAAAAATTGCCCCGATGCTGAAAATGCTGAAATTTTATTCCTTGATACAGGTTACGCATCAAGGAGAGGAAAAAAGAAAGAATATTGTGATGATTTTCCGGCTCTGTCGGAGGAAGCTGCATTGTTTATAAGGACGGAACTGTTGAATGTGAAGGCTGTAGCAATAGACAGCCTGAGTATTGAAAGCGCTGTTTTGGGGGCTGTAAACGGATTTTCAGTACACCGGACCCTGCTTGACCCGGGTGTCTCGGAAGCTCGTCCGGTGATTATATTTGAAGATGTCAATATTGAGCTTCTTCGGGGTAAAAATGTCTTAAGGGTTTATGCTTTTCCTCTTAGGCTGAAGGGTGTAGACGGCTCTCCGGTAAATATTGTTGCGGAGGTTCAAGTATGACAAAAGGTTTGGAGCGAAAAAGATCGGATAAAAAATCTATTGTAACAATTATCAAGTCGAAAACCTTGTCCTATAGTAATACTGATTTTTACTTTATGGTTAATGAGGCAATTGAAAATCTTGAAGCCAACGGGGTTAAAATACCTTCCGCCGGCACGGTATTCATTAAGCCGAACCTGATCCTGAGCGCAACTGCAAAAGAGAGTATCACAACAGAACCCCGGTTTGTGTCAGCTTTGGTTTCCATATTAAAAGAGCGTGGAGTTGCTACTGTCTATGTCGGAGATTCTTCTGCCGGTTTCGCAGAAAGCAGCGAGGCTCTTGAGGCTACCGGAATGGGTAGAGCGGTTAAAGCCGCCGGTGCTGAACTTGTAAACATAGATGATCCTTCCGAGCGAAGAAATGTGCAGATGCCTGACAGCGATATTATGGCTGAAATATCACTTCCGGTGAAAATGCTGGAAGCTGATGCAATTATAAATTTTGCAAAGCTTAAAACACACCGTTTTGGAGCTATGACCGGATCCACTAAGAACTGGGTAGGTTTGATTGATCAAAAAACCAGGCTGAAATACCATCAGGGGCAGCTGCCGAAGCTGGTGTCTGAAATTCATGGAATATTACCTGAAAGTATCTGTTTTACTGATGGGGTTGTTATTGGAGAGGGTGATGGCCCGGATTTATCTGTTCCCCGGTTTCTGGGTGTACTTTTAGCATCAAATGATCCGGTGGCAAATGATTCCATTTCTTCGGAACTTTTATCCATTGATAAGAATGAACTGATTTTCCCATGGACTGCATATCTTGATGGTCATGGAGAGATCCTGAGAAACAATATCACTCTTATAGGGCCTGATATTCAGGATATTGCGATCAAGGTTGAAAAACCGGTAGAAGTTCTTTATAACCGATTTCCATGTAATATGATAATCGGCGGAATGTGTCCGGGCTGTTTTGTCTGGTTTATCGGGCCGGCTCTTTTTTGGGAAAAGGAAGGGCTTTGGGAAAAGATAAACGAGAAAAAAGGCAGACCAACCTTTATGCTCGGTTTTAATGCGGAAGATGTCCATTTTGAAAAACATCTGAAGGAAGGTCCATATTTTGTAATCGGTGATTGTACGAAAGAAAAATATCGTAACCATCCCGAGACAGTTCATATTCCGGGGTGTACACCGGGTCCCGCTATCCCTGATATAGTGCTCAAGCATTGCGGAGAGCATTTGGCAATATGGGGGGATGATGAATAAAAAGATAATTGATTTAAGTTATCCTGTTACGGATTCAATGCTTGTATATCCCAATACCGAGCGACCTTCTTTCTCCTGGAAGGCAAGGGTTAATTCGGAAGGTTATAATTTAACAAGGATAACAATGTTGGTTCATACAGGAACACATGTTGATTCGCCTCTCCATTTTCTTGCGGACGGAAAACCAGTTGATGAGATGTCTTTGAAATATTTTTATGGTGAAACTATTATTTTCAGGCTTAAAAAAAATATTTACGGGCAGGAATTCGGCGCTGAGGAATTGGAGCCTTCGCTTGACGAGTTAAAAGAGGGTGAGATTTTTGTTGTAGAAACCGGAATAGGGCATTATGCAGAGACTGCGGATTATAACCGCCTTTATCCGTGGCCTTCGAAGAATCTTGTAAATCTTCTTGTAAGAAAAAAAATATGTTCATATATGACAGATGCAACGGCAGTTGACCCTGTTGGTTCTCCCGACAACGGCATTCATAAGGCCCTGTTTAAAGCCGGAATTCCTATTGTTGAGAATCTGGCTAATCTGGATAAAATTCCCGCTGGAAAGAGATGGATTATAAGTGCATTACCGTTGAAACTGTCCGGCCGGGAAGGTTCTCCTTGCAGGGCCGTGGCAATTCTTTAGCGCATTAAACGGCTGTTTGCCGGATTAAGTTTTTATGGAGGTTTAAAATGATTAAACGAATGTTTTTGGTACTTTTGGTACTGATGGTTGGGATTGGATTCTCTGCGTTTGCCGAAGGGCAGCAGGAATCTTCAGCTGGAAGCGGAGACGGCTATGTTATCGGCCTGAGTAATTACAGCCTCGGTAATTCATGGCGGGTTCAGATGATGGAAGAAGCTCGCTTTGAAGCTGACAATAATCCAATGGTTAAGCAGCTTATTACTACTGAGGCAAACGGCGATACCGCAAAGCAGATAGCTGATATTGAAGACCTTATCGCACGCGGTGTAGATGCTATTTGCATAACCGCATCAAACCCGAAAGCCCTTATCCCGGTAGTTGATAAGGCAATGGCGGCCGGCATTGTAGTTGTTGACTTCGACAATGTTGTTGATACGGATAATATTACCTCGCATGTTATTGTAGATCAAATTGATTTTGGTCGTGTTCAGGCTGAATGGCTTGTTGAAGCAATGGGCGGCAAGGGTAATGTAGTAGCTTTTAACGGAATCAAGGGTACTTCGGTATCAGCAGGAAGATATGCCGGCGCAATGTCTGTGCTTGATCAGTATCCGGAGATTGAAATAATCAATGTTGTTTATGCCGACTGGGATTTTGCCAAGGCAAAAAGAGCAATGGAGAATATAATAGCTTCAAACGCGCAGGTCGACGGTGTTTGGTCGCAGGGCGGCGCAATGAGTGAGGCCGTAGTAAAAGCCTATAATGAAAGAGGATTGGATATACCGCCTGTTACCGGTGAAGATGGAAACGGGTTCCTGAAGGTATGGAAAAAGCTTAAGGACGGCGGCAGCAGTTTTGATTCAATAGCTACTTCAATGCCGACATGGATAAGCAAAAAAGCTATGCAGGTTGCAATTGATGCTCTTGACGGCAAAGCTGTTGCAAAAGAAATTACTCTTCCGATTCCTACTATAAATGCAGCGGAACTGGATGACTATGTACGGACCAGCCTTTCCGACGCATTCTGGTGTAATTCTCAATTACCCGATGAGCGTGTAAAGGCTCTTTTCGAGAATTAAAAGTAGTGGAATATGTTCCCGGATTATACCGGGAACAATATTTTTATCTTAAAGGATGACAGACCAGATGCATAAAACAGATATTCTGTTGGAAATGAAAAATATTACTAAAAGTTTTCCCGGCACCTTAGCTGTTGATTCTGTAGGTTTCGATTGCAGGTCCGGAGAGGTTCATTGTCTGGTAGGAGAAAACGGCGCCGGCAAGAGTACCCTTATGAAGATGCTGGCAGGTATTCATCAGCCTGATTCGGGTACGATTTTTATAGATGGAGCAAAATGTATTCTGCGTAATAATGCTGAAGCCCGTAAAAACGGTATAGGAGTGGTATACCAGGAGTTGTCACTTCTGCCGGACTGTTCGGTAGCAGAGAATATATCGATGGGAATGTGGCCCAGGAGGGGCATTCGAATCGATTGGCAGAAAATAAATAAAATCGCTGAAGATGTCCTTTCCGGTGTAAACCTTAGAATTAAACCCGATGAACTTATAAGCGGTCTTCCGATGGCTGTGCGGCAAATGGTTGAAATTGGAAAGGTCCTGTCTCAGCAGCCCAAACTGATAATTTTTGACGAGCCCACAGCGTCACTTTCAAAAGAGGAAGTCAAAATTCTATTCGGGATAATCAGGAAACTTAGGGATGAGGGCAAGGGTATAATATATATATCACACCGGCTTGAAGAGGTTTTTGAGCTTGCTGATCGTGTAACAGTCATGAAAGACGGTAAAAAAGTGGTTACAGATAATATTTCAGCTTTTGATGAAAATAAATTGATCTCAAAGATGGTAGGAAGAGATCTGAAAGAAGTTTTTCCGCCAAAAGCTGAAAAAAGTAATGATAAAAAAATATTTTCAATGTCGGTCAAATACTTGCCTGAATCAAAACCTGTTTCGCTTTCGGTAAATGAAGGGGAGGTCCTTGGGATTGGGGGACTGCAGGGACAGGGGCAGATTAAACTGTTGCAGTCAATTTTCGGGCTTGAGGCGGTTGATGAACTTTCTGTTATGATTCATGGCCGTAAGTTGAACGTCAGAAACCAGGCTGATGCCGTTCGATTAAAAATTGCATTAGTACCGGAAAACCGAGGTGAAGAGGGGGTATTCTCCGGAGCTTCCGTTTATGAGAATCTGGCTGCTGCAACTTTGGACATGCGCAAGAAAGCAGGTTTTATTAAGAAAAAACAAGAGAAGTCTGATGTAGACAGAATGGTGAAAGAGCTTGCTGTGAAGATCAGCAGTGACTTGCAACCGGCTGATTCGCTATCCGGCGGTAATATGCAGAAACTGGTTATCGGTAAATGGCTTCTCGCTGATCCGGATGTAATTATTCTTTTGGAACCGACCAGGGGAGTAGATGTAGGAACCAAACAGCAGATCTACAGGATTATAAGGAAACTTGCAGATGAAAAAGCTGCAGTAATTATTTATACAAGCGACATGCTTGAATTGATTGGCGTAAGCGACAGGGTTATGGTGATGAACCATAATTGTTTTACGGCAGAACTGCAGGGTGATGAGATTACAGAAGAGAATATCATGAAAGGAGCAGTTGCTGCTTTTGATATTAATGGAAATGAGGTTAGAGAATGAGAGTACAGCAACGCGACAGAATGATGTATGTCCCCGTATATGTAATTGCGGTACTTATTTATATTACAGCATGTATATTACAGCCAAGGTTTTTGACCTGGGCCAATAATGTAAACCTCTTAACTCGGATTACCCCGCTTTTACTTGCCGGTATTGCACAGATGTTTGTGCTTCTGACAGGCGGGATTGATTTATCAGTTGGGGCTATAATAGGTTTTACAAATGTAATAGCCGCAAGTTTGCCTTTTGTAGATACGCCGGCGAATATTATACTTTGGGCAATCATTCCAGTTATTGCCGGCCTTCTGATAGGGTTATCAAACGGTTTTATAATTGCACATTGGGGGTTTCCTCCGTTTATAGTGACACTTGCTACAAGCACAATATGGACCGGTGCTACGCTGTTTATTATGGATGTTCCGGGCGGTGAAATTTCGACGGCAGTTTACCGATCGCTCACAGGAAAGTTATTCGGTGTTGTCCCGATGCCGCTTCTGATAATAATAACAGTGCTCTTTTTAACCGGGTTTATTTTAAAGAAAACTGTTTTTGGTCGTTCGGTTTATGCAATCGGAGGTAATAAGCAAATTGCTGTTGAATCCGGAATTAACGCAAATAGAATCGAAATATCGGTATATGGAGTCAGCGGGATGTACTCTGCTCTTGCGGGTATGTTTTTATCGGCAATGATGATATCCGCCGATCCGCTGGTTGGCGAACCTTATGTAATGAACTCCATTGCAGTTGCCGTTATCGGCGGGGTAGCTCTGTCCGGTGGACGCGGAGGGGTTACAGGGATCCTCGGAGCGGCATATATCTTCTATTTAATAGATAATATTTTAAACCTGGTAGGGGTGTCAACATTTTACCAGTATGTTGCCAAGGGGCTGGTGATTATAATTGCTCTGACAATAACATCATTGAATAGTGAAGATAATACGAACCGGAACTTGTTCTCCGGAATAAAGAATGCACTTCGACTGGGGGGCAGATAATATGGTCAATACACTGCAGCAGAACAGTCTCCTCGAGGTACTGAAAAGAAATAAAATTATTGTCTTGCTTTTAGCAGTTATTATCGGAATGTTTGTAATTGGAGAATTTCTGTCGGCCGGTTTCGCTTCTTTTGGACATATAAAAGATATTCTAAGAACCGCTTCTTTTGTAGGTATTTGTGCAATAGGTCAGACGCTTGTTATTCTTACCGGTGGAATAGATTTGACTATCGGTTCGTTGATTACAATGGGTCAGATATACGGTTGTATGTTTGTGAACGGATATGATGCAAATACCGGATGGGCGTTTCTTCTTGTTCTGTTGATGGGCGCAGGATTCGGGTTGTTAAACGGTGCAGGTATTTCATTTGTCAGGATTTCTCCACTTGTAATGACGCTGGCTACGAGTTCACTGGTAAACGGGGTTATGCTGATCTCCATAAACGGCGCGCCGCGCGGCGTTGCGTCTCCGATTCTGGAGCATATCGGTGCAAGAACAACAGCCGGTTTGCCGTCTATCTTATGGGTATGGATAATTATGTCTGCCATAACCCTGATCTTTTTACGTAAGACGGTAGTCGGCAGGAAAATATATCACCTGGGAATGAATCCGACAGCTGCAAAGTTTACCGGAATTAAAATTAGGGGATTGAGAACCCTTGTTTACTGTATCAGCGGAGTCTTGTCTACGCTAACAGGGTTTTTACTTGCCGGCAACACGTCCAGGGCATTTCTGGAATCGGGAACAGAGTACACAATGTGGTCCATTACGGCAGTCGTTATCGGCGGTACAGCTATGACCGGCGGGAAAGGCGGTTATCTTGGAACTGCGGCCGGGGCAGTAATTATAATAATGCTGGAAGGTATTTTAACGGTGGTTAAAATGCCCGAGGCCGGAAGAAAAATGGCAAACGGAATAATTGTTCTTATAATGATTATGATTTACTACAGAAAGAAAAAGAACGGTAAATAGGAGACAGTATGTATTTAGCATCAATCGACTGCGGAACTACCAATTCAAGAGTTTATATAATAGATAAGGATGAAAGGATTGTAGGGAAGGGAGTCAGAAAGGTCGGTGTTCGTGATACCTCAATGACAGGAAGCAAGGATACTTTGAAAAATGGACTTAAAGATGCTTTTCATGAGGCAGTTGGAAATGCAGGACTGAAAGTAGAAGATATAAGTTTTGCAGTATCGGCAGGAATGATCACATCTGAGATTGGCCTGATTGAGATACCGCATCTCTGGGTGCCCGCCGGACCTGAAGAACTGGCTGCCGGATTAAAAAAAGTCCACGATCTTAATATTTTTCCTGTGGATATTCCCATATATTTCATTCCGGGAATAAAAAATAAATTTGATCCGGAGAATACAAAACCGGAGCAAGTCGGAATGCTTGATTTTATGAGAGGTGAAGAGGCTCAGGTTGCGGGAATACTTGCCGGTTTTGGAATTGAATTGCCTTTTACGATGGTTATTCTTTCTTCTCATACAAAGTTTATATCTTTAAGTAAGGAAGGAAAGGTCCTCAGCAGCTTAACAACTCTTTCCGGACAAGTGTATGAAGCAATCAAGAAAGAAACATTTCTGGGAAAATCAATCGAAGCTCCGGAAGGTGAGAATGAGCCCGACGGTTATTTTGATACCGGTGTTATAGATTATGGTTTTAAATGGATTGAAAGCGGAGGATTTCTGAGATCTCTTTTAATGACACGTTTTCTTGATGTTCTGCTTAAAACAAAATGGTATGAACGAAAGTTGTTTGTTGAGTCTCTCATTGCTTCAGAGGACATGCACTCTCTTAATCAGTTTGACGAGATGGGTCTTCCGAAGGATTCAAACATTGTGCTCGTCGGGCATGAAGGCCGCTGCAGGATCTATGAACATATATTGAAAAATAAAATGAACTGGAACGGCGGAGTCCGGTCAATAACAAATGTGGACGACATCGATATGCTTAATATAAAGGGATCTATCGATATTCTGAAAAGAGCGGGTGTACTGTAATGTCTTTTAAAGTTGTTTTTACTGATTACTATTATCCTGATAATGCACAGGAAGTTGAGATTCTTAAACAGATTGAGGATATTGAGATTATTGATTTAACAAAGCTGAAACCCGGAGGTGTTATTGAACCTGATGAAATTATACCTTATGTGAAAGATGCTGATGCTGTGATTGTTCAGTTCGGAAAGATTAATGAAGAAGTTATTGCAGCGATGGAAAAATGTAAAATTATTGCACGTTATGCAATCGGTGTTGACGTAGTGGATCTGAACGCTGCAAAACAGAAGGGCATAGCAGTTGCAAATGTACCAGATTATTGTATTGAGGAAGTATCGGATACTGCGGTTGCCCATATTATGAACTGTTTAAGGGCGATAACAAGGGCTAATTATCTTATTCATGAAAACATTTGGGAATATAACAAAATTAAACCGTTGAAAAGGTTTTCGGAGTGTACAGTCGGGTTGCTCGCTTTTGGTAATATCGGACGACGTACAGCTGAAAAACTGCGTGCATTCAATTGCAGGATACTGACCTTCGATCCGGGATTTGCTGAGCAGAATGCCTGGGACTGGGTTGAATTTGTTTCATTTGAAGAACTCCTTCAGCAGTCGGAGGTCTTGTCGGTGCATGCTCCGTTAAACGATAAAACACATCATATACTTAACGAAAAGGCTTTTGCTTTAATGCAGGATGGAGTGTCCATAGTTAATACTTCGCGTGGAGGTATAATAAATGAGGAGGCTTTATTGAAAGCTATTAAATCAGGAAAAGTGAGAAATGCCAGCCTTGATGTGCTTGATATGCAGGATTCAGATTACAATGTTTCAGAACTGCTGAAGTTTCCGACGCAAGTAACCATTACGCCGCATCTTGGCTGGTATTCTGAGACATCGATTGCCGAGCTGAGGCGGAAAGTCGGTGAGAATGTATACAGCATGCTTAAGGAAGGTAAGCCTGTTTATCAGGTGGTGTAGTCTTACAGCTTTATTATAGACAGAAAATTATAATTTAATTACTCGAAAATAAATATTTACATGCTAAGGAGAGAAATATGTTCAAAATGAAAGGGGTTACCCCTCCAATGATCACACCTTTTAAAGAAAATGGAGAGCTTGATGTAGAGAACCTAAAAACCCTCGTTACTTATCTTAAAAAAGAAGTTAACGGGTTATTTATTACCGGTTCATACGGAGCCGGTCCAATGATGAATCTTTCGGAAAGGAAGCAGGTCGTAGAAACTACTATGTCTATTACTAAAGGAGACATACCAGTAATACCGATGGTGGGAACAACGAATAATATTGAATCAATTGAACTTGCAAAACATGCGGAATCAGCCGGAGTAGATGCTGTAGCAGCAGTCGGTCCGTTTTACTTTTCACATAAAGAAGATGATCTTATTGATTTTTATACTGATCTGATTGAATCGGTAAAAATACCGGTTTATTTGTATAACAATCCGGGGTTTCAGGGTTATGAGATTGGACTTGAAACACTTAAAAAGCTTAAATCACGCGGACTTGCAGGAGTTAAGGATGCAACATTCGATATTCTTGTTCATGCGACATACCACAGGGTTCTTAAAGATGAGAATTTCGATGTAGCGCTAGGAACTGAGGCAATGTTTGCTTCCGCCAGGGTTCTCGGCTGTGAAGCATTTATTCCTGGTCTTGCAAATGCGTTTCCTGAAATTAATATGAAAATGTTCGAAGAGGGTATGAAATGGGACATGGCGGCATGTGCTGAAACCCAGTTCAAGATAAATGAATTGCGGGATGTAATGTATCTTGCACGTTCAACTCAACTTGCAGTTTACGCAATGCTTGAAATCAGGGGCATTATAAAATCATTTCCCCGCAAGCCTTTTGTTCCGGCATCAGCCGCGGAAATCGGGGCGATAAAAAAAGAATTAATACGGTTGAAAATGATTTGAAAACAACGGAAAAGGGGGGCGGATGCCCCTCTGTTGTCCAGTGGAGTTTGAAATGGTTTATGAACTTGTTTTCCATGATGACGGTATAGCGTCAGTTTTGGTTCCTTCAGAAAACATTATAAATATTATTGAACCAAATGATGTCATGATCGATTGCCGTCCAGCTGAACAACTTGTTGTGGAATGTCTTGAGAATCCGATTGGAATGGGCAGACTTAGTGAAGAGCTTAAAGGAAATGAAAAAGTTCTTATACTTGTTGATGATTATACACGGCTTACGCCGACTGATGTAATTCTGCCGGTAATGATTAAGGAAATAATATCAACAGGAGTGCCTCTGAAAAATATTGAGCTTCTGATCGCTTCAGGTACCCATCGTGCAATGAATGAGAATGAGAAAATAAAGAAATACGGTCGATGGGTAATGGAGAATGTAAAGGTTCGGGATCACCTCTGGTACGAAAAGAATCAATTGACTGAAATAGGCAGAACCGATAACGGCACAGACGTTGTGATAAATAGCAGGCTGTTGGAAGCGGATTTTATAATAGGTATAGGTCATATTGTCCCTCATCGGGTTGCAGGTTTTTCAGGCGGCGCAAAAATTGTTCAGCCGGGCGTCTGTGGGGCCGTAACGACCGGACAGACCCACTGGCTGAGTGCGAAAGATTATGTAGGCAGGGATATAATGGGTAAAATTGATAATCCTGTCAGGGATGAAATAAATCAGGTGGGCATTGAAGCCGGTCTGAAGTTTATTTTTAATACTGTTCAGGCAGGAAACGGGAAAGTATATGCCTGTGTTTGCGGTGAGCCGGTAAAAGCTTATAGGGCCGGGTGCCGGGCTGCAAAGGATGTTTACGGTTGTGAGATTAAAGAGCTGGCGGATATCGTGATTTCTGATGCTTACCCGTCTAATATGAATATGTGGCAGTCTGCTAAAGGTGTATATTCAGGAGATCTGGCTCTTAAAGACGACGGTATTCTTATACTTGTTTCACCATGCAAGGAGGGGATAGCGGTGGAGCATCCCGAAGTAGGCGAACTAGGTTACTCGCATCCCCGGAAGATTGCGAAAATGGTTGAATCAGGAGAATTTAATGATTTAACTGTTGCTGCCCACATCCTTCATGTTGGAAGGGTTATTACAGGCAAACGGAAAGCGATTATTGTTTCAGACGGTATAAACAGGGAAGATTCTGAGCGGATAGGATTTATTAAAGCTGATACTGTAAAAGAAGCTCTGGATACAGCAATAAAATTAAAAGGCAGTAATGCTTCAATCACAATAATAAAACATGGCGGTGAAGTTATGCCTGTATACAGGAGCAAATAATGTCAAAAGTATATATAAGTGATTATGATTATGAGGATTTGGAGATTGAAAAAACCATTCTTGAGCCGATTGGGGCTGAGGTGATTGGTCTTCAATGCAGTACTGGAGAGGGGTTGGGAGATCTTGCGCGCGATGCCGATGTGCTTATGACACGATATGCCAAGGTGACCAGAGAAACCTGCGAAAAGCTTGAACATTGCATCGGTATATGCAGATACGGAATAGGTGTTGATACGGTAGATGTGCAGGCAGTTTACGATAACGGTATGGTGCTCACTAATATTCCGGATTTTTGTATAGAGGAGGTGGCTGAGCACAGTATTGCCATGGGATTATCGCTATGCAGAAGACTTCCGCATTATGATGCAGCGACAAAGTCCGGAAGGTGGGAGTTTCAGGATGCGGTACAGCCGATTAGGAAATTCAGAAATACTGTATGGGGGCTGATAGGGTTCGGCAAGATCGCCCAGATTATTGCCCGGAAAATTATAGGCTGTGGAATGACTGTAATATCTTCTGATCCATATGTGTCTGAAAACTATATGGCGGCAATGGGCGTCAGAAAAGTTGAGCTTAACGAGCTTGTGAAAGAATCTGATGTTGTGAATGTAATGTGCCCCTACACAAAAGCTACTCACCATATCATAAATGAAGAAAAACTCAGGATGATGAAAAAAAATGCTGTTGTAGTAAATTGCTCAAGGGGCAAGCTGGTTGATAATAAGGCGTTGTACAAGGCTCTTGCGGAAGCGTGGATTGTGGGCGCCGGTCTTGATGATACGGAAGAAGAGCCGGCAAAAAATCCCGACTGGAAACCTTCAGATAATCCGCTGTTTTCATTATCAAACTGCATTATCTCACCGCATTCGGCTTTTTATTCAGAGCAGTCGCTGGTGGACAATAGAAGACTTACGGCTATAAACGCGAAGGCTCTGCTGGAAGGTTCGCCTCCTATCAATATAGTAAGACCATAAAACAAATAATATACAAGGAGACTTTTATGCAAATTGTAAGGTACGAAAAAGATGGTGATGTTTTTTACGGTTCTCTTAACGGGGATAAAATTAACAGGATTGAAGGCTCAATCTATGACAATTATGAGGTTACGAGGGAAACTGCGGAAGTTAGCGATGTTAAGCTGCTTTATCCCTGTGAACCTACAAACCTCTACTGTGTCGGGCTGAATTTTAAAGCTCATATAGCTGAACTTGATCTTCCGACCCCCGAACTCCCTGCGAATTTTATGAAACCGGTAACGGGTGTAATCAATCCCGGTGAAGCTATAGTAATACCTGCTGTTGCAAACAGGGTGGATTACGAAGGTGAAATGGCTCTGGTTATCAAGAACAAGATAAAAAATGTAAGCGTGGAAGAAGCAAAGCAGCACATCTTAGGTATAACTCCGTTAAATGATGTTACAGAGCGTGAGATGAGTTATAACTCTACACAGGTTACATACAGCAAGAGCTTTGATACATTCACTTCATTCGGCCCTGTTCTTGATACCGATATTGATCCGGATAACGCTACTGTCAGAACATATCTGAACGGCGAAAAGGTTCAGGAAGGCAATACATCTGATCTGCTTTTCAATGCGGCTTACATTGTTTCATATTTTTCGCAGAGTAGAACCCTTTTCCCCGGTGATATTATTTCTACCGGTACTCCTTATAATGTGAAGCCCATGAAAGACGGTGATGTTGTTGAAATTGAGATTGACGGAATTGAAATGCGCTGTGTTAACCCGGTAGAAGATCCTGAAAAATAAATCTTTCATCAGATTAGATCGCAACTGTCATTGCTGTGATCTAATCTTTAATGATAAAAGGAGAATTTAACGCATGAATAAATCAATTGCCGCTGAAAGCGCATTACTTGTAATGCATTGCCAGAATGATATTGTTGATCCGAACGGGTTGTATAACGACTCAGGGGCATATTGTGAAGTAAAGAGGCGCGGGGTTCTTGAAAAAATTGCCGATGTTCTTGAAAAAGCCAGAGCTGCTGGGGTTTTGATCGTTTTTGTGAATAATGCTTTCAGCCGGGGGTATCCGGAGTTGAAGGGAAATACGCTTCCTATCTGCGATGCCGCCAAAAAAAGCAATTCTTTTCTCGAGGGTACATGGGGTGTAGAGAATCCGACAATAATCAAGCCTGTAGACGGAGATATCGTGTTGAGGAATTTTAACACAAGCTCTTTTTCGTATACCAACCTGGACCAGATCCTTCGTGCAGGAAGTATAGAGAAGCTGTATTTGACGGGAGTGGCTACAAACTTTGTTGTGGAAAGTACAGCCAGATATGGCGCGGAACTTAACTATGAAATTCACATATTAAAGGACTGTTGTGCTTCGTGGACTGCTGAAATGCATGATTTTGCAATTATAAACACGCTTCCGCAATTCGGAATTGTGGAGAGCTTACTTGATTTTTATAACTATTTGAAATTCTGAAAGTGTTTTATGCTATACAAATTAATTACATGCAGGAGAGATGAAACTGTCAAAATATTACACAAACGATAATTTATCGGATATAATACTTCAATGGAAATAGGATTCAGATGGTACGGCCCAAGTGATTCAATACCTTTAAAGTATATTCACCAGATTCCCGGTATTGACTGTATAGTAGGCAGTTTTTTCAGTACGCCTCCTGACGAGCTGATTCCCGAGCAGAATATACAAAACCTGAAGATGCATATAGAAGAATACGGTTTTAAATTCGACAGTGTAGAAAGCCTTCCTGTACATGAGAGTATAAAGTTAGGCCAACATGAACGAGATGAATATATTGATATCTGGTGCGAGAATCTCAGGCAATTTGCTGAAGCCGGTATAGAAACAGTATGTTATAATTTTATGCTGGCGTTTGACTGGCTTCGTACTGACCTTTATTTAAGGCTTGCCGATGATTCCATATCAAATGGTTACAACCACAATGATCTTGGTAAAATTGATATCTATACAGGTCTTCCGGACTGGAGCCAGACTTATATGCCGTCTGAGATTGACGAGGTTTTTAAAGTAAGCCGTAAGGTAACGCTTGATCAGTTCTGGAAGAATTTTGAATATTTTCTGAAAGCGGTTGTTCCTGTAGCGGAGCAGCTGGGAATTAAACTTGCGCTTCATCCTGATGATCCTCCATGGGATGCCATGGGAATTGTTCGCCCGCTGGGAACCAGGGAAGGTCTTGAAAGGTGTATTAATATAATAAAAAGTCCAAGCAACGGGATAGCATTCTGCACCGGAACTCTTGCCGCCCGAGAAGATAATGATGTATATCAGATGCTTGAAGATTTCTGTAAAAAAGGCTGGGTAAACTACCTGCATTTACGGAATATTCTTGTGACTGGTGAAAAAGAATTTCATGAGACAGCCCATAACAGCGAGTATGGAGATCTTGATATGTATCTGCTGTTAAAAAGTGTTTATGACAACAGGTATGAAGGTGTCATGAGAGTCGATCATGCCCGCAGCATCTGGGATGAAGATCGAAAACCCGGTTACGGTCTTTATGATAGAGCGCTTGGTGTCAGTTATGTTGTCGGTATCCTTGAAGCTTTAACAAAAAGCTGATTTTTCCTGATATTCTATTCATATAAAGCAACTCTGCAGTTTAAGCTTATCTTTTTCCGTCTACCCAATAAAAAAATATATTTCTAATCTGTGGGTAATATTAACAATAAAAAAGAAAATATTTTCTTGACAATCCTTAAAATTATGCTAAGCTGTTAAAAAGAAAGAAATTTTTTCCAATATCATAATATATGCTTTTAATAGCAAAATATTTTTATATTTAGGTTGATATTAGAAGAAATTTTATTCAAATCATGAGAGGTGAATGTGAAGAAATTTTCCGGAAAAACTGCGGTAGTTACCGGGGGCGGCCAGGGGATTGGCGCGGAGATCGCAATTGAGCTGGCTTCTCAGGGGGCTTCTATAGCATTGGCAAACAGAAAGCCGGAGGGGATGGCAAAAGTAAAAGAGAAAATAATCAATGCCGGAGGATGCTGTATAGCAGTACCAACAGATATAACCGTAAAAAAGGATATCCAGAACCTGTTTCAGATAGTAATGAAAGAGTTCGGGCGGGTAGATGTTCTGGTTAATAATGCAGGCACAATAAGACCTGCACTTTTTTCAAAAATGGATGAAGAAGATTGGGATTTTATTCAACGTGTTGATCTGAAAGGACTTGTATTCTGTACGCAGGCTGCGGCGGCAATTATGAAAAAGCAAAAGTATGGAAAGATTGTTAATATTTCCTCAATGTCTGCAGACGGTGTGTATATGCCTGGTTTTGCAAGTTATTCAGCTGCAAAAGCTGCAGTGAATAATTTTACAAAAACTTCAGCCAGGGAGTTAGGTGAATGGAATATAAATGTAAATGCGGTAGCGCCGGGAGAGATCCTTACAGATCTTACATACCAGGATCAAACTGAAGAAGAGGTTAAGCTGAAACTGGAAAGATCAACAAATATGACAATGTTGAAGCGACTGGGACAAACAAAGGATGTAGCAAAGGCTGTATGCTTTTTTGCTTCTGATGAATCATCTTTTATTACCGGAACCATACTATCTGTGGACGGCGGCAGAATTGACAGGATGTAACAAATTGATATGAGTATGAAAGAAGATTTGATTGTTCAGACAAAATCTATTACCAAGGTTTTTCCTGGTGTTGTAGCATTAAAATCAGTAGATTTTAAATGCCGCAGGGGTGAGATTCATGCTCTGCTTGGTGAAAATGGTGCAGGAAAGTCCACGCTGATAAAAATTCTAAGCGGAGTATATGTTCAGGAGAAAGGAGAAATTCTTTTAGAGAATGAATTGATGAGTTTCAAATCACCGCATGACGCCCAGGTGAAAGGTATCGGTGTTATTCATCAGGAACTCATTCTTGTGCCTTATATGAGTGTGGCGGAAAATATTTTCCTCGGGCAGGAACAGCGTAATAAGTATCGTTTTATAAATACGGCCCGTATGAATGAAAAAGCCCGGGAAATTCTTTCTTCGATAGGTTCGAATTTAAATCCGTCCGATATTGTAGCCGGTCTTGATTCCACCAATCAGAAGCTGGTGCAGATAGCGAAATCGCTTGTTAAGGAACCCAGGATATTAATTGTCGACGAACCGACTGCTCCGCTCGGCGCCAAAGAAGTTGCAGATTTCTTTGCGGCATTAAGAAGGCTGAAAGCCAAAGGTACCACAATTATCTATATTTCTCATCACCTTGAGGAGATCTTCGAAATTGCCGACCGGCTTACAGTTTTGAAGGATGGACAGAATGTCACTACAGTCGATGTAGCTGATACAAACATTGATGAAGTTATCAGATTTATGATAGGTCGTGAGTTAGGTGATTTGTTTCCGGAGAAAACAGCGGAAAAACGAATTGGTACGACAATTCTTGAAGTGAAGAAGCTTAACCGGGGAAATGTACTGTTCGATATAGATTTCAACTTAAAAAGCGGAGAGATTCTCGGAATTGCCGGACTTGAGGGAAATGGTCAGGATACGCTTCTCAGAGCGGTTTGCGGCTGCTTTGCCAAAGACAGCGGGGAAATATATATTGAGGGAACTAAAATTGATATATCCGATCCGACGGATGCTATTAAAGCCGGAATAGTTCTTGTTACCGACAAGCGGCACGATGAAGGGCTGTGCCTGCAGTTGAGTGTTGCGGACAACCTTGTGCTTTCAACGCTTGGAAAGCGTCAGACTGCGGGCGTTATAGACCGTAAAAAGGAAAGAGCTCTTGTAGATAAGAATATTGGTGAGTTTAGTATAAAAACTCCTTCAGGTGATAGACAGGCTAAATTCCTTTCCGGCGGGAATCAGCAGAAGATTGTAATAGGAAAATGGCTGAATAATGATCCAAAGATTATTTTTATGATGGAACCGACGCTCGGTGTTGATGTTGGTGCAAAAGCCGAGATTTATCAGTTTGCCAGGAAACTTGCTGATTCTGAAGGAAAAGGTGTTGTTATGGTAACGAGCGATATGCTCGAACTTCTCGGTTTATGTGATCGAATTCTTGTAATGCATAAAGGCCGGCTGGTTAAAGAGCTCAGTCGTGATGAAGCAACCGAAGAAAAGATCCTGAAAGCAGCAGTAGGGGTGAACTGAATGCAGATTACCAAGTTACTTAAAAGAAAATCCGGAAACTCAAAATCCCAATTACAAACCTATATAGGTATAACTGTTCTTATAATTTTAATATTTTTTCTTGTACCGGGCTTTAGAGGGGCCGAGAATATTTCAAACCTGATTTGCCGTTCAGTTCCGCTTCTGTCTGTTGCAATAGGGCAGACTCTGGTCTTGCTTACGGCCGGCATCGATTTATCAGTAAGTTCAATGCTGGCGCTTTCAACTGCGCTTGCCTCAACGTTTATGCAATACGGCATAGGTTTCGGAGCGGGCATTGCGGTCATAGCGGGGCTTTTGGCGGGCCTGGTTAACGGTCTTGCTGTTACCAAGCTGAAGATAAATCCGTTTCTTGTTACGCTTAGTACAAATATTATAATCGGCGGTATTTGTCTCTTTATAAGACCCTACCCGGGCGGGTATATTCCAATTGAGTGGGTGAATTTCATCACCTTCAAAGTCGGACCTGTTCCCTCAACAGCTATTATTATCTTCATGCTTATAGTCGGCGTAAGTATCATCCTTTTAAAGAAAACCGTTTTCGGCAGGCATCTCTATGCAGTAGGGGGCAATTTTGATGCTGCCAGACTTGCAGGTATAAATGCAGACAGGGTTATGATTACGGCCTATATACTGAGCGGCTTTTTTTCAGCTCTTGGCGGATTATACATGGCGGCAAGGATGAGCTGTGGAGACCCCAATGTGGGTAATCCGTTTCAAATGGAATCAATAACAGCTGCTGTCATAGGCGGAACTGCTCTTACAGGGGGGAAAGGCGGTACTGTCGGAACTGTTCTTGGGGTAATCCTTGTTGTTATGCTTGGAAATATTTTCAATTTGCTCAATTTCAATATTTACTGGCAGCAGATAATCAGGGGAATTATTCTACTGATAGTAGTCGGTTATTCAGAATACCGGTTGACGGTAAAAGAAGAATTAAAATTAAAAAAGATGATCAATTAATCTCAACAAAGTATATAGAGAATTCTATATAACATAAATTTCTGATAAGGAGTATTGAATGAAAAAGATTGGTTCAGCAATGGTTTTGTTGGTCGTAGGAATGCTGCTTGTATTCAGCAGCTGCAGTCAGAGTTCTGCCGGTAGTGAGAAATCTGCAAGTGAACCTGTTGTACAGGAGAAAGCAGTAGAAGCTGCACGTGAAGGCGCTGAGCTGGAATTCAGTGATATGGGTCGGTACAAAAAGCAGCCGGGTTACAAGATAGGTTATTCTTTTCACGGCGGCGGGATTTCGTTTGATATCCAGAGTATCAATGCTTTTAAGTGGGTGGCGGAAGAAAAATTCGGAAATGTAATTGATGAGTTGTATGTAACGGAAGCCCAATTCGACGTTGCAAAACAGATCTCTGATGTTGAAGATCTGATTGCAAAAGGAATCGACGGACTCGTTATCTCGCCGACCTCACCTTCTGCGGTTATTCCGGTTATTGATAAACTCTATGATATGGGTATACCTGTAGTTATCGTTCTGGGTGAGTATGACGGAAGCAAATATACAGCATACAGGGCAACCGATGCACAGGCTTTCGGCCGTATGGGTGCGGAATGGATTGTTGAAAAACTGAAAGAAAAGAACGGTTCGGCAAAGGGTAATGTTATTGCTCTCCGCGGTGTTGCAGGCGCAGCAGCAGATGTCGGTCGTTGGGAACGCGGGGCAAAGCCGGTACTTGATCAGTATCCTGATATTAAAATCGTAGGTGATGCTGAAGGTAAATGGGCATATGACGAAGGTCGAAGAGTTTCTGAAAGCCTTCTTACTGCAAACCCCGATGTAGATGCAATCTGGAGCTGTGGCGGACAGATGTCGCTTGCTGCAGCAGAGGTGTGTGATGAAAAAGGCCTTGAAGGCATTTTTATTACAGGTGAAGACTATAACGGTTTTTATAAATACTGGGTTAAGAATAAGAGTAAGGGCTTTTCAAGTATTTCTCCGACATATCCTTCATGGATAGCAACCGAAGGTCTTAATACTCTGGTATCTGTATTGATGGGCGAATCTGTTGTTAAAACAATTCTATATCCGCCTCCAACGGTAACCGACGATACAGTAGAGAATTATGTGATTCCTAGTTTGCCTGACAGTATCTGGGTCTCTACATCAGTGCCTCATGAAATTCTTGAGGAATGGTATAAATAAATAATTTATCAGCCGGAGCTGAAATACTACTTCGGTTTCGGCTGATTATAAATTGAGTGAGAAGGACAGGTATGAATACAACAGCAGTAAACACAGAAGCATCAGGAAGAATAAAAGAGTTTCTTTCGAATCGTACAACAATAGTCTTTATAGCGCTACTTGTAATAGTTTTTATAGCCGGTATATTGATGCCTGTATCTGTCAGCGGGAGTAATATTAAGAATGTTCTCAGAGAAGCCTCAATTCTCGGAATAGTTGCAATAGGGCAGGGCATTGTGATGCTTAGCGGCGGAATGGATATTTCAGTCGGCAATATAATGTTCATGGTTATTATTTACGGTGGGAAGTTTATGGAATCGTCGGGAGAACGGTTTTTACCGGTGGCCCTGTTTTGTCTTGCAGCAGGCGCAGCAATCGGTTTTATAAACGGAATTGGAGTTTCGAAATTTAAAATATCACCGATAATAATGACCCTGGGAACAAGTTCAATTCTATATGGCGCAATCTACATTCTCGGAGGCAGCATGATGAGTCAGGCCGCTCCGGAGATTTTACAGAGAATCGGTAAAAATATTCTTTTTAATATAATACCTGTAACGGGACTTATCTGGCTTGTTATTGCAGCTGCGGCAATTTTTCTTCTTTTTAGAACGACATTTGGGAGAAAAGTTTATGCAACTGGAAATAACTTTCAGGCTGCGTGGTTTGCCGGAATAAAGCCGGTGCGTATTCAGGTCGCATCATATATTATCTGCGATCTACTTGCTGCGCTTGCCGGTCTATTACTTCTAGGGTATCTGGGAACTCCTACTCTCAGATTTACGGATATCTATACAATGGGATCTATATCCGCCGTAGTTATTGGCGGCATAGAATTCTTTGCCGGTATCGGAAGCATTGTTGGTACAATTGCCGGTACTTTGATTGTAAGATTTCTTTTTAATGTTTTGGTTATGATGAATGTTCCTGCTGCAGGACGAATGATTGTGGAGGGAGTAATGATCCTGGCTATTGTTTCATTTTACAATTTCAGATCCAAATAAGGTACAACTGATGGTGCTTAAAGATAAAACAAGTGTGATCACCGGAGGGACTTCGGGTATTGGAAAAGCAACAGTCTTACGATTTGTTGAAGAAGGCGCTAAAGTAGTTTTTAACGGCAGACGTAAAGATAAGGGGCTTGAATTAGTAAAGGAAATTGAAGATTTAAATTATTCGGGACAAGTACGGTTTTTTCAGTGTGATGTCAGCATTGAAGAGGAGATTTGTGAATTAGCAAAATATGTAAAAAGCGAATTCGGAAACTGTGAGGTTTTATTCAACAATGCAGGTATTCACCAGGCAGGCAGGTTGCATGAAACCAAACCCGAAGACTGGGATAAAATAATAAATATTGATGTACGTGGCGTTTATCTTTGTTCTTATTACTTTATTCCGCAGATGCTTGAAGAAAAATACGGCACAATAATTAATATGTCTTCTGTTTCCGGGTTATTGGGCGACTCACATATGGTTGCGTATAATACTGCAAAAGGAGCAATCACCAATATGACCCGGTGTATGGCTATCGACTATGCAGCCGATGGTATCAGGGTAAACGCTGTATGCCCCGGAATTATTAGAAGTGAAATTGTTGAAAATACGTTTAAATCAATTCCGGACTCTGAAGAAAAGTTCAAAGCAGCATATCCGGTGCACTACATTGCAGAAGCTGTAGAAGTTGCCAATACCGTGGTGTTTCTTGCCTCCAGAAAGTCCGATTTTATTAACGGTGTCAATCTGCCGATAGACGGCGGTATAACCGCACATACCGGGCAGCCATATATGGGAACTTACTAGTTTCCGGTATTAAATGAGATGATTTGAATATGAATATTAGAGTGTTTTTATAATTCCCCAAATTAAAAGTATGCTTAAGAATTAAATGATTTCCTCATTCTAAAAAAATGTAAAAGTATGTTGATCCAAGTAAAACAGGAGAAAAAATGAATGATGAAAGTATAAATACCTCCAAGGGTAAAACAGTATTATTGAATAATATCAGCAAACATTTTGGCGGTATTTATGCCTTAAAAGGCGTGAATTTTGATTTAACAAATGAGATTCATTCGATTGTAGGTCACAACGGTGCCGGTAAGTCTACTTTGGTAAAGATCCTGATGGGTGCGGAACAGCCTGACGAAGGTACTATTTTCAAGAATGGAAAAGAAGTTTCATTCTCTTCTCCAAGAGAAGCGCAGGAAAGCGGAATTGCCATGGTTTGGCAAGAGCTGGCTAATTTTCCGAATTTGACTATTACCGAGAATCTTTTAATGCATCGATTCAAATACGATAAATTTAATAAAATTGACTGGAAGGCCAGTCATGAAACGGCTGAAACTTATCTGAAACGTATTAATATCAATATTAGTCCGACCATGATTATGGGGAAACTGACTCTGGCCCAACAGCAGCTAATAGAGTTTGCAAAGGCGTTATCATATAATCCTAAAATTCTGATTCTTGATGAACCTACTTCGGCATTATCCGTTACCGAACAGCAAATTGTATATGAGAAAGTAAATATGATTAAATCGCAGAATGTTTCTGTTGTATTTATATCACATAAACTTGATGAGATTCTTTCGCTTTCAGATCGAATTACGGTTTTACGAGACGGCAGAAAAATTTTTACAAAAAACATACGAGAGTTGGATAAACAGCAGATAATTGACGCTATAGTCGGGACTGATAAAAAATCAAACACAAATAACATTCTAAAACCTTTCCAAAAAATCAGCTTAAAGACCAGAAAAGAACCCGTTTTGAAAATAAAGAATTTGAATTTAAAACGCAGGCTTAATGATGTCTCGTTTAATCTCTATCCCGGTGAAGTATTGGGATTTTCAGGAGTCTCAGGCTCGGGAATATCTGATATCGGTAAAATCCTGTACGGTATTGAACAGGAGTATTCAGGAACAGTTATATTTAACGGAAATGAATACCTTCCCGCATCTCCCGGCAGAGCAGTTGAAGCCGGATTCGGTTATGTTCCCAAAAACAGAAAGGATGAAGGCATCATTCCCCAGATGACAGTCGGAGATAATATTGTTTTATCAGCACTCAGAAATATTTCGATTTGCGGTTTTGTCAACAGGAAAAGGCGAAATGAAATTATCAATGGTGTTATGGACATGATTGATTTAATACCAAGAGAGCCGGAACTGCGTATTGATAAACTGAGCGGCGGCAACCAGCAGAAAGGCGTAATAGCGCGATGGATTAGCAAAGACTCCAGGGTGCTGATATTCGATGAGCCCACAAGAGGTGTTGATGTGGGAGCCATTGCAAAAATTTATTCTTTAATTCGGCAAATGGCAGAGAAGGGTTTAAGTGTAATCGTGATATCCAGTGAGTTTGAAGAAATTCATGATATTGCAGATCGTATAGTTGTGCTTAACAGGGGAAGGGTCGCCGGCGAGATTGATCCTTGCAAGCAGAGATGGGAAGACGCATTTGCACTTGCAATAAAGTAAGACATGGAGAAAGTTTATGGAAATTCATGATTCAAGGTTTAAACAAGTTACGAAAGAATTAGCCAAAAACGGTGTGGTGATCATTTTTATCAGTATTGTAATAATTATTGCATTACTTACAAACGGCAAAAGTATAAAAATGTCGAATATCCTGAATATATTGGTTCAGACAACTACTACCGGGCTTATCTCTATTGGCATGACCCTGGTTATTATCGACAGAGGGATAGATCTGTCCGTAGGCGGAATTGCGGCGCTTTCAAGCGCTGTAGGGGCTATCTGCATGAAACAACTGGGGTTTTCATGGGGTATCTGTATTTTGATTATGCTGTTGATAGGATTGGTATTTGGCTTGCTGAATGGCCTTGCTGTCGCGCTTCTCCGGATGCCGGCATTTATCTGTACAATGGCTATGCTGCAAATAACCAGAGGGAGCGCACATTTCCTGCTTGGCGGTACTACTGTATACGGACTTCCTGAGGAACATTCTGTTTTCGGGCAGGGGACATTACTCCATATTCCACTATCAATATGGATACTTGTGCTGTTTACTGTTTCCGGAGCGGTATTCTTGAAATACACGCGTTTCGGCCGTGAACTCTATGCAATGGGAGGAAATCCAAAGGCAGCCTGGATCGCCGGCATTAATGTAAATAAAAACAGGATAATGATTTATGTTATCTCAGGGTTTATGAGTGCTGTTGCCGCGCTGATTATTACATCAAGAATAATGTGTGCGCAGATAACAATTGGTGAGGGTATTGAACTTGATGCCATAGCCAGCGCTGTGATTGGAGGCGTCAGTATGGCCGGTGGTGAGGGCGGAGTGATTGGAACTGTCGTAGGTGCATTAATTATAGTAATGGTAAACAACGGTCTTAATCTTCTTGCAGTTTCGCCATACATCCAGACTGCAATTAAAGGCCTTGTGATATTTTCTGCGATAACAGCAGATTTATTACGGCGAAGAAAACAGCTTAAAAATTCATAAAAAGATTAATCATAAAAAACACAGCATATGGCTGTAAAAATTTTAAAAGAGGAGAGAATTATGAAAAAGGTAGTGTTATTGGTCATAATGACGGCACTTATCGCAAGCATCGGGGGGTTTGCTTCCGGTGAACAGGAAAGTACGCAAGCGGGAACTCAGAAAGCGGTAGTATCTGAAGGCCCATTGGCCGGCAAAGCTGTTGATGAGAACGGAAAGCCGTACATACTTGGGTATGTACTGAATGAAACCGGAAGCGGGTGGATGTCCGCAAACATGAATTATGTAAAAAGTCTTTGGGAGAGAGCCGGAGGAAAATTTTATTCATTTGTTTCCGATTACGATATGTACAAGGAAATATCAATGATGGACGATCTGATGCAGATGGAGCCCGATGCTATTCTCCTGCATCCAAGCGATAGCTATGCAATAGCGCCTGCTGTGAAAAAAGCAAAAGCTGCCGGGTATCCGGTTTTTGCCATTGATATTGGAGTTATGGGTGAAAAGGTTAATTCCTTTGTTTCAACTGATCAGGCCGATATGGGTTATGCTTGCGGCAAGTATGTTCTTGATAATTCTTCTGCAAGTAAGCCAGCTCAGATTCTTGAAATAGCTGGCGGACTTGAACAGGTAGCTGCACAGCTAAGACAGAAAGGTTTTTATGAAGCAGTAGAAACTTCTGATTATGCAGAAGTAGTACAGACTATTGATACCGGATGGTCCAGTGATGTAGCGTTTGACGGTATTCAGGATGCTTTTGAAAGAAATCCGGATATAAATGTTATTTTTTCTCATTCCGATTTTATGATGCAGGGAATACTCGAAGGACTTAGAGTAAAAGGCAAACTTGTTCCCAAGGGAGAGGAAGGACATATAACGGTTGTATCAATTGATGCGGATCCTCTTGGTCTTCAGGGAATCCGTGAAGGTCATATCGATATGTGTGCTGAAAATAATCCTCTAACGCCATCAGCTGTTGTTATAAATATTATCCTGGCTGAACTTTACGGAGTGGATTATAAGGATGAATATGTAATCGAAGTCCCTGTGGTAACAGCAGAGAATGTTGATTCAGATGCCCGCTGGGCTAATTTACCGAGCGGCAAATATGATGAATGGTCAGTTGCCGATCAGGATCTTTTCCCCACACCAGTCAGGTAGAAGATGATTTAAGATGAAACTGCAGTCGGACTTACTTGCTCTTAAAAGGAAGTTCGGCTGCTTATTCATTTTCGGCTGATGAAAACATGTGGGCGGAGAGTAATGATCGGTATTTCATGTCTTTAATAAAAGGGTTGTTCAGGTATCGGGTTAATTCAGGAATCTATTCCTCCTTGTTTATATATCAGTTATAGGCTATAGCTTCTGGCAGCTGCCACAAAAGTATACGCTTCCGCCCATGTATGCTGCTTTTTCAATAGGGGTGCCGCAGGTGACGCACTTTGTGCCTGCTGTGTTTTTGCTCATTTTTGTCCGGTAACCGCCCGGTTTTCCAAACAGGTCTTTTTCCGTGTCGCGGCCTCCCTTCTCAATGATTTCACCCATTGTGGTGCGGATTGATTCATAAAGGTTCTTTACCTCGCCTTGCGACAGACTGTCCCATCTGCGTTTCGGATGAATGCGGGCATTATACAATATGTCCTGAAGCACGCCGTTTCCGAGACCCGGAATGCGCTGTTCGGTTGCAATAACGAATTTCACGCTTTTATTTTTTAATTCGCTTCCGCCGGTTAAAGACAAGAAATACTCCGGGCTAAAATCCGGGCCCAGCAGATCGGGTTTGCTGACGGCCCCCCGGTAGTAATCATTATCATAATCATCCGTGTCCGCGCAAATTATTCCGCCGTACATCTGTATTGAGGCGCTGAGGTATGACTTATCTGTAAACCTGACCAGCAGCTGGTGTTTTTTCGGAATATTGGAATCATCCGGGTGACTCGCAAGTTTTACGCCGTCGCTGAAAACAAGCATTTTGTCCCGGACCTGAACCTGAATCATCCCTCCGCGGCGCAGCGCTCCTTCAATTCTTTTCCCCGCAAGCTGCTGATGGTATTTCTCGGGTTTCCCGTTGTACCAGGCGAATTTATTCGGCGAGAAAGCTGCCGTAACGTTTTCAATTTTTTTACCTGTCAATACACGATTGATCTGTTCGGCAATAACTGCCGCTTCCGGAAGTTCCAGCATATAAATACCCCCGTTTTCATTGTTGATTATACTATGAAAAGATTCCGGGCGATATATAAATTATGCTTTGCTGACCAGCAGCAGATATCCTGAAATCAGTGCAAATCGCTGCCCTGCGCATACCCGGTATTCATCCGTAGCTGTATGCACAGATAAAAAATCCCCGCCCGATGAATGTTTATCGGGCGGGGTAAAAGGAGGTTATGAAAATTCAGCATTACAGCACTTGTCCCTGTTGTAATGCCGGTAACAGGATACCAAAAAACTGAGGGGCGTTGGTTAAGGGCATGTAAACTGAATGTAAACAATGTAAAAAAGAAATGCTGTTTTATCGATTCCCCGTGGTTAATACTGTCTTAAAATTCAAAAAGACCGCCCTGCCGGGCGGCCTGAAAAAATCGATATGTTTACTTGAAATGAACGCTGCATTACCCCAGATGCTCAAGCACAATCTTTATCATTCGTCTGACCGGTTCGGCGGCTCCCCAAAGCAGCTGATCTCCGACCGAAAAGGCTGTCAGGTATTCGTTACCCAGATTCATCTTGCGCACGCGGCCGACCGGAACGGTAAGGGTTCCGGTAACTGCAGCCGGAGTCAGCTCTGCCAAAGTGGCGGATTTTTCGTTCGGAACGAATTTTACCCAGTCGTTATGAGAAGAGATGATATTCTGTATCTCATCAAGCGGAATATCTTTTTTCAGTTTAATTGTAAAAGCCTGGCTGTGACACCTCATTGAGCCTATTCTTACGCATTGCCCGTCTATCGGAATCGGCGAGTCTTCCCGGCCGAGTATCTTGTTTGTTTCCGAAATACCTTTCCATTCTTCTTTTGTCTGTCCGTTTTCCATTGGGGCGTCAATCCAGGGGATAAGGCTTGCGGCAAGCGGCGCTCCGAAGTTCTGGATCGGAAAAGTTTCATTGCGTAAGGTAGAAGTGATTGTCCGGTCAAGATCAAGTATAGCCGACGACAGGTTGTCCAGATCCGGCGAAGCGTTTCCTGTTATCTGCATTTGTTTAACCAGCTCGCGCATATTTTTTGCGCCGGCGCCCGATGCCGCCTGGTATGTCATTGACGTTAGCCATTCTACAAGATCTTTTTCAAAAAGTCCGCCGAGCGCCATAAGCATAAGCGATACTGTGCAGTTCCCGCCGATATAGTCTTTTATACCCGAAACAAGTCCGTTATCGATTACAGATTTGTTTACAGGATCAAGCACTATTATACTGTCCTTGTTCATTCTGAGTGTTGAGGCAGCATCAATCCAGTAGCCTTCCCAACCGGCGGCTCTGAGTTCAGGATGCACCTTTGTAGTGTAAGAACCGCCCTGACATGTCACAATTACATCCATTGTCGACAGACTTTTAATGTCGTAAGCGTCTGCCAGAGGGGGCGTTGCAACGCCGATATCCGGCCCTTTCTGTCCGGCTTGTGAAGTCGAGAAGAAAAGCGGTTCAAAGCCGTTAAAGTCCTTTTCAGAAAGCATTCTTTCCATCAGAACCGAGCCGACCATGCCTCTCCATCCGATGAACCCTACTTTAACCATGTTTAGGTCTCCTTATAATATTAGAGGTCCCGAAAATTCTGTTTCGGAGGCACTCCTTAAGTTTTTTGCTTTTAAATTAGTATAGATAAACTATGTGATATTAAAATATAGTATATTTATCAGGTTTTAGTCTATATTTCTGAATCACTATATTTTATCCTGTCTGAAGAAATATAACGCTATCAGCAGTGTCATACTTTCTGCAAACAGGAATGTAAGCCAGATGCCTCTGTTTCCCAGCAAAAGAGGCAACACGGCAAGACCGATCAGCAGCATAACAAGGCTGCGCGACAGCGCTATAACAGCAGACTGGGCAGGTCGGTCGATTGCAGTGAAAAACATGGCGGCAGTGATATTAACTCCCAGCAGAAGCAATGAAAAACTGTAATAGAAGGTAATCTCTGATGCAAGTGCAATGACCTGCAAATCCGATACAAATACAGCTGCAGCCTGGTTGCGGAAAAGTTGCAGCAGAATAAAGGCGATCAGTCCGAATCCGAGATTTGTCAGTATTGCGAGATTTCGAAAGCCTTTTACGCGTTTTATCATGCCTGCGCCCTTATTGAAGCTGACGCCTGCATGAATTGCCTGTGCTGTGCCGTAAAAGATAATACCGAAAATTTCACCGACGTATGCTGCTATACTATAGGCGGCAACTCCGTGCGCTCCGATACGGTGCATCAACACCAGATTGAAGATATATACCGATATCCCGATCGATGTTTCGTCTACAAACTCGGATACTCCGTTATAACACATTCGTAAGAATTCCTTCAATCTGAAGACCGGTTTAACAAATTTCCATTTTGTACGGAATACAAGATAAAACTGCATTGCCGAGAATGGGATAACCTGTGAAAACCCTGTAGCAAGCGCCGCCCCTTCAATACCCAGTCCGAGACGACCTACCAGCAGGTAATCACAGATAACGTTTGTTAATGATCCTGCAAGCATCATCGCAACGGGAAAAACCGGCGAGCCGTCTCCCCTGATAAAAAGATCCTGGGTGAAGGTAAACATAAAAAGAGGCGAGAACATCAGAATTATCCGCAGGTAATTCTGAACAAGCAGCTCTACACTGTCGTCGGCTCCCAGCAGGGCGGGAATAAAACGAAGCATACCAAGTCCGAGCAACAGCACAACTATACTGAAAGCGGCAAGTGAGAGCATTGTTACTGTATAGTAGTTATCGGCGTTCCGGTTTTTCCCTGCGCCCCTGGAAATGTTTGCGAGTGTCGAGCCGCCTATGCCTATCATCAGGCTTATTCCGGAAAAGACCATTACAAGCGGCCATGCCAAGTTGATGGCGGCCAGGCCGTCCGGGCCTACAAAACGACCGATAAAGATGCCGTCAATGACCTGCGCTGTAGACATCGCCAGCATACCCAGAACAGAAGGCACAGCGTAACGAATAAAGATTTTTAATATCGGATCTTTTCCAAGAGCCAGTTTGGACTTTTTCATTTTAATCACCCGGCGGCAAATTTGCCGCCGCTATGGATTATGATTATACAACTATAAATGCCGGAAGATCAGTCTTTAATTTTTTCCCTTATATCTTCAAGCGACATTCCTCTTTTTTCAGCTTCCTCAAGGATTATCCTGACTGCTTCAGCTGCAGCTTTTCCTACTATGCCGGTGCATTTTTCAGTATGTGCTCCGTCAGCATTGAACTGATCCATTTCAACCTGGCTCCACATATTATAATTTCGGCCGAAAAGTTTTTTATGAATGTCTTTGCATGTAATGGTCCCGTATTCCCTGATGAAAGACTGTCGAAGCTTCAGCGTCATGTCGTAGGCGGTAGTTTTATCTTCAACGTCTCCGTCCATCGCCGAACGGCGTCTTCCGAATATGGATGCCATTGCAAGACTTCCTCCAGCGTATCCGCCGCATATTCCGTCGCACATCCTTCCGCCGCCTCCTGCAAAACCGGTACAGGCTTTTATAAGGTTGGGGTTATCTATTCCAAGTGTGTCATAAATACCTATCATTGTACACTGCGCACAGCCGCCGTATTCTTTTTCGGCTTCAAAGCCCGATTCATATGCTTTTTGCATCAATTCTTTTTTGTTTTCGATCATATGTTTACCTCTGATACCATATTACAGAAAAAAACTGCTTTTGACATTATTTGAAATTTTTTTTTGATCATAACCAATTTATGTTTATAATTAATATATAAGGGGGATAGCTTATGAAAATCAGATTATTAGCAGAATCTCCACTGGTTTTTGAAGACCACAACGTTCAGGGACGGGAGATGTATGAAAAAAGCGGTACAACCGTTGTTCATCTTCTGCTCGAAAAAGGCGGAATCCTTCCGTCCGTTGCACAACATCATGATGTATTCTTTTATGTTCTTGAAGGGAAAGGCCGGATATCGGTGGGTGATGAGTTATTTGATGTCGAATCCGACACACTTGTAAAATGTCCGATTGATATTCCACATGGCGCGGAGAATACCGGAAAGGACGTTTTAAAACTGTTGATGGTCAAATCTCCTACAAGTACTCCATAAATGGAGTACTCCATAAAAGACCCGGCTAGGGTCTTTTAAACTCGCAGGGAACTCCGGTCTGGCATAAACCGCATCCGTAAATACCCTGCCATTCGTAGAGTATGCCGTACTGCGCGCTGATGCGTATCATATCGTGCTCATTACACGGAGCTTTGTCCCTTTCCCGGTTGTTTTCTCCTATTGAGCCGACCGGGCAGCGGGTTATACATGCCCCGCACGTTCCTTTGGCAGTTTTAAGGCACCATGCAAAAGGATCATCGCCGTATTCCCTTATGTCGGGTTCAAGCGCAAGAGTGGTTACTACGCTTCCAAGACGGTGTGCGATTCCGCGCTTTGTAATCAGTCCGCCCGAGATTCCGAAGGTTCCGTGTCCGGCCGCCCAGGCATAATGCCGTTCCGACCAGGGTGATGCAATTCCGACCGGTGTGTTTTCAATAAATCCGAAGTCGTCCATAATTGCCGGCGCACACGACTGGTAGCCCGCTGCAGTCAGCCATTCGGACAGCCCGGAACGCATCCTTTCGTTCATGTTCTCTCCGAATGTGCGGGTCCAGGCCCAGTTTCTGGACGGGTAGTATTTTTCTTTTCGGTTTGATTTTCTTGCAGGTTCGGATATCGGTAAACACCAGCTTATAACTGAAGCGGCGTCTGCCGCTTTCACACTTCCATAAGCTTTTTGGAGGGCTTCATCAGGGCTCCAGTGAAAGTCGCCTATTATATTTTTGAACTCATCTATAACGTGATCTTTTACGGAAGCTATACGCACATCCGGTTCGCTGAAAACAGGCCCTCCGCCCAGCTCTTCAGGTAATATCTCAAGCTCTTTGTTATATAACTCAAGCACTTTTTGAGTTATTGTTTTGCGGTTGATATCAGGCATAATTGAAGTTATTTTATATTGGATCGATTTGTCAATATCAGTTATTCTAAGTAATGAGCATTTTTCTGCTTTGGTTCAGCATATTTTCTTTTACTGTCTTTACGCTTTCAATAATGCCGGTTGTTTTAGGATGGAAACAGCGCGGCAGAAATAAAGCCGACAGTTTTTACCTGCTGTTGATGATTAGTTATTGTATATGGCTTATCATATTCTCAATATTATATTTCAGCGATGCTTTTGTCCGGCCGTTGAGTGCTTCTGTCAGAACTGTTTTTAGTATTTTCAGGATGACTATTACAATTGCAGTCGTTCTTCTTTATTCCATATTGGCAGGAGAACTTGCCGGACGTGGTTCTTCAGGCAGATATAAATATCTTGTTTTTATTGCGCCTGCCGTTTATTCTGTTTTACTTTTCCCTGTCCTCTTGAAGTCCTCTGTTTTCTTTGCCGGGCTTGTAACATTTTTATTTTATTTTTATATGGGCGGAATTTCAGCCTGTATATTTTATATATTTAAAAAGCATAAGAAAACTCAAAGAAATTTTGTCTGGTTTATAAGGTTGATGCTGATATATAATCTGGCCGGCCTTCTTCTGGTTATTCTTCCTCTACAAAACATCAGTTTGAATTGCGCAATGGTTTTAAGTGTTCTTCCGCGGGCTGCGTTTTGTCTTGCCTGGGGGATTCTTGAACTGGTTTATTTTATTCTGCGAGAATTCAAAAAAGAGCGTGAAGGAGCAGTTCTGATCCATTCAGTTTTTGCCGACGACTTTAAAATTACAGCCCGGGAGCAGGATGTTATTTCCTGTATTTTGACCGGTCTCAGCAACAGGCAGACTGCAGCGAAACTTTTTATCTCCGAAAAAACAGTGGAAACTCATATTTACAGCGTTTACCGAAAGTGCAATGTTAAAAATAAAATTGAGCTGTTAAATCTTATCTCAAATCACTGCTAAGGGTTTTCCCTTATATACATTTTTTTGAAATTTTCAGTGATCCTCCTGATACCGGTTGAATTATGAACCGGTTAAAATCTGTAAGAAAAATAATATCGGGAGAATAAAAATGAAAGATTTTTTATGGAAGGTTTATTTCATTATTATTGTGATGAGCCTGACAGGTGCAGCCGGGATTGTTCCCTATTCACTCTCTCTGGCTGGGGCCGGAACCGGAGGAGTACCGCTCTCACTGTTGATGCTGGCGACTTTTCTTCAGTCGTTTCTGATTTCCGCCGTGCTTGGTTTTTTCGGATTACGTCTCAGTCTGAATACCGGTCTTGGGCTTCCGGTGGTTGAGAATCTTCTCTATCGGGGCAGGGGCCGGGTTATCAACATCAGAAGACATATTATTATGCCCGTCGTCTCCGGAATTCTATGCGGCCTTGTAATGATTATCTTTGATTTTGTATTGATGGAACTGTTTCAGCTTAAAGCGGCTTCGGACATTGCGGCTCCGGCCTGGTGGAAAGGAATACTTGCAGCATTGTACGGAGGAATGTCGGAAGAAATAATGCTTCGTCTTTTTGCAATGAACCTCATTATCTTCATTCTCAATAAAATCGATAGAAACAAAAAGTCCCCGAAAGGAAAGGTGGTAACGGGAATGATAATTGCATCGGTTATTTTCGGAGCAGCACATCTTGCTGCGGTCTTTGCTTCCGGTCTTGCGTCTCCGGGATTTATTATCAGGACTCTGATTCTTAATTTTGTGCCCGGAATGGTTTTCGGCTGGCTGTACTGGAAACGCAGTTTTCTTTCCGCTGTTGTTGCTCATTTTGCAGCCGATATTGTTGTTCATGTTGCAGCCCGCTTTATAATTGACGGCCTGATGCAGGCAGCTTACTAAATGTAAGCTGCCAGTGCCCTCAGGGCAGCATAATGACTTGCCGCGGCAGAGAAGAGATTGTTCTTTATCTGTTCGTATTCCAGCCTGGTTTCTTCAAGTTCCGCGGCCGAATACTCGCCCAGTTCATGAAGAAAATCAGCTTCATCAAGCAGCTCTTCAGCCTGTTCAAGTTCAATCACGGCTGCTTCATAGTTAATAGCCGCTGTTTCTGCGGCAGTAACAGCCTGTTTGAGACTCAGCTGTTCTGCGTTTATAGTCTGAACAGCCTGCCTGCGGCTTATTTCAAGCTCTGCTGCAAGCTCAGCGCGTTCCTCTGCATTCCAGTCGTCGAGCCCGAAGCTGACAGCTGCTGTGGCGGAGAATGTCGGCTGAAGATTGGACGGCGAGATGGAAAGGTTCCCGCTTATGCTTAGATCCGGCTCAAAAAGCCAGGTGTTCTTAAGCTGCAGCTCAAGACTTTGGGCAGCTGTTTCGGCGCTGTATACTGCGTAACTGCCGTTTATTGCAAGTTCTGCTGAATTTATTTCATTCTGCATCGTTTCAATATTATTAAACAGATCAGCCTCGGCAGGCAGTTCCAGATTTACGACCGCGGAGTCAATATTCAGTATGGAATACAGCTCTGCTTCGGCTGTCTGCAGTTTACTTAAAGCATCATTTGCTGATGTTCTTGATTCGGACCAGGCTGTAAACGCTTCCCTGACATCGTCAAGGGTTGATTCGCCTTTTTCAAAGCGTACTTTCTCATCCTCATAAAGGATCTGCTTCACATCCGCCGTATCAAGCTTGACATCGTAATCTGAAACTGCAGCAGCCCAGTCAAGATAGCCCGCAACAGCGGCATCGGATATCTCCGTGGCCTTGTCTTCGGCGGCCGCCAGTTTTGATTCGTAAGCCAGCCTTGTCTCTTCGGTGCTGCCGGAATGAGAAAGTGGATTAAGGCTTATACTGAAAGTTCCGGTAAAATCCTCATCAACACTTGCTCCCAGGCTGAGTTGTTCGATTACCGGCAATGAAGCTGATGCCTGCCATCCGAATCCCGAATCATCTGCAGAAGCTTCTGCAGCATCGGTATTGTCGGTGTTTTTCTGTCCATATGAGCCCGACAGACTGATTGAAGAGCTGTCGAGTTTAATTATTCCCTCAAGCGCGTGTTCAGCTTTCAATACCTCCAGCACGGCGGATTTGTATTCAAGATTATTAAGCAGGGCTGTTTGTTCTGCCTGCTCTATTGTATTGATTGTTTCCGCGGATGCCGCAGCGGTAATAATTACCGCCGCGGAAATCACGGACACAAGTATTTTCCATAATTTCATTTCGACCTTCCTATACTTCGCGGATTGTTTCCGCTATGTTGCCTTTTACTGCTGATATTGCAGGCAGTAGTCCAAGCACTCCGCCGAAACCAAGGGCCATGGCAAGCGCAGCCGCCAGCGCCGGGATTTTTATACCGGAATCGGCCTGGAACTGGCCGGAAATCTCGCCGAGAAGCGGCGAAAGATTATTCATAACCGGTTTTGCCAGAATCAGCGAAAGAACTACTCCGATCAATGCCCCTGCAAGGCTCAGTGTCAAAGACCAGCTCCAGAACTCCTTTACAACAAGCTGTTGTGAAGCCCCGAGGGCTCTTTCAAGAGCTATTTCACGCCTTCGGCTTAACGACTCGACCACCATAATGCTGAATATTCCGAGTGAGCTTGTAAGCAACAGGACAATGCCGAGAATATTGACGGATACGGTAAACATGTCAACTGTATTCCTCAGCTCTTCCATATAGCTTGACTGACCGTTCAGCGAACCTTCCCAGACAAGCACGTCAATATCATCTCCGTAATTGGCGGCAAGCGTCTGGTTCAGTGCAGCTGTAGTCTGGGCAGCTGATGCTCCTTCACTTCGAACAATAAACATCCCGGACATAAAGTCGAGCGTTCTCTGAATATTTCCCCCTGAAGGCGTAAGCGCAGTGTATGGGAAAACCATATCGCCTATCCCGTAGGCTCTGCGGGCGACTTCCGACGGGGTTTCATAGACGCCGGCAACTGTGAAATTTGTAATCACATTCTGCTCTCTGCCGCCCGGGCCCCTGTTCATCATCTCTCCGGGAGGCTGGATATATTTCCCTACGGCGGCTTCAGCTGAACCGTAAAGCAGGACAGCGGTTTCTTCGGAGATCCAGACCTTCTTCTGTCCCATTTCAATATCGTTTTCGGACATGGGTGTGCCTTCAATAATATCAAGCCCGAAAACTTCAAAGTACTGATAATCTGATCCTACTACGGATCGAAGATCATAACTTGTTGCATCGGTGGTTATGTTCTCAAACGGAAGCCGGTAAATGATCGCCGCATTTTTTACAGATTCAATATCGCTTACAACAATATCTGTTGCATTGCTGTCCCATTCAGAAGGACGGTTTTGATCTACCATGCCGTCGCTGTCCCATTCTCCGTTGGCAACATAAAGGACAACTCCGTTTTTATCCAGCTGTGCGGATATTTCTTCATCAAGTATTCTGCTTGCTGAAAGCGAAAGGATAAGAATTCCGGTTCCAAGTGCAACAGCAGACAGGGTCAAAATTATCTTCAACGGAGATTTTGACCAATGGCGTAAAAGCATAGTTATAAATTTTTTCATGATGCGCTCCTCATGGCTTGTGCCGGATCAATTTTCATAAACTGCCTGGACGGTATCAGTCCGAACAAAACAGTCATCATTCCGGCCAGTACGGCGCCCAATGCTATGTAAAGCCATGAACCTGTTTCAATTCCTGCAGCAGTTTCCATATAGCCGCTTAACGGTACGGCAAGCAGTGCGCCTGCAGCTCCGCCTGATATTGCAAGAATCAGGGCTTCAGACAGAAAAAGTTTTCTTATACTGTTTTTTGATGCTCCCAGGGCCATCAGAATGCCTACATTCTTTTTCATCCGAAGTACCCGGCTCATAAGAATGTTTGATACGTTTACAAGCGCAATAAAAAATCCGGCAGCTGAAAGAAACAGAATGAGCGCGCCTATACCGGTGTTCCTTGAAACAAGTTGCTCTGCTTCGGCGCGGGGATTGGATATTACCACCTGTTCGTCGCCGAACTGCGATGAAAACCAGTCGTTCAGCAGTGTTGCTGTTGAGTCAAGATCCTCAGGATCCGCAACCGCAAACCGAAGCTGGGTATTCATGAACATCCTTCTGAATCCTTCCATTCCGCCTGTCCGGTCCTTGTATGGAGCAAAGAACTGCATGTCATAGCTGTCTGAAACAGGGGCAAGTATTCCTATTATTGTCTGATAACCGTCTCTTGCAAGAAGCTTTTTGCCCAGCAGTTCCGAAACGTCCATATCATCTCCGGCAATAAGTTCCGCAAGATCCGCGCCGAGGACAATCAGGTTATCGGTGCCCGACAGATCCGATTCGGAGAACAGGCTGCCGGCGGCGGCTGTTATGTCCCAGGAACTGAAGAACTGGGGTGTAACCTCGTACCCGGAAACCTCATCCAGATCAGACAGAATTATGTTTGAGTCGGCTTCAGCCGCAGCAAGATCTTCTTCTGAAATCATCTGGAAACCGGGGCCCGGGGCTCCTTCAGGCATTTCCGAATTGTCAGGGGCAGCAGCCCCGTCTTCTGCCGAAGCGTTCTCAGGCGCCTCCATTCCTTCGGGAGGTCCGAAATTATTTGAATCGGATGATATAAGATGCAGACGGCTGTGGTTCTGTACATACGCCCATTCTACTCCCGGCGCCAGTTCCGCCGCTTCAAGATCCGAAACGGTCAGAACCGCGGTTTCCTGAATAAGTTTTTCCTTTACCGGCGTCTCCATTTCACTCGATTCGCTTCTGGTGCTTACGATAAGTTCCTTGTATTCAGGTGATCTCATAATTTCATTGGAGAACTCGACAGTGTTCATTATCAGCGACAATCCTGCCGAGAATGCACCGATACCAAGCGCCACCGCAATAATAAGCAGTCCCGACTCGAGCGTACGATTGCGGAACCTGCGCATTATGATTTTAAAGGGTTCGTTAAGCATTCCCGGCCTCCGCATACGAAGAGCTGCTGTTAAGAATTCCATCGTGAAGTTCGATTACATAACCGGCCCGCTTTCCCTGTTCAGGGTTATGGGTTACCATAACTACGGTAACGCCCTTGCGGTTCAACGATTCAAGTATCTCCATAATTTCTTCGCCTTTGTCAGAAGGAAGGTTTCCGGTCGGCTCGTCGGCGAGAATAAGATCCGGATCGTTTGAAAGGGAACGGGCAATTGCAACCCTTTGCTGTTCTCCTCCGGAAAGCATGGTTGGAAGATGCGTCAACCGGTGTCCAAGTCCCACTTCATGAAGAAGCTGTACGGCTTTTTCCTTTCTTGTTTTGAATGGAAGCCCTGCGTAACTCATCGGCAGCATTACATTTTCTACGGCGGACAGTTCCGGAAAAAGGTTGAAACTCTGGAATATAAATCCGAAATGTTTATTGCGAATTCTCGCCTGCTCCTTATCCGGCAATGCCGTGATATCATAATCTTCAAGGTAATATTTTCCGCTGGTGGCACTGTCAAGAATGCCGAGTATATGCATCATGGTTGATTTTCCGGATCCCGACGGTCCCATTATTGCAGCATAATCGCCGCGGTTGATTTCAAGTGATATATCTTTGAGAGCGGTTACTGTGGTGCCCCCAAGATCGTATTGTTTGCTGATTTGTTCTAATCTAATCATAATAATCTCCAATTACTTTAAGACGACAACGTCTTCGTCTATAAAATTCTGATAACTGCTTGTTATTATTTCATCACCGGCAGTCAAACCGCTGAGAACCTCAACAGTGGTTCCTTCAATTGATCCGAAAGTAACCTTTGTTTTATACGCTTTTCCGTCTTCAACTTTATAAACCCATTTCTGGCTGCCGGTCGTCAGGTATGAGCCGCGCGGCAGCATAATTACGTCTTCTTCCACACCCAGGGTAATACTTGCGACAGCCGACGCCCCGGGGGTCAAAGTCTCTTCAGTAACAGGCTTTGCCCTTACAGTTATCATTGCAGAAAGTCCGTCTGAATCCATTGATGCAATTTTTCCAATCTTTACAATTTCAGCCTTCATTGTGTCAGACCCGATAGTGACTGTCATTTCACCGCCGATTTCAAGCTGATCCACGTACTGCTCATACACATCAAAGTCGATATAGGATTCGGTACGATCGGCTACAATAAAAAGTTCGTCCGCTTTTTCTATCACGCTGCCCGGAATAGCCAGATCTTCATTTATACTGAGAACTTCGCCTGCAATCGGGCTTTTAACTTTTGTGTCCTCAATATCTTCGTTTATATTCTGAAGGTTTGTTCGAATCTGGGTTATAGCGGCCTGCTGTTTTCGCAGAGCAATATCTTTCTTTATTTCAGTTTCTTCAAGGCTGATCTGATAGTCTTCTTTCTGTTCATAAAGTGTTTCGAGTTCATCAACTGCTGTTTCGTAATCTGTCAGGCGGGAGCTTTTCAGTTCTGAAAGTTCCTTAAGAGCCTGCACGTCTTCTTCCGCTTCGGTAATATCCTGTTCAAGACGTTTCAGCTGGATATTCAGATCTTTCAGCTGATAATCATAATCAGTATTTACAGATTCAAGCTCAATCAGCGCCTGTTCAAGACTGACCGTGAGTTCTTCCTGAGTGTCTTCAAGATCAGGCACATCAAGAGTTGCAAGAATATCTTCTGTTGTTATCAGGGTTCCTTCTTCGGTAAGCAGTTCATCTGCATACCCGTCGGCAGTACTGACGATGGTAACCTGGGCAGGGAGCACTACAGTTCCGCTTGCTTCGGTTGTTGATACAAGTTCGCCTGAATATACTTCGGCTGTTGTATACGACTTGATGCTGACCGCTTCCGCCGATGCCTGCATTCTGAAAAAGATGAATGCGGCTGCGCCTATTGCCACAACAGCGGCAATAGTAATTATTCTGCCGGCGCGTTTCTTTTTGGAAGCTGCCGGCCGGATGTTTTCAATGTTTATTATTCTTTCCTGTTCTGATCCCATAAAAATCCTCGATTCTTTCTTTTGCTTTACGATGACAAATATACTTCGACGGACAGACGGTTTGGTTAAGGGAATGTAACTGTTTTGTAAACTATGTAAAAAGCGGAACCGTGAAAAAGAAGTTTTATAGCGAAAAAGTTGCAGAAAGGTTATTATAGTAGAATGAAACATGAGAGAGTGCTTTCAAGAGCGTTTAACAGTCTTGTAGCGGTAATAGTTGCCTCAGTCTTGTCAATTGCAATATTTTTTGTGTATAAGACATATGAAAAAAGTGTCGAGACCGATATATTCAGGTATTCGCACAAACTTGAAGATTCGATAAGACGCATCGCAGCAGCAGAGTACCGAAGATATTTTCTGCTTGTCGATTTTGCAAAAACGGCCGGCACCAAGAACTCCGGAAATTCTATCGAGAAGATCCTTGAAGAGAAATCAACTATTCTGGGGAAGAACGGAGAGATTCCAAATCTTGTATCAAGTATAGGATATTATGACTCCTCTTCTCCTGAATCTGCTTTGGAATATGATTTTGAATACCGTGAATGGTCGGAGCTGGATAATATTTTCAACAATGACGAACCTGATCGCAAGTCCGACTTTTTTTATGTCCGCTCCGGTTCCGCCCCGGAAAAATTGTACCTTGCGGTTGATAACGGCAGCACAGGCCGGGTGATTTTTTTCAGAGTGGATCCCCAGGGGTTTCTGGATAATTATATCAGGGAAGTTGTGGAGAGTTCCAATGAAGAATTCAGGGTTGACTGGCTTAGAGGTTCCGATCCGGAATCACGCAGGATACTGGAAGATTATTTCGAATATGAATTGCTTCAATATCATTTCCGTCCGATGCAAATCCTTCTGAAAACCGGAAGTCAAAACCAGCCTTTGATAGTCGAAATTCCGATAATGTTCGACATCAGACGTGTTTTTGATAACGGAAGTGCAGAACAGAAAGATGTAAATGATTTAAAACCGGGAAAGCCGATGTTTTTTGATTTCAGTTATTTCGTAAGGATGATGCATAAAGATGGTTCCTACTATTATGAGATTGAACACGATGCGGCCGTAAGTTTTTTCGAAACAATCATAATCTTCATTACGATTGGAATACTTTTCATACTGCTGCTGTTCCAGCTTCAGAGGACCAGGCTTTTAAGAAGCAAGGAAAAGGAATTTGTTGCTTCAGTTACGCATGAGCTCAGAACTCCGTTGACCGTCATTCGTTCTGCTGCTGATAACCTTTCAAACGGGATTGTGAACAAGGATAAATTGCCGGTTTACGGCGGGCTGATTATTGAGCAGTCGGAACGTCTGGGAAACATGATCGAAGAAATTCTGCTCTATTCAAATTTTGAGAATAAAAACAGTAATTCCGGAAAACCGGTGAAGTTCGATTTTAAGGAGGTTGTTTCACAGTTTAAACCGGCTCTGGATGAGCTGGGTAATGCCGAAGGACTGAAACTTCACTGGGATATAAACGGACTGCCCGGAAAAGCCGAGAGTTTTCCTGATGTTATTACGCTTACTGTGAATAATCTTGTATCCAACGCTGTTAATCATGCTTATTCTGTTCCCGGCGGTGAAATCCGGATAATTATAAGATATCTGGTTCCGGGAAGATTGAGCATAACGGTTGAGGACGACGGACGGGGAATTGATCCGCGTGAGCTTAAGCATGTTTTTGAGCCTTTTTACAGAGACTATGTGAGCCGGAGCCGGCAGGAGAGGGGCAGCGGTCTGGGACTGTTTATTGCGCGGCGCAAAGCTGCTTTATGCGGAGGCAAGCTGACCGTCGAAAGCCCTTACAGAAGAATCGACGGGAGCAAACTGTCAGGATGCAGGTTTGTATTGACGCTTCCCTGTACAGAGGCTGACGACTCCGCTAATATAAAACAAAAAACCTTAAAGGAGCCTGAAAATGGCCGCTGAAAAGAAACGAATACTGATAATTGAAGATGAACCCGGAGTTCAGATTACACTTGAGGACAGATTATCATCCGAAGGATACGAAGTTTCTGTCTGCGGCGACGGTATTGAAGGCGAAAAAGAAGCAAAAGCCGGCCGCCATGATCTGATACTGCTTGATGTGATGTTGCCGGGAAAGGACGGTTTTACAATTTGCCAGGATCTTCGGAAGGCCGGGGAGGAAACTCCGATACTGATGCTGACCGCCCGCGATACCAGCATAGATACAATAATGGGGCTTCGTGTGGGTGCCGACGATTATCTGGCAAAACCGTTCGACATGCAGGTACTGCTGGCGCGGATTGAAGCGTTGTTGAGGAGAGCGGGCCGGCCCAATCCTGCAGCAACGCCGGAAAGCGGCTCTGTACGGGAAGGTTCTGGCGGGGACAATGATATCATCATTTTCGGCGGGTTTACTCTTGACCGCGGGAAGGGCCTTTTGGAGAACGACGGGGCTGCTGTTGAACTGAATGCCCAGGAATATAAACTTCTTGAGTATCTTGCTGTCCACAGCGGGCGGATAATAAGCCGGAACGCCATTCTTGATGATGTCTGGGGATATGAGAGTGAGGTAACGACCCGAACGGTAGATGTCCATGTCGCAAAACTCAGGCAGCGGTTGGGCGAATCGGAACGGCCTAAACATATTCAGACTTACAGAGGCAGGGGATATAAATTTGTTCTGAATGCGTGAGCAACCTGTAATAGAATTTGATATATTAAAAAACCCTAATGTTGATTTCCAGTTTTCATTTCGTATAATTAAAATATCCATATATTCACATTTATGGTAGGAGGATATCAATGGGGTTAAAAGACGTCAAATTGAAGACGAAACTGATCGGTCTTTTCGTTGCGATAGGCTTGATTCCGCTTGCGCTAATCGGGATTTGGAGCATCATTCAGTCAAGCGGTTCTTTAATGGAAAGCTCGTACAACCAACTTTTAAGTCTCAGAGAAGTAAAAAAACATCAAATTAATACATATTTTAAAGAACGTAAAAGTGATATGGAAGTTCTGAATGAAATTGTGGCCAGTCTGAAACAGAATGCTGAAATACAGATTCAGAGCGTAAACAACCTTAAAAAGGAGGAGGTTGAAGAATATTTAAAAAACAGGGAACGGCGAAATATTTCCTATTTTGATGATGGGGAATTGGAAAAGACGCTGAACGGTATTGTTCAGCGTCGTGACGGGCTCGGAAAGTCCGGTGAAACCTACCTGATGTTCAGGGAAAACGGGAGCATCTTTTTCGGCAGTACATTGCTTACAATGGGAAACGGTTCATATGTATTCGGAAAGGATATGACGGAGCTGGAAACCGGATATATGCGGCTGGCGTTTGAAGGGAAAGACAATATTGAGGTTTTCACTGATTCGGCGGGAATTCTGAATCTTGTCGCATATGCTCCGCTGGAAACCCCGGAAGGCGACTGGGTAATTATAACCAAGGGGTATCTCGAGGAATTTATAACGCCTGTATTAAAGGGAAGCAATGCTGATTTTTATACCAATTATATTGAAAAATACGGATACTATGATCTTTTTCTTATCCATCCGGACGGACAGGTATTTTATACTGTGGCTAAAGAGGCTGATTATAATACGAATATGCTGAATGGAAAGTATTCCGACAGCAATTTGGGAGATCTGGTCAGAAATATAAAAAGCAACAAAGATTTTGAATTTGAAGATTTTAAGCCTTATGAACCAAGTAACGGCGCTCCTGCCGCATTTATAGGGGAGCCGCTGATCAGCAATGGAGAGATAGTACTGATAATAGCATTGCAGCTTCCGCTTGAAGGAATCAATGAAATAATGAATGAACGCGCCGGAATGGGTAATACCGGAGAGACTTATCTTGTAGGTTCCGACAAACTCATGCGTTCCGATTCATTTCTTGATCCGATTAATCATTCTGTTGCCGCTTCATTCAAAAATCCGGATAAGGGCAGTGTTGACACCGAAGCTTCACGCTCAGTTCTTGCCGGAGACACAGATGAGAAGATTATTACAGACTATAACGGGAATCCCGTCTTATCCGCTTTTACTCCTGTTAATGTCTATAATTCTGTCTGGGGACTTATTGCCGAAATCGATGAAGCCGAGATTCGGGAACCGATTAATGCTTTATTGTTTTCAATTATAATTGTTGCCGCAGTGATTCTGATAATTGTAGTGATAGTGGCGCTTTTAATAGCGCTCAGTATTGCAAGGCCTGTCCTTAAAGGCGTGACATTCGCCAAATCAATTTCAGAGGGGGATCTTACAACAATTATAGAAGTAAATCAGAAGGATGAGATCGGAATGCTCGCAGATGCTCTGAAGCAGATGCAGGCGAAACTTAAACAGGTTGTAATAGATGTGCAGGCTGCGGCTAATCAGGTTGCCGGAGGAAGCGCCCAGCTGGCTGAAGGTTCGGAACAGATGTCCCAGGGGGCAACCGAACAGGCCGCCAATGCTGAAGAGGTTTCCTCATCACTGGAAGAGATGGGGTCGGGTATACAGCAGAACGCGGATAATTCGGCACAGACAGAAAAAATTGCAAGTAAAGCTGCCGATGATGCATCAGGAGGCGGCGCCGCAGTAGCCGAGGCAGTCGAGGCAATGAAACAGATTGCCGAGAAGATTAATGTTGTTGAAGAGATTGCACGGCAGACGAACCTGCTTAGCCTGAATGCCGCAATAGAGGCGGCGAGGGCAGGGGAACACGGCAAGGGGTTTGCCGTTGTAGCCTCCGAGGTTGGGAAGCTTGCTGCAAACAGTCAGCGGGCTGCTGCTGAAATACAGGAGCTGGCAAGTTCAAGTGTGATAAAGGCGGACCAGGCTGGTAATCAGATACAGAACATCATCCCCGATATCCAGAAAACAGCTGAACTGGTAATGGAGATAAGCGCCTCAAGTCAGGAGCAGAATGCGGGTATTGCACAGATTAATGAAGCCATGCTGCAGCTTGATAAGGTTATTCAGCAAAATGCCGCTTCTGCGGAAGAATCCTCTTCCATGTCTGAAGAACTTACCGCTCAGGCACAACAATTGATGGAACTGATCAGTTTTTTCAAGGTCGACACTGGAGCTGAAAGAAATATCGTCAGGGATCTGGATAAAAAGAAGGAGAAGAACATCCATCAATTCAGAATAGAGAAAAAAACGTCCGTTTCTGAAAAAATAAAACCGGATCCTCTGGATTCAGATTTTGAAAGCTTCTGATTTTGTTTTAATTGGAACTTGTTGAAATATTTGATTCGGGATACCGGTTTTATACAGCCGGTTTTCCCGAATCCAGGTTTATATATTGCCTGAAAGCCCGATGTCGCCGGCAACTGATTTCATGCCGTCGATTGTTAGCTGAATAAGTTCGGTAAGTTCAACTCCGAGCATTTCGGCACCTTTCTCGATAATGGAACGGTCTACTCCGGCTGCAAAACGTTTATCTTTCCACTTCTTTTTAACTGATTTCGGAGTCATATCAAGAACACTTTTGGACGGCCTGACAAGAGCTGTCGTAGTTACAAGACCTGTAAGTTCATCGGTTGCGAACAGGTATTTCTCCATCAGCTCTACCGGCTCAACTTCAGAGCAGATGCCCCAACCGTGAGAGACTACGGCATGAATATAATCATCCGGCCATCCTGCTTCAAGCATTATTTTATTGCTCATACTGCAGTGCTGATCAGGGTGTTTTTCATAATCAAGGTCATGCAGCAGCCCGATTATTCCCCATTTCTCAACATCTTCTCCTTTCAGCCCTGCAATATGTCTCATTACTGCTTCTACCGAAAGCGCATGTTTATAAAGACTGTCGGATTTATTGTACTGTTTAAAAAGTTTTAATGCTTCTTCGCGTGTCGGCATCATGGCTGCTCAATATATTTTACAATGGCGGTACCGTTTTCCCAGTACTCTTCAATAAGCCATTCCCCGTTATCATCCTTAAACATTTTAAATGTAACATCCACGGGAGTTTCTGTTTTGGTGTCTCCGTTGGAATCGGTATAACTGGCGGTCATTGTCGCTTCAACAGCTGTAACATCAAGCGTACTACCCACTTCAAAATTATAATCATAGTACGGATCGAACTGTATGTCCCAGAAATCATCCTCCAGAATCTGATCAGCATATGCTGTAGTGGGCGCCGGAGCAAAATTATCAGCTATAAGTTCGGCGCTGCGCACGGGGGAATTCAGGGTTGCCTGAAAGGTTTCTATTCTCAGTATTATATCCGGTGAAGCCATCAACCCTTCAAGCATACTGCAGCCTGTAACGGCTGTCATTATAAGTAGTACGGAAATTAAAAGAAAAATTGTTCTTTTCATTTTTTATTTCTCCTGTTTGCAATTTTAATAGTCAGCCTGAACAAGGTACGGCTGAACCTTATCTTCATACTGCTTCAGCAGTTCGGAATAATCATTTAAAAAGCCGGTGTACACAGGATTTTCCGGTTCATTGATATATGCAGTTTTCATTCTTGTATAAAAACCGGAAAATACATGCTGTCGAAGAGAAAGCGCGGAAAGGGCATAATACCGGTAGTTCAGAATAAGTCTTGAGGTGGTATATTCAAAAGGTTTAACCACTTCAGCTTTCATCTTGTTTCCTTCCTCTTCCTTTCCTTCCTCAAGCAGGGCTTTTTGCTGTTTTCTGAGTTCGGTCAGTTCCGCTTTGTTGGTTTCATATAATGCCGCCCAGTATTCAATCTGTTTCACAAGATCATCCAGCTGGATTGAAAGACTCTGTATTGCTGCGGAAGGTTCACCCATCATTTTATTAATTTTTTCGGAATTCCATGCATCAAACTCAAGTTTGCCTTCCATAACCGGGAATTTTTCTCCGGGGGGCATTCCCGCCGCGACCTCAACACCTTCATTTTTCTCAAGTATCACCGATTCGCCCTGTCCGCTTACTTCCACAGCTCCGGTCTCAACCGTAACCAGTGATGAGCCGTCAGCCCCGGCGTAAACGGTAAACTCGGTGCCCCGTACGCCCATAACAGTCGACGGTGTTGAGATAAGCGGCTCATTAGTCATTCGGTTGAACTTAAACGAAACCTGCCCCAGGGTTGTTGAAACAACAGACTGTTTTTTTCCGTTGACATCCATCTCCTTGATTGAAAAAACAGTTCCGGGTTTTACTATTATGCGGCTTCCGTTCTGGGGTTCAAGTTCGGCAACACCGTCGTCGCCTGTAATAACGGTATCGCCGTTATAAACCCTGTCGCCTATAAACAGTTCGAATATTTCGCCGGAGCTGTCTTTAATATCTACCCAGCCGTCTATGAAAACGACATCGGATTCCTGTGCATAAAGTCCTGCGGCACAAAAGAGTACAATTGCGGCTGTTATAAACGGTAAAATATTTCTTTTCATCAGAAAGGACCTCCGAATGCAATAATTCTGTTTGTGCCGTTTCCGACGGGGCCGAGTATAATCGCATAATCGGCCGAATCAGTACCTATCCTGAAAAACATTGACTGGGCCGGGATGTACCTGCTGAAGAATGCTTCTGTTTCGGGGCTGTTGCCGAAAAGAGTCTTGTCGGAACCCTGCGGTGGCCGGCTTTCAAGAATTACCGGATTGTCCATTTTAAAACCTGAATCAGAAAGCCCAAACCAAAGGCTGTCTATTATTGCAGGACTGTGGAGTATCTCTGCATCAAGCAGGAACGAATCGGAGCTGAGTTCTGTAAGCTCAGCGTGATTTCCGCTGTTAATCAGCCCGATGATTTCCAGGATGTCCTCGTCCCCAGCAGGTTTTATGCTTGCGCACCCTGCAGCAAGAATTACCGTCAATAAAACTAACCCAAAGAATTTTATTAATTTCATATAATAATTATACCGTTAATTCATTTATTCTCATAGTCTGAAACCGTAAGTAAGGGTAAGGTCGGGGATAAAATCAAGATCATATCCTGTTTTATCCGTAGAAATCATAAAAGGAATACCGCCGCCGCCTTTCAGCCCAAGCCGGTGTTTCTCGTTAAACTCATAATAAACGCCCAGTCCGGCCCCTGTGCTGAGCATTGTATCAGGAAATGACGGAGTAAAAACTGTGTATCCGTCCATTAGACCTGCAAAAAGTTCAATTCCGAAACCCTCCGTATCCGGCATGAAATCCCAGACACCGGTCAGGTCGTACAGAAGCGCAAAGTCGCCTTCAAGTGAAAATAACGACGAGCCGATTCCCGTTCTGAGTGAGAAATTGTCTGTGAAGTAGAACTGTGCTCCGATTTCAAGCCGAAGGTCCCATCCTGTACTGACCTGAAGTTCGGTTTTTTCATATGCGTACAATGATGCTGATACCAGCAGAAGAATGAAAAATATGCAAATAATTTTTTTCATATCTGATTCCTTCGTTCCCCGCATAGAGTGTAACGCAGAAGTTTAAGGAAAACAAGATTTAATAACAGACCCTGTTTCTGCCTTCCTTTTTGGCTTTATACAGATTCTTATCGGCTACTTCTATTAAATTTTCAATGCTGGCCGGTTCAATAAAGGATTCGGCTATTCCCATACTTACTGTAACGGTTCCGGATTCTCAGCCATAATGCCTTCAGCAAAGGTGCTTTTTATATCCTTTGTATTTATAAGTGTTTCAAATATTAAATCAGCAGTTTCGGAATAAGCGCTGACCGTGATTTCGTATTCATCGCGGATCATATCCATATAACCGTCGAGGGTTTCCTTTTTCATTTGTGCGAAATACTGAAACATCATGAAGTAAATGGCTGCGAATAAAACAAATATGAGAGATATTATGATTAGAAGTAACGGGTGCTCATTTTTTTTCTTCATAACCATTAATATTTTAATAGAAACAAATCCAAAACGCTACAAATTAAAAAAATATTACAGGGTTGGTTATGGATATTTATACGGTTGTAAAGTAAACTCGTCTTTATGGCTTTTTTAAGTAAAAATACAACATTAAAAAAACTTCTTGTAATAGCAGTGCCTATGGTTATTTCCCAGGCATCGGATACCATAATGCTGTTTGTTGACAGGCTTTTTTTGTCCCGTCTCGGTGAGGAATATCTTGCAGCTTCAATGAGCGGCGGTTTGACACAATTTATGGTTAGTTCATTCTTCATAGGTACTATCGGTTATGTGACTGCTGTTGTCGCCCAGTATTTTGGCGCCGGCAAAAAGGAAAAGTGTGCCGAAGCTGTGTTTCAGGCCGGACTGCTTTCATGTTTGTGTTACCCGGTGATTCTTGCCATGGCGCCTCTTGTAAGGTTGTTTTTTTCAGCAACTGGACAATCCGTTATGCAGGTGGAGCTTGCCTATACTTATTTTCAAACCCTGATTTTCGGTGTCATATTTCTGATTCTGAGAAATGCCCTGGCCGGTTTTTTCATCGGGATAGGCAGGACTACCATGGTTATGATAGCCAATACCGCCGGAATGCTGGTTAACATACCGGCAAATTACCTGCTTATCTATGGGAAAATGGGCTTCCCGGCTTTTGGACTGCGGGGCGCAGCAATAGGTACAATATGCGGAAACGCTGTTATCTTTATAATTCTGATTTCATTTTACTTCAGGAAGAAAAACAGGGATGAATTTTTCACCCATAAAGCAGCGGGCTTCCGCCCTGCAATTCTGCGGACTCTTCTGAAATTCGGTGTTCCCGCGGGTGTAGAGATGTTTCTTAATGTAGCAGCCTTTAATCTGTTTGTTCAGACAATGCATACCTACGGAACAAAGGTGGCAGCCGCTGTAACAGTTGCATTTAACTGGGACGTCGTATCCTTTCTTCCCATGCTGGGGATGGGGCATGCCGTAACGTCTCTTGTGGGGCAGAATGTAGGTTCCTGCAATATCGATGAGGCTGAGAGATCGACATATACCGGGCTTCACACCGCCTGGGTGTATTCAGCGACCATGGTTTTTGTTTTTGTTATTTTTGCCAAAACGCTCGCTTCTCTTTTTTACCCTGAAGACTCAGGCGGTCCGGACGAACTTGCAGTACTCATGCTTCGCCTTGCGTCTATTTATATACTTGCCGATTCGGCGCAGATTGTATTTGTCGGAGCTCTAAGGGGGGCAGGAGATACCCGCTGGGTAATGACCGCATCAGTTGCCCTCCACTGGGGTTTTTCAGTTATAGTTATTTTCCTTATCAGGGTTATACATGTAGATCCTGTAACAGCATGGCTTGTATTTATCGGTTTTGTTGTGGTTTTGGGAATAACCATGTTTCTGCGCTTCCGGGGTGGAAAGTGGACTGATAAAAGCATTATTGCGGCCGGCGATCATTCTGATTACCGTTACAGTTCCGGGGCCTGTCCCGAGATTGTTACTGATGAGCCTGTAAACGATGCCTGAATATTTTGTTCCTTAATAGGAACCTGCCGGAACAATAACCGAAAAACACCGGCGGATGTATTGGGGATTTTTATCTGCCTGTTTGTTCTGCCCGGCAAAGAGTTGCCTGCCGGGCTTTTATTTTCAGACCAGCATTGTCCGGTAATTGTCGTTCAGTTTTTTTTTGCGTGATTTCCAGTCAGGGCAAACTCTGGTTACCAGTTTATAAAAGCGCGGGCTGTGGTTCTGTTCAATTAAATGGCACAGTTCGTGCAGCATTACATAGTCGATACATTCTGCGGGTGCTGAAACAAGCTCGAGATTAAGATTTATTCTGCCTTTTGCCGAGCAGCTGCCCCAGCTGCGTTTAAGCACCCGGCTTTTCAGCTCAGGAGTATTTTTTATTCCTATTGCCTGGACAGCTTTCATACAGAGCGCCAAACGCCTTGGGAAGATTATTTCAGACTGCTTTCTGTACCACTTCTGCAGCAGTTTTTTCTTTTGGTCGGTATCATATGATTCCGGTGCGGTTATTACCAGCGAATCATTTGCGATATGGACTGACGGTTTGCCTGAAACAAAATGAAGTATAAACAGTTTGCCGAGATAACTGACGTTTTCTCCTTCTGTAAAACCCTGTCCGGGATTTGCCGACGGCAATTTGGAGAATTCAAGCTGCTTTTTGATGATCCATTCGGCACGTTCGGATACCTGCTTCAGAAGTACCCTCCCGGATGTAAATTTGGGAGCAAGAACCCGTACCGTCCGGTCGCGATGAACCTGTATGGAAGTTGTTTTCCTGTTTCGAAGTTCAACTGTAAAGTTTATTTCATGTTGTCCGTGTTTTATTTTATATTCCATATATCCGTTCGCCAGAACTATACTACAGAGACTGATTTTATGTAACTATGATGTTTTAAAAGAAGCTCTATTGACTTATCAATAAAAAGAAATGTATTCTTAATTACTAATTAACAGTATGTTTCAATGGAATGAAGGTGAGATTCCTTCGCGATCCCGTCACTGTGATAGGGAAGGTTACGCATAAGCCACTGGCGAAAAGCCGGGAAGGCGCAGAACCTGTAAAACCCTTAAGTCAGGAAACTTTGGCATACTGCAATATATTCAGACTTCGCGGACTGAGTCGGAATGTGCCTTATGCTGATAAAGAAACATTAAGGTTTATCCCCCGAACAGTTCCTCGAATGAAAGTTTTTTCATGGAGGAAATGATGAAAAAAACACTATCTATCTTGAGCGCCCTGGCAATCGCAGCGGTGCTTCTGGCGTCCCTGGCAGGATGCGGTCAGGTTCCGACACTTACCCTAAGTGATACGGAAATAACTATCACAGAAAAAGAAGGGGCTTACCTTGCTGTCTCGGCAACCGCAGCAACAGGCCGGGACGATACTGTTACCGTAGCTTCTTCTGATGAGACTGTGGCTACTGCAACAGTCAATACTTCAGGCACCCAGGTTAATATTACGGCGGTAGAAGTCGGCACTGCAACAATTACAGTAACAAGCGCTTCCGGTGAAACTTCTTCCTGTGCTGTAACCGTTGAAGAAGGTATTGAGGTCTACGGAACATGGATAGATTCTTATGACGGAAAGAGAGTTATTACCAATAAGTACCTCATCTCATACAACACGTCCTCGGATACAGAGTCCGCATATGTTTTTTCGATTGAGGAGTTTAATAACAGCGCGTGGAACGGCGGGGAGACAGGAGCCAATGATTGCGGGTACGCGGTTTGCTTATGCATAGACCCTCCGTCATGGAATACTGACCAGAAAGGAACATATACGGTTTTCAGATGGCAGAACCTGGATACAAGCGGGAGCGCTACAGTTTATGAATTTTCAGAGGGATCCCCTCCGGCATGGCCGAACGGTTACGAGGATTCTGCTGATGATGCCAAAGCAAATGCAACGGATGCGAACGGATGGTTCGGCTTTGGATATTCAGCCGGAACCCTGCAGTAAATAAAAACGGCGGGCTCCTGTTTTCAGGGGCTCGTTGCAATCTTATGAAAATGAGTTTCAGCCGGCAAAATATTACGATTTTTACAAGTATACTCTCGGCAATACTGATATCCTGTTCAGGAATGAATCCCGACCCGCAGACGCAGGATACTCTTGTGTCAGGCGGCGGCACGCAGGATACAACATCCGATGCTCTTCCTGCTGGATATATTCCGTCAGGCTGGGTTGAACCTGTGCTTTTTTATAATCCGGATGAATATTTTCCCGCTGAGGTAACAGCTTATGTTCAGGCTCCCGGACAGTTTGCAAACGATTCGACTTACGGAATCAGCGGCAATACAGCCAAGCTTCTCGGGGTTCCTTCCGGAGGAGGTACGACGGCTCCCGACAACAGTTCCTTAATATCTCCGGGTATGGCAGGCGGTTCGGTGACGGTGAAATTTGAGCCGCCGATCGAGAATCATGCCGACAATATCGGCGGTTATGATTTTATCGTTTTCGGAAATGCATACTGGTACGGCGGTAGCCCCTCAAACGGCTGCTGGCAGGAGCCGGGTGTTATCTGGGTAATGAAGGATCAGAACGGCAATTCGGATCCGGATGATACCTGGTACCTGATTCCGGGGTCACACCTGTCGGTTGCTGATTCGCCGCAGGATGTGATTTACGATGATACTGATTCCGCTTATCCGCCGCCTGAAGACAAAAAATCCGCATGGTGGCCGGACGAAGTCTCTTCTCCTCTGACAATCAACGGCCAGATGCTTCTGCCTGATGAGCTTTTCAGTTCAACCGGCGGCGGGGAAGCATGCTGGGGTTACGCCGACGTCACCCCGACATTGAAGCTGGGCGATATGTCGGGCGCTTCAGTTAGCAGCAGTACCGATAATTTGCTTAATGATGCTGAAGACTATCCCGAAATAGAGCCTGTTTATTTCTATACAACACCTGATACTCATGGCGACGATAAAATTGATACGGGAACAGGCGGCGGCGACGCAATCGACATCAGCTGGGCCGTTGATCCTGATACCTTTATTTCAGCAGATCTGGATGAAATCAGCTGGATCAGGATTGCCGGGGCAACAACACTAACAGGCACTGTGGGTGAATTCTCTCCCGAGATTGACGGCGTTGCCAGGGTCAGGAGGACCGACTGATGAAAAAAATTACTTTCGTATTACTTTTGATACTATTTTCAGTTTTTATTACTTTTCTTCTGCCGGCGCAGGATCCCCGGGAACCGTCTGAAGCCGAAAAAATCACCATAATTGCAGACTATGAACCTATGGATCCCGAAAATATATCGGCCCAGGTAACCGTAATAACATCCGATGAAATCAGGGCTGCAGCGCCCAGGACAGCTGCCGACATAATTGTGCCGGTGCTTGGGGTGCAGCTGAGCAGGTACGGCGGGGTTACGGCCCCTTCCGTTGTCTCAATACGGGGGTCTTCACCTGAGCAGGTGCTTGTTCTGGTGAACGGAAAGCGGTTGAACTCCGCCCAGGGCGGGGGCGTGGATTTCAACACAATAAACCCTGGTGATATTGAGCGCATCGAGATTGTCCGGGGCGGCGGAAGCGCGCTGTTCGGAGAAAGCGCATTCGGCGGGGTAATAAACATAGTCACCAAAGACGGGTACGGAAAGGATCTGGACGGCTCAATAGAATATGAGTTCGGTTCTTTTAATACCCATTCGGTGAGTGCTCAGGTTCTGGGAGGATTGGGAGAAACCAAAGCTTTTGATTATTTTCTGTCGGCGAAAGGAACATTTTCAGAGGGGACATATTCATATGAAGATGAACACGCCGAGGACGGAGAGAATCTCCGCGGGAATGCAGGAGGAATGTTAGGTGATTTATCCTTCAAGGCGGGCTGGGATATTGATAAAGAATCCGGTCTGAGGCTGTCTGTTTCCGGTCAGGGCCATGCTGATGAGAAGGGTGTTCCGGGCCTGACCGAATTCCCGACTGAAACTGCTGAAATGAGCGATCAACGCTACCTTGGGCTGGTTACTTTTAATTATCTGGATAATCCGTTTGCCGGTATAACGCTTGATGTTTACGGAGGCAGGCAGTACAGGCACTACACGGATCCCGCTTTTTACCTTGGCGCCGTGGATGATACCCATGACAATATTTCAGCAGGAGCAGATCTTTCACTTTCCAGGCAGGATGATTTATCGGCAGTTTTAACGGATACCTCGGCCGGGTACTCATACCGCCGTGATTACCTTGAATCTACCGGGCTTATTAAAACCGGGGGCGATGAAAGCGAGGGCAATGTTCAACGGCAGAGTCACAGCGCATTTTTCAGAAGCGAGTTCAATATTCTGCCTTTTAAAGATACAAAGACGGGACGGCTGATTTTATCCCCGTCAATCCGTTTTGACAGTCACAGGGTTGTTTACGCAGATGATGGTATTGATAAATTTGAATATGCCTTCAGCTGGAATGCCGGAGCGATGGTCCCCTTCTCCAGTGGAAAAGAGGTTATCCTGAAGGCAAATATCGGCACTGCATACCGGCTGCCGTCATTTGATGATCTGTTCTGGCCGGCTACGGCCTTCGCAGCCGGTAACCCGGGACTGCTGCCTGAAGAGGCTTTTATCTATGATATCGGGATTCTGATTCAGCCCTATGATTTCTTTTCTCTGGAACTTGTGCATTTCAGCCAGGACGTTACAAACCTTATTCAGTGGAACCCCGGGGCAAACGGACAATGGCAGCCGGAAAATATAGGAAAGGCCCTTCTTAACGGTTTTGAAGGGGAGGCAAAATTCCTGTTTCCGCTTTTTTGGGCTTCAGGCTACCTTGAAATGAAAGGAAACTATTCATATCTTTTTGCCAGGGATATGGTTGAAGGAAGTTCAACATACGGAAAACAGCTTCCGAGAAGGCCCTTCGAAAAAGGAAATGTGACAGGTACATTCAGCCATTTTGACGGACACAGCCTGCGGGTTGAAGGACGCTTTGTCGGTTTCAGGTATATCACGGCGCAGAATACAAAGTATCTGCCTTCCTGCTTCATTATAGACGCCGCAGGCCGTTTTCAATTTACTGATTATCTTTCACTGACAGCATCATTGAAGAACCTTCTGAATGAATCCTATGTTGATATGAGAGAATATCCGGTGCCCGGACGGGAGTTCAGCATTGCCTGTTTGGTGAGTTTTTAGGTGGAAATGATGAAGAAAAAAGTGGTTAAGTCCGCTGTTCTGCTGTCGGCTGTTTTTGTTGTATTTTCCTGTATGCGCGACCCGTATGTTACGCCGTCCAGGCGTACTTTTCAGGACTTCGATAAAGAACTTTTTGTTATCAATACTCTTGCAGAAACTGTTTCGGTTATAAACGGTGATGACACCAACGAGGTTTATTCTGATGTATTCACAACAGGAATGTGGCCGAACCATTGCCTTTTTCACAGGGGAAATATCTACTTCGTCAATTCGGGTGACAATAATATAACCGTTTACAACGAATCAACCTTTGAGTATTTGGGCGAGATTTATCTGGGCCCCGGTTCTAACCCCTGGATGGTAATTCAGAAAACCGGAACCGATACAGCCTGGGTACCATGCTTTGCTTCAGGAGATATGGTCGTTGTCGATCTTGAATCACTTACTGCAGGGGACAGGATCCAGCTGGGAAACGGCCCCGAAGGCGGTACATATCAGGATGGAAAAGTCTATGTAGGCAATACCGCCTGGGACTACCAGTCTTTTGATTTCGGCGAGGGCACAGTCAGCGTTGTAGACGGCGGAACAGGCGAACCGGTGAAAACCATAACCGTCGGAATAAATCCCCAGTCAGTTATACCGTTTCCTGATCTGCATGAAGTTCATGTTATATGCACCGGAAAAAACGGCGGAGCAGGTTCGGACGACGGCAAAGTTATTGTCATAGATACATTGACTGATACGGTAACCGCTAATATTGAAATCGGCGGGTCTCCGGTGGGCGGCATCGGCGGAATAGACAGCATTGCAAACAGGGTTTATCTTTCAGGCGTCGGCGGCATCCTCTGCTATAACTATATAACAAAAGCCGTCATAAACGGTTCCGGAAATTATCTTCTTGAAGGACAGGACACGGACGGGGATTTTTTCTCCGGTCTGGTTGTAGATGAAGATTACCGGCGTCTTTATGTATGTTTCTTTTCGAACGATTCGATTATTGAGATTGATCTTGAAAGTTTATCCCTTGTAAAGGAGATTGAAGGTTCAGATGGGCCGCAGTCTGTATATTTATACGAAGAATAAACTTCTTCTCTTTATAACGGCGTCTATTCTTATACACATAGGGATTTTCTCCGTCATAAAAATCAATCCCGGTTCGCAGGTTGAGGCGGAACCGATCCGTTATACGGTAAATATGCGATCGATTAAAACTGAACCAATTGCCGTGAAATCTGAGCCTGAAGCGCCGCCGGATACACCTCGGCCGGAATCCCCCCCTGCCGATCCTGTTATACAGGAAGCGGAAGTTCCGCCTGTAGAGGCTCCAGCGGAGGTTTCGGCACAGGCTCCTGCGCAGATTCAGACACCGTCCGTGAAATCCGTTTCTGAGGAAAGTCAGGCTGAAGCGGAAGCGGTGCCTGTTGTTGCGGAACAGGAAACTGTTGTGTCCCGGAACGACTCCGGTGTTATAAATTTTGAAGAACTTGATATTACAGGGGCAAAAATACCGAAACCCTCATACCCTGATATAGCGCGCCGCTGGGGACATGAGGGTACTGTGCTGATGGAGATAACCATTTCGGAAAACGGCGCTGTTTCCGATGCCGTAATCATTGAATCCAGCGGATACGCCGAGCTTGATAAAGCAGCACTGAAGGCTGTATTGAAAAAATGGAAATTTCCCGGGCAGGGAAGAGAAATTGTTACCCGGAAGGAGTTTGAGTTCAGGCTCAACAGGGATTAATTTTTATGAACGGGATCAAGCTGCAGGGAGTCTTTTTAATTTTGATATTTTTCTTTCACGGGTGCAGCGGGTATCAGAACCCTTCTACGGAAAGCGGCTTAACTCTTAATGCAACAGGGGCAGCCGATACGGATAATTCCGGGGATGATGACTGCAGCTGTGCAGAACTGACCCCGAAGTATGATCCGGAGCAGGACCCCAATAATGTTTATCTTGACATGTGCGTAGAAAGCGAATGGTTTCCGGGGATGGTGGGAGCTGAAAGGGCCGGCTGGCATGACGGCGGGGTAGCTGACGCCGATTGTGTTCCTGTTCAGAACAACGGGGCATTGGGTCCTCCCGGAGGGCTCGGAGCATATTCAAGCAGCGGAACATATACCTGTGTTGGAATAAACGGAAGTGCTGTCTGGCGTTTTAATGAAGATTATTATATCCATGACGGAGAAGGGGCTGATTTTGTCACATTCAGTTCCGTCTTTGCCTGGGGTTCTGTCTGTGACGGTCTCTGCTGCGAACTCTCCCATATCGAAGTATCCGAAGATCTGGTTGAGTGGTATTACAACAGCGAAGAAGAATACGATGTTAACCCTGAACCTGATACCGACAACAGCGGGTACAGTTATTTCAATGTTAAAAATATGCATGGAAACAATCCTGTCTGGGCCAACAGTGAACTTAATGTTCAGGCCCAGGATATCGAAGAAATCAACGGGGTAAAAAAATGGGTGGACATTCCGGACGTATGTGTTTCCAGGTATTTCAAGCCCGGAGATCCGTATCTTGGAGGCGTCGAATTTGATCTTTCCGTGTTCAGATCAAAAGATGATGATTCACCCTGGCCTGCAGAAGGCCGGATGCGGTATTTAAGAATTATTGATGATTCGGAAATACTGGACGGACAGGATTATCTTAAAGACTGGTGCCTCGGGGCTAACATGATGTCGGCTATGGCCCTGAACTTTGCTCCACGATAAAAGAAATGGTTGTGATGCCGGTCTTTCTGACAAGATCGGTTATTTCAATAACTGTTCCGAAGGACAGGTTTTTATCGCTCTGGATAAAAACCTCTTTAACTGCCTGCTGTTCCTTTATGCTGTTCAGTTCGGCGATTATTTCATCCTTCCTTAAAACCTTGTCGTTTAAAAGGATGGTTCCGTCCTTTTTAAGTGTAACTGTAAGTTCAACTTCAGGCTTATTGTCGCCGGTTTCAGCTTCAGGAAGATTAACTGTAATCGCGGGAAGCATCACTACCGAGGTCAGCAGGAAAAAGACCAGAAGGATAAAAACCATATCTATCATCGGGGTAAGATCAACGCTGTTCCGGCTGCCGGTGAGATCCTCTTCCTGGGAAAACCTGATCATTTTTTCTCCTTCAGAATTGAAATGATTGACTCTGCATGGTCTTTCATTTCAAACGAAATCGATTTGATTTTGTTCTCGTACAGGTGAAAAAAGATTATTGCCGGAATAGCTATGAAGAGTCCCGTAACGGTTGTAATCAGGGCTTCCCATATTCCGCCCGCAAGTTGCGACGGGTCCGCGGCGGTTTTTAATGAAGCTACTGTCTGAAAGGTTCCGGCAAGACCCAGAACTGTGCCCGAAAGCCCGACCATCGGGGATATTTTGCCTATTAGTTCCAGAAGGTGAAGATTTCCGGTAAGCATCTTCAGTTCCCTGGACCCGGCATGAGAAACAAGGGCTTCCAGTTCTTCTCTTGCCAGGTCCTGGTTTTTCAGGATTGTTTTTGCGATTTCAGGTACGGGCCCTTTCTGCATCCGGTATTCTTTCAGGGCGGAATCCGAACCGCTGCTTTTAAGAACGTTAAGAAGACTATCAAGTCTGGTTTCCGTAACCGATGATCTTCCGAGATAAACGCCGCGCTCAATTATTACTGCGATTGACAATACCGAGAAGAACAGCAGGGGGAACATCAGCGGTCCCCCTTTTAAAAACATTTCAACCATATAATTTTATAATATCATACCGAAAATCAGTCAACCGCCGGGTCTATTTCTTTACGATTTCAACTCTCCGGTTTTTAGCCGCGCCTTCGGCAGTATCATTTGAAGCAAGTGGACAGAGCGCTCCGACTCCGTGGGCTTCAAGCTGATCAGCGTCCACGCCGTATGAGTCGACAAGTCGCTTAATAACTGCTTGCGCTCTCTGTTTCGAAAGCTCAAGCCCCTCTTCAAAATCGCCAATTCCGGCAGCGTGCCCGACAATGAAGTATTTTTTATCGGGATTATCATTGAAGAAATCGGCGATATTGGCAATGGCTGCTTCAGATTCGGTTTTTATGGTTGCTTTGTCCCCGTCAAAACGTATGTCGTATATAGCAATATGGCCCGAGGCCGAAATATCGTCGGCAATACTTGCCGCGGAAACCAGCCCCGTTTCTACTGCCTCAACTTCAATAATATCCTGCGTAATAAGAGTATAGTTTTCTGTTTCAATCGCGTAGATTACTGCGTAGATATCTTTTCCGCTGTCATGACCTCTGGCGGCGATAAAACAGTGATTGTTCTGCCATGTGGGAAAACCGATTCCAAGGCCGAATTTCGAATTATTAAGCCCGTTATAGTATCCGCCTGCGTCATAATACTTTGCATGCCATGTATGAGGTCTGTCGGCAAAACCCAGCTCTTCGTCAGCCAGGGCAATCAATACCTCAAATCCGGCATTTTTAAATGCTGATTTATAATTATGAAGAACAAATGCTGAATTGTTGTCGGGAGAGGCCGTATACTGTGTTCGGATAACCCGGCCCTCAAGCGACATCGGGTTGTTCCAGTCTATGGTGCCGTTTTTTCCTACGGGCAGCAGGTACTTGTTCCATTTGGTTTCCTTGTAGAACTCGATAACAGATCCTTCAAATCTTGAGAGCAGCGGATAATCCTTTCCGCCCTCGATATCTTCAGTGCGTTGAGCATAAATCGGGGTCAGGAGTATAATTGCCACTGAAATTGATAATAAAACGATTTTTTTCATAATAATTTCTCCTATAAAATTGCTCTTCTCTGATTATACCAGAGTTTGTCAGGTTTTTCATGTTTATGCGGGACGGTAAAATATTGTGTTTATCCGAATTAACTCTTGACTTGTGAAATGATTTTAAATATATTAAAAACGATATATAGGAGAAATCTCTTTATGAAAAATGAAAAGCAGAAAGGGTTCAGTCTGGAATCATTTGTTCCGTCCTGGCCTTCTTTGGTTATGGGAACAGGAATAATTCCCGTAGCCCTATCTTTGGGAAGCATAAAAATATTATTTTTCATACCGCTGGCCGCGGCTTTCTCATTACTTAGTGCAGTGTTCCTGATTGTAATTACGGTTTTATGGCTGATGCGGCTTACAAGATATAGAAAGAAATTCATTCAGGAGCTGCATCATCCTGTTTCCGGGAGCTTCATTCCGACGATGCCCATCTCGTTCATGATAATCGGAATCAATTTTACCGTTATTGCTCCGCGTTATATCGGACTTCAGGCATCATTAATAACGGCTCAGGTGCTTTTCCTGGCAGGAACAGCAGGGATATACCTGTTAAGCTGGCTCATTATGCCTGCTCTTTTCCGGAACAGTAATGTCCAGGAGATACACGGTACATTCGGATGGTATATCCCTCCGGTTTCACACCTGATTGTACCGGTTTTGGGTCTGGAACTGATAAGCAAGCTTAACGGCGGGGGGCTAAGCGATTTCTACATGACAATATCACTGGTCAGCTCCGGAATTGGGTTCTTTCTTTTTCTGTTCATCGGCTCAAATGTCTTTTACAGATATCTTTATAAATCTTCACCCGTCGGGAAAATGGCGCCGACGCTTTTTATCGGTCTGGCACCGACCAGTATTTTGCTTATTATTCTCGTAAAACTAAATGCAGCACTTAAAGTCCTTCCTGATTTTAGCGGCTCCGCAGAGTTGAGCGGATTAATCAGAATCGCAGGTTTATCATTATGGGGTTTTTCCTTATGGTGGATTGTTCTTTCGGTGATCAAGATCATTGGAGCGCTGAAAAGAAAAGAGCTCGGGTTTGTTCTCAGCTGGTGGGCCTTTACATTTCCTGCAGGCGCTTTCGCGGTTGCCACCGGCGCATTGAATCACTTCATGCACAGGGACTGGCTTGCTTATTTCCAGATCGGGGTGACGGTATTTCTGATTTTAATCTGGATATACGTGATTGTGAAGACTATTTCAGGTATTTCGGACAGAACTATATTTGACGAATAAACATGATTAAAGAATTAACGGTATTATCGCTTTCCTTTTAACGGGATAGTCGGGAAAGGTTTGCCGGTACCATTTCAGATTGGAGTAAGCGCGGGGTATCAGGTTTGCCGCGGTAAAACACATAAATGCAGCCCCGGCGGGTGACCATGTCATGACAGCCCATCCTGTCCATTCAAGGAGTTCTCCCAGGTAATGCGGGCTGCATACATACCTGAAAAGTCCCTGTTCCGGTATTTTATAACCGGATTCTCCGGGAACTCTCAGATTTCTGAGAATGTGATCTGATCGCATGTTAATAAAGAAGCCGCCAGTGAAAATTGCAGCCCCCGATATAAACCGTAACGAGATAATTGCCGGCGTGCCGTAATCATGAAGACTGAATATTCCGAATCCGTTGATAAAACCGTTTAACAGGTTGAAGACGGTCGAAAACAGAATAATCAGAATCGGCATTTTATGTGAGCCCCTGTTCATCAGGGCGGGGTAGATGAATGTCCGCTGGATATAGTGAACTTCCCAGATTATGATGAATATGATACTCAGCATATTCGTCGGCTGTCCGGAGAATATGAAAAATGCCGCCGGCAGGGCTACCGCGGGCAGCTCCATGAAAAACCAGGCTAACGGAGCTCTGACGGCAGGGCCCCAGCCTGATTTCGCAAATTTACCGTACGGAGCCCGTACGAAAAACAGGAGAATGAAAACAGGCGCGGCAATAAGGAGCTCAACAGAAAGAAAGATTCTGTAAAAAGTATTCATCGGTTATTCTACCCTGCATAACGTGAATGTGAAATCCCTGCCGTCGGCGGAGATAATAATCTCACTCTGACTGCAGCCGGCACCGGATGCATCTTTCAGCTTTTTGACTGCCTCCGGTATAAGGCCGACGGGTATTTCCTCTTTTGAGACAGCAGGCACTATAACTGTTCGGAGAAGTCCCCGCTGAAGTTCCTGTTCAGTAGAATTTACTTCAACTGTCGTGCTTACCCGCTGACTGTAACCTCCCGACGGCGAAGCTGTGCGCCTGAAATATTCCTCTCCCCGCCGGCAGCCGTATTCGCCTTCGCGAAGCAGGCAGCCTTTCGGGCAGACAATGCATACCAGGTAATTCTCAGCTTCAATCCGTTTAAAAAAATCAGAGTTCAGATCTTTCTTCGGCTGAGGTTCAGCATAGGGTAGCTTACCGGCGGCATTTTCAGCTTTCCGGCGGAAATCTTCATTTTTTCTGATATATTCAAGCACGAAGTCAGCGGTTCTGATTCCTTCGGCCGCAGCGGAGTCGGCAAGGTCATTAATATGCAGGCAATTGCCTGCCGCGAAAAGTCCCGGAATATTTGTTTCGTATAGACTGTTTACTTTCGGATGAAAGTTATCCGGAAGTCTGACGCCGGCAGGTTTAACCGATTCAAGTTCAGGTATTAACCCCACGGCAAAAAGAACAGTGTCGCATTCAAATTCAATTTCGCTTCCGGGGAGTAACTCTCCCCCGGTTCCGACAGCCCGGCTTATGACGGAACTGACTCTTCCCCGGCCGCAGATCTCCGTTATCTGCCTTCCAAGGTGAAGTTTTATCCCGAAATGATCCAGGCACTGGACCTTGTTTCTGATTAGGCCGCTCAGCCATGGAAGCCTCTCAAGGACCGCAACCACATTAAACCCTTCAATGGTCAGTCTGCGGGCCATGATAAGCCCTATGTCGCCGGAGCCCTGGATTATTACTCTTTTGCCGGGTGCATAATGTTTCCGGTTGATTAAATTCTGCGCCTGGCCAGCGGTATAGATTCCTGCAGGTCGGCTGCCGGCCACTTCAATGTTTTCCCGGGTCCTTTCACGGCACCCTGTAGCGGTTATTATAACGCCGGTTTTTATGCTGAGCAGACCTGATTCTTTTGAGCTGATTCTGACGATAAAACGGTCGTCCGGCAGTTTTTCGACTTTTCTTACCATTGACGCTCTTAGTACAACCGGAGGCGTCTGTGTTCTGTCGGCCGACTCGGCGATCAGGATTTCAAGTTCGTTTTTCAGCCGGCAGGCGAATTCCGGACCTGTAAGATCTTCCTTGTACAGCTCAAGCCCGAACCCGGTATGAATACACTGGTTAAGGATTCCCCCCGTTTCCCGTTCCCGTTCAATCAGAATAAAATCAGTCATTCCTTCCCGGGCAAGCTTGACTGCAGCGGCCAGCCCTGCCGGCCCGGAGCCGATAATTACGCACCGGTATTCAGATCTCATTTTATCCTCCCGGAAAGCACCGGAGAGCCGGCAGAGCTTTTAACAATCTCTTCTACGCTGACGCCGGTTTCTTCGCTGATTATGTCTATTATGCGCGGCAGGCAGAAACCGCTCTGGCAGCGTCCCATCATAGCATATGTCCGTTTTTTTATTGCGCCGAGGTTGTGTGCGCCCAGGGGATTATGAACAGCCTGCAGGATCTCGGCCCTGCTTACCTGTTCACATCGGCAGATTATTTCAAAATAGTCCGGGTTTGTGGCTGCAAGTTTTATAAAGGCTGCTTCAGAAAGTTTTGCCGTGCGTATGATTCCTTTCCTCTGAGGGTTAAACGAAGGATTTAAATGCAGATCTGTTCGTGAACCTATCAGTTCTTCAAGAACATATTTGGCAATGGCCGGGGCGCTTGTAAGGCCCGGAGATTCTATGCCCAAAAGGTTTATCATACCGGGAAAAGTATCAGATTCTTCCATTATAAAGTCGGCAAAACTGAGGCCGCTGTTTTTTGCAAAAAGTTTGGGCCGCATGCCTGAATAATTTTTTATGAAAATATGGTCCCTGAGTTCCGGCATCAGTTCAACAGCTTCTTTCTTCAAAAGGGCCATGATCTCGGCTGTATTTGATAGATCACTTCCGTCGTCAATATAATCCGCGGACGGACCGATCAGAATGTTCCCGTTGCAGGTAGGGGTAAGGTGTACACCCAGGCCGCTTCCGTCCGCAGGGGGAACAGGATATATCGGCATTTTTAGAAAGCTTCCATCTTCCTTGTCAGTGATATAGTACTCTCCGCGGCAGGGATAAATCGTTATTGAATGCGGTTCTATCAGAGATTTAATACCAGCCGCCTGCATTCCGGCGCTGTTAACAAGGAATCTGCAGCTGAAAATTCTGCCCTCCGACGCGGTCACTCTGAAGCCACCGGAAGGAAGGGGTTCAATCCGACTGACATCAGTATTCAGAAAGAATTCAACCCCGTTTTCCGCCGCGTTTTCTGCCAGAGCGATATTGAATTGAAAAGGGGTAATTATGCCGGTAGATTCGGACAGCAGCGCCCACTCGGCTTCAACTCCCGGTTCGTATTCGCGGATTTTTTCCTTTCCGATAATGGACAGACCGCTGCAGCCGTTCTTCTGCCCCTGTTCAAGAAGGCGTTTAAGGTAGGGGAGATCTTTATCAGATTTGCCGACTACGAGTTTTCCGCATATTTCATAATCGACATCAAGTTCTTCGGCAATACCGGGACACATTTTAAGACCCTGAACGTTAAACCGGGCCTTAAGCGAGCCCGGACGGACGTTGAAACCGGCATGAAGCACCCCGCTGTTGGCCTTGCTGATGCCTTCGGCTACGTCGGGTTCTTTTTCAAGAAGCGCGATTTTAAGTTTATACTTCGAGGCTTCACGTGCAATTGCGCACCCGACAACGCCTCCGCCGATTATTAACAGATCATATTTCATGGCTTTGTGAACAATAATATCGAATAAGGCGTCTGCTGTAAATAATAGTCTTTCGGCTTGTTTTCAAGTCAGCGCATGTACTAAAATAAAGAAAAGAGAGGAGGTCAGGATGAGCAGTCCCGAAACAGCCTTTTTTAAACCCCGCAGGTCCTTTAACCGTATTTGGATAATAATGGCCGGTTTCGGTATTTTTATTCCAATAGGTATTATTATCTATTTCCTTTCCGGTGATCCTCAGGCTTTTATCATGTCGGCATTCGGAATTGTTCCGGTAATATATCTTCTTTACAGGATTTTGTCGCCCGGTTCGGTTTATTCGGTAGGCAGGGACGGTGTATTTCTGCGAAACGGCAGCTATAAAAGACTTATTCCGCTGGATGAAATCAGGGGGGGCGCGGTCCTGTCTGAAGACCAGGCAAGGAGTATCCTGTCAAAATATATGTTCCCGTCTGTTGAGAGCGAAAGAGAACGGGATATAAAACAGTGGTATAAATCAAACAAAGCCTACGGTTATTTTACCGGATTCTGTACTGTGCCCATTGTTCAGGAACATGTTTCGGCCGGGAATGAAATCAATATTGTAAAATTCGGAACAAAGGTGACCGGGCAGTTTGTAATTATAAAACTCGTTTCAGGAGAAGAATTCCTTATCAGTCCCGAAGACTGCAGCGGGTTTTATGAAGCCCTTTCCGCCGGGACAAACCTTGAAGATACAAGCCCCACCACCTCCTATAACTATTCAATGGACATAAACCGTAAACAGAAACTCAGGAAATTCTTCAGATGGTACCGGATAATCGGCGCTGTCGTAATACTGGCGATCGCGGCTGTTCTTCTGATAAACAACCTGGAACAGGTCCCTGCAGAAGACGCTGACGGGTGGATTGATACCGATACCTACCGGTTTTCCGTAACCGCGGGCCTCAGTTCGGGAAGTGAAAATCCCGATGAACGGGAACAGGAACTTTATCAGGCGGTATCAGAGAATTATGTTTACAGTTTTATCAGCACGATTATTGCATGGTATTGCCGCGAAGAGGGTTTTGAGCCCGATGAAGCGCAGTACGATGCTCTCCATGGTGCTTTATTAAAGCTGATTAATAAAATCGCCCCGGCGCCTTTATCCAAATCAATTAATGATGATGTTACTGAAATAGTAGTGGTAATTGAACTGTCGGAAGAAAATTTTCAGGCAACGGTTCGATCCGTTCTTAAGCAGGCTATAGGGGATCTTCAGCAGTAATACCGATGCATAAAAAGAAGAAACTATTGACAAAGCCTGTTAAAAGTTTTATCAGAGAATATAAGTCCGGCAGACAACGGACCCTTTATGCTAACAATGTCTGCTTATATCTGTATTAAGGTATAAGCGGTTGAATTGGAAGGCATGCCTCCTCTGTGTATATATCCTGCCTTTTTTTTCAGCCGTTCCTGATGGAGGGATACATTAATTGAATTCGTTTATGCAATTTGAAAGCGGTGTTTTATTATGAGGATAACCGATAATGCTTCAGGTCAGCTCCCGCTGGTATCAGAAGAGATTTTTGAGTTAACGAGAACCGCCTCGGATCCTGATGTAGACATAGGTTACCGGCTGGAAGCTTTTGAGGATATTATTGCCTCGGAAGTAGGCGATACCCTGCTGGCCCGTGCTCGCAATATTGAACGTGAAAACGGACTAAGACAGATTTATCTGAAATTTGAAGGCGGAAACCCTTCCGGTACACAGAAAGACAGGATAGCATTTGCCCAGGTCCAGGATGCCATGCGCAGGGGATACGGAACCATTTGCGTTGCTACATGCGGAAACTACGGCGTTGCTGTTGCCTTTGCCGCCCATCTGGCGGGAATAAAATGCTGCATTTTTGTCCCGGTCGGATATCATACAAAGCGTGAAGAGGAGATGAGAAAATGGGGAGCGGATATTATCCGCGAAGGTGTTGATTATGAAGATTCGGTTGTTATTTCCAGTCGAAAAGCAGCGGAACAGGATTATTACGATGCAAACCCCGGCGCGCAGAACACAGCGCTCCAGCTGAAAGCTTACGGTGAAATAGCCTATGAAATTTATGATGAATTGAGAGATGCGCCTGCAGCAATTGCCGTACCGGTTTCCAACGGCACAACGCTTTTTGGTATTTACAGGGGGTTTCAACAGCTCTACAGAAGGGGCAAGACCTCACGAATACCGAAAATAATTGCCGGTTCCAGTTCAAAAATGAACCCTATTATTTCCTCATATAAAAAAGGGTTGTCATACTGTGAAGATCTTGATCCGAAAAAGATTCGCGAATCCGTCATTAATGAACCGTTGATTAACTGGCATTCGATTGACGGAAATGCTGCAATAGAAGCGATAAATGATTCAGACGGCTGGGCCTGGGAGGCCGGCGACCGGAAGATGCTTCATTATGCAAATTATATCAAGAAAAACGAAGGACTTTCAGTATTACCGGCTTCGACAGCCGGATTGCTGGCATTGCTTGAAATGAATAACAGAAATGCGCTGCCGGGCGACCGATATGTTGTCCTGCTGACGGGAAGGGGGTAGTTAATGGACGGTACAGCTGTAGTATACTGTGAGGGTGCATTCGACAGCACATATGGAAAGACCGCGCACGGCCTTGTACGCTTTACTGAAAGATACAAAATCGCCGGGGTTATAGACAGTTCGCTGGCCGGGCAGGATGCCGGCATGGTTCTTGATAAAAAGACTTCGGGCATTCCTGTTGTCAGAAACCTGACAGAGGCTTTTGAAAAGGCTGAAGCCGCAGGATTAAAACTTACTCATTTTGTTGTCGGTATTGCAACCGACGGCGGATACCTTGAGCAGCCGGTCATTGATGCTGCGTTCGAAGCGGTCGATGCCGGCCTGAACCTCGATTCGGGCCTGCATGAGTTCCTGTCGGATATTAGAGATCTCAGAATAAAAGCAGAATCTGCCGGTCTTGTTATCAGGGACATCCGTCGCCAGGATCTTCGGAGGCCGCATTCTTTTACCGGTAAAATTGAAAAAACAGGCTCGAAACGAATTGCAGTACTCGGAACAGATTCTGCAATTGGCAAGCGCACGACGGCCTGGATTCTGGTTCATGCACTGCGTGCCGCCGGGCGAACTGCGGAGATGATCGGTACCGGCCAGACCGCCTGGATGCAGGGGGCTGCATACGGAATAATTCTTGATTCACTTCTGAACGATTACATCAGCGGAGAACTGGAGCATGCAGTCTGGTCTGCCTGGAATGACAAAGGCATGGATTTCGCAGTAATAGAGGGGCAGGGAAGCCTTATGAACCCGGCATATCCCGGCGGGTTTGAAATTATTGCCGCCGGCCGGCCGCATGGAATTATCATGCAGCATGCTCCGGCGCGTCTGGAATATGACGGGTTTCCCGGATATCCGCTTGATTCGCTTGAAGACCAGATCCATATTGCCGAGTTTTTGTCAAAAAAGCCGGTTGTTGCCGTAACCGTAAATCATGAAAATATTCAACCCGAAAAACTGGATGAGGTCTGTGCTGAAATCAGCAGGCTTACCGGTCTTCCGGCTGTTGATCCGCTGATTCACGGAATGGATTCACTGGTTCCTGTAATCGAAGCCCTGTAAAAATGGTAATAGACTCTGTCGAGGCTGTAAAACTTGATCTGCCGATGAAATACCCGTATTCGGTGGCGTATGAGTCTTTTGACAGGGCCGAGAATGTTCTGATAAGGCTGAGTGCTGGAGGGTTGACCGGCTGGGGATGCGCCGCGCCGGATCCTCATGTGACCGGCGAATACCCTGAGACAATTCACAAGCTGGCGTTAGATCTTCTGCCGGCTCTTATCGGTAAGGATCCGTTCCGGAAAGCAAGTATAATGAATCAGCTTAAGAAAGATGCGGCAAAGGCATTCAGCCTCTGGGCTGCGGTCGACATGGCGCTGTGGGATCTGCTTGGTAAAAAAGCTGATTTGCCGGTCTGGAAGATTCTCGGAGGGTACAGGGAAAGAATCAGAACAAGCGTTACGATAGGGATATGCGGTATTGACGAGACAATGAGATCCTCGCGAGAGCTGGTTGATGAGGGGTTTTCCGTGATAAAACTCAAGGGAGGTCATGATGTTTTTGAGGATCTTGAGCGTCTGAGGGCCATGCGTACGGAGTTCGGAGATTCGCTGCATGTAAGGTTTGATGCAAACCAGGGGTATTCTCTTGATGAAGCGCTTTATTTTCTTGCAAAATCGGAGGATCTGGCCATTGAACTGTTCGAGCAGCCAACAGCAAAAGCCGAACCTGAGCTACTCGGAGTAGTCACGAAAAAATCGGAAACCCCGATAATGGCTGACGAGAGCCTGGTTTCGCTGCTTGATGCTTTTCACCTGGTGAAAAAAGGCTTAATTGATTTAATGAATATAAAGATCATGAAGGTTGGAGGAATCACCGAAGCAATACAGGTTGATGCCGTCGCCAGGTCGGCAGCAGTGGAGGTGATGGTCGGGTGTATGGACGAATCGGCTCTCGGTATTGCCGCAGGACTGCATTTTGCGCTCAGCAGAAAAAATATCCGTTATGCCGATCTTGACGGTCACTTCGGGTTGAAAAACGATCCTGCTGCAGGGGCCGTAATCCTGAAAAAAGGTTATCTCTACCCGGCAAAAGGCCCCGGGCTCGGCTGGGGCGGGCTGTAGGCTGTTAAGCCCGTAATTAGAGATATCTTTTTATCAGCGGCAGCAGTTGATTAATATCTTCTTCGGCCTGGTTGTATTCATTAATAATTATCTTCTGCCAGTTATCAATTTTTCGAAGCTCGCGTGGCGTCATTGAGAATATTTTTTTGAAATACCTGTTAAAGTACCGGATATCGGAAAAACCTGTTTCCAGGGCAATATCTATCAGTTTATTTGATGAATTCATCATAAGTTTAATTGCATGTTGTGTTCTTATCAGTCCCAGGTTTTCCTGAAAAGAGTATCCGGTATATTTTTTTATAAGATGTGAAACATAAAATGTACTCAATTCAAGAGTCTCAGCCAGATCCTGCAGAGAGATATTTTCCTGATGATTCGTATTAATGAAATCAAGCATCTTTTTCAGTCTGTTGTTCCTGTTATCGGTTTCAGTGAATGCTTCATGTTCTTCAGGTCCTTCTGAGTAATTTCTGGATATCAGCCCGATAATTGTATAAACCTCGCCGATACAGATGAAATCGAACCCCTTTTTCTTTTCCAGAACCTCAATCATTATCGTTGCCAATGAGCTGCAGATTTTTCTGTATTCCGTACTGGACTTATTAAAATAAGTTGGAAGTTTGAAGCGGACGGTCCGCAGATTGCGATGATATTCGCTTGATATATCGGGATCAATCTGAAGTGCTAAAAGCAAGTTTCCTTTTTCTCCCTGAATCAAGCCGTGAAAGTCGTTTGGATTCGTCAGGAAGATATCTCCTTCCGAAAGACGTTTATTTCCTTCATGAGTCATAAAATTCACTTCACCTTTAAGAACAAGGATCAGCTCTATGTCCTTGTGCCAGTGAAATCCGCGAAATCCTATTGATATGAAAAATATCTTAAACGGTAAAGATGATTCGTGGTGCACATATTCATAGGTTATCTGAGAGAAGTCGAATTCCCTTTTCATACTTGTATTTTTACAGAATATAGCAAGATTGTCTACTAAATTGAGCAAGAGCAGTATGGAACGAATCGAAAAATCTGCATTATAGTATAAAAAACAAATAATCAGGAGAAAATAATGGCTGAATTCAAGTTTTCTGTCGGACCCTGGAATGTTCATGAAGGAGCGGATGCTTTTGGTCCGGAAGTTAGAGAGAGCATTGATTTTGAAAAAAAAGTTCTGAAATTCAAGGAAATAGGTTTATCGGCAGTTCAGTTTCATGATGACGACGCTGTTCCGGAGATGAACAGCATGACTGAAGAGCAGATCAAAAAGGCCGCAGGGGACGTTAAGGCCCTGCTGGACAGTCAGGGCCTTGCCGCTGAATTTGTTGCTCCCCGGTTGTGGATGGATCCGCATACGACGGACGGCGGTTTTACATCCAACAGCAAGGAAGACAGGGATTTTGCGATGTGGAGGGCGTTTCGGTCGATTGATATAGCAAGAGCACTCGGAACTGACAAGATTGTCTTGTGGCTGGCACGCGAAGGCACTCTGTGCGCTGAGAGCAAAGAAACCGTTGAAGGGGTAAACAGGCTTATCGCCTCAATAAACGCGATGCTTGATTATGATTCCTCCATAAAAGTCATAGTTGAACCAAAACCCAATGAGCCTATTGACCGGAGCTTCTGCCCGACAATGGGACATGTTATGGCTGTCTCGGCGGCAAGCAAGGACCCTTCCAGGGTCGGCGGACTTCTTGAATCGGCCCACGCGATTTTGGCCGGGCTTGATCCTGCAAACGAGATTGCTTTTGCGCTTGCAATGGGCAAGCTGTTCGGTGTTCATCTGAACGACCAGAACGGAATGAAATATGATCAGGATAAGTCTTTCGGAGTTGAAAATCTTCGCCAGGCGTTTAACCAGGTTAAGGTCCTTAAAGAAAATAATTACGGCTCAAAAGGTGAGTATGTAGGCCTTGATGTGAAAGTTATGAGAACTCAAAAGATTGACGACTGTTACCGCCACATTGAAAACAGCATAAAGATTTTCAGAATGCTCGAAGCCAAGGTTGCAAAGTTTGATTATGATCTTCAGAAAAAACTTGTTGCAGAACGAAATTATGAAGCCCTAGAAATGTATGTAATGGAACTTTTACTGAAGGGCTGAATAGTATAAACTCGGTTTATTCCGCCCAAAGGACATGCTCCTGCGGACGGAATGAAAAATCGGATGAAGCAGGGCTGTGATGAAAAACCACATTGAAGACTATAGGCATTTCGGGAAATGTATTTGCCTCACCAACGAGTTTATTGAGTTGAAAATTCCGTTGTCGTTCGGAATAAGGATAATATATTGTTCTTTGAAAGGGGAAAGAAATATCTTTTATGAGCAGCCGGTTGATGCGGATTATCTTAAGAATGAAAACGGGTGGAGAATCTACGGCGGCCATCGTCTTTGGCTGGCTCCTGAATCAGACAAAACCTATTATCCTGATAATGAAGAGATTTCGTATCATACAGGGAGTAATTCAGTCAGGTTTGAGCAACCTGCCGACAGCTATCTTGATGTGATAAAATCTCTGGAAATCAGGTTCCCGGATACTGATCCTTCGTTAATAGAACTGGAACATACGGTAAGAAACATCGGAGATAAAGATCTGTATACCGGATTATGGACTATCAGCGCTATGGCTCCAGGCTCCGTTGCCGAAATCCCGTTTTCCGGATTCGAGAGCGGTTATTCTCCCGGAAGATATATTTCATTGTGGGGCGAAACGGATTTAAGCGACCCCCGTTTTGATATTAATCCGGAGTATATAAAATTTAAACATCTTCCTCTTGATAATTATTCCAAGATTGGTTTATGGAACCGGGACGGAACGGCTTCATGCATCACAAACGGGCAAAAACTGGATAAACGTATTCAGGTTTTTAACGACAGGAAATATCCGGACAATAACGTCAATTTCGAGTTCTATCAGTGTCGGCATATGCTGGAGTTTGAAATTTTAAGTCCGCTGATGAATATAAAACCCGGGGAAGTCGCAACGTTTAAAGAACAATGGCAAGTCAGTCTTGCTCGTGAAAATATCCATACAGACGGAGTAAAGAAATGAAAATACACGGAACGGGATGTTCTCTTGTAGATAATCTGTATACGCCAATTGATTTTTATTCCGATCATTACATGAAATGGCTGGCCCGTAAAGAGTTTGATGCCGGTATTATTACCGGCGGGCTTGTGTTCGGAGATAATCTGGAAAAAGAGGCTGGTGTAAAGTACGCGGATATTATTGCAGAAATTACCGGCGACATGCAACCGCAACGCAATGTAGGCGGTCCGTCCGTTGTTGCATTGCTCCACATGTCGCAGATAACTGATATGAAGGAAGTTGAAATCTCCTATTACGGCGCCCGATCGGATGATGAAACGGGCAAATATCTGAAAGAAAAACTGTCCCGGTTCAACATAAACATAGATAATTATATTGTTACTGATGGGAATACGCCGTTTACGGATGTCCTTTCCGATCCTTCATATAACAATAATAACGGTGAGCGTACTTTTATAAACTACATTGGTGCCGCAGGAAGAATTGCCGGCAGGGATTTGCCGGCCTCCTTTTTTGAAGCCGATATTCTGGTCTTCGGCGGTACAGCTTTGACGCCCGGGATCCATGATGATCTGAGTCAGGTTCTGAAACGCGGCCGGGATAGCGGTTGTATCAACTTTGTCAATACGGTCTATGACTTCAGAAACCAGAGAAGAAATCCCGAAAAACCCTGGCCCCTGGTGAGCAGGGAAGAAGATTTTAGACTGATCGATCTGCTGATTGCGGATAATGAGGAAGCAGTCAGAATAAGCGGAAAGCCCGATAAAAGAGAAGCCGCGCGTTTTTTTCTTTCAAAAGGGGTCCGGTCAGGAATAATAACACACGGTTCTGAAGATATTACCTGTTTCTCAAACGGGAATTTCTTCAGTGAAGAAGGCATCTTTACTATGCCGGTTTCCAGGGAAGCCGGGGCTCGAATGAAGGCGATGCCTTCCGGCAAGGCGGATACCACCGGCTGCGGGGATAATTTTGCAGGCGGCGTGTATGCGTCAGTTGTCAGGCAGCTCTCTGAATCTCCCGGGAACGTTCCTTCCCTCAGAAAAGCGGCTCTAATGGGTATTGTTTCAGGCGGCTTTGCCGGGTTGTATCTCGGAGGCGTATATTATGAGCAATACCGGAATGAAAAAGCTGAAAAACTTAAACCCCTCATTGAATCATATGGCCGGCAGACCGGAGTAAAGTATGAGTGAGGCTGTTATCTTCGGTGCCGGAAATATCGGCCGTTCGTTTATAGGTAATATTTTTACCCGGGGAGGCTGGAAGGTCACTTTTATTGATGCTGATAAAAAGCTCGTGGATCTTCTGAACAACAGAGGTTGTTATACAATAAAAGTGAAACAGAGCGGCAGAAAAGATGAAATTATTGAAGTGGCTGGAATCTCGGCTGTTCATAGCGACGACATGGAGGCGGTAATGAAGTTGCTGATCTCATGCCGAATCTGTTCAACATCTGTAGGCAAGGGCGCGCTTAAATATGTAATCCCGGTCCTGGCTGACGCAGTCAAACGGCGTCTTGAAGCCGGAGCGTTGCCGCTTGATATAATAATTGCGGAGAATATACGTGAAGGTTCGGAGTATTTCCGTAATATTTTCAAGAGTCAGGGATTGAGTGTTTTTGAGGCAGGTTTGGTAGAAACAAGTATAGGAAAGATGGTTCCCATTATGAAAACCGAAGACCTTGCTGTAGATCCGCTGGTTCTTCATGCCGAGAAATATAACACTCTGATTGTTGACAGAAACGGGTTTCTGAATGGCGTTCCGGCTTTGCCGGATATAAAAGCCGTGGACAATATCGGAGCCTGGGTGGACCGAAAGCTGTTTATTCACAATCTCGGTCATGCAGCCGCGGCATATTTCGGTTACGAAACCTGTCCCTCCAGGACCCTGATTGCAGATGTTTTGCGTGAAAAGTCTGTTTACTCAAAGGTTCGCCGGGTTATGGAAGAGGCTGCTGTTGCCCTGTTTGTTGAGTACCCGGATGATTTCACACAGGACGGGTTGAATGCTCATATTGAAGATTTACTGCATCGTTTTGAAAACAGGGCGCTCGGAGATACTGTGTACAGGGTAGGCCGTGATCTCGGCCGAAAGTTAAATAGAACGGACCGGGTTCTGGGGGCAGCAGCTCTCTGTATAAAGCACGGGCTACAATGCAGTAATATTCTTGATGTGTTTCACGCTGCCCTGTCTTTTGGGGCCGTAGGCCCTGACGGTTTGATGTTCGAAGCAGACCGGGTTTTTACGTCAGCCTTGAAGAAGCATGGAGTAGAATGGGTGATTAAAAATAAATTGGGGATTGGCTCTGAAGACGGACAGTTATTAAAACTGTTGCTTGATGTGTGCGGTGTGTGAGTACAGGGTTATTATTTTCGCGGAGGAGCTGTGCTTTCCCTGATAATTAATTCACAATGAGGTATTGTCACCGAATCACATTCTTCTCCGTTTAGAATCCGTTTTAACAGCTCAATTCCCATTTTCCCGATTGTCTGTATGTTGACTCTTACTGTAGTAAGGGCCGGAATAAGGAATCTGGAAACATTAATATCATCGATACCTATTACCGATATATCATTCGGGACATTGATTCCTTTTGAATGCAAATATTTAATTGCATGTATCGCATATGAATCGGTTGTACAAAACAAAGCCGTAGGATATTTCTCACCGGATAATGCGTGATCAATACATTTATAGAGTGAGTCCTCATTATGAACGCTGATCTGAATCCGGTTCATACTCAATGTTAGCCCGAATTCAGTAGTGGCATTCTGGAAGCCGGAAAATGTAAGCACATCGAATTCATTTTGCTGTTCATTTCCGATATAGGCGATATCGCTATGGCCGATATCTATAAGATATTTTGTTGCAGTATATGCCGCCTCCGTATAATCAACATGCACGGCATTCTTTGTTACTTCCTTGCGGCTGCAGTCGAGAACAAGCATGGGGACTTCAAGCTTTTTCAACTCCGGGAGAATCTCCTTGTCGACATCTCCGTAAGTTATTATTACGTCCAAATCCGGGGAGCGCAAGATGTCTGAAAAGATTAATTTATCGTCTTTATAATGTGTGGATGCAATAATGAAATTATACGGAAGCTGTTCGCATTCCTGAATAATATTAGTATTGAGTTCGGTGTAGAACTGACGGTCCAGCGCCGAGATATTATTTCTGAAGAGTATGGCAATGTTGGAACGGGTATTATTTGCCTTTGACAAAGGATACAGGTATCCGGTATCTTCAATCACTTTCAATATCCTTTTTCGGGTTTCTTCACTAATTCCCGGGCGATTATTGATAGCAAATGATACTGCCGCTTTTGAGACATTGGCCAGTTTTGCTATATCGTTAATTGTTACATTAGCCATTCTTTTAACATCCTTTAATTCAAAACTGATATAATCATACTACATAAAACTAAACTTGTTAAGTAGATAATGTATTATTTAGTATATTCTTTAATATTAAATCTGTTATTTTGCTTATATCTCCTATAAAGTGTTTATGATATAAGGAAATATTAATAATTATTTTTTTTCTTTACAAAAATCAATTATAATCATATACTAAACCATACATTAAACAACTTAACAGATAAGTTTGTTAATGTAAAACAATATTTTTTACTGTAAAGGAGTCAAAAGATGAAAAGAGGTTTGAGTTTCATAATGTTGCTGGCGTTGGTGTGTAGTCTTGCTTTCAGCGGAGGACAGCAGGAACAGGCTGATGCGGTTACGGTCGCTATAATGATGCCCACAAAAGAACAGCCGATATGGTCTGCTCAGGGAGAACTTATTAAAGAGCAGATGGAAGCGAAGGGTTATAAAACAATTCTTGAATTTGCTGAAGATATTGCTGAACTTCAGTTGTCGCAGGTGGAAAATGCAATAACAAGGGGCGCTGATTATCTGATTATGGGTTCGGTGGATTCGTATGCTGTAACAGATACGGTTCAGAAGGCCCGCGAGGCAGGTGTTGCTGTAATTGCCTCCGACCGGCTTATTATGAATACTGAGGCTGTTGATTATTATGTTACTTTCGATCTCTTCAGGCTGGGTGAACTACAGGGCGAATATATTGTAAGCGCTCTCGGTCTGGATAAGGGCGAAAAAGGGCCCTTCAATCTGGAAATCTTTTCCGGCAGCCCGGATGATCCGAACAGTATTCCTTTTTATGAAGGAGCAATGAGCAAACTTCAGCCTTTCCTTGATAAGGGATCTCTGATTGTAAAAAGCGGCCAGACAGGTCTGGATGTTACCGGAACCTTGAAATGGGACGGCTCCAAGGCTCAGTCCCGGCTGGATAATATAATAGGTGCATACTACACGGATTCAAAGATCGATGCTGTGCTGGCGGCTGCTGATTGTCTTGCTATGGGTGTCATTTCTTCGTTATCATCATTTGGTTACGGTAAAAGTGACGATTTGCCGTTTCCGGTTGTTGTAGGGCAGGATTGTGAAATACCGGCTATCAAATCCATAATCGCAGGAGAGCAGTCGATGTCTGTTTTTCTGGACCAGTTTGTTCTTTCAGAGAAGATGGCAAACCTGGTTGCAGCTCTCGAAGCCGGCGAACCGGTTGTTCCTGATACAAAATATAACAATAATGTTTTTGATGTTCCGACTCTCCTCTATGAACCAGTGCTTGTAGATATTAATAATTACGATCTTCTGATAGAGAGAGGATTCTATACAAGAGAAGATCTGGGACTTTAATATTTACGGCGGGTCAGCCTGACCCTCGTCCTGATGATGAGGGTCGGCTGAATCGTGATTAAGGAGAGCGCTGTGAGCGAAGATATTATTCTTGAGATGCGAGAAATAACAAAAACATTTTCCGGAGTAAAAGCTCTTGAAGAAGTATTCCTGTCGGTATGTAATGGCGAGATCCATGCCCTGGTTGGTGAGAACGGAGCCGGGAAATCAACTTTAATGAATGTTCTAAGCGGTGTTTTTGCCTATGGAAACTATACAGGAGAGATTTTTTTCAACGGAGAGCTGTGTAAGTTTAAATCAATAAAACAGAGTGAAGCCAAAGGTATAGCTATTATCCACCAGGAGTTGGCTCTGTCTCCATATTTGTCTATTGCGGAGAATATTTTTTTAGGAAATGAGAATTCCAGATACGGCATAATGAACTGGAACACAACAACAAGAAAGACGGCGCATTTATTGCAGGAAGTTGGACTTGATGAGAACCCGGAAACAATAATTACAAACATCGGGATAGGGAAACAGCAGCTTGTAGAAATTGCAAAGGCCTTATCCAAGGATGTTAAACTTTTAATCCTTGACGAGCCGACAGCCGCCCTGAATGAAACGGAGAGTGAAAATCTTCTGAATCTTCTTCTTAAGCTTAAAAATCGCGGTATTACAAGCATTTTAATATCTCACAAGCTTAATGAGGTTGTTAAGGTCGCTGATGCGATAACAGTTCTGAGAGATGGGAAAACAATAGAGACGCTTAGGGCCGGGGTTCATTCTATTGATGAAGACAGGATTATCAGGGGAATGGTCGGTCGGGAATTAACAGATCGTTTTCCCGAAAGAATTTCGGAAGTCGGCTCTACCGTTTTTCAGGTAAGGAACTGGACCGCATATCATCCTCAGCATTCGGCGAGGAAGATTGTAGATGATGTATCGATTGATATCAAGGCGGGCGAGGTGGTAGGCATTGCCGGCCTGATGGGTGCCGGAAGAACTGAATTCGCAATGAGCGTGTTTGGACGATCGTACGGACGAAATATCAGCGGGCAGGTTTTTAAGGATGGAAAAGAGATATCTGTCAAAACCGTTGCCGATGCTATTAAAAATAAAATTGCATATATTTCGGAAGATCGGAAAAAATTCGGGCTAGTACTTATCAATGATATTTCTGAAAATATAACTTTAACCAATCTTGAAAAAATATCCAGTTTATTTGTACTGGATGAAAACAGAGAGATCCTTGCTGCTGAAAAAGCTGTTGAGATGTTTAAGATAAAATGCACCAGTATCCTGCAGAAAACCGGCCAATTAAGCGGTGGGAACCAGCAGAAAGTGGTGTTGAGCAAATGGATTTTTTCAGAGGCTGATATTCTTATTATGGATGAACCGACAAGAGGTATAGATGTCGGGGCAAAAAATGAAGTCTATAAAATTATTAATGATCTCGCAGCACAGGGAAAATCAATACTATTAATATCCTCTGAACTGCCTGAAATTCTTGGCGTATGCGATCGGATATACGTAATGAGTGAGGGCAGGATAAAGGGGGAAATGTCCCGGCAGGAAGCAACCCAGGAAAAAATAATGAAACTGGTTGTCTGACCGGGGCTTGGAGGAATGATAAAAAGTCCTCCATGACTTTTTATCATTTTGAAGTTTAAAAAGAAGACTTTTTAAACTTCACTTCTGAAGCCAGCCTTCCATGGCTGGAGTTTTTTATAGGAGGAAAGAATGAGTACGAATGCAGAAATGAAAGAAGAGAATATTACAGCCAAACCTGAAGCAGCTGTTTCTGAAAAGCCGCAGAAAAGTAATTCAGGTATGCTTAAAGTATTATTGCAGAATAATATCCGTCAATACGGAATGATAATAGCATTGATAGTAATTACTGGGCTGTTTCAGCTGCTGACGGGCGGAATATTGCTTAAGCCTCTTAATGTAACGAATATAGTGCTTCAAAATAGTTATATTCTGATACTTGCAATCGGAATGCTTCCGGTGATTTTAACCGGAGATATTGATCTTTCGGTAGGGTCCGTTGCCGCCTTTGTGGGAGCTATTACAGCCGTTTTAATGGTCAACCACGATTTTGGTTTCTGGGCTACTTTGTTAATCGGTCTTCTGATGGGTCTTATGGTTGGTGCCTGGCAGGGATTCTGGATTGCCATCGTTAAAATTCCCGCTTTTATAGCCACTCTTTCCTCGATGCTGGTTTTTAGAGGCCTAACAATGGTTATTCTTGACGGCCGTTCAATAGGTCCTTTTTCCGACAGTTTCAGGGCGATGAGTTCAAGTTTTATTCCCGATTTTCTGTCGGGTGAATCCCTGCATATGACATCAATAATCATAGGTGTTGCCATATGTGCTGTTTTTATAATAATCGAGATTCTTAACAGGCGGGCCAAAAAAAGTTACGGTTTTGATATTCTGCCTTCCGTGTTTGTTTTAATAAAGCTTGTTCTCGTGTGCGGAGCTGTTATGGCTCTTGCTGTCGAATTTGCCTCTTATAAAGGAATACCTACTCTTCTTGTAATGCTTGGCGTTCTGTTCGTGATTTATACTTTTATTACAAGTAACACGGTAATAGGTCGCAGAGTATACGCATTGGGTGGGAATGAGAAAGCAGCTGCTCTATCAGGGATAAATATTAAGCAGTTGAAGTTTATTATATTCTGCAATATGGGAGTTTTGTCTGCTGTTGCCGGAATGGTTTTTGCGGCAAGATTAAATGCCGGAACACCTAAAGCCGGTACCAATTTTGAGCTGGACGCAATAGCTGCATGTTTTATAGGTGGGGCTTCAACCAAAGGCGGGATCGGTACAATTGCAGGAGCCATGATAGGCGGTCTTATAATGGGCGTTATTAATAACGGAATGTCCATCGTTGGAATAGCGATAGACTGGCAACAGGCAATTAAGGGTCTTGTTTTACTTCTTGCAGTTGCCTTTGACATCTACACAAAGAGCAAGGAAAGATAAGAACTATTCTCGACAAATAGAAATCAATAGATAAATAATCCACAGGAGAAGAAAAATGGCAGGCGGACCAGGTGCGTATTTAATTGGCGACGAAGAAAAAAAAGAGCTGCTGGAAGTAATAGACTCAAAGTATCTGTTCAGGTACGGTGCGGCGGATGACAGGAATTATAAACACAAGGTTGTTTCATTTGAAAAGGAATTGTCGGGTTATCTGGGGACAGAATATACGGTTGCTACAAGCAGCGGAACAGGCGCTCTGATGTGCTGTTTGTCGGCATTGAATATCTCCGGAGGAGATGAAGTTCTTGTGCCGGGATATACGTTCATTGCATCAATATCATCGATAATACTTTCCAATGCAACTCCGGTTCTGGTGGAAGTGGATGAATCTCTTACAATGGACCCGCGTGACATTGAAAAAAAGATTACCAAAAAAACAAAAGCAATAATGCCGGTTCATATGCTGGGAAATCCTTGTAAAATGGATGAAATCAAATCGATTGCCGAAAAGTACAACCTGTATATTATTGAAGATTGTTGCCAGGCTTTCGGTGCGTCTTATAAAGGGTTGAAGTGCGGAAATTACGGAGATATAGCTGCGTATTCATTGAATATATTTAAAACAATAACCGCCGGAGACGGGGGTGCTGTTGCAACAAGCAGTTACAATTTATATGAAAGAGCTTTTGGTTTTCATGACCAGGGGCATAAACCTTCAAGGATGGGCGTTGAGGTTGGTAACAGGAATATAGTCGGTATGAATCTTCGAATGAATGAATTGACCGGGGCTGTATCATTGGCCCAGTTGAAGAAGCTGGATATGATTTTAAAACTGCTCAGAAGGAATAAGGCCAGGTTTAAAAGAGGATTGAAAACGTCGCCGCACTATGCTTTCAGGGTTATAAATGATGAGAAAGGGGAGTGCGCCACATTATTGACATTAATATTCAAGACAAAGGAACTCGCTGAGAAAGTGGGTGGAGAACTGGGGATTAAACCGCTGTCTTATTCCGGGTGGCATGTTTATAATAATATGGAACAGATTCTTGTTCACGAATCACTGTCAAAGAATATACTGCCGCAAACGGATGATATACTGTCCCGTTCAATTAATATAAGTGTCGGGGTTGTTGACAGCGGTTTGGGAGCGGGATTCGGTGTAAATATTAATTCCACTGATAAAGAAATCGATGAAGCTGCAAAAAGGTTGAGTTGTGTTATTCAAAATTCCGTCGGAGGAAAATCATGATTAATGCAGGTGTTATCGGGGCCGGGTATATTGGAAAGATACATCTTGATGCACTGAAAAGAATCAGCGGTGTGAATATCAAGGCCGTCAGTGACATCAATCCAGAGTTTGCGCAGTCTGCGGCGGTGCATTTTGATGTTTCGGTTGCTGTACAAGATTATAAGGAAATTATTAATGACAGTACTATTGATGTGATTCACAACTGTACTCCGAATAAATATCATTTTGATATAACTGAATCAGCCCTCGCAGCGGGAAAGCATGTAATGAGCGAGAAGCCTCTTGCCATGAATATCGTACAGGCTGAAGAGCTCTGTAATCTGGCTGAATCAAAAAAAGCCGTAACAGGTGTTAATTTTTGTTATCGATATTACCCGCTTGTTCAGGAGATGGCTGCAAGATTCAGACGGGGAGATGCGGGGGCTTTGCAGCTTGTTACAGGCACATGGTTTCAGGACTGGCTTTCAAGGGAAACTGATTATTCCTGGAGGCTTGATCGGGCGGAAGGGGGCGATTCGAATATAGCGGCAGATCTTGGCAGTCACTGGTTTGATCTTGTGCAATTTGTTACAGGGCAAAAGGTTAAAGAGGTTTTTGGAGATTTCCAGACGATCATAAAAGAAAGAAAAAAGCCAAAAATACAGGCGCTGGCTTTTCAGAAGACAGATTCTATTGAATACGATTCGGTTGATGTTGAAGTAGAAGATTATGCTTCCATTCTTTTTCATTTTCAGAATGGAAGGCCCGGCTCGTTTACGGCAAGCCAGGTATGCAACGGGAGAAAATCGGATACTGAATTCCAGATTTACGGATCAAAGTGTTCAATGGCCTGGAACCATAATGCCTCAGATAAAATATGGATAGGTTACAGGGACAAGGCTAACGAAGTTTTGACCGAATCACCTGTTTTGCAAATGGAGTCTACGGCTCGGTATGCTACGCTTCCTTCAGGGCATCCGGTAGGCTACTATGGCGCAGTACTGAATTTATTTAACGACTTTTATAATGCTGTTAAACAGAATTCTGTTCCCAACGAACTCGGGCGCCCGACTTTTGAAACCGGGTTTGAAGAAATGTGTATTTTGAAAGCAATACTGAAAAGTGTGAAAGAGAAGACCTGGGTTTTAGTATAGATGTTGAGGAAGATTGCTAAAAGATTTTGCCCGGAAGAATAAACATTCTCCCGGGCTTTTTGTGCCAGTCTTATTTTTCAGATTCCTCTGATTTCTTCCTGAGGAACCTGTAAAAGGCTCTCAAACCGGCTCCGTAGGCATCGTCTGATTCATTATAATCACAGTAGATTGTTTCGTAGTCAATCAGTAGTTCCGGAAGCAGTTCATATACAATTTTTTGTTCCAGCGATTCTTTAAAAAAGTTTCCCAGAATTGAGCTGTATCCGCTGATTAGTATCTTCTGGGGATTATATAGTTTGATCAAAGTGCAGCACGCGTTCCCGATAAAATTTCCGACTTCGTGAAGCGTATTTATTGCAAGTCTGTCTCCGCTTTCAGCCGCCTCTTTTATCAGCTCAATAGTTATGCCTGTCGCTCCTTCTTCAAGGTATTGCGACATGCTTGATATTACACCTTCTTTTAAACGATCATTAATTACTCTGATGATGCCGGTAGGGGAAATAATGGATTCAAGACAGCCGATTTTGCCGCAACTGCACCTGTATGAGTTGTTGTTAACGGAAATGTGGCCTATCTCTCCGGCTGTGCCGTGATTCCCGATATATAATTCGCCGTTTATAAAGATGCCCGATCCGATTCCGTTGCCAAGGTAGAGCAGTACAAAATTATCAAGATCTTTTCCCTTTCCTGTGTTTTTTTCCAGGAAGGTAACTGATCGAGCCCTGTCGTCGATAAAAAATGGAAGGTGTGTAAAATTTTCAAGCATTTCAGCAATTTTTACGGGTTTAAGGATTCCGTGATGCGGACCGCTAAGCCATGTACCCCTTTTGGAATCAACCATACCGGTTAACGCCATGCAGGCAGCCGATATGGTTTTATTCTCTGCGGTATATTCCGAGACTATTTTATTAATACAGGTTCCAATTGTTTCAACAAGATAAGCCGGAATGTCAGTCTCGGCAGGAATTTCCAAAGAGAATTTTTTGGAAAACACAAGTTTCTTTTCACAATCGGTTATTGCTATATAAAAATATTCTGCTTCAAGGGCTATTCCAAGGGTGTAAAAGACCTCGGCGGTCAGGGTGTAAATAATCGAGGGGCGGCCCGTTCCGGATTGTTGTTTCCCTTCTTTTTTTATAACTCCCATTTTCTCAAGTTCGTTAAGGAGTTCTGTAATCTTGATTATACTGAAGCCCGTAGTCTCCGACAGGGAGGCCCTTGTCGGAACGGACAGCTTAAATATCGAATCTATTATTTTTATTTGGTCTTTTGTAAATTCCACTTCATAAGCCTCGGCCAACATTTATAACATGTTGCTGATAAATTGACAACATAGTTTAATAATGAATATAACAAACTATTCAAAATTTATGCCTATTTAAGTATAATTATAGTTTAAGTATATGTTTATACAGATGTCCATGCCTTTTTTTCATTACTCCTTATAATCGCGTCAAGAATTACCATTTCTTCATATCCCGTGCGGAAGTCAGGGCGACCGAGTTTATTATTTTCAGTTCCGTTTTTAACTGTATTATAGAAATCCTTAAACAGGTTCAGTACTGCGCTGTAATAGCCAACGGGGTGACCCGTCGGGAGTGTCGCATATTTTGCAGTGGACGGATCCTGTAATAAAGGGGATTCGGTAAGGATTTCATTAGCTTTTTCCCGATGCCCAATCCATAACTTGTCCGCATATTTATGGTTCCATGCCATTGAGTACTTTGAGCCGTAAATTTGAAATTCGGTGTCGGACTTTCTTCCGTTGCATATCTGGCTTGTAGTAAAGGAGCCCGGTTTTCCGTTTGAAAAGCGGAAAAGTATTGAAGAGTAATCATCAACTTCAATATCTACAGTCTCGTATCCTTCCGATTTAGCCTTTTCGAAAGCAAGAACCTGCTGTTTCGGCTTTTTTCTTTGTTTTATAAGCGTACGCATGTCTCCGAAGACTTCGATGATTTTTTCTCCTGTAACAAACTGTACCAAATCGAACCAATGACTGCCCAAATCTGCTGTTGTGTTGGATATTCCGCCTTCGGACTTGTCAAGCCTCCATGAATAATCAGTTTCTTTTGAAAGCCAGTCCTGAAACCATGTTCCCGTTGCAAACTGTAAATCTCCTGCATCTCCGCGCCTGAATCTTGCAGCCATTTCCTGAACGACCGGATAATACCGGTAACAGAAATTTACGCCGGTCACCGCCCGCTTTGATTCCGCAAGATTAGTAAGCTCTTCAGCTTCCTTCAGTGTCATAGCAAGAGGTTTCTCGCTTAATACATTCTTGCCTACAAGAAGAGCTTCTCTTGTTATGTCGTAATGATACTTGTTGGGGGTGCAATTGTGTATTACGTCGATATCCGGCGATTCGATTATCTCCTTGTAATCTGTTGCCGTTTTGCTGACGTCGAATTCGGCAGCAGTTGTTTCTGCAAGTTTTCTGTTTGAATCGGTTACAGCCAGAACTTTGACTCCGCTGATTCTTTTCAGGGCGTCGATATGTACTCTGCCGATATAACCTGTTCCGATAACTCCGATATTTATCATAGATATGCTCCTTTCAAAATAATGCTAATGGCAATTTAGTTATTTGTCAAACCAAACTATGCATAAAAAGTGAAAAATGGGTGTTATTTAAATATAAAATATATTTAAATAACCCAGAAAAACAATAAAAATTGTAAAATTAAACAAAAATCATATAAAAATAATTTGACAGATGCGAATTGCGGTGATAACATCGTTTTATAGACATACGGGGATGTGCCCGATAAGGAGAATCAGATGAAAGAAAAGCTCGCCATGGAAGGCGGACCTAAAGCTAAAACTACTGCGACGTATCCGATGTATCCGGGAGGGTTGGAAATAGGTGAAGAGGAAAAAAAGGAAGTGCTCGAAGTCCTGGAGAGAAAATATCTGTTCAGGTATTACGGGCCGGAAAAATATCCGTCCAAGGTAAAAGAGTTTGAAACCCGATTTGCGGAAATGGTCGGGGCGAAAAATGCATTGGCTGTAACTAACTGTACCGGGGCCCTTATAACATCATTGGTTGCCTGCGGTATTGGCCCGGGAGATGAGGTCATTGTCAGCGGTTATACTTTTTTTGCTTCATGCGCCGCTATTGTTGCAGCAAAAGCTATCCCGGTAATTGCCGAAGTAGATGAAACGCTGACGCTGGATCCTGTTGACTTTGAAAAGAAAATTACTCCGTCGACAAAAGCGGTAATAGTAGTTCACATGAGAGGAGTTCCCTGCGATATGGACAGGATAATGGCTATAGCTCAAAAGCACAATCTGAAGGTGATTGAAGACTGTGCTCAGGCTGTGGGAGGTTCCTATAAGGGGAAAGCGCTCGGGACTTTCGGAGATTGCGGCTGCTACTCTTTTCAGTACCATAAGATCATTACTGCCGGTGAAGGCGGGATGATAGTGACCGATGATGATCGCATTTATGATCGATGTATGGGGTATCATGACACCGCAGCCTGCTGGAGGCCTGAGAGGTTTGCTGAGCAGCGCTATGAAGGGGAGCTCTTTGCCGGTGTTAATTACAGGATGAGTGAACTGACGGGGGCTGTAATGAATGCCCAGCTTTCAAAACTGGATAATCTTGTTGCTCTTATGAGAAGAAATCAAAAAAGGATAATTGACGGAATACGTGAAACAGACGGAATAACAATTCGACCGGTAAATGATCCGGAAGGAGATGTCGGAATATGCCTGATGTTTTATTTGGACAGTTCGGATAAGGTTGAGCCCTTTGTGAAGGCTTTGAATGCGGAAGGCGTTGATGCGGGCGGCGTTTTTGATGCTGCTGTTCCCGATTGGCATGTATATTCTCACTGGAAACACATTATTGAGAAAAAAACGCCTACCGAAGAAGGCTGCCCGTGGACTTGTCCGTTTCATAAAGGCAAGGATATCGAGTATTCCGAAGATATGAATCCGAATACTCTTGATTACCTGGGAAGGGTTGTACATCTTGATATCCCATCACAACTTACAGTAGAAGAGTGCGATATGATTGCAAAGGGAATTAATAAGGTTGCGGCTCATTTTGCGTAGGCACACACTGAAAGGGGAGTATGATATATGGCCTTGAAATTTGATATTCCTCATGGCGAAGTGGAACGAAGAAAAGATGTTGTTCGCAGAGTGTGGGACTATAAAGAGGTTGATCATATTCCCGTCTGTTTTGATCTTAAATACAATCCCGGGGGGATAACGGTTAGAGAAGAACTGACGGATAAGGAGAAGCAGCTTGAATTGCGTTTATATAATATTGAAAAAAGTATAAACGAAATTCCTGATGACTATATTCCATCGTGTTTTCTCAATATCGGGTGTGTGGGCGTTGATGTGGCATATGGAGCGGAAGTTTTCTGGGAAGACGAAGCCAGGAATCCGTATATAAAAAAAGAAGTAATTAACAAGACTGAAGATATTTTCAAGCTGCAAAAACCTGATGTAAGAAAAGACGGAATGTTTCCGATGTTTCTTGATCTTATGAAATATGTGATAAAGGAAACTGAAGGATACATTCCGGTGTCGTGTCTGGATAATAACGGTATTACGGGGGTTGCCTGTGATCTTCTGGGAGCAGACAGGTTCTACATGATGCTCCTGGATGATGAGGCGGCCATGAAGCATTTGCTTGATATGATAAGTGATACCATCATTGAATTTACTGATGTATGTATTGAAATAGCCGGTGGTATCAACAATGTTACTTCTACCGACTGGTTTTACTTTTGGACGCCTGAAGGCCGGAAAGGGCATGTTTCCTGTGATGCCAGTGCAAATTACGGCCCGCAAATGTTTAAAAAGTATGATATTCCATTTAATAATAAAATCTTTGAAAAATATGGAGCAGGCTTATTACATAATTGCGGACCGAATCCCTGCGGTCTCGAGTATCCTGAGCATTCGCAAAATCTTGCCGGTGTAAACCTTGCATATAAATATTCCAAAGACGATTTCGCTCGGATGAAAAAAGCGTACAGCGGGAAAAATATAATTTACATTATTTTTGATAATGAATCTCCAGAAGAAGCCTTATCAGGATGGAAAACGGCAATGGAAATCCTGTCCCCGGATGTTATCTCAATACCTATAGTTTTTATAGCCGAGGAAACAGATGATATAGCACGCCTCTATGAGAGATATCTGAAAGTGGGGAAAGAGTACGCCCGAAGAGTATGGCGTTGAAAATATTTTATAATGGATTTTATGGTGTAACCATAGGATAATAAAAATTTTATTAAAGGACGGTGTTATGAAGTCAGTGAGAAAAATTGGTGTCTGTATCATGCTTCTGGTTTTACTGGGAATTATCCCGGTTTTTGCCGGTGGTGCACAGGAGAAATCTGATGATGGAGTAGTAAAACTCCAATTCGCAAGCTGGATGGTAGCTGAGGCTTCAGGCGGAGAGGAAATTATCCCTGCAAAGATAGCTGAATGGGAAGCTGCACATCCCGGTGTTGAAGTGGAAGTTGTTCCTCTTGGATGGGAAGAAACACCGGATAAAATCATCCAGCAGACCATTGCGAAAAATATGCCTGACATTTTTACTATTGAGTCTTTATGGCTTGGTAAGTTTGAAGGCATGCCGAACTGCGTAGAAGATCTGAGTTCTTACATGGACGCAGGTTTTACTTCGGAGCTCATTCCTGCATATAAAAGCGGGATTATGAACGGTAGAACCGCCGGTCTGTTGTGGAGTCCGAACCCGATGTTCATTGTTTATAACAAGGAGCTGGCAGCAAAAGCCGGGGTCTCCGGAACGCCGAAAAGTCTGGAAGACTGGGTTTCGCAGGCTGAAAAAATAAGCGCCCTTGGAGACGATATATACGGTCTCGGTCTGCAGCTGGGTATTGATGAATATTCGGCAGACTTTTTTCATATCCTTGCCTGGATGAAAGGTGCCGATCTTCTTGATGCCTCCGGAAAACCTGTGGTGGATTCTGCAGAAATGGCCGATACGGTTGATCTTGTCAAATCTCTGGTCGACAGGAAGATTGTTCCCTTCGGTGAGGAAGTAAGAAATTTGAGAACGATGTTTGCTCAGGGAAAGCTCGGGTTTTTTATTGAAGGCCCATGGATTGCCGGTATACTGGATGCGGAAGGAATGTCGAGAGACGAATGGGGCGCTGCTGCTGTGCCTGGAAATGTATCTCCCTGTTCTCACCTGCTGTGTATGTCTGCGCAAACGGAGAATAAGGATCTTGCATGGGATCTTATGAAATATATTGTTTCCGAAGAATCTCTTACGAGTGAGTATTTTAAGGGTACCGGTTTGCTTCCGGTAGTGGCATATCAGTATGATAATGCCATTTATAATGATGAGCCCACCCGAATCGCTTTGGAAGCAATGTCAAATCTTAAGAATCCCAATGTATGGCAATCCCAGAAGAAATATGAAATTGAAATAGCTTTCATGGAGGTTGTTCAGAAAATCCTTCTTAATGATGACGATATCGGTAGCTCGTTAAGCGCTCTTAATGAGGACATTGCTGAAATCATTTCAGAGTAGTACAGAGGGCCTTCGGGCCCTTTGATTTTAATAGGGGGGTATTGATGAAAGATAGTACTAAACCATTGTCCGGCCATTATCTCAGCGACAGGATGTTTGCTTTCCTCCTGCTTCTTCCGGCTATAGTAGTGATAATTTTTATTATTGTTGTACCGCTTGTTACCGGAATTTATACAAGTTTTTTCAGATATTTTATGTCTGATTCCAGGGGTATGGAATTTGTAGGTTTTCAGAATTATATTAGAATGTTCAGCAGGGGAGCTTTTTGGAATGCCTTTTTGAACACTCTGGTATATGTAGGAGGCTGCGTCCTGGGAGAGTTTGTAATCGGTTTTACTCTGGCTCTGCTTTTAAACTTTAGTTTCAGGGGCAAAGAGATAATAAACAGCCTTTTCTTTGTGTCGTGGATTATTCCGTCTATTGTTGTCGCCCTGATAACAAAGTTTTTATTTTTTGATCATTATCACGGAATAATTAATGTAGTACTTCAAAATCTGGGAATAATTGATGAATTTCTTCCCTGGTTGAAAGATCCAAACCTGGCAATGCCTTCGATACTTATAGCGACTGTATGGAAGATGTTTCCATTCATGTTTGTCCTTCTTTATGCGGGGCTTCAGGCTATACCGATTTCCGAAATAGAGGCTGCGAGGATAGACGGCGCAAATGCTTTTCAAAGATTTTTCTATATCACAATCCCTAATATGAGAGAGATTATTGCCCTTGCCACCGTGCTGGAATTTATATGGATGTTTCAGTATATGACGATTATCTGGACTACAACAAAAGGCGGGCCGGCAGATGTGACTACAACTCTACCGGTTATGATTTACAGGGTTTCGTTCAAAGGAAGCATGAATATGGGTTATGCTTCGGCAATAGGAGTTTTCTGGATGCTTTTTCTTCTGGGCTTCAGTATTTTTTACGTAAAAATGGTCGGAAAGGAGGAGAAGTAGTGAGACAGCCGGGAAAGATGAACAGAACGAGAATAATAAAAACTATCAGAATAGTAATTATTATAATTCTGCTTACTATAACATTATCGCCGCTTTACTGGATGGTGAATGTATCATTCAAGAATCAGGATGAAATCTTTCAGATTCCTCCTACTTTTTTTCCGAACAATTTTACGCTTGAGAATTATAAAGCTATTCTGATTGGAAATTTGTCTTCTTCCATTAAATTCTTAATGTATTTTAAAAACAGCCTGATAGTTGCAGCATTGACGGTTGTCGTTACTTTGCTGGTTGCTACACCGGCCGCATATGCCCTTTCAAGGGTCCGGTTTAAAGGTAAAAGGATGCTGATATATTTTGTGCTGATTTCACAGATGTTTCCAATTGTATTGATTCTTATCCCCCTCTATCAATCATTTCTTCGGTTGAATCTGGTCAGTACATTTGCAGGCCTTATGCTGGCAAATATGATGTTTGCCCTGCCGTTTTCAATATGGATGCTGAAAGGATATTTCGATTCAATACCGGGGGTTCTGGATGACGCTGCCAAAGTTGACGGTTGCAGTCGTATGCAGGCAATGCTTCTGGTAATCATGCCGAATGTCAGGCCGGGGCTTACTGCTGCAGCTATAGTGGTTTTTATTCAATGTTGGGATGAATTCATGATTGCCCTGACCGTAATGGATAAAAATTCGATGAGGACTCTGCCTGTGGGCATTATTCAGTCTTTTGTGGGTGAGTTCTCGATAAAATGGGGAGAGATGATGGCTGCTTCCGTTATAACGACAATTCCGGTTGTTATCATCTTTATTTTTCTCAGCAAGAATCTTATCGGCGGACTGACTGCGGGCGCTGTTAAGGGATAATATTGGAGTATGAATAATGCAAATGAATAATCTGAAGGTGTTATCCGATGAGGAAGTTGCAAACATAGTAAAAGCCTCATCGAGGATCCTCAGTGAAACAGGAGTCAAAATCGACAGCAGTACTGTTCTTGAAAAGCTTTCAAAAAAGGGCGCTGTAGTTGATTTTAAAGCGGGTATAGCAAGGTTTCCGGAGGAAATACAAAGAAAATGCCTGGAGTCGGCTCCCAAGGAAATACCTGTAGTTAACCGTAATGGAGAATATCAATTTACAATCGGCGGAGACAGTACTGTTTTTGCAAGCGGGCATAATGCTGTTTTTTTTGATGACTATATAACAGGTGAGCACAGACAGTTCGTTCGAAAGGACGTCAGAGATTATATTGCGGTTGCTCATAATCTGGATGAGGTTGATTTAATCGGTTTGCCGGCCTCGCCTGGAGATGTGCCGCCGGCAAGTTCATTATTATATTCGCTGATGGATACATTTACTTTAAGTGATAAACCTGTTTATTTCTCTACTGAAAGCGACAGAATAAATCATTATGCAATTGAAATGGCTCAAGCGTCTGCGCCTCTGGCTGTGAATAAAGGTGCATATATGATCAGCCAGCTGTCTCCCACCTCTCCGTTGTTCTGGGAGAAGGGCGCCGTACAGGGAGTTGTTGAATGTGCGGAAAGAGGGTTTCCTGTTTCAATCCTTCCTGAACCTATAGCAGGCGTAACGGCTCCATATTCGCTTTCAGGACTTGTGACCGTGCATAACGTGGAAGCTCTTTCGGGAATAATTATCACACAGCTGATTAATCCCGGAACCCCTGTAATATGGGCAAGCAGCTGGACAACTTTTGACATGAAAAAAAGCGCTGCACTTGTCGGTTCTGTAGAAACTACACTTTGCAGAATTGCCGGAGCCCAGGTTGCAAAGTATTATAATCTTCCCCTGCATACGACCGCCCCTAATTCGGACAATCATTCGCCTGATGAGCAGAACAGCTGGGAAAAGACTTTAAGTTCCTTTTGTGCAGCTTCGTCCGGAAATAATCTTATTATGAATATGGGAATGTATGCCTGCGGTATGACTATCAGCCTGGAGCAGTTAGTGCTTGATGCTGAAATAATCGGTCAGATTAAAAGGTTGAGAGAAGGTGTTGATGCTTCGGTTGATATGATAGCTGAAGAACTGATTGGAAAGGTCGGATACAGGGGTTCTTATATTATTGAAGATCATACCATAGATTTGTTGAAAACAGGTGAATACCGGGAACCTCTGATAGCTGTCAGGCAGAATCTTGATTTATGGAAAGAAAAAGGAGCAAAGAATTCCATGGAACTTGCTCACGCTATGGTTAACAAGTTGCTGTCCCAGCCTTTGCCTGTGGTTGATGATAAAAAATATGCAGAGATGTTTTCAATAATTAATACTTGTGAAAAGGAGTTGCTAAATGGCTAATATTAGTGTGTGTGCTGAATGTTTCTTTACCGATTTGCCTTTTGCAGAAAGGGTGAAGAAAATAGCTGCTATCGGATACCGGGATATTGAATTCTGGCATCCGGAAGGAACGTTTAACGGAAGTGATATTGATTTTACGCAAGCCAAGGATGCGGCGACGCTTAACAGTTCGGCCGGTTCGGTCGGCGTGAAATATAATGATTTCGCATTTGGCGCATGGGACGGTTCGATCGGCGGTAATGCGACAAAAAAAGAAGACCATGAAAAATGGCTGCAGCAGATTGATGCAATGCTGGCTTTTGCTCAAAGCATCTCCTGTCCAAAAGGGATAATTCTTTCGGGAATGACTCAGCAGGGAATGAATCGTGATCTTATGAACGGGAACCTGTTGATTGCGTTTGGAAAAGCCGCTTCCGCTGCTGAAAAAGCAGGCATTACGCTTGTGATAGAACCGCTTAACAGTCTTGTAGATCATGCCGGGTATTATCTTGATAAAACCGGTGCGGCTGTTGAACTTATAAGACAAATTAATAGCCCTAACCTGAAAATGCTGTACGATGTTTATCATATGCAGGTCATGGAGGGGAATATTCTGGATTTTATTGAAAGAAATATCGATATTATCGGACATTTTCATTCTGCCGGAGTTCCCGGACGTGCCGAATTGTTCGATACGGAAGTCAATTATCCTGTTATTATAAAGAAAATTGATGAACTTGGATATGACGGATGTTTTGGTCTTGAGTATTTCCCAAAACTGGAAGATGAAGAATCATTAAAAAGAACTCTGGAGTATTTAACTGTCTGATTAAGAATTCTGAATAAATAGTGAGAGCCTTTAGTGCTGAATTGCCGCCCGAAGGCTCTTTTTTTTGATCGCTGGAAAATAAATATCAATAACTAATTTATAGATGACCAGATAACTAAGATATGATATTGTCCATGTATGACTGAAATAACTGACAGCAGGATAAAAATAAAGGACAAGTTGGGCGCTGTAGCTGTGCGCCTGGGGTTTTTCAGGGGTTCTTATTCGATTTCTCCGGGATTATACAATTTGAATAATCCCGATTCAAACTCCCCGGTTTTTGTTTCTGCAAATTATAAATTGTCGTTTGATATTCTCAGAAAATCATTGAAGGGCATAAGTTGCTGGTTGCTTGTTCTGGATACAAAAGGAATAAATGTATGGTGTGCTGCGGGTAAGGGGACTTTCGGGACCGATGAGCTTGTTGAACGTATTGACAAAGTGCAGCTTTCACGTCAAGTGAACCATAAAAATATAATTGTACCGCAGCTAGGCGCACCAGGGATTAAAGCTCGGGAAATCAGGCTGAAAACAGGATTCAGGGTGATTTACGGGCCGGTTGAAGCCAGGGACATTCCTGAATTTATTTCAAACGGACTAAGAAAATCGGAGCAAATGCGAAGAAAGACTTTCAGGATCCGTGAACGTCTTGTTCTGGTTCCGGTTGAGCTGATTCATGCATGGAAGCTCCTGCTGCCGATAATTGCTGCCAGTATACTATTCAGTTTCTTTACGGCCGGGCCGGAGAAGTTTGATTTGCTTTCTGCTGTTTTGCCCGGTATTCTGGGTGTAGTGTCAGGAGGGCTGTTGATGCCCACGCTCCTTCCCTGGTTGCCTTTCAGGGCGTTTTCATTGAAAGGGGTATTCAGCGGAGTAATAGTTGCACTGTTATGGCTTATAACGACAGGACCTGAGCTTGCAGCTGCATTGTTCGGCGGCGGTTTGCTGATAACGTCATCATCCTTTGTGGCAATGAATTTTACCGGATCCTCGACTTTCACTTCATTGTCCGGGGTTAGGAAAGAGATGAGAATTGCGGTTCCTGCGCAGATTGTTTCTGTTTTTATTTTTACCGTATCCGCAATTTTTCTTGCTGTTTTTGGAGGTTGATTTTGATTTATCTGAAGAATGTTTCTACGCTTGAGTATGATCGGAACAGCTGTACGGGATGCGGCATGTGTATTGAGGTCTGTCCGCATAATGTTTTTGAGCGCGAAGATGGAAAAGTTAAAATTCTTTCAAAAGATCGATGTATGGAATGCGGTGCCTGCATGATGAACTGTGCATTCGATGCAATACGGGTAAATAAAGGAGTCGGTTGTGCTTCTGCTGTAATCAATGGAGTTCTGAAGGGGACTGAACCGTCCTGCGGATGCAGCGACGGTAATAGCAGCGGCTGCTGTTGTTGAGTGAAGTATCAATCGATAGTATCGGATGTTATAATTTCAATCGGAATATCCAGTATATCGGCCTCAGGCGACTGGTGTCTTATCAGGTGATCGAACATGGTTTTTATCAGAAGGTACCCCTGGTATTCCGGGTTTTGTCCCAATGTGAAATCGATTGTTCCGTTTTTAAGCAGGTTTACGGTCGCGGGAACAACATCGTGTGAAATAACCTTAATTTTTCCAACTTTGCCGGCTATCTCCAGGGCCCGGCCTATTCCGGCGCAGCCTCCACCCGTTATGTAAATACCTTTCAGGTTAGGGTGGTTTTGGCAGTATTCAAGAACAATTTTAAAAGCTGCTTCAGTCCGGTCCTGGTTTTCCCGGATATCTATAATATTAACGTGTGGGTGAAAGTCGTTGATCCTTTCCTGGAAGCCTCTGAGCCGGTCCTGGTGACAAGAGAGGCTTTTTGAGCTGATGATTATTCCGATATCGCCTCCTTCGGGAAGGAGTTTGCTCATCAGTCCGGCGGCAGTACGTCCGCCCCTGAAATGGTTCTGCCCGACAAAGCAGATATCGTCTATTTCCTTAATCTGTGAATTAAAAGTAATAATCGCTGTTCCCTTTTTGCCCATAAGGTTAATCTTTTCGACAACCTGGGGGTCGTTCAGCGGGAAAACCGCTACGCCTGCAAAGTTTTCATTCTCAAAATGGTTTAAAATACCGATTTGTTCAGCAGGTTCAAGTGTGCTGAGCATTTTTATTGTTATGTCGATACCGAATAATTTGAATTCATCCCGGGCTTTGTGTATTCCCTGAATGATTTCGTGGACAAAGGGGTTGTATTCGGGAGTGAGAATAACTCCTATTCTGGTTTTTTCCTTGCTCATAACAAGGGCTTTTCCAAGATAATTGGGCTTGTAGTTCAGCTCTTTAGCTATTCTGAGAACACGTTCCCTGGTTTCTGTTTTCACACCCGGACGGTCGTTAAGTACTTTGTCTACCGTACCGCGTGATACTTCCGCCAGTTCTGCGATCTGCTTTATTGTAACAGACACCCTCTGCCTCCAGTAATGTCTATTATATGTGTAAAAAAAAACTTTTGCTATACGTTTTTAAGGAAAAATAACACACGTGCACAATTGATTATAAAAATAGTAACGTAAAATTCGTGTTAAGAGTATAAATGAGCAAAAATACGGCAAATATCATCAGAAAAACATTGCAATCCGGGTATTCATATGTTAACATAAAAATGTGCACGAGCACAATTTTATGTTGTAAGCTATCAATAAGAAACTGTTTTACATTTATACACAAACATATTTTGGGGTTTGTGTTTGTGGAATATCAGAAGGAGTGACTATGAAATTTGGAACGTTGTATTCCTACTGGAATAATACCTGGAGCTGTGACTATTTCAGAACAGCTGAAAGGGTAAGACGTGCAGGTTTTGATATCCTTGAAATAGGAGCAGGGCATCTGCTGGATATGTCAAAAGAGGATATTCTGAAACTGAAGGAACATTCAGCAAATTTGGGGCTGACTGTAACCTGTAATATAGGTCCTGCGAAGGACAAGGATGTTGCATCTGCAGATGCGGATACTCGGAGAGCAGGCATTACATTTCTGTCGGATATCATGAAAGCAATGAAGCTTCTCGGATCAAAAACGCTTGTAGGTGTTCAATATACATACTGGCCGAATGATTTCAGTGATCTTGATAAACCTGCTATCTGGGCGCGCGGAGTTGAAAGTGTAAAGGAACTCGCGAAAACAGCTGAAGACTGTGATGTGCAGATGTGTCTTGAGGTTGTCAACAGATTTGAGACTCACATTCTAAATACAGCAGAAGAGGCTATATCGTTTTGCAATGAAGTAGGGCACAAGAATGTCAGCATACTTCTTGATACATTTCACATGAATATTGAAGAAGACAATATTGCTGATGCGATCCGGTTGGCAGGCAGCAGGCTTGATCATCTTCATGTCGGAGAAGGAAACCGGAAGCTTCCGGGCGAAGGTTCGCTTCCCTGGACTGAAATTGGGCAGGCATTACGAGATATTAATTTTACAAAAGGCGTTGTTATGGAACCGTTTTACTTTTCAGGGGGAAAAGTGGGCGAGGATATCAAGGTCTGGCGTGACCTCAGTGAAGGTGCAACTGCCGAAGAGATGGATAAGCGCATAGAAACATCCTTAAAATTCCTCAGGAATAAATTCGTCGGTGAGGATTAATTGAATGGCTGAAATATGGACTATGGGTGAAATGATTGTAGAGATAATGCGGCCCAAGGCGGGCATGGATCTTGATAAGGCCGGCCTTTTTAAAGGTCCCTATCCCAGCGGGGCGCCTGCGATTTTTATAGATACAGTTGCGCGTATGGGACACAGCTCAGGCATTATAGGCGGCGTCGGTCATGATGATTTCGGGAAATGCCTTCTTGAGCGTCTGGAATCGGACGGAGTAGATTGTTCGAAGGTTGTGATCAGTGAAAGCGGAACTACCGGTGTGGCATTTGTAACATATTTTAATGACGGTTCAAGGAAGTTCCTTTACCATATCGGCAATACTCCTGCTGTTGAAGCCAAAGCTCCTGCGGCTTCTGAACTTGCGGGCATCAGGTTCTTCCATATTATGGGCTGCTCATTAATGGCTGAACCGAATTTTGCGAAAGAGATAATCAAAACAATGCACACGGCAGTTTCTATGGGAGCAAAGATAAGCTTCGATCCGAATATCCGTAAAGAACTGCTTAAAGACAACTCTGTTATGTCGATTGTTCATGAAGCTTTTAAAAATACAAACATCTTTATGCCCGGGGTTGATGAACTTCTGATGCTCACGGAAGAAAGCACTGCGGAACAGGCTGTGAAAAAGTGTTTTGAGCAGCAATCAATGGAAATGGTTGTACTAAAGCGCGGATCAGAAGGCTGTACCGTTTATACCCGGACCGGAACTTATGAAAAGGGCGTTTACAAGGTTGAAGCAGTTGATCCTACTGGCGCAGGGGACAGTTTTGACGGAGCATTTTTATGCGGGTTGCTGGAATCGCTGCCTGTAACTGAAGTTATTGAGCTTGCCGCTTCGGCGGGGGCTTTGAATACAGCTGCATTCGGCCCTATGGAAGGTGCTATTTCGGTTGAGAATGTAAAGCGCCTGATCTCTGCCGGTATTTCCGGCTGATATTTGAAAGGAACGAATGGAAATGAGCGATATCTTATTAAGGATTGTAGAAAAGCAAAAAGCCGGCATTCCGGCTGGAATAGTTTCGGTTTGTACATCCAACGGCTATGCAATTAAATCCGCGATGAAACATGCCATGGAATATGACGTACCGGTTCTTCTGGAAGCGACGGCAAACCAGGTAGATCAGGCCGGCGGATATACCGGTATGAAACCTGTTGATTTTATCGCCTTTATTCATAATATTGCTCAGGAAATAAATTTTCCGGTAAAACGGATTATCCTGGGGGGGGACCATCTGGGACCTCTGACCAGAAAGCATCTGGATGAAAAAGAAGCCATGGAGTATGCGGAGGTCCTTGTAAGCGAATACGTCTCAGCCGGGTTTTCAAAAATACATCTGGATACTTCCATGAAGCTTGGAAGCGATCCCGCCGGAGAAGCGCTGCATATTTCAACAGTAGCCGAACGCGGTGCCAGGTTGTGTATTGCAGCGGAAGCCGCATTTAAACAGCGGTCTGAAAAGTATCCGGCAGAAACACCTCCGTTTTACATTATAGGAAGCGAAGTACCAATTCCGGGTGGTGCGCAGGATCCGGAGGAAGGTGCTGATGTAACATCACCCGAACACTGCAGGGAAACCTTTGAAACATACAAACAGGTTTTCAGTAAACACAATCTTGATGATGCCTTTAAAAGAGTCATTGCGCTGGTTGTTCAAACCGGTGCCGAGTTTGGAGACACCGATATCTATCCGTACAGCTCTGAAAAAGCACGATCCCTGACGGAATACGGGCGTAAGAACCTTCCTTTTGTTTTTGAAGGGCATTCAACCGATTATCAGACCGAAGATTCCTTGAAAGCAATGGTAAAAGACGGTATTGCTTTTCTAAAAGTGGGACCGGCTTTAACTTTCGCTCTCAGAGAGGCCCTTTTTATGCTGGAGATGATTGAGCAGGAGGTTTACTACGGTACTTCCTGGGATGCTTCAAATTTCAGGGATGTGCTTGAGCTGGCAATGCTGAATAACCCGGGATATTGGAAGAATCATTATCATGGAGATGCAAGAAAGCAGTATTTTTCACGTAAATTCAGTTTTTCGGATCGTGCGCGTTATTTTCTTAATGATCCCGAGGTTGAAAAGGCTGTGAACTGTCTTGTCAGGAATATCAATAATTTTGAAATACCTATCTCTTTGCTGAGTCAATACATGCCGCGGGAGATGTATGAATTTGCGAAGAATAAAAGAGATTTGAAAGCGGAAGATTTAATTGATATGCATATCGGATTTTATCTTGATAATTATTACAAAGCGATTTTGCCTGATGAGTTGAGATAAAATAAATTTTCATACATTAAATTTTATCTCATTAAAGCCAGGTACTAAATAAATAAAGAAACGGAGAGAGTATGAGTTATAAGGAAACACTTCTAAGCCAGATTAAGATTGGAAACAGAATATGCAGGAACAGGTTTTTTGTTCAGGCTATGGAATGCAATGACGAGGATGCTACAGGTAACCCTTCTGATGAAACCACGGAAAGATATAAAACCCTTGCCCGGGGCGAGGCAGGACTGGTTTCGCTTGAAGCAATCTCGGTTACCCGCGAAAGCCGGGCGCGCGATAATCAGTTGATGATAATGGAACCCAACCGAGAGCCGCTTACAAAATTTGTAAAGGCCGTAAAAGAGGTGAATCCAGATACCCTTTTTATCTTTCAGCTTACTCATTCAGGAGAACTGTCAAATCCGGAGTTTTCACGGCGAGTTTGTGTTAAACCGCTTCCAGGTTACGGCGGCGATTTTTTGACTGAAGATGAAGTTGAAAAAATAATGGACGATTTCGTCCTAGCCGCAAAGATAGCGCATGCCGCCGGGGCCGACGGAATTGATATGAAGCTCTGTCACGGTTACCTGGGGTCACAAATCCTCAGGCCATATAACGATCGTAAATGGAAATTCGGAGGGTCCTGGGAGAACCGCAGCAGGTTTGCATTTGAACTGTATGAGCGTATGTCAAAGGCTGTTAACGACAAGAACTTTCTAATCGGTTCTAAAATCTCTGCTTGGGAAGGTTTTCCGGGCGGGTTTGGAACAGACGGACCGGATTCTCCGGTAATGGATTTAACAGAGCCTTTGAAACTTATCAAGGGACTTGAAGAACGCGGGGCGCAGTATTTTATACAGTCGGCAGGAAGCCCGTCAATTACTATCAGCCTTACACAGGTAGACAAATATCATCCGTATTTCGGTTACCTGCACCAGTACTGGGCAAAGGAAATGCGCAAAGCGTTGAAACCTGAAACTGTTGTTATAGGTTCAAACTTTTCTATTTTCGGCAACGGCAAGAACAAACTCTGCGCCGTCGACAAAAAAGACAACAACCTTTTCCGTTACGGAGCGCAGTGCGTGGAAAGAGGTGTAGTCGACATGATAGGTCTGGGACGCCAGTCTTTTGCCGATCCGCTGCTGCCTCTCAAGCTGCGTGAGGGACATGAAGAAGATATCAAGTACTGTGTAGTCTGCGACAATTGTCTTGAACTTTTAATCCAGCAGAGCAAAGTAGGTTGCAGCACCTTCAACAGGTATTACACGGACATTCTAAGAAAGACCAGGGAAGAGAAGGGTAAGCTTGTGATAAAGCATACCTAATCAAAGCACAGGAAGACCTGTGCTTTGCTCTTGGAGTTTGCCTGCAAAGCAGGCAAACATCCACAGATAGTCATCTATTACGGGTTTTTATTTTGGGTTATCAGCGTTCTGCGCTGAAACATCCACAACCGGCAACCCGTAAGGGAGTAATGCCTGGCGAAACATCCATAAATGAACGTATTGGAGCGGGGATATGTCGAAACTGCTTGAAATGCAGGGAATAAGTAAAAGTTTCTTTGGAGTAGAGGTTCTGCACAGGGTAGATTTCAGCGTGGAAAAAGGGGAGATTCGGGCGTTGTGCGGCGAAAACGGGGCCGGCAAGTCCACGCTGATGAAGGTATTGTCGGGAATCCACGAACAGGAAGAAGGCGAGGTTTATTTCAAGGGTGAGCATATAAAGCGAACGGCCGATCCGCTTGAGGTGCAGGGGCACGGAATCTCGATGATCCACCAGGAACTGAACCTGTTTGATGATCTGAGCGTAGCGCAGAATATCTTTCTGTGCCGTGAACCGAAGACAAAGAGAGGTCTGATAGATTTCGGCGAGATGAACCGCGAGGCAAAAAAGCTTCTGGAGCGGCTGGGTCAGAATATAGACCCGCGGATGAATGTCCGCGAGCTGAAGATAGCGCAGAAGCAGATGGTTGAAATAGCGAAGGCAATCTCGTTCAACGTAGAGCTGTTGATAATGGACGAACCCACATCGGTGCTCACGGGAAAAGAAACCGGGATAATGTTCGGGCTGATGAGAAACCTGAGCGCGGAAGGGATAGCAATCATATACATCTCGCACAGGCTGAAGGAAATAACCGAGGTATGCCACACGGTAACGGTGCTTCGCGACGGCTCGTACATAGACACGAAGCAGGTTGCTGAAGTAACCGAGAAAGACATAGCGACGCTGATGGTAGGGCGCGAGGTCAAGGAATCGAGTGTAGGGGACTTCTGCGGAGAGGAAGAAGACCTTGTACTTGAGGTAAAGAACGTAAGCGACGGGCTGTTGAAGGACGTAAGCTTTGACGTGAAACGCGGCGAGATAGTGTGTTTCAGCGGGTTAGTCGGAGCGGGACGCACCGAGCTTATGGAGGTAATCTTCGGCATACGACACCCGGAATCGGGTGAGGTGCTGCTTGAAGGAAAACCTGTAACGGTAAGAAGCGCGATAGATGCGATCAGGATGGACATAGGACTGGTGACCGAGGACCGTAAGGATTCGGGACTGGTGCTGTGCCGTGATATAACCGAGAACTCGAACTATGTGTTCTGGCGCAAGAACAGCGGTTTCTTCAAAAACAGGGGAAAGACCCGGAAGAACACGGACAGAATGATAGAACGCCTCCGGATAAGATGCGCCGGCTCGGACCAGGCAGTGGCGAACCTGAGCGGCGGGAACCAGCAGAAGGTTGCGCTTGCGAAGTGGCTGTTAAGCGACGCGAAGGTGCTGATACTTGACGAGCCTACGCGTGGAGTAGACGTCGGAGCAAGGCAGGAGATCTATCAGATCATCCGGGAGCTTGCCGACGACGGGATAGCGATAGTGATAGTGTCGTCGGACATGCAGGAAGTAATGAGCATCAGCCAGCGGGTGGTAGTAATGCATGAAGGACGGAAGACCGGGGAGCTTAAGTGTTCCGAGCTTGAAGAAGAAAAAATAATGTACCTGGCAACAAACGTATAGCGGAGAGAGATAATGGAAGAGTTGAAACAGGAAAACAGGTTTATTCAGCTGGCGTCGAGGGTATGGAAGAACTACAGCATAGTGGTAGTGTTTGTGGTAATCCTGATAATCTGCGGGATAGCAGCGCCGCGGTTTCTGAGGCCGAACAACCTTTTAAACATCCTGAGAAATACCTCGATAGTAGGAATCATAGCGTTGGGAATGACGTTTGTGATCATAGCCGGCGGAATTGATTTATCGAGCGGGCCTGTGCTTGCGACATCGGGAGCGGCGTTGATAGCGCTGCAGAAGATGGTGACCGAGAGCGGGGACCCCGCGATGCCGTTGATAGTACCGATACTGGTGTGCCTTGCGATATCGACGGGAATAGGCTTTGCGAACGGAATAATCATAACTAAGGCGAAACTGCCGCCGTTTATAGTAACGCTGGCAGTGGGGATAATAGCGCGGTCGGTGGTAATGTACTTCTGCCGCGGAGCGACAATCATGGGGAACAAGATTCCCGAGTTCACGAATATTGGAAACGGGTCGGTATTCAAGATACCGATACCGTTCATAATGGCGATAGTGCTGGCCTTGATACTGCATGTAGCGCTGACGCGATCGAAGTTCGGTACCTATGTGTTTGCTGTGGGCGGAAACGAGAACGCGGCGAAGTACTCGGGAATCAAGGTAGACCGTATAAAGATAGCGACGTACATGATAGTGGGACTGTGCACGGGCCTTGCGGCGGTCATAGAGATGTCGCGTATGGCGGCTGTGGCGGCGACGTCGAGCGGAATGCAGTACGAGTTTGAGGCGATAACGGCGGTAATAGTAGGCGGAACCTCGCTTAACGGAGGAAAGGGCCGGCTGATAGGAACGATAGTAGGATTTATCATCCTGGGAATAGTCAAGAACATGATGATAATGCTGAACATCTCGCCGTACCTTGCCGGAGCGGTAAAGGGCGCGGTAATCCTGTTTGCGGTACTGATTCAACGTAGGGAGAAATAATCAGCAAGCTGATTATTTCTCCTGGAGTTTTTCACTTCGTGAAAAACATCCACGGACTGTAAACCGTAAAGTGTTTATATAAAGCAAGTTTTCGGGCTGTTCTGTATGGACAGGACCGGTTACTGATAAAACAAATTTCAATACGGAGGAACAAAAATGAAAAGAACTGTAATGGTGATCTGTGCAGTGCTGATGCTTGCATCAGGAATGGTTTTTGCTGGAGGACAGCAGGAAGCAGTAGAAGACGGAGTATTCCGCGTAGCAGTATCACTGCCGCCGGCAAACAACGCATGGCAGGCAAAGCTTCTTGATTCAGTGCTTGAAGAGACAGCCAAAGACGTAGACGAATATTCTTTTGTTGTCAAAAATGCTGTTGATGATGCGGACCAGCTGAACATGCTGACAACCTTCAAGGAAGGCAACTACGACATGATAATCTGTCTGCCCGGAAACGGCACCCTGATGACCCCGATCTGTGAAGAGATCTATGACGCCGGAATACAGCTGATGATAGTAGACCGCCCGATTGAAAGCGACAAGTATACAGTACTTATCGGCGGCGACAACTACCTCTGCGGCTCAAATGCGGCGAAATACCTCGGCGACAGGCTTGGAGGCAAGGGCGACATAGCGATACTGAGAAGTTATGTGGGAATACCAATCGACCTCGACAGGTATAACGGTTTCATGGAATATCTTACAAAAGAATTTCCGGAAATCAATGTTCTTGTTGAAGGCGACGGCGAGTTCAACCAGGAAGCAGGGCTTAAGGCTATGAGCGATATCCTTCCGGCATATCCTAACATTGATGCTGTTTACACACAGGATGACGAAACTGCTGTAGGGGCCCTTACAGCTATCGAAAACGCCGGAAGAACAGACGTACAGTTTGTAACCGGTATGGGCGGCGGAAAGACTTCGTATAAGCTTATGCAGGAAAAGAATCCTCTTTACGGCGCATCAATGTCTTATTTCCCGACAATGGGCGGCGATGCTATAAGACTTGCAAAAGAGATCCTGAAGGGCGCTTCCTTTGAGAAGGACAATATTGCTCCTACTTATATTGTTACTGAAGACAATGTTGATCAATACCTTGAGAATGCATACTAGGATTAGTTTTTATTAATTTACAGGGGAAACGGCGGCCTGCTCCGACGCTTCCCCGTTTGGAACACAGGAGACTGTAAGGAATGAAGATTTATAAAGCAGGTGTGATAGGCACAGGTTTTGTCGGGCGTATTCATATTGAAACAATACGCCGGCTGGGTAATGCTGAAGTAACGGCTGTAGCGGATATGGTATCGGCAGAACAAACAGCCGGTGATATGAATATCCCCGAATATTTTACAGATTATAAAGAGATGATTGATCAACTCGATCTGGATATTGTGCACATCTGTACGCCTAATAATACGCATTTTGAAATTGCCTGTTATGCCCTGGATAACGGAGTTAATGTACTATGTGAAAAACCCATGACTGCAACGCTTGAAGAAGCGCAAATACTTGCGGAAAAAGCAAATAAGTCCGGTTTGATTGCAGCTTTGAATTATCATAATCGGTTTTACCCGATGAACCACCATCTGAGAAATATAATTCGGGACGGAGAACTGGGTGAGATCTTTTCAATAACGGGAACATATACCCAGGACTGGCTGCTGAATATAACGGATTACAGCTGGCGTCTCAGTGCTGAAGAATCGGGCAAAACCCGGACGGTTGCAGATATAGGTTCGCACTGGATGGACCTGGTTGAATTTGTAAGCGGGCATAAAATTACTGCCGTATGCGCTGATTTCTCGATTATACATCCCGTACGGAAAAAACCGAAAAAGCAGGTCCTTGCATTCTCTACGGATCAGTTTGCTGAAGGCGATTATGAAGATATCCCTGTAAGCACCGAAGACTGCGCAAGCGTGCTGTTCAGGTTTGACAATGGGGCAAAGGGGAGCGCTTTCTTTTCACAGGTAATAGCCGGAAAATCCGTTGCTATTGATTATCTTATCGGAGGGTACAGGAAATCAGCTGAATGGAACAGCGAATTGTGTAATAAGCTTGTGGTAGGAAGAAAAGACAGCTTTTGTGAAGTATCTGAAAAAGGGCCGGTAACGGTTCATCCCGACAGCAGGTCGGTTGTAGCTTATCCGATAGGGCATCTGGAAGGTTTTCCTGATGCTTTTAAACAGTGTTTTTCCCAGGTTTACGGAAGTATTGACAACCCGTATGCGCCCCGGGACTATGCTGATATGCAGGACGGACTGCACGAAATGATCCTGTGTGAAAAGATTTTTGAAAGTAATCAGAAACAGAAATGGATAGAAATCTGAACTGAATCTTCCAAACTGTGTTAATCTGATGTAGATATATCTGGAGGCTATTAACTATGAATATTTCAATTTTTTCAGTTGTATATAAAGACCTTCCGCTTGATAAGGCGCTGGATTCCATAAAGGCAAAGGGAGTTTCTTCCGTTGAAGTCGGCGCAGGGGGGTTTATCGGTAAAGAACACTGTAACCCCGGAGAGCTGCTGGCGGATAAAGACAAGCTGGGCAAATTCAGGGACAGCTTTGAAAGCAGACATATGGAGATTAATTGTCTTAGTTGTCACGGAAATCCTGTGCATCCTCAGCAGAAACTTGCAGACGAGTATCATCAGGATATAAAAGACGCAATAGATTTGGCTTCAGAGCTTGGCGTGGAAAAGATTGTAACTTTTTCCGGCTGCCCGGGCGGCAGCGATACCGACAGCTATCCCAACTGGCCGGTCTCTCCTTTTCCGGAAGATTTTCAGTCGGTTTTTGAATGGCAGTGGAATGAGAAGCTTGTTCCTTACTGGAAAAAGATGGGAAAATATGCTGAAGATAAGGGCGTTAAAATTGCAATGGAGCTGCACGGCGGATATTCGGTTCATACGCCCTATACAATGATTAAAATGCGTAATGAAACCGGGTGCAAGGTTTTAGGCGGCAACCTTGACCCGAGCCATATGTGGTGGCAGGGAATAGACCCGGCGAAGGCCGCCCGTTATCTTAATAACCAGGATTGTCTGTTTCATTTTCATGCCAAGGATGCATTCATTGATGAAGAGTATGTTTCCTATTACGGGGTAACTGATATGCAGAGTTTCGGTGTAACATACGGCCGCGGATGGCAGTTTCGGACAGTAGGTTACGGCCATGATATGAAGGTCTGGGCCGATATTTTCAGTACGCTGCGTGCAACCGGGTATGACGGTGTTATCAGTATTGAGCATGAAGACTCATATATGTCGGTTGAAGAAGGTTTAAATAAGGCTGTTGCTAATCTTAATCAGGTGGTGATCTTCGAGCCGGCTTCATCGCCAAAAGCTTTTGATATTGACGATAAATTTTTGACTTAAAAAGTGCTTGATGTTTTCTGTTCCGGAAGATATTATTGCGCCAATAAAAACAAATAATTTTAACTGGAGCTATGCAAGGTTTTAGGTAACCATCCCGGCTCAGGGGATGGGTGTATGCTCCATGGAATAATATTCCTGACAATTTATTTTATAATTATGGTTGTTCCTGATTTTCTGCCGGAAAAAAGAAAATCAGGCCGCCTGACTTCAACAGTCATTTCTTCCGACAGCAATTTTTTTCTGTCCGGAAAGAACATGTCGGCAGTTGTTCTGCTTGTTTCTACCGCTGCGACAAATTTTTCAGCATTTACAATTCTCGGGTTATCAGGCGCCGGTTACCGCCTGGGTTATGCTTTTTATCCGGTTATGGCCTTCGGTACCGGTTTTATGGCGCTCGGAATGTACCTTGTCGGAGAACCTCTTGGTGAACTCGGCAGGAAGCGCAGCTATGTCAGCCCTGCTGATTTTATTCAGGACAGGTACGGCTCTTCGGCACTGGCCAAAGTTTATGCAATTTTACTTGTAATTATTACTTTGCCGTACCTTGCGCTTCAGCCGATGGCCGCGGGGATAATTCTGGAATCTTTTTTCGGAGTTCCTTACAGGATTGGAGTTGTTGCAAGCCTGGCCGTTGTCGGCCTGTACACAACACGGGGCGGCATGAGGGCAGTAGCGCGAACCGATCTGATTCAGGGCGTGATAATGCTTGTACTTGCCGCCGCTGCATATGCCGCAGTCCTGCACAGTTTAGGGGGATTTTCAGAAGCCCATAACACAGCATTCAAGGCCGCTCCTCAGCTTTTTGAGCGGGCAGGCGGGGGGGCGGGTGTTAGTTCGGCTGCTCTGGCCGGGTATATCGTTCTCTGGTTTTTTGCCGACCCTATGTTTCCCCAGCTCAATCAGCGTTTTCTGGCAGCCGGCAGCAGCAGAACACTTGAGAAAACAGTGACAATCTATCCGCTTGTTACTATGGTTCTCTTTTTCCTGACTGTCTCCCTCGGCGTATTGGGAGCAGGCGCTCTTCCCGGCTTGTCGGCAACCGAGTCGGACAGGATCTGGCCGGTTCTGATTGCAGAAGCGGCCAGCCCGGTTCTGGCATCTGTTTTTATGATTGCGCCTCTTGCCGCTATTATGTCCACGCTTGATTCGCAATTGTTAAGTCTCTCTTCAATTGTTACAAGAGATCTGCTTGGAAAAAAGAATACAAAACCTCGAAATATCAAGTTTATCACAGCTGCAATTGCTGCTGCCGGGTTAATAATTGCACTGTATCCTCCAAATAATATTCTTGATTTTATTAACAAATCAAGCTTTCTCGGTTATGCAGCGCTTGCACCACTTGTATTCGGCGGTCTTTATGGAAAGCGGTTGAATTATATTGGTGCTTTTTCTTCCATTATAACCGGTGAAGGACTTACCCTTCTGTTCGGGATTGGAGTAATCAGCCCCGGTAAGATTCCTGCAGTATTTATTATCTGCGGAGCATCATGGCTGGCGATGATTGCCGGTTCATACGCCGGGAAATTGCATCCTGCCGGGTTTCCCGTTTACAGGCTGCAGGATAAGCTGCCGCTTAAGTGGGCTGTGTTTTTTATAATTCTTTTCATTCTGGGCTGTGATTTCTTAAGCTATTTTGTGTTTAAGAGCACCGGCGGAGTCCCGGCTGGAGGGTTGCCGTTAAGGATGTATTACCAGGCAGGTTTATGTATTCTGCTTGCGGTAGGATACTTTATGTTTTTTCGAAATAAAAATAGGTGAGAGGTTAATTAGAAACCGCCATGTTTCAGTTTGGATATGAGAATGTAATCAGGCTTTGACAATCATTCTTACAAGCTGATCAGCCCCGTTTTCTTCAAACCTGTAACCGCTGCATGTTTCTACACGCAGCCTCTGGTTCTCAAACCTCCGTTTGAAGGGGTAAAAAATGGTTTCTTTTTCAAAGTATACAGCTTCCCAGAAAGCGTTATACCCGGCGCCGCAGACAAGAAGATCGACGGCATTGAAATAATCGACCGCCGGAAAGAGTCCCTCCTGGAAATTGGTTGTGTAGATGATTTGATAGCCTTCTTCTTCAAGGTAAGAGTATGTCTTTTTTATTTCTTCGTACTCCCCGGGTTTGCCGTTTACTGAAAACAGGCATATTTTTGAACCGCCGCCGGGACTGAGTTTTTCAAGAGCGGCGGCCCGCGGAAGAATTTCATCGCGGTTGCGGATAACTATCGGGTTGATCTGTTCCATCGTTATTTTGGAATCAAACGGCTCCGTGGCGATAATACGGTCATACTGCTTCGGTTCAAAAACAAGTGGGTCTCCCGGCAGGGGAATTGAGAAGGCGTCGTCCGATACCTGGCGGCACAGAAATATTTTCAGGCAGTCGAACCCGTCTATGAAATGGCGGAGTGTATACCATGACAGGTCGACAAGAAGGACGTCGGGTTTAAGCGCTGCAAGTTTTAAAAAAAGGGCAGACGACTTGAAGTTATCAGCCCCAAGCTGTTTTTCGTTTTCCGGCGGCAGTTCGACGTGAGAAACGTTCTCCCTGTCCGCCAGTTCGCCGAAACCGCCGCAGTGAAGAATTGTAAAGTCCGCGTTTATCCCGTTCCGCTTCAGGGCTCGGGCAACGGAAAGCCCCTGAACAATATGCCCGGAACCGGTCATCATCGAAGAATAGTAAACTATGTTCATTCCGGGCAAAGACTGTCAGTACTGTTCGAAAAAACTGAAAGGAGATTCGCCGACGTCGTCCGGGTTGAAGGTCTCCCAGTCTGATCCGCTGATGTCGTCGAACGAAACAACCCGCTCCGCATCGCTTGAAGAGCCGCCGTTTTCATCTGCCAGCCTTATTTTCCGCGCCGGCACAGCCAGAAAACGGTGCGGGCCGAAGAAATCAGTGGATTCCGGATCGGTTGACGGCATGCCCTCGGGAGCTCCGTAGCCTGCGACGTATCCAAGCGAGGTGCTGAATTGCAGGATCTGGAAACCTGTTCCGCCCTGGTTGTTCGCAACATAGACGGCCGAATCCTTTACGATGATGTCCCATGGATCGGCCAGCCCGGAATAGGCATTGTGCGCAGTCTCCGTTTCGGTAGAGGGATCATACCTGAATACGGCCTTTGCAGCCGAATCATTTGTTCCGACCATATACAGCATGCCGTTTTGGTCCGAATCAATTCCCGTTATTGTATTAATTGTCGTAGCCGCCAGGCTCAATGTTGCCGGGTTTCCGCCGTCGAGATCGCATTTCCACAGGTTTGTTCCGTCCGAGTAGTATACGATTCCGTTAGTTCTGTCTACGGCAAGGGCGTCAATTCCGTCGCTCTGGTCCGGGAGGCCTGTTGCCGAGGTGTCGTTTATATCATCGAGAACAAAAACCCGGTTATATCCGGTGGAAAATGCGCGATTGGCAAAATAGATTTTTCCGTCGGCATCATAATCTATATCATAAACACGAAGGTAACTGCCCGCAAAACCGATTCCCGAATATAGAATTTCGGTCCAGTTGTCGCCGGCCATATTATCAATCTGAACCATTCGGTAATTCTGATAATCGGGGATTAAAATCTTCATGTCGTCAATCTGATCGATTGTTACGGCAACATTCGACGCGACCCCGGCGCTAAGGTCGTCTGTTTCAGACCCGTAGAAACTCAGGAAAATACTTCCGGCCGCCGGATTCACGTTGGCCGTTGCCGAGAAAGTGCGGGCCGTTCCGTCGGGAACCTCTATTACGGCAGACGTGGCCGTGCCGGCAAGCGATTGCGTTACAGACGTCATATCCGCCCCGCTTATGACCAGGTCAATAGAGCTTATGTTTGCATTGTTGTTGGTTATCGAAACGGTCACTGTAGAGCCTTTGTCGAAACCGGAGACAGGTTCGCCGGCTTCGGATTCTCCGACTTCATTTGTTGAATAAACCAGCAGGTATTCGGCCCCGTCCGGTATCTTCGTGTTTGCCGGAATGGCTACCTCTATCTCTCCCCCGGTTGCAGTTGCTTCGGCTATCGCCGCAGCGCCCGCAAGTTTTTCAGTCGCGCTGCTTCCCCAGTAAACGGTGAAGCCCGTAACATCATAGTCGGATTCAGCGGGCGTGACGGTTAAGGTCCCTGCTATCTCGCCTGAGCCCATATCGGTATCGGTAAAACTGACGGTAATAAATCCTGTGCCGGGAATTTGGCCGGTGCATGAATAAAAGACAAGAACAGGAAGCACAATTAAAACGAAATGAGTGATAAAACGTTTCATAATAGTCCTCCAGTTAAAAAGGTAGCCCATTGGAACACAGCTGTCAATAATAAAGGAAGGAAACCGGGAATATGGATAACTTTACGGACAAGTATGGTTAACTTACGGTTCTAATTCTTTATCTTTTCTTTATCTTTTTTCTTGACAAGTTTTCAAGTATAACTTATTATTTACTGGTAGGTACAACATGATGTCCCTATAAGGAGACGATGTAAGTAATGGAAGATTCAATAGCCGGTGCGCCGGTGCCGCTTTACTACAAGCTTAAAAAAACAATTCTTTCAATGATTGAGAACGGAGAACTTCAGGCGGATGAGATAATTCCATCCGAACGCGTTCTGCAGGAAACTTATAATATGAGCAGGACCACAGTCAGGAAGGCGATAGATGAACTGGTAAACGAAGGCTTTCTGTACAAGCGCCACGGCAAGGGGACTTTTGTTAAGGGCAGAAGGTTTGCTCAGGAACTGATAAACCTGACGACGAATACCGAGTCACTTAAAGCGCTCGGTTTTGATCCCAAATCAAGGGTTATTGAAAGCGGGATTATAGAGCCCAAGAAGGTCATCGCTGAAAATCTGGGCCTGGCTTCCGGAGAAAAGGTTTTTCATACGCAGCGGGTTTTCTATGGCGATGATGAGCCAGTCAATTACACCTTTTCCTACATCCCTTATAAACATGTTACAGATATTGAAAAACATGATTTTGCAGTCGACTCTATCTACGATGCAATTAAAAACGAATACGGGATTAAAATTCTCAGAGTTGAAAGAACGATCGAAGCGGTGCGATCCGCCGAACAGATAGCGCTTTCTCTGGAGACGGATAAAACCAGTCCTTTACTGAAGGTAACAGGCTGGGTGTTTGCCGGGAGCGGCAAAGATAATTTTATTGTGGAATATTTTGTTACTTATTACAGATCGGATAAATCCAAGTTTTTTATCAGCCTGGAATACTGATTTGTGTTTTCATTGAAATCAGAACCGGAACCTTGCGGTTCCGCAGGAGATTGTTGCCTATGACTGAAACGGGTAAAACAGTTTAATTTATATTTAAGAATTTAATTAAAAGTATACTCAAAAAACCGGCTAAAATGCTGCCTCGAGCCTGGATTGTATCATTTTTCGGCAGCTAAGACTGAATTGTAAGAATTGTCTCTGATTTTTTGCAAAACCCGATGGTTTTGAAAGCCCGGAAAATATCCGCCAGAAATTGCCTCAGGGATGATAAGGGGAATATGAAAACGAGTAATGAAATAAAGGAAGTATGCATAGGGCATTTAACACTGGATGATGTAGTCAACTATGACGGAACTACGATGTTCAATACCGCCGGCGGGGCTGCGTTATACTCCGCAGCCGGGGCAGCGCTATGGTCGGAGCAAGTCGGAATTTTTGCCAAAGTAGGAAGCGACTATGCGAAAGATAAAATACAGGAGCTTACCGGTATGGGAATAGATGTACAGGGGCTGAAAAAGGTCGGGTACCCCGGCATAAGCATCTGGGCGCTTTATGAAAAAGACGGTGCAAGAAAATTCATTCCCAAGAGTTACTCGGGTGATTACGGGCATCTGGCGCCTGAGCCGGATGATTTTCCCGCGTCATACAGGGAGCAGGCTGAAGCGGTTCATATTTCACCTATGCCGCTTTCCTGTCAGTTGGAATTTCTCAAAAGCGGCTGGAGCAGGGACAAACTGGTTACTCTCGATCCACACTATGACTGGTGCGGACCTGAATATCATGACGAATGGACGGAAATCTTTCAGCGGGTTCACACTTTTCTTCCGAGTGAAGATGAAATAGTGGATTTGATGGACCTGGACGGGAAAAAAGAGAAAATTAATGATTACAAAACGGTAATCGAAAAGATTGCCGCTGCCGGTGTCAGGGTCGTCGCGCTGAAACTGGGCGTACGCGGGATACTTGTGTTTGATTCGGTGAAAGATTTGTTTTTCCATGTACCCAGCTGCGCCGGCCGGATTGTTGATGTCACAGGTGCGGGCGATGCATTTGCCGGCGGGTATCTTGCCGGGCTGTCAAAGGGTGAACCTGCGTTTGAAGCTGCTCTTAAGGGATGTGTTTCCTCATCAGCAGCGCTGGAAGGCTTCGGTGCGTTCAGCATGCTGCAGCATGCCGACGGAAAAATTGAAAGGCGGCTGGAAACACTCAGAAAAGAGTTTTTCTATAAATACGGAGAGTTGGCAACTCAGTTATTTCAGGAGGAATTATCGTGACCAATAATATCTGGACTCCGATGCTGGATGAAATCCGGAGTCAGCAGGAATACCTGCTTTCATGTTACAGGGAAGGTCTTGAACAGGCGGACCGGCTTTTAAAATCGTCTGAAGAAATCAGTATAGATAAAATATACATAACCGGCTGCGGAGATTCGTTCTATGCGGGGACCGTTTGCAAAATGTTTTTTTCAAAGTATGCCGGTGTTTCCACCGAGGTTTACCAGGCCCTTGAGTTCTCAAGATATATATGGCCGGAAATTGAAGAAAACAGTCTTGTCGTCGGCATATCCAGTTCGGGAGAGGTTGCAAGAACAATCGAATGCCTGAAGAGGGCAAAAAAAGCAGGAGCCCGGACTGTAGCGATAACAGCCGATCCGAATAGCAGACTGGCCCGGGCAGCCGATTCCGTTATCGAGGTAAAGATACCTTCATCCTACGGTAAACTGCCGGGTACCAGATCATATATGGGATCCGTTGCATCTCTGATGGGGCTGGCGGCAGTCATCGGGATAATTAAAGAGTTTATAACCCGCGATGATGCCGTACGTATTGAAAACATAATGGAAAATATTTCCGGTGCAATTGCTGAAACGATTGAGATTAATCTGACTGAAATCGAATCGATAATAGAAAATGAAAATATCGAACAGATTCAGCTTGCAGGCAGCGGTCCGAACCTGGGAACTGCCGAATTCGGTGCCATGAAAATTCTGGAAGCAGCGGGTTTGAATTCATCCGTGCAGGGAACGGAAGAATGGGCACATACCCTTTATTTCACTGCAGGAAGAGGCACATGCGTGTTTTTTATTGCTCCTGAAGGAAATTCCTTTGACCGTACAATTGAAATAATACCGGCTGTGAAAACAGTGGACGGAACGGCAATTGTAATAACCGAAGAACGTAAAGCCGAAACTTTCAGCAGCGCCGACTACATCCTCAGAATCAGGGGCGTTGCTAATCTTCCGGAAGAATTCAGCGGCCTGCTTTTCATAATACCGCTTGAGATTCTGGCATATAAACTGGCCGTTTCGCTGAATGCCACGCCGATGGGCTTTGAAGACAATCCGGCAAAAAAGAAAGAGAATTTCAGGCAGATAAGGGAGTCCAGAATAACCGTATGAAAATAAAAAGTGTTTACGCGATGGTCGGGCTTGAACCGCTTCCCGGAACATATAACCACCGGGGGAAATGTATTCGTGATATTGCCTTTGCTGCTGTCGCTGAGGCGATAAAGCTTGAGAAAGCCGGTTTCTGCGGCCTGATAATTCAGAATATCAACGACTTTCCGGGAATGAAGAAAGTCAATCCTGAAATAACTGCTTATATGTCGGTTATCGGAAACGAGATAAGGGCGGCAGTTTCGCCGCAGATGCGTCTCGGGGTAAGTGTCCTTTGGAATGACGGCGAAGCTGCAGTGGCAGTAGCAGATGCGATTCAGGCCGACTTTGTAAGGCTGAAGGTCTTTATCGGGGCAATGGTAAACGCGGAAGGAATAGTTCAGGGGTGCTCCGGAGAGGTTTTGCAGATAAAAAAACGGCTCGGAAGCAGAGTGGAACTCTGGGCTGATATTCTGGACCGGACGGGATTTCCTCTCGGAGTTGTGAGCCAGGAAGAAGCGATAGTGCAGGCGATTAAACGCGGCGGCGCAGATGCCGTTATTCTGACCGGAAAAGAACCGGAAAGGACCTGTGAAATGCTTGCAGCCGGTAAAAAGAAATTCGGCGATCTGAGAATATTCGCCGGGGGCGGGTGCACTCCCGGAAACCTGATGGAAATACTGAATTATGCAGACGGGGCGATTGTTGCTTCGAGTTTCAAGAAAGACGGAAACATGTACAACGCTATTGATGAAAAAAGGCTGAAAGAGTTTTCAGCCGCACTTAAAGAGGTACCAGACATATATTCCGGAAATATGTGTAGAAAATAAAATTTGAAGGAGTTTGTCAGATGAAAAAGTACAGTGTTTTGATATTAACTGTAATCGTATCGATCGTTCTTATTGCCGGCTGCGCAAAAGAATCCTCAATTGAAGACGCCGGATCGGCTGAAAAGACGCCGGCCGGGAATGAACTGAAGGTAGCGCTTGTTTCGGATGTGGGAGGTGTAAACGACAATTCATTTAACCAGTCGGCATGGGAAGGATTACTCAGGGCTGAGACTGAACTGGGGGTCAATGTTTCATATGTTGAGTCAATGGACAGAAGCGAGTATTTTCAGAACCTTGAAACAATGCTCGAGAGTGAAAACAACCTGATATGGGGCGTAGGCTATATGATGGCGGATGCAATGATAGAAGCCGCTCATACTAACCCGGACCAGAAGTATGCAATTATTGATAAATCATACGGAGATGAAACCCCGGAAAATCTTGTAGGTGTTGAGTTCAAGGCTGAGCAGGCTGCTTTTCTTGTGGGGTATATAGCCGGGAAAATGACGGAAACAGGAACAGTAGGGTTTATAGGCGGAATAAAGGGCGCAATCATCGACCAATTTGATTACGGTTACCATGCAGGTGTCCATACTGCAAACCCTGAGGTTAAAGTACTCAGACAGTATGCTAATTCTTTTACCGATATAGCGATGGGAAAGGCTATTGCCAATTCAATGTATGAAGATGATGCGGATATTGTTTTTCATGCTGCAGGTCCCGTAGGAGACGGTTTGATTGAATCGGCGAAGGAAAGGGAAAAATGGGCGATCGGTGTCGACAAGGACCAGAACAGTCTGGCTCCCGACAATGTCCTGACTTCCGCAATGAAAAGAGTGGATAATGCAATGTTCAATGTTGTGAAGGATCTGCAGGAAGGTAAGTTCAACGGCGGAAGCTCGGTTGTTTACGGACTTTCGGATGGAGGCGTTGATATAGCGCCGTCTTCAGATAAACATGTTCCCGCTTCAATACTTGAAGAAGTAGACGCTCTTAAAAAGAAGGTAATCAGCGGCGAAATTGCCGTTCCTTTCAATAAAGAGAGTTACACAGCTTTTATTAAGTAAAGTTTTTTAAATTGACGCAGCAGCCTGTATCAAGCAGGCTGCCTGGGTTTATCCGGAGGGAAAAATTGTCCAACAGCGAACGGGAAGAAGCTGTAGTAGAGATGCGGAATATTACAAAGATGTTCGGCAGTTTTACTGCAAACAATAATATTGATTTCACCCTGAGGAAGGGAGAAGTCCATGCTCTTTTAGGGGAAAACGGCGCCGGAAAAACCACATTGATGAATATTCTATATGGGCTGTTGCATCCCGATTCAGGAGAAATATTTATATGTAACAGCAGGGTTAGAATGAAAAACCCCGCTGTGGCAATAGCTCACGGAATAGGGATGGTTCATCAGCACTTCATGCTGGTCCAGCCTTTCACAGTGACGGAGAATATCATTCTCGGGTGTGAGACAACTAAAACGGGCTGGATCCTGGATATTGCCGCCGGAAGGAAAAAGGTCAGGGACCTTTCGGAAAAATACGGGCTTCAGGTAGATCCTGATGCGAGAATTTGTGATATTACCGTCGGAATGCAGCAGAGGGTAGAGATTCTCAAGGCACTATACCGGGGAGCTGAAATACTAATTCTGGATGAACCGACGGCTGTTCTTACGCCACAGGAGATCATAGAGCTTCAGAAGATTATGAGAAATCTTACTGCAAACGGCAAGTCGATTATCATAATTACTCATAAGCTTAAAGAAATTAAACAATCGGCTGATCGCTGTACAATCATCCGGAGAGGTCACTATATAGATACCCTGGATGTATCCGGAGTAACGGAACGTGAACTTGCATCAAGAATGGTAGGAAGGGAAATAAATTTTTCTATCGATAAAAAGGAATGCAGCAGGGGCAACAGGGTGCTTGAACTCCGGGACCTGGTTCTGTTCAATAAACGGAATATCAGGATGCTTAACAATCTGACGCTCGATGTTCATGCAGGAGAAATAGTAGGACTTGCGGGAGTCGACGGAAACGGTCAAAGCGAACTGATCGAATCTATAATGGGGGTACTGCCGGTATCATCGGGCAGTATTTTCATAAACGGAACCGACATGGCGAATAAAGCCCCCCGAAAGGTGATTGAAAGCGGAATAGCGAGCATACCGGAAGACCGTCAGAAACGCGGGCTGGTTCTTGAACACTCTGTTTCGGAAAACATGATAATCGAGAATTATTACAGAAAGCCTTTCTCCAGTAAAGGGCTGCTGGATAAAATTTCCGTGAATAAACATGCACGGGAGCTTATTGAAAGGTTCGACATCAGGCCGGATGATCCGCAGATAAAAGCAGGCGCTTTATCCGGGGGTAACCAGCAGAAGGTAATAATTGCGCGTGAAGTCTCTAACAATCCTGATTTGTTGATAGCTGCACAGCCTACAAGGGGGCTGGACGTCGGTGCGATTGAATTTGTTCACAGAACCATTATTGAACAGAGGGACAGGGGGAAAGCTGTTCTTCTTGTATCCTTTGAACTTGATGAGATCCTTCAGCTATCCGACCGGATAGCTGTAATATACGAAGGCAAGATTACGGGCGTGCTGAATGCACAGAATACTGATGAGAATGAAATAGGCCTGATGATGGCGGGAGGTGCGCACAATGAAAGCTAATCATTTTATCAGCAGAAAACTTGTTTTTACCCTGATTTCAATTTTTACAGGCTTTTTTGTGGGTGCGGTTGTTCTGCTTATAATCGGTATAAATCCGTTTACTGCATATTCGATAATGATTAAAGGCTGTTTCGGTAAAACAAAATACCTTGCTTACGTAATAATCAATTCAACCCCGATAATCATGACGGGACTTTCGGTTGCATTCGCTTTCAGAACCGGTCTTTTTAATATCGGTGTCGAAGGACAACTGGTTACCGGGGCTATGGCAGCGGCGGCTGTAGGGGTTTTTATTTCATCCCCGCCTCCTGTTCATGTTCTGCTGGCTATTTCAGCCGCAATTGCCGCGGGTGCCGCCTGGGGAGGCATTGCCGGTGCTCTGAAGGCAAAATTCGGTATAAATGAAGTTATTTCCTCCATTATGCTTAACTGGATTGCGTTATATCTTAATAATTATTTCGTGTTTTTCGAATCGTTCAAACGCGTAGACAAGGAAGCATCCAGAAAAATCCTGCAGTCCGCCAGCATCAGGATTCTGGAAGGATGGAAGACTTCAGGTTTCGCCCGCGAATGGCTCGGAACACACCCTGCTTTGGAGGGCATATTAAGTACGCCCTTTAACTGGGGAATATTTATAGCATTGGCTGCTGCAATCCTGGTCGCCTTCATTCTGAATAAAACTACCCTGGGTTATGCACTCCGGAGCGTCGGGTTCAATCATCTTGCGGCTGAATACTGCGGAATCAATGTCCACCGGAGCGTACTTATTTCAATGATGATATCGGGCGGCATCGCGGGTGCAGCCGGAGCTGTTCATGTTCTCGGGCATACAGGAGAAGTCCTTGTACTGTCGACATCCTACGGTTACGGTTTCGACGGGATCGCGGTAGCGCTGATAGGCGCCAATACGGCTGCGGGTTCGGTTTTTGCAGGTTTTCTTTTAGGTGCCTTGAAATACGGCGGACAGAAAATTCAGCCTTTAACAGGGGCGCCTTCCGAAGTGATTCAGATTATTATCGGAACTATTATTTTCTTTACGGCAATTCCGCTGGCCGGAAAATTAAAACTGAAAGGCAGGAACAGTAATGAATGATATCTGGTTAATTGCAGGTATAACACTGATGTATTCTTCTCCGCTGATATTTGCTTCTCTCGGCGGTGTCATTTCGGAGAATTCAGGAGTGATCAATATAGGTCTGGAAGGGATCATGACGCTTGGTGCATTTGTCGGTGCCGCAGCCTGTTTTTTTTCTCATAATCCCTGGCTCGGGTTTCTTGCGGCAGGAGCGGCAGGTGCGGCGCTGGCCCTGCTGCATGCTGTTGCATGCATAAGTTTTGAGGCAGACCAGGTTATTTCCGGTATTGCGCTTAATTTTCTGGGCGGCGGGTTGTCGTTATTCCTGTGCCGTATTTTCTTTAACGGTTCCACCCAGACAAAAACAATAGCGCTCGGTGAAAAAATCAGCAGACCTTTCGACGGCTTATTTCCGGAATCAAGATTTTTTGAACTGGTTATCAACCAGTATGCCACTGTCTATATTGCGCTTCTGCTTGTCGTATTGTTATGGTTTCTGCTCTACAGAACAAAGCCGGGTTTAAGGATAAGGGCGGTCGGCGAACATCCTAAAGCCGCTGACACCCTCGGCATCAATATTTACAGTATACGATATTTCTGTGTAATTTTTTCCGGTATTCTGGCAGGGTTCGGCGGAGCATCAATGAGTATTGCAATGGTATCCAGTTTCAGACCGACATTGATTTCCGGCCAGGGGTTTATTGCGCTTGCTGCTATGATTTTCGGTAAATGGAAACCGCAGGGGGCTTTTCTTGCCTGCCTGCTGTTCGGCTCAACACAGGGACTGGTGGTATACCTCGGAGGCAGAGGCTTCGATATTTCTGCGCATTTGCTGGCAATACTGCCGTATTTAATAACATTGGTTGTACTGATGGGGTTCGTCGGCAGGGCAGTCGCTCCCGCTGCTGACGGAATCCCCTACAGAAAAGGGTAGATGTAACGGGGCATCAAGTAATAATTCAGTAATGGAGAAATAATATTATGGAAGAATTTGAAAGGGAAATGGCAGCAAGAATAGACCATACGATTCTGAATCCCGATGCAACAGATCTGGATATAAAACGAGTGTGTGAAGAAGCGGTGAAATACGGTTTTTATTCGGTTTGTGTGAATCCGGTTAATGTTGCAGTGGTCAAAAACCTGCTTGTGGGTTCGGATGTGAAAACATGCACGGTGGTCGGGTTTCCGCTCGGAGCATCCGGGACAAGTGTAAAGGTCTTCGAAACCGAAGAGGCAATAGCCGCGGGTGCTGATGAAATAGATATGGTAATAGATATAGGGGCATTTAAAAGCGGGAACAGCGAAAAGGTTTACACGGATATTGCCGGGGTTGTTAAGGCGGCGGGTAAAAACGCCCTGGTAAAAGTGATAGTCGAAACCTGCCTACTTACAGAAGCGGAGAAAATCGGCGTTTGCAGGGTAGTCAAAGATGCAGGTGCCGGTTATATTAAAACCTCCACCGGTTTCAGCAGAAAAGGCGCCGAGCTTGAAGATATAAGACTTATGCGTGAAATCCTCGGCGGTTCCGTGCTGATAAAAGCCTCCGGCGGTATAGGCGATTACAGTACTGCCTGTGCCATGCTTGCCGCAGGTTCGGACAGGATAGGCACGAGCAAGTCCGTAGCTATAGTCAGTAAAGGAAAATAAAATTCAGAGTTTGAGAAGCAGGCTTATTATCGGGCTGATAAGAAACAGGAACATCTTAAAAAAAGGTACTGAAACCTATGATGAATCGTTTTCGGTTCAGGAATTCAGGGACCGTACCGAGAAGGTCTCAAGGAAGCTGAGGCTGCCGAAAAATATCAGTACCGAGAAAATTAAGATTGGTAATATTGAAGCTGAATGGATAATTCCCGATTTGGTAAAATCAGACGGCGTACTGTTTTATATTCACGGGGGCGGGTTTATTTCCGGTTCGTGCAATACTCACAGAACTCATGTTGCCAAATTTGCCGCCGGCACCGGCCTGAGGTCTCTTGTTTTCAATTACCGGCTTGCCCCCGAACATCCCTTTCCGGCAGGACTTAACGACTGCATAGATGTGTACAAGTGGCTGATGACGCGGGCAGATGAGGAAGGTTCCGGCGGTATTATAATCGGCGGGGAGTCAGCCGGCGGAACACTGGCATTATCACTGCTTCTTGCCCTGAAAGAGGAGGGGGTAAAGCTGCCAAAAGGGGTTTTCTCCATTTCACCGGCAACTGATCTGAGCTGCCGGGCAGCCTCTTTCAGCTATAATGCCGGAAAAGATATTGCGCCTGAAGGCTCATGGGGACTGTGGACAGGTTACTATACCGGCAGCGAATCAACTGATAACCCGCTACTTTCCCCTCAGTTCGGCAATTATTCAGGATGCCCGCCGCTTTATTTCTGTATTGGAACGCATGAAATACATTATGACGACTGTCTAAATGCCGCTGAAAAAGCCCGCAAAGACGGTGTCGACGTGACTTTGCGGAAATGGCCGGGGATGGTGCACGCCTTCCCCCTGCTGTCGCCTTTGTTCCCCGAGGCCCGAAAAGCGCTGAATGATATATGTCGGTTCTGTTCTAATCTCTGACCTACGGCCTGGAAGGCCGTTGCTCAATACTTTAATTCTTTACCTGTATCCTGCTAATCTCATTTATAAAGTCAGACAGCGGGCATGCTTCTATTAATTCATGAATAGGATATCTGTCTGAACCGGGATATATGACGTAGAGTTTTGAAAGATCCAGTTCTTTTATTGAACTGTGCATGGATTTTGTTGTTTTTGGTGTTTCGGTAAATTTAATTTCTATCCCAATTCTTTTATTACCCAGAATTGTAAAAAGGTCCAGCTCTGCTCCGCTGTATGTCGACCAGAAGTAAGATTGCAGGATTGGGTTAATTCGCATTATTTGCTCTATGACAAAACTTTCCCATGATGCTCCTGATTGAGGGTGTCCCATCAGAGTGTCCATTGTTGTTATACCAAGCAAATGATGCAGCAGGCCTGTGTCTCTTATGTATATTTTAGGTGATTTCACCTGTCTTTTTTTTAAATTTGCATGCCACGGCGGCAGGGGTCTTATCATGTAGGTAGAGCTGAGAATGTCGATATAGGAACGGATAGTTTTATCACTCATTCCCATTGAGCCTGCAAGCTGTGAGCTGTTCAGCAGCTGTCCATGGCTGTGGGCAAGCATTGTCCAGAAGCGTCTCAGTGTTTCCGGCGGTATGTTTATGCCGAATTGGGGGATGTCTCTTTGCAGAAAGGTCCTTACAAAACCCTCTCTCCATGCTATGCTGTCATCATCGTTTTCTGCGAGATAGGAGAGGGGGAATCCACCTCTTAGCCAGAGCCGGTTTATTTTATCGGTTCCGGTCTCTGAAATGTCGAACCCGTGAAGATCTACAAACTCAACCCGTCCGGCCAGAGATTCGGAAGCTTTTTTTATAATATCAGGCGATGCACTTCCGAGAATTAGAAAACGACCGTTATTCTGAACCTTGTCAGACAGTACCCTGAGCACGGGAAACAATTCAGGCATTTGCTGGATCTCATCAATTATTATCAAGCCGGAAATATTTGACAGATAGAGTTCGGGATTCTGCAGTTTTGCCCGATCTGAAGGAGATTCAAGGTTAAAGGGGGGTATCTTTTTTCCGTTTACATATCTCGACTTCGTCTCGATGCTGCTTTATAGCATAATTTTGGATAAAGCGCAGTCCGGGAGGATTTGCTCTCTGTCGCCTGCGGCGATTCCTTTTGGAGTTTGACAAAGGCAAACTCCATCAAACCTTTTAACGGTTCGAATCCTTCTGATTTGCACATAAAAAAACCGAAGCCACCTGGCGGTGACCTCGGTTTTACGTCCAAGAGGATTCGAACCTCTGACCTACGGCTTAGAAGGCCGTTGCTCTATCCAGCTGAGCTATGGACGCATATTAAAAATAATTTTTCAGGCCGCGGCTTTTCAGCGGTTGCCCGGGAATTCGGAATGAGAGGACTCGAACCTCCGATTTCCTGCTCCCAAAGCAGGCGCCTTAGCCACTAGGCAACATTCCGTCTCTCTAACGTCCGCAAAGTATAAGAATTATATTTCGGTGAGTCAAGGGAGAAAGAGCATAAAAACTGTCGTTTTTATGCTCTTTCTCTGAAGTATTTTCAAGAGAAAATACTTCAGGAGAATTTACCGCCTGGAGTTCTTATTCCTTATATCAAAACATTTTAAGCCGCTCAGTAATCAAGTTTTACAAACGGAATTATGCTCTTTGCCATCAGTTCTGCAATGTCTGACTTGCGCTCCATTGATGTTTCATCGTCGCACCGGATCAGGTTTTCAAACCTGCTCAGAAAATGTTCGGGCAGGGTGTGAAGCTTTTTCAGCCTGGGGATTATATTCCGCCGGGGCGGCTCGAACTCATGGTTGAAGATAAATAAAAGGCTGCAGCATGTTTTCAGGAACCCGCTTAGAGACACCATGAAAAAGTAATTGTCCTTCTCCATGGCCGCAGACTGAAGATCGATCAGGTAGTGTTCCATTGATGCAAATGATGCTATTGCAAGCATGTTCCAGAATTCATCGGGAAGTTTGTCGAGTTTCTGCTTTATATGATCAAGCCAGAGGTTTTTCTGGATCAGCACTTTACCGGTAAGGATTCTGTAAAACATATAGGTGCCTGAAGCCCTGAATGCGTTGTAATTCTCGGATTTAAGTTCCAGAATGGTGTTTATTCTGTCGAGGTTTTTAAATTCGATTCTTACCGGAATATCATCAATAAAAAAACGATCTTTTGTTCCGTAGCTTGAAGTTTCGAAGGCTCCGGCGTCTGAGAAAAGCGCCTGACGAATATTCTTGTCGGGAATTTCCCCTTTATAGTAGACATCCAGACTGATAAAAAAATAGGGGCTAATCAATTCTTCTTCTGCAGATTCAAGAATAGTTATAGCATCAACCTGTTCCCATTTTGAAAGGCGTTCGGCCAAATCTGTAGATATCTTTTGTACTTTGCGTTTCATGTTGTCTATTTTATCATATTTATATTATGATTCAAAGTAATAAAGGAGGCGCTTTGTATTTAGCCGTGATATTGCCGCCGAATAATTCGGAAACAGGTTTACTAAAACTCAAACGACGTATTTTCCAGGAAACCGGGGCTGTTTCAGCCTGGGCTCTGAAACCTATGATCCCTTTCGCGTTCATGGAGCAGAAACCAGCGATTATCAGCAGAAGAGATCTGCCGCAATTGCCGCCGGAAGGCCTGGCGATAGACCGGATTATCGAAAAAAGCGGCCAGGTTTGCCTCGGTTCAGAGGTCTGCGCCGGGTTTTGCAAAGAGCTCATTTCATTATTTAAAGAATATGGTTTGTCCGAAGGTTTTGACGGGCTTCACCTCTTTGATTCGTCCGACTGCGGCTACCTGTTATTGTCAAAGGATGTTGCAGAAATGGAGGAGACTGTTCTGCACTGGCACAGTTGTACGCTTTCCGTTTACAGAACGGAGACTAAACTCTTTCGGAATGCTGAGTGGTGGGAAAGAGTAGTGCTGGAAGATATTTTTGAAATTAAATTTCCAGGAGTTCCGAAGACATAACAATTTTGTTTCTGCCTGATTCCTTGGCTTTATATAATGCCTGGTCGGCTATTGAATTCAGCTCGGAAGGATTTTTAATATCAGGATAGCAGGCAATACCGCAGCTGAATGTGACGTAAAAATCGCCTTCGGTTGAAACGTGGCGAATTTGCGAGAAGCTCTCTCTGATTTTTTCCATTATCGTCCTGGCGTTTGAAATACCGGTATTTAGCAGGATGACAGCAAACTCCTCTCCACCGTATCTTCCGATTATATCAGTTCTTCTCAGTCTGTCCTGAAGCAGGCGCGACAAACTTTTTAAAACCCGGTCTCCGGTCATATGGCCGTGGACATCATTGACCTTCTTGAAATGATCTATATCTATCATGGCAAAGCAGAGTTCCGATTCAGTGCGTTCGGCCCGCAAAAGTTCGTTGTACAGGAATTCCTTTATATTAACATGATTAAGCAGGCCGGTAAGCGAATCGCGCTCCATAAAATATCTCATCTGGCGGTTGCGTTCAGCCTTGGATGTCACTGACGATATGAGAAAGTCGGGCTTTATAGGTTTTGTAAGAAAATCATCGCCACCGTGTTTTATAGCTTCAAACTGGATTTCCCTGTTGGATTCAAATGACAGGAATACTATCGGGATGCTGACAAATGCTTCCTGCTGACGGATAATTGCGGCAAGATCGGGTCCGTCGCAATCAGGCATGTACATATCCATTAAAATCAGATCAGGTTTGGATTCAGCAAGAATATCAAGAACCTTTTTCGGATCCGAAGCGACGGAAGTGATCATCCCGGCCTGTTGAAGAACGAGAGCATAATAGGAAACCTGCTCCGGATCATCATCAATAATCAGAATATGAAATGGTTTGATATTTTCATCGTTGGTAAGAGAATCTACCCTGTCAATAAGTCTGCTTACATCCAGCGGTATGGTGAAAAAATCATCTCCTCCGGCTTTCACACACTCATGTCTTATCTCAAAATTGTCATTATCCGAGAAAAAGATAACGCTTAATTTACGACTGGAATTATCTTTTATTCTACGTACGGCTGATGCTGTCATGGGTTTGTGTTCAATCATGTTCGTGTTCATAATCAGCAGTTCATTTTCAGCTTCCTTAAGATGTTCTTTAAGCGAAGAGAAACTGTTAACAATCTGTACTGTATAGCCGAAGTATCCGAGCTGTTCGGAAAGATCTTTTGAGATCAGATCATCCTCCCCGAGTACAAATACAATCTTTTTTATATGAGAATCAGACTCTTCAGGAATAGTCCCTGGGGTTTCGGTTTGAAGGTCGAATTTTTCGGGTTCTGCACAGATTTCCCTGATGTCTTTCAGATATTTCACTATAAGTTTTGATTCAGAATTTGAAACATGTTCTTTTTTTCTGATAATTTCATCAATCAGCCCTTCGAAATCTCTGGCCGCATCAGTAAGCGCCAATAGTCCGAAAGTTGCTGCCGAGCCGGCAATCTTGTGGATATGAATTTTGAGATCAGGCAGATTTTTTTGAATGTCCCTTTGTTCAAGGATTTCAACAGCAATATGTTTCAGCTGGTTATATCTGCCCGGCAGTGTTTTAAGGTAATTCTCTTTCAGCGTTCGAAGTCTTTCATTTGTTTTTTCAGACATTCCATCCATAATCTACTTTATTCTCTCAGGGTTTTGCATTATAGTATTATTAATATGGATAATTGTAAATCTCTTTCACCGAGTCTTGAAGATTATCTTGAAGCGATACTGATCCTCGAAACAAAACATCGTGTCGCGAGGGTTCGTGATATAGCTGCTCATCTGGAGGTCCAAATGCCTTCAGTAACAGGGGCTGTTAAAAACCTTCGTGAAAAAGGCCTTGTTAATTACGAAAAAAACTCATTTATCAGTCTTACCGAGGAAGGGAAAAAGATCGCGGATGAGATACTCAAAAAACATTCAGTTCTTGTTGATTTTCTCGAAAGCATTCTGTTGCTTTCGCATGAAAAGGCAGTTGAACAGGCATGCAATATTGAGCATGTAATTGATTCTGAGACAGCAATAAGGTTCAGCAATTGTACAGCTGTATTAAGAAGTAAACTGGCTGATAATGAAAGAGTTTCCATGGATGATTGGAAACTGAGTATTGAAAAAGGCTTATAGAGCTTTTTTTATTTCCGGCCAGCAACAGTAGTCCGAAACAGGACAGGTCATGCACAAGGGTTTTTGTGCCTTGCAGAAATCCCTGCCAAGTTTGTTCAGAAGCATTGAGAATCTGTAACTTATAGCGGCAGGTACTTTCTCTATCAAATCATATTCGATTTTTTCCGGCTCTTTTGCCGTTGTAAGATCCAGGCGCGCGGCAGTTCGGGCAAAATGCGTATCCACTATAATAGCCGGAAGATGAAAGCAGGTGCCCCTGATTACGTTAGCACTCTTTCTGCCCACACCGGGCAATTCAAGCAGGTCTTCCATGTCAGACGGGACATGATCGCTATGTTGGTTATGAATAATTGCGGCAGTTTTTATAATATTGGATGCTTTAATATTGAAAAATCCTACAGATTTTATTATGCCAGCCGTTTCAGCCGGATCCGCTTCAGCAAGATGCTCAGGCGACGGAAATCTTGCGAATAAATTCGGAAGAATTGAATTTACCTGTTTGTCGGTGGTTTGAGCTGACAGAATAACTCCTATCAGCAGTTGAAAGCAGTTTTCTGCTTCAAGAAAAGTGATTTCCCCATCAGTCAGCGAGTCAAGTCTGTTGTAAATCTGCATTATCTTCATTATCAAATAGCCTTTACATTAAATTGATTTTCTGTTATGTTACTGATCCAGTATAAGTATACAAGCGTAAGGTAGGAATATAATGGCTCGTAAATGTGATATATGCGGAAAAGGGACTATTGCAGGCAATAATGTCAGCCATGCCCATAACAAAACCAGAAGGGTTTGGAAACCGAATCTTGTAAAAATGCAGGCGCTGATTGATGGCAAGAAGAAAACCATTAAAATCTGCACCCGCTGCCTCAGATCCGGAAAAGTTCAGAAAGCCGTCTAATACCACAAACATAGATTTAAATTTTAACTTTCAACCCGTCAAAAGCAGGAGCAATGCCGCCAGGCAGATCCTGCTTTAGATCTTTATGCAGTGTATCATGGCAAAGGTGTGTAAACCATGTCTTTTCAGCTCCGATCCTGCGTGCCGCTTCGATTGCTTCAGGTATAGAAAAATGTGTTGAATGCGGTTTGTATCGTAAAGCATCAATGATCAGGTATTTAACACCTTTAAGCTTTGCGAAACTTGAATCGGGAATACTGCTGCAGTCGGTAAGATAAGCAAAGTCGTCTATCCTGTATCCCAGTACATCGAGATCGCCGTGCTTCATCGGAACAGGCAGAAACTCCAGTTCGCCTATTTTTATAGTATCGTTGTTTTCAAGCATAATATTACTGATAGTATGAATTGAGATCCTGGGTTTTCCGCCGCCTCGCTGAGTCTGGTGGAATAAATATGAGAATCTGTCTTTAAATTCAGTCATTGTCCATTCGTTGCCGAATACGGGGACCGGATTTCTGAATGTGTACGGCCTGATATCGTCCAGTCCGTGAACATGATCAGCATGGCAGTGTGTAATAAGCAGCCCGTCCACTGTGCTGATCTTTTCGCGAAGCGCCTGTTGCCTGAAATCAGTCGAGGTATCGATAACAACAGAGGTATTTCGGCTTTGAATCCATATTGACGCCCTGGTTCTTTTATCATGAGGATCTTCCGAAGTGCAGACAGGGCAGTTGCAGTTTATTGAGGGAACTCCGAAAGAAGTTCCGGATCCAAGTACGGTTATCAGCATGGGATGATAATATAGATAATTATCAGGAATTTCCATAGCTGTAACTCCCGGGGACATCTAAAACTGAGGTTATATAAAACTACAGTTGTCGATGTCTCCCCCTTGTTATATTTCGATAATATGGGCACCGACAATTTCACCGTAAAACATGGTATGGTAGTCCCTGTTTGAGCCGGGGAAGTCAGAGGCGACATCTGACGGATAGTAGTCGGATTTAAAGCGGTCCTGTATCGTTCCGGCATCCTGCTTCTGTTTGTATATTATTCTGCATTCAAGCGTCATCGGCAGTTCTTTAAATCCGGGAACGGATATTTTTCTGCCGTCAACTACAGTTAATCCCAAATCTGCAATTTTATCTGTATTTCGGCCGCTTTTTGTTCCGGCGTAACCTGTTATCCTGCCCACAGGGCCTGTTCCATATGGAATATTAATGGAGAACTCTCCGTAATCAAGTAATTCATGGGTGTAGCGTCCCGAGCGTACAAATACGGTAAAAATCGGAATTCCCCATTCAATTCCAATCTGGCCCCAGGCGATGGTCATTGTATTATACCCTTCATCTTTTTTGGTGGTCAGGAGAACACCTTTTTTAAGCGGTTGTAAAATGTCGGTCATATAGTCGAAGGGATCAATTTCTTTATACATTATTTACCTCAGCTATTGTTTATTCTGTGGGATAAGCTTCAGACCTAATATAACTGAACCATGCAGGCATATCAAGTCCGGAATTATTTTTTCACAGAGTAAGGATCATGTTAAACCTGAAATCAAAAAAGCAGCAAAGCATATAAGAAGAACCTTATCTTAAGCCCGGTAATTGGTGTAATGGCTGAAGCAATAGACTCAGTTGAAAATGATGTAGTCTCATGGTATTATTCTTTATTCCAAAAAGAATATTTTGAGGATTTAAATGCGAACCTTGTTTGCTGTTTCCGTTCTTTGTTTAGTTTTAATAACCGGTTGTGTTACGTCTCCTCCCGTATTATTTACTTTTGATCTGCCTGAGTATTCGTCCTATACCAGGGAAGTGAATAACCGGGAACTCGTTCTGAATGTTATTGATGTTAATAACATCGGTGTTAAAATAATAAAACATCCTGCTGCATATGAGAATGGTTACAGTGACAAACCAATTAAATCTTACTATACCGAATCAATGAATAAAGTTTTAACTGATATCGGGTTTAAATTAAGTGAATTTACCGATTATGAATTCAGGGTTTATATACTTGATGCATACGTCCAGTGGGGAATGGGATTAAATGTAGAGGTAACATCCGTTTTCAGATCGCGGATTGAAATAACCTGTATTCCGGATGATAAAATTGTGTTTGAAAATGAATACAACACAAAACGTGTAGTGAAAGCAACTGCCGGAGGGCCGTCTTCAATCCCATATGTAAAAAGGCTGTTCAAAAATACACTTGAAGCACATATGAATGAAATAATCTCAAGTATTAACTTTCATGAAATATTTATCAAATCAGATGATGATTCTGATAATATAAATCAGGGAGATACTCCTGGATTGTACATAAAAGATGCCAGGCGTAATAATCTTCCGATTATTACCGTTTTCGATTTCGAATATGAAGGAATATCAAAAAATGAAGCAAGTTTTTTGGTAGATTTCCTGGGCGGAGCATTATTTGATACAGGGAATTATCGTATTATTGACAGAAAGCAACGTGAATCGATATTGTCCGAAATACAATTCTCAATGTCGGGTTGTACTGAGGAGTCATGCCAGTTGGAAATAGGCAAGCTGTTGGCAGCAGATTATCTGGTTATCGGAAGCCTGGGAAAATTGGGGTCGAGGTTTATCATAAATGCGAAACTAATCGATATTGAACTTGGAGAAACTGTTTTGTCTGCTCGCGAAATTTATCCAAATGTTGATGCAATGATTGATGGTTGTGATGAGTTCGCCGTTCGCTTGTCGGTAATTAATTAATCCATTACCCTTGATCGAATACAATTCCACAGTAATATGCATTTATTTTACTGCCGGTATTGAAAGGAAAAAAGTCGAACCTTCGTTAATTTTACTTTCTACCCGTATCTGGCCGCCAAGTTTTTCAACGAACTCTTTACATAAAATTAAGCCCAGACCGGTACCCTGTTCGGCTTCTGTTCCCGGAGTTGAGTGATGCACATCTATTCTGAACAGGTTTGTAACAATTTCCTCTTCCATACCGAGGCCGTGATCCCTGATCTTGATAAGTACCTTGTCATTAATTTTTTCTGTGGAAATATCAACAACGCCGGTAGGAAAAGAGAATTTTATGGCATTGGAGACAAGGTTTCGAAGGATGGTTTTTACCATGTGTAAATCTGCATATACCATTACGGGATCCGGGGTTTCGAAATTAAATTTAATGCCTTTTTTGGCAGACGGCAGTTTGAAGAGCTCAATAGTATTAGTAATTGTATTATTAATATCAAATTCTACAGGTTCAAATGCGTTTTTACCTATCTCATTTGTCGACCATTCCAGTAAGTTCGAAAGCAGATCCATAACCCGCCCTGAAGATTGTTGAAGTAATTCGGTGGCCATAATAACATCTTCAGGAGCGTTATCTTTTGTTTTTTCAACAAGCAAATTACTGATGCCTATTATGGAGCTTATAGGGTTTCGCAGATCGTGGGCAATAATCGAAAAGAATTTATCTTTCTTTGCATTCAATTCCTGAAGCTGGGTCCTTCCTCTCATCAGTTCCTTTATCAGGTTCTCCTGTCTCTTTTGAAAGACGAAGAACAGCCTGGCTATGCAAAAAAGCAGAAAGATAAGTATGGAAAAATAAAGAACCTGTTTTATCAGGAATGAATAGATTTCAGCATCATCCAAAATCTCTTTTTCAGGTGTTGACAGGCCGAGCGTCCAGGTTTGGTCATGGAAGCGAAATGAAGTCCAGGCAACCCATTCCTTGCCCTTATCCGGCAGCCAGATATACCATCCCTGTCCCTCGGTTGCATTCTCCACACCACGGGTCATCTCTTCATAATGAGATGCTCCGTGTTCTTTCTGTATCTCAAATATCTGACGCATCGATTTCCCGCGGTAATAATCAGGAAAATCACTGCTTTTGTCGAAAATCACGTAATCTTTGTTGTATATCCAGGCATCTCCGTTTTTCAGTAAGTGTATCGGTTCTACAATGAAAGAAAGAATCTCCTGTTCAATCTGATCAACAGTAGCGCCTTCTTCGGAAATTCTTTTATTGAACCAGAGATCAGCCATTTGCTTTGCTTCCTGGATTATTGCCGACTCCATATCCAGATAGTTGTCTATAACAATGCTGTATTGTCTTTTAAAGCTGAAATATACAACGAATGTAAGCATTATCGAAAATAATATTATGCTTATATAAAGCATTTTCTTCATGGATTTATTATTGGTCATTTTCCAAGTACCTATTCTCCTGTTAATCCAAACTCAATGAGGAAATAATCAGCACTTTTTCAAAATCCTTTTGGGTTTTTATAAGATTTATTATTTTTAATGACACATATTGTATCACAGGATTTATGATAACAGAATCAAAAAATTGATAAAAAAATGTAAATGTATGAAAGAGTAAGCCATTTTTTTGATTTCCATATTAAAAATTGGATGAAATATCAAAAAAATTGCAATTCCACCTTTTTCCGGTATATATACAGCGTTTGCTTATTTCTGTCTGGCAGCAGGAACCATACTTGGAGGCAGAATATCCGACAGCATATCAAACCGGCGACTTTTACTGATTCTTCTGAGTATAATTCTCCCCCTGGCTGCAGTTCTGGTTTTATTAATTCGTCCGGCAGAACCTGCGGAAGGTTAATACTGTTCTTAAGGATCATATTAAAACTTTGTACAATCCGGAGATGATTTTGGATAGCTGTCTACGGAATACAGGATTGCGCTATTATATGGTAAGCTTTCCTTTCCACAGCCTGTTCTTTACTTTTCTTATTTTTCCGGAGATAATCATCTGAGTAACAGCTGCCCCGGCGTCGTCTTCTGATAATTGCGGATGTTTTGCATGAAGCATTCTGACCGCTGAGGGTTGCGACAGTACTCTCCGGTTATGCTTGATCAAATGAAATATTTCTTCTTCCCAATCTGCGGTATTCATAACATTTTTGCGGCAGACATCGCATCCGAAGCAAATATCCGGTTCAGAGCCCAACAGCCGCATCAGCGATTCGCGCCGGCAGGTTGTGCTGTCTGAGGCGAAACGTAGAAGGGCGGCATGGCGGGCGTTATGTTTCATGCCGGCTGCCGTATCGGACGGCGACAGCAGAAGAATTGCCTCGGCGGGGTCCATGTCCCGTCCGGCGCGGCCCGATTCCTGCAGGTAGGCTTCAACCGACGGTGACAGATCATGATGGATAACGGTGCGGATATTCGGTTTATCTATGCCCATACCGTAGGCTGTCGTAGCGCAAAGTATACCGTTAGCAGATTTAAAAAACCATTTCTCAATCCCTGCTTTTTCTTCCCTGCTCAGCCCGGCATGATAAAAGAAAATGTCATTTTCTTTAAGTCTCAGCCGCAATTGCAGAGCCGTCCGCTCAGCAGATCTGCGTGTGGAACAGAACACAAGAGCCGGGCGGTTGACAAGTTCGGCGTGCGAATACCCTTTACCGGTTTGCGGTTTATCTCCATTTTGTACAAGAAGCAGCTGCAGGCTGTTTATCTTGCACAGCGAAGGCATCACCGTGTAGGAAATGTTTGGACGATCGGGGTTTGCGGAAACCACATGTGGTGCATCCTCAGGAAACAGTACTTCCCGGACTCTTGAAAGTACGGTTTCAGAAGCTGTTGCTGTAAAAGCGGTAACAACCGGAATGCCGCCTTCCGCATAAATCCTCCGGCTTTCAAGATAGGCCGGCCTGAATGTATCGCCCCATTCGCTTACGGTATGAACCTCGTCAAAGACTATGTGCATGAAACAGCTTTTTGCCAGCATGGGCAATACCTGCGGGGAAAGGGCTGTTTCCGGGTTTGTCAGAACAATCTTTATGCTTCCTTTTACAATTCCGTTGAAAATATTTCTGCGTTCGGCTGCGTTTTGTCCGCCCGTCAGCGCGGCAGCTCCAATGCCTGCATCCACGCAGCGGCGGAGCTGGTCGGATATCAGGGATAGCAGCGGAAAAATTACAAGCGTCGGTCCGGCAAGCAACAGCGCCGGCAGCATAAAGCAGAGGCTTTTTCCTGCTCCGGTCGGAAGAATCACTATCTGCTTTGCCGGCGGATCTTTTTCGTCTCCCTGCTCGGAAGTCGTTTTCTTTTTCCCGAGGTTCGAGAAATACTCTCCGGACTCCAGTATATTTGAAATTACCAGTCTTTGATAAGGAAAAAGATAATTTATACCAAATGAGCTTTGTGCTGTTTCTGTTATCGGATCGGAAATACTGAAAGGTTCTTCCATTATTAATAGATAACCGGATTTATTTCTCAGAATTCAATTCGTTAATATTCCATTAGGGCTTTCTCGGTTTCAGAATATCGTACGCCTTTATTCAATTTAGAGGAGATTTTTATCAATTCCGCTTCTGAAACACGGAGTTCCCCGAAAACTCCGTGTTTCGTTTAATTATACTGTAAGGTTTTAATTCGCGGTCGAAACCTTTATAATACCGGTTCGGCGTTTAGCGAAATAACAACAAATAACAATAAAAAAAAATAAATGATATTATACTTGACCCGGTAAATATACGGTGCTACTATTTATCAATATTATAATGTATTAAAAAAACTAACAGGAGTTTGTTTTGCATTATAACGTATTCCCTAAAATTTTAATCATTCAATTAGCCGGGTCATTTATTCTTTCCGTCTGTATATTAATTTTGCTTTCTTTATCAGGCATGGCAAATCTGAGTCTGAATCCGGTCGGAATACTGCTGGTTTCCGGCCTTATCTCTGTGAGCCTCTCCGGCTGGACTTATTTTTTATTGCATGTATTTATTAACAAACCGATTTACAGAATTCACACCAGAATAAAATGTATTGCAGATAAAACTGAAACAATTCAGAAAGAGTATACGGGGCCCGGTTCAAAGAGCTTCTTTGAATTGTCTCAATGTCTTGAATCGTTTTTATCGGAATTGGATCAAACTATCGGAACTCTGCAGGAGCTTGCGGATAAAAGCACCGAGATCGGAGAAACCGTCGAAGGTTCATTACGCAAGGCGGATCTCCTGAATACTGATGTTTCAAGATCCATCAGTGATAATCTTTTAAAGATATCCTCATTAAACACCGATATCGACAAATCGGTCGACGAGATTAATAATGTCGGAACTTCGGTAAAAAAACTTACCGAGCTGATTACGGAAAGGCAGAGTTCATCTGTGAATGAATCTACAGCCGCAATAGAAGAAATGCTGGCCTCGATAGAGAATATCTCGAGAACGTCAACTGAAAAAAGCAGGGTGACCAGCGAGCTGGATTTGATCACCAAAGCCGGTTCCAAAGAAATGGAAAATACTCTAAGGGCTATTGAACAGGTTTCAAATACTGCCGATTCGGTCGTTTTACTGGTCGGGGTAATAAATGATATTGCGGAAAAGACGAATCTTCTGGCCATGAATGCAGCCATTGAAGCCGCCCATGCCGGTGAGGCAGGACGCGGCTTTTCTGTTGTTGCTGCAGAAGTAAAAAAGCTTGCCGAACAGACAAATAACAATTCCAAACAGATAACCGAATCGCTGTCGGCAATGAAAAAACAGATGAAAGATGCTACTGAGCGGACTGTTCAGACCGACGCAAGTTTTAAGCGAATTGCTGAAAAAATCTCTGAAGTTAACGACGGGATAACAGAAATCTCCAACGGCGTAAATGAAATTTCGATCGGCGGGGCGGAGATAATGACCGCCATGCAGAACTTGCTGACAATTACCGACGAGGTAAAAGACTTTTCAGGTCTCACTGATCAGCAAATTAATCTTATTATTCAGGCGATGGGTAATGTCTCGGTCCTCTCTGCCGAGAACCTTGATAAAGCGAATAAAATGGATACTCTTGTTCAGGAAATATCAGCATCCATGAAAACCCTGGGTACGCTTGGCGAGTTGAATGCCGAACAACTCAACGGAATCGACACAGCGCTATCGAGGCTGTCGATCTCAACCAAAAAAAGCAGTTTTGTTATTGCCTATAATGAAGTTCCGCCCTTTTGCATGAGCGGAAAAAATGCTGTTCCTGAAGGTGCGGCAAATGATTATTTAAGAGAAATCCTTGGAGAAATGGGAGTCACAGACATAAAGTATCGGCATGTTCAATCGCTTGAACGCATTTATGAAATGCTTGATCGTAACTACATTGATGCCTACACTCTGGCGACAAAGACATATGATCTCAGGCCTGAATTAAAATACAGCGTACCTGCAAAGCCGAGTATTACCCCGGCTGCGGGACTGCTAGTCAGTATTGATAATCCGCTTTCAGCGATTTCGAACCCTGATGATCTCGGGAATATGGTTATAGGCACAAAAACCGGTATGCCGATAAACGACACACTGCAGAAGTCCGGTGCAAAGATTGAGATAATCGGCGGTGAGAATCCCCTTATGGATTGTATAAGCCTGGTCGCAAAGGGCCGTCTGGATGCGGTCTATTCATTAATTTATACGGAGCTTGAGTATATGGCTAAAACTCTCGGGCTCCAGGGAAAACTTAAAACAGTTGTTCTGCCTGATCCGTTACTCGAAATCTACACTGCTTTTTCACCTGAAGCGTCACAAAGATATCTTGATAATTTTAATAAAGCTTTTGAAAAAGTAAGCAGGGAAAAACCCTTTGCTTCTTTTCTTAAAAAATATATGTTCTGAATTATCTGTTGTTTACCTTACAGTATTAACTCTTATACCCATGGATCTCATCCTGGTACATACATCGTCGACGGCAGTTTTTGCGGAATCATCCATTTTCGTTATCTTAGTCATGTCCAGAGTAACCACTTCCCGGTTTCTCAGCATTTCAAGTTTCAGTATATGAACAAGATAATAAGCATTTGACAGGGTCAGTGCTCCGCTAAGCGCGAATTTGCCCGGCTTTGTAGCATCAAGAACGATTCCAAACGGCAGGTTCCATTCTCCTGCCGGTTCTGCTATATCTTCACCGCGCTCATATCTCATTATCATTTCGTTTGTGTCCCGCAGTCTCTCAACAAGACTCCTGATAAGTTCAAGAAACCATGAAGGAACATTATAAACATTATTATAGAAATCGCGGACATCAAGAACGTGAACAGTTCCGGGTTTGTCGGCTCTGACATCGGCGGATCTTATACCTTCCTTTATCAGCGACATTTCTCCGATAACATCTCCGCTTTCTGCCTTGCCAAGTACAATTGTACCTGTTTCAGTTTCGCGTGAAATTGTAAAGCTGCCGTTTTTTACTACGTACATTACATGCTCAAGTGCCCCCTGCCTGATCAGTAAATCGCCTTTTTCAACATGTTTAATAGGGATATGTGTTCTTGCCAGTATGTTCTGCAATCCCTTTATTGAAAGCACCTTGTCTCTGATCAGCTGCATGTTTTCAATCTGAATTCTTTTCTCCGCAACCTCGCTTGACTTGATCAGATTAAATATAAAATTGATGCCGGCCTGGTCTATATCTATGACATCCGAGAAATCAAGAATGAGAATTGAATTGTTTTTAAGTTTGATTTCGCGAATCTTGTTTTTAATAGGCTCGATAGAAGCTTCGGTAAATCTGCCTTTAAGAAAAAGTCTTCGGGCCCTTTCCGTTTTGGGCGCCCCTGACTCCGGCTGCCCGGCTACAGGCTGGGGGGCGGGGACAGCTTCGGTCATCCCGGGTGTTTTATGCCCTGTCATGTATTCACCCAGCTGTTCGGTTGTCGTTCGAATACGTCTGACCAGAACTTTTGCAATTGATACCGCCCATGATGAAATGCCCAGGTGCTCATCTTCAAGGATGCTGTAAGGCAGATCATTTACCAGGGTAGGCGATGTTGCAATAACTGTTGCTGATCGCTTGATTCCGGTAAGAAAAGACATCTCTCCGACATATTGGCCGGGGCCGAGTTCCGTGATTGGTATCTGTTTACCTTCTTTTTCGATCAAAACCTGAACCGAACCGGTTCTTATTATATACATATTCCGCGAGGTATCTCCCGCCTTGAAGAGCAAATCGCCTTTATTGAATCGTACAAGCCTGGTGTTCATGAATAAAGAATAACTGAGATTAAGGTTTATTGCAAACAGGTTTTGGTTTTGATCTGATTTTTAGATCTCGTCGGCTATCCGGCAGAACAGCCACCAGGCCGCGTAGGCTTTCATGTTTGAGTTGATTGATTCAGTATGGGCCCCGCCGCAATCGTACCAGTCGGATCCTTCGGTGTGTGTGTTCTGCCAGGCTGTTGCCCAGTTGCCGCCTGTGTAATTACAGGCATCATCGGCATTTTGCGAAAGGTAGTTTCTTCCGTCGGGATCGTGGCTTTCTATATCGGCGAAGTCAAACAGCCATTTATCATTATTTTTGCAGAAGCTTCTGATTTGCTCGTTTCGTTGATTTAAATTACCGTCTTCGCCTGTTCCGTCGAGATGTCCCGTCATATATATAAATGTAATTTCAGGGTGCGCTTTCTCAAAGGCCGACATTGGAGCAAGATACTCATCAATCATCGCCTGTTCGGTTTTGGAAGATACCTGGCCGCACCACGACCACATTATTACGTTGTATCTGTCGTATTCGGAATCATCAAGAAAATCCTGTGTTTCATTTACCCATGAAGGATAATAACCCGCATCCAGCTCCAAATGTCCGTCGCCATACCCTGCGCCCTCAAAATAATCAAGAGCGCCATCCGAACCTGTTGAATTAAAATTAAAGAGATCAGTTGAGTAATCTCTGTTCAGATTTCCTTCATTGGAGAAATAGATGAGGCCGTTCATTCCGGTTGTAATTTGGCTTCCGTGTGATGTGTGACCGTAAGCTATATGCAATTTGCTTTTTACCTGTTTGATATCCGATTCGCTTATACGGCCTTCCGGGAGTTCATGAATGACTTTGTGATCAGCTGTTTTTGATTTTGCTGTTTCTTCATCAATATTATCATTACAGCTGTAAAGCTGAAATAAACAAACCAGAGAAAGCAGAAAATACAAGCGGCCTATTTGAATTTTCATATGAACAATTATACCACGATATGATTATGATTTCATAAATGCTGTACTAATGAAGATATTGAAAGATTTATAATGATAAACTGCCCGGATTGTGTATCAATCCGGGCAGGAGCAGTATTACAACATGCCCTTGAGTACTATGGTTTTTAATTGACTCATTTCTTCAAGGGTATTGAGCATCCCCTCGCGTCCGATTCCGCTTTTCTTGTAACCGCCGAAAGGCTGATCAAGCGTCCGGTATGTACCGTGACCATTAATGACGGTACAGCCGCATTCAAGCGCAGCAGCCTGCTGCAGCGCCCGTTTATAATTACCCGAGAACACCGCCCCCGACAGGCCGAACTGTGAAGAATTGGCAATACGAACGGCCTCTTCATCGGTTTCAAACCCTATAATCGGAAAAACCGGTCCGAAAATTTCCATATCGGTTGCTACACTGCATTTCGGCAAAACATTGGTGATAACTGCAGGTTTGAAAAAATTGTTCTCCAACCTTTCCCCTCCCCAGTAAAGCGTACAACCTTCCGAAATGCATATGTCAATCTGTTTCATAACGGTATCAAGCGCTGATTTACTTATAATACATCCCAGATCACTGTCTTCATCGGCAGGATTAGTTATTCTGATTTTTTTCAGCCTGTCGACAAGCAAATCGGCAAAAGTGTCTTTCACTGAATTGTGTATAATAAACCGCTTGGGCGCGCAGCAGGTCTGTCCTGTATTCTGAAGTCTGCCTTCAATTGCTTCGTTTGCAGCAAGTTCAAGATCAGAATCTTCATGGACAATAAAAGCATCATTTCCGCCGAGTTCAAGAAATACTCTGTGCAGATTCGGCGCCGCATTAACCATTATCCGGATTCCTACATCAGTACTGCCGGTAAGGCTTACAGCCGCAATGTCCGGGTTTGTAACAAGCCATTTACCGACATCTGCGCCGCTTCCCGATACGAACTGAATCAGATTCTCCGGAAAACCGATATCATCGGCCAGTTCAATCATCATCTTTACCGCCAGCGGATTGGTGCTTGCAGGCTTAACGATTATGGGGTTGCCGGCGGCAATGGCCGGTGCAGCCTTCTGACTGTAAAGTTCCACCGGATAATTAAACGGTACGATGCATGCTATCGGCCCTATCGGCTCCCGGACTGTATAGATGATATCGCTTTCGATTCCGGGCTGCGACTGGGGAAGGACTTCCGAGTACATATGTTTTATACGCTCGGCGTATCCCTCAAAAATGCGTGCTGCAACATCTGCCTCGCCGCGGCATTCGGTTATCCGTTTTCCCATCTCAGCACACTCAAGCCTTGCAATGCTTTCCTGTTTTGTACGAATTTTGTCCGCATACTTGTACATAAGTTCCGCACGGCGGTATACCGGGACTCTCTTCCATTCTGAGGCGGCTTTGAGGGATTTTTGTACGATGCTCTGAATTTGAGCTTCGGAGGCGCGTGGAACGGATCCTACAAGTGATCCGTCCACCGGGTTGTGGACATTGATGCCGGATTCCGGCATAACTGAGTTCATATGAATCTCCTTTCCAATGAGGGAGGCATTGCTGTTTCCGGCAATACCCTGTCGGTCCGGTTCCCGTAGCCAGGCTGAAACAGCTGATCCTTAGGGAGAAGGGACTCGAAGATTTTTTACAAGATTAATACAGGCATGCAGGCCATGTCAAGAACATTGTATACAATAAGATCGTTTACTGCATGTAACAAGGTTGTCACATTCTTCTGTTTTTACTTTTTTTATGATATAATCATCTATATTTTATATTGGAACGAGGTTCAGGATGAAAAAATTGATGATAATTTTTCTTGTGTTTTCTGCTTTAATCTTCAGCAGTTGTGATTTTTTTACAGTATTTTCGGATCCCCGGATGCCTACATAATTACGTTCTCAATGCAGGGAAGTGTTGGTGAAGCTGAAATAGATAATGAAAACCGAACTGTTGTTATTACAGTTGAACCGATGGATATCTCTGATATCTCGCCCGACATAACGATATCTGAAGGAGCCACTATAACCGGACCATCATCTATCGAGGACGGAGTAGCTGCTGTATATACTCTTACAGCTGAGAACGGTGATATTCTGGAATGGGAAGTAACAATTAATGTACAGTACGGTGTTTCATTTACCGTTGAAGGCCAGAAGGTTGTTCTGACCGGAGGTTTTAAAGACAGCGGCGATTTCACAGCCAATGAGGCTTGCGGCCACGGGGTTCCAGGCATTCAGAAAATTGACGGAGATGGTATGGCCCTTGAACATGTCTACGACTGGAATGTTTTATCCGAAGCACCACCGTACGATTATTTGGATATATATGTTAATGGTATGACAACAGGTACATTTAAAGGAGAATTTGATTTCTATGATTATTCGGAAGACTCCTTAGAATACTTCTACGGTAATATAGCAGTATCAGAGTTCGGTGCAATCGGCGGAAATTTCCGGGCTGAGTTCTCAGGAGTTAACGAAGGTGAAACAAAAAGTCTGATAAACGGTTTTGCCAAGCTTATGGTCATCGAGGACCTTGGCTTCGGGAGCATCGAAGAAGTATTGTATTAGAATTTATGTTCCTGGCTGCTTACGCCGTTTTCCTGTAATTTCTTCGGCGTAAGCTGATGTTTCAAAATATCTGTTCATTTTTTTGATTTATTCCTGTTTTTTACTATAATAAAAACATGAAAAGCTTTAAGGACCCTTTTCTTTTTATTATTGCCGCTTATACTGTTTTTTTTACTGTGCCCGCCGTTCTGTCTGCGCAGGATGATATTGAAAGTTTAAAAAAGAAAGTTCTGGTTATACACCCGTTTCATGAGCTCAGTGAATGGGAAAGCAGTTTCAATTATGCTTTTCATTCGGCACTTAGCAAAAGAGAGGATGTTCAGGTAAGCATTTTTCATGAATTCAGCGCTGCAGATCTTGCCGACGGGTTTAAGACAGAAGAAGAACTGGCTGAAGATCTGGGAAATCTTGTAGATTTTATCAAACCGGATGCCATTGTTTCATTATTTTCATCGATACATAATCTTATGATTGATTATCAAAGTATAATTAATGCAAATGTACCAAATATCTGTGTTCCGGTAACGGAACAGATGATGAAAAAGCTGGAATCGTTACCGGGCTTTTATGGTGTAAAAAGTATCTCCGGAAAAGCCATGGCTGAGACAATTAATGTAATGAAGTTGCTGATACCTGAATTACGGCAGATATATGTTGTCGGAGGCGTTTCAGTTACTGATAATACATACAGAAGACTGTTTCAATCCGTAATCAGTACCGGGCAGACAGATTTGGAATACCATTACCTGACAGGTTTGTCTCTGGCCAAGCTTCTTTCCGAGGTTTCGGGGCTGCCTGCAAATTCAGCAATATTTTATTTAACAGTGAACGAAGATAATAAAGGCGACTATTATAATACGAATGCAATATTGCCTGAAATCGTAAAAAAGGCATCTGTACCCATCTTTTCATTTTATGATTCGCTTCTTGGTTTCGATATAGTCGGCGGAAATATGACGAGCGCTGAATTTTACGGAAATTATACTGCAGAATTACTGATCAAGCTTATGACCGAAGCATCTTCCGATATTCAGGAAAATGAGGAGAGAAGCAGCTTTATATTTAACTGGCCGCAGTTGAAACGTTGGGGGATCGATGTCGATATGCTTCCGGAAAACAGTATAGTCATGGATCGGGAGTACACATTCCGGGAACAATATAAAGGCCGCATTATTGCGGCTATTGCAATCGGAATTCTTCAAGCCGTACTGATAATTGCTTTGATATATTTCCTGAATAAGAAAAGACTTGCGGAGAAAATGCTTCAGCAGAGAAAGAACCAGCTTGAAGAATCTCTTAATGAGAAAGAGATTCTGCTGAAAGAAATTCATCATCGCGTAAAAAATAACATGGCCATAATAAGCTCTTTTCTGAACCTGCAGTCTGATAATCTAGATAAGGATCTTTCAGAAATTTTTATCACTGCTGAAAACAGGGTTCAATCCATGGCTTTGATACACGAACAGCTATATAAAAATGATACATTCGGAGATATCAACCTGCAGGACTATTTTAAGGATCTGATAAACAATTTGGTACAGAGTTATAAACTTGCATGTGTGCTGGATCTTAAAATGAATATTCAGAAGCTGAGTCTTGACCTGGACAAGCTGATACCTATAGGAATTATTACCAATGAAATAATCTCCAACTCGATGAAGCATGCATTCAATTGCGAAAAGAAGCCCGCGCTTGAAATTCAACTGAAAGCTCTGGAACATTCGAGATGTATTCTTGAAATAACAGACAACGGGCCCGGTTTTCCGCTGGAAATTTTAACGGATAAAAAAGACTCTATCGGAATAATTATTATTAAATCCCTGGTTGAACAGCTGAACGGCAAGATAGAATTATCAACTGTAGAAGGGGTTAATTATAAAATTTCTTTTCCAATGCATTAACCGGTATTTCAGGAACACAGAAGGACGGCGCCTCTTGATTATTTTGTATACGATTTATAAAATGTCTTTAAATTGAAAAATAATCAGCTATTATCATTTTTATCTTTTCTTCGTTCCCCGAAAATAAACGATGACATCAAATTGGATTATCTATTTTATAAATTCAATACAAATAATTTCAGGATAATCATTCTCGCAAGTGTTCTTTTTTTTGAACAGCTGCTGCTTGGAATTCTTGTTGCCGGAAAAGAATCAGTATTAAGGTATGTTTATTTTATTTCAGCTATAATAATGTTGCTCTATATTATGGCGGGAATATTTTTCTACAATAAAAGACCGGGAAAAATAAGGGGGCATCACCAGATTTATGAAATAAGTTTCGCATTTATCGGAATATATATTGCTGTTTTTCGGATTCTGGTGGTAGAAAACGGAAATCCTGGAGTGCCTGCTGTTTATATGGCCGTACTTTACGGAGTTGCCGTTATTTTTGTTTTCAATCTATGGCAGGGTGTTGTATTATATGGATCTGTTACTATTGCAGCTGTAATTCTAATGCCTTACTTTAATTCCGGAATTACTGTTTCAAATTACAGATCTGATATTATTACTAACGGAATAATTGCCTGGGTTGTTTTGTTTATAAATTATCGCAGATTCCAGAATGCTTTTATTGATAAGAAACATATTGAAGAAATTAATCTCGAATTGCATGAAAAATCAATTCGGGACGGACTGACCGGACTATATAACAGGCGTAAGCTGGACGAAGTATTTCAGGAAGTGTGTCTTAAAGCTGAACGGTATAAAAATGATTTTGCGGTAATAATGATGGATATAGATCATTTCAAGGATATAAACGATCGGTTTGGTCATAGTTTCGGTGATGTGGTTCTGACAAAAATCGCCAGAATTCTTGAGAACAATATACGGGAAGTAGATGTTTGTGGCAGGTGGGGCGGTGAAGAATTTCAGATCATCTGCCATGAAACTGAAATGGAAGCAGCAGGACAACTGGCTGAACGGCTTCGGCTGATGATAGAAGAACAGTTGTTTCGGGACGGAATTCATATCACTGCCAGTTTCGGGGTATCGTCATGGAGCGAATGCGGTAATGATTCGGAAAAACTGATCGAAACGGCTGATTCAAGACTTTATCAGGCCAAGGCTGACGGCCGGAACCGGGTTAATGCCGGCCAATGGATGAAATCAACCTGATCTTGCAGATGTAAGAAACAGAATATGGAGAAATCATGAGGAAAAACGTTATTGTTGCCCAGTCCGGCGGGCCTTCGCCTGTAATAAATGCGTCTCTTTTGGGAGTGATAGAAGAATGCCGGAACAGACCCGATGTCTTCGGTAAAATCTATGCTGCATGGCACGGAGTTGAAGGCATACTGAAAGAAGAGCTTATCGATATAGATAAAGAGGATGATGCCGAGATTGAATTGCTGCAATATACGCCTGCAAGCGGGGCGATAGGCACCTGCCGATATAAACTGAAAGAGAACAATGCGGAGGATTTTGAACGCATTATTGAAGTATTCAAAGCCCAGAACGTAGGCTGGTTTTTTTATATCGGCGGAAATGACTCCATGGATACTGCAATGAAAGTTTCAGCGCTTGCCGAAAAGCATGGAATTGAACTGGTTGCGGCCGGTGTTCCTAAAACAATCGACAACGATATAGGAGATGAGCAGTTTACAATTATTGATCATACTCCGGGTTACGGCAGTGCGGCACGTTACTGGTCTCATATTATTCAGCAGACGGAAGAAGAGAACCGGGCCATAGGGGTTTCGGAGCCAGTTGCCGTTCTTCAGGCAATGGGAAGAACCAGCGGGTATATTCCGGCTGCCGCCCGCCTTGCAGATCCAAAGCGGGAAATGCCGCTTCAGCTTTACCTTGCTGAAGCTGATCATAATCTTGAATCGTTGACTGAGAACGTCAACCGTTTACTGAAAGAGCGGGGCCGCTGTATTGTTGTTGCGAGCGAAGGGTTTAATGCCGGCAGTCTCGGCGAAGCCCGGGACGGGTTTGGTCATATTGAATACGGTGCAAGCCGAACAACAGTTGCGCAGAAGATTGTGAACCACCTCAATGAAGCCGGGCTTAACGCACACGGACAGGCTACAGGACAGGTTCCGGGAATCCTTCAGCGCAGTACAAGCCTTTTTGCTTCAACAGTTGATATAGAAGAGGCGCGGTTTGTCGGCCGAAAGGCGGTAGATATTGCCGTAAAAGACGGTTCAGGATGGATGGCGACCATACTTCGCGACAGAAGCAAAACAGAATACAGCATCTATTACGATAAAGTTAAACTGGAAAAGGCGGCAAATGTAGCGCGGCAGCTTCCTGCCGGCTGGATAACTGCGGACGGGCTTGATGTGACTGATGATTTTATCGATTATGCGCTGCCGCTTATAGGAAACGGACCTCCTCCGGTTCCGTTTGAAAACGGTCTGATGCGTTTTGCCAGGTTTAAAAGAATTTTCATTGAAAAGAAAGCCTCGTCGTACGTTCCTGTTAATCTGCGCTAATCGGATGTAATTGTAAAAAGAAGCCGGTTTCCGTCTTTGCCGTAGTTTTCAATCAGATCAAGTTTGCGAAGAAGGTATGTGATTTGTCCCGCAAGTTTCATTTGCCCGCGGCGGCCGGTGCCGAGAGGAGGAAGTTTTTCAGCCACCTCGCGGTTTCCGAAAGGGAAGGAAAGTCCGGAAGGCAGCAGCTTAAGGTAATCTGTTTTTTCATAAAATTGTTTACAGTCGATTACTTCCGTCAGAAGCCGGTCTTCAATTGATATTCCTCCGCGCCGCCATGAACCTTTTCCGTTGTCGCACCTGATTTCTTCCTGTTTTACAAGCAGGATTTCAACTGTAAGGTTGATATTGTCAAGGATGTCAGGAATGTACAGGAGCTCCGAAGCTGCTGTGCATGTTGTTGCGCGTTTAGGCGAACGGCGACGTGATCGAAGACTTCCGTCGTTGTTATAAACCGAGATTATTGTTTCGGCAGCAAGCGGATAAACAAGACGAACCGGGTGCTTCTGCAGCAGCACTTTCAGTTTTTTCCTTATTCCCGAGAAATTTCCGGTTTGAATCTCTATGAGTTCTTCAGGATTTACGACATCAACGACATAGCCGGACACCGATTGTTCGGTAACTGATTTTACCGATGAATACCTCTCTTTCAGCTGCCGGTGAAGGCTTTTTTCGTTTAATCCGCCTATTATCGAAGAACTCATATTTTATTATCGGTTCCTTCGTCTTAAAGAGATTTCCCGGTATTCGGCACAAATTTCAAATCCGACCTTCCTGTAACAGGCAACCGCGGAGAGGTTTTCCTTTTTTACATTCAGCCCGACACGCAGCCCTTCCGAGACTAATGCCCTGCACAGGGCCGCTGTCACTTTTGTGCCGTAACCTTTCCCCCTGTAATCAGGATGGGTTGTGATGTTCCCTGCAGCTGAAGCTGCGTATTCAGGTGAAAACACGTGCGTGCCTGCAATGCTGATAAGCCGGCCGTTTACGCTGATTCCGTAGTATCGGTTTAGTTCAAGCATATCAGGATCAAACCAGTTGCCCGGATAACTTTCGCGGTACAGTTCAAGCATCTGTGGGATATTTTCACGGCCGAGACGGACGGCATTACCGGTGTCCGGTGATTCAGGCCCGGGGAACTGTTTTAACGCCATTTTATAGTGAGGAACCGACGATTTAAAATCATGAGTATCTGCGAACAGTTCTTCAAGTCCGGGACTCAGATGCGCAACAAAGCATTCGGGCAACAGAGCTGAAGTGCCTGATATTAATTCTTTCATATACGCGAATTCGGTTTCGGTATTGCCTGTTAACGCCATGACGGCCGGAAGCCCGCCTCCCCGGTAAATACAGATTATTGCGGAAAGATTTCCTCCTGCAGTCGTCAATCCATGCCATGTTATAAATGGCTTGAAACGTTCGTCGAGATCGCCTATCGAATAAATATGAAGGTAAGGCTGTTCTTCTAGCAGCTGAAGAATTTCAGAAGTATCTGTAGGGGTAACGATCGGCACGGCTCGGCGCTCCCGTATTAAAGCCTTCCGGCTTCGATTATTCTCTGTAGAAATTGCCGCGTTCGGGGGTTTTCAGGCGATGAAAAAAGCTGCTCCGGCGGAGCTTCTTCAAGAATCCTGCCGCCGTCGAGAAAACAGACGCGATCGGCAACATCACGGGCAAAACCCATCTCGTGGGTTACAATCAGCATGGTCATCCCCTGGTCTCTGAGACTTTTTATTACGGAAAGTACATCGCCAATAAGCTCGGGATCGAGCGCGGCAGTTACCTCGTCGAGCAATAGCAGTTCGGGTTTTGTAGCCATGGCCCTGACAATAGCAACGCGCTGCTGCTGCCCTCCCGAAAGCTGTTCGGGGTATGATGTTGCAAACGTTTCAAGTCCGAACAAACCGAGAAGTTCAAGCGCGTAAGCCTCGCTTTCATTTTTTGAGATCCCGTGGACTTTTCGGGGAGCAAGGGTAATGTTGTCGAGCACCGTCATTGTAGGAAACAGGTTGTATGCCTGGAACACAATGCCGATCCTTTTGTACAGCTCTATTGAAGGCAGCGCCGGGTCGTGAATCGATACGCCGTCGATTTTTATTTCGCCGCTGTCGAAATCAACAAGATCATTAACACACCGTAGAAGCGTAGATTTTCCCGAACCCGAAGCACCTATAAGACATACAACTTCGTGTTCCTTTACTTTGAGGTCCACGTCGTCAAGGACAAGTTTTTCTCCATAATATTTTGTCAGATTTTTTATTTCTATACGGTACATCTATGTTGTCCTTTGCAAACGCCTTTCACGGTCTTTTGTCGTTACGTAATCGGTAAGCCTTGCCATTGGAATTGTTGCCGCAAGAAAAAGCAGCGCGGCGGCGATCAGGGTTGAATAGTTAAAGGTTCTTGCGGTGTATATCTGTGCTTCGCGCACGGCGTCCCGAATTCCCAGAACCGAAAGCAGCGCAACGTCTTTCTGAAGCGCAACTGCAAGGTTCAGCAGCGACGGTATGACGTTTCTGATTGCCTGCGGCAGGATTGCATAACGCAGGGTCTGGCCCTGGTTGAGGCCCAGGGCTTTGGCTGCCGCGCGCTGACCGTCATGGACCGAATCCATTCCCGACCGGTATACTTCAGCGGCATAGGCTGAATAGCTTGAAATCATTGCAAGCGCTCCCCAGAACAAACTGCTTCTCGGCAGCCCCGGGATATTCAGCGCCGGCATGCCGAAACCGAAAAGAAGTACAAGCAGCAGTGAAGGAAGGCCGCGCAGAAGGTCTATATAAACTATTGAAAAAACCCTCAGCGGAGCGAACCATGGACCGTGAAGCGAACGGAATATCGCAAGCACAAGCGCCCAGACAGCAATGACTACAAGGGCCACAGCCCAGACAGCCATATTTATGCCGAAACCGTGAAGTACCTTCGGAAAGACGTCGATAATTACATCCAGATTAAAAAATTGCGCTTTTATACGGGGCCATTGTTCAGCGCGGATTATAATTGATCTTAAAATAAAAAAAGCCGCCAGAACGGTAGCTGTACTTATAAGATGGGGAAGAATCCTTTCGCGCATTGGAAGGTTATGCCCCCTCCGCCTTTGCGGACGGGGACTTTTTAAACTCACTCCGAAATCTCCGGGATGGATTCATCGCCTATAAGATACTCGGATGTCAGGTCGGCAACTACGCCTTTCGCAATTATTGCTTTAAGACCTTCGTTAATCCATTCTGCAAGCGGATTGCCTTTTTCAAAAATCAGTCCGTGCCCAAGGTCCTTGGGATCATGGGGCAGAATGGCCGCTACGGTTGCCTCGGGGACCTGAACGGCTGTTACAAAAAGGGCTGTAGGAAGCTCGATACAGGTCACATCAATCTGACCGCCGAGTAATGCCTGAAAGGTGCCTATCTGATCGTTGAATACTGCAACATCGTCAACACCTATCATGTTTTCGATATAATCCAGGTCGGCTGTCCCGATGGTTGCTCCCCATTTCAGGCCCTGCAGATCCTTGAAGCTTTTGGCATTGGACGCGCCGCTTCCGGGAAGGGCTACAACTGCCTTTTCCGGTTTGTAATAAACCATGGAAAAGTCCACGAATTCCTTACGTTCCTCGGTAACGGTATACTGCTGAATATTGAAATCATAAGGTTTTGCTCCCGGAGCAATGCCCTGATCGAAGGTCTGTCTTACCCATACAACGTCTTCACTCGCAAAACCAAGCTCTTCTGCGAGTGCATAAACAAGACCGTTCTCGAATCCGATACCTGCCGCCGGATCATCATCCATCATCCACGGCGGATAAGCGGGATCTCCGGTTGCAACGGTGAGCTTGCCGGGTGTATAAAGCCTCGGATCGTTCGGTGTTTTTTCAAGTGATACTGTTTTTTCTTCTACAGATGGGGTTTCTGCAGGCGCTTTTTTCTGACAACCGGTTAGAACAAACAATGTAAGAAGGCTTGCCGCAAGCAGAATTAAAAGAATGCGTCGAGTCATGTTTTCCTCCATAGGACTTTTTTCACAGTTTGAATAAACTGTCTGTTAAAAACAGATTAGGGGCAAATTGCGAATTGGTCAATGATTATACTTATCAAAAAATATAAACTCCGAATAAATTTATATAGCTGTTAAAATATAAAAAAAAATTAAATTATTGTTATAATCTCAATCCTGGCTTAAAATAAATGTTGGTGTAAAATATACTTAAAAAAGGAGAAAAAAATGAAAAAAGCACTAAGTATCCTTATTGTGATGCTGCTTCTGGTTACAGTAGCCGGAAACGTTTTTGCCGGCGGTAAACAGGAAGAACCTGCAGCCGGCGCCGACGCTGCAGCCCCGGCCCCCGCCGCTGTGGAGAAAGATAAAAACGGAGGTGTTCTTGTTTTCGGAAGATCCGGCGATTCAGTAGGTCTCGACCCTGCACGGGAAACTGACGGAGAATCGTATTACGGCTGTACTCAGGTATATGACAACCTGGTAGAATTCAAGGAAGGCACAACAGAGGTTCAGCCCGCATTGGCCAAAAGCTGGGATATTTCTGCCGACGGCCTCGAGGTAATGTTTCACCTCAGAAGCGGAGTTAAATTCCACGACGGCACAGCCTTCAATGCTGATGCAGTTGTCTTTTCACTGGGCAGACAACTTTATGAAGATCATCCTTATCATGATTACGGCCCATGGAAATACTGGGGTTACATGGATATGAGCAACATTATTCAGGATATTATCGCTGTTGACGATATGACTGTAAAATTTGTTCTGAAAAAGAAAGAAGCTCCTTTCATTGCAAACCTGGCAATGGATTTTGCCGGTATTGTTTCTCCTGCGGCAGTTGAGAAATGGGGAGAAGATTTTCCGAACCATCCTGTAGGTACCGGACCGTTCAAGTTCGTATCCTGGAAGAAGGAAGATTCGATTGTATTTGAGAAAAATGCAGATTACTGGAGGCGCCCTGCCTATCTGGACAGAGTAATCCTTAAAGTCATACCTGATGCAACAGCCAGGTACCTTGCCCTGCAGAAGGGCGAAGTTGACCTTATCGACTTTCCGTCTCCTGAAGATCTTGCCGACATGAAGGCTAATGCAGATATCAAGGTTATTCAGCAGGAAGGTCTTAATGTCGGTTATCTTGCATTCAACTGTGACAGGGAACCTTTCGGAGACAAACGTGTAAGGCAGGCCCTGAATTATGCGGTTAACAAAGCCGAAATAATCACAGGCGTATACGGAACAGCCGGAACTCCTGCAAAAAACCCGCTTCCGCCGACAATGTGGTCATACAATGATTCTATTGTTGACTATGAATATAATCCTGCGAAAGCAAAAGCCCTGCTTGCCGAAGCCGGTTACCCGGACGGTTTCTCCACAACCCTATGGGCAATGCCTGTAGCAAGACCTTATAATCCTAACGGAAGAAAAGTAGCCGAGATTATGCAGGCGCATCTTGCGGAAATCGGGGTAGAAGCTGAAATAGTTTCATACGACTGGGGAACATACCTTGAGAAAACCGATCACGGCGAACATGATATGGCCCTGCTTGGCTGGACCGGCGATAATGGTGATCCCGACAACTTCCTATGGGTTCTTCTTTCAATTCCTGCAGCCGAAGTTCCGGCAGGAAATATTTCATTCTGGAGAAACGAAGAATTCAATAGTCTTATTAAAGATGCAAAAGAAACAATGGATGTTGCAAAACGTGAAGATCTGTATAAAAAAGCACAGGTAATTTTTCATGAAGAAGCTCCCTGGCTTCCTGTTGCACATTCTGTTGTATCGGAACCCATGCTCAATCATGTAATGGACTTTAAGCTTTCTCCTGTAGGAAAGCGTCAGTTCTATAATGTCTGGCTTGACGACTAGGGGATTCAACTTTATATTTGTATATCCAATCAGGGGCGGCTTCGGCCGCCCTGTAATTTATGGACATGTCTTGGAGTTTATTTATTTCCTTATCCGGAAATAAATAAACATCCGGTAAATCTAAGGTAAATCTCTAAAAACTGCAGTTGAAAACTGAAGTTTTTAGAGATTCCTTATTAAGGTACACTAATGGGAAGATTTCTTATAAAGAGGCTATCGCTTCTTATTCCGACATTACTCGGAGTGGTAACGCTTGTTTTTTTCATGATTGCGTTGTCGCCCGGAGACCCTGCAAGGGTAATGCTCGGAGAACGTGCAAATGCACAGCAGCTTGAGGCTTTAAGGGCTGAACTGGGTCTGGACGAACCTCTCGGAGTTCAGTATGGACTTTATCTTAAAAGGGTTATCAGACTGGATTTCGGAAAATCGATTAAATCCGGCCGGCCTGTAATGGACGAAATAAAAGACCTGTTTCCGGCAACAATTGAACTGGCTTTTTTTGCAATGATTTTTGCATCGGTTGTGGGAATAATCATAGGAGTATTATCTGCTACAAGGAAAAATACATGGATAGATTATACTTCCATGGTCGGGGCCCTGTTTGGTGTTTCCATGCCGGTCTTCTGGCTGGCTCTTGTTCTTATAATGGTTTTTTCTGTAGGGCTTGACCTGCTTCCTACAGGCGGGCGAATGAATGTCCGCTTTTATTTTGAACCGATAACGAATTTCTACATTATCGACGCAATTATTCTTCTGATAAGGGAAGGGGATCCAAAGTATCTCAGTTCCGCTTTAAAACATCTCATACTTCCGGCGGTTGCCCTGGGCACAATTCCTCTCGCAATTATAGCAAGAGTTACCCGCAGCAGCATGCTTGAGGTATTGAAACAGGACTATATAAAGACAGCACGGTCGGCGGGCATCAAGGAACGCCGGGTTGTATACCGCTATGCGCTGAAAAATGCGCTGCTGCCCGTAATCACAATAATAGGCCTTCAGTTCGGCCTTCTTTTATCCGGAGCAATTCTTACCGAAACGATCTTTGCCTGGCCGGGAATAGGGAAGTGGCTTTACCATGCGATAGAAGCAAGGGATTACCCTGCTGTCCAGGGCGGTGTTGTGATTATCTCTACAACTTTTGTTTTAATTAACCTGATAGTTGATATTCTTTACACAATAGTTAATCCAAAGATCAGGCTGCAATAGGATTATTATATGAGTGAACATACAATTCAGATTACAAATATTGATGAACAGCCTGAAAAAGAGCCCGGACGCATTCAGGAGGCTTTCCATCAGCTGAAGAAGAACAAGGGCGCCATAGCCGGGCTGATTATTATCGTCCTTTTCCTGCTTATGGCTGTATTTGCGCCTCTTATCGCGCCGCATGACCCGCTGGAACAGACAATAGATTTGCGTAAATCACCGCCGCTGACAGAAAATTATATTTTGGGGACTGATGACCTCGGCCGTGATCTGCTTAGCCGTATCATATACGGCGGCAGAATCTCAATGATTATCGGGGTCGTCAGCGTCGGCATAGCCCTTGTTTTCGGGCTTCTGATAGGTGTGATTTCAGGCTATTACGGCGGTTGGCTTGATAAAATTATAATGCGTTTGATTGATATCATGCTGGCTTTCCCGTATGTGCTTCTTACGATAGTCATTGTGGCGATCCTGGGGCCCTCGCTTATAAACGCCATGATAGCAATCGGAATAAGCCAGATTCCGCGTTATGTGCGTATGGTCCGCGCAAGTGTTCTGGCCGAAAAAGAAGCCGATTATGTTGCGGCTGAACGTTCGCTGGGGGCTTCTGATTTTGAGCTGATGTTTCGGTCAATCCTTCCCAACTGCCTGGCGCCGATTTCCGTGCAGGCAACCCTCGGAGTCGGAGAAGCTATATTGAGCTCGGCCGCGCTTTCGTTTCTGGGGCTGGGTGCCCAGCCGCCTGCTCCCGAGTGGGGGCTTATGATCGCCAGCTCGCGCGAGTTTATTACAAGCGCCTGGTGGATTGTAACCTTTCCGGGCATTGCCACGCTTCTGGCGGTTCTCGGTTTTAATCTCTTCGGAGACGGTCTGCGCGATATGCTGGATCCGAAATTAAGAGATTAGGGGGTAATATGACTGAAAACATGAACAACGGAGAAGTCCTCCTGTCAATAAGAAATCTGGATGTTAATTTTTATACATACCGTGGAATAGTAAGGGCTGTCAGGTCGGTTTCGTTTGATATCAGAAAGGGTGAAACCCTGGCGCTTGTAGGCGAATCCGGATGCGGAAAATCTGTAACAGCCCATTCAATCAACCAGCTTATACCGATGCCGCCCGGCAGAATAGACAACGGGGAGATTTTCTTTGAAGGCAGGGACTTGCTCAAGCTATCCGAGAAAGAAATAAGGGATTACAGGGGCGACAAAATCAGCATGATTTTCCAGGAGCCGATGACCAGCCTGAATCCGGTTTTCAGAATCGGGGATCAGATAGCTGATGTTTTCAGAACTCATCACGGGCTGAAAAATGAAGAAGCCCAACAGAGAGCGGTCAAACTGCTGGAGCTGGTTAAGATCCCGTCGCCCGCGCAGCGCGCCCGTTCATATCCTCACCAGCTGTCCGGAGGAATGAGGCAGAGGGCAATGATTGCAATGGCCCTGGCTTCACCAAACCCGGGGCTGATGATAGCCGACGAGCCGACAACGGCTCTGGACGTTACCATCCAGGCGCAGATCCTGAGACTGCTTGCCGAACTGAAGAGCGAGATAGAAATGAGCGTTCTTCTGATTACTCATGATATGGGTGTCGTTGCTGAAACAGCCGACAGGGTTGTCGTCATGTATGCCGGCCGAAAGGTGGAAGAAGCTGAAGTTCATGAGCTTTTTGAGAATCCCAGGCACCCGTATACACTGGGGCTTTTAAATTCTCTTCCGTCGAATGAAAAGTATAAGGGGCAAAAAAGGCTCGAAGCCATAAGAGGGCAGGTCCCGGACCTGCTGAAAATAGGCGACGGGTGTCCTTTTGAGAATCGTTGTGATCTTGCAACGGAAATATGCAGAAAAAAGTTTCCTGAAAGAACGGAAATCGCTTCAGAGCATTCAATATGGTGTCATCCAGGTGGTAAACAATGAAAAAGCTTCTTGAAGTAAATAATCTTAAAACCTATTTTACAATTAAGCCCGAGAACCTCCAGGAAAAGAAAGCAATTTTAAAAGCAGTGGACGGCGTCAGTTTTGAAGTTTTTGAAGGCGAAGTTCTCGGTATTGTAGGTGAATCCGGTTGCGGGAAATCTACGCTCGGCCGTACAATCCTCAGACTGGAAGAAAAAACGGAAGGCGAAGTTCTATACCGCGGCAGGGATATATATGCAATGCCTGACAACGAGCTGAAGAAAGCAAGGACATCCATGCAGATGATATTTCAGGATCCGTACAGCTCGCTGAATCCCAGAAAAAAGATCAGTTCGCTTCTTGAGCAGCCCCTCCGGATTCATAATGTCTGTGCAAAGGAGGAAAGACCTTCAAGAATTGACGATCTGCTTGAAGAGATCGGGCTTGCGCCGAAGTACAAAAACCGGTTTCCGCACCAGTTTTCAGGAGGTCAAAGGCAACGAATCGGTATTGCGCGCGCACTTGCGCTTAATCCTGAATTTATTGTCTGTGATGAGGCTGTTTCCGCCCTTGATGTGTCGGTTCAGGCGCAGATAATAAATCTTCTGCTGGACCTTCAGGACAAATACGGGTTCACTTACCTGTTTATCGCCCATGATTTATCCGTAGTTGAATTTATCTCCAACCGGATAATGGTTATGTACCTGGGGCGGATTGTCGAATACACCGGGAAAGAGGAATTATTGAAAAACCATCTTCATCCTTATACAAAGGCCCTGTTTTCAGCTTTCCCTAGTAATACTCCCCGGGGCAGGGAAAACCGCAAGCCGATTGTTATGGGTGATGTTCCGTCTCCGATTAACCCGCCGACGGGGTGTCATTTTCATCCCCGATGTCCTTTTAAAAAGGACATCTGTATGAAAGAGTATCCCCAAATGAAGGAAGCCTCACCGGGACATTTTACAGCCTGTCATTTGTATTGACGAAGCAGACCTATTCGGTTAACCCTTCTTCCCTGTGCAGCCCCTGATAGACGTCGTTTCGCCAGAGATCCCAGTCGGCTTCAATTCTGTTGCGGTACCGGCACGACAGTTCGATTCCGAGCCTGATTAAACCTATATCGCGTTCAAGCTCAACCGCTTCTCCGGGGCGGCATTGAAGGTCGAAAACATGCCTTTCGGTATTATATATAAGCATTGCCTGGGCCGTTACCCCTCCGACTTCGGTAGGCGTCAGAAGTACTGTTAAACTGCCGGTTACCGGATTGCCTTTTCGATCAGTGAAACTGAAGTCATACTCGCTGTTAAAAGGCTTGGAATCCGGCAGGTAGAATGTTTTATCGTCCCGGATAATTTTCTGCAGGTCGTAAAGCCTGTCGTTGAAATGACGGCTTGGGTCTTCCAGAACAACCGATTTACCCGATTTGATCTCAAATTCCGTTTCCCATTTTTTAAAAAGAATTTCTGGTTCCTTGACAATACCGAAGTCATGACCTACATCAGTTTTTATAGTGTGCAGTCCCGGCTGAAGTTCAACTTCAACAGGTATCGTTGCATTTCCGGTGGTATAACCGTAAAACTCGCCGTCAATATAGATCCTGGCTCTTATCATGGGTGAGAAAAACTTCAGAGTCCCCGGTGGCATCAGCGTCTCTTTTATGATAGGCCTGTCGCTCTCGGCAGTGCGAAATATGTGCCGCTTCCCGGTAAGTTCGCGAACGATTTTTTCAGCTACAAGGTGGATAATGTCTTCAGAGTTGCCCCGGCTTGAGAACGAAACAACCGCGCCGGTTTCAACATCAATCAGGGTTATGTCGACCAGTACTTCAGTATCCATTACTATATAACCGCCGCCGGCCAGGTAATCGCTACCCAGCAGTTTTCCGGCTTCAACCGCATTCTGATCGTCAAAAAGTCCCGAGATCTGCATTTTCTGTTCATCAAGGACTTTATTCATAAGGCTTCGTTCCAGGAGGATTATTCCCTCGGTTCCTGAAATGTCCTCGCGAATGACTGCAGTTATCAGAGCAGTCAGGTAATCATGCTCATCGTTTTCGTCCATGTTATCAAACCCGATAAGCGCCAGCCGTTTCTCCGGCTGTGCTTCCTGGCCGGTAACAGAGAGTGTAATAACAAGCAGAAGAAGCAGGAACAGGAGGGTTGTCTTTTTAATTGCAGTTTTCATTTTTTATTTCCCCTTATATCTGATTTCAGATCTTCAACAGGGACGGGCTTCCATCCTTCTGAAGAATCCTTCATTCCGTACACTTTATTAAGGCTTGATTTTAGACCCTCAAAAAGATTTTCAGCAGTTTGCTTGAAATCCTGTGAGGGATCAGTATCTGTCGGAAAGCGGCTGTCTTCAAGCATCAGACCGCTTGTCATAAACGATTCTATCAGCAGCTTTGCGGCAAGGTAGCGTTCATATTTATTAACGCCTATAATTAACGGATCATCAAGCATCCCGATGATTTCCCAGGTGACCTGTTCAGCCTGTGAATACGCCCCGGCGTCTTTATTCTGGTCGGTTATGCGCATCGGAAGGTTGCGGATAATGTTATCCAGATTTTCGGTAAGGTATTTTAGATTGAATAGTCCGGTTGCGCAGTTGTAAAGAATCTTTTTCCCTGCTGCTTCGTGGCTGTCCACTGTTTCACGTGATACTGCCGGACCGATGTCGGCGCAATTGAGTTTGCCGTACTGGTCGATTATAAGAATACCGCCCTTGATATCTACAGGTGTTTTAAAGGAAAACTCGAAAGACGCCTGTTTGCCGGACAGCGCGGTTATTGCTACAGCAACCGGATCCGGCATGTTTCCAATATTATCAACATTGCTGATGTATATAAAACGCTTTCCGGGTTCTTTATACATATAACGGTAAATTTCGGAAAGAATAAGAAAGTTCTGTCCGTGACCTCCGGGTATCGGAAGCATTTCGCCGTCGCGTCCGTAAGCATTTGTAAAGATCTGTTTGGGCCTGCCGACATCAGAATGGGTAAATGCCGCAATCATGGGCTGAATTCCGGTTAAAACATTTGTGATATCTATTCCTGTTTCCGCTATCAGATCTTTAAGAAGCGGGCTTGATTTGTATTCTTCAAGAGCTTCTGATATCCGGGCGTCTGTATGAACACTGGTCATCTGAAACATTGGGTTAAGGGCTGCACTTGCTTTATGGGCGGAGTCGCCTGAGAACAGTTCATTATCTGCATCGATCGTAAGCCTGTACCTGAGATTTTCTATCATCAGGGCGCGGAGTTTCAGTTCGATAAAAGTCGGGCCTTTTTCCCCGTTTGTATTTGTAAAAGCAGGTGTAATTCCCTTGGGCTTTCCTTCAGCGTGTCTTGATGATTTTTCAAACAGGCTTTTATAAAGCACCATCAGTTCCGGGTGTAGCGCGCTGTTTTTTTTGCTATCGATATAACTTGTTGCGGAACCGCCGTTTAGAATACCGTATGCAACATAGGGATAGAGCTGTACGCCTATACTGTGCAGATCTTCAACGGAAAAGCGTATGCTTTTTTGACTGTTTTGTTCGGATATCTTTCCGTACAGTGTTCCGAACAGGTATTCCCTGAGTTCCGGGTTGATTTCGCGAAGGTTGTCGCATGCAGTATTAAAGTCACAGCTCCATGATGTTAAGCCTGCCCGGTCTATGATTCTGATTCCGTCTATTCCGGGGATACCGTTAACTTCAACCGGAACAACATTATCGTACAGACCGTTATTAATATTTTGTAAAATCTCGTTAGTCAGAGCCAGATCTATATATTTATTGTTCATAGCATGATAATATCATATTATTACAACATAAGCATTAATGGAGTTTTAAATGGCAGCAAGAGTTTTCAGAATATTCTTTGCAACGGTTCTGCTTGTTTCTACAGCCGGATTGGTTTTTGCAGATGCGGAACAGTCTTCAACGGTAGCCGAAGTAAACGGCGCAGCGATAAGTTCGTTTGATGTAAGACGCGAAATGAATCTGATGTATCAGCAGGCGGTCACACAGGGCTATATGCCTGATCAATCGGAGCTTGATGTATACTGGAACCAGGCGCTTCAATCGCTTATCGGTCGCGAACTTCTTATGCAGGATGCTGATTCAAAAAACTATAAAGCTGATCCCGTCGAAGTTGACTCCTATATAAATGCTCTGACCATGAACTACGGTGGATCGGAAGGGCTTGAAGCTGCGCTTGACCAACAGGGCATGACGCTGGAAAAGCTTAGAAACGATACGATGCGCTATCAGGTGATAAGCGAATTTGTAGAGAAAGAGCTGAGACCCGGAGTCGTTGTAACGATGGAAGAAGCCGAAAAGTATTATTCTGAAAATAAAGAGTATTTTAATACTGAAGAAACTGTCACTGCCAGCCATATACTTCTGACTGTGCCGGAAGACGCCGATGAAGAACAGCGCAGGGAAATATATGAAAAGATCAGCGGAATCAGAGAGCGTATTACAGCTGGTGAATCGTTCGAAGATCTTGCCAGAGAATTTTCCGACTGTCCCAGCGCAGAAAGGGGAGGAGATCTCGGCGAGTTCGGTCATGGCATGATGGTGCCCCCTTTTGATAAAGCTGCATTCGAACTTGAGCCGGGAGAATTGAGCGAACCGGTTTTGACACAGTTCGGGTATCATCTGATTAAGCTGACCGAAAAAAACGTAAGCCAGACTATTCAGTTCAGCGAATGCAATAATCAGATTATTGATTATCTGACAGACGTGAAAATTGAGGAAGAGGTTAATCGGCTTGTGGCTGAATTATGGGAGAAAGCTGAAATTAACTTTTTTTAATAGATGCCGGTGGCAACTGATTAAAAAGTTATCGATTTAGCTTGACTTATAAAACCTTATATATTATTTTAGATATATAAGAGTAATAAAGGAGGGCCGGTATGGCTGAAGTAATAACATCGGAAGAATTTAAAGCAAAGGTTTTCGATTACGAAAATAACAAGGAATGGAAATATGAAGGCGACACACCCGCAGTAATAGATTTTTATGCTGACTGGTGTATGCCCTGTAAAATGCTTGCCCCGACAATAGAGAAATTGTCGAAGGAATATGAAGGGAAGGTTAATTTCTATAAGGTAAACACTGAAGATGAACCGGAACTTTCCGGAGCATTCGGAATACAAAGTATTCCTTCACTTCTTTTTATTCCCATGGAAGGTCAGCCGCAGATGGCTGCGGGAGCGCTTCCGGAAGGGCAGCTTAAAAAAATAATCGATGAAAATCTGTTATAGATTTCTCATTTTCTCCTCCGACAGTAAAGCCTGATCTGCTGATGCAGACAGGCTTTTATTTTATTCACGCAGATAAATCAGCGTTGCAGACAAGCGGGTTCAGTTCCCCTGTTTTTTTTACTCCGCTCAGTAGATTTATGGAATCAAAAATATAATCAAGTTTGTCACTTCGCAATACCACCTTGTGTATTGTGGTATTTTTTTCAAGGGGTTCGGGAACAGGTTCGGAATTGAACAGAAATCTGTTGCTTACTCTGGAATCAAACCAGTGGACAAGAGAAATAGTATCCGAAGTGACTTCAATTCCGGTTATTCCGCGTTTCCCGATTGTGCACCCTGTATTGAAAAGACAGGGGACAGGTATCCCTTTGCTGTACAAAAGCGACGCGGGTTCATATTCCGGTTTTGAATCGATGCAGATGTCATATTTGCGCTTCAGCTCCAATATTTGTAATTCAATGTTCTTTCTGTTCTGAAAATCAGCTTTTCGGTACATTCGCAAAAGCGTTTCGATTGAGAAATGAAGAGAATCAGCTCTTGAAAGAGATTCAAAAAGGGGACGGTGGGTATGTCCGATGATTGATATAATCCGGTTTGTTCTTGAAAAATTGTAGGATCGTTTCTCAATCCTCATTTTTTTCATATGCCTGTGTTTTTTGGAGAAATTCCTGATCCCTACCGGATTTACAATATATCTCAGTAAAAAACTGTTTAACCTGTTAAGATACCTGTAGTAAACAGAAGCCTGATGGCCGTGAAAAATAAAAATTGGCGTGGCATTATTCTTGCCGATAAGTTTTACGGCCTGTTGTTCATTGTAGCGCTGGTCGTTCAGTTCCGAGAGTATATTATCATCATGATTGCCGGTTATTTTAATCAATCTGTCTTCAAAAGCAAAATTGTCGAAAAGCCTGTAGGTATCGGCCCACCTGCTTCGTATCGAACTCATATTGAATTTCTGAAGTTCTTCAATATCACCGTTCAGAACAAGAGTGTAGTTTCTGTTAAAATAATATTCCTGCAGGGCCGAATTGAAGATTTCTGCATTCTTTTTAAAATCGTCATTTTTCCTGCCGTTACCCATGTGAAGGTCGCTGAAGATAATAAAACCAGAACCCTTCTGAACTGTTATTTCGGCAGCTTCGTTGTAAAGCCTGGTCAGGTAAGAATTTATGGTTTTTTCGTAGTTTTCGAGTAATTTGTTTAACATTCAATATTTATATAAGATTTCTGAATAAGGCTATTGTTAAATAATCATTAAATTACTATGAAATAATCGCAGACCTTGCCGAATTCCCGATTTTTCTATATATTGTATAGATATAAAAACTACTCGAACAACTCTTGAACACAGGGGAAAGCCATGAAACGTACTGATCTTGCACGTAAAGAAAGAGAAATAAAAAGAGCTATCAAGAAGGAGGAACGCATTGCCAAGGGTGAGAAAGTTGAACGAACCATTGGTGATTATATAAATGAATTACATTCCTTCCTGTTTCATGATGAAACAAAAATCTACAATATTGCTGTTGATGAGCGGATTCCCGATCTTCTTGAAGAGATGATGATTGAAATGCCCGACAAACAATGGGAGAACATCATACGAAAAGCTGTTAGAAAAACAGGTGTGAAAGAAAAAGAGCCCGCAGTAAAGGAGCTCCTCGATTTTATTCAATAGAAAAATCAATAATTACAGAAAAATATGGAGTTTTGATCATATCAAAACTCCATAAAATTATAAATATTAATAGTTGGTATCAGCAAATTCCACCCAACCGCCTGCTTTGACAAGAGACTCATCGAAACCTGAAATACTGAAATCAAGAACTGTTTCTTCTCCGTCGGCTGAGATAATGAATTTCCTGGCATCGAAATCGGTTTTGACGTCTGCTGACTTGGCTGAAAACTTTTTAAACAGCTGATCGATTGTATCGGCATCGATCTCTACAGCCATCATTCCGCAATTATACATGTTCTGTCTGAAAATACGGGCGAAATTCGGCGCAATCACGAGGTTTATGTCGTTAACCTCAAGTGCCCAGGGCGCGTGTTCCCGGGACGAGCCGCATCCGAAATTTTCCCTTGTAATAATCACCTTTATATCTTTCAGATCCGTTGCCGGATCGAAACCGTCCATTTTCAGATCTTCCAGCAGGTGAGGGCCCATTGCTTTTTTTGTAATCTCGGTCAGGTACTTTGCCGGTATTATTTCATCGGTATTTATATCACTTCTGTCCAAAAAGAGCGCTTTTCCTGAAAAATTCTTCATTTATTCCTCCTAAAGCTGGTCTGCAGTTGTGATTTCGCCTTTTACAGCTGTAGCCGCCGCGGTTGCCGGGCTTGCAAGATGGACCATTCCGCCTTTACCCATTCTCCCGTTAAAATTCCTGTTGGTTGTAGAAACACAGACTTCGCCCGCGGCGAGTACGCCGTTGCTCATGCCCAGACAGGCGCCGCAGGTTGGATTTGTAAGACAGCATCCGGCGTTCATGAATATTTCAATCAAACCTTCGGCCAAAGCCTGTTTGTAAACATCCGGAGTCGCCGGTGAAACTATAACTCTTACGGAATCAGCAATCTTTCTTCCTTTCAGAACAGCTGCTGCGGCTCTCAGGTCTTCAATTCGCCCGTTTGTACAGGATCCTATATAAACCTGATTGACTTTTTCTCCCGTCATTTCCCTGACGGTTTTAACATGATCCGGTTTGTATCCGTATGTGATAAGCGGAGTAAGGCTGCTTAAATCCATTTCGAGATCCCTGGCATAAGCAGCATCGGTATCAGGAAGGAATTCCGAGTATGATTCAAGGGCTTTTTCCTTACTATCAAATTCATCCTTGATGAAGGGCCACAGGTAGTTTACTGTTGTCATATCAGGATAACAGATGCCGCATGTAGCGCCGGCTTCGATAGCCATATTACATACCGTCATTCTGCCTTCCATCGACATGGCGCCGATTACCGGACCGGTAAATTCAATTACATGATCGGTTGCACCGTTAACCCCCAGGTTGCCGATAATATGGAGAATTATATCTTTAGGCGTAACCTCTTTGCCTGGATTTCCTGTAAGCCTGATTCTGATGGTTTTTGGTGATTTGAAAGAGCAGATGCCTTTAAGAATGCCGACTTCAAGGTCTGTAGTTCCTACCCCGGCTGCAAAAGCACCAAATGCTCCATGCGTACATGTATGCGAATCACCCATAATTATTGTGTACCCCGGACGCGCGAATCCCTTTTCGGGAAAAATTGCGTGGCAAACGCCGTTTCGTCCGATATCGAAAAAATCTTTAATACCGTGGCGGTTTGCCCAGTCGCGGAGAACCTTTCCCTGTTCCGCTGTCAGGGAATCCTTTGCCGGTGTAACATGATCAATTACAGCCTTGATTTTTGTCGGATCAAAAACACGATCCTTGCCGCGTTCGACAAGATCCACTATAGCTGTGGGTGTTGTGATTTCATGACAGAAAACAGCGTCCAATTTAATGACTTCTATACCTTTTGAAGGTTCGTCCAGCCTGTGAGCGTCAAATATTTTTTGTGCTGTTGTTTTTCCCATATATTACTCCTGTTAATTCCGTACGAATATTCTGCCCGGGGTGATTATCCACATTGCCTTGAGTGTTACATTCCCGGTATTCCTTACTATATGAGGTATATCCGACGGAAACGATATAGTGTCTCCGGCTTCAAGTTTATAAGTTGAAGTTCCGTAGATCAGTTCGCCTTCACCCTGAATAATTGTACCAAGCTCCCGTCCGGGATGGCCGAATTCAATATCGCCCTTTTCTTTTCCGGGCGGGATGTCAATATAAAATGCTTCTACAGACGGATTAATCTCGGTCTCGGGGATGAATGAAAGCTGCTGGTAATCGACTCCGTTCATTAAAAGCTTGTTGCGATCTTCAGGTTTTATTATCGAAACAACCTTGTCATGCTTGAGATCTTTGAACAGGTATTCAAGATCAATGTTAAGGGTGTTTGCAATTGCTATCAGTGTGTCGATCGAGGGAGAAACCCTGTTCCGCTCTATCTGACTTATCAGGCTTTCGCTTACCCCTGCTTTTGCCGCTACATCTTTAAGAGTCATATTTTTGCGTTCGCGTACGAGTCTTAATTTATTACCAAACTCAACATTCTTCTTTATCAATACTTAAACCTCTTAAGTATAGTTTAAATCGAAAAGGGTGATTTGTCAAGCTGACTTGCAAAACAGTTATATTTACTGTATTTTATAGCCTGACGGAGGGTTCTATGGCAATATCAAAGCATATCAATGATCTGATGGCAGGGTCATCCTTTATCCGTAAAATGTTTGAAACAGGTTCCCGGCTGAAAGCGGAATACGGAGCCGAAAATGTGTATGATTTCAGCCTCGGCAATCCCGACATTGCCCCTATAGATGATTTCAGCAGGATCGTAAACCGGATAATAAACGAGGATATTCCCGGAAAACACGGTTATATGCCGAATGCCGGATACCCTTTTGTTCGGGAAGCAGTCGCCGGTTATGTATCAAAAGAACAGAACACTCCTCTTGACGGGAATAGTATTATTATGACTTGCGGGGCCGGCGGCGGAATGAACGCTGTTTTAAAGTCAGTTTTGAATGCAGGCGACAGGGTTCTGGTCAGCGCTCCGTGTTTTATGGAATACAGGTTTTACGCGGATAACCACGGCGGAAAGCTGGAAATTATCAGGCCGACAGCAACCCTTGATCTTGATCCTGACGCATTTGAAGCGGCTATTGATGATGATGTTGCCGCGGTTATCATCAACTCTCCAAATAATCCTTCAGGCAGGATATATTCCGAAGAAAACCTCCGGGAGCTTTGCAGGGTCCTGGAAAAAGCCTCGGAGCGGACGGGCAGGAGCATATATTTGATTTTTGACGAGCCTTACAGAAAGATTGTATTCGACGGCAATACAGTGCCTGCGGTTTTTCCGCTGTACCGTAATTCCATTGTAATAACCTCCTATTCGAAAGATCTTTCGGTTCCCGGTGAACGAATCGGGTTTGCCGCAGTAAATCCGGCATCTGACGATTACAATAAACTCATAAATGCGATTATTCTCTGTAACCGCATACTCGGTTTTGTTAATGCTCCGGCCCTGATGCAGCGGGTTGTTGCCGAGCTGCAGGGAAGAAGTGTAGACATAAACGAATATCAAAGGAAACGTGAACTTTTGTGCGACGGCTTGTCCGAAATAGGATATGAATTTAAAAAACCCGAAGGAACATTCTATCTGTTTCCCAAAGCCCCCGGAGGCGATGATGCCGGAGTAGTTGATCTTCTGTTAAAAGAAAGAGTTCTGGTTGTTCCCGGAAGCGGTTTTGCAATGCCCGGCTATTTCAGAATTGTTTTCTGTGTAGAGGACAGTGTAATCAGCGGTTCCTTGGACGGATTCCGGAATGTATTTGAAAAGGTCAGGCAGGGATAAACTCTAATGGGATTAATGGATAAATCGCTTGACGCCCGGCGGGTATTTGCGGCGACCAATAAACGTATGCTTGACGCAATAAATGCGGCCTCTGAAACAGGGGATACAAAGCTGCTCGAAGAGATTGAATTCGTAATGACCGTCGGCGCTTATGAACAACTCATAGACAGCGGACTATATACATCACTTAAAAGGAAGAACCCCGACAGGCGTTCGGTTGACCGGAGGACCAATGACCGCCGGAAATCCGGTAAACGTTGATATCCTGTGGAGTATCTGTGGATAATTATTCGATTTATAATTGGATAATTTAAAATTATATGTTAAAATACCGATATTAAAAATAAATCATACCGGGAGTAGTTAAATGGGTGTAGCAGCATACGCTTTCCTTTTTGTATCGATAATCGGATGTATCGCTTACGGGCTGATAAACTGGAGCAAAGAAAGTACTGTGCCGCCGGTCACTGAAGCGGGCGACGGCGACCGGGATAAGGCTGCTGTATAACAGCGGCTTTTTTTTATCTTTATTTTTTACCTGTCATCTTTATCAACTTTTCAAAGACTTTTTAAACCGACTGATTTTAAACACCACGCTTGCACTCGAAGAAGGAATTTTAAAAATCTCTGTTTTTTGAAATTCCTTCCATTGTATAAAAAACGATACATGGGTATTATATAGAAACCGAAATTATTCTTTTCGGTTTCTGTAATTATTAACCAAATCAGAGGAGAATGGAATGGGCGAAATGGTCCTTTTGGGAGACGAAGCTCTTGCTCTAGGCGCAATTGATGCCGGCATATCATCAGCATACGGATATCCCGGAACTCCCTCAAGCGAGATAATGGAATATCTTCTGGATTATTCAGAAAAGAACGAAGGTCTGTTTGCGACATGGTCTTCCAATGAAAAGACTGCGTATGAAGAAGCCTTGGGCGCTTCATTTGTCGGGAAAAGGGTCCTCGTGACGATGAAACATGTCGGACTCAACGTGGCTGCGGATCCGTTTATGAATTCAGCGCTGCTTGATATAAAAGGCGGACTTGTTCTGGCTGTTGCCGATGATCCCGGAATGCATTCCTCCCAGGGCGAGCAGGATTCACGCTATTTCTCCGCATTTGCCAGAATCATGTGTTTTGAACCGCGTAATCAACAGGAATGTTATGAGATGACGCGCGAAGCATTTGATATATCCGAGATGTTTCATATTCCTGTAATGATTAGAATGGTAACGCGGCTTGCTCATTCAAGGGCCGTTGTCGTCCCCTCGACACCGCGGGAGCGAAATCCCCTTGCGAAGACGGACAATCCCAAAGGCTGGATGCTTTTACCCGCCCTGGCCAGAAGAAACTGGTCGTCTCTGCTTGCGCGGCAGGCTGATTTTGAAAAGTACACAACGGAAACCCGTTATAATCCGCTTACGATAAACAGGGACTTTCGGAAGTTCGGCGTGATTACCAGCGGTCTTGGAAAAAACTACTATGATGAAGCAAAAAAAGAACTTGGCAGCCAGCCTTCGCATCTGCATATAAGCGCTTATCCGGTCCCGGTCGTAAAGGTCAGGGAGCTTGCCGCTGCAGTTGATAAAATTGTTGTGATTGAAGAAGGCTGTACCTTTATTGAAGATTACCTGTGTGGATACCTTCCGCAACCGGTTGAAATAACAGGCAAGAAGGACGGCGCAGTTCCTTTAACCGGAGAACTCAATCCCGACAATATCCGGGGTGCGCTTGGATTGGCTCCCCGCGAAGGACTCGGTACCGATATGGAAATCCCGGGCAGGCCGCCGCAGCTTTGTCAGGGATGTCCACATGCCGACACCTACGCGGCATTGAACGAAGCCCGTGAATCATTTGATAATTCCATAGTAACCTCGGACATAGGCTGTTATTCTCTGGGCGCGTTGCCGCCGTACAATGCCATTGAGACAATCATCTGCATGGGGGCTTCCGTCGGTACTGCAAAAGGCGCTGCTGAAGCGGGTTTTGAACCTGTAGTTGCGGTGATTGGCGACAGCACATTCCTTCATTCGGGAATTTCACCGCTTATAGACGCAGTTTCATGCCGCACTCCGATGACGCTTGTGATCCTGGACAACGGAACCGTTGCAATGACAGGCGGTCAGAAAACAATCCTGCCGTCGTCAAGACTGCAGACGCTGCTTGAAGGAATAGGCGTAGAACCGGAACATATACGTACAATAACTCCGCTGAAAAAGCACCATGAGGAAAATGTAGGGATATTTAAAACTGAAATGAATTACAAGGGCCTCTCGGTAATAATTGCATTACGGGAATGTCTTGAGACAGCCAGAAAACAAAAAAAAGCCGGAGGCCAGAAATGAAATACGACATTATCCTTGCAGGAGTAGGCGGGCAGGGAGTTCTTTCCGTTGCCGCCGGAATTGCTACCGGAGCAATGCTTCAGGGGCTTAAGGTCAGGCAGTCGGAGGTTCATGGAATGGCCCAGCGCGGCGGCGCGGTAATGTCGCACCTGCGCCTTTCAGATGAAGAAATCCCGGGCGACCTTGTCGGCAAGGGCAATGCCGACATGATTCTGAGCATGGAACCGCTTGAAGCTCTCAGGTATCTGGAATATTTAAAACCCGACGGGAAATTGATTACTGCTTCCGAACCGGTTGTCAATATTCCGAATTATCCCGATGAGGCCGATATAATGTCAGGAGTTGAAGCGACCGGGGCAGCTGTTATCGTCGATGCGAAAACCATTGCCAGGGAGTCCGGAAACATGAAAGCTGCCAATATGGCCATGGTAGGAGCGGCGTCCGCATATCTGCCTGTTGAGCAATCCAGAATTGAAGAAGCTATCAGAAATATGTTTGCTTCAAAGGGCGACAAAATAATTGAGCAGAATATTAACGCATTTAAAGCCGGACGAGGCTGATAAACGGGGTAAGGCATTATGGAGATTAAATACTGGAACAGGGAACTTGAAACAATCAGCAGGGACAAACTTGAAGAACTCCAGCTTGCAAAGCTTAGAAAGACCGTATCCCAGGCATTAAAAACCGAATATTACGGTAAAAAAATTCCCGAGGCTGGGATCAAAAGCCCTGAAGATATCAGGAGCCTGGATGATCTGCAAAGGCTGCCTTTTACAACGAAGCTGGATCTCCGCGAAGCTTACCCTTTCGGAATGCTGGCCGTCGATCTCGACGATGTAGTGCGTATGCATGCTTCCAGCGGGACTACCGGAAAGCCTACAACAATTTACCTGACGGCGGATGACCTCGACCGTTCAACTGACATTACAATACGTTCGATAGTTGCCACGGGGACCGGCAGGGGCGATGTGTTTCAGAACATGATGACTTACGGTCTTTTTACCGGAGGGATTGTTCTCCATTACGGCGCGGAAAAGCTTGGAACCATGGTTATCCCTGCAAGCTCCGGAAATACAGCACGACAGTTCCAGTTGATGAAAGATTTTAAAACAACAGTAATTCACGCAACCCCCAGTTATATGCTTTATCTGCACTCCAGAATGGCTGATTTCGGAATAAAACCCTCAGATTTGCATCTGAAAAAGGCTTTTGTAGGCGCGGAACCCCACTCTGAGGATATTCGAAAAAAGATTGAGAATCTATGGGATATTGATGTTTACAATTCATATGGATTATCGGAGATGAACGGACCGGGGCTTGCTTTTGAATGTGTTTATAAAGACTGCATGCATGTATGGGAAGATGCGTATATCATGGAAATAATTGATCCGGTGACCCTTGAGCCTCTGCCTGAAGGAGAAGAGGGCGAACTGGTATTAACCATTCTGCAGAGAGATGCAATGCCGTTGATTCGCTATCGCACGCGGGATCTTACCCGTATAATTCCCGGGCAGTGCAAATGCGGGCGTACTCACAGAAGGGTTGCCAGGATGAAGGGTCGTTCCGATGATATGCTTATAATAAACGGGGTAAATATATTCCCGTCGCAGATTGAAGAAGTAATCATGCGGATGCCGGAAGTTGGAACCAATTACCTGATAGTAGTGGAGAAATCCGGTCCTCTCGATAAGCTGATAGTAAAAACCGAGGTCACCAGAGACGCTCTTACCGACGATACACGTGATTTATATGCCCTTAAAGCAAAAATTGCCGAGAACCTGAAAGCCTCGATATTCATAAACCCGGTAGTGGAACTTCATGAGCACGGAGCCCTTCCTGTATCTGAGGGCAAGGCAAAACGGGTATTGGACAACCGGGCAGCAGAATGAAACCGGCAGGAGTAGTTGAAACAGGTCAGTTATGGATTCTGATATTAAAGAGTCCTAATTGTTTATTTGTCAGACAAAGGGATTGTCTAAACTATACATATAGTACATAATAGGTTATGAGTGATAATAACAGTAAAAAGGTAATTAAGCAGAAAACCGTAGTAGCACAGGTAATGGAGCAGATCCGTGAGCTGATTGCCTCCGGTGAATATAATGTAGGTGATAAAATACCTACCGAGGGAGAGCTTGCCGAGATGTTCGGACTCGGCCGATCATCAATACGTGAAGCCCTCAAGGTCTTTAATTATCTTGGAATTCTTGAGTCAAAGGCTGCTCTTGGCACTTTTGTATCAGATCGGACAAATGTGTCTTCTGAAGCCCTTTCCTGGGCGATTCTTCTGGGTAAAAACGAACTTTTTGAAATGGTTGAAATCAGGGGCGCACTTGAGACCTGGACGCTGCTGAAAATTTCCAGGGAAGCTGAAGATTTCCCTGAATTAGTGCAGAAACTTGCTGATGATCTGGAAGAAGAACTTGAAAATTTTAAAACATCAATTGCCCGCGGTTCGATTGAAGAGTTGATAACCGCTGATTATAATTTTCACAGGATACTGATCAAATACTGCAATAACAGTCTTTTTACGACGATATATGACCTTCTTCGTGATTTCATGTTTGAAGAGATTAAAGCTACCTATGTTATTTTCGACAGCTATGAATTTGCAATAACCGAACACATGGCAATAGTTAACAGCATAAGAACCGGCGATACTGCAAAGATGCAGCATGCCATGAGAAAACACATCGGGGATATTACCGCCAGGCTCAGAACCTTCAGGGCGGAACAGGAAGCGGGTATTATCACAGAAAATTAAACCTGAATCTTTTTATTAAAATAAACCGGCTGATTATTTGCAGTAGATTTTTTTATCGTTTTTTCCAAACTGATAATTAACCCATTTACCCCTTTGCGCGGGATAGTTGTAACCGGTATCCGTGTTTTTGGTTCTTGCCCCTGCGGTTTTCCATCCGGCCGGAGAGAGTTCCTCGAACAGCCATTTCTGGGCAGGTAAAAAGGAACTTTCGCTTTCGGCAAATACGGGGGCGTGTCCGTTAAGTTCAATCCAGCCTGCCGCCCGTTTTGTCCAGGCCCCGCTCTGCTTAAGGGTTTCGATATCGTTAATTACACCACAGCGCCTGATCATGATGATTCTTTCAGCGGCCACGGGGCCTATGCCCGGGACATGCAGCAGGGTGTCAAAATCAGCCTTGTTGATCTCAACCGGGAAAAAACCCGGATTCATTACGGCCCATGCCGTTTTGGGGTCGGTTTCAAGCGGAATGTCTCCCATACTGTTGAAAACCAGGTCAGGAAAGCGAAACCCGTATGCCCGCATAAGAAAATCACATTGGTAAAGGCGGTGTTCCCTTAGCAGCGGAGAACCTTCAAACCCTTTCCCTGATATCTCGTCTTTTTTCTTTTGTATCGCCGATTTTGTCGCTTCAGAAGTTGACGGGCCATGCTGTTTCTGATATGCGGAAAAATAGGCTCTGAACATGAAATAATCACGGTAAAGCCTGTCTACGGATCTCATTATATCGAAATCCTTTTCACCGGCGGCTCCTATCACAAACTGGGTGGTCTGACTTGTCGTTTTTATTGCCGTGCCGGATAAACCGTTCTTCTTTGCCTGAAGCAGACCCGAAACACGGGAAACAGCAGGCAGTATGTCACGCTCCAGTTTTTTATCCGGTGCAATGGCCTCCAGATGTCTTTCGGTAGGGGCTTCAAGATTAATGGAAAGCCTGTTCGCCAAAGCCGCCGCGGTATCAATAAGGTGTTCTGAGCATCCCGGAATGATTTTTAAGTGGATGTAACCGTTAAAACGGTATGTGCGGCGAAGAATTACAGCAGTTTTAACCATATCTTCCATGGCCCGGGAAGGGGAACCGCATACGCCTGAAGAAAGAAAAATACCTTCTACCAGTCCGCTGTATACCATTTCCATAAACGAAGCAGCCAGTTCATCCGGACTCAGGCTGACTCTTTTTACATCATCATTATTTACGGCAAACCGGCAGTAGGTGCAGTTATTTTTGCAGCTGTTGCTTTGAAGGATTTTCAGAATATGGACTTTCCCCTGTCCGGGAACCGAAGCAGGGTAAATCCATTCATGGAGGGGGTTTTCGGGCTTGCGGGTTCTTCCCGGTTTCCCGGCTGCACCGCTTGAACAGGAAGCAAGGCAGACATCGTATCGTGCCGACTCGGCAAGCTCGGTTACTTTATTACTTAACATTTGTATAGCATAACATCCGTTAAGTAATTTGGCAAGATTTATTTTTTCTTTCGCTCACACTATATTGAGTTTATAATAAAAACCATAACGACAGACGGAGGACAATTTGACGCAGGATATACTTGCAGGGATTGAGCAGATTCTTGACGAAGCGCATTTATCAAAACGATCACAGTTATATGAATATGAGGTTTACAAGGTTCTTGATCTGATGAAGATCAGGACTCCTGTTCACAGGGTTGTGTCCGACGAAGCCGGGGTAACAAGAGATCTTCTTTCAGGGTTCGGAAGCAGCCGTATAGTAATCAAGATTATCAGCCCCGAAATTGCGCATAAACAGAAAGCCGGCGGCGTTCAGATACTTTACAAAGATCTTGATTTTGTTAAATACAGCATCAGGAAGATGATTGACAGTTTTAAAAACCAGGATATTCCTGTTGAAGGTGTTCTGCTTGTGGATTTTATCGAATATTCTCCTGAACTCGGAAACGAAGTGCTGATAGGATTTCAGGAAAGCGGTGTTTTCGGGCCGGTGCTGTCTTTCAGTAAAGGCGGGTCCGACGCGGAACTGTTCGCAAAACATTTTTCCGCTCCGAACCTGCTGCTTCCGCCTGTTACACGCGAATGGGCCGGAGCATTGCTTGCGTCCACCGAGATACACAATAAGTATCTGCAGGAAGGAAAAGGCGATTATATCGACAAGATTCTTGAAATAAAGATAAAGCTCGGCGAACTGGCAATGGCTTTTTCTAATTTTTTCGACAGCTCTTCGACCTATGTTCTTAATGAGTTTGAGATTAACCCTTTCGTGTTTAATCCGGACGGTAACCTGATAGCACTTGATGGTTATGCAGTTTTCGGGAGGAAAATGAAAAACGGGGTTCGAAGGCAGAAGCCTGATAAATCAACCCTCGCGTCGTTTTTCCATCCTGACGGAGTTGCGGTCATCGGCGTCAGCAGTACGGACAGCAGCAGCGCCGGAAGCGTTATTGCCTCGAATATTCTGAAGCTCGGCCGGAAGGATCTTTATTGTGTTAATCCGAAAGGCGGAAATGCACTGGTAGCAGGTGTTCAGACAAGGCTCTATGAAAGCCTGGCGGATCTTCCGCAGCAATGCGAGCTGGTGATAGTAACGGTCCCGGCTGAAGCAAGTTTAAAGGTTGTAAAGGAAGCTGCCTCTTCAGGCTGCAGGGCGCTGCTTCTTATCCCCGGGGGATTCAGCGAGTCAGGCAGTAACGAGGGACTTGAAGAAGAAATCGGACGCATAGCTGCGGAAGCCGGGATCAGGGTGATGGGACCGAACTGCCTGGGGATTTTATACGCTTCCGACGGCGGCGGCGGCGGGCTTAATACATTCTTCATACCTGAAGCAAAGTTCAAGCTGGATATGAACCGTGAACAGAATATTGCGCTGTTCAGCCAGAGCGGAGCGCTCGGGCTTGTTGAGCTTGCAAACTTAAAAAAATCCGTAAGCCCCAGAGTCGCTGTCAGTTACGGAAATCAGCTTGATGTAGATCCCGGCGATCTGGTTGAATATTTTCAGGATGAAGAAGGAATCAAGGCTATCGGTATTTATATTGAAGGATTCAAACCCGGAGCAGGGCGACGTTTTTTTGAAATTACCAGGCGCAGCAGGATTCCGATTGTTGTTTACAAAGCTGGAAGGACCGCTGCCGGGCAGATGGCTACCCAGTCGCATACCGCAAGCATGGCTGGTGAGTACGCTGTTGCCCGTGCCGCCCTCAAGCAGGCCGGTCTTGTTGTTGCAGACACCATGGCCGATCATCTCGGTTGTCTTAAAATCTTTGCCATGCTGCACGATAAAAAAATCAGCGGCAGGCGCACCGCAGTAATAACCAATGCCGGGTATGAGAAAGCAAATGCAGCGGATAACCTTAGAGAGCTGGAACTGGCAGAGCTTTCTGAAAAAACCACTGCAATGCTTGCCGGCGTACTTCCGTCGTTTGTAACTGTTGAACCGCTGCTCGATTTAACTCCCATGGCTGACGATGAAGTTTTTGCCCGATCCGTTGAGATTATGCTTGATGCGCCTGAAGTAGATGCAGTATGTATTTCGATTGTTCCGCATGCAGGAGCAATACATACTACCGATGATGAAATTGCCGGCTGCAGCAATAATCTCGGCGCGCTGCTTGCCCGCATAGCCGGAAAATCGGACAAACCGGCGGTTGTTTCGCTTACCGCCGTAAGCGGCGGTGACGACCTGTTCGGCAGGATGATCGGAGTTATGGATTCCGGGGGCCTGCCCACATACCTGAGCGCCGAACAGGCAATGTCGTATCTGAACGAGTTTATCCGTTACAGGATGATTCGGGAGCTGAATCTTCTGGATGAATGGATGAAATAAAGCTGAATGTCAACATTGGTTTTAAAGGTAGATAAAATGAAGAAGTTTTTCAGAATTGTTCTGATTTTTATTATTTTGATTATTCTTATTTTTGCCGCTCTTGTGCTTTCACTCCGGTTTGTAAGGAATGCAGATAAAACTGCTCAGATGGAACGTATTGAACTGTTGACGGAAACGCCTTTTCCGTCGATGAGTATTCCGGATACGCTGCTTGACGATTCGCTCAGGCTAAACCAGATACGATGGCTGGCGACGCATAACAGTTATCACGGCAAGGCCAGTCTGCTGCAGCTTGTTCTGCTGGATCTGTTTCAGCCCGGCGAGGCTGATAAGCTGAAATATTCGCATTCCGGTTTTTACAGCCAGCTTGAGCTTGGGGTGCGAAGTTTTGAACTGGATCTGCGGCGTTATCGCAGCGGCAGTTATGAATGTATTCATGTTCCGCTTGTCGACAATCGCGGCCACTCGCCGGTTTTTAAAGGCGCCCTCGAAGAGATGAAATTGTGGTCCGACAGGCATCCGGAGCACATACCTGTAATCGTGATAATGGAAACAAAAGACGACTGGAGGTTTCTCGACCCCGGGCTCAGGAAGTGGAGCCCCGAAGCGCTTGCCGGCGTCGATAAAATAATCTCCGGGGTTCTGGGGCAAAAGCCTATAACTCCCGATACAATCCGAGGGGCTGACGGTACTGTCCGTGGTGGGCTGATTGATAATGGCTGGCCGGAGCTTGGAAAATCGCGCGGGAAGTTTATTTTTGTATTTCATGAAAACGATGCGGACTACTTTAACGGGGAATATTTCGACAGCAGCGACCGCGTCAGTTTTTTTATGGCTGATCGTGATTCGCCGGAAGCTTCTTTTATTCTCAGAAACGAACCGGGATCTGCAGATATTGCCGAATTAGTCAAAGAAGGTTTTATAGTGCGGACACGGGCTGATGCCGACCTTGAGTATTCGGAAGAAAGAAAACGTCTTGCAATCGCTTCAGGAGCCCAGATTGTCTCGACTGATTTTCCCAAAGGGTATGCTTCAAATGAGGAGTACAGCCTGGGGTCGGACGAGCTTTTTTAGATGCAGCACAACATATTTTGTTACAGATTCCGGTCTCCCTGATATCTTTTTTCTTGACTCATAATTAAATACCCCGTAACATTAATAATAATATTTAATATTGTGTCGGAGTTATGGCAAAAAGTTATACAAGTTCAACAGAGCAAAAAGTATATTCCGGTTCCTGAGCATCCTGCTCACCAGGCCTTATACATCTAATCATTTATCAGAGCTGTGCTGCTGACATGGTTATTGAATGGGGCAATTATGAAAAAAAATTATCTCTTTTTAACTCTTGTTTTTTATGTTTTGTCAGTTTCAATTATTTATTCTCAACAAAATAACGGCATTCAGTTTCGTTTGACTCCGGGCGCCGTTGTGCCTGTAGGGTCCAGCAACGGCAGGTACGGGTTGGGGTTTTCGGCGGATCTTGAATGCGACTATTATATGCCTTTTGCTCCGGTAGTATTTGCGTCCGGGGGCATCGGGTTTGAACAAAGCACGAACACTATTACCGATTCGGGGCTCTTGCTATTTTCAGCAGGAGCAGGCGGCGGAGTTAATGTCTCGCCTGTTAACAGGTTGAATTTAAGAGCTTCCGGCAGCGGGGGATATTACCTGGGTATGTATGAAAACGAGACAGGCGGCAGCGTCTTTTTCAAGGCCGGGGCAAATTTGTCTTTTAAGTTTAATCCTTCGTTTTCTCTTGGTGTCTCCGGAGCATATCGTCACTATTTTACCGGAACCGAACCTTTTTTCCAGGGGGTGCAAACCTCTCTTGAAGTAAGTATTAATCCTTCGGGTGCAAAGAAAAAATCCAGAATTGAATATATGGATATTCATTTTGAACAGGTTTTTCCGGTGTTTCATGCATATTATTCGAAACATCCGGTGGGCACGGTTGTCATAAAAAACGGTGAGAATGCTCCAATAGAGAACGTAACCGTAAGTTTTTTTGCCGAAGAATACATGGCCAACCCGACAGTTTCAGCTAATTTCGATCGTATCCCCATGAACCGGGAACAAACCATACCACTGTTCGCGCTTTTCGGGAAAAATATTCTTGAACTGACCGAAGGAACCGAAGCTTCCGCGGAGATTATCATAGAATATGTAGTCTCGGGAACGGACATTTTAACAAGCAAATCCTGTGTCCTGCCGATAGAACGGCGAAACGCCATGACCTGGGTTGACGACAACAGGGCTGCAAGTTTTGTTACTGCAAACGATCCTGCTGTTCTCCGCTTTTCAAAACCCATAGCAGCAGCTGTGCGTGAACAAAGCGCAGCCTCGCTCAATGCCAATTTCAGATATGCTTTCGCTGTTTTTCAGGGACTTTCAGAGTACGGGATGGGATATGTAGTCGATCCGGCGACGCCTTATCAGGACCTTTCCGAAAATCGTTATTCCGTCGATTTTCTTCAGTTTCCGAATGAAACTCTTACCTATCGTTCCGGCGATTGCGACGATCTTTCAATCATGTACGCGGCGCTGCTGCAGTCGATAAATATCGATACAGCCTTCGTTACCGTTCCCGGCCATATTTTTATTGCTTTTTCGCTTGATATCCCTCCCGAAGAAGGACGGAAGATGTTTTCCAACCCCGATAATTTGATTTTCATGAATGATAATACATGGGTGCCTGTTGAAATCACAATGTTCGGGGACGATTTTATAAAGGCCTGGCATTACGCGGCGCGTGAATGGAGGGCGGATGCCCCGGAAAATGCCGGGTTTTTCCCGGTGCGCGAGGCATGGAATATATACCGGCCTGTGGATTCGCCTTTCAATGATGCTGATATAGATTTTCCCGATACAGGCGATGTCCTTTTATCGTATGAAAAGCATCTTGAAGCCTTTATCAGAAACGATATTGAAGGCAGAAAAGAAGCCCTTGAGAAAAAAATCTCGCAGAGCAATAACAGTCCCCGTCAGGTTAATCGTCTCGGGGTCCTTTATGCGAGATACGGGCTGATTGATGATGCGGTGGAAAATTTTCAGCTGGCCGCTGCTGAAGATTATGCCCCCGCAATTATTAACCTGGGCAATATTTTTCTTCTTAAGGAAGAATATGCGGAAGCCGCAGTTTTTTTTGAAAGAGCGGACAGGCTGTTTCCGGAAAACCCCAATGTCGTTCTCGGGCTTGCCCGCGTGAATTATGAGCTGGAAGATTACAGTGAAGTAAAAATCAGATACGAAAAGCTGGCAGAGCTCGATCCGCTGCTTGCGGAGGAATATTCCTACCTGACAACAGCTTCAGAATCAACATCACGAGCCGGATTTAACGAAGAAAGGAGGGCCCCGCTATGGTCCGAAGAATAATATCAGTAATATTTCCGGTTTTATTTTCTGTCATTATTATTGTTTCCGCCTGCGATAATCCTCTGGACAGGATTATTAAGGAGGACGAACAGCGTCACCTGGATACGGTTCCTCCCGTTATAACCGAGTTTGCTCTTACGAGCGAAAACCCGGCAACAAGCCGCAATATAACCTTTACACTGGCCGGCAGCGATGATGTTTCCGGTGTTGCTGGATGGCTTGTAAATGAAACCGGGGCAGCGCCCGACGCCACAGCCGGCAGCTGGCTTACTGAGCTTCCTTCCGCTTACCAGCTGTCCGACGGCGACGGAGATAAAACCGTATATGCGTGGGCCAAAGACGGGGCGGGAAACGTAAGCGAGCCCGCATCATTTACGCTTGTGCTTTATACGGCCGGCCCGTCTACAAGCTTTTCACTAACAAGCGCTACCCCGACTGGCAACCCGGCAATCACGTTCGATCTCAGCGGCGACGGAAACGTTACGGGATGGTATATCAGCGAAAGCTCCGACGCCCCGGACCCGGGCGGCGCCGGATGGACGGGAACAGCTCCTTCTGATTACACCTTTTCCGCTGAACAGGGCGTCCGGACACTGTACGCCTGGGCTAAAAACGCTGGAGGCATTCTGAGTGTACGGCGTTCGATTCAGGTAGAGATATATGTAGCGCCGCCGACTACGGCGATTGCCGCCGATTCGGTTATAACCGGCCATGAAAAAATAATTCTGACCTTTTCCGAAACAATGAAGAATACAAGCGAATCCTTCGGCGGCACAATCGGCACGGCGGCAGGTTCATGGGAGACCTCCGTGCATACCGACGACCGGCTTGTGGTTTCCGCTTCCGGACTATGGATTGCCGGAGACGACATGGTCCTGATCGTAGACTGTGAAAACCAGTACGGCGTACCGATAGACACCTTCAGCATCAGCTATGATGTTTTTAACGGGACATGCGCCGATTCTTCAGCGGCTCCGGGAGGCGACGGCACGGTGAGCCTGCCTTTTGATGCTATTCAGGATGCCGTAGACGGGGCGGACAGTCTCTATGTAACGCCTGCCAACGGGATTGATACCGCCGAAGTTCGCGTCGCGGGAGGGACCTATGCGGCAGCCGGGCCTGTTGTAACAATGGCCGACGGAATTTCGGTATTGGGACGCTGGTCCGGTGATTTCGGCACCAGAAGCGAAAGCCTGTATACAACAACGATAAGCGACACAAGAACAAGCGGCGGCGGTTATCATAATCCTGTTGCCGCGGTACTTTCATCTGTTGTCTATAGTCAGCCGACCGAGCTTTCCCGCTTTACAATTGAGATTCCGGAAGTGACAGGAGGGGCAGACTGCGCCGGTGCCGGAATCAGAATAGAGAATGCAGACAGCAACCTGACTCTTGCCGATATTACGGTTACAAACCAGGGTAATTCAACATATCCGGAATGGTCCTACGGTATTTTTATTGATACCTGCGCGGCAGTCTCGATTACCGGATGCTTCGTCGAACCGGATGATACTAACCAGTCCTCATTCGGACTGCTCTCGCTGGACTCAACCGCAATTATCCATGATTGTGAGATTTACAGCGGCGATGCCGGGCACAGTTCCTCCGCCAGTTCCTACGCCGTCAGGACGAATTCAAGCCTTACCGTTACCGGAAACAGCGCCGCTGATCGCGCGTTAATTTATGCCGGAACATCCACTTACAGATCATACGGGATATACAGTACTTCAACCGCTGCTCCTGTTATACAGTATGTTCTGTTTGATTCGCCGAGCGGTACGGCTTACTATCTGTACGAGAACAGCTCAACCTCAAGCCCGGCGATTTTTTCTGATAATTATTTCGGTACGCAGGCCGGAGTCTGGTACACCGACAATGATCTCGGCACCGATGTCAGGTACAATACATTCTCTTCAAATAACGTATCGATAGGCGGGGTCACCGATAAATTGAGTTACTGGAACAACGATGGTGTAAACGCACAATAATAAAAAGGGGAAGATAATGAAAACAGGAGAAACATTCGACTATAAAGGAGCCTTGAAGACCCCGGGTCTATTTAATCCGGATGATACACGGGTGCCGGTGGATTTCAGCGGCAAGGTGGGGCTGCTGCTGTTTACCGACAACAGCATAGGCGATTCATGGCAGGGCAGGCTTGATTCGATCTGGTCCGAAATGGAGACATTTCTTATAAATGAAAATATTGCGTCGGATGACGCCGATGTCAAGAACCATTTTCGTCTGACAGCTGTTGTCACAAACCACGGCGGCTCGTCTTCGATACCAATCTCGGCTGACTACGATGTGCTGCTTGATGCAGACGGGTTGGGTGATCTGTACCGGGCGGAATTCCTGAACGCGACCGACGACTCTTTTCCGCTGAACGCTCTTGCCGGTGTCGGCAGCAGCCTGTGGGGTTTTATCATCGACAGCAACGATACCCTGGCCGACAAGTGGCATGACCTGGGAAATACGCAGACTGCCGGAGCCGATACTCCATCTGACCCGACTGATGATGTTTTTTCAAATGAGCCGATTTCGTTCCATCACCTTTCCCCGGCCGGATACACCGGTTTCGACAGCGCTGATTATGACAATGTTAAAGCCTATGTTCTGGAGCGTCTTAAAAACCTTTTCAGGGACCCTTATGTTATTTCAGCTGATCCCGCTATAGGCAGCGCGAATATCACCGTCGCTGATCTTTCTACCGTCAGAATCAGGTTTTCGCGTCCTCTGCTGCCGGCGGAACTCAAAGATTCCGGCAATTATTCAACCGGCGGTGGCGGCGGAACCGGGTTGCAGATCAACAGCGCGGATTACAATAATTCAGGCTTGTCTTCTGTTGATCAAATTAATGTAGGAGAAATTGAAAATGAAGTGACGCTCGGAATAACCAGGCCGGCCGGGCCTCCCCTCGACGCAGGAACAGTGCGTATTGACCTTGATACCGCCGCATTGCTTACTCACGACACAAAAGGAATAACACCCAATATTGACACAAAGTATGCAGTAACTTTCAACGGCCCCGAAATCGTTCATTCAGGGATCGTTCCGCCAGGGTCCAGTCCGCTGAATACACACACGTCGAATATGTACGGTAACCTCGAATTCAAGGTTCCTTTTACCGATGAGGTTTTTTCACAGCCTGTATCCTCTCCGACAGTTCCCGTAACAGGCGCGCTCACGACGGACGATGTCTCCGAGACTGTTTCAGGCGGCATAACCGGGTTTGTTTCAGCTGCGGCAGCGCCGGCAGCAAGCGGAGAGGCTGCCGCCCCAAATAAGCAGTATACGGTTACCCTGAATTCAGCTGGCTGGGGCGGCACCGGAACATTGCAGTTTACTTTGGGTACGAATTCGAATGCCGTGATTACCAACCGCTTCGGAAATGAGCTTCGCGGCGTAAAGAATTTCTCTTATACCCTGGACCTTGATCCACCCGAGGCATCGATTCTTTATCCGTTAAACGGAGCGGTTGTGAATAACGTGACTGTAAGAGTCAGCGTAACGGGGGCCGCGGAGAAAAGGCTGATAATAAACGGCCAGAGTACTGTTTTGGGCGGAGATTCCATAAATCTTTATGGTGTGACGGGTTACGGTTCGGTTGCTGACGGCACGACCTTTACCCTGATCTTGGAAGCGGTTGACGCGAACGGAAACAAAAAAACGGATTCAATCGAATTGACGAAAAATACCCTCACGGCGGAAGACCAGCAGCCCTACCATATTGTATATGTTGTAGACAAATCCGGAAGCATGAACTCAAACGCGACATACGGAAACCCGTCGGTAACAAAGCATAAAGCTGTCTGGGTGAGAGAAGCCCTCGACGCTGTTGTGCCTGATCTTATCGCCGAGTTTGGAACGCCCGGCGATCGCTACGGTGTGGTGCTTTATTCGAAAAATGCAATTACCGCGCTGGCGCTTACCCCGAAGCAGGATTTGGCCGTTAATCAGAATATTTTCTCCGATGCACTGGATGAAAATCCATTGAGCTCAACAACGGCGATGGGAGCAGGATTGTCAAGAGCCCTGGATTTGTTGAGTTATACCGTTCCGAACAATAACTACTTCGGCCGCCGGGCAATAGTGTTCTTTGCCGATGGCCAGCAAAACGTGCCGCCGTATGTAACCTTTAACAGTACTGATAATCCCGACAGCCTGTCTGTCGAAACGGCAGGTACCGGCTCCGGGTGTCCTTCGAACATGGGAACAATAAATATCCCCGGAGGAGCTGATATCCCGGTACATACAATGGGGATCGGGTTCCAGGGCGACTGGCTGACTACGCTGGAAAATATTTCGTCGGTTTCCGGCGGCAGCGAATACTGCAGCGTTCAAATCTGGCCTGAAATAAGTGCGTCGTTAAACAGTATTCTTCCTGATCTTTTCCCGTCGTCAAGCCCGCAGATAGTAAGAAATGAATCGGAACATCTCGGCAGCAACGGCCGCGGAGAAATCCTTTTCCCGCTGAATACTACAGTATCAAAGATTGCATTTTATCTGGAATGGCCGGGGGGGAAGTCGCTTGATTTGACTCTAAAAAAAGGCAATACCAGGATTAGTTTCGACAGGATTATCAGAAAAGAAAGGTCGGTAATATGTATTGTTGAATTTCCTCATTATCAGCTTAAAACATGGAGCGAAGGAGATTTAACTTATACCGATGAACGGGCGGAATCTCCACTTTCCCGGGTAATCAGGAAATCGAAACCGCGGTTTCGAAACAACGGCCGGTTTGTCGATCCTTCGGATATAGCATCGGCGTTTAAGTATTCGGTTCTACCCAGGGGTGATTGGTCCGTATCGGTTTTTTCGCCGGAGGATGGCGCCGCCGCGGCCGGCAGATCATATCTTCTGACTGTAATTGCCGATGAGAAAGATTATTATTATCAGCTTCAGTTGGGAGGTTTGCCGGTATTCGCGGGCAACCCCTTTGATATATCGATCCTGCTGGCTAGAAAAAAAGAGCTGCCTCCTGTAGATCCGGATATACAGATCAAGGTTAAATCTCCGGCTGAGGCCCTGACCAATATAATTTCGGGTTACAAACCTTTGCATGCGCCCGTAATCCCCGGAGACGCTGTAAGCGGCGGAACCGGAAAAATGAATGCAAAAGTGGAAAAACTGCTTTCGGAACCGGGGTTGCTGAAAGGTTTAAAGCTTAAAGAAAGTTTTTCTCTTTCGCTGAAGCAAACCAAAGCGAACCTGATGAGCGGGGTAGTGACCGGGCTGACAACTCAGGGGTATCATAAAGCCAGGGTGATAATAAGACATGAAGACAAAAAGAACGGGGTATACGAAAGAGTGGTCGATCGCCCCGTGAAGATTAATGTACGTCCTGATTATGATCATTCCGATATAAAAATTATAAAAGACGGGAAATACTATAATATTAATGTCCGCCCGGCAGATCAGTACGGAAATTTATTGGGACCCGGTTTCGGCGGCAGCTTTCCAAAGTACTTTCTTGGGTACAGGATTATAAATGTCAATGACCGCCTGGACGGATCATACACCCTTAAGGCTTCCAGATTTGTCAAAGATATTGAGAAACCTGATGCAGAGAAGATTTTTCGTTTATTGTTTTCATAAATTTTTTGTCGACAGGATCGGCCAAAGATTGTTCTTTAAATGAAACCCGTATCAGATTCCCATATTGCTGAGGACCGTTGCAATTCGGTTGAGTATTTCGGTTGCTGAAGGATGTTCCGTTTCCAGGTGTTCAATATTTTTTTGAATTCCTGCAACAAGATCATCGTTATTCGGTTCATCCGAATCGATAGTCTGTTCCATGTTGTCGACCAGTTGCTGCAGCCTTACTGCTGTTTCAGGAGCCTCGTCCTGAAGTCTGCTGATTTCGTCTTTCAGTTCTTCAATGTTTTTTTTCAGGTTTTCTGTGTCCATACTTATAAGATAATGTAAACATCCTGATATTGCCAACTTTTTCAGATGATTTTAGCCGAGAAAGATCGCCCGGTTAAATAAACTCAGTTATATGCTTCCATTATTTTTTTATCCTCTTCCATCAATGGACTGCATATTTCAGCCATATTCATTGAATCCCAGCTTGAGAGCTTTTTATGAGTATCATAATATTTAAGCGGTATGGGATGAGTACCGATTACCACAGGTATTTTATAACGGGTTTCAACGAAGTCTTTCAGTTCCTTGATATACGGGCAGGGCGGATAGCCGACAACCATACCAGTTGCGAAATGAATTACTTCGGCGCCGTTTTTAATCATTTCTTCCGGGACGTATTCAATATTTCCGCCGGGGCAGCCTCCGCAGTTTGAATAGCCGACCAGCTCAAGTGTTTCATCGTCAGGATACCTTGCGAATCCCCCGGTATGTTCTTTCATTGCCCTGAGACATTTTCCGCCGCCGCAGGTTATATAACGGCTGCAAATTATTATTCCGGCTTTTATCATTATCTGCTCCTTTTGATGAATGTTTCCGCCATATTGTAGATCCTGTTTTCGTTTCAGTCTACTTAAAAAATAATCCGTTGTGGGTGTAAATATTATGAAATAAAAGACGGTAATAAAGCAATATATTAATTAATACCGGGTAATATTGACATGTTGAATATTATGGTATAAAATACTGTCATGAAAGATAGCGAAAGATATTCAACGTTTTCAGGTTTCAGGAATATAGCAACCGGAGACTTGGAGGAAATTATTGAGAGAACATATGACTTTCTCCACAATAATGAACAGCAATCCGTTCTGATTTTTGATAATAAAACAGGAAAGCAGATTGATTTCAATTTTAACGGAACACTGCAGGAAGTTATGCAGAATAACCTGCCGCCTGAACCCAAAAAAGGGCCGGGCAGGCCCCGTCTGGGAGTAGTTAACGGCGAAATTTCTCTGTTGCCTCGTCACTGGGAATGGCTGCAGCAGCAACCCCAAAATGCTTCCGCCTCTTTGCGGAGGCTGATTGAATCGGCTGTTAAGAATACCAAACCTGAGGATGAGGAAAAGCAATGCATAGATGCCGCCGGTAAGTTTATGTGGGTGATTGCCGGAAACCTGATTGGTTTTGAGGAAGCCTCGCGGGCGTTATACTCCCGGAAATGGATAATCTTTGATATGCTTACAGCCTCCTGGCCTGATGATGTCAGGGAGCATCTTGCGCTGATGCTTGAAAGTGTCAGGAACCCGTTTTCCAAAAACAATATTTATCAATTGAAAACTTTGTCGCCGCTTAAAGACAGTTATGAACAGAACCTGAAAGGCCGGCAGCCCTGGGAGTTGAACGCGGTAAGTCTTGCTTCCGCGATTGCACAAGGCAAGCTGAATGCTGCAGAAGCAGTTGAATCATGTATCAGCAGAATAAATTCGGTTAACGGCAGCGTCAATGCCGTTACAACGTTGTTTGCTGATCAGGCGCTTGAGGCCGCTGCTGAAATTGATCGCAGGAGAGCAGCCGGCGAACAGGTCGGGCCGCTGGCAGGAGTCCCCTTTACGGTAAAGGAAAACCTGGACGTCGCCGGGTATCCAACTACGAACGGAATCGCCGCCATGAAGGATGCAACAGCTGCAGCCGACTGCCCTGTTGTTAAAAGATTGCGGGCGGCGGGAGCCATTCCCGTAGGGCATACGAACATGCCGGATTTATCGCTGCGTTTTCATACAAAAAGTCAGTTATACGGAGCTACTGTTAATCCGTGGAGCAGGGCTTTGTCGCCCGGGGGTTCCAGCGGTGGAGAAGGCGTCGCCCTTGCCACTGGCATGTCGGCGCTGGGACTGGGAAATGATGCCGGCGGTTCGGTAAGAATTCCTGCGCTTTTTAACGGTATCGCCGCGCTTAAACCGGGATTCGGCCGGTTCCCATCCGACCGAAGCGCAGGCCCGAGGAATTCACCGCTTGCTTCCCAGCAAATTCCGGTAGAGGGGTTTCTGGCGCGTTCTGTTGCCGATCTTCATCTTGCCTACCAGATCGCGGCAGGCCCCGATTCCTCGGATCCGAGGGCAGTGCCTGCGCCGTTATTTTATGAAAAGCCCGGAAAGCAGATAAAGATAGCTGTTGTATCCGATCCCGGGAATTCCGGTGTCGCCGGAGAGGCGGAACGGGCTGTTGATAAAGCCGCCGAAATCCTGGCCGGGGCGGGTTATGCCGTTGAAAGGAAAGATCTGCCCTTTATTTCGGAAATAACCGACGCATACGGAAAAATGATTATGACTGAATTCTATCAGAGTCTTCCGATGCTGAAACGCCTGTTGGGGCCTGAAGGGCAGAAGTATATTGAGTTTTCAATGGAGGACAGGAAGCCGACGGACCTGGCTGGATATCTTGAACTTACGGCCATGCGCCAGGGGTTTCAGCGGGAATGGGCGCAATTTTTTGACAGTTATGCTCTTGTACTCGGCCCTGTATTTACAATGACGGCAGTTCCACCGGATTACGACATCAAAGGCTTTGAACAGTTCCGTGAAGTCACCCATGCAATGAGACTTTGCTCGGCAAGCAGTTTTATAGGGGTACCCGCCGTGACAGTTCCTGTAGGAATTGAAAATGGAATCCCGCAGGGCGTTCAGTTGATCGCGGGAATGTTCCGTGAAGACCTGTGTCTTGAGGCTGCTGCGATTGTAGAATCTGCAGCAGGCGTCTTTACTCCGATCAATCCCCGCTGAAAAGCGGGGATGTAATTAGTTATATTGAATAAAAACACAATATAACGTATTGTTTCTATATGCAGAATCACTGGTTGATCTTCATTACATCGTTTACTATCGCCTTCTCGGGTGCCATGATGCCGGGACCGTTGTTGAGCGCGACAATTTCGGAGAGTATTCGCCGCGGGCCTTCAGCCGGCCCCCTGTTTATGCTGGGGCACGGCATACTTGAGATTTTACTGATAGCTGCTCTTTTTCTTGGTCTGGCGCCTTTTCTGAATATTCCTGTTGTGTTCAGGATAATTGCTTTTGCGGGAGGAGGATTTATTCTGTTTATGGCTGCGGGAATGTTCCGAGATTTGAAAAATTTGCGTATTAATATTGAAAATGCTGCTCCTGTTAAGGGGAATATCATTCTCCTGGGGGCAGGTTTAAGCCTTGCCAACCCGTACTGGTTAATCTGGTGGGCAACAATCGGGCTAGGCTATATTCTTTCCGCCGGAAAATCGGGATTTCCCGGGGTTGCTGTATTCTTTGCAGGGCATATTATTGCGGATACTGCATGGTATACCTTTGTTTCATTTGGAATTGCCGGAAGTCGCAAACTAATGTCCGACAGGGTGTACCGGATTCTTATAGGTCTCTGCGCCGGTTTCCTCTCAGTCTATGCGGTTTATCTGATAATTTCAGCATTTATATAATTTCCTGAACGGTGTACGTTTCTGCGAAATATGTGTAAAATCTCTTCAGCAAACCGGACATTTAAGGGCGTATGGAACAGGCGGCGGCGGGCATTCTTAAAATTATTATATTTCTCGTTATCGGCGTATTCTTCAGGAATACGGGAATTCTTAAAGACAGGGAAATGGCCGGGATAAAGAAAATCATCCTTTATGTGGCCATTCCGGCGGTGCTTTTTCTATCGTTTTCAAGATTGAATTTTAATTTAAGTTTTATTCCGATTACAGCTGCAGTTTTCAGTATAAATTTCATTCTGTTCTGGATTGGAGTCCTTCTTTTCAAACTGACCGGGTCGAAAAACAGGCTGCTGCCGTTATTTCTGAGTACTATGAACTTCGGACTTATCGGCATACCGCTTTATGAAGCTGTATTCGGTCTGGAATATTTACATCACTATACAGTTCTGGGCATCGGGAACGAGATTTTTGTCTGGTTTGTTTTTAATTTTATGTTCAGGTGGTTTTTAAGCCGCGGTCAGGCAGGCAAAGGAATTAATACGGGATTTATTAAATCGCCGATCGTTTGGAGTATAATTCTCGGGTGTCTGTTCAGCATTCTGAACCTTGATATATCGCAAAGCAGCAATTTTATTATCAGGGGGATTTATACAGCTGTTGACGGAGCTTCCGGTATCACTACGCCCCTGATTCTGATTTTTATCGGCTACAATATTTCCATCACCACCGCTTATCTGAAACGCAGCGTTATCCTTTTTTTACAGAGATTGACGGCAGCTCTGGCTGTGGGTTATCTGTTAAAATACATCGTCCTGGATAAGGTGATAGAGGGGTCCGGCTATTATGATTCCGCATTTTTTCTGTTGATAACGCTTCCCCCGATTTTTGCTTTACCGATCCTTGCCGCCGATTATCTTGATAATGACGAAAGTGTGCTTTTAAACAACACAATAGTTATTCATGCATTAATAACAATAATAATGTTTTCATTATTTGTTTTTTTTACAGCCGTATAAAAGCTCCGCTTGAAACGGGGCCGGCTTTGTATATACTTAATTAATAGGAGTGCAGAATGAAAAAGATTGTAATAATAAGTATTTTGCTGCTGCTGCTGCTGGCAGTGCCGCTTTTTTCAGAAGCTGCCGGTATGGAACTGTCTGTTTTTGTTCCCGAAAGCCTTTATCTTCACAATGAGGGAAGCGTAGCGATAACCTCAGGTTTAAGCACAAGCCTCGGAATGGGGAAATTTATTGAAATACCGATAGGTTTTGATTACTGCAAGCTTCATGGTCTGATGGTTGAGGGCGCTACCGTAAACGGTACGGCCGTCACCGCGACAAAGCCGTGGTTTATAGCTGATAATTTTCTGCCGTATGCAAAACTGCAGCTGAATCTGCCGATAGGTCCGGTGATCCTGTCAGCTTTCGGCGGCGGTGCAGTAAGCTGGAATGCCACCCTGACGCCTTTGGGCAGCTTTGCCGCGGATGATCTTGCAGCAGCCGGCGAATATGCCGGTTTTTCCCAGCTGTCCGCATCAGCCCGTTTCGGATACGGCTGGCTGGCAGGGGCTTCGTTCGGGGTAAATATCGATCCCGTTACAATCAGCATCTTTGGCGAATACCGGAGTATTACTTCTCCGCTTGAGATGACCGCAGCCTTTTCAACCGGGCCCGCAGGTGATTTGACGACCCAGAATACGGTGGATTCAACGAACGCCTCGCTCAAAATGCGCGGTTTCGCAGCCGGTATAGGGGGAAGCTTCGCGTTTTAATACCGGCTCATTTCAAAACTGCTTGTTTTGCCGGCGTCAGATTTCTCCTTTGGGAAGTCTCATTTTGTCGGCACTGAGGATCCGCTCAAGCATTTCGTCCGATATTGTATGGTTGAAAAAGGTCGTATAAAAGCTTCTGGTAATCTGTTCAATGTTTACGTCCCTGAAGCGATCCGGATAAAGCAGTTTTGCAGTCCAGACAAGCGCAAGGGGCGTTTCCATTCCACCGGGGTGCCCCCAGCGTGATATACCGATGGGTATCTGGTATACCCTGTTGTTCTGAACCGCCTTCAGGCCGGCCCATTTCTCATTTGTAAGGATGTATTCATCAACATCCTCCTGGTTTGCAATAATTACATCGGCATCCCAGAGATAAATCTGCTCAAGGGACGCAAAATACTTGTTGTCATGAAACCTGAGGGGTTCTCCGACTGAAACATTGATAGCACCTGTTAACTCTGTCCACTCGGCAGGGAGGGTCCCCGGTGCGTCGGTCCGGACTGCCTCATTGACTGAATGGTAGACCCGGATTCTGTCTTCCGTGGGGATATCAATTACCCGGGATTCAACAAAATCAATCTGGCGCTGATAATAATTATTATAAGCCTGTGCTTTTTCCTTTTTCCCGATGACGGTTCCTATCAATTCGATCGCCTTCATCTGTTCTTCGATTGTATTGTATTCTATTACGACATAAGGCAGGTTGAACCTTTCAATTTTTTCTATTTCAGCAGGCATTTGCGCAGTGTCGCCTTTCAGAAAAATGATGTCCGGGTTCGTTTTAAGCAGTTCCTCAATATTAATAACACCGTCGTCGGACGGGGTTGCGGCTTCTTTTATAAACGGGTTGATTTCATTGAGAAGCCTGTCGCGTTTGGAGCCGTAGACAACTGAAACAATGTCTTCGCCTCGGTCCAGCATGGTTACTACATGAACGGTAAAGGCATAGATGCATGCTATACGTTCAATCCGTCCGGGAATTTCAACCTCACGGCCGAAGCAATCTGTAACTGTCACGGAGGCAGAGGTTTCGCTCTCTGTCTCCATTTCGACCGAGCCTGAAGAAAACAGAAAGGGAACAGCAAAAACAAGCAACGCTGAAGCAAGTATCAAGACGACCGGGTTTTTCATTTGTCGGTTTTCTCCTGTATTGTTTTAATGGGAATAATGCTTTTCAGCGTACTGTTTCCGATAATGTGGTTTGTCATTGCTGTTTCCACGCCGAATACTTTTTTCATGTTTTCCGGGTTGAGGACCCCGGAGGGCGTGCCGGTTTTGATTAGTCTTCCGTTATCAATGAGCCCGGCAGAAACAGGAATTCCGCTGTTTTCAAGAAAGAAAGCGATATAAGGGGAATGGGTTGTAAGAACTACGGAGCGTGTTCCTTCCTTGATTATATCAACTATCATTTCCAGCAGAAGCATTTCGTTTCTGAAATCAAGATGGCTTGAGGGCTCATCCATCACAAGCAGCGGAGCTTCCTGAACCAGGGCACGCATTATTAATACCAGCTGGCTTTCTCCGCCGGAAATGCGTGTGTAGTCCCTGTTTTTCAGATGCGTCAGATTCATCTTGTCGATCAAATCCGATACGGTTTCTTTATCCTTCCTGTCGGGTGAATCAAAAAAACCCGTATAAGCTGTTCTTCCCATAAGCACTACATCAAAAACGGTGAACGGAAAATTTTTCTTGTGGTTCTGGGGAATATATGCAAGTCTCCGGGCTATCCGGGACGGCGGAAGACCGGAAATATCGGCGCCGTCGATAACTATTTTTCCTGACCTTGGCTTGTTGATTCCGAGAAAACAATCAAGAAGGGTTGTTTTCCCGCTTCCGTTGGGGCCCAGCAGGCAGAAAACTTCCCCGCGGCTGATTTTCAGGGACACATCATGAAGCACGTCAGCCGATTCATACCCGAACGAGACGTTTTCAGCATTGAGAATGGTCTTACTCATGTCTGCCAGCCCCTGGCTTTTGTCTTTTTTAAAAGGTATATAAAGAACGGCGCACCGATAAAGGCTGTGAGTATTCCCAGGGGCAGTTCGCTGCCGGAGATCAGCCTCGACAAATCGTCGACCACAAGCAGAAAACAGCCGCCGAGCGAAAAGCTGAACGGAACAAGGTGCCGGTTGTTGCTGCCTGCAATCATTCTTCCCATATGAGGGACAATCAGCCCGACCCAGCCGATAACTCCGCTGACGCAGACTGCGCCGGCTGTCGCCAGGGTAGCGCATACAATTACAAATATTCTCGTTATCCTGATATCAACGCCAAGGGTTTGGGCTTCTTTTTCGCCCATTGCAAGGACGTTTATTCTGTACCGTACCGCGAACAGCCCTATACAGCCTGCCGCCATCGGAATGCCCGCAAGCAGGATGTCCTTATAACGGGCTGAAGCAAGACTTCCCATAAGCCAGAAAACAATCGCCGGAAGCTGATCGTAAGGGTCGGCTATATATTTTAAAAACGACAGCGCAGCTGAAAAAAGAGAGCCTATGACTATGCCGCCGAGCACCAGGGTTATATTGGATGCTGTTTTATAGATACGCCCGACAAACCAGCTGAACACAACCGCCAGCCCTCCGAAAAGAAATGAAAACGGGTACACTGATGGATTGCTTCCGAAAAGGATTATCGCAAGCGCCGCACCAAACCCGGAACCGTTGCTCACTCCAAGCATGCCTGAACTTACCAGCGGATTACGGAACAATCCCTGAAAGGCTGTTCCTGAAACAGCAAGACTTCCGCCGACCATAACAGCCAGAATTGCCCGGGGCAGGCGAATATAGTTGACAATTCCTGCGGTTCTGGCATCGATGCGGGTCCCGGTAAACGGGTTCAGCAGGGCTGAAAAAACATCCCTTACGGGAATGGGGTACCGCCCGAGACAAAGAGAAATAATAATCAGTATCAGGGGTGCGGCCGGAATCAGAAAATACAGAAGCCCGGGCCGCTTTTCCGCGAGTCTCACTGATTATTCAGCTGTAGAAAAAGATACAGTTTGTTCGGAGCCGAGCAGGCTTCCGTTTTTTGCTGTCAGATCGGGAGAAATTACTATAATATACCCGGTTCCCGCGGTTAGCGGCCGAACCGGGGTCAACGTTATGGTTCGTTTATTCTCCGGCTCGATCTGATCATCCGGAAGGTATACGTCAATTTCAATCTCCAGGCCTTCGGGATTAAGCATCCTGAAACAGCCGGAGTTGTTTTCGGCTACCGCCATGTTCACAACATTGTTGCTGAATTCAAGCACTACCGCTGTATCTACAGGTATGCCGGCAGCGCCGTCCTGAGGATTTGAAGATTTGAAAGAAAGTGCCTTGTCGCCGGCAAATACATTGCCCGTGGCTGTAAACAGAATCAGGGCAAGCAACAATGAAATTTTTCTCAGCATATAATACTCCGGATTTTAATTATTTCGCAGGATGCGGAAATAAATCTCCTTTCCTGACGGGAGGCTTTCGGGTTTCCCTTAAGCCCTTGCCGCGGCGACACCGCGGACCGACTGCAAATCATGGAATTAAATCGTTAGATTATGCAGTTCGGAGATGATCAAGCTTATCATAGAAATCACCGGCATTCAATTGATATACAAATCTTCCCCGTCAAAATAAATGCTGTAATTTTTGTTTTTACCGGACGGGTACCGTCTGAGAAATGTTTCCGGATCAGTATTTGACAGTTCGTCAAGTATTTCCGGTTTTCGGCAAAGAACAACCTGAAAGGGTTTCCCGGGATTTTGAAAGGCCTCTTCCGCAGTTCTGCTCCATCTGATCAGGCTGTCCACAACAGGAAAAAGATGATCGAGCCCTGCCCGGTGGAATTCTCTGCGGAAGAAAACGACAGCATCTATATTCGTATTCCCGGTATATTTTTCAAATAACTCTGATGGCGTTAAAGAAAGTGCGGCTGCAGCTGTTCCAAACCATGGGAAAGCCTGCTCCCGGTTATACAGCATGTCGACGGCGGCTGTGAGTTTTTCTGCCTTTCTCATATCGCTTCGGCTGAAGCTGTTACATTCGATTAACTGGTAGGATGGAAAACCCTCATGATGTAATCCCAGGGTTTTTGACTTTTCCGTCAGTTCTGTGCCCGGCAGAACGGATAACGGAAAAATATCAATATTGTTCGGAGAGGTGCTTACGGCGAAATCGAGAGATTTCATGAATGATTCATAATTGTCAAACGGCAGGCCGTATATAAGATCCAGGCCGAAGGTCAGGCCGTAACCGGACATCAGTTTGCATTTTTCGAGAAATTTATTACTGTTGAGGTTTCTGTTTATTTCGGTGAGGGCAGCATTGTTTGTTGTCTGAAGTCCTATCTGGAGCGAAACATCAAGCTCTGCAAAAAGTCCGCACAGTTTTTCGGTCATCAGCTCGGCCCTGATTTCAAATGTATAATGTGCATCGGGATAATTTTTTGCGATCAATTCAAGTACAGTTTCTGCATGTTTCCGGTTGTGATTGAATGTAGGATCAAGCACCCAGATTTTTTCTATACCGTTATTTTTGAATAACTGAAGTTCCCGCTCAATCCTTTCGTTTGTAATAGTCCTTATGGTTTTATTTCCTCTCGATTCATAGCAGAATGCACAATTATACGGGCAGCCCCTTGTGATTTCCCAAAGTACGCCGTCATATTGACGGGAGGGTGAAATAACAGCCGGGTAGGGTGATTCACTCTCTGTAAAACCGGCGGGAGGAAAGTGTAGAACGGCGGATTTCTGCCTGGGCGGATTTAAAAGGGTTTCAGCAATAAGCTTTTCCGCTTCACCGATAACGATGAAATCAAATAAACCGGTTTCGGCAAAGCGGGAGGAATCAGCGCTGGGATGGGGTCCTCCGGTAAACAGCAGCAATCTTTTATTGCTTTTTCTCAAGCCGGCGGCAATTTTTATTATTTCGGCAGAATTCCAGGTGCAGGCGGAAAAGCCGAATGCGGAGGCGCCTGTTTTCAGCAGCTCTTCTGCTGCCTTTCCAGTGTTAATCGGAAGATAATATTCTTTCATTATTACATCAAACTCAGCGGTTCCCTGATTGTGTTTCAACGCGGTTTTAATAACGGCAGCTGCCAGCGGAAACGCCGGCGGAGTTTTTTCGACATGGATGGAAATCAGAACTATAGTCATTTATCCGCCTGAAAGATTTATCAATAAGCTTTACAGCTTGATTAGTAAAAAAAGTATGATATATTAATTTATATGAAAAAATACTCTTTATCAATTACGATCCCGATGTTTCGGAGTCTTGAACAGGAAACGGCTCTGGATGCTCTTCTTTCGAGCAAAAGATTTTGTGCTTATACCAGAACAGTTTATATTGATCAGGCTACACATGCCAAATTTGAAAAGTTTATTATCAGATACATCTGAATCGGCCTGTTTTCCGGTACTTTTATTAGAATTTCGTTAATAAGGGTGAAATCACGAAAATGTCAAGAAAAAATTTCAGGAATAGCTTGACTTTTTTATTTATAAGTACTATTTTATCGATATAAATAATTCTTGTTAAGAGGAGTATGAAATGACTCATAAAATAAACAAAGCACAGGTAATGGAAGTCATGCTGACAAAAGAAGGAATTGACTTCCGGACAAGTGAAGGATGGAACACACTTGCGGAGCATGTTGATGTTCATAATCAGCTTCTTAATAAAAAGCTCGGCTGGAATGTATCCTGGGATGACGCACTTTTCTCATGGTATGAAAACGTATATACACCGTTAAAAAGGGTAATCAGCGCAAGAGGATTCAGAAGGACTTTTTCAGAGATGACTTCAGGCGAACTGTATCTTGCAGTTTCGGATCACTGGTATTATCTGAAAGAGAATAATAAGGATATTAACGCTGAAATTGCCGCAGGTAACTTTGCATATGTAAACCGCCGAAAACCGGTGAACCTGCTTAAAAACTTTTTCAAACCTACCGGAGACGGCAACGACACAAAAGCCGCCGGGAAAAGAGCAGCATAATAATAAAGTTTAAGTTTACTGTCTGATATATGAAAGGGTTGTGCGGGATTCGTACAACCCTTTTCTATTCATCAACAAGCTGACGGCTCGCAAACTGCGGATCGCTGGTATGATTTATTCTCAGTTTTCGAAGGCCCGCTTCGTCTCCTGATGACGCAAGATGGGTCAAATGCGCTTCACAGCCCTGCAGTTCCTTCAGCTTTTCCATCGCAGTCTGGGCGGCCGGATTTGCTGCAGCTGAAATTGCGAGTGCTATCAGTACCTCGTCTAGATCCAGGCTGACCCGTCTGCCGTCAAGAACCTTGTCCTTAAGAAAACGTACCGAGCTTATAATGCTTTCTGGTATCAGATGAATATTGCCTGGAATTCCGGCAAGATGTTTGGCTGCATTCAGAATTAGAGCGGATGCAGCATGCATTGTTTCAGAATTGGAACTGGTTATTATTGTCCCGTCATTCAGCTGAACGGCTGCGCCGGATACTATACCGTCCCGGCCTTTTCCCCGTTTGGACCCGTCTTCCATAGCTGCCCTGGCGGCGGGAACTGTAACCCTGTCCCCGGAATGAAGTTCGAGATTGTCCATAAGCAGCTTTATTCTGTCTATGGCCTGTTTTGAGCCGGACCCCCTGATGTAATCGCATGATGCTCTGAAATATCTTCGAATGATTTCCTGCTTTGAGGCTTCACGTACGGCATTATCGTCATAGATTCCGAATCCGCAGCGGTTTACCCCCATATCGGTAGGCGACTGATAGAAGGATTTTTCCCCGGTTATCTTTTCAATTATTCGTTTCAGTACAGGAAAAGCTTCAATGTCGCGGTTATAGTTAACTGCTGTTTCTCCGTAGGCTTCGAGATGAAAGCTGTCTATCTGATTGACATCGCCCAAATCGGCTGTTGCGGCTTCGTACGCTACATTTACGGGATGGCTCAACGGAAGATTCCATATCGGAAAGGTTTCAAGTTTTGCATAACCGGATCGTATTCCGTTTCTGTAATCGTGATAAAACTGTGAAAGGCAGGTTGCAAGTTTACCGCTTCCGGGACCGGGGGCCGTAACAACAACTACCGGCCGGCTGGTTTCGATATATTCATTTGCACCGTAACCGTTGTCGCTGACTACAAGATCGACATCGGTAGGATACCCTTTCGTGTATTTGTGCGTGTAAACCCTGATACCGCGACGTTCCAGAAGGTTCCGAAACTGAATGGCGCCGGGCTGATCTTCAAAACGGGTGATAACCACCCCTGCGACATTCAGATCCCAGGATGTGTAATCATCGATCAGTTTCAAGGTGTCCGTGTCATAGGTTATTCCGAAATCAGCCCGGACTTTTTTCTTTTCGATATCTCCGGCATAAATACAGATTATGACATCAATCTTTTCCCTGAACGCCTGAAATACCTGCATTTTGACATTCGGATCAAACCCGGGCAGGACCCGTGACGCGTGGTAATCAAATATCAGTTTTCCGCCGCATTCAAGATAAAGTTTGTTATCGAATTTCGATACTCTTTCAAGAATAGCGGACGTTTGTTCTTCAAGGTATTTATTGTTGTCGAAACCTGCCTTCAGTGTTTTCATGATTGTTCCTCTCCCGGCTGTTATTTATATCTCCGGTGATTTTACCATATCCGAATTGCAGTGCACAATTATTAAATTAATGTTTTAAAAAATGGATTTTATCCGGCTCCGAAGGCTCCTGTCTGATACTGAGATTAAGCTGTGCGGCCAGAGCTTTCAATATAATGAAACTGAATTCCATCCGTCCTGTGCAGTTTTCCATCTCGATTTTGACCCCGTCGCATCCGAAAATAATTTTTTCAATATTTGAGTCGGTATCATGCAAGATTGACAGACTTATGCCGGGATTTCCGGCATCAGAAAAAAGTTTGAACGATACTGTTAACAGTTCATTAACTATAAGTCCTAGCGGAATAGCAACGTCAAGATTGACAAGAGGTTTCGGAATATCAAGATCAATATTAATCTTCTCTATTTCAAATGAATATTCCGTTGCCAGATTATGCAATATTGAATGAATCTGATCGGCTATGTCTATTTCATATATTTGCCCGGAATAATAAAAATCCTGATGGATATCGGCCAGTATGCGTATACGATCGGCTATCTCGTTCAGTGTTTGAAGCGAATTTGGAGAGATGTACGATTTTTGTATCTCAAGAAGCGACATAATCAGCTGCATGTTGTTCTTGACCCGGTGATGGACCTCTGAAAGAAGAATATTTCTTTCGCGCAATGATCTGATGAGTTCCTGCTCGGTTTTTTTCCGATCTGAAATATCCCTTGTTGTTCCCTGGAGCCCGATCAGTTTACCGTTCTCATCCTTTGCGATCCGGCCTGTAATTTCAACGTCTACTTCCCTTCTGTTTATATCCAGAACTTTTGTTTCAAAAGTAACTTTATTGAATGTTTTATAATACCTGATTGCTTTCATTGCGTAACCGGCAGCTTTCAGGAATTCTTTTTTTGAAAAGTGGTCCTTAAGTTTTGTGCCGATCCATTCTTCGGGTTTTGCGCCCACAATCTGTTCAATCGAAGGGCTTAGATAAGTAAATTTCAGGTTAAGATCCATAGTCCAAATGCAGTCTATTGAATTTTCAGCAAGCAGTCTGTATTTTCTCTCACTTTCAATAAGCTTTTTGTTATAACTTTGATCCATAACTATAATTGTAATGTTTAAGATTTGGAAATCAAGTCTTACGAGGTTTGATTCTCCAACAGCGGTGGATGGTTTTCCGTCGTTCAAAATCAGGATCAATCGTCCGGTCGCTTATTTCAGTGATATCAAGATCATTCTCGAGTTCCGGGCTCATTTTAAATTTTCTGAAATTGTTACAGAACAGCAGGAGGCCGTCCGGAGCAAGTCTGGACACGGCCAGTCTTACAAGTTCTTCATGATCTTTTTGCAGATCAAAGATTGTGCGGCTTTTTGAATTCGAAAATGTCGGCGGATCAAGATATATAAAATCCCACCGGTTAACAGCGGATTTAAGCCATGTCAGGCAGTCGTCGCGAACGAAACTGTTGCCGGTTCTGAAACCGTTAAGTTTCATATTGGCTTCGGCCCAGTCAAGGTAGGTTTTTGAAGCATCAACGGAAGTTGTGGAAAGAGCGCCCCCGTCTGCAGCGTAGGCTGTGGCGGTTCCTGTGTAACAGAAAAGATTAAGAAAGCTTTTACCTTTTGCCTCATTTCGGATTAACTTCCGAATCGGACGGCTGTCGAGAAATATCCCGGTATCAAGATAACTCGAGGTGTCTATAAAAAACTTCAACCCGTGTTCACTGAGAATGCGCCGTCCGGATATATCCGCTGCGCTGCCGGATTTCTCATACTGGCTGCTCCCGCGCTGCTTTTTTCGTTTCTTGATTTTTACCATGTCTTCCGGAAGTTCCAACCATGCCTGGACCGCCAGTACTGCTTCCCGCAGCCGGCCGGAGGCAGCTACGGGATCAATTGTCTTCGGCGCGGCATATTCCTGAACAACCGCCTCCGGCGGGTAGATATCGACGGCTACGGAGTATTCGGGCATGTCGGCATCATACAGCCTGTAGCATTCAATCCGTTCCGTTTTCAACCAGCTTTTCAGCCGTTTCGCATTTTTTTTAAGCCTGTTGTATATCATCTGCGCGCCGGGAGACAGTTCCTCAAAGGAAGGATATCCCCGGCCGGTGAGCGCCATACTGTCGGAATCAGTTGTCTTTTCCCCTTTCTCCCCGTTTTGTACAGAATCGTTGCTTTCTTCCGGCCGATCGCTGAAAATCCTGAAGTGGGAGAGTGTGCACCGTATGCCGCCGTTGTATACGGTATTGATCTTGTCCGCGCGCATACCTAACGAATCGGAAAGTTCGCGGTGTCCCGTAAGAAGCGCAATTTTCCATCCGCCGTATACGCGTTTGAAAATCTCGCCCATTTTCCGGTAGAACAGCAGCATATCATCGTCTTTGTTCAGCCTTTCGCCGTACGGCGGATTTACTGCAAGCAGTCCCGGATTTTCAGGCGGAAGCTGTTTAAAGAAATCGCCCCGTTCAATACTGATAATCCCTGCCGAATACAGTTCGGCGGCGGCGCTTCCCCGAATGTTTGTACGGGCTGCGGTAACGGCTTTCGGATTGTTGTCGCGTCCTGTAAATAAAGGCACAGCGCCGTTTTTGTATGCATTTTTCAGTGCCGTTATTCCGGCCGCTTTGCGTTCAGCAGCCTCGGCTGTCAGGCTGTTCCAAAGGGTTTCGCTGTGATGAAGCCATTTCTCGAAACCGAAACGTCTTCGGTTTATTGCAGGCGCAATGTCGGCTGCAATAAGAGCTGCTTCGGTGACAAGCGTGCCTGAGCCGCACATAGGATCGAGAAAAAATGATCCGGCCGGCATGTCCGCCCATCCGGCCCGTATCAAAACGGCAGCAGCAGTGTTTTCGCGTATTCCGGCCTTTACCGTCTCAAGGCGGTATCCACGTTTGTGCAGGCCTTCGCCCGACATATCAAGCGCTATCCCCCCTCTTTTGAGGGTAACATGAAGATGGAGCCTGATGTCGGGGTTTTTTGTATCAATGTCGGGCCTGCGGCCGGATAGATTACGCGCCCGGTCTACTATTCCGTCCTTTACGGACAGCGCGGCATAGTCGGGGGTGCAGACCTTTGTTTTGGTGAGAGTAGAGTCGACGGCAAGTGTTGAATCAGGAGCGAAATGGTTCTCCCATTCAAAACTCTCAGCTGCTTTCCGGATATCGTCGGGAGATTCAACATCAAATGAAACCAGAGGGAAAAGGATCCTGTTTGCAATTCTTGACCACAGGCATGCACGATAAGCGGTTTCTATGCTTCCGCTGAAACCGGCGCCGCCGTGGGCTATCTGAATATCGGTTCCGCCTATGCTTTCAAGTTCATCTTTAAGAAGTTCTTCAAGATAAAAAGGGCAGGTTGCAAAAAATGTATAACTGTTCATTTCGGATCACTTAAGTGTTGTGCGGATAAACGACGTCAGAACCTGGAGGGCCATTTGATTATAGCCGCCTTCCGGAATTATCAGATCCGCAAATGTTTTGGTCGGTTCGATGAATTCGATGTGCCCGGGGCGCACCACTTCCATATACTGTTTGATTACTGAATCGACTGTACGGCCGCGCTCTTCTATATCGCGTTTCATTCTGCGTATGAATCGTACGTCTGAGGGTGTGTCTACGAACAACTTCAGATCAACAAGATCGCGGACCCGTTTGTCCGAATAGATCATTATCCCTTCATAGATAATAACTTTTCTGGGTTCCACAAGAACTGTTTTATCAGCTCTGCAGTGATGGACAAAATCATATTGAGGCATATCAACAGCTTTGCCGTTTTTTAGGAATGAAAGCTGCTCGTAAAGCAGTTCGGTATCGAACGCATCGGGATGATCGAAATTGAAGCCGGTGATATTCTGGTTATTTACGTATTTGGCTGATTTATAATAGTTGTCCTGCGGTACAAAGGCAAAATCGGGTACTATTTCTTCAATCTGGCGCACAATTGTTGTTTTTCCGGAACCGGACCCGCCGCAGATTCCTATGATATATGTTCTATCCATATTCCGGATTATATGATTTTTCAAAGCAGATGTCGAGCTGACCTGATTCTGTTTAATAAATATCACCTGAAGGATGAGGCGTTGCTTATCGTTACGTGCGGATACGGTATTTCAACGCCGGCTTTTTTGAATTCCTCCAGGATATGTTTCATAATGGAATTTCTTGTTTCTACATACTGATTTTTGTCAAACCAGATTCCGAATTTCAGTTCAATTCCGGAATTCTCAAATGACTTAATCATAATAAAAGGTCCGGGTTCATCGAGACAGTAAATATTATCCGAAGCGACTTTTTTTAATATAGTGATAATTTGATCCAAATCTGAACTGTAGGCAACGGACAGAACAAGGTCCATTCTGCGAACCGGAAACCTGGTAATGTTAATTACATCAGTTGTAATAAGTGTTTCATTCGGAATTCGAATCAGCAGGTTGTCGTATGTTTTAAGTTTTATAGATAATAACTCAACTGAATGAACGGTTCCTGTTTTGTCTCCTACTGTTATTGAGTCTCCAATTTCAAAACTCTTTTCGGTAACCATGAAAAATCCGCTGATAATATTTCCAAGACTTTTTTGTGAAGCAACACCCAATGCAATACCCAGAACCCCGGCGGCTCCAAGCAACGCAGTCAGGCTTATCCCCAACTCCGAGAGAACAATAATTAGAATAATCAGGAACCCGGTGTAATTGATAAGTTTGAGCATCAACATCTGGTTCTGTCTGTTTGAATGTTTGAAAAAAGTTCTGACAAGAAGAATCCTGACCAGTCGAATGATTATCATTCCGGCAATAATAAACGCAATAATCTTGAAAATCTGGTTATATGATAAATTTGTGAGAAACCCTTTTATTGTATCAAAATTCAAATTTTCCATAATTTATCCTGTATATAAATTTTTAATAAAATAAAAACTTCTTTTAAGGATGTTCTTATCCTTTTCTGATCTCGGCGGAGACAATAATACTGTCTCATTGCCTGAAAGAGGCGGAGTTTTTTTATATGTAATCTGACTAATCTGCTCCTGGCCGCTGAAAGTAATTATAACCGGGCTTGCGATCAGGGTGTCGCCGTCTTTATAGACTGATAAATACGGGGCCCTGAGAATCATCTTCTCAAATTCGAGACTCTGTGATGATTTATTCGATATTGTTACGGGGCAGTAAACGCTGTAATTCTTTTCAGTGTAGTCTGAAATGCTGGAATGCATCGAGGTTTCCATGTAATACGCGAATTCTCCGTTCTCTGAGTTACCGAAAAAACTTTTGGACAGAGGATCCAGTTCCACTTCGCAAAGGAAATTCTTATTTTGCTTCGAACCGTAAAATAATCGTATTACAAACGGTACTTCGATAAACACCTCAAGTTTTTTAGACGGCAGGATGGATATCTTCTGTACGGGTTTCAGTATAATCGGTAAAGGGGGCAGGCCCGGTTCGATATAAATATTTTGTCCGTCTCCTGTTATGAACCTGTTTTCACACGGCTGTACTTCAGTATTACTGATTATCAACAGTTCATTTTTAATTTTACGGATTTCCAGAGACTGGTTCCGGGGCAGTTTCAGTTGAAGAGCGGCGTCGCCTGTTTCGATTTTTCCCCATGGAATTATATTTTCATCCACTGTATAACCTCTTGAAAAATGATAACTGTAAATCCAGGGTTAATCACTAAAAACTGCGGTTGAAAACCAACGTTTTACAGATCCCCTGATATGAATTATACAAAAAAAACCTGTATGCTACCATTTAATTCTGAATTATAATATATTATATCTGAGGTAGAAACTTCAAAACCTCCGGGTTTTGAAATTCCTTCATTTTTATAAAAATTATTATAAAGGGTGGTATTATTTAATATGACCAGATTTCTCAGTAAAAGAGGAGCTGTCTTGGATAAACGGCCCGGAGAAATGGTCTATATAGGGAAAAATCCTTCCAGAGAAACAAGGATAGATTTGATATCCTATGACGGTAAAAATCTGACGGAAAAAGAAAATATTAAAACGGATGTTCTGTTATCTTTAGAGGATAATAAATCTTCCTGGATTAATGTAGAAGGTCTTTCCGATCTGAAAGCGATGGAAGCTGTTAAAACTGCTTTTAATATAAACCCGTTGATAGCCGCTGATATAATCAATACGGGATCAAGGCCGAAATGCCTGGAAACCGGCTCTGCCGTATATGTTGTTTTAAAGATGCTTGTCTATGATGATGAAAAGGATATTATTGTTTCAGAACACTTAAGCCTGCTGATACATAAAAACATTTTAATTACTTTTCAGGAAGCCGAAGGTGATGTTTTCAGTCTGATAAGGGAAAGGCTGATTGATGCCGGAACCAGGATCAGGAATGCCGGCGTAGAGTATCTTGCATATTCGTTAATGGACTCGGTTGTTGATAATTATTTTAGAATACTTCAGAACCTGGCCGATAGAATTGAAGAAGTTGAAGAGCTGCTGCTGGAAGACCCTGATAAAAAGGTATTAAAGCAGATTATATTTCTGAAAAAGGAATTACTGTTTCTGTCGAAAGCGGTAAAACCTGCCAGGGAAGCTGTCAAATATCTGATTGACAGCAAACCGGAACTTGTCCGGCCCAGCCTGGAATATTTTTCAGACCTTTATTCCAATATTACCCAGGTAGTAGAAGCCATTGATCTGTATAAAGAGATAACTACCCATCAGCAGAACACATATGATACCCATATGAATCATAAGCTGAATGAAATAATGAAGTTTCTTACAATATTCTCGGTCATCTTTCTTCCTTTGACATTGATTACCGGAATCTACGGAACAAATTTTGATTTTATTCCCGAACTGCATTTTAAATACGGATACCTGTTTTTATGGGGTTTGCTGGTTTTTTGTGCAGTGTTTATGATTTTATTATTCAAGAAAAAGAAATGGCTTTAGCAGTAATTTAGCTTGAAATAACAGCTTTTCACCATTATTATATTACGACCGGTCGGTCGTTTCCTGGCCCCCGGATTTAGTGAAGGAGTAGAAGATGATCTGGAATGAAAAGATAGAAACAATGCCCCAGTCAGATCTTGAAAAGAAGCAGCTTGAGAGCCTGGTGAAGCTGGCTGAAACGCTGTATACAAAAGTGGAATTCTACCGAAGGAAATTTGACAAGCTCGGTGTTAAACCCTCTGATCTTCAGAGTATGAAGGATATAGCAAAGTTGCCCTTCACGACAAAGGATGAGCTTCGTGAAACTTATCCGTATGGTCTTCTTGCAATCGATGAATCGGAAATAGTTGAGATTCATCAGTCATCAGGAACAACAGGGACCCCTGTAGTAGACGCATATACCCGGAAAGATATTGACATCTGGTCGGAAGCCATGGCCCGCTGTCTTACCATGGCCGGCGCCGGAAAGAATGATGTTATACAGAATGCCTACGGGTACGGCCTTTTTACAGGTGGTCTCGGCGTTCATTACGGTGCACGCGCAATAGGCGCCAATGTAATACCCATTTCGGGCGGGAATACCGAGCGGCAGCTCAAGGTTATGAAAGACTTCGGCTCCACATTTTTAACCTGTACCCCGTCCTATTCGCTTTATATTGCCGAGTTTGCCGCGGAAAGCGGAATTCCCATGAAGGACATGAAACTGAAAGCCGGTGCATTCGGCGCCGAACCGTGGACGGAAGAAATGCGCAAAGAAATGGAAGCGCAGCTTCAGCTTGATGCTTTCGACATTTACGGATTAACCGAGATTATAGGACCGGGTGTTGCAAATGAATGTGAATGCAAGGACGGGCTTCATGTTAATGAAGACCTTTTCTACCCTGAAATAATTGATCCTGAAACAGGTGAACCGCTGCCGGACGGTGAAAAAGGCGAGCTTGTTTTTACTACGCTGACCAAGGAGGGAACTCCTATTCTGCGTTACCGGACACGCGATATAACCTATCTTACACGCGGTAAGTGCGCCTGCGGCCGAACCAGCGTAAAAATGCATAGACTTATGGGCAGAACCGATGATATGCTTATAATACGCGGGGTAAATGTATTCCCGACCCAGATAGAGGAGATTCTGGTCCAGATGGAAGAGACACAGCCTCACTATCAGATCGTTGTCGACCGCGGACAGAAACACCTTGACGAAGTTGAGGTTTGGGTTGAGGTTAAAGACGAGTTCTTTTCGGATGAAACCAAGATGATGGAGAGCCTCAGGGCCCGGATTGATCATGAGATGAAAAGCCGGCTTGGAATTCATGCGAAAATCAAGCTTGTTGAGCCGAAATCAATTGAACGAAGCATAGGGAAGGCAAAACGCGTTATCGACAAGCGTAATCTTTAGGAGGAATGATAAAAACACCTCCGTGTGTTTTTATCATTTTAAAGTTTGATAAGCGTCGCTCATCAAACTTCCGCTCTTTCAGCCCGCATCCTTGCGGGAATTTTTTATAGGAGGAAATAATGGCGTTAAAGCAGATTTCAGTTTTTCTTGAAAATAAATCAGGTCGGCTTGCAGAGGTAAGCGGGCTTATCAGTGATGCGGGAATTAATTTCAGGGCTATAAGTATTGCCGACACCGCTGATTTCGGAATCCTCAGAATGATTGTAGATAAACCAGATGATGCGCTGAAGTTACTGGAAGATAATGGTTTTACAGCCAAGGAAAATCTTGTGCTGGGGGTTGAGGTTGAAGACCATCCGGGAGGAATGGCCGGAGTTATGAAACTGTTCGATGAAAACAAGGTCAATATTGAGTATCTTTATTCTTCGCTTGAGAGCGGAACCGAGAAAGCGGTTATCATCTTCAAGGTTGAAGATGTAAAACGCGGAATCGAGATCCTTGAAAAATTCAAGATAAACAGAATCTCGCACTTCTAATATTCATATAATACAATAACTGTAAGGGCTGTTCAGGATATATTGAACAGCCCTTTTTAAATTCCTGTCTATTTATGCATTATTTTCCTTTACAAGCTTCCAATCTGATTCTATAATTTATATATCTTAGAATAAATATATATCGATAATACATTATAGATATTGTCAGATATTTTGGAGGAGAAATGACAAAGAAATACGTTATAATCGGCGGTTCGGCCGCGGGTCCGAAAACGGCCTCAAAGATCAGAAGAATGGCTCCGGAAGCTGAAATAACAATGATTCAGAAAAGTAAATATCTTTCCATGGCGTCATGCGGGTATCCTTATTTTGTAGGCGGAGTTTTTGACGATCCGAATCAGCTTATCGCTACACCAACAGGTGTTCAGCGGGATCCTACCTTCTTTATGAATGTGAAAAACATCAAGGCAATCAATTCAACCGAGGTTACATCAATTGATCGTAAGAATAAGAAGGTATTGATGACGAATCTCGACTCCGGAGAGGAATCGGAGATGCCGTACGACAAACTGTTTATCGGAACCGGAGCAAATGCAATTGTACCGCCTTTACCGGGTAAAGACCTTGAAGGCGTTAAAACTGTTTCAAGTATGGAAGATGCAATTTATCTTAAAGACAGATTGAAAAAGGATGACATCAAGAAAGCTGTTATTGTCGGCGGCGGGCTTATCGGAATAGAGACCTGTGAAGCTCTTGAGCTTGGCGGGGTTGATATAACAGTTGTCGAGATGCTTGATCAGATCCTGTCCTTTCTTGACTGGGAGATGGCTAAACATGTTGAGAACTATCTAAAAAGCAAGGGAAGCAAGGTTATTACCGGTATCGGAGTAACCGAGTTTCTGGGAAAAGACGGAAAAATCTCCGGAGTGAAACTTTCAGACGGCAGGGTTCTTGATTGTGATCTGGCTGTAGTATCAATCGGTGTCCGACCCAATTCAAAGCTTGCTGCAGACGCCGGCCTGATTATCGGTCAGAAAGGCGGAATTGAGGTTAATACTTTCATGCAGACATCTGATCCCGATATATTTGCCGGAGGCGACTGTGTTGAGGTAACAAATCTCGTAACCCATAATAAAAATCCGTGGCCTATGGGAGATGCTGCTAATCTTCAGGGGCGTGTTGCGGCGCAGAACATGGTCCTCGGCAATAATGTTGAATATGAGGGAATGATAGGAACCGGTATATGTAAGATTTTTGATTATGTAGCGGGCTCCACAGGTCTTTCGGAAAAACAGGCGGCAAGGCTCGGCTACACCAATATTATGACTGCAATACAGGCTGCTCCCGACAAACCGGGATTCATGGGCGCAAAGCCTATTATTATCAAGCTTGTGGCTGATAAAACTACTTGCAGATTACTCGGAATGCAGGCTGTCGGGCTGGGCGATGTTTCAAAACGTCTTGCAATAGGCGCTATGGCCGTACATGCAAAAATGAGGGTATATGATCTTGTAAACCTTGATTTGCCCTATGCTCCACCGTTCTCACCGGCAATAGATAACTTCATTGTAGCCGCACATGTTCTTCAGAATAAATGTCTTGGAAGAATGACCGGTATTTCATCTCTTGAAGTCAAGGCCAAACTTGATGCCGGTGAAAAACCGTTTATCCTTGATGTACGCGGCCCTGATGAATATGAAGAAATGAGGCTCGGCATCGGAGAAAAGCTTATTCCGCTGGGAGCAATCAGAAAACGTCTTGATGAACTTCCCAAAGATAAAACTGAAGAAATTATAGTTTACTGTAAAATATCGCTCCGTGGGTATGAAGCGGCATGCTGTTTAGCGGGAGTCGGTTATAATAACGTAAAAGTTCTCGAAGGCGGTGTAATTGCCTGGCCATTTTCCAGAGAAAAATAAAAACTATAATATTCTTTTGAAACCGTCCCGAATAGCCGGGGCGGTTTTTTTTGAAAGTTGTAATTTAAAAATACCTGTTATCTTAAAAAACTGCTTTTTTCGGATATTACCTGCGTAAAATGAAGTTGACAATATTAGTTAAAACAAATATGTTTAACACTGCCAAGTTAATACTTGTTAACTTGGCAGTGTTCTTTTGTGAAAAAAAATTGAAAAATACAGGAGAAAATATGAGCTTCTTGCCAATTCCTTTTCACAGTCTGATTGATATTACAATGAAAATACTGGATACGCGTGATCCCTACACTTTTATACATTCCTGGAGAGTTGCGGGCATGAGTGAAAAGATGGGACGGATGGGGGTATCCCGAAGGATTGTGCGGCAGAGCTATACCTCTGGGGAGCAGAATTATTTCAGTTGCAGATTCTTTTGATGCAATGACAAGTTCAAGGACATATAGAAAAGCCCGACCATATCGTGATGCGTTTAAGGAAATAAAACGCTGCAGGGGGCAACAGTTCTGTCCTGATGTTGTTGACATGTTTATTAATAATCAGAATGAAATTATTGAGGTGATAGAAGCAGCGAACCTTGAAATCGAACAGCACAGAACAGATTTTGTTATTAAGAATAAGGAGATTTCCTATGCCGAATAACAAAGCAGGATGCATTGACCGGTAAAAGTCCGTAATATAAACTATCTTAAGGAAAGAAATGTCTGATAAAAAGAACGCATCGGAAGTTTATATAAAATCCCTGGAGAATGCAAACAAAATTACGGAGAATGCAATTCGGTCCGCCATAGGGGCGTTAGGGCTGTTTAACGGTTGCAATGTTCTCGATGTCCCGTGCGGTATAGGTAATCATGCCCTGTGGATGGCTCAGGATACCCCGAACAGTAATATCATAGGAGTGGATTTTTTAGAGGAACATATCGATTATGCGCGGCGGTTAAAAATTCAAATGGTCAATCCGGTTTCAGTAGTTTTTGAAAAGGGGGATATCAACAACCTCAATTTTAAGGATGATCTCCTTGATTTTATCTGGTGCTGTGATGGTCTGTGGCCCGGGCCGGTTGAATCAGGGTGTGTGGCTGAAACCCCTTTCGATATTCTTGAATCATTAAAACGGATAGTAAAGCCCGGCGGAACAATAGCTCTTCTGTTCTGGTCCTCACAGAAGCTTCTGCCGGGATACCCTCTGATCGAAGCCGCACTTAATGCCTGTCCGTCTTCACTTCTTCCCATGACTGAAAATCAGCCGCCTGAACTGCATTTTATGCGAGCACCATCCTGGCTTGCAAAGGCAGGGTTTGTTAATATACGCAGCAGGACTTTCTGCGCGGACATTTGCGGTCCGCTTGATAATGAATATAAGGAAGCTCTTCACAAAATCTTTGATATGCTCTGGCGGGCAGCAGAAAGGGAGGCTGCTCCCCGGGTCAGGGCAGTATATAAATTGCTTATTGATCCGCAGTCCGATGAATATATCCTGGCGAATCCTGATTATGCCGGTTTTATAACCTACACAATGTTCACCGGTAAGCGGCCCCTGTAGACGTACATATCCTTAAACATTTAAACGCATTGAAGTATTGCATTGACTCCTTCGAGGACCGGTTTTGCCGTTATAAAAATAAAAAATTATTGTAAGAATAAAGATTCCAATGTAACATAGCTTTGATATGCAGATGCGCCTGGCAATACCGGATTTAAAAATCAGATACCGAATTTATTTCATGACAGTTGTTCTGGCTGTTCTGGTTTTTTTTACTGTTATAAATTTGACATATTTTTTAAGTCTGTCCAAAGCTGTGATTTGTGCAGTCCTTGCTTTGGTTGTTGTATTTGAGATTCAATATATTGTGCGTTTCAATAAGGTTTTTCATAATCATCATTCGGCTATTATGGGTTTTATACTATTATTAATATTGATACCTGTATTAGGCGGAGACAGCAGCAGGGGCAGAATGTGGATATTTATTCTGCCCCTTGTTATTTTTTATACACAGGATTTCAAAACAAGTCTTATTTTTCTTTCGCTATCTGTTTTTCTTGCTTTGATAACGCAGATATTATCAATATTCAATCTGATTACCTCCCAGGTTCCATACACACTTGAACAGGTGATTGTTTTTTTTCTTATTGTCCTTATTGCATGTATTTATGAAAAGACTATCCGTAATGATGAAAAAATTATTAAAAATAATCTTTATACTGATCAACTGACAAATCTTCCAAACAGGAGAAAACTCATTTATGAGCTGCAGCATCAGATAAATTCGGAAGGCGTAATTCTGGCATTAATTAATATAGATGATTTTAAAGAGATTAATGATCTGTTTGGTGCTTCTACAGGAGATAAGGTTATAAAGCATTTAAGCAAGATAATTAAAGAAGGCAAGTTTGCAAACAAGGAGCCAAGGATCTACAGACTTCATTCCGATGAATTTGCTGTTGTTTTTAAATGTGACGAAAAAAGAAACTGTGAATTATTTATACGTAATCTGATAAATGATTTATCCGAGCCGTTTTTTATGGAAAATGATGAGATTTTAATTACAGTTTCGATTGGTGTTTCGGACTGTACTCTTTTCCCGTTAGAGCAGGCTGATATTGCTCTGAAAAAAGCAAAAGAACGAAAAGAGCATATCGTCTTTTTTGACAAATCATTTAAAACTATTGAGAAATTCGATGAGAACAGGTTGATTCTTTTAAGGTTACGAAAAGCACTGGAAACGGATAATGTGATACCGTTTTTTCAGCCTGTATTTGATATAAAAAGTAACACAATAACAAGGTATGAATCTCTTGTGAGGCTTGTTGATTCGGGAAAGATCTATTCGCCATTATCATTTCTTGAAATTTCAAAACGCTCAAAACTCTATCATAATATTACCAGGGCAATGATTAATAAAACATTCGAAGCATTTAATGAGAGTAATTATTCTTTCTCAATAAATATTAATTATGATGATATACTTAACAGGGAAACGGAAAGTTTGCTTATTGAAAAAATTAAAAACTTCAGTTCTCCGTCAAGAATAATGCTTGAATTGCTGGAAACAGAAAAAATTGAAGATTGCCACGAAGTCCGATCATTTATCAACCGGGTAAAAGGTTTCGGCTGTAAAATAGCTGTTGACGACTTCGGTTCAGGATATTCGAATTTTAATTATATAATTTCTCTTAATGTGGATTTTATAAAAATAGACTCATCTTTGATAAAATATATTGATAGTGATTTCAATTCACAGATAATTACAAGAAGTATCGTAAGTTTTGCCAAAGAGATGGGTATAAAAACGATTGCAGAGTATGTGCATAACGAAAGTGTATTAAAAAAAATCCGGGAACTGGATATAGATTATGCTCAGGGATATTTTATCGGAAAACCGGCCTCAGAGCTGCAAAGGCTGCCGGCGTTTGCTGAAATTTAGGATCAGGATGAATTTGTGAGGGTTTTTTATGGAAAAAGCAAAAGTTTTTTACAATGAATTAATAAACCGGTTTGAGAAAATAATTAATGAAAATGATCTTCTTGATGAGACAATTATGATAACCGGAAAAGTCCTGACGCCGGAAGAGGCTTTGGGTAAACCCGATCGCAGGGACTTTCCCTTACTGTCCGGAAAGGAACGTCTTATGGAAGCGGATTTCAGAGGCAGCAAAGGACAGGCTTATACGGATATGCCGGGAAACTTTACCGGGGATCTTAAAAGTATTATTGAGTTTTATCCGGAAAATAATTTTCAGCGTGCTGTACTTGTTTCCAGTATAAATGCGGTATGCAGGTATCTTGGAATTGCCGATAAAACAATTCACTGCAGGGACAATGAGCCGGAATCATGCGCTGATGAAATAACCGGGTTTATTAAAAAGGAATTCGGAGAAGTAAAAATAGCGCTTGTGGGTTGTCAGCCCAGCATGCTTGAAAAATTGTCGTCAGTATTTCAGGTGCGTAACCTTGATCTGGATGATGATAAAATAGGCACTGAAAAGTTCGGTGTAGAGATTGAACATGGAATAGAAAAACTTGATGAAGTTCTCGGCTGGTGCGACATTATTCTTGCCACCGGAAGTACAATTGTAAACAGTACGATTGTTAGGTATCTGGATCTGAAGCCCGTATTTTTTTACGGCACTACAATCAGCGGAGCAGCAGCCCTCATGGGTTACAAACGCCTTTGCTTTTGTGCGAGTTAATCCGGAGTTAATCCGGGTTATAAAAATTAATTGACATCTGCGAATATGATGTGATAAATTACAACCAATAGATTCTCCGAACCGTTTTTCCTAAGGAATCTGTCTATGGAAATCCGGTCGCTGTTTCGGTCATAGCCCGAACAAAGGGAATTACAGGAAACTGTAGTTCCTCCCGTATTTTGGAAAGGAGAAAGCACTCTACTGCTGTTTTTTTAAAACTGCGGTGTCCCTCCATACTTACGGTACTCATTCGGCTAATGCTGCTGAAACAGCACGGTCTCTCTGTTGAAATCTGAAAAAGAGGAGTAAGTGTGAAAAAGAGAAATTTTATCCTGTTTTTAATTATCTGTTCAGTACTGTTTTTTTCAAACGGAATTTATGCATCAGGAACACGAGAGAGTGCTGAAAATGCAGCTCAGACGGAAACCAGGATGGTTACTGATATGAGGGGGCGAAGTGTCGAAGTTCCCGTGACAATTAGCCGGGCCGCGAGCGTATTTCCCTATGTAACGTTTTTGACCCTGGCATTAGGCGGCGGTGATGTCCTTGTCGGTATTGATTCTGCGTCAGCGGGTAATGAGAACCTTATTCGGACGTACCCGGAAATGAAGGACATCCCTGCTATGGGAATGTTCTTCAATGTTAATCCGGAAAGTATTCTTGAAGCTGATCCTCAGGTGGTTTTTACCGTAAACTGGGACAAGGATCCCGATAAGACACAGGATCTTCTGAATGTTCCTGTGATATGCATCGATTTAAACCTTTACAGGGAAAGCATTGAATTCCTTTCCGGTATTTTGGGAAGCGGGGCTGAATCAAGAGGAAACGAGCTTGTATCCTGGTATGAAGATAAAAAAGATTTTATAGCCGAAAGTATAAATAAAGCAGACGTGAAGGAACCTGCAAAGGTTTATATTGTAGGCGGTAAAGGAATCCACTCCACCTTCGGAAAGGAATCCACCTGGCAATATGAAATAGAAGATGCAGGCGGAGTAAATGTTGCGGCTGATGTTGCCGGCGGCGGTGCGCAGGAAGTATCAGCCGAGCAGATTATAATCTGGAAGCCGGATGTAATTATCCTTGATTCCGCGTGTCCTGATTCAGCGGAAGATCTTCTGAATAATGATACATTCCGGGACGTCCCTGCTGTAAAGACCAAAAGAATATACCGGGCCCCCGTCGGATTTCTTGATACTTTCGGGCGTCCGCATATGGAATCGGCATTAGCCCGTTTATGGCTTGCTGACAAGCTTTATCCTGATGAGATTAATATTGATATTGTTGATGAAGCAAAAAAGTTTTATTCAAAATTTTATGGCGCCAAACTGTCGGATTCTGAAATAGATGCCATTTTAAATCCTGTAAAACAGTCTGATGAGCCTTCCAATATTACAGTTACGGATTCTATTGGAAATAAAGTCCTTATTCCTGCCGGAGATAAAAAAGTGGCATCGCTCAGATCCGGAATCACCGAAATAATATGTGCATTAGGCGCTGTGGACTCAATAATTGCCGTGGATGAAATGACCAAAGATGGTTATATGTACGGAGAGTTCATTTCGTTGGCATATCCTCAACTGATGGAGCAGACAGCACCCTATTCGGGGCGAGATGTTAATATTGAAGAACTGTTAAGCATAGAGCCGGATCTGGTTCTTCACGGCGGTTTCGGACGTATAAGACAGGCTGATTCAATCAAAAATCAGGCGCCTGAGCTTCCGGTTGTGATAGCGCACTTTGAGACCATGGATGCCTATATGGATGATATCAGAATTGTCGGTAAATGCGTCAATGCTGAAGATCGTGCCGAAGTTTTAATAACCTATCTGCAGCAGAAGCTCGATATGATAAAGGAATTAACAAAAAAAATTCCTGAAGACAGGAAGAAGAGTGTTTTTTATGGCGGTCATGATGTCTATCATGCTTACGGCGGAAATACATTTGAACATTTTCAGATTGTAAATGCCGGCGGGGTAAACCCGGCCGAATCCCTCACAGGATGGATGCCTGAAGTATCTCCGGAGCAGCTTCTTAACTGGAATCCCGATGTGATTATATTGCTTAACGGGGCTGATGTTGAGGCCGTTATGAACGACGACAGGATAGAAAGTATATCCGCAATCAGAAACGGAAATGTATATGCTCTTCCGCAGGCCGGATGGGATTTTTCAACGCCGCGCGCGCTTTTTTGCATTGAATGGATATTCTCAAAGCTTTATCCGGAAGAATATTCATCTTTTGATATTAACAAACAGGCCGACGACTTTTTTATGCAGGTTTTTAATGTTTCTTATGAAGGACCCGAACTTTAAAACTGATGCATAATGAGCAGAAATCTGATCGGCTGTTCAGTCTTGCAGCATTCTTTTTTGGTTTGCTGTTTGTAATTCTTTTTATTGTATCTCTGTTTTCAGGCAGATATTCCATTTCGCCCGGGTTGATGTGCCGTGTGTTGCTTTCTAAGATAATACCTCTCGATATAACATGGTCACGGACTGTGGAGACTGTAGTCTTCAATATCAGGCTTCCGAGAACCGTACTTGCCTGTCTTATAGGAGGAAGCCTCGCTGTCTGCGGGGCTTCTTTTCAGGGCATGTTCCAGAACCCGCTGGTTAGCCCTGACATTCTCGGCGTAACATCAGGCGCAGGCTTCGGCGCAGCTTTGGCAATCCTTCTGTGGAACAAGGTCGCGCTTATACAGGCCTCGGCCTTCACGTTCGGAATACTTGCCGTTGTTGTTGCTTACCTGATCAGCCGCGTCTTTAAAACAACGCCCACACTGATGCTTGTGCTTTCCGGTATTATTGTAGGCTCTATTTTTTCAGCTCTTTTATCATTGATTAAATATGTTGCAGATCCCAACCAGAAACTGCCGGCTATAGTTTTCTGGCTGATGGGAAGTCTTGCGGGTGTTTCCAGAAAAGAACTTGTAACCGTTGCGATACCAATCCTGATTGGAACAGCCGGACTGTTCCTTGTAAGGTGGCGGATAAACATACTGTCGATGGGAGACGAGGAAGCACATTCGATGGGGATCAGAACCGGCACGCTCAAGCTGTTCATCATTATCTGCGCTACATTAACAACGGCATCCTCCGTAAGCGCCTGCGGCATAATAGGCTGGGTAGGCCTGGTTGTGCCGCATATCTGCCGGATGATTATCGGTTCGGACCATAAGCGACTTATACCGCTTTCTTTTCTGGGCGGAGGCTGTTTTCTGCTCGGCGTTGATACCATTGCAAGAACCGCCATTTCAGCTGAAATCCCGCTGGGAATCCTGACCGCACTTATCGGGGCCCCTTTCTTTGCATTCCTGCTCAGAAAAACAGGAGGCAAACCGGGATGAATGAAACAGCCGTTGAATTATTTGAAGCATCATTTTCTTACGGGACCGAACCTGTTTTTTCGAATATCTCCGGAAAGATTAATCGCGGAGAGATCGTGTGTCTTCTGGGCGCAAACGGCTGTGGAAAGACAACCCTGATGAAATGTATGAACGGGCTTCTGCAGTTCGAAAGCGGAAAGGCTTTTATTCTGGGGAAAGATTTATTTTCAATGAGCGAGAGAGAACTTGCGATGAAAACAGCTTTTGTTTTCCAGGGTTATTCTCAGGTTTTTTCATATTCCGTTACCGACATTGTTCTTACCGGAAGGGGGCCCCATCTCGGCTTTTTCTCTTTTCCAGGACAAAAAGACAAACAAAAAGTTTTTTCAATTATGAAGGAAATGCATATAAGCCATCTGGCTTCACGATATTTTCCCACCCTGAGCGGAGGAGAGCAGCAGCTTACAATGATCGCCCGGGCCCTGGCGCAGGAACCTTATGTGCTTTTTCTTGATGAGCCGGCTACAGCTCTGGATTTCGGAAATCAGCAGTACCTGTTAAGGACTGTAAAGAACCTGGCCAGGGTATACGGAATAACGATAGTAATGTCGACCCATTACCCGGACCATGCATTGGCCGTTGCAGACAGTATCTGGGCAATAAAGGACGGCCGGATTATCAGTTCGGGACCTCCGCTTGAAGTCCTCACTGAGGAAAATATTTATAAACTTTATAATGTGCCGGCCAGAGTGATTGAAGTGAGAGAAGAAGGAATTAATTCTCATACTGTAGTCCCCCTGGATAACAAAGCCGGCGATGAAGTAAATTTTATTCTTGCGAACAAAGGTAAAGATAATGAGTGATGTAAGGTGTAATTATTGTGAGAAGAGATGTATTTTAACTGATAAGGATTTCGGATATTGCAGGATGTACAAGATGGAAGAAGGAAAGGTCGTCGAACGATTCCCGTTTCGTTTTTCAAGCATAGGAGATTCTTATGTAGATGGCATCCCTTTCTATCACGTATTACCCGGAAGCAGGACCCTTGTTGTCGGCAGTTCCGGATGCAATATTGATTGCGCGTATTGCTCCAATTCCTATGTCGCGAGGGCCGATGTTGAAAAGACATTGCGCCTTAAATGTTCTGCTGAAGAAATAATCCGTATGGCTAAAAACGCTGAATGCAAATCAATAACCTTTCCGATTAATGAACCTGTTGTTGCTTTGCCTACTGTTCTCGGGATTGCCGAAGAAGCTTCGAAGTCAGGGCTCCCGACAGGGATTCTTACAAACGGACTTATGACTGAATCTTCTGCGGAAGCCCTGGCGCGGTCCGTAGACTTTATCAATGTAAGTATAAAGGCCGTTAACAAGGACAGTATATCGGCCCTGCTCGGCTGGTATGATCTGGAAGTTCTTGCCCGTAATATTTCGTTGTTTAACAGGAACGCGCATGTTGAGGTCAGTACCCCGATAGTGCAGGGGATAAATGATTCGGATATACCGGCAATAGCCGGCCTTATCTCAAGTATTGACCGAAGTATTCCCTGGCATGTATTTCGTCTGCTTCCGGAGTATCGTATGGCCGAAATGGAACGTCCCAACATCCGCAAGGTAGCCAATGCGATTGAAAATGAAAAGGAAAATCTTGATTTTATCTATTTCAGCAATTTCCTCGGATCAGTATGGGTCGATACCCTTTGCCCCGAATGCGGGAAAAAGGTTATAGAAAGGATTAACTACGGCGGCTGCAATGCCAAATGCGTTAAGATTGAACTGGATTCGGACAGGTGTCCTGTTTGCGGCAGGAAGATCCCTGTATTTAACAACATGTCAATTTCGGAAGAATATGATTCAGCTTTCAATATGCAGAAATCTTCCCCGGTAATGTATGACGATACAGATAAAGATATTGCTGTTATTGATGTTGTCGACTGGCAGGCTGATGTGGAGATGAGGACCGGAAATATTGTCGATATTGAAGATATTGTTAACGGGAACGGCGCGGACAGGGCTAAAAGGATTATATCCGAAGTTAAATCTCATCTTAAAGAAAATCAGTATCCCGGAGATTTAAACGGTTCTGCCTGTGAATGGATAACTGACAACGCACTGGCTATAAATAGAATATATAAGCCCGAATTCATGTTTCTTAATTATTGCGATATATTTTTTAATAAAGTTTTTTCTTCAGGCGACAGTTTTACCGAAAAAAAGATTCGTAACAAAGTTTTTAATGAAGTGAACCGGTTTATTGAAAACACCGACTTTGAACCGGTAATAGCAGGGTTGGGCAATCTTATTGATATTTCCGGAGAAATAAGTACGACCGGAACAGACGCCCATATAGAAGCTTTTGGAATGTACTGTCAGTATGCGGGACTGTTTTCTCCGTCAAACGAGGCTCTGAAACGGATAGAACCCATACCTGGTATACGGAAAATAGTATCAAGAGAGATGTTGCGGAATTCCGGCGATGTCGCTCCGGATTTTCTTAAAAGAAGTCCTGATTATATCCTGTGTGCAAAAGAAGGATACTATTTCAGGGGACACGGAACCGCCGCCAGACCTTTTTATAAACTTCCTTCACAGGATGCAAGTATTCCTGTTTCGGGGATTAAAAGCGGCAGAGTAAAGAATATTACTGATATAGCTTCGTATATTCTTGATTCACTGGGGAAAAAGAAGACAGCGCTGATTTTTATTGAGGGCATCGGCAGGGAAGAGTTTCCGTACGATTCAATTGATATCGGATCCTCGCAGGATTGGTTCTATTATCCGCATAATAATGAAATGTACCTGTCAATACTCACGGGAGAACCCTTTACCGCCAGGCCTTATCCTCCGGCATATCAGGCATATAAATATGACGGTTATGATTCGCCTTTTCCATATTCGGCATACTATGAGTATATTGAACCGGGTTCAATAGGAAGAAGATTCAAGGGCCGCAGCGTGTCCGTTGGCGGGAGAAGCGTCCTGACGCATGTTTCAGCCGGAACGGACATTACAATAGAATGCTTTGCCCGGGCGCTTTACAATCATGGAACAATTGCCGTAATGAACACGGAAAAGCTTGGTAATTAAATCAGGACAGGATATTCAATTTGCCATGTTTACCAGAGCGGGGTAAGCCTGCGGGCAAAGACATTGCGGGCCGGTTTCATATCAAGATCGCTGAAAAACAGGCCCGAATCCTTATGGTATGACGCGTCCGACTCGACCAGCTTGAAGTAATAGGCTTCTGTAACAGGAAGAGCTTCTATGGCGTCTATATAATATTCCATCCGGTCGGCCTGGTAGTCCGGAGAAGTAAGCTCAAATTCCGAATTCGGGCCCCCGAATTCCGAAACCAGCACAGATTTTTCATCCGGCAGAACGGAAAGATATTCAGGCCAGTTTTCAGGATCATCATACAAATGGATGTCTATAATATCATATCCGGCGTTCTGAAAAACATACTCTACATTCTGCTTTATCCCGTTGCTGTCGTAATCTTCTTTAATCTTATCGATTCGACTGTTGAGATATTCTACAGTAATGCCGTTATCGAGGGTGATACCGGAAAAATCAGGGTAGGCGCCCTTTGCGGCAAAGTATTCAACAATCGGATAGGTTCTGGTAAGTCCTCCAAGAACAACTTCAGTATTCGGTGATAATGTCTGAACGGCATTATAAAGTATATTATTATAGGCTACGAATCTTTCTATGGAACTCTGATCCATGTAAACCGTTCCGTCCTGTGTGCCTGATTCCCACTCGTTTCCAAACTGGATTTTATTGATATTGTTGTACCGGGATAATAATGCTTCGATAAAGGTTTGAAGCGCCTCTTCGTTCAGAAGACAGGCGCCGTCGCTTCCGGGCGTGAGGGTTGCCCAGTCCGGACCGATGCTTGATATGGTCAGAAAAACCGATATATTGTTTTCTTCGGCCGCATTCATGCGGACATCCATGGGGTCCCAGTAAAAGTTTCCCTGCTCAGGTTCCCTGTTTCTCCAGTCTACGGCTATTCGTATTCTGTCGATTGCCAGTTTCTTTATCTCATCAACGGTAAAGTTAATCTGTTCAAGGCTGGAAAAAGGCGGGAACGACATTCCCGCTATTATACCTGTTGCTCCGTAAACGGAATAATTGCCTTCCAGTATTAATTCCGATTCACAGCAGGAATAAAGATGTAAAGTAATTATAAGTAAAAATATTACCCGAAACAGCCTGTTCATAATATATAAAAGTACTATGTTGCTGATCAGATTTCAATCCTGGTCGGGAAATCTTTGTTTGTTGCTTTTCAGTAAGTATTCAATCTTAATCATCCGGCTGTTGACTTTTTCAGTCAATTCAAAATTAATGGTTAAAAGCATAACACAGTACCTAATTGCTTCATTTCGTAAGTTTTAAAGGACTGGGGAGACAGATGGCGAAAACATTAATGATTCAGGGCACTTCCTCAAATGTCGGAAAGAGTTTTCTGACCGCGGCGCTCTGCCGGATTTTTTATCGGAAAGGTATAAATGTTGTCCCTTTTAAAGCGCAGAATATGGCGCTGAACTCGTTTGTTACCCCGGAAGGCGATGAAATAGGCCGCGCCCAGGCAGTACAGGCCCAGGCTGCGGGTCTTGCTCCTCATGTGGATATGAACCCTGTGCTTCTGAAGCCTGAAGCAGATGCAAAAAGCCAGGTTGTGCTTATGGGAAAGCCGTGGAAAAGCCTTCCTGCCGGAGAATACTATAAAGAGCGGTTTGAATTATGGAAGGCTGTTACACAATCGCTTGAGCGGCTTGATAAAAAGTACGACCTGATAATTATTGAAGGAGCGGGAAGCCCTGCGGAAATAAATCTTAAAAGATTCGAAATTGTGAATATGCGGGTTGCCCGGCATTTGCAGTCTCCGGTCCTTCTTGCCGGAGATATTGATCGCGGCGGTATTTTTGCCCAGCTGTACGGTACCCTGGAGCTTCTTGAACCTGAAGAACGGGAACTTATAAAAGGTTTTATAATTAACAAATTCCGGGGTGATGTTAAATTGCTTGAACCGGGAATTGATATGCTGACGGAATTGACAGGCGGTGTCCCGACTTTGGGAGTAGTTCCATATATCCGCGATATTTTTCTCGCCCAGGAAGATTCGGTTTCCCTCGATGAACAGACGGAATATGAATCGGAAAACATCGCTGCGAATGAGGCTCTGGACATTGTCGTAGTGCGTTTGCCTCACATCTCAAATTATGATGATTTTGATCCGCTGCAGCATGAAGACGGAGTAAATATCAGGTTTGTCGATTCTGTAAAAAAAATCGGCCGGCCCGATGCGATAATTATTCCGGGCAGTAAAACTACGATTGCAGATCTGAACTGGCTTAAAAACAACGGTCTGGCTGATATCATTACAGGATTTTCTAAAGCGGGAATCCCTGTCTGCGGAATATGCGGCGGCTACCAGATGCTTGGAAAATCCATAAACGATTTAAAAGGCATTGAGGGGAGGCCGGGCAGGTTTGACGGAATAGGGTTGCTGCCTGTTGAAACGGTATTTGATCACGGCAAAGAAACAGTTGCGGGTACAGCAGAAGTCTGCTCAGACGGAAGTGAAGTCCGCGGGTATGAAATTCATATGGGCAGGACAAGCCTTTACCCTGATGCTGTGCCTCTGCTGAATAAAAAGGACGGCAGTTTTGACGGCTGTGTATTGGGAAGTGTGTGGGGAACATATTTTCACGGTATTTTTGATAATGACGAATTCAGAAGAACTTGGCTTGGAAAGATCGGATGGAATGGGTCAAACAATGTCGCTTCTTTCTTCAGCAGGCGCGAAGAAGAGCTGGAATGTCTTGCAGACCAGTTTGAACAGGCCCTCGATATGGAGGCAATAGCCGGAATTATCGACGGGAAATAGTCTCTACGCGATAATAACCTTTATCCCGGCAGCTTCAAAATCCGCTTTCTGCCGGTCAGTTATGCCGCCGTCTGTGATCAGGCAATCTATCCTGTCCATCGCACGAAGGGCTGCAAACGCAGGCCGGTTTATCTTTGTTGAATCGACAAGCAGAAACACCTCGTCGGCCGAATCAATCATGGCCTGCTTAACCGGCAGGTCGCTGAAGCCGGGATAAGTCAGCCCGGTATCAAGTGATACCCCCGCCGCCGCGAGAAACAGCTGGTGAACATGCATATTCTGAAAAAAGACGGCCGCTTTATCGCCGGTCAGCGAAAGCGTCGGCGCCTTAAACTCGCCCCCCGTCATATGTACTTCCATCCCGGGGTTTGCCCCGAGAATCAACGCGATGTTGAGGCTGTTGGTAATAACCCTGAGTTGTTTGACTCCGGCAAGGCTGCGGGCCAGTTCGGTTACGGTGGTCCCTGAATCGAGTATGATGGAAGTATTCTCCTTTACAAAGCCGGCGGCCCTTTCGCCTATCTGTTTTTTGAGATCCATGTTTTCGGTATGTTCCAGGGACAGAGATTTAACCCTGTCGGATATGTTTTTAAGAAATGCGCCCCCGTGGTCTCTTGCAATCTCGCCGGCGGATTCAATTTTTACAAGATCCTGCCGTATCGTGGGTTCGGAAACATTAAAAAGATTGCTCAGATAGGTTACCCTTGCGCTTCCGTTTTCTCTTATAAGCTCAATAATCTTTTCGCGGCGCTGTTCAGCCAGCATCAATCAAGTCCTTTAAGAATTTCAACCCATTGCCGGTATTTATCAACCAGGTTCGGACTGAAATTATTTTTGGAGATTTCGTCGTCATTATATTTCAGTTTGTTCAGATTTGCAATCGAATCAAATATTTCTGATTTCAGTCCGGCCAGCAGGGCTGCTCCAAGCGCCGAGGCTTCGCGAAGGCGGCATTTGATTATCCGCGCGTTATTGAGTCCGGAAATGCTGTTCATCACAAAGCTGCTGTCGGATACGCCGCCGTCAACCTGTAATGATTTCAGAGGTTCATTCATGTCTTTCTCCATGGCGCGGAGTACATCCGTAACCTGAAATACTATTGATTCAAATGCCGCTTTTATAATATGGCTTTTTCCTGATTCAAAGGTAAGTCCGCGTATTGCAGCCTGTTCGGACATTTTCCACCATGGCGCTCCCAGTCCGCTGAATGCCGGAATCAGAACTACGCTTCCCGAACTTTCGGTGTTCTCCGCTATTATTGCTGCTTCAGCCGAATCGGCAAAAAGCCCCAGCTGATCGCGCAGCCATGTTATGGTAGAGCCGCAGCTGACTATGATGCCTTCAAGCGCGTAAGAAACCTGATTTTCGGTACTCCAGCATATTGTTGAAACCATTGAAGTTTCAGCCGGCTCGACAAGTTCTCCGGTGTTCAGCAGAATGGATGATCCTGTTCCCATTGTCGCTTTGGCTGAGCCTTTTTCGAAGCATCGCTCGCCGAAAGCCGCGGCATGTGAGTCTCCTATCATTGCATTTACCTGCAGGGGGCGGGGCAGCAGGCCGTTGAAATCGGTTGAGCCGAAATTCGCGCCGGACGGCAGCGCTTCGGGCATGTTCAGTTTTTCAAGCCCGAACAGCTTCATCAGGTCTTTATCCCAGCAAAGCGATTTCAGGTTGAACAGCATTGTGCGGGATGCATTTGTATAATCGGTTTTATACGAAGCGCCCCCGGTCAGTCTGTACAGAAGCCAGCTGTCTATGGTTCCGAAAAAAGCCTTGCCGCTGTTTATTTTTTCGCGGATTTCGGGGTTTTCTTCGGCAAGTCTCACAATCTTTGTTCCCGAGAAGTACGGATCGATAAACAGACCCGTTTTTTCGCGGATGAATGATTCATGTCCTTCATCTATCAGGCGGCGGCATACGGGTATCGAACGTTTGCACTGCCATACTATCGCCGGGGCAAGAGGGGCGCCGTTTTTATCCCACAGCAGGAAGGTTTCACGCTGATTTGAGATTCCGCAACAGACAAGGTCAGCTGCGGCAGGAGTTTCCGCAATATTACCGACTGCTGCAAGAACGCTGGAATATATTTCTTCGGGATCCTGCTCAACATAACCTTCGACAGGATAATAACTTTTCAGCGGGGCTCTTCCTTCAGCCCGGATTTCGCCTGATTCATTAAACAGAATTGCCTTGGAGCCGCTTGTGCCCTGATCGATTGCAAGAATAGTGACCATTTCAAACCCTTTACATTATTTCATCTTTGATAAAATTTCTTTTACCGAGCTGATTATACCATCAGAGTCAAGACCGTACATCTTTTTCAGAACCTCCCGTGGGGCTGCTTCGGCAAAATATCCTGCCGGCACGCCCCCGCGTTTAAGGCTGCAGTCAAGACGGTTGTCCAGGATTATTTCGGAAGTTAAAGCGCCGATTCCTCCGTGAGTGCTGTGTTCTTCAAGCGTTAATGCTGCTCCTGTTTTTTGAAGCGACTTGATTATCCCCTCAGGGTTTAGCGGCCTGATTGACGGCAGACTGATAATTTCTGCGCATACGCCTTCTTCTTCAAGGGCAACAGCCGCCCTTATTGCTTCATGTACGATTGTTCCCAGAGTAATCAGGCTGATGTCCCGGCCTTCACGTATTACGACAGCTTCTCCCGGTGTAAACCTGTAAGAAGCCTTGTGGATATTATCAGCCTTGAAACTGTCAAGCCTTATATAAACCGGCCCTTCATATGATGCAGCGTAGCGGGTTATCTGGCGGGTCTCTTCCGGATCGCACGGCGCAAAAATCTGAATGTTTCCAAATGCCAGTGCGGTTGATATATCGTCTATGCAATGATGGGTCGGCCCGAGTGAGCCGTATGCAAAGCCCGGGTTCAGACCGGCAAGTTTGACATTGGTATTTGAATAGCATACATCGGTTTTTACCTGCTCGTTTGATCGTCCCAGCAGAAATGGCGCTGCGTTAGCTGTAAACGGAATTGTTCCCCCGAGAGACATTCCGGCGGCAATGCCGATCATGTTCTGCTCGGCAATGCCCGTGTTTATGACAGAATCCGGATACTTTTCCATAAAGGGTTTAATTCTGCATGTTGATGTTGAATCGCTTACCAGGACATAAAGCCTGTCGTCATTTTCCTTTATCCTGCTTAACTCTTCTACAAAACAGTCTCTTAATTCTTCCATTTCTACTCAAGCTCCCTGATTGCGCTTGTAATTTCGTCTCCGACTGGTATTTTGTGGTGCCAGGCTGCCTGGTCTTCAATAAAAGAAACGCCTTTCCCTTTTATTGTTTTTGCAATGATTACCGAGGGTCTTCCAACGGTTTTCATGGCTCCGGCAGCCGCTTTCAGAAATAATTCCGGGCTGTTACCGTTCGTTTCGATTACGTGAAAGCCGAAACTTCGGAATTTATCCGGCAGTGGTTCCAGCGCCATGATCGTTTCAGTCCGGTCGGCGAGCTGAAGGGTATTCCTGTCTATTATAACGGTAAGATTATCCAGCCTGAAATGTGCGGCGCTCATGGCGGCCTCCCAGTTTGAGCCTTCTTCCAGTTCCCCGTCGCCCAGAAGGACCCATGTCCGGTATGAAGCGTCTGTTTTTTTTGCGGCAAGAGCCATGCCGACTGCAGCCGGGAAACCGTGTCCCAGAGCGCCGGTGTTGAATTCTATGCCGGGCGTTTTCTGTCTTACCGGGTGGCCGGGCAGTTTTGCGCTACTGCCCAGATATTCGCTTAACAATGACTTTTGAATAAAACCGGCTTCCGCAAGGGTGCAATAGTATCCGCCGACACCGTGGCCCTTGCTGAGGATAAACCTGTCCCTGCCGGGATCCTGCGGATTATTAATGTTGTAACGAAGAAGGTTGAAGTAGAGGCTTGCAAGGATATCGGTCTCGGATAAATCTGCGCCGGTATGCCCGGCGCCTGCATTGGAATTCATCTCGATGATATTCCTTCTGATTTTTTTGGCTTTTTCTCCTGTTTCTTCAGCCGAAAGAGCAAAAGGATTTTTCATGTTTACCCGCCTTTCTGATTGTATGATTTGATAATAACATCCAAACTTGCGTTTGTCAATCCAAAACGAAAATAAAACAAATAAATAGAAAGTTAAAAAAGATAAAAAACGCAATAATAGAGCATAAACATAAATAAAAACATTGACAAACGAAATAGTCCGTGATAAAACGTAAGCATGAAAGACGGAAAAATCACATTCGGAGTAATTGTTGGGACCAGGGGGTTTTTCAACCCGGAACTTGCTGCGGAAGGACGGACACAGATTACAGCCCTGCTCGAGGAAAAGGGTTATAACCACGTTATTCTCGGCAGTTCGGAAACCCCTACCGGTGTTATTGAAGGTTATGACGACGCAAAAAAATGCGCCGCGCTGTTTCGACGCGAACGCGACGTCATAGATGGGATTCTGGTAATTTTGCCGAATTTCGGTGATGAAATAGGTGTTGTTAATACTTTAAAGGCAGCCGACCTTAATGTTCCGGTAATGGTGCAGGCGTCGAACGATGAAAACGATAAAGTGGATGTGCTCCACCGCCGCGATGCGTTCTGCGGCAAGATCTCTGTATGCAACAACCTCTATCAGTACGACATCCCTTTTACAAATACAAGTCTGCATACATGCAATATTAACTCGGAAGAATTCGCTGCTGATCTCGACCGTTTTGCGGCGGTCTGCCGGATTGTTTCGGGCGTGAAAAAGGCCCGAATAGGGGCAATAGGAACACGACCGGCTGCTTTTCAAACGGTTCGTTTCAGTGAGAAGTTGCTGCAGGCCTCGGGGGTAACGGTTGTTCCTGTTGATATGTCGGAAATTATTGCTGCGGCAGAAAAGCTGGCAGCCACAGATTCTGCGGTTCAGCAGAAACTTGAAGCTATTCACGGTTACGGCCGAATAGCCGTGGGAATTAACAATGAGCAGATTGTTCGACAGGCGAAGCTTTCTGTAGTAATTGATAATTTTGTCGCAGAGAATGAGCTTGATGCTACCGCGGTACAATGCTGGGACAGCATTCAATATAACTACGGCTGTGCCGCCTGCCTGTCCATGAGCATGATGGGTGAATCGGGACGTCCTTCAGCCTGCGAGATGGATGTTGCGGGAGCTTTATCCATGCTGGTTCTGCGGCTGGCCTCCGGTAATTCTCCCGGGTTTCTTGACTGGAACAATAACTTCGACTATAAGGCCGAGAAATGCGTCTGTACGCATTGCAGTAATTATCCTGCAAGTTTTATGGGTTCGGATATTGAAATTGGACAGCTTGATATTCTCGGCAACACAATAGGAGCCGAGAAGTGTTTCGGGGCAATAAAGGGCAAGGTAGCTTCGGGCGATATGACCTATTTCAGGCTGTCCACCGACGATACATGGGGAACCATAAAGGCATACGGGGGAGAAGGTGAATTCACCGATGATGCTTACGGTATGGACGGCGGAATTGCCGTCTGCCGTGTTCCCGGGCTTAACGATGTTATGAATCATATTTGTATGGAAGGATTTGAACATCATGTAGCAATGGTCAGGGGACATTGGGTCGGGATAATCGAGGAAGCCCTGGGGAAATACCTTAAGTGGGAATTCGCTCTTCTGTAAAACCGGATTGTTTTTATCGGAATCGGCCGCAGTTTCTGCGGCCGTAATTAACCACGCTTGTTCATATCGATAAGCTCTTTTGGTGCAGAATATAAAATGATCCCCATATTCAGTAACTTATGATAAAATAGCCATCTGACATGTCATTTTGAGAATAAAGTTTATTATACAGGGGGCGGAATGGAATCCCTTTTTGATGTTGTGGTCATCGGTTCGGGGCTCGGGGGGCTGAGCGCGGCTTTTGAATGCAGCAGGAAAGGTCTGAAAACTCTATTGCTTGAACAGCATAATTTACCCGGCGGGTATGCCTCAAGTTTTGTTCGCGGACGGTTTGAGTTTGAACCCTCGCTTCATGAGCTTCCCGATATGCGTTCCATCAAAGCCGCTACCGGGGTTATCCGTTACCTGTGTGATGATGCGGGACTGGACGTTTCCTTTTCTTCGATCCCCGACGCCTACAGGGTTATTCTTACCGATAAGGGAACGGACGTCAGAATGCCTTTCGGTGTTGAAAACCTTATTGCAACAATTGCAGCTGAAGTACCCGGAAGTGAGGAGCCCGTCAGAAATTACATGACCCTGTGCCGGGAGGTCCAGGACGCTTTCAAATATCTGAATGAACATGCAGATCATCTCAATTTTCGCGAAGTACTCAAAGAGCATGGAAACTTTATCCGTACCGGGGCTGCCACAGCGGCACAGGTTGCTGATTCACTGAATGTCCCGGAGGCTGCAAGGGATCTGCTGCTTCCTTACTGGTGCTATCTTGGAGTTCCGGAGAACAGGGTTTCTTTTTCAATCTGGGCGGCCCTGCTTGATGCATATATATCTTCCGGTGCGGTAATTCCGAAGTTCCGTTCCCATGAGCTTTCGCAGGCGTTTATTGATAAATTCATTAGATCGGGCGGGGAATTCCGGCCCAACAGCAGGGTGGACCGGGTTATAGCAGAGAGCGGCCGGATAAAGGGTGTTGAGCTGGAAAACGGAGAGGTCATAAATACTCCCGTCGTAATAAGCAATACCTCGCCCACGAATGTTTTTTCAAAACTGGTATATCCGGAAAGTGAAGTCCCGCCGACGGCGTATAAAAATATTAGATCACGTAAAATGGGGTTCAGTCTGTTTGTCGTATATCTCGGGCTTGATGCGTCTCCGGAAGAACTCGGGCTTACGGATTACAGCTATTTTATTGCGCCCCATATGGATACTGAAAAACTGTACCCAGAGGGGAAATCCCTTGATTCAACGGAGATTATGCAGGCTTCGGTTTGTCTTAATATCGGGAATCCGGGCTGTTCGCCTCCGGGGACAACCATCCTGGCCCTTACGGCGGGACAAAGGGCCGAAGCCTGGGCTGATGTTACCGCCGATTCATATCAGCAGACAAAAGAGATGGTTGCCGAAATAATGATAGACCAGTTTGAAAAGGCGGTCGGCGCAGATCTCCGTTCACATATTGAAGAAATAGAGATTGCATCGCCGCAGACCTTTGCCAGGTATACCGCGTCCCACGACGGCATTGTATACGGGTATGAACCGGAAGTATGGGACGGAATTATCCCCAGGATTTTAAACCGGAAAGAAGAGAACTATATTGACGGGCTTCATTTCTGCGGAGGCTTTTCGTTCAGATGCCACGGATACGGTAGTTCCATCATGAGCGGAAAGGCTGCGGCAGAGGCTGTGTTTGCTGAATACGGAACGGGGAATATGAATGAAGGTTGAGATTAACGGATCTTTCAGGGATATTGTTTCATTTATTGTTCATATAAAAAAGCGAAAGCGGATTTTTAAAAGGGCGAAAGCGTCGCCGGTGGCACCGGGGCGGATGAATATGCTCGCCGAAGAGCTGCACCCCCTGTCGCAGAGGCTTATTGTAGATTCGGTTATAACTGAAACTGCCGATGCCAATACCTACAGGCTTAAAGGGGCGGGGCGGCGCCCGGCATTTTTTATTCCCGGGCAGTATATAAGTATAAGCCTGCAGATAGGCGGGTCAACTCTTGCAAGACCGTTTTCGATTTCCTCCATGCCGCAGCAGACCATAGATGCCGGTTATTATGACATAACTGTAAAAAACAGCGACGACGAAGGATTTACCGGCCGGTGGATTATGGAAAACTGGAAAACCGGAACCGAGGTAATGTCTTCAGGACCTGCAGGCTCCTTTACCTGGCAAAAACTGCGCGACTGCAGCTCTCTTGTGTGCATAGCCGGCGGTTCGGGAATTACTCCGTTTAAACCTATTATAAGTTCGCTGCTTTCATCCAACCGGTTTTCCCGGGTGATACTCTTTTATGGTGCCCGCAATTCAAATGATCTTATTTTTAAAGATTTCTGGGAAGATACTGTAAAAAAACACGCCGGCAGGTTTTTCCATATTCCTGTTCTGTCTGAACCGGACAACGGCTGGCAGGGAGAGAAAGGATTTATCACAGCGGAGCTTATAACCCGGACGATAAAATCGGTACCGGGCGGGTTTACAGCCGACGAATGCAGTTACTTTATCTGCGGCCCCGAAGGGCTTCACAGTTTTATTGATAAGGAACTTTCCGGTCTTGATATCTCCGGCAAACGAATTCGCCGCGAGGAATATGCCGTTAATACCAGAAGCAGCGGCGTCGGTTCCCCGAGCGGAAAGAGAATTGTTTCCTTAACCGTCAGGCAGGGAGACAGTAATCTTGAAATAAAGGCTGATCCGGATGAAACTGTTCTTGTAGCCCTGGAAAGGGCGGGGCTGGACCCCCCGTCGCTCTGCCGGACCGGAGAATGCGGCTGGTGCCGGAGCAGGCTTGTTTCGGGAAAGATATCCGGGAACAAAAAGCCGGGACGAAGGTCTGGATTGCGAATGGCGGATGAGAAGTTCGGGTATTTTCATCCCTGCTCGGCATTTCCCGAAAGCGATCTGGTAATTGAGATCCCGCCGAATCCCGTAAAAAACTTAAGGAGTAGTTTATGAAGATTGTTGCTGATTCAGCGCTGCAGCTGGAGCAGGAAACCGTTAAAAGTCTCGGACTGAAGGTTGTCGAATATCCTATGTATCTGAACGGCGAAGATTATCCTGTTTCGATGTCGATGAGCCGCTCGGAGAAAGATGAACTCAGAATGCTTCTGAAGGATAAAAACAACAAGATTACTACTTCCGGTCTGAGGGAACGCGATCTGAAGGAGATATATCTTTCCTGCAGGAAAGATAAGATAATCTCAATTCACCAGTCCGGCAGGGCCTCTACAGCTTCTTCGGCCATGATAAACCGGGTACTGACTGACAACCCTGAGCTGGATGTGACCTTTATCGATGCCCATCACCTTACCGCTGCCTACTCGGTTATCGTTCAGCAGGTTGCAGAGGCTGTTGCAGCCGGGATGGAGTTTGATGAACTGATGAGATATATCGAAACAATTCGTGATAATACCAGGCACCTGGGCGTCGTGTACGACCTCTTTTACCTGCACCGGACCGGGCGAATAGGTCTGGCCAAAGCCGTTATGGGGTCCGCAATGAAAATTATTGCCCTGCTTGGTTCTTCCGATGAACCCGGGGTCCTTGTATCCATAGGCAAGGTAAAAAATCATATCCAGGCGAATACTAAATTTGCGGCCCTGGTAAAAGAGGATATGGAGAAGAAAAACGGCAAACGGGTCAGGTGTGTTATTTCAGTCATCGGACCTCATGAAAAGGAAGCGGAAGACCTTAAGAACAGGCTTGAAGAGCTGGATTTTCCTGTTCATGCCGAGGTACACTACTCAAACCATTCAAATATGCCCCACGCGGGGCCTGATTTCTATGATCTGGGGTATACGATCCATGCCTAGTCATGTTCTTGAATGCGGAGATTTCACAAGGGCGTTTTTCACCAGCGCCGAACATCTCAATGTCAATCTGAAAGTCCTTGACAACCTTAACGTATTCCCTGTTCCCGACGGAGATACGGGCGCCAATATGTGCGCTACCTTTATTCCGGCGGTGAAAAATCTTAAGGGCGGAAGGATCCTGTCCTGCAGGGACATCGGCGACATCATTGTTCCGAAAATGGACAATCACAGCCGCGGTAATTCGGGATTTATAATCTCCAGGTTTTTCAAGGGATTTTTCTCATGTATGAACCAGGACTCCGCCCTGACAATGGACAGAATTCGGGACGGATTTTCCAGGGGATATTTTGAAGCGCATACCGCCCTTTTTAATCCTGTGGAAGGAACTATGATCTCGGTGATTTCTTCAATGAATGAAGCGATTACAGGCTGGAGCGGCAATTCCATAAGGGAATGTCTTGAACATGCCGTGGCTGAAGCAAGAAAAACTCTTTTCAGAACGCCTGAGATGCTTCCGGTGCTTGCCCGCGCCGGGGTCGTCGACAGCGGCGCGCTGGGATTTATATGCATTATAGAAGGTCTGCTTCTGGGGTTGAGCAGCAGGAGTCCTTTCAGGGAAATAGAATCGGAGTACAGGTTCAGCCCGGACCCCGACGCCGGTTCGGATGATGTCAGTCTGAAACCGGGGCAGTTCTGCACAGAATTAACGATGAAGCTTGAGCATAACTTCCCTGAAAAGGAAATTCGCGAGTATCTGGTAGAGATGGGAAACTCGATAGCCCTTGTAAGGGAGAATGATTTTGTAAAACTGCATATTCATACTGATTTTCCTGATCAGCTGATTAATAAATTTGAACAGTTCGGGACCATAACGGACAGAAAAATTGATGATATATATGCCCAGATTAAGGGGGGCAAGGGCAGCGGAGAGGCCTTCAGAGGCTGTGAAGTCCTGCCCTGTGTTCCCGGCCCGGGGTTTAAAAAAATATTCAACGATCTCGGCATTGAGAACGTTCTTGTTTACGGTCCGTCGCTGCCGTCCGCCAGGGAGATCCTCGAAGCTGTCGATAAAGCCGGGGTTGAAGATCTGATTCTTCTTCCGAACGACAGTAACATTCTTCCTGCATGCATGACGGCCAAAGAGAAAAGCGGCAAGCATATCTCAATCATCCCTTCGGGAGATATTGTTCAGGGGCTGACCGCCTGCTACGGGTTCAGCGAGAACGAGGAACTTGAAGTAAATACAGTTTCCATGACAGACTGCCTCGGTATGGCCGATTCGTTTTTCATGTACAAAAGCGCTGCCGATCGGAGTTTCGGCGGGATTGATATCAGAAAGGACCATTATTTTCTGGTTAAGGGAAAGGACATCCTGTCTGTGGATATCGATTACTGCCGCGCAGTCATGAACGGGCTTGAAAAAGCTGATACAGACCAGAAAGGCAACATCACCCTTTTCTACAGGGAAGCGGAAGGCGGGGCTGAGCTGGAAGAACTCAGGACGCTTATTACCGAAAAATTTCCTCACCTGGAACTGGAACTGATTTTCGGAGGGCAGAGCCGGGGAGAGTTGATTATTGCTCTTGAATAACGGAAGCTGTTTTTAAAGAAGGAATGATAATAAATGAATGTTCAATATGTTGTTGTATCAGTTATTTCGATAATTGCCGGATATCTGTCAGGATCGGTTAATTACGCCATTCCTGTTACAAGGATGGTTATCGGCAAGGATATCAGGACCATAGGCAACCACAACCCGGGGACATCCAATGTTGTCCGTGAGGTCGGTGCAGCCTGGGGCGTTTTAGTCGGGTTTCTTGACGGCATGAAGGGGCTTGTTCCCGTATTAATACTGAGGATTGTGTTTTTCAGCGGGGACAGCGGGATCGATTTTTTTATCCTTTATCTTACGGGTTTTGCCGCGGTTATCGGACACTGCAAATCCGTGTTCCTGAAATTTAAAGGCGGCGGCGGTATCGGCACAATGCTTGGGGTATCACTGTTCTTTGTTCCGGTTGAATTCCTCTTTTCGATGTTCCTGGGAGGGCTGATCGTGCTGATCTTTTTCAGGAATGCAAAGTACCGGTTCGGCCAGAAAACGCCGATCTTTTTTGTAACCCTTACGCCGTTTGTGACCCTGGCGTCTTCCCTGATTATGGATATACGCCTGTTCGCGCATATTTCGATAGGGGGACATAACTGGGGCACCATAGCAGGCGCCTTTGTTATGTCCCTCGGCATTCTGTCGTTTAATCTGAAATTTCTTACTTCAAAATCCGGAAAGAGGTAGATGCGGCTGCATAAACAGCAGCCGTTCTTCGAACTAGTCTCTCCGTTTATGGCTGGCGCCTTTTGATCCTCCGCCATAGAAAATGGAGATCCCGATAATGAATCCGAAATTATACCAGCCGCCGTTATTATAAACCTCGTATACGTTTACCTTGTCGCTGAAGATAGAGATAATAAACGTAAAAAGCGATATCAATCCGTGCCAAAGCCCGAGCAGAAATCCGGCGGGTTTATCTTCCTTAACAGACTGTTCCAGCACATTCGGTCCGGCTGCGCAGCCTATGAGCACTATTGCCGCAGTAATTAAAATGAATAACAGAAGTTTCTTTTTGTTCATACAATTCCCCTTGAATCAGAATTTAATAAGTAATCAAGTCTCTATTAAACACCTCATACTATTAAAAGTGTTACCTTAATATTTTTAAAGTTCTGTTTCTTCGGGATACCAGATACTGGTTTTATGTTTGAATGACCTTTTGCCTGCATATTTAAGGAAAAATAATCCGGTAAAAAGCAGGTAAGCAACATTTATCAGAACCGCTATCCAGAACCATTTGAAATCACCGGTGGTGTAGGTATGAAGAGGTAAATTCATGGTAAGAACATACGGCATGGCAAAAACAAACGTAATGGCTGATGCATAGGTATAGTCGGTGGCAACGGGAGTTTCAAAATCCGGGTCAACAACACGAAGAAGAGCAAGACCTGTAGATAATGTTCCGGTTGAAACCCCGAACACCAGCAGGGTCCTTAAAAACCTGTGATCTGAAAAAATTCTTGATGAGTACCAGAGAGTTGTAAATGCAACGACAACTGCTCCGATAACCGCAGTTATAATAATCGGCGCCCAGTAATTCATTATAACGACTATTGAAATTGCCGCAATTGCACTGGCCACCATTACGTCTACAAAAATACCGGTAAGTCTGTTCATGGTCATATTGTCAACAATATATTGCTTGTCTGTGGCTTTCAGTATTTGACGCAGCAGCAGTCCCGCAAGCGCGGCGAATATAAAACTGAGGCCCCAGAATGTATCCGCCAGCCTTTCGCCGGTCGGTCCGAGAAACGAGAGAAGATAGTCCAGTCCTTTCAGCGTAAGGAATGCGGCAAAATAACCCAGCAGAACAAGGGCCAGGTTCAGGGTCAGGGTGTCGATCGCTTCAGTTTCAGTAGTAAGAAATGAACCCGGTTTGAGTTTGGCTCCTTTCGGATGTATTCCCGGGCGCAGGTCCTTATCCTTTAAAAAACTTACCTGCTCTTCGGGTATCCAGTTCTTTTTAAGGCCGATATTGATCATTAGAATACCGCCGAAACTGCACAATATGAATCCCAGTGCGGCAAATGTCAGTCCTATGCTCCCGGCGCCTTCTACACCGAATGCTTTCCAGCTTTCTCCTATCGAATATGCCTGGCCCGGGCCCTGGGCGAACCCCAAAGGAAGCAGGTAGCCGAAGCTGTGAAATAAATCGGGCTTGATGGTTTTTATAAATACAAAGGTCAGGATAAGTCCAATAAAACCCTGCACGCCGAACTGGAACAGTACGGAGAGCGAGGTGCCGAATATTCTGCCTTTTCCCGGTTTTTTTCGCGGCAGGGCTTTCAACGACAATGCGACGAACGAAAGGCTCAGCAGGTGATACGCCATTTCGCCCAGATCTACCGTCGACAGCCCGATATGCGGAAATACAAAATTATATAACGGCAGCAGCATAAAGCCTGCAAGCAGCGAATTCGGTATCAGGTATCTTTGAAAAAAGTTAACTTTTGTTCTGATAATAGTGGCAAGAAGAAGAGCCGCGGATATAATTCCGAGATTTATAAACACTGACCATTGATAACTCATGTAAAACCTCATTTATAGTTTGCGCTGTATATGAAAAATCTATTATAATTATTGATGGGATTTAAGAATATTGCAACAAGGAATTCACTACAGGAGTATCGTATGGCGAAAAAAAAACGCATCGGCAAAATAAATCCTATTTTTGAGGCAATACTCAGAAAGATATTAAAGCAGCTTTTTAAAAACCTGTTCAGGGTAAGACTGGATCTTCCAAACGAAGTAAATACGCTTAAACCGCCATTTATTCTTTTACCGAATCATCAGGGTTTCTGGGATCCTTTTCTGGTTGGAGTATACCTCAGGGATCCTGTTTACTATATAACTTCGGATGCCGTGTTCAGATCGAGGTTTCTGGACTTTCTGCTGAAGTTCCTCGGGGCAATACCGAAAACGAAATCACAGTCGGATCTTGATGCTCTCAAGCATATATTTGATATGAAAGACCAGGGCCGTAATATAGGAATTTTTGCTGAGGGGCAGCGTAACTGGTCGGGTTCAACACTTCCTCTTATTAAATCAACTTCGAAACTCATCCGGATGCTCAGACTTCCGGTAGTAACAGCAGTGATAAAGGGAGGCTTTTTCAGTCATCCCAGGTGGGGCACTTCCATACGGACCGGCGGTCTGCTGATAGAGTACAGGCTGTTGTTCGGCGGACATGAAGTCGGCAGTATGAAGGTTTCTGAAATCCATGATAAACTGACCGGGGCCCTTTCTTTTGATGAGGTTGAATATCAGAAAAAGCAGAAGATTGAATATAAAGGAAACAGGTTTGCTGAGAATATCGAGCAGTTTTTATTTACATGTCCGGAATGCGGCTCGATGGACGGTCTTTATTCACATTCAAACAGTTTTAAATGTCTGAACTGCGGCAAGGAGTGGAAGATTGACAGTTATCAGACTATATCTGCTTCAGACGGAAACACAATGTTTGATAATATTCGTGACTGGGATGAATGGCAGCGAAAAAAACTTCATGAAAGAATAGATCATTTATTCGGCACCGGGGAAGTTATTTTCGATGACGGCGGACTCCGGATTAATACCGGTTATAAAAGCCGAAGGCTGAAAAGATTTATAAGCGGCTCCATGAAACTTACTTCGCTGGATCTGTCTATTTGCGACAAACACGGGAAGGAAGTGTTGAAAATTCCAGTCAGGGAAATAAACGGAATAAATGTTCAGAACAGGGAAATTCTCGATTTATATTATAACAGCGTGCTGTATGCAGTTCGTGATCCGCGAAGGCGTTTCAGCTCATATAAATGGTGGAGAGCTGTTGATTATCTTCAGCGCGAAAAACTGGGACTGAATCTGCCGGACTGATCGGTTTTTTACAGCGGCTGTAATGTTTCGGGATCTATTCCACGGCCGGCAAGGTAATATTTCCATGTTCTCGCAAGCTCCCGGTCAAAAAGGGAATAGGAAAAACCAAGCAGCCGGGCAACCGCCGAACCGTTATAAAGCAGACTCCGATCAGGCGGAAACGGCAGCGGGATTTGCCTTCTGAAAAGCTCCTCAACTGAGATTTTTTTAACGTCAGGAGTCCGTCCAGTTGCAGTAGCAAGCGATTCAATGAACCATTCATAATTTATCTGTTCGGGAGCTGCAAGATTAAAACATTTGCCCGCGGTTTCAGCCTGTTCCAGACATTTCAGAATCAGGGTTGCAGCATCCCACACAGAAACAAAGCTGTAACGGTGCTCCTTGCAGTTGCTTATGCTGTAATCCGGAATGGTGATTTCTTCTCCGGCGATGATTTTATCAAAGAAATAACTTTCCCGTGGTGCATAATTAAATTTACCGAATATAATTGCCGGCCTGAGTATTGTCCAGTCTGTGGATGTTTCAGCACACCTGCTTACAAGTTCGCTTTCGGTTTGTCTTTTATTCCATACATAATTGCCGTAATCCATGCCGGGCGGTAATGGCGAGGCAAGAAGCGGCTCTTCTTCGCTGAGGGGCGAATCCGGCTCCTGTTCGTTGTAAACGGATGCGGTGCTTATAAAAATATATCTGCCGATCGCAGAATGATTCAGGACTTTCAGCATCAGTCTTATATCGGAAGCCTGATATGCGCAAAAATCAACGACAGCGTCCCATTCTGCAGGCTTGAGCACGGTTAAAAGGGAAGTCTCATCCTGCCTGTCGCATACTATTTCTTTGACTGAAGGGTTCCTGAACGGGATTTTTCCGCGGTTTAGAATTGATATCTCCCATTCTGCATTTTTCAGCAGGGTTTCTACAAAAACCCTGCCGAAGAAATAGCTTCCGCCTATTATAAGTATTTTCTTCATTTCTCTACTTTACGTTCCAAATGTACGAATAATCAAGGATTTTTTTAAATAGATATCCTGAGTTTATTCATTTGATGATGAAAACATTTCCTGATTTTTATATGATACAGTTATGAAAAAGCTTGATTTTCTTGATAATGGAATAGCGCAGATTGCGTTTGTTGTTAAAGATCTCGACGAGACGGTCAGAAATTACCATGAATATTTCGGAATCGGGCCGTGGCATTTCTATACATATGAAAAACCCCTTGTAAAGGAAATGACAAGGAACGGCAAACCGACAGACTATCGAATGCGCGTTGCTCTTTCTTATTTCGGTCCGACCAGGATCGAACTGATACAACAGCTTGAAGGCGATACAGTTTATGAGGATTTTATCAGAAAGCACGGATTCGGAGTACAGCACCTCGGGGTTCTGGTAGATGACATGGAGGCTGCAATCAGGAAAGCGGAAGATGCCGGCTTTCCGATGATTATGGATGGATCAGGTTTTGGTCCTGACGGAGACGGGCACTACGCTTATCTTGATACCGAAGAGCTTTTGGGAACAACTCTGGAACTTATACAAAGGCCCAAAGGGCGAAAGATTCCCGAGAAAATATATCCTCCGGAATAGAATTTGAGCTTGGGGAAATGATATGCACCTGGTATCGTTCAACCCGGTATCGTTTTAAAATTGTCAGTACCGGTGATTTTGTGATAGAATTGAGTCATGAAACTTGTTGAATTGAAAGAGTTTAAAACTCGTGCTGAAGCCGAACTTGTTTTTGATCTGCTTAAATCAAACGGGTTTAATGCTGTTTTGCAGTCCGATGATCTTGCCGGATTGAATCCAAGTCTGGGCCTTGTCAATGGATACCAGCTAATGGTTAAAGAAGACCAGGTGTCAGAGATCAAGGCCTTTTTATCAGCTTCCAAATGAAAAAAATAAATAAAACTGAATAAAAACCACTATACAATTTGCTTTTTAATATTCACATAATTAAACTTCAATATAGGGGGCAGATTATGAAGAATATTAACCTTAAATTGAAGCTTGTTCTCGTTGGTGTAATTGTTCTGCTGATTCCTCTTGGAGCTCTCGGTATTATCTCTATAGTACAGTCAAGACAGGCTTTAAATGAATTAATGCAGGAGCAGCTTACAAAGAGAACAGAAGAAATCTCGGATTCAATTTATAATGTGTTAAGCAAAGAAAAAAGTTTTGTTAAAAATCTGACCATTACCCATGAAGCCGAAACGGCTTTCTCGGAAGAGGCTGTTTCCGGTAACCTTCAGGATTCCGTACGTTTTGCTGATCTGACAAGAATGTTAACAAAAATCAGCAACACTGAAGGGCTTGGAGAAGTCTACCAGGTATTATTGGTTGCCGATGCCGACGGAATAGTAAAAGCGGCATCCTCTCCGGATTTCATTGATGTTGATTTATCAGCCAGGGAGTATCTTCAGAAAGCTTTGCAGGGTAAAACAAATATCGGCCAGGCAGCCCTGAACACAGTTACCAATGAACCGTTTATTCCTGTTGCCGCACCGATTTACAATGAATACGGCACAGTCGTTGGTGCTGCAGCAACAATTATGCAGCTTGATTTTCTATGGGAGCTTATCAAGGATTCTACCATCGGTGATACCGGTTATGCGTATGTAACCGATGCCAACGGTCTTTTTATAGCTCACCCCGATTCAACAACCCTGTTTGAAACTGAGCTGAAAAATCTGGTCGGGATGGAGGAAATTTCCCGAAGATTTATGGCCAGGGAATCAGGTTATGAGGGATATGTCTACAAGGGAGAGGCAAAGACGGCAGGTTTTGCAATTGTTGATGAAGCAAACTGGGGAGTATTTCTTACTCTTCCCGACAGTGAATATCTGCAGGCGGCCAATGCAATCAGGAATATTCTGATTATTGTGGCTGTTGTATCGTTTGTAATTGCTTTTATTGTATTCTTCTTTTTCGCCACATCTATTACCAATCCGATTAAGAAAATTGTAGTTTTCGCGAATGACATATCCGAAGGCCGACTCTATACCAGGGTTGATATCGACCAGAGGGATGAAATAGGACAGCTTGCCATATCTCTTAAGCAGATGCAGGTGAAGCTTACTGAAGTTGTAGGCGGCGTCATGGTTGCTTCGGAACAGGTGTCCAGCGGCAGCGACCAGCTTGCACAGAGTTCACAACAGCTTTCGGAAGGCGCAACTGAGCAGGCCGCCAATGCTGAAGAAGTTTCTTCATCGGTTGAACAGATGGGGGCAAATATTGAGCAGAATACCGACAATGCTGCAAAAACTGAAGAAATGGCCTCGCAGGCTGCTGTTGATATTGAAAACGGCGGTGCTGCCGTAATGGATGCGGTAGCGGCAATGAACGAGATAGCCCGGAAAATCGGCGTAATTGAAGAAATAGCGCGAAATACTAATCTTCTATCCCTTAATGCCGCGATTGAAGCCGCCCGCGCCGGCGAGCACGGAAAAGGCTTTGCCGTTGTAGCTGCAGAGGTTGGTAAACTGGCGGCTACAAGCCAGAAGGCCGCTCTCGAAATTCAGGAGTTGGCAAAGACAAGTGTTAATAAAGCCAATGCAGCAGGCGAACAGATTCAGAAGGTTGTTCCTGATATCAGAAAAACCGCTGAACTGGTTTCGGAAATAAGCGCTTCAAGTCTTGAACAGAACAGCGGAGCGGCGCAGATTAGTGAAGCAATGATGCAGCTGGATCAGGTTATTCAGCAGAATGCAGCTTCTTCCGAGGAAGTTTCATCCATGTCTGAAGAACTGACATCACAGGCCCAGCAGCTGCTTGATATGGTCAGGTTCTTTAAAATTAATGCTGACGGCAGCGATTATGTCGCGCCGAAAGCAACCGGACAGAAAAAAATTGCGTATAAACAATCTGCACAGCCGAAAAAAGTTTCCGTTAAATCCTCAACTGAGAAAGCAGGGGAAAAGAAGCCGAAAGAAGCTTCAGAAGAGATCGATTCGGATTTTATTGAATTTTAATTGAAGTATTTGATGAGTTTAAAGCCGGATGAAATAAATAATCCGGCTTTTTTTATAAAAAAGGTCAGATTTATTTGCATCGCAATCTCAAATTCCTATAATTAATATATTAAGAGTAATTATTGAATCGTAAATTTGAAAACTAATTAAAAACGGAGTTATTTATGAAGAATTGGAAAATGGCTTTAAAAATGCTGTTCGGATTCGGCATTGTTATTATCCTGCTTGTTTTGACGGCATTTGTTTCAATCCTGGGAATCGAAGGGATTATCGGAAATGCAAAAACTGTAATTGCCGGGAACAAGCTTGACGGTTTGCTTGCTCAGCGGGAAGTTGAGCATCTTAACTGGGCGGGTGAAGTAAATGCGCTTCTTACCGATGATACTGTTACCGAATTGAATGTTCAGCTTGATGATCATCAGTGTGCATTCGGTAAATGGCTGTATGGAGACGGGAGAACCGAAGCTGAAACATTAGTGCCCAGTCTTGCGCCGCTGCTGAAGGCTATAGAAGGACCACATCTGCGTTTGCATGAATCGGCTACCCAGATTAAGGACGAATTCGTACAGGCTGATCTGAATATTACATCAGTATTACAGCAGCGTGAGATTGAACATCTCAGATGGGCAGCATCAATCAGGGATGCCCTGCTTAGAGGAGACAGAACTTTGCAGGTTGAAACTGATCCTGAAAAATGCGGGTTGGGAATATGGCTGGAAAGCGATGCCGCCGGGGAAATGTACAGCAAGGGAACAGCCGAATTCAGGGCAATCTGGGATGATATGCTTGTTCAGCATGAAAAGCTTCATACCTCTGCTATTGATCTCGGGCAATTGATGGCTTCAGATCATGATGAAGCATTAAAATATTTTAATAATACAATTTTGGTTTACCTTGAGACAACACTTTCGGAACTCAGGAAGCTGCAGGCGTATGCAGAGGAAGATGTCCAAAGATTGTGCACGGCAAACGAGATATATGCCCGGGAAACGCGGCCGGCGCTGCAGGAAGTTCAGTCGGCATTAAACGAGATCCGTACCGAGATGAAACGCAACATTATGACTGATGACGAAATGGTCAACGCTGCTGTTTCTACCAGAACACTTGTAACAATCATCAGTTTAATTGCAGTTTTGGCTGGAATTATTTTCGCGCTGATAATTTCACGGGGAATAACCGTACCGTTAAAAAAGGGCATGCAGTTTGCCGAAACTCTTTCAACCGGAGATCTGACTGCCGAGATTGATTTACATCAGAAGGACGAATTCGGGCAGCTTGCAGATTCATTGCGTGAAATGAAAGATAGTCTTTATAATATTGTCACAGATGTTCTTTCCGGGGCAAACAATGTTTCCGCCGGTAGTCTGCAGCTCAGTTCAGCCTCACAACAGCTTTCACAGGGCGCAACCGAGCAGGCGGCTTCTACCGAAGAGGTTTCCTCTTCAATGGAAGAGATGGATTCAAGCATTAGCCAGAATGCTGATAATGCTGTACAGACCGAGGTGATAGCCCGTGACGCGGCAACTGTTGTTCAGGAAGGCAGTGAATCGGTAAACCGGACGGTGACGGCAATGAGAGAAATAGCCGAGAAAATTTCTGTGGTTGAAGAGATTTCACGGCAGACAAATCTTTTAAGTCTTAACGCTGCTATTGAAGCGGCAAGGGCCGGAGAGCACGGTAAGGGATTTGCTGTTGTTGCGGCAGAAGTCGGCAAGCTTGCGTCACAAAGTAAAACAGCCGCCGCCGAGATATCCAGGCTTGCAGTTTCAAGCGTGGAACTTGCCGACAGGACCGGTGAGCTGATGGATTCGATTGTACCCAAAATTCGGAAGACCGCTGAGCTTGTCGCCGAAATAAGCGCTTCAAGTACCGAGCAGAAATCAGGCGCTTTTCAGATTACCCAGGCAATAACTCAACTGGATACCGTTGTTCAGCAGAATGCTTCAGCCTCTGAGGAGTCTGCATCAATGGCTGAAGAATTATCCGCCCAGGCGGAAAGACTTCAGCAGTTAATGAAATTTTTTAAAATCAAAAAACAATCGGATGAGGGAATTAAAAGCGTCAAATTAAAGAACCCCGACGGCAGCAGAAAACAAACGCACTTTCCCGTGAATTCCCGGTTGATCCGCGGAACCGGTAAAAACCCGGATGAAGGGCAGGCGGTATCAGATTTTAAACTTGCTTCAGGAAGTGATATTGATCCGGTTGACTCGGGTTTTACAGAATTTTAGCAGCTTCTGCAGGGGCTGTTACTGGCTGTGGAAATATTTTAAAACAAACTTTGATATTATAGTATTTGATGTATGCAAACCTGATGTCTGCAGGTGGATAACAATTTTATTTTTACGCTGTATTTTGACATTCAATATCCAATAACATAGAATTATAGTATGAAAATAATGATTGTTGATGATTCCCGGGCCGCCCGGATGCTGATTAAATCCATACTGACGGAATACAATCAAAATATTGAACTGGTTGAAGGTGCCGATGGACAGGAAGCGATCGATCAATATATAAAGCATAGGCCGGACATAACATTTCTTGATTTGACCATGCCGGTGATGGATGGGTACGAGGCTCTCAAAATGATAATTGCCGAGGATCCGGAGGCTGTCGTTATTGTTCTTACTGCTGATATACAGGAAAAGTCTGTTCAGAAATGTATGGATATCGGAGCAACCATGGTAATGAAAAAATTACCCCGGAAAGAAATTGTATTTGAGGTTCTGGATAAGCTTGTGTCAAAGCTTGAGGGGTCTCTTGATGGATAAAAACCAACTTTCTTTTTCTGAAATGGAACTGGATGCGCTGGGAGAGCTGCTGAATATATCTTTTGGTTCAGCAGTTGCTGATCTCGCCGGAATTTTTGATATATTTATAAATTTAAATGTGCCTTTTGTTAAAATTATCAGAAGATACGAAATATTCGACTATATATCAAACGAGATTCCCAATTGTATCGACTGCAGCATAGTAGAGCAGAAATATCATGGCAACTGGGGAGGTACTGCACTGCTTGTCTTTCCCTATGGAATCGAGAAGAAACTCATTTCATATTTTGAACAGCCTTCCGAGAGTAGTTATAGTTCGGATGGTGTTGCTGAACTTGAAAAAGAAGTTTTAATGGAAATAGGAAATATTCTTATAGGGGCCTGCCTAAGCAAGATTTTTGAGCTTCTTGATACGAGGGTAATTTATTTCCCTCCCACAGCATCCGTCGGAGGATGGTCAAAAGAGATGCTGCTCGGAAGCGATTCTGCAGATGATTTCTGTATTACGTTAGAGACAAAATTCAGCTTTGAAGATCGGAATGTTGAAGGACATCTCTTTCTGATTATCGACAAGGAGTCTGTTCCCAGGCTGAAAAAAGCCCTCAGGCCTTTTACCGGAGCAGAATGATGTACCGCCAAATCCTGGATGCTATCAATCAGGGAATAGTAATTCTCGGCAGTGAATACACGGTTATTTACTGGAACCGGTGGATGGACGTTCACAGCGGAATTCATAAAGAGCAGATAATCGGAACATGCATTTTCGAGCAATATCCGGATTTGAACAATCCCAATTTTATCAGAAACTGCAAATCTGTTCTTAATTTCGGGAATTATATTTTTTATTCGCAAAAGCTGCATAATTATATGTTTCCATTTAAAACAATTGGAACTTATGCGTCAAAGCACGAAATGATGCAGCAAAGCTGTGTTATGGCGCCGCTTCGGGCAGAGGACAGTTCCATAAAAGAGATAGTAATAACAGTCCAGGATGTCACGGAAAGTGTTTATCTGGAAAATGAACTGAAAACGATGATCCAGTACGACAGTCTTACCGGCATACATAACCGCAGATATTTTGATGAGAGGCTGGTTGAGGAATTCAACCGGACTATTCGAAACAAACTGGACCTGGCGCTTATTATTTTTGATATTGATAATTTCAAGAAACTGAATGACAATTATAGTCACCAGTATGGTGATGCCGTGCTGCAAAAGATTGCCCAGGTCTGCAAAAAAGTTATCCGCGGCTGCGATATCTTTGCACGTTACGGCGGTGAGGAGTTCTGTGTTATTCTTCCGGATTCGAATATCAAAGGAGCAGGTGTTTTTGCGGAGAGGCTGCGACTGGCTGTTGAGAATATGGAGATTGATTATCAAAACAGGGAAGAAAAGGTATATGAAACTGTGACCATCAGTCTCGGAGTTTCTGCAATCGATTTAAATATATCAACTGAAGCGCAACTTTTAAAATGCGCTGACGAAGCTTTGTACAATTCAAAACATACAGGCAGGAATTGTGTTTCATTTTATGAGAATTAAACAGATCTCTACGTAAATATTATCAATTTATACCGTTGCTTTAACCTGATAACCATAATATCATATAAAATAGATATGCAATATATAACGCAGTTTATCAGCATCATATCCGTGATTGTCTTTTCGGCGCTGGTGATTACAATACTCAGGTCCAATATTGACAATATCCGCAAGGGCAGTTTTGTTCATTTCTTTTTAATTTTACTGATATGGCAGCTTTCCAATCTGGGCGTTTTTTTCAGCAGTAAACCGGTGACGGCTATAATATTTTACAGAATTGCTCTTGCTGCATCGGCAGGGTTTCTTTTTTCATATCTTCCTCTATGTTTGGGCGTGATGAATCACAGAAAAACATTTCATACCATAGTTATCACGTTTATCCTGTTCGGAATCTACGTCATAATATCTATTTTAAAGGATTTTATTGTAAATCTATACATCGGAAAGGGCGGTTTTCTTGTTCAGAATTTAAGACCGGATATGAAAATATATTTTTCCCCGGCGCTCCTTGTCTTCCTTTCAGGCGTTGCTGTCTGCGTAATAAATATATTCAGACAGAAATCGGTGATCATTCGCCAAAGGCTTCTCTATTTTTTAATAGTCAGCATATTAATTCTGCTCGGCATCATTTCCAACCTTACAAGCCTGAAGGAAATGCCGTTTGATGTATTTTTGATCCTGCTCAGCGGTATACTGCTTGCATATTTATTTCTCAACAAAAGGCTTCTTGATATACGAAAAGCTTTCCCCCGCGGCATTTTAAACGCAGCTTTAGTAGCCGGTTCCGGAATTCTCTTTACATTGGGGATCTTTATCACATCAGCTATTCTTGAGAAAACAGTACCTTATGAAACAGTATTGCCGGCATTGGTTATTTTTCTTCTTATATTTATCTTGTTCAATCAAAGGCTGAATCAGGCCGGTAAATCATTTTTATATAATTCGGTATTTTTTATAAATTCGGCATTTGAACATGACCTTGAATCATACAGCATGAGTGTACGGAAAGCTTACGAGTTCAGCGAGATCTTTGACGCATTTCATTCAGCAATTATTGATGAATTTCCGGTCTGCTGGATGACAGTTTATATGCTTGATACTGTAACGGGCAATTTCAGACTGAATTATTATGATGAAAATCTGAATAAATCCGAAGCAAGTGAAACAATTACAGAGGTAGAAGCCTTGCAGTCGTGCCTTAAAAAAACTGAAATTTGTATGGTTGATGAACTTTCAGAGGCTGAATATAAGGAACTTGCCGGTTTTTTTAATTATTTTCCCGGAGAAAATCCTCCTGATGTTATTTTGCCGCTTAAAATTAATCATGAAGTTGTAGGAATGATTGTTTTCAGATTCCGGAAAGAGAAAAACTTTTTTCTGGACAATGAGGGCTGGAATTATCTTCTGAAGCTGGGTAAATATACCGAGGATGCGATTGTACGTGCATACGCATTTGAACAGCTTGCACGCGATGTTTACAGCAAGGATAATCTGATAAAAGATATAAACCATCGTGTAAAAAATAATCTTCAGATGATTACCGCGCTTTTGGCAATGCAGGAACTATCCACAAGAAATAAAGAAGCGGGGGATATTCTTAATGTTGCCAGAAGACGTGTAGAGATAATAGCAAATATTCATGAGATGCTGTATATAGGCGGAGTAGTAAAGACAATAAACCTTCGCGATTATGTATTGAAGGTTATTTCCGGGTTTGACGGTCGTTCTATAGAAGGTACTGAAATAGATTTTCAGGTGGAAGTGCCTGATTTCAAGCTGGAAACCGAAAAGGCTCTGACGTTCTGTCTGATTATAAACGAACTCGTCGGAAATGCAGTCAAATATGCTTTTCCCGGACGGGAATACGGAAGGATAAGTTTGAATATCGAAAGGGAAAGAAATGTCCTTCGGTGTATAATTCATGATAACGGCGCGGGGTATACCGAATCGGCTGATTCTTTATCCGAACGGGGAGGAATCGGCCATAAACTCGTCAGCTCTTTTGTTACAACCCAGTTGAAGGGAAGCTGGGAAATGATAAATGACAACGGAACCAGGCATATTATTTTAATACCGCTTTAACGAAATTGCTGGAAAAAAAATGATTTGTGTCATATGCTGAATATTATAGGAGCCTGCTTATGTCTGATAAACAAATCAAGTCTTTCGTAATCGATACCAACGTATTTATCCATCGGCCTGATGCCATTTCATCATTCAGGGATAATGAAGTTATTATTCCATTGGCCGTTCTTGAAGAACTGGACAGTCTCAAACGTTTCAGCGATGAAAAAGGCCGGAATGCGCGCCACGCAATCAGGTTTCTTGATTCGCAGGCTGCAAAAGGCGGTTCGCTGCATAACGGAGTGAAAATGGAAAACGGGTCCGTCTTGCGGGTCGTACGTGCCGGCGGCACAAAACTGCCTCCTGATTTGACTGTAGACAAAGCGGACAACCGAATAATTCAGACTGCGCTGGATCTGCAGAACTCCGGCAGACAGGTATTTTTTGTTTCCAAAGATATCAATGCCAGGGTCAAAGCCGAAGCGCTCGGGCTCAGGGCCGTAGATTATGAAAAGCAGAAGGTCGATTCATCATCAATGTACCAGGGCTGGAGAGAGGTCCAGGTAAGCCCTGAAACATATGAAAAATTCCGTACTGACAAAAGGCTTGAATGGCGTGATTCGCTTAAATGCAACGAGTTTATCATAATAAAAGCGGCTGATGTAACCGGAACCCTTCTCGGCAGGTATAATGAGGCGTCCGGCGAATTGCGACTGCTTCCCGTAAAGAGAACATCGGTGTCGGGAATTAAACCGTTGAATATTCAACAGAAAATGGCTTTTGACCTGCTGCTTGACGACTCTGTTCCGCTGGTTTCACTTGTGGGACAGGCCGGAACCGGGAAAACACTTCTTGCTCTTGCAGCCGGAATGGCAAAGGTAATTGACGAAGCCCGCTATAATCGCCTGCTTGTTTCCCGTCCGGTTATCCCTATGGGTAAAGACATCGGTTATCTTCCGGGTGATAAAGACGAGAAACTATCTCACTGGATGCAGCCTATATTTGACAACCTTGAATATATACTTGGAATAAACAAACGAAAAGACGAAGAAAAAGGGGTGGACTGGTTTATCAAGAATAATCTTATTGAGATTGAGGCCCTGACATATATCCGCGGCAGGTCCCTGCCGGACCAGTTTTTGATAGTAGACGAAGCCCAGAACCTGTCTCCGCATGAAATAAAAACAATTGTAAGCCGCGCCGGCAGAAATACCAAGGTTGTTCTCACCGGAGATCCGTTCCAGATTGACAGTCCATATCTCGACACCAATTCAAACGGACTTTCATTCCTCGTTGAGGCGTTCAAGGGACAGCCGCTGTTCGGCCATGTCACACTGGCACAGACAGAGCGAAGTGAGCTGGCTGAGCTGGCTGCCGTTCTGTTATAAGGAAACTGAAAAATATTGAGGAATTTTGTCTATTTGATTTGAATTATTATAGCGCGTCTCTTATATTTAAAGTAGAGGATGTATTTATGGAGTGTGCTAATTGCGGAAAGGACTTACAGCCGGACTTCAATTTCTGTCCCGGCTGTGGAAATCCGGTCGATCGTAATGAACAGTTTAAACAGGTCGTCGACGAATCTTTCTCCAGGCTTGAGGAGGTTGTATACGGCGATACAATGCTGAGGCTCGAAAATCTCTCGTCGAGGCTGGACAGTATTGAAGCAGAGCTTGAAAATTTTCTGTTAACCGCCCTGCCGGCAAAGTAAAGAGGCCGGAAGGGAAAATTTAACTGTATCAAAAGCCCTGCCATGCCGAAAATTTCCATAGATATGAAAAAGCTCTCCATTTTTCTTATAATATTATTGGTTGTCGTTTCCGGTTCCTACGCGGAAATAGAGTTTAAATCGCCGCTTTTCGGGCAGAACGATAATCTGCTCTTCACAGCTGAAATTGAGGTGCCGGGTTACGGCAGTTATTCAACCCTGTTTAATGTCACTCTTGAAAATAAAGCACTTAATCAGCAGAAAAAGCTGCAGCAGCTTACGGTTTTTCCTGAAGAGGCGGTAATGCTTGACGGCGGCCGCACACTGCAGATACGAAACCGTTACGGGCTGTTCCGCACAGGCGACGGGTTTAACAGCCTGGATACGATTGATTCCTATCCTGGATTTGTTGACGGTGCCCAGATAAAAACCGGGAAAATGCTTTCGTCTCATCCTTCTCCGGACGGGCAATACTTTGCCTATCTGAAGCCTGTGAGCTTCGGATACGGCAATCTTGTGCTTTATAACGTGCAAAGCGGAAAAGAAACAATGATCTCCGAGGGCCTTGATCTGAGCTACAGCGATGAAGTGGTTTTATGGTCTCCCGAATCTGATTTTCTCGTTTACAGCAAGGGCGGTAATGTATACTACTATTCTCTAGAGCAGTATTACCAGGGAAAGACCCTTGCTGAAGAATTCAGGAAGATTGGAAAAGGCCTGATAAATAATATCCGGTGGTCTGCCGGTAAAGAGCTGTTTTACCTTTCTGATTCCGTAATCTACAGGATTATAAGTGCGCAGCTGTTTACCACTTCGCTTTACAGTGAATTGATGGAAACCGGTGAAATAGCCGGAAAAATTCCTTTTGATTTCGATCCTGCCAGCGACAGTTTTCATGTTTCCCCTGACGGAGAGAAGATAATATTCAATAAAGCCGGAACCAATATATTTCTTTATTTTCTTAAAAATTCTGATTACTTGTCTACCGGAAACGTTGTATCGCTTCCGTACCTTTATCTGCCCAGAAATACCAGGCTGAAAAAGGTTATATGGCCGGAAAATGATATTGTTACAATTCTGACGACAAGTATAAAAGGCGGGGAACAGGAAACCTCGGTTTTCCGTTTTGATTTGCGTTATACGGATAAGCCTCTTGAATTCAAGGAAATACCTGAAGAAGATGTTGTAGATATCGAGTTGTCGCTTGATAATAATACAGTTGCGGTTCTTTATCCTGATCGCATTACTTTGAAAGATTACAGAACCTGGAGTTCATCGGAATCCTTTAAATACGACAATCCGTTAAAGGCCTTCTGGCTGGATGATGAGTATATGCTGATAGCCGGCCGCTATTCGACCGAAAAATATAATATCGTATCAAAGAATTCGCAGGTTCTGTCGGTTTCACAGGCGGACAGTTCAGGCTATACAAAGGACGGAAGTATATTTGCGTCGACAAACGGGAATATTTTTATCCGATCCGGGGAGAAAGGCTGGTCCCGCGTTTTCAGCATAGATGAAGCCGCCCCTGTTTCGGTTTCGGAAAGATACCGTGTCTATACGCAGCCCCTGTCTTCAGGTCCGTATGCGAATATGATTATGCTTAGAATGCTGGACAGTTTCGGAACTGAGTCTCTTTTCCCGTACCCGGAAACAAAATATGAACCCTTTCCCGCCCGTGAAGAGGAAATTGATTTTAACAATTTCAGCCACGGCTCAAGAATAAGAAGGCGTGAAATCTCGCTTGTGTTTAATGCTGTTGATTCAGCCGAAGGTTTAACAGATGTGCTGAATATCCTTGATGATTATGATATAAATGCTACGTTCTTCGTTAACGGAAATTTTATGCGGCATAATCCGGAAGCAGTGCAGGAACTGGCAAAATCGAGCCATGAAGTAGGGTCGTTATTCTATGCCTACTTCAATATGACTGATTCAAAATACCGTCTGGATAAAGAATTCATCAAAAGAGGTCTTGCGCGCAACGAAGATGATTATTATGCTTTAACAGGAGAAGAACTTGCCTTGCTCTGGCATGCACCGTATTATGTAGTAAATACGGATATTATTGATGCTTCAATCGAGATGAACTACACTTATGTAAACAGGGATATTGACCCTCTTGAATGGGCATGGAGCATGAAAGATTACGCCGGCGCCGGTTTAAGTGTTCCGCAGATGGTGGAAAAGATAATGAAACAGAAAAAGCCGGGGTCAATCATTCCCATCAGACTCGGAGAGGGTAAGGATGGAAACGGCGCACTTTACGGAAACCTGGATTTGCTCTTGAATAATCTGCTTGAAATGGGGTATTCAATAGTACCTGTTTCGGTATTAATGGATAGGGCCAGACGCTGATGCTGCCTGAATTTTACGCAGCATTTGAAAAAACAGCTAAAGCAGCTTTAATTCGGGACGATAATTAAAGAGGTGCCATAACCGGCACGATGATATAAGCGGGGGAGATGATATCTTGAGCAATCTTAATCCTTTAAATGCATACCGGGAAACAAATATTAAAACAGCGAGTCAGGGCAAACTGGTTATCATGCTTTATGAAGAAGCCATAAGGCAGATGGAAGTTGCGGTAAAAGGACTTGGCAGCGGTAATACAAAGCTTGATTCGATAAGTAACTCTATTATAAAGGCTCAGGACGTCATAACCGAATTAATGGTTTCGCTTGATTTTGAAAAAGGCGGCGATATCGCCAATAACCTGTACAGCCTTTATATATTTTTCAACCGGCAGCTGATGCAGGCCAATGTGCAGAAAGATGCGGAAATGATTGTTCCGATACTTGATATGATGAAAGATCTGAAAGAAGCCTGGGGACAGGTGTTCAAGAAAGCAGGAACAGGATCTTCAGGAGTTCCCGGAGGGGTAAATATTGCAGGCTGATGAAAGCTTCCGGGGCCCTCGGTTTATACATACGGGAACTGCATAAAAATTATCTTAAACTTAATGAAATTCTCAAACTGGAATCGGACGACATCGCTTCGCTTGATGAACTGAAACTCGGACTCCATATCAGGATGGAATCAGAAACAGTAGACGCAATCAAATCGCTTACCGAAACAATAAGAACCTATCTCGAACAAACAGCAGTCGGAGATAGTGATGCCGGGCTTCTTAAAGAAGCTGAAGAGCTGAAAAAAAGCGCTGCAGCCCGGTCAAAGGAAAATTTATCCGCCCTCAATGAAGGCATGCGGGGATTAAAAACAAAAATAGCCTCAATCAAACTTCCACAATCAGCCCGTAGGGTATATTATTCAGGTAATAACCCGACTTTAATGGATATTGAAATATGAAAAAAGAAAAACCGGCCTTGTATCTTCTCGACGGTTACAGTCTTATTTACAGATCTTATTTTGCATTTATCAACAGACCTCTTCTGAATTCCAGAGGGTTTAATACCTCTGCAGTCTTCGGTTTTTTCAGATCCGTTGCAGCCCTTCTTGAAAGCCGCCAGCCGGAACTGTTCGGTGTGGTTCTTGATTCAACAACTCCTACATTCAGGCATGAAATGTATCCGGAATACAAAGCGAACCGTGAAAAGGCCCCGGAAGACCTCCATGCGCAGGTGCCCGTAATCCAGGAGATCCTAAAAGCCATGAAGATTAAATCCGTCAGAATGGACGGGTTTGAGGCTGATGATATTATTGCCTACTTTGCATCAAAATGCGTGGAAGAAGGACGAGAATGCTATATCATTACCGGTGATAAAGACCTGTTGCAGCTTGTCGGAAATGGCGTCAAAATCATGAAACCTGACAAGGGCGATTATCAGCTTCTTGATGAATCGGACGTTTCAGAGGTGTGGGGAGTAAAACCCGAACAGATAATCGACTACCTTGCACTTACCGGAGATTCGGCGGACAATGTTCCGGGCGTAAAAGGCATAGGCCCCAAAACTGCCGTAAAACTTCTTGCGGAGCACGGAAACCTTGAAGGAATATATGAGAATATTGAACAGCAGTCCGCAGGCATAGGTAAGAAACTGTCTGAAAACAGGGAGAATGCATTTCTAAGCCGCAAACTCGTTACTCTTGCGCATGATTTCGGACTTACGGCAATTCCTGATGATCTTTCATGTGTTGAGATCGATCGTTCTGCAGGCGCTGCGGTTCTGCGGCGAGAAGAAGTCAACAGCATTGCCGACAGGCTTGACGGTAAAAGTACAGAAAGCAAAGAAAATGAAAAGGCCGGCAATAAAAAAAGCCCGGCAGCAGCCCCGGGCAACGGAGAGTCTCCCGTTGCCGAAATTATCTATAAAGGAATTTCAAGCCTGGGCGCTGAATACGGAGTTCCGTCGGGAAAGGGCAGTTATGAAGCTGTTACCACATCCGACCGGCTCAATGCCTGGATTGAAAAAGTCAGCGCTGCCGGAACATTTGCGTTCGACTCGGAAACAACCGATCTTGATTCAATGAAGGCGCTTCCGGTCGGTTTTTCATTATCGACAGCTGCAGGCGAAGGCTGCTATATTCCTTTGCGTGCGGCCGCCGGAGCTGAAGCCGGGGAGGATGAAGAGGGAACGGCCGTTAAAACCTGGCTGGAAGAAGATATCGTCAGGGCGGCGCTGAAAAGAATCCTTGAGGACCCGTCCCTGAAACTGGTCGGTCAGAACATAAAATACGATTACAAGGTGATGAAACGGTGGGGAATCGAAATAAAAAATATTGCGTTTGATACAATGACCGCCGCATGGATTCTGGACAGCAGCCTCGGTTCGTACAATATGGACTTTCTTGCCGAGCGCGCGCTTGGTTACAAAACAGTTCATTATTCAGACATTGTTGCAAAAGGCGAAACCTTTGATACTGTTCCGCTTGAAACAGCTGTAGAATACGCAGCCGAAGATGCGGATATTACCTTTCGCCTTTATCAGGCTTTTACGCCCGAACTCGAGGCGCGCGGGAAAACAGAGCTTTACAACACTTTGGAGCTGCCGCTTGTAAGAATCCTTGCCGAAATGGAGATGGCCGGAATAAGGCTTGCTCCCGGGCTGCTGAAGGATTTCGGCAAGGATGTGGGAGAGCAGCTGGAAGTTATCGAGGCTGAAATATACGAACTCTGCGGTGAAGAGTTCAATATCAATTCCACCAAACAACTTCAGGAAATCCTGTTTGAAAAACGCGGTTTGAAACCCGTGAAGAAGACAAAGACCGGTTATTCCACCAATGTTCAGGTGCTTGAAATCCTTGCCGACCAGGACCCTGTTCCTGAAAAGATACTTGAACACCGCAGCCTTTCAAAACTCAAATCGACATATATCGATACCCTGCCGGCGCTGATAAACCCGGAAACCGGGCGTATCCATACGCAGTTTATTCAGACCGGAACAGCTACCGGCAGGCTTTCGTCGAAAGACCCGAACCTTCAGAATATCCCGATAAAAACTGATAACGGAAGAAGAATCCGCGAAGCTTTCATCCCGGCGGACGGGTGTGTTTTCATAAGCGCCGACTACTCACAGATTGAGCTGGTAGTACTGGCCCATCTTTCCGGTGATGAGGGGCTCCAAAAGGCATTTTCCGGGGGCGAGGATGTTCACAGGCAGACGGCGTCGTTGATATTCGGCGTATTCCCCGAAATGGTTACGCCGGAACAGCGCCGTGTGGCAAAGACGATAAATTTCGGCGTAATGTACGGCATGTCGGCTTTCAGGCTTTCGCGTGAGCTGAAGATACCCCGGCGCCAGGCTGATGAGTTTATAGGCGCTTATTTCAGCCGGTACAGCAGGCTGCAGGAATTTATCGACAGAACAGGCGAAGAAGCACGAAAAACGGGCACTGTTAAAACTCTTCGCGGACATGAACGGTTCATCCACGGTATAAACAGCAGAAACGCTACCGAACGTGCCGGCGCCGAACGAATCGCGCTCAATACCCCGATCCAGGGGTCCGCCGCCGACATAGTTAAGATGTCGATGCTCAAAATTACTGAGAAACTGGGTGAGCGCGGGATGAAATCCAGGTTGCTGCTGCAGGTACACGACGAGCTGATCTTTGAAGTTCCGGAAAACGAGGTGGAGCAGATGGAAATTCTTGTCAGGGAAACAATGGAATCGGTTATAACCCTTGATATCCCGCTTCGGGTATCGGTTGATATCGGAAAATGCTGGGGCGAGATGCATTAATGATTATCGGTCTTACCGGAAAGTATTGTGCCGGCAAGAATGCCGCAGCGGCTGTGTTTGAAGAGAAAGGAATCCCTTCAATCGACGTGGACAAGCTTGGCCATCGCGCGCTTGACGCCCGGATAGAAGAAATTGCCGAAGCCTTTGGCCCTGAAGTTGTTGTAACGGATAAAAACGGTAAACGTACAGTAGACCGCAAAGCTCTCGGCAGTATTGTTTTTTCTGATCCGCAGAAGTTGTTCCGGCTTGAAAAAATCTCGCATCCGTGGATGAAAGCCGAAACCGCAAGGCTTACAGCCGGATATAAGGCGGAAGGCCGCAGACATGTAGTCGTTAATGCCGCAATTCTTTACAGGATGGAACTTGATAAACTGTGCGACTGCGTTATATGGATTGAGGCGCCGCTGGTTACACGCTTCAGAAGAGCATTAAAGAGGGATTCTGCCGGTATTGCAGCTGTAATAAAAAGAATTTACACACAAAGACAACTCAAGCCTAAACCATCTGAAAATTCTGTCGATATTTATAGAGTAGAGAACAGAACGGGAATTTCTCCGCTCAGGCTGAAAATTGAGCATGTTCTCAATGAAATTGAGCAGAAGGGAAGCGATGGAAGATAAGAAAACGCTATGGATTATTCTTGGAGTAGGTGTTTGCGTACTGATAGTAACCGCTGTAGGTTTCTTCTGGTTTCTGCCGTCAGATCAGAGCCTTGCAGCAACAGGCGGGTCAGAAGGTGTAGTTAATGCCGGAAGAGCCGGCTTTGATGCAGTAGAATGGGTGCGTCAGGATGAATCCTTCCCGGGAATCAAGGAAGAGACGGAACAGCCTGATGACTTTGTGGTTGTTTCGGAAGAACTTGTATACGGACTGCCTGAGGACGGCGGAAATTCAGCAAATGCCCGGAACGATGTCAAACAGGAAGGGGAAACCATTACGCTGAATATTCCGGAAGCTGAGCCTGTTAAAAAAGCTCCCGCAGCAGAGCTTGCGGCAGCTCCCGTCAGAACAGCTGCCCCGCAGCAGCAGGCTAAACCAGTCGAGAAAAAATCCGTCAGGGTTACTGAATACTGGATACAGGCGGGAAGTTTTTCGAGCTTGGCCAAGGCAACGGAAGTCAGGGAAAAACTGAGTGACAACGGCGCATTAAGTACCGTTTCGACTACAAACGTAAACGGAACAAATTTTTACAGGGTACGGCTTGGACCTTACAGCGATCAGATGGAAGCAGACAAGTTTCTTACATGGATCAAGGCTGTAGAAGGTTTCGAGAACAGTTACATATCAGAGGTATATGTAACGAGATAGAATTTTCCGGCGGGAAAAAAAGTCTCGCCGGACTGTAATAACTCATGACACAATTGGTGTTATGAGTTATTACCCGGAGTTTATTTATTTCCTTACTGTAAATAAACTCCATTACATCAGTTGTAAACTTCTAAAAGCTGAAGTTTTAGAAGTTTCATTTAATTAAGGGTTTTGATCGGTTCCGCGCAAGCGGGCCGATTTTTTTGCCTGTCAATAACCCCCGTCGTAAAAAAAGCCCTGATCAGATAAAGCAAATTATGTAACAGTTGCTATCTGTTTCCCGGTAACTTATAATTAAGTTAAGAGGTAGCTTGATTTTCAATGAAGCTTTCCGGAATATTGGAAATTATATGTATTACGATTGTTAACCTGGTTTTTGCAGCCGTGACAATTAACGCTCAGGATAAACAAATCGCTCTCTCTGCTGAAGAACGGTTATGGCTTGACAACCACCCGGAAATTCGTGTCGTTCAGGACCCCGGCTGGCCTCCGGTCGAATTCAAGGATTCAGACGGCAGGAATTCAGGCATGACTTATGATTATTTGAAACTGATTGAAAAACGTTTGGGTATTACATTTACGATATGTCAGGTCGACAGCTGGCAGGAGGCATATGCCGGTTTGCAAAGCCGGGAATTTGATATGACTACTTCAGTTTCAAGTTCACCGGAACGTCTTGAATTCCTTGATTTTACAGAACCGTATATGACTATTCCCATAGCCATTATGACAAATACAGATTTAACCTATATCTCATCCCTCGATGAACTGAACAACAGAAATATTGCCATAGTTAAAGACTATGTTGTTTCCGATTTGATTCCGCATGATTTTCCTGAAATCAAATTGGTGGAGGTTAAAAGTACACGCGAGGGGCTTGAGATGCTTCAGAAAAAAGAAGTATTCGGGTTTATTGAGAATATGCTGGTTGCCGGATACTACATGACCCAATTGAAATTAACAGATATAAAGGTCGCAGGAGAAACCCCTTATAAAAATGAACAGGCAATGGCCGTGAGGAATGACTGGCCCATTCTTGCCGATATCCTTCAGAAAGCGCTTGATTCCATTACAGAAGCCGAACGCGATGAAATATATTTTAAATGGATTCAAATCAGATACGAACACGGAACCGATTACACTTTATTATGGAGAGTTTTGGCAGTCTCCGCCTTTTTCTTCCTGCTGCTTGCGTTCTGGATATTTAAATTGCGCAAGGAAATTAATCGGAGAACCAGAGTCGAACTTGCATTGACTGAGTCAGAATTTCAGCTGCGCTCTCACCTTAGAAACACACCGATGGGCGTAATCAAATGGGACCGGGAATTTATTGTTCGGGAATGGAATCCGGCTGCCGGGAGGATTTTCGGGTATACCGCTGAAGAAATTACAGAACTGGACGGACTTTGTATGTTTCCGGAATCGGATTATCAGCAGGTTAAGAACAGTTTAATACAGTTGATCAGCAGAAATACAGAGAATGAACAGTACAGGCATAATATTACTGATTGTGTCACCAAATCGGGGGAAACAATTATTTGTGAATGGTTTAATACCCCAATCATTTCTTCGACAGGTATTATTACCGGTGCAGCAGCTTTGGTCCGGGATATCACTTCTCATGTTTTGGCTGAAAAACAAGTTAAAATATCGCTGAAAGAAAAAGAGATCCTTCTACATGAACTTAACCACCGTACAAAAAATAATATGCAATTGATTTCATCATTTCTGAATCTTGAAGCCCGGCTTGTACAAAGCAAAAAAGTTGACAAGCTGGTTGAAAAAGTGGATTTACGGATACTTGCAATTTCGCAGGTGTATGAAAAACTTTGCCAGTCAAAAAGTCTGTCAAAGCTCAATATTCGTGACTACATTGAAGATGTTGTTTATCTTGTCGGTAATATTTATTCTTCAGGTTCCAAAAAAATTACCAATATCCAGGATATTGATGAAATTGAATTGCCAATCGACATAGTAGTCCCGCTCGGCCTCGTTATAACTGAAATTGTAACCAATACTTATAAATATGCTTTCCCTGATAAAAGAAGCGGAACGCTGACGATTCAACTTCATCAGGATGAAGATGGTGCAGTTATTCTTGATATTTATGATGACGGTGTCGGTTTCCCTGCGAAAGTGATTCAGGACCCTTCATCCTTCGGAATAAATACTGTTTACAATATTATCAAAATGCAGCTGCACGGTGATGTGGAAATTACAACCGGCAACGGTACAGCTTATCATATTCTTATGAATAATATTGCTGTGCGGGAACGGCTGTAAAGGTTTATCTGAAACATTCCGGGCTAACAGCAATAAAGATCTGGAAATATTTGAAACACCGGTTTAAAATTAGAAGTCAAAAAAGTCTGGAGGATTGTATGAAAACCTTTTTAAAATCTGAAATTTACGGAAAAGGATTTTTTAAACGCTATTTGATTTTTCTTATTCCGATACTGATCCTGTCGGCAATCTCACAACGGTCTAATAACACAATGCCGATGCTCTCGAGCCTTGCATCCATAGCGGAGTCGTACCTTGCAATGCTTCTGGGTGTTGCATTCTTCGGGTATATGATTCAGTTTGTTTTATTCAAAGACAAAAGTTTCGGATTTAAAGGTTCGGTAGGCGAAGCAGCGCCGAAATTCCTGAAATGGTATCTTCTGACTGTAATTACCCTTGGGATATACAGTCCCTGGTATATAAAAAATCTCGCGGATTATTATTTGAGCAGAATTGAATACCAGGAAAAATCCGGAGAGCTGCTGAGCCGGCCCGGAGTATTGCTTAAGTATATGCTTTTAACTTTATATATTCCGATGATTGTACTTTCTGTTCTTCTGGTAATATTTATGTACAGAAATTCCTGGCTGGACGGATCTGCGGTCTTTTCAGCAGTTGCGGGACCGGTATTTTTGTTTGTACTGATTATTTTTCTGGCTCTGATTCCGTTTATGTATTTTTATTTTGTATGGCTGCTGCATGCCCGGTTTGGAGATTTCAGCACTGATTTTACGAAGACTCTGCGCGAGACTGCCGCACTTCTGATTCCGCAGCTGCTCCTGAGTGTGATCACTTTATTTATTTATTATCCTGCAGCATGCATAAAGATTTTTCGTTATCTGCTGGGAGGAACTGAATACAGCGCCGAATCGGGTGTAAAAGGCGGCTTCGGTTTTGACGGCACGGCAGGCAGGGGCTTTCTTTTAATTTGGGGGCAGGGGCTTTTAACGCTCATCACTGTCGGGATTTACGGCCCCTGGGCCATGGCAAAGCTGACGAACTGGTTTCTGAATAACACGTTTATTATTGAAGGTGAGACCGCTAACTAAACGCTAAGGCTTTTTAAATTCCTTCCCGGCTTAAATGCTTCTCCACACTGGCAAGATGTTTCTGCATGGCAATTGATGCTGCTTCAGAATCTCCGGCCTTTACAGCAGCCAGTATTTCTCTGTGTTCATCCAGGGATTGTTTTGTATGTTCCTGTTTGATCAGGGAGACCCGTTTACTTTCATTACCGAGGTCATTAAGCATCATACCAATCTGGACCAGAATAATATTTTTGCATGCTCCGACAAGCAGTTCATGAAACCTGGCCGCCTGGTTTATCACCTTCTTGCGGCTGTATACTGCTGCTTCCATACTGGACAGGTCTTCTTCCATTTCAGCTATTTCCCTTTCTTCTGCATTCTTTGCAGCAAGGGAAGCAATATAAGGTTCGAAACACTTTCTGGCTTCAATTAAATCCTTCAGAGGATGCTGTTTCAGCACGGATATCCATTGTGCACTGTCATAAATCTGGTTCTTTAACGGTCTGGAAGAAACGTATACCCCTGATCCCGGTCTTATCTCGAGAAGATTTATAAATTCCAGGAGTTTCAGTGCAAGGCGGACGGAATTTCTGCTGGCTCCGAATTTTTCCGATAAAGACCTTTCTCCGGGCAGTTTTTGCCCGGGTTTAAGCTCTCCCGACAGGATAAGACTTTTTAATTGATCTATAATTATTTCATAGGTGTTCTGTTTCCTGATTACAGTCAGTTTATCTGTTAAATCCGGTGCAGACCGGTCGTTGTCAGACATGTACATCTCCTTCCGTGAAACACACATCCCATGTTATACAATTTTTACTTATAATACAATAAAAATTACCTTTGTCACTCTTTCAAAAATAAGACGGTTACGGCTTATATTTCTTCCAGCTCCCTTACAACCTTTTCAACATGCAACCGTGCTTCCTGATCCAGCGGAAGAAGAGGGGGTACAGGATCGCCGACACTGAAACCCTGAATCGCAAGCCCGGCTTTAATACACGCCGCCATATTATATTTCTGAAATATGCGGTTTACTATCCATAATCTCTTTTGCAGCTCCAGCGCTTCTTTCCATTCCTTTTTAACACAGAGATCATAAAGACGTACGCTCTGCCTTGGTGTTATGCATGCCGGGCCGGCCATCCAGCCTACACCTCCGAGCATCATGACAAAAAGAGGAATACTGGCAGAGGCGCTGAAAAGAGAAAGTTTATCCCCGACATCATGCTGAATTGTTAACAGCTTTCCGGTATTCCCGGAAGCATCCTTCAGGTATTTAATATTGGGGATTTCAGCCAGATCCCTGATAATATCTGTTGTCAGGTCGGTTTTTAAAAAACGGGGATTATTATAGATTACTATAGGGCAGGATGTAGCCTCTGCGATGCCTGAGAAATACGAGATAATCTGCTGCCCGCTCAATGGAAAATATGAATCCATTACGGCAAGGATTCCCTGGACACCCATATGTTCAAATTCTGCAGCCTGCCTGGCCGCTTCCATATTGGAAGCATGGAAAACACCGGCTACAACCGGGACCCTCCCGCCTGCCGCTTTTATTACAGCCTTTACAAATGCTTTACGCTGGCCCCAGTTAAGATAAGCAAATTCTCCGGTGCTTCCAAGCGGTGTCAGTCCGTGAACACCGCAGGCAATCAGATGATCTACCAGTTTATCAACAGCCTCAGTATTAATTGAACCGTCTTTATTAATCGGCGTTACCAGGTAAGGAAATACTCCTTTGAATTCAGTCTGTTCCATAAAAAATCCTTTCTCTCACATGCTGTTACAATGCAGGGGAACCGGCTTGTATAATACCGGATTCCCCGCTGTTTTCTTTTAGAACTTCCAGATTAATCCTGTTAATACAAGAATTACAATAAAGCTGACAATCTGCAGTATCCAGCCCGATTTAACGAAATCTATGAATTTCAGTCTGCCCGGTCCGACTATTGCAATATTCGGTCCCGTAGCAATGGGAGACATGAAACATGCACTTGCACTCATCGCAACAGCCATCAGAAAAGGATAGGGGCTTACATCCGCCGCGGCAGCAGCTGCGACAGCTATAGGCGCTATAATCCCCGTGGCCGCAGTATTAAAGGTAAACTGCGTCAGCAGCATGGTCATAAAGATGATAATAGCCATAAGAACAAACGGGGTACTTGTTATCCCGGTCATTCCTTCCGCAACCAGTTTGACTGCACCCGATTTGCTCAAGGCGGTGCTGAGAGAGAGAAGAGTTGCGAAGGAAATAACAGTTGTCCATGATACAGATGTATAGGCTTCTTTCCATGTGATAGTCCCGGTAGCAATAACGATTACAGCACCCAGGGCGGCAGTAGTAAGAAGATTTAGATGCAATGTTTTCTTAATAAAGGGAACGTAGCTGCCAACAGCCATTATCAGAACAATAAGCACAAAAACAGTAACGGCAATCCACATCTTCTTTTTTCGGAACTGGAAACCGCTCTGATCCGCCGGCCCTTCATAATCTTCGGACGTAGTGTCGACGTCGTCAGTGGGCATGAACTTCAGACTGATAAAGTAGATTACCAGAATGCCTATTGCCGCCAGAGGTATACCTACCAGGGCATAGTCAAAAAACTTGAACGGTTCAATCTGCAGATTCATCGTATCCATTACACTGTTTACAACACCGTTCGGCGGTGTTCCGATGAGGGTAATTGTTCCTCCAAGGGATGATGCGAATGCCATGGCCAACAGAGCTTTCTTTGGAGAATAGCCGCCTTTTGTAACTCCGGCCATAACAATGGGGAGCAGACAGGCAATTACGCCCAGGTTTGACAGAAAGGCTGAAAGAATAAGTGAAATCACCATGATCCACAGCAGGAATAAATCCTCCCTGTCTTTCGACATCTTTATGGCAAATCGGCCTGCGATGTCTGCAAACCCGGTTCTGAACAGAGACTCTCCCACCATAAACATAAACATGAATATGAGAGGCCATTGATTTGCAAAGTTGGCAAAAGCTTCTCCGGCTGTAAGCACCCCTGTCATTACCAGCGCGACAGGTACGCCGATTGCTATGGCGGCAATAGGTATCTTTCCGATAATCAGTAGAATAACTGCAGCCAATACAATAATAATAGTTATAATTGCAGGACTCATTTTTTTGCTCCTCCTTCTTGAATAAACATGTATACCGGTTCACCGGTACCACCAGTATACCGCATATGTTTAATATGTCAAACAAAAAAAACAATTTAGTATCAGGAGAACAAGCCGTTAAGGTGTTTTGCGGGATTTAAATGGTATTTATTTTGATCTGATGGGTTTCAGACAGGCATAAAGAGTATAATTCAGTTTCTTTAAGAGGATGCAGAGGATAGAAAGATTTCTGCAAGCCTCTGAATTCTGTCAGGTTGTTTCCGGAACCTCTTCCGCTTCTCCTTTCGTAACCATTCCCATTATTACAAAGGCTATAAGCATGAAGACTGCCCCGTTAATGAATATGGCCCTGTCGCCGAAAAGATCGCGCAATACGCCTGTCAGAATCGGGGCTATGATTCCGGCCGCCTGTGAGAAGAAATAGTACAGTCCTGTATAAATACCCATATCGCTGTAGGTCGCCATTTGCCAGAGCATCGGAAAAGAGTTTGTTACAATGGATACCCAGAACATTCCAAAAACAAACAGCAGCGCCCAGAAACTCAGGTAACGCGCTGCCCCGCTTATACCAAGGGCGGCGGTTACGGGGTAATGCAGAAAGCAGAGAACAAGAACTGCGGCGACAACGGTCAACGAAATCCTTATTGCTTTTTTTCTTCCGATTTTATGGGCAATTATGCCTGAAGGAATCGCAAAAATCGCATAGGCTATTCCGACCATCCCGGCCGACAGCGCGGCCGTGCCCGGTGAAAGTCCGAGGAATTCCTTTGAGTAGATTCCGACCCAGGGCAGTACGCCCTGGTACGCAATAAACCAGCACAGAAGGGAAATCAGTATGAACAGCGCGCTTTTATCCTTTGATGTAAAAATCAGTTTCAGAGATTTTATAATTGGAGGGTTTTTTTCTTCATTTTCCTGCGGATCCTTTCTTTCCTTTACGAAAAAGAACAGAAGCAGCACTGCGATAATTACCAGAAGCGCGGAAATTACAAAGGGGAGTTTGCCGATATATGTGGTTTCTCCGCCGGCGGATGTGCCTTCGAAAGGAACAATACTGTCGCCGAAAAGCGGAATACGGACCTTGACGTCGTAAAGTTTTGCGAGTCCTACAGTTCCTACTATTGCCGCTATCCCGCCCATGGTATTGATTACACCATTGGCTTCGGAACGGTAATTGCCGGGTATTATATCAGGCATAAGCGCAACTACAGGCCCCCGGACTGCCTGTTTGAAGAGATTCAGAAAGAAAATACAGATTATCAGAAACATCAGGGATTTAAGAGCGGCGTTCGGCATTAACGAGAAAAAGACGGCAGATGCCGGAAGCATTGTTATGATATACGGCATTCTGCGTCCGATTGGTGTTCGGGTGCGATCCGATAAAGCTGAGACAATCGGTATAAGAAGAATAGCAAAAAAATTATCAATACCCATTATGCTGCCGACAAGACTGTCTGAAGACAGAAAGTTGCTGAGGAACATCGGAACATAGGTGTCGTAAAGCGGATCCATCAGTCCCATGGTGAAAAAACCGAGACCGATCAGAAAAGTAATCCCGTAATAGGCTTTCATGCCTTTCTTCTCTTTTTCCATATTTACCCCTTTTTGTAAGCATTCATTAAATAAAAGAACCTCGAATGTTTAACCATAAAAGCAGGAAATCGAAAAGTCAAGAGCTTCTTGCAAAACTCGGTTAGTTTAGCAAGAAGCTTTGAAGAAAAAATTACAATTTTAAGTAATTATATACAGCATAGGAAGTTGTAATTTTTTCTTCAGTTATATTATGGAAGCTCTTTACAAAACTCCCTGAGTTTTGAAAGAGCCTCTCAAGTAAGGTTTTTTTTTAAAAACCGGCGGTTTTTAAAGAACATCAGTAGACACTGTTTCAGATGCGTTTAATATGCTAATATTCGGCATAAATATGAACAGAATCGACAGCCTTGAAAAACTTGAAATCAAACTGGCGGGAAATAATATCAGACTGACAGCACAGCAGCTTGAATGGTTCAGGGTGACATCGGAAGAGGACAGGCCGTATTTGCCGTTTCTGACCACCGGTGAATATCTTGATGCGGCGCTGTCCGCCGATGATGAAGGCCGGAAAGCCGTTCTTAAGCAGATAATTCCGGATGTCAGGGAGTTTGATGCAAAGGATTATGAACTTGAAGATCCGCTCGGTGAACAGAAATACTCTCCGCTTGCGAGGTTTGTTCACCGTTACCCCGATCGGGCAATAATCCTGGTTACCGACAGCTGTGCAATGTTCTGCCGGCACTGTTTCAGGCGTTCTTTTTCCGGAGGCAAAACCGGATCAATAACCGACGAGCAGCTGAAACAGATAACAGGCTACCTTTCCGGGCATGAAGAGATTAAAGAACTGCTTTTGACCGGAGGAGACCCTCTTACACTGACTGCAGGCAGGCTTAAAACTATTATCAAAGAGGTAAAAACGGTTCGTCCGGAGCTTGTGGTCAGAATATGTTCACGAATTCCGGTTGTTGCGCCTGGCCGTATAACCGTTGAGCTTGCGGCAATGCTGTCGTCTTTCAGCGGAATCTGGTTTATTACACATTTTAATCATTCCGCCGAGCTTACTAATCGTTCAAAAGCCGCCCTGCAGCGACTTGTTAAAGCCGGAATTCCCGTTTTAAACCAGACTGTCCTTCTGCGGGGTGTAAACGACAGCCTTGAAACCCTTGCCGCCCTTTTTCAGAACCTGCTTATTAATGGTGTTAAACCATATTACCTGTTCCAGGGTGATCTGGCTGCAGGAACATCCCATTTGAGGGTGCCTCTTGAAGAAGCATTATTGCTGACGGCTGAATTGAAGTATAAAATATCGGGTATGGCAATGCCGAGGTTTGCGGTTGATTTACCGGGCGGCGGAGGAAAGATAACCCTGCCGTCACAGTCTCATCCGATTGTAAAGTCGGATGATTACTACATAATAAAAGGACTGGACAATGAAGAGTACAGATATCCCGCGAATTAGAGAATGGTTCGACAGTTATTCCAACTCCTTTTTAAAGGACGACAAAGTATTCAACGCAAATATCAGTTTAAAGATTGAACATTCATACAGAGTCCTTGAAAGAATGTCCGAAATAGCGGATGCTCTTGGTTTAAAGGGGAAGAGACGGCATATCGCCCTGGCCTGTGCGCTGCTGCATGATGTCGGAAGATTTGAACAGTTCAAACAGTACAGAACATTTGCCGACATACATTCAGAGGATCACGGGAAGCTGGGAAAAAAAGCAATTGAGCAGCACAACGTTCTTGAGCTGCTGTCTCCGCGGGCCGGAGAGCTAATCACCTTTGCTGTTGAGCACCACAACTCGAAATTCCTCCCTGACAATATTAGTGCCGAGCAGCGATTTTTTGCAGAACTGACCAGAGACGCCGATAAAATCGATATCTTCAAGGTTATTACAGATTACTACCTCGACAGCAGCCCGGAGAAAGATCCTACTCTCGTGCATAACCTGCCTGATGTTCCCGTTATCAGCGATGAAGTATTTGATGAGTTTATGAAAGACGGTCATGTAAGTTTTGCCAATATGAAAACAGTAGCCGATTTCAAAGTCTTTCAGGTGGGCTGGGTGTGGGACATAAATAACCGTGCGGCGCTAAAAATTCTGGATAAACTCGGTTATGTCGACAGACTTATTGCTCTTTTGCCCGATACTGAACGCGGACACGTTGTTGCCGGGCGTTACCGTTCATTCATCAGAACGCTTGAAGATGAAAAAAGGCTCGGGTGGACGGAAATATCGCGCGACAAGCTTTTCGACTGCAGAATATTCAGCCTGTACCGTTCGAAGCGTAAATCGGTTGAAGAAAAGGTCTCAACTGCCTATATGCTTGAGGCTCCGGACTGGGTAACGGTAGTGCCCAAACTGGAAAAAGACGGTAAAGAATATTTCGTCATGGTGCGTCAGTACAGGCACGGTTCGATGAAGATTACTACCGAGTTTCCGGCGGGGACTCTTGAACCGGGAGAAGAACCTGAAGATGCAGCGCTCAGGGAGCTTGAAGAAGAAACCGGTTATCGTGCCGGAAAGATTGTTTTTCTCGGCAGTGTTAACCCCAATCCCGCTTTTATGACAAACACTTTTACAGCATATCTTGCCGAAGATCTTGTTCAGACAGGTTCGCAAAACCTCGATGAACACGAATTTGTTGACTTTGAGCTGATTCCGGTACAGGATGTTATAAAACGTATGGGCAGCGGCGATTACAGTAACGGTACAATGCTGATGGCTTTGATGTACTATCTCAGGGAGACAGGGAAGATAAATGGAATCTGAAGAAACAACAAAAACAGGAAAAGGAGCATTAAAGCTTCTGGCAACTAAAAAAGGATCCCGGTTTGATTACCAGGCTGAAGCTAACTGGATTCTGCTTCATAAGGATGATAAACCTCAAGCCGAAATGTTTTATGTAAGGTACACTGTTGTTACGGAGGAAGAGAAGACAAGACCGGTAACCTTTATTTTTAACGGCGGGCCCGGAGCGTCGTCCGTTTATCTCCATCTTGGGGCGGCAGGGCCTAGAAGGGTAGAGCTTACGGCGCAGGGACAGCCCTGGGCGTCGCCGTACAAGCTTACCGATAATGAAGAAACCTGGCTTGAGTTTTCCGATCTTGTTTTTATTGATCCCGTAGGAACCGGCTTCAGCAGAATGCTGGATGAAAAACAGGTGAAGGATAAAAAAGAGGAAGACGAAAAAACTGTTAATTGTGACAAGAGAGAGAAGGATGAATACTGGAAGCTCAACCGTGATCTTGAATCGGTCAGCGAATTTATAAGGAAATTCCTGTCAAAATATTCTAGATGGGAATGTCCTGTTTATATTGCCGGGGAAAGTTACGGCGGATTCAGGGTAGGGAAACTTGTAAAGATGCTGCAGCAGGATTACGGTATAGGTCTTGCCGGGGCCGTGCTTATATCTCCTGCGCTTGAATTCAAGCAGTTGAACAGTTCCGACTATGATGTTCTTCCCTGGATAGATTCTTTTCCGGCAATGGCTGCCGCTGCGGCGCATCACGGTAAATCATGCAGGATAAAAGAAGGCGAAAGCCTTGAGCAGTTTCAGTTGCGGGCCGCGGAGTTTGCGCTTAATGAGCTGCTGCCGGTTCTTGCCGGCGGAGATCTTTTTCCGGAATCAAAACGGGCCCGTGTTTACAACAAAGCGGCTGATTTTATCGGCTTGCCGGGAAAAACTGTAGCTGCGGCTAACGGACGAATCAGCCTGGAGTATTTTGTTAAAAACCTTCTTCGAAGCGACAGATTGATCCTGGGATTATACGATGCCAGCGCCGTTGTGTCGGATCCGTATCCGGATCGTGATAAGCTTGATGCGCCCGACCCGACGCTTCACCAGCTTGAACGTGTTTTTGCCGCCGGTATAAACACCCGGCTTCGCGCAGAAATCGGTCTTGATACGGACCGCGACTATACGCTGTTAAGTATGAAGGTCAATGAAAGCTGGAAGCTTGACGCAAAGGAAAATTTTCTTGATGTCCAAATCGGAGCGGTAGATGATCTGCGTTACGGAATGAGCCTTAATCCCGAAATGAAAGTTTTCATCTCTCACGGTATTTTTGATCTTGTAACGCCGGCTTTTTCAACCGACAGGCTCACGGCTCTGATGAAACTTGGCCCGGAGCAGAAAAAAATGCTGACTGTAAAACATTATCCCGGAGGACATATGTATTATACCTGGGCTGAAAGCAGGCGCGCCTTTTTTCGCGACTTAAAGGCTTTTTACGAATGATATATTACGCAGTTGATTCTGTTCTGTGCTATCGATCTGGAGATGAAAAAGCTGGACTATATTACTGGACATAACAGCTGATTTTTGTTATTCTCACTCTACATTTTATAAATTGGAGCCGTGCGTTACGCGCGGCTCTGTGTGACAAGTTAGCAAATTTGGCGCCGTACCCAAGTGGTAAGGGAGAGGTCTGCAAAACCTTGATGCAGCGGTTCGAATCCGCTCGGCGCCTTAAAAAAAACGGGAAACGCATCAGTGTTTCCCGTTTTTTTTATATTTTGCCTGCAGAAGCTTCCTGACGGAACTCGCTCGGCGAAACCCCGGTATTCTTCTTGAAAATAAAACTGAAATAATGAGGATCGCTATATCCGACTTCATATGTTATATCCGAGCATTTCATACTGCTGTTTAAAAGAAGTTCCTTTGCTCTGCTTATTCTTACACCGGTCAGATGCTCGATGAAGGTTTCGCCAACCTCCTGTGAAAAGATCGTACTGAAATGGTTGGGGCTGACATTCACGAACGAAGCCACCGAATTAAGCGAAATGTCCTGGCTCATGAAATTCTCGCTGATATAGTTTTTTGCTTTAAGAATTTTTGAGCTGTGTTTTTTGTGAACATTGGTATCCCTGAAGAAGATCCAGTTCGAAATAATCTGACTGAGCATGCTGTGAAGATCCTGCCCTGATTTTACTGCTTCATTGATTTTCGCATCATCAAGGATGTCGGAAATTATATCCGCCGGGCTTCCGTTCAGGGCTTTTATCAGTTCGTAAAGAGAATGGCCTATGTCCCGGATTATCAGCCTGTAAAAGTCTGGCTTGTTTGAATCGGCAGCGCCTGTACCGCTGACTCTGAACAACTGGTTAAGCAGGTCATCTATTTCTTCTGTTTCAACAAACCTGAGCTGTGCAGTTACGGGATCATTATCAGTCTGAAGCTGTTCCAGCGTTTTGCTCCACCTCATATCGTCCGAACCGATAATAATCTTTTTGCCGGTCATGCGCATATATTTAACAGCCCGGTCAGCTTCTTTGTAGGACCTGACAATTTCGCTTATATAACCGACTACCGGACCTATTGCTACAGCTGTGCTGCAGTCGGTATTGCGTTCAATTTCAAATTTTATTCCCTGGGCCAGGGAATAAAGCATGTCAGGGTCTGCCTCAGGACTCAGGTTTTTGATCAGAAGGATCTGTTTGTCAATTCCCATGGAGAAGGAAACAACCTCTTCCCTGGCGGCGGTAATTGAAGAAAGTATCTTTTTTGCAATTGTAATCCGGGAATAATCTTCATGTTCGGAGGTGAGCTCCACCGCCATTACAGCGTAGCCGCCCGGAAGCAGGTCCACGTTCATTGTTGCCGCTGTTTCTATAGCATTCAATGATTTAAGCTGGCCGGTTATAAGCTTGCCAAGCCATTTCTCACGTATAATATCCTCTGAAGATTCTACCTTTTTTTTAAGATTTTCAATGCTGGTAATTCTGTTCTTTTCAGCTTCAATTTGCTTTACAACCTTATCCAGGGTGCCGAGCATGTCCGCTGATGATACCGGTTTTAACAGATATTCCTCAACTCCGATTGAAATGGCTTCCCTGGCATATTTGAACTCATCGTGGCCCGAAAGAATTATAATCTTGATCCACGGCTGGTCTTTCCTGATTATCCGCGCCAGATCAAGCCCGTTCATAAAAGGCATTTTGATGTCGGTTATCAGTATGTCAGGCTTGATTTCCCGAAGGGCATGAAGAGCAAGTTCGCCGTCGGGAGCTTCGCCCGCAAAAGTGTAGGGGGTGTTTTCCCATGCTATGCAGTTGCGGATTCCTTCACGTGTTACAATCTCGTCTTCAACCAAAAATACGCTATACATCTATGTTTATCTCCGGAACTTTAAAAGAAACCGTGGTTCCTTCCATATAAACGCTATTAATATCAAGTCTGATGTCGCTATTATAATAAAGAGACAGTCTCTTGTTAACATTATATAACCCGTAGACATCATGCTTTTCAGAGGTGTCGAAGCTGCCGTTAATCTGTTCGCGTATATTTTCCAGTCTTTCAGGCTTTATTCCTATACCGTTGTCATTAACCTGAAAGCATAGATTCCCGTTTTCATGCCAGCCCCGAACAGAAAGCTTTCCTTTTCCGCGTTTGTTTTTGATGCCGTGATACAGGGCGTTCTCGACAATCGGCTGAAGCAGTATTTTCAGGATTGTTTTTTCCATAATCGCAGGCTCGAAGTCAATTGTGTAGTCGAGGATGTCCCTGTACCTGACTTTCTGTATGTTAAGGTAATTCTCGATGTGTTTGAACTCATTGCTTACCAGGGTCCAGTCGTTGCCGCGGTTAAGAGTGGTCCTGAAGAAACTTGAAAAGCTGCGGGCCACCGAGATGACCTGTTCGTTCTGCTTTCCCTCTGCCAGCCACACTATGGTATCAAGGGTATTATACAGGAAATGGGGAGTTATCTGCGCCTGCAGCGCCTTCATTTCCGATTTCTGGAGGTTCTTTTGCTCTTCGATATTGGTATCGATCAGTTCCTTAATCTTGACGGCCATAATATTGAGGTTTTCGGTCAGATCATCAAGCTCTTCAACGTGGGGCAGCGACGCCCTGGCCGCCAGGTTTCCCGCGGCTATCTCGCTTGACAGTTTTACCAGTTCGTTTATCGGTTTATTGATGCTCAACGAGACCGAACGCTGGGTGAATATGGAGAACAGGGTAACTATAAGCACAACCAGGATCTGCATCAGCGAAAGAGTAACGGCAATCCGTTTTATACTTTCGTTTGTATTTGCAGCGGATTCTATTTCAAGCACGATAAAATCCTGGAGGATGTCTGAAATGAGTTCCGATACGCCCCTTATTTCGTCAAGAATCTGTTCGTTTTCTGTAACCGGAAAATTATTCTGGATCTGCAGTCCCAGCCTGTCGACATACTGCGTAAGGGTATCCAGGGCCCTTCCCGAGACTTCAAGCATCTGCCTGTTCTCGGTAACTTCGGTATTGCGCAGGATCTCTTCAAGTCTGAACCTTATATCAATTATAATTTCGTACTGTTCGCCTTTGGAGAAATCAATGTTTCCGGCTACAATATCCCAGATTTCATTGCTTATATCCGTTTTAACTATCTGATTGAGCCTGTTTGTTCTGCTGACGTTGGTGATAATCCGGTCGTACTGGATTGTCTGAAACCAGGCGAAGGTTAAACTGAGAATCGGCGCCGTGATCATAAGGCAGATTATAATAACATATGAACTCTGGAGGGTTTGTCTGATGCTGGTTGTTTTTTTGTGAAAATTCATAAATAAACTGAAGACCCGAAACCGTTTTTTCATTCTAATAACCCCGCGGGTCAATTAATGATAAATCATCGTTTTCGCTGAATACCTCTTCTTTCACATGTTGAAACCTGGGGATGGATTCTCCCCTGGCAAGTTTTTCCGCCAGTGAAATTATTGCCGGCCCCATTTTTGGGTTACATTCAATTACGCAATTTACTTCCCCCCGTTTAAGAGCGTCTATTGCCGCCTGCTCGGCGTCGATTGTTACGATTACAATGTCTTTTCCCGGGTATATGCCCGCTTCGTGCATTGCGTCCATGGCTCCGAGGGTCATACCGTCGTTATGTGAATATAAAACATCAATGTTGTCGTATGTTTTAATGATTTTTTTCATTAGTTCGTAGCCTTTTGAGCGAAGAAAATCACCTGATACGCTGTAGATTATTTCAAACTCGGGGTGAAGGTCCAGAATCTCGCGGAACCCGGCGGCGCGGCCTACGGCTACGGATGATCCTTCCGTTCCGGTTATCTCTATTATCCTGACCGGATCATCCACGGTTGGAGCCGGAGATTCGGTTTCAGAGAATTTTTCAAGAAGAAAGAATGCCGCTTCACGACCTTCCTGTTCACTGTCGGTTCCGATAAAGCCCGCGTAGAGGTTTTCGTCTTCGGTATTAATCTTTCGATCAGTGATCAGTATCGGTATTCCGGCATCGCGGGCTTCCTTCAAAATATTGTCCCAGCCGTCTGCTACAATGGGTACAAAGGCTATAACATCGACCTGATATACAATAAATGAACGAAGGGCTTTTATCTGATTTTCCTGTTTTTGTTCCGCATTTTCGAAAAGAAGCTGGACCCCTTTTTCAGCGGCAGCTGCCTTGATTGACCTGGTGTTGCACTTTCTCCATGCGCTTTCTGCGCCTATTTGTGAGAACCCGAGAATAATATTTTCTTCCATGCCGGCAGCAGGGGCCTTACCCTGTTTCAGCTTTATATATTGAAAACCAAGAGTCCCGGCAACTATAACAATAAGAATAAAAACCAATAGTGAAGTTTTTTTCATAAAATTTGATAATTTCCCGATGCGTGTACGTTAACTCATTCTAACCCTGTTTCGGCTGAATGCGCAAGAAAATTATACGCTGGTATTGTTTACGCTTTGAAGCAGAGTAGCAGAGAAGTCTATAGCCAAATCGGCTTCTTCTGCATTATAATTATGTTATGAATCATAGTTTTTCAATCAATGAGCTTCTGCTTTTCCTTATTGCACTATTTGCCGTTTTCAGCCCGTTTGCTGTAATTGGTCCGTTTGCTGTTTTTACCGGTCACTATTCCGGGAAAACCCGGCGCAGAATAGCCTTCAGGGTAAGCCTCTACTCATCGGTCCTCCTGATTGTTTCGGCCTGGGCCGGCGATGCGCTGCTTCGGTATCTGGGAATATCGGTTGCAGCCCTCGGGGCGGCCGGAGGACTTGTTCTGATATTAACGTCGCTGCCGATGATTATGAAGGGAGAATCTCCGCGAAGGAAGATCAAGACCGAAAACGAGCCCGCAAGCGGGAGCCCTGAACATGTGGAAGATCACGAAGAGGGATGGGAAACCATAGTAGTATCTCCGCTTGTTTTTCCGCTGACTGTCGGCGCCGGCAGTATTTCGCTTGTAATCACCCAGGCAAGTCTTGCCGCGGGGATAGTCGACAAGCTGGTTTTGACAGGCATTATTATTATACACGGACTGCTTATTCATGCCACCTATATGTTTTCCGTTCCGCTTTCGACCCGGCTCGGCGGCAGGGGCAGCGCAGTCATAACCCGGATAGGGGGAATAATACTTTTGAGCCTGGCTTTTATCATTTTTACAAACGGAATAAAAGTACTTCTTCCTGGGCTTGCCTGAGCAAAACAGAATCAAAAAAGCATTCAGTTTACAGCAATAACGATTGTTTCCGATTCATGTCGTGAACATGAGGCCTTCAGCCTGACGGAGCCTTTTTCGCCGGTGGTTTTTATCCACGCGGCACAGACTCCGCCGGTAAAGGCTGTAAGCGACGGGCCCAAAAGCTGTGCAGGGCCGCTTATCTCAATCTGCAGAGCTTCTGAGGCAAAGGGCATTATATTGCCGTACTGGTCGAGCAGTTTGAAAACGATCCTGGTAGAGTCCCAGGTACCGGCGGGGGTAACCGCATCCAGGGTTTGATCGTCGGCTTCAATAGCCAGGACCTTAAGGCTTCCGGCCCCGTATCGGCGGCGGACCACTTCGCGTCCGTTATAGAAGCCGGTTATCTCGAAATTGTCTTCGCCGTCGCCCCATCCGGCAAAGAATTCCATGAATAAATCAACCAGGTCCCGGAATTTCATCCGGTAACGCTGCATAATCCACGCTATCTGCAAATAATGCCGCGGTTTCATGGCTTCCTGGCCGTGAAGCATTACATAACTGATAACCGCTTTGATAATCTTTTGATCACGCGGTCTGAAACGGCTGCCGTCCAGCCTGCTGCCTACCAGCTCGTTGATGATTACCGGAGGATGTTCGACACCGGGGTAATCATTAAAGGCCGGATAGTAGCTGCCGGTTTCTTTCCCGTTGCGGCTTATTCTGATGTAATCGCAGTTTGTATAAACCTCGATCGGAAGAATCCTTGCCGCGCTTCGTTCGCCCTTTGCAAATATGCTTGCGGCCTCAAGAACAATCTCCTGCTGCGGGTTTTTCTGGCTGGCATAGACTGCTGCAGCCGGTTTCGGTATTCTGAATATATCGGAAACGCCGTGATAGCAGATTCGGTCGCCGCTTCCGAATTCCCGGTGAGTGTTATAGTCGAACGCGCACCAGCCGATGGTACCGCAGATTCGGGGATCGCTTCCGGCCCGGTCAAGAACCCTGAGGTGTCGCAGCGCGTGTTCGCGCAGTCTTTCCTCATTGTCGAACCGCTTTGTCGGAAACATGTGTCCGTTGAATTCAGTGACGATATACGGAACAGCCCTTCGGCCGGTGATTCTGTTGCGTGCGACTTTTGCCGGGTTGCGGAGAATCGCGTATTTCGAGGTGTTTCCGGAATGGATAAAATCGTTCATGGTATATACATCTTCAAGAAGTCCGGAATGCTCAATGTAGCGGACTCCTCCCGTCTGACGCGTCGGATCAAGTTTGCGGGCAACTCTGTTGGTTTCGGCGTAGAAATCATCATCGTCCTGCGATTCGTTTATCCTTACGCCCCAGATAACTACGGACGGCCTGTTGCGATCGCGGATAACCATTTCCCCGGCTTCATTAACCGAGTTCTGTTTCCAGCGTTCTCCGCCGATATGCTGCCAGCCGGAGATTTCCTCAAAAACAAGCAGCCCGATTTCATCACAACGATCAAGAAAGTGCTTTGACTGCGGGTAATGGGAAGTCCTCACCATGTTCAGACCGAGCTCGTATTTAAGTATATCGGCGTCTCTCCGCTGCACCCGTTCGGGCATTGCGTAACCGACGTACGGGAACGATTGGTGCCGGTTAAGGCCCCGTATCTGAAGTTTTTTTCCGTTAAGAAAGAATCCCCGGGCTGTAAACCGGCAGCTTCTGAAACCGGTCCTGACTGTAACCTCATCTGTCTTTCGGTCTTTACTATACATCCGGATCCGAACGGTATAAAGCACGGGACTGTCAATATCCCAGGGTTCAACATCAAGACTGTTGAAACTGACGTTCAACCGGGGTGTTTCTGCGGCGGTTTCGCTTCTGCAGAGTATTTCTCCTTTTCCGGTTTCAACAGATGCCGAAACCGAACTGCCGGTTTCAGGCTGGCCGGAGAATGAAATCTCTACATCAAGAGTATTCCCCGTTTCGGAACTGATAACCGGTTTTGCAAACACGTCGCTGATAAATACCGGAGAAACAAGCCTGAGCTGAACTTCCCTGTAGATTCCTCCGAAAGTAAGAAAATCAATGACATTGCCGAAGGGCGGGATTTCGGGATTTTCGCGGGCGTCGGTTTTAACCGTCAGGGAATGCTCAGCTCCCGGCCGGACAAAATCTGTTATTTCTACAGTAAATGGCGTATACCCGCCCTTGTGATCTCCTGCCGGTTTATCATCAATAAAAACTTCCGCAGCAGCCATTACACCTTCAAAATCCAGGAAAACCCGGTTTGCACCGGCTGTTTCGGGAATTTTTAATATTCTGCTGTAATAGCTCTCAAACTGGTAATCTGTCTCATCAAAACAGTTGCATGGCAATTCCAGATTAGTATGGGGCAGGGTTATATTTTCGGATTGAATCGTTTCTCCGTTTTTATCAATATAACTGAACGACCAGTTTCTGTTCAGAGGTATTATTGTTCTCATAAAAAGATAGTAAAATAGAGTTTTCTTTTTTGCAAGAATCGAATTATTATTATATAGTTTATATATAGAAGATTACTATGAATATTAGCGGAAAAGATCTTACTTTTGACGAACTCCTTCTTTTTTTAAATGAAACGGCAATAAGTGTAATAATAGAGGCGGAAGGCATTTTCAGCGCAGCCAACAGTTACTTTTATGAGCTGACGGGATATACCGAAGATGAACTGAGAGGGAAAAGTGTTCCCGCACTTTTTGCTGAAGAATCACTTCTTGAAATAATTGATTCCAGAGACAGAATAACTGAAAACATAGATAAATCGCAGGTAATCAGAAGCAAGGACAAGTACCTGTCTGTTGTTCTGAAATGCAAGGACGGCAGAAATATCGGCATGCTGATGATTCTGGTTATGCTGGCCGGGCCTCCGAAAAGAAAATGGGGTTACAAGCTGATAGAGCAGTCAATCTTTCATGCCGAGACCCGGCATATTGAGAAAATGGAAAAGCTGAAGGATTACCTGCTGAACATCAGCCAGTCGCTGATAAGGCTTGAGGATATTCAGAACTTTTATACTCTGGTGCTCGAGGCTGCCGGGGCCTCGTTCACCCAGGGCGATTACTGCACCATACTGAAGCTGATCGACGGCAATATTTTTGTGCCGGTTGCAGCACGCGGGTATTCCTGGAACGTGATGGCCCGTTTCAGGCTCCCGCTGAAGCAGTCTTTCTCATGGCTGCTGCTGGGCCGGCAGATTGACCGTACAATTATTGTCGACGATATCGACAAGCTTTGCGAAAAAACAGGCAGGGTTGAAAAATTGATTGAGGTAGAAGGTTACCCGATAAAATCATCGCTCCAGACGCCAATTTATCTTAATGATGAATTATACGGAATTCTTACAATCGACAGCACTGAAAAAAATGCATTTACCGAAGACGATTTCAATACCATTGAATACCTGCGCGCCCAGATTCAGATTGCGCTTGAAAACCAGCTTCTTTATAACAAGATGCAGCACCAGGCAAGCCATGATAATCTTACCGATGTAGCCAGCCGCGGCGCTTTTGAAGAGCAGGTTATAAAATTTCTAAGAACCAAGAACCACTATGAATCATGCTGCATAATAATGATGGATCTCAATGATCTTAAAATTGTAAATGATGTGTGGGGGCATTCCGCCGGAGACCGGCTTCTGCTGGAGTTTATAAGGATTTTGCAGAAACATTTGAGGGGCAGTGATTTACTTGCAAGACTGGGTGGAGATGAATTTGCATTCTGTTTCTTTTCGTCACAGTCGGCTCATTTTATCGAAAGAATCGAAGAAATTCAGCAGTATTTCATCGACAATCCGCTTGATTTTGACGGAAGAAAGGTCAGCTGCTATTTCAGTTACGGAATATCATACTGTCCCGAGGACGGCGATTCCTACGCTGTGCTGCTTAATACTGCTGATTCGAGAATGTATCAGATGAAAGCGGACTTGAAAAAAGGGAAACTGAAAAATGATCTGCACGAATACAGACGGTAAGGCCTGCATATGAAAATAATTGTCGGGCACAGCAACATGGACCTGGATTGCATAGGGTCGATAGTACTTGCAAAATATCTTTTTCCGGATTTTCAGCCTGTAAAAAGCAGGTTGATACACCCGGTTGCGGAAAACCTTCATAATATGTATCAGAACCATCTTGCGTTTCTTAACGCCAAAGACCTTGATGGTCAGCATGTTAGCAAGATGATAGTTGTTGATACCCGCACTTCGGGACGGATAGCGGAATATCTGGCGCATATCAGTAACGATGATTATGAGGTTGAAGTATTCGATCATCACCCGGCAGACGAGAAAGACATTCCCAATGCCGTTATTCATGAAAAACCGTACGGCGCCAATACTACCCAGCTTGGAAAGGAAATTATAAAACAGGGTATAAAAATCAGCCCGGAAGACGCAACCATCGCCCTTGCCGGAATTTTCGCAGATACAGGTAATTTTACACATCTGAATGTGACCTGCGAGGATTTTGAAGTGGCTTCATTTCTTATAGACAGCGGCGCTTCCCTGAAACTTGTTTCTCATTTTCTGCAGCCGCTGCGAAAGAAACTTCAGATCACCCTGTTCCATCAGGTACTCAATTCGATTGAATACCGGACAATACAGGGGCATTTTATAATTACCAGTTATATCGGCCTTGACGATGAAACCTCAGGAGTAAATGCAGTAGTTGAAAAGGTTTTTGAAGTTGAAAACGCCGAAGTCTATCTGGCCTTCTTTTATATAAAGAAGCGGAAAAAGCTGCTCATAGTGGGACGCAATAAAAAAGCCTTTATAAAACTGAATGAAATTATGGCCGAATTTGGCGGAGGCGGGCATAACCAGGCTGCGTCCGCAGTTATAAAGACTGACAACGGGAGGCCGGTTTATAACCGAATACTCGAGTATCTTGATGAAATTCTTTTACCCGCCTATACGGCGGCGGATATAATGACCGAAGATGTGATTGCGGTTAACGCCGACAGCACCCTGCTTGACGCATCGTTGAAACTTGAAGAGATTTCACATACAGGAGCACCCGTTATTGACAGTGACGGGAATGTTACAGGATTTCTTACGCTTCGCGATATCATGAAAGGCCGGCGTTCAGGGCAGATGCATTCGCCGGTTAAGGGTTATATGACGCGAAAGATAGTAACTGCTTCACCTGAAACGACGGTCCGTGAGATTGACGAGCTGATGTTTGAACACAATATCGGTCACCTGCCGGTTGTAAAGGACGGAAAACTGGCGGGTATCGTTACGCGTCACGATTATCTGAACTTCAGGCGCGGAGAACAGAAAAAACGGGTTAATGCATATAAGGAAATTGCGATCCTGAAAGAGAAGACGGAAGCTGCCGATTCGCAGAACGATAACGGGACGGTCCCAGTTGTTCAATCCGAACACGAAATGCAGCAGCTGTAATTCAGTTAATCAAGCCGATCCGCCAGCCGGTTCAGAAAAAGTCCCACATCGCTTACAATGCCGATTGCCTGTCCTGAGCCGCGATCGGCAAGTTTTGTAACCACCGCAGGATTGATGTCGACGCAGACGGTATTAACCCAGGACGGAAGCATATTCCCGGTCCCTATGGAATGGAGCATCGTAGACAGCATCAGTACCGCCGATGCGTCTTTTATAATTTCGGCATAGGCCGCCTGCGCCGAAATCATGTCTGTTTCTGTTTCGGGAAGCGGCCCGTCGTCCCGGATTGAACCGGCAAGGCAGTATGGTATGCCGGTTTTGACAACCGTATACATAAGGCCGCTCTCAAGATCGCCGTTCTCTACAGCAGCAGCTATGGAACCGTGATGGTATATACGGTTAATGGCTTTCATATGATTTTTATGACCTTCATGTGTAGGACGCCCCGTTTTAAGATCAATACCGAGAGATGTTCCGAAATACTGCGATTCAATATCGTGAACGGCAATTGCGTTGCCGGCAAGCAAGCCGCTGATGTAGCCCCGTTCAACAAGAGATGCCAGCGCAGGACCTCCGCCGGTATGAATGACCACCGGGCCCGCTACAGCAATTACTTTTTCGCCGTTTTTCTTCATACTTCTGAATGCCGCCGCTATCCGGTCGACAGCCATATCAGCGGCCCGTTCTGAAGAGACCTCTCCCGACATGAACCCGAAATCATCTTTTTGTCTTTTCCGGGCCGGCGGAAAGATTCGCACCGAATCCGCGTTAACAAGAACCTGTTCGCCCTTTTTTATATCGCGCAGTTTTCGGCATTCAAACCCGCCGCCGCTTTTAATAATTGCCGCGTCCATTCTCTGGTGCGCAACTGTTTTCCATTCTCCGCCCGAATACACTTCAGTCCGGTGGTTTGTTGATGAGTAGAAGTTTTCAGGGGCGCATTTATCTGAAGGAGCCGGGCATAATTCAGCCTCGGCGGCCGATTTTTCGTAACAGCCCTGGGCTATCAGTTTTTCGGTAAGGGTTTCCAGCTGTCCGGCAGTATCGGCAGTCAACTCTATTTCAAGCCGTGATTCCTCAGTATTTATCTTGCCGATATCAAATTTTATTATTTCGTAATCGGCCCCTTCCTCAATAATAAGGTTAAGTATCGACGATAAAATACCCGAGTCAATCAGATGCCCTGTGGAAATAAATCTTCTGTTCATAAGCTCAGTTTATATAAAACAATGTTATACTTCAATTGCAGGAGCAGATGAATGATTAACAGAACAGTGGAAATAATGCTGAACAGGCGTTCGGTCAGAGCTTATACCGACACCGCAATTACGGAAGAAGACAAGCGGCTGTTGTTTGAATGTGCAATGCGCGCGCCTACAGCGGGCAATATGATGTTGTACTCCATGATCGAAGTAAGCGATCAGAAATTAAAAGACAGACTGTCGGTGACTTGCGATAACCAGCCCTTTATTTCAAAAGCGCCCCTGCTGGTTCTGTTTCTTGCCGACTATCAGCGGTTGTTTGATTTTTACCTGGCAAGCGGGGCCGAAAAGTGGGCGGAAAAGCAGGGGCGCGAATTTCGTACTCCTGAAGAGGGAGACCTTCTGCTTGCCGTCAACGACGCGCTGATTGCCGCGCAGTCGATGGTTACTGCTGCTGAATCCCTGGGAATAGGGTCGTGCTACATAGGCGACATAATGGAGAATTACGAAACCCATTGTCAGATGTTCGGCCTTCCGGATTATGTTTTTCCGGTAACCCTGGTCTGCTTCGGTTACCCTAAAAAACCCTGTTCCGAACAAAGCCTGGTCCCGCGTTTTGAAGAGAAATTTGTCCGTTTTGAAAATTCCTACCGCCGCTTTGAAGAGGATGAGATCCTCGGTTTATACGACAGGCTTGAGAAGTGGCTGCATAAGGGCAGGCCCGCCGATTACGCCGAGGGTAATATCGGCTGTCATCAGTACAAGCGGAAATTTGATGCTGACTACGCCCTTGAAATGAACCGTTCGGTCCGTGCGGCCCTTGAAAACTGGCGAAACAAAAACAAGTGAGAGCCCGGGTTCCGTTTTTCAGGAATAACGGGCCACGGATGTTCACGGATAACCACGGATAAATTTGCTGCTTGTTGACACGGAAAGCGGTTAGATGGTATCTTGTTTTCCAGCAATAACGGGCTGTAGCGCAGGGGTTTAGCGTACATGTCTGGGGGACATGGGGTCGGCAGTTCAAATCTGCCCAGCCCGAATATTAATTATTTATATTGTAACGATTTAAGTACGTACTTGAAAAACGGTTAGAAATAACCGTTTTTTTTGTATGCAGATTGTAGGCACTTTTCTTTTAGAACAAATAAGAGGCGGCATACAAGATGCACCAACCATTTACTGTTTATAAAAGAAAAACTACCAGAAAAAGAAAGTATGTATATTATGTTCTATTTCGAGATGAAGATGGGAAAAGATTATCTGGGAAGAGTAGTGGAAAGCACTCAAGAGCAGAAGCTACTGAATGGGCTAGAAAGCAATTAAATCCAACATTATATACTTATTCAGCAATAACATTTGGTAAATATGCAGAAAACTGGTTTATCTGGGGTAAATGTGAGTATCTGAAAAGAAAGTTAAGAAGAAGAGAATACTCAAGAAGCTATGCTGAAGGGCAAAGAGGTTTATTAGAGAATCTAATTTTACCTTATTTTAAACACAAACTACTTTCTGAAATCACTCTCTATGATATTGAAGAATGGCTTTTCTCAGTTAAAGAAAAACTTTCTGCAGCTTCAGCCAACAGATCATTAACTGTTCTTAAGATAATATTTAAAGAAGCACTAAGAACAGGAAAGATATCAAGAAATCCAGCAGCAGATATTGAAAAACTTCCTGAACCCATTGTACATAAAGGCATATTATCAGCAGAAGAAGTAAAGAATTTATTCTTACCAGATTCTCTTCATTCTATTTGGAAAGGAAATCTTATTCATTTCACTTTAAATCTATTAGCTGTAACAACTGGAATGCGAATGGGAGAAGTATTAGCTCTACAAGTCTCAGATTTTCATTATGATTACATAGAAGTTAATCATTCATGGGATAGAAAATATGGATTAAAAGCACCAAAAGCTAATTCATATAGGATGGTCTCTTTACCTCAGATTACAAGTCAATGCTTTAATCAACTTCTCGCTAAAGATAAGTATCAAGATCCCTCTACGATTGTATTTCATGGAACTTCACTTAAAAGGGCTATAGATCATAAAGCAGTTTTAAAATATTTTTATCGAGCCTTGAACGAAAGCGGTATTGATGAAGAAGAAAGGTTGAAAAGGAATATCACATTTCATTCACATCGACACTTCTTTAATACATTTATGCGTGGACGTATTGCTGATTCAGAACTTCAAAAACTAACAGGACATCGTACTCAAAAAATGACTGAACACTATGACCATCAACAAATTGAAAGTTTTGATAATATTCGCAAAGTTCAAGACCAGATTTTAAATCAAAGTTAATAGTTTTCTAAATTTAAATCCGATTATTATAAAATATGCTATTATTTATATAATGAAGTAAGATAAAGAGAGTTAAAATGATTCAATATGAAAATTGTAGTTCAATTTGTCCATCCCCCTTTTATAATTACATATTTAAAAATGTATATTTTAACAATCTTAAGCTCTATGAACCCCCAGCTGAACTTCCTAAAGGTATAAAAGGACATAAAAGAGGTAGAAAAAAAGTAGAGAAAATATCGTTAATAAATAACAACGCAATAGAGCAGCACTCAATTGATCTTCCCTTTCATAATGGGAAGTACGAAGGATTCCCTTTGCAATCTGCATTTCTACGAGAACAATCAAAATTTCAAATTCGAGATCGATCAATTCGTTATGTAGATCAAAGAAACTGGATTCTTGGGTATAATTCTCTTCACAATATTGAGCTTTTTGTTTTTCTTCCTCTTATACAAATTTCTCTTAATCAAGAAGTGATTGTCGACAATCTATTTAAAGAATATAAAACAAAAAAAAATGAAGTTTTACCACATAGTTTATTTTGCAAACAGTTATTCATCTGGCCAGAAGTAATTAGTATCGGTCGAGATAATCATATCTTTAATGATGGTAATAACGCAGATGCTGACGATCAGCAATCTTTACTAAAAGTTCCTAAATTTTTAATAAATCCAAGATGTGGCAATAAATTAGCAATCAATGAACATGTAAAACCGATAGAAACTGAATATAAAAAAGACAAAAATGATATGTATACTGATCGTTATTTCTTCATGTTCTATGATTCTCATGGAACTCTTATCTACCTAAGAACATTGCCACGATTGAACCAAATTCTCCCTGTTGAACCTTTTAACTTTACGATTCCAGAAGGTTGTATTTGGCGGAATCTACCCCAAAATTCACATCGTAAATTCTCAGAATTACATCAACTATCTGATATTTCATGGATATTGAAAGATATCATGCCATAATTACTTTCTTTTCTTCTCACTCTTTTACGGTAAAAATAAACCGTTTTTAAAATTTGTTCTTCTTTTTACTATTTAGGAAAGAGATAAAAGTAAGCGGTAATTCTTACCCTATGCCTTAATCAGCCCAGGAGTCAGGTTGAACGGAAGCAGTGCTTCATAATCAGCCGGTGTTTTGCAATTTGGAAGCTGTCTGAAAACGTAGTAGAAATAATCATAGACCGAGAGGTTCTGCATTTTAGCTGATTCAACAAGGCTGTACAAAATTGCTGAAGATTCGGCGCCGTGTTCTGTATCAGAAAACAACCAATTCTTCCTGCCAATCACAAAAGGCCGGATTGCGTTTTCGGCAATGTTGTTGGACGGCGTAAGTAGCGGGTCTTCCAAATACAAGTTTAACTGCTTCCAATTATCCAGCGTATAAGCAATAGCTTTTCCGAAGGCAAGTGTCGGAGGTGTTTCAGCCGCATATTTTGTCAGTAGTTCAAATAACGATTTCAAAATCGGAGAAGACCTGTTCGCTCGCTTTTTATGAAACCCCTTTTTAGAAAAATCAGCTCTCAAATCTTCAAGCTCAAAAAGTTTCTTAATCAATTCGAGTATCTGTTTTACATCCGGAGATTTAGACAGTTCCCAATACTTGTAGAAATATCTGCGGGCATGCGCCCAACACAAAACATGCCGAATGGACTTATTCCCTTCATCGCTTAGTTTTTTCAATGCAGTATGATAAGCCTCATAATCATCAGTCTGCAGCCAGCCGGAATATTCTTGAAGAAAGTCATACGGAACTTTATGAGAGCGGCTTGTTTCATACTGGAATACGACCGATTTCTTATCAGGCTTACCCCCGAGAAATACCCACATCCAGGATTTATCCTGTGCTTTACGGCCTTTTTCTTTCAAAACCTGTACCCGAGTCTCATCTGCGTTTATTACAGGCCCGTTTTTAATATTATCTTTAAGCAGTTCATATAGCGGCTTGCATCTTTCAGCGCATTTAATTGCCAATGTGCTCAGTGTTGCACGTGGAATATCCGCACCTATCGCATTCAACCTCTTACTCTGTCGATAAAACGGCAGCGCATATTCAAACTTCTCATTTATAATCCATGCAAGCAGGCTTTCATCGGCAATACTTCCGGAAATGAGGTGTTTAATCCCTTCTGCTGTCTGTACTCCGGATGAATCATCAGTTGTTCCTTCACAATTTCGGCAGACATATTTTTTCTTTATCTCACGTCTGACGACTACTTTCGCAGGAACGATGCAGAGTCGTTCAGATACATCTTCACCTATACAAACCTTCTCGGTACCACAGGCACAGGTTTTATCTTCTTCATCGATATCGTATTCAACAATCTCGCGAGGCAGGTCTTCAGAAAGCGCTTTTCTTCCCGAGTTCTTTCGAACTGTTTTTGTGTGGGCTTTTACTTCAAGGGTTTCTGATTCTATTTCATCCTGCTGCTCAAATGCGGAATCTTCTGCTTCGTTGAAAAGGGACGCCTGCTTCTTATCTTCACTGGTAAGTTTCTCAGATTTTGTTCCGAAGTGAAGAGTCTGCAGGAGGTGTACCAGTTCTTTCAATTCGGTAATCTGATTATCCTGATTTTGGACTGTTTGTTTGAGTTGAGCAATTTCGTTAAGCAAGGCTTCAGTACTCACATAAGAATTTTACCACGGTTAAATTCGAGTGTGAAGCCCTAAACGCGGGAATAATTTAATTGCTTATGCGCTTTAAAGAAATCTATTCCATCAAGCAGCATCTTCAACTCTTCGAACTTTATCTCCCTCGCGTCTTCTTCCGTTTCCGGCCAGGGGAACTTATTCTTTTCAAGTCTTTTCTGCCAAAGACAGAATCCGTTCCGATCCCAGTAAACGATTTTAAGCAGCTTTCTTTTGCCGTTGCAGAATAGAAACAGACTTTTTGAGAACGGGTCGTTCTGCATTATATTCTGAATCTGCAGGCTCAGACCGTTCACACCTTTTCGTAAATCAGTTTTCCCGGGTCTGACGAAGTAACGGTATTCTGAGTAATCGATAATCATTCGAGCTCCCCGATTACTTTAAGAACTGATTTCAGCCCGGCTTCATCAAATCCGGCAGTTATTGATATTAAGAACTTTTTGGTTTTTATAACTATTGGGGCGGCTGAGAAGATTCCATTTGGTTTTATTTCAACAACTGAAGAACTTCCGGGTGCTTCCTGATTGCCAATAATTTTCCTGTTTTTATAAAACGTGTTTGGATGAATCCCGATCTCTTTACAGAACTCTAAAATCGTCTTACCGCTTTGCTGTTGTTGCTCAATGACTTCTTCCCAATTATTTATTACCTTTCGCATTTATTTCCTCCTGGTTAATAATTCCGGAGGATAATACATTTTTATATTTTAGCAAGAAGGTAAGAATTACCGCTTACGTTTCAATATTATCCTTTAGAAATTCATTCGTCTCGTATTCTTCATGTGTGTAACTTGCCATTCTTATTTCTCCTTTTAATTCTTAATGATTATAACATCAGAAAAGTACAATAAGAACTCAATTTTCTATAATTTATAGATATGTTAAGTTTAAAATAAAATAAGTGTTCATTTTTTAAAGCTTATATCAATAGCTAAAACTGCTCCAACTAATTGTTTTTAAATTATTATTTTACTTTACTGCGCATTTCCGGATAGGAAGTTAGACAATTTACATAATAATTATTTATATAGCAATGAGATATCTAACACTTGTACACTTTATAGATTATTGGACATAATTTCTGGAATGCACAACTCATTCAAGAATTAAACTTAAATAGATAAATTGGAGTGAAATGCTAAGTTGAACTTTGTTCACATCTCGTAATAATCTCAGAAACTGGAATCCCTATTGCTTGTGCTACTTTTTCGATTGTATCCAATGTAGGACTTATCGAGTCGTTTTCTAGCTTATAGAGATATCCCCTATTTAATCCAGTTAAATTTGCAAGCTTATTCTGAGATATACCCTTAGATTCACGAAAATAAACAATGGATTGCCCGATGTTCATGCTTGAAATATGAAGCATCAGGGAATAAAATATAATTGCTACATATTTGCAGCATGTCAAAAAGGAGGCATAGAAATGAGAAAAAGTATTTTGGTTTTAATCGTCTTTTCATTTGGATTCGGTGCTTTTGCTGATGATACATTTGATACATTCTTTGAAACTGGACGCGTGCATTATACAGATATAGACGCTTTTACAGATGAAGAAACAAAAGTAGCTATGTTATGCAATATTGCAAATTTAACTGATATGGTAATAGGAACGATATATGTCAGAAAAAGTAAAAATTCATCAACAGAAGTATTCTTTACAGGCTCTCCAGAATTTCTAAATAATATATTAGGGACTCCACCAGTACTTCTATCAGAAAATGATCTATCAATAATGTATAGATTTGATAAAGCTCCAACAATAACAACAAATGGATGGTTAAATATTGATGGAACTGCTATTTTTCTGCCACAAAAAGAGGTATCTAAATTCTTACGTGGATTCTCGAAGTATAGCATATTACGGATTCGCTTAAAAACTATTTCTGGGGAGGATATGGATATTACATATTCTGATATAGGTGCATTTGTTGAAGATTTAGAAGCAATAGGTCTTCAATAGCTACTATACTAAATGAAATGGAAAAATGAAAATTCTAATAATAGAACAAAGGGACCTACGAATAAATAAAGTCCCTTTGTAATTCTATTCAATTAGCAAAGAACATTGCGAGAGATTGTTAGATTTCTTCTTGTACTCATCCCATGGTAAGAAATCATTAATCTTCTTATTACTACTTATTTGATGATGTAAATCTGAAATATGTGATCTTATTCGTGATTTTTGATATGACTCAGTAGTTGATTTTGAGATTACTTCATTTAATTTGATTTCAGTAAGCCCATTATCAACTGCGAAATTCAATCCCATCATTTCCATAGCTCTACGAAACTCTTTTAATGAAAGAGATTCAGCAAGAATAAGATTATTGAGAAAAAGCATAGCATCAAAACCACTCTTTATATTACCAAACGATGAATCAGCTTCAATTTCTCGAATAAACTTTTGGTTTTGCTTAATCCAGATATCTTTAATATTCTTCCAGTTAGTTAGATTTGAGAAATTACCAACTTTTTCCTTTCTACAGATTGAATGCCTATGAATACGATATTCTACTCTTAGAAAATTTTTTCCAATAGAATAATCTTTCAATTGAATATGTTTGCTTTTATCATATAAGGTAAAGCTTCGGCTTTTATTGCCCCACTTGATTCCATTATAACGATAAAATTCACTTCTCGAAGTTAAACGCATTCTGTCAAAGAAAAACAGATCAGATAGATTTTCTATCAGAAGACAAGGAGCAAAAGATAATTTAAAGTCACAGAAAATATCTAAACGATTAATTTTTAACTCATAAATATCAACATTTAGTAGAAGTTTAATACATAGAGATTTCAGATATGAGAAAAGAGAAACAGATGAATGAGAATAGAAAAAATGAACATTGATGGGAGAATTAATACGAGGAACATTACCCATAAAGTATAAACCAGTTCCATTCATCCAAACTTCCCATTCTGTTTCAGGATCTCTGTAATTTGCTTGAAAGTAGTGAGCTTTCAGTGAAGATAAATCTCTACTCGCAGAGATTTTAGCTTTTGAATTCCAATGTTTTGATATTGGTTCAACATTATACCCAGGAAAATACAATTTAATTGTATCAATTCCAATGTGCTCGCTAATCACAGATAATTTTTTTATTCTATTCTTCTCTAACATTGCTATAACTCCTTCATCTAAAATGTTAGATTTGCATTTTTTGTCATTATTAAAGGTTATTACATAGACACTAAGTCGAATAAAAACAATGAATAATGCTTTTTTTGATCCGATAAAAGAAATAATCAAGCAATTCATTTGACTAACCATAATTGGCGATCTGAATGATACATTTTATTATTATCCTTCAGCCATTCTTTAATCTCTTCTTTGATAAATAGACGTCTACTCCCAAATTGAACGAATGGGATTTTCCTAGATGCCGTATACTTGTAGATCGTTGAACATGATATCCCTGTCAATTCTGAGAGTTCCTTTACCGATAGGTAAATCTTTTTCATTTTTTTCTCCTTACTAATTAGATGAGAGATAGAACAAAAAGCTTATTTTATCTGTAAGCGGTAATTCTTACCTTCTTGCTAAAATATAAAAATGTATTATCCTCCGGAATTATTAACCAGGAGGAAATAAATGCGAAAGGTAATAAATAATTGGGAAGAAGTCATTGAGCAACAACAGCAAAGCGGTAAGACGATTTTAGAGTTCTGTAAAGAGATCGGGATTCATCCAAACACGTTTTATAAAAACAGGAAAATTATTGGCAATCAGGAAGCACCCGGAAGTTCTTCAGTTGTTGAAATAAAACCAAATGGAATCTTCTCAGCCGCCCCAATAGTTATAAAAACCAAAAAGTTCTTAATATCAATAACTGCCGGATTTGATGAAGCCGGGCTGAAATCAGTTCTTAAAGTAATCGGGGAGCTCGAATGATTATCGATTACTCAGAATACCGTTACTTCGTCAGACCCGGGAAAACTGATTTACGAAAAGGTGTGAACGGTCTGAGCCTGCAGATTCAGAATATAATGCAGAACGACCCGTTCTCAAAAAGTCTGTTTCTATTCTGCAACGGCAAAAGAAAGCTGCTTAAAATCGTTTACTGGGATCGGAACGGATTCTGTCTTTGGCAGAAAAGACTTGAAAAGAATAAGTTCCCCTGGCCGGAAACGGAAGAAGACGCGAGGGAGATAAAGTTCGAAGAGTTGAAGATGCTGCTTGATGGAATAGATTTCTTTAAAGCGCATAAGCAATTAAATTATTCCCGCGTTTAGGGCTTCACACTCGAATTTAACCGTGGTAAAATTCTTATGTGAGTACTGAAGCCTTGCTTAACGAAATTGCTCAACTCAAACAAACAGTCCAAAATCAGGATAATCAGATTACCGAATTGAAAGAACTGGTACACCTCCTGCAGACTCTTCACTTCGGAACAAAATCTGAGAAACTTACCAGTGAAGATAAGAAGCAGGCGTCCCTTTTCAACGAAGCAGAAGATTCCGCATTTGAGCAGCAGGATGAAATAGAATCAGAAACCCTTGAAGTAAAAGCCCACACAAAAACAGTTCGAAAGAACTCGGGAAGAAAAGCGCTTTCTGAAGACCTGCCTCGCGAGATTGTTGAATACGATATCGATGAAGAAGATAAAACCTGTGCCTGTGGTACCGAGAAGGTTTGTATAGGTGAAGATGTATCTGAACGACTCTGCATCGTTCCTGCGAAAGTAGTCGTCAGACGTGAGATAAAGAAAAAATATGTCTGCCGAAATTGTGAAGGAACAACTGATGATTCATCCGGAGTACAGACAGCAGAAGGGATTAAACACCTCATTTCCGGAAGTATTGCCGATGAAAGCCTGCTTGCATGGATTATAAATGAGAAGTTTGAATATGCGCTGCCGTTTTATCGACAGAGTAAGAGGTTGAATGCGATAGGTGCGGATATTCCACGTGCAACACTGAGCACATTGGCAATTAAATGCGCTGAAAGATGCAAGCCGCTATATGAACTGCTTAAAGATAATATTAAAAACGGGCCTGTAATAAACGCAGATGAGACTCGGGTACAGGTTTTGAAAGAAAAAGGCCGTAAAGCACAGGATAAATCCTGGATGTGGGTATTTCTCGGGGGTAAGCCTGATAAGAAATCGGTCGTATTCCAGTATGAAACAAGCCGCTCTCATAAAGTTCCGTATGACTTTCTTCAAGAATATTCCGGCTGGCTGCAGACTGATGATTATGAGGCTTATCATACTGCATTGAAAAAACTAAGCGATGAAGGGAATAAGTCCATTCGGCATGTTTTGTGTTGGGCGCATGCCCGCAGATATTTCTACAAGTATTGGGAACTGTCTAAATCTCCGGATGTAAAACAGATACTCGAATTGATTAAGAAACTTTTTGAGCTTGAAGATTTGAGAGCTGATTTTTCTAAAAAGGGGTTTCATAAAAAGCGAGCGAACAGGTCTTCTCCGATTTTGAAATCGTTATTTGAACTACTGACAAAATATGCGGCTGAAACACCTCCGACACTTGCCTTCGGAAAAGCTATTGCTTATACGCTGGATAATTGGAAGCAGTTAAACTTGTATTTGGAAGACCCGCTACTTACGCCGTCCAACAACATTGCCGAAAACGCAATCCGGCCTTTTGTGATTGGCAGGAAGAATTGGTTGTTTTCTGATACAGAACACGGCGCCGAATCTTCAGCAATTTTGTACAGCCTTGTTGAATCAGCTAAAATGCAGAACCTCTCGGTCTATGATTATTTCTACTACGTTTTCAGACAGCTTCCAAATTGCAAAACACCGGCTGATTATGAAGCACTGCTTCCGTTCAACCTGACTCCTGGGCTGATTAAGGCATAGGGTAAGAATTACCGCTTACCCTGGGCTGATTAAGGCATAGGGTAAGAATTACCGCTTACATTGAAACCATCTGTTTCTTTTGTGGCAAAGAATTGAAGGATAATTGTAAAGATATTGGTGGTGTAGTTTATTGGCACCGAAGTGATAAAAGCATTGCTTTACATCAATGTTGTGCAGAAGAGCTGGCTATACATCTTATTAAAGATGCTCGAACATTAGTTTCTAAAACAGGAATGCGATGTAAATTGCAACCAACTGAAAAACGAGATGTCAGTTATTCTACCCATTATCATGGTTAAACCTGATTCTATTATCTGGATTGGTGCACATGTTATTTACCAAAAGAGATTATTATATCCTTTTCTATCCATTGCAATTCGAAGTCTTTTGCACTTATCCCACCAACTATATATTGGCATCTCTGGAAGATGATGCTCAATTTTTCTCCATAGATTGTAATCATATCTATTCTTCTTGATTTCCTCATACACAGGGAAAAAGCATATTCTTAGTAATTTGTTAGAAACAATGTATGAGTTACTAATTATTATTGGGAAAAAGAAATATGATAATTTTCTCTTTTCTTCGATGGTAAGTGAATAATCATCGATTTCTTCAAGATTATTAACCCAAGGTTCAATACCAGATTCAAGAATAGTTGAACTATAAGGATCAAGTGATTCTATAATTTTTAAAAAAACTGGCAATTGGATCGTATTTTGATTCTTAATCCAATTCAACGTAATATCATGATCTTGCTTGCAAATATTTATCCAGCTTATCTTATTCTGAGCGGAATTGTCTGTAATTATTTTCAGCACAATTGGAACTGAATCAGAGCCAAATAAATCAAAAACAGCAGAATCTAAAGTTTCATTGCTGTTTACTATGATATTATGTATATATTTAAGCTTTTTATCATAATTCATTTCATCTGCATTTACACAGTTAAGTATTTCAATTTGAAAATCTTTACCTTTTTGCCAAAGCTTTTTATCAAAGATTAGATCATTATTTAAGGAAACTAAAACATTACAAATGCCAATATCGTATTCAGAAAATGTTGATAATTTCTCAACTGTAACAATTTTTGCAAAATGTACTAATATCTTTTCTCCAATCCTATTCAATTCACTAGAAATAAGATCCCTAAATATAGTACGACATTTTTCAATTTTATTTATAAAAAGATCCTCAATTATATTTTTTATTGTATCAATTGAATAATTGTAGTCTTCTATATTTCTATCAGTGCATATTGATTTCAACATTGATTCAATTGTGTCTTTAGATAACCAATGTGCAACCGATCCTTCATAAACCTTCTGAATTAAATATATAACAAATTCTCCACCTGCTTCATTGCCAAAGATTGATAAAATTTCTTTATATAATTCTATAGAATTAATATTTCTGTTAAGAAAAATCTTATTGTATAAATCATATAATTTAAAGCCTGAATTTTTACTTTTAAGATTAAATTCATTTATGAAAGTGAAAAAATTATTATCTCCAGTAAAATACTGAGATTTCCAGTTTGGGATTAAATCCATAAAAGATAAAGCATCATTTATTTGAACCTCATATAGGTTTTTATCAGCTCTTAGAATATGTTTTACAAGTCTTTCTGGCACAGCTTGAATAGAAAAGGGTTTATTATCAATTTTTCTATTTGATAATGATGCAGTACAAAATGAAAAATTTGAATAAACAGATTTATTTTGGTTTACTAAAAAAGCCCATATTTCTCTGATAAAATGATTACCAGTGAAAGTTTTAAATATAGCTGGCTTGTTATTGAAATAGTATGAGAATAAAACAATTGCCAGTGAATCATTGTCTAAAAAATCATAATCAGAATATGTAATTGAGTTATCATTAACAGAAATTTTTTTTGAATATTGTTCGAACGAGTTATTGTCCATAGGCCTTTGGAATAGTTCTTCTAATAATGAATAATTGCTAAAGTATTTAATATCCTCAAAATTAATCAACAGTGTATGGGTCCAAACACATCCTGGTCTTTTCATCTCACTCGCATACCAAGTTTTTGCTATTGCATAACACCACTCTTCGTTAAGTGGATATCCAGTATAATAAGATAAATAATTATTGCTTACTTCAGAACCAGATAAGTCACTTAAGACTGACATAATCCTAGAAGAACTTTTAGATAATTTAATAGAACTAGATAATAGATGATGTCCATTTGAATAGCCATGTAATGTTTGGTTGATTTCTTTATTCATTCTGAAACCTTTGTATCGTAAATAAATTGTTGTATTGGTTTAGAAATATCATTGTCCTGTTTCCCATTTGAATCGATTATTTTTATCCTATCGACTGGCTCATCAATATCGAGTAAAGTTTGATCATCAAGTTCTCCACCTTGGGCGCTTAATCCAAAATATTGAATTTCATATTTTCTACTGTTGGTTGTAAGAAATTGCCAAAGTAATGGAAGCTTATCCTTTATAAAGGTTTCCGGTTTAGTTTTATTATTAATATTTAAAACAGTGTCATAGGCAGATACAATTATAAATAATTTAAATTGAAAATTTGTTTTTATTTCTAAAACAAATTGAATCAAATCAATTAATTGTACTTGTGCTGGATCTGTTTTTGGATCGCGTTCTACAATGTTTTCAAAATCAATATCATCATCATGATTTTTTAGATTTAGCTCAGAAATAAGAGTGGTGTCATTTACTTTTTTGGGGTTGATGAATACAAAGATGCCAGAACTCTTTTTAATATAGTCAAAATGTTCTTTTTTCATTAAGCGATCTATATACTGTTGTTGAAATGTTTCTCCAGATAGATCAGGGAAGTATAATGTCGATTGTCTATTTTCATTATCGACTAAAGTAATTGAGATTTCTGATTGTTCAGTATTCGATGTCCTAGGGACAGGCTCTAAATTTGCCCATTTTGTTGCGATTGATGATAGATAGCTTTGATCTCCTACCAATTCTCCAAGTTTGAAGTGCTTAGATTGGCCACTATCAAGAAAATAATAAAGTGCTGCTAAAAATGTTGTTTTTCCAGCTTCTGGTAATCCTAAGATGAAAACACTTTCATTACTCATATCTTTTATCCCTATAAGAAAATCTATCAAACTCAGACAGATTTTCAGCTTGAAAAGATTGTGCTTTGAGTGACCATATTGTATTCTTTACAGGTGCTGTCCAATTTTTTAATAGTTCATTTAATCCTGTACCTATTGCACAATTTTCAGTATCTATAGGCATAGCTGCAATATTAAAACATTCTATGCTCAGAAACCGCTCTTGATATTTTTCTCTAATTTCACTTATAAGATTACCTATTTTATTTTTTATAATAGGATCTTCATTGCTTTTTTCTATAATCAAGTCATATTTTGTTACTATCAAATTTATTTTTGTATTATAGTTAATTAAGCCTGCACCTAAGAACGTGTCAATTAATTTTTTCCCACTAAAAATCTCACCATTTCGCTTTTGTTTCGTGACTAATAATTCTCCATCAAAGACCACTGCAAAAACAGATGCACTTTTAACAATGCCAAAATCTTCCTTAGCCAAGTCTGCATTCCCAATAACTTCCTTGTAATCTTCGCCAGAAAAGTCAGATAAAAGAAAATTGTAGAATTTTTCTCGTTTTTTACAAAAGATACCAAGATGCAAAATAGCATCAGAGACTCCACGTTGAGTTTTGGGTGGTTTAGGAGATGCTTTCTTCGAAATAATTCTAGCATTAAAAGCTCTTTGCTCAAATCCTAACAGAGTTTTTGACCAATTAAACAAAAAAGAATCAATTGAGTTTTTCTGGAAGATATGATAAAAAGTTGTAATTAAAGTTGTTTTACCACAACCCGATGGGCCTGCTATTATTACAATATCAGTTTTAAATTCTGATGTGATATCGTAAGTTTCTGATTCATTTAGCGCTTTACCAAGAGAAAGCTCAATGACACCATCTAATTCTGTTTCTTCAATCTCTATTTCTTTAAAATCTCTATTGTCTTCTTTTTCAATAAGTGATGAATCTTTAATTGAGTCTATAGAGTCTGAAATCTTAAAACCATCTTCAGAATTGGAACTTATATCTATGTCTTCAACTTCATCTGTCATCTCTTAACCTTTGTTATTCTGCCATTGCTCTTCTTGAAAGACATTCAAGATAGAATTGATTTGAAAAATCAAGATACGAATATTTTATTTTATCAATTTTCCGTATAGAATGATTATTAAAAACTTCTTTCCAATTTGCTCCGTTTGAAACTTGTAGTGAAGAATAGATCGCGTGAAAAATTGGAGTAATATTACCAAATTGTGATGGACTAAAATCTTTTGTCAATTCATGTTTCCAATCTTTGTCAAGGCCATTAACAGCATCGTATAGAGATAATACTTCATCAGGGGCTTCAATAATCGATTTTAATAATCTGTGTAGAACAGACTGAGCCGCATATGGACCTGGCATAATAGAAACTAGATCTGAAAGTTCTTTTCCAATTGTAATGGGTATCGACTCTTTTGTTAATTTGGAGAAATGTTTTTCATGATCTCGACTATATTCTCCTGTAAGCCACCATAAGATTTGGGAATCCTCATAATAAATAAGTTGTTTTTCTTCTTTATTTATTATTTCATTATTAAGACTTGAGAATAGGTTTTCAATTTTGTCTACAAGTTTCATATTGATACTTTGCCAATTATCATCTCCCCATTCATAATCTATTGGCTCCTCACCTTCTACTGCTGTTTCTTCAGCTGAAACTTCTGAGATATATTTACGTATATCACTAAAATCAATACTAATGTTTTGCTGATCCTTTAAAGGCATTGATCTGTTTTTACGTGCTGAATCTTTGAATGTTTGTAGAATAAAACTGGATATTTCAGGATGTGGTGTCTCTTTGATTAAAAACGACGCAGTAATAAATGGTAAAATAATTTTAAAAGTTACTTCTTTAACATTTATCAATTTAGTAAGCGCATAGCCCGCTAACAGTGAAATTTCTTCCTTTTTTCTTCTAGAGAATGCCTGATCATATTCTCTGAAAGAATCGATAAATATTGAATAGCAGTCTTCATCAATGATATCCATTTGAAAATATAGATGGATCAAATTGATTATTGCTATATCTGATATTGATTCATCTAAATATTTCTGAATACCGGAGATTCTGTTTTCAATAAAATCATTATCTATTTTGGGATTTACTTTATAATAGATCTCAGTTAAATCTAATTCCATATCTTACTCCATTATTTTTATAATTGAATCATGAAAAGATTTGATATCATCTCTATCCCTTAAATCTTCAAGGATACGTTCTATAATTGATTGATGCTCGATACCTTCATCCGATTCAGTGATCAACCCAAAATCGGAAAGAAGTTTGTGCCTAAGGACATAGGATAAACTAAAAAAATCATATGCTATTTCTCGATCACTTATTGATTTTAAATCTGCCATGATATCCTTTTCTACAGTAGTATCATCATCTTCTTCTTTTATGCGTGATTTCTGTTTATTACTTGATTCTATTTTAATACCATTCTTGCATTGATGCTTTAAAAAAAATTGTTTAAATTCATTGCCTCCACAACTGTTATAATCAGGCTCAAAAGATTGAGAATCTTTCGAAAATAATCGAGGGAAAACCTTCACTACTAAATTGCTCTTTCCTTCATCGCAAATAGTGGATATTGTAAGCCAATTATATCTTGGAATCCATTCTTTTTCAGAACGACTAGGATGAGTGGCTCCAGCACCAATGATTAAATTGTCATTAACTATATTGAGACTGTGAACATGCTTATGACCATATAGCTGAATTTTTATCCTTTGATTGATTTTATTGATAATTTGATGTCTATCAACAAGGCACTCATGAGGATGATGACATAGTGATAGATATGTAACATTATCTTCGTTCTTTGGGATTTGATTTGCACCAATTATCATTCTCCGTTCTAAAGTATCATTATGATTTGAAATAATAACAGAATTCAGCCCAATAATTCTTAAGTATGTGTTGTCGTTCAACGTAAAATCTTCTGTCCATACTGGTTTATCAACACTGATATTGCAACGAAATAAAGAAGCAAATGAATTGTATGAATGAATATGTTCAAACAGACTATTATTAAAGATAGTATCCCTATGATATTTTACTATTTGCTCGTCGATATTCGTAGCGGTTTCAATCTTTTCTTGAATTGTAAGAAAGCCTTCAGAACTCATAGGTATATTTCGATCAACATCATGATTTCCTGGTACACAAAATACTTGCGTTTTATTGATTTTCAACTTATCACAGAGTTCAAATAGAAAAACTTTAGCAGTGTCGTACTCAGTAGAATTAGCACTAAATGAAATATCCCCACAAACAAAGATTGCGTCTGGTGTACCAATTTTTGAAATAACGTTTTGATCTATATCTCTTAATAGCTCATTTCTTATATCTTCATCCAGATCATGTGGATCTCCACTATTCTTGTCAAAATGAATATCAGCAAGATGAATGAAGGATAGAAAATTTTTGTTCATGTTAACCTTTACAAATGTTTAATAATGCAAAATTAAATAGACTTGTATCTCTTCAATCTAATTTTATCATGGGGAGGATCAACCAACAACAATAATTATTGAATAAATAGTTTTTTGCTCAATCAATACTATAATTTTAGTCACTTCTATTGGAATCAAAAACAAAACAGTAATTCTATTGTCATTATTAATTGTGAACAATTTGTAAGCAAAAAATCTGGAATATAAAAGAAAAGCTTTGAAACATTAAGCAGAAGAATTAGCATAAATATCCATATAGTATAGAATAAAGAAAACCGAGGAAAAGTGCGTACATGTCTGGGGGACATGGGGTCGGCAGTTCAAATCTGCCCAGCCCGAAAAAAACAAGGAGGGTTAGCTGTTTTTAATGACAGTTAATCCTTTTTTTAATTAATACGGCAGATTTGAACATGCTGTTCGGGGGCCTGATGAGTTACTGATTAATAAGGCTGAAAGGGCTTATATTGATGAAGTTTGGCGCAGACAAACTTCAGAGCAATGGGCTTTTTGGAGAAAAGGCTGTTGCTCCATCTGCCCCAGCCCGATACATTTAAAATGTTATAGGGTAATGATTTAAAAATAGCAACAATTTGCCTTATATAGTAAATTTGGCATGTGTAGCACGTTTTGTAGCATAAAACTGTACTTCCAATACACAATATCGGAGGCAGATTATGCAGAAAAAACCCTATTCATTATGGAAAAGGCGCCTCAATTCGGGGCGCTTTGTCTATTATGTACGTTTCAGGCTTGAAAACGGAGCCTGGAGCACCGCAAAAAGTTCAGGTCAAACCAAAAAAACTACGGCTGAAGCCTGGGCAATCGAATACCTTAAATCAGGTCAAATAGTACTAAAAGAAAACATTCGCTTCAGTGATTTTGCGGACGGATTCTTTGACTATGACGGCCCATTCATCAAATCCCAGCTTTACCGGGGTAAGACCATCGGCCGGCGGCATGCTGAAAACCAGAATGCCGAGGTTAAGAATCACCTTACTCCTGTCATCGGAGATCTCAAACTCTCAAAGATCGACAGCGAGGTTATTGAGGAGCTTGTAATCGGAATGTCCGCGGCCGGTAAGGCCTCCGGTACTATTAATCATGTTCTGATTACCTTGCGGACAATCCTCCAGTATGCCTATAAGAAAAAGTACATACAACACATGCCGATAATTGAGATGATTCCGAGAAAACAGAAGGACCGCGGAATACTGAGTGTGGAAGAGGTAAAGGCTTTCTTCGCCCAGGAGTGGGCCGATAAGCGTTACTATGCCTTCAACCTCATAGCGGCCACCACAGGCATGCGTATGGGTGAAATAAGGGCCCTGCAGCGAAAAGCAGTCTTCGATGATTATCTTGATGTCTCAGTCTCCTGGGAGAAGGGGCACGGACTAAAGTGTACCAAGACCGGCCGAAGCAGGTATATCCCGATACCTAAACGGACAAAGACGGCCCTTGAAGATGTAATGCTTATGACACCGTTTAAGGAACCCGAAGATTTTGTTTTTGTCGGTCGCAAGCGCGAAGCGCCCCTTGATACCCACATCATCCAGTTAAACTATTATAAAGCACTAAAAGGCATAGGCATTGATAAAGAGGCCAGGCAGACCCGGAATATAACCTTTCATTCCTGGCGGCACTTTTTCAACTCGCTGCTTATTAACTCAAGGGTGCCTATCCCTAAGGTGCAAACTATCACCGGGCATTCAACCGATCGCATGACCGAGAACTACTTTCACGCGGACGAATATTCGGATGTTTTAAAGATTGCCGGGGAGATTTGATCTGGCTAAGTCGCGGTTTAACTATTGCCCTATTTGCATACTATAGGTATGCAAATAGGGTGAAATGTAAACTTGACAGTTGGTTTACATTTGCTCTATAATGCATAGTATAGGTATGCAAAAATGGAGTAAGGTAAACCAGGATGGCAGAATTATCTTTGGACAAAGTTTTAAATGAAGGGATAGTCGTGGATCGCAGATGGCTAAGCTCAAAAGGATTTGAGCGTACTGCTGTTGATTATTATGTCAGGGCAGGCAAGCTTATAGCCTGTGGGTATGGTGCTTACCGTAAACCGGGTCCGCCTTTGAAATGGCAAAACATAGTATATTCATTGGGACGACTCGGTGTGGAGCTGCATGTCGGAAACATATCAGCACTGTCATATAACGGATATGAACATTTTCTCCATCTGAATGCGGCAAAGGAGATCACTGTATACAGTCAGCAGCAACTGCCTTCCTGGACCATGGGCCTTTCAGATGTTTCTTTTAAACGGGTTGCTAATAATCCTTTTGAAACGGATACAAAAGTAGGATTAGAGTATGTTCCATTCGGGACCTGGGATTGGCCCATACCGTATGCTTCTACAGAAAGAGCTTTTGTAGAATTATTCAGCTCATTAAAAACAAGCGATGATATAAGGTCGGCGATGATGATGTTTGAAAGTGCCGCAACTTTGCGCCCCAAAACAATACAGATCTTGCTTGAAGAATGTAAGCAAGTAAAAGCGAAGCGTCTTTTCCTTTGGATGGGGAAACAATTGAAACATTCCTGGTATGAATTGATAGATCAGAAAAGAATCGACCTCGGAACAGGGAAGAGGCAAATAATAAAAAACGGTGTCTTGGATAAAGAGTTTCTAATCACTGTACCTAAGGAGTTGTCTCATGGACAGGCAGAACCCCTATTTTAATCAAGTTAGATTGCTGGTGAATGTATTGCCGGCAATCGCTGAATCAACATGTTTCGCATTAAAGGGCGGTACCGCTATAAACCTATTTTTAAGAAATGTTCCTCGCTTATCGGTTGATATAGATCTTGTGTATGTTCTGATTAAAGAAAGAGATTTTTCTCTAAATGAGATTACTGATGAGCTTTTAAAAATCGCATCACGAATAAAGAAGATCATCCCTAATGCTGAAATCCAATACTCATACATTAATAAAACAAAATTTATAACAAAATTACTCGTTAGAAGTGAACGCTCCATAGTGAAAATTGAGCTCTCTCCAGTTCTGCGCGGAACTGTCTACGAGCCTAAGACGAAAAGAATATCCCGGGATGCTGAGGAGCTATTTGGGTTTGCTGAGGTGCCGGTTGTTTCATTTGAAGATTTATTTGCCGGTAAAATTATTGCTGCTTTGGATAGGCAACATCCACGGGATCTCTTTGATATCAAGTTTCTACTTCAATCTGAGGGTATAACGCATTCGTTAAAAGAAGCATTTATTGTTTATCTCATTTCACATAATCGTAGGTTTATAGAAATCCTGAATCCGTCATTGCTGAATTTATCACAATTATATCAAAATGAATTTACAGGAATGACGAACGAGAAGATAAGTATTGAAGAACTTGAATTGGTCAGAACTGAACTCATAGAAAAAGTGAATGGATTACTTGAAGATGAGGATAAAACATTTTTGATTAATTTTAAAAAAGGGAATCCGGATTGGGATTATTTCTCTGTACCACATATCAGGGAACTCCCGGCAGTAAAGTGGAAGTTGAATAACTTGCAGCAAATGGATAGTGCCGAAAGGTCAAAGATGATCCAAAATCTAATAGATTTTTTTAGTTAATAGATTTTACAGTATCAGCCTCCCTCCCTATAAATACCTTGCTCCCGTAATACAATGGACGTACACTATTTCATTAAACTAATAGGAGGAATGATAAAATAAACCTCTGATATGATGTGACCCATGTCAAGTTAAAATATCCAGGTTTTATCTATAAGATCCCCCCCCTGTCCAGGACAGGAAGAAAGATAGAACAACGTTTATGCGGCGATAGACCACTCTGATATTCGCGGATTGGTTACCGCAGGTCAATGGGATCGTCGGGAGCTGCCTCTGTCTAAAACCGAGGATCAATATTATTATTGCCTCATAGAGGTGCCGAGGGTTCTCCTTTATCACTGTTGTTGTTCTATCCATCCTTCTGTCCTGGTAGCTTATTAACCAACTATCGAAGTCATGCGACTTCTGTTCTACCTACCATCATTCCCCAAATAAATCCTGATAATTCTCTGGCAACTGCCGTAACAGTTTTCTGAGGGCATACCCCTCTACGAATCATCCTGAAATATTTCTTACTCAACCTTCTGCCGGCTTTATCAGCATAAGCTATTGTTTCAGCAGATTGTCCTTTCCTTCTCGCTGTCAGTCGTTTCGATGGCGAATACCTTTGGTAATGCCAGCTTGATTCCACTAACAGCCGTCGTAGCCTGGAGTTGCCGGCCTTCGTAATCCCGCCAAGCTTCCGGCCCTCTCCGCTTGAGTATTCTGACGGCACAAGTCCAAGATACGCCATGAAGGATTCCGCTTTTTTAAATCTTCTGAAATCTCCTATCTCGCATACAAATGTTAATGCTGTTAATGTCTCTATACCTTTGAAACATCGAAGCCGGGATACCCTTTCTTTATATCTGTCTTCAGCAGCAATCTCTTCTATTTTTTCCTGCAACCGTTCAATCTTTTCCTCTAATTCCACAATCGCAAGATAATATTCTTTTAAAACTTCTTTATGCATTACCTGTTCAAACTGCAAGTTTTTCAACCAGGTTCGATGCGCCCCTGTCCAGTACTTTTTCCCAATATCATATTTCTTCCCGTTCCTTAGCAGAAACTGTAAGAGCCTCTGTTTCTGTTTCCTCAAATCAATTTTCATATCGTTACACATCCTCATGTAATCACGAACTGATTCATCTGTGCGTGTCGGTATATTCACCGGTGTTATTTCCTGATTCCTTAATGCTCTGGCTAATTTGACTGCATCCCTCTTGTCTGTCTTTATTCGGTCTCCGGGTTTCCTCGGCAATAATGATGGTGCTGCTACGTAACAGATAATTCCCATATCTTCAAGTAATCTATAAAGTGTAAATCCTGTAGGGCCTGCTTCGTAACAACACAGAATATTTTCTCCATTCTCTTTAAGTCGCTTGAAGAATCTTTTAATATTTCCGGGTTCGTTCCTGAGCTCTCTTTCAAACTCAGGATTCTGATAATTATCTCTGAATACCGCTACTGCGATTGATTCCTTGTGGACATCCATCCCTACATAAATTACACTATTCATAGTGGCCTCCGTTCCTTTGTATGTGGCGTGTCTGCGCTTTGCCATTAGCCATTGTGTAGGCTAATCCACGATTTTGCAAACACGGCGGTCACTTCATATTGTCTAAAGTACTCCGTACTTTTTGTTATTTTATCATTTGGTAGTTTGAAAATATCTTTTCAAACTACACCCCCAGACACCTGCATCCATGCAGGAATTTCTTATAGGAGGAATGATAAAAAGTCTTCATGAGCTGGTGAATTGATATACTGCCTTAACTTTAATTGAGGCAGTAAGGTTACTGTTCGACATTTTTACTGGTCCGCGAGACCGTTTAGGAGATTGAAGAGCCGTAACCGAAACATTCAATGGTCTGCGAGACCGGATAGGAGAATGGAACAATTCACCGTATAGGCACTGCTTCAAACTATTGGAGATAGAACATGAAGATGAGTATTGGCGTGGATCTTCACAAAACGCAGTTTACAGTATGCCTTTTAAGTGAAGACCGAAAAATTGATCAATTGGGAATGTATCCGACCAGCGGAAATGGTTATGGAGCATTTCTGAAAATGCTGGATGAATATTGTGAAGAGGAATATGAGTTGAGAGCAGCGGTGGAAACAACCGGGAATGCCCGTTATTTCCGCAATAAACTGTTAAAGGCTGGAGTCGAAGTGGTTGTAGTGAATACTTTGAAATTCAAGGTAGTGAATGAATCTGTAAAAAAGACAGACAAACATGATGCACGCACCCTGGCGGAGTTTCTTGAGAAAGACATGCTGCCTGAATCGATATTATGTTCCCAAGAGAGTGAGGATATTCGAAGGGTGCTGAAATCCAGGTCGATACTGGTAAAATCTGTTGTGTCGTTAAAGAACCAGGTGCATGGCTTATTACTTGGTTATGGAATAGAGACCAAACGCGGACAGCTGCAGAGTAAAAAAGAAAGGCAGCGAATCCTGAACGGTCTCGAGGACCACGACTTTTACGGAAGCGCTGCCAAAACGGTAATACCGTTACTGGATATGATAGATAATCAGGCATCGCAAGTCAAGCAGCTTGAAAAGGTTTTGGCTGAGCTTGTGGAGGACGATGAAGATGTTGAGCTTCTGCAGACAATACCAGGCGTGGGTCTAATAACAGCAGCAACAGTAAGAGCCTATACAGACGATATCGGCAGATATGATAGTGCGAAGAAATATGCAGCAAACGCCGGGCTTGTGCCATGGGTGCAGAACTCAAATATGACAATACATCATGGACATATAACAAAGCGTGGGCCTGTAGAACTGAGGACAGCCTTCGTACAGATGGTGATGGGAATGGTTCGTATGCAAAAGAAGACCGGGACGTACCGAATAATGACGAAGTATGCAGCGATGAAGAAGCAGAAAGGCTCGGGTAAGAGTGTAATAGCTGCCGCCCGCAAGATGAGCACTTTGGTATATACAATTTTAAAAACCAGAGAGCCGTTTGATCCGATGAAAATGGCTTTTAGAAAAGAATACAGGGAAATGCAGGCAGCAGCATGGGAAGCTGTAATGGTCGGTTGATATCCGACTAGATCATAAGCTTATATTTTTAGCTTGTGGTTGACTTTTTATAGGAGTTATATATGAACGAATACAGGATGGAGTTGAGTATTGCCTGTGCCGGCGGTGATGCCGACCACTTCTATAACACTGTTCTTATGATCGCCAAGGGATTTGAAATCGGAGTTTTGGAGAGTAAGCTGGGGCCGCTTGAGCCCAAGGTTGAGACTGTCATAGAATATGCCCCAGCTCAGGAAGTTAATACTAAAAGAAATCTAAACATAAAGGAGGCAGCTGAATACCTCAACCTCTCAAGCAAAACCCTCTACACATATACAGAAAAAGCAAAGATTCCATTCTATAAAATTGGAAGTCGGATTTTATTCAAAACCGAAGAACTGGATGCCTGGCTGAAAGAGCGGAAGGTAAAGTAATATGTACGAATACTATGACAGGGAAAAACTGTACACAGAGGTCTGGGAAAAACCGATGTCTGAGGTATGCAAGAGCTATGGAATATCGGATGTAGCCCTTAAGAAAACCTGTAAGAAACTGCGGGTGGCAACCCCTCCCGGGGATATTGGGCAAAGAAGGATGCCGGAAAAGAACCGCCGAAACCAAAGCTTATCCCCTTTGAAAATCCGCCCAGGCTTATAATCAGAAGAACAACATCGTCAGGTGACAACGAGCCTGATACAGAACCCAGATTGGCTCTCGAGGCATTTGAAGAGGCGGAACGCCTTGTTCAGTCACTTCAGTTGGTGCAGGTTTCGGATGATCTGGAAGATCTGCACCCGTTTGTTCGTAATACGCGTAAAGTCTTTAAAAGACAGCAGAAAAAGCGATATTACGGAATAGACTATAACCGGGTTAACGTATCAGAGTCGGGTGTATTCGACATTAATATTGGACAGGATAGCATCGACAGGGTTTCCCTGCTACTTCAATCCATCTGTCATAATCTATTGGTTAACGGATTCATAATAGAAGCTGATGAGAGAGAAGGTGTTGTATTCCGGATTATGGATGAGGACCTCTCTATTAAGATATCCGAGTCAACTAAAAAGACAGCCATCCCTTAAGGAAAACAGGATAAAGACAGCTACTGGCTTAAAGACTATGAGTATATTCCGACCGGGATCCTGAAACTTGAGATTAATACAAGCGCATTCACGATGAAGGGGCAGAAGGCCTGGACCGATGGTAAAACAAAAAACATTGAAAGCAGAATCAACGAAATTATACGTCAACTCATCTATGCTGCCGCCTGGAACAAGGAACGGGCTGCCAATCATAAGAAAAGAGCGGAGGAATGGAGAATCGAGGAGGAAAAGCGGGCTGAAAGAGAAAGATTGGCCAGACTTGAACGTGAAAGGATCTCCAGGCTTGAAGCTGGATACAAGAAATGGATCTACCATAAAGAACTTTCGGATTATGTTAACGCTGTAAGGTCTCACTATCTGGAGCATAAAGGAGAACCTGAAGGAGATTTTGCCGACTGGCTGAAATGGGCCGAGGGTTATCTTGAGGTAAACAATCCGCTGAAAGATGAATACCCCAAATTCAAGATAGAGGAGGCTAAGGTATGTATGTGGTAAAGAAGAAGGATGTTAAAAGCAGTGACAATCATATAAAGAGTGAATTAGGGATTCTATTGGATGAGTTTTCCCCTGAAATACTGAAGGCATTTACAGAGCCCCCTGAGTTTGGTTCGGTCAGTGTTAAGGTTGTTTATCATCAGGCAAAGGCTGTCAGGATTGAATGCGGAAGATGTATCTCCGCTAAATTTGGATAGTTTTTCATTTTTCTGTACTTTCCGCATAGTTATGTATAAATTTTACTTATGGGGGTACGTTATGGAGATAGAACCTGTAAATCCTGCATCTGTCCCGCCTGAACCAGTAGAACCGCCGCCGGTTACCGAGCAAGCCCCGCCGAGCCCTGAAGAAGAGGCTCCGGAGGAACAGATTATTCAGGATGATGAACTTGGAGAAAATGTAGATCTTCTGACCTGACAGATAGCACTAAACATGCCGCTAAGTAACGTGGGAAATGTCAGATAATGAAGTATTTTTGAGTTACATCGGATTGCTCTTGTTAAATGTATAAATCTTGACAATAAGTAATATGATAGTAGAATAAGAGCATGAAGTTCCCTAATGTTGAAATTCAGGATGATATTATCATAAATCTCGCAAGAAAATATCGCATAAAGGAATTGTCTTTTTTTGGTTCAATTCTGCGAGATGATTTTAATGAGGATAGTGATATTGATATTCTTGTCGAATTTATAGATATTCATGAATATTCTCTTTTTGATCTTTTTAAAATTAAGGAAGACTTTAAATCTGTATTCGGAAAAGAAGTGGACTTGATAGAAAAAGATAGCCTAAGAAATCCGTATCGACGTGAAAATATTCTGAGAAACTCCAGGGTTGTGTATGCAGCTTAGTGAAAGAAATAAAGGTTATCTCTGGGATATTCTGGATGCTTGCAAGGATATAATAAATTTTCTTGAAAATACTACCTATGAGGATTTCTCCATTGATAAAATGAAAAGATTTGCTGTAGAGCGGCAGTTACTTGTCATCGGAGAAGCTGCCAATCATTTATCTGCAGATTTTACTGAAGCGAATCATGATATACCCTGGCACATGATAGTTGGACTTCGGAATATTATCGCGCACGAATATGGAGAGATCCTGGTCGATAGGATCTATAAAATAGCGAGAGAAAATGTTCCGGAATTAATGGGACTAATATCTGTATTATTAGATAATTAACTCCTAAATTTATTCCTTTCTCTGCATATTGTTCCTTACTGTCAATTCCTTTGATGGATCATGGGTTCGCATGTTATCCTGTGATCTATTATTAAAAAGGAGATTTAAAAATGGATTTATTGGTCGATATCCTAAGCCGTATCAGGCGGGATGGGGCTATGTTCTACGGATTATCCGTGAACGACCATCTGGACTACATCAAGGGTTTGTACGACACCTTCGAAGAGCAGTATTTGATGGTGAGCCGTCTTCGTGAAAAAGTCCAGTGCAATCAGGCTGACTGCCGCAGGATTATCGAGTTTCTGCTGCAGAACAATTATATCGCAAGCGATCTCTCGACCGACAGCTTCATATCGGAGCATTTCATGTTCAACGGAAAGAAGAAAACAAAGGATGATGTCAGGAAGTTTCCCCGGGGCGATGCGGATGGAATATCAATCCTTGATGAAAATTTCAGCCTGAAGATCCCTATAAGGTAGCAAAGGAAGAGCAAATCGCTATGTCCGCATGGAAGTTGACTTTTTAATAACCTTGTATTACATTATGTATTACAGGGGGATTGTATGACTACAGTAAGATTAAATGATGATATAGATAATAAACTGATTCAATTGATAGATCTTGAAAAAACTACAAAAACAGAGATTATCAAGAAAGCAATATCCGAGTATTACCAGCACCATGTTGAAAAGAAAACGCCGTATGAGTTGGGAGCGGACCTATTTGGCAGAGTCGGTAGTGAGCCGGATCTCTCCCGGAATTATAAAAAGATATTAAAGGATAAACTGAATGAAAAATACTCTCATTGATGCAGGTCCTTTAATAGCATTATTTAACAAAAAAGATAAATATCATGAGCAGATAAAAGCCTTTTTAAAGGACTATAATGGGGTACTGACAAGCAGTTGGCCTGTAATCACCGAAGTTACACATATGCTGGATTTTAGTGTTCAGGCTCAAATAGATTTTCTAACATGGGTGAGCTTAGGCGGGATTATATTGGAAGATATATCAGATGAAGGATTATCCAGGATCATTGAGTTATCCAGGAAATATTCAGATGTCCCTATGGATTTGGCAGATGCTTCATTGGTAGTCTTGTCAGAGAAGTTAAGAATTAAGGAAATAATATCGATCGATTCTGATTATTATGTTTATAGAACAATAAACAAAGAAATGATTGAGAATATTTTTCAATATAGTAATTAATATCCTGCTTAAGAATCTGCCGAATCTATAAAACTGCTTCTGTATTAAGCTTTATTTAAATGTATCTGCGAAGGGAAATTGCCGTCATACCGGATAGGCGGCCGCACAATCTTCAGAGAGAAAGAGCTGCTGGAGTGGATTGAGTATAGGAAGCGGGATGTGTTGACTGTTTAATGCTTATTTGTCGGAAAAAACCACCATAAAGCCCAAATATGGCAATAATGACGGAATATACCAACATATAATGCCGAAAATTATACTGTTTTTGCTTCTTAATCAATGTATTTGTTGACTTATCCCAACATTAGTGGCTATAATGGCTATTATGATGGAAAATGCCAACAATAACTGGGTTTCAATGACGGATTCCGCACTTATTAGTGTAATCGGTTCGTATATCAAACACCGGCGACTGGAACAAGATAAGACGCAGGAACAAACAGCGCATGAAGCAGGCGTAAACCGGAGCACTTTGGTTCAAATTGAAAACGGGGAATCGATTACGCTTTCTTCTCTCATCCAAATACTGAGAGCGCTTGATTTGTTGCACCTGATGGATAACTTCATAATTGAAGATAAGATAAGTCCGATACAGTATGCAAAATTACAGGAAAGACGAAGGAAAAGAGCCAGTTCAACAAAAAGTGTAATTGAACCTGATAAGGATCTGGAATGGTAGATTATGCATATGTAAATATATGGAATACCTTAGTCGGTGTCGTCAGATGGGACCCAAACCGGCAAATAGCCGATTTTCAGTATGATAAAGATTTTCTGAACAGGAACTGGGATATTGCGCCGATTAAGATGCCGCTCAGCAACGGAGACAGGGTATACAGCTTTCCTGAACTTTTAAAAGCCAGAGACAGCACGGAAGATTCCTTTAAGGGTCTGCCCGGGCTGTTAGCTGATTCGCTTCCCGATAAATACGGAAACCTGTTAACAGAAAGGTGGCTGACTGCCAACGGGCGGCCTCCGGGCAGCATGAATCCGGTTGAAAAACTATGTTTCATCGGAAACCGGGGCATGGGGGCCCTGGAGTTTGAACCTGCCCGGATGAAACCGAACCGGAACACCTTTGCAGTCGAAATAGAAGGCCTGGTCGATATCGCGAGGAAGATGCTTGCGGAGCGTGAGGATTTTAATACCTCTCTCCAGGAGGATGAGAAACAGGCTATGAGGGAGATCCTTAAGATCGGGACCTCAGCAGGCGGTGCAAGGCCCAAGGCTGTCATCGCGTTCAACAGGAAAACAAAAGAGGTACGATCCGGGCAGACTAAGGTCCCCGCCGGGTTTGAGCATTGGCTTCTGAAGCTTGACGGTGTAAGCGGGGTGCAGGTCGGTGATAGTCACGGCTGGGGTCGTATTGAATATGCATATTACCTGATGGCGAAAGAATGCGGTATCGAGATGACTGAATGTGAACTGCTCGAAGAAAACGGCAGGGCGCATTTTATGACGAGGCGGTTCGACCGTGAAAAGAATAACATCAGGCACCATGTTCAAACCCTTTGCGGTATTCAGCATTTTGATTACAACAATATTTTAGCTTACAGCTATGAGCAGGTCTTTCAGACGATGCGTCAATTGAGATTAACCCATCCTGAAGCGGAGCAGATGTTTCGACGGATGGTTTTCAATGTCCTGGCAACCAATTGCGATGATCATACCAAGAACTTTTCATTCAGGTTGAAGAAGGATGAAAGATGGGCTCTGGCTCCGGCCTACGATGTTTGCTTTTCATATGACCCGAACAATAAATGGGTCAGCCGGCAGACCTTGAGTATAAACAGTAAACACAGCGATATTACTAAAGAAGATCTTATGACTATAGCTAAAGCAAACAATATTAAAAAGGGCAGAGAGATAATCGATGAGATTAATGCCGTTGTAAGAAAGTGGGATGACTTCGCATCCAGGGTAAACGTCAGAGAAGATCTGAAGATCAATATTAAGAATAACCTCCGCACATTTTAAGATAAGAGTGTTTAATGGCCACGGATTGCCCGGGCAAGGCAGGCGGGTAACACGGACTGCGTTAATCCATATAGTCTGACTTAAACTATCAGCACCGAAGCCGCAGGCGTAGGTATGTGCATAGCGAAGCAATGCAGGCGGTTAACGGATGAAGAGAAAAGTAATTACGTAATCAGTTGGTATGTTTATACGCAGCTATCTTTGTTCATTCATCATGTTTGCCTCCAGGATTTTTAATTGTACAGCTCATTTCAGGCTGTTCAAGGCCAAGGCAAGCGGTCTTTTAGACCGGCCCTGAGCATCCTGAAAGTGAGCCTGTCTCCTTTTTAAAAAAAGGAGGCAGAAAATGCTGGTATATGAAGAGTTGTCAAATAAAGTGGTTAACGGTTTTATTAAAGTCCACAATGAATTGGGTATGGGGTTGCTTGAGTCATGTTACCACAATGCGCTGTATTTTGAGCTGAAAGAGCAGGGGCTTGGGGTCGGTTATAATGCTCCGTTTAATGTGTTTTATAACGGTCAGCAGGTGGGTGAGTTTTACGCTGACCTGGCAGTTGAGGGTAAAATTATCATTGAAATCAAGGCGGTTAAGGCTCTTTCTTCGGCGCATGAAGCCCAGCTATTGAATTATCTCCATATCAGCAAATGTCGGGTCGGGTATCTGGTCAACTTTCAGGGGGAACGGGCGGTCTGGAAACGGTTTGTGGTTTAATTTATTTATTATTCAATTCTTCTAATTCCTGTTTGGCTTCTTCCACCTCTAACATTGCTTGATATAAACTTAATTGGTGAGTTAAATTTTGAAGTTCTTCCTTTTGACTCAATTCTTCTGAATTCATAAATAACTCAGGATAATTCTCTCGTAGTGTTTTTAAATTTGTATTTAATTCTGATGTTATTGAGGACAAAAGTAAAGAGAGATCCTCTCCTGAACTTGTGTTTGTTATTTTATATTCAGTAAGAGTCGCTGATTTATTTGAAAATGTAATACTTTGGATTGTGTCAGAGAACGGTTTTGATTTATATGTGATAATGCCGATAGGTCCTAATTGAGGCAAAATTACGAAATTATCTGTAATATGTTCAGAGTTGATATTGGTCTCAATTAATAACGCTCCTCCGCTTCTGTAAGGAATCCCGGAGATTTTTGAATCTTTAAGATTCATGATTGGATCAGTTTTTATTTTTTCTGAAGTTATTCGCGATTTAAAATATAGGACTAAATTAATGACTTTTTTTTCTTCAGCTATAATTCCCGAGAATAGCTCGTAATTTACTTTTGCGCGAGAATAATTAGAATCACTATCTTTCCAGTTTAAATCTGAGATATCAATTATTACTGATAAAGTTTCAGTTTCTGTTCTTATCTCGGAAGCCGTTTTACCTCTGATAGAATTGATTCCTATTTTCCCAATATTGATTGCTGCTTCTGAGAAACTTGTGATCATTTCACCTGCTTTATCCTTGATATCCAAATTTGTAGATTTAAGTATTGATGAATTCATAAATTCCAGACTTAGATCTGAAGTCTTGGTGAATTTGTTTAAGTCAGATGGCTCGAATACAAATTTTAACTCTTGATCGGGCACAATTATTGTTTCAATAGTATAATCTGTGATTTTAATTGATATCTCGATTGATGATTCTTCATTCTTTTTTGGGTTTCCCTCATCATCTGCCGGCCATGTTTCTTTTTGAATTATTTCATAATCGAGTTTTATTTGAAGCAACCCATACGGCATGGAAAGTATTAAGCCTTGTGGAGGTAATTCATCATTTACCATAGTTACTTCTGCAATAGAAGTGCATCCTGAATAAAATGTCATAAAGATAAGCAAGGCAGCAACAATTTTGAATTTTTTCATAATTTTACTCCTTTAAAATATTTTATATAGCTTAACCAAATATGAAACTGATCCCTTGATATAAAATAGATAGATGCAAATTTAGCGGTGGTGTTATTCTTTTCTAAATTTAATATTCTTTTTGAATTTTGATTCTTCCTGAAAAATGAGCATTATTGGAACAATATCCTGTGACTTTAATTTTTATATGCTTTCCATTACCTATAATGCTTGAACCTTCCAAGAATTGGAGTGTTTTTCCGCTAATATCTTTAATGATATTGCCATCAATAATCAATGTCATTTTCCCTTCACTACAATTTGTATTTGTCCTGTTGAATTCAACTACAAAATCAGTATCTTGAGAAAAAGCTGCAAGAAGAATTTCATCTGAATCTTGGGGAAAAGCATTCCAGGTTGATGAATAAAAATCATTTTGCAGTTCTTGGACACACTCCCATGTTGCTAATATGTTTGTACCGCTTCCGGTTTGTTCGATTTGAATTTCCTTTCCTTCGAGAAATAAACTTCCCCCTTCATAGAGCATCCCTTCAATTTCAGAACCGTCAACGTAAAATTTAAATTTTGTGTTTTCTGAATCTACAAGTTCAGTACAATCTAACCTAAAAAGATGTTTTTCACTTAGAGGCATTGCTGTAATTCTTGTAAGGTTTAACTTTTCTGTAGTTTTCCAACCGCCTTGAAGGAAGTGCACATTAGTTTTTTTATTTTCCAATTTTTAATTTCCTTTCCTAGAATATTATAACTCCATTTTTATATTATGTAAATTATATTGAAATGACAGAATTTTTGAATCGACGTAGCATTTCAGCACGAATCCAAATGCACATTTTTAATATAAAACCACAAAATATTATAAAAATAAGTTATAATAGCCCCTGATAATAAAATTATTTAACGAGTGTTGCCCTATGCAAAATATCGAACAACAATTCCTTAACGAACTTGATGCCAAGCTCTGGAAATCTGCCGACAGGCTCAGAAATGCCCTTGATGCGGCAAATTACAAGCATGTAGTTCTTGGTATAATCTTTTTAAAATATGTTTCCGATGCCTTTGAACAGCGCCAGACGGAGCTTCGGCGTCTTTTCACTGAAGAGGGGCTTGATGATCTTTATTTTATGCCACGTGAAGATTATAACAGTGACGAAGAGTACGAACAGGCTATATCCGAGGAATTGGAACTGTATGAATACTATCAGGCTGATAATGTTTTCTGGGTTCCTAAAGTTGCCAGATGGAAATTTCTGCAGGAATCTGCTGCATTACCAATCGGAACGGTACTTTGGAAGGATGAAAAGGGTAATGATGTTAAACTACGCTCGATTTCATGGTTGATAGATAACGCACTCGAATCGATAGAAGATTATAAAATAGATGATAAACCGGCTAATCCCAAGCTTAAAGGGATTTTGCCGCGTATTACGAATTACGCGGTAGATAATTATAATCTCATCGAGCTTATCAATAAGTTTTCGGACACTAATTTCAGCAATCCCGAATATAACGGAGAAAAGCTAAGTCTTCACAGCAAGGATATCCTCGGGCACGTTTATGAATACTTTCTTGGGCAGTTTGCGCTTGCAGAGGGTAAGCAGGGCGGACAGTATTACACACCTAAAAGTATCGTTACGCTGATTGTTGAGATGCTTGAACCGTATAAAGGGCGTGTATACGATCCTGCAATGGGTGCCGGCGGGTTCTTTGTGAACAGCGATAAGTTTATTGAGCATCATGCGGCTGAAAAGCATTACAATGCGTCAGAACAGCGAAAGCATATATCGGTATACGGTCAGGAAAGCAACCCCACAACCTGGAAGCTGGCTGCAATGAATATGGCCATCCGTGGGATAGATTTTAACTTCGGAAAGAAGAACGCCGATTCATTTCTTGATGATCAGCATCCGGATCTAAGAGCTGATTTTGTCATGGCTAATCCCCCGTTTAATATCAAGGAATGGTGGCATCCGAAACTTGAAGGCGATGCCCGCTGGAAGTACGGTACTCCTCCGCAGGGAAACGCTAACTTTGCATGGATGCAGCACATGCTCTATCATCTAAACGATACGGGTTCCATGGCCCTGCTGCTTGCTAACGGTTCAATGAGTTCAAATACGAATAATGAGGGTGAAATAAGAAAGAACCTTATTGAGGCTGATATCGTTGAATGCATGGTAGCCTTGCCCGGACAGCTTTTTACAAACACCCAGATCCCGGCCTGTATATGGTTCTTATCAAAGGACAAGAAAAACGGTTTTGCACTTAATAAGAAGAAAACAGACCGCAGGGGAAAATATCTATTCATAGATGCTAGAAATCTCGGATATATGAAGGACCGTGTTCTTCGTGATTTCACGGAAGAGGATATAAAAAAGATTGTACAGGCTTATCACGCTTGGCAGCAGAATGACGGATATGAGGACGAGTCAGGTTTTTGTTACTCGGCAAGTCTGGAAGAAATAGCAAAGAATGATTATGTGCTGACTCCCGGTCGTTATGTTGGTGCTCCAGAGCAGGAAGAAGATTCCGAACCCTTTCCAGAGAAGATGCAGCGTCTGACTGGACAACTTAAGGTGCAGTTTGAAGAATCAGACAGGCTTGAAGCTGAGATACGCAAGAATCTTGCAGGATTGGGCTATTCACTGTGATTTCTGGAGCTAAATATCGTCATGCAACCGCTAATTATCGCATGTTAGGGCTGTATATCTTGACAAATTCCAATCCGGATACTAAATTAATATTAATAGGATCCGCCACGGGACACCTTCGGGTACCGCACCAGGGCGGATTGTTTTTTTATATGCCTACGGAGGCTCCTCTCTGTGGCTAAAATCCCTTATACAAAGCCCGTATTATCCGTCTCCGAGCAAATATCACTACTAAAAGATCGCGGTATAGCTTTTGCTGATGAAGAGTCTTCAGAACGATTTCTAACCTACCATAACTATTACTATGTAAGCGGTTATGTCTATTATTTTGAAAATAAAAGCGATGTAAGAACCCATTGCCTGAAGAGACCTATAGATTTCTCCGATGTTATTGCAATTATCCGCTATGATCAGCAATTAAGAGAGTTGTTCTTTGGCGCCGTTCAAACGATAGAATTTGCGCTTAGGAGCTCTATTGCGCGAAATCTTGCGGATATGGAGAATCCATTTTGTATAGAAGATCGCTCAATATTTAAATCTGATTATCTACATAATATCCTTATGGGTAATATACGAAAGGCTCTTAATGATAGAAAGAAAGAACCCTTCCTTACTCACTACAGCAATGTTTATCAGGAAGAAATCCCTCCTGTATGGATAACTATAGAGCTGTTGACCTTCGGTGCAGTCTCAAGGCTGTATGCAAATTTGAAAACACCATATCAGAAACGAATAGCTGATGAGCTACAAACAGATCACATTGTACTAGTTTCATGGTTGAAGGCTGTAACGGAATTAAGAAACACCTGTGCGCATCATTCGCGCCTATGGAACAAAGTCTTTGTTAATGCGCCCAAGATTCGCAAGGCTGATCAAGGTTTTCCGCTTAACGAAAACGGGAAATATCGAATAGGGGCTTTTATTCCTATGGTATTACATCTATTGAATGTTATCGGGGAAAGAAGTGACTGGGAAGATCTGTTGTTAGGCTGGATAGAGCAGAATAGAATTATTTGTTTAAGCGATATGGGGCTTGAAAGGGTGTGGAAGTGATATGAGTTTTAAACAACAGATGAATAGACTTTCTGATTTTATAGATATTAAACATGGTTATGCATTTAAAGGTGATTTCTTTGTTTCAGATGAAAAAGAAGATTGTTTGGTTACTCCTGGTAATTTTGCTATTGGTGGTGGTTTTAAAGAGGATAAACTGAAATACTATGCAGGTCCTGTTCCAGAAGATTATATTTTACATAGAAATGATCTTGTAGTAACAATGACAGATTTAAGTAAGGAAGCTGATACCTTAGGTTTCTCTGCATTAATTCCTGAAATAACTGGGCATAGATTTTTACATAATCAACGTATTGGGTTGATCCAATTTAAAAATGACGAAATTGATAAATTCTATTTATATTTTTTATTGCGGTCGAGAGAATATCGTCATCATGTAGTAAGTAGTGCCTCTGGAACAACGGTTAAACATACGTCGCCAACAAAAATATTGTCATTTGAATTTTACAAACCACCTTTAGATGTTCAAAAAATAATTGGTAAGTATTTGATAGATATTGAAAATAAAATCCAACTCAACACAAAAATAAATAAAACGCTTGAAGCTATGGCTCAATCAATCTTTAAAAGCTGGTTTGTAGATTTTGATCCGGTAAGAGCCAAGATGGCGGCACTGGTATCCGGCGGCAGCGATCGGGATGCCGAGCTTGCCGCTATGAGTGTTATTTCCGGTAAAGATGAAGATGCCATTTTACAATTTGAACAGGCTGATCCGGATGCCTATAAAGAACTTGCAGAAACAGCCGCGTTATTCCCATCAGCTATGCAGGATTCGGAGCTTGGAGAGATTCCAGAAGGGTGGGAGGTTGCTGATTTAGGAGAATCCTATGAGGTTGTAATGGGACAATCGCCTAACGGAAACACTTATAATGAACAAAAAGAAGGAGTATTGTTTTTTCAAGGTAGAGCTGAATTCGGTTGGCGTTTCCCTACTCCTCGATTGTATACTACAGATCCTAAACGGATGGCAAAAAAAGATGATATATTATTAAGTGTCAGAGCCCCAGTCGGGGATTTAAATTGGGCATTAAACGATTGCTGTATCGGCAGAGGCTTAAGTGGCCTAAAACATCACAGTGGCTGTAGTTCATATAGTTATGCTCATCTAAATCATTTAAAAGATATTTTTGACAGATTTAATTCAGAGGGCACTGTTTTTGGCTCAATTAATCAAAAAGATTTAAAAGCTATTAAGATTATTGAACCAGAAAAAACATTAGTGGAGCTTTTTACGAGAAAAGTAGATGACATTGATAATTCAATTGAAAATTCAAATGAACAAATTATTGTTCTTTCTTCTATCCGAGACACTCTTCTACTAAAACTTCTCTCCGGTGAAATAGATTTGTCGGCAATTGAAACTGAATTTGATGAGGCTTGTTCATGAGTTTTTCTGATAATTATTGGGATAAGATTCCTTCATGGAACAATAGTTCGGCACAAGAAAGTTTTGAAATTTTCTCAGACGATATTAGCGGCAGAATTCCAGTAACAAAGATTGAACACTGGCATGATTTCGTAGAACTTATAGAAGATTCTTTTTTTAATGGAAACGGCGATGAATACGTATACAGAGGTCATCGTAGATATGATTGGAGAATGACACCGACGCTTGCTCGTGTTACAGAAAATGATATCATCACGTTGGATATTGCTGAAAAACAATTATCAATGTTTAGAAAGGCTATCAGGGGGCGTATTACAGACCATTCTCTATTGGAAGAAGGTCTCGAAGATGATGAGCTATGGTCTATCGGTCAGCATCATGGTCTTATGACACCCTTGCTTGACTGGACTTATTCTCCGTATGTTTCGCTTTTCTTTGCATTTTCAAAAGAGGATCAGGAAGAGGAAGAGGATAACCCCTATAGATCTGTTTTCATTTTAAATAAAAGCTTTATTGCAAATGATGATCTTTGCCCTGATATCAGGATGTTTGAGCCTAAAAAAGATGATTACGGCAGGCTTGTTAACCAGGCTGGACTTTTTACCTTTTCTCCTTATGACTCAACTATCGAAAATAAACTTACCGAAGTTTTAACTGCTGAAGATTTTCAGGACGACGAGTTAAAAAACGCTACCGAGAAAGAGCAGCCTGGTATTATCGCAAAATACATATGCAAGATTTACATAAAGAATGAAGAGCAGCAGGAATGTTTAAAATTCCTCAGAAGAATGAATGTACATCATGCAAGTCTGTTCCCGGATCTCATTGGCGCTGCGGAATACTGCAATGTCTTTATGATGGAACAAAAAAGGATTATCCCAAATCCACCTGCTTCAGAAATTAAATATTCATACGATAGTGAAAGTACATATTCAGTCGCAGCAGAACCAACGCCTTCTTATGGAAAAGCTGATTCAATTTTCGAATTACTTAAGATGTCGGATGAAAGCGGAAAAGTTACTCCAGATCTTATTGAGCTTATCGCAAATGAACTGTCAAAGGTTTTATCTAAATCGATGCTGGTAGATTGGCAGGAGCGAGAAACCCTGCAAGCCCGGATGAAAACACAAACGAGGGTTTTACTCAGAAAATATGGATATCCAAGTGAAGCGCGCGATCAAGTAATTAAAAATATTATTGATGTTCTCTCCAGGGAGGCAACCGAATGACGGAAGAAGAACTTGAAGGTCTGTGCCTTGAATGGTTTCATGATACCGGCTGGGAAGTTTTATTAGGATCTAATGTCACTCCCGATGGGCCGTCTCCGTTAAGAAGTTCATTCTCTCAGGTTATAATCGAAGAACATCTTCGTTTCGTTTTTGCTGATCTTAATCACCATATTCCTAAAACTGCTCATGATGTTTGTATCGAGCAGGTTATTTCAAAGCTTACCAAACCTGAATCTCTTGATCCTGTTCTAAATAATAAAAACTTTCATCATATGTTATTGGCTGGTGTTCCTATTGAATATAAAGATGGTGACGAGCTTGTTAAGGATCAGGCGCTTCTTGTTGATTTTGAGAAGTATGAGAATAACCGATTTGCAGTTATTAATCAGTTTACCGTTACTGGAACAAAGCAGCCGCGACGGCCTGATGTCGTCTGTTTTCTAAACGGTTTGCCGATTGCTGTTATTGAGCTTAAGAGTCCTAATGATGAGCATGTTGATATATGGGATGCCTTTAATCAGCTTCAAACCTATAAGGATGAAATAGCGGATCTTTTTATCACCAATGAAGCCTTATTATAAGCGACGGTTATACTGCAAGAGTAGGCTCTCTTACGGCTAACCGCGAGAGGTTCATGCCCTGGCGGACTATAAAGAATGAAGATGACAAGCCCCTGCTTGAGTGGCAGCTTGAGACAATGGTCCGGGGATTCTTTGATAGAGAACTGTTTCTCAATTACATTCGCTATTTTGTTTTATTTGAGAACGATGCTGATATTTTGATAAAAAAAATTGCGGGCTATCATCAATTCCATGCTGTCCTTGAAGCGGTAAGGGCTACTATCATTGCTTCGAAAAGATCCGATCCTGAGTTAATTGCCGAGAAAGCAGATTATGGCAAGCGTGTTGTTCCGGGATGTAAGAAGGCTGGGGTAGTCTGGCATACACAGGGAAGCGGTAAGAGCATATCGATGTGTTGTTATGCCGGCATGATCCTTCAACAACCTGAAATGAATAATCCTACCCTGGTTGTGGTTACAGATCGCAATGACCTTGACGGCCAACTTTTTACAACCTTCGGTAATGCAGTAGAACTACTTAAACAAACGCCTGTTCAGGCTTCGAATCGAGATGAGCTGCGTCAATTTATTTCCGAACGGGAGTCAGGTGGAATCATCTTTACTACTGTTCAAAAGTTTACTCTTATCAATGATGAAAATGAGCATCCGGTTTTAAATAAACGTCATAACATTGTTGTAATATCTGATGAGGCTCATCGAAGTCAATATGGACTTAAAGCTGTATTAACTAAAAATGGAATTTATAAGTTCGGTTATGCAAAGCATATGCGTGATGCCTTGCCGAATGCATCATTTATCGGATTTACGGGAACGCCAGTATCAAGCGAAGACAAAGATACCAGATCTGTTTTCGGTGACTATGTTTCAATCTATGATATTCAGGATGCAGTTGATGATAAGGCAACCGTCCCTATCTATTATGAATCGAGGCTTGCAAAACTCGATCTGAATCAGGCAGAGATTAGTTCTCTATCAGATAAAGTTGATGAGGTAATTGAAGATGAAGAGGACATCAGCTCCCGCGAAAAAACAAAGGGGGAGTGGAGCCGACTTGAAAAACTGGTAGGTGCGGCTCCGAGGCTAAAGCAAGTTGCAGCTGATATCGTTGAACACTTTGAGACTCGACTCTCAGTAATTGACGGCAAGGCAATGATAGTCGCAATGAGTCGTGAGATTTGCGTTCATCTGTATAATGAAATCATCGCCCTGCGCCCCGACTGGCATAATGATGATCCAGAAAAAGGTGCAATCAAAATAGTGATGACCGGCTCTGCATCAGACCGTCCCTTTTTACAGCCGCACATCTATAATAAGGCGGTAAAAAAACGAATAGAAAAGCGGTTTAAGGAGCCGGAGGATAATTTAAAACTTGTGATTGTTCGTGATATGTGGCTTACCGGTTTTGACGCACCATGCTGCCATACCATGTATGTCGATAAACCGATGAAGGGCCATAACCTAATGCAGGCGATAGCGCGGGTAAACCGGGTCTTTAAGGATAAACCCGGCGGCCTTGTCGTTGATTATATCGGTATCGCTAACGAGCTTAAGCATGCTTTGAAGGATTACACCGAATCAAAGGGCCGGGGAGAACCAACGAGATATTCCGAAGAAGCTCTTGCTGTATTGTTAGAAAAGATCGATATAATAAGGGGGATGTTTGCAGCTTCACCATCGTCTGCAGGGCTTGATATTTCAGCATTCGAGACTAAAGCTAATAAGCTGCTTATTCCAGCCGCCAATCTTATATTAAGCATGGAAGATGGAAAGAAGCGTTTTCTTGATAATGTACTTGCTGTAAACAAGGCTTTTTCTCTTTGCGGAACTCTTGATGAAGCCAAAGTAATGAGAAAAGAGATAGCATTTTATACAGCAATAAAAGCGGCCATTACAAAGTTTACTTCAGTCGATAAAAAGCTGACCGAGGAAGAAAAGAATTCGGCATTAAAGCAAATACTTGATAATGCAATTGTAGCGGAAGGCGTAACCGACGTCTTTGCCCTTTGTGGTCTTGAGAAGCCCAATATCGGCTTATTGTCAGATGAGTTCCTTGAAGATGTCAGAAATATGCCTCAGAAGAATCTTGCAATTGAGTTACTTGAAAAACTGCTTCAGGATAGCATAAAGGCAAAGACAAGAAATAATATAGTTCAGGAAAAGAAGTATGCCGATAGACTTCAGGAAACATTGAGAAAATATAATAACAGGGCAATAGAAACCGCGCAGGTAATTGAAGAGCTAATCCAGATGGCAAAGGATTTTCAGGAAGCATTAAGAAAGGAAGAAGCGCTTGGCCTTAATCCCGATGAGATAGCCTTTTATGATGCCCTTGCTGACAATGAAAGTGCTGTTCGCGAACTGGGAGACGAGATCTTGAAAAAGATAGCCGTTGAGATTACAGAAAAGCTTCGTCAATCAACCACTGTTGACTGGCAGGTGCGCGATAGCGTCAGAGCACGATTGAAAATATTAGTTAGACGTACATTAAAGAAATGGAAATACCCGCCGGATAAATCCGCTGAAGCAGTTGAGTTAATCATGAAGCAAGCGGAGGTAATGTCCAACGAATGGAGTAGGTAAAAATGAATATTTTTTTAGGAAAGTTCAGTACAAAATATCCAGAACAAATTGAGAAAAGATTTTACGGGGCAGGAGAATATAGATAGAATCAAAAGTAATATGAAAAAGGCAAAGTTTCAATTATGAGTTCAATTGAGTCTTTTAAATGCAGAAGAAGTCCATTGTTAGGCATGGTGCTTCGTCCATTTGGATATTCATATTTTGGAGCAGAGCAGACTTCTTCAGGTATAAACTTTCTTGGTAAGAAATGTAAGCAGGTTTTATTCTCAGAAATAACCGGCCCCGCAAAGTTCAAAAAGATTTTCTTCCTCACAATGGTAACTTTCCCGTTGAAATGTGGGGATTTGGTAAAAGTCGTCGGGTTAACTCAGAATGAGGCGGCCCGATTAATAACTATTTCTAATGCCGGATTATGTCAGTATGTTACCGAGCTATTTCTCGATGCAAAAAAGGAGCTTCAAACTCTTGCCAAAGCTATTGATCATCTGAAACACCCTCGCCACTATCCATCGGCTTGTTTGCTATCACCATTTCTATCCAGGGCAATAAAAGTTTCTGAAAAGTTCCCTGAGACGATTCCCAAAGGAGTATTAGAGCATAATCAGCAAAAATTATTAAATATTGTCTTAACGTTCCGGAATGCGCCAGAGAGTGTTAGAGATGCTGCAATTAAGACATTCATCGAAGAAGAATTGGCTGTGATGAATGATTTCTTTGATAAAATCGAGTCGAACCCTCTGTCGCCGGAACAACGTCGTGCCGTTATCACTGATGAGGATGCTACTCTTGTACTGGCTGGTGCCGGATCAGGAAAGACTACCGTAATTGTATCTAAAGCTGCTTACCTTATAGAGAAGGGGATTCGGTCACCTTCAGAAATCCTTCTGATGGCGTTTGGTAGAGATGCAGCTTCCGAGATGGCAAAGCGTATTCAGCAGCATACTGGAGCTTCTGTAAAATCCCTCACTTTTCACGCTCTCGGTCTCGAGATCATTCGGAAAGTCGAAGGAGTTGCGCCAGCTTTAGCGCCGCATGCTAATGATGATGCTCAGTTGCGAGTACTATTACGACAAATACTAATCAACGATATTGCCAGGCATCCAAAACTTGGAAGAGTTCTTTTAAAAACATTTTCTGAGTTTTACTGGCCATATAAGAGTGAATGGGATTTTAAGACAAGAGACGAATATTACCAGTATGTTGAAGCTAATGAACTGCGTACCCTGAAAGGTGAACTTGTCAAGAGTTTTGAGGAATTAGAGATTGCGAACTGGCTTTATCTTAATGGTATTGCTTATGAATATGAACCAGATTATGAGTACGAGCTTCCGGAGAATGATCGACGTGCATACACTCCGGATTTTCGGTTGACAGAGAGTGGCGTATATATCGAACACTTTGGTGTTCGAAAAGCCAATGGACCAAAAGGTTCAACTTTTCTAACCACAGCGCCTTTTGTAGATCGTAAGAGATATCTTGAGGGTATGACATGGAAACGGAATATTCATAATAAATACGGCACAACTCTTATTGAAACCTACAGCTATGAGAGAATCGAAGATAGACTCACCGATGCTCTAAAAGAGAAACTCGCGCCTTATGTTACATTAAAACCAATACCTCCGGAACAAGTTTTATATACTCTGTTTGAAATGGGGCAGGTCGATAAATTTGTACAGTCTCTCGGAACATTCCTTCATCATTTTAAGAGTTCCGGAATGACGATCGAACAATGCCGGAAGAAATGTGTTGGTTCTGAAGATGCATCGCGCAGCTATGCTTTTATGGAAATTTTTGAACCGCTGTTTAACGCTTATCAGAGGCATTTAGGTAAAAGAATCGATTTTGAGGATATGATAATCCAGGCAGCAGAGTATGTTGAATCAGGGCACTATCATAGCCCATATCGTCATCTAATCGTAGATGAGTTTCAGGACATCTCTACTGGGAGAACTCGTTTACTTCGTGCACTGAAGGGTCAACATGATGATGCACGCATTTTTGCGGTAGGGGATGATTGGCAATCTATCTATCGTTTTACAGGATCGGATATTCATTTAATGCGTAACTTTGGGAATGAATTTGGAGGGACTTTCGCAGGTTCGAATGGTGTTCACTGCACAGTAGACTTAGGGCGTACATTTAGAAGTAATGATAAGATTGCATTGCCTGCAAGGCGATTCGTTCTCCAGAATCCAGCACAAGTTGAAAAGAAAGTTTTATCAGCGAGTTTTTGTGATACTCCGAAGATCAAGGTTATGTATTATGTTCGCGCACAGGATGGTGAGGTCCTTAAAACAGCTTTAGAAGAGATTGGACGTAATAACACTGGCCACGCGAGTGTCCTCTTGCTCGGGCGCTATCATTTTATAAAACCGAATAATCTGGCTGAAATCCAGCAAAGTAATCCAAATATGTTCATCCGTTTCATGACGGTGCATGCATCAAAAGGATTAGAAGCAGATCACGTTGTGATTTTACACGCAACAACTGAGAAGATGGGGTTTCCTTCAGAGATAGTCGAAGATCCATTTCTTAACCTGGTTTTACCCCAACCTGAACATTTTAAGCACGCTGAGGAGCGCAGACTCTTTTATGTTGCACTTACAAGAGCAAGAAAATCAGTAACTATACTCGCAGATCAAGAAAAGCCTTCGATTTTTGTTCGCGAATTGATAGAACAACCTGAATACGAAACGATAATACTTAGTGAATCGGAATTAGCTGTACATCGTTGCAGTGAATGTGGTGGGCAGATGTTAGCTCAGGTCTCCAAGAATGAAAAATTATATTTTGCATGTGTGCATCGGTATCTTTGTGGGCATACGTTGTTACCTTGTAATGTTTGTAGTAAAGATATCCCAGTAAGACAATCTGCAAATTCAGATAGGCTTGTTTGCAGCTGCGGCGCGGAATTTTTAGCTTGTCCTGAATGTCGTGATGGGTGGCTTGTTGAGCGAGTAGGGAAGTATGGAAAATTTTTAGGTTGTGTGAATTATCCAGAGTGTAAGGGCACACGGCCGATTATATTAGTTCAAGTGCCTTTAAAATAAAAATGATCATATTAAAAGAAAAAGGAGATTATAATGTATCATCCAAGTGAAAGATCAGTTTTAGATCATGCGTTTTATCTAATCCTTGTCTGCTTTGAACAGCCATTCTTCATGCGGCAGCATAGAGTTTTTTCCCTTGATGTATGATTTTAAAAATAAGGGTAGAAGGGTGTTCTTTTCTGTCTTCGATTTCGTTTTCTGTTAGGACAAGTAAATCAATAGGTATTCTTATTCCTTCTAAAGCTCTTAATCCGTCACGGATTCTATCTGCTTGTGATTTATCGGAATCTTTAAGAACTATGCATAAATCAATATCACTGTCGTTTGACGGTGCGCCCCAGGCATAGGAGCCGTACAGGAATATCTCAATAGGCTGATATAAGTCGATGAGGCGTTTGGTTATTTCGTCAAGATTTAATTCTTTGACTTCCATAGGTTATATTAACTGTAGTATGATTGATAATCAAGGATAAAAACAATTGCGCCGGCATCATTAACTTACTTTTCTATGGGAATTATAAACACTACAATTTAGTTCATTACCGCAAGTCCCCCGGACTAAGACATTGCAATCATCAGGTAAGTTATTTAGAGTTGCCTGATGGATTTAGCGAAACAAGTAAGAAACGAAATCAAAAATACATGAGCGGTCGACTATATTTCGGGAATTGCCTGTGTAGCGTGCAGTATAAGGATAAATATTGAATTTTATCAAGATTATTGTTATACTTGTATAACAGGAGGATCTTATGATTGCAGTAAGACTTGAAGAAGATCTTGAAAAACGGTTGGAACATTTATCCCGGGAAACCGGTCGCAGTAAAAGTTATTATGTAAAGCAGGCTATTGAAAATTATCTCGATGACAGGGAAGACTATCTTTTGGCATTATCTGTTCTTGAGGCGGAAGAACCGGTTAAAAGCATCGAAGAAGTGAGGAAAGAGCTTGGGTTGGTCCGTTAAATTTTCAAACACAGCTGTTAAACAATTAAAAAAAATTGACAAAAAATGTCAGGCAAAAATACTTGATTTTCTTGAGGATGAAATAGCGAATGCAGATGATCCTAAAATAAAAGGAAAGATTCTAACCGGTGATAAAAAAGGATTTTGGCGTTACCGCATCGGAAACTACAGAGTTATTTGTGATATACAACATAACGAATTGGTAATTCTTGCTCTTACTATCGGCCACAGAAAAAATGTATACAAAGATAAATAATCACTGTCCCGGAGTATATTGTACAATACAGGAATGCGAATGTGTCGGAATAAATACCGTTCTTAATCATCCGTGATCATACCTACGCCTACGGCTTCGGTGCTGCTAGTTTAAGTCAGACTATATGGTTTAACGCAGTCCGTGTGACCACATATCTTTTCCCGATATATCCGTGGTTATATGTCTCTCTTCTTTTATCAATAGTTGAAATCTGTGATATATTTTTGATGAAGATTTTGATAATATAAGCGGTAGAATATGGCAGATAGTGCAGGGAGCTGATTTGATGAACTACGACGTAATTATTATTGGGGCCGGAATCATCGGCGGAGCTGTTGCGCGTGAGCTTTCACGGTACAATTTAAAAATACTTGCTCTTGAAAAAGAGCAGGATGTATGCTGCGGAATATCAAAGGCAAATACGGGCATAATACACTCTCCCGCTTTCATCACTCCCGGAACATTGAAGGCGAAAATGACGATAAGCGGTTTTTCCGCGTTTGATAAACTCAGTGATGAACTTGGGTTCCGTTATCAAAAGAAAGGCGCGCTGCTGCTGGCATATTCAGATGAAGAAAAAGATACCCTGGAAAGATATATACAAAACGGAATTGAAAATTATTCACTTACAGACAGTTCTCCGCCGGAATACAGAATTCTGAGCGGTCGCGAACTAAGGGCTTTTGAACCGGAACTGAGTCCGGATGTTACAGCAGCGCTTTTTCTTCCTGATGTCGGGAGGATTATCCCGTATGAGTATGGAATCGCTCTCTGGGAGAATGCTGTGAAAAACGGTGTGGAGCTGAAACTCGGCGCGCGCGTAACAGGAATTTTAAAAGCGAAGACGGAGGGCTTATGGAGGGTGTCCGTTTCAGGCAGTGAATCATTCAGTTCGGAATTTGTTGTTAACGCTGCCGGCCATGGAAGCAACAGGCTCGGTTTGTCCGCCGGGTTCGATGATTCCGGGATCCAGAAGGTCAAGGGACAGTATATAATACTGGAGAAGAATACCGGCCCGGCTGTAAACCATATTCTGTTCCAGGTGCCGAAAAGGGGCATTCAGAACAAGGGTAAGGGAATCCTGGTAACCAGAACGGTATATGGAAATATTATGATCGGCCCGGACGCCCAATGGCAGAACGATGAAGATGATACTTCAACCGATCTTGAGGCGCTGTATGAGGTTATTGACGGCGCTCTTGAAAGCATTCCTGGACTTGATATATCCAAATGCATTAAAACCTTTGCAGGCGTCCGGCCGAAACCCTCAGGGGGAGATTTCATAATTCAGGATATGGATAAGTTTATTCATCTGTGCGGGATTGAGTCTCCGGGTATTACATCATCACCCGCTATTGCCGTGGAGGTAGTGCAACGGCTTGAAGTCATGGGACTCAGTCTTGTTCCCGGCGCCGCATTTCAGCCACGTCGCAGGCCCATTGTAGAAACGGTTCTTGATTTGCCTCCGGACGAGGTTAAACGGCGCGTCGGGGTTCCGCATGGAGATCACGACAGGCTGATCTGCAGATGCGAGCAGGTCCCGGAACTGCGTATTATGGATGCGGCAAACCGGGGAATTCCGGTGCTGACCCTGGACGGAATTAAGCGCAGGACCCGCGCAGGGCAGGGACGCTGTCAGGGGGCATTTTGCGGCCCGCGGGTCAGAAGTATTCTATCGTCTGTCTATGGGATACCGGAGGATGCTGTGTCGCAACGCGGTACGGAGCCCGAACCGGACAGGATTTCGGCACAGGACCTCAGAGCGGCTTTGCGGCGTCAATAAAATACGGGCTGACTTCACATTTTTATACAAAATTGTATGTAGGGGGCTTCTAAAAACTGCAGTTTTTAGAAGCCGACTTTAGATTTAGCATAACTGAGAGCAGTCATTTAATCGCTCAGTTTAAGTTACAAACAATTTTATGATCAACATGGTCCAGGAGCAGGGTAATTTACTGGGTAGCAAATAATTTTATCGGGGGATGGCCATTGATTCCGTTATCACTTTCATTATGTATTGGGGACTGGTAAAAAAGAGGCAACTAACAAAAAATTCTTGTCTGTTCGAACAGAGGGTTAATTGTAAAACAATGCAAAATATCCAAAATCCGGTAAAACTACTTTAAAATAATCCATTATTGGAGTATAATCCAAATATATAGGTAAATAACTGGAGTATAGTCTAAATGTTAAATGCGTTTTTCTCAACTTACAGAAGGTTACTTGGAAATACTAATTACAGGCACCATAGATATATCTATAAGGAATTCAATACAGACAATCGTCTGACCGGTTTGATTGGGCCTCGTGGAACCGGCAAAACTACGCTTTTGTTGCAATACATCAATGAGAAGATTGATAATAAAGACGATTGTATCTATGTCTCGATTGATCATATCTACTTTTCACAGAACAGCTTACTGGATTTTATAAATGAATTATATGATGATTACGGAATAAGATATTTCTTTTTTGATGAGATTCATAAATATCCGAACTGGAACCAGGAATTAAAAAACGCATATGACTCATATCCGGATATAAAGATAGTTTTCTCAGGCAGCTCCAGTATTGATTTGATAAAGGGAACCTATGATCTTTCCAGGCGGGGAGTTCTTTACCGAATAGGGGGTATGTCCTTCAGGGAGTATCTTCTTTTTAATAATATCCTTGATGTCGAAGCTGTAAGCCTGGAGCAGATATTGAATGAGAGGGTAAAGCTCGAAGAAAAAGTTTCAGGTATTAAAAGGATAAAAGGACATTTTAAGGATTATCTTGGAACGGGATATTACCCGTTTTACATGGAGGATAAGGCTTCCTATAACCAGAAGATTTTAAGGATAATAGAAAAGGCTATTTTTGAAGATATTTCCAACTTTTATAATCTTAAAACTGAAAATCTTTCAAATTTCAAAAGGATATTATCGTATTTGGCGACTATCCCTCCCGGAGAATTGAATAGAAACAGTATTTCGAGGAATATCGGGTTGGATAATAAAACAATACAGAACTACCTGAATATTCTAAAAGAAACCGGATTGATAGAATTGTTGAGAGAGAACAGATCAGGGAGCAATATTCTCAGGCAGACGGAAAAGATATATCTGGATAACCAGGATTTATATTCTGCAATAATACAAGAAATCGGATACGAATCTAAGGTAGGAACTATAAGGGAGATTTTCTTTATAAAGATGATTAAAAACTCCGGGCATAAGATTTTTTATGATAAAACGGGAGATTTCGAGGTTGATAATATTATATTCGAGATAGGCGGAAAGAATAAGAATCTGAAGCAGATTAAAGACAAGCTGGACAATGCATATCTGGTAAAAGATGATATTTTGGTTGGCAGTAAATACGAAATTCCGTTGTACCTGTTTGGGTTCCTGTACTAACGGTGATTATTATAAAGTTCACAACGTTACACAAATAACACGGATGTGTGCGGTACAGCGGAGCAGCGGTGCACGGACGAATTACCGGAAATATCACGTGATAGTAACAAGTGACGGTCTGCAAAGAGGAAGAAAAGAACGTGCAGCGAATGAAGAAATGATGATCCTAAAATAAAAGGAAAGATTCTAACCGGTGATAAAAAAGGATTTTGGCGTTACCGCATCGGAAACTACAGAGTTATTTGTGATATACAACATAACGAATTGGTAATTCTTGCTCTTACTATCGGCCACAGAAAAAATGCATACAAAGATAAATAGTAGCTGTCCTGAATGCCGGAGTCGTAATCCCAAGAAGTTCGGCAGCTTTTGCTGCATTACCGCCGGTTTTCTTCATCGCTTCGCGATAATAGTGTGATTCGGTATTATTCAGCATTGAACGAAAATCAACGCCTCGTATTTGGACAAAATCGTTAAAACATATTATAAAGAGAGAAAAGGGATAATTGACGATGAGTTTTATACAGAGCCGGATGAATACTCAATCGATAGGTGTATAGATTATAGAAATATTAGACTGAATCAGGTAATTACTGCAGAAAAAAAGATCTTTGAATATGAATACGATTTCGGCGACGACTGGGAACACAGGATTGAACTTGAAAAAGTCCTGACAGAACATAACCAGCAATACCCAGACTGCGGAGGTCCTTTCGGTTATTCCGATCTATTGGAGATCATATCCGATAAAAAGCACGAAGAATACCGGGAGACTATTGAATGGCTGGGTGATAAATGAATTGCTAATGGAAGAGGATTACGGTTGTCCGACTATAGATGATGACTATCTTTTATAGCCATTCTTCATGCGGCAGCATATAATTTTTTTCCTTGATGTATTATCTTAAAAATAAAAAAGGAGAAAGCTTTGCCCCGCGCAAAAAAGAACCCGAATGAAGGAAAGCTCAGGATTGGCGATGCCTGGAATGCAATAACAATTATTGCATACTCCCAGAATAATCCTCTGAAGGCAATTGCCGAATTCGTTGAAAACTCAATTGATGCAAAGGCTTCGCATATAAAGATTATCAGGGGGAAGCACAAGGGAGAGCATTATCTTAAGATAATCGATAACGGTCAGGGCATTGATGACTTCAAGTATGTTGCAACGCATATAGGCGATTCCATTAAGCGAAAGCTTAAAAAGAGGGGCGAGAAAGGCTTGCAGGGTGAGTTCGGTATCGGCTTATTAAGTTTCTGGACCGTCGGCGAGCAGGCAATGCTTACTTCAACAGGCAGTGAAGGCGTTACGCGAAGGCTGAATCTGGTTAAAGACAACCCCGGTTTTAATATAAGCAATGTAAACCAATTGTTTGAAAGTGAAACAGGAACCGAACTGCATATTACGCCTTTGTTATCAGGGATAAGGCAGCTGCACGGCGAAAAGATTCAGAACTATCTTGCGTCTGAACTTCGCGACCGGATTTCAAAAAGCGGTGTGGAGATCCGGATAATAGATAAAAGCGCCCGTAAGGAGTATGTCGTTGAACCGCGCAAGTTTACAGGCAGCCTTATTCATAACTTGCCTCAATGTAAGAATCCGCACGGTGAAATTTATTGCGAGCTGTATGTGAATGACCCTTCGCCGGATAATCACGTGGGCCTTTATAAGCACGGGACAAGAGTGATAAAAGACATTACAGGGCTTGAGGCTTTTTCAAAGTCACCATGGAATTCCGAACTGCTTGAAGGCATAATCGACGTCACATTTCTGCAGCTTACACCCGGCACCCGCGACGGTGTAGTACTTGATGAGGCCTTCGTCAGCTTCGTTGCCTCTTTGGATACTATTACAGAGGATCTCTCAAAGGTTGTCGCAGCTTATAAACGGGCTGAAGAAGAAACCGCAAGCAAGAGTATTCTTAGAAAGATAAGCCGTGCCATGAAGGAGGCTCTTTTATTTTTACCCACCGAAGAGTACAGCTGGCTTAACCTGCAGGGAAAAATAAAGACCAGGGTAGTGAAGTCTGAAAACGGAGAAATAGCGGGCGGTGAACCTGCCGGGGATGCTTCCGAAGGCCATCCGGATTATATTGATGTCTCAGCAATTGAGTCCGAAGAAACCGACAGCATAATAATTCCGGAGATTTCCTCAGAACCTGTTGCTGAAAAGAACTTCTTTGATTTTCCGGGCCCGCTGTTTTCAGCAGTCATTTCACCATCATCTACAGTCATCCCGATAAATACATCAAAGACCTTCCAGCTGAAGGCCAGGGATAAAAAGCGCACCCCGATAGAAGATGGTATTCAGGTTCAATGGGACCAGAAGGCTGAATTGGGTACATTTTCATCCAAAACAGGCGAGATAGTTGATTTTCAGGCCGGCAGTATACCCGGTGTTGAAGAGATAATTGCCTATGTTACACAGAATGATAAGACGGTTGAGTGTACAGCAGTTGTAACGATCACCGGTGAGCTGTTTGGAAAGGAAGAGGGTGAGGCTGTCGGCGGAAACAAGAAGGGGCTTCCGGGATATACCTTCAATCATTGCCCGGGCGAACTATGGCGCAGCCGCTATGATTCCGAACGCGGCATAATAATTATAAACAGCGGTCATGCCGACTTTCTGTTCGCATCAAAATCAAATCCACGTAAATTGCGGTACATCACAAAGCTTTACGCAAAAGAGCTTGTTCTTGTAAATTTTCCTGAAGCGGATAGTGATAAGCTGCTTGAACGAATGATTGAACTGCAACTGTATACGGAAGAGAACCTGTAGCTCATCCTTTTACATCATTTTTGATCAGGATTTCTTCGCTGAGAAACCCGGCTGTACAATACCTAAAACAATTACTATTATTAACACGAGGAGTGATGGATAGCTTATGCTCATTATTTTTACCAATGGTTTTATACCTGTAATACCGGTTCTGATATGGAATGCAGTATTTACAAAGAAATTGCCTGAAGAATTCGGTCCCGAATCTTTTGATAGGGGTATTCCCGGGCCGCTTTTGATATCTGAGAATATCCTGAGATTACTAGTGTTCTTCCTTCCTCTGTGCACAAGGATTAATATCATCAGCAGTATCGGGCAATTGGGGTTAATAATATTTCTTTTCGGTATTGCATGTTATTTCGGTTCATGGATAATGCTGATTAGATTTCCGGGCGCAAGATGGTCCAAATCGCTTTTCGGTTTTACGGCGCCGGCATATACGCCCTTAATCTGGCTGGTCGGCTTAAGCCTCCTGATTGACTCATATTACTTCAGATTTTCGTATGCATTCTGGCATTATGCCATACTAAGCTGTGCTTTTATCGGTGTCCATTTAACACATACGATCCTGGCCTTCAGTAAGAAGCGACGTAGCCACAAATACAGGCTGTAGAGATACCTGGTCAAACGGAAGTAGAGCGGTGCGGATGTTCCTGTCATTTGCTCGACATTCTACAGGGATAAGAGTTGCCTTCTGTCTATTACATTAAACAATAACGAAGGAGTTTTCATGAGATTACTGGATATTGAGTATCAGTTTCAAACCATAATCTGTTTTTGCTCTTTGTCTTCTATCCGTGGTTTTCATATGGAAAATTTCATTTTTCTGCTTTGTCCCCTCAGCAATCCTTGATTTTATTTCTTTTTCCGAATCGCTTCCTGTTTTCAAATTGTTAAAAATATCTATAATACTGATATGGATAATATTAATTCTGAAGAAAATAATAATGAATTTGCTGAACTTTTAAACCGGAGTTTTACTGAGACGGAATCATTGACGCCGGGACAACAGATTGAAACCGACATTGTTTCAATAGCCGGAGATACTGTCTTTCTGGAGCTTAACGGAAAGACAGAGGGGGTACTTGACCGGGCCGAGCTTGCAGATAAGGATGGAAACATTCAGGTAGAGGTCGGAGACAGGATAAAGGTATTCTTCCTTTATGCAAAAAGCGGCGAGATGCATTTCACAACAAGGATAAGCGGTGACAAGGCCGGTGAGGCCGGTAACGCGGTGCTTCAAACGGCGTATGAAAGCGCTATTCCCGTTGAGGGCTTTGTTGAAAAGGAGATCAAGGGCGGTTTTGATATCAGGATAGGAGACGTGCGCGCTTTCTGTCCCTGGTCGCAGATGGGTTTGAAGCGTGTAGAAAACGCTGCAGAATGGATTGGAAAAAACCTCACCTTTAAAATCACCGAATTCAGCGAAAACGGGCGTAATATCCTCGTTTCAAACAGGGCCGTTTTGGAAGAGGAACACAATAAAAAGATCGATGAGCTGAAAAAGACTCTTCGTGAAGATATGGTTGTCAAAGGTACTGTAAAGGAGATCCGGGATTTCGGCGCTTTTGTTGATATAGACGGAATTCAGGCCCTTTTGCCGGTTTCCGAGATAAGCCGGGAGCGGGTAGAGGATATTAACTCTGTACTGAAGGTCGGCAGCGGGATTGAGGCTTCCATTCTGTCAATTGACTGGAAAAGGGAGAGGATAAGCCTCAGCATGAAAGCTTTGCTTGCAGACCCCTGGGATGAAATTGAAGCCAAATACAGCAAGGGCTCAAAATATACTGGAACTGTTGCGAGGATTACCAGTTTCGGGGCGTTTGTTACCCTTGAACCCGGCCTCGACGGTCTTGTTCATATTTCTGAACTCAGGGGAGATTCCAGCGACAGTAATCCTGCCGATAAATTAAAGCCCGGGCAGAGTATCACTGTGCTTATAAAGGACATTGATAAGGGAAAAAAGAGATTATCACTTAAGCCTGCTTCAACAATTCAGGAGGATGAGACGGTAAAAAAATATATGGAACCGGAAGTTGACTCCGATACCTACAACCCCTTCGCTGCGCTTTTAAAGGACAGAAAGAAGAAGTAATTTACCGAGGGTAGTATGAACGTAAAGGAAGCAATAGAATCACGAAGGGCATATCGGGCCCTTGAAACCGCACCTGTCGACAGTGAGACTGTCGAAGAACTCGGAAAAGCCGCGCAGCTGGCTCCTTCCTGCTTCAACAAGCAGCCGTGGAGGTTTGTGTTCATCTCCGGCTCGCAAAGGCTGGAAGAGTTCCATTCTGTGCTGTCGGAACAGAACAGCTGGGCTAAAAATGCCCCTCTGATAATTGCCGTGATCACTGAACCGTCAATGGACTGCAGGCTGAAGGACGGGCGGGAATACAGCTTTTTCGATACCGGAATTGCATGCGGCTTTATAATGCTGAGAGCAACGGAACTCGGCCTTGTGGCCCATCCCATGGCTGGATACAATCAGGCCGCAGCCAAAGCTGTTCTGGGCATTCCGGAAGAGATGACTTTAATCAATCTCATCGCAGTGGGCGTCCATGCGGAGAATTACAAAAAACTGCTTGAGGGCGACAGTCTGAAAGTGGAAGCCGAACGCCCGGTGCGGAAAGATCTGTCCGAGTTAATCAGGGTCGACAGTTATTGAGCGCGTGCCCCGGACATTGACATCCGGATACGGCATGATATTATTATATCTCCTGATGGAGGCAATTATGAAAAAAACCTGCCGGTTATTAATTCTTGTCCTGGTATTGCTGCTTTGTTCAAGCATCCTTTTTGCCGAAGAGGCATCCGGCGGCGTCCCGGCTTCGTTCTGCTTCGATTTTTACCGGGCCGTCAGCTCTTCAGAAGAAAATATTCTATTTTCCCCGCTTAGTGTATCCATGGTGTTTTCAATGGTGCACGCAGGAACAGCCGGCAATACCGCGCAGCAGATCGCCCGGACCTTCGGTTTTAAACCTGACAGCAGTGAACAGGCGGAATACTACAAGGGGATAATCGATTCCATCAGGCAGATAAACAGCGGAGACACGTCCCTTCTGCTTTCCAATTCATTGTGGCCGCAAAAAGGGGAAATTAATCCGGAATATACCAGGTTGATTGAAAATGTCTATCACGGGAGAATTTTCCCTGTTGACTACCGCAGCAATGCGCCTGCCGTAACTGAAGCAATTAATAAATATGTAAGAGAATCTACGGCGGGGAATATTAAACGGCTTCTAAAATACGATCTTGATTCCGAAACGGTATTCACCCTGCTTAACGTAATCTACTTCAAAGACAGCTGGTTATACCGGTTCAACGAATCCTCGAACATGGTTCTGGAATTTCATATCGATGAAGATCATTCGGTTGAGACAATTTTCATGCATCAGGAATCGCCGTTCAACTATTATGAAGATGAGTTTTTCCAGGCGGTGGAGCTTCCATATAATACCGAACGGATCTCGATGCTGATCATTCTTCCGCGAGGCGGGGAAGACTTGCAGCGGATAGAGCAGGGCCTGTCGTTCGAACAGCTCGAAGGTGTGCTCGGCAAGAAGTGGAGTGAACCGGTTAGTCTTTACCTGCCCCGTTTTGAGCTTGAATCAGATCTGGATTTGAAACTGATTCTCTCTTCAATGGGAATAACCGATGCTTTCAATCTTGCGAAGGCTGATTTCTCGAATATGAGCGGCGAGCGGCTCTGTATCGGCTTTGCAAAACATGCAGCACGAATAAAGGTAAATGAGGAAGGCTCGGAGGCGGCCGCAGCCACTGTTGCAGGCGGGTGTTTTCCGGCCGGCACTCTTGTGCTTACCGCCGGAGGTCCTGTTCCAATCGAAGAGATTGAGCCGGGAACACCGGTGCGCAGCTTCAATTTCAAAAAAGACGTTTGGGAAGAAGCAGAGGTAACAGCCCTGCATCGCTTCGACAATAACGATGCCGGGGTAGAGCTGAGCATTGAGGGCAGCTTTATAAGAGCAACGAGTAACCATCCCTTCTATGTCCTTGAAGGAGAAGACCTGCAAACACGGAGATATCCGGCTGATATTTCTGATCCGGTTGATGACGCGGGATATGGCGGCAGATGGGTTGAAGCCGGAGAGCTGCGCCCGGGCGATCTAATCAAGTGTTTCGGTGTCGGTTCTGCTGTAGTCGACAGGGTAAAAAATATAACCCTGCGCGAACCGGTATACAACCTGGCGGTAGATGGACACCATAATTTTACAGTCGGAAGCTGCGGAGCTCTTGTTCATAATAAGGATGCCCAGGAAGAATCTCCCGTGATGTTTTATGCGAACCGTCCCTTTATTTTTATTATAAGGGATAACCTGACCGGAGAGATTTATTTTATGGGAAGGCTGAGTAAGCCCGGTCAGGTGAGTAAGTAAAAGCAGGAAGAATATTCGGCCACGGATATATCGGGCGGTACAGGCGGGTCACACGGACTGCGTTAATCCATATAGTCTGACTTAAACTATCAGCACCGAAGCCGTAGGCGTAGGTATGAACACTGATTGAAGAAGTGATTGAGTTAAATCCTGTTTTAAAACAAGAAGAACTTTTCTAAATTGCTGTTAATCTTTTCTGTGTGAAATTTTGGAGTTAGCTATTCGGGTGGAATATCCTGTCTGCCTTCATTATTTTTAATTTATAATCCATATTATTGCAACAATATTAACGTACCGGGTTATAATAATGATAGAGATTCCTGCTATATATTTTCATTAATCATGGTTGTCTGCATATCATATATGAAGACGGGGCAGAGAAACTGATTGTCGGAACAGGTCAATACGGTTTTGTTAAATTGTCCGGGGCCGCTGCAGCTTATCTGGAATCAAGGGGTTGTGCCTGCCTGCTTTATCCGACGCCGCGAGCTGTAAAAGAGTGGAATGCGGAGCAGGGAAAAGTAATGGGGTTGTTTCATATCACCTGCTGAGCCAGCCCGGTTTAACGGGCGGGAAAAGTCTTACCCCCTTTGCTGATTATCCGTGTCAATCCGTGTTGCCATTCATATGTGCCGCCTATATCCGTGGCCAAACGTCTTTAATGTCCACATTTTCAGGTCAGCGCCAGGCTCAGAGAATATAACGGTAAATATATTTTTCCACCTAAATCCTGATGCTGCCGCTTTTCCGTCCGGAGACTGCATATTTCATATATGGAATTATTACATCGTTCTTTAATGATTCGGTCCCGTCATAGGTTATGGTAAGTACCGGAACACCGGTCAGCTCTTCAATGTCCCTGCTCATGGCTTCGGTGACGAGCGAAGGACAGCAGAATGCGGGGTTTGTCTGAATAAAAAGTGAGACATCAGGGTGTTCTTTTATAATGCGGAAGATTTTAAGGATGTTTTCATTGCTTTCGCCTTCCTGCTCCACTCTGATATTAAAATTGGCAAGCTGGGTCTCAATATCTGGGTTCTTTGACTTTATCGGATCACCTATGTATTTGCTCAGATACCGGTAGTAGCGGCCCTCAAGCAGTTCCATGGCTGCAAGAAGGGATTTGCAGATGACAACATCGGAAATTTTCAACTCCCTGAACCATCTTTTAAAAACCGCACTGCTGATAATTTTAGCGTATTCGTTATACGGTGTCGTCAGAACCTCGCCGCCTGCATCTTCTATAATCTTAATCAGGTTCTGATTCATAACATCATTATCCCTGACATACAGATCTCCGAATAGCGCAACTTTCGGGCGGTCTGTTTTATTGTACTCTATCGCATCAAGCCCGGCTATAATTGATTTCACCGCTTCAGTAAAGTGCATTTCCCCGAGGAACGCTTTTTCCAGAATTATTCTTGATTCCGCAATAACCCTGTCTGTTTCTCCCTTATGTACCTCATAGGGTCTTATCATGCAGCCGATTTTTTTCAGGTTGCCTCCGAACATATAAGCAAAGTAGGTTTTGATTGATACAATGGGACTGATTTCCACCATGGTCAGCACGCCGGTATAAACACCTGCCGTCTGCAGTCCGTTACCTTCCTTTTCCATGAGGCTTTTAATGTAGGACGGATACATCGGTATGTTGCAGGCCCATGCTGATTTTATCATCCACAGGACGGTGTCCGCGGGGTTGAGCTTATATTTTTTTATGTATTGTGCATACTCGTGCGCTATTGTGTTTACAGGAATGCACTGGCCCGTGTTCATTCTCATACTTTCCGCTATCATCTTCGGAGTTTCTTCCAGCACCCTGGCATCTATTCCCGCGTAGCGCAGATTTGCCGCGACAAGGGGAAGAACAAAGGTGTCCCAGTTCGGCAAAAGAACTGTCTTTCCTTCAAGCGATTTGGAGATTTGCGGCAGAACTGGAAGTTTGTTATCCTGCGCAGGAGTCCTTGCTGATTTAAAATGATTTCTGAAAGACCTGATCCCGGCTTCGATTCTTGTTTCGTATCCGATATTTGAATCGTGATCGTCGGTCTGAAGGATTAAATAAGGTTTTTCATGCCTGTCCATTATCCTCCTGAAATACTCCAGTGTAAACGAGTCGGGCGAACACTTGAATGATGTCACAAATACAGGGTAAAGCCCCTCGGTTTTCGCGCAATAATCTGCGGCGGCTAGGATCTCCGACGGATAAGCCCAGTGAAACTGGTCAAGCAGGCCGTCGACGGCTTCTGAAGGTTCGGCTGCCGGAATCATATCGGTAAAATACGTTTCAATACCGAGGGCGGCAAAGAAACCGGGAATATTCTTGTTCATCGATTCAAGCAGCACTGTATACGGCCTTCCTGTCAGAAGCACCTGTATATCGCCGTTTTCAGAAGAATGATAAACCTTTCTCAATGCCTGTTTTGCTTTTTTGAAATTTTCAACTGCATCTTCAAATGCCGCGGATATTTCCGGAAAACTGAACTTCCGTTGAACATGCTCATTTACCGCTTTCATGAGTTCGAATTTTATTTTAAGCGGATTGGACCGGTAATTGATAAGAGGCATCAAACTCGTTATTTTACTGCCCCTCAGTTTCATTGATGAGGTAAGGGTTGAACTGAACTGGGTATAGTAGCAGAATTTCCGAAGCCGTGATGTATCTTTTTCATCCTTCCTGTCGCCGATGTGTATGGGCAGAAATACTACATCCGATTTTTCGGCAACCGAGGCCGTATGACCGTAGAAAGCCGTCATCGGTGCACAGAATTCGGCGCCGGCAAGCTTTTTGCCCCGGGCTATTACGTCGGGGGTCTCTTCGCTTGTGACGGTCCTTATTCCGAGATTGTTAAAGAATTTCCGCCAGAGAAGCGTTTCGTCGAAAATCCTGAGTCCCGAGGGAATCCCGACAACAGGCAGTTCCGTCTTTTCGGGTTGCGCGGGCATCAGCGGGGCAAGTGCGGATTTTCGGATCTGCAGCAGTGAAGGCGTCTGCTGCTTTTTTACAAACTTTTTGGTGTTATAGTCCCTGCCGCACAGAAATCCGTAGGCAACCTCTTCATTTTTAACATCTGCAATTCTGATTCTGCAGTGGTTTCCGCACAGTCCGCATATTTCGGTCCGGACTTCTATATTTTCCCGCCAGATATCGAAGCCCCTGAAGCCGGAAATGCCGCTCTTCTCTTCAGCGGCAGTGACCGCAGCTCCAAGGGCCCCGGTTAAATGGCAGTATTTTGAAACAAGCACGGGTTTGCCGAGTTTTTGCTCAAAGGCTGCAACAAGCGTCCGGTTCTTTGCGGTTGCTCCCTGAAAATATACCCGGTTTCCGATATTGCCTTCAGCGGCCACCTTCTGCAGATAGTTTTCCCTGACTGAAAACAGTACCGCTGCAAGAATCTCACCGACTTCATAACCTTTATTCAGGTAATGATTAATATCCCTTTCCATGAAAACAGTGCACCTGTCGCTGGTCAGGGGGGCCCTTGCTCCTTCTGCAAGATCTGCATATTCGGAAAGTGCCACGCCGAGTTTTGATGCCTGTTCTTCAATAAAGCTGCCGGTTCCGGCTGCGCATACCGTATTCATCTGTGAAAAGGTCACGACGCCCTTTCTCAGGGTTGTAAATTTAGAATCCTGCCCGCCTATCTCAATAATTGTATCGATATCAGGATCAAGCAATACTGCAGCACGCGCATGAGCTGAAATCTCATCCAGAACTGTATCGGCGCCGATCAGGTTGCCGATAAACTTCCGCCCGGACCCGGTGCTGCCCGCAGCAGAGACGGCAATGCTCAATTTCTCCCGTTCGATATAAGCGCTGCAGGCCTTGAATATAGCTTGAACGGCGGCGACAGGTCTGCCTGCAGTTCTGGTGTAAAAACCCGCTACAGGATTAAACGATGCGTCAATAATTATAGCCTTTGTTGAAGTTGAACCTATATCAATTCCCATGGATACTTCAACGGGTATTTCCCCGGAAAGGTCCTGATAAATATCAACCTCTACATCGCTTTTATCTGAAAAGTGAAAATTATAATGCTGAAGGCCGTTAAAATCGGGATAATCCGAGAGTTTCAATTCAAGCGGAGAATAAAAATATTCTTTCTCCGCGGCATCCGCATCCTGTACCAGTTCAAAACGGTTTTCAGTTTCCTGCGGCAGGTTATCCTGAAGAAGCAGCCTGACCGCGCCGGCGGCCCCGGCAAGGTGGGAGTACCTGTGAATCAGGATCTCGTGTCCCAGAATTTCTTCCAGATGCCCGACAACCGCCCTGTTGGCGGCTACGCCTCCGGTGAACACCATGGGGCTGTAATTCACTTTATCATCGAACAATGAGTCTGCAATATTATTGCCCAGGCCGGCGCAAAGCCCGTCGCAGATCTCTTCGATGGAATAGCCTTCCTGCTGAGAGTGGATGATATCGGTCTTTGCGAAAACAGCGCATCTCGATGCTATTTTTGGAACAGCGCCGGTATTGAACAGGGCTTTCCTGCTCAGTTCGGCGCTGTCTGCAAGGTTTAGTCTTCCGGCCTGCTGATCCAGGAAACCGCCGGTGCCCGCGGCGCAGGAAGTGTTGGATTTCATATTTGTAAAACGGCTGCGGTCATCGAATTCGATCAATGAGAATCTTTCCCCTCCTACATTGAGGATTGATCTGATATTGCCGTAAAAAAAATTGACGCCCTGAATAATTGATACGATCGGATCAAAACTGATCGCGCCGGTGATGATGTCGGGGGTAGAAGCCGTCCGGGCGATTCCGGTCGCATCCGAATAGTCAATTTCCAGAAGCATTTCCCTGATCGCCTTTGAGGGGTTGCCGTTATGATATCCGTAGCGGTGGTCCGTTACTATTCCTTCAGCAGTCATGACGATGAGAGATACGGTCACGGAGCCTGAATCTATGCCGATAAATTTATCTTTCATTTTACTTCATTTTAACTGTAAATTGTCTCAGAAGAAACTGATTTATTAATTGAATTATGCCCTTTATACGTAATAATGTAATTCAGGCGATATCGGCAATGTTATAAAATATGTTCCGCTTATTTTGCCTGTTGCCATTCTGAATCATTATGTAAGAAATTATGACCGGCCGAGAACATATGCTATATCCGATACTGCCTGCGCCGGATTGTTGTTGTTTGTAAAATCCTTGTCGAACAGATTGGTCACAAACCCTTCGGAGGCTTTACTGAATATCATGTCGTGTCCTACGAATAATCCCATTGAAATGTTCAATTCGGTTTTTTTTAAATTCAGATAATCTGCCTGTCCGGCAGGATTACATATTATCTGATTGCTGCTTCCGCCGAGAATATCTTTTTTAGGTATGCGGCCGTATTTGCAGTCGACTGTGAACACGGAAAAATACCTTGAAAAATATTCCTTCAGAATCACTGCTTCCCTTGAAAAGGTAATGCAGTGAGCAATTCCGATCCGGCTGAACCCGGCGCCCCCGGCAAAATTCATGATTTCTTCAATACGGTTTGAAGTCATGCTGGTACAATCGTTGTTAACCTTCATTATTTTTCTAAAAGCGTCGTTGTATAGTTTATTCATCATATGAAAAATAGGGAAAAACCCATTCAGAGTCAATACTTTAAACACGGGGGCTATACAATCGACGGCGCTATGAGCTGTCTGATAGGCACAAACCCGGTCCGGACGGCCATTCGACGATATTCGACATACTTGATGAACGGTTCATCGACAAAGAGAGCCGCAGGTATTCGAGCTTCTGATTTACAAGTATGATCCGACACTGTCGGAAGAAGAAAAGACTGTGGTAATTACGGCTGAGCTGGAAAAGCGGTTTCCGGGTTTTAATTCAATGATTGAAATGCGAGATCTTGCTACACCCGTAGCATGGGTTCGCTACACAAGCAATTGTCGTTCAGACTGTTGTTCTTTCTTCAAAATTTATATGATCATAAAGTTATAAATTGTTATGAAATGTTATAAAATGTAATATAAATGTTGACTTATGTGAAAAATATGATAAAATCATAGAAAAATAAAACATAAAGGAGACGATTATGAAAAGGTGTTTTAGCGGGTTACTGTTAATTCTGGTTGTCAGCGGAATGGTTTTTGCCGGCGGCAATGCTGAAACGTCGGATCCACAGAAACCGGTGGAAATTACAGTATGGCATCGATGGAGCGGGGCAAACGGAGAAATCCTGTCGGATATCTTTCGTTCTTTTGAAGCGCAGAATCCCGGGATTATAATCAAGGATTCACAGAAAATTGGTGAGTATCTTGTATTGCTCCAGACGCTGATGGCTGATTTGGCTGCCGGAAGCCCGCCGCCTGATGTGCTCATCGGAAGTTATAATTATCTGGACTTTCTGTACAGCGAACTCAGCCCTGTTCCGATCGATACGCTTGCCGATAGAGATCTGGTAGAAAAGGTCTTTAACAGGTTTGAAACTTCTGTTCTGGATTTGGGCAAGGTCGAAGGAGTTCAGGCTGGAGTTCCGTATGCTATCAGCAACATAGTTCTTTACTATAATCCGGATATTTTCAGGGCGGCAGGTTTGGATCCTGATAATCCGCCGAAGACATGGGATGAAGTATTCGAACAGGGCCGGATTATTAAGGAAAAAACCGACAAGTATGCCATAGCCATCCAGAAAATGGATAACTGGGCCGACCAGGCGCTGATTTTCAGTAACGGCGGACATTTGAAATCTGTCGACGGAAGCAAAGTTCTTTTTAATGACGAGGGCAGTGTCGGAGCTTATGAAATGTGGGCCAGACTGCATGCCGAAGAATTGTCTCCTCCCGGAGCTGATGAAGAAATCGCCGCAAGTTTCCTTGCCGGAGATCTTGGTATGTACGGCACAACAATAATGAAGCTTCTCTCGCAAAGAAACATGGCTACATTTGAACTGGGAGTCGCACCATTCCCGGCTTTCACCGGAAAAGAGAAAAGACTGCCTGCCGGCGGCGCAGCGATCAGTGTTTTTACGGAGAAAAAAGAGAGTCAGGATGCGGTATGGAAACTGATAGATTACATGACTTCCGATGAGGCATTGAAAGAATGGACAAAAACCGGATATTTATGTGTTACAAAAGCAGACGTGCCTGTAGCAAAAGGACAGGATATTGCCTATTCACAGGTTCCCAATGCTGTCCCCTGGCAGGCCATGCCGGGAGGATCTACAGGTCTTGAGATCGACAGAATCTTTCTTGATACCAGAACCAAGATTATTTATGGAAATGTTGACGCAAAAGAAGGTCTTGATTCTGCTGCGGAGGCATCCAACAAGTTGCTTAAATAAATAGAAGTTTAGCCCGGAGCTTATTGAAGATAAGGCCTGCTTGATTATGACAGGTGGAGAACCAGCCGTTTTTTACTGGATGATATTGATAGGCTTCGGGTATAATTTAAAGATAAACAGGAATTTGGTATATACTGAAAGGTCAGATTTCAGATCCGGATAACTGTATGGAGATTTTAAATGGTTCATTCTATAGGCAATCAATCCGAATATGCCGTATCTACCTGGTTTTATAAGCATGAACAAATTGAGACGGCAATTAACAAATTGAAGAATTCCGGGTTTAAAAGGATAGAGTTGTGGGCGGATCAGGTCCATGCTGATCCGAGGTTGAATAATCTCTCCGGTATCAAAAATGCCTTATCAAAAAATGATGTGGAGGTGCATTCCGTTCATGCCCCCTTTTCAGGAATAGGAAATGAATTTCAGGATTCTTCCTTTTTCAGGAAATGGGAAGAGCTTCTTGATAAAACTGCTGAATACTGCAGTGAATTAAACTCGGAACTCATGGTTTTACATATTCTCAATCGATCGGCATATAACCTGTTCAGTAATGATATCGAAAAAGTATGCTGTTTTATTGAGAATATGTCTGAAAAATTTCGCTCCAGGGGTGTTAAAATACTGTTGGAGAATTTGATTGGTTCAGGTGCTCCGGGAGAATTTGAATGCACAATCGCTGAACTGAAAAGGGTTTTCGGTTCTCTGGATATAGGTTTTTGTATAGATATCAGCCATTCCGTGCTGACAAATCAGGATATTGAAAATGAAATTCGAATAGCCGGCGACAAGTTGTTATCGGTTCATGTCAGCAGTACCGACGGTAAGAACGACCTTCATCTGCCCCTTGATCAGGGAGTAATAAAATGGCACGAAATGTACGGCCTTTTTCGGCGGATGGGGTATAAAGGCGATTTTGTACTTGAGATTAACGGCAGAGACTGTCCTGATGAAATTATGAAAGGTATAGAGAACTATTTCAGCAAATGACGAATACAAATTATTGTTTTACAAGATTGGGGTTGGCGTAGTGAGAAAAAAAATTATTCCATATTTATATGTACTTCCGGCAATAGTAGTGTTTATTGTTTTTAAATACTGGCCGATGTTCTTTGGAAGTTTTCTGAGTTTCTCAAAATGGAATTTTATCGGAAAAATAAAATGGGTCGGACTGGCAAATTTCAAAAACCTGTTTGCAAGCGACCTGTTTATATCTGCCGTAGTAAATACCGTAAAATATACTCTGGTATTGGTGCCTGTCTATATTGTTGTGCCGCTGTTACTGGCTATTTTGATTCTGAGGGTTAAAAACTCCCTGCTTTCAAATATGTATAAAATACTGATTTTTATGCCTACAATTCTTTCCTTTGCAATCACATGTATGGTCTGGATGTGGATTTTTAATCCGAGTTTCGGAGCCCTGAATACAATTCTGGGTTACTTCGGTGTGGATAATGTTTTCTGGTTGAGTGATGATCGCATGGCGTTTTGGTCGATTGTACTGGTGTCTTCATGGAAAACGCTGGGATACAATATGATTATTTATATTGCCGGTTTATCGGCAATATCTCCCGAATTGATTGAAGCGGCATATATTGACGGGGCCAATTCATGGCAAACATTCTGGAGGATTAAATGGCCGTTATTAAGTCCAATGACGTTTTTTATATTAATTACTTCATTTATTTATGCAACGGACAAGGCGTTTATCCCCATAAATATCCTTACAAAGGGCGGCCCGCATGAGGTTACGACAAATCTTGCCTATTCGATTTATATTTACGGATTTGAAATATTCAATATAGGGGCTGCCAATGCTGTTTCCATTTTGACATTTATTGCCTTTCTTGCCATTACATTTATTATTAACAAGACATCTAAAAAGTGGGTGAACTATGAAAACTAGGAATATAACTTTAAGCCTGTTGACTAACATATTTCTCATATTGATTGCTTTGTTCGTAATTTTCCCGATTGTTTTAATGATTTCCAATTCATTTAAACTTCCGGATGATATGTTTATCAGCAAAATTCAGCTGATTCCAAGGACCTGGACTCTGGAGAATTATTTTCTGTCCTGGAGAGATTATGATGTGCCGATCTGGTTTATCAATAGTATTGGAATAACCATCGGTATTACATTTTTCCAGCTGATAATCTGCGTTCTGGTTGCCTACGGTCTGGTATTTCAGAAAATAAGATTTAAGAATGTTCTTTTTTCATTTTTTATCGCGTCCATGGTTGTTCCGTTTCAGGTTACGATGATACCGAATTATATTCTAATCAGCAAAATGGGGCTTATGAATACGTGGATGGGGGTTATACTGCCGAACCTTGCAAATGCGTTCGGTATATTCCTTTTAAGGCAGCATTTTTCATCTTTTCCCTATTCTCTTTACGAGGCTGCCGTGCTTGAGGGCGCCAATTCGCTGGAAATTTTGTGGAAGATTGTTTTGCCAATCAGCCAGTCGTTTATAGCCGCCCTGGTAATACTGTTTTTTATGAATTCGTGGAATCTCTATTTCTGGCCCCTGCTGGTTATGCATACTCCTGAATCAAAGACACTGTCTATTGGTTTGCAGCAGTTTATTGATTATGAATTGGGGCACCGGTGGGGATTGTTTATGGCAACTGCTACTTTGGCATGTTTACCTACAATAATTTTATATAGTCTTATGCAGAAAAGAATAATAGCCACTTATTCCAAAGCGGGGATTAAGGGTTAAAGAAGAATAATAATCATTTGCAACAAGAGGGATTTATGCAAGCTGACATTTCTAAGGGAAATTTGATTCCGGCCAAAAGGCGTGAAATTATCTGTAATATTGCCCGGAAAGACGGGGTTGTCCGGATTAAGGACCTGAGTGAAAAACTGAAAGTGACCCAAATGACCGTCCACAGGGATCTTGAGATCCTGGAAAAGCAGGGTGTGCTTGAGAGAACTCACGGCGGTGCCATTTTTTCACACCGGACCGATTTTGAACCTTTGTATGTGCAAAAAAAAGAAAAGAACATTTTGCAGAAGGAAGAGATAGGAAAGATGGCTGCTTCGCTCATCAAGGAAGGAGACACAATATTCATGAATTCCGGGTCTTCAACCCTGAGTTTTATAAGGAACCTGTCGTGTGACGGGGTCAAAATTATTACAAATAATCCCCTGGTTTCTGTCGAATCAATTCCGAATAATCTGGAGATATTTCTTACCGGGGGGCTGCTAAGGAAGGAGTCGTTCTCTTTGGTCGGAGAGTCAGCCTTACGGGATATCCGTGAAGTATACGCATCGAAGGCAATAATCGGAACCGACGGGATAAGCATGAAATACGGTTTAACAATTTCCGTTAGGTCCGAAGCAATACTGAATTCATTGATGATTGCCCAGACTCACGGACCGGTAATAATTCTGGCGGATTCAACAAAATTCGGAAATGTTTCCAGTTTTGTTTTCTCATCTATCAAGGAAATAAGTGATGTGGTTACTGATGACGGGCTGGATAATATGTATATTGAAGAATTTGAGAAAGCAGGAGTCAATGTACATCTGGTGAAAATAAATAGATAGAACTGTATTTGGAAAGAAAAAATCAATTTACGCATGTTTTCACCTTCTGATGGTACAGGTTTTTGGAAAATGTGGAGGAATATGGATATGGATTTTATGAAATACGCTGATGAGCTTCAAACAAAAATATTTTTCAACTCTGAAGGCAGTATAAAAAGTCTAGGACCGGAGTTTGAAAAGAGATATCCGCAGACGGGGGCTTTTATAGTTTGTGACGGCAATACCCTGCAAGTAGCCGGCAATGATGTTATCCGTCTTTTAAAAAATAACGGTATAGAAACAAAACTGTATTTATTTGAAGAGAAATCTCAAAAAATGCTGGATCCCGATTATGAGAACGTAAAAAAACTAATCAGCGGGCTTCCTGCTGCCGGTTTCATTCCTGTGGCCGTTGGAAGCGGAACCATCAATGATTTGGTAAAGCGTGCAGCTTCTGAAAAGAAAGTTCCATATGTATGTATTCCTACGGCGTCATCTGTTGACGGTTATTGTTCTTTCGGAGCAGCCTTAACAGTGGACGGTTTTAAAATGACGCTTGGTTGTGACGCGCCGGAAATGGTAATTGCCGATTCCGATATTTTAAAAACGGCGCCCCGGGAAATGACCTCTGCAGGATATGGAGACCTGTATGCCAAAAAGACAGCCGGAATTGACTGGATTATGGCTGATATGCTCGGTGTCGAGTCCCTTGATGAAAGAACATGGAAAATGGTACATGATGATCTTGATTCAATTTTAAAGGATTCGGACAGAATCGGCGGGGGAGACAGCCGCGCTTTATCAGGATTATTTGAAGGTCTTTGTTCTGCAGGTTTTGCGATGCAGCTTTACGGTACTTCACGGCCTGCTTCCGGGTTGGAGCATATGTTGAGTCACTACTGGGAAATGGAAAATAAAGAAAACGTACTCAAAGTTTCACATGGGTTCAAGGTCGCAGTAGGGATTCTAATCAGCACAGCCGTTACGGAAAGTTTTCTTGATTTTCCGGTTGAAACTCTGGATATAAAGAAAATTATTGATAAAAGGGAAAGTTGGGAAGAAAGAGCAGGATATATTAAAAGTTCATTTTCTTCTCCTGTAATCTCCGGGAAGGTTGAGGAAGAATGCCTCGCCAAATGGCTCAATAACCGGGAAATGACGGAGCGATTGTCTTTGCTGAAAGATAAATGGGCGGACATAAAGCAGAAAATAAAGAATGAAATGATTCCCTTCAAACAGGTGAAATCGGAGCTCAGTAAAGCAGGTTGTCCTGTCAGTATGGAAGAAATTGGTCTTTCAACAAGCTTTTTACGTGATTCTGTAATCAGGGCCCAGATGATACGCAGCCGCTATATAGTTTTGGAAGCTGTCTATGACTGCGGGTTGATGAATGAAATCCTTAATAAGGTTGAAAACTATTTCTAACAGGAAACAATGATCATGGAAAAACTGAAGAGCAAAAACAACAATATACAAGAAATCCCAAAACAATTCTGTTGTGATCTGGAATATTTTTTTACTGATATTGATGACACGCTTACAACAAACGGTTTGCTTCCTTCATCCAGTCTTGAGGCCGTCTGGGCCTTGCATGAGGCCGGAATAAAAGTTGTTCCAATTACAGGGAGGCCCGCAGGCTGGTGTGATCATATTGCACGTATGTGGCCGGTTGAAGGTGTTATTGGAGAAAACGGGGCATTCTATTTCTCATATGACAGGAAGAATTTAAAAGTTGAGCGAGTTTATAACTTGTCTGAGGATGAACGTATTCAATGTATCGAAGGTCTGCTGAGAATACGCCGGCGGGTTCTTGAAGAGGTGTCGGGGTGCGCCATAGCTTCTGATCAGGATTATCGGTTATTTGATTTGGCCATAGATTATTGTGAGGATGTTTCTCCCCTCGATCAGGATGCGTTGAAAAGGATTATTGAAATTATTGAGGAAGAAAAGGCAGTTTATAAAATATCCAGTATCCACATCAACTGCTGGTATGGTCAGTATGATAAAGTAAGCTGCCTTAAAAGATTTCTTATGGATAAAACAGGCAAAGCCGTTAACGAATATCAGAAGAGAGTCTTCTTTGTCGGCGATTCGCCGAATGATGAGCCTATTTTCAGGGAGTTGAATTATACCGGAGCTGTTGCAAATATTAAAAAGTTTTTGGATTCAATGAAAGCTCACCCGTTATATTTAACGTCCGGTGAATCCGGCAATGGTTTCAGGGAAATGGTTCAGGTGCTGTTGGAAAAACGGATGAAATATCTTTAAAGAACAGAATGACTATTTGGAATATATTTACGTTAATAGGTGGATTAACCGTTTTTCTTTACGGCATGATGGAGATGAATAAACATCTTACCGCTATTGCCGGAGCCAGGATGAAGGGTATTATGCTGGCATTGACAAAAAAAAGATTCCGGGGGTATCTTACAGGGCTCGGGCTTACAATGGTGAATCAGTCATCTTCTGCCACAACAGTGCTGGAAGCCGCATTGGTAGGAGCCGGGCTTATGACTTTTCAGCAGAGTCTGGCTGTTACCCTGGGCGCTGAATTGGGATCCACTTTTCTGCCTCAGCTTGTGGCTTTCCCGTCAATAACCAAATTCTCTTCTTTGATAATTGCTGTCGGTTTTTTTATCATGATGATGGGGATGACTCGCAGTAAGCATATCGGTATGGCAATACTCACCTTTGGGCTGCTTTTTTTTGGTATGGATATGATGTCTTCATCCCTGGAGCCTTTAAGAACATTTGACCCTTTTATAAATATGATGAAAAATATCGAGACTCCTGTTTGGGGAATTCTAATGGGGCTTGTTTTTACAATGATAATACAGTCGTCAGGCGCCACCACCGGTATAACGATTGCTATGGCCATGGCAGGTACTATATCTTTGGAGCAGGCAGTTCCGATTAATCTGGGGGCTGCCGTCGGGACATGTATCACCGCAGTTTTAGGCAGCCTTACTCTAAGCTGGGAAGCAAAACGCTCTGCCTATATTCATGTAGTGTTTCAGCTTATAGGAACCGTCTGGGTTTTCATTTTATTGATGGTTCCTTTCCGCGGAGAGAGGATGTATATCTGGTTTATCAGGTGGTTCACATTTACAATTTTCAGAACAGACAGTGTGGCAAGGCAAATTGCCATGGCATTTACTTTTATGCCGGTAATCAACCATATAATTGTTTTTCCAAACCTTAACCTGGTAGTAAAATTCTTCAACAGGCTCTTTCCGGTAAGAAAGGGGGTAAAACCTTTTGGTCAGGAATATATAAAAGACAGTCTCATTAAGCAAAGCGTCAGTTTATCTCTGGAAATGGCTAAAAAAGAAATTATCAGGGTGACGGAAATTGTACAGGCTATGATTTCTGAAATGAGAGAAGCCTTCAGAAGTAGCAGCACTCAAATCCTGGAAAGAATCCACGCTGATGATCATAAGATTGATTTGCTGCATAAAGCGATAATAACTTTCCTGGCCAGATTGTCTCAGGAAGAATTGAGCGAGAAAGAGTCACATCTTTGCATGAATTATATGTATGTACAGGATGAGTTGGAGTCAATCGGCGATATTATTGACAAGAATATCTCTGCTCTCGCAAGGAAAAAGATTGAACAGAATTTTAAATTCTCTGAAGATGGATTTCATGAACTCGAACATTTGATCTATAAACTTGATCGTAATTTTAAGGCGTTGATGAAGGTTATTACAAATGACGATCTGGAAACGGCAAAAAATCTTTTAAAATTACGGAATACGAATGAAGAAGAGAAATATAAGAATTTACATATTTTAAGGCTTTATCAAGGGTTACAGGAATCTATTGCAACTTCTTCAGTGCATCTGGATTTGATTACATATTTTACCCGGATCAATGGGCATATAGCCTATATCGCCGAAAAGCTTTTATTCATGAATGAGAAGAATAAGAAAAATAAAAAGAAAAAGAAGAAACAGGAAAAGGCTGACGTCGAAAAATCATAGAGATTGTTTTAGCGGTGGTATCGGTCAAGCAGGAGTTCAGGGATTAGAATATTGACTCTGATCCTGCCGGGACGGCGGCAATATTCTCAATCGGTTTTCATTTGCCTAATCAAAACAATTTAACTACTATTAATGGTATGAAACGACGGTATATTTTTGTGGTATTGCTATCATTTCTTTTTTTGACATTTGCAACCCTGCAAATCTCAGCACAGAATACGGGTGATGAACCAAGGCTTGAAGCAGACCCGCAGGCATATGTATTTTCGGATGATCTCGATACATCGGACTGGCGTTCCCTTTTCAGTCTTGCATGGTGGGCTTCAGGAGCTGAAGAGTGGGAAGATGCCGCCGATGAATTTGCTCCTGCTGTGATGAAGCTTACGGCTACTGTTGTTGAAATGGACGAAAGGCAGAAAGCGGAATTTGTACTTGAGTATATGCATAAAAGCTTTCTTGGATCGTACAGGCTGAAGCAGACCCGTATTGATACGCTTCTTGAGACGGGAGGCTATAACTGTGTGTCCTCAGCCGTACTGTATTCAATTCTGGCTACTGCGGTTGGGCTGGATGTTTCAGGCGTTAATACATCAGACCATGCTTTCAGTTCAGTGCGTATCGATGATAAGCAGATAGATGTGGAAACTACTAACATATATGGTTTTGATCCCGGAACAAGAACTGATTTTCAGGATAATTTCGGCAAAACTACAGGATTTTCCTATGTGCCGCCGGGTAATTACAGAGATCGTAATCAGATTGATATTATGAAACTTTTTTCACTGATTATTCAGAACCGTATAGCCGACGCCGAATCCGCAGGCCGGTATTCGGAAGCTGTAGGTCTTGCTGTCGACAGATGGGTCCTGCTCGGCGGCGGCCGGGGGCAGGAGTTTGAAGATCTGGTTACAAGGATGCTTAACTACGGGACCCTCCTGTCGAGGGCCGGCAGGGAAGCGGATGCTCTTGACTGGGCAAAGCTGGCTGTTCAGGTATATGGTACGCATCCCAAATGGGATGAATTTATTGACGGCGTTGCCAATAACCTGCTTGTAAAACTTGTACGAAGCGGACGGCTCGATGAAGCACGTTCCCGTCTGGACATGCTGAGGCCCCGTTTGACCGACAAGGCTGTCGCCGCATTAAATTTTATGGTCTCGGATTCGGAACTTATAGCCGCCCTGGATGATGTAAAGTCTGGCGGGTCAGAGCCGGATTTTCTGAGAGTAATCGGTAGAATCAAGGAGGAAGGAGTTGTCCCGGAAGATCGTATCAGGGAAGTTGAAGTAAACTGGCGTCTATACAGGCTTGACCTGATTGCAAAAACTGAAGGATGGGCGGCTGCATATGAGGCAGCAGAAGATGCCATCATGGAGACGGGACCCGATCCGTACCTGGAAAGAGCGCGCAGAACCTATCTGTCCAATCAGAAAGCTGAACTGTACAATACTGCGGCAGATAAATTCAATCGTCGACAGTATGAAGAAGTGATAATACTTATGCAGAATGCAATTAAAGAATTTCCGGATGAAGAAATATTCCGATCCCTTTTATCAAATACAGAGCGAATACTGGCCGGAAACTGATTTATTGCCGTAAATTATAAACTTAAACATTCCCGAAAGAATGATTCAATATGTCTTTACAGGAAAAATCCTCTGAATCAAGTTCCTTGATAATTTTCCCTTTGTAAAGAACCAAAATACGATCACACATTCCGACAAGCTCAGAGATGTCGGAAGATATTAATAAAATAGCGGAATCGGAGTGTGCGATTTTATTCATAAGGTTATAAATTTCAACCTTGGAGGGTATATCCAGGCTTTGGGTCGGATCGTCCATCAGGTATATTTTACTGTTCATAAGCGCCCATCGGCAGAGATTGGATTTTTGGATGGTCCCGATGCTCTGTTTGCTTATTTTTTTTTCAGGATTCTTTACGTTCATGCGGAAGTAATGCATAGACTCCCTGGCTTCAATATTTATTTTATTATTGTCCAGAAAACCGTATTTAAGAAAACGCCTGTAAGACATCAGCATAATATTTTCTATCAAACTCAGGCTGGGAAAAATCCCCTTAAGGGTTTCATCTCCAAGATAGGCGATGTCGTTCTGTATTGCCTGTACAGGACGCTGAATTTTTACAGGCTCATCATTGATATAGACTGCACCGTCTTTAACCGTTTCAAGACCGAAGAGCATTTTTGCTATAGTAGATTTTCCTGCACCCTGTAACCCTGCAATTCCAAGTATCTCTCCGCTTTTAAGTGAGAAGTTGATATTTTTAACCGCATTATTTGTACTGCTCAGGTTTGATACCTCAAGCAAAGTTTTCCCTTTCTTTGCTTTTGTTTTAGGGTAGCGGTTAAGGTAATCTTCACCCGCCATTGAGCGAAGAAAAAAATCATTTGAATCCAGTTCAGAATATTCTTTATTTACGACGACAGTGCCGTTGTTCATTATTATCACCTGATCTGCTATTCTGGTAACTTCCTGGATTATATGGGTTATATAGATAATGCAGGCGCCGGTTTTCTTTGCGGCGAAAATGGCGTTTATTATATTTTCCGTTTCTGTAATTCCCAGGGGGGCTGTGGGCTCGTCCAATATGATTACGTTCGGAGCACCGTAGAAGGATTTTGCAATTTCTATCAGTTTGCATTCAGGAAGGCTTAGATCTCTGATATAGGACTTTTCACTGATATCTATTCCCAGCCTGTCCATTACAAGTCGGGCTTTATCATAATTGGATTTGTCATTTAAAAACCCGGAATAATTATATGTTTCCTCGTTATTTATCAGGATATTGTCAGTGACGGTAAGGTTATCAAAAAGATAGTTCTCCTGGCAGGCGATACGAATGCCCGATTTTGATGCCTGTAACGGAGAAGTCTTGTTTATGCATGAATTATCGATGAATAAATTTCCGGAATCAGCAGGTGTAATGCCTGCAATCAATTTTGCCAAAGTAGATTTCCCTGCGCCGTTTTCCCCAAGGATACAGTAAATCCGGCCGGGTTTAAATTCAATGTTTATATTGTTTAATACAGGGTAATTTCCGTAATATTTAAAAATATTCTGAAGGCGGACAGCTGTGTCTGACGGCAATTTTCTCTCCTTCAAATATCAAAAGTGGTTAACAGTTTTATGTTTTTTTCAAAAAATGCGGTTTTATAACTGTCAATGTCACAGCGGTTTGTTACAACGCATGATATGCGTTCGAGAGGTGCTGCCTGGTACATCCCTATCCGATCAAATTTTTCATTATCAGCCAGAATGATAATTGTTTTTGAGATCCTGAATATGGAATTTAATAAATTTGCTTTATTAAGCGTGTCGCAGGTCAGTCCCGCTTTAAGGTCTATCCCGTCTACACTTATAAATGCCTTGTTGACGAAAATTTTATTCAAAGATTCCATCGAAGATGCATCCGAGGTGTAGGGTGTTCCATTAGTCTCCTTCAGTTCCCCGCCGAGCAGATAGGTCCTTTTTATTGAACTCATAAGTTCATTTGAAACGGCAACATTATTTGTAACTACGGAAATGTCTTTCAACCGTCTTAAATTCTGTGAAAAAATATAGCAGGTAGAGCCGGGGCCTATAAAAATACTGTCGTCCTCTTCCACCAGGGTTAACGCAAGTTCCGCCAGTTTTGATTTTGCAGTATGGTTGGAAATACTTATTCGATTCGTGGTTTCCTGGTTATTGTTCTCACACAGAACAGCCCCGCCGTGAATTTTCATCAGAAATTTTTCTTTTTCAAGTTTGTCGAGATCTTTTCTTACAGTAACATCGCTGACGTTTAGAATTGAGGTTAATGTTGAAATATCAACTGTCTTATTTTTTATTAAAAAATCTTTAATTATTTCGATGCGTTGCGCCGCAAACATTTGTATTTCTCTCCTGTCGAAATCAGCTGATTATATCATGCTTTTTAAAAAAAACAAAATATTTAAAAAAATAACAAATAAAATTTGACAATATTATTTTTAATGTTATACTAAATCCAACAAAAACGAAAAAAAAATAAAAATATCAAAGTTTATATAAGATTACGTAAACAAACGGAGAAAAACTGTAAAAGAGGGTATATGACAGATAAATATATAATAGGGCTTGATTCAGGAACCTCCAGCATAAAAGCGGTTTTGTTTGATCTTGGGGGAAATGAAATCTGCAAGGAAAACCAGACTCTGAATGCAATACAGCCGGTTGAAAGCTGGTATGAAGAAGATTTTAATGAAATCTGGGATAAGGCAAAAAAATGTATCCGGAAGATTACGGCAAATTTTAAAAGTGAAGATATAATCGGTATTGGAATTACGGCGCAGGGCGACGGGTTGTGGATGCTGGATTCGGAAGGGCTGGCGGTCAGAAACGGATGCTGCTTCTGCGACGGTCGTTCATACAGACAGCTTGAAAAATTAAATAATGACGGAATTACTGATGAGATTTTCAGGCTGACTGGAAGCACGATCTTTACCGGTAATCAAGGCTGTATTTTGAAATGGATGGTTGAGAATGAGCCGGAAAGTCTTGATAAGGCCGAATATATTATGCATTTGAAAGATGCTTTGTTTTATAAATTGACCGGGGTTGTTTCAACCGATTCTACAGATCAGTCTCTTACCATAATTGATATGGAAAAAAGGGATTATAACGATCGGCTGTTTGAATTGTATGAACTGGAAAAATATAAAGATAAATATCCTGAAATAAAGAAAATTATTGAGAATAAATCCTGCATAAATCCGGCTGTCGCTGAAGAACTGGGACTGTCTCAAAAAACAGTTGTTACGTCCGGGCCGATGGATGTTGTTGCGTGTGCGGTAGGCGCAGGAGTTATAGGCAAGGGGCACGGGTGTTCAATTATCGGTTCAGCTGCACTTCATGAAATGGTGATTGAAAAACCATGTAATGATGATGCTTTTGCCGGCATGACTGTGACCCATGTTACTGATGATAAATGGTTAAGGTTAATGGCGTCTCTTGCGGCCACTCCCAATCTGGAATGGGTACTGAAAACTTTCGGTTCCGACGTCAGGAATGAAGCTGAAAGACAAAACAGAAACCTTTACGAATATGTTGAAGAAATGATAGCCGATGTTCCTGTCGGGGCAAACGGCGTTATCTATCATCCGTATATCCTTGCCGGGGGAGAAAGGGCCCCGTTTATTAACTCCAATGCAAAGGCAAGTTTTACCGGTATAGGCATGAGCACTGTTTTGCCGGATATCATTCGTGCGTGCTATGAAGGGGTGGCATATGCAATGCTGGACTGTTACAGCCGTTTGTCGGAGGAAGTAACCAGAATTACCGTTTGCGGAGGCGGGGCCTTAAGCAGTTTCTGGTGCCAGATGTTTGCCGATGCAGTAGGCATAAAGATAATCACTGTTAACGGCGAAGAGCTGGGGGCCAGAGGCGCGGCTCTCACAAATGCGGTGTCCCAGGGGTTGTTCCAGGATTTTAACGATGCAATTGCTAAAGTCGTTAAAACAGAAAACGAATATATTCCTGATCCGGATAATCACATGAAATATTTAAGTTTTTATAAACTGTATAAAGAAACGTATGAAGCTCTGACCGGCAGTTGGAAGCTGCGTCATGAACTTCTGTTTTCAGAATAAAATCGGAGATTCTTTTTACTAATGTAAACCGGGGTTTATAACCCTAATTATAGGAGGAGGTTCTTATGAAAAGAACTTTAAATGTTGTTTTGTTTTTAACTATTTGCGCATTACTTGTCAGTGTATTATGCGGATGCTCAGGTAGCAAATCGGAAGCTGCAGAGAGTGCTGCGGTATCGAATGGAAGTGTTCAGGTTGCCGAAGGAATGCCTGAAGAGTTGAGGTTTGTTCTTGTCCCGAAGGTTGTTCATCCCTGGTATGATGCAGTTAAAAACGGTGCCGAAGAAGCAGCAGCTTTTCTGACCAGGACTACCGGAACAAAGGTTGTTATCGATTGGGCTGCTCCGGTTAAAGCTGATGTGGCTTTGCATACAAACACAATTGAACAGGCTATTGCTACTAAACCTGACGGGCTGGCTATTGCGGTTCTGGATTCACAGGCGAACACTCCGCAGATCATAGAAGCACAGAAAAGGGGAATTGCTACCCTGGTTTTTGATTCGCTTCCGCCCGACGGAACCAATGTTACCGCTATAGGTACGGATTATTACAAAGACGGTTATACACTTGGGAAAAAGCTTGCTGAAGATATGGGCGGAAAAGGTGATGTAGGATTGCTGCTTGGTTTCCCGACTGCGCCCAATCATAAACAGAGAGTTGACGGTATCAAGGATGCCCTGGCGGAATATCCCGGAATCAGGATAGTCGGAGAAGCCAACGACAACGACAGTATAGATGAAAGCGTTAAAGCTGCCGGTCAGCTTATTGCCGCCCACCCGTCAATAACAGGTATGGTCGGTCCCGATGCTGCTGCTCCTATCGGCATAGGCATCGCTATTAAAGAAGCAAACAAGGTTGGAACTATTAAGCTTGTAGGACTTGCGGATCTCGATGAGATTATTGAAGATGTAAGAAACGGTGTTGCGTCATGTACACTGGTCCATAGAACAAGGCAGATTGGCTGGTGGTTGACAATGTGTATGTTCAGTGCGAACACAGGCGGAGATATGCCTTCATTTATTGATGCGGGTACATTTATGGTATACCCCGAAGATGTTGATACTTTTAAAGCTAATTTATAAGACATAGGAAATTAAATGTCATAATGCATGTTCCGAAAGGGCATGCATTATTTCATTATCCCCAAAAAAAATGAAATTATCAAGGAATCCTTAATGAGAGATGTAGCGCTTTCTGTGAGAGATGTTTATAAATCATTTAGCAATGTTGAAGTTTTGAAGGGGACTAAAATAGATGTGAAAGCCGGGACTGTTCATGCGCTTGTCGGAGAGAACGGGGCCGGAAAGAGTACCCTGATCAAGATTGTCACCGGAGTTTACACAAAAGACAGCGGCGATGTTTATATTAATAATGAAGAAGGCTATTTTGATTTAATGAGGGATAAAATTGCCTATGTCCCGCAGGAACTGACGCTTTTCCCGCAATTGACTGTAGCCGAAAATATTTATGTTGACGAAGAACCCTTGACAAAGACGAAAAGATTTATAGATTTCTCTAAAATGAATAATATGGCAAGGAAGATCCTGCATGAGCTCAATGTTGAAACAGCTCCCGACACGGTTCTTTCGGATTTGAGCGTTGCAAATCAGCAGATGGTACAGATAGCACGCGCCATAGCCAAGAAATTCGATGTACTGATTCTTGATGAGCCGACAGCTTCCATAACTGTGGTTGAAACACAGAAACTTTTTGAAATAGTAAAACAACTGCGCAGGCAGGGTAAAGCCATAGTCCTTATCACCCATAAACTGGATGAGGTCCAGGAGATATGTGATGATATAACAATCCTCAGGGACGGTATTTCTCTTGGAACCTGGGCTGTTAAGGATATTTCGAGAGACGAAATAGTAAGGCAGATGGCGGGCGGCAAATTAATAAAATACAAGTCGCCAAACCGGGAAGCAGATCCTGATAACGTAATAATGGAAGTCAAATCGATTTCAGGATACGGTTTTTATAATGTTAGTTTTAAATTAAGAAAAGGCGAGATCCTCGGAATGGCCGGACTGGTCGGTTCAGGTCGAACTGAAACCGCTGAAGCGATTTACGGAGGGACAAAAATACTCAAGGGTGAAGTTTTATTAAACGGTATCGGTCTGAAAAATAAAACGCCGACCCAGGGTGTTAATAACGGAATTATTTATTTTACCGAAGAAAGAAAAACAAAGGGGATTTTCCCCAATTTAAGCGTTAATGAAAATATTATGATCCCAATAATAAAGAATTATAAAAATGGAATATTTATATCTGAAGAAAAGCTGGAAAGCAAATCTGCAGAGCTTGCTTCTGAGTATAATGTCAAAGCTGCGTCTTTAAAGGATGAAATGTGTCATTTAAGCGGAGGCAATCAGCAGAAAGCTTTGTTGGCAAGGGCTGTAGCAATGAAACCGAAAGTTATAATCCTTGATGAACCTACAAGGGGAATAGATGTTAACGCACGTGCGGAAATATATGATAAAATCGATGAACTCATTAAAATGGGGATTGGAATTATTGTAATTTCATCGGAAATGGAAGAATTACAGAAGATTACGGACAGAATTCTTGTTTTTCATGGCGGTACCGTCAGCGCTGAAGTTAAAACGACAGAGGCAAATAATGAAAATCTGTTACGTTACGCCATGGGTTTTAACGATGAACAGGATATTCATAGTATACAAAATTTAAACTAATTGAGGTGTGCAAGATGACCATCAAAAATGAGGGCATGATAGGGCTTTTTAAAAAAATAAGGAATTTCAAGGAAAGCGGAATACTGTTGGTTTTGTTGGGGATGTATGTTATCGTCAGCCTGTTGTCTCCGCATTTCTGTTCAATTTATAATTTTGCTGTTCTTCTGAAGGCTGTGACATATCTTTGTTTTATAGCGCTCGCTCAGCATATTGTGTTGTTGCTTGGAGATATTGATTTATCAGTTGGAGCTATTGCTGCTTTCAGCGGTGTTATTACCGGGTTTGCGATGGGGCAGTTCGGAATTCCTATTGTTCCTTCAATAATAATAGGTTTGCTTATCGGTACGCTCTGCGGATTAATCAACGGTCTGATTGTAACGATGTTGAGAGTAAATGCATTGATAGCAACTCTCGGCACCCAGGGGATTTATGTAGGACTGACGCTTGTTATAACAAAGGGGTCCGCCGTAATGGGTTTGCCGAAAGGATTTTTCTTTATGGGCCAGAAGGTCTTTCTGGATTTTATCCCCCTTGTATTTCTTATCATGATTGGGGCCCTGATTATTCTTACAGTAATTTTAAGGAAAACTCCGTACGGAAGACATATTTTTGCAGTCGGCAGTAATAAAGAGGCCGCCAGAGTTGTCGGACTTCAGGTAAATAAGGTAAAAATCAAGGCATTTATGATGTCCGGGTTACTGTGTAGTATGGCAGGTATTCTTATGGTATCAAGACTAACCTCCGCGCAGCCGTCGATCGGCGACGGCTGGCTCATGCCTTCAGTTGCCGCATGCGTACTGGGAGGAACCCCACTGACCGGAGGAGAAGGCTCAACCCTGGGGGTTTTAATTGGCGTCGGAATACTGAGTATCATAGATAACGCGATTGTTGTTCTGGGTATTTCACCCTACTGGCAGACATTTGTAAGCGGGTTGGTTGTTGTTATCGCCGTAGCTGTTGATTCGATGAGGCAGAGAAGCTCGTTGAAGAAAAAAGTACATACTGAAAAGGCATAATAATAATCGGGGAGAAAAAAATGATTTGCAGAAAAGGTGAGCATCGCATTGAAATAAGAGAGAATGCACGGGGCGGAAACGGAAAAGTCGAGATCAGTCATTTATTCGAACCCGAACAGACAAAAAATAAAACGCGAATGTTTTCATTTGTTACCCTGGAGCCAGGAGCCTCGCTGGGATATCATGTTCATGTGAATGAAATGGAGTATTTTTATATTCTGAAAGGAGCTGCAAAGGTCAATGACAACGGAACGGAATATACCCTTTTTCCCGGAGATACAATGTTTACGGATGAAGGCGAAGGGCATTATATGGAAGCCTGTGAAGGTGGGCCCATGGAATATCTTGCAGTAATAATAAAAAGATAATTCTGCAAGTACAGGGAGGCAACTGCCGTCCGGGCTGTTGCTTCTGTTTTTCTGTCTATAAAGTATGGGGGCTGTTCCACACCTCAACACGGTTGCGGCCGCGTTCTTTTGCAAGATACAGAGCCTGGTCCGCATTTTTGGAAAGCTTTTTAAGACTGATTGATTCGCCGTCTCTGTTTGTGGATATGCCGATGCTGATTGTTACGCGTATGGTTTTGTCTTTTATCTGAATATCTTTTTCTGAAAAAGCCTTTCGTATTCTGTCGGCTATACGGCGTGCTTCTTCTGCGGTTGTTTCAGGCAGCATAAGCGCAAATTCTTCGCCGCCCATGCGGGCAAAGATATCGCCCTTTCTTATACTGTTTTTAAACTCGGAAGCAACCAGTTTTAGTACAAGATCTCCGGTATCATGTCCGTATGTATCGTTAACTGCTTTGAAGAAATCAAGGTCCATAAAAAGCAGGCTGAGGGTTTTTCCGCTTTTTTCAGACTTTTCAAAGATGTTCTCCGTCAGTTCATTGAAGCGCCGCCGGTTAAAAACCTGGGTCAGTTCGTCTACATTAGCTATTCTGAAAGCGTTGGAAAAGCGGGCCGACAGAATATAGGATTGAATAAACACAAATACAAGCATTCCGTACGGAGTAAGTGTGCTCATCGGATGAAAAGAACTTGAATATTGTCCGTACAGAATGTCATTGATGGTGGTAACCAGAACGATCGCGGTTCCAGTAACAACAAGGATTGCTCCATCCATTTTTTTTATAATTGCCTTTATCAGACCTGATAGCAGGTAAACTGCTGCAGAAACAATCAGAATCTGGGCAAAAGGTTCGGTTTTCACGTAAAATGACTGGTTGGTAACAAGCACCATGATGACGCTGATAAATCCTGTAAACAGCAGGAGTTTGATAATCCTTTTATGGTAAACGTCGGGATAAAGCGAATACAGAAAAGCAGTGAAAACCGGCATCAGAAGATAATACCCGGCGACCACAGTTCTTACCCAGGCATCCCAACCGGCGCCCGGAAAAAGCGTGACAAAAAACATCTCGTTTGTTACAAGTACTCTTGAATCCATTATCAGGCATAAAAGACCGAAAAAAAGAGTTGAGCAATCCTCGCGTCTCAGGCTGAACAGTCCCAGATGGTACAGCCCCATAATAAGAAGGCTGCCGAAAAGAATGTAATTTAAAATAATGGTCCGCTCTCTCTGCTCATGAAGCATCGGTGCCGGGCCAAACTCAATCGCGGTGCTTAACCCGCCGCTTTTATAGCTGAAATTGGCCACTTGCAGGATTACCTCAAGCGAGTCCCTGTCCGCTCGAAAAGCGGTTACATGCGGTCTGAACATGGGAACAAAACCCTCTTTGGAATCAGAAACACTGCCGCATGAGGTTATTTCTCTGCCGTTTATCCATAGCCGGTATGCGGTAAAAATCTCCTTCATTTTGACGGCATACAGGATGTCGGTTTTGTCAATTTTAATATTAAGGCGGTAAGTTGCGCATCCGAATGCCGGAAGTGTCTTTTCATACCATTCACCGGTATTCCATGAAGAAGGAACAGTCATCATTTTTACTTCATTATTTTCACTGTTCAGAACCGAAAAATCTTCGGAATAAAGAAGATTATTCCAGTAGAATTCCCATTCTCCGTTCAGCCTTACAGGCCCTTCAAGTTCAAAGTCATACCCCTGTAAATCCAGAACCCCGTTTTGTATATCCGAATGCGGGGCTGCGGTATTGTTAAAGCTGCAGCCGACAACAAGTAATATAACAAGAACGATAAAAGTGATTTTTAAAAGGTATCTTCCAGCCTTCATGAATCCTCTATGTGTTACAATGTGTGTTAAATCAAGTATAGTAAAAATAAAAGTATTTTCAAAATTCATTTTAATAAAAATTATACGAGAAAGGCTCATCGTCCGTAACGGCATATCCTGTTTCTGCCGAGTTTTTTGGCTTTGTACATTGCTGTATCTGCCTGCTGAAGGCTTTTTTCAAGAGTGTTGCCGTTACCCGGTATAAAAGAACTTATATCGAAACTGGCGGTAATGTGAATTGTATTTTTATTATGGCAAACAGGTGTTTTTTCAATAGCTTTTCTCAATCTTTCTACCGGTCCCTGGCTCTGATCGGGGGTTGTATCCCGGTAAAGCATAACAAACTCTTCTCCGCCGTATCGGGCATATAAATCTCCGGCTCTTGTGTTTTCATCTAAAAGCCGGCCTATAATTTTAAGAGCTTCATCTCCGGCACTGTGGCCGTATTTATCGTTTATGGATTTAAAATGATCAAGATCAAAAATTATTAATGAAAAAAAGCTGTTGTAGCGATTTACCCGCGACACTTCCATGGACGCCAGTTTCATAAAGTGTCGCCTGTTGAAAAGGCCTGTCAGACTGTCGAAAGAAGCAAGCTTTTCAAGTTTTCTGACATGTGAATGTAATTCGGTAATATCATGCAGAATATAGAGGACACCAAGTTTTCCATAAAAATTATGTTCTATATCAGATCTTGATGCTTTAAAAATGTGCTGAACCTGATTAACAGGCAGGCTGATCTCTGCAGTATCGTCAATATCCCTGATCTTTTCCCAGAGCCGGAACTCCAGGATTTCAAGAGGGCTTCCGTAGCTGTCTCCGTTGCACGCAGGGAAAATTGAAGATGCAGATCGGTTGCATTCCGTTAGGCGGTTTTTATTGTCCAGAACAAGAACCGCATCTTCTATGGCATTCAATACCATATTGCTTGCTATTGGGAACAGATCGAATAATTGGATTTTGAACATACCCCAAAAGAGAAGCATACCGGATAGTGTAAAAGCGATGGGTACAATATCAAGTTTGTACGGAATTATCTGTGCCAGTAACAGAACATGGGCAAAAGACGGCAAAAGCGCTGCAGTTATTAATAACATAAACTGTCCCCTGAATTTTCCCCTTGCATTTAATGTATTATAGATCATCCGCAATGTTCCGGCTGAATGTAAAATAATAAGCAGGGTGTTTGCAATCCAGAAAAGGGGAGCCCGCTGAAACTGGGTTATGGTAATCGTTGGAAGCCCGCTCAACAGGGTGATATCACTGTAAATAAGGCGGTGAACGGGATTAGTCCAGACAAGAACAATAATGCCTGCCGGAATCAGCCATAAATAATTCAGTCCTTTATTTGTTTTTCTGTCTTTTTCCATGTTTCGGGGGTTATAGGAACATGCAAGAAAAATCCACAGCACCGGAATAGAGGACAGGCCTATATATTCAAAATTAAGACACATTATTACTGAAGCCAAATCAGGCATGTTGATTTCAAGAAGATAACCTGTTGCATAGACAGTATTGGCAAACATCAGTGCGGAATAATACCGCAGGGGGCGTGATTTTTTTCTTTTGGTATAGGCGTAAACTGCTAATACTGTAGAGCCGGCAGCTGAAAGCAAAGTAATTATCTTAAATATTATAACAAATTGCATTAAGCACTGACCCCGACAATTAAATGAAACAAATTATACAGCTACTACTTTATTCAATAATAAAAAAGAATACAATCAAAAAAAAGATTTTGCAGTATAAACTGCAGTAAAGAACAGTGTTATTTAGGGACAGTAACTTTTTTTACTTTACAGCAGTTGATTTCGATTTTAGTATTACGTTATGAATAAAATCCTGAGAATTGTAACTCCGCTGTCAGGCGCTCTGTTCCTGCTGCTTCTCGGGTTATCTGTACGAACAATGGCAAATAATTCTCTTTTCCAAAATGACTCCGGTGAGCAGATTGAGAAAAGTAATCATTATGCTTTTTTCCTTCCGACGTCGGACTTTTCATTTTTTGAGAACATAAGATCCGGAGCGGTCGAAGCTGCAGGAAAAATGGATTGCGCCATAACCTTTTATTATATAAATTCAAATACGCTGAGCCTGAGTATGGCTCCGTATACCGGAATCGACGGTGTTGCTGTCTACCTGTACAAAGAAGATCCTGCAATCATGAAGAGCCTTATAGCCATTGCCGACGCGAATATCCCTATTGTACAGATCGAAAACGATGTTTTAAGCAGCCCCCAATCATTTTTTATCGGCACAAACAGTTTTGATTCAGGCAAGGCGATAGGCCGACTGATAATGCGGATAAAAAAAAGCCAACTGAATGCTGCAATTGTTTACAGCGAGAAAAACCCGGGATTAATGTCCGACCGGACGCTTGTAGAGATGGGAATACAGGATACAGTTGAATACCGCAACCTGACACTGACGGCCAGGGATACAAGCCTTAATCCCCTTGATGTTGAAAAAGTCACCTATGAGCTGACCCAGCAGGACTCCCCGGTCGATTTAATAATACTCACCGATCCGAATGATACCCTGGTAACGGTGCAGGCAATTATAGACATGAACCTTGTAGGAATTGTTCAGGTAATCGGTTTCGGCGACAATCAGGAAATTAAGGATTATATAAAGAAAGGCATTATTCTCGGCAGTATTGTCAGGCACCCCTTTGAAATAGGGCAGAATGCCGTCCTTGCTTTGAATGAAATTAATACAAGCGGGTATACATCCGCTTTTGTCGATACCGGCATCTCGGTAATCACTGAGAATTCCGACAGCATTCTCCCGCAGGGGAACCCGAAATGATTAAAAACTCTCTTAAATTCAAACTTGTCTATTATGTTTCAATCAGCATTTTGATACTTGCAGTTTCGTTCAGCATAATTTTGGTGATTACCATGAACATTCAGAGAATAGCCGACCAGCGTTTCGAGGATGAGCAGTTTCTGCAGGATCTTAAAGGTCAGCTGAATGAGATTCAGTCGCCGCTTCAGGATTACCTGTCCAGCTGGTCATCTTCAGCATTGTCCAGACTGCTTTTTATTACCGAAACAATGAACGAGTCGGTTCCGAAAGAGCGTCCGGTTACAAATGTAGATACTGATTTGATAAAGAGGGAAATATTTTTTCTGATAGATGCCTATCTGGTTAAAACCAACCAGATAATTGAAATGAAAAGAGGCCGCAAGGTTTCCGAGTATACTATCGCTTATGAAGAGCTCAGTCAGCTTCACACATATATCTCAAAGCGGATTGATGATGCAAGCCTTGCAGGTTTCAGGGTACAGCTGTATGAATATCGTTCATTTCTGGAACTTTTTGAAAGGATTCAGATTTTCAACCTGCTGCTCATAATTACAGCGGCGGCTTTTGTCTACTCGCTGCTGCTGCAGATGGTGAACATGATTACCAGCCCCATGTATGAGCTATCGCAGCAGGCCATACAGCTGTCGAACGGAAATTTTGAAGTTCCGGATGTGCATCTTCAGTCAGTGAACGAACTGAACCAGGTTACAAGCGCGTTTAACAATATGAAAAACAGTATCCATCACTACATAATTGAACTTAAAAACCAGAAAGAAATTGAACAGCAAATGATGGCCGAACGGTTGAGAAATATGAAAATGGAGCAGCTGCTGAAGAGAATGGAACTGTATACAATGCAGGCAAAAATGAATCCGCATTTTCTTTTTAATACGATAAACACCGGCGTTCAGCTGGCGATAGTTGAAGAGGCTGACCGGACAGCCGAGTATATGGAACACCTGGCTGCTTTGTTCAGGTTTAATATCAGGGAAACCAAATTCTTTGTTCCTCTTCGACATGAAATAGAGGGGCTGCGTTCATATTTCTATATACTGCGAATCAGGTTTCCCAAAACGCTTAATCTTTCTCTTGAGGTTCAGGAAGAGCTGCTTGACAGGTTTAACTGCCCGGCAATGATTATTCAGCCTCTTGTCGAGAATTCCGTTCTGCATGCTTTTAAGAAGTCGGAGCAGATAGGAGAAATAAGCGTAAGCATAAAATATGAAGATCCTGTAATAATAATTTCGGTCAGGGACGACGGAATAGGAATCTCCGGGAAAATGGTAAAATCGCTGTTGATACCGCATACGCATGATTATCAGTTAAGTTCAAAGGTTATGGGCCTGGAAAATGTAATCCAGCGCTGTTATTTTTTCTATCCTGAACAGAAGGACGTTATTTCCATTAACAGCCGCCCGGGTAAGGGAACAGAAATAGTAATCCGTATTCATACCGAGGTGGAGCCGTGTATAGAGTTGTAATAGTAGATGATGAAGAACCTGTTCTGGACAGTTTTGCTTTTATTCTTGAAAAGAATGTAGATGATTTCGAATTATGCGGTAAAGCCAGATCAGGAGCTGAAGCTATTGATTTAATCTCTGAGGTAAAACCGGACCTTGTATTTATGGATATACAGATGCCTGGAATCGACGGGATTGATGCGATTACACGTATTCAGAAACAGTACAGGAATATAGTTTTTATCCTGGCTACCGCCTACGAACGATTTGACATAGCAAAAAAAGCGATTCCCCTTGGAGTGTTCAGTTACCTGGTAAAGCCAATTTCCAGGAAAACACTGATTCATGAACTGCGGAAGGTTAAAGTCCATCTGGACGAAATAAGAGAAAGTCACAGCAGTGAACTGCAGGATATCCGGTTTTATAAAAAAACCAGGGATGAAGAGCTTAACAGGTTTTTGCGCAGTTTAATCTGGAAAAATCCTTCGGAAACCGAATGGAACGATTTCAGTCATCTTTTTTCTGTTGAAGGTGATATAGGGGCTATAATTATTGCTGACGTTCTGAATCCTCCGGAAAGCCCGATGCTGAAAGATGCCTACGCCAAACTGACCGAACAGTTTATGTTCAAAATGCAATGCTTTTCAAGGGTTATTTCGGGACGCCTGATGCTTTTTATTCCGGCAAAAAGCGGCTCTGAGGATTTGATTTCAACTATAGACTCGGTCTGCAGCAACATCAGGAATTATCAATACCAGTTCGGGCGGGGCAGCTTTGTGCATTTCTCCCGTCTGAACGAATCCTACATTGAGGCATTCAGACCTTTTGCCAGAGCCGACATGAATAAGAAAAGGGACACCGGTGAAAGGGCGCAGATGAAGAATCTAACACACAGTTTTCTTGCTTCAGACTGGTCGAATTTCAAGGATATGCTGGAATCATTCTGGCTCGAAGAATTCAATAATTCGGATTTTATTATTGCGAAAGGTAAGATGGTTGCGCTGTTTACCCTGCTTCTGAATGAGATAGACGAAGATTTTCTTATCTCACAGGGATTTACTGTTAATCCGGCTGAAGAGATTATGCAGCTGAAAAATGTGGAGGAGTGGCAATTATGGTTGACGCCGACGCTCGATACGCTGCAGTTTCTTATCGGAAAATACAAAAACAAATCCTGTCCGAAACCTCTGCTGATGGCGCTTGAGCTGATTCACCAGAAATATATGGAACCTGTTCAGCTGACTGATATAGCCGGTTTGTGCAATGTATCGACAAGCTACCTGAGCAGACTCTTTTCCCGGCATCTCGACACAAATTTCAACGAGTATTTTAACCGTTACAGGATAAAACAGGCAGTAGAACTGCTTAAAAATACAAATCTCTCAATCAAGGAAATATCTTATAAAGTAGGATATTCCGATCCGAATTATTTCAGCAGAATATTCCGTAAATATATGAATATTTCCCCGTCGGATCTTGGAATCAGGAGGATAAATTATGAAATTTAAAAAATATATTTTGTTTATCGTTTTGGTTGTTTGTATATTGCTGACCGGGATTTCCTGCAAAAAAGACAAGCAGCAGGATGATGATACAATACGCATCGGTTTTTCGGCAGCAACGGATACTTTTCTTCTGGAACGGTGGGACCGCGATATAAAGATTTTTACAAATGTGGCAAGAGAACTGGGTGCAGAAGTAATTTTTGCCAAGTCGCCGGGAAATGCACAGGGACAAATCCCGCAGATCCAGTACCTTCTTGATCACAACATAGATGTTCTTGTTGTTATTCCCCAGGATATGGAGCTTCTGGCCGGGGTTATTAAAAAAATAATGGACAAAGGTATTCCTGTTCTGTCCTATGACCGGCCGATTATGGGTGTTCCCATTACCGGATATGTGTCTTTCGACAACAGGGAAGTCGGCAGACTGCTTGCCGGTGCGCTGATATCGGAAAAGCCGTCCGGTAATTATCTGATTGTTAACGGTTCAATTCACGACAACAACAGTTTTGAAGTAAATGCAGGAGTTCATGAAATCCTTGATCCCTATATCGAGAGCGGAAAAATTACGCTGTATGATGAAATATGGCTGGATCTTTGGAGTTTTGATGAAGCAAGGGAAAAGATCGGTATAGTCCTTGAAGAAACCCGGGATATAGACGCCATATCCGCAGCCAACGACGCAATAGCCGGCGCTGCCGTCAGCCTGTTGTCTGAACTCAGGCTGGCGGGGAAGGTAGCTGTTGTCGGACAGGATGCTGATCTTCTGGCCTGTCAGAGGGTTGTTGAAGGATTGCAGCTAATGACTGTTTATAAACCTATTCCGCGGCTCGCGCAAAGGGCGGCGGAACTTGCTGTGGGAATGGCAAAAGGAGAGATCCCTGAACCCGAGCAGTACCTGGAAAATAACAGCATTGCAGAAATTCCGTTTTTTGTTGAAACCCCGATCGCTGTTTCTGCAGATCAGATGGACCAGACGGTTATCAGGGATGCTTTTCATTCCCGCGAAGACGTTTACAGAAACCTGCAAGGACAGAATTGATGTAAAGATTATCCAGACAGGTTCCGCATATTCTTTTTAAATATCAAAAACCGGCTTGATTTACAAAACAATTCCTGTATCACGATACAATTTCACGTAATAGAATTAATAAACTATTTTTATAAAAGGAGAACATTATGAAAAAAGCATTATTGGTTCTGTTTTTCACGATGATCATCGTGGGAATGCCTTTATTTGCAGGGGGACAGTCGGAAGGCGAGCAGAAATTTATCGGGATAGCCATGCCTGAAACTCATGTAGCCAGATGGGTCACCGACGGCGAAAAGCTTAAAGAAAATGCAATAGCATTAGGCTATAAGGCAGAAGTAACTTTTGGCGATGCAGATCAGACCAAACAGAACAAACAAATCGAAGACTTTATAACAAAAGGAATAGATTTACTTGTTGTTGCAAGCATAAATACAGGTGTTAATACTGTGCTTGCAGATGCTGCGAGCGAAGGAATAGAGATTATTTCTTACGACCGTCTTTTGATGGATTCAGGTGATTTCAATTACTATATGACATTCAACCTGAAAAAAGTAGGTTTTCTCCAGGCAACAGCCATTGTTGAGGCGCTTGATCTGGATAATGTTTCCGAACCGCAGTATATAACCCTGTTTGCGGGATCACCGACCGACAATAACGCGTACTTCTTCTATGACGGAGCAATGGAAGTATTGAATCCGTATATCGACAAGGGCAAGCTGATTGTGGTAGGTCCTTACCCGAAAACATCCGCCGACAAAGCCAATTTTCAGCGAATTGCAACAGAAGGCTGGAGGGCTGAAGAGGCAAAAGCCAGGATGGAAAACCTGCTTACAAACGATGCGAAAGACGTTGTGCTTGATGCTGTACTTGCGCCGAACGATCCCGTAGGACGCGCAATTGTTGAAGCATGTTCAAATGACGCGAAATATGATACAATTGCCAAACTTCCGGTTGTAACAGGACAGGACGGAGAACTGGCTACAGTCCAGTATATCTCTGAAAACAAACAGTATATGACTGTTTTCAAGGATTCCAGACTTCTTGCCGAAGCGACCATTCAACTTGCCGACGCCATTCTCAAGGGTGCAACACCGAAGATTCCGGGAACTGAAAAAACAACATTCGACACCAATGTCAAGGACGTAACCACATATCTGCTTGATCCGATTCTGGTTACAAAAGAAAATCTGAAGGAAATAATTGTAGACAGCGGATATTACACCGACGAGCAATTATCAACCATCGGTTACTAGGATTAACCGGAAATATTGAGCGGCGTTATATAACGCCGCTTTTATAGATTTTCTAAGTACAGGAAAACATAGTGAATGAAAAATACATTCTTGAAGTAAAAAATTTAACCAAGGAATTTCCCGGCGTTATGGCGCTTGACGATGTCAACCTGAAAGTAAAAAAAGGAGAGATTCACTGTATTTGCGGCGAGAACGGGGCCGGGAAATCAACCCTCATGAATGTAATAAGCGGGGTCTTTCCTCACGGAGACTTTGCCGGGCAGGTTTTTTTTCATGGTGAAGAAACAAATTTTAAAAGTGTTAAGGACAGCGAGAATAAAAACCTGGCTATCATACATCAGGAATTGTCCCTGAGCCCCTACTTGTCAATTTATGAAAATATATTCCTGGGTCATATAAAATCAAGAACGGGTATCATAAACTGGTCAAAGCTGATTGTGGATTCTAAGATCTATCTTGAAAGAGTCGGCCTGGATGAAGACCCTGATACCATAGTAAGCCGGATGGGCGTCGGAAAACAGCAGCTTGTTGAAATCGCAAGGGCATTGTCAAAAAAAGTCGAACTTCTCATTCTGGACGAGCCGACATCATCGTTAAACGATTCTGAAAGCGAAAAGCTTCTGCAGCTTATACTCGGTCTGAAAAATGAAGGGATTACCTGCATTATGATCTCACATAAATTGAACGAGATCCTTGAAATTGCGGACAGTATTACAACCCTCAGAGACGGGAAAACAATAAACAGCTATGATGCAAAAAACGATAATGTAACCGAGGCTGTATTGATAAAGGATATTGTCGGCCGTGATATGACCCACCGTTTTCCGGAAAAGAAACATAAAATTGATGAGGAAATAGTCTTGGAGGTAAAGGACTGGACTGTATATCATCCGGAATATCCGGATCTGGCTGTGGTTAAAAACGCTTCGTTTCATCTGAGAAAAGGAGAAATCCTCGCGTTCTGCGGCCCGATGGGAGCAGGCAGAACCGAGCTGATGATGAGCATTTTCGGGAAATCGTACGGATCAAGGTGTTCCGGCTCGGTTTTTGTGAATGGAAAGGAGATGAACTTTCATACGCCGAAGGATGCCGTTGATGCCGGTGTCGGATATGTCTCGGAGGATCGTAAAGCCCTGGGATTAATCCTGATTCAGGATATAAAAACCAATATATCCAACTCCAGTCTGAAAAAACTTTCCAGCTACGGAGTGATTAAAAAGAACCAGGAGATCAGGGAAGCGGAAAAATATCGCAAAGCCCTGAATATAAAAACCCCTTCGGTTGATCAGATAGTTAAAAATCTCAGCGGCGGAAATCAGCAGAAGGTTGTTCTCAGCCGATGTCTGCTTGCCGACCCGCTGATATTTATTGTCGATGAACCTACAAGAGGCATCGACGTCGGGGCCAAATACGAAATCTACTGTATTCTGAATGATCTGGTCAGTCAGGGGAAAAGCATTATTATGGTTTCTTCTGAAATGCCGGAAGCAATAGGAATGGCTGACAGGATTTATGTAATGAATCATGGAGTAATCAAAGGTGAAATTAACCGGGAAGATGCTTCTCAGGAAAAGATAATGACGATAGCACTGCAGAAAATTCAGGAGAAAGAAGATGATTAATAAAAACGAAAGCGCCCTTGGGAATTTCCTGGAATTGGCGCGATCAAATATGCGAAAATATACAATGTTTATAATTCTCGGAATTATAATGGCGATTTTCGCTTTCGGGACATCGGGAGTGAATCTTAATCCGCGAAACTTCACTTTTATTTTTGTGCAGAACAGTTATATTCTGATTCTGGCAACCGGAATGGTTCTGGTAATAATAATCGGAAATATTGATCTTTCGGTCGGATCGGTTACGGCCTTTACCGGAGCTGTATCGGTTATTTTATATAATGCAGGCTGCAATTTCTTTACAACCATAGTACTTACAATCCTTCTGGGTCTGCTTGTCGGAGTTTACCAGGGCTACTGGATTGCTTTTGTAAAGATTCCTGCATTTATTGTTACGCTGTCGGGTTATCTGATGTTTCGCGGACTTACATATCTTGTAACTAATGTTACTCCGATAACCCCCAGAACGGATGTTTTCAAAAATACAGCTTCAGGAACAGTGAATTTCCTGTCGATGGATCTCGGCGGAGGCGGAGATGTTATTCATCTTCTTCCTGTTCTGCTTGGAATAGTCATTGTACTGTTTATAATATTTTTTAGTATCAATGACAGGCGTACAAAAATTAAAAACGGGTTTAAAATTCTGCCGATTGGTTATTTCCTGCTGAAACAGGTCTTTATCTCGGGAATACTATTGTTATTATGCGTACAGTTTACCCGGTACCGCGGGCTGCCTAATGTTTTTGTCATACTTGGAATAACGGTTCTGGTTTTTACCTTTCTTACAAAGAACACTGTTTTCGGCCGGTATATCTACGCTGTAGGAGGAAATGCCAGAAGCGCCAAGCTGTCGGGAATTAATTCCGAAAAAGTGGTTTTCCTGGTTCATGTGATAATGGGCGGTCTTTGCGGCCTTTCAGGAATTGTTTTTACAGGCTATATGAATTCGGCACTTCCCGACGCAGGAATACTGTTTGAGATGGACGCCATCGGCGCATGTTTTATCGGCGGTGCATCAGCCTCGGGTGGTATCGGTACCATTATCGGCGCCATAATGGGAGGTCTGGTTATGGGCGTTATCAATAACGGACTTTCACTGATGAATGTCGGGGCTAACTGGCAGTATATCGTTAAAGCGTCGGTTCTGTTGCTGGCAGTATGGTATGATGTGTACTCAAGGAGAAAGTCCGGATTGGGTTGATTGCAATTTGGGTATGAGTCTTTATGTAAAAGCAAACCCCGCTTGGTGTGCGGGGTTTTTTGCATCTTTACTCAATCAGCTGTGCCATCGATAAAAGTGCATTCTCACTTTCAATTTCAATTATTGCTCCTGAATATAAGCACTTGAGTTCTTTCCCGGAGGCGTGGTTTATTGTTAAATTTATATTATGAATCTCATTCTTCCCGCTGAATTCCTTTAGCAGCTTGTCCCGCTGTTCAGCCGAGATTACTCCTATATCAACGGAAGTCCTGCCTATGGCTTTTTCATGGTTATAACCTGTAAGTTTTATGAAAGAATCATTTATTTCAAAGATAGTGCCGTCGGAAGCTCTGCTTATGGACATCAGCGCGGGGGTATGGCTGAAAGCGGAACGGAACAGTTTTTCCGAAGCTTCCAGTTTTTTATTGGTTAATTTCTGTTCAGTTATATCGTTGCCGATACACAGAATATACATTTGGTTTCCGTTATGATCAAAAACCGCCTTGTTATACCATTGCATCCAGAGAATTTTTCCGTCTTTTGTTAAATTCTCATTTTCATTATATTTGTAGTTTGCAGGGTTGGAGAATATCTTTTGTATAAGTTCCCTGTGATTAGAGCCGTCCGCGCCTGTTTCAGGATTAATGCTGTCGGCGCTGTGTTTCCCAAGAACTTCTTCCTGTCTGAATCCGAATATTCTTTCAGCGCCTTTACTGAAAAAGATAATCTTTCCCTCTCTATCTACTTTGATAATCGCCAATTCTGCGCCGTCGATAATTTCACGGTATTCTATTTCACTTTTTTTTATCAGGGAATGAGCTTTAAACAGCTCGATAGCCATTGTAATTGCTTCAACCAGAACAAAATTACCGGAATTCTTGATTACATATCCGTAACGGGTAATGCCTTTAACCTTTTCAACCATGTCACGTTCGTTATGTCCGGTAACAAAGATAATCGGCAAATCTCTTATTGAAAGTATTTTTTTTGCAGCCTGGGTTCCGTCCAAACCTTCGCCCAGATCTATATCCATCAGAACCAGGTTAATATCATGATCAGTAATTATGATATTGACTGATTCTTCTCCGGTATGACAGTGAACAACCTCAAAACCATTCTCTTCCAGGAGAAGTTGTTGATTGAGGGCTATAATAGCTTCATCTTCGACAAGTAAAATTTTTACGCCCATATCAGAATATAATAATGCAAAACGGCCCAAATGTAAATTATAACGTAACACCGCAGAAAGCAATAATCATCAGCCGAAGGATGCCCGGAAAATAAGCACTTGAAGACTGGTTGATGATTATGATATATAGTAATAGCAGCATGAATAATTAATATTTCAGCCGAGACTGAATGAACAGGATAGGGTAATGTCCGATATGAAAAACTACGATCCAAAGCTTTCATACTCAGAACTTGGAAAAACAATTTCCAAGCTCGGTGAGAAAAAGGCAAATTCCAGACCCTGGCAGCTGTTTCTGCTGGGAATCCTTGCAGGAGTTTATATTAGTATCGGCGGGCATCTTTTTCTCGTTGCACTCAATGAAGGACTGGGAAAGATTGTCGGAGGGGCAGTTTTCGCGGTCGGGTTGATTCTTGTAGTTATTGCCGGCGCCGAGTTGTTCACCGGAAATGTTCTTATGCTCGTCGGCGCCGTAACGCGGCATTACAGTTTCAGGAAACTTATTCGCAACTGGGTGTTTGTATATGTCGGGAATTTTGTCGGCGCCGTGGTTTATACCTGGCTGGTGTACCGTGCCGGGCTGTTCGGACAGCCTGTTTCAATCTTCGGCGGTGTTACGGATCCCGGCAGCATAGGCACTCTGGCCGCAGGCATTGCCGCTAAAAAGCTTGCTTTACCGTTCGGGCAGGCCCTGATACGAGGCATTTTCTGCAATATGCTGGTTATTCTGGCGGTTATAATGTCGGCGATGGCTCGCGATATTGTATCGAAAATGCTCTGTTGTATTGTGCCGGTAATGGCGTTTGTGGCCCTGGGCTTCGAGCACTGCGTTGCAAATATGTTTCTAATCCCTATAGGGTTATTCACAGAAGGCGCTTCATTTCAGCAGCATCTGTCAATCTGGGGTAATATTCTTCCGGTCACGCTCGGTAATATAATCGGGGGCGTATTTATCCTGTTTATACATCCCAACAGAATTCGCCAGATAAGGAACCTGCTTCGCAGCCGCCGGGGGAAATAATACGTTTCTGTAAAGCCTGTTTGCAGTTTGCAAGAAAACTTTGATTTGTCCGAAACCCTGATTTTCAGCCGGTTCATACACTTATATACGATTATAAACTGAAATGGTTGAGAAATTTGAAAAAAAAATTGTCAGAATTTGATTTTATAAAAGTTTTTTCTATAATTAATTATATAAATGAAAAAAACTCTCGCTTTAATATTAATAATGTCAGGTATATTTCTTATCTATATGCTGGACAGGGCTGAGGTTGAAAACAACCGCGAGGTATTGCAGAGTGAACTTTCAGGTGAAGCTGATCTGGTTATGGTTCTTCTTGAAAATGCCGTCAATATTCGTATAAGCAATACCATATGCCTGAAAGCTTTGTATGAACTTCGCCCTGATATCACCGAGGAAGAATTTGCCGGGTATGCAGCAGGTATTATGGAAGATAACCCTGCCGTCAGAGCTTTGCAGCTGACCGACAGCAACACCCAGGTTATTTACGTATACCCGCCCAGAGGCAACGAGATAACGATAACCGAACCAATGGTTCTTCTGTCGGATCCGCAGCGCGCAAAATATACCGAAAAGGCTATCGGACAAAAAACCATGACTGTTCAGCCCCCCTTCGAATTAAGGCAGGGAGGGCTTGGTATTGTAGCACGAAACCCGGTTTTTGCAGATGATGTTTTTCTCGGGATGGCGATAGCCGTAATCGATATAGATGAAATAATTAACGACGTTATCAGCAGGACCGATACAGACAGATTTCATTTGCATCTGACTGATGCTGAAAACAATGAATTTTACCATAACTGTCCGAACGAGCGTATGCTTGTAGAAGAGCGAAAAATCAATTTTGCCGATTCTTTCTGGATCTTGAAGCTTCACATTGCCGATTCAGCTGCAAACTTGGGATGGATTCAAAGAATTAAAATAGATGCAATGGCGGCTTCGGTACTTTTTCTTCTATTATTTGTAATATATCTGTTCAGAAACAAATCGGTATTCCTTGAAAATGAAGTTAGTAAACGCAGTTTTGAATTATCTGAAACTGAAAATAGGTTCGAACTCGCAATCGAAAATACAAATGCAGGTTATTTTTCTGTTGATACTGAAGGCCGGTACAATCAGGTCAACCAGGCATGGCTTGAAATGCATGGATATAAACAAAAGGAAGATATCCTGGGGCAGTCTTTCCTTAAAACGCAGACTTCCGAAGAGGCAGAAGAGGCTGCGGGTATTGTTGAAAAACTGTTGGCCGGTGAAGTATTTAAAAAAGGTGAGGCTTCACGGTTATGCAGCGACGGTTCCGTGAAATACCATACCTTTACCGCAGCTCCTGTATACAGAGACGGAAAAATAACAGGGTTTGAAGGTTTTATCTTTGATATAACCGAACGAAAAGCGGCTGAAGACGAAAAAGATTTCCTGATGAGAGAGCTTAACCACAGGGTCAAGAATAATCTGCTGATGGTTAATTCACTTGTTCACCTTAAGGATACGGCGCTGGGTGCTTCTGCCGACCTGTCCGATATAATACACCAGATCGATTCAATTCGTTTGATTCATGAAAAACTCTACCTCAGCGGCGATTTCTCGGGAATCCATGTTAATGATTACTTCCGGGAGCTTCTGGAAGCAATCTTTTATTCGTTTACTGCTGTCCCTGTTGAGCTTAAATATAATGTTGAGCCGATTGTAATTGAAACCAAGACGGCAGTAACGCTTGGTCTTCTGATAAACGAGGTTGCCACAAATGCTGTTAAACATGCCTATGGTAATATGACCGACGGCTGGTTCAGGATTGAATTTGTTAAAAACAAGACTGCCGATGAGTATATTCTCAGATTGTCCAACAACGGTATTGCTTTTCGTGAAGATATAACTCTTGCTCATTCCGGAACCCTGGGACTGAGGCTGATTTCAGCTCTTACTGCCCAGATGAAAGGGAACATTATACTGAAAAAGCAGCCGGTAACCCTGTTCGAAATTAGAATCCCGGTTTAAATTAGTCCTTTCAGTGATTACTTATCTCTTGCTTTTCTAAGATCCTTTTTAAGCAGGTTAATTGTTTCCTTCATAATTTCGCTGGTCATCGCCTTGAATCCCTCGGACAGCTGTTCTTCATCAAGGTTATTCAAGCTTGCAATTGTTATTGCATTTCCGATAATATTGTCAACGCCGAAAAACCCCGGCGTAATTTGCCGATCAACACTTACATGGCGCTGCCAGATAATTTTATTATCTTCAGGGTGATAAAAACGGGCGGTCATTGCAAAGGTCATTGCTACTTCGCCGCCGTATGAATACGCTTCTATCCCATATTCCTTAACATCAATTTCAAGAATGATATCGGCATCGTAGAGATCTTCCGTCATTGTGCCGTCAAGGTACTTTACTATCCGGTCAAATGTCAGTTCGGCTGCGTATTCCGGAATATACAACCCGTCAAGGGCCCTGAGCATTTTCTCTTCAGCTTCAGCTGCCTCTCCGGCCTTCAGCAGGTTCGAGCCGAGCTGCACAGCCGCTAAAAGCTTGTCTTCGCCGAAATTCACTGGGGTGTAATCAATATAAACTGAAGGCTCCGGCGGTATCATCATGTCCATTGCAATTCGCTTTTCATAGATATTATATTCATGAAGGTTGTTTATTGTTGAACAACCGCTTAAAAGAATCAGCAATACCGTTACTGCGGCAATTGTCTTTTTCATTTATTTCTCCTGAAGCTGCGTATATATGTTATAACACAGTCGGGGCGGTGATTTGTTACTTTTTTATTGCTATTGAGCGTACTCTGTATTATTTTATATATAGATATGAATGAATATAGTTTTCTCGCCGCTTCATATGATCTCCTTTTGAACCCTTTTTTAGCGGGTGTCCGCAAAAGGGTTGTAAATCTGGTAAAGGAACTGAATCCGGCAGGTATTGTGGATTTATGCTGCGGGACAGGACACCAGCTCAAGCTGCTGAAACAGGCCGGTTATGATAACCTGATTTGCATTGATTTATCCGAAGATATGCTTCGAATTGCATCAAAAGGTCGTCACGCCCCTGAATGCCGGCTTAAAGATGCATCGAATACGGAAATACCTGATGAATCTGTTGAGCTTGTGATTGTTTCGCTGGCTCTTCATGAAAAGCCGCGTGATAAAGTTTTGGAAGTTATCAATGAAGCGCAACGAATCCTTAAACCGAACGGGAACCTGGTAGTCTGTGATTACACAGCCGACGGTACGCAGCCGTTCTATGCTTCGGGGTTTATCCGTTTTATCGAATTTATGGTAGGCGGCGAGCATTGGCTTAATTACAAAGAGTATATGAAGTTCGGAGGTTTGGATAATCTGCGGAAAGATGTTCCGTTTGATCTCAGAACCCGGTATTCCGTCGCCGCAGGAGGAATAGCTGTTGAGCTTTGGAGCGTTAAAAAGTAGGAAAGGCGGCTGCCGGACTCCGCTGTTTCCGGCGCTGTTTAATCTATTGCAAGGGCAGCAACATAATCTTTCAAGGCTTTTTCCGCATTAAGAAGTTCGGTCTGTTTTCCTGAAAGCTGTTCGTTAAGCTGCGAAAGTTCTTTTTCCTGAGAATCCAGCTGTCCGCTGTATTTAATAAACAGGTCGGATTCTTTATCCAGAACCTTCATGTTTTCCCTGATTCTGCTCTGATCGCGTATAATTCTGTTTATATTGCTGTTGAGACTGTTTATCTGCGTTCGGATGTTTTCGGATTCACTCTTTAATTCGGCAATACGACGCAACGCATTTTTCATTTCCAAAGATATACGGTCCCATTCAATGTAATAATCAAGTTCGGTTTTCTGGAAATTATACAGGGTGTACTGGCTGGCTATTGTGTATTCTTCGGTTACCCTGAAAGGTTTGTCCCATTCGGTCAGGCTGAACCGGAACTCTCCGGTGTTTTCTTCTGCCGGTTCAGGGCTGTCGATCAATTCCCAGCCTGATTCACGCGGGTGTATTAACAGCAGCTCGTCTTCTTGCCCTGTAATCCGGTAAACAGTCGTTCTTTCCATTTTATCGGTGCGGTATAATATTCCATCGAGGATTTTCAGGGCGGTAATCCTCCTCGGCGAGGTTTCAGTCTGTTTATCTACCTCCAGGGAACCGTGAACCGCATAGGTAATCAGCCGTTTGCTTTCGGGAATCATTTCCGGAAGCATGGCATCGCCCCCGTAGTACCGGCCTTCAAGAACAGTCGCCGGACCAGCCGACCATTGCGCCCCGGAAAGGTTGGAAAGCATTATTCCCTTGAACACAAGGTTATATGACGGGTCGTAGACACCGAGAGATTTGCCTGCATTTTCATACTGGATTATCGGTATCATTGCTGAAGACCTGGCATCAACCGTGACCGGGTGTTTTACATCGTAGCGGTAAAAATTCCCGCTTTTTACAGCGGCTGCCTGTGAAGTTACCGGCGGCGGGGAATAGGATTCTTCTTCAGCCAAATCAAAGAAGCTTTCGGACATTGCAGCCGACGGGATATCATAAGCCTGCCGGCTTGAAGGCGCCGGCTCCGGGGCATATGCCTTTTCGTATACAGTAGAGCCTATCGGTTTTTGTGCAGCTGTGCTTACCGATTCTCTGGTTACATAACGCGGGGTAGCAAGATCCATGGTAAATGCGTTGGGCATGCCGGCAACAAAACCCAGACTGACGTCCGTCCAGGCTGAGCTTCCGGTGTTCTGGACTATTGCCCAGCCTTCAAGCCGGGGGACCCCTGATTCATCAAGTACAATCCGGTAACTTGTTTTCCACAGCGGTACGGAACGGATGTAACTGAGTCTGATCCTTCGTTCTCCGTTGCCTGTGAATGATATTTTAAGGGTCCGGACAGATTTCATTCTTGAGGCGGCAATTTTTTCAAGCGCTGTCGACAATTCCTGCTGAAGAGCAGGGTCGGCAAAGCGGAGAGTTTTCAGCCTTGTAATATCAATGGAGTTTAACCCGAAGCTGTTCATGAGATTTAGAATTACACGCTGTCCATCATCGGTTTGCTGTTTTTCAACGCTGAATATCCGGCCTTCAAGTTCATTGTCGTCAGTAGCGGCAATAATCCATTCACCCTGGGTCCGTTGCAAAAAATCGGCCAGCGGCGGAGACCCGGCAGGGTTGATTCGCAGATCTCCCAGAACAATATTCAGAGGATCAGAACTGTCGAAGTTCACTACCTCGACAGTGCCGCCGTCAAGATCTTCAATAACCAGGCTTTTCAGAATATCATTGATATCTTTCGGTTCCACCGGAAACATAAGCAGTTCGTTACCAGTGACGGTTGTTTCATGCACCATATGTGCGAGTCCGGCCGAGTAGAGGGTGACCCTTGTTACCGGCAGATTCTCCGACGGCAAAGATGAACCGGAAAGCTCTGATATTCCTTCTCCCGAACTGAATACGGGCAGCGCCAGTAATAAAAATATCGACATATATACTGATATTCTGTTCATAGTTTCAGAATACCACGGCAGCCGGCCGGAATCCAGCATTCTTTTACGCTGAGGTTCTGCATTCTTCCAGTTTTTTCCTTGCGATTTTCGGATTGCTTATTACACCCGGGCCGCAGATACAGCCCCCCTCGCAGGACATTACCTCTATCATATTGTAATTCAGCCTGCCGGCTGATGCAGTCTTAAGCAGGTTGAAATTCTTTTTGGATAAACCGTCGACAGACAAAGGGCGGAATTCTTTGCGCAGCCCGGCAGATATCCCTGCCGTTACAGCCTCCGACACACCTCCTGAGGCGGCAAATCCCCTTGCCTGAAACAGGCTGTCGGTAATACAGTTGTCGGCGTTGCAGAAATTTTCTTCTTCGCATTCGTTTACCTCTATACCGAGGGCAATAAAAAAGGCGCCGAGCTCCTCAAAGCTAAGTACATAATCAACCGAGCCGTCGCGAAGGGCTTCGTTCTTTTTGGCTGTGCAGGGACCGATGAATACTATGGGTGCGTTCGGGAAAACGGCTGCAGCCTCCCGGGCCGTATAGTACATAGGCGTGCCTGTTCGGGATACATGCTTTTTCATTTCGGGAATATGTTTTTCAGCAGTTTCAATCCAGGCCGGGCAGCATGATGTAGTCATCAGGAAGTTTCCGCCGATGCTGCGGGCTTCTTCCTCCCGTTCGGAGAATTCGGCAGCCTCCAGTTCAGCAGTTTTTGCAGCCCCGGAAGCAACGTCAAAGACAGCCCTGAAACCGGCCTTTTTGACCGCCGCAGCAAGCTGTCCGAGACTGCCTGGAAATTGTCCGATAGCCGACGGAGCAAGCAGGGCGACTGCCGGTTTATCTTTTTTGAGTATTGATGCAACATCAATTATCTGGCTGCGTTCCATTACTGCCCCGAAGGGGCATGAGCGGCTGCACCTGCCGCAGGAGATGCATTTTTTGTAATCAATAAACATGCTTCCGTTTTCATCGCGGCTGATCGCTCCGACGGGACAGTTTTCTTCACAGGGGACAGGGATATGAACAATAGCGTTATACGGACACAGTTCGAGGCATTTACCGCAATTCCGGCAGAGATCCCGGTTTATAACAGCTTTGCCGTTGATGAAAGTAATTGCATCAAACGGGCAGTTTGTCCGGCAGGGTCGGGCCAGGCAACCCCGGCACGCATCAGTCACCTTGTAGGAAACGCGCTCGCAGGAGCTGCATGCTGTATCGAGAACCGTCATAACCGGTTTTGAAATTTCGGGCCGGTTGAGAGCCTCTTCAAGGTATTTTCCGAGGGGTTTGAATTCATCATCCTCCTGCTCAATACTGATTCCGAGGAGCGCCATAATCCTGTAACGGGTCATTGCCCTGTCCCGGTAAATGCAGCATCGGTAAGATGCGTTTTTGCGCGGATTCATTTCTATCGGTAATTTGTCTATTGTTTCCTTAAGATTTCCGTAGAAAAAAGATTTCAAAAGCCTGACCGTCAGCTCCTTTCTAAGGTAATTGCTCTGGTTATTCATTGTCAGCATAACTCAAGCCCCCTGTTTTGGCTTTTATAATTTCAAGCACTTTTTCCAAATCCGCCTGCGAAATGATTTCACCGTCGATTTCAACAAATGGAGGTTTCAGCTTTTTATCTCTGCAGAATCCCAGGCATGTTGCCCCCGATATCCTTATTGAGTTTCTGTTAATGCCGGGAATATAGTCTTCAAGAGTCAGCAGGTCCGATGCCCCCATGACATAACATGTTGTTCCCGTGCAAATCCTGATATTTATTAAATCGTTATTGTTCTTGTCTTCCATATCTTTTCTCCTGCAGAATTTCAATTCTATATATATTCAAGAAACGTTTTTTTCAGATACTTTTCCTCGAGAGTTTTTTTTATTCTGTTGACTATTGTTCTTCTGAGTCCGATTTCAACCGGGATACTCGGATCCTGATGGGCCTCATTTATCTTCGTCCCAATCATAAAATGCACCTCGTCCGAATCCATGAAAAGAGCAATCAGGCGCTTAACCGCATTGTTCCGCATGCTGTTCCAGCTGTCTTTGACTTCGAGATACTCCGAAGTCCGGGACAATGTAAGAATACCCTCCGTAACAAGATCCGCCCCTTGCATTCTTGATGTCGGCGGGATCTCTGCCGTGCGTTCCCGGATATCGGTTTCAATTGCAGCTCCGAGTCTGTTCGAGATTATCCGGGCAGTTGTTCCCCCGCAGATAATTTTCCTTCCGTTGAAGTTTTTGTAACCCTCAAAAAGAAGCTCATCATTTGCAGGGTCAACCGGGGGGCCGGAAAGAACAAGAAGTTTTCTTGGCTTTCTCGGGTATATGACGGCGCAGGTTATATCGTCCTTTGCTTTCTGGATATCATTTATAAATGCCCTGGCGACTATTTTGCGCGAGAGTTCTCCTGCGGAAATATGTTTTTTATTTTTAACCGCATTGATTATAAAATTTTCTATTGCCGGCTGGCGCCATCCCAGCGGGAATTCGGATGTCCCTATTCCCGACTGTGATACGCCGTCGCTGAAGAAAACCAGCCTGTCTTCATCCTGAAGATTGAATATGCTGTGTTTCAGGCATTCCCTGCGCCCGGGAAAGCGGTTTTCGAGGGGTATGGTTTCGAATGAAGGTTTTACAATCGCCCCGTTTCGAAGCAGGATGAACGGAGGATTATCATATTCTATTATTCCGGTTCGGCCCGATGGGTCGATATCAACCATGGTGAATGTTGAGTAGCTGATTTTTCTTTCGCTGCATATGGGAAGGGTCTTCATTATTACCCTTGCAGATTCTATAATATCCATTTTGGAACTTGTGAATTTCTGCCCCATGGAGGCGGTAAGATTTGCCAGCACATTAGCTTTTACCCCGCTGCCGAGACCGTCGGAAAGGGTGCAGATTACGCGTCCCTCTGTTTTGTCGCGCGAGAGAAGAAACACATCTCCGGCTATTCTTTCGCCGTGTTTGCAGTTCTGATAGTAATCAACTTCAATAAACCCGTTCATCTGTCGGAGCCTGCATCGTTATAGGATTCAATCAGAGAGCTGAGAATAAGCTGTGTTTCCGCGGCATTTTCGCCCAGCAGCGACGCAATCTGCTGGACACTGTTGAGGCTTTTTTCAATAACCTCTTCCGTTTTTTTTATAATAGTTTCCTTTCGGACAGCGGGAGAGGTGATGTCCTGAAATACAGCGCCGGCCATTCCTTCGTCGCCTATTCGGAACACAAACGCCCTGTAGATTCTGTCTGAAAAACGTATCCGGTCTTCAATCATGTTCAGTGCGGAGACCCTGATTCTGTTGAACAGGCTGCATTCGGGAATAAAACTTTCAAGAGCAAGTCCTTCAACATGTTCGCGAATCCTGTCGTTCATTTCCTGATCAACATCGGAAAACAAGCTCAGGAATTTTGAATTACACTCAAGAATCCTGTTGTTACGGTCGGTAATGACTGCTCCGAGCGGCAGGGCTCTCATAAGCGCGTTGCTCTTCTTTTCAGCAAGTTTGCGCATGTTGGTAACGCACATGGAGGGTTCTGCTTTGCCGTCAAGAAGCGCTGTTGCAAAGTCGCGACAGGTATTATATCCGCATCCTCCGCAGTTAAGCTCATCTTCCTTTCCTGTTTTGTTTAACGATATAAGTACATCAGTAAGCTGTTCTTCCGAATATAAAGCAACGGTAACCGAATCGGGATAAAAGGATTTTTTTACTCTGCTGCAGCTGACGGATCTGTTCCCGGCAGATAACATCTGTTTTTGCCGGTAATAATTCAGAATATTGATTCTTTTCACCAAATGCCCTGCAGAAGAAGTCATTCCCTTCCCGGATATGCAGCCGCCCTCGCAGGCAAGATATTCCAGAAACATACCATTACCTTCGCCGCTTTGTGTAACATGGAGAATATCATCAAATGAGTTGATAATATTTTTTATTCCGGAACAGCTGACAAGTTCAGGATCGATTACCGACGTATTGTTTCGTATCGTATTCAGCATGCCGCCTTCAACTGCAAACTCGGAAGCAGTGATTGTATCAGACGGTATAAAATCGACGCCGTTTTCAGAAATTTCAGAAAGGCTGATCCCTTTCTCATCCAGAAGTTCCCGAAGTTCTTTAAAGGTGACAGCAAGATCAACAGGACTGTCGTCGTCATCAGCTTCCAGTTTCTTGGCGATACAAGGGCCTATAAAAACAACTTTGATCTCGTTGCCGTATGTCTCTTTGAGATAAGCGGCATGCGCCTGAAGAGGAGAAACAAGATCCGTTATAAATTCCGTCAGTTCGGGTTTGTATTTTCTTATGAGTTCGTTCACTGTCGGACAGGCGGAAGATATCAGCATCTTATTTTCAAAATTTCTCTCAGCAATTTGTCTGCCGATAATTTCAGCGCCTATTGCTGTTTCAGATACGGCTGAGAATCCCAGCTTGAGCAAGGCTGATATCAATGCCTTCGGTGAACAATTAAATTCCGCAGGAAAAGAAGGCGCCAGAGATACAAACACCCTTTTGTTAAGTTTTATCAGTTGCTTAAGTCTTGCTGTATCCGAACGAAGCTTTTTGGCATTAACAGGGCAGACTTCAATGCATTTTCCGCAGAAAATACACAGTTCATGCATAACCACTGCACTTCCGTTATTCACACTAATTGCTTTAACAGGACATTGACGAACACATTTATAACAGTCTCTGCAGATGGTTTTTTCAGTATATATGGGAGATTTCAAGTTACTTTACCTTCAGATAGTGTTTAATCAAGTCTATTACGCATTCAGGATCGCATTTTTCATGCAAAATGCCGTTAACAATTATATTTGGACCGTTAGAACAATTGCACAGGCACAGCTTTCCGGACAGTTCTATTTCTTTTTCAAGATCATTTTTACTGATGTACGATTCCGCCAGTTCCAGTGCCCTTGAATTGCCACGTGAATAGCATGAGCTTCCCATGCATATTTCAATTCTGATCATCATAAACCCCTATTAAGATAAAAATATATCTATATGATGCAATTTATACAATCGGGGGTATTGTGTCAATAGATAAAATTATATCTAAATAAAAAATCCGGTAAAAAAGCTGGTCCGGAACGGCTCATGAGTATGATTTTGTTTATGTAAAAAAGAGCTAATAATTTTTATCTATTATTAAAAATATAATAAAAAAGTGTAAAAATACTAAATAAAGAAGAAAAATGGAAAACAGATAAAATATCAAAAAACACCTTGACATAATATTGAACAGAGTACATAATTAATTCCATCTTTTATAAATTATATCTAACATATTGATTTTAAAGATAAAATATAAAACGCAAGGGGAAAATAATGAAATCTTTTGAATTTAGTGTTCCAACATCAGTTTATTTCGGTGCCGGTGAAGTCGAACGAGTGGCTGAACTTGCCCCTACACTTGGAAAGAAAGCTATGTTGCTTGCAGCCGAGGGAACAATGAGAGAATTGGGTTTTCTGGATCGTGTTGAGAAGCTTTTAAAGAAAGGCGGTATTACCGTTGTAGTATCGGACGATGTTAAATCAAACCCCCGCGACAAGGATATAAACAGGCAGACCGAACAATTTTTAAAGGAAGGATGTGATTTTACTGTAGGACTAGGCGGAGGCAGCGCCATGGATTCGGCAAAAGCTGTGTCTTTTCTTGCTGCGCAGGGCGGTGGAAATATCCGTGACTATCTTGCCGGGGGCGCAAACCCGGAAATGAAAGGCTGCAAGGATGCTCTCAGGTGTATGGTTATTACAACTACTGCCGGCACCGGATCGGAGACAACCCCATGGTGGGTCATAACAAATACCGATGACCATGAGAAACCGGGTACCGGGAACGATTCGACGATAGCTGAAATTGCTATTGTAGATCCTGAGCTTATGCTTACTATACCCACGTCAATAACAAAAAGCACCGGGATTGACGTCCTGTTTCACGCAATGGAAGCTTTTTTGGCAAATATAGCAACACCGTTTACTGATTTGCTGTCCAGAGAGGCAATGAAGATTGTTGTTGAAAATCTGGGAATTGTTATCGAAGACGGAAACAACCTTGAAGCCCGCTCTCAGATGGCCTGGGCAAATACTATAGCGGGGATAGCGATCGGTGAAGGCAAGTCGTCAACAGTCGGTATACATGCTCTCGGTCATTCCATCGGCGGCCAGACCGATGCTCCGCACGGACTTACAATGGCGGCAATCGGCCCGGCATATATGAGAAAAACCTGGGATGCGGATATTGCGCGTTATGCCGAGGTTACAAGAATACTTGGATACGCAGAAAGTGGTATGAGTGATGAAAAGCTTGCAGAAAAAAGTGCGGAAGCTCTTGAGAAAACTCTCGTAAAATTCGGTTGTCGGGTGAGCATGAAGGATCTCGGTGTTAAAGAGGAAATGATTGAACCCATGACTGATTCGGTATTCAAGACAATGGTCGGCTGTCTTGACTGCAGTCTGAAAGCCCTTGTTCGTAAAGATGTAGTACAGCTCTATAAAGATTCGCTTTAAAGCTTATGGAAGTGAACAGAATGAATGTATATTTGGCAGGAATTGATATAGGAACTACAGGTTCAAAAGCCATGGTTTTTGATAAAACAGGCGAAGTGCTGGGAACAGCCTACCTGGAGTATCCCTGTACCTACCCGAAGCCGGGCTGGGTTGAGCAGGATCCTGATTTGCTTGTTGATTCAGCCATGAAGGCGATGAAACAGGCTGTTGAAAGATCCGCTGTAAGCGCTGCAGATATAGTATCGGTTTCACTTTCAGCCCAGAGATGTTGCGGAATATTTCTTGATGAAAACGAAAGGCTCCTGCGCCCGATGATATCATGGCAGGATAACCGGACGCCGGCTGAAGCGGAAGATATTGCCTCAAAGATATCTCCGGAAGAATACTACAGCATTACCGGGTATCCAAACAGCACTACCTGGCTGCTATCCAAGATGCTTTGGGTCCGTAAGAACGAACCCGGTTTATGGTCAAAAACTTCGAAGATTGTACAGATGCACGATTATTTTCTTCGTGCTCTTGGTGTGGATGATTATTTTATCGATACGAACGATGCAGGTTTTTTCGGTGTTTATGATAATATCAGGCATGAATGGAATGACAGGCTGCTTGATATGTTTGATATTGATAAGAGCATTCTGCCCGTTCCCGCAAAATCAGGAACCCGGGTCGGTTATGTTTCCGAAGCTGCCTCCGCTAAATGCGGTCTGGCAGCCGGCACCTCAATAAGCGTAGGGGCCGGAGATCAGAGTGCCGGAGCGGTAGGGGCAGGGGTAGTCAGAAAGGGGGTGCTGTCTGTTTCAATGGGAACTGCAGGTGCGGTTACGGCATTTATTGATAAACCGTTCAGGGATCCGAACTGTAAAAGCCTTGCTACTGCACATCCTGTAGACGGGTGCTGGTTACTGGAAGGCTACCAGGCCGCAGCCGCAAGTGTTTACCGATGGTTTCGCGATGAACTGGGCGCGGCCGAACAGCTTGAAGCGGAAAAATCGGGTAAAGATTTTTTTGAAATAATGAATGAGAAGATTGCCAAGATACCTGCCGGTTCAAACGGTTTGTTGATGATGCCTTATTTTGCAAGCGCCGGAACGCCGAGATACAACTCCTCGGCCCGCGGAACTGTAATAGGCCTGACCTTTGCACATACCCGCATCGAACTGGCCAGGGCTTTTATGGAAGGTATTACAATGGACATGCGCGATATGTTGAATGCCATGTCTGATGCCGGAGTTGATATCAGGCAAGCAAGAATACTTGGCGGTCCGACAAAATCCGATGTTTGGAACCAGATGCAGGCGGATATATACGGCATTCCTGTTGATACGCTGAAAGTAGGCGATGCGACCGTTTTGGGCGCTGCTGTACTGGGAGGAACCGGCGCCGGTGTGTTTTCTTCCGTAGAAGAAGGAGCAGACGCAATGGTTTCACTTGAAAATAGATATTATCCTGATGAGAAGAAACACGCACTTTATACCAGGCTTTATGATATTTACTGCAAAGCTTATGAAGGACTGGAGCATAGCGGCGTTTTTAAATCATTAGCTGAAATGCAGGCATAGTTTTTTTGAGTACGGCAGTTGAAAGATACATTATTCCGAACATCGCACGCGCTCTGAAAATCCTTGACTTTCTGTCAAAGTGCAAAGAAGGCGAGACAATTTCCGGTATTGCACAGAATTTTGGAATTCCGGTAAACAGTACCTTCCGAATAATCAAAAGTCTTGAAGTATATGGATATGTTGAGGAAGCCGGACACAGATATTTTACGACTCCGCGTCTTTTATACCTGGGTTATGCCGGGTTGAACCAGAAAGGTCTGATTCAGAATTCGATCAGCATGATGCGCAAGTTGAGAGATGATATTAATGAAACTGTTTTGCTTGGTACCATGGTTGCCAACGAAATTGTAATAATCGAGCAACTGCCGTCATTTGAATTTATAAAATTTACAATTGAGATAGGTCACAGGGTTCCTGTTCATGCTTCGGCACCCGGGAAAGCAGTTCTTGCATTTATGCCCGGGAAGGAAAGAATATCTGTTCTGGAGCATTTAAACTATGAACGTTTTAATGATAACACCATTCCCTGTAAAAATGATATGCTTGATGAAATTGATGAAATTCTGGAAAAAGGATATGCAATTGATAAGGGTGAAGAGATTACGGGGATAATCTGTATTGCTGCGCCGATACTTGATTATCGTAATTATCCTGTTGCTTCCGTCTGGACAACAGGTCCTGATTTCAGAATAAACAAAAAGGGAATAGATAAGATCGCAGAAAACGTTGTGCAGACTGCAATTGAAATATCCGGATGTATGGGATTAAATGAAAATGCTAAAAAAAGAAGCAGTCTGTACAGTAAAAAGCTCTACAGCATATAATTTAATGTTTAAAAACCTTATTGACTTTATCGATTTGTAACAGGATAATATCATCTATTATGGATAATTTTGAACGGGACAGAGAAAAAAATAAATATCTCATTCCAAATATAGCACGGGCACTGAAAATAATTGAATATTTGGCAAAAGATAAACAGGAAGCCAGTATTACAGAGATATCGGACGACTTTAAATATCCGAAGAATTCGGTGTTTCGTATATTAAACACTCTCCAGTATTATGGTTATGTTGAAGAACACAACAGAAAATATAAAGCAACCCCCAGGCTTCTGTACCTGGGGTATGCCGGAATGCGTAATAACGGTATAACAGAGAATTCGATCGATATTATGCATGCCATAAGGGATGAGCTCAACGAAACTGTAATGCTGGGTACCCTGTTGGGAAACGAAGTAGTAATTATAGAACAGCTGCCTTCATTTCAGTATATAAAGTTTACTACTGAAATCGGACACAGGGTAAATATACATACATCAGCTCCCGGAAAGAGTATTTCAGCTTTCCTTCCGGAACACGAGAAAAATGATCTTATAAGTCATATTACCTTTACACGTTACACAAACGGTACAATCCCGAGCCAAAGCGCAATGATGAAAGAGCTTGAAAAGGTCAAAGCATCCGGTTATGCGGTAGATAACGGAGAAGAGGTCCCGGAGGTCCATTGTGTCGGTGCGCCGATTTTTGACTATCGTAATTATCCTATAGCATCAGTTTGGGTGTCGGGTCCGGCCTTCAGGCTTGATGCGGAAAAGCAGGCAATGTTCGGTGAAAGAATTAGAGAATATGCAATGCAGATTTCGCGCAGATTTGGTTATGATCCTGTATTAGGCTGAGGGAAACGGAATGAAAACAGAACAGGATATCAGGGATGAAGTTGTTATTTCAGTAGCACATAAAATGCTTGTTGCTGCCAAAACTGCGCCGAAGGGCAAGGGCGTGGATAATATAAAAGCGGCCGTGCTCACAGGTGATGAAATAAAAAATATTTCAGACCACCTTTACCGTATGGAAAAAGAGGGCAGAGCCCCGGATTATTTTGCAAGAGACGCAGGTAATCTGCTGAAAGCATCAGCGTTGTTCATAATCGGAACAAGGATTGAGGCGTTAGGCGTGTCTCCATGCGGCAACTGCGGCTTTAAAAACTGCGCGGAAAAGAACAGGCATCCCGACACACCATGCTCGTTCAACACAGGAGACCTCGGAATTGCGATTGGTTCCGCTGTCAGCGTAGCAATGGATAACCGTATAGACAACAGGGTTATGTTTACGGTTGGAATTGCCGCCAGAGAAATGGGGCTTTTAGGGAAGGATGTGAAAGTAATCTACGGAATCCCGCTGGCTTCCGAATCAAAGAACCCGTTTTTTGATCGCAAATAGCAGTCCTGCTTTTTAACAGTCAGGGTCCTCTTCCATTTCCGAATTTAGATTGAGTGCAAGATCAAAAACATCTTTTTCCTTATTCAGAAGTTTTTCCATATACATTTTCTGGTCTACGAAATGGAGTATTTCTTCATAATTTTCATCATCAGCCTGATGAATGCCGATGCTTAAGCCGGTATTATATTGTTTGAGTTCTTCATCGTTACGGAGGTTGTTTTCAATTCTGGTTTTCAGACGATAAGCATCCTCAGCCGAGGTTGACGGCATCAGTATGATAAACTCGTCTCCTCCGTATCTGAAAATAATATCAGCGCTTCTTGCGGATTTTTTCAGGACTGCTGCGGTCTTTTTCAGAACTTTATCGCCTGCTACATGCCCGTGAGTATCGTTAACATTTTTAAAATCATCAATATCTATAAACAGCAGGCTTAAATCATCTTTTGTCCGCTTTGTCCGATCCAATTCTTTTGTGAGATAAAATTGAAAGTATCTCCTGTTATAGACTTCCGTAAGAGGATCTATATTTACAAGTCTTTTAATTCGGGAAGAGTAATATGTTTTTTCTATCGTTATAGCGGTGAAATCAGTAATTGTTGTCAACAGCTTAAGATCTATGGGAGTAAAATTTATTCCCTCAAGTTTGTTTATCAGCTCTATCACTCCGTATACTTTTCCATGACTGATCAGAGGTGCACCAATAATAGATTGAGTTTTAAACCCGGAGTCATCATCATAACTGCTGTCGAATCTTTGATCTTTATCTACATCCTCAATGATTAAAGGCATCTTGTTTTCTGCTATCCAGCCGGCAATTCCCCGACCTTTCGGAATAACTTTACCTTTAAGATTGGAAGACGCTTTGCCTTCAACAATAGTAAATTTCAACTCTCCAGTTTTCGGGTTTCTAAGCATCAAGGACCAGTTTAACGGTGCAAAAATACTTCCGATTTGCTTCATTGTTTCGGACAAAGTTTCATTCAACGTCATGCAGGATGCCAATGACTTTGCAATATCAGAGAAGAATGATAACTTTACAAAGTCTTCTGTAGTGGTGTTTGTAAAATTTTCAGCTGTCATAAAAGAATTATACTATTTAAGTGAGTTTTAGTCAGTCAAATATGGATGTAACGGATTAAAAATTTGACCGAAATAGACTTTTAGACTATATTTGTCTAAAGAGATGAAAGATTTTATTTATCGGAAAATAATTAAAACCGCAGAAAAACTTTTCAACAGGTTTGGAATATCGAAAACTGCAATGAGTGATGTAGCAAAAAATGCTGATGTTTCCAGGGCTACAATATTTAACAATTTCGGAAACAAGGAGGGGCTGCTCAAGGCTGTTCTCGACAGGAAAATTGCGGAATTCAGAACGGATGTGAAAAATAGCGCGGGGAATGCTAAAAACGTCTCCGAAAGAATTAAGGCTGTGCTTGTCGGCCGTATCAGGCTGATTTCCGGCATGAAATTTATAACCGACAGACAGATTGCCGGTGAGAATATTAAGATCTCCCTGTTTCTGGAAGAACTGGACCGTGAGTTTATGGATAAAACCAGGGCGATCCTGAAAAACAGCGAAACTGCCGGTGAAGATTTAAGCAGCCTGCTTAATACAATTTCATTCATGTTGAAAGGAATCGAAAGCGGTATTACTGAAAAGTTCGATGCACTTTCACTGAGTCAGGTTGAACATGATATCGATTATTTTTTACGGCTTGCAATTCCGGAAGCCGATGAGGATTTGCATTAATGATCTTTATTTTTGAAAAGAGTATTTTCATCTTTTTTGTTTTTTCTTTTACAGGATGGCTTATAGAACTGGTTTTCCGCTCGGTATATGAGCGCCGACCGGTAAATCCGGGGTTTCATTTTGGACCATGGCTGCCGATATACGGCTTCTGCGGAGTTGTAATCTACCTTGTGGCCGGCAGTTTGTCCGGATATTCGATTCCGCTGAGAATGTTGTTCTATTTTATTCTCTGCACATCTGTAGAGTTCTTTGCCGGGTTATTTCTCGAGAAGTGTTTCGGAAAACGGTTCTGGGATTATACTGCCAACCGGTTCAACTTTATGGGATATATATGTCTAAAATATTCTGCATGCTGGGTTCTTGTAAGCGTAATTGTTGAGTTTTATATTCTGCCTGTTCTCCTGGCCGCCATGACGGACATTCCCGATTCTTTTTTATATAAAACGGATATTATACTGCTGTTTTTAATAAGCGCGGATTTTATAATATCAAGCGGTCTGCTGAGTTCCGATAAAATACAGCGTTTAAGAAAACTGATAATTAAATGAAAGTAAGTATCCCTGATTCATATCTTAACTTTCCCGGAATTAAAGAGATCATGAATCATCCCGAATTTGACTTAATGAAAACTTTTCGTCACCATGGTAGAATCAGTTGTTTTGAACATACATTAAAGGTTACGGAAAGGGCTTTCTGGATGACGGAAAAAAGCGGAGCCGATATTATTACAACAATCCGGGGCGCACTTTTGCATGATTTTTATCTCTATGACTGGCACGGCGGCGGGCCTTCATGGCACGGTTACCGTCATCCTTTCAGAGCATTTCGGGAAGCCTCGGCAAGGTTTGAACTAAACAGGATCGAAAAGGACATTATTATAAAGCATATGTTTCCTTTAACACCCTTTCCGCCGTTGTATCGGGAATCATGGATTGTCTGCATTGCCGACAAGGCTTCGGCGTTTGAAGACTATTCGGGGGTTATGACGGAATATTTGAAAATGCGGCTTGTCGGTGAAGCCGCAGCGGATTAAAACAACCAATCATTCAGTTGAAATGCCTATTTGAATATTTCTTTAAATTTTCCGGCAGCGGCGATGGTTTCCGCATCAGGATTTTTCCCGGGCCAGACGACTGCACCGTCCGATACGGCTTCCGCACCGGCAGCGCGGGCAAGTTTTGACATTTGGGATAGCGCATGGTTGGCGCCGGTCCATTTAAAGGGCAGCCCCTTTGTTGTAATGAAAGCAGCTTTTTTACCGTTAAGTCCGCTGAGGGTTTTCATGTAATTATTCATCGGCATTGCAAGGGAAAATGCCTGTACCGGTGCGGCAAAAACAAGGGCATCATATTTTAGAGCGTCAGGAGCATTGGTTATTTTGATATCAGTCCTGCTTCCGCCGGAATCTCCGGACGATTCTACTTTCTCGATTGAGCAGTTCAAACCCGCTGAATCCAGTTCGGTTTTCAGTTTTTCACATACTTTCAGGGTGTTTCCGGTCTGTGAATAGACAATTATTCCTATATTCATTGTTACCTCTACTTTAGAATATTCCCCGCAGAGATGCGGTTTAAAGAAATGAAGTTTGATAGCAACGCTTCAAACTTCAAATTGATAAAAATACAAAAGATACGAAGTATCTTAAAGTATCTATTATCAATCCTCCTATCCGGTTATTATAAACCGGAACTCAACAGTAGTGGGATAAAATTATAAAGCAGTTTGATGTCTATATTAAAGAAGCTGGGGCACAAGGGAGTCCCCGGTATTAAGCCAAATAATTTGCGATACAAAACATTTATATAAAGAAAAATATATATTGTCAAATATTACCGTAGTAGTTATATTTATAGCATGAACGGAAAAAAGAATTATTTAGCATTATTATTTGTTATGATACTAATCGCCGCAGGGTTCTCAACTGTTTATGCCCGCGGAAACAGTGAAGCCGGACAACCCGAGCCTGTTGAAGTGAAAACAGCCGAAACAGCCGGCAAAGTGAGTACCTCTTCAGATTATCCTCCGCAGGGATGGGTAACCGATATTCGCGAAGCATACAGAATTGCACAGGCGGATAATAAAAAGATTCTTGTAAATTTCACCGGTTCGGACTGGTGTGTATGGTGCAAAAAGCTGCGAGATGAGATTTTTACAACACCTGAATTCACCGCCTACGCTGATAAAAACCTGGTATTGCTCTTTCTGGATTTCCCGAATGGTATCGATCTTTCAGCGGAACAGGTGCGGCACAACCAGATTATTGCACAGTTGCTGAATGTAAGAGGATATCCTTCAATCTGGCTGCTTGACAGTGATCTGAGCGCACTTATGGTGACAGGTTACAGGGAAGGCGGCGCTTCGGAATATATCCGTCATTTAACAGAAGACAGGCCTGATGTTTCGGATGAAGATCGCGAGAATTTCAGAAAGGCGTTTGCTGAAGCTATTGAAGCAAATATTGGTCCACTGAAACAGGAAATATCCGGTTGATGAATATTTTGCATATTTTTATCAGTACTTTTTGACAGGCCGACAGAGGTTCGGCCTTTTTTATTCATTGAGACTCTTTCAGACACTCTGAGACTAAAGTCTCTTGAGTTTCTGAAAGAGCTACCATATTGCAGATGAAGAAAATTTTACAACTCGTTACACTGTCTGCATTTACCTGCAGTTGTAAAATTTTGCTTCAAAGCCACTTTCGAAACCAAACGGGTTTTGAAAGTGGCTCCATTGACAATATCTTTCCAAGCCTGTAGGTTTTTAACGGAGGACAAGTCAATGCCGATAAAACAGGAAAAACAACCGCCCGTATACAGCCTTTCATGGGAAAACGGAAAACTTATATTTCTGGATCAGACAAAGCTCCCTGTTGAAGTTGTTTACGAAGAACAGAAATCAATCGAACAGGTCTGGAGCTCCATAAAACAACTGAAGGTAAGGGGAGCGCCTGCTATCGGAGTAGCCGGGGCTTACGGTTTGCTTTACGGCGTTATGGACAAACAGAAACGTGAAACGGAAGATTTTCTGGCTGAATTAAAAAAAAGCGTTGAATATCTGAATTCTTCCCGTCCTACTGCGGTAAATTTAAGCTGGGCCCTTAACAGAATGTACAGGAAGGCTGAATCTCTTAAATCATTAGCTGCAGCAGAGTTATATGCACAGCTGGTGGAAGAGGCAAAAGCAATTCATGAAGAAGACAAAGCCCTGTCGACAGGAATGGGCGAGAGCGGAAAACGCCTGATTAAGGAAGGCATGGGCGTGCTGACGCACTGCAACGCCGGTGCGCTTGCCGCATCAATACTTGGAACTGCTACGGCGCCGATGTACCTTGCACATGAAGCGGGAGTGAAATTCAGGGTCTATGCTGATGAAACAAGACCGCTTCTCCAGGGCGCCCGGCTGACTGCATGGGAGCTTCAGCAGGCAGGGCTGGATGTAACGCTGATATGCGATAATATGGCCGCTTACGTGATGTCCAAAGGCTTGATCGACCTTGTTATTACCGGTACCGACAGGGTCGCGGCAAACGGCGATACGGCGAATAAAATCGGAACCATGGGAGTTGCCATACTTGCCAAACATTTTAATATTCCGCTCTATATAGCCTGTCCCTCATCGACATTTGATATGAACACTGTCGAAGGCGACGATATCGAGATTGAAGAACGCGGTGAAGAAGAGGTTATATTCTTCGGCGAAAGAAGGACCGGGCCCGAAGGAATAAAAGTCAGAAACCCGGCCTTTGATGTTACGCCGCATGAGCTTATTACCGGCTTTATTACCGAAAACGGTATTGTTAAACCGCCGTTTAAAGAGAACCTGGCAAAAAAGTTCGGCCGATAATAAGCTCTAACAAAGTATTATCTTTCAAGCCAGTCGGCCATGAATTTATATATTTCATCCCGGTTTATTTCGTTAAGACTTTCATGGCGGCCGTCTTTGTTAAGAACAAGTTCGACGTTGTTGCAGCCGAACGACTTGTATTTCTCTGCTACAGCCGAAATAAGGCTGCCGTTGCCCCCTACCGGGTCATGGTCGCCGGAGTAGAACAGAATTGGAAGATTATTCGGCGTATCTTTGAAGGCTTTATCGGATTTAAGGAAACTGATTCCATCGGCAAAATCCATATAAAGTCCTATCCGGCAGATAAAACCGCAAAACGGATCGGCCAGGTATTCGTCGACTTTAGCTTCATCCCGGGAAATCCATTCAAAACCGGTTCTTCCGGGCTTGAACTGGTCATTCAGTTTTGAAAAGGACAGTTTATCCAGAAGCTTTGCTTCAGCTTTCTTGCCGAAAAATATTTTCTGTATTTTGGCTATGCCGGTAAGAAGTTTTACCTGGATATCGGAAAAATCTCCGCTGCCCGAAAGGATAACCTTGGCAATTTTCTCCGGATGTTCGGCAATAATTTTTCTGGTTAAAAACGAGCCCATACTGTGTCCGAATATATAATAGGGAATATCGGGGTTTTCGTCTCTCAGCCAGTCGGCAAGTCGAAGGTTGTCTCTGATAACCTTGTTCCATCCGTCGGAGTCGGCAAAATATCCTGTATTTTCCAATGTTCCGGCAGTCTCCCCGTGACCGCGGTGGTCTTCACCGGCAACCAGGAATCCCCTGCTGTTCAGAAATTCAGCAAATTCATTATATCTGGAAATATGATCCGCCATTCCATGGAGAATCTGAACAATGCCTTTCGGGTTTTGAATTTCCCATTTTTTCGCGCTGATTAATTTGCCGTCTTCCGCTGTGAAACTGTAATCTGTCACTTCTATCTCCTCTGTTGTCCTTCAACCGAAAATTATATCACGGGCGCATAATCTTAGGTATAAAAAAATCCTGCCGGTTATAAAACAGCAGAATTTTAATAAGAAGACGCGTAAGCCTTTTTACCGTTCGACTCTAGCATTACCGCCTGTCGCTATTTTTTCAACTTCTTTTAAGGAAGCCATTGAAGTATCTCCCGGAGTTGTCATTGCAAGCGCGCCGTGTGCGGCGCCGTAGTTTAATGCAGTCTCAGGATCCTTGCCTGCGAGGAAGCCGTATATAAGTCCGGACGCAAAGCTGTCGCCGCCGCCGACACGATCATAAATTTCAAGACGGGGCCTTTCCATTGATCTGTAGAATTTACCGTCCGCATAAAGAATGGCGCTCCAGTCGTTGACTGTTGCGGTGATAACATCCCTGAGGGTTGTGGCTATCGCCTTGAAATTGGGATACTGTGCCGAGACTGTCCGAATCATTTCCTTGTAGTTGTCGATATCAAGGCCCTGGAAACCTTTTTGGGCGCTTTCAAGCTTAAACCCCAGGGCTGCTGAAAAATCCTCTTCATTTCCGATCATTACATCTACATACTTTGCTATTTCCCGGTTGATTTCCTGTGCATGGGCCTGTCCCCCGTTTGATTTCCACAGTGACGGGCGGTAGTTAAGATCATAGCTGATAACGGTGCCGGCAGCCTTTGCCGCCTTCATTGACTCAATAGTCAGTTCAGCCGCTGTTTCCGACAGGGCTGCGTATATTCCTCCGGTATGAAACCAGCGGACACCGTCCTTTGCAAACAGGCTGTCCCAGTCGATATCACCGGGTTTAAGCGCAGAGGCGGCAGTATGGGCCCTGTCGGATACGCCGAGTGCCCCTCGAATGCCGAAGCCTTTTTCAACAAAGTTAAGACCCTGCCTGCAGTTTCGACCTATACCGTCATAATCAAAAAATTTCGAATAACTGTAATCTACACCGCCCTGTGAAATCAAATCTTCAAGAAGCAGGCCTAGATCGTTTTCCGGAATCCCTGTTACAATAGCTGTTTTAAGTTTAAAACATTTGTGAAGACCCCGGATAACGTTATATTCGCCGCCGCCTTCCCATACCTTGAAATCTCTTGTATTTCTGATTCGGCCGTCGCCGGGATCAAATCTCAGCATTATTTCACCCAATGCAAGGGCGTCCCATTTGCATTCGGCTGATTGTTTTATATTGAGAAAGGACATAATTCTCCTCCGTGAAATTGTGTTTTATAATATGAAACTTTATAAATTATAAAAGCGCTGAAAAAAGTTGTCAATATTACTTGATTAAAAAAAATTCATAATCTAAAATAAAGTTTCATATGGCGGAACAAATTGACGGAAAAGCCACAGGTGTACAATCAATAGACAGGGCATTTGATATTCTTGAATGTCTTTCATGCGAGCATAAAGGAATCAGGCTTACGGATTTATCTGAGCAGCTTGGACTTCATAAATCGACGGTGCACAGAATATTAAATTCAATGCAGGAGCGCGGTTATGTTGAAAAAGCAGATCGAAGCTATAAGCTCGGACCTGGATTTATTCATCTGTCAAGCCAGTTCCTGAACAGTATTGAGTTAAAAACAGAAGCGGAACCCTTACTCCGAAGCCTGTCGGATGAAACGGGCCAGACTGTCTTTATGGCGGTCAGGGAAGATACTGATGTGGTATATATAGACAAGGTTGAACAGTTTAACAGTCTGCGGAGGTATTCGATTATCGGCACAAGAGCGCCTGTTTACTGTACATCATTGGGACGTGCCCTGTTATTCGACAGTGATGAAATATATATAAGAAACCTTTTAAAGAAAATTGAATTAAAAAAAATTACCCGGAATACTGTCACAAATGTTGAGAATCTGATAGAAATGATAACCGAATTTAATGAAAGAGGCTGGTCCGAGGATAACGAAGAGCATCAGGAAGGTGTCAGATGTGCAGGAGCTCCGGTTTATGATTACCGTAGACGAATAATAGCCGCAATCAGTACCGCATGGAGCGTAAGAAAGACCGGGACAGACCCGGATGTAATCGGAAGACTTGTGAAGGAGACAGCAGAGCAGATTTCAAAAAGGCTGGGCTGGATATAACAACCGATAACAAACAGAAACAAGGGACAAAGTTGGAAGAAACAATATCATTCATCACTGAAAATCTTAACAGTAAAAGGCTTGAGGAGATTACTACTGCAGTAATTAATGCTTACAGGAATGAGGACGAGTCTGCTCTTAGAACATATGCCGGGGTACTGAATATTAATAAAGATGCCGGACGCAGAAAGATGTTTTATGCAATTGTTCAGAGGCTGCATCCTGATCGCCTGCCGGTTCTTAAAGATGAATTCAAAAAGGCGAAATCCTGCTGTGATATTGAAGTCCTCTCAAATATGAAAAAACTGTTGCAGGTCAAAGTAAGCGCTGCTGCGCTAAAGGCTGAGAGATTTGAATACGAGCATCATGAAACATGGAATACCGGATTTGACGAAACGGATTTTGACGATTATGTCGAAGGTGCTGATGTATTTGAAGATGAAGAGGCTGATTCGGATTTTTATAAAGCGGTTAAGGATGTTATTTTCGGCAACCATGATTTCAGCATTGCGCCTTCCGATCTTGGTCAGATTGACGGCGGGCTTGATCTTGGATACTGCGGCCTTGAGGATATCGATGGGATAGAATTCTGCCGGAATGTAAGAAGTTTGAATATTTCCGGGAACAGTATATCCAATATCTATGATCTTCAACATCTTTCCCAGCTTGAAGAGCTGTATGCTGCAGATAATTTAATCAGGGATATCGATTCTATTATGAACCTTGAATGGCTGGAAATAATTGATTTGTCGGGCAATGAAATTGAAGATATCACTCCTCTTCTTAACATGAGCAACCTGAAATTTGTAAACATAATGAAAAATCCTGTTTCCGATCGGACAATAATAGAAAAACTTGAAGCTGACGGGGTTATTGTGCTGCGCTGAGTTCAGGAAGCTGCTTTCAGTAAAAAGCCGATAAATCTCCAGACGGAATTCAGTTTTGCTGTTGTTCCGAAAGTGCGAAACATAAGCCGTTCAAATACCGTAATGAGTTTAAATGAATTTTTGATATAGCGGTAGAATTTCCAGCTGTTCTGCTGTTTAAGGTAACCTGCCGATAATTCCGCGGTCCATATTACATTGGTGCCGGACATCCTTTCGGCAAGCATCTTAACCCATCCTGCAGACTGTGCCATTGCATAATAAATTCCGGCGGAACCGTTGGCATCAACCATTCCGACAGCGTCGCCGAGAAGCACGGCTCCTCCGTTCCCCATAATATTATTTTCAATAAATTTCCTGTTCTGGATAGAAGTGAGCTTTTCGTATTCGGTAGAGCTGTCCGTAAAAAAACCGCTGAATCCCGGAAGGCTCTTTTTAACTTCTTCCCAGGCCGTTAACATTTCCTTATCCGACGGCATTCTGACTTTCTTGAGTTTTTCAAACTGGCTTAGCCTGAGCATAAGCCCGGCTTCAAACTTGTCGCTGCCGAGCGGAAATGCAAACGCAAATGCCGGCGGAATGCCTGAAACGGATTTAAGACTGTCCGGTAGTATTGTATAAAACTGAAGATCGGTAGAACCGGAAGGCAGTTTTACTGATGCAGGCAGGCCGCTGTTGAGACGTCCCCTGTATTTTATTGTGGGACAGGCAGCGGCGTCAGTATCAATACCGTAGTGCGCAGCAACGGGGCAGGTGCGTCCTCCGCAGCCCAGTACAGTTTTTGCATCGATGGTTTGCTTTGAGTTATCAGTAATGTATTCAAGACCGTAAGCAAGACCGGAATCATTTACAAGAACGCCTGATACTTCTGCATTAAAAATGAATTCAGCGCCGAGGCTTATCGCCTTTTTATAAAGGGGCTCGATGAAATCACGCCACTCGAAAAAATAGTAAGGTTCCTTAACTTTTACCAGAGTGCTTTTCCTGCTTTCGGGACTATGGAACCTGCGGGTTTCAGATTTAAAACCGCTGATTTCTTCCAAAAACCCCGGATACATGAGTTTGTCGAGTAATACATGATGCGGCATACTCTCTCCGCGGGGTTCCGGGCCTGCAAGCGGTCCCTTTTCAAGAACGGTTACGGATCTTCCGAGAGATGCGGCTGTTATCGCAGCTGCAAGCCCGGCAGGCCCGGCGCCTGCAACAACGAAATCGTACATTTTACAGTTTTATTACGTCAAGCGCAGGAATTGACGACAACAGCGGAACAGTATCAATACTGCAGGCGCCGTGCTTGATTAGTTCATAACGGACTTTTGCCAGGGGCAGTTCGGGACTGTCGGTTTCAACCTGGATTGAATACTGCGCAAAACTTTTTCCCGGGTTAATAGTCGGCTCTTCGGCATAGAGGTTATATTCCGTCAGGTACTTTTCAACCATATCCTTCTTACTGACAGGAACATTGAAAAGAAGCATAACCCTGTTCTCTGCGTTTATAGTCCCATGAAGGTTGAGAAGGAGCATTTTAAGAAGCTCTGTTTTTTCAGGATTGTCTTTAACTGAAGGGTTAATCCAGATTCCTGTTTCGCTTTTCATTATTTCATCAATAATCTTGAGTCCGTAGTTTTTCAGGGCGCTTCCCGATTGTGTAATTTCCACTCCGATATCCGCACCGCCGTTTTTAACCTTTGCCTCGGTTTTTCCCCAGGTTTCGTAAACTACAATGCCGGTATCGTTTTTCGGCGGAGTTTTATATTTCTGTACGGACCAGGCGCTGTATTCGTCATACTTTCCTATTTTTTTCAATGCCGACTGAAGCCATTCAATTGCCATGTAAGGCATTTCCGATACTACCGTTATCAGCTTTTTTTCAGCCGTAAGCACTCGAAGTCTGTCTTCAATATTATCTGAACTGTCCGACTCATCGGTTATACCGACGATACGGACGCCTCCGCGCTGCAGCGAAAGAACTTTTTCAAGGTCAAGATTTTTTCCGTATTCAATCCTGAGTTCCACTATACGCTCATGGATCCAGTCGTCTCCGGCTATGGCCACATCAAGTTCGCCCAGCATCATCTGTGAGCCGAACTCCTGGGGCCGTCCGTCCCAGCCGAACAGAAAATTGACTGTCTGAAAGGTCGTCGGGCCTCCGTTCTCATATCCCCTTGTTTTAAATCCGGCGTTATCGAGCAGATTAATAAGATTCCCGCCTCTGTTCGGATTAGCAAGTGAGCCGGCAGGCATTCCGATAGTTAATCCGGTGTTATTCATTTCTCTATAAACTCCAGTTTTCCGTCTTCGGTAATTTTTCGGTAATAACAGGAGGTGTGCGGCTTACCGTTATCGCATTTTGCGTGGCAGGCGCCATTCCCCTGGGGTACAACCAGGTACACAAGTGAATTCTGTTCACAGTTTATTCTGATCTCCTCAACCTTAAGCATGTCTCCGCTTGTCATGCCTTTTTTCCATAGTTCGGATCTGCTGCGGCTCCAGTACGTGGCATATCCGCTTTTTCTTGTTTCGTCGAAAGCCTGTTTGTTCGCAAATGCAAGTATAAGTACTTCTTTAGTGTTAATGTCCTGGGTTACAACAGGAACAAGAGTATTTCCGTTTTCTCCGAAATCCAGTAATAATTCTTCAGTATATTCTTTGCTCATAATAAATTGATTGTACCCTATTTGCTGTTGCAATACACTAGTTTTTCTGTAAAAATACATTCAGAATGAATAGAAACTTATTCCGCAAAGTAGTCACGACACTGATTTTTTTATCTCTTTTTCTTCAGATCGCAGCTGCATCAGAGGTCGGTACAATTGATTCACGTTTCCTGAATATAACAAGGACGGTTCAGACTTCTACGGGAATCAAATACGCGGCAGCAGTTAACGACGGTTTCCTGGTGTCTTTCGATGAAGGACGGCACTGGAGCCGGCGTAATAACGGGTTACCGCAGAAGATTGTGTATCCGTTTCTAAATGAAGAAATAGAAACAATTACTTCAATTGGTTTTGACCCTCTGGATGAAACAAGACTTGTCTGCACAACAGCTTCCAGTCTTTTTGTTTCCGAAAATTCCGGGAGGAACTGGTCTGAAATAGCGGTAAAGTCGCCGGTCAGCAAATCAAATATTCTGACGGGTGCAGCGCCTTCTCCTTTTGATAAAAAAACATTTCTTATAGCAACATCTTTCAGCGGAATTTTCGAAACTGTCGACGGAGGGCAAAGCTGGACGGAGATTGCAGAAAAGACAATTCTCTACCGGGGTGCCGGGTTTAACGAAGAAATCGCGGCTGTGGTATATTCACCTGCAGACCCCGAAGTAATTTATATTGCATATTCGTTCGGCAACGGTTTATACAGAAGCAATCCCGAACGAAGTTCATGGATTAAAATCAGGGGATTATCTGAAAATAACAGTATCAGAACAATTCAATTTGAAGACGGCCTGCTGAATGTTGAGTTCATTAACGGAACGGCTGATTATTCACCTTCGACAGGCGTATGGTCGGAGATGAAACATAATACAGATCTGCTAACCTCTGCGGTAGAACAGGCTTCTGCAAGATCAAAACGGCTTGAAGCCGCTGCCGATCATCAGGGAATGTATATAGGACCATGGCACGCAAGCGGAGAAAGATTGAAAGCCCACCTTGATTTTATGGAAGAGAACGGTCTTGAATCTATTGTAGTGGATATAAAGGATGATTTCGGTTTTTTGACATATGACTCCAAACTTGAACTGCCAAACCGGATTGGAGCTGTCAACGATCGTCTGCACATAAAAAACCTGATTGAAGAAGCCCACTCACGGGATATATACGTAATCGGCAGAATTGTTGTATTCAAGGACAAGCAGCTTTTTCACTACAATGATAACGAATACGCGCTGAAAGACAAGTATTCCGGTGAACCGTGGCGGTACATGATAAAAACGGAAGACTCCGAAACCGGCGATGTGAAATGGGAACAGCGTGAGTTCTGGGTCGACCCGTTCAGTCAGGCAGTCTGGGAATACAATGCAGATATCGCGGAAGAACTTCAGGAGCTGGGTGTTGATGAAATTCAGTTTGACTATATCAGGTTCCCGTCGGACGGCGACACTGAAAGGATAGCTTTCAGTAGTACTTACCCGGGGATGTCCAGGATAAACGCGCTGGAATCATTTTTCAGGCTGGTCAGGGAGCGTGTTCATATACCTATCAGTACGGATCTTTACGGTTTTAATTCATACTACAGGATGGGTAACTGGATAGGGCAGAATATCGAGATGCTGGCTGAATATGTCGACGTAATCTGCCCCATGTATTATCCGTCTCATTTTCCAAGGAATTTCATGAAGGAAGTTCCGTATCTTGAGAGAGCGGGGGAGATTTATCGTGAAGGCACAATACGGGCCGCCGAGATTGTCGCCGGCCGCAGTCTGATAAGACCTTATGTTCAGGCGTTTCTTTTACCGTCAGAGTACTATATGGAAGAGGCTGAATATCAGGAGTATCTTATGCAGCAGCTTCGCGGATGCCGGGATGCCGGTTCTTCAGGCTGGACTTTATGGAACATGTCCAACAAATACTATATGGTACCGGTACCGCTTTATGAGAAATACTGACGGGCGTAATTAAAAACCTGGAACGGATTATTCTTTTTTTGGTTTTATCTCATTATCAAGAAGACTGGCTTTTGTAATTACTTCGCCCCTGTTTTTTAATTTGAATACTGTTTTTTCAACTTTGTTTTTTTTTTCATATTGATCTCCGAATAATTCATGCTGTTCAGGATTATCTGCGCTCTCAAGCGACAGAAGGCCCGTTCCTATCAGTCTTATCGATGAGGCGCCGTTCCATCTGCTGTTCAGAAGTTCAATGCTGTGAGTATATATTTCCTCTGCAGAATGTATATAATGACTGAATGTTCGCTGGGCTGTTGTGGAAGTAAAATCGGAATACCTTATCTTGATACAGATGCTTTTACTTTTTTTATTTTCTTTCATTGTTCTGAACATGACATGATGTGAAAGTTCAAGCAGTACACGTTCCAGAATATCGCGGTCATTAATATCTTCCTGGAACGTTGTTTCGTTGCTTATTGAATTACTTCTTGTCTCTGTGTTGTACATGCTGATATCGATACCCCTGCAGGCCCTGAAAAGAAAGCTGCCTCCGGATTGTCCGAAAATTGTTTTTAAAGAATTTTCGCTGAATCCCCTCAGTTCATTTACTGTCCGGATGTTTAAGTCCTGAAGCCTTTCAAGGGTCTTCTTCCCAAGGCCCCAGATATCTTTCAAATCAAGCTTATCGAGAAAACTGAGTTCATCACCGGCGTTGACTATATAAAGTCCGTCAGGTTTTCCGAAGTCTGATGCAAGTTTGGCCAGAAAACGCGTAGGAGCTGCCCCGATAGATATTGTCAGGCCGGATTTTTCCTTAACACGTTTCTTTATCAACTGACCTGTTTCCTTTATACTGCCGAACAGTCTGTCGGTGCCTGTCATATCCAGAAATGCTTCATCTATCGAGATTTGACAAATTTCGGGGGTGAACTCTCCGAACAATTCCATAATACCTGCCGAGACTTCCTGGTAAAGTTTCATTCTGACCGGCAGAAATACTGCGTCAGGACAAAGCCTTTGGGCCGTTGATATTGGCATGGCTGAATGAATCCCGAATTTCCGTGCTTCATAACTGCATGCGGACACAACACCTCTTTTGCCGGGAGAAGCACCGATAACAACCGGTTTCCCTATGTATTCAGGATTCTCATGCTGCTCAACCGCTGCATAGAAGGCATCAAGATCAACATGAAAAATTCTGGGATTAAATTCGGTATTTTTACTCATAAATATAATTTTTCTTTGCTGTCAGGTAGCGGCTTATACTGTAGTATTTATCGTTAATCGTGCTGAATTCTGTTTCAACGGGATAGTCGGCTGTTATGCTGAAATTAAGGGGGGCATTTCTGTTAAGAGTAAGCGAAAGAATAAGCGGTACAGGAGGGTTTTTCCCGATAAATATTTCCAGTCTGCCCTGTGATGGCAGCCACTCAGCGGGGAAATTGCTTTCATAAATAGTTATGGGGGTATCCGACAACAGAGATATTCGGATTCGTTCAGGCGGTGAAACGGTATCGATTGTTGTTTTAACAATTTTCCTGTTAAGGAAAGCCCTGGTCTCTACCCCGATTGTAATATCATTATCATCCCCGGCTGCTTCGATCTTTTCTGAAAGAAGGCTTTCCGTAATATTATCATCAAGTTTCCACGGACTATTAACCGTTACATTTTTTATATCTGTGTTTTCATCGACTGTCTCGTAGAGCTGTACAGGTTGCGGATTGTCTGTACTGAACGGTGAATAATAGATTATAAAAATAAATAATCCGACTGAACACAAGGCGGATAATAACGGCAGCAGTCTGGTAAATTTCTTTGAGGGCGGCGAAAGCATTTCCAGCCTGATTGCTGCAAGAATGAACGGCAGCAGAATCAGTGCCGAAAGCAGATTTCCCTTTACAGGTGATATTGTAATCATTCTGATAACGGAGAATGACGGGAGGGCGAAAATTTCATAAACGCTGAAAGAGATTAATACAGAAGATAATATCAGCATTACAAGTTTTACGCCCGACTTTTTAAAAACCGTAAAAAGGAATATGAAGAATAGCGGCCATAATGCAAAAAACGAAAGCGACAAATTAACCCATGTCAGAAAAAACAGGACGATAACAAGAAAGAATATTGCGGTAATCGAATAAAAACTTCCGCGTTTTGAATAAGGAAGCCTGGAGATTAACTTAAAAGCGAGTGTATAAATAAACATTGCCGTAGATATTTTGAACATAAAAACAGCTACAGGATTGTATTTCCATAGTTCAGTAAACTCCAGCCTGCTGAGGATGAATGTCGTGAGTACAGTACCGAGGAATAAAACCAGGAATACAGAACCGAAAAGTACAGGAATGAACCACAGGTTTCGTAACAGGGTTTTCATGTACCAGCCGAAGTGGCGTCTTCTGAATATCGGAAACACCATCAACATGGCAGCCAGGATAATATATACAAAAAGGTAAATCTGTTCGCTTATCCCAAAAAGATAATGGCTGTCCCATTCTGCTGGAATGCCGGCTGAAAAATGATTAAGCAGGCCGTTATAAAATCCAATCACAGCTTCTTCGCTTATTATTTCATTATCATTAAAAGCTGTTGAGTAATCGGTAAGTTCTAATGCCGGGTAAGATTCAGCGAGGTATGGTTTAAGCATACTGGTTGTCCCCGCGGCCGAAAGCCTGAATAAAAGCGATTCTGTTGTTGAGTGAAAAACAGGAATTGCTGCATCTTTTAAAGAGGTTGCTGTTGCATGATACAGCATAAAGGGACTGGTATAGCCGTCGGCACCTGAAATGATACGGACTGATGAGGGTGCAGTTTTAAAATTCAGATAGATAAATACAGATGCCTGCTCAGGATAATAATGTTCCAGAAAGTTTTTTGATCCCAGCGCATTGTTCTCATCATTTTCCGCCCCCAGAAAAAGGAATTTCATTGATAATTCAGGCTGGCTGGAAATAAAATATTCGGCAAGCAAAAGCCCTGCAGCAATATCAAAATTATTCCCGACGGGTATAATGGTTATAAGAGTTTCCTCTTTACGACCTTTAATATCTGCTTCGAGATAAGAAGAAAAAGAATGATATCCTTTGGTTTCCTGGAAAGAGTATTCCCGGTTTTCAATACCGAGTTCATCAAGCCTGATCTTTATTTGTCTGATAGACTCTTTTTCATTCTCTGAACCTTCACTTCTTGGAAAAAGCTTGGAAAAATTGTTAATATCGTTTATTATAGAATTTGTATATGCGTAAGAAATAATTGCTGAAAATAACAGAAGAAAGGAAACAAATCTTTTCATTAAATATAACAATAAGGGAAATCGTTATGGTTGGTCAAGATTTAAAAAACAGTCTGCTGCCCGCAATTGAATTGTATCAGACCATTCGTGACTTCAGCGACCGAAAGGTTGATGAAGAAACGATCAATTTAATTCTTGAAGCGGGAAGACGGGCTCCTTCGGCTAAAAACAGACAACCCTGGCGTTTCGTTCTTGTAACTGATGAAGGTATAAAAAACCGCCTTGAGTCAGCAGCCTATGGTCAGGAGCATATAGGAAACGCCTCTTTTGTTGTAGCTCTCGGCACTACAAATGTTGATTACCGTATGCCCAACGGCCAGTTGTCATATCCGGTTGATTTGAGTTTCGCCGCCTCTTTTATGGTTGTTCAGGCGGCATCGGCTGATGTTGGAAGCTGTATTGTTACCACCTATGATGAACTTGAAGTAAAGGAGATTCTGACTGTTCCTTATTCAATGAGAATTGTAATGCTTATTGCATTCGGGTATGCCGACGAACAGCTGGGAGCAAAGAATATTACCAACAGAAAGGGTCTTTCTTCGATAATGTCGCGTAATCACTGGTGAGTTAATAATATCTTATTTCTGCAAAGTAAAACGACGACACCCCTGCACGAATGCAAAACTGCTGTATAGTTAGAGACTGAAATCAAGTTTGTTGCGTGTTTTAAACCGTTCTTCGCCGAGTTCAATCAGTAAATCAAGCATCTCTGAATAGGGTAGTCCGCCGGCTTCGCACATCTTCGAAAACATACTGATATTGGTAAATCCCGGTATTGTATTTATCTCGTTCAGAAGCAGTTTTTCTGTTTTTCGGTCGATAAAAAAATCCACCCTGGCCATTCCTTCAATACCTGCAACAGTATATGCTTTAACGGCTGTGGTTTTGACTTCTTCGATCATTTTCGGAGCAAGTTTAGCCGGTATCAGCAATGCGGCCCCATTTTCATCTATATATTTGGCTTCATAGTCGTAAAATTCATGTGTAGGCGCAATTTCACCCGGCAGGTAGGCTACGGCTGTCATGTTGCCTGTTACAGAACACTCAATTTCCCTGGCATCGACAGCGGGTTCAACCATAATTCTATTGTCGAATTTAAACGCTTTATGCACTGCCGCCATGAATTCTTCATTATTTGCGGCTTTGCTTATTCCTACTGAAGAGCCGGCGCGAACAGGCTTTATGAAAACAGGAAAACCGAATTTTTGTTTTGTTTCTTCTGCAAAATTTTCAAGTGAAAAATCTTTATCATTCAGCTGCTCGGAATTCATAGACAAAAAAGGAACTGTATCAAGCCCTTCGGAGACCCATATTTTCTTTATTATCTCCTTGTCCATGCCGACGGAGCTTCCGAGTACGCCTGCTCCGGCATAGGGTATTTCCAGCAGTTCTATCAGTCCCTGCACAGTTCCGTCTTCTCCGAAAGTCCCGTGCAGAACAGGAAAAATAAAATCTATTTCAAGTTTTAAATGGCCGGAAAAGAACCCCTGATTTGGTACTATATTGATAAGTTGCGATTTGTCAGATTTTAACGGCAGCAGTCCTGATTTCTCCAGATCTTTTTCAGCATCCGGTTGAAGATACCATCCGCCTTTTTTATCTATACCGATGAGTATTTTGTTATATTTCTGATTATCGAGTTTGGTTACTACCGAAGATGCAGAACGAATGGATACTTCATGTTCTCCGGATTTACCGCCGTACAGTATGCAAATATTTTTTTTCATTCTGATGCCTTCTTTTATAGGTAAATCAGTAGTATTATAATGCGTAACGGAGGTTGTTGCAATTGAAGAAACCGATTCTGCCTGAAAAGAGAATTGATCCGGCCACCTGGATATTTTTGTTATATTTTGCTTTTTTGATTATTGTTTACAGGATTTCTCCGGTTATCATAGGTGCTGTAGTGCTGGGATTGTATCTTTCCATGATAATCATGGTGCCGGCCAGAATTCTAATGAAAATAAAATGGATAAAACGCGGAGCAGCTGTAACGATTTCAGCGATACTCGTGTTTGCGCTTTTATCAGTGACGATAATCATGATTTTCCCGATTTTGATAGACGAAGCTTCCAAGCTTTTTACAAGCCTGTCATCCGGTACAGTTTCAATTGATTCCATTTTTAACAGTCTCCCTGATTTTATGAAGAATCTGAAAGATAATACCCAAGTTCTGAGTTTCCTTCAGGATTTGGGAGAAAGCATTATTTCTGCATTTTCCTCTTTCGGTATGAGGTTGTTAAATACAATTGTAAGCCGGATTCCTGATACCTTAACAGCCGTTATTATTTTCATTATTGCCTCGGCATACCTTACGGCACTTATGCCCATTTTCAAAAAAAACCTCTGGAGATTTTTCCCGGGGTCAACAAGAGCAAAATCAATCAGGTTCATAGAGAATTATTATTCAACCATCAAGTCTTTTATTGGCGGGCAGCTGATTATAGCAGCGGCCGTCGGGCTTATAATCGGGGTCGGTTTCAGGATAGCCGGAATACCGTATTCAGTTTTTCTGGGATTTCTTTCGTTTATTACGAATTTCATACCTTTTTTCGGAGTAATTATCGCTGCTGTTCCCGCGATTTTCCTGGGGCTGTCAAATTACGGCGTCATGGGGTTGGTCAGGGTAGGTGTTGTGCTATTGCTTGCAAACCAGATTGAGTCATGGGTACTGCAACCCAGGATTCAGGGAGACAGGATGGAGCTTAACTGGTTTGTAATCCTGATTGGTATCCTGCTGTTCGGCAGTATGTTCGGTTTTATTGGGGTCTTGTTCGCGGTACCCATTATGGTTTTTATAAAGGAGTTCTGGATATCCTACGTTCAGGAAGCGTTCAAAAGAAGGTGAACAGCCTGGAAATTTAATTTGATTCCCTTAAAACTTCTTCAGCAACTGCCTGCTCATCCCATGGAATCGGACCGTCGGCGTAGATAATGCTGCTCTCATGCCCCTTTCCGAGAAGTATCACGGTATCGTCTGCTCCGGCAAGAGCAAAGGCTTTGGAAATTGCAGCCCTGCGGTCGGGAACAAGTAGCAGGTTTTTATTATTCTGAAGCGGAAGCATTACTCCCCTCGGGGCTTTCATCGCTCCCGCGGCAATCTCTTTTATAATCGTCATGCCGTCCTCTCCGCGCGGGTCTTCATCGGTCAGAACGAGTATGTCCGCGTATTCAGCGGCAATCTGTCCCTGTTCGGGACGTTTGTCAACATCGCGCTCGCCGGCTGAGCCAAAAACGGCAATCAGCCTGCCGCAAGTCTGTTTGCGCATGTCAGGAAACAGCCTGAGAAATGCGCCCGGCGTATGCGCATAATCAACAATTACTGTAAACGGTTGACCGCAGTTGATTACCTTCATGCGCCCTTTGACCGCCGACAGTTTTGGAAGCAGTTCCGAAATTTTTTCCGGGGAGTTCCCAGTCAGCCTGTAGACTGCCGCGAAAGATTCAAGAGCGTTCTCAATATTAAAAAGTCCGGGTAGTTTTATAGATGTTTTTATCGTATGCGGAACACCGTCAGCCGATGCTTCCGCGTTTATATTTATCCTGAATGAAGAGCCGTCTGATGAAGTATTGATTTTGTCGGCAAAGAAATCAGCAGAGGATTCTTTCAGACTGCATGTGTAAACCCTGACAGGTGCTTCGTCGATGAAATATTGAGCATTCGAATCATCAAGATTCACAACACCGAAACCCGTTGGTTTCAGTTTTCGGAAGAGATTAGCTTTATCATCTCTGTATTGTTCAAGTGTTCCGTGAAACTCCAGGTGCTCATGGCTGAGGTTTGTAAAAACTGCCGCGTCAAATTTTATTTCACCCAGTCGGTTGTTTTTTTTCGACAGCCCGTGGGATGTGGTTTCAATAACGGTATGTGTTTTAGCGTTTCCAATCATCTGAAACAACATCATGTTAATTTCAACTGCTTCAGGGGTAGACTGCCGGTAGGGATTTTTTTCTATCAGCGCTCCGCTTTTGCACGCTGCTGTTGAAATAAAACCGCTTTTTAACCCGCAGAGTTCAAGCAGCTGATCCAGAAAATATACAGTTGAGGTTTTGCCGTCAGTGCCGGTAACCCCTATTGTTGTCAGTTTTTCAGAAGGTTTGTCGTAGAATGCTGCAGCTATCGCCGCCATTGCAGTTCTTGTATTTGTCGTACGGACAAAGACTGCATCATTCCTGTCTTCAAATTCAGTATCTTTTTCAGGGTCGGAGTAGAGCACTGCCGCGGCCCCTGCAGCAATAGCCCTGTCGATAAAGTTGTGCCCGTCAACATGTATACCGGGCAGGGCAATAAAAAGGTGTCCGGGTTTTACCAGTCGGGAATCATACGCTATGCCGCTTATGACCGGATCTGAGTTGCCTGATATAATTATATTGATATTGGCGGTTAAAGCTGATAATCTTTTCAGCGGACTGTTTTTCATTTGAACTGTATTATAGCCAACGGAGGAAAGATGTTTCAAGTAAGAGTTGAAGATAATTTTGCTGCGGCTCATTTTCTTGTCAATTATCACGGTAAGTGCGAAAACCTTCATGGACATAATTACCGGGTAAGGGTATTCGCAGAAGGTCGTGAGCTTGATGAAGGCGGAATGCTGCTTGATTTTGGAGTGCTGAAGAAGAAGCTGAAGGAAGTTCTCGACAAGATTGACCACAGCCTTCTTAATGAGAATAAATACTTCAACGAGCATGAACCAAGCGCAGAACTGATCGCTTTTCATATTTATAAATCACTTAAAGCCGAACTGCCGGGGGCACCGGTTTCAAGGGTTGAGGTTTTTGAAACCGAAAAAAATATGGCAGCCTATATTCCGGATTAAGATTTGAAAGTCCTGTTGCCCGATCCGGAAAATCCATACATAAAAAATCAACTGATTGCCTATATAGGCAATAAAAGAAGGCTGCTTGGATTTCTCGGCGAGGTGTTTTCCGAACTTGCCGATCGTTGTCCCGGCAGCGGGATACTACGCTTCGGCGACTGCTTTTCAGGAAGCGGTTCGGTTTCCAGACTCGCAAAGCTTATGGGATTCAGCGTAGCATCAAACGATTGGGAATTATATTCGAAAATTATAAATACGGTACATATAGGATTGTCGGTCGGAGAACTGGACGGATTGTTCTCTGCCGAAAAAAGTGTGAACCGCCGGTATCCCGGGGGCTTCAAAGAACTTCTATGTGAACTGAACGGTTTATCGCAGCCGGCTGAATCCGAACGTTATATAAGCCGTTTTTATGCTCCGCAACAGACCGTTTCGGCGGATTACCGCTACGAGAGGTTGTTTTATACAAGCGAGAATGCTCTTTTCATAGACGCGGTCAGGAACCGGATAGAGAAGTGGTTCCCCGGCTGGGACCTGCCTGCAGAGGATTTTACCCGTAAATGCGCCCTTCTTGCGCCGCTGTTATACCAGGCCGCAACCCATGCGAATACAAACGGTGTTTTCAAGGCGTATCATAAAGGCTTCGGCGGGCACGGAGGAGACGCGTTAACCAGGATTATGGCCCCGATGAAGCTGCAGGCGCCGCTTCTGGCAGATGCTGTATCAGGGCGGCGCTATGATGTTGAATGCACGGATGCGGTTGAATTTGCTGCTGCTTATACTGGAAGGAAAAGTTTTGATATTTGTTACCTTGACCCTCCGTATAATCAGCACCAATACGGCAGCAATTATTTCATGCTCAATACAATAGCGCTCTGGGACAAACCAGATGTTCCAATGGAGCGCGATACGGACGGCAAGCTGAGGATAAAAGCCGGAATAAGACCTGACTGGACTGAAACAAAATCAGGGTTCTGTTACAGAAAAACAGCTCCTTCAGAACTTAAACGCCTTCTTGAAAATATTGATGCCCGGTTTATTGTGTTAAGCTACAACACGGAAGGAATAATACCTTTCAATGAGTTATTTGAGATTCTGAACAGTTCAGGAAAGACTGAGATTTTCTGTCGCGATTACATTATCTATCGGGGAGGGAAACAAAGTCTGGGCCGTTCCAACAGGAACGTTGAGTTTCAGCTTGTGCTTTCAAGAAAGGAACAGCCCGGCAAGTCGGACCGTGAAGCAGTTATCAGAATCCTGTTGATTCGCTCTGTTATTTCTCTGATGAATGAAGCCTTCGTTCCGGCAAGGCTTATAAAGGAATTCAGCTGTATAGACGGTAATGTTGAGCTTGTGCGTTCAGTATCCGGAAAAACATCAGGAATATCAGCTGATACTGAAATGTATTACAGATTTATCAATATTCCCGAAATTAAAAATCTTGAGTCTCTTTCTTTAAGTGAAATAAAAAGACTTCATGATAAGCTGGAAAAATGCCGCTGTACCGACAGAAGGGAAGAAGCTTCAGTTTTAATTAGTATGATCAGAAGTTGTTCCGTCGGAGGAAATGAACTGACGTTGGGAAGATACATGAGGCTCTGGAATAGTCTTTTCAGAATTGTAAGAAAATTTGCATTCAGGAAATACCGAAAAACCTTTGAGGATGTTTTAATCGAAATAAAACGGCTTGTTGCTGAAGAAGAGGCCGCCGGTAAAATTTCAAACCGGAAAACACTGGAAAGAAAAGTTTGTGAACTGGAAAAAGTTGCTCAGCTGAGGTTTTGGGGATAGCAGGGGGTTGCTTTTTCAGTTTATACCGTTCTGTTTATATAGGATGAATAATCTTTCAATACAGGTTTATAATCCGACTTGAAAAGAGGCGATGAAATTATATAATCAGCTGTAGCCCGGTTGTTTGCTATAGGCACATTGTAAAGTACTGCTATCCTTGACAGGGCTTTTACATCTACATCGTGCGGTTGGGGCTGCATCGGGTCCCACAGGAAAATCATCATGTCGATTTTCCCCTCGGATATCAGCGCCCCAAGCTGCTGGTCTCCGCCGAGCGGTCCCGATTTCATCTTTTCAAGATGCAGATCCTTTTCCGTGTATTTATTTGTATCGCTGTGGCGAGCTATTTTTGCAAGGATTGCCTGCTCTATCATTCCGCCTGTAGTACCGGTACAGTAAAGTTTGTGGGGGATAAGGTTTTCCCAATTGTATTCAACCCATTCAATGAGGTCTTTTTTTCTATTATCATGCGCAACCAGGGCAATTCTTTTCTGTTTCATGCTGTGATGATAATCTTTTTAGATATTTAGCTCAATATAATGCTATTATTAATGTTATCATTATTCAGCTTTGCATAGGAGAGCATATATGAAATTGAACGAAAATCTTACAGGATTTCAACATCTTGGGATTCCTGTTTCCAACATCGAAAAATCCATCGAGTTTTATTCCACGATAGGTTTTAATGTTTTGAGCAGGTATGAGCTGCAGGAAAACGGCGGAACGACATTTGTCGCTTTTATCGATCTGAACGGGTTCTGTATTGAAATATTCCAGCCGGCCGGAGGCTTCGAGAAGGGAAGGGGAGAAACGGGTCCGATAGACCATCTTGCGCTGAATGTTAACGATATAGATGAAGCATTTACCGCTGTAAAGGATATGGGATTTGCACCGATGAGCGACTCTCCGATTTTTTTGCCGCTTCAAAAAAACGGAGTGAAGTTTTTTATCATTCAGGGTCCTGACGGAGAGAAGGTGGAATTTAACCAGATGCTTTAACAAATGGACATCAGATGTCCATTTGTTAATAAAAGAAGCTGTTAAAAATTTCAGGCTTTATTCAATCTCAAATTTGACTGTAACTTGGGCATCGATTATTTTTTCGCCGGGAGCGGTAATCAGACTGTTGGATGTTTTCAGACCGCCGAAGCCTTCGGAATACATCGGCATGCCTCCGTACCATGGAGTCTCCTCAATACTGATAATTCTTCCCAAAGACACGCCCGCCATTTCTGCAGTCTCAAGAGCAAGGGTTTTTGCATCTTCAACAGCAAGTTTTCGGGCATCCTTTCTTAACGGATCCGGTTCGCTGACAGCATATTCAAGTCCGTAAAACTGGTTTGCCCCGGCATCAAGTGCGTCCTGAATAAAGTTCCCGATTTTTTCAATGTCCCTGAGCGTGATGAAAATGTTATTATTAACATTATAAACTCCGTTTTCAGGCGACTGCTCGGGGTTATAAGGCTGCTGATAATAAACTGAAAAATTTGATGTACTGAAATCGGCAGCATCTATTTCGTATTTTTCTATCACTTCAATAATAAGATTAATGCGGGAATTGTTGTCTTCAATTGCCGCACTCAGGTTTGAATTCATGCTTTGAACCCCAAGATTCAGTCTAACTATATCCGGTGCGGCTGAAACAGAACCTTCGCCCCTGACTGTTATTGATCGCTGCGGGATCTCTATTTCACCTTCAGCTGCTGCGGACTGAACTGCAAAAAAAAAGGATGAAATTATTAACAGGAAGACAATAGTCTTTTTATTCATTTTTTTCCTCCGGAAACAAGTATATTCCGTATAAACAGGAAATTCCAGAAAGAACGGTTTTTGAGTGAACAGTTTTTAAGGCGACATGCTGCTGTGGTTCTGCAAATGCTTTACAGCAAATGCTTTTAAGCATAATTGACTTAAGCCCATCAATCCTGTAGGATATGGACACCTTCTAAAATTGATTTTAAATAACAAAATCAATAATGCACTTCCGAACATAAAGAAGCTTTTAGAAACAACATCCCTGGACCTGTAAAACGTTCAGAAGGATGAATAAGGAATATATATTGAAATTTACAGAACTTAATCTGGACTCCCGGGTACAAAAGGCTATCGAAGAGCTTGGCTTCGAGTATCCTACGCCAATACAGGAAAAAGTAATTCCCAGGATTATTGAAAATACCGGAGATATTATCGGATTGGCTCAAACCGGAACCGGGAAAACTGCAGCATTCAGTTTACCGGTGCTGGAAAAAATTGAGACGGAAACCCGTGGGGTTCAGGCTCTTGTTCTCTGCCCGACAAGGGAGCTTTGCCTGCAGATAGCGCGCGATGTTGAGAGTTATACAAAGTACATTCGTGGATTCCGGGTTGCAACTGTTTACGGCGGTGCAGCTTACGGTCCCCAGATTAAGGACCTGAAAGCAGGCGCCCAGTTTGTGATTGCCACCCCCGGCCGTCTTGCTGATCTTATAAATAAGGACCATGTTGATTTTTCCGCGCTGAAATATCTTGTTCTTGATGAAGCTGACATTATGTTGAATATGGGATTCAAGGATGAGCTCGATGCCATTGTTGAGGCCCTGCCGTTTAATCGCATAAGCCTTCTGTTTTCAGCGACCATGCCGCATGAAGTGGATGAAATTGCACGCAGATACATGCATGATGCGGAGGAAGTGTCGGTAGGAAAAAAGAACGCCGGAGCTGAAACGGTTACACATTTATATTATACGGTCCATGCAAGGGAAAAATTCCAGGCGTTGAAGCGGCTTGTTGACTATTACCCGGGAATATACGGGATTGTCTTCTGTAAAACCCGGGCATCAGCACGTGATATTGCTGAAAAGATGATCAAGGAAGGCTACAGCGCCGATGCGCTTCACGGCGATTTATCACAGGAGCAGCGTGAGTATATTATGGGTAAATTCCGCGAACGCGGATTGCAACTGCTGATTGCTACAGATGTTGCTGCCCGCGGACTTGACGTAAAAGACCTCACGCATGTAATTAACTATGATCTTCCCGATGAAATTGAAATTTATAATCACCGCAGCGGACGGACCGGCAGAGCGGGCAGCACGGGGATCTCGCTTGCCATAATAAACATGAAAGAGCGCGGTAGAATCAGAAGAATAGAGCAAAACCTGGGCCGCAAAATTACAGAATCACAGGTGCCTGGCAAACAGGAGATTTGTGAGGCGCAGCTTCTGGCGCTGATAGAAAAAGTTCAGAATGTTAATGTAGACGAAAAACTGATTGCCCCTTATATGGATGTAATTGAGCAGAAGCTTGCCGGTTTTACCGGCGAAGAACTTGTAAAGAAGTTTGTATCGCTTGAATTCAACCGGTTTCTGGATTTTTATAAAAACCTTGAAGATATGAAACCTGTAAAACGCGGCTCCGAGCTGAGCCGTGATGCCAACAGGAAATATTCAAGAGAAAGGCGAGACGACCGCGGATATAAAGGCCATCGGGGTTCAGACGGAAATCCCCGCGGACGCAGGAAAGACAGTCGAGGGGCCGACGGAGATTATCAGTGGTTGAAGATAAACCTTGGAAAACGCGATGGAATATCCGCCCCGGAGCTTATGAAAATTATTAATCAGAACACACGTGGGAAATCGGTTGATCTCGGCCGTATTGATATTCAGCCGTCGAGCACACGCTTCCAGGTAGAAAAAGGGGCGGCGGAATTCCTTTCATCGGTATTACGCAGGAAGGTCTACAACGGCCGCCGGCTAAGAATAGACTAGGACATAAAAAAGCCCCGGCAATTTCCAAGTTGGGAAACGACCGGAGCCTCCATATATTAAACATCCGGAAGGGTATTCCGGATATATTCGAACCTACCGCCCTGTCTGTTCGTACAGATAATTGAAGTACTCCATATCTGTAGTGAGCGTTTTACTGAATTTTGGAAGTACAGTCCTGTACGATTCAATAGACCTCCAGAACTCAAAAAATTCAGGATCGGCTTTATACGATTCGGAATAAATCCTTGTTGCCTCGGCATCTGCTGTACCCTTGATGCTTTCTGATTTCTCATACGCTTCTGAAAGAATTGAACGCTTATTATTATCAAGCTTGCCAAGCCATTCTGCTTTCTGTCCTTCACCAAAGGAACGGAATGCCTGCGCAACCTGATTTCTTTCTTTGATCATTCTGTTATAAACAGACTGGGTTAAATCGTCCGAATATCGAATCTGCCTGATGATTATATCCTTTAATTCAATTCCGAACTGCGGCACTATGATTTTAGCGCTTGTATACATTTCATCTGAAAGTTTTTCACGTCCCTTTTCAATGCTTTCAAGTTGAGTTTCGGTTACCGTCAGGTTTCTGAGCGCCTTTGAGCTTTCCTCATCCTCTATCTGAATATTTTCCTCAATTACATTTTCATTTATATAATTTGAGTTTCGTACAGCTTCACGCAGAAGGTTTCCGGCAATTACCGTTCTGACGGATGAGTCTATAACATCATCCATTCTGGCATAGGCCTGCTCAAGGGTTGTGACGGACTCATAAAATTTAACAGGGTCTGTGATCAGCCATCTTGCAGTTGCATCAACCCAGATAAACTGGTTTTCGGCAGTCGGTATTCTCTGGGCATCACCATCCCATGACAGCATTTTTTTTGGGTATTTTACAACATTGTCCACAAAGGGCATTTTAAATTTCAATCCGGCTTCAACATTTGAGTCGATTATAGCTCCGAACCGGGTGACTACGGCCTGTTCACCTTCATTCAGTACATAAAAAGGACCGGCCGCGAAAACAATGATTAAGATTACAGCAATTATTACGATGTTACGCACTAACTTGTTCATTGGACACCTCCCTGAAGCGATTTAAGCGGAAGGAAGTTGTCAAGGTTTTTATCAATAATATCAGTGCCTTCATCATTTCCGAAAACATCTTCAATCATTTCTATATAAAGCCTTGAACGTGTAACGTCTTTGCTTTTCTGATATTCGGCAAGAACGGAATTGAATCTTGCAACATTTCCTTTTGCCTCGTTTACACGCTCTGTAGCATAACCCTCTGCAACCTGTATCATCTGGGCTGCCTGGCCCTGTGCAAGAGGTATTTCGTTATTGTATGCTTCTTTTCCCTCGTTGATGAACTTTTCCATATCCTGAATAGCCATGTTAACGTCTTCGTATGCGTCCTGAACTTCTCCCATCGGCGGGACGATATTTTTAAGCTGAACGGTGGTTACAGTAATTCCGAGATCATAATTATTGAAGATCGAGTTCATCTCTTCCTGCGCCTGCAGTGATATTGTGGTACGTTCAGAGCCCATAACGTTCAGAATGGCGCGGTCTCCGACAAGCATGTTTATAACCGACTGGGATATGTCCCGAATAGTCTTGGTCCTGTTTTCCACTTTGAAGAGCCATTTGTATGGATCAACAATTCTGTACTGAATGACCCATTCGACATCAACAATATTAAGATCCCCGGTAAGCATTATCGATTCTTCCGGATAATCCGACTTGTCATAGATAGTTGATACGCCCGCCTGCTGGGTTCTGAATCCGAAAGGCATTGTTTGTACTACTTGAGTTGGAACATTGAAATTCTTTTCTATTCCGAACGGCATTTTTCCGTGCAGTCCGGGGCCTGTGATACGGTTGTATCGGCCAAAGAGCAGAATTACAGACTGTTCCGTCTGATCGACCATATAAAAACTGGTCAGAATTCCGGCAAGCACAATAACTACAATAAGTACGATTGCAATCATTTTCGGTTTGACTCTGAAACTGCGCTTGTCAGGTCCGACGTTTCTTTCTGACATATTTCCTCCTGTTTAATTGAAGCATTTTGATTTAGCTCCTTATTTAGAGGTTACTCATGAACAGAAGCCTAGTCAAGGAAAAAAAGGGCCGTCGGAGACAATGCGGTAATAAAATTGTCTCAATAAAATGAATGTGTTCCGTGAATAAAACATAAAATCTGATCGTGTGGTCTCTCGTTGACTCACCTTTGTGAAAAAGCTAAAATGCGTCCATGAAGAAGAGACTTGTTACCTCGGCACTGCCATATGTTAATAATATTCCTCACTTGGGGAACCTGATTCAGGTTCTTTCAGCCGATGTTTTTGCGCGGTTCTGCCGCCTCCGCGGTTATGAAACGTTATATGTCTGCGGCACCGACGAATACGGAACAGCAACCGAAACAAAAGCGCTTGAAGAAGGTGTCAGTCCCCGTGAGCTTTGTGATCATTATCATGCAATACATACTGAAATTTATGAGTGGTTCAATATTGCTTTTGATAAATGGGGCAGAACCTCAACGCCCGAGCAAACCGAGGTTACGCAGCATATATTTACAAAACTTGATGAAGCCGGCTATATCAAGGAAAAAACCGATACCCAGCTGTTTTGCGACAGCTGCGACCGGTTTCTTGCAGACCGGTATGTTCTCGGTACATGCCCGCACTGCGGATATGAAGAAGCCCGCGGTGATCAGTGTGAGAATTGCGGAAAACTGCTTGATCCGGCGGAGCTTGAAAAGCCCAGGTGCGGTACATGCGGCAATACACCGCATGAAAGGGACACTAATCATCTTTATATTGATCTTCCGGGCATTCTTCCGCTTCTTGAGAAATGGATGAAGGAAACCTCGGTGCGCGGCCGCTGGGCAAACAATGCAATTCAGATGACAAAGAGCTGGATCCGCGACGGTCTTCATGAACGTTGCATTACCCGCGATTTAAAGTGGGGAATACCCGTTCCCAGGGACGGTTACCGGGATAAGGTTTTTTATGTCTGGTTTGATGCGCCGATCGGATATATTTCAATAACCGCGACCCATACCGAAAAATGGAAAGACTGGTGGATGAATCCTGATGAGGTAGATTTGTTTCAATTCATCGGCAAGGACAATATTCCGTTTCACACGGTTATTTTTCCGTCGTCGCTTTTGGGGTCGGGAGAAAACTGGACCAAGCTTTATCACATGTCGTCGTCGGAATACCTTAACTATGAAGACGGTAAATTCTCGAAAAGCAAGGGAGTAGGTGTGTTCGGCACCGATGCCCGTGATACCGGAATTCCTGCTGACGTATGGCGGTTCTACATTTATTACAACCGGCCTGAAAAGGCTGATGTTCAATTTACCTGGAAGGATTTTCAGGAAAAAGTCAATTCCGAGTTGATCGGCAACCTGGGTAACCTTGTTAACCGAACTCTTACTTTTTTAAAGAAACAGTTCGATGGAAAGGTTCCGGCTGCTGCAGAAGAAAGTCAGTTTACAAAAGATGCGAAGGCAAAAATTTCCGAAATAACCGAGCATCTGGAATGGGCTGAACTTCGCGACGGAATAAGAAAGACCTTTGAGCTCGCGGATATGGGAAACAAGGCCTTTCAGGCGGGCGAGCCCTGGAAAATAATAAAAGAGGACAGGGACGCAGCCGGTGTTCTCCTGCATGAGCTTGTTTACCTGGTTCGGGATCTGGGAATCCTGATTTCTCCGTATCTTCCGGCAACCTCAGAGAAAATAGCCGGTTTCCTTGGTAATCCGGAGATGAACTGGGCAAGTCTGGGCCGACGGGACGACCTTGTCGAAATCGGAAAACCGAGTCTGCTTTTTAAAAAACTTGAAGATGATGAGATTGATGCGTTCAGATTGAAATTTGCCGGCAGCCAGAAAGAAAGGGAAGCCGAAGAGAAAAAAGCGGCGGATAAGGCGGCGCAGGACGCCAGTGAAGAATTGACTCCCGAACAGTTGTTCCGCAGTCGCATAGATTTGCGGGTTGCAAAGATTGTGGAAGTTGAGCGTCACCCTGAAGCCGATAAACTTTTTATTATACAGCTTGACGACGGTACTGATGAACCGCGACAAATTGTGTCCAGCATTGTGCCTTACTATAAAGAAGAGGAACTTCAGGATCGCAACCTGATTGTTGTTTCAAATTTGAAGCCGGCCAAATTCAGGGGAACAAAGAGTTTCGGAATGCTTCTTGCCGCGGAAGGACCGACTGCCGACGGCAGCGAAACCTGCGAAGTTATTTTTGCCGACGATCTTGCTCCGGGAACGCGCATTCATCTTGAAGGCGACGACCCGGCTGATCTGCCGGATTGTCCCGGGATAAAAGCCGACAAATTCTTTGCCGTCCCAATGAAAACGGAAGACGGCAGGGTCAAGGTCGGTAATACCCCGATAGGTGCGGGCAACACCAGGCTTATGACCGGAACAGTTCTTAACGCCGAGGTCGGCTGATACCGATATGACAAAGATCTCCCTCGACCGGATTGAGCTGCAGGAAATCGGGCTGCATGATAATATGCTTCAATCCGCTTTCTGGGGGAAGCTTAAATCGGAATTCGGCTGGAACGCTCTGGCGTTCAGGCACGGCTGTGAAACAGCTGAATCAGCAGGTTCGTGTTATCTTCTTGTGCTTGTCCGCGAACTGGCAGCAGGGCTATCGCTGGCGTATATTCCTCACGGCCCCATGACAGGTCGGTTCGACGGGACAGCAGATATAAAGGAGCAATGGGATTTTGCTGCTGAACTTGCGGTTTTGTTGCGTCCGCATCTGCCTGGCGGCTGTATGTTTGTCCGTTTTGATCCGCCGTGGGGAGTCCTTGGTGATTCTTCCGGGGGAACCCCCGCAGACTATCCCGCCGAGAAATTGTCGCCCCGGAATATATCAAACCCTGCAGCTAAATCTTTCCGCAAAGCCGCCATGGATATCCAGCCGCCGAGTACAGTTATTCTTGATTTAAGTAAAACCGAAGAAGAACTTCTTGCCGGCATGAAATCAAAAACACGTTATAACATACGTCTCGCTGCAAAAAAAGGCGTAACGGTTAAAATCACCGGAATTGAAGACTTGCCTGAATGGTACGATCTTTACCGGATTACTGCCGAGCGGGATAAAATTGCTCTGCACAGCTACGATTATTATGAAAGAATATTCAATCTCGCTGCCGAACAGTCCGAAGCTGAATCGGGAGATGAAATAAAGAAAACTCCGGCATTACAGTTACTACAGGCTGTTATAGACGGTACGGCTGAAGCCGGTATTATTACTTCCAGGCAGGGAGCACGGGGGGCTGATTGCCGCGCAATATATCTGTATGGAGCGTCGTCAAACAACAAGCGTAACCATATGCCGTCGTATGCTCTGCAATGGGAAGCGATTAAACAGGCCTCAGCCGCCGGCTGTACAAGTTATGATTTTTTCGGCATACCGCCTGTTGATAACCCGGAACACCCGATGTATGGACTCTACCGTTTCAAAACAGGTTTCGGTGGGAACATCCTTCACAGACCCGGTTGCTGGGATTTTCCCTATCATAAAGCTGCCTATGCTGCCTACAGTGCCGCTGAAAAGCTGCGGTACTATTATTATAAGAAACTTCGCAAGAAGTGATCTTCCCGCCGATAAAAACCTTCAATATACCTGTCAGCCGTCTTTACAAAGCTGTATAAATATTTCATAAGTTTAAGTTATATGATGAAACGCACAATAATTTTATTTCCGGCGGGCTTTGAAAAGCCGCAAAAGAAACTTGATATGGATCATAACAAAAGGTAAATGATGAAACGCACAATAATCTTATTTCCAGCGGCTTTTTTGATGAACATGAGTCTGCAGATGATAAATTTTGCAGTGATCTTTTTTCTAAGGGACTTTGTCGGGATATCTCCATCTTCAATCGGCTGGTTTTTTGCCGCCGGCTCTGGATGTTATGCTGCCGGTTGTATCCTTCTAAGACCGGTGCAGAATAAGTTGATACCCCCGGTATCGATGTTTATTGCTCTTGCCATGACGGTTTTTTCTCTTTTTATGATAAAAGGATCTACTACTCCCGCTTCAGTGCTTGTTTATTTTCTGATTTTTTCAACTGCGCCCGCTTTTTTCTGGCCGCAGGTAATGGGCTGGTTTTCATACGGCCTCAGCAACAGGGAACTAAGCAAGTCGATATCCCGTTTTAATATCTCCTGGTCAAGCGGGGCTCTGTGCGGTCCCTTTCTCGGCGGGATCCTTGCCGAGCGAAATATAATGATGTCATTCTACATCGATATAGCTGTAATAACAGGAATGGGTGTTCTAATACTGCTGGGACTGGTATTCCTCAAGGATATGCGAAGGTTTCCGGTACTCAGTAAACCGGCGCCGTCTGGTCCCGCCACTCACGAGGCTGGTCTCGAACAAAAAGCTGAAAGCGCTGATGAACTTCTAAACGACGGCAAGGGCACAATCCTGAGATTCGCCGGCTGGATCGGGGTATTTTCAGCTTATATCGTGCTGGGTCTTATAAATAATATTTTCCCGTTATTCATAAGAGACACACTCGGTTTTGGAGAAAGTGTTGCCGGGAATATACTTTTTGTCAGGGGAATCCTGTCTGCCGTCGGTTTTTTTCTTCTTGGAAAGGTTGTCTTCTGGCATTTTAACAAAAGAGTTATGCTGATAACACAAACAGCTGTCGCTTCAGTAATGATTCTGTTAATTTTCATTAAGGCTGTTCCCGGTTTTTATTTGTTATTTATAATTTTCGGATTACTTTTTTCAATGTCTTATTCCAATGGTATTTTTCATGGTTCAGCCGGGACATTTGACAGGGGCAGGCGAATGGCCCTGTTTGAAGCCTTTCTGACAATCGGTGTAATACTGGGATCGGTCAGCGGGGGGTATCTCTTTCAATACTATTCCATTCATACGGCTTTTATTTTCAGTGCGGCAGTAATTGCCGGAGGGCTGATTGTACAGATGCTGATCTTTGCTGTTGCGGCACGGAAGGGTCTGAGATAAAAAATATTTCTACAAAAAGAACATAAATCGTGTTACGATTTTATCGCTAATACGTAATATTTAAAAAGAGAGGACTGAAATGAAGAGTAGAAATATTCTGAGACTTATTCCGATTATTATGGTTTTTTTATTAATTGTATCCTGTGCATCGAAACCTGCGGAAAAAAGCGATGTAGCCGTGGGTTTAACCGAAATAAATGAAATTGAGAAAGAGCCTGATAAAAGGGATGCAGAACCTGCTGAAGAAGGCGGTATAATTGATGATGCTGATTACGGCGTCAGGGAATCAGAGATAACCGCTGCTGAAAAGATGATGCCGATGATGATTGAAGAGACAGATGTCGGATTAGACGGTTCCTTCGCCATGAAAAGTGCTGTTCCGGGTACAATTGCCTCCGGTTCAGCGTCCGGAGTTCCTGGGCAATCCGGGCTCAAAGCCGGTTACGAAGATGACAATCGGCAGTACAGCTATTTCCTGAAATTTCTTGAAGATTTCAGGGAAAATGTTACCGCCCTGGATCTTGATGTTTCGGAACGTATTACCCTGAAGTTTCTGGATGCTGAAGGCAAAACAGTTCCGGGCGCATTGGTGCGAGCGTCGGCAGGAAAGAATGTTGTCGGAGGATTTACCCTGGCCGACGGAAGTTTCCAGATAAATCCGTCCGAAATCTTCCCGTCTGATTCGGATGAAAACCGGACTTTGAAGATAGAAATAGACGGAGGTCCGGCGATGCCCGGGTTTTCGGAGAAACTTGATATTTTACGAAACGGTGAAAGAGCCGTTGAGATTACCTCAGACAGGCTTCGTGTCATTCCCGAGCCGGTTCCTCTTGATGTCGTTTTTGTTATGGATACGACCGGCAGCATGGGAGAAGAGATCAGCCGTTTAAAGAATACCATACAGATAATACATATGAATCTGAGTACTCTGTCGGTTGCGGCCGACGTCAGGTTCGGTATGGTTCTGTACAGGGATGTAGGCGATGAATACAGAACGAGCGTAATACCGCTGACCGGTGATATTGATGAATTTCAGATTGCTCTGAATGAGGTTGAGGCTTCCGGAGGTGGCGATATGCCTGAAGATCTTGAAGCTGCGCTTGAAGATCTGGTTAAGTCCATGAAATGGAACAACAGCGGCATAAAACTGGCCTACGTTATTACCGATGCGCCTCCCCATCTTGATTACAATAGTATGTATACCTGCTCCGATGCTGTACGTGATGCCCGAAGGAAGGGGATAAAGATATATGGCATCGGTACCGGCGGACTTGATCTGCAGGGAGAATACAACCTTCGGCAGATTGCACAATATACATCCGCACGGTATATTTTCCTTACCTACGGCAGCGAAACCGGCGAATCAGAGGGAGGCGCGCCGGGCAGCGTAAGTCATCACACAGGCGCAAACTGGAGTTCGGACAAGCTTGAATCAATAATAATCAGGTTTACACGTGAAGAGCTTTCCTATCTCACTGATTCTCCTCTTCTTGATGAAGACCCCTGGTTTGAAGCCGGCATGACAGATACGGAAGAAGCCGAAGAAACCCTCGCGTCGCTTTTCAGCCAGGCTCTTGAGCAGCTGATTGATTTTTCATCCATACCCCTGAGTACGGAGAACGCTCTTGCAGTACTGCCGTTTCAGTTTGAGGGAGTAAATGCCGCTGATGCAGAATACTTTAATGAACATCTTGTCCTTGCTGCAGGCGGTAATAAAAGAATCAGGCTTGCCGAGCGAAAAGACATAGGGCAGCTGTTAAACGAGATAGAGTTTCAGAATATCGGGGTAACTGATGATGATACAGTTGTCGAGATAGGAGAATTCCTGAATGCGGATATCCTTTTAAGCGGAAATCTGTTTATGAAAGACGGGAAATATGAGCTTTTTCTCAAACTGCTGCGGGTTGAAACTGCCGAGATTTTGTCGGTTACGCGTGCAGTAATTGACGTTAAGCTGGGTTTGCTTGAATAAAAAACAGACAGGATCTTCACGTTATTGTCTTTTTTTTAAAGTTAAATCTTTATATAGTATATAAGGAATAACTTGAAAAGGGATCATCAGATGCAGGAATATGTTATAGGACTGGATAACGGCGGCACAATGAGTAAAGCCGCTTTATTTGATTTAAACGGAAATCAGATAAAGGTGGCTTCAAGGCAGACTCCCGTTATTACCCCCCAACCGGGGTATACAGAAAGAGATATGGAAGCGCTCTGGCTGGGTAATTGCGATTGTATAAAGGAAGTGCTGATAAAATCCGGAATCAGCCAGGATTCTGTTATCGGGATTGCTGTTTGCGGACATGGCAAAGGTTTATATCCCTGGGGTTACGATAACAAACCGGCATATAACGGTATTGTTTCGACTGATAACAGGGCGTGGGAATATCCTGAGAGATGGAATAAAGACGGAACGGCTGCGAAATTATATCCCCGGTTATGTCAGCAGCTTCTGGCATGTCAGCAGGTTTCGCTGCTTGCCTGGATGAAAGAGAACAACCGAAAGATTTATGACGACATCAAGTGGGTTTTTTCAGTTAAGGATTATATAAGGTTCCGGCTTACCGGCGAAGCTTACTGTGAGGCCACCGATATTTCCGGTTCAGGTTTGATGGATGTCCGGCATGCTCGTTTTGATTCGAAACTACTTGAAGAACTTGGAATTCCCGAGGTTTTCGACAAGCTTGCCCCCCTGAAATATTCATCGGATTTTTGCGGTTCCGTTACGAAAGAGTCTGCAGCCTTAACCGGATTGAAAGCAGGCACACCGGTAGCCGGGGGGATGTTTGATATCGATGCCTGCGCTATCGCAATGGATATTACCACCCCGGAACAATTGTGTTCGATTACAGGAACATGGAGCATCAATGAATTTATTTCGGAAAAACCTGTTACCGGAACAGCTATTGCCATGAATTCGCTTTTTGCCATTCCGGGTTATTATCTGATAGAAGAATGCAGCGCTACAAGCGCCGGCAACCTGGACTGGGTTTTGGGAAACTGTATTAATACCGGTGCAAAACCGGACGACGTTTCAGTTTACGAATATGCCGGAGGACTGGTTGATACTGTTTCTCCGAAGGAAACCGATGTATTTTATCTGCCTTTTTTATACGGTTCCAATGCGCACCCTCTGGCAAAAGCTTCTTTTATCGGGTTGACCATGTATCATTCCTCGGCCCATATGTTAAGAGCGGTGTTTGAGGGAGTTGCCTATTCACATAAAATGCATATAGACAAACTTCTTTCAGTGCGTGAAGCTCCGGAAGTGATCCGAATGGCCGGCGGAGCAGTCAAATCTCCGGTATGGACGCAGATCTTTGCCGATGTATTCGGAATTCCTGTTGAAACTGTTGCCGGGGTTTCCGAACTGGGAGCTTTGGGCGCCGCAATGTCGGCGGCTGTAGCCTGCGGTAAATATTCAGATTACAGGGAAGCTGCATCGGCAATGGTAAAGATTAACAAACCGGTATTTCCGGATTCCGCCGAAACAAAAATCTATCATGAAAAATATATGAAATACAGGGAAGTTGTAAAAGCACTCGACGGAATATGGGAGAAATTCAAGGTTTAGAAAAGGCTTCGGCAGTTAAACTACAGCTTTTTTACCAGTTCGCGAAACTGATCTCCGCGGTCAAATTCGTTTTTAAACATTCCGAAAGAGGCGCAACCTGGCGATAGTACAGCTGCCGGACGATCATTTGAGTCAGCTCCGGATTTCCTGCTTTTTTCACGCCTGACAGTATTCTCCACGGCGGCGGCAAGGCTGTCGAAAGGTCCGTCAAAATTGATGCTGCGGGCTTTAAACTGGTCAATAAGTTTTTCGGTTCCGCTGCCGGCAAGCAGCGATATTGAAACAGGCGGTGCCCCGGGACAGCCTGCAGCTCCTTCTGCCAGCGGCGAAAAATCAAGCTCCTTGTCTGTGCCGCCGGTTATGAGGTGCAGCGGACTGTCGAAACTCGCTATTGCGGCGGCTGCAGCCTCGGGAATGGTTGCCGCAGAATCATTGTACCAGTCAATACCTGCCGCATTTCGTACAAACTCCAGTCTGTGCGCTATTCCCGGGAAATTCGACAGGCCGCTTCGGATCTGGTCCGGATCAATGCCGAATTTAAACAGGAGCGCCGCGGCTGTAAGCATATTTACCCGGTTGTGGGCGCCTTTTACTGCAAGACTGCTGTCAAGAATCCGGGTTCTTGCCCCGTTTTCAAGCCAGAATCCGCTGCCGTCGGTTAAAAGACAGGCGCCTTCTGCGGCAGCAGGGAGCTCGTGAACCGGGCGGCTGTGAAAGTAAAATACCCTGGAGCGGGCGGATTTGGCAAACTGTGCTGAATAACCGGATTCGGCATCAAGAATAAGCACATCCTCTTTTGTCTGAGATTCAAATATTACAGCCTTGTCGGCCGCATAGTCCTCCATTGAATGATAGCGATCCTGATGATCATGCATGATGTTTGTGATTGCGCATACCGAAGGCTTCAGCAGCCCCCGGCCGGCTATGTCGGCAAGCTGCCAGGATGATAATTCAAGGATTACAGGAGCATTGCTGTTGTTTTTTTGATCGTTGCAGAAAGTCAGAGGAGAAACTGTAATATTACCTCCGAGATCGGTTAACGGATTAAGTCCTTTGAGTACATGAAAAATTGCGGATACGGTAGTTGACTTGCCCTTGCTTCCTGTTACTGCTATCAGTGGTCTGCTGTTATTCTGCAGAAAGATCGAAATATCAGTTTCTATCGAAGCCCCGGATTCCATGGCGGCAGAAAGATAGGGTGAGCCGGGTTTAACAGCCGGATTTTTAATAACGATATCGGCGTTCCTGAAATCGTCAATATCATGTTTTTCCAGAACAAATCGTATATCAAGATCGGAAAGCTCCTGTATTGACGATGAAAGCGTTTCGCTGCTGCGCAGATCGGTAACGGTTACCAGCGCGCCGGCTTCGGCAAAGAACCTTGCTGATGCGCTTCCTCCGCCGTGCAGGCCGAGGCCCATTATGGTGACCCTTTTATTTTGGAAACTGGTATTCAAGACTGTATTCCCTCATATCATTCTCATTGAGATAGGGTTTGATTTTAAGAGAAGTCCAGATTTTTGTCCACTCGGGTGTGAAGTTCTTTTTCAGTTTGATGTATAAAGGATGAGTTTTACTGTATTGTTCATTTTTAATCCCTTCTTCAATTTCAGGAAGAGAAGGTTCGATAAGAGGCAGTGCCTTGTGCATATAAGAAAGAAAGTTTTTCCGACCCCTGGGAGATATATCGGCGGGAAAGAAGCAGACTGTGTTAAAATCGCATCTGAAAGGGTAGTATGGATATATTTTATGGCCTTCAGGCAGATAAAGCGCGCTCAGCATTTTTGTTAATTCGCGATCGATCCATTGTCCGTTGATATGATAGCCTGTTCCTGATTCCCCAACCCATGTTGAGCGGAAAAGACGCTTAATGGGAATTTGTCCTCCTGATGTCGTGATATCAGGTTTGCTGATTGGTATAAAAAGGCTTTCAAAATAAAGTTTATCGGTTTCAAATTCAGCTGTTGCATCATTTGTAGATTGTCTGATAATGCTGCTGTCAGATATCCTGATATTAAAATCCGGGCGGAACAGGTATAGGTAATAACTCTCTTCAACCCTGAACACCTGAATAAAGCAGGGCCTTAATATTTCAGCCGGATCAAAAAAATACCTGGTGCTTAAGAAAATATCCGGAAATTCATTAATAAGAACGGCGGTAAGAGTTCTTAATGAATTCAGATACTGTTCTGATGGTTTAATGTCCTGAACATTATGGTGTACCGGGAAGGTGGGAACCCTGAAGCTTTTACCGCATTCAATAAAAGCATCCTCATTCTGATTAAACCGTATACTGTAGCCGGTTTTCTGATCACTGATGTCTGCAAGCAATGCTGAAATCTCCGGATCAGAATACTTAAAATTTATAGTATCAAGCAACTTTTCCATATATAGATCAAAAATATACAACCATACTGAATTGAAATCAAGCCTGCTTTTAGTACTTGAAACAATTGATGTTTTCATGCATAATCGGACAACTACTTTTAACATTAATTTGGTTAACTATATCATTTTAAAGGAGCTCAGGGTGCCCTGCGGAAGAAAACGAAAAAGACACAAGATAGCCACTCATAAAAGAAAGAAGAAACTGAGAAAGAACAGACACAAGAAGAAATAGTTTTTAATATACTTTTTTAATGAAACTTTCAGTTGACATGTAGGTATTTGAGTACTATTATTCTGTTGAAATCTAATGTGGAGGGACAGTAAATGGCCTATAAAATCACAGATGAATGTTCCAATTGTGGCGCCTGCGAAGCAGAATGCCCAATGGAAGCAATCAGCGAAAAAGACGATATCAGATGGATTGATCCTGATGTATGTACCAGTTGTGGTGCCTGCGCGGATGTTTGTCCTGTAGATGCAATCCTCGCTGACTAATCCCAATCAGGCCCTTTACGGGTCATAAATTATAGAGCTGCCTATGCAATACTTTAAGTAATGCTTCAGGCGGCTTTTTTTATTAACAATGAAAAATTATAAAAAATGATTCTGATACAGTGCTGATGATTAATCAGCGGTCTGAAGCTTTTTTAGAAGACGGTTGAAAGCTTCTGAACAGCTGAAAGTCAATATAAAGTACAGCCCGGTTATGACAATCCAAGTTTCAAATGTAGCATAGGTAGAAGCCATAACCTGCATTCCCTGGAAAGAAAGTTCCGGCACCGATATTACGGATACAATCGCCGAATCCTTTATTGTTGAGATAAATTGCCCGGAAAGGGGCGGAAGAACATTTTTAAGGGCCTGGGGCAGAATAATATGCCTGAACTGGCACATCCTGGATAATCCTATTGAGTGGGCGGCTTCCCACTGGCCGCGCGGAATACTTTCAATACCCGATCTGACAATCTCGGTTATATAAGCGCCTTCATAGATGGCTATGCTTAATACTGCCGATGTAAATTCATTTAACAGCTGCGGACGAATAAAAACAATTTTTATGAAGACCTGAAAGGCCGGGCCGGATCTGAGCACAGCTTCTTCAATTCCGAGATTATCAAGTATCTGGCTGCTGAAAAAAAAGTAAAATATAAATACAAGAACCAGAGGCGGTATGTTTCTGATAGAATTGACATACAGTCTTGCTATAAATCTTCCGAAGACCCCGTTGTGCACCCGGAGAATCCCCATAAAGATGCCGAAAACACTGCCTGTGATGATTCCCCAGATGCTGAGTTTTATCGTCATCAGAAATCCGTTTATGATTGCAGAAGAGGCAAGTCTGCCGGTTTTACTGTCAATACGGAACAGGTATTTGGGAATAATATCCCAGGACCATTCATAACGGATGTTTACCCTTACCCTGTAAACGATGTAAATAATTGCAGCGGTAATACAGGCGATAATAATGAGGTCGATTAATTTAAACTGCTTTTTTTTTATTTGAGTCATGTACACCGCTTTCCGTATTGATACGGTTGTTATTATCTAATCTGAGCCCAGATCTACCTGGTCCATCCAGTCTTCTCCCATGAACCAGTAGCGGTACCGGGAATCAAGAAAGCTGTCGGCCCATTTAAGCTGGATCCAGTTGTTCAGGAAATTCATAAAATCGTGCTCTCCCTTTCTGACGGCAAAAGCGATCGGCTCATTCCTGAAGATTTCCGGATCGATTGGAATATAAAGCTTGTCAGGGTATTTTTCGGCCTGAAGCTGCGGGAAAGGAAAAGACGATACCCATGCATCGACGCGGCCGTTAAGAAGCTCCTGAATGCCCTGCGGTTCATCCTCAAAGAGCCTTACTTCGGCATTGGGCATAAACTGTTCTATGGCTACAGCTCCGGTGCTTCCTGTTCGTGTCGCAAGTATAATATCTTTCCTGTTAAAATCATCAAGCGATGAAAGCCCTCCTGCCCGATCTTTATTTGCAACAATCGATTGCCCGCTGTATTCATATGCATCGGAGAAATTTACCGAAATATTGCGCTCCGGCGTTATCGACATTCCGCCGATGATGATATCGAATTTTCCCGTCAGAAGGGCGGGGATTATTCCCGACCATTTTGTCTGAATAAATTCTATCTCAACACCCATGTCCGCGGCAAGCTGTTTTGCAACGTCAACCTCAAAGCCGATCAAATCACCGTTTTTATCGATCATTGCCCAGGGAACAAATGTGGAGAGGCCTACCTTCAGAGTGCCCCTCCTTATGATATCATCAAGCTGACCAACCGCAGCATTTTCCGCGTTGCCGTTTTTTTCGACGGTTTCCGTATCGGACTTTCCGCCGCATGACATAAATACAGCAATGAATACCATTGCAAGAAATAGAGCCGTAAATTTAAATATTGTTTTTTTCATTAACAACCTCCGTTATCAAGAATTTTACTTAAAAACAGCCTAGTCCGTTCCTTTTCAGGATTTTCAAAGAAGCGGTCAACACTGTTCTGTTCTACAATTTTACCTTCATCCATAAAAATTATTCGATCTCCGACTTCGCGGGCAAACCCCATCTCATGGGTGACGACAAGCATTGTCATGCCTTCATGGGCAAGTTCCTTCATGACCTCAAGGACCTCTCCGACCATTTCAGGATCAAGCGCGCTTGTTGGTTCGTCAAACATCATTACAAGGGGTTTCATTGCAAGCGCCCTTGCAATGGCGACTCGCTGCTGCTGTCCTCCGCTTAACTGACGCGGGTAGGCATCGATTTTATCCATGATTCCCACTTTTTCGAGCAGCTGTCCGATATGTTTGTCTATATCGGCAAGTTCCTGCTTTCTGGCATACCTTGGGCCTGTTCTGATATTGTCGCGTACAGTCATATGAGGAAAAAGGTTGAAATTCTGAAATACCATTCCAACTTCGGTACGGATTTTCAGCCTGTTGCGTGCATGCTCATCGAGGGGAGTATTATCAATTACTATTTTGCCGCTGTCTGTTTCTTCGAGTCCGTTAAGGCAACGCAGCAGGGTTGATTTGCCTGAACCCGACGGACCGATTATTACGACAACTTCTTTTTGTTTTATCTCCAGAGAAAAATCCTGGAGGGCCCTGATGTTTTTACCATATGTTTTATTGATTGAGTCTATACTGATGATAGTTTTACCAAGGACTTTTTTTATCATATTTCAACCTTTTTGAGGTTAATTTCGATTTTTTGAATTATTATTGAAAGCACTATATTAACTATAAGATAAACTGCTGCAACAGTAAACCAGATTTCAAAAGTCAGGAAGGTTTTTGCTATTGCAACCTGCCCCCGCATGGTCAGTTCGTAGATTGCTATTGTGGAAACGAGAGCTGAATCCTTTACAAGCGAAATCGCCTGGCTTGCAAGCATCGGTAAAACCTGCCTGAAAGCCTGCGGCAGAATGATCTGCTGATATGTCTGTCGGCGGCTGAGTCCTATGCTGTATGCAGCTTCCCACTGGCCCTTGTCTATTGAGATAATGCCGGAACGGATAATCTCGGATGCATATGCACCCTCAAAAAGGCTTAAAGCCAGTACTGCTGATGCTATTCTACCTGTCCCGAGAATCGGTGCGATTACAAAATAGATAAGAAAAAGCTGGATTAACAGCGGTGTGTTTCTGATAATTTCAAGATAAAATCTTGATACAAGGTTTGCCGTTACTGAATCTGAAAGCCTGAAGATAGCGGTAATAAAACCGAAAATTATCGCTAACACAAGAGAAACGGCTGATATGGCAAGCGTAACTGCAAGTCCGGTCAAGAGAGGTCCCGGCTTTATTCCTGATTTATCAAGAACTATCAGGTAGTCGGGAATCCTGTACCATTGCCAGCGATATTTTAATCCTTGTATTCCGTTGGAAACAAGAATTATAATTATCAAAGAAAAAACAAGGAATTTAACTGTTTCAAAAATTGCGGGATTTTTTATTCTCAGCACATGGAGTTTGTGCCTGAAGATTTCCACTTTTTCAGATATAATCTGAATCAAGATCATAAAGAAATAGTAAATAAGCAGACTGTTTTAGTCAAGCTTTTATAATGCTAAATTATTACGGGACATTTATTTATGTTAATGAAAGTACTGAGCAATGAAAACAGCAGCCGTATTTTTGATACTGCCTGTAAAATCCTCCATCTAAAAGGGATCCGGGTTGATAATCATGAAACAACGGAAAGGCTGAAAAGCGAAGGATGCAGGCTTTCAGAAAAAGGAAGGCTGCTTTTCCACGAAGGCCTTGTGCATAGGGTGATAGAAACGGTTCCATCGGAGATTGTTTTACACAACAGCAGCGGAAATCCAGCAGCCAGGATAAAAAAAAGGTGCGGCGATGCAGACTCCCGGTGTGAGCGGAGATATCTTGCCGCAGGACTGAATTGCATTGATATGTACGACCGGCATGACGGAAGCCGTCGCCCCGGCACGCTCTTCGATGTGGCTGAAGCTGCGACAGTCTGTGAGAGTCTGGATCGTATTGATATTGCCGCGCCTCTGTGCACACCTTCTGACATCCCCCCGGACCTGCAGGCCCTGGAGGCGGTGAAGGCTGTAACACGTAATACCGGCAAGCCTGTGGCTTTTACTGCGCACGATAATTCCGAGGCGGAATCAATATGGCGGCATCTTGCTGATGAAGCCGGCGGAATGTCCGCCCTGTCAGTCAAACCCTGCGGGCTGGATTTAACCGGACCTACATCTCCTCTTTATATCGGGGAAGAAGCTGTTCTTCGCCTCCGGTTTGCCGCACGGCATAATCTGCCTGTAGTCTGTTACCCCGGAATAATTCCCGGCGCCGCTTCGCCTGTAACCCTTTCAGGGGCGCTTGCGCAGTCTGGAGCGGAAATACTTGCCGGCATTGTAATCCACCAGCTGGAAAATCCCGGCGCCCCGGTAATGTCCGGTTCGGCGATACTCCCGATGGATATGCGTACAGGCTCTATAACATACGGTTCGCCGGAGTATGCGCTTGCATGTGCTGCGGCAGTAGACTTTTTCTCGTTTATTGGGATTCCGTCCTGGACCGGCGGCGGCTGTTCCGATTCGGCTTTGCCGGACGCCCGGGCTGCAGCCGAAGCCCAGCTGACAATGAATGCGGCGGTTTTCTCGGATACAACCCTTATTCATAATGCCGGATACCTGGCGTCGGGTCGGTGCGGGTCTCTAGAGATGCTTGTGCTTGCCGACGAACTGATTAAATTGAACGAAAGAATGGAAACAGGAATTGACTGTTCTGAAAATGCAATAGGGTTTGATTTGATAATGAGCGCAGAATGCGGTGATGATTATATGGGCAGCGGGCATACAATAGAGCGAATGCGCTCTGAAATGTATTATTCACCGTTTTTCACCAGGGGGACGGCAGAAAGCCCGGATATCTGGAAAAAGGCAGTAGAAAAGCTTGAGTCTATTCTTTGAGTTGCGCCGGATTTAGCCTGTCAACCGGGCCGCGGTAAGGAACTTCTCTTCCACCGGTTTTCGGCCTGAAAGGTTTTGAGTTATACATTATTGCCTGGGTTGGGCAGAAATTATAGCAGCGCATACAGAAATTACAGCTGTCCTGAAACTCCGGAAAACCGCCGCAGTCTTCATTGCCGAAAATTATATTTTCTACCGGGCAGAGTTTAATACATTGCCCGCATCGGGTACATTTATCTGGGGCAATGCTGAAGAGGTTCTGATACGCCGGCAGCATCTTTCGAAAGGGCGCTCGCTGCATCAGTCCCAAAAGATTCGACACAAAGGACGTGCCCTGCAGAAACTGCCTGTTTCGGGATACCATCCCGGCCAGTGTTTCAAGCCTTGATTCTGAACGGTTCAGAGTTTTTGAGAGTTTGGCGGTATTATTTGAAAAACTGAAAATAAAACCCGGGACGGATATATTGTTCGGCATCTTAAGATGAAGAGCCCAGTTGATTTTATATCCCCTGTTTTCTATTAACTGGTGTTCCATCCATGCCCCGTCTCCTGAGAAGAGCAATTGAGTACATACTATTCCGAATTGTTTTGGTCCGGATTCTTTCGGAACATCGGGTAGTCTGCTTATAAATTCTTTTATAATTTCCGGCCTGTCTGAACCGTATATTGGATAGAACAGGAAAATAATATCTGATTTCGCGCAAGTATCTGCTGTCAGTTCCTGTTTATGCTCTACTGATATCGTCTTAACACTGAATCCTGCACCGGCCAGTTTTCCGGCAAACCTGTTTGCAGCCCACCAGGTGTTTCCTGTTCCCGAGAAATAGAAAATTGATATATTTTTCATAATGTAAGCTTACCATGGAAAACTCATAATGGTATATTAGTAAAGTACAAGGAATTATAATTATGAGAGGTGCTATGAAAAAGCAGACAAAGATTGTTGCGACAATCTCGGACAGGCATTGTGATATTGAATTTATCAGAAAGCTGGTTGAAAGGGGAGTGGATGTCTTCAGGCTTAATACGGCACATCAAAGCCCTGATGATTCGATAAAGGTTATAAAAAATATCCGGGCAGTATCGGATTTTACCGGTATATTAATTGATACGAAGGGGCCGGAGGTTAGAACGTCCGGAATATCTAAAGAGATAGAGGTGAAAACCGGAGACAGGGTAGTGTTTACTGCATCGGAAATTCAGACTTTAAATGATGATTCAACTGATGCCCATATACCTGTTTCATACGAAAGAATTGCCGAAGATGTGCCGCCGGGCTCGACAATTCTTATTGATGACGGAGATATTGCTTTCAGTGTTACAGAAAAAATAAACAGCAGATTATATGCAACAGCGGAAAATGACGGAACGGTTAAAAACAGGAAAAGCGTCAATATTCCGGGGGTACATTTGAATCTGCCTGCACTTACCGAAAAGGACAGGGAGTACATCAGGTTTGCCGCTGAAAACGGGGTGGATTTTGTAGCTCATTCGTTTGTCAGAAATGCTGAAGATGTTAAAGAAATCAGGGAAATTCTTGATGCATACAACAGTACTGTGAAGATTATTGCAAAAATTGAAAACCGGGAAGGTGTTGATAATGCGAAGAGTATTCTCAAAGTCTGTCGCGGACTAATGGTTGCCCGTGGAGATCTCGGAATAGAGATTCCGGCGGAAGAAGTTCCGGCCATACAGAAAAGACTGATCAAATATTGTGTAAAAAGGGCGAAGCCGGTAATTACAGCTACCCAGATGCTGCAATCGATGATTGATAACCCTCGTCCTACCAGGGCTGAGGTAAGCGATGTCGCAAATGCTGTTCTGGACGGCAGTGCGGCGTTGATGTTGAGCGGCGAGACCGCCTACGGTAAATACCCGCTTGAAGCGGTAGAAACAATGGTAAAGGTGGCTCAGGCTGCAGAGAACAGTCGTAAAGGATTATGGAAGCATGATCTTGTTGAGAAGTCCGGAACAGTCAGGAAATTTCTTGTTCACTCGGCAATCGAGGCATCGGAGCAGCTTCCGATTAAGGCAATTATTGTTCATACCTATTCAGGGCTGACGGCAAGGCTGATTTCATCATTCAGGGGCCGTATCCCCATCTTTGTCCGTTGTCATGAACAGAGAATCGCGCGGGAACTTTCACTTTCCTACGGCTTGTATCCTGAAATAATAGAACTGCCGGAATCAACTGATGATCTGATTTCAAGTTCGGTCAGCCCTCTGCTTGAAAAAAAAGTGCTTGAAGGTGATGATATGATTGTTGTTCTTGCAGGAAGTCCCCCGCTTAACACAAACGAATCAAATATGATTGAGATAAACACCGTCTCAAATTTTATTTTATAGAAGATGTGAATTTACAGGAGGCATATTATGAAAAAACTAAATTGGGGTGTTCTCGGTATCAGCAATCATTACAGGTTGAGAATCCACCTGCCGCTTTCCGGGTATGACGGTGCCCTGCTTTATGGAATTGCGTCCCGCGACGGTAAGCGTGCCGCTGAAGCGGCAGAAAAACTCGGTTTCAGCCGTGCTTTCAGCAGCTACCAGCAATTGCTTGATGACGACAACATAGACGCTGTATACCTGCCGCTTCCGAATCATCTGCACCTCGAATGGATTAAAAAGGCTGCTGATGCGGGGAAACATGTTATATGCGAAAAACCGCTATGCCTTTCTGCAGAAGAGGTCGATGAAGCCTTTGCATATTGTGCCGACAGGGAAGTGTTTCTTATAGAAGCTTTCATGTTCAGGTTTCATCCTCAATGGGAAAGGGTTAAAGATATAATTAATACCGGAGAAATAGGAACTGTTAAATCGATTCAATGTATTTTTTCATATAATAATACAGATCCCGGGAATATCCGGAACCAGGCAGCTGCCGGAGGAGGTGCATTGCGTGATATAGGCTGTTATGGAATAGCAGTTTCCCGATTTGTAATGGATCGGGAACCGTCAGGGGTACAGAGCCTGATTGTCAGGGATCCTGTTTTTAAAACCGATGAACTGACGTCTTTCATGCTTGATTATGGTAACTGTCACAGCCTTGTCACGGTTTCAACCCAGCTTAATTCGGCCCAGAATGTCCGGATCACCGGTACCGGCGGCAGTATAGAGGTCATGATTCCGTTCAACATTTATAATGATGTTCCGGCCGAAGTAAAGGTCATAACAGGTGTGGGCGAGAGGATTGTCCGTACTGAAGCAGTCGATCAGTATCGTTGTGAGTTTGAGAATTTCACAAACGCAGTATTGAAAAACGACACTGGTTTTTTTTCCATGATGGAAACATTCTCAAAGCAAATTCAAAGTATAATGGATTCTGTTTTTAAAGCCGGAAAACAGTGATAGAGAAGAATTTACTATCCAAAATTGCTTATTATTATTATAAACTTGAACTGACGCAGAATGAAATAGCAGCAAAGCTTGGAATGTCCAGACAAAGGGTAAACAGGCTGCTAAAACGGTGCCGTGATGAAGGTATTGTGGAGATTCGGATTTCAGGGTTTAACGAGAGCTATATCGAACTTGAAGGCAGAATAGAGACAGTTTACGGTTTAAAACAGGTGATAATTACTCCCGAGGCTGAACCCGGTCAGCTTTATGATGTTCTGGGAGTTGCCGCTGCCGGCTATATACGTCAATCTGTCGGCAGCCAGAAGATAATCGGGATATCCTGGGGCAGAACAATGTATTCGATGGCCCAGCATCTGCCTGAGACGGCAGGAGTCTTTCCTGAACTGAAGGTGGTGCAGCTTGTCGGCAACATGGGGTCGCTCAATCGTGACGTCCAGCCTGATGAGGTTACAAGATTGCTGGCTGCAAAGCTTGGCGCTGTTCCGGTTTTGCTTTACGCTCCGGTTTATATGAAAAACAAGGTCGCCAAATTTACGCTGGTTCATGAAGAGAGTATTAAATCCGTACTTGATCTGATGCCGCAATGCGAGTCCATGTTCTGCAGTGTGTCGGGAATTGATCACAATTACCGGTGGCTAAACCAGACAGTAATAGAAGAAAGTTTTATTGAGGAACTGCAGTCAAAAAATGCAGTGGGCAATATATGTTTGAGATATTTCGATATAAACGGAAACTGTATTGATTCCGAACTTCACAGGCTTGAAGTAGGAATAGACGGACAGACAATAAAGAGTATTCCGAATGTTGTATGCGCCGCCGGCGGGCCTGAAAAACGGCAGGCGATCCTGTCCGCGATCAGGGGCGGTTTCATTGATACGCTGATAACCGACAAGGGTACAGCCGATTTTCTTGTTAAGCAGGGTTAAAAAAGCTGCCCGGCTTCCGCCGGGCAGCACTGGTTTTGCAACAAAGTCGGGGAATCAGATTTTTACAGCTTCATTGATTTTTTCAAAATCTGATTCGATTAAAAGCTTCAGTTCTTCTATCGCCGCATCCTCATCGGCGCCTTCTGCGGAAATTCTGATCGTATCATTCTGAGACACATTCAGAAGTATCACCTTGATAATGTTTTTGGCATTAGCTGTTTTTTCATCTTTTGATATCTTTATGTCGGATTCAAAGAGTTTTGCAGTTCTGACAAAAACATCTGCAGGCCGGGAATGCAGGCCTGTTTCGTTTTTGACCGTTATTTCAAGTTCTTTCATTCATTATTTCTCCTGTAAATCGGCAGCACGCTTTTTTTTCCGCCTGTTAATAACAATCATGACTATTCCCCAGGCAACCACCGCGATACTGATTATCAGCTGGTGACTGAGTATAAAATTCAGTAATACTGAGCCCCAGTCTCCCAGCAGTTCCTTTATAATATTTTCAAACATATTTCATACCGTTATAATTTCAATTCCACTGGAAACAAATGATTTCTTAACGCTTTTACTGATTTTGTCGTCAGTGATTATTTTTGTTATTTTGGAAATGTCGTCCAGATAGTTAAAACAGACGTTTCCGAATTTTGTCGAATCAGCAATCAGATAAGTTTCTTTTGCAATTTCCATCATCGCTTTAATTACCGGAACGTTTGATGCTTCGTAATATGTCAGTCCGTATTCGGCATCAATTCCGTCTGCCGTCATAAACAGCTTGTCGGCATATTGAATACCTGACAGAGGATCCCGGTTGAAATTACGTATTGTTGAATACTGCTTTTCAATCTCTCCGCCCAGCATGAAAAGGCTGATATTATCAAGTTCGGAAAGTTCAAGAGCCAGGGAGAGCGAATTTGTTATAACCCTGAATTCAAAATCAAGTCCGCTGAAGATTCGTCCTGCCAGCATTGTGATTACGCCCGGGCCTATCAGGATTGTTTCTTTTTTTTGAACCAAAGTTGAGCAGTATTCTGCAATCCTGATCTTTTCATTTATAGCTTTACTGAGCAGCGCTTCACGGGTAGGTCCGGGATAATCCTTTTTATAAAAGACCTCGCCGCCCTTGCCCTGTAGTACTTGTCCTGAATCTTCGAGAAGCTTGATGTCTCTCCGGATTGTGGCTGTAGAAACCTTGAATTTTGCAGAAAGTTTTTTTAGAGTTGTTTTTTCTTTCAATCGCAGAATTTCAGTGATTCCTGCCAGCCGCTCTCTCTTGTTTTTCATGCTGTATACCGGAGGCTGCTTAAAGCAGGTGAAAAAGCCCTACTGTTTTCTTTTTAGGCAGGTATTTGTTGAAAATCTCAGCAGCTTTTTCTGTTTTTTCAATAAAAACCTCAATGCCTTTTTCTTTAAGTGCGTGAACCGCCGAATCGCTTATTTTTATTGGCATCATAAAGCCGAGGCCGACTACAACAACTTCGGGTTCAGCTTTGAAAACATCATCCAGATCTCCCGGTTCTATGCTGTTGCGGCTTTCAATCCACCATTTTGTATTCATATGATCGCTGTAAACAATAGTGTCGGAGCGCGAGACCTTGCCCCGAAACAAAAGCTTTCCCAGAGATACTGATTCTATCATTAATTATTCCTTAACATATGAAATTATTTTCTCCATGTCGGCTTCCATTCCGATTCCTGTAAGAAAGGAAAGAGTTTGAATTACCGGTATGTCTCCGACATCGCCGACAGGAGTTGTTGTAACTATCAGATCCACACCGTCAAGTTTTGACGGGACTTCAGCCGCTTTGCACTGAATAAGATTGACTTTAATTCCTTTCTCCTCGAGATGTTCTTCAATTTTCCTCAAAACTACAGTTGACGTCGCCACTGCTGTTCCGCATGAAACAAGAATTTTTTTTGCCATTTAACACTCCTATAAAAAGTCAACCACAAGCTAAAAATATAAGCTTATGATCTAGTCGGATATCAACCGACCATTACAGCTTCCCATGCTGCTGCCTGCATTTCCCTGTATTCTTTTCTAAAAGCCATTTTCATCGGATCAAACGGCTCTCTGGTTTTTAAAATTGTATATACCAAAGTGCTCATCTTGCGGGCGGCAGCTATTACACTCTTACCCGAGCCTTTCTGCTTCTTCATCGCTGCATACTTCGTCATTATTCGGTACGTCCCGGTCTTCTTTTGCATACGAACCATTCCCATCACCATCTGTACGAAGGCTGTCCTCAGTTCTACAGGCCCACGCTTTGTTATATGTCCATGATGTATTGTCATATTTGAGTTCTGCACCCATGGCACAAGCCCGGCGTTTGCTGCATATTTCTTCGCACTATCATATCTGCCGATATCGTCTGTATAGGCTCTTACTGTTGCTGCTGTTATTAGACCCACGCCTGGTATTGTCTGCAGAAGCTCAACATCTTCATCGTCCTCCACAAGCTCAGCCAAAACCTTTTCAAGCTGCTTGACTTGCGATGCCTGATTATCTATCATATCCAGTAACGGTATTACCGTTTTGGCAGCGCTTCCGTAAAAGTCGTGGTCCTCGAGACCGTTCAGGATTCGCTGCCTTTCTTTTTTACTCTGCAGCTGTCCGCGTTTGGTCTCTATTCCATAACCAAGTAATAAGCCATGCACCTGGTTCTTTAACGACACAACAGATTTTACCAGTATCGACCTGGATTTCAGCACCCTTCGAATATCCTCACTCTCTTGGGAACATAATATCGATTCAGGCAGCATGTCTTTCTCAAGAAACTCCGCCAGGGTGCGTGCATCATGTTTGTCTGTCTTTTTTACAGATTCATTCACTACCTTGAATTTCAAAGTATTCACTACAACCACTTCGACTCCAGCCTTTAACAGTTTATTGCGGAAATAACGGGCATTCCCGGTTGTTTCCACCGCTGCTCTCAACTCATATTCCTCTTCACAATATTCATCCAGCATTTTCAGAAATGCTCCATAACCATTTCCGCTGGTCGGATACATTCCCAATTGATCAATTTTTCGGTCTTCACTTAAAAGGCATACTGTAAACTGCGTTTTGTGAAGATCCACGCCAATACTCATCTTCATGTTCTATCTCCAATAGTTTGAAGCAGTGCCTATACGGTGAATTGTTCCATTCTCCTATCCGGTCTCGCAGACCATTGAATGTTTCGGTTACGGCTCTTCAATCTCCTAAACGGTCTCGCGGACCAGTAAAAATGTCGAACAGTAACCTTACTGCCTCAATTAAAGTTAAGGCAGTATATCAATTCACCAGCTCATGAAGACTTTTTATCATTCCTCCTATAAAAGTTTACCGCCAAAAAGCTGCAAAGCAGCCCGGATGGCGGGGATTGCATCCTGATGATATATCATCATTGTACATCTGCATACTTTTGAAGAAAAGACTTAATTTCTTCTTCTGTCTTAAATTTTAAAATATCATCAGCTGCTTTTTTACAATCCTGATAACTGACGGACCTGATAATTGAAACAGCTTCCGGCAGCATTTGTCCACTCATGCTTAATTCATTGATACCAAGTCCGATTAAAGCGGGAATTGCAGCCGGAATACCCCCGAGCTCGCCGCAGATTCCCGCCCATCTGTTATTTTTATGAGCATTATCGACAGCAGTTTTTAATGAACGAAATACTGCCGGGCTGAAGAGCCTGTAATATTCTGAAACATTCTCATTGATACGGTCCGCGCAGAGGGTGTACTGCGTAAGATCGTTTGTTCCAATGCTGATGAAATCACATTCTTCCGTAAGGATGTCGGAAATCATGACTGCAGCAGGGGTTTCTACCATAACGCCGACTTCGATATCACCGTTAAAAACAGCGTTCTCATTTTCCAGTTCAGAAATGCATTCGGATATTACTGCCCTGGCGGCACGAAATTCCGTTACGTCAGCTACCATCGGGAACATGATCTTTATATTGCCGAAGGCCGCCGCCCTTAGTATTGCCCTAAGCTGAGTCTTGAAAATATTCCTGTATTTAAGAGAAACTCTGAGTCCCCTTAACCCAAGGAACGGATTATCTTCTTCAGGAAGATTAAAACATTTTACTTCTTTATCTCCTCCGATATCAAGAGTCCTGATAATCACCATCCCGGGGTTAAGCTGTTCAGCTACTTTTTTATAGAAATAATATTGCTTTTCTTCATCCGGTAAATTAACTGTATCAAGAAAAAAGAATTCTGTTCTGAGCAGTCCGACGCTCCGGGCACCGCAGCCGACTGCATTCTGAAGATCCTCAAGCGACCCTATATTTGCTGATAATTCAATCGTTCGTCCGTCGATTGTAACCGGCTCAAGGTTTCTGACTGCATTAAGGTGTTCTGTTCTCAGGCGGTATTTTTCTTTTTCAGTCATGAATTCTGATCTTTCATCATCATTCGGTGAAATCCAGATTTTGGCCGTTTCAAAATCACGGGTGTCGAGAAGAACCTCTGATTTCGGTTCCGTTTTACTCAGGGCTCCTGCAGCACCGACCACCGCCGGGATGCCGAGCGTTTTAGCCAGAATGGCGACATGCGAGGTCACTCCGCCCTGTTCGGTGATTAATCCTTTTACGTTATTTTTATTCATCAGGGCCGTATCGGAAGGCATGAGATCCGCTGCAATTACAATAGAATTTTCAGGTATGTTCGAAAGATCCCGGCTTTCCATCCCCAGCAGGTTTCTGAGAATTCTATTGTATACATCGGTAAGATCAAGAAGCCTTTGCCGGTTGTAATCGTCCTCACCGAGCGCGGTAAAAAGATCGGCGTAGCCGGTGAAAACTGTCTTTAAAGCTTCTTCGGCACAGACTTGTTTGTCTTTGATTATCTCCCTGATTTCAGTTGAGAACTCCTCATCTTCAATCATCGTCATCTGAGCCCTGAAGATGTGCCCGAATTCCTTACCGAGAGCACCGGAAAGATTGCTTTTTAAATTTTCAAGTTCCGATCTCGCTGCTTTAAATGCAGCTTCAATCCTGTTGTATTCAGCTTCACTGTTTTCAGTTTTTTTACTGCTGAATGAAAGATCCTGTTCCTGGTAGATGAAGGCATAACCGTAACTGATGCCGGGAGAAGCGCTTCGACCTGTTAGCTGTCCCATACTCATACCCTGAGATTTTTCCCGACATTATCACGGAGGATATTATAAACTTCATTTTCATCTTCCGCGTAAAGGAGAGCTTTCAGAACTTCATTATCCTGATATGTTGTAATCAGGGTTTCCAGAAGATCTCCTATTTTCTTCTTTTCTTTCAGGGCAAACATGGAAATAAGTTGAACAGGGATTTTTTCTTCGGGAGCTCCCATAACCGAGAATTCAACAGAGTCGGACAGTCGGGCAAAACAGATAACCGATTGGTTTACATGATCTGCATCGGTGTGGGGTATGGCGATTTTCAGATCTTCCATCGGGAGCCCGGAAGGGTAACTTGATTCTCTGTCCTGAATTGCCTGGATATAGGATTTTTTAACATAACCAAGGTCGTAAAGTCTTTCCGCCATAACTTGCAGGGCGGTTTCTTTTGAAGCAGCATCAATGTTGATAAGGATGCATTCAGTCTTAAGTATGTCTTCAATTTTCATGTGATGTTTTCCTTTTGATTATTTATTTCCCGGACAGGTTATGTCCGGGAAATAAAAACTAATTATTTCTCAGCATTTTCCGGTTTGTAACCAGCTACCTTATGCCATGCTTCCGGGTTTTTCTTGAACAGAATCCAGAGTACGGCAATTACCACTGCAACAATTATATTCCCGAGCCAGAAGTTTTCTGATATTTTCAGGAACATCGCAGGAATCCAGTTTCCTCCGTCGCAAATTGACGTAATAAGATTTGCGCCTTCCGGTAGTGCAAAATCAGCTGCAAGAGCTGCCGCTGTTGTACCTTCGGCGAGGAAATTCATGATGTAAAGCGACGGAATCATAAATATCGTTGAGATTACAATCGATCTGAAGACGTTAGCTTTAACAATCGGAATAACTATTGCAACAAGGAAAGGAATTACTGCGAGATCGCCGAAAGGAATTACCTTGTTTCCGGGAAGAATTATTGCAAGAATAAGGGTGATCGGCACCATTACAAGACCGGTTGCAATTGCCGTGGGATGCCCTACAAGAATTGCCGAGTCGAGACCGATGTATATTTCCCGATCGCCTGCTTTTTTCTGCAGGAAGTCGCGGGCCGCGTCCGAAAGAGGAATAAGTCCTTCCATTAAAAGCGAAACCATTCTCGGCATAAGTACCATAACTGCGCCGAGAGAAATAGCCGTCGACAGCATCTTGCCGAGCCAGCTGGTCCATGGCCCGTCGCCGATGTAAGCTACTGCAGCAAGAATTAAACCGATAACTACACCCATTATAAGCGGTTCGCCCATAAGACCGAATTTTTTCTTTACGGTGTCGGGGTCCCCTTCAATATTCTTTATTCCGGGTATTAAATCGATAACTTTGTTGATGATGATTGCGAACGGAACCGGTGCTGCTGAAAAGCCGTGGGGGATTGAGATACCCGGAAGCCCCATGGTCTGCTGGATTGCAGGGCCTGTCCAGTCTGCAAAGAACAGCATTGCTGCTGCAAACAGGAGTGCAGAAATGAGTCCGTACCAGATATTGCCTGTTGCCCATTGAACAAGTCCTCCTACAAAAGCGAAATGCCAGAAATTCCAGATATCGATGTTTATCGTTTTTGTGACTCTGGTGAACAGCAGAAGAAGGTTGAGCAGAATTCCTGCCGGAATAATAAGGGTGGAAAGCCTGGACCCGAACGCAATGGAAGCGCAAGCCGGCCAGCCTACGTCTATTATATCCAGCTGAAGGCCGAACCTTTCTACCATCGCCTGTGATACCGGACCTATGTTACTGGATAATACGCCGATAACAAGATTCAGACCGATGAATCCAACGCCGAACATCAGCGAGGATCTGAGTGCCTTTCCCGGTTTTGCTCCAAATATCAGTGAGAGTATAAAGAGTATAATCGGGAGAAGGACTGATGCGCCCAAGCCGAGAAAAAAATCTACGACTGATTGTAATACACCAAGTTCCATAATTTCTCCTTTTCCAATAATTTTGCATAAGAATATAACAAAATATGCCACTTGTCAAAATAAAAATGAAAATATATTATTAAAAAATGCAAAAAATTTGCAAAAAAACCATGCTGTTAAAATTTGTTCGCAGAGTATTATCAATATAAGGAATAATGTGTAGAACTAAGGTATACCGGAGTTGTAAATGAAGAAATTTAAATGGGGTATTATCGGGACCGGAAAAATAGCAAACCGTTTTGCATCGGCTCTTAATAATATTTCTGCGGAAGCAGAGCTTTATGCGATTGGTTCCCGCAGCAGAAATAAGGCTGAAGATTTTGCAGCCAGATACAATGCTGAAAAAGCTTATGAAGGTTATTCAAGGCTTATGGCTGATCCCGGGATTGATATTGTTTACATAGGCACACCTGGAAAATGTCATCATGATGATGTTGTAATGGCTCTTAATGCGGGAAAACATGTTCTTTGTGAGAAAACTCTTACATCCAATGCCACGGAAGCGGAAGATCTGATCAGTCTTGCGCGGGAAAAGAATCTTTTTTTAATGGAAGCAATGTGGACAAGGTTTTTCCCTTTGCATGTGCGAATTCGTGAATTGACAGAAAACGGAGCAATAGGCGATGTGCGCGGGCTTGTTGCAAATTTCAGCGCGACAGCACCCGGGAGCTCCTCTGATAAAAACCGCTTCTGGGATGTTGATATGGGGGCAAGCGCGCTTCTGGATATAGGCGCCTACGGAGTATCGTTTGCTTCAAGCCTTTTCGGCAAGCCTGAAGAAATTTCCGGTACTGCATACATGGGCAGCGCCGGTTTTGATTATCAGAACTCCTGTTCGATAAGATATTCCGGCGGAAGAATAGCAACAATCATGTCGTCACAGGTTTCATATGATGTAAAAGAATGTGTTGTATTCGGAACAGGCGGGAAGATAGAGATAGAAGACCCCTGGTATAAACCTGTTGCAATGACTGTGACCCAGGCGGGAAAAGAAGCCCAAAGACTGGAATTTCCGCTGAACAGATTCAACGGGTATGAATATGAAATCAGGGAAGTGATGAGCAGAATAGAAAAAGGCGAGAAGGAATCACCGGTAATGCCGCTGGATGAAACACTTCAGGTTATTCGAACAATGGATGAGTTGAGAGCTCAATGGGGATTTAAATTCCCTTATGAGGTTTAGGACTGATTATGAGTTTGGCAGAAAGAGTAATTGATTCAAAAAAACTCGGAAAACGTAACAGCGTAAGGATTTTTATTCCGGATTCAGGCGGCACCAGGTTTCCCGTTGTTTATTTCCATCATGGGTTGGGATACGACAGCCTGACACCCTGGGCAAAAACAGATTTCCCTGTTATTGCTGAAAACTACAATATTATCATAGTAACTTCCGATGCATACGACAGCTGGTTTGTTAACGACATAACCACCGGACGGTTATGGGAAGATTATTTTGCCAATGAGCTTCCTGATTATATAGAAAAAGAATTTCCTGCCGCTTCAGGACGGACGGCCAGGGGACAATGCGGTTTCAGCATGGGCGGATACGGAGCTATGATGCTGACGTTGCTTCATCCTGATCGTTTCTGTGCTGTTTCAACCCACAGCGGCTCCTTTGTTTTCGGTCATGAGTACAGAAAGGACAGACCCGAGAGAGCGGTGTATATGAAAGCGGTTGCGCCTCCGGGCGGACGGTACGATTTGTTCAGACATATAAAGGATTTTCCGTGGAATGAAGATAATCTTCCTGCTATCCGTCTCGATATCGGTAAGGATGATTACCTTATTGACCAGAATCGGAGATTCCATTCCTGCCTCAGTGAAAACGGGATAAAACATTATTATTCAGAAAACAGCGGAACGCACTCCTGGGATTATGTAAATGAGCATCTGAAAGACAGTCTCGATTTTTTTTCAGCGCAGCTATCCTGCTGAAAAAGAGGCTGCATGATTACGGGATTGAAACGCTCTTGACGTAAGAATTAAACTATGATACTTTATATATACTAAAGTAGCTTAAATATAATTAAATATACAGGGGGAAATATGGCTAATACTTATAAAATTGCGGTTATACCTGGAGACGGCACCGGCCCGGAGGTAGTTGCTGAGGGTAAAAAGGTTCTTGACGTTGCTGCAAGGAAATTCGGTTTCAAACTGGATATGCATGATTTTGATTACGGTGGCGACCGTTTCCTGAAAACGGGTGAAGTGCTTCCCGATAGTGCATCGGAAGAACTCAAACAGTTTGATTCGATATATCTGGGAGCCATAGGACATCCGGATGTTAAGCCCGGTATCCTTGAAAAAGGGATTCTGCTTCGGCTTCGTTTTGAGCTTGATCAGTATATTAACCTCAGACCTGTGAAGCTGTATCCCGGTGTTGAGACGCCGCTGAAAGATAAAGGCCCTGAGCAGATTGATTATGTAGTAGTTCGTGAAAACACCGGAGGTATATATACCGGAACCGGAGGATTTTCAATGAAAGGAACCGAACATGAAGTTGCTACCCAAAGCATGGTTTACAGCAGGCACCAGGTTGATCGCTGTTTAAAGTATGCATTTGAATATGCTCAGAGACATGGTAAGAAAGCAAGAGGCAAGGGAGATGCCAATACCCTCGGCCTGGTTGGAAAGACGAATGTTCTTACCTATGTATTTGATCTCTGGGAACGGGCTTTCCATGAGATCGGAGCAGAAAAGTATGCGGATGTTAAACGTGAATACTATCATGTTGATGCAACTTGTATGTGGATGGTTAAAAGTCCGGAATGGTTTGATGTTCTTGTAACCAGTAACATGTTTGGAGATATAATAACGGATCTCGGTGCTATTACCCAGGGCGGTATGGGAATAGCTGCCGGCGGAAACATCAACCCCGAAGGCGTATCCATGTTTGAGCCGATAGGCGGTTCAGCTCCGAAATATACAGGACAGGGCATTATTAATCCGCTTGCATCGATTGTTGCCGGTTCGATGATGCTCGATACGCTGGGAGAAGCCGAGGCCGCAGTAGCTATTGAAAATGCAGTTATGGAAGTCACCGGCAAAAAACTGAAAAGCCTTTCTGCCGGAAATATGGGTTATTCGACAAGTGAAGTTGGCGATCTGGTTGCAGAATTGCTATAGCTCTGGATTTAATTCAGTAAATGTGATATATTATCAATAAGATAAGTTTTTCGGTAACAGTTATACTGTTTTTATCTGCAGAGATTGCCGGAAAATATAAAATTGTTTACATCGGTTGGATTTTTCCACTGATATTATTGCCCCGGACAGAGGTTTCGGGGTTTTTTATTTGATTCAATATATAAATTGTACATACAAACAAAAAAACTTGCACAGAATTGAATTCGGCATTAAACTATATGCGAATTTACTGAACTGATTGTTGAATTGATCATTTTTCAATCGGTTTTGAGGTTCTCTTTTACTGTTTCAGCAGATTGAGGGCTCTCGCAAATCGGCCATACGGGATTCCGGGGGTTTCCAGGGAGGATGATGGAAAATAACTTCACCATAAATATTCTAAATTATTATTAAAATTTTCAGGGAGAATAAATTATGAAAAGAATACTGATTCTTGGTTCCGGAGCTCAGGGAAGTACGGTTGCCAAGCGAATGGATGAAGAACCCGATGTTGCCGAAATTATTTGCGCAGATTACGATAGAAAGGCTGTCGATGATTTGACCGGGATGCTTAAAAAGGCCAGACCACTTCAGATAGATGCCCAAAAAGTTGAAAATATTGTAAAAGCTGCAGCAGGAGTTGATCTTATAGTTAATGCCTTGCCGATGGCTTTCGGCCGAATAGTGTTAGAAGCTGCACTGCAGGCAAAGACTAATTATCAGGATTTTGCTGCAGCGGATGATCCGGCAATTGACTGGGTAGAGGGTATCCGGGTAATGCTGACGGAAACATCTGAAAGATTCAAAGCAATCGGGAAAACTGCCCTTATCAGCACCGGATCCGCTCCGGGGATTATCTGTGTAACTGCCCGGGATGCAATGCGCTCTCTCGACTCCTGTGAAACCATAAGCATGTTTGTATGGGAAGGGGTTAAGGCAAAACGGTTTCTGCCGTTCTGGTGGTCGCCGGAAGTCGCCTATGCGGATATGGCTGATGAAGCTTTTCCATACATTAACGGACAGATTGTTGCCTCGCAACCGTTTGAGCTTCCTGTCACCCGCAGGATAAAGGGTACTGATCGCGAAATCCGTTTTGTAGAGCATGCCCATGATGAGACAGTCCTGATGGGGTTGAATTCCGGGAGATTCTTTAAGGGTGTTAAAAATGTATTTTTCAAATATGGCGGGTACGGTGTGGATTTTGCAGAAAATCTGTATCGGATGGGCCTGCTTTCCGAGATTCCGATAGAGGTTGACGGCCAGATGATCGTTCCCCGCAGGGTGGCGCTCAGGCTGACTCCGCCTGCGCCGAAATATCATGACGAGATTAAGGAGATACTCGATGAAGGTCTTCTTGATGATTCAGGCGCAATGATAGTTGAGGCTGTCGGAACGAGCGGCGGGAAAAAGGTTAAAGTGGAATCCTGTGTAAATGCTCCCGGATGCGTTGAAGCTTTTCAGAAATCCGGACTGACCGGGGAAACCTATTTTACCGGTCAGGGCGGAGCGCTTTTTACCAAACTGTTTGTTAACGATAAAATCTACCAGAAAGGGCTAATCTCTTCCGATATGCTGGAATATGATCAGGTTGATTATTATCTGCAGGAAGCTGCAAAGCTTGGGATTACAATAGACACAGTTATCGAGGAATTTAAACCTTAATAATACGGTTCAGCGGCCGGTAAGCAGCCGGCCGCCTTTTTTTTCATAAATTTTGATATTTGACATACTATCTTTGAGTTATTATACTCCGTGTAAATGCATGGAAAAATCAGTATAAAGCGAATTTCCGGCCTCCTTCCTATGTTGATATTGCTCCTGATACTTGTCAATCTGGCAGCCATTTCGTTTATAGGGGTTATTTATTACAGAATTGACATGTTCGAAAATGCCACAGGCAATTATTTCAGAATGATTAATGAATATGCCATTAGTGTTCTAAACAGCGACGGAAATATATCTGCATTGCTGGAAGAGAAATATACCAATTTGGAAAATGAGTTTAACAGGATGAATAAGCTGCTGCGCAACGGGACGGTTTTAAAGCCGCCTGAGTTTACATCAGTTGCAGAAGTTGAAGTTTACAGGGCCCATATCAGGGAGAATGCGTCAATTGTCCGGACTAATCTTTCGAATGTGATACAGAGGTCCTATATTCATATCGGATTTATGCTTGCAATTTCTGCGGGAGCGAGTATATTTCTCCTTTTATCCATTCTTGCCGGCAGGTATGCAATCAGGAAATACGGAAAGGAAATTACTGCAGGTCTTGAATACATGGAGAAGATTCTGAAGTTTGAAATGCACCCGGATTTTGTAAAAACAGATACAAATATTGTAGAAATCGAACAGCTTCAGAATTCCCTGCTTAATCTGTCGAGCGACGTACTGTTTAATCGAAAGCTGATTGAAAAGGGTGTTCACGGTAATCTGGATATCCTGTTGTCCGAGATAATGGACAGTTTCAGAAAAAGGATGCCGTGTGAAAGGATCGCGCTGTCTTTTCTTTCGCCGACAGGTAATCTTGTTGCTGAAACTGCTGTTACCACATATAAAACCATATTCCTTAATCCCGGGTTTACAGAACCGATAGCCAGCACGAGTCTTGCCGATGTTATCAAAAGCGGAGAACCAAGAATAATCAATGATTTAGATTCTTATTCGCTGAATAAAAGAATATCAAGATCCACTTATTTTGTTCTCAAGGAAGGTATTAAATCGAGTATTACTATTCCCATGCTGTTCAACGGAAAATGTCTTGGATTCTTTTTTGTCTCAAGCAGGCAGAAAAACGCATTTACTATGGAAATGATGCATTATTCTCACAGAATTCTGAACCTGCTTAAACAGAAGTTTTATATTGAGTATCTTTTACAGCAGGTAGTTTCTGAAACATCAAATGCGTTTATTTTACTTATGGAGGAAAAGGATAACGAAACATCAGCTCATATTGCACGAATGTCGCGGTATTCATATACGACCGCAATGTTTTACCATGACAATGTAAAACCGCTTGAACCGAGATTCATGAGAGAGATTTTATGGTATTCTCCTTTGCATGATATCGGGAAAGTCGGAATTCCCGATTCAATTCTTTTAAAAGAAGGGCCTCTCTCCCCGGATGAAATGCAGGTGATGAAGAATCACGTAAATATCGGTTCTCGTGTTATGGAAAAAATGAACGCCAGTCTTCTCGAAAGAGTATCTTTTCCATTAATGCAGACTGCGGTGGAGATTATAAAGGGACATCATGAAAAATATGACGGAAGCGGATACCCTGAAGGCTTAAGCGGCGAAGGTATTCCTCTCGCAGGCCGAATTGTTGCTGTGGCTGATGTTTTTGATGCGCTCACATCACGACGACCGTACAAGCGGGCGCTGCCTGTAGAGGAAGCATTGAATATTATGGAGAATGATATGGTCGATAGTTTTGATCCTGAAGTTATGATGGCTTTTAAATCAGGATTTCCTGAAATATTGAAGACTTTTGAAGAATTGAAGGAAATATAAACCGGGAGATTTCGGTGATTAATAATCAGGTATTTGAAAAGTTAACAAAGTCGGAGCTTTTCAACGGAGTTTTGCATAATGTAATTTCGGACTATCTGGAGAAAAAACGTTTCAAGGTACGATGTTATCCTGCAGGCAAGCTGATAATGCTCAGGGGTGAAGTTATTGATTCACTGATGCTTCTGATTGAAGGAAGATTACAGGCCCAAATACAGGGCGGCGGAGGCAAAACTTTACGTATTGAAGTACTGAAAGCACCGCAGGCAGTAGCGGCAGGGGTGCTTTTTTCTCAGGATAATCGTCTTCCTGTCAGTTTGTGTTCACTTGTTGATGTAAGTATTGTTTTTATTCCGAAAAATGATGTTTTTATGCTTTGCTCCCAGGACAGCAGATTTATGCAGAATTATTTTACCGATATGGGCGACAAGATTTCGATTCTGGCCGAGAAGATAAGACTATACCAGTTCAACACAATAAAGCAAAAACTTGCCGGTTATATACTTGGATTATCAGGGGATATGAAGCTTAGAACGGTTAAACTTGTTTACAGCAAAGAAGTTTTGTCGGAAATTATGGGCGTCGCCCGTCCCTCATTGTCAAGGGAGTTCTCAAACCTTGTATCATACGGATATATTGAAACCTCAGGGAAAACAATACGTATCATAAACCGCAATGCCATGGAGGAAATTCTCAAAAATGGTGATTAAGAAGCCGGAAATTACTAATCTTGATTTTGCGGAAGCGTTAAATTTCGAAATGGTGTTTTTTATCTTTTTGAAAAATTACTGTAACGGAGGGTGTGTATGAACCTGGAAATCCAGAAGCTGTCGAAAAAAAATGTTGATGATTTCCTGAATTTCTTTGATGAGCGGGCATTCTGCGACAATCCCGACTGGGCGGACTGTTATTGCCGTTTTTTTTATTTCTCTGATGAGCGAAAATGGGAAGCCTGTACGTCGGAGCAGAACCGTGCCGAAGCAGCCTCTGAAATTACCTTCGGACGTATGAATGGTTATCTTGCATATGAAAACGGCAGAACTGTCGGATGGTGCAATGCAGACGATATTATGAATTATTCACGTATTCTGGCTGATGAGGATATTCCAAATGAAAAAGGAATAAAAAAAGCGGCTGTAGTGTGTTTTGTTATAGATCCCGATTTCCGGAGAAGGGGTGTTGCTTCCGGGCTTCTGACTGCTGTATGCAATGATTTTGCCGGGACTGGTTATGACTATATTGAGGCATATCCGCAGAAGCATGCAGACAGTAACGCGGGAAACTATCATGGTCATCTGAAAATGTACCAATCCGCCGGGTTTGAAATATCCGGCGAGACGAATGATTTTTACATTGTCGGAAAAAAACTGCAGCAGGCTGCAATATAAAAGGAGGAACTGAACTGATGCAAAAATACAATATCAAAGTAACCGACGGACAGGATCATGATTTTATTGATCTATGCAGACTGCTTGATTTCAATCTCGATGAAATTGTCGGAGAGACTTTTCAGCGAGAAAAATATCAACAGTACAACACACTGGATGATATTCATGATGTAATTATGATTTACCAGGATCGGTTGCCAGTCGCCTGCGGAGGTTTTAAATATTATGATGATCTGACTGCCGAAATAAAACGTGTTTTTGTGAAAAAGGAACTTCGAAGGCACGGTCTGGCAAAAATTCTTATGAGAGAACTTGAGAACAGGGCTATTGAGAAGGGCTTCTCCAGATTGATTCTTGAGACCGGCGAGCCGCTGAAAGCCTCAATGGGATTATACAGAAGTATCGGCTTTACGATAATTGCCAACTACGGCCAATACCGAGAGATGAAAGAATCAATCTGCATGGAAAAGATCCTTGCTTAAAATTACAGCTATAATTATTTAATCGAATACAATGTAATCGGTTTGGATTTTCCCCTTACAATAACCGGATCATTTTTTAATGTTTTTATACTGCCGATGAATTTTTGATCAAGTTGGCTGTAAGTTGATTCGCTTATCAGAATATCAGTTTCATATACCTTTGTCTGGCTTTCAATTCTTGATGCAAGGTTAACTGTATCCCCGATTACCGTGTATTCCTTTCGGTCTTCAGACCCGACATTTCCCGCGATCAGAAAACCCGTATGAATTCCTATTCCATGGCGTATCGGCGGATATTTTGCTGCAGCATTGAAATCATCAAGCTCCTTTCTCATTTCAAGCGCGGCCTTCACAGCAGCTTCTGCATGATTTTCAAGTCCGAACACCGGAGAAAAAACAGCCATTATGCAGTCGCCGATAAATTTGTTGATAACGCCCTGATGAAGCGATATAGGTTTGACCATATATGAAAAATAATCATTAAGGAACTCGATAAGCTCGCGCGGGGTGTACCCTTCGCTGATTGTGGTAAAACTTCGTATATCGGCGAACATTACAGTTGTTTCAATTTCCTCGCCGGCGAGATCAATTTCATGAGTATCAATAAGTTTTTTGGCTATTTCGATTGAAACAAATTTTCCAAAGGTATCACGAAGCTTTTCCCTTTCCTCAAGTCCCTCAACCATGGTGTTAAAATGTCCTTTCAGTTTTCCTATTTCATCTGACGACAGTACGGACGACCTGGTTGTAAAATCACCCTTTGCAACGTCCTGCATTCTCTCTATGAGTATGTTCAGGGGACCCTGGATGTTTTTTCGGAAAGAGAAAATCGAAAACAGCTGTGCCGTCAGGAAGAACAGGCTGACTATGGTAGTAATAAGCAAGGGACCGAAAATCTGACCCACAGTTACTATATCCAGTTCCTCTCCGGCTGCCAGGGATTTGAACATCCATGAGTTGAATACAGCCGGAATATAGATACTCAGAAGCAGCGGAATCATGCCGATCGAGATAATCATCAGCAGAATTCTTGCTGTAAGGTTCATTGTAACCCCGTTTTTTAGGGAGTAAAGTTTGTATTCACGAAAAATCTGGCGTGCTATACCGTTATTAATATATCGGGTTGTGTACCATGAATTAATAAACCCGGCCAGACTGCCGTACATAAGGAAAGAAGCTATAAGATTGGCTGTAAGCTTTCCGGTTATTTCGATACCGTCAATGTCGCGAACCAGCAGTTTTAAGAATAATCCCCAGAGTCCTCCCGCCCAGGGGAGAATGAATATGAATACGGGAAGGTTAAGTACCCGTTTGATTGTTTTATCATCGGGTTCATTTTTTCCTTTAAAATTGAATCTGTACACAGGTACAAGGTAAATTATGATGGCAAGAAGCATGAAGAAAGCGGGATTACGCGTGCTGTAAATCCAGTATTTTTCCTGAAGCCGTTCATCCCATGATTTATCATCTTCAAAACCGAACTTTATTTTAAGTTCATTTTCAAGCTGAAGTTCGGATTTCCGTATTTCCCCGTGGAACCCCCTGTCTTTTTCCTGGTTTATATCATTTACAAACGGTTGAAGTTTATCGGAATTATCTCTTACAAATTGCACAAGTTCTTCAAACGGCATGTTTGAATAATGTTCAAATGCTCCTGAAAGGAATGAGCTTGCAATAATTGACAATAGAAAAAAAATGTACAAAGGAATAAACAGTTTCTTCAGGAATATTTTAATTTTCATTCAGTTATCGACCTCATTGAGTAATATTATAGACTGTAAAACTATTTAACGACAATAACAAAAACTCTGTCGCCTGCAAGGCTGAAGTCTGCAGGCGCAAAGTTTCAGGACCGGTCGATAAAGCGTTTATCTAAAATGGTCAAATAATATTTTCAAAGTATAATATCGCTTTTTTATGGTATAATGGGCTTAAAATAACAGGAAATAATGGAAATAAAAAAATTATTAAAAGAAGATGTTTCAAATGCCATGGAACTTGTCTCTGAAGCTGCAGCGGCTTTGTCTGAATCGGGTATTGATCAATGGGATGAGCAATACCCCTCAAATACGGATATAGAATCTGATATCGTAAACGGAGAAGCTTTCGGTCTTTTTGAAAGCGGAAGGTTGACATCTTACATGGTTTTAAACCAATACAATGACCCACAGTATATTGATATAAAGTTTAAGAGTGATGATACTGGAGCGCTGACCATGCACCGTCTGGCCGTGGCTCCTGACAGGCAGCGGCAGGGGCTGGCCGACCGGATGATAAATTTTGCCGAGGATTATGCACGCTCAAACGGTTATGTCAGTATCAGGCTTGATGCGTTCAGTCTCAACCCGGCAGCGCTCGGATTGTATGAAAAACACAATTATCAGCAGGTGGGGACTGTTTTATTTCGCAAGGGAAGTTTTCATATATTTGAAAAGATACTCTCTGAAATAGAATACCGCGATATGTGTGAAGAGGAATCTTCTGTTGTCTTAAAACTTGCCAGATCGGTTTTCCCTTTCTTTTACCGCCTGTTTATGCGGCATTTCAAAAATGCTGTAATTGCAGTTGAAAACGGCCGGATTATCGGGGGGGCTGTCTGGCACAGGTTCCGGGCTGGAAAAAATATTTTCGGATATCTTGATTTTGGTTTCACCGAGAAAGGTCAGCAGGGCCGGGGTATAGGACGGGAAACATATACCCGGGCCATTAATAAAATGAAAGCGGAAAAATGTAAAACTCTGGGGGCCCTGGTTCTTTGTGATAACACATCATCATGGAAACTGCTTGCCGATAGAGGTTTTGTACGGGCTGACAGAAAAACCCTGGTAGAAAGACACGGTTGGACCGGTGCAATAAAAATCTTTTTTGAAACCGCATTTGCTTTCTCTCCGGGGGCGGACATCTGGATAACCGAGGCGGAGGAAAAGAAAAGGTCTTCCGTTTCCGAGATGATGTTACTGGTATTATTGTCCGCATTTATTGCGCTGGCACAGGGACTGTATCTTTACAGGCAGTCCGCCTTTTACACAGCTGCGGCTGTTTTGACCGTTTATGCTTTCAGGATTTTGCTGTCATATCTTTTTTCGATAAAAATCAGGAAGAACCTGACTTTCCGTTTCTGGCGAAGCGGCTTGCTGATAACTGCAATTGTCTTTTTTGCCGGGGGCGTATACCCGCCGGGTGGAGATTTCTATCCGTCGGACGTGCGCTGGAGCTATAGTAAGCACAGAAAACAGCTGGGGCTGATCGGTTTAGGCGGATGGCTTGCAGTGATAATTCTTGCGGCTGTTTTCCTGACAACGGAAAAACTGTTTCCCGGCTTCAGCCTGATGGTTTCCGGAGTCGAAAAATGGCTTTACATGTTGCTGATAATTAACTGTGTTCCGTTTATAATGGAATCATGGTCCGGGGCCCGCGTCTGGAAGTGGAATAAAATTGTATTTACAGCTATGGCTTCGGTTTCAATTGTTTTGCTTATCTTCATTTTTACAAACTGAGCTCCTGGGCTGATAACCGGGCAGTTTTTCGGTATTTCAGCAGATTGGCGGCAATATTTAAATGCCATATAACAGTAAAAGGCGCTGCGAATACTATTGCCAGGTATCTTAATTCACCGATAACCAGTCCGGCAGGAAAATACAGCAGGCCGGTAATGTTGGTAAGCAAACCGAAAGCAAAGGTGTACCCTGAGAAAATATTCAGCCGCCTCATTATGATTGTTATAAACAGGCCGAATGAATAAAGCAGCAATACTGAAATCTCGCCTAGAATGAAACAGAAATCCGATCTCAGCAGAATTAAATTCAATTGGTCAATATTTTCGCGGCCAAAAAACAGGGCCAGGGTCTGGTTGGACGCAATATAAAAACAAAAGCAGCCGGCAATAAGAAGCGCTCCGGTTATGCCGGCCCGTTTATCATGTTTGTAACAGAAATATAAAACCGGAATGAACATAATCGTAATTAATGCTACGTTTATAATATCAAAGAAATCAAAATATATGAAACCTGCAAGCGGGTTGCTGAAAAGATCGGTTACAACTGTAGCCGAAACCGGTGCATTAAGCACTTCCTTTGAGATATATCCGAAATACCCGAGCATTGAAGCTTCAGCTGCCAGATTTCTGCGGAATACAAAAACGGCAATTATTCCGGCGATAGCGCCAGCCATTAAAACTGGTTTAAATTTCTTTCCATGTATATCCATCAATATCCCTCAAGGCTGACAGGTTGAAATTAACTATTCGGTAATTATAAGTTTTGCATAACCCTCGGAAAGGATTATAGCTCCCGGGTCTGTTTCTGCACCGCTGAATGTCGCTCTAAAATTGTCACCTGCATCTCCGAATTCGGTTATTGTAAACATCAGTTCAAATTCTATAATGGTTTCTTCGGAATAATCAGAGAATGTAAACTCGCCACTTTGTTTCTCCCCACCTTTTTATTAATTTATCATATCATTAATTATGTAATGGGGCTTTCCAAAAACTGCAGTTTTTAGATATTCCCTATAATAAAAAAGCCGCATCCGAAACCGGAAGCGGCCCGTATCGGCACTTGCCTTAACGTATGTAAAATCCTGTCTGCGGCAGAGTTATGCACCCATAAACATCTTAATATCATCTTCAACGTTGCCGATTCCGGCAATACCGAAGTTTTCGACAAGGATCTTTGCCACGCCCGGGCTGAGGAAAGCAGGGAGCGTGGGTCCAAGGTGAATGTCTTTTACACCGAGGTACAAAAGCGCAAGCAGTACTATTACAGCCTTCTGTTCATACCATGCAATATTATATGAAATCGGCAACTCGTTAATATCGTTAAGCCCGAACACTTCTTTCAGTTTAAGCGCGATGACGGCAAGCGAATATGAATCGTTGCACTGTCCGGCATCAAGAACTCTTGGAATGCCTCCTATATCGTCGAGCTGAAGCTTGTTGTAGCGGTATTTGGCACATCCTGCAGTCAGTATAATGGTATCGGCAGGAAGTTGTTCTGCAAAATCGGTGTAATAATCCCGGCTTTTTATCCTGCCGTCGCAGCCTGCCATTACAAAAAATCGTTTGATTGCTCCGGATTTTACTGCGTCAACAACCTTGTCGGCAAGCGCAAGTACCTGGGCGTGCGCAAACCCGCCTATAATTTCTCCCGATTCAATTTCTAACGGGGGTTCACAGGTTTTGGCCATCTCTATAATTGCGCTGAAGTCCTTTTTGCCCGGTTCGCCCTGGATATGTTTAACTCCCTCAAACCCTGAAGCTCCGGTTGTAAAAACCCGGTCTTTATAGCTTTCTTTAGGCGGGGTGATGCAGTTTGTTGTAAAAAGGACAGGCCCGTTAAATGATTCAAACTCTGTATTCTGTTTCCACCAGGCATTGCCGTAATTCCCGATAAAGTGTGTGTAGTTTTTAAAGGCGGGATAATAGTTGGCAGGCAACATTTCCGAATGGGTATACACATCCACACCTGTTCCCTCAGTCTGCTCGAGCAGTTGTTCCATATCCTTCAGGTCATGACCGCTGATAAGTATACCGGGATTTTTACCGGTGCCTATATTGACATTTGTTATTTCGGGGTTGCCGTATGTTGCGGTATTTGCCTTGTCCAGCAATGCCATTACATCAACCCCGTATTTTCCGCATTCAAGAACAAGAGCCGTCAAATTGTCGGCGTCAAGACTGTCGTCAACCGTGGATGCCAGTCCCCGGTATATAAATCTGAAAATATCAGGGTTTTCATAACCGAGGTTTGCGGCATGTTCAGCATAGGCAGCAATTCCCTTAAGGCCGTAAGTCAACAGCTCTCTCAGGGATCTAACATCCTCATTTTCTGTTGCAAGAACGCCTACTGTTGCTGCTTTTATATCATATTCAGCTTCAGAACCGGCAGTCCATACTGCGCAATCAGGCAGCCGTTTGCTGAAGTCGGCTCCGGCATCGACAACACTTTTTTTTAATTTGTCACGAAGCTTGAGCCCTTCGGTGATGTCCTTTACAAAAACGCTTTTATCAAAGTTCGCGTTTGTTATAGTTCTGAATAGCCCGTTATATACAAACCTGTCCATATCATCGGTTTTAACCCCGGTTTTTTCGGCTTCAACGGCATAATATGAAATACCCTTAAGCACGAAAATTAAAAGATCCTGCATTCCTGCAACATCATCTTTTTTACCGCAGATACCGACTTTGGTACAACCGGTACCTTTTGCAGCTTCCTGACATTGAAAACAAAACATCGACATGAATTATTCTCCCTGAATAAAATTTTTGTTTCATCCCTGAACAAGGATATATCCAGGGTAATCATTATTTGCAGAAAAATCGGTAACATATGTTACAGAAGGTGAAAATTATTTTTTTAAAAAAAGGCGCCTTATATTATTCAAAGGACTTGACACTAAAAGTATAACGCTGTTATACATGACTAATGAAACGTGAGGTTAAAGCGCAGCAGATAAAGAACTCATTTATTGCAGAGGCGTTCGATATGATCCGGCGGAACGGTCCGGAAAGCGTATCCGCCCGTAAGCTGGCGGAAGAGGCAGGGTATTCTCTCAGGACTCTTTACAAGCATTTCCGCAATATGGATGAGCTCTTCTGGCTTGTCAGAAATGCTGTTATTGAGGATTTTGTTGTGTATTTATCAGGTTTCAGCGAAAAAGAGGAAAACGGGAGTATAACTGATCCGGTGGAGAATTTAAAAAAGCAGTTTCACCGTTATATGGATTATTTCCTGAAAGAACAGAATTTTTACAGGTTTTTATACTTTTACAGGCTTGATTCGGAATATAAAACGGATCCTGCATATCATGAAACTCCGGATTTTCCTGAAAAGATGGATACAGCGTTCAGGGATCTGATCTCATCCGGTAATCTCAAGGAAAAAGATATCCCTGCTGTTTCCGCAACCCTGATTCTTACGATTCAGGGGCTTCTGACGTTGTTGTTGTCCGGTACTGAAGAACTGACTGATAATGAGGCCCGGATGCAATTAAATATGATTATACATTTTTTATTGGAGAAAAAATAATGGAAAAAATGAACAAAGTAATGGAAAAACAGGCAAAAAAAATATTTTATGCGGGAGCGGTAACCGCATGTCTTTTTCTGGCGTATTCGGCGGCATCTATATTGATAATGATATTTCTCGAAGGCGGTTACCCGGAAACAGCCAAGGAATGTTTCCTGATGATTGAAGAAAACAGGCTGCTTGCACTTCTGCGGCTGGATATTATCTCGGTTGCAGTTCTCCCGTTTTATGCGGTCTTGTTCTTCAGTATATATTATGCTGTTAAAAAAGATAGTCAATTAGCTTCGGGGGTTGCCCTTTTCCTGGTGTTGGGCGGGATTATAGTCTTCATGTCGACTGTAAATCTTGCATCGATTTTAAATATAGCGGAAAAATATTTAAATACAGAATCAGAGGAAATGCGAAACCTTTACCTGGCAGCCTGCGAAGGCATGCTTGCCGATGATATGTGGATTAACACGGGATATGTGTATAGAGGTCTTATGATTGAACTCGGAGCTATAATATTTTCGGTAATGATGATTCGCAGCTCATTATTTACGAAACCTGTCGGCTGGATTGGACTTGTTACACACTGTTTTGATTTCGGAAGCGTAGTTATGGGGTTATGGTTTCCTGCTGTTAAAAACATTTTTATTATAATTGCAGGTCCATTATATATCGTATGGTTTATACTGCTTGTTTTACAGCTGTCGAGACTGCCTGAAAGAATGCAGACAGAATAACAGGTTGCAGGTATCTTTTAAAATCTGATTTCAGTGAAAATCCGTGGAAGTTGAAATTAATCCGCAAATATGCGATTATCAGCCGAAGTTGAACATTTAAAATCGGAGCTTATATAATAAGGCTTCATTTGCCCAAGGAGACAATTAATGCGGTTTTCCCAGATTTTCGGACACACCCTGAAGGAAGCGCCGTCAGATGCACAGGCGGTTTCTCATCAGTATCTTATACGCGGCGGCTATATTCACCAGGTTGCGGCAGGCCTTTTTTCGTATCTTCCACTTGCCCGCAGGGTCCTGAACAAAATAGAAGGCATACTGCATGAAGAGATGGCCATGATTGGAGGACAGGAGGTTACAATGCCTGTTGTTCTTCCGGCTGATATGTGGCAGGAATCGGGGCGCTGGTATCAGATCGGTTCCGAGATGACCAGGCTGAAAGACAGAAAAGACCACGATATGGTTCTTGCAATGACTCATGAAGAGGCATTGTGTGATCTTGCCCGCAAGTATATCCGTTCTCATAAGGAATTGCCGCAGCTTGTATATCACATACAGACAAAGTGGCGCGATGATCCCAGGCCGAGGGCGGGGCTTATACGTGTGCGCGAGTTTAAAATGAAAGACTCATACAGTCTTGATACAAGCTGGGAAGGTCTGGATAAGCAGTACAGGGCCCATTACCAGAGTTATTTCAATATTTTCAATCGCTGCGGTTTGGATGTTCTGGCTGTAAAGTCCGATACCGGGATGATGGGCGGCAAAGTGGCCCATGAGTTTATGTATCTCACCCCGATTGGTGAAGATACAATCATATACTGCGACAGCTGCGGGTATAATTCCAACCGCCAGGTAGCCGAGTTCATGAAACCGGAAGCGGTTAAGGAAGAACCTGCCGAGATTGAAAAGGTTAAAACTCCGGATTGTAAAACAATTGAGGATCTTGCAAAATTTTTGAGTATTCCTGAAAGCAAAACCGCCAAGGCGGTTTTTATGGTTGCAACCATACAGGAAGATAATAACACCGAGATTGAAAAATTTATTCTGGCCATACTCCGCGGGGATATGGATCTTAACGAAACCAAGCTGTCCAATGCCGTAAAGGCAAAAGAGCTCAGACCTGCACATGAAGACGAAATCAAGGCTGTAGGCGCAGTTCCGGGTTACGGATCGCCGGTCGGCGTAAAAAATGCGTTTGTTGTTGTCGATGAACTGGCGGCTGAATCGACAAATCTTGTCGGCGGAGCCAATGAAGAGGGTTATCACCTTCTCAATGTAAACTGCGGACGGGATTTTAAACCGAATCTTGTTACTGATATAGCTGCAGCCGAAGCAGGGTATAAATGCATCAACTGCGGTTCCGAACTGAAGTCGGAGAAAGCTGTAGAGGTTGGAAATATCTTCAAGCTCGGCACCCGGTATTCCGAGGCCATGAACGTTACTTACCAGGATGAAAACGGCAAACTGCTGCCCGTGATTATGGGTTCTTACGGAATAGGAGTCGGCCGGCTGCTGAGCTGTGTTGTCGAGCAGCATCACGACGACTACGGTATTATCTGGCCTGTCAGTATTGCCCCTTTCCATGTGCATATTGTACTGCTGCATGATAAAAAAGGTACGGAGGCCCAGGAGACAGCCGAAGCTCTTTATTCTGATCTGCAGGCTGCCGGAATTGAAGTTCTTATCGATGATCGAAAGGAAAGCCCCGGTGTGAAATTCAACGATGCTGATCTTGTCGGAATTCCGGTGCGACTTACCGTCGGACGCCGTTCGCTTGATAATGGCGGGGTAGAATTCAAAATTCGCGGAGAGAAAGACAGTGAAATTATTCCGGTAGACCAGGTTGTTGATAAACTCCAGGGTGTGCTGGACATGCTGAAAAATGATATACGCGACAGGATTAAAACCGTAGAATATAAAGATTAATCAAGGTCGGTTGTATCAGCCGGTCTCGATATCGTCGAATGATATGCCTTCGCCGGATTCAACCCGGCGGACAAGACGGCGCCCTAACAGGGCATCATAGAACTCAGGTCTGATTCCGGGCCTGAGTTTTTTTTCTGTTCTAAGCAGGGCTGTATTTTCAGCAGTAAGCGCAGTTCCTGCCGGCAGTTCAAACAGCGCGTGGATTGAACGGTTTGTCCGCCCGTAGCTGTCTCTTTCAGACGGGGTCAGTTTCTTTATCCCGTCGCCCAGAATTTTTGCTACCCGCTCAGGGCCGAATTCAATTCTCAGTCCGGCAAGAGGATCCGGAGATTTTTCAGTTTCTCGAATTTTTCTGACCATTTTTTTAAAATCGTCAGGTTCAAGGGCAATCGGATCATCCAGACCGCTGTCGCGATTGTCAAGCGTTATATGTTTTTCTATACATACGGCCCCGAGGGCAGTCGCAATTGCGGGGACACAAAGCGGATCACGGCTGTGATCGGATACGCCTGTTTTTATGCCGAAAGTTTCACAGAGTACAGGAAGTAATTTAAGGTTATATTCTTCTTCAGGAGCAGGGTAGGCCGTAATACAGTGCAGCAGAATGAGGTTTTCATCGGAAGCTTCAGGAACCCTCAGTATTACATTAAGGGCGGCTTCAATATCATTAAGGCAGGAAACCCCGGAAGATAATATAATGCTCTTTCCCGTTGCCGCGGCTGCTTTCAGAAGAGGAAAATGGTTCAGCTCCGGAGAAGCTATTTTTATTGAATTGCAACCGGTCTTTAAAAGCCATTCGAGGCTCTTCAGTCCGAACGGGGAGGCAAGAAACTCAAGGCCGGCCTGTTCGGCAAGCTCTTTCAGTCTGAGATAAAAATCAAAATCCTGTTCAAGTTCCCTGAATCTGTCGTAAAGTCTTATCCGGCCTCCGGGCAAATCCACTTCACCGGTGGCCGGATGAATAATCTCATCAGCAAATACAATCTGGGTTTTTATGCAGTCGGCCCCGGCAGAAGCCGCTGCATTTACCAGTTCAGCAGCCCTGTTCAGGCTGCCTTCGTGGGAAGTCCCGATTTCGGCTATAATATAAGTCCGATCAGCCGCCATTGGATTCTGCCCGTTCATCAAGCATGGAGAATTTTAATTCCGCGAGATTTTCGGAAAGCGCCACCTTGTAGATATGCGGGTTGATAAGTCTTTTAAATGTACGATCAAGGCCGGAAATATCTGAAATAACATTATTCCGTATATGTTCGATGTCCGGAAGATCACAGCAGATACGTCCGTTTTCAAGGCATTTAACAAGAAGCGGTTTTACCGTTGCGTGCTCTCTGCTGACGAATGATCTGTACCTGTACATCGGGTGTACGAAACGGTAGGATTTTCCCGTAGTAATTTCATCTTCAAAAAAAGTCATAAGATCCGCAAGCGGCGACTGCTGGCAGTCGTAAAAACGGTAAACCTGTTTGAATCCGGGATTTGTGGTTTTTTCAGGATTATTGGAGAGTTTGATTGTAGGAACCATTGAATCTCCCTGCTGGCGCGCTACCATTTTATATACGCCGGTAAGGGAAGAATCTTCTCCGCCTGTAACAAGCTGCGTCCCTACGCCCCATGAGTCAATCGGGGCTTCATCCCTGACAAGTTGTCTGATTATATGTTCATTAAGATCGTTCGACACGGCAATCAGGGCATCCGGCAGTCCGGCGGCATTAAGCTTTGCTCTTACTTTTTCGCTGAGGTACTGCAGGTCTCCGCTGTCCAGCCTGACTCCGAAATTAAGGCCTTTCTTCTGAAGTTCTTTTCCTACAATAATTGCATTGTCGATGCCGCTGCCCAGGGTGTCGTATGTATCTATCAGCAGTATTACCTTTTCCGGGTAAAGCTCGGCATATTTTCTGAACGCTTCCAGTTCGGATTCAAACGACATTATCCATGAGTGCGCCATGGTCCCGGTTACGGGTATCCCGAATTTCTGTCCGGCCAGCGTATTCGAGGTGGCTGAAGCCCCGCCTATATAGGCAGCGCGTGAAGCCGATAGTGCTCCGTCGATTCCCTGGGCCCGTCTCAGTCCGAATTCCATAATATTTGCGCCGCCGCTTGCCGCAAAAATGCGGGCAGCCTTGGTCGCTACAAGTGTCTGAAAATTCACTGTATTCAGAAGCATACTTTCAATAAGCTGTGCTTCCATCAGATTTGCTTTGACAGTGATGAGCGGCTCGTAAGGGAAAACAATCGTTCCTTCAGGCATTGCATAGATATCACCGCTGAATTTGAAATCTTTGAGATAATCAAGAAAGCTGTTTTTAAATATTCCCGTGCTGCGAAGGTATTCAATTGCTTCATCGGAAAATGCAAGATTTTCCAGCCGTTTAAGAAGATCTTCAAGCCCGGCAAAAACAGTGTACCCTCCGTTAAACGGATTGCGCCGGAAAAACATTTCAAAAACAACATCGGGGTTATTCTGTTTATAAAAATACCCCTGCATCATGGTCAGTTCATAAAGGTCGGTCAACAGGGCGGAATTGTACATATTATTTTCGCTTTATGGTATCGAACCCGGTATAGGGTACGAGTTTTTTCGGAATTCTGATTGAACCGTCTTCAGTCTGGAAATTTTCCATAACTGCAATTATGGCCCTTGAAACAGCAATGGCGGTGCCGTTAAGCATGTGAACATTTTTATTCTTCCCGTCATCATCCTTGAAGCGCACGCCGAGGCGTCTTGCCTGATAATCGGTACAATTTGATGTTGAAGTAACCTCTCCCCATTCTCCGTTTTCTCCCCGGCCGGGCATCCATGCTTCAAGATCATATTTACGGTATGCAGGGGCTCCCAAATCTCCGGTGCAGGTGTCTACTACGCGGTACGGTATCTCAAGGCCGGTAAAAAGTTCTTCTTCAATGGCAAGAAGCTCCTGGTGAATCTTTCCGGAGTCTTCCGGTCTGCAGTAAACAAACATTTCAACCTTTGAAAACTGGTGAACACGATAGAGTCCTCTTGAATATTGCCCGGCGGCGCCTGCTTCACGTCTGAAGCAATGTGAAAGACCGGCCATCTTTACCGGCAGCTTTTCAGCATCGATTATCTGCCCGGCATGGTAGCCTCCGAGAGTTATTTCCGCCGTTCCGACAAGACAGGTCCCTGTATCTTCGATGTTGTAAATATTGGATTCGTCTCCGCGCGGGTTAAACCCTATTCCTTCAAGAATCTCCTCTTTTGCAATATCCGGGGTAATGGTGGGCATAAATCCCTTGCTTATAAGCAAGTCAATAGCATAACGGCTGAGCGCCAGTTCAAGTATGACTGCTTCGTTTTTAAGATAATAAAACTTGGTGCCTGAAACCCTTGCCGCCGTATCAAAATCAATTAAATCAAGTTCCTCGCCCAGTTCTACATGATTTTTAGGAGTAAAACCGAATTCCGGAATTTTGCCGGAACGACTGATTTCAAGATTATCTTTGTCCTCTTTTCCTACAGGCGCATCCGGATGCGCCATATTGGGGACCCGCGAAGCTTCGGCATTGAGGTGCGTCTCTACAGAAGAATATTCTTCTTCCAGGGCTGCTATATCCTCTTTAAGCTTTTTACCTTCATCGATAAGTTTTGTACGCTCATCCTGATCCATCGGCCCTTTCATTTTTTTTGCGTTTTCATTACGACGCTGCCTGAGGGCATCTATATCACTTATAAGAACATTACGTTTGTCATAAAGTGCAATTACACGATCTACATCAACCGACATGAAACGATCTTTAACATTTTGCCTGACCGCATCGGCATTTTCCTTGATAAATCTTAAGTCCAACATGGTTAGAGGATACAAGAGTAAGCATTTCCAGTCAATATGGTCAAAAAATGACAACTATGATAAGCTTAATCTGATGATTAAGCTTAAAGCAGAAGATGTTATAAAAAAACTGAAACTGGCTCCTCTTCCTGTTGAAGGCGGATGGTTCAGACGAACATGGGCGGACAACTCAGGCACTGTCATTTACTACCTGATAACGCCGGAAACCTGGTCGGCATTTCACAGGCTGACTATTTCCGAAACCTGGCATTTCTATGCAGGAGATTCGGTCAGACAGCTGCAGCTGTTCCCCGACGGCAACAGTAAAATTATGGAACTGGGCTGCAGACTGGAAGAGGGTGTAATGCCCCAGCTTGTTTGTCCTGCAGGCGTCTGGCAGGCTACCAGGCTGTCCGAAGGCGGCGAATGGGCACTTATGGGAACGACAATGTCCCCTCCGTACACCGATGATTGCGTGGAATTTACAATGCTTGATGATTTGAAAAGAAAGTATCCCGATAAAACGGCATTAATAGAGGAGTTTGAATGAAGCATTTAAATCTGAATTCAGGAATGGGAGAAAATCTCAATCTGGCCGGAAAAACTGCGGTTATTACCGGTGGAGCTGTTAATATCGGAAAGGCTGTAAGTACCCGGCTTTCAACGCTTGGAGTGAAGACGGTAATAGTCTACAACCACTCGGCAGCTGAAGCTGTTGAATTATCGAAAGAGATAAATTTTTCCGGCGGCACATCAGCTGCTTTTCAGGCCGATATAAGCGATGAGTTTCAGGTAGAAGCACTTTTTAAATCAATTTCACAGGATGATCGTTTCGGCAGGGTGGATATTCTGGTGAACAATTCCGGAGTCTTCAGCCTGTCGGAACAGATTGATTTGCCGGCCTCAGAATGGCAGAGATTATTTAATATTAATGTAATGGGAACGTTTCTCTGTTCCCGTGAAGCCGCAAAGCTGATGAAAATGCAGCCGGTTCTTGAAGACGGGAACTGCAGGGGTTCTATAGTTAATATAGCGAGCATAAATGCCGTTCATCCGGGATTCGGCAAAACGGTACATTATGATGCGACAAAAGGCGCAGTTCTGTCGTTTACAAAATCACTGGCTGCCGAACTCGGACCTGAAGGAATAAGGGTTAATGCGGTTGCTCCCGGACTGGTGGATTCCGCAACTCTCAGGAAAGACTCTGCGCCGCTTGCAGAGATGGTGGAAACACGGAACCCTCTTGCATCTCCCGACGGAACCAGCAGGCTTGTTGAGACCGGCGATATTGCCGACACGGTAGTATTCCTGGTATCAAATCTTTCAACATCGATAACAGGCGAGATGATTACAGTTGACCGGGGATATTTACTGACCTGACATGGTCAGCTGTTCTGGGCGCGGTGTCTGAGAATATGGTCGACAATTACAATTGCCGCCATTGATTCGACGACCGGTACGATTCTGGGCGTAAGACACGGATCATGCCTGCCTGTAGTGCTTATCTCGGTTTCTTCGCCGTTAATATCGACAGTCTGCTGAGGATGTTCGATTGAAGAGGTCGGTTTAACGGCTATTCTGAATAATATATCCTGCCCGGTGCTTATTCCTCCCAGAACTCCGCCTGCATTGTTTGTAATAAAACCGTTTCTGTCCATCCAGTCATTGTGGAAGCTTCCCAGCATTTCTGCAGCCGCGAACCCTGAGCCGAACTCAATCCCCTTGACTCCGCCCAGTGAAAGAACTGCTTTTGCAAGGTCCGCATCAATTTTATCAAAAACAGGTTCTCCGAGGCCGGCCGGAACACCCTTGATTATGCATTCAATGATTCCGCCAGCGCTGTCGCCTTCCTCAGCCAGCTTTTCTATTTTTTCAGTCATCTTCCAGGCAGCCGACGCATCGGCGGCCCGCATGGGATTATTTTCAATGATATCAAGATCGATAGTCTCACAGCGGATTCCGGCGGCTTCTAGCGTATACGCCTTTATATCTATCCCTTCCGCAGACAGGATTTTCTTCGCTACTGCTCCCGCAGCCACCCTTCCGGCAGTTTCCCGTCCTGAGGCCCTGCCGCTTCCGCGGTAATCTCTGATTCCGTATTTATGATGGTAGGTAAAGTCGGCATGTCCCGGACGATAAAAATCCTTGATATTGGTATATGCCGACGGATTTGCATCTTTATTGTATAGTATTACGGCAAGAGGAGTACCGGTTGTTTTTCCTTCAAAAACTCCCGAGACAATGGTAACCTTGTCGCTTTCTTTTCGCGGTGTTGTAACAGTTGACTGACCGGGTTTCCGCCTGTTCATTTCAATTTGAATTTCTTCATCCGAAATCTCAATTCCCGGAGGTGTTCCGTCGATTATCACTCCCACGGCTGTTCCGTGGGATTCTCCAAAAGTGGTGATCCTGAATGCATACCCGAAACTGTTACCAGGCATAATCTGTTTCCTCCAGCTGTTTGATAATTTCGCTGCAAATTTCGGTAGCGGATCTCCGCTTTGAAATTATTTTCATATCAGATATTTTATCATAAATTGAGGTGCGCGTTTCAAATAAATGTTTAAACTCATCAAATGGATTATTACCGGACAAAAATGCCGGTATGCCTTTCTTTATAATACGGTTATAAAGAATTTCAGCTTCTTCATAAATGTAAATAATATAAAATGATTTACCCAGTATTTCGACAGCCTTTGGATTATCACATATTCCGCCGCCTGCAGCGCAGATTATTGATGATTCCGCAGCGGTTGAAACGCATTCCTGTGAGGCCTTGTATTCATATTCCTGAAACAGCGATCTTCCTTTACGGTATATACCGCGCGAGTCTGACTTTTCGCCTGTTTCCTTGAAGTATATATTTTCCAGTATAAGATCTATATCTGTAAATGGAAGTGAAAGTTCTTTAGACAGCATTTTCCCCAGAGTACTTTTACCACAGTGTTTCATGCCGGTTAATAACAGTGATTTTTTCATTGTTTCCCGAAGCTTTTAATGCACCTTTTTATGAAGATCGGGGTGGGGATATATGACGCCGACTCTCAGTTCTTTATGATCAAGAAGATCATCAGGTCTGAGTTTGATATGCACGTTCTTTCGGGGATAAGTGCACGACTCGCGTTCGATAAACTCGGTGTCCATCATTATCCTTTCCTTCGGTACGTCCGGATTTTCAATATTTTTAATAAGCAGTTCAACAGCCTTTTCTCCGATTGCTTCAAGCGGTTGTTTCATTGTGGACAGCGGGGGATTCAGGTATCCTGAATAGATAATATCATTATAGCCGAAAATTGAAAGATCTCGCGGTATTTCAAGGTTGTTTATAAATGCGGAACGCATTACACCCAACGCCATATGGTCGTTGGCGCAGAATATTGCTGTAGGGGGGTCTGCAAGACCGAAAAAATAATTAAAAGCGCGTTGCCCGCTTTCAGGCTGCCAGTTTCCGTAATAGATCAGTCTCTTGTCAATTTCCATTTCATTCTCTTCAAGAGCTTCAAGGTACCCGTTGATTCTGTCGCGTCCGCAAATCAGGGTAGTACTTCCGGTTATCATTCCTATCCGTTTATGTCCAAGTTTTACCAGATAGTTGATTATTCTTTTTGCGCCGTTATGGTTGTCGGCATCAATGTAGTTAATGTCGATTTCATCATCACGGCCGTAAACAACAACTGAAGGAACTTTGTCTGTTATAAGCTTTTTAAGCAGCCATTGATCTACCGAGGGCGCAAGAACTATTACGCCGTCCACCTTTCTTTCCATGTACAACTGTGAATAGTATGCCTCGCTTTTCATCGAAGCGGGAAGTTTGAAAACAAGATGATAGCCTTTTTTGTCAATATTATGCTCAAGACTTGTGATCAGATCCAGAAAATAGGGTGCAACGGTCATAAACTCCGCATGGGGAATAATAATGCCTATACCGTCGGTTTTATTATTGTTAAGGGCCCGTGCCGCTGCATTGGGGTAGTATCCAAGTTGTTCAATTGCTTTAAGTACCCTCTGACGGGTTTCTTTTTTAACGTTTTCCTTGCCGTTGATAACCCTGGAAACAGTCATAAAGGACACGTTGGCAAGTTTCGCAACGTCTGATTGTGAAGGCATTTTTTCCTCTACTCCCTTTTCATTTTATGTAATTCTAATGTAGTATTATATCCTAAAAGGAATAGATATGAAAGCAAATGAGTTTGATGTAACACAATTTTTAGACAGATATCATATTAGTTTGAATAATTACAATTTCAACAAAATCCTTGAAGAATACATAGATGAAATGCAGAAGGGGCTGGACGGTGAATCCTCAATCCCTATGCTTCCGACATATATTGAAGAGAAGGGTGAGATCCCTGCAGGAAAGCCGGTTCTTGTTCTTGATGCAGGAGGAACGAATTTCCGGGCTGCAATTGTCGAGTTTTCCGAAAGTAACAAGGCTGTAATAAGCAATTATCGAAAAAGAAAAATGCCGGGGCTTGAAAAGGAACTTGGTCGTGAAGAATTCTTTGATGCCATTGCGGATTTTGCTGCTGATCTTGCTGCTGATGTAGACCGGATAGGTTTCTGTTTTTCGTATCCGATGATAAAGACCTATGATAAAGACGGCAGGCTTATGAAATTCAGCAAGGAGATTAAGGCCCCGGAGGTAGAAGGCGAACTTATCGGCGCCGGCGTTTTGGCAGCGCTGCGAAAGCGGAATATTAAAAATATTAAAAAAATAGTACTGCTGAATGATACGATTGCAACCCTGCTTGCGGGCAAGACTGCCGGAGATTCCGGTGTTTACGGAGCGTATATAGGATTAATTCTGGGAACAGGCGTGAATGCAAGTTATAATGAATCAAATTCCTGTATCGGCAAGGTGGACAATCTTCCCGGAAACGGGTATCAGCTGATAAATATGGAAGCCGGATCATGCGCTGTTTTCCCGTCCGGCAATATAGATGAGAAATTTCGCTCCGAAACTGCAAATCCCGAAGCATATAAATTTGAGAAAATGGTTTCTGGCGGTTATCTGGGGGCGTTGTGGATAACGGTTCTGAAAAGTGCGGCGGAAAACAGCGCTTTTTCCGAACAGTTCGGTGATGCGCTTAATGAGAATTATAAAGACGGTCAGGGTTATGATGCGTCCGTACTCAGCAAGTTTCTTGCTGAAGGGGTTTTGCCGGAGCCGCTGGCTGTCCCGGCGACGAAACCGGACACGGAGATTGTCCGGAAACTCAGCGAAGCAGTAGTAAGCAGAGCGGCATATCTTGCCGCAATAATGCTTGCCGGGATAATCCGGAAATCCGCCGCCGCCTGCAGGTCGGACAAGCCTGTCTGCATTTGTGCAGACGGTTCCACCTTCTGGAAGCTGCATGGTCTTAAAGAGCAGATAGAAGAAAATTTACAGAAGTTTTCGGAACAATCGGGGCTGAAATATAAAATAACGGGAATAGATGATGCTCCGATAATAGGCGCCGCCGTGGCCGGGCTGACAAACTGATTTAAACGAGGCTGTTTTATTTAACCAACAGGGGAATAGGGGTGGCTATTTCATACCCCTGTGCAAAATCGATGCCGAATTCTTTCAGCATCTCAATTATTCTGGCATTACAGACGAACTCAGCTATAGTTTTCTTTCCCATGATATGGCCCATCGTGTTGATTGCCTCAACCATAGCCCTGTTTTCATCATCTTCGTGCATATTCTTGACGAACATGCCGTCTATTTTTAGATAATCGACAGGAAGGTTTTTCAGATAATTGAACGATGAAAAACCGCTTCCGAAATCATCAAGCGCAAAGGTGCATCCTGTCTGTTTAAGATCATTTATAAATTCGTGTGCGGACGACATATTGCTGATTGTAGCGGTTTCCGTTATCTCAAAGCAGACTGCTTCAGGTGAAATCCCGGAGGTTCTGAATGAGTTTTTAATGAATTCAAGAATACTGTCGTCCGAAATTGACTGGGCTGAAAGGTTAACTGATATTTCACGAATATGGTTAAGTTTTCCCTTCGCTTTGTTTTCCTGATACAGACGGATGGAATTCGAAATTACCCATCGGTCAATCTGGGGCATCATGTTATACCGCTCGGCTGCCGGAATAAAATCGGCGGGCATTACCAGATTGCCTTTCTCATCCTTCATTCTTATCAGAATTTCACCCTTGCTGTAGGAAGAGTCTGTTTCTTTCAAGGGTTTGATTTCCTGAATATAGAGTTCAAACTGGTTTGAATCAAGGGCTTTCGAGAGTTTGCTTACCCATTCCATCTCGCCGCGCCGCTGCTGAAACTGGTTGCCTTTTCTGTCATAAAGTTTAATCCGGTTCCCGCCTTCTTCCTTGGCAACAAGGCATGCGTCATCAGCCTCGGCAAGGGCCTCTGATACGCTCTCTGAAGAATCATCGAGAAAAGTAATACCGATACTTGCGTCAAACGGAAAGACCTTCCCGTCCCATTTGAGTTTTTTGTTATGGAATTGGGAATGAAGGTCTTTAATTTTTTCGAGTGCTTCCTTCCTGTTTTCGGTTCGTATAATAAGTCCGAACTGATCTCCTCCGAGCCGGGCGCTGTGATTGGTGTCTGAAGAAAAAGCCTTGATGATTGATGCAATTTCCACAAGCATGGTATCGGCGGTTGTATGGCCGCAGGTATCGTTAATTATCTTGAATCTGTCTATATCAATGTATGCCAGCGCGGAACACTCCTTGCCGGTTGAAGGTTTTTCCAGTATCTGCTCAAGCTGAACAGAAAAGATTTCCCGGTTGGAAAGACCGGTCAGTTTGTCGTGGCTGGTATGATATTCCACTGCTTCGGAAAGTTTACCGACTGTCGTCATATCCCTGATTGCCAGAACAAGTCCTTCAAAATTGCCGGTTTTATCTGTTATCGAAGCAAGGCTTCCTTCAACCTGCAGTTTTTCACCGAATCTGTTGGCAAGATAGCAATTTTTAAAGGTGAAAGGTCTTTTCCTGATGAGAGAGTCGTCTCCCTGGGGCAGTACAAGTTGTGCATGGTTCGGATCACGCATGTCTTCAAGGGTTATTATATCCGAAATGTGTTTTCCAAGAAGATCCTGCTGAACCCACCCGACGATTTTTTCAGCAATCGGATTCAGTAGAATAATCCTGTCATCGGTATCAGTTGCAATGATGCCGTCACCGATGGAATGCAGAATGGCTGTTGACCAGCGCTGCTGGCGTTTAAGTTCCTGATCAACCCGGTATTTATAAAGGGAGATATCAATTGTTGTATAAAGTTCTTTGTCTTTGAAAGGTTTCAGGATATAACCGGAGGGTTCGGCAATCTTGGCACGCTCAAGTGTCTTTTCATCCGAGTATGCAGTAAGAAAAATGACCGGTATGGCATATTCATTTTTTATTATGGTGGCAGTTTCTATGCCGTCGATATCGCCGACAAGCATGATGTCCATTAAAATAATGTCCGGAGAATGCTGTTTGACTAGTTCGAGGGCCTGTGCTCCTGCTGCCGCTATAGCAACGACGGTGTAACCGAATCTTTCAAGTCTTCGCTGGAGATCAATTGCTATAATACGCTCATCTTCTACGACTAAAATTTTCTCATTTTTCATACGTTGCCATTCCAAACCTAATGATATAAACTTTAAGTTGAAAAAGCAACAAAGTTTTCAGGATTTTTTATGAACGGTCTATTTTTCGAGAATAAGATTCCGAATTCGGATTTAACTGCAAGGAAAACGGCAAGAAGCCGTGACCTTCGCTCTTCATACTTTCGGGACACCACCGCAATCATTCACAGTTATCCTTTCAGGAGGCTGAAGCACAAAACGCAGGTTTTCTTCTCTCCTCATAATGATCATATCTGTACCCGTATTGAGCATGTGATGCATGTAGCTTCTATTGCCGCGACTATCTGCAGGGCGCTTGATCTGGATGCAGACCTTGCCTGGGCAATAGGGCTTGGACATGATCTGGGACATACGCCCTTCGGTCATGTCGGCGAAACAATCTTGTCTTCAATGATGAAAGAGCAGGGCGGGTTCAAGCATGAGATATATTCCCTCAGGGTTGTGGATTACCTGGCAAATTACGGCAAGGGTCTTAATCTGACCTATGCTGTGCGTGACGGCATTCTCAATCACTGCGGTGAGAAATTCGAGCAGTCTATTGTTCCCGACCCGGAATTGAAGAACCTGTCCGGGATAACCACAAGAGAATATTATCCGGCAACATGGGAAGGCGTTGTAGTACGTGTTTCCGACAAGATTGCCTATATGGGACGCGATCTTGAAGATGCGCTTCAGCTAAAAATTATCAGCCGTGACGAACTGCCAGAAAATATTATCAGGGTATTGGGCAGCAGTAACAGTGAAATTATAAATACAATGGTGAACGACCTTATAACGACATCACTTGAAACAGGACGTATAGGATTCTCCGATGATGTTTTCAGCATGATGATAGCCCTTAAGGACTTTAACTACAGCAGAATATACAAGAACCCTATGCTTTCGTCATACCATCGCTATTTTGAAAGGGTGCTGACAACACTCTATAATTATCTTGATGATCTTTTCAGGACCGGCGGAGATGATGTCTCCGTTTACATGTCTGAAAATAATTTTCTTGCCGCCAGGTTTTGTGATTATTACCAGAAGATGAAACATTTCTACAATGAAGTTGACGGCGGTTATGATATGATGATTTATGATTATATTGCCGGTATGACCGACAAGTATGCACTCAGCTGTGTAAACGAGGTAATGATTCCCAGAAAATTTGAATATCAGTTTAACGAGATTTTTCTTGATAATTGAGGCTCTTTAAAACTCGTTCAGTAGTTTCTAATTATTATACCTGAGTTCGCAGGAGATTCCCTGTTTCTCAAACAGGTCTTTCATCTCTTCAAGAAGAGCAGGCGGCGGCGCGGGAAGCTCTGAAAAAGCGGGATCATAGGTGATTCCGGGTCTGAAGCCCTGCAGAACGAATTTTTTCTCTCCTTCGATCATGCCGATTATTTCTTTTATCACATCAATATCCACAAATCCCGGAACTACGGTTGTTCTAAAGTGATGCGGAATTCCCGACTCCTTGATAATACGTATCGATTCGGTAATTCTTCCGCCTATCTCTGAATTATCCCCTGTAAATCCCAGCCTGGAGTATTTATTAAGTGAAGTCTTTATATCCATTGCAATATAGTCTGCTTTCATTGTCCGCAGTTTTTCAGGCAGCGCGCCGTTTGTATCGAGCTTTACGGCCAGGCCCAGGCTGTGTATATCATGTATTCTGTCCGGCAGATCATCATGAAGAAGCGGTTCGCCCCCTGTGATGCATACCCCGCCGAGAAGGTGCGCCCGTTTCTGAAGGTAGTCCGTAATCCCGGTCCAGGTAAAAAGATCCGGAACTTTGGAATTTTCGATAAATTCGGGGTTGTGGCAGTACGGGCAGCGCATATTGCATCCCCGGGTGAAGATTGTTGAAGCAACCTTCCCGGGGAAATCAATCAGGGTAGTTTTATTCAGTCCGTAAAGCTTTTCAGCCATTGGAAATTAAACCGGAACTTTGGAAAAAAGCGCATCAAGCGCATCGATGTTTGTTGCCCTGTACATCTCACGGCCTTCGTTGTCAAGAAAGATGACGGTGGGAGAAACAAAAATCTGATATGAAGCTGCAAGCGCAAAGCCTTCCTTTTTATCGACATTTACAGCTTCACCGTTTAGATGCGAGTTATCAAGCCAGTTTCTTACCGGAGGACAATTAGGGCATGTTGTCCGGTAAAAATAAATATATTCGGCCGGGTCGCTTGTGCTGTCCGAAAGGATGGCCCGTTTGGGTTCAGGGGTATCGTTAAAGGTTGCAGTACTTACCGCAGATTCTGCAACCTCTCTGAGCGAAACTTTACCGGGCTGGGTGAACAGCTTTCTTTTATTGTACTCGTCTCTCTTGCCCTTGTTCCAGTTTTTTACCGCACGGTAATAACCTACTATTCTTGTGTAAACTTCGGTTTCAGTTCCCTTTACCGATGTCATTCGTTCCCTGAGCTCTTTGATTTCGTTATCGATTGTTTCAACAGTTCTCATTAATTTTCTCCCAGTTTAATTTTTTCTTTTTCCAGTTTTTCTATTTGAGCTGCAATAGCAGCCTTTTCTTCATCGGCGCATTTTGGGCAGTTGAAATGTTCGCCGTTCAGATAGCCATGTTTCGGACAGACTGAAAAGGTCGGCGATATTGTAAAAAACGGCAAATGATAGTTCGATGCAATGGTTTTTACAAGGTTCATGCAGGATTCCCAGTCTTCTACAGCTTCGCCGAGGAAGCCGTGGAACATTGTTCCGCCGGTATACTTCACCTGCAGTTCGTCCTGCAGATCCAGGGCCTCAAAGATATCGGCCGTAAAATCAACAGGCAGCTGCGACGAGTTGGTATAAAACGGCGCGTCTGTGCCTGAAGTAATTATGTCGGGGTATTTGTCCCTGTCGTGTTTGGCCAGCCGGTAACTGGTGCTCTCTGCCGGAGATGCTTCAAGGTTGTAAAGATCTCCTGTTTTTTCCTGGTAATCAGCAAGGCGGTTCCTCATGAAATCCAGAACCTCAAGTGCAAAATCCCTTCCTTCGTCGGCGACAATGTCCTTGCCGAGGAAATTAAGAAGCGCTTCATTCATGCCGCAAATGCCGATTGTCGAAAAGTGATTATTCAGGTGGGAAAGATATCGTTTTGTATACGGAAACAGCCCTGCTTCCATCAGCCTGTTGATAACCTTGCGTTTGATCTGCAGCGATTCGGCGGCAAGGTCCATCAGGTTGGCAAGCCTGCTGTAAAAATCCTGTTTCGAATTGGCAAGATAGCCTATTTTGGGCAGATTAAGCGTGACTACACCTATTGAACCGGTAAATTCATCTGAACCGAACAGACCTCCGCCCCGTTTGCGAAGTTCCCGCTTGTCAAGCTGAAGTCTGCAGCACATTGAGCGCACGTCGTTCGGATCAAGATCGGAATTAATGAAGTTCTGGAAATTCGGAGTGCCGTATTTTGCGGTCATTTCAAAAAGCAGTTTGGAATTCTGGGTAGTCCAGTTGAAATCGCGCGTGAGGTTGTAGGTAGGGATAGGGTACTGAAATCCACGGCCGTTTGCATCACCGGTGAGCATGAGTTCAATAAATGCCTTGTTTATGATGTCCATCTCTTCCTGGCAGTCGCCGTAAGTGAAATCAAGTTCTTTTCCGCCGACTATAGCTTTTTTATCCTCAAGATCATGCGGGACCGTCCAGTCGAGAGTAATATTGGTGAAAGGAGCCTGGCTTCCCCACCTTGATGGTGTGTTAACGCCGAATATAAAACTTTGCAGCCCCTGTTTGACTTCCTTGAAGGAAAGCTGATCGGATTTTACAAAGGGTGCAAGGTATGTGTCGAAGCTCGACAGCGCCTGAGCGCCCGCCCATTCATTCTGCATTATGCCCAGAAAATTAACGATCTGCTGAATGAGGGTGGACAGATGGGCCGCAGGAAGCGAAGTGATTTTATCGGGCACGCCCCCCAGGCCTTCCTGGATAAGCTGCCTGAGCGACCAGCCTGCGCAATAGCCTGAAAACATGGACAGGTCGTGAATATGGAAATCTGCATTCCTGTGTGCTTCGGATATTGCTTCGGAATAGATGTTCTTTAGCCAGTAGTTTGCCGTTATTGTCCCCGAGTTATGAAGAATCAAGCCTCCCAGAGAGAAGTTGACGTTTGCATTCTCATTTACGCGCCAGTCGGACTGCTGAAGATAGCCGTCCATTGTTCCGTTAATATCAAGCATGAGTTTTTTCGTGTCACGCATTACCTCATGCCGGGCGCGGTAAATGATATATGCCTTGGCAATCTCAACTTCGCCTGATTCTATAAGTATCGATTCGACAATATCCTGAATCTCTTCGATAGCGGGGGCCGAATTAGGGTGTCTCCCGCTCATGAATTCCGTCAGTGCGGTCTCTACCTTGACTGTTAAAGCCTCTACAAGATCAAGATCTTCACTGTTTCTTGCTGCATGAATAGCCCGACCGATAGCGCTTGCAATTTTCCATCGATCGTATTTTTCAGTAGAACCGTCACGCTTAATTATCTGTCGTACGACGGATCTTTCAGCGGGCTTGTGTTCGACTCCCAGAAACTCTTTCCAGTCGTTGTCAGTCTGCCTGAAATCCACAGATACCTCCCAGTATGTTTTTATTATTTAAGCTTTTTAATCTCATCAATGAATTCCTGTACATCGCCGTAAGAACGATAGACTGATGCAAAACGAATATACGCCACACTGTCTATCCTGTAAAGTTTTTCAAGTACAATCTCACCGAGCTCTGCAGCCAAGATTTCATGTGTACTCTTTCCAATCATATAAGCCTGATCCTCGATATCTGCAAGAATTTCGCTGACTGTTTCGGCGGAAACAGGTCTTTTTTCAAGCGAACGCTCAAGCCCCCTCGAAATCTTGGTAATATCGAAAACTTCCCTGATGCCGCTGCGTTTTACAACCATCAGAGGGCGTTCTTCAATCCTCTCATAAGAAGTAAATCTGTATGAGCAGGCGCAGCATTCACGTCTTCTTCTGATTGAGGTTCCTGACGATGATTGTCTGGATTCTATAACTTTATCGTTATCTTCTCCGCACCGCGGGCATCTCATTTAATTAATCCTCTATTTTTATAATCGGATAAAACAGCTCTACATATAGTGTTTTTAGACGATATGTTGACATTTTACCACGCAATATATGGTGTGGCAATGATCAGGGACGTAAAAAATCCAAAAAACGGAAAAATAAATTCGGGGTCGAAGGCGAATACAAAAAGGATAACCTTTTAATTATTGCACATCGCTGCGGGGATTTCAGGAAAAAAGAAAAAAGTTTTTAAAAAAATTATTCAGCTTTTATTTCGGTCAAACAAGGGCTTTCGCCGAGCTCTCAAAGGCGGTGGAAGCAGGTCTGAACGGAAAACCGACAACAATTCCAAGGCCGCTGTTTATTGAATTATGAAGAAAGGTTGAAAGAAGTTTCAGATAAACATCCTTCTGAATTCCTTCGGCATTGTTAAAAAGAAGGCCTGCAATATTGAATGTTTCAACGACTGCGGCAATCTGCCTGAGCACAACAGGAAATAGAACGTCTATAAGTCTGAGATATTCCTTTTTATATGATGATTCCTCTTTTACCAGCTGAAGAATCTGGCTGTGCTTGTCGCGGATCTCTTCGCCGCGGTTGTTTGTTCTGACGGGTATAAATCCTTTAATGAGATCAGTAACGGTTTTTGATGAAAATAATTTATAAAGCGAAAAGTCGAACAGAAGCAGCCCGGCAGTGCTTTTTATATATGTATTGTGATTGTTGCGTTCAGAGTGCAGGACCTCCAGCAGTCTGCTCAGGCGCTTATCAACCGCCTTAAGGCTTGTGGAGTCCGGGTTGGAAAAGAACAGTCTTGTAGAGTTACTCTGATCATCTACAGCAATTTTAAGCTGCGCTGAAGTTTTTATAAGTTCGGACATCAGTGCGTCTGCATGGAGCGATTCAATAAGCGCGGTAATCCTCTTTTTTTCTTCGTCCGAAAAGACATTCAGACCGCCGTTGACGATTTCGCTGAAATAATTTTCGGAACTGCGAAGAGTATTCGTATTCATGATAATGAAAATATATTCCGACAGTTTTCTGAAGGTGGTTTCAATATCCCTGATATACGGATTGAGGTGGAGATAATGCCTTATCAGGCTTCCGGAAGGGCCCGGCAGAGATGCTGAAAAAGACAATTCGTCAATACGCTGTTCGATAAGAAAATCGAGTCTTTCACTCATTTGCGCAAGGATATTTACAGTTAAAGACGGATTGCTCTGAAGCAAATCCATAGCCGGATCATTCGGAATATAGGCAGCATCAGTCATACTTATTCGGGAAAAATCAAATTTATCTTCATCCGGGACGTTTTTATTATAGTTTCCCGGAAGATCATGGGGATCAAAGCCGGCTGTTGTTATTCCGGCGTATTTATTATGCCAGAGAAGATACTCAAGCTCGTTTCCACTGCTGTGGGCCTGTTTTATATAGTAACCTGAGGCGGTGTGCGAGGTGGGTTCATCGTTTGTAACAATAACAAGTTTCCCCGTATATTGCAGAAAAACAAGGTTTTCCTCATAAAGGCTGCCGGCCGGAAGATCCAGAATCAGTTTATCGTATTCCGTTTCAAGTTCCGGGCTGAATTTAACAAGTTTTTCGTAAGAACCTGATTCCCTGTTTTCAAGAATTGAATCGGGAAAGATTAAATCCAGATTCGGAAGGACACGTATCCGGTGCGAGTTAAAATCATCACTATCATCGGTTAATTCTGCGTTTCCCGCCTCGGTTATATCCAGAAGAGTGGCAATATCGGAAAGCGGATCAAGATCTATCAACCCGGTTTTAAGCCCGCTTCGGGCAAAGTAAACAGCAAGATTCACGCATGTTGTGGTTTTCCCGACGCCGCCCTTTCCAGAAGCAACAGCTATTGATTTGGTTTTAATAGAATCCATTATCCCCTCCGATGAAATTGAGTTCCGGACAGACCATAGTAAATCTCTAATAACCCTGAAGTGGGGTTATTAGAGATACTCCATATTTTATTATCGGTACGGAAAACTGCTTTTTTCAGTTAAGCTTTTATATTATAATATCCTTATGAGAAAATTTATCGGGGTTTTGATGATTCTGATACTATGTGTTCCGGTTCTGATTGCTGCAGATGCAGATGTCTCTGCAGATTCGGTGTCGGTGTATTCCGGGGCTTCCGCTGGAAAAGCCGGCCGGGCGCTTGACCGTCAAAATGTTCTGGAAATCTCACTTGAAGAGTTTCTCGGCAGCAGATCTGTTCGTACGGGTTCAGACGGTATTGCCACGGCGATAATCGTTGACGAAAAGGTTAAAAATGCAGTTGAAAAGCTTCTGGATAAAAGTGATTACACGATTATCGAGGGGTCGGTTTTGGCCCGTAATTCGGATTATGATCGTGTAACATACAGTTTTATCTGGGAACAGTACGGGTTCGAGATTGAATTTGCCTTTGAGAAGGCCGACAAACTCCTGCTGGCCGAAATAGAAAAGGTATACGGTGATGACGCCTGGCTTTACGGCGAGTTGATGCGCAGTTATGATGACAATTACGTAATAAGGGTTTTTAAAGCGGAAAACCTGATTGATCCTGAAGAGGATAAAATAGATTTTATCGAAGCAATGATATCGGCAACAGTAATAGGAAGTACTTTTCAGCCTTTGCTGGGCATTCACGACGGATTGGGAGTTCTTGATGATCTCGGGCTTGCCGTTGCAAGAAGCGACGTTATCGAGAGTGATGACTATATCGAATATCGCAGGTATGAATCGAACTCTGAAGAGCTGCAGTCGTTTATGCACACAATTAATGGTATGAGCGGTGATTTTATCGATAATCTTTACTCTTCCGTCGCCAGTATCAGTAAAAAGCATTCGGAGGATAACAAAATTCTGCTTCCGGAGGATTTTTTCAGTATGCGTGAGGGCGACAACACCGATTTTGCCTTTTTTTATTACGATATACTGAAACGAAACGGTTATCAGGTGAAATTTGTTGTAATTGATTCAGGCAGCGGAGAACTTTACAGTACGGTTTTTTTCAGAGAAAAGGGTACGGATCTCTGGGGCATAATTGACGGGAACACCCTGGAACGTGAAACGGCTGAAAACTGGCGCAGGCTTCCCGCACTTGTTTTTACTGCATCGGTTCAGTATTTTGAACCGGATTTGGAAGATATAATCGCGAAAGGAAAGATTGACCTGCCGTTGCCGTCCGCCTGGAATTCTTCGCTGTATTAAAGGACCATAAATGGATAACTATTCGCTGAAACTGTTTCTTACCCTGGCTGAAAATCTTCATTTCGGCCGGACAAGCCAGCTGTGCAACATAAGCCGCTCTGCTTTAAGCCGGCAGATACAGAGGCTTGAAGATGAGGTGGGTCAGAAGCTGTTTGAGCGTGATAACAGAATGGTTTCGCTTACGACAGCAGGCGTCAGGTTTGCCGAATATGCTTCACAGGCAGTTGATCTCTGGAAGGAGATGAATGAAGAGCTGCTCGAGGAGAAAACGGTTTTGAAAGGTGAGCTGAGTCTCTATTGTTCAGTCACTGCATGCTACAGTATTCTGCCCGACATTCTGACGAAATTCCGGCGTAAATATCCCGAAATACATATAAAACTGAAAACCGGAGACGCTGCTGTTGCCGTTTCAAATGTTCAGGAAGGCAAGAATGATATTGCCATTGCAGCGAAACCCGACAGGCTTGCGTCAAGTATCGGTTTCAGGCAGATCACGGAAACTCCGCTGGTTTTTATTGTCCCGACCTGCGACTGGGCTTTTTCAGGATATCTACCGGAAGACCTGCCCTGGGACAGGGTTCCCATGATCCTACCGGAGCGTGAACTTGCAAGACGAAGAATAGACCTGTGGTTCAGGGGGAAGGGGATACGGCCCAATGTATACGCACAGGTGTCGGGTAATGAGGCAATCCTGGCAATGGTAAACCTGGGATGCGGCGCCGGAGTAATTCCGGAACTTGTGTTTGATAAAAGACCGTTCGAGGTGGATGTCCGGCCCATAAAAGTAACGCCTCCGCTGAAACCCTATTCAGTAGGGCTTTGTGTTCAGCAGAGGCGGTTGAATTCGCCGTTGATAAAAGCTTTCTGGCAGATAATCAGGTAGCCGGTTCAGATTCGGAGTCTTTGCCGCTGTCGGCAGAACTCTCTTTTTGAATTCCTGCTATTGCAAGGAATTCGGCTGCGGATATGGTTTCCTGGTCAAGCAGCCTGATTGTGATTTTTTCAAGGATATCCTTTTTGTCTCGAAGCATATTCAAAACCCTTTCATAGCTGCTGCTGATAATGCGGGCTACTTCCTCGTCAACATACTGCTGCGTGGTCTCGGAATATTCGCGTGAAGACATCCCGGATTCCTGACCCAGAAAACTGGCGGCCCGTTTTGTAAGAACCATATTCTCAAATTTATCACTCATGCCGAATTCCGTTATCAGGCTGCGGGCTATATCGGTCGCACGCGTTATATCGTTTGCCGCGCCGGTTGAAACTTCGTTAAAAATAATTTCTTCGGCAGCCCGCCCCCCGAGCAGCACGTCAATCTTGCCGAGCAGCTCGTCTTTGGTCATCAGAAAACGGTCTTCGGTAGGCGTCTGAATAGTATATCCCAGGGCCCCTATTCCACGGGGGATAATACTGATTTTCTGTACCGGATCAGAACCTTCGGTGAGCGCGGCAGTCAGGGCATGTCCGGTTTCGTGATAGGCTACTATTTTACGCTCTTTTTTGTTGATCAGCTTGTTCTTTTTCTGAAGCCCCGCAATGGCTTTTTCGATTGCTTCTTCGAGGTCCTGCTGTTCAACTTCTTTTCTTCCGGCCCTTACAGCCAGCAGAGCGCTTTCGTTGATTATGTTTGCAAGATCGGCTCCGACAAAGCCCGATGTGGCTTTTGCTATTTCATGCAGATCTACATTGCCGCCCATCTTTACATCAGTTGAATGAATTCTCAGAATTGCTTCCCGTCCGGTCAGGTCCGGTTTGTCGACTACAACCTGGCGGTCGAAACGTCCGGGTCTGAGCAGGGCCGCATCAAGAACTTCCGGCCTGTTCGTAGCGCCCAGGATAATAACTCCCGATTTTGCGCTGAATCCGTCCATTTCCACAAGCAGCTGGTTAAGCGTCTGTTCGCGTTCGTCGTTGCCCGCGGCAACGTTAAGACGGCTTTTACCTATTGCGTCCAGTTCGTCGATGAAAATAATACAGGGAGCTTTTTCCCTGGCCTGTTTGAACAGATCCCGTACCCGGGCTGCTCCCACGCCGACAAACATTTCGACAAAATCGGCGCCGCTTATCCTGAAAAACGGTACGCCGGCGCTGCCTGCTACCGCTCTTGCCAGCAGGGTTTTTCCTGTTCCCGGGCTTCCGACCAGCAGTACTCCCTTGGGAATCTTGCCGCCGATATCCAGGTACTTCTTGGGAGTTTTAAGGAAGTCGACAACTTCGACAAGTTCTTCCTTGGCTTCATCCGCCCCGGCTACATCATCAAATGTCGTTCCGGTGTCTCCTTCGGCAACAAGCTGGGCGTTGTTTTTTCCGAAATTCATTACACCTGAACCTGTTCCGCCCATTTTATTGAGCATGAATCTCCATACAATAAGTATTAATGCAAACGGAATTACCCAGCCGAGAAGCGTGCTTATCATATTGCCGGTGCGTTCCGATGCCGCGCTGTATTTAACACCCTTGCTGTCAAGAAGGGGAATAAACCCGGAATCATCTACGGGAACGGTTCTGTATATTTTTATTGTTCCTCCGGGGATTTGCCCGTCGGCTGCGGCAACGCCAAGATAGTAATCGGATCCTATCTGTACTTCGGTTATCGTGCCGTTTGAGATCAGTTCCTTGAAAGCACTGAAGGATACAAGTTCCGAGGAATTTGTACTTACAAAAGAATTAATAAGCATAATGATTATTAAAGCGGCAATAAAATACCATAAGGAAAATTTAAACTGGCCTTTATTGAATTTGAAAATAGGCTGCTGGTGATCATGATTCGGTCCGCTCTTTTTTTTATCGCAGTCCTCATCCCAGCAATCGTCTTTTTTCTTTTTACCGGCCATGTTCAGCTCATCCTTGTCCATTTCGTCATGTGAAGGCATAAATAACTCCTGTTTCTTAAAAAATAAACAGGATAACGTTCAAAGTAAAGTAAAAGAGTATAAACAGAAAATTTATAATTGCCGCATGAATATCAGGCTGTTTTGTTGAAAAAATCAGAGGCGATGGTGAAAACCTCATCAAATCCGCGGTTAACAGCCTCCCTGTCTCCTTCTGTGAGCGGAAACGGTTCTTCATGACAGTACTGGTAGGGAAAATCAAGTCGTTCCGTTTTTATATCAATATCGCCTTTAAAGCCTTTCAGTGTTCTGGATGTTGTTTCGGGCGGGAAAACGGTATCTTTTTCCAGGCCGGTTTCCATTATCATTCCGCCCGACCGTTTGAGCGAAGCTTCCCTGTGCTGCTGCATCTTGTCGTAAAAAAGAAAACTCTTAAAATTAACGATTTCGGGCAGTTCCTGAAAGAATATCTCTTTTACCCTTCTGCCCATATCCGTTACCGATTCGAAAAGGCTTCCAAGCCAGCTGAAAAGTTCGACATATGCTTCCTTGTCTATTATAGTTCTGCTGACCGGATCGGCAGTATCCAGGGCTGCCCCTCCGCAGAAAAGAAATGCCTTTGAGTCGGAAAAGTAGCTGTTAAAGTTACTTGTAAGAAGGACCTCGGTCAGAGATGCTCCTATTGAATATGAAAAGAAATCGAAACGGCAGTTTTTATTGATAAACGGATGGCTGCCGAGTCTTATTTCATCAATAAACCTGATTATATCGTAATAGGTTTGCATTCCTGAAGAAAAGAACCGGTGGGGCGCAAACTGGATTCTGTGGCTGATTGCGGCATTTACAAAACTTGTTTCGCCGCCTTCGGCTACAAACTTTTTCCTTTCGGCGGCTACCCGTATCATATCGCGGGGGCTGCTCCATGCTTCAGGGGCCCGGTTCATATGAAACGCAATAGGAAAGAGTATTACCGGCGAATCAGTTTCTTCCATTATCCGGAGAGCCCAGGGCAGGTATTTTGTCCAGTGTTTTTCATTAAGTCCGTGAAGCAGGAATACCGCATTTGAAAAGGAACGGTTTCCGGCAGGCTTGAAGATGGGAATTCTGAACTTCATGTTTTCGGTTATTTCCCGGTCGGTATATTCAAGAGCGTTAAAGATAAAGTCATTGCTGTATTTATTGTTGCTGCAATAGTAACGCAGCAGAGATTTAAAAGTATTTCCTTTGCTTGCATAGTCTCCAGTTTCGGGGTAGACAAAATCAGCCTTGCTCAGGAAAGGGCAGGACACCAGTTCAAAATCCCGGTGACCATTCAGGCTTATGCATTTTTCGGTGATATTTAAATCAAAATCAGAAGCCAGCGCCCTGAAATCATATATGTAATCAGTTTTCATCTGTTTCTCCTCTGTTGACACGCTTTTTGTTTTTTTCTTTCAGTGCGGATATCTGTTTTCGCTGCTTTTTCAAAAGGTCTTCCCATCTCCTGATTCCGTTTTTAAGCTGCCCGGTTTTTTTAAAAAGAAGTTGAATCTCATTCTCCATGGCTTCGAGTTTAAAATCTACAGTCTCGGTATCGGCAACTTCCATGTTGTCCCTGATGCCTATGAAATCTCGGAAAAAATCGGAGATGGTTTTTATCTGTTCCAGGCTGTAACCGAAAAGCTGAAGATCCTTTATCAGATTACAGAAAAGAACATAGTAATCCCTGTAAAGTCTGAATCCTCCCTGACTGCGGAGATCCGGTTCGATTATACCTTTTTCTTCCCAGTGCTTAATGGTCCTCGGACTGACATCGATCTTTTCCGCAAGAGTCCCGACAGTAAGATAACTATTTTTCTCGTTTGAGGTTTTTTTCGGGTTTTCAGACGGAAGGCCTACTTTCCTGATTATTTTTTTTATTTCCGGGTTGTCATATCCTACATCAATAAGAGATTTTATCTTTTCAATTGTTTTAAGACTTTCAATTGAAAAAATCGGGGTTGAATCGGAGGCTTTTCCGTCGGGAATGAAAATCCCGTCGGAGACCCATGCTTCGATTGTTGAAAGGGGCGTACCGCTTTTTTCAGCAAGTTCGTCGATATGAAAAAAATTGATCTTCAAAATGTACCTGCACGTATACTAAATATTATAACTAAACGTATACGTATAGGTTAATATTGTTTAATATTTATGTCAAGGTCTTAATTCTTTTTATTCATATTGGAGCAGTATACGGCAATTGAATCGCGCATAAATACTGCAAGCCCGGGCTTGATTTTATCTATATTTTCAGTAAAACGTTCATCTTCAGCGTACATCTGTCCAGGACCTTTTAAAACATCAGGGCTGCAATCTCGCCGAGAACAGCATTGCCGCTTTCTGTAATACGGGTCCAGTCCGCGTCCGTATATTTTGATGTTTTTTTATACTCTCCGTCCATGCATCGGTTCCGGCATATTTGCTTTCGGCTTCGACTGCGTATTTCTTTTTGTGCGTTTCTATTTCCAAGTTGTCGAAGGCTTTAAATCTCTCACTGTTAGTTACTGGTTTTCCCTTCATCATTGACTGTATTTTTTTCCATGCCCGGATTATAGCCGCGGGAATACCAGGAATCCGCCATTTCATCGGTTTTTAGAAACATGGTAATTATAAGAGGGACTGAAGATATTTTTATTGTTCGGAAAGGGTTCTTCCCCGGTCTGAAGCAGCGGGAATACCCGGCTTCGCTTTGTTCGCTGATTGTCCTGAAAATTATGGGAAGCACAGCGATTGCCATAACGGAAAGCTCTGTAAGCCTTGTCTTCGGAAGATTTCTCCGCAGATTCGACAGTCTTGTGCTGGTGTAAAAAAGCAGCCCGCTGTAGGTCATGCCGAGCATTCGCATTGCAAGCGCGGCGCCTTCGGAAAAGAACCCGGATGTCAAATACCTGATTAAACCCGTAACCAGGAAGAAGATGTAGATCTTCCATAATGCAACAAGCTGAAACTTTACCGCAGAAGGGGAAGACAGAAGCAGCGGAATCAGTACTGCAAACGGAATCCATAAAAATCCGAACGGCAGTAAAGCCAAAGCAATACAGAATATAAAAAGAAAAACCAGCTTGATTGCCGGGTTCAGTCTGTACAGAATTGACTTGCTGTGGATAAATTCAAAAAGGCAGACTTCTTTCATCTAAGCCAGCTCATTCTGTTTATTTCGCAGCCTGAAGGAATACGAAGTTCATGCTCTTTTGCGGTATCGAGCAGTTTCCCGGGATCCCCGTCGGCAACAATGTTTCCGCCGGACAGAATAATAAGGCGATCCGCGTGCGCAAGAACCTTTTCCAGATCATGAGTTATTACAATTACCGATGTGCCGTTTTTATGAACTTCAAGCATTTTTTTCAGAAGTATCTTTACGCCGCTGTAATCAAGGCCGGTGAACGGTTCATCAAATACAATCAGTTCCGGATCCATCGCAATTATTCCCGCAATGGAAACCCTTTTTTTTTCACCTCCGGATAAACGGTGAGGCGAATGTTCCAGTATATGGCTGATGTCCATTGCGGTTGCGGCAGCATTTACCGTTTCGGCAGTTTCAGTTCTGCCGTACCCGAGGTTTTCCGGACCGAATGCTATATCATCTCTGACGGTCTGGGCTACAATCTGCGTGTCGGGATTCTGGAACACAAAGCCTATCCTTCGCCGGGCGTTCCACGGATCTTTTTTTACATCGATCCCGCAAACCGATACTGTGCCCGAAGTGGGGGCAAGAATGCCGTTCAGGTGTTTCATCAGCACAGTTTTTCCGCTGCCGTTTTTCCCTGCAATTACTGTGAAGCTTTCCTTCTCTATCTCAAGATTGATGCCGTTAAGCGCGGTAGTTCCGTCGGGAAAGCGGTGGCAGAGATTTGAAATGCTGATTAATGGATTTTCGTCTGCCTGTTTCATATGATTTTGCATTATTCTGTGCTTTCGGCCGCCCGATGTTTACGCCGGGGCAGCAGTTCTCCTGCCCTGCGGACGAGTATCTGCCTGATTATTACAGCCGACGCAGCTTTCAGCGCGTCTCCGGGTAAAAACGGCAGCATTCCTGCTGAAAAAGCACTGCTCCATTCAAGTCCAAGCCTCCACTTAAGCCATGGAACGCCTGCAGCGTACAGAATCAGGGTGGCAGCAGTAACGGCTGCAATATCGCGGGCGGATATCCGTCCGGACAGGACCCTGTCGGTATCGGCCGACAGCAGTCCGCAAACAAGGGCGGCCGGAATATAACCGATCAGAAAGCCCCCGGTAGGCCCGGCAAAGACGGCGGGCCCGCTGCCTCCGGCAAAAGCCGGCAGACCTGCCGTGCCTATAAGCATGTAAACAACAACTGAGAGTACACCCCCGAAAGGGCCGGCAAGAAGAGCGCTCATAAGCAGGAAAAAAGTGGTAAGCGTTACAGGAACCGGTCCGACAGGTATTCGGATAAAGGCTCCGGCCGCCATCAGTGCGGCGAACAATGCTATTATCAGATTTCTTTTAATTGCGTCTTTGGTATTCATATTTAATTATATCTCCTGAATATACCGAAACAACAGCCTGACCGCGTACGTCAAGCCTGACCGAACCGTCCCGGTTTAAACCCGAAGCTGTTCCGTTAAGTATTGAATGGTCTGAAAATCTGACTTCAATTTTCTTTCCCATAAAGGTTAGGTTTTTCCCGCATTTGCTGATAAGAGAATCGACTTGCCACGGAATTAAACGATCGTATTGTTCTATTAACTCAATAATCCGGGCTGTAAGTTTCCGGACTGACAGTGTACAGCCTGCAAGTTCGCATATGCCGGCAGCACCGGCGGGAAGGAAGGTTTTTTCAGTATTGATGTTCAGCCCGACTCCTGCAGCAACTGAGGTGGTCATACCGTTTTTACCCCTGAACTCGGTAAGCACCCCTCCGACTTTTTTCCCGTTTGAACAGATTTCTGCAGGCCACTCAATTCCGGTTTCAATTCCTGACTGTTCACGGATTGCATCCAAAACAGCACAACAAACGGCAAGCGGATATAATCCGGAAAAAGCAGCGGGAAAGGGTATAGTCCGTATCCTGGTAAAATAAAGCCCGCCGTCGGGAGAGCTCCATCCGCGGTCGTATGAAGCCCTTCCCGCGGTCTGGGTTCCTGCTATTACGGTGGTACCGTCGGCACAGCCGGATTCGATCAGCACGGCTGCCCTGGCCATGGTGGAATCAAGTTCTGTGAAGTATTCAATCTCGGCTCCTGTACCCGCCATTTCCCACGGAAGCGGTATATCAGCAGATGATACAAGCCTGTAGCCTGATTTTGAAGATTCGATTATATAGCCTTTTTCATTGAGCCTGCTGATAATCTTCCATACGGCAACCCTTGAAACTCCTATTGCTTCTGCCATCCTTTCACCTGAAACCGTATCCGGTGCATTTTTGAGAATATTCAGTACTTTCGTTATTTTAGCAGTACTATCGTTAACCATTGTAATACGGAGGTTAACGAAATGGACATACCGTGTCAAGCGGAGGTTGGAAAAGCTGCCTGCCTGCAGGTTTATTTAACTGAACAGATAAAGTCGGCAGCGGTGATGATGTCGTCCCGGTGAATCAGAATCCTGTGCTTTTTTTTCGTTGTTTTCCCATCCGCCGGGTTGGTTTCCGATAGCATTTCGATCAATTTATCATTAGCGCAGACAATAATATCAGCTTCGGATGCCGGATTTTTCATTTCTTCGGTAGAGGCAGCTTCGCCCGCAACCTCGATTCTTAATGCTCCATCCGCCTTGAACCCTTCGGCTATTATGAAGTCGGCTCCGGGGAAAATAGCCGGCAGCTCATCTCCCGACTCGATTCTGCGGTGAAAAAAAAGCGTCATTGAGTTGTCCGCATTAAGGCAGACCGATTCGGCCCCGGCATCAAAAAAACGTTTGCTGTCGCTGCCGGGCTTGTCCGTCTGAAGACTGCGGTGCGAGTTTTTGGCTGCAGCGGTTTTAAATCCCCGGCCGGCAAGCTCGGCGATCAGTTTCTCGCAGAAGGTCGTTTTCCCGCTGCCCGACCAGCCGGTGACGGAAATAATCAATGGGCTGTTGTTTTTCATGATTAAATTATATTATCAGCTTATGGCTTTAGTAAAGATTATTACAGGTGAAAATGATTCGGGAAAAACAACAACAGCGGAAAAAATCATAGCTGAATGCAGAGCTTCGGGGCAGCGCGCCGCCGGTTTTATTTCCGAAGCAGAATATATTGAAGGTAAAAAGGACGCATATTTTATACGCGATATTACAACCGGGCGGCGGGTTGCGGCCGTCAGTGCGGTTAATCCCGGCAACAGCGGCTGGCGAAAATATGATTTCAGCAGGTTCTGGTTTTCTGATCAGGCCTTCGCGTTTTCTGCGGAGATAATAAAAGGAATAATCAGTGATTGTAAATCCGGCGCAGGGCCTGATCTCGTCATAGTCGATGAGTTGGGGCCTCTCGAACTTGCGGGGCAGGGGCATTTTTATCCGGTATACGGACTACTCCGTAATTTCGACAATACAGTCTGTCTTGTAATACGTGAAACTGTTGTTGAAGAGATACTTGATAAACTTTTTGTCGATATTAAAAAAACAGAGTTTATCAGGCCCAGTAGTTAGCCTTTTTCCTGCTTACCTTCATTCTGAACATACAGCCCGCTATGGAACAGGCCATTTTAAGTTCTGCTTCGGGATCCCTCGACGATGTAACGGAAACCAGACCGGAGTTGAGTTTAATGGATACATCGGAGATTTTTTCACTTACCAGAACCGCTTTACGAAGTTTTTCGGCTTTTTCGGAAGTGATGCCGTCTACAAGAAATAAATAAGTTGTCGCTTTAGCCATATCACTAAGATAGACAAATACGATATTTTTGTCAAAAGGTTTCTTATTCCTCTTCTTTTTTTCTTTTTAGGATTGAAATATTGGTATATTGAGGTTAAATTTAACTAAATGAATATCAATTCAGGAGTATAAAAATGAAAAGGCTAATTTTGACAGTAATTGCAGTTGTTTCGGTTCTTTTGTTATTTTCATGCGGATCCGGCAGTTCGGATTTACCTGATTTCGTAATGGAACCGCCCATTTCTGATGATGCATTTTATGGTGTAGGATATGGCAAACAAGCGAAAGAAAGCCTGTCCATTACCGTTGCGAAAACAAATGCAAGAGCTGATATCGCCAGGCAGATCAGCACCACAATTCAGGCTTCCGTAACTGATTATGCACAGGAAGCAGGAGTGGATGACAATACTCAGGTAATCAGTTTCGTTGAATCGGTAACAAGAGAAATCACTGATCAGAAATTATCCGGCGCCAAACAGATCCAGATGGAAAGAGATAAAGACGGCGGTTTCTGGGTACTTATGCAGTATGATAAAGCTGCAATGATTGAGATGGTCTCAGAATCTTTCCAGAGAAACGAAGACGCTGCTTTTGCTGAATTCAAGGCTGCACAGGCAATTGAGAAACTGGACTACCAGCTCCAGAATAATCCTACTGTTTCAGAACCTGTAGGTAAGTAAAAAAATACAAAAAACCTGAAAGCTGATCAGTCTCTGATCAGCTTTATTCTTTTTTCTACGGGGGGATTATGTTAAAAAGAAATCAACACGGAATCGGGATCATTATGTTATTAACGACGGTTGCGGCCGCCGTTTTGCTGTTTATTACATCATGTGCTTCAACACCGGATAAGCCCGAATGGATGATCAATTATCCGATTGATAATGCCTACTATATCGGAATCGCCGGATCGAACACGGGTAATCAGGCTGAAGATAATGAAATTGCCAAACAGCTCGCCATGTCGACGCTTTCCGCGGAAATTTCTGTTGAAATCATCAGTGAGATCAATATTCGTACATCAGAAGACAATAAAGGAAATGCCGAACAGGCGGTAGAAGAAGCAATCTCACAACACGTAGCACAAAACCTCAAGGCTGTAGAAACTGTTGACGGGTTCTATTCTCCTGAGGACGGATACTGGTACTACCTGAGACTGAACAAGGCTGAGTGGATGGCGATTCAAAAGAAGGAAATGGCCGATATCGAACGCAGGGTCAAGAACCTTGTAGAACCGGTGCTTGGTAATGCAGATCGCACAATGGCTGAGATTCTTCCCGTGCTTGTGGACGGCTGGTCGATTGTGAATGAATCCACATATCCCGGCATGATTGAAACCAGTCTGATGGGTGAAAAAGGTATGCTGATAGACCTTCTTGAACGGCAGATTGCACTCCAAATAGGTTCGTTATCCATAAATCTTTCGAGTGAAGAAATGGCAGCTGAAGCCGGACGGCCGGTCCCCCTTCAGTTTACAGTGAATACATCCAAAGATAACAAACCAGGGCAGCTTCAGATAGATCTTGTCGATAGAAACAGCGGCAGGCCTCTGGTAAGCTGTACAACCCCCTCGAGCGGCAGATACGACGATAATATTGATTTATCCGGCCTTGTTCCGGGCAAGAATTATATTACGGCAGTTCTGAACACAGACGTTCTCGGATATGAAGGAAAAGCAATTCAGCTCAACCCTCCGAAAACCGATTTTATGATCGATTTGCAGAAGATAAAAACCGGTTTATCTGTCGATTATACCGGCGATCTAGATGAATTTGAAAATGAGGCCGGAATCTACGGAACAATCAAGGCTATGCTTTCCGATTCTCTTCCGGTAAAGATCGAAAGCGGTGATGATTATACATTCGGAATTGACTTCAAGCTTAATTACCGTGATGCCCCGCCGAATGATTACGGTTTCACTATCGTCTATATTAAGGCGAATATTTCAATACTGAGAAACGGTGCAAGCATTTACACATACGAGACTGATGAAGCCAAAGGTGCCGGGTTAAACTGGACGCAGGCCAATACCAAGGGCCTTGAAAAGCTTTTTGAAGAATTCAGTTCAGACGGTGTTTTTGCTGAAGAAGCCGGCAAGGCATTCAGTATCGATTAGTTTATTTTACTGAAAGAGTAAATAATGGTAACCTCTGATATGATGTGACCCATGTCAAGTTAAAATATCCAGGTTTTATCTATAAGATCCCCCCCCTGTCCAGGACAGGAAGAAAGATAGAACAACGTTTATGCGGCGATAGACCACTCTGATATTCGCGGATTGGTTACCGCAGGTCAATGGGATCGTCGGGAGCTGCCTCTGTCTAAAACCGAGGATCAATATTATTATTGCCTCATAGAGGTGCCGAGGGTTCTCCTTTATCACTGTTGTTGTTCTATCCATCCTTCTGTCCTGGTAGCTTATTAACCAACTATCGAAGTCATGCGACTTCTGTTCTACCTACCATCATTCCCCAAATAAATCCTGATAATTCTCTGGCAACTGCCGTAACAGTTTTCTGAGGGCATACCCCTCTACGAATCATCCTGAAATATTTCTTACTCAACCTTCTGCCGGCTTTATCAGCATAAGCTATTGTTTCAGCAGATTGTCCTTTCCTTCTCGCTGTCAGTCGTTTCGATGGCGAATACCTTTGGTAATGCCAGCTTGATTCCACTAACAGCCGTCGTAGCCTGGAGTTGCCGGCCTTCGTAATCCCGCCAAGCTTCCGGCCCTCTCCGCTTGAGTATTCTGACGGCACAAGTCCAAGATACGCCATGAAGGATTCCGCTTTTTTAAATCTTCTGAAATCTCCTATCTCGCATACAAATGTTAATGCTGTTAATGTCTCTATACCTTTGAAACATCGAAGCCGGGATACCCTTTCTTTATATCTGTCTTCAGCAGCAATCTCTTCTATTTTTTCCTGCAACCGTTCAATCTTTTCCTCTAATTCCACAATCGCAAGATAATATTCTTTTAAAACTTCTTTATGCATTACCTGTTCAAACTGCAAGTTTTTCAACCAGGTTCGATGCGCCCCTGTCCAGTACTTTTTCCCAATATCATATTTCTTCCCGTTCCTTAGCAGAAACTGTAAGAGCCTCTGTTTCTGTTTCCTCAAATCAATTTTCATATCGTTACACATCCTCATGTAATCACGAACTGATTCATCTGTGCGTGTCGGTATATTCACCGGTGTTATTTCCTGATTCCTTAATGCTCTGGCTAATTTGACTGCATCCCTCTTGTCTGTCTTTATTCGGTCTCCGGGTTTCCTCGGCAATAATGATGGTGCTGCTACGTAACAGATAATTCCCATATCTTCAAGTAATCTATAAAGTGTAAATCCTGTAGGGCCTGCTTCGTAACAACACAGAATATTTTCTCCATTCTCTTTAAGTCGCTTGAAGAATCTTTTAATATTTCCGGGTTCGTTCCTGAGCTCTCTTTCAAACTCAGGATTCTGATAATTATCTCTGAATACCGCTACTGCGATTGATTCCTTGTGGACATCCATCCCTACATAAATTACACTATTCATAGTGGCCTCCGTTCCTTTGTATGTGGCGTGTCTGCGCTTTGCCATTAGCCATTGTGTAGGCTAATCCACGATTTTGCAAACACGGCGGTCACTTCATATTGTCTAAAAACCCTGAATTGGGGTCTTTAGAGGTTTGAAACATTCTGTGTTTTAGAAGTCCCCTTATCTTTCAGATTCTACCGGCTGTGAAAATTCGCCATTATCAGAAATATTACAACTACAGAAAATATCTGAAATTCCTCTCCGTAAACCGAACCGGGGATGTGCAGTCTCGCATACATCAGCAGGGCTGTACCGGTTTTCTGCGCTTGAATTCATGATGATTTTCTTATAATATCGGGTTTCGGCGGTCGCAGTTACCCGCCTTAACAAAACGACGGAGGCACATCAATGAATGCTCTTCTATGGTTTATAATGCTTATTATAAACTTTGCGGCAATAATGCTTGCATACAGGCTCTGGGGTAAAACAGGGCTGTTTATCTGGATCCCGATATCGGTTATTGCGGCAAATATTCAGGTTTTAAAAACTGTTGAAATCTTCGGCTTGATTGCTACTCTCGGAAATATCGTATATGCGACATCCTTTCTTGTAACCGATATTCTGAGTGAAAATTACGGAAAAAAAGACGCGTCAAAGGCCGTCGGAATGGGTTTCTTTGCCCTGATCTCCATGACGGTGCTGATGCAGTTCGCACTTAATTTTATACCTCATCAATCAGATTTTGCTCAAGGCAGTCTTGAGACTATTTTCGGTATAATGCCCCGAATTGCAGCAGGCAGCCTTGCCGCCTATGCCCTCTCGCAGTTGCATGATGTTTGGGCCTATAACAGGCTGAAGGCCCGCAAACCCGGGAAAAAATACATCTGGATAAGAAACAACGCCTCAACAATGATCAGCCAGCTGATCGACAGTGTAGTATTTACGCTTATTGCGTTTGCAGGCGTGTTTGAGTTCGCCGTACTTGTTGAAATTCTTTTAACAACCTACCTTTTCAAATGGATTGTGGCGGCAGCCGATACGCCGTTTATATACCTGGCCCGAAGCTGGAAAGACAGGGGGCTGGTAGAGTAAAAGTTGCCGGCAGGTTTATATTTTAAATCTGGAAGTTTGTTCGGCAAGGACTGAAATACAGGTTCGGTTTCTTGCCGACAGATCTGCAGAAGCTCCGGCTGCTTTATTTATCTCTATTGTACCGTTTTCGATTTCAGTGATACTGTTTGAAACTTCAAAAGATATCCTGTTCAGCTGCTCAAACAGGGCCGACAACTGTGTAGTTCCGCTCTGCATATTATCTGAGCGTTCTTTTACTTCAGATGTAATCACTTTTAATGAAGACAATGCTTCAAGTATCTGACTGCTTCCGGCAGATTGTTCTTCCATCGCATTATTGATATGATCATTTATTGGTTTCATGTTGTTAACATGATCTATCATTCCTTCAAAAGCTTCGTCGGTGTTTCGTGTTGAACCAACAATATCGTTAATGGAATCGAGAACTGATTTAAGCGAGTTGCCTATGGATTTTGACTGTATTGCACTCTGTTCTGCTAGTTTCCTAATCTCGTCGGCTACAACACTGAACCCTTTGCCTGCTTCTCCTGCATGGGCGGCTTCAATTGCAGCATTCATTGCCAGAAGATTTGTCTGCGCCGCAATGCCGGCAATTACTGAATTCGCCTGTTGCAGGATTTCCGATTGTCCTTCTATCCGGCCGGCCTGTGCCCCGACGGTTTCAATCAGCTGTTTGCCGTTTTCGGTTGCGGACTGCAACTGCTGAAATAGCTGGTCGGATCTTTTAACGCTGTTTGAGACCGAATTAATATTACTCAACATCTGTTCAATTGATGCGGAAGATTCTTCGATGCTTGAAGACTGGCTGTCTATGCTTTTATCGAGAGTTCCCACCTCATCGTTAATTTTTTCCAGGTTGTCTGTATATCTTGTAAGAAACCCGAGTTGCTGCTCAATCAGGGATTTGACGCTGCTGATATTCGCGGAAATTTCAGTGATTGCGGCAGAAGTCTGTTCAACATTTGATGAAAGTTCTTCCCCTGTATTACCGAGTTCATTCTCGGATTCGATAATTTTTTTAACCAGAAAACTGATCTTATCCATAAAACTGTTATATGTTTCCGCCATCCTGCCTATTTCATCATGCGAAACCTGTTTTATACGTTTTGAAAGATCCCCGTCTCCGGAGGTAATTTCCTCAAAAGCATTATTCATCAGGTTAATCGGATCCGTAACCCTTCGGCCGATAATGAATGCCGTGATGAAGCATATACCCATAACTGAAAGAACGCATAAGGCATAAGTCAGAAAAGCTTTATTTTTGACTCCCTGGACAGATTCGGCTGAAATATCGGCTCCAAGAGCTATAATAAGTTTTCCCGAAGAATCTGTAACAGGCAGGCATGCGCTTTTAAAAGTTCCCCATTCGTCAGTATAGAACTCCCTGTCTATTACAATTTCACCCTTCTCGCAGGCTTCGTAAAGGCTGTTCCATTCCGTTACTTCGGATAAAAATGATGAATCTTCAGGAGGGTCGTCAATATCGCCGCTGTCCATGACAAAAACATATTTGCCGGAAGGATCTTTTATTATCCCGTAAATATATTCCGTTCCCATTGCCCTGTTAAGGGCACTCAGTCTGCTTATTGCATTTTGATAATATGCAGTCTCCCTTGCTCCCGGCAGAAGAAGCTTGTCTGCATCGTCGAATTCAAGCATTGTATTTGCTGAATTGACGGCATGTACAAGGTTTTCATCAATTGAATGTTCAATAAATTTTAAATAACTGTATAAAATTAATCCTCCGGACAGAACTGTACCGAATGATGTGATAATTAGAATTGCAATTATAATTTTTACTCTAAATGATTTCACAGACGCCTCCGTTAGAAAAATATGTTAACATAGCAGTGACGAATGTAAATATAATTTTAGCTGTTCATACAAATAACATAAAATAATAACTGAAAAATCAGAGCCGGATCTTTTTAATGATGCTTGCTTTCACAAGTTAGTGGTAATGCCGGTTGGCGAAAGATGGTGCAAACATTACAGAAACATTACAATTTTGAAATGTGTATGCCTGCCGCGGTTAAAATATTGACGGTTTTCAGAAGACTTTTTATATTAATAGGGAATTTAATAACATCAGGAGTGGTTCATGCCAAACGTACAGACAGTATATTTAAGCGACGGTAAAACTGAATTGCCGGTTGAACTTGAAAAGATACTTTCAATCGAAAAGGAAATGCGGAAAGTTCTTGTGGGTCAGGATTATCTTGTAAACAGGCTTCTGATTGGTCTGATCTGCAACCAGCATGTGTTGATAGAAGGGGTGCCGGGGCTGGCTAAAACGCTCTCGGTTAATACCTTGGCAAAAACACTGGGCCTTGATTTTAAACGTATTCAGTTTACCCCTGATTTGCTTCCCGCAGATATTGTCGGAACTTTGATTTACAATCCCAAAACAGGTGAGTTTTCTCCGAAGAAGGGTCCGGTATTCAGCAATATTATTCTTGCCGATGAAATAAATCGTGCTCCGGCAAAGGTACAGTCGGCATTACTGGAATCAATGCAGGAACGGCAGGTCACTATCGGGGATGAAACATGGCCGCTGGAACAGCCTTTTATGGTTATGGCAACGCAGAACCCAATTGAACAGGAAGGAACCTATCCGCTGCCTGAAGCTCAGGTCGACAGGTTTATGCTTAAAGTCAGAATTACATATCCCGACAAGGCTGAGGAACTGAAGATTTTAAGGCTGATGGCCCGTTCGGTTCCGGTCGGAGAAATTGACAAAGTTGCTTCAGCAAAAGATATCCTTGTCCTGCGGGACTTCCTTGACAAAGTACATATCGAGCCTGTGATTGAGGAATATATTGTAGATCTGGTTCAGGCCGGCAGGAATCCTGACGTATACGGGATTGATGCCGCACATTTAATCAAGTACGGAGCATCTCCGCGCGCGACAATTTATCTTACGCTTGCCGCAAAAGCCGTCGCCCTTCTTGAAGGCCGAAGCTATGTGATTCCTGCTGATGTAGCCGGGATTGCATTTGACGTATTGCGTCACAGGCTTATCCCGAGTTATGAAGCAGAGGCTGAAGGTCTGAGTCCGGATGATATAGTCGGGATGATAATCGATAAAGTTCCGGCCCCGTAAGCTGCAAAGCCGCCATGAACGTCACGATAGATAAAGAAATTCTTAAGAAGGTGGAACTCATCCGGATAATGACCAGGCAGAGGGTAACGTCTGTCTTTGCCGGCGAGTTTGAGAGCGCTTTCAGGGGCGAAGGTCTTGAGTTTGAAGAAGTTCGTGAATATCAGCCCGGCGATGAGATAAGAACGATAGACTGGAATGTTACGGCAAGAACCGGCTTTCCGCATGTTAAACGATTTCGGGAAGAACGTGAGCTGTCGATTTACTTTCTTGTGGATGTTTCCCCTTCCGCCGGGTTCGGCAGCAGCGGCAGGAACCGGGCCGAAACAGCAGCTGAGATTGTTTCGATATTATCATTTTCCGCAACGCAAAATAACGACCGTACAGGTCTTCTGCTTTTCTCGGACCGTCCCGAGCTTTTCATTCCGCCGGGCAAAGGTACGACGCATACAATGCATATGGTTCGCGAGCTTCTGTCGTTTCGCCCCGAGGGAACCGGAACCTCTGTGGCCGCCGCGCTTGATTATCTCGGCAGTGTTGCGCATCGCCGCAGTATAATATTTCTTGTATCGGATTTTTATGATCCCGGGTTTTATGACCAGTTGAAGGTGACGGCACAGAGACACGAGATTGTCAGTATGTATCTTTACGATCCTGCCGAAAAAAAACTGCCTGTGTGCGGAATGGTTAATTTCACCGATATGGAGACGGGCCGAACCTCTACAATTGACACTTCGAATCGAAGGGTAAGAAACGAATACGAAAAGAGGTTTTCTCAAAGGCTGGATTCCATGAGGCAGGCATTCGGAAAATACGGATGTGATTTTATTGACCTTGACATATCTGAAGAATACATCCATACGCTCTCAAGGTTTTTTATTCAGAGGGAACGACGCAGAATATGAAGCTGATGAAAAACATGAGGACACTTGTCTTTGTATTCCTGATGACTGTCTTAGTAATTGTTGTAACGGATTGTACGAAAAATGTTAACCGGGAATCCGCCGGCCAATTACTAATAACCGATACATATGAACAAGGTTCGTATAAACTTGAAATTTCCTATCCGTCGGGATCACTGGAATACGGCAGCACCGCCCGGATTGTGCTGCGGATTGAATATCCTGAAGAGGAAAAATATATCCTGCTGCCTCCGGAAATTAATGATACCGGGCGTTTTTCAAATACCGGGATTATAAGTATTGAAGAGGGGCGTCCCGTACCTGACGGAAACGGAAAGGCGGTGAGTACTGTTGTTTTCATGGTAGAGGCATGGCTGCCCGGAACGCTGGTATTCCCGCCGCTCACTGTTTCTTTCCCCGGGGAGTTGACAACCGACGAGTTTGAGATTTCGGTAGATTCGGCTTTTGATGAAGAAGCCGGTCATGAGCTTTCATCGATATATCTGCCTGAAGCTGAAGATAGTCCGATAGGAAAAATAATAATTATCATAGCTGTATCAGCAGTATTTTCTGCAACCGCGGCGGTTCTGCTGTTTAAACACAAAAGAAAAGAAATGCGTAACCGGGCTGTTCCGGAAAAAAGCCGGGCGGAGCTGATTGAAGAATTCAGAAAATGCTACATAGATACTGATGCCCGTATTGATTTGCGAAAAGCGTATGCAGAGCTTGAGCGTTTGATTGGGGAGAGCAAGGCTTCCAGGTATGGCAAATATATTGAGAAAGCAAGGTTTTCCGGCGAAGGAATTGATTATACTGAGGGATACAGGATCCTTATGCAGATTTTTGGACAGGAATTAGCGGAGGCCGGAGATGCAGTTTGATTCTCCGTGGGCTTTCGGTTTTATACCTCTTCTTGTTGTTATCGTGCTGATGTCGGCAAGGCGGAAAAACAGGAGTACGGGATTGAATTTCTCCAGTTCCTGGCCCTTTTCCGTAAAAGTAAAATCGTTAAGGCAAAGACTTCTCTGGATACCCCTTCTGCTCATCGTTGCCGGGAGCTTATTGCTGATTTTGGCGCTTGCCCGCCCGAGGGAAAGGCTGGATGAAACAAGAAAAGTTACAAACGGAGTCGCTATAGAGTTTGTAATAGATCGCAGCGGGAGTATGTCTGCTGAGGTAGAAAACAACGGTAAGCTTGTACGAAGAATTGATATTGTTAAAAAGAATCTGCTTGATTTTATCAAGGGCGACGGGAATGAGCTGTCCGGCAGGCCGGACGACCTTATCGGTTTAATTGCCTTCGCGCGTTATGCAGATACCCTCTCCCCGCTGTCGCTGTCCCATGATGTTCTGGAAGCGTTCACCGAAAACCTTGATGTCGTTGTTTCAAAGGATGAAGACGGTACTTCGATAGGCGATGCGCTGGCGCTTGCCGCAGCCAGACTTCAGTCCGCTTCAGTGAATAACGACCCGGCTAAAGGTTATGAAATCACAAGTAAAATAATAATTCTGCTCACCGACGGTGAGAATAATTCCGGAAAGTATTCTCCGCGTGAAGCGGCCGAACTTGCAGCTGAATGGGGAATAAAGATATATGCCATTGGGTTCGGGGGAACAGCCTATTATGAAATGGACAGTCTGTTCGGCAAGAGGCGTATTCCTGTTGGCGCGGCAGTTGATGAAGCGACCCTGAGCAGTATAGCTGAAATCACCGGCGGCGCTTATTTCCAGGCTGATTCTGCCGAAGAGCTCGCAGGGGTTTATTCGGTTATAGACGATTTGGAAAAAACGGAGATTGTATCATACACGCAGTATAAATACCGGGAACTCTTTGTTAATTTTGCTCTTGCCGGCCTGTCACTGCTGGCCGCCGCTCTTGCGCTGGATCTGACTGTCCTGAGGAGGCTGCCGTGACCGATCAGTTTCAGCTTTTAAACCCTGCGGCCCTGAAATATCTCTGGCTTCCGATTGCCGCCGCTGCTGCAGGAATTTTCGGAATCATCAGGGCAGGCAGAGTTGTCCCGGAAGCCTGGAAAAACACCGCTTCAGGTTCAGGATTTTCAGCAAGACGGATTATGCTGCTTGTTATTTTAACCGCGGCAATGCTGCTGACTGTTTTTGCCGCAGCCAGGCCTAGCTGGAGCAGGACTGAAACTACAGTATCACGCAGGGGCCGTGATGTTGTTTTTGTTATTGATGTATCCCGTTCAATGCTTGCCGAAGATCTTTATCCCAACAGGCTTGCCAGAGCAAAGCTGGCTGTTACAGATGCTCTCTCGGTAATAGAGGGCGACAGGGTCGGGCTTGTAGCATTCGCCGGAACATCCGTCGTCAAATGTCCGCTTACGCTTGATTACAGCTTTTTCAGGCAGTCGGTTGAGCTTTTATCGACTGATGCAGTTTCCGTCGGCGGAAGCATGATAGGTGACGCGCTCAGAAAAACCCTGTCGGATGTGCTTGCCGGCGGTACCGGGGGCTACAGGGATATAATTCTGATTACGGATGGTGAAGATCAGGAAAGTTACCCTTTGAAAGCTGCTGAAATGCTGGCGGAATATGATGTCAGGCTGATTGCCATAGGTCTTGGAGATGAAAATACGGGAAAACGCATTCCGGTAACGGATCAGAACGGCAACAGTGTTTTTCTGACATATAACGGGCAGGAAATCTGGAGCCGGCTTGATGCAGCCGTTCTCAGGCAGATGGCTTCCGCAACTCCGGGCGGCCGGTATCTGAACGTTTCAACCGGGACCTTTGATATGGGTGAGATTTACCTGTCCTTGATAAAAAGCCAGGAGTCCAGGTTTATTGAAGACGAGACATATGTGGAGAATGAAGAGAATTACCAATATTTTCTCACACCCGCAGTCATCCTTGTTTTGGTGTATCTGTTTCTGCGTTATTCCGCGGCATCAGGTTCAGGGAGAAAGAAGTGAAGAAGTTTTATACTGTATTAATACTGATTCTTGTTTCCCCGGCAGTATTTGCTTCAGGGCAGGCTGAAACAGCAGCGGCAGGTCCGCTTGAAAGGGGGGCGCAACTGTTTAATGACGGGAAGCTTGCTGAAGCGGCTGAAAGTTTCAAAACTGCGGCGGCTTCTGAAGATACAGTGATATCTGCGGCGGCTTATTTTAATCATGGAATTACACAGGCCATGCTCGCGGAGCAGGTCCAGTCGCCATCGGAAAAACGTGATCTGCTGGAGGAAGCTTACCAGTCGCTAAAACGCTCCGCGGAGCTGAATACATTGCCTGAGGACAGTAAGAATGACGCGCGTCGAAATATGGAAGTAATCAGAGAGAAACTTTCAGAGCTGCCTGAAAAATCACGGGAAGATCGTCAGGATGAGAAGCAGGACAGTCAAAACGGACAGGAAGGTAAAGATTCCCGGTCGGCTCAGGACGAAGGAAAGAACAGTCCGCAGCAGGACGGTCAGTCTCAGGACCGGAATAACGGCGGCAGTAACAGCCCTGAAGAGCTGCTTCAGCAGCAGCGTGAATTGAGCCGCCGAACCGCCAACGAAGAAGAACACGGTGAAGAGCTTGCTGAACAGCAGAAGGCGCTGCAGCAAGCGTCTGAAGAGCAGGACCTGAATGAGGCTGCAGTCAACCAGGCAAAAGCGGCGGAAGCTCTGAAGAAGGGAGACAGGCAAACGGCGTCGGAATATCAAAAGGCCGCCGAAAAGGCGCTTTCCGAAGCCGCAAACGGCGGGGACAACAGTGAACTGAATGATATCCTTGATCAGGAAGCAGAAAATCAAATTCAGCGCAACAGACTGGATAAAACAGGAGGCATTACTGATGCTGAGCGGAACTGGTAAAAAACAACTTTTGTCGGTGGTGTTATTCCTGGCAGCGGTTACAGGTTTGCACGCCCGGGAACTGTCGCTCAGCGCGGAGCTTGAGCAGGATCAAATATGGCTGGGAGATTCGGTCAGGTTGACACTATACCTGCAGGGAAGCGAAAAGGCTATTTCACCGGAGCTGTTTATTCCGGATGTTGATATCGAACCGCTGGGTGGAACAGTTCGAAGCAGCAGATCCGTTACAAATATAAACGGGCAAGTAACCGAAACCGTTAGAAAAGCATATGTTTACAATTTCAGACTTACCCCGGAAACTTCGGGCAGAATTACTGTTCCCGGGATTGAGGTTGAAGTCGACGGAATCAGGCTTGTAACAAGGGAGCTTAATCTGAATGTAAAACGACCTCAGGCAACGAATGATTTCAGCCTTGAGCTGCAGTTTGAAAAGGACAAGATATTTCTTGATGAGTTATGCCGTCTGAAGGTGAGTTTTTTCTACAGCCGGAGTCTTAGATCTCTGGATATAAGAATTCCGGGTCTTGAAGAAATTAATTATGAAGGTACATCAGGATCTCCGAATGATGAGAGATATGAGATCAGCCTGAATGGAAGCCCTGTAGTGTTCAGCAGGGACGACAGGGGAAATACAGCCGGATTATCTGCTGTTCTGGTGTTGCATCCCGATGAAGCCGGAGTAATCTCGCTATATAATGCTTCAGCTTCATTTGAAGGTGTTACCGGATATCAGAATGTCAGGGATTTTTTCGGAAGAATTCAACAGCAGGAAGTTTATGACCGGATGGTTATTCCCGGAAACCGCGCCCGGGCAGAAGTGGCGCCGTTCCCCATGAGAGGACAACCCGATGATTTTTTCGGGTTGTCGGGTAACATTTCACTTGATGTGAGCATAGAGCCCCGTGAGGTTCATATAGGTGACCCCGTGACTTTGAATCTGAAAGTATCGGGAATGAATAACCCGGAAATCGTGATTCCTGAGCTTGGAAGTTATTTGGGCCAGGGTATTGATGTTCCCGATACGCGATCATCGGCAAAGATTGCGGGTAATACCTGTACAGTAACCCAGACCATAAGAATAAATGATATTTCGGTTGAGCAGGTTCCGCCGATAAAATTCAGCTATTTCAACCCGGAAACTGAAGAATATGAATATGCAGTTTCAGCTGCTGTTCCGGTCAAGGTCCTGGATACCAGGGTTTTAACCGCTTCGGAACTCGAGGGCTCCGCCGTGACTGCTGATGAAGTTGATAAAGTATTGCTTGAGCGTAAGAGAGAGGGAATATATTACAACTACAGCGGAAAAGACCTGCTTGAACCCGATGTTATAATGATCGAAAGACTAACCGGTTCTGCCGGAGTGAAAATTTTATTAATTATCCCGCCGATCATTTTCCTGATTATTATAATTTATACTGCCGTACTTCCGCAGGTTAAAGCCAGGGCCGCTGAACGGGCCAGCCGCGGAAAAGCGATCCGAAAACTCAAGAAATCCGCCATGAAAGGAAACTTTGATAATCCTTTAGAATCTCTGAGAGAATTTAACGGAGCATTAAATGCGTTTTTAAAAATACACGGCACTTCGGAAGACAAAAAGAGTATAAAAGAATTTACTGAACGCATAAATTCTGTTCTTTACGGCAGGGTTGAAATAACTGCCGGGAAGGCACAGGAGATAGTCGCGGACACGGTTGTTACTCTTGAAAAACAGGAGGCGGTAAATGTTTAAGGGAATACGACTGTATCTTATTGCTTTATTTGTATTTATTCCGGCTGTTTTTGTCAGTTCCCAAAGCGAATATGATAATGAAAAGCTTCTGGCTCGTGCCGAAGCGGCATTTGCAGAGGGAAACGAGCAGCTTCAGAATGATCCGGCTGCTGCAAAAGAGTCATATCTGAAAGCAGTGAATTACTACAATTCAATTATTGAATCGGGAATTGAGAACGCAAAGCTTCTTTATAATATCGCCAACGCATATGTAAGACTTGAAGAATACGGTAATGCAATTTTGAATTATCGAAAGGCGCTGCTGTATGCACCGAATGATCAACAGATTAAATATAATCTGGAATATGCAAGATCGCTACAAAAGAACGGGTTCGTTATAAATACTGAAAATGAAGTTCTGCATATTCTGTTTTTCTGGCATTATTTAATGCCGCCGTTATGGAAATTTATTGTTCTCATTGCTGCAAACCTGCTCTTCTGGTCAACGCTTGTACTCGGACGGTTCGGGCGTTCTGTTTGGAAAGCAGCTGTTTTATCAGCAATAATCACGGTGATGATTGGCGGATCGCTTTACCTCGATACACGAAGTTTGAAAGAACTTCATGGAGTAGTCGTTTCAGATTCAACAATAGGGCGTCTGGGCGACAGCAGGAGTTATGAACCTGCATTCGACGCGCCTTTATACGATGGAGTTGAATTTACCGTCAGACAGCGCAGGGTAGGCTGGATTCTTGCGGAGCTTACCGACGGAGGACTTGTCTGGCTTGAAGAGCAGGACTGTGGTATTATAGAACGATGAAGATATCAGTTTTCTATTTTTCAGGAACAGGAAATACTCAACTGGTGTCTGAAAACCTGGCAGACCGTTTCAGGGAATTGGGTTATAAAACAGTCCTTAAAAGACTTGAAAAGGCTGATTTGCCGGGAATAGTCGGGGATATTGCTGAAAGCGACTTAATCGGAATCGGATCTCCAATCTTCGGCGGCGGTACTCCGGGAGTAGTTTTTGATTTTATTAAACTGATGCCGGAAGTAAAATCAAAACCGTTATTCCTGTTCAGAACAGCTGCCGACTTTATAAATTTCAACCATGCGGCATCGGCAGGGTTGATCCGCAAGCTGAACAAAAAGGGTTATAACGTTTTTTATGAAAGAATTATTGTAATGGGTTCCAACTGGCTTATTGAATATGACTCTGCTTTTGTTAAGCAGTTATACGAAGCGGTACCGGACAAAATTGTAAATATGGCCAAAGAGATTACCTCGGGAACAAAAAGGATGTATGAACCTTCGAAAGCCCTGGTCGTATTTACAACGGTCCTCAATTTCTTTGAGGAGAAAGTCGGCGCAAGAATGTTCGGGCTGACTCTTCATGCAGATAAATCCTGTATGAAATGCGGACTTTGCGCAGAAAATTGTCCTGTCGGGAATATCAGCTTCAATAATAGAATAAAATTCAACAGCAAATGTCTTATGTGCATGCGCTGCGTATACAGCTGCCCGGTAAATGCAATAAAATCAAGAGGGATGTGCTATTGCATTCTTTCCGGGGGATACGATATTAACAAAATTATCAACAGTACGTATGATAATAAAAATTACAGCCCGGCGACAAGACGGCTTATGAAACATTTCAGTGAATATCTTGCCGATCCTCGTCTGTGACTGAAAAGGCTGTGCCGGAACATTATGCTGTTAAACCGCAGCACAGCCTTTGATTTCGATTAAAATTTTATTAACAAGTTGTGACAGATTGAAATACCTTATTCCCGGTTTTGTAATCTACTCCCGGAACCTCGAAACCGTGCATATTCATAAAATCAGTATGATACCCGGCGATATCGCTGAGATTCTTAATATTATCGTCGGAAGCTTTTTGCCATATTTCATTTACAGCGTTCTGTACATCTTCACGCATTTCAAGATCGTCCATTCTGACTCTGTGCTTTCTGTCGACAGTAAGGTTTCCGCCGAAAATACCGCGAAAGAAGCGGTCCATTTGTTCAATACAGCCTTCGTGAATGTTTTTATCTTTCATAACCTTGAAAAGTATTGATATGTATAACGAGATTGCCGGTATTACTGCAGCAGCCCTTGTTACAACAGCTTTGTTAACAGAAATAAATGCGCTTCCTCCAGATTTTTGGGAAAGTTGGGTATTCAGCCTGAAGGCGGTTGCCTCTAGATCTTTTTTCGCAGCCCCTATTGTTCCGTTTCGATAGATAGCCTTGGTAACCTCAGGTCCGATATATGAAAATGCTGATGTTTTAACGCCGTCATCCAGTACTTCTGCATCAAGAAGCGCATTAATCCAGAGCTGCCAGTCTTCACCTCCCATAACCTTTACCGTATCATTGATTTCGTCGTTGTTTGCCGGTTCAATTTCTATATCAATAATTTTACTGCTGACGGTATCAAGGGCAGGCGATCTGTATGTTGAACCTACAGGCTTGAGCGTCGATCGGTACATTTTCCCGTCTGCAGGATCAACTCTTACGCCGGAAGCCAGACTGTAAATTACCAAATCAACTTTTCCGGGTCCGTTTTTTATTGCACGGATGGCTTCCTGTTTCACTTCATTCGAAAATGCATCGCCGTTAATGCTTTTTGTAAAAAGGCCTGCGTCAGATGCTTCTTTATCAAAGGCTTTCATATTATAGTATCCCGGGGTTCCTGATCGGTTTTCTGTATCAGCTCTTTCAAAAAAAACTCCGATAGTTGATGCGCCGCATCCGAATGCAGCGGCAATACGGCATGCCAGTCCGTATCCTGTTGAAGAGCCTATTATCAAGGCGCTTTTTGGGCCGTTGAAAGCCCCGTTATTTTTAACATAATCAATCTGCCTCTTTACCTCTGCTGCACATCCTTCCGGATGTGTTGTAAGACAGATATTATTCCTGATTTTGGGTTTGATAATCATAATAATCTCCGAATAAAAAAGGGCCGGCAATGCCGGCCCCATATTTTAGCTGTTTTCTAAAGATCGTCTGCGCTTCCTACAAGACACATCCACGATGCTTCAGCCGCCAGCTCGTCGCCAACCCAGGCTTTACCTGATTGTTTTATCATTGAGGCTGATATTCTTATGTTTTCAACCTCAATTCTGACTTTATCGTCAGGCCTCACCTGACGCCTGAACTTTGCTTTTTCTATTGTGGCCAGGAAAAACAATTTCCCATCGCCGAGCTTTCCGGCTTTTGCTATGCCGGCACCCCCGCACTGGGCCATGGTTTCCACAAGCACGACTCCCGGAACAACAGGATATTCCGGAAAATGTCCCTTGAAGAAGAACTCATTATTTGTGAAAGTCCTGTAACCGGTTATAGTCTCATCATCGTTGATTTCCACTGAATCAACAAACAGAAACGGATCCCTGTGCGGTAATAATTTTTCAGTTTCTCTGGACATAATCTATTCCGCGAATTTCTTGATAATCACAATTGAATTGTGACCGCCGAAACCGAGTGAGTTCGACATGGCTACATTGATTTCACCTTTGACACCCTTGTTCGGTACGTAATCAAGGTCACATTCCGGATCTGCCTCGTCGAGATTGATTGTCGGAGGGTAAAAGCCGTCATTTATGGCCTTGACGCAGACAATGGCTTCTACAGCTCCGGCAGCACCAATGCAGTGACCTGTCATTCCTTTTGTCGATGAAACTTTGACTTTGTAAGCATGATCGCCCAGAGCATCTTTGATTGATTTTGTTTCAATCGGGTCATTTGTCGGAGTTGAAGTCCCGTGAGCGTTTACATAATCAATGTCTTCGGGCTTCATCCCTGCATCTTCAAGGGCGAGTTTAATGGCTCTTGTGGCGCCTTCTCCTTCAGGATTCGGCGCAGTAAGATGATAAGCATCACAGGTATTTCCGTAACCGGCAATTTCCGCATAGATTTTGGCTCCCCGTGCTTTTGCATGTTCAAGTTCTTCAAGAACCAGGCATGCAGCTCCTTCACCGATAACAAAACCGTCTCTGTCCTTGTCGAAGGGACGGCTTGCCTTTTGCGGTTCATCATTATATCTGGTAGAGAGTGCGCCAATAACATTAAATCCTGCCACACCAAGCTGGGTAATGCTGGCCTCTGAACCCCCGGCCACAATAGCATCAGCGCGTCCGCACTGGATTGTCATAAGGGCGTTTCCGATGGCGTCGGTTGAAGATGCACAGGCTGTTGTTACAACCCAGCATGGGCCTTTCAGACCGTATGTGATTGCGACATTGCCCGGAATCTCGTTCGATATCAGTTTGGGAATTGTCATGGGTGGAGTTCTCTGCGGACCTTTGGCGAAAATTGTTCTATGTGAGTCTTCAGTTACCTCAAATCCCCCGATACCATTACCTATTATTGCGCCGACTCTTTCCGGATCAAAAGTCCCTTCGGTAAGTCCTGCGTCACGCACCGCTTCGCCTGCAGCAATTACAGCAAACTGGGTACAGAGTGCCATTTTACGGGCATCTTTTTTATCCATATGATCTGAAGCTTTGAAGTCCTTAACTTCTGCGGCAATCTTTGTAACAAGTTCTGAAGTGTCAGTTCTTGTTATAGGGCCGACACCGCATTTACCTTCTTTTATTCCCGACCAGAAATCATCGACATTATTACCAAGTGAATTAATTGTTCCTAATCCTGTAATTACAACTCTTCTCTTCATTATATTCTCCTTACATTTTATACCGCCATGGAGGGCAGCTTTAGAAGGTAGTCAGAAAAGCTCTGCTTTTCCAACTAAATTTTAAACTCGCCCATGAACGGGCGAACCGGTATTTGAAGTTTGAAAGTTTTGCTTTTCAAACTTCGGCATGTAATTGAATATGGAGATTCAATTACATCCCCATTCCACCGTCAATTCCTATCACCTGACCGGTAATATATGACGCCATATCTGATGCGAGAAACAAAACGGTATTTGCCACTTCTTCAGGATTTCCAATCCTTCCGAAAGGAATTTTTGTTTTAAGTTCTTCTTTTGCCGCTTCGGGAATCGCATCGGTCATATCGGACTGGATAAATCCCGGTGCTATTGCGTTGACACGGACTCCCCGGGCCGCTGTTTCCCGTGCGAGACTTTTGGTAAAGCCGATTATACCGGCTTTTGCTGCAGCGTAATTACACTGACCGGCATTTCCAATAATGCCTACAACCGAGCTGACATTAATTATGGAACCGCTGCGTTTTTTTGCCATTGACCTTGCAACTGGCCGGGACAGATAGAACACGCTTGACAGGTTTGTTTCAATAACGTCGTTCCACTGTTCGTCCTTCATCATGAAAGAAAGACCGTCGCGGGTGATGCCGGCATTATTTACCAGGATATCTATCCGGCCCTTTTCCTTGAGAATGTCTGAGGCTATTTCGTTCATTTTAGCCGAATCACTGACCGAGCCTGGTTTCCAGATTACTTCTGTATCTGATTCTGCAGCCACAGCCTTTAATCCTTCAGCTTCAGGGCATTCGCTTCGACTGATATAATAAACAACAGCGCCTTCTTTAAGAAATAACTCAACAATAGCTTTACCTATTCCTTTTGAACCGCCTGTAATAACTGCAATTTTCTCTTTTAATAACATTCTTACTCCTATAAATCCTTCCGCCGGGGAAGGTTGTTAGCCTTTTAACTGATTACTTCTTCAATCTGTTCAACAGTACCGCAGAGTTGCACATTGATATCTGAAGTTATACTTTTCATAAGACCCGAAAGAACTTTTCCCGGTCCCGTTTCAATAATTCGTTCGTACCCGTCGGCCAGGATGCTGTTTTCCTCATCAACCCAGAGAACTGAGGACACAATCTGCATCAGCGCAAGATCTTTAGCTTCTGAACCGCTGGTTACCAGTTTGCCTGAAACGTTTGAGTATAAAGCTTTAACCGGATCTTTAAAAACAAGGCTGTCAAGATACCCGGTAAATTTCTCTTTTGCCTCATCAAGGAGGGGAGAATGGCAGGGTGCTGAAACTTTTAGTCGTATTACCCGTCTTGCCCCGGCTTCTTTCAGGGCGCTTTCGGCCTCTTCAAGTCCTTTCTGGGTTCCGGAAATTACAATCTGGGTAGGAGCGTTCCAGTTTGCCATGAATGCTCCGTCGATCGCACCTATAGCATCTTTAACCTTTGCCAGATCAAGCCCTATAACGGCTGCCATACTTGAGTCTGCGCCTTCGCCGCAGGCCTTTTCTCCGGCCTCATGCATATATTTGCCGCGCAACGCTACCGCCTTCAGAACTTCCTTATCAGAAAGTACCCCGGCATCAGCATATGCAGCCCATTCTCCAAGACTGTGACCGGCACATCCGTCGGAAACAATATTGAAATCCGCCAGAACATTTTTTACGGCAAGGTTTACAACAGTAATTGCCGGCTGGGTATTGTCGGTACGGCCTAAAACTGCCGGATCACCCTGGAAAATGAGAGCTTCCATGTCTCTTTCTAAAACTTCCGAAGCGGTTTTAAATATTTCTTTTGCTGCGGAATACTTTTCATAAAGATCCTTTCCCATTTCAGGATATTGTGCTCCCTGACCGGGATAAAGAAAACAGGTTTTCATTTATATACTCCCTTCAATGTTTAAACCAATCAATATACAAATTAATATCACAGATGAACTTATCGGTCAATGGCCGATAACGAATTTTAAGTAAAATATCGGTTTTGGGCTGAAAGAAATGCTTGCAAATTGGGAAAATTTCAAATATCCTATATTCAACTTAAATAATACTTAAAGGGGTTAAGTATGACTTATAATGAAAAACTCGGTGAAAAAATTAAATTAACCCGTGAAAAAAATGATATGTCAATAGAAGACCTGGCGCAGCGAGCCGGTGTGGATTCCGGCATGATCAGCAGTATTGAAAAGGGAGAGCTTGTTCCTTATCTAAGTCCGCTGGTAAAACTTGCAAGAGCTTTGGGCGTTCGTCTTGGAACTTTTCTTGATGATCAGGAACACCTTGGACCTGTTCTGACAAAGAAAGATGATATTGATCATGTAGAACGTTTCCGGGGTGCGGATTCAGATGAAAAAAGAAGCAGAATTTTTTATTCTCTTGCCCTTAACAAGACCTCTCGGCATATGGAGCCTCTGCTGGTTGATCTTGCCCCTGCAGATGAAGGCAGCCATAAAAAATCATCTCATGAAGGTGAAGAATTCATCTATGTTCTGGAAGGTAATATTACTGTTGAATACGGTAAGGACCTGTATAATCTCAGTGTCGGCGACAGCATTTATTATGATTCAATCGTTGAGCATGATGTAAAAGCATCAGGCAATGCCCCTGCGAAGATTCTTGCTGTTATTCATGAACCGGCCTGACAGGGAGGGAAGATGAATCTTATAGAAAAGACTCTGGGCGAAGTGCTGGAAGATAATGCTGCAGCATCTCCGGACAAGGAATTTATTGTTTATTCAGATCGCAATCTGCGGTTCACATATTCCGAATATAATTTGCGTGTTGATCAGCTGGCAAAAGGATTGATGGCTGTCGGCGTTAAAAAAGGTTCCAAAGTCGGAGTCTGGGCTACGAATGTTCCGGACTGGCTGACATTCACGTTTGCGGCTGCGAAAATAGGCGCTATACTTGTAACGATCAATACAGAATACAAACTGCATGAGCTTGAGTACCTTGTTAAACAGGCTGATATTGATACTCTCTGTATTATTGACGGCCATAAAGATTCGGATTACGTGCAGATTGTGAATGAACTGGTCCCCGAACTGAAGAGCTCTCAGCGCGGTGAGTTGAAGGCTGAAAAATTTCCCGAGCTGAGAAATGTGGTCTTTATAGGACAGGAAAAGCACCGCGGTATGTTTAACACGCAGGAGCTGCTGCTTCTGGGACAGCATATAGACGATACGGAACTTCGAAAGGCGTTTGATGCCTGCGACTGTCATGATGTTGTCAATATGCAGTATACCTCCGGAACTACCGGATTCCCGAAAGGCGTAATGCTGACGCATCATAATATTCTTAATAACGGCTTCAATATAGGGGAATGTCAGAAATTTACAGATAAAGACAAGCTTTGCCTTGCCCCGCCTCTTTTTCACTGTTTTGGAATCGTTCTTGGCGTTATGGCTATTCTTACGCACGGTGCTTCTCTGGCCATAATCGAGAAGTTCGATCCGCTTGTTGTTATGGCATCAGTGCAGAAAGAAAAATGTACAGCTCTCTACGGTGTGCCGACGATGTTTATAGCGGAACTGAACCACCCGATGTTTGATATGTTCGACTTTTCAAGTCTTCGTACGGGGATTATGGCCGGATCACCCTGTCCGATGGAGACGATGAAACAGGTTATGGATAAGATGAATATGACTGAAGTAACCATAGCATACGGTCTTACCGAAGCCTCGCCGGTGATGACCCAGACTGTTACCGACGACCCGCTTGAAAAGCGTGTTTCAACAGTAGGCCGTGAACTTCCGGGAATAGCGGTAAAGGTACTTAATCCCGAAACCGGCGAAGAGTGTGCGATCGAAGAGCAGGGTGAACTGTGCTGCCGCGGCTACAATATAATGAAAGGTTACTATAAAAATCCTGAAGCAACAGCTGCCTGTATCGACAAGGACGGCTGGCTGCACTCCGGCGATCTCGGCATAAAAGACGCCGACGGGTACTTCAGGGTAACCGGTCGTATCAAGGATATGATAATCCGCGGCGGTGAAAATATCTATCCGCGTGAAATTGAGGAATTCCTTTATACCATGCCTGAGATAAAAGACATACAGGTCGCCGGTGTTCCCGACGAGAAGTACGGTGAACAGGTAGGCGCATTTATCATCCTTCACAACGGCAAGGAGCTTCATGAAGAAGATATAAAGGATTTCTGCCGCGGCCAGATTTCCCGGCATAAAATTCCGCGCTATGTATTTTTTGTCGATTCTTATCCGCTGACTGCCAGCGGCAAGATACAGAAATACAAGATGGGAGAAATTGCACTCGATCTTATAAAAGAAGGGCAGGGTTAGCTTAAAAATTTGATTGAATAATGAGAAAACACAGAGGCCGTCCAATAAGTATTGGATGGCCTTTTTAAATTCCAAAAAATAACGATTTTGATTATTTAGAATATTGAACTATAATACTGTTATCTTAAGGTAATAAAAAATTAATAAGGGTATTATGAAAAGTTCAATCTATTTCCCTATAAAAATCACAATTACCGTAAGTTTCTTTCTGACAATTTTGACCGTTGTTTCAATTATTATAGGTTTTAATTACATTGAAACGTCCAAATCAGCGCTGTTAACAGCAGAACAGCTTATGGAAAGTAAATCAAGGCGAATCTTTGTACAAATCGATAATCTTTACAAACCGCTGTCGTATCTTGTTCAACAGGCATCGACACTTCCGGCGGTAGGGACAAAACCTACATTACAAACTCATCCTGCACAGGATTACATGATTAATGCCATGAAGATATATAAGCAAATCCAGATTCAATACATAGGATTTCAGGATGGTGATTTCTATGGTATTTATTCGCTTAATGAAAATTATATAGGTTCCATGAGAGAAAATACACATGCTCCGGAAGACGCCGCTTTTGCAATAGTAAGACAGTATACGCCGGCTACCCAAAATGCTCCTGTCAGATTGTGGCGATATTTAAATGACAAAGAACAGACTATCGGGTCATATAAAGAAAGAAACGTCAGCTATGATCCTCGCAACAGGGGATGGTATCAGAGTGCAAATGAAAACGGCGGAATCAGGAAATCGGCTCCCTATTTATTTGACAACTCAAAACAGTTTGGGGTTACTGTTTCAACATGCATAGACGGCGCTACTCCCGGAGTATATGGAGTTGATATACTTTTAAGTGAAATCGCAGAATTTCTAAACAAAGTAAAGGACTCGGAAAATGAAACAATAATAATCTTTAATCAGGATCTGCAGATAACTGCAGCGCCCGATTCCGGAGATCCCGTTTCAGATAGTCCTCTTCCTTTTTTAAGAAGCAGCGGTAATGAACTATTGTTGACAATCTCCGAGAAACTGGAAGAACTGGGTTTATCAGAGAATATGACGCTCAATCTGAAAATTCAACGAAAAGAATATTTAATCAAAATTATGGAAATTCCTGATCTGTTTGAAAATAAAGAATACATACTGATAGGAATCCCGCAAGATGATATTTTAGGCCCAATAGCTCAAAATTCAATTTTGAACCTTGTCTATTCCTTTATTCTGTTTTTACTTGCCATACCGTTGATAATACTGATTTCCGCCAAAATCAGCGGGCCTATTACAAAACTGGCCGCCGAAGCGAATACTATTCACCAATATGACTTTACCCGGGATATCCAGATTCAGAGTAATATAAAAGAAATCCACGAGCTTACAACTGAAATGGCCAATATGAAGCGCGGATTAAGGTATTTTAATAAATATGTTCCGTCCCGTCTGGTAAGACACCTGCTTGAAAGTAATATCGATTTTGTTATCGGCGGAAGAAAACGTAATATAGCAATCATGTTCACCGATATTGAGAATTTTACTTCAATTGCCGAAGCGATGGAACCGGAAGATTTGATGCAGCATCTGTCCGGTTATTTCGAGAAAACAACAAAAATTATTCGTTCATATAACGGCCTTGTTGATAAATACATAGGCGATGCGGTAATGGCATTCTGGAACGCTCCTTCTGATGACCCACATTATATAAAGCATGCCTGCCGGGCAGCAATGGATATAAACAGGGAAATCAATGGAAATGATAAAAATGAAGAGGGGCAGGCCGGGGTGGTATTTAAAACCCGAATTGGAATTGATACAGGAGAAGCGGTAGTAGGCAATGTCGGTTCAAGTGATCGAATGAATTATACCGTAATTGGTGATACCGTTAATAATGCCAGCCGTTTGGAAGGTGTGAACAAGATTTATAATACACAGATACTTATTTCACAAAGAGTTGCGGACCAGATTGAAGACGAATTTCTGGTTTGCCCGGTTGCAAAAGTTCTGGTTAAAGGAAAATCCATTGTACAGGATATATATGAACTTGTTGATTACCGTCAGGAAGCTGATCCTTCAGAAATAAATTACACTTTTCATTTTATTAACGGTTTCCGTCTTTTTTATGGAAGGCAATGGATCGAAGCTGAAAAGGCTTTTAAAAAAGCGAATACCTATGGTCAGAGCCTCCTCGCATCACAGTTTATTAAAAGCTGCCAGGAATTTGTAAATGTTCCTCCGCCGCCGGAATGGACGGGTGTTCGGATTATCAGGGGGAAATAATGAAGAAAATTATTCTTTTATATTTAATAATATCCTCTCCGCTTTTAACAGCGCAGGAGACGATATACTTTCTGGATTCCAATCAGGATCTTGAGAGACAGGCGGTTATTCGTTATCTGATGGATGCTTTTGAACTTGAGAATCCGAATATAAGCATCAAACTTGAGCTGTATAAAGATGATGATTCCCTTGAAAACATACTTTCGCCTGATGACGGCGCTTCTCCCCATCTGATTATGGCTGATTCAAAATTATTATATCGTTTGTCATATATTAATGATCTTGATTTATCTTTAACTGCGGAATTGATAGAAGAAGTATCAAATGACATGTACGCCGGAGCCCTCAAAGCTTTTCAAAAAAAGGAGATATTTCTGGGAATCCCGTATTCAGCCTGGCTGCAGGTCTTATGGTACAGGGAGGACTGGTTTCAACGGAACAATCTTAATCCGCCCGATGATCCAAACTCAATCCTGAAGGCTGCTGAAACCTTTTACAACAAGGAAGCCTCTCAGTACGGGATTATACTGGGCGAAAGGGAAGACAGTTACCTGGAACAGTGTTTTTTACATCTTGCCGGCGCAGAAGGCGCACTGTTGCTTTCGAAGGATAACAAAACCTGTGCTGTAGACAACGAAGTGTTTAGAAAAACGTTAAGACTGTATTCCAGGTTATGTCAGTTAAGCGTTCCGGGCAAAGATTACTGGAGAGCCAGGGATTATTTCTTTCAGAACAGGGCTTCAATGCTGTTTTATTCAACCTTTCTTATGGATGATCTCGCGCTGGAAAAGGTGATGGAAGATTCACTTGGTTCCCGGAATTTTACGGATTTAAACGGCTGTGATTATGACCCGGATTTCTTTAATAACGTAGGAATGATTACAACAATATCGGAACAGAACCCTTCTGTCTTCGGAAGCATCTCCGGAATTGGAATCCTGGGCGGAGCGACTGAAACCGAAAAGGAAAGTATCAAGTCTCTTATTCGGTTTCTGTTTAGGCAGGACGTCTATATAAGCTGGCTTCATATGTGTCCCGGAGGAATGCTCCCTGTAAAACGAGATATCCTTGAAAGTGATGCTTACTACCAGGATAGCGGTGAGGTCTTCAAACGTTTCGGGCGCAAACAAATTATAGAATTGGTGCAGGGGTTGGAATATCTTCGGGTAACCAATCCTGAAGAATTACTGGAATGCTCAGAGAGCGGTTATAAGGATAAAGATTTCCTCCGACTGCTGTTTGAATGCCTGGAAGCGCCTTTGTTTCAGGGCCAATTGATATCGCAGGAAAAATGGATAAAATGATGCATGAAAGAAAGCTGTCAGGCCAAATACATAAAAAAACAGGGGGCATCTGCAGAAGCCCCCTTAAATATTTCCGATCCGGCGTTATTTTTTATATTACCATCTGATGAGATTTCCGCCGTATGTAAGCCCGGCCCCGAAGCCTGAAGTAAGTATCAGATCGCCTTTTTTAAGTTCTCCGCGTTCCAGCATCGCGTTAAGCGCAATTGGAATGGAAGCCGCTGATGTATTTGCAAATTCCTCAATTATCACAAAGAATTTTTCCATCGGGATATCCAGCCGTTTCGCCGCGGCCTGAATAATCCGGATATTGGCCTGATGCGGTACTATTCTGTCGAGATCATCAACCGTAATATTATTGCGTTTTAAAAGTGTATTGATAATGGTTTCATTTACCTTGACGGCAAAACCGTATACCCGGCGGCCGTTCATGCTGATATATAGATCCTCTTCGGCATATTCACCGATATGAAACGGATGCTTGGCTCCGCCTGCTTTTCTCATCAGATGCTCATATCCGTCGCCTTCAGCGCCGAGCATTGAATCAAGAATGCCGCGGCCGTCGCCGCTTTCATTAAGTCCAAGCACCGCGGCGCCTGCTCCGTCTCCGAACAGCACGCATGTATCACGGTCTTTCCAGTTCGTTATTCTCGACAATGCCTCGACCCCGATTACAAGCGCTTTCTTTATTGAGCCGGCAATAAGCATGCTTCTTGCAACCTCAAGTCCGTATACGAAACCCGTGCAGCCGGCGCTTAAATCCATGGCGCCTGTATGTCTTATTCCAAGTTTATGCTGAACTACACAAGCTGTGGACGGGAAAGTGGAGTAATCTCCGGAAGCAGTTGCAACTATTATAAAGTCGATATCCTCCGCGTCGATTCCGGCCATTTCAAGAGCTTTTTTGGATGCCTCCACGGCCATGTCAGATGTGGTTTTGTCTTCAGCTATAATATGACGTTTGCCTATTCCGGTATGAGATCTGATCCATTCATCGCTTGTATCAACAATTTTTGACAGTTCTTCATTGGTTATTACTTTTTCAGGGACATGCGCCCCAAGTCCTAAAATTTCCGCAGTCATAGTTATCCTCCTAATTGGAATTACCCGCACGGGCTGCAAGGCAGCACCATAGTTATACGGGAACAAAAGTGAATGCGTTAGAACATCATATATCGGTTATCGACCGATAATCAAGTAAATTAGTAACGAATAAGGCAGAAAAACCTGATGTTAGCGTAAAAAAGGATAAAATATTACTCTTTTCTGGATTCGGCGGTTTCCAGGGAATGGATTCGGTAACGTTCTCCCGCCGCATCTATTTCACGGATATCTTCATCTGTAAGTTCTCGGATGAGTTTTGCGGGGGAGCCTAAAATAAGTGAACGGGGCGGAAATTTCTTTCCCTTGGTAACAAGCGCACCGGCACCGACAATACTGAAATCTCCTATTTCTGCGTCATCCAGTACAATAGCGCCCATTCCGATAAGGCAGTGGTTTCCGATTTTGCAGGAATGCGCGATTGCGTTATGTCCGACCGTAACCCAGTCTCCGATTGTTAACGGATTGCCTGTGCTTATATGGCAAACAGCTCCGTCCTGGATATTGCTGAAATTTCCCACTCGTATCGGTGCAATATCTCCCCTGAGCGTTGCACTAAACCATACTGATGATTCTTTTCCCAGAACAACGTCTCCGCTTATATCGGCATTCCATGCAATAAAATTTGCGCCGGAAGTATCAGGTTCTTTATCCAAAAAGTTTTTAATCATGATTGCAACTCCATTAGTAAAAGTAGTATGATATTATCAGGAATAATAATAATGGACAATCAGAAAGCCAATACGGTATTTCTCGGAGTAATCGCAGTAGCAGCGGCAATAGCAATCCTGAAAATCGCCAGTTCTGTAATGCTTCCAATTTTTTTCTCTGTTCTGCTTGCGTTCACACTTTCTCCGGTTGTAGACGGGCTGATGAGGGTCAAGGTGCCCAGGGGTATTTCAATTGCTCTTGCCATGCTGATTCTTTTCGGTATCGGATATCTGGTTGGATTGTTTCTGATTTCAAGCATAAACTCATTTATAGAAGAAGCCCCGAAATATTATAAACGGTTTGAAGAAATAACAAGTCAGATTTCCGGATCGCTTAATGCGAGTTTCTCAATGGAATTGCCGGAGAATCCGATGGCAGAACTTAATCTGACTTCCACTTTCATAGGTTCAATAAATGCCATATCACAGAATTTTATGTCTTTTATAAGCGCGCTTGTTATTGTAATTCTGTCTACAATATTCCTGTTGCTTGAATCGCCCTATATTCAGGTGACTATCGCCAAGGCATTTCCCCGAAAAACCGGCAAGCGTATTGTAATAATAATGCGCCATACCATAAGACAGATCGGACGATATCTGTCGGTAAAATTTATCGTCAGCGCTGCAACCGGCGTGCTTGTGTGGTTTTTTCTCCAGATAATCGGGATGGATTTCGCCCTTATCTGGGGGGTTATGGCTTTTATTCTGAATTTCATTCCGAATATAGGGTCCGTTATAGTAATGGCTGTTACGATAATAATGGGATTCATACAGTTTTTCCCTCTGCCGGGACCGATTATTGCGGTGTTTGTGTCAATGATTGGGGTGCAGGTTGTAGTGGGCAACTTTTTTGATCCGAGGATGCAGGGGCGCAGACTGAATCTTAGCCCTATAATAATAATCTTTTCCCTGTTCTTATGGGGATGGATGTGGGGCCCGGTCGGCATGTTTATCGCTGTTCCCATCACCGCCGTTATAAAAATAATCTGCCAGAATATTCCACAGCTTAAACCCCTGTCCATGCTTATGGAGAACGGCCGCAAAGTTCTTAAAGGCCGGAAATTCTTTTAAATATACCTCTTTGAAAGTAGAATATTTTTAAAAGGTTCCCTTGTTTAAAAGGGTCTTCATCGGTATTATATCACCCATGGAAAGAAAACGAATACTTACCGGTGACAGACCAACCGGAAAACTGCATCTGGGTCACTATGTAGGTTCTCTTAAGAACAGGGTCAAATTGCAGGAGGAATACGACTGCTTTTTTATAATAGCTGATCTCCATATGCTGACTACCAAACCGGATGCGGATGCGATTGCTCAAATTGGGCAGAATGCCAGGGATATGGTGCTTGATTATATTGCCTGCGGAATCGATCCGGTGAAATCAAAGATATATCTTCAGTCCGCAATACATGAAGTATATGAAATGAACCTCTTTTTTGAAATGATGGTAAGCGTGCCGCGTCTTCAGCGGATGCCCAGCATAAAGGATATGGCGAAGGCCGCCAATATAAACGAAATGCCGCTGGGACTGCTCGGCTATCCGGTTCTACAGGCTGCCGACATTCTTATGCCCCGGGCAAATCTGGTGCCCGTAGGAAAAGACAACGAGGCCCATGTTGAGCTTACCCGTGAAATTGCAAGGCGTTTCAACAGCATGTACGAAGAAGTTTTCCCGATACCGGATGTTATGGTAGGGGATGTGCCTACGCTTGTAGGCACCGACGGAGATGCAAAAATGTCCAAGTCATTGGGAAATGCGATTATGCTGTCGGACGATGAAAAGACCGTAATTAAAAAAGTCCGGGGAATGTATACCGATCCGAACAGAATAAGAGCCGATATCCCGGGCAAGGTAGAAGGCAATCCCGTATTCATCTATCATGATATTTTCAATACTGACAAAGCTGATGTTGAAGATTTAAAATCCCGGTACCGGCAGGGCAAGGTGGGTGATGTTGAAGTTAAAGACAAGCTGGCTTCAGCCATAAATGCATTTCTTGATCCGATGCGGGAGCGCCGGTCGGAGTATGAATCCAAATCGGGGTTTGTAGAAGAAGTACTTTTCGACGGAACCATGGTTGTACGGGAAGAAGCAAGACAGACCTTATCAGCAATGAAAAAGGCCATGGGGCTGACGGGGGTCTGGAATTCAATCAGCCGGAAGGCCGAGAAAACAAAGAAAAACCGCGAAAAAGAATCGGTTCAAAATTAAAAATTTACTGGAAGTCGGGGCTTCTATGTACTACAATTATACATAGAATATGGTCTTGATTTGGAGGGTAAAATGAAAAAGTTTACCGTTTTATTGATAATAATGCTTCTTTTTACAGGAGCAGTTTCTGTAACAGCCGAAGAAGTCCCGGCTGAACTTCTGAATACGCTTGTCGGAGCAATGGAGTCTGATTTTGAACTGCTGCTGGACGGACTTGGAAATGATATCGACACAATTTTGCTGCAGAACTCAATTTCAGGGCTGAATATCGGGCAGGCTGAGCTCGGCAGTGAACGGTTCAATCATTTTTATATAGGTCTGCCGGCATTGGGAGCTACAGTCGCCAACGGATTTTTGACGTTTCGAAACGACGACGATTATTTTGAGCTTTTGAACCTTAACAGTCTGCTGGAAGAGATGATACTGGATAAGATTTATGAATTGGCCGGATCGGAAAGAGAAACCCTGATCGACACTGCGCTTGACAAGGCTACGCCTATTCCCGGCATCAAGGGCAATTTCGGAATTGCATTACCGGCGGACCTTGAGATTCTGTTAAGCTTTACAGGCGTTCCTGCAGCGGCAATGGACATTCTTGCGGAAAATGTGGATCTTCCGGGAGGCCTCTCAATGTCTTACTTTAACATCGGAGGAGTTCTCAGGTATGTTCTGCTGCGCGACAGTAATCAGACCCCGGGAGTATCAATTGGCCTGGGCGGCGCATATAATAACCTGACACTGGATATGGATATCGGAGATATGCTTTCCGGAATGCTCCCTGAAATCCCCGGCGATGTTAATCCGTTTGAAGATGCTGCCGTCAGTATCGGGGCAAAGACAACTGCTTTCGGTCTGGATTTTGCAATGTCAAAAAAACTCGCCGTATTTGTTCCATATTTTAAGCTGGGAGCCTGGTATACAATAACCAACGTCGGCGGAGAAGCTCTTTTGATGAGCGACGACACAACTACTACGGACAAGAATGAAGAAGTTGCTATTAATAGCCTCACAGGGCATAATGATCTTGATTTGCTGGTTTCCAGCGGGTTTGATTTAATGCTTGGACCATTCTGCTCAAATATCGGCGGAGATTACAATCTCAGCAGCGGAGTATGGAGCGTTAGCCTCGGTTCAAGGCTGCAATTTTAGTCTAATACTGTGCTATATAAAAAGGGGCTGACTGATAATTAAATCCGGTCAGCCCTTTTTGTATATACCCCACTTTATACAGGCTTAAGTCATTTCTCCGTCCGGCAGGGGCAGGAGAAGTTGTATTTTCCCGAGCCCAGCTTTATAACAACATCCTCTCCTGTACGGTTTATTGAAAACTGATCCCTGCTTTGAACGGTCCGGATATCAGTATCACTTATGTCGGTTCCTGCAGCCCCCCGTGGAAGCGTAAGTGAGGCAGTAACTCCCGGTGGAATGAGAATGGAAATTATAATCTCACCGTTTACAATCTCCCAGCCGCATTCAGAGCGTCCGTACGGAGTCTCATGCCAAGCTGACGCACTTTGAAGACTTCCGCCCGGTTGTGGCTTCAGTTTAAGCCTTTGAAAACCGGGTCCTTCCGAACCCAGGCCAGCTATAGTATCAAAGAACCACGCACCAACCGCACCGGGAGAGTAATGGTTGAGCGAACTGAAGCCGATGCGGCCATCGGCTTTAATGACATCCCAGCTCTCCCAGATGGTTGTTGCCCCTTTCTCCACTTCGTAGAGCCATGAGGGAGCTTCCTTCTGCATCAGGAGCCGATAAGCAATGTCGGGATAACCGGCCCGTGTAAGTTCATGACAGAGGGAAGCAGTGGCAAGGAAACCGGTCCCGATATGATAACCGTTTTTTTCTACGAGTTCAGCAAGCCGGGCGGCAGCCTGCTTCCGCTTCTGCTCCGGGAGAAGATCGAACGCGAGGGCACGGACATAGGTTGCCTGCCTGTCCGGTCGGAGCCGCGAACCGTCCTTGCAGGAGAACTCGTCCGTCCATGCGGAGGCGCTCTTTTCTCTCACCTCTTTGTAGCGTCTGGCATCCGCTTTATTACCGAGAATTTCCGCCGTAGCGGCGACTATTCCGCATGTGTAGGAGAGATATGCTGTGGCTACGGAGGGGCGGGAAAAGACCAGATTCACCAGAACATCAGCTGTCCGATTTTCACCGGGTTCCAGCCACTCGCCGAAATGGAAGTCCCTGTCCCAGATCCACCGGGCGTCACCCGTGCCGCGGAGGAGCCGGCGGATAGAGAACCTTCGGGACCAGTGAGGTTTACCGGACCGGGAAATCATGTAGTCAGCCCAGGCTTTCATTGCGGGATAGAAGCGTTCAAGAATTCTTTCATCGCCGTAGAATTGATAAAGCACCCGGGGAATAATCGCTACGGCGTCTCCCCAGCCTGCGGAAATGGCGATCCCGGACAAGAATCCAAGGTTTATAGCGGGAACAATAATCGGTACGGCCCCGTCCGGCCTCTGGTCCGCTGCCACATCGTCCAGCCAGCGGGTTAAGAAACCGGAGATATCTCCGATGTACGAAGCAGTAGATGCAAAGATTTGAGCGTCGCCTGTCCATCCCGCACGTTCTCTCTGCGGGCAATCTGTAGGAATTTCCAGGAAATTACTCTTCATGCTCCAGGTAATATTATTGAAAAGCCGTTGAAGATCGGGATCGGAGCATGTAAAGGAGCCGGCGTCTTCGAAGTCTGAGTAGACGGCTATACCCTCAAAGTCTCCTTCACGGATATCCCGGGAAAATCCTTCAACAAGTACAAGTACGTATCGAAAGCCGTGAAAGGTGAAATGCGGCTCGTACACTTCTTCGGCTCCTCCTTTAAGGATATAACATACTTCCTGGAATGTTTTTTTCCTGGACATCACCAGATTTGACAGGGTGAAATTACCATTCTGGTCAAGGGTTTCTCCATGTATGAGCCGGACCGATGAGCCAGCAGACCCCGAAACCCTAATCTTTACCCGGCCGGCAAAGTTCTGGCCCATGTCCAGAACTGTTTCGCCGTTCGGGGTGAACAGGACCTGCGGTGAAAATCTCTCCCTTCTGCGCACAGGCGGACCGGCACCGGCAACAAGCCTGTCCATCGGAAATTCAATCTCCTTCGCCGGGTTCCAGGAAGAATCGTCAAAGCCTGTTTCATTCCATCCGGGCATCTCGAGCCGGGCATCGTAGATTTCGCCTTCAACCATATCGGATTTCAGGATTGGACCGGTACAGGCGCGCCATGGATTTTCGGGATGAATCCATTCGGCTGTCCCGTCTTCATATTCCACTCTCAAACAAAAAAGGAAGGCCAGGTCTGTGCCGAATGTGTTCCGTCGGCCAAAGGGTCCTGCCTTGCCCCGAAACCATCCGTCGCCGAGAACGGCTCCTACTATATTGTCTCCGATCCTAAGCATGTCCGTTATATCGTATACCTGATACCGAATGCGCTTTCTGTAGCTTGTAAACCCGGGGGCAAAAAGACAGTCGCCTGTGATGCTGCCATTAACGTACAATTCATAAACGCCGTGAGCTGATGCATAGCCCCGGACCTTCAATACAGGCTTCGCGGGAAAGGTGAACAGAGCCCTGAGGTAGGGACAGGGGTTGAACCCTCCGGAATGTTTATGCTCCTCCGGGACAATCCACTTTACTGCGCCCCAGTCTGCATGATTGAGGATGCCCATCTCCCAGGACGCCTGTTCGCTCCATGGCCCTTCGGTGTCCGCCTCATCCCATACCTTAACCTGCCATGTCAGGACCTGGAAAGACTGTAGCGCCGGGCCGCTGTAAACAGCGCCGGGCCGGTTGGAAGGTTCTTTAAAGCTGTCCCAGACGGTTTTGTTCCCTTCCTGAACCAGGATCCGGTACGCGCTCTGGGCCGCCAGACGACGATCCGAACGCAGGTGCCAGGCCAGAAGCGGATTAGAATCATCAATTCCGATTGGATTCACTTCGTAATTGCAGCGTAAATGGTAAATATCCAACACACTATTCTCCTGAAAAATTATTTTCGCGGCAACTTATTGTGTCGCCTGATCAACTCTGTGTTAACTTCGACCAGCTTTTCTCCGGAAATATCGTACCCGACAGCAAATATTATACCGGCCAGCAGAATTATGGCTGCCGGAACGGCCAGATTGGAAACAATTATTCCCTTCAGCGCTGAATCGGGTTGAACAGTAGAAGCCCCGTCAAAGCAGGTAGCAGCCAGGATATAACCCGGAATTGCTCCGCCGATTCCCTGAGAAAACTTTGTGGTAAATGAACTCAATGAGGCTATTGCAGCTTCAACCCTTATATTTTTTATATATTCAACGTAATTGGTATTGTCGGCCTGAATGGAATACATCAGGACCAGAAAGCCGCCCATCCCGAACCCGTATACTACTGAAGCGATAGTCGCCGCCCGTACAGATTCCAGCGATACAAAACGAATAAGCAGCCCAAGCGCCATGAGTATAAGGCAGGAAACAAAGACAGCTTTTTTGCCGAACCTGTTTATCCAGAGTTGCGATGTAAGCATTGCGGGTATGATCCCAACCATAGAGGCAAGCATAACAATGGATAATTTGCTTAAATCTCCTATAATATAGCTGAAATAATAGGTATTTGTAGTATTGTACATCATCAGTCCTATGCTGCCGATAAACATCGACAGGAAGGTAAACAGGACGGGTTTTATCGAGAATATCCGGAAGATATCCTTGAATTTATATTTTTCCGAATCATTTTTTTGTGCGGCAACATGCTCCCGTACAAGCAAAGCGCCAACGACAGAGAAGAAAATTACAAAGGCGACAATACTGAATATAAGTTTATAGTAAGCGTTGATCGAACCGGACGCTACGGCAATTGGGGCCGTAACATTGAAAATCATGGCTCCTACCATATAAAAGAAGCCTTTCAGGGTTGATAATGAATTTCGTTCCTTTAAATTATCGGTCATCACAGGAAGCAGGCTGTTAAGAGAAATATCCATAATTGGGAAAGTTATTCCGATTAGTAAATAGGATATATAGACGATCAATAGCTTGATCCCGGGCATCCATATGGGCCCGAACCACAATAAAAGATAATTTAAACCGCATATGACTGCACCAAAAATCAGTGACCTTCTGAATCTACCCATTTTGCCTACGGGTGTATGATCAATAAAGTAACCGACCAGGGGATCGTTAACTGCATCAATTATCCGTGCAATCAGGAAAAGCGTGGCAACCTGCGCGGGTTTCAGACCAACTACATTTGTATAGAAAATCATTAAAAAAACACTGATGAAAGTGATGACGGGGATATTTCCCAGGTTTGCCATAATAAATCCCAATTTCTCGGAAAATTTTATCTTTCCTTCTGTTACTGCCGTCATCTTATTTCTCCTTATTTTTTACCGTCTGTGTTTTTACAGCCTCAACAAGTGGATTATAAGGGTGGGACTTTCTTCCGGGTAATGACCATTTCCGTATTGTTCATGACTTATTCCGTGCTATACTTATTTTGTCTATGACAAACGAAGAACTTGACAGTTTTCTGAGATCCTCAAGCAAGTACGATAATTGTCTTCGCTGTATCGGGAAGAATGTGTCATTAGGCTCCGGCATGAGGTTTGAAGATGCAGCTTTAATTGCAGCCGCCTTTTCTTCTGAAGCGGCTTTGCCAAGATCCCGTTTCTACTCAATTCCGGTTCCCAAAAATAACCTAATTGAACTTTTTCGGAAATCTTCCATCGTGTGCGACGAGAATCTGTTGATACCCCGAAACCGGGGATTCACCTTTTCCATTCATCCCCGCTTTTTCAAAGCCGGTATAAACCACCGGCACAACTATATTGAGTTCGTATATGTATATTCAGGTTCTATCACCCAGAATGTCGGAAATCTTTCGGTTACTCTGGAGGAAGGTGATGCCTGTATACTCGACACGATAACCGAACACTCCTTCGGCTTGGCAGGCGAAGGCGATATTATAGTGAACTGTCTTATCAGAAGAAGCTATTTCAATACTTCGATCCTGTCCAAACTGGCGGGAGAATCGTTTCTCTCACATTTTATAATGGAGACATCATTCCGCGGATACGGCTCCGTCGGGTATTTGATGTTCAGAACCGGTAAAGATGCAGCCCTGCGCGAAGCAATACAAAGGGTTCTGCGTGAACATTTCGATCCCGGTCCTTTTTCCGAACTTATCCTGGATTCGGGGCTTAATATTATTTTCGCGGAACTGGCCCGTATTGGGGTTTCAGGCGAACGGGACGGAAATCCAGGCTCCGACGAATACATTGCTCCGGGGATAAAAGGCCGGATTCCGGATATTCTCCGTTTTATCCGTACCGGCTGTGCGTCAGTCAAATTGAGCGATGCAGCAGAATACTTCCATATCAGCCCTGATTACCTGAGTGCTGTCCTCCGTAGGACATTGGGAAAGGGCTTCATTGATCTTCTGAAAGAGGCCCGCCTTGAAAGAGCGGCCGTTATTCTGATAAGTACGGATGCTTCTGTTGAGTCTGTTATTCACGAAGTCGGTTATGAGAATGTTCATTACTTCAACCGGATTTTTAAAGAGAAATACGGCAGTCTGCCTTCTATCTACCGGCGATCATCCGGGAATAGACTTTCCCGGAATACAAGGGTTAAAACCTCAGACCCTTCTTTGGGCTTAAAATAGAATTATAGTCAGTTGCCGTGGATACATCCGTAAATTGTTTCTTTTTTATATTTGAGGCATCTTTATTCCGATTCGGGAACCATATTAAAATACTGATAATCTGCAGGTCCGTAACACCACAGAAGAGAAGGCCACCATACAAGAATTCCCAGGACAAGGTTTACCGGCTGTATTGTCTTTTTTAATGAAGAATGTCTTGTAATATATCCGTCTTTTTCAAGTCTTATATCGGGGTCTTCCCATATGCCGTTGCTCAGTCTGACGCTGGCAGGAACAGTTCCTTCGGGCCTTCCATCGATGAAAAGTTCTGCTCCGACTGCGTTTGATTCAATCGTAACATTGGTATACGAAACGCATCCTGAGAGAAACACAACAAGCATAATTATACTAATGGTACGAAAAGATTTTTTCATTATTCCTCCAGATAACAACCCCCGTACGGGGGAGTGTTATCCTATTCTATAATTGAAAATGGTAGTTGTTCAACCAAAAAAAAGCCGCCTCCCAGAGGAGGCGGCAGATATAATATCCTGGTAATTCTATTTCCAGAGGTCCGCGTCAGCGGCATTTACAGCAGTAACACCGTAGTTCCCTGCGATATAAAGGATATCTCCGTTCCAGTCAAGACCGGTTACGGCGCCCGTCAGAAGTCCGGATACGGGAAGGCCTTCGTTGAAAGCTATAGATGCAGTTACTATCGAGCCGTTAACTTCCTTTAACAGAAGCAGTTCAAGCGGCGTTACACATGCGGTGTAATTATCTCCGCATGCGATCATCGATACGCGTTTGTTCTGTGCTGCTACAGGTACTGCATCAGGTTTTAACATGTCGGAGATATTCTCCGAAGCTGAAGCCTTGTACAGACCTTTGTCGGTTCCGATAAACAGGCTGCTGCCGTCCGGAGTATCTATATCCAGAACAGCTCTTGCGTCAAGCGGATCGCGTCCGGTAACAAAGTCTTCGAAAAGCTCAAAGATCGCATTCTCATCCGTTCCGAGATCAAAACCTGTATCGGTGAAATCAAGTTTGATCCTGAAATTCCCGATTTTGGATACCATGTATACCCATAAAGATTTTGTTTCGCCTGCCGATTTATTTATTACCGTAATGCCTTTAATAACCTGACCTTTCAGTGGTATTCCGGCATCATCCAGAAACGGTTTTAAATCAACGGGCTTCCATTCATGAAAACCTTTTTCATAATCCTGGGCTGAAAGTATAAGTCCGCCTTCGGTGTGTCCTACTATCAGCTCAATCTGTTCGGTGTCGTCCCAGAAAACATCCGCTGAAAGAATATCAACTTTATTGTTAAGTTTGGTGGCAAGACCGTCTGCAAAGGCGTCATCGTAAGCGCCGTTATAAGTAATAAATCCTTCTCCTGCGTTGTGAGCGCTGCTGATAACCGCTTTGTCCTGATAACCTTCCGTAACACTGTTGAAGGTGAATCCGGCGGGAGCGGCCACAGGAGTACGCGAAGTTCCGTAGTAGAGGTATTTGCCGTCTTCGCTGATCGTATAAAATTCACCGTCGACGACAGCTATGCCGTTGTAGGTGTCTCCTGTTGTGTAGGAAGCAATCGGTGTTATTCCGCGTTCGCCAAACTTCACCTCGGTTACCGGAGCTTCTGTCGCGGTTCCGCCGGTTACTGTAACTTTACCGTTAAAGGTCCGGTCCAGCACGAACGTACCGTCGGTTTTTTCCGTTCCGAGCGATATAAATATTTTATATACCGGTCCGACAGGAATTTTATAAATCTCTATTGCCTTGTCTGCGCCGACTTCCTGGTAAGCATATTCACCGAGGTTAACAGGTGTAATTGTGCCTTCAGGAAAAAGCCAGATTTTGGCCCATGACCCTACACCTTTTGAAACAACAGATGAAAGGTCTATACTTACATTTTCCGCATCTTCAACCATCATGGCCCCGCATGAGGAAAAGAGCAGTATTATAGCGGATATAAGCAAGAAACCGGTTAATTTCATTTTTTTCATCGCTTATCCTCCTTATTCTACGCTGATTATAATATCACCGAACATTTTAACCGGTGATTGCGATACCGCAGAAGATACCCCGCCGGCGTTGCTTGTCTGTGAGGCGCCGCTCTGAGAATTGTTGTTCTGCTGTTTGGCAAGACTGGCCACCGTTGCGGCTTTCTTGGCTTTTTCATTTGACGGGTTCGACTGTTTTCCGGATTCAGTTACCTTGCTCTCTTCTCCGCCGCTTACAAGCTGCTCACGGGCAATGGCTTCACCGAAAAAGCTTACTGCTCCGCTTTCTACTGTAAGGGTAGTGCCGTCATATGAAAAAGAGGTTCCCCTTACTGCAGCTGTCGAAGAAGGGCTTCTCAGTTTAAAATCATGACTGAGACCGGCGTCGCGTTTAACCTCGGCATTTACTTTGCCGACCCTTAAAAATAATCCGGTGGTTTGAGCACCCTGGCTCTGCATCAGTTCTTCAAGTTTCATTCTTGTCAGCGCGTCAACCTCGAGAACAGAGGCTCCGACTTCGAGTACTGCGGATGATCCGAAACCTGTTGAAATACTTGCTCCCGTCGGAAGAACGTCTCCGGCGGCTGCACGCTGCCAGTTTCCTCCCGGGGCCTGAATTTCAACCCTGCCTGTCAGTTCTTTTACTACGGCGTTATCTGATGCAAATACCGGAATCGATATAAGCAAAATTGCCAGAATTATGATCAGTTTCTTCATCTATTGTATACCTCCTGATTAAAAACTCATTGAAACATTAAGTTTTACCATGAATGACGGATTCTCCATATCTGAACCGGCAAAAGCAACTGCATTCGGAAGGAAATAACCGCCCATAACTGCTACGCCCAGATCTGAAAAAGGACGCATATTCACACTTAAGTCTATCTCAGAACCAAGATAATTTCCGTCAAAATCGTCCGAAAGTCCTGAAATTGCTATAGGTCCGTCAACAATTCTGAAGAACGGCATTGCCGCGGCTGTGACCTGCATGCTGCTGATGAACGGAAGATCCATCCATTCGAGCGGCTTTATGGAGTAATTGGCATTGGCTGTAAAAATATTGGACAATCCCGGAGAAAATATCATTCCGCCGCCGCCGCCGGTAATCGGGGTAAACTGCGTATAATTTTCTGCCTTGTTGCCTTCATATATCGAGTCCGCATCAGCATCTCCTGTTCCGAATGTTGCTCCGATGCCGGCTTTTGAATTAAAAAGCCAGGGCATGTAATAATCTACACTCAAACCGGCCATATGGGAAATTATCATGTCGTATTGATATGCGAAACCTGTTTCGCTGTAGATATTTTCCGCATATGTCAATGCCCGGCCTGTTCCGAAATAGTAGTAGACATTGTGATAAAGACCCGGGATTGACGGTCCTGATACGCCGGCCCCGATGTACTGTGTATCAACCGCACCGCCCCTTGTCAGGTCCTGATCGGTTTCGCCTTCCTGTATAAGAGATGAAACGTAGTCGGGATTGGAGTAACTCTGCAGTACGTCCAGCATTGGACGGAGATCTTCCTGCGCCACGAGCGACAGGGTTATGCTTTGTTTTGCAATAATCTGCGGAACGGTCAGCGTTACAATTTCGACTGCCCTCGGGCTGCCCAGTACTGATTTTCCGGCTGCATCAGCTGCAGCTTTGTCGGAAAGGTATTCAAACAGACCCGCGGAATTTTCCAGTTCCGAAGCGTCGGTTCGTGACATTACAACAGGTTTTGAGGTTGTCAGCATATTCCCGGTTTCTGAAAAGAAAAGCGCTGTTGAACCGGCAGCTATTGTGAGCTCAAAAGCCGGATAATTGAAATTCCATATCATGCCGTCAAGGCTTTGGGAAAATACTTTGGTGGAAAAATCAGCTGTGGCAAATCTTCCTATGCTTGTAGCAAGTATGGAAGGACCGTAATCAAGATTATCCCAGAGACCGTCAAGTTTGACGTAGTCGGGGTTTATATAAAACTGAAAACCTTCATCGGTAATGGATGCAATATGATCAGTTTTCATCTCGAATGAATAATGTTCGCCCTTTCCGGTTTCAAACCAGATTCCTACAGCTTCCTCATTTGTTAATCCCCCGGCAGGCGCGGATGAGTAGCCTGTTGCAGAAGTAAGCGATCCGCCGTAATCCAATGCTGCAAGATTGACACCGGCGGCAAGCAGAAGTATTGCGGAGAGTATAATTACAGAAATTCGTTTCATTATTCAGCCTCCTTGAGCTCAATCGCTTTGGAGAGAATATTAATTACATCTTCTCCGGTTACCGTTTTGTTCGGATGGGCTCCCGAGTCCAGGACTTCAAGGAAAACAAGTTCCCGTACGGCATATCTTGGCGAAGGAAACAGCGTATACATGATTCCTCCCTTCATCCCGAACGCCTGCATTATGATGTAAGACATTTCTCCCAATGTTACAGGATCGGAGGCTTCCTTATGCGATTTGTTCCACTTGTTTTCAGTGATAATATTAACCGCATCGTTTATCGTCGCGTTTTCATCAGCTATCCCGCTTCCAACAGCTATCATATATACCGATTCGCCGAAGCCTGCTTCGCCGGATGCGAGAAGATTATCAACAATCTCCATTGACTGGGCGTTCAGGCTTGCTGCTCCAACCAGTATTATGACAGCGGTAAAAATGAGAAAAACTTTATTTTTTTGCATACCTTTTCTCCATTTTATGGATTATACTACCATTAAAGTATAGTACTTACAGTCATTGCTTTCAAATGTTTTTTAATAAAGGTTAGCCGATTATGGAAGGAAAAATCAATCTCAAAATCACAGTAGCGGTACTGATTGTCGTAGTTTTTTCTTTGCTCACTTATTTTGGAGCTTTAGCAACACTTGAGAACCGACTTTATGATGTACTTCTCCATTTGAAGAGGGAAATACCCGAAGACAGCAGAATTCTGCTTATTGATGTAGATGATACTTCAATTGAAAAAGTAGGCGTATGGCCCTGGAGCCGGGACATTATGGCGAACGGTCTGATTACAATGAAGGAACTGGGCGCTGAATATGCTGTTTTTGATATTGAATATGTTCAGAAAAGTCCTACCGCGGTTGATCCGGATTTTCTGAGAAATGAGCTTCCGGAGGTTTTTGAAGGGGAGTTTGAGATAATTAATAACAATATTCTTGATCTTTTCGGGGCTATAGCCAGCGGCGCGCTGCCGATGGAAGTTGCAGCAGACTATATTTATGATCTTGCAACACTTAACGATCAGGCCAAAGATATTCTTTTGTCAAAGGTTGCCGAGGTTGCCAGGGACAACGATGAGTATTTCAGTAAGGCTGTTTACCTGTATGACAATGTTTTTTTTACCGTCAATATGGTAGATGATTATGAAGTAGAGCTTTCCGAAGATTTTGAAAACTGGATTCTTGAAAACATCGCCTACCCGAATATTGAAGTTAAAACGGAATTATATACATCGGCGGAGAGTATTGATCCCGCGCTGCCCCGGCTTATACAGAACGGCGGCGGAGCCGGTTTTCCGAATATAATCATCGATAATGACGGTGTAAGAAGAAGGGTCGATTTTTTTATAGAATACTCGGATCATTTCTTTGCCCAGCTGGCCATGTCTCCGTTTCTTGAGTGGATTGGAAATCCGAAACTCACGCTGACCGACGACTACCTTGTTATCGAGCAGGCCGATATTCCGGGCAGCGAAGGACCAAGGGATATCAGGGTGCCAAGAGCTGATGACGGAACTTTTCTTATAAACTGGCCGGCGAAAGATTACTGGAAAAGTTTCAGGCATCTTTCATATTATTACATGGTTTTGCATAACTGGCAGGAGGAAGCGCTGATAGAAAATCTTAAGCTGCTCGAAGCTGATCAGTATTTTTACTATTACGAAGGTGATCAGGATATTTTTGCAGGTTATGATTATGCCGAATCGATAAAGCAGGAAGTGCTCAACGGAGGCGACAGAACATATCTGCAGGATTTCAGGGATTCGAGGGAGTATTTTTTCTCTGAAGTCGGCAATTTTATCAACGGTCAGGCTGAATCGGTTATACGGGGGCAGATTGAGGATATTCTTGCAACTGAAGGCCTCTCTTCGGAGGAAACGGAAGAATACAAGGCTATCGATGCAAATGTGGCAAACAACTTTTCCGAGGTAAGAATTCTTTACGATGACTACATGAAAACACGGGATATTATCAGCGAGGCTGTGAACGGTTCTTTCTGTATAATAGGGTCTTCAGCCACCTCCACATTCGACCGCGGAGTTAACCCGTTTTCCAAGGAATATGCAAACGTCGGAACACACGCAGCTGTTATCAATATGATAATTCAGGACAGTTTTCTCGACGATTCATCACGATGGATTTCCATTCTTCTGGCTGTAGTTTTAACTTTTCTTTTATACCTGATAATTCATAAAATGGATGCTCTTCCAACTATTCTCTGGGGTATTGCAATAGTAATAATAATTGCAGCGATTGAGATCGGTGTTTTTCTTATGCTCGGTATTTATATACAGCTGCTGACGCCTGTTCTTTCGGTTGCCGTCACCTTTGTTTTTATGAGCTTTCTGAAATTTCTTGAGACGGCAAAGGAAAGAAGTTACATAAGGAATGCTTTCGGACATTATCTCTCTGATCAGGTAATTGAAAACCTTATTGATGATCCAGACAAACTTACCCTCGGCGGTGAGAAAAAACATATGACGGCAATATTTACTGATGTTAAAGGGTTTTCAACGATATCCGAGCAGCTTGATCCGACTGATCTGGTTAAAATTCTTAATATGTATCTTACCGAAATGAGCAATCTTGTTATGGATCAGGGCGGAACAATAGATAAGTACGAGGGGGATGCAATCATAGCATTCTTCGGAGCTCCGGTTGATTTTGATGATCACGCCGTAAGGGCCTGCCGGGCGGCAGTAAGAATGAAAAAGATGGAGCGCATTATGAACGGTCATTTCATGGAGGATGAAATAGTGCCGACTCCGCTTCTTACCCGAATAGGTATTAATACCGGCGATATGGTAGTAGGAAATATGGGTACTGCCCGCAAGATGGACTATACAATTATGGGAAATGCGGTAAACCTTGCGGCAAGACTGGAAGGTGTTAACAAGCAATATAACTGCTGGAAACTGATCAGTTCGATGACTGCTGATGAACTGGGTGATGAATTTCTGCTGCGCAGGCTCGACAGGGTACGGGTAGTTGGAATAAGCGAACCTGTGCGGCTTTTCGAGCTTGTCGATGAAAAGGAACTTGCCGGGGATGAAAGTCTTGAGATCATTAATATTTTCCATGATGCACTCGAAAAATTCGAGGAAAAGAACTGGGCTGATGCAGAGGACCTTTTTCAGAAAATTCTGCGGATAGATCCGGAAGACGGTCCCGCCGGCATATATATAAAACGCTGCACTGAATACAGGAAAAAAGCGCCGCCCGCAAACTGGGACGGAGTCTTTAATCTAACCACAAAGTAGCACTGCAGCACACATTGTATCACAATTACCTCCGTAAAATATTGATAATTGGATTGGTAAATGTTAGTATGCCATTGCGGAGGATTTATTGCTCGAGCCGGCTCTTCTTAATGAAACATCTGAAATATTGTCAAAAAACTTCTCTGCTGATGAGATAGATAAAATCGGCAATATGCTGTACTCAGGGTACAGTACCCATGGGATTGCCGGAGAAGGCAATCATATTACCTTTTCATCATCAAGAGCAGCATCGGTACTTGTCAGTTACTCCAATACAATGCGCAAAACGTTCGAGCTTATTAAACTTTTAATTGAGCTGGATGACAGTACCATTAACGGTAAAGCCGTCGGAATTAACGGTTTGGAGACATACCTTAATAAATTGACAAAATGCGGAATTATATATGATTTTAAAAAAAGAAAACTGCATCACGGCCACAAGGACAGGGATGTTCTTGTAAATTGGGGTTCGTTGAAAGACGGCAAGGTTTACTCATTTTCGATACTCAGTCTTGATATCGTTGGAAATTCAAAACTGGTCAGAAAGTACGGCGCTCCCAAAATGGAAAAAGTGTATTTTTACCTGAGGAAATTTATTGAACGGAAAGTGTCTGATTACGACGGAAGAATCTGGTCTTTTGCCGGGGACGGGGGCCTGATAGCTTATGCTTTCAGGAAGCACGAACAAAGAGCAGTTTTATGTGCGCTTGATATTCAGAGCTCGGTTCCGGTGTTCAATCTAAGACCCGATATTCCGATTAATGATGAGATAATTCTGCGGATAGGTATTGATACAGGGAAATTCCGATTCTCAATGGATACCGGCCATATAGTATCAGATATAATAAACTATGCCGCCCATCTTGAGAAATCAGGAACCAGGCCCGGGGAAATATCGATTTCATCAAGAGTAAAAAAGGAATTGCCCGGGAAAATATCAAAATGTTTTCCACATGAGGCGGAATTTGAAGGGCTCACATCACATAGCACCAGGCTGAACCTGAATTAATTGAAAAACAATGCAATTTATGTTGCCTCGATACTGAATATTCTATTAACTTAGTTGTAATAAACAAATAGATACTGTGTATATATTTGTTATTTTGAAGGTTGCCAGGTGTTACTTGTCAAACTTCACTTCAATAGCCCGCCTTCCATGGCGGGAAAAATGTATAGGAGAAGAAAAATGACCAATAAAGCATTAAAAATTATTATTCCTGTAGCAATCGTTGTGATAATCATTCTGATAATATATGGTTCATTTGCAGGGACCTATAATAAAATGGTGACCATGGAAGAAACTGTAAAGGCATCATGGAGCCAGGTTGAAAATGTATATCAGCGCAGATTTGATTTGATTCCGAATCTTGTTGAAACGGTAAAAGGATATGCTGCTCATGAAAGTGAGACATTTACGGCTGTAGCCGAAGCAAGGGCCAACGCCGGAGGGGTGATGCAAATGTCTGACGAGCTGCTTAATGATCCGGCAGCCTTTGAACGTTTTCAACAGGCTCAGTCAACACTTGGCGGAGCACTGCAGAGACTGCTTGTTGTAACAGAGAATTATCCGGAACTGAAAGCGAACCAGAATTTTATAGCTCTTCAGGACCAGCTTGAAGGAACTGAGAACCGTATTGCTGTAGAGCGCAAGCGTTTTAATGAGGCGGTTCAGGTATACAATACATATATAAAGCAGTTTCCCAGAATGATTATTGCCAATATTGCCGGTTTCGACGAAAAACCGTATTTTGAAGCTGCTCAGGGTGCAGAAACCGCTCCGAAAGTGGAATTCTAAGGTGAGACATATGGCTGATTTAAAATTCAGTAAAAATGAAATAGATCGTATAAACAAGGCAGCTGCACATGTGGAGTCGGTATCTTCCGGTGAAGTTCTTGCCGCGGTGATAAATGAAAGCTCCAATTATGCCGCAGCTGAACTTCTGTTTTCAGTAATCGGCGGATTTATTTATTATTCTGTTGTCCTGCTTTTTTATTCCGGGATTGAAAACTGGATCAACAGTTTGTTCTGGAGCCCGCAATCATGGTATGTAACAGCGTTTTACGGAGCAAGCACGATGCTTGTAATCGGAATAATATATGCAATTACCAACATTCCCGGATTTGACAGAAAGTTCGTGCCGAAAGCCGTGATTTCCCGGAATGTTCACCGAAGGGCGCTTGTTCATTTTACAGAGTCAGGTGCCGTTAACACCAGGGACAGGACGGGCATTTTGTTCTTTTTATCGCTCCGGGAACGCAGGGTTGAGATAATTGCGGATGAAGGTATTAATTCAAAGGTTAAGCCTGAAGATTGGGAAGGAATTCTGAACAACCTGATTGCGGCAATCAGGAAGGGGCAACCTGCCGATGGACTTGAAAAAGCGATTATGGATTGTTCGGAGATACTGGAGCGTCATTTCCCTGTAAAGAATGATGATGTAAACGAACTGCCGGACGGCATAGTATTTCTGGAGGATTAATTTATGCAGAAGAAAATTGTGTTTCTTTTTATAATAACGGCCGTTCTCCTGACTCCTGTATTTGCTTTGAAGGTTCCGGCCCTGGATGGTCCGGTTGTTGACAAGGCTGGAGTTATTTCAAGCAGGGATGAAACAGTAATTGAACAGATGCTCATGGAGCTTGAAAGCGCAACGACCGCACAGGTTGCAGTGCTTACAGTACCTGATTTAAGCGGAGAATCCATTGAAGAATATTCCTTGGCAGTAGCTGAAGAATGGAAGCTTGGTCAGGCCGGAAAGGATAACGGCGCGCTGATTCTTCTTGCGCTCAAGGAGCGTAAAGTTCGGATCGAAGTAGGCTACGGCCTGGAAGCGGACCTTACTGATGCAAAATCCGGATATATTATCAGGGAAGTTATTCTTCCTCAACTCAGGGAAGGAAATTACGCACAGGGGCTGTATGACGGCGCTTCAGCAGTCGGCGGGGTAATATTAAAAACAGCAGACATCAGTGCGGAACAGATAGCCAAATCAAACGAAGCTGCTTCAAGGCAGAGCTCTTCTTCACGCGCAGGCATTCCGTTTAACCTGGTAGTCTTCATTCTGATCATCTTCTTTTCTTCGATTGCAAGGCTCGGAAGGCGCGGACGCAGACGCGGAGGCAGTATCTGGCCCTGGTTTTTTCTCGGCTCAATGATGGGATCCGGAAGGCGATATAACGGTCGCGACGGGTTCGGCAGCGGGGGGTTCGGAGGCGGCGGTTTCGGCGGAGGAGGTTTCTCCGGCGGAGGCGGAGGCTTCGGAGGCGGAGGGGCTTCAGGCGGTTGGTAAACCGCCCGGGGCAGCTGCTTCTGCTACAAGTTTCCTCTGCCATTCAAGCAGTTCGCGCATGGCTTTCGGGTTGTTGCCTTCGATATCGGTCCCAACCCTGAATACGGGTTCCGTGCCGGAGCCCCTCATCCAGAGAAAAGCAACATCACGAAGCACCTGTATGCCGGAATTGTCGGTGCCGACGCCGGTAAGCATTATTTTAAGCCCGCCGGTTTCCTTTCCGCTGCGGTATTTCGGGCCGACGCCTTTTCGTGCGGCAGTTCCTTCATAATTTACCTCGTACCATCCGGTGATACCGTAATCGGTTTTGAGCTGTACTTTACGTTTTTCAAAAGCCGCGGGAAAAATTTGCTCATAGTTTGCCTTTAGTTCGGCATGGCTTATAGTTCCGATTTGCATTTTGGCTTCGTCTTCATAAGCACTTGTTGTCGAGAAGGCAGGCAGAGATTCCACTGCTTCAGTTATTGAGCTGAATCCGGCAAAAGCAATCAGCTTTACCAGCGCGAATATTGTGTTGAGTGGATCACGTACTGTCGCCGGATGTGTAATATTCCCTCCGTTTGAACCTTCTCCGAGGATCCTGACCTCATAACCGTCGGCTCTTTTCTCTGCTGCAAGGTTAACTACATTTGCCTCGCCGACCTCGGCGCGAAAAACGTCAGCTCCGTATTCTTCGGCAATACGCTCTATCCGCATTGAGGTGGGACCGTTTACTGCAACAGCCGTTTTTGCGCCGGGCTTTGTCTGTTTCATGAATTCGAGTTCCGATTTTACCGAAAGAGCGAAAACCTCCTGTGCTTCAAGAATTTCGGCGCGTTTTGTCCGCTCATTGAAGTATACAATATTGCCGCGATCCCCGTCGTTGTCCGGAACATATCCGAGTATAAAGGCCGGATCCGCAGTATGGGCTTTTTCAAGTTCAGCGCGGCATAAATCCAGTGAACTGCCTTCAGGCACAATACGGTGGACTACCGCGCCGGGAATATCGTTCAGAAAAAGGGTTTTCATTCCGAAGCTTTTAAAGTATTCCCTGTCGATGCTGACTCCGCGGGCTGAACCGTTAAGCTCGGCTACTATCCCGATTTTTGATGCTGAAGTGCGCAGCCGATCCATAACGGTTTTCTGACTGTCCGGATTGGATTCAGCCGTTATAACTTCATTTGAGAATACAGTATAGGCAGCTTCGGCAGCAGCTTTATTTTTTGAAGGATCCGGCAGGACTGATTCCGGAGATGATCCCGGTTCAGCAAGAACATCGGAGTAGCGGTTATACTTATCTTCGTCAACTGCAGCGGCTATAACATTTGAGATGAAGTTTTTTGCCGTATTTCCGCCAAGTACGGCCCCGTCTGATAATCCGAATTTAAACCCGTTATGGCCTATCGGATTATGGCTGGCCGAGATATATGCAAACCCGTCGATATCCGGTGCAGTTTTTACCCGGGCCATAAGCTCGGGTGCTGCTGTAATTCCTGAATACCTGATGCTGAATCCGAGTTGTTGCAGTGTTTTTATAATCACCGAAGCGATGGCAGGACCGGTGGGCCTTGCATCCATCCCGACGGCTATTGTCCTGCCGCCGTGTTCAGAAACAAGCTCGCCGAAGATATCAGTGATTATCGCTGATGCCGCGGCGTCTTCAGCCGTGATCTCCGTGCTTTTACTTTCCTCATCGGCGGTCCGGCCGTTGTCGGCGGCAAATATCTTTCTGAAACCGGATGCTGAAAGAATAAACCGGGAAAAATTTTCCTGAAATGAATTATAATCTGCCACTGCAATATCCTTTTTAATAATTTTTATTTTATTTCAGGGCGTCTTCGATTCTGCTCATTGCTTCATTAACATTTTCAACAGAATTGAAGGCGCTTATTCTGATAAAGCCTTCTCCGCATTTACCGAATCCGCTGCCCGGGGTACACACAACTTCGGCCTTTTTCAGAAGAAGATCGAAGAAATCCCATGAATCCATACCGCCTTCTATCCATATGTACGGGGAGTTGTATCCGCCGTAACAGGTATATCCGAGGTCGGTCATCTTGTTACGGATAATCTTTGCATTGTTCAGATAGTAATCAACAAGTTGGGTTACTTCTTTTTTGCCCTGTTCGGAATAAACGGCTTCCGCAGCGCGCTGAACAGGGTAGGATACTCCGTTGAATTTTGTGCTGTGGCGCCTGTTCCAGAGCGGATGGAGCTCAACACGGTTGCCGTCGGCAGTAAAACCGCGGCATTCAGACGGGATTACCGTATATGCACATCTGGTTCCGGTGAATCCTGCTGTCTTGGAAAAACTTCTGAACTCAATTGCGCACTTGCGGGCCCCGTCAATTTCATAAATACTGTGAGGAATTGATTCATCGCGGATGAAGGCAACGTAAGCGGCGTCAAAAAGAATAAGGGCGTCGTTATCAAGAGCGTATTTAACCCAGGCTTCAAGCTGCTTTTTTGTTGCTGTTGCCCCTGTCGGATTATTCGGGAAACAGAGGTATATAACATCCGCTTTTTGCTGAGGCGGCGAGGGGACAAAACCGTTTTCATTTGTAGAATCCAGGTAGACAAGACCTTTGTAGCGGCCGTTTTCCCATATGCCGGTACGTCCCGCCATGACGTTTGTATCTACATAAACAGGATAGACCGGATCGGGAACTGCGATAACGCAGTCATCGGAAAAGAGCTCCTGAATGTTTCCGGTGTCGCATTTTGAACCGTCGCTGATAAAAACTTCATCTGCAGTGATGTTGCAGCCGCGGGCGGCAAAATCGTTCTGCGCAATTGCCTCGCGCAGAAAAGCATATCCCTGTTCGGGGCCGTATCCGCGAAAGGTTTCTTCGGCCGCCATATCGTCGACGGCTTTATGGAAAGCCTCGAGACATGTCGGAGTAAGCGGTTTTGTAACGTCGCCTATCCCGAGTTTTATGATTTTGTTGTCCGGATTTTCATCCTGGTATGCTTTAACACGTTTGGCAATATCTGAAAAGAGATATGAAGCCTTCAACTTTGAATAGTTTTCATTGACCTTTATCATGATGTACCTCTCTGTGGGGGTGGAATGGCAACAGTATACATAAAAACAAATTATGAGTAAATCCACCGGTAAAACGCAAAAAAAGTCGATGATTTTGCCGAAACAGAACAATTAATCTCAAGCACCGTTTTTCTGCATGTCGTATGATTTTATCACCTGCCATTCATGGCTGGATTTTAGGAGGAAAAATGAAATTTGGACTGAAACAAATCGGAAGTATTGAGCAGGAGGCGAGCGGGTTCATTGTTCGCCTGGAATCTGTTTACAGGGAAGCGTTAACAGGTATCGACGGGTTCAGCTGGCTGAACATTATATGGTGGGCAAACCAGTTTGATTCAGAGGAGTTTCGCGACATCCTGACGACTCAAAAACCTTATAAAAAAGGCCCTGAAAAACTCGGGATTTTCGCTACCCGTTCTCCAATAAGGCCGAATCCTGTGGCCATCACACCGGTTTATGTAAGCAGAATTGATTTTAAGGCTGGGGTGATCTACACTCCGTATATTGATGCCGAAGCCGGAACGCCGGTTATCGATATCAAGCCTTACCACGGCAGCTCCGACCGGGTAGACCGCTGGAAGGTTCCCGGCTGGTGTTCGGATTGGCCGAAAACTGTAAAAGAATCTGCTGATTTCGCCTGGGAAGATGTTTTTAATTTTTAGCCGGTTAACCGGCAAATGGAGAAGACGGGTGAGCAACAGGGAAATAATTTATCAATCGCTCTCAATTATGGAAAACAATCTTAAAACTGAAATGAGTATTCAGGAAGTTTCCGACAGGCTCGGTTTCTCTGTTTATTATTTTATCCGGTTATTCAGGGGAGTAACCGGGTATTCACCTAAATCTTATTTTCTTAAGCGGAAGATAACGGAAGCCGCGTTTGAAATTATGAATGATGATAAAAAGATAATTGATATAGCTTTTGACTATGGTTTCGGCAGCCCCGAATCGTTCTCCAGGGCTTTTCAGAAACAGGTTGGTTTTAATCCGAGCCGGCTGAAAACAGGCAGCCGAATTGCTTCAGAAGCCTTGTGCTCGCCGCTTACCGCGGAGAAACTGGAACATATCAGGAATATTCCGTATAAAGAACCTGAACTGGTTGATTTTGGTCCGCTGTCGCTTATCGGTATGCCGTTGTATTATAACTCGGAAATGCCTGAAGATCTTTCCGCACCGTGGCATGCTTTTGAAAAGAATATAAATACAATAAGCGGTCGGGTTGTGCCGGAAAAATACTACCAGGTACAGTACTGGTTTCCAAACCAGGATTACGGATCAGTTTTCTTTTTTCTTGCAATCGAGGTTGTTCCGGGCGGAGATATTCCGATTCAGTTTTCAGCTAAAACCCTTCCTGCGCAGAAATATCTCAGGTTCTATCACCGGGGATTGTCGAATAAAGTGGGACTTACATATGAATACATATATAATACCTATCTTCCCGATACCGACTACAAGCTTCCGCATTGTTTCAACTTTGAATACTACCCGCCGGACCACAAGGGACCGTACAATGAAGAATCTGTAAGCGAGATCTATATTCCTGTGACAATATGATTTGAAATGATATAATGAGCCATGAATCCTGAAATAGTACTGGTACTTATTGTCCTTGCCGCTGTAGTTCTGATTTTTATAGCCTTCCGGTTGGGCCGTGTCTCCGGACGCCGGGCCGAAGAACGGGACTGGGAAAAAAATAAAATTGAGAGTATTGTCCGCGACAGAATAAAGCGTTCCCGTGCGGTTCTCGGCGGGCAGTTTTCTGAACAGCTGGCGCCATACCTTCCTGATTTTCCCTACAATCCCAATGAATGCCGGTTTATAGGTAAGCCTATAGATCTGCTTGTTTTCAGGGGAATGGATGACGGGCGTATTGACGAGATTGTTTTTGTAGAAATTAAAAGCGGCAGGGCAAAAAATCTTTCGAAAACAGAAAGACTGCTGCGTGATGCTGTAAACGAAGGCCGGGTAAGCTGGCGTCAGTATGATGTTCCGGACAGTATTGTTCGGCGGTAGCTAAAAATACAATCCCCGCATTATGCAGGGATTTTTAACAAAAAGTCATTGCTATTTAAAAATTTGAAAGGAAGTACTATCAGTGGGTTTTCCACCGATAGAAGCCCTTATTGTTGCTATACCTTCAGCCTCGAACGCTGAAGCTACCTTGTCCTGAAGTTCTTTTCCGGGAGTAAGCGCAACCATGTATCCGCCTCTTCCGCCTCCTGTAACTTTTGCTCCGTATGCACCCAGTGAGTTTGCAGTATCACATAAATCGATCAATTTATTATGTGACAAACCCATGTCAATGAGTATCCTGTGATTTTCATTCATGATAAGACCGGTTTTTTTCAGATCTCCTTTTGACAGAGCATGTTCCAGAGCTTCTACCTGTGTTTTGATCTTGTTAAGACGTTCATTGAATAATGCCGGATTATCATCTTCCTGTTTTTCAAGAAAGCCCTTGAGCGAGGCTGTATTGGATGTTACTCCGCTGTTGCCGAGAACAATTTCAACCGGTTCAAAAAGATCAATTCTCTTAAATTGTTTAATACCGTCTTTTATCTGATATTTAATTACTCCGCCGTAGGTCGAAACTGTATTGTCAAGACCGCTCGGAAGTCCGTGATAACCGAATTCGCCTTCCCAGGCAATGTGATTAATATCAAGTATATCCATGCCCAGATCAAACGCCTTGTTGCATGCTCTGGCAAATGATACGCAGATTGCCGCACTGGCGCCAACTCCGCTTCCGGCGAGCAGATCGCCTGCAACCGTTATTTTTATCGGATTTTTATCAAGATCCAATCCCATTACCTTGACCATTCTGTTGAATGACACATTGCTGTCATCTTCTTTGGCTTTTTTATAGCCGGGGACCTCAATTCTGTTGTCTTCAAGAAACCAGCCCTTTCCCGAGTCAAGTTTTTCAACTGTACACTCTGTTTCAAAAGGTATCGCAGACAGAATTGCCGGGACCTCCCAGAGTACAAACTGATCTCCGATTAAAATAGTCTTGCCGTAACCCTTTCCGGTATTCATACCAAATCCCCCTCATTTGCTAAAAGTTTTTCAATTTCATCTATAAGTTCCTGTTCCTGTCCCTTCCTTATTGTCGTCGCGGCAGAAAGCCTGTGACATGCATCGGAGAAACCTCCGATTTTTTCTGTGGCCGCCGGAAGGAAGCTGTTTAATCCCCTGATTTCGCTGTTCCGGATTTTCATTACCAGATATTCTGAAACCCGCATGGAGATTTTTGTTGAATTAAATTCTATTTCGCCGAATCCGGGAACAAAATCCGGTATCTGCTGAAATCCTGCAAGATACTTTTTCCTGTCGACAAATTCGGCATCTTTTATTTCCGTGAGGAACACGCCTATCATTTTGATGCCCATAGGCGAAAATCTGTTTTCAACATTGAGCCACTGCAGATTCTTTGTCGTTATTAAATTGTTTTTGATATTTTTAATCTCATTCATAAATATTTTATTTTTGACGGAATCAAGTTTCTCTGCATAAAGTGTAATATCAGGTGTTAATCCGCCGTTGCAGACTTGAATCCCGGCTGAAACACCATCTTCATAATAACCGACTCCCCCGAGAGTATCCAAAGTTTTACAGATATTTTCGGCTTCATACTCTTTTCCCCCCAATAAAATAAAATATTCCTCTCCGGTTGATTTTATTTCCGTTCTGATTACATTGAGGTCTTCTGCTTCTTGAAGTATTTGTCTGTTAATTCCGGATAACGCACCGTTAACAAAAAAACCGTCGCCTATAGCTCCCAGAACTCCCAAATGCGGCATGGGATTAGACTTTAAGCTGAACAACCTGTACATTGTTTTAGCAAAAAGATAGCAGGTTGCTGATGCGGAGATATCCTGATCCCCTTTAAGATTGAAGAATTCTCCATCAAGATTAAAAACATGGTTATCGCTTACCGGTTCAGCAGGGTGATGATCCAGGATTAAGACAAGGTTTCTTTTATTATTCAATTGTGAAATAAGCGGAGCGATCTTTCCCGCGAAATCTGAAAAAACGATAATCTGATTACTTTCTAAAAATACTTTTTCCAATATCTGCGGATAAGGTTTTTCAAGCGGATAGTGTGACACTTTATAACCTACCGCCGAGAATGCATTGATAAGTATGGTTCCGGAGCTTATTCCGTCGGTATCATTATGATGAAATAAAAGAATCTCCTTTGCGGGATAATTCTGTAATACAGTTATGGCTTCTTCCATAGTGCTTATAAAATCATTTATCATATCTTCTCCAGACAATACTTGTTATCCTGTTGTGTGAACGCTAACGAACATTATAGTATCATTATATGAACGTTTGCAACCAAAAAATAAACTTGTTATTGATTATTGGCTTTTTGATAGTTATAATACTGAAATGATGAACTCAGATCAGTCAAAACTGTCAAAATCACAAACTGCCAGGCAGCAGAGAATTATGGAATTGCTTCAACGGGACGGTTATGTTCGTGTTCTGGAATTAAGTAATATTCTGGATGTGGCTGAGATCACCATCAGAAGAGATCTTGCATTAATGGAAACAAGAAATCTGTTGGAAAGAACTCATGGCGGTGCAATTTCAGTTAAACATATTCATCATGAAATAAATTATAACAGCAGATCTGATCTTGAACTGGAAAACAAGGATTTGATAGCAAAGACAGCTGCTGAATTAATTGAAGACGGTGATACTGTATTTATTAATGGCGGATCAACGACCTTTCATATTTTCAGGTATATAAAAGCTAAAAATGTAAAGATTGTAACTATCAATGCAGGTGCGCTCGGCCAGGTTGATAATCCGGATATCGATTTAATTCTGGCGGGGGGATTATTTCATTCCCAGTCTAATGCCTTTTACGGCGGTTTTACAAATGATATTCTTAATCAGGTCATTGCAAACAAGGCAATTCTCGGTGTTCACGGTATAAGTTGCCGTTATGGTCTCACGACTCCAATACAATATGCTGCAGAAACAACAAAAATAATGATGGATCGTACACGCGGTGAAATTATCGTAGTAGCGGATCACCGGAAATTAGGACTTGTTTCCGACTTCGTCACAGCCCCTGTAAACAGAATTAATACCCTGATTACGGACCAGTTTCAGGATGAAGAATATATCAGGGATTTTGAAGAATTGGGCATAAAGGTGATTCAGACAAGAGCGTTATCGAAATAATGTTTTGATTGATATAAACCAAGAAACCTTATAAATATGTACTAAAACAATCACATTGATAATAAATATTTGACATATCCATTTTATTAGGTTAATCTGTCAATATATGTTCGCAAACGAACATTTACGACAATTCTTTATTTAAAGAACGACCAAAATTATCAGGAGGATTTGATGATGAAAAGAAGAATGTTGATTGTTTTAAGTATTGTATTACTTTCAACAATGATGGTTTTTGCCGGGGGACAACAGGAGGCGAAAACAGACGCTGGTGATGATTACAAACTTGTCCTCAAACTAAGTCATGTCTTCAGTCCTGCGGAGCAGTTGACAAAATCAATGGATGCAGTAGCTGAAAGTATTTATGAAAAAACTGACGGTGCAATTGAAATTCAAACATTCCCGCAGGCTCAGCTTCCTGCTTATAAGGAAGGTGTTGAACAGGTCGTCAGGGGTGCTGACTTTATATCTGTTGAAGACCCTTCATTTATAGGCGATTATGTTCCGGATTTCAAAGCCCTCTATGCGCCGATGCTTTACAGAAGCTTCGATGAATATGTTGCACTTACAAGAACAGCGCTTGTTAAAGACATGATGGCCCAGGCTGAAGAACAGGGAATAAAGATCCTTGCGCTTGACTACATTTATGGTTTTCGGAATGTTATTACAAATAAAATTGTAAGAACCCCGGCTGACCTGGAAGGAGTGAAACTCCGGACACCGGGTTCAAAGTCTTATATCGATACTCTTTCGGCTATGGGTGCAATTGCAACACCGCTTCCCTGGGGCGAAACCCTTTCTGCTGTACAGCAGGGTGTTGTAGACGGACTCGAAGGTTCCGAGTTTACAAATCTGGGAACCAAGGTGTATGAGGGCCCGACAAAAAATGTTGCTGAAACCAGACATATTCTGGGAACCTGCGGTGTGTATATTTCGACTGATGTATGGGCTTCAATTCCTGAAAAGTATCGAACAATTATTCAGGAGGAATTTACAAAGGGCGCAAATGATATGGTAAGTCTTCTTAAATCACAGCATGGAGATGTTAAAAAAGAACTTGAATCATACGGCGTTAAATTCAATGAGGTTGACGGAGAGGCCTTCAGAAAAGCCCTTGCTCCGCTTTATGCAGAGCAGGAAGGTATGACTCCCGGAATTTTTAATTCAATATTTGCTGAATTGGATTCCATGCGTTAAAATATCTTTATATAAAAGGCGTATAGATTATAAACTCTATACGCCAATCCTGTTATTTACGGAAAAAAAATGACTTTATTATTAAAAAAATTACTTCCTAATGTAGAAGTAATAATAAGCGCCGCTTTTTTATCAGTTACAGTTCTTGTTGTTATTATAAATGTTGTTTTGAGGTATCTTTTTCACAGCGGCTTGTTCTGGGTTGAGGAAGTTGCTACTACCTGCTTTATCTGGAGTATTTTTATCGGTTCTGCTGCAGCTTATAAATATAAAATACACATTGGTATAGATTTAATTACAAAACTCTTCCCGGAAAAGGCAAGGGAACTGGTTTCAATTATAATAAATTTCTTAATGTTCGTCATAAATGGTTATATAACATATTTAAGCACACTGTTTATAAATGCAAACAGGTTAAAAAGAACTCCGGTTCTGGATATTCCTGCAATATACGTTAATCTGGCAATTACTGTCGGGTTTGGTCTTATGACACTTTATGCACTGAGGTTTGTTATAATTGAGGGGAAGCTTTTTTTCAGCACTTCCGCGACTGCAGAATCAACAGAGAAAGTAAAGTAAGGATATTAATATGTCAATTTTTCCAATAGTAATAGTAATGGTATTGTATTTTTCAAGTATTCCCATTGCTTTTGCACTTCTTGCGGCTGCCCTGGCTTATTTTACTTTCGGAGATGTGGGGACACCTCCGGATCTGATTCTGCAGAAATTCATAACAGCGTCATCATCTTTTCCGCTGCTGGCTGTGCCGTTCTTTATTATGATGGGTGAGATAATGAACTTTTCAGGAATAAGTTCAAGCCTGATGAAAATGGCTGATGTGCTCACCGGTCATATGAAGGGAGGTCTGGCGCAGGTTAATGTCGTATTAAGCACCATGATGGGAGGGATCTCAGGATCAGCTAATGCCGATGCTGCAATGCAGTCCAAAATCCTTGTGCCTGAAATGGAAAAAAGAGGGTACGGCAAGGCTTTCTCAACTGCAATTACAGCTGCTTCTTCATCTATTGCTCCTGTTATTCCTCCAGGGATTAATCTTATAATTTATGCTTTGATTGCACGGGCGTCTGTGGCCAAGATGTTTATCGGCGGTTATGTACCTGGACTTCTTATGTGTATTGCCCTGATGGTCACGGTTTATATTATTTCCAGTAAAAGGGGTTATAAACCGACAAGGGAAAAAATGTCGTCCCCTGGCAATATCTTCAAGCAATTAAAAGAGTCCATATGGGCATTATTACTTCCTTTCGGAATCATTCTGGGAATACGGTTCGGTATTTTTACACCTACTGAGGCAGGCGCTATAGCTGTGCTTTTTTGTACTTTTGTAGGCGTCTTTTTCTATAAAAAGCTGAAATGGAAGCATCTTCCGATCATTTTGAAAAATACTGTTTATTCAACAAGCTCTGTTGTTTTAATAATTGTTGCAGCTTCTGTTTTCGGACAATATATGGCCTGGGAAAGAATTCCGTATGAACTGACGAAATCTCTGATTTCTTTATCTGAATCGCCATGGCTTATGCTGGTAGTAATCAATATATTTCTGCTTTTACTGGGAATGTTTCTTGAGGGAGGGGCGGTTCTTATTATAGTAGCTCCGCTTCTGGTCCCTGTAATAAGTTCGATGGGTATTGATGTAATTCATTTCGGTCTTATATTAATTGTTAATATTATGATAGGCGGAATCACACCTCCCTTCGGTTCCATGATGTTCACCACATGTTCGATTACTAAAGTACAAATCGGAGATTTTATGAGGGAGGTATGGCCGTTTATTATTGCCCTGATTATTGTACTTATAATAGTTACTTACATTCCTTCAATTGTGTTGTTTCTTCCCAATCTTTTATAGAAGGATAAAACCGGCTGTAACAGTTATTTAATGTTCCGGAGAATAAGAAAGCAGAATATATAATTTATCAGGGTTGCGGCCGGGAAGACTGCAAATTCTGCCGGATTTACCTCGATACCGTTCAGTTTCATAAGAATTGCCATCATTGTTACAGCAGAAAACAGGGTGGCTCCTTTCAGCACAATAACCGTCGACAGGGCGTAGCCTATATTCAGCTTTAAAAACAATGCGGTTGCAGCAATAAGCGTTGCAGGAACAATGATTCCCAGATCCATCGCCTGTATAACCAGTGTTGTATAGGATTCAAGTCCGACCGGGGCTGTGCCGGTTCCAATCGTCGGAATAATTCTTGCAAGCCACATGAACAGCAGCATTATTCCAATAAAGATAAAGAATATTCCGGTGCTGCGACGGGGAAAACCCGGTTTTATGTGTGATTTGATTTTATTTATATCCAGATCAATAAGCGAAAGAATAAATCCGAAAAGCGATAATGAGAAGAGCAAAACATATATCAAAAAAATATTGTTATAAGTCATAAGAAATGCATATGACATATACGTATAAAGAAAGTAGCCGAGGGTTCCGGTAAGCAAAAGCCTGCCTCTGTAACTTTCCTTAACCGCCATCAGCAGCGATATTACCAGCAGCGGGATTCCTGTGACAAGCGTAACCCAATCCTGGGCTATAGCCTGAACGGCGTACGAATGGGATTCCCGCTGATACAATCCCCGACCATGTATTTCAATTTCTTCACCCCATTGGGACATTATTGTATATGATTTGCCTTCTCCGGGGATTATTGCGGTGATACATACTGCCGCCGACAGTACGATAACCATTATTGTTATTGCTGTTATGATTTTCATGTGTTTCATGTTAATCCTCGTAAAATAATATCTGTATAAAGCTCAATATAATTCTGAATTTCAGGCTCGCCGAGATGCGGGCCTTTATTTATAAGCATAACCGATGTGCTTCGCAGTGAGCCGAGTAAAATTTCAACTGATTTCTCGGTGTCATTTTTCAGTTCCGTTTTTACACATTTCTTCAATATATGCGAGAGAAGTTCTGATAATCTCTTTTCTGATTCGGACGGCATGTGACGGGAGCTGTTGATTCCCTGAATAACGGCTTTGTAAAACGACGGATTTGAAAGTGCATTCCTGATATGACGGTTAATCATTGATCTGAAAAAATCGGCCGATTCGATGTTTTGTCTGCTTGCGAGTGTCATTACTTCAACGGTTTCGGAGAAAACATTTTCGATAATTGCATGCAGCAGATCTTCCTTGTTTTTGAAATACAGATAAATGGTCCGTGGAGAATAATCAATGGACTCGGCAAGCAGCCTTATTGTAAACCGGCTGTAGCCTTTTTCCATGATAATGCCGATTGCTTTTTCTATAATAAGGGTTTTCAGATTTTCCTTATGTTTTTGTTTTCTGCTTTCAGTACTCATAAAATCCTTTTGTAAAACAAATTGCTAAAGTAAACAATGTATATTTAATAAACAATGTATATTTAATAAACAATGTATACATAAATTAATATTTTGTCAAGCTGCTTGATAACATACTGCTGTTTGTATATTCTACCGGGGTTATGACAGAATACTTCGACGTTGTGGATACCAACGATATAATAATCAGCAAAGCAGCAAGAAAAGAAGTCCACGGGAATCCTGAGCTTATTCACCGCGTATCCCATGTTATTGTATTCAACCATAAAGGTGAGCTTTTCCTTCAAAAAAGATCCCGGAATAAAACAGTTCAGCCGGGAAAGTGGGATACTTCCGTTGGAGGTCATGTTGATGCAGGTGAGGATTATCTGGATGCTGCAATCAGAGAGACCGCAGAAGAACTCGGCATCAAAGCCGGGGCGGAATCATTCGGATATCTTTATAAATATCTTCACAGAAACAAGTTTGAATCTGAGTATGTTTCAACCTACAGACTTGTATGGAACGGAGAGATTAAAATTCAGGAGTCTGAAATAGATGACGGCAGATTCTGGTGCATTGATGAAATAAGGAAAACAGCAGATACTGCAAACGAAGCTGAAAATTCGATTTTCACTCCAAACTTTCTGGATGAGTTTGACCGGTTTACAAAAGTCCTCCGATTATAAGCAGCTGGGCAGCGATATAGGTAACCACTATTATTGTGCCGATACCCTTAAACTTTCTTTTAAAATTACGGACGCTAATCAGCGTGTCGGAAATGATGAAAAGAATACTTCCGGAGAACGTCATTAAGAAAGAATAAAACGGAAGGTTCCAGAATCTCGTCAGGCTTGAATAACTCATAAGCAGAAGAACTGATATATACACGGTAGCTACCAGGAAGATTGACGACATATTATGTGCAAGCAATTTGTTAAAAAGGATAATGTAGATAATATATGGAACCAGAGCAACAGCGCAAAACAGGGGATAAGAAGTAAAAACCTGAAGTCCTCCGGCACTCTCCAGAAAGACATAGATATAAAAGAGATGGCCGACCATAAATGAAAACGCTCCGGCAATAAACCAGCTTTTACGATTTTTTATTAAGAGCAGATCACCGATATAACAGAAACCCAGGGAAACCAGAACAAAAGGATTAATCTGCCGGGCTGCAGAAAGATAGATAGCTGTAATAGCCGGGACCCAAAAAGGTTTTGTCAATATTTTAAATTTATGAAGCGTCATTTTACCTCCGTCGCTATTAAAAATATAATCAGAATCAGCTGAAATACAACAATTTTTTTGCCCTGGTAGACTATGGATAATCAGCGCGTTATAATTTGAAAGATGGCAGAGATAATTATAACAGGTCACAGAAACCCGGATATGGATTCGGTTTGCGCAGCCTGGTGTTACGCTGAATTCAGAAACAGAACTGATCCGGTTAATAACTATACGGCGGTAAGATGCGGCAGTCTGAACAATCAGACCCGAACCGCGTTTAAATCGGCCGGTGTCGAACCCCCGCGATTTATCAAGGATGTCAGCCCCAAGGTTTCGGACGTAACAAGACGCGATATTGTAAGTCTTGATATTAATGAACCGGTTTTCCACGCTATAAAGATTCTTGATGAACAGAACGTCAGCTGCCTGCCGGTTTTTGAAGAAGGTTCGGTTTTCCGCGGAATAATAACAATTCACCAGATAAGCGGCTTTCTTATCTCAGAGAACCTCGGCAAAAGACCTGTTTACCGGTTCAGAATCGAGAATTTTCAGGATGTACTGCCCGGATTTTTTTATAAAAGAGGTGAAGCCTCCGAATTTACGGCCCCGGTTATGACCGGTGCAATGCCCGTAGAGATAAGTCGCGAACGTATTGAGGCGCTGAAGCCTGAAAAACCTGTCCTTGTTGTCGGACTGCGCGAAGAGCTTATCAGATTTGCTATTGAAAACAATTTTCCGGCTGTTATTCTGACCGGTGCGGAAGACGATTCACAGCTTCCGATTGATTTTAACGGATATTCCGGCACGGTTTATATCTCCCGGGCGGATACCGCGGAAACCATAAGGCTTCTGAGGCTGAGCGCTCCGGTGAAGGATATAATGAATACAAAACCCGAGATAATACAGGCCGACAGCGGATTCGATGAAGCGAAAAACCTGCTGGTAAATTCAAGCTACCGCGGGCTTCCCGTATTCAGCGGAGACATTTTCAGCGGGATAGTAACCCGCCGATGTTTTATAGAAAAGCCTATGCGGAAGCTGATAATGGTTGATCATAACGAGATTAGCCAGTCCGTACCCGGCGCCGATCAGGCTGAGATTGTTGGAATAATAGACCATCACAGGATATCTCCCCAGCCTACCAAAACACCTATCCATATGGATGTTCGGCCGGTAGGCAGCACCTGTACAATAATATTCGGACATTTTGAGACCGCCGGTCTGGAAATCGGAATTGAGACTGCAAATCTTCTTCTGGCGGGCATTCTTTCCGATACGGTAATACTGAAATCGCCTACTACAACAGGCGAGGACCGAAGGGCTGCCGGAAAACTGGAGGTAATATGCGGCACAACGGTAGAAGCCTACGGGCGTGAACTTCTGGAAAACAGCGCTGTACTGGAGAAGACGCCTCCGGCAGAGCTTATAGGCACGGATTTCAAGGAATACCGCGAAAAGTCAATCAGCTTCGGCGTCGGCCAGGCTGAGGTTATAAACCTTGACGGTGTGAGCCGTCTTAAAGAAAAACTTGTCGCCGAGCTTAAAGACATTGCCGGGCATAAAAAACTCGACTGGGCAATGCTTCTGGTTACAGATGTAATCAGGGAAAATTCGGTCCTTATAACAACTTCATACAACAAAGCGGAAGAACTGCTTGTATACCGCAAGATTGAAGATAACCTTTTTGATCTGCCGGGAATCCTGTCGAGAAAGAAACAGCTTCTTCCGGAGCTGCTGCGTGTTGTGGAAGAACTTGAGAACCGAGGTTGATTACACCTTAAAGAGCCTCTAAAGAAAGAATTTTTTTAGTTCAGCGGGAGTTTTGAAAACGGCATCGGCGCCGCAGGCGTTCAGTACGTTTTCGGTATTCGCACCCCAGGCAACCAGCCCGCTTTTCATGCCGGCAGCTTTGGCTGCTTTATGGTCGGACGGGGCGTCCCCAATATACCAGCAGTTTTCAGGCTCTGCCGCAAGCCCGGCGCAAGCCTGTATTAACCCTCCGGGAGCCGGTTTCGGAGCCTCGACATTCTCTTCGCCGAGAATTATTGCAAGGTCATAAGCGTAATGAAGATGTGCTGCAGCTTTTCTGACGAACATTCCCTGGCTGTTTGATACGATTCCCATCGAATATCCCGACTTTGCAAATTCATCAAGACAGTCCTGAATGCCGGGAAACACTTTAAGATATTGGAGACCGTCAGAATGAAGAAAACTGTAAAAGTCGGCAGTCATCTGCATAACTTTACCATCATCTTCCGAATCCGAATGAAGGCGGAAACGTTCGAATGTAGGGTAATTCATACCGTAAGTTATTTCTTCTGTTGTGCATTCATTAAACCCGTTTTTTTTCAACGACATATTGGTTGTTATTACAACAGCCTGGATGGAATCTACAAGCGTGCCGTCGTGATCAAAAAGGATAGCAGTTTCTTTCATAGTGGTTTTATAACATTATTACAGGTTTTAGGTAACATTACGGCGCAGGAAATATGTTAAAATAATGGTAAACTGGTAATTATCGATAGACTGATTAAGCTTTGAATATTATCTTTTTATAGATGTATAATAAAAATATAAATATCGGTGATTTTTGGAGAAATAATAAAAGTACTTCCATGTACTTTTATTATTTTGAGGTTTGAAAAGCTGAACAATTTTTGCGGTCATTACTTTCAAACCTCCTGCAAAGTAACCCGCATTCATGCGGGGATTTTTATAGGAGTAAATCTTGGCTATTGTTGAACTGAGGGATGTAAAAAAGATATATCCGCTGGGAAAAACTGAAGTACATGCGGTAAAAGGCGTGAGTTTTGAAATATGCAAAGGTGATTTTATATCAATCGCCGGACCGTCGGGAAGCGGCAAGTCCACAATTCTGAATATGATCGGATGTATCGATATCCCTACTGAGGGAACGGTTCTGATCAATGGAATTGATACGGACGGTCTCTCAGACAAGAAGATAACAGATCTGCGTCATGAAGTTCTCGGTTTTATCTTCCAGTCATTCAACCTTATTCCGGTGCTTAATGTGTATGAAAATGTTGAATTTCCGCTGCTGCTTGGAAAGGCAAGGATGGGCAAGGCGGAAAAAGCCGGCTGGATTGATATGCTCATTGATGAAGTAGGGCTTCAGGACTGGCGTAATCACAAGCCCAATGAACTCTCCGGCGGTCAGCGTCAGAGGGTCGCCATAGCGCGTGCGCTTGCTACAAAACCCGAAATTGTTCTGGCCGACGAACCTACCGCAAACCTTGATTCGGTCACCAGCGAAGCGATAATCAATCTTATGAAAAAGATTAACAGGGACCTCGGCACAACCTTTATTTTTTCAACCCATGACCCGTCTATTGTCGGCGTGGCTGATCACATTATAAGGCTGCGGGACGGGCTCATCAGTGAAAATTACAGGCAGGATGATGCGCGTGCCTGCAGGGACGAAGACTGATGCCGGTTCTTTTCCGAATCGCCGTACGCAACCTGAGGCAGCACAGATCCAAAAGTCTTATCATCGGGATAATAATGGCAATAGGCGTAATGATTCTGGTAGTCGGAAATACGCTTATCAATACAATAGATACCGGCATCGAGCGTGCATTTATTGATAATTATACGGGGAATATAATGATCACCGGGATTACCGAAAACGATATCTCCCTTTTCGGCGTTCAGTCTCCCGGCGGTCTCGAAGAAACCCCTGCAATACCCGACTTCTGGCAAGTCCGCGAACATATTGAAAGCCTGCCGAATGTCGTCGGCGCCGCAAACCAGATTACCGGTTTCGGAATCATAAACGTTGAGGGCGCTGATGAGGATAAAGGTCCGTACATGGGGCTGCTGTTCGGCATTGAGCCCAGGGAGTACAGAAGCATCTTTTCCAACACCGTAATTCGTGAAGGGCATTATCTGCAGCCCGGGGAAGAAGGCATCATGATGTCGCAGACGAACCTGGAAACGATGGAAGATATTTTTGATATGGATATAGGCGTAGGCGATAAAATCCTTATTACTGCGCCGGGTTCCGCCGGTTTTAAAATTCGTGAAGTCGAGATAATCGGTATTTACGGACTTGAATTTGATTCCGAAGCAGCCGGATACATATCATATATCGATGCGCAGACACTGCGCGTAATGAAGGGAATGAATCTGGGAAATTCAGGTGAGATCGAACTTTCTGACGAAGAAACCTCGCTGCTTGAAAGCGACAGTTTTGACGCAATGTTCAGCATCGATACAGTAACCGGAGAAGCAGAACTTGATTTCGAGATGACAGAAGATAACCTTTTCGACATACTTGATCTTGATACAGGCGGGATCGCAGAGGGTGAAGAAGAAGTTGCGGAAGTAATCGAAACGGAAACTGACGCTGAAACCTTAGGCGGTTCGGCAACCTGGGAATATATACTTCTGAAAACAGGTACCCAGCGGGCGGCAGTCCGGCTTGTAGCGGAACTGAATATGTGGTTTCTGGAAAACGGCATAAACGCGCGCGCCCAAGACTGGAAAGCAGCGGCCGGGCCGTTCTCAACTACTGCTGATGTAATAAGAATAGTATTCAATATAGCCATAATACTGGTTGCTGTTGTGGCAATTATTATCATGACGAATACACTGGTAATTAATGTTGTCGAACGTACCTCAGAAATAGGAACCATGAGGGCCCTCGGCGCCCACAGGGGTTTTATACGGAATATGGTCACAACCGAGATTTTTACCATCTCAGCTATTTTCGGTTTTATGGGAATGATTACGGGCGTTATTGTACTCGTTGTAATTGGACTTATCGGTTTTGAAGCGACCAACCCGTTTCTTGAGATTCTTTTTGCCGGTCCGGTCCTTAAACCCGTTTACTCGGTTTATTCGGTAATCGGATCATGGATTATTGTTATCCTGATCGGAATGATTGCAAATATTTATCCGCTAAGACTTGCACTTAGAGTTCAGCCCATCAAGGCTATGACATCAGAATAGGAGGAGGTGGAGTTTCCAAACTTCATTTGAAAACTCTTCTCATAAACCTGTCTCCAGGCAGGAACGTTTTACAGGAGAAAACATGAGGGACGTTAAGATTGCATTTAGAAATCTCACCAGGCAGAAAAAAAGAACTATTCTGTTGTCTGCAGCCATAGCGTTCGGAATCTATATCATTACAATGATAAACGGGTTTACCGGAAGTTTTATTGAAAATGTAAGCGAGAATTTTTCAAATCTGCTGGCAGGACATATATTTATAGAGGGTGTGGAGAAATCGGAATCCGGAAAAACTTTATCGCTTGTGCGAAATGACGATATTCTGATGCAGTCGATTGAAGAAACTGCAATACCCTGGAAATACCTCACAAAGCGATCGGATCTTCACGTTTCATTGATTTTCGAAGGCGAAAGCATCAACCAGTCGGTGACGGGAGCCGACTGGGAGTCGGAAGAATATTTCAAGGAACGGATTATTCTTAAGGAAGGATCTTTTGCCGATTTACAGGCAGAAAGGCAGGGAATTATCATCAGTGAGAAAGTCGCTGAGCGCCTTAATATAGAAATTGGCGACCGGATGCTGGTTAAGTGCAGAACATACACAGGCCAGCAGAATGTAGGCGAGTTCGTGCTTTCAGCTGTACTCATCGATGCAAGCATTTTCGGCAATACAACGGCGTATGCGAATATCTCGTATGTAAATGAACTGCTGAACCTGCAGCCTTTCGAGTACATGTCGCTTGGAATCTATCTTGAAGATCCTGAATTAATAGATTCTTCAGCAGATAAGCTGTATGAAAATCTGCTGACCAAAGTCAGCATGTTTGACCGGAAAGCTGAAGATGAAGATGAAAACCTGATTATAGCCATGCTTGAACAGCAGGAAGAAGAGGAGTGGGAAGGTCTCCGGTTCCAACTGGTTACCCTGAATGATGTTATGAAAGAAGTTCAGCAGATAGTGGATGTTCTCAATACGGCCGCTCTTATTATTCTGCTGGTGCTTTTCGGAATTATAATGGTCGGGGTAACGAATACTTTCAGAATGGTACTGATGGAACGTACAAAAGAAATCGGTACTATGCGCGCCGTCGGTATGCAGCGGGGAATAGTACGCAAACTTTTTCTGTACGAGGCTTTCTTTATTGCTGTAATCGGGGTAATTGTCGGGCTGATTCTTGCTGTGATAACAATGCTGATACTGATGCAGATTAACTGGGGAGTTGAAACTCCTGCATTCATGCTGATGAAGAACGGGTATATGACGTTTAAACTTTCGGTTTTACAGGTGTTATTCAATTTTGTAGTTGTCAGCGGGCTTACGCTTCTTGCCGCTTTTTTTCCATCAAACAAAGCGGCGCTGCTTCAGCCTGCAGATGCCCTCAGGAGCACCAAATAGGGAGGAATGATAAAATAACTAAAAGTACTTCGTACTTTTAGTTATTTTATCATTTTGAAGTTTGAAGCAAAAACTGCTTTGCAGTTTAGCTTTCCAAACTTCACCTCTTTTACCTGCCTTCCAGGCTGCCATACAGCTTTTGCAGGAAATTTTTACAGGAGTAGATATGAAGAAACATTTTTTAATACTAATACTCGTAATTCTTGGGAGCCTGCTGTATGCAGAACCGGATTTTGACGTAATGCTTGCCGAGATAGATCAGCTGGGCAGTTTTGACGACACGGATTTTTCCTGCGTTTACACCTTCGTTTCCGAGAAACCCGGAGAAGAAACCGAGGTGACCCAGGCAAGAATGTTCAGACGGGATGCGAAGGAACAGTTTGTAATGCTGATTCTCAAACCTGAATACCAGAAAGGGCAGGGGTATCTTAAGGTTGACGATAACGTCTGGTTTTATGACCCTGAAAGCAGGAAATTCACCCATTCCTCCATGAAAGAAAATGTTCAGAATTCCGAGGCAAGGAATTCCGATATGGACGGTCTGTCGTTGTCGGAAGATTACGAAGTGGAAAGCTGGGAGATCGGAAACCTCGGAAATTTTGAAACCTACATACTTACCCTTCGTGCGTTGAATAACGAAGTCACCTATCCAAGGCTCAGGATCTGGGTGAGAACTGATGCGACGATTGTTCTCAAGGAAGAAGATTACAGCCTTTCCGATCGCCTGATGCGTACGACCTATTTTCCCAAGTATGTAAAGGTCGGCGAGAAATATGTTCCGTCGCAGATACTTATGGTGGACAATCTGCAGGAAGGAGAAAAAACCCAGCTGACCATGAAGAACCCGTCGACGGCTGATTTGCCCGACTCGGTTTTCTCCAAGGCGTATATCGAACGCGTGAACAATTGATATGAAAAAAGCAGCCTTCCTTTTCATTGCAGTCATGGTCTTCTTGCTGTTTTTAGCAGCCGCTGTTTACGCGCAGGACTCCGATGAGGAAACTTCGATTATGGAAGACCCGTTTGCGGACGCGTTTCTTGACCCCTTTGCCGATCCGGACGAAATTTTTGACGACGAAATGATTGGCGGGGAGGAAGAGCTTGATTCTGCCCTGATTGAAGATCCTTTCGCGGTTGATGACAACGAAGAAATGATATCGTTTGATGATATGGATTCAATGTTCGAAACAGAATCCATGGTTGAAGAAATCGATGAAGAGGAAGCTTCAACAGCTTCCGGGGCGGCTGATGAATTCCTTCTGAGCGAAGGAGTAGAATTCGGGGGCAGTTTTAACGGTTCGCTCTCGTCAAGCTTTGATTATGAGAATCTCTGGACGGAGGATTTTGATATTACAGACCCCGAACAGAGCCTGACTCCGTCGATAACCGCAGATTTGTTTTTTGACGCGCGACCCGAGACCGATTATAGGGTTTTCGGTAAACTGGGCTTTACCTCCGCTACCGGTACCCAGGATCAGCTGTCGGCATTGATACCCGACAGCGGTATAACGTTCACTACTGCTACCGATGAAGACGGTAATGCTGTTGTTACCACGGTTGATGAAGATGAAGTCGACCCAAATGATCCAAACCAGACGACAATAACGCAGGAGGACGTCGATGCCGCCGGGCAGGACACGTCGACCGAACTGAATATTACTGTTAAAGAGCTTTTCGCCGACTTCGACTGGAAGGACAGTATTTATTTCAGGTTCGGGAAAAGCATGATTAAATGGGGCGTAGGATATTTCTGGAGCCCGTCCGATGTGCTGAATCTTACGTCAATAGATGTAGAGGACCCGACCGCAGAGAGGGAAGGTCCGGTTTCGTTTAAGATACATTATCCGTTTGATATCAATAATGCCTACCTGTACCTGATAACTGAAAATGTTGAGGAACCTCTGGATACCGCGGCTGCGGCAAAGACCGAATTTGTAATAGGAAATACCGAGATTGGAATAGGTTCGTATTACCAGAGGGACCTTGCTCCACGTGCTGTCGCAACGTTTTCAACTACAATTGGAGATTTCGCCGTTTTCGGCGAAGGGGTTGTAAGCTGGGGATCAGACAGGGTTTTCGTAAGGAGTTCGATGGACCAGTCTGCGGCTGAAGCCGATGAAGAAGACAATCTTGTTCTGGTCCTGGATACCTACGAGGTTGACGACAGGCCTTTTTTCTCCGGTACCATCGGAACCAATTATATGCATGAATTTGAGAATGACGCCGGTAGTATAATGTTTGCCGGTCAGTATTACTTCAACGGAGAGGGTTACGGCCGTGATGTTCCGGACGGTCTGCTTGAAGCTGCATACAGGCTGTCTCTGAATGCCGGGGAAAACGGGCTGGCCCTGGACGCCGATGAACAGCCTGAAGGATATGAAGATCCACCTGCCCTCGGAACCGGCGATCTGGTTAATTTTGGGCGTCATTATCTTGGCGGCCTGATTTCCTGGAGTTCGATATTCAATACAGATTTGAGTTTTACAACCCTGGTTATTGCTAACATGACTGATTTGTCCGGTATGGTGATACCGACCTTCTCATACAGCATAATGGATTACATCTCGGTTGCCGCCGGAATGCGGATGACTTTCGGCGAAGTCGGCGATGAATACACAAACCCTGCGGCCCTGCTCGGGCTTGGCGGGGACGATGCCTGGAAAGGTCCGACGATGAGCCTGACGCTCGAATGTTCAATCGGCGGAGGTAGTTTCTGATGAAAAGATATTTTGACAATAAAATGAATAAAATCCTGGTTTTACAAGCTATCCCGTTCTTCATTACAGTGACGGTTATTCTGCTGGCGTCCTGCGGTTCGGCGGGACTGGCAGCGCCTGAAAAACCCGTAGCGGCTGATCCCGATCCGGAAAACCCGAACCGGATTGAGCTGAGCTGGAAGGCCGTCGACGGAGCCGATATCTATTATGTATACCGAAGTACGTCCGAAACCGGCAGCTACGTTAATTCAGGCTTTTCCGTAACATATAATGAAATTGAGGCCGATGACGGCGGCACGGAGATTCGTTACTCATATATCGAAAGCTTCGACGAGGGTAACGGCGGAACCTACTGGTATAAAATCACGGCCGCAACAGCCGAGGCTTCGGGAACCGTTGAAAGCGGGATGAGCCCGGCCGGTGATGCTTCGACATACAGCGGCACCTGGGGCGCAGCAAAGGACCTCGGCGCCGCCGGACAGCTGAAACTTGTCGCCGGTCTAAACTCGCTGTACGCGCTCTATTCGGCTGAAGCCGGAAGCGATGTAATAAATATGCAGATATACGCAGAGGGCTGGACTGCGGCGGCATCGCCCGGAACAACCGACGGAGGCGAGAATGGTCCGTTCACGGTTTTCCTCAGCGGCGGCGAACTCTACACGGTTTTCAGTGATAGTCCGGCCCCGGCATCGGGCGCTGTCTCTATTCAGTATTACCAGGATCCTGGAACCGGTGTTTTTGCATGGGAAGCTGTCGGCGCCGAAGGTTTTAACGGAGCTGCCGCTTCCGGTCTGTCGGCAGCAGCGGTCGGTTTTGCAGGTGATATATACTCGGCTTTTATTGAAACCGGCGGCGGAGAGGTCGGTGCCCAACTGTATAAAAATAACGAGGAAATAGATCTGCTTGCATTGATTGGTCCTATTGACGTTGCTTCGAACCTTAGGCTTGTTTCCCATAACAACAATCTCTATTTCGGTTATGAATACACCGACGGTTTGTACCTGCGTGAATACGATACCGTCTTCGAAACCCTTGATACCGGCGGGCAGGTTACGACATCGGACATAGACGACGGAAATATAGTGTTTGTATCCGGCGGGGGCAGCCTTTACGCGGTTTATATCGAGGTCGGCGGTACGGAAGTAATTGTTCAGCAGCTGATCGGCGATGTCTGGATGCCGGTTGCAACGACGGGCGAACTTGTTACAACCGACAGCGCAGCATACGGCGCGCTTACAGCGCACTGGTTTAACGGTTACCTGTATGTTTTTTATATTGATACGGACGCCGGCGGCACAGGCTGGGTGAAGTATTATGACGCAGATGATGGATGGCTGAACGCCCAGAGAATCGGGGGAGCGGCTGTTACCGGCTCGACAGGTCTTAAAGCCTTTCAGCTTGCGTCATCGGGAAATACTCTTTATGCCGGCTGGATTGAAGGCGGAAACGCTTATGTTCGTATTCTTGAATAACGCTTATGCTTGAATAAATAGCAATCTCGGTCTAAAGTAATAATTATGGAAAATAAAGAACGTCAAATCAGGGATCTTGAAAAGAAAATTGACCTGGCCGAATCAGTAATAGATGTACAGTATGAAAATATCGGCGAAGTTATTTTTGCCGCAGAAGCGGAGAAGAAAGAATCTTCACTGGCTTCAGGTATTTTACGCGAGATTGATGAAATCGACGATGAAGTTAACAGTGAACGTGAACGTATCAACAACATTCTGAATGCTGTTGAACGCGCCGACGAAATAGAAGCAATCCGAAAAAGTCTTACAGAAAAAATCAGGTCCATTGAAAAGGACAATATCTCGAATTATGAAACAATAGGACGGGCAAGTTTCGAAGCCTTTAAAGCCGGCGAGCTTCCTTCTGATAAGTATGCGGATATTTTTTCCGAAATAGTAAAAACAATGGTCAAGATCGATGACCATGAGGCGGAAGCAACAAGGCTTGAAGATAAAACCGATCAGCTGGGGCTGTTCGACAAGATGAAATCCGGAGCAAGGAAGATCTATCTTAAAAATGCCGTCAACGGATATTATCGACAGCTGCAACGCCAATACAAGAAGGCGGGAGCAAATATCTGTCATTCGGAACTGGTTATGAACCTCGAAGCTGAATCGGTTGAAAAGGCCATGACGCCTTTTCGTGAAAATCTCGAAGGTCTTGAAAAACTTGAAAAAGAAGATCAGGAGCTGACTTCGGAAACTGAAAAATTGCAGGGCAACCTTGAAGGTCTCGGGGTTCAGTCCAATGCAGTTAAAACAGTCAATGATATCGAGAAGCACATCAATAAGCTTTATCTGGCAAGGAAGGACAAGCAAAGAGAAGCCGGCCAGCTGATATTTCTGAATCAGAAAGATGTTCTTGCCAGGTCCTCAAAGGTAAAAGTGATACTGAAAGAAATCCGGAATGAGAAAGATGTAATCACTGAAAGCCGGGAAGAAATCGAACGGTGTAAAGCAGAAATTGAAATTGAGAAACACAACAGGGAAATAAAAGCTCTTAATCGAAAAATCAACGGATTTGAAGAAAAGATATCATCTTACAGCCAGGAGGCGGATCAGCTTAAGGAAAAGATACAGCAGGCTGAGCAGAATATAAAAAAACTGGAGACTTCATCAGGCAATGGAGAGGAAGAAAATGGCTAAGATTGGAATTATCGGCGGAAGCGGACTGGATAACCCCGAAATACTTAAAGATGCTTTAGACAAAGAAGTCGACACCTGTTGGGGCAAGCCTTCATGTCCGCTGAAAGCGGGTACTATAGCAGGAAAGGAAGTAATCATCATAGGACGTCACGGCCGGGAGCATACAATCCCTCCGACTCAGGTTAACTACAGGGCAAATATTCAGGCGCTCAAGGATGCCGGGTGCACACATATTATAGCTACCACGGCAGTAGGTTCGCTGCGGCAGGAGATAGGCCGTGGGCATTTTGTCGTACTGGATCAGTTTATTGATTTCACCCGGCACCGGGACATTACTTTTTACGAAAGTTTCGAGCCCGGCAAGATGGTCCATACCGGAATGGCGGACCCGTTTAACTCCGAACTCCGGAAACTGCTCATTTTAAAGGCTGACGAACTCGGGCTGGAGTATCATCCGGTTGGAACAGTAATTACCATTGAAGGTCCGCGTTTTTCCACCAGGGCGGAATCTCATATGTTCAGATTATGGGGAGCCGACGTAATCAATATGTCTATAGCCCCCGAGACAATTCTGGCAAATGAAGCCGGAATTCCCTACGCGGCTGTGGCCATGAGTACCGATTACGACTGCTGGAAGGAAGACGAGGCTCCTGTAAGCTGGGAAGCGGTGCTTGAGGTTTTTGAAAACAATGTCGAAAAAATGATCAGGCTGTTGACCGCCGTAATTCCGGAGATCAATTGATAGCGCTTACCGCCGCAATGCAGCCTGAAATCGGGTTTCTAAAATCCTCAATAACCGAGCAGGAAATTATCAGGTGGAGCAACTGGGAGTTCATAATAGGCCGTCTGGGAGGGCGGGAAGTTGTTGCTGTAAAGACCGGAATCGGCAAGGTCCTTGCTGCAGCAGTTACACAGAAAATTATAGATCAGTTTTCTCCTTCTGCAATTATAATGAGCGGTATAGGAGGTTCGATTAACCCTGAAATACGAAGAGGCGATCTGGTAATCGGCATGGATTGTGTTCAGCATGATTTTGATTCGACCGAATTCGGTTTTAGGCGCGGACATATACCGCATTCAGATTATCACATCATTCCTTCGGATCCGAATTTAGTCAGAACAGCCTTGCTTTATAAAAAAGAACCGCTGAAAACCGGACGAATTCTTACTGGAGACCAGTTTATTACCCGCGCGCATGAAAAAGAGTTTGAATACCTTAGAAATGAACTTAATGGAGATATTGTTGAGATGGAAGGGGCGGCTGCAGGATTGACTGCATTAATAAATGATGTGCCGTTTCTTATTATCCGGGTAGTCTCGGACAATGCCGACGGGGAATCAAAAGGCAGTTACAGGAAATTCGTAAATACTGCTTCGGAACGCAGCTTTCATTTAATTGAACACATTCTAATGAACCTGGAATAAATAATTGAAAAAAATATCAGTGCCCGAGAGCACCAGAGCTGAAGGAATTCTGGCTTTTACAACCATATTGTGGGGTATGACGTTTATAGTGATAAAGACGGGTCTTCATGATGCGTCTCCCATGATTTTTCTTTGTATCCGTTTCGGCGCTGCATTTATAATCTACACAATTTTATTCCGCAGACATTTCAGGAAACTTGGCAGGAAGACGATTGTCAGGGCTGTTTTTCTTTCACTGTTTTTTTTCAGCGGGTATGCTTTTCAGACTATAGGATTGAAATATACTACAGTTGCAAAATCGGCGTTGTTTACGTATATGTTTGCAGTGTTTGTTCCTCCGCTGCAGTTTTTCTTTACCGGCAAGAAACCGAAAATCCTGAATATTACGGCTCTCGTGATAGTTTTTTTGGGAATGTATATATTTACGGCCCCGGGAAACTCAACACTGAATACCGGTGATTTTCTGACCTTAATAGGAGCAGTAGGTTATTCTTTCTTTATCATATTTGTTGATCGCTATACCGGAGAAGAGGATCCTGTCGTTCTTACGGGTTTTCAGTTCCTTGTAAGCGCAGCAGTTGCAGGCGTAATGTCGATATTCCTTGAGGATACTTTTGTGATCCCCACACTGAGCCTGACGGTATCGATACTTTATCTTGCAATTCCGGGCAGCGTTATTGCCATCCTGTTTATGAATAAATACCAGGGAAGGACGACTCCGATTAAAGCCTGCATAATCTATGCGCTTGAACCGGTTTTTACAATCTTCTTCGGCTGGATTATTCTTCATGAAAAGCTGACTTCTTCCGAAATGCTTGGGGCTGTGCTTATTCTGGCGGGAGTGATTTTTACCGAGCTTGCGGGAATAATAAAAAAACGCCCCGCGATGCTGAATCGGCGGGACGGTGGACCCTAGCTATTTCAGAATAAAATAGATGTTTGTCAAAAGCTCTTCTACCGGGACTTCTTCAGGAGAATTCAGATACTCTTCATACATGAACTCTTCGGGTATACGGTTCTGCTCTTTGCAGAACGCGGAAAGTTCAGTATAGGTTTTTTCAAGGCTATCATACGGCCCTTTGTGAGTCGCTGTAGCCTGTTCTCCTCCGGGAAGTCTGGAACGTTTGACCCTGCCGTGATCAGTTGAAGCCCCGGTTGCCGGGAACCCCGCTTCGATATCCAGGTTTTCCATATCCATATTGTAATAAATTACAAAAGGCGCCCCGGTACAGGTGATTCCGTCAGTGCCGAACAGAGAAGCAATTTCACCGTATATTGAACCGAGATTTTCAGGCATATCTGCCAGTGATGTGAACATCCTTACGCTCAGGGTGTCCGTTTCATTTTTCGTAATAATTTTCATAATTTTCCTCCGTTGAAATAATGATTACAGTCTAAACATCATATACGACAACAGTATGTCGTAATTGGAAAAAATTATTCGTAAATCGATGCAATTTTTTCGGCGCCGTCCCGGATTATTTCTCTTAAGCGGGGAGGCTCAAGCACTTCAACAAACTGGCCGAAGCTGAGGATGTATCCGTAAAGCCACCCGCTTTCAGGCATTCTGATGTTAATTACAATATGTTTGTCATCACGATATTCAATATCCTCAGCACGGTAATATTCTTCAACAACTGTCCACATTTCCTTGTCGAACCGGAGTTTTATATCCAGCATATCCGGCTGTATACGGTTTCCTGTTTCTGTTTCGAAATCGTCAAAGCTTTTCTTTCTTCTGTTAAAAGTTTTGGGAAGAATCTCGGGATTGCGAATTTTTGAAGCGCGAAAGATCCTGTAATCATCTTTAAGTCTGCAGTACCCGAACAGATACCAGGCCCGCCATTTAAATACAATAGTCATCGGTTCCACTGTTCTGACGGAATGTTCCAGTTTATTGTTGATATAATTGAAATTCAACAGCCTGTCGGCTTCAACCGCGTTCTGAACGATATTAAGGACCTTGCGCTGCTCCTCATTTCCTCCGAGCATGCTGAAATCAATATGCAGTTTTTCATGACGTTCATTGAAAGCGGCTGTATCAACCGCGGGAATAAGACCGGTCATCTTTTCTATTGTGTTATTGATTTTTTTATCTTCCAGCGAAGAACCGATACCTTTCAACGAAGATATTATATAATAAAGATCGTCGAGACTTATAAGCTGCCTGTCCATTTTGTAGGTATCCATAATACTGTACCCGCCGTTAGGGCCCTGAATGCTTACAACAGGTATTCCTGCAAGGTCTATGGTTTCCATATCACGCTGTATTGTGCGGACGGAAACATCAAAACGGTCGGAAAGTTCCCGTGCGCTGACCAGGTCGCGGTTCAGCAGGTATACAATAATGGACAGAAGGCGATCTATCTTCATACTGCGATGATAAGTTCCACTCCTGAAAACGTCAAGGTAACGACCATTGACTTTTTAAGAATAGAAAGGTATATTAACTGACCTGAAAGGTTTTATAGGAGATTAAGATGTCGAAAGCACATAGAGGTTTCGGAGTACGCGAACTTGTAAGCAATGGCAGGGGGACATGTCCTGTATGCGGCAGAACTGGTATCAAAGTTCTTTATGAATATGAAAAAGACGGAAAGAAGTTCAATATATGCAAACAGTGCAAGGTTGCAATTGCAAGAGGCAAAAAGGCTGATGCCGTATCAGCTCTTTAAATAAACGTTACAAACCTGTACGTTTAAACCAGAACCCCGGCAGTGCTGACGCATGACCGGGGTTTTTTATAGGTATGTCTGATAATCCTGATTAGAATTTATAACCAATACATAGAAGAATGCCGGAATTAAAAGCTTTACGGTAACCCCCGTAAGTATTCTCATCCTCGGGTGTAAAAGCCAGGGCAGACGTAACCGACACCGGAAAACGGAACTCGTAAACAAGGTGTCCGGCTTCATAACCGGCAGAGAATAAAAGTCCGGCATCATGCCGTCTGGCTTCGGTAATAATCTCCTCTTCTCCGATTGTTATATTTCCGTTTCCATTCCATTCTGATCCGGGAACATCGAATTTATAACTGCCGCCGAGAAAATAACTGTAATATCCGCCGCCGCCCAGCCAGAAATTTTCTGTTTCCGAGAATGTGTAATTCCTTTTCAGCCATACAGGCAGCTCCAGGTAATGAAACCTCCATTTAAGGCTGCCGTCGGAAGCGTCAAGCGAGGCGCCCTTGCCGTTATAGCCGGCTTCGACCTGAACGGCAATTTCATCCGTAATATTAAACTCAGCGCAGGCCCATGCCGCTCCCTGCAGGGCAAACATGGTAACGGAGTTCCAGCTGTTGTCTTCCAGCCAGAAAAAGCTGGGCAGTGATAAAGCTGCTTTCAATTCGGCTTCGAAAAATGCGGGCTGATCCGGGCCGGATTCCATAAGATCTTCAGCTGACAATGCCTGAGTGTAAAGCAGCAAAAGCAGTATTGAAAGGGATATTTTAATTATTCTTTTTTTAACCATAAGACCAGAATACGTCAGTTTGTCTTCGACGTCAAGAAATCCGCAATGCTTCCATGTTTGATTGCCGAGATCCCTGAATCATAAAATTTCCTGATATCGGGATGATTTACCGGCCCGAAAATTGCCTCTACCACATCCACCGTATTGATCCCGGTAAGGCTTCTTGCCGGAACCCATGAACCGCCGTCGTCTCCTGCAGCAAGCAACAGGTTATTCGTCTGGAGAAGATCGGTCATTTCACGTATATCGCTGATAGAAACGGAAAAAATAGAAGCAAGCTGGTCCGTAGTAGGGCCCTTGCGGCCGTTTTCAAACTCTTCCGCTACTACGAGAAACAGTTCAAACCCGAAAGTCAGTTTTTCCGACGGAGACATGTCGCATGCCGGCTTTCCCATCCAGGATTTTTCCTTATGCTGCAGGATCCAGGCTGTTTCCATTGCTATCAGAATTATCATCCAGATAATAAAAACCCAGAACAAAAAAATGGGAATGAGTGCAAGCGTACCGTAGATGACAGAGGTGCGGATAGCCCAGCTTGATAAATGAAAAAAGCCGTATTTAAGCAGTTCCCAGAACACCGATCCGACAGCCGATACAATTACAAGGTATTTTACCCTGACACGGCCCGAAGGCGTTATGCCGATTATCAGTAAAATGACGAAAAAATCAAAAATGTACGGCGCAATTCTGAGCAGGATTCTGTTGAGCACTGCAATATTTTCTATTTGCTTGAAAGAAAACTGCGACGACATGGTTGTGCTTGCAGCAAGAAGAAGGCTGCCGAATATTATTACCGATACATAGGTTGTGAACTTGCTTAGAAAATTAGTCTGTACCTTGCTTCCCCATACTGCGTTAAGATTATCGCTGATGGTATTTAAAAGCAAAACGCTCGTTATTGTAAAGAAAACAAGCCCGACAACGCCGAGGGTGTTGGAATTTTCAAGAAACTGGTCAAGTATGGCTATGACTTCAGCCTGCCGTGTCGGTATAAGCAGTCTGAAAATAAAGTCCATAATCTGAACCTGAACTACATCCAGAGCGCCGAATGCATTCATAAGCGACAGGACAAGGGCTGCAAAAGGGATGGCTGCCATTAATGTTGTATAAGCAAGACTTCCGGCCCTGGCAAATCCGGCATCCTTGATGAACTTTCTGTAGACGTCGACTATAAGCTGGAACAGTGTTATCAGCAGAGAGATAAATATATTGTGTTTTCCGGTTTCCATTTCCATAATTTTATTCATATTGTTATAATATCGGTAATTACACCCAATTTCTATAAAATGCCCATAATTGAAATTATTACTGAAATAATCTATTATACTGCCATGATTGATGAAAAGCTGCCGGAGATAAACGGTAATGTAACATATTTTGTAGGAATAAAGGGTACCGGAATGACCGCTCTGGCCGAGATTTTTCGCGCCAGGGGTGCAATCGTAACCGGCTCGGACGTCAAAGACAAGTTTTATACCGATGATATTCTGCATGAGCTGGGAATACCGGTTTTTGAAGGTTTTTCAGAAGCCAACCTGCCGCATAGCACAAAGTTGCTTGTTTATTCGGCTGCTTATTCGCCAGATGAACACCCCGAGATTATTAAAGCCAGGGGGCTGGGAATAGATATTTTATCATATGCCGAAGCCCTCGGTCGTCTCTCCGGAGAGAGTGTTTCCGCGGGTATCTCGGGTGTTCACGGGAAAACAACTACTACGGCAATTGCCGGTACGGTTTTCAAGGAGTTTGATCTTCCGTTTTCAGTTATGACCGGTTCCGCCGCTGCAAATTTCGGCGGCAAGTCGACACTGGTTAAGGGGCATAAATATTTTATAGCTGAGACCTGCGAATACAAACGCCATTTTCTTAATTTTCATCCCGACTATCTGGTTATTACAAGTATTGAGGCCGACCATCTTGATTATTTCTGTGACCTTGATGATGTAATAGGCGCATTTGTAGAATATGCGGAGCGGCTTCCAAAGAAGGGAACTTTGATTTATTGCGCGGATGACGCCGGAACTTTGAAAGCCGTCGGGATAATCGGGGTAAAAAGGCCTGATCTTGTTATGGTTCCGTACGGTTTTAAAGCCGACGGCGATTTCAGAATCACCGGTTACGAACAGCTTTCCGGTGAACAAAGGTTTTTTGTAAAAAAATTCGGTGAGCGCGAATTTATTATAAAAGTTCCCGGGAGGCACAATATTCTAAACAGCACAGCAGCCGCTGCTTTGCTCCAGTCTATCCTTTTTCGCGAAGGAATCAATACCGATTCTTACGACGGAATTGCAAAGGGGCTTGCCGGTTTCAGGGGAACCAAAAGGCGAAGTGAATTGATAGGCGAATCCGAAGGTATCCTGATAATGGATGACTACGGGCACCATCCGGGAGCGATAAAAACAACCCTTGCAGGTCTGCGTGATTTCTACCCCGACAGAAGGATTGTTGTAGATTTTATGAGCCATACCTATTCAAGGACAGAAGCGCTTCTTGATGATTTTGCCGTTTCTTTCGGTTCGGCCGACGTTGTTCTTCTGCATAAAATCTACGCGTCGGCGCGGGAAAAGGCCGGAAATATTTCCGGACGAGATCTATACGACAGGGTAGCCGAGCAGCATGATGCTGTGTATTACTACGAAGAGGTTATGGATTCGCTCGATTTTATCAGTAAAGTGCTCAAACCAGGCGATTTATTTATTACCATGGGGGCCGGGGACAACTGGAAGCTCGGTCTGCGGCTGTTTGAAAAATTAAATCATAATAAACCCAATCTTCAAAAACAGGGATGTGTAGAATGAAAAGTATGACCGGTTACGGTTACGCAGAATACCAGGATGAAAAAATTCATCTTATTCTCGAAATGAAATCCTATAACAACCGTTATCTCGATATAATAATAAACCAGCCGGTTTTTCTGAATTCTCTTGAATCGGAAATCAGAAAATATATCAGTGATAACGCCGAACGCGGAAGGGTTGAACTTTATCTCCGTGTGCGCGAGCTCGAAGAAGATGTTAAAGTGCACATTGATAAAAGCGCCGCTTCTTCGTATGCGGAAGCGCTTAGGCAGTTGTCCAAAGCCGCCGGCATAGAAGAGAACGTCGGTCTCTCCCATATTCTTTCGTTCGAAGGGGTTCTAAAAACAGAAAAGAACAGGGATATCGACGAGTACCGCACGAAAATAATGCCTCTGCTGGATTCATGTATGAGTCAATGGAACGAATCGAGACTGAAAGAAGGTCTTGAGACTGAAGCGCATATTAAATCAAATATTGATATAATTTACAATGCTCTTGAAGTGTTTGAACTGAATGCCGGACAGATGGAAGAAAACATTAAAACAAATATTAAAAACAAATTCGCGGAGGTTATAGGCGATTCCGTCGATGAACAGAGGGTGCTTGCCGAAACGGCGGTTCTGCTGGTCAAGTATTCCATAAGTGAAGAAATATCAAGGTTGAAGGGACATCTTGACTCATTTCTGAAGTCCGTTGAATCCGGTGAAGCAGCAGGAAAAAAGCTGGATTTTATCTGTCAGGAAATAAATCGTGAAGTAAACACAATCGGCTCAAAATCGGTAATAATGCAGGTTAACCAGACGGTTGTTGAAGTTAAAGACAGCCTTGAAAACATTCGTGAACAATTGAGGAATGTGGAATAAAATGAAAAAAGGACTGAAAATCGCCATTTCCGGTAAAAGCGGATGCGGAAACTCAACCGTAAGCAGTATTGTAGCCGAAAAGCTTGGTTTCGAGATGATTAATTTTACATTCCGCCAGCTTGCTGAAGAAAAAAAGATCGAATTCAGGGAACTTTGCAGAATCGCAATGAAAGATTTTTCATATGACCGCGAGCTTGACCGCAGGCAGGTTGAGATGGCAAGCCGCGGCAACTGTGTGCTCGGAAGCCGGTTAGCTGTATGGATGCTGAAAGATGCCGATTTGAAAATCTTTCTGAACGCCTCAACCGATACCCGGGCCGGCAGAATCAGGCAGCGGGAAGGCGGTCACGCCGAAGAAGTTCTTGCTGAAACAGAAAAAAGAGATCTTAACGATTCGGCACGGTATAAAGAAATTTATAATATCGACAATAATGATTACGGTTTTGTTGATATTGTAATCAATGCCGACAGGCTGGACCAGTATCAGATAGCGGATATAATAATAGCTGCCGCCAAGTCTTTACAGTAGTTGTAATTATTGATATATTGTGGTTTGAAATAGATAATATCAGGAGTATGTGAATGATCCTACCTCTTTCAGAGCTTATCGACCTGCAGGAAGATGTTTATGCCTGCACATGCGCGATCATAAAAAGGGCTCAGCAGGTTACAGTAGCAGGCGATGAAGAGCTTGATAAAAATAACGGCAAAGTCGTTTCAACCGCGATCAATCAGGTCTTAACAACCAAAGTTGAATACGCCATAGAGGACTAATGCCGGAAGAAACAACCGGAGTCGCAGCAACTGAAGCTGAATCGACTTCCGTTGTTATAACCAAGGTTAAAAAACCGAAGGTTAAAAAACCGAAGGTTAAAAAACCGAAGGTTAAAAAACCGAAGGTTAAAAAACCGAAGGTTTTACTGATCTTCGGGCCGACAGCAGTAGGAAAAACCGCACTGCTGGAAGCTCCTGTTTTTAAAAATTCAGAAATAATAAATGCCGACTCAATGCAGGTTTACCGGGGTATGGATATAGGTACGGCCAAGCCCGATGCGGCCTTTCTGTCGCGGGTAAAGCATCACCTTATTGATATTCGCGGGCCTGGCGAACAGTTTCATGCCGGAGATTTTGTTGAGCTGGCCGACAGGCTTGTAACAGAAATAATCGGGCGGGGCAGGCTTCCCGTTATCTGCGGCGGAACGGGTTTCTATTTTAAAAACTTCATCTACGGCCTGCCGGATGCCCCGCCGTCGGATGAGCTGATTCGTAAACGGCTGCAGGCGGAGCTGGACGCGGGGGGAGCTGAAAGTCTGGTGAAAAGGCTTGAAAAGGCGGACCCCGTATCAGCCGCCAGGATAAACAAAAACGATAATTACAGGATTCTCAGGGCCCTTGAGGTATTTGAGGTTTCGGGACGCCCGCTTTCCGAATACAGGATTCCATCAAAGCCCCGTGCAGAGTACGACTGCCTTCTTGTCGGGTTGAACCGCGAGCGTGAAGAGCTGTATAAACGGATAAATCAGCGTGTTGATATAATGTTTGCAGAAGGTCTTGAGATTGAAGTCTCGCGTCTGAGGGCGGAAGGCTGCAATGAAACGTACCCCGGAATGAAGGGAATCGGTTACCGCGAGTTTTTTACAGCCGAAAAAGAAGGTTTGACGAGGGAGCGGCTTGCAGAACTGATTAAACGTAATTCGAGACATTACGCAAAAAGACAGATTACATGGTTCGGTCAGCTTGAAGGAATAAACTGGTTCAGCCCTGATGATATTGACGGAATCAGTGCCTGCGTTAAGAATTTTTTATCCGGCAGCTGACCTTTTTTTCAGGAACCTTTCTCTTCAGAAAAAACAACAGCTGAAAATATCTCGATCTTCGTTGCCGGGTCTTTCCATGCATCTTTCGGCAGTCCGGCCTTCATGCAGGTGTGCTGCACAAAGGTGTCGCGGTCCCAACCCTGTTCGGTTGCGACCTGGGGCAGCAGCACTCCGGAACTGAACCCCCTGGTCATAAAGATACCGTGAACGCCTGTTTTTATTTCCGATATATCGGTAATTTCACGAAGAGGCGATAGAACGGAGATTTCAATATGAATACGGTTGAATTCTTCAGGTCTTAAAGCCGGGAACCGGGGATCGTCGAATGCTGCCGCATGCGCCATCGATGTAACGGTATCTATAAGGGGGCGTCGTCCGATGATATTGCCTATACAGCCGCGGAGCATACCGCTGCTGTGAAGCGTTACAAAAGCGCCGCAAACCTGCCGAAGGTTTGCGGTCGGCGCCGGAAACTCTACCGGCCCCAGATCCAGATCTGATTTGATTTTTTCTCTGGCAGTTACAAGCAGTATTCGTTTTTCTTCCCCCGATAGGTTGAAATCCATAATAATTCCTCCCTGAAAAGGCTGTTCAGTCGATGTCCATCATTCTGTTTAGTCTTTCCTGATCAAGTATAACAGATAAATTCTTTTCCTGTGTAGGAATAACCAGGCCTTTTAGTCCGTCTTTTGCGCGCCTGAGATATTTTACCTGGGTATAGTATAATTCGCCCCTGCCTGAATTGCGTCCTTTACTGTAGAACAGCGCGAGATTTCCGGCATCAAGAAGGATATCGAGCGGGACCGACTTTCCCTTTATGGTTTTGATAAAAACATATCCGCCCGGATAATCTCTTGTATGAAGCCAAAGATCATTTCCGCGCATGAATTTTCGTAAAAGGGTATCATTTTCAGAAGAACTTCGACCAACCAGAATTGTGTATATGCCTGACCTGTAGCTGAGTCCAGGCGGTTTTTCTTTCTCGTCTTCCCGGCTGGGTTTCGGAACTGATTCTATAAACGATTTAAGGACTTCAAGGCTTTCTTCCTTCTCAACCTGCAGCCTGTCGGCTTCAATGTTTTTAAGCATAAGTCGGTGGTTCTTCAGATCTTCTTCCACTTTTTCGACCCCGGATTTTGCCTTGCGGTATCGTGTGTAATATTTTTCTGCATTCTTTTCAGGGCTGAGGGTGGGATTAAGTTCTATCTGTATCTCTTCGTTATCCGAATAATAGTTATTTACGGTTACCCATTTATCTCCGCGGCTGACAAGATGAATATTACTCATCAGCAGATCTCCGGTTTGTTTATATGCTTCAAACTGCTCATACTGTCCCGATTTTTTCTCAAGCTTGTCGAGAGTTGAGCGAATACGGGCCTCATCCGAGGCTATCCTGCGAAGGGCTTTTTCACGAAACCGCAACAACTCGGAATCATGCTCGTTTGAGCTGTAAAACTCATTGATTTTTTCGTTAAACGAACCGCTGCCGGGAAGTTCCCTTATGCTGAATTCCCTGGCAGAAGGTTTTGCCCCGGGCAGCACGAAACTGCCGCCTGAAACCTCACCGCGGGCGGGCCTGCGGTAAAAAGCGTCATGTACGTTGCCTTCGGAATCGGCGGCTATGATATTGGCGGCGCCGCTCCAGAGTCTGAACCAGAGAACAATCTCTTCGCCTGCCCGAAGAATATCCATCCTGACGATTCTGTCGTTATTTATCTGTTTTAATGATATTACTCTTCCGCCCCTGACTCTTGATCTCATAAACTGTGCAAACCGCTGCAGTTTAATTTCATTGGCGGGTGCCGCCGGTACAAGATGAAGACGAGTTCTCCCGGGCGCCAGGCATACAATAATGCCGAAACGTCCTCCCGGCTTGTAAAACTCAAGATACAGGGTGTGGAAATTAGGCTGTTTGATCTTTTGCAGATGAGCGCCTTCAATATCAAGCTCACCAAGGACCGCATCAATTTCTTTATGGTTTAGTGACATACTTCCGGATTCTATACAGACATCCGGCTCTTTTCAACAGCAGAATAAAAACTATCCAGATCTTTTTCCGAGAAGAAAACAAGGATTACTTCGCGGGGAAGGCTGTTATTTCTGAGGTGATCAAGTATGGTTTCATAAGCTATAACAGCGGCCAGCTTTTTGGGAAAGCCGTAAATTCCGGTTGATATTGCAGGAAAAGCAATTGTCTTGATTCCGGTTTCCGACGCAAGGTTGAGAGAATTTCGGTAAGCGTCGGCAAGGGTTTCACGTTCGTTTGTTTTACCGCCGTGCCAGATTGGCCCTACTGTATGGATTACATATTTTGCCGGCATATTACCTGCGGTTGTAAGAACTGCTTTTCCGGGAGGAAGTCCGTCGGGATAACGGTGGGTGCGAATGTCCCTGCATTCGGCAAGAATTAAGGGCCCCCCGGCCCTGTGGATTGCTCCGTCAACGCCTCCTCCGCCAAGAAGGCTCGAATTGGCGGCATTTACTACCGCATCAACGTCCATGGAAGTTAAATCACCGGTTAGAACCTTTAACCGGTCCGGGAATTTCTTCTCCATTGAATCCTCCGGTTAATAATGATAGAGGTGTTTTCAATATATGTCCAATTAATTCGGATTTAACCGGATATAACCGAACGATGATTTATTCCTGAAGCTCCTTCATTGCAGCAAGAAGCGTGTTCATATCCGCATCGGTGCCTATAGTAATTCTTACAAAATCGGAAATACCCGGGAAGTTAAAAAATCGTACGAGTATTTTACGGTCCCTGAGTCTTGAATAGATTTCTTTTCCGGTAAGTCCGTTTCGGCGTGTAAAAACAAAATTTGCAGCGGAAGGCAGAACCTCCCATCCGAGAGCTTCGGCTTCAGCGGTAAACCTTTTCCTGGTTGCTATTATTCTTCTGATTACCGATTCAGAGTATTCTCTGTCCCGTACAGCCAGCTCGCCGCATTTCTGTGCCATGAAATCAACCGGGTATGAATTAAATGAATCTTTAACGGTTGTAAGAGCATTAATAAGTTTTTCATTTCCAAGCGCATAGCCGAGACGAAGTCCTGCAAGCGATGAACTTTTTGAGAAGGTTCTTACAACCAGAAGATTATCATAAGCGCTGATAAGTTTTACGGCAGATTCACCGCCGAATGCGATATACGCTTCATCGATAGCAACAAGCCTGTCTTTTCTGAAGCCGTCGAGAAGTCTTTTTATTTCCGGGAGGGGCAGGCCGATGCCGGTAGGGGCGTTCGGGTTAGGAATAATCAGTCCTGCCGTATCTTCCCGAAGATAATCATCAATGCAGATTGAGAAATCCTTATGCAAGCCGATTTTTTCAAAGGGAATATTATAAAAGCCCGAATAAACCGGATAGAACGAATATGTGAATTCAGGAAACAGCAGCGGCCCGTTTTTTCCGTCGAAAAAACCGAAAAACACAAACGAAAGAACTTCGTCCGAGCCGTTGCCGATAAAAACATTTTTAGGACTTACATCTTCATGCTCGGCAATTGCTTCACGAAGAAGCGATGATGTAGGTTCAGGGTACAGCCTGAGTTTATTAATATCGATTGAGGACAGAAATTCCTTTATCCTGGGTGTAGGCGGATATGGATTTTCGTTTGTGTTGAGTTTTATATATTCTCCGTCCCGGGGCTGTTCGCCCGGAACATAGGGGCTGAGGTTCGTCATTCGTTCTGAAAGCATGATCTTCTCCAATAAAAAGTATCCGCCATGGATGGCTGTTAGTGAGGTGAAGTTTGCATGCGTAGCTGGCAAACTTCAAAATGATAAAATAACATGGACGTTATTTTATCATTCCTCCAAATAAACTGTATGGCACAGAATATCTTAAGCGGCGGAAAATGTCAGCTCCATAAAGACAAAAAAATCCCCGAACGGGTAATTCGGGGAAAGCAGTTGTCCTGCTGCTGGTGTAAAATATTTAACAAAAAGGAGTTAGTTATCTGACTCCGTAATTATCAACTATAAAATCAATATCCTTGTCTCCGCGTCCGCTGAGGTTTACCAGGATTGATTCTCTTGGTTTTTCCTTGGCAAGTTTCATGGCGTAGGCAAGGGCATGAGCGCTTTCAAGGGCCGGAATAATTCCTTCTTTTCTGCTGAGTGTGTAGAATGCATCGAGGCAGTCTTCATCCGAAGCGGTTACGTATTCGACTTTGCTCTTGTCTTTAAGCATTGAATGCTCGGGGCCTACTCCCGGATAATCAAGACCGCTTGCAATTGAATATACAGGGGACGGGTCGCCGTTTTCTTCCTGGAGAAGATAGCATTTGAAACCATGGATAATTCCGGGTTTTCCGTAGGTAATGGTAGACGCGTGGTCGCCGGGTTTAAATGATCTTCCTGAAGGTTCAACTCCGTAGAGCGTAGTTTCTTCATCATCAAGGAATGCCGAGAAAAGTCCCATGGCGTTGCTTCCGCCGCCGACGCAGGCTACTATATTGTCCGGAAGTTCTCCGGTCATTTCAAAAAACTGTTCCCGGGCTTCAATGCCGACAACACGCTGAAAATCTCTGACCATCATCGGAAACGGATGCGGGCCGACTACCGAACCTATACAATAGATGGTGGATATCGGGTCTTTAAGATACGCCTGGAAAGCGGAGTCAACAGCTTCCTTGAGCGTTTTCAGTCCGTGTGATACCGGGACGACTTCTGCTCCGAGAAGTTTCATTCTGATGACATTCGGATGTTCCTTTACTATATCTACTTCACCCATGTGAATTTCACATTCAAGTCCGAAATAAGCCGCGGCTGTAGCAAGAGCAACCCCGTGCTGACCTGCGCCTGTTTCCGCTATAAGTTTTTTCTTGCCCATATATTTTGCAAGAAGGGCCTCTCCCATGCAGTGATTGAGTTTATGGGCCCCTGTATGGTTTAAATCTTCTCTTTTCAGGTATATTCTTCCGCCGAGTTCATCTGAAAGTGTTTTTGCAAAGTACACCGGAGTAGGACGTCCCTGAAAATGTTTTCTGATGTTTCTCAATTCTGAAATGAATTGATGTGATTTGCTGATTGAATAATAAGCATCAGTAATTTTATCCATTTCTCCCTGGAGTTCGGGAGGTATATAACTGCCGCCGTATTCACCGAAATTCCCGTTAGCATCAGGAAAAGTTTTGAAATAATTGTTCATATCGCGTTTCTCCTTGTAGTAACGACATGATACAACGACATTATGTTTCTGTCAATAGAAACATTTGCGAATTTCAGCAACCATATAGAACGAACCGGCAACCAGAATGGGAAAATTGTATGAAACAGCAGTCTTCAGGGCAGTTTCAGGATCTTTTTCCAGCAGAACTGTTGAATTATCACCGCAGGTATCACTGAAAACAGAAAAAACCTTACGGGGATCGCTTTTTTTAAAGTTTCCAGGCGTGGAGATAATAATTGTTCCGAATTTGCCATCGAGCTGACGGGCCATGCCGGCTATGTCTTTTCCTTCGACGGCGCCGAAGACAAGAACGGAATTATTCGTTGAGTTTCCAGCTTCAAAGGCTGTTGAAAAAAAGGCTTCGGAAGCCGCCCTGATCGATTCTACGGTATGGGCGCCGTCCAGTATTACAACAGGCCTGTCCACGGTACCGGGAATAATTTCCGCCCGGCCCGGCAATGAAGCTGAGGAAATGCCTAAAGAGGGATCAAACCCGCACGGAAGCTGATCTTTACGGGTTTCGCAGATACCGGAAAGACAGGAGACGGCAAGAACGGCGTTATCAGCCTGAAACCGTCCGGGAGTTTTTAACCGGATATTGTATTCGCAGCTGTTTTTAAATTTAAGCCGGAAACTCTGACGGTATTCAGAAGAAACTGTCGCCGGGAACGACTGATAATCGGTAACGGCATGAACAAGATCATCAGGAAAGAACAGCGCTGAACCCGCCTCTTCAGCCCGTTTTCTGAAAACTGATTCAGCCTCAGGTTTCTGTCGTGCAGAGTATACGGGAACTCCCTGTTTTATAATGCCTGCTTTTTCTCCGGCTATTTCTTTAATTGTGTTTCCAAGGTAATCGGTATGCTCCAGTTCAATAATGGTAAGCACAGAGGCTTCCGGGATGAGTACGTTTGTAGCGTCAAGCCTTCCGCCGAGCCCTGTTTCAAAAACAGCCCATTCGCAGCCGGTTCTCCGGAAAACAAGAAACGACAACAGGGTAAGAAGCTCGAATGTCGTAGGCGCTCCGCCCGGGAAATTTGTTAAAGCGCCGCCGTAAGCCCCGAATTCATCAAGCCGGGTCATCATAAATGAGGCGGTTTCAGCGTATACGGCGTCTTCAAAAAACACTCCGGCTTCGCTGATACGTTCTTTGTAGGTTTGAACATGCGGAGAACAGAAAAGCCCGGTTTTCAGCCCGTTTGCCGACAGAACCGCTGCCATAAAGGAGGCTGTAGAGCCCTTTCCCTTTGAGCCGGCCACATGAATTGATTTAAACGCATTCTGCGGATTGTCGAACAGTTTCAGCAGTTCCCACATCCGGTCAAGCCGGTATTCGCGGGCCGTCAGGTTGGGGCTTTTTTCGAGGTTTGTAAAAGATTCAAGGAAAGCGAAAGCCGCCTCCGCCGAATTGAATTTCATCGGCGGCTACAGGCCGCGTTCTTTCAAAGCGTTGCCGTGGGTTATAAAACCTTCATAGTCCGCTAATGCTTTTACATGGCCGGCCGCGGATTTAAGTCCGTTGCCTGTTGCGTATACTACCGAGGAGTACTTGATAAAATCCCTGACCGATACCGCCGACCAGGTTTTTGCCCCGCCGCCTGTAGGCAGTACGGCATTTGCCCCGGTGGAATAATTGGCAATTGAGAACGGGGTATTCTCGCCAAGCAGAATTTCTCCGGCGTTTTCAATTAAAGCCAGGGTCTCGAACGGATCAGCAGTTTGAATCTGAAGATGTTCCGGGGCAAACTCATTAATAATTTCCGCAGCCTCTTCAAGAGTTCGGGTTATGATGATGCCGCCGTAGCCTGAAAGGACATCCTGAACGAAGGTCCTGCGCGGTTCAGGCAGTGCCTCAGTCTTTTTTCGCATTACAGCGGCCGCCTTCTCTGCGAGCTTTTCCGAGGGTGTAATCAGAAGGGCTGATGAATCTGAACCGTGTTCGGCTTCAATCATCAGATCAAGCGCAGTTTTAACCGGGTCAGCCGATTCATCGGCCAGCACTATCGATTCGGAAGGACCGGCGGGCAGGCCGGTATCGACCTTTGAGGCGAGCAGCCGTTTTGCCGCCGCAACGTACATGCTGCCGGGGCCCGACAGCTTCACTACAGGTTTTATCGATTCGGTACCGAGCGCCAGGGCGGCTACAGCTTGAGCACCTCCGACACGGTATATTTCATGAACTCCGCAGAGCTTTGCCGCATACAGACAGGCAGGGTCTACTGAACCGTCTTTATTCGGCGGCGTAACAACTACAACACGTTTTACGCCGGCAATCGCCGCGGGAACCGCAAGCATATACAGCATCGACGGAAAACTTCCCCTGCCGCGGGGCACGTAAAGTCCGGCCGATGAAACAGCGGACGGGCGCTCCCCGGCGTATATGCCCGGGCTGATCTCGGCAAAGCTCATTTTCGGCGGGACCTGTTCCCTGTGGAATTTTTTTACGTTGTTAATCGAGTATTCGATTGCGGCCTTAACCTCATTGCTGATAAGCGATTCCGCCCGGATAAACTCATCTTCCTGAACAGCCAGCGGAAGACTTCTGATATCGGCGCCGTCAAATTTTAGCGTCAGTTCTTTAAGCGCCGAATCTCCGTCTTTTTTGACGGAATCTATAATAGAGCTTACCGAATCCGTAACTTCGGAAATATTCAGCTCCGAACGGGCAAAAATTCTCCCGCGTTCTGCTTTGTCAAGTTTAGCCCAATTGTGTATGTTTATATTCATATGGCATATAATATAACGATAGGACCGTTTTGTCATCATCACGTTGAAATGGAACCAAAAAAGTAATATATTCGATAGTATGATATTGAGGCGTTTTTCTTTATTACCTGTATTATTAACAATAATTGCTGTTTCGCTGATATTTACTTCGTGCGCACAGAAATACTCACTTACTGTCTCTGGGGCAACCGGCGGAAGTGTTTCACTGTCTCCGTCAGACGGGACCTATAAGGCCGGTACTGTTATAACCCTGACTGCATCCGCCGCCAGCGGGTATTATTTTACGGGCTGGGGTAATATTGATAAATATTCTGAAGATTACGCTACGGATAACAGTATAGAAATCATAATGCCCGAGCAAAACCTGGATCTTTCTGTGGGTTTTGCCGTTCCCGGCGAAGGCTGGACCTTTATGCTCTATATGTCAGGCGATCAAATAGAGAGGAGCCTCTCGACTAATGTCGGTATTGATCTGAACGAAATGGAAGAAGGCCTGTGGAATGCGATACAGGCCGGCAACCCCTCTGTTGCGGGCGATGTAAGAGTGCTTGCTCTTACGGACCGAAAGTATGCGGGAGATTCAAAGCTATACCTGGTAGCTCCCGACAATACTTTAACCCTGGTGTCTTCAGAAATAGTCGACGGGCCGTATACGTCGGGCAATGAACTGAATATGGGAGATCCTGATACGCTGAAAAGCTTTATTCAATACAGTATGGCCAGGTACCCGTCGGAATATAACGCCCTTGTGCTGTGGAACCACGGCGGAGGAGTAAAGAGTCTGGATTTCAGTACTGCCGACAGCCGGGAGATCTGTTCGGACGATGAGAGCGATGATGTTCTGTTTCTTAATGAACTGGATACGGCCGTTGGACAGGCTTTAAGCGGCAACGGGGGCAGTATTGACATTATCGGAATGGACGCCTGTATCATGGGCGAGGTTGAAACCGCATACGAACTGCGGGACCATACCGATTATTTTGTTGCTTCAATGGCCAATGAATGGGGTGAAGGCTGGGATTACACGCTGATATTCGATAACTTTTCAAGCGCCGGCAACCCGCCCGCGCCGTCCTCAATGGCCGACATCCTGGTACGTCAGTATAAGGAATCGACCTACGGAATATCGAATCTTATGCCTAATACCCTTACCGCCGTTAAAACAGCAGGTCTGGAAAACCTTAAAAATGCAATCGACGACCTGGCAGATCTTCTGTATGATCCTGCCGGAGGAAACAACCAAACCTATTTTGAATCCGCCAGGGACAGTTCGGTATATTATTTTACTGCATCCTCGGAATATGAAATGGAATATAATCCTTACTATGATTTATATTCATTCTGCGAACAGATTGAAGGTTCCTTACTTGACCCGGCTATTCGAACACAGGCCGGGGTTGTAAAAACCGCGCTTGCTGCATCAGTTGCCGCCTGTTACGCCGACAGCAACGGCTATATCGATCTTGATTATTATTACGAAACCGACGATTCTTCAGCCGTGCGCGGGTTGTCTATCCTGATACCATTTGACGGAAACAGTACTGCTGGTTATCCTTACTATTCATACGCCTGGTGGTATGTATCCACCGAACATCAGTCTTCAGGCGGTTATACCCTTGGAGGGCTTGATTTCTGCACATACGACGACAGCGGCGATGTGGAAACCTGGCGCGAGCTGTTCGAAGCCTGGTATGACAATTATGCGTCCGACGGCTATACCCCCGGCAATTACTGATTTCTGCTATCGTAATCGAGCCCCAGCAGGTCCTGGGCCACATAGTCAAGATACTTCTCAACTTCTTCTTTGTTAAGCGTGTAGTAGAATCTTCTTGACTCTCCCTTTGTTATATTCAGAAGTTCGGCATCGACCAGTTTGGTCATATGATAAGAAAGCGTTGCCGGCTTTAAATCAAAATGGTTTGCAAGTTCGGTACTGTACCAGGGGCGCTGGGCGGTAAGCCGGAGTATTTCAAGCCGTTTCGGGTCTCCGAAACATGAAAAAAAGATATCGGCCCTGCTTCGGGCTGAATGGTGGAGTATACGCTGATCAGTGCCTCCGCCGATTACAAGGGTACGGGTTTTCCAGAATGAGGATATTTCGTTATCGCTGAAGAGTGAAAAATACATAACAATATCAGATTTATCGATATTCTCCCTGATAAAGCTTTGGAATCCCAGCTCCTTCAGATATGCTTCTCCCCCGTGCGAAAGCCTGTCCTTGTGCCATTCAAGCTTTTCCAGTTTCATTTTCTGAAAATGTCTGCTTGCCGGAATATATGCCTGTTCATGGAACTCGGAGTAGGTTCTGTGAAGTCTTTTCAGAAAGGCATCGGGTTCTTTTAAGAATCCAATCAGCAGTTCTGATTCTTCTTTTGGATCATAACCGGGGTGAAGCCCTTCGTCGATAAGCGCCTCATATAGCCTTTCAACAGTTATATCTTTATGAAGAGAACCCAGTAACTCGTGGTTGATAAATGATTTGAATTCCGTACCGGTTATTCCGGACAAATCCGATAAGAAATCTTCGACTGACTTGATTTTGTTGTTGTTAATGATTCTCATCAGGCAGTAAATCGAAACAAGAATAGTTTTCTCAATCATCAGTGAAATATCATTCAGTAGAAAAGGCGACAGTGGTTTTTCAAAATTTGCGCACCATTCGGCAATTTCAGGTATGCCCGGAAAATCCGGGTCGGCAGGTTTGTTGCGGCACGCAAAGCGCTTTACGGCAAAAATGAAATCAACAGCATCGTTATCTATAAGTTCCATTCTCTGATTTTATAATGATTTGAATTAATTTGCCATAACATATTAGAAAAATATCTAATATAGATATAAGAAAGCAATGTATTGAAGGAGTATGAATATGTTCCATTCAATAGGTGAGATTTCAATCATGTTAAAAGAGCACGGTAAGTATGTACGCCGAAGCTGCAAAAGTAAACTCAAAAACAAACGCAGAAGCCTGCCGTCAGTTCTATCCCTGATTTTCTCTGTTTTTAAATAAATTTCATGATAAAATGAAGCAGTCAGTTATCGGAACGGAGGCTGTTGTATGTTTGAAAATTATGAAATTGTTGAAGTAGACGATTCAAATAAACACACCTACTGCATGTGTTTGGAAGAGTGGTCGGATGAAATCAGGGAGGCCGGAGACAACAAGGCCTGCTGGTATGAAAAAATGAAGGACAAGGGACTGGGCGTTAAACTTGTGAAAGATCGTGACGGTACGATCAGCGGTATGATTCAGTATGTTCCGGCCGGATACGCGCCGTTGACCGGCGACGGGTACTATTTTATATACTGTGTATGGGTCCATGGTCATAAACAGGGTATAGGCGATCGCAGGGGTTCCGGCATGGGGACCATGCTGCTTGAGGCTGCCGAGCAGGACATGCGCAGCAAAGGCGCAAAAGGTGCTGCAGCCTGGGGGCTGTCGCTTCCGATATGGATGAAAGCCTCCTGGTATAAAAAACACGGATACAGGACTGTTCAGAAGGACGGTATCAGGCATCTTCTGTGGAAGAGTTTCAGTGAGGGCTCCGGGCCGCCGCAATGGCTGGAACTTAAAAAGAGACCGGAACCATTGACGGAATCAGGAAAGCTGAGAGTAACCTCGGTTGTAAACGGAATATGCCCGGTAACGAACCTCGCGTATGAACGCGCAAAGGCTGTATCGGCGGAATTCGCGGATTCAGTTGAATTCAATGAAATATGGACCGATGATCCGTCAATAATGAATGAGTGGGGAGTTTCGGACCTGCTGATTATCGGAAGCAGGGTAATCGCCCTGGGTCCGCCTCTTCCGAAGGAGAAGATCCGCAAGGCTGTAAAAAAACAGCTCAGGAAGGACCTTTGACAATCTTTCCGGCTGAAACAGTCATATAAATGCCAGCTCTGCGGATTTCTTCGGGTTCCATCCTGAACAGGTTGCCGTCTATTACTGCAATGTCGGCGGCAAATCCCGGCAGAAGCTTTCCGGTCAGGTTTTCGGCGTACATCTGTGTTGAAGAACCTGCCGTATACAGCGTCAGGGATTCCTCGACATTAAGTTTTTCTTCAGGGTTCCAGCCGCCTGCCGGGCGCCTGTCTTCATGCAGCCTGCTGACCGCGCGGTAAATTCCCTGCATCGGGTTCAGCGGTGAAACCGGATAGTCTGTCCCGAAAGCCATTTCAGCGCCGCTGTCAAGAATTGACCTGAACGGCCATGCCCACCGGCAGCGTTCACTGCCGAGGATACTGTGAAACGGATGTCCGGCGAATGTGTCGCTCCATAAATGGTCGGGCTGCACCGAAGCGGTGATTCCGAGGCTGCTGAAACGGGGAATATCGTCCGGATGTATATTTTCGATATGTTCTATAGTGTGTCTTGTGTCGTTGAAGCCGTTTTTTTTCCTGACTTTTTCGAATATGTCCAGACCCAGCCTGACAGCGCCTGCGCCGCATGCATGAAAGCGTATTCTGATTCCTTCCCGGTCAAGCAGGATTGCACGGTTGATTGTCTTTTCTATATCTACCAGAGGTTCCGCATTAAACCCGGGCCTGTCGGTATACGGTTCAACAAGTACGCCGGTGTGCATGGACGCTGTGCCGTCAAGAAATTCCTTGACGCCGCTGAAACGCAGAAAATCCGAATCATACCGGCGGCGAAGTTCAAACAGCTCTTCAATATCGGTATTCATCGGAAAGACCGGATAAATACGGCAGCTCAGTTTTTTTTCATCCAGCAGTTTTTTATAGGTTTCGCAGTTAAGGGAATTAAAAATCTGAATGTCGCTGATTGAGGTTATTCCGTAATCAGCAGCGGTTTCAAGCAGGCTTTTGTACAATCCCTCTTCTGTCTCCTGATCCACTTTAAAAGCAGCCGTGAAAACAGGTTTCATCGCGTCCGGTTCAAGCAGATAACCCGTCGGTTCTCCGTCGTCTCCAGTGAATATTTTCCCGAGTTCGGGCTGTGGAGTATTTTTTGTAATTCCGGATGCATGTAGCGCCGCGCTGTTAAGCCATGCGCTGTGCATTTCCTCGTTGAAAAGACACACGGGAGTATTGCCGAAACGGTTGTCAAGAGAATGCCTGTCAGGCAGTGTTTTCTCCGACCAGTTGTAGTTATTCCAACCGAACCCTGTCAGCCATTCGGTACCTCTTTCGGCCTTTTCTCCGGAACCGGAAAGATAAAACGAAGCTGTCTTTTCAACACAATCCCGCTCCGAAAGACATCCTGTCAGATCTACAGACCGGGCCTGAATACTACCGAGAAATCCGTGGATATGGCTGTCGCAAAAACCGGGAATTATCAGCCGGTCTCCGCAGTCTATAACTGTTCGGCAGGAAGAATACTCTTCAGCCGAGGGTTCGCGGCGGTGAACCGCACTTATTATTCCGTTGGATATGATTATAGTTCCGGAAAATACGTCCGTTCCGTCTGATGCAAAAATGTTACGGCTTGCAAGAAGAATATTATTCATCAGGGGTTATCGCAGCCGGCATAAGCAAACCGCTGTTCTTCAGGCTGCCAAGATTGTAAAATGCTGCAAGTTCGGTAATTTTTTCGGGTGAAACAAATGCTTCGAGATTATCAGCTTCAACATGAATCCAGCCCGGAGGTGTTCCCCGTTTCATAATGCAATCCTCTGATTTATACCAGCCATGTTTCAATTCAGCGGCTGTTATCATCACTTCGTCGGAAATAACGATTTTACATTCCGAAGATGTACGAATATAACCGGAATTGTCCCAGAGATGAACAATGGGACGATAATCAAAGATCGCACCGTTGATAATTATTCTGCTGAAGACCGCCGGGATTTCAGAATATCTGAAAAAAAGCCGGCTGACGGACCCTTCGCTTCTGCTGCCTTCATGGGTTATTTCAGTTTCATAGGCCCAGCCGTCAGGCAGTTTGACGGTTGCGGATTCATTTTGATTGTCGCATTCCTGTACATCGACTACTGAATCATTTTCCTGTTTGCCAAGTGAGCTACAGCCTGATAATACGAATGTAAAAAAAACGAAAATAAAGATAAAGCCGGCAAAATTCTTCATACGAATAATAATATCAGAATAAGAGCCGGAACGGAACCTGTTAAAACCTGAAAAAATACATTGTTGTTTGTCTTTGCTTTTTAATCTATAATAAACCGATGAATCTGAATCTGTCCGGCGGAAAACCGCTTACAGTAAAACGTAAAGCTTTTGTTATGGGAATACTGAATGCTACGCCTGATTCTTTCTATTCCGAAAGCAGAAAACCTGCGCTTAATGATGGAATTGACGCGGCAAGGAAAATGATTGAAGAAGGCGCTGATATAATTGATATCGGCGGCGAATCTACACGGCCCGGTTCCAGCTATATCGATGCAGGGGAAGAAATTAACCGGGTGGTGCCTCTTGTGGAAGCCGTTCGTCAGTTTTCCGACATTGTTATTTCCGTCGATACGCGAAAGGCTGCGGTAGCAGAGGCCGCTGTCAAGGCAGGAGCGGACATCATCAATGATGTATCCGGAATGCGGGATGATCCGGAGATCGGTTTTATTGCTTCGCAGTATGAAGTTCCGGTTGTGCTGATGCATATCAGGGGAACTCCCGAAACGATGCAGCTTAACCCGCATTATACGGATACTGTAGAAGAGATAATAGACGAACTTGAATTATGCATAAGCCGTGCAAAAAGTTTCGGCATTGGTCCCGGGAAGATTATTCTCGATCCGGGAATAGGTTTTGGAAAAAGGCTTGAAGACAATCTGATGATTATGAAAAATCTGGATCGTTTTGTGTCGCTGGGTTATCCTCTGCTTATAGGTCTTTCACGGAAATCGTTTATCGGGACAATTACCGGAACTGAAGTTCAGGATCGTCTTGCAGGCAGTATTGCAGCAAATATGTATTCGGTAATGAACGGTGCGCAGATATTGAGGGTTCATGACGTAAAAGAAACAGTATCCATGCTTGATATCCTTTCGGCAATTGAAGGAGCCGGGAAAATATGAGTTTTTTGAATGAATTCTGGGTTTTCAGCCAGATAATCAGACCTGTTCTCGACATAGCTATTCTTTCATTCCTGATTTACCAGCTGTATAAAATACTGATTCAGACAAGGGCACTTCAGCTTCTTAAAGGCGCAATAATCATTGTTGTAATTTATGCAGCCGCCTATATTCTGGAGCTGGATACGCTTCGATGGATTATGAATGCGCTGGCTACGGTTATAGTTATAGTTATAGCTGTAGTTTTCCAGCCGGAACTTCGAAGTATATTTACAAAAATAGGTCAGCGCGACTGGTTTAAATCAAGCTCAGGGGCCCGCCCCCGTCAGATAGAATCGGTTTTAAACGCTGTTGATGTTCTTGCCGGCCGGCGCCGGGGCGCATTGATAGTATTCTCAAGGAAGATGGGGCTTAAAAATATTATCGATACCGGAACAATGCTTGACGCCGAACTTTCATCAAGCCTGATTTTAACCATGTTCAGTTATGATACTCCGCTTCACGACGGAGCAGTCATAATTCTGAACGGAAGAATCCATTCGGCAGGATGTTTCCTGCCGCTGTCCGAGCAGACCGATATCAGGCGATCGTTCGGCACACGTCACAGAGCCGCTCTCGGGCTTGCAGAAGAGACTGATGCGGTTGTGCTTATTGTTTCAGAGGAGACAGGAGCTATTTCTCTTGCCTATGACGCCAATCTTTTTTATGATCTCTCAATTGAGGAAACAAGGCGGAAACTGAAGTATCTGCTTAACTCAAGAGAAGAAACAGCAGCAGCGGAGGAGAGCAGCTTTGCCTAACGGATTTTCCCAGATTATTCAACGGAACTGGCCTGCAAAAATTATTTCCGTCGCAGCAGCAGTTGTCCTGTTTCTGTTTTACAGGGCAACAAGCCTGGAGGAACGATTTTTTTCGGTGCCCCTTAATATTATCATCAATGAAAGCTATGCCGTAGCTTCGTCGGTTCCTTCAAGCGTAAAGGTCACTCTCAGAGGTTCGGAAGAGAGTATCTTTCTGATACTGGAAAATGATATTGAGGTGTATGCGGACTTTTCCGATCACAGCTCGGAAGGCCAGTTCAGAGAACCTTTGAAGTTTGTGAAAACAGGTTCGGCACAGAATATTGAAGAGCTGGAAATAAGGCTTGAACCTGCAGATCTGATGCTTGAACTTGAACGTAAAATCTCGCGTTCGGTTAAAATACAGCCGCAGCTGACAGGCTATCCTGAAAAAGGTTATGAACTGGATCAGTACCTTCTGAGTACCGACGAAGTGATCGTTGAAGGACCCGAAAGCCATATTGAGCAGCTTGCGTTCATTCCTACCGAAGATATTAATCTTGACGGACTGAATGAGGATTTTTATGTCAGAACCAGGTTTGATATACAGGACCCGTACCTGTCGTTTCCATCCGGGGATACTGTCGGGTTTCAGGGAGTAATAACTGAAATAGTTATAATAAAAACATTTGAGGATATCGGTCTGATCTATATCGATCTTCCTCCTGATTTGGATGTAAAAACCCCGGATGTTAAAGGCAGTATAAAAGCACAGGGGAAACAGCTTATGTTTGAATCTACGGCTACTGATGATTTTTCCCTTATCGCCGACTGTTCAGACATTGCCGGGCCGGGCGAACATGAGGTTGATGTAATGCCTATCGTCCCGGCAGGTACTGCCGTCCTGAGATACACTCCGGATAAGGTAACAGTAGTCGTTCAGGATGCGGGCGGGTTTTAATGATAATAGGAATCGGGGTTGATATTGTACATGTCGACAGAATTGAACACTGGATTAAAATGCCCGGATTAATCGAACGTTATTTTCATCCTATGGAGATAAAAGACGCAGACGCAAGAAAAACTTCAAGAAGTCTATCTCTTGCAGCAAGATTTGCTGCCAAGGAAGCTCTTGGAAAGGCTTTGGGGACCGGATTGAAAGGAATTAAGCTCAAAGATATTCAGGTTGTATCAAATCATAACGGTAAACCTGATATCCTGGTTCACGGCACAGCAAAGGCAGTTTTTGAAAGATCCGGGGCGGCTGATATATTTGTATCAATGACACATGAGCGTGATAATGCAGTTGCGGTAGTAGTATTGGAGAAATAAAATGGCTGAAAGCGAAAGCAAAATTACATTCTGGTCAAAAAAAGAGATTAAATGTCCTGTTTGTGAAAGCGGGTTTAAACGTGAAGAATTACTTACGGGTCGCGGAAGGCTTATTGCCGGAACGCTGACGGGAGAACTTCGCAGGCTTTATGAGCCGTCTCAGAAATACGGCGATGTGTGCCCTCTTGTTTATCCGATAACAGTCTGTCCCGAATGTTATTTTGCCGCTTTTCAGCAGGATTTTGAATCAGTTCCTCAGGAAGTAATCGGGCCTGTACAAAATGAGAGCGAATCGAGAAAAGCCAGTATTGCCAAGATTCTGCCTGATATAGATTTTAATCAGAACAGGGGATTGAAAGAAGGCGCTGCAAGCTATTATCTTGCAATAAGCTGTTATGAGCATTTTCCGTCGTATCTGTCGCCCACAATTAAAAGGGGCATCTCCGCACTGAGGGCCGCATGGATCTTCAATGATCTTCAGCGCATGTATCCAAACGAGAATTATGATTACTGTGCAAGGATTTTTTATTATAAAGCGCAGTTTTTTTACGGTCTCGCTGTTGAATACGAACAGGACGGAACCGAAAGCCTGGCGGAAGTTCCGCACCTTGGCCCGGATCTTGACAAAAACTATGCCCACGACGGTGTTTTTTATCTGGGCGGTCTGCTTGAGTTTAAATACGGCGATAAAAGTGATCCTGAAATGAGAAAAAAACGGCTTGAGTTTGCAAAACGCGCGGTAGCCAGGCTGTTCGGAATGGGCAAAGCGTCAAAAAGCAAGCCTTCAGCCCTGCTGGATAATGCCCGCGAGCTTTATGAGGAGATGTCGGCAGAGTCGAATGAAAGCTGACGGCAGATGAATCGTAACATAAAACTGGTAATTGCCTACGACGGAACTGATTTCTGCGGCTGGCAGGTTCAGAATAACGGAAGAACAGTACAGGGAGATATCGAAGCTGCGCTTAAAAAGATACATGGAACTGAAATAAGGCTTACAGGTTCAGGCCGTACCGATTCGGGAGTACACGCCAACGGACAGGTTGCGAATTTTTATACTACGACGAACATCCCTGCTGAGAAGTTTACACCGGCCCTGAATTCGATGCTGGCCTCCGATGTCCGGGTGATGAAAAGCAGCGGGGTGTCCGAAGATTTTCATTCGAGATTTGATGCAAAAAAGCGGATTTACCGTTATTATATAAAACCGGGCGGAATCTGCGAACCCAGGCATACCCGCTATTGCTGGAGACTCAGAAACCGGCCCGATACAGGCAGGTTGAACAGCTTAGCATCCCCGTTGATCGGGATACATGATTTTACGGCATTTACAGCCGTTGGTGATCCCAGCAACTCAAGGGTTCGCGAACTGTATACCGCTTCATTTACCATGGAAGGACAGTTTATTGTCTTTGAGATTGCAGGCAATGCTTTTCTGTGGAAGATGGTGCGGAGCATTGTAGGTACGCTGATTCAGCTTGAATCGGACGGGGGCGGACCTGAACAGATGCGTGAAATTCTGGTCAGCATGGACCGCGGACGAGTCGGCGCTACGGCCCCGGCGCATGGACTTTTTCTTGACAGGATAATATATGAATAAAAAACAGTTATCTGAAATAATCGATATAATCAACGACACTGAAGATATGATGAACGACGGCTGGAAAACAGTTCACCGGAAGATTGAAATATCCGAAGCCCAACCTGCCGGAAGGGAAGCCGGAAGCGAAACTGATACGCTCGAAGCAGTAGCAGCAGAAATAGCAGCCTGCACTGCCTGCGGACTCTGTTCAACCAGGAAGATACCGGTTCCGGGGGCCGGTGTAATTAATCCCGGGGTGATGTTTATCGGGGAAGGTCCGGGCGCGGAAGAGGACAGGACCGGCATACCTTTTGTAGGCAAGGCCGGGCAGTACCTGGATAAATGGCTGGCCGCAATTGATCTGAACCGCAGTGAAAACTGTTTTATTGGTAATATAATAAAGTGCCGGCCGCCGAACAACCGCGACCCCCATCCGGATGAAATATCCGCCTGCAGGCCCTTTCTGACACGGCAGCTGAAGATCATTAAACCTAAAATAATCATTACCCTGGGCAGGTTTGCATCCCAGGTGATTTGCAACAGCGAGGAAGGTATTGGACGGCTGCGGGGGAAAACTCACCGTTATGAGGGAATACCGGTTGTGCCTACCTATCACCCGAGCGCTGTTTTGCGCAACCCTGATTTGCGTAGCGCCGTCTGGGACGACCTTAAAAGGGCGAAAGTTCTGCTTGATGAGTAAATATATTGAACTTGTATTTAATTCCCCGGCGCCCGGGCGCTATATGTACGAAGTTCCGGAAGGTATGGATGCCGTAACCGGGATGAGAGTCAGCGCTCCGTTCGGCAGCCGTAAAATGACCGGTTTTGTTGTAGCAGACGATGTTGACCCCGGGGAGACTGAATTTACCATTAAGACCATAGAACGGGCTATAGACAAGGTGCCGCTGTACGGCAGCCGGGAAGTCTCTCTTGCCAACTGGCTTGCAGATATGTATTACTGTACCGAAGGCGAAGCGCTGGCGACGATGCTCCCCGGCGGCCGCCGCGAAAGCAAAACCCCTGCATTTGAAGATTTCGAGCTGCCGCCGGCAGGTGAAATAACGCTTTCGGACGAGCAGGTAAAAGCCGTGAACGGAATCCTCGGCGGAAGCGACATCATGTATTATCTTTACGGCATTACGGGATCAGGAAAAACGGAAGTTTTTCTTCAGATCGCCGACAGGGTTATGGACAACGGCGGCGGGGTTATATACCTGGTTCCCGAGATTTCGCTGACACATCAGCTGACCGATGAGGTCAGACGACGCTTCGGAACCGGGGTTGCAGTGCTGCACTCGGCTCTGACGCCTTCCCAGAAGCTTGTAGAATGGCAGCGGATAAGAAGCGGTGAAGCCCGCTTTGTTATAGGCGCCCGTAGCGCGGTCTTTGCGCCGGTGCCTGAGCTGGGGCTAATAATTATAGATGAAGAACATGAAAACGCCTACAAATCGGGCAGCAAGCCGCGATACCACGCCAGGCAGGTGGCCATGCACAGGGCGGCTGAATCAGGTGCAAAAATCATAATGGGAAGCGCTACGCCGTCGCTTGAAGCGTGGCACCTTGTACGCAGCGGCCGTATCTCAGGCTTTGAGCTTGGCCGGCGGCTTTCGGGCGGCGCTGTGCCTTCAATCGAACTCATCGACATGAAGAAATATTCCGGCTGCATATCCGCCCCGCTGGAAGCGGCTATCCGTGAAACTGCTGAGGAAGGAAGGCAGACAATTCTGTTTTTAAACCGTCGCGGGTTTTCATACTTTTTTCACTGCAGAAGCTGCGGCTACGAATCAAGGTGCCGTAACTGCTCTGTTTCGCTGACCTATCATCGTCACCGGAACAGGCTGATTTGTCATTACTGCGGTTATTCGGAAGAGCCGAAAAACGTATGTCCCGAATGCGGGTCTCTTGATGTAGGTTATTCCGGTTTCGGTACCGAAATGATTGAGAATGAGCTTGAAACCCTGTTCCCGGATCTCAGAATTGAGCGTGTTGATACGGATTCTGTAAAACAGAAAGGCAGTCTGAAAGACCGGCTTGAAAGGTTTAAAAACAGAGAAATAGATATTCTGCTGGGTACCCAGATGGTTGCAAAAGGGCTTAATTTTCCGGGAGTGAAGCTTGTAGGCATTGTGCTTGCTGATACGGGCCTCCATCTGCCTGATTTCAGGGCGCATGAGCGTACATTCAACCTCATTGTTCAGGTTGCCGGGCGGGCCGGGCGGTTTTTTCCGGACGGCAGGGTGCTTATCCAGACCTACAAACCGGAAAACGAGGCCGTAAAAATGGCTGCAATCGGAACATTGGAACAATTTTATGAAAGGGAACTCGAAATCAGAAAAGCATTGGCTTTCCCTCCGTTCGGCAGGCTGTTCCGGCTGGTTTTCCGGGGGAAAAACGCCGAACGTACAGCGGCAGCGGCGGAAGCTTTTGCTTCCAGGTTTGATACCGAATCTCTGCCTGATTCTACGTCGACTGAAATACTCGGGCCGGCTGAATGCCCTTTGTCGATGATCTCCGGTAATTACAGGTTTCAGATTATCATCAGGACTGATGATTTCAAGTTGATGCATTCGCTTTTTCGGGGAGCGCTGAACCAGTATGTCCCTCCAGCGGGTGTTTATCTTGAAGCCGATGTAGATCCTGTGAGTCTGCTGTAAGCACTGCTATGCATTAAAATCAAGCAGGGCTGTATGGTTCGGAGATTTTTTGGCTTCAATCTTGAGCGCGGCAATATGTTCAGCCAGCTGTTCAAGCGTCAGTTCCTTAGGAGTTTTAAAAAGGCAAATTACTGCTGCGCTGACTGTCATGAACGGAAAACTTGTTTTCCGGCCGTTTCTGCTTTTTGAGGTAATATATCCTTTTTTTCGGGCATCTTCCTTATAAAACGGAAGAACGTCATTGGCAAAACGACTGACAATGCTGTTAATTTCATCCATGATGCCAATCCTGCCGTGTTCTTTCTCGCTATATCCGATAAAGAAATCATCACCTCCTATATGGCCGATAAATTCCTTGCTTATCATTCTGTGCTCCTGCAGGATTTCGGAGAACAGGCGTATGATACGATCTCCCTGCCTGAATCCGTATACATCATTGAAGGGTTTAAAGTTATCCAGATCAAAATATACAAGAATGTGTCCACAGGAATTCTGCTTCATTACTTCGGCCAGATAGCTGTTGATACTGGAATTTCCCGGCAGTTTCGTAAGCGGATTTTGATCCTGTGCGATTAATATCTTTTTTTCACTCAGGATTCTTAAAATTGCTGAAGCGCCGAGCACCCCTGTGTAGCGTCCGTTTTCAGTAATAATTACATTTTCAAGATTCTGGTTGAGGCTGTAGAGTTCAAGTATTTTTTCAATGGGACTTGAAATCTCCATTACAGGGGCTTTCGAAATAAGACTTTCTATTCCTTCGTTTGAAGACTTGTGCTGAAGTATGGAAATCCCGTATGGAGAAAACACATATTTCTTCAGATCTGTTTCCCTGAGCAGACCTACCGGTTCATTTCCATGATTGACTATTGGAAAAGAATTTGTGTTCTGCTCTTTTCTGAATATTTCAAGTATTTTCTCGGTAGAAATTGTATCGGGTATTGCAGGAAGTTTCTCAATCTCACGGATTATAAAATCCCTGTCGCCTTCGGTTTTTCTTGTCTGCCTGCCGATAAATTTGTCTACCATCTCATACCTGAGTTTGAGGTTGTCAAGATTCGATTCCGGTTTCTGGATCAGGTAACCCTGAACATAATCACAGCCTATCTCACGGCAGACAAAAAATTCGCCGATAGTCTCGATACCTTCGGCAATTACCGATATGCCCATCATGTGGGCAAGATTAACAACATTCGCTACAAAAAATTTCTTCCGGCTGTCGTCATTAATATTTTCAATAAAAAACCTGTCGATTTTTATGAAATCGGGATCGGAATGGTAAAGCATTGTCAGACCTGAATAACCAGATCCGAAGTCGTCTATAGCTATACGGAAATGATCCTCACGGCATTTCTCCAGCATTTTATGCGTATCCCGGTAAGAGTTGACTTCATGTTTTTCGGATATTTCAAAGCAGATGTTGCTTTTAAATATCCTTCGTTGTTTTATCGGGTTGAAAATTGAAGAATGGAAGCCCGGATCATTGAACAGCCTGTTGTCAAGATTATAAAAAAGCTTGGCGGAGCAGAGTTCGTGCCTGCTGTATAGAGTTGAAATAGCAAGATTTCTTAATGTCAATTCAAGTTCAAGAAGATTTCCTGCATTGTATGCTTTATCGAATACTTCTGAAATTGAATCGTAGCCTGATTCTTTAAATCCCCTGAGTAAAGCTTCAAAACCCAGGGTAACCCCGGTATGGATATTCACAATCGGCTGATAGGCATAATACATGCTGTTAAATTAAAGTTATTTTGTTAAGAAACAATGAGAAAATGGTTAAATAGATGCCAAAAAACAAGCTACTTTTCATCCTCAATAATAAATAGTATTATATAAATATGATTGATGTAGTTACTGTCGGCTCAGCCGATGAAAAAATATTATACAAACAGGCTGCAACAGTTGCGGATATTGATGAGCGAATTGTACGTCTTGCACAGGCAATGATAGAGTCCCTGGTAATTCACAAGGGTATAGGGCTGGCCGGGCCCCAGGTAAACGAACAGCTGAGGCTTTTCGTTACGCACGCGCAGGGAGATATTCCGCGTGTTTTTATAAATCCTGAAATAATAATGACGTCCAACGATATTGTCCCTTATGAGGAAGGCTGTCTGAGTATTCCCGGAATATGGGCTGATGTAATGCGGCCTGCCGAGGTTACCATTCAGGCCTGGAACGAGAATGGCAAACCGTTTACTCTTGATGCCGAAGGGGTTCTTGCCCGGGTTATTCAGCATGAATATGATCACCTGAGGGGTAAATTATTTATCGACAGGCTCAACGAAAAAAAGCGTGAGCGTTTACTGAAAGTTTATAATAAAAAACTCGGAAGTTAAAAAATTATGAAAGTGTTTTTTGCCGGAACACCTGAAATAGCGGTGCCTTCACTTGAAAAACTGAATAATGATCATGAAGTTGTAGGGGTCCTGACTAATCCGGACCGTGGTTGCGGCCGTGGTCGGGAGATTGCATGCTGCCCTGTAAAACTGAAAGCGGACGAGTTGGGAATTCAAACATTTCAACCGGAATCGCTGGATGCCGGTTTTATAAATGCCGTGAAAGAGCTGGGTGCAGAACTTCTGGCCGTTGTTGCGTTCGGAAAAATCTTTAAAAAGGATTTTATTGATATATTTCCGTCGGGAGGACTGAATGTTCATCCGTCTCTGCTGCCGAAATACAGGGGAGCCAGCCCCATTCAGACTGCGCTGCTGTCGGGCGACAGGGAAACCGGAGTGAGTATTCAGCGGCTGGCTCTGAAAATGGACAGCGGAGCTCTTCTGAAACAGGAACCGTATGTTTACGACGGAACCGAAACCGGAGAGTCTCTTACGGATTATTTTGCCGAAAGGGGCGCAGAGCTTCTTTCCGGCGTGATTTCCGAGATTGAAAGAGGCGAGGCTGTTGAAACTGAACAGGATGAATCGGAAGCTACATACTGTTCTTTTATAAAAAAAGAAGACGGATTGATAGACTGGAGAAATTCTGCAGTCCGGTTGGAACGGACGCTTCGGGCGTTTACTCCCTGGCCGGGAATTTATACATTTTTAGGTGATAAAAAGCTTAATATTATTGAAGCATCGGTTTATACTGGGGAATATGATTCAGCAGCAGCCGACTCTGTTGCTGCCGGCGGTGTTGCCGGGACAGACCGAACGCATGGAATTCTGATACAAACCGGAGACGGGCTTCTTGCTGTACAGAGACTGCAACTGCAGTCGAAAAAGCCCCTCGACTGGAAATCGTTTCTTAACGGTGTCAAGAATTTCGATAAAGCTGTACTTGGAGGTTAATAGTGGGACCGCTTGGCGAGAAATTAAAGAGTATTCTGTTCGGAGGATCTTCAGATCCCGACCGCAGGTTTTACAGAACCTTTATGGTCTTTGCAATAGGAACAATCATAATAATGGTTGTTGCGGGATTGACCACCTTTTTCCTGACTCTCAAGGGAATAGAACAGACTATGGTTCCCGATGTAACAGGTATTGAAATTGAGAATGCCCTTGTAGAACTTGAAGAGAAAGCACTTTATTCAAGCGTTCAGCTTCGGTATACGCAGAATATTGAGGATAAGGGGCTGGTTGTGGAACAGGACCCCGGTCCCGGTACAAGCGTGCGCGCGGGTTCCCGTGTTGTGCTTCGGGTCAGTAAGGGATCTGCTGTAGAAAAACTGGACGATTATGTGGGTTGGAATGTTGATGATCTTGAAGCTCATATAAAGAGTATGGTTTCAATCTACGGCCCGTTGCTTTCCATAAAAAAACCGGTAATCCGTATTTATGATAATTCTCCAACCGGAACAATACTCGTACAGAAACCTGAACCCGGCACCGATATCTCTGCGGCAACGGAGATTGAACTTGTAATAAGCAAAGGGCCGATGGGGCAGACACGAAAGGTTCCCGATTATACCGGCCTGACGTTTGGTGAGGTTATCGAGAGCGTTGCCGACGCCAATATCCGTTTTGTATTTACAACGAAGGATGCGGGCCGTAACGATGTGCCCGGTACTGTAGTCACACAGTCGCCGGCTGCCGAATCGGAAGTCCCGAACGATACGATTATGCAATTTGTAATAGCAAGACCGGACAGTCCGCCTGAAGGTTACGTTTTTGGAATTCTTGAGCGCACCTTACCGGATTATCAGGTGCCTGTAACGCTTAAGGTTGAAGCTATTCTTCCGGATGGCGTCCGCAAACAAATATTCAATATGAAACATGCCGGAGGTCTGATTACAATTCCGTATCTTGAAGAAGAGAATACCCTGCTGAAGGTAAGTGTTTCCGATAAAGAGATTATAACCTATCCCATAAGGGCTGTAAGATCGGAGTAGTTTTCGGAGGTAATTTTATTCTTGCATAAGTGCTGTTTTTCAGATTATTATAATGTTTGATTGATGCGGCTGTCGTATAATGGTAATACCCGAGCTTCCCAAGCTCGTGCCGAGGGTTCGATTCCCTTCAGCCGCTGAATTCCGACTTTTTATATTTCACCTATAATGATGAAAAATTACTTTTGTAGTCTGTTCGGGAATTGAACCCTGTTAGCGTGAAGCGGATATTATCAGAACAATTTTAATACTCTATTCGCTAAGCTCGATCGGGATATGTAATGAACTGTCCCGATAAAAAAGAATCTTTTTACCCCGAAGGCCAATTTCTGCTTTATCAGCCAGCCTGGTACATCCATTTTTTTCCAATTCAATTATATCTCCTTCAATGTCAGAGGAACAAAACGCAAAATGATGAATTATTATATTCAACGCAAGCTTCAATTGATTCAATTCCGCCTGGAAAAATGAATAATCAAAATTTAATAGTTATCTGATTATATTGTTAAAAATCATATTAAAAGTTAATATATAACGATTACTCTTTATTATAAGGCAGGAAGGATGAGACTATCAAAGAAGATATCGGTAATAATCGGAGCGCTGGTTATTTTTATTTCACTGGGATTAAGCCTGACTTCACTAATCAACTCTTCCCGGACAATAAAAGAAATTGCGCGTCAGTCTTTGCTTACGGAAGCCGACATGGGCGGAAAACTTTTACATGAAAAAATAACAAATAAATTATCATTGCTCCAGGAAATTGCAGCCATGAGCGATGTCGGCAGTATGGTTTGGGAAAGACAGCGAGCTGTTCTCAGGCCGGTTGCTAAAAGACTTGGTTACCTTGATATAGGAATTGTAAATCCGGACGGTATTGCTACTTATATTTCGAATAACAATACAGCTGATCTCAGCGATCGCGATTATATAAAAACTGCTTTGAAGGGTGACGCCGCAATTTCGGATGTTATCATCAGCAAGGTTACAGGGAATCCGGTAGTTATGTTTGCAGTACCCATATCACAGGGCGGTTTTATCAAAGGAGCGCTAATTGCACGCGGCGACGGTGATATTTTGAGTACTCTTACAAATACGATGGGTTTCGGAGAAACCGGATATGCGTATATGATAAATGAAGAAGGCGTGGTCATTGCTCATTCCGATAAAGAGCTGGTTATAAACAGGTTTTCACCGATTGAAGCTGCAAGGTCCGATGCGGAATACCAACCCCTGGCAGATGCTGTTAACCGGATGCTTAAAGACAAAGAAGGGATGATCAATTACACATTTCAAAATAAGGAAATTTATTCCGGGTTTCAACCGGTTGAACTTATGGGCTGGTCAATTGTAATTACAATTGAGAAACAGGAACTTATGGCCGGATTATACCGGCTTGTCGCTCATTTGATTATTGCGACCCTGATATTTTTATTTATTGGAATTGTTGTAGCTATGGGAATAGGAAAATCCATAGCCCGGCCGCTTACCAAAATCCTGCCGGTCCTTGCCGGGATAGCTTCGGGAGATTTAACACAAAAGATTGAATTTAATTCGAAAGATGAAATTGGGATTATGACAGATAATTTGAATACCGCGATTATGAGCCTTTCAGAAATGATCTCAACAGCCAGTCAGTCGACCTCAAAACTCAGCGGTATTGTTGAAAGCCTGTCCGTGAATATGATTGAAACTGCAACAACCATGAATCAGATAACTTCAAATATATCCAGCATAAATCAGCAGACAGACAGGCAGAATTCCTCTGTAGAAGAGGTTAATCAGAATGTCGGTAATATCAGGGAGCATATAAGGACTCTTGATGAATTGATAAATAGTCAGGCTGCGGCCATAAATCAGTCTTCCGCTGCTATTGAAGAGATGGTTGCCAATATTAAATCTATAGCTGATATTCTCAAACAGAATACATTATCGGTGGAAAATTTGTATAAGGCAACTGAAGAAAGCCAGATTGATATTCAGGGTGTTGCTGATATTCTTAAAACTATAGAATCAGATTCGGACGGTTTGCTTGAAGCAAGTGATATTATACAGAATATTGCCGGACAGACAAATCTGCTGTCGATGAATGCCGCGATTGAAGCTGCACATGCCGGAGATGCAGGAAAGGGTTTTTCAGTGGTAGCTGATGAAATCAGAAAGCTTGCTGAAAATTCTGCCGAACAGGGCAAGACTATTTCGACTGTTTTGGTTAATTTAAAACAGCAGATCAATACGGTTACTGCGCTTTCGGAAAAATCCCAGGAACAGTTTTCCAGTATTATGGATAACCTGGACTCTGTAAAGAATCAGGAAAATGTTATCAGGAATGCCATGGATGAACAAAGCGCCGGAAGTCTGCAGGTACTTGAAGCCATCAGGGAAATTGACAACATTACAATCGAAGTCAGAACCGGATCATCCCAGATGCTGGATAGAAGTGAAGAAGTTTTATCCGATATGAAGCGACTTTCGGGTATTACTGCAGAAATCAGCAGCGGAATTAACGAGATGGCTACCGGATCTGAACAGATAAATGAATCAGTTCACAATGTTAATGAAATTACGCATGAAACCAAAAACTGTTTTTCTGAATTATCATCAGCGGTTTCAAATTTCAAAGTGTCCTGATGAGCAATTCAAAAGAAATTCAAAAAGGAATAAGCTTGACATTTAAGTAAAGTGCCAATAGGATAAATTACATTACTCCGAACCTTTAATTCCTAAAGCTTTTTATAGCCATGGATAAAGGTCGCTGGGTACGATGGGAAACGATCGTGCCTTCCGTGTTTGAAAAGGAGGATCTGAAAACATTTCTCATGTTAAATAAAACAATCTTGTTTTAAATCTCGTTATAAATTTATCCTGCAAGCGAAATGTCATTGATCCGGGATGTCTGAAAAAAACGGAAGGCTGTTAAATCTTTTCCAGTAACAAAATGCTCCTCACTGCCTTGCTTTACTTTACAGCAGGTGTTTTTTTATCAGGAATTTTGTCCCGGAGGTTTTTATGTCATTGTATCGAAAGTATTTGCCCGAACTGAAGAGTACCACTCTGTTTCAGTCTATTGAAGATGAAGAACTGATTGCGTTACTGGAGGTAATGCATCCTGAAATTGTGTGCCGTAAGGCAGGAGAACGTGGAATGCCGCCTATTGATATGGAGAACGGTCTGTTCTGTTTTGTCCTTAAAGGAAAACCCCTGGATGAACTGGAACCAAGGCTGGATGCATATAACATGCCAGGACCTGCCGAACCCGGAATGATGATGGGCGAGATTCCCTGCCTGTCGGAAATGCGCAAAAGCAGGGCTCCGAGAATAAAAATGAAAGGCCCTCCTCACGGCGGTCCTAAAAATGAAGAGTTTGATTTATATATGCTCCGGATGAGCGGCGAGATGTTAACCGGATTCTACGGCAGCCGATACAGCAAGGCACAGGGGATTATGCTCCGTAACTTTTTAGGCATTCTCGCCCAGAAGGTTACCGATGTCCGAAAGGAAAAGGCGGAAACTGTCGCTGCTTTTGAAGCGGAGCTTGCTCCATATCGTCTGATTGTTTCCTGTGCCGGCGTATCAATGCGGCTTGTCAAAGCCGCAGCCGGAGAGTGGAACAGGATTCACCCGGAGCTGCCGGCCGTAGTTAATCCCGGCGGTTCAGTCGATCTGATTCGTAATTTTATTAATGGTGAACCCTGTGATCTTTTAATTTCAGCTGATGATGAAATCATGCGTTCGATGCTGCTACCCGAATACATTGACGGATACCGAATATGGGCTGGTAATAAAATGGTTGTAACCGGCGAAGATATCAATACGGGGAACTGGGAGGAGAAACTTCTTGCTGAAGATGCAACCTTCAAACACAGGAACCCGTATGGTGATCCGGGAGGTTACCGCGCTGTTATGGCAATGTTGCTGGCTGACGCATATAAGCCGGGTCTTTCTGCTCGTCTTATGAATCATCCGGGCCATATCGGTATGGAAAAAGATCCGGGGCCGTTCGGCAATATGAAACCGGCAAAATATGAATTTACCTACTTTTCAGGAGCAAAGGCCTCCGGCTGTAATTTTGCTGAATTGCCGCCGGTAATGGATCTTTCTGATCCCGAACTGGCCGGTGAATATGCCAAAGTCAGTTTTGCCGTAGACGATAAAAACAGTGTAACAGCGACGCCTGTTTCTCATGCACTGACAATTCCAGGGACTGCGCTTCACAAGGAGGCAGCAAAAGAATTTGCCGGACTGTTCCTGGCTGTTGACAAGGAACCCGAGGGTTTCCTGCGTCGCGACGGCATTGTCGGCGAAGACCCTCTTAAATAAATTATATAAGGAGTAAAAAAATGAAAAAACTAATTACAATCTTACTGTTGACGCTTTGCCTTGCGGTACCGCTGATTGCGGCCGGTCAGACTGAAAGTCCAGCAACGGAAGCAGTCGGGGAGACCTTTGTCGAACAGGCGGAAAGAAGTGTTACTGTTACTGATATGAGCGGCGACACCGTTACGGTTGTCGGAGAAATTAAGAAAATAGTCAACCTGTGGCCGGCAGGAACTTCTTCTTTTTTTGTCATGGGCGCGGGCGATTTAATAGTCGGTCTTGCCGTAAACAAACCCGGTACAATGAATTCCTGGACGCAGCTGTTTTATCCCGATTGCGTCAATATTCCCGCTCTCGGCGGTGTTACCCCCTCTGTTGAAGATATCATCAAGCTGAACCCGGACCTGGTTATAATTCATCCGACTACCGCAAAAGCCGGTTTTGCAGAACAGATTCGCGGTGTTGGAATTCCGGCTATCAATATCAATTTCAGCGACTATAAAACAATGATGCAGGCTTACACTGTTCTCGGAGAAGTTCTCGGAGGAGAATATCAGGAAAGATTAAGTACCTGGTGTAATGCTGTAGAAAACAAACTGGCAAATGTAAGAAGGCTGACAGCAGGTATTGATCAAGCGGACAGGCCGGTTGTTTATTATATTTCCGGCCAGACTGATTCGCTGACCGCGACCATGTCTGCCGACAGTATTATTAGCGATTGGGTTGAGTCTACCGGCGGAGTTTACGCAGCCGGGCTTATGTCGATACCTGCAAAGGAAATGACGGCAGAAGCGGTTTTCAGTCTTAATCCTGATGTGATCGTTTGCGGAGGGGTATATCAGCATATTGAGAAGAATGCCCTTGAAACTTCGGAAGGCTGGAAAGAATTGAATGCAGTAGTAAACAATAGGGTCCACAACAATCCCTACGGCTGTTTTAACTGGGACCGTTTCGGCCTTGAAAGTCAGTTGCAGATTAATTATGCACTTATGAGTATTCAACCAGAGATAGCAAAAGCAAACGGAATCACAAAAGAATCGATGATCGAAGAAATTATTGAATTCTACAGGACTTACACTGATTATGAATTAACCCTGATCCAGGCTGAGAATATGCTTGGCGGCCTGCGCTTCGACGGCACAGCTGAAATTCCTGTTCAGTAATCATTTTTTATGATGCAGACCGATCGCAGAAGCAACAGCCTTTCCGCAGATGGCGGAAAGGTCGTCTTTCATAAGAAGCAATTAGCCAGTACTTTTACATTTACAGGCATTCTTATCCTGTCTGTAATTCTGTTATTCGTTGTTTTTACGGCATCTCTGGCAATCGGCAGGTTCGGAGTTCCTTTCGGCTGTACATTAAGAATCCTGTTTTCAAAGATATTTACTGTCGAACGGGTTTGGAACAATATAGAAGAGGCAGTGGTAATGGACCTCCGGTTGCCGCGAACAACAGCCGCAATCATAATAGGAGCATCGCTGGCTCTCTCCGGGGCAACATATCAGAGTATTTTCAAAAATCCCATGGTATCGCCCGACCTGCTTGGTGTATCTTCAGGCGCCTGTGTGGGCGCGGCTCTGGCAATCCTGATGAGTGCCGGAAGCGCTGTAATTCAAGTCGGAGCTTTTGCGGGCGGTTTGCTTGCAGTAGCTGTAACGGTTACAATCCCGACATTGATTCGCAACAGTTCCACCACTGTTCTGGTCCTCTCCGGAATCGTTATCAGCAGTCTGATGTCCTCAATCATGAGTATAATCAAGTTTGTGGCAGATACGGATACGCAATTGGCGGAAATTACCTACTGGCTGATGGGTTCGTTTGCATCAATTACTTTTACCCAGATGCTGCCTGTTCTGCCTGCCATTCTTGTTCCGGCAGTTATCATACTGCTAATGCGTTACAGGCTGAATGTGCTTTCGCTCGGCGATAAAGAAGCAAGATCGCTTGGAGTAAATCTTAGGACAACGCGGGGAATGTTCATTCTTTGTTCAACACTGATAACCGCCGGCTGCGTATGCCTGTCCGGAACAATCGGATGGGTGGGCCTTATTATTCCACATACGGCGCGAATGATAATAGGTTCTGACAATAAAAAGATGCTCCCTGTTGCGATGATTTTCGGAGGAATCTTCATGCTGATTATAGATATTCTTTGCAGAACGATAACCTCAGCTGAATTAAGGCTGGGTATTCTGACTGGAGTAATCGGCGCTCCGTTTTTTATTTTTATCCTTTTTAAGCAAAAGAAGCAAATAAAATGATATTAGAAGTAAATAAACTGAGTTTTCATTATCATAACAGCCGTATGATTTTTCAAGACGTAGGATTCAGCGTAAACAAGGGAGAAGTACTGACGATTCTCGGAACAAACGGAGCCGGCAAATCAACACTTCTCAACTGCATTGCCAATCTCAGCAAACCGCAAACCGGAGAGATCCTGCTTGACGGGCAGCCGATGTCAAAGATGCATATTCGTGATGTTGCGCAGATTATCGGATACGTGCCGCAGATCCACACTCCGGCATACGGCTATTCAGTGCAGGAGTATGTTGTTATGGGCCGTACACCGTATATAGGCGCTTTTTCATCGCCTGGTGCCGGGGATTACAAAATTGCCGATGAAGCGTTGGAGCGGATGGGAATTGTGCATCTTCGGGATAAACTGTATACGGAAATTTCAGGCGGGGAGCGTCAACAGGTTCTGATTGCCCGGGTATTTGCTCAGAAACCGCAATTAATCCTCCTGGACGAACCGACGGCTCACCTGGATTACGGAAACCAGTATCGTGTAGTACAGATGATCCGAATGCTTGCTGAAGAAGGGTACGCGATGATAATGACTACTCATAACCCTGAGCACGCTTTCATTCTCAACGGAAAGGTCGCAATTCTCAATCGTGAAGGCGTTTTAGGGGTCGGCCGTGCAGTGGAAACCCTAAACGCGGAAACACTTTCGAATCTTTATGAGCTGTCAATAAAAACGATATACGACGACGATGCGAAACGTAATATCTGTATTGTTTTTTAACATTATCTTTACAACATAAAAACTAAATATTAATATTCACCAATAAAAAAATAAAAGGAGCTAAAATGAAATTTAAAATCTCTGTATTGGCTGCGGCCATTATTTTTATCATTATACTTTTGAGTTGCACAACAAATTCCGGATTGACAGTAAAAAAAACCGGAGCACTGTTTAAAAAACCCGAATGTGTTGTTTTTGATGAGCAAAACCAATGTTTATATATAAGTAATATCAACGGATCCCCGTCAAAAAAAGACGGCAATGGTTTTATTTCAAAGACTTCAACGGAAGGGGAGATTATAGAGCAGGAATGGATTGACGGACTTGATGCACCAAAAGGCATGTTTATAAAGGACGAGATTCTTTATTGTACGGATATTAATAATTTAGTATTGATTGATATTACGATTGGCGAAATCGTTAAAAAAACAGAAATTCCCGGCTCGCTTTTTCTTAATGATTTGGTAGTTACTAATGATAAAACTATTATCATAACAGATTCAAAAAAAGATTCAGTGTTTAAAGTTGATGATCAGAAAATCAGTATGTCGAACGTAAAACTTAAAGGTGCAAACGGTATTTATTATGATGGGGAAAATATATATTTGGGTGCAAATGGAGATATTAATATATACAACCAGGAAACCGATTCAATAGAAGTTTTTCAGGCGGGTGTCGGAAATGTCGACGGAATTATAGTAACAAAGAGCTGTGTTTTATTTACAAATTATTTTAACAGGTTTTCCGAAATTGAAAATAATAAAACTGTTGATATAGACAAGGGCATTCCATTTATCGACTGCAGAACGGACTTTTGTCAATTGACGGATGGTACTGTTGTTATCCCGGATTTCGATTCCAGATTGTTTTTTTATGAGAAGGTGTTAAGATAATTAAACCAACAGGGAATTATCCTGATAAAATAATGTTTTAAGCAGTAACTTGTAAGGAAGAAGTTTGTGAATGATTTACAGGTATTGGGGCTTTCCGGAGATTTTACAATAATAACACTGAAAAAAGCCTTTCGGCAAAAGTCCAAACAGTTTCATCCGGACAGGAATAATGACAATTTAAAAAGCCACCTGGCCATGATCAGGGTGAACCAGGCCTACTCGAATCTAATGAAGACTTTAAACGAAAAAAACAGCAAGGATAATACTGAAAAGAGTTTTGATCCTTATTCAATATATAAAGAAGGAATAATGAGATTTCAGTCAATTCACCCTTCCAGATGGAAAACAATAAGCAAAACAGCTCTGTTTAATGCTGATGCTGTTGAAACACATCCTGAAACAACCGGGATTCTGAGAGTATTAATAAATGATATGGCTAAAGCTTATCATAGCTTTTCAATCATTGCCAATGAGTATCCGGCCAGCTGCTGGGCTCAAGACGCCGAAAACAAGCTCAGAGAGATTGAAAAAATGACTGAAAGATATAGAAAAATACTGGATTCATATCAGAGAGAAATGAATTTCAATTAACCAATGGGGACTTCTAAAAACTGCAGTTTTATAAAACTTTAGTTTTCGAAGCCTTCCTTAGATGTATTGGATGCTTACTTATTAACTGATAAGGAAATAAGTAAACTCCCGGAAACACAATGTGTTTCAAACCTCTGATAAACCCAATTTAGGGTTATTAGAGGTGCCCCAATTATTTTTTATACGGAGGGAAAAATGAAAGACGAATTATTTATTCTGTGGACAAACGACAATCCGATAGTGTCTGAAAAAATGGTCTGCATGTATGCCCATAATGCAGTTAAAAAAAAGTGGTGGGATGAAGTAACCATAATTATCTGGGGGGCCACGGCAAAATATGCGGCAACAGACAAGAATATCAGAAACCGGATAACCGGGATGCAGAGCGATGGAGTTAAATTTTCAGCCTGTATTTCATGTGCCGAGCAGTTAGGTGTCTGCGATGAACTTGCAGAAATCGGAATTGAGCTAAAAAAATGGGGAGAACCTTTAACTGAAATAATTAAAAAAGGCAAAAAACTCATAACTGTATAAAATGAAAGATGACGCAAAGAAAACAATAAGATCATTAAAAGAAATAAATAATTTTCCTTTTTATACAGCAACATACTATGGGAATTACAGAATTGATGAATACATGCAGGGTGCTGTAGATTCTCCCGATGCGGTAATTCCTTTCTTTGAGGATTTGCTAAAAAATATAGGCGCCCCTTTTAAACTCTCTTTTCACCGTCCTCCTTCCGGGCAGCCCGGTTGCAGTGCTTTTTATTGCAAAACAGTTGCCGGTGATGCTGTAGTAGGCAAAAATCTTGATTGGATGCAGGCTCCTGTTCTTCTGCTGAGAACCAGGCCGGTTGGCGGATTAGAATCGCTTTCAATGGTAAACCTCAATTTTTGTGACTTTTTCAATACGGGATCTTTCAAGTATAAATTGCTGCTGTCGCCCTATGTGCCGCTTGACGGTATAAATAAAAGCGGTTTGGTTGTTTCGATGCTCTCGGTTGAAAAAGGAGCTGAATACCCGGTCAAGCCGGGCCGAATCATGGTTGGAGATTTTAATATTATCAGAATAATCCTGGATTCATGTAATGACGTTGGAGAAGCGGTGGATGTATTTAAGAAATACAATCTGATGATGACGGGAATGCTGTCGTTACATTACCTGATTGCCGATAAAAATAGATCATGTATTGTTGAATTTACAAACGGCGAAATGAATATTGAAGAAAACAAACAGGTCAACTATTTAACAAATTTCATTAAACTGAAGAATGATTCTCTTGAGACGGAAAAACGTAATTGTGATCGTTATTGTAAAATTGAAAAAACATTAATTGAAAACAATAATCATCTGAATACCAGGCAGGCAGCAACATTATTAAAAGAAGTTTCAGTTTTTCAGCCGGAATATAAAATACCAAGTACGATCTGGTCCATTGTTTATGATATTAATTCGCTGAATATGAAAATACGAACAGGCTGTGAACCAAAACAATATTCTGTTAAACTAAGCTGAGAAAGATTTCATTGATAGAATTTTAGATAAGCATTAGAATTAAAACTCAAAATGTCCTCTTGCCGAATATTTCTCTATTTTGTGCTTTAGCGGCAGGGACGGGGAGAAACAAATGTTAAATTATTCCGGTTATGATGCGGTCGGGCTTTCAGAGCTTATAAGGAAGGGAGAAATCTCTGCCGTTGAAGCGACCGAGGCTGCGATCAGTAATATTCAAAGAATTAACCCGGTTTTGAATGCCGTAATATTCAAAGAGTATGAGAAGGCTGTTAAAACTGCCAGAATGCTTGACAAGTGGGATTCGCGGCTTGAAAAAAGCAGCTTATACGGTGTGCCTTTTCTGATTAAAAACCTGGTTGCTGATTGTAAGGGAATTCCTTTCAGCGATGGATCTCGGGCAGTGCACGGCTTTGAATCCAGTGTTGATGCTGAGTTGATCAGAAGGCAGAAAGAAGCCGGTCTGATTGTTTTGGGCAGAAGTAATGCGTCGGAGTTCGGAGTTATGCCGACTACCGAGCCGGATATGTACGGACCAACTCTCAATCCGTGGAATACCGAATATACCGCGGGTGGTTCCAGCGGCGGTTCAGCGGCTGCTGTTGCGTCCGGAATGGTTCCGGTAGCCCATGGAAACGACGGTGGGGGATCGTTGCGGATACCGGCTTCCTGCTGCGGAATTTTCACTCTAAAACCTTCACGTGCACGCAACCCCCTGGGGCCTGTGTTCGGGGATCTTTCCGGAGGGATTGTATGTGAACATTGTCTTTCACGCAGCGTAAGGGATTCTGCCGCCATGCTTGATATCACCTCGGGACCGGAACCCGGAGATCCATATTGTGCTCCTGAATTCAGCGGATCATACCTGCAGGAAACCGGGAAAGATCCGGGGAAATTGAAAATCGGTATACTGTCAGAAGTTCCTGAAGGCTGGGGTAATGACGCCGGGCTGCACAGAGATTGTCTTGAAGCCGTAAATGATGCGGCAGGGCTATGCATGGAACTTGGGCATACTGTTGAGGAAATCAGATCCGCAGAATTGTCGTGGCCGGACCTTCCCAAAACATTTATAGATGTTTTCAGCTGTTTTGTCGGTCATGAGATTGAATACTGGCAGCGCCAGCTTAACAGGAAGATCTCCGAAAACGAACTTGAGCCTGCAACCTGGAACCTTTACCGGGCCGGAAAAGCCATCAGCGGCGCTGATTACCTCTCCGCATGGGAAAATCTTCAGCTTTTTACCCGGAAGACAGCACGCTGGTATATCGACGGCGAATGGGACTTGATTCTTTCGCCGGTGATGTGCGTACCGCCTCTGAAGACAGGTTCGTTTAAACCGGACCCTGATGCTCCCGACAAGTGGTTGGAAAATGCGCAGGCTTTTGTAGGTTTGACGCGTGTGCAGAACATAACCGGTCAGCCTGCCGTATCTGTTCCGCTGTTCTGGAATAACGACGGACTTCCGATAGGCGTTCAGTTTGCAGGCCGTTTTGGAAGTGAAGCTGGTCTTTTCAGGTTATCAGCACAGCTTGAAAAAGCCCGTCCGTGGTTTAAACGCACGCCGTCGGTTTTTGCTGAAGAGCAGTAGCACAGGAAAGCTAAAATGAACTATTTTCATATAGATGTATTTTCATCAAAACCATTGTCCGGAAACGGATTGACGGTTGTTTTTCCTGATAAAGAACTGGAAAGTGCGCATATGCAGGAAATAACCCGTGAGTTTAATCAGTTTGAAACTATATTTCTTTATCCCTTGAATGATAACAATTATAGAGCCAGAATATTTACTGTAGATGAAGAACTGAATTTTGCCGGACATCCTGTACTGGGAGCATCGGCAGCAATATTTAATATAAACGGTAAAAAGGATAAAGAACAGAATATAAATATTGTTGTGAATAATCGAACAATAGAAACAAAAGTAAAAATGGAAGGAAAAAATATTTTTGTTGAAATGAATCAGGGCAAACCTGAATTTATTTCAACCCTGAAAGCCGGGAATATTAAAGAGATAATATCAGCATTGAACCTGGATATCTTCGACATACATACGGAATATCCCGTAGAAGTTGTATCTACCGGGTTGCCGTACCTGCTATTGCCTTTAAAAGATTTCAATATACTGGGGAAGGCTGAAATAATATCAGGTGATTTTGAAAAATTACTTGAAAAAACCGGAGCAAAATTTATTTATGTTTTTGAACCAGCTGAAATTGAGTGCAGAACCTGGGATAATACGGGGAGAGTAGAGGATGTTGCTACCGGAAGCGCAGCCGGACCGCTTGGCGCCTACCTTGTAAAAAACGGGTTTAAATCTGTCAATGAAGAAATCGTAATAAGTCAGGGCCGCTTTGTTCACCGGCAAAGTCAAATATATTGCAGTGTAGACGGAGAAACAAACGAAGTGAGCATTAAAGGGCCGGTTGCTTTTTTTGCGCATGGTGCTGTTCTGCATGACTTTTTACCCTGAACTGTTTTGATAATTTGACAATGACGGTATATAAAACTAAGATTGAATAAAGGCGGATAGCAGTTAATGGTTGGCGAATTGGCGTTATTCTTTGCGTTATTCAATAACATTGCCATTTTCATTGCATTGATATCATTATACAGTTATCTTTACAATCTTTCCTCGCCTCTTAACGGGATTATACGACAGTTTTTATCGGGCTCATCTCGGCGGAAGCGGTGTTCTTGCAGGGGTGTTCGGGGTAATACTGGCGGCATCGGCCGGAACTCTTCTTTACTTCTGGAAAGACAGCTTTTCTTCAATTACTAAAGCTGCTTTTCGTTCGTTTATTTCCGTAATCATTATTCTTCCCGGATTTCTGCTTGTCGGAGATCTTCAGACAGGCCGGAATCTGATGATCGATATGAGCCTTCCGTTCGGCACGGCGATTTTTACCGGTATTTTTCTCGGAGGCTTGCTTCTTAAACGGGAAGAAGCCCGTGTTCAAGTTGAAAAATCTTTGGCCGTAAGTGAAGAAAAATATCATGTACTTTTCGAATCGTTGCCGCTCGGAATCATTATTACCGATAAGAAAGGACATGTTATGCAGACTAATGCCCTGGCGGCTGATCTACCGGCGATTGATCCTTATTCCCGGGAAACGATAGATTCGGGTATCAGGATTGTTAATTCGGAAAGGGAGGTTATATTGCCTTCCGAATACCCGGAAGTACTGGCCCTGAACGAAAACAGAAAGATTTCCAACCAGGAAATGGGTATAGTTTACCCGGATGGAAAGGAGTCGTGGTATAACGTTACGGTTGCGCCCATCCCCCTTAAAGATTACGGAATTGGAATAGTTTATAATGATATCACCGAACCAAAAATAACATGCAGATGATTATAGCCCTGATGGAGACCCAGGTAAGTTATATTAATGATGAAAGACTCCGTACCGCTATAGAAGATACACAGAACAGGATTTATTCAATGTCGCTGGTTCATGAAAAAATGTACCAATCGGGGGACCTTTCTCATATAAATTTGGCCGAATACGCTCAGGAGCTTGTGTTATGGTTATTAGACAGTTTTGAGTTAGACAGCAGACAGATAGGTATTCAATACGATATTAAAGATGTTAATATATCAATTGAAACAGCGATTCCCTGCGGTCTGATTTTGCAGGAATTAATTACAAATGTTTTCAAACATGCTTTCCCGTCGGGAGAACGAGGTAATATGATCATAAAAATCGAAAGAGCAGAGGATGACAGTATTAATCTGGTTGTAGATGATGATGGAGCGGGCGTTCCGCCTTCAATGAATATAAGAGAAGATGGAAAGCTGGGCATATCGACAATTATTGCCCTGGCGGAAATGCAATTAAGAGGCAAAATGCAATTCGATACTGCAAAGGGGCTTAAAGTCTCGATTAATTTCAGGGATGATTTTCAGGTTTCAGGAAAAGTTGAACAGGTCGCGGAGAAATAATCTTTAGTAATCATGAATATAATCTATAAAGATCATTATCAGCTTCTCGGTATAAACAGGTTGTCGACCCGCTCACAGATTAAAAATGCTTTTCGCCGGCTGTCGATGGTTCATCATCCCGATAAAAATAAAAACTCAGAAAAATCAAACCGGATATACAAACTGATTTTGAATGCTTATAAAATATTGTCGGATAACGAAACAAAAAAGGAATACGATGATTTTCTGAGAAAAAGCAGATTTATTAAAAATACAGGAAAAACCGGCAACCTAAAGCTGGAAAACAGGTCTTTCTTCAACAATAAAGATATTTTGCAACAGATTAATTTAACTTTATGGGAGTTAGATGATTTTATTTCAAAAACCCATGTTAATAATTTCCGGCGCTATATTTTGATAATCCTTACTTTTTTGGATAAATGGATTCTTGAGCCTGGCGGATTTCCTGATTATTTTATGGAAGCGAGAAAACTGGAACGAATCGATCCCAGGGAATATATTAAAATTCTGGATGCGGATATTCCTTTTAAAAATTATATGCCGTACCTCAGTGTTAATGACTATTATGTTGATATTAGAAAAAGAACCGACAAATTTATTACAAAATATGAAAACAGGACCGAATGGAAAGAACCCGGGGACTCCGAGGTAAATCTTCTGGATGGAATAATAGAATACAACAATATGGCAATACATTACCTGAGTTATATGTTAAATATAAAACCCGGCAAAGAAGGCAGAATCCCGCCATTTGAATTTTCAGGCGAGGTATACAATTTTGATTATAAATGAGGCAATTTGCAGATTAGTTTTTCTCCTCACATTTTTCAAGTTCACTGTAAATTTCAAGGTTTAGTTGTCTTATCAGTTGTTCGTCCATTTTAAGAACATTGCGATCATAGGTATAAAAACCGTTTGTTTCAATTTCTACATCGCTAAGCTGGGTATAGACTGCTGCCGAAAGGCCTTTGCTTATCAGGGGAATTAACTGTTTTTGTATAAGTTTTTTATACGCTTTTTCAAGGGCTTCTTTATTTTTGAATGAACGGTACCCGAATTTCTTTTTCTCGTTCCATAAATGCCCTTTCACAGAAAGATTATATCCTCCGTATTCCGATATAAAATAGGCTCGGCTTTCAGAAGCATGCGGTTTTTTTAATCTGATAGAATAGATGTGTCTGCTGCAGAAGTCTCCGCCGCCCTGATCAAACCAGCCTGAAGCATTATCTATTGTCCTTGAATTGTCCGCTCGTCTTATTAATTGTTCAATTCGGTTTGAGTCAAACTGTCCCCAGCTTTCATTGAATGGTATCCACATGATGATGGACGGATGATTATAAAGATGAGTTATCATTTCTTCCAGTTCCGATTCAAAGCTCTTGCGGTTTTGTGCTTCCACTCTTCCTGCTTTACGATATGATCTTTTCCCGGTGTCGCTTAAATGCTTGTTGCAAACCATTGTCGCCACAGTTCCCGGAAGTCCGACCATATTTTTCCCTCCGGAGACAGCATCCTGCATTACAAGTATTCCCAGACGATCGGCATGAAAATACCAGCGCCTGGGTTCAATTTTGATATGTTTGCGCAGAGAGTTGAAGCCGAGTTTTTTCATTTGCATGATATCAAATATCATTGCCTCGTCTGAAGGCGGGGTCATTCCCGTTTCAGGCCAGTATCCCTGGTCGAGAGCGGCGTGAAGGAAAATGGGTTTATCATTTAAAAAAAAACGCTTTTTACCGGAAGCTCCGTCAGATACATTTATTTTTCTGAGGGCAAAATAACTTTCAATGCTGTCGCCGTCAGGTTCTGAAAGCCGAATATTGAGATCGTAAAGAACCGGTGAATCAGGCTCCCAGAGGCATACTTTACTTAACTGCAGCTTTGAAGGAATATCAGATTCCAGGAGCTCATTAATTATAAGCTTTCTGTTGAGGCTGATTTCTGCTACGGCTTTGGCAGGAACGGCTGTATTAAGTACAAGTTCAATACTGCCGCTGTCGATGTCCGGGGTAATCCTGCAGGAAATAATATGATTGCTTTCAGGTACGGCTTCAAGCCAGACTGTCTGCCATATTCCGCTGGTGGCTGTATAATAGATCTTCTGTGGATTAAGCACCTGTTTGCCACGCTGCTGAAAACCTGAATCAGTAGGGTCTTCAACTTCCACAACTATTTCATTCAGTCCAGGTTTGGCATATTCAGTAATATCAATGTTGAAGGGTAAATAGCCGCCTTCATGTGAACCTGCATCGGTACCGTTTATGAAAGCCCTGCATTTCCAGTCGACAGCCTCGAAATTCAACAGAAGCCTTTTTTTGATCCAGTTGTCCGGAATTGAAAAAACTTTCCGGTACCTGATTTTTTCATCCGGTTTCAAGCCTTTGTTTACACCCGAAGCCCTGGTTTCAACAGCAAACGGCACAATTATTGTTTCGTAATCAACTGAAAATTCCCCGTTTTTACTGATAATGCTGTATTCCCATTCTCCGTTAAGGCAAAGCCAGTTTTCCCTGACCAATTGCGGCCGGGGATATTCAGGTAACGGTATAGCGGTTATATGCTTGTTCATTTTGCTTTCCCTGTTTATTGCATTTATGAATTATTCTGCCAAAATCAAATTGGCTTTCTTCAGAAACTGTTCTGCACCTTCAAGCGCAGTAATATCTTCGTCAATAATATTTACCGATATTTCAAGAAGAAGTTTCTTTACCAAATCACTTTTTGGAGGATCAGGAGGGTAAATATCGCTGGAATTCCCGTCTGCAACAAGTGAAATATAATCAAAAACAGGTTTAAGGCAGGATGATACATTTTCCCTGACGATAAATTTTATTTCCGTGTTAACCGGTACTCCCCGCTCGCCCAGAAGTATATTATTAGCATCAGGATTGTTTATAAAGAAATTAATGAACTCGGCGCTTTCATTCTGATTATCGGAATTTGACGTTATAGAAAAGAATTGCGACGGTTTTAAATATGTTCCGGCTTGTCTGGGATTCTGAATTCTTGGAAGTAAAAAGAGTTCTACAGGATGATCCAATAAAGTACAGAAGGCCGGGTATGAATTGCTCCAGATATAAAAAATCCAGCTTCGACCCTGAAGAAATTCTTCTATTCCATTTTGGTTTTCTTGAATGTATTTCTTATAAACATCGGAAAGGACCCCGGCTTTTTTCAGTCTCAATTGAAGTTCAAAGTAGTATACGAGAATATCAGTCTGATTAAAACCCAGAGATTTTCCGTCTTTACTGTAAAGTGAATAACCGTTCTGCTTGAGTATATTAAGAAACGTCATATCTGAGACTCCGGAGAAGAACGGAAGAGTTTTTACTCCGGTTGTTTCAAATATCACGATGGAATAATCAGTCAGCTCGTCCCAAGTCCAGTTTATATCCGGTTTCTCAATTCCTGCTTTTTCAAGTATTGCCGGATCGTAAATGACGGAAGGAGCATTTGTGCCCAGATTTATTCCATAAATTTTATTATCAATACGCCCTGAATCCAGAAAAGCAGAGGGGATATTGGAAACGTCTATTATACCGTTTTCTATAAACGGATCCAGTTCAATAATCGTTCCGTTCTTTACGTCACGATTCAGATATGCATAATCTTCCTGAATGATGTCGCATGATTCTTCACCTGAAGAAATTTTATCAATAAACGGCCAATAATCATGCCAGCTGAATGTTTTAAATTCTATTTCTTTATTATTATGCAATTGCTGATATAATTCGATCACCTTTTCAGTTCTTTCATCTCTTAATGTTGTTCCCCACCAGCATATGGTTAACGGCTTGTCATTAACTTTTTTATTCGTAATTACAAAAAAGAAAATAAGAATTAATAAAATGAAAATCATTAAAGAAATCAGAATAATTTTCTTATTCATAATGTTCTTCTTTAGAATTATTAAAGAAAGTGATAATTACGACGCTTCCTGAATGATTTTGTATAGTTATTTCTCCTCCAATCTGATTTACAAGGTTTTTTACAAGCAATAGTCCGAATGATTCTGTGCTGTCAATATCCAGGGCCGGAGGGAAGCCCGGGCCATTATCTTTTATTGTCACAGTTATCTTTTTATTCATGCTTTCTATCTTTAAATACAGTTCGCAGGATCCGTCTGCAGATCTTCCATGTTGTGCAGAATTTATAATAAGTTCGTTTAAAATAAGGGACAGACTGGTTGCAAGTTCAAGGTTTATATTAAGATGCGGGTAACTGATATTGCTCTTTATATAAGGATACATTTCCATAATATATGAAAAGATACTTTTAATTAATAAATTTACTTCAATTCTTGCTAATGATTCCGACAGAAAAAGCGATTCATATATGCTTGACATGGCATTTATTCTGCTTTCAAGTTGTCTGGAGAATAAACCTATATCGCTATAATTTCCCTTTTCAATATTGATCAGGCTGAGAATCATTTGAAGATTGTTTTTAACCCGGTGATGTATTTCTTTCAGCAGGGTATCTTTTTCATATAATGCAGAATTAAGTTCTTTTTCATAAATGTCCCTTTCCCTGTTTCTTTTCTCAAGGGTGCCGGTCATGTCGTTTATTGCAAATGAAACTTCTTTAATCTCCTTCGGCATATTTTCAGGATCTATCCGGGTAGAAAAATCACCGGATTGAATACTTTTTAAAGAATAAATCAATTTTGCGAGTGATTTACCAATCAGAAGATAGCCTAGTATACTTGAAATAAACAAACTGCCGATTGCAGTTAATATTAACAGCAAAACGCTTTTTAAAATGCTCTGTTTAATCGGCGTTACAAGTTCTGATTCACTGGTTTCCAGAAGCATGAAAAGGTAAGGGGACTGTGTGTCGGTCAGTCGTATTTTTTTATAGACTATTCTCGCTTTTTCTGTGCTTTTCATTTCAAGCTTGCCGGTATCAGGACCGGCCTCGATAGCCTCAAGGGTTTTTAAATCAATCATTGTACGGGTCTTCTCAGCTTCTTCATTTGATGAACAGAATATTCTGACGCCGTTGTTATCAGTTAAAATAAATCTGAAACGTTTTGTTTCATTCAGTTTATCGCTGAGCTTCTCATATGAGGATAGTGAGTAGATAACTGAAACACAGCCGGTTGGTTCGCCTTTACTGTTACGCAAGGTTATTGCATAAGCCAGTCGCGGTGCGCTGTTTATTTCAGCATAAAAAATGCCTGCCGTAAAACCGTTTCCGTCAAGTGCGGATTTTATAAAAGAATAATCTGAAAGCGTTGTTCGCGAATCTTCGTAGCCGGAATAAATAATCTTTCCGGTTTTATCAATCAGGTAAATATTCATATATTCCGGGTTCCGCCATAATACTTCCTTCAACAGGTATTGTTTGGATAGCGGCTTTGTATCTTCAATTGCAAGCAGGACTGCCAAAGTCGACAGCGTTTGATATGTTGATGCATTTATTGTTTCCTGAACATAAGAAGTAAAATCAAGCTGTCTGAAGGCTTCATTTTCGATTTCCCGGGAAATTTTTTTTACATTCTCCACACCTATACGGGATATTACTATAAGCGAAGGGCCTATAGAAATAATGATTATAATTAAAAATATTTTTATGAATGAAGCTCCAGGGAAACGGTCCATATCGAATCAATTATATTATAACTGCTGATAAAGTCAAAAAGAAAAAATTATTGTTATTATTGTTTAAGATTGCATTTGCAGCAATAAGGATGTTACCATGCCGTAAAATCAAAATCGGATTCGAGGTTTGATTCGATATTTTCTTCGAGCATAAAGAAAAAATCAATTCCGGTAATTTCTTCGACTTCATCTACGGAAACCGAAAATTCCGACAATGGTTTATTTGAAGGTTTATTGGGCAAGATAAATCCTATTGCCTTTTTCTCCGGGCCGAAATAATCAAGGATTACCTTAAAATAATAGTCAGGCACGCTTACATTGTTTTACCGATTTTATTGAAAAGTCCCCCGGTAAGTACCGGTCCGGTTACAACATAAATTTCAAAATTCTCCACAACCTTTGTCCTTACCCAGCTTTCAAGTTCTTTCCATATCCCCCGGTTAAACCCAGGCGCCTGCGGGCTCATGTTGGATAAATAGAAAGAATCGCTGATTGATTCGGAAGACCATTTAAGATCAGCTGCAGGAGCAAGATGCCCTCTGTCGTATCCAGATCCTTTATAATCGGACAACTCGGCCGAACCTGTTAGTATCTCAGGATCCGCCCTGAAATTGTCGGTACGATCATGCTCACCTTCTGTTTCGTCACATGTTAACAGGTAAGCAACCCACAACGCCTGTTCGTCGGCTTCACTGTATAAAAGCGAATATCCATGATGATGAATTATTGCGGCAGTATTTTTACAGTAGGGTAAAGCAAGTTCTTCAAACCCGTATGACTGAAAGACCAAGGGTTTGCCTTCATATTCATTAACAGATGTTGCGTCGGGCGGTTTGCACCGCAGGCAGGGTTCATACCCGCGGCTAATGGCTTCAGCGAGATCTACAGGAATACCGTTTCCCTTTAAAACTGGGCATTCTTCACGGTGGTATTTTGAACCGGATTTTGTAATAAAAACAGTTATTTCTTCAGAAAAGCAAATATTTGAAAGGACAGGAATCAGAAGCAGAGCAATAATATATCTTTTGTATAAGCCGATTTTCATTTATAACACATCATCCCTGAACAATTATACCAGTATTTATTAATATCAGGTATGGGTTTAATGATACAGGGTCAGTAATTGGTTTATTTTTTCCGGAATACTTTCACGCGGGGGCCTGTCTTCGAGCCATGTTGTGAATAACCCGAATATATAACCTCTGATAGTATGAAGAATCTCAAATGAAGAAAATTTATCTGAAAGCTGACCTGTTTTCTGGGCCCTTTTAATAACATCCTCAAGGCTTTTGTTTGCATCGCGATAGGTATCCAGAAAATGATTAATGGCAACAGAATCTTCACGATAATCTTCGTCAATTACCATCGGGAAAACCTGTGTAAGGATAATATGCAAAAGAGGCATATTATCATAATAAAATTCCGTAATCATTATTACCATTTGTTTCAGTACAGAAATAGGATTGGTTTCAATATCCTTGAATCGAATATTGTCCAGCGTAAAGTCATGATACTCCTGGTCAAGTATTGTATCGATGATTTCGGGAATGCTTTTAAAATAATAGTAAAGACTGCTTTTGTCCATATCTATTGCGTCGGCAATCGATGCCAGTGTGACCTGTTTCCCGTATTTAACAAATAATTCTTTAGCAGCATCAAGAATTAGTGTTTTTTTCTGTTCCAGCCGTGATTTTTTTGATGCTTTCATAAACCTGTCCGTTTAAAAATCCTGTATTCAGTATATAGCACTCATTTTAGTATGGCAAGGTTCTTGACAAACAAACTGGAATAAAATTCTGAATATATGAAAAAATAATATTTCCAAAAAATATTCAAGAAGAAAATTTAATAATATTTCAAAAAAATTTTGAAAAAAACATTGACATAACGAATATACAATGTAAAATGTTCGTATAGAAGTTCATAAGAGGTGAAATTTTGAATAGTAAAGGGAAAAACATACCAAGAAGCTATAAAACTGCTATGCCCTGTGCTGTAAGTGCAGAAGGGATTTATATATATGATGATGATGGAAAACGTTATATAGACGGATGCTGCGGAGCTTTAATTTCCAATATCGGCGAATGCGTACCGGAAGTGGTGGACGCAATAAGTGAGCAGCTTCGCACGCTGAATTTTGCTCATCCGTCAAGATGGCGGAATACTTCAACCGAAGGAGCTGCTGAAGAACTGGCGGAGCTTCTGCCTGATGATCTTAATAATGTCTGGTTTGTCAGCGGCGGAAGTGAAGCGAATGAATCAGCCGTCAAACTTGCCCGGCAATATTATACAGAACGGGACGGAAAGGGTTCTTCCAAAAATGAAATCATAGGTCGATGGAATTCCTATCACGGCGCAACACTGGGATGTATGGCAATAGCCGGAAATATGTCGAGAAGAAGAACATTTGCCCAAATGTTTAAAGAGCATTCGAAAATTGAAACTCATTATTGCTACCGATGCCCGTATGGTCTTGAATATCCGAAATGTAAAATAAAATGTGCATATGAGCTTGAGGATACCGTGAATCGTATTGGTGCAGAGTCGATTGCAGCTTTTATTGCAGAGCCGATTGTCGGTTCAAGCATAGGGGCTTTAACTCCGCCTGATGAATACTGGCCTGTCGTACGTAAAATATGCAGCGATAACGATATTTTGCTTATTGCCGATGAGGTTATGACCGGTATGGGTCGGACGGGTAAGGCTTTCTGTGTTGAGCACTGGAATGTCACTCCCGATATAATGACTTCGGCAAAGGGGCTTGCCGCAGGGTATATACCTGCAGGCGCGGTGTTCGCCCCGGATTATATAATGAACGTAATAAAGGCCGGCAGCGGAAGTTTTGCAAACGGATATACATATAACGGCAATCCGGTTGCGTGTGCAGCGATATCGGCAGTAGCCAGGTATATAAAAAAGAACAGGCTTATAGAAAACGCAGCCCGTCAGGGGGAGATTCTTGCGAATGAACTGGTGAAGCTGAAAAGTCTGCCGATAGTCGGGGATATCCGTGGTCTGGGGTTGATGAGGGGCATTGAAATTGTTGCTGATGCTTCAACCAGGGAGCCTTTTCCAGCCGGGCTGCATGCTTCTTCCATGATTGCCCAGGAATGTATGAAAAGGGGACTTGTGATATATCCTTCGGGCGGTATGGTAAACGGAGGTACCCGGGGGGACAATTTCCTTATTGCTCCCGCCTTGATTGTAACGGAAGAACAAATCGTTGAAATTGTGGAAATACTGTATGAGAGCCTTAAGACGGTATCGGAGCGTTTGCTTGCCGGAAAAGCAGCAGTGTAACATCCGGGGTATGAGCTTACTTGCAGAGGAGTTAATGTAAATGGCAAAGAAAAGAATAAAACCGGTATTAACAGCAAAAGATGCGGTAAAGTGCATCTCCAGCGGTGCAACCATTATGGTCGGTGGTTTTAATTACGGAGGCATTCCCTATAGTCTGATTAAGGCGCTGGTAGAATCTGAAGTTAATGATCTCACTTTAATAAGCAATGACACAGCATATGAAGATGTTGGACAGGGATCGCTTGTTAAAAACGGCCAGGTTAAGAAGGTTATTGCTTCTCACATCGGCCTGAACAGGGCAACACAGAATTTATACAATGAGCATAAAATTGATCTGGAATTGATTCCCCAGGGAACTTTTGTAGAAAAAATACGGGCCGGCGGATTCGGGTTGGGCGGGTTTTTAACGCCGACGGGTATAGGAACTGAAGCTCAGAACGGAAAACAGCTTATTGATGTCGGAGGAAGAGAATATATTCTTGAACTTCCTATGGTCGCCGATGTTTCATTGATCCGCGCTTATAAAGCGGATCAGAACGGGAACCTTATCTATTTTGGTACCAACCGGAATTTCAACCCGACAATGGCCACCGCCGGAAAGATTGTTATAGCAGAGGTTGATGATATTGTGGTTTCCGGTGAGATCAATCCCAATGATGTTGTGACGCCCGGAATTCTGATCGATTATCTGGTCTTGAAGGAGGACACCTATTATGCTTCCCGTACTTGATGAAGAAAAAGTCCGAAATAGAATTGCAAAGAGAATAGCGCTGGAATTTGATGACGGTGATGTTGTCAATCTGGGCATAGGTATTCCCACCCTTGTATCCGATTATATTCCAACCGGTATTGAAGTAGTATTTCAAACGGAAAACGGCGTCGTCGGGGCCGGTCCGAAACCTGAAGTTGACGACTGGCGTTTTATCGGTGCCGGAGGCAGGTGTCTTACACTGCTGCCCGGTTCGGCTCTGGTGTCAAGCGAAGTCAGTTTCGGTTTAATCAGGGGAGGGCACATTGATTACACAGTGCTGGGAGCTCTGCAGGTAGATGAAAAGGCTAATCTGGCCAGCTGGTGGATTCCCGGAAAACTTATTCCCGGTATGGGCGGCTCAATGGATCTCGTAACCGGCGTAAAAAATGTAATTATCGCCACAAGCCATGTCAATAAAAAGGGAGAAGCAAAGATTGTTAAAGATTGCAGCTTCCCGCTTACGGGAGTCGGCGTGGTAAGCATGATCGTAACGGAATACGCTGTAATGAGATTTATCGAAAGCAAGCTGGTTTTGTCTGAACTTGCGCCCGGAGTTACCGTAGAAGATCTCCGTGGGAGTACAACTGCGGAATTCGAAATTGCTAAAGAAATAATAATCATGAAAGGATGCGAAGATGAGTGAGGCCGAAATAAAGGTGAAACCTGTAATTCTAAGCGCCTGCAGAACTCCCGGGGGAAAGTACGGAGGCACTCTGCAGAATGAAAAAGCTCCCGGGCTCGGCGCTCTGGTTTTAAAGGAAGCTCTGAAAAGGTCCGGTGTACCGGCGGAAAATATATCCGAGATAGTAATGGGCAACGGCTGGCAGGCCGGTATAGGTGCCAATCCTGCAAGAATTGCAGGATGGAAAAGCGAAGTGCTTTCGGAAGTTCCGGCTGTCACTTTAAATAAGCGCTGCGGTTCCGGATTGCGATCTGTAATGCTGATAGCCGACCGTATCAGGCTTGGTGATATTAATGCAGGTATCGGCGGGGGGATGGAAAGCGCCAGCAATGTGCCCTATATACTTCCTGAAGCAAGATGGGGGCACAGGATGGGCGATAAAACCACCCTGGATATTCTTCATAAGGACGGTTTTTTCTGTCCGTTATCAGAGATGATGATGGGCAATACAGCTGAAATACTTGCCGAAGAATACCATATCAGCAGAAGCGAACAGGATCTTTTTGCTTTGCGAAGTCACAGGAATGCCGTAGCGGCAATTGAGCAGGGCAAATTCCATAATGAAATCGTACCGGTTCATATAAAAAACAGAAAACAGGAATTTGATTTCGATACAGACGAGATCCCCAGAAGCGATACTACGGAAGAAAAGCTTGCAAAACTGCCGACTATTTTTCAGGCCGACGGCACTGTTACCGCAGGAACAAGTTCGGCCCTGTGCGATGGAGCAAGCGCACTTGTCCTTGCGGCCCCTGATTGGGCGCAGGAAAGGGGACATAAACCAATGGCTGAAATCCTGGGTTATGCGTCTGCAACGGTTCCTCCCGATCATATGGGTATAGGCCCGGTTGAAGCTGTTCCGAAAGCCTTGAAAATGGCAGGACTGAGCCTTGCCGATGTTGATCTGATTGAACTGAATGAAGCTTTTGCTGTTCAGGTATTGGCGGTTCAGCGGGAACTTTCATTTGATATGGATAAATGTAATATATACGGCGGCGCAATAGCCCTTGGACACCCGATTGGCGCCACAGGAGCAAAAATACTGACAACTCTTACATATGCGCTTCAGAGTGAAGATAAGGAGATCGGTTTGGCAACTGCATGCATAGGAGGCGGTCAGGGTGTTGCCATGGTAATAAGAAGATTGAATTAAATATTTAGAAGCCTCCTTAAAGGTTGAAACATGAATTTGAGAATAGGCAGGCAGAAGAATCTAATATTTATATAAAAGCTACAGGAGGATTTTATGGGGAGAAGCAGGAAATTCACGGTAGCCGCAGTCCAGATGAAATCGGAAATGAAAAATACCGAGCTTAATCTGGAGCGGGCCATCGAATTTGTAGTAGAAGCTGCAAAAAAAGGGGCAGATATAGTGTGTTTGCCTGAACTTTTTTACACAGGTTATCATCTTAATGCTCATGACTTGCAGGATATTGCGGAGCCGGTAGATGGTAATATGGTTAACCGATTACAAAAAGTTGCCAGTGATAATCGGGTATACATAATAGGCGGGTATGCAGAGTCTGTAAAGATTCTGGGAAGAATGTATAACTCGGCTATTTTTATAAACGATAAAGGTGAAGTCGTCGGTAATATGAGAAAGGTATATTTGTGGGGCGAGGAACGGTTGAAATTTCGCGAAGGCGATAAATTTCCTGTTTTTGATACTCCGCTTGGGAAAATCGGAATAATGATTTGTTATGATGCTGAATTTCCTGAACCCATGAGAATAATGGCATTAAAAGGCGCTGAAATTGTGTTTGTACCATCCGTATGGAGCTTTAATGCCGAGAAAAGATGGCATGTCGATCTGGAGGGCGGGGCATTATATAACCTGTTCTACACAGTCGGAACAAACACCATCGGAGACGGCGCCTGCGGCAGCTCCAAAATAGTCTCTCCTTATGCAAAAACATTAGCCCAGGCCGCAACGGATAAGGAAGAGATTATATATTCAGAGATTGATCTGGATAATGTTATTAAAGCACGTTCAGAAATACCTTACCTGAATGATTTTAAAGAAGACACTTTTAGCATGGATGCGCTAAAAACTTATTAAAGAAGGAGTAAAGTAATGTCGGAAACAACACTTACAAAAGATGCAAACACATCTTCAGCAAAGGCTTCTGAAAATTCGGTATACGAAGAAGGAGCCTTAAAAATCACCAGATTAACCAATAAGGAAGTACTGTTTACCATTATTGGTTGTGTAATCGGTTCGGGTTCACTTGGTACAGCATATGCTGCAAGATTAGCAGGCTGGCCAATTATAGCACTGTGGTTTGTAGTATCCGGTTTCTTGACTACATGTTCAATGTTGTATGTAGCAGAAACAACTCTCAGAACAAAGAAATTTGTTCAGCTTCCGGGACTTGCGGAAAAGTATGTTGGAAAACCGGGAGCCGTTATAATCTTCCTGGCTGTTCTGGTCAATGCTCTCGGTTGTCTGATTGCATATTTTAACGGAAGCGGAGCTATAATTTCCCAGATGATTGGCGTGCCCAGATGGGTATCAATGCTTATCTTTTTAATCCCGGCTGCAGGTGTTTCCTGGTTCGGTCTGAAGGCTACAGGAATCGGAGCAAAAGTACTTAGTTTCGGGATGATTATAATTCTCACTATTTTATGTATAGCAACATTTTTCTCCTCGAAGGTTGATTTCAGCAATGTAGTATTTGTAAACTGGAAATACGCAATTCCGCTTTTTAACGTAGCTGCATTCAGTTATATAGGACAATATCTGGTTCCGGATTTGGCCAGGGGTATGTCTCATAACCCGAGAGCTCTTGCTCCGGCAATTGTAAAAGGTATGATTATCTCAGGTGTATTGCTGATATGTATACCATTCAGTGTTCTTCTGGTAAACGATCCTGCTGAAGTAACACAGGTCGCAACTCTCTCATGGGGAGAAGCACTTGGATTATGGGCTTTCTTTATCGGTAATATTTATGCCCTTATAGCCATGCTTACATCCTACTGGGCAATAAAGACTACAATAGTAACCAATATCGTTGATGTCTTTAAATTCCGGTCTGAATGGGATATTAAAACCAGATTGTCAATAACAGCTGTTGTAACAGCTATCCCGTTATTTCTTGCTATAACCGGTCTCGTCGGATTTGTAAATGCAATTTATGCTGCAGGCACTTTCGGCGGTATTGTAATGGCTATAATTCCTGTAATGATGCTCAGAAAATCAAGGAAGATTGGAGAAGTGGAACCTTCCTGGACCTGCAGCTGGTATTCTCATTCTTTCTTCCAGGGATTGCTGATTGTAGTTTATTCTCTTGCATTCATCTATGCAGTATTAAGCCTGTTCGGATTGTTGCCGGCCGGTTGGTAGAGCCGTTAATTATAAATGATTTAAAAACTGTCAGCTTACTTAATAAATTCTCTATTAAACCTCTGCCGGAAGGCAGGGGTTTTAACATTAATTGGATTCATAACGGTTTTCCGCTCAACTTATTAATGCTTCAGTTTAAAAAATGAAAAACCCTACCGGGAAAGCTTTTTTACAAAACACCGCCTTCTTTTATGCTGACGATGTTCGTAGTGTCTCCATATATCCTGAACAGCTTTATTGTTTTCAAGTTCTCCGGAGGTTTCACAGCTTTTAATTCCGTTTCTGATTGCAGCCTTGTTTACTTCGGTCAGCATCAGCGCAATTATTCCCCGGCCCGAATATTCTTTTTTTACACCGATAAGATAAAGATCCAGCTTTTCAGGGTGTTTGAACGCATGCAGAATATGAAATATCCCAAACGGAAATAATCTGCCCCGGGCTTTTTGCAGCGCTTTTGTAAGCGACGGAAATGCAATTCCTGCAGCAATGACATTGTCGTTCTCATCCAGAACAAACTTCGTATAATCTGGAACAATGAAGCCGAAATACTGTTTGGTATAAAAATCTTTCTGTTTCTGTGTCAGAGGAACCGTGCCGAATAATTTTTCATAAGCCTCGTCAATTATTTCCCAGAAACCGGGAATATATGGTTTGAAATCCCCGGATTTTTTTGCATCAAGCAGCCTGATTCCGGAACGTTTGCAGATTAGATCATTAACATGAATTACTTTTTCAGGAATTTCATCGGGGACTTTGACCTCGAATTCAAGCCAGTCAACTTCCTTGCTGTAACCCAGTTTTTCCAGATGTACAGGATAATAGGAATAATTATATATCATGGGGTATGTGCCCTGCTCGTCAAATCCTTCAACAAGCATGCCTTCTTCATCCAGGTCGGTAAAGCCCATCGGGCCTTCTATAGCCTCCATACCGTTTTCTGCGGACCATTTCTCTACGGCTGAAAAAAGCGCTGCTGAAACTTCTTCATCATCTATGAAGTCGAGCCAGCCGAATCTGGCTTTCTTTTCTCCCCATTTATTTACCAGTGCGTCATTGAGTATTCCGCCAATTCTTCCGGCAATCATGTCGTTTTTGAATGCAAGCCAGTATTTCGACCTGCAGTGTTCAAATGCAGGATTAATTTCAGAATTGAGGGTTTTCAGCTCATCCCTTATAAACGGAGGCGCCCAGTATTTGTTGTTTTTATAAAGCCGGAAAGGAAACTTTACAAACTGCCTGAGCTCCGATTTGGTTTTTACTTCTTTAATGATCACGCTCATGCATCCTCCGTAAAAAAAAGGAAGAATATTCAGGATAAATAGTACTATATACTATTTTTATCTTTTCAGAAACAAAAATGATTGATGAAAAATCTTGCTTCTAATAGATGTTTTTGATTTCCATGTATCTGAAACAGCCCGTCAGATGATCATTAACCATTCCGGCGGATTGCATATAAGCATAGCAGATAGTAGATCCGCAGAATTTGAATCCTCTTTTTTTCAGGTCTTTCGACATTGCATCCGACACGGATGTTGAGGATGGCAGGTCTGATAATTTGCTGAATGGATTGTTAATACTCTTGCCTCCGGTAAAATGCCAGATATATTTATCAAAACTCCCGAATTCCTTTTTTACCTCAAGAAACGCCTGTGCGTTGGAAACGGCTGATCTTATTTTCAGATTGTTTCGGATAATGCCGGGATTTTGCAGAAGTTCGGAAATTTCGGTTTCATTATATGCCGCCACTTTAACAGGATCGAAACCGTCAAATGCCAGCCGGTAATTTTCCCGTTTGCGGAGAACTGTTATCCATGAAAGGCCGGCCTGTGCGCCTTCAAGTACAAGAAGTTCGAAGTGTTTGATATCATCATGGACAGGTACTCCCCATTCTTCATCATGATATTGAACATAGAGAGGGTCATTTCCGCACCAGCTGCATCTGCGTTTCATATTCTATCTTTAGCATATGGAACAATAAAAGAGAAGATGCTAAACGGTATGGCAATCGGAAGGAATCTGCAACTCGTGTAGGTAAAATATAGAAAAAATTGTAATAAAACACCATAAAAACAATTATTAATTTGACAAAAGTTAAATAGATGGTAAAATATCAAATAAATCTAAATAAAGACTCTCATATAAAACATGAAGAGAGAAAGAAGGACGGAGGACTTAAAATGAAAAAAAAGGTTGCAGTTTTTTTAATTGTTACAACTATTCTTTTTAGCGGAACAGTATTATTCGCAAGCGGTCAGCAGGACAAAGATGATGGTCAGCTGAAAATTGTTTATTCGCAGATTGACCTTGTTAACCCGTTTTTTATTTCAAGGCTTGAAGGTGCAAAAGCCAAATGTGAAGAACTCGGAATAAAACTTATAGTAGACGATGCGCAGTGTGATGTTTCGAAGCAGGTTTCATCAATTGAAAATTATATTGCGCAGGGTGTTGACGGTATCATTATGATTTGTGTTGATACAGCGGCAATGACCGATGTGGTTGCCCAGGCAACAGACGCCGGGATTCCGGTTATGACTGTAATTACCCTTGTTGAAGGCTCATCGGCACAGTGCATACTCGATGAGTATGAGTTCGGTTACCAGGCCGGTTTGAATGCAGGTGAATGGGTTTCTGAAGAACTGGGCGGAAAGGCTGATTGTGCTATTCTCGGCTATCCCGATATGCCGCAGAATAAATACAGAATTGACGGAATGAGAGACGGTCTTCTTAAACTTGCTCCCGGTGCGAATATTGTATCGGATAATCAGTCGGCAAATAATACGGCAGACGGTATGAAATGTACCGAGGTGCTTCTTCAGGCAAACAAAGACCTTGAAGTTATAATATGTCATTCAGATGCTGTTGCGCTTGGCGCTTATGAAGCTGTAATTGCTGCAGATCGCGATAGCGACAGGTTCTTTATCGGCGGTATTGATGCAACTCCTCCGGGGCTTGACGCAATGAAGGAAGGCGGTATTTTCAGGGCAAGCGTAGATATGATGCCGTATGCCGAAGCTGCAAACGATATAGAGATGATGGTCGATCTTATTAACGGCAAAAAGGTTGAAGACCATGTGATTTCTTTTGAAAGGGTGACCTGGAAGAATCTCGAAGAATATCTTGCCTCAAAATAATCAGAATACAGATTAATCATTTTATTGCAGTCGCCCGGTGCTCCGGGCGGCTGCTGTATATATAAGGAGTCAGTTTTGATTAAAGATATTATCCTCGAGGCGAAAAATATCAGTAAGGGATTTCCCGGCGTTCAGGCTCTTGATGACGTGAAGTTTGATCTCAGAAAGGGCGAGGTTCATGCTTTAATAGGCGAAAACGGCGCCGGGAAATCTACTTTCATAAAAATATTAACCGGAGCTCATCAGCCTGACGGCGGACAGATCCTGCTGTCGGGAAAGAAACTTACCGATTTAACGCCACACCTTGCGATGAAATACGGTATTTCGGCGATTTACCAGGAGTTTAACCTGATCCCGTATTTAACGGTTGCAGAGAATATATTTTTTGGAAGGGAAATCACAAAATCAGTCTTTGTTGATATGGAGAAGATGAATAAGTCGGCTTCCGAAATTTTCAGGGCCATCGATGTAAATATAAATCCGAAGCTGCAGGTATCCGAGTTAACCGTTGCATATAAGCAGCTTGTAGAAATTGGTAAAGCCGTCAGTCAGAATTCCCGGATACTTATTTTTGATGAGCCGACGGCAGCGCTCACGAACAGGGAGACTGAAAACCTGTTCAAACTGATAAAAAAACTGAAAGCTGAAGGGGTCTCGATAATTTATATTTCACACAGGCTTGAAGAACTTCAGGAAATTGCGGACAGAATAACCGTTTTGCGTGACGGCCGATATATTGATACCCTGGATATTCACGAAACCGACAGGGCCGGGCTGATAAGCCTCATGGTCGGAAGAAAGCTTGGAGTAAATTTTCCGAGACCGTCTGCCGCCGGGGGTGAAGTACTTCTCGAAGTGAATAACCTGAGCACAGAAGGCTTTCTTAAGGATATAAATTTCAAGCTCAGGCGCGGAGAAATCCTCGGTTTCGGCGGCCTGGTAGGTGCCGGACGTACGGAGGTAGCCAGAGCGCTCTTCGGTCTGGACAGGATGGAATCAGGAGAGGTTTACATCAGGGGTTGTAAAGTCGAAAACAGAAGTCCGGCCAAAGCTATTGAAAACGGAATAGGTCTTATACCGGAGGACAGAAAAGACCAGGGGGTACTTCTTAATCTGTCGGTAAGGGAAAACATTGGTTATACATTCACAAAACTTATAACAGACTGGATTTTTATAAACAGGAAAAAAGAGAAAACCCTAGTAGACGAATTCAGAAAGAAACTATCCATAAAATGTTCTTCCGCCGAACAGAGGGCGGCCAATCTGAGCGGCGGGAACCAGCAGAAAGTAGTGCTTGCAAAATGGCTTGCCGGCGACTGCGATGTTCTCATATTTGACGAGCCGACACGCGGTATCGATGTCGGTGCAAAGCAGGAAATCTATAACCTGATAAAGGAACAGGCTGAAGCCGGAAAAGGAATAATCCTGATTTCTTCCGAAATGCCGGAACTTATTGGAATGTCCGAAAGGATAATCGTTATGCATGAAGGCGCCATAGAAGGTGTACTTTCGGCCGATGAAGTGAGTCAGGAGAAGATCCTTGACCTTGCCTCGGGAACCAATTAAACAAAGGAGGATTTTATGCCGGATGGGTTCAATCCGATAAAGTCGATTCGTAAACATGGAATTTTCTATGTCTGTATTGTAGTTTTTATTTTTTTTGCTGTTGCATCAGATGCATTTCTTACAAAAAACAATCTGATGAATGTTGTAAGGCAGGTATCAATGCTGGGGATAACTGCGGTAGGAATGACTTGTGTAATACTGACCTCCGGAATAGATCTGACCGTCGGGTCTGTTCTGGGGCTTGCCGGAACAGTCTGCGCCAAACTGATGGTAGAGGCGGGGTTTCATCCGGTTATATCAGTCATACTCGCACTGGTCGCCGCATGTCTGTGCGGTATCGTCAGTGCGTTTATGATCACAACCGTGCGTATCCCTCCGCTTATTGCCACGTTGGGGTTAATGGGAACAATAAGGGGCGTAATATACATACTCTGCGGCGGGTTGCCGGTTTACGGTTTTACAAAGTCCTTCAAGATAATAGGGCAGGGATATATCGGTATAATTCCGGTTCCGGTTATCATAATGATCATAATATTTATAATAGGGCATCTTTTTCTCAACCGTTCAAGATATGGCCGGTATATTTACGGTCTCGGCGGAAATGAAGAGGCTGCACGGCTTTCAGGTGTAAATATTCGGGGAATGAAGTATCTGACATATATATTTTCATCCCTCTGTGCGGGAATTGCCGGTATCGTAATGCTTTCACGGCTATTCAGCGCCCAGCCGACAACCGGAGACGGGTTTGAAATGAATGTAATCACTGCGGTTGTTCTGGGCGGAATAAGTATTGCCGGAGGCGAAGGAAAACTCAGCGGTGTAATAGCAGGTGTTATGATCATAGGAATTCTGACAAACGGAATGATTCTACTGAATATAGATTCTTACTGGCAAATGGTTGTTCAGGGAATTGTACTTCTAATGGCGGTAGGTGTGGACCAGTTAGGGAAGTCAATGAATGGAAAAGCAAAAAAAACTATATAATTTTCAAAAAATTAACCGGAATCCTTTATGTTTCCGGTTTTTAATTAAAAAATGTTTTATAAATGGAATTTTTCATAATATAATTTATAAATAAAACGTATCAGTAGGTTTGTTCATGGTTGATAACTTCTTGAAAATTATTCTGCTTGTTGAAGATGATGCAATCATTGCTCTTGAAGAAACATTTACGCTGGAGAAAAACGGTTACACAGTGGTTTCGGTCTGCAGTGGAGAAGAAGCTGTTGAAATTGCCGTAAACAGTCAAAATATTGATCTTGTCCTTATGGATATTAACCTGGGCGACGGAATGGACGGGATTGAGGCTGCCCGTCTTATACTGAAAGAAAAAGAGATTCCTCTAATATTTCTATCATCGCACATGGAAAAAGAGATTGTTGAGAAGACTGAGTGCGTCACATCATACGGATATATCACCAAGAACTCCAGTGAAGCTGTAATGCTGACCTCTATAAAAATGGCTTTCAAACTTTTTGCTGCCCGGCAGGACATTAAAACAACTGATCAGTATCTAAAAAATGCAAACGATACCCTTGATTCGATATTTAACTCGATAAATGATGCTATTGCTTTAATAAATATGGATTCCCGGATTGAAAAATGTAATGAAGCATTCAAAATTATTTCAGGTCGAGACGAAAAAAATATTATCGGCATGAAGTGTATGGATTTAATACATGAAAAAGGTTTACGCCCCCCTGAATGTCCTTTTATCAGAATGCTGAAAAGCGGCAAACGTGAAAAAATGGAACTCCCTTTAAACGGTAAAATATATGAAGTTATAGTTGATCCGTTATTCGACAATGACGGGAAAATGATTAAAGCTGTGCATATTATTACTGATATAACCGAACGGAAGCAGGCTGAAGAGGCGCTGAATAAACAGTTAAGCGAATTGTTGCTGCCTGTAAAAGATGATGATATTAATTTAAAAAATCTATTAGATACGGACTCTCTCCGGAAGCTGCAGGATTCTTTTTGCTGATATAACAGGTGCGGCAGCTATCCCGATCCCTGCAGGACAAGTGTGATTCCCTCCCGACTGTTGCAGCATAATTATGAATAAGCCCGGTTAGCCTTGTAATTATCGCTTCTTTCCGTTATGTTCAATTCATGTTGACAGTTAGTGATATTACCCTTTCATTCGGAGAAAGGGTTCTCTTTAAAGAGGTAAATATTAAGTTCCTTCCGGGGAACTGTTATGGTGTAATTGGAGCAAACGGAGCCGGAAAATCTACATTTCTCAAGGTTTTATCGGGTGATCTTGAAGCGGACAAGGGAGAAGTAATAATTACTCCCGGCGAACGGATGGCTGTTCTGCAGCAGGACCAGTTTGCATTTGATGATTATTCGGTAATGCACACCGTTATTATGGGGCATAAAAATCTCTATGAAATAATGATTGAAAAAGATGCCATATATGAGAAAGCCGATTTCAGTGAAGAAGACGGAATCAGGGCGGCGGAACTTGAAGGCGAATTTGCGGAAATGAACGGCTGGGAGGCGGAAAGCGAAGCTGCAACCCTGCTGAGCCAGCTTGGTATAAGCGAAGACCTGCATTATAAGCAGATGGAGGAAATTGAACCGGCGCTCAAGGTTCGAATCCTTCTCGCTCAGGCTTTGTTCGGGAACCCGGACATTCTTTTGCTTGATGAGCCTACAAATAACCTCGATCTTGAATCAATTTCATGGCTCGAGGAATTCCTGTATAAATTTGATAATACAGTTATCGTAGTATCTCATGACCGGCATTTTCTTAACAAGGTTTGTACGCATATTGCAGATGTTGATTTCGGAAAAATAAAGCTCTTTGTCGGAAATTACGATTTCTGGTATATGGCAAGCCAGCTGGCTCTCAAACAGATGAAGGATGAGAAAAGACGCCGTGAAGACAAGGTTGCCGAACTGAAGGAATTTATCCAGCGGTTCAGTTCCAATGCGTCCAAGGCCAAACAGGCCACAAGCCGAAAAAAACTGATTGAAAAGCTTACTATAGACGACATCAAACCTTCATCGAGAAAATTCCCCTACGTCGATTTCAAGCCGGACAGGGACCCGGGTAATAATATCCTGACGATTGAGGGACTCAATAAAGAAGTTGACGGCGAACAGGTGATTAAGGACCTTTCCATCACTGTAAATAAGGGCGACAAGATTGCATTTGTCGGTCCTATGCACGCCTCCAAGACTGCATTGTATGATATCCTGTCGGGAATTATCGAACCGGACTCCGGCAGTTTCGAATGGGGAGTGACAATAAAAAACGGTTACTTTCCAAAAGACAATACAACTTTCTTTGAGAACGAGATGACCATAGTAGAATGGCTGCAGCAGTATACTGAGGTGGAAGAAGAGTCTTTTGTAAGGGGTTTTCTCGGCAGAATGCTTTTCAGCGGTGAGGAAGCCCTTAAAAAAGTAAAGGTGCTGTCCGGAGGCGAGAAGGTAAGGTGCATGCTTTCAAAGCTTATGCTTGAAGGGGCGAATGCGCTTATATTCGACGAGCCTACAAACCATCTTGATCTTGAATCCATAACCGCCCTGAACAACGGTCTGATCAAATACCCCGGGGTGCTGCTTTTTAATTCGCATGACCACCAGTTTGTGCATACGGTTGCAAACCGCATAATAGAGTTTGCCCCGGACGGGATAATAGACCGGATGATGCCTTTTGACGATTACCTTGTCAATGAAGATGTGAAAACTCTCAGAGATGAACTGTGGCACGGACACCACGGGCTTTCAATCTGACTTATATAAATATCAGAAACAAACTTTTTTAAAACTCTGATAATCCAAAATCAGGATTATCAGGGTTTCCTGATATTTTTATAAATTCAGATATCCATTCCTAAAACCTTGCCTTTCGACAGATATATAGATATATTTCTAATATTATGGATAGAGTTTACCTTGATAATAATGCAACAACCCTGGTTGATCCCCTTGTAAAAGACGCGATGGACCCTTTTTTTACAAAAATGTACGGGAACCCCAATTCACTGCACAGTTTCGGCACCGAAATACATCCCTACATGAGTATTGCGCTTGACAGGTTGTACGATGGCATAAATGCCGATGATAAGGATGATATATTCATTAACAGCTGCGCTTCCGAGGGAAATAATACAGTAATTAAGTCGCTTTATTTCGACAGTGTTCTTAACAGTAAAAAAAACCGGATGATCACATCTGCAATTGAGCACCCGGCTGTTTCTAATGTATATTTGTTTCTTGAAAAACTTGGTGTCGATGTGAAATGGCTCCCGGTTAACAGCCAGGGAATTGTTGATCCTGCCGAATTGCGAAAAGCTATTGATCCGGATAAAACAGCGCTTGTGTCGCTTATCTGGGCAAATAATGAAACCGGCCTGATAAACCCGGTTAAAGAGTACGGTGAAATCTGCCGTGAGAACGGAGTAAAACTGCATCTTGACGGAGTTCAGGCTATCGGGAAAATTCCTGTCGATGTTCAGGATGTTGAAGTCGATTATCTGACCTTCAGCGCCCATAAGTTTCACGGCCCGAAAGGAGTAGGCGGTCTGTATGTCCGAAACGGCGCAGGCATAACTCCCCTGATCCACGGCGGCGAACAGATGAACGGAAAACGCGCAGGCACCATCAATACCGCTTTCATGATAGGTATGGGACTTGCGCTGGAACTTGCCGTTAAAAACCTTGATTATGAAGCCACCGAAGTCCGCAGACTGCGCGATAAACTTGAAGACGCCATTCTTGAAATTGATGATGTCGAGGTTATTGGAAGCCGTGATATCCGGACGCCCAATACAATCCTGGCAAGTTTCAGGGGTATTGAGGGTGAAGCTTTCCTCTGGGATCTGAACCAGAAAGGAATAGCAGCATCAACCGGAAGTGCCTGCTCGTCGGAATCGCTGGAATCAAATCCGACCTTCCAGGCAATGCAGATAGGCGCTGATCTGGCCCATACAGGTATGAGATTCAGCCTGTCGCGTTATACAACTGAAGAAGAAATTGATTATGCTGTCGATGTTATCAAAGGTGCAGTAGAAAGATTGCGGAGAATCTCATCGACGAGCAACAGGGAATATATCTGAGTTGGAGTAATTTGGAAAGCGGAATTTTTCAAATTAAATTACAGTAAACCTGCAACCGTGCAGGAAGCTATATATTGGAGAAGTCATGGCTAAAAATGATTTAATCGGCGGAGCTTTATGGGAAAATTATTCCGATAAAGTCAGCGACAGAATGAACAACCCGCGGTTTATGGGTGAAATCTCCGAGGAAGAGGCTGAAGCGAAGGGCGCAAAACTGATAATTGCAGATTTCGGAGCTGATTCATGCGGAGATGCTGTAAGACTTTACTGGATGGTTGACCCTAAAACCGATATTATAATTGATTCCAAATACAAGAGCTTCGGATGCGGAACAGCTATCGCATCAAGTGACATAACGGCTGAACTATGCATAGGCAAAACTGTCGATGAAGCGGTTAAAATTACCAATATAGATGTTGAAAAAGCATTGCGTGATACCCCCGACAAGCCGGCAGTTCCTCCCCAGAAAATGCACTGTTCGGTAATGGCTTACGATGTAATAAAAAAAGCAGCTTCATTATACAAACAGGTTGATATGTCGGTTTTTGAAGATGAGGAAATTGTTTGCGAATGTGCAAGGGTCTCCCTGAGCACGATCAAGGAAGTTATAAAGCTTAATGATTTGAAAACCGTTGAAGAGATTACCCAGTACACCAAGGCGGGAGCTTTCTGCAAATCCTGCATTAAACCCGGCGGGCATGAAGAGAGAAAATTTTATCTTGAAGATATTCTTCGTGATACGCGTGCCGAAATGGAACGCGAAAGGCTTAATTTCAGCAGCGAAACACAGACCTTCAGCGAAATGACCCTGATTCAGAAACATAAAAAAGTGGACAAGGCGATAACCGAATCGATTCTGCCGATTCTGAATGCGGACGGCGGAAGCGTTGAAGTCGTGGATATGCAGGAAGTGGACGATTATACCGACGTATATATCAAATACAAGGGGGCTTGCGCGGGCTGTGCGGCAAGCAGAACCGGTACATATGAGGCAATCGCCGACACGCTGAGAAAGAAAGTCGACGAATCAATCAGGGTCCACATTCTCTAAACACCCGGAGGGTGGAAATGAAAGCTCAGAATGTAACCGAACTGATCGGAGGGACTCCTCTGGTCAGGCTTAACCGTATATGCGGTAATGCAGAAGTTTATGCAAAACTTGAATATTTCAATCCCGGAAGTTCGGTAAAAGACAGAATAGCACTGGCTTTAATTGAAGACGGAGAAAAAAGCGGATTAATAAACAGTGAAACTATCATTGTCGAACCCACAAGCGGCAACACAGGTATAGGTCTTGCGATGGTGTGTGCCGTCAAAGGATACAGGCTGATACTGACTATGCCTGAAACCGTCAGCCCTGAGCGAAGGCAGATCCTTGCCGGATTCGGGGCGGAACTTGTTCTGGTGTCCGGGAAGGGGGGAATGACGCCTGCAATTGAAAGAGCCCGTGAGATTGCAGCTGAAAATCCGGACAGTTATATGCCGGGACAGTTCTCAAACCCCGCAAATCCCGCTGCGCATGAGTTTACAACGGCCCGTGAAATATGGGATGATACCGGCGGAAAGATAGATATACTGGTTTGCGGTGTCGGCACCGGAGGAACAGTCAGCGGTACTGCAAGAGGGCTGCGCCGGCTGAACCCTGATCTGAAGGTTATTGCAGTGGAACCCGCGGATTCACCCGTGATTACCCAGCACTTGAACGGACAGAAGCCGGCACCAGGCAGCCATGTCATTCAGGGAATAGGCGCAGGTTTTATTCCTGAAAATCTTGATATTTCACTAATCAGTGAGGTAATATTGGTCACAAATGCCGATGCCCTGGAATATGCCAGGCGTCTGATGAAGGAAGAAGGCATTTTCGCCGGAATATCAGCGGGGGCGGCGGCCCGGGCTGCAGTTGAGATTGCCTCGAAGCCCGAAAATAAAGGTAAAACGGTTGTTTTTGTTGTTCCTGATACCGGTGAAAGATATCTGTCGCAGAATATATTCAGCTGATTAATTTGGAGAGTAAGAATGTCAGGTTTCAAAGAAGAATTCAATATCAAGGAAATAACGGAAGAACTGTGCAAATCTGAATCTTACAGCAAGGTTTACCTCAGATCCAGCGAGCACGATATTCATATGCCGTCAATTGATGAACTTGCAAAAGCGGTTGAACTGCTGCGGTCGGTCATATTTCCCGGTTACTTCATCCATTCGGAACTGCGCGAAGATACAATGCATTATTACATAGGGAGCAGTCTTGATAAATGTTTTGCAATACTTTCAGAGCAGTTGAAACGGGGATACTGTTTTGCGTGCTCTTCAGAGACGGTATGCAATTTCTGTGAAACCAGGGCTGAAGAAGCCGCAGCGCATCTGCTGAAACGACTTCCGTATATCAGACACATGCTGTCGACAGATGCCGAAGCCGCTTATGAGGGTGATCCTGCGGCAAAAAGTATAGGAGAGGCTATTTTCTGTTATCCAAGCATACGGGCCCTGACGAACCACCGAATTGCGCACGAACTTTATCGCTTCGGTGTTCCAATAATACCAAGGCTAATCAGCGAAATGGCTCATTCCGAAGCAGGAATTGATATTCATCCCGGGGCGGAAATCGACGAGCATTTTTTCATAGATCACGGTACAGGCACCGTAATAGGTGAAACTTCTGTTATCGGAAAAAATGTTCAGATTTACCAGGGCGTAACACTCGGTGCGCGAAGTTTTCCCAAGGATGAAGACGGCAAACCAATCAAGGATATCCCGCGACACCCAATAGTAAAAGACGGCGTTATCATATATGCCGGAGCTACTGTGCTCGGTCGCGTAACTATCGGTGAAAATGCTATGATTGGCGGTAATGTCTGGATAACGCGCGATGTCCCTGCCGGCGAGAGGGTTATTCAGCGGCGGGCGGACTAACACCGACATCAGCTGCGGCTGAATATAATGCATCAAAAAAGAACTGAAACTCATGTTCGGTGATTATCAGCGGGGGATCGATCCGCAGAAATGAGCCCCTGTACCCGGTAAGAAATCCCTGATCAACAAGCTGTAAATATATCTTTTTTGTCAGCCCGGGATTGATAAACTCAATTGCATACATCAACCCCCTGCCGCGGACCTGAGCAACAGCGTCAAGTTCCTCAAGACCTTCAAGTTTTTCCAGGAACAGCCTGCCGTTGATCTCTGCTTTTTCAATCAGGCAGTTTTCATTTATCACCCTGATTACCTCGCGCGCAACGGCGGCGCCCAGCGGATCATTCTGATGTGACTGGGCATATTTAAACGGACGACCCTCAAGTTCCATGGTTATTCCGGCATTTAAGGCTGCAACACTGACGGGATAACCGTTGCCGATACCTTTCCCGATGGCAATCATGTCAGGTTCTATATCATAATGATTGTATCCGAACCATTTGCCGGTTCTGCCTATTCCGGTAGTAACCTCGTTGACGATGATTTTTCCGCCGTTTTTTCTGACTTTGTCCGAAATGGTTTTAATTAATGCTTTCGGGGGAAACCTGACAAAACCCGATGAACTTCCGGGTTCAAAAATAAAGTCTGAAATTCCGTCAGGGATATCACTGATTAAAGGACAATCTGCGCTGCATACATCAGCATTAACGCAATTTACACAGCCGGCCCAGTCAAAACAGTACCAGCCGGACTCTCTTCTTCCGACCGAAGAAAAGGCTCCGAGGTATGAATCTTTCATTGTCATTGAAAGCGGTTTTCCGGTAAGATGGCGGGCAATCTGTCTTGATATCTCTATTGCTTCGCTTCCTGAGCACAGGAACACGGCTTTACCGTCCGGCATCCCCGTCTTCTCCAGTACCGTTTCAGCGGCTTCCTCGACAATCCGGGTTGAATAACAAAAGCCGGCCTGTACAAGTGAACCGAGCTGGTTAATTATGGTTTGATTAATCTCTTTCCGCTGATGTCCGAGAGACATGCACCAGACTCCGGATTCAAGATCCATATAGTAATTGCCGGCCCGGTTTTTAATGTATAGTCCGTTTCCTTCTGTTATGTCGGGTAAAAGAAGTTCATGCCCGCTGCAGTTAAAAACGTGTTTCATATGCAATTCTCCCTTATGGTTTCACTGATTATTTTTATCCCCTGTTCAATCTCATCCGGAAGGGTTTTTGAGAGCGATATTCTGACGCAGATATTCCGGGACGGATCTTGAAAATATAAACTGCCGGGACTTACAGCAACGCCTTTGCTAAGAAGCTCGGACAGAAACTGTTTTTCACTTATCGGCGGATTATCCCAATATACAAGAAAAGTATAGCCGCCCGAAGGTTTCGTATACCGGACGTAATCGAGTGATAAATACCGGCGGGCGGCTTTCATGGCGGCATTGATTCTTTCGCGGTACCTGGTGTGGACCTTTTTCAGAAAATATTCGAATTTCCCCTGTTTAAGAAAATCTGTCAGAGCCATCTGTATAAGGGGGTTTCCCGATAACCGGGTTACCCTTCTTATTTCCGCCAGCCTGTCTATTAATTTCGGAGAGGCGGCAATCCATCCGGTTCTGAGTCCGGGGAACAGTATCTTTGAAAAAGTGCCGACATAGATAACAATGCCGCTGCTGTCCATTGATTTTATCGGAAGTATTGTTTCTCCATGATACTTCAATTCTTCAAGAAAACCGTCCTCAAGAATCGGCACATTATACAGGCTGCATAACTCAAGGAGTTTTTCCCTGTTTTTCTGGCTGATCGACAGGCCCGAAGGGTTCTGAAAACTGGGCATTGTATAAAGAAGGGAACAGTTATTATTTTCGAGTATTTCCTCAAGTGCATGAATGTTCATGCCGCTGTCCGTTAACGGGATCGGCGCTGTGGTGCCGCCGTTGCAGGCAACAAGGGACGGAAGATAACTGTAGGTGGGTTCCGAACAAACGACAGTATCTCCCGGATGCAGCAGCGCCTTTAATACCAGGTCAATAGCATCCTGACTTCCGTTTGTAACAAGAATATTCTTTTCAGATATATAGATCTGGTGGCGGCCAAGATACTTGGAAAGCTCTTTTCTGAATTCCATGTTCCCCTTCGGATCTTCGTACGACATAGCCGTTTCCGGATCGCTTTGAAGTATTCTGTTAATGCTTTTTCTGAATTCTTCAACAGGCCAGTATGCGGGATCTGAAGACAGCGTCGTAAAATCGATCTTGCAGTTTTGCGGATACTGGATGCCGCCTGATGCCATTTTTTCGGACATTCTTTTATATGAAGGCGACAGTTTTTCATCCCAGTTGATCCCGGTTTCGTTTATATTTTTCGAACTGGTAATATCGGGACGGTTTCTGATTCTTGAATAGCTTCCCGGTCTGCTCTCAATATAACCGAGGCTCCATAATTCTTCATATGCCTTGCATACAGTAGTTCTGTTTACTTCAAGGTGAACCGACAAAGCCCTGGTCGAAGGCAGGATATCACCGTCTTTAAGGGCCTGATTTTTAATCATTGATTCAATCTGTTTTGCGATCTGTTTATGTAAAGTGTCTTCGGATTTTCGATCTATAGTTACCAGAATCATTCTTCTCTCCTGATACTCAAAATAGCAGCAGAGCGGATGATTGGCAACAGCCAAATATTGTCTGAATTGAACAGACCAATTACCATAACCGCAAAAAAATAGGCTGCATTTTGAATGCAGCCCCTAAAATATATCTTCCGGCTGTATCAGCCGCTATGAAAAAATCAGTCTACCTCGGATACCGTAAGAATATTTTTGTCGTGATCGTAGAATTTCAGCATGCGCATGCCCTGTTCCGAAAATTCAACAATATCGCCTTTAAGTGTTACCTCTTCAGCCAGCAGGTGTGCCTTGAATGAATCAAGATCTGCAACACCGAACGTCATAAACTCGTTTACCGGGTAGGGGGCATCCTGTTTCCACTGATTTATTGCAATATAAGCATTTGTTACTCCGGGAACAGCCATTTCAACCCATCCGTCGGATTCAAAAGCCCGTTTGAACCCAAGAACCTTTTCGTAGAAAGTTTCGGTTTTCCTGATATCCCTTGACCATATGAAGGTTATTGAATGTTTATAATTAATACTCATTTAGAACTCCTGTAAATTCATGTTTTTATGAGGGTAAATTACATTGAGAACATTGTCAATTTTTTCAAGATTTTTATTCAGTTTTTTTTGCTGTAAATCTGATAACGGCTGTGTTCCGCTCAGGTCGGAGAGTTTTTTTATGATTGAATGAACGGCATTAAAACCCTCTCCGAGAGAAAGGTCGTTGTCAAGTTCTTTCTCAAAGGCAGCCGGTATTCTGTCAATCAATAAGCCGGCCTGTGAATTGTCGTTTGTATTTCCGGAGCATATTGAAGAGATCAGGGATCTGAAATTCCTGATAATATCTGTACTTTGTTTAAAGGCTTTTTCCGTATAATTAAGCTTTTTACGGTAATGTTTATAGGTAAGAAAAAACCTGATGTCCCGCCAGTCGGCGCCGGATGCCGCGAGGGTTTCGGGATAAATGATATTCCCGCGGCTTTTGGACATTGTTTTACCGTCCACTATCAGATGGGCTCCGTGCATATAGTAATTGGCGTAATCTTTACCTGTAAAAGCCTCCATTACGGCGATGTTGTAATCATGGTGACGGTAGATATTATCTATTCCGCCGCAGTTAATATCAATTTGATCACCGAGGCTCATTGCAACAATTGCCGGATCCTGAATGTTCCATGAAGGCCTGCCGCGTCCTATTGCAGTGTCCCAGTAAGGATGGTAGGGATCATTTTTATAATTATGCCAGAGTATGAAGTCTCCCATATTCCACCGGTTGCCGTTGTATGTGTCTTTTCTGAAATGTCTTTTTCTGTCGGGCCAGCGGTTCATATCCAGGCGGAACAGCTTTCCAAAATTATTTATTTTCAGGGGATCGAAAAAATAATCCTCTTTATGTTCATAGACGATTTTTTTCTCAATAAGATTCTGAATTATTCGCACCGACTGATCTATGCTTTTGGTAGCCGGTATAAGATGATCGGGCATAATAAAACCGAACCCGTCCAGGCCTTCCCTGAAAATGGCCAGCACATCATCGGTCAGCGATTTTACATTCGTTTTTTTTCTTTTTGCTTCGTTTATGGCTTTGTCCTCAATATCGGTTAGGTTCATTGCCCTTTCGACATTGTAACCCTTGTAACGAAGGTATCTGACAAGAAGATCTTCATAGAGAAAAGTCCGGTAATTACCGATATGAGCTTTCTGATAAATCGATGGTCCGCAAGTGAATATTTTTACATTTTTCCCTTCGCGCGGCTTAAATATTTCGATGCTGCGTGACATGGTGTTGTATAACTTCAGCAATCCATACTCCTCTGTTATTATGAATATAAGCAGACTTGGGGAAAAAGTCGACTTAATTAGTTATTTAATGTATATTAAAGCCATGAGCAGAATAGACGTTCTGAAAAAACATTACGAACCAAGGCTTGAAAAATACAGGGATAATTCAAGGGTGCTGGACTGGGAAAGCCGGGATGCACAGTACAAACGTTTCAGAGCTCTTACGGATAACCTTGATCTCCGGGGAAAATCATTTCTGGATATAGGCTGCGGCTGCGGAGATTTCTTCGGACTGCTTGGTGAACTTGGAATTAAGGCTTTATATACCGGCGTGGATATCCTTGAAAAAATGATTGATCGCGCTGTTAAATGCTATCCCGAAGCTGATTTTTGCTGCGCTGATATCTTTGACAAGGATTTTTGTGCCGGAAAGCAGTTCGGATGTCCCGTATTCGATATTACCTACACGTCCGGAATATTCAATCTGAATGCAGGCAATAATGAAAAATTCCTTAAAAAGGCGGTTCCGGTAATGGCCCGGCTTGCCGACGAAGCGTTTGCATTCAATCTGCTGGATCCTGCGTCGCCTGATCGGGATGAAAGATACTTTTATTATGAACCTGAAAAAGCCTGCCGGCTTGCAGAACCGTATTCAAGCGGTATAAAAATTATTAAGGGATATCTGGCAAACGATTATACTCTTATATGTATGAAGTGACGGAGAGGCATGATGAAAAAGTTCAATATTGCATTAATACAGTCTGATGTTACCGAGTCCAAAGAAAAAAATCTGAAAAATGCTGAAAAACTGGTTATGGATGCGGCCGAATCGGGAGCTGACCTGGCTGTTTTGCCGGAGATGTTTATCTGTCCGTACAATTCCAAAAGATTTCCGGAATTCGCGGAACCGTCAAACGGTCCGTCGGCAGAGCGTCTGGCAAGACTGGCGGAGAAGGCCGGCTTATATTTTATTGCGGGAACAGTTCCGGAAATAGACGATGAACAACGCATCTACAACACATCATACATTTTTTCATCAGACGGCAGCCTGGCAGGGAAGCACAGAAAAATTCATCTTTTCGACATCAATATTGAAGGCGGAATCAGTTTCAAGGAATCAGAAGCCCTCTCTCCGGGTAAAACAGCAACGATTGTCGAAACTCCCTGGGGCCGGATCGGCATTGCTGTATGTTTTGACCTGAGATTTGCCGAATTGTTTCGTTTTATGGCTGATGAAGGCGCGCATACTATTGTTGTCCCGGGTGCTTTTAACATGACTACCGGACCGGCCCACTGGGAGTTGACGTTCCGTATGCGTGCTGTTGACAATCAGGTTTTTATGGCCGGCTGCGCTCCGGCCCGAAACAGGGAAGCCGGGTATATATCCTGGGCCAATTCGATTATTACCGACCCATGGGGAAGAGTTCTTGAAAAACTCGGAACTGAAGAATCAATTCTGCTTCATGAAATAGACCCTGGTTATGCGTATGATATACGAAACCAGCTTCCGATTTTATCCGGAGTCAAAAAAGAGGGATACACTACGCAGGATGGAGGCAGGTAAACTGCTATTGTTCCAAAATCCGATCCAGTTCGTCCGAGCGTTTCTGGACAGCGTTTCTGTACACAGCTATTAACCTGTCTTTTTCGTTTTGTCCTATTTTTCTGTATTCACCGTCAAGAGAATTTTTGGGAACAATTTTGTGGATCTTTAATTCTGCAAGAGACGGCATAGGCTCTCTGGTGTAATATATAACATAATCGTGAAGATCGTCAAAATCCTCTATGTATTCAAGATATTCATTGGTTCCAAGATCAAATATATCGCCCTTCTGCGGCATATAAAACTCCTATAAGAAATTCCTGCATGGATGCAGGTATCTGAGGGTGTAGTTTGAAAAGATATTTTCAAACTACTAAATGATAAAATAACACGGATGTTATTTTATCATTCCTCCTATAAAACTTTCCGCCATGGAGGGCGGTTTCATTACAGGAAGTTTGCATCAGCAAACTTCAAAATGATAAAATCACAAGGAAGTGATTTTATCATTCCTCCTGTAAAACTTTCCGCCATGGAGGGCGGTTTCATTACAGGAAGTTTGCATCAGCAAACTTCAAAATGATAAAATCACAAGGAAGTGATTTTATCATTCCTCCTGTATCTGTATTAAAAACATACTATGCTGATTTTGCATATTAGTCTATAATTCGGCTATGATTCCTGAAGATGTACGTGAATTTCTGGATAGACATAAACTGGAAGCTGTTGAGTTTGAAGAAGGCAGTACGCCGACCGCAGAAACTGCAGCTATGAAACTGGAAGTAAAAACCGGTCAGATTGCAAAATCAATACTGCTCAAGGCAAAAAAAGGCAATTTCTGTCTTGTTGTCTGCGCAGGCGACAAAAGAATAGATTCAAAAAAGGCGAAGGAGCTGATCGGATCAAAAATCAGGATGGCGAATGCGGAAGAACTCTATGATATTCTGGGTTTTAAACCCGGAGAAGTTTGTCCGTTCCGCAATTCCGATATTCCGTATTTTATTGATGAAAGTCTCTCTGTTTACGATACTGTCTACCCTGCAGCAGGAACTGATTCGTCAGGTGTCCCTGTGGCGTATGACAAGCTTATAGAAATTACCGGTGCGGGAGTATGCGATATAACTGGCTGACGGCCGTTGCGGCTGTTTTTTTTACAGTATTACTATCCTCCTGTAACGGCAGTCCCGGAGTTATTGTCCCTGATTTCAGCGAATACGACGGTCTTTATCCCGGGAATGTCGAGGTTTCCGCCGTCTATGGATTGAATTCAGCAAAGCTGCCTGTTTTCGAAGCGCTTGCAGAGGAATTCAGTAAAATAAATGAATGGGGAATAAAAGTAAATATCCGGCAGGCTGAAATCAGTTCAGCCGATATGGCAATTATATCACCGCCGGAAGCATCAAGACTGCTGAGAGAAGGGCAGAGCGAAGAACTTTCTCCGCTGCTGTCGCATCCTGTCTGGAAAATAGCCGACGGAAGGCGGGGGTTTTATTCCGCTGCAAGGAAGCAGACCGACTATTGGGACTTCAGCCTGAAAGTAACTTCAATTCCGCTTTCAATGGATGCATGCATTCTGATTGTAAACGACGACCTTCTGAAAGAAGCAGGTTTTGAAAAAATACCGGGTAACTGGAAATTTATGCACTATATGATGTATAAAATAAAAAAACTGACCGGCCGGCCTGCAATGGGCATGGAGTTTAACTCACAGTCGGTTGTTCCGTTTATTCATGCCCGCGGCGGGTCAATCCGGAGCCCTGCAGGAATAACCTACAGCCTGATTAATCCCGTCGTAAACAGAACTCTCCGTTATATAAGACGACTCAATAAAAAGAATATGCTGTCTTCCAATAATTACAGATACAGTAATCAGACAGAATTTGCATTCGGCAAGTTGCCGATGGTTTTTACCGGCATCGACGGGTTGAAAGCTTACAGCGAACTTATTTCAATGACCTCGCCCGAACTACAGTGGAGCGCCGCTCTTCTTCCGACAAGGCGTCCCGGCGGCGGTGTTACGGTAAACTGTACGCATACCGCCGCAGTACTTAAAGGTCCTGTTGAAAAACGACTGGCTTCGTGGCTGTTTATCAGATGGCTTGCAGAACCAGAACAGCAGATAAAGATTTCTTCAATGACTTATTCCCTCCCTGCGGAAAAATCAGCGCTTCAAAAAATTATTGACGAAAAACCGGAGGCATTTGTTCCGCAGTGGCTGCAGGCAGCGTCGGCAATTAGTGATGCCCATATGGAGTATATACCTGACCTTCCGGATTATGAAACAGTTTCGGAACGTTTTAATGAGCTTGTCAATCGCTATATCGGAAACGGCGGGTGGATCTGGCTGGATACCATCAGACTTGAATACGAGATTAAAAAAGGCGGAGAAAAATGAAGAAAACGATAATGGTTTCCAACACATGGCGGCCGGAGCAGAACTCGGTCTGCGCACACTGTGGAGCGGAAATTCAATATGCGTGGGGAGATTATTCATTCAGATATTATGAACAGAAAGACAAGTCGGATATTTGTGTAATATGTAAATCCTGCGCAGCATCATTGAAGAATAACGATAAAAAAATACGTGTAATAAATCGTTCTCCGCTGATGGATATGATTAATTTAAAGAATTCGGGCTGGAAATCGCAGCAAACACAGTCATTCGGCGGCAGCGGAGTCTCGCGTACTGAAGTCGATTCTTCTGATGAAAAAAAGGCTGATAAATGAAATCAGCCCAAGGGCTGCAAAAACAGTCCTGTATGCGGCGCCTGTGGACATCGGCATGATATCGAGCAGCTTTCCGCTTAAAAGCGATATGCCTATGCTTGCAGGAAGCATGACAATCGGGGCTGTCGCGAAATAATCCGTAACATCGGTTCTGCCTGAAATGTGCTTGACAGCAGGCGCGTAAACAAGGCTTCGAATTGCACGGGATAAACCGAACAGAACACTTGCAACAAGAAAATAAGGAAGCCCCGCGGCAAATATAAGAAGAATAATACCGGTTATGCTGCATATTCTTGCAAAGAAGCATTTCGTTTTTATATTCAGCAGGTTAAATGTACCGAATGCAACATTTGCGGATATCTGTCCGGCATAGTTGAGGCCGACAAATACACCCGCGGCGGCGGCAGGTGAGATACCGAAACATTCGACGGCATAATTGGCATAAAAAGAAATGACTGCAACCACTGCATACATTTCAAGATCGCTCAGCAGAAAAAGCAGAACATTTTTGTTTCTGACAACCCTTTTAAGTGATTCGGCCGAGTAGCGAAAAAAGCCTGTGGAGGTCGAGTCTTTTTCGGTTAAGGTGTCCGGTTCCTTCGTAAGTAAAAAAGCAAAAGCCCCTGTAAAAAAGACTGATCCGCAGAAGATAAAAAGTTTTGAAGAGGTCAAAGCTGTAATCTCACGGTTTGTGAAATAACCTGCAATAAGAAAGCTGCTTAAAAGTCTTCCTATCGACTGAAAAGTCATCATGACAGAGAACGCAGGAAAAACCTGTTTCAGATTGAACAGCTTTACCAGGAAATTTTGCCAGACAGGCATTGTAAGCCCGATTCCTGCATTAAACAGAATATAGGCAATAAAAAAAACAACTATTGTGGACGGCAGAAATGTTGCCGTAATTAAAAGATAAATTCCAAAAAATAAAACGGTAACAGCCGGAAACAGGTGATACACAATGACCAAAGTCCGTTTTCTTGAAATATTGCGCGACTGATAGGCGGATACAATTCCGAGAAAAGCCTGCCCGGCAAAAAGAAATGCCGGAATAAAGCCTATCAGAAAATTGGTGGCGCCGAGTTTTGCCAGAAAAAGCTGGAGAAATGTTGATTCAAAAACAAGAGGAAGTCCCAGTCCCCACAAAAACTCAACCAGTGAAATCCCGGCTGTATTCAGAAAAAAACGGCTGTTATCTTTATACTCTTCCATTAACCGCGATATTATACTAAAGTACTTATTATTTTCAATACAGGATATCTGATGAAATACAGGCTGCTGATTTTTGATCTGGATAATACGATTTTCGATTATAACCGTGCAGAAAACTTCGCGCTTGGAAAAACACTTTCGGCTTTCGGATGCAACCCGACCGAAGATTTGAAGGCTTCATACCGGGAAATAAACGAACAGACCTGGCAGCGTCTTGAAAAAGGTGAAATTACATCAGAAGAACTGAGAACAATCAGGTTTGAGAAATTTGCAGAAGCTCATAACCTCGACTGGGATGCGCAGCAGATAAGCAGAATCTACCTGGAGAACCTGGGTCTGGGCGGTTTTCTGATAGAAGGGGCTGATACTCTGCTATTCGAAATCAGAAATGATTTTATCATTGCGTCGGTGACGAACGGAATATCTGATGTTCAGCGTGCAAGGCTGTCGAATTCAACATTGAACGGTTTTTTTAACCCGCTGATTATTTCGGATGAAGTCGGAGTTGCCAAACCCGATCCCGGTATTTTTAATATTCTTCTTGAAAAAGCCGGGTTTGACGACAGACGGTCTGTTCTGATGATTGGCGACAGCCTGACCTCTGATATAGCCGGCGCGGCCGCTGCCGGTATAGACAGCTGCTGGTATAATCCCGATGGTATTTCACCGGATCCTGAAATAACACCTGAATACATGGTGTCGGAACTTAACGATGTTAAGGAAATTATCTACAGGGAGGAATAATGGCTTATTCTGATGATTTTATAAGGCAACTGAGAAAAAGATCGGAAAAGAGTACAATAAAGGCATCAACTCTGCGGAGTATGCTTTTTAATAATCTTGAAGGAGTTCCCGAAGATCTTGGATGGGATATTTTTAATCTCTTTTTCCCGGATACAGGTGATGATTCAATGCTGAATTCAGAGACAGCGGAACGGCTTGCTCTTGTGATAGATCTTTTTGTGGGCGAGTATGATGAGAATAATATAGAGCTTACAGATGAAGAGCTTGAATATATCAGTGACGGAGTAAATGATTATGCTCTTGAACTTACGGATGATATTCTGATGAATGTAATGAAAGCGGCGGTAGCCAGGGGATTGATGGGATAATGTATTTTAACGAAGAATTAAAACCCGGGATGCGGGGGTATATAAAGAATACCGCATGGACAGGATTTGTATACGGACTTGCAGCGCTGGTTTTCGGTGTGTTTGCAGTAATTACGCCTTCAGGAACGCTCAGCGTATTTGTCGGCGCAATCGGTTTTCTGGTGCTTGTACACGGTGCGGTACTTGCAGCGGCTTCTCTGCTCGGAATAAAACGTGACCCCCAGTGGTATATCGGTCTGGTTTCAGGCCTGCTTCAGCTTCTGCTCGGACTCTTCATTATTACCAGATCTGAAAATATCTCCAATACCGCCCTCATGCTTTCCACCGTGGGAATAGGTCTTGTCGGCATATTTACCGGAACCTTCAGTCTTATAAGCGCAATACGGTACAGGGATATTGTCAGCAATGTTTGGCCGCAGATCCTTCGCGGAGGACTTCTTTTTATTGTCGGTGTTTCCATGCTTCTTGCCCCGTTCGGTTTCGGTACCGCAATGGTCAGAACCGTCGGCGTTATGGCAGCCTTATTCGGGATATTCCAGTTGTGGACTTCCTTCAAACTTGTAAAAGAGCTTAACTGATGACAAATATAAAGGTAAAAACATATTGTCTCGGAATGTGGCAGACAAATTCTTACCTGCTGACCGCAGAGGGCAAAGAAAACTGCTGGATTATCGACGCCGGGTTTGAGCCCGAACCGATGATTGATGATTTAAAGACCGAAAAGCTGAAGCCGGAAATGCTGATCTATACTCATGCGCATCTTGATCATATCGCCGGAACAGCAGCAATCAAATCGGCTTTTCCCGGGATAAGAACTGCAATTTCGGAAACTGAAGCAACTTTTCTCGGGGATGCGTCCAGAAATCTTTCATCGTCGGCAGGAATGAATATAACGGTCGACAATGCTGATGTCCTGCTTGCAGACGGGCAGGAACTTGTTTTTGAAGAACTTGTTTTCAGGGTGATTACAACTCCCGGGCACAGCCCCGGCGGAATTTGTCTGTATCAGGATGAAACAAAACTGCTCTTTTCAGGCGATACGCTTTTCCAGGGCTCTGTGGGTCGCTATGATTTTCCGACTTCAAGCGGAGAAGACCTGTTTCGTTCCATAAAGGAAAAACTGCTGATTTTACCCGATGATACAAATGCTTTCCCCGGGCACGGGGGCCCCACAACCATCGGGGCAGAAAAACGCAATAATCCCTTTCTGTAAAAAAAGCTGCACATGCATTAAAAATAAATGTTATATTTATACACATTAATAATTAACGGAGAATCGTGATGTCCAGAACCAAAGATATAAACAACCCCTGGATAAATCTTGAACCATGGAGAGGCAAAATTTTCAACGGTGAATTCCCGACTTTGCCCGAGCTTTTCGAGATTTCCAGAATCCGATACCCGGAACGAAGGTGTTTTACCTGCTATGATCCGGAACTGTTTTTTACCTACAGTGAAGCCTTTGAGAAAATTGAAAAAGTATCAAATTATCTGCTCGGCACATGTCTGAAAAAGGGCGATCGTGTAGGGCTTACAGGAAAAAACTCTCCTGAATGGGCCATCGCCTACCTGGCGATTTTAAGCGCAGGAGGAACAGTTGTTCCGGTAGATTATTCTCTTAAAAACGATGAAATTCTGAAACTGCTGGAATATGCTGAAATTAATATTTTATTCGTTGATGAAGAAAGGTTTGAAGATCTAAATCCCCCGTCATTCCGGGGAAAGCTCAGCAAATTCTCTTTATCGCCTGCAAAGCCGGGTTATATTCTTGATATTGATTTCAATGAAAAGATAGATCATGAAAAACCTGCAGAAGACGATACCGCGGCAATTCTTTTTACTTCCGGCACCACCGGAGATCCGAAAGGCGCGATGCTGACCCATAAGAATTTCGTGTCCGATTGTTTTATGTTTCAGGGGAATATGAATATTTACGAGACCGATGTTTTTTATGCCCTGCTTCCGATACACCATTCTTATACAATGCTGGCCGTTTTCATCGAAGCAATTTCTGTGGGCGCCGAACTGGTTTTTGCCAAGAAGGTTGTTGTCAAGCAGATTTTCAAGGACCTTAAAGAAGCGAAGGTTACGATGTTTCTCGGCATCCCGATGCTGTTCAACAAGATAATAAAAGGCCTGATGAACGGCATCAGGGAAAAGGGGATTGTTGTTTACGGACTAATCCGAGCAATGATGGGCTTCAGCGGGCTGGTTAAAAAAATCACCGGAGTAAACATCGGCAAGAAGCTTTTCAAGGGAATCCTTGCAAAGGTATCGCTTGATACCAACAGAATATGCATATGCGGCGGAGGTCCGCTGCCGGCTGAAACATTCAAATATTTCAACCAGTTCGGCATAGATTTTGTGGTCGGTTACGGACTTACCGAGGCTGCTCCCGGTCTGACTCTTAATCCTATTTACGCCTATCGTGAAAATTCTATAGGAAAGATAATTCCGCTTGCTGAAATGAAGGTTCTTGACCCGGACGGAGACGGAACGGGCGAGCTTATCGCACGCGGACCTAACATCATGAAAGGTTATTACAAGAATGATGAAGCCACAAAAGCCGCGTTTACAGCTGACGGCTGGCTTCTGACCGGTGATTCGGGCTATATAGACGACGATAATTACGTTTATCTGACCGGCAGGAAAAAGAACATGATTGTGACCGAGGGCGGAAAGAATGTCTTTCCCGAGGAGATCGAAGATCATTTCCAGCTGTTTGATGAAATAGAGCAGATCCTTGTGCGGGGATATGTTCTTGATGAAAAAATGAAGACCGAAGGAATCGAGGCCGTTATCTTTCCGTCTGATGATTTCTCAAAAAACAAATCTGAAGAAGAAGTAAAACAGCGGATGGATGAAATAATTTCACTCGTAAACAGAGAGCTTCTGCCTTACAAGCGGATATCACGGATTTCCCTGAGATCAGATGAGATGGAAATGTCGTCGACAAAGAAGATAAAACGATTCAAGGTTGATTAATGATATTTTTAACCCGTCTTCCTGTTAAACTGATTACATTTCTTGCGATTGTTTTAATCTCTGTTTTTCAGGTAATCGGTGAAGCGGTCTATATAGACGATACGGGTTTTGTGCTCGAGCCTCCCGTAGGCTGGGAAGTGATGGACGTAACCGAATCACGCTGGACTTTCAACGACTTTACAGGCGACGCTTTTATGCAGATAAAGGTATATCCGGGCGGCGAATATTCTTCGGCGGAAGCGCTTTTTAACGGCGTAAGCGGCAGTATAAATGCGGAAGCCGAAGGCGATACATTTGACCTGTACGGCCGTGAGGCCGTATTTGCCGTAATTGAATTCAATTCAGCCGGTTTTGATTATTCCGGTTACGGACTCTTTACCGACGGGGAAGATTTCGATTTGACCATACTGTCTTTTGCTTCGGCTGAAAGCGCTTCCATGCTGAACGACTACATTCTGTCGGCCCTGGATTCTTTTGCGCTGTCGCCGGTGCTCATGAACAACCCCGGGCCTGTCAGCAGGTATTATCTTGAATCTTACGGCAGTCCTGAGCGGGTAGAGACGGCGACAGTATTTGAAAACGAGAAGATCAGCTGGAAGGTGAATGCGCATGAGATAGAAGCATCACAGCTTCTGATTGAGAGGGAAGCGGCAATACTGGCCGACTTCAAGCCTGGAACAGCACCCGGCGACGAAGCTTGGGAACGTTACTACAGGATGATTTACCGCGACAGTTATTCCAGGCTTGATTATCCGGCGGAGCTTCTGAAAGAACGGCTTCTCCAAAATGACGACGGTTCAGGTAATTACTTTCCGCAGCGGCTTTTAAGCTGGGTGCAGGGTTTTGAATACCTCCGGACTGAAGGCTCTGATCTGATCAGCCCGCTTTCCGCCGCAGCTTTTGAAGAAGGCGACTGCGACAGCCGGGCGCTTCTTTACATTATTCTTTTAAATCATTATGGTATTGATTCCGCGCTGATGGTGTCTTCTGTTTACAGCCACGCAATGGCGGCTGTAGATACTGACGGTCCCGGCGCAAGGATAAACGTAAACGGCAGCGGCTATCTTGTAGCGGAAACTACCGACGACGTTGACATCGGTATGATTGCCGCCGACATGGCGGACCCGGCAAAATGGCTTGTAATACCGCTGATGGAGAAGGAACCATGGAATTAAAGGGATTTCAGAGAAGTTATCTTGTAAAGCTTGCTCATAATATAAAACCATCCGTAATGCTTGGATCGAAAGGTCTCACCGAACAGCTTTCAAAGCAGACTGAAGTGATGCTTGAACAGCATGAACTTGTAAAAGTGAAATTTATCGACTATAAAAAAAGCCGGCAGGAGCTTTCAGAACAACTGTGCAGGACGGTTGATGCTGAACTTGTCAGAATAATAGGCAATGTGGCTATACTTTACAGACATGCCCGTGAGCCCGTGCACAGAAATATCAGTCTTCCCGAAAAAAAATAAATTTTATATAAGAAAAAGAGCTAAAAACTTCACAAAAATAGTGAAAAAATATAAACTTATGGTATTCTTATAAGTACAATCATATAGAGGAGAAATCGTATGAAAACAAAAAATTTGGTTTTAGTACTGATAATCGTATTGCTCAGTACGGCCTTTTTCGGATGTGACGCAATCAATGCGGCTTTGGACGGAGCATTTCTGAAGGCTACACAGGTAGATGTTGACACTCTGCCGACATTTTCCGGTGATACTCCGACAAGCGACGATGAGGTGATGATGGGATTCGGAGAAGGAATGTCTCTGATCATGAACGCCATGCCGATGTCACGCGTGCTGGGAGATGATTACGAACCTGTAATGAAGGTTATGGATCTTATCGTTCCGGGCCTTGCCGAATCAAGAGCGGCCTCATCAAGGGCAGGCTCTGCTAATTACACAGTTTCGGTTACCGACGAGACCTTGGAAAGTGATTATGAAACAGGTGATTACCGTGATGACGGAGACCTGACAATCGTTAAAGCTGAAATATCAGCGCAGGCAGATACCGACAGCGTTCTTGATCCGACTGCAATTTCCGAAGTTTCAGCAAAGGTTGAAGGCGAGCTTGAATTGGTCATCGAGAACATTATTGATTATGATTATAATGATGTGACTTATGCATATGACATTGTTTATTCAAAAATCAATGAATGTCAGCTGAATGCAAAAGGAAGCATCGAAGCAGATGCTACAATAGGTTCCGACGGATATCCTGAAGAAGTCAATGCATATGTAGCAATAGATATTTCCCTTGGCTTTTCACTTTCATCAGATGACGCGCCCGCAGGAAAATACCTGTTCAACTTCAACTATGTTGACAGCGCTACTGTAACCGAGTCTGATGTTACCGGTGGTGACGTAACAGGCGACGGCGAAGATTTTGTTATAACCATTGAAGTATACGGAAACAGCGGCTCTCTTGTCCGAAGTGTAACATACACTCAGGACGAACTGATGGACTTGGGAATGTCTATGTAATCCGTTTTGTTTTAAAAAAAAAGCGCCCGGCATTCCCGGGCGTTTTTTATTCATAAACCTATTCTAAAAAGTATTACTGACCGTCGCATCTGACCGCCCTGTTTTTTTATTTTTGACTAAAATCATTTGTTAAAATATTTTATTTGATTTTTTAATGATATGTGATAGATTTTATTTAAAGATAAAAAAATAATTATTAGGAGATAATTTATGAAAAGAAAATCAAAATCGTTTTTACTTTTATCTGTCATTGCACTTTTAATTATCACGGCATTTTCCTGTAGTCTGTTCTCGGCTTTGCCCGATTACGCCGGCGAGGAAGTAAAAGTTGACAAGGACACCGGCTTTTTCAAGGAAGACATGACCTATAAAAGAGCATCACCACCATATACTTATGAGTATTCTTTCAAAGCAGACGGTACTTATGAATATATCAGAATGTATTGGAACAGTACGGATGAGGAATGGGAACATAATTCCGGATTGAAAGGAACATATTCATGGGATCCGGATACATTGGTTCTGAACAAGATATATACCAAGCTTTGGGACAATACTGCGCAAGAATATTTTGAACCTGCATCTTATCCTTATGAGGTTGAATATTTATCATATTTTACCACTACAAATTACTACGGAGAATATGAGGTTTACAAGCAGGATGAAACCGATGAAACCGTTTGGACAGCGACTTATTCCTCTTCTTATGAAGACACAAGTAAGTATTCGGAGACAGTGTCTTTTACGTATAATGAAGATGCAATGACCTTTTCATACACAGAATCGTCAACTGAAAGTTATGAAGGAGAATTTACCGACAAGGATGAATCTGAATCCAGCGGAACAATAATAAGCGTTTTCCCGGAAGATACAAAATTTAAAAGGGGCAACACTGTTACAGTAACGATGAGCGGAACATCAAAATCCAGGGATTGGGATCCGGTAGACGACTGGTACGATTGGTCGACCCCGTCGACGTATCAGGACTCCCAGACAATGCTTCACATGGGCGACTTTATAATTATGAATCCGACAACCGAATCAATGAGAACTCTTGAGTTTTAAGAAGTACTATTGAATTACGGATGACAACGGGCTGTCCTGTTTTAACGGACAGCCCGTTTTTTTTACTGTTCTTCGTATTTAAGCACCTCTTCGTTTACATATTCAAGACTTATGCCGACCTGGGCGAACATGCGTTCGGATTCTTCCCCGGCATGATATTTTTTTTCACACACAACACGGGTTATTCCGCAGTTGATTATAAGCATGGCGCAAGTCCGGCAGGGCGTCATCCGGCAGTAAAGGGTTGCGCCGTCTATGCTTATTCCGCGTCTTGCCGCCTGGCAGATTGCATTCTGTTCGGCGTGCACCGTGCGTACACAGTGCTGGGTTATGGAGCCGTCTTCATGGAGCATCTTTTTCATCTGGTGCCCGACATCGTCGCAATGCGGCAGCCCACGCGGAGAACCGACATAACCGGTAACCAGTATCTGCCGGTCTTTTGCAATAACGCAGCCGCTGCGGCCCCTGTCGCAGGTAGCCCTTTTCGAGATTGAGTTGGCCACCTCCATGAAATATTCATCCCAGCTGGGTCTGTTGTATTTTTCTTTCGACATAGCATGCTCCGGTAGTTTTTAATAAAAACAGTATAACATCGACCTAAAAAAAAAGTAATTGCCAAATAATGTGATAAGTTTAATATTAATGATACAAACAGAAAAAGAGGTGAAATAATGAAAAAAGCCATAATCAGTCTGATAATAATTAGTCTTGCTGTATTCATTTTCGGATGCGACCTTCTGGGCGCCGGCTGGTTTCTGCCTGATTTTATGGGATCCTGGGCAATCGAAGAAGTAACTACGGATCCTCTCCCGATGACGTCAAGAATGCTCTGGAGTTTTGCAAGGGAAGAATGGGAACTGTGGTATCAATTCAAGTATGAAGATGAAGACTGGCAGAGTATGGGCGCAAACCGTGGAACGCTTACATCGGAAGGCGGTACAATAACGATGACGCTTACCCATGAAAAAATTGTCGACCCGGAAACCTGGCTAATAGCCGACGATACTGAATGGACAGCCGTTGAGGATGCAGGTTCGGCAGCGGTTATAACCTGGTCAGTTGCCGGAGATGAATTAACAATTACGGATTCGGACGGAGAAAAAACCGTATTAACCCGGGTAACAGACACTGAGGCTGAGTAATATAATAAGAAAAAATGTTGAATTTTACTCTTTAAAGTGTAATACTTTGTAACACAATAAACATACACTTAAGGAGTAAACATGAAAAAATTTATTGTTGCGCTTGTTGTTCTGATTGCCGTTTTTGGCATGACATCATGCAGTCTTGTAAACGGTCTTTTCTATCCGTATATCGGGACCTGGGAGAATGCAGACGACGGCGGAAAGATTACAATCATTCTTGAAAAAGACAGTTATGAAATGATTATGCAGTACGAAGATGCAGACGGCAGCTTCGTAAACTATTCAGCTGTAAGAGGCGAACTGGTTGTTGAGAGTGATACAATGATTATGTACACGGACGAATACAGGGAAGCAGATGACGACGGAGTTTTTCCGGACGAATGGACTGAGGCAGAAGGCCTTATGGCTCTTCCCCAGACCGGAACATGGGTTGTTGAAGGAGATACTCTGACTTTTACCGACACAGACAGCGAAGATATAGTTTTTACGGAAGTAAAGTAAATCAATTTCAGCTTAAAAAAAAGATGTCCGAACCGAAAGGCGGCGGACATCTTTTTTTATTCAATCAGCTATAATGTTTTATTCATGTTCAAGTTTTAAAGTTAAAGTCGGAGCATTGCAGACTTCGTCCGGACCGTAATACTGGATAGCTCCCGGAAACCTGAAGCTTGTCTTTATTGCCCATTCAGCCCTTTTGGCAGCGAAGGCCTTAAACGGGGCTCCGTCCAGTTCAACCAGCGCTTTCTTTATAACCGGTTTGTTCTTTCCATGCCTTACTTCAAGGTTCATCATCATGGTTACCGGGATTCCTCCGGCAATCCATTCGGAAGCCGGTTTAGAAAGATTTTTTACCGAAGACATATAACCTGTAAGGCCGTTGGCTATCAGCGTAAAAGCAGTATAACCGAGCACATAGCAGTAATCAGCGTCGAAGTTGGACGGGAAGGCGCAACGTCCCTCATATCCGAAGAAGTGGTGCTGATGGCTGAAACTGCCCTTGAATTTCCCTTCGCTTTTAAGCTCTTTCAGTTTATTCTCGACCATTTCAATAAGCAGTATTTCCGTTTCTATTCTGGATACCTGTACGTTTCCATGCGGGTCCCTGTCCATCAGAAGCTGACGCTGAATATTGTTGGGTAGAGATGAAAATACGTAGGATGAGTCTTTTGAAAGGTTCTTGTTTATCCACTCGGACTGTTCCTCGAAAGTATTGAGAGTATTATAGTATGCAGCTTTTTCAGCAAGCAGATCATTAAGTTCGCTGATGAGAGCGCCCATTTCAGGAATGAACTCGATCAGCCCTTCCGGAACAAGAACTACGCCGAAGTTTTCGCCGTTCTCGGAACGTTTTACAACTACATCAGACAGGTCTTCAACAATTTCGTTGAGACTGGTTTTTTTGGTCTCGACTTCTTCCGAAATGATTGTATAGCTGGGCTGTGTCTGAAGGGCACATTCAAGTCCGATGTGAGATGCCGAACGTCCCATCAGCTTGATAAAGTGCCAGTATTTTTTGGCCGAGTTGGCATCGCGTTCTATATTTCCGATAAGTTCCGAATATGTTTTTGTTGCAGTATCGAAACCGAAAGAAGCTTCGATATGCTCGTTTTTAAGGTCCCCGTCGATTGTCTTTGGACATCCTATAACCTGAACCCCGGCGTCTTTGCCTGCAAAATATTCGGCAAGCATTGCAGCGTTTGTGTTTGAATCGTCTCCGCCGATAATTACTATCGCTGTAATATTATTCTTTTTGCATACTTCAAGGCTTGTATCAAACTGTTCACTGGTTTCAAGTTTGGTTCGGCCTGAGCCGATGATATCGAAACCTCCGGTATTGCGGTAATCGTCAAGATAGCCGGCGGTGATTTCAATCTTTTTATCTTCAACAAGGCCGGACGGTCCGCCAAGAAAGCCGTAAAGTTTTGATTCGGGATTACCCGCCTTGATACCGTCAAAAAGTCCTGCAATAACATTATGTCCGCCGGGGGCCTGGCCGCCGGAAAGAACAACGCCGACATTAATTTTTTTGCCGGCACCGGCGTTTGCAGCTTCAACAAGTTTCGCAATCGGCATGCCGTAGGTTTTGGGGAAAATCTGTTTGAGTTCATTCCGGTCGGATACCGACTCAGTTGCTTTTCCTTTTTCAATACTGATACTTCCGACATCTTTTTTTAGAATTTCAGGAAGATGCGGTTTGTAGTTATAACGATCTTTTTGAAGAGGTGATAGATTCATATTACTTATTCTCCTTTGAATTGGCTTAGGGTAACTCTAATAACCCTAAATTAGTGTTATTCCTTTCTAAACTCAATATATAAAAAAAACAGGAATAGCACAAGATTGCATTAATAAGATAATTTTGTAAAAAAGGTGGAAATATGTGCCGTTTTATTGTAGCCTGAAAATATGGCTGTATTTAAAATGAAAAACCGGATACAAAATTATGCCTGGGGTTCGACAACTGCGATTCCGGAACTTCTGGGTTTTGAAAATGATGAAAAAAAACCGATGGCGGAATTATGGATGGGCGCCCATCCCAAAGCTCCGTCGATAGCAGTAGGTTCCGACGGAGATGAAACCGCGCTTAACCGGCTAATATCAGAATCTCCGGTTGATTTTCTCGGCCCTGAGGCAGAGGAACGTTTTGAAGGACGGCTGCCTTATTTGTTCAAGGTGCTTGCCGCCGGAACTCCGCTTTCAATTCAGGCCCACCCAAATCGTAAGCAGGCAAGGGCGGGCTTTAACCGTGAAAATGATGCCGGAATTGCTTTGGATGCATTTGAACGCAATTACAAGGATGATAATCATAAACCTGAAATAATCTGTGCTCTGAGTGAATATCATGCAATGCGGGGATTCAGGCCGGTTGAAGAGATTGCGTCCAATTTCAGGAAAATTGCTATTCCGGATATTGAAGATGCGGTAGCATTACTTGAAGCTGCTTCGGATATTAAAAATGCTCTGCAGACATTTTTCACAATGATGATGAAGCTGTCCGACGCATCGCGTTTAAAACTTATAAGCAACGCTCTCGCGCTATGTAACGACAATGATGAAAAGCTTCCGGGAAGCCGCTGGATCCGGAGGCTGTCGGAGCTATATCCGGGAGACATTGGAATAGTCAGTCCTCTGTACCTGAATGTTGTAACGCTTCAGCCCGGTGAGGCAATGTATCTGCCGGCCGGTGTTCTGCACGCATATCTCGAAGGGTTTGGAATGGAGCTGATGGCAAACTCGGATAATGTGCTCCGGGGCGGACTGACGCCGAAGCATGTTGATGTGTCCGAGCTGCTTGCAACGCTTGATTTTCGCCCCGGGAAGCCTGAAATACTTCGGCCCGAAAAGATCTCCGAATATGAATCGGCATACAAAACTGAAGCGCGGGAGTTTTATCTTTCACGGATTGAACTCCATGGAAACAGTTACAGTATTCCGAAGCAGGTTTACGGCCCCGGGTTTCCGTCAATCTTTATCTGTCTTGAAGGCTGTATTGATATTACCGACGGAAACAGCATTGTTTCCATGAAGCGGGGCGAAACCGTATTCGTATCATTCGGCAGCCGTCCGACTCTGAACGGCACCGGGATACTGTTCAGGGCTTCAGTTCCGGAATAGCAGATGAAGATATATATTGATGCGGATTCCTGCCCCCAGTCAGTCAGGGAAATAATCGCCAGAGCGGCGGTCAGACGCGGAGTGAATGCTGTCTATGTTGCCAACCATAACATCCCGATTCCTGAAGACAGGTTGTTAAGTATGGTGATTGTTGAGAAGGGAGAGGGGGTTGCCGACCGGTATATCATTGACCAGTCCGAAGCCTGCGATCTGGCAGTAACCCGGGATATTCCGCTTGCGGCTGAACTGGTTGAAAAGGGTCTTACTGTTATCAATGACCGCGGCGACCACTTTACAACCGAAAATATTCGCGAAAGGCTGTCCATACGTGATCTGATGAAAGGTTTTCGGGAATCCGGTATAATGCCTGATGGAGAACGCAGTTTTGGTCCCAAAGAGGTTCAGAAGTTTGCAGCGGTCTTTGATCGGGAATTGACAAAAATATTAAAAAAACAACATTGAAGTCCGTTTAAAAATCGGCGCTGTGAACAGTTCTCGGAAACGGTATAACGTCGCGTATATTCTGCATTCCGGTCATATACTGAATAAGACGTTCAAACCCAAGGCCGAAGCCAGAATGCGGGACCGAGCCGTAGCGGCGCAGGTCGAGATACCACCAGTAGTCTTCCGCTGTAAGCCCCATGTCTTCAATCCGTTTCGTCAGTTTTTCGAGACTGTCTTCGCGCTGGCTGCCGCCTATGATTTCACCGAGTCTGGGGACAAGCACGTCCATGGCCCGCACGGTTTTTTCATCGTCGTTCATTTTCATATAGAACGCTTTTATGTCCTTCGGGTAATCAGTGACGATTACCGGGCCCCTGAAAACTGTTTCTGTCAGATACTTCTCGTGTTCAGACTGAAGATCCACACCCCAGGACGGTTTGAATTCAAAACCGGAGGTGTTCTTTTCAAGTTCCTTCATTGCATCTGTATAGCTGACCCGATGAAATTCCGAATTAACGACGGAAACAAGAGAATCTATTATTCCTTTTTCGATAAATTTATTAAAAAGTTCCATATCTTCGGTGCAATTATCAAGCACATAGCCTATTACGTATTTAATAAAGGATTCGGCTACATCCATGTTTCCGTCAAGAGCGCAAAAAGCCATTTCCGGTTCAATCATCCAGAATTCGGCAAGATGGCGCGCAGTGTTGGAATTCTCAGCCCTGAAAGTAGGACCGAAAGTATAAACGTTTGAATGGGAAAGAGCGTATATTTCAGCTTCAAGCTGGCCGCTTACCGTCAGCGAAGCTCTTTTGCCGAAAAAATCCCTGCTGTAGTCAACTGCCCCGTTTTCTCTGGGAATTTCATTAAGGTCGAGAGTTGTTACCTGGAACATCTCGCCGGCGCCCTCGCAGTCGCTTGCGGATATTATAGGGGTATGGATATAGTAAAACCCGTTTTCCTGGAAAAACTTGTGAACAGCATAACTTGCCGTGCTTCTTACCCTTGTAACAGCGCCGAGAGCATTGGTTCTGGGTCGGAGATGTGCAATTTCACGCAGAAACTCAAAGCTGTGCCGCTTTTTCTGAAGCGGGTAACTGTCGGCAGGAGCTTCACCAAGCAGTCGAATTTCGTTAGCCTGAAGCTCAACCGACTGGTTTTGCCCCGGCGATTCGGCAAGAATCCCGTCGACTTCAATGCCCGCCCCGGTTGAAAGTTTCTGCAGAAGATCTTCCGGATTATATTTTTCCTTGTCGATGATTACCTGAAGGTTTTTCAGGCATGACCCGTCTGAAAGTTCGAAAAAACAGACGTTCTTTGAATCACGCTTTGTTCTTATCCATCCGCAAACTGTTTTTGATTTGTTGTCGGGATTCATTAGCAGTATTTCTTTTATTGACGGTCTCATGTTATACTCCAAAAAAATTACTGTCGTGGACGGCAGCCGCTGAATAAGAGAATAAGCACAAGGATGTATTTATTCTCTTATATGTAGTAACATAGTTAAGGCGCTAAGTCAAACTTAACATACTTGCGGGAGATTGATTTTGGGTATACAGATAATCGGAACAAAAAAATGCAGAGAAACACAGAAAACCGAACGGTACTTCAGAGAAAGACAATACCAGTATCATTTTGTAGATCTCAGTCAAAGGGCGCTCAGCATCGGGGAGCTTAAATCAATAACAGCGGCAATAGGCGTTGATGAATTGATTGACACTGAATCAAAATTTTACAAAAAGAAGGGAATGGCTTATATGGAATTTGATCCTCTCGAAGAGCTTGAAGAGCACCCCGAGCTGATGAAAACTCCGGTTGTCAGAAACGGCAGCAAAGCCGTCCTTGGATTTCGCCCTGATCAATGGGAAGATCTGATGGGAGATTAATGCAGTGATAGAAATTGAATCTGAAATCGGAAATCTGCAGAAGGTTATTATTCATTCTCCGGGCCGCGAAATTCAGGACATGACTCCTGAAATGGCCGAAAAGCTTCTGTACAATGATATTATTCCTCTGTCTGTTGTCAGCCGTGAACACGACAATTTTAAAAGAATTCTTAAGCGCGTTTCCGAGGTTTATGAATATGTCGATCTTATGAATGAGGTTTTTTCGGATGATTCAACAAGAAATAATTTTATTGACAGACTTGTAAGAATAGCAGATATTAAAGACCGGCAGAGCGAGCTTAAGGATATGACTCCTGCTGATTTAACCGGATGCCTGATTACCGGTTTGCCGCAGAAAAAGAACAGCCTTGAAAAATACCTTTCAAAAATTGTCTATGATATTAACCCGCTGCCGAATTTTTATTTTACGCGTGATGCCGCCATGGTTTTCGGCTCGAAGGTTACAACCGGCTGTATGGCCAACTCCGTCAGACAGCCGGAAGCCGAGATAGCGGCGGCTGTTTTTTCTTCACACCCGGCTCTTGAAAACGACGGTTTTCTTCTGGCCGGTCATGAAGCTTCTGCCGAGAGAATCCCCGGTTTCCGTATAGAAGGCGGCGATTTTATAGTTTTATCCGGCAGCCATCTGGTTATTGGTTGTTCCGAGCGTACAAGCGCATCTGCAATTGATGCTGTAGCAAGACGCGCGGCAGCTTCGATGGGTGAGAATGTTTCATTTGACGGACGGATTGTAATCTTTGCGGTCATTCTTCCGTACGAGAGGGCTACAATTCACCTGGATATGATCTTTACCCTGATCAACCGCGGAGAAGCTATGGTTTATGAACCGTATATCTGCGGCTGCAACAGGCTGAAAGTTGTTAAATATGAGCTTATAGAAGGAAAAGAACCTGTTCTAACCGAAGTTCCGGATTTGCTGAAAGCATTAAGCAGCGAAGGGTTTGATCTCAGGCCGGTTTATTGCGGCAACGCTGATCCTGTTCAGCAACAGCGGGAACAATGGCTCAGCGGTAATAATTTTTTCGCTATTGCGCCCGGCAAGATCATCGGTTATGCATGCAATAACTATACAATGGACGCTCTTTCCGGCGCCGGTTATGATATTAAAACGGATGCGGATTTTTTAACAGGCGGAGATTCAATTGATCGGTATGAAAAACTTGTGATCGGAATAAGCGGGGTTGAACTTGCCCGGGGCGGCGGCGGTGCAAGGTGTATGACATTGCCTGTAAAGCGGATGAAGATATAAGGACATCAGGATTACATGAAAACAGAAGGGTTAAGATACGCCGTCCTTGGAAGCGGGTCATCGGCTAATTCATATATATTCGATTACAACGGGTTTGCAATAATTATAGATAACGGATTTTCCTGCAAGCAGGCTGTTGAAAGGGCTTCAGCGCTTGGATTCGATACCGGAAATGTTAAGTATATTTTTTTGACGCACTCGCATGACGATCATTTCAGGGGAATTGAAGTCCTTTCAAGAAAGCTTCAGGCGCCGGTTGTCATTCATGAGGAGCTTAATGTAAACCGCAAGCTCAGAACTCATTTTTACAAGAGAAAAAATATTAAACCCGGTCCTTTTTACAATGAGGGTGATTTGAGGTTCAAAGCATTCCGGACATCGCATGATTCCGATTTTTCAATATCGTATCATTTTGAACTGGGGCAGGTTGTTTTTACAATAATTTCAGATACCGGAACCGTAAGCCGCGAGATGGTAGAACTTGCCGCCAAATCCGATGTGCTTTTTCTTGAAGCAAACTATAACGAGAAAATGCTGCTTGAGGGCCCGTATCCGTTTTACCTGAAGCAGAGGATTGCTTCAGCCAGGGGGCATTTGTCGAATGCTGATGCAATGAAGTTTCTGAACGAAGCAGGGCTGAGGGAGGATTCACGGCTCAAGGAAGTTTATTTCTGCCATCTCTCATCAACCAATAATACTCCGGATGTTCTTGCCGAAGATGCGGCTTCAATGCTTGAATGGAAAGGGAGCTGGGTAATCTGTCCCAAGGGAGAACCTGTTGCTTGCAATTAAGCGATATAAAAGTTAATCTTTAATCAATATGAAGAATACAAACAACCTTAGAATCCTGACTGTGGAAAGAGCAATAACTCCACAGGAACTCAGAAACGAATTCCCGATTTCAGACAACAGCAGTGAAACTGTTTACAACAGCAGAAGGATTATTAAAGATATAGTCGAAGGGCGTGATAAACGTTTTCTTGCTATAACCGGACCATGCTCTATTCATGATGAAGTTGCAGCCCTGGAATATGCCGAGAGGCTTAATAAACTCAGAATAAAATATGAAGACCGCCTGTATATTGTAATGCGGGTATATTTTGAGAAACCGCGAACAACTATCGGATGGCGGGGAATGATTATAGATCCCGATCTCGACGGCTCCTATAATATTAACAAGGGGCTGAAAAGAGCGAGGAGTCTTATGTCGAAAATAACCGAAATAGGAATGCCTACAGCAACCGAGGTGCTTGATCCTATTATTCCGCAATATATAGCTGATTTACTGAGCTGGGCAGCCGTAGGCGCCCGTACAACAGAGAGCCAGACCCATCGCAATATGGTCAGCGGATTGTCCATGCCGGTAGGATTCAAGAACGGAACCGACGGAAATGTTGAAAAGGCGATAAACGCCATTGAATCGGCAAGAAGTTCTCACAGTTTTCTTGGAATTGATGACGACGGCCGGACATGTATTTTAAGCACAGCCGGAAACGAAGCAACAAACCTTATCCTGCGCGGCGGTGATATCGGCCCCAATTACTATGAAGAAACAGTAGAAAATGCCGAAGAACTTTTTGAACGACAGGGAATGACAGCATCGATTGTAGTGGACTGCAGCCATGCAAATTCCGGTAAAAAACATCAGCGGCAATTCCGTGTGCTGCGTTCGGTTCTTGAACAGCGCCGGCGTCATCCTTCATTGATGGGCGTTATGATTGAAAGTAATCTGCTTTCGGGAAACCAGAAGATTCCGGCCGATATCAAAAACCTGGCATACGGTGTTTCTGTCACGGATGAATGTGTAGGCTGGGATATTACCGAGCAGATGATGGATTATGCCTGGACTGAGTTGGGCTGAAGATTTATAAATATTTAGGGAGATCTAAAAAATGAAAAAGCTTTTACTGTTTCTTGCCGAAGGATTTGAAGAAGTTGAAGCTGTAACCCCGATTGATTTTATGAGAAGAGCAGGAATCGGGGTTGTAACCGTTGGAATCGGGGTAAATCCGGTTTCAGGGGCACACGGTATTAAAATTGAAGCGGATATCGGGTTGTCGGATATTACTGATGCCGCGGCGGCCGCTGAAACATACGACGGTCTTGTCTTTCCGGGAGGAATGCCCGGTGCTGAAAATATAGCCGCAGAAAAAATTGTTTCAGAGATGATCGAAGCTTTCAATGAGCAGAGTAAAATTATTGCCGCAATCTGTGCCTCTCCCGGGGTAATCCTTGCCGGAACAAGCGTACTTGACGGCAGAAAAGCTACATGTTATCCGGGCTTTGAATCAAGATTTTCCAATTCAACACAGCCCTCTGATGAAAGAGTAGTTATTGACGGCAATATCATTACAAGCCGGGGGCCCGGCACGGCCGCGGAGTTTTCAATCGAGCTGATAAGGCAGTTCGCCGGTGACAAAACTGCTAATCAAATCAGAACAGGCACTTTACAGAATGTATAAAAGATTTCTTGCCGCAATTGCATTTATTATTTTTGCATCAGCACTTGTCTTCTTTTCAGCACGTGAACTGCCGCAGCAGGAAGTAACTGAAAAACCGGTAAAGACTGTAATAAGGCTTGCCAGGTAACCCGGAAAATAATTTGCGGGTCATATACCGCCTGGAAATAAAAAAAGCCCGGAAGAATCATGATTCATCCGGGCTTTTTCAGGTAAACTCAAAGCTGAGATTTATCAGCAACTGCAATTTCCGCAGCAGCAACCGCCTTTTTTTTGTCCGGGTTTACAAATTATTTTATCAAGGCCGTTCCATTTCTTCAAATCTTTCGGAAGGCCGGCTTCACGTTCCTTGTTTATATAATCAGTCTCTTCAAAATGATATTTGTATTTTGTATGAACGTTATAAGTCCCTTCAAGCAGAGCATATGTATCTTCAGTCATAACAAGCTCTTCGTTTGTTGGAATAACATATATTTTGACTTTGGAATCATCAGCGCTGATGCATGTTTCAGCATTTCTGGTCATGGAAGCTATATTCTTTTCATCGTCAAGCTTTACGCCCATATACTCAAGACCTTCGCAAGCCAGTTTTCTTGTAATAGGGCCCCTTTCGCCGACTCCTGCTGTAAAAACAATTGCATCGGCCCCCCCGATTGCTGCGGAGTACGCTCCGATATATTTTTTAATTCGGTAAGATTCAATTGCCTGGCAGAGTATTGCACGCTCATCTCCGCCTTCTGCGGCTATCTCTATATCGCGTCTGTCTACCCATTTCTCGGTAATGCCGAGTACACCGCTTTCCTTGTTTAGAGCTTTTTCAACTTCGGCGGCGCTCATGCCTGTTTTGTCCATTATAAAGAACGCTATTGCAGGATCAACATCGCCCGACCTGGTTCCCATAACAAGACCTTCAAGCGGGGTGAGCCCCATTGATGTATCGAAAGAACATCCGTTTTTTACTGCATTTATGCTTGCCCCGTTTCCGATGTGCGCTATAACAAGATTGGTTTCAAACGGATCTTTTCCGAGAAGCACAGCTGCACGCTTGGCTGTATATAAAAATGAAGTACCGTGAAAACCGTATCGTCTTACGCCGTAATCTTTGTACCAGCTGTAAGGCAGGGCGTAAATGTATGAAGATTCGGGCATTGTCTGATGCCATGCCGTATCCATGATGGCGCAATGTTTAACGTCCGGCAGGATAGCCTCTGCCGCTTCAATTCCTATCAGGTTTGCAGGAATATGAAGCGGAGCAAGCTGTTCGAGTTCACGGAATGTTCTCATTGCCTCATCGTTGATGATGCATGATTTTGCAAACTTTTCCGCTCCGTGCACAACCCGGTGCCCGACAGCCTTGATTTCGTTGATATTGCTGATAGCGCCGTATTCGGGGCTGAGAATTGAGTCTATCAGAAGCTTCATTGCTTCTTTGTGAGTTGGGCAGGGGCTTTCAATTTTTACTTCATCATGGCCCTTTGCCTCATGTTTTATAAAGCTTCCTTCAATACCGATTCGTTCAACTATTCCGGTGGCAAGTGTTTCCATATTGTCCCAGTCGTAAAGCTGATATTTAAGGGACGAACTCCCGCAGTTAAGGGTTAGTATTACCAATTATTTCCTCCTGATTATTATGCAATGACTAGTGTTTATTTTAATCATACATAAATATTCACAATTTTCAAGCAGGAGAAAAATATTGAATTAAATAAAAGTATGAGGATTCAGATTCTTGTTATTCTCTCTTCAGTGATTTTTATTTTTTCAGCAAACAGCAATCCTTCATTGAAAACAGAGCTTTCCGATGAGAATTTTATGAACCGCCTGAGATTTACAGGCGAATATACCAGGCTCAGTCTGGCATTTTCCATTAATGATAAGGGATTCGATTGGGCTGAGCCTTCTTTTGTATCACCGGTTATTTCAGCGGGGCGGATGGAGCTGAAAGGTCTGCCGAGAGAGCTGTTCAATCCCGACGGAACTGCTCCTGGTTCGTCCGTGTTTAGTGAAAACAGCCGGTTGAGGATAACAGATTCGTTCGACAGAAGTTCAAGATTCGGCATTACTTCAGAAACAGGAGTTACTTCCTGGATCTTTCGGACAAACAGCGGATTGATTTCGGCCGGAATTGTTTCAACAATCTGCAATTATAAATATTTTGAAGCGGACACCTGTATTTCAGCCGGGACCTGCCCCGATACTGCTGCTGATTCATGGTTTGCCGATCATTCGGTATTGCCCGGGCAGATTAGCCTGAATGCAGCGGCGGAACTGCGGTTTGGAACTGAATTTCCTGTTTCTGAAACAGCTGAAAATACCGGACGCAGAATAATGAGAAATGATTCGGCGGGCAAAATGGCAGCGGCGTCGTTTCTGGCAGGTTTAAGCATGCCGGAATATACAATGCCCGGGTTTTTTGTCCGTTCAGTTTTTTCAGCGGGAAGCAGAGCAGCCGGCATCAGGGGGCTTTTCCAATGGGTTGACGATGCATATATTCCGCCTTCAGGCAGATCTGCCTCATACAGAAATTCAGCAGGTTTAAATGTCCATGCGGGCATTTATTCAGAAATTCTTGAAGCAGTATTCAGCTGCGGATATTTTTACAGACAGGCTGCTCCCGAAGTTCTTCCGGGAAAAATAATCGGTCAGGTACAGGAGGTCGAAGCCGGTATAAAACTGGATACAGGTGTTCTTTGTTTTAATATTGATTCCGCCGGAAGTCTTGAACATGATATAAACGGCCGACAGCAGGCCGGAGCGGATTTTGATGTCGATGTAAAAATTTATCTGGGCCCGGTGATATCAAATGTGAGCGGCGGAATGGATTTTGATAATATATGGAACTGCACCTCAACAGACAGGAATTGGTATGGAGGAGCAGGCCTCCGGATTAAAGCACAAATACTTGATTGCAGCTTTAACTATGTTTACAGGGACGGTGAGCATTGTTTTAACCCGGGAATGAAAATAGCAACTTCAAAAGGTAAAATCAACGCTTCGGTTGAAATAATAAACGGCGGAATAGTCGATTTTTCTGCGGGATTTCAATCCGAATAAGAATGAACATTATTTCGGGACGTGAGAAAAAGTGATGTTATTCGTTGCATTTTTATCCTTTTACGGTTAAAATCTTTTTATAAAAAATATCAATAATTCAGGAGCGAAGAAATGGAAAAACTGCTAGTAATAAATTGCGGCAGCTCATCGCTGAAATATGAAGTATATACTATGCCGAACCGTCAGAGTCTCGGGAAGGGACTTGTTGAGCGCATCGGTGAACCTATGGGCAATATTTCACAGAAATCAGATCGCGGAGTCTTTGAGGAAAATGCACCGCTGTCTGATCATGAAGCTGCAATGGCGCTTGTAAAAAAGGCGTTAACTGATTCCGAAAAAGGCCTTATCGAATCAATAGAGGAGATAACCGGGGTAGGACACAGAACAGTACACGGAGGTGAGGATTACTCATCATCGGTAATAATTGACGATGATGTAATTTCGGCCATAAGGCGCAATGCCGATTTGGCGCCGCTTCATAATCCGGCAAATCTGATGGGAATAAATGCCGCCATGGAAATGCTTCCCGGCGTTCCGCAGGTGGCCGTATTCGACACGGCGTTCCACCAAACCCTTGCCCCGTCTTCATATCTGTACGGCTTGCCGCGCGAGCTTTATACAAAATATAAAATCCGGCGATATGGTTTTCACGGAACAAGTCACCGCTATGTTTCAACCGAAGCGCTGAAGCTGATGAAACGATCTGTAGAGAATACAAATGTAATTTCGTGCCACCTGGGAAATGGAGCATCGATAACGGCAATCAGGCAGGGAAAATCGGTAGAAACTTCAATGGGATTCACCCCGCTCGAAGGTCTTGTGATGGGTACCCGCAGCGGAGACCTGGATCCTGCAATAATTCTTTTTTTGCTGGAAAAGGGTTTTACCAAAGAAGAAATAAATAAAATGATTAATAAAGAGGGCGGGCTGCTTGGGCTTTCCGGCATCTCCAACGATATGAGAGATATCCACATCGAAGCTGACAAAGGAAATGCATATGCAATCGAAGCCCTTGAAGTATTTGCACACAAGATTCGTCAGTATATTGGAGCATACGCTGCAAACATGGTTAAAGTGGATGTGCTTGTATTCACCGGAGGAATAGGTGAAAACGATATCCGGATGCGAGAAATGATCTGTCACAGGCTGGAAAATATCGGTATAGTTATGGACTATGAATTAAACAAGGTGAACGGTTCAAAACCGGGAATAGTTTCCAAGGACTATTCACCAGTTACTATTGTAATAATGCCGACAAATGAAGAGCTTCAGATTGCTATTGATACTTACGATCTTATAAACGAGAAATTTAAAAGCTGGATGCTTATTAAAGAGTAATATTAACAGGGAGGTTTCCCTTAATATAGGTGTTTGGAATTGCTGAAAGGAATTCCCGGGAGCGGAGATCAGTTTGATTTCCGCTCCTGTTTTTTTGCGTTTAGATGCCCTGAAGAATTTTAGCTATTTCAAAATAGATTGTAAGACCGGCAACATCGATAACTGTTGCCATCAATGGTGCAGACATAACCGTAGGGTCAAATCCGAGGCGGTTAATAAGAAGCGGAGCAAGAGTTCCTACAAGTGTTGAGAATAGAACCACGAATGCAAGAGCTGCTCCTATAGTAATTGATTGTGAAAGGTTAACGCCGGGAGGAAGAAAAAAGCTTCTTGCAATAATTACACTGCCTGTTATCAGGCCCATCAGTATGCCCACCGCTATTTCTTTTAATAAGATTTTTGCGGCATCACGGGAATGAATCTCTCCGGTTGCAAGTCCTCTTATCATTAATGTTGAGGCCTGGCTTCCGGAATTACCCCCTGTCTGGGTTATTACCGGCATAAATATGAAAAGGAATGCTGCTGTTGTTATAAGCTCCGAATAATGGTCTACCACATTTGTTGAAAATGTTCCCAGCAACAGAAGGACAATCAGCCACGGAACTCTTTTTTTTACAAGACCCCAGATTGAACTGTCGAGATACCGGTCTACATTACCGGTCATGGCCCCCATCTTATAGGTGTCCTCGGTATGCTCCTCCCTGATAACATCGATGATATCATCAAAAGTGACTATACCGAGCATCTGGTTGCGGCTGTCTACAACCGGCAGAGCGATGAGGTCATAGGTTTCAAGGGTTTTTGCAACTTCTTCCTGGTCAGTTTCTTCGTGAACCGAGATATAACTCGTCTGCATTATATCGTTAATTTTGGCGCTGTCTTCAGACTTCAGAAGTTCCCGGAGCGAAACAACGCCCAGAAGCCTCTGGAATTCATCAAGAATATAGAGATAATACACTGTTTCAACTTCATGCGCGCCTTTTCGGACAAAGTTTAATGCCTGGCCCACTGTAATCCCGGCGCGAAGCGCAAGGTATCGGGGCGTCATCAGGCCTGCAGCATCGTCTTCATCAAAACGGAGAAGGAAAAGCGTTTCACGTTTAGCTTCTTCCGACAGGCTGTTCCATGCCTCTTTTCTTACCTCGGGTGAAACCGATTGTATAAAGTCGGCAAGGTCGTCAGGATCCATTTCAGAGAGTATCTGGTGGATGCTCTGGGTGGAAAGCGATTCGACGAGTTTTTCCTGCTCGGTATTCGACAGCGAATTGAGCAGATCTACTTTGTATTCCAGGCGAAGATTGATCATTATTTTTAAAGCTTCATCGTTGTTGAAAGAGTCCCATTCCTCGAGAATCTCTGCCAGCGGAAGATCTGCAAGAAGTGCTTTGAGTTCTTCAGGAGGCATTCCGTCAATTTTCAGTTTATCTTTCAATTCCATCGATCTGTACCTCCTTGAATATGTCTAATACAGGATAACCTAATTGAGATTTTATGAAAAGCATAAAATTGTCAATACGTATTAACTAATTGATTCCGTTATTGAAAATTACCGATGAACTGAATCTCCGGTTCAAGGTCAAAGCCGTAGGCATCCTTTACCTTTGCTGTGCAGAGTTTAATCAGTTTATGGATATCGGCGGAGGTTGCATTGCCTCTGTTGATAAAAATATTTGCGTGTTCGGCTGATATTTCCGCATCGCCGATCCTGGTGCCGCGGAGGCCCAGCGAATCAATTATGGCGCCCGACGGTTTGCCGAAGGCCCGGTTGTTTTTAAAAACGGACCCGGCGCTGGGGCCGCTGTAATGGCCTTTGCGTTCCCGATCAGTCCGGTTTTCAAGCATGGTTGCCGATATGATTTTTTTATCCTTTCGGCTCAGAAGGAATTCCGCTTCAAGGATTACATAATCCCTGTTTTGAAATGGGGACTTTTTATATCCGAAACTTTCCGGAGCAGCATTAAGGATTCGTGTTTTCCGGGTCTCGTCAAGATATTTTACAGACAGCAGGATGTCTGAGACGGACAACCCGTAACAGCGGGCATTCATCCAGACCGCCCCGCCTATTGTCCCGGGCATGCCGTAGAAAGCATCAAAGCCGGAAAGGCCTTCTTTAAGCGCCGCTTCTGCAGCGTCGTCAATCAATACTCCGCAGCCGCAGGCAACCTGCAGCCCTTCTTTGAATTCAATGCGGTTCAGGCCGGCAGTTTCAATTACTATTCCGTTGAATCCTGCGTCGGACACAAGAATGTTCGCGCCACCGCCCAGAATAAAGTGTGGGGTCTCGCAGGATTCTGCAGCTTTTAATATCTGTACAAGCTCATTCGTATCAGCAGGCGAACAGAAAACATCAGCAGGGCCGCCGGTTTTAAAAGTTGTATGAAGAGACATCGGTTCATTGAATACTATTTTGCCCTTCGTGTTGATTTTTTTAAGTATATTCCGTAAATTATCCACAGACAGATTTTACTTTAAAACAGACTGATGATCCATAGATGCTATTTATATCAAGCGGGAGGTTCGGGTGAACATAAACTTATATAACACTCTTGGCAGAGAGCTGCAGGAATTCAAGCCGATTAATGAAAAAGAGGTCGGCCTGTACTGTTGCGGGCCTACCGTTTATAACTATGCGCATATCGGAAATCTGAGAACATACGTATTTGAAGACTTGCTTAGAAGGGTATTGGAATACGCCGGTTACAATGTAAACCATGTAATGAATGTGACGGACGTCGGCCATCTGACCGGCGATCAGGACGACGGAGAAGACAAACTTGAAAAGAGCGCCCGTGAAACAGGCAAATCTCCGACGGAGATAGCAGAATTTTATACCGATGCTTTTTTCAGGGATATCGACAGGCTTAATATCATCAGACCGAAAACAGCCTGTGTTGCTACAAAACACATCGGCAATATGATAGGACTTATAAAAAGGCTTGAAGCCGGCGGATTTACATATATTGAAGGCGGAAACGTATATTTCGACACTGAAAAATTTGCCGGATACGGTGAGCTTGCGCTTCTTGATCGGCAGAAGCTTAAAGCCGGGGCCAGAATTGCCGTTGACGGAAATAAAAAGAACCCTGCCGATTTTGTTCTCTGGTTTACCAAATCAAAGTTTGAAAATCATATAATGCAGTGGGATTCTCCCTGGGGTACGGGCTATCCGGGGTGGCATATAGAATGCTCGGCTATGAGCATGAAGTATCTCGGCGAGCAATTCGACATTCACTGCGGCGGAATTGATCATATACCAATTCATCATACAAACGAGATAGCACAGTCTGAGGCCGCTACCGGCAGGAAATGGGTTAACTACTGGATTCATGGTGAATTTCTTCTGATGGACAAGCAGAAAATGGCAAAATCCGCCGGTAATTTTCTTACGCTCCAGACCCTGGTAGACAAGGGATATGATCCTCTCGATTACAGGTATTTCTGCCTGGGAGGTCATTACCGATCACAGCTTGTTTTTAATTTTGAATCGCTTGATGCCGCCCGGAATGCGCGAAGAAATCTGGTTGAAAGAATTGAAGAGCTGAAATCATTCGCTGAGCCTGCTCATGCAGATAGTCTTGGCGAAAGGGCCGGGGGTATAATCAACCGTTTCAATGAAAGCCTTATAAACGATCTTAATGCGCCCAGGGCCCTTGCCGAATTATGGCAATTGCTCAAGGACAACGATATATCGCCCGAAGATAAACTTGGCGCTGCAATTGAGATGGATCGGGTATTCGGCCTGCAGCTGTCTGAAATAGAAGCTCCGGCAGCCGAATTGTCGGATGCGGAAATATCAATAATTCGGGATCGTGAACAGGCAAGGGCCGATAAAAACTGGGGAAAAGCCGACGAACTGAGGGATAAACTGCTGTCTTTGGGTATTGAAATAAAGGATACTTCAGACGGAACACAATGGAAAAAGAGAGGTAACCGTTAAAATGAAAGTTTTTAACGGTCGTCTGTAACTAACTGTAAGGTTCGTTGTTTGTTATGATAGATGAAGAGAGGGTTGTTGAGTCCTTCGAGCAGGTTTATGAAGAAACATTTACAATCCTCATAAGAATTGCATACCATATAACCGGTAATGCAGATGTTAGCGAAGAATTATGTCAGGAGGCTTTCTTAAAATATATCAGCCGTCCCGTCAGGATACCTACTGTTGAACAATCAAAATACTGGCTGATAAGAGTTGTTAAGAACCTCTGCTACAATTATGTCAAAAGAAAAGGGCGTGAGAGCCGTGCTTTTGATAAAGTCAAGGAGTTGCCGCTTCCCGAAACTGTAAACGGTGAGCAGGAACTTATCAAGAAGGAGCAGATTGAAACTGTTCAGGCCGCATTAATGATGCTGCCGTTTAATCTGCGAACGGTTTTAATTCTGAAAGAATACGGGCAGCTCAGCTATAAAGAGATCGCCTCTATTCTGAGAATAACAGAAGGTAACGTGAAAGTAAGAGTATTCAGAGCAAGAGTGAGTCTGGAGGAAATTCTTTCCAAGGAGGGATTTAATGTGTCCTGACCGGGAGTTGATTTCAGCCTTTTTTGATGATGAGACGAATGAACGATGGTCATCCGAACTTAAAGAGCATATCGAAAATTGTACAGAATGTTCGGTGAATTATAAAAAAGTAAAAGAACTCAGTATTTCTCTAAGAAGTATTAACGTGCCCGGCGAAAACGAGATTAGATCCAGGGTCTATTCCGCGGTGGAACGGCGGCGTGCTGTATTTAATACCGAACCGTTCTGGAAAAGGCATGTCGAGATTTCATATCCTGCCCTTATGGGCGCTGCCGCCGTAGTAGCAGTTCTTTGCGCCGCGATGCTGATAGGATTAACCCGGTTTTCCGGACAGCAGCAATATATTGTTGAAGAGATAAAGGAAGAGCCGTTGCCGATAAATGTACAGCTGATCAGTATAGAGGATGCAGCTGCATATCTGCTTTCGGATGATTCGGGCTTTGACGTTCTGATAACGATACCGTCTGCAAAAGGGCTTTCGGTTTCAGGAGAACCGCAGCTTATCAGGGAAGCTGATTATAAACGAAGCCAATAGGATAGCAATTGTGAAGCAGATAGTATTTGGAATTTCTCTTCTCATTTTATTTTTATTTCCTTTTACTGCCCGGGCTGATGATCTTGGTTATGAATTTATCGAAGGGAAGCAGATTTCAGTAAATATCACAACAAGAATTCTGGGTGAAGAAAACGATACTATCTGGCATATGGACAGCTCGAAAGTAACAGTTTCGGGCGAAACGATTAAGCTGAAACTGTCAGGCGACAATCTCGTTGTAATAGCTGATATAACTCCATACCTGAATCAGGACAATACCATATTTCTGGTTGCAAAAGGTGAAATATTTCTTTCGGACAATACTGACAGTGAAGATGTAAAGTACTATACTACCCTTAAGAGTCTGCCGGTTGATGTCGGTGAAAAGGTTATATTTTTCCCGCTGGGCATGGCATATGACTCCAACAGCAATTTTTACAGTATGGAAATGGAGATTCAGGTGCTTTCTGTTGAAGACGCCGGCAGTTCAGCTGATTAGGAATGATAAAAAATATTATAAAAGGCAGAATCATAATACCGTTACTGATTCTGGCAGCAGTATGCACTTTCTTTGTATTAAATGCTGTCGGATACTACAGATTTCCCGTTATAAACGATATCCAGCCAGCAGTAGCATATCCCGGTGAATTTATAACCATAAACGGTTCTTTTTTCGGTGATACCCGCAAAGGCGCGGAAGTGAGAATAGCCGGAGAACGCCCCCTTTCGGATTCATATCAACAATGGAGCGATACCCGGATAGTTGTTAAAGTCCCCCCCGAGGTAAGCTCCGGTATGGTTACTGTAAAAACGAGACGCGGTAAAAGCAACGGCATTCTTTTTACAAACCGCGAGCATATACCGATTATCCTTACCGGGCCGCAAAAGCCGGGATATCCGTACATGGAAACTGTAGAACCGAACAGCGGAGCAGTAGGGTCTTTTATTATAATAAGCGGATTGAATTTCGGACATGAACGAAGCAACGCAGAAATCTATTTTACCGCTGCCGCTGCCAATGAAGAAGTTTCGGACAGCGAAGATTCTCTGTCCGGATCAATTAAATGTTCAGAGATTGATTATGATTATGAAAGCTGGGATGAGCAGCAGATAAAAGTTTATGTCCCGGACGGCGCCGCTTCAGGAAATATCCGTATAAAAACTGATCGCGGCCTCAGCAACGCATTGTATTTCGAGGTTACCGGAACTGCCGGCACAAAAAGCTTCGGTGATAAAATGGGTTTTCAGGTCGAATACGGCATTGATATATCTTCAGCAGACGGCGCCGGCGGAAACGGGCTGGATTTATGGGTTCCTGCCGTACGTGCGGGGTTGTATCAGCGTAAGGTTGAGACGGTGACGGAACCTCTTCCGTTGTGGGAAGATTATTACGGTTTAATGCGGTATCATTTCGATAATCTGGGTAACAGTGAAAATTACGGAGTATCAATTAATTCGTGGCTGGAACGCTATGAGATTGAAACCCGTTTGACAGCCTCCAGGGTAAAACCCGTTTATAATGAGGAACGAAGACTTTATACAGTTTATACAAGCGATGAAAACCTGATTCCTTCGGATTCCCAATCTGTTGTCGACGCCGTTGCCTCGGCAGTTAAACGGGAACGCAACCCTTATCTTAAAGCTAATGCAATATACCTGTATTTGCTGAAAAATCTGGAATACATATCCAAGCCCTCAAGCTCATCGATACTGAGAAATCTTGAGGACGGTCAGGGAGATTCATATACATACAGTATATTATTTACGGCCATGTGCAGGGCATCGGGGATTCCTGCAAGACCGGCTGCCGGAGTGCTCGTTTATAATAACAAGCAGTCTACCAACCATTATTGGGCCGAATTTTATATTGAGGGTTTCGGCTGGATTCCTGTTGATGCATCTTTGGGTGATGGTGCAAGATTCGGTAATTTTCCGATTGACGAGGAAATAGATCCTGTGGAATACTATTTCGGTAGCCTTGATAATCATCATATTTGCCTGACCAGAGGCGTCGTTCCCGTCAGACAGATTTACCCCGAAGGAAGTATTTCCGGACGGAAAGGGCTATACTCTCTTCAGACAATATATGAAGAATCTTTTGGTTTATCTTCATATTCTTCGTACTGGAGGGCTGTCAGAATCATTGACTGGTGGTAAAATAGGGTTATGATTAAGCGTTGTGACGCCGATATTATATTAGACGAAAAATACTATTCTGGTTAGGTGGTGTATGGATAATCCTTTACAACTCTCTCTGCAGACATTCCGAAAGGGCTCTTATATCATTGTCGAGGGCAAACAGAAGGCTGATTATTTCTACATCATAAGAAACGGTAAAGTCCGAATCAGCAAGGAAGTTGAGATTGTTGAAGAAGTAGGCGGTAATGTCCTCTCGCCGGGAGATTTTTTCGGCGTTGTTTCTACAATGTCTTCGCACAGTCACATTGAAACTGCACAGGCGTTAACCGACTGCGCGCTTATCACTGTTCATCGTGAACAGTACGGCCTGCTTATCGAAAGAAATGCTCCTGTAGCAATGAAAATAATACAGCAGTTTTCCCAGAAGATGAGATTTCTTGATGAAGCGTTAACACGCATCACTTTTAAAACAATTGCTGAAGACGATATATCGCACCTTTTCAAGGTCGCAGAGTACTACGCAAGGCAGAGTCAGTATAATCAGGCCTATTATGCATACCATCAGTATATCAAATACAGTCCGGGCGGTGATAATATAAATACCGCAAAGGAGCGGATGGCCAAGATTAAACCCTACGCAAAAGTTGTATATCTGGACGGAGACGAGCAGAACTTCACCAGGACCTACCCGAAAGACACAATGATTTTCAGCGAAAGTCAGCCCGGGCAGGAATTGTATATTATACAGAAAGGCAGCGTGAAAATTACCAAGATAGTAAATGACAATGAACAGTTGCTTGCCCTGCTGAAACCGGGCGATATATTCGGTGAAATGTCGCTGCTTGAAAACAAACCGAGATCAGCCTCTGCTATTGCGCATGATGAAACAGTGCTTATGGCTGTAAATAATGCAAACTTTAACAGGATGGTAGCTTCACAGCCGCAGATTATTTCAAAACTTACCCAGCTTCTGTCGGAAAGGATATGGTTTATCTACAAACAGCTTGCAAATACGCAGTTGAGTGATTCTCTCGGCCGTATGTACGACGCTTTACTGATTCAGCTTGAAAAGCTCCGGGTACCGATGGGCAGCCAGCCTTATACATTTGATTTCGGTCCGCAGGAACTGATCAACCTTGTCGGGCTTCCCAAAGATGAGGGCAACGTCCTGATAAGAAAAATGTTTGAAAACAGCAAGGTTAAAGTTCTGAATAATAAAATACACCTGACCAATACTGAAGAGGTTGAAAAACAGGCCAAATATTACAGAAAGATGGAAAGAATAGATAAATCGAGAAAAAAAGGTTCAATATCCAATTTTTAATTCGAAATCTTGAGTTTTAATATATCCGGAAAAAAACAGCTGCCTCCACATGAAATACTGTCGCCGAGAAGAGATCTTCGTATTGTTACGATCTGCTGAAAACTCCCGGTTTTCGCCAGAATGAAAGTTATGCTGCCTTTAATGGAAAGACGTTCCGTTACACGCTCTGAAATTTCAGATACGGCTCCGTGAATAAATATCCGGTCAAAGCCGAAAATTTCTTCGAAAGAATTGATATCCCGGGTATCGGATATCGTAATATTATTAAAACCGTATTCAGCGAAAATACCCCTGTATTTATCCGCTGCAGCAGTTTCTTCTATCAGGTAAACTTTGGCTGTCAGTCTTGAAAGAACTGCGGCCGCATAGCCGGCATTATTACCGGCTACAAGAACGGTATCTGTAGATGTCGGTGAAATGTATTCAACAGACGTAAGGATGTCAGACGGCGAGGGGATACTTCCGCCGTCAAATCCGGGAAGAGAAATGTTTTCATAGGCTATTCCGCCATATGATGAGTCCAGAAAAACATGGCGGGGAACCTTTTTCAGTGAATCTATTATCGAAGAACTTATTCCCCTGTGTGAATCGGAAAGTTCGGCCGCAAGTATAGAGTTTTTCTCTTTCCAGTCCGGTACTGTATTGGCGGCGTTCTGGGCTGAAAGATAATTACAAATCAAAGAGAAGAAAAATAAAGAAAAAATGAAAAAGCGCGAAATTCCGGATCTGAAAATCATAAAAAATTTTATCATATAAAAACGATATTGGCTACATCATTGATGCAATGAATCTAATCTGTTAATATCCAGAGGTAATTTCAAAAGTCAGTGACTTTTGAAATTCCGACTTTGGATGTAAATGGAGTATTTTTACAATTTGTTATATTGTATATATTTAGAGAATTAATAATAAAAATACTCCAAAGCCTCTTTCGAAACTAACCGAGTTTTGAAAGAGGCTCTCCAAGTCTGAAATAATTTGCGGAGAGAATAGATGAGTTCCAGCGACATGCCCAAGGCGTACAACCCGAAAGATTTTGAAGACAGAATATACAAGTACTGGATGGATAACGGATGTTTTAAACCGAAAGAAGAAGGTAAGGATCCGTTTGTTATAGTCATACCTCCGCCGAATGTTACCGGAGTTCTGCATATGGGTCACGGTTTGAATAATATCCTTCAGGATGTTCTTATCCGTTACCATAGAATGAACGGTCGGCCTGCTTTATGGGTTCCGGGTACCGATCACGCAGGAATAGCAACCCAGAACATCGTTGAAAAGAAACTGCGTGCAAAGGGTATTGAACGTCATGAGCTGGGCCGTGAGAAATTTGTTGAAGAAACATGGAAGGTAAAAGAAGAACATCATGCAATTATAAAGAAACAGCTTCAGAAAATAGGATCTTCATGCGACTGGAGCAGGGAACGTTTTACCCTTGATGAAGGCTGTTCAAAGGCTGTACGTGAGGTTTTTGTAGGTTTGTATGAGAGAGGACTCGTTTATAAGGGTAATTACCTCGTTAACTGGTGTCCGTCCTGCGGAACAGCGCTGGCAGACGACGAAGTTGAACACCAGGAAATAGATGGTAAAATGTATCATTACTATTATCCTTTTGAAGACGGCAGCGGTAAAATCGAAATTGCTACAACCAGGCCCGAAACAATGCTGGGCGATACGGCCGTTGCCGTTAACCCGGAAGACGAACGCTACAGCGGGTTAATAGGAAGAAAGGTCAGGCTGCCTCTGACCGACAGAATAATTCCAATAATCGGCGATTCATATGTCTCGATGGAATTCGGTACCGGGGCTGTAAAAATTACTCCGGCACACGATCCCAATGACTGGGACATCGGAAACAGGCATAACCTGGAGAAAATAAACATTCTGAATGATAATGCTACACTTAACGATAATGTTCCGGAAAAATACCGAGGGCTCAGGGTTAAGGACGCACGGAAAGCGGTAATAGAGGACCTCAAGGCTGAAGGTTTATATATAAAGGATGTTGAGCATTCTCACCAGGTTGGACATTGCTACAGGTGTAATACTGTTGTTGAACCTTACCTTTCAAAACAGTGGTTTGTATCCATGAAGGGAATGGCTGAAAAAGCCTTAAATGCATGGGAAAAGGAAGAACTGATTTTCTATCCGCGAAAATGGGAAAATACTTATAAACACTGGATGAATACAATACGGGACTGGTGTATATCGCGTCAGCTGTGGTGGGGGCATCGAATTCCTGTATGGTACTGCGACGACTGCGGCGAGATGATTGTTGCAAGAGAAGCGCCGGAAGTATGCACCAAATGCGGAAGCAGTTCGTTAACACAGGACAACGATGTTCTGGATACCTGGTTTTCATCCTGGCTGTGGCCGTTCTCGACGCTTGGCTGGCCCGGAAAAACAGATGATCTGAAGCGGTTTTTCCCGACATCTACCCTCGTTACAGGTTATGATATTATTTTCTTCTGGGTATCAAGAATGATTATGGCTTCGCTTGAGTTTATGGAAGAGGTACCGTTCAAGGATATTTATATCACAGGTCTTGTCCGCGACAAGCAGGGCAGAAAGATGTCAAAGTCTTTGGGGAACGGTCTTGACCCTCTTGAAATAGTTGATGAATACGGCGCCGACGCATTAAAGTTTACAATGACCTTTTTGTCTGCCCAGGGTCAGGATATTTTGATAGATACCGAATCTTTCAAGCTGGGTTCGAAATTCGCCAACAAGGTCTGGAATGCTTCACGCTATATAATGATGAATGTTGAAGGCCGCAACATAATTCCTTTCGAAAAAATTGAACTTAAGGAAATTGATAAGTGGATTCTGCACAGGCTTAATGAAAGTATAAAATCTGCGGAGAGTGCAATTGAGGTTTACAGGTTCAACGACTTTGCACAGGCCGGGTATGAGTTTTTCTGGAATGATTTCTGCGACTGGTATATAGAAGCGTCGAAGATTTCACTCTACAGCAGCGATGAAAAGGAAAAGGATCGTGCCATATCGATGCTTGTATATGTGCTTGAACAGGCTTTGAAGTTTCTTCATCCGTATCTTTCATTTATTACCGAAGAAATATACCAGAAACTGCCGCAAACCGAAGGCTCGCTTATTACGGCGGAATATCCGAAAAGTTGCGGGCAGAATAATTACCCGGAAACTGACGAGAGTTTCACTTTACTGCAGGATTTAATCAGGGGAATACGAACGCTCAGATCGGAGTTTACAATACCCCCCGAGAAAAAAATACCTGTAACCGTATTTATGGAAAGTAGTTTCAAGGCTGAAAAATTCTTCATTTCTCATAAATCCCTGATAGCTCAGCTTGTAAATACTGATAACCTGGTCCTGACGACCGAAAAACCGTCTATTGACGGAAGCGTTGCATCGGCAGGCACCGGTTTTGAGGCTTACGTCTTTATCCGTGATGTAATTGATATTGAAAAAGAGGTTGCAAAACTGAGGAAAGAGCAGCAGAAGATGGCTCAAATGATAAAGCAAACCGAAGGGAAACTTAAAAACGGGAAATTTCTCTCAAATGCTCCTGATGACGTGATAGAAAAGGAAAAGAGCAAGCTTGCTGAATTTACGGAAAGGGCGGAGAAGGTCAGTTTCTATATAAACGAACTAGGTTAATCCTGAACCTCGGTAACAAGCGCATCGAAGAGGGTCATCATATCTGCATTGGTTTTACGCAGGCGGCCGGCAATAATCTTGGCAATTGCCCTTGTAACAGGCAACCCTATATGCGGATCTGAATCTCCAAGATTTAAAAAGTCCGCTTTGCCTATAACAAGCGCTATTGAATCTTCTGTAGCCATGACGGTAGCGGAACGTTTGTCGTTATCTATCAGAGCCATTTCACCTATGAAGATATTGTATTCGGCCTTGAGGCTTGTCACAACGTAGTCGTCCCCGGCCATTGTTTTTTTCAGAATATCTACAGCGCCCTCCATAAGAATGAAAAGCTCGTCGCCCATTTCCCCTTCGGTGATAATGTTCTCTCCCTGGTGAAATTTACGTAAGGAACAAATATCGAGAACTCTTCTCATGGCGTCTTCATTGTCCTTGATAGTTTCAAAAAGAGCTATTTGTTTCAGTTTTTCAGCATGTTCGGCAATGACTTTGTTAAAGAGTCCCATTTCTTCCTCCTACACCGCTTCTTCTTCAGTTTCTTTTTGTAAGCTGATAAAGCGTTCAATTACAATAGCTCTGGAGTGTTTCTGAATTATATAATCGTCCGAAGGGATGAAAACAGGTTTATTTATCGAAAGCTCCTTAACAAGCTGCAGATTTGTAACAAGTTTTGAGATGTCCGGTGTTTTTTGGGCTTCGCGGACGGCTTCCATTTTTACCTTGTTCGGAGAACCCGTATTCTCCAGTATCCCGATAAGGATTCTTGAATTATCAGCCGTCATGCTTATTTTCAGGCTTCCGAAATCGGTTCCGATATATTGGTCCGGTATTGCGATTGTATTAATATGGGTATCCGACTCAAGATTGGAAACAAGGTCGTTAAGAATATTCGCCAGACCGTTGGTTATAGTGGTTCCGGCCAGCATCTGACGGTTAAGATCACGAGGGAAAAGGATTTCATCGCACATCGCGTTTCTGAGATATGATTCATATTTCTTGTCTATCAGTTCGGCACAAACATAAAGATCTCTTGCCATTGCTTTTATTGTAATGACTGTCATAACAGTTTTGGAGTCGGCTTCAGATGAGCCTGAGCTTTCAAAAGTGTCGGCAAGAACAATGGCCTTGACTGCATCACGGATATTCGCCCTGTTCAGGGTATCTTCGGAAAAATAATCACCCCTTATATACTTGACCTTTTTCAGTTCCGGCAGCTCTTTTAATGCTTCAATTTTTTCAGAGTCAATATTGGAAACTATTACAATTTTGTCGGCAGTTATTTTTTCGGACAGCTGGAGAATATCTCTGACGATATCGCTCATATTGTTTTTCCAGCCGCATATTACAATATGTTCACTTAATTTTGGAAAATCCATTAAACCTCTCCTTGCACGGGTATTGCTCTCTACAAAGACGGATGCAAAAGTACCTGACAGTAAACTGACAAGCGCCATACTGCCGAAAATGGCGACTATCGTGATAGTCTGACCCGGCACTGTGACGGGCGATTTGTCGCCGTACCCTACGGTGCTGAAAGTAATAACCGCCCACCATATTCCGTCAAAATATGACTGGAACTGATCGTTCTTTCCCAATTCAAGCAGAGTAATGACACCGCCGGTACCTCCGAACAGAAGAACGCCGAAAATGGCAAGCCGGTAAAACGGCGATTCTGTAAAGATGTCTATAACCTGTTTTATCTTCTTTTTGAAGTTTTTATGTCTTTTCATCCCTATATATAACATCGATCTTTATGGTCATATTCTTGACAGAAGAGTATTTATAAACAAAACAATTAATAAAAATTTAAAATATGGATTGGCTAAAATAATGAGTATGGTTATAATCCTTTCCATGACAAAAGCGAATATAAAATCTTTTTTAATAATAATTTTGATAAATATTCTTATCATGGTATCGTGTGTTCTCCCGAAAGATGGCGATGATGATGGTAAAGAAAATCCTTCCGGAAATACACACAGTTTAACTGTTACGCTGAACCAGGCTGACCAGATTATAGATGTGGGAGAAAGCTGTATGATTACAGCTGCGGCTGAAGATTCTGAAAATCATGATGTTACGTTTACATGGTCGGTAAACGGAGAAGTAACAGGCGCGAAAACCTCATCTGTTGAATTCTCTTCGGAAGAAGAAGGATCCTACAATATAAGTGTTACGGTAGAATGTGAAAAAGCCTCTGCTTCTGCCGATGTAACTATTACAGTAGAGCAGATTCTTGAATTCAGCAAAACCGCCGCCTGGATAGCCGGCACGGATATTGAAAACGCGACATATGAGGCTGTATCAGTCAGCGGGTCAACCATTCTGCTGGGAACACAGTTTAAAGGGGTTGTTTACAGTACCGACGGCGGCAGCAGCTGGAACGTGTTAAACAATGCAACCGACGGTCTGAGCAATGATCAGGTTAACTGTACAGCTGTTAATCCTGCTGCAACAGATACATGGTATTTCGGTACTTTTAACGGACTTTCAATTTATGATAGTACAACGCCTGTTATGAGCTTATATGAAGCAGGCGTAAAAATATACGATATAAGGATTAGCGGCGGGAAAATATACCTGGCAACCGACAGCGGTATTGCCGTATCGGATACAGCTTCTATAAGCTTCACATACTATAACAGCTCAAACGGCCTGCCTGCAGACAGCATCAATAAAATACATCTCGACGGTTCAGCGATATACGCCGCGACCGACTCGGGTTTCGCGTATGCGGATGTCGGCAATTTAACAAACTGGACAACAAAGAATGATACAGATTATTCAGGGAATGTTGCAGTTCAGGCGGTTTATGCCGACGGCTCAAATATTACGGCGTGGCATGACCCTGATATATCCGTGAGCAGCGATTCGGGCGCGAACTGGAGTACTTTTCTTTCCGGCGTCGGAGGAGCGCTGACCGGGTATGTGATCCATGACGGAAGACTTTATTCGGTAAGGTACGGGGCGCATCTGTTTGTATCGGACGACAACGGGTTAAATTGGAATGAACTAACGCTCCCGGACGCTCCGTACTGGTTCGGCTACAACAGTAACGGAGTTTTTTCCGACGGGAGTGAGCTTTATATTGTTCATAACGGCGGTCTGTTGACAGGCACTGTAGACTGAAACCGGTAAAACGCCATACTTGACCACAGGTTTAAATTTCCCTAGAATATCAGGTCTGAAATCCTTTATTATAAAGATAAATTCAGGAAAAAGATAAAATATTTCACCCGGAAAAATGGCGGGATTATGAATAGTGGAGGAAATTTTGTATAAGTCTGTTGACCCGAAAGTCAGCTTCCCGAAGATGGAGGAGCGTATACTTGAATACTGGAAGAAAAACAGGATCTTCGAGCGATCAATAGAGCAGAGAGAAGGAAGCAGGGAATTTATTTTCTATGACGGACCTCCGTTTGCTACCGGTCTGCCTCATTTCGGTCATTTTGTTCCGGGTACAATCAAGGATATTATTCCCAGGTATCAGACCATGAAAGGGCATAAAGTCAGCAGGCGTTTCGGTTGGGACTGTCACGGTCTTCCCGTTGAATACGAAATGGAAAAGGAACTCGGCATTTCAGGAAAGAAAGAAATCGAAGATTTCGGTATAGCTGAATTCAATGAGTCATGTCGTTCAATAGTTCTGCGCTATACAAAGGAATGGGAATCGATTATCACAAGGCTCGGCCGCTGGGTTGATTTTGAAAACGATTATAAAACCATGGAACCGGATTACATGGAATCAATCTGGTGGGTTGTAAAATCGCTCTGGGAAAAAGGGCTGATGTATGAAGGACACTATATTCTTCCGTACTGTCCAAGGTGTTCGACTGTTCTTTCAAATCATGAGCTGAATCTTGGAGGTTATCAGGATGTTCATGACCCTGCAATTACCGTCAAGTTTAAACAGAAAGATACAGAGAATACTTATTTTCTGGCCTGGACGACAACTCCGTGGACGCTGCCTTCAAACCTTGCTCTTGCGGTAGGCGCAGATGTGGATTATGTGAAAGTCAGGGATGGAGAGGAAAATTATATACTTGCCGAGGCCCGGCTGGAATCATATTACCGGAATGAGGATGAATACGAAATTACAGACAGAATGAAAGGCAGCGAGCTTGTCGGTCAGCAGTATGAACCTCTTTTTAACTATTTTGCCGATGCGGTAGAGAGTAATGCGTTTCAGGTACTTGCTGCTGATTATGTAACAACAGAAGACGGTACAGGTATTGTTCATACCGCACCGGGTTTCGGTGAAGACGACTATAACACCTGCAAAGGCACCGGTATTCCTACAGTCTGTCCTATTGATGATGAATGTAAATTCACGTCGGAGGTAGCAGACTACCAGAACCGCTTTGTCAAGGATTGCGACAAGGATATAATCAAGAGGCTGAAAGAAGAAGGAAAGCTGATTAAACGCGACAATTATCTTCACGCCTATCCGCACTGCTGGAGATGCGACAGCCCGCTTATCTACAGGGCCGTTTCCTCCTGGTTTGTTGATATCGGCAAAATCAAGGACAAAATGCTTGCAGCCAATGATCAGATACTCTGGGTGCCTTCGCATCTGCAGAAGGGCCGTTTCGGGAAATGGCTTGAAGGCGCGCGTGACTGGGCAATTTCGCGTAACCGGTTCTGGGGAAATCCTATACCGGTATGGAAATGTCCGGACTGTAACGAAATGATCTGTATCGGTTCGCGCGCTGAACTTGAAGAAAAGTCCGGTCACAAGGTTACCGATCTGCACAAACACTTTGTCGATCATATAGAGATTGACTGTAAATGCGGTGGTAAGATGAAACGGATACCCGAGGTCCTGGACTGCTGGTTTGAATCGGGCTCAATGCCGTATGCCCAGAATCATTACCCGTTTGAAAACAAGGAACATTTTGAGCAGAACTTCCCTGCGAACTTCATCTCCGAAGGTCTTGATCAGACACGCGGATGGTTTTATACGCTTACGATTCTTGCAGCGGCCCTGTTCGACAAACCGGCCTTTGAAAAGGTTATTGTAAACGGCCTTGTGCTTGCCGAAGACGGCAAGAAGATGTCAAAGTCTGCACGGAACTACTCTGATCCTGTTGATGTAATTAATCAGTTCGGAGCCGATGCTCTTCGCCTGTTTCTGATGAACTCTTCAGTTGTAAGGGCTGAAGACCTGAAGTACAGCGACGACGGTGTTCTTGAAATCCTTAAAAGCATTATTATTCCGTTGTGGAACGCTTACAGCTTTTATGTGACATATGCCAATCTTGATAAAGCTTCGCCGACCGGGGCTCCCGACGAGCCGGACAACCCTCTGGACAAGTGGATTCTGTCCGAGTCCGAGAAGCTTGTTTTTGAAGTAACGGAACAGCTTGAATTATACGAACTGCACAGGGCTATTGCCCCTATATTGAATTTTATTGATCTGCTGAACAACTGGTATATCAGGCGTTCAAGAAGACGCTTCTGGCGTTCGGAAAACGATTCCGACAAAGAGCAGGCATACCAGACGCTGTACACGGTTCTGATGAAGCTTGTGACGGTTGCTTCGCCTTTTATTCCTTTTGTTACTGATGAAATATACATGAACCTCAAACCTGAGGCTTCCTGTGATTCTGTTCATCTGTGCAACTGGCCGGAATACGATGAAAGCAAGCGCGACCCCGAACTTGAGCACAAGATGGCGGTTACTCGCCAGGCTGTTTCGATGGGAAGGGCACTGCGATCAATGCATTCGCTGAAAACAAGACAGCCGCTGAAGGCTCTTAACCTGGTAACCCGTGATGAGAGTGAAAAGACAGTGCTTCGTGAAATGGTTGATATTATTTCTGAAGAACTCAATGTCAAGGAAGTGATCTTCAGGGATAACGAAGAAGAGCTGGTCGAATACAGCGCCAAGGCCAATTTCAAGGTCCTCGGGAAAAAACTTGGACCTGACATGAAAACGGCGGCGGCGGCTATTGCGGCTTTAAAACCGGTTGAAATACAGTCTCTGCTTGAAGGCGCAACCCTGTCGCTGGATCTGAGCTTCGGTACGCTGGAACTCACAGAAGAGTCGGTTGTTATTCAGCGAAGTGAAAAGGACAACATGAAGGTGTTGAATGACGGTTCGCTTACAATTGCTCTTGATTCAGAAATGACTGAAGAGCTGCTGTATGAAGGAATGGTACGTGATATAGTCCGATCTGTACAGAATCTGCGAAAAGACAGGGACCTTGATGTAACCGACCGTATTATACTTTCAATAAGCGGAAGCGACAGGGTAAAGATCGCTGTCGAAGCTTTTCAGGATTATCTCTCAGCAGAAACCCTGACTGAAAAATGGAAATGGGAAGAAAAAGCGGACGCTCTGAAGGTGGAGTGCGGAGATGAGGAATGTATTATTGCGCTTAAAAAAGCATAAAATGCTTAAATGGGCTGCGGTGATTGCCGCAGCTTCGTTTTTTATATTGTCATGTCAGTCGGTGCCTGAAAAAGCCGGGATGGAAAGCAGCGTTCAGCTTCTTCCTTCAGGTTCGGATGTGATAATCAGGGCTGATATCAGTAAAAGCCGTGATCTTGTCGAACCGGTGATAAGCATGCTCGGCGGCAGTATTCCGGAAAAAATTGCACAGGATTTTATTGAAAGAACTGAAACTGTCTGGGCAGGGCTTGATTTTGATGCTGAACAGTCAACAGGAAGCATTGTTGCCGAGGGCGATTATCCGGGAGGTCTGATTAATTGGGGGCTTTGCCGGGATTCGGACTGGAAAAAGCACAAGTACAGCACCGAGCCTGAGCTCGATATGAAACTTCCGTACTGGGAGCAAAAATCGGGCCGCAGTCAACTTTCGATCCCGGTTAATGAATACCTGCTGGCCTCAGGCGGCCAAATTGAAGAAATGCTCAGGCTGTGGGCAATTAAGAATAACAAACCGGCTGATCCCGAATGGATGGAAGCGGAAAGAAACTCCGACGTAACCATAATGACCAGGAACCTGACGCCTGAGGATTACGGCAGGTTTATTCCGGAACTTACCAGGGTGCCGCTGAAATCGCTGATATTGACGCTGAACAGAATTGATAGCGACTACCTGTTTTCGGGAAGGTTTCATATGGACAGCGAGTTGAGCGCGTTTCTGTTTTCCACAATCTTCAGGGCGCTGGTAATAGCCGCCAAAGACGCGAACGGAGAGCGTATGTTTCCGGATCTTAAACAGGTAAAGATTATAATGGACGGATCGGATGTTGTGCTGAACGGGATGAAACTGCCCGCAGAGACTGTTGCGGCAACCGTGCAGAAATGGTTTGCCGCCGCCGGCATGAGCGGGATGAACGGAACAAATTAAGGATAGAACTGTGATTGGTATAGTAGATTACGAAGCCGGAAACCTCAGAAGCGTTGAAACCGCAATGAGATACCTTGGAGCTGATTTTTTCATCAGTAATGATCCGGATAAACTGTTGAAAGCAGACAGGATGATTTTTCCCGGGGTAGGCGAAGCAAGAGCCTCGATGGATGTGCTTGTTAAAACGGGTCTTGACGACACGGTAAGAACATTTGCAGAATCGGGCAGGCCCCTTCTGGGAATATGCCTCGGCTGCCAGATTTTCTTTGATTTCTCGGAAGAACGCAATACCGAATGTCTGGGCATCATCCCCGGAAAGAATGCTGAATTCTCCAAGGATATGGGGTTGAAAATCCCTCATATGGGCTGGAACCAGGTAAGGCATGATAACCGGCACGCTGTTTTTTCAGGGATACCCGAAAACTCCTCTTTTTACTTTGTTCATTCATACTACCCGGCGCCTGCCGATAAGAGCTATGAAATCGGAGCTACGGAATACGGAATTGAGTTTACATCGGCTGCCGCCGTGAAAAATGTTGTAGCAACCCAGTTTCACCCGGAAAAATCCGGAGAGGCCGGGCTAAAACTGCTGAAGAATTTTATCGACTGGAATATTAAGGAATAGCGGGTACTGTTATGCTGCAGAAACGAATAATAATATGTCTCGATGTAAGAGACGGAAAAACCACAAAGGGTATCAAGTTCAAGGGAAACATAGATATTGGCGATCCTGTTGAAATGGCGGCGGAATACTACCGGCAGGGAGTGGACGAGCTTGTTTTTTATGACATAACAGCTTCCGCCGAGAAACGGGGAATTATGATTGATGTTGTAGAAAGGGTAGCCGAGCAGATCTTTATCCCGTTTTGTGTAGGCGGAGGCATAGCGACTGTTGCCGATATGAGAGCAGTTCTTCTTGCCGGCGCCGAGAAAATCAGTGTGAACTCACAGGCTGTGAAAAATCCCGATATTATCTCCGAAGGAGCGTCCCTCTTCGGCCGTCAGTGTATAGTTCTCGGAATGGACGCTGCAGCCGACAGCGAAATGCCGTCAGGCTACAGGGTAGTAATTAACGGCGGGCGGACCCCTACCGAACTCGACGCGCTGGAATGGGCCCTCAGGGCGGAAAAACTGGGGGCCGGCGAAATCGTTCTCAATTCGATTGATGCCGACGGCACACAGGACGGTTACGAGCTTAACGCCACACGGATGATTTCCGGGGCTGTAGGCATTCCTGTAGTGGCTTCAGGCGGCGCAGGGACGTCGGAGCACCTGAAAGACGTTCTTACCGCCGGAAAGGCCGATGCGGCCCTTATAGCGTCTATGGTGCATTTCGGCGGATACACGGTCGGCGGAATAAAAGAATACCTCAACAGGGAAGGAGTTCCCGTCAGGATAGTCTGAAGCCGGCTTTTTACGATAATAAACTCCAAAACCGTACGTCATTTGTAAAAATGTGATATATTATAAGTGGAAATACAGAACCGTTTCCCTGAAAAATGAATTTTAAAAATATTGTTACACTGATTATAATATCGCTTATACTCGCTTTAACCGGGTGTCCGAAGCCGCTTGATCCGGTCATGCTCGAGCTTCTTAAGGATCTTGACGCCCCCGAAATTGTTATTATCTCGCCTGCTGATTACAGCGAATATTCTACCGTTCTGGAACTGAAAGGGACTATTAATGATCTGTCGCTGGAGAACGCTCCAGAAGGGACTTTGTTTCAGGTAGCATACCGGATTATCGGCACAACGATAAGCGGCACCATAGATGCCGATACGGCAGACGGTAGTTTTTCAACCTTGATTGACGTATCGGAACTGAACGGGGACCAGGTAATTGAAATATCGGCAGAGGACCTGAACGGGAATACAGTTATTGTAAATGTAAATATCAGAAAACCCGCGGACGGGGGCGATATTTCAGGTTTCAGCGTGACTGCGGGAAACAAACAGGCGGTTATAAGCTGGGACCCGGTGCCGGGGGCTGTCTCATATGATCTGAACGAGATGGCATACGGCAAGAGCACAGCGGGCGTTACAAGTCCATACATATGGAGTAATCTGGAAAACGGTGAAATATATACATTTGAATTAAAAGCAAATCTTCCTGAAGATAACGGAACCGATGCGTTCTCAAGCCAGGTATCAGTAATGCCGCTGAGCATCAGAAGTCTGTGCCCTGCGCTGTCGCCGGACGCCGACCGGAATACGATTAAACTTGAGTGGCCGAATATTCCGAATATTTCAACGTTCACAGTGGAAAGGCGCACGGCGCCGGACGGAACATGGGCGACCAGGAGGCTTTTGCCCAAAGACGCGTATGACGAAACCGGCGGGTTTATAGACGACGAAGTTGAATACGGAGAGTCTTATTTTTACCGGGTAAAGCCCAGGGAATATCCCGACATTGTAAGCGAGGCGTGTTTCGCGGCTACCCAGAGATTCGGCGATTACAACGTTGAAGGTATGCTTGACTTCAACGATGCTGCCAATGATGTACTAATCTCAGGCGATTATGCCTATGTCGGCGTTAATAATGTGGGATTGGTTGTTATAAATATTTCCAGACCGGAAGCGCCCGAGATTGTAGGCGGCGTTGATGTATCAGGCCCTGTAATGGATTTGGCGATCATGGGAAACAACCTTTTTGCGGCCTGTTTTACAAGCGGTCTGGCCATTATCGATATTACCAGTCCCGAAGACCCGGGAGAACCGGTATATGTTGCAACGGAGGGCCTTGCAAGCGGGGTAGCAGCTTACAGCAACAGGGTATACGTGGCCAACGGCAACAGCGGTCTTGCAGTAGTATATCTCAACAGTCTGCCGCCGCAGGGGGTTTTCCCATATCCAATCAATACCGGCGGATCTGCAGGGGGGGTAGCGATTAAGGACAGTTATGCTTATGTAGCGTGCGGCAGCGGAGGCCTTGCAGTAATCAATCTGAACACTAATTCCAAAATAACGGCGGCGACAACTACCGACGACGCGCAGAATGTTTCGGTTTCGGGCAATTACGCCTATGTTGCATTGGGCGACAGCGGCGTTGATATTATTAATATTGAAACTCCGGCAAGCCCGGGCTCGGCCGTAAATGTAGTAACATCGGATTATGTTCCGGACGCTGCAGCCGACGGAAAATATCTTTATGCTGCTTCATATGAAAGCGGGCTGGCGGTAATTGACATATCTGATCCTGAAACGCCGGGGACCCCGGTTTATGTTGATACAATGGGGACCGCGAACGGAGTGGCTGTCGACGGCGGCTATGCATATGTAACCGACGGCTATGAAGGGTTCCGGATAATCGATGTTGCTTACCCCTTTGATACAGGCTCCAATGCTTCCGTAAGTACGGGCGGCGAAATAACTTATGTTGAAATTGTTTCCGATGAATACCTTTATGCGGCGGATTACAATAACGGCCTGGCCATTATTGATATATCAGTTCCGCTGGAGCCTGATTTCGTAAAGTTTTTCGACATTTCCGCTACGCCGTTTTCAATCGCAGCTGCCGGAGAGCATGCGTATATTGCCCATGCCGACGGTATCGACATTCTTGATATAACGGAGCCTGCATCCCCGAACCTGGTGTCGACTGTCAGCGTCGGCGAAACAGTTTACGATACGGCCGTCTCCGGGTGTTATGCCTATGCCGCGGCAGGCTCCAAAGGACTTGCCATTATCGATATTTCTAATCCTTCAGCTCCGGGAAGTCCTGAATATGTCGACACTGAATTTTTTGCAAACGGCGTATGCGTCTCGGACGGTTACGCCTATGTATCGGACTGGACAAAAGGCCTGGCGGTCATAGATGTATCCGACCCGGAAAATCCGTGTAGTCCCGTATACGAATATACTACCCAATACGTCAATGATGTAGAAATTTTGGATAACTGGGCCATTCTGTCATCGGAATACAAATATATTATATGTATTGATATATCCACCCCCGAGAATCCCGGAAGCGAAGCGCTATACCCTTTAAACGGTGAAGCGGAAAATATTTTTATTTCAGGTAATTATCATTATATAGCGGACGGAAACGCCGGGACAGCAATCATTAATACAAAGGACGCATCACCAATAGATAATGCGGTATATATTGCAACCCTGGATTATGTGCACTGTGTCAAGGTTTCAGGCCGGTACGCATATATTGCCGAAGGTTCTTCAGGACTTAAAGTTGTTGATCTGCTTGGGGAATAAAGATAAAAAGCCTGACGCTTGACGATTAATACGCATATCATTATATTAACCTCATAGAATTTACCATAATTCCAGCTGGAGAAACGATATATGCCTACTTATGAATACGAATGCGTTGAATGCGGACACCGGTTTGAGGCCTTTCAGAGCATGTCAGACGATCCTTTAACCGAATGCGAACACTGCAAGGGCCCGGTTAAACGGCTGATTTTCGGCGGTACCGGGGTCATTTTCAAAGGCAGCGGCTTTTATGTAACCGACAGCAGCAAGGCAGGAAAGCAGAGCACCCAGGCATCAAAAGCCGATTCCGGAGACTCCGGGAAAGATTCGAAGCCGGAAAAGGCGTCAGCTGAATCTTCGACTTCGGAAAAATCAACGTCTGAAAAGAAAACGGACGCAAAAAAAGAACCGGCGGCAACAAAATAGAAGGCTGAATAAAGAACATCAATCAGGAAAACCCCGTATCTGAATAATAATGCTGTTTCAGTATTGTTTTCCGGGAAATAAATACGGGAAACAGAAAAATACTCACAAAAAAAGATGCCGAAAGTCCCGATATAAGAATTATTGCCAGATTTCTGAAAAAGGGATCTGCGGTAAAAAGCATGGGCACAAGGCCCCCGATGCTTGTAATTGTCGTCAGAAAAAGGCCGTTAAAACGCTGTTTCACAGCCTGAAAACTGCCGTTCCCAAGATTGTCCATGATCAGGATGCCGTTATTGATCCCCATGCCGGAAACCAGAATAAGCCCCAGAATTGTCTCTGTTCCGAGTTCAAGGCCCGCCATCCTGATGATGACAAGCGGAATTGAAAGGATGAACGGAAGCTGAAGAAGTATCACCCCGGCCTGTTTAAGCGATTCGCGTTCTATGCTGAGCATAAAAAAGATAAGAATAATTGCCAGGATAAATCTCAGCCACATCCTTCGAAATAACTCCTGTCTTTCGATAAGTTTTGACGATGGAATAAAACTGTAGCCGGAGGGAAGTTCAATCCTGTCAAGTTCTTCCCATATCATGGCGTTTAGTTTTACGGGATCCATTTTACGGCACGTCACAGTAAAACTTTCAGAATGCTGACGGTTCAGCCTGTTGATACGGGAGGTGTCGGTTGTCTCTGTAAATGTACCCAGTTGATCAAGCCTTGAGAATGAGTCCGGATCTGCCCCGGATATCTTGAGTGAACCGAGCTGAGAGGCGGTCAGTTTTTCATAGTCGGCAGCCATCACTCTCAGGTCTCTTTCCTTCCCCGAAAAATACCATTTGTCCGCGACCGGGCCCTGAAGGTTCCACCGCAGAAAAGATGCCGCGGTTGAAGCGGATAATCCGGCTGCCGCAAGGGTTTCGCTGTTCGGGATGAAATGAAAGGCCGGGGGAGCATCCTTGAAATGAAGCACGCCTTCAAGGACCCAGTTGTTTGCGAGTAAACCCTTAAGCGCTTTCCGCGAGATCTCTTTCAGTTTGTCCGTCCCGGCCCCCGTTACCGATATCGTAAGTTTCAGCCTGTCGCTCCGATCGCCGTCAGGTATATAGATAAATCCGCCGGGGATGGTATTCCCGAGAGCTTTAAGACGGGTGAGCATTGCGTTTCTGTCCGTTTTTTTTTCATTGAAGCGGACCGTGAGGTTACCGCCGCCCCGGCGCGAGGTTGACTGGACCGATATAACCGGCTCTTCCGACTCTATATCACCGCACAAACTTCTTATTTTTGAATCGGAAGATTGCATACTCTCTCCCTCTTCAAGCTCTACCCCGGCGAAGATAACAGGCGAATCGGCGGGAGTGTCGAGCTGTATCGGAAGGGCTGCAAGACATATAATCCCTGCAAGCGGAAGGATTGTGGACGCAGAAATGAATATCCTGCGTTTATAAATGCTGCCGGATACGGAAGCAATTCGTTCGGAAAAAGAAAGAAGCCTGCGGCGGAGCTTCGCAAGAAAGAAAATAAAGCGTCCGGAAGGCCGGGCCGTCGTTATTCTGTAAAACGGGGGGATAAAGATAAGCGAAACAACAAGCGAAACGGAAAGCATTACAGCAAGGGCTGCAAGCAGCTGCCTGAGTCCGGGAATCTCGCTGGTAAGAGAAATGACCGGCAGCATGGCCGCAAGCGTACTCATAGTCGACGAAACAAGGGGTTTTATTATCTCCCTTATAGTTCCCTCTGTCCGCTCAAGGGCATCGGTTGTAAGCAAAGCTGAATCGAGAATCATCCCGATTCCTACCGTAAGCCCCGCAAGAAGCCAGCGATCGGGCGAGAGACCGGCAACTGCGAGCAGTCCCAGCGAAAGAAGAAGTATAACCGGCTGGGTGAAAAACAGCGTTATTACCCTGTAGTTACGCACCCTGAACAACAGCAGCATTGCGCTTGAAACAAGCATGCCGATAGCCAGGGCCGCGGCAATTTTTTTAAAGGAGTTCTCAAGCTCGGCGCCCCTGTCGTATACTATTTTAGCTTCATATCCCCTATTTTCCCATCCGGCAGTTTCGTTTCTGAGGTGTCTTGAAATGCTGATAAGGTTGTTTGACGAGCTTTTGATATGAAGACTTACCCGTTCCCTGCTGTTAAGTCTGCTGATGTTTTCGGGCTCGCGGAAAGAAAATCCGACTTTGGCGATATCGTTGAGTTTTACCGCCTGACCGACAGGCAGCGCGCGCAGTTCGTTAAGCGATTTAATCCTCGCTTCAACCGACAGGGGGAAACGGTTTTTGCCGTTATCTATTTCTCCGGCGGTGCGGTATATATTTGAATTGCGAACAAGCGAAGCAATGGAATCCGGGCTGTACCCGAAAGCTGCAGCCCTGTCTGTGTCGACGTTAACGTGTATCTCCGGCAGGGCCCCTCCCGAGATTTCTATCTCTCCCAGGCCCTCAATTCTTGAATATGAGGGTTTGATTTCGTTTTCAACAAGGGGCCTCAGTTCCTCAGTACTCAGGCTGTTGGAAAATGCAACAATGAAGATTGCCTGCTGATCGCTGCCCGAGTTGAATACCTGGGGTTTCTGGACAGCCGGATTATGCTGCGATATCCAGGCATAGCTTCGATCTATTCTCTCACGGGCCTCGATTAGAAACTGATCAATATCGGTTGATGAAGCCAGACGCAGATCAAGCCTTGAAAGCGAGAACTCGCTGCCTGATTTTAATTCCTCAATGCCGGCAAGTCCGGATACTGCTTCTTCCATGGGAATGGTGATGCTTTTTTCAATCTCCTCTGCAGTTACGCCGTAAAATCTGGTGATTATTGAAAGACGTGCTGAATCGATATTCATTCCGCCCGGATCGGTATCGGAGAGAAACCATGCGGCGGCAAGGAGCAGGGCCGCCAGCAGCATTGAAGCGGCGGTTTTTGTCATCCGGGACGGCCCTTAAGCCTTGTTTTTATTATATTTGGCAGAACAAGAAGAGACATCAGCGTTGATACAACGAGCCCGCCTATTATTGAGACCGCAAGAGAAGCCTGGCTTGACGTTCCGAAAGGATCGATTGCCAAAGGGATCAGGGCCGTTATTGTGGTCAGGCTTGTCATCAGGATGGGCCTGAGCCGCGAGATTGTTCCGCGGTAGATGGCCCCGAGCGGCAGGGCCCCGCTTTGTTTCATCAAGCGGGATGCTTCCTCAAAAAGAAGAATCCCGTTGTTGACCGAAATGCCCATTACAACAAGGATTCCGAGGCTTGAATTGAGGTTGAGCGAATGTCCGGTCAGAAACAGTATTGCAATGATCCCTGAAGCGCCGGCCGGAATGCTGAGCATAAGAAGAAGCGGCAGGAAGAAAGATTCAAACTGGATTCCGAGACACAGGTAGAGCAGTATTACAGCCAGAATAAGCGTGCGGATTATCTGTGGAAGCTGGGACATCAAAACCGGGACGTCCCGGGGTTCCGCTCCGCGGCTTTTAAGCAGACTGGTTATGTTCCTGCCTGTGTCGGAAGGGGTCCTTATTACAGCGAGATCCTTTCTCCCTTCCCGCAGCAGGTATGGAAGGGCCTGTTCATCCTGAATCCTGACAATCGAACTCAGGCGGACCGGAGCAGAACCCTGTCCGGGCATGTTCAACTGAAGAATGTCTCCGCGTTCGGAACGTTCGGATTCCATGATACGGAGTCGTACATCCGTCTCCTCTCCGTTTATCAGAATATTTGTCGGTATCTCTCCGTAGACGGCCTGCCCGATATGCTCGCTGAGATCGGAAAGACCTATGCCGTATGATGAAAGGGCCTTCCGGTCAGGGTAGACGAGTATCCGGGTCTTTCTATCCTCAGGCACCAGACGGACATCGGCAAGACCCCGGACTGCTTCCTCGGCGCTGCGCCTGACAATCCCGGGTTTGTCGCCGCTGATTACCCAGTCGGAATTCACGTTGATTCCTAAAAGATTTGCAAGGATATTTTCGGGGGGGCCTGTATTAAGAGTCCCGGTTTCCGGTGCTGTCAAGGAAGAAAGGCGCTTCTTTATAAAGGCTGTATCCGCATTTTTCCGGTGATTGATTTCAAGCTGGATTATCCCGGATGATTCATCGGTTGAGGCAAGATAGTATGGGTCGGAGCTTTCTCCTCCGGCCCAGGCATTTACATGTTCTACTCCCGAAATTGTTGATATTTCGCCTGCAAGCTCTTCGGCAGTAAGCCTGACTGATTTAATGCTTGTTCCAGGCGGAAGCTTCAGACTGCCGCGGATTATCCCCTCGTTTATCGGGGTAATCACCTCGAGCGGAAGCTCCGGAAAGGGAATGACGGCCGCTGCACAGCAGAGCAGCGCAATAAGGCCGGCTATTGCCGGATGTTTCATCCCAGTTTTTACCAGCCTGATTATCGGTCTTGGGTTCCCCCGGTTTTTTATATCATTGATATCTTTGGGATTCAGGACAAGATAAAGAACGGGAATAAATGAAAGCGCCAGAAGAAGCGAGGATATCAGCGCGAAAATGACGCTCAGCCCCAGATCGGCGAATAACGAACCGGTTAATCCCCTGATAAACAAAAGGGGTAAAAACACTATAACGGTCGTAAGGGTAGAGCCTGCAAGCGAAGGGGCAAGTTCCCTCAGCGCCTGTGAAACAAGCGCTATCCGGGCTTCGGGCTCCTGAGAAGAAAGCCCGAGTCTGCTCATACGCTCGGTTACCACTATTGAATTGTCAACTACCATTCCGACTCCGAGGGCAAGACCTCCCAGACTCATCAGGTTAAGGCTTTTTCCGGTAAGAAAAAGCATGAGAACCGACAACAGCAGCGAGGAGGGCAGTGAAATCAGAAGAAGCAGGGCCCTCGGAAGATTGCGCATAAACAGCAGTATGATGACAAAGGCAAAGACTGCCCCCGATAACAGCGAAAAAGCGAGATCGTGCATTGACTGTTTAAGAGAAAGCGAACGATCGGAGATAATATAAATATCAAGATCGCGTCCGAAGCTGCGGCTGATCTCCTCCAGTTCTCTGCGTATGTTTTCTGCCATTGCAGCGGGCGAGAATCCGGCAGTCCGTCTAATTTGCAGTCTCACGCCTTCTCTTATACCTGATCCGGAAGCCGAGAAAAAGACGGACGATTGTTCTTTTTGCCCCATTTCTATAGACGCAACGTCTCTCAGCCGGATTGTCGCGGATGAAGAATCTCCATTCTGTTTCGGCAGAAAGATCCCGCCGAGTTCCATCAGACTTTGGGCCCTTGAACGGGTCTTGACCAGGTATTCGGTATTTCCTTCGGTTATTGTTCCGGCGGGATAGTCTATGTTTGCGCCTTCGAGTGCAGAGGCAAGCGCCGGAAGTGTATAGCCGAGGCCTGCAAGGCGCTTCGGATCAACCTCAACTTTAACCTCGTCTGTAAGGCCGCCGGAAAGCTGAATGGAACCGACCCCTTCAATCCTCTGAAGGCGCGAGCGAAGCTCCCGATCGGCAATTCTGCGGGCAAGCGAGAGCGAGCCGTTTTTCGGAAAGATTCCGAGGGTTATAATGGGCTGGTCTCCGGGATCAACAGCAAGGACGCGGGGCTTTGATGCGTCCGAGGGAAGATTGTGCCATGCCAGATCGATTACGCCCCGGGTTTCCAGCCCGGCTTCAGTACGATCGGTTCCCCACGGAAATTCAAGTTCTATGAGCGATAGCCCGTCGCGCGAGATGCTTTTTATTCTTCTTAGTCCTCCGAGAGAGGACAGGGAATCTTCAAGAGGAATCGTAATAAGCCTGCGAATTTCATCGGCAGGAAGCCCCTGATAAGTTGAGATGACCGTCAGCCTGGGGACGGAAAAGTCCGGAAGAAAATCGGTGCGTATATTGAATAATGTCCAGATGCCTCCTGTGATTAAACCCGTCCAGAGCATGATTGTGCCGACGGGGCGTCTTAAAAAGAGCTCAGGAATCTTCATCAAAAAGCTCCGCTGTCCAGTCTTTCGTCATCGAGTTTCCAAGACTGTCGGTAAGATCCGAATAAACCTGAAACAGGATAAGCCCGCTCTGCTCGGCATCATCGGTAAGCGACGAGATCAGTCGAACTAAACCTTGATCAGCTTCGGGCGTCGGAACCGGGGACGAAGCTGCTGCAAGCGAATCGCCGGGATTGAATATTTGAAAATCAAGATAACCGACTGATATGCAGGAATCGGCGGGGCTTATCAGAAAGTTTTCAACAAGGCTGAAGAAGGGAAGTTCCGCCCCGTCCGCAAGGCCGAAATAGTAATCGATGTAGTAGGGATATTCGGTTGCGTCGCCGCCTGATGTATCGAGAATTTCATGACTTGATACAGCCGCTGAGGGAGTTTCAGCATCGTATATGCAGAATCCTGTTCCGCCGTCGGGGGCCATGTTTACGCGCTCAAGCAGGGGGGGCGAAGATCCCCGACCGTCCACAAAAATGTAGTATATGTATTCTTCCTCTATACAGTTGTCCTGAAGATCGCTTAAGCCGGTTGATACGGCTATCCGGTATAGTTCATGCCAGAGAAGAGCGTCGTCAAAACTGATTATCATCTCTGCGGGGCTCGCTCCGTCATCGAAGCTGATATCAAAGTCAATGTCCGGTTCGACTGTAATTGCCGCCTCTGCGCTATCCCGGTTAACCTCTTCGGAAAAACCGAGTCGTATATCCCAGTCTTTCTCCCACCCGGTATTCACATTGATTTCCTGACCGTCCGGGGCCGAGGCAATAAGGTTCAGAGACCCTTCATCAGATGCCGCCGAAGTTATAAAAGGAGGCTCTTCGTCGCTGCCGACTCTGAAACTTGAGCTGTACTCTTCTGATAGAGCATAACCGTTTGTGCTTTTCAGATCGGTTGAGATAACTATCGTGTATTCCTGTTGCCATTCAAGTTTTTCGGCAGGAGTAAATGTAAATATCGTCAGGTTTGCATCGAGCTTCGAGACGCCGGTAACGGACGGGCTTATTGAAAAAGCTGAGAGGACCGAATCAGGAGAAACCGGCGTGTTGAAGACAACAGCAACAGTTTTTTGCTGATCATCTACAGTTTCATCATCTGCGGGCGACACGGAAACGATAAGGGGCCTTTGCCCTCGCGCACCGATTCTGAACCTTGCCTGGAAGTCCTCGAACAGCGAGTTTCCTTGTGAATCTTCGGCGGAAGTAGTAAGTTTTATCTCGTAATCAGTATTGTCTTCCATCCGGGAATAGGGAACAAAGGTAAGTGCTGTTCCTTCGATTGATACCCTTCCGGGCACTTCCGTGCCCTCTGTGGTTATGCTGAAAGCGCCCTCCGTGCAGACCGGCTCGGGCTCCCTGTTGAATATCAGTTTCACATCCGAAATCTCCGATGGAGAACCCAAATCTCCGCCGGGACTCCACGATACTATTTCGAGCGGCGAGCTGAGCATAGCGCTGCATGAAAAAAGAAGCGGAAAGACAACGAAGGTTGACAGAAATGTTTTTTGAAGGCTAAAAAAAGTTTTCATAATCATTCTTCCTCCGCAAGGAATATGAATGATATTGCGTCAAGAAGGTACGAACCGCCGGGGGGTGCCGAATCGGATGAGCCGGCAGTAATTCTGAAGCGGTAGTAAACCGGCTCTCCCACAGAACAGCTTGCGAGATCTTCGTAAATTAATCGTATCCGTGTTTCACTTTCCCAGGCGGACGAATAGAGAGACGGGGCTGCAGTTCCGGGAGGGAAGACCGGAGACAGGCTTATGCACGAAACGAATTCCCGGCGTTCGTTTATTGATTCGGAGGGGAAGCCTTCGGCAAGGTTGACATAGAAATAAAGGGTGTCCGTGCCGTAGTAATCAAGATTCGGAATCGTAATATAACCGTCGTTGTTGAAGTCTCCTGCATACAGGACCATATTGGGCGGGATATTGTCTTCGATTTCCACACTCACTATTTCCTGGGCCGGTATTGACGGTGTGAAATACAGGCTCCAGTTGCTGGTAGTGGAATTCCCCCTTGTGTCCATCAATCCTTCTTCAATAATCAGTTCATATTCCTGATCAGGAGGAAGTTCTTCGTCGATGTAATACAATGCTGTCTGGGGATCTATGGCCACGATATATCCGTCTATAGAGGGGGTGAGCGACAGCTGACGTCTCAGGCTTGAGAAATCAATGCTTTCCGAAAAGGTTAGCGCAAGATGCTGCCCGAGCAGCAGATCATCAGCGGAAAGGGCTGTCAATACCGAATAACTGCCGTCGGCGTTGTCGCCGGCAGGATAGATCCCGGTCACCGATGGAGCATCGGTATCTGCCTGGACAAGAAAGCTTCCGCTGCTTTTCCGGGGAAGGGGGATTCCCGCCTCGTCCGTTACCTCCGGAGATATACTCCAGTTGTAGCAGCACAGATTAATCCAGGCGTTGTCGGGAGTGATTGTTACAACAGTAGAATTTTCGTTCCAGCTGCAGTCGAATTCTGCAGACGGCCTGAGGGTGAACCCGTCGTCAAACGAATTCCTGTCTATCGGTTTGCTGAATGAGAACACAATGGTGTTGTCGACATCGACAATCGCCGTATTATCCGGAACTGTCGAAACGAGAACCGGCGGAAGCTCGTCGGTTTGATAGTAAAATGGAATATCTATATATTTGGTAAAGCTTCTGCCGTCTGCTGTTTTCAAATCGCCGAAGATCTGCATCCGATACCTGTGCCCCGGCTGCATCTCTTTATGCGGAGCAAATACAACCGAATCGGTTTCCCAAAGAAAGTCTCCGTCCGCATCGCCGTCCGGGCCTGCAAGACTGAATATCGATTCAAACGAGAAGCGGTCAGGCTCTTCGGAGAACCGGACAGTTATATATTCCTCCGGGCCGAAAATTTGTTCGGGTTCCGACGGATCCGGTTCAAGCTCCAGATCCCCGAGCCATATAAGTGCGCAGGAAAAAAACAGCAAAGGCAGGGCGCTGATGAATAGAACCGAAAGGGATTTATTGTACATCTACCGGGTCTCCTTCTTTAAGAAGGGGCGACGGATCTATGACTATAACATCGCCTTCTTCAAGCCCCTCGATAAGTTCATGCATTCCTCCCGATTCAGCCTCGACAACCACGCTCCTGGGATAAACCCTTCCGCCCTGTACAAGAAGCACCAGCCCGCGGCTGCCGTCGAGCCGGACGAACGAATTCGCCGGCAGCCGGACAAGCTGCCGCGGGGGTCCGTATGTCAGCGAGAACCTGGAAAACATTCCGGGACGAAAGAGTCCTTCATTATTATCCAGTCCGGCTTTGATTGTAATATTACCGCTGCCTGTATCTATGGTGGGGCTTATCCGGCGGATTGTCGCAGAAAATACCCGGTCTTTTACCGCGTCGAGACTCAACTCTACGGGCTGTCCGGGAGTCAGAAGGACGCCGATTTCTTCAGGCACTCCGAAAACGAGGTCCACCTCGGAAGAATCAAAGATGGTGAAAAGCTTGTCGTCCGCCTGAATTCTCTCTCCGGTTTCCATATATCTTGCCCCGATTATTCCGTCCATAGGCGAGAAGAGTTTTGTTTCCTCAATCAGGGCTTCAGCTGACTGCAGTTCCGTTTCGGCGGATTTTACCTTCGCTTCAGCCGCTTTCAGCTCGGATTTCAACGTAAGCGAATTAAGGTTAAGAAGCAGTTTAAGTTTCCCGGCTTCATCGGAAGGAATATCGTAACCGTATTCGATAATATCCTTGTCCCTGAATCCGATTTTTTTAATCATTATGTCCTTTTCAAGGATCTTTATTTCCGTTTCAAGAGCTGAAAAAGAGAGTTCCATTGACGACAGATCTTCTTCGGCGGCTCCGCCTATGCTGAACAATTCCCTCTCGTTTTCGAGAAGCCCACGCTGATGTTCCAGTTCCAGAAGTTTCTGCTTCAGATTGAGTTCGGACTTCTCGATAGAAATCAGGTTGCCTTCTATTCGGAGTCTGCCCTCCCTGTATTGCGTTTCGGACAGTTCGTATGCAGCTTCAGCCGAGAAGAGAGAAGCCCGGGCCTGCTCCCTGCGTATCTCAAGCTGGATGTTGTAAAGGATTGCAACAGGCTGCCCGTTCCTTGCCTTGTCGCCTTCTTCAACCAGGAGATCCCTTATAGTTCCGTCGACCGCCGAGGTAATATCGGCCTTGCTGCGAAACGAAAGGTTTCCAAAACCGTCTATAACCTGCCTGATCTCTTCCCGTTTCAGGCGGCACACGCTTACACTGCGGGCTTCTCCGGCATCGGATATGTCACGGATCTCTTTCTTGCCGGTGCAGCAGGAAAAAAGCTGTAAAATTGTAAGCGTTATAATTACTGTTATGATCGTTCCGGTTTTTAATCGCATCATTATTCGCAGTCCTTTATCAGGGAATTTGCTCCGTAATGGATGCTTGAACACAGGTGTTCAAGCTTGCCGAAGCCGGTCCCCGTAAGCTTTTCAAAAGCCCTTTCGGTTTGCATCAGTTCCATTACCTCTTCAAGAATGCCTATTTCTCCGCTGTAGAATTCGATTCTCGCTTCAAGCAGATCGGCTTCGGTGACCTCTCCCATTGTATTTCTTGTTTCAAGAATCTTCAGACGTTTATTCTGAAGCTCCTGGGTGCTGCGCCTTACCGTCAGTCTCAGTCTCATGTGTTCAAGTTCTTTCAGGGCGGTACGGACTGAGCGGTTGAGGGAGGTGACGGCGCTTTCAAGTTCTTCGGCCGCCTGCCGGAGTTGAAGCTTTGCTGATTTGCCGTCTGCAATAAAACCCGGGTCCGGCAATAACGAGACGTCGGCGCTGCCGGAACGTGAAATCTGATCATTGCCCTGGAATCCGCCGCCCATGCCGATTTCGGAGGGAGCCGGACTAAACGGAAATCCGAAGTTGAGACTCACGGAGCCTCCGGGCTGTTGAAGCGGAAAATCCGTTCCGCTTATAACCAGATTCACTTCAAGCGATATTGACGGAATATACGCCCTTTTTGAGAGTTCGTATTCCGTTCTTATCTGTTCTAGTTCGATGCGCTTTCCCCTGAGTTTCAGATTCGCCGTAGCTGCAGTCTGTAACCAGATACTGTGGTCATTTTCCCAAAGCTGAAGGCCCTGATATTCACGATCAAGAGAGCCTTTGAGTTCAAGAGGATTTTTTTCGAAAAAGAGGTGATCGAATCCGAGTAATACGGCGAAGTCCTGCATCAGTCCTTCGGTTTCGGTTTCGGTGTCCATAATGTCGAGTTCCATTTCCCTTACTTCAATAGCCGCTTCAAGGTAATCAAGCTCGGTCAGAGTTCCCATTTCGTATTTTTTGGCTGTAACCGAAAGCTGCTTGACCGAAATATCAAGCAATTCCTTCTGAAGATCCATTTTCTGTTCATTTAAAAGCAGGCCGTAGAAAAAACCCCACACGCTGTCGCGCAGTTCTTCCATACTGTTTTCAAGCGACGCGGCCTGCATTCGTAACCGGACATCTGCAAGCCTGAGGCCCTCAAGGCCCCGGCCTCCGTTGAAAAGCGGCTGTGTAATACTGAGTCCGAGTTGGATCGACTCTGAATCGCCTGAATGAAGGTTTGCCTGCCGGCCTGAACTATAGCTAAGATCAAAGCTGGGCAGGAAACTTCGAATATCAAGTTTGTTCTGAAGCGCTGCAAGTTCAATCTGTTCCCTTGCGTGGATAAGCTCTTTTGAGGATTCAAGAGCAAGCCTTTCAGCTGTATCAAGATCTATTCCCGTCGAATAAACAGCGACAGCTGATGTGAAAAAAAGGATTACAAACAGCCTATTTTTCATCATAAATTGCCGAAGCAAGTTCAGCGATATTACTGTCGATCAGTTCAAAAGTCCACGAAAAGGAATCAATGCTTTTTTCGGTATCTTCGGTATAGAGCCTGTATGCCGCCGCTTCACCGTTCAGGGAAAGCTCGAGTCTCAGTGTCACTGATTCGCGGCTGCTGTAATCATACTGCCATTTTTTCATATGGAGAAAGATCTCCAGCTCGTAGATATCCTCGTCAGATTGTTCAAAGACTGTAAAGCCTGCGCCGGCAAGACAGCTTTTTACAAGGTCGGGCAACTCTTCCGAGATACCGTCAAGAATATAAGAAGGTTTGAGAGTGATTTTATTCAGATGGACCCCGGCAGATACAGGTATCTCCGTATATATTCTGGTTGAGCTGCTTCCGGGCAGAGTTGAGCAGGAACACAGAAAAACTGTGATTATAATGCCAGCGGCAATGATTTTTTTCATTTATATTTCTCCGTTTTTTCAAGTAGATCCGTTACGGCCTGTCTTAACGGACTTTCGGAAGAAAGAAGTTCAAGTGCCCTTTCAAGCTGTTGCGAGGCGATCTGCGGATTCAAAAGCCCGCTGTAAATTTTCGCAAGCTCAATTCTGTTCAGCGCAAGTTCTTCCTCGAACAGGATTGAACGGCTTCGGTATTCTATTGCTTTCTGGTAATCATTTTTAACCGCGGCAATTGACGCAAGTATTCCGAGAACGCGGGGGTCTTCGGGCGCACGCGACAGGATATCCTCGCCCAGAGCGGCTGCCGCGTCTATATTATCAAGTTGAACAAGACAGCGAAGAAGCCAAATCTCCGCTTCATAGTAGTTTTCTGTTCTTTTAAGAAGCTTTTTCAGGGTATTTTCGGCCTCTTCATACCGCTCTGAAAAGAATTCCGCCTTGCCCTTCAATAGCCCGGCCTGATGAAAAGAACTGTTTCCTTTTACAAGCGCGCTTGTCAATTTAAGGCAAAGCCCGAAGTCGGCGCGTTCATAGGCGTTTACAGCCCGGAAGTATAGATCAAGTTCCGTACGGTCCGGCTCTGCCGGGCGGTTCAGAAAGAAGAATATTGTGACCGATAAGGCTGATGCGGCCAGAAATATAAGAAATGTTTTCTTAACTGTCATTCACTGATGTATAATCGCTTTTTTATCTGCTGCTTCTGAAAATAAAACAATGATTGTAAAAAAATCAGATTTCAGATTACAATTGGGAAATACGGCTGATATTTTTATATATCCTTTACAAGGAATACAAAAGAAATGAACTATAATGAATTCAACGGTTTTTCCGGGTCTCAAATCGAGACGCAAAATGAATATGCGGGTGCGGAGAATACGTGTTTCCGGATCGTGATTACGGTTGTTTGCTACCTGTTGACAATAATAGCGAGGAAGTGTATAAAAATAATACATACCGGTAAGTCGGTATTTAGAATGAATGCCTTGTAATCGGAGAGGGTCGGATTTGGCTGAAAACAAACCAAAAGACATCAGAAAACAGGAGATTCTGGACGCCGCTGAGAAATGTTTCGCGGAAAAGGGATTACAGGATACCAGGATTGATGATATCGCCCTGAAGGCCGGTTTGACAAAAGGCGGTATCTATTGGCATTTCAGGGACAAACGGGAAATATATCTGGCCATGATTGACCGGCACCTGACTGCTGATCTGGAATTCTGGGAGAAGATTGTCAGTGTTGAACCTGTAACCCTGAAGTCTCTTGAAGCCGCCGGAATTCTGTATATCAGATATGCCGCGGAGAGCAGCAGTCATTTTTATCTTCATACGGAAATGCTCGCCCAGTCATTCCGGGATAATATCGTGAAAAACAAACTGGAAAAGCTGCATTCGGACTGGAAAGTGAAAATCCGTGATTTTATTGTTTCTGTCCATGGGAGTCAGAATCGGGATCCCAAAGATTTTAATGCGGAAGGGACGGCATGTCTGCTCCTTTCCTGTCTGGAGGGATTCATTCATCAATTTTGGCTGGACCAGGCGGAGAAGAGCCTCGGTCGATATGAAAAATCATGGATATATCTTGTCCGGAGTTTGCTTGGAGATCGGAGAAAAGAGAGATAATTCCGGTTTTTTTTGAATAGAAACACATACCAACTGGTCGGTATTACATTAGAAAAATTGAGAAATCCCTTCCGGGGATTTATAAGGAGCTGCTGATGAAAAGAAGGGAAATGGGGATTATTATTACTGTGCTGAAAAAAGAAACGGGATCGATGTGGTTTTTTCTTCTGCTGGGAAGTCTCGTCAAAAAGAGAAGGATTTTTTCCCGGACGTCATGGGCCGGGAAGGAAACAAAGGAGTCCCGCTATGTTCAGCGCCTGGCTCCCGTTGCCGCGCTGTATGGAATTCTGCTGAAGAAAATGGAGAGAGGACAGGCTTTCCGGATCATGTCGGAAATCATCGTTGCCATGGGGACATGTGAACAGTGGGAGAACCTCCGATCTCTCGGTGTCGGCGACAAAACGGGAATAGCACGGCTGAAGGCTTTTTATCATTTTATGGGAGAGGGAGGATCGGGACAGTTTGTCACAAGAAATCTGGATACGGATTCGGAGAAGTGTTTGCTTTATATTGTCCGGGACTGTCCGTTCGCGCGATTTTTCACCGAGGTCGGCTGTCCGGAACTGGCATCGTGCTTCTGCAAAATTGACAAAGCCTTCTTCCCCGCGGCCATTCCCGACTATGAATTTTCAAGAGAGAACTCCTGGAAAAATACATCAGCCTACGGACGGGATCACTGTATCTTTAAATTCACCTGGAAAGATTCTCCCGATGACTGCTATTACCGGGAGACGCCGCTGCTGGATTATACGCATCCCTCAATCCAGATGCTCTTTGAACGGCTTGATATGCCCTATCGTTCCGATGATGAAAAAATCAGCCATTTTTATGAATTTGTCCGAAGGGAGCTGCGTCCGGTCCGCGGAAGTCAACGAAACAGGAAATCTGCATCCGAAATTTTGAAAAAGCGGAAGGGCGATGACCCGGCGAGGACAATCCTTTTCATGGCATTGCTTCGTGCGGGGGGGATTGCCTGCCGTGTCCGTTTCTTTGCAAAGGATCGAAAATTAATGTCAAATACAGTGATATATCACCGGAATGAATGGATTTGTGCTTCCGCATGGACTGATTCTTCCGAGGGATCATCCCCGGATCCGGTCGGCTGGAAAGGAAAAGAGTGTTCCGTCGGCAGGAATGGCATTCAGGAAGAATTCGGGGTCTTTCAGTCCCCCGACGCCTTTTTTGCGGAATATCGCGCGCAGGCATGGGGAAACGGGGCAGGGAATCATTGATATTTCACAGGATTAACGGTAACACTCTTCATAACAGGAGCATAACATTGTGAGAAAGTCCGGCGAACGAAAAAACAATTGTAATTAATTCGGATAACAATATTTAAAGAATTACTATATAATATGAATCAAGGAGCATGGTATGTTAGTTGAATTTAATAATGTTCGACAAATTCCGGATGAAGGTTTAAGGAGATGGTTTAAAGACGAGGAATTTGACTTAATAGTCTGGTATGAGAATGATGAAATAACAGGTTTTCAGCTTTGCTATAATAAACTGAAAGAAGAAAAAGCATTAACCTGGTTTAAAAGCGGGAGCTATATTCATAATAAAATTGATGACGGAGAAGAGCCTTACTGTAATAAAATGACCCCGGTTCTGGTTCAGGACGGAGTTTTTGACAAGACGAAAATAGCTGAAAAATTCAAGCGGCATGCCGGGAATATTGAACCGGGCTTGGGTGATTTTGTGTATAATAAACTATTGGATTATTAATACTGTTCTATTGAAACGGATCTGATAGAGATATTCCGAGCTCCATTACTGATCCGTAACAAGCCTCGAAGACCCGGCCGTTTTTGATACTTATAACGTTGCTATATGGAATTTAGGGATATATATGTAAATGGGCATGTAGTTGTGTTTAAAAGTAAAAAATACTGACAATTGTTTAGTATAAGTAAATATTTGTATATATTTCAGGAAGTGTAATGCAGTAATTGTTTATATAGTAAGAAAATATGTATATGTTAGATGTTTAAGATAATAAATAATAAAAGTTGATGATAATTGTAAATGATGTTATTTTATTATCGAGGAGTTTTTAATGAATTTAAAGAATGGTATACCCAAGAAAATTACTCCAGATCCTATAATCGATGCAAATTTTGAAATAAGATTTCAGTCTGATTACCCTGAAAATGCAGTATTTGGGGTTATATATGGTAAAATAAGTGAAGGATATCCTGAATTTAAAAGTACTGGCATCCCTAATGAATTACGTCAAAAGGACCCAAACTTGAGATATATGGCAGAAGCTCATATTAGTAATGAGAAATTTATTATTGGAATATCTAGCCGTACATTTTTCATAGGATGTAAAGGTGACTACAAGGGGTGGAACGATTATAAAATTGAAATTGATAGGGTTCTGAGTAATGTGTTAGATGATCCTAGAATATTTAAAAAAATTGATAGAATAGGTATGCGATATATAAATTTCTTTCCAAATGAAAAAAGTATGAATCATACTACTGAAATGAAAATTGATTTTACAAATTCTGATGAATTTGAATTTATTAATACACAAACTCGTGTTGAATTAGAACGGAATGGATATAGAGCAATTTTAAATTGTGCAGATAATGCTAAAGTTCTAAATAGACAGGAAGAAGGTAGCATTGTCGATGTTGATATTTTTAAAAATATAGAGGAGTCAATTAATAAAGCTGATATTATGAATATTGCAGAAGAATTACATGATAATGAAAAATATTTATTTTATTCAATTATTAATCCATCGATAATAGAAAATAGGAATCCCGAATATTAGGAGAGTTTTATAATGGTAACAATGAATTGTGTACCTAAAGAGAGCCAATGCAAATATTGGATAGATTCTGAAATTGGTACCTGTGCTCCATCAATACAGCCCATTTTAAACGAGGGTATTATTGATAATAATATTGAATTAGAAAAGTATATTAGCAGGCTTTCTGATTATTCTCTTCCTATTTTCCTAAAGGATATTGATATTTTTACTGAAAAAGTTTCTATATTATCCGAAAGCTTTGAAGGGGAAATAGAAAGAAAGAACATTTTTATACATTCTATAATTCAAGAGCAAATAATGACTTTATTTCAAGATTTGGTTTTGTCAAATTATATTTTGGCTTCATTGGAAATTGTTGATAATGAAAGTATTTTTTTTAATATAAAGTATAAGGATGATATAAATATTCATGTTGATGTCTATTTAGAGGATGAAGAATTATTTGGTAATGAAATATATTATGTGGTTTATAAAGGTGATAATTTCCTGAAAAATGGAGAAACAAATTTATTCAATCTAAAAAAGGTAATTGTAGAATATACTTAATGGAAGGCTTATACCCAAAAGAAATTTTACCTGAAGATAATTATATAATTATTGATAGGGATGACTATACGGAAGATTTATATTTTTCAAGAAGAGCAATAGCAAATGATCAGTTAGCAGATGATTTAGGAGATGTAAGAATAGATGCAATAATTACATCTTCGCAAGATTTATATGGGCTTTCATTAAATTTACTTGGTAGATTTAATGCAGAGCATAATTTTTATATTGTTGATAATAAATCTGGATTATTGGATCTTTGGGCGCCAGGGATGGACATACCAGATCCTGAAAATATTGAATATGAATATGAGAAATGTGCATTATTATTTCTTGAATTATCAAAAATAAATGGCTGTGATTATCCTTATCACTACTCGAATAGCGAATATAATGGAAGAGGAAAAGTTATACATAGTCCTATAAAATGCAACTACTGGCATTATGAATTGAAATTTATTGATAATGATGGAAAAGAAATAACTAGAGATAGTAAAAAATGGAAGCGTAGTGCAGCAAAATCTTTTATAAAATCATATTTAAAGAAGCATATAAAATTAGTAAAACCAGACTATAAATTGCTCGATGAATCGTTTTATATAAAAATTGTATAGATAATCCATTTAACAAGAGATTTGCAACAGTACTTGGTTTAAAGATAGAGAAGATTTATTGTAAATGAAGAAAAAACAAAAATTTTTTGATTTTTAAAATATTTCATGATAGGCTTGTATAAAACAAACGTCAGCTAATAAAGATAATTTAAAAACGCTAATTATAAAAAGGATAGTTTTATGAAGGGTGTCCGTAGTCTTTTTACGGTGCTTCTCTGTTTTTACTCGTTTATTTTGATATCAAATGTTATTTCGCAGGACTCAGAGTACAATCACGCTGATATATCTTTTGACAATGTTCTTTTCAGATCCTACCTTGATACGGCGGACAAGAGAAAATCCTCGGAGCAGTGGCTCGATTACGCACGCTTCGGGCTTGAGAGCGCGTTATCTTCGTGGGAGAAGGAAATCATTCTGTTGCTGGGCGATGATTTCGATCTTTCAGATCTTCGCGATGACGCAGAGACGGAGCTTGACGAAATTCTGAAAGAGCGCTATGCCGAATGGCTCAACAATAATTTTTTTAATTCGGTTGATCCGCCCTCACTGGGGGCTTTGAGCAGCGAGATAGTCGCGCTGAACGGGCAGTATCTGTATGAGACGGACAAGAACGGGAATATTACATACAAGACAACAGTTAACTATTCCGATGTTTATACGACCGACGCGACGGGAAACGAGACGCTTGTACAAAAGGGCGAGAAGACGCTCTGGGTCGAGGGGGTAAAGTCGAAGATTGCCGAACTTCTCGATGCCTGGAGTCAAAAAATGACGACGGCCTTTTCGGAGTTAAGGGCTTCAGTAACGGAACTGGCCCTTCTTGAAGAACTTGAGCAGGATTACCTGCGCGATTATGAAAGCTATCAGGATAATTACCGCGATGAGCTTTACCGGCTCTACAATACCGAACAGAGCAGGTTCACGAGGTTGAGGCTCTACGACCAGTATTCGCTTGAGCATCAGAGCGGGCAGGAAACTGCGTCAAATATATCGAACGAGCTTATTGCCGCGACCCGGGCCGAATTGAACAGTAAGCTTGAAGCGCTTGTAAGAGGATTAAACGCACAGGCTGCGTCCGGCGAAAGCGGCAACGGAATAGTTAATGCCGAAGACTGGCGCGAGTCTTTCTCGACTCTGCTTACGCTGGGAATGAACAGTTGGGACGAGGCCGAGCAGGAGCTTCTGATGAAGCGGATAGAATGGGAGCAGGACGCCGCAGGCGAGGTCTCCGACGGGGAAGAAGCCTGGGCGGACGCCTTCCGTCAACTGTCTGAAAAACGTACCGAGTGGATGAACGAATACCGCCGGACGCTGCAGGAAGGAAACCTGCTGTGGGCCGAAGAGAGCCTGGAGCTTGAAGAAGCAATAGCAAAGGCCGTGTCCGAGATAGATGAAAGCATAGCGAATTCCGGGGCTTCTTTGCAGAGCCGGATAGACAACCTTGTAGGAATGCTTTTACAGTCTGTAAACATGATGCGTACGGCAAGGACCAGCTGGGAATACTGGATGGATCGTTTCGACGAGGGCGAAAAAGGTTCGTTTGATACGAGAGGAATAGATTTTGATCCGGATTCGATGCTGGCCGTTACGGAGGAAGTTAAAAACAGACTTGATGAAGAAAAGCTGAATGAAAAATATTCAACCATTGCAGCTTATTCGGATTATGATCAGGAAGCCATGAAGCATGCAATGGCATGGATAGATGATAAATACGGAATATATACGGAGGGATTGTGGTCCGAACCTCTGTCGTACTCAGACAAACTTGATATCTTCAATTCATATGACCCTTATAAATATAATATCCCATACTATGGTCTTAATCCATATTATCTCTATAATGTCAGAAACCAATATTTTTCGGCTATTGACGATCTGTTTTCTGAAATGGCGGTACTTGGTTCCGTGCCTCAGACCGGAAGCGATGTTTATGACGAAGCCGTATACTGGATAGATATGTTCAGGACCTATCAGGAGTATGCCCTTGACGCCCGGCAGGGGCTTGCTGAAACCTACGGGATAGTTGTTTTTGACAATGCCTCGCTTCAGACGGCCTTTAACGGAGACGAGCTGAACGATGCCCTGCTTGATAATGATCTTTTATTCGATCAGGATTCCTGGGAATCTATTTATCTGGATGAGTATCAGGTGGAGCTTTTAAAGGCCAGGGCATACATGCAGTACTGGCGGAAACAGCAGGAGATTGCCCGGGCTGTCTATGATTACGCGGCCGACAACTCTTCCACCAAGGAGAATGCCGGGGTTACTTTAGGAAGACTCGCCGATGCGAAGGCAGCCTATGAAGAGGTCCTTGCCGAATACTCCGATTGTCTCGACAGGCTTTCGAACATCAGCACCGACCTTGAGACGCTGCAGGCCGATATGCAGACCATTCAGGAAGAGATAGACGGTTACCAGCAGCAATTGGACGACGTTCGGTCTCAATATAACAGTGCAATCACCGATCTCGATCTGGGCAATGCGGAATACCTTGCCGGACAATATCGCGAATACTACATCCGGCTTCTGGAAAGTATGGGCATGACAGGAGATTCTGAGGAAAGTCCGTCGACTGCGCTCGAAGAATACCTTCTTGCGGCCTCGGAATACGGGCTTGAAGACCGGATCTCGCTTGTATCAAACAGGATTGTCGGGCTTTTAAGCGGCGGCGAGAATACAAACCTGGACGGCAGCATGTTCAATCCGGAAACCGCGTCGCTGTCCGAGCTTGGAAGACGGATGCAAACCGTTTCGGACGCAGGCTTCATTTCGGGCCCTTCAACGGATGAGCTGTTCGGGTTTGAAGGAAACGAAGAGGCGATTGATCAGTTCAATGCCTATCTGTCCGACAAACTGCTTCTGCCGATGAGCGATTACCGCCATGACAAGCTGATTGAATACTTTACAGCCTATACCGACGCGGACACGGAAGAGATTGAAAAGAGCAGGCTGCTCTGGCAGATGCAGCTTATTGCGGAGGAAGTCCGAAACGAAAACAGCATGAACTATGAGCTGAGGCTGGCGGAGCTCAGACTTCTTTCGACCGACGACTTTTCGTCCTGGGCACAGCAGCACTTCGGCGACGAAGCGGCTGATGCCGATCCTGAAGGATTAATCGGAAGCGCGGAAGAATCCGGGCTGACCGGTATTACCGAAGCAGTTGTGCGGGATTTACAAGTGTATGAGGAAATCCTTGAACTGTATCAGCAGCAAGCCGATTCGGGCGGCGGGGAGTTCGTAATATATGAATGGGGTTCCGCACCCGGCGACACGCCTCCGGAACTTTCGAAACAGCAGGCCCTGCAGATTCTGTGGGACTACAGGGGCGGCGATACAGATGAAGAAACCGCATCGGACATTTTCGGGGTAGTCGAATCGCTCGGGGCCCTTGTTTCCTGGCTTGAATCCCTCGGAAGTCTTGATGATGATATATCCGTACTCGAATCGGCAGTGCTTAATCCCGACGAGGCCCTGGGGCAGCAGTATCTTAAAGCCTGTCTAAGCGGACGCCGTAATCTTGCAACCGATATGGGCGATATGTATTCAGTGATCTATTCCGATTCCGTCAGCAGGCAGAAATACACAAAAGGGTTTGCCGAATTGTTGTCGGAAAATATCGATTACGCGCCCTGTCTGTCGGCTTACGGATATGAAAAATCCCGCGCGGGGCTGATAGAGATGCTTGCGCAGTTCGGGATAATAGATGCCGATACCCTGATTTTTCATGCTCCCGAGGCCGTTTGGGAAGTCCGGGGATTTTCAACCGTCGAGGAAGTGGCCGGTTTCTTTACCGGGCTTGATAAGGCGGCATCGGGCCTTCAACTGCCTGAATATCTTGCGGAGATCTTTGAAGGGTACAGAGGCGAGCTGAAGGATTATTTCGCTATAAGGACCGCTTCGGCATTTTTCGGGGAGTTTTCCGGCGATCCGGGTCCTGTTAACGAAAAAATCAGGCTTGTAACGAACAGCATGAGCAGTCTGGGAGCGTTGACGGGCACACTTCAGAAAAGCAGTGATCAGAGCGTGAAACTTTTGGCTCTGGCCGTCTCCGATGATGTTTCGGACGAATTGCGGGAGGAAGCGGATTTTCGGCTGATAGAGACCGCTGGATTCGATCTGGCGGCCGACGCTCTGGACACGGACGGTTTCAGCGGCGCCGGGGCTGAATGGAACGAATTGTTCGACAATTATATATCAGCGGTGAGGACCGGCCTTGGTCAGGAAGACGGAATAGAGGACTACCGTTCGGCCATGACAGACCGGGCAGCGGAGCTTTGGGAGCTGTCTATTGCACTTGCCGATCCTGATTCGGTAGATCCGGACAGCGCTCCGGAACAATGGCTTGAATCCTACAGCGCCATGATCTGGAACAGTTTTGACTTTGACGAGGCGCTTGACCGGATTACCGGGACCGACAGTACGATAAATATTTCTCAGCTTGAGCAACTTCGAATAATAGATCAGCTGATGCCCGAAACCGCAGGCGATTTTCCTTCCGATGTTGAGCTGGAGTGGCTTTACGAAGGAAATGAGGTCCTTCGTGAAGTTGATTCGATGATAGTCCTGGGACTGCCGGAATTGTGGGCCGGCGATTCGTTTGATATTGCGGAAACCGTAAAAAGCCGGTACTACAGTGATGAAGATATAAGCATAATGGAAGATATGCTTGTTTTGTCGATTGAAGAGTCGGAAGCAGGCGTTACAACTGTAGACAAGGCCGTACAGCTCTGGAATGATCAATTCGACGGCGGTTTGGCGGACGGAAGCATTGACGGACTCCTGAAGGCCTTCTGCGGACTGGGGCTTATAAACCCGGCTGTGGAAGCGGCAGGGGAGTATTCGGCAGAATACGGATATGAAGACCTTCTTGACGAACTTTTGGCCGGGGCAGTCCTGAGCGAAGACGATCTGGCCATTTTGGAGGAGGCTGTCCTGAATCCGGCGGAAGCCCTTGAAGCACGGCTTGACAAGCTTGCCGAGCTTGATGCCGAAGCCCTGTCGGGTGAAGAGCTTTACTGGAACCTTGCCTGGAATATCCGCTCGGACGCTGCGGAAGACGACTATTCCCGGACTGCCGCGCGCGGCGCCCGGATTTTTGACGATATTGAAGCTGCCGGAGTAATCAGTAACTGGATTTCAAGCTTTGACGAAGCAGGTTTTGAATCGTATTCGGAGGAACTTGCGGACCTTTTTGATTCACAGATGAGCAGGATTGCAGGGCTTGCCCAAAGCCCGGCCGGAGGCGTCTATGCCTCCATAGCGGCATGCGGTATCGGCGAGGTACTGGTTGAGCAGGCCGGATATTCGGATGCGGACGCGGCTGATTTTGTAAACTGGTTTATGACAAAAAAAGGTATAGACGAAGCATTCGACCGGGAATCGTTGACCGATTATCTGTCGCTGGAACCGGATGCGCGTTTTTATTCGGTTTTGGCCGATTATCCCGATGCGGCAAGCCACTATCTAAAGAAACAGATAGCGGAAGGAGCGTTTACCTCAACAACCCTGTCTGTTTTACTTGACTCCGTCAATCTTGCCGATGAGACGGAGGCGGAACTGGTTGAAATTCAGGGAATACTCGATGATGTAGAAGTCTATAACGAGCTTCTGCATGGAGATTTCGAGGATTTTCTTGACGAACGTTACGGCAGTGAAGAACAGAAGCGCACGGCGCGCGAGATCTACATGAGGTTTATGGGCAGCGCGGAGGTCCAGTGGGATGATGCCGTGTTCATGCTGTCTTCGGGTTGCGGAGCAGGCGCAAGGGAGATTCTTGATAACCTTTCGTTCAACCGGACAAGGGGCAGCAACCTTAGCGGGCTTAATCCCGGATCGGGAACAGGCTCAAACGAAGTGTTCTTAAACGAGGCCCTGATGACGATCTATGAGAAACTCTACGAAAGAGATGACGCGCTGACGGCTGAACTGTCCGCTCTTCAGTCGGAGAGGGACCTTCAAGTCAGAGCAGCGGACTATCTCGGTTCTCTTGAAACTATCGATTCCGACAACTGGCGAAGCTTCCTGAACGATGAATGCCTGTCCTCCGAAGACGATGAGCTGAATCTGGTTCCCGCTTCGACGGTTGATTATAATTATTCTGATTATACAAGAAATCTTCAGATAAACAATAATGACGGGGACCCGGTTTTTCAGAATTTTGATTCGCTTACGCTTTTTTCCGGCACGGGTAATGACCAGCTGAATATAATTCTGGAAGCCGCAAACTCGTATCTTGATTACGCGGCATATCTGACCGCGGCAATCAACAGCTGGGACGACGGAACAATTTCGGCTACCGAAACCATGAGAACCCTTCATGAAGGGCTTGGTTCCGCAGACGGCAGTGATTTCCGGAACAGCCTTGAATCCAAATCGTATGCTGAAATAAATCAGGCCTATTCATACGAGATCGACGCGTCGGTTGAAAACGGATATAAAGAAGCCCGGAGTGAGTTTTATAACCTTACGGCAAAGATAGAATCAATTAAGGAAAGCCTTTCAAACTTCGGCTACAGAAGGGCGCGGCTTGTCAGAATGGCTGCTATGGGAAGTAGTGAACAGCTTGCGGAGCTCCGGCCCCTGAACGACGAGATAAGCGCGCTTGAGGCTGATATCGACGCGGCCCAGGCTGAATGGCAGGAGCTGATAGACGGCGCCGACGGATACAAAACGCTTGAAGAAGAATACGCCGGTGTTTACGCGCAGACAAAAGCCGCCCTGGAGGAACTGAATGTACTGAAGCAGGAGTATTCTACTGCAAGGGCGATATACGAATACGCTTCGGCAGGCTACCTGAGTATAGACGACGAAATACTCAGCGAGTTTGACCCGGTAGAGACCGGCGCCGAAGACGATTCAACAGCGCCGGAAGACGATGAAACCGAGGTAGAAAGCGGAATAACCGGCGGAACAATGGTGGCCTCTGATGTTGATCTAGGTGAACAGACCGCGGATCAGGTCTACCGCGATGCCCTGCTTGCGACCATCAACAAGGTAAGTCCCGCGGAAAGGCTTGTATATATAAATGAAAAGCTTGCAAGGGCCGGGGCCGCAAACGATGCGCTTGAGACGATAATAAACGGAGGCTCCGTGACCGGGTCAATCTATTCGAAAGACGAGGTCTACCGGGCTTATTTCGATAATTACCTTGAAACCTTCCGCGAATCGCTTGTGTTGAACAAGATCAATCTCGTGCTCAACAAGGCAATCGCAAGGCAGGAGACCGTGACCCGTGAAGCCCTGTCCGACTGGAATACGGCGATTAGCGAAAGCTATGGAACGCCGGGCTATCTTGATTCAGAAGGCAACGCAATCGTTCCCGCCGGACTTGACTCATGCTCTATAGTACAAAATGCCGACGGAAGCCGGGACATAAACTGGGACGGCGCCGGCTCTAACGCGGAAACATTCAGGCAATATTTTGAAGCAAATGAGAACTCCGAAACCGGTTCAAGTGATTTTCAAAACGATCTGATGCTCTGGCTGGAAAAAGTCAGCGGGATAATGAACGGCAGCGGGGCCCGGGACCTTTTCACAACCTGGGCCATGGCGCTTAAATGGGAAGAGTTCCAGGCAGCAGGAGCCCCCGGCGATATAAACGACAATTTCTGGACTGATTTCCTGAATAAAAACGGCGAAGGCGACCTGGACCGCGAAGGCGCCAGGACCCTGCTCATTACAGAATGGCAAAACGCCTTTAATAAGGTTAATTCCTGCACCGGTGAAAATAAACGGCTGTACAGTTTTTACAAGCTGCTCGATAAGGGCGGAATAATGCAGCTGAATACTGAAACAACAACGGGCGACAGTTTTGAGACCTTTGATCTTCTCGGAGAAAATGAAAGCGTGATTCTGGCAAACCAGTATTTGTCGGATGAATATAATCAGGATGCCAATAACTTTTTTATTGCCTCAATTCCAATGTTCAGCATGGCCGTAGCATATTTTGCTGCGGCAACACTTGCGCTTGCAATTCCGTTCAACTGGGTTGCCGCCATAATACTTTTCGCTTTGGGTACGGCAGCGGCCCTGGGCGGGGCTCATATGGTTGGAGAAGGAAACGCGAAAAAGGCCGCTGCAGATTATATTCAAAATAAGATTGTAAAACCTGCGGAGTATAACAGTACGAAGTTTATGCTGAATTTCAAGCAAAACACATCATTGATTCTTGATAAGAAACAGGTGTATGAAGAAGAGTTCGCGAAATTACAGAGGATGGAGGGAGAAGCCGACGGTGATGAAATCCTCACCGACGAACAGCGAATCGGGCTTTTAAAAATCTCGACTATTGAAGCCTTTAACAATGAAGGTGAAGATCTTCATGCCCTTCTGTTTCAGGGCGGACTTGTATCGGAAACCGGAAATACCGACGCTGATACCGCGGCGCTTGAAGCGCTGTTTGGCGATTATCAGGAAATGATGGACCAGAGCGAGAAGGACGAAAGTGTCAACAGCAGCCTGTTTATAAGCGCGCTTGAAGAAGAATCGCAGGACTACAAACAGATTACCGCGAGAGAGCTTAACGATTACCTGACCGGAGAAGACGGCGTTGCAAGAGAGCAGGTCGAGGCGGAAGAAGTGTACCGGAGTGCATACTATCAGTATCTGGCCGAAGAAATAAGCCTTGAGGAATTTGAAGAAGCGGCCGAATCGGCATTCGGAAACCCCGCCTTCTCGGTAAGGGAACACATGCTGAGGCTGTATGAACAACAGGCCGGGATAGCGGAAATAATAATGGGCAGCGATCAGTTTAACGCCGCCATAAGCGCCGAGTTGCTTGAAAGCCGGGAACTCCTGCTATGCGGAAGCGGGAGCCGAAAAGGCATTTATGATTACAAGATGAGCAATTACCGTGAAGTCAGGATGTACGATCTGCAGATGCTGCAACTTGAAATGAACGAGAAATACCGCAACTGGGAGAACCGGATGAGGGCCATATCGGCACGGGGCGAGCTTGAATGGAGCGCCGGCGAACGGAAGCTTACCAGGAAATACACCGAATGGCAGAAAGAAACAAAGCGCCTGTACAACAGGCAGTCCGAAGCCTGGGACGATAAATACCTTGACTTTCTGAGCGATAAACAGGCATGGCTTGATGCGGTAATGATCCAGAGCACGAAAGTCGGCGACATGGACGTGCTCGAAAACTTCGGAGAAATGACCGGAGCAGCCATAGCCGCAGCCGGAGCCGACGTGCTTGCAGGTGATTTCAGCAGCCTGGAAACAGATCCTGGCGCGCTTCTGTCGGAGGTAGTAGACTTTGAGCTGTTGGGGACCCTGCTTGAAAACGCGCAGAACCTGAACGACTCGATAAACGATACGGAGAACGTAATATTTACAGCCGCTGCGCCGGACAGCTTCACAACCGCCGACAGCCTGCAGGCGATAAAAGACTTTCAGTCTGTTCAGAATGAAGAGTATGAAAAGCACCTTGCCGAACTGGAACTTGAGCGTATGCTGGAACAGGTTGAGGATGCCGAGGAGAGCTTTAATGAGAGTATCGACTCCGCCAATAAAAGCCTGGACAGCAATATAAATCAAACAATGAGAAACGACGGCTACACGCGCAGCGGCGGACGCTATGAAAGAGAGCTTGTGGTAGGGGCAACAATAGGCGGGTACGTATATGAAGACGGTTATGTGAGCACATACGATGATTACCTCCCTGAAAATATTGATTTCGGAAGCGAATTGAAGGATGCCCGAAACAATGTTGCGAACCTTGATTCGAAAGGCCTGCAGGGGCTCGTTGCAAGGGCCATGGAGAACATACGGGAGCAGCTGAAACGGATATTCGGTTCGGACGACGAGACGGAAAACGCCGAAATGCTTGTGGAGCTTGGTTTTCCGGTGACTGTGGAAAAAGATAAAGAAGGCACAGTAAAATATAAAAGAGAAGATACCAATCACTCCATACTTGAGAGCGTAGCAGACTGGGTAGGGGAGCATCTTGATTTGAATATGGATACAAAAGAAAACTCTCCCGAAATATCACCGGGATTATTCGGAATACATGTAGGCTACGCGCCCGAGTTTGCCGATACCGCCGATACAGGCAGGGAATGGAACGACGAGGGGCAGCTGAAAGACGAAGGGCTTGGCGAAATGGGAAGAATCATGGGTGAGTTTATCTTCAACAAAATGAAGGAAGGAGCCGGCTGGGCCGAGGTGAACATGCCGCATTACAAGAAACCGTTGTGGGAAGGCGAAATTTTCGGAATAGAAGCGCCGAGCGCTGCGGACCTGACGAGCCTTGCGGTTACTATCTGCACCGCCGGAGCTGCAAGCGGCGCAGGGGCCATACTTTCAGCGACAATAAACCTGAGCGATGATTTTGCGCTATCTGCAATGGACATAGTCACCGGAGACAAAAGCCTGCTTGAGGGAACGCTCGACTTTGGGAAAAAAGCATTTGTATCACTGGCAGGAGCAGGGATTGGCGAAGGCGGAGATGCTCTAAGCAGTACCCTGGATCTGGACTTGGGAGGGGAACTTCTGCTTGGCACAGGAGAGCAGATAGTAACAAACACCGCCTCTGGAGCAATAAACGCCATAGAATACAGCGAAGAAGGAGGGTGGAACTACAACTGGAACACCCTTGTGCAGAGCGTGGCCGGAGAAGGTGCAGTAGCCGGGTATGTAGGAAGCGCCGCAGGAACGGCTGCAACATTCGGCTTGAACGAGTTGAATAACAGCATCGATGCCAACGGATTTTATCTTGGAGATCTCAAAATAGATCAGGAACAAATAGGCCGTGTAAACTCGATGATAGGCGGTATTGCCGGTGAAGCGGCAGGTTCGCTTGTAGACAAGGATTTCTCGCTTAATGTTCTGAATCTGGCGGATATAATGGCGCTTGCGGGAGTTGAGGAAGAGAACACCAGTGACCTCGGCCTGTTTGAAGTGCATATGGGTTTTGACGAAGACGGAAACTTTACAAGCCGCAACAAGATAGGCACCGGCGGGGCCCAGGTAAGCTACCGCGATATTTTGTTTGATGCAGATTCAGTATTTAATAATATGGCAAGAATAAAGAGCATAAACGAAGACACTGCGGCAGCCGCGGCAAACCGCGACGTGATGCTGGGGATAACCGACAGAAGCATAGGTGTTGATGAATTGACATTTGATGGAGCCAGCGAGGTAAGCGCGTTGCTTAGATCGCAGCTTGAAGGGACCCGAACCGAACAGAGTTACAAGAATATAAACGCATCGATGCATTCCATGACCGGTGTAATAAACAGCGGCTATTTGTCTGAAGGCAGTTCCGGGTATATAGAAGGTGATTCGGCAATGGCTGTAATGATGCGTGAGCTTCTTGAAAATGACAAAAGCGGCATCAGCCATGAAAACCTGTTCGAAATGTTCGGCACCGAAGAAGGGCGCGAGCAGTTTGCAGAAGCAGTCCTTGATGCCAACCTGCTGCTTGCCTACAATCAGGGTGACATAGGCACTGATGAGTTTATGGGCAGTGATATCTTTAATACAACAGGAAGCTTCAGCCTTGCCTATGAGATGTATTCCGGAGCATACGGAGAAGAAACCTCGGCAGTAGTAACGCTTGCACGGATGTTTGAAAGCGGCAAAGCGTATGCGGGAACAATCACAGATGCCGATATACAGGCGGATATAATTTCACAGAAGGAAGCCCTGGTAAATGAATATTTCAAGGAAGATATTGCCAATGCCGATGCTCTTTTGGGAGGAAATTTCTTTAATGCTGAATCGCATATTAATGAGGGAATAATATCGAACAGGATGGAACAGATAGGTGATGAAATGGCGGCAATAGCAGCGGCACATCTGGCCCATCAGTCATTAGCTTCCGGTGTAACCGGATATGACTCAAATACCATAACATATAAGAAAACGGAGCTGGATGAACTGAAGAAAAATTGGCTTGATTCTGCAATTGAACTGTCAAAAATAGCAAATGATAACGGCATCAAGTTTAATTATGAATATGCTTTAATAAGCAAGAACCCTGTCATGAATGAGGCCGGAACGGCGGCATCACCGGTATATGGGGGAACAGGATTATATACACTGTATGGATGGGAAGTAATAACCCCGGAAATGGCGGAAGCGACCGGAAGAGCTGTATACAGTAACAGATTACACGAAGCATATGATATTTCCAAAACCTGGGCGGAAGAACAGCAGTATGGAACTGATGAATACTTCACAGCTCCGGAAGCCGGAAGCTTTGATATTAGCTGGAATTCGGGAGGTGCCGGGATTGAGATAGTCTTAACATCAAGCGATGGTGCATATCAGCACCGATTAGGGCATAATTTTATAAACAGCATTGATGCTATGACGGAGCTGTTGATATTAAACGGTTCGACCGAAGTGGCCGCCGGAACTGTTATCGGGGAGTATCAGGATTATAAGACAAACGAATCTACGGGATCTCATTCGCATTGGGAAGTATACAGAAATATGAGTGAAAGTCTTTTTACAAATTATATACAAATGGATAACAATGATTGGTTAACGGAAAGATACGGCAGTAATCCCTTTACGGCATCGGAAAGAGCGCAGAACCTGAGCGGTTTATCGGAACCGGGCACATATGAATATAATATAAACCTGACAAAGAAATACGCTGCAGAGGAATACTGGAACTACAGAAGCAATCAGGAATTCGGTATAGAGCTTTCAACCAGGACAGAATTTTTATTCTATTTAAGGATGATGAATCAATGGATGTAATGATGAAGAGAAGAATAATTGCGATACTGATATTTGGGATATTAATAACGGCAACTGCATTTTGTGAGTATGAGATAAGGATTGTCAAGCCGCTGCCCGCGAAATATATTATGGAGTCTTATATCTGGCTCAATGATGAAGAGATTGTCTATAATATATCCGGGCATAATCCGAGTCAGTTGAGAAGATTGAATATAATAAACGAAGATGATGAATTATTGCTTGATGGGGAAGCAAGAGATGAAGATTACCATATTTTCTCTCTTTCCCTGATTAGTGTTGATAAGGAATCACTAATTATAGGTATAAGCAAAGGAAGAAGTACTTATATTAACTCCTATTTTTTTAATTTAAGAACTAAAAATCTCGAAGAAATTAAATATAATTATCAAAATAATCCAGGCATTAAGTATCAAAATAATTTAGGGTTTAATGAGAATTTATTTGAATTTGGTGCGGGACGAACAGACGCAGGTTTTACTTACATTCAAAAATATCCTGAAACCGGAAGGGTGGTAAGATATGACTATACATGGGAAGAATCAGGCATTCAGAGGGTTGTTAGTAATACTGAATTTTTTAATGTCTCCGATGTACTGGATGATAATCTGCTGATAACTCATGTCGAAGCCAATTTGGGAGTCAATTATCTGACGCATTTTGACGGCGATGGATTTTCCCGAGCAGTAGTCGTTCCAAATAGCGACTCGCAGAGGAGTTTAAAAACCAATTGGGGAGCATATTTTCTTAAAGACGGCAATATACTTTTCGGTGAGGATATGAACGATGATACCGATTATTTTGATCCGGATGAGGCATATTGCAGGTTGAGGATCTGTAACCGGGAAGGGGATACTATTTATACCTTTGATGATTTTTTGTATATGAGAGATGCCTATCAATATTTTACAATGAGTCCGGACAGAACAAAGATAATAATACAGGGTTATGATATGACCATGTGGCCGCCGCAGACAAAAGCTTATCTGCTGGAGATAATATATAATTAATATGATAAACGGAAGCGTTAAAAATGAAAACATGAACTGAAACATTTGCATGTTTATTACAGGATTGGTTGTTTTGAGGAATACTTGAAGGTATTTCCCGAAATGAGAAATAGACTAACTCCGATTATTTTGTTGATTATATGGAATCAAAATACGGAATAGACAACGCGGACTGGCAGGATTATCTGAAGGCTTATTATTGGGAAAACTACACGATATATATGCAGGGAATGGGGTATTAGAATGAAATTTAAAAAATGGCTCATACTTTTATTATTAAACATTATATTTTTAACAAGTTTTACAAATGCATATGAGATACGACTGGTAAGGGAAGATCCCCTCCATGTGATAAGATATCTGGGCTGGATCTCGAACCATGAGGCGGCTTATTGTATTTACGGAACAGATAACATTGTTGTATACAAGAACCTGCTTGGAGATATGCCTTATGAGAAGCTGAAAGAATTTCCTGAACGAGTTATATATGTTGGTGATGATAATACAAAATATGAATTATTTATAGAAATTGGTGATGATGTTTATATATTAGATAAGGAAATTATGAAAATAGAACTATTATCAACTCCTGATGGATATAAATACAGCGGGGGGCGTCAGTTACCTGAAAATATATATACATATAATATAAATACTTCACCTGGAAAGCTGTCTTTAAACAGGGCTGATTATAAGAATTACGGGCATCTTGAAGCAGATATCAGGGATTTTGAACACTATAAAATTTTGAAGAAATTAGGTGTATATAAAAATGAAGAGAGCCCCGGATATTTAATAATCGGAAGTTATGGAACAGATTTTTATGAAGTTCAATTTGAATATCCGGAAATTAAGGCTGTAATTCCTATTGTTGAAGAATATGGGTATGTTGATATAAAAAAACTGGATGAAGACATGTATCTCGGAATGTTCTACAGGGAAGATGTGGAATCAGATGATGAATATTCGAGGTGTTCGCTGCGGGTTTTTAACAGAGAAGGTGAAGTTTTTCTCGACTATAAAGACTATCTGCTTGTAAACCACCACGGTATTGGTGAAAGCTTTTATCTGAGTCCAGATAGGAGGTATATAATTGCCACCGGTTCAAAGACCCTGGGAAACCATAAAACGCTGATATTTGAATTGATAAAATAGGAAGCTTTATAAAAGTAGATTGGTAAAAAGATCTTTGGAAAAGCAGAGATGGAGAGATTTGCTGATCATCCGGATTAATCAGAATTAGAACAATAATGCGGGAAAGCAAACAAGGATATAAGAATACAGAACTGCAGCGTTAGGGATGGGAAGGGCGCAGGGACTTCGTCCCTGCGGTGGAAAACGGCGTTGCCGTTTTTTACGAAACCCCTGGACAGCCCGACCTTGCAGACTGCAAGGGAACGCCCGGGAAAAGAATTGAATACTCAGAAGAAGATGGGTGGAACTGTAAACAGATAACCTGTACGTAAATCTGAAATTGACATATTGTTCAATAATAGATTACAACTCTAAACCCGTCCGTGTTAAGGTTGGCAAGGGTGCAAACGCACAAGGCGCTTCAACACCGCTGATCTGCCTTATAACAGCCGAGAAGATGTCAGACCGGGTATGTTTCCTCCGTATCTCGAGCTGGACGTTGTAAAGGATGCCTGAAGACCGGTGTTCAAGATTGTCGAACCCGGTTTCGGCAGGCTTTTCAAAAGTCCGGTCCGTTCGGGCGGTTGAGAAAGATGAAGAGCGTAACCGACAATGCAGAGGTGCTCAGAAATATCAGAAATGGTTTATCCACTGCTTCAGAAAATTAAAACTATGATTGTAAAAAAAACGGCTTTCAGCTTACAATTGGAAAATGAAGCTGATTTTTTCGCAAATGTTTTACAAGGGATAAAAGAGAAATGAATAATAAAGATTTCAATGGCTTTTCCTCAAAAGATGAATATATCAAAGTAATGGAACAGGCAATTGAGAGAGGTCTTTCGGGAATTGTTGTATATGATAAAGACGGTCGATTTATATATTGTAATAAAATACTGGAAATCCTGACGGGAATGCCGAGAGAACTGCTTGAATTGTCATCAGTAGAAGAATTAAAGGAACGGGAAAAACACGGAAGTTCTACAACCCTTATGGTCCTTGAAAAGAAAGAAGAAGTTCTTATTGAGCAGAATATGGTACATAACGGCAAATCTTATATTGCAAAGGGAATACCTTTTTTTGATGAAAATGATGAATTGAAATATGTGATTTCCAATATTATTGATATACCGCGGTTAGTGGATCTAAAAAAGAAACTTGAGAAAAACAATGATAGTGTCAAAAATGATAAAATCCTGAAAAATATGGGTTACGATCAAACAGATCTGGATGACAAGTTATTAATTTACAGCAGCAGAGGGATGCAGAAGGTGATGGAAAAAATTCAGATGCTTAAAAGTTCTTCTGCAACTGTGCTGATTCAGGGAGAATCTGGAACGGGCAAAGAAGTTATTGCCAAAGTATTGCATGAAATCAGTGAAAGGAGAAATGAGAAATATGTGAAGATTAATTGTGGGGCAATTCCTGAAGCTTTATTTGAATCAGAATTGTTTGGTTATGCATCAGGTTCATTTACGGGTGGACATGCAAAAGGTAAAAAAGGATTGCTCGAGCATGCAAATAACGGTACGGTACTGCTTGATGAAATCAGCGAGATTCCTGTTAATTTGCAGTCAAAAATCTTAAGAGTATTGCAGGAAGGTGAATTACAGAAGATAGGCAGCAATGAACCTGTTAAAGTGGATATCAGATTTATCGCTGCATCCAATCTTGATCTGGCTGAGTTGGTTAAATCCGGTAAATTCAGAAGCGACCTGTATTACCGTTTGAATGTTATCCCGCTTGTATTGCCGCCGCTGCGTGAGCGGAAAGAAGATATTCCTCCATTGACATACCATTTTCTTCAGAAGCTTAACCGTAAATACTGTATGCAGAAGAAAATCTGTAATGATGTAATCATTCAAATGCAAAAGATGATATTTAAAGGAAATATCAGAGAGCTCGAGAATCTGATCGAAAGGCTTTACTTTTTTTCAAAATCATCTGAAATAACTGTTGAAGATTTCCTGCAGATGCAGACGGCATATGATTCATACGTAACGGAACAGAATGTGGGCGAACTTCAGCAATTGGATTATGGCAGGAGTTTGGATGAGTTGATGAACAGCCACGAAGAAAAAATACTTCGCCACTATAAATCTCTTTATGGAAGTTCAAGAAAAATCGCAGGAGTTCTTGATGTTGATCAGTCTACTATTTCCAGAAAATTTAAGAAATATAATATAAAATAATGCATAAATGCATAAAATATGCAATTATGCAACATAAAACAAGAATAAATAGTGGTATGGTGCATAAATGCAACATATCTAATAAAAAATTGTCGTTTCTTCAGTTTTCAGGGACATATCAGATAAATCCAATAGATTAAAACCGTAGAAAATCCCTAAATCGTGAAAGTTTAGAAAAGAAAATCCTAAAAACAGACAGAATCCTCTATGCATATTTATTTGTTATGCTTTTGGCATAATACCTGCTAAATGATTACAAATTATCCGGATGGTAATAATTATACATACAAGGAGGAATAATAAAACAATGATAAATCAGAGTTTTATAGGATGTCACTATGATATCGGCTTTAAATTGGGCAGCAAATTGAGATTCATGAGGATTGATTTTAATAAAATTATAAACCTTAATGAATTTCAAAAGGATTTTGGAAAGAAGTCTCATGAAATCCTTTTGGATGTTTTTCCGGAAATTTGTGAAGAAATCAGAGGGATTACCGACGGTTTAAAATTCTCCCATGAAAGATTTGCGTCATGGTTATTATGCATGGCATGTTGTCTTTTTGATGAAGGCTGCACCGCTATAGGTTTCAGACATAACGGCAAAGTTATATACGGACGCAATGGGGATCTTCCTCCTGAAATGAAAAAAGTCTGTCAGAGTTTTTATTACAAACTGGAGAACGGAATGGAATTTATAGGAAACTCTTCAGCAATGATAAACTTTGAAGAAGGCTACAATAACAGGGGGCTTGCTGTCGGCATGACGTTTGTTTTTCCGGCTGATATAAAACCCGGATTAAGTGCGGTCTTTCTTGTCAGGTATTTACTGGAAAAATGCGGCACTACTGAAGAGGCTGTTGAAGAATTAAAAAAGATACCTGTTGCATCGGCATGTAATATTTTGCTTGCAGATTTAAAAGGAGATATTGCAGTTGCAGAATGTGCGCCTGAAAAAATGGTTGTAAGAGCTGCAGGGGCTGATGATTTTATTGTTGCAACAAATCATTTTGTTTCAGACGAAATGCTGGAATATTCAGATACTGAAAAAAATAATTTCCATGCAGACAGAAGATATAAAACGGCATATGAAGCATTGAAAAATAAACAGGGGAAAGATGCCGTTGAGTATGCAAAAGAAATTCTCGGTGGACGTTACGGATTCATCTGTCAATATGAGGAAGAGTTGGATTTTGATACTTTATGGTCGACTGTTATTGATATTACTGAAAATAAAATCTATAGAGCGGAAGGCAATCCTTCAGTAAAGAAGTTTATTCAGGATAAGAGATTATCAGGAAGGTAGAGAGATATGAATGAAAGAGCGGAAAATAGAACGAAATACGGAAACAGGCTTTTTGTATTGCCGAAAAAGAAAAAAGAAATTGCGGTCTTTATAATGATGCTTATCGTAATACTTTTCGGGGTATCACCGGTTATTAACCTTGCAAACACGCCTTCTTTGATTTTTGGGGTCCCTTCAGTTATGGTTCTGGCCGTATTGGTGCCGGTTCTGATTGTGATTGTTTTATCACTGGCAAGAAAATGGGGGGTGAAGTAATGGAGAAGTGGATTCTTCCTTTTTGTATAACAATATCATATACGATTATTACGGTTTTCCTGGGTCTCAAATCGAGAGGCAAAATGAATATGCGGAAAATGGAGAACTGGTCGATAAGCGGAAATACTATCGGGGTTGTCGTCACTTTTTTTCTGTGCGGAGCAGCTAATATCAGTGCATATACTTTTATGGGTGCTCCTGCCTGGGGATATTTAAAAGGTGTTGCAGCCTTTTATATTCTGGTAGGTTTGTCATTAACTGCTTTTACCGGATATCTTGCCGGCCCAAGAATTAATAAACTTGCACAGAAAGAAAAGATAATTACCCTGGCTGAAGCATACGGGATAAGGTATGAAAGTAAATTCCTGAGGGCGGTAACCGGTATTGTAGGCGGATTGGCAACAATAGGAATGTCGGTAATACAGATAATCGGCGTCGGATATATTCTTTTTGTAATGAGCGGAAAACATCTGCCTTTATGGGCCGGTCAGCTGATTGTGTTAATTGCAATTTTTATCTATGTATTTATCAGCGGAGTGAGGGCTATAGGCTGGACGAATGTTCTGCAGGGCATAATGATGTTTATTTTATCCATCGCCGTATGCCTGCTGATTATGAATAAGATAAACGGGAATATAAACCTGGGTAGTGTGTTTACAGCTGTAGCTGAAGTAAAACCGGCACATTTAACTTTACCTGGTTCTTTGGGTGATATGCCGCCTGTTTTCTGGACGACTTCCGCTATAGTGACAATGTTGTCTTTCTGGCCCGGGTATTGGACAAGTTATGCCAGCGCCAAATCGGAAAGCACGGTAAGAAATGCAAATATTTACCTTCCCGTATATTATCTGATTATGGCTCCTATGATTATCGTCGGCTTTATCAGTGTTTATGCCTATACGGAATATAAAGGTCCGGCCGACAGCGTGGCTTTAAGTTTTATTATGAAGGAGTTACCCTGGTGGGTTGTCGGTTTGTTCGGCGCCGGGGTTCTGGCTTCAGCCCAGTCGACCAGTGAACCGCAATTTCATACAACTGCTTTAACTCTTTCTCATGATGTGATTATGCCGTTTAAAAAAGAAAAAGCCGGGAAAACGGAAGGTCTGCTGCAACGATGGCTGCTTCTGCCTGTAATGTTTGGAATAGTCCTTCCTCTGGCAATATTAAAACCGGCCAATATGGTTTATATAAATCTTTTCTGTATTGGATTTGTGGTACAACTTACGCCGCTTTTATTATTCGGAATATTTCTCTGGCCCAGAAGCACAAAAGCCGGAGCTGCAGCGGGAGTTATAGCCGGAGTAATAGTGGTTATAGCATGCAATTTTATATGGAAGAATCCGCTTGGAATTCATGCCGGTATCTGGGGATGGATGTTTAATATACCAATTCACATTATTGTCAGCCTTGTAACACGTCCTGTAAAGAGAGAGACGCTGGAAAAATTCCATGACAAAGAAATAGTTAATGAATTCTATAAAGTGAACGCAGCAGAAGGAATAAGCAGGCAAGGTTAGCAAATTAAACTGCAAAATATCAGGAGTACTTAATGAAAGAAATATATACAAATACGTATGAGCCCGAATATGCTGATACGGTATTTTTAAATGGTAAAGTAATAACTGTAAATTCCAGGAACGAGATAGCGGAAGCGGTTGCTGTAAAAGAAAATAAAATAAAATTTTGCGGTTCAAAAAACAGAGTTAAAGACTGGATTGGAAGTGAAACCGAGGTTATAGATTTAAACGGCAGAATTCTTATGCCCGGATTTATTGACAGTCATATGCATTTTCAGGTGATGGGAATGCTGATGGGGCCGATACTGAATGTTAATTTTGAAAATGCAGAATCGATAAAAGATATTCAAAAATTGATAGCGGATAAAGTAAAAGACAAGAAGCCGGGAGAATGGATTGTCTGTGCCGGATACGATAATAACAAACTGAAAGAAAAAAGGCATCCGGGAATTGAAGAGCTTGATGTTGTCGCTCCGGATAATCCTGTAAGAGTCGGCCGATGTGACGGGCATATGGGGGTCTGTAATTCTCTTGCTTTAAAAATTGCCGGGATATCGGCGGATTCCGGACCTTCGGATGAAGTAATAGTTGAAAACGGAAAACTGACCGGACTGCTGAAAGAGATGACTTTTATCAACGTGGCGAACCATTTTCAGTTTACTGAAGAAGATTTGCTTGAAGGTTTAAAGGCCGGAAACGAACTGATGCTGAAATACGGTATTACTACTGTTCATGATGCGGGGCTGGAAGGCCCCGGCGGTATGCGTTTTATTGAAACCGCCAGCAGAGCCGGGGATATTAAAGTAAGATTGCATGTAATGATTTCCGATCTTTCAGGTTTTGAGAAAAATGAAAGGTTACTGGAATCCTATATTAAAACAGGTTTGACCAGCGGATTTGGTAATGAGCGTTTTTCGATTGGACCGTTTAAGATAATAACGGACGGCAGCAGCAGCGGACCCACATGTGTTATGAAGGAACCATTTTCTCATGATTCGAATTTAAAAGGATTTCCGCTATGTACACCGGAAGACGCGGAGAGGGTGCTGACAAAGGCTCATAATGCAGGAAACCGGATAACCGGTCACGCTCAGGGAGATTTCTCGATTGATTTTTTACTCGATATCATCGGGAAAATTATGAATGGCAATCAGGGTACAGCCTGCAGACCCCGAATTGAGCATGCCGGAATGATGACGCCTGCTCTTATTGAAAAGATGAAAAAGTATAATGTGATACCTACACCGAATCCGGGATTTATCGAATTATACGGCAGCGATTATAAAAGGTTTTACGGAGAAAGGGTTGGTTATATGTATCCGCTTAAATCGTATCTGGATGCCGGTATTCCGGCTGCAATAGGTTCTGATGCGCCTGTAAATAATTGTAATCCGATGCTGGCTTTATACGGAGCAGTTACACGTACCGATTCAAGAACAAAAGAGATTATAGGTGAAAAACAAAAAATTAATATTATCGATGCAATCCGTATGTATACATATAACGGCGCTTATGCAAGCTTTGAAGAAAAAATCAAGGGGAGTATTGAGACCGGAAAGCTTGCGGATTTGATTGTTCTTTCTGAAGACATACTGTCCGTCGATTGCGAAGATATCAGGAAAATTGAAGTTGACCTGACAATGATAGACGGTGAAATAGTTTACAGGCGTTGATTATATTCAAATTGTATATTAACTGGAGAAGAAAATGGAATATGGATTTTTATCAACAATACCGATACTTACTCTTATTATTGGAGTAGTAATAACAAAAAAGATGACTGAAATGCTGCTTCTATCCACTCTGGTTGGGGCAGTGATTATATTTAGAGGAGGCTTTTTCAGCGGTTATATCAGTTTGCTCTATGGGACTATAAGTGCTGAATCATATCAGTTTCTTTTTCTAATCCTTCTCGGTTTCGGACCTTTTATTACCCTGTTTGAAAAATCCGGAGCAATGATGGGTTTTTCCAAAATAATGTCAAAACTTGCAAGAACTAAAAAACTTGCATTATTTTCAACCTGGCTCCTGGGGATAATTATTTTTATTGACGACTATTTAAACGCTCTCACTGTGTCAGCTTCAATGAAGCATATAACCGACAGGCTGGGAATCCCACGGGAACATCTCGCATATACGGTGAATTCAATGGGGGCCTGCGTCTGCGTGTTAATTCCGTTTACCAGCTGGGCGGCTTTTGCAATCGGGTGCATGGGAAATTTCAATATGGGGTTCTATGATTATATTAAGACGATTCCGTATATGTTTTATCCGTGGATTGCAATAGTAATAAGTCTTTTGCTGGGCATAGGTTTATTTCCAAAAATCGGGCCGATGAAAAAAGCCTACGTCCGTGTTGAAAACGGCGGAACAACAACATTGCCGGTTGTTGAAGACGGACCAAAACCGATAATTAATATTGAGAGTGCGGAAGATGTTGCACCAGGAAACCCAATCAATTTTATTTTACCTGTTATTGTATTGGTAGCTGCAATGATTTTTTTTAATAATGATTTAATTCACGGTTTGATAGCAGGTTTGATAACACAGGCCATACTGTATATCGGTCAGAAAATTATGAAACCGGTCGCGTTTGTTAATGGTTTTATGGAAGGTATTACCAATATGGCCAACCTGATATTCGTAATATTAATCGGCTTTACCCTTGCCGGTATTAACGAGCAGCTTGGTTTCTCGGAATACATGATAGATGTTTTTACAAGAAACATTCATCCCGCTTTTCTTCCTGCAATTACTTTTATATTAAGCGCGTTAGTTGCGTTTGCATCCGGCAGCTTCTGGGCTTTGGTAGTCATTGCCGCCCCGGTTTTTATTCCATTGGCCCAGAATCTCGGTATGAATCCACTGATTCTTGTTGCTGGTATCATGTCGGGAATTGCTTTGGGAAGTCAGGCCTGTTTTTATTCGGATGCTGTTTTTATGACGGCTGCGGGAACAGGTGTTTCAAATGTACCCCAGGTTAAAGCCGCTTTGCCGTATGTAGGCATAGGAACTGCAATTGCAATAATCGGATTCCTGATAGTTGGTTTTGCAGCAGTATAAAATTAAAGGAGAAAAATAATGAAAAAAGCAACAGCATATTTACTTAATCACGAAGGGACAAATGAAGAAATCGGGCGGCGCCTGGGGGAATGGATTAAGTCCGTACCGGAAGGCGAGAAATGGCTGGATATCCCTGTGGATATTTTCCCGAAAAAAGATGTCCGCAAGATAGAAGAAATGTATAAAATATATGATAAATTCTGTCCCGGTATAAATGAGGAAATCAGCAGTTTTGCCGAAGCAATAGATACAGATGCTGAAAAGGTTTTCTTTTATTTAATAAGTTTTATGAATGCCGGATGTAACGTAATGGGTGTAAGACCGGAACGGAATATCGACGGGCATACCATTCTCGCATATACATATGATTTTACGGATACCCTCGAAGAAATGTGTCTTGCCGGCAACGCGGTAAAAAATAAGTACAGGTATGCCGGATCTCAGTGCAATGTTTTCGGCCGCAGCAACGGAATCAATGAGCATGGGCTTGCAATGTGCCAGTCTTCAAACGGGATTCCGGTAACTAATGTTGAAGGAATGGGCCTGGACGCAAAAGTAACCGGATTAACATTCTGGTGTGTGATACGAAGTCTGCTGGAGAATTGCAGGGATATTTATGAAGCCCTTGCATATCTGAAAGATATGCCGATCGCATATAATATGAATTTGATGATGGGCGACAAGTCCGGGGATGTTGTTTTATTTGAAAATCTGGACGGATTCAAACTTCATAAAATTGTTTCGAGTTCTGATGATCAAGAATGTATATTCGCAAGTAACCACGCTGTTTTACCCGAAATGCTCGATATTGAAAAACAGAGATGGAATTGTTCGGTAATCCGGTATAGAAAAATCAGGGAACTTTTCTTATCAAAAGAAAAAATAAAAAAGGATGATATAAAACAGCTTATATCAAAAAAATATCCCGATGGATTATGTACTCATTATTACGGAATGGAATATATGTTCGGTATGCTTTACAGCGGCATACTTGATCCGCATGAAATGACAATCGATGTTGTGTTCGGCAGTCCAGAATATAACCCGTGGCGAAAATTCGAAATAGACAAAAAGATTGATGAATCAGAGTTTGAGATTATACTTCCGTATGAAGATGCTCCTGACGGTTTTTATGAAATGACCGATGAATTGCCTTAATCTGTCTTGATATAAATGTTCCGCAACAGCTGTAGCTGGTGCGGAGAAATCCTGACAATCAGAATCCCTTTCAATAAATAGAGGATGCAAATATGAACAAAATTGAATCAAAAGTAAAATTATTACCAGGGGTATCAATAATCGTTTTTCTTGCAATTATGCTATATCTGGGAATGTTGAGGATTGAAGAAACTCTTTTGGAAAGTCCGAAGATTTACGGATATTTTGAATTGGTTTCACAAATGCAAAACAGGATTATGTCAAAGATTTTCTGGATACTGGGAGATTATACGGAAGCTGTTTTATATAAATCTTTACCGGCAAGCCTCGGTTTGCTGGCCGGAAGTATAATTGCTCATATTTTATGCAGGAAGAAGCCTGAGTTTAAAATTTATTCCGTTTCATTCGGAATGGGCTTACTTCCCTGGATTTTATTCAGTACCTTCATCGGATTAACAATATCAACCTTTATATATTCCAAAGATGTCGCACTTCTTGGCTGGGCCCCGACTTTTTTGCCGGGATGCTCAATTCCTGCAGCGTTGATTGTCATGTATGGGGGCGGCTGGAGAACTACCGTCACAGGAGGAGTGCTGGCGGGAGTGATACAATTCCCGTTCGCAAAAATCGGGGTTTTTATTGCAACAAAGCTGCAACTGCCTCCGTTCACATTTATTACAATTATCGGAATGTGTATTTCCAGCATTATTGTAATAGAAATATTCAGAATCCTGCCGTGGAACAGGGGGCTGGTAAAAGGAAATGTCGCCCCGCATTATGATCCATATGTTAAAAAGAATGATATTGCTCCAAAGCTGTCTGTTTTCTGGCTTCTTCGCAGAGGAATAACGGATTTAACAGAACTTTCCTTTATTGGAAGTGAGATTGCAGCCGTTGGTTTGCTTTTGGGAGCAGTAGTCAGCTGGCTGTTGAACCCCGCCCATATTTGTTACGGGATCCCGAAATTATTTCCTGCAATTCTGCTGACACAAATATTAAGCGGAGTTCTTTGTGCATATATCTATTTTAGTAAATGGAGAGATAAAGGATATCACTATACTTTTGCTTCTGTCATAGGCGCCTCTGTTTGTGTAATGCATTTCGGAGTATCATTACCAATAATTCTTGTTTCAGTGATTTTAAATGTATTAATTACTACTCCCATTGTCAGCTTCGGTGCCGAATTCATGATGAAAAAAGTTCGACGTTATCCTGTAATGTGTGGCGTAGTTGTTTGTATGGGCTTTTGTATTGGAGGAATTTCATTTGTTATGAGATTTATTCTGACAGCAGTATTCCTATAAATGCTGAAGGAGGGGAAGCAGAATGAAAATAAGTGTACTGATTGAAAATACTACATATAAAAAGGATATTTTAGCAGAGCACGGTTTGTCGTTATTTATAGAAACAGATAACTGCAAAATTCTTTTTGATGCCGGGCAGACTGATGCATTGATAAAAAATGCTGAAACAATGAATATTTCTTTAGCCGATATTGATTATGTGGTAATAAGTCACGGCCATTTTGATCATACCGGAGGCTTGCCTCAATTCTGCAGAATCAATAAAAAGGCGGAAGTGTATATTCACCGGGACTCTTTTGGAGATTTTTACGGTGAAGATAAAGATGGATTGTCTGACGGTTTAAAAACAGGTATCTTATGGACAGAAAGAGAAACTGAAGAAACAAGAGACAGATTGTCATATACAGCAGGCCCATATTGGATTAACGACGATATGGTTATTTCAGGAACAATTCCCGATACGATTAGAGCTGAACAAACTGAAAAATTTCTTGTTAAAAAAGATAAAGATAAATACATAAAAGACAATATGGATCATGAACAGATCCTGGTTCTCAAAGAAAAAGAAAAACTATATATATTTTCCGGATGCAGTCATACCGGTGTTATTGCGGCTGTAAATTATGCAAAATATTTTTTTCCGGAAACTGAAATTAAACTGTTTGCCGCCGGGATGCATCTTTTTAACAGCAGTTCTGATGAAAGGAAAAAAATATTCAGGAATTTATTCGAAGAAAATATTGATTATATACTGCCTTTTCACTGTACGGGATCTATGGCCATTTTTGAATTAAAAAATTACCTTGAAGACAAATGTAAAATTCTTAATGCAGGTGATTGCATCGATGTTTAATCCATTATAAAATTCAAAGATATTAAAAAACATTATTACAACTGAAGAACATGTGTTAGAATCGATCTGGCATAATTATGGAACAGTACTTAACTCACGGTGTTATTTTTCTAATAAGCATGTTGCTGATTTTAACGGGGCTTATCGAGTATTATCTGCATAATAAAAAATTGTCTAAAATACCTGTCAGAATATTGGTTAACGGAAGCCGGGGGAAATCTACTGTAACCAGATTAATTTCTTCAGTTCTGACAGAAGCGGGGTATTCGGTTACAGCCCGAGTGACCGGGACTAATGCAATGCATATTTTGGATGATGGTTCAGAGGCGCCGGTTAAAAGAAAAGCTGGTCCGCGGATTATTGAAATAATCGATACTATCAGGATTGCAGAAAAAAGAAATTCTGATGCTGTTGTTATTGAGTGTATGGCTCTCGTTCCCGAGTATCAGAAGTTACTGGCATCAACAATGGTAAAACCGGGCTTTACGGTTATTACAAATGTGAGAGCGGATCATCTTGATGTAATGGGTCCTGAATTGAATGATATTGCCGAATCTTTCGCTTCGACAATATATAAAAATGGAAAGGTGATCGAAGCCGGGTCCGATTATATGGGCGTTTTTAGAAAAGCGGCAAAAATCAATTCGGCAGAAATTATAAGTGCAAGTAACGGAATAAACCGGGTTGATTCTGAAATAATCAAAGACCTTTCCGGTATCAGAGAGAACCTGGAAATTGTTTTGGCCCTTGGCAGGGAAATGGGAATCCCGTCAGCGGACATTTTCGCAGGCATAAAAAAAGCAAGCCATGAAAGCGGAGGAGTGTTCAAGTTTCGAATATCAGTTGGCAATATTTGTATAAATGCTTTGAATTTTTTTTCAGCTAATGATCCTGAATCAACTGAAAAACTGATAAAAATGAATATAAATCGAAATGAACCAGTCATTTTAATATATAATCATAGAGCGGATCGTGTTGAACGAGGTCTCCAGTTCTGCAGTTTTTTTAATAAATGCAGCCGATTGTATAATGTCGAAGGTATTGTTTTTATAGGAGAGGGAACTTTTCCATTTGCACGAAGGCTGCAAAAAACGGGATGGCCAAAGCATAAACTGATAAGGAAAAGAAGATTGAACAGTATAGAGAATTTCATGCAGCAAATCCTGTTGCATTTTAATATAGATAACAATACATCTGCAGAATATTCAGTTGCAGTAATCGGTGTCGGAAACATCTCGGGCTACGGTGCTGATATAGTTGACTACTGGAACAGTTGCAAAAGGATTTAGAATGCTGGAACTTTCAATCGGTCTTGGAATTTTCGGAGGGTTGTTGCTTTTTGAGTTGCTTGGATATTCACCAGGCGGTATTGTAACACCCGGATATCTTGCATTATTTATAGATCAACCACTCAGAATCCTGGGCACTATTATTGTAGCGCTTATCACATATTTAATTATCCATTATCTGTCAAAAGTAATTATTTTATTTGGAAAGCGGCGGTTTGCATTAACCATTCTAACAGGTTTTACAATAGGCTGGTTATGGAGTTTTCTGCTTGCTGAATATGCGGTGACCAGCCAGGAATTGAAGGTTATCGGTTTTATTATTCCGGGATTAATAGCCAATGAAATGAGTAAACAGGGGATAACAGAAACTGTTTCTTCAGTTGTAATTGTTACGGCATTTGTAAAGATAGCAACGGCAGCGGTGGGGTCTGCATTAATACTCGTATGAAGAAAAAAAGGTCTACCTTACATCTTTTTATTATGGCAGCAGTATCGCTTGTTCTTATGTTTATATCGGAATACACTCCTTTGAAAACCAAAGATGATTTATACGAATTAAAGGTTTCAGCAGCCTTAAACATGCAGGAAAGCCTGGCGGTTATTTACAATTACAGAATAGAAAATAATATTGATTATGATGAATTAAGTGATCCGAATAAGACAGGTGTAATTGGTACCGAATATTCAGAGATTACAACAACGCTTGGTCCTCTCGAAGTAAAACGTACCACCACAAACCCTGATTTTGCTGCCCTGATGGTTCAGCTTTTTACTGATATCGGTCTGGGAAAAGGAGACCTTATTGCCGTAGGTGCATCAGGTTCTTTCCCGGCATTGGCTATAGCAGTACAGGCGGCGGCAAATGTAATGGAAATGGATGTTCTGAGCATAATATCCATAGGCGCTTCAACATATGGAGCTACAGATATTGATTTGACTATTGCGGATATGGAAAGAGTATTGCTGGATGCAGGATATTATAAAACAAAATCTATCGGGGCCTCTGTAGGCGGTGAAGATGATGAATTGATTAATCCGATGTTTCCGGAGGCTTCCGCAATAGCAAATAATATAATCATCAGAAACAATATTACGACTATCGATACAGATTCTTTTCAGAATGCAGTTTTACAGCGCTGCGAACTTTATAGGAATAATGCCGGCGCAAGAGAAATATCAGCTTTTATAAATATTGGCGGTGCTGAAGTTAATGTCGGCAATGGAAGCGCGGGATATCGAATGGCGGCCGGACATGTAAAAAGAATGCCTGAATTGAAAAGCAGCGTTGCAGGCGTTATCCATTATATGTTTGAAGATAATATTCCGGTAATCAATCTGCTTAATATAAAAGAGTTATGCCTGAAGTACGATATTCCTTATGATCCGGTTCCTCTGCCGATACCCGGAACTTCCGGAATATATTATAAGAGTACGCCAACAGCATATTATGTTATTATTTTAATAATCTACCTGGGCATTATGTTCGGCATAATTATCAGAAACAGGAAAAAGAATTATGTGTAATAACAGGTCAATAACCAATTATTTAATCTGTATTCTGATATTACTATTTACGGCGCAGGTAATATATTCCATTGATTCCAATACCAGTCCCGATAGTTTTACTTTTGAAAAAATCCAGACGCCGGGCGTAAGTAATACCCTGCTTGAAGACCGGGACGGATTTATCTGGGTCGGCACAGATATGGGTTTATGGCTTTATAACGGGTATGAGTTCAAGAGTTTCACCCATATAATCCCGGAGCGGATAGATGCCGGAATGTATCAGGACCATGACGGTTATATCTGGATTGGCACCGGAAACGGTCTAATTAAATTCGATCCGCTGTCCGGAGAACGAACAACCTACAGGCATGATGATAATATTTCCGGAAGCATAAGTAACCATGTTTTTCAGTATAAAAAATATACATTTTGCGAAGATCTTTCGGGACGGCTGTGGATTGCTACGGATAACGGGTTGAATTTGTTTAATAAAGAAGACGAGTCTTTTACTGCATATACAAGTGCCAACAGCGGTATGATAGATAATTTTATCACGGCAATTATTCCGTCGCGGGACGGGCTGATCTGGGTAGCCACATTCAGGGGGCTGCAGAAATTTGATCCGGTTAATAAAGAGGTGCTGCATTATTATCCGGGCGCGCCTTTTAATATGTATGCCCTCTGTGAAGATTGTCAGGGCGACTTGTGGATTGGTTCATATCTTGACGGTTTATACAGGCTTGATTACAGGTTTTCCAGGTTTTCCGAATATAAACATATCAAGGATGATGAAACTACCATCAGCAGCAATATGGTAACCTACTTATTGAATATCAATAAGTTACCCAATCTGATGTTTATTGCGACCTTTGACGGCGGCCTGAATGTTCTGAATATTAATACAGGAAAGATTACCCACTTCAGGGATGACTTAACATGTCAGGCAAAAAACGGGATAAGCGGAGATTCGCTGGCACAAATTATACAGGACAAAATGGGATCGTTATTTATCCTTAATGAACATGGATTTTTAAACAGGATGGATCCTGAAACAAAACGGTTTTCAACTCTAACGGCTGCCGATGACGAGTCAATAAATGTTCCGAAAGCCTCATTATATTCGGTCTGGACGGATAATGACGGAAATATTTGGATGCTGGCCGGAAGAAACAAGATCAGTAAATATAATAAAGACGATAATGCATTTGTTTATCAATACAGACTTTCTGAAGATATCCTTGGTTTGGCGGCTGTCGACAATGACAATACTATCTGGATGTCGGGCGACGGCTTTATTGTAAATGTGAACACTGATAATGGTCGTATAAATACTTCCATACCTATTGACGGCCTGAGATTGTTCGGATTAAACGATGTAAACAACAGCAATGTTCTCTGGTTTGGTTCTACCAACTCCGGACTTATAAAACTGGACAAGAATAAAAAACTTGTCAGTTATCTTGATGAGGAGAAACAGGCAAGGGTTAAAATTATCCTTGCACAGGAAGAAAGCGGGGGGTTGTGGATTTCGAGTTTTGGTGAGGGTTTGCAGAAGTTCGACACAAACAGTGAAAAATTAATCGCTGAATACAATCTTACCCTTGCAAAGACAGGTAATCCTTCAGGCTTTTTCAAGGACTCAAAAGAACGCTGCTGGGTTTCGTTTCAGAACGACGGGCCTGCTTTGTTTGATCCTGCAGACGGTAACTTTATTTATTTTGAAAGTTATGCCGGGGCGCCATGGCCGGCAAAGGGGTCGTCCGGAATACTGGAAGACAGGAACGGCATATTATGGATAAGTGGTAACGGAAGCGGCGAAATTGTCAAATTTGAACCGGATACGAAAAAAATCAGTCTCTATACTCAGTCCGACGGAGTTGCCCTGGGAACCTCGGGGACCTTCTGTCAACAGCCGGTTAAAGAAAATGACGGTTCATTCTGGTTTTCAGGAATGGGAGGCGTTACAAAGTTTTATCCTGAGACCGTAAAAGACAATGAATATAAACCTCCGGTCTTTATTTCAGAGTTAATGCAGAACGGGAAACGGTTATATTTAAGCAGAGATGAGAATACAATCCCTGTATTGAGAATCCCTTCTGAAAAGAATTATTTCGAGTTTGAAGCAGTTGCTTTGAATTATCGGTTATCGGAAAATAATAAATACAAGTACAGGTTAATTGGCCGTGATAACGAATGGATTGAAACGGGCACCAGAAGAAACGGATTCTACTCCGGGCTGGAAGAAGGAATGTACCGTCTTGAAGTAATGGGATCAAATAATGATGGAATATGGTGTGACGAACCTGCGCAGTTAAACATCTATGTAGAACCCGATATTCCTGATGATTATGTATTTATTCAATATTCCGAATTAAACGGCGGCGAAAAGAGAAAGTTGAAACATAACTCGAATAATCTTTTTATTGAAGCTGTAGAAATTGATTTCTCTATTTTAAACAGTCTAAAGTATAAATATAAACTGGAAGATTATGACGAAGACTGGAGCTATATTATAAATGAAAGATATATTTCATATCAGAAGATACCGGCCGGCAAATATTTTTTTAAAGTTGTCAATACTGACAGTGGTAATGAAAAGAATCTGGAAATTATTATATCTCCTGCCTTTTACAAGTCATGGTGGTTCCTTTGTCTGATTATATTGGCAATTATTGTGATAAGCGGATTATTCTGGCATCAAAGTGTAAATCACCTGCGCAAAGAACAGGAAGAAATGAAAAGGCACAGGAAAGAGGAGCAGCTTCTTGATAAATCAAGAAAAGAAGCTCTTGAAGCAAGAATAACAGCGGCTACCGAGCGCGAAAATGCTGTTAAAGCTTTACAAATAAGTGAAGAAAGAAACAGTGAGCTTTTAGCGGCAATGACAGAGGGATTCATTATATCGGATAAGAATTGGCAGCTTAAATATGCAAACGACAGGTTCTGTCAAATGATAGGTTATGGCGCAGATGAAATTAAACACAGAAATATTCTGGAATTTATAGATGAAGTGTTTCAGGAAAAGTTGAAAAGTAATCTTACAAAATTAAAAAGCGGCGAAAAGACTACTTTTGAAATGCGCTGGATACGGAATGATAATAAAAGAATAACCACACTAATCTCTTCAAGCCCTCTTGTCGGCAAGGACGGTGAATATAAGGAAAGTTTTGCAGTAATTACTGATATATCAAAGTTAAAGGAAACTGAAGAAATACTGCTGAACAGCCAAAAAGAATTAATGATGGAAAAAGACAAACTTGAAGAGGTTAATACCGCTTTAAAAGTATTGTTGAAGAAGAGAGATGATGATATAGAAGAAGTAAAAAGCCGGCTGCAGTTAAATATCAGGAAACTTGTTGTTCCCTATACTGAGAAGCTTCTGAAAACCAGAATCGATGAACATCAGAAAAAGATGCTTGAGATAATAAACACCAACCTGTCGGATATTGCTATGGAATTATCACAGAAGCTGAAACTTGAATATGCTGATTTAACTTATTCTGAAATCCAGGTCGCATACCTGATCCGGGACGGACTGGAGACCAAGGAGATTGCTTCTGACCTCAATATTTCAATGCGTACTGTTGAATTCCACAGAGCGAATATCAGGAAGAAGCTGGGATTGAAAGGTAAAAGTGTTAATTTGAGAGATTACCTGATGAATTTGCATGAATAGATAGAAAAAGTGAAATTTAAAGTTCTCTCACTACTAGTAAAATGCCCGTAGTATTCCGGTAGTTTCCCAACGTTGACTGTCGGGAAATATGGCTTTTAAATAATAATTAAAATTACACATTTATTTTTTAGGAGGACTTATGAAAGTGTTTAAATCCGAAACCTTCAAAGTCGTTATGCTATGTATTTTCATGGTTATGACGGCAGGAGTGTTATTTGCCGGAGGGCAGCAGGATGTTGCCGGAGAACGGATTATAACCGACGAAGTATTTGCACCCGAAAAGGTTGGTATGGACAGCGAAATTCTCGACGAAGGTATTTCCAGAATTGTCAATACTTATATAGACAGTAAGAATATACCCGGTGCTGTCGTTCTGGTTGCAAGACATGGAAAAATCTGTTACTTCGAAGCTTTCGGCGAAATGCAGGAAGGACAGCCGATGACCAAAGATGCTATTTTCAGTCTTGTTTCCATGAGTAAGACCCCTGTGGCAGCTGCTGCAATGACCCTGGTTGATCAGGGCAAAATACTTTTAACTGATCCAATCTCAATGTACATCCCTGAATTCGCCGAAATGATGGTTGCGGAACTCGATGAAAATGGAGAAATAGTTCTTGTTCCGGCTAAAAGAGAATTGACTCTTCATGATTTTCTGTCAATGACTACAGGGATTTTCAGACCGACAAACAACACCGGGGATCCTGCTGCTGATGCATATACCGGGGATCCGGTTATGGATTTTGTAGGCGATTTGATGAGAGATTCAGGAATTATGACAGGTTGTGACGACTATGATCTGACGATTGAAGAAAACGCGAAACTTGTAGCAAAACTTCCGCTTATTTTTCATCCGGGTGAAGGTTTCGGTTATACCGATCCAAGTGCAGATGTGCTCGGTTACATTATTGAGGTAGTTTCAGGCATGCCTCTTGACGAATACATGGAAGAAAGTATTTTTAAACCGTTGGGTATGGTTGATTCGTCTTTTTATCCTGAAGATTCAAAGATTGAGCGGATACCTTCAATGTTCTGGGGCGGCGGACCAGGCACACCGGCAGAATTGTTAGGCGAATGGTGGGACAGGGATTTTGTTCACGGCGGTTACGGTTGTTGTCCGTTGGGGCTCGGAGGAGTTCTTGGTGAACATAAAAAGTGGTTCAGCGGAGCAGGCGGATTGTATTCAACTGCGGCCGACTTTTTCCCGTTTGCACAGATGATGCTGGACGGAGGAATGTATAACGGAAAAAGAATTTTAAGTGAACAGTCGGTAAACAAAATGACAACAAACCAGATTGGAGAAAATCACAATTCATTCTGGGCAAACGACTGGGGTTATATGCTGGATATTCAGGACGATAATGTTGCAGATTTGCCGTTCGATCATGATAACGGTGGTCCCGGAGCGTACGGATGGATGGGTGCAGCAGGTACCAGATGGTATGCAAATCCCAATGAAGATACAGTAATAATTTTTATGTCACAGTTATGGTTTCTGTGGAATATTCTTCCGGCAAGCGAAAGGATTGTCGGTGTAGTAAACCAGTCGATAATGGACTGAATATTTTTAAATTAACTTTATCCCGGCAATTGCGCCGGGATATAAAATTTGAGTGAGGAATAAATGAATAAGAAAATAATCAGCATACTGTTATGCTTAATCATATCCGTATTTTTTTTACCAAATCTTTTTGCGGCACCTTCCCGCGTATCAGCACAGCCAATAGACGATGATGTTATAAGAATCTACGCATACCGTACAGACCCGCTGGTGACTCTTGATGAGAACAATCCCGGGTTTCTGGTAGAGATAGTAAAAGAGGTTATCAGGCACCCTGAATTCCCAGTCGAAGTCGAAGTCAGTCCTGTTGCTGTGCTTATGAAATACAGTCTGATCCAGGCTGTGGGTGTAGGTGCAATCGGTTTAACAAGTGATTTTTCAAGTACTGACTTGAAGGACCTGAAAGAAATTCCCTTATACGAACTGAAAGGAAAAATCTATAAACTGTTTTTCAATTCTTTGAATCCGCAGGGCGTGGAATTATTCGAATCAACTGCAGAAAATGTTCAGGCTTTGAAAAGCAGCAGTAGATTTGAAGAGCTAATGAACAAGTACAAACTTAAATAAGCAGGGTATTTTATGATATCGGCAATAATTGCATTAATTGTTTTAATAACCGTAGTTGTATTAACGTCTACTGTAATAAAAGTCCCGGCTCCGTTTGGACTTGTAATTTCGGCTGTGGCTGCCGGTCTTGTTGCCGGTGTCGGTTTGCCGCTGACAAATATTGTTGAGGGTTCTTTCGGTTTTTTCTATATAGTATTAACATTCGGCTGCGGATTGATTTTTGTTAAAGTCATGACTGAAATTGGATTTGACGAAGCAATAAAAAACCTGATTCTTGATAATCTCAGTGAAAAAAAAGCATTGCTGTTTTTAAGCTTGATGGCAATCCTTATGATTCCCGGCATGCTTACAGGAATCGGTTCGGTTGCAGTTATAAGCACCGGCACTGTTGTTGCATCGGTATTGACAGGTATGGGGGTTCCAAAGTCATGGACCGCAGTATTTATTATTACCGGTGCCATTCTCGGAATGATTGCGCCGCCGGTAAATTTACCGTTGATGTATATGGGAGTTTTGATAGCTTTGCCGTATGCGGGGTTTACTGAAATTCTCCTGCTGTTAACAGTTCCGCTCGCAATATTCTTTGCACTTTTTATCGGTTTTAAATTTTCAGGAAAAGAATCAGTTGAAAATATGAAAATCATTCCTGCAGAACAGGCGAAGACTGACAATCCAAAAGAAAACAGAAAAAACCTGATTGTCTATCTGCCTATAACAGTTGTAATTGTGCTTTTGGTATTGGAACGCGTAATGCCTGTTTGGGTTGATTTGGGTTTGCCGCTTATTCTTTTGATAGGCGCGCTTGTCGGTTTGCCGATGATGGGGTTAAAAAGATTTTTTAATTTATCTGCAGAGGCTTTGCGAGGCCAGGGGTTTATCATTCTTATGATAATACTTACTGCCGGAGTAAAAGGAGAGTTTTTATCGTTGAGTGGAGTTCGGGGATTACTGGCGACATTTTTCTTTGCAGTTATTCCGGCATGGCTTTTCCTGCCGGGTCTTGTCAGTTTACCCCTGCTGGGAGCATTTGGCACTGTTTTCGGAGCAACCTTCATTTTGGGTTACCCTCTGGTTCTTGCCCTGTTGCCGAAAAGCAGCATTATTTGTGCAGCTGCGTTATCAATGATAGCGGCAGTAGCCGATATTATGCCGCCGACTGCATTATCTGGCAATATAGCTGCTCATCTTGTTGGAGAAAAGCTGTATCGGAGGGTTTTTGCAAGAGCTTTATTTCCGGCGATTGTAATGATAGTTGTTGCAATTTTAGCGATTATATTTGCCGATCCTCTAAGCGCCTGGCTGACCTGAAAGGAGAAAGACGATGAGTGAAATAATATTTATACAATGGCTTTACAAAGCGATAATAGCCTTTTTTATTGTGCTTTTTATTAAAAATATCATGGATAAAGAATCTACTGTTTTCGGCCAGATAATGAATGCTTTCATTATGATTCCATTTGTGTTGCGGCTTTTGTCAATCAGGTGATAAAGGAATAATAATGAATATAATATTCGATAAAATAAAATCAGCAGACAGAAGAGTAACCGGTATGATATTTCTGGTTTTGTCTGTAATCGCAATGATTTATACAGGCAACCAAATATTAAAGATGCATGAACCGGATATTTTGTATCCCGGGGAAGGCGTAACCGAAAAAAAGAGTCTAAGCGATTATGAACAGGGGCTTCAGAACAGCCCTGCAGATACAGATATTTATTTTCTTGAAAGCGGCGAACCGGGGGCAAAAGTCCTTGTGCTGGGAGGTACTCATAATGATGAACCGTCGGGGCAGTTGTCGGCAATAACACTTCTTGAAAATGCGGTAGTAACCTGCGGCAGTCTTTATGTGATACCCCGTATAAATAACAGTGGGGCGACATATACCCAGGAAATGACAGGCCAGCCTAAATATGTTGAGTTGGAGACAGCAAAGGGGATTAGAAAAATAAGAACAGGATCAAGATATGCGAATACTGCGCATCAGTTTCCCGACCCGGATGTCTTTGAGAATACCGGTCATGCAAAATATCCCGGTCCCGAATCAAGAAATATGAACCGGGTATATCCCGGACGCACGGACGGATATCTTGCGGAGCGTGCTGCCCATGCACTTGTGGAATTCGTTAAAAAGGAAGAAATCGATCTTGTAATAGATTTACATGAGGCAGTGCCTGAGCATTATGTTGTTAATTGCATGATTGGACACGATACGGCAATGGAAGTTGTCGCATTCACTCTTATGAGTCTTCAGATGCAGGGAATAGATATCAAGATGTATCCGTCTCCAGATGTTCCGGGTTTTTCTCACAGATCAATAGGCGACAGTACCGGGGCAATGGTTGTCCTTGCCGAAACTACAAATATTCTTCAGGGAGCTTTCAGGGGAAAACCGACACAGGAATTGCTGCAGACCGGAAAAGATCCTTTCTACGATATACTTGTCAGGAAAGAAAAGGTATTTGTAGATTACTCATCAGAAATTGGGGTCTCATTGAGTGAAAGGGTAGGCAGGCATCTGACTACAGTTATGGAATTGACAAGAACCCTTTCTTTTTATGATCCGGAAAAAATGATCATGATTGAGAATGTCCCTGAAATACAGGAATTAATGGACAATGGAATTGAAACATATCTTGAACCGAAATCGGACGTATAAAAATATTAATTAGGAGATTACTTATGAAGCAAGCAAGGAAACAGTTAACAATTATAATTGTATTAATAATGATTTGTATTTTTCCAAACCTGTTAACAGCCCAGGAAATAAACGGCGTAAAGAATTATCCTGCACCGTTTTTAATGACGGCGGCCGGTCAAACACCGGACGCTTTAATGGTTAAAATAGTAGCCCAGAAGAATAAACTGGATTTTACTTTTGAAGCACTTGCCGAGGCAGATGATCTTGCGGGAAACAAAACTCTGGTTCTTGTAATGGGAGTGAGCATGAAAGGCCTCGGTTCCGCAGGGATTGATATGGATGAGGAATTCGATCGAATAAACGGAATGATTGAAAAGGCAAGAAAAGATGATATCGGCATTATCGGAATATTTGCAGGAGGTGCCGGCGGAAGAGGCGGGCGTGATGAATTGACAGATTCAGTAATAGCAGAGGTCGCGCCAAGAGTAGATTACCTGGTTGTAATTAAAACAGGGGACAAGGACGGATATCTTAAATCTATTGCAGAAAAAAACAGTATTCCGCTGACATATATGAATACAATCATGGATATGAACAAAATTGTTCCGCAAATCTTTCAGTAGACAATCAGCAGGAGTGTATATGTATTTTAATATAAACAATAATGGAAGATTTCTGATATTTCTTGTTATTTTAACATTCTTGATTCCTTCGGTATTTATTTTCAGTGAAGGCATGCAGGAATATGAACAGTCGCTGCTTGAAAAGGAAGAACTGAGTCTGATGGTACAGCAATTGTCCGATGAAATTGAAGACATGAAAGAGCAGAATGTTGATCCCTATAAAGAGATAGGTTCTGTTCCCGGTTATAACCCGAGAGCAAAATACTATGAAGTTCCGGAAGGCTTTAAAAAGATTGATTCACGAGTCAGGTATATAGGTAACCTGCGCGGCAGCTGGGAAGAGATGGGATATCAATACGGTGAAAGAACAGGCGATTTGATTCTTAATGTTTTTAACTATTCTGTAGATTTTTTTGCTCAAAGAAATAAAGATATTAATCAGCTTAAAACAGAACTGAAATTATATCAGGCTCAAATAGAAGCGTATGCGCCGGAGATGATGGAATTTATGAAGGGCATTGCCGACGGAGCTTCCTGGCAGTTGAGCGAATCTCCCTATGCTGAAGATATGAGCGATTTTGAAAAAATTCTTCTTGTAAATATCCATCTGGATCTTGATTTTTTTCCACCGAAAACAGACGGCGGAAAAGATTTTTCAATTGAGTATTCAACTCATGATTCTCTGGCTTTAAAAGAACATTGTACCGGTTTTGCATGCAGCGGAAAGGATAGCGGCGAATTACTGTCTCCCACGAAGAATGGAGAAACAATTGTTGTAAATAACTGTGATCTTGCACAATTTGTTCCATACGGCTGGAATTGCGTTTTTATAGCCACACCAAATGATCCGGATGCAAATACTTTCTGGTCCATACAGCCTGCTGGTGTTGTCGGCGGGTTGAATTTATGTGCCAATGATGAAGGTGTTTCACTTGGTAATTTCTTCGGAGGTCAGAGTGAGGATACCTCGTATGATTACGGCGTTCCAATGGGCGTATTGCAGATCCATGCCCTGGCGTATGCAGATACTGCAGATGAAGCCGTTGAAATTATGGTTTTTGGAGACGAGAGATACAGGTTCGAAACCAATCGCAAAAAGGTCCTTCAGACCGGGTTATGGTCCTATCTTGCAGCCGATTCCAATGAAGTTATGGTTCTTGAAACAACGCCGAATCGTCATGCCGTTCGTTCTCCCGGCGACATGAATGAAACAGGGAATTATGTCATTTATGCCAACTGGTACGGTTCGAAACACTATTATGATGAAAACAATGTTTTCGTAAATGAACCAATCGGCATTTGCCCTCCTGAATTCCCGGAGAGGTATTATACTTATGAATGGTTTATAAAATATAATTTTGGTCAGATTGACGAAGCTATGGCTAAAGAGGGACAGAAGATAACCTACTATTATGAAAAGGATACCGGGCGCAGAATTGATTTTCTTGAGGGCAGTTCGTATCCGCTGTATTTGGGTGTGCATACCATTTCAGCATACTGGGGTGCGGCTCTTGGAATGGATATCGGCGGAACGGCCCATGCTTCACAGGTTATTGTTGAACCGGCCGGACGAATAAAGTTGAACTGGGTCCAGGGGAGGCCGTGTGAATGGGTCGGCCCATGGCAGTCGGCAGATTTTTTCGGATATCAGAAGTAGCAAATATTTCACATTATATTCCCGGGAGGTTTTAACCCGGGAATATAATATCAGTTCAGGTTCATGAATCACGGTTCGGATTTAGAAGCGTTATTTTATCGTGGGAGAAAGAAAGTAATTGTACTGACGGGCGATGATTTTTATCTTTCGGATTTGTGCGGCGAGTCCGAGGCCTAAGAAGAACTTGATATTCTTCTGAAAAAGTTTTGTGCAGAATGATTAAACGCTGATATTTGAATTGATAAAATGATTATTTTATCTTGTGTTAAATTACTCCTCGGTCCAGTCCAGGTAGTGAATATATGCTGCTCCGCCGCTGACGCCTCCTTCATCTTCGTAGGGCGCGCCGACAATAGCGTAATTGCCGTCTGCATTGACGGAAAAACCGAAATTGTCGCCTTCCTCAGCATCGAATGCAAAAATTTTCTCGCCTGAGTCCCAGGTGTTTGTTCCGGTTCGGTGAAACAGAACAACAGCTCCGGCGCTGGCTCCGGCGCTGTCGTTGCCCGGCGCGCTTATAAGAGCCCTGTCGCCCGCTATGGATACTTTTCTGCCGAAAAACTCTCCGGACTGGGCATTCGGCGCCGTAAGTTTATAACCGGCGTCCCAGGTTGTGGTATCTGTACGGCGAAAGATGTAGGCTGCGCCGGCATTTTCACCCATATCTTCATTACAATCTGCTCCGACAACGGCATAGTCACCGTCTATGGCTACGTATGAGCCGAACTGGTTTTCGGCCCCGTCGATAACAGCCGAGGGCTCGGTAATCTTTATTCCCGAGTCCCAGGTATTGTTGTCGGTGTCGGTGCAATGAAAAAAATAGGCGGCACCTGCGCCTAAAAAGGGATACGGTCCTACAACGGCATAACTTCCGCTTATTGCAACTGAATTACCGAAAAGCTCATTTTCATAGGGTGCGGTCGACTTGATTTCTGTTCCGGCGTCCCAGATGTTTGAGGCCGTATCAGTACAATGAAAAATATAGGCGGAGCCTTCTCCAACATGGCTGTCATAATCACCTGTAGCCCCGATAATTGCATACTCCCCGTCGATATCAACCCTGTCGCCGAAATACTTGTTATTATTCGGATCAGAAGGAACAATTTTTGTGCCTGTGTCCCAGGTATTGCCGCCGGTACGTCTGAAGATATAGGCTGCGCCGCTGTCTGAACCTCCGCCGTTATCGTTGCGCCATGCGCCGACAATAATATAGTTTCCGTCGATTGCAACTGCAATTCCAAACTCGTCTTCTGCAGTCGGGTCAGTCGCAACAAGTCTTGTTGCTTCACCCCAGCTGTTTGTTCCGGTTCGGTGAAAAACATAGGCGGCTCCCGCTTCGGTTGTAGCGCCGTAGTCTTCCTTGCTGGCTCCTACTACGGCGTAATCGCCGCTTACGTCGACGTAACGGCCGAAATTTGCGCCGTCAGCGGGGTTTTGCGACAGAAGTTTGATCATGTCGGGGTACCACTGGGCGTAGAGGGCAACATCTTCAGTGCCCATGGAAAAGGTCTCACCAGGTTCATAGGAAATGCCGCTTCCGTTCGACGCTGTGTTCCATGATGAAAAAGTAAATCCGTCCCGGTCAAGGTTTCCCTCGTCAAGAACGGTGACTGAAGCATTTTCTTCGTAGGCGTTTGCGTCCAGGGGAACTGTGCCGCCGTCCGAATTATGACCCATATAGGTAACTGTAAAGGTCGGCGCTTCAGCGGTAAGCCCGAGATCGGAATTTATTTTCTGCTGGATTATATCTACAAATGAAGAGTTAAAGGTGCAGGCGGTAATAATAACGGGTATTGCTGTCAGTATAAATACCTGAAAAACCAATTGTTTTTTTCTTTCTGCATCTTTTCCCCTTTTAAATCAGTCCCTGTAAAACCAGGATACGGAATCTGCTCTGTTGCCGGTGACATAGGCATAGGCGCCGTCGGCGGTTACAGCTATCGAGTCCGCTTCGTCAATGTAATCACTGCTGACTTCACACATATAGGTCATTTCGCCGGTGCCTGCGTCAGTTGAAAGACAGGCCACATCGGTGTCTCCCGGCACGTATACTGTAGCGTCATCAGGCGATAAGGCAACGCAGGAGGCAAAATACATGCTGTCGTTTGAAACCCTGTGCATATACGAGAGCGCGCCGGTGCCGGTATTTCTTGAAAATGCTGCTGCGCCGCTACCGCCGGATGTTGTATAGACATTATTCCCGTCCGCTGTAACAGCTGCAAACGTTATAGTATCAATATTTGAATTGGTTAATTCACCAACATATGAAAGGGCCCCGGTTCCGGAATCTCTGTTAAACCAGGCAACTGTATCGGTATTAAATGCATAGACGTGCAGCCCGTCAGGCGAGACGGTAACGAATGAAAAGAATGTACTATATGTGTATTCTCCCGTGTAAGTAAGGGTCCCGGTATCAGTGTTCCTGGTAAACCAGGTTACCTTGTTGGCGCTTGAGCAAACCGCATAAACATGTTTGTTGTCCGGTGAAACCGCTACGGATCTTGTATTTACTATAGATTGATGCCAGAGTTTGTCTATATAGGTCAGGGCGCCGGTGTCGGTGTTCCTGGAAAACCAGGCTACCGAGCTTTTGTTAAACGAGGCAAGATAGATGTGCTTTCCGTCGGGGGCAATTGTAATCTGGTAGGGATAGCTCAGGTTATCGGAATCAACGTACCGGTCTGTATAGGAAAGGGCCCCGGTATCAGCGTCTCTGGAAAACCAGGCAATCCCGGCGTCGCCTAACAGGCAGACATAAACATGCTTATTATCAGGCGAAAGGATAATATCGGTTGGAGAGTTTATTGTAGTTTCATCCGAATAGCTGCCGATATAAGAGAGCTCGCCGGGGTTATTTATTCCGGTAACCGAGAATATATAGTTCTTCTCATCAGTGTCGTTTGTTGTCACCATTACCGTTGCTGACTTGTTCCCGCTGGATAGGGGATCAAACCTTACTGTAAAGGTTGTTGAACCTGAAGGTGTAACGGAGGCTGATGTTCCGTCGGTCAGATCAAAGTCAGCTGTATTCCCTGACGATAAAGATACGCTTTCGATAACAAGGTCGGCTGTTCCCGTGTTTTCGATCGTAAAGGTTATTTCTCCGCTCGCGTAGCCCCCGTCGCCGTCGTTATGCATATGGCCGAAGCTGTATGTCCCCATGCCTGAAGCCAGTTCGGTTGAACCCTGCTTTACGGCAATTTCCGGTTCCGCAACCTCGTCGGTAATACCCAGATCGGTATTAATCTTGTCCTGGATCAAATCGACAAAGGACGACTCAAAGCTGCATGACGCTGAGAAGGCTGTCAGGATTATAATTAATAATATTATTTTTCTATTTACATTTTTCATTATGCCATATCCTGTTTTCTCCGGATTACCTGAACCGATATACTATATTAAGATCATCGGAAGAACTCCCTGCGACGACTATCTTGCCGTCTGAATCCGTTGCTATTCCCGCGCCGGTAGCGGAGGTGCCGTCGTCGCAGACAAAAGCGCCGTCTGTACCGAAGGTCGGGTCGGAGGTCCCGTCGGGCAGGTACCTCCAGATTGCTATCCGCCCCGTATGTGATGCATCTACATCAACCCTTCCTGTAACCAGGATGTTACCTGCGTTATCCAGACAGAGGCCGTAACCATAGTTAAACATGTAACCATAGCTGTACTCCAGGTATCCGTTTATGCCGAATGAGGTATCCAGTGAACCGTCATCATTCAGACGTAACAGAATCATATAGTAGTTACTGCCGTCATAGGCGTATCCTGTCACGAGGATTTTCCCGTTGGCATCAATGATGACGTCCTGACCGTAATTGCTGGTGTTTCCCAGTTCGGCACTGCCTAATATTACTGCGCCGGATGTTCCGAAGGTGCTGTCGGCTGTACCGTCGTTTTTGTATCTCCAGACACCAAGGTTTCGCACTGCACCGGAATAAATATATCCGGTTACAACAATATTATTCTCTTCGTCAAGGGTAACCGCAGAACCCCAATCGTTTTCGCCGTGGTCTATTGTGACGGTGCCGTCGTCATCAAAGGATGTATTTTCTGAACCGTCGTCGTTGTATCGTTGGATTAAAATGTCGTCGTCGGAAACAGGCCTTGTATAACCGGCAACTACAATCTTGCCGCTGTCGTCGATAACAATGCCGTTTGCAACGTCTGAATCGTTGGTTACGTCACCTTCGTAGTTAACCATAGAAAATGATGAGTCTGTATTCCCGTTTTCCAGATAGCGCCAGATAGCCAGATCAACAAAACCTGCTCCATCTCCGGTTTTCCCTGCAATTAAAATATTATTGCTGCCGTCGGTAGTTATATCGCAACCTTCAACAGGATCAGTGCCTGAAGAGCTGATTATTCCGTCGGTATTGAAGGTCTGGTCAAGACTACCGTTGCTGTTATAACGGCAGGAGTACATGTCCATTTCTCCACCCATAAGTGTATCGGCCCAACCGGTTACAAGGATTCTGCCCTCAGTATCGAAATGGACAGCATTCCATCCTCCCTGGCTCAGGCTCTGGCCTTTTAATTCCTGGCGAACGTAGCCCAGCGTATTGAAGTCGGTATCGATTTCACCCTTCGGGAGCACCAGGAACTCGCATGTTGCTGAAAATTCCCCGTCGGAGGTTGTCGCGGTAATGGTTGCGCTTCCAGGTCCGGTGCCGGTCACAAGGCCCGTATCGCTGACTGCGGCTTTGTTCCCGTCGTTGCTGGACCAGTTGACGACCTGGTTTGTTGCATTGGCGGGTTCAAAAACTGCCGTCAGCTGCTGTGTATACCCCGAGGTGACTGTAATATCAGATTTGTCGAGAGTGATGCCGGTTGCAGCCACATTACCTGCAATCCCAAGGTCGGTATTAATCTTGTCCTGGATAAGATCGACAAAGGACGACTCAAAGCTGCAGGAGAATATCAGAAATACAAACGGTATGACGGTAAATGAGATTGACGCTGATAAAAAAAGTTTTTTTCTCATTCTTCTTCTTCCCATAAAACCGTATCGCGGAGTCCTGCTGTATCGGCCGCCCTTACGGCTTCTTCGCCCCTCAGGTCAAGATACGCAAACTGTGATGCCGTTTCGGGGGAAAGAATTTTTAACCGTTCGTATGTTTCCCCTACCATGCCGTAGTTTTCAAGTTCATGATTGCAGCGTGAAATACCCAGCAGGGCGGTTTTATCTTCGCTGTTAACAGCAAGCGCCTGCTGATAATACCCGAGCGCCTGTTTAAAATCATCCTGGATGAAATAAATATTTCCAAGGTTATTTAATGACGGTCTGTATTTTACAGTGCTGATGATTTTCTTAAAAAGATCGGCCGCGCGATCGTATAGACCGTAGCGGGCGTATAAAACAGCCAGTCTGTTCTGCAGCTTGTATTTTGTATTGCTTTGCTCGATCTTTGCCTGCAACTGGGCCGTCTGGGGGTAAATTTCCTGCTCAATGTGCCTGGAGAGGGTATTTTTAAAGGAATCTTGTACCTTATCCTTGTCCGGAAGGTTGATAGCAACAGAGCTTTCACTGAAACCGACGGCCTGATAGGTCTTCCATGATTCCCTGGTAGGGTAGAGTACGGCCTGTTCCTTCGATGCGTTCTCGCGCCACTCCTTTGCCCCGGACTGCCAGGCATTTCTGAAATTGTCCTGGAACATCGTGATCTCAACCGGGACCCATGCCTTGTTTTCGCGGAAGATAAGTTCGTCCGACCGGCTGAAGACGTTCCGCGCCTCGTCAGGACCTGTTTTCAGCGCAAATGCGGTGTAAATATGACCCGGAATGGTTATGACTGCAGTCTCAACGCCTACTGCCTCAAGCAGAGCTGTGTACAAGGCGGAAAGATCATCGCAGTCGCCGTTGGTGTATTCCAGGGTCTGCCTTGGAAACTGGAGAAAATCAACAACTGTTGTCTCCTGTGATAATTCGGAAAAAGGAGTAGAAGGATCAATTTCATATTGTATCCCGTAGATTTGTATCGCGTTAAACAGCGCCATTGCCTTTTGTAAATTCTCATCCACAGCAGGATTCTCTACTTCATGCATCCAGCTCATAACGTTCTTTGAGAAACTCAGCACAATAGGGTCTTTTGCGGTAATAAATGATGATATCTTTCGATCGTCGTCCCAAACCAGGGCGTTACGGTTATGAAACTCAAGCACGGGGTTATACTCGGCCGAATAGAGTTGACCGTCCAGAGTATACGAAACAGTGATCTTTGTGGAAGCCTTGGTGCCTTCGGTAATATCCATAAGATCTTCGGTAAAGAGTCCCAGAAGATTTATTACAGTTTCTTCTCTCGGTTCCAGGTTAAAGCTCGCGCCGCTTTCCATCGGGTTGTCCATATAGCGTTCAACATAGAATTTTATCTTTATGTCCTTTACCGGCTTTTTCTCATGATTAACAACCCTTGCAGTTCCTACAGGATTATTATCGTAGTATTTGTAGAGGACCGGAAAAAGCTGGTTGAGAGTAATATCCTGAAGGCCTATGCCCCTTCCGTCTTCAAGGGTCTGCGGCTGCATTCCGCCGGGCATGAATGATGTGCCGGAAGATGATTTTACGGGAACATCCATCTTCAGCAACAGGCTGAAATTGATTCCATTATAAAGATTTTTCATGAAATCATATGAAGTGCCGATTCCGAGAGAAAACGGTCCGGCAAGTTTAAACGTTCCTGCCGCGCTGGTTTTTATATAAAAGTCTCCGCCGTTCCCGTCGCCTGCGTCCCAGCCGACAGGGTTCCAGGAATAATAACCGAAATTACCGAAAATATTCAAACCGAAGCGATTGCCAAGAGGAAAGTTGATAACAGGTCCGGCCCCGAAGCCGAGCGTTCTGATTGAATCCGCCGTCTCAAGCGGAAGAACGGTGAAGTCTCCGCCTATACCCAGGCCGAAATATTTTAAGAATGAGGGAATAAAAAAGGCTTCAACTTCAGCGCCGGCCCCCATTTTAAATAATGCGGTACTGCTGGCACCGAGAGGGACAGCTCCGTGGGGAACAACATTAATCGACAAAATATTTTCCTGCTGACTGAAAACCACGGGGGCTACAAGTATCAAAACAAACAATATTGCTATAAACTTTTTCATTATTTCTCTCCTAATGCAGCGTGAAAATAAGCTTTGCTGATATTGTAACATCTATTTCGGCATACTTCATGCCATATTTATATAAAGAGTAATATTTTATCTAAAGAGATTTACATTTGTATAGGTAAATTAAATTAAAGCCCTGCAGATAACGGGGCTTATCCCTTAAGCTCTTTTATTTTATTAACAGCCTCTTCAAGAGAAATCATATCATAGTTTTCCCTGGCGTTGAGATCTTTCAGATTGATCTTGCCGGCTTGGTATTCTTCTTCGCCGCAGATTACTGCAAAAGGAATGTTCTTGCGTTCTGCAAAATTAAACTGGTTTTTCATTTTCCTGTTTTCAAGGAAAATTTCACAGTTCAGGCCGGCTTCGCGAAGTTTGGATGCAAGGCTGAAATAGTGTCCCTTCAGATTGTCGTCCATGTTGATGACAAGCACATCGGTAAGGCTCTTTCTTGGGGAAGATACGCCGAGCTCTTCAAGGGCCGCCATAAGACGGTCGAGACCGATTGAAGATCCTACCCCCGGCATTTCGGTTTTTGAATAGATGGACGCCAGATTGTTATATCGTCCGCCCGAGCAGACTGAGCCGATGCCCGGCAGGGCATCAAGGAAGGTTTCGTATACTATGCCGGTGTAATAATCAAGGCCGCGTGTTATTGAGGGGTTGAGCACGAACAGTTCATCAATTCCGCATTCAACCATCATTGAACGTACAACTCTTAAACGTTCGCTGCCTGCCGACGAACCGCCGGAAAGGGATTCTATACGGTCGAGAATTTCATCAAAGCCGCCTTCGGCGCTGATATATTCAAGAATCCTGCCGGCCTTTTCCGGGTCGGAGATTTCTTCCAGCATTTCGCGGACATTGTCTTCTCCGACCTTTCCCAGCTTGTCTACAATTCTCAAAACCTCCGCCGAGTTGTCGGAAATGCCGAGGTGATCGAGAAAAGTGTTGAATATGCCGCGGTGCGACAGGTGGATATGGATATCGGGCACGCCCATTGCGGCCATTGATGCGTGCATTATCGAAAGTATTTCAAAATCGGCTTCAGGGCTGTCCACGCCGACAATGTCAAAATCGCACTGGGTAAACTCGCGGTATCTTCCGCGCTGGGTGTTTTCGCCGCGCCAGACCTTTGAAATATGGTAGCGCTTGAAAGGCAGGTAGAGTTCGTTTATATGGGCTGCCATGAACCTGGCGAAAGGAACGGTAAGATCAAAACGCATTGCAACATCGCGTCCTCCGTGGTCTTCAAAACGGTAAATCTGTTTGTCTGTTTCGCCGCTGCCTTTTCCGAGCAGAACATCAGTGTATTCGAGAACAGGCGTGTCTATCGGGACCATTCCGAACGATTTAAAGGTCTGCTCAAGAACAGACTGGATATCTTTGCGGGAGATCTCGGTTTCGGGCAGAAAATCCCTGAATCCCTTTAAAACTTTCGGTTGTACAAGCTCAGCCATGCTAACTCCTATAAAAACTTACACCAGGGAAGGTGTTTATTACGTGCAGATTTTAATAAAAAAAAGGCAAGTATTCAACCAGCGGTAATTTGGTAAAAACATACTTGCAATTTATGGATAATCGAATTATAAATTTAACAATAATATGACACGGAATTCAATTTGCTGATAAGATACGGAACTAATGAAAAAGGAAAACGCGTAAAGATTGCAAATATCTATACCGTAGATGAGCATGGTATAACAACCGGAAAAATCGACAGCGAGGCCCTTAAGATAATAAAAAAACTGAGGCATGCCGGCTTTAATGCTTATGTTGTAGGCGGAGCTGTCCGTGATCTGCTTTTGGATAAAAAACCCAAGGATTTTGATATTGTAACGGATGCTCATCCGCGTCAGATAAGAAAGTTATTCTGGAACGCGAAGATAATAGGAAGAAGATTTCGGCTTGTCCATATCCATTTTGAAAATAAAATAATAGAGGTTTCGACTTTCAGGGGGCTTACGCCTGGAGATGAACAGAATACTTTCGGGACTATTGAGGATGATGTAAAACGCAGGGATTTTTCATTTAATGCATTATATTATCAACCTGTTGAAGAACAGTTAATCGACTACATAGGCGGCTTCGAGGATGTCAGGCAGGCAAGAATAAGATCCATGATACCGCTTGATGTAACTTTTAAGGAAGATCCCGTACGCCTGATTCGTACGGTTAAGTATGCTGCTACAACCGGGTTCGTTTTACCGGGCAAAATAAAAAAAGCTTTGAAGAAATATGCACCGGAACTCGGGAGAGCGGCAGTATCCAGATTAACCGAGGAGTTGATGAAGATTCTGTCATCAGGGAACTCAGTGCAGATTTTCAATTACTGTATTGAATATAACATGCTTAAATATATTGTTCCGGGGATCAGTGAACGGAAGAATGAAGAGATGATGAATAGCCTGGAAAAGCTCGACAGCGAGATCTCTTTGAAAGGCAGTGTTAAACGTGAATATATGATTTATTCGCTGACACGCAGCTTTCTTGAACCTCCGACAAATTTAATGATAAAAACAAAGACAGCATTTCGTGAAGTTTTCAAGGCAATGAAAGAGGTTATTGCCCCGCTTACGCCGCCGAATATTGAGATTGAAAAAGCGGTTGTTCTGTATTTCAGGGAACTGGGAATTACGGTAAAAATACCGAATGCACACAACCCCAGACAACGCAGAACTAACAGAAGAAGGCCCAGAAGTCCCAAAAAAAGCAGACCGACAACATCGGGTTAAGAAAAAAATAAACGGTTATATTAATCCGGTTGTGAAAATATGAAAGGGGCTGTACGGCTATTGCCGAACTGCCCCTGTTTTTTGAGTGTTGTTAAAAAGCGCTTAACGCAGCGTCTATTTCAGCCTGTGTAATTCCTAAAGTTTCCAGGTAGGAAGTTACAAATCCCGGCTGCTCCTTATCCATCTGGACCAGAAGCGAAACCGATTTTTCTCCGTAAAAATCAGGATCATCACGGAATGAGTATACAAGGTCTTCTACAGCATCTTCGAATCTGTTGTCCGCGTATGAATTAACGCCCAGAGCGTAATAGGTAATACCTTCTTCGCCGCCCATCTGGATTGCTGTTTCGTAGTAGTATTCCGCCATCATATAGTCTCTTTCTGCATAGTAGATAAGTCCGAGGTAATAATAGGGAACCGGATGATCATCTCTCATGCTGAGAGCTTTTATAAATGTTCTTTCTGCAAGTGCCAGATCGCCTTCGGCGTATAAATCCATTCCGTCCTGAACAAGATCAGGGAATGTTTTAATTCTGTCTATATAGGTTGCAAAATCCTTTGAGAATTCATTTTTCCCGACCCATTCAAAAGCGTTTTTAATGATCGCGACCTCATTGTTTTTTCTGTCGGAAGCCGGAGAAAGGGTTTTTATTGAATCCCAGATAATCCTGTTATATGCGTTATCGCTGCTGTTTAAAAGGAAATGTACAAGGCCCCAGGATTGTGCATAAAAAACATCTATGCTTGCGTTTGCATTCTCGACATTCATCGTCAGCAGGGTGGGGAACGGGATGATCGAATTCTCATAACCTGCTGCGGTATTGCTGAGATATTTTTTAAGAGTAAAAAGCCAACTGAGGTTTTCCTTGTATTCCACCTCTTTTGATTCTGCCGAGTAATAGCATTCTTCAAAATAAATTGCGAAGCCTTTCTGCATCCAGAGCGGCGGATTCGGAATAAAAGTTTTTAAAAACTGCATGAAACCGTGATGTGCAAGATATTTGTTGTACGAGGCATCTTCCGAGTAGTAACATACCAGTTCATTTTTATCGGGTTGATTATACTGCAAAAATACAAAAGAATTCTTTTTGTCGGGGATAATATCTGCAAGATAAGAGTCAAAAGATGCTTTATCCCTGAAGACCTTGACTTTCATTTTGTAGGAAAGAGCTTCTTTATTAAAATGGAAGTAGTCGTTATAGAAATCAAAATATGCGTCAAGAATTTCCGCAGTTTCGGCAGCATGACCTACACTCACTTCGGAATAAACCTTGTAATAATCACTTTCAATAAGGTTCATATCCTGCGAGAAGAGAAAAACCGAAAGGAAAATAAAAACTGCACAAAATATCAATTTTTTCATGTTGGATCTCCTTACGTCTTAAGTAGACAGCCAAATTTTATGCAATAGTTTACGATCTGTCAAACCTTTTTCTTTTTTGTGAAAAAATCTTCAACATTTATGCTCACAGAATCAATCATAATGCCCGAATAACGCTCTAAATTGTCAATAAGGTATTCCCTGAAGCTGTGAACAGTGTTTGAAACCTCGATTCCGTACGGAAGGCTTATCTTGAGCTTCAGTATATATCCTTTAATTTCTTCCCGTACCGAGATTTTTGTAATTGCAATAGAGCTGTCGTATTCATCGGCACAGTGAAGTATCATCTGGGTAAGCGCTGATTCGGAAATGCTGACACGGCCTTTCTTGCTGAATTCGGGTCTGACTACTGTTTTTTCAAAATACTTGCCTTTCTTGGTAAAGTTAAGAAACTTCTTTTCCATAAAAACTTTTACAGAATCGTAGACCATCTGTGAATAATTCCGGTTGATTTCAACTGCGGGGACGGGAATGACATGTTTCCCTTCAAGTTTCCGGGATCTGACTGCAGTATTAATTTCTTCGGTAGTAGCAATATCTTCTATACGGATAACCTTGCTGATTTGCGGCAGGTTCAGACGTGAAGCTATCTTGTGGGTCATTCGTTCAGAAGTTCCAATTATAAGGATTCGTTTAAATTTTTCTTCCCTTAAAGTATTAATAACCGAATCGCGATGTATTTTGTCATCGAAAAGTGCGGTTTTAATCGCACCGAGATAGGTATGTTCCTTTTTTGCAGATTTTCCGGCGATTATTTTTTTACCGCGGATAAGAAGCCCGTCATCTATTATCAGTTCAATTCCAAGTTTATCTGCAATAAGTTTCGCCCTGAAGCTTTTACCAGTTCCGCTTTTCCCAACCAGTGAAAAAACTTTAACCCCTCTGAGTACCCATTGAATATGTCTGAATAGATGGTTCATATAAGTATAATAGTTATAAAGAGTTAAATATCCAAGTATTATATTGAAATTATTTTGGATTTTGCTTTCTGTAAGGCTGAGTCAATATGACTTTTCCCCCAGATTCCGGATAAAATTTTCAACTGCCCGGACGGAAGATCAGCAAAAACAGAGCGGAATCCGCAGATGTCGTCATACTCCGGAAGAACCATGGCCCAGGAGTGCAGGATATATCTTTTAAAGTCTTTTGTTCTTCTCCCGCCGTATTTTGAATCTCCTGCAAGCGGAAAACCGGCTGCCGCGGCCTGGCTGCGAATCTGGTGAGTTAAGCCTGTTTCTATCCTGAAAAGGCATAATGTAAGGTTATCAGTACTGCATAGCGGTTCGACCTCGGTGATCCCTGTTTTTGAGTCATTATCGGTTCCGGATGAAGCCTTTCTTGTGATGTTGCCGCTGCGTTCAAGGCTGTCTACCAGCCGTATCGGTTCTGCGGGGCCGTTAATACAGACGCCGAGATAATATTTTCTGATTTTACGCTGTTGCATCAGCTTACTGAACCTTGCGGCCCCTTTAATAGAAGCTGATATTGTAATTAATCCCGATGTGTTTCTGTCAAGCCGGTGCAGGGGAGCGGGTTTGAATGAGAGTGAATCTTCTATTCCGACAAGGTGGCAAGGCAGCAGCTCTGCAAGCGAATTGCTGCCGTGAGTAAGCATGCCGGAAGGTTTGTTTATAAAAACCAGGTTGTCGGTTCGCAGGACAGTAATAGAATCGAGATCTGCCTTACTGCCGGAGTTTTCCGGAACAGGTTTTTCTGTAGAAGACGAATGCTGAATTGTTTCCTTTACAGCAATAACGTCATCTTCCTGAATTCTGTATGACTGACAGCTCTTTTTGCCGTTAACCCTGATGGTTCCCTTTCGAATCGAAGAATAAATCAGTCCGGCAGGAATATCGGGCAGCATTTTTTTTACTACCCTGTCGAGTCTTCGTTCCTGATCATTTGAGCGGCAATAAAAAAGTTTATATCCTTTCACCGATTGTCATACTAACACGCCTCGTTTATAATATCCACAATGCTTAGACGTTGTATTTATAATTTCCCATTGATGTGTGTCTTTGTACTTCTCTGTGCGGTAACATTTTTCCTGGCTGCAGGCAAGAATGAGATAAAACTGTGGGATGATTATTTTATAATTGCAGTGCCGGAAGGTCAGGCTGAGTCAGCGGCGGCAAGAATATGCAGCACTGAAAAACTGCGCGCCGAAGCTGTAACCGAATATAATACTGAATTCATTTTCAACGATTTCGGCAGGGATGAGACAGTAAAGCTGACTGATCTTGAAGAGAGATTTGTAGAAGGCGATCCGCGGGTTGATCCTTTTATGGAGAACGCGGCAAGTTTTTTCCATACAGTAACACAAGACGGAGCGGGCAGGGAGCTGATTTACGTAAAAAGCGGTCTCAAAGGTTTTTCGTTTTATTACAGGATAAAAAAAATATTCGGTGAAGAAACAGACAGCTGGGTATTTCCTGATTTCAGACTGGAGAACAGGCTGTATCCGTTGTTGCTGTTTGCTGTTTGCTGCTTTTTTGTGATATTGCTTTTAAAAGGGTTGAGAATACCGGCAATTGCAGCAAGTCTGCCATGGATTGCAGCAATTGCGGCAAACGGTGCCGGGATTCTGCCTGCTGCTGTCGCTGTTTATATTTTTACTGCCTTTCTTGTGCGTGAGACATTCAGCGATATGCTTTATTACCTGAATTACAGGCAGATAAGAGTCGGCCGGAATTTTCTTGTGTATGCTTCGGCTTTTATAGTTTCCATATTTATTTATACAATACTGAATTATTTATCCGAAAAACCAGTTCTTCCTGTTTTTACTGCTGTAGCAGCTGATGCGGTCTTTTTTTTAATTTTCTACAGTATCAAAAGCCAGAAAGTGACAATGCAGGAACACCGGTTGTTTTTTCCGGTCAGCATATCCAACGAAACTGAAAATGAATATAACGTGCGAAAACTTCCTGAAACAGCAGCCGCAGCCGCAGCCGTGATAATTCTACCCATGTTTATGCTTTTTTTTAACGACAGCGTTTCTTTGGAAATCCCAAAACCGGAAAAATCAGAAAATGTACTGGAGTGGAACTGGGAAAATCTTGAATACCTGAATAAAACCGGGGAAGGGCTAATCAATGCTTCAGATTATATTACACACAGGGCTTTTCAGGACGGTTTTATGTACGACAGGGATTATATTTTCCCGTTGCGCGGAGAAAGCCTGATGCAGGGGAGTTTTGTTTCCGAAAACAATGAAATTCTATATAGAGAGTATTGTATCCGACAGTTTACAGATGAATGGTATACAAGTATAATCAGCCAGGGGTCGAAAACAGGTTTGACGGCACTTCTGCTGAGCCAGAAGTCGCCGGGCGGAATATCTATAACTTCAGATATCTCTGACACAGCAGGCGGTTTTAATCCCGTAAGGCATATAATAGCAGGCTTGCTCGCGTTTATACCGCTGACAGGTCAATTACTGATAAAAGTACGAATTACAGTAAGGAGAAAGGGTCAAGAAGCATGAAAGGAGAAAAGACTTTTCCCAGGGGTGGAATCCATCCTCACGGGAAAAAACATTTGACGAACGGTAAAGCAGTCGTCAAAGCAGAAATTCCCGATACTCTTATTATTCCAATGGGACAGCATCTCGGGGCTCCCGCAGAAGCTGTTGTAGCTGCGGGCGACGAAGTGACTGAAGGAATGCTGATAGGCAAGCCGGCAGGGTTTATCTCCGCCGGAATTCACAGCCCGGTAGACGGAACAGTAAAAGAATTGAGAGATGTTTTTCTTGCAAACGGTATGAAATCCATAGCCGTTGTGATTGAGAAAAAAGAGGGTTTCAAGCCGGCTGAAAGGAACAGAAACGACGGCTGGAAAGACAAAACTCCGCAGGAGCTGAACGAAATTGTCAAAGACTCCGGTATTGTCGGATTGGGAGGCGCAACATTTCCTGCAAATGTAAAATACGCAGTACCAAAAGGCGAGAAGGCCGAATATCTGATTATAAATGCTGTTGAATGTGAACCTTATCTTTCAGCTGATCACAGGCTTATGCTGGAGAAGACTTCGGAAATTATTGAGGGGCTGAGGATTTTAAAGAAGATTGTTGATCCTGAAAAGATCGCAATCGGGATAGAAATAAACAAACCGGATGCAATTGAAATTATACGAAAGCAGGCTGCAGAGGAGAACTTCGAACTTGAGGTAGTTCCCCTGAAACTGAAATATCCGCAGGGAGACGAAAAACAGCTTATAAAGGCTGTTACCGGTCGGGAAGTTCCTTCCGGAGCACTTCCTATAGCAGTAGGATGCGTTGTTTCAAATGTCGGAACGGTAAATGCTGTTTACGAAGCTGTTGTTCTTGAAAAACCGCTGTATGAAAGAATTGTATCGGTAACAGGTCTGGGTGTTAAAAATCCCGGGAATTACCTTGTAAGGGTAGGAACTCCGATATCACTTCTGCTTGAAGCATGCGGCGGAACTGTTAAAAGACCTGCCAAAATTGTTGTAGGCGGACCGATGATGGGTTTTTCCATCTATGATACCGATACCCCGGTTACCAAGGGCACTTCAGGTATACTGGTACTGACTGAAAAGGAAGCAGGTGCTGCCGCAAGAACGGCCTGTCTGTCATGCGGAAAATGTGTAAGCGCCTGCCCGATGGGACTTAACCCAACCAGAATGTTTAAATTTATCGATCATTCTGATTATGATACTGCCATGGAGATCGGCCTTATGGACTGTAAGGAATGCGGATGCTGTGCATTTACATGTCCGGCGCATATTCCGCTGGTTCAGGGGATGAGGCTTGGAAAGAAAATGGCAAGGAAAAAGAAGGTAAGCTGATGTCGGAAGAAGTGAAATTAACAATTGGCAGTTCTCCGCAGATACACTCACCCGCATCAACCGCAAGAATTATGTGGCTGGTTGTGCTGAGCCTTGTACCTGCAGGAGTCTGGGGAGTCTATGCGTTCGGACTGCGGTCATTAGCTGTTCTTGCAGCCTCCATTATAGCGGCCGTAGTTGCCGAATATTTTATGTGCCGGATTTTCAAAAAGGGCAATATTGCCGACGGCAGCGCATTTCTTACGGGGCTGCTGGTAGGCTACAATATGCCGGCCGAAGTTCCGATTTACATTGCGGTAATAGCATCTCTGTTTGCTATTATTGTTGTTAAATGGACTTTCGGCGGATTGGGAACAAACTGGATGAATCCTGCGCTTGCAGGACGTGTGTTCGTGTTCTTTTCATGGACCGGTGGTATGAGCCGCTGGTCAATGCCGCATATGGTTGCCGATACGGTCAGCGGTGCAAGTCCGCTCGGTTTTCTGAAAACCAATATGATGACCTTCAGCGGCAGCGCTGCCGGACCAATGGATTTTCTGGCCGGACAGGGCTATCCGGTAGACAGTTATCTGGATTTGTTTATCGGAAGAATTCCCGGCTGTATCGGAGAGGTTTCAACCTTGCTGCTTCTTATCGGAGGATTGTTTCTTATAATCGTAAAAATAGTTGACTGGGAAATACCTGTTTTTTATATCGGAAGTTTTGCGCTGCTGTCGTGGATTTTCGGAGGACTGGGATTCGGGAACGGTTTTTTCAGCGGAGATGTTCTGTTTCATCTGTTTACCGGCGGCCTGATGCTTGGAGCGTTGTTTATGGCAACAGACATGGTTACCTCTCCGATAACGCGAAAGGGAATGATTATTTACGCAATCGGATGCGGTTTCCTGACTTTTCTGATTCGTTTTTACGGCTCATTTCCGGAAGGCGTATCTCTGGCAATTATTCTTATGAACATTTTTGTACCGTTAATCAACAGGGCGACACAGCCCGTCAAGTTCGGTGCTTTGCCAAAGGAAAAGAAAAATGACTGATATGTTGAAGATAGGCGGAAAACTTGCACTGATATGTGCTGTAGCAGCCCTGTGCCTGGGAGCTGTAAATATGATTACTGAACCGCAGATAGCATTATTCAGGGAGCAGAAGCTTCAGGCAGCTCTTGAACAGGTTTCGCCGGGGGGAACCATCGGTGAAGAAACTGCTGCTGATAACTCTGTTGTAGGCAGTTATTACAAGGTTGAAGAAGGCGGTGCATGCACCGGATACATTCTGAACCTGAAAGGATCAGGGTACGGCGGCGATTTGAATCTACTGGCCAGTTATACGCCTGACGGCGCTCTTTTCGGTTCGGTACTGATGGATAATGATGAAACTCCGGGACTGGGAAAAGAGGCGGAGAAAGAATGGTATATGAAAAAATATATCGGTTTTACCGGAAACAATATTCCTACCTCGAAAACACAGCTGAAACAGGAAGACGCGGATGCAATCTCGGGAGCAACAATAACCTTTGCCGGTGTTGGAACAGCGCTGATTGCAGGTTCTGAATTTGCGTTGAAGATGGGGGGTAAATGATGCTTAAAGAATTTACAAAGGGTCTTATCAAGGAAAACCCTGTTTTTGTATTGGCGCTTGGATTATGCCCCGCACTCGGTGTTACTTCGAAGGTTGTAAATGCACTTGGTATGGGTTCCGGAGTTATTTTTGTATTGCTTGGATCAAATATCTTTGTTTCGCTGCTCAAGAATTTTATCCCCGAAAAAGTCAGAATCCCTTCCTACATAGTTATTATTGCGTCGTTTGTAACTATTGTCGAGATGGTTATGGAAGCGTTCATTCCGTCCTTGTATGAAGCTCTCGGGGTGTTTGTACCGCTGATAGTCGTAAACTGCGTAATTCTCGGCAGGGCTGAGGCTTTTGCCAATAAAAACACACTTGGTGCATCGATACTTGACGCACTTGGAATGGGTATAGGTTTCACCCTCTCTATTGTTGTAATAGCTTTGGTAAGAGAGATACTGGGAGCGGGTACGGTTACACTTGTTCCGATAGGTAGCTGGGACGGTGTAATAACCATCCCCGGACTTTCCTCATCTCCGGCACGTGTTTTTTCACTTGCCGCCGGGGCGCTTCTGGTTATGGGATACCTTCAGGCCCTGATAAAATGGAGCACATCCAAAAAGGCGGAGGCGAAATAATGACTTATATTGGAATAATAATAACATTTGTTTTTATAAATAACTTTATTCTGACCCAGTTTATGGGATTATGCCCTTTTATCGGTGTTTCAAAGAATGTTGAATCAGCGGTTGGAATGGGCTTTGCTGTAACTTTTGTAATGTCTCTTGCTGCACTTGCAACCTGGGCTATCCAGAATTTTATACTGGTTCCGCTTAATGTTGAGTTTTTGCAGACAATTACGTTCATTCTGATGATTGCAGCTCTGGTGCAGTTTGTAGAGATGTTCATACAAAAATCATCGCCGTCTCTTTACAAGGCGCTTGGTATATATCTTCCTCTTATTACAACAAACTGTGCCGTTCTCGGTATAGCACTGATAGCGGTTAGAAGCAATTATAATGCGATTGAAAGCTTTATAGCAGGAATAGCAGCCGGGCTTGGTTTTCTGCTTGCTATTGTGCTGATGTCAGCGATACGTGAAAAACTTGATTCGGAATGGGTACCAAAACCGTTAAGGGGAACTCCGATTGCATTTATAACAGGCGGTCTGATGGCCCTTGCCTTCATGGCATTCGACAAGGCGCTGCTTAACAACCTTATAGGCTAGGAGAATTAAGATGATAGACAGAGTAATTTATGCTTTTCTTTCTGTAGGGGTTCTCGGCGGCTTGCTTGGTCTGGCGCTGGCTTATGCGGCAAAGGTTTTTGCTGTCAAGAAAGATGAAAGAGTCGGAATAATTGAGGAAATTCTGCCTGGAGCAAATTGCGGAGCATGCGGTTATCCCGGATGTTCAGGTTATGCTGAAGCAATAGTGCATGAGCAGGCTGATATGACACTGTGCAGCCCGGGAGGACCGGAAACAGCCGCAAAAGTCGGCGAAGTTATGGGACAGGTTGTAAACGTCAGCGGCGAAAAGATGGTAGCCCAGATACATTGCAGGGGAACAAGAGATACCAGCCAAGTAAAATACGATTATAACGGAATTGAAGACTGCAACGCGATGCATTCTTCATTCGGAGGTGATAAAACCTGTCCATACGGATGTCTCGGTCTGGGCAGCTGTATCAAGGTTTGTCCTGTAGATGCAATAGAAAAAACAGAAGCGGGATATCTGAATATTGATAAAGACAAATGTATAGCATGCGGAAAATGTATTGATGTCTGCCCGACAGGCGTTATAAAAATGATTCCCTATAAAGCCTCCGTGATTGTAGCATGCAATTCAACAGATAAAGGCGGAGCTGTAAGAAAGTACTGTTCAGTCGGATGTATAGGGTGTAAAATGTGTGAAAAGAAATCGCCTGAAGGCGGATTCAAAATAGAGAATTTCCTGGCGACTATTGATTATAGCGCTGAGGGCAGCCGTGATGAAGCCATGGAAGTCTGTCCTGCAAAATGTATAGTAGATCTGGATGTTGCTGATTAGGGAGGGGCGGCAGCCGGAGTTGGCGCGTAGTGAAGAAAGTTAAACTGATAATTGGTACTGTAAACAGCTGTTCTGTATCAATAGGCACAGATAAGCTCGAAGAAATATATGAAAGCTCATATAAGCCCTTCCTGCGGACTGTGCACAAGAACAGCCTTCCGGTAACATTTTATTACAGCGGAGAGCTGCTGTCCTGGTTGATTGATAATCATGACGGTATTCAAATGCTGTTCAATGACATTATAAAAAGCCGCAAAATTGAAATACTTGGGGGAGGGTTTTACTCTCCTCTGTTTTCACTAATCCCGAGAAAGGATCGGGTTGGTCAGATAGAAATGATGACAACGGAGATCCGGAAAAGATTCGGCCGCAGACCACGCGGTATGTGGATTACCGAAAAGGTATGGGAGCCGTCCATGCCTATGACAATGAATTATGCCGGGATGGAATTTTCATTTATAGACGAAGAATTTTTTGAAGATGCAGGTTTATATAACGGAGAGTTATACAGGCCGTGCGTAACCGAAGATCAGGGGAAAAAAGTCATACTTTTTCCGGTTTCAAACAGGCTTATAAGTCAGTTTATGCTTGATAAACCCGAGGAAGTACTGGAACAGATAATCGGGTGCGGTTCAGAGAAAGAAGAACGTATTATTACAATGATGATTCCCGGAGAAGATCTTGATTACAATAACGGCGCCGGAGTAAAGATTGAAAAATTCTTCAATCTGATAGAAAAAAACAAAAAGCATATAGACGTTGTTCTGCCGGGTAAAATTGTGCGTGAACTTGGTTGTATGAAAAAAGTATATTTCGGTTGTGTTTCTCCCGGAGAAATAGGCAGGTGGAGCGGGCCGGTTTTCAGGGAAAAGATAGAATCCAACGGCACAGAATTGAACAACCAGATAGCAAAAGGGCGGGCTGTAAACAACCAGAGTTTTTTTAGACATTTTCTGTCAAAATATCCTGAAAGTAATTACCTGTATACCCGTATGCTGGATATTCATAAACTTATTGCACAGATGCGCGGGGATCGTCAAAGAAAAAAAACTGCTGAATGTGAATTGTATAAAAGCCAGAACCATTCAGCATTCTGGCACGGCGGAGGAAGCCCGGGAATTTATTCATTTGAGTCAAGAAGCAAGGCGTATGCAAGTCTTATAGAAGCTGAAAAGCTGACACGCGAACGAACCGGGTTCAGATCTTCTCTGCAGAAAGATGATTTTGATCTTGACGGTCTAGATGAATTCATCTACCGGGGGTTAAGTCTTAATATAAATTTGCATCGCAAAGGCGGCGTAATATTTGAACTGGATTATTTCAGAACGCCGCATAATTATCTGTCTACAATGGCACGTCACAGGGAATGGTACCATACAGAAGGAGTGTATGATAAATATACCCGGAATGCTTTTATAGATCATTTCTTTCAAAGAGACGTCGCAATTGAAAATTTCTTCGATATGAGTTACAGGGAAACAGGAGATTTTGTTTCCGGAATATATGATGTCGAAAAATATAACCGTGAGCGCAGAATTGTTAATTTCATAAGAAACGGAAGCGTTATAACGAAGAAAAACAAATTTGCCGTTCAGTTAAAGAAGAATTACAGTTTTAAACGTAATACCGTTATCATCGATTATGAAATAATAAACAAATCAGATGCAGTACTTAATACTTCTTTCGGAACGGAATTGAACCTGGCTCTAAGTTCTGAAAAGGGAAGGCAGATAGAGATAACCCTGTTTAAAAATGAAGAAAAAACTTCACCGGACAGCGACTGTTTCGCGGCAGAACGAAAAACAAAGATGCTGGTTAAGGACAACAGCCGGAAGGCAAATATTATATTCAACAGCGATCTTGATTTTGACGTTTGGGGCTTTCCTGTTTATACAAAAACCGGAACAGGTAAAGTTGTAGAAGAACTTTACCAGGCCGACTGTTTTATGCCTTTCTGGTTTATATCGCTTGGACCGGGAAAATGCTGGAAGAATCAGCTGCAATTAAGGATTGATCGAAGATCCAGAGGTTCCGATTAATTTTTAAGTCTGAGCTTCCTGAAAAGATTTTCAATCCAGGGACGAGAAGCCATATAGAAATATTCTTCGGCAAAAAGGAATTCAGTAAAAGAATTATTGTACTCACCAAGGAAATAGTAAATCTGTCCAAGATAAAAATGTACAGATGCTTCCAGTTCACGATTACGTTTGATTTTCTGGTATTCCTGCAGTTTAACCATGGCTGATTCAAAATTACCAGTTATAAAATCAGTATTGAGTATTTCAGTCAACATGGCGCGTTCGCTGCCGGCTTCAGGTGATTTATCCTGTTTAAGAATTACAGGCTCAAGCGGGTGCAAGGCTACAGGTTTTGTATTCTTTAAAATAGCGGCAATACTCTTCTCGGTTTCAGATGATACATCTTTTAGATCGGGTATGGTATAAATAACTGATGATGAAAGCTGGCGGCCGCTTTGATAACCGCGGGAGATAGAAAGATACGGAAGAGGTTTTGGGCGGGAAGACGGCTTTTCAGGAAGACCGATACGATCAGTTGAAGTTAATTCAAGTTCAACCGGAACAATTGTAATATTTTCTCCTGCTTTAAAGATATAACTGCCGGTTTTTATCAGATTGGAATCAATAATACCGTAATAGTAACCGATTCCCGGAACGGGATAATCAGTAAAAGATGTTTTTGAACCCGGCAATGTTGCAATAAGATTGGCATTAAGAATATCATCCTGATCTTCTATAGGCTCAGTATTTCTGTAAATAAATAATTCTGACGATGGTTTGCTGCATTTAAATGAGAGTTCAACTGATTCCTTGCCGGCCCATGCTTTTATTCCGGTAATAAGAGCTGGAGTGTCATCCTTGGTTTTTTCCGTTATATAGGACGGTTTGCTTGAAATGTTTCTGAAAGGGATGAACACTTCATGCAGAAGAGAATCCTTGTCCTCCATGAAAACAGCATAATAATAATTCGTATGCGTATACGGCGGAAAATCCTCGTAAAATTCCACACCCTGTGGAATACGGGCTACCTTGACGGCCTCGGAGAGGTTCTGTTCATTTATAATATTGGTATGTCTGTAAATGATGCAGTTTCCTTCAACATCTGCAGTGTCTTTCCAGCTGATTTTAACACTGTTTTTAAGCGATTCAATTTTTATCCTGGAGACAAAAGGAGTAAAGATACTGTTGGCCTGCGAAAACAGCATTGATGATACCAGTGAAAAACAAAGAATGATAAAAATAAAAAAAAGAGTTCTCTTCATATCTTATATTATAATCGGCTTAATTAGTTATAAAAACACTAAATTTACATGTTTTTGTAATGCTTTCGGGGTTTGACATAAAAAAAATTACTTTCTAAACTGTGCATATGTTTGTAGCAGTTGTTTGCGATATTGCAGATGCCGGTCACAGGGACATGGTTATAGATTATCTGAGGCGGTACGGTTTTAAGCAGGCCGTTGAAAACACATTTGAATCAACTTCCATCAGTGAGAAAGCCTTAATACGTTTAAAGCGGGATATAGACAAATCGACAGATTTTTATGATAAAATAAGGTTTTACCAGTATCCTTTTGAAGGAACATTGGTTATTTCGTATCTGAATGAAAAGAAGTGGAAGAAATCAGTCATCAGAACATAAGGAGAAATTATGCTGCAGGAAATTGAACAGCGAATAGTTGAAATAGAAAAGAAGATCCTCGAAACATGGAGGCGTCTTTGACCCTGATAAGCTGAAAACCCGAATCACCGAGTATGAAAAAAAGACAGCGGAAGAATCATTCTGGAACGACAGGGAAAATGCTGAAAAGACGCTTGGACAGCTGAAAATATTGAAAGGAAGGCTTGAACCCTGGCAGGAAATAAAGAATGAAATAGAAGATACCAAAGAACTTTATAGCCTTGCTGTAGAAGAAAATGACCAGTCAATCGAGTCAGAGCTTACCGAAAGTCTTGATAAAATAGAAAAAGAATTCGAACGGCTGGAGGTTCTTGAACTTTTGGGCAGCAAGTTTGATACAAACAATGCCTTTATTACAATTCACTCCGGCGCCGGAGGTACTGAAGCCTGCGATTGGGTGAATATGCTGTACCGCATGTATTCGCGCTGGATAGAGCGTGAAAACTTAAAATTTCAGCTTCTCGACATGCTTGAAGCCGAAGGCGGAATAAAATCGGTAACAATGCAGGTGAACGGTGAATATGCGCACGGCTATCTGAAGGGGGAATCAGGGGTGCACAGGCTTGTCAGGATATCACCTTTTGATTCAAGTTCAAGACGTCATACATCATTTGCATCCGTATATGTTTCTCCTGTAATCGAAGATGATATCGAGGTGGATATTAGGCCTGAAGATATACGAATAGATACCTACAGGGCTTCCGGGGCAGGCGGGCAGCATGTTAATAAAACCGACTCGGCAGTGCGGATAACACACCTGGCGACAGGTCTTGTTGTTCAATGTCAGAATGAACGGAGCCAGCATAAAAATAAGGCAAACGCCATGAAAGTGCTGAAGTCACGATTATATGAATATTACCAGGCCGAGAAAGAGAAGGAACAGGAGCAACACGCACAGGAAAAAAAAGACATATCCTGGGGCAATCAGATTCGCTCATATGTTTTTCATCCTTACAATATGGTCAAAGATCATAGAACAAAATGTGAAACAGGAAATATTCAGGCCGTAATGGACGGAGATCTTGAAAAATTTATTGAGGAATTCCTTAAATGGAATCGGACGGCGGGCAAGTGAAAGCGACAGGCAGATTTCCGGGGGTATTGATTGTAGATGATCTTCAGTTTATGCGGACGGCTATCAGGGAAATCCTTCAGAATGAAGGAATCACTGTAGCAGGTGAAGCTGAAAACGGCAGAAAATGTCTGGAATTCTATTACAGACATCCCGTAGAACTTGTATTGCTTGATATCACAATGCCTGTAATGAACGGTATTGAAGCGCTCGGAAAACTGAAGAGGATTGATCCGGATGTCAGGGTTGTTATGTGTTCGGCAATGGGGCAGGACAAGTACATAATACGATCAATTCAACTCGGAGCTATTGATTTTATTGTTAAACCGTTCAAGGCGGAAAGGATTGTATCGGCAGTAAGAAAGGCAATTAATTTTAATGATTGAATATTCAAAAAAATTATGTTTATCAATCCTGATTATTTTATTTGCTGCATTACATATAAATGCGGATAATGAAATAAAGGCAACCGCAGCTGTTTGCCGGTTTGAGGATAAAAGCAGTGAAGAGAGTAATCTGGCATACGGTATAGCGATAAGCTTTTATGAAGCTCTGAAATCTGTTGGGGAACACAGGGTCGGCAACAAGGAAATAAAAGCTATACTTGCCAAAAGCAATAAAGAAGAGATAACAAAAAAAACAACCGAGCTTGAAAAGCTGTATGAAGAACGCGACAGTTTGTTGTTCAGTTATTCGCCAAATCAGCTTGCCCTGAAGATCGAGCAAAAAGATGAGCAGATAGAAAAAAAGAAAAGTGAGCTGCAGGAATTGAATGATTCTTTATCTGAAATTGAAACCAACGTTGATGTTGATTTTTATTCAATAATTCCGGTTGAATTAAAGAAAAATGAGGACAGTTTCATATTTAACATGAATCCGGGGCCTGTTTCGGAAACAGCTGAAAAAAACGATCTCGATTTTATTGTTTATGGCTCTATAGAGGATTCAGGGCAGTACAGGTTGGTTGAAGTAAGGGTATGGAATAACCTGCTGAATGAGGATATTGAGGTTTGGCAAACGGCAGTGAGTTCGGATGAAGTCAGCAGTCTGATTGCTCCCGGTATAAAGGCCGTTAAAACAGCTGTCCTCGGACGGGACTGGTCAGAGCTTACGGTGAAGGCTCCTGTAAACAGTATGATTTATATCGATGATGTATTTTCAGGAATTGGAAGTGTTAACGCGTTGATACTTGATCCCGGGGCGCGGACTGTGACTGTAAAGGAGCGAAACAGCGAAACGTTTGAGCAGGTTATAAATCTTGAAAAATATGAGCTGAAAGAAATTAATGTGGACCTTGTAAAGATGAAGACACGGACACTGGTAATACAGACTTTCCCGCAGGCTGCAGATATATATATCGATTCTGAATGGAAGGGGACAAGCCCGTTAAAATTTGAAGTACCGGGGTTTCCGACTTCAGTCATGATAAAGAAGGACGGTTTTGAACAACAAAATTTCTTTATCAGGGAAGATTCGGAAAGCATGATTGATATTATTTTAAAGCCTGATGTGAGTGAACGAGAGGAATATGTTCCTGATAAACGAAAGAGATTTTACTCAAGTCTTGGAGCAGGTATTTTGTCAATTCCGTTTACAGCATTGTTTTACAGCATGGTTGAGCAGAGCGGAGAAGCGTATTATCGGGAATACAATACTAACGGACTGAACAATACTGATGAGCTGCAGCGTTTACAGAATGCCAATATGGCTCAATACAGTTTCTATCTTATTTCTTTGGGGCTGAATATTTTTCTTTTTACGGATACAATAATACAGGCCGTTGATTATGTCGGCAGTGTTGAATATTTCAGCGAATAATATTTTAACAGGAGCAGCAGGTGGCTAAACCAGGAATTGGTGAAAGACTTAAAAATTTATTTACAAAATCCGGTACCGATGAAGATTTTTATGAAGATTTTGAAGATATGCTTATTGAAGGCGACATCGGAGCTTCAGCTGCAATGGAAATAAGTGATCAGCTTAAAGAGCATCTGGGCAGAAAAGCTCCTTCCAACAGGCAGGTCGTAAGTGATGAATTAAAAAAAATAATCGGCGGTATGGTTAAAAACGCGGATCCGGCTGTTGATCCTGAAAAAACCACAATACTTATGGTTCTCGGAGTCAACGGTGTGGGCAAGACAACTACTATAGCAAAAATTGCCGATTACTACAGAAAAGAATACGGAATTGAGCCGATTTTAAGCGCTGGAGATACCTTCCGGGCAGCGGCAATCGATCAGCTGAAACTGCATGGAGAGAGGTTGGGGTTGAAGGTAATACACCAGCAGCCCGGGTCCGATCCTGGAGCTGTGATATACGACAGTATTGAAAGCGCAAAGGCGCATGGTTCCCGGATGATTATTGCAGATACAGCCGGAAGAATGCATAACAAGGCTAATCTTGTAAAAGAGCTTCAGAAAATTGATAAAATTATAAGTTCAAAAGCTGCAGATGCAGAGTACCGTAAAATTCTGATTATCGATGCAACTACCGGGCAAAACGGATTCAGGCAGGCTGAATTATTTAATGAAGCAGTCGGAATAGACCAGATTATTCTGACCAAATACGATTCAAGTGCCAAGGGCGGAATTGCAGTCTCTATCTGTTCAAAATTAGGTCTTCGGTTCTCGTTTATCGGAACCGGCGAAAAATATTCGGATATCCGGATTTTTGATATTGATGATTATATCGAAAAATTATTGAGCTGATGAAACGCATTTTAATTACCATTCTTGTATTTTTTTCTTCAGTCTTGATATATTCTGATGAGTATTACAGATCGAATATACTTGGAATGAAACTGGAGCAGATAGACAACCCGCAGGATATAGTCGACGACTGGCTTCTTACAATAAGTTACAGGAACGGAATAGAGAGCAGAATATTATATAATGGTGCGGAGACAGTTTCAGTAATGGAAATTGAGCAAAAGGACGGCTGGGTAATTGAAACAACCAGGAGCGGAGAAAAAACTGAAATAATCACAAGGGAAAACGGCATTATTATTTCGGAGGAAACCTTTGAAAACGGAGTATTGCCTGAAAAAAATACATATGTATACAAAAATGGAAGACTGCAGTATACAGAGCATTATTCAGGCGATGAAAAAACCTATACTGATAAATATAAATATACAAAAGAAGGGCGACTTCTTGATGTTAACAGGGAATACAACAGCAGGGCTGATAATATAATTGTGTCTTTTATGTTTAATGACGGAAGAATCGAAAGTAATCTTTATACATCGGGGAAAAGGAACAATTATATAATTTTTGACAAAAACGGTATTGTTCTGAGCGAAAGTTATGGCGATACCTCGAATGAAACAAGAGAATACGGGACTCTGGAAAACGGACTCAGATTTGAAAAGGTCAGCAACAGTGATAATAAGGAAATTACTACTTTAATCTTTGACGAAGAAGACCGAATTATTTCAAATGAAGTCAGGTCGGAAAACGGAATTCTCAAAGAAAAAACTGAGTGGTTCTATGAATCTGACAGCATAAAGAAGATAAAAAAGAAAAAAGAACTTTTACTTGAAGTAATTGATTTCAGCTACGACAGGGACGGGATGTTGATTGAAGAGCGTTATACAAGAAACGGAAATATTATGCAGGTCCGGGAATTTGATTCGGAGCTTGATTATACTGAAGAATTATACCGGAACGGATTGCCGGTATTAATAATAACCTATAAAAACGGTACAAGAATAAAAACAGAACAAATCCGGGACTATTAAATGTTTAAAGAATGGGTTTTTTTTATTTCATCGCGATATATCAGGGCGGACCGCAGGGGACGAAAAATATCTCCGGGAATACTCTCTGCTGCCGGAATTGCTGTAGGCGTTATGGCCCTGATATCTGTTATTTCCGTGATGAACGGATTTCAGATGGGTTTTATTGAAGATATACTTGAAATCTCGTCGTACCATTTGAGAATAGAAAGCAGTGATGAAAAAACAGAATCGGAAATTCGGAATATAAAAGGTATCAGAAGCGTAATGTCGTTTTATGAAACCAAGACATTATTAAACAGCCCGTATAATATTGAACCATGTCTTGTCAAGGGAATTCCTGCTCTGGCAGAAAAGCTGGATCCTGAGTTCTTCAACCAGTTGAATATAGTCAGGGGAAGTTTTGAACCGGAAATATCCGAAAGTGTTGTAATCGGAAGAATACTGGCTCTCAGGCTGGGAATTGATATAGGTGAGCAGGTTTCGGTAGTTGCTTTGAACGGAGGCACTTTTAACAAATTAAGTCCGGAAACAACAGATTTTACAGTAACCGGTATTTTTCAATGCGGCTATACGGATTTCGATTCATCGATAATAATTATGTCTGATTATTCTTTGAAAAAAATAGATGAGGGAGCTGTTCCTGTTCTGGGGGTTAAACTTGAAAACCGTTTTAATGATGAAAAAACGGCAAAAACAATTATCGAACACACAGGACTTAACAGAGAAAATATTGTTTCATGGAGGAGCTACAACAAAGCATTTTTCAGCGCTCTGCGGCTTGAAAAATCCGTGATGACGATAATGCTGGGTTTGATTTTTCTGGTTGTGTCGTTCGGAATATTTAACTCAACAAGAAGGACAATAGCAGAAAAGCAGGAAGAGGTGGGAATACTCAGAGCAATCGGCTCAACCCCGGTTCAGATCAGACAAATATTCGTAATCGACGGATTAATAATAGGTATTTCAGGAGGGCTGGCCGGTACGATTGCAGGCATACTGGTGACCACCAATATTAATAAAATACTGAAAGTGTTGTCTTTGAACTCGGCCTCATTCCTTATAAATGTGCCGGTACGAATTATGACCGGAGAAGTGCTTTTTATTCTTCTTTTTGCAGTGATTTTCTGTGTTGTTTCGGCCTATGCTGCATCTGCGAAAGTGTCAAATATAACACCGCAGGAAGTTTTGCGATACGAATAAGAGCGGGAGACGTAATGAAACTTTTAAAAGTCAAAGAAGTTAGCAAGAAATTCAGAACTGAAGCTGAAGAGCTTCTGATCCTGAAAAATATCAATCTTGAAATCGAGAATAATACTACAACCATAATAACCGGTGAAAGCGGTTGCGGAAAAAGCACTCTGCTGAATATCCTTGGAGGTCTCGATACGGCCGACGGCGGAAGTATTGAGGTAAACGGCAGTTTTCTTGAGAAAATGAATGAAAACAGGCTGTCTGAGTATCGCAAAAAGAAGATTGGCTTTATATTTCAGTTTCACTACCTGCTCAAGGATTTTACATGTGTAGAGAATGTTATGATGCCCTTCTATATGGCGGGAAACAGTAAAAAAGCGGCTGTAGAAAAGGCTGAATCCATTCTTGAAAGGGTGAAACTCGCTGATAGAATAAAACATTATCCTGCACAGCTTTCGGGAGGGGAACGTCAGCGGGCAGCGCTTGCAAGGGCATTAATTAATGACCCCGAAATAATCCTTGCTGATGAGCCTACGGGAAATCTTGATGAGGACAATTCAAGAGTTGTTGAAAATCTTCTTTTCGACATGGTGCATGATTTTGGTAAAACCCTGCTGCTGGTAACTCATGATCCGGAACTTGCAAACAGGGGAGATGAACACTACCAATTGCATAAAGGGGAGCTACATCTCAGATGAAATTATTTTCGGGATTCTCTTTCTTTCTTGGAATCAGAAATTTTTATACATTCAGGAAAGGAAAAAAAAGAACAATGGCGGGAGCAGCTATAGCAATTGCCCTGTCTGTAATACCCCTTATAGTAGTTATAGAAGTCTCCGACGGTATGATTGAAGGAATTACAAGACGATTTATTGAGCTTGAAACAGGCCATATTCAGCTTATGCCCTTTGAGGAAAGCAGTGTGAAGGAATTGAAGAATGTGAGTCTGGAACTGATGGAATTGCCTGGAGTAAGATATGCTGCACCGGTATACCGGGGAACTGCATTGATCTACTCAAAAAGTTTCAGAACAGGAATCCAGATAAAAGCTTTTCCTGAGGATATTCTTGAGAAAGATGACGGTTTCAGAAAGTATCTCGAAATAATCGACGGAGATTTTGATCTTTCAGATCAGTCAGGGATATTGCTAAGTAAAGAAATTGCCGGGCAGCTCAATATATCAACCGGAGAAACTGTAAAATTATTGACAGCCAAAAGAACCAGAAGCGGAAAGATGATTCTCAGGCCCGAGCAATTCATTGTCAGGGGAATATTTTCTACCGGATATTACGAAGTAGACGCACTTTCAGGATATATTGGACTTGAGAAAGGAGAAAAGCTTTTCAGCGGTGACGGACAGCTGATTATTCAATGTAAAATTGATGATCCGTATAACGGTGCAGATGCGGCAGCAATGCAAATGCAGAAAAGCCTGGATACAGACATGTCTGTGACAACCTGGTACAGAATGCAAAGATCCATGTATGAATCATTATATACTACAAGGATACTGCTTATATTTATCATGGCGATAATACTGGTAGTTGCTGCCGTTAACATTACATCCTCCATGATAATAATGGTGATTGAGCGGCAGCAGGATATAGCGATATTAAAAAGCTGCGGCACAAGCAGAAGACAGATAAGAAACTCCTTCATAATAACAGGCATGATGACCGGGATTGCCGGAGCTGCCGCCGGAACATTAACCGGACTGGCTATTGCCGTCAATGTAAATGGAATAATAAATTTCTTTCAAACTTTCTCTGGCTGGTTTAACAGAGAGATTTTAAACAGCTCCGAAACCTTCTCACTTCTTTCCGCTTCTACATATTATCTTGACGAAATACCTGTAGATCTGGATCCGAAAAAGATAATAGCTGTAGCTGCCGGTGCAGTAGTTTTATCGGTAATAGCGGCCGTACTGCCTGCGCGCAAGGCGGAAAAACTGATGCCCCTGGAAATAATGAGAAAACATTAGTATTGAAATAAGATTATAATATTATAGAATTTCTCCCGAAATTTTATTACACTAAAAGTAAGGTGAATAGATGAAATGCGATATTTGCGGTGAAAAAGACGCCGTTATACATGTTAAACAGATTGCAGGCGATAAAATAACTGAACTTCATTTATGTGCGGATTGTGCCGGTGAAAAAGGCATATCCGGTGAAGAAGATGTAATAGAATTGTCGCTTTCACAGTTGCTGACCAGTCTGATAGATTTGACTGATCGCTATGCCGATAAAGAAGACAGAAGTGTCTGCTCTACATGCGGAACTACAATAAAGGATTTCAGAAAAAATGCTGCAGTCGGATGTGCTGATTGCTATAATACCTTCAGCAGGGAGATTGAAGCATATCTTGAGAATACGGCCGGACAGGTTCAGCATGTGGGAAAACTTCCCGAGAAAGTCGGGACGCTGAAAAAACTGCTTATAGACAAGGAAAGCCTTCGTGAAAAGCTTGAGAGCGCTATTGCGCAGGAAAATTATGAACAGGCAGCTGTCCTGCGCGACAGAATAAAGATAATTGAACAACGCGCCGGAGTGGAAGATGAATAATACAGTCAAGATTGATAAAAAAAAAGGTTGGTTCTCTCAGCGCGGAAACAGGGATGATGTGGTTATTTCAAGCCGTGTACGACTTGCGCGGAATATTAACGGTCATAAATTTCCGGGTAAACTGAGTACAGAAGATGAAGAAAATGTAGATCGGGAAATTATTGATGCATTCGAAACGATGGGAAAATCGGAAGAATGGGGATATTCCGGAATCGGTAAAATCAAGCCGCTTGACAGAAAAATTCTTCTTGAGCGTAATTACCTGACACAGGATTTTATACTGCATTTGAATAAAAATATAATCTTGAGAAAAGACAATCTTTGCTCATGTATTTTAAATGATAAAGATCATTTAAGGCTTTCAGTTTTTAACGGCGGTCTTGAAGTCCGCAAATGCGCAGAAAGGGCGGACGCTATTGATTTAAATCTTGAGGCAAAACTGGATTATGCCGTTTCATTTGAATTCGGATACCTGAATACAGAAGTTAACAACCTGGGTACCGGTATGAAAGCGTCCGTGATGATGCATCTGCCGGCGCTTGTAAGAACCAATCTGATTGAAAAAGCTTTAAAGGCGGTAGTGCAGATTGGTTTTACTGTCAAGGGTTTTATGGGAGATGAAGATAATTCTCTTGGAAGTATGTACCAGATATCCAATCAGTTTACAATCGGACAGTCCGAATCCGAAATTATTGAGAAGCTGGAAAATCTTGCTATACAGATATCCGATTACGAACAAAAAGCAAGAGTAGAAATGTATGAGAAAAAGCGAACCGAGATTGAAGACTATATTTTCAGAGCTTTCGGCCTTTTGACTAACTGCAGGCTGTTAACGTCAAATGAGGCTATAAGTAATTTGTCGGCATTGAGAATGGGAATATCGCTCGGGTTAATTGATTTGCCGATTGAGATTTGTACCGGTCTGATTTTTCTAAGCCAGAAATCTCATATTCAGAAGATGATAAAGGATAAGGACGCAGGGGCTGACGAAATGCTGGTTGATTATACACGTGCAGAGTATATCAAGGACGCAATCAGTAAAAAGAAGCTTTAACCATAGTGGAGGACAGAATGTTTAAGGGTTTGACACAGAGAGCACAGAGAATACTGACAATTTTCGCACAGGAAGAAGCTAAAAGGTTTCATTCCGACCAGCTGCTACCTGAGCATATAATTCTGGCGATCATTAAGGAAGGAGAAGGCATCGGGTACAAGGCCATAAAAAATCTCGGTGTTGATCCTATTGAATTGCAGCTTGAAATAGAACGCAATATTCCAAAGAAACACAGCGGTCTGATTCTGGGAGATGTACCGCCTTCAAGAAGAGGTAAAAAAATCCTTGAAGATTCGGCGGAAGAAGCCAGGAATCTTGGGCATGACTATATCGGAACAGAACACCTGATAATCGCCGCAATAAATGAAAGCGGCAGTATAACATCAAGGTTTTTTATCAAACAGTCGGTCAGCCCTGAGAATGTACGCAATGCCGTTATGGAATTACGCGGACCGGGCAATGTAAAACAGAAGCAGCCCATGCAACAGGAGCAGGCCAGGAAGAAACAGACTGTCAACGGAAAAAAAAGCACGCCTACTCTTGACGAGTTTGCAAGGGAATTAACTGAATATGCCCGAGAGAACAAACTTGATCCGGTTATAGGCCGAGATAAGGAAATCCAGCGGGTAATCCAGATTCTGGCAAGAAGAAATAAAAACAATCCTGTTCTTATCGGAGAACCCGGTGTCGGCAAAACGGCTATTGTAGAAGGGCTTGCGCAGAAAATAGTTTTGGGAGAAGCACCGGAAGTACTTATAGGCAAAAGGGTACTGACGCTGGATCTTGCCTCGCTGATTGCCGGGACAAAGTACAGAGGTGAATTTGAAGAACGGCTTAAAAGGGTTATGAAAGAAATAAGAGCAGCCGGGAATGTAATTCTTTTTATTGACGAACTGCATACAATTATCGGCGCAGGCGGTGCTGAAGGGGCTATAGACGCGTCGAATATGCTTAAGCCGGCTTTATCAAGGGGAGAGCTTCAATGTATCGGAGCTACAACACTGAACGAATATAAAAAATATATTGAAAAAGATGCCGCGCTTGAAAGACGTTTTCAGACAATACTGGTTGAAGAACCCAATGTGGATGATACCATTGCCATTCTGAAGGGAATAAAGCTTAATTATGAAGAGCATCATAATGTACGATACTCCGAAGAAGCACTGCAGGCTGCTGCAAAGCTTTCCGACAAGTATATATCTGACAGGTTTCTGCCGGACAAGGCAATTGATCTGATAGATGAAGCGGGATCTTACAAGAGGATAAATAACAGTATCAGGCCGAAAGAACTTGCAGATATGGAGAAAAAGATAGAAGACCTCACCCAGGAGAAAATTACACTGGTAAACAGTCAGAATTATGAAAAGGCTGCCGCTGTAAGAGATACCGTAAGAAAAATGAAGAGTGAAGTCGAAGAACTCAAGAAGGGATGGCAGGACAGCCTTAAACATGAGAAAAATGAGGTTGACGCAGACGATATTCAGGAATTAATCTCAAATATTACAGGAATACCGTTATTCAGGATTGCGCAATCCGAATCCGAACGGCTGCTGAAGATTGAAGAAGAGCTTCATAAAACAGTAATCGGACAGGAAGACGGAATAAAGGTTATCGCATCTTCGATAAGACGTTCCAGGACCGGATTAAGTTCTCCGTCAAGACCAATGGGTTCCTTTATTTTCCTGGGACCAACCGGCGTCGGAAAAACGCTTCTTGCAAAAACACTGGCTGAGTTTCTCTTTGGCAACCAGGATTCGCTGATACGTATCGACATGTCCGATTACATGGAAAAACATAATCTTTCAAGATTGGTCGGAGCTCCTCCGGGCTATGTAGGTTATGAGGAAGGCGGGATTCTTACAGAGCAGATAAGAAGAAGACCCTACAGTGTAATTTTACTGGATGAAATAGAAAAGGCACATCCGGACGTATTCAATCTTCTTTTACAGGTTCTGGAAGAAGGCGAACTTGCCGACAATCTTGGGCACAAGGTGTCTTTCCGCAATGCGGTATTGATTATGACCAGTAATGCCGGTGCAAGGGAAATATCAAGGGGATCTTCTCTGGGGTTTTCTGTTCACGAAGGTATTATGGATCACGGTGAAATTAAAACATCGGCAATGAATGAGTTGAAACGTGTTTTCAGGCCGGAGTTTCTTAACAGAATAGATGATATTGTTGTATTCCACAGCCTCGCAAAAAAAGAAGTTAGCGCCATTTTTGATATAATGATGTCAGAAGTTGCATTAAGACTTTTTGAAAACAATATTTTTATAGAAATCAGTAAAAAGGCAAAAGAAAAATTGATTGAAGACGGGTATGATGTTAAATTTGGAGCAAGACCTCTGCGTCGTACTATTCAGAATGAGATAGAGGACCAGCTTTCAATGGAAATACTGAAAGGTAATTTTAAAAGCGGAGATCATATTCTGGTAGAGCTCAGAAACGAGAAGATTAAGTTCAGAAAGAAGCAGCCTCAGAAAATAGATGAGGCGCATGTTAAATAAGCCTTTAAGCAGTATATTTTTCACAGCTTTCGATTTCGAAACAACAGGATTGTATCCTGAAAAGGACAGAATTATAGAGATCGGGGCTGTCAAATTTAATCTCGACGGTGAAGAGTACAGGTTCTCGGGGCTGATTAATCCGGGAATGAATATTCCTGAACAGGCTTCCGCCGTTAACGGCATATATGATTCAATGGTAGAAAACAAACCGGAAATCGGTAGTATTTTGCCTGATTTTGCCGATTTTATTAACGATACCGTGCTTGTTGCTCACAATATTGGTTTTGATGCAAGTTTCCTGACTTATACAGCTGCAAGAGAAGGTTTTAAATTACCGGATCTTGTCTGTCTTGATACTATTCAGCTTGCCAAAAAATATTTCAGCGGACATTACAGCTACAGTCTGGAAAACATAAGCAAAGCATTGGGTATAAGCATTGAAAACGCACACCGTGCGGAAGACGATGCTGAAGCCTGTATGAAGCTTTTCAGGAAATGTCTGGACAAGATAGAAGATTATCAGTATCTCGAATTAAGAGGTTTGTTAAAGAAATCAGGCATAAGAAAAAAAAGTTTGTTAAGTAATTACGGTTTGGAAGGTTGGAAAAAATGAATCTTGAAGCATTTGTACTCGGAACAGGCGGCATGATGCCGCTTCCTCACAGATTTCTTACTTCCGTTCTTCTGAGAAGAGAAGGAGAACTCTTTCTTTTTGATTGCGGAGAGGCCACACAGATAAGTTTAAGAAAGCTTAATCTTAAGTGGAAAAAAATAACTGCTATTTTCATATCGCATACGCATGCTGATCATATAACCGGACTGCCCGGAATACTGATGCTGTCGTCCCAGGTTGACAGAAATGAACCCTTGTATATATACGGGCCGCCTAAAATACGCGAGTATGTTGAGACAAGCAGAAAAGTACTCGATATGTATATAAATTACGAGATAATCGTTGAAGAAATAAGGGAAGACGGTCCGGTTTATAAAGGGGAGGGGTTTAAAATAGACTCATTCAGCCTGTCTCATACGAAACCTTGCGTGGGTTATACATTAACGGAAGATCACCGTCCGGGTGTTTTTTACCCGGAAAAAGCTGAAGAATTAAAAGTCCCGAAGGGACCGTTGTGGTCTTCGCTTCAGAAGGGAGAAAATGTTGTTCTGGAAAGCGGGGAAACAGTAAAACCCGAAGATGTACTGGGAGATGAACGTTCAGGCCGGAAATTTTCATATGTAACGGATACTGTATATCTTGAAAAAATATCAAAACATGTAGGTAATTCTGATTTATTCATCTGTGAAGGGATGTTCAAACATGAGCTTGAAGAAGATGCTGCTGAAAAAATGCATATGACTGCAGTTCAGGCGGCTGAAACGGCAAAGACCGCAGGCGGCGTTAAAAAGATGGGTCTTATCCATTACAGTCCCAGGTATATAGAATCAGACTTGCGCGCTATGCTTAAAGAGGCAAAAGAGATTTTCCCCGCTACTTTTCTTACCCGCGACGGGCAGTATATTTCCATTCCGAATGTCGACTGATTCTAAAGCGTCGATGCAATATATTCACGGTATTTATTGAGATCAGTGCGAAAAGAAATTGTCGTACTGTCCGGCTCGGATTCAGCACGTGAAAGTGCAGCCTTCGCTTCGTGAATCATGCGGTTTTCGCTGAGAAGACGGCTGTTGCGTGAGGTTAGGCCGGCATAGACTTTATATGACGAGTCAGGAAATCTTGAAACAAGACTCTTTCTGAATCTTTCTATTTCATTCAGACCTTCATCGATATCTTTTTCGGGAATTATAACGCAGAAAGTGTGTTCACCTGCTTCAAAAGCAAGATCCTTATAGGTGAAATGTTCAACAATAAGTTCGGAAATATTACGATAAGGAATAAAACCTGACGGGCTTATTACACTGATAAACGCAAGACAGCTGTCCTGATCAAAAGACGCGGCGCGCTTTAGTTCGGCCTCAAGTTTTTCACCCAGAAAATGTTCCCAAACAAGTCCGCTGCGTTCGGAATACAATCCCGTTGAGGCTTGTGATGAGTCATTTTGTGATATGTATTCTGTTGATAGTGCAGGTTCTGTCGAAACCGGAGTAATGGATGATTCGTCTGTTTCTGCTGCCATTGCGGGCTCGGAAATAGATTCGTATGAAATATTACTCTGTTTGCGGGTGAGAAAAACGATAATAATGATTAAAATATAAATCAGTGAAGCTATAAGGGCATTGCGCAGAGCAGGAAAAAACAGGTTTCTGTCCATTAAATTGAAAAGAAGAACAGTTTTAACGGAAACGCCGTTGTCAAAATATAGTTTGTTTTCATATTGTCGAAAAAAAGGCTGTTTAAGAAAGATCTCAGGTTCCCAGCCGGCGAGATTGCCTGTGCCGGGAGGATTAGATAAAATACTGGAGTCATTCAACTTTATATATTCAGGCCCTCTGTCGGAATATATAAGAACCCCTTTCAGCGAAGGATAAATATTAAAAAGTTTGTTCACATCTGCAATGAAATATTCTGTAGAAAAAGAATAATCGATGGAATAAGCACTTTCGATTTCAGAATTTATTCTGATGGAAACTTCTGTCGATGTATTATATGCGTTTTCCCTTTCTGTATATATCGAATACCCGGAATAAAACACAATCAGAAGATAAAAAACAATACTTATTGTAAAAAATATTTTTATACCTTTAGTTGCCATATATATTATTATACGGAAGAAAATGGATATGTATATACTTTTTTTTACAAAAAAATATCAACATAAGCTATAATTTTGTTATGAAAAGAAGGAATTTGCTTGCAGGCAGCTGGTATCCGGAAAGTGAAACTGAGGTATCGGAGTTACTTGGCAGGTGGACGGATGATATTAAGGTTTATGATGAAAAGTATGCCGCAATTGTACCGCATGCAGGATGGTTTTATTCCGGGCGAATAGCCGCCAGGGTGCTAAAACAGCTTTGTTATAAAAAAGAACTACTGATAATAATCGGCGGTCATCTGCATCCCGGAAGCAGCATATTAGCCGCATATGAGGAAGAGATTGAGCTTCCTTTAAAATCAGTCAAAAACAGGATTGAATTACTGGATAAATTAAGAAAAGAGATTCGTATCAAAGAGGACGTATATCAGGACAACACTGTAGAAGTTGTTGCAGCTATGATCTCGTACTTTTCGCCTGAAGCTGAGATTTTATGGTTAAGGGCACCGGCCGACAGCCAGTCAGTATCTCTTGCTGAAGCAGTATTTAAGTTGATGACAACTGAAAATATTAATGCTGCTGTAATAGGATCAACTGATTTAACTCATTACGGAAGCAATTATTCTTTTAAACCGAAAGGAAGCGGTAAAGACGCTTTGCAGTGGGTTAAGGAAGTAAATGATGCAGAGTTGATTAATATGCTGCTTGAATTTGATTATAAAAATGCTATTGAGCATGCTATTAAAAAAAAATCTGCATGTTCGATTGGTGCAGCAATAGCTGCAGCAAGATTTGCCGAGCTCAACGGGGCAGAAAGAGGAATCCTGGAAGAATACGCTACCAGTTATGATATAACGCCTGCTGAATCGTTTGTGGGATATGCCGGAATATTATATTAGTCAAGGTACTTTTTAATTATATCAAGAGCCCAGCTTCTTACTTCGTTAAGAATGAAAGAAGAATTAATATTCATATGTTTATATTTTTTCCGAAAGACAGCAGCAACGGGAAAAAGGGTAGTCCAGATATCTTTATCGGTGTATTCAAGTTTTGAGAAATATACAGCCGGGTTCGTTTCAGGAACCGGCAATGATTCAAGTCTCTTTCCATAGGAATTAAGAAAATCTTTCCAGCCGGATCTTGAACTTCCGGCGGAGAACAGGGGAAAAGCGTCAACATTCTTTTCTTTTTTGTCAACATTGATAGTCTCACCCAAACCGCCAACAGGAATAATCCTGGCATTAATTTCACCAGAAAAAATCTCCAGCCTTTCCTTGTAACTTATCATCGGCCTGGTGTTGTATCTGTAACCATAGTCTGTTTTTATCATTCTGATATTATCGTTTCGGTAAAGAAAGTCATAGAAACTGGATTCTATCGGTTTGACACGCCGGTTTCTGCTGCTGAAATAAGGATAAATATACGTACCGCGTGCATAACTTTTTCCTTCGGGATATGAAAAATCAGCACCGTAAATATAGATGTTACGGGCTCCGAGACTGTCGGCAAGGGAGATTGCCGCATGGGTGACATTCCCGCCTGAAGTGTCGACATAGGGAAATTTTCTCCAGTTTCTGTTAACATATCTGGAAAACGGATGTCCGCTTGTAAAGAAAATTACATTGTCTGAAAGACCGGCAAGATATCTTGGAGATGCCAGATCCATAACAAGCGGAATCTCACGCGGATAACCGGCCATAAAATGATGATAGGTAATATGCTGGCAATCAATTGAAATAACCAAATCCGGAACGATAGAGTTTTTAAGAAGACATGATAATGCCGTATCGGTAGATATAAGGTAACTTTCATCCCTGTGAGACAAAATATGATCGAGATGTATTTCAAGGGAAGGACCGGCGGCAGCTATGCAGATATTTTTTTGCGGCCTGAGGACGGAAAATGATTTTTCAGCTGCTTTAAGATTTGATATGGAATTTATAAACCATCGTTTGCCGAACCACGTCTGGACTGTGTAATCGTCTGATAAAGTATCAAGAACATCCTGAATTTTTGTAAAGATTGAAAGGAAATATTCTTTTTCAGATTCTACTCTTGAACGAAGTTGTAAAGTTCTGAAATCACCAGTAACAGCCGGAAGGTAGTTGGACGGAAGATAATCACTTATGAATTCAGAGGTTTTATCGATAAGCAAAGAAATTCTTGAGTCTGAAAAAATATCGGACATATCTATTCTTGTTAAGATTTTTTTTATTATATCGATATCTTTCTCAATTATCAGAATACCGTTTACATCCGGCTTTTCGAGTAAGGCTTTGATATGGTATCCGGCTCCGAGACCAAAAACAACAATATACCCACCCCCTTTAATAGAATCTGCATATCGCTGAGCTTCCTTCGCCGGGTCAAACATTGAATGAAGAGAATATTCTCTTCCGTTAACTTCAAAGACGGGAACAATCAGGTTAGTCTTTGAAACTTTAAATCTGATTCTATCTGAAATATCACCTTTTGTAAGTTCGGCTGCAGCTTCCTTGTTGTGTAGTGAAAGTGAAAGAAGGTTCCTGTCGAGCATATTATCCGTCATATAAATTAAATCCTGATAAATAATTGAGGGCTTTATCAATAATATAGTATGCTTTATTTTGTACTTCTGATCCGGTTTTATAAGAATAATGTCTTTTAAACTCAAGAAGCTCAGGTAAAAAAAGATTATTAAAAACCGGGTTATTCAGTATATTGAAAATAAACATACCTGAATCATTTTCTTTTATATCGCCAAGTAAAGAAGTAAGAGAATTCCTGAAATGTCGAAGGCAGTTGTCAACAAGATCCTGTTTCTGCAACAGGGAACTATTACTGACTTTCTTAAGGTTGATTTTGCAATTTATATCAAGAAGCTGTTCTGCCTCTTTATAGCCGATATTTGTAAATGATCCGGGGGGCTTTGTATGATAGTTTAGAAAAAAGACTCTGCTGCTGAACCTGGAACTGTTTGCAGCAAACCAGCCGGAATAAACTTTCAAAGCATGTGTGATTCTTCTTGATTCATCAACAGGTTTTGAGTTGATTATATTACGCCTATAGTAGATATCAGTTAACGGGAAAGTTCTGGAACTGTTTTGTTCAATAAAATTTTCAAAGCTATGCGGTCTGACATGGCTGAGCAAGTCAATGAAAGAAAAATCAAGACCGCTTAAAAAAACAGGACCGGATGAATATTTAAATGAATAAAAAAGAGCGCTTCCGGCAACAGTACCGTTGGACGGAAGATTTATAAACAGATTAGTATTACAAAGAAGGGGTGCATCAAGGAAGTAGTTCTGAGAAACAGGAATAGTAATATTATCGAAAAAGGTATGAGGAACTGAAGCAGAGTAGGGCAGTATCAAAGGATAGCTTTCAAATCCTGCAAGATGCAGTTTCGCCCAATAGCCGGGATCTGTTGAAATAATAAGATTCGGACGGATTTCATGAAATCTTAAATAATGTAAAGCCGACGGTAGTGCAAGAAGAATAAATCTGTCCCGATTCTTTTTAATAAAATCAATGTCGTTCTCAAGGTTTGGTCCTGAGCCTGCAACAACAACAGGATGATTGGTTCTGTCAATAGAGTAAGAATCTGCAGATATACTAAAATTTTTAATATAATTCGAAAACATGCGTTTTCCAAACCCCGAAGTGGTTGTTATATTTCCGTGTAATTCTCTTAAAAACCCCCACAAACAGGATTTAAGCCAGTCTGATAATTCCGTGAAATGATTAAGAGACGGCGGCCAGCTTATTATCTTCAATCCCTCAACATCAGTTTCTTTTATATATTCCCTGATTTTGTTAATATAAGCAGGATTGGCGCTGTCAACGAGCAAAGAGAAATCGGAGCTCGGGGATTCCCTGATAAAGAAGTCGTTAACAAAATGAATGGAAATAATTTTTGAGTTTGGTATGTTTTTTTTTATAACCCCGGCGAGATAATTCAGACAAGGTTCAATGAGGATAAATGTACTGTAGTTTTCAAGTTTATTTTTTTTAAAAAACTTGACAGCCTCATTAACCGGAGAATAAGCAGAATGCATGTATTTGTCAGAAAGCCTGGCGGTAGGAAAACCGCTTTTACTGCTCTCAATTTCTATCATAGATTTTCAATAACAAAATCATTTATTCTATCTGCAAGATCTTCTCCCACCGTTTGAATCTCATTTACAACGATTTTTGGTTTATTAAAAATCTTGCTTTTATCGAAAAGGGAAAGAAGACTTGCAGTCATCTGATTTTCGATGATTGAATTATTACTTGTCAGGCCAGACAGAAATACAATAACAATCCGGCACTCTGTAATTTTTATTATAAAACTGGAACCGAAAAGCATAGAGTTGTACATGCTGAAAATATTGTTTTCAACTATAAAATGATCAATGGTTTCATCGTTTTCAATAAGTGTATCTATTATATCCTTATAATCAATAAAAATTATTTTAGTATTTTCAAAAGTTTTATCTGAAAACTTTGCAAGTCTGCCTGTAAGAGTTTCATGAAAAGATTCAACGGTTATTGGAGGATCAACAGGTTTGGGCAGAGTATTAATAATTCTGGAACGGCTGTTATAAAAAAATTCTGAACTTTTCCTGGTAAACAGTGATGCAAAATCTTTAAACTTTGGGTTTTCAGAGGTTGTTGAATTAAAAAGTAGAAGAAGACCGAAAATAATATCATGATAGCTGATAAGCATTATATCAATATTTTCAATGGTATCCCAGAGCCGCTTGGAGAGATATTTCTTGAAAATATTTTTTGATATACCCGAATATATTTCACTCCCGCTGAAAACAAGATTGTTTTCCTGTATATATTTAAGTTCAATTCTGCATCTTCTGAGACTCGTTTCATCTATTCCGAGAGATGCGAATGGTATGAATAAATTCGAATCACTTTCAAAAGTAAGGAAAAGCCCGGAATTGAAATTAAAAGAATGTATTGCAATTGAAAAAATTTGTGACGGTAAATCCATCCCTGTAGTAATAGCATTAAAACTATTTGTAAGAAGATTGTAGTCGGGCTGCCAGGGGGTGTCTTTTTCATCATTGATAAAATCAGGAAGTCCCTCAATCTCTGATTCGTCCGGCAACTCTGCTTCAGGTAGTTCTGCAAGCTCTTCAGGTAGTTCTGCAAGCTCTTCTTCATTTTTTTTATCATCGCGATTTTCTTCTGAAGAGGGAAGAATAATGTCGAGATCAATTATATCGTTTCTGTTTTCGGAAAAATCAGGAAGATCCGGCGGAATAATAATCTGTTCTTCTGCAATTAATTCTGTAGAAGAGGCTTCGTTAAATGAACTTTTTTTTTTTTGTCGTCAAGATGGAGAGCTCTGTTAAGGAGCCCTCCGGAAGTATATTTAGTAATCATTATGGTTTTAACCCCAGTTCATCAAATAATTTTTTATAGACATCAAAATGTTCAGATTTGGCAAATTCTTCGATTTTATCGTCAGGAAGTGATTCAAGGAGGTGGTCCATATATGACAAAACGGACTTAATCTCGGTTTTAAGATCATCAGGTAATGTGGATAATGCGTCTTCTTCAGAATCCGGGACATCAACTGAATCAGTTTCCACTTCTTCTTCATCTTCAATAGATATCATTTCACCATCAAGCTCAATTTCATTATTTGGTGTTTCAATAATATCCGTTCCGTCGTCTTCAATATTCTTTAAATCATCAAAAGCGGGGTCTGAAAGATCCAGTTCATCATCAAAATCAGGATTTTCGACCGAGATTCCTTCTTCTTCAACCGCAATATCATCAAGAGAAGATGCGTCGAAACTAATTTCTTCATCAAGAGACAGGTCATCTATATTTTCATCGTCAAATGAAGGGGGTGCAAGAGTTTCCCCGCCTAATGAGGGTATTTCCCCGGAGTAAGCATCTGATTCAAGGTCTAATTCCTCAATATCGTTGATTTCATCGGACATCTCAGGTTCTTCATCAAGAGACGGGATATCTTCAAGCTCAAGTTCTTCATCGATATCTATATCCTCATCAAGTTCAAGTTCTTCATCAAGTTCAAAGCTGATTTCATCATCTGTGCTTTGCGTATCATCATCAATAGAAATATCATCTTCGAGAGTTATTTCATCGGATATATCAGGTCCTTCTTCAAGAGACGGGATATCTTCAAGATTAAGTTCCTCATCTATGTCGATTTCATCCTCAAGTTCAAGTTCCTCTTCGAGGTCAATGTCCAATTCATCTTCTACACCTGAAGTATCATTTTCAGATACAACCTCCGCAGAAATTTCCTCTTCAAGGGTGATTTCATCGGATATCTCAGGTTCTTCATCAAAAGTGGAGATATCTTCAAGATCAAGTTCCTCGTCTATGTCGATTTCATCCTCAAGTTCAAGTTCTTCTTCAAGGTTTATGTCAAGATCATCATCTGTAAATGCAACATCATCCTCAGATTCATCAAATGAAATTTCTTCGATATCGCCGGATTCATCATCAAGGGAAATTTCGTCTTCAAGTGTTATTTCATCGGAGATTTCAGGTTCTTCATCAAGAGACGGGATATCTTCAAGATTAAGTTCCTCATCTATGTCGATTTCATCATCAAGTTCAAGTTCTTCTTCCAGATTGATGTCAAGATCATCATCAGTAAATGCAACATCATCCTCAGATTCATCAATTGAAATTTCTTCGATATCGCCGGATTCATCATCAAGAGAAATCTCGTCTTCAAGGGTTATTTCATCGGATATCTCAGGTTCTACATCAAGGTCAAGATCGCTATCCATGTCAGGAACATCATCTGAAGGAGTTTCTTCGATTAATGAAAGGTCTGAATCCGGCTCTTCGTCAAATGTAATATCATCTTCAGTAATTATTTCATCTTCGATTGAAGCAATTTCATCAGCGGGTTCATCTATGCCGACTTCTTCATCAAAACTGATATCATCAAAGGATGAAAGATCGGTATCACTATCAGAAGAATCCTCATCTTCGGCAATATCATCTTCAATAAAAGATAATTCTTCCTCTAAAGGTGTTTCTTCGGTTTCAGTCTGGTTAAATCCGGACAAGAGTTCTTCAGTATCGTTCTGGTTAAAATCATCGCTTTCAATATTGTCGTCGTTTAAGAGTGCTTCGACATCAGTATCAGTGATGTCCTCGGAAGCGAAGGGGGCTTCCGGTTCAGCTTCGTCAAAATCAACTTCAAAATTATTGAGAATATCTTCTTCAGGAGCTTCGGATACTGTTCCGCTTTCTTCAGTTATATCAGCAGTATTAAGAATATTATCAAGCTCATCTCCGGTGAGTGCAATAGTTTCATCTTCATCGTCTTCAAAAAAACCTGTCAGGTCTTCACCGGCAGGTTCCTGTGGTGTTCTGTCTGTTGTTTTAAGAGAAGATAATTCATTTTTAAGTTCAGAAAGATCCTGTTTTATAGAAAGAAGTTCTTCTTCGATTTTCAGGAGAATGGAACGGGAAGAACCCTGTTCAATATCTTCGGAAGAAATAGTTTCGGATAAATTATCGATACTGTCAGTTACACTGGATTCAACTTCAGAAAGATCTGCTTCAAGAGCATCAAGATCAGAAAACTCATCTGAAGGTTTAGAAAGAAATTCAGTATCTTCATCAGAGATGTCGTCAAAGGAATCTTCAAAAGAATTTTCATCGATTATGTCATTTTCTGTTTCGGCTTCAGGAAGGGTCATGTCGCTTATGTCATCAAAGGAAATATCATCATCGGATGATTCATCGATTTCTGTTTCAGAAATAGTATCTTCAAGCGAACCAAGCAATTCCTCTTCTTCGTCTGTAAGAAGCTCCTCAGTGTCTTCGTCTTCGGAATTGAGATCTTCAAGAATGAAATCGGCTGAGTCGGCAGATTCAGCTTCTTCAACGTCTTCAGGTCCTGTTTTAACCCAAACGCCGTATTTTTCAAGATCGTTATCAGTATTTTTGATATCAGAAGAACCTATATTGTCATCCAGTTCATCAATAGAAAGATCAATATCATCAAAATCGGACATTCTCTACTCCTGCAAATAAATCGCTGGTAATATTATCGGCAGCAAATTGCAATTAATAAATTATAAACATATTATAACAGATAAGAAAGTTGATTTCATCATAAAGACTCAAGAAAGGCATAAAAACCGCCGTTATTGCATATATGAAGGCTATTATCAGGATATCAGTTTCGGCGTATATAACCCTTTTTTGTTTCATTATTCTGAACATAATCTGGGGCAGCTGCGGAGTTATTTCATATAACGAACTCAGTAAATATAAAGATACGCTTGAAACAAATATATATGATTTGGAAGATATAAACGGCAATCTTGTGCTTGATTCGGAAAAACTAATCAGCCGGCCTGATGATATAAAGATTCAGGCAAGGGAAATAGGGTGGATTGCTGAAAATGAGGGTCTTATACAGGTAAGAGGATACAAAACGAATAAAACCGGATATTCTATGGGAAAATTGTTAAGCAGCGAAAAAGGTAAACGAACTGACAACAGAAACAATATGATTATTGCCTTACTTGTAGGGGTTTCAATTTACATTTTCAGCGGTTTCTTTAATGGTTTTAGATTAAAAGATAAATAATTAATAAAAAAACGAAATTAATTGGATTTTTGCTTACTAATCCACTACAGTTATTAATGGCAACACTTTCTCCTGTGAACGTGGAAGCAAGGATAAACGTCGGGCACAGCTTCCACGTTCGCTTTTCATTTTAAGCTTAAAATTATCTGATCTTTCGTGATTCAACATAAAATCTTTTTTCAAACGCTTCACCCATTGAGAATGTTTTACGCGGAAAAGCTCCGTCGTCTATGACTGTTTGAAAGAAAGTGTCCTTTTCAATCGACGGAAGAAAAACTCCAATATTTCCGTCCTTTTCTCCAAGTTCATCTGTAACATCAATGCCATGAATATAATCTACCGATGCATCCGTTATTTGCTTCAGGTAATTGTCTATATGGTTTTGTATAGTTCCTGCTATTATGGAACTTTCAGGATTCAATGCTTCAATTATTCCATAGCCTTTGCTGGTCCGGTATCCGCAAATTTGACGTTTTCCGGGGTTGTTTATTATCTCCAGAATCCCGGGAAGATTATCAAGCTCTGAAATCCTGAAATCCGGGTTATTTTTCAATCCGGAAAGAAAAGTATCAGGAGAAGCATTGAAGAGTACCCGGTGAATAGCTTCAAATTGAATACCATCCGAGAAAATATTTACCAGTTCAACAAGTGCCCATCGGGAAGGGTGACTCATATATTCCGGATTGCCGCTGTTTTTCTTCTTATAGTTTTCCCATATGGTTTTGGCTGTAGCCAGTGAATGATTTCCGTCTCCCATAGCAAAAACAAAGGCCTTATCGCTTTTATATTTATCTTGAAGTGTCTCCTGTGAGCTGAGGGTTTCGACAGCTTTAGAAATCAAGGCTATATGTTTTTCGGAATTGACCCTGTATCCCGTCAAATGACCGCTGTCCATCATCAAATCAAAATCATACACTTTTTGAAATTCGGAAAGTTTTGCAGTTAAAGGTTCGATAAGCGTTTTTTCAGGATCATCAATAAGAACCATAATGTGCGGAAGTTCCAGTACGGCATTTTTACGTATTTTTACCCTGGGAGGAATCCGATCAAGTATTGTTCCTTCTGTTGCCCTGATAAGACTGTTTGAATCCACACTGAAATCATATTGCTCCAAATCCAGAGCCGCCACCAGTCCCCACCGGGGTTTTGCGTCGGGAATCTCGCGTTTTACAAGAATAAAACCGGAAACGGGGTCACTTAATACAGATTCTGAAATATACCGTCTCATTGTCCTGTTTATATTCTCAATTCTTTTTTCAGGTTCTGCTTCTTCAAGATAGCATTCCGGGAATATCAGGTTGAGAGTAGAAGGAACGCCATTTGTCAGCTCTTCAACTTTTTTCCAGTAATCCAGTTGTGAGGTATACTGATCGCATGCTATTACAGCCCATCGGCTCATATCAAATTCTGCAGCCGGAAGAAGAACCTCCGGTATCCGGATTCCCATTTTCTCAAGTTTGTTTCTGTACTCTGTCATGGGTTTATATTAATGAAAATTATAATTGTTGAATAGATCCTTTACAGCAGGAAACGCATCTGTTATTTTAATTCTGTGGGAAATAATACTGTCTATATTAACGTTGATTTTATGCCGCCTTCTGTGGAGCGTTTCTGTAAAGTTCCCAAGGCTGTGTCTGAAGCCGGTTATAATGAACTGTGCATCAGAATGATTGATAATTTCCCATGGAGTTTCGACTGCAGAATGAAAAGCGATTCGGCTTATCCTGAAAACGTTGTTTCTTTTGTAGCAGAAGCCTGCGATGAAAAAGGTATTGCTTTTTCGCTGGTTTTTCCGGGTTTGTATGATTATGTAAGGCTAATAAGACTTAACGGGTATCGAAGACTGGCGTTGGATGGGCCAGGTGTTCCGGGAATAAATACGGATGCTGTCGGTTTTTCACATTTAATTGAGACGATTACGGAAGATATGGTTTCATTATGCCCTCAGCTCGGTTGTTTTGTATTTGAAAATACAGATAAACCCGGGCAGGACTATTATTTAAAATGTTTAAAAGTAATTGAGTCATCAGGCGTGGGGACCAGAAAAAACACCGAAGAAAATGAATTTCATGTTGCCGAGTTTTTTATGACCGGAAATGATTCTGAATTGGGAACATCATTCAGAAAGCTTCAGGAAGTTATTGGAGATTTGGCCGGTTCGTTATATCAGATTCGACAATATATTGTAATGTCTTCATTGGGGACCCAGTTTCCGGCGGCCTCGGAGAAGGGAATTCACTTCGGATTTGAAGAGTTGCAGATGCAAAGAAAAGAGATCTTTTATAATTGTGACAGCTTCTCAAGGGCTGCATCGGGGCTGCTGGAGCCAGGCTGGCTTGAACATTATTGCAGGACTATACAGCTGAATGCTGATGATGAAATATTTTCTGTTGAAAGAAGGTTGAGACAAACCGGCTTGCTTAAATGATACTTCAGCTCTTGCAGTATTGCTAAAACAGGCTGAAAAGGTTATTCTCAACTACGTAAACTATCATTGGAGAAAGAGATGAGTATACCATTAAGAAGTAACGATACAACCCAGGGGAGAAGAATGGCAGGCGCACGCAGCCTGTGGCGGGCAAACGGAATGAAGCCGGAACATTTCGGGAAGCCGGTTATCGGAATCGCTAATTCTTTTACACAATTTGTTCCCGGGCATGTACATTTGCATGAAATCGGACAGAAGGTTAAAAAAATTATTGAGTCTAAAGGCTGTTTCGCCGCAGAGTTTAATACAATCGCAATTGACGACGGAATAGCGATGGGGCATACGGGTATGCTTTATTCGCTGCCTTCGCGAGAACTGATTGCAGACAGTGTGGAATATATGTGCAATGCCCACAGGGTTGATGCTCTTGTATGCATCAGCAATTGCGATAAAATCACTCCGGGTATGCTCATTGCATCAATGAGGTTGAATATTCCTGTCGTATTTGTGTCCGGCGGGCCGATGGAAGCCGGAAATGTTTCCGGCAAGGCAACCGATTTAATAGATGTTATGATCAAGGGCGGCGACAGCAGTGTTTCCGATGAGGAACTGGCTGAATTTGAAGAATTGAGCTGCCCGAGCTGTGGTTCATGTGCCGGAATGTTTACGGCAAATTCCATGAATTGTCTTAACGAAGCACTTGGGCTGGCGCTTCCGGGAAACGGCACTCTTGTTGCAACTCACAGTAATCGTTTCAATCTTTTTGAGAAAGCGGCAAATTTAATTGTAGAACTTGCGGACAGATATTATAACAAGGGAGACGAAAGCATTCTGCCGAAGAATATTCTGACAAAGCAGGTTTTCAAGAATGCCATGTCGCTTGATATTGCAATGGGCGGTTCAACAAATACTGTTCTTCATCTTCTTGCTGTAGCCAATGAAGCCGGTGTGGATTTTGGAATGGACGACATCGATGAGCTTTCACGAAAAGTTCCTTGTATTTCCAAGGTTGCTCCGAATTCTAATTATCATATACAGGATGTTAACCGCGCTGGCGGAATCATGGGAATACTCGGAGAGCTCGATCGGGCAGGGCTTATTGATACAACCGTCGGAAGAGTAGACTATCCAAGCCTGAAAGAAGCTCTTGATGAGTATGATATTATTCGAAAAAGTCATACTGAATATGCTGAAAAAATCTATCGAAGTTCAGCCGGAAACAAAGGCCGGAACCTTGTAATGGGTTCACAGTCTGAGTATTATGACCAGCTTGATATTGACCGGGCCGGCGGATGTATACGGAATTCGGAAAACTGCTATTATGCCGACGGCGGACTGGCTGTGCTTTTTGGCAATATTGCTGAAAAAGGATGCATCGTAAAAACTGCGGGTGTTGATCCATCGATAATGAAATTCTCCGGGACGGCCCGTGTATTTGAAAGTCAGGAAGATTCATGCGAAGGGATTCTGAACGGTGAAGTAAACGAAGGCGATATAGTGATTATACGTTACGAAGGACCAAAGGGCGGACCGGGCATGCAGGAAATGCTTTATCCTACTTCCTATCTTAAATCCAGAAAGATTGATAAGGAATGTGCCCTTCTTACTGACGGACGTTTCTCCGGTGGAACTTCGGGTCTTTCAATCGGTCATGCATCTCCCGAGGCGGCTGCCGGCGGGTTGATTGCGCTTGTTGAAAGCGGTGACAGGATAGAGATTGATATTCCGAAAAGAATAATCAGGCTTGATGTTGATGAAAAAATAATTGCTGAAAGAAGGAAAAAGGAAGAAGGAAGAGGTAAGGATGCTTATACTCCCAAAAACAGAAACCGTGTTATATCAAACGCATTGAAAGCATATTCTATCTTTGCTGCTTCGGCCGACAGGGGGGCTGTCAGAATCCTGCCTGATTAAATCCGTAATCAGGCACACAGCAGTTTTCTTCGGTATTGTTCAACCTTTCTTGCGGTAATAAGGGTCCTGCGCAGTTCTTCAAGCTCTGCAGGGTCCTCTTCTTTTTGAATACTCTTTTCCAGAAACTGTATTAAATCGGTTATAGCGCTGTTCATTTGAAGTCCTCCTGCCCCGATTTTTTCATCGGCTTTCAGTTTTAAAAAACAGCATATAACTGTTTTAAAACATCAATCATTTAATTGTCGGCCGCATACTATCAATTTTTCAGTAAATATGTTTCAATTTTTACAGAAATATTATTAAGTCAGGGGATATTAATGGAAGCTCTACTTATTTCCGGAGTGATTGTTTTTATTGGAAGGATACTGCAGGATCTTGTTTTTAATTTTAAAATTGAAATGTTTAACCGGGGAAGACTCGGCGGTGTCTTCGGAATAAATTTTATTGAAAGTATAATTGGTATGTCGGTTATAGCAATGGTTGTAGGGTATATCGATGATGACCCGAGGCTTCTGATTTTTCTCGGGTTCGGCTCTTCGGTAGGCGGAATAATAGTAATAAAGATTCGTGATTTAATGAACAAGCGGCTTGTGGGACAGCGTCAGTATTATGCACGTATTTCTTTTACAGGTAACGAAGATTTGGCAGGTATATTGCAGAAGGATGGTTATATTTTTACCGTTGAGACAAAAGAATTTCTCGATGGAAAAATTCGGACAATAATAGAGGGATCGCTGGAAAACAGGGCGCGGAAAGAACGACTTAAAGGGCATCTTAAAGGGCGTTCCGGCCAGCTTGTAACAATTATTGCTGCACGTGAGGTTTACTGGGTTTAAAAAGATTTTCATGTAACAACTTGTAATTACTCATGTGTATAAATTAATGGGTGTTTATAAGGAGTTGATTATGAAAAAAAAACTTGTGATGATAATTATCTTTCTGATCCTGATATCTTCAGTTTTAAGTGCACAAACCACCGAAACCGGGTGGGGCTGGCAGATCGGAACCGGTATTAATGGAAGCCTGTCGTATTTTGAAACCGGTATTATGTTTCCGCGCATTAATGAAACTGTTTTTATTAATGTCAAGATTAAAGCCATGAGTGCTATTACCTGGACTAATTTTACGAATATGGAAACAGGAGAATCTGTTTCATTTCATCCGGCAGTGGTCGGAGGGTGCATTACGATGGGCGGCGGAAGCCGGCTAATTAAAGATCTTTTTAAAGTTTACGGCGGAACGGATATTTTTTTAGGTTATTCGTTAACGCCCTACGACAGTTTCTTCTATAAGGTTGGAAATCTTTTTCCGCCTAATCTGACCTTCGGCGTCTGGGGTCATTTCGGCCTGGAATTTTTCACTTCAGAGAATTTATCGGTTTTTATTCAGTCCGGAGGCGGTTACAAAAGTTTGATTACCGAAGAAAAAAATAATCCCTATGCAGTTGCAGGCAGCTGGCCCGGCAGCGGTTTTTGTGTTGAAATGGGTACAAATATCTATTTTTAACGGTAAAGAATACAGACAATATATGCAGAAAGTGCCCGGTTTAAATTTAATAAGCGGATTTGCAGGATTTCTAAAGAAATAATAATTATCCTTTTTCCTGTTGACATTTTCTTTTCAACAGTGCATACTGTGTATATACGATATACACAGTATGCACTGGAGGTGTTACCTTATGAAAGTATTGGATGTCAGGGGATTATGCAAGAAATACGAAAAATTTTATCTCGATAACGTTTCTTTCAGTCTCGAGGAGGGGTATATTATGGGTTTTATCGGCAGCAATGGGGCAGGTAAAACGACAACCCTGAAAGGAATGCTTAATGTAATACATAAAGATGCCGGTACCGTGGAAATTTTCGGAAGAAATATAAACGGTAATGAAATTGATATAAAACAGGATATTGCTTTTATGATGGGCGGCAGCGATTATTACATGCAACGGAAGGTGAAAACAATTACTTCGGTTGTTAAGAGATTTTATTCAAACTGGAATCAAACTGCATATGAGGGATATCTAAAGAGGTTTAAACTGGATCCTGAAAAAAAGGTTCATGAACTGTCTCAGGGTATGAGAATTAAGTATGCTCTTGCTATAGCTTTGTCTCATAATGCAAGGTTTATAATTCTTGATGAGCCGACTTCGGGACTGGACCCGGTTGCAAGAGATAACCTGCTGGAACTCTTTCAGGAGCTTGTGGAAGAAGGAGATAAAAGCATTTTGTTTTCCACTCACATAACATCGGATCTGGAAAAATGCGCTGATTATATAACCTACATAAACAACGGCCGGATTATTGAAAGCACAACAAAAGATGATTTACTTGAAAAGTACCGGCTGGTAAACGGTTCTGCTGATGATTTGGATGAAATTAAAGATGATTTGGTTGCCCATAAAAAAAATTCATTCGGTTTTCTGGGATTAATTGAAATGGAAAAATACAAAAAATATAAAGGGATCAATTCTGAAGCCCCTGCGCTCGATGATATCATGATCTATTATGCAAAAAAGGAGGAAGACAGTGAACAGTCTGGTATATAAGGATTTTAAATTATCCATAAACTGGTTTTTTTATATCATGATGCCTGTAATAATGGGCGCCCTGTTTCTGATACCGCAATGGCCCTATTTAATTGTTTTTATGTATTTCTTTTTTATTTCGATTCCCAATATTTTCAGTACATTTAATGCACAAAACGATTTCGGTTTTGCCGTTATGATGCCCGTAAGCAAGAAAGAAATTGTTAAAGGAAAGATTTTAACCTTTCTTATAATTGAATTGCTTCATCTGCTTGCCGGAGCTGTTTTTGCAATACTTCATGTAAAACTATACGGATTTGATAATTTTATGCTGGATCCTGATATTGCTCTTTTCGGGACAGCCTTTATTATGTATGCAATATTCAATATTATTTTTTTCCCTGTCTACTTTAAATCGGCTTACAGGTTTGGAGTTCCTACAATAGCAGCAACTGCCGCAGCCGTTCTGTTTGCAGTGATCGTAGAAACATTCGGTTTAATCAGTCCTGTTTTCAGAAACTGTCTGGAGGGCCAGAGCCCGGAGATGAGAAAGCTGCAGCTTGCCATTCTGGTATTCGGAGTAACGATTTTTTTTATTTTCGGCTTCATAACATATAAAATATCAGCAAAGAGATTTGAGAATATTGATTTATGAGAGGAATAAGCATATCCAATACCTCTGCAAAGCCGATTTACCAGCAGCTGTTTGAACAAATCAGTTCGCAGATATTAAAAGGCGAGTTGAAAAGCGATTTTAATCTGCCGCCGATCAGGACGGCGGCAAAGGAACTCAGAATAAGCATTATTACTGTAAAAAAAGCCTGGGAAGAATTGGAGCGGGCCGGGTTGATTTATTCCGTAGCCGGCAAGGGTTGTTTTATTTCAGATCTTTCAAATAATGAACTGGGAAATAAAAAAAATGAAATAATAAGCAAGCAGATGTTCAAGGATTTAAAGTTTTATAAAAATCTCGGAATAACAGAAGATGAAATAATTGAACTTATAAAAGAATATTATAATCAGGAGTAATTATTTTAAAAAGATTTGAGGATTGGAATAAATATAATTTTTAATATATAATATTAAAATGAAACTAACGGAACATTTTAAACCTTTCAGGGAAAATAGTATCGGTAATGATGCTGAAATGACTTTAAGTACCGGGGTTAAGGCTCCGGTCATATACGCCGACTGGGTTGCAAGCGGCCGGCTATATAAAACTGTTGAAAAATTCATGGCTGAAACTGTAGGACCGCTGGTTGCCAATACTCACACCGAAACTACGCTTACCGGAACTACCATGACTCATGCCTATCACCATGCCCGGGATATAATAAAGAAACATGTTAATGCCGGGAGTGAAGATCTTCTTTTTCTTGCCGGATTCGGAATGACTGCAGCTGTAAATAAACTCCAGCGAATTCTTGGGCTGCGCATGCCGGAAGGCTGCCCCGCTTCCTGCAAGGACTATGACAGGCCGCTGGTGATAATTACACATATGGAACATCACTCAAACCAGATAACATGGGAAGAATGTCTATGTGATGTCGTTATTCTTCCGCGTGTCGATGAAACAGGGCTTCCGGATCTTGAAACGCTTCAGTTTCTGCTTGATGAGAACAAAAACAGAAAGCTTATAGGGGCATTTACAGCCTGCAGTAATGTTACCGGCATCATTACGCCTTACCATAAAATGGCGAAAATGATGCATAAGGCCGGAGGTCTTTGCTTTATAGATTTTGCCGCGTCGGCTCCTTATGTCGATATCAATATGCACCCTGCTGATAAGGATGAGGCGCTTGACGTAATATACTTTTCACCGCATAAATTTCTGGGTGGGCCGGGGGCGTCCGGAATCCTGGTAATGAATAAAGCTCTTTATAAACGGAACGTCCCCGATCACCCGGGCGGCGGAACAGTAAAGTGGACTACGCCGTTCGGCCGGCACAGTTATATTGACGAGATTGAACTTCGCGAAGACGGCGGCACGCCAGGATTTCTGCAGGCAATAAGAGGAGCTCTTGCAATTAAAATCAAGAATGCCATGGGAACGGCCAATATCCTGAAACGGGAAGAGCAGCTTAAAATAATACTTCTTGAAGAGCTTAAAAAGGAAGCCGGAGTCTTTTTACTTGAACCGCAGAATATGAACAGGTTGGGGATAATATCAGTTTATGCGCCCGGAGAACATCACAATCTTATTGTAAAGCTTCTTAATGACAGGTTTGGAATACAAACACGGGGCGGCTGCAGCTGCGCGGGCACATATGGGCACCTTCTGTTTTCCATAGATGAAAAAACATCGCACAAGATAACCGATATGATAGAGAGCGGAGATCTGACTGAAAAACCTGGCTGGGTACGGATATCGCTTCATCCATTGATGACTGATGATGAAGTGCGTTTTATCGGAAAAGCAGTTGTTGAAGTTATCAGGAATTATAAACAGTGGCAGACAGACTATATTTTTCATCCTGAATCGGGAGAATTTACGCTGAAAGAAGGAGAACCCGATTGCCGGAATTTACTTGATGAATTTCATCCAGCCTGAAGGATATTTAGCAGGCCCCAAAAAAGGGGAGTCCGGATTCGGATCGGACTCCCCTCTAACATACAATTACCTGGTATGAAATTGCAGCTATACAACTTCTTTCAGAGTATCTTCAAGTCTGTTGAGAACTTCGTCAATCTCTTCTTTTGTTATTATCAGAGCCGGTTCGAAGCGTATTGTATTTGCACTGATCAGTGTGCCCGCTACAAGAACTTTTCGTTTAAAGAGGCCTGAGGCCACCTTGTAACCGACCTTTGGATCATTAAAGTGCTGACCTATAAGAAGACCTTTTCCCGTGATTCTGTTGTATACTCCGGGATATTTCTTTGCAAGGTCTTCAATTTTCCCAATCATATATGCACCGTTTTCCGCTGCTTTCCGGGGAAGGTCGTCGCGAAGGGTTACATTAATAGCAGCTATGGCTGCTGCGCAGGCCATAGGATTTCCTCCGGTTGTTGTTGTATGAATAAACGGGTTCGGATCCTCAAATGCTTTCCAGATTTTACTGCTTCCCATGAAGGCTCCAATAGGCATAACGCCGCCTCCGAGAGATTTAGCGGTACAGAGTATATCCGGAGTTACATCCCAATGGTTTACTCCCCATAATTTACCTGTACGTCCCATACCTGTCTGAACTTCATCGGCGATTAATAGAATTCCGTATTTATCGCAGATTTGACGTGCTCTGGGCCAGAAGTCATCCGGCGGAACAATGGCTCCGGCTTCTCCCTGTATGGGTTCAGCTATAAAACCGGCTATATCAATACCTACGATGTCGCAGATTTCAAGTTGCTTTTCAAGAGCATCAGCATCTCCGTAGGGAACATAAAAAGTCTGGCCGCCGTAGGGCTGAAGGCCTTTTCGATAGTCCTTTTTCCCCATAACCGATAATGAGCCCTGGGTTTTACCGTGAAAAGCCTTGACTGTAGATATAAAATTGAATTTGCCTGTGTAAAGTTTTGCTATCTTAAGCGCACCTTCTATGGTTTCAGTTCCGCTGTTTACAAAAAAGGAATGGTCAATATCGCCGGGAGTAATCTTTGCCATGAGAGCGGCAAGTGCTCCTCTGAGCGGATCCATAAGTTCCTGTGTCGGAATACCTGATCTGCCGGCCTGTGCTTTAACAGCTGCCACTACTTCCGGATGAGACCAGCCAAGATCAAGCGCGCCGTAACCGCCGAGACAATCGATATATTCATTATCGAAGACATCGTAATATTTGGCTCCGGAGCCGCGCCATTCCGTTCCGGCATAGTCGCCTGCTTCTGTTACGGATTTTCTGTATTCAACCCATCCCTTGTTGAAATGATCCACAAAGTTGGTAACTGTTTCTTTGGAAATCATTTTCGCAGTTTCTTCGGTAATTTTATCGCTTAAAACGATGTCATACCATTTTTGTGCAAACTGCTGTGCGTTCTGTGAACTCATTTTATTCTCCTTTGAGTCTTGTAAAACAGGGGCTGAGGTAATTATTCAGCACCTGCTTTATTTTGATTTATACTTTACCGGTTATTTAAATAGCGACAAAACCGGTGATTAAAAATGCGATAGCTGCTATAAAAGCCCCAAGTATACCGTAAGGGGCCTGGGTAAATGCATGTCTGAGGTTGTCACATCCTGTTGCTGCAGAAGTAAGGATAGTAGCGTCGGAATAAAAACAGATATGAGATCCCCATCCGCCTGCAGCTGCTACAGCTCCGATAACAATTAAGGGGTTTACACCCAGGTTCAGGGCTATAGGAATAACCATCGGTATGGCTATTACATACATTCCCCAGGAAAGGCCCATAATGAATTCGGTAATACCGAGAATAATAAATACTACGAAAGGAAGCATCTGCGGTGTTACGTTAGCGGTTGCGCTTGTGATGACATAGTCGAGGAACCCTATTGCTTCGTTTCCTGCTGCAAACATGTATGCAAGCACTACCATAATCAAAGGAAGAAGCATATTCTTGACACCTTCAATAACAAGATCAAAGAATTCCATTTCATCAATAATTCCCTGGAAAACATAGAAGAAGAAGGTGAATGCCAGGGTGATTAAAACTCCGGCCTGCATATCTACATCAGTAAGAATAGTGGCAACTACAAGTACTATAATCGGAAGAAAGAAATTGATGAGTTTGGGGTTATCGGGAATCTTGAGTTCCTTATCACCGCGGATATCAATCTTTTCGGAACCGTCCGGTGCAAGCTGTCCTGTTTCTTTTGCACGTTTGTAAGCGCCTTTCATCGGCCCGAAAATTGGAATAATACCGATAATTACAAGCGGTACAATCAATGCCGCTGCCCAGGCGTAATAGTTATAAGGTATTGAACCTATAAAATATTTCAGACCTTCGCCGTCGGCGGTAAGACCCTGTTGCTCAATAAGGCTGCCTATAAAAATTGCCCAGGTAGATATCGGTACAAGCAGACAAACCGGAGCAGCGGTTGAGTCTACAATATATGCAAGCATCTCTCTCGGAACTTTGTGTTTGTCGGTACAGGGCGCCATGCTCGATCCAACGGTAAGCGAGTTTAAATAATCATCAATAAAGATAACTACACCGAGCAGCCAGCTCCAGAGCAGTGTGCCTTTTTCTGTTTTAGCTTTGCTGGCAACAAAATTGCCGAAAGCATAAGCTCCGCCCGCTCTTTCAATAAGTGCTATTAAAGAACCCATCAAACCGCAGACGATAAACAGCCACCCGATGTCTTCGTTTATCATCGTTTCAAGAAGCGCATCGCTCCAGGGCCAGAAAAACCCTGTTTTGTATGCCAAAATAAATCCGAACACGGACCCGAGAACCAGAGATTCAAGTATGCGTTTTGTCCAGAAAATGTAGAAGAGCAGAAAAGCCGAGGGAAGTATTGTAAGTATCCCAAGATTCTCAGCGTCAGGTACGACAGCGCCTATTATAAAAAAGGCTGCAATAAGAATTACCCAGGTCAGGACCTTCTTTTTGATGTTTCCGTTGCCTTTACCGTTTAAAAACGATTGCTTTAAGGCCGATTCGGAACTTGGTTTGGTATTATCCATCTCATAAACCTCCTAAAAAACATAAAATAAGAATAAATTATGTTTATAAGTGTTGTCAAGGAAAAAATAAAAGTAAAATAGGAACACATATAAGAGGAAAAGTTTGATTTAGGAGCCGATTAGTGCTATATAATAAATAGGTGGTATTACGTTGACAAAGGAGATTTAATAAATAAAATAGAACTATGTTCAGTCCGTATGATGAGCTTGATTATAGAATACTCGTTAAGTTGCGTGAGAACTGCAGAAAGTCAGCTTCAGATATTGCCCGGGAACTTGGTGAGAATGAACGTAAGGTGCGAAAGAGAATTGATCGCATGATATCGCTGGGAATCGGAAAATTCACTGTTGTTATCGATCCGAAAACTTTCGGATATGGTATAACTGTCGATATTTTTCTTGAAATTGAGCCGGAAAAAGAAAAAAGTATTATGGATACCCTGGCGTCGATTCCCGAATTGACTTATATTGCAAACGCCCAGGAATCGAATATTATATCAATTGAAGGTTATTTCAGAACCAACGAAGAGATGTATGATTTTCTCCGCGAAAGGCTTCCAGGTATTGAAGGCGTAAGCATAAAAAGTTATGCGCTTGTACCGAGGATACTGAGGGATATAGACAGCTGGATGCCTGATCCGGAATCATTCGGCATAACGGAATAACTGTTAAGCTTTCTTTCTTACGATAAAACCTTCTTCCACAGGGGCGTTCGTTGTAATTGTATAAATCTTGCCGTGATCGGCCTGGTCAACCGGCAAGCCTTCCTCGTCGTAGATCATATAGAAATCGTCTTCCACGAACAAAACATCCGGACCGATAAATTCAAGCGTTTCGCCTGGTTTTATCTGGTTTTTTACTATCAGCTCCCACTGGTTCTCACTGATTTTCCGGCCGATAATTCCCATGAAAATATACTGCCGCAGATATGACTTTTCAGTAGGAACTTCAATATCGTCTTTACCGAAATAAAATCCGGTTGAAAATTCGCGATGGCTGACTTTATAAAGTTCATCTTTATACCCGGTAATATCTTCGCCGATGCCGGCCAGTGCGTCTACAGCTTTGCGATAGGCGCGGGTTACAACGGCTGTATAGTATATAGATTTCATGCGGCCTTCAATTTTCAGCGAATCAACTCCGGCATCACGAAGTTCTGCAAGATGATCGATCATACAGATATCTTTTGATGAAAGAATGCTTGTAAACCCGTCTCCTTCATAGACTGGATAGTATTCTCCCGGGCGTTTTGCTTCTTCGAGAACTCTGTAGTCCCAGCGGCAGGAATGCGAACAGTTTCCCTGATTGCCGCTGCGGTCAGCCATCCAGGCACTCAGGAAGCATCGGCCCGAATATGCAAGGCACATGGCACCGTGGACAAAGCATTCAAGCTCAACCTCAGGAACGGCGTTTTTAATCCTGCTTATCTCGGACAGTGAAGTTTCCCGGCCAAGCACGACTCTTGTAAAACCCATATCCCGGTACATTTTAACAGCTTCGGAGTTAACGCAATTAGCCTGAGTACTCAGGTGAAGCTCGGTATCAGGAAAGTGTTTTTGAAGCCTGCGGACAATTCCGATATCGCTTATAATAAATGCATCAAACGGGTAGTTGGCAATATATTCAAGGTTGTCATCAAGAGCGTCGAGGTCGCCCTCGTGAAAATAGATATTCAGGGCTCCGTAAAGTTTTTTGGAACCCTTGATAGCACGGATGATTTTGTATTCTTCGTCATTAAAGTTATCAGCCTTCTGGCGCAGTGAAAAATTTCTTATGCCTATATATGCTGCATCAGCGCCGTAAAGATAAGCGTATTTAAGTTTTTCGACATTTCCTGCCGGTGCAAGTACTTCCATAAAACGCAGAATATCAGGAAAACAGCGACTCGGCAATGATGAATACTGCATGAAACGGTTTATTATAAAATAATCCGGTATACAAAACTTCAGTCATTATTTAAAATACTGATGAAATCATGAATATAAAATATGGATTCTTACTGATATTATGTCTCTTTTATCTATGTGTTTCGGACATTTTGTCTGCAGAGCAGCTTACAAAAGTTACCGGCAATGAAATATCAGGCTATCAGTGGCCTGAATCCATTTTTCCTACTGCACCGCCAGTCGGGAGTGTTAAGGCAATTACTGAAACAGCATTTTCACTTCAGGAGAATGGAGGGAGTTTCAGCAGAGAATTAAAGTATACGCTGATTTTACGATACGGCAAAGACGGCCTTCTTCAGTCGGAGGAGTATTTCAACAGCGACGGAAGCCCGGCTAACAGTATAAACTATACCTATGAAAACGGTCGACTCGTATTGAAAACACAAAACCATCCAAGTGTTCAGAACCCCGATCGCGAAATCTTTATAATATCGGAAGACGGCAGAATAGTTGAAGCGGAAAAGATTTTTTCAAAGGGAAATTACGGCTGGAAGTACCGGAACTCTTATGACAACCATGGACGAATAGTGCTTACAAGCAAATATGACCGGTACTGGAAATGGCAGCTGGTATACAGCAGGTTGTTTGAGTATGATGAATCAGGCAGGCTCATAGCCACTGAAGGTTACGGTATGAAAAGCGAACTTTTATGGCGTGATGAACACAGTTACGATTCTGACGGCCGTGAAATTGAATCTGTAAAATACAATCCCGACGGAGAGCTGGTTGTCAGAATTGTAAATGAATATACCAACTCCGGGCAATATTCCCGCAGGGAGTTTTTTGATCATAATAATACAAGTTATGCCGTTTATACATACGGATGGAATCATGATGAAAAAGGAAACTGGACCGCAAAGATAACAGGAAGAGAAGTGCAGGGCAGCTGTTCTTCATATATTCTGCCTGATTCCATGATTAGCCGTGAAATTGAGTATTATAAATAGTCTTACCTGATTTTGTATTCAGCAAGACTGACGACTCATATTTTTAAATTATATGCGGACATTTAAAAGATCCCGCCCTAAAGGCGGGACTGATTTCTATTCAAATATTGCGGCGTAAATCTTTTCACTGCTCTGGAAAGAAAGCACGGCCTTTCCGTTTGAACTGACGGCAAGCGTCGGGTTCGAATCTATGTAATCAGCTCCGGCAAAGGTTGTAAAAGTTGAGCTGGTTTCGTCAGCTATCCAGCTGTCCCAAGCGGCATTATACTTGTATCTTTTTACTTTAACAGACGTTTCCGCATAATTAACATAAACTATAAAACCGTTTCCCGTCTGATCAAGAGCAACTTCGGGAGAGAAATTGTCCGTAGCGTCGCCTATAGTTTCAAGGGTTGAAGCGTATGAACTGCTCCAGACGTCCCATCCTCCGGCTTCTATTTTGCCCGCATACATATTGCCGTCTGCAAACCATATGGACATTATGTTACCGTTTCCGTCGAATGCTGCTTCGGGGTTTTTACACCATTCTATCGGGTCCCACAGGGTTTTTGCCGAACTCAGCGTGTCGGCAGAAGCGTCGTAAAATCCGGCTTTTATGAGTTCACTACCGACATACCACATAAGAATCGCGTTGCCGTCGGCATCACATGCCACACTCGTGTTATACGTGTTTAAACTGCTCAGCTGGTTCACGTCGCTCCATGCTTTTGTCGAGGCATTGTATCTGCTCATGTAGGCATCCTGATCGTAGATCCATACTGCGAAAGCGTTGCCGTTTCCGTCCATGGCGCAATGCGGATCAGTTATGCCGTTATGGGAGCAGAGCTGTGAAGCACCGCCCCATTCGCCGTTTGAATAAATATCAGTCCAGATATAATTTGTTTCGTCGTCAAATACGCCCCAGACCAGGGCGGCCGATTCGAGAGAGCCCTTTGCGGCGGCAGCGCTGATAAGCGTATCGGTATGTTCGTGAGAGGTAAGGCCGGATGCCGTACCCCAGTTGCCGTCGTCAAGGATTGAAGAAAACAGTTTCTCATCGGCTATTTCGTCGTATTCGGCCCATGCTGAAATACCGAAGCCGTTACCGTTGGATGCTGCCACGGGATATGTGAAGTTGCCTTCCATGGCATAAGTTGACGACCGTGCTCCGGGATTACTCCACGCGCTGCCGTTCCAGAAGGACGAGTAGGCCCAATAACGAGCATCGTTTACTATAACGTCGAAAACAGCGACAGCCCGGTCGGGCGTGTAAAAAGCAACCTGCGGGTTATAACTGCCGTAGTAAATGTCGCTTACGGTCATAAGGCTGCTCCACTGTCCGTCTCGAATGCGGAAACTGTAGTTCTTTTCAAGGCTCTGAGTTGCACGGCTGTCTGTGTGGGTAATATTAATCGAGATGCTGTATGAAGTATATAGCGAGAGCTCGGAGGAAGGGGTAAAGGTAATAATTTTACCGGTGCTGTCAAGCGAAAGGCTGCCTGAAACCGGGCCTGCTTCGGTTGATACTGTAACGCTGCCCGAGGGAATAAGCGATTCGGTGATGGCTCCGTCGAGAGTAATAACAACATCTGTTCCGGGGTCAACATCCACGTCGTTGTCCGCAGGGCTGACGGAAACAACCGAAGGCATTGTAAATGACGGGGTTTCGGTGTCTCCGTCATCCTGGGAACAGCCGATGATAAAAACAGCAATTAAAACAATTAGAAAAAATGAGGTAACAGAACTATTTTTCATAAAATCCTCTTTATTCAATAAAAATACAATATATTATAATTTACAGCAGTTTGTTTGAGCTTTCAATTTATTTTATCTGTAACTTGTGTTTATTCGATAGTTGACACTTCACGTATATTACGAATGAAATAATCATGCATCAGGATGAACCTTTCAAGGAAGAATGACATCCAGGGTTCCGGTACAGCCTGATGGGTCAGTTCTTCGAGCGGAGTAATTACAACTTCCCGGTTTGTGGTCATAATGTTTGCTATCGGAACAGCTGTTACCTTTCCGAGAACGGGATTGCCGTTATTATAAGAGAATTCAGCCTGAATAATTGCCGAATCGCCTGTATACGACCATTCTTCCTCGGGCAGATCCGGGTCCGCAATGCGCCCCTGTCCCGAAATGAAATTGCCGAGAGAGTTCATTATAAGCGAGCTGTTTGTGCCGGAGTCGTCGTCATAACGGAAAATTTCAACAGGCTGAACAACATGAGGGTGATGGCCCCAAATAACATCCACGCCGGCCGCTGCAAGTTCATGGAAAAACTCTGTTTTACGTTTGACTGGCTCAGTATAGTATTCAACTCCGCCGTGATAGCCAAGTATGAAAAGATCATAGTTACCAGTCTGTTTTCCGATCCAGCTGATGAATTCGTCGGATTGTTCCCTGTTTCTGAAATCAACCAGCAGCATATGTCCCGGTTCAGGGATTACATTGGAAAACTGGGTAACGGCAAGATATCCGATCTTCCAGCCGTTTTTGTATATTGTAACGGGTCTGAACTCTGTCTGCGGATTACTCTTGGCTCCGGAATAATATACTTTTCTGTCATGATCACGGCGGTATTCCCAGGTTATTGCTTCCATTGAGCCGACCGTTGATTTAAGCCCCCCGGTGCCCTGATCTCCGCTGTGATTGTTTGCCAGAGACAACACGTCGACACCTGCATCAATTGCCGCCTTGACATATTCCGGGTGGATATTAAACACCGGGTAACTGGCCTGCGGGATGTCGCGGTTAACGGGAAATTCAACGTTGCAGAAGGTAAGGCTGTCGTTCAGCATTATTTTTTCGATGTCGCGGTAGATCATGGAATAATCCGGCATAGAATAATTAATTATATGCGCCATCATATCTCCCGTGAAACTCAGCAGAAGATCTGTTTTATTCCCGGGGATATAAACCGGGCCTTCCTCAATCTCAAGGGCTGCAAGGCTGTAAGCTGAGATAAAAAATGCAGCAGTAAAAACGATTATGCTAAAAAATCTTTTCAATTACCTCTTCCATTGTTTCTACCGGATAAAACCTGATTCCTTTTTTGATATGGTCGGGTATTTCTGATAAATCCCTCTCATTCGCTTTTGGAATCAGTATAGTTTTAATACCGGCGCGCCTTGCGGCTATGGTTTTTTCCTTCAACCCGCCGATAGGCAGGACCTTTCCTATCAACGACATTTCGCCAGTCATTGCCAGTTTCTTTTTAAGCATCTTTCCGGTTGCCAGTGATAACAGTGCCGATGCCATTGTGATGCCTGCCGACGGTCCGTCTTTTGGCGTGGCGCCTTCAGGTATATGCAAGTGTATCATGTTGCTGTTGAAAAAGTTAGAGTCCGCGCCGTGTTTTTCTGCAATGTGGCGTACATATGTAAAGGCAATTCCGGCTGATTCCTGCATGACATTGCCCATTTGTCCGGTAAGTTTCAGTCCCTCCTTTCCGGGAACGTTTATTGCCTCAATCATCAGCGTGTCGCCGCCGAAGTTTGTCCAGGCCAGGCCTATGGCGGTTCCGGGCTGTGTAACAACCTTGACGTCGTCTTCACGGAAAACAGGTTTGCCGAGATATTCCTCAAGGGTTTCAGGCTCAATGCTGAAAGGCGGTGCGGCTTCTTCCAGAACGATCTTTCTGGCAATTTTACGGTGAATTCTGTCGAGCGCTTTTTCATAGTTCCTCATGCCGGCTTCGCGTGCATAATTTACAGCTATCGCAGAAAGTGTATTTGTAGAGTATTTCACATCCCGGCGTTTCAGCCCGGTTTTCTGGACGGATTTCGGTATCAGGTATTTTTTTGCGATCATTATTTTTTCTTTTTCGATGTACCCCGACAGCCTGATTATTTCCATCCTGTCAAGAAGCGGACGCGGTACGGTGTCGAGCGTATTTGCGGTTGCTATGAAAAGGATATTGCTGATGTCGAACGGAAGGTCGAGGTAATGATCACGGAAGGCTATATTCTGCTCGGGATCAAGCACTTCAAGCAGCGCCGATGAAGGATCTCCCTGATACGAAGCTCCCATCTTGTCGATTTCATCTATCATGAATACAGGGTTGCCGGTTTTAACAATCTTGAGTCCCTGTATGATCTTGCCGGGCATGGCCCCGACGTATGTTCTGCGGTGGCCTTTTATCTCGGCTTCATCGCGCATGCCCCCGACGCTGAAACGGAAAAACTCCTTGTTGAGAGCGCTTGCAATTGATTTGCCTATCGAGGTTTTTCCAACTCCCGGGGCGCCAACCAGACAGATTATCGAACCTTTGTTGTCCTTTTTCAGTTTCCTGACGGCCAGGTATTCAAGAATACGTTCTTTAACATCTTCAAGACCGTAATGGTCGCGCTCAAGAATTTCCGAAGCTTCTTTCATATCATAATTTTCCGGTTCAGGATCATTCCAGGGCAAAGATATTATTGTATCGAGATAATTTCTCGTAACGACGAATTCAGATGAATTGGGATCCATCAGCTTGAATTTCTCAAGCTCCTGCTCAACCTGTTCCTTGATTTCACCGGTAAATTTGAATTTATCGATTGCTTCCGAGAAACGGAGATATTCTCCGCTTTTTGCATCCACAGGCATTCCAAGTTCTTCCTTGATTGCCTTGAGTTCTTCTTTAAGGAAGTATTCTCTCTGGTTTTTTTCTATTTTTTCGTTGATCTGTTTTTGAATTTTCCGCTGAATCTTCATAAGTTCCTGTTCTTTCTTTATATAAACAAGAACAGACTCAAGTCGTGCCTGAACATCAAGCGTTTCAAGAATTTTCTGCTGGTCCTGACGATCTATGTTTAAAATTGAACTGAAAAAATCGGCAATTTTTCCGGGCTGGTCTATATTGACCATGGACAGTCTCATTTCTTCCGAGAACAACGGGTTATTTTCAGACAGCTGTTTCATCTCGTTTATTATTGAGCGGGTCAAAGCCTTGACTTCTATGGTGTCATCATTAACATCATCAAGGTATTCGACTGCAGCCGTATAAGGCGCGGAATCAGTGAGAAATTTTTTAACCTTGAACCTTTTCAGGGTTGAGATAAATACATTGATACCGCCGTCAGGCAGATTTATTTTTTTTACGATCTTGCCTACCGTGCCTATTTTGCATAAATCTTCAGTTGAGGGTGTTTCATTATCATCATCTTTAATCATAAGAAGTCCGATTAGGCTGTTTTGCGACAGGCTCTGATCAACAACGGAAATATCCTGTTCGGATTCAATCATCATCGGGGTAAAAATTCCCGGGAAAACAGGCTTTCCGATTGTCGGAATCACAAACAGGCGGTTGGGAAGCAACTGATCAGCTGGAACAATTTGTTTTTCTGGCATTCTCTACCTCTATATTTTTATTGGTTAAATTATAATACTTTTTCTAAAATATGCAAAATTTCCCCAAAAGGCAAATGAATGCTGTATAATAACGGGCAATGAATCGCAATTATTCAACTGAAGCTGTGGTCCTTAAAACCAGACGTTTCGGCGATTTCCATAAAGCGGTTACGATACTCAGTCCTGATTGCGGAATAATTAACGCGGTAGCGCATGGAGCATATAAAGGGAAGAGCAGGATCAGCAGTATTACCGATCCTTTCTGTGTGTCGGCTTTTGAACTTTACCATAACCCCGTAAAGGATGTCTGGAAGATAAACGGCTGTGAATCAATCGATCTGAATGAACGAATCAGGGAAAACCTGAACGCGCACTATAACGCTTCTTTCTGGTCCGAGCTGATTATAAAAAGCTATGCCTCCGGAGCAGATTTTATTTCGGTTTTTTCCCTGTATACATCCGCTCTGACAGGACTTAATGCAGATAACAGCGCCGGACTGTCGGTAACCTTGCATTTTCTGTACCGGTTTCTCCTGAATTCGGGTTTTATTACCGATTTTTCCGAATGCGGACATTGCGGAAAGCTTATTGCAGGTGAAGATGTTTACTTCTCTCCTGCCGAAGGTTGTTTTTTATGTGCCTCATGCGCATCGAAGGGCCTGCCTGTGATAAAGGGCGCAGCGGCAGAATATCTTGAAGAATCATCTGCTGTTCACCTTGAAGAAGCGGTTAAAAAAAGGTTAGATATACAGACTGAAAAAGAAGTAAGAAATACACTGTTGGCGGTTCTGAAAACTATCATTGATGCTCCGTTGAACACCCTGGATTATATAGATTATGGTATGGAATAAAAAAGACATAAATCCGGATAAGGTCCGTGAAATATCGGAAAGGTTCGGTATAGATCTTATGCCCGCATCGGTTTTTGTCAGGCGCGGCATTACTGACTATGAAAAACTCAAATTCTTTCTTGAAGATGATCTTCAGTATCTGCACAGTCCGTTCAATTTCTCCGAGATGGAAGATATTGTAGACCGAATCAGGCTTGCAGTTTCCGAAGGCGAGAAGGTGAAGATTTTCGGAGATCGGGACGTAGACGGAATAACCTCGACGGTTTTGCTTTATAATGAGCTGAAAAAGATGGGTATGGACGTCGAATGGCGCCTTCCCGAAGGGGATGACCCTTACGGGCTTACAATAACTGCTGTTGATGATTTTGCTGATCGTCACGGAAGTCTGCTGATCACGGTAGACTGCGGTATTTCAAATTATTCAGAAATCGAACATGCACTGGAACGCGGTGTAGATACAATTGTAATTGATCATCACAACAGTCCTGAAAACCTGCCTTCGGCTTTCGGAATAATCAATCCCAAAATGGAAGACAGCTGCTATCCGTTCATGCATCTGGCCGGATGCGGTGTTGTCGCCAAAGTAATATGGGCGTTGAGGTTTTCCGCTCTTGATATTTATAATCAGGAATTCTGCATGCTGAATATCCGGCCGGGGAACGAGTCGTATATTCTTGAAGCCGTTAAAATGAAAAACCTGGTTGCCGAGGATAAAATTACGGAAACGCTTGTTCCGGGAATGGTAAACCTTGAGAATTCCAGGCTTCTTGACTTTCTTCAGCTTCAGATAATTGTCTATGACGCCGAGCCGCAAAAAAGAATGTTGCAGAAAATATTCGGAAATAATACGGATATTCATCTGATCGATTCAGCCCCGGAGATTTGGAAGGCCTTTCCGTCTCTTCAGGGCAAGAGTCTTCTCAAGATGCGCGACGGCAGCAGAATGGTAAGGTACAGCACTGAATCTCCCGGAGAAATTGATGTTTTTATTAATCTTTTTACAGCGTTTATCCTGAGGAAAGAAGCTTCATTATCTACGGAATATGAAAAAGAACTTGATCTGGTTGCACTAGGGACAATAGCCGATCTGATGCCGCTTGAAGATGAAAACCGGATAATTGTAAAACGGGGTATGAAGCAGCTGATAAAAACCGAAAGAAAAGGGTTGCGGAATCTGCTTGCAACACGCAACCTGCTTTCAAAGACTTTAAGCACCACCGACATAGGATGGCAGGTAACCCCTATTATAAATGCTACCGGAAGAATGGGTGTTCCGTCGAAAGCGGTTGAACTGCTTTTAAGCAGCGAAACAGAAGAGATTAACAGGCTGACCGAAGAAGTTACAAGTCTCAACCGGCAGAGGAAAAAGCTGGGAGAAGATGTATGGAGCCGGATTATTCCGCAGGCCAAACAGAGTTATCAGGATTTTGAAGCAAGGCTTGTTATGGTTGCCGACAAGGCAATGAACCGCGGAATTACCGGAATCATGGCATCAAGACTGGCAAGTTTTTTCGGGGTGCCGGCAATTGCAATATCGATAATGGGTGACAAGGCTGTAGGCTCTATAAGAAGTGCAATGGATATCAATGTAAAAGATTTTATTTCAGGCGCATCAGATTTGTTTATTGATTACGGAGGCCATGATTTTGCCGCGGGTTTCAGTATTGAACTGTCCGATTTTGCCGGTTTCACGGCCCGGATTGAAAAACTGGCGCCTGAACTTAAAGGTGCGGACACAACAGAAGCTTCAATTAACATTGATGCGGAGCTTCCTTCCGGTTATTTGAATCCGGAATTGATAAAAACTGTTGAAATGTTCGAACCATACGGCGAAAATAATCCTCCGCTGGTTTTTCTTTCGCGCGGCGTCAGGATTGAAACCATGGAGCTTATCGGTAAAAATGAACAGAACCATCTTCGGCTGCTGCTGGCTTCGGGAAATTATAAGTGGCCGGCTGTTTACTGGAATGCGGCCGAGCGCGCAAACCGGGATTTCAGCCGCGGCGATAATGTTGATATTGTTTTCAGACTCGGAAGGAATTACTATATGAACAAGGAAAGCCTTCAGCTTACTATTCTGGACATAAAAAAATGAGGATTTCTAAAATGATAAAAAGAACAGCTTTTTGTCTATTATTTATTTTTACGGTCTTTTTTACATTTACCCTTGATCTTGAAATACCTGAATCCGTTGAACAGGGCGGAGTGCTGACAGTCGTTACGGATTCCTCCGGGGTAAAACTGAGCTTCGGATCAGACGATGAGATACATTCCAGGACTGAATCTTTTAAAACCGATATTGACGGACAGCAGGTTTATATAGCGCTGCTCGGTGTTCCTTCGACCCTTGCTCCGGGCACATATGCGGTCAATGCGTTCGGTTCGCCGGATGACGGGGAAGAAAGCCGAACAGAAGCTATAATTGTTAAATCAAGGGATTTTATAAACGAGGATATTCCGCTCGGAAATTCAATGTCCGAACTCAGGCAGTCCGATGATGCCAGGAAAGCCGAGCAATGGAGGACCCTTCTTGAAATACTTAAAAATGTCGACAGTACGCATGTTTATGAAAGCGAAAAACTTGCTGTTCCGGTAACTGACTACATTCGTACCTCATCGTTTTATGGAGACCGAAGACGGTTTCTTTACGACGACGGAACCTCCGCGCGGTCAATACACAACGGTATTGATTATTCGGCTGAACCCGGAACACCAGTATATGCTGCAGGTTCAGGCCGGGTCGTATTCTCCGGGGAACGGATAATATCAGGCAATACAATTGTTATCGAACACCTGCCAGGCGTATATTCGCTTTATTATCACATGAACAGTCTGAAAGCGGGTGAAGGGAGTTTTATTGAAGCCGGGACACAGATAGGCGCTGTAGGTGCAACCGGACTTGTAACCGGCGCACATCTTCACTGGGAAATACGTGTGGCGGGTGTTGCGGTTGATCCCGGACAGTTGACCGGCGACTGTATTATTGACAAAGACTTTATTTTAGGTAATATTGGTAACCAATAAATATACAAGGGGGTGATTGCTATCGCTCATGTTAATATTGATGAAGGTGAACCGTTAGAAAAAGCCATCAAGCGCTTTAAAAGAATGGTTGAGAAAGAAGGTATTATACGTGAATGGAAGAAGCGTGAATACTTCGAGAAACCTTCTACCATTAAGAATCGAAAGAAGAAAGCGATGGAGCGCAAGCAGATGAAAAAGCAGCGCAAAATCCAGAACATGAAGAATTACTAGCAATCTGCCGTAATTTTACGGTATCTTGAGACCAGGGGTCCCGCTTAATGCAGGATCCCTTTTTTTATTAAATTATTTGGTGTTAATTGTAATGAATAGACTGTATGATTGAAGATATCAACAGCTTTTCTGTATTGCGTTACAATGCGGATATGAGATAAAATCAGGTAGTTTTTAATATCGGAGAGAAGATATGCGCAAATATAACTTTTTTGCAGGGCCGTCGACCCTTCCTGTAGAAGTCCTTGAAGAACTTAAAGAAAATATGGTGGACTATAAAGGCATGGGAATGTCATTGATTGAGACGAGCCACAGAAGCAAAGAATATGATGAGGTTCATAATGATGCTGTAGCCCTTGTGAAAGAGCTTCTCGGTCTGCCTGCAAACTACCGGGTGATGTTTCTCGGCGGAGGGGCAACGCTTCAGTTTACAATGGTGCCGGCGAACCTTTTGACCGGTCCCCGCATAGCAGATTATGCAGTTACCGGTTCCTGGGCCCAAAAAGCATATGAAGATGCCGCCAGGCTCGGAAATCCGGTTATTGTCTACGACGGAAAGGATAACAAGTATACACAGCTTCCGGCCAATTTGACTCCCGGCGAAGATTCATCTTACCTGCATGTTACGTCAAACGAAACTATCGGAGGTTTGCAGTGGCAGAAATGGCCGGAAACAGGCAATGTTCCTCTTGTAGCGGATATGTCAAGCGATATCATGTCGAGGCCTGTCCCTGTAGAAAGATTCGGACTTATATATGCAGGCGCACAGAAGAACCTCGGCCCCGCCGGCGTAACTCTTGTAATTATACGTGAGGATCTGCTGGAACGCAGTACAGCCAACAACCTTACCGCTTATCTTGATTACTCTATCCATGCAGACAAGAATTCATTATATAACACTCCTCCCGTTTTCAGCATATATGCTGTTATGCTGGTGCTGAAAAGACTTAAAGCCCTCGGCGGGCTTGAAGCGGTTGAGAAAGTTAACAGAGAAAAAGCCGGTATAATATATGATGTAATTGATTCAAGCAACGGGTTTTTCAACTGTCCCGTACAGAAAGAAAATCGCTCAATGATGAATATTGTATTTACAATGGAAAATGAAGAACTTGAAAAGGATTTTATAGCAAAAGCCTCTGAAAAAGGTATGGTCGGGCTTAAAGGCCACAGAAGTGTTGGCGGATGCCGCGCTTCGGTGTATAATTCCATGCCTATGGAAGGCGTAAATGCGCTTGCCGATTTTATGAAGGAATTTGCAGCCGGAAAATGAAATTTGATGAAATAAATCTTCAGATAATCAAACATCTGAGAGATGGAAGAAAATCATTTAAAGTAATCGCGGATGAATTGTCTATCACCGAGAACACTGTAAGGGCAAGAGTGAACAGACTGATCGACGAAGGAGTTCTGAATATCAGCGGACTGGTAGATCCTGAAAATATACCGGGCCATCAGACCGCCATAATCGGCGTTAAAATCAAGAACATGCGTCTTGTTGAAAAAGGCGAGGAATTCAGCAACCTGAAGGGAGTGCATAGTGTTGCGGTTGTGACCGGACGCTACGATCTTATAGTGCAGGTTCTGCTGAATGAGGAATTCAGCCTTCTTGAATTTTATACAAGTGAAGTGACTAAAATTGATGATGTTCAGGATGTCGAGACCTTTATAGTGTATAAAGGCTATAATATAAACGTACCCTATATTCTTTAACTGGAGAAGTATCATGGCGGAACTTAAAACGAAGTACATGGGAATTGAACTGGACTCACCTGTAATAGCAGCAAGTTCGGGTTTAACAGCAACAGTAGATAAGGTGAAAGAGCTTGAACAGGCCGGGGCCGGTGCAGTAGTTCTGAAATCTTTATTCGAAGAGCAGATACTGTTCGACAGTAATAAAATGACCGAAGGTTATAATTCTGAAGTGCATGCCGATGCTCTGGATTTTTTCAACGGAATGAGCAGTAACTATTTTCTGGATGAATATCTCGGGTTGGTTGAGGACTGTAAAAAATCGGTCAACATTCCGGTTATTGCAAGTGTTAACTGTGTTACAAACGGCGCATGGATTAAATATGCAAAAAGATTTGAAAATGTAGGGGCCGATGCTTTGGAACTTAATGTTTTCAGTCTTCCTGTAAACAAGAAGATGAGCAGTGAAGATTATGAAAATCTTTATTACAATATTGCCAAAGAGATTAAAGTCGCGGTAGATATTCCCGTAGCCTTAAAAATCAGTCCCCATTTTACCAGCCTTGCGAGGGTGATTGAGAATTTCGCTGATCTTGATATTAACGGGCTGGTTCTTTTTAACCGTTTTTACAGGCCTGACATTGATATAGAAAAGCTGAAAATGACGCATGCACCTATTTTAAGCGCAAGCGAAGAGATGTCCCTTGCGCTGCAATGGATTGCGCTTCTCTCCGGAGAGATAAAGATCGATTTTGCCGCAACGACCGGAATTCACGATGCAAAAGGCGTTATCAAGCAGCTTCTTGCCGGCGCAAAGGCGGTTCAGCTGTGTACTACTTTGTATAAAAACGGCGCGGGCGTTATTACAAATATTAATAATGAATTAAAAGAATGGATGAAATCAAAGAATTTCAGCTCTGTAAGCGACTTCAACGGGATGCTCTGTCAGGAAGAGAGCGGCAGTCCCGAGGCCTATGAACGCACACAATACATGAAAGCCGCCGTTGGAATAAGCTGATGAATCTCAGCATTTTTGAAATGCTGATGCTGATATGTTTCGGGGCTGCCTGGCCCCTGAACATATACAAATCAATTCGATCAAAATCGACCCAGGGCAAAAGCGTATTTTTTTTGTTTGTAATAAATATCGGCTATATCTCCGGCATGATACACAAGATAGTTTTTAACTATGATCCGGTAATATTTCTGTATTTACTGAACTTCGTTATGGTAAGTATAGATATAGTCCTGTTTTATCGGAACCGAAAAATAGAAAAATCATCAGAATGTTAACATCTCCGGGAGGTTAAAATGAATATTGCAGTTATAGGAATCGGCGGAGTAGGCGGTTATTACGGCGGAAAAATCGCCATGCTTCTGGAAAAGCATGGCGATCTGAATTTGTATTTTATTGCCAGGGGCCGGCATCTTGAAGAAATTAAAAAGAACGGTCTGCTTCTGGAAACTTCAGACGGCACAATAAAATGCGTACCGTCTCTGGCTACGGATAATTTTGATGAACTTCCGGTGCTTGACCTTTGTATAATAACGGTAAAAAGCTACGAACTTGAGAATGTACTTGTAAGATTAACAACGAAAGTGGTTGCCGGCACGGTGGTGATACCGTTGTTAAACGGTGCGGATATTCATGAACGGGTTAGAAAAATCATCAAAACCGGTGTTGTATTGCCGTCCTGCGTTTACATAATTTCATATATTGAAAAACCGGGGAAGGTTGTTCATAAAAATCCGTCATGTGTTATTCATACCGGAAATGATAATTTGGCGGGTGAAGCTGATAAAACCGGAATTACGCGTATCCTTAAGCTTTTCGATAATGCCGGAATTAATTACAAATGGCATGACGACCCTTTTCCTGAGATTTGGAGAAAGTTCCTGTTTATTGCATCATTTGCGCTGGTTACTGCAAGGTATAATGCCGTTATCGGAAAGGTCATGGAATCGGAAGAAATGAGCAACAGCGTTAAAGGAATCATTAATGAGATTTTCAGGATAGCTGAAGCAAAAGGAATAGCCCTTTCTGCGGAAGCATGCGAAAAAGCTTTCTCCCTGGGCGCCAAATTTGATTATGATTCAACAACGTCTTTTCAGCGGGATTACAGACAAAATGATAAGCAGGACGAAAGGGATATATTCGGTTCCGCGATAATCCGGATGGGAAGAGAATACAGCGTGGATACCGGGGAAACAGAGCGAATATTCAGTGAAATAGAAAAAAACAAACCGCAGAAGTAGGAAAAAGATAAGTTTGGGTATATTCTTTTTCTCAGGATGAACAAAAAATCTTTCACAGTATGTTATCTCACGGTTTTTTTAGTGCTTGTCAGTTCATGTTCAATGAAAGAAGACATTGATTACAGAACAGAAATGCGGAGTTTTGTTGTCGGTATCAGCAGTTACGCAAAAGAAATGAGCGAAGGTTTTATAATTATTCCGCAGAACGGGATTGAGCTGATTAGTCTAAACGGTGAACCGGAAGGGAATTTGGCAACTGCTTATCTTGAGGCAATAGACGGAGCAGGGCAGGAAGATTTATTTTTCGGATACCTGAGCGATGATATTGTAACACCTGCTGACGAGAGTGAATATTTAAATTCCTTTTTAAACAAGGCCAGGGATAATTCTTTAAAAATCCTTGTTACAGATTATTGTTCGTCGAATACCAATATGGACATTTCGTATTCATTGAATAATGCCGAAGGTTATATTTCATTTGCCGCAGACAACCGGGAATTGAACAATATTCCCGATTATCCTGCACAAATTTACTCGGAAAACGCAAATCAGATATCGGATTTGAATCAGGCCGGAAATTTTCTTTATCTGATAAATACGGAAAATTACGGTTCCAGGAACGATTTTATCAATTCCGTTGAATCCACCAATTATGATTTAATAATTATGGATTTCTTTTTTAACGACGGCACATCATATTCCAACGCTGAAATTGCGGCAATGAGACAGAAGGCCAACGGCGCTCAAAGACTTGTAGTTTGCTATTTATCAATCGGTGAGGCCGAAGATTACCGTTACTATTGGAATGAAGACTGGAACAGTAATCCGCCGGCATGGCTTGATGAAGAAAATCCGGATTGGGACGGAAATTACAAGGTTAAATACTGGCATTCGGACTGGCAGGATATTATTTACGGAAATAACCAGTCATATGTTCAGAGGATTATAGATGCAGGTTTTGACGGGGCATATCTTGATATTATCGATGCATTTGAGTTTTTTGAATGAAAAGCCGGAGAAAAATCTCCGGCTGATAAGATCAGATAAATTTCTCCCGGATTTTTGAACTTACGTAATCCAGAATAGCAACCGTAATAGCAATGAACCATACGGCAATTCCGGCTGATTTATAATCGAGAAGCCTGATGTACTGAACAAGCAGAAAACCAATACCGCCGCCGCCGACCATACCGATTACGGTAGACATACGTACGTTTATATCCCACCGGTAAATGGTGAAGGACACAAAAGGCGGTATCATTTGCGGTACTACAGCGAACATTATCGTCTGCAGCCGGTTGGCGCCTGTCGCCTGAATAGCTTCAATCGGGCCCGGATCAATGCTTTCAATCGCTTCCGAATAAAGTTTCCCGAGGGCGGCAATTGTATGAATCGTAAGAGCAAGAATTCCCGCAAAAGGACCGAGCCCTACCCAAACGACAGCAATCAGCGCCCAAATCATCGGTTCAATCGAACGCGTAATGTTGAAAAGGGTTCTTACAATATAGTAAATGGTGATTGAAACCCAGGAGCTGGACATAAGGTTGCGCGCCGCAAGAAAACTCAGCGGTATGGCGAAAATTATACCGAAGAAGGTTGCCATCATCCCCATAAAGATTGTTTCAAGCATAAGCTCAATCGTAAGAAGCAGCGGTTCGCTGGCATGCAGGGAGCCAACAACCGAGGTCTGCCTGGCTTGAACATGGTGTATCTGCTGCCCGACGGCGCTGGGAGGAGTAAGCCTGTAAGGGATTACAAGATCAAGTGAGAAGTTTCCCTCGGAATCTGTGGTTAACCCTACATATTTACCGTCCTGGCGCGGTCTGAATTCGTTTCCAATTGAATCTTCCCAGTATATTTCGGTAAAGGTGTCGGGTTCAAACCCTTTACCTTCAAGATGAATTGTGTCGCCGGCAATCATGTTGTTTTTTTCATCAAGAGTCGACATCTTTCCGAATGTAGGAGTTGATTTGATATAAGGTTCTCCTTCAACATATTCAGGCGGCGCAGGCGGATTCACAGTATCGTCAACAAGTATAGCTGCTTTGGCGCCTATCGAGGTGGTGTCCCTGGTAACGGCTGCTTCCCACGGCCATAAAATCTTGGAAAGAGGGGGCCATGCTTCAGGGAATTCGCGCAGCATCTTGCCGACATTTATTTCGCTTATCTGCCAGCCGAGCAGGAAGAACATAATCAGAATAAGGGCAAAAACCCCGGCGCCCTTCCTGTGTTTGCCGCCGGCCTCTTTATATGAATCGAATATTATCCATATCCAGATTGCGGCAATACCGAGGCAGATGAAAATTATAAAAGCCGGTTGCCGGCTGAAAGATTTGACAAATTTTGCTGCAAGTCCTGTTTCCCTGTGTGCAATGATATTGAGCCGCCAGATAAAAAGTCCGATTATACTGACAAACGAAAACAGCATAAGCAGACCTCTTCTGAATTTGAAAGAAAGAATCTGGCCGAGGCCCGGTATTGCGGCTGAAACTACTGCAGCGGCAACCGGAGGAAGAACAGGTTTGTGTTTAGCTTTTTTGTTATCCATTTTTACCTCCGCTGATAGAGCCTGCATTAACACGTACAGCCTCTTCGCCGTATATCTCCTTGAATTCGGTATCGGTCATTTTTCTGATCTCCGCATTGCTTCCCTGGTAAACAAGATTGCCGTCTCTGAGACCTATCACCCTGGTCGAATACTGCTGAACAAGATCGAGATAATGAAGACTGCATAATATTGTAATATTGCGCTGCTTGTTTATGTCTTCAAGATAGCCGAGAATCGAGTGAGCAAGAACAGGATCCAGGCTTGCAACCGGCTCGTCAGCAAGAATCATCTTGGGTTCCTGCATAAGGGCCCTTGCTATGCCTACACGCTGCTGCTGGCCTCCTGAGAGCTCGTCAGCGCGTTTTTCAGCCTGATCTGCTATTCCTACCATTTTTAAAGCCTCAAACGCCCGCTTGCGGTCTTGTGAAGGGAAATGATGGAGCAGGCTTGAACTGGGATTTACATAACCGAGCCGCCCCGACAAAACATTTGTTAAAACGCTTGAACGCTTAACAAGGTTAAAATGCTGAAAGATCATGCCTATCTGACGCCTGATTTCTCTCAGCATTTTATTGTCGGCTTTGGCCACATCAATACCGTTCCAAAGAATTTCACCTTCGGTAGGTTCTATCAGCCTATTAATGCATCTCAGCAGGGTAGATTTTCCTGAGCCGGACAGGCCGATGACAACAAGAAACTCTCCGTCTTCAACAGTAAAACTTACATTTTTAAGGGCTTCGGTTCCGTCGTCATATATTTTGGTAAGATTACGGATTTCAAGCATTATTCCTCCAAAAAAAAAGGACTGAATAAGAAAGCAGTCCGGTTAAAATACTAATTTATGGATGTTTCAGGTTTTCCGTTTCGGAAAACCTGAAACACCTTATTGAATTAAATAAGCTGCAGTACAGATTTTATTCAATTATTTGAGGCTCTTTCAAAACTCAAGAAACTTTAGTCTCAGAGTTTCTGAAAGAGCTTCCATAATGTAACTGAAGAAAAAATTACAACTTCTTATGCTGTAAATAAAAACTTAAAATTGTAATTTTTTTCTTCAAAGCTTCTTGCTAAACTAACCGAGTTTTGCAAGAAGCTCACTTATTAAGTTCTTCGATGCTTAATCCGGCAGCCTGGAGAACCTGTCTGAACGGATCATAGAAAGTATCATCATGCTTTTCAAGTTCAGTCCACTGGTATGCTGTATTAAGGGCTTCTTTGCCTTCTTCTGTTGCTGCAATTTTCAGCAGTGCTTCAACGATCTTGTCCTGGATCTCTTTATCAAGGCCGGGAATAAACTGTACTCCGTCGTTAGGTATATTTTCAGTCAGGGCAATTACAACAACTTTTTCCATAACGTCGGGATAGTCTCCCTCTATTCTGGTTCGTGCGTCCACATATGATGCTCCCGCATCCACGTCGCCGTTATAGATTGCAGCAACTACTCCGTCATGGCTTCCGCAGTCAACCACACCTGAAAGTCCGGTTTCCGGATCAACTCCGGCTGCGCGCATTGTAAGCATCGGTATAATCCAGCCGCTTGTAGACAGGGGGTCGGGCCGCCCGAATGTTTTGCCGTTAAGTTCGGAAACAGCAGAGATTCCGCTGTCGGCACGAACCATAAGCTGACCGTTATATGTCGGGCTGCCGTATCTGACGGATATGAGTCTGGCTTCGGCTACTCCACGTTCCGCCGCCATTACATAGGCAAAGGTTGCAAGTGAAGCCATATGGGCTTCGGGGGGATCGCTTGACATGGCTTCGATAACGCCTGCATATTCGGTAGCAACGTTTGTTTCGAAGAAAAGGCCGGTTTCGTCATGAAGCATGTCGGCTACAGCCTGAGCTCCGGACGAAACACGTTCCATCTCGCCCGAGGGTACGAACGACCATATAATCGGGTTTTCCTCACTCCCAAGGGGGATTTCCTGCTGTCCTCCGGCAAAGGAAACGCCGGTAAGTGCAATCATGATTAGAAGTGACAGTGTAAGAATTTTTTTCATTTTTGCCTCCATTTGAATTTTTAACATTTAATTATATGCCCGCCTCATTAAAAGTGCAATCTGAATATCCAAATTATTGAAAAAAGGCGGTATTGCAGTAGAGATACTAATGCGCTATTATTCAGTTTATGACCAATAATGAAGATCTGTTTGAATTTGAAGATATAAGACCGTACACTGATGCCGAGTATCCGGAGATAACGAAGCGACTGGCGCGAAACAAATATTTGCAGGATTTTTTAAGAAACCTGAGATGGCCGAACTGTCCGAAGATGTTCAAGGTGCCGGCAGGAAAACTTGTTGAATTATTCATAAGGTATGAACTCGGGAAGGTCAGCACTATAGCTGCCTTTCAGAAAGAACTTGTAGTCGGACGGCTTGTACAGTGGATAGTCGACAAGACAACGGACGGTGTAAGTTGTTCAGGACTTGAAAAGCTTGACAGAAATAAAGCATACCTGTTTATCTCAAACCATCGCGATATTGTTCTTGATGCAACACTGATAAATTATTTTATTGTGCATGAAGATTTTGCTACAACCCAGATTGCATTCGGAGATAACCTGCTTATAAACGAATTTGTAAGTGATCTGATAAGAATAAATAAATCTTTCATCGTTAAAAGAAATCTGCCTCCGAGAGAACAGTTGCAGGCTTCAATTACGTTATCGAAATATATCAATCATACTCTTGAAACAGGTGATTCAATCTGGATAGCTCAAAAGGAAGGCAGGTCAAAGGACGGAGCCGATCAAACCAACCCTGCGGTTATAAAAATGTTTTATCTTTCACAGAGAAAAAGCGGTGTGGAGTTTTCCGATTTTATCAACAAATGCAAAATTGTGCCTGTATCGATCTCATATGAACTGGATCCATGTGATACCCTGAAAGGCTGGGAAGTTCATAGAAAGGAAACCCGGGAGTTTATAGAAAAAACAAAAACAATGGATCTTGTAAGTATGTGGACCGGTATGAAAGGCTCAAAAGGCAGGGTGCATATCCATTATGGTGAACCTTTAAACGGAGAATTCAAAAACGACAAAGATGTTGCTCTTGCGCTGGATCGTGAAATACATCGTGGTTACAGGCTGTGGCCCAGCAACTACATATCATATGATGAAATTAATAAAACCGGTAAATATGCAGAACATTACAGTGAAGATGAACGCCAGAAGTTTCTGCATCGTTACAGAAAGCTCGGGCAGCCGGTTCTTGAAAAAGTTCTGGCAATGTATGCAAGGCCTGTTCTTAATCAGGAAGAAGCTGTATTTACAAATGAATAGAAGGTTTCTTGCTGTCGCCGCTGTATTAATTCTTTTATTGGCGGCAGGATGCGGCAACAGCCCCCCGGAATTAAACCAGATTTACAGTCAGCTTAATTTTCTTAATGAGCCCGGATCGGAGCGAGTTTGGGCGGAGCTGCTTGTGCTGATGAACGCCGATGATGAAGACGGCTATGACAATCTGGAGTTTATCCATGTTATAAACGAGAAGCAGCAGCTTTTCTGGACTGTAGACAGCGACAGCAGATCGGAAAGGGACAACCGCGGGATGAAATGGATAGGCGGGCAGCGTTTTATGATGACTGAAGGTGAAATTCCGCCTCCTGGAGAGTACAGGGTTATAATTACTGACAAAGCGGGGGAAAGAGCTGAAGACGGGATATTTTTGCCGATAGTAAAGGAAATTCCTGCGGCTGAAGATTTTCCTGAAATAGCTTTTACTGAAGATGATAACATCTTTATTATAAAGAGCGCTGAAAAACGTAATATTATCTCTTTTTACGATTCAGCCGGAAAGCTTCTTTCTGCTTATGCATCAACCCCCGGAGAGGTTAATATAAGAGCACTAAAAGAGAATGATATATTAACGGATAACTGGAGAAGTATGAGAATATCGTTTTACAGCGATGCGACAGGAGCCGGTTTAATCTCCGGCCCGTATCAACGGCGGTAGGTGAAAAGCTAAATACTTTTTATACATACGACAATGTTAAAAAGTTACAAACTTTTTAACATTGCTTGCAGTTTTTCTTTGCCTATCAGGTTGACAGGCCTGCTTTCAGTGAATTCGCGGGCCTTTCTGGAAAAACCTGAACTTGTTACAATCAAGCCCCGGCTTACCGAAGCTTTTTTCATTGCTTCGTGAATTGATCTGGCGGTGGATTCCTGTATTAGTTCGGGAACGCGGAGATACCAGATCATCAAAGGTATTTTTTTGGCTCCTCGCCATTTTGACTCGGATTCGACGGCGATTATCTGGCAGCCGTTTTGTACGTCACCAATGTCCCTGATGCTCATATTCATTTCCGCTGTAAGTTTCTTGCATATTTCGAAGAATTCATCCCGCCCGGCAGTCAGGTAATCTTTCATTCTGTCGTCAGTTCGAAGGTCCTGGTACTGGCTGAGTTTTTCTCCGACATCCTTGAAAGTAGGCTTCTTTGCATAAATAAGTTCCCACTGTTCAATCGCCTTGTCAATATCGCGTCTTTGTTCAAAGCAATGGGCAAGAAAGTACCTGGCAAAGAGGATTTCCTGGCCCGTGTTGTCGGAGTTTGCAATGGCCCTTTCCAGTTCTGTTACGGCACGTTCGTAATTCTTTGTGCTTATATAGCATATGCCCCGTTCAAGCAATGATTTTACCTTGAGATCGGGATCTCTCTGTGATTTTTCAAATGAATTCAAAGCGCCTGCGTAGTCTTTTTTGTCTTTTAGTATTTTGCCTATATAGAAATTGGCCTTATGATTTTCCTGGTTGTAACGAAGGGCCAAATCAAGCTCGGCTTTTGCCTCTCCCTGCCTTTTGTTGCGGTAATATATGCTTCCAAGTTTGAAATGCGCATCAGTATGCTGGGGATTAAGCTCAATGGCTTTTTTGAAGTGATTGACGGCACTGTCGGTTTTATTCCGGTATTCAAAAAGACTTCCGGCAAGAAAATACCATTCCGGTTCTTCGGGTTCGAGTCTGATTAAAAGCAGGTACTCTTTAAGAGCTTCTTCAGGCTGATTAAAATCGTTATAGAGTTTTGCTATGGTTTTTCTGAATTCAATCTCTTTAAGAAGCCCGGAAAAGTCGCCGTACTCGTTTATTTTTTTCATTTCCATAAGCGCAAGTTCGGATTTACCGTCGGCCAGATATGATTTGCCGAGCAGATAATGAACCTCGAAATTTCTCGGTTCGCCTGCAAGTATCTGTTTTGCCTGTTTAATGGCGGCGGAATATTTACCCTGCTTGTAGAGATCCTGAATTCCTGCTACCTTTCTAGGGGCAAGAGTAGATCTGAGAATAAAAATTAATGCAACGGTTAATGCAATGCCGATTATTATTATAACAAGTACTATTGGTGCCATAAAAACTCCAGTTAAAGATTAATCTGTAATTTAAGGAGTGTCAAATGATATGCCGTAAAAAATGGGGTTTGCAATGAAAAAATATGCGATTGTTATCTCTGCTGTATTTTTGTTGATTGTTCAGGCAGGCGCGCAGTCGATTTTTAAGGATGGAGAGACCCTTTTGAGTAATAATCAGCTTAGCGAATCAGCTTTGCTGTTCGAAGAGGTTATTGAACAGGAACCGAAAAACGAGAAGGCTTATCTTTATCTCGGTTACATATATGAAATTAAAATGGATTACAACTCGGCAATATCCGTGTTGACAAAAGGTCTCGAAAATACTTCAGGCAGCAAGGATAAGTTTTATTTCAATATAGCCAACAACTATTTCAAGGCAGGTGATTACGACACCGCAGCTGCAATGTATTCAAAAGCGCTGCAGAACAGCCGGGGATTTGCAGAACCGTATCTGAACAGGGCAAACTGCAGGGTAAAAACCGGCGAATATTCTCTTGCCGTGAGGGATTACAATCTTTTTTTAAACATGAAGCCGAATGATCCTCAGCGGCCGGAAATTGAGAAAATGATTTCAATGCTTGAACTTACCATGGCTGAAGAAGAGACTCTTCGACAACAGGAAGAACAGAGAAGGCTGGCACAGGAAGCCCGTCAGAAAGCGCTTCTTGATTCGGTATTGAATTCACTCAGTAATGCCGGGGAAGATACTACAAATCTTTCGGCTGAATCGGAGAATATTGAGGATATTGAGATAGAATTAGGTATAGAAGATTAAAAAGAGGATATTGATGGATAGGCGTTATATAATAATCATCGCAGCTGTATTAGTCGTTGCTGCAGCTTTAATACTGTTTTTAACATTAAGACCGGGTGACGGCGGAGAAGACGTTCAGATTGAGGGTCAGCTGACGGAAGCACAGAAAATAAGGAATAATACTCTTATTCTTGCGGAAGACTATATGCAGAAAGGCGATTACCAGCGAGCACTTGACCTGCTTGACGGGCTGCTGATCAAGGACGCGTCGGATGAAGAAGTTCGGGCCCTTCGCGACAGGGTCCTTCAGGCCCGTGAAACAGCTTCTTCCGAAGAAAAGCTGGAAGAGAAAAAACAGCAGGATGATCTTGTTGAGACGCTTGAGGAGCTTGGAGAAAGTTTCAGCCAGAATGCTCCGGTTATAAACCTTTCCGCGCAAAAGGAAGATTCGGAGGAAGAAAAACGCAGGCTTGAAGAACAACTTGCTCAGCTCGAAGAGCAGAAGAGGCTGGCCGAAGAACGCAGAAAAGAAGAAGAAGCAAGGCTCGCCGCTCTTTCCGAGGCGGAACGTCAGAAAGCTGAAAAAGTCCGTAAATTGATTGACGAAGGCGTCAGAAAGATGGCGGATAAAAACTACTCTGACGCAAGAACCAATTTTGATGAAGCGATAAGCCTGAGCCCGAGGGAAGCCGAGGCATTCGCCCAGAAAGGCGAATCATATTTTCAGGAAGATAAAACAAACCAGATTAATATACGGGAAGCTGTTGAATATGCGAATAAAGCGGTTGATTATGATAAATCGCTATGGATTCCGCATAATACTCTCGGCAAGATCTATGTTGAAACAAAGAATTATTCCGAAGCGATAAAAGAATTCAAGGAAGCTACCAGGCTGAATCCGGATAACGCGGATATTCTGTATGAACTTGGTAAAGTACAATATCGGGCCGGGCAGTTTAATGATTCGAGAATGTCTTTTGAAGGGGTAATCCATCTGGACCCTCAGCATTACAGAGCTTATTACAATTTGGGCGCTTCATTCATAAAGCTCGGAAAGGCCGGCTCGGCCCTGGATGCCTATAAAAAAGCCGTTGCGGTAAACCCGTCCTATGATTCGGCATATTTTGCCGCCGGTAATTTATTAAATCAGGCCGGCAAACTGGGCGATGCAGAAACTTATCTAAAAAAGGCGGCAACGCTGCAACCCTCTAATGCCAGCTATCTTGATGTACTTTCCGTAGTTCTTTATAAACAGGGTAAATATACCGATGCCGAGAAATATCTGCTGAAGTCAATTGAAATCGAACCCGACTCTGCTGAATCAAATTATAATATGGCTCTTACACTTTATAAACTGAACAGGTATTCGGAGGCTCTAGAGTATTCCGTTAAGTCCATACAGCTTGACAATTCAAATGCTCCATACCTCTATACTCTCGGACAGATCAGTGAAGCGCTTGGAGACAAAACAAATGCGGCAGCAGTATATGAGAAAGCCGTATCAATAGACAGCAGATATATCCTGCCGAGAATTAATCTCGGAAAGATTTATGATGAAACCGGAGAATATGATAAAGCGCTTGAGCATCTTGCAACAGCCTACAAAATGGAGCCTGAATCACTGGAAGTTAATAATAACCTGGGAAATGTTTATCTTCATACGGAGTTGTATGAAGACAGTATACGACATTACAAAAAGGCAATTGAAAAGAAACCGAACGCAACATTAATTCGCTATCACCTTGCAATTGCGTATATTGAAACCAGGCAGGAGAGCCTTGCCATAAAAACACTTGATGAATTAATCAAGATTGACCCTAATTACTGGGACGCGTATTACAGGCTTGGAAATCTTATGTATAAATCCGGTGATGAGGAAGGGGCTTCAGCAGTTTTCAAGGCCCTTCTTGATAAAAAACCCGATTATAAAAATCGTGCCGAGATTGAAGCCCTGATAATGTAATCTGTGCCGGGCTCAGAATGTCCGGCCGAACATCCTGAATAGCTGCTCGCGCGTGATTTGCTGTATAACCGGCCTTCCGTGCGGGCATCTTGGATTTTCAAGTTTAAGAACAGCACCGGCCAGTTCCAGCGCCGTTATACTGCTGATACTGTCTCCGTCCCTGATAGCGGACCGGCATGACATCATGGCGTAGAGTTCCTTTTTAAGTTCAGATATGTTTTTTATCCCTCTGCTGAAAAAGGCGGTTAACTCATCTTCCATACCGCTGCAGATGGACGGCATGGAATTGAGCATCCATTCCCCGTCATCGGCCTGCTGAAGATCAAAACCCATTTGTTTAAATTGTTCAATCGAATTCAGCAGAAAATGCTCCCTGGCTGATTCTACACAGAAAATGACGGGGACAAGGAGTTCCTGAACTTGTGGTTTTTCTTCGCTCAGCCTGTCGAAAATAATGCGCTCATGAGCGGCATGCTGATCTATCAGCAGGAGAGTATCACCGTGTTCGAAAAGTAAAAAAAGATTGAAAAGCTGACCGAGGTAAACAAGCGGAGCTCCCGGCGCTGCAGGATGAGGGCTCCGTGAAGGTTCGGTTATATTCCCTTTCTTTATAACCGGAGCGGCTTCGGCTGCAATTTCAGAGGAAATTTCAGAGGAAATTTCCTCAAGAGTCTGCTTGCGGAAGATGCTGTCTTTTGCAGGAGAAGAAGGAAATGCTGCAGATGTAACTGCAGCTGCAGGTCTGCCGATATCGAGGCTTTTTTGTTTTTCAGAATAAAACTGTTTACCGGTCAGGGGCGCGGAAACCCGGAATGAATTACGTTTGCCGAGATATGAGCCCAAAGTATCGGTAACAATATGATGAATTTCCGGCAGATTTCTGAATTTTACTTCTCGTTTGGCCGGATGAATATTAAAATCGACGTGTTCAGGAGGAATATCAATAAATAAGAAACAGACAGGATGACACCCCCCGGGAAGGAATGATGAATAGGCATAATCAACAGCCTGTACAAGGGCAAAATCGCTGATTCTGCGGTTATTTATAAATATCTGAATATACTTTCTGTCTTTCCGGTAGAGAGAAGGAGTGCCTGCAGCTGCAGTTATTGAGATTCCGTCAGTTTCAGCAGAGAAAGTATCAATAAAATTCTGATGAAACAGTCCTGCGAAGGCTGAGACTATCCTGGTTTTAAGATCTGAGGCCGGCAAAAAAAGTTTAAGCTTGTCTTCGGCGAAGTATCTGAACCCTGTTTCAAGCTGTGGAAGAGCTTTCTCTATAAAAGTTGACCTGCAAAGTGCGGATTCGGCAGAAGGACTTTTTAGAAAATTTCTGCGGCCCGGCATGGAATAAAAAAGGTCACGAGCGCTTATCAGAGTTCCTTGTGGGCCCCGAAAGGGAGAAAGATCGCGCAGTTTACCGTCCTGTATTTCCAGTTTAAAGGCTGAGCCGTCGTCTGAGACAGAACTGGTTATGCTGAGTCTCGAACAAGCTGCAATACTTGAAAGAGCTTCACCCCTGAAGCCCAGGCTTTTGGTACTGTAAATATCTTCAAAATCAGTAATTTTACTTGTGGCATGAGGAAGAAAACATTTTTGAAGATTCTCCTCATCCATTCCGCTGCCGTTGTCGACTACACGGATTTCTTCAATACCTCCGCCGTGGATATACAGATTAATCTCGCTCGAACCGGCGTCGATTGAATTATCAAGAAGTTCCCGGACAACCGCCTGTGGACGATCAATAACTTCTCCGGCGGCTATTCTTCTTGCAACGGAGTCCCGGAGAATATTAATTCTCCGGGAATTATAAATGTCTGTCATATCTGAACTAAAAATGGATTCTCATGTCAATCGACATGGCAAAATACGGGTTGTCAAGAACATGGGTAATTTCATCCATTGCAAGAGCACCCGTTTCCTCATCACGCGGAAGCGCGGTTGTGAACATAAGCGCTATATCGAGAGAAGGATCGAAAGGATACACTATCTCGCCGCTGATAAGGGTGTCAGGGTTCAGGAATGTGAAAGCTTCTGTCTTGTTAACTGCATTCTTTATGGAGCTGACAAGTCTTGATCTGGTGTACGACACAGAACCGTAAATTCCGGCAACCGGTATTATATCCGGCATCAGGGCTGCAGAAAGGGTGAAATAATCGTTTTCCGAAAAATCTATTGTTCCGGAAGAACTCAGTTCCCACGGCCACAGATAACCTCCTGTAAGGGTTACCGCGTCGAAAATGTTCATTGCAAGTTCACCGTATACGCCCATCGTGATGTCCTGATATGCGGAGCCTGTCGGATCTGCTTCAAGATCCTCTATGTAGCCCGTCAGGGCATCATACTGAAGTGTTTTATTTAAAAGATAATTGTTACCGTAGAATGCAGGTGTAAATATACCCTTGCTGAGACGATATTCAAGCCTGTAGTCAAGAGAGAACAGGTTGCCGAAAATACCGGCTGATACGCCGTAATTATTAAGAGACGCAAGAAAGTCTCCGGCTGAGGGGTTGTAAAAGGTTTCGGTGTACCATGTTGAATCTTTATAAACGGTAAGCCCGGCAAAATCCGTGAAAATAGTCATATTCAGCAGGCTTATCGGCAGGCCCAAATCGAAGGCTGCGTTCAGTATCAGCGGATCGAAAAGTTTGGGTGAATCTTCAATTTCGGAATCGGGATTAATATCGGTAATTCCTGAAAGCGCTATCTGCATTGGAAAGCTGCTGCCGAACGGAATAAAAGCAAGTCTTCCGCCGAAAATGGTCGGATCGGCTGCATTGTCGAGAACCGCTTCAAAACCGAAATTCTCAAGGAATAGCCCTGTGTTGATACCGACTTTACGGACTGCAGGAAATTCAAAGTTGTTACTGAAATTGCGCATAAGAATTCCATGACCTATAGTCATGTTGTTGAGATTGCCGAATTTCAGATAGAAATCGTCGCCGTTATCGCCCCACTGGATGTATTCAATTTTGAGAAACAGATCATTAAATATGTCAAATGCAATATCCTGGGCCGTGTCCTGATCGGTTCCGAAGGACCATTCGTTATTTTCAGCGGGTTTGTACCAGCTGGACGGTTCAAAAAGATTGTCCTGGTAAATTACCGGAAGATAAAGGCTGGCCTTGAGTTTGCCTATTTCAAATTCCGGCTTGACAACAGCCTTTGCATATGTGGTCCCGTCGATAATTATTGAACCTACCTCAAAACCGAAAATGTCGCCCAGTCCGGAAAGCATATTTTCGAGAGGTCCGGATTTGGAATCTTTTTCTTCAGCATCTGCATCAGTATCGGCAGCTGCCGACGCGTCCGGAATTTTGCCTGCTGTAATTGCAGAAGCGGCAGAGCCGGTCCTGGACGCCCTGGGCGGGGATTTGGGTTTGTCTGTTTCCGTATCATCAGCGGCAGCAGCGTCGGCTGTTCCGTCTGAAGCTTTGTATCTGCAGTTTCATCATCAGCAGTACCATCGTCGGTCGCTTCATCATCAGCCGTATCGTCAGTAGTCTCTTCTACGGCCTCATCGTCACCGGTATCTCCATCGTCTGAACCGTCATCAGCAGTTTCGTCCGTTCCGGTATCAAGCGCGGAAGAGGTATGCCCGGGAACCTGCCCCGGGTCGGTTCCGTTAAAGTCCATACCGCTGAAAATGGATGCCAGGCTTTGTGCGGATGCAGCCGTTGCAGCGAACGTATCGGCAAATACATCTGCAATCTGGCCCGAAATAACACTGATAGTGTCGCCGCTTAAAAGGCTTGAAAAAGCAACTTCGCCGTCGCGGACAGCGAGTACGCCGATAGAGTCTATGACAAAATCTGTGCCGCGGACTCCGCATACGGCGGACTGGGTAATAATTGAATAATTTTCATATCCAAGTCCGGCCCGGGCCGCAATTACTCTGAGTTTCCCGTTGAAAAGAGAAAAATCATTGGATTCATCGGCTGTGGTCTGAAATGCTTCAATCTGAAAGACTGAATTTTCTGAAATCTTTAGTATGGATCCGTTGGGATCAAGCTGGATTTCTGCCGAAGTATTGTAGGTTTTGATTGTGCTGCCCGGAAAAAGTTCCATGCCTATAAACACTTCGCCTATGTAATCTCCGGTGCTGTCGAAAACTTCAAGTTCGAAATCATCATCATAATATACAAGAAATGCCGTCGGGTTTGAACTTTGCTGGGCCGTAACAGGTACGGTAAATAAAATAAGGGCGGTGAGAACAAGTCCGAAAGCTGTTAAAAATTTTGTTTTACTCTTCATATTCTATCTCCTGCCTAAAAAAAGTTAATAGAGCAGCTGAGGGATGAGCTTACGTCAAAATCATCCCAGGTGACTCCGATATTGCCGTCTTCAATGTAAATCATGTCGTAAGATAAAGTGATAACGGCGGCACCGGCATTATAGTTAATAGCCAGGTTGGCCATGCTGTTTTCAGCCAACAACAGATCAACCGGCTCGTTGATAAATCGCTTGTCATAAGACGCAGAGAAAGAGAAAGAAGGGATTAATCCGTCGTTAACAGCAAACATTGCATACAGATGCGGGTATTCGAGAAAGTTGTGTCCTTCGGTGCTGCCTGAAGGCGGGGCTGAAAAAGGTCCGTCAACGGTGGCTGTAAAAACCAAAAGATCATCAAGAATGGAAATACCCGTGCTTGCAAGCCAGGATATGCTGCTTTCAATATAAGGCGGATCATTTGCGTCGTAGGTATCGTTATAGATATCGTATTTAACTCCGCGGTAAAGATCATACATGTTGTCAAAATAGGCTGGTATGAAGTTATCGCCGAGAAATCTCAGCTGAAAGATGTATGGAATAATATTAAACAATCGTCCGCCGAACCCTGTCATGCCGCCTTTATTTGATCCCTGAAATGCAAGATCGCCGAAAAGCGCTAAAGTTGCAAGGTCCATGTTCAGTATCGGCAGAATGAGGTCGGAGCCCCAGACAAGAACAGGGGTAGCCGGATCTCCGTTGTTTATTGCCGTTTCATAGAAATCGGCCCGGTAGTCCGGATCAATATCGGCTGCTGCAGTGATTCCCCACTCAAGTTCCTTGATAATCGGAACCCCGCTCCATAGAAGCGGCCTGGAATATAATCTGGCTCCGAAAACGTCGAAATGCGCCAGGTTTCCGGCAAAAGTTTCGATGCCCAGGTATGGGAAATTGAAAAGCTGGCCGTCCAGATCAAAATTCAGGCCGACAATTTTTTCATCGGGTTGAAATAAAGTATTCGAATACTGGCTTACAATAAAGCCGGTGCCTATTAATGCATTATCAATCTGTCCAACCTTTGCATACAGGGTATCACCTTTATTTCCCCAACGCATATATGTGATTTTGGGCAGATATAGCTCAAGGAAGTTTGCGAAGGACCATCCTTCGGCCGGGACCCAGTCCTCTTCACGTATATCAAAACCGCTGCCGTCCGAAACAAACCGGTAATGAAGAACAAGATCAAGACCTATGCCGAATTTGCCGATTGCAAGATCGGGTTTAAGGGCAAGAGTCTGAAAAGTTTCAGGATCTCCGCCTTCTTCTATCGGGTCGAAGGTTTCGACACCGAGCAGCAGTCCGAGTCCAAAATCAGTATTCATGCCTGATTCGGGTTCGGATTCAGTCCCGGTATTGTCCTGTGCGGTAACGGAAAAGTTCAGAACAAACATGCCGAGAAATATTAATAGAAACAATATTCTGTTTGGTCTCATAGTAAATTCTCCTTATTGTAAAGTATATACCTTTGGTAATAATTAAACAATTTACACCCTAATAAATGATACTGCCGGTTAGCCCTAAACTCAAGCCGTACAGCAGGGTTTTATTTTCTGAAACGTTATTATATTCAACTCCGAAAAGGCCGAATGCGGACAGCGTAAATATCCGGGGCAGCACAAGAGATGTTGTATGTCTGAATTCGGTACTTATCGAGGCTTCAACATCGACAGACAGTTTTTCCTCATGAATAATAAGCTGGAAATTTTCCTCTTCTGAATCAAACAGGGGGAGATTAAACGGTGTTGCCGGGTGTTCAGTTCTTACATATATAAGATCTGTTTTAAATTCGGACTGCAGGTCTTCATATCCGACGGGCAGAAAAAATGAACTGTCTACTGATAAAATCTGTTCTTCGTGTCCGAAAAAAGAGCAGCCCGTGCTGAAAATGTATTTCTGTAGTATTGATTCGGAAAAGGGGTCGGCCAAAGCGGCTTCAACTGACCAGTTGAATTCATCAGAGAAGTAAAAGTCGAAAAACGAATAGACACCGGCTGCTCCGAAAAGGTTAAGGGCAGCAGACCGCCATACAAGATCAAAATCAAGACTGTCTTCGAGATCGTCGTAATCCTTTAGTGAATTTCTTTCCAGCCCGGTACTTACCGAAAACGGTACAAGCAGATCAATAAGCCGGCTGCTGTAGTTTCTGGAAAATTCCGCGCGGATTGAGTTGTTCAGCTTGGCCTGGTCAATTTCGGCGGCAGTGCAGTCGTCGAAAACTGTTTCGGGAAGTGCGGGATCAAACAACTCACAACCTGGAATTGATGTATAAAGATAGTCCCGGCGGGAAAGCAGGTAGAACATATCGGATATATCATCCGTAAACCCGGAACTTTCCGTTGTGTGGGTAAAATCAGCTGAACGGGAAAATTCAAGCCGGGCTGAAATTGTTCCGCCTGAGGTTGATATTGATACGGGAAAGCCTGCGCTGATTTCCGCAGAATCGGTTTTTGTATTCTCGTCGTTGATATCCGAATTTGTTTTTATTCCAAATTCAAATCCGACGGGAATTGTAAGTATTGCCGGTGAAAGTTGTATTTCTATTTTACGCTGTTCAAGCTGAAACGGGGTGAAATTAACAGCAAGGGCCGTGGCATCTGCCCATCCACTGAAATAATTGTTCCAGTCGAAAGACGAGGTGCTGTCTGAGAGCAGCATTTTATAACCGGCATCAAGGCTGAACAGGGTAGTCGACATGGTAATGTCTGAAGACCATTTGCGAAGCAGGTTTCCTTCATTATCTGCGGTTGAAAATTCTGCCGGAGTTCCGGAGAATACACCGGCATTCAGCCTGAGACTTCCGGTCTTTGAAAAGTCCCCTCCGGATGCCGACTCTGTTCTGAATGAATCGCAGAGATGCAGATAACTGCCGACTACCGGGATATCGATTGTGTGCCCGGCGGCAAGCAGGTTAACGCCGCCGGCGTCTTTCAGGTTGCAGTCTGCTGATACTGAAGTCCCCAATATCTCACTGCTGATTTTTGAATAGAGATTTACAACTCCGGTGTTATAATCAGCAGATGCAGACAGCGCGGCAGGACCTATAATTTCCAGATTGCCGGCAGTGAGCAGCGGCCCGGATGAACTGATTTCGATATCTCCGCCGACGCCGGCGGTAGTATGCAAAACGGGATCTGACAGCGAGACTTCATCCAGATAGAGGACCCCGCCGGAGGCATTCTCGGTTCCCGTTTCAATAAACGAAAGATCTCCCGAATCCGAGTCAAAGGTCAATTCAGCCTGTGTATTCTCAACATTATTAACAAGAACTGTTCCCGTCCCGCCGTCAGCGCCCGGTAAAAGCTCAATTTTGTTCCAGGCGGTACCGGAACCAAGCGGTATTTTCGACTTGATTCCCGAACCTTCCGAATCAACCATATTGAAAATAAGAAGAGGGGGGGCTGCTCCGGATGGTGTAAGTTCGGGACAATAGGCATGGAAAGTCACTTTGCCGTATTCCGTCGGCGGTACCGGGTAAATAACTGTGCGGATTTTCCAGTCGTCAGTCCATTCGATTCGCAGGACTTTGTTTGACTCACCCGCTGAAAGCGTATCGGCCGTAAGCGCCGCCGAGGGTGTTTCGGCGGCAGGAATCAGAGCTTCGCTTATCTCGGAAAAATCCGGTTTTACTGCGATATCAGGATCAGCATACATTACAGATCCTTCAAATGTGAAATCATCAAACATAATGCGGCCGGATGTTTCGCCGGTTCCGTTGTTTACAGCGGTTATACGAATAAACCCGGCATTTCCAAGGCGGCTGCGCGCCGCATCGCTTAAGTATAGCCTTACGGTTTTCCATCCTGTACCGGGTTTTACAAAATCTGCGGAGGAAGAAAAAAGAACCGACGCATCTGTTTTTTCGGAATCAAGAAAACCGTTGCCGTTAAAATCTTCACTGTCCTCAATCCCGTTACTTTTTTCAAGATTATCACCGCCGATAAGTGTTCCCGATTCGGAATTCGGATCGTTGAATATATATCCTGAAGAATAAGCGGATGTTTCAGCATCCAGGTTTCCGTCGTCGTCAAGATCTTCCGAAAGAGAGCCTGTTTCGATATAAAGAGTGATATTGCTTAAATCAGAGTCGGTTTTGCAGTCGAACGACAGCGCCCTGCTGGCGCTGAGGTCGGGGTTCTCTGAACCGTAGGCAAGAGGAATCTGTACGCCGGCCCAACTGTTGCTTTCGGGGAGGATGTAATCCATAGCAAGGATTTCTCCGGAACGACTGTCTGTAACGGCAGAAGCAGTATAAGGGCCTGCCTTGAGCTGCCCGGAGGCTGACGAATCGGATGGCGAAAAGATCATTGATTCATCAATCTCGGCAGTATAATCCTGAAGATAATAGGAGCCGAAACTGGTCGGGACACGATAATCCTTGTAAAGAAGAAGCCCTCTATCCTCCGGGGCAAGGCCGATATTTTCCGAAGCGGAAGCAGGGAAAACGGTATTTCTGTTAAGAGGAACGCTGTACCCGTCAGCCGACATGCTTAAAAGCAGCAGGCGTCCCGCCGAGTTTTGAGACAGAAGTTTTACCCCTCCGGAAATACCGGCATTCAATTGGTATGCATCTGTCTGATTTTCATCGGAATTCGAAAAACTCAAACCTGCAGTTATACCGCCGTATCCGCTTGTTTCTTCCCCCGGAAGCGCATACGAATCCGAGATGTTCCAGCGTACTCCGCCGTTAAGATATGCCGAAAGATGATCGGTAATTATGAAGCTGTTGGATGATGCAAAAAGAATATCGCCGCCCGTACTGCCGGAAGATTTTTTACGGTAGTAAATTTCAATCCGGTCTTCGGAGCCGGGCCGGGTATCAAAGGTAATAACACCGTTCGATTCAGTCCATGCAGAGGTCTCAATTTCGTTTATGTATATTCTAACGGTGCCGTCGACAGGATCGTCGATCGAATATGACGAGCTTTCTTCGCGTATTACAAAAAGAAGTTTACGGTCGTCATAGCTGCCGTAAACCGAAGAATCGAGGATGATAATTCCTTTATCCGGAATTATGTCGGATGCGAGTTCAATTCGTGAGGCTGATGAGGAGGCAGCATCCGTGATATAAACCTTTGTTCTCCAGTATTCATCCGGAAGAACGGTGCCGAGGTTATAAGCTGCTGAATTCTCAAAAGGAGACAATATCCCCGGTTCATAAAGCATCAGCATAGTGCCCTTGACTGAATTAATAATCCAACCGGGGTCAATTCCGCTCCAGTCCGGATCCTCCGCCAGAACAAGTAGTGCCCCGGGAGATTTTTCTTCCAGAACCAGACTCCCTGTAGACGGAGACCATGAATATTCCTGATCTGACAGCAGTGAATAATATCGGCCTTCATGAAGAAATGCCTGAGTGCCGTCGGACCCTGACTCGATATAAAAAACAGAAGCGGAAGGGCTTCCGGGAACTTCAAAATAGCGGCCTTTTACATAGTCGGATAATTCCATTTCGATTTCCGTTACCGAATCGGAACCGATATAAACCTGGCGCTGCTCTTCTTCAGGGTCAAAACGGAATAGCAGTTCGTGTTCGGAGAACGGACTGCATAAAACTGAATGAATTCCGAATGAGGAAGGGCCTCCGCCCGGAACATGGAAATAATCATTCATTGGGACATCTTCAGACATGTTTATTCCCATATTGCCGACGGAAACGGACTGGACGATTTCTCCCTCCTGTCCAATATATCCTAATCTGAAAGTCGAATCATCAAATTCATCGCTGAAAGCCGCTTCAAAAAGGTAGCGGTTTAAAATCAGAACTGAAGCTGTAAAATCAGGTGACTGGGAAAAAGCAAAACCGGAAGAAATACCGGGGTAGGTAAGCGCCGGATTAAACCCGGTATCAGACGTCCAGCCCGTGCCGAAAGATGCAGAAGTTTCAATTTTCCAGCTTCCTGTGAAAAACATCTGTACATCTTCGCTGTCCTGTCGGGCTTCGAGAAAAGCGGAAGGGCTTTCCTCTTCCGGCAGGAGCGGTTCATCCGCGGAAAATGCCTGTTTCGGGAATAGAATAAAAATAATTAAAAACAACAGTGAAATATATTTGAAAGCATATTCGGTTGTCCGCAACATTAACGCAAAGTATATCCTGTTTTTATTCATTTTACTCCCACATTATTGATTTTTTGGCACATTTGGACGAGAATGAAACCAAATGGATATTAATGAAACAGACAAATTGAAGGCGGCTGCGTTTATACAGAGATTGATGGCTAATCCTGCCCTTAAAAGTTTTTCACCGCTGCAGCGGGAAGAACAGATACTTCAGTTTCTTACCGTAAATGCATCACAACTTTATCCCACCCTGTCATCCGGCTCTTTTTTTGCAGGCAAAAACTGGGAATCGATATGCAGAATACTGTTCAATGTTCTTTATGAAACAATAAACAAGGAAGTAGTTCCCGAGGCAGGATTACTGATCAACAGGCTTGATTTTACTTTCTTTACTTTTCTCAGGCAGGCTAATATCGATGAAGGCAGCGCCAAGCAGACTGTAATAAGCCTGATTGAAAAGATGTTGGCCAATGAACAGGCAAGAAGAATTCTGGCCGGATCTCTGGCTGCAATCACCAACAATATTGTAAAAAAATATATTGCTGAAATTTATCAACGGCGCAAATACGTTCATTTTGAAATTATGAAAGTAGAACGTCTTAAGATTGGAGAGAAAGAAGCGGAAAATATGATTTCGCTGGTTATGCTTCTTAAACCGCTTGTTTATCTGTTTGCTCCGCAGGGGCAGTCTGTAAAAAATACCGCTAACGGACAGCTTTTTCCTGTTCATTTTACGGCAAATATTGCGCAGAACCTTGCACAGAAAACACCGGCTATTCCGGAAAAAGTTTTTTTAAGCGCCATGAATTCCAATTCGTCATTTGCCGACTACAATAAACTTGAAGCAACAGCAAGGATGGGGAATGTTCTTGTTTCAATGTGCCGGAATTACAAACCTGAAGCAAAGAAAGACCGGGGCGCAGATACTGCGATAAAAAGCTGGATAAATGTTGCCAGAAAGAATTACAAATTTTATGGATATGATATAAAAATGCTGGATGAACTTTATAATATAGCTGCAGATAACGGATGGTAGGGGCGAAATGGAAAAGAAGAATAACGAAATTATAGAGAATATTGTTATGGCCGCGATTTTTCTTGTTCTTGTACAGACTTTCCTGGAAGATCTTGCGGTTGTTGCCGGATGGACCTGGACCGTTAGAAAAACTCTTGTTTTAACGGGGTTCTGTTTTGATCTTTTTTTCACAATCGAATTTCTTTCCAGATTATACCGAGCTGTAGAAAGAGGAAACGTCAGGGAATATCTGATATTAAAAAGAGGATGGATAGATCTGCTTGCTTCAATACCGCTGCTTCTGCTTAATTCGGGACCTTCGGCACTGGCTGTTATTCTCGGCGGAGGAGCAATCAGCGGAGCGGCCGGTATCCTGAATGTTCTGAAGGTAATTAAGGCAGTACGGATTGCCAGAATTCTAAGACTTTTGAGAGTGTTAAAAATCTTCAGACAGATAAAAAATACTGAGTCTGTTATGGCCCAGAGGCATGTAACTATGGTTACTACCATGGGTGTTTCGGTTTTTGTTTTTGTTCTGCTGATTGCGTCGGTATTCACCCAAATGCTTCCTGTAACAACGGTTGAAAAAGAAAATGAGAAAAAGGTTATTGAAATAATGATGGCATGGGCCGAAGGAGATGAATCGGCTGCCGTGAATTACTCGGATCTGCTGATTGTTAAAAAAGACGGTGAAACTGTTTTTTCACGTTATGATAATGAGTATTATACGGAAAACTTCGGTTACAGTGATTACCTGTATTCGGAATATCTCGGAAATGAATATTTTTTCGATTTAAGAGGTACATCCGGGATCCAGTCAATGAACAATCTGATTTATTTCATCATCATTCTTGTACTTGTAATGGCCTTTACTTTTATATACAGTCCGCATTTCGCAATGACCGTCAGCGATCCAATTCATGTAATGCGGAGAGGCTTTGATGAGAATTCATATAACTATGAAGTCAGGATTATCAGGGAGTATGAAAACGACGATATTTTCCGGCTGGCTGAAGGGTATAACGACACTTATCTTCCGATGAAGGACCGTAACCAGGCTGAAAACGGTGAAATTGATGCGGATTCGCTTGAACTTAAAATGGATGATATCCAGAACATGTTCTGATGATTGTTTCCATGATACAATTTGTTTTTGAACTTCCTGAAGTCGAAAACATAAAAGATAAAAGACGAATTGTAAAATCCTTCCGTGATAAACTAATCAAGAAATTTCATGTTACTGCTGCAGAAGTAGATCTTCAGGATTCTTTGAGATTTACACAGATTGGTGCAGCATTGGTTTCAAATTCAAAAATCTACGGCGAGTCCGTAATGCAGAAGATCCTGAAATTTGCTGAAGATGAAGTGCCGGGGCGCCTTCATGATGTCGAGATTTATTCGGAAAGTTATTGAGCCGCTTTCAAAACTCTCCGGGTTTTGAAAGAGCCTCAATTTAATCCGGAATTATTTCTTCAGGATCGTCAATGTTAAAAAGATAAATGGATTCAACTTTAAAAATTCTGTCGACTTCCATTGAATTGATAAACTTGTCATCAGCCTTAAGTTCAAAATCAAGAAAATGCTTAACAGGCTTGTAACCTGAGGCGGAAAGAGAAAGTTCAAATGAAAAAGATTTTTGCTCGCCAATCTTTTCAGCTTTTATCGGTAAGGGCCAGAACAGAAAATTGCCGTCGGTTTCCGCAATCAGCTCGCAGGGATTGTTCCAGCGGAGGCCATTCATCTTTACGAGTTCTCCGTTCATTTTCAGGGAGATTGACGATCCGCTGTACGGCGCAAATGTTTTGCCGTCGACAACCTTGCCCTTTATAATGGGAAAGTTGAAAATAGGAGGTTCAGGCAGGTTAGAGGTTGTTTCGGAGGCGACGGGGCGCAGGTGTGTGCCTACCTGCCTGATGCCTTCGTTCACCAGGGCGGTAATATCCGCAATGCTCTGGGGTTCGTCAATAAATGTTTTGCCAAGATGGGCAAGACCCCGGGACGAGGTGGTATAGATGGGCTGAATTCGGTTAAGAACGTAACAGACTACATCCGTCCGGCATGCATCTGAATTATTACAGCCTGTACGTTCTATGAAAACTTTATCAGAGAAGATATCATCAACGACATCAATTACCATTTTTTCCATCAGATTATGAATTTCCATCTAAATCCTCCTTGTCTCCGGAGTTTATTTCTATAATTTCTTTTATGTCTTCAACACAGTAAAGAAAGTCTTTAATCGTTTCCTTTAAAGAATAGTAGTTAAGACCGGCAAAGTAAACCTTTGAGAAAACGGAAAAGTTAAAATCGTCAAATTTCTGAATATTCATATAGCAGCCGTATTCGTAACAGATTTTAAGCATTTCCTCCAGCCGCTCCTGTATAAATGAAGCCATTCTGGGAGAAAAAGAGAAGGTAAAAGCAATTTCAAGAAACTTGCTGTCGTCGTCAATAAAGAAACCGCCGCAGAATTCGGAGTCTTTTTCAAAACCCGATGAGTATGTATTTTCGCTCATATCGCCTTCCGTCATCTCATACCCGAGTTCCCTGAAAAGAACTGTAACTCTTCTGATTCTTTCTTTCATCAATTTGGTGTATTTCATCTGATTCCCCTATTGTTAATGTATTATTTAATCCGCTGAATGTCGAGCAAAAATCGAAAGTCAGGGATATCTAAATTCAGTTTATACTCTGCGAAAGAGAGTTCGACTTGTTTGGTAATTTAAAATTTGAAAAATTGAGTTTTTTATAAATCATTAAAATCGTCTTTTTCATTCCAGAAAGCGTTATAAATATGTTCCCGGGTCAGCTTGTCGATATGGCTCAGGTTGCTGACTATCGGTTTGACCCGGCTTCTAATATTGGTATCGTTATATGGACACGGCGACTTGCAGACAGGAAACCCGAGGTTGTCGGAAAGTCTCTCAACCGCGCTTTCTCTCACTTCACACATCGGCCTGATTATGTGAAGCTTTCCCTTAAAAAACTCCTGCATCGGCAGCATTGTTGTAAAACGGCTTCTGAAACAGAGGTTTATCAGGGCTGTTTCAATTATATCATCAAGATGATGGCCGAGCGCTATTTTGGAATATCCTTTTTCTTCAGCGATATCAAAAAGAACCTTTTTACGGTTTCTAGAGCACAGGTAACAGTTGAAATTATCGCTGTAACTTCCCGGAAACATCTTTACATCAACAGTCTGCAAAGGGATTCCAAGAATGTCAAAGAAATCATGTAAATTTTTTAGCTGCATGGATGTAACGGGATATTCAATCCAGTTTATATGAACCGCAAAAAGTTCATAATCAATTGGCAGCCAGCGTTTGCGAAGTGCAAGAGCAAAAGCAAGCGCGAGAGAATCCTTGCCGCCTGATATGCCGAGAAGCACTTTGTCGTTTTTCTGAATCATGTTAAAGCGGTTGATTCCCTTGCCGGTCTGTTTAACAAAACGCATAACCCACGGGGGAATACTGCCGTTTATTATTTCAGCTGTTTTTGTCATGGCACAAGAAAATCCAGTGGCGCCTTAAAAAGAGAAGTATCCTGCCCGGGCACATAAAGTCTTATCTTTCTAAGCGATGAAGTGAAGCTTTTTATTACAGGACCGGAAAATACCGATTCAGAATCGATATAGGGTGTTCTGCGGGATTCAGAAACAACAGGAAGATTAACTTCAAATGAAATCGGCTCCGGAATATCTATGATAAGATCGCTGCAGCCAAATTCTGAAGAATGCTGTTTTTCGAAAGAAACCCGTTCGTCAAGATTGCAGAGCCTGATATGAAGAGGATTATCGTCAGAAAACGGAACTTCGTACACGCATTTATAGAGATTTCGGGTATTCACCATTTCGATCAATTTCATCACAGGATGAGAATCTCCGGTGTAACGTGAAAAGAACTCATTATCATCAAGTCCGTAAAGATCTTCTTTCCGGATAAATCCTTCCAAAAGGCCGGTGATAACAGCCTTCTTTATCATTGCTGTAGCTATTCTGACGGTCTTATGCCAGTAAACAGTTTTATACATCAAATACTTTGAGAAAAGAATATTCTCAACGGCAGTAATACCCTGATTATTTATTCCGATACCATGCTCGGTCGGGACTATCTTTGAGATGGCATAATCAGTGTCCTGAATACCGTAGGGTACTCCGCAAAAAAAAGCGTCGCGGTTCAGATAGTCAAGTTTATCGGGGTCGAGAACTCCGGAAAGTATGTTTCTGAAAAAAATAATCTGAGCATCGTTGTTATGAGGCATTTCAAAGTTTACTATTGCGGCAGCCGTTTCTGCCGAAGCCCCGACTTCCTTTTCGATACAGCTTTTCAACGGTTCCTGCAAAATAAGTTCCCCGGTTATCACTTCATGGTCCTTTAACGGAAGTTCCTTCAGCGAATGTGCATAAGGAAAATGTCCCAGGTCATGAAGGATTGACGCACAGAGAAAGGATTTTACGCCGGTTTCAGTCAGCGGTATACAGTCAGGATGGTTGATAAGCCTGCTTATTATTCTCTTTGAAAGGTGAAAAACTCCAAGACTGTGACTCAGCCGGGTATGGGTGGCCCCGGGATAAACATGATAAGACGGCCCAAGCTGTTTGATCCCGGCAAGTCGCTGAAAGGGTTCAAGACTAATAAGCTTTTTAAACCCTTTGGAAAGAAAGATATTCTGCCAGAGCGGGTCCCGAACAGGTTCGGTATAATCGTTATTAAGATGTTTTAATATGCTTTCTTTCAACTCAATATCAACTTCTGTTCCGGGTATAATTAAGCAAACCGCCTTCGAGAATCACCTCAAGCTGCCGGTCTGCCATATCATGAACAATTTCAAATTCCTGTCCGGTAGTTTTATTAACCGCCTTAAGGACCTTCGATATCTGAATGTTCTTTCTGAGATTGTCAATGAAAATTATATCATTTTCTGAAATACCGTCATAGGCGGCAGGATCTGCAAAGGTGAACGGAATAATACCAAAATTAATCAGATTGGCTTTATGAATACGGGCAAAGCTCTTCGTAATAACGGCTTTAACACCAAGATACATGGGAGCAAGGGCCGCGTGCTCACGGCTTGAGCCCTGGCCGTAGTTTTCACCGCCGATTATTACGCCTTTTCCGGCTTTCCGGGCTTTCTGGTAGAAGTCCGGATCTACAGCTTCAAAAACATGTTTGGAAATCTCGGGAATATTTGACCTGAGCGGAAGTATTTTTGATCCTGCAGGCATAATGTGATCGGTTGTAATATTATCTTCGGTTTTGATAAGAACCGCGGCTTCAAGATTTTCAGCCATCGGGTCTGCCTTCGGGCAGGGTTTTATATTCGGTCCGCGTACTATTTCAACTGCAGACGCAGATGCTTCATCAAGCGGTTTAATTATCATATTATCGTCAATTTCAACCCAGGATGTATAATCCTTCTTTGTAACGCCACGGATGTCGCGCGGATCAGTCAGAACTCCGGTGAGCGCCGTGGCTGCGGCTGTTTCCGGTGAAACAAGGTAAACTTCGGCATCAGCTGTTCCGCTGCGGCCTTTAAAGTTACGGTTGAAAGTCCTGACGGATACTCCGCCGCTGGACGGAGAAAAACCCATACCGATGCAGGCTCCGCAGGCGCTTTCGAGAATTCTGGCTCCGGCGGAAACAAGTTTCTTAATTATTCCTGCTTCGATACCGCTGTTAATTACCTGCCTGGAACCCGGTGAGATTCCGAGCGACAGATTTTCGGCAACGGTTTTACCGTCAAGTATATCCGCAGCTATTCCGAGGTCGTTAATCGATGAATTCGTGCACGAACCGATTGCTACCTGCTGAACATTTTTTCCTGCAACTTCGCTGACCTTTTTTACGTTGTCGGGCATATGGGGCAGCGCAACCATCGGAACTACTTCATCAAGGTTGATTTCTATAATCCTGGAATATTCAGCATCGTCGTCGGCCGACATTTCCCGCCACAGTTCTTCACGCTTCTGTAACGACAGAAACATGCGTGTTATATCGTCGGACGGGAAGACGGAGGTTGTGGCGCCCAGTTCTGCACCCATATTGGTTATCGTAGAACGTTCAGGTACGTTCAGCGTTTTTACGCCCGGCCCGTAATATTCATAAACCCTTCCTACGCCGCCTTTTACCGTCTCAAGCTGAAGAACAGTAAGGATTATATCCTTGGCGCTGCACATCGTCTGCAGCGAACCGGTAAGTTTTACTCCGATTACTTCCGGTGATCTCAGATAAAAAGGCGCCCCCGCCATTGCCGCGGCAATATCAAGTCCGCCGGCGCCTATTGCAATCATCCCAATGCCGCCTCCGGTAGGTGTATGCGAATCCGAGCCGAGCAGCGTCTTTCCGGGAACGCCGAACCTTTCAAGGTGAATCTGGTGACAAATACCGTTGCCGGGCCTTGAAAAGTGCAGGCCGAACTTGGCAGCAGCCGATTGAAGAAAACGGTGATCGTCCATATTGCGGTAATCGGTCTGCAGTGTGTTATGATCGACATATGAAACCGAGAGTTCGGTTTTAATTCCTGGAATGTCCATGGATTCGAACTGAAGATATACCATGGTTCCGGTAGCATCCTGGGTAAGTGTCTGATCAATTTTAATACCGATTTCATTTCCGGGTTTGATTTCTCCGGATAAAAGATGCTCATTAAGTATTTTTTCAGTTAGAGTTTTTCCCACTGTATGTCTCCCTGGATTTTTTTCAATTACTATAATATAGATCAAGTATTGACGAGTCAATTCGCTTCTGGTAGCATTTTTTTCATGAAAAAGAGTGTGACAAAATCCCTTTTTATTCTTAATATACTTATAGTTACAGTTTTTATAACGGTTTCGTGCAATCGAAGCGGCGAAGAAGACCCGGTGAAAGCGGAAGCTGCCGGCGACAAGATCGTCAATTCGGAAAATAAAAAGAAGCCTGAGCAACAGGGAACCGGCGGAAACGAAGGTGTTGAACAGAAAGCCGTAATAAGTGAAACGGAAGGCCGTGATTTTTTATTATTCTATGATGATATGCCGGATATCGTAGTTCCCCGGGATTATAAAATAGGGCAGCTGCAGCAAAAAACCGGTATTGATCCGGTAATTTCAGATATAATAAATACAGCTTCGGCTTTCCTGGAATCTATAAAAAACGGAGATCCGGATTACAAACTTGTAGCTGTCGAGAAAAGAGATTTTGTTGAACGAAATCTTGAAAGGCAGATGCAGATTATTCTTCCGGAGGATTTCAGAATAGGAATCATAATGACGGAAGCCGAGCCTGTTAATGCGGCGGTCAGGTTTATTAATAATGGCCGATATTCGGAAGGTATGCTTTATTTTGTAAATAAGGGCCAGTGGAAGATTTATGATTTTCAAATGGATTTTAAAAAAATGACGGTTCCTGAAGAGGGAAAAGAGGAAAATTTATGGGAAACAGTATCAGCAGAATAGAGCGGGAGTTCATAATAAAAGCCCTTGACGACAATAAATTTGTGCTGAGTATGCATGGTTTAAAAAAGGAAGCTGATGTAGTAATCCTTAATTACGAGGAAGAGGATTTCGTTGATGTTTATTCAAAAAACCGCGACCTTGATGAATTTGAAATTGGCGAAAAAGTTCGATTGTTTTTTTCCTATTACGGCCATGTGATGACATTTAATTCAAAAATTCTTTCCTGCGACGAAGAAAAAGTACGGCTGGCCTACCCGGAAGGAATCCTGAAAAACCTGCAGCGTAAATTTGAGCGGGTAAATCCGCCCAAAGGTGTAGGGCTGCAGTTTACTGTTGATAATGTTAAAGTTGAATTAAGATTTCCGGAATCCGGAAGATTTGTAAGGCTTGAAGAACATAGCAGTAACGGAAAATTCGATACAACCAGTATTAACAAACTGGTTTCGGATTTTAAGGAGATTATATCAAGTCACTGCGACGAAAACAGGATTACAATGTTCAGGGATCGGGAACCGGAAAGCTTTGAAGAAAAACTGATATCAAGTACCGGTTCTGTTTTTTTTATGCAGTCTATTTATGAGGGGATGACCGTTCCCGAAACGAAATCAGATATTCCTGTTGTCAGCAAAGAAGAGCTGGAACCTGAAGAAATTGAGCAGCTGATATCAGACATGAAAAGGGCAGGCGAATATTCAGTTTTATATTGCCCGATTCTTTATCATGAATATACGGCAGGATACATATTCCTCTGTAATGAAAAAAATAAAAAAATTGAAGTAGATACGCTTGAATACGTATATGAATTTTCAAAAATACTTGCGTGGTCTCTTAATAAAAATAATTATTTTTCAGGTGGACAAACCAAGGCCCAGCAGTTTAAATCGCAGATTATTGATATCAGCGCGTCGGGGCTTTTGTTTGCGGATACTTCAGAGAATTTAAGCGATGTTCTTAATATTTACACCGACATTAATCTTGAACTGAAAATAAACAAGCGTAAAATGGTGGTTTATTCCAGAATAATGAGAAAGTATCATAATAAAGGCACTACATTTTACGGTGTTCAGTTTATGGATATTAACCCGGAAGACTTCAGATACCTCTTTGAATATGTATACGGCAGGGTTTTTACGGAAACAGACAGCAACATGTGGGAAGGCGGCTCAAGGCCTCCTACACTTGAGTTGTAGAATTGCCGATAATTAACGGTATGAACGGCTTTTTCATTATCATAGAGATAAGCGGACTTCAACAATTCCTTAATGTTAAAGAACCTGCAGTCGAAGACTTGATTCAAAACTGCAACCGAAGTTTGAACAATACAATGAGGGCGGAGGCTGATGTATACGGCTCATTTATAATCTTCGCAATAGATTCAGAGATGAGCAATGGCCGGGCCGTTTATGAATCCGCAGTTAACCTTCTTGAGATAGTCGGAAGCTACAGCGAAGATATTCATGAATATACACTGATGCTGATATACCGCAGTAATATCACAACGGGAAAAGTTGCTGCTGAAATGAGGCAGAATTACTTCATGTTGTGTACCGAATCAGCTTTGATGGTTGAGAATAAAATTGCTGAAGCAGCGGGACTTGATAATAATCAGGAAGATGATTCAGGGTTTTATATACAGAACTATAGTGAGCAGCCCACCGAAACTGTGGATTATGACATTAAAAAACTTTTAAAGCAGTCCGAGATTCAGAAAATAACAAACATTATTGTTCCGGAAATAGACAGTGATTACAATCCTGATAAAATTATTCTTCAGGGCGATTCCGAGCTTGTGATAAGAACGAACCTGCGTGAAGCAGTAAAAGATTATATTATCTATATCGACTTTCTCGGGAATGAAACGGAAGTTATTATGCCGTTTGCAAGAAGTGTCGACCCTGAAATGATTCCGATAATTGAGAAATACCTCGATGGAGTTGAGTTGAAAACCTGGAATGAAGGGCTGGAGCGCATTGTAAATATCAACTCTGATTTCCCTGAAGAATATTTTTTCGGTATTTACTGTCTTTATCTGAAAGGTGTACTGAAATACCTGCAAAATGAACTCAAGCCGCAATTGATTGTTATTTCCGGAATCAATCAAAAATCCGGTTTGTATATGGAATATGCGGCCCGCATTATGGAGTTTCTTTACGGCAGTTGCAGTCCTGTTGTTTTTATAATTGACAGTGAAGAAAGTGAAAACCGATACCCTTTTCTGAAAGATGATTTCTTCAGAAATGCAGTAAAAACTGATTGCTGCCGGAAGATAAATCCTTCAGAGAACCTTAAAAAGATAAACTATCAGCTGACCAGGCTGTTTTTTACCATCAGCCTTACGGAAGGTTTGTTTAACAGAGGCATTCTCTTTGATTTCCTCACGGATTCCGGTTATAATTCTGCCGAAATTTCTTCCGGCATCAGGGAACTTCAGAGTTGCGGATGTATTATAGACGACAGATTTATACGTATAATTTCCGGCCTGGGGCTTGAAGAAGCGTTTAATCGTATAAATGAAAAAGAGGACATTTACAATTCACTTGCGACATATATAAGCCGGAAAATAAACAAAAATGTTTTTTTTGATTATGGTCTGGCTGCACGTCGTCTTGCTGTGATGTGTTCGGAAAATAATGTAAGCACTGCGGTTTACCTGTGCCTTAACAGAATGCTTGATTTGGGTAAAACTGACTTTGTTATAGAATTTCTGGATTATGAAGAGTTTGCAAAGGATTTTCAGCATGAACTTGCCTCTGCTCTAAAACTGCGAGCATATATGCTGAAAAATGAAAAAGCCGGATGTCTGGATGTACTGAATTCCATGCCGGAAATGGTCGACTCTCCGGAGAATATGAATACGGCAATGCTGATGCTTGAAACCTCACGATATTTTCATGCGGCAAATGATTATAAACGTTCTCTCGAGCTGATAAAAAAGGTTTTGATATATCTGCAGGATGCAGACAGGCCCGAAGCGGAGGGTACTGCTTTTATTGAGCTGGGGTTTCTGATGCTGTGCAAGGGCAAACTTCTTGAGTCTTCAGAGTATCTCAATCTGGCAGTTGAACGGCTGACGAACAGCGGTGAGTCATTTAATTATATGAAAGCGCTTATTTATTCTGCGGTCAATCAGTACCTATGGGGCGGTCTGGATACAGCTGAAGATTTTGCCGAAAAGGCGCTTGGGATCGCCGACGCAAAAGGGTATGAGGAGTGGAGTTTCTATATCAGGTTTTTTATCTGCAGGCTTTATTTTGAACTGGGACGTTATTATGATGCCGAACGGCTCTTATCCGATTGCCTTTTGGGAACGGAGCTTTTCAGAAACGATAAACGCAGGAAAATATTTTCAGCATGGACAGCCAGGGCCTGTATCTACCAGGGTAAAATATATCGCGGAATAAATATGCTGTTGTCGCTTGACGAGGACCCTGAGGTTCTTTTCTTTCTTGCCGAAGCATATTATTTCAACGGAAGTATGGAAAAAGCTGTAAGCAGCATAGAAAAGGCTTCCGCCGTTGATGATTATTTTGATTTGGGATTTCTGCCGCTGGAGCACATCAGCTGGAAGAACGGTTTTTCTTCTGTCGAAGGACGGGTCCTGAGGACCGAGAAAGGAACAGGCGTACTTTTACATAATATAAGAGCTCTGCATGCCTTTATGCTTGGTCTGACCGGGAACCGTGAGTACGGCATGGAGATCCTTTTCAGTCTTACCCGTGACGAGAGAATATCAGAAAATGATCCTTTCAACAGGTTATATTTCTATTTCTATTGTCAATTGATGGAGAGGAGACAGAATGTCGATATGGTTGATAAATTAACGCTTATCAGCAAGGCGCTGAAGTATCTTCAGCAGACTTCAAGCAGAATAATTAAACCTCAGGTAAGAAAACAGTTTATGACGCAAAATTACTGGAATTCGAAACTTGTAAGCGAGGCGAAGCGGGAAAAACTTCTCTGATTCTTATTGACATGAAAAGCAGTTTTCCGGTATATTTTGGAGGCTTCCTGATTTATATGAAGCTTGCGGTGGTGTAGCTCAGTTGGTAGAGCATTCGGCTCATATCCGAACGGTCAGGGGTTCAAGTCCCTTCGCCACTATAAAATCTGAAAACCGAAGACTTTTAGAAAATTACGTTCCGGCAGTTCCGGAACGTTTTTTTTTGCTTTTTAATAAAACAGACGGGACAAAAAAGGGGCGTTCCGAAGAACACCCCAGTAAAAAATCATAAAAAATAATTTAAAGCTTTATTCCCTGATAAGAGCAAAACCGAAATTGAGCTCAATTCGGTATGATTCACCTGCATTGACGTTAATCGTCTGCTGGCTTGCAAGGCCTCCGGAAGTAATACGGATTGTGTGCTGTCCCGGATCAAGCTGAAGACTGGTTCCGTTGACCTTTATGCCGTTATCATAAATGGTTATCTTGTTTGCAGGATTAGGCTGTGAATAATCCAGCATATTATTCGGAATTATAATATCAAGACGACCTGTCCGGGGCTGAAGCTGAAAATTAACCGTTGTCGACTGGGTAAATACAACAGTTTGATCTTCGGCCGCATAGCCCGGGGCGTTTACCTTTATCCGGTAGGTTCCCTGAGGAAGCACAGTCGTCATATTGGACGTTCCGGTTAATTGACCGTTTATATCGCCGCCTTTTATAAATACCTTTGCGCCGGGGACATTGCAGGTAACAGTCAGGCTGTATGATTCGGCATCAAGACTTATATTCAGAGTCTGGTTTGAATCAAGGTTTACCTGTCTGCTGGCGGAAAGAAATCCCGGAGCAGTAACATTTATGCTGTAGCTGCCTTTACCGAGCCGGGCCGTAAAAGGCGCTGAGCCGATAAGCTGGCCGCTGATGCCTCCGCCGGTAATAACGACTTTGGCGTCCCGGACGTTGCATTGTACTGTGAGATTTGCCTTCTCCTGGCCCAGGTTGAAATTGACGGTTTGGTTTCCGTTAAGCTGTATTGTCTGCTGCTGCTGTTCATAACCCGGAGCGGTTACGGTTACGACGTAGGCGTCTTTGTTCAGCTGCACAGTAAAGGGTGCGTTGCCGGATGCTATTGAACTGTTTTTTTGATAGAGAGTGCTGATTGAAACGAAAGCGTTTCTAATATTACAGTTTACAGTTAAAGTTGGTTGAGAAGATGAAGAACTGCTGTTGGTGCCTCCGCTTGCAGGACCGGTCCTCTGAGCGAGGACCGGATATAATATTGATGTCAACAATAACAGGATAAAAATTATCTTTTTTGTTTTTGATGTCATTCTAATTCTCCCAGATTATACTCTTGATTGAGGAAACACTGTTCGGAGTATTCATAGTATATGTATGCGTATCCAGATCATACCGTATATCAAGAATTTGAAGCGTTGTCTCGGCAGTATTCCATGGGGCATACCATGTTCCGTAGTGAATGCTTGTTTTGGTAACATTATTGTAATACATAAGATCTACCTGGGCGTAGGCCGAAGGATTATCGCCTTCTTCCCCTGTCAAAGTGGCGCCGGCAGTCGATGTATTGGTAGAATCGATATAGACTTTTATAGTATCTTCATCGGCAAACCATGCCGCTGAATAAAGGCTGATTGTTTCAACACGGGGAAGAGCATCATCATCGTTCTCAGTTATATCCATATCATGATAAACAGTAGATTTGCTTCCGCGTGCAGAGTGATGAATATGCAGGCGTTCAGCTGGTGAGGTAGGAGCAAATGTATCGCCGGACAGCCATGAGCGGGTTGTTGCAGCGGAATCGGAGCCGTATGTAAGGCTTAGATCAAGATCGATGCTGGTAGTTTCCCAGCTTGCTATAATTGTCCATTCGCCGGCTGTATCCGCAGGAAAAGCGTAAAGGTCTTTTGCTGAAGCTCCATTGTTTGTTACCTCAATATACTGGGGAATAAAAACCCAGTCGGGAGAGGTTGCAGTAAGTTTATATCTGTTTGATTCAGGCGAGTAGAAAGTAAATGATCCGTCAACAACTTCAGCCGTGGCGTAAGCATCAGTTTCATAACTGCCGCCAACAGGATCATAGGCATAGAGGCTGACTTCAACGCCGTCAAGAGTATCTCCCGAGGCATCTTTCCAGTATTCCGTGCTGTCGGCAGCCTTGATGTTAACCGCTTTCCCGGTGTAATCGTTAAAAGTAACCGAGCATCCGCCGATGGTGCACTGGGCCCCGGTTAAAAAAACTATGAGTATTGCAAATGTTACGTACAGTGCAATAGATTTCTTTGTAAATCGTTTCATATCTACAGTTTCCTCCTGATATAAAATAATAATATGTAAATTATAACACTTTGTTGGTTCAATATCGTTACCGCATATTGAAAAAAATCCAAAAAAAGGAAAAAAATGAAGGAATGAATAAGGAAATTGAATTAAAAGCACATGTTGACGAACCTGACTTGTTGAAAGACCGGCTATCAGGTATTTACGGCAGTCCTGTTTTGATAAATAAAAATGATATTTACTATTTATACGATACGGATAAACAATCAGGGAAAGGCCAGCCTGTCAGATTACGTACGGAAAACGGAGTGAATACAGTAACCGTAAAACGCAAATCCGTCTCAAACGGCATTGAGATTAATGATGAATTGGAATTTAATGTAGACAACGGAGAAAATTTTATAAAATTTCTACAATTGACCGGAGCCGGGAAATGGGTTGATAAAAGCAAGCACGGCTGGAAATTTACCGCCGATGTCGGAGCGGAGAAGGCTGTTATAGAGCTTTGCGAAGTCAGCCGGTTGGGATGGTTTATCGAAATTGAAATTGTTGTTGAGTCTCCGGACGACAAGCTGATTGCAACGGCTCAAGAGCAGATACTGGATATTTTGAAGATCGCAGGTATTTCCAGGGAAAAAATAGAACAGAGGTATTATTCCGATATGCTGCTTGAAAAAAACTGTCTTTGATAAAGACAGAAAAAAAGACCCGCCCGATTCAACGAACCGGACGGGAAAAGGAGGTTGATTAAAAAAGGAGGTGTTTAGAAAACAGCAGGTAATGCAACCTGCTTCGCTGAAATGTATAAAACATTCAGCGTTCTCAATATATAAAAACTATAAAGGTGTTCAACGAACGACCTCTCAAGTGTTTACAGATAAAAATATATCAATTTTTTACCCTTTTATCAATATCCGAAGCACATCTTTTGCCGATTTAGCGGTTAAAAACTCGTTAAAATCGACATTATTTCTTAAAAAGGTGTTAATTTTAGCGATTATGCGCAAATGTGCAATCTCGTTGTTTGTATATATAAGGAAAAATAATTTTACGGGTTTTCCGTCAATAGCTCCGAATTCAATACCGTCTTTACAGATACCGATTACTATTACAGGTCTGTGTGAAGTATTTTCCCTGGGATTCCTGATGTGGGGCATTGCTACGCCGTTGCCAAGCCCGGTGCTTATCATATTTTCACGTGACAGAAGTTTGATAACGAAAGCGTCATGATCATTAACAAGACCTGCCTCAACAAGGGGTTTTGACAGGGCTCTAAGAACTGATTCAGCATCACCGGGGGCCAGTTCAGTAAGAATGAATTCTTCACTTGTAAGTCTGGATAACGGAACGCTGTCTGGATCCATCTGCATCAGATTTGTTAAATCATCAGTATGGATTGTATTCATTTTATTTAAAATCCAGTCGTCTATAAGACCTTTATCGAATCGCCACTGACTTGCAATTTTAACGCAAGGTATTTCATCTTTCTGAATCATCCTTAAAACTGTTTTTTCGGCAACTTTTAGATAATTTGCAATTTCAGCAAGAGTAAGTAAATTACCGGATAATACCTTGTTTTCCATGAAAGCCCCTTTATAGTCTTGTGATGTCCATTATAGTCTATTTTTGTACTTAGTCAAGTATTAGAGAACCTGATCATTGTACTATGAACATATTTTTCTCCGGGGCGGAGAATACAGGACGGAAAAGAAGGCTGGTTCGGGGCATCGGGAAAATTCTGGGTTTCAAGACACAGACCGGAATGTATCTGATAAACACCGCTTCTTCCGTGTTCATTATTGATAAAATTACCTGTATAGAACTGAACTCCAGGCTGGCTTGTAAAAAACTCAAGTTTTCTTCCTGTTGATGGACAGACAAGAACTGCAAAAGGATCGGCTTTTTTTACAGCGGAAGCTGCTTCAGCGGAACCTGTGCCGACAGTGTTTTTATCGTAATTTCCGGTAACCCAGCAGTGGTCATACCCTCCGGCTTCTGCAATGTCGGTTCCGATACGTTTGGGCTTCTGAAAGTCAAAAGGTGTCCCTGCCGTTTCGTGAAGTTTGCCTATAGGTATCTGAACATCGTTGACCGGAATATACCGGCTGCAGTCAAGAGCGATTTCGTGATCAAGAATATCGGTTTTTTCAGGGTCATCAAGGTTCCAGTAAACATGATTGGTAAGATTAATCGGGGTTGCCTTTTGGGTAATTGCCTCATAATCGAAAAATAATTCGTTATTTTCAGTAAGTGTATATGATGCTGTAACTTCCAGAGTTCCCGGAAATCCTTCTTCTCCGTCATCACTTACATAAGTGAAACGAACACCGGCTTTTGAATCTTCTTTAAACGGAAAAATATCCCAGATTTGTTTGTCGAAACCGCCGGGACCACCGTGAAGGCTGTTGGGACCGTTATTTGCCGCAAGTTTGTAATCAATACCGTCGAGATTAAATTTCGCATCCGCAATACGATTGCCGAAACGCCCGATGGTGCTTCCGAAGTATGGGTGTCCGGCTTCATATGATGCAAGATCCGCCTTGCCCAGGGTTACCTCGCCTGAATTGCCGTTTTTATCCGGGCATTTAACCGAAATAAGCGTAGCCCCGTAACTTATGACTGAAAAGGAAATTTTATTACTGTTTGATACAGTTACTATATCAATCCGATCTCCGGATTTTGTTTTTCCATATGTGTTACCTTCAATTTTCATTTTTAATCTCTCCAAGTAATATTTTAAGCTGTTTAATTTCATTGACGATTTTATTTTTATCCATGTTACGAAAGCTTTCAGGTATCATTTCACGGCTTGTACATTCAAGCACTGCAGCGAGGTTCTGTAGATCGATCTCATGGGGGTAGGTAGGAGGAAGAAATTCGCGGGCGGTGTTTTCAATATCGTTATCGTTGATAACAACACGGTTATCAAGCGCCGCGCTGAACCTGGCCCTGATAAGAATTGCTTCAAGATCTGCCCCGGAAAGAGTCAGGTGATATTTTCGGAGCATCCGCGAAACGGCAAATCCCGTTGTTTTAAGTTTAAGTTTCTGTAGCAGAATATTAAAAAGTTCGTCAATCTCGGTATCGTTCTGGGGGAAAAACAGTGCAAGGTGTTCTTCGGCGCGGCCCTGGCGTTTCAGGTCTATAGGGATTAGATCGGGCCGGTTTGTTGCAATAAACCATATGATCTTGCCGCGAAAGGCCGTGTTTCCCATGAAATCGGCTATCCGCGCGAAAAGGCTTCCCGACTGGCTTCTGCTGCTCTTGCTTCCATGACCCAGAAGAGTGTCGGCTTCATCAATAAGTACGCCGACCGGAGCCATCGCCTTAATTATATTCATTACCTTGTCGAAGTTTGAATCGGTAGCGCCGGCCCAGCCTGCCTTGAACTTGACAATAGGTATGCCGACCTCTCCGGCAAAGGCTGTTACCAGGAAAGTTTTACCGGTGCCTACGGGTCCTGAAATCAGGTAACCCATGGGCAGAACTTCAAGCTGACCTTTTTTGATGGCTTTCGCTGCATTTTTTAGCCTTGATTTAACGAATTTCTGACCTGCTATCATTGAAAGATCATACTCGGTTTCGATAAATTCAAGCAGTCCGGCCGCTTCGTTTTCTATAATCTCCTTCTTTTTATCGCGGAGATAATCTATGGTTATGGTTCTGTCTTCCTGAAATGATTCCGCCGCAATCTGGTTGAGATTCATCAGGTTGAGACCGCTGGTTACGGATGCAACCCTGTCGGTGTTTAACCTGCTTTCAAGCAGAAGGTAATCGCGGTTTGCGGTAAAATTGAGAAAAGCTTTGCGAACATTAAAATCGGGAAGGGGAATGCTGAGTTTAACAGTATTCGGGGAACGTACAAGACGACTGTTTACATCGGAAAGTGTTTCCGACAGCAGCATAATCGAAATATCGCCCTGGGTAAAAATGGGATCATGCGCCCAGCGGTTGAGGGTAACCAGACAGAAGCGGTCTTCTTCGGATAATTCCGAAATTTCCGCATTGGGAACGATGGTCTCGGCAAAATCGATGATGAGTACAATCCTGAGTTTCTTTGAAATATTCATAAGAAAATATTTTTCAAGATTACTGAAAGCCTCTGAAGGTCCGGACGACATAAGTTCCTGTTCCGTTTTTTCAGGAAAGGTTTTACGCATCATATTAATATAATTATTCTGCATTTCCCGATCGCAGAAATTAATACCGGAAGATCGGTCGTAAAATACTATTATATCCTTGTTGCCGAACAGAACCTCGGAAATGAACTCCTGTATCCGGACAAAAACAAATTCACCCTCATACATTTTGTTCGGAAGAAAATCCCTGATATTTCCGTGAATAAGATAAAGGTTGGCTGTTTCAGAACAGTATTTGTAAGACAATTCCTGGGCCCAGCCCGGAAGAACCTTTATGAACTCAAGATTTTTTAAAATAAGCTGTTCTGCCATTTCCCCTCCGTGGATTATGATAATATTATATGCTCATTGGGGCTTTTTGTCAGCAGAGTAAATTACAACTTTGTTCCGTCCACTGTTTTTCGCACGATAAAGGGCGGAATCGGCATGCTGGAGTGTTTTTTCAAGGCTTCCGTCCGGTTCAGCTGCGGCTATCCCTATACTTACTGTCAGCCCGGGAACCCCTTCTGTATTTTTTACTGTACTGGTTTCGGTTCTGAGCCTGATCCTTTCAGCGGCAAGGAACGCTTTTTCAAGATCTGTATCTGGCAAAATCACTGAAAACTCTTCTCCTCCAAGCCGTCCGGCAATATCCTGGGACCTGAGGTTTTCCCTGCATATTTGTGCAAAATGTTTCAGGGCTTTGTCGCCGGTTGAGTGTCCATGGATATCATTAATCATTTTGAAATTATCCAGATCGAACATTAAAACAGATAATTTACGTCCGCTTCGCTGGTAAATTGAGAATTCGCGTTCGCCCAGATGCATAAAATATCTTCTGTTGTAAAAACCCGTAAGAAAATCTGTAGAAGCCATTTCCTTCAGCTTGAGAGAGGCTTCACGGCGTTCGCTTATATCCTCAAAGATCCAGACAACACCTTTATCCGGATCGGGCGGATCATTCTGATCTATTGCTTTTCCCGAGACACTCATCCATATATGAGAACCGTTTTTATGCTTAAAGGGATATTCTACCTGAATTACCTCGCGATTTATCAGCGCCTGATAATATTTTTGACCGAACTCTTCCGCGTTTTCTTTGGAAATATGAAACTCTTCAACCAGTTTGCCTTTTAAATAATCCGGGTCGTCATAACCGAAAATATCAGCTATTCTCCGGTTTACCCTGTATATTTTTCTGCCGCCGCGGAGAATCACTATCCCGACAAGGCTGTTTGAAAAATAAATATCAAGCTCGTTAAGGGCTTCCTGAAGCTCACTGTTTGTTTTCAGTTGAGAAAGATGTGCATTAAGAATAAAAACCCCAAGAATGTGAACGACAACCAGACTTAAAAGAATAATAAAGAGTGTAAACCATATGTCGCTTAAAGGATAACTTTCATCTTCAATTATGATGTAAAGGGGTAAATCGGCTATTTTCCTGCTGCCTGTATATCCGGCTTTTATATTGAATTTGTAGCCCGGTGAATATTCCAGGTATTCATTATTATCATCCGGTAAAAGAATGTTTTCGAATCCGGAATATTTTTCACCGATAGCTGAGTGGTTTTCGGAATTATTTGCAAGCAGGATTCCTTCTGAATCGATTATTGTAATCAGCCCCGAGCCTTCATAATCAAGTTTTGAGATCCATTCGGCGAAAGATTCAAGGTTGATAGCTATAATTACCATAGCGGTGAATCCATTGTTAATTAATTCGTAGTTTAACCCCTGGGCAATTAAAAGATAGCCCTCCGGAGATTTAAAGGCGCTGCTTATGATATACTTCGTCTCCGGATTATCTTTCATTTCTTTGAAGAATGTATTATCACCGAGATCGAAACCGTCGACCGAAGTCGAATACGACAGTATACCGTTCATGTCGATTACACCTGAAAATGCGGTGTGTGGAAATGAAGAAGAAATAAGGTTCAGTATTCGGGTATATGATTTATATATTGATATATTTTCCGGAGGGTAATGGATTTCTTCCGAAGGCAATTGCATACGCATTTTCTCAAGAATAAACCTGTTTGACTGGAAATACTCATTTATCCACTCGCCGAGGATATAAGAATTATTTTTTAATTCTATGCTTCTGTCGGTTTTTGCTTTGGAATAGGAGATCAAAAAGAACAAAATTGCGAAGAGGATGGAAATAAATGAAAATATGATAAAAATAAGGTAACTTGCCTGTTTCTGCCTTGCCATGATCTTGATTATAATTGACTATAAGTTAAATTTAAATAAAACACTTGAAAATAATTTAACTAACAGAGAGGTTTTCTTCATGATTGAAATATATACCGACGGAGGATGTTCGGGAAATCCGGGGCCGGGCGGGTGGGCTTTTGTTCTGACCGTCGGAGATGTTCAGATAAGGAAATCCGGGGGAGAACCTGATACGACAAACAACCGGATGGAGCTTTCAGCGGTTATTAATGCGCTTAAAGATGTGAAAGCAAGCCCTCAGTGGAGCGCGCAGACGGTAATGATTTTTACTGATTCCCAGTATGTCAAGAACGGAATAACCTTATGGATAAACAACTGGGTCAGAAACGGCTGGAAAACATCCGCGAAAAAACCGGTTAAAAATAAAGAATACTGGGTTGAGCTTAAAGAGCTTACCGATTCTTTACAGGTTGAATGGCGATGGGTTAAGGGGCACGCCGGAAATGAACTGAATGAAGAGTGCGATTCAATGGTCGGAGCCGAAATGGCCAAATACACCGCTAAATAAATAACCAGGAAGCAGCATATATAAATCGGAAGCATGAAGAAAAAACAGTGTTATAGAATGTTAAGGACGAATAATGACTATAACCAGTTTTACTTCCAACAGCTTTGACGGAAAACTTGTCAGGGTTGAAGTTGATATCAGACGCGGAATTCCCGGGGTTGATATTATCGGCCTGCCCGACGGTGCAGTTCTTGAATCCAGGGACAGGCTGCGCGCCGCGCTGCGCAACAGCGGTTTTGAAGTGCCGAAAGGCAGAATACTTATCAACCTGGCTCCTGCGGGAATACGTAAAGAGGGAGCATCGTTTGATCTTGCCATTGCGGCAGCCGTGCTTGTGCAGTCCGGAGTTATAAGTACTGTTCCGTCCTGCGAAGTAATGATCCTGGGAGAACTGATGCTGTCGGGTGAAATACGACCTGTAACCGGGGTACTTTCAGCCGTTGCCGCGGCAGCAAAGGCTGATATCAGTCTTGTTATTGTGCCCGGTCAGAACCTGGCTGAAGCCTGTTCTTTGGGGCGTAAAGATATTTACGGTATAAAAACCATATCCGAACTTCCTTCTCTTCTCACCGCGTTTGTTCACGGCGCCGGCCTGAAGGATTTTGAAAATGAGGAAACGCATCAAGAAAATGAAACAGAAGACAGAATAAAGCCCCAGGTGGATTTTTGTGATATAAAAGGACTTCCGTTTGTAAAGCGCGCTCTTGAAATAGCAGCTGCCGGACGGCACAATGCCCTTCTTTTCGGACCGCCCGGAGGGGGTAAAACAATTTGCAGCAGGGCGTTATCCGGGATTCTGCCTTCACTTGACCGCAAAGAGGCTATCGAGGTTACCCGTATCTATTCGGCCGCCGGCATGCTGCCGGAAGGGGCCGGCCTGATAACCCTGCCTCCGTTTCGGGAACCGCACCATTCAGCTTCGGAAGAAGGTCTTATCGGAGGCGGCAGAACGGTTAAGCCCGGAGAAGTCTCTCTTGCGCACAAGGGAGTGCTCTTTCTTGACGAAACACCTGAATTCAGCAAGAACCTGCTGCAGTCTCTGCGTGAGCCGGCTGAAGAGGGGCGGGTCGATATAGCCCGGGCCGGAAGAAGCTGCATCTATCCTGCTGATTTTCAGCTGATTCTTGCGGCTAATCCGTGTCCGTGCGGAAACCTGGGCAAAAAAGAGGCGGTGTGCGTATGCAGCCGAAAGGAAGTGCTGTCATACTGGAAAAAACTGGGAGGAGCTCTTCTTGATCGAATTGATATAAGAATACCTGTACAGCCGACAGCAGTTGACATTTATTCAGCCGGAGACGAGGAAAAAAGCAGCAGCATACGCAATAGAATCTGCAGGGCTGTTGAATTGCAGCGCAAGCGGTATAACGGCGAACCATTCAGCAGGAATGCGAGAATACCGCAGGGGAAACTGAAGCAGTATTGCGGAATGAATGATCAGGCTGAAAAGACATATCTGGAAGCTGTCAGGAAAATGAATATTTCCTCAAGGGCATGTGTTTCAATTATTAAAACGGCACGCAGTATCGCCGACCTCCGATTCGGAGAAATTATTAATGAAGATGATATTCTCGAAGCTGTACAGCATAGGCGGTACGGTGAGCAGGATTTTTTCTGGAGTAAAATCTGAAGAAAAAATAAACTGAACCGTAATTGCTTTACTATAATGGACTTTCCGTATAGAAATTTACCTCAATTAAAAGTATATTTAGGTGTAGATCTTTGAGGAGGAAGGTTCGGATGAAATTATACAGCCGCGGCCAGGTTACTGTTATAGCTGTCTCTGCCGCTTTGCTTGCTTTCTTTTTGGTATTGGGGTTCGGCTTTTTTAAATTGCCGTCTTCAACCGACGAGCCTGTTGTTGAAGTTCAAAGCCCGCCGGCCTTTCAAATCCAGCAAAGCGCCATTTCTGAAACGAACCTTCTTCAGGTTTCTGATTACAGTTCATACTCGGAAGAGGAACGTAATACGATTAATATTTACGAAAGCATGAATGAAGCTGTTGTAAATATTTCAACTGAAACGATGGGAATAAATTTTTTCCTTGAACCGGTGCCTATGGAAGGCGGTACAGGCTCCGGGTCTATTATCGATAACCGCGGGTATGTGCTTACGAATTATCATGTGGTTGAAGATGCATACAAGGTTTTTATCACTTTATACGATGAAAGTACGCATGAAGGTGATGTTGTCGGGCGCGATCAGGAGAACGATCTTGCAATTATCAAGTTTGATCCCGACGGAAAACAGCTGACGACAATACCTTTCGGGACTTCAACAGGCCTGAGAGTGGGTCAGAAAGTTCTTGCAATAGGAAATCCGTACGGTTATGACCGGACCCTGACTGTAGGAATTGTGTCCGGCCTGGGAAGACCGGTAAAAACCAGCAGCGGAATTGTAATTCAGGGCATGATTCAGACCGACGCTTCAATCAACCCCGGTAATTCCGGAGGCCCGCTGCTTGATTCAAACGGAAGGATGATAGGAATAAATACAATGATATACAGTCCCACCGGCGGATCTGTCGGCATAGGGTTTTCAGTTCCTGTCGATACGGCTATTCGGGTTGTTCCTGATCTTATAACCTACGGCGAAGTGAAACGGGGCTGGATAAATATTATACCGATACAGCTTGACCGGAATATCGTCCGCTATGCCAATCTTGCCGTAAACAAGGGCCTTCTTGTCTCCGAAATTGTTAAAGGCGGAAATGCCGATAAAGCCGGCCTCAGGGGGGGCGATTCAAGCCGGCCCGTTCGTTACGGACGGGATACCATATACCTGGGCGGCGATATAATTATCGAAATCGACGGTTTTAAGACGGAAACGATTGCCGACATGTTTACAGCACTCGAGGATAATAAACCGGGCGAAAAAATAGAGATAGTAGTGGCTCGAGGCCGTCAGAAAAAAACACTTGAGATTGAGTTGTCGGAACGGACGGAAGGTCTCAGCTGGGATTAAAAGGTAATAATGCAGGCATTTAAAGTAAAATCAGAATTTGAACCGGCCGGAGATCAGCGACAGGCTATAGACAAGCTGTCAGACGGTTTGCTTGAAGGAAAGCGAAAGCAGACGCTGAAAGGCGTAACGGGGTCGGGGAAAACCTACACAATGGCCAAGATCATTGAGCGGGTACAGAAACCTACGCTTGTCCTGAGTCATAATAAAACACTGGCCGCACAGCTTTACAGGGAATTCCTGGATTTCTTTCCGGACAATGCCGTAGAATATTTTGTTTCATATTACGATTATTATCAGCCCGAGGCTTATGTGCCGTCAAAGGATCTTTATATAGAAAAAGATGCGGACATTAACCAGGAGATAGACAGAATGCGGCTGTCGGCATCTTCATCGCTGATAGAACGCGATGATGTTATAGTTGTTGCTACAGTTTCATGTATATACGGTTTGGGCAATCCCGTGTCGTTTAAGGATATGAGAATACCGATTATCCGGGGGACTCATGTAAACATCGGCGATATTGCGCGTAAACTTGTATCACTGCAGTACGACCGGAATAATGATGTTTTAAAACGCGGCTGCTTCAGGATCAGGGGCGATGTAATCGAAATATACCCGGCGTATATGAAAACAATCTATCGAATCGAGTTTGACTGGGATGAAATTGAGCGTATAACAAGTATACATGCAGTAACCGGTGAGGTGCTTGAGGAGATACCCCGCTGCACTGTTTACCCGGCAAAACACTTTGTTATGCCTGAAGAACAGATGAAGTCGGCAATCGTTACCATTCGGGAAGAGCTCGGTGAACGCCTGGAGGAACTGACGTTACAGAATAAGCTTGTCGAGGCGCAAAGGCTCAAGAGCCGAACCGAATATGATATAGAAATGATGGAGGAACTGGGCTACTGCTCCGGAATAGAAAACTATTCACGACCGCTGAGCAACCGGAAGGCAGGGGAACGGCCCGCGGTGCTTCTTGATTATTTTCCGGATGATTTTCTGACATTTATCGACGAGTCTCATGTTACGATTCCTCAGCTCGGGGGAATGTACGAGGGCGACAGATCAAGAAAACAGAACCTGGTTGATTTCGGATTCAGGCTGCCTTCGGCGCTTGACAACAGGCCGCTGATTCTCGATGAATTTGAATCGATTGCAAAAACACTCATATATGTATCGGCAACACCAAGGAAGGCGGAGCTGGATATTTCGGAAACTGTCGCCGAGCAGTTGATCAGGCCTACCGGCCTGCTTGATCCCGAGATTGAGGTGAGGCCCACAAGGGGGCAGATAGAGAACCTTTATTCCGAAATACAAAAACGGGTTGAAAAGAATGAAAGGGTACTTGTTACGACTCTGACCAAAAAGATGTCGGAAGAACTGACCGATTACCTTTCAAATCTCGGGGTCAAGGTACGTTACCTTCATTCGGAGATTGAAACGATAGAACGGGTTGAAATCCTGAAAGAATTGAGGATAGGCAAGATTGATGTAATTATTGGAATTAACCTGCTTCGGGAAGGGCTTGACTTGCCCGAAGTATCGCTTATTGCTATTCTTGATGCCGACAAGATCGGTTTTCTGCGCTCGGCCACATCTCTGATGCAAACCATCGGAAGGGCCGCACGTAATTCGGAAGGTTTTGTTATAATGTATGCCGACAGGGAATCGGATGCAATGAAAGAAGCAATAAATGAAACAACACGTCGGCGCGAGATTCAGCAGAAATACAATGATGAGCATGGAATAACTCCCCAGACTATTAAAAAGGCTGTTGCCGATATGCTTGTCAGAAAGAAAGAAGAAAAACTGAGCAGTGAAAAATTGTCCATCGATATAATAAAGGATAATTATAATGCTGTTATTCCGCGGGAGCGTAAAGCCTTGATTAAAGCGCTTGAAAAAGAAATGATTGAACTTGCAAAGGATCTTGAATTTGAAAAAGCAGCTTTTGTAAGGGATGAAATAAATAAACTTAAAGGAATAGGTAATTAAAATGCTTCTTGCTGTTAATGTCGGTAATTCAAACATACGTTTCGGGGTTTTTAAAGGCAGGGACTGCAGTGCGCGCTGGATGATCCAGTCAAAACCACATAAATCCGCTGACGAATATATTGTTATTATTCATTCGATGCTGAAAGAAAATAATATTAAAATTCATCAGATTGACAGGATTATAACAGCTTCGGTTGTCCCCGCTTTAACTGGTGTATTCCGGGAAGCTTTTAAAAAAATGTTCGGGCTTGAACCGGTATTTATTAATTACAAAATGAATTCAGGTTTGTCTTTTCCCATAGAAAGTCCCGCGGAACTGGGAGCTGACCTGCTTGCAAATGCCGCCGCCGCGTTCAATCTGCATAAAAAGGATGCAATTGTGGTTGATTTCGGAACAGCGCTGAGTTTTACGGTTGTCAGGAAAAACGGTTTTCTTACAGGAATTGTAATTGCCCCGGGAGTTATTTCCGCCCTGGGATCGCTTGTTGAAGATACAGCCCAGCTGCCGGAAATAGAGCTTGAAAAACCTGAAAGGGTTATAGGAATTGAAACAATAGGCTGTATCCAGTCGGGATTGATCTACGGTTATACCGGTCTGATAGAAAACATTATAAAAAAAATTGATGAAGAGCAGGGCACCGAATCGCTTGTTATCGCGACAGGCGGAACGGCCCATGTATTTGAAAAGATAAGCGAACGAATAGATATTTATGATGATCTGCATACTCTAAAAGGGCTGCAGGTCATGGATGAAATGAACCGGAAAAACTAAAAAAAACGGGAATTGTTTAAAGCTGCGGTTTTTAATAATTCCCGAACACTCAATCAGCCTCAAAAAGCACCGGGTCTATAGGGAAAGCGCCGATATTCGGCATGTAATCGTAGGCTGTGCCGTCATTGAAATTACTGTTTATTCCGTCTGCTGCAAAACGGTATGCTTCGATTACGCTAATAAACCCGTCGAAATTATAATCAGCATAGCCTGGGCTTTTCAGCAGAAAATAGGTGAACAGCCCGTGGCCGATATTTCCCAGCTCAAATGATTCTTCCGTTTCTCCGGATGCAGCAAGGATTGTGAATCTGTCCTGCGGCAGGTCGTTGTCGGTAGGTGAATAGTCAAGATACATTTTTATGGTTTCGGTAGGGGTAAAAATATTTGTAATATCTCCCCTTGTGTAATCTGAGCTTATTGTGCTGACTGTGAACCCGTCGCCTATAAAACCTCCGGAAAAACATGCATCTATGATGACCGTTTTATTTGTTGAAGGCAATGTTGACAGAAGATCAGCGAGAGAATCATCAGACAGGGTGACGCTGAGCACATCCGCACCGGGGTCTCCCTGAACAAAATCAAAAATTGTATTGAGAGAACCGTGAAGCGCAAGAATTTCATCATAAGTATTAGAGGCTGAATCGGGTTCGCCGCCATCAAGGTCAAGTATAAGGCCGTGTCCTGAAAAATAGAACAATAAACGATCTTCCTCCGACATTTGCGATGACATGTCGTTTACATCCTGAGTGATAGATGAAAGAGAAGCGCCTTCGTTTATTCCGAGAGTAACATTCCATCCTTTGGAGGAAAGAAGATCCGCCAGAGCTACAGCATCATCGTCAGTATAATACAAATCGTTGGTTGTTCCGGTATAATCCGAAACTCCGTATACAAGCGCATAGCCCTGGGGTATATCTGGTTCGGTGCAGGATGTATAAAAAAGGACAGACACAAGAACAGAAAGGGCGGTAAATATTAAAATAATTTTTTTCATTTTACTACCGCCTTTAAAATTATTCCCGCAGACATGAATAAATAAGATTCCCTGTGGAAATAATATCTTACCGGTATCTCGGCGGCCAATTCGAGATTTTTATCTGAATAAAAAGTGAATGCGGCTCTTGCAGCCAACGAAGGAAGAAAAAAATAATTCTCGGTTAAATTGTATTTGAACCAGCTTGCGCCGGTATCAATACCGACTTCGATAAAATCAGCCGAAGGTACGGCAAGCCCGGACGCCAGAGTTGTTTCAATTCCGGAGAATCCCGGGTAAGACCAGCCTCCGTCTATGCTTGAAGAACGGTTGTAGATATAAGAGGCTGAAAGACCCGTGTTCAAATATTCAGCGTAATTCAGCTGGAGGAAAGCCCCCGCGTTTATTCCCGGCTGGAGTTTTACTTCCCTGTCAGCAAAGGATGTAATTTGGGCAAGAGGAGATATTCTGAAACCTCCGCTTAAAAAAATATTCTCTGAAAAGCAGGAGCTGCCGATTAAAAGAATATAAACTAGTGTAATTAATTTAAATTTCATCTAATATGTAATTTACACTTAAACAACAGGAATTCAAGTCAAATGAAAAGAATTACAGTATTTATAATATTAATAACTGCAGCCTCCGTGTTCCCGTTAATTTCGTGTGAAAAGGAAGAGGAACAATTCGGCGATATAGAACTACCTCCGGCGCCGCTCATCTCCGAATCGGAACGATGGGCGGTGATTGAGGCCGCGTATCTGAGGCTTCGCGAACGTCCGGAAACGGATTCCCGGCTTGTTACGACTTTGTGGAAAGGATATGTTCTGGAAGTTCTGTCGAGATCTTCTTCCAAAATGTATATGGACGATCTTGAAGACTACTGGTATCAAATAAATTATGACGGTCTTCAGGGCTGGGTATTCGGTTCATATCTTAAAATATACGACAGCCATGAAGAAGCTGAAATAGGGGCGCGCTCAATAAGGGCCGATTAACAGCTGATCAGTTTATCGGTATCCACCGACAGAACTGTTTCAGTTCCCTTTCTGATTTTTTCGCTGCTGAAAAAAACAATATTGTCGTTGCCGGCCGTTCCGTCACATATATAATAACCGCCCGCATACTCGGAAGATTCAACAGTAACATTAATCAGGAATTCACCGGTATCGGGGGACTGTAAAATACTGCATGCCTCCGGACGGAACATTATGTGATCGAATTTATTCATGATGCCGATGAAATCGGCCGTAAAAAAGTCGACAGGCTCGTTGTAAAGCTGTTCCGGAGTTCCCGTCTGCGTGATACTTCCCTGGTTCATGACGGCAATCCGGTCCGAAACAGACATGGCTTCTTCCTGGTCATGGGTAACATATACGGCGGTGAATCCGAGTTCGCTCTGGATACGAATAATTTCGCGCCGCAGGTTTTTTCTAAGTTTAACGTCAAGCGCGCTCAGGGGTTCGTCAAAAAGCAGCAGTTCCGGTTCAGGCGCGATAGCCCTTGCCAGCGCGACCCTTTGCTGTTCACCGCCGGAAAGTTCGTGTATCCTTCTGTGTTCATACCCTTCGAGGCTGACTATCGAAAGAAGTTCCGGAACCCTGCGTTTAATTGACTTTCGACTAAATTTATGAGCTTCAAGTCCGTAGGCAATATTATGAAATACATCGAGGTGGGGGAACAGCGCGTAATCCTGAAAAACCATTCCGATATTTCGCGATGATGTCTGTATTTCGGTAACGTCCCTGTCATTAATAATAATTCTGCCGGAGTCGGGCGACAGAAAACCGGCGACCAGGCGCAAAAGCGTAGTCTTGCCGGAGCCGGACGGACCGAGAATTGAAAGAAATTCACCGTTATTTATTTTCAGATCAGCAGAAAGGCTGAAATTATCATAATTGAATTCAAGGTTATTGATTATTACACTCAAAATACTTCACTTCCTCCGTAGCGATCTATCAGATAAAAAGCAATGCCGCAGATTAACATTAAAATGGAGCCCATGGCGCAGGCTCCGAAAAATTTATACGATGATATCAGACGGTATACTGCAATCGGCATCGTAGGGGAGGCTCCGTCCGAAAGAATCAGCGCGGCATTTATTTCCCCTGCGCTGATGCAGAAGGCAAAAGCGGCAGCGCTGATAAGGCTTCCCTTCAGGAGCGGAAGTTCAATACGAATAAAAGTCCGGACAAACCCTGCCCCGAGTGTGCCTGATGCTTCAAGAAGCGATTTGCTTATCCCCCTGATTCCGGTTGTAAGCGTTCTGACTGCAAACGGCATCGCAATTACGGAATGAGCCAGCACGATAAGGATTCCCCTGTTTGAAAGGTTTACAGAAATTAATGAAAGCATACTGTAATATCCAAGCCCGAGCACTATTGAAGATACGCCCATCGGGAGCATGAACAGTGTTTCGGCGGCGCCGCTGAAGCGAATAAGTCCGCGGGCTGTAGCATAGGCTGCTATAAGCCCGGCAGGCACTGATATAAGCATTGCGCCTGTTGCGAAGAGTATTGAATTGCCTACCGATTTGAAGAGACTGCCTGATGAAAACACAGTCCGGTAAGATTTGAGGGTAAATACTATGTCTCCCCGCCATCCTGCACGGCCCTGAAACGATCTGAACACAACTGCGGCAAGAGGCCCGATTATCAGAACAATAACAACAACAAGATATACAATTATAAAAACACGTTCCTGGACGGACATGCGAGTGAATTTCCTTTCTGAAAGGGGGCTGTCGGCTCCTGCAGCCACGGTTGCCCTTTTCTGGAGTTTTATATATATGTAGGTCAGCAGGCCGGTCAGCAGCGCTCCTGTAAGCGCAAGCGAAGCTGCGGCTTCTATATCCAGGGTTATTCTTGCCAGCCGGTAGATTTCAACTTCTATTGTTGTAAAAGCCGGGCCGCCCCCGAGCACAAGGATTATTGCGAAGCTCATGAAACAAAATATGAACACCAGAGAAGCCGAAGCAATGATGGACGGCAGCAGGGCCGGCAAAGTTATTGTAAAAAATATTCTGATTCTTCCTGCTCCGAGGATTTCCGCCGCTTCTATCCGGCTGCGCCCTGATTGTTTCCAGGCTGATGAGACCAGTCTGAGCGAAACGGGGAAATTGTAAAAGGTATGCGCCATTATTATCGCTTTGAATGAATAAAGAATTTTAAGAGGCGGTTTATCAAGCGACGCAATCTTCATTATCAGGCTGTTGATAATTCCGCTGTTGCCGAAGCAGAGCACAAACCCGAGAACAACAAGAACAGAAGGCAGGACGAAGGGAACAGTTGTCAGGCTGTTTATAAAACGTTTGCCCTTGAAATCAAGATGAGACATAATCCATGCCCCGGGAAGCCCTATAAGAACGGCAGAAACGGTGCTGACGGCAGCCTGGAGAAATGTGAACCCTATGACCGACTGGTAGTAACTGTTCTGAAGAGTTTTTAAAAAATCAGCCGCGCCGATGTTTTTAAAGATCGACAAAACCGGCAAAAGAAAAAATACAGCAAGAACTGCCAGGGGAATAATAAAAAGGGATCCGGCAACAGAAGGCCGGATTCGGTTAATCCTCCCGCCGCCTGTAAAGACGGGAGGATTGTTTTTTTCCAGGTTCAAAGCGCCGTATCCTAATCCACGACTGCTTCGAGCCAGGCGGCAAGCCATTTGTTGAGACTGGAGTCGATATCTTCGGTTTCAAGAAGAAGCGGTTTTTCCGAAACGGGAGCATATGAAAAGGAATCCGGCAGCGGTGTTTCTGCAGTGATCGGCATCATGAAATTGGTCAGCGGAATTACAGACTGAAAATCATCGGTAAGCATAAATTCTATAAATTTTTCAGCATTGTTTCTGTTCGGCGCATTTTTTATGATTGCCATGGCTTCAATCTGCATGTAATTGCCTTCTTCAAAAAGGAGAGCCTTGTACCTGTCTGTTTTATCGTATTCGACGTGGACAGGAGGGCTCGTCGTATAGCTGAGTACCATGGGTGCTTCTCCGGCAGTATAGAGCCCGTAGCCTGAGTCCCAGCCTTCGGTAATCGTCAAAACGGAAGGCATCAGCCTTTTCCAGTAATCAATAAAGCTGTCTCCGTAAACGGATATCGTCCAAAGCAGGAAACCGAGGCCCGGGCTTGAAGTTCTGGGATCCATCAGAATGAGCGAGTCTTCATATTCAGGATTTGTGAGGTCTTCAAGTGAAGAAGGGGGATTTGATAAAGAGAGTGAATCATAATTTATTGAAAAATATCCGTAATCAAAAGGAACCACGTGAAATGTTTTGTCGAATACAAGATGTTCCGGGACCCTGTCGATACCGGAAGGTTTATAAGGTTCAAAAACGTCCGCGCCTAAGGCCTTTGCAAGCATGTTGTTGTCGATGCCGATCATAATGTCCGCCTGCGGATTGTCTTTTTCCAAAACAACCCTGCTGAGGACCTGTCCTGAATCTCCTGCAGATTTCAGTTCAACATCTATGCCGTATTTTTCTTCAAAAACCGGAATTACGGTACCTGCCGGGCCCCATTCCGATGCAAAGGAATCATAGGTATAAATTACCAGTTTGTTCTCTGCTTTTAAAATCTGATCACTGCCGTTTGTTTCCTGACTGCCCCCTGCGAAAATTACAGAAGCAGCCGCCAACATCAATAACGCTGTTAACATTGTTTTCTTCATAAAGAAAACCTCCGTGAGTAAAATTATGATGTGGGGGTTTGGATGTCTCGCTCCCTTCGCCGGCATTATCCGGATCAGGTTCTACGGGTATAATCTCAGGACTCAACCGGATATTCTCCGATCGGCCACCCCACGACATTTACAGCTTATCGAAAGCAGCCGCTGTATGTCAAGTGATGTGATTGGTGAATGATGTTTTAATGAAAATCAAAATCAGGGTTTATCAATATTGAGTTTCAATGTATTCTTAAAGACAAATGAACAAGACTGTATTTTTTACCGGCGGCGGAACAGCCGGGCATGTATATCCCGGGTTGTCCGTAGCGGAAGCGCTTTTAAGAAAAATGCCTGATGCAAGAGTAATCTGGATTGGCTCCAAAAAGGGTATGGAAGCGAAAATTGTAAGGGCTTCGGGAATAGAGTTTATAGGTATCGCTTCGGGAAAACTCAGAAGATATTTTTCTTTCAGGAATTTCACCGATATTTTCAGGATAAACGCCGGGTTAATCAAGGCTTTTTTTATAATGGGCAGGTACCGGCCTGCCGTTGTCTTTTCCAAAGGCGGTTTTGTAAGTGTTCCGCCGGTAATTGCCGCAGGCCTGCGTAAAATACCTGTCTACTCCCATGAATCGGATGTTACTCCCGGGCTTGCAACAAGAATCAATTCAAGGTTTTCCGAAAAAATCCTTGTTTCATATGAAAAGACCATGAAATATATAACGTCAGGCAAGGCGGTTCTTACCGGCAACCCGTTGCGTTCGGCGATTTTCAGCGCCGATTCCGATAACGGACGAAAAATCGCCGGGGCAGGCAATAAAAAGATAATAATGGTTCTCGGCGGAAGCCAGGGGGCCTTGCAGATAAACAGGCTTATTGAACAGTTGCTGCCTGAACTTGCCGGTAAATATTTTATAATACACCAGACAGGCAGGCATGATTTTAACAGTGAAATACCCGACGGGTATATGCGACGGGAATATATAAATGAAGAGCTTCCGGATCTTATGGCGGCTGCAGATATGATAATAAGCCGCGCAGGGGCTTCAACATTGTGGGAAACAGCAGCTCTGGGCAAACCGTCCATTCTGATTCCTCTGGGTACCGGGGCAAGCCGGGGCGACCAGGCAATGAATGCGGACGTTTTCAGGGAAGCCGGGGCTTCTGTTGTTCTGGAAGGTTTTGTAACGGCAGAGCAGTTGAAAACCGAAATTGACAGAATCATGAATGATGATAAATTAAAAAGCAGCATGGCCGAAGCTGCATTGCAGCTTGTTAAAGAAAACCCGGCCGAAATAATATCAGATTTAATTTTGGAGAGGTTAAAGTAATGCAGTTCGGAGATTTGACAATAATGCCGATAGATATTTTCTTTTCGGCGATAATACTATTTATGACAATAAAGGCGATTATCAGGGGTTTTGTAACCGAGGTGATGAGTATTGCAGCAATCGGGCTCGGTATCCTGCTTGGAGTGCTTTTTTCCGCAATGCTCGGAGACTTTATAGGTCAGAAATTCGGAGTATCCAACTGGAACCAGGTTGTGGCGTTTCTGATAATATTTCTTGTCAGTTACCTTCTTATAAAGATTTTTGAAAACGGATTAAATTCCCTGATAGATAAAATCCATCTTGATAAACTCGACCGTTCGCTGGGCCTTTTTTTCGGAATAATTGAAGGCGCAGCGATTGTTATGATTGTAGTTTTTATTATTGAAGTACAACCGTTGTTCAATACTGAAAAGATTGAGACTGAAAGCTGGTATATTCAGATGATTCACAGGTTTATTCCGGACGGCCGGGAAATTCTCGACGAGACGATAGATGTTTGAAAATATTATCGGGCAGCAGCGGGTTGTTGAAGAGATTGAAAAAGAAATACTGACAGGGAGCCTGCCCGGGGCAATGCTGTTCAGCGGAGAACATTATTCCGGAAAGATGTCTGTTGCGCTGGAACTTGCACGTATCCTTTCCTGTACAGGAGACAGAAACTGGAACTGTCCATGCAGATCATGTGAAAACCACAGGCAGCTTAACCATCCGTATCTCCAGATACTCGGCAGCAGTTTTTTTATGGACGAGATTTTAACTTGCGCGGAAATACTGAAAGAATCGCAGCCGTTATATGCGCGGTATATGTTTATCCGCTCGGTCAGAAAACTTCTTAAACGTTTTGATCCTGTTTTGTGGGAAGGTTCCGAGCCGAAATACAAGCAGGTTGTTGCTAATGCGGTAAAGGCGGAGGATCTGCTTCGTGAGATCAGGATTGACGATGACGGTGTTGATCCCCAGGTACTGGGCAAGAATGTAGACAGAATAGTTAATGAATGCGCTAAAATCACGGACATCTATAATTCGGGCAATATCCCTATAGATCAGGTAAGACGAATCAACAGCTGGGCCCATACGGCATCGGAATCAGTTAAAATTGTAATATTTGAGAATGCCGATGCCATGGGAGACTCTTCAAGGAACTCAATGCTGAAGCTTCTTGAAGAGCCGCCGAACGGGTGTTATTTCATTCTGACTACAAGCAGAAAAGGCGCGATAATTCCGACAATACTGTCCAGAGTCAGAGTCCTGAATTTTCCTCAGAGAACTGTTGAAGAATCGGCCGAGGTTATCGGTCGTATATTTCGTGAAAAGAATACGATGTACAGAAGCATAAGGGAATATTTTTTAAGCAGAAAAGCCGACACCGGACTGTTACGGGAGCTTTCTGCAAAATTCGTCAATGCTCTTCTTGACGGGAACCCGCCGAAAACTCCTGATGAAGCCGGAGATTTCAAGGCCGTTTATAACGGAAAACATTTTTTCGAGCTTTTCATTCAGGAATGTATTGAACTGATACGTGAGGATTTTCAAAAAGGAAATATTGAAGTGAGAAAAGCTGAGCAGTTGAACCGCCTGTTCAGTCTTACAATGTCGAACCGGGAACAGTATAACCAATCGGCAAGGCTTGTGCTTGAATCTTTGTATTACAGGGGAATAAGTTGAGAAAATTTCTGTCCAGGGCACTGAGTATGCTCGGCAAGCTTGATCAGGAGCAGATCAAAGCCCTGGTTAAAGAGCTTGCAGACGAAAATGAAATACTTGAAAGCTCAATGCATTCAATGACAGCAGGCGTGATTGTAATCGACAGTACAGGTGTCGTCACATTTGCAAACCGGAGCGTAAAACGAATTATTCCCATATCCAAAAGCGATCCTACGGATCTTCATTATACAGAAGCTATTCTTGAAGAGGAAATTGTCAGTCTGATTAAAAAGAGTGAGGATGAACAGGACACAATACACGAAATTGAAATTGCCCTTGATGCCCACGGAAGGTCAAAGTTGATTGCATGCAGCATTCTTCCGCTGCTTCTCAGAAATGAAATTTCGGGAAGTCTTGTTTATATAAGAGATATAACGGAAAGAAAACTTGCCGAAGCGAGGTTAAGAAGGGCAGAAAGTCTTGCATCGCTTACGACAATGAGCGCCGGAATGGCACACGAGATAAAAAACCCGCTTGGTTCGATAGGAATTCATATACAGCTGATGCAGAAAGCGCTGAATCGAAACGAAAACTGTGAGAAGGATTTTTTCAGTAAAAACCTGAATATCCTCAGTGAAGAAGTGGAGCGGCTGAACAGTATTGTTGTTGATTTTCTTTTTGCAGTAAGGCCCATGGATGTAAATTTGAAAGAACGCAGCCTTGAAGCGCTGATGACTGAATCTTTTGAGCTTATAAAGCCTGAACTGCAGGAATTGAATATAGAACTTGAAACCGACTTTGAAAAAGATCTGCCCGTGCTGCAGCTTGATGACAAGCTTATGAAACAGGCAATACTGAATATTATAAAAAACGCCATGAATGCAATGCCTGACGGCGGGCATCTTTCTGTAAATATTTTCAAAGAAAGCGACAATGTTGTACTTGTGGTCAAGGATGACGGTGAGGGTATTCCGGAGGAAAATCTCAACAAAATATTTGAACCTTATTTTACCACCAAAGATTTTGGTTCCGGCCTCGGTCTTACGCTGGTTTATAAAATTATCAAGGAACATGACGGTGAAATTCAGCTGAAATCAAAGGTGGGAATAGGTACAAGCTTTATTATCAGGCTTCCGATTCCTCAAAAAGAAAGACACCTGATCAGCTGGAAAGGGGATGGCAATGAAGTTTAATCTGCTGGTTGTTGATGATGAAAAAAACATACGTGAAGGGCTTGGAACTTCGCTGGAAATGGACGGATACCGGGTGCTTCTTGCGGAAAACGGTGAGGAAGCATTTAAAATTTTAAACAGCAGCGATGTTGATCTTATAATCAGCGACCTGCGAATGCCCGTCATGAGCGGCCAGGAGCTGTTGAAAAAGGTTATTTCGTCATATCCCGGGCTTCCGTTTATTGTCCTTACCGGTCACGGTACAATAGAAACTGCAGTTACGGCAATGCGCGACGGTGCTTATGATTTTCTGACAAAACCGGTAAACCTAGACAGGCTGACCCTGCTTGTTAAAAGGGCCCTACAGGGCCGCGAACTTATACTCGAGCACAGGGAACTGAAGGCTGAAGTAGACCGACTAAAATCCAAAAATAAATTCAACCGGATAATCGGAAAAAGCAGCGGAATGATGCGCGTAATGCAGGTAGTTGAACAGGTTGCCGCCACGAGGGCTTCCGTCCTTATCACCGGTGAAAGCGGAGTCGGAAAAGAGCTTATTGCCGATGCCCTGCATGAACTGTCGGACAGAAATGATAAACCGTTTATAAAGGTACATTGCGCCGCCCTTTCGGAAAGTCTTCTGGAAAGCGAACTGTTCGGTCATGAGAAAGGAGCTTTTACAGGCGCAATATCAAGAAAAAGAGGACGTTTTGAGCTGTCGCACCACGGTTCAATATTTCTTGATGAAATCGGGGAAATAAACCAGTCGACGCAGATCAAAATTTTACGGGTTCTTCAGGATAGAAAGTTCGAACGTGTCGGCGGAGAAGAAACAGTAGAAGTAGATACAAGAATAATTTCAGCGACAAACAGGGACCTCAAGGAAGAAATAGAAAAAGGCAATTTCAGAGAGGACCTGTTTTACAGACTGAATGTCGTACAGATACATGTTCCGCCGCTCAGAGACCGCAAAGAAGATATTTCATTGCTTGCTTCTGAATTCCTGGCTGATTTTATCGAAGAAAACGGAAGACATATAAACGGCTTTGATCACAAAGCCATGCTTGTCTTGCACAATCACAGCTGGCCGGGCAATGTAAGGGAGCTGAGAAACTCAATTGAAAGCGCAGTTGTAATGTGCAAGGGAGATATAATTACGCCTGAAGACCTGCCTCCGGCAATACAGCAGACTGCGGATCAGAACTGTATAAGAATCTGTACCGGTTCATCGCTTGCCGATGCGGAGAAACAGATTATTATTGAAACCCTGAATGCCCAAAAAGGCAATAAAAGCAAAACAGCGGACGTTCTCGGCATCGGCCGGAAGACGCTTCACCGAAAACTGTCGGAATATGAACTGGATTTATAATTTACAGGCCTTGTTCCCGGTCGATAAAGATTGAGCCCGAATATACATAATCGGCTGATCCAGTCAGAAAGACTTCATTGGACGGCTGCAGCCATTGAAAATAATATTCGCCGAGCTTGTGGGTTATGGTAGCCTGCCTGTCGAGGAACCCGTTCACTACAGATGCCAGCGCAGCGATAGCGCAGGATGAAGAGAAATCATCGCCTCGGCTGTTTCTTATGCGGACATCAATATCATCGCGGCTGTTTACGGTAGCAAAAATAAGACGCTGACAGTTATCAAATTGAACGCCTTTGAGCATTGTGTCTGCAAGTTCCTTCATTTTTCCGATGCTGATTGCCTCGGTAAATACAACAAGGCCCGTTTTCTGGAGAAAAACTTCTGCGGCCGGGAAGTCCCTGCCGTCTACTTTGATATTTATGATATAGTCCGTATCGGGACGTTCAATAAGAGGTCCGCCCTCATTATCAAGCGGGATACCGAGAGAAATCCTGAAATTATTACTGTCGATAATACCGATTTCATGGATTGAATTATTAATTTGAAGGGCAAAATCCTTGTTACCTGTTATTCCGGAATCAAAAATAAACCTCGAGAGGCAGAAAGCTGCGTCTGTTGTCGTTTCAGCGACTGCTCCGGCCGGATCTATAAATACGGCGCTGATTTTTTCCGGGGAAATACATTCAACTGCTATCAGCCCGTTACCGCCTATACCGTAATCGCGGCGGCATGTTCTTCTGGCAATTTCCTTTAAAGTGTCAGGTTCCGGAAAAAGACTGTTGCTGTAGTTTACAAGAATAAGATCATTTCCTGCTGTCTGAAGTTTATAAAAATCAAAATCCATGAAACCGAGTATAGCATGTACATTAAGGTTGAAAAAGTATTTAAAATGCGGTCCGGTATGCGAAAGTTGCTGTAACCGGGTCCTGTCGGGGCCCGAACAAAATTATCACGTATGACGTCGCACGGTTCAATTTAGAAGCGAACTGAAGCTGCTGTCCGAATATCTTGTTAAAAGAATGCGGTCGCCGGGATTGAAGCTGTCGTATTGATCATTATAGAAATTTCTCTGAACCAGAATGATCTCAAGTGTTTCATCGGTCTCCGAGAATTCATAGTAAAATTGCATATAATATAAGGATAAAAAGGCCTCAACCTCGATATGGTAATTGTCCAGCGAATATTTGAACTCCTTGCTTCTGGTCTGTGACTCAACAGCAACGTTTTCCGGATCCCCCATCCTGCATTTTCCGTTTTCAAAAAACTCAAAGACAACTGTTTCGCCTCTTGCAGCCGACCGGTTTGATTCAATCGTGCCGCTCCACAGCCCCGAAATATCGGCAGGGTCATCGTTGGAACAGCCGGAAAGAAGCAATATCAGAATTGCCAATAAGGCAATTCCGGGTTTGTTTCCGGTATTCCTGGAAATAGTATATTTATTCATACTGTAATCCCTCCGGAAAAGTTTTTGCTGCAGAATCGTTTTCGTTGTAGCCGGTTCTCATTTCCATGTACAGCTCGTTGCCTTCATATAGTTGCGAATAATCCAGAGGTCCGCCTACCGAGACGACCCTCATGTAGTAGGCCATCCCTGTTGACAGATCATCACGCTCAAGACTGAATTCAACATTGTAAATACCGAAATACTGTTTAAATTTCAGGCTTTCGCCGTCAAATGAGTAACGAAAGTAATTCGGGGCGATAAAGTTGTTGGTTGACTGTAAATCTTCAGTCCATTCGGTAACAAATACCGTTCCGTCGGATCGAAAATCGTAATAGCAGGTGTCTTCGGAATCGACAGTCCAAGTATCGCCGCTCCAGAACCCAATCAGAGATTTTGATTCTTCGCCTAAGAAAAGTTCGTTAAGCAGTCTGCAACCTGACAAGACAGGCAATAGCAAAGCAGTTGCGGTAATAAAAAGAATGGTTTTTCTCATTTTTTTACCTCACTAGTTTAGATGATTTGATTATATCATAACAAAGGCATATATTTTGTTAAAAATTACAAGTATACGTTTACAAAACCGGTCTGCTGCTTAAAGAAAATAAACCAACAAAATCCCCGAAAAACTGCGTTGACAACGTTTATTTGATATTCAATAATTGTAACCTCTGATAACCCACGTAAGGAACTGTTATGAATGAAAAATATAATATTGATTATGCGATAAGAAAGGTTAAGGATTTTCCGAAAGAAGGAATTCTTTTTTACGATATCACCAGTATTCTGACAAATCCTGAAGCATTCAGATATTGCATAGACAGTATGGTAAGAATTTATGGGAACCATGGGTTTGATGCTGTAGCTGCAGCGGAAGCCCGTGGGTTTCTGTTCGCCGCGCCTTTTTGTGAACGGCTCGGTATTCCGCTGATCCTGATAAGAAAGAAGGGGAAGCTTCCCGGCAAGGTCATTACAAAAACATACGAACTTGAATATGGAGAAGATTCGATTCAGATTCACAAGGATGATATACCGCAGGGAGGCAAAGTTCTTCTGGTAGATGATCTTATTGCAACCGGGGGGACTTTGAAAGCCGCAGCTGAACTGCTTGAAGAAGGCGGGGCTGTCGTTACCGACGCATTCGGCGTTGTGGGATTGCCGTTTCTGAATTATGATAAACTCTTAACCGGCTTGAAGATAGAGACGTTGATTAACTATCATTCAGAGTAAATGAATGGTTTAATTTGATGTATTACTATTGACACTGACAGGGGTTTTTAGTAGATTACCTCCAACTGATTTTTTGCCCGATTGTGTAATGGTAGCACGACGGATTCTGGTTCCGTTTGTGAGGGTTCAAGTCCTTCTCGGGCAGTCTAATAAAACTCCTTCGGAGTTTTATTTTGAAGTTTGCAAAGCAAACTTCATGGAACTTAAGTAGGTTCGTGGATGTTTGTGAAACAAACTGAAATGAAACAAAAAGTGTGGAACTTTGTGAAGTTTTCGAAGAAAACTTTATTTCAACAGGAAAGAGGAAGATTTTATGGACGTTTGCGAAGCAAACTCCAAAAAGAATCTGAAGGATTTTTTAGGTCCCTTCGTCTATCGGCTAGGACAGGAGATTCTCATTCTTCAAAGAGGGGTTCGATTCCCCTAGGGACTAAATGAGACCGGCTAAATGCCGGTATTTTTTTAAATGTTTATGTATATTTATGCATAAACATGTATAAATATAAATTAAAGGCGGAAGGCATGGAAAAAAACAGCTGCCTGGTACTTGAAGACGGTAGTTTTTTTACAGGAACGGGTTTCGGCGCAGAGCCGGACGAATTGGCTGAAGGTGAAGTTGTATTTAATACCGGGATGAGCGGGTATCATGAAATACTGACTGACCCGTCTTATACAGGCCAGATTGTAATGATGACATATCCGCATATTGGAAATTACGGAGATATGTCTGAATGGACGGAAAACGGACCCGAACAGGTCGAAAGAAAAAAAATAAAGGCGCGCGCGCTTGTTGTAAGATCTGTGTACAGAGGGGCAGTTTATAAGGGCAGGGTCACTATCGATGATTTTCTCAGGGAAAACAAAATATGCGGGATCTCCGAGATTGACACAAGGGCGTTAACGCTCAAGCTTCGGGAAAAAGGCAATTTAAAAGGCTGTATTATTCAATGTAAAGTTGTTAACGGAAAACCTGATAATGTAAAACTGCAGGAAGCTGTTAACCGCTTGAAGGAAATGCCGGACATGCAGGGCCAAAATCTTATCGGTGATGTCGGAACCGGCAGTATCGAAGAAATAAATGTCGGCGGAAAAACTTCTTTTGCGGTTATAGACTGCGGGATAAAGGCGAATATAATCAGGGAACTGACATCACGAAAAATTAACGTTAAGCTTTTTCCTTCCGGCGTTTCGGCTGAAGAAGTCCTGTCGTCAGGGGTAAACGGCGTGCTGTTTTCCAACGGTCCCGGAGATCCGGCAGTTCTTGAAAAACAGATTGCTCTCGTCAAAAGGCTAATTGAAAAAATTCCGGTATTTGGAATATGTCTGGGACATCAGCTGATAAGTCTCGGACTCGGAGCTGAGACATATAAAATGAAATTCGGGCACCACGGTATAAATAACCCGGTCAGGGATGAACTGACAGGTAAGGTTTTTGTTTCAAGCCAGAACCACGGTTTCGCAGTTAAACAGGAAAGCCTACCTGAAGACATAAAATTATGGTTTGTAAATGCAAATGACAAAACTGTTGAGGGGATAATCAGCCGGGAGCGGAAGATCGCTTCGGTTCAGTTCCATCCTGAAGCAGCTCCGGGACCGGTTGATACCTCCTGGATTTTTGACGAATACATTAAGATTGCGGAGGGAAAGTAGAATGCCTGCAAGAAAAGACTTGAAGAAGATTCTGATAATAGGTTCCGGGCCGATTGTAATCGGCCAGGCCTGCGAATTTGATTATTCAGGAACCCAGGCGGTAAAGGCCCTTAAAGAAGAAGGTTACAAGGTTATTCTTGTAAATCCGAACCCGGCCACAGTAATGACAACCCCCGGAGTTGCCGATGTCGTCTACATGGAGCCGCTTGAACCGGTGTATGTAGAGGAAATTCTTAAAAAAGAACGGCCCGATGCAATTCTTCCCACGATGGGAGGGCAGACTGCTCTTAATCTGACGCTTGAGCTTGAAAAGCTCGGAATGCTTGCAAAATATAATGTTGAACTAATCGGCGCCAGTACCAGGGCTATCGAGCTGGCTGAAGACCGCCGGCTTTTCAAGGATACCGTAAACGCTATAGGTCTTGATACGCCTTCTTCCACCCTCGTGGATAATATTGAAGACGGAAAAAAATTCGCAGAAAAAACCGGATTCCCGCTGATTCTTCGACCGAGTTTTACTCTCGGAGGCCGGGGCGGCGCTATTGCTGAAAAGCCTGAAGATTTTGTTCTGCTTCTTGAAAAAGCGCTTCTTGAAAGTCCATCACACGAATGTCTTATAGAAGAATCGCTGATAGGCTGGAAGGAATTCGAGCTCGAGGTAATGCGGGACAATGCTGATAATGCAGTAATCGTATGTTCGATTGAGAATATCGACCCGATGGGAATACATACAGGCGATTCAATTACGGTTGCGCCGATACAAACCTTATCCGATACGGAATACCAGGTTATGAGAACGGCGGCCATCGAGACGCTGCGGGCCATAGGAGTCGATTGCGGAGGTTCAAATGTACAGTTTGCAGTAAACCCTGAAACCGGCAGGATGATAATAATAGAGATGAATCCCCGTGTTTCTCGTTCTTCTGCTCTTGCAAGCAAGGCTACCGGTTTTCCGATAGCCCGTATTTCAGCAAAGCTGTCGGTGGGTTATACGCTGGATGAAATCATGAATGAGATTACCGCAAAGACCGTATCCTGTTTTGAACCGACGCTTGATTATTGTGCCGTAAAAGTGCCGCGCTTTGAGATGGAGAAATTTCCTTCCGGCTACGATACTCTCGGCACTCAGATGAAATCAGTCGGCGAATCTCTCGCACTTGGAAGGACCTTCCAGGAAGCATTGAATAAAGCGCTCCGTTCCGCCGAATTCGGCTACGACGGTCTGTGTCAGCTGAATATCGGATACGACGGTCTGGATGAAAAACTGGAAAAACAGCATCCCCTGAGAATTTTTGCAATCTACACAGTGCTGAGTCGCGAGGGTGAACGGGCAATTCCCAAACTGAGTAAAACTACCGGATTTGATATATGGTTTTTATACCAGATGCTGGAACAGATTAAACTTGAAGAGAACATAAGTCAGAAGGGTCTTGATCCTGAAAATCTTCTTGAGGCAAAACGTTACGGACTGTCGGACAACAGAATAGCCAAAATTGCAGGATTAACCGGTGAAGAAGTTACCGGCATGCGCGATAAAGCGGGTATAAAAGCCGCGTATCACTTTGTTGATACCTGCGCCGGCGAGTTTTCGGCCCAGACTCCTTATTTCTACTCTACTTACGGAGAAATTGACGAGGGCGGCGCGCTTGACGAGAATTCGGTGATAATTCTCGGAAGCGGTCCGAACAGGATAGGCCAGGGGCTTGAATTCGACACATCATGCACTCTTGCGTCGCTTGCATATCAGCGTCAGGGAGTAAAGACAATACTTGTTAATTCAAACCCGGAGACTGTTTCTACAGATTTTAACGTATCCGATCGACTGTATATTGAGCCGCTGACGTTTGAGTATGTTCAGGAAATCCTGAAAAAGGAAAATACAAAAAGGGTCGTTGTACAACTCGGAGGTCAGATTCCTCTAAACATTGCGAAAGAACTTGAAGCAGCAGGGGCTGAAATTATAGGTACATCGGTAAAAAGTATCTATGATGTTGAAGACCGCGGACTGTTTTCAGCCCTGGTACAGAAACTGGAACTTACTCAGCCCAGAAACAGAATGGCGGCAAACGCCAATGAAGTCATGAAGTATTCAGAGGAAATAGGATTCCCGGTACTGCTGAGGCCTTCTTTTGTTCTGGGCGGACGCAGCATGTTTATAGCCTATAAACGCGAGGAGCTTGCAACTTTCCTGCTGCAGGGGCTGGAGATGTCGAAAGAAAAACCGATTCTGGTTGATCAGTTCCTGGAAGACGCCTTCGAATATGATGTCGACGCTGTATCGGACGGAAAGAATGTATATATCGCAGGTATTATGCAGCATATAGAAGCAGCGGGCGTGCATTCGGGCGACAGCGCCTGCGTGTTTCCTCCTTTCAAATCGGAGAAAGATGCCGAAGCTGAAATGATACTGGCGGCACAGAAGATTGCACGTGAACTTGATGTTAAGGGTTTTTTGAATATTCAGTTCGCCCTTAAGGACGGAGTTCTGTATGTTCTTGAAGTAAACCCGCGAGCCTCACGGACAATACCGTTTCTATCCAAGGCTTCCGGCGTGGATCTGATAGACGCGGCGGTAAAAGTCTGGAACGGAGTTAACCTGGAGACACAAGGCCTCACAAAAGGAGGCGTTGGCCGCGGAAAATGTATTACCGGATGGGCTGTAAAAGAAGCAGTATTTTCATTCGACCGTTTTGCCGGCGAAGACCCGCTTTTAGGCCCTGAAATGAAAAGTACAGGCGAGGTTATCGGAACCGGGGCAACATTCGGTGAAGGTTTTGCAAAAGCTTCGATTGCCGCTTCGGTAAACCTTCCGAAACCTTCCGACGGAAAGGTTTTCGTCTCTGTTCACGATCGTGACAAGGAAACGATTCTGCCCATAATAAAAAAACTGCAGAAGCTTGGTTTCGAGTTTGCATCTACACGCGGAACGGCTGAATTTCTCTTTGCGAACGGAATATGGTCTGAGGTTGTAATGAAGGTACACGACGGGCGACCGAATGTAGTTGACCATATGAGGGCCGGCAGAATCAGCCTTTTGATCAATACGCCGATGGGACGGTTTTCACAGAAGGGTGATCACGATATCAGGATTGAGGCCGTAAGAAGCAAAATCCCGTATACCACAACAACCTCCGCTGCGGAGGCTGCTGCAGTAGGAATCAAGCACCTGATGGAAGAAAAACCCCAGGTCCGTGCACTGTAGTATTAAATGAAAATATTCTGTATTAATGGCAGATCGCTATAAACTGAAATTTAAACAGATTGAAAATAACAGGCTGTAGGGATCTTGTCTTTACAGCCTGTTAACAATTTCAGATTCGTCCGATACGTTTCAGAATCTTAAGCACTGAGAGAGTTAGCAATCTGGAATATTCTTTTTTATTTCCGAAATCCATGGCTTTATAGACCATATAAATGCTTTCAGGTTTAAAACGCAGGGTTTCATCGGTTTTATCAATGATGGTATTTATCATCTCGATAAAGCGCTTGTCGTTATGAAGATATTCATATCGGCTGAGCACATCGCTTACATGCAGAATGTTATACCATACATAAGGATATTTCAGTTTCATGAAATCTGTACCTATCCCGAACAGAAAGTGCTTCTTTTGTCCCCTGTTTTCCCAGTGAAAGAGCAACGATTCACATGCACGTTCAGCCGCCCTGCTTTTAAGGCCTTCCGGAGTTTCACTCAAGGTTCTTGCCGCCAGAACATTGGCATAAGGACAGAAATCATCTTTTCGTCCGGGACCCTTAAAATTAAGGATAGATGCTCCGCAACCGTATCCGTTTTCACGTACAAAATTCTCCAGGACAAGAAGTCCCTTATGCAGCTTGTCGCTTTTAACACCCATCTTTAAAAGAGCTCCCAGGGTAACCGGGAAATCACAGAGCATCCACGCCTTTTCGGTTTTTCCGGATCCTCCAAAAACTTCGGGAATTTCCATCAGAACCAGCGGAATGCCTTCTAAATTGATATCTTTCAGTATGGATTCTATAACAGGCCTGACGGGGGCATCCTCAGCTTTAACCCCCAGATCAGCCAGCAATGCAAGCCTGTGAATCAGCAGCTGAGGTCTGCTGTGGTTTTTTAGTTTTTCCTTATTCCAGCTTGTCAGAAGATTAATATTTTCACGAATAAAAGGATCATCAATGAGTTCAGATCTATCCGTCGGCATTTTTAAAAACTGCTTAACATTATAGCTGATATACGGTTCATCGGCTGAAAGCAGCCAATGACAGGTTTCATTACTGATTTTTATCATTTTTTCATTCCTCCTGATATATTTTTTCCCAGAATTTTCTGGATTCTTCTTTTGCCTTACTTACGAAAAGGTTGAATTCGTTTCTGAAGATTCCGGCTTTCCAGTTGTCCGGCAAGAAGCAGTCCGGCAGAAGCGGATCCCTGAAAAGAGTTTTTACTCCTTTGTTGCCTGTTTGAATCATGCTGATAAAAGCATGTTCAGGATTATTTTCAACACGGTTTTTTTGTGCCTGCAGCGAATATAAATTCTCTTCATATATTTGATTCAGCTTTTCAAGTTCCCATAGACGAATTATAAAATCCTTTGTAAAGTCAATTTCCGGCTTGAAACTGATTAAGCGGGCAGTTTCCTTAATGTAATCTGAATCAAGAATTTCAGAAAAATTCTGTTCCGGATGGCACGGCCGTATCCAGAATCCTGAATACAGTGGTTTGAAATGATAATTTACCAGCTTCTTTCTTATCTTGTAGCGATATTGGGATTTTGTTTCGGAGATTGAAAAGCATACTCCCCACCACATGCCGTTCCAGCCGGACCAATCCGAAGTTTGAAATCTGAGGGATACATTAGTGCTGATGGTTTGTCCTTTTTTGCTTCTTGAATAGAATGCCTGTTTTCCTGAACGTCTGTTTGCAAGTATTCCCTTTTTGACCATTCTGCTGAGGGCCGTACGAAGATTTGATTCGGTAATATTAAAAGGTCCGGTTAAATATTTTAAATCCGTAACCGAAAACTCCTGTTTGTCCAGAGACGCCATTATTCCGAAGATTAATTCACTGTCAAGCAAAACTTTTATCCTTAAATATTACAAAATATAAACAATTGTAAAATAAATGTAATATAAGATCAAGTAGCAAAGTAATTGAAAAGATCGATATGGTAAATGTCAATTTTCCGGGAGTATAAAGCTGTTCAGCAGGATTTATACGGGTGCGGGATTGTTACTTTATGAAGATATTTCACTAAAAAATCAATTGAAAATATAAACGAAATGATTACAGGGGCCGTCCACGATTCTTATCGGGCGGCCCCTTATTATTAGAGTTTCTTTTTTCCCCCGTTCATCCGGTTGTAATAATACTCAAAGCTGTCCAGCAGCGCTTCCCAGGAGGCTTCCACAATATTTTCGGATACGCCCACCGTGTCCCACGAATGTTCATGGTCGGAAGTTGTTATAAAAACCCTTACTTTTGCAGCAGTTGACTGCTCAGGGTTCAGTACGCGTACTTTATAGTCGACAAGTGAAATCCTGTCGATGAACGAATAAAAAGGTTTCAGAGCGTCTCTGAGGGATATATCAAGAGTTCCTACCGGTCCTATGTCGTTTCCCGAACCCATAACGCTTTTTCCGTTGACATCCAGGAAAATACGGCCGGTTGTTTTCGAAGGGAACCCTCCGGTTTTAAACGATTCCAGATGGTAGTTATTGAGTTCGGCAATGGGTTTATAGATGCCCAGCTGTTTTCTGACGAGTAGCTCGAATGACGCTTCTGCCGCTTCGTATTCATAACCGGCGTTTTCACGTTTCTTCAGTTCTTCTATGAGAGAAATAACCTCGGGCGATTTTTTGTTAAAGTTGCCGAAACGGGAGATTTTCTTGACAATTGTCGATTTGCCCGCAAGTTCGGACACAATAATCCGGCGTTCATTGCCGATTAAACTTCCGGAAAGATGTTCCATCAGTTCTGGCGCCTTCGATATTACATCGGCATGCTGGCCGGCCTTGTGACTGAATGCAGCTTCGCCTACATAGGGAGCCCGCTTATCCGGAATAATATTGGCTTTTTCTGCTACAAATCTTGAAAGACTGGTAAGGTCAGTCAGATTTTCGGCCATATTGATTTGGTAATCCGTTTTAAACGCAATATTGGGCGCAATGGAACAGAGGTTGGCATTACCGCAGCGTTCTCCCCAGCCGTTGATTGTTCCCTGAATATGGACGGCGCCGTAATCCAGACTCAGTACCGAGTTTGCCACAGCTGTTCCGCAGTCGTTGTGATAGTGAACACCAATCGGCGCAAGTTTCTCCTGCGGAAGACCGCTTATAATCGTTATTATTTCAGACGGCAGGGTCCCTCCGTTTGTATCGCAGAGAACAAGGCAGTCTGCGCCGGCTTTTGTTGCTTCAACCATGATTTCAAGAACAAAATCGGGATCGTCCTTAAAGCCGTCGAAAAAGTGTTCAAGATCCAGAAAAACTTCGTCGGTATGCTTTTTGCAGTATTCAACCGAATCTACAACCATGGCAAGGTTTTCCGAGATATTTGTGTGTATAACTTTTTCAACATGGGCCTTCCATGCTTTTCCGACTATGGTTACAGCCGGCATTCCGGTTTCCAGAAGAGCATTAAGCGCCGGATCCTTTTCAGCACTGATACCCGGAGCTCTTGTTGAACCGAAAGCGGCAACCTTTGCGTGTTCGAGTTTTTCTTTTTTAATGGCATCGAAAAAGGCCGCTTCCTTTTCATTTGAATACGGAAAACCACCCTCTATGTAATCGATGCCTATTTCATCAAGAGCTTTTGCAATCTGGATTTTGTCCGTCAGCGTAAAACTTACTTCTATACCCTGCATGCCGTCACGCAGGGTAGTGTCGTAAAGATCGACTTTCATTAATTTGCTCCGTTATTATCAAGCATTAGTTTGTATCGGTTCAGTGCCGCTATATAGGCTCTTGCGCTTGCTTTGAGAATGTCGGTTGAAGAACCCTTGCCCTGGTATTGCTGATCATTGATTGTTACAAGAACAGAAACTTCACCAATGGCCTGTTTGCCGGCTGTTACGGCGTTAACGTGGTATTCTTCCAGCTTGCCGGTGATGCCGGTTGCTTTATCTATAGCCTGAAAAATAGCGGAGATGGGCCCGTCTCCGGTTGCTGCTTCTTCGGCAACCTGGTCCTTGATCTTCACCCGTACGGTTGCAGTAGGAATCGAGGCGTTTCCGGTCGTGATGTTGAAATAATCCAGGCTGTAAAAATAAGATTCGGTGCCGAGTACGGAACCGGCTATCTGGAGAATGTCTTCATCGTAGACTTCTTTTTTACGGTCTGCAAGTTTGAGAAAAACCTTGAACGCGTTTGCAGTCTGTTCATCGGTAAGGGCAAGGCCGAGTTTTTTAATACGTTTGGTAAAGCCGTGCTGCCCTGAATGCCTTCCGAGTACAATCTCGCTTTCTTCACGGCCGACCGATTCGGGGGTCATTATCTCGTAAGTCTCGCGGTGCGAAAGCATACCGTGCTGATGAATGCCTGATTCGTGAGAGAATGCATTAGCGCCGACAATGGGCTTGTTTCGCGGAATAGGTGATGCGATTATGGTTGAAAGCATTTTTGAAGTGTAATAAAGCTGTTTTGCATCAATGCCGGTTTCAATTTTATGAAGATCCTTTCTTACATTCAGCGCCATGACAAGTTCTTCAAGCGCAGCGTTTCCGGCGCGTTCGCCTATACCGTTCATTGATACTTCTGCCTGTCTTGCCCCGTTTTTTACAGCCGAAAGCGTATTGGCAACAGCCATTCCCAGATCGTTATGATTATGGGTACTTAAAACTGCTTTATCAATGTTCGGAACGTTATTCATAATGGATGAAAAAATGTGTCCGATCTCGTCAGGCATGGTGTATCCGACAGTATCGGGAACATTAATAACGGTTGCACCTGCATCAATAACAGCTTCAATAATTCTGTAAAGAAAATCCAGCTCGGATCTTGTTCCGTCTTCGGGAGAAAATTCAACCTGTGCGAATTTGTTACGTGCATAGGAAACTGCTTTTACGGCATCTTCAACAACACGCTCAGGCGACATCTTAAGTTTGTACTTCATGTGAATGGGCGATGTTGCAATGAAAGTATGAAGCCGGGTAGTTTCAGCGTCCCTGATTGAATCATAAACAGCGTCTATATCCTTTTCAACCGCCCGGGCAAGCCCGGCAATTACCGGACCTTTTACATTTTTTGCAATAAGCTTGCTCGCTTCGAACTGGTGGGGCGACGAAACCGGAAAACCCGCTTCAATAATATCTACTCCCAGCCTGGCAAGCTGAAGAGCGAATTCGTATTTCTGTTCGATAGTCATCGCTGCGCCCGGCGCCTGTTCTCCGTCTCTCAGAGTTGTATCAAATATCTGAAGTTTTTCCATTTTTATTCTCCTTTTAAATCCTTGACAGTTTTTGACGGGGCTGATTTTTTGCCCCTTTCTATGGATACCAGACCGCTTCTGGCTATTTCAATGATATTTCCGTTCAGAAGTTCTATAAAATCATCTATTTTGCTTTCGTCGCCGGTGATTTCCAGAATCATTGCGTTGACGCCGACATCCATGACATTTGCCCTGAAAACCTCTGCAAGCTGTATTATTTCTCCACGATTGCCGTGTACTACAGAAATCTTTATCAGTGCAAACTGCCGATCAATAGTTGATTTATGAGTCAGATCCGTAACCTTGATGACTTCAATAAGCTTGTTTAACTGTTTTTTTATCTGATCGATTATGGTATCATCGCCGCGGCAGACAAGGGTTATTCTGGTAATCTCGGGATCAAGTGTAGGTCCTGAAGAGAAACTTTCAACATTATATCCTCGGCCCGACAGAAGCCCTGATATCCGTGCAAGAACACCCGCATTATTTTCTACCAATAGTGAAATTACATGATTCATTATTACCTCCTTGAAAATTTCCTGCCAAAAGCTGCAACGCAGCTTAGAGGGCAAGGTTGGGGTAGTGAAGTTTACAGGCAAAGCCTGAAAACTTCAAAATAATTATTCCTTATCCGTACAGAATACCATCTCTTCCAGTCCTGCCCCCGGCGGTACCATCGGAAATACATTTGCTTCCGGTTCTATAATGCAGTCTATTATTATCGGACCGTCTTTGATTGTTTCAGCACTGGACAGGGCTGAATGCAGATCCTCCTCCGTAAGGACCCTGAAACCGGCGGCACCGTAGGCATCCGCAAGTTTTATAAAATCGGGAGTCCCGTCGGGTGTAACAGCCGGCTGGTTTTTAAGTGCTTCTACATCGTTAAGGTGGGTGGAAGAATAACGTTTCCCGTAAAACATTTCCTGCCACTGGCGTACCATTCCCAGATAACCGTTATTCAGGATAAGAATTATAATGGATAATCTGTTTTTTACCGCTGTGGCAAGTTCCTGAAGGTTCATCTGGAAAGAACCGTCTCCGGCAACGGCAATAACACGCTTGTCGGGGTTTCCTATGGCTGCACCGACTGAAGCCGGAAAACCGTATCCCATAGTGCCCAGGCCACCGGATGTTACAAGGGTACGGGGTTTCTGAAAATTCCAGTAAAGCGCCGTCCACATCTGGTTTTGACCTACCTCGGTGGTAACAATAGAATCGGGAAATTTTTCATTTACAATTTTCAGAACCTGGTACGGCATAAGGTTGGGTTGCGGTTTTATTTCGGCATTAAACCCCTCGTATGCGTTTTTACATACGGCGTTTTCCTTCCATTTGCCGATGGTACCGAGCCATTCCGGTCTTTCAACGGTTTCAAGCATAGGCAGCATTTCCGTAAGAACCATACTGCAGTCTCCGACTATGGGAATTTCAACAGGTACGTTTCGGGCAATTGCCGCCGGATCAATATCAAGATGAATAATTTTTGCGTGAGGAGCAAATTTCTCAAGAGCTCCGGTCGCCCGGTCGTCAAAACGAACGCCTATGCCGAATAAAAGATCACAATTTGAAACGGCCATATTAGCAGCATATGTACCGTGCATCCCCAGCATACCGAGGTTGAGTTTGTTCGATGTTTCAAGAGCTCCGATTCCCATCAGGGAGGTAATAACAGGAATACCGGTTTTCTTAACTATTTCCCTGAAAATCTCAGAAGAATCTCCGACATTTATGCCGCCGCCGGCAAAAAGCAGCGGTTTCTCAGCATTATTGATAGCTGCCGAAGCGCGTTTAATCTGTCCTTTATGGCCTTTTCCGGGAAAAGAGTAACCGCTAAGGCTTACTGTTTCCGGATAACTGTCTTCGACAGGCTGGGTAAAGACGTCTTTTGGAATGTCGATAACAACCGGACCGGGTCTTCCTGTAGATGCAATATAAAATGATTCCTTCAGGGTTTTGGCAAGAATTTCTCTGTCGGTAACGATATAGTTATGTTTTGTAACAGGACGGGTAATCCCGACTACATCAGCTTCCTGAAATGCATCGTTTCCTATCATGCTTCGCGGAACCTGACCGGAAATACAAACAAGCGGAACGCTGTCAAAATTGGCTGTGGCCAGACCTGTGATGGTATTTGTTGCTCCGGGGCCGCTGGTTACAAGGCAGACACCGGTTTTTCCTGTTGTACGCGCATAGGCGTCAGCTGCATGCACCGCAGCCTGCTCATGTCGGGTGAGGATTACCCTTATATCCTTCGCTTTGTAAAGTGTGTCGAATACAGGGATTACAACACCGCCCGGGTAGCCGAAAATAGTATCTATGCCTTCCTTGCGTAGACATTCGATAACCATTTCTGCGCCTGTATAAACCATATTTTACTCCTGTTATAAACTCTGCCATGGAAGGCAGGCTGTTGAGCTGAAGTTTTCAAAAAAATGCATGGATGCAGTTTTATGATTCCTCCTGTTTCCATATTTAAAAAAAAACCGCTCTCCCTTCAAGGAAGAACGGTCCGAATAAAAAGTTTTCGGTAAATCAATCTTCCCGCATAGTATGCTTGTTGAGTAGAATAATAATGCTTAGGATAGAAATAATCGATTTACCTGAAACTGGTCTTTTCATATTATCAGGGTAAAAGAGAATCGGTTTTTTGTCAAGATAATCTTAAGTAATTTTTAAAGAGATGAAGTAGAGTTAAAGTTTGGAAGTTTCGGGGTAATGCGTATATAATTAAACTATGAATATTCCAATTGAGTATTACGGAACAGCCGCCTCTGTTATAGTTGCGGTATCGCTGACCCAGAAGAATATTAAAAGATTAAGAATTCTTAATCTGATAGGTGCAGCAGCATTTTCCGGTTACGGTTTTATGATAGAAGCCTGGCCTGTATTGGGGTTGAATGCTTTTATATGCATAATCGATCTGTATTATCTGATCGAGATGAGACGAAAGAAAAACTACTTTGAATTACTGTATATTGAAAATCCCGGCGAATCTGTTTATCTGAAAAAATTTCTAGAATTTTATTTTGAAGATATAAAATCGTTCATGCCTGATTTCAATGCTTCAATACCGTCGGATTCCGAGGCTGTTTTTATTCTTAGAGATTTGCTGCCGGTATCTCTGGTCCTGTACCGTAAAAATATAACCGGGATAGAAATTCTTGCAGATTATGCAATTCCCTCATACAGGGATATGAAAAACGCACAGTTCTTTTTCGGGAAAATTGCCGAAACAATAACTGATGCCGAAGGTGTGTTCACAACAAATCCTGGAAGCAGTCTGCACAACAGGTACCTGGAAAAAATCGGATTCGTTTTTTCCGGCGATAAAAAGCTGTATATTAAAGATTGAGGTGATTACAGATAATGGAAGGCTCAGAAGTTTTTGACAAACTTGTTCGCGAACTTGATCCGATTGAACGAAAAGCACTGCTCGACAAACTTACCCCGGATGAGGTTTTTGAATCGGAACCTCTTGTCAGGAAAGATCCCGAGATAGAGATAGATCTGGAAAAAGAATATTACTCACTGGGGTTTCTCAGCAGAATTATTATATTTTTCAAGGTTACCTTCGGAAAAGAGGATAAATTTCAGCTTACCGAAGAAATTGTGCTAAAAAGGATGGAGCGCGAAATTAAAAAAAATGCAGGTGAGATACTTTCTTATGCAAAAGGCATACTGAAACAGGGCCTTATGGAGGAAATTGAAAAACTGCATGAATCAGTATCATTTTTTTATGAAGTTGTTAATACAGCGACCGGAGCAGGAAGGGGAGAATTCCTGAATTTTCTCGGAAGCCTTCAGATACCCATTATTCATCATCAGCTTCTTCTCGATACGGATTTTTTACGGACAGAGAAGAAAACCGGCTTATACAACCCCTCTGACGTCAGAAAAGAAGTTATGCTTAATGTTGAGACAAATCTTGGAAAGATTACCGGTGAACTTCGACACTCCATGTATATGCAGTCCAAAACAATTTTTATTATGGGTGAAATAGTAAAATATGATTTTGCAGGTCTGGAAAATCTTTTTGTTGTACAGGATGATAATAATGAAAAGGTCTGTTATTTCGGCGATGCCAGAACAAGACTTGAACGGCTGACCGATTTACTCTTTTCATTCAAAATATCGCCGGACAAACAATTGATGGAAGCACTTTTTCTGTTTCACAACAGTTCCATGAAGGCAAGCGATGAAGAAGCAATAAGCGGCGAACTTAAGGCTTTTCTGTCCTCTGCAGGCCGGCATATGACGGTATTGAAAAAATTCAATCAGAAAATGCAGCTTGCAAGGATAATGAAACTGGTTACCGGAAATATTGATTATAAACCTACTCTTTTATCAGGCGGTGAAGACTGGTTTAATTTATATTCACGCTACTGGCAGAATGTTGCCGAAAGCAGGTACAGAAAGTACAGTGCGGAGAAAAGAAAAAACAAGATTTACCAGGATATGCAGATGTATTTCAAGAAAGACAAATTGCCTGAACTGGAATACTATAATTTGTCGTATAAATACAGCTGCGGGTTTCTGAGCCTTTTTCTGCGTGAACAATTCACTTCCGGCATGAATGAGGTACTTAAAAAAATACTGGTAGACGGAAAATTCTACAAAAAAAGCAACAAGGAAGATTTTACTGATTCATACAGCAAGCTTCTCGGGTTATATGAAAAACTTAAGGTCTTTGATGAAAAGAATTCTCCGAAAGGAGAGTACGGATTAAAAAAAGATGATATTAAAAAAGAGATGACGTCAGAATCCGTCAGAGAAAAGCGTATTGCGGCAATAGAAGAAAACATGGATTCTGAGGCTCTTGATATTATTCGGACAGGACTTGAAGGACTTCTGCTTTTAAAAAATGTTCTATACGGTATTCTTCACGGTAAAGCCGGAGGTCAGTATGACAGTCTGACAAATCTCAATAAACTTATTACAATTGAAAGCCGTGATTTCATTATAGATCTTAACACGGTCTATTCAAATATTGATGATGCGTACAGACTTCTGGGTGATATCCTCTCGCTTGAAGAAGAGGAATAAACTGAAGGTTGCAGATGAATGAAATAACTGAACTCTATAATGAAGCAGAAAGCAGGCTTCTGATAACAAATATCAGTGCGGGATCGGTAGGCCGTTCATATGAGACGGAGCATCCTGGCAGAAAAAGACTACTCATAGATTTGGGATTAATTCCTGAGAAAGTAAAATTCGTCAGACAGACGCATTCAAAAAAGGTAATAGATGCTTCAGAGCACTCATTTAGTCCGCTGACGGAAGCCGACGGAATAATCGCCGGCAATTTAAAGGAGGCAATTGCAATAACAGTTGCTGACTGCATGCCTGTTTTTCTTCATGATAAAAAGCGTAATGTCCGCGCATTGCTTCACAGCGGCTGGAAGGGGACAGGAATAGCCCTCGAAGCGCTTGAACAGATGCGCCGGCGATACGGAAGCAGCCCGGAAGATGTAACGGCCGTTCTCGGCCCGGCAATCGGCAGCTGCTGTTATAATGTAGACAGGCAGCGGGCTGAAGTATTCAGGGCTGAATGGGGCGATGATGCTGTTGTCTTCAGGAACGGCGAATATTATCTGTCGCTTGAGAACGCCAACAGGGTAATGCTGTCGCGGGCCGGGGTTAAAAATATTATATGTTCAGGCACCTGTACCGCCTGCAGCCCGAATTTCGGGTCTTTCAGACGAGAGGGTCCCGATAACTACACCCTGATGTTTGTGCTCAGTACTGCTGTTGATGGAAGTCCTCTTGAATGAGTGCCGATAATGTGTAATTATCTAGGCTCAAATCCAGTTGATAATAACATCAGATAAATTATTTTCGGAGGACTGTTTAATGACTGCTTTGAAAAAAAACTGGCAGGAATATATTTATAATGCAATAAAAAATGCGGCTGACAAGGCCGGCATAGATGCCGGTATCGATGCTCCGGACAGTATAATTGTCGGCAATCCGCCGAAACCCGGGATGGGTGATTTTGCTTTTGCAATGTTTCCGTTTGCCAAAGCGTTCAGAAAGGCCCCCCAGGAAATCGCTGCCATGGTTGTGTCCGAACTTCAAAACAGTCCTGCAGCGGCCTCCGGCAGTTTTACAACAGCCGGGCCGTATGTGAATGTTAAAATTGAAATTGCTGCTGCTGCAGACGAAATTCTGGAAACAGTCCTGAATAAAAAAGAGCAATACGGAAACGGTGAAAGTCTTGCCGGTAAAAAAATAATGGTTGAGTTTTCTTGTCCCAATACAAACAAGCCGTTGCATCTTGGACACCTTAGAAACGACTCAATAGGGGCATGTATTTCAAGAATACTGAAGGCTTCCGGCGCCGACGTAATGAAGGTAAATCTCATAAACGATCGCGGAATTCATATTTGCAAATCAATGCTTGCATATAAAAAATTCGGCGAAGGCTCTACTCCGGAATCAACCGGGATGAAAAGCGATCATTTCGTCGGCGATTATTATGTAAAATTCGACCGCTGGGCAAAAGAAGACGACAGCGCGCTTGCTGAAGCACAGAAGATGCTGCAGGACTGGGAGTCCGGGGATGAAGAAACAACCCGTCTGTGGAAAATGATGAATAAGTGGACTATCGACGGAATAGAGGAAACCTACAAGGCAACCGGAATAAGCTTTGACAAGTTCTATTACGAGAGTAATACGTATTCGGGCGGAAAAGACGAGGTTATGAAGGGCCTGGATGACGGTATTTTTTATAAAGAAGAGGATAATTCGATATGGGTTGACCTGTCGGATATTAATCTTGATAAAAAAGTTCTGCTTCGTGGTGACGGAACTTCACTCTACATGACCCAGGACCTGGGTACGGCAATTGCCAGACACGGCGACTGGCCCTTCGACCAGCTGATATATGTTGTAGGGTCGGAGCAACAATATCATTTCAGGGTACTGTTTCATATCCTGAAAAAACTTGGATATCGCTGGGCTGATGATCTCAAGCATCTTTCTTACGGTATGGTTAATCTTCCGGACGGCAAGATGAAATCGCGTGAAGGAACTGTTGTCGATGCGGACGACCTGGTTAAACAGCTTGCCGGACTGGCCAGAGAAGAGATTGAAAATAAAGATCGGGCCGGTGAAGTCGGGGATATTGATGCTACATCACATGCCATAGCGCTTGCGGCGCTGAATTATTATCTTCTTCAGGTTTCACCGTCAAAAGACATGATTTTTAATCCGTCCGAATCACTATCTTTCAATGGAAATACCGGACCCTATCTTCAGTATATGGGCGCCAGAATATCAAGCATGATACGAAAATTCGATGAAAAACACATTGAGTTTGAAGGAATAGAGGCGGACACTTCGCTTCTGAAGGTTGAGGATGAAAAAGAATTGATTAAAATGCTGATATCGTATCCCGAGTCGGTAGAGCAGGCTGCTGAAGAGCTGAATCCTTCATGTATAGCCTCTTACCTGTATGACCTGGCAAAAATATTTTCCCGTTTTTATCATGATAACCCTGTTCTTAACAATAAAGACAAGGTCGTTGCCGTTACACGGATGAAATTATCGACTGCTGTCCTTCAGGTATTGAAAAACGGGTTCGATTTAATAGGTATCCCGTTTCTTGAGAAGATGTAAAGAGCCATGCATCTTGACTCGAGGACTGTGATTATGGTATATAATGGTTCACATTAAATTTGTATTAAGGTTGGATAAATGTACGCACTGGTTGAAATTAAAGGAAAACAGTACAAAGCGGAAAAGGGCAGCCTGCTTCAGGTTGATAAGATAGAAGGTGAGAAAGGCGACACTGTTGAATTCGATTCAGTATTGATGCTCAGTGGTGATGATGTAAAAGTCGGTACCCCTTATGTCGAAGGAGCCAAGGTAAAGGTTACTCTTGAAGAACAGACCAAAGGCAAGAAAGTAAAAATCTTCAAATTTAAAAGAAGAAAAAACTACAGCCTGAAAAAAGGTCACAGACAGCAGTACACAAAAGTACGTGTCGAGGAAATAACCGGAGCCTGAATTGATTAATATCTGGATTGGCGTTGATAACAGCGGCAATCTGCGATCAATAAAGGCTGAAGGGCATTCAATGTCGGCCCTGAAAGGCAGCAACATCGTCTGTGCGGCGGTTACATCGCAGCTCAGAAGTGTTGTGAGGGTCATGGAATCCGCCGACGGTTGTCAAAGCAGTATATCTGCGGAGCATGACGGTCAGCTTGCACTTGAAATAATGTCTTGTAACGACAACAGGTGGCTTGCGGGCGTGACCGATGTGCTTCTTGCAGGGCTGATTGAGATTGAACGGGATTTTCCGGATGAATGTAAAATTGAACTGATTAAAATGAATTAGGGAGTTTATAATGGCACATAAAAAGGGTGGCGGAAGCAGTAAAAACGGAAGAGATTCAAACGCGCAAAGACTCGGCGTTAAAAGATTTGGCGGCCAGCTGGTAAAAGCAGGAGAAATTCTTGTCAGACAGAGAGGCACAAAAATACATCCGGGGATAAACGTCGGAAAAGGCAAAGATGATACCCTCTTTGCGAAAGTTGAAGGCTCTGTTGAATATAAGAAAAGGATGGGAAGAAACTTCGTTTCTATCGTTCCGGGTGAATAAATAAAAAAATGACAGGTTTTGCTGACGAGACCTATATAGATGTTTCTTCCGGAAAAGGAGGAGACGGGTGTGTTTCGTTCAGACGTGAAAAATATGTTCCTAAAGGCGGACCCGACGGCGGAGACGGCGGTCGGGGCGGCGATGTAATCTTCGTTGTTAAAGAGAACCTTAAAACTCTGGTTCATTTGAGAAACAGGAGAGTTTACAGAGCTGAAAACGGCAGACCGGGTATGGGACGGCGCAAACACGGCCGTGACGGTGCCGATGCTGTTATTGAAGTGCCGCCGGGAACGCTGATAAAAAATGCCGAAACAGGTGAAATATTAAAAGACCTCACTGAAAATGAACAAAGCTGGAAGGCGTTGATCGGCGGCGAAGGCGGAAACGGCAACTGGCATTATAAATCATCAGTCAAGCAGACTCCGCGGTATGCCCAGTCCGGAAAACCCGGAGAGGAGCGCCGTTATCATATCGAACTTAACGTAATTGCCGATGCAGGCCTGGTCGGTTTCCCAAATGCCGGTAAATCAAGCCTGTTGAAAGAAATAACAAATGCAAATCCAAAAGTCGGTTCATACGCATTTACAACAAAGATTCCGAATCTCGGAGTGCTGAATTTGGGTTACGGTCATGCCGTAATTGCAGATATTCCGGGAATTATTGAAGGCGCGGCGCACGGCGCAGGGCTTGGTATTAAATTTCTTAAACATATCTCAAGAACATCTGTACTGATTTTTATGATAGATCTGTCCGATCCGGGCTATCTTGAAGCATTCGGACTGCTTCTTGAAGAGTTAAAAGAGTTTTCTGTCGGGTTGGCGGAGAAGCGCAGAATAATCGTTGGAACAAAATTGGATCTTGAAGGAACAAAAGAAAACCTGAAAGAACTGAAAAAAAGTCTTCCCGGTGAAGATGTAATCGGAATATCCGTTTTCGGACGCATCGGTATGGATGATTTTGCAAAAAAAATTGCGGAGTTGATCGACTGATTACAATGCAAAACAAGATTTCTACTGTTATTATTGGAGGCACTTTTGATCCGGTTCATATCGGACACATGCATATTGCAGATGAGGTTCAGAGGGCTTTCCATTCCGACCTTGTAATATTTGTGCCTTCATATATTTCAGCCCATAAAACCATGAAAAAAGCTGCCGCTTCCCAGCATCGTCTGCAGATGCTGAAAATTGCATGTCGAAAAATAAATGTGGAGATAGAAACATGCGAGATTGACCGAAAGGGAATATCGTACACCATAGATACAATAAGATATATAAGGAAAAAGTATAATCTGAAAGAGAAACCCGGATTGCTGATCGGTGATGATTTGGCCGAAGGTTTCAACAAATGGAAAACCCCCGAGATGATTGCGGAAGAAGCTCAGCTGATAGTTGCCTGTCGTGATCAGAGAGATGAAATTGATTTCGGATTTAAACATTTCAGGGTAAATAATCTTATGCTTAATATTTCCTCAAGTGAAATAAGACGAAGATTGTCGGAAAACCTCGCCTGCAGGTTTCTGATGCCGGACGGGGTATATGATTATATAAGAGAAAATGAATTATACGGAGACCTCAATGCCTGAAATCAGGGATATCGAAGTTTTTATAAAAAAGAACCTCAGTGAGAAAAGGTACATGCATTCCAGGCGGACGGCCGAAACTGCCGAAAAACTCTGCGCGCTTTATGGCTATGACACGCAAAAAGGAAGAATTGAAGGCTTATTGCATGATATTGCAAGGGAAAAAAGTGTTGAAGAAGTATTGAGTCTTGTTAAAGGCGACGGCATTCCGGTAAGCAAGATTGAAACTGATTATCCGGTGCTTTTGCACGGACGGGCAGGTGCCGTAATAGCAAAGAATGATCTGGGCATTAATGATGAGGAAATCCTTGAAGCTGTCAGGTGGCACACTACGGGAAAAAGGGGAATGACAGGGCTGACATCGATTCTGTATGTTGCTGATTATATTGAACCCGGAAGAGTGCATATTGATAATGAATTCAGGAAAAGGATCAGGGAGCTTAACCTGAATCAATTGGTAATGGAAGTTGTCAGAAGCAGCATTGCGTACTGCAGAATGAAGGGCTATTCAGTTGCTGAACATACCTTTATGTTATATCATGAGCTTGAGAAGAAGGTAAACGGAATTGAAGTCAAAGTTTGAATTTGATAAAAGTATAATTATTCTGATTGCAATTGCAGTAGTCGCAGCAGCAGCGGCTGTTTTTATTGTAAGAAGCACCAGAACAGATCGTCTTACCGAGATGATTGAAAACAAACAGGATATCAATATTATTTTTCTTGTTCATGATAAAGAGAAACTCCTTTTCACGGAAATCCTGTTTTACAATACCGGCACAGGAAAAGGTGCTTTGCTTGATATCCCCGGTGAAACCGGCGTTATCATCGAGAAACTCGGAAAGATCGACAGAATAGATAAATTATATAATGCAAGAACGCCGGAAGAGTACATTGCAGCCGTTGAGAATATGATAGAGCAGGAGATTAATTTCTATTTTCAGATTGATTTAAATGATTTTATCGCAATGGTGGATATCCTGGGCGGTCTTGAAATGTTTATAGATAACCCGGTTGAAATTATTGACGAAGAGCAGATTGCTTTACTTCCGTCAGGAAGCATAACACTTGACGGAAATAAAGCCGAAACTTTTATTACATATTATGACCCGGATGAAAATGAAATAGAAACAAGCGGTAGGCGTGAAAAGACAATACAATCCATACTTAAAGCCTTTCAGAAACAGGGTGAAATGCTGACTGCCGACAGAATGTTTCCTTTTTTCAATAGAACAATTGAAACGGATGCCGACAATTCCTCTTTGAAAGCCTTTATAAAGGAAATGGTTAATCTGGATACAGAGAGAATCGTTTTTCAAAGGGTTCTGGGCGTCAGACGAACCGTAGATGAGCAGGAGCTGCTTTTCAGTCATTATGACGGCAACCTTCTTCGTGAAACAGTCAGGCAGACAATATCATCTCTTGCAAATATTGATGTGGTAAGCGATGATGAACTGAACGTCACAATAGAAATACTGAACGGAACAGCAATAAACGGCCTTGCATCGAGGACGTCGCAGGTTTTTCAAAGTTTCGGTTATGATGTAGCGCATATAGGTAATAATGATGATAATGATGTTGACAAGACAGTTGTTATAAACAGGCGCGGTGATATAATGCAGGCCCAGCGTATTGCAAGTATTATTAAATGTTCAAATATTGAGACGTCATCGCCGGATGAGGAAGTTTTTGACGAGGTTCTCGGAGAACTGGCCGAAGAAATTGATTTAACTATAATCTTGGGAAAGGATTTTGATGGAAGATACTGTAAAGAATAAAAAAGACGCAGATCAACAGGTGTTGGATACAGCTGTAGTACTGGAAGAACATAAAGCTCAGAACATTGCTGCAATCAATATAAGTGAATTAAACAGCTGGACTGATTATTTTATTATTGCAACTGTAACCAGTCAGGGGCATATGCGCGGTTTACTCAGAAACCTGAGAGCATATCTTAACGAACAGGGTATCGAATATAAAAACAGATACAAGCATATTGATGATTATTCCTGGCTCTTTATTGATTGCGGCTTTATGGTTATACACCTGATGGATGAAGAAACCAGGGAATTCTATGATCTCGAGAAATTGTGGTTTAACGGCATAAAGGTTTATTCGTCGAAATCTTCGTAATCAAACCCGCTGTCGTAATCGAGTTCTTCATCTTCTTCGAAATCGTCAAAATCATCGGAATCGTCTTCAAATGTTTCATTTAAGATTTCATCGTCGATATCTTCTTCCAGCTCATCTTCATCATCGATAATCTCTTCTTCATCGAATTCGTCGTATTCTTCGTCGTACTCAGAATCGTAGTTGTCAAAGTTATCTTCATAGAAGTCGTCATCATCGTGATAACGATCATCAAAATCATCATCACCGGCGTAGAAATAACCTTTTCCTCCTGACATCGCACTCTCCAAAAAAATGTTTACAATAACAGTCTAAGTAGAAGCCTAAGCAGTTGTCAACATATTTCAACAGTAAATATACTAATTTGTCAATCCTACAAATAAACCTATATCACCAAATTGTCCGGATATCTTAATGATTGCGGTAGAACTGTACGAATTCATGCTGATAAATATATTGTCGCCTTTTATTATCGTTGGCGGCGTAATATCAGTATCAAGATTGTTTTCAGAAAGTTTAATTGTAGTACGTCCGCCAAGCTGATTTAATAGTTCTGCAAAAGTTTCCCTGAACATCGGATCCGTATGGTTGATGTTCTGCTCCATTCCCATATTGCTGAAAAGCTCCTGAACAAGTCTTTCTGCTGTATCAAGCCGTGCATACAGAATCAGGTGACCGTGTACCTCACCTGCAATACCTATTGTGGCAGTGATATTGGTTTTATCAAAAGACACGGAATCTGAATTCGCTGCAATACTGCTGAGGCCGTTTTCCCTGAAAACTTCTTCACAAGCTTCTTCTATAAGAATTATGTTGCTTTCACTCATAACCGAAGTATAAAAAAAAGCCCAAAGCAATGCAAGAATAATAAACATTAAAAACAAAAATTATCAGCAATTGGCTCTGATTGACAGTATCAATTTTATCAGTATAATATTCTGACATTATGCATAAGCGTTGTATCCTGAAAGCTCCGGCCAAGCTGAATTTACATCTTCAGGTCGGAGATAAACGAAGTGACGGGTTTCATGATATTATGTCGCTTTTCATAATGGTTGATATCTATGATGATATCGAAGTTAGTTCTTTGAAAACAGGAAATGATTGCAGGATAATCGGAAGCTTTGATTGTGCTTTGAAAGATAATCTGATATATCGGGCATGGAAAGAATTTTGTAATATCTCCGGTATTACCTGCGGAGCAGAATTCATTGTTGAAAAGCGAATTCCAAGTTTTGCAGGCCTTGGTGGTGGTTCTTCTGATGCGGCAGCGGCATTGACAGCATTAAATATGCTGTTCGAATACCCGTTAAGTGATGATGAACTGATTGAGACGGGAGCCCGGGCAGGAAGTGATGTGCCGTTTTTTTTATCCTCGGCAGCTGCGGTTGTAAGCGGCAGAGGGGACGAGGTTGAGCCCGTAACGGATATTAGGACCCTTGATTTTGTGGTTGTTAACCCGGGAATTGAAGTTTCTACATCGGAAGCCTATGCATGGCTGGATAAACAGGAACTGAAAAGAGCCGGATTCAAAACTGGTAATGAGATCAGCAGGATATTCAATGGAGATCTGAAGGGATTTGCAGAATACACGAATGATTTCGGGGTTGAACTGGAAAAACGTTATCCGGTGTTTAATGAAGTTTTTGATCAGCTGTATGAGAACGGTGCAGTTTACTGCAACGTTAGCGGAAGCGGTTCTGCTGTATATGGACTGTTTGAAAACGAAAATACGGCCGGATTCGCAGCAAAATCGCTGGAAAATAGATATAAATTCGTACAAAAAATAAAATCGCTTGATAGAATTCCATATGCCATATTAGAATAACAGTGCCTGAATAATGTACAAGCAAGGAGAGGTATATGGACATTACAGATATCCGTATTCGGAGGGTCAGTGCAGATGGTAAATTACGCGCTTATGTAACCGTTACATTTGAAGACTGTTTCGTTATTCATAATGTTAAAGTTATTGAAGGAAAGAACGGAGCATTTATCGCTATGCCAAGCAGAAAGACGAAGACCGGAGAATACAAAGATGTTGCACACCCTATAAACTCTGATTTTCGAGGGCTTCTCCAGAAGAGAATACTTGAGGAATATGAAAAATCACTGGAAGATGATTCTACAGTGATGATAAATTCTGAAGAGTAGCTGACCGATTTTAAAAAAATAAAGTTATCCTCATTAAATTAGGTTTTTCTGATATCATTACCTGAGCAAAAAAAGATTGGGACGTCGGCAAGCGGTTAAGCCTCCGGTTTTTGGAGCCGGTATACGCAGGTTCGAATCCTGCCGTCCCAGGAAAAAATTTAAGATGAATACAAGACGGGAAAGGAGTGCCTTAAATGGACGACAACAAAACGCTAAGTGCGGAAATAAGAAATGAATTAAAAAAGAGCGGTGCAAAAAAAGTAAGAAAAAGCGGGAAAATACCTGCTGTAATTTACGGACACAATGAACCGCTGAACGTTTCTGTCGATGAAAAGGAATTTGTCAAAAAGTTTGAAAAGATTTCTGAGAACACAATCATTACCATAAACATTGACAAAAACAGCTACGATGTTCTTGTGAAGAACTATCAGGACGATATTCTTACAAGCAAGATAAAGCATATCGATTTTTTTGAGATAGAGAAAGGAAAAACTCTTAAAACCAACATTCCTGTTCATATTGAAGGGAATGCAAAGGGTGCAAGAGAAGGCGGGCTTCTTGAAGTCAGACTTCATGAGCTTGAAGTAGAGTGTCTGCCGAAAGATATACCTGAAAAAATTGTAATTGATGTTGCCGAGCTGGAAGCGGGCGAAGCTATCCACGTTGCGGATGTTGAAGTGCCCGAAGGCGTTAAAATTCTGAACATGCTTGAACAGACAGTGGTTTCCGTTACTATTGTCAAGCAGGAAATTGAAGAACCTGAAAAAGGTGAAGAAGATATTGATGTTGAAGCAGCAGAAGAGGGCGACGAAGCCGACGAAGAATAGCAAAAAGCTGTTAATTGTCGGTCTCGGTAATCCGGGAGAACAATACCGCGAAACAAGGCATAACGCCGGTTTCGCGGTTATTGATTTTTTATCTCAAAGATTCAATATCAGTCTGCGGAAGATCTTTTTAAAGCCGGTTGAAATCGGTAAAATCCAAAAACAGGACGCCGAAATATTTCTCGTAAAACCCATGACCTATATGAACCGTTCCGGTGATATACTGGAATATGTAATGAAAAAAACCGGAACGAATCTGAAGGATTTTGTGCTTGTTTGCGACAATATGGATCTGAAACCGGGAGTAATACGGTTAAAGAAAAAGGGATCATCTGCAGGCCATAACGGGATAAAATCGGTAATAGACAGGCTGGAGACGCCTGATTTTGCCCGATTGTACATTGGCGTCGGAAGAAGCTTAAACGGTGAAAGCGTAGTAGAGCATGTTCTTGGATGTTTCAGTCCCGAAGAGCAGAAATTGTTTTCGTATTCAGTTCAGGAAGCTGCGGAAGCTTTATTGTCTTTGTCAGGGAAATCTGTTATCCAGGTGATGAATGAGATCAATAAAAAAAACAGTTGAAGAAAAAGTAATAACCTATCTTGAAAAAAACAGAATAGAAAAAGACAGCGATATTATAGTTGCTTTTTCAGCCGGACCCGATTCAACTGTACTTTTAGCTGTTTTATCTGACGTTTACGGATACAATTTTACAATTACGGCATTATATTTTAACCATAACCTGAGGCCGATGAAAGAACTTGAGAATGAAATCTTGTGTGCTGAAAAAACTGCCGAAAGTCTTGGAGTAAGGCTTATAACGGGAACCGCAGGAGCCGGTGAAATCAGGCGGGATGCGGCTGAAAGAAATTCCGGAATTGAAGAAGCCGCCCGGGATGCGCGTTATCGGTTTTTTTACAAAATAAAAGAAGAAATGAATGCTGATTACATCGCCGTCGGACATAATCTGGATGATAATGCCGAAACCATGCTGATGCGGTTTCTGCAGAACAGCGGAACGGGCGGTTTATCGGGAATCCCGGAGAAACGCGGTTGTATAATAAGACCTTTGTGTAATATCAGCAGAAGCCAAATAGAGCAGTATCTTGACGAGTCCGGGCTTGATTACAGCAGAGACAGTACAAATTCCGAAAAAGACTTTATGCGAAACCGGATTCGGCATGAAGTTGTGCCGATCATCAGGGGAATTTTCCCGGAATTTGATGAAAGCATGCATGCTCTTTCTGACAAGATAAAGCTGGACAACAGCTTTATCGATGAGGAAACTGCAAAAAGAATTATATGGAAACCGGCAGAAGAAGGCTGGAAGACCTCTTTGGATGTTTTTTACCGGCAGCATGAATCGTTAAAAATACGGAGCCTTTTTTCAATCCTTAATAAAATGAATGTAGGCGGCAGAATCAGTTCAAGGGCTTTGAAAAATGCTGTTTCGGTACCGGCAGGCAACGGTAAATCGCTTTTAACTGTTTCCGGGATAGAAGTCTATACTGCCGCAGGATTTATTTTTGCCCGAAGGCTTGTAAATCGCAATAAAAAAAGTTATCTTTTATACCTGAAACCCGGAAAAAAATGCTCGGTTTCAGGACAGAATTTTATTATATTCAACAAAGACCATTCAAGTTATCCTGCAGACGGAATGAAATGCATGGTGCTTGAAGCTGCGAATAGTTCGCCCCTGGTTTTACGTTCATGCCGCAGCGGTGATGTCATTAAAACAGCAAGCGGCACGAAAAGCCTGAAGAAGCTTTTCAATGACTGGAAAATCGATAGCGGCGATAGATATAGAGTGCCAATAATTGAGGATGTAAGAGGTATTACGGCAGTTGTTGGAGAGCATCTTGGATATGAAAATATAAAAGCCTGCGGATTAACAAATCAAAATATCAGGCTGAAAAAAATCCTGCTGTTTTACAGCAGTGATACGGAGACAACTTGTGAGTGATCAAAAAGATAATCAACCCGGAAAAGACCCGAAAGGCCGTCCCGGATTCGATTTCAACAATAATAATAAATTCGCGTTATTTTTTCTTGTTTCGCTGATTGTGATGTTTATAATTCTGTTTATGGTAAACGACCGAAGTGTCGGTACTGATATACCATATTCCACTTTTATAAACTACCTTGAAAGCGGCCAGATTACCGCGGTAAAAATTTACGACAATAAATCCATACAGGGAACAATGAGAGGGCCGTCCGGACAGAATACCGTTTTTGAAACGGAAATTCCGTATTTTGATGATTACCTGATGGAAAAACTTCGCACTAACAACGTGATTATTGAGGGTGCGGAACGAAGTACCGGGGCTGCGACAATTTTTATCCAGATTATTCCCTGGGTGATAGGTTTCGCATTTATCTGGTTTATGCTCAGGCAGATGCAGGGCGGAGGCAACAAGGCTTTTTCGTTCGGCAAAAGCAAGGCTAAAAGATACAACCAGACAGACAACAAGATTACTTTTAATGATGTTGCCGGTCAGGCAGAGGCCAAGTACGAACTTCAGGAAGTTGTTGATTTTCTCAAAAACCCGGACAAATTCAGGTTGCTCGGCGCCAGGGTTCCGAAAGGCGTGCTGCTTGTAGGTATGCCCGGTACCGGAAAAACGCTGCTTGCAAAAGCCGCTGCAGGAGAGGCCGGAGTAAATTTCTTTCATATGTCGGGGTCCGATTTCGTAGAGATGTTTGTAGGAGTAGGCGCCAGCCGGGTGCGCGATCTTTTTGACCAGGGCCGGAAAAATGCGCCGTGCATTCTGTTTATTGACGAGCTGGATGCGGTTGGTCGCACAAGGGGCGCCGGTTACGGCGGAGGCCACGACGAGAGGGAACAGACGCTGAACCAGATGCTTGTTGAAATGGACGGTTTCGATACAAAAGACGGGGTTATGATACTTGCGGCAACCAACCGGCCCGACGTACTTGATCCGGCTTTGCTGAGGCCCGGACGTTTCGACCGTCAGGTGGTAGTTGATATGCCTGATCTAAATGAGCGGAAAGCAATACTTACTATTCATGCCAAGAAAATTCAGCTTGAAAATGATGTTGATCTTGAAAAAATTGCCAGGTCAACTCCGGGAACCTCCGGCGCAGACCTTGCCAATCTTGTAAATGAAGCGGCGCTTTTTGCCGGCAGACAGGGGAGCGACAAGGTTTCGAGTCATAATTTCGAAGAGGCAAGAGACAAAATACTGCTTGGTGTTGCACGAACCTCAAGGGTTATTTCACCAGAGGAGAAACGTGCGACTGCATATCATGAAGCAGGGCATGCATTACTCCATTATCATCTTGAATATGCTGATCCTCTTCATAAAGTCACAGTTATCCCGCATGGCCAGGCCCTTGGGCTTGCGCTTTCTTTGCCGGAAAAGGATTCATACTCGAAAAGGAAAGGGTGGCTGCTTGACCGGATAAAAATAGCTATGGGCGGATATATTGCCGAAAAGCTTGAATATGGCGAGACAACAACCGGCACAAAAAACGATATAGAACAGGCAACCAAGCTGGCCAGGCGGATGGTGACAGAATGGGGTATGTCGGAAAAGGTGGGATTCGTATCGTACGGTGCGGAAGACGAGCCCATATTCATAGGAAAGGAAATTGCACAGCATAAAGATTACTCGGAAGCGACCGCTAAAACCATAGATTCTGAAATAAACGCTATTCTGTCGGGTTGTCTTAAAGAAACTGAAGAAATTCTGGATAAAAACAGAAACCAGCTTGATACGCTTGCGGAAGCGCTGGTCAGGGAAGAAACCCTTGATGATGCAAGAATACGCGAACTGCTTAATCTTCCGTCAGCAAAACAGGCTGGATGATGAATTTATGATTCACAGTTAATCCCTTCATGAGCCGATAATCATAGGGGGTTTTATATGAGAGGCATCAGTAAACTTGTTTGGGCGGCATTATTTATCTGCATGATAACTGCATCAGTATCGGCTTATAACGATATGGATCGCAGAATAGGAATCGTGTATATGAAAAATGCCGCAGCTTATTATTTGAACGGTCAATACAGGCAGGCTGAAGAGTTTCTTGAAAAAGCAAAAGAATTTTATACTGATTCTTCAGATTATGAATACATAAAAGGCCTTATAAAACTGGAAAGCAAAAATGATCTTAACGCAGCTGCAGAGAATTTTAGGGATGCCGTTGAATTTGACAACTGGATATTGCTTGAAAGAAAAGAATGTATTACAGACTATGCACGAATCCTGTTCAGAAAAAAACAGTATGATGAACTGATAACCCTCGTTGAAAATAACGCATACCCTGATTTCAAGGATAACGATCTGATGTATCTTTATCTTTTAAGTCTTAAATACAGAAAACAGGATGTAAAATATCGTGATATTCTTGAGTTAAGTATAAACAGATATCATAACGATTACCGGTTCGGTTTATTATATGTTAACGAAAGCTCACTATACAGGAATAAAATACTTAACGGCGAATATGTTTTTAAAAATGAAGAAGGCAGAATGCAGGTTTACCTTGAATCTGTTAAAAATCTTGAAGACGGGACAAGAAAAATTACAGCGCTTGAGCAGTACTTTTCAATGGGAGGAAAGGATCTTTCCGCAAAAATTGAATATATGCGCTTAACCGGAGAAACTGACGAGGGGAAAATTCAGGAGTTGATATCGGCAAACCTTTTAAGCAACCCGTTCAACAGATTAAGACTTATAAATATTTTACCGCAGAACGAACTGAGAAAGGTTGTTGAGAATGCATATACAGAATATACAGGAAACATCTATTACGACCTTAATAATGACGGATATTTTGAAGAACTTCACCTGTATGAGAACGGAAAGCCCGCAGGCATAAGTATTGATAATAATCAGGATGGGGTTATCGAGGTTATGATTATCTTTGAGAAAGGTCAACCTCTAGAATTGATTTTAACTACCGATAAATTTATCAGATTCTCATATGACGGGTATCCGGTGCTTCAGGAGATGAGTATTGCGGACGAAAACGGGAATACTGTCTATACTTTTATTAAAGAAAGAATGGCTCTTCCTGTTTATTCATTCAGGGAATATGATGATAAATTGATGTTTGATAACGATATAGTAAATGATTTTACAAATGATATGGAAACTGTCAGCAAAAACTCAGTCCGGATTGCAGTTTATTCAGGTGCGGGTATTACAAACGGCTGGGGTGATTTAAAAGAAGAACTTGAAAGAAGAGATGAAAATACTGCAATATTGAAAATATATAATAACCTTATGGGAAATTATATTTACAAGCAGTTTAAAGATAAGAAAACAATCGGTTTCGGAGATATAGATTTCGACAATATTATCGATTTAAGAGAAATATATTCCGATGGTGAACTTGTTTCAATTGAAGCGGATGATAACAAAAACGGCAGATATGATTATAAAATCTCTTTTGAAGATGAACAGATTGTATCCTGGTGGGATTTTAATGAAGACGGCATCTATGATTGCAGACAATATGAAAAAAATGGTGTACTAATTAATGAGTATTCTTCCGGGTTTGACGGGAATTTTGATATCATCGAAAGGAATTGATTAATGCGTTTTTTTAAAGCAATTATCTCTGCGGCAGTGGTTTTATTTATCTTGTCATGTGTTACCGATCAACCGGCAGTCAGAGAGATCCCTGAATATAATGAAAGTCTGCTTGTAAGGATAGATAAGTTTTTTGAAACCGGTAAACCTGAAATGGTAATCCAGTTATGCAGAGGCGTTGAAGATTCAAGAATTAAATCGCAGAATGAGCGGGCAATAAATGAAATAGAAAAAAAACTGGACTCGGCTCTTGAGGCTGATGATTATCCTGCTGCGGTTGAAATAATTAAATCCATGAAAGCCGCAGGTTTGGATGTTGATACCGATGAATATGAATTATATGTAAAGGAAGTTATTTTACGCATTAATAATGATGACATTACACCGGCGCTGGCGATTTTTCAGAATCAGATTATTAATAAAAACATCAAAGTTAAATTAACTGAAGATGAAGCGGGGACGCTGCTTGATGCTGCAATAAAAAACAAAAGCAAGGTGATTATAAAATATATATTTGATAATTTTCCGCGGAATGTTCTGGAAAGAACCGAAGAAATCAAGGAGATTGCCGAAAATACCCCTGATAAAGAGGAACTTATTAGCGGTACCGTAACTATATGGGTAAACCGCGGAATAAAAATCGAGAAGGGAGTAGGATATCCCGACAGGGTAATCGGAAGCGGTTTTTATATAGACCCGAGGGGTTTTATACTGACGAATTACCATGTTATCGCAAGTGAAGTAGATTCCGAATATGAAGGTTATTCGCGGCTTTATATTAAATATGATCCCAATGAAGAAAAAATTCCTGCAAGAGTAATAGGCTGGGATGCTTCCCTTGATATAGCTCTTCTGAAAGTTGAATATAATCCTGAATACTTTTATACCTTTCCGCAACAGAAGGTATTCAGACCAGGAGAAAAAATCTATGCAATAGGCTCTCCGGGAGGTCTTGAAAACACTATTACATCAGGAATAATTTCGGCCTCCGGCAACAGAAGGCTTCTGCCTGTCGGGGACACAATTCAGGTTGATGTTCCCATAAACGCGGGAAACAGCGGCGGACCGGTTGTGGATGAATACGGAAATCTTGTCGGAGTTGTTTTTGCAGGAATCGAACAGTTTGAAGGCGTTAATTTTATTATTCCGGTTAAGTGGATCCTGAAAAGCCTGCCTGAATTATATGAAGAAGGGCGAAATCGGCAGTCATGGCTGGGTATGACTGTACATGAGGATAATACCGGTCTTGAGATTATGTATCTCATGCCGGGAACTTCGGGTTTCAATTCCGAGATTAAACCCAGGGATGAAATAATAAGCATTGACGGAATTGCTGTTAAAAAAATCACGGAAGCCCAGGAAATCATACAGGACAAGAAACCTGGAACATTGATTAATATCATGGTCAGGGAAAATGAAGAATTAAAAAATGTATTGTTGATTGTTGAAGAAAGAGAAGACATGCCGATGCGAAAAGCGCTGGATCTTGACAGCAGAAAAAACCTGCTGACACCGTTCCTCGGTATGGCAGTCGATAAGGGAGATGAAAAACTGCTTGGACAGCAATATATTGTAAAGAAAGTATACAGGGGAACTTCGGCCGATGAAACGGGGCTTTCTGTTGATGATCCTTTTTCAATTGTAAGCTGGAACGTAGACGATGAAAATGACGTTTTAATTATCGGGATAAGAATAAAAAAGCGTAAAGCAGGTTTTCTTGAAACAGTAATACAGATGGGGAACTATATCGATATAAACAATACAATATGAAAAAGAATAAAGTATTAATTGTAGAAGATGAAGGAATTATCTCTATTGATATGGCTAACAGTCTGGAATCGCTCGGTTACGAAGTTGTAGACGCGCTGCCTACAGGCGAGGAAGCCCTGAAAGTCCTTGATACAGTTAAACCCGATCTTGTTCTTATGGATATTCAGCTGGCAGGCGAACTGGACGGAATTCAGACAGCCGAAAAAATAAACAGTCGTTATGACATTCCGATAATATATATTTCAGGTCATACGGATGAGCTGACACTTTCAAGAGCAAAGATAACAGGCCCTTACGGTTATATTACAAAATCATTTAATTATAATGAGCTGCATACTACAATTGACATGGCTATTTACAAGAACCGAATGCAAAAAAAGGTTGTTGAAAATGAATATCTGCTGAACACCACGCTTGAGAATATTGAAGATGCCGTAATAAATATCGATAACGAAGGATATATACAGTACCTGAATACGGCCGCTTCCGAGCTTCTTAATATTTCAAAGATTCAGGCTTACCAGTTAAAGATCGACAGGATCGGAATAAAATGGGTGCAAGCCGATGGAAAAGATCTTCAGCATCCTTTTCAAAAGAAAAGAAAGAATAAGAAAGCGAAATCCGAATATAGTTTGATAAATACAGCATCAGGTTTAGTAACTTCTGTAGAATGCTCAATAAACATCCTTCTGGATTCATCAAGAAACATAAAAGGTTATGTTTATCTGATACAGAATATTGAAGAACGAAAAAAGATAGCTGCAATAAAATCAAGGCTTGCTTCTATAGTAGAATCGTCTCAGGACGCCATAATCGGCATTGATATTAACGGCGTTATAAACAGCTGGAACCGCGGTGCTGAAGATATTCTCGGTTATTCCGTTGATGAAGTATTGGGCCAGAATATAAGTATGCTGACGCCTCCGAATATACCTAACGAGCTTCCTGAAAAGATAGATCTTCTGAAATCCGGAAAGACTGTAGAACATTACGAAAGTGCAAGGCTAAGAAAAAGCGGAGAACTTATAGAAATGTCTATTCTGCCTTCGCCGATATTAAATGCAAAAGGTATAATGACCGGAATTTCTTTCATAGCCAGGAATATTACCGAAAAGAAGAACCTTGAAAAAGAAGTGATCGAAATCGGAGAAAAAGAGAGGGAAAGAATAGGACGGGATTTACACGACAGTCTTGGCCAGGAACTGACCGGTATTCTGCTGAATATAAAAACAATAGAGAATATTACAAAGAATAAACTGGCTGATGAGGAACTATCACAGATAAAGTATACGCAGGAAATGATTAAATCAGCTATTGAGAAAACAAGAACAATGGCAAAAAATATGATTCCTGTTAAGCTGCAAACGGAAGGTCTGCCTCATGCACTGGAAGATCTCGCCAATTTTGCCAGAACAGTATATAAAAAAAATGTAATAACAAGGATTGACGATAGAATCAGCAGCATGAATATCATTACGGAAACACAACTTTATCATATTGCACAGGAAGCCGTAAACAATTCAATAAAACACAGCGGTACTGATATGATAAGTATTTCCCTTAATGTCCTTCAGTCGGAGATGGTTCTTTCGGTAAAGGACAACGGCTGTGGTTTCAGGCAGGAAAAAGGTGAAGGTATCGGGATAAATATCATGAAGTACAGGGCTAATCTTGTAAGCGGGACATTATCTGTTCATAGCGAAGAAAATGAAGGAACACTGATATTGTGCAGGGTGCCGCTTCCGTCGTTGGAGAAGTCAAAATGAATATTAAAAAGATCGTGATCGTAGATGATCACCCGATTGTACGAGACGGGTTCGAAAAGCTGATAAACAGTGAGGATGACTTTACTGTTGTCGGAACGGCCGAAGACGCGTCGGAAGCAATAGAATTGATCTCGAAATTTAACCCTGATGTTGCAATGATTGATCTTTCTCTTAAAGAGAGCAGCGGAATTGAACTGATAAAGGATATTCAGATATGCAGTCCCGATGTAAGAATTCTTGTTGTATCGCTGCATGATGAAGAAATATATGCGGAAAGAGTGTTGAGGGCCGGGGCAAAGGGTTTTATCATGAAGGCTGAAGCTGTTGATGATATTATAACTGCCGTAAGAAAAGTTGCCGGCGGTGAAATTTATCTCAGTCACAAGATGCAGTCGAGAATGATTGAAATGATGGCTTCAGGAAAAAAGAACCGAAATCTTAATCCGGTAGATATTCTTAGCGACAGGGAACTTGAAGTATTTCAGATGATCGGCAACGGGATGAAAACCAGGCATATAGCGGATCAGCTTAAACTAAGCGTAAAGACAATCGAAACATACAAATCCCATCTTAAGCTCAAACTTCAGCTTAAAGACAGTGTTGAACTGATACAAAGAGCTGTTGAATGGGAGATGAAGCAGAACGTCCGTTAAGGTTGATCTAAGCCGTTAAATAGTTATAATATCGCATATTGGAGAATCACGAATAAATGAGTACACCCGAGAAGATAAGAAATTTCTGTATAATTGCGCATATAGATCATGGCAAGTCGACTCTTGCGGACAGGTTTATTGAAAAAGCAATGATAATATCCCAGCGGGATTATAAAGACCAGATCCTCGACAGCATGGATATTGAGCGGGAACGGGGAATAACCATAAAATCACAGGCTGTGACAATACCGTATAAAGCGGAAGACGGAACTGATTATACACTTAATCTTGTAGATACTCCGGGTCATGTGGATTTTGCATATGAAGTTTCAAGGGCAATATCATCCTGTGAAGGAGCTCTGCTGTTGATAGACGCAAGTCAGGGTGTTGAGGCGCAGACCCTGGCCAATCTGTATATGGCAATGGAATATGATCTTGAAATAATACCGGTAATTAACAAAATCGATCTTCCCAGCGCAGATATTGAAATGGTAAAACACCAGATAGATAATGAACTGGGCCTGGATGCCGAAATGGCCAGTCTTGTCTCTGCAAAAACAGGGCAGGGCGTTGAAGAATTATTCGCCTCAATCGTAACGCATATTCCGGCCCCAAAAGGTTTGAAAACTGAACCGTTAAAAGCCCTTATTTTTGATTCGCATTATGATCCGTACAGGGGGGTTATTGTACATATCAGGGTGTTCGAAGGGACCCTGAAAACAGGCGATGTCATAAAACTCTGGTCTAGCGCTTCAAGTTACAAGGTTGAAGAGACAGGCGTTTTTAAAGTAATTCTAAGTAAAGCGGAAATGTTAACGGCTGGGGATGTAGGCTATTTTATCGCCGGAATAAAGAATATTTCCGACATCAGGGTAGGCGATACTGTAACCAGCGTTGCGAGACCCTGTACTGAAGCTTTGCCCGGTTTCAGGGAAGTAAAACCGGTCGTGTTCTCATCAATTTATCCAGTTGATTCAAATGATTATAATGAACTTTTAAGTTCAATGGAAAAATTAAAGCTTAATGATGCATCTTTGATCTATGAAAAGGATTCATCAGTTGCACTCGGTTTCGGTTTCCGGTGCGGCTTTCTGGGGTTGCTGCACCTTGAGGTTGTCCAGGAGCGTCTTGAAAGAGAATTCGATCTTTCAATAGTTCTTACGGCTCCTTCGGTAGCATATAAAGTTGAGATGACAACGGGTGAAAAAATCGTAATTGATAATCCTTCAGAATACCCGGAAGCAGTAAAGATAGCATCGACGGAAGAGCCGTATATACGTGCTGAAATTATCTGTCCGCAGGAATATATAGGACCGATTATCAATCTGTGTCTGGAAAAGCGCGGAGTACAGACCTCTTTAAATTATCTCGATGAAAAGAGAGTTGAGCTTATCTATGAAATGCCGCTAGCCGATGTTTTGTTTGATTTTTATGATCGGCTGAAATCAGTAAGCAGGGGATATGCCTCTTTTGATTACGAAATGATAGATTACAGATCAACGGATTTGGTTAAACTTGAAATATTGATAAACGGAGATAAGGTCGATGCTCTGTCACAGCTTGTCTTTCGTGAGAATGCAGCAGCGAGGGCAAGGCTTGCCTGCAAGAGGTTGAAAGATGAAATACCTCGGCATCAGTTTAAAATTGCGCTGCAGGGTTCCATAGGTTCACAGATAATTGCAAGAGAGACCATCTCAGCCTTAAGAAAAGATGTTACGGCAAAATGTTACGGCGGTGATATCTCCAGAAAAAGAAAACTTCTGGAAAAGCAGAAAGAGGGCAAAAAGCGAATGAAGATGGTCGGTAATGTCGAACTTCCGCAGAAAGCCTTTCTTTCAGTCCTGAAATCAGAAGATTAAAGATAACTCAAGGCGTTTAGAATATGATTTCGGAACCAGCTTGCCGAAAAAAGAAATCGTTTCAAAAAGCTTGGTGATGAGGAAGGCAGCCGGGCAGTGTCGGGAAAGAACAGCCATGTGTAATCAAGGCTAAGCAATTTGGAAGAAATTGTATCGGGCAGGACGCTGTCATCATCTCTGCAGTTTTGAAATTCAACTACAGAGCTTATGGCTTCATCAATAGATGTTAATTCATCTGCAAGAAAGTTGCGTATGTCATCACGATTAAAGTTGTTTTTCGGTGGCGACGACAGTTGTTCTTTGAAACTGCCTTCAGACGGAGCGTTAAGTATTTCGGCGGCTGTTGCCTCCTCCGGTATCTGCATGGAGATTCCCTGAAGCCCGACTTTTCCGAGATCGTAGATTCGACTGTTAATAGAAACAATAGTATTCAAGGAATCAAGATAAGAACGCATAACCAGGTCAGTATAAACAAAGCGTCCCGATTTATCGTTAACCTGTTTTCTGTGGCCGTTATATGCTGAATTGAAGAAGCCGGGTTTTCGGGTTCTGTTTTCATTTATCATATTTAAAATATGCGTAGGCGAACCTGCAGAATGGTATTTCTCCGGAATGAAAGAGAAATCAAGCCCGGTATAGAGAATATTTTTATCCGTCAGCTGTAAAGCAATATACAGGGCTGATATTCCGACCGATCCCAAAGGCGGAATAACGGAAGGAAGAAGATTGCGTTGTCCGAGAAGTTTAAAGATCCCGGATTTCTGGAATTCGGAAACAAAAAAATATTTCTTTCCGCGATATTTTCGGATAAGTTCGGGTGAAGAAGTTAAATCGAAAGCAGCGGGCAACGACAGCGCCTGCGAATTATAGAAATCATAAAGATTTGCATGCTGTGATTCAACGACGATAACAAGATCAGGTTTTATTTCGTTTTCAAGCAGTGTCGTTATTGCAGTATCCGCGGCGGCAAGAAAGAAATCTTTCCGGTGTTCTTTCAGAAATGCGATGCTGTACTCAAGTGATTCGCCGGCACCGGCAATAATAACGGGATTGTCGGTTTTAAGAAATGCCAGGTTATTTGAATCCAATAATAAAGGCAAATTGAGTAAAATATTACGGCACCAAAGTCTTCCCATATGGATAGTAGTCATCCTGTTTTTCCAGAAAGACTGAAGCAGGGATTCCGAATCTCTCAAAAAATTATCATATTCCTTTCTGTAAAGCATGTATCCATGATTTAACTTTACCGGGATTATCTTTCGGTATTTCATAAATTGCAGATCATTAAAAAATTGCTTGCAGCAGAAGTCCTTAATACAATAATAGGGGATTTTTGAAAGAAGGCGGTCGTCGGCATTTTCAAGCGTAAACCTGTATAGGGCAGGGCTATATTCAAAAGCAATAACCGTAGAATCATCATTGATAAATTCGAGAAGCTTTTCAACGCCGTAGAAAAGCAAAGGCGAAAAAATAAAATATATTGTCTGAGATGTTCGAGGAAGCCCCTCAACGCGTTTTTCCGGCGTTGAGGTTTCATTGTAAAGAAGCCTTCCTTTGAACCTTATGTTGGGCTTCTGTGAGCCTTGTACAAGTTCAACGGACGGCTTTGCATTCATCAGTTAATTTGAATTGAAAATCCTGGAAAAAACGTTTGTAAAATTATCATCGAATTTTTCCGACTGAAAAACAAACTCCTGGTGTTGTCTTCCAAACCAATCCTGTGCGGCATATGCTACAAGAGAAGGAATGGATTCAAGTCCTTCAGCAGTATCTTTCCGGTTTTTTTCCAAAAGCTGTACAACGAGTACTTTATCGTTAAGAATAAGTGCTTCGGAAATATCGTTGAGTTCAAGTTGATTTATACTTTTAAGAAAAAACTCATTGCCGGATGCTGCGGAAAAACTGTCATCATTTTCTGAAGAAGGCTGTGTGAAAATAGGAATGCTCTGGTTATAGTAATAAACAGAAGGATTTCCGTATATTATCGGAAAAGAATTGGTTTCATAAACGTTTATTCCGGTAGCGGAGGCCGCTTCATCAAAACCTTCGCTATTGGCGAATTCAGCGAAATTATCTGCCTTTTCAACAAGGAAGTCCTCAATATCGCCCTTTGCATATCTTTCCATGTAGCTTTTAACCGTTTCAAGAGATGATTCCTTTGACATATCAGCATACTCTGAGGGACTGTCGCAACGGTAAATAACCCAGTTGTCGTCACCTTCTATAATATCGCTTATTTCTCCGGTTCCGAGAGCAAAAATAGCATCAAGAGCTTCATTATCGCTTATTAGATTTTTAAGTTCGTAATAATACCTGGTCCCCATTTCACCGCCTTTATCGGCATAAGGATCAGTTGACTGTGTTTTCGCAAGTTCAGTAAACATTCCGGGAGTTTCTTCAAGTTTTGCATATATTTGCTCTGCATCATCAAGACCTGAGTTCACTGTAATTTTACTGATACTAACAGACCGGAATAAATCGGCATTCTTTGTGCCGTATTCTTTAATTTTATCATTAGGGAATTCGCTGTAAGCGAAAACCGTATAACGGAATTTTTTCTCAACCGAAGCAAGATTTTTAAAGAAATCAGCTTCATTGTTGTTCATCAAATTGATGTTGGAATCGGAAATGAATCTGCTGTAGTATAAATCTTCTTCATAGCGGTCTCTTATATATTTCTTTTCCGTGTTGGAACTCTGAGCATAAAGATTTTCGCTGAATTCACCGTTCTCCATATATGGTCCGTATAAAACGATTGCTTCATCTACTGCTTCGCTCGAAACCCTTACGCCACTGTTTTTCAGTTCTTTGATAGCTGCAGTTCTGTAAACTGCGTTATTGTACGCAGATCGCCATACCTGGAACTGAATAAACTGTGCATTTACATCTGTCATAGAATCACGATAATTTTCAGCAATACTGTTTACCTGATCGGCAAAAAAAGAACCTTCATAATAAGTAATTTCTTCGCCGTCATAGGAACCGAAAACAAGTCGGTTGCCGGAACTGACTTTACCTGCTACAGGAGCACCTACAAAAGTAATTATAATTACTAAAAGGATAATAATTGAAACAACCCACATTACAGGATTATTTTTACGTTTTTTTTCTAAAATCTCTATATTTTCATTTGATAGCTTAGTATTTTTACGTCGCTGGTTTCTAGATGCCATTACGAAATCCTCGGTAAGTAAGTTGTAAAATTCTGACAGCAAACACTATCATGTGACGTTATTTCTGTCAACGGAGAGAGTTGAACGATTGATTGAAACAGGCTCCCGCCATAAGTTATTTTGTCACTTTTACCGAAAAATTTCGATCCTGCTGGTTCAAATCCACTCGCCAAAGAAAAAAAAGACTATTCCGGATGAACCGGAATAGTCTTTTCAATCGGGCTGAGTGGATTTGAACCACCGGCCTCGCCGTCCCGAACGGCGCGCGCTCCCCCTGCGCCACAGCCCGAATTGTAAATAAAATAAAAGGCCCTTGAAACAGCAGTTTCAAGGGCAGTGTCGGGAGCGACGGGGATTGAACCCGCGATCTCCGGCTTGACAGGCCGGCGCGATAACCGACTTCGCCACGCCCCCTTAAGGTAGCTGTAATATATAGGACAACAAAAAAACTGTCAATAAGTAATGAAAATTATTTTTAACGTTTTTAGTTTAAAGGATATGACGCCGAATATGAAAATACGATGAAGAAAACACCGATAATTGTAACAATAATCGCACTTTGCATTACAACAGGTGTCAGTGCGCAGAATCCGAGTTATACAATACAGAAAGGCGATACGCTTTACAGCATCAGTAAAAAATACAATATCAAAATTGAAAGTTTAAAGAGTTTTAACAGTATAGACGACCCGTCAAAACTGTATCCGGGAATGGAGATAAAAATACCAGGAGGATATACGGTACAGAAGGGCGATACTTTATACAGTATAGCAAAAGAATATAACACAACGGTTGCCGAGTTACTTGATTTAAACAGTATGAATGAAGATTCGCTGCTTAAGCAGGGCCAGTTTCTGCATGTTCCGGCTGATGTTAAGGCGGTTACAGCGGAAGAAAACAATAATTCCGTTGAAACAGAGGAAAAAGCAGAAGTAATCATCAGCGAAACTGAAGTTGCAGAACCTGCAACCGATAGTATCTGGCCACATGACGGAAACAGAACCGAAATGACCGGTAAACTCAGGGGTATTCAAATATCCGGAGCTCCAGGAGATGCTGTAGTTTCCGTAGCCGGAGGATTGGTTGTATGGGCTTCCAGTTACGGAATCTATAAAAAACTGGTTCTTGTAGAAGGCAGTAACGGTCTTGTCTATGGATACGGAGGCAATGAGTTTGCCAAAGTAAAGGTCGGCGATTATATATCCGCCGGAAGTGTAATCGGAGTATTAGGGGGCCAGGCCGGTAATTCGAATGCATTCTTCTTTGTTTATAAAGACGGTAAGCCTCTGGATCCTTCAAAAGCCCCAAGAGTGTAAATTAAGGATTATCAGGATATAAAAAAGGGCTGAACATTACTGACAGCCCTTTTTTTGATATTTAAACTAATTCAAAGAAAGAAGAACTCCCGCAGCTATCGCCGAGCCTATAACACCGGCAACATTCGGTCCCATGGCATTCATGAGAAGGAAATTGCCCGGGTCTTCCTGCTGGCCTACTTTTTGTACAACACGGGCAGCCATCGGAACAGCGGATACTCCCGCTGCTCCAATCATGGGATTAATCTTTCCGCCGCTTAGTTTGCACATAAGTTTGCCGAGCAAAACTCCGCCACCGGTACCTATGCCGAAAGCAATACAGCCGAGTACAATTATAAAAATTGTCTGAAAGTTCAGGAAGTGGTCTGCAGACATCTTAGAGCCTACAGAAATACCCAGAAAAATGGTTACAATGTTTATAAGTTCATTTTGGGCAGTTTTTGACAGTCTTTCCGTTACTCCGCATTCCTTGAACAGGTTTCCAAGCATCAGCATGCCGATAAGAGGAGCTGAAGCAGGAATAAGAATTGCAGTTACGACAGTGGTAATTATCGGAAACAGTATTTTTGTCCGTTTGGATACAGGTTTGGGATCAGCCATCCTGATAAGACGTTCTTCCTTGGTCGTAAGTGCACGTATAATCGGCGGTTGAATGATAGGTACAAGCGCCATATAGGTATAAGCGGCAACAGCAATCGGTCCAAGCAGGTGTGAGGCCAGTTTGGAAGTCAGATAAATGGCCGTTGGACCGTCAGCGCCTCCGATAATCGCAATAGAACATGCTTCGGCAAAATTAAAGCCGAGATCATGCGCGGCGAGGAAGGGGATTGTTCCAAGAGCTTTAGCCCCAAGAAGCGTGGCAAAAATACCCAGCTGTGCAGCTGCACCAAGCAGAAATGTCTGAGGTTTGCCCAAAAGAGGTCCAAAATCAGTCATAGCGCCGATACCCATGAAAATAATCGGCGGGAAAATACCTACCTTTACGCCATAATAGAAATAATAAAGCAAACCGCCATCATCAAGTATTCCGGTCATTGGAAGATTAACCAGAATAGCACCGAATCCGATTGGAATCAGCAGAAGCGGTTCATACTGTTTAGCTATTGCAAGGTAGATAAGAAGACCGCCTATTGCCATCATCACGCAGTTTTGCCATGTGATAGCAGAGAAAGCTGTGCTTTCTAAAAAACTTCTGAATAAATCAATAAAACTCACTAACAGCCTCCGTTAGCCAATGTCCATTAAGGGTTGACCTTCCGTTACGTTTGCACCGGGTGCTACATGTATGGCAGTTACAGTTCCTGTGTGGGTAGCGAAAACTTCGATATCCATTTTCATGGCTTCCATAATTATAAGAAGATCTCCGGATTTTACAGTTGCTCCCTGAGAAACCTTTACTTCCTTGATAGTTCCTGTAATAGCGGCCTTTTCGGAAGCTCCGCCTGCTGCTGCCGGAGCGGCTGCTGCAGGTGCGGGTGCGGCAGCAGCTGCCTGAACCGGGGCTGCCGGAGCCGGTGCGGCCTGAACGGGTGCAGCCTGAACGGGTGCACCCGGTGCTGCGGGCGCTGCAGGAGCAACGGCCGGACCGCCGATAGGCTGTGCAAGGCTTACAAGATAACTATGGCCTTCATTCTCTATTGTCAGTACGTTTCCGTTACGTACTACATTAATGTCGTATAATTTACCTTCAAATTCAAATTTAATGTTCTTACTCATAAAATTTATGCTCCTGGTGCTGTTTTTGTTACTTTATTGTTACTGACCCATGGGTCATATTTTGCTGTTCCGCCGGTTGCCCAGTTAAGGGCTCTTGGCCGTACTGAATCATCTTCCAAAGCGGCTATATATGCTGATACTGCAGCAGGAAGCCATCTCGAACAGTTTGAATCAGGAATAGATTCAGCGGCTGCAACTGCTACAAGAACCGGCAGAGGAATGCTGCCGGATGATGCAGTAGTTTCAGTTGCAGTTACTGCAACAGTTGCTGCAGGTTTTTTACCTGTATCAATATCCGAGAATTTTCTGATGAGAATCATCAATCCGCTTAAAAGAACAAGTATCAGGAATACTATTAATATTCCAAGACCGGATGTCATAAGACTATAACTGAAAAGTTCTTGCATAACTTGCTCCAATATTAAAGTGGAATATTGCCGTGCTTTTTTGCAGGCCTTTCTTCACGTTTGCGGATATTTATTTCAAGAGCACGAATAAGTTCAATCCTTGTATACTCAGGATCAATAATATCGTCAACAAGTCCGAATCCGGCAGCAACGTAAGGATTCATAAACTGTTCCCGGAATTCTTCAATTTTTTCGGCTCGTTTTGCTTCAGGATCTGCAGCTTCATTTATATCTTTGCGTGAAATGATGTTTGCCGCGCCTTCTGCTCCCATTACTGCAATTTCTGCAGTAGGATAGGCAAGAACCCTGTCGTATCCGAGAGATTTGGATGACATTGCTATCATGGAACCGCCGTATGATTTTCTTATTATAAGAGAAATCTTGGGTACTGTTGCCTCGGCAATTGCGTAAAGAATTTTTGCTCCGTGACGAATAATACCGCCGTGTTCCTGGGCAATGCCGGGAAGGTATCCCGGGACATCAACGAGCGAAATAACGGGAATGTTAAATGAATCACAGAAACGGATGAATCGTGCGCCTTTATCAGAAGAGTTGATATCAAGTGAAGCAGCCATATATTTGGGCTGATTGGCAAAAATACCTACGGTTCTGCCGTTGAGCTTCGCAAAACCTACAACTATGCTTTGAGCAAATTCTTTATGAACCTCAAGGAAAGAATTTGAGTCAAATACTTCATTAATTATGTCGCGAACATCATAAGGTTTTTTTGCTTCATCAGGAACAATGCTCATAACCCCGGGTGTTCTTCTTTCTACAGAATCTCCGGTATTGGTTACAGGGGCTTCTTCCATATTGTTTGACGGAAGATAATCCATAAGTCTTCTGATGAATGAAAAACATTCTTCTTCGTTGGCAAATCGGAAATGGGCTACACCGCTTTTTGCGCAATGTGCGCCGGCACCGCCGAGATCTTCATGGGAAATGATTTCGCCGGTTACAGCTTTTATCACATCCGGACCTGTAATATACATATGGCTGGTACCGTCTACCATAAAGACAAAATCTGTTATAGCCGGAGAATAAACAGCGCCGCCGGCACAAGGCCCTAGAATGACCGAGAATTGAGGAATAACGCCGGAAGAAAGGGTGTTATTACGGAATATTTTGGCATATCCGTTAAGAGAAAGTATTCCTTCCTGTATTCTGGCTCCGCCTGAATCGTTAACCTGAATAAAAGGTGCGCCGTTTTTAAGGGCAAGGCTTTGTGCTTCTGCAATTTTTTCGGCGTGCATTTCGCCCAAAGAACCGCCTAATACGGTAAAATCCTGTGAGGAAATGAAAATCTGTTTGCCGTTTATTTTGCCGGTACCGGAAACAACACCGTCTCCGGGAATATGCTTGTCTGCCATTCCGAAATCAGTAGTTCTTCCCTTAATGTATGCCTGACTTTCTACAAATGATCCGTCGTCAAGCAATCCGGTTATACGCTCACGCGCAGTAAATTTGCCTTTATCGTGCTGTGCTTTGATACGGGTATCGCCCCCGCCTTTGAGCATCTTTGCACGTACTTCTTTAAATTCCTGTAACTTTTCGTTGTTACCCATTTTAACCCCCGCAAAGAAGAAATGAAATTATATAATTATAAAACCTACTTATAAAGCAACTAATGTCAACCCTATAGAAGTTTAATAGCATAAAAATATAAAATTGTAAATCTAAGATAACTTCAGACATTCTGATATTATCATCAGTTGGTGGTTGCGTAAACAAGAATTGTTGACTTTTTGAGATTATTTTAAAAGAAAATCAGGTGTTTAAAAGATGCTTCTTCATCATGACAATCCATCTGGCCGGAGATGGAATTCTGAAAGCCATACGGTCAAGTTCTGAATTATCGTTTTTAAAAGAAATTTGAATAACAGTATCATTTAACGGCTTGTCACAGAAGAAATCGGTGGTGCCAATCGATTTAATTGATTTAGCGGGAATAAAAGCTTCCAGTCCGCCGAATCGCGAATGATAGTAAATACCGTCTTTTACCAGAGCAACAGCGCCGGTTTTTCGCAACGGTTTTTCAAGCTGACTTTCCTGGCCGAACCAGGTAACACCAAACGATGTAAGAACAATTTCATCAGTGCTGTATCTGGCGGAAAGATGTTTTGATTCAATATTTCTGATTACAGCCATCAGTATAACAATACCGAAAATTATTATGCCGAGTACTATCGGGGAAAGGTTTACAATCGTGTTCATCAGATCCTCTTGAGATATTTTAATGCTTTTCTATAGGCTATCTTTCTGGCAAAACTGTTTTCATTAAGTTTGTTAACAAAAGACAGCGCAATTTCTTGATCATTTTTACCTTTTTCTCTCAGTTTTTCAATATGTGATTTATTGTCAAGAAGAGACAAATAAACAGGATCTTTATCTGCCCTGCCTCCGCTGTTCATTATTATAACCAGAACAACAATTGAAAGCGATATTAACGCTGTTATCAGGAAATCCCAGCCCGGATCCGGAACAATATACCTTATGAAAGAATTCGGATTGCCTGTATTGAAGATTGAATACAAATCAAGAATCATCAGCACAGCGAGAGCTATGTAAAACGCAAGATGCTTATTTTTATTCAATTACTACTCCATGTATAAATATAATAAAGGGATGCCTGCCGGCAAAACCGGCTGACATCCCGTATTTGAAAAATAAAAACTGAATTTTATTTTAGTTCATAACATGCCAGTTAGCATGTCCGACAGGAATTGCCGCCCATTCAGCTTCAGCTTTTTCCCATGCTTCATCGCTGGCTTCGGCTTCCCAAACGGTAAGACCTCTTTCTTCTCTGGTAGCACCGGGAAGAAGGTTGTCAAGAACCATTGTGATGATAGCCGTACAAGCCATACCTGTAGTAAGGATTGTCTGGAAAATGTTGGTAATTACAAACTGTCCCGAACCGGGATCGCCGCTTACCATTGATGCTGCATTAAAATGAGCAGGAAGAGTAAGACCGGCGAAGAAACCTACACCGATAATGAAAAGGTTTCTGGCGTTGTTCAGATTGGTAAACTGCAGGTTGGAAAGACCGGTTGCAGCAATAAGTCCGAACATTGCGAAGAACAGAGCGCCTACTATCGGCTGGGGAAGGGTTGCGAGAACCATTCCGAATTTTCCAAAGAAAGGAAGAACAAGAAGAATAATACCTGCTGCACGGATAACGCGGCGGCTGGCAACTCTTGTCAGACCTATTGAACCGATATTTTCAGAATATGAAGTTGTACCGTTACATGTCTGGAAAATGGAAGCGATAAGACAGCCGACACCTTCAGCGCCGATACCCTTGGAGATAATCTTTGCTGTCGGTACGGGAGCTTCGGCAATTCGTGCACATGAATAGTAGTCGCCTACAGATTCAATCATTGAACCGATGTATCCTGCAAGCATTCCGAGTGCTCCGGCTGCTGTTATTGCATTAAATGAAGGGAACCCCCATTTGAAAGGAATAGCCGGTTTAATCCAGAAAACAGGTGCCGATGATATAAGTTCAATACCGTTTTTAAGGTTGGCAGGATTGCCTTCGGGAATAATTCCGCTTACAGTTCCAATCCAGGAGATAAGCCATCCAAGGATAACGGCAAGGAGAATCGGGAAAAGTGCAAATACTTTTGATTTTCTCGAAAAAATCTGGGAGAAAACTACGATTGCGGCAAAAGTTACCAGTGAGATAACCCAGTTGCCTGCCATCCACGGAGCGCCTACGCCGTACAGCGCAAGTCCTATCATTGCGATTGTAGGTCCGATTACTATCGGGCTGAATGCTCTTTTTATAAGTCCCATAAGCCCGGTATAACCGATTATGATTTCAAACAGCGATGCTATCATTACTGCAGCACAAACCTGCTGTATCATAACCTCGTAACCTAAACCTTCGGCAGCACACATTCCTACTATTGCGAACATAGGGCCGAGGAATGAGAAAGTACCACCCTGCAGAATCGGTAGCCTGTTTCCGATCGGTGACTGCTGAATCAGGGTTGTAATTCCTGCACAGAAGAACATGGTTGAAATTAGAAGTGCGAGTTCTTCTGTAGGGAGACCCATAGCTCCTCCGACAATTATCGGAATAATTACAGTTGATCCAAACTGTGTCAGGAACTGCTGGGCGCCGAGAAGGAAAGAAAGTCCCCATTTCGGTTTAGTGCCGATAGGGTAAATTACCCATCCTTCACTTTTTTTTGCTTCGTCGCTCATAAATCCTCCAAAAAAATATTTTAAGAACAGAATTGTTTATTCTGATTCTTGCAGAAAAAAAGGCGATCCTTTTTTTTGATTCTCCTGTATATAGATTTAATATCTGTAGACATGCGATTTTGTTTTTGAAGTATACATCCTACGTTAAACATAAATGGATACATTATCATAACTGTTACGCCTTAAAAAATCAATCATTAATCAGACTCGTGTCAGACGTTAGATAGATTTTATTGCATATTACGAAGATTCGTCAAGTTAAATTTATCAAAAAATGTTTGCGCTAAAAAAAACTCAACATTTTACAATATATAGCCTTGACCTGAGCCGGAAAGGGTATTATGGTGTGTCTATGATCGTTTAGGTCATTGTCTGACAATATATATAATAGAGGTGGAGGTAAGCTGATATGGCAGATCCTAAAGAAGCTGCTGCTTATATAGCAGGTTTGGTAGAAAGAGCACGTTCTGCTCAGAAGAAAATTGAGTTTGCAACACAGGAACAGGTTGATGAAATGTGTGTGCGAATTGCCTGGGCCGGATGTAAACCGGATTTTGCGAAGAAACTGGGTGATTTTGCCGCAGAAGAATCAGGAATGGGTTACGGACCTGATAAGGTCGGAAAGATTTATGCAAAAGTAAAAGGTACTCTTCGTGATATGAGAGGACAGAAATCTGTCGGTCTCGTAGAAGTCGATGAAGAGAAAGGTCTGTTGAAATACGCGAAACCGGTCGGTGTTATCGGCGCGCTGGTACCATGCACAAATCCTGAGGCAACTCCTTTCGCAAAAGCTCTGAGTGCAATCAAAACCAGGAATGCTATTATTCTTGCTCCACACCCTAGAACAAAGGCAACCAATAAAATGGCTGTCGATACAATCAGGGCAACTTTGAAAGCAAATAATTTTCCGGAAGACCTCGTAATCGGTATTGAAGAAGTTTCAGTAGAATCAAGCAATGAACTCATGAAGCAGACTGATCTGGTTCTTGCAACAGGCGGTGCGGGAATGGTTAAGGCCGCTTATTCAAGCGGAACTCCCGCTTATGGTGTAGGCGCCGGTAATGCGGTAAGTATTATTGCTGATGATGCAGACCTCGCAGATGCGGCAAACAAGATTAAAAGATCCAAAATATTTGATCATGCCACAAGCTGTTCTACTGAAAACTGCGTGCTTATCCAGGAAGATCTTTACGATGACATGATCAAGGCTCTTGAGGCTGAAGGCGGATATCTTGCAGCAGGAGACGAGAAAAAGGCGCTTCAGGCTGTTATGTGGGAAAACGGTGTGCTTTCAAGAAATATTGTAGCTCAGCCTGCCCAGAAAATCGGAAAACTTGCAAAACTAAAAATGGGCGAAGACAAATGCTTTATCATGGTCCCTGAAACGGGAGTGGGTAAGGAACATCCTTTCTCCGGAGAAAAGTTGTCGCCGGTTACTACACTATATAAATATAAAACATTTGATGATGCTGTTCAGCTTGTTAATGATATTACGGATTACTCCGGTGCCGGACATTCCTGCGGAATACATACTTTCGACAAGAGAAAGGTCAAGGAGCTCGGACGAAGAGTCAAGGTTGCCAGAATTATGGTTAACCAGCCGCAGTGTCTTGCAAACTCAGGTGCCTGGACAAACGGAATGCCGATGTCAATGACTCTCGGTTGCGGAACCTGGGGAGGTAATATCGCTTCGGAAAACATAACCTGGAAAAACCTTCTCAACTATACCTGGGTTTCATTTGAAATTGAAAGCACAATGCCGAGTGATGAAGATCTTTTCGGCAAGATTATGTATGAAGCATAATTAAATTAAAAGATCGGAAACAAGGAGAAATATCATGGCTGGTGAAGAAATCAGGGCACTTGATAAAAAATATAACATGCATTCCTGGAGTGCGCAGAAGGCGCTCAATCCCATAGTAGTTGAAAAGGCTGAAGGAATATTCTTCTGGGATGCAGACGGTAAAAAATATTATGACATGTCGGCACAGCTTGTTAATATGAACGTCGGACACGGAAATAAAAAAATTATTAAGGCAATACAGGAGCAGGCAGAGAAAATGCCTTTTATGGGACCTGCTTATGCCGTTGATGTACGGGCTGAGCTTGCAAGAAAAATTATTGAAGAAATAGTTCCCGGTATGGGAAAGGTCTTTTTTACAAATGCAGGCGCCGAAGCCAATGAAAATGCCATCAAGATGGCCAGAATGGTTACAGGTAAGAATAAAATTTTCAGCGGATACCGTTCATATCACGGCGCTACCTACGGCGCTGCCAATCTGACGGGTGAGCCGAGAAGATTTCCGTCAGAACCCGGAATCCCGGGTTTTATTAAGTTCTTTAATCCGTATATTGAACGGGAACCTGTCATAAAGTTCGAAAGTGAAGAACAATACTCAAAGTACTGCCTGGCCAAACTTGAAGAGCAGATAATCTGGGAAGGCAGAAATGATGTAGCCGCAATTTTTCTTGAAACTGTTGTCGGTTCAAACGGCGTTCTTGTTCCGCCCAAGGGCTATCTCGAAGGCGTCAGGGCTCTTTGCGATAAATACGGAATTATGATGGTCTGTGATGAGGTTATGGCAGGTTGGGGCAGAACCGGTGAATGGTTTGCGTTTATGAACTGGGATGTAATGCCGGACATGATAAGCTTTGCTAAAGGTATAACCTGCGGTTATGCACCAATAGGCGGAGTTATTGTCTCCAGGGCAATTGCTGACCACTTTGAAGAAAACGTACTTTTTTGCGGTCTTACCTACAGCGCACACCTGCTCGGATGTGCAGCCGGTATTGCAACTATTGAAGTTTACAAGGAACTTGACCTTATCAATAGATCCAAAGAAATGGGGAAAGTTCTTGCTGCAAAGATGGCTGAGCTTCAGAAAAAACACCCGTCAGTCGGCCCGTGCAGAAATATCGGTTTGTTCGGAATGGTTGAATTTGTAGATAAAGAAAACGGACCGCTCGTTCCATATGCTGCAGATCCGAAAGGTTTTATGAAGCAGATTGTAGGGAAACTCAGAGAGAATGGTTTTACAACCTACTCTCATGAGAATATGATTTCTGTTTCTCCGCCGCTGATTATTACGGAACAGGAGCTTTCGGAAGCATTTGAGATACTTGACAAGGTTTGTTCCTGGGTTGATGAAAATCTGCTGTAGGTGCTGATCTGAAAAAACACAGATAATATTTTTGATAAAAAGCTGTTCCCCCGGCGGGAACAGCTTTTTTATTTTTCAGCCAAAGTAACAGTAGCAGTATATGTAATGCTGTCGCCCTGCTGTGAGGTCACAATAAAATAAACAGGTCTGCTGAAATTAAGAACGGACCCGGATGCAGGCATAATATCGGAGCCGTCCATCATTTCAATGGTAGGTCTCAATGAAGTAATATCGGTTTTATCAGGAAATTCGGCAGTGATGCTGGTTCCGGTGACAACGGCATAAACAGTAGCATCAAGCATCTGATTATCAATTACTGAGAATAAAAAACTTGTTATCAGCACTGTTTCAGGCGGGTTAATGTTGTTGCAGCCCCAAAAAAAGACGACAACTGATAATATTAAAATAAACCTTTTTTTCATGCATATATTATATACCCGCAGAGGCCGGAATTCTAATAAAATATGCAGATGAACTACAGAAACGACTCTATAAGCTGTATCCTGGACTGATAGTATTCCTTTCTTCTACGGTTGAACTCTCCGGGATCCCCGGAGAGTCCTGTCGATGCAGGTTTGAGTTTTTTGAATTTATCCTGCAGGGATGTCAGAAGATCCTGCCAGCTCATATCGGAATGGATACTTGATTTCGGAGCATAATTCATTACATTCAAATAATCTCCTCCGCTTTTTTTGCGAATTAATGCCAGCATAACAAGATCCTGCGGACTCAATTCGGCAAGCATATCATCCAAATTACCTTCATTGTCATAGAGATCGCGGTAAAAGGACAAAAATTCCTTTTCTGCTTTCGTGTAGTCGCCCATTTCAAAATATAGTTCAGGCAGCAGTGTGATTCCCCGTTTAAGCATATATTCCCTGCATATTTCAGTATCAAGAAGCTGTTCAGCTTTTTCAAGTTCACCGTGTTCAAGGTAAGTTGACCCTATAAAAAAACCGAGTATGACATCATTAGTCTTTTGGTAGCCGTCGGAAATAACTTCAAACCTGCTTTTTATATTCTCAGCTTCGCTGTAGTTAAGAAAATATTCAAGGTACACTTCGGGCTGCATAGGGTATTTATGCAGTGCTTTTATCAGCAGGGAATCGGATTTATCAATTTCTTTTCTGCTGCGGTAGTAAAGAGCGCTGTCTATAAGTCTTTTCCAGGGGGCGGTTGAGATATATGGAACAACAACCCTGAAAAATATTACAAGAAGAAAAAGTGCGCCGGGCAGAAATAATAATTTTAGCATTATAACTCCTGTAAATAAAAATTCCGATTAAAGAAGTTGAAATTTTCCGGTAACGGCATCAACAATAACCTTGAAGCTGTGTCTTTCACGGTTTGTACATTTTACAATCCAGAAGGGTTTATAAACAAGTCTTTCCTCTATAATTTCGGAATCAGGTGCAAAAAGAACCCTGGAATTGTGAATTGATGCATGTGTAAGATATGTTTTTGCAGTTTTAAAAGCTTCATCCCGGTTGTAATCATGCTCAAGAACGCAGTCTTTAAGCACTTCAATATCGCAGAGGTCGAACTTGTCGGTAGTAGCCGCATGATTATTAATAAGATCGACAAGGCAGGAAGCCTTTATGCTTCTGCTTTTACCAAAAAGTGTTTTAATTGTGTAAGAAAAAAGGAACCAGTGATAAGGGTAGTAGATAATCTTCTGGACCTGAACTGAATGCTGCTCTGAGTGCTTTAATACAATATTCTTTGCTTCATTTTGTTCAATATCATGCGCTATCGCAGCAATAAGAGTTTTTACGGAACGAGTATCAGCAGTATCTTCAGGCATCAGGTTAAACTCCCAAAAAGACCGCCCCGCAATGGGGGCGGAATAAACAGTTCTGCGACGAACAAATTATTTGTCTATTTTTTTATTTATGCCGCTTGCTTCCTGAGCAAGGTTAAAATCTGATTTTGCAAGCATATCTTTGGGGATAGGCCCGATTTTAATTGCTTCATCCATTGCTTTAACAATATGGTCTGCTACAGGATGTGAGTTTTGTGTTGCAAGACTCACAATTATCATAAGAGCCCATGATATAACAAGGCCTCCCAACATCGGGTTGATGGGTATTCCTAATTTTTCAAGCAGAAATGCAGTCAATGCGCCGCCGATTATCGATGCAAGGGCGCCCGGTGTATTTGCTTTCTTCCACCAAACCGCACAAACGTAAGCAGGCATGAACGCGCTACCAAGTACGGAAGTAGTGAATACTACAACTGCAAAGATTCCCGGAGGGCTGAACAGGGCGATAACAAGACCGACAATACCAATTACGGCTACGAGAATCCGTGAAACCCAGACCATCTGCTTGTCGGAAGCTTTCGGGTTAAAAAATCGCTGAAAGATATCCCTTGATGCAACTGTTCCTACCTGAAGCAGGATTGAATCTGCAGTAGACATTATAGCCGCCATGATGGCTGCCATAACAATACCGGTTACGGCTGCCGGCAGGAGAGTTCCCGCTAATGTAAAAATGGCCATTTCGGGATCAGCAAGATTCGGAAGAACAATAATTGCGAAAATACCAAGAAGGTAAGGGGCCGTTACAAAGAAAAGGTTCCAGATTGTCGAATAAACACCGGCCATACGGGCGGTTTTTGGACTGTCCATAGCCATATGTCTTGTAACAACATGAGGCCAACCCATGTACCCGACAGAGAAAATAAGTACGGCTCCCAGTAAATCGCTCCATGCGTACTGGTTTGCAAGATCTTTACCCCAGATTGAGAGATAAGTCATGTCTATTTTGCCTATCGCTTCATTGACAGCTGTAAAACCTCCTACATGGCTCAAGGTAGCTGCAAAAATCCAGATCATACCTACAACCATTACAAGGCTCTGAAAAAAGTCGGTATATGCAACAGCGAAGTAACCGCCCATGAAGGTATAAAGCATGATAATACCGACAGCAATTGCGAGAGCAGCGCCATACGGAAGCCCGGTTACAAGAGCCATGCCCTTACCGCCAGCTATAAACTGTGCCAGAACATAGAAAAATAAAAGGAAGACAGACAAACTTCCGGCTATCAGGCGTGTAGCCGGGTGAGGGTATCGATGTTCAAGATACTCGATAGATGTTAAAGAGCCGAGAATCTTGGACAATTTTCTCATTCTTCGGCCGATAACGGAAAGGTTTACAACACCGCCGCCGATATCACCGGCTGCGTACCATATCGACCAGTAACCGGTTGTGTAACCGGCGGAACCGCCGCCCAGAAACATGTAGCCGCTCATGGAAGTCGACTGAAGGGTCATTGCAGTTACCAGAGGGCCGACTTTACGTCCTCCCAGCAGATAACCTTCAAGGTCCTTTGCTCCTCCCTTTTTTACTGCCCAAAAACCGATTCCAACTACAACAACATAATAAATAACAAGAAAAACAAGAACAACAGGGTTCATTACTTGTTACCTCCCTGGTTTTCAGAGTCATCTACCCAGTTCCGGGTTTTTATAAAGAAGATCAGAGTGTAAATAATCCAGAAGAGTGGGAATCCAAACAACACTAATGCCGTGAGTCCAGGTAATCCAAACATACTTCCTCCAAAAAGTTTTATTTAGGTACTACATACCATAAAAACAGGTTATATGTGATTGGAAATTTCTGTCAAGCAGAAAAAGCGCACAATTTATCCACTTAAATCCCACAATTTGAAAAAAAAACTCTTTTACTATATAATGAGATATGGTACATGATGAAAGCTTTAAAATGCTTGTCGGGCATTACCTTAAAGACGGTTTTTGCTGTCCTGTATGCGGCGGTGATACATACTGGATTAAGGAAGCACGAAGACTTTTAATATGCAGAAAATGCAGAAAAGAGATATCTCCGCTTGGAAATACAATGTTCGGGCGAAGTCATATCCCTTTAAAAAAGTGGTTGGAGCTTATCAGATTAATATGCTGCTCGCCTGAAAGAGTAATAACGGCAAAAACGGTATTTGAAGAACTTGATTTAGGCTCATACAGAACAGCCTGGGAGGCTATGAACAAGGTAAGGTATGCTATAAGTTTGAATGAACCGCAGAAAAGACTGAACGGTGTTATAGAATTTGATGAAATTGTAATAACAGGGTACGGAAGTGATTATCATAAAGTAAGTATTCTGGGGGCACTTGAACTGGAAGGTGAAAAGAGATTAAGCCTTCAGATGATTAAAAATCCCGATGAAATGAATATCAAAGATTATTTTAAAAGAAGATTTTCAGAAAATATCAAGGTGATAACAAGCCCTGACAAATTATATATACGAAACTGGCTTGAATTGAACAGGATCAGTCAGATGAGTTCATTCAGTTATTACGGCGGTGATTTTATGAATCTTCACATAATATTACAGGATATACGGTTCGGGTTAAAAAACGGTCATCACAGCGTTTCTGAAAAATATATGCAGCGCAATCTAGATGAATATGTTTTTATATTCAATCATAATAATGATCGTGAAGAAGCATACAGGATTGTATTAAAATATATGTTGAACACCAAAATAACCGATTACAGGAAACTGGAGAAAAGAAAAAGATCAGTTTTTTCTATTATAAGGGGTTAAATCAGAAAACTGCCGCCGTTGGAAAACCCGGCGGCAGTTTTAATTTGTTTACTGGTCGTATTCTCCCACAATGATTTCGCGCGTATTTGGAGTTTTCTCCACGTATTTGGCTTCGCTTCCTTTTCCGAACTGGTCTTCAGGTTTGAAGACAACTTTGCCCGGAGTTATACAACCGGCAACAGGGCATACGTGAAGGCAGAGCTGACAGCCGACACATTTGTCTTCATCAATTTCTACCTTTCGTTCTTCGGGGTCCCAGGTAATGGCCTGATGGGCTCCGTCGAAACATGATATATAACATCGTCCGCAACTTACGCATTTATCGTAATCGATTTTGGGATAAACTTTAAAATCACGTTCAAGTTCTTCTGCCGGAACAATATTTTTTACAGCAAGACCGACAAAATCATCAATTGATTTAAAACCCTTTTCTTCCATCCAGATGGACAACCCGCTGATCATGTCTTCAACAATTCTGTAGCCATACTGCATAATCGATGTTGTAAACTGAAGGTTTGTACATCCAAGGAGTATGAACTCTGCACAGTCTTCCCAGGTTTCAATACCGCCAATACCGCTTATAGGAATATCTTTAAGAAGATCATCCTGTTTCATGTTGGCAATAAACCGAAGTGCAATAGGTTTGGCTGCTTTTCCGGAGTAACCGGAAATGGATGATTTTCCGTTGACTACGGGAAGCCCTGTCATCTTGTCGAGATCCAAACCGGTAATGGATTTGATAGTATTGATTGCTGCTATCGCATGACCGCCGGCTTCTATTGATGCGCGTGCAGGCACTTCCATTTTTTCGATATTGGGAGTCATTTTCAGCATTACCGGAAGGTTGGTGCCTCTAAGCGTGGCTTTGGTGAAACTGTCGATAAGATCAACGCTTGCTCCAACGTCTGAACCCATGTTTTCCTGTGTCATCTGCGGACATGAGAAGTTGCATTCAATGATATCGGCGCCGGCTTCGGTAACGTCCCGGGCCAGTCTCTCCCAATCATCTTCATTCATACCCATTATTGAAACAATAAGGCATTTTGCAGGGTAGTCTTTTTTGAGTTTTCTAAGAAATTCAAGGTTTTCCTCGTAAGGATGATCAGAGATTTGCTCCATATTCTTAAACCCGATAAAAGGTTCACCTTCTTTACGGGTTTGGTCGAACCTGGGTGAGCATTCATCAGGAATGTAAGTGCCGATTGTTTTAAAAACAACACCGCCGCCGCCGGCTTCAAGGAATTTAGCGCACATTTCATAAGTGGCAGCTACGGGAGAAGAAGAAAGAAAAAACGGATTTTCACATTTAAACCCAAGGAAGTCAACCGATAAATCTGCATGTACTCTCTTGTTCATTATTTTACCTCCTTGCCGAGATACTTGTCGATGCTTTCTGCGGCTCTTTTGCCTACTGCAACAGCTTTAACGACTGTTTTCCCGCCGTTTACTATATCTCCGCCTGCAAAGATATAAGGTATGCTGGTTGTGCAGTCATCATCCTCATCTGCAACAATAGTATTTTTAGGGCTGAATTTGAGATCTGCAATCGATTTTACAGATTCATCAGGCATCTGGCCTATTGCAAAAACAACCTTATCGCATTCAAGCATAATAGTTGAATCGTCTTTAAATCCTTTGCCTTTAATTGCTGCAACCTTTCCATCTCTGCCTACTATCTCTGTAGGTGTAAAACCGTAATGGATATGAACTCCAAGTGATTCAACATAGGTCATTTCGGTTTTATGAGCAGGCGCTTCTTCTCTGGTTCTGCGGTAAAGAATCATCGTCTTTTCAGAGCCAAGCAGTCTTGATGTAGTTGCACAATCCATTGCAACATCACCGCCGCCAATAACAACAACCTTTTTGCCCGGGTCAATATCGCCGCCCGACGGTTTTGCACTGCCCAGGTATTCAACTGCATTTGTTACACCGTCAAGATCCGTACCCGGAACATCAAGCATTTTTGGAGCCTGAATTCCGGCGCCTATAAAAAATGCCTTGAAACCATCAGCCTTAAGATCTGCAATGTTCTTGTCTTTGCCGATCTTGGTATTGCAGACAATTTTTACGCCGAGATTCTTGATAAGCTCGATTTCTTCATCAACAATGTATTGAGGAAGTCGTGCCGGTACTACACCAAAGGACAGCACTCCGCCAGGAACGGATTTTTCTTCAAAGATAGTAACTTCATAACCCTTTTGAGCAAGTTCAGCTGCACATGTAAGTGAAGCAGGGCCGGAACCGATCATGGCTACCTTTTCCTTTGTGGCATCAACTTTTTCAAGAACCTTGAACCCTGAAGCCTTTTCATAATCAGTTGCAAAACGCTGCAAACGTCCAATCTGAATCGGTTTATCGATACCGGTTCTTGAACATGCCTCTTCACAAAGAACCTCATAAGGGCACACTCTGGCGCATATTCCGCCGAGGACATTGTTTGTGCGGATTATTTCTGCCGCACCCTTGAAATTCCTGAACCTGATTGCCCGGATAAAGTCGCCGGGATTAGTTCCGGCCGGGCAGTCCTGACTGCATGGTGCATCAAGACATAGAAGACATCTGGAAGCTTCTTCCATTGCTGTCGCAATGTTAAATGGAGGAACCGCTTCGCATAGATAGTCTTTTTTTGCATTATTTGACATTAAAACCCTCCTCTGAAAGTTACGATTTTGCTTTCCGAACATTAGAAAACTGAAACGAGTTTCTCTGAATCAGGAAAACAGAAAAAATTACTATAAAAATACCCGCATAAACAGCTATGGCGGGCCTTTCGCCGAGAAAAATCATTGATAAACTTATTCCGGAAACAGGAATAAGAAATTTAAAGGCAGTTGCTTTTAAAACATCGATTTTATGTAGTGCAAGTGAAAAAAGAAGATAGGCTGCTGCGGTTCCGATACTTCCGAGGTAGACAATCAGTAAGACGTCGGTTCCGGCGGGAATGAAAACCTGGTTCAGAAAATGATCAACAGTAAATAGATTATATAAGAAAAGAATAATTGTTCCTGCGGTCATACTTATCCAGGTTGCAATAATGCTTCCGTATTTTTTCACAGGAGCCTTTATGATAATGCCGTATAAACTCATTGAAACTGCCCCGGCCAACAGTAATAAATTACCGAACAGATAGTTGCTGCCGCCGGATGAAAAATTGAAATTGCCGCCTGTAACGACAAGAAACATACCTGCAAAACCGGCTAAAATACCGGCTGTCTGAATACCGGAAACACTTTCCCTGATCAGCAGCGGAGCAAGAATCGCGGTAAAAATAGGCTGGGAATTTATAATTATTGAACCGTTTGAGGCGGTTGATCTTGCAACCCCGGAAAAAAGGAATATTGCAAGTAAAGTTGTCCCGGTCAAACCGGCAGAAAAAAATAAAAAAACCGACTTTGCATCAAATTTTATGTTGTTTTTTCGAATTTCAATTACAAAAAAGGGAGATAATGCTATTATCGCAGTAAAATATCTCAGAAATCCAAGTACTCCGGGGCTGATATCAGCCATCAGGTACTTTGAAACAGGATATACAGAACCCCATGCGAGCATTGCGGTAATTAAAAATATAGTTGTTTTTCCTGATTCACGCATAAAAAACAAGTATATATGTTTTTTTATGAATCCGCAACAGAAAAAACAAAAAAATGTTTGCCTAAACATGTATTAACAGAGGAAACCGTGATTTTTACTGTTTTTATCATAATTTAACACTAAATTGAAGCTATGGGTGCGGGACTGTCGCGGCGTTTTGTTCTTGCGGATGGTCTGCGGATGGCATGTTAGAAAAAAGATGCATGAATTAATAAATTATTGTAAAATAAAACAAGATAAAATTTCTAGATAAGTGTGCTCCTGAATATTCAAGAGGAGAAAATAATGAAAAAAATAGTATTTTTGATCTCGATCCTGATAATCGTTTTAGGGTTATTGTATTCATGTGAAATCTTCGGCGAAAAATTTACGTCCTGGGAACATATCATAATTGCATCCAATTACACGGATAAGGGTGATTATGCTGTATACAGGATTGTCGATGACAGATTTAACACTCTGGACTGGTATGATCTATGGATGGATGATTCATTTTGGGATTCTTCGGCTGGATGGAGCAGTTTTGAAGGCATATATGATACGGATGACGGCAGATTTTATTTTGAGCCCGAGTATTACAACGGCTACGTGGAATGGAACGCATATTCTGATATGGATATTGTCGGCGCAACAATCAGGTTCTACAGGCGGGAGTATCCAGAATAGGCTGTAAAATCATTCCCATAAACTGCGAGCCACACAGTTTGCACTGCCGCCGCCGGCAGGTCTTATGCAGTGGATTACTTCGTTGCCCCTGATGTTCTGCTCGGCCTGCGCTTCTTCTCCCGGCAGTATTTCAGCTTTATGGATAATATTCAATTTTTTAATTTTTTTCTCTACATGAAAATTAAACGGAAGCGCATCAAGAAGCCATCGGATATAAACGGCTGATGTGACGTGTGAATTAATATCGAGCGTTGAATAATCGGCCCGGAAGCCGCCGACGACTGAAGTACCGTCAGGTTCTTCAAGTTTTTCCCTGAAATTGTCAATAATCATGCGTTCGGCATCCTCGGTAGACGGGTGTATATCAAGGACCTTTTGCGGAAGCCTTACGACACGGCGTTTTTCGAGATTGATAGTAAGCCATGCGCTGGTTGCCCTTATGACTTCTTCATTGTGCTGGTCGGTAACAAGAAAGTCCCTGCATGAGTAAAGTCCCCTGACGCCGGTCGGCCATGTTGTGACGGTAAGCCTGTCCTGGTATGCCGGAATACGTTTGAATTCCGCATTAAAACGGGAAAGCATCCATGTCAGGCCGATTTCCTGCAGGTCGTGTATAGTGATGTTTTCTTCAACGCAGTGATCACCTGCAGCTTCGTACATAAAATTGAAAAGGCTCGGAATATACGCAAGCCCGTTGGGCCCGGTATGAAAATTCTTGATGATAAAAGTATCGCTGTATTTAGTCATATTGTAAACATGCTAACTAAAAGTCCGGGTTATGTAAAGCCGGAAACATAAATGTGTTTAATAATATAAAAATTGAAAAAGCCGGAGAAATAGCCTATACTGTCGGTATAGGAAAATAAAAAAGACGGAGAATTATATGTCTGGAAGAAAACTGTTCTTCAGCTTGGTGATTCTTGCAGCCGTTTTACTATCGCCTGTCGCAGCTCAAAACCGGGAAACGCTCGCAGTTCTTGATTTTACAACCGAAGCAGTCTCTGAAACAGAAATGAATGCAATAGTGGAATTCCTGTCGGCTGAACTGTTCAATACCGACAAGTATATCGTTATTGACGTCAGCCAGCGTGAAACAATCCTGACGGAAATGGAATTTTCCAATCAGGGATGTACAGATGAATCATGCGCTCTTGAGATTGGTAAATTACTGTCTGCGGAATTAATAGTTGTAGGAAATCTGTCCAAAGTAGGAAGCCGCTATCTTATGTCTGTAAAAATGCTTCAGACCGAAACGTCGAGGACAATGGGGACTGCAAACGGAAAATTCAATGATCTGGATGAACTGATTGACGGGCTCGAAGCGATCGCCGTAACCCTTGCAGGGAAGGAAAAGGATACTGTAGTTGTAGCGACTCCTGAACCGGAGCCTGAACCTGAACCCGAAGCAGCGCAGCCGATTGCTGTTGCTGCAGAGGAACCCGCGAAGCCGGTTGAAGCAGAAGCTCAATTACCGGCCGCACCTGATAAAGCAGATGAAGAAGAAAAAGCACCGAAGGAGTCCGGTTCGTTTAATATTCTGTCTTTTGCAGCCTCAGCCCTGGGTGCCGGTGAATTTGTAACTGCAGGTATTTTCAGAAACATGGGTTTTGCAAGCAGATTGAAGGCGGAAGATGCATACGACGCCTATATGGCCGCTGTTATTGATCCGGGCTTGTTGTATTCAGGGGACGGAGACACCGATTATGAGCATTATTATAACAGATATGAAACACAAACAAGATGGAGTTATATAACCTCCGGAATTGGAGGCGGGTTATCAAGCGCCTCATCTTATCTCGGCGATTCGTATATGTCTTTCGGCGGAAAACTGACTTATGCAGCCGGCGCTGCGGCTCTTGCGGCCGGAAATTTTCTTTCTGCAATATCTTTTAATAACGCATTCAGCAGCACTCAAGCATATGAAGACTACTTGTCAGCAGGCACCGATGAGGCTGCGCAAGCCCTCTGGGAGAATTATTCAGGGTACTATGATTCATATCAGATACAGCAATTTATAAGTTACGGGCTCTGGGGTGCCGGAGGGTTGCTGTCTATTGGTTCATGGTTTATTCCCGGAGATAAAACCCCTGCAGCATCGGGAATACTTAATAAAATTATTATGACTGCGGGATATTTATTTTTTACCGGGGGCAACTTTACAAGTTCGATTGCAACGAATACGCATTTTACTGCTGAAGAAGCCTATGATGATTATATGTCGGCGAGCACCTCCGATGCAGCTTCTTATCTGTATGATAATTATCAAAAAACACAGGAATTTTATGAGATTATGACATATACAACCTACGGACTCTGGGGCGTCGGGGCAGCAGCTGTCATTACAGCAATGCTTCTGCCGTCGGGCTCCGGTCACGCAGTTGCGTCCGATCTGGAGAATTTCGCAATAAGACCCTCGCTTACGGGAATAGGCGTGGAAGTTAATATTAAATTGAGATAAGGAGATAGAGATGAAAAACAGAACAAAGATTGTTTTTATTATATCAGTTTTGATGATTTTACTGGTTATTGCAGCTTGCGACGTGCTGGTGGCGCCCATAAAAGGCAGAAGCAACCCGTTTGATACGGGTAACCCGGTTCCGGCGGCAGCGAATTTCAGCGCCGAGCTTCTGTACAACGAAGGCAGCTTTATCGGCCTAAGCTGGAACGACGGTGAAACAAGTGAGAGTAATAAAACAGAAGGATACCTTATTATCAGAAAGGCAAGCGAAGCTCCGGAGTCCATCTATGACGGAGAGGTTGTAGGAAGAGTTGATTACGGAAATCAAACGTATAATGATTATATAGACGGCAATGATGATTACCCCAGGGGATGTCGTGTATACTATTCAATCTTTTCATTCGGTGGGAAGTGGGACGATATGAATGAGGATGAACGGTTATTTATTGATTACAAGGACGGCGGTGGAGCTGAAATCGGAAACGCGGAAAATTACGATTTTACCGGTCCGGTATCTGCTTCGGTGGTGGTAACAGATACTGTTACATTGGAAGCATCAAGTGCCGGGTCTATTTTCAATCCGTCGGGAGCCCAGGCGGATCCGCTTGAAATCTATGTGGATAATACTTATATAACTCAAATCATAAGTTTTATAAATTTTGATCTTAAAACCGCCGGGGTAAGTAATAGCGTAGTTACAGATGCTGTATTGTATTTAAAAACAAATGATAATTCTGTTCATCCCACAGGAACAGGCTCTATGCATATACAGGTGATGAATCGGGAATGGGAACAACAGACCTGGGATTATGTAAGCGTAAGCGATGCTGTATATGAAGATGATATTGAAATATCGCCACCAGACACATCGCAAACTGATTTTAATCAGGATATAACTGATATAGTAAAGGTTTGGGCATCAGGAGAAATTATAAATTACGGATTAAGGTTATATTCAGAAAGTGCAACCATGCCTTACTATCGACAATTTTACAGTATCGGTAACGGCGACAATTCACCTAAACTGACTGTAACCTACTATAAGGAATAAAAGTTGATCTAAGGGGGGGCTTTGTTCCCCTCCATAATAGTTTAAAAATTCACCAACAAATATTTAATTCTTGATGAAAAATCCAAAATAATCTACTATACTCTATATTAGAAACATCTAAATACTGCGGAGTTGTGTATGTTGATAAAAAAGGCCTCTGTTATCGGTCTTCTGCTGGTAGCATGTATGTGTCTTCCCCTATATTCACAGGGAAAAGAAACGCTGGCGGTTCTTGATTTTCAGACCGAAGCTGTGTCTGAAGTGGAAATGAACGCGATTGTAGAGTTCCTTTCGGCCGAACTTTTTAAAACTAACAAGTATGTCGTAATAGACGTCAGTCAGCGTGAAACAATCCTGAGCGAAATGGAATTTTCGATGCAGGGCTGTACGGATGATACCTGTGCTCTTGAAATAGGTAAAATGCTGTCAGCCGAGATGATTGTAACTGGAAACCTGTCCAAGGTAGGAAGCCGATACCTTATGTCGGTAAAAATGCTTGAGACTGAAACTTCAAGGACAATGGGAACTGCAAACGGAAAGTATAAAGATCTTGACGAACTGATAGACGGTCTTGAACCGATTGCTTTCGGACTTGCGGGACTTGATTCTACTGCAGCTGTTGCTGCGGAACCGGAACCGGAACCTGTGTCTACAAATGCCCGACAACGCACAGTGCCGACACCCGAACAGGGTGAAGAAACGGTTGCAACCGCCGCTGCGCCTGAAGAAGCAGGCGGCCCTGCCCAAACAGCAAGAGACACTGCTGAAGAATCAAAGAAGGCTGAAAAATCCGGGGGATCGGCGGTTCCGGCAATAGTATGCACGGCAACAGGCATCGCGGGAATCGGGGCCGGCGGATACTTTCTATACAGGCTTTTTTCAAACAGCCTTCCGGCATATAATACTGCGAAAGACGCGTATGATTTGGCATACGGAGACGATGCCGACTACACCGGCTTATATAATGCAAGCGCAGATGCATACGACAAGGCCTTTCTTGATTTTGTTATCGGCGCCGGCGCTGCGGGGCTTGGAGTTGTGCTTACTACCGTAGGCATTATTCTCTTCCCGCCGAAAGAAGACAAGGGTACCGAGCTGAGCTTCATGCCGGTAATATCGGATAATCCCGGAATGGTCCTCCGGGTAAGCTATTAGGAGGCGGTCATGAACAGAAAGATAATAATAACCTTGCTGATTGCGGTAATTCTGGCTGCGGCTGTTCTTGCCGGTTGTGAAATATTCGAAGGACCGCCGATCAGGGACAATCTTAACGATCCGAACAGAGAAGCAGATTACGATATAAATTTAACCCTTGATAACGGTATTGATTATATCGGGGTTCGCTGGGAAAAAAGCGGGAACATAGATTATGATTTTGAATACCGGATTGTTTACGGAACAGATCCTGATGTAAACAGCGGTAGTAATGACAAACTCTATGTCGGAGGAGACCAGTATAATATTGGCGATCTTAGTTACGGAACTGAATACAATATATGGCTGCAGGGTGTCGAAAGAGACAATGATGATAACGTAATCTTTTCAAAATACATCAGCAGCATGCCCGAAGCAAGGGGTGATTTTGTTTATGATTTTGCAGGCAGCGGCGTTTTCACAGTGCCCGGTGACGATACATCGACTTACGATCTGGTAAGCTTTGACGACAACAGTATTATTATCGCGGCGGATTATAATTTCATGGGAAATCAGATTTTTGTTAGACTTGCTTACGACGGTTTGTTATTAAGCGGTTTCGGCACATACGGTATATATGATCCGGGGGTTTCTCCTGTTGATATTGCATGCGCAAAAATGTCGAACGGAGACTTTATAGGCTTCATAAAGCGGACTACATTTGGGGATCTGTATTATTTTAAAAATGATGAATATACATATTCAACAACCATGAGTTATGCGGCAGCCGCAGCCTGCGGAATGGACAATAATTATATGGCGGTAACCGGCACCAACGGAGTGGATAAATTTTCAGTTCTGGTGTTCGATGAAAATCTTATGTCTACGACTGTCGTTGAATATTCTGTAGATCATAACCTTTTTTCGTATACTGTTAATACAAGCAGGTCTAATGATGTTTATTATAATAATGAAAGATTATATGCAGCCGGATGGATAGAGAGCACCTCTTTTGATTATTATATGCATGCGGTCATACTTGATCCGGATAATATAAATATACCGTATGAGTTGGAATTTAATGCCGACTGGGATCCTTCGGAATTACGGGTTCGCACTATCGGTACTACGGGAACGGAATTATTCGGCCCGCAGATTGCAGCCGACAATGACGGCAATGTTTTCATAGCCGGACGCGGAATTATTTCTAAATTCAGAGAAAACGGAAGTCTGTATGATATGGATGAAGAATGGGCTGAATACGGCAGCATTTATCTTCCCGACGGGTTGTTCCCTGTTGATTTGATAGTACAGGAGAACGGAAAGATACTGCTTTTTGCCAATAGATGGGCGGATTTTGACGGGCCTACTCCGTACCTGGATCAGAGCTATGTGTACAGATTCAACACCGACGGAACTCCGGATTTAAATTTCGGCCCGGACGGAAAAGGAAATCTTCCGTTAACTGATTTAATAACAGGCGCTGATCTCAAAGCGGACGGAAGGATAGTAGTCTCTGCAAACGGCGGAGAAGGTTATGTTTATCAGATAGAATAGAAGCATTAGAAAACAAGATTTTACGGCCTGCGTAAGCAGGCCATTTTTAGTTTGCCCTGCATGGGTAATGACTTGACGGTGAGAGTCCGTTACAGGTGGTAGTGTTAAAGAAACTGTTAGCTGACAGCAAGGGCGTAGTCGTGAGGCTGGGTCTGAAGGAAGCATGAGGCAAATTTCCGAACCGACGAACAGAAATCACATATAAGGCTTTATCAGTGGACGAGTTTGCTAAAAGTGACGAAATCCGCACTACAACTGATGAAGTAAATGTGGCGGTTACATGGAAGGAAAGTCATTATCCTTAACGGGGGAGGTCTCATGGACGTCTTAGGCTGCAATATCGCTTATTATAGACGGAGTAAAGCTTGCCATGAGAAGTCAGCAGAAGCCATAGTAGTGATGAGGAAACATCATGAAGGGCTGAACAATCAAATACCTTTCAAAGCGGAAAGGCCTACCTGATAATCCGAACGACGAAAAAAAAAAAAAAGTCTTCACAGGGGATAATTCAGAGTAGAAAGGAACACATGAGAAAGGACGACAAGTTAATACCGAATACCAATCTATGCGAACAACTGATTTCCCCTGCAAATATTCAGGAAGCTGTCAGAAAGGTGATGGCAAATAAAGGTGCCTGTGGAGTGGATGGAATGGGAGTAGAAGAACTCCCGAAATACTTCGAGGCGAACTATCCTGAAATATGCAGGCAGATTTTGAGCAGGAAGTACAAACCAAAACCAGTACTGCGAGTAGAAATACCAAAAGACAACGGGGGCGTACGACTTCTGGGGATCCCCACGGTAATAGACCGTGTAATCCAACAGGCTATGGTTCAGGTTTTAACTCCGGTGTTTGAACCGACTTTCAGCGACTTTAGTTTTGGGTTTCGACCGAACAGAAGCGCAGAAGATGCGGTTCGACTCGCCCAGACCTACATGTCCGAAGGATACACCCATGTAGTTGATTTGGATTTATCCAAGTTCTTCGACACTGTAAACCATGACATCCTAATGAGTTTGATAGACAAACACATGGACGATAAGGACATCAGGAGGCTCATCTACGTATTCTTAAAAAGCGGAGTGATGACGGATGGAAGTATGATGGCCACAGCCTTGGGAACACCTCAGGGGGGACCGCTGTCTCCACTACTGTCAAATATTTATCTAACCCCGTATGACAAGGAATTGGAAAAGCGGGGATTACGTTTTGTCAGGTACGCAGATGACTGTAACATCTTCACAAAGAGCAAGAGGTCTTCTTACCGGGTGAGAGATAGTGTGAAAAGCTATCTTGAGCGAAAATTAAAACTTAAAGTGAATATGGAAAAGACAGAGGCGCGAAAAGCCGCGGGCTCTTCCTTCCTCGGATTCACCTTCTTGACCTACGGGAAACAGGAAATATTAGGAAGAGTCTATCCTCAAAAGAAGAAACTTAAGAAGCTCGAAGACCGTATCAGACTAATTACCCGATGTAACAGAGGAGTAAAGATTGAAACGGTTATTAAAGAGCTTAACAGCATGTTCAGAGGATGGATAGGATACTTCGCAAGAAGCTCCATGAAAAACTACCTCGAAAGGTTGGTGGAGTGGACAAGAAGACGCATTCGCCAATATCTTTGGAAACAGTGGAAAACCGGAAGGAATAGAAAACATCGTTTGAGACAATTAGGCGTTAGTGATTCTGTTCTGAGCCATTGGAAACTTGGAAGCAACTCTTATTGGAAAATGGCCGGTGTTATGAATCCTCTGTTGAAGAACGATATAATTCATAATCACTTTGGGTTGTTAGATGCTCTGGATTTCTACAAGAAACTCCATACGAAACGCATGGAGGCTGATCGGGTGGTACTTGATTTGAGGTACCACAGTCTATTTGGTTGAACCGCCGTATACCGAACGGTACGTACGGTGGTGTGAGAGGCAGAAATTTATTGATTTCTGCCTACTCGATTAATTTTATCAGTACGGAGGCGGCCGTGTCGCAATTTGAAGAACTCAGAATAGTCGACAACTTCTACCAGACAAGCGCTTATTACCCGATGCCTGTTGTTGCGATAACTACTTTAAATGATAAGGGGCTGACTAACATAGGTCCTTACTCATTATGCTTTCCATATTATGTTGCGGGTAAAGACTACTACGCAATGCTGCTTGAAACTCGAAACAACAGCAATACCGCGTAACCGTCAAAACAACCGCACCTTATGTTGAACTCTGAAATCTATTAAACTCCGGGAAGCTGGAGGAAATAATGAACAAGCAATATACCGCTAAAGAGCGAGCAGACTATCTCACAGAATGGCGTGAGTCCGGGATGTCCGGAGGTCAGTTCTGCCGTGAGAATGATATACGGCCAACCACGTTTTATAACTGGACCAAACAAGAACGGCAGAAACAGAGAACACAAAAACCGGGTTTCGTAAAATTGCCAATGCTTGAAATACCTGCTGTGAAGAAAAATATAATCCTCGAACACGGTGGTTGGAAAATAATCCTGCAGCCTGGATTCAGCAGAGAAGATGCAATGGCAGCGATGGACCTGGTGGAAACGAAAAGTGTTTCCTGATTTCTCCAAGATAAAGATATTCATAAAACCAGGCAGTACCGATATGAGAAAAGCAATAAATGGCTTATCTATGATAGTAGCTGATGAGCTTGAATCAGATCCACTATCAGGCAATCTATTTTTATTTTGCAATAAAGAGAGACGGAATTTGAAAGCTCTCTATTGGGATAAAAACGGGTTTTGTTTATGGCAGAAGAAACTTGAAAAACATCGCTTTCCATGGCCGAAAAATAATCAGGATGCAATAGAGCTGAAGCAGACTGAGCTTGACATGCTTCTAAAGGGTATAGATTTCTGGAATGCTCATACAGAATTAAAATATTCTGAAATAACATAGTATAAGGAATTTACCCTCGGATCAAAAAATGCTAGACTTAAGATATGGATGTTGAAAAGCTTCCTGAAGAAGTACAGCAATACATCAAAGATATTGAACGAAAATGGGCAACGAAATACCAGGCGCTGGAAGAGCGTTTCAAGCTTGAATTGTTCAAGAAATATAATCGTTCCAGCGAGAAAGACACAGCCGCTCAGATATTACTTTTTGATAGTGAACCGGATATTGCTCCCGAAGAAGAATCTGAAACTCAGAAGGTAGAATCCTATACCAAAAAGAAACCTGGTCGAAAGAAGATAAACGAGAATCTTCCCCGTGAAGAAATCCTTATTGATATACCCGAAGAAGAGAAGAAATGCGCTTGCGGAGCAGAACTGGTTAGAATAGGCGAAGAAATATCCGAACGAATAAAAGTTGTACCGGAACAGATGTGGGTAGAAAGAACCATCAGACCCAAATATGCCTGTAAGACTTGTGAAGGCAGCGGAGATGAAGATAAACCTGCGGTGCGGATAGCCCCGACTGCTCCCACAATCTTTCCCAAAAGCATAGTAACACCCGAGCTCCTTGCATTTTTGCTTGTAAATAAATATGTAGATCATTTGCCTTTCTACCGGCAGGAAAAGAGATTTGAGCGAATAGGGATCAGCATAAGCCGACAGGATATGAGCAACTGGCAAAGACAGGCATATGAAGCTCTTATAATCCTGCTTGAACTGATGAAAGAACATCTGAAAACCGGTTCGGTTATGCAGATGGATGAAACGAGAATACAGGTTCACAATGAACCGGATAGGCCTGCTACTCGAAACTCCTATATGTGGCTTGCCCGAGGGGGGCCTCCGGGGCAAGTTGCAATTCTATATGAATATCATGAAACGAGGGGTTCTAAGAATATTCGCAGTTTTCTGGACGGATTCAGCGGCTATCTTCAGACTGACGGTTATGAAGCATATGTTACAGCGTTGAAAGATTATCCAGATATAATTCATGCCGGTTGTTTTGCTCATGCAAGACGGAAATTCTTTGATGCATCAAGAGTATCCAAGAAACCTGGCAGTGCTGCTGAAGGGCTGAAATATATTCAGAAACTGTATTTGATAGAGAATGAACTCAGAGCTAAAAACTTAAGTGAACCCGAGTTTCTTGCAGAAAGAAAAAAGAAGGCAGAACCGCTATTGGCCAAGTTCAGTTCCTGGCTTGAGAAAAGGCAGCATAATGTTGTTCCTTCGACTGAACTCGGAAAAGCGATATCATATACAATTGGGCAATGGAGCAAACTTGTAAATTATCTTGAATCACCTTATTTGACTCCGGATAATAATGCCTGTGAAAATGCTATCAGGCCGTTTGTGTTGGGCAGGAAAAACTGGTTGTTTGCCGGCAGCCCAAAAGGTGCTGAGAGTTCTTGCGGGATTTATTCACTTGTTGAAACAGCAAAGCAAAACGATCTCAACCCTTATGTTTATCTGAGAAAAGTATTTACCGAAGCTCCGTTGATGAAGTCCAGTGAAGATTGGCAGGAGCTTCTTCCCTGGAATATTTATCTTAACTGATTTTTCAGGGTGCGGTTGTTTTTACGGTTACAATACCGCGGTAAACCTGTTAACAAACGGAAGATGTGTGCTTAACTTTGTTTTTCACGACAGAAAATATATGGAAAACTGTGTTGAGCTTGGTTTTCCGGGCGATAGTACCGACGAAAAAATGAAAAACAGTATGTTTACACTGATTGATAACCCGTATGACACAGACGGGCAGAAATGGCCGCGGTTGATAGACGAATCATACCAGGCTTTTGTCTGCAGTTGGGCAAGAGACCTTGAAAATGCTGATCGTTTCAAGGTACAGGAAAGCTACGAGCCGCCTTATAATAGTTTTAACGGTATAACTTCTGAAGTCGGTGCTCATTTTATCCTGAAAATTGAGAAAATCTATATGAAACCGGAATATAAAAAAGGCATTATAAACGGGGTAAAAAAATCAAGCTTTCCGGCTGTTCCGGTGGATTATGGTTACAGGGATAACGGAAACTTCTGGATAGCGGGATTCAGAAAACCCTTTTCCGAGAAAATACCGGAAAAAAAGGGAATGGAGCTGGCAGCCGTTAAATATGCCGCTGATAGAACGGATCCGGAAATCAGGTTTACGGACGAAGCCTGTGAGCAGCTTGTGAAAGTGCCGCGGATATTCCTGAAAGCTGCCCTTAACGGATGTGCTGAATGGGCCCGCGAAAACGGTGTGAATCTGATTACTGCCGAGCATATGAAGATTATTCGCGACAAACGGGCAAAGGAAAAGTAAAGAAACCGAAAGTCACACAAGTGAAATACCTGCCATTATTGAGTAATTGGAGAAGTATTATAACCCTATATCAGGGTTATCGTACTTCTCTGGAGTTTAGTTATTTTCCTGTCGCAAAATAACCAAACATCCATTTAATCTTGTCGCTGTAGTGATAGTTATACCAGTGATACCCCTGCCAGTATTGAGTAATACTTAATCTTGTCGCTGTCGCTTCGTGAGGTGAGGATGATTGGAACATCGGCGCCTGCAATAAGTCCTGCCATCGGGTAATCGGTAAGGTATGCAATGGATTTGTAAAATATATTGGCAGCTTCGATGTCCGGGAAAAGCAGAACATCAGCGTCTCCTCCGACTTCTGTTTTTATTCCCTTGATTTCACAGCTTTTGGTCGATATTGCATTGTCCAGTGCAAACGGGCCGTCAATAATACAGTTTTTAATCTGCCCCCGATCCGACATCTTTGCCAATACTGCCGCGTCAAGGGTTGCAGGCATTGCAGGGTTGACTTTTTCTACAGCTCCTACAACAGCAACCTTCGGGGTTTCTACTCCGAGTTTCCGGGACACAGCGACTGCATTTTCTACAAGAGAGATTTTGTCTTTCAGTTCTGGCGCAATGTTAAGCGCTGAATCAGTTGAAATGATAAGCTTATGGTATGTCGGCGGATTTAAAATTGCTATATGCGACAGAACACCTGAACCGCGAAGGCCTTTTTCCTTGTCCAGGACAGCCCTCATAATTGTAGCTGTTGAAGTTTTACCCTTCATAAGGCAGTCTCCGCGGCCGTTCCGGATTAATTCAACGGCTACGGCGGCGCAATTCTTTTCTCCATCGGTATTAATAATTTCAAAAGAACTTATGTCAACTCCGCATTCGTTTGCAGTCTTCCTGATGTCGCCACTGTTGCCTACCAGTAATACATCTATAATTCCTGCTGATGCTGCTTCGCTGACAGCTTTAAGCGCGTCGGCTTCTTCGGCCATTGCAAGTACCACTTTTTTTGATTCATTATCAACAGCGGTTTTTTCAAGTTCGGCAAAACTTGTTATCATTATTTTCCTCCTGTGGGATATAAGAACAACTTAATTATAGTTGACTTTATATATACGGCATTCTACAATCATATCCTATAAAATGGATAAAGAAAACAGCCAGGACTAAAAGGATGAAGCATGCTATCAATACAAGGCGTAAGCAAACATTTCGGCGGTCTTAAAGCTCTAAAGGGCGTAAGCTTCAATATTGAAGAGGGCAGAATTCACGGTATTATCGGTCCGAACGGATCTGGTAAAACGACAATGTTCAATTGTATTACCGGACTTTTAGAGGTAACTTCAGGTCAGATTTTCCTTGATGATACGGAGATTACTGGTAAACCGCCTCATTTGATTTCTAATCTTGGGATAAGACGAACATTTCAGCAGGGCAAACTTGTACCGTCAATGACGGTAGTTGAGAATGTAATGAGCGGTATTTTTGAATATGGAAGACATGATATTGCTGATACCTTTTTCCGATTGCCGTTATCTGAATCAAAAAAGGAAATTCAGCTTCGGGAGCAGGCGCTTGAGATGCTTGAAATGCTTGATCTGGCAGATTCTGCTGAAAGATGGGCGTACGACCTTGTATGGGCGGAGCGGCAGTTTGTGCAGATTGCACGTGCTGTTGTTTCAAAACCCAAAATGCTGCTCCTTGATGAGCCGGCATCAGGAATGGGTCCTGCAGAAACAAGCGAAGTAGGTGAACTGATTAAGAAGGTTAAAAAAATGGGGATTACTCCTGTTGTTGTCAGTCATGATATGAAAATGCTGATGAATGTTGCCGAGATGGTAACGGTCCTTAATTTCGGTGATAATATTTTTGAAGGTACACCCGATCAGGTACAGAAAGATCCTAAAGTACTGGAGGCATACCTTGGCACCGAATGAAAAAATTCTTGAGATAAAAAATCTGACGGTAGCTTACGGTCATGTACAGGCTTTGTCGAATATAAGCCTTGATGTAGGCAGGGGGGAAATTGTTGTTCTGGTAGGAGCAAACGGAGCCGGTAAAACCAGTATAATGGAAACAGTTCTGGGTGCAAATGTTCCGGTAAGCGGAGAAATCGAGTTCAAGGGCCGGAAAATTCAGGGAGTTCCAGTCGACAGGAACGTAAGAAACGGAATGTTTCTGGTTCCGGAAGGCCGTGGCGTGTTTTCGTCAATGAATGTAATGGATAATCTTTTACTTGGAGCGCATCACAACCTTAAAGAATCCGATAAAAAACTTGAACTTGTTTTTGATTCATTTCCGGTACTCGGTGAACGCAGAAACCAGATTGCAGGAACTCTCAGCGGAGGAGAAAGGCAGATGCTTGCCATTGCCAGGGCTCTGATGTCGTCTCCGGAGATGATAATGGTTGATGAGCCGTCGATTGGTCTTGCCCCGATTATTGTTAACGATATTTTTGAAATACTTGTCAATCTTAATAAGGAAGGGTATTCGATACTTCTCTCAGAGCAGAATGTATACAAGGCTCTCAAGATATCTCACCGGGGTTATGTGCTTGAGACGGGAAAAATCACGAAAAGCGGAACGGCAGAAGAGTTGTTGAATGATGAAGCCGTACGCGAAGCATATCTTGGAGCATAGCTTATGGAAATATTGATTGCTCAAATTTTCAACGGATTATCGATAGGAAGTATTTATGTACTGCTGGTAACAGGATTTAATCTTCTGCTTCTGGTAGCAATGATAATACATTTTTCTTTTCCGGTTGTAGTTGTTTTTTCAATGTATATATCATGGTTTGTAATGAATGTTACCGGAAACGTTGCGCTTGGAATAATTCTGGGCATAGTGTCAGCTATAATCGTCAATATGATAACTGCCCCGATGTTTCAGCATATTATGAAAGAGCGTGGCTCGGTAGATATTAACGCGACGATGGTTATATCCATGGGTATGGGTATGATTATTACGGATATTCTTTCCCACACGTTTAACCAGGGCTTCCCTGTGGCCTTTCCGGATGCTTTGACCGGAAACGATAAAGGCGCTTTTATAAGCGTCGGACTGGTAAGTATTTCAAGAGGACAGGTCCTTACGCTTATTATCGGCGTAATATTTGTTTTATTTTTATTCTGGCTGCTATATAAAACGCGTTCCGGCCGTGCTTTCCGCGCAATCGCCGAAGACCCGAACGGTGCAAAGCTTGTAGGCATTCCGCTGTTAAAAACAGGTTTTCAGAGCTATGCGCTGACAGGCTTTCTCGGTGGAATGACGGCTGTGCTTATGGCGGTACTTCTGGGTTCAGCATCGGCCGGACTGGGCGACCAGCTAGGTCATAAAGTTCTTGCTGTATCGATTATTGCAGGCCTTGGCAATCTGACCGGGGGCCTTATAATAGGGTTACTGCTCGGAATACTTGAAGCAATTATACAGGGCTATCTTGCCGGTTCGTGGTCGAACGCGATAGCGTTTATTATCATGCTGGTTGTAATACTTGCGAAACCCAAAGGGGTTTTCGGAAGCAAGCTTTAACTGGAGGTTATTGTGTCTTTAACTTTGTTTTATTATCTGGCGATAACCGCCATTTACATTCTTATGAGCTGGTCGATATATATTCCTTACCGGGTAGGACAGCTGCATTTTATAACAGTGGCAAACATGGCTATATCTGCGTATTTTGCAGCGCTGATGGCGATAAACTTTGCCTGGCCGTTCTGGCTTGTGCTGGTGGCCGGCACGCTGCTTGGGGCTTTAATCGGGTTTCTGGTTTCGTATGCAATCGGAGACGCCCCGTGCTTTGCAGTTGTAATTGTGGGATTTACTTTTATTTACCTGACAAAGACGATTATTGAAAATGTAGAAGCTTTCGGAGGCCCTCTGGGGATTTTCAGTATTCCGAAGATAATGCAGACTTCTTCCGACAACAGAACACTGCTTCTGATTGTAGTATATGTCCTGGTTTTGGTAACGGGTTTTCTGATTAACCGCTTTGATCATTCAAGGCTGGGGCGGGCTGCGTCAGCAATATTTATTGATCGGGACCTCGCAGTTTCTTTCGGCGTTGATGTTAAAAAAATGGGAATGTTTCTGCAAACCTGGGCCAGTGCAATCGGAGGGATGTCGGGGGTTATGTATGCGTTCATAATGAGAAGCATTTCACCTAACCATTTCACATTCCATCTTATAGGAGTATGCATGACAATGCTTTTTGTCGGCGGGTATACGACAATGTGGGGAGCAATGCTGGCCGCTCCGATATTATGGGGATTTCCGCTTATCCTTCCTGAAGCACTTCAATCCTGGAATATAGTAATATACGGCGTACTTCTGATAATCGTACTGGTAATTAAACCTGAAGGAATTATAACCAGACCCATGATAAAAAAAATGGAAAGTTTGCTGTCGCGGAACAGAAAAAAGGTTTAAAATAAAAAGGGGAATAGTACATTACAAATTAATGTACATAAAATAAATGGAGGAAAACATGAAAAAAATTCTAACACTTGTTCTAGTGAGTTTTCTACTGTTCTTTGTTTTTGCATGTCAAAAAGAAGAAGCGGCAAAAGCTGAAGAGAAAACTGCCGAAACAACTGCAGTTGCTGAAGAGAAAACTCCTGAGGTTGTAGTTGATGAATGGGAAATACCGTTTCTCAATTGTCTTACAGGACCTATCGCCAGTATTGGTGAATACCTGCAGTGGGGCGCGGAATTTGCTGCAGAGCAGATTAATGCAGCCGGGGGAATCTCCGGAAAACCCGTAACGATTGTCAGAGTTGATACCGGAATGAGTCCCGAGAAGGGTACTGTTGAAATGTCGAAGCTTGTAGAAGATGCGCTTGTAGTCATGGGCCCGGTTCCTGAGCCTGTTATTATGGCTGCTGTACCTATTGCTGCCGATGAAGGTCTTTACAGCTTTACGGCTACCACATCTTACGAATATGCCGCTGAATACTTTCCTTGGGCAGTTTCATGGTTTTCTCCTACAGATGAAAAACTGCCGCCGATTGTAACAGCATGGGCTGAAAAGGTAGAAGCAAAGAATGTAGTTCAGTTTGTTGAAAATTACGGAGCATGGCCGGGAATGGCTGCTGCTCATGTTATCGGTCTTGAAAATGCCGGTTGTACCGTACTTGAAGATGTTGAGGTTCCTCAGGATGCTGTTTCATTCGGTCCTCTTATTGTAAAGGCCCTTGCTCAGGATCCGGATGCAATTGTTTTTGCATGTAATGCTGAAAAGGTCGCCAAGATTATAATTGAACTGAAAAACAGGGGCTGGGAAGATATGAACAAGCTTCTTGTTTTCTCAAGTGCTGACGATGCCGCGCTTTACACTACAGGCGGAAGCAAAATCGACGGAGTTATGATCTATAACTATAATGATCCTAATCTTGATACCGCAAGATGGAATGAGTTCAGACAGGGCTTCAAGGATGATCATGAAGGTATGGAGCCATTCTCACTTTCGCCGAATTATTATGACGCAGTATATATGATTAAACGTGCTATTGAAGAAACCGGCGTTACCGGAGATCCTGCAAAACTTGCTGAAGAAAGAATCAAGATCAGAGATTACTGTAACGACATAAAGAACTTTGAAGGGCTTCAGTTTGACTGGAGTAACAAAGGCGGTTATCCTGCTGATAAACCTCTGTTCCTGTTTGAAATCAAGGGCGGAGCAAAAAATCTTGTTGCAAAGATAGTTCCTGAATAAAAAGTTGAAGGGGCGCCATAAATCGGCGCTACTCAGGCGGAACCCCCGCCTGTTTATATAATAAGTCGCAGCCGGGGCATTCCTGACTGCGGCTTTCCTTTTATATACTCAGTTATGTTCAGCGGTTCAAATCTATTGTTTTTACAATACGTGCTACAGTTCGGTTTACAGGAACATCTATTCCAAGTTTGTCTGCAGCTCGTACAATAGCATTATTTATAAAATCAATTTCAGTTGCGCTGCCGCGGTCAAAGTCCTGAAGCATTGACGAGCGGTTAGGTCCCGTCTTTTCTGAAACTGAATAGACTGTTTCAAGCGGTTTGTCATATGTAAGTGTGATCCCGGATTTATTACAAACCAAAACTGCTTCTTCAACAAGATCTTTCATTATTGCTTTTGTTTCATCAAAATCAAGAAGCTGGCCGTTTTTAAGTCCGGTAAGAGCCGTAAGAGCATTTATTCCGACATTGATTACAAGTTTGCTCCATACAAGGCTTTCAATATTATTTTCAATATCTGCTTCAAAGCCGGACGATTTCAGAACATCGATGAAAGGTAACAGTTTGTCGTTTTTTTTATCGGACATACATATATGGGTAGGGCCGTTACCTGCATGTTTGATGTGACCAGGGCCTGCAAAAGTTGCTCCCTGAGAGGTAACGCCCGCGGCGGTATTTGACGGTCCGAAATGGTTTTTAAGAATCTCCTCGTTGCCATAGCCGTTTTGCAGAGTAACAACTACAGTTCCCGGTAATGCTGCAGATTTGAAATTGGAAGCAACAATTTCAGTAGCCGTAGATTTTACAAAAACAATAATAATATCCGAACCGTTTACAGCCGCAGGGTCGGAACTGGCCTCAGGGTAAACCGTATCGGTTTTGCCGGTGGCAAGCGTTTCGATTATCAAACCGTTTGAATTTATTGCGTCTATATGCGCCTTGTTGATGTCATACAGAACAACCTCGTTTCCCGAGGCCGAAAGCTTTCCGCCGAAAAGAGAACCCATTGCGCCCGCGCCGATAATGGATATTTTCATTTATAACCTCCGATATTATTTAATTCCATGTAATTCTGAATAGCTTTTTACGCCGAACATGGAGACGGCGCTTTTGACGGCATCAATAATTGCAAGAGAAGTTGCGTCGGCAGCAAGCACGCAAACTGCGTCGAGCGCTGATTTAACCCCGCCGGTAGACATACAGAACATTGTATCTCCGTCGGTGGTCGTGTGTGAAGGGTTAATGGCCCTGGCCATTCCGTCGTGGCTTACCATTGCTACCCGTTTCGCTTCAGCCTTAGTTAAATCGGCATTGGTTGCAACAACTCCTATAGTTGTATTTTTCATGAACTGTTCGGAATATTCATTCCAGCTTCCGCGCATAAGTTCGTTTACCGACCTGAAATTGCCGTCGGAATCAAGGGCGCCCGCAAGTATTTCACCTGTTTTAGGGTCGATAACGTCGCCGAGGCTGTTTACGGCAATTATTACGCCGACGACAAGGTCGCCGTTTCTGATGCTTGCAGTGCCGAGACCGCCTTTCATAACATTGGACGGTCCCCCCGCAATTCCAATGGATGCTCCGGTTCCTGCGCCTACGCAACCCCTTTCGGCATTATCGCTGCTCATGTTACAGCAGGCCAGGTAGCCCATTTCCCGATCGGGTCTTACTTTCGGATTACCGATAAGCAGATCGTAAAGAATTGCCCCGGGAACTATCGGGACAGTAGCAAAACCCGTGTCAAAGCCTATACCTTTCTCTTCAAGGTACTGCATGACGCCGCAGGCGCCGTCCAGTCCGAATGCGCTGCCGCCCCCAAGATAAACAGCATGAGCGTGCTTAACAAGGTTTTCCGGCGCGAGGCAGGACAGTTCCCTTGTGCCGGGGGCTCCTCCTGTACAGGAGTAACCCGTAACCGCACCGTTTGCTGCAGCAATTACAGTACATCCTGTACCGTTTTTCATATCCTGGGCATGACCGACTTTTATTCCCGGTACATCACAGATTGAATTAAGCATGTTAGACCTCGATTATTTATTTAGTGTTTCTTCAGTTTCAACGGCTATCATCATCTCTTCATCAGTCGGGATGACGAGAATTTTCACTCTTGAATCTTCAGCGGATATCAGAGCTTCCTTCCGGCAACCCCTGTTACGTTTTTCATCAATTTTGATTCCCAGAAACTCAAGCCCGACGCATATTGAGGATCTTATTGTATCGGAATTCTCTCCGACGCCGGCAGTAAAAATAAGAGCATCCATTCTACCGTTAAGGCTGGGCATAAGCGCCCCTATATACCTGCGGATTGAACGCGTAAAGACATTAAGCGCCAGGACGGCCCGCTGATTCCCGTTATCAGCAGCTTCAAGAATATCACGAATGTCGCTTGATATTCCGCTGAGTCCGAGAAGCCCTGATTTTTTATAGATAAGTTCCTTAACATAATCCACTGAATATCCCAAATTGCCGATAAGCTGAAGCACGACCTCAGGGTCTACGTCTCCTGATCTTGTTCCCATGGGAACCCCGCAGACAGTGCCGTAGCCGAGTGATGTATCAACTCCCGAACCGCCGATTGATGCTGCAAGGGTAACGCCGCCGCCGATATGGCAGCTTATTGTATGAAGATTTTTCAATGGTATACCCAGTATCTCCGCAGCCCTGATATTGATATATTTATGAGATGCGCCGTGATAACCGAATTTTCTGAAACCGTGTTCGGAATAGCAGGCGTAATCGAGTGCATATATATATGCTTCCTGTTCCATACCGCTGTAATACGCTGTGTCGAACGATGCAACATGAGGAATATCAGGAAGTTTTTGCTGGGCAGCCTGGACTCCCAACAGGCAGGCAGGATTATGAAGCGGGGCAAGAGGCGTATATTTTTTAATTTCAATTAAAAGTTCAGGCGTTATTAAAACCGGTCCGGACATTCCTGCACCGCCCTGAACAATCCTGTGGCCGACTGCGTGTATTTCGGAAATATCTTTAATCAAGCCGGCGGAAGGGGCAATAATACTTTCAAGCGCATAGTCTATTGCCGTGTTGTGATCCGGAATATCAAGTTCTTTAACAATTTTATCCCGGCCGGAAGGCTGGAAATTGAGAATTCCGTCAATTCCGATACGTTCAATAAGCCCTTTGGCCAGGGTAATCTTTTTACCGGTTTCTATCAATTGAAATTTAAGCGATGAACTGCCGCTGTTGATTACAAGTATATTCATATAATAGCCTCCGAAGTACGGATATCTTAGCATATTTGCGCAAACATTCAAGTAAAAGATTCAAAAACAATGCTGTTAAGAAAAGTAATAATGGGTTATAGTAGAAGCACAAAAAGAAAATATGGAATTAAGAGGAGAATTATATGAGTTCGCATCCTGAAGAAACAAAAAAACTGCTCACAGCAGATTTGCAGAAGATGAAAGACAACGGAGAAAAGATTTCAATGATCACAGCTTATTCATATCCGCAGGGGATGATAGTCGATCAGGCCGGAATAGATATAATACTGGTAGGTGATTCTCTCGGAATGGTTGAGCTTGGTTATATTGATACTGTGCCTGTAACAATGGACGAAATGCTTATGCATACAAAAGCTGTAACAAGAGCCGTAAAACGCGCTCATATAGTAGGTGATTTACCGTTTATGTCATACAACATTTCAACCGAACAGGCTGTTACAAATGCCGGTATTCTTTACAAGGACGGACGGGCCGATTCGGTTAAATTTGAAGGCGGTCAGGATTATGCAAATATAGCCTCTGCAGTTACCCGGGCGGGAATACCTTTTTTTGCTCATATTGGACTGACTCCGCAGACAGCAGCCATGCTGGGCGGTTTCAAGGTACAGGGAAAGTCAATTGACGCGGCAAAGGCAGTTCTTGACGATGCACTTGCAATGCAGGATGCCGGTGCATTCGCTATAATTCTCGAAGCTATTCCTCAGCAGCTTGCAGCGATTATTACTGAGAAACTTACAATACCCACAGTTGGAATAGGGGCCGGACCGGACTGTGCGGGCCAGGTACTTGTACTGCATGATATGGTTGGATTGTTTAAGAGGTTTACACCGAAATTTGTAAAGGTTTACGCTGACATGTATACTACACAGCTGGACGCAGTAAAGAATTATATAAGTGATGTGAAGGATGTAAAATTTCCTGCTGAAGAGCATAGTTTTAATATGAAGCAGGATATGGTTGAAGAACTTAAAAAAGCAATCGGGGTATAAATGTCGGCGGAATTAATAAAAGGCTCAGTAATCCGTGAGGAGATCCTCACGGAACTGAGGGCCGAGACTGAGGAGCTTAAAAAAAAATACGGGAAAGTTCCCGGACTGGTAACAATTCTTGTCGGAGAAAGCCCGGCATCTGTTTCTTATGTTACCCTGAAGATCAAGACAGCCAAAAGTTTGGGGTATAATGAAATTCAGGACAGCAGGTCTGTTAATATTACGGAAGAAGAATTGCTTGAGCTGATCAAAAAGTATAATAAAGATGACAGTATAAACGGAATTCTTGTTCAGTTGCCGCTGCCGGACCATATTGATGAAAAGAAAGTCATTAATGCAATTGATCCTGACAAAGACGTCGACGGCTTTCATCCTGTAAATGTCGGACGTCTAATGATAGGCGGCGATGAGGTGCTGTTTCCGCCGTGTACACCGGCAGCAATACAGGAGATGATACTTCGGGCGGGCGTGGAAACCAGAGGCGCTGAAGTCGTAGTAGTAGGCAGATCCAATATTGTCGGAAAACCAATCGCAAATATGATGCTTCAAAAGGGGCCGGGAGCTAATTCCACGGTGACTGTTGTTCATACCGGAACAAAAGACCTCGCTGCTCACTGTCTGCGGGCAGATATACTTATAGTTGCTGCAGGAGTCCCGGGCTTGGTCAAACCAGAATGGATAAAGCGCGGAGCCTGTGTAATCGATGTGGGTGTTAACAGGATCGGCGAAAAGGTAAGTGAAAAAACAGGCAAAACTATTGCAGTGTTGAAAGGCGATGTTGATTTTGAAGCGGCCCGTGAGCGGGCCGGCTGGATAACCCCGGTTCCGGGAGGTGTCGGACCGATGACTATTACAATGCTGATGAAGAATACTTTAAAATCGTTTAAAAACAGTCTCGGAATAAAAATATAACAATTAATTGGCTGAAATATCCGGAGAGAAGATTTTATTTATGGATATCCAGGGTACATCTCTATAAACTGCAGTTTTTAGAGATGTCCTTATTTTAAAAGCTTAATAAATTATGTAAATTAAGACAGAAAGTTTAAAAAAAGTGAAAATGGAAATTGACAGGTACCAAAAAGAATATATACAACACATTACAATAATTGCTTCAAAATGTATTTTCCTGATATCATTATCAGCCTTCCTGGTAAACGGAGCATGGTTCTTTTTTGATGATTTTAAAAAGACCCTGTTCCAGGAAAGTGTAATTCTAAGCGCAACAATGTTCAGCTTTATTAATATTCATTTATCTAAACGAGGTTATATTTTACAGGTATTCAGATGCTATCTTGTATACGGCCTTTTTTTCGGAGTAATGATAATGTGGAGCGCCGGTGATTTTTTTATTTTTACCGGAATATCAATAATTTCAATATGTTCCCTTATGGCAATTTTTGCAATGCAGCGAAAAGAATCGGTTTTCTGGTGTATAATGTATTTTTCAGCCGGAATAGCAGGTTTGTTTTTAAGATATTTTATTAATATATGGGAATCAGGGTTTTCGTTAATACAAACCGTTCAGATTTCAATTTTTATGTTTATCGCAATTGGAGCATTTATTTTTTTGGGTGTAAATATTTCCTCAATGTTGAAAACTGCAATGAATAATATAAATGTTCAGAAACAGGAAATTGAGGAATATGCGTCTAAACTTTATAAGTTGTCTATTACGGACAAATTGACAGGATTGAATAACAGGCTCCATCTCGACGAAGTTTTAAATTCGGAGCTGGAAAGATCTAAAAGATATAATGCATTTTTCGCTGTTATTATGATGGATATTGATTATTTTAAAAAAGTGAACGACAGATACGGGCATCAGAAAGGCGATGAAGTTTTAAAAAAAATATCGGAATTAATTATTGAAAATATCAGATCTACAGATGTCGCCGGGCGCTGGGGTGGAGAGGAATTCCTGGTAATCTGTCCCGAATCCGATTCAGCTTCTGCGGAAAAACTTGCGGAAAAGATGAGAATTATAATTGAAAATTACGAGTTTATGCTTACATACAATCTGACTGCAAGCTTCGGAATCAGCCAGTATGAAAGTACAGATGACATAGCAAATATCATCTGTAAAACCGACAGAGCCCTTTATCAGGCAAAACACGAAGGCAGAAACCGGGTAATTGTAAGTAAATGAATCCGTAATATTTTTTTCTGTCGCAGCTAAAACAAGCCTTTAACCTTGCCGGTATTTACGTCTACATCAATGCGTCTGAAAGCCGGATCTGAAGCCGTTCCGGGCATTAATTTTATATCACCGGCTACCGGGACTATAAAACCTGCACCCTGATAGATTAGAATATCACGTATCGGAAGTGTCCAGCCTGTTGGGCGGCCCTTGATTGACGGGTCATGAGACAGGCTGAGATGAGTTTTTACCATACAGGTCCCAAGCGTCGCAAGGCTTTTGTCTGACTGAATATCTTCAAGCTTTTTAAGAGCTTCAGGAGTGTAACTTACGCCGTCGGCTCCGTAAACTTCTTTTGCTATAAGCTCAATTCTTTTTCCAAGAGGCGTATTATCCGAATAAAGAAATCTGAAATCAGGAGTAATTTCGCATGCTTTTACAACAGCCTCGGCCAGTTCGATTGCACCTTCGCCGCCCTTTTCCCAGTGTCTGGAAACAGCAACGCCTGCTCCGGCAGCAATGCATGCGTCTTTTATAACCTGAAGCTCATTTTCAGTATCAGTATAAAAATGGTTGATACAGACAACGGCGGGTACTCCGCTTTTTTTAACTGTTTCAATGTGTTTAAGAAGGTTTTCCAGGCCTTTCTTTACAAGCGAGGTGTTTTCTTCAGTATAAGCTTTATCCAGCGGTTTGCCCGGAGCTACACGTGGGCCGCCTCCGTGCATTTTTAACGCCCGTACGGTACAGACAATAACGGAGCAGTTGGGGGTAAGCCCTGAAAATCTGCATTTAAGGTTCCAGAATTTTTCAAAACCTATATCCGCTCCGAATCCGCTCTCGGTTACATGGTAATCTGCAAGTTTCAATCCAAGTCTGTCTGCAATTATCGATGACTGCCCGATCGCTATGTTTGCGAAAGGACCGGCATGAACCAGAACGGGCTGTCCTTCAATTGTCTGCATAAGATTCGGGTTGATTGCTTTCGACATAATAGCCGTCATTGCTCCGTCAACTTCAAGATCCGCAGCGGTTACAGGCGCACCTTTTTTATCGTATCCTACAATCATTCTTGAAATTCTTTCGCGCATATCTTTCAAATCTTTTGCTACGGCAAGTATGGCCATTATTTCGGAAGAAACGGTTATCTGGAAACCGCTTTTCATCATGAATCCGTCCATCTTTCCGCCGAGACCGATAATGATTTCTCTCAGTGCCTGTGCCGAGAAATCAATGGCCCATCCGATTGCCGGATTGCTCGGGTCAATATCAAGACGTTTCACATTTTTCTTTTTCAGGGTTTCATCACTGTAATTGAACTCATGCTGAATACGGCTGGTTAGAGCAACCATTGCAAGATTATGGGCGTTTGTTATTGCATCGTTATCGCCAGTAAGTCCCAGACTGAAGTCAGAAAGGGGAATACACTGGGCCAGGCCGCCTCCTGCAGCGGAACCTTTTATATTGAAGGTAGGACCGCCTGAAGGCTGACGAATTGCCCCGGCAACTGATTTCCCGATTTTTCCGAGACCCTGGACAAGTCCCATGGTCGTAGTTGTTTTTCCTTCGCCCAAAGGCGTGGGATTGATGGCGGTAACCTCAATATATTTTCCGTTTGGTTTATTTTCGAGGCGGTCGAGAATTGCCTTATAGTCAAGTTTGCCGATATAGTGACCGTACGGAAGGACTTCTTCATCCTTGAGGCCGAGATCTTCGGCAATTTGACGAACTGTTTTCATGTTTTTTTCTGAAAGTTCAGCGATCTCCCAGTCTTTAAGTTTTGTAGGATCAAGTTTCATTTTTGCTCCAGAAAAGAAGTTGTAAAAAGTTATTTTCAATAAAAAGAAGATCTCCAAAAACTGCAGTTTTTGGAGATTCCAATATTTTAATAAACAAGCAGCGTATCTTTCAGATACTGGTTATAGCTTGTTTCATACCAGAACGGGGCGAGAATACCTCCGGCATATGTGGCGGTATAAAGAAGACCGGTTCCGGCTATCAGGGGGATGCTGTCTGTTAAAGCGATGGACAATATAAATGCCGCAGTTGTGCCTATGCTCAGAAAACCGAGTTCATTGAAGCCCTGCAAGAAATTACCACCGATGCCGAATGTTACAGCATTAACCAGCATGGCTACAATAGAATTGTCGAGAGCATTATCGTTGTATAATTCTCTTCTTAGAACCTGGTCGGTAATCTGCATTGCCGGAGTATCGATCTCTATTTCTTTGAAATCAAGCAAAGCAGCAAATCCGATTTCACTTATAAGCTGTGTCAATGTCTCGGCATCATAGGCTCCTTCATCATCATTAGCCAAAATAATACTTCCGTCTCCGGAAAGCTCAGCAGCAGCTTCAGCCGAAAGATTAAGAAAGGTATCTATATTAACACCTGTTTTTTTAACGGATTTTTCAATTTCACCGGTCTGCACATTGATTTTGTCTATAACAAGAATATATTTATTCCCGAATTTACTTAAATTCCCGAGAAAGAGGTAATTTACTGAAAGGAGTTCCCCTATTTCTGATGCTGAAGCTTCATTTGTAAGTCCCTTCATTGTAAGTTCATGTTCATTAAGAATGGACTGCATATTGCCCCTTTCAAGTACTATAAACTGACCGGCAGCAACAAGATCGGATCTGAAAAAATCAGCAATAGCCAAAGCGTCAGATTCCTGAACATCCTTTGCTTCGAAATCAAGGACCGCTACTCTCTCCCTGGAAAATGCAGGCAGTGAAACAACGAAAATAAGGACAATTAAAATAATAATCATTTTTTTTATAGTCATAAAATACCTCGTAATGTTTAAACCAATATTGCTAAATTGTATTATTTATGCATATTGGTGTCAATCATAAAGAAAAGCCGGCAGTCGGGAAGCATGAACCCGTACAGCCGGCAGACTTATAATTTGTTTTAAAAGGTGGTTTAAATCTCGTTTGCAGTTTTAAGTATGCACTGGAGAAGTACATTCACACCGCGTTCACAGTCTTCGTACGGAGTGTCTTCTACCTCAACGTGGCTTCTTCCGTCGATGGACGGAACGAAGATCATTGCGCCGCGGGTGATCTGGTTTACTTCGCTCATGTCATGTCCGGCGCCGGAAACCATACGTTTGCAGCTGTACCCGAGTTCTTCGGAAGTCTCAACAACCCTGTCCCAGAGTATTTTGTCGAATGGTGCATGAGCAACCTTCCAGGTTTCTTCCGTTTTTATAGGACAACCGCGTCTTTCGGCGATTACTTCGAATTCTTTTTTCATCATTTCCCATGCTTTTATAGCATGATCATCATCCCAGGAACGGATATCAACTGTAAAGTGAACACCGTCCGGAATTATGTTTCTTGAATTCGGATAGTTCTGAATTTCTCCTACAGTTCCAACCATATTACCCATCTGATGGGCAACCTTATTTACCACAATGTTCATTTCGGAAAAGGCAAGCAGAGCATCGTTTCTGCCAATCATTGGAGTAGGGCCAACCTGGTTGGCTGTGCCTTCAAGCCAGATGTCGTACCAGTGCAGGCAGAGAATACCCTTGGGAGCCCCTATTTGGATTTTTTCACGGTGAAGGACCGGGCCCTGTTCAATGTGCAGTTCATAGGCTGCGTAAATATCCCATTCCTTGTGTGATGCCGGGAATGTACCTTTATAACCGATTCTGTCGAGTTCTTCACCGAAAACGGTTTTACCGTCGCGGTCTTTTCTGGCATAAGCCCATTCTTTGGTATGATTGCCTACCCAAACGCCCGAACCCATACATGCAGGGGCAAACCAGCCGCCTTCTTCATTGGTCCAGTCAACAATAACAAGATCACGTTCAAGTTCGATTTTGTTCTCGTTGATAACCCGCATTACTTCGAGTGCGCCAAGGACCCCAAGGATTCCGTCAAACCTGCCTCCGGGACGCTGTGTGTCAAAGTGTGAGCCTGTCATAACTGCGCCTAGATTTGGGTTTTTACCCGAACGCCTGGCAAAAATGTTGCCCATTTCATCGATAATTACTTCACAACCACATTCCTTGTACCATTTAACCAGAAGGTCGCGGCCGATTTTGTCTTCATCGGTAGCTGCGCAACGGATAAGTCCGTTGTTCTCTGTTTTTCCGATTCTGGCAGACTCTTCTATAGTACTTTGCAGCCTGGCGCCGTCGACTCGTAATTCATTTAACTCCATATTTAATCCCCTCTAATTATTATCTTTTATTGGTAATCTCTAAAAACTGCAGTTTTTAGAGATTTACCTTAGCTTGTTATTCAGCATCAGCTTTGAGTACAGCATTCAACAGAACAGTAGCTCCTTCAGTACAGTGCTCAGGTGTGGAATATTCAGGTTCACAATGTGAAAGCCCATCTTTTGACTGAACGAATATCATGGTTGTAGGCATCATATATGCGGCAAATTGAGCATCATGTCCGGCGCCTGAATGAAGAACCTGGTGAGAAATACCGGTTTCTTCAGCAGCCTCTTTAACAAATGAAAAAAGTTTTTTATCCCAGTAAACAGTGTCTCTGTTCCACATTTTTTCTACTTCACATTTGCATCCTGCCCATACTTTGTCTGCGCAGCTTTTAACAATCTCCAGAACCCTGTCTCTGAGTTCAGCGGATTCGTGGCGGCAGTCAATAGAAAAGTCGACGTAATCCGGAACACACGTATGAACATTCGGATGACATACAATTTCGCCGGTTGTATAAACAAGTTCCGGATGTCCGAGTTTGTCAATTTCATTATGAAGGTAACAAATGACCTGTGAAGCGGCGAAAAGCGCATCCTGTCTTTTGTCCATGGGAAATGTACCTGCATGAACAGTTTGTCCGTAGAATCTCAACCTGTAGTTGAACATACCGAGAACACAGTCGACAACACCTACATCTTTACCTGCATCTTCAAGAATCGGGCCCTGTTCAATATGTATTTCAAACATATTCATGTATTTGTCCTGGCTGAGCCTGTATTTCCTGTCGCCCTTGTAGTTGGAGTTGTCGAGAGCTTTACCGAAGGTCTCTGAAGGATCAAGAACGCTTTTGGATTTCATCATGTCTTCATATTTGAATTTTCCTTTTATATCTTCAGGAAGGTAATCGTAACAGACAATACCTGAAACCATCATTGCGGGAGGATACAGAGAACCTTCTTCATTTGTCCATATCATGGCCGTCAGCGGGTGTTTATGCGGTATGTTCTTTTCCGCTACAGTCTCAAGTACCTCCATTGCCGACATAACACCGAGAATCCCGTCATAGTTACCGCCGTTCTTGACGGAATCGGTATGAGAAGCCATTACTATTCTTTTTGCATCGGGATCGCTGCCCGGAAGTGTCGCGTACATATTTGCAACATCATCGATTTCGATTAAAGCACCTATTGCTTCCATTCTCTTCCTGAACTCTTCTCTTGCCAGAACATCCTCCGGTGATAAAGTATATCTTGTTATCCCGCCGTGTCCTGCATCACCGTATTTACTCATGGTTGTGATTTTGTCAGTCATTCTTTCTATACTACATTCGTAAAGAGCCATATATATTATCCTCCTGGAAAGTTAAAATGTTTGCCTTAACATTTGATTAATAAACATCTTAACAGATAAATTTATATATTGCAAATAAAAATTTTATAATGGCTTTTCAATGAAGTAGAATACAGATAACGGCATTTTGCTGCCATGAATAATATGCTAAAACAACTTGACTATTGACTGACCGGCAGATTAGTCTGAAAACATAACCAGTCAGGAGGATCGGATGAAATTCAGGGAATTACGGTACTACTATGAGAAATTCAAGTACGGCGAAGACAATTTTCACAATTTAATGCAGTATCGGGTGAAAGAAATTCTTCTGATATCCACGTTTTACGATGCATATATTTTTGAACACGATTCATTATTGTCTGAACAGATAGTAGGCGAATATCATCAGCTGAACCTGACTACAGTTCCGCGAATAACATCGGTACCGACGGGCGAGGAAGCCTTAAAATTGCTGAAAGGCAAACATTTTGATCTGGTAATTACTACAATGAGAACCGGAGAAGCAAACACATTCGAGCTTTCAAGAAAAATAAAGGAGCTGCATAAAAACCTTCCGGTAATCCTGATGCTTACGGTAAAATCTGATATTGCAATTATAAAAAAGAACAGAAGCAGGCTTGACTGTATTGAGAATGTATTTCTCTGGAACGGGGATTCAAGGCTGATACTTGCAATGATTAAATATATCGAAGACAAGAAAAATGCACCGTATGATACCGATAACGGGTTGGTGAAGGTCATTCTTCTGGTTGAAGATTCGATAAATTTTATTTCAATTTATCTGCCGCTTCTATATACAGAGATTATGGAACAGACACAGCGGCTGATTTCAGAAGAACTGAATGACAACCAGAAATACAACAGGATGCGAACAAGACCCAAAGTCCTTGTTACAGATAATTATGAAGAGGGAATGAGGCTTGCCAGGAAATACGGAGAACACCTTTTATGCGTAATGTCGGATATGGAGTTTTATCGCAAAGATGTACTTGATGATGAAGCCGGAGTCAAATTTATAAGCGAAATAAAAAAAGAAAATCCTGATATGCCTTGCATACTTCAGTCTTCGGTTCTGAACAACAGAAGACTGGCTGAAAGTCTGGGAGTAACCTTTTTTCATAAACAATCCCAGTTTCTGTTAAAGGATCTAAGAAACTTTATTGTTGAAAATCTCGGATTTGGAGATCTTGTCTTTAGGGATGAGCAGGGAGGAGAGATTGCAAGAGCAAAGAAGCTGGCGGATTTTGAAAGGATAATTCCCAATTTGCCTATGGAGGTGATACTTCATCACACAAGGCAGAAAGATTTTTCAACGTGGCTTATAGCTCACGGCGAGATGCAGCTTGCCAAAAAGATCAGACCGGTGGAAGCCGAGGATTTTGAGACTAATGAACAATACCAGGAATTCCTTGCCGTGCAGTTCAGAAACCTGAGAAAGATGCGAAACAGGGGGAAAATTGTATCACTCAATCGTGAAAGTATCAAACAGGACGGTGTTATAACCCGAATTGATTCCGGCTCTCTCGGCGGGAAAGGCCGTGGCCTGGCTTTTTTTAATTCCTTTCTTGTGACGACAGAATTCGAAACGGGTTTTAAAAGTGCGAAGGTAAAAATACCTCAGACTACAATTATATGTACGAACGGATTTAACGATTTTGTAAGAACGAATAATTTGTTTGAATTGCGAAATTGTGATGACGATGATGAAATAAAACGAAGGTTTATTAAAGGACGTCTTTCTGAGTCGATTGTAGAAAAGCTTCGAATTTACCTTGAAGAGATTAATGTTCCGATTGCGGTCCGTTCTTCAGGTCTGCTTGAAGACTCACAGTCTCAGCCGTTTGCCGGGGTTTATCAGACATATATGCTTCCAAATAATAATGATGATATAGAAGATCGGCTGGTACAGTTGGTGAACGCGGTTAAACTGGTTTATTCATCAGTGTTTCTGAATGATACCAGAAAATATATAGATAATCTGAATTACATAATCGAAGAAGAAAGCATGGCTGTTGTGATACAGGAAATTGTAGGGCAGAGGTACGAAGACTACTATTATCCCCATTTGTCCGGGGTAGGTCAGTCATATAATTATTACCCGATTGGGAATATGGTTAATCAGGACGGCGTTGCGTCTATTGCCGTTGGACTTGGACAGTCTGTAGTTGAAGGTGAGAGGAATTTTCGTTTTTGTCCCGAATATCCGACCGTCAATTATCTGGCGGATGAAGAAATAATAAAATCGACCCAGACAGAATTTTATGCTGTTGATCTAAGCAGAAAGAATTTTAATATTCTCAAGGGAGAATTTGAAACTCTTGCAAAATTGAGAATGTTTAAAGCTGAAAATCATAAAAACCTTTATCATATGGCTTCGGTTTGGGATCAGGACAATCATAGAATAGTCGACGGTATAGGAATGCCCGGACCGCGAATAGTTAATTTTGCAAATATTCTGAAATATAATGTTTTTCCGCTGTCGGAAATTGTAAAAAAAGTTTTGGAGATGGCCCAGGTCGCGCTCGGAATCCCTGTAGAAATTGAATTTGCCGTTGATTTAACAAAAAACGAAAACGAGGGAGTTTATCCTGTTTTTTATCTTCTTCAGGTAAGACCCATGACAGTTAATTTTGAAGACTCGCTGATTGATATGGAAAGCATAGATGAAGAAGATATGCTTCTGTACACTGAGGAAGGATTGGGAAACGGTACAGTTGATGATGTTTATGATATTGTTTTTATTGATCCCGACAGATTTGATAAAACGAAAACACCTGAAATGTGCCTTGAGATAGATAAAATCAATACGATGCTGAAGCAGCAAAACAGGGAATATATACTAATCGGGCCCGGAAGGTGGGGTACAAGAGACAGGTTCCTGGGAATTCCTGTAATGTGGTCGCAGATAAGCAAGGCCAAGATTATAGTGGAAGTTGGGCTAAAAGATTATGAGATCGAACCCTCTCAGGGCACGCATTTTTTTCACAATGTTATTGCCATGAATATAGGGTATTTTAATGTTCCTTACACGAAAAAAAAGAAATCATTTATTGACTGGAATCACATTAAAAGCGTTAAGGGCGCAACAAACTATGATTATTTTACACATATTGTGAGTGATAAGCCATATAAAGTTATTATGGATGGAAAGAACAGAAAGTCAATCATATGTAAGTGATATGTCAGATCAAGGTTATTGTGAAAACAGAAACTAATTATTGACAACACCAAACTAGTGCCATATAGTATGACCTATAAAATTTTACGTTAATATACGTAATGGAGGTCAGTAAATGAACGAATACGTATCTGGTGTTTTGGAGAATCTCAAAAAGAAGTACTATTGGGAAAAAGAATTCTTGCAGGCTGCTGAAGAAGTTCTTGAATCTCTGACTCCGGTTGTTGAAAGAGAGCCCAAATATAAAGCTGCCGCAATTCTTGAAAGAATTGTTGAACCTGAAAGAGTTGTATCTTTTAAAGTTCCATGGCAGGATGATAAAGGTAATTTTCGGGTTAATTCAGGTTACAGGATAGAATTCAATTCTGCTATCGGACCGTACAAAGGCGGAATGCGTTTCCATCCGTCGGTTAACCAGGGAATTTTGAAATTTCTTGGTTTTGAACAGATTTTTAAGAACAGCCTGACAGGTCTTCCCATGGGCGGCGGAAAAGGCGGTTCGGATTTTGACCCGAAAGGCAAAAGCGACTCGGAAGTTATGCGATTCTGTCAAAGCCTGATGACTGAACTTTTCAGACATATCGGCGCCAATACAGACGTTCCCGCCGGTGATATCGGAGTAGGCGGTAGAGAAATAGGTTATATGTTCGGCCAGTACAAAAGAATCAAGAATAAATTTGAAGGTGTTCTGACCGGTAAAGGACTGAACTGGGGCGGATCATTAATCAGACCGGAAGCAACAGGATACGGAGCCGTTTATTTTGCTGAAGAAATGCTGAAGGCAAACGGAAACGATTTCTCCGGAAAGAAAGTGATGTTGTCCGGTTCAGGAAATGTTGCTCAGTATGCGGCTCAGAAGGTTGTTGAGCTTGGCGGAAAAGTTATTTCAATGTCTGACAGTGCCGGTTCGATAATCGATGAAAACGGTATTTCAGGAGATAAATGGGAATTCCTTATGGATCTCAAGAACAACAGGCGCGGCAGGATCAAGGAATATGCTGATGAATTCGGAGTTCCTTACTACGATGCAAAAAGACCCTGGGGCCTTGCAAAAGCAGATGTTGCGCTTCCATGTGCAACTCAGAACGAGATTTCAGGCGAAGATGCTCAGGAACTTGTTAAAAACGGTTGTGTCTGCGTTGCAGAAGGAGCCAACATGCCCTCTACTCCTGAAGCTGTTGAAGTTTTCCTCGGAAACAAGGTTCCTTTCGGACCCGGAAAAGCTGTTAATGCAGGAGGCGTTGCCACCTCAGGACTTGAAATGTCACAGAACAGCATGAGGCTTTCATGGACCAGAGAAGAAGTTGATGAAAAACTTCATAATATCATGATAAATATACACAGCGCATGCGCAAACGCAGCAGAAGAATACGGAACTGCCGGTAATTATGTTAACGGAGCCAATATTGCAGCCTTCAAAAAAGTTGCAGATTCAATGCTCGATCAGGGACTGGTTTTCTAATAATGTATTAAAATACATTCTTCTTTCAATCCGGGCTGCTGTGAAAACAGCAGCCCTTTTTGTTTAAAGAAGCAATTCAACTTTCTGGAAATCTGCGATGCCGGCAGCATGGCCTTCATCAAAGTCGACATGCATTTCTAGAGCCTGATCATCACCGGCTTTTATCACAACCTCGTTAAAAACAAGGCTTCTGGGACCGGGTACCCTGACGCTTACAATATCACCCGTTGAAAGGCCCAGCCTTTCAGCATCGGAAGAATGCATATGAATGTGCCGCAATGCGGCAATCAGACCTTCTTCAAGTTCCAGGGGCCCTGCCGGGCCGATTACTTCTATGCCTGAACTCCCGGCAATATTACCGGACAGCCGCAACGGGGCGGTAACGCCCAGCGTAAGAGTATTTGTAATAGACACTTCTGCCTGGGTATAAGGACGTTCGGGGCCTACAACTACCACATGGTCTATGCGGCCGTTGGGGCCGACAAGTGAAACAGTTTCCCTGCAGGCAAACTGACCGGGTATGGTGAGATCTCTTGATTTTGTAAGTTGATATCCTTTTCCGAAGAGAATTTCAACATCTGATCTTTTAAGATGGATATGTGCATCGGAACGGGCAATAGGAAGTTTGAATTCCATTATAAAAACCTCCTGCCTGCATTTTTTGAAAGCTGATGCAATTTTTCAGCCGGATTGGATATTTTACGCAGGAAAATCATTGCCGCTATGATGTAAGGTTTATAGGAAGCTTCTCTGTAAGTCAGGTTTCGGTATTTATCAAAAACATTTGCAGAAACTTCTCCGTTTTTGCAGCTGATGCCGGAGATGTCTGCAGGAAGGCAGTGAAGATATAATGCATCTCCGTTTTTTGTCTTCTGCATGAGATTTTCATCACACTCCCAGTCGGTAAACTCCGCATTCTGGGCAAGGCACTGTTTTTCAAGTTGAACAAGTCCAGCAGTGTCGCCGGATTTTAAAAGTTCGGTGCGTTGCTGCATTACGCTGAAGGGAGCCCAGCTTTTTGGGTAGACAATATCGGCATCCTTAAAAGCATCCTGCATTGAATCTGTTTTTGTAAAAGCAGCTCCGGACTCCCTGCAGAACGCGGCTGCTATCTCTTCAGTTTCCGGAATCAGGCTGTAGCCGGGCGGGTGGGCAAGGGTAACATCCATACCGAAGCGGCTCATCAGGGCTATGGCCCCCTGGGGAACGGAAAGAGGCTTTCCGTATGACGGGGAATATGCCCAGCTCATTACAAGTTTTTTCCCTTTAAGTTTTTCAACTCCGCCGAAATGATTAATAAGATGAAGGGTGTCCGCCATGACCTGGGTGGGGTGATCAAGATCACACTGAAGGTTGACCATGGCCGGACGGGAAGGCAGAAGCCCTTCAGAAAAATCTTCGTCAAGAGAATCTGCAACCTCTTTCATGTAGGTATGGCCTTCACCGATATACATATCGTCGCGTATTCCGATTGCTTCGGTAAGAAAAGAAATCATGCAGGCTGTTTCTCTTACAGTTTCGCCGTGAGCAATCTGGGACTTCTTTTCGTCAAGCTCCTGTACGGCAAGGCCAAGCAGGTTTGCAGCGCTTGCATAAGAAAAACGGGTACGGGTTGAATTATCCCTGAAAATGGAAACGGCCAACCCGGAATCGAATATTCTAGGAGAAACATTGGACTCTCTGAGAAGCCTGAGAGCATCAGCTGTCTTCAAAACAGTCGATATTTCGTCATCGGTCTGTTCCCAGCTTAACAAAAAATCTTTCTGCGACATATCTATGGTATTCAGTGATGCTATATCATCTATCAGTTCATTCAATTTGTTATCAGACATTTAAATTACCTCCGTATATAATCATAGTTTATCCGTCAGTTTTGATGCAATCCGGTTTACTTCCACAGTCAGCTTTTCTTCATCGAAACAGGCCAGGGAGCCTTCTCTTACAGTAACATGACCGTTTACAATGGTGTATTCGGTCTGATGATTGTAACCGCAGAACAGCAGGGCCGCAAGCGGATCAGAAAGAGCACCGGCGTATCCGAGGCTGTCAAGGTTGAATACGGCAATATCGGCGGCATAGCCGGGTCTTATAAATCCGCATTCAGGGAAGCCGAGTATATCCGCGCCCCCGGCCGATGCTATACTGAAAGCCTGTTCTACAGACATGGCTGATGCTCCGCCGGAAACCCTCTGCAAAAGCATTGCATTTCTTGCTTCGGCCAGCATGTCTGAGCTGTCGTTTGAAGCCGAGCCGTCAACAGCCAGGGAAACCCTGATGCCGAGTTCCAGCATCTCTCGAATACGGGCTATACCGGAACCCAGTCTCATGTTTGAGGACGGACAGTGACTGATTCCGCAACCTTCGTTTTTAAGAACCTGTAATTCTTCATCATTAAAATGGATTCCGTGGGCGAAAAAAACGTCCGGTCCCGTAAATCCGCATTCCTGCATCAGTTCAAGAGGCCTGCATCCGTAGAGTTTGCTGCATGAGTCGTTTTCATCGCCGGTTTCGGCAAGGTGCGTATGAAGTATGGCTTTGTGCTTTCTGGCAAGATCAGCGCTGTCTTTCATGAGCTGCCTGGTTACGGAAAACGGGCTGCATGGAGCAAGGACTACACGCCGCATTGAAAACCGGCCGGGATCATGAAACTCATTTAAAACGCGTTCACAGTCTTTTAAAATACTATCCTCATCCTGTACTACGGAATCAGGCGGCAGTCCGCCGTCTTTTTTGCTGCGCGACATTGACCCGCGGGTGGGTGAAAATCGTATTCCGAGTTTTTCGGCGGCTTCAAACTGAATAGCCATTATGTCACCGTCAAAGCCGGAAGGATAAAGATAATGATGATCAGAACTGCAGGTACAGCCTGTCTTCATTAATTCTCCGATGGCGGCAAGGCTGGAATAGTAAACGGCCTCGGCATCGATGTTTTTCCATATTTCATAAAGATAAACAAGCCAGTTGAACAATTCCGCATTCTGAACAGCAGGAAGATTGCGGGTAAGAATCTGGTAAAAATGATGATGTGTATTTATCATTCCGGGAATAACAATATGAGAAGAGCAGTCGATAATTTCACAGATTCCGCCCGCCCGGCAGTTGTCTTTATGGGATTTATCTGATGCATCGGTAATTTTCTCTATGATATTGTCCCTGATAATAATATTTTTATTATAAAGACGTTCAGTTCCGTCATAAACGCAGAAACAGTTTTCCAGTACTATCATGGCTACTCTCCTGTTTTATCAACGGCATCAATGATGACTTTTTCAACAAGCCTTAGAGCTGTATTTTTCCGGTATTCGGCAGTACTCCGCTGATCATCAATTGGGTTTACAAGATCATCATACATATTGATAAGTTTATCCGTTAAAAGTGCGGTGTCTTCAATGCGACTGCCGGTAAAAAACTTTTCAGCATCCCGGCTTCGTATAACAACAGGCGCACATGCGCCGATTGCTAGTCTGAAGTCGGAAAAAATGTTATTTTCGGTTTTTATTAATGCGGCAATACTGAGTTTTGAGAGGGCATTCGCCGCTCTTGTACCGACCTTTCTGAAAGTAACAAATGTTCTGCCCTCAGAACAATCCGGGATATCGCAGAAGATCCCGGTAACAATTTCGGCTGCAGAGAGCTCTGTTTTTCCAGGCCCGGTTATAAAGTCCTGAATCGGAATATTCCTGATTCCGTTTTCGCCGTTAACAGTGACGGAAGCGTTAAGAATATACAACGCCGGCAGCGAATCGGCAGCAGGGCTGGCATTGCAGATGTTTCCGGCAAGAGTAGCTGCATTCCTGATTCCCGGAGCTGCAATTGACTTGAGCGATTCGCGGAGCGGTTCGGGACAGCCGGGATGACTGATGATTTCGGAAAGCGTTACACTGCTGCCGATCAGGAATTTCCGGTTTTCAGCAGTCAATCTTCCTGTGCCGGCAATTTTTTTGCAGCTGAATATGCTGCCGCTTCCGGAATTGGCCGGATCAGATTTAAGCAGGGCGTGCCGGCGAACTATAAAATCGGTCCCTCCGCCAACGGGGCGATATCCCGCTTTAAGCAGCTCAACGGCCTGTTCTATTGATTCGGGTACAAGTTTGTTCACAGGTTATCATCTCCATCGGGTGCGGAAAAATCAGTAGGCTTAAGTTTTCCGGCGGCAAGTCTGACCGCATCAATAATCATGGTATAACCCGTACAACGGCAGAGGTTGCCTGAAAGCCCTGTGCGTATTTCGTCATCCGTTGGTTCCGGGTTTTGCTGAAGAAGGGCAGCGGAAGCCATTATAAAACCCGGCGTGCAGAACCCGCACTGGACTGCGCCGGCTTCTGAATATGATTCAGAAATGATTTTAAACGCTGCCGTACGGGAAAAGCCTTCAATTGTGGTAACGTTACAGCCTGCCACATTTACTGCGGGAACACAGCAGGAATTAACAAGCATGCCGTCAAGAAATACGCTGCATGCGCCGCATTCTCCTTCGCCGCAGCCTTCGCGCACAGCTGTAATCCCGGCATCTTCCCGAAGAAGATCAAGAAGGCGCTTGTCGGGAGAAGAATTAAATGAAACAGGTCTGCCGTCAAGAGTGAAGGACAAAGTAAAATTATTGTTCATCCAAGTTCAACCTCCAGTTTTTCAGGAGTAACGGGAATTTCGGTTATTATCTTCCCGACGGCCTGCGAGACAGCTGCTGCGAATGCACCTGCGGGTCCTTCATTGGGAAGTTCTCCGGCAGCTTTTGCTCCAAAGGGTCCGTATCGGTAAGGATTGTCGATAAACTGGCAAAAAGTATCAGGGAAATCAAGTGTTGTGGGAATGGTATAATCAGTAAACGAAGCCTGTCCCGGTTTTCCGTTGAGAATCTGCATTTTTTCGATTGAAGCATAACCGAGACTCTGAGCAGTGCCTCCCTGCATCTGGCCGCAAAGAACCTTCATATCTATGGCAGTTCCGACATCATAAACAGCCCAGGAGCCTGTAACATGTGTTTCATAGGTTACAGGATCAATTTCCACTTCAACAACATTGACCGACCATGAGTAACCGGGATAAGCATCACCGGTGAAGGTTGATTCATCCCATTTGAATTCTTCAGGATGGACGTACCGTTTTTCTACTGTAACCGGTTTCCCTGAAAGGGGTGCAGCAGCAGTTTGCAGTTTTATTGACAAATCTGCAGCTGCATCCTGCAACAATTTACCAACTATCATTATTGTACGGGAAGCAACAGTCGGGCCAGAATCGGGAACTTCCAGGGTGTCGGGCCTGTTGAATATAATTCGTTCAAGCGGCAGTTTCATTGTTTCAGCGACAATCTTTCTTAGGGTTAATGATGCTCCCTGGCCCATTTCAACGTTTGATACAAGTATTCGTACATTGTAAGGGGCAGTCGAAGAAGGCTCTGCAGAAAGTTTTACAAGGCTTTTTATTAGTTCCTGTTCTCCGTTGCCTGTAAATGCTCCTCCGTGAGCTGCAAAGGATATACCTATTCCTTTCATGAGATTGTTTTTGCTCTTTTTTGAGGCAGTATTATATTTTTCCCATTTATTACTGTAGTCAGAACTGTCCTCTATCATTCGGATCATTTCATCAAATTTAATATCATCGCGAAATATTCCGCTTGTAACTGAGTGATCATTTTTTTTAAACAGATAACGTTTTTTTAAATCAAGAGGAGATAATTCCAGTTGTTCCGCAAGAAAATACATATTCATTTCAGCGGCAAAAAGCGATTGCGGACCGCCGAAACCCCTGAATGCTCCTGAAGGAACATGATTAGTTTTCATCGTGCGTCCGCGGACACTGATATTTTCTATATTATACGCTCCGGTACAAACAAATACTGCACGCTCAAGAACAACCCCCGAAAGGCTTTGATATGCTCCTGCATCAATTTTGCAGTCGATGTCCATAGCGGTTATTTTGCCGGAGTTGTCGACTGCCGTGCGAATATCGATAAGGGACGGGTGGCGTTTTGGCGTATGCATCATATCAAATCGTCTGTCAAGAATAACCTTTACAGTTTTTCCGCTTTTAATTGCGGCAGCCGCAGCCTGTCCGGCAAGAACCGAGGGGAAGTCCTCTTTTCCGCCGAAAGCGCCGCCTGTTTCGGTTTGTATTACTCTTACGTGTTCTGCGTCCAGTGCAAAGGCGTTCATCAGTGAATTACGGATATAAAACGGGCATTGCATGGATCCCCTTACAGTAAGAACTCCGTTTTTGTATTCGGCTATCATTCCCTGAGGTTCCATGTAAGCCTGTTCCTGAATTCCTGTGCGGTATGAGTTTTCAAAAATCATGGCAGCTGAATCAAAAGCTTTTTGTGGTTCTCCTTTAACTATGCTGTAATCATTAAAAAAATCCACGGCATCTTCTATGACGGAAACAGCCGGGAGCTCTTCATATTCAGCGGTAATTGAGGAACATAACAGCCCGCATTCCGCAGGATCCGGGCCGGCTACAGCAAGCAGCGGCTGTCCGTAGTAAAGAACCTCATCTTCAGCAAAAAAAGGCCAGTCCTGTGCAACTATTGTCGCCCTGTTCCGGCCCGGAAAATCTTTGCCGTCGATAATATAAAAACCGTCGGGTATTTCCGGAATGTTTATCTTGAGGATCTTTCCATGCTGTATCGATGCAGTTGCAAACGACATATACAACATATCCGGATACTGAATGTCGGAAACATATTCAGCTTTTCCGGAGATTTTGTCATAAGCGTCGCTGCGATTAACGGAAGCACTGATTTTATGCAAAACTATCTCCTTAAAGATTAAGCGCCTTCATTGCGCCGTCGATATCCTTTAAACCGTTTCCGGTAACAAGCAGTACTGAACAGTCCCTGTCTTTCAGTTTGTTTCGCACCTGTAAAAAACCGGCAAGAACCGATGCTGATGACGGTTCGGCAAACAGACCTGTAGAGGCTGAAAGTTTTACCTGTGCCTTCAGAATGGCTTCGTCCGATACCGTGATTGTATTGCCGCCGTATTTCCTGAGCATATTCAGCGCAAAATAACCATTACGGGGGACATCCACAGAAATGGAATCCGCAATGGTGTTTGAAGGCAAAGGCGTTGAAAAATCACCGTCTTTAAATGCCCTGTTTATAGCAGATGAGCCTTCGGCCTGAACAGAGTGAATTACAGGAATTTTGTCGGTATATCCTTTTTCATAAAGATCGATAAAACCCCGGTAGAGGCCACCGAGAATTACTCCGTCTCCGACAGGTACAAAAACATGATCCGGGGCAATACCGGTTTGAATGAAAATTTCAAGAGCGGCCGTCTTCTTCCCTTCGATGGTAAGCGGATTATAAGCAGTATTGCGGTTAAGTCCGCCGAATTTGTCAGTGTATGCAATCGATTGATCAAAGGCAAGATCATAGGTGCCGTCAACGAGGTTAACATCAGCGCCGTATTGCATTGCCTGCACCATCTTTGCTTTGGGCGCTGAAGACGGAATAAATATTTTGACTTTCAACCCGGCTGCCGCTCCGATACCTGCCATTGAAGAAGCGGCATTTCCCGTGGACGCGACGACAATATCACTGATTTTATATTTAAGGGCAAATGCGGCGACAAGGAATGAAGCCCTGTCTTTCAGAGAGCCGGTAGGATTGCGGGTATCATCCTTGATGAACATATTCGGCATGCCGAATTCGGCCCTTAGGTTGGAGGGTGTCCAGAGCGGGGTCATGCCTGCCGGCGTCGAAGGGAAATATCTGTGTTCTACAGGCAGCAGGCAATGAATGAACTTTACAGGATCTTCCTCCGGAGTAATTTCGGGTTTACCTTCGCAAACTGTCGCAAGTACGCCGCGAAGTGGACGGTCCTGCTTTTGTTTTGATTTGCAGGCGGGACAGATGTTGACATTAGGTCTTATATCAAAGGTCAAACCGCAATCTGTACATTTATAATAAAATTTCATTTGTTTTCTTCCAGGCTGTAGACCAGAGCAGCGTAAAAAGCGCTGCAGATTACAAGATCATCTATGCGGTTTACTTCATTTGGAGCATGGGCCTGGTTTTCATCACCGGGACCGAATCCTATTGTGGGAATCTGGTATCGACCGCATACGGAAACGGCATTTGTTGAAAAAGTCCATTTATCTACTTTAACCTTTTTATTGTAGAGAGTTTCATAGGCTTTTTCTCCTGAAACAACCAGAGGATGCATGCGATCTATTTTCCAGGTCGGAAAATAAAGCTCCTGCCCGTATTTTGTTCCTTTCCAGCTGGTTTTATCATAATAAGGGATTTTTACATCTTCACATTCAGGAATTGCTTTACTGACCTGGTTTAACGCTATTTCCTTTGTTTCTCCCCAGGTGAGACGGCGGTCAAGGTATAAGCGTGCGGTATCGGGAACGGCGCACTGGGAGGGGCCGGAAGCGGACATCTGTGAAACGACTACGGTTCCCTTTCCAAGAAAGTTTTCTTCATCAGGCTGCAGCTCTTCATTGAGTTTTTCAATTGCAAGTGCGCCGCGCGAAGCCTTGTATGCGGAATTTATTCCCCGTTCAGGCGCCGAGCCGTGACATGAAATACCTTTGAACAGGACCTCCATTTCCATGCGCCCGCGATGTCCCCTGTACAGGTTGCATGAAGAAGGCTCTGTGCTTATGAAGAAGTCAGGTATGAGTTTTTCAACTTCAATTATGTATTTCCAGCACATTCCGTCGCAATCTTCTTCCATAACTGTAAATGTAAAGAATACTGAAAAATCCCCGTCGTATTCAAGCTCTTTAAGTATACGGCCTGCGGCTATCATTGATGCAGCGCCGCCTTTCTGATCGGTTGAGCCGCGTCCTTTTACAAGGCTTTCGGTTATTTCTCCGGAGAAGGGATCAGTAGTCCACTGATCAGGATCTCCTACCGTTACCGTATCAATGTGTGCGTCAAAAATGATCTTTTGCGGACCGGAACCGACTCTGCCTATCAGATTGCCCAGACCGTCCACATAAACCTCATCAAAACCTGCAGCAATGCACAGCTCACTGATTTTTTTAATAACATTTCCTTCTTCACCGCTGAAACTGGGAATTTTAACAATTTCCGAAAGAACCTCTGCAGTGTATTTGCGGTATTTTTCAGACATTTCTTTTATAATACTGATTTTTTCTTTCATTCTATCATCCTGTAATATCCGGATATTTGCCCTTGATTTCCAAAAGGCTGTTGTAACCATTGCTTTCAAGCCATTGCAAAATCTCAAGTGAGATTCTGCCGTAGACCGACGGACCTTCCCGGATGGCTGCCGTGCAGACCTGAACCAATGAAGCTCCCGCCATTATGAATTTGACAGCGTCAATTCCACTGGATATTCCACCGACGCCTATTACAGGCTTGCTGACTATTTTTGATATTCTGTAAACAATTCCGAGAGCTATAGGTAACAAGGGCGGTCCCGACATCCACCCCTGTCCCCATTCGGAACCAAGAGATTTTCGGCAAAGCGACGGATTGAAATCCAGGGCCGGGCCGTAGGAATTAACTGCCACAAAAGCGTCTACAAAGGGTTCGGCCGCCTGAACAAGAGCTTCCAGATCGGGGAACCCCGGCGATACTTTCATCCATACAGGAATATCGGAAGCTTTTTTAAGAGATTCGGCAACTCCGATAAGCGGTTTTATATCATGGCCTGTATAATGCGTGGAAAATTCAATTGCATCGGGACGAATCTCTTTTTCGATCAGCTTTCCGAGGAATTCCACATCCTGTGCGCTGTATCCGATAGAAATAATAAGAGGCACCCGGTTCCCGTCATCTTCAGCGCAGACGGCTGATTTTACTTTCTTCAGTTCGGGTATGAAGTTTTGATAAGTGTCTTCAAGCCATGTTTCACAGTTAAGAAGGCCTCCGCAGACTGTTTTTTTCATTGTAGGTCTGGGATCCGACGCAGGAACTACTGAAAAAGTTTTTGAAACAACCGCGCCCGCGCCAAGTTCGGCCGCCTTAATCATCAGTTCTGCAGTTTTAACATTTGGTCCGGCAGCAGGCATCACCGGGTTCGGAAATTTAATTCCGCATACTGTGGATGCAAGATCAGCCATAGTATCTCCTGTGCAGCTTTTCAGCTGCTGTTTTTATCTGATTTCTTAATGATTTTTCAAAGGTAAATGTAATTTTACCGTCCTGATATAGAATATTACCGTCGGCGATAGTCATGAACACCCGCCCCCCGCGCGCGCCGAAAATAAGATGACCGATTATATTCCCGGCGTTGCAGGGCGTTTCGGGTATATAGTCAAGAACTGCGATATCGGCCGGGAATCCTTTCTCAATTTTCCCGGTTCCCGGGAAAAAGTCTTCAAGCAGAAGATGCGGAAGATCCATAAATGTGCGCCGGAGTGTTTCAAAATTTTCGGAAAGACCGTTGCCCAGCAAATACTGGGCGCGCAGAGAATTTATCATATCGAAACTCATTCCGTCTGTCCCGATTAAATAATCTCCGAGCCTGTTGCGATCAGGTTTTCCGACCCTGTTGTTTGCATTGGATTCCGGATTGCTAATTACCCAGGGTTTTATCTCGTTAAGGATTTCATAATCCCTGTCGGACAGGTGTATACAGTGAGCTAATATTGATTTCGCGCTTAAAAGATTGAAAGAATCAAGCCTGTCCACAGGGCCCTTAAAGCCGTCCTGAATACAGAATTCAAGATCATGCAAGCCCTCGCCGCAGTGGATGTGAACAGGATATTTATCCCGGGATGAGCTGAGAATACCGGATAACTGCTGAAGGGTTTTTCTGCCTAACGTAAAGTTTGCGTGAAGACCTATCATCCCGTGAATTCTGCTGTCGTCAAGATGGGCCTCAATGAAGTTAATGCTCTCATTAAGATGAGCAGATGAGTTTTTCGAACTGTCGCGGTCCGAGGTCTCGAAACAGAGGACTCCCCTGATACCGGTAAGATCGAAAGCTTTTTTAACCGCTGTAAGGCTGCCTTCCACGTAATACATTGAAGCATGATGATCAAAAATACAGGTAACTCCATGTTTTACCGCATCGAGAATTCCCGATACGGCGCTGTAATAAACTGTTTCTTCGTCAAGAGCGGCATCAAGCGGCCACCAGAAATTGGACAACACTTCTGTAAAAGTGTTATTGGGTCCCTTGGGCGACAGCCCCGTCGACAGTGATGAATATAAATGTGCATGCGGATTTACAAAACCCGGAACGGTGATTCTTCCGTCAAGATCTATTTTTTTTATTCCTTCAGTCAGCGTCGAATCGGTTTCGCCGCATCGGCAGACGGAAGTTATAATACCGTTTTCTACAAGGATTTCTCCGCAGCCGAAAAAACTGCCGGGTGAAAAGATGATGCAGTTCTGCAAAAGGAACCGGTTATTCATTAATAAGCGACCAGACCTTTTCAGGGGTAAACGGGGTATGCCTGAGTCTTATTCCGACGGCATCGTAAACTGCATTGGCAATGGCCGGTGCCGGACCGTTTAGAGCAATCTCCCCGACGCTTTTTGCCCCGTATGGTCCGCTCTCCTCAAAGGTGTCTGCAAGAATTGTGATAATCTCGGGAGTATCCATAATTGAGTATATTTTATATCTTCCGAAATCCGGATTTGTCATCTTTCCCCTGTCGTTAAAAAGGTATTCTTCAGTCAGCGCATAGGAAATTCCGTTAAGAACGGCGCCTTCAACCTGCCCCTCGGCAAGCAGGGGGTTAAGGGGCATTCCGCAGTCAACCGCCGCTGCGTATTTGAGAATAAATATTTCACCGGTTTCGATATCAACTTCAACGTCGGCAAACTGTGCTGAAAACGGCGGAGGTGATTCGTGTGCAACGAAGGAGGCTGTTGCCTGTATCTGCAGCTGTCCACTGGTGTACATTCGGTATGCGCAAATATCGCCGTAGCTGATGATTTTCCCGCCGGCAGATACAACATTCCCGTCTGATGCAGAAAGCGATTCAGCATCAGTCAACAGCATTTCCGCCGCTGCGTCAAGAATTATCCGAAAAACATCTTCGGCGCATTTTCTGACGGCGTTTCCGGTGATATATGTGGTTGATGAAGCATAAGCGCCGGTATCAAAAGGAGTTGTATCGGTGTCCGAAGACAGCACTATCATGTTTTCGTAATCGGTATGCAGTGCTTCAGCCGCTATCTGGGCAAGTATTGTATCGCTGCCGGTACCTATGTCGGTTGCACCGGTGGTGAGATTAAATGAACCGTCTTCATTCATCTTGATATGGCAGCTTGCCATATCAATTTCAGGAATTCCCGAGCCCTGCATGCAGACCGCTGCGCCTACACCGCGGACACGGTTTCCGTTTCGGGATCGTTTGCCCCTGTGATCTTTCCATCCTATTGCCCCGGCGCCCCGATCAATACATTCGGACAGGCCGCATGATTTAATATACTGGCTTACACCTTCTTTTCCTTCGCCGAGGGCTTCAAATACCCGGGAGGTTTCACCGCTTTTGATATGCCATTTTTTGACGTACTCACAGAAATCAATACCGCAGAAACGGGCGGCTTCATCAATGTGCTGATTGAGGGCAAAATAACCCTGAGTAGCGCCGTATCCCCTGTAGGCTCCTCCCACCGGAAGGTTCGTATAAACACTTCTGCCGGTAAAGCTCATATTTTCTATCTTGTTGAAAAGCGGAAGAACCTTGGCCCCGGCATTTGACAGAACGGTAAGTGCATGAGGCCCGTAGGCGCCGGCATTCATCAGATCGTCGACTTCAAGGGCCGTAATTGTTCCGTCTTTTTTTACGCCCATTTTAATGCGGCTTCGCATGGCGTGACGGGTGCGTGCATTGATAAATACTTCTTTTCTGCTGAAGACAATTTTGGCGGGGCGTTTAAGCTTCCATGCTGTAAAGGCCGCAACCTGTTCAAGGAAAACTTCCTGTTTCCCGCCGAACCCTCCGCCGACGCGGGGTTTGATAACACGTATATTCCTGATCTCGATTCCACAGACACGGCTTACTATTCGGCGGACATGAAAAGGAACCTGTGTTGCAGTAATAATAACCATGCGGCCCCTTTCGTCAAAATATACCTGTACAGCATGCGGTTCAGTAGCGCAATGAGATGCATATTGCATGCTGTAGGTTTCGTCGAGAATTGTGTCGGCTTCAGAGAAGCCTTTTTCCATGTCTCCGAAACCGGTAACAATTTCGGCGGCTACATTCTGTTCGGGCCTGTAAGTGACGGGTATTGCCGGATATTCATCATCTGTATGAAGCAGAGGGGCATTTTTGTCCATTGCCTTCTCAATGTCAAACAGGGCTAGGGTTTCATCAATCTCTACCTTGATTAGTTTCAGTGCGGCTTCAGCCATTTCTTTTGATTCGGCAGCAACGGCGGCTATACGGTCGCCGATAAAGCGAAGCTTGCTGTCAAACATACGGCAGTCGTAAGGCGACGGTTCAGGGAAGCCCTGGCCCGCTGTAGTATGAAGTACATCCGGTGTATTGCCGAAATAGAGCACCGCCTTTACGCCTTCAGCCGTTTCAGCTTCGGATATGTCGATACTGCGTATTATTCCGCTCGGGACGTCTGAATACCTGAAGGCGATATGAACGGGCGATTCAATTTTGAAATCATCGGTAAATTTTTCATTTCCGCATGCAAGCGCCAGAGAATCCATTTTGGAATGAGACTTGCCGGCTGATTTAAAATTATTATTCATGAGCTGACTCCCTCATTAATTCGCCGGCTCTTTTTACTGCTTCAATAATTTTTTTATAGCCGGTGCATCTGCAGATGTTGCCGTCGAGAGCTTTTTTTATCTCATCGTCGGAAGGATCCGGTTTTTCAAGCAAAAGAGCATAAGTCGAAAGGACCTGGCCGGGAGTGCAGAAGCCGCATTGTACAGCACCGCTTTCGGCAAAGGCCCGCTGTATCGGATGGGGGTTGTGAACATCCCCCAGGGCTTTTACAGTCAGAATGCTGCTGTCTTTCGCGCTGGCTGCCAGGACCATGCAGGAGTTGACGGTTTTTCCGTTAAGAATGACTACACAGGCCCCGCAGTCGCCGGTTTCGCAGCCGTTGTGGACTTCCGTGTATCCGTTATCTCTGAGCAGAGAGAGCAGGGTAGCCGCCGGGGCAAAGCTGAAAGTTTTCAACTCGTTATTTACGGTAAAGGTCATTGTAAGCTGATTATTCATTTGTTGATTCCTCCAGCATTCTGGAAAGTTCAATTAAGGCTCTTTTCTTTAGATATTTTCCTGATAAACCCCGTTCATCATTAAATAAAATGTCTTTATCGAAGATTTTTAAAATTTCAGAAGCTGTTCCGTCAAAAAAATGGGTTCCGGCTTTGCATCCGGTAACTGCGCATACAATAGTTGTTTTACGCAGAGACAGCGTTAAAGTGAAAAAAGGATAATCAAAACCTGTCAGCGTGAATCTGTAATAAGAACCGGTCATGTTTTCCGGCGGGAGGATAATTGATTTTATAAGTGATGACGAACGAAGTTCCCTGTTGTTTTTAAAATCAGGAAATCCGATGGTTTTACCGGAACCGGCAATATCTATAGCGGCACCGGCAGCTGTTAGCGGACCTGACAAATCGGACCATTTTGGGGATGAGAAAGCGCTGCCTCCCAATGTTATCCTGTTGCGAAGCGGTGTTGATGCTGCGGAAAACAGTGCGTTTGAGAAAAAGTTGCCAGGAAGTTTGTTTTCCATGAATTGAGCAGCATCCTTATAGGTAACTGCGCTTCCGATGATTGCTGAGTTATCATTAAAACTGCATCCGTTAAAAATGCCGTCATCGGGAAGATTAAAAAGTCCTTTAATATCAAGTGCAGTTTTTACAAGAAAAGTACCGCCTCCGTGAGGCTTGTATCCGTCAACAAGGAGCTTAAGACACTCGGCTTCAGAGCCGGGAAAAAACCATTTTATATTACTCATATCTTTTATTGTAAATGCAAAAAATATATAATTGCAAGTAAAATAACTGCGTTGACAAAGAACAACAGCGCTATTAGGATTAACATAATGGAAAGTTCCAATTTGTTACAACGTATAATAACCGGTTACTCCAGGAAAAAGAACGATTGGGAAATCAGTTATAATGCTCTTTTATCTTTTGTCAATAATCTGGTTATTAACGACGAATCCGGCAGATACGGAATTTTCAGCACAAATACATCGGATATTCTTACAGCCATGCTGCTGGACCTTGAAAAAACAGATTCCGTTGAATTGCAGTACAGCGGAACAGCAATAGATAAAATAAGAAATTATAAATTTCTGAATCAGGCTGTCCAGGCAGCTTTTCAGGATATGGAATCAAATTCGGAATATCCTTTTCCGACAGTAAGCTCTTTGGGTATATCAATTCCTGACGACAGGATAGTAACACTGCATCTGCCGGAAAACCTGTCTCCGGCATTAAAAAGCAGCGGTGAAAATGACGGGACGCTTTATAAGCTGATTATCTCGGGTGAGCTTAGTCCGATAATTGCCGAAGGCGGAATTTTACGGAATCGTGTAATAGTTCTTGCAGTAAATAAAATCAGAAACCATCTTGCCCATAAAAATAATGCGAATTATATGTATCAGAAGATGCTTCCGATGTGTAAAAAGAACACCCGGGCGTTGGTCGATACTATTAAGATGGTTCAGTCAAATCCTGGTCGTGCGGCAATGGCATTAAAAAATCCGGATGAATTTATTTTCTCTTTCTGGACTCAGCTGAGTTCTTTTGTAAGAAAAGATCTTGCCGGAAAAGAAAACAAGACAGCGCATGACGAAGGAATGCTGCAATCAGCATATCTTATAAACGCATATATTATTCATTATAAAAATATTATTATCAGTAACAAACAAAAAGCGGAAGCTTTGAAATTTGTCGGAGAAAAATTAAAAAAAGAACCTTTTCATTTTACCATAAGTGATATTTACAGTTTTACCAATAAAAGCGGAATTATGCTCGGTAAAGTCTATAAAAAAGAAGATCTGCATGATTTTATGAATAAAAAACTGCAGGTGCGGAATAACGAAGTTCTTCCTGAACTGATTAAGGTTAAAACCATAAATAAACTGTATTATATTCATAAATCTGTTTTTTTAAATCTCGTACACAATAAGATCAACAGTGCGCATGATTATTACCGGAAAAATTATATAGATACCTGGTCGGAAGAACTGAAGACCTACAAAGCGCCGGCGAGTATGAATAATGATGAAGTATTTCATGCTGATCTTGAGAAAAGGATAAAAAAAGAGGACCCACTGCTTTATGCTGTTCTCGGATATGAACTTCTCTTCCTGTCAATAAATGATACAAAGAATATCAAGCTTAAAGCAGTTGCGCAGGGATGGATTGAACCAAAAATGCAGGAAACAAGACCGTTACCTGTGATATTAGGTCTAAATCGGCGGGAATTAGCTTCTGAAGTCCGGTCAATTGTTCCGTTCTGGCTGACAATAAGTTTTTTCAGAAAACTTGCCGCGATTTTCGGAGGGAACAAACGTAAAAAAGAAAAAAAGAAAACAGGACTGTCTCAAGTTTCAGGAGAAGTAAGACGTTCGAATGCTCCGAAATCCACGACGTCTGCAAGACCTGCAACCGTTTCTGGTTCGGATGGTTCGGACGGAAAAATCAGGAGTAAAAATATCGAATATAAAAAGGCCCTTGATGTTCTAAAAAAACAGTTTGATTACAGCAGCACTTCCGTATATGACAGGCTCGACGAGCTTGTACATGAGTGGAACCCGCTGCTTGATCACACTGCAAGAAGTAACCTTGTAAAAGATGTTAACAATATGGTGCGGGATTATATGCGGAAAATTCTGAGGGAAACGGCTTTTGCTGTGCCTGATCGGGAACGGGTCGATAATATTGCTGAATTACTGGCGGGAAATAAGGCGTTTAATGTCATAAAAAAGCGTCAAAGTTTCAGACAGTATATTACTTTGTATATTATAAAAACACTCTCCGAGACAAAACCATAGAATTAACGGGATTTTCTGTTGCCTGATTTAGAATTAGGGATTAAAATAGAAAATAATTGTTAACGCGAACATATATAATAATTTTGGAGGTTATAATGAAAACCCTTATTAAAAACGGGACAGTAGTCACTGCCAGTGATACTTACAAGGCCGATGTACTTATCGAAGACGAAAAAGTAGTAATGATAGGTTTTGAGCTGCCTTCCGAAGGTGCGGACGTCATTGATGCAGCAGGCATGCTGGTCATGCCCGGCGGAATCGATGCTCATACACATCTTGATATGCCTTTTGGAGGAACAGTAACCGCAGATGATTTTTATACCGGACAGAGAGCAGCAGCTTTCGGAGGCACCACATGCCATGTTGATTTTGCGCTTCAGCAGAAAGGTGAAACCTTGAGGCAGGGTGTTGAACTATGGCAGAAAAAGGCTGAAGGAAAGACCGTAATTGATTACGGTTTTCATATTGCCATTACCGATCCCACTGAAGCTTCACTGAATGAAATTCCGTCTCTTGTTGATATTGGTGTTTCATCCTTAAAAGTTTTCCAGGCTTATAAAGGCGCGTTCATGGTTGATGATACTGCGCTTTTCAAGGCAATGGAGAAGACCAGAGATGCGGATATAATGCTGATGACTCATTCCGAGAACGGAGATGCTATAGCGCTTCTTACTGAACAGCTGGTTGCAGCCGGCAAACTGGATCCGGGTTATCATCTGGACGCGCATCCAAGAGAGATTGAGGGCGAAGCAACTGCAAGGGCAATTGCCCTGTCGGCAGTTACCGGAGCCAAGTTATATGTAGTTCATATGTCGTGCAAAGATTCTATTGAGCAAATGGCTTTGGGACGATCAAAAGGATATAACGTAATGGGAGAAACATGTACGCAGTATATGTTTAAATTTGAAGAGGATATGAGGGTACCGGGATTTGAAGGAGCCAAATGGGCTTGCGGCCCTCCTGTCAGAACTCCTGCAGATGCTGAATATATCTGGGAATCGTTAAAAAATACAACGCTTCAGACTGTTGCCACGGATCACTGTTCTTTTAATTACGAAGGCGGTGTTGACGGCAAACTGCCCGGAAAAGAGCTCGGTAAAGACGGATGGCACAAGATTCCTAACGGTATTCCGGGTATAGAAGACCGAATGATGGTTATATATCATAATGGTGTCAACGGCGGAAGATTCAGTCTTAACCGTTTTGTCGAAGTAACTTCAACAAATGTTGCAAAAGCTATGGGAATGTACCCGAAAAAAGGGACAATAGCAGTAGGTTCGGATGCTGATATTGTGCTTTGGAATCCCGCAAAGGAACATACTATATCGGCAAAAACACACCATATGAATGTTGATTATAATGCGTACGAAGGTATGAAAGTAAAAGGAATGCCGGTAAAAACAATTATCCGCGGAACAACCGTAGTAGACGGTGATGAATTCTGCGTAGAAAAGGGTTTCGGTCGGTTTGTTAAAAGAAAGGGCCCGCAGCTTGTTTAAATTAGCAAAATAAAAAAAGCAGCCGGAATGCACGGCTGCTTTTTTTTGCCTGAATCCCGCAGACAGGATTAAAGCATAATTATTAATTGATTTTTTAATGAAACAATTTAATTAAAACTTTGTTTATAAAATATGGTGAATTCTGCTTTATAATGTTTGAATTGTAAATCAACCAAAAGGTTGAATTTATTATGAAGCTGAAAAATATACTATAACTTTGGTATTAATATTATAAAATTAAATTTTATTCGGTGAAAACTTTATCTGAAAGACCGGAAACCTCAAGATATCTTGCAAGTAATTCTGAAGATATTATTATCAATGGCAGGGAGACCGAAAAACGCAATAACGTAAATTTTAATCCCAGAAAAGTTGATTCGAATATTGCCATGGGAATCCTGAAAACTGCTGATGCGGCAAGATATGAAAGTACTATAGAAAGTTTGGCTCCCTTTTTATAAAGTGAAGCGGAAACAGGAAAAGCTACATACATTCCGCCGACAGTTGTTCCTGCCAGAAGAAGTACCCAAAGATATGAGAGCAGGCAGGAATTATTGCCGAGGTGTTTTTCAACTGTTTCTTTTTTAACCCAGACTTCGAATAATCCTATTATGATAAATGCCGGTGGAAGTACTTTCAGCATGGAAAAAGAGAAGGTTAAAAAGTTAATTCCAATGTTTTTACCGGGTTCGAAACCGGTAAAAACAGATAGGATTATAAACAGTGCATATATGGAAAAAATTAAATAATTAGAGATTCTCTTCATTAAATGAAATCTCCATAAAAAACGCCGATGACGAATGCAATAACCAGAGACATTAAAAATGCTCCGGCATTTCTTATTACGGCTGTCTTAGTTCCCAGATACTGCTTTTCGATTGGAAAAGAAACAACTCCTACGAGCATAAGGCTGGAGGAAAAAGCAGCTATTACAGACCACGTAACACCGGAATCTTTTAAAATCCCGCATAAAGGAAAAGCAATAAAGCCTGGTATCATGGCTATAGATCCAATCAAAGCTGAAATTAATATGTTTAAGGAGGAGTTGCTTTTTCCGAGGTATTTAATTAAAACTTCTTCGGGAAAAAAATAAAGTACGATTGACACCAGAACAAGCATTATCCCGAAAGCAGGGAGTATTTTTAAAAGCTTTAAGAGAGCAATTTTAAGTCCTTTAAGAGTTTTGCTTCTGTCTGCAAAAAACGAAGCTGCAAGAAGGACTGCACAAAGGATGTAAAGAACAGTCACCTGATGGATTCCAGGGCTTCATCGGCAAGATAGGAACTTCGGACCAGCGGAGCGCAGGATGCATGAAGAAAACCCAGTTCAACAGCTGTATCATGAATTTTACTGAAAATGTCGGGATGAATCCATTCTACTACGGGATGGTGCTGAGCTGACGGAGACAAATACTGACCTACAGTAAGAAAATCACAGCCGACTTTTCGCAGATCTTTTAACACCTCAATTATCTGGTTTTCGGTTTCACCAAGACCGAGCATCATACCTGATTTGGTGTATATGGAACTGTTTATACGTTTAACACGTGCCAGCAGTTCAAGAGACTGTCTGTAATCTGCCTGGGGCCGAACTTCAGGGTATAAAGAGGGAATAGTTTCAACGTTATGATTAATTATATTGGGACCGGCCTGAATAACTGTCATGAGAGCTTCTTCATCGCCCTGAAAATCTGGAATAAGAACCTCAATTACAGTATCTGAATATTCGGATTTAATGGTTCTTATTACCTCGGCAAAATGTCCGGCGCCTCCATCAGGTAGATCATCTCTGGTCACCGATGTTATAACAACATGTTTCAGTTTCAGTTCCCTGACGGCTTCGGCAATGTGCGCAGGTTCAAGAGGATCAATTTTTTCGGGAATTCCGCCGGCGACATTGCAGAATGTACATGCCCTGGAGCATATTCTGCCTAAAATCATGAATGTGGCCGTTTTTCTGTTAAAGCATTCACCTTTGTTGGGACAGGCGGCTTCTTCGCAGACAGTATGCAGATTAAGTCTTTCCAAAAGGTTTTCTACATTAGTAAAATCATATCCTGCTTTATATCTTACTTTAAGCCACTCAGGTCTTTTACTCATGTTCATTATATACCTCTTCAAGTTTACGTTGTACAAGATCCGCTGCAAAGATTTTTGAAAAATATTCGGCGGTCTGAAGTTTGACTTTTCCAAAGTCAATTGACGAACCTGTCTCTTTTTCAAGCGAGGTCACGCTGCGATCGGCCAGTCCGCATGGAATTATCCAGTCGAAATGTTTCAGGTCCGTTTTAACATTAAAGGCAAAACCGTGAAAACTAATCCATTTACGTACTGCAATACCGATAGCGGTGATTTTTCTGCTTCCGATATATACGCCCGTATATTTGCCTTTATCTTTTGTAGTTTCAATACCGTATTCATTTTTAAGCAGCTGTACGAAAATTTCTTCGATATCTGCTACGTATTTATGAAGGTCTTTACCGAAGTCTTCAAGTTTTAATACAGGGTATCCAACTATCTGTCCGGGACCATGGTAAGTAACATCTCCACCGCGCTCAACATTAAAAAGTTCAACACCTTCTTTTTCAAGGATTTCATCGCTTGCAAGTATATTTTTTCTTTCAGCTCTTCTGCCGAGAGTAAGTACGGGAGGATGTTCAACAAGATAAAATGTATTTTCCAGTTCGCCTTTCCCAATTTTTTCAACTGTTTTTTTCTGTATCAGAAGGGCGTCTGAATAAGACATAACGCCAAGATCAACAAAATTAATTTCCATGAAGTAAATATAACATTATTTATAAAAAGAATTCAAATTGTGATTTGCAAAATGACAATATATCCCTTTATAATAAATATAAGGAGAAAAGTTATGGATAAGGTATTGAGCATAATTCTTGGAGGGGGGAAAGGTTCAAGACTTTATCCTCTCACAGCAAAAAGAGCCAAACCGGCAGTTCCTTTCGGCGGAAAATCAAGATTGATTGACATTGCTATCTCAAATTGTATTAATTCTGAATTCAGAAAAATTTATATTTTGACGCAATTTGAATCAACATCCTTGAATTTTCATATTAACAGAACTTATCAGTTCGATAAATTTTCGAAGGGTTTTGTTGAAATCCTGGCGGCGAGCCAGCAGAACGAAAACAGCGGATGGTATGAAGGCACTGCCGATGCCGTAAGAAAAAACCTGAGGCATTACCAGACGCATAAGCCCGAATATTACATGATTTTATCCGGAGATCAGCTTTATCATATGAATCTTCAGGAATTTCTTAAAGAGCACAAAGAGAGCGGTGCAGATATAACGGTAGCGGCTACACCGGTAAGCCGTGATGATGCAAACCAGCTTGGTATACTTAAAATAGACAGTGCAAAAAGAATCGAGGCGTTCATGGAAAAGCCCGGACCGGACAAGGATATTTCCGAATTGAAAATACCGGAAGATGACTCAACGTATAACAGAAGGAGTGAAGACGGCAGAAAGGAATACCTTGCTTCAATGGGAATATATATTTTCAGCGCCAAAGCAATGGAGGTTTGTCTTGATTCTGAAAACACTGATTTCGGAAAAGAAATTATTCCCGAATCCATTAAGACCATGAATGTAAATGCTTATATTTACAACGGCTACTGGGAAGATATAGGGACTATCAAGAATTTTTATGAGGCGAATCTTAATCTGGCGTCAGTAAGGCCGAATTTTAATCTTTATGATGAAGAGAACCCTGTTTTCACGCACCGGAGAAACTTGCCGCCTTCAAAGATCAATTCGTGTGTTTTTAAACAGGCTCTTGCTGCAGAAGGTTCAATTATTACTGATGCATATATCAACTATTCCATAGTCGGGCTGAGAACAATAATCAGGGAAGGCGCCTCTCTTGACGGAGTCTACTGCATGGGTTCCGATTTTTATGAATCAGAAGAGGAGCAGGCTGAGAATCATGAAAAGGGAATACCGAATATCGGTATCGGACGGGCTACTGTCATTCGCCGGGCAATAATCGATAAAAATGCAAGAATCGGATCAAACTGCAGAATCGGAATTGATGATAATAAAATGCAGGACGGCGATTATGGGAATTACCATATTGTAGACGGTATAATAATCATTCATAAGGATGCTGTCATCAAAGACGGTACGGTTATATAGACCGTATTATGAATGTCTCAAAACTTGTAAAAGACGACCCGTGGCTTGAACCTTATTCGCAGGTTATTAATACGCGAATTAATTATTACCTGAGTCAAAAAAAAAGGATTGAAAAGACTGAAGGTTCAACACGGGCTCATAAATATTATGGTGAACATTTAATCGAAGGCAATACGGTAATAAGAGAATGGGCGCCGAATGCAGCCCGGATTTTTCTGCTATGTGATGCCGGGGGCTGGAATCCTGTTCCGGATTTAGAATTCAAACGGTTAAATGATTACGGCGACTGGCAGATAACGGTAAATGAAAATATATTCGGTCATGGAAGTCATTACAGAATTCTTGTGCGCTGGAACGGCGGGGAAGGCCAAAGAATCCCGGCATATGCACGAAGAGTAGTTCAGGACCCTGTAACTCATATTTTTACTGCTCAGATATGGTTTCCAGAGAAAGAATACATATGGAAAAACAGTGCGTTAAAAAATCTTCGGGCGTATGATAAACCTCCGGTAATTTATGAAGCGCATATAGGAATGGCGAAAGAAGCGGGCGGCATAGGATCTTATGATGAGTTCAGATGTAATATCCTGCCGAGAATAATGGATGCCGGCTTTAATACGGTTCAGTTTATGGCTCTGATGGAGCACCCTTATTATGCCTCATTCGGATATCAGGTATCAAGTTTTTTTGCGGTATCATCACGCTACGGAACTCCGGAAGAGTTCAAAGCGCTTGTTGATGAATGTCATGGGGCCGGCATAAGGGTTATAATGGATCTTGTCCATAGTCACGCTGTTAAAAACGAGGTTGAGGGTATCAGCGTACAGGACGGAAGCGAATATCTTTATTTTCACAGCGGCCCGAAAGGTATGCATCCGGCGTGGGATTCAAGATGTTTTAATTACGGAAAACATGAAACGATAAATTTTCTGTTGTCGAACTGCAGGTTCTGGATGGAGGAATACCGGCTGGACGGATTCAGATTCGACGGCGTTACGAGTATGCTGTATTTTGATCATGGCCTGGGAGCTTCCTTTGATCATTATGATAAATATTTCGGCCCCAATGTAGATAAAGATGCGCTGCTGTACCTGAGCCTGGCAAACGATTTAATACATGAAATAAATCCCGAAGCTTTAACGATAGCGGAAGATATGAGCGGAATGCCCGGAATGGGCGCCGCACAGAAAGACGGCGGTCTCGGATTTGATTACCGTCTTACAATGGGATTACCGGATTACTGGATAAAAACCATTAAAGAAACTTCCGATGAAAACTGGAAAGCTTCAGGAATCTGGAATGTAATGAATAACAGACGATTCAGCGAGAAACACATATCATACAGTGAAAGTCATGACCAGGCTCTTGTAGGAGACAAGACGATAATATTCAGGCTCATGGATGCTGCGATGTACAGCGATATGACTGTTGATTCCAATTCTCTTGCTGCCGACAGGGGGACCGCATACTACAGGCTGATAAACCTGATTACATTTTCTATTGGTGGCGACGGCTTTATGTGTTTTATGGGAAATGAATTCGGTCACCCCGAATGGATAGATTTCCCACGTGAAGGAAACGGCTGGAGCTATCACTATGCCAGAAGACAATGGTCGCTGGCGGATAATGAAAAACTGCGTTATTCAAGGCTTCTTTCTTTTACGACCGACATGATAAAGAAATGTTCGGTTTCGCTTACGGGCGGTCCTGCTCAGCTTGTTCACTGCCACGATTCGGACATGGTTTTTGCATATGAAAGAGGAGGGCTGCTTTTTATTTTAAATATAAATCCGGAAAAATCTTTTACTGATTACGGCATATGCGCAGCAGGGGGTAACTGGAAAATGGTTTTTAACACTGATGCAAAGCAATACGATGGACATCAGAGGCTGCCTCACGAGCTTCAGCTGAAATCAGTTAAACATCAGGATGGAATATGCAGGTTGAGTTTATATCTTCCCTCCAAAACAGGGATAGTATTAAAAAGGATTGAAAAATGAATGAATGGCTTGAGACGAATAAAGCCGGCGGGTTCAGCTCTTCGACAACGATAGAGAGGAACGACCGAAAATATCACGGTTTGCTTTTGTGCCCTGTAAAAGGGCATGAGGGCAGATATCATTTTCTTTCAGCTGTCGACGCTGCAATGCTTGACGGAAGCGGATTGACGCTCGGGACAAACAGTTATCCGGATGCTGTGTATCCGGAAAGTTATCACTTAATAGAGAAAAATGAACTGCTGCCGTGGCCGCTATGGATATACAGCCTGAACGGAACGAAAGTTCAAAAAGAAATTTTCATGCGGGAAGGTGAATCGGCAGTCTGGATTGTATTTACCATGCAGGAAGGCCCTGAAACAGCGGACATGGATTTGAAATTCCTGTTTACTTTTAGAAACAGTAATGAATTAACAAAGGCTAATGAAGCCATTGATAAAAATATTAGACTTAAAAAAAATGGTTTTGTTATACAGCCATATGCGGGACTTCCTGAAGCTGAGGTGACATTTTCAGGAAACTGGAAAGCTGAAGTCGGACTGTACTGGGATTATAACGTCTGTTATGAGATGGAAAAGGAACGTGGACACGAATGGATTGAAGACAGGTTTGTCCCGGGGAAAGTTACGGTTGAATTAAATAAAAACAATCCTTTTGTGATAAGAGTAGGAATCAATGAAGACGGAGTCGGAAAGAATAATGACGCTGAAAAAACTTCACTGACTGAATTATACAGAAAAGAAAAAAAAGCAAGAGCGGAACAGGCAAAGAATATAGATAGTCCGTTTGAAGTACTGAAATTTCAATCAAGACATTTTTTGCTGAAGAATCCTTCCGGGAAAAAATCGATAAACGCCGGATATCCCTGGTTCGGAGAATGGGGCAGAGATACAATGATTGCTTTGCCGGGGCTTACTTTTTATAACGGAGATACAGCCGGCGGGATAAAGATATTAAGCGATTACATTTCGATGATTAAAGACGGCCTTCTGCCTAATACACTTGGAGAGACTCAGGGTTTTACCTCGTACAATTCAATAGATGCAGGCCTCCTTTTCTGCTGGGCAATAGGAAAGCTGCTTAACACGGGTTACGGCAGCTTAAAGCCTGAAAAGAAGGTTCTGACTGATATTTTTCTGCCTGCTGTTAGCGCAATTGTAACGGCTTTTCTGGAAAATCGTGTTCCTGACGCCAGGCTTGATAAAACAGGTCTTATTGATACCGGCAGTATAAACACACAGCTGACGTGGATGGATGCGACAGCCTGGGGGAAACCTGTAACTCCCCGATACGGCTTTGCTGTCGACCTGAATGCCCTCTGGTATGATGCCCTGTCACTTCTGGTTAAACTCAGTTCCGGGGCGGGTGTAGAACCCGGCGATGAAGTCAAAAGACTTATTGAAATAATACCTGGAATTTTTAAAAAAGTTTTCTGGCTTGAAGACGAACAATATCTGAGCGATACGGTTAACGAGCATGGTCCTGATAAAAAAATAAGGCCGAACATGCTGTTTGCTTCATCGGCATCGCCGGGACTTTTAAGTATGGAAATGCGGCGGGCGGTTGTGAAATGTGCGGAAGCATATCTGCTTACACCGCTGGGACTAAGAACGCTTGCTCCGGACGATCCGGATTTCAGCGGTATGTATGAAGGCGGACCCGATCAGCGGGACAGTGTATACCATCAGGGTACTGTATGGGCCTGGCTAATCGGGATTATGGTTGAATCTTCATTAATTACGGCTGAAGATATTGAACAAAAGGCAAAGTTCTGGTCTGATTATATTTCTCACTTGCTTGACAAACACCTTTACAGAGAGGGGTGGGGATTTATTTCTGAAGTTTTTGACGGACTGAACCCGGGCAAAGGCAAAGGTTCTTTTGCGCAGGCATGGAGCTGCAGCGAGATTATAAGAGCGGCAGAATTGGTAAGAAGGATTGAGAAGTAATGGAAGAATTAATTTTGAAAGGGAACTCCAAAGAAGAACTGAAAAGAAGTTTTTACGAACATTTAAAATATTCGCTTGCTGTTACGCTTGAAAACAGCCACTCGACGGATAAATACCTTGCCCTTGCGCAGACCGTCAGAGACAGAATAATTGAAAGATTGTTTATAACAAAGAAAACTCATGAAAAGCAGAAGGCAAAATGCGTAAACTATTTTTCATTTGAGTTTCTGATGGGAAGGGCTCTGTCAAATAACATGATAAACCTGGGCATACAGGATAAAATCATCCAGATGCTTGAAGAAGAGGGTATTAACTGGGAAGAAATACAATCCGCCATGGTAGATTCGGGGCTCGGTAACGGCGGTCTTGGAAGGCTTGCCGCGTGTTTTCTCGATTCTCTTGCAACATTGGAAATACCGGCTTACGGTTACGGGCTCAGGTATAAATACGGTTTTTTCAAGCAGTCTATTGTTAACGGGTACCAGGTTGAGGATGCGGACGACTGGCTGAAATTCAAGAACCCGTGGGAAATAAGGCGGAACGATATTCCCGTAACCGTTCAGTTCGGCGGCAGGGTTGCAAGAAACAAAAGGGGTAGGTGTTTCTGGGTTGATACTAACGACATCATAGGAATTCCGTACGATACTCCGATTGTGGGCTACGGGGGAAACACTGTAAACACATTGAGGCTTTGGGATTCCAAAAGCTCGGAGCAGTTCGACTACCAGGCTTTCAACCAGGGTGATTATTATAACTCGGTTGATGAAGCTGTTCTTGCTGAAACACTTACACAGGTTTTATATCCAAACGATGCAATATATTCGGGAAAGGAACTAAGGTTCAGACAGCAGTTCTTTTTTGTAAGCGCTTCGCTTCAGGATATATTCAGAAGATTCAGGAAGCTTGGAGTCAATATATCTGAATTCCCGGAGAAGATGACGGTTCAGCTTAATGATACCCATCCCGCAATTGCTGTAGCGGAACTTATGAGGCTGCTTGTTGATATTGAACAGATCGATTGGGACACGGCATGGGACATTACGATTAAAACGCTTGGATATACAAATCATACGCTGATGCCTGAAGCTCTTGAAACCTGGCCGGTAAGAATGTTTGAAAAGTTTCTGCCGAGACATCTTGAGATTATCTATCAGATCAACCATTTTTTTCTGCAAACTGTAACCGGATTATATCCCGGCAACATGGACAAGCTTTCAAAATTGTCTCTTATTGGGGAAGAAGGCGGAAAACGGGTAAGAATGGCGCCGCTTGCTATACTGGGTTCGCATTCGGTCAACGGAGTCGCCGAACTGCATTCAAAACTTGTAAGGGAAAAACTTGTTCCGGATTTTTATGAAATGTTTCCTGAAAGGTTTAACAACAAGACAAACGGAATCACCCAGCGGAGATGGCTGCTTAAGTCAAATCCGGCTCTTTCAAAACTCATCAGCAGTAATATAGGCGACGGCTGGATTACGGAGCTGACCCAGCTTAAAAAGCTTGAAAAATTCACTGCGGATGAAGGATTTCTTCAGAAACTGTATGAAGTGAAAAGAAATAATAAAATTGAATTTTCAAACTATTGCAACAAAACCTGGGGATTCAAGCTCGATCCGGATACAATATTTGATGTTCAGGTCAAACGAATTCATGAATATAAAAGGCAACTGCTGAATGTGCTGCATATTATATCAATTTATAACCGGGTCAGGGCCGGCGAAAAAATACAGCCCAGGACTTTTATCTTCAGCGGGAAGGCTGCGCCGGGATATGAGGCGGCAAAACTGATAATAAAACTAATAAATAATATAAGTTGTGTTATAAACGGAGACAAGTCCATAAACGGGCTTATTAATGTATTTTTTCTGCCGAATTACAGTGTTTCACTTGCGGAAAGAATTTTCCCGGCAGCAGAACTTTCGGAACAAATCTCGACGGCAGGAACAGAGGCTTCGGGAACCGGCAATATGAAATTCATGCTTAACGGCGCGTTAACAATCGGCACGCTGGACGGCGCCAATATTGAAATCCTTGAGGAAGCCGGAGATGAAAACATGTTTATATTCGGGCTTAAAACTGATGAAGTTGAGGAGTTAAGGCACTATTATAATCCGCGTGATTACCTGAACGACGGACCTGTTGCCGATGTAATAAAACTGTTGAAAAGCGGTTATTTTAATATAAGCGAACCGGATATTTTTGATGCACTTTTAAATAATATTACGGAACATGATTATTATATGCACCTTGCGGATCTTGAATCGTATATTAATATACAGAAAGAAGTAGGGGAAAAATATTCTGATCGTAACTCCTGGATGAAATCGTCACTGATGAACATTGCCAATGCAGGAAAATTTTCATCAGACAGAACAATTTATGAATATGCAAAAGATATCTGGAATATAAAGGCATGCCATGTCGAAAAATAACAGGATATTATCTTCCGGTTACAGTTTTTCCGTAAATGTAGCGGGAAGGAATATTTTAAAAAGTCCGGAATTTATCAGGATGACCGAGACCGACATGCTTAAAATGTTCTTCAAAAACTTGGGGGAAATACCTGAAAGTAATGGAATAAAGGACGTATTGCTGCACAGTAATATAAACGGCAACTGGACTTTTACCCGCTTTAAAAAAACGAAAGACAGTGAATATGAACTTGAAATAAAAAACCCTCCCTGCGGTAAAGCTTCTTTCCGTTTTGCTGTGGAATGCAGGGATGGACTTTACTGGGAACCGGAAAAATACCATGAGTTACTGATAGATCCGGAATCCATTAATTCGATTCGTCTGTATACAATTATACCCAATATAAACGGCAGGATAGACTCATGGAAAAGGATGCTGCCCGAAATTGCGGAAATGGGGTTCAACGCGGTTCATATTCTGCCTGTTACCGCAATGGGATCTTCGGAGAGTCCTTATTCAGCTTCGGAACTGTTCAGTCTTGATTATGTTTACGGAAATAATATTCATTGTTTCAGGGAATTTGCTGAATACGCGGCCGAACTGGGTATAAAGATTTGCCTTGATATAGTACTTAACCATATCAGCAATGAAAACAGCATCTGCCTCGAACATGCGGAATGGATTATTCCGGACAGAACGCGTGAAGACGGAATGAAACGCGCCGGATGTTATCATCATGATAAATGGATCAGTTGGGAAGACCTGGTGCTGCTTAATTACGATCATCCCAATCCTGAAATACGCGAAGAATTATATTCCTACATGCTGAAATACGTAATGTTCTGGATTGAGGCGGCGGGCGGAAGAAATGTAATGATGCGTCTTGATAACCTCCATTCGTCAAACCGGGAATTTATCAAATGGCTTCTGCCGGAAATTCGAAGGAAATATCCCGGCCTGCTGATTCTTTCAGAGTTCTTCGGAGCCGAAAACCATCTTGATGAAGCAGTTGTTGAATACGGCCTTAACCTGCTTACCGCCAACAGCTGGGAGTATCCTTTTGCGCCCATTCTGGAACGGTATATTGCGGGAATTCACAGCAGCGCCAAGCTAAGATACCTTGTCACACCTACATCGCACGACACGGAAGCCGCGGCAAAACTGTTTGCAACTGCGGAATCCTCGATTCCAAGGTACGCAGTATGTGCCCTTATGGGAACGGGGATTACAGGGATAGTTCAGGGTTATGAATACGGGGTGCCTGAGAAAATAAACTTTATTGGCAGAAAGCCGGGGAAAGTCCCGGTAACGGAATATGATTTTAAGTCGTTTATAAAAAAGGTAAACAGCCTTTTAAAAAACGAGCCGTGTCTTGGAAAAAAGGGAAATGCAGAGTTTTTTGATACGGGAAACGACAGTCTTATTTTATGCAGGAGAAGGGACAGTAACGGTCAGTGTCTTCTGATAGTTGTCAATCTTGATATATATAATGAACACCAGACACATTACAATATCATAGGTAAAGCTGAAACGATAATAGCTGAAAATGCCGAAACTGAATTTAACGAAATAGAAGACAAAATATTAATAAAACTGGGTGCATGCGGAGTTTGTGTAATAAGGACAAAAAGATGAAAAAGATACTGATGGTGACAAGCGAAACCGTACCTTTCGCCAAAACCGGCGGCCTGGCGGATGTAGTAGGAGCATTATCAATTCATCTGAAAAAACTGGGACATGATGTGCGTATCATCATGCCGAGATATTATCATATTGATAGAACCGGGTTGAAAAAGCACGACGACGCGCTTGGCATATGGCTTGGCAAGGGTGAAGAGTGGACTGCAGTATATGAAGGAACGCTTCCGAATTCCAGCGTGCCGGTATATTTTATTGATCATGAAAGATTTTACGGGCGCGACGGAATATACGGGCACAGGGCTGATGAGGGTTTTAAGGATAACGCCGCCAGGTTTTCGCTGCTGTCGCGCGGTGCGTTCCAGTTGTGCCGGATGCTGCACTGGACTCCGGACGTTCTTCACTGCCATGACTGGCCGTCGGCACCGGCATGCTATTTACTGAAAAAAGAGGAGCAGTCCCGGGGTTTTAAAAAGACAAAAAGCATCCTGACAATCCACAATATAGGTTATCAGGGAGTTTTTGCCCTTGATGATGCAATATTTCTTCAACCCGAAACGGATATGCTTAATTTATCAACCCTTGAGTTTTCGGGTGCTCTGAACTTTCTGAAATCAGGGATAATAACTGCGGACAGAATAACAACAGTTTCACCTACCTATGCCGAAGAAATAAAATGGCCGGAATTCGGGTTCGGGATGGACGGATTATTAAATTTCCGCAGCAATGTTCTGTCCGGAATCCTTAACGGGATCGATTATGATGAATGGAACCCCGAAACAGATAAATATATTGCTCCCGACAACTATAACGTAACCAGGATAAAACCGAAGTCCAATGTAAAAAAAAGATTACAGCAGAGAATGGGACTGGAAGCAAAACAGCGGATACCGCTAGTCGGAATAGTCACAAGACTGGTGGATCAGAAAGGAATCAGGGAATTGTTTGAACCGGGCAGCGGTGCAGTCTTCTCAATATGCCGTGACATGAATATCCAGTTTGCCATTCTCGGTTCCGGAGATGCATGGTGCGAGGAAGAATTGAGGGTACTGAACTCGAAACTGCCAAATTTATCAGTACAGATTGGTTATAATAATGAACTTGCTCATCTGATTGAAGCAGGCAGCGATTTTTTCCTGATGCCCAGCCGATATGAACCATGCGGGCTTAACCAGATTTATTCGCTGGCGTACGGCACGCTTCCCGTTGTCAGACGAACTGGCGGCCTGGCCGATACTGTAGAGAACTACGATATGGAAAAAAATCTTGGTACCGGTTTTGTTTTTGATGATCTGAGAGCCGACGTCATATACAGCGTAATGAAATGGGTTGTTGAAACATGGGAAGAACGAAGGGAAGATATAACAAAAATGAGGAAACGGGCAATGAAAAAGCATTTTTCCTGGGAAGATTCTGCAAAAGAATATCTTAAGCTTTACGACAGCTGATTTTTAATGCTCAATAGTCATCATATCTTCTTCATCAAGATAGAGCTGCGGTTGCGGCAGAACTTCGCCGCTGGAAAGTTTCTGCGCAATAGTTTTAAGCTCGCTGGAAAAAACAGTTTCCGGATTTGTCAGTATAACCGGGCTGCGGCGGAAGATGGACATCTGAACCTCGCGGTCTTCTGAAAGTGCGCCAAGAAAATCAATGTCGATTCCGATATTCTTTCTGGTTATTTCCTTAAGCTTGAGTCCCAAATCAATACTTTCCTGATTTTCTGCGCGGTTAATGATGACCCAGGGGTGAAAATCATTAAGCTTTTCCAGAGCGATCTGCCCTGAATTATATGAATGTGCCGTGAGTTCATTAATAAGGTCGTTTGCAAACGATCTGCCTGAGCCTTCAAGCTTGCGGTTTACAAAATTATATATAATTTCACGTTCAATACTTTTTGGCTTGAAGCTGCGGAAAAGCATTCTGAAAACTGATGTTTTGATAAAAGAATAGGCATTTAAAACGGAAGTTGTTTCAGGTGTTGTAAAAATAATACCGTATGACGACACTAGAAAGAAATCAACCGTGTTAAAGGTTGATCCGGCGCCAAGATCAAGAAGAATAAAATCTGCATCAAGCTGGTTTATCTGTTTGATAATCTTTTGTTTTGTAAAAAACGGCAGGTTACCTGTTCCCGGACTAAGTGTGTCTCCGGGTATAAAGAACAGGTTCTCGACTTCAGTATCAAATAAAATATCATTGATAGAGCTTTCCTGCTTGTTGATTAAAGCGCTTATACCGGTGTTCCTGTTACGAATACCCAGGCATGTATGCAGGTTGCTGCCCCCGAGGTCGAGATCGATTAAAACTGTTTTTTTGCCCGATTGTGCCAAAAGAATTCCCAAATTGGCAGTAAAAATGGTTTTCCCTACGCCGCCTTTTCCGCTTCCGATTGGTATTATAAATCCCATATAACTATCATATTATTTATAATGATCTTTTTCAAACAAAAAATTGAATATTTGGCAATAACTAATTAGAATGCTTAAATGATTATTACAGCTTTTGACGGAAGTCCAAGAACAAACGGAAACAGTACGATTTTACTAAAAAGATTTATTGAAAATGCGGAAAGAAAAGGTGCAACAGTTAATCTTTTTAAAACCGACAAGATAAACCTTAAGCCCTGCAGAGGGTGCCTGATGTGTAATGTTATAAAACGCTGCGCTATTAAAAACGATGACTGGGAAAGTCTGTCAAAACTGATTATGGAATCTGATGTGCTGGCATTTTCAACTCCTGTTTATTTTCATCATGCAACGTCATCAATGAAAAAGCTCCTGGACAGATTCAGGTCGTTCATTCATGTAAAAATAACCGAGGAAGGGCTTATTCATACTCCACATTCAGAGTGGCAAAAAAAGATATTTCTTTTTACGGCTTTAGGATCATCATCAAAAAAAGATGCTGAACCCTTAATAGATCTTTTCAGCTTTATGATTGAAGTCCTTGGGAATAAAAACAGGTTTGAATACCTGACAGCAGAAAGACTGGCTGTGTCGGGTCAGATCCTTTTCGGTAAAAGCCAACTAAAAGATCTGTATGGAAAACTTGATCTTTCTGAAAGTCTGGTTGAGGAAGATTATAAAAGGAACAGAAAATACATAGAAGCTGCCGGTCTGATGGCGGACAGATTATTCTGAATATAAATTTAAAGGTGTTTGCATTCGACTGAAAAAATGACTAGAATGTAATGGGAATGTAACAGGATGTTGATGAAGGATAAAAAAATAACAAGTATAGTCATCCCTCTTCTTTTCATCATTTTTCTTTTCTTCATTACAATATTTATAATTATCATACCGTATCTGAAAAGTTCTTTTATTGAAAACGAGACAAAGCAGATTAAAATGCTGGTTGAATCACAAATACAGATAATGGAATCATTGAATACTGCGGTCGAAAAAAACAAAATTTCACTGACTGAAGCAAAGGAAAGAGCCATAGAAATAATTTCAGAGCAGCGATACGGTAAAAACCTCGAATTTTACTTCTGGATAATTGACCTGGATCCTGTTCTGATCATGCATCCCTTTACAAAAAATCTTGTAGGCAAGTATGTAGGCGATTATTATGATGAGAACGGCAATAACCTGTTCCAGGAAATGGTAGATATTGTTAAGACTTCAGGTGAAGGTTACCTGGAATATTTATGGCAGTTACCGTACGATGAAAATAAGGTAATTGAAAAAAAATCTTTCGTAAAATTATATGAACCATGGGGATGGATTATAGGGACAGGTTTTTATATTAATAACCTGTCTGCAGAGATAAACAGCCTGTTTACAGTAATTACAATATTGTCTGTTGTTGTACTTGTCATGATAATAGTGCTTTCCTGGGCTATATTCCTGCAGCGATTGGTATTAAACCGGCAGAATTTATATTATGCAAAAAACTTCGTTGAAAGCGAAAAACGCTATAAAAAACTGATTACAAGTATGAACGAGGGTTTTGTTCTGTCGGATACGGATTTCAGAATACAGGTTGTAAATAAAAAACTTCTTGAAATGATCGGCAAACCTGAAAATGAAGTGATTGGCGAGTATTTCAGAAAATTTGTGCACAAAGAATGGCTGCAGGAATATGATGAAAACATAGAAAACCGAAAACAGGGCGGAAACGAGAAATATGAGATTGCATTAAAAGGCTCGGAAGGAAAGGCTATTCTTGCAATAGTCAGTCCGCGGGGGATGTTTGATGAAAATAATAATTTTATGGGCAGTTATGCTGTTATAACCGACGTAAGCAGATTGAAAAAAGTTCAGCTTGAGCTTGAAACTACGTTAGAGGAAAGGGAAGCGTTAATTAAGGAAATACATCATCGTGTAAAAAATAACCTTCAGATAATCATAAGTATTTTCAATCTGCAGAAGATTAAGCATGTAAATAAAGAGTTTAATGATTTCCTGATTGAATCGGAAACCAGGATTTTCTCAATGGCGCTGGTTCATGAAATATTATACGAATCACCCAAGCTCGATTCCATAAGTTTTGACCGGTATCTGGAGAAACTGATAGATAACATAAGGATGGAATTCCTGGCTGAGAAAATTGATCTTGTTTATGAATGTGACGGTTATGAAACTGTAATGTCCCTGGAGAAAGCAACCGCCGCAGGAATAATAATTACCGAGCTGTTAATGAAATATTATCATTTTTTTAAAAACGGGAATTTTGAGATTTTGGAATCACTTAAAGTTAAAATGGCGGTAATTGAAGAAACATACAGAATAAGTTTCAACGGAGAATACAGGTGCGGATTAAAGAAAAAAGAAACCCTTGACTGTTATTTTGAAATGAACCTGATTGTAATTCTGTTGGAGCAGTTGCAGGGAAGAATAGATATTATGGATGATGAGGAAGACTCTTCTTCCGGTCTCGGATTTATTATTGAGATTCCTGTAGACAGAACTTTTTAAACGAAACGGAAAAAAACTTCTCCTTTTAGATAAATACAGGTTAAAATACTCGCTGGAGGGTATTTATGTATAATATTGAAGAATCGCTTGATCAGCAGATTCATGAATTGAACAGCTTGCGTCCGACTGTTGTTTTTACCGAAGCATCAGATCCGCGTCAGCTTGAGGCTCTTTGTTTTCTTACCAGATTCATTAAGCCGGTTCTTTTAGTTTCAGAAATTGAGGTAAGAAAAGTATTTAATGAAAAACTGGGGCATATTGCAGAAAGCCGAATAAATTATTCATTATCACAGACTGCATTTATTGAAATTGATAAAAGAAAAGATCTCCTGAATGAATTTATTCGGGAATATGTTCTTTTTAACAATCAATCAGGAAAAAAGGTATCGGAAGATGAAGCAGCTGCGATTGTCAGCGACCCGTGTATTTTCGGCATATTTGCTGTAAAACTGGGACATGCCGATATAGTAGTCGGCGGCAGTACACATGAACCGGTAACATATTTCAGGCCGATGCTCAGATATCTGAAAAAGAAAAATGTACAGAGCGAAACCGGGGTTTTTGTGTTGCCTGATGATCATACAGAGAATATTCATTCAAAAAATATCATAGTTTTTGGCGATGTAGGGGTAAACGGGACAATTACGCCTGAAATGCTTGCACATATTGCGGTAGATACCTGCACAATTGCAAGGAATATTATTCCGGAAAATGTTCTTCCGAAAATCAGAGGGGCAATAGTTTCATATTCAAACCACGGTTCGGATGAAGGTCCGTCACCGGAACTTGTAAAAAAAGCCTCGGAACTTGTTCCGGCTCTGCTGGAAGAATATTGTGAGCTTGATAAACGGTATGAAACGATTTATATAGAAGGCGAAGTCAAGGCAAATGTAGCTCTGTCGCACCGTTCAGCATTATATTACAGCCGAAGCAATTCTGACGACTGGACAGGGCCGACAAATGTAATTATCTGTCCAAATCTTGAGGTCGGGAATTTACTCTATCATTTATATGCAACAAGATTCCCGGAGGCAAAGAAATTCAGCATTATTTCAGGCATAGGTTTTTCTGCTGTAGATCTAGCAAAAGACTGTTCATCAGAAGATATAAGACTTTGTCTGAAAGCCACGATACTTAACCTGCTTCAGAAAGAAAACTGGAACCATACCCAAAAAGATACATTTTTTCGCCGGTACAGAGTGCTGGCAATAAATCCGGGTTCAACATCTACCAAGGTATGTGTTTTTGAGGGGGGTAGTAAAACTCACTGTAACGAGCTGCAGCATTCAGTTGAAGATCTTGCTCCTTTTGAGAATCGTCCTGTAACAGATCAGTATGAATACAGGAAAAAGATGATATTGAATTTTCTGGAAGATAATAATCTTACAATCAATGATCTTGATGCAGTATCCGCAAGGGGCGGGCTGATTTATCCGATAAAGCACGGCACTTACAATGTAAATGAAAGGATGCTCTCGGATCTTGAAAATGCCGTCGGAGGTGAACATGCATCAAACCTGGGCGGGATTATTGCTTCGGAACTTGTGAAGGGGACTGAAAAAAAGGCTTTTATTGTCGATCCGGTAGTTGTTGATGAAGTAGAAGAAAAAGTAAAAATTACCGGGGTTAAGGAAATAAAAAGACAGGTAATAAGCCATGCGCTGAACCAGATTGCTTCAGCAAGACGTTATGCCGATGAAAATGAAACATTTTATGAAAATATAAATGTGATTGTAGCGCATATGGGCGGCGGAATATCCGTTGGAGCACATCATAAAGGCAGATATGCAGATGTAAATAACGCATTAAACGGTGAAGGTCCATTTTCGCCGCAACGTTCAGGCTCATTGCCGGTCGGACAACTGATAGAGCTTTGTTTTTCAGGAAAGTATAAAAAGGATGAATTAAAACAGTTAAATAAAGGAAAGGGCGGCCTTATAGATCTTTTGGGCACCAATGATCTGCGGGATGTGGAAAGAAGAATTCAGGAAGGTGATCAGGAAGCGTTATTGGTTTTTGAAGCTCTTGTTTATCAGATATCAAAAGAGATAACGTCGCTTATTCCCGCCTTTAAAGGAGAAAAGGTAGACCGGGTTATTCTTACCGGAGGAATGGCGCGTTCCGAAAGGCTTGTAACCGGTATTTCCGCTTCAGTTAAGCTGCTGGAATGCGGAGTTACCGTGTATAAGGGTGAGAACGAAATGGAGGCTCTCGCAGAGGGTGTAATAAGAGTTCTTCAGGGAAGGGAAAAGGCTCTTGTGTATAATCCATGAGATCAGCTTTTTTTATTAAGAAGGTTGTCCAGAGCCGTATGAGTTTTATTCAGAGAGGTAGAAATTGAATTGGTATCCTTAAGGAGTGTGAAAACTTCTTCAAGAGAACGCAGCCCCTCCGTGATGGCTTCAGTCTGCTCGCTTATACCCATTTTGATTTCAGCAAGCAAATATCCGGACGACTCAAGGCTTCCGTTGTTTTCATTAAATGTCCGGCTTGTCTCAACAAGGTCTTTCTGGAAATTGTTCAGCAACAGCATAAGGTTGTTGAAACTTGACTGTACCTGATCAAGACCTGAACTGAAGTTATTAATAGTCCCGTCGATAGTTGTTGCAAATTCCTGGGTCTGCTGAGACAGATTTCTGATTTCTTTTGCAATTATATGAAAACCCTTGCCCGCGTTGCCTGCCCTGGCTGCTTCAATAGAAGCATTGATTGCCAGAATATTCGTCTGCTGTGCCACGTCATCGATTTCACGGGTCATTTCCTTAACCCGGTTTGATTGTTCGTCAAGAGAAGAAAAAAGCTTGTGAATCTTTTTTGATTCTTCTGCAGCTGTGGATATTTCATTAACATTTACCTGCATGGCGTTGTTGATTTTTGATGTTGAATCGATAATGTTATTCATGCTTGAATATATACTTTCGGCATTTTGCGATGTGCTTTCTGAAGTTGCTCTTATTTCTTCAAAGCTTGTTACGATCATCTCAAGTGAATTATGGATGTTCATTATTTTGCGCCCGATGATACTCATTGCGCTGTTTGTAATTCTGGAGAGAACTACGCTTTTATTGTAGCCGATAGTAAGAGTCGAAATTGTTTTTCGGAAAAAATCAAAGATTATATTATTATTCATAGATCTGATCCAGAATATCGATGCCGCACTTAAGAGAAGAAAACCAGTCAAGAAACCTGCCGGTATTTTTATCCCTGAAAAGTGCTCCATGCTGTGGTGCAATCAGCTTTATTTCAAGATCATTAATTTTTGATATCCATTTTTTTATGGCCGTATTGGAGGTCATGTAACGTTTATGAAAATCCTCCATAAGTTTTATATGTTCATCAAAATTCTCAACAAAAAGATACTGGCCCCTGGCCGGAAATACGGCGGCGCCGATATCGGCAGTAAAAAGAACACAGGAAACCGGATCATAAAAAGTAAAAGATCCGCAGGAATGAAGAAAATGTGCAGGTATAATTTTCAGAACGGAATCAGCGGATAGTTGAAGCTTGCCGTTGAGGCTTTCTATCGGAACAATACGGCTGTTGTCTACTATGCCGAAATGCGGGATAAAACGTATCCAGAGTTCAGAAATATAGACTTTTGCGTTCGTAACTCCCAGCCATAAGGCTATACCGCTTGAAACATCGGGATCCTGATGTGAAAAAAAGATATTATCTATTCTGTCAAGTTCAATAAAACGGCTTACAAGGGCAACGACCCTGGAAAAAAGGTGAATGCCGCCCGGGTCAACAAGTGTTCCGCGTCCGTTGCTAATAATAAGGTATTGATTGGTCTGCACAACTCCCTGTTCTTCAAGTTCATCTGCCCCAAGCCATATAAACTGATGTTTATCCGATTGAAAAAGTACTTTGCCATTAATATCACTGCTATCTATCATTATTAATTTATAACCGATTTTATAAAGATAATCAAATTTAAAAATAACCGTCCGGGTTGCGGACGGTTAATAATTTAAATATCAGATAACATTTTCGGCTGTTATTTCTTCCCATATTTCCTTGATGGAATGTTTTACTTTACGTTTTTTATCTGAATAGCTCGTATGAAGAAGCCTGTGCGATTTATGCGACAGCGGGGACCCGAAATATTCTTCATAAATCTTTTTAATCATCGGGTTGTTGTGCGACTGGCGAACCGGCAGGCTTTTATCAATGGTGTAAAGACCTTCCTGTCTGACTTTTTTATTAAACTGATATTCGCCCTTGATTCTTGGTTGTCCGCCGCCTGAAATGCATCCACCGGGACACGCCATAACTTCAATAAAGAGATATTCATCGGCTTTGCCCGCTTTGATTTTTTCAACAATTTCACGTGCAGCCTTCAGTCCTGTTGCAATACCAACTTTGACCTTGCCGTAGTCGCCGCCGAGATCAATTTCTGCTTCACGGAAATTTTCGAGCCCGCGAACGGCTTTAATATCAACTTTATCAAGCTCTTTACCGTTTACTATTGCGTAGACGGTTCGAAGGGCAGCTTCCATAACGCCGCCGGACGCTCCGAAGATAACGGCAGCACCGGTATAATCTCCCATCCAGGGATTGTCGTATTCCGAGTCCGGCAGGTTAGCCAGCCAAACGCCTTCACGTTTGAGGAGCCTGGAGAACTCACGTGTTGTAAGCACAACATCTACATCCGGTTTGCCGTTCTGAGTCATTTCAGGGCGCTTGGCTTCTTCCTTTTTTGCAGTGCAGGGCATTACGGAAATAACTCGCATTTTCTTTGGATTTATTCCCATCTTTTCTGCAAGAAATGTTTTTGCTACTGCACCGAACATCTGCTGTGGAGATTTTGCGGTTGAAATATGAGGAAGAATTTCGGGATAATTTTTTTCAACAAAATTTATCCAGCCTGGAGAGCATGAAGTCATAAGCGGCAGAGTTCCTCCGTTTTTGATACGATCAAGCAATTCGCTTCCTTCTTCCATAATAGTCAAATCCGCTGTGAAGTTGGTATCAAGCACAATGTCGCCGCCGATTTGTTTGATGGCTGAGATGATTTTCCCTTCAACAGTTTTGCCGGTAGGCATATGAAATTCTTCGCCGAGGGCTATACGAACGGCAGGCGCAACCTGGAAAACAGTCGTTATTTCAGGATCATACAGATAATCGACAACTTCTTCCGTATCGTCGCGAGCAGCGAGCGCGCCTACAGGGCAGACAAGGGTACACTGCCCGCAACTTACGCAGTTGGAACTTCCCAGGGCAAGACTGTCCTTGATACCGATTTCAGTTGTCAGGCCTTTTTCGGTAAAAACAAGAACGTCTGTTTTCTGAACTTCACGGCATACTTCAACACACCTCAGGCACCTGATGCATTTACTCATATCACGCGTAATTGCCGGGGAAGATATTTCCTTTGTCCGGTGACGGTAAAAATGGGGATAATGGTAATGAGTCTGCTCAAGACCAACAAACTGGGCAACATCCTGAAGTTCACAATCACCGTGTCTGATACAGGACGCACAGTCTTGTTCGTGATCGGCCAGGAGTAATTCTACCTGCAGTCTCTGACGTTCCCTGACCCGTTTGGTCCTGGTAAGCACTTCCATGCCTTCTTCCATTGGAGTATCACAGCTGGTTACTATCTGGTGGTCGGTAATGCCTTTTCGTTTAATATCGACAAGACACACCCTGCAGGTTCCCGGAGTATGATTCAGGCATGTCAGTGCGCAGAGCGTCGGAATAAAATGTCCGTATTTTTTTGCTGTTTCAAGAATTGTATCGTTATCCCTGAACTCAACTTCTTTTCCGTTTATATATCCTTTCATCGTTATTTCCTTTTAAACTCCTGTTATTTCTCGGTAATTGCAAGTGAAACCCTGTAGCACCTGAGACAGCGGTTTGCTTCTTCGTAGGCCTGTTCAACCGTGATGTTCTTTTCAACCTCTTCAAAAAGTTTTTTTCTCACTTCAGGATCAATTTCATCGGCGATAATTCTTTTTGTGGCGCGAACGGGAACAGCGAGATAATCGGTATCGTTCTTCTGAATATCCTTGATCAACTCGCTCATCCTGTCTGACGGATCAAACAGAACACGACCGTAGGAAAGATAATCATCAATCGATTTTGCCGCCTTCATTCCAAGCGTCATTGCTTCGATAAGTGTTTTTGGCCCTGTAGTACAATCTCCACCGGCAAATACGCCTTTGGAGGAAGTCTCGAGAGTCTTGGGGTTAGTATCAATAAGTCCCCATTTATCAATCTCTATATCATCATTTTTGGAAAGGAACGACAGATCAACCTTCTGACCGATTGCGGGAACAATAAAATCGCATTCCATTTCAAATTCGGAGTTGTCTACAGGGGTGACACCGCGGCGTCCGCTAGCATCAGGAGAGCCGAGTTTCATTTTGATAAGTTTGATTCCGGTAACCTGGTTGTTTTCAGATAAAATCTGTACAGGATGAGTAAGAAAGTGAAAGATAACTCCTTCCTTTTCGGCTGCTTCAATTTCTTCATGATCAGCAGGCATTTCTTCTCTGGTTCTTCTGTAGATTAGATGAACTTCTTCCGCACCCATTCGCAGGGATGATCTGGCGCAATCCATTGCAACGTTTCCGCCGCCGACAACAACCATTTTTCTGCGAAGATCAACATCCAGTCCTATGTTCAGGTAATAATGATTTATATACAGCAGGAAATTGATTCCCGATTTATAACCCTTCATAGATCGTTGTTCTCCGGGGATTCCAATCATCTTTCCGGCGCCGGCGCCTATTCCCAGGAAGAAAGCCTTGTATCCACGTTTTTTAAGTTCGTTAAGGGTGAAATCTGTTCCCATTCGCTGGTTATAATAAATTTTCGCTCCCAGGGTCTCGATTATTCCTATTTCCTTTTGAAGTACGTCAGAAGGAAGACGATAATTGGGAATTCCAACAGCAGCCATTCCTCCGGGGCCGGAATGTGCTTCAAAAACATCAACCGTGTATCCTTTTAGAAGCAGGTGGTATGCCGCGTTTATACCTGCGGGGCCTGTTCCGATAATTGCTACCTTAAGATCTTCTGGTTTTTTATCTGCAATAAGATCCTGATCAAACCATTTATCGGCAATATACTTTTCCCTTTCTGCAACAAACCGTTTAAGAAGCTTGATGCCGACCGGTTCATCAACCATATTTCTCCGACAGGCGAATTCACAGAAACGGACGCAAACACGACCGCAGGTTTCAGCCATAGGATATTTTTGAAGAATTACACTTACTGAGTGGGTCAGCTTTCCGTCTTTTATATAATCAATGTAACGGGGGACTTCAACTTTGGCAGGACATGCCTCAATACAGGGCGCAGTTACATAGGAAAAACCAGGCTGGTTTTTATAATTATCAAGATCCCTGATTTCAGCTTCAAGTTCATGTCTGAAAAAAGTTATCATTTTCTGAAGCGCCACCGTTGCAGTCTGCCCCAAACCGCATAGTGAAGTTGTCTGGATATGCTCAGCAAGAAGTTCAAGTTCATCAAGAGCTTCAACACCTGCATCTCCGTTGATGATATCGTCAATTTTCTGTTTTATGATATTTGTGCCGACCCTGCAGGGTGTACATGCTCCGCATGATTCTCGTGCAGCCCTGTCAATATACTGCCTTGCTGCATCCAGAAGGCTTACTCCCTCATTAAAGATAAAAAAACCTTTCCATCCAAAAAATGCTTTTACCGGGTTGCCGGGATTAAATTCATCGAAGTTTTCAAACCTTGGACTGTCTTCTATCTCAAATAAACGTTTTCCCCTGTTGTCTATTACTTCGTCGTCCCAAACACCGAATACTACCTTACTCATGCTATCTCCTAATATTCGACTATTTCCGGAATTACCCCGGAGTCTTTAATATTCATGATTAAATTTTCCACTATACTTTTTTTATCTGTTCCGTTTACCGGATTAACTGATCGACCAATATACAACCTGATGCGATCCGCACTATTAATCTGTCTTTTCAGATAACCGACAGCATTTTTGCTGCTATATATACCGTTAAAACAAGCGTTCAGCTTTTTCAGGGTAATAGCGCCTTCAGTAGCTGTCATGCTGCCCAATTTCCCGAAAGGCGGTATGTTGTCGCAGGCTGTAGAAAGATTAACCTCAGGCTTAAAACCGGTATATTTTGTAAAGATTGAAGTTGTTGTTCCGCCGCATATGATTTTTTTGCCTTTTTCGGAAATGAATTTCATTACTGCTTCTTTATCCCGGGAAGCGTCTGCCGGAGGGCCGATAAAAAAGACAAGATTTGACATCTATTTAACTGCACTTACGACTTTTTCAATAAAAAACGATTCCGCATTCTCCGGATTCGTTTCATAAACATCAGAATTTACACTAACAACAACATTTTTTTCCGAACATTTCCCCATACAGAATGTTCCCTTCAGCGAAACCTTCTTTTCAAGCCTGTTTGTACTGATTAATCTCTGAAATACTTTGATAACGCATTCAGAGCCTCTTAAATGACAAGAAGTACCTATACATACCGTCAGTTCAACCATTAACGTCCTCCTGAACTCATAAAACACAATAAATTAGTGCTTAAAAGATGCTAGCATTATACATGTTGTATAAACAGGCGCAATAAAAATATGTCTGATTAAATAGTGATAGAACTCTGACAGGGAAGTAATAAAAAGAATATGTGGAATTAAAAAGACTGGAAAAATATATGTAAAGGTTTTATGCTATAACCAAGCTTATAATTAAGGAGAGATTATGAAAAAGCTGATTATTTTTCTTTCAGTATTGATCTTTATTTCCGGAGGTCTTTATGCTCAAACTTCCGGCTATGTAACAATCATAAATGAAACAGGGTATAACATTAATTTTTTATATTTTTCACCGTCTGATTTTGACGACTGGGGTGATGATTTCTTAAACGGAGATTCTTTAATGGACGGAGACGAGTTTCAGATTCATCTGAACAGGGAAATTGATGCCAATCAGTTTATTTATGATCTGCAGGCGATAGACGAAGACAATGATTACTATACTATTTATGAGACGGATATATCCGAGAATAATATTGTTTCCTTGACAATGGATGCCTATGACGGCGGCGAATATGACGATTATTCAGATTATGATTATTCCGGTTATGAGGAAGGTTATAATGAAGGATATTCGGAAGGCTATAAACAGGGCTATATCGAGGCGTTCAGAGATGCATATCTGGAAGGATTCAGATCAGCCCAGGATATGGACTTCCCCGGAAACGGTGATTCTTCCGGTAATGCATGGAGATAATGAAATATTAACTGATAAATGAACAAATGTTTAAAAAGCCGCCCGGGAAGGCGGCTTTTTTTAATACAGCATTGCAGAACGGCCCCAGTCGTAAAAGTCTTTTTTAATAGTATCAATTTCAGGCATCTTGTATTCAAGAAGCTCTTTTCCGTCGCCTACATATATTCCATTGCCGATAATCTGGAACGAAAATGATTCTACATGTGATCTGTCTATTGTTTTATTTGATTTTGCCTTGTCGCCTGTAACAGATGAAATACAGTTAAGCACATGTGGAATTTTATTATCATACATATTACCGAGGTTTCCGGAATCCTGAGGATTGTCGAAATCCGGAATTTTCATATCTGAGAAAACAATCTTTGGGACAAAAACTTTCTTGCCAGGATTTGTAAGATTTTTGGAAAAATCCTCCGGATCAAGAACGCTTGCTATAACGGGGCTGACAGGACATAACTCCTGATATATATAGTAATTACGACCGTTTATTGATTCTCTGTAGACATCTTTTTCCAAAGGAAGTACACGCCCGTCTTTTGTAGTAAGAAACATTTTACCAAGCATTTCAAGTGGGATGTTTTCAAGTGTTCTGTAAACAGAAAGGTAAACAGAATGTTTCGGGTTCCCGTTGGGATGTGAAATACACTTGGCTTTGGCGTAATCCCAGTCGAATGAACTGTCGAAGTCGCCTTCAACGTCAAAGAAAATAATCTGTTCGGCAGAACCTTTTTTGGAACCGGTGGCCATATAGGCACCGAATTGTTCAGCGCCTAATTCCGAAGCGATTAAGGCTTCAGTTGGAAAAATTGAAAGATAATAATGCAAACTCATACTCACTCCTCACCTATTAATACAATAAGTTAAGTATTCTAGTAAAGTCAATAGTAAAAAAAGTCAATATATTTTTAAAAAAAATAGACAATTGTGCAAAATCTATTGATTATTTTCAAACAAGTTAATAAAGTCAATTACGGGTTAAGTTTTTATGAAGGAGAAATAGATGGTAAATATCTTATATCTGCCATTAGCTGCCGGCGTATTATCAATGCTGTTTGCTTTCTACAAATTTAAATGGGTAAGCAAACAACCGGCAGGTAATGAGAAAATGGTTGAAATAAGCACAGCTATCAGGCAGGGGGCAATGGCATTCCTGAAGAGGGAATATAAAATACTGTTGCTGATTGCAATTGCTGTGGCCGTTTTGCTCACGCTCCCCGAGAAGGGATTTTTAAAGCTTGTTGCACTATCGTACGCAGTAGGAGCTGTCTTTTCCGGTCTGGCCGGATTTATCGGAATGAATGCCGCAACAAAAGCAAATTCAAGAACAACGGAAGCTGCAAGACATGGCATTGTTCCCGCCTTGAGAGTTGCTTTTAACGGCGGAAGCGTAATGGGACTGAGTGTTGTCGGTTTAAGTATCATCGGATTATCAGGACTGACAATAATATACATGAAACTTTTCGGAACAGATGCATCCGCATTGAACAACACAATTATTCCCATCCTTTCGGGTTATTCTCTCGGCGCAAGTTCGGTTGCTCTCTTTGCCCGTGTAGGCGGAGGAATATTTACAAAAGCGGCCGATGTCGGTGCGGATCTCGTTGGAAAGGTCGAAACAGGTATTCCGGAAGATGATCCGAGAAACCCTGCAACTATTGCGGATAATGTAGGTGATAATGTAGGAGATGTAGCAGGCCTTGGATCGGACCTTTGCGAATCTTATATTGGTTCCATTATAGGCGCAGTAACGCTGGGCGGAACTATCGGGAAACCGGAACTCGTAATATTACCGCTTATAATAGCAGGTCTGGGGGTCCTTGTTTCAATGATTGCCACGGCTTTTGTAAGAACAAAAGAGGGCGGAAACCCTCAGGCTGCCCTGAATTTCGGAACGATAGGTGCGGCAGTTATCATGGTAATTGTATCGGCCCCGATAATAATGTTCTTTGCTCCCGAATCATACACTTCGGGCGGCAAGGTTTACGGCAGCATGGGTATTTTCTATTCAATCATAGTCGGCCTGCTTTCCGGAGTTCTAATAGGAATTATAACTGAATATTATACTGCCGACGGCAAAAAACCTGTGCTTGATATTGCAAGACAGTCGCAGACAGGTGCAGCTACAAATATTATTTCAGGTATAGAGAAAGGAATGCTTGCAACCGGATTACCGGTAATTATGCTTTCGATCGGGATCTATATTTCATATCTTGCAGCGGGTCTTTACGGAATTGCTTTTGCTGCCCTTGGTATGCTTGCAACAACCGGTATACAGCTTGCTGTCGATGCTTACGGACCTATTGCCGACAATGCCGGCGGACTGGCAGAAATGGCGCAGCTTCCGGGAGAAGTCAGGGAAAGAACCGACAAACTGGATTCGGTTGGAAATACAACCGCTGCAATCGGAAAAGGATTTGCAATAGGATCAGCAGCTTTTACAGCGCTTTCTCTTTTTGTAGCATTTAAGGAAAAAGCCGGAATTGAAGTTATTGATATAACCAAACCGATTGTTGTTGTGGGTCTGCTTATAGGCGGAATGCTTCCTTATGTATTTTCTTCCTTCGTTATAGGAGCTGTCGGACGCGCCGCTTTTAAAATGATCGAAGAAGTTCGCAGACAATTCAGGGAAATTCCCGGCATACTTGAAGGAAACGACAAACCGGATTACGTAAGTTGCGTTGATATTGCTACAAGCGCAGCTATAAAGGAAATGGTTGTTCCCGGAGTTGCGGCGGTTATTATACCGGTTTTAATCGGATACACAGGCGGTGCTGAAATGCTCGGCGGTGTGCTTGTCGGGGTCACCGTTTCAGGCATAATGCTTGCGCTTTTTATGGCCAATTCGGGCGGCGCTTGGGACAATGCGAAGAAATACATTGAATCAGGACAGTACGGCGGAAAGGGTTCTGAAGCACATAAGGCAGCTGTTATCGGAGATACTGTAGGCGATCCTTTCAAGGATACTGCAGGGCCGGCCATGGATATTGTAATCAAGCTTATGGCTGTTGTTTCGCTTGTTATTGTTGGAAATATTTCACATTAAAAAACAAAATAAAAACGGGGGTCCGGACAGGACCCTTTTTTTTGATGATATGCATAAGATGTAGATTATGAGAGCATGCTGATCCAGAATTCCTTAAATGTATTCAATTCTTCAAGAATTGGTTTTTCAAGTTCCCTGCAGCCGGCGATATCACCGATTGCCGAGTTTTTTTCATATTCGGCAAGCAGTTCAACACAACGAAAACCTCCGGATTCTATACAGAAGTTTTTCATGTCGCCTATATGGAAAGAAATACAGTTGAAATGATTTTCACGGCAAGTTTCAGAGTTATTGAAAAAGATTTTAATATTGCCCAGCAGATAAAAATAACGTTCGAGAAAAGATGAGACAATAAGGTTTTCAGACGCTCCGGCTGACAGACGTTCAGTAACTAATATGCTTTGTTGTAAAAAATTTTTGCCAAAATCCATATCTATACTTAATACTAATGGAGCAGAAAGCTGAAATCAAGTTTTATAACGCAAATTCGGATTTTTAACCGCTGCTGTTTCATCCGGTCTGCATACAGAACTACCGGTCGGACAGTCTGCGAAATATTCAGGCCTGTTGTCCGCAATGTCTGCAAGAGCAGTAAATGCGTCGGCGAAAGCATCAAGCGTTTCTTTTGATTCTGTTTCCGTAGGTTCAATCATAACGGCTTCTTTAACATTCAGCGGGAAATAAATAGTCGGAGGATGAAAGCCTACATCTATCAGCGCCTTTGCAAAATCATTGGCCCTGACGCCGGAATCAGCATAATCTTTTAATGAAATTACAAATTCATGTAAGGTATCTTCCGGAAAAGGAATATTAAATTTGTCCTTAAGTTTATATTTGAGGTAATTTGCGTTAAGAACGGCATTTTCAGATGCTTCAATCAGACCTTCTTTGCCCATATAAAGGATATATGCATAAGCCCTGAGCAGGATACCGAAATTGCCGTAAAACGGAGAAATATAACCGATAGAATCGGGCCGGTTATAATCAAGAGCATAACTTCCGTCTTCACGCATAATAATTCTTGAAACGGGTAAAAACCTGGACAGGAAATCTTTAACGCCTACCGGACCGGCTCCCGGGCCTCCGCCGCCATGCGGGGTGGAAAAGGTTTTATGAAGATTTAAATGGACAATATCAAAACCGAGATCGCCCGGCCTTGCTTTCCCCATAATTGCGTTCATATTTGCACCGTCATAATACATCAGGGCCCCGTGACTGTGGGCAAAGTCCGTAATTTCTTTGATGTGCGGGTTAAAAATTCCGAGCGTGTTGGGACATGTAAGCATGACGCCTGCTGTGTGTTCGTCAACAGCGTTTCGATATTCATTCATATCCATAACGCCCTTTGAATCGGATTTGATGGTTTTTACTTTATAACCCGCAATGGCTGCACTTGCCGGATTTGTTCCGTGGCCGGAATCGGGAATAATAATGTATTCACGTTTGTCCCCCCTTGATTTATGGTAAGCGGCAATAAGCATGACCCCGGTCAGTTCTCCATGTGCTCCCGCCATCGGCTGGGTAGTAAAAGAGTGCATACCGGTAATTTCGGAAAGAAGTTTTTCAAGGCTGAAAATAACCTGCATGGCCCCCTGGGTAAGCATTCCCCCCTTAATAAGTTGCGGCTGAAGAGGATGAAGAGAAGCAAAACTTTCCAAAGAAGCAATCTTTTCAGTGAATCTGGGATTATATTTCATTGTGCATGAGCCCAACGGATAAAAATGTGTATCCACACTGAAATTCTGCCTGGACAGGTTGGTGAAATGCCTGACTACTTCAGGTTCACTGACGGAAGGAAGCCCGGTGTTATCTAATCTGAGATATACCTCATCCAGAGGCTGGGCCTCGGGAACATCAGGCGAAGGAAGCTTTAACCCGGCTTTATCAAAATCGGACTTATCAAAAATCAGCTCCATAATACATCCTCCAGGGCGTCGGCAAAGCGGATGATTTCGTGTTTTGTACGCTTTTCGGTTACGGCAATCAGCAGATAATCTTCCATGTGCGGATAATATCTTCCCAGCGGAAAGCCGGCGGCTATTCCCCGTTCAATCATTTTACCTATAACCTCGTTTGCATTTACAGGAAGTTGAATAGTAAATTCATTGAAAGTCGGTGAACTGTCCATTACATTCACGCCTTTGATTTCGGATAAACGCTGTTTGGCGAATTCCGATTTGTTTCTGCATTGAGCGGCAAGCTGTTTCAATCCCTTGTCGCCGAGCAGGCTCATATAGATTAGTGCACGTAAAGCGCAGAGGGCCTGGTTGGAACAGATATTGGAAGTAGCTTTTTCCCTGCGTATATGCTGTTCACGCGTTTGCATCGTGAGAACATAGGCAGTTCTGTTCTTTATGTCCAGGGTGCTTCCGCATATTCTTCCGGGCATCATTCTAAGATATTCCTGTTTGCAGGCCATGAAGCCAAGGTATGGGCCTCCGAAGGAGAGAGGAATGCCGAGGCTCTGACCTTCGCCGGTTACGATATCAACATCCATGTCGGCGGGAGTCTTCAGCATGCCGAGGGAAACAGGGTATACGCTGGAAATCACAAGGGCTCCGTGTTCATGGGCTTTTTGTACAATGTCGCTGTGATTATCCACCGCTCCGAAGAAATTCGGATTCTGGAGAATGATTGCCGCGGTATCATCATCAATATGTTTATACAGTTCTTCACGATCGCTCTGACCGTGACAGACGGGAACTTCGGAAAATCCTATATCCAGATTTGTTGTATAGCTTCTGATCATTTTCCGATAGATGGGGCTGACACCTCCGTCCATAACAATTTTGTTTCGTTTTGTAATACGAACGGACATCATGGCAGCTTCATATAAAGCCGTTCCGCCGTCGTAAAGAGAAGCATTTGCAACATCCATTCCCGTAATACTGCATATGCAGCTTTGGAATTCATAAATGGCCTGAAGGGTTCCCTGGGATGCTTCAGGCTGGTAAGGAGTATAGGCTGTAAAAAACTCGCCCCGTGAAACAAGCGAATCTACTGCCGCAGGAATGTAGTGATCATAAAACCCGCCGCCGATAAAATACGTAAGATTATTTACATTTTTAGAACCGAGCTCACGTATATAATGCTCAACTTCAAATTCTGATTTGCCTTCGGGCAGATTGAACGACTGCGCACGCAGTTCAGGCCTGATAGCTTTAAAAAGCTGTTCAACAGAGCCGTCCGGTATGCCTATCTTTTCAAGCATTACGGACCTTGATGACGATCCGTTAGGAAAATAACTCAAAATATTACTCCTGCTTAATCAAGTTCTTCAAGATAATCCTTGTAATTTTGAGGACTCATCAGGTCAGCCGGAACATCTCCTGTTATCCTGACTTTGAGAATCCAGCCGTCAGAATACGGAGAAGTGTTGATTATCTCAGGAGTATTTAAAAGAGCCTGGTTAACCTCAGTGATCTCGCAATCAAAGGGGCAGTACACTGAACTGACAGCCTTTACAGACTCAAGCGTAACAGGGCTGTCTCCGGCCTTAAAAGTTTCCTCTGCAGCCGGAAGTTCGGCATATGTGATGTCGCCGAGCTCTTCCTGTGCGTATTCTGTAATTCCGATTAAAGCAGTATCATTTTCAATAAGTAACCATTCATGCTCTCTGGTATAAAGTAAATTTTCCGGCAGCATTTAAATAACCTCCCGCCGTTAAACAAACGGCAATTTAATAATTTCAGCGTTAATAACTATATTATCATGTCTGAAGCAGACTGCGGTTCCAACAGCAGAATAATTCAGATTTAATAAACAAAGACCTATACCTCTTTGAAGCGACGGCGAATAGGCGCCGCTTGTAACATAACCGATCCCTGTATCCTGATAAAATGCCCTGTATCCGTCACGTGCAGAGCGACGGCCTTCACAAAGAAAGGGCACCAATAAATTATCAGGTTTATCAAGAGCCTTTTTTTCAAGAGTATCTTTACCGATAAATTCTTTATTTAAATCAACAAACTTCATAAGGTTTGCTTCTACCGGCGTGATATTACCGGTTATGTCGTGTCCGTAAAGAGAATAACCTTTTTCAAGTCTGAGAGAATCTCTGGCACCGAGGCCGGCTGGAAGAACCGATTTGATTTTTATGAATTCGCGCCAGAGTTCAGGCGCTGCTTCAGACGGTAAAAAGAATTCAAAACCTTTTTCGCCTGTATATCCTGTAGCGCTGACAGTTCCTTTCCAGCTGTTAAAACGGAATTCCTGAAAAGTAAATTTTTTTAATTTTGAGAATTTTATACCGGGGATAATTTCGGAAGCAGTTTCACAGGAAAGAGGCCCCTGCAGGTCTATTTTAGCTGTACCGGAAGAAACATCGGTAATTGAAGTACCTGGAGAGATATGGTTTATAAGCCAATCCAAATCAGCATCAATCCTTCCGGCGTTTACAACGAGCATGAATTTATTATCAGAGTAGCGGTAAACAATACAGTCGTCAATGAAGCAACCTGCGTCGTCAAGAAAGAAACCGTAACGGCAGCTGCCGTGTTTCATGTTAGAAATTTGACGCGTGAAAATATATTCAAGATCTTTTACTGATGCATCGCCGCCGATAATGATTTCGCCCATATGAGAAATGTCGAATATTGTATTAGCGCTTCGGGTATGGAGATGTTCTTCAATAATACTGCTGTACTGTACAGGTAAGAGCCAGCCGGAAAAATCTACAAATTTTGCATTTAAAGTGCATTGTTCAGTGTATAGAGAAGTTTTTTGAGGAAAAACTCGATATTCCATAAAATCCCTGCTGAAAACATAAAATAATTTTTAATTATATAATGTAAATGTAAATATTACAATAAAAAATGGGCGCAAAAAGCGCCCGGAAAAAAATTATAAATCCATATTAGCCGGTTCGTAATATTCTTTTGCATGGTTGCAGCAGGGACATTTCGCAGGTGGTTCAGCAGCTTCAACGATATAACCGCAAACACTGCATTTCCAGGCAATCGGTTTGTCTCTTTTGTAAACCGTACCGTTTTTAACCATTTCAAGAAGATTTTTATATCTGTCGCGATGATGCATCTCAACCTTGCGAATCTGGTTGAACAGGTTGGCAGCCTCAGTGTTGCCTTCTTCAGATGCTTCACGTGCAAAATCAGCATACATCGTCTGTACTTCGTAATCCTCGCCTTCAAAGGCAGCCTTGAGATTTTCAGCGGTATCCCCGATGCCGCCAAGCATCGTAAATTCGTCTTTTGCATGACGCATTTCATTATCAGCAGTCTCTTCAAAGATTTTTGCTATATAATGATAACCTTCCTTGCGGGCCTGTTTTGCCCAGAATGTGTATTTATTCCTTGCCTGTGATTCTCCTGCAAATGCGGACTGCAGATTTTCTTCAGTTTTACTCATAATTTACTTCCTCCGATTAAGTGATTAGTATATATAGTATAAATGATAATTTTTAAGCCCACAAGGCAAATCGGAAAAAAGATATACTAAATTATATAATTGTTTTACCAGTAAGGTTTTAATACTGCCAAAAAGTTGAAATAAATTATGGAAAACCGTTGACATAAAATTCATTATCGTTTATCTTATCCAAGCATTTTAAAGTGTTTAGGCACTTTAAAAGTGTTTTAACACTTTTTTGCATTCCCCTGTAGCTCAGCTGGTAGAGCGGGTGGCTGTTAACCACTAGGTCGGCAGTTCAAGTCTGTCCGGGGGAGCGAATAATAAACAGTGAAAAGGAGCAGCATAGGCTGCTCCTTTTTGTTTCATTACCTACAAGCCGGGCTCTTCGATAGAAAAAACAGCTATACTTCTTAAAATAAAGATTGATATTATAATTCCGCCGCGTTAATAATATAGTTATAGAAAATCAAAAATATGATGAGTCAGGTTAAGGTTATTATGAAAAATTATGAAAAAAACCTGGGCAAAATCTTTTTTATAGTTGTATCATCCATTGCCTTGTTATCATGCCCGAAAACAATAAGCGTTGAAACATATCAGCAGCTTAAAGACATTACTGCGCCGGGGATTGAACTGTCCTGGCCGGCGGAAGGAAGTTCATACGCGTCAACCGTCGTGGTTACCGGCACAGTTACCGATAAAACTGATGAAAACGACGAATCAGGATCCGGAGCTGTTGTTAAAGTTTCTTATGAAATTTTAAATACCGATATCGTCGGAGATGCGGTTCTTGACGGAAACAGCTTTACTTTCAGTTTCAGTACGAGGCAGTTGAGCGGAACATTATCCGTAAGAATAACGGTAACGGACTGGAACGGAAATACAACGGTAAAAACGCTGACGCTGTATGACAACGGTGCTATTCCCGATTTTTATGCGACCCCCGGAAACGGAGAAATAACCCTTTCATGGGACGAGGTTGCCGAGGCTGAAAGCTACACTTTGTACTATGAACGTCTGAATTCAATACCGAATGAAGAAATGACCGATCCGTCCCAGGTAATTACTACAGACGGCCTGACGCTTACTATTGATAATCTTGAAAACGGTCAGATTCATACTTTTCTGCTTAAAGCAAACTGCTCCGACGGTGTAGAAAACTGGTCGGACGTAATAAAATGCATACCATTGTCCGAAGTACAGCTATGTCCGGAACTGTCGCCCGAACAGGATTATATTCAGGTTACATGGAAAGATATAAAGGGGACCGATACATACCAGGTATGGAAGTCGGCATCGGCAAACGGAACCTACTACAATGTTTCAGGCGATATCGAACAGTCTTATTATACCGACTACCTTGTGGAGCCCGGAAAGAATTATTACTACAAAATAGTTCCTGCCGATTACTGTGATATTTTAAGTTATGCAAACACCGCGGAACTGCCGGGCCCCGTACCGTACCGCTGCCGCGAACAGTTTTCAGTATCGACGCCGAACTTTGCCTTTGACGTAAAGGTCTCCGGAAACTATGCGTATATGGCGGACAACTACAACGGCGTAAGAATTATCGATATAACGGACAATGAAAATCCTTACGAAGTTGCAAGTTTCGATAATCCTGGAACGCTTGTGGACATGGAACTGGGGAACGGTTATATATTTTTTGCAATTTGTGGGGAGGAGGGGGTGCCTCCGTGGTCGGAAGATGTGTATCCCGGTTTACATATGATTGATGTTTCAAACCCGCTTTCGCCTTTTGAGGCCGGTTTCTATGAACTGCCGATGTCTACCGAGATAAATTACCTTTATTATTATGAGTATGATGATAAAAATTATATTATTGCCAAAACGGGAGCTTTGGGTTTCGATGTATATGATGTTACGGCCCCGTCTTCAATTGGACCGGTTGCATCATATGATACGCCGACCGGTTATAATGCTGAATATATTGCTTATCTTGATAATGTTGCGGTAATTGTTGATAGCTACGGCAGCCTGTACTATGTTCTTATATCAGATCCGGAATCGCCGACTCTTTTTGCCCGGGATGTTACTTCAACAATCAGGGGCGGGGGAGTCAATGAAATATTTATTCGTGACGACGGAACAGCCTTTGTTGTCGATGAAGATCCGAGCTCAACAACCGAGACGCATGGACTAAGAATTCTTGATATTTCAAATCCTATTTCTTATTCATCAGTACCTGAATTATCCTTTTCCGAAACTACGGGCGCCGCAAAGGGCGTGAAGGTGGTCGGCGACTATGCATACGTTGCAGATGATTATCACGGTTTGCATATTATCGATATAAGCGATACTTCCGCGCCTGTTGACTGCGGATATATAAAAACTATGGGAGAAAGTATGCGTGTCGACGTTGACAGCGGAACAGCATACATTGCCGACGGTCCGGAGGGTTTAAGCGTTGTTGATGTAGTACCGCCGATTGTTCCGGTATTAAGGGGAGATATGTCTCCCAGGGCGAAAGTGCTAGTTTATGATGATTATTTATTCTGTCCTAATGATTCCGGACCCCCAGTTTATATTTATAATGTTTCAGATCCTGATTTACCTGTTGTAGAAGCAAGCAAATGGGGGATTACCGTAAACAACATTGATAAAAAAGGTGATATTCTGTATGCAGTTACCCCGTCTCAGCTTTTAATTCTTGATGTTTCAGATTTATCAAAATCGGCTTTTCAATGGGATTTAGGTTCATTGGAAATTTATGCAATTGATATTGAGGTGTCCGGGAATTACGCATATATTACTGCCGGTTCATACGGTATGTATGTCGTAGATATATCAAACGATGAGAACCCGATCAGGGTAGGACATATGGATACTCCAAGCGGATATGCAAAGCATATCGAGGTGTACGGAGATTATGCATATATGACGGACGGCGACACGGGGATACTTATAGTCGATATAAGTACGCCGACGGAACCGTTTATAGCGGGTACATATCCTTCGGTGATATATGAAGATGAGTTTTTTATCAAGGGCGATTATCTATATATGAGAGACGGAAGCACAGCTTTTCAAATCGTAGATATAAGCAATCCTTCTGTGCCCGTTCAAAAAAGTACGATTACAGTACCTGCAAATGTGACAGATGTCTATGTTGACGGCGATTATGCGTATACCGCATGTAATAATACGTCGACGTCAGAGAATACGCTGGAGATCATAAATGTGTCTGATCCTGAAAATCCGTGGATTGAAGAATCGGTAGATGTAGCGGCATCATACGTTGAAGTAAGCGGAAAATACGCCTATATCGGAGGAAACGACGGCCTGCAGATAATACAGTTAACTGATTAATTGGTGTCCCCAATATTAAAAAAATATGATATGCTCCCGGTATGAAAAAGCATCTTGGTGAAATCTATAAAAGCGGCAGAATAGTACCCTTTCTTTTATCCATGATGATGTTCGGAATTGTTCTTGGTTTGTATAACGGGGTATTCAATAACTATCTTCATGATATTTTGAATTTCAGCAAACTTGAAAGAGGCTGGCTGGAGGCGCCGAGGGAATTGCCTGGTCTTCTGTTGTTTGTTTTGCTTGCGGTACTTAACAGGTTTTCGGAAATAAAACTTATAAGACTGGCTTTTTTAATGTCTGCTGTCGGAATGTGCGGAATAATACTCTTCGGTGAATCGAAAACGCTGGTAATAATGATGATAATAGCATTCAGTACCGGTGAACATATTATGATGCCGGTAAGACAGTCGGTAGGTCTGCACATGGCGAAAACCGGTAAGTCCGGGCTTGCCCTTGGGGTTATAAGGTCTTTCGGGAACGCAGGTCAGGCTGCAGGTTACTATATCGCACCTCTGATTTTGCTTGTTTATTCCGCTATAAGCGGGAAGAAAGAAACAGGATTCAGTCACTACAGGATTGTTTTTCTGACCGGATTTATTATTCTTATAACGGCTCTGATAATTACAACACGGATTAGACAGACCGGTGAAAAGGTCAATAGAAAAAAAATCTATATACGAAAAAAATATACACGTTATTACCTGCTGGAAGTATTTTTTGGAGCAAGGAAGCAGGTGTTCATTACTTTTGCCCCGTATGTATTAATTACAGTGTACGGTGCGGGTCCTAAACTGATTTCGATTCTTTACGGTATATGGTCCCTGCTTAATATTTTTGTAGGTCCTTTTATAGGCAGACTTATAGACAGGGCCGGGTACAAGATCGTGCTGATAGTGGATGCTGTTGTATTAATTTTTATATGTTTATTTTACGGTTTTGCGCATAGAATATTTTCATTTGAGACTGCCTATATTGTTATTTGTATAGTATTTGTTCTTGATTCTGTTATGTTTGCATTCGGAATGGCCAGAGACATGTATGCGCGTAGTCTTTCAGATACAAAAGAAGAACTGACGACAACGCTGGCTACAGGATTATCTGTCAACCATTTGATAAGCATCGGGATAGCCGTTTTCGGCGGCTTTTTATGGCAGAGCCTTGGCATTGAATACCTTTTCGGTTTTGCCGCTATTCTTGGAGCGGGGTCGCTTGTTTTTTCCTGTTTGCTGCATAAACCGGAAAAAGTATTGAAAGAATTCAGTTAATGATTACATAATAATACCGAGTTCTGTAATGTCAGTTTCACAATTACTGCATAAGCCGTCCGTTATTCCTGTAATCCGGGTGTGATAAGCGCTTCGGTTGATAAGTTCGTTTCCGCATGAAGGGCATTTTGTATTTTGCACGCCGCCGGTAATATTACCTGTGAAAACAAACGGAAGATATTCGGAAGCCTTTTCGGCAAGCAATACAAGGCGGCCGGGGTCGGTGGGCGGCGCTGAGTACTTATAAGCCGGGTAATATGCTGAAAGATGGTAAACAATATTTTTATCAAATGATGCGAGAAACCCGGCTGCAGCCGAGATTTCTTCCAGGCTGTCGTTTTTACCTGGAATAACAAGGGTAGTTACCTCCGTGTGCACAGACTCCGCGGCAGCTCTGATGAAATCGAGTACAGGCTCAAGACGTCCGCCGAGTTCCATACGGTAGAAATCATCGCTGAAGGATTTAAGATCAATATTGACCGCGTCAATATTTTCAAGAAATTTATTTGTTTTAAAATCATTTATATAGCCGTTTGTAACAAGAACATTTTTTAAACCTTTTTTCGAAGCAATTTTTGAAGCATCAATAATGTACTCGTAATGAACAACAGGCTCACTGTATGTGTATGCGATTCCGAAAGAACCTTCGGAAACTGCGGTTTCGACAAGCTGCTCAGGGGAAGTAATCCGGCCGGAAGGTTTCGGGAATTCCTTTGATATATGGTAATTCTGACAGAACGGGCAGGAGAGACTGCAGCCGTAGAAACCGGCCGATAAAATACTGCTGCCGGGGTAAAAGTGGTATAGGGGCTTCTTTTCTATCGGATCAACAGACAGCGCGGACAACATACCGTAACAGGGAAGTTCAATCCGGTCCCCGCTGCATTTCCTGACGCCGCATATACCGAAATCATTTTCTTTAATAAGACATTTATTCGGACATATATCACAGCGGCAGGACATCAGGCTTTCACTGTAGAATGGGTTTTATAAACAAGAGAATCAAGATAATCGATAAAACAGTCACGATCAGCCTCATCAAAATCCACGAACCTGAAACTGATGCTCTTGTTGTTTCTGACTACCCTGACGCCGACAGAGCAGGTATAGTCGCTGAAACGGATTGAGCAGGCGGGGATATTTATACCTTCGCGGATATCGGATGTAAGTTGAGGCCTGTCGGGATCAAATCTCAAACCGTCAAAGGACAAATCGGAAACTGTTCCGGTAATAAGAGTGAAATTGTCGGGATGGTTAAAAAGAAATTCAACATTCTTGTAAAGTGCTGTGTTAAACCTTCTCGGACCTCTGTTGTCTTCGTGAACAAGGTATCTTGAAAGAATAGTCTCAAGCTGGGTGATTTCAAGTGGACTTTGAAAATCTTCGGAAATTACGCCGCTGACTGAAAGACTTCCCGCTTTAAGAACTTCTTCATCGTTAAAAGATTCACCGCTTAAAATTATAAATACGGATTTTTCACGTTTGAATAATTGTCTTAGGACCAGCAGAAACGGTTTCCAGTGCCTGGGAAAATCTTCGGCATTAAAGAGAACGGCCTCCGGTTCGATTTCGGCAAGGTTATCCATTGCTTTAAGCGGGTTATCGTAAACGATAACATCGTATCCAAGCCGGTTAAAATGCGACAAAACTCTTTTTCGGGTTTCCTCTTTAGCTGTTACAAGAAGTAATTTCATTCCGTCCCCAGGTTTCTGACATCATAATCATAAATATACCAGATATTATTGTCGCGGTGAAGATAATACAGGTACTCCTTGATTTCAATAAAGCCGGTGTATTGAAATTTCTCTATTACTTTTACTTCAGCTTCGTAATCGGTATATGTGGTACGCTGGATATCATAATCAAGAGGTATCATAACAATATCGGAATCAACTGTTTCATTAAGCAAAAGGTTGCGATAGTTCTGAATCTCGGTAATTCTGTCCTGCTGTGATAACCTGCGGTATCGTTCAGCATTTGACTGGCTTCTGAGATAAAGACCTTCAAGATCAAGGTAAAGAAGGAATTTATTCCATTGGCTTTTTTGCCTGGCTGAAAGAATATAATCGATAACTTCATCCGGCGGGACCGGGTTGGCTTTAATAATTTCACCGGTTTCATAGTCGATTAAATCCTGAATTTCAGCAGTCGACGATGCCGGGCGAAGATTGAGCGTGAGATTGTTGGAAACATAATAACGAGAGTCCGAATTAGTATAAAGTTCAGGATAGAAACGTGCGTTCAAAATAAAAACGCCGGCTTCGGTCATATCAGTAAAATCAGACAACTCAACAACAATTGAATAAGTTTCACCCGGCGAAAGGCTTATTTCACGGAAGAACACCTGTTGATTAGTGCTTCTATCCATGATAAATTCCTGCGAGCGGTTCAACTGTCTGTTTGTAAGCGTTTTAACGATAAATTCATAATTAAAACAGCGTAATTCAGAAGATTTGAATCTGAAAGTATCGGGGCTGTTGTTTATAATTTCCAGCTTTATTTTTACAGGACTGTCGGTATAGTAGATTTTTTTATCATAATATCTGATTCTAACTTCAATTTGATCAGAAAAAGCCGGCAAAAACGCGGAGAAAATGAAAACCAATGTTAACAATAGAAATAAGTATTTCTTCAACTTCATATCCTTATTTTCGGAATAAAACATGATAAATTTATTTTTTAATAAAATAAAGGAAAAACTGCGGGAATACAAACCATTTTCTCAATTAGATGAAAAGATCAGTAAAAAAAGTTACCCGATTGAAGTTGAAGGTGTAGAAGGGCTTTTTAAATCTGTTTTGCTTGCGTCAGTTGCCGATGAATCAGGTTGCGCTCTAACCATAGTAGCGTCGGATGAAAAGGAATGTGAAGCAATCCAAAGAGATCTTGAAGTTCTTGGTAAAGAATCATTGTTCTTTAACGGCTATAACAAAAGCGTATACAGTCTCGGGAAAATTCAGAGTTCGGTACTCGGAGAGCGAATGCGGATAATGTCCGAGATGCAGAATAATCAAAACAGAATAGTCATAACCACCCTGAGAACTTATCTCAGTCCTTTGCCGCCACCTGAATTTATTAAATCGCTGATGTTGAGAGTAAAAAAAGGCGATGATATCGATTCCGAAAAAATGGAAAATATGCTGGTTGAATATGGCTATATGAGAGTCCCAAGGGTGAGTGTTCATGGTGAATTCGCATTAAGGGGTGAAGTCCTTGATATATATATAGCAGGACATGATGACCCGGTTAGAATTGTGTTTGAATTTGACCAGGTTGAAGAGATAAAAAAGTTTGATCCGCTGACTCAAAGGTCTATTGAAAAAGCTGATTTTGCAGATATCATTCCAGTCAAGGAATTTATCTGGTCGGAAGAGAGGATTCTGGGGCTTAAATCCAGGCTTTACGGAAGAGAATTCGGCAATACGGAGGAAATCGAACCGCTTCTTGAAGAACTTAAAGAAAGAAAAGAGACCGAATATGATGAATTAATTTTTCCGCTGAGTTTTGATTATATGGCCAGGCTTTCTGATTATAATAATGACAGCGGAATAACTGTATTCTGCGGAATTGAGAATCTTTCAAGGTTATACGGTCAGATCAGACAGGAATACAATAAACTGTATTCGGCAACAAGAATAACCGAAGATAACCCCGTCGGACGATTTTTCCCTCATCCTTCCGAGATATTATTCGATTTTGATGAAGCCGTAGAAAAGACGGAGAACCGGCTGGTAATTGTCAATCTGCGCGATCCGGAGAAAATTGAAAAAAGAATCGATTTCCTGTATAACGGACCGCGGGCATTTTTTGGAAACATATCTTATTTTCGTGAGGAATTGAAATCTCTTTTAAATGCAGGGTATCAGGTAGATATTTTTGCTGAATCACAAACACAGTCGGAAAGAATAAAATATCTTCTTAAGGATTATAAGGTAACGGTTTATTCCGAAGGAATAACTTCCGGTTTTTCTCTTCCTGAACTGAAAATTATCTGTATTGCCGAGAGCGAAATATTCGGACGACGACGGAAACTTCCGCCTTCAATAAAAAAAGCTAAAAGCGAAGCAATAGAAACATTTGTAGATTTGAATCCGGGCGATTTTATTGTTCATATTAATCACGGAATAGGTCTTTTCAAGGGAATTGACAGAATAAGCACAAAAAAGACAGAGCGTGATTATATTAAACTGGAATATTCTGATGATGAAATGGTTTTTTTGCCGATTGAACAGGTGAATATGATCCAGAGGTATATCGGAAATGAAGGAAGGCCTCCGGCGCTCGATAGGATTGGCGGTAAAGCGTGGGAGAATCGCAAAAACAAGGTCAAAAAATCTGTTGAAGATCTTGCTGACATGCTTATAAAACTGTATTCGGAGAGAAAAGAAGCTGTCGGTTACGCCTTTCCGAAAGATACCGACTGGCAGATTGAATTTGAAGCAGCATTTCCATACCAGGAAACTGAAGACCAGTTGACCTGCATTGATGAAATAAAGAATGACATGGAAATCCCTGCACCGATGGACAGGCTGGTATGCGGTGATGTCGGGTACGGGAAAACCGAGGTTGCAATGAGGGCGGCAATGAAAGCCGTAATCGGCGGACGACAGGTAGCCTTTCTTGCTCCGACAACTATTCTTGCAGAACAGCATTATGAAAACTTTACGGAAAGGTTTGAGAGATTTCCCGTTAAAATTGAAATGATTTCAAGATTCGTAAAGCGGAAGGCCCAGAAGGAAATTATTGAAAGAACTGTTTCAGGAGAGGTTGATATTCTGATTGGGACTCACAGAATCCTGCAGAAAGATGTTAAATATAAACAGCTCGGACTGCTTATCATAGATGAAGAACAGCGCTTCGGAGTAAAAGACAAGGAAAGGCTGAAACAGCTTAAAACAAATATTGACTGTCTGGCTTTATCGGCGACACCGATTCCGAGAACGCTGCATATGTCGTTGCTTAAGATTAGAGATATGTCTCTTTTAAAAACAGCACCTAATAACCGCAGGCCTATCGAAACATATATCAGGGAATTTGATGATGAGATAATTGCAGAAGCGATCAGACGTGAAACGGACAGGGGCGGGCAGGTGTTTTTTCTTCATAACAGGGTTGAAACACTTGAGCAGGTTTTAATGTTTCTGGGAAGGGTCGTTCCTGAAATTATGGTGGAAACTGCACACGGGCAGATGAGCGCGACTCAGCTTGAAGACGTAATGCATCGGTTTATCAACGGCGCATTTCAGGTGCTTGTAGCTACTACGATAATAGAAAACGGAATAGATATACCGAATGTAAATACAATTATAATAGATCGGGCTGATAATTACGGTATCTCGCAGTTGTACCAGCTCAGAGGGCGGGTAGGACGTTCAAACAGAAAATCCTATGCCTATTTGCTGTATCCCGATCAGCGTGCTTTATCGGAAATAGCCATGAAACGATTGCAGGTCATATCCGATTTAACGGAACTAGGTTCGGGATTCAAGATAGCCATGAAGGATATGGAAATCAGGGGAGCGGGAAATCTGCTGGGCAGACAGCAAAGCGGCGATATAATGTCGGTTGGATTTGATATGTACGTAAAACTGCTTGATGAAGCGGTATCCGAACGTTCAACGGATAAGCATGAACCCCGTGCCCCGGAAGTCTTTCTTGATCTTGATTATACCGGTTTTATTCCTGATACCTATATAAATGAATCCGTTGAAAAAATGGAAGTATATAAAAAAATTGCATCGGTTCAGAATGAAGAGGAACTTGCGGGAGTTAACCAGGAACTGGAAGATCAATACGGACCGCTTCCTGAAGAAGTGCAGAATCTTCTTGCCATTGCAGATATAAGGGCGATGTCAAAGAAACTGCATATTTCCAGAATCCGGGAACGCAGTGGAAGCATCAGGGTTGAATTTGCTTTTATCAGGGTTATAAACCCGGATAATGTCGCAAGACTGATTGTTGAGAGCGGCGGGAAAGTTACGATTAATCAGAAAAAAATAAATGAACTCATTATTAAAACTGAGTCAATTAATCTTGCCGAGAAAGCTGAATATTTGAGAGACAGGCTCAGCAGGCTTATATAGGATGAAACTTTAAAGAAATGGAAGAAAGAAAGAATATTAAAAGCTATGTGTTACGTGCAAGCAGGATGAGCAGCGGCCAGAAGAAGGCAATAGAAACCCTGTCTGATAAATACTGTATAGAGTATAAGAGAGAAACTATTGATTTCAGAAATTATTTCAGGCAGGGAGACGTATGCATTGAAATCGGATTCGGGATGGGTGTTGCAACTGCTGAAATAGCCGCAAAAAATCCTGATATGAATTATATCGGGATTGAGGTGCACAAACCTGGGGTTGGAAGGCTGCTTGCGGCTATAGAAAAAACCGGTTTAAAGAACCTGATGATAATAAACCATGATGCCGTAGAGGTTTTAACAGAAATGATACCGGATAATTCGATTACAGGAGTTCATATTTTTTTTCCTGATCCGTGGCCGAAGAAGAAGCATCATAAAAGAAGACTGATTAATACTGAATTCGTATCACTGTTGAGAAAAAAACTGACCCCTGACGGATATATATATGCAGCAACAGATTGGGAAGATTACGCCGGGCAGATGTTGAAAGTTTTCAACAGTGCGAAAGGACTGAAAAACCAGTTTGATAAATGGGCTGAATCCCCGGTGTGGAGACCGGAAACGGCGTTTGAACGAAAAGGAATTAATAAAAACCATGTAATTCGTGAATTATACTATAAACCTGTTAAGTAATAATCAAATTTCCTTGCTAATCATAGCTGTTTTGTAATATTATAGCGGAATGAATAAGTACGTAGAAACAGCAATCAGAAACAATCAAATAAGTCCTGAGCATTACAAGAAGTATAATGTCAAACGCGGATTAAGAAATGAAGACGGATCAGGCGTCCTGGTCGGTTTGACGGAAATAGGTGATGTTCACGGTTACATCATGGATGAAAATGAAAAGATCCCGGTTGAAGGCCGGCTGAGATATCGTGGAATCGATGTAAGGGATATGGTTGACGGATTCCAGGCTGAGGGCCGTTTCGGTTTTGAAGAGGTCATATACCTTCTGTTATTCGGACAGCTTCCGAATAAAAAGGAATTTGATTATTTTTATAATCTGCTTGGAAAATTCCGTGCTCTGCCGAAAGGTTTTACCGAGGATATGATCCTGAATACGCCGAGTAATAATATAATGAACAAGCTTGCAAGGAGCGTTCTTGCACATTATTCGTTTGATGATGCTGCAGAAGACAGTTCGATTGAAAATGTACTTAAGCAGTGTATTTCGCTTATATCCAGATTTCCGGCAATAGTAGCACATTCTTACCAGGCTAAAAGTCATTACTATGATCATAACAGCCTGTATATTCATACACCGGATTCCGAGCTCAGTACCGCTGAAAACTTTTTATCAATGATTAGGCCCGACATGCAGTATACAAAACTTGAATCAGAGCTGCTGGATCTTTGTTTTGTTCTTCATGCCGAGCATGGAGGCGGAAATAACTCGGCGTTTACAATACATGTTGTTTCATCTGCAAGTACTGATACATACTCTGCAATAGCGGCCGGCATAGGTTCGCTGAAAGGTGATCGCCATGGCGGAGCGAATATCAAAGTACATAATATGTTTGAAAACATAAAAGAAAATGTTAAGGATTGGTCGAACGATAAGGAAATTAAAGACTATCTTGTAAAAATTCTGAACAAGGAAGCCTTTGATAACAGCGGACTGATATACGGCCTGGGACATGCGGTTTATACAATTTCAGATCCTCGAGCGGTTTTACTTAAAAATAAGGCTGAAACACTTGCAAAAGAGAAAGGTATGACCGAGGAATATAACCTGTACCGAAAGGTAGAAGAGCTCGGAGTTCAGGCTTTCAGAGAATATAAAAATATTGATACAACAATGAGCGCAAATGTGGATTTTTATTCAGGCTTTGTTTACAGACTTCTGAATATACCGACATCTTTATATACTCCTATTTTTGCTATTGCCAGGATAGCCGGATGGAGCGCCCACCGGATTGAAGAGCTTGTGAAGGGCGGTAAAATAATGCGTCCCGCCTTCAAGGCTGTTGCAACTCCGAAACCTTACATCCCTCTGGCTGAACGAAATTAAACAAATACGGGACGCAGTAAACCGGACAGCAATGTCCGGTTTTTTTAATTAATACATATTGCCGGTTAAAACAGGATAAATTCCTTATAAATTTGACGAACTGAAACATCTTTCTTATTCTATATATAAGGAGCGTTTTATGGATAAAAGTGGATTAATCAAGCTGGCGGCAAAAATTCTCTTCGATACTAAAACAGCTGTGCTCTCAACTGTAGGCGAAGAAGGCCAGCCCAGAATGCGATGGATGTCGCCTGTTTTTCTGGACGGCTACGCTGAGCGTATTTTTGCCGTCACATCAACCGGGTTTAAGAAAGCCTCAGATATAAATGAAAATGGAAAAGTTCAATGGATGTTTCAAAGCAGATCTCTGGATACGGTAATCACTATTGAAGGAGAAAGCAGGATAATCGAAAATCTGTCTCTAAAAAATGAAGTTCTTGAAGCAGTAGGAAAACAGCTTCAGACATACTGGAAGATTAATAAAGACCCGTCAACATCGACTGTCATAGAAACTGAAATAAAATCTGCTGTGGTATTTTATCCTGTTGAAGGCGTTAAACATAAAGTAACGTTCGAAAAGGGGTAGTGAAATGCTTAAAAAAGAAAAATTACTTGAAAAGGAAAATTCCGGTATTACTAAAAAATTACTGGAGAATATGCTTTTAATAAGGCGTTTTGAAGAACTCTCGGCACGGATGTACGGATTGAGAAAAATCGGGGGTTTTTGCCATCTTTACATTGGAGAAGAAGCAGTTGCAGCAGGATCAATAAATGCACTTGATCTTTCAACAGACTACGTTGTTGCAGCATACCGTGATCACGGACATGCTTTAGCCTGCGGCATGGACCCGAATAAGGTTATGGCTGAACTTTACGGAAAGGCAACAGGGTGCAGCAAAGGAAAAGGCGGGTCCATGCACATGTATGATTCTGAACGGCATATGTTCGGAGGAAACGGAATTGTGGGAGGACAAATACCTGTTGCTGCAGGTGTTGCTTTCAAAATTGCATATAGAAAAGAAAAAGGAGTTGTTCTCTGTTTTTTCGGCGACGGTGCTATTCATCAGGGCAGTTTTCACGAAAGTTTGAACCTGTCAAAAATTTATAACCTTCCGGTAATTTATATATGTGAGAATAACCAATACGGAATGGGAACGGATTTCAGAAGAGTATCTTCGGTCGAAGATTTTTCAGTAATGGGGGCCTCTTACGGAATAGAAGGTAAGCAGGTCAACGGGATGGATGCTCTTGAAGTTTACACAGCGGTAAAGAATCTTGCAGATGATATTCGAAAAAGCCCCGGGCCGGGCTTTCTGGAAATAAAAACCTACAGGTATAAAGGACATTCAATGAGTGATCCGGCAAAATATCGAACAAAAGAAGAACTGGCTGAATATAAACTGAGGGACCCTGTCGAACTTCTAAAAGTGAGAATGATTGAGGCGGGCCAGATTACCGAGGCTGAATATGCAGAAATGAATAAGCAGGCCGTGAAAACAGCTGATGAAGCGGCGGAATTTTCGGAGAACAGCCCGGAGCCGGATGCTGATGAAATTTTCAGCGATGTTTATGCTTAGGAGAAGATTATGGAAATGACTTTCAGAGAAGCATTGAATCAGGCAATGAGTGAAGAAATGCGTCGTGATGACAGTGTGTTTCTTATTGGAGAGGAAGTCGCGCAATATAACGGAGCATACAAGGTTAGCCAGGGTATGCTTGATGAATTCGGGCCGGAAAGGATACTTGATTCACCAATTACCGAGGAAGGCTTTACCGGATTGGGAGTCGGTGCGGCAATGGCCGGCCTGAGACCGATTGTAGAATGGATGACGTTCAACTTTTCACTGATGGCAATAGATCAGGTTGTAAATAATGCAGCAAAAACACGATACATGTCCGGCGGCCAGTTCTCCTTCCCCATGGTGCTGAGGGGGCCAAACGGTCCTGCGGAATATCTTGCAGCACAACACTCGCAGGCGCTGCAATCGCTGTATGCGCATATCCCCGGATTGAAAGTTTGCGCACCGTCGACACCATATGATGCAAAAGGAATGCTGAAGAGTGCAATACGGGACGATAACCCTGTTATTTTCCTTGAAGCCGAAATGATGTATTCGTGGAAAGGTGATGTCCCTGAAGAAGAGTATCTTGTACCGTTGGGAAAAGCTGAAATAAGAAAAGAAGGCAGGGATGTAACAATTGCCGGCTACTCTAAACCGATGCGGAATATTATTGAGGCCGCTGATGCTTTTGAAAAACGCGGAATCAGCTGTGAAATTATTGACCTGAGGTCGATCAGGCCGCTTGATGAATTAACTATATTTAACTCGGTCAAAAAAACAAACAGGATAGTTATTGTTGATGAAGCATGGCCGGTAGCAAGTGTAGGATCATGGTTGTCGTCAATTGTTACAAAAAATTGTTTTGATGATCTTGATGCGCCGCCCGAACTTGTAGCAATGGAAGATGTGCCGATGCCGTACAACAGAAAACTTGAAAAGCTTGCCGGCGTCAGTACCGACAAGATAATTAAGGCTGTTGAGACGGTGCTGTATTTATAAGGATATTGTTATGGCTGAAAAATTATATATGATAGCGCTTTCACCGACTATGGAGCAGGGGAAAATAACCGAATGGCATAAAAAAGAAGGCGATAGTGTAAAAAACGGCGATGTCCTTTGTGAAGTTGAGACTGATAAAGCAGTAATGGAATACGAAGCAGATTTTGATGCGGTACTTTTAAAGATACTGGCTTCTGAAGGACAAAGCGCGTCAGTAGGTGATGTTATTGCTGTTTACGGTGAGAAAGGTGAAACCTATTCCGGAATAGCTGTAGCCGAGAGTAAGAATATTGAAAGTATTCGAAGCAATGATGTTGGGAAAATCAGGGAGAACGAATTCTCAACCGAAACGAATCATGAAAGAATTAAATCATCGCCTCTTGCAAGAAAAATAGCCAAAAGTCTAAAAATCGATTTGGATACTGTTCAGGGCAGCGGTTTTAACGGAAGGATAATAAAAAGAGACATCGAAAGGGTGATGGAATCAACCCAAAGCACCGATTTTGCCGATAGAGGAAAATCAACGAATACCGTTGAATCAGGTTCTGAACTAATCAGCGTCAGCTCAATGAGAAACACTATTGCGAAACGTCTTTCAGCATCAAAGTTCTCTGCGCCACATTTTTATCTGACCGTACAAGCCGACATGAGTTATATTATTTCGGCAAGAGAAGAACATGAAAGAAGGACAGGGGAAAAAATATCATTCAATTCGTATCTCATTAAATTATCAGCCGCCGCTTTAAAAAAACATCCTGTAGTTAATTCAGCCTGGGAGAATGATAAAATAAGAAAATTTCTGTCAGCCGACATCGGGTTTGCAGTAGCTCTTGAAGAAGGGCTTATTGCGCCGGTTATCAGAAACTGCGGCGCCAAGGGGATCTCGGAAATTGACAACGAATTTAAGATTCTGGCGGATAAAGCAAGAAACGGCTCTATTGTTTCCGCGGAATATTCAGGTGCCGGTTTTTCAATAAGTAATCTCGGAAGTCTGGGTATAGAGGAATTTACTGCGATAATTAACCCTCCGGGTTCTGCCATACTTGCTTTGGGTGCAATAATAAAAAAACCGGTTGTTGTTACGGATGATGAAGGTACTGATGCTGTAGTTGTGAAACCGGTGATGAAAATGACGCTTTCATGTGATCACCGTGTTATTGACGGTGCTGCGGGCGCTGCATTTTTGGCTGATCTTAAAAGGATGATTGAAAACCCTGTTGAAGCTTTGATGTAGTAAAAAAAACGCCTGCGGATAAAAAATCCGCAGGCGCTGAAAATATCGGAAAAAATAATATTACTCTTCCATAAAATCTTTTAGATAGCCGAAATCTTTGCCGTTAGCTGTTAATAGTACCAAGTCTTCATCATCAGTCTGCATTTTCAAGGTACTAATATTCCCGCCTTTTAGTTTTACGTCAAGATTCATATTGCCGTTCTCATCAACAGTGATATTCCCGCTCATCGTTTCAAAATAAAAATCAGGCATTTCATATTCAGCATCAGGGTCCGTATCTCCGAATGAATTGATATATTCTGCAGCATTGAAATTATCAAAGATCATAGATGATTTTCCGGTTGTCATATCCATGTCTACCTGTACACCCTCAGGCGGTTCTCCGAACATGGATGACAGAAAAACAATACCGAATGATGCCATAACTGCAGAGGCAGTTTCCTGAACTTCTGCATCGGAAGGATTCTGGGCAAATGCCGCGGCAGGCAAAAGAACTGCTGCAATTACTATCAGAAACAAGATTTTTTTCATTTATTTCTCCTACATAAATTCATGCTTTAAACTGCACCGCAGCTTAAAGGCAAGGCTTGTGAGATGAAGTGTAATGAGTAATAATAAAACACTTCAAAATGATTAAATTGTACGGATGCAATTTAATCATTACTCCTTTATCAAGATAGATTATAGCACCTGTAAAATTAAATACCAGAAAAAAACCTCCCTTTCGGGAGGTAAATAATTTATATTAGCTACTCATCCTTCGCAGCTGAAAGCTACTCATCCTTCGCAGCTGAAAGCTACTCATCCTTCGCAGCTTTTGCTTCGGCAATTACTTTATCAGCTATTGCGCCTGAGATAGGATCATAGTGATCAAATTCCATTTCAAAAGAAGCGGTGCCTGATGTAATGGAACGAAGATCAACTGAGTAATTAAGCATTTCTCCCTGCGGTACCTGGGCGTCGATTTCCAGTATGCCGCCCCCGAGAGGTTCCTGTCCGAGAACCCTGCCGCGTTTTGAGCTGAGATCAGACAGAATATCACCCATGTATTGTTCTTCACAGAAAACCTTAAGGTTCATAATAGGTTCAAGAAGTTTGACGCCGGCTTTATCAAAAGCCGCTTTGAGAGCTCCCTTTCCGGCCAGTTTAAAGGCCATTTCAGAAGAATCAACCGGATGCTCCTTACCGTCGATAATACGGGCTTCAATATCTACTACCGGATAACCTGCAAGGTATCCTTCTTCCATTGCTTCAAGAACACCCTTTTCAATACCCGGCATATATCCTTTTGATATTGAACCGCCCTTGATAGCGTTCTCAAATCTGAGATGTTCGCCGCGGTCGATAGGTTTGATTTCCATAATAACCCTGCCGTACTGACCGTGACCGCCGGACTGTTTTTTATGAGTATATTCAGCACTTGCCGGTTTGGTTATACATTCGCGGTATGCTATACGGGGTTTACGGGTCTCAATACCTATTTTACCCCTTTCCTTGATGCCGTCGAGGACAATATTCAGATGCAGTTCGCCCATGCTTGAAACAACGGTTTCCTTGGTTTCAGCGTTGTATCTAACCTGGAAAGTAAGATCCTGATCTGCCGCCCTCTGTAGGAACTGGTTCAGCTTGTCTTCTTCTTTTTTGCTTTCCGCTGAAATTGCAACGGAATGTACAGGTTGCGGAAGTTTCAGTTTATCATAATGAATGGCATGTTCACTTGCCGTACAGAAAGAGTCGTTTGTTCCTGCGCTTTCAATTTTGGAAAAAATACCGATATCTCCCGCGTACAGTTCCTTGCATTCTACAAGTTTTTTACCTACGGATTTATAAATTTTGCCGATTCGTTCCTTCTTGTGATCAACTGTATTGATGTATTCGGCATCGGGTTTAAAAACACCTGTAACTACCTTGAAAAAAGAAAGACGGCCGGAAAACTGATCGATTGTAGTCTTGAAGACGAATGCAGTAGTAGCTTTTTCAGAATCAAAATCTACAATTTCTTCATTTCCGTCATCATCAAAAGCCTTCTCTTTAAGACCGATCGGAGACGGGGCATTGTTTGCAATAAAATTCAGCAGAGAAGTTATACCGCTGTTGAGTTCGGCTGCTCCGCAGAGAACCGGAACAATTTTATTTGCCTTCAAACCTTCTTCAAGGCCATGCCTGATTTCGTCTTCGGACAAGGTCCCTTCTTCGAAATATTTTTCAAGAAGTTCATCATCACCTTCAGCGGCGGATTCAATTGTTGTGAGTCTGTATTCTTCAACGATATCGGACATATCCGCAGGAATTTCTGATGCTACTTCTTTCCCCCCGTTTTCCGGAACAATATATGCCTTGTTTTCAATAAGGTTAACGATTCCTTTGTAGGTATTACCTGCGCCTATGGGAATGGTAACAGGAACCAGCGGGATTTTAAATTTGTCTTTCAGATCAGCAAAGCTGGCATCAAAATCAGCACGTTCCTTGTTCATTTTATTGATAAAAGCAATTCTGGGCATGTTGCGGGAGTTCAGTCTGCGCCACAGCTTAAGCGTTTCTATCTGAACGCCGGCATCTGCAGCTATAAGCATTAACCCCATTTCTGCCGCCCTGAAACCGGCAACAACTTCTCCTATAAAATCCGAAGCGCCTGGAGTATCCAGAATGTTTATCTGTTTGTCATTCCATATAAGGTTGGAAAAACTGGTGTGAATTGAAATCTTTCTTGAAATTTCCTCTTCTGTGTAATCGCTGACAGTTTTTCCGCTGTCAACGCTTTCGGCTTTTGTAACGACATTTCCGTTAAAGAGCATTTGCTCAACCACGGTTGTCTTTCCTGTGCTGCCGTGCCCTGCTACAGCAATATTTCGGATGGCACTGCTGGGAAAACTCATGATTGCTCCTTATTATTAGAGATTAGTTAGAATACTATAAGCGTGTAATTTGGAGCTGTCAAGGACTAATTGAGACAGGAATATAGTTGAATTATCATACTGCAGATCTATTTCGAAATAATTAAAAATGTACCGACAGCCAACATGATGTATGTATTTGTGTCATGTTAACTGTCGATGTTGATTATGTTTAAAGGCCGCCTTCTTTAGGTGCGAAGTGACTGAATTCCATTGAAAATGTGCCGCGCCCCTGGGAGAGGGAACGAAGAATAGTGGAATAACCGAACATGCGTGAAAGCGGTGCCTGGGCATTAATATGTTCAATTGCCGGTCTGCTTTCAAGGCTGTGCACGATGCCTCCGCGGGTAGTTATATTATTAATTACTTCACCTATATAATCCTTGGGGCAGAGAACATCAACGCTCATAATCGGCTCAAGAAGCAAAGGCTTTGCGCTGCGGCAAGCATTATCATAACCAAGCGCGGCTGCTGCCTCGAATGCAAAAGCTGTCGATGTAAGCTCATTGTAGTCAGCGCCTGTAAGCGTCACCCCGACATCGATACATGGATAGCCGAACATGATGCCGCTTGAAAATGAATTTACTACACCGCGTCTGACTGCATCCTGAAATTCGCGTGGCAATTCTGATTCAGGCACATTTGATGAAAATATGTTTCCGGAACCGCGATTCAGGGGAGACACTTTTAACGTAACTGCAGCTGTATTTTCCTTTCCTGCTACAATCTTGTTGAATTTCTCAGTGTGTTCCGAAACGGCACTGATTGATTCACGGTATGAAACCTGAGGATTGCCTATTTTTGCTTCAACCTTGAATTCCCTGATTATTCTTGTTACGAGAACATCAATATGCAGTTCTCCCATACCCGATATTACAAGTTGTCCTGTTTCATCGTTTTCCCTGACCGTAAAGGTAGGATCTTCTCTGGTTAAAGTATTAAGACTTTTTTTGAGTTTATCCATATCGGACATTGTTTTGGGTTCTATTGCAACCGTTATAACCGGTTCAGGGAAATGCATGGATTCGAGAAGTACCTGCTGTCCCTCACTGCCAATTGTATCGCCGGTCTGAGCTTCCTTCATGCCTATGATTACGCCTATATCTCCGGCTGAAAGACTGGACAGGTCTTCTGATGTGTTCGAATGCATTCTGAGTATTCTGTTAAGCCTTTCGCGTTTGCGTTTGTTCATATTATAAACAGCAGTACCTTTTTTGATTACCCCGGAATAAACCCGGACAAAACACAACGCACCTGCTTCACGGTCATTCTGTATCTTAAAAACCAGAGCAAGTGGAGCGCCTTCAGAAGAGCGTTCGATTAAAATTTCATTTTCGTTCTTAACAGATATACCCGGAACAGGTGGCAGATCAGCCGGGGCCGGAAGATAGTCCACTATTCCGTCCAGAAGCGGCTGTACTCCAATATTTCTGAGAGATGCTCCGACAAATATCGGAACAAATTTCTGCCTGAGAACACCTTTTCGTATTGCAGCATTTAAAGTATCAAGCGGAATATCTTTGCCTTCAAGATATAGTTCCATAATTTCATCGGATACATTTCCGAGCTTGTCAAAAATATTTTCTTTCCACTTTTCCGCCAGTTCAGCATGTTCGTCTGACAGCTCCCGGTATTCGAGGCCGGCTTTCGAATCATCTTCAGGCCAGAAAATTTCCCTCATGTTAAGAATATCGATAATGCCTTTAAAATCGGATTCCGATCCGATAGGCAGATACAGCGGAAGAGTTTCAGCACCAAGTTTTTCTTCAATTTCATCTACTACTGCAAAAAAGTCGGCGCCGATTCTGTCCATCTTGTTTATATAAGCAATACGGGGAACATTATAGGTATCTGCCTGATGCCAGACTGTTTCAGACTGGGGTTCTACACCGCCGACTGCGCAAAAAATTGCGACTGCTCCATCCAGGACCCTTAGAGATCTTTCAACCTCAGCAGTGAAGTCAACATGACCCGGAGTATCAATAATATTAATCTGATGATCATTCCAGTAACATGTTGTTGCTGCAGAAACTATTGTAATTCCGCGGTCCTGCTCCTGTTCCATCCAGTCCATAGTTGCTTCGCCGTCGTCAACTTCACCGATCCGGTGGCTTTTCCCGGTGTAAAAAAGAATTCTTTCGGTGGTTGTTGTCTTCCCGGCATCTATATGGGCCATAATCCCAATGTTTCTCATTTTCTCTACTGACATTAATTTTCTCCGCGGGCATATTATCACAGAATGCTGTTACAATTAAAGACTATTTGTGAAATTAGATAAATGGAATATGTGTTTGCGCTGAATCAGCAGCCCTGAAATTAATCAGAAAATAATTACCGGGCCTTCTTGACAAAATTTTTGTACTCTGGTATTTTCATTCACACGATGCAAGGGCGATTAGCTCAGTTGGGAGAGCGCCTGCCTTACAAGCAGGATGTCGGGGGTTCAAGTCCCTCATCGCCCATTAGACCATAAATCTGATTTATGGTCTTTTTTTTTATGTAATGTTATTTAATGACATAGATATGGATATGTTTTTTTCCGGCATTAAAGGTAAGACAGAAGCGTAATTGATATAAAAAAAGATTGCGAATATAATAAAGCTATGTCGACAGAAAGAGCAGAAGAAATAAAAAATAATATTGAAATAATCAAAGGTAAAATTGATGATGCTGCACAGAAGTGCGGCCGAAGTATTGAAGAAATTAGATTAATGGCAGTTTCAAAAACGAAACCTGTTGAAGATATAAAAGCTGCGTATGAAGCCGGGCAAAGACTTTTCGGTGAAAACAGAATTCAGGAAGCGGCTGAAAAATTTAATGAAATTCCTTCAGATGCTGAAATGCATATGATTGGGCATCTTCAGAGAAACAAAGTAAAAACAGCGGCTAAAAGTGCTTCATGTGTTCAGTCTATTGATAAATACGAAACTGCAGCGGAGCTTGATAAAAGAGTTTCGGAATATGGAAGAAAGATTGACATTCTTATTGAGATAAATACCTCAGGAGAAGCAAGTAAAAGCGGTTATGCAGATTATAATGTTTTTCTGAACGACCTTGACAAGTATATGAAACTGCAAAATCTTAATCTGAGGGGGCTTATGACTATAGCTCCTTTTACGGATAGCGAAAATGAAATAAGAAAATCTTTTGCTTCACTATATAAAAGTTATGAACGTCTTAAAAATGATGCCGGGACAGGTATTATCGATACGCTTTCGATGGGAATGTCGTCGGATTTTGTTCTGGCTGTTATGGAAGGCAGTAATCTTGTCAGGGTTGGAACCGCTATCTTCGGGAGCAGAATATATTGATAAAAAAGGGAATAATTGTATTAATATTAATTATAACTTTTTTCAGCGGCTGTAAAACGGTTGAAAATGATATATATGATTTAACGCCAGACAATGAGCCTGAGGAATATCAAAAAGAAGAATTCCCGAATTGGCTTCATGATCTGAGAAGGGCCGAGATAATATTTGCCGGTTCTGTTCCTTTTGCTATTCTTTTTACGAATATAGGATACAGTCTTTACGGTGCTTTCTCGGACGATTTCGGAGAAGGTTATTCCATCGAAAATTTTACAAGTTCTTCTTCAATGACCACAGAGCAGAGGTACAGGATCCTTTCAATAAGTCTGGGGCTCTCGGGAACAATTGCCGCAGCGGATTTTATAATAGGCCTGTTTAAAGATGATTCAACTGATGAAAGTGATTAATGTTCCTGAAAATATAAAGAACGAACGTATAGACACTGTTATTGCAGACTCAGAGAAAGTTTCCAGAAACAGCATAAAATCCCGAATAGAAGAACTTTCCGTCAATGGCAAAGCGGCAAAACTGTCCCGAAAAGTTTCAGACGGAGACATAATTGAATTCAGTCTGAATAATGAGGCGGAGATAAATATTGAGCCGGAAAATGTTCAACTCGACATTATCTATGAAGATGATAATGTTTTTGTAATTAATAAACAGTCGGGAATGGTGGTGCATCCGGCTGCGGGGAACTATTCGGGAACAATGGCTCAGGGGATTATGTTCAGACTGCTCGAAGCTGAATCTGATTTTACGGAAAATGACACAAGACCGGGTATAGTTCATCGTCTTGATAAAGATACTTCAGGGATTATCATAGCCGCAAAAAATACCAAAACCCTTGAATTTCTCTCCGAACAGTTCAGGAATAGAAAAGCTTCAAAAACATATCTGGCCGTAATAAACGGCAATCTTCAGGAAAAAAAAGGCAGAATCGAAACCCTCGTCGGAAGGGACCCGCGCAACAGAAAGAAAATGACATGGAAAACAAAGAACGGAAAGAACGCAGTAACAATTTACAGGGTCTTAAAGCGCTGGAGAGATAAAAGCTTTGTAGCGCTTGATCTAAAAACCGGCAGGACACATCAACTCAGGGTGCATATGCTGAGCATGAATGCTCCTATTGCAGGAGATCCTGTTTATTCGAGAAAAACTGAAGAATACAGAATGCTGCTGCATGCATACAGGCTTAGAATAATGCTTCCGGGAGAAACCGAATACCGGGAATTCAGGGCCCCGCTGCCGGAACGTTTTAAAAAGGAAATTATCAGTCTTTCAAATAAGGATTAAAAGCTTTTTCCGTTCTGATGGTGCTTGGAGAACCATGTCCGGGAAAAATAAGCATGTCTTCATCCAGAGTGAATATCCTTGCGTGAATTTTGTCTTTGAGGATTTTCATTTGGGAAATTGTAAGATCGCGATCAATAGTACCGGAAAGAAGAACGTCACCTGTAAAAAGCATGTTATTTATTTTAAATATCATGGAATCCGGAGAATGTCCGGGAATATTTATAATATCAACTTTCAAATCTCCCAACCTGAGGTGATCACCGTCTTCAATACGGTTGAAATCCGTTTCAAAAGGAAGAGGCATATTGCTGTATATCTCAGCATCATATATTTTACGTAATGTTTTAATACCGTTTACATGTGAATCGTGGTTATGGGTAACAAGGATATGCCGGATATAGAAATTGTTTCTTTCAATAAGGTTGAGCAGCGGAAGATCCATGACGCCCGGATCTATAATAACAGCGTCTCCTCCCTCAGCCGGTCCAAGAAGATATGTGTTTGAAAAATTCGACAAAACAAAATGGAAAAATAATTTCACGGCATTTGCCCCTTGTCAAACTCAGCCTCTTCATGATTTGAGTATTTAAAACTTGTATTGTTTATTGTTGAATTTAAATAGCTTACTTTTTTCAGATTACAGTCTTTAAAGGATGAATCCTGAATACCTGCTGAAATATAAGATGAATAGTAAAGATCACAACTTTCAAATACAGTATTTTTTATTGTTGAACCGTTAAAGTTTGAATGAAGAATCTCGGAATCAATAAAATTGCAGTTGTAAAAGACTGAACCGCCGAAAACAGAATAACGTATATCGGATTTTCTGAAACTGCAGTTATTAAATCGACAAAAATCAAAAAAACATAACTTAATGGAAAGATCGTCAAAAACCATGTTGTTAAATACGGTTTCGGAAAATTTACTGGTTATAATATTCCGGCACGGAACGGTAATTCCGGATAATTCAGCATGGCAAAGTTTATAATTGGACATTGTGTCGCAATCGGAAAGCGATGCGGAAATATTTTGAATATATTCATTAAAATTATCCAAATGTGCATAACAATATCTGCTGCCTGTAACTGCATGTTCATGACAATTTTTTATGGCACATTTTCTTGATGAAAACATAAAATTAATATAACAGGCTTTTTTGGTTTTTGCCAGCAAATAATCAGACATGCAGATACTGGACAATGCCGATTTATACGGATATTATTTCTGCATGTCCTATTGTTATGCATGCGGTATAAAATTTCCGGAAGATTTCAAGGTATACAGAACGACTGAATGCCCATCATGCGGACGAGATGTTAAGGTATGCCGGAATTGCGCTTTTTACAGCCCGAACTCCAGTATGGACTGCACTGAAAACATCCAGGAAGCGGTGACAGACAAGGAAAAAGCAAATTTTTGCGATTACTTCAAACTCGGCGACCGTACAGACGACGGAAGTACTGACAAAAAATCACGCGACGCGCGCAAAGCTTTTAACAGTCTTTTCGGCGATGAATAATTCTCCGCTTGCTTTTCTTGATTCAGGTATAGGCGGTCTACCGTACCTGGAATGGCTGAAAGAAAGACTTCCGCAGGAATCGTTCGTATATCTTGCAGACAACCTTAATTTCCCTTATGGAACAAAATCAAAAGAACAGCTCGTGAAAATAATGAGTGATACGATGAATTTCCTGTATCGAAAATATAATCCGAAGGCGGCAGTTATTGCCTGTAATACAGCATCTGTAATCAGCCTTGCAAGTTTGAGAGAAGAATTCAGATTTCCTATAATTGGTGTTGTTCCTGCAGTTAAACCTGCAGCATTTATGTCGCGAAAAAAAAGAATAGGGTTGATGGCTTCAAACAGAACAATAGAAGATTCCTATACGGAAAACCTGATAAATGAGCATGCGTCGGATTGCGCAGTGTTCAGATATGCAGGAACCGAAATAATTGATTTTATTGAAAACAAGCTATGTACAGCAACAACAGAAGAAGCTACAGAGATTATCAGGCCCGCTGTTGATTTTTTTATCAATAATGACGTCGATATACTTGTTCTCGGATGTACGCATTTTTTGTTCCTTGAAAAGCAGCTTCAGTCTTTGTTGGGTGATGGAATAAGCATAATAGATTCTCGGGAAGGCGTAGGCAACCAGATAATAAGGGTTCTCGGTAATAATGATTTGCTTTCAGCTGAAAAAATGGATGATTATTTTATTCTTACAGGTACTGAAAAAAACAGGGAAAAGATTAAAAACTACAACTGGATATCGGAGAAATACGGGTTGTGCGCGGTTTAGTAAGGTTCGGTATAAATAACATATATACCGTAGAATGCGGCAGCGATATTTTTGAATGCAGAATCAAGGGTAAAAAACTGAAATCGGAACGAAGTGAATACAATCCCATATGTTCCGGTGATTTTGTTGAGATTGAGCCGGATTCCAACCATCCGGGAAAAGGAATGATCATCTCAAGGCATGAGAGGAAAAATTCATTTGCCCGGTGGAACAGAAAGCGTGCAAATATTCAGACTATTGCGGCAAATATTGATCTTCTGGTATGTATTATTTCTCCAATATCTCCGCCTTTCAAGCCGAGGTTTGTTGATCGGGTACTGGTCAATTCGGAGGACAACCTTCCGGTATTAATTGTACTGAACAAAACAGATCAGGGATTAGCAGAAGAGGCTGTTCACAGAATAAACAACTGGAAACAAATGGGCTATGAAGTTATCCTGACCTCCGTGAAAACAGGCGAAGGTATTGAAGACGTAAAAAAGATTATTAAAGGCAGAACAGCAGCTTTTGTAGGACAGTCGGGTGTGGGGAAGTCTTCCATTTTGAATAAAATTGAACCGGGTTTGAACTTCAGGGTCGGAAGCGTCTCCGAGAAATTCAACAAGGGGACCCATACTACGTGTTTTGCTGTGCTTGAATCCTGGCAGAGCGGATTTATCATAGATACACCGGGAATAAAGGAAATAGATCCTGTAGGTATAGAGCCAGAAATACTCTCACATTTCATGCGTGATTTTAAACCGTTTATCGGAAAATGTCTGCACAATGTTTGTCTTCATAAAAATGAACCTGGTTGTGCTGTTAAAAAGGCGGTAGAAGACGGTGTTATTATTGAAGAACGTTACGACAGTTATTTAAGAATGCTTCAGGATCTTGAAAGCCGCATAAAAAGAAATAAATATCGCAAGGAGGGATAAAACTGGAACGCCAAACGCTGGAACTTCTCGAGTTTGACAATATAAGAAATACAATATCCTCATATGCACGATCACCGGGTGGAGCGGCACTGATAAAAAAACAGGATTTCGATAACGATTTCGAAATTCTTGAAAACCGGAAGGATATAGTTTCCGACTGGAAAATACTGCTGGGATCGGATTTAAAAACGCCGGACTTGTTTTTTCCGGAAATCCTTTTTCTGGAACGGCTTAACATTTCAGGAAGTGTTCTTGAAGGATTGGAGCTTGCGGATGCAGCAGCATATATAAAATCAGCAGTGCTGATGAAAAAATTTTGCTGTAAAGAACCGGATAATATTACTTTGAGCGGAGCTCTTCGAAAAGAAGCGGAACTGCTGCCTGATCTGGTTGAATATGCTGAAGCAATTCTGAAAGAGTTGAATCCTGACGGCAGTGTGAAGGATAATCATCCGCTGTTAAAAAAGGCAAGGGCCCGGATAGCAGGATTACACGGCCGGATAAATAAAATAACGTCCGTATATATGGCTGAGAACAGGGATATATGGCAGGCGGCAGTGCCTTCGCAGCGGGACGGCAGAATAGTTCTTCCGTTGAAATCGAATTTCAGGGGAAGGGTAAAAGGCCTGGTTCACGAGGTTTCGACAAGCGGAGCAACGGTTTTTATTGAGCCTTTCGACCTGGTCGAACTCAATAATGAAATGACTTTCGAGCAGAATCAGCTTAATCAGCAGGTAATAAAAATATACAGAGGGCTGACTGACAAACTCCGCGAAGGGGTAGACGAACTTGATACGCTAAACCGTCAGGTTTCCTATCTCGATTCCTGGTATGCCCGTGCTGAATACAGTATCAGAAATAAATGTATACGACCACAAAACTGTGAAAACGGGATTGTAATAAAAAAGGGACGTCATCCGTTGCTGGGAGAATCTGCAGTACCTATCAGTCTTTCATATAATGATGAGATAAGTATTCTGATTATAACAGGGCCCAATGCCGGAGGTAAAACGGTAACGTTGAAAACCTGCGGGATTTTTGTTTTGATGAATCAGTTTGCCTGTGAACTTCCTGCAATGGAAGGAACTGCAATAGGAATGTATGATGATGTATTTGCAGATATAGGTGATGACCAGTCTATAGAAGAATCGCTGTCAACTTTCTCCGGACACATGAAAAGAATAAGTGAAATAACCAAAAAGGCAGGAAGCAGTTCGCTTGTACTGCTTGATGAGCTTGGTTCCGGAACCGACCCATCCCAGGGTTCGGCTATTGCGATGGGAATTCTCGAACATCTGAGAACAAACAGTATTTCAACAATTGTCACAACGCATCATGCTGCTGTTAAAAATTTCGGTTATACACACAAAGGTGCGGTAAACGCATCAGTTGCTTTTGATGCGGTTACAATGAAGCCCACCTACGAAATAATTGAAGGAGTGCCAGGAGAAAGCCATGCGTTGGAGATAGCACAGTCTATAGGACTGCCTGAAGAAATAATCAGCAAAGCCGGACAATATATGGAAAGCGGAGACGTTACCGTATCAGAAATGATCAGGGAACTGGAACGCAGGCAGAACCTTATTTTTGAACGCGACAGAAAGCTGGCCGAAGCGGAGAAGGAAATTCGTGAAGATCGCAGGGCTCTTGATCTTGCCAAGTTGAGGTTGAGACAGTCCCAGCATGAAATAGGTCTTGATGATTATGGAAAGATGAAATCATTTCTTAAGGAATCAAGAAAAGAACTTGAAAATCTTGTGAGGGAATTGCGAGAAGGCGAGATAACCAGGGTTAAAACAAAAAAAGTCAAAAATTTTGTTGCATCAGTAGAAGAAAAGCTTGATATAGAGAAAGCTGAAATAGAAAAGACAGAGGAAGAAATTGCCCTGTATAATTCGGATGATGAAAATGGTACTGACGACGGTGTTATTAAGTTGCAGCCGGGGACGGAAGTAAAATACAGGAAAAACAATAAAACGGGTATCCTTGTTGAGGAAAGGAAAAAAGACTCCTGGCTTGTTGCATTCGGAAATGTAAAACTGACCATAAAAACCAGGGACCTGACGGCAATAAAAAGCAGCGGAAAGAAAAAGGCTGTGAAAGCATCAGGTGTAGCGGGGTTCACCGCAAGAGCTGTTTTTGAGCTGGACCTGCGTGGAATGAGGGCGTATGAAGCAGAATCAGCACTGATTAAGCAAATAGATTCTGCATTACTGAGCGGTATGAACGAATTCAGCATTATTCACGGACTTGGTGAAGGTGTTCTGCAGAAAACAGTACAGGACTTCCTTCGTTCCTGCGAAGCTGTAAAATCTTTTTCTTTTTCAGATCCTGAACAGGGCGGATTCGGGAAAACAATAGTAAGGTTATAGTTCAATGATTTACAGCCGGAAAATACTGCAGTTTGACAGCACACTAAAAAAAATATTTGATATGATTGACGATTTTCTGGAAAACAATTATGGTAATAATTATCATTTGCATCCCAACAGACCTGTGCGGGGCAGTACGGCAAATAAGGCCAGCGACGGACTGTTTAATGTGGGAGCAAGCTTCAGCGCCGGTTACGGTTCTGTTTACGGCAGAGGATATGTTGTAGATGTAGATCTGGCAACTCTGGATCATGTTCCTGAAAAAGTTCAGATTGATATAGAAAACGAGGTAGCGGACTTACTGAGTGAAATAATTCCGCAGTACTTTCCGGGACAGGATATCAGAATCAGTCGCGACGGCGGCGTTTTAAAGATTTACGGTGAGTTGATCTTGAAAGAATAGTATGAAAATCATTTGGCTTTATTGCTGAAAAGCTTGCATCGGCATTAAAGGTCTTATAAAATTAAATTAACAGAAATTGTTATTGTGAGGAAAATATGGATGTTCAACTCAAAGAGCTTTTAGAAAAAATCAATAAGGATGGTGTTGAAACTGCTGAGCAGAAAGCTTCGGTGATCATTACTGACGCAGAAAAAAAAGCTGAAGAAATTGTCTCAAAAGCCAGGAAAGAGGCGGATAAAATTGTTGCGGAAGGCAAATCCAGGGCTGCCAGAGCAGAATCCGGCGGAAAAGCTGCTGTTGCCCAGGCCGGCAGAGACCTTGTTCTTAAAGTAAAGAAGGAAATTGAGAATCTTTTTGATCAGATTATTTCTGCAGACACCGGAAAAGCGATGAGCGGTAAAATTCTGGAAGAAGCTGTTGTGATTATTGTAAAAGCATGGGCTGAAAAAGGCGAATATAATGTTCAGCTTTCGGAAAAAGATTTTTCAGAAATAGGTAAATCATGCATTTCGAAACTTGTCGCTGAATTGAAGGGCGGAACAGAGATAAAGCCTTTCCCGGGAGTTGAACACGGATTTCGTTTGAGTGAAAAGGATGGAGGGGCTTACTATAACTTTACTGCCGAAGCAGTTGCGGCAAACCTTGCTGAACTTTTAAATCCAAAACTTGCTGAAATTATCCAGACTTCGTCAGAGGAGTAAGTTTTGGCAGAATATTATTATACGGTTGCATCATTACCGATGCTGACCATTAATCAGGATCCGCCGATAACAATAGATTATTTCACGGAAACATGCAGATACACTATGTCCGAACAGGATTTCAGAACTCTTATGACTGCTGAAATAGCTCCTGTAAATCCGTCGACCCAAAAAACAATTGAAATGTGGCAAAACTGGGAAAGATCATTAAGAAATGAGCTTGCCAGGATACGATCGCAAAAGACCGGGATTGATGCCGAACGGTATTTAAGGGAAGGTGATACTTCAACGGGAGTTTTTGATGCGGCAAGAGAAGCCGCAGGAGCAGTAAATCCGCAGGCGGGAGAAGATATCCTTGATAATGCGAGATGGAGATATCTTGACGAGCTGGAAAGCAGTCATAATTTTGATTTGACAAAACTGATTGTTTATTATCTGAAACTTCAAATTGCAGAACGAAAAAAAAGCATGAACACTGAAAACGGCTCGGAAAAATACAGGGAAATATATAACGGAATTACGGATAAAATACATCAATCTTACGATGGAGAATTATAGATGGCAGTAAGTAAAGGCAAAGTAATAGGTGTAAATGGAAACATGGTAACCGTAGAGGTTGAAGATGTTGTTTCCATGAATGAAGTTGCCTATATAGAGGTAGGCGAACAGAGGCTGAAAGCCGAGGTTATCAGGATAAAGGGTGATCGGGCAGAACTCCAGGTATTTGAAATGACCGAAGGCATCGGTATCGGCGATAAGGTAAGTTTCTCCGAGGATATGCTTTCTGTACAGCTTGGGCCGGGATTGCTGGGACAGGTTTTTGACGGGCTGCAGAACCCGCTTCCGAAGCTTGCGGAGGAATGCGGTTTCTTTCTTGAAAGGGGTGTTTATCTTGAAGCGCTTCCTGCAGACAGGAAATGGGATTTTACACCGGCGCTTGCAGCCGGCGCTACCGTTGAAAAAGCAGATACTTTGGGAACTGTTCCCGAAGGTATCTTTGAACACCGAATTATGGTTCCTTTCAACTGCTATGACAGATATACAGTCAAAAAAATTGCAGCTGCAGGTTCATACACCGTCAAGGATGTTATAGCAGAGCTTGAAGACAGCAAAGGCAATCTGACTGAAATTACAATGAGTTTCAACTGGCCGGTAAAAAGGCCGATATCCGAATATGTTGAAAGATTGCGGCCTGTAAAACCGATGGTAACCAAGCTCAGGCTGGTTGATACATTTTTTCCTGTTGCTTTGGGTGGAACATATTGTATACCGGGACCTTTCGGCGCAGGTAAAACCGTTCTCCAGCAGGTTACAAGCAGAAATGCGGATGTTGATATAGTAATAATTGCCGCTTGCGGTGAGCGCGCAGGCGAGGTTGTTGAAACTCTTAAGGAATTTCCTGAGCTTATAGACCCGAAAACAGGCAAATCGCTGATGGAAAGAACAATTATTATCTGTAATACATCATCAATGCCTGTTGCAGCCCGTGAGGCATCAGTATATACGGCAGTTACGCTCGCGGAATATTACCGCCAGATGGGACTGAATGTACTTCTTCTTGCAGACTCAACATCAAGATGGGCGCAGGCAATGCGTGAAATGTCCGGACGTCTTGAAGAAATACCCGGAGAAGAGGCTTTTCCTGCATATCTTGAGTCAACCATCGCAGGTTTCTATGAGAGAGCAGGACGCGTCAAGCTGAAAGACGGCAGCGAAGGTTCGGTTACAATCGGCGGAACAGTCTCTCCGGCAGGAGGAAACTTCGAGGAGCCGGTAACGCAGGCTACCCTGAAAGTTGTTGGAGCCTTTCACGGCCTTTCCAGAGAGCGCTCGGATGCTAGAAAATATCCCGCAATTCACCCGCTTGAGAGCTGGAGTAAATACAGGGGAATTCTCGACGAGGAAAAGACCGAGATTGCCCGTGCAATCATATTCAGGGGAAATGAAGTTGAACAGATGATGAAGGTTGTCGGTGAAGAAGGCACAAGTACGGACGACTACATTATATATCTGAAAGGCGATTTCATCGATTCAATTTACCTGCAGCAGAATTCATTCGACCCTGTAGACAACTCGGTATCTACCGAGCGTCAGGAACATGTTTTTAATATGATGTTTGATATAATTACTTCGAAACTTCAGCTTGAAAGCAAGGAAGCGGCCAGAACCTGGTTTTACCAGTTAAGGCAGCGATATCTTGATTACAACGGCGCAGAGTGGAACAGCAAGGACTTCAAGAAACTGGAAGAAGAGATACTTTCGATGATAAAAGCCAAAAAAAACGGTGTGGATGAAAGTCTCCTGATGCAGCAGGGAGAGGAGTAGAAAAATGCGGAAAGTGTACAGTAAAATAGAATCAATTGCCGGAAACGTAATTACGGTAAAGGCGGATGGAATAAAATACGGTGAGCTTGCCGAGGTTACAACATCTTTCGGAAAATCTCTTGCCGATGTAATAAGGCTTGACGGCGAAACCGTATCATTGCAGGTATATTCAGGAGGCCGCGGAGTTTCAACAGGTGATGAAGTAAGATTTCTCGGCCACCCGATGAGGGTTTCTTTTTCGGATAATCTTCTCGGACGTATTTTTACGGGAAGCGGAAAACCCAGGGACAACGGGCCTGAGCTGACTGAGAACATGATTGAAATCGGGGGGCCGTCGGTAAACCCCGCAAAAAGAATTATCCCGAGAAACATGATCAGGACCGGGTTGCCGATGATAGACGTTTTCAACTCGCTTGTTGAATCGCAGAAGCTACCGATATTCTCTGTTTCCGGAGAGCCGTACAATGAGCTTCTTGCAAGAATAGCCATGCAGGCCGAAGTAGATATGATTATTCTCGGGGGGATGGGGTTAAAATATGATGATTACCTGTTTTTCCGCGACACACTGGAAGAAGGCGGGGCTTTAAGCAGAACAATATTCTTTGTTCATACAGCAGCAGATCCTATCGTAGAATGTCTGCTTGTGCCGGACATTTCTCTTGCCGTAGCAGAAAAATTTGCCCTGAAGGGAAAGAAGGTGCTTGTGCTGTTAACGGATATGACGAACTTTTCGGACGCAATGAAAGAAATTGCAATTACGCAGGAACAGGTGCCGTCTAACCGCGGTTACCCCGGAGACCTTTACAGCCAGCTTGCTTCAAGATATGAAAAAGCCGTCGACTTTGAGGGGGCGGGTTCGATAACGATTCTCGGAGTTACAACAATGCCCGGCGATGATGTTACCCATCCGGTGCCTGACAATACGGGATATATAACCGAGGGCCAGTATTATCTTAAAAACGGACGTATAGAACCCTTCGGCTCGCTGTCAAGGCTTAAACAGCAGGTTAACGGAGATACGAGAGAAGACCACCGGGCGCTGATGGACGGAATGATCAAGCTGTACGCTGCCTATCTTGAGTCCGTTGAAAAGAAATCAATGGGTTTCAGAATGTCCGACTGGGACACGAAACTTCTGAAATACGGCGTTATTTTTGAAAAGGAAATGATGGATCTGACGGTTAACATCCCGCTTGAAGGCGCTTTGGACAAGGGGTGGGAAATTCTTGCAGATTGTTTTACTCCTGAGGAGACCGGTTTAAAAACGGATCTTTTGAAGAAGTTCTGGCCGTCGAAATAAATACGGAAGGTAAACATGGCTAAAGTAAAGCTTACCAAAAATGAGCTTAAAAAACAGAAAGACTCGCTGAAGCGCTTTACCCGATATCTTCCGACGCTGCAGCTGAAAAAACAGCAGCTGCAGATGGTAATACGCCAGGTGGAAAACGACATCGAAGAAAAACGACGAGAGATAAACAGGTATGAAGAAACCCTGAATGAATGGATCAGTGTTTTCGGAGAAGATACCGGAATAGGCGATATTATCAGGATTAAGGAAATCGGGAAAGACAAGGGGAATATTGCCGGTGTGGATATTCCTGTTTTTAAAAAGCTTGAATTCGAACCGGTAGAATATGATCTGTTTTTAATGCCTCTTTGGGTTGACCAGGGTGTAAATACTTTGAAAGAACTTGCCGCCCTGAATGCGGAAATAGAAGTTCTTCTCGAGCAGAAAGAACTTCTTGATAATGAACTACGCACTACTACACAGAGGGTTAATTTGTTCGAAAAGGTAAAAATACCCGAAACAAGGGAAATAATCAGAAAGATAGGGATTTATCTCGGAGATCAGCAGACTGCTGCAGTTGTGCGGGGTAAGATGGCCAAGGGAAAAGTGGTTAAGGTATCATAATATGGCAATAGTTAAGATGAAAAAGGTTTCCCTTGTGTTGTTTGACAAGTACAGGGAAGAATCGCTGGAAAAGTTGAGAGAAATCGGGGTTGTGCATCTTGAAAAGCTTGAAGGCCGGGGAGAGTATTACGACAGGCTTCATTCTACAGCTGAACAGCTGAAAAATGCAGGAGTGCTGCTGTCGCCCGACAAGGAAATACTGCAGTCGGAATACAGGGGCGTTGAAGACGCCGTAGAAAAAGCAAAAGAAGTTCTGTCAGTAATTGAACAGAAGAAGAGCCTTTCTGATAAAGTAAACGGCTGTTTAAAGGAGATAGAACGACTTGAACCGATAGGTGATTTTGAACCTGAAACAGCCGGTACGCTGGCGGAAAAGAACCTCGGGTTAACATTGTTTTCTGTCAATAAAACGGATGCAGTGCTTTTTTCCGGAAAAGGCGCCTTCAATGTCGGGGGAACAAAAAGCAAAATGTTTTTTGCCGTAATCGGAGAAGTTCCTGAAGAGTTAAAAGATTTCGATAAATTCGATCTGCCTGAAAAGTCAATCAGCACGCTAAGAAAGGAAATGTCTGATGCAGAAGAAGGTATTGCGGAATCTGAAGAAAAAATCAGGAATATGTCAGCATACAGAACTGCTATCCAGAAGGCAGTTGAAGATGTTGAATCTGATATTGATTTTGAAACAGTACGATCGGGGATCAATATTACCGAAGAACTTTCATATCTGAGAGGATACTGTCCTGAACCTGCAACAGGTAAACTGCAAAAAGAAGCTTCGGCAAACAGCTGGGGGCTTGTGACGGAAGATCCTTCTGAAGATGATGAGGTGCCGACCCAACTAAAACTGGGCAAGTTCGCATCTTTGCTTGAGCCGGTTACAAACTTTCTCGGAATCCTGCCGGGATACCGGGAGTATGATATAAGCTTCTTTTTTCTTTGTTTTTTCTCAATATTTACGGCAATGCTTATAGGCGATGCCGGATACGGTTCACTGTTTCTAATCATTACAATCGCAGGAATGATTGCTTACAGGGCAAAGAAAGGGAATGTGCCGTGGATATTTTTTCTGCCGCTGCTTTTAAGTGTAACGACAATAATCTACGGTGCAATTTCCGGAACATGGTTTGCAAGCAAGTCGATTATGGAAATAAGTTTCTTCGACAGTTTGAAACTTGATGCTTTCAGGGTGGATTCGGACGCACAGATATCGCTTGTAATGGGAATAAGCTTTTTTCTCGGTATTATTCAGCTTTTAATAGGTGTTGTACAGAATTTTAAAAAGAATTTTCCCAAATTAAGCAGTTTTGCACAGATAGGATGGTTTGCCGTTCTTGTTGCAATCTATTACCTTGTGCTGACTCTCGTAGTAAAGCGGGAAGGACTTGAAACATATCCGCAGGAAATGCTTTATGTACTTCTCGGCGGTGTTGTGATCATATTTTTGTTCGGCGCCCAGGAAGAAGGCAGGAGTTTTATCAGGGGAATAATAAGTTCACTGACAAATTTCCTTCAGCTGTTTCTTGATGTAGTAGGAACTTTTTCGGATATAATGTCTTATGTTAGGCTGTTTGCCGTTGGTCTTGCATCCGTTAAAATTGCAGAAACATTTAATCAGCTGGGCGCGCAGATGTCGGACGGTCCCATAATAATATTCGGAATTGTAATTGTCATACTAGGACATACAATTAATATTGTACTTGGACTGATGGCTATTCTTGTGCATGCCGTCAGGCTTAATATCCTTGAATACTCAGGCAAAGTTGGTGTTGAGTGGTCAGGGTTTAAATACGAACCTTTCAAAATAAATAAGGAGAATTAATATGGATTTTGGTATTATCGGACAGGCCGGAGCTTTAGGACTTGCTGCTGTAGGATCGGCATTAGGATGCGGTACAGCCGCGCAGGCCGCCGTCGGTTCATGGAAAAAGGCGCTTGTCGCCAATAAAGCTCCCAGTATGCTGCTTGCTGCGTTTGTCGGGTTCCCGCTTTCACAGACACTTTACGGCTTCCTGGTTATGCTTGTTGTAGTTCCCGCAAAAACCGGCGACATGAAACAGCTTGCTACAGGTCTATTCGGAGGACTTGCCATAGGCATGTCGGCATGGTTTCAGGGTAAGGCTGCAGCAGCAGCTTGTGATGCCCAGACTGAAACCGGTAAGGGTACTGCACAGTATGTTCTTGCGCTTGGTATAGTTGAATCAATAGCCATTCTGGTATTGGCGTTCCTCTTCCTTATATAAAATACAGCAGGGGTATTCATCAGAATGCCCCTGAAAAATATGGATAGAAAAAAAACCGAATCTGTAACTGTCGGCAATAATAAAATCGGCGGCGGCAGCAGAATTACTGTTCAGACAATGTGGAAGAAGAGCCTGCATAATCTGTCTGAACAGGATATCAATGAAATAAGGACTATTGAAAATCTCGGTTGCGACATAATCAGGTTTTCAGTTCCGGATATTAAAAGCGCCGGTATACTTAAAGAATTAAAAAAACATATAAATATGCCTCTTGTCGCTGATATACATTTCGACTACAGGATTGCGCTTGAATGTATCGGGTTCGGAATAGATAAAATACGAATAAATCCGGGTAATATAGGCGCTTCATGGAAGGTTGAAGAAGTTTTAAAATCTGCAGCTGATAAGAATGTCCCGATAAGAATAGGTATTAACAGCGGTTCAATGCCGAGAAAACTGTCAGATATGGACGACAAGGCTGAAGCTATGCTGAAAGCCGCAGATGATGAAATTGAGATACTTGAAAAAAACAGATTCGGGAATGCCGTATTTTCCCTGAAATCTTCAAATGCAGAGGCCACTATACGGGCCAACAGAAAATTCTCATTAAAATATAATTATCCTTTGCATCTTGGAATTACCGAAGCCGGTCCTTTAACAGCCGGGCTTGTAAAATCTTCCATTGCCTTATCAAAACTGCTGGATGAAGGAATAGGTGACACCCTGAGAGTTTCATTGTCCGACACTCCCGCCAATGAGGTCATTGCCGGCCGCGAAATACTCAGGGCATGCGGATTGTCGGAGTACGGCGTAAATATCATATCCTGTCCAAGATGCGGACGATCGACATTTGATACCCATAAATTCCTGGAGTCAATTTTTGATGAGCTGTACCTGATAAAAGAACCGTTGAATATTGCTGTAATGGGTTGTGTGGTTAACGGACCCGGAGAAGCTTCGGAAGCGGATATCGGGATAACCGGAATCGGTAATAAAATTGTAATTTTTAAACATGGTAAGATTTTCACTAAAATTGACGAGAATAAAGGCAGGGAAGAATTCCTGAAACTACTGAAAAGCTTTCAAAGCTAGATTGCGGAGTTTTTTTGAAAAATAATCTGTGTAGAATATTTATATTTTCTTTGCTTTTAATATTTATTTCTGCAGCATTTGTGTCGGCTCAGGATTTAAGAGAACAGGAAAAAATTAAAAAAATTGAAGAATCATACCGGCTGAATATCCCTGTCTGGCTTCTTTACGAGTACGGACGCCAGGCATATGAGCTTGGTGAATACGGTCTTGCATCAAGAGTTTTTCGTGAAGCTATCGACAGGGCGGGTATTGCCCCTGAAGCAGAGATTTGGCTGGCAAGAATCTTTGAAAATGAAGGTGAATACAACCTGGCAGAAAAACAGTATCTCAAAGCTCTTGAATATAAAAACGACTTATACGTTATAGAAGAAGAAATTGATTTGCTGTACAGTCTTGCAGAGATCTATCGGAAAACTGATCAATACGGAAAATATGAAAAAACCCTGATCTCGGTAATTGAAAATGATTCTGAAATACGAATAAATATGAACCTTCAGTACTCAATGATTGATGTATTGAAGAAACGCGGTATTGATAAAATGTTTGAGCTGTATCGTTACGAAAAAACAAAATATAATAGCGCAAGAACGGGCCTGGGAATATTTTATTATCGTACAGGAAGATATTCGGAAGCTGAAATAAATTTGATTCTGCCGCTGGTATCAGTTGCGACCACAGGATTTAATTACATATACGATAAAACTGCGAATTATGAATTTACAAATATTCTGTCACATATAAAACGAATGCTTGAATACCCTGAACTTTCGCAATTTCTTGAAACATATGAGTTTTTTCAAACATTATATTATCTTGCAGCGTCACTGTATGCAGACGGGTTTTATGATTCAGCATCAGAAATATGGATGATAATAACGGAATGCGACAAAGATGACAGCACCTGGACAAAACGTTCTGAAAGGCAGCTTGAAGATCCGTTTATAGAACCTGTTATCCGGCAGCGTTAATAACATGCGGCACTTGAACAGCAAAGAAATTAATCGTACTTTCTGAATATCTATGGATAAAATAATCATTAAAGGTGCCCGTGAGCACAATCTTAAAAATATTGATCTTGAGCTTCCCCGAGACAAGCTGATTGTCATATCCGGTATCAGCGGCAGCGGGAAATCATCATTGGCATTTGATACAATATTTGCTGAGGGGCAGCGCAGGTATGTTGAATCACTGTCCTCTTACGCAAGACAGTTTCTGGGAAGGCTTGATAAGCCGGATCTTGACTATATTGAAGGGCTGTCCCCTGCAATTTCAATTGAACAGAAGACAACTCATCGAAATCCGCGATCAACAGTCGGAACAGTCACTGAAATATATGATTACCTGAGATTGTTGTTTGCAAGAATAGGTAAACCGCACTGCCCTGAATGTGGAAAGGAAATAAAGGAGCAGTCGGTTGATCAGATAATTGATACGCTGATGACATATCCTGTCAATTCAAAAATTATGCTTCTTGCTCCTGTTATAAGAGCAAAAAAGGGAGAACATCAGAAAATTATTGATGACGCCAGAAAAGCGGGGTTTGCAAGAGTCAGAATTGACGGGCTGACTGTAAGCCTTGAAGATGAGATAAATCTTGAGAAAAATAAAAAACATACAATCGAAATTATTGTCGACAGGATTAAAACCGGCGAAAACGTACGGAAAAGGATAGCTGAATCAGTTGAAACATGTCTGGATATTGCCGACGGCCAGGTTATTGTCGTAAAAAAAGAGGAAAACGGAGAGCATTCGGAATACTTTTCAAGAAAAAATTCCTGCCCTGATTGCGGAATTAGTATCCCGGAACTTCAGCCGAGACTGTTTTCATTCAACAATCCCGAAGGCGCCTGCCCGGAATGTTCGGGATTGGGCATAATGATGGAATTTGACAGGGATTTGGTTATTCCCGATATGAGTTTGTCGTTTAATGAAGGTGCTGTAAAAACACATAACCCGGAAGCAAACTGGCACAGAAGCTGGTTTGAAGCTTTGGCGGATTATTATAAATTCAGCCTTGACACTCCTTTTAATAAGCTTCCTGAAAAAATAATAGATATTATTCTGTACGGCACGGACGACAAGATAGATGTAACTTACGTTAATAAAAAGAACACGGGGAAATTCGAATACAGCAGCAGTTTTAAGGGAATTCTCTCCGAGCTGAAACGTCGCTATAAAGAATCGTCAAGCAGTTACATAAGAGAATGGCTAGACGGATTTATGAGTCAGAGTGTATGTAACGCGTGCGGAGGAAAACGTCTCAGGCGTGAAAGCCTGGCTGTAAAGATTAATAAAAAGAATATATTTGATACGACACTCATGTCGGTAAGCGAAGCATGTAATTTTTTTATGAACCTGCAACTGACTGAAACAGAACGTAAAATATCATCACAAATCCTTAAAGAAATTAATTCCAGGCTTCATTTTATGCAGAGTGTAGGTCTCGACTATCTTACACTGGAAAGAAAGGCTTCAACGCTGTCGGGGGGAGAAGCTCAGAGAATCAGGTTGGCCACACAGATAGGGGCATCGCTTGTCGGTGTCCTGTATATTCTTGATGAACCGACAATAGGTCTTCACCAGAGAGATAATACCAGACTGATCGAAACGCTTGAGCATCTGCGCGATATTGGTAATACCCTGATAGTAGTTGAGCATGACGAGCAGACTTTAAAAACTGCCGACTATATTGTTGATCTCGGCCCGGGCGCCGGAGTACATGGAGGTTTTGTTACAGCCCAGGGTACATATGAAGAAGTGCTGAAGAACAGCAACAGCCTGACGGGGCGTTACCTTTCCGGAGAAATATCAATAAAAATTCCGGAGAAAAGACGCAATGGAAACGGCAGTAAAATTACAATAACAGATGCTTCGGAGCATAACCTGAAAGGAATAACGGCTGAATTCCCGCTTGGAGAATTGATTGTTATTACAGGTGTTTCCGGCTCCGGGAAATCGACCTTGATGGGAGATATCCTTTATCCGGCCCTTTTCAATTCGGTTAACAGGCATCACAGGGCTTGCGGCAGTTTCGGAAGTATAAGCGGAACTGAAAATATCGACAAAATAATCAATATTGATCAGAGCCCGATTGGACGTACGCCGAGATCCAATCCGGCAACCTATGTGGGTTTGTTTACACCGATACGTGAACTTTTTGCGTCGCTGCCGGAATCCAAAGCCAGAGGATACAAACCCGGCAGGTTTTCATTCAACGTTAAAGGCGGGCGGTGTGAACATTGCCAGGGCGACGGAACAAAAAAGATCGAAATGCATTTTCTTTCGGATGTATATGTAACCTGTGACGTTTGCGACGGAAAACGTTTCAACAGGGAAACCCTTGATATACGGTATAAGGGCAAAAATATTTATGAAGTTCTTGAAATGACAGTTGAAGAAGGCTTGAGTTTTTTCAGAAATATTACAAAAGTACGGCAGAAACTTCAGACCCTGTGTGATGTCGGTCTTGAATATATAAAGCTTGGACAATCTGCATTGACGTTGTCCGGAGGCGAAGCCCAGAGAATCAAACTTGCTCTTGAACTGTCGAAAAGAAATACCGGGAAAACATTTTATATTCTGGATGAACCTACAACAGGTCTGCATTTTGCTGATGTTAAAAAACTTCTGGAAGTACTTCAAATGCTCGTTGACAAGGGTAACACAATTGTACTGATAGAACATAACCTTGATGTTATAAAGCAGGCAGACCATATTATTGATCTGGGCCCGGAAGGCGGCGACAAGGGCGGCAAAATAATAGCTGAAGGAACTCCGGAAGAAATCGTAAAAAACAAAAAATCATATACAGGTTATTATCTCAAAGAGGTTTTAATATAGTTTTGAAAAAGACCATAACGGCTATAGTTTTTTTAATGCTCGCAACGATATTATTTGCTGAAGCTGCAAAAAACAGTTCCCTGTTTATGGATACAATTACAGCTGATATTGAAACTTCTGATTACTATGAGCTGACAACCTGGTGCAACAGGCTTGGACTGAATAACAGCGGCTCTGCTGATGAACTTAGAAAAAGGCTTTTAAAGCATTATAAAAAAGAATCAGATGTGGTTGAAACCGAAACCCGGATGCAGCACATTACTATTGAATCTGCAGATAACCTTGATTACTTTAAAATAGAAAAAGTTGATGAAAACTATGTCAGAATAACCGGTAATGTAATCATAACAATTGATAAAACCAGGGGTTCGGATGGAGGAGAACAGCATAAAATTAAAGCTGATTCAGTACTGTTCAATTTTAAGGAAAATTATCTTACTGCGGAAGGAAATATAGAATATGTTCTTGAAGGCGAAACAAAAACAGAAAACTTCAGAGGCGACAAAATCACCTTCAACATTGACACCGAAGAAGGGCTGTTTGATAAAGGTATTACCGAGCAGGAACAGGAAATTGATGAAAATGAAATAACCTTTTATTTTAAAGGTGATCAAATTAATAAAACAAAAGAAAATTATGTTCTTCTGGAAAATGGTGAGATAACCTCATGTGATTTTGATGATCCGCATTATAAAATCAAAGCTAAAAAGCTGTGGCTTTTGGCCAGTAATGAATGGGCTGTATTAAACGGTCTCGTATATATCGGAAGAGTTCCGATCTTTTATATTCCCGCATTTCTTTATGCCGGAGATGATATATTTATTAATCCGTCGTTTGGCTACAGAAATGATTCCGGATACTATATGCATACTACAACTTATTTTATTGGTGAAAAAAAAGAAGATGAGGATTCTGCATTTTCATTCATGCAAAGTGAAACTGAAAACAAGTATTACAAACGTGAAGGGCTGTTTTTGACGGAAGACAAAAATCCGACAGCTTCTTCAAAAGCCTTGCAGGATTATGGAGGGACTGAATCAAATTATATAAAGCTGATACTTGACTATTATACAACACTTGGGTTTTATTCAGCTCTGGATCTTAAGCTTGGCGTACCCCCCGGGGATATGAAAATCGGAAGTATAGCCGAATCGATCTTTTCTTTTTTATCGGTTATAGAGAATGCAGATTTGTTTATCTCCATAGCAAGAACAAGAAAGGTCAAGCAAACAGAAACAAGTTATACTTATCTGTTTCCGGATGAAAAAGGGAAATACAGCAGTATCTGGGAAAAGTCTTATTTATTTGATTTTCCGATTCCGTTCAGGTATGGACTGGATTTTGACTCGGGTATTGATGTTTCATGGCTGAAAATAGACTTTACTGTTGATTTATGGTCGGACAGGGATTATAAAATAGATTTTTCGGAAAGGAGTGAAAACCTCGATCTGCTTTCTCTGCTTAGCCTTGATACTGAATCTGAAGAAACAACCGCATCGGAGGTAACAACGGGAAATGTAAATTTCTCAGCCGAGTTTTCGCCAGATATAAAAATATTGAATCCGTGGATTACAAGTCTGAATGTAAAGACAGAATCGTATTATAATCTGTTATCAAAAGAAATTGATAATTCCAATGGTGATTTTAATGAATTTGTTGATTACTTTTTTTATCCGGACAGCAGAATGATGCCTGATATTTCAGGAAAAATAGGGGGAACTCTTCTGCCTTTAAATTTAAAAACGGATAATGAAAAATCCGGCGCAGAGAAACAAAGCAGTGATAAAAAGATTGTATTGAAATCCCCACTTGAGAACCGGGAAGAACAATATGAAAATAATAACGAAGAAGAAAATATTCATGCGGCAATGGCTGATATTAATATAATTACAGAAGATTTCTGGCAGGCATCAGATGTTTTTTCAAACAAGATGACATACAGCGTTTCTCCGGATTTTTCAGATAAAAATCAACTGAATAATGATGAATGGGAAGATCCTCTTGATATTGATATGCAGGATATTGAATATTCATTTCAAACTGCAACAGTAAACGGCGCATTGGACTATTCTGCAAATATTTTTGAAAATCTGATAAGTCTGAAAAACAATGTCAAAATAAATTGGGGTTATAACAAGCATTACAATATGGATGAACTTGAAGAGGAAACAATAAGCCAATATTTACTTGAAGATAAACAATCAACAGAAATGAAAATGCTTAATAATCTTCAGCTGAGCACCTGTCCTCTGGCCTATAATGAAGTTCTGGAAAATTTCAAATTTACTTATAATTTTAACAGCATCATATATGAATATGATTACAACCCGGAATCAGAAGTTTTTGCCGGTACTTTTATAGAATTCAGCGATGATTATATTACAAGTCATAAGCTGGGCGTAATAATGCCTCTGGAATTCGGGGATTTTAGTCAGAGTCTTACTTTGAATACAACATTGCCTCCGCTTAATTTTACTGCAGACGGGTCACTGAAAATTGACTATAAAATCAGTTCATCTGAATTTAATACTTCAATGACACAGGATGAAGAGACCTGGACATACGAGCCTTTAACATTTAATGAAAAACTAACTTTTAATGATAACCTGTGGCTTTCAAACAGTATCAGCTATAATTATTCAGACAGTTATTTTGAACAGAATATTCTCTCAGGTGAAGTTACGTTTCTTGACGGAAAAATCTCGGCTGAATCACAGATGATTTATGATGTTGAAAATGAGAAATTCTCAAAATTTAAATCCCAGTTGAATATTTTTGATCTTTTAATAAGTTATACGGCAGAAGATACATACGATTATTTTTTTGATTCTGAAACAGGATGGGAACAGGCTGAGCAGAAAAGTTTTATTCCGTCGCTGTTTACAACCCGCTTGAATATTTCGCCTGAACCGATGCTCTTCTGGAAAAACAGAAACAACCTTGAATACACAGTTGATACAAATCTCAATATGAACCTGATACGTTTTACAGATTCAAGTTTGACATTTTCATTATCCTTTAATTTCAGCATATTCGAATTTCTGACGCTGGATTTCAGCTCAACAAGTGAAAATAGCGCTGTTTTCAGGTACTTTCCGTCATACTGCAGCGAGGTCGGCGTTAACAACCTTAGTTTTTTTGGAGATTTAATAAAATCTTTTAATTTTTTTAAAATTGACGACAGATACGAATCAAATTTCAATTTAAAAACAATCAGTATAGGTTTTACGCATGATTTACATGACTGGGATTTGAAGGTTGAATATTCCGGATCTCCGTTCGTAAATGATGAAGAGGATTATCCGTTTTACGACTGGGAAAGCAAACTTAATATATATCTGGCCTGGAAAGCAATTCCGGATATAAAAACTGATATGAAAATAGATAATGAAGATATCAGTTTTTAACTTGACTCAGGTGTCACTGATTAGCTACACTGATGCCAAGGAGAAGTTTTGAGCAATAGTCTTACGATTGTTCTTGAAGATCATAATAAACTCACCGAAATGTGCGGTGTAAATGATGAGAATTTAAAGACAATTGAGAAACTGATCGGCACGCATGTGTATTCAAGAGGAAACGAAATACATCTCGAGTCTGATGAGAAAACAACGCAGGCTTTTTTCAGGGAAATTATAGATAAAATGCAGATTTACCAGGATGAAGGCAGGCTTATAGATCCGCCGCTGATAAACGCTGTGGCGGAGTCGCTGAAGAACGACAGGGATGAAGAAAAAGCTCTTTTTGAAAAAAAGTCAATAATTTTACCCGGCGGAACAAGGGTATATCCAAGATCTTCCAGACAGGCTTCATATATTGAAGCTATAGAAAATCAGGAAATTGTTTTTGGTGTAGGTCCGGCAGGCACCGGGAAAACTTACCTGGCGGTTGCCACAGCATTACGAGAAGTTCTCGGGAAAAATAAAAGAAAACTTATAATTACCAGGCCTGTTGTTGAAGCTGGAGAAAGTCTGGGTTTTCTCCCGGGAGATTTGGCACAGAAACTGAATCCCTATCTTAAACCAATATATGATGCTATGGACAGTTTTCTTTCATATGAAGCAATATCGAAAATGGAAGAGAGCAGATTGATTGAAATAGCTCCGCTTGCATATATGAGAGGGCGCAGCCTTACAAACAGTTTTATTATCCTTGATGAAGCTCAGAATACAACTAAAGCACAGATGAAAATGTTTCTTACAAGAATAGGAGAAGGATCGCAGGCAGTTATTACCGGCGATATTACACAGATTGATTTGCCTTCAAATTCAAAATCAGGGTTGATTCATGCAGTTGAAATCCTGAAGGGTATTGAAGGTCTGTCATTTACTTTTTTTGATACACGAGATGTTGTCAGAAAAAAAATTGTAAAACAAATTATACAGGCTTATGAAAGAAACAGCAAAAAATAAAAGCAAAAAACCGGTGTTCAAGAAAATCCTGAAGTTTTTCATGGAAGACAGGTTGTTCAGTCTGGCTATTTTACTAACATTTTTAATCTTTTATGCAGCGTTAATATTTATTTCCGGAAGCGGATTATTTACATCAGGCGTCAGAATATCTGATTATGAAGTAGGAAAAGTAGCTGAAAAAGATATAGTCGTCGATCGCGATATTGAGTATGAAGATAAAAAAGCAACTGAATTGAAACGTGAAGCACAGGAACTTCTGGTGCCCCCTGTCTTTACTGTTGCTGAAAATATCAGCGAACGGGTACTGTCTTCATATGACCAGTTTATGAATTTATATATCAAGCTGCTGAACGACAGTAAGTCATCTTCAGAGATTTATCTTGAAATCCAGTCGGTTCTGCCAGGGTATATACCGGAAAAGGAAGTAGAGCAGCTTCTGACAGTGATTGATCCTACGGATCTTCTTTATGATACAAGAGAAATTGTAATAAATATTATGCAGTCAGGTGTTGTCAGCCTGCCGGAGAACCTGAAAATAAAAGGCGACTCAATTGAAATTCTTAAATGGAGCAACGGTGAAAAAGTAACAGAAGAAATTTCACTTGAAAAAGTAATTACCCTTGGTAATGTTAATGAGCGTCTTGAGAATTTCTACGATTCAGAGGAGTCAACTGAATCAGCAAATGATTTTATAAAAATTATCCTTAATGACTTTATCGAAGAGAATGCTTTTTATGATTCGAAACTGACTGATGAAAACAAGCTCAGAGCGAGAGAACAGGTTGATCCTGTAATAAAAAAGCTTGTAAAAGATGAAGTAATAGTAAAACGCGGTTTCATTATTACGGAAGAAAATATGATAAAGGTTGAAGCTCTGGGAAATTACTCCGACAGCCTGAGCTTTACAATCTTTATTGGAAAACTTTTTCTGCTTATTTTTCTATTTATTATAACATTCAAGCTTTTTTCTCCTCCGGTACTTCTTAAAACACCGGCAAAGAGCAGGATGTATCTTATTTTGGCATTATTTACCATTTATATAATAAGTGTTTCTCTGGTAACAAGATATTTAACTGATGCAGAGGGACGTCCGGCGGCAGTATTTATACCTGTTGCACTGTTTACAATGCTTATTTCTATTCTGGTTAATACACGAACCGGAATTTTAAGTGCGGTGATATTAAGTTTTTCATTATTTCTGCTTCCTGGCGAACAAGTTGAAAATTTTATTTTTACTTTTATATCAGGGATTTTCGGAAGCATAATCGTGTATAAAGCAGAACATAGAATAACATTAATCAAGGCAGGCTTGATAATATCTGTTGTAAATGCATTGGTAGTAATTACTCTTGGATTAATAAATAATTTCGAAATAACATACTATCCTAATGTAATTTTGATATCGATTATTAACGGTTTTATGTGCGGAATATTTACGCTTGGGTTGCTTCCCATTCTTGAGCATATTCTTAATGCGCCTACACCGTTCAGGCTTATGGAGCTGTCCGATCTGAATACGCCGCTTTTCAAAAGGATGCTTATTCTTGCGCCGGGAACTTACAGCCATAGTGTAAGTGTGGCTAATCTGGCTGAAACCGCAGCCAAGGAAATAGGCGCAAATGCGCTTCTTGCAAGGGTTGGTGCTTATTATCATGATATCGGAAAAATAGACCAGGCGGAGTATTTTATTGAAAACCAGAAAGATGGAAATAAGCATGATGAACTTAAGGCAACATTGTCGACTGCAGTAATCAAAAGCCATGTGAAGATTGGATATGAAAAAGCGAAGGAACTGGGGTTGCCTGATGAGGTTATGGAAATAATCTCTCAACATCACGGAAGCGGAAAGATAAGCTATTTTTATATGAAAGCGCTGAAAGAACATAAAACTGAACAGAAACTTTCTCCGGAAGATTTTTCATATAACGGAACGCCGCCTGTAAGCAGGGAAGCAGCGGTTGTAATGCTGGCGGATACAGTCGAAGCTGCTACAAGAACACTTAAAAATCCGACAATGGCTAAACTCGACCGGTTTGCATGGGAATTAATAATGGAAAAAGTTTCTTCGGGACAGATGAAAAACTCGGGTTTGACTTTTAATGATCTTGAAACAATCAAGAAGAGTTTTGTTCAGATAATCGGCGGAAGCTTTCACACAAGAATTGAATATCCCAACCAGAACGGTAAAAAAGAAAAAGATGAATAAAATTGATTTAATTGATCGTGATTCCGGTTTAGAATACAATACAGAAACAGTTGAATTATTCTGTAATGCAGTTCTGAGGCATCTTGAAATTGACGGTTGGGAACTTTCATTGATGATATGTGATGATGAGTTTATAGCGGAACTGAACAGCAAATACAGGCAAAAGGAAGGACCGACGGATATTTTAACATTTTGCAACGCAGATACTGAACCGGGATGGGCCTTGAATAATGATGAAACGGCTTTTTATGCCGGAGATATGGTTATCTCAAGTGAAATGCTGAAAAGAAATTCGGAATATTTTAAGGTTGATGTTGAAGAAGAATTGAAAAGACTGATTATACACGGGATACTGCATTTAAACGGTATGGAACATAGAACCAATAATGCCGATGAGGAGATGCTGGTCCTTCAGGAGAGAATTCTAAAAGATTTTGGAGATTTTAAATTTTGAAAAAGAAGGGATTTTGGGAAAGACTAATAAAGAAAGAAGATGAGGATGACGACACATTTCAACATTTGAATTCAATTGAAAAGGACATGATAAAAGGGGTTGTTGAACTGTCCGATACGACTGTGAAGGAAGTAATGGTTCCCAGAATCGATGTTGTTTTCGTTTCACTTGATACAAATGTTCAGGAAGCAGTGCAAACTCTTATTGAGTGCGGGCATTCCCGGGTTCCTGTATACAATGAAACCATCGATAATGTTGCAGGCGTTTTATATGCAAAAGATCTTCTGAAACTGTTTTTAACCGAAGATAAAGAAAACCAGAAGGTTAAACTTGAAAATGTTATTCGAAAGCCGTTTTTTGTGCCTGAAAGTAAAAAGCTTGACTCGCTGCTTATAGAGTTTAAACGTAAAAAAGTCCATATTGCCGTAGCAGTAGATGAATACGGCGGAGTTTCGGGTATCGTATGTATGGAAGATATTATCGAGGAAATTGTAGGCGAAATTCAGGATGAATTTGATAATGAAGATGAAGAAATTCTGAAAATAGGCGATGGTGTTTACCTGTGTGATGCAAGAGTGAATATCGAAGATCTTAATCAGGAAATAAATACCGAAATTCCGGCTGAAGAGTTTGATACATTAGGCGGGTGGGTTTTTGATTTATTTGGAAAAATACCAGTTAAATTTGAAAAAGTATCTGCTGAAGATATGGATTTTATTATTCAGGAAGTTGACGGGCATAAAATAAATAAAATTAAGATAATTAAAAAGGCTGCCCAGTGAGAAGAATTATCATAATTTTAATAATAATTACAATATTTAATATAAACATATCAGCTGATGAGCATGACGCGGTTGATTATTATGCACTGGGAAAAAACGCGGAAACCGAAGGGGATTTTTTTAAAGCTGTAGAAATGTATAAGTCCGCACTAATCATGAACGAAAAATACTTCGATGCAGTTTGCGGACTTGCACATGCGTATTACGGACTTGATGAATTCGACGAATCTTTAAAATATGCTCTGGAAGCTGAAAAGCTCGACTCCGGGAATACGGACTTGATGAATCTTAAAGGCAGAATATTTTTGAATCTGGGAGAGTTTGAAACCGCAAGAGGGATTTTCAGTTCAGTATTACAGATTGAGGAAAACAATATCAATGCTGAATTCGGCCTGGCTGAACTTGATATTGCTTCCGGGCGCATTTCAACAGCTGAAAACAGGTTCAGACAAGTACTGCTTGTATCTCCGGAAAGCAGAAAGGCTCTTCTGGCTTTAGTTATGATTAACGACAATAATGGAAATATGCAGGCAGCGGAAGAGTATCTTAAACAGGCGCTGCAGTATTATTCTGATAATGCATTTGTAAGATATACAGCTGCCGAACATTTTTTTAAATCCGGAAATACTGAAGAAGCACTGTATCACTTAAAAACAGCTTTGTTTTTGCAGCCTGATTTTCTTGATGCTTCAATATTGAGCGCAGAAATAAACATGGAAAAATCCAATTACAACGAATCAGTATTGGAAATAGAAAAAGTTATCGGTAATTATGAAAACGAACCTCTGTTGTGGTATATACTCGGCCGTTCCTACGAGAATTTAAAAAACACTGATAAAGCAGTAATGAGTTATGCAAGAAATATAGTTATCAGACCTGATGACGATCTGACGCGTATAGCGCTTGAAAATGAAATAATTGAAAATACAGAGCTGGATAATCCACTGCGTGAAAGATACTCGGATTACCATATAGATCTTGGCAGAAAATACGAAGCAAGAAACATGCTTGAGAAAGCCCTGAATGAATACAGAAGATCACTGGTTATTAATCCATATTCAATAGATGCAAGGCTGCTTTATGCTGATATTTTTAAACGAAAGGGTTATATCGAACGGTATCTGCTTATTTTATCAGCACTTGTTGAAGAGGGGTTTGGAAATCTGAATATTCTTGATGAAATAGAAATCCAGAAAAGTATGCAGGACAGTACAGTATCAGAAAAATGGAATATTAATCAGTTTTCAATAGAAAAAGAAAAAAATCACATTTCAATTTTCTTTTCAGACTATGGAATGAGCCATAATGAAGGAGAAGCCATAATCAGTAAATATGTGGAATACCTGCTTCTCGGATATGAGAATATATATGTTGATTCCAATCAAATAAATGACAATTTTGCTGAATGCTTCAGAATCTCCAGGGAAAATGAGTCGGATTATTTTATAATATTCAAATGTACCGAGAATGAAAGAGCCGTATCCCTTACTGCCGAGATTTATCTTGCATCAACAGGAAGCAAACTGAAAACTGTACGGATTGTAAGAACCGGAAATCAGATGATCCCCGAAGCGGGAAGAGCTGTTGTAAATGAAGTACATAGCATGCTTCCGGTTTATGGAAGGATAATCAACAGGAAATTTGATCAGATAATTGTAAATTTGGGAAAGAAAGACGGACTGGCTGAGGGTTCCGAATTACTGATAATAAAGAAGGGTGAACTGAGAAAGTCGCAAGACAGTTTTAATCTTGAATATGACAAAAGCGCAGTAATAGGAAAATACAATGTCGACCAGGCGGATGAACTTGTTTCGGAAGGCGGAATAACACTAAGTATATTTTTTGATATGATAAATCCGGGAGACTTTGCCTTTATGCCGCCGGAAACGGATGACGCTGAAATAACGACTGAAGAAGAGACTGAACAAATGTTCTATATAGGAAACCTCTTTAATTCAGTTGCCAATATACCATAAAATATTACTACATAATGAATTGAATGTATTACATCTGTTAAAAAGCACCGTGAGCGGCAAAAAATGGCTAATTTTATAATTCAGACATAATAAACAATTGACACTAATCAATACATTGCATATATTTTGTTACGACACCTACAAATATTAGCGGAGGAAACAATGAAAATAGCTATTAATGGATTTGGAAGAATAGGTAGAAATGTATTCAAGATTGCGCTTGAGAGAGACGGTATTGAAATCGTTGCAATTAACGATCTGACCGACCCCAAGACACTTGCCCACTTATTGAAATATGATTCAACATTTGGTGTTTATGCAAAGAAAGTTTCCGTAAAGGAAGATGCTATCGTTGTCGACGGCAAGGAAATCAAGATCTTTGCAGAACGCAATCCGAAAAATCTCCCATGGGGAAAACTCGGAGTTGATGTTGCAATCGAATCAACAGGCGTATTCAGGGCTGCCGAGAGTGAAAAAGGCGGATACCTTGATCATATCAAAGCCGGTGCAAAAAAGGTAATTCTTACAGTACCTGCAAAAGACAAGATTCAGACTGTTGTTCTCGGCGTAAATGAAGATTCTATTGTTGACTCAATAGATGCTTATTCAAATGCATCATGTACAACAAACTGTCTTGCCCCTGTTGCAAAGGTACTTAACGACAGTTTCGGTATCGAGCAGGGCCTGATGACTACCATTCATGCTTACACAAACGATCAGGTTATACTTGATATGCCTCACTCGGACCTTAGAAGAGCAAGAGCATGCGGACTTTCTATTATTCCGACAACTACCGGAGCAGCTAAAGCTGTAGGCCTCGTAATACCCGAACTTAACGGAAAGCTTAACGGCGGTGCGATGAGAGTTCCCACTCCTACAGGTTCAATTGTAGATCTGACGGTTAAACTTAAAAAAGCAGCAACCAGGGAAGAAGTTAATGCAGCAGTGAAAGCCGCAGCTGAAGGCCCGATGAAAGGTATACTTGAGTATACCGAAGATCCGATTGTTTCAATGGATGTTAAGGGAAATCCGCATTCTTCAGTTTTTGATGCCCTTTCAACAATGGTAATGGAAGACGGTTTCATAAAGATTCTATCATGGTATGACAACGAGATGGGATACTCGACCAGAGTTGTTGATCTTGCCCAAAAGCTTGTATAATAACAGAGAGGAATGATTTTATCATTCCTCAGATAAAATTTACGCAGAAAACGATTTTCTGAGTAAATTTATAGGAGTCATGCATGGGTCTTAAAACTGTAAAAGATATCGACCTGAAAAACAAACGCGTTCTTATCAGAGTGGATTTTAATGTTCCTCTGAAAGACGGAAAAATTACTGATGATACAAGAATACAGGCGGCGCTTCCGACTATCAAGTATATTCTTGAGCAGGAAGGTGCAAGTCTGATTGTTATGAGCCATTGCGGAAGACCGAAGGGTGAAAAGAATCCCGAGTTCAGTCTGAAACCGGCCGCCAACAGGCTTGCCGAATTGATAGACAGCGAAGTAATAATGGCTTCGGATGTTATTGGTCCGGATGTTGAAAAAGAATCTGCAGATCTTAAACCCGGACAGGTACTTGTTCTGGAAAATACCCGGTTTTACAACGAAGAAACAGAAAACGACATGGGTTTTGCCGAGAAAATCGCAAAGCTTGGTGATGTATTTATAAACGACGCATTCGGTACTGCACACAGGGCTCACGCTTCAACTGAAGGAGTTAGTCATTTTCTGCCGTCTGCAGCAGGTTTTCTTATTGAAAAGGAATGCCTTTTTTTTGACGGTATTCTTGATAATCCCAAAAAGCCGTTTGTCGCAATAATCGGCGGAGCCAAGGTCTCTTCAAAAATCGGTGTTTTGGAATCGCTTCTTGAACGGGCCGATACTTTGATAATCGGCGGCGGCATGGCATACACTTTTTTGTTTGCTCAGGGCCACAGTATAGGGAAATCATTATTTGAAGAAGATTATCTCGATACTGCAAAAAATCTGCTTTCGAAAGCCGCCATGAAAGGTGTTGAAATTATTCTGCCGGAAGATCATATAGCTGCAAAAGAATTTAACGAAAATGCGGAAGCTGTAAAAATCGACGGACTTGATATACCTGATGACATGTTAGGCATGGATATAGGCGAAAAAACTCTTGATAAAGTCAAAGATAGAATTCTTTCTGCAGCATCCGTTATCTGGAACGGCCCGATGGGAGTATTTGAATTTGAGGCCTTCTCGGCCGGTACGCTCAAGGTCGCTGAGTGGGTAGCTGAATGCAAAGGTGTTACGGTTGTAGGCGGAGGAGACTCTGTTGCAGCTGTAAATAAATTCGGTTTGGCAGACAGAATTGATCATGTTTCAACCGGTGGCGGAGCCTCGCTGGAGTTCCTTGAAGGCAAGGTTCTTCCCGGAATTGAAGCTTTAAGAAATTAAGATAAGGATAAATTATGAGACAATCATTTATAGCCGGAAACTGGAAAATGCATAAGACGCCTGCTGAGGCATGTGCGCTTGCTGAAGAACTGATAGCGGGTCTTGCAGGGTGCAGGCACAAGCTGCTGATAGCTCCCAGTTTTACTGCACTTGAATCAGTTGCAAAAGTAGTTAAAGGAAGTAATATTCTTTTAGGCGCGCAGAATATGGCGACAGAAGAACAGGGCGCACATACCGGAGAGACATCAGTACTGATGCTGAAGGCAATCGGTGTTGACGTAGTTATTCTCGGGCATTCCGAAAGACGCCATGTCTACGGTGAAACCGATGAAATGATAAACAAGAAAGTAATGCTTGCTCTTGCAAACGGTCTCGAGGTTATTCTGTGTGTAGGCGAAACTCTTGAAGAGAGAGAAGCCGGAAAGGCGGAAGAAGTTGTAAAAACACAGACAGAAGCGGGACTTGCGGGTGTAAGCGAAGCTGAACTTGCAAAAGTTACAATAGCTTACGAGCCGGTCTGGGCTATCGGCACAGGTAAAACAGCAACTCCCGATGATGCTGATTCAATTCACAAGGTTACGCGTGATACCGTAAAATCACTTTATTCGGCAGACGCTGCTGAGAAAATGGTTATTCAGTACGGCGGATCAGTAAAACCCGACAATGCCGCAGAGTTGATGGGTATGGAAAATATTGACGGAGCGCTTGTCGGCGGAGCATCTTTAAAAGCAGATTTGTTTTTACCTATAGCCTTATACGATAAATAAGTGTATACTGGGTTCCATCTGTATAATTGCAGATGGAATCAATAATTTTACTGGAGTTTTAAATGGGTGCAGTTGGAGTTGCGTTGCTGGTGCTTTTTTGTATAAGCGCTGTTCTACTTATTATTATAGTTATGCTGCAGGATGAGCAGGGCGAAGGCCTCGGAGGTATATTCGGCGGAGGCAGTTCGTCAGCTTTCGGAAGCCGCAGCGGAAATATTCTTACAAAATTTACATCAATACTCGGAGCAATTTTTATTATAACAGCCTTTTCCATGGCATGGTATAACAGAACTATCGATGACAGTGATCTTTTGAAAGCTGCAAAAGAGAATACCGAAGTGCAGGAAACCGGTGAGTGGTGGGACGTTCCTGAAAACTAATCAGCGGGCATGGTAGTGAATTTTAAAAAAAATAATTTATTATTAATAATTTTTCTTTGTTTTGGTTCTGTTTTATTCGGACAGTCTATTTCAATAGCGAAACCTGCCGCATCAATAAATCTTGTTAAACCGGAACTGGTTTCCGTTCAGCAGCTTAATGCGCAGATTGAAGCTATAACAGCATTGAGAATGCGGGCAGGTCAGACCGCCGGTATAAGTACAAAAGCGGAAAAGCTGGAAGTCCTCGATATGATGATATCGGACATCCTGATTATGCAGGGTGCTGAAAGAGACGGTATAAAAGCTGAAAAATCAGAGGTGGATACTGCTGTTGCAAATCAGAAGTCACAATATGAACAGCAGAAGCGAAGAGCCTATTCAGATACTGAATTCAGAAATGAAGTTCTAAGAGAAACGGGATACAGCTGGGATAAATATGTAGACCAGCTTGAAAAGCAAATCGTTCAGCAAAAATATATTGTCGCAAAAAAGCAGGCGGATATTCAAAAAATGATGAAAATGCCTGATAATAACGATATTGCAAAATTCTATCGTGAAAACAAAACAAAATTTTCAAATCCTGACATGGTCCGTTACAGCCAGATATTTATCAGTTCAATCAATATGGATTCAAATAAAAAGAAAGAAGCGGAACAGCGTGCTGAAGAAGCATATAGAAAATATCAGAACGGATCTGCGACTTTTGAGCAGCTTGTTAATGATTATACTGAAGATCAGAATGCAAAATACAGAAACGGTGATTCAGGTTATATAGCGTATAATGATTCTTCCGCATTGGGATATCTTGGAAAGACATTTATGGATGCTCTTTTTTCTACTGAAACAGGAGAAGTAAGCGGAGTTATAAAATCAAACATAGGTTATCATATAATAAAAATAACTGATTATCGTGAAGCAAGGTTATTGACCCTTGACGATAATATTCTTCCAACCATTAATCAGTCAGTCAGGGAATATATAGCGCAGCAGCTTATTGTGCAGGCACAGAACACAGCATTGTCGCAAGCGTTGAAAGATCTTGTGGAAGACTTAAAGAAAGACGCCGATATAAGGATTTTCGAGGGAAATATCGACTGATGGGCATCAGGAGAAAAGGCAGAGTTATTGCATTCCAGACTGTTTTCAGCTGGGATGCAAACAAAAGCAGTCTGGAAGAACTTCTAAAATTCCAATGGCTTGATTCAGATGATTATAAAAAAAGCCAGAACGCACTTGATTTTGCGAGGTTGCTTGCCGCAGGAACAGTAGAAAATATCGATATTGTAGACAGTACCATAAATGAAAATCTTGTAAACTGGAAATTCAGCCGGCTGTCGCGTGTAGATTTGGCGATACTCAGGATAAGTGTATACAGTTTATTGTTTCGTGATGAGATTCCCAGAAAAGTTACTATCGATGAAGCTGTTGATATCGCAAAAAGTTATGGAAGCGACGAGTCTTATAAATTTGTAAACGGGGTATTGGACAGCATAAAAAAAGGGAATGATTGATTTTATAAAAAAAAATAAAATTATAATTTCTATTGCAATCGTTCTGATTATCTCAGGTGTATTTTTTATTTTATTTAATAGTAAAAACAAGAAAGAAGTTTTTTTTAAAGAAATTAATGCCATTGATAAAAATATAGATTCCGGATTTTATCGAAATGCTTCCGAACAGCTTGATGAATTATATCATGAAATTAATAACAGTAAAGATGCAATTATATTTTTAAAACGGGCGTATAAATTAGCATCGGAAGAAAATAACTACAGGAATTTATCAATTTATGCTGAAAAATTGAGTATAAGATTTAAAAATAATATTGAAATAATTGCAGTAAACACTTTTGCCAAACAGAAAACAGGAAATTACGGAAAAGCATTGGAGATATCCGAAAAAAAAACTTCCAGGTCTGATTACAGCAGTCTGTATTACCTGAGTGTACTCAAGACAGGGTTAGTAATAGATGATAAAAGTATTATAAAAAGTATACCTGAAGAGTTTTTATTTTTATTTGAAAATACAATGATTACACCGGATATTCTGCTGAAATCCGCCGGTCTGAATTATGATGAGAGATATTATCTTGATGCATCACTTCTTTATTTAACAGAAGGATTACGGGAAGAAGCCTGGAATTGTATTAATAAAATAAAACAGGACTCATATAATGAATTTAAAATGTATTTGGCTTACGATAATGAAGATTTTACAGGTGCTGAAAAGTATTTCAGGCAGATGAATGATCTTGAGAGAAACGATTATTATAATATGCTTACCGGATGCGACATTCTGCTGAGAAACGGAAAATCTGTTGAGGCTTCCGAATATTATAAAAAAATGATCAGCGAAAACTCGTTCGAATCAAGTATTCCTTTTCGTAATCTTTATTCAATGGAACGCAGTAATGGTACCGGTTATAAATGGCTTGCAGAAGGATTAAAAATATTTCCGGAAAATGAAGAATTAATTCTTGCCTTTTCATGGGAGATTTTTATATCAAATGATATGGAAAGACTTTCTGCACTGCCTTATTTTACCGGTGAAAACAATAATGAATTAATAAAATTGTTTGAAGTCAGTTTACTTCATGGAAATAGAAGTCCTGAATATCTAATCGGGAGTTACTGGAATCTTTTTAACATGAAACCGCAATCTGAAAGTATAGCCGTGGCATTTGCAAATTTTCTGATAAAAAATCGACAATATAACCAGTTGCGACTGCTTGTCGAAAAATATAATAAAACAAACGGTATTTCAGCCTGGACTGAAGAATATTCGGCAATTTTAAATGCTCTGGAAGGAAATATTGAGGAAGCAATTCTTTATTCAGAATCTGCATTGTCAATAAAAGAAAATACAAGGAATTTATTTAACCACGCAGTAATTAATGAGCTTAACGGAAATTATAAAAAGGCAATTGAAACACTCGAACGGGTTCTGCTTGAAGAAGAGTCGATTCAAACAGATAAAGATGTTATAGGAAAAACTTGTTACAAATTAGCAGAAATACACTATAATCTTAATGAAAAGGATATTGCCTATAATTATCTTAAAAAGTCTCTTGATAACGATTATGATAAGTTAAAGTGCAGTTTATTACTTAGAAGAATACAGGACAAATAGAATGATTAAACTTAAAAATGAAGACGAAATAAACAGAATAAGAGAATCTTGTAAAATGCTCGCTGATGTATATGATAATCTGGTTGGTAATATAGCTGAGGGTATAACTACCAATGAAATCAACAAGTTAAGTTATGATCTCATTGTTAAACGCGGAGGTAAACCTGCGTTTCTTAATTATAACGGTTATCCTGCAACAATATGCATTAGTATAAATGAAGAAGTAATTCACGGCATACCTTCCGAACGGAAATTAAAAGACGGAGATATCGTCAGCCTGGACCTCGGAATCAACCTGAAGGGTTACTTCAGTGATGCAGCAAGGACGCTCTCAATTGGCAGAATTCCCGAAAAGACGGCAAAACTTCTTGAGGTAACGCAAAATGCACTTAATGCCGGTATTGACGCATGCAGATACGGCGGCCGGATAAAGGACATTTCATCTGCTGTTTATAAAATTGCAAAAAAGTATAATTACGGTGTTGTCAGGGAATTCTGCGGACACGGAGTAGGTTTTGAAGTACACGAAGCTCCTCAAATTCCGAATTATGTTCATCCCGGGCCAAATCCAAGAATAAAAAAGGGTATGGTTCTGGCCATAGAGCCCATGATAAACCTTGGAACTGAAAAGGTAAATATTCTTGATGATGACTGGACAGTGGTTACTGCAGACGGAAAACCTTCCGCTCATTTTGAACATACAGTAGCTGTTTTTGAAGATCGCACTGAAATACTTACTGTTGCAGATTAAAATACCGGAGGAAACATGATTTTTAAGACAGCTGACAAAAAATATTTTAAATTAAATATTCTATTGTTCGGAATAATTATTGGTATGGCGGTTTCGTTACTGATATCCGGAAAAGATATTATAAAGCCGGTTGAAGCCGGTCAAACTGATTTAAAGGATATGCAGTATACATTCAGAGCAGTAGCAGAAGATGTTCTTCCGGTTGTTGTTGAGATACGTGTTGTTGATGTAAAAATACAGGAAATGCCGGAAGGCTACAGCTGGCCCTTTAACTATATTGAACCGGACAACGAAACTGACTCTCCGTCTGAAAAACAGGAATATGAAACGGAAGGACTTGGAAGCGGCGTAATTGTTAAAAGAAACGGCTCAACATATTATGTGCTGACTAATAATCATGTTATTGAAGACGCAGACAGAATATCTGTTAGGCTTCACGATAAATCCGAAATAAACGCAAAAATAACGGGTGTTGATGAAAGAAAGGACCTTGCTCTCGTCTCATTCGAATCAGACATGGATCTTGATATTGCAGTTCTCGGGAATTCCGATGAGCTTTTTGTCGGCGACTGGGTGCTTGCCGTAGGAAGTCCTCTTGGATATGATTCCACTGTAACGGCAGGCATCGTAAGTGCAATAGGGCGCAACGGACCTGAAAACAATATAAGTGATTTTATACAGACCGACGCTTCAATTAATCACGGGAATTCCGGAGGGGCTCTTGTTAACCTTGACGGCGAAGTTGTCGGCATAAATACCTGGCTGGCAACAACTACAGGAGTAAATATAGGTCTCGGGTTTTCCATTCCTGTTAACAATGTAAAGAACGCAGTTGATGATTTTATAAAATCTGGTTCTGTCCGTTATGGTTGGCTTGGTGTTACAATTGCAAATGCGGATAAATTAACAGCAGAACAGCTTGAAATCAGCGGCAGGAAAGGTGCCCTGATTTATAATCTCTATGAGGATAGTCCGGCAGGTAAGGCAGGTATTCTTCCGGGAGATTTTATAACGGAAGTCGACGGGGTAATGATAAATGACTATAAGCACTTTACAAGACTGGTAGGCGATATAAAAGCAGGTGATAAGATTATACTGAAACTCGTCAGGAATAAAAAAGAAATCACCAAAACCGCGGAAATTGAATTAAGAAAGGAAAAAGACGAGATAATAGGACTTTACGAAAAAATATGGCCCGGAATAACTGCAATACCGCTTGATGATGAAATAAAGACAGATTTCGGACTTTCCGGCAATGTCGGCGGTGTAATGATAAATGTAGATACGGCTACAAGAGCTTTTAACAGCGGTTTAAAGAATTTTGATATAATAACTGAAATAAACGGTGTTGATATTAATAATATGTTGGATTTTTTCAACACAATTAACGATAAAAAAGATAACTACAAGATTAAAGTTATAAGAAATAATCTTGAATTATATATAGATCTTGAAAGATAACAGAGGTTCTTATGTCAAAGATTTTTTTGGAATATAATACTGTAAGAAATAATGCAATAAAGCTTGCGCATAAGATACTGAAAGACGGATTCATACCTGATGTTATATATGTTTCGTTAAGAGGCGGTGCGTACATCGGTAATGTTATAAGCGAATATTTTAAAATTGTAAGAACTGAAAGGCCAGTGCTGTACGCTGCAGTTGTTGCGAGATCGTATGTTGACGTTCATAATCATGACGAAGTCAGAATTGACGGCTGGACATATAATCCTGAATATTTAAGGCAGGGAGACAAAATTCTGCTAGTCGATGATATTTTTGATTCAGGAAGAACAATAAACTACCTTGCTGATGTTCTGCTTCGCAGAGGCGTACCGAGAAAGGATCTTAAAATTGCCGTACATGACTATAAATATTTCAGTTACAGAGATGATTTACACCAGTTTAAACCCGATTATTTCTGCTGCAAGCATGTTATTGATTCGCTGGATGAAGATGTATGGATTCATTATATGAGTCATGAACTTGTCGGATTAAGACAGGATGAACTGGAGAAAAAATATTATGAAGAAGATCAATTATTAAGAGAGGCATTGGATATCCTTGATCAAAAATAAAGCAAAACGTGCTTTACTGATATTATTCGGTATCTCTGTATTGACCGTTCCAGTTTTGGCGGATAGTTATATTGACCATGCTTCCGGTATATATTCTCAGGATATTTTTATTGCAATAAATAATTTTTCAGGTAATGATAAAATATTTTACAGTTTTGGTAATAACGAGAATATGCCGTCAAATCCATATACCGGTGGTTTGTTGTTAAGCGCATTACCCGGTGAGGAAAGAGAATATATTTTCAATCTTTCAATCGGAAATGAACGTTATACATATAATTATTTAATAGATAAAAGACCGCCGGAAAAACCCGTACCGGAATTAATAGATAATGAAAACGGATATGGATATATATTCACTAATCCGTCGGATAAAGAGATATATTATGGTTTTGAAGATTATAATAAAGGCGAAAAATATAAATGGTCTTCTGAAGTAATATCTCCGCCGAAATCCGGATTCATATATTATTTTGCAATTGACTCTGCAGGAAATGAAAGTGAAACTGGTATGATATATCCTGTAGAGGATAATGAAACATCGGGCAGGGTTGTTCTTAATATAAAAAGTCCGGTTGAGGGTGAGTTTTCAAATACTCAATTGCTTTTTATTGATAAGGGAAAGTTTGAATGGATAAAATATACGCTTAACGGAGAAGATCCTGTCGGTTCAGGTGTGAAATACACAGTTCCGGTTGAAATAAGAAGATATGGAAATGTTAATTTAAAAGTCTCGGCAAAGCTTGCCGATTCGGGTAAAATAATTACAAAAGAAATAAACTATAGAGTAAATACAAAAGCCCCCCTGAAAAATATTCCTCCGAGCGGTATATATTCGGGAAGTATCAATATAAAAAGTTCGCTTGCCGGGTACAGATACAGTATTGAAGACCGGCTGCCAGGCTCTGAAGACCCTGTTTTTGAAGGCGAACTGAATATTAATCCCGTATACGGCGGGGTTAAATACACTACTATACGATTAAAAAAAACGGATGAAGAAGATTCAGACTTCCGTTATTTTTATGTTATCGACGATAGAATTCCCGCTGTCCCGATAATTGATTTTTACAGCAGATTGCCGAATGAAAATATAGTTGATGTAAAAATATCCGGTCCGGAATATGCTGATATCTTTTATACAACCGACGGATCCTCTCCGGGAAAATCATCATTAAAATATGATTCTGAATTTTCGTTGTCTGTTCCTGAAGACAAAAATGCAGGTTCGATAATTGTAAAAGCACGTGCTGTTTCACTTAATGGAAAAAGCGGAGAAATTGTATCAAGTTTTATTACTTATGATACAAAAGAACCTGATGTACCTGATGTATCTATAAATAAAGATGAAAATGATGGTTTATATAAAATATCTTATAATCTTGAATCAGGAGATAAGCTTTACTATAGACTGGAAGATTCAATAAACGGTTTTTACCCTGTTGAAAATGATAACTTTTTTCTTGATATACCCGAAGGATGTTCAAGAGAATTTCGTTTTATTTTTGCTGCCGTGGATTCTGCAGGAAACTGGTCGGATTTTACTGATGTTGTACAAATCAAAATAAATAAACTGATTCCGGAAGCGCCGGAAGTAAATTTGATTGAGAATAAAATTATTATAGAAAGTGAGTATCACGTAGTTTATAAATATACTGCTATTTTTAACGGAAAAGTTTTTGCAGAAGAAAGCGGCTCATACCTGGATAAAATAGATTTAACGGAAATAATTGTGCCCGGTTCGAGTTTAAAGTTAAATTTAATAATAACAGATGAATCAGGAAATATTCTTGAAACTGAAAATGATTTTTATTTTCCGGTTGCTGAAGAAAAGAAGGAAGCAGTACTTTTTTCAAAAAAACCGGAGAATATTTATACTGGTTCAGAGGTTGAATTTTTTGCATATCCTGATGGTATAGAAGATAAACTTTATTATTACCTTACAGAAAAAAAGACTGACGGAGAAAATATAACCGAAGGTCCTTTTGAAACAGACGGTAATATTATTGTTCCTGGAAAAGAAAACAGAAGAATCGATTATTTTCTTGAGATATTTTCTATAAATGAAATGTCCGGCATAAAGTCGCAGGTTAATACCTACAATTTTACTATTGATAATGAAAAACCTGCTTTGCCGGTATTAAAAGGAATAGAGAATGGCGCTGTTGTAAACAGCAAAGTCATTCTTACTGCTGAAAGCGACGGTGACTCTGTAATTTTTATGAATTATGCGAATGACCCGGATAAAATAGGAACTCTTTTCAGCAAATCATCAATTATTTTTAATAAACCAATAATATTTGATTCGCCTGTCGGAAAATCCAGAAGTTTTTATCTGATTACGGGGGCTGGAGATTCAGCAGGAAACAGTTCGGTAAATGATAATGTTTTCAGTTTTACAATCGATAAAACTCCGCCGGTTATAAATGATATAATTGTTGAAAATGAGAAAGTGGTTTTTAAGGGTGAAGAAAATTTAAAATATTACTATGAAACGGGTTTTAAAGGAACATCAGTAAGAACGCCGGATTTGGAATCGGATTATTTTACTGAAAGTTTTGAATTTAACCGTACAGAAGATGACGAAAACATTTACATTTTAAAAGTCGTTCCTTACGACCAGGTAGGAAACAAAATAACTTATCCATATTCATTTATGTTTAGAATTGATAATAAAAAACCGAAAGCTCCGGAAGAGCCTTTGGTGACTGTAAATGAAAAAAGCAGAAAGGTTTATCTAAGTTGGGATAAAACTCAAAATAACATTATATATACGCTTAATAATGAATCTAATGAATATAAACACCCATTTTCAATAAAATATTCATCTGATATAACTGAAATGAAAATAACTTACCATTCTGTTGACTCTGCAGGAAATGAAAGTGATGACAAGTTGTTAGTTATTAATCTTCCGGGTATTTCAAATACAGAGCTTGTTACCGGTATAAATAATAATTCTTTCTACAGAACCGACCTGGAGTTAAAGTCGGTTAAACCGGGTAGTTTAATTAGATATGAAATAAGCACGGAACAGATTTTCCCACCCGAAGTAACAGTTTTCTCCCCGGAACTGCCTGAGAAATTACCGTTTAAAATTGAAGATGGTGAAAGTATTAATTTTATTGTCAGTATGAAAGAATTCAGGGACAGAAATGATAAAAAGGGCGGAGCAGAACAGGTTTTAAGATTTACCATAGATAAACAACTTCCTGAACCTCCTGAAATCAGCGGAATTAATGACGGAGAATACTATCTGAACGACTGCACTGCTTTTTTTAAACCATGTGAAGACGACATTTTTTATTCGGTAAGCAGCTATATCGGAAGTCAGGAAATATATGAGAAGTATTCCGATGCTTTTAAAATCGAATCTCCAGAAGGAACATATAAAAGTTTTGTAATTAATGCTTATACACAGGATTATGCAGGTAATAAAAGCAGTATAAAAAGCTGGGAAATAACCATTGATAAAGAAATTATATATGTGTCGAAAAACGGAAAGGATTATTATACCGGAACAAGATCCTGGCCTTATAAAAGTATCAATAAAGCTATTGAACAAATCAAGAACTCGGATCGTAAAACAATTTTTATAGAAGAAGGACAGTATAATTTAAATTCACCGGCTGTTGTTGATGAAGCGGTGTCAATATACGGAGGATTCAAAGAAGGCAGCTGGCAGGATAAATCCGGAAGTACGGTTATAACAGTTGATAAAAGTTTCCCTGCAGATAACCCGGCTTTTTATATATATGGAGGAAACCTGACGCTTGACAATATTAACATTCTAAACGAAGAATCGATTAAAAATAATCTTTTTGTTGTTAATAAAGGGAATCTAAGCCTTATAAACTCCAGAATTGAATTGAAACTCTCCAAAGGAATATCATTTATAAAGCAGAATTATGGAAAATTAACATTATCCAATATTGAATTAAGCGGTTACGGATCCGATGTTCCTGTTGTAGACAGTAATTATGGTGTTGTAAACATTAATAATTGCGGAATAAAATTTGGATCTGAATTTTCACAGTCAACAATTTTGGAAATTGATAACAGTTCAGATTATTCGTTGACATCAACAGAAATAAATGCTGAAAAAGGTAAAAATATTACAGCAATAGGAATAAAAAACAGCAGTGTTAATATTAAAAATACAGTAATTAATTGCAGCGATATAGGGATGTCATTTACCGGAATAGAAAGCGTCGACAGTAAATTATCAATGCAATACAGTAAAATTATAAGCAGTAAAAATATCCGGTTGTATCGTTCGATTGTATCAGAAGATAGTATTCTTGATATAAAAGCAAATAATTTTAATATAGGCTCTGTTTCTGGTGTAATTGGTTTTAAAATTACAGGCGGTACCAGCTTCTTTGCAAATAACAGAATAAAAATTGGCAGTGTTAAAGATTTTATTTATGTATATCTTCTTGAAAAGGGAATGCATAGTATTGAAACTAATATTTTTCAGATTGGCGAATCCGATGAAATTATAAATATAAGAGCAAAAAACTCATCGGTTGATTATTTAAATAATACCGTAACAACTGAAAGCGCGAAAAACGGGATTATTATGTTTAAACCTGAAGATAATTCAATTAACCGTATAATAAATAATATAATTATTAATTATAAATCATATGGAAAAAATAATATGATTTATAATTCTTATGAAAACTCAATGATATCGTTTAAAAATAACTGTGTTTACGGCTGTGATATTTATCTTGACGGTTTAATCAAGGCACAAGATATTATCAGTCTTGATCTTGTAGACGGTATCTATTCTGCAGGACGATTTTCCGGAAACATTGAGGAAAGTCCTGATAAAGTTTTTGCCGGAACTGACGCTTACTCTTTATCTTCCGAGTCAGAATGTATTGATGCCGGATATGATCTAAAAAATATTATTAAAAACAACACCGATATAGACGGTGATATCAGGCCGAACCGTGGTTTAAACAGCAATCCGGCGTATGATATCGGTGCAGATGAATTTTATAATTGAGATTATTTTAAAGAAAAGTCCATAAAAACTACTCTTTGCATTCACTGTCCCAGAAACGGGCAGTACCCTGTAAGCTGTTTTTCCATAAACCGGAATTATAACCAAGAGCAAATACCTTTTCAGAATCTGTAGCTTCGTCAACAAAAAAATCAAGAATTATACTGTCGCTTAATTCAATGCTGGAATATTGAATATAATTGGTAAGATCTGATGCTGCCAGTTTAGGCGATATGAAAGATTTATTCTCAATGGTGTTGTCTGCATCCATTTCATAATAACCAGATTCTGACGCAGCAAGAATGATGTCGATATCTGTGCCGACAGTGAAACGTTTTATTCCGTAAAGAGATTCAAAAAGACCGTCATCATCATATGTATTTTCCAATATTTCCCAGGCGCCGTTTTTTCTTACAAGAAGAACTCCTTCTTCTGAAGTGAGGTAAACCTCGGTTCCTGCGGCAGGATCCGCATCAGTACATAAAATGCCGGTGAAACCGTCGCCCTTTAAATAAGCCGATTCGGATTCGGAGTATACATCTGCAGTAACATTTGAGGTTCCGGATTGTGTACCGTCGCCGCTGTAAAGCCTGTTGCCGAAAATAATCCAGTACTCAGAACCATCATAGTCTGCTTTCAATTCGCCGCCAACGGTTAAGTCTGAAGCGATTATTTCCAGGGGAGTTGTCTCGCTGAAACCGTTTATTGGTCCTGAATATATGGAATATCTGGAAGAAGAATCAACGGTGCTGAGGAACAGAAGACTGCCGGCTTTAGTAAAATCAATAACTTTCTCGTCTGTGCCGGCGGTGTCGCTTACAGTTAAAGGAGAAGACCATTTGAGACCGCTGTCAATAGAAGACGTATCAGCTTTGACGAGTATGTAATCAGAACCGTCGGTGCTAAAAAAAGAAGCGAAAGTGTATCCGTCGGTAAGTATCATGTTATAACAAAGATAATCTTTATATTCGCCTGCAGGCTCACAGATGCTCCATTCCGTATCATTGTCGGCATCAACTTTTCTGTATTGGAATTCACCTGTTGCAATTAAATAATAATTTCCGCTCTTTTCCATTGAGCCTATAGTTATGTCTTTCTCAAGCGTGCCGTTGCTTATTGCCGTTTCCTGTTCAAGACTGTAAAAAAGTCCGCCGGCCTGGTCGGTACAGGACCATAAAAACGATGCTGAAATGATTATTATAAATAAAATAAAATTTCTCATAATTTTTCCTTAAAAATGATAGACAGCAGAAAGATTCAGCTGAAGAAAATTGGCAATTCTGCTTTGATAGGCATAATCTTCCGAAAAATAAAGATCAGGTATAAACCAGTAATCAACATTAATGCCGAAAGCCCATTCTCCGTTAAAATTCCAGTAAGCGCCTGCTCCGGGTTTAATAATCGGATTCACCCTGAAATATTCATCCAGAGTATTAAGGGATAGACCTGCATTAATGTAAACAGGGAACTCAAAAGGGTATTTTATAAAGTAATACGACGCAACAAAAGAGATCGGTATCATCGCCAGTGTACGGTTATCCGTTGTTGCAAACATGCCGCTTAATTCAGCCCCGATAAGCAGGTTGTCTTTAATAAATGAACCCCATTTAAGGCTTCCTGCAATACCGATGTTTACAGTATCTATCGAGCCGTACCAGGGTTCATCGTCGGTATGAAAAGGCGCAAAATTTATTAACGGGAAAATTGCTCCGGCATTCAAAGAAAAGATTTGTTCTCCCTTACTGTAAGAAACAACACCTATGTAATCATCATCCTCAGGAACCTGTTCCTGGTCCTGCGCTGAAAGAGGGATAAGCATTACAAGCAAAAAACAAATGAAAGTAATAATTTTTTTAGTCAAAGTTTTACCTCAGTGAAATATGAAAAAAATAGTACCATCTAAGAACTCTTTTTTCAAGGATATGTTGAAATTCAGGACTTTTCCATGATAAAAAGAATATCAAAACGGGGGATAATATGCAATTGAACAGAGTCACAAAGATTGACGATAAAGTTTTAATAAATAATATTTTGATAAGCGTTGCCGACAAGGCTAATCTTGAAGAGTTGGTAAAAGGACTGACCGAAATTAATCCCGATATAAATATTTTTTCTACCGGCGGCACATATTCCAGGATAAGCGGGATACTCGGTGAAAATCATAAAAAGAATCTGAAAAGCGTTTCCGAATATACAGGGCAACCCGAAATGCAGGGAGGATTGGTAAAAACACTTGATTTCAAGATTTATCTGGGTTTGTTAAGTGAAACCTATAATGATGCTCACAAGGCAGACCTGGAAAGGACGGGTGCAGTGGGTATTGATATGGTTATTGTGAATTTATATCCTTTTAAAGAAACAATTTCACAAAAAGATGTTACTCTGGAAGATGCTCGTGCTAATATAGACATCGGCGGTCCATGCATGTTGAGAGCGTCGGCAAAAAACTTTCTGAGAGTTGTTTCAATCTGTGATCCGTCAGACTATTCAACCGTTCTGGATGAAATGAGGAAAAATAATGGAACTGTTTCATTAAATTCAAGATTGAATTACGCCAAAAAAACTTTCGGTCATACCGCTTCTTATGATAAGGCAATTGCGGAATATCTTTTTAAACAGGACGGCAAAGGGGTTTATAATGTCTGAAAAAAAGCTATCATCAATGTACAGCAGAATTATCAAAGACCTTTTCCCGGAGAACATGGAAATGTCTTTTTATAATAATGCCGACGATAAACAGACTTTGCATTATAAAAAAGCTACATGGACGATTGACGGCGATGAAAAAGGCCTTCGGTACGGTGAAAATCCTGACCAGGAAGCTGCTTTATATAAACTCACAAACGGAAATATAACTTTGGGCGAGGTTTCAACAATCTTACCCGGGAAGTATCTTGCTTCGGATATTGAACTGATTCAGTCGGGAAAACACCCGGGAAAAACAAATATTACTGATATTGATAACTCTTTGAATATACTTCGGTATTTCAGGGATGAGCCGGTAACTGTTATTGTTAAGCATAACAATCCGTGCGGCGTAGCAACAGGGCCCACTCTTTCAGAATCATATTATAAAGCTTTAATGGCTGACAGAATTGCTGCCTTCGGAGGTGCAATTGCTGTAAACCGGGCCCTTGACAGGGAAACTGCCGAACTTATTACAGCCAGCTATTCGGAAGTTGTTGCCGCCCCGGATTTTGAGGATGGGGTTATGGATATACTTTCAAAAAAGAAAAATCTCAGGGTAATGAAAATTGAAAACATGAATCGGTTAAACGAGTTTATAGGAAACAGATTTATTGATTTTAAATCCCTGATTGACGGCGGGCTGATTGCTCAATGGTCGTTTGTTCCAAAGATGTCAAAAGAAGACTTTTTACCCGCAGAGACTGAGTATAAAGGCAAACTTTACACTGTAAACAGACAGCCTACTGAAAATGAATGGAAAGATATGATCTTCGGCTGGCTGATTGAAAGCGGAATAACAAGTAATTCCGTAATTTATGTTAAAGACGGTGCTACGGTTGGAATCGGTACAGGAGAACAGGACAGGGTAGGCGTGGCGGAAATAGCACGTGACAAGGCATACAGAAAATATGCCGACAGAATTTGTTTTGAAGAATACAAAACACCTTTAAGCTTGATTAAAGATGAGGATGTATTAAAAAATATACAAAAACAAACAGATCAAGCACACGGCGGAATGAAAGGAAGTGTTATGGTTTCAGACGCTTTTTTCCCTTTCCGGGACGGAATTGAGGTGGGTTTAAAAGAAGGCGTTTCTGCTGTTATACAGCCCGGTGGTTCGCTCAGAGATTTCGAAAGTATTGAAGCATGTAATGAATTTAACGCGACAATGGTTTATACCGGACAAAGGAGCTTCAAACATTAAATGCTGAATAAAAAAATAAAGATTACACTGGCGGCGGTTTCAGCAGCAATAGTTTTTATACTTGCAGCTGTTATTGTTATAAACAGTTTCAGACTTTCAAGTTTAAAAAATCTCATAGAAAAACAAAACAGTCTGATTCTCAAGGAAACTGCAGAGAATCGTGAAACAAGTGATTATCTAAATAATATAAACAGCATGCTTGCATATGATTTAAACAGAACTCGTGCATCATTAGGACTGCCGCTTGTAGATTACCCTATAAAAGATATTACTAACGGGCCGGAGAATGAACTGTTAGACGAAAAAAGAGATGAAGAACTTCAGGACGCTGTAATAGCGCTTTTGGAAGCGGAAAATATCAATAAAAAATCCGGGACAATTGGAAAATTTATACGGAATGAGCTGATTAGCGAGTATTTTATTTCGGAAGATATAAAATGTGAAAAGAAGAGCAACACGCTGTTTGAACTTGAGTATTTAAACAGGGTATTCACTTCCATTAATGCTTTTTCTGAATCAGAAATTCTTCTTACAGGAATAGACGGTCAGGATTTAACTGTCGCAGCAGCTTCCAGGGAAGCAGTTTACTTTATCAATCAGAATCTTGAAAAACTTAAAATATTAAATATCGCTATAGATGATGCTTACAAAAAACTGGAGAATCTCTCAAAATCAGATGAATTAATCGAAGCTGCCGGGAGTTCAGGCGTTATAAATATTTCAGACCGGAATATTACAGTCGGTAACAGAATAAATACAAATACAATATCGGGCATATTTGAAGAAAGAGGAGACAGTATCTTATACCGGATAAATCCCGGTAATCAGGAATACACGGAATTCGAGTCTTTTCGTGAACATTTGATAATCTCTGCGGCGAAAATGGATAAAAGAAAACCGGATTTGATTCTGCTTGATAAAATAAAAGAAGATTTCCAAAAACGTCTGGATGATGAATTTTTTATACAATATCTGAACAGCATGGATTTGAAGATAAATAATCAGCCAAGAGAAGATATTGATTATTATTACTATGACCTGAACCATTCTGACGGTACAAGGCTGGGCTCATTTTCCATTTTGAAGAAACTGGGTGAAATATATCTTGTAGATGCCGACGAAGTCCCGGTTTCCTCGTTAAAAACACTTTCAGTTAAAAAGATTCTGGACAGGGAAAACCGGAGGAATTTCATAATTCCTGAAAACATCCCGAAAATTGAAGGTTTGTATTCAAAAGATGATTCAATTACTTTTTTACTGGTTGGAAACCATGAGAAAAATACGGACACAATGATTCTTGCGCATGCTGATAAAACAAGCGGAAAAGCTCACCTGATAGGGATTCCGAGAGATCTATACTGGAAGGGAAGAAAGATAAACAGTATATATCTGAATTATGGTGCTGAGCAGTTTAAAAACGAATTATCCGAAATTACGGGACTTGATATAAAGAATTTCATTATAGTTGATATGTACGCATTTATTGATATCGTAAATATTTTAGGCGGAATAGAAGTTACTCTTGAAGAAGATCTTGTCGATCCGACATACCGGACACGCGAAAACGGTGAATGGTCTACTCTGAATTATACTAAAGGAACATATAATTTAAATGGTGTTGAAGCTCTGAGAGTAGCAAGATCAAGACATGGTTCCAATGATTTTGAGCGATCAAAAAGGCAACAGCAAATTCTTGAAGCTTTTTATCAAAAAATTATTAACCTGAAGGTTACCGATGCAAACAAGGTTTATGCCATGCTGCAGGTTCTGTTTGATTATATTGATACTGATTTCTCGTTTATAGAAATATTGAGTATATTTAACGAGTACAGTGATATTGACATATCCGGTAAACATGTACTGAGTTTTGACAATATTCTTTATGACACATACAGCAATATTTATATGCTTGAAGATCAGGACATTGAATTCGATGAAGATTTCAATAAAGGCGCATGGATACTTCTGCCGAGAGATAACGACTGGAATAATATACGCTGGTATATCAGAGGAATAATTAATGGAGAAATCCAGTGACTGAATCTTTTTTTATAGAGACTTACGGATGTCAGATGAATACTGCCGAATCTTCCGCTGTGGCCGCAAGTCTGGTAAAAAAAGGATGGTCGCCTGCAGAAAAACCTGAAGAGGCATCATTAATAATAATCAATACATGTTCTGTAAGAAAGACTGCCGAAAACAGAATTTGGGGCAGACTGGGTTATTATAAACGACTACGTAATTATCAAAATTTCAAACTGATTATAATTGGCTGCATGGCTGAAAGGCTGAAAGATTCCATAAAAGAGAATTTCCCGGTTGTAAGTCATGTCGTAAGTAATTTTAAAAAAGTAAAGATTGCCGATCTCGTAAAAAAAAATATGGATGAAATTTCAGCCGAACTGGATACCATCGATGAAAAATATGATTTTTTTGATAGTCATGGAAAGGTTACGGATTCACATTCAATGATTCCGATAATGAACGGTTGCGACAACTATTGCAGTTATTGCATTGTTCCGTACGTTCGGGGCCATGAAATTTCAAGGGATGTAAAATCAATTATTTCTGAAATAAAAACGTTGTATGAATCCGGTATTTCCGAAATAACCCTGCTTGGACAGAACGTTAATTCATATAAAAATGAAGAATATGATTTTTCGGATCTGCTGAAAAAAATACTTGAAGAGACAGGAATAAAATGGCTGAGGTTTACAAGCTCCAATCCCCAGGATTTTACAGATAAACTCGTAAAAACCATTGACGATGAAGAGCGTATCTGCAGTTTTATACACCTGCCGGCACAGCACGGTTCGAACATAGTATTAAAAAGAATGAATCGTAAATATACAGCGGAGCAATACATCGATCTTGCACTGAAACTAAAGAATCTTGACAAAAAAGTATCAATATCCACCGACTTGATGGTAGGTTTCCCGGGTGAAACAAATAATGATTTTTTGCTTTTAAAACAGTTGATGCAGACAGTAAAATTTGAAGAAGCGTTTACATATTATTATAATCCGAGAGAAGGAACTGAAGCTTATAAATTTTACGATGATGTACCTCAGGAAGTAAAACTTGACAGATTGTCGGAGATTATAAAAATTCAGCAGAAAATTACATTTGAAGAAAAAAGAAAACGGCTGGGAACAGTTGAAGAAGCAGTTGTTGAAGGCGTTTCAAAAAAAGACAGTAATGAAATTCTGGCCCGTACCGAAAAAAATAGTATGATTGTTTTTCCCGGAAAATATAAAAAGTCTTCAGAATATGTTAAGATAAGACTGAAAGATTTAAAGGGAAACACATATATAGGAGAGGCTGTTTATGTTTAAGCTGGTTTTTTTTCTGACTGGACTTGCAGTTGCGATTCTCTTCAGCGCATTTAATATCGGAAATACAACAGATATTTCTTTCGGATTTACAGTCCTTGAAGAAATTCCTGTATTTCTAAGCATAGCCATTGCTTTTCTTGCAGGTGCAATATTCACGCTTCCTTTTGCATTCTATGTAAGTATTGGTAATAAAAAAGCAAGAAAGAAAAAAGAAAAGGAAAAGGCAAGATTCATTTCGGATGAAGCACCGGAAGAGTTTTTGCAGCCTGAAAATATCAGGGATGAGACATAATCTTGTTTTACTAATAATATTAATATCTCTGACACCGGCAACTATACAGGCAGAAGAAGAGACAGGGAGAAGCCCGGAGGCATATGTTAAAGAATTACTGTCGGAAATTGAGTCTTTACCAGAAAGCGATAAACATAAAGCTTATATAGAGATTGCTGAAATAAAATGCGCGTTGGGGGAATTGGCAGAAGCAGCGGAGTATTTTGAAAAAGCTTCGCTTTCTGTGAAAGGAAAAAAAGATTTTACATCTCTTTACAGAGCGGCTGAAATAAATGTTGAAACAGCATGTTATAGAGAAGCGGAAGCCCAGATACGGGCAATTATGACATTTGCAGATGACCTTGGCCTGCGGATAAAATCAGAGGTACTGTCCGCAAGAATTAAATCAAATATTGACTTAATTGATGATGCAATTCTGATATTGAATAATATTATTAAGGCAACTGATAGTATACCAATGGAGGCTGTAAGGTTTATTGATGATTTTTATCAGAAAAATTCAAAAAAATACGAATTGCCGGAAATTGCCGACTTCCTGAAAAAGCGAAGTGAAATGATACCATATCAACAAGTGGCAAGAATAATCTCACCTGAAATGTTTTTCAGTAATGAAAAACTAGATATACAGTTTATTGACAATAACCGGGAAACTGTTAGCCTGGACGATGATGCAGATATAAATGTCTTTTATATACAGCTTGGTTCATTTTCAGTAAAAGAAAATGCTGAAGATCTTTTTAAGAGGGCTACAGAAAAAGGATATAAAGCTGAAATAAGAACAAAAAACGTAAACGGAAAAGATTATCTCATTGTAGCAGTGCCGGTGACGGAAGCCGGAGGAGAACAGGAGCTGATAATAAAACTTAAGGAAGACGGTTTTGAAGGTTATCCGGTTTATTGAATCGGGATTGATTATTCGATATTATCATTGTTTATTTCAAGAGTTTCTGTCTGCGTTAATCTGAGAAACTCGGAGTCAAACGGGCGAAACCCGTAAATGCTTAATGCTCCCGGAGTAAGCACAAGCGTTCTCTCTATAGACATTTCTTTCTGTTCTTCCGTATAACCAAGTGCATAGGAACGTTCTTCAATGACTATCCCGCGGTCGTCAAGAATCTTTAAACTGAGAATATTGATATCTGCTTTATAGACTGCGAATCCTCCGGTGATTTCTTCAAAAGAGTTTTTCATATAAAAATCTGAGCCGTAAAACTCAATAATATCACCGGAACCGCTGATATATTGTCCGGAAAGTTCCGGTAATGATGTATAGTCGATTACCCGATCCAAATCCAGGACAGTTTCTTCCTGCATATCCGCACTCATGCGGGTATAATTTCCTGTCCAGATATCATTGGACCCCTTTGTTCTGGTTTGGCTGTCGATATCCCTGACGGTAACGTTTATTTCGTTCAGATCAAGAATTTTAATATAAAATTCATTTTCAATATAATTAATTATCTCATTTCTGCACCGGACATAGAGCAGGTTGCTGAGAACTTTATAGGAGTTTATCCAGCTGTAATTTTCCTGGATATCATCAAGGTAAAAAGTTGAAGCTTTATTCACGGGATCAAAATAAATTATTTTATCGTCATCGTACCACGGGCCTTCGATAAAATCATAAAAAGCCAGTTCATCGCCGGTGAACAGTTCCTCAAGCTGATTTTCTGCTACAACAGTATTTTCGATTCTTTCCTGTGAAAGAAGAAGATATTTCTTCAAAGGAAAATCCCAATAGTATCTGGAAACAATAAGCTCGTTTTCATCTGCTTCGCTTGTTACTGTAATTGTATAACTGATCCCGTTTTTAAGGCCCTGATGGTACCCTCTTGAACGTTCAAGTTGATTAATCTCTATTGTTCCGCGTTCAGCAATATTAAAGACAGGCAGATATACCGGCTGGTTTCTTTCGGTTGTATTCTTCCAGAAAATATCAAGCGTTGTATTGCCGTCGGAATCACGGCCGGAGCATACAATCTCGGAGTTATGATCTCCGATAATATCATCAAGATAAACAATAAATGATCTGATGTTTTCGGCTTTGGTCCGGCCATTCCAGACGCGTGAATAACTATTCTGGACATTGTCAAAATCGGCAATGGCAATATGTATAAAACCGTCGGGATTGGATCGTTCACGGAATACAAGCATCTGTTCTTCCTGGGCATCAAGATCTATGTTCAGGTTAATTGTAGAAATAAGGATCTCATCAGAACCGAGAGGAATCAGCGGCTTGTCCGAATCAGTGTCGAACGCGCTGCTGTTATATATATTGTCAATTGAATCGCCGTCTTCTGCAGAGGGAGTAATATCAGTAACCATTTCAGGAGATTTGTATTCTTCATCCTTGTCCATGCATGAAAGGACAATCAATAAAAAAAATATAACAGAAAAAATATGTAAACTATATCTAATCATTTCCCGGCTGCGCAAAGTATTTATTAAGCATATCTAACACTTTTACCTTGATTTCTTCAAGTGGGTATTTGCTTTTAAATCCTGCCGCGGTTTTATGACCTCCGCCGTTATAAATCTGGGCAATGAATGCTACGTCAATATTACCCTTTGAACGGAGAGAACAACGGAGGATGCCTTCAAGATTTTCCTTGAAAAAAACCGATACTTTGATCTCTTCACTTTTAAGAGGAATATTAATAAGAGAATCAGCTTCTTCATAAAGGGCGCCGCTCTCAATAATATCTTCTTTGCGCATTGTCTGAACAGCAACATGATTGTCATAGAAGAACTCAAGAGTTGAAAGAACTTTGGACTGAAGCATAAGCGATGATATTGAATTGCTCTCATAAAGTTTTGAGTAAATGAAATTCGGGTTAACTCCGAGTCTTACACATGATTCTGCGATTGAGAAAGTCCTTGCTGTTGTTTTGGGATAAATAAAAGAACCAGTGTCGTAGACAATGCCCAGATAGATTGCAACGGCCATCTCGTATGAAATTTCAATCTTCATTTCATTAAAAAGCTCAAACAGCATTTCGCATGTCGAGGAAGCTTCGCTTTCAATATGATTTGCTGTCGAAACCGAATCTCCGCCCTCGTGGTGATCGAAAATAAAATAGTTTTTTACTTTGGAAAGAACGTTTAATTTTATGGAACCGATATTGTTTATATCGTTTGTATCAAGAATGAGAAGCACCCAGTCGGATATATCATCAGGAAGCTGACTATCATCCTTGTAAAGTTCAATTATATTGTCGATATCAAGAAAATAATATTTTTCCGCCATAGGATCAGCATTAATTATCTTTATCGTTTTACCTAAAGTTTTTAGAGCAAGATATGCAGCAATCTCGCTGCCTATTGCGTCGCCGTCAGGGGTTTCATGTGCAGTGAGAATGAACTTGTCATGATTATTAATAAAATCAGCTATCGCTTGAAATCTCATTAGTTTTATTTTTTTTCCTTTCATCGTCGTCTTTATGCAGAATAAGGTTCCTGATAAGTATAAAGGCTATTATACCTGCAATGACAAGAATTACTATAATAATTATAAGCCAATTGAATCCGCCGATCACGTCTTTTGATTCATTTTTTTCGTTTTTTATTACGTTTTCAGTTTTACTGGCTATTTCAGAATTCTTCTCCGAACCCAAGTTACAGGAAAAGACAGCCGGAAGAAAGGGGGTGTCTCCTTCAAATTTGAAGATGACTGTACCATCAGTATTTTCAGGTATAATTCCGTTGAGCACTTCCGATGATAATGTGATATGAATATCGATTGAACTTTCAGGACTTATTGTAGTCGAGTATTTATTATCAAGCAGATGATAATTGCCGCTGCTGTTCTGGAATGTGATTTGTTCTATGATGACAGTCCTTTCCGATACATAACCTTCGCTGGAAAGAGAAAGGCTTAGAACGCCCCTGGTAATTTCGAAATTATCTGCTGTTACCCTGCCGATAATTTCCGACTGACTGATTGGCGGCGGGAGTTCACCGGTAAAATCAAGCGTTTTGTGTGTAGTCGCAAGTTCTTCGGCAAGTTCTTCTACGGCCGTATCTGTTCCAATCCCCAAAATCATAATTTTCCAGCCTTCGCGCTGAATGGTTTTTGTGTTTTCAAGAAATTTGTGATTAAAGCTGCCGTCCGGGGTGTAATAGGGACTTTCAGGTGGGGCTTCCTGTTTGCCGTCGGTCAGCAGGATAAGATATTTTCGGTCGAAACGCTGTTGCGTGTCGTTTACAGCAGAATCAAGCCTGTCAAGAGCATTTCCGATATCTGTAAACCGGCCGTCGGCAGGTATAGCCTTTATAGTATTCATTATGCTGTAAATATTATTTTCTTTGACTATGCCGTCAAATACAAGATCAGCGTTACCGTAGAACTGAATGAAAACAAGACGATCTCCGGGAATGAGAAAGTCGCTGATAAAATATTCGTTTATATAGGACGTAACATCATCGATCTCTTCTACCATGGATTTGCTTTTGTCAACGACCAGAAACAGTTCGATATTCTCTGTTCTGGTATCTGCCGAAACGGTAATGACATTTGCCAGTAATAGAAATAAAGCCGTTATTAAAATTGTAAATTTTTTATACATGCGTTTTCCTGTTAAAATAATAGTAACACGATGTTTTTTGATTAAAAAGCCTTAAAACTTATAAAAAAAAAAAAAACTTACTTTACATATCAGCATGGTTATTGATAATCTGTATACTGATAAAACTAGTAAGGAGAGTCAAATGGGAAGCGTAGATTTACCAAAAAGTCCAATGGTATTCCACCCGGAAAAAAGAAGTGCGGTGGGTTCCAGGAACTCTCTTGCCCAGGAAAGCAGGGACCAACAGGCTGAAGTAGAACGGCTGCTTGAAGAAGAAGTCGACAAAGTAATAAACCATATGACAGCAAAATTACCCGATGAAGTTCTTTCAGAACTTGATGTAATGGGAGGTTTGAAAGAAAAGGTTTATAATTACTTCAACCAGAATTACCAGAACATGTTCAACCGTTATATTGTAACTGCTGAAGATGAAATGGTAAAAAAGGTAAGAAACTTCGTTGATAAAGAGGAAATGAAGGTTCTTACAAGATACACCCCGAAAGAAATAGCTACACTGCTTGAAGAAGTAGGTGGAATGGATCGCTTCAATACCGGCGAAATTGAGAAATCAATTGTAAACATGTACGGACACCTGCAGGGACATATACAGCGTGGTATGAATGATCTTGAAAACCTGACCAATTCACTGCTGAGACAAAAAACGGATGTTGGTGCTTTTATCAGAGGCGAGAACGCGTATTCGGTTGTAAAATGTTCATTCAAGGACAGTATTCAGAAACCTAAAACTGTATGCAACGTAAAACTGTCAGTCAATATTCTTGATTCGGAACTGATAAGTCCAATCTTTCATTATCAGGCAACTGTAGAGTATTTGATTAAGGATTTGATTTCAAAACAGATTATCGATGCAATCGATAAGGAAATCGAAGTTTTCAAGGATGAAAGACTCGACAAGGGGCTTGAAGAATTAAACGACAGTGAAATAATCTTCACCAAGATGGGGAAGGTTGAAAACCACACATCCGATGATGTCAACAATGCAAAATCAGCACGGTACAGCTACATTTCAAAGAGCATAATGGAAAAGGTTGAAGGCCTTCGGGCCGAGATTGATCCTGAAGAATTCGATCCGCTTAATATCAGGGAAAATCTTAAAAAGATTATGGATATCGAGAATATTCGTAACAGAGGGTATAATACCGCCATTAACTCAATTACAAGTATTCTTGATACTTCAAAGATGGGTTATCAGTATATAGAGAACCTTAAAAATGCACGCGAGCTTGTAATTCGTGAATACGAAGATACAGACGATGCAACTTTACCTGATGAACGTTACAAAATAAGAATGAAATACTACGATAATGCACAGCTCATCGAAGAAAGAAAAGCCTATGATGTACAGGTTAAATCTTTTGAGGTTGAAGTTGAACACATCTGGGACGTTCTTGAAATGGTATACGTAGACGGAAAGAGAATGAAAAGAGTCACTGACTTTGAAGATCTCTCTAAAATCTACAAAAACAAGGTTAAGAAAAAAATAAAGGTAAAAACCGGTGATCCGGTTTACGAAGATATAGAAAAAAGCTGGGATGAAGTATCTTTTGTAGATGCTGCTGAAACTGAAGTAGAAAAAATGAACAGGACTTATGTTTTCCAGAAAGATAAACTGCATAAGAAACTTGTTATGATGAGAGAAAAACTTCAGGAGATGTACGGTTACAGGTATCCGGTTCAGAGAAGGGTAATGGAAGACAGACTGGCTTTTCTTACTTCTGAATTTGCGAAATTTGATTACATCATTAATCCGTATCATATTCAGCCGGGACTCCTTCTTGATGTTGATATTACTTCAATAAAAAGAAAGAAAGCGACTCTGGACGGTATGGCTAATGTTCTCAATGAATTCCTGCACGGTGTTTCCAAAGGTTTTCAGGATGCAGCATTCGCAGCCTTCTCAAGAAGAAGATCGACCGTACGTGAAGATATAGACATGAGCTTTTCATCAGATCTTGAAGAAGAAGATGCGGGGCACCAGCAGTCTTTGGGTTCATCATATCTTGATATGTTGAATGCGCCTGCAGAAAGCAGTCCTGCTGAAACAACAATTAAAGAAAAAGCACCGGCCAAAAAAACAAAAGCTAAATCTACTGCCAAATCAAAAGGCGTTGTGGATAATGATAAAACAAAAACTAGACGTGGCAGGCCCAGGAAGAGTAATTTGGATACTATCTGAATTACTATCTAATTAAAATAATAATCCCCTGTTGAGAAACAGGGGATTTTAAATTGAGGTTGCCAAATATGAATAAAATACTTCGCGTTTATGATAACCTATCAAGCAGGCAGGGGTTTAATGACTCTTTGCTTCATTTTCAGTCTGTAATGGACATAATTTCTGATTTTGAAGAGGGATATAATCTTGCAGATATACTTAACAGTCTTTTATCTGCCAAAGATATTCAACAGGGGCAGGTAGCTTCAATTGTTTCGGCTCTTCTGAATGATAAATACGGCTATTACAGCAAATCCGGAAACCTTTCAGTAACAACACACGATTTTGAAACTATTAAATCGGAATTAAAAAAACTAAAGGCATTTGATTCTGTTATATGCTATCACCATCCCGAATTGGGATATCTTGTTATTAATCCAAAAAATGAACAAAGCTGGGATGTAACCAACGAGTTGAGAAAAAATGAGTTTGTTACTGTTTTTGTAGGTACCTTTTCAGACGAGAAAAGAGAAAATGTTCCCAGGGACAAAGTAGCGGAAAAGATCTTTGAAATAATAAACGGCAAGAAATCAGTTTTATCTGATGTTATGAAAAAGGGCAGTTATAAGTATACTCCTTATGAAGCTTATGAAGATGAAGAAGAGTATGAAGATGAACAGGAATATGAAGATGAAACGGAACCGGATGAGGAAGTAGAAACAGTACAGCCTAAACAGGAGCCGCAAAAGAGCAGCGGATCACAAAAAATGACGCCGATGTATTCAGTTCCTGTTACCAACGAGTTGTTTCATAACGGTAATGTTGAGGCCTGGAAAAGAATTATTCAGAGTTACAATGCAAAAAATCCGAATCTTGAAGTACATATTTTTTATGATGGAGAGAGGATTTTAAATATCGCTTCGCTTTTCAAGTGGGGAAAAGTAAAACACGGCAGTGCTATTTTGTTTGCCGTAGCAGGGGATGATATAAAGGATGTAGCAAAACTTCAGAAATATTTGAAACAGGGTGCAAGTCATCAGTTCGAAGCTTTTCTGAAATTCCCTGTTAATACGGTAATAAATCTTTTCTAGAAAAACGAGGAAAAAAATGGATATAAAAGAAAATACATATTTTATCACTAATAAAGCTTCAGCGAAAAAAACACCTGATTCAAATAAAATAGGTATTAGGGGGCAGCACGCATATGATCTTATGAAAATGGGTCTTCCTGTAGTACCTGGATTTATTATTAATACGGTAGCTTCGCCGCGGCTGGAAAAAGAAGATGATCTGATTAGTATTTTTAAACCTTTTTTCGATTATTACCGTAAACTTTCAGGCAAGGTTTTTGACAGTGAAGACAACCCCATGCTTTTAAAGATTGTACTGAGTTCAAATCTTGCAATAGCTTCTTATCCGACGTTGCACAATTTCGGTCTTGCAGATAACACCTTTGAAGGTTTCAGCAAATATGTTGGAAAAGATTTTGCAAACCATGAATTCCTGTTCATGCTGAACGGTCTTTTTCAGGTTGAATTGAGAATTGCTGAACTTCTTGAAGATAATAAAGCGATCGACAGATACCGTAAAAATCTTAAAAAGCTGAAAGTTCTGAATTCCGAAGATAAAAAGGTTGATTATAACAAGATACTGGAAGGTTTCAAGAATGAACTTGAACCCGGTCTGTTTAAAAGCGCATCGGAACAGATGAAGATTGTGCTTAAAAGAGTAAGTTATCTGATTAAACTTGAAGATGTGGAAGACACAGGAGTTGCTATTCTTGTGCAGCCGATGGTATACGGCAATTACGGTAAAGACAGTTATTCGGGCTATTTTTCAACAAGAAACGCAATAACCGGAGATGCTGTTCTGGATGGCGAGTTTTTCCAGAATAAATTCAATTCTGCCGAATCAACAGGAAAAGATATCAACAAGATTGACAGGAAATATCTTGATGAATTTAAAGAAATTGCAGTTAAGCTTGAAGATGAATATCGTGAAATCAGAAAAATAGGTTTCACTATTGAAAGCGGGCGATTATCGCTGATAAACCAGAATCCTGTAAATGAAAAATCAACGAGAGCAGATATTAAACTGCTACTGGATCTTTACAATAACAAAACTATTGATCAGAAAGAAGTAATAACAGGTATCAAACCTTCGCAGCTAAACGAGTTGCTGCATCCGGTTATTGATATGAAATCAGTTCAGAATTTAAAGAAAATCGACGGCGGTATTTCCGGGGCTCCGGGGGCAACCATAGGAAGAGTCTTTTTCTCTACCGAGGCGCTTCTCGATGAGTTTAAAAATGCCAGACTTAATGATATGGACGACAGGCTTATACTTTGTCTGACTTCCAGTTTTGCAGAAGACGTAAAGGCAATTGAAGTTTCATCGGGGGTCCTTTCTTCTGAGGGAGGCTATTCAGCTCATGCATCGGTAGTAGCACGTCAGTACGGGAAGGTTTCGCTTGTAAATCCCGCTATGAAAATCAGCGGAAATAAAGCGGTAATCGGTGATGTTACCATAAAAGAAGGCGATGTAATAACGTTGAATGTTCCGGACTTTGCCGCGCCGAGCATATATCTTGGCCAGGCAGGCCTGATACAACCGGATCCTGCAAAAAACGGTTTGATTGAATTTTCAAAAATTGTAAAGGAAAATATAGAAAACTTTGAAATCAGGGCAAACTGCGACAAGGCAAACGACGCCAAGCTCGCGCTGGCGTTCGGAGCTGACGGTATAGGTCTCTGCAGAACAGAGCATATGTTTTTTGACGAGTCACGGATTAATGTTTTCAGAGAAATGATTTTTTCAGAGGATGACTCGAAAAGAAAAGCTGTTCTCAAGAAATTAAAAACAATGCAGAAAAAAGATTTTACCGATCTGCTGAGCGTAATGGCCGGCAAAGAGGTAAACATCCGACTGCTTGATGCTCCATTGCATGAATTTCTGCCCCATAATAAAGCAGAGATAAAAGCTTTTTGTGATTATATGAAAAAATCAACGGGAAAGAGCTTTACCGAGAAAAATCTTCAGGAAAAATCGGAGAGTCTTAGGGAATTTAACCCGATGCTCGGGCACCGCGGTTGCAGAATAGCAGTATCATACCCGGAAATATATCAAATGCAGGTTGAAGCCATATTTGAAGCTGCTTATGAGCTGCAGGCAAAGAAAATAGTTGTCAAACCGGAAATCATGGTGCCTTTGATTATGAATGAAGCAGAACTGAAGATGATTCTATACGGAAAGAAAATCGAAGGTTCGCAGTATCCGGGTCTTCTTGAAGTAGAAAAGGAAATTCGCGAGAAGATGAAAGCCAAACCGCTAAAATTTAAAGTCGGAACGATGATTGAACTTCCTGCAGCCGCCCTGTCCGCCGGTAATATTGCGCGTTATGCTGAATTCTTTTCATTCGGTACAAATGATCTTACCCAGACTACACTTGGCCTTTCAAGAGATGATTTCACTTCTTTTATGCCTGATTACACCTTGTACGACATTATAAGCGGAAATCCTTTCAGAACACTTGAAAAGCCGGTAAAGGAACTTATTGCACGCGCTATACAGCGCGGAACAATAACAAGACCGGACTTGCTGAAAGGACTATGCGGCGAGCATGGAGCAGCCCCTGAAAATATAGATTTCTGTATCAATGTTGGGCTTGATTATGTTTCATGTTCTACATATTCGGTGCCTATTGCCGCATTATCCGCTGCACAGGCATTGATTAAAAGAAAATAGTCAGCTTTTTGATAAAAAAAAGCCGGTTGTTAAAAGATGTTACAACCGGCTTTTTTGAATTTAAAATCGATTAGAAAATGCTGAATTTTTTTATAGCCTCAATAACAAGTTTTGCTGCTTCCTGAGCGTCCCTTTTGGGAACCTGAGCTTCCCTGTTGAATGTTTGAACAAAAAAGAACTCAATTGTTTCAAAAACATCCGGAAGATTATAAAAACAAAGTGCGAAGTTAATACCGGTCGGTTTTAAAATTGTAAATGAAGAATAGGTGACAAGAGGTTCTTTCGGGACCATAATCTTGTACTGATTTTTGGCATTATGTATATTCAGTTCACTGAATCTGAAGGGGATGGAACTTCCATGTTCACGGGATACGGGCTCCACATATTTTCTTGAATACATGGTTGGTTCAACAAGAATGTACAGTTTGCAGCCGTCAGTCTGAAAAGTAATACCTTCGTCGCTTGCAGTAATATTTTTAACACCGCCGTAAGCAACAACTTCATATATAGAGTAAGGTGAATTATTCTTAAAAAAGGACGACACTATATAACCGCCGTCATGCGGAAGCTTACCTTCATGATAAGCCTGAAAAAGATCCAAAGCTTTTGTTTGAGCCATTTTTTCCTCCTGATGTTATTATAATTTACACAACTTTAATTCGCAATAAAGTTATTTTTTTTTTGATTGTTCAGCCTTTTTACTGTACATCTCAGCCCATTCGATAAGACCTTTCTTGCGGTAGATTACACTCATATTATAATAAACTCTTCGGTCGCTGATTCCGTTGTAAATGCATTTTTGAAAAACATTGAGAGCTTCTTCATCCATACCGTTTTTATAAAGGGTTACTCCGTAAACAAGAAGAAGGTCTACAGACGGTTTTTTGAAAGCCTCTATGGCGCTTTTCAGTAAAGGAAGAGTTTCAGAATCTCTGCCTTCTTTTCTCATGCAGAAAAGAAGCAGTTTCAGATATTCCTCATTGAAAGGTGAATTTGAAAGCAGCTGTCGATAGAGAATCGATGCTTCCCTGTAAATTCCGGCCTTGCGGCAACAATATGCCAGCTTTTTAATGTAAAAAATTTCATTTGAGAGAGAAGCTATAATTCTATACTGGTCTGATGCAGTCCTGTAATCACCGTTTCTGACAAGCATTCCGGCGTAAAGAATCCTTCTTTCGGTATCATTTTCATAAAAAGAAAGATATTTCTTAAGTACTGGCAACAATGGTTTTCCGGCAGGTTCTGCCGATTCTATCAGTCCGTTCCAGGCATCGCTCAGACTGTTCTCAATTTTTAATGCATTTTTGAATGAACTGTAAGCGCGCAAATAATCAGATACGGACATTTCACCATATCCTTTTGCTGTGAGCAGCCAGCCGTCTTTCTCTTTTTTTAAACGGTTTTCGACGGCGGGTTTCCAGGTATTATAATCTTTGTTCAGCTTCCAGCTGCATAATATGCGGTAGTATTCCGCAAAATCATCGTCCGGATTCTTTATTTCGATTATATCAAGTTCGGAATCAACTCCTGAATAATCATTCTCAAGCCATCTTACTGATGCTCTGCCGTAATGCGGTTCTACGGTTTTTTTATTAATTTCTGAAGCACGGGTGAAATGATTATATGATTCTTCAAGCCTTCCGCTGTTTTTGAGACATTCGCCGGCAAGAAGATGCATGTCGTAAGTCCGTTCTTTTTTTAAAGAAGAAATTGCGTAATACAGGGCGGTGCTGTAATCTTTTTTTAGCCAGAAGGCGACGGCAAACGATTGCCCGGTATTATCCAGGGTGTTTAAAAAAGATTTTATTTCGTCCTGCTCTTTATATGTTGACAGTAATTCAAAGGCACTGTCGATATCACCGACCAGCATGTATAATTCAGCAAGAATGTTTTTTACAAGGGAATCTTCAGGTACAATACTCGCTGCATAATATATATATTTGGCAGCTTTGACATATTCTTTTAATTCTTTATAGATTATGCCCGTATATAATTTTGTCGTAAGAGAAGTGAAACCTGAATCTTCAAGAAAAAGAAGCCCCTTTAAAGCTTTTTGGTAATTTTCATTCCTGAATTCCTTAAGAGATAAAACAAGAATGCTGTTTATATACATCGTATTGACTTTTTTGTTATTTGGTTCTTCAGCGATAGCTTTTGAAAGGTAATCTACAGCCTTTTCAGGACATCCGCAGCGCAGCATCGCATATCCAAGGTAGACAAGCGAAGGCGCAAAATCAGGTTTTAACCGCAAAGCCTCATTAAAGCAAGATGCGGCACGGTGGAATTTGCCTGTTGCTATGTAGGTTCTGCCGAGATAGAAATAACCTGCACCGGATTTTGGAGCTTTTGTAATATAAAGCCTCAGAGAAATAATGGCGTCATCAAAATTTCCAAGCTCGTGGCAGGCACGTCCAAGGTAAAGCAGCGCTTCGGGTATATCATCCGAAAGATTTAAAACATTTCTGAGTTTTATTACGGCTGCCGCGTAATTGCGCCTGCGTCCGTCTTCGATTGCATTTTGGAATAAATTATTAACCCTGTTTTTTGAATTTACCACCAAATAAGGTTAACATATAATTGATATTTATACTTGTGGATTTTTATTAAAAATGATATAAATATTCAACGGATTTTCTCCGAATTATTTCAGCTAAGGCATTTATCGCTATGCAGGAATAATCGATGGGTATTGATGGAAACGTTAATGCCTCCCGCACTTGGAAAGGAGAGGGATTATGGCAGAAACTTGCCCGCTCCTTCTTTTGGAAGCGGGCGTATTTTTGCCTTTTTATAAAGGCAGAATTTAAAATATCATAGTTCGGGTCGATCGCAAAAAAGGTTTGTATATAGTTTCCACCATAATCCTTCCGTATATGAACAGCGATTGGCCCGTTTTTTCCAACAACCACTTTGTTTTTATCTTCACATTTAATGCGCTTTCTGATACATTTCGGTATGGAAGACAAGAGTATATTCAGAAATATTTCACCGCTCGATCACCGATATTATTTATCAAATCGACAGATTTTCGATTCATTAGCTGACTACATCAGTGAAGAAGCAAGCATTATGTATTGCATCAAGGCGGAAGCTGCGCTGCTTAAAAGTCATATGAGCCTGTACGGCGAAAAATATGCAGAGTTTTCCAGTATTGTTGATACGCTGGCTGACTCAATAAAACCTGAAGAAGTTTATGAGGAAGAAGAAAAGACCCAGCATAATATCAGGGCCCTTGTCAATGTGATGAAGAACAAGGTGCCGGATGAACTAAAACCTTTTATTCATCTTGGAGCAACATCAGTAGATATTCTTGATACTGCATCGTCAATGAAGTACCGGGATGCAGTCAGAAAGGTGATTCTGCCGCAGCTTATAAAACTGGAAAAGCAGCTTGCCGAAATCGCTTCAAATGAGGCCTGTACCCCGCAGGTAGGAAGAACCCACGGGCAGCATGCAGTTCCAATTACCCTCGGCTTTGCTTTGTCGGAATATGTATCCAGACTCGGTAAATCAATTGTTGAAATAGAAAGGCTCTCGAAGGAACTGAGAGGAAAACTGGCAGGCGCTGTAGGATCATACAATTCAACCAGCATGATAGTCAGCGATCCTTTTGATCTTGAAGAACGATATCTTGATTTTCTCGGTTTGAAAGCCTCCGAACATTCAACCCAGATGGTGGAACCGGAATATCTGTTGAGACTTCTTACCGAGATAAATACCGCTTTCGGAATAATTGCAAATCTTGCCGATGACCTGAGAAACCTGCAGCGTTCGGAGATATCGGAGCTGAGGGAAATGTTTACGGCCACCCAGGTTGGGTCATCAACAATGCCGCAGAAAAGAAATCCGTGGAATTCCGAACATGTTAAAAGCCTGTGGAAGGCGTTCAGTCCCCGCGTGATTACATTTTTCATGGACCAGATCTCGGAACACCAGAGGGATCTGTCAAATTCTGCATCAACCCGGTTTATTGCTGATTACCTTGCAGGATTCACTGCGGCAGTTGCCCGTATGATAAAAATTACTGCAACACTTTATGTCGACAGGGAAAGACTTTCAGCAAATCTGAATTTCACCGGGGACCTTGTATTAGCTGAAGCTGCATACATTCTTCTGTCATGCGCAGGAGAACCGGACGCCCATGAGGTTATCCGGAAAGTAACGCTAGAGTGTGAGAAAAATAAAACTACTCTGGCTGTTGAACTGCCGAAAAAACCGGAAACATGGAAAAAAATCTCTACGCAGCTGAAGACTGTTACTGGTCAGGATGCTTCAGATTTCTTTTCAAAGCCGGAGATGTACCGGGGCAAATCAGCTGAAAAGGCTGAGGCCATATCAGCAAAATATAAGGAAACAATGAAAAAACTTGAGGAGAGCCTTTAATGAATATAAAAGAATCACTCAGTTACGACGACGTTCTGCTAGTTCCGGGATATTCTGATGTTCTGCCGCATACCGCCGATGTCCGAACCAGGCTTGTAAAAGACATTTACCTGAATTCTCCGATTATTTCAGCGGCAATGGATACCGTAACGGAGGAAGAGCTTGCAATAGCGCTGGCGCTTGAAGGAGGAGCCGGAGTTATTCACAGGAATTTAAGCCCGAAAGAGCAGGCCTCTCAGGTGGCCTCTGTAAAGCGTTTTCTTAACTGGATAATAGAGAAACCCGTCACAGTGCTTGAAGACACGCTGATAGGCGATGTGAGACGGCTGAGAGAAGAATACGGGGTGTCAGGCTTTCCCGTAACAAATACCGAAGGAATTCTGACGGGTATAATTACCGGAAGAGACCTCAGATTTCTGGAAGACGACAACCTTCATGTAAAAGATGTAATGACTCCGAATCCGGTTATTGCAGAAGGGGTGCCGACCCCGGAAAGCGCCAGAATAAAATTTAATAAACACAAGATAGAAAAACTGCCAGTAATAGACAAAGACGGAAAAATAACAGGATTAATTACCGTAAAGGATATGGAAAAGCATGGAGATCACCCTGAGGCGGCAACTGATTCATCAGGAAGACTTATAGTGGGCGCAGCAATTTCCCCGCAGGATTATGACCGAAGGCTTCCGCTTCTTGTGGAGAGCAAGGTTGATTTTGTAGTGCTTGATACCGCCCATGGCGACGCAAAAAGCGTCAGCGACGCGATAAGCGATATTAAACGCAAATACAGTGTCCCGGTTGTGGGCGGAAATGCAGCTACCGCAGAGGCTACAAGACGTCTTATAGATGCAGGCTCCGATGCGGTTAAAGTAGGCGTCGGTCCGGGGTCAATCTGTACTACAAGAATTGTAGCCGGAATCGGAGTCCCTCAGTTTTCAGCCGTTTCATGGTGCGCGGAAGAAGCAGAAAAAGACAATATCCCGGTGATTGCCGACGGCGGCATAAAGTTTTCGGGTGATATTCCGAAAGCAATAGCTGCAGGGGCATCGTCTATAATGGTCGGCAATCTTTTTGCAGGGTTAAAGGAAGCTCCCGGCAGCGAAATAATATTTGAAGGCAGAATCTTCAAACAGTACAGGGGAATGGGCTCGATCGGGGCAATCAAGGAAGGCAGCGGAGATCGCTACCAGATGAAGAAAGGTGATACTCCGGTACCGGAAGGAATCGAGGGGCGTGTGCCGTATAAGGGCGAGCTCAGGGCTTTTCATCATCAGCTGATAACCGGTCTGAAAAAAGGGATGACCTATTGCGGTTGTTCGAACATAGAAGAATTGCGTAAATATCAGAATTTTGTTAAGATTTCGCCGGCCGGTTTAAGAGAGAGTCATGCTCACGATATCATGATTACTCAGGAAGCGCCAAACTACTCGAAAAACTAAGAGGTATTTTATGAATCTTGTTGTTGTCGGAGCTCAATGGGGAGACGAAGGCAAAGGAAAAATTGTTGATTATCTTGCTGAAGAATCTGATCTTATCGTAAGATTTTCGGGCGGCGCGAATGCCGGCCATACAATCGTTGCCGGAGATGTTACTTACAAGCTTCATCTCGTTCCGTCAGGTATTATTTACGACGACAAAAAGGTTGTCCTCGGCACAGGAATGGTTATAGATCCGGAAGCTCTTTTTAACGAGCTTGCAACAATTGAGAAACAGGGAATTAACTGGGAAAACAGAATATACATTTCCGACAGGGCGCATCTTGTTCTTCCGCGATACCGCGAAGAAGACATAGAACTTGATAAAAATCGATCCAATCCAATCGGTACCACAGGACGCGGCATTGGAGTTACATATGCGCATAAGGCTCATCGCGACGGAATAAGGGTAGGCGACCTTTACAATGAAAAACTGTATGCCGGCCTATCCGGCGACGACCGTGAATATCTGGATCAGTACAAAGACAGAATGAAGGATATGGTTCTGGATCTATGTACTTTCATGGCTGAAAACAAAGGGAAACGAACGCTGTTTGAAGGAGCGCAGGGAGTGCTTCTTGATCTTGATGTCGGAACTTATCCGTATGTCTCATCCGGATATTCCCAGGCTGCCGGGGCAGCGATGGGCGGGGGCATAGGACCAAGAAATATCGACGGCGTTCTCGGAGTTTTCAAGGCATATTCTACAAGGGTTGGAAATGGTCCGTTTCCTTCCGAGTTTCAGGACAACAGGGACGGCCAGCTTGAGAATTATATACGGGAAACAGGCCGGGAATACGGTGTTACGACCGGAAGGCCCAGAAGATGCGGCTACCTTGATTTGCCCGCGCTTAAATATGCCTGCAGGGTAAATTCCCTGGATTCTCTTGTTCTTACGCACCTCGATGTCTATGACGAAATAAGCGAACTGAAAGCGTGTATAGCCTATGAATGCGACGGCGAACTTGTTGAAAATTTTCCAGCCGATATTTCAGTTCTTGAAAATTCGGTTCCGGTAACAAAATCTTTTAAAGGCTGGAATAAAAGCCTTAAAGATATAAGAAACTATGAAGACCTTCCGGCAGAAGCCAAAGAATATATAAAATTTATAGAAGATTACACTGAAACCCCGGTTGATATTGTTTCGATCGGATACAGACGCGAAGAAACCATCCTTCGAAAAGATTTCTGGAAATAGACAGTGCAGACAGGGAGCAGAAATGGATAAAATCCTCGTATTTGATTTCGGAAGCCAGACGACCCAGCTCATAGCAAGAAGAATTCGTGATTTTGGTGTATATACCGACATCGTTACCGCAGAAACCGAATGTACTGAAGAGCTTCTAAAGGACGTCAAGGGGATTATTCTTTCAGGTTCGCCGTATTCGGTGTATGAGAAAGGCGCTCCGACGCCTCATCATTCCATATACGAAACAGGACTGCCTGCTTTAGGTATATGTTACGGTTTTCAGAGAATGACAGCGGATTTCGGCGGTGAGGTCAAGGCCCTTGAAAAAACAGAATACGGGCGTTCAAATATAAATTACACGATGGAGCTGCCGCTTTTTAAAGGAATTCCTGATGGTTTTACATCTTGGATGAGTCACGGCGACAGTATAAACAGGCTGGGCAACGGATTCTCCCTTGCTGCAGAATCACAGCATCATATTGCCTGCGCATACAATTCAGAGAAAAATCTGTACGGTATACAGTTTCATCCCGAAGTAACGCATTGTGAGCACGGAAATGACATACTCAAAAATTTTGCAATTGAAATTTGCGGGGCTGAAACAGGCTGGGATATGGCTGCCTATCTGAAACAGGAAAGCGAAGCTGTAAGAAAACAGGCCGACGGTCGTGATGTCCTTCTGCTTATTTCGGGCGGGGTTGATTCCACTGTTGTCGGCGGACTTCTTCTTAAATCGATTGAGCCTTCCAGGGTGCATCTAATGTACATAGACACCGGCCTTATGCGCAAAAACGAATCTATAGAAGTTGAGACGGGTTTAAAAAAACTCGGAGCAGAGAATCTCTATTTAATTGATGCCTCGGAACGTTTTCTTGCCGCACTGAAGGGCATTAGCGAACCGGAAAAAAAGCGGGAAATAATAGGTGACCTTTTTATAAAAGTACAGGAAGACGAGATAAAAAAACGTCTCAAAGGCGATTACATGCTTGCCCAGGGCACGTTGTATACCGATCTTATCGAATCAGGCAAGGGCGTAGGGAAAAAAGCGCAGGTTATAAAATCACACCACAACGTGCGTTCGCCGCTTGTAGAGGCAAAACGAGATAAAGGATTGATTATTGAACCTTTGGGAAAACTTTACAAAGATGAAGTCCGCGAACTAGGACGCAGAATAGGGATAAGCGATGAAATTATCAGGCGCCACCCGTTCCCGGGGCCGGGGCTTGCCGTCCGGATTCTCGGAGACATAACCGATGAAAAATGCGAAATACTCCGTGAAGCAGACTGGATTTTCATCAACGAGCTAAAATCCCGCGGTCTTTACGACAAAATCTGGCAGGCGTTCTGTGTTCTGCTTCCGATACGATCAGTCGGTGTCGCCGGTGATCTGCGGGAATACGGATATGTTCTTGCCCTAAGGGCAATTACATCAAGTGACGGAATGACAGCCGATGTTTATCCGTTTGAGACCAGGGACATACTCGAGATATCATCGCTGATAACGAATTCTGTCCGCGGAATCGGAAGGGTTGTATATGACGTTTCTTCAAAACCGCCGGCAACCATCGAATGGGAGTAAATATTCAGCTTAATAAAAGATCTGCAAGTTCGTGAACACCGGTGAAATAGTAATCACAGTGTTCACGCATATGGGCTTCTATCTCGGGAATGCTGTGTCCCCAGCCTGCGCCAGCAATACTGATCCCTGATTTTTTTGCCATTTCAAGGCCGGGTTTAAGATCATCAACCAGTAGAATCTCTTCTGTTGCCAGATTATATTTGCTTTTAATTTGTTCAACCGGCCATACAGAAGGTTTTCTTTTTTCAGGATCATAATCCCATCCGAAGATAATATCCGGGTGTACCCCGGATCCGTTAACTTTATAATGACGGCTTATAACATCGGCCTCGGAGTGGGATACAACAGCAACAATGCCGTTTTTTCTTTGAAATTCCGATATCAGTTCAGTGATGCCTGAAAAAAAATTGGGATTGGAGGTTTCATTAAATTCACGCCAGATTTTATATTCCTGCTGAATTTCATCCTCAGTGAATTTAAGTTCTCCTGTGAAAAATTCCATAACGCCCGGATCGAAGTTTTTTCTGAACCAGGTGTCAAGGCTGACTGGTTCGCTGTCGGGGCGCATTTGTCTGATTGTTTCAACATGTGCCGGATAGTGAATTTCTGCAGTGCTGTTTACGCTTGTATCGTCGTGATCCAGAATAAGACATTTAAACTTCATAGCGTCTGTTTTAACATACTATTTGAAGTAAAATCAATAAGTTGTTATATTATGGCAATGATTATCAGGTCGTTATGTGTTTTCTGCGGGTCAAGCTTTGGTACAGAGACGGTTTACGGGGAGAAAACAAGGGAATTCGGAAAATATCTGGCTGAAAGAAAGATAACCTTGATATACGGAGGCGGTGCTGCAGGCCTGATGGGCGTTCTTGCTGAGGCTGTACTTGATAACGGGGGCAGCGTGATTGGGATTATACCCGAAATGATTTATAAAAAGGTAGAACATCTGCCCCTAACTGAAACAATTATTACCGAAGACATGCATTCGAGAAAGAGAATGATGTATGACAAATCAGACGCCTTTACAGCGCTTCCCGGCGGCATCGGAACCATTGAGGAAATAAGCGAGATTTATACATGGCAGCAGCTGGGTTATCACCGAAAAGCCGTGTCCTTGTATAATATAAACAATTTTTATTACAAATTTGCTGAATTCCTCGACAGCGCATGTGATATGGGCTTTATAAAAGAAATTCACCGAAACCGGCTTATTATTGAGCAGGATGCAGAAAAGCTGATTGAGAAAATCGAGAATTACAGTGAAGAAACAGTTGATAAATGGAGTTGAGTAAAATCATATGGATAACATGACTATTTTCCTGCTGGAAAAAGGACGGTACAGAGGGGCAATACTGGATGCAACCGTTATGGTGCAGAAAATGAGAGATTCACACAATACAGGCATACTGGAAACTTTTGCTCTCGGCGAGACCTATATTGCAGCAGGTCTTCTTACTACCATGCTGAAAGGAAATGACCGACTAGGAATTGTTTTTGAATGCGGAGGCCCGATAAAGGGGATAAATGTAGAGGTTACAGCTGCAGGTCATGTTCGGGGGTTTCTTAAAAACAATCCGTTTCCGCTTGAAAAAATTCCGGACAGTATGGATTTGTCAATGTTGTTCGGACCCGGATTTTTGTCAGTTATAAAATACCCGGAAGACAGCAAACAGCCTTTTAGCGGGCAGGTAATGATTCAATACGGCAGCATAGCAAAAGATCTTGCTTATTATTATACAACTTCTGAAAACCTGCCGACTGCTTTTAATCTTAGTGTCAAATTTAACCGGGACGGCAGCCTGCTGGGCGCCGGAGGAGTTTTTATACAGAAAATGCCGGATGAAGAGTCTGCTGAGGATAATTCTGAAGCGGAAAGAATCCAGGATGCGCTGGTCGGAATGACTTCAATAGGTTTAAGTCTTTCTGATGGTAAAACACTTCAGGAAATCATCAGCAATTCCTTCGGTGATTTTTTTCCGAATGTAATCGGCACGCGGAATATTGAATTTAAATGCAGCTGTAATCGTGAATTGTTCAGTAATTATCTTAACGGTCTTAAGGAAGAAGATAAAAAAGAAATATTTGAAAACGGACCGTACCCGGTTACTACAGTTTGCCATAACTGTAATACCTCTTATGAATTCAACAAGCATGAACTGAAGAAAATTTTTAATTACTGAAAAAAGGGAGTAAACCTTTAACTTGTGGGTTACTCCCCGTAATTATTTACTTTTCGGTTTCGTTTTCGGAAGCATTGATCTGTTTTTTTAGTGAATTCAGTCTATTTTCAAGGTAATCTGCCTCTTCCCGAAGCATTTGATTATATTCTTCGTCTGTAACAGCGCCGGCATTTACACCGTAACCGGGATGAAAACCCTGTCTGAAGCCGCCTCTTAAAAATCCTCTTCCTGCAAAACCTGCACCTGCCCCGAATCCGCCGCCCCTGCGTCCGAATCCGCTCCTGTTATACGAGCCCGGCATATTATTACCATTACAATAGCCGGCGCCCCTGCCTGTTCTTGGTCCCATTCCGTTCGGTCCCGTTCCGTTTCCCATTGGCATATGATACCTCCATGTGTATCTGTGAGGCTGATAATCGATTTTTGGATACAGCCTCTGTTCCGTTATTAAAAAGCTGTCAGCTTTCCTTCCCTATACGAGTCATAAGCTTCTTTCAAGCTCATATTCTGTGCACCTGTAAAAATTTTTAAATTTGCTTTCTGCAAAACAGCAGCGGCATTTCCGCCTGGCCCGTTTCCGGTAATTAGAACATCAGGTTCAAGATCAAAAAGTTTTTTGGCTGTCTGAGGTCCGGCGCCGTGGGCCGCATTCTGGATGTCAAGATTGTTAACCGTTTTTATTTCTTCGCTGTCTTCATCATACATGAAAAGAAAATCGGCTCTTCCGAACCTCGGGTCTATTTCGGCATCCCAGTTTTCGCCTTTTGCAGTTAATACAATTTTCATTATTTCTCCTTCGCTGATACATCTTTGACAGTTTTATCCCATGCATCATATATCAGCTTTTTAATTTCGCTGTTGTTATATTCAGCTGCCGTTTTGCCGGCAGTTATAGCTTTTGTAAAATCTTCATTGTACGGTATAAGTTCAATGATGCTGACTTTCTCTTTTGCGGCGTATTTTTTCAGTTCATCAGTAAGCTGCAAATTAAGATCAAATTTATTGATTATAAGACCCGCGCGTATTTTAAACTTTTTTATGAGTTCATGAACCCTTTTAAGATCATGTACCCCTGATTTGGTCGGTTCTGTAACCAGAAGAACGTAATCAGCTCCGGTAAGTGAGGATACTACTGGACAGCCGATACCGGGAGAACCGTCGATTATAATCATTTCAATTCCAAGTTTATCAGCCGCAGCTCTGGCATTCTTTTTTACTTTTGCAACAAGTTTGCCGGAATTGTCCGCACCGGGTCTTAATCTGGCGTGAATCATTACGGCCCCGGTTTTTATAGTCGACTCGAAAATATCGCCTACCAGGGCATCTTTCATAGATATTGCCTGCTCAGGGCATATCCGGGCGCAATATCCGCAGCCTTCGCAGTTCATTCGGTCTATCGAGAACACCTCGTTATCATTGTTAACCGCACTGAATCTGCAAATATCACCGCATTTCCCGCAGGAAATACATTTTCCGTTATCTATTTCTGCAACTAAACCGCTGTAAAAATTTTCCGATTTATTATAGTCTGGTTCAAGCATAAGATGCATGTCGTCGGCGTCGACATCACAATCGCCTACAACAAGATTTTTACTACCTATAACCGCAAACGACGAGGTAATTGAAGTTTTACCGGTTCCGCCTTTTCCTGAAATTACAACAACTTCCTTCATGAATTACGGTTCTCCTGATAGTTTTTGAGATAGTCCAGTATTTTTTTCAATTCAAAACTGAACGCCGGAATAAATTCATGTATAATTTTGCCCTGTGAATAGATTTCCGCAACCTCGCGCATATTAGGTAATTTTGAAATAATGTCTATTCCGTTTTCAAAACAGTATTTTTCTACTTCGTTGTTGCCAATCCCGTACCTGTTTATAACAACTGCAAAATTCCTTCCAATTTCCCTGACGGTATTAACGGCTAATTTAAGATCATGCAATCCGAATGGTGTTGGCTCGGTTACAAGGATTATAAAATCGCTGTTTTTGGCAACTTCAATAACCGGGCATGATGTACCCGGGGGAGAATCCATAATTAACAGCAGGTTTTCATCATTGACAGCGTATTCTTTTTCGATAAAATCAATGCTTTGTGAAATAAGAGGAACGGCCTGTTCCTGTCCTATATCAAGTCTGCTTTCAATAAATGTAAATTTTTCAGCATCCTGAACTTTTAATTCACCCATTCGTATTTTTTTCATGGGAAGGGCGCCTTCAGGGCATAATTCGGAACATGCATAACAGCTGTGACATAATTCAGGCAAAATCATTATACTTTTGCCTATTTTTAATACGCTTCCAAAATTGCAGACTTCATCACAAAGACCGCAAGAAGAGCATCTGTCTTTTTCCCATTCAGGAACAGATTTAAATTTTTCTTCAAATTTTACAGTTTTGCCTTTTATAAACAATCCTGAATTTGGTTCTTCCACATCAAGGTCAGCAAGAACTATTTTTGAATACTTGTTTGTCGTAGATATATAATCGGCGAGGTTAACTGATAATGTTGTTTTACCGGTTCCGCCTTTTCCGCTTGCAACAGCAACCTTCATTACCTTCGGCCTCCGTGATACCGGTTGCAGCATCTGCCGTGACCATAACCGCCGGCAACGTCTATAAGATTTTTGGATCCGCATGCCGGACATTCTGTGTAAATCTTGTTGAAATCAGTTCTGAACATATGCTCGCAACTATTGCATTTGATAATATTTCCACGAAAATGGATATTTCCGCCGTCGATTTTCAGTTCGGCTCCGTCAATTATAAACTCAGCTACTTTACGCCTTGCTTTTTCAATCAGGCGTGTGAAAGTTGATCTGGAAATTTCCATCATCCGGGCCGCTTCGGCATGATCCAGGCCTGAATAGTCGGCAAGCCGAACAGCTTCAAACTCGTCAAGACTTAAAGTAATTGTCTTAAGATTGGTTCTTGCCAAACCGGTCGGTTTGAATGAATTAAAAAGAGGAGGTGAATTAACAATTCTTTCCTTTTCAGGTCTGGGCATATGTACTCCTTATATTTCAAAGTAATGCACATATGCCCATAAGTCAAGAGGTTCCGGGAATTTTTTTAATTATTACATTATGGTCGCTCTTTCAAAACTCTCAGAGTTTAGAAAGAGCCTCTATAATCTGCTTTTCAGGATATCAATAATATCTTCTTTGCTGAATATGACCGGGCTGTTCTTGTTTGAAGATGCTGCTGCAATTTTTTCCAGGCTGGCTTCTGTGACGCCAAATGCGGAAAGTTTTTTGATTTCCATTGATTCAGTCATTACGTCAAGCACCTGAATGAAACGGGCCCTTGCCTCCCGGGGAAGAAGGTCGTCACTTTTTGCAGCAATATAGCCAAGTTTTGCTGTTTTAAGCATAGCAGGGGCATCAGGATCATTTTTTTCAAGCCTTTCGATGGTATGTTTAATGCCTGTCGCCAGCAAAGTTCCGCATACAGTTCCGTGAGGGATATCAAAAAAACCGCCTACGGCACCTGCCATCCCGTGAACAATACAGTACCCGCAGTTTGCGAGGGCCAGGCCGGAAATATATGCACCGTAGGCCATTTTAAACCAGGCTGCTTCACAGTCCGAATCACAGTATTCTTCATTTTTCTTGTCCGAAGTTACGACGGGAAGAGCCTCAAGCATTCCTTCAATTGCACCCTGGACGAGAATATCGGTATAGAATGTCGCTTTTGTTGAAAGATATGATTCAACAAGCTGGGCAAGGGCGTCCATACCACTGCTCGAAGCTATGTCTACGGGACATCCGTAATAAAGCTCCGGATCAATGATGGCAGTATCGGGAATATAATTTAAATGTCTTAAAGATTTTTTAAAACCGTCAGAACCTACGCGGCTTAAAACAGAATTATAAGTTGCTTCTGCTCCGGTTCCGGCAGTAGTTGGTACTGCAATAAACGGTATTTTGCGTCCTGAGGGTGTTTTGTCGCCTATGCCTTCAAGAAAATCACATACGCTGCCTTCTTCGCAGAGCATGGCGCTTACGGCTTTTGCTGTATCTATAACAGACCCGCCGCCTACGGCAGCGATTGAATTAATCTCGTTTCCGCGGAGTTCTTCGGTTATTTTGTCAACCAGATCAGGCGAAGGTTCTGATTTTACATTGAAAATACTGTAATTTAAGCCTTTGTCGTCAAAAGACTGCCTGATTTTATCAAGGATGCCGCTTTTTTTCAGAGAAGATCCTCCTGTGAAAAGTACTGTATTCCTGCCGCAGGCTAAAACTTCATCACTGAGCTGCATTACAGAACCGGGTTGAAATATCCTCTTTCTGTTTGTTATTAAACTAAAAGATGAAATAGTCATAAAGACAGCCTCCTTTACAGCGCATTATAATCCGGCATAAAAAATTGATAAAGCAAAAAAAGTAATTTTCTACTTGAACAGTTATCTCTTTTTAATTACTGTAAATTATGCAGGAAACCATAAAAAAAATTATGGAAGCAGAAAAAAGAGCCGCTGAAATCGTAACCGAGGCAAAAGAAAAAGCAGTAAATCTTATTGCGGGCGTTGATTCCGAGTTATCCGATAAACTTAATAAATTCAGGGAAGAAGAGCTTAAACGTTTTAACAGTGAGATTGAAAAAGCCTCGGTTGAAAATAGTGCTGCTTTGGAAAAGATTAAAAAGACTGAAGTGTCGGTGACGATTGATCTTGATGCTGTTTCAAACGAAGTTCTTGCAAGAATTTTAAATACGGTTTTTGATTAACTATGAAAAAGACGGCTGTTTCAGAATACGGTTATATAAATGCAAAGCTTAGAGCAAGGTTAAGCCGTATTTTAACTGATGAATTTAAAAGAGCCATGATCGATGCCGACGGCATAGAGGACGCAATTCAGGTCCTCGCTAACCACGACTATACATCTGCTGCGGAAACATGGAATAAAACAGGTGATATTCAGAATGTAGAATTTGAACTTTTTAAAAACCATATTGGAAATTATCGTATGGTTATCAAGAATACCGACGGAGAACTGAAGGAATTCACCAATATTCTTACGATAAAACCTGAAATAGAAAATATAAAAACAGCTTTGCGTCTATGGTATGGAAGCAGGATAAAAAACAGGCCGATAGGTTACAGGGCTGCATACCTGTATAAAGAAAGAATATATGAAAATATTGAATGGGATGCACTGATAAATGCAGTCAGCTATGATGATGTGTCCGCTGTTTTCCAGAATACAATATACAGGGATATTTTTAAAAAACATACGGTTCTCGATGCTCACGACAGTATTTTCAACATTGAGATTGCACTTGATAAACTTTATTACCGGTTTTTAAATGAAAACAGTAAAAAATTGTCATCGGATGATCGTCGTGTTATTCATGAGATAATATCTACAGAAATTGATCTGCAGAATATAAGCTGGCTAATCCGGTATCATCATTTTTATAAAATGGAGTTTTCCGAACTAAAAAACATTATCATTCCCGGCGGTCACGGTCTTGAACTTGACGCCCTGGTAAACCCGGGCGAAGATGTATCGTCTTCGATATCTCCGTTTGATTTACTGAAAAAGGATTATCCGGAATTATCAACTATAAATATTTCCGACAAGCATAATTTTTCCGGACAGGCCGTTATGTTCGAACAGCTTCTTGATGAGACACAAAAACGAAAATTTACCTCGATACTTGCCGGTTACCCGTTTACCATAGGAATAATACTTGTTTATTTTTTCATGTCCGGGCGTGAATTAAATTTTATTGCTTCTGTTCTGAATGGAAAGAATTACAGATTCTCATCACAAAGAATTGAGGAGTTGACAAAATGAGTCTGTTTACATCAAAAATGAGGCTTCTTTCCGCTGTTGTATTAGAGGAAAAATCTGAAGCAGTAGCCCGTGAGCTTTTAAAACTCGGTCTGCTTGATTTTATCGAGATATCAAAACTGTTTGATAAAGACAGCATCAGGCTTAAAAGTAATAATACATCCAATTCTGAAATTTCTGATTTAAGACGAAAACTCGAAACAATCTATCAGCAGGTTGAACTGGACTATCCTTACAGGGATATACTCAGTGTTGAAGAGATGACAGAATTAAAACTGTCGGAAACAAGGGATACTATTGAGAAAATATCCGCAGAACTACAAAAATTGAGAGATAACCAGAAAAAACTTCACCAGGAAAAACTTAAAATTGAAGAACTGATTGAATATCTCAGCTCTTCAACCGGAAAAAAATCACCGGTTTCAGGGTTTGTAAACGTACATAAGGGCAAACCCGGACGCGGCGTTTTTGAGGATATGCTGAATCATCTAAAATCCGTGCCTCATTTCGGATCTGATATCCCGGATACTGACAATCACATCCTTATATCCCTGAGAAGAGACGAATCTGTTGTTAATGAAGTTTTCAGAAAATATGAATGGATTGAAAATGACGTTCAGTCCCGCAGCATGCATGACAATGAAATACTTATTGGAAAAATGCATAAAAATGCTGAAAAAATAAATGTTGAACTTAATGAAAATCATTCGGAAATGAAAAAGATCGTCCTTAAATATAAAGAGAATATTGATATTTTATGGAAAAACCTGCGAATTCACGAACTTTACGGTACAATTAAAAATAATTTTTCACATACTGAACGTACCAGTCTGTTTTCCGGCTGGTTGCCTGCTGAAAAATCTGAACAGGTTGAAACTTCCATAAGAAACGCATCGGACAATAATTGCATAATTGAATGGTCTGAACCTGAACAGTTCAAAAGAGAAAGTGTACCGGTTGAAATCAGGCATTCAAAAGCACTTGCGCCTTTTCAGATGCTTGTTGAGAATTATGCTACTCCCGAATATGGTACAATTGATCCGACAATATTTGTAGCAGTCGCCTATATGATTATGTTCGGATTAATGTTCGGAGACGCCGGTCAGGGTTTTATTGTAGTACTTATTGGTATTTTTGGTAAAATCCTTATGAAAAAAGCATCTGCAGGGATAAAAAAACTGATGCAGCTGTTTATTTACTGCGGTTCGGCATCAATAGTGTCAGGTGTATTGTTCGGATCATATTTCGGATACAAGCTTTTTCAACCGCTATGGTTTGATTATCACGGGGTGGTTTCAGGCCACAGCACTTTAAGCTCCGGAAATATTAATGATGTATATGACATTCTGAGAATAACCATATATTTCGGAATTGCTGTAATAGGCACAGGACTTATAATAAACTGGATTAACCTGTATAGAAAAAGAGACTTTTTCTCTTTTTTTCTGGATAAATCAGGCATTATAGGCGGGTGGTTTTACGGCTGCGGAGTATACACTGCTTTCTTCTTTGTAGCCAACAGTTATAAAAAATTACCGCCGGGCAATCTGTTGACTTTGTTTTTCGGTATTCCGGTAATTATAATGTTATTCAAGGCGCCGCTGCATTTTCTGCTGCATGAAAGAAAACATAAAAGTTTTACTGCATTTACACTGATTGATTTTTTTATGGAATGGGTTGTAGAACTTCTTGAAATATTTTCAGGATATCTTGCAAACACGCTTTCTTTTATGCGGGTTGCAGGACTTGGAATTGCACATGTAAGCCTGATGGTCGCTTTCGATACGATAGCCGGTATGACTCACGGAGCAGCGTCGATAATTATTCTGGTCTTTGGAAATATACTGGTTATTGCACTTGAAGGGCTGTCGGCAGGAATACAGGCCTTAAGGCTTAATTATTATGAATTTTTCTCAAGGTATTTTACCGGTAAAGGTATTGCATATAATCCGGTTTCTCTTCGAAACCGTAAACAGGAGGGCTAAGTGAAAGCCAAAAGGGAATTTAAACGTAAAATAGTTTTGAGTATTGTTTTTCTTGTAGCGTTTATGGGAATTTTTTCATTCATCGGAACAGATTCGCTTTACGCGGATTCGACGCAAACTACGGACAGTACCGGGGGGAACACAATGCTGGGTCTTATAGCAGCTGCACTTGCTTTCGGATTCGGAGCAATCGGAGCCGGAATCGCTATAGCAAATGTAGGCGCAGCAGCAATGGGTGCAATCGGAGAAAAACCTGAAATAGCCTCCCAGGCCCTGATATTTGTAGCGCTTGCGGAAGGCGTTGTCGTTTTCGGATTTATTACAGCGCTTATGATTCTCGGAAGGGTCTGATATTCTTTAATGAAGTATTTTATTATAGGTGATGAAGATACTGTTCTCGGATTTGAACTTGCAGGCGTTTCCGGAATTGCCGTTGAAACATCTGATGATACGGACAAGGCTTTTACATCAGCTTTGCAGGACAGGGAAAACGGTATTATAATCATCACCGAAAATGCGGCGTCAATGATAAGAGAAAGAGTGGACAGTCTCCTGTTTACGGCCGCATTTCCGCTAATCGTTGAGATACCGGGCAGCGAAGGACAGAATAAAGACAGAAAAGACCTTAGAACCCTTGTGAACGAAGCGATAGGGATAAAACTGTAGCCATGGATGATAACAAATTACTGCAGAGTATTATTGAACAATCAAAGAAGGACGCTGAGAAAATTCTTGAAAAAGCTGAACAGACTGCTGAGGAAAGACGTTCTTCTTTCAGCTCAAATCTGACGCGCATACAGAACGAAACAGACAGTAAAATAGCGGACAGACTTGAAGAACTGAAAAAGCGCTCCGACTCTGCTGTAATTTCTGAAATACGCAGGCAGCGCTTAAAAAAGCGTGAATTTGTAAACGCTGAAATCAGGCAGTTTTTCCTGAAAAAAATTCAGGAAATGATTGGGACGCCTGAGTATGATTTGTTTCTTGCAAAGCTTATTGCGGAAGGCGCCCTGGCGGTTGATGATGATATTGCTGTAGTAAATTGCTCTTTCAGAGAAAAAATAACGGATTCGATTCTATCCAATGCTTCAGAAATAATCAAAAAAAACACCGGAAAAGAAATTAAGTTGATACTTGCAAAATCTCCACCGTTAACCGGACAGGGAATAGTAGTCGAATCAGAAAACGGCCGGATAGCTTATAACAATCAGATTGAAACAAGGCTTAGACGGTTTGATGAAGATATCAAAGGAGTAATATCAAAATGGATAACAGAATAATCGGACGAGTTAAAAGAGTTAACGGACCTGTTATTGAAGCTTCAGATATTACAGATGCTATGATGATGGAACTTGTCCGGATAGGAGAGGGTAAACTGGTTGGCGAAATTGTCAAACTGTCCGGTAATACTGCAGTTGTTCAGGTCTATGAAGATACAACAGGAGTCCGTCCGGGAGATAATGTATACGGAAGCGGAATGCCTCTTTCAGTTGAACTTGGACCTGGTCTTATCGGAACAATTTATGACGGAATACAGCGGCCGCTGGAAGCTCTTCTTGAAGCATCCGGTGAATATATCGAGAAAGGTATTACAAAACCTGCCCTGAACCGTGAAAAAAAATGGCATTTTATTCCGCAAAAAGGTCTTAAGGCAGGCGAAAAAATTGAAGAAGGTTTCCAGATCGGAATGGTAAAGGAAACCGAAAGGGTTTCTCATAAAATTCTTGTGCCTCCGGGAAAAGGCGGAACCATCAAAACAATAGCAGCAGAGGGCGATTATTCAATCGAAGAAATTGCTGCAGAGATAGACACGTCAAAAGGTCCGTTTCAAATGAGTTTTTACCAGCGCTGGTCAATCAGAAATCCGCGCCCGGTAAAAAAGAGGGAACCGCTTAATATCCCGCTGATAACGGGCCAAAGGGTAATTGATACGCTTTTCCCGCTTGCGAAAGGCGGTACTGTTGCCATTCCCGGCGGTTTCGGAACAGGTAAAACAATGACACAGCATGCTGTAGCAAAATGGTGCGATGCCGACATTATCGTCTATATAGGCTGCGGAGAGCGCGGTAATGAAATGACAGATGTACTAATGGAATTCCCTGAGCTGATAGACCCTAGAACCGGAACCTCCCTGATGGACAGAACTATCCTTATAGCTAATACTTCAAACATGCCGGTATCTGCCCGCGAGGCAAGTATTTATACTGGAGTAACACTAGCTGAATACTACCGTGATCAGGGTTACCATGTTGCAGTTATGGCGGATTCAACATCTCGCTGGGCGGAAGCGCTCAGGGAATTATCGGGACGTATGGAGGAAATGCCTGCCGAAGAAGGGTTTCCGGCATATCTTCCAACCCGTATCGCCGAGTTTTATGAAAGGGCCGGCTATATGAAGGTTCTGGACGGTTCGGAAGGTTCAGTTACGATTATCGGTGCTGTTTCCCCCCCGGGAGGCGATTTCTCCGAGCCGGTAACGCAGCATACTAAAAGATTTGTTCGGTGCTTCTGGGGACTTGATCGCCAGTTGGCGAACGCAAGGCATTATCCAGCTATAAGCTGGCTTGATTCATACAGCGAATATCTCGGCGATGTTTCTGACTGGTGGGAAACGCATTCAGGTACTTCATGGCTTAAAAACAGGGCTGAAATGATGGAGCTGCTTCAAAAAGAAGTAAGGCTTCAGCAGGTTGTAAAGCTGGTAGGCCCGGATGCTTTGCCCGACAGTCAGCGTTTTGTTATCGAAGTCTGTTCAATGTTCAAGAACGCATTTCTGCAGCAGAACGCCTTTGATGATATAGACAGGTATTCAACTATTGAAAAGCAGGTGAGAATGATGGAAATAATCCTTACCTACAGCAGACGCGGAGCTGATGCTATCAGGCGGGGAGTTACTCTGGTAAAATTAAGGCATATGAAAATTATACAGGACATCGCCAGGATGAAACTGAATATCCCGAATGACGATATGAACGGTATGGATAAACTTGAAGCCCGTCTTGAACGGGCGATGGATCAGCTGGAGAGCATTTATGAATAAAAACCTTATCGAAAAGGAACTGCTGTCCGGCAGAGAATATGCCGGCGTTGATCAAATTGAAGGGCCGCTGGTATATATTAGAAAAACACATCCGGTAGGATACAAGGAGCTTGTAGAATGCATAGACAGAGACGGAAATGTACGAACCGGCCTCGTACTGGATACTTCCGAGGATGTTGTAGTAGTTCAGATTTTTGAAGGCACATCCGGTCTGACTCTGCCTCAGACAAGAATGCGTTTTATGGGAGAACCGCTTTCAATCGGTGTGTCCGAATCAATGCTGGGACGTGTTTTTAACGGGCTCGGCAAACCCGTAGACGGCGGTACTGCTCCGCCGACCGAAGAACTTCTTAATGTAAACGGCCGGCCGATAAACCCTACGGCAAGAGAATACCCGCGGGATTTTATCCAGACCGGTGTTTCTATTATCGACGGGATGACGACGCTTATCCGCGGACAGAAGCTTCCGATCTTTTCGGGAAACGGGCTTCCTCATAACGAACTTGCCGCGCAGATAGCCAGGCAGGCAAATATTAAGGGTGATCAAACAAATTTTGCCGTAGTTTTTGCTGCTATGGGTGTAAAACATGATGTTGCAAGGTATTTTATCAACAGTTTTGAAGAAACCGGCGTTATAGGGAATGTAGCGCTTTTTCTGTCGCTGGCGGATGATCCGTCGATTGAACGTACTATAACGCCGCGTACGGCGTTAACCCTTGCCGAACATCTTGCTTTTACAAAAAATATGCATGTTCTCGTAATTATGACTGATATGACAAACTACTGTGAATCGCTCAGGGAAATTTCCACCCTTCGGGGCGAAATTCCGTCGAGAAAGGGATACCCGGGTTATCTTTATTCGGACCTTGCCGAACTTTACGAACGGTCCGGGATGCTGAAAGGTATTGAAGGCTCAATAACGCAGCTGCCCATTCTTACAATGCCGAACGACGACATCAGTCATCCTGTGCCTGATCTTTCGGGATATATAACCGAAGGGCAGATTGTTTTTGAACGCGAAATGTACGGCCGAGGGATATATCCTCCAGTGGCAGGCCTGCCGTCATTGTCAAGGCTTATGAAGGACGGAATCGGAGAAGGTATGACGCGTGAAGATCATCCTCATCTTTCAAACCAGCTTTTTGCTGCTTACAGTTATGTAAAAGATGTGCGTAATCTTGCTTCGGTTATAGGAGAAGAAGAACTGACCCCCCTTGATCATCAGTATATGGAATTTGGAGATTTTTTTGAACGTTCTTTTGTTAACCAGGACAATCATGAAAACCGTTCAATTGAGGAAACGCTTGATATAGGTTGGGAAGCGCTGTCAAAACTTCCTGTTGAAGAACTGCACAGGGTAACTGAAGAAGAAATAGATGAATACTATGGACGTTAACGACGGAGAATGATGAATAATGAAGCGTAATGTAGCGCCGACAAGATCCAACCTTCTCAAACTCAAAGAAGAATTGAAGTTCGCCGAACTGGGGTATGAGCTTCTCGATCAGAAAAGAAACATACTTGTTATAGAATTGCTGAATCTTGTAGATCAGGCGGTTGAGTATGAAGCAAAAGTTAATGCATCGCTTGACACCGCATATTCATCTTTACGTGATTCCATTTTGAAAATGGGTAAACTTAAAGTAGGAAACCTCAGCGGCGCAATCGGTGTGGAAAATGAAATAAGTTTGAAGGAACGCAGAGTCATGGGAGTAAAACTTCCTGTTGTTGATACTGAGTTTACTGATAACGGCCCGTATTTCAGCCCGCTTGATACAAGTTTTCTTGTTGAAGAAGCTCTCGACGGTTTTAAGGATTCATTGAAACTGATGGGCAGACTGGCTGAACTTAAGGTGTCTATAATGCGTCTTGCACTTGAAGTCAAAAAAACGATAAGAAAGGTCAATGCTCTTGAAAAAATAGCAATACCTGACCTTAAGGAAACGCTGGATTTCACTTTAAGCCGGCTTGAAGAGGCTGAACGTGAAAATTTTATATTGATGAAACTGGTTAAAACCAGGCTTGAAAAAAAGAAGTTGGAATGAAAATACAGGAGGAACGATGAGTGGTCCGATAAAGAATATACTTGTTTATATCGACGGAACGGAAACATCAATCTCGGCGGCAATGTATGCAATTGCTCTGGCCAAGACAACCGGTGCGTCGTTAACAGCTCTGTATGTTGTAAACACAAGGGCATTGAATGATCTGGTCAAAGCGAGGATCTTTCTGAAAGAAGAGGAAGCAGAATATCATCAGGATCTGGAAAAGGACGCCGAGAGGTATCTTAATCATGTACGAAGACTGGCTGAAAAAAAGAATATGGCTATAAATATAAAAAGTCTTTCAGGTACAATTCATCGTGAAATAAAAAATGAAATAAAAGAAAATAATTATGATATGCTGGTGCTTGGCGGAATATCAAATATAAGAAGCAGACGCGACGAGTTTTTCAACGAAACAGATCGTGCCATGAGGGCAGTAAGCTGTCCGGTTCTTGTTATTAAGGACGAAGAGCAGGTGTGGGAGATTTTTGAAGCCGTTTAGGAGATAATTATGGGATTTATAGAATTACTTGACAAGAACCTTATAAAAGTTCCGATTGAAGCAAAAATTAAAAATGACGTACTTGAAGAACTGGTTAACCTTCTTGACTCTGAAGGCAAACTTAAAGACCGTGAACAGGCTCTTCAGGACATTTTAAAACGCGAAATGCTCTGCAGTACCGGGCTTGAACGTGGTATTGCCGTACCTCATGCCAAAACAGACTCTGTTGATCAGATGGTAATGGCAATTGGAATATCTCCAAAAGGAATAGATTTCAATGCTCTGGACGGAAACCCGTCATCGCTGTTTTTCATGATTCTGGCGCCGCCGGATATGTCGGGTCCGCATATTGAAGTTTTATCGGATATAGCAAAAGTAACAAAATCAAATGCGGTATGCAGGCTGCTTACAGCTGCAATAAATGCGGACGAGGTTATTGAACTTTTTGAAGATGAGTAAAGATAACCCCGGTCGGGGTTATCAGAGATACCCGGTTTAAAAATCCTGATTGTTTTTGTCTGAATCTTCCTTATCCGGAGATTTTTTGTCTCCATGAATGAGATAAACATGCGGAAAGGGAATGGAAATATTATTGTCCCTGAATTTTCTCCAAATCATCCTGTTAATATGATCATGGGCATCGAATTTATACTGAAGATCCGTTATCCATGTAAAAAGGCTTAAATCAAGACCCGAGTCGCCGAAACCTTTAAAACGCGCAACCGGCGGAGGATTTTTCAAAGAATATGGACAGTCTTTTCCAATTTCTTCAAGAATCTTTAATGCAATCTCGGGATCATCGCCATAAGAAATCTGGACTTTGTTTTTGATTACTATTTCCCTGTTTTCATAGGAATAGTTATGAACCACGTTTTCAACAAAATTGGAATTGGGAACAATTATATTCTCATTGGTCATGGTAGTAATATTTGTAGAGTTAAGCCTTATCTGGGTAACAGTTCCCTCAAATCCGTTTATAGTAATACGGTCGCCTTCCTTAACGGGTCTGCTGAAAATTATTATAAGACCGGCAATAATATTGGAAACAATCTTCTGCAAACCAAAACCGAGCCCGATTCCAAGCACTCCGAAAATAAGCGTAAGCGCGGAAAGATCAATACCGATAACAGACAGACCTATTAAAACGATGATAATCATCACCCCGTATTGAATGATTGATGTAAAACTGAATTGCTTTGATTTATCAAAACCCATTCTGTCAAGAAGATCTTTGCTGACCATTCTTTTTATTGTTTTGCCGACCCATGAGCCTATATAGAAAACCGGAATGGTCAGAATGATTGTTATTATTGTTATTCTTGTTTGACCCGATTCAATAATCGGTTGATTCAGAACCTCATAAATCATTCCAAGATATTTCATTGTCTCAGCGCCCAGGAGGTTCGCAACAAGAACAATAACAAGAATGTAATAAATAATATTTATTCCCCGTCTTATCCAGGTGTTTGCAGCTTTTTTATTTTCGTCTTTTGCCTTTGATCTGTTTACAAGTGCCGAAAGGCCTCGTTTGAAGATCTTGAAAACAAAGAAAATGATGACCACTGGAATAATCAACCTGAGAAGAAGATTCAGCAGATTAAACGGAAGTTCAAGATTTCCGATTGAAATTGTAGATAAAAGTACTGTTTCTATAAATTCTTTAATGTTTTCCATATACCTGTTAGTCCATATAGTAATATTTATATCGATAATTATATAATTTCTTTTTGACAATTTCTATTATCCATTTTATCATATATTATTGTTTTCATCAGTACTACTAGAAATAATTTAGCATCAGTCTTTCTTGAAGATTTTTTGGCTTAGAAAAAGGAACAGCTTAAGCAAATAAACTAAGAAGGAGATGTACATGGCAGAAACTGTTCAGAGTCCACACAAAGAATTAACCGAAGAACAAATTATCCGGCAGACAGACATTGTAGTAGGTGAATTCGAGGGAAAACAGGGAGCACTCATTCCTGTTCTTCAAACCATGCAGGATATTTTCGGATACCTGCCCGAAATTGCTTTAAAAAGAGCGGGCGAAAAGATGAAAATTCCTTACAGCGAGGTGGCTGGCGTCGTTAGCTTTTACAAATACTTTTCAACAGTTCCCCGCGGGAAATTTCTTATCAGGGTATGTCTCGGCACATCCTGCTATGTGCGTGGGGGAAAAGAAGTACTTAAAAGTCTGAAAGAAAATCTTGGCATCGATATAGATGAAACAACTGACGACCGGCTCTTTTCGCTTAAAGTCGGACGATGTTTCGGTGCATGCGGCCTTGCTCCTGTAATTATGATAAATGATGATATCTATCGACGGGTTAAGCCCTCAAAAGTAGGTGAGATTCTTCAGAGTTACAGAATTATGGAGGCTGAAAATGGTTAAAAGCGTTAAGGATCTCGAAAAGATTAAAGCAGCTAACAAGGAAAAACTTGATTTCAGGCTTCTTTCAACTACTTCTTCAGAGAATATCAGGGAAGAAATGATCTCAAAAAGCGGCCGCTACGATATAGCCCTGTGTATGGGTACAAGCTGTCAGTCGTCAAAATCCGTTGAAGTAGCAGCAGCACTTGAGGAAGAGATAAAAAAGAACGGGATGGAAGACAAGGTTACACTTGTAAGAACCGGTTGTAACGGATTCTGTGCTGTAGGCCCGATAATGGTTATGTATCCAGGTGGCATTCTTTATAACGGAATGTCTGCTGAAGACGTTCCGGAAATTTTTGAACAGCATATACTCAATCATCAACTGGTTGAAAGATGCATGTATCACCACCCGGTATCCGGTGCGGTAATTCCGCATTATATGGATTTGCCTTTTTTTGCAAAACAGGAATTGAGAGTACTGCGGAACAAGGGCGTTATTGATGCGGATAGTATCGACGAATATATAGGCAGAGACGGCTATTTCGGATTTGCAAAGGCACTTACTGAAATGGACCCTCAGGAAGTTGTTGATGAAGTAAAAAGTTCAGGCTTGCGCGGACGCGGCGGCGGAGGGTTTCTTACAGGACTGAAATGGTCTTTCTGTAAAAACTCAAAAAGCGATAAGAAATATATCCTTTGTAATGCAGATGAAGGGGATCCCGGCGCATTCATGGACAGAAGTATTATTGAATCTGATCCGCATTCCGTCATAGAGGGTATGCTTATCGGTGCATACGCCATTGGAGCAGACGAAGGTTATATATACTGCCGTGCTGAATACCCGCTGGCGCTTAAACGCCTGGAAACTGCAATTACCAAATGCGAAGAATACGGAATCCTGGGAGATAATATTCTCGGAACGGATTTTTCGTTCAGATTGCATATTTCAAGAGGATCCGGAGCATTTGTTTGCGGTGAAGAAACAGCTCTTATGAATTCAATCGAGGGCAAACGCGGAGAACCCAGACCAAGACCGCCGTTTCCTGCAGTCAAAGGACTATGGGGAAAACCTTCGGTATTAAATAACGTTGAAACTTTTGCAAACGTACCTCTTATACTTCATAACGGGTATGAATGGTACAGAACAACAGGTACGGAAAATTCGCCAGGAACAAAAATATTTGCTCTTACCGGAAATGTTGTAAACGTCGGACTGGTGGAAGTGCCTATAGGAACAAGCCTCGGAGACCTGATATATGAAATAGGCGGGGGAATGCAGGACGGAAAGGCTTATAAATCTGCCCAGATAGGCGGCCCTTCCGGCGGGTGTATACCGAAAAGCCATCTGAGTATATCGCTTGATTTCGAATCGCTTCAGGAGCTCGGTGCAATAATGGGTTCCGGCGGACTGGTTGTTATGAGCGAAGACACCTGTATGGTCGATGTTGCAAAATTCTTTCTTGAATTCGTTCTTGAAGAATCATGCGGAAAATGCGTTCCGTGCCGCGTCGGAATAAAGAGGATGCATGAAATTCTTGAACGCATATCCGAAGGTATGGGAGAAGAAGGCGACATAGAAAGACTTATAAAGCTCGGTACCATAATCAAGCAGACATCGCTTTGCGGTCTCGGTCAGACTGCGCCGAACCCTGTTCTTTCTACAATTCAGCATTTCCGAAAAGAATATGAAGATCATATCATACACAAACACTGTGAAGCGGGAGTTTGCCCGGGACTGGTTCGTGCGCCCTGTCAGAGCGCTTGTCCGGCCGGCGTTGATATTCCTGGTTTTATTTCGCTGATAAAAGAAAAACGATATGCAGAGGCTCTTCAGCTGCATCGTGAAAAAAATCCTTTTGCAGCAATATGTGCAAGGGTATGTTTTCATACATGCGAAGACAAGTGCAGACGAGCCATGCTTGACGACCCTGTTTCTATAAGGGCTTTAAAACGATTTCTTGTTGAACAGGAAATTGTCGTTCAGTTACCTGAAGTTCTGGAAAATAACAAAAACGCGGTCAAAAAGGTAGCTATTATCGGCGCCGGTCCTGCAGGTCTTTCCTGCGCTTATTTCCTGGCAAGGCTGGGTTACCAGCCGAAGGTTTTCGAAGCAGAAAGCCGGCCCGGCGGAATGCTTACCCAGGCCATTCCCGCTTACAGGCTTCCCCGTGAGGAAATTGCCCGCGAGATAAGAATGGTTGAGCGGATAGGCGTTGATATTAACTGCGACATGAAGCTCGGCAAGGATTTTACCCTGAAGGGTCTCAAAGACGAGGGATATGAAGCGGTTTTCCTGGCAACCGGAGCCCCGGTAGGTACGGCTCTCGGTATACCCGGAGAAGATGCCGACGGAGTTGATGATGCGCTGACATTTTTGAAACAGTATAATATTCGTGGTAATGCAAGGATAAAGAAAAATGTTCTTGTTATAGGAGGCGGAAACGCAGCTATAGACGCTGCCCGAACGGCAATAAGGCTTGGTGCCGATTCAGTAACAATTGTTTACAGGAGAAAACGGAGCCAGATGCCAGCATACCAGGAAGAAGTTGAAGAAGCGATTGTAGAGGGTGTAAAACTTCTTGATCTTACCCAGCCTGTAGAGGTTGTAAAAACGGCAGACGGCAAGGTTTCAGGATTGAAATGTCTTCATATGACGCTCGGTGATTTCGACAAACAGGGACGGAGACGTCCTGTTAAAGAAAGCGAGGACTACTTTGTTGTTAAAGGCGACCAGATAATTGCAGCTATAGGGCAGGGCCTGGACTCAAGTCTGTTCGAAGGTATTGAAGGACTTGAATATACAAACAAGGGTTTTGTTAAAATCGATGAAAGTACAGGACAAACTTCCGTTAAATGGCTTTATGCAGGAGGTGATACATCATCAGGTCCGTCTTCGGTTGTTAAGGCCATACATGCAGGAGAAGTTGCAGCCGTTGGAATAGATTATGAATTAAGCGGCGAAGATCATGCTTTCTGGCGTGAAGAGAAGATGAATGATACAAACTTTGACCCCGACCGTGATCCGGTTCCATACCCGCGGGAGAAAGTGCCGTTGGTTCCAGTTGAAAAACGACGTTCGAATTTTGACGAAGTAGAGCTTCCATGGACTGAGGCAGTCGCTCTGCGGCAGAGCGAAAGATGTTTAAGATGCGATTACGGTAAACCTGTAATACCCAGGGAGGTTATAAATGACTGATCTTAAAATTAATGGAATTGAAATCTCCGTCGAAGACGGAACTACTATACTTGAAGCAGCAAAAAAGCTTGGAATCGAAATACCTTCTCTCTGTTACCTTGAAGGACATCAGCCTCTGGGCGCATGCCGTGTATGTGTTGTTGAAGTGGAAGGCGCGCGGACGCTTATGCCGTCCTGCGCAACCCCTGTAACGCAGGGTATGGTGGTACAAACCAATACAAGAAAAGTCCGTGAGGCAAGACGCCTTGTTGTTGAACTGCTTCTTAGTGAACATGAAGGCAACTGCCAGTATTGCGACAGAAGCAGTGATTGTGAACTTGAAGCTATTTCATCAATTCTGGATATATCAAAACCCAGGTATGTCGGAGAAAAACCGGATACGCATTTTGACTATTCGACAAAGGCACTTATACGGGATACCGGAAAATGCATAAAATGCCGGCGTTGCGTTACCGCATGTAACGAAATCCAGGGTGTCGGAGCTATTTTCCCGCAGAATCGGGGTTATGAAACTGTAATCGGTCCTGCATTTACATCTGATTTGGCCGATGTTCAGTGTGTTCAATGCGGACAATGCGCAGCGGTTTGCCCTGTAGGAGCAATTACAGAACGTTCGAATATAGATGAAGTATGGGATGCAATCGATAACCCGAATAAACATGTTGTAGTACAGACTGCTCCTGCAATCAGGGCCGCCCTTGGAGAATGTTTTGACTATGAGCCTGGAACACTTGTTACCGGCAAGATGGTTACCGCGCTTCGTTCACTTGGTTTTGATGCAGTTTTCGACACAAACTTCACTGCAGATCTGACAATTATTGAAGAAGGAACCGAACTGCTTACCAGGTTGAAGAAAGCTCTTGTCGATAAGGAGCCGGTTGCGCTTCCGATGTTCACCAGCTGTTCACCGGGATGGGTAAACTATGCTGAATACTTTCAGCCCGCTTACCTTGATAATATTTCAACATGCAAGTCTCCACAGCAGATGTTCGGCGCTGTTGCAAAAACATATTATGCACAGAAGAAGGGCATTGATCCGAAAGACATGGTTGTAGTATCAGTCATGCCGTGTACTGCCAAGAAATACGAAGCAGCACGAGCAGAAATGACCGACAGCGGTTTTACAGATGTGGATTATGTACTAACTACAAGAGAACTCGGCAAAATGATTAAATCAACGGGAATAGACTTTACAAGTCTGCCTGACGGTGAGATGGATAATCCGCTTGGAGTTTCATCAGGAGCTGCCGATATATTTGCAAATACGGGCGGTGTAATGGAAGCCGCTGTACGTACGGTTTACGAACTTGTAACGGGTACCGAACTTCCTTTTGAAAATCTGCATCTCAAACAGGTTGCCGGGCTGGAAGGTTTAAAAGAAGCAAGTCTGAAGATAGAGAACACTGTTCCCGACTGGAATTTCCTTGAAGGCGCTGAACTTAAAGTTGCGGTTGCACACGGCCTTGGAAATGCAGCTGAAGTTTTCAGGCGTCTTGAAAAAGAACCTGATCGTTATCATTTTGTAGAAATTATGACCTGTCCCGGCGGCTGCATCGGCGGCGGCGGACAGCCGAGGTTTACAGACGATAGCGTCAGACTTAAACGAATTAACGCAATATATGCTGAAGATGAAGGAAAACCGATAAGAAAGTCTCATATGAATCCGATGATTACCCAGATTTATGAAGAATTTCTTGTGAAACCGCTGGGCGAGAAATCGCATCATCTTCTACATACGCATTATGCAAAAAAATAGTGTATTAGAGAGGATAAATATAGTATAATGTGTATGATTGATAAATTAATAATAATCAGGAGGGCATTATGAACCTGGGTGAATTGATTAAGAAAAAAGGCACGGAAGTTATTACGGTAAAATCAAAGAACACTATTGAAACAGCTCTTCATACAATGAATGAAAAGCACATAGGCGCACTGATGGTTGTTGATGATTCCGGTGAAATAGAAGGAATTATCAGTGAACGTGATTTTCTGATGGTCTGTCATAAATGCGGTGATGTAAAGTATGTAAAAGAGATTATGACACCGAAAGACAAGCTGATTACATTAACGCCAAAAGATTCTCTTCAGAAAGCAATGAAGATCTTTACTGAAAAAAAGATCAGACACCTTCCTGTCACAGACAACGGCAAACTTAGCGGGATAATATCAATTGGTGATACTGTTAAAGCAATGCTTGATGCGCTGGAACAGGAAAACAAGTACCTTAACGAGTACATTATGGGACAGGATATTTAAGTTAAGTTATTTAATAAGAAAGACGGCTGCCCGTAAAAAATACGGGTAGCCTTTTTAGTTAAAAGTATTTAAAACCAAATCAATCAACCTGCATAAGAAAATCAAAATCATCATCTTCTGAATCCCTTGCGAACAGGAGAAGCTCATCGTCATTTAAGGATGCAAATCTTCCGAAAGTTGTTGATTTGTCACTGTTTATGTCACGACTATGATTTGAATAAGTTGTCTGATAGAAGGCAAGTAATTTTTCCCTGTGAATGCCCATTTCAATCATTTTTGCAGCTGCTTTTCTGATAAGTTTTAATTTATTCTTCAAATCTTCTTCCGAATCAATACTCCATACGCCGAGCGCAACAGGTTTATCATCATTATTAAGATCTCCGGAAAATTCCCCTCGTAAAAGCTGGTCGCGCGGTTTGCCCAGGTATTGAACGAAATCAAGATGTTCTGCAAGTTTTCTGTCCGAGGCAATAAACTCGCCTGTTTCAGGGTCGATCGTAAAAATCATAACATTTTCAATCGCCTGCCCGTAGCTTTTCAGTCTGGCTCCGGTGAAAGTATTTTTTTTGCCGATGATTTTAACAAGATAATTTTTCCTATCTTTTATTTCCCTCGCTATTTCGAAAAGCCACTCTTTGAGTATTTTTCGCTCGCTTTTCAGATTATATATAAAATCTTTAAGCTTTCGGTTTCCGTTTACACCCTCGAAATATCCGAGTATTGTTCGGTAAATTGTTCTCATATTATTTGAGTTACTGAACATTAAAATAAGATCGAACATGAAAATTTCCATCTTTCTCAGCTGCCAGATATAAGTAATAATTTGTGTGCGATCAAGCTCTTTACTGAAATCGAATTTCTCCCAAAGATCTTTAAATTCGTTGAAACGCCTGTTCATCTTTGTAAAACGCTGATCAATTTCAATATACGACTGGTGAAAACGTATTTTCCAGCTTGTACCGTATCGGCTGCTTGAAACAATTATGTTCTCGGCGCCGAAGGTGGAATAAATCTGAAGGGTACCAAAACCTTCTCCCGCATTCCGGTGCTTTGTGGTTCTGCCGACAAACATCGGAAAACCTTCATTATCTTTTATAAGAAGCTCTTCAGGAATTCCGATTCCGTTATCGCGTATTGAAAGAATAATTTCATCGGAACGTTCTGCAAGAGAAATTTTTATAAATCCTTTTATTCCTTTTTCTTCAATTGCATCAAGAGCATTCGAAACAATATTGATAATTGCCCTTCCGATGTTTTCATGGTAACCAAGAACAGCCGAATTCTTTGTGTTTAGTTTTATCTGTAAACAACATTTTATTGGCGAAGCCTGAATAAAAGGTACAATTCGTTCAAGTATTAAATCTCGAAGATTTACTTCATGCATTATTTTACGTGAATCACGAAAATAATTAAGCATATTTATAAGGGTGGTAGTCTCCCTGTTTATATCTTCAACAATCTTGTCGCAGTTTTCAGCAGAAAGTGAATCTACCATATGTGAGAGCAAACGAATCAGTTTTCGCGCATCATGCCTCGTTTTTCCAATTTCTACAGATTCCGGAAGTTTTTTAAATTCTGCTGTTCGGGCTTTTATAAGAAGTTCTTTTTCTGCTTTAACAAGGTAATAAACAAGATTTCGGTATACAAGCGACTCGCCCAGAGTAAAACCCTGCATTTTAAAAAACTCAAGAGTGTCCGCCTGTTTTTCCCAGATATAAAGATATATCTCGGCTTCTGACGGTATGGCATCTGCAAGATGGTTTATAAATGACTGTCCGATACCGCGTCCTCTACCGAAAGGGCTTACAACAATTTTGTAGATATGAAAGTTTTCCTGCTTTTCATCTGCATATACAAGCATATACCCGAGGATTTCACGTTCTTCAATCCATACGCAACTATAATCGTAGTTTTTCTCTATGGCCGAATCCCTGACATAGGGTGATGGAATAATGAAAGTATCGAGATTCAGTAAAGGATTTTTTCTGATTCTTGATTCGATTAATGGTGTCAGCTTAAAAATGTTATTATTCATTTTAATCGATTATGTGTAAAATAGCGGTTCAAACATTCTTCCGAAGCGCTTTTTGGCCATCCATGGTTCTACAGTTTCTCTCCATTTCAGGTAATGATCTGTTTCCTTGTGTGCTACAACCGATACTTCATCACGGTAAACTTCATAAAGGAAAAACAAACCTTCGGTTTCTGATGAGCGACAAAGATCAAACCTGATATTGCCGGTTTCCCTGATTGTATTAAGATGATTATCTTCCGTTGCTTTAATAAAATCATCTTCATGTCCCTGTTTTACATAGACTTCTACACAATAAGCTATCATTGCTATCCTCCGCTTATTATTATCCTATCATATTTTTTCGTGATATTTCAAAGGAATGATAAAAAAACATAAAACATGAAATATTGAGCTGGAGGTGGGGGGAATCGAACCCCCGTCCTGACGGGCCCAACACAGGCGTCTACAAGCTTAGTTTTTTCTTGGTTTTTCGGAATCAGAACGGCGAAAAAACCTGCCAACTGACTCTATATTCTGAAAAAATGTCCCTGGTACTGCTCAGACTCAGCATCAGGTAAAGCACTGGTTTCTTTCAGGAGCAGCCGGTCTTCAGTGCAGCATACCGACGTCCCGCGCTGCATAATTAAGCAGCTAAAGCGTAATCAGCTTCGAAATTATCTTCGGCAATTACATTTAGGTCCAGTTTAAAGAGTTAGGGCTCTGCCTGCAGCCTGTACCGAAACATCCGCCAGTCGAAACCAGTGCACCCCCGGTAAGGTGTGTTCAAAAAGAATATACAAACATTTCCATTGAATTGCAATATGTTATATAATATTGTTATGAATGAACTTATTAAAAGAATAATACCGGTTTTCCTGATTATCTTTATCGGGTACTTTATTAAACGAAAAAACGTTGTAACTGATGATGGAATAAAAACGTTAAAAAAACTTATCGTTACAATTTTTCTTCCTGCAAGTCTTTTCTTTGCCTTTCTTGACGCTGATCTTGATGAAAAATATCTGGTTCTTATTGCAGGTGTTTTTTTATTATGCCTTCTGCTTTATTTTATCGGGTTTGTTTTTAAAAAATTTAATGTTCTTGATTCTATCTACGGTGCAGAGTTCTTTACAGGATTCGAATTCGGTATGGTAGGGATTGCTCTTTTTTCAGGAATATTCGGAGTAAAAGCGCTTCCGGTAATATCGCTGATAGGACTGGGGCATGAATTTTTTATCTGGTTTGTTTATCTTCCGTTTCTGCAATCGCATTCGGATGAGTATAAAACCAGTTTTAAAGATGTTTTAATCTCATTTCTAAAATCTCCGATTATAATCGCAATAATCGCTGCAATAATTTTTAATAAAGCAGGCCTTGCAAATACATTAAGAAATAATTTTATCAGCGGTGGTTTTTTAACTGCAGCGCAATGGTTTTCTTCAGTAACAATATCGGTAGTTTTAATTGTACTCGGCAGCAGTCTGAGATTTGAAAACATATCATTCCTGAAAAGTTTAAAATTCATAGCGCTCCGAATTGTTATAGTCGCTGCAGCCGCAGTCGGCGGATTCTTTGCGGTTAACAGGTTAATTCCTGATTTACCTGTTCTTTTTCCATATGCATGGCTTACCTTTTTTATACTTCCGCCTCCGTATATAATTCCGATTTATGTTCCGGATTCGCATAAAGAAGAAAACATTTTCCTTTCAAATACTATAATGCTGTATACGCTGATAAGCCTTGCAGTTTTTGTAGTTTTTCTTTTTATAAGTCCGCCGGCTCTTTAAAAACCGGCGGTATTTCATTATAAAGAACGGTTAAATTTTTTGTCTGAATTCACGCTCTACAGCACGTTTTTCATCACGGTTGCGGATTGTATCCCGTTTATCCTGAACGTTCTTTCCCCGGCAAATTCCTATTTCAACCTTGATTTTTGAGTTTTTCAGGTAAACTTTAAGCGGAACAAGAGTGAATCCTTTTTCATCAATCTTTCGCGACAGTCGTTTAATTTCCTGTTTATGCGCCAGTAAACGCCTGTTGCGATCCGGCTCATGGTTATTTATATTTCCAAAATCATACTGAGAAATATGCAGCTGTATAAGCCATAGTTCAAGGTTTTTTACTATAGCATACGAATCGGAAAAAGAGAACTTTCCATTTCTCAGGGACTTTACTTCCGTCCCCTGAAGTTCAATACCGCACTCAAGGCTTTCTTCTACAGAATAATTAAATCGTGCTTTACGGTTTAATGCCAATATCTTGATACCGTCTTCAGTATATTCGTTTTTTTTGCCTTTTTTTGCCATTTATTCCTTTACCAGCACAGGTCTGAAACCGAGAAACTCAGTACACCATTCCGGCGGTTGAGAACCCCTGGTTGATATACTGATATTATCGTCATTGGCCCAGCTTCCGCCGCGTACTGATTTTTCCACTCCGGGATATTTCCCGTAGTAAACTTCATTGTAAGCCGGATTTCTTGAAGTAATAAGCGCAGATGCAGGAGCATACCAGTTATCGCACCATTCCCACAGGTTTCCCTTCAAGTCATAGAAACCGCTGTTACCAGGGTATCTGCCGTCTACTGTCAATGGTCCATTTGCAGAACTATCGTTAAAAATTCCGGCTGAGTCAGATTCTGTTAATGCAGCCCATTCCCATTCATGATCATCCGGAAGTCTGACGGTATATTCAGACAGGTATGGCGGAAATTTGGATTCGAGCCAGTTACAGAATGAATCAGCAGCATACCATGAAATAAAATTAACGGGAACATTATCTTCTGAAACATCAAAATCCTTTAAATAGTCCTGGTTTACAAGACCGTCGCTGATAAGCTTGTCTTTATTTTCAAGCCGCCAATCCGGGTTTTCCGACAAAAACAAACGGTACAGATCGTTTGTAACTTCCCGATCCATAATCATAAAGTCATCAACTGCGGCAGGGTACGGAAAATTATTTCCGTCGGCGCCTATCAGAAACTGCCCGCCCGAAAGCATCAGGAACCGCATTCCGTTAACCGTTACAGCAGCTTGCGGAGCAGGGAAGTCGTTGCTGAAATCCCGTAGGAAAGACCCGTATTCTTCCTGCAGGGCCGGATACCATTTTACGTTATTTTCTCTGTTCTCATCAGAAAGCAGGCTGTAAAACCAGAAAGGTAAATTCTCAAAAAACTTCACTGAATCCTGAAAGAAACTTAATTCGGTAAAACTTGAAACGATACCCGGTTTTACGTTTATGGAATCGCCGCTTTTTATTTCTTCAAAAATAACAACGGCATCGAGGAAATCCTTATAAAGGATTTCATTATGTATAAAAGGGATTACACTGTATAAAAAACCAGACAATTCTGCCGTATTATTGTAACCTGAAGCCTGCAAATCCCTGAAAAGCGGACCCATTACCGGTTTAGGCTGATAGTTGTCAAAAAACGAATCAATCATACACCATTCTGCAAATTCCCTGAAAGAATTAATCAAAAATCCATCAGGATCTGAAATATCAACAGTAACAGAGAAGTTTTCTTTATTTGGTGAAAAAAGAGAACCGAATATTCTGTTATCACTAATAATTTCATCACTTATATAGTTAAAATATTTTTTTTCTATGCTTACAGAATGTTTACCTTCGGGAACAAATACTTTACACGGTGTAGCACCCTGATATTTTCCGTCGATATAAACAACAGCATTTTCCGGTATTGAATTAAATGAATAAACGGTACCCGGGCGTATTATTCCAGGGAAAAATAAAAGAAAAAACAGGACAGCTGCAATAATTACGGAATAAAGAACAAGAAGATATTTTCCCGGCTCAACACCCATAATCGGTTTAAGTTTTACTTGATCGTTATCACTCATATAGTGAGATTATATTTATATCCCGGCCTTGTCAACTTTTGTTATTACATGATATTGTTTATACATGAATAGCTTTCTGCCTGATGTTCAGCGTAATACTGAAAGATTTTTAAGCTGGCGAAAACGCCGGCACAGAATAAAAAAGGAAAAAGAAAAACAGAAAAATCCTGTTCTTGACTGGATTGAAGCTTTTCTTTGGGCTGCAGTTGTTGTACTTATCCTGAATCAGTATTTCTTTCAGGCTTATACCATACCGACGCCGTCGATGGTCAATACTCTTGAAATTAAAGACCGTCTTTTCGTAAACAAGATGATATACGGACCTGAACTTATTCCCGGCCGTTTTAAAACAAATACGGGAAGAATTCCTCATCGTAATGAAATTATAATATTTGAGAGTCCGACATATCTTTCAAAGGGTCCTGTTTTTGATATCGCGCAAAGGCTTATTTACATGATTACGTTTTCCCTTGTCGATATTGATAAAGACAAGGACGGTATGCCCAAACCGCATTTTCTGATAAAAAGAGCAATGGCCCACGAAGGAGATCAGATAAGGCTTATAGACGGCGAGGTTGAAATAATGCCTGCCGGGTCTGCGGAATGGCTTAAAGAGTCTGATTTCAAAAAACTGGTCGATAAGGATTATATACTACGCCGTCTTCTTGATTCTGATGATTACCCTGCCATAAGAGCTTCAGCTTTTATGGATGCTGCGGATTATGCCGGAATAGAATCAAACAGTCTGTGGCAGGATGCATACTCCACAATGAAAACGTCATATACCGACATGTACTCCTGGAGCGGTTACCGTTACCAGGCAATGTATGAAATAAATCCGCATCTCCATCAGTACGGAGCAGCCTGGAGAAAAACCGACAAGGGCTGGTATATTCCTGAAGGCTGGATTTTCCCTATGGGAGACAACCGCGACAACTCGCGCGACGGCAGGTATTTCGGTCCCGTCAGTCTGGAAAAAGTTCTTGGAAAGGCTTCTTTTATTTACTGGCCGATAAACAGAATACGATTAATTAAATAAGCGGGGCACATCATTGTCATACGTCAGCAGAAGAAACTGGAAGCGGAAATCTTCAGGATTCGGGTATTCCGATAAAGGCGGAATTCGCCTGAGAACAGTTATAATTTTTTTCTTTTTGCTTTTTCTTGTTTTTGAAATTATTTCTTCCATGTTTTTTACTTCCTACAAAGTGGATTCAATTTCAATGGAGCCTACAATTCCTTCTGGTTCCGTTGTTTTAACTTCACCTCTTATGTATGGTGCTGAAATACCTTTCACATCAATAAGGATTCCGGGGTTCCGTAAACCAGGCAGGGGAGATATCGTTGTTGCTTCTCCGGCTTTTCATCAACTTATGCCATGGTATCTTCGTGCTGCTGATTCCATAATAAGGTTTTTTTACCCTGCAGAAAAGAGGTATAGATCAGGAAAGAAACTGGGTAACCAGTAAAAGTATAAAGAGAATTGTCGGCTTGCCCGGCGATACTGTGCGAATGACGGATTTTGAAATACAGATTAAACCGGAAGGAAAGAATTATTTTTTCTCTGAAAAAGAAATAATGCAGGTAGAGTATTCTATTGAACGGTACAGCACGCCAGGTAATCTTCCTGATGATTTTCCGCTTTCAGGAAATATGAATGAAATCAGACTGGGCCCGGACGATTATTTTATGATGGGGGATAACCGTTCAAGATCAAATGATTCATATTACTGGGGGCCGGTAGGCAGTAATAATATTACTGCAAAAGTTCTTCTTGAATACGCTCCGGAAATAAAAATGCTGCAATGACAGTATCCCTTTATATCCATATACCTTTCTGTTATGCAAAATGCGAATATTGTGATTTTTATTCCGTACCTTTAAACACAATTCATGATACTAAAATTATTGAAAATATTTTAAAGACTATAACTGAAGAACTGAAATATAAACTTGATATGATTCCCGACCCGCTGATAGAAACAATTTTCATAGGCGGCGGTACTCCGTCAGTTATTAATGCAACTTTACTGCAAAAATTTCTTAATGAAATTAATGAAATAACAGACGGTATTTGCTCGTCCGATATTGAATACACAACAGAAGCAAATATTGAAAGCTGCAGCAAAGATTTTATAAAGATAATATCTGATGCCGGAATTAACAGATTAAGCACAGGAGTTCAGAGTTTTGACACTAAAACACTGAATGAGCTGGGGCGGGCGTGTTATCCGGAAAATATATATGAAGCCGCAGAAGCTGTAAAAAAATCCTGGGGTAACAATCTGTCATTCGATTTAATATCAGGAATAAACATGAATTACAAAGACGATATCGGTAAAGCCGTTCAGCTTGCTCCTGATCATTTATCGGTTTACCAGCTCACTACGGAAGAGAATACTGAATTCCATCAGAAGATTTTAAACGGTGAGAAAAAGGAACCTGATGAAAAAACACAGATTGATTCATTAAACTATGCAAATGAATATTTAAAACTTGCAGGATATAAAAGATATGAGATATCAAATTTTGCAAGGCCGGGATATGAGTGCAAACATAACCTGAGGTACTGGAATATGCAGTCTTATATAGGCGCAGGGCCATCCGCCGTTTCATCTTTATATTTTCAGGACAGGAAGGTGCGTTATACAAATATAAATAATATTGATAAATACCTTGCTTCCCGTGATTATAAAACCGAAATATTGACTGAAACCGATTTTTTGATTGAGCACTTTATAATGGGATGCAGGCTGACAGACGGAATAGACCCGAATATTTTCAGTGAAAGATTCGGGATACTGCCTGAAACGATAATACCGCAAACAACAAACCGCTGGATAGAACGTGGATTAATGGAAGGTGATGGTTTAAGGCTGAATGAAAACGGTTTATTGTTTCTGGATGCATTTCTTTCCGATGTTTATCACGAACTTGCTGTAAAAAACTGAAAAAAATAAATAAAATATATTTTTATCTACTAAACATACTTACTTGCATCTTAATATTAAGCACGATTTTTTCTGATGTTTTACTAAAATACAGCATCATCAATTTACATATTCATCAGTATTGATTGAATTTCAGCCTTTCGAATCGGATATTTGTCGGGGTTGGCACCATTCCTTCAAAAAGTTATAACCTATATATCTTATTTCAAAGAACCAACAGGAGAAACAATGTACTCTGCATTAGAAAAATATGATCCGCAAATGTTTGAGCTTATCAAACAGGAAGAAGCCAGGCAAAGCGGTGTGTTGAGACTTATTCCTTCGGAGAATTACGTCTCTCAGGCTGTCCGTATGGCAACAGGTAGTTGTCTTACAAATAAATATTCAGAAGGATATCCTGGAAAAAGATATTATGAAGGCCAGCAGGTAACCGATCTTATAGAGAATCTTGCCAGGCATCGGGCTAAAAAAATCTTTAAGGCGGACCATGCCAATGTTCAGCCTTATTCGGGTTCGGTGGCCAATCTTGGGGCATATAACGCTTTGATAAAACCCGGACAAAAAATAATGGGTTTGACCCTTGGTTCCGGAGGGCATTTGACTCACGGTTCAAAGGTCAGTATTACCAGCAAGTTTTTTGAAGCAGTAAACTATTCGGTTAATGAGAACGGCTATCTTGATTATGATGAAATCCGGGATATGGCAAAGAGAGAAAAACCGGATATCATTGTATCAGGTACAACCGCATATCCGCGTGCAATAGATTTTGAAATTTTCGGCGACATTGCCAGAGAAGTAGGAGCATATCATGTCAGCGATATAGCTCACCTTTCAGGTCTTGTAGTTGCCGGGCTGCATAAGTCGCCGGTACCTTACGCTGATATTGTTTCAACTACAACGCACAAGACACTCAGGGGACCGCGAGGCGGTATGCTTTTATGCAAAAATGAACATGCGGCTAAGCTCGACAAAGCAATTATGCCCGGACAGCAGGGCGGACCGCACATGCACACCATCGCTGCAATAGCCGTAGCGCTTGCAGAAGCTGATACCCAGGAATTTCTTGCTTACGCAGAACAGATCCTGAAGAATTCAAAAAGGCTTGCAGCAAAACTTATGGAAAAAGGGTTTACTCTTGTTACAGGCGGTACAGATAATCATATAATCCTTATTGATCTCAGAAACAAGAATATTCCCGGGCGTGATTTTGCCAAAGCGCTTGACCGGGCAAGAATTGTCGGTAATTTCAACACTGTACCACATGATCCTGCGCCACCGACAAAACCGAACGGTCTGAGAATAGGAACTCCGGCAGTAACCACCCGGGGTATGAGAGAATCGGAAATGGATATAATCGCCGATCTTATAAATTCGGTTGCTGAAAACATGGGTAATGAAGACAAGATATCTGAAATTTCCAAAGAAGTAATGGCTCTTACGTCAAGGTTTCCGGTACCGGAACATTTTATAATCCCGAAAAAAAAGGAAACTCCGCCGTTCGGCTGCGACGAAGACTAGTTATTCAGAATTTCTGTTAACCTTTTACAGGGTTAACAGAAATTAATTTTTTCCATTTAAAAGATTGCAAAAAATTTCAAGATCGGAAAATAATTTCCAGGCGTACGAATCAAGAGGTGTAGGCATATTATTTACTATAACAATCTTGCCGCCGGACCGGACAGTTTCAAGAGGAATTGAAGCTGCAGGCTGAACTACAAGGGACGAACCCAGAACAAGCATTAAATCTGAGGAAGATGCAATCATAAAAGCTTTCTCTATGGCGTCGGCCGGCAGGGCTTCGCCGAAAAAAGTAATATCAGGTTTAATTATACCCCCGCATAATTCACAAAAAGGAGTTTTATCCTGCTGTACGATTTTTGATACTTGTTCAAAAGTCATACTATGGCCACAGGAAAGGCAATGATGAACACGGGGTGAGCCGTGAACTTCAATAATGTTTTTTAAACCGGATTTATGATGCAGAAGATCAATATTCTGAGTAATTACCGCTTTTAAAATTCCTTCGGCTTCCAGTGAGGACAGCATAAAATGGACAATTCCGGGTTCTTTACTCTCAATATCATAAATAAAATTTTTTGATTTCCTGTAATAGAAAGACGGATCACGTAAAAAAAAATTCAGGTCGAATATTTTATCTGCATCGGGATCATTATAAAGACCGTTTTGTCCGCGAAAATCCCTGATTCCGGAAAAGGTTGAGATACCGGCACCTGTGAATGCGGTAACATAATCTGATTTTTTAATTAGCTCTTTTAATTCAATCATTTATTATCATATCGTCTTTTAATTCAACAGTTTCATATGGAGTTGCAAGAAAAGCAGGATCAACAACCTCCTCTGATTTTGTCATCATAAATGCGATTTTCTGGAGCATGGCCAGCGTCATATGCTGTTCCCACTCATCGAGTCTTTCAAAATTCGTAATAAACCCCTGATCAAGAAGAGAAGGTTTCTGAGCAAGAATATTATGAGCTTTTTGCGTTGCACGTACCATAACTTTTCGTTTATCGCTGTCGGTTCTGCTTCTTTCAAGTATACCGCGCTGTTCCAGACGTTCTACTATATTTGTAACAGTCGCCTGGCTGAGACTGACTTCCTTTGCAAGTGTACCCAGCGCAATTTTCTCATTATTTGCTATTACTTTGATAAGAATAAGCTGAGGACCTGTTAATCCGTATTTCTTGACAAGTTTTTTTGAATGAAGATCAGTACACCTTATAATTTGTCGTAAAGAAATCAGCATGTCATAATAGACAGTATCAGTATTTAACAAAGCAGTTTTCCTTAAATGAAAAAGAATATTCAAATAATATAGCAGTTTAAAGTTTTTAACAAGAAAAACCTTTTATATTAGAATACAAATTATAAATATTTAGTATTCTAATAATAAATAATAAATATTTTTTAAATTAAATTATATATATGCCTATACAGTAAGTAATTAAGCACTTATATGAAGAGTATGGGGATAAATAACCGAATATACTGTTGTTTATTATTTAGAATTATAATAATATATTTATATAACACATAACAGGGGGCAAGTTATTTCTCTTTTTGAATATCTTGGATACTACGGAAATACAATTTTAGAACAATTTATAAGACATCTTCTTATAATTCTTTTAAGTATCCCTTTTTCTTTAATTGTAAGCGTACCTATAGGTTTTGTAATTTCAAACAAACCTAAGATGGCAAAAATTGTTTTATATATCGCAAGCATTTTGATGACTATACCGTCGCTTGCATTATTCGGAATAATGGTGGTTGTTCTTGCGCCTGTACATTTGGGTATAGGTATTACGCCGGCAATACTGGCTATAATGATTTATTCGCTTCTTCCAATAATACGTAATACATATACAGCTCTTAACCAGGTAAATCCCAGGATGATTGAAGCGGCAAAGGGTATCGGAATGACACAGTTACAGATACTTTTTAAAATCAAAATTCCTTTGTCAATTCCTGTAATTATGGCCGGCGTAAGAAACGCAATTGTTCTTGGCATAAGTGTAGCAACATTCGCGTCTCTGGTCGGTGCCGGCGGTCTGGGCTATTTTATTTTCTCGGGTATCAGCCGTACCAATTTTTATATGATTATTACCGGCACAATTTTGGTTTCAGCATTGGGAATCGGAATGAATTATCTGCTTATGAAATTGGAAGAATGGGTGACGCCACGGGGACTAAAAATCTATACACAGAAAGCGGGAGCAAAAATTGATAGAACTTAAGAATATAACAAAAAAATTCGGTAAAAAGATTGCTGTTGATAATGTAAGCATGACTATGGAAAAAAATAAAATTACCATGCTTATCGGACCTTCAGGATGCGGAAAAACTACTACGCTTAAAATGGTTAATCGTCTTATAGATGCAACTGAAGGAGATATAAAGATTAATGGAGAGTCTATATACAATCTTGACGCAGTTCAATTACGAAGAAGTATGGGGTATGTAATTCAGGAAACCGGGCTTTTTCCTCATATGAATGTTTTTGACAATATAGCAGTTGTTCCGAGGTTGCTTGAATGGAATGTGAAAAAAATTAAAACCAGAATTGAAGAATTGCTTGATCTTGTTACACTCAATTCAACATACATGTATAAATACCCTCTGCAATTATCCGGCGGAGAGCGTCAGCGGGTCGGCCTTGCAAGGGCGCTTGCTGCGGACCCTGAAATACTTCTTATGGATGAACCGTTTGGAGCTATTGATCCCATAAACAGATCGAAACTTCATGACTCCTTTATTTCGATACAGGAGAAAATTAAAAAAACAATAGTATTTGTAACACATGATATTAACGAAGCTATAAAACTCGGCGACAGGATTGCAATTCTGAATAACGGCCATATTGTTCAGCATGATAATGTAAATAATATTCTATACGAACCGGAAAATGAATTTGTTGAGAAGCTTTTAGGTCACGACAGAAATATAAAGGCGCTTGTTCTGAAAAAGAACAGAGATTACATTCAGCGTGATGGATTACTTACAGTTAAACGCGGAGAAAATCCTGAAGATATTCTGGCTTTAATTTTAAAAGCCGGCAAAAAAACTGCTCTCGCAATTGACAGCAACGGAAAATTTGAAGGTGAGTTTATCATCAAAAAGAATAAACAGACAAAAGAACCTCATCTTGATTTCAACGATGAGGTCGTGGCCCTTGAAAAGAACGGAAACCTTCAGGAAACATTCTCCTTGATGATTGAAACGGGCGAGAGCGTAATGCCGGTTGTCAGTGAAAAAAATAAATTTGAAGGTATTATTGATCTGAACGATATCTTTTCCGAGCTCGGAAGCGGGGCTTAACAGATATGTTTTTTGAATATTTTATTGAAAATCAGGAATCAATTTATCGAATGATACTGCAGCATCTGTTCCTTTTTATTGTTTCAACGCTGTTTGCTGTAGTTATAGGAATCTTTGTTTCAATAATTGCGACAAGGGAAGGTCATGAAAAAATCGGAAATATTCTGCTGACGATATCAGGAATGGCGCAGGCTGTTCCGTCGATTGCCGTTGTCGCACTTGTCTTTCTGTTTGTCGGAATAGGTATGAAGCCGGCAATTATTGCCCTTGTTATTTACAGTATTGTCCCGATTATTTTCAACACATCATCAGGACTGCTCAGTGTAAACGCAAAGACAATTGAAGCCGCCAGGGGCATAGGATATACCGACAACCAGATACTCTGGAAAATAAAAATGCCTATTGCCTCTCCGGTAATCATTGCGGGCATACGATCTGCCGCTACGATAAATATCGGAACAGCTACTATTGCATCGGTTATCGGCGGTGGCGGTCTTGGAGATCTTATTTTTATAGGTATCAAGCTGCAAAAATCACACATCACAATTACGGGCGCACTGCTTACGGCCATTATAGCCGTAATAGCAGACATAATTATTCAGCATGCAGGCAACCGGGTTATCCCCCGGGGGCTTACTATAAAATCAAAATAAACAGGAGTATAGAATGAAAAAATTACTAATTGTTGTCACTGTTTTTTGTCTTTTATCCGGCTATGCATTTGCCGCAGGAAGCCAGGAAACAAAATCTGTCACTGTTGGAGCCAAAAACTTCACAGAGCAATATATATCGGGAAACCTGATAGCTCTACTTCTTGAAGATAACGGATTCAATGTTGAAAAACAGTTCGGTACAGGAAGCGCTATTACCAGAGAAGGCCTTGAAACAGGACAGACCGACCTGTATCCGGAATATACCGGAACAGCATGGCAGGTATATCTGAAACATGAAAATGTAATCAATGATCCTGTTGAACTCTACAACAGCGTTAAATCAGAAGATGAAGGAAACGGTATAATCTGGCTTGACAGATGGCCGTTAAACGACACGTATGCACTCGGCATTAAAAAGGACTCTGTATCAAAATTTGGAACATCGATCAGTTCTCTCGGTAAATATATAAATGCAAATCCAAACGAAGTAATTGTAGGTGTTGATTCTGAATTTTATGAAAGACCGGACGGTTTTTTCGGTATGGCAAAAACATATGGTTTTGAACTTGATAAAAAAAATATAAAGACCATGGATGTAGGGCTCAGCTACGAAGCTCTTAACAGGGACCAGGTTAATGTCGCTATGGTTTTTTCCACAGACGGACTTTTGAAAAAATATGATCTGCAGGTTCTTGAAGACGATAAACAGTTTTTTCCTGTTTATAATATTGCGGTTACCATCAGAGAAGAAATCCTTAAAATGTACCCTGAAATAGAAGGAATTTTAAAACCTCTTGCTGACTTGGATGACCTTACAATGCAGAACCTTAACTACAAAGTTGATGCTGAAGGACTTCCTGCAGAAGTTGTTGCCAGACAGTACCTTGAGGAAAAAGGCTTAATCAAATAAAACAAGTTTTTAATTTAAAGATAAAGCAGAAACAGTCATCGTTACTGTTTCTGCTTTTTATATCTTAAAATACAAGCATAGGAGAAATAATCATTTTTTATGAAAGAGAATAACGACAGGATAATTTTCAAATGCCCCGAATGCGGCCGAAAGCTGGGCGTAGGAAAAGACAAGAAAGGTATTACTGCAAGATGTCCTGGCTGCGGAAAACGTATTACAATACCCAAACAGACTAAAACAAAATGAAATAATTGTCATTTTTTGAATTGATTAATAAAAATGACCGATTAGGATCATCCAACTCCTTAATTGATATGATTTTACTATTCCCCTTGACAGCTGATTTTTCGTTGTGATAACTTGTTGAAGCTGTTATAATTAACTAATTTTAAATCAAGGAGATTATATGTCAGGCCACAGTAAATGGCATACGATAAAGCACAAAAAAGGCGCAGCCGATGCTAAAAGAGGAAAAATATTTACAAAAATAATTAAAGAAATCACGGTAGCCGCAAGAATGGGCGGAGGAGATATTGAAGCCAATCCCCGTCTCAGAACCGTAGTTCTCAAAGCCCGTGATGCAAATATGCCGAAAGACAACATTGAAAGAGCTATAAAAAAAGGTACCGGCGATCTCGAAGGCGTGAATTACACCGAAGGCATGTATGAAGGCTATGGTGCAGGTGGAGTGGCAATTCTTGTAGAAACTCTTACCGACAACAAAAACCGTACAGCTGCCGACGTAAGAAGTATTTTTTCAAAAGCCGGCGGAAACCTTGGCGAACTCGGCTGTGTTTCGTATATGTTCAACAGAAAAGGTGTTATAGCTTTCAGTACCGAAACCTGTTCCGAAGATGAAATCTTCAACGCTGCTCTTGAAGCGGGCGCTGAAGATGTTGTAACGGAAGACGGTATAATTGAAGTTTATACCGCTCCGGATGATTTCGAAGCGGTTCGTGATGCGCTTGAAGAAGCCGGATACAAACGTGAAATGGCAGAAGTTTCAATGATTGCAGATCAGAAAATTATGCTTGATGACGAAAAAACAAGGAAAGTTTTAAGGTTGATTGACAATCTTGAAGATAACGACGATGTTCAGAATGTTTATTCCAACATGGATCTTCCAGACGGTTTTGATCCTGACGCAGAATAACTAATTTTTAATGGCCAATCGTGTTCTGGGATTCGATCCCGGACTTGCCAATACCGGCTGGGGTGTTATTGATGCAGATACAAGCAGGTTAGTTCCGGTTGCATACGGTTCAATAACAACCCCGCCTGATATTTCAGCCGGGGCTCGTCTTGATATAATTTTCAGCGAATCCGAAAAAATAATAAAAAAATATAAACCCGACGCTGCGGGTATGGAAAGCCTGTATTTTTCCAAAAATGTCACCAGCGCTATACCCGTGGCTCAGGCAAGAGGGATCCTGTTTTTGTCTCTGTTTCGTAACGGAATAGATGTTGAGGAATATACGCCCCAGCAGATAAAACAGGGAATTACGGGAAACGGGAGATCTGGAAAACTGAAAGTCCAGGAAATGATTCGTATATTACTTGGCCTTAAAAATATTCCGGAACCTGACCACGCAGCAGATGCTCTGGGCGCGGCAATATGTTGTTTCAACACCAAATTACTCAGTTCAAGGGGAGTATTACGTAATGTTTAACAGTCTGTACGGTACAGTTACACATAAAGATGAATCAAAAATATTTCTTGAGCTGAACGGGATAGAATGGCAGATTTACATGCCTTTCAATTCCATTACAAAATTGCCGCCCGCCGGAGAGAAAGCCAGAATCTATACCTATCTGCAGCATAGCCAGGATGCAATGCAACTTTTCGGTTTTTCAAATACAAGGGAAAGATTTCTTTTTCGTGATTTGCTTAAGGTAGGCGGAATAGGCCCGAAACAGGCAATAAAGATTATGTCCGGAATAGAGCCTGAAAGTTTTATGCGACAGCTGGATGATAACGATGTTGAAGCATTAACAAGACTGCCTGGCCTGGGTAAAAAAACAGCCCAGAAAATAATACTGACGCTCAGGGGAAAATTAAGCATCGATGAGGATGTTCACAGTGAACAGTCTGCAGACGGTGATATAATTAATGCTCTTGTTGATATGGGCTTCGACCGCAAGGCTGCCGAGGCCGCTGTCCGCAAAGCTGCTGATGAAGAAGAAACAAAAAAAGCGCCCATATCCGAAAAAGAGCAGATTATTTTCAGAAGAGCTATTATAATGCTCAGCAGCTGAACAGGTAAATTATGACTGAAGATTTTTTGGACGAAACAGAAAACACAGCCGGCGGCATGCTGAGCGGGGACTACAGCGTTGAAATCGACGGAAGGGAAAACCCGCTGCGCCCAAAAACTCTAACAGAATTTCAGGGACAGGATGCAATAAAAAGCAATCTGGATATTTTTATCAGGGCCGCGAAAGATCGTGAAGAAAGCCTTGATCATGTTTTTCTTTGCGGCCCCCCGGGACTTGGAAAAACTACACTTGCAGGAATAATATCAAATGAACTCGGAGCTGATCTGAAAGTGACAAGCGCTCCGGCGATTGAAAAACCTAAGGATCTTGCCGGCATTCTTACAAGCATTACAGAGCGCAGCGTCTTTTTTATTGATGAAATACACAGGCTTAAACCCGCAATTGAAGAAATGCTTTATATTGCAATGGAAGACTTTGAGATGGATTGGGTTATAGGGCAGGGGCCGTCGGCACGAAACATCCGAATTCCGATTCCTCCGTTCACTTTAATAGGCGCAACAACAAAAGCAGGACAGGTTGCCAGCCCGCTTTACAGCAGGTTCGGCATTTCATGCAGAATGAATTTTTATGAGCATGAAGATATTATGAGCATAATCAGACGTTCATCGGTTATACTTGATGTTAAGATTGATAATGATGCGGTAAACCTGCTTGCACAATGCTCAAGGGGAACACCCCGTGTAGCAAACAGGCTTCTGCGCCGCATGCGTGATTTTGCCCATGTTGATAACAGTGATATTATTACCAAAAAAATAGTAGCCGGCGGGTTAAAAAGACTTGAAATAGACGACAAGGGACTTGAACGTCTTGATCGTCAGATACTCAGACTGATAATTGAAAGATACAACGGGGGGCCTGTCGGTGCGGAAACACTTGCAATATCGGCAGGAGAAGCGGTTGAATCTCTTGAAGATTTTTATGAGCCGTACCTGATTCAGCAGGGATTCATCAAACGGACCTCCAGGGGAAGAATGGTAACTGAACTTGCATATTCGCATCTCGGCATCAATGCCGGCGGTCTTAAAAACAATTACGGGAAAGAAACTGATGAAAACCAGTCATTTCTCTTTTGACCTGCCCGAAGAACTTATAGCCCAGTATCCGTCGGACCGCAGGGGTGAATCCAGGCTTATGCGTCTTGACAGAAAAACAGGAGCTGTAAGCCATCATTACATTTCTGATCTTCCGGAACTTCTACCTGAAGGGGCCCTGGTAGTATTTAACAATTCAAAAGTAAGAAAAGCACGCATTTTCGGAGAATCTTTAACAGGCGGGAAAGTTGAGTTTCTGCTGATAAAGAAAATTGATCCTTACAGCTGGCTTGCCATGGTATCAAAATCAAAAAAACAGAAACCCGGGAAAAGGTTCAGTTTCGCCGACGGAGTCGAGGGCGAAATTACAGGTATCGAAGGAAGTTACAGAATAATCAGATTCGACAAGCCTGTAGATGACAACTGGCTGGATTTATACGGAAGGATGCCTCTGCCGCCGTACATAAAACGCGAAGACGAATTTTCGGATGCAGACAGGTACCAGACTGTTTTTTCCGAAAATACCGGTTCCATAGCAGCTCCAACAGCAGGTCTTCATTTTACCGGCGAAATACTTCAAAATCTTGAAAAACGCGGTATGCAAACCGTCTTTCTAAGCCTTCACGTGGGTATGGGCACATTTTTGCCGGTGCGTACAGAGAATGTCAGCGATCATAAAATGCACTCTGAAGATTATGAAATATCAGACAAAACAGCACAATCAGTAAACAAAGCTCTATCCGAAAAGCGGCCTGTTGTAGCAGTAGGAACAACTTCGGTCAGAACGCTGGAATCCGAGGCAGCGCGCCTGGGCCGGCCGGCAATAGAAGCAGGAAGAAGAAGTACTGATATATTTATCTATCCCGGCAAGAAATTTAAAATAGTGGATCATATGGTTACAAATTTTCATACACCTGAATCCTCACTGCTTATGCTTGTATCCGCGTTTGCAGGAAAAGATAATATTGATGCGGCATACATGAAAGCCATCGAAAATAAGTATCGGTTTTTTTCATACGGAGACGCCATGCTTATTGTCTGATTTTTTGCAGTAAGGGTTGAAATAATAATTCACTATAGTTAAGATCGGAGCTTATATGAAAACAATCATTTTAGGGGCGGGTACCCGCGGATTTCAGATTGCAAAACATCTTATTGAAGAAAAAAAAGATGTTGTTTTAATAGAATCAGATCCAAAGAAAGCAACCTATGCATCATCAAAACTTGATTGTATGGTTGTGAAAGGTTCGGGAACTTCCATTGAAAAACTGAAGGAAGCGGGAATTGGCGATGCCGACATGTTTATCAGTATGACTGATTCGGATGAGGTGAACATGGTAGCCTGCGGACTGGTTTCAAGTGAATTCGATGTACAGCATAAAATTGCCTGTATCAGGAACCTGACCTATATCGGTTCGCATGGACTTTCCGGTAAAATTCTCGGAATTGACTATATTATTAACCCGGAATCGGAGGCTGCCAACGCTATCTATGATGTTGTAGATAAAGGTGTTTTCAGCGATATGATTTCATTTCAGAAAACAAGCCTGCTGCTGAATAATATTTACGTTACCCCTGAATCAGCCTTCGTTAATAAAAATATTAAAATGATAAGACAGGCAATTAATGACGATTTTCTGATAGCGGCAATACACCGTCATCATAAAATGATTGTTCCTTCGGGCGATACTGTAATCAAGGACGGTGATACACTTTCAATAGTTACCGGTGAAAGCGGAATTGAGTCTGTTTTCAACGCTATAGGCAAACAGAAAAAACCGCTGAAAAAAGTTTTACTGGTAGGCGGAAGCAAAACCGCCCGGTTTCTGCTGAAGAATTTCACTCAATCAGACAGGCGTTCTTTTGCGCTTGTCGATCAGGACAGCGAAATTTGCAAGGAATTTGCCGAGCAGTTTCCTGAAATCCTGATAATAAATTCGGACGTAACTGATGAAACCCTTTATGAAGATGAAGATATAGGAAGTTATGATCTGATGATAACGCTTACCGGAAATGATGAACTTAACATACTTACAGCCATTTATGCAAAGAAAATCGGTATTGACAGATCAATGGCGCTTATAAAACATAATAATAATTATCTTCGGCTTGCGCCTCATCTTGATCTTGATTCGGTTGTCGCAGTAAGCAGTTCAACCGTCAATTCCGCTCTGCGGTATATCAGAGGAGAAAATTTCAAGTCTGTGCACTCGTTGTTTGAAGGTAAACTTGAAGTTTTTGAATTCGAGATAAATGAAAAAACATCCATGGTAAACCGGCAAATAAAGGATATTAATCTGCGCAATAAAGGACTAATTGCAGGTATTACCAGGGACGGAAAGAATATTATCCCTTCAGGAGAAAATATTCTAAAAAAAGGTGATGTTATTCTTGTAACTGTAGATCGCAGCCATATAGATTTCGTACAAAAATTATTCAAGCAGTCGGAGCAGTAATTTGAATCCTTTTTATATACTAAGACTTACTGCTGTAATACAGCTTGTTGTATCCGCTTTCATGATAATACCGGCCGGAATTGCCGCGCATTATGGTGAAACTGTTGAGTTTTATTCTTTTCTGGGAACAATACTTCTTGTATGGCTTTTCGGAGCAGTATATATGCTGTTTACCAGAAAAGCCCCGAACCGTGTTCTTACATCACGCGACGGTTTTTTCTTTGTAACGTCAAGCTGGATTCTGGCCGCCGGGTTCGGCGCTTTGCCGGTTTATATCTCCGGGGCAATACCATCCTATACCGACGCATATTTTGAAATAATGTCGGGTTTCACTACTACCGGGGCGTCGATTCTGACAGATATAGAATCTCTTCCGCGAAGTGTTCTATATTGGCGTTCGCTTACTCACTGGCTGGGCGGTATGGGTATAGTTGTTCTTGTCGTCGCATTAATACCGCTTCTGGGGGCCGGCGGCACAAAACTGGTCGGGGCCGAATCTCCGGGTCCGTCGGTCGACAAATTTACTCCGAAAATCAGAAACAACGCACTTATTCTCTGGCTGATATACCTGGGCCTTTCAGTTATAGAGATAATTCTTCTGATGTTCGGCGGAATGGACCTTTTTGACGCATCTACCCATACCTTCGGAACAATGGCCACCGGAGGATTTTCACCAAAAGCTGCCAGCGTTGGCCACTATAACAGTGCATACATCGATGCAGTAATTACGGTTTTCATGGTAATGGCCGGATGCAACTTTGCTCTGTACTATAAAGTTCTGCGAGGAAAAATCGGAGATGTTTTAAGAGACGGCGAATTTAAAGTGTATATTGCAATATTTTTTATTGTGGCAATTCTGATCAGCATAAACCTGATGGTGCAGGGTGACGGATACGAAACACCCGGACGCGCATTCAGATACGCATCTTTTCAGACAGCTACAATCATAACAACAACAGGTTATGCAACAGCCGATTTTGAACTGTGGCCCAATTTTTCAAAGGTACTTCTGTTTTTTCTGATGTTTATCGGAGGATGTTCAGGCTCGACCGGCGGAGGTATAAAGGTTATCAGAATTATAACGGTAGCAAAACTTGCATTAAACAATATTAAATATATGCTTCACCCGCGCGGTGTATTCAGTATGAAAATCGGCAATTCTACCATCAGAAAGGAAGTTGTTTATACCATAGCCGGTTTTTTTGCTTTATACATTTTTACGATTCTGTTGACTACCGTAATCGTCTCAACAGCCGGAACAGATATTGAAACATCTCTGACAACTGCTTTGGTAACGGTAGGAAACATCGGGCCGGGTTTTGGACAGATAGGACCAACCGACAACTACTTTTTCTACCCGGGACATATTAAATGGGTGCTTTCCCTGGCCATGATGGCAGGACGGCTGGAATTGTTTACCGTATTTGCGCTTCTTACGCCGCAATTCTGGCGAAGGTAATATCAACTCATTAACTCAAGACCGTTATCGGAAATTATTTTGATTATGTTGTCGTATGCAGCTAGTGCGCGGCCGCCGACAATTGAAAAGTCTTTTCTTACTATTTCAGGCGTTGCATCTATGAAAAATATATTTGCGCCGGCCCTGATTGCTGCAGCATTGCCTGCAGGATCCGCAAAACCGAGTTTTGAGTTTTTTCCGGGCTGTCCTGCCGTTATCAGTGTTTTCGGAAGAAGCAGTCTGAAAAGCGATATCAGTCTGAGAGTCAAATCGATATCGCCGGGCGGATTGTTTACGGCCATTGGTGTCCCCGGTGCAGGCAGATAAGGAACTATGGGGATCCATGCGGGATTAAATGTCAGCGTATATTTGAAATCAACAATAATATCTTCCGTTCTTTGGCCTTCAAGTCCGACTATTCCGCCGGTAGCTATTTTGAAGCCTGTTTCTGCCGCTTCATTTATACAGCGTATTCTTTGATCATAATCAGCAGACGGTTTCACTTTTCTGAAAAGCTCACGGCTTGCCGTTTCAAATTTAAGGCAGTATTCACTTGCTCCGGCATTATAAAACAATTTCAATTTTTCTTTTGGAAAAACACCTGCGCCGATAGTAATATAAAAACCTTTGCCGGCGGCATAACCGATAATATCTGTAATTTCTTCAATCTTACGTAACGGGTCTTCGCCTGAAATCAGAAAAAGTCTTTTTATACCCAGGTTTTCAAGGTAATCAACACCGTTTTCAAGCTGTTCATAGGTGAGTCTGAAGCGTTTTACCGGATTCTCAGATCTCAATCCGCAATACAGGCAGTCGTTAACACAGTAGTTTCCAAGCGCCAGTATTCCGGTCAGAAAAACCTTGTTTCCGAATATATTTCCTGTTTCTTCAAATGCAGGTTTGCGATATTCATTTTCAAAATCAAAATCAGAAAGATTAAGTATAGACTCGAGGTTTTCAATAATATCGTTTTTCATTATTTAATAATCCTCAAGCTCATCAAGCCACATTTTAACAGAAGCATCGCTTGGCATTCGCCAATCGGCGCGCGGAGAAAGCGCAATTGTTCCTACTTTAGGCCCGTCTGGTACACAGGAACGCTTAAACTGCTGACTGAAAAAACGTTTGTAGAACAGTACAAGCCATTTTTTAATCTCATCACGAGTATACTCTGATATGCCGTTTTTTCCGTTGAATGCTGCCCGGGCCAGGAAAAGTACTTTTAACGGCTCGTAACCGCACCTGACGACCTGATAAAGGAAAAAATCGTGAAGTTCATACGGGCCGATTTTTTCCTCAGTCTTTTGAGCAATCTCTCCATTGCTGTCGGGCGGCAAAAGCTCGGGCGAAATCGGCGTATTATTAATATCAGTAAGGATTCCGGATGTTTTTTTATCAGCCAGGTGTTCAATGTAATATTCAACCAGAAACCTTACAAGGGTTTTCGGCACGCCGGTATTAACCGCATACATGGACATATGGTCGCCGTTATAAGTACTCCAGCCCATAGCCTGCTCGGAAAGATCGCCGGTACCAATTACTATTCCGCCAAGCTGATTAGCCTTGTCCATCAGAATCTGGGTCCGTTCTCTGGCCTGTGCGTTCTCGTATGTTACATTTTTAATGCCTTCATCATGATTTATGTCGTTAAAATGCTGTCTCACGGCAGCTGTTATATCAATCGATTCAATTTTAAGCCCAACTGAGGCACACAGTTTTTCAGCATTACTTCGGGTACGTTTAGTTGTGCCGAAGCCGGGCATTGTCAGGCAGTTTATTCCGCTGATATCAAAATCAAGGCTTTTAAAGGCTTCTATGCATACAAGCAGCGCAAGTGTTGAATCAAGACCGCCGGAAAGGCCGAGCACAACCTTTTTGCATCCGATATGAATAAGCCTGGAAGCAAGCGCAGCGCTCTGAATAGAAAAAATTTCACGGCATCTTTCACTTCTTTTTTCAGGCGCAGTCGGAACAAAAGGGGCTGGATCAATATATCTCATCAGCATATCGTGTGTGAAATCTTTTGACGGCGCTGTTGTATCATCCGTATATTCGTAATCTTCAAGCTCAACAAAAATAAAAGAACCTGCATCTTTTTTCCTGGTCAGTTCAGTTGCAGCGCATTCCGAGAAAGTTTTATTATTGATACGTTCATGCCTTATGAAATCAAGGTCAATATCTGCATAAGTAAAACCGTCTGTTCGTTCAAAGCGTTCGCTTTCAACAAGAAGTCTTCCGTTCTCGGCAACAATTCTGTGACCACCGAATACTGTGTCGGTAGACGATTCGAAAACCCCTGAAGAACAGTATATATATGCGGACAGCTGCTGACCGGAAAGTTTTTCAATCAGTTCTCTCCTGTAATCGGCTTTTCCTGCAAGTTCATTGCTTGATGAAAGGTTAATTATTAATTCTGCGCCGGCAAGGCTTTTCCTGACCGACGGCGGAACCGGCGCCCACATATCTTCACAGAGTTCAATTCCGGCTGTGCATGTATTGTTTTGATATCCGATTTTAAAAAGCAGGTCAGTACCGAACGGAATCTCTTTATTATCGATTAAAATGCTGTCGGAAAAAACATCAGCTCCAGAGGAAAACCACCTGTGTTCATAAAATTCGTTATGATTCGGAATATATGTTTTTGGAACAATACCGAGAATGCAGCCTCCGGAGATCATTACGGCACAGTTATACAGCCTGTTTTCATGAAGAACAGGCAAACCAACGGCAATAAAAGCATTTAAATCCGAGGTTTCGTCGGTAATTCTTAATAATTGCTTTAAAGCATTACTGTATAGCAGCTTCTGCATGAAAAGATCGGCATTGGTATAGCCTGTTATGCATAATTCGGGAAACACTATAAGATCACAGCCCTGTTCAGCAGCTGTTTTTGCTGTTTCGATTATCCTGTCGGCATTAGACCCGACATCGGCAAGCTTAAGCATCGGAGTTATGCAACCTGCACGTAAAAAACCAAATTCATTTCTCATGGATATATCTTAGCATATCAGCAGGACTGCTTGAAGTCTCAATAATTTTTATTTTTGTTTTTTTAAAAACACATTAGTAATGCGGCGGTTTGGTATGTTCCATCGGTTCGCCGCCGCCGGACTCAAGGAAATCATCCAGCTTTTTCTGTATTTTCATACAGAATTTTCGCAGACTGTCAATTTCCCGGTTCTGGCCGGCAATTATTTTATTCAACTCATCGATCGTATTTTCAGCGTAAACAATCCTGGTTTCCAGTTCAATTATTCTATCTTCCATAACAGATTCATACCTTAATCATTACATAATGTACAGGTCTGTTTTTAACCACTCTTTTATTTAAACAGTTTTTATAATAAAATAAGGCCATATGACAAATAATAAGCCTCTTGAATTGGGGCCTGAAGGTGAATTTGAAAAGAAGAGGTTAAGCCGTCTTGTTAAGATTCAGCGAAGCGATAAAGCATTCTTTCTGCTTGCAAGCCACAGCTATATAGAAAGCTGGCTTAGGCAGGCTCTTCACATGTGGGAAGACAGCTACTGCTTCAGGGACCTGATTTTTAAATTCAAGATAGAACTTATAGAAAACTCGAAATCGTTTCCCAGTACACTTAATGTTCTTCAATCGCTTGCGGCAAAAGAAAAAACTGCAACTGTTATTAAGCAGAATTTTTCAGACATAACTCCTGAAGAGGCTTCTGCAGCTGCATACAGGCTTCTCCAGTTCTGTCATCTGGCCGACATAGACAATAATGAAGAACTTGAACAGATCGGTTCTGTTCTTAAATCCTGGACAGACCGCAGCCTGATTCCTGAAGACGAAATTACAAAACTGCATCAGAAACTTGCCGTCAGCCAGCAGCGAAACAAAGAACTTCTTAATGAAATTGAAAAGCTTAGAGAATATAAATCAAGAATTGCAGAACTTGAAACAGAAATAAGAACAATAAAACGGCAAAATTTCGGCGGGCAGGCACAGGACCTGGTTAACCGTATGGCTGAAATTGAAAAAAACAAAAAGGCAGATGAAAAAATAATTGAAACTCTTAAACCGGCTGATGATTATGTAATTAACCTGGAAAGGCTGACAAGCTACACAAGAACAAGATTTGATTTTGAACGCGATATAACCAGGTTAACAGATGAGCAGCAGGAAGTTCTCGACTGCATCAACCTTAAAAACGACTTCCTGGTTAAAGGCGGGGCAGGAACAGGGAAAACTCTTGTACTTATTAAATCTCTGGAAAAAGCTCTGCAAATCAGTAATAATGAACTGGGTTTTTCAGATTCTCCTCTGAAAATGAGTATGCTTACATACAACCGTACGCTTGCCAAGTACGACAGGTACCTGGCAGAACTCTTAAAACAGGAAGAAGATTCAGCTAAAATCGAAACAATTGACAAATTTTTATACGACAGGCTGAGAAAGATTAATCCCGATTATAAAATTATTTTTGATGATGATTTTTTTATTAATCTTGTTAAGGAACATGTGATTTTAAACAATGAAACCGCATTTAGATATTTAAAAGAAATAGACGGATTAATTTACGCGTCTGATCTTTCAGAAGACGAGTATCTTAAAACAACCGGAGTATTCAATAAGAAAGAAAGAAAAAAAATATGGGAAACAAGCGTTATTCTTGCTGAAAAGATGAAATCGATATCAACATATACCAAGAATTTCAGCAGAAGAATTATTCTTGACCATCTTGAAAAAAAACCTGAAGATGAAGAAATTCACGATACTGATTTCACATTCATAGATGAGGTACAGGACCTTACTGCTGCTGATATTAAAACGGTTAAAGCCTGTACCAGGCGTGCAATAATTATGGCAGGAGATTCGGACCAGGCGATTTATCAGAACGGTTTTTCATTTGCCCGTTCAGGCATTGATATACGGGGAACAACAAAAATACTCAGAACAAATTTCCGTAACAGTATCGAAATCCAGAAGACGGCATCTGCTTATACCGGAAAACCATTTGAACACAGGGCATTCAGAACAGGACCTCCACCCGAAATGTATCTTGCAGATAATATCCAGGAAATAAATGATTTGATAGTTAAACGTGTGAGCTTGTTTTTAAACGAGCTTTGCTATGATCCTGAAAATGTTTGTATACTTGTTCCAAGCAGCCGAGATATTGAGCTGCTTCAGGACAGCCTTCAAAAAGCAGGTTATGAAAGCCACGACCTAAGAGCCGACGGGTTCTCTTTCAAATCGCGCGGCGTTATACGCATATCAACAATGCATTCAAGCAAGGGCCTTGATTTTCCGGTTGTTCTGCTTAGCCTGCATACAGTACCGCAGGTAGCAGGAAAAACCGAAGAAGAAAAGGATCTTATGAGGGAAAATTTAATTTATGTTTCAATGACCCGTGCTATGGATCAACTGAATATTTTCTGCCTGAAAGATGAAAAAAATACAGAGATAAAAAAACTTATCTCTGTATTCAAAAAAACAAAATAAAACAGGCTTTTATGCCATTACATTTTCAAGCTGTTTCAGCTTTTGTATTACAGGAATATGTTGTGGACATGCTTCCTCGCACTGCCCGCATTCTATACAGTTTGAGGCCTTTTTGGAATCTTCAAAATAGTTCTTATAACTTACTTTGAACTGATCAACAGAATTATAGACAGAAGTATTATTAAGAAAAGTAAGGTTTGCAGGAATATCAACTCCGGAAGGACAGGGCATACAGTATTTGCAATTTGTGCACGGTGCAATAATACGTTCTTCGTACATTTTGCGTACATTTGAGATAATTTTATGCTCGTTGTCGCTTAACCCGCCGGCATCGGCTTTTTCAGCTGATGCAATATTCTCTATTACCTGATGCATATCGCTCATACCGCTTAATACGGTGTTTACTTTTTCATTGTCCCAGACAAAACGCAAAGCAATATCTGCAGGGGAACTTGAGTTACCGGCCTTTTGCCATTCATCATTAATATCATCGGGAATATTTTTAAGGAAACTGCCTCCTCGAAGCGGTTCCATTATGACTATACCAAGATTACGATCGGCTGCATATTCAAGCCCTTCCAGCCCGGCCTGATACTCAAGATCCATAAAATTATACTGTATCTGACAGAAATCCCAGTTGTAACTATCAACAATCTCTTTGAAAACTGGCAAATCATCGTGAAATGAAAAACCTATATACTTTATCTTCCCCGATTCAAGAGCTTTTTCTATAAAATCAAACAATTCTGCTTTAACAACTTGCGCCCATGTAGCAGCACCAAGCGAATGAATCAGATAAAAATCGATATACTCAGTTTTAAGTTTTTTAAGCTGATTATCGAGATAATAATCCATATCTTCTCTTTTCTTTATTAGCCATGCAGGAAGTTTTGTAGCAAGTTTTACCTTATTGCGATAACCGTCAGACAAAGCCTTTCCGGTAATAAGTTCACTCTGACCGCCATGATAAGGCCATGCTGTGTCTATATAGTTTACACCGGAATCTATTGCATAACGGATCATCTTAATACTTTCAGCCTCGTCAACTGTTTTATCGGAACCGGAAACGAGAGGAAGACGCATGCACCCAAAACCCAAAACAGAAACCATTTCACCAGTTTTACCAAATTTCCTATATTTCATAAAAATATTATAGCAGGATGAATATTCAGATACCAGTCTGTTATCATCAAACACCTGAATAAAACAGATATAGTTATACTACGTATATACAACGCCTATAAATAGTCAGTATTACTCTTTTCTATTTGACAAAAAATAAACATGAGTACATAATTTTGTCATTAAAAGATGAATATAAAAATAACTTTAAAAAATGATGATTTAATTGAACTCACCTGTCCATATAATACAGAATTAATATCTGTAGTTAAAAAAATACCGGGAAGAAGGTGGCATCCGGACAGGAAGCTTTGGACATATCCTAATAAAGATAAAAATACCCAATACCTGCTTGAATATTTATATAAAACAGGCTCTTCTTATTACGACAAACAGAAAAATCTGCAAAAGAACACTAATATAATTACACCTCTTGAAAAAACTGTAAGATATTTGAGACTGAAAGAATACAGCCCCAAAACAATCTACACCTATAAAAAACATATAAACTGGTTTTTCCGGAGAACCGGTTTGGAGCCGAAGGATGTCCGTACCGAAGATATAATTTTATATCTTGAAAAAATCAAAAATGTTGCCGGATGCTCCAGAACTTATGCTGTTCAATGCATAAGCGCTCTGAAATGTTTTTACAGCCGGGGATTTGATTCGTGGTTCAATCCGGCTGACAATATTCCGCTGCCTAAGAAAGATCATAAGTTTCCGGATATTCTTTCAAGAAAAGAAATCTCGGATATACTGGAAATAACCGCTAATATTAAACACAAGTTTTTAATATTATTGATCTATTCCGCCGGCCTGAGGGTAAGCGAAGCTGTCAATTTAAAAATAAACGATCTGGATTTTGACAGAAAAATGATTCATATCAGATCAGGAAAAGGTAAAAAAGACAGGTATGTAATGTTATCGGAAAAAGCTGTAAAACTATATTTAGATTACAATAAGCAGGTAATGTTACAAAACTGGCTCTTCCCAGGTCAGGATTATAACTCTCATTTAAGCATACGATCAGCACAATCAGTATTTATCAGAGCAACTGAAAAAACTGAAATACAAAAAAAAGTCAGCATACATTCATTACGTCATGCATTTGCTACACATCTACTTGAAGACGGTGTAGATTTAAGATACATACAGGAGCTTCTGGGGCATAAAAGCAGTAAAACAACAGAAATATATACCCATGTAACAAAAGTAAGTATAAACCGCCTGAAAAGCCCTATAGACAGATGGTAACCAAAATTTTGAAGGGTTATATGCATGTTATACATGAAGATAAATTGAAGTTGAGGCGAAATAGCGAAATAAATAAAAATTGAGTTGGTTTAATGAAAAAATATACAGGACATATTCCACCTTGTGGGATCTTTTGTGGAAGCTGTCCAAAATATAAAATTGATTGTGAAGGAGCAGAACATCATTGTAGTAGAGAAAATTGGGAAATGATTTATACATGTTGTGTTGAAAAAAAGAAATATAAATTTTGTTATGAATGTTATGACTATCCATGTTCATATTTCCACAATTTTTCAAAATCATGGCTTACTATTACAGACTCTAAAGATAATATTATGGACAATCAAGTATTTATTAAAAATGATGGTCCTGAATATTTTTTGAAGAAAATGAATGAGAGGCTCAAATAATATATGCTACATCGCCTAACAAGCGAATATGAGGCTACGGTGACAAGCACCTTCGCCCAAATAAACCTCCCATTCGGTCGGTTTACTTCTCATATTCGCAGGACGTTAGATTGCAATTTCTGTCCTGGTTGGGATTATTTAAGGAAGAGCCCGCCTTCCGTGGCGGGCATGGAGATAAGAAATGAATAATAAAGTATTATATTATCCAAGTATAGAATTTTATGATGTTAGTTGGGTTAAAGCATCTCTATGTATTTGGGACAAAGTTTATAGAATTGTGCCTTCAACTTATATTCCCAATGATTGTTTAGAAATAGAAACATTTATTAATCATGGACTAGTTGATAATATTAGTATTGAACAAAATGATTTATCAGAAACAGCTGATAATTTTATCGATTTTATTGAAAAAATACCAGGATTACCTGCTGGCATTGAAGGATATGAAAAGATCAATTTGCACAAAGAAAAAGTAGATGATCGTATTCTGCCCATATTAGAAGCGATATCAGACAAATTTGAATTAGAATCATGGATACCTCTATCAAGACCGATAGTAAACGCTTACATGCTTTTTTTTGCAGAAACTATTTCAAGAAGAAGAAAAATGCCAAAGATTACTGATAATGTCGACATGTATACAATAATGCATTATTTTATGGCAGATGGTAATATTGATGAATCAATAGGTTCACATGAACATAAAGAATATAGCATTAATCTTGTATTAGAAAATATTATACCAGCAGATATTAATACCGTATCACCTGAGATTATACTTAATTTCAGAGAAGCAACAGAAGATATTAGAGACACTTTTAGAAACTATGTATATAATTTGATTGATGAAATAAAGTCTATTGAAAGTGAATCTTATGCAAAAGAAATAATAACTGATAGTATTTCTGATATTTCTAAAAATAATTCATCGCAAAAAAGAGTTATTAAAGAATTAGGTATGAATTTCACTACATCATTTCTTTCAATAGGTATACCTACTACAATTTCGGCAATTGCACTTTTTTCAAATACAAATAATATATTTTCCATAAACGAAATAATGGGTTCAGTTTTCATTGGAGCAGTTGCGTCTATTGCAGATACAGTCCGCTCAAGAAGAAAAGATTGGAGTTCAGAGGAATCACTTTTTATGCATGAATTAGATAGAAGATTTGATACTTATAGGAATTTCAGGCCAACAACTAATCGACATTTTAATATTTTAGAAGAATATATTAATGATTAATAAAGTAAATAAAACTTAAAAGGAGCATAGCATGTCAGAAAAACTAATTCTAGATGCATTAATTACAAGAGAAGATTTTGAAATCTCTGACGAATTAGATATACCCACAACAGATATGAAAGATACTTTGTCAATTCAAGATTTAGAATATAATTCTTTTTTCTATCGTGCATTAAGAAAGCCTGATTTTCAAAGAGAGACTAGTGATTGGACTATTGAAAAAACATTTCAATTTATTGAAAGTTTTATTAATGGAGATTTAATACCTGCAGTTATTTTGTGGAAAAATAGTTCAGGTTTAATATTTGTAATAGATGGTTCTCATCGAATCAGCGCTTTATCTTCATGGATAAATAACGACTATGGGGATGGTCGTTATTCAATAGAATTTTATAATAATCAAATTTCAAACCAACAGAAAAAACAAGCCCAAACAGCAAGAACAATAATTGATGCTACAATAGGTTCATATGATTCATATAAAAATATTGATACAAATCTAAAAGAAGAAAATTTAACGAAATATAAAAAGGCGATGCAGTTAGGTTCTACAGCTATTCAAATTCAATGGGTAAAAGGTGATTCTAAAAAAGCAGAGGAGTCATTTTTTAAGATAAATGAAAAAGCTTCTCCAATTGATAATACTGAAAAGAAGATTATTAAAAATAGAAACAAACCAATTGGGATAGCTGCAAGAGCAATCATGAGAAGTGGTAGTGGATATAGATATTGGTCCAAATTTGATAATAAAAGAAAAAATGAAGTTGAGCAGCTTGCAAAAGACATAAATGATATGCTTTTCTTACCAGAATATACAACCCCTATTAAAAGTTTAGATTTACCGATTGGCGGAAAGATCTTATCGAATAAAGGTTTAGCACTAGTTCATGATACAATAATGATATGTAATAATTTAAATGAAAAAGAATTAGAGAGAATAGTGGATGACAATGATGGGATAAATACTGTTAAATACTTAAAACGAACAAAAAGACTTTTATTGAGGATTAATAGTCAACATCCAGGCTCTTTAGGATTACATCCAGTTATATATTTTTATTCAATACGTGGTGTTCATAAAGTAGCCTCATATTATGGAATACTTGATTTTATTAATTATATAGAAGAAACGAATAGGTACAACGATTTTATAGAAATACGCGAGAAGTTTGAAAGAATCTTATTAGATTATGAATTCCTGATACAACAAATAGTACGTCATGATAGGCAATCTATAAATGGATATAAAAATATTAAGGAATATTATTCTTTAATTATGGACTATTTATTACAAGGTAAAGAGATTGAGGAAGTAATTAAAATGATTCTTGATACTAAGAAGTTTTCATATCTTTCTATTGCAATTACTAAAATGGAAGAAACTAAAGCTAAAAAATTCTCAAGAGATAAAAAATCGATAATTTTTATCAAGGAAGGTTTAAAAACAATTCCTAAATGTGGTATTTGTGGCGGGGCGTTACATTCAAAATCGATATCAATTGATCATATAGAAAGAAAACAGGATGGTGGAATTTCAATGATAGATAATGGCCAATTATCACATCCATATTGTAATACAACATATAAAAATTGATAATTAATAAAAAATGTATTGGAATCATGAATTATCTACATGATTAATTTGAAAAGGAGTTAAGCATATAGAAAATGATTATAGGGTCAAATACATCCATGTATTTGACAATTAAGTATTAAAGCAACCATGAAAGAAACGGCATCTAACAAGCAAATATGTAGCTCCGGCCATTCGGCCTGCGCCCAAATTGAAGCTAACGGAGAAGCGGAGCAGGACAGTCGGGTTTGCTCATTGACAAAACACTCCTTTGGCGGCGCTTCAACTTTACATATTCGCGGAACGTTATGTGCAATTACCCCGCCCCTTTTTTGGGAGAAGAGATTGTATATAGGCAAACTGGCATCCGTGCCAGTTTGGAAATGTATAAACACACATCGCATCGCATAAAAAGGTGAGATTATAGAATTAAAATTTATTAGTATGCATAACAAGGAAGCATGATAATGGAATGGTCTGAAAGAATGAATATGGCAATCGATTATATTGAAGATAATATTAAAAATGAGATACTGATTTCAGAAGTAGCAAATATAGCCAATTGTTCATCATTTCATTTTCAGCGAATGTTTTATGCAATCATTGGGATTACGCCTGCTGAATATATCAGACGACGAAGATTGACTTTAGCAGCCTCTGATCTCGCTGCTGGGAATGAAAAAGTCATTGATATTGCTCTGAAATATGGTTATGAATCACCAAATGCGTTTACTAGAGCATTCCGGAATATGCATGGTATTAATCCACGAGAAGTGCGCAGCTCAGAGGTTAAATTATCGGCATATAATCGTGTTTCTTTTCATATCGAAATCAAAGGAGGAAATGATATGGATTATAAAATAGTCGAAAAACCGTCTTTTGAATTGGTAGGGAAGAGTAAAAACTTTACACATGAAAACTTTTTTAAAGAAGGCCCTAAATTCTGGAAAGAATACGTATGTACAGATGAATACCAAGAGCTTTGGAATTTGACAAATGGTAGATGGGGAGAGGTGACTGATTCCCCTCTGATGTCTGTCTATTTGCCTAGTGAAAAAAATGATGAATCATTTATTGATATTCTTGGTGTTGAAAAGTCAGATAGTTTTAATAATCATAAATTTGAACTATTTCAGATACCAGCTGCTACCTATGCAGAATTTAATTGTACTTATCAGACTTCTGCAAAAATGAATAAATTTATTTACGGTGAATGGCTTCCTTCAACCGGTTATGAAAGGGATACTCAAAAAGCTGATATTGCAGCTTATTTCCCAGTAGCTTTTATGTCAACAAAAGGGATGGGGGTACGATGGTGGATACCAGTGGTTAAGAGAAAGTGAAAGAGATTTCAAGCAAAACATCGTGTTTTGCTTGAAGAATTCTCTTAAGAAAGACCGGGGCGGGGAAACTGCATCTAACAAGGGTTACACGCTCCGGCCATTCGGCCTGCGGGCTGCGCCACATTCGGCTGCGCCGAACGTCGTGTAACCCTGGAACGTTATACAAAATGTTCCCGCTAAGAGGAAGACGCCCGGACCTCCGGCCGACGGGCTAAAAGAGAGTTTAAGATTAAGGAATCAAGATGGAAAAAGAGTTTACCGGAAATGAAATTGGATTAAATGGAGAAGCTCAAATAAAGATAGCTATCAAAACTATCTCTGATCTTGGTGGGAAAGCAGAAATGAAGGATTTATATTCTGCTTTAGAGAATGAAATGCGAGGAAAGAAACTCTCCAATCAAGGAAAGGCAAGTTTCAGATTTTTTGTGAATAAGGTCGCTGTAAAAGCAGGATTGATTTATCCGTATGACAAAAATAATCCGGGGTGGATGTTGACTCCGGCTGGTAAAGAATATCTGAAGAATGAAGAGATTAATGAAATAACAGTAAATACGGATACAAATGAAGAAGAGGTAACTTTATCTAATTCGGCAAGAGGTTTAGCTTTTGAATTATACGCTCATGATTTTCTAAAGACATTATATCCAAGTTTTGTGTGGCATCATCAGGGGCTTTATAAAACAACTGAAAGAGGTTTGGATTTTATAGGAGATAAACTTGGGGATCAAAATTCAGATGTTCGAACCATTGGTGTTCAGGTTAAGTTTCATAAAGAGAAAAATTCGCCAACTCAGATTGAATGGTTAAAATTTCTATCTGGTTGTTTTGCGCGCAGAGTAGATTTAGCAATATTTATCACAACAGGTAGATTGTCGAGTGCTCAATATCGAGAGGCGAGGGAATCAAATGTTATAGTTATTCAAGGAAAGGATGAGATAACAAGGATTGCAAAACAGAATAATTTAAAGAAGTTTGATTTATTTGGAAGTGAAGAGGAAGGAGAGGCTTCAGAAGAAGGATGAAGAGTTAAGATGTTCAAGCCTTGACTCCGCCGTGCGGCTTGAACGAAGAGCGGGAACACTTCGTATAACAAGGGTTACACGCTCCGGCAATTCGGCCTGCGGGCTGCGCCACATTCGGTTGCGCCGAACGTCGTGTAACCCTGGAACGTTAGCTGAAATGCCCCGCTAAGAGGAGAACGCCCGGACCTCCGGCCGACGGGCTAAACTGAATAGGAAATTAATAATAAATTAAAATATGGAGTTAGTATGAAGAAGTTATCACTAGTATTTGTATTTCTAATAGCTGTGAGTAGTTTATATGCAGAGGATATAGCTTTAATTGAAGATAATGTGCTTGATTTATTTAATAGTTACAATCCTCAATATAAAACAATTGGTCCAAAAATCTTGAATATCCCTGAAGGGCAAATTGATTTTTACAAAATGAAAATAGATACTGATGAAAGTGATCTAAAATTCTTAGTAATTAAAGATAAGTACATTATAGGGGTCTTGCAAAATGTTAATGGTGAAGATCAACTTTTAATTGATGCAAATGGTGATAATTTATTAGATTATTATTCTCAAGAATTAACAATACCTTATTGGGTTGTAGCATCAGAGTGTAATAATCACAGTAATAATGAATATAATTTGGATATTTATTTTGATGAAGCTATTGAGATTTTTAATGGAGAGGTGAACCCATATTCATCCGGTTTGCATTATCAGTTTACGCAAAAATTATTAGTTTCAGTTTCAGCACCGGAAACTCCTAATCGAGATATAATTTACGCTTTATATGATTATTACAATCATGGCGACCAATATCCATGGGTTGCTTTACAAATAATTAATTATATAAGCAAGACTACTTACGATAGATATAAAAAGGATAATCTATTATTTTACTTACATACTATGGAATCCTTAATTAATTTTGGATATTCAGATAGAGCGATACCATTGATGGAAGAGTTAGTAAAGAAATACCCAGAATTTATTCCAGGGTTAGTGTATAGATGGCAATTAGAAAATGATGCTTCGAAAAAGGAGAAATATTATAAAGATCTAAAAACCAATTATCCAAATCATTGGATAGTGAAATTAATTTAATGAAATATTATAGATTTGAAAACTTTGGTAGCCAGTCCTTGACTCCGTCGCACGGACTGGTTTAAGAGCGGGGACACTTCAGCTAACAAGGGAATATAAGCAGCGCCCATTCGGGCTTGGCCTTCGGCACATTTTTATTTTTCTGAACATAGGCTTTATCATCGGCATTTAACACATGAAATGCAGTAGTCAACACCTTTGACACGGTTCTGGCGGAGACATTCGCTGATCGCTCATTCCAGAACCGCGCCAACCCTCGAAGACTCGGGACGGTTTCGCTACTGATTTCGTCGTTAAATGCACGGGATTTTTCAGTTTCGGGAAAATGATGGGTGTGATAGAATCAATGAGAAAAATAAAAACGTCTTATATTCCCGGGGCGTTATGCGACATTCTTGGAGGAAGAAGATAGAAACATTGTTTGGGATGATTTTGATAGTTTTTAGCATTTTACTCATTAAAAATTATTTTATTTCATATGGAAGGGCTATAAATAAATTCCGTGATATAATGTTATTTACAGTTTTAAATGCTGTAATTGAATTCTCAAGCAAGATCAACCAACTTGTTTTTAGGAACTTTACGCAGAAATTTAAGATTGAATTAAAAATAAAGGACGAACATGAATTCTACAGGCCAATATTACTACAATGCCAGATGGTATGACCTAAATCTGGGTAGGTTTACCACAGAAGACCCGATAAGCGACGGCCTAAACTGGTACGCTTACGCTAATAATAATCCGCTGAGGTTTGTTGATCCGACCGGGTTAATAGATGTTGAATCTGATATAGTTGAAACGGAAACATACGTCGATGTTGATACTGATTCTCTCATGACTGGTGATCCTATGGATATCTTTGATGATCCAGAAGTTGCAAAAGCTGATACTTTAGCTCAATTAGAAGATGTAGTAGATGAAACTGTAGAAATGATTTCCTTTACTACCACTTTGGGTGGACTTTTGCCAGATGAAGAAGTTTCAACCACATTATTTTTTATTGGTGTAGGGACCGACCTTTATTCTACCCTTGTCTCTGAGGATATGTCAGGGCTTGAATTAGGGATAAAGATAGGACTTGGTGTTGTTGGACTTATTTCAAGTCCTGCTGTTGCAGTGCCCTGTGTTTTAGCTACGATGTATGTAGGCTCGGCTTTTGATCATTTAGATGATGGACCTATTACAACAACTGATAATATGTCTGATTTATCTGATTTTCTTGGTGGTACTATAGATTGGGCAATGGATAATCAATAATGAAAATACTTTTTACAATCTATTTTTGGATTTATTATACCGGTTTAAATATCAATAAAACCTTAGGAATACCAAAAAGACTATCAAGCTCTTATACTGGTGCAGGTCTTCTTACAGGATTATCTGTATTCATACCTATTTTTGTTTTGTTGGATTATTTCTTACCAATTAAATTAAGTAAATTACCTATTTATTTTTGCATACTAATAATTATTATTATATTCGAAAAGATTTTAAAAAAGGTAAGTATAAATAAAAGTGGTGTCGAAGTAAAAGAAAAGATTGAAGATTTAATAAATTAGATCGTTTTTTAGTGTTTATAGATTTTATTTCTTTCATAATTATTTTTTCATGGATATTTCTAAGTTTTTATTTATGGCATTTTATAATAATAAATTCTATTTGAAAACAAAATAGATTACCTTCCGCCGGAATAGGGCGTTGGAGTAGTCCCGGTGAAACCGGGCTACTCAACTATCCATTCCGGCTTCCAAGATAAATAGGGTGGAATTAAAGGTTGTATGATAAAATGTTAATAAAAGAACGTCGCATAACAACGGTTAAGCGGCTCCGGCCAGTCGGCCTGCGCCCAAATTGCCAGGAAGGGATTAGATAAACTTGAGGCAGTTAATAAGTAAGAGTTTATGTTCAGCTTTCCTGTCAACTTCGCTTAACCCGGAACGTTATCTGAAAGTTTTGGTTTTTGGTGATTCTATATAGAATAGTCATTCATGGCTATTCTTGTAAGATTTATCTTGACTAAGGTTAGCATGTAGGCTAACATGAGAGTATGAGTCGAAAAGTGATTTTCTATACAACAGATACAGGAAAATGCCTTGTAGAAGAATTTCTCAATAATCTTGAGGTAAAAGTTGTTAAGAAGATTGTTTGGACGTTGAAAATAATTGAGGAGATGGATTTAGTTCCAAAGACATATTTCAAGAAGTTGTAATCTACTGATGGAATATGGGAGGTCAGAATTAAAGTTGGAACAAATATATACCGGATCTTTAGTTTTTGGGATAAGAATAATTTGATTGTTTTAACCCATGGGATGATTAAGAAGTCTCAGAAAACACCAAAAAATGAGATCAAAATAGCAGAAAGTTATAAGAAGGAATATTTCAGGAGGAAAGAAAATGAACCTCAATGATTATGTAGATAAAAGAATAAAGAATGAAGGAATCTCAAAAGAAGAGTTTTGGGATGGCTATGAAGATTATAAGATAGGGATATTCTTAAAAGAGGCAAGAGAAAAAAGTGGGTTAACGCAGGAAGAGTTAGCAAATCGAATCAATACAACTAAAAGTGTAATCTCAAGGATGGAGAATCATTCTGAAGATATAAAATTATCAACTATTGAAAAAGTAGCAAAAGCCTTAGGAAAGAAGGTTAAAATCGCAATCGTTTGATTCTACACTAAAGCCCAAAAGACATCCTTGTCTTTTGGGGATCAAATCACCAAAACCTTCAGATAACAGGGGCTATGTGCTTCGTCGCTATACGCTCCTCGGGCTACGCCACATACGGCTATCGCCGTACGTCACATAACCCCGGGACGTTAGATGCAATGAGCCCGACAAGAGGAAGACGCCCGGACCTCCGGCCGACGGGCTAAGAGGTAAATATATGGAATATGAAAAATTATTTTTTGATAAATTAAGTCAAAGCTACAATAATTCTTCCTATTAGGAGAGCGAATGTGGTATGAGAAGACCTATATAAATGGTTCTATGAAGTGGATTAAAATATTTAATGATGAAAATCAAGGACTCAAAGTTGAGGATTGGGAATTAGATCGCGCCTGGGAGGCTGTAATAAAAGAAGATCCTGATTATATAACAATTGAATTGATGTATGATCAAGAATTTGCTTTCAGTTCTGCATTTTTCTTTCGTGCAAATATAAAGAATCCAAAACTTCAAACATTTTTTTGTCCAAAGTGTTTTAAATATTTAGATACTCATGAAGAAATGTTTTTTTTCAATAATCCAATATTAAGGACAAATAAAATAATAAAATCAAAATTTGAAAATGTTAATTTTAAAAATAAGGCATCTGCCGAAATTCAAGCTTATATACTCAATGAAAATACTTTTAAAAATTGTGGATTATGGGGTATGCACGGTTGTACTTTGTTGTCTTATTTTATTGAAGAAGAGCATTATGATGTGATTTTTCAAAGTAATAATGAAGGATTTGTATATCTATGGAAATATAAAGGAATTCCACAAAGATTTAAATTAGAATTAAATGAAAAGGAAAGCAGATTTGATGTAATAGATAAAAATGAGATTGTTTACTCTGAAAGCCTTGAACGTTTTTTCACAGCTAAAGGGTTTTATAATAGATATTATGAGATAGTAAGCTATTTAAATAATTTTAAAAAATTAAATTTAGAGGATAAGAACGATATATAAGAACCGAAGTTTTGGTATTTTTTAAGATCAATGAAGAATCCAGACCTAACTCCGTTGAACGGTCTGGATGTTGGGCTCAAAGCACATAACAAGGGAATATAAGCAGCGCCCGTACGGGCTTGGCCTTCGGCACATTTTTATTTTTCTGAAGTGAGTGAAGATTATCGGAATTTAACAAGTCAAATGCAGTTGTCGCCGTCTATTGTCACGGTTTTAGCAGAGACGTTTCGCGCTGATCGCGCTACACTCTAAAACCGCGCCAATTCCTTTCGCTTCGCTCCAGGATCGAGGGCGCAACTGATTTAGTCGTTAAATGCACGGGATTTTTCAGTTTCGGGAAAATGATGGGTGTGATAGAATCAATGAGAAAAATAAAAACGTCTTTGAACCGCCCCGGGAATCCCGGAGACTGTTTTAGTTGAGTCCGACAACTCTGGCCGAATCTCTAACACTTTCATAATACATCATCTCAAACTCTTTTGGGGGAATATTTCCAATCGGTTCAAGAATTCTTCGGTTGTTAAACCAGTCCACCCATTTCAGAGTTTCATATTCTACTTCATCTATAGATTTCCAGGGACCTTTTCTCCAGATCACCTCCGCTTTATATAAACCGTTTATTGTTTCCGCCATTGCATTATCATATGAATCTCCAACACTTCCGACAGAAGGTTCAATGCCTTCTTCAGCCAATCTCTCAGAATATTTGATAGACAGGTACTGGCTGCCGCGGTCGCTGTGATGAATCAATTTATCTTCCGGCGCTCGAGCAAAGATTGCCTGCTCCAAAGCATCCAGAGTTAGTTCGGCACTCATTGATCGCGATACGCGCCAACCGACGATCATCCGTGAAAACACATCTGTTACAAAGGCTACATATACAAATCCTCGCCAGGTTGCCACGTAGGTGAAATCTGCAATCCATAACTCGTTCGGCCGGGTAGATTTGAATTCCCGATTTACTAAATCCAACGGCCTGTCTGTTTTCTTATCAGGAATCGTCGTTTTAATACCCTTGCCGCGAATAACTCCTCTAAGACCAAGATCCTTCATGAGTCGAGCTACAGTGCATCTTGCGACATTAAAACCCTCACGCTTCAGTTGTCTCCAGACTTTTCGGACTCCGTAAACTTTGTAGTTATCATCCCAGACACGCTTAACTTCCGACTTCAATTTTTTATCAGAGTGATAGCGTGCAGGAGCCTTACTTGGATCTTTTTCTCTGGATTTCATTTCGTAATAAAAAGACGGAGCAATCGGTATTACTTTACAGATTGACTCGACTCCATAATCTTCTCTATTTTTATCAATGAAATTAATCATTTCCTCTGTGGGCGGTCGAGCTCCGCCTGTGCGAAATATGCTGAAGCCTTTCTGAGTATCTCGTTAGCTTTTCTTAATTCCCTGACTTCTCGCTCCAGTTCTTTAATTCTGGTTTTCTCATCAATAGTCAGACCTTCTCGCTTTTCTGAATCCATTTCCGCTTGACGAACCCATCGGCGCAATGTTTCCGGGGTGCAGCCAATCTTGTTTGCTATTGATTCTATGGCTCCCCATTGGGAGCCGTGCTATTCAGTAGTCTCAAATACCAACCGTACTGAACGTTCTTTTACTTCTTTTGAATACCGGGTTCTTTTGTCCATAACATAATCCTCTCATATAATTATGTCTCTGGTAAACCCGGGGCGGTTCAACCATCAGAACAGGAATATGATGGAGATTTTGTAGAGTTTGCGTATCCGATAAATTACAGGAAGCGGTTCGTAAATAATCGAGGCTTTATCAGTTTTAATGGAACACGCTATTTTGTCGGGAATCCATTTGGAGGATACAATATAGGAGTTCAGCAGAATGAAGAAGGGCAACTAAATGTCTGGTTTGGAGACTCTCTTCTTGGATATTTTAACCAGGAAAGTTTGTTGCTGGTGCCTGAAAAGCAGTATACACTAATGAAAAGAAAAAGGAGAAAAGTGTTACCGATGTCGTGACACAAATCCGTTACCTATGTCGTGAAACCGGACCCCGCTGTCGCCTTCCATGGCTCATTAGAAAGAATTAAGATTGATAAAACTTAAAAGGTGTTGTACAATGTACGTATGAGTATATTGGTAGATGCAAACATATATTTAGCAGTAATTCTCGATGAGCCGGAAAAAAGCAAAATAATAGAATTAACTCAGGAAGATGATCTGATATCACCGGTTGTTTTACCTTTCGAAGTGGGAAACGCACTATCTGCAATGTATAAAAGAAATAGGTTAGATAAAAGTCAAATAATTGATTGTTATTCAATATTTCAGAAAATACCAGTGCGTTTGATTGATGTTAATATTCAAAACTCATTAGTAATAGCAGCAGATTATGGAATATATGCTTACGATGCATATTATTTGGAGATAGCAAAACGATACAAATGCAGTTTGTTGAGTTTGGATAATAGAATGAAAGAAGTGGCTAAAGATTTAGGAGTCCACTTATTGGAGGTCTGAATGAGAGTTTTTAATTATTCAGAAGCTAGGCAGAATTTTGCTTCAATATTGAATATGGCAGCAGAAGAAGATGTCATAATAGCAAAGAAAGATGGAAGCAGATTTAAGATTGTACCGCTTACTAAAAATGAAAGTAAATCCCCATTTGACGTTCCAGGAATTAAAAGTAAAGTTACAACCAAAGAAATCCTTGATGTTATTAGAGAAACTCGAGAGTTATCGTAGAGAAGAAAGCCGTAATACTTCAGATAACAGGGGCTATGTGCTTCGTCGCTATGCGCTCCTCGGGCTGCGCCACATACGGCATTCGCCGTACGTCGTATATCCGCGGAACGTTAGACGAAAGATATAAAGGTCGACGGGCTTGAATGAGATATGAATATTGAAAAGGTTTTAAGGAATTATATAAAAATAGAGAATAGAGTTATCCATTCGGGTGAACAGTTTGTTATAATTACATTATGTTTAATACTGGTATTTTCATGTAACAAAAAGATAGAAAGCAGAAATAATGAATTATTAAAAGTATTGTTTATAGGAAATAGCTACACATTCAATAATAACCTTCCCGATCAAGTTAAAAAAAATATTTACTGATCAAAACAAGGCTATTTCTATTGAGATAAAATCATTTACTCCCGGTGGAGCAAGACTCCAAGATCATCTAAATTCTATTTTCACTTTGGATACAATAAGAAATGGAAATTGGGATATAATAATTATACAAGGGCATAGCTTGGGCCTCTAAATAATCCTATTGGTTTTAAGGATGCTGCTTTAACTCTCATAAAAATCGCTAAAGATAGTGGTGCTGAAGTCTATTTATTTGAAACATGGTCTCGTGCTTTGGGTGAACCAGAGTACAGTGAAGAATGGTCAGGGCGAAATCATGCTGCAATGCAGAAACTCATCAGCAAAAAATATACTGATATTGCAATAGTCACTGATGCAATAGTTATTCCGATAGGGAGAATATGGCAAAGACTAAGGATAGAGATCCCAAAAATTGAATTATATTCAACAGACGGTTCTCATCCTACACCCTGTGGAAGTTATTTGGCGGCTTGTGTTATTTATAAATATCTGTTCGATGAAGATCCTACTGACATTAAATACTATCCAAATGGAATAAAGAAATCTGATGCTAAGAAATTACGGGCTGCTGCTGAAAATATTATTCTTTAACGAAAAAGAAATAAGTTTGGAGAATATTATGACCGAGATACTATATACGATTAATATTTAATTTCCTTAGAGATGGAAAAAACTTATTGTCCAGGCATGTGAAAAAAATATGAAGATGAAAATGATTCATTGTAGCTGGTTGAAGAGTGATGGTTTTAAGCAGATAGTCAGTTATAAAAAGGGGTGCTATAATAATCAAAGAAACCAGACCTTGACATCGCCGTGCGGTCTGTTTGAAGAGCCAAAACTCTTGCTATAACAGGGGCTATGTGCTCAGCCCATTCGGCCTTCGGGCTGCGCCGAACGTCGTGTAACCCTGGAACGATAGGAACTAGTTTTTAAGAGATTATTACGATGAAAGAGAAGTACCAAATCCAAATAGCCGATAAGAATGACCAAGAATTTCTTTATGAGATGCTTTACCAATCAATTTATGTAGAGCCAGATTCACCGAAACCTGATAGACAAATAATTGATATTCCAGAAATATCAAAATATGTCGCAAACTGGGGAAAGCAAGGAGATTACGCTTTAATTGCTTTAGATGAAAATGGAACTAAAATAGGTGCAGTTTGGCTCCGATACTTTGATGTAAATAACAAGGGATATGGATTCATTAACGATCAGATACCTGAGATAGGTATCGCTGTAGAAGAAAAGAGCCGTGGGAATGGTATTGGGTCATTCTTATTAAATGAAATATTGAAAAGAACGAAAAATGAAATAGAATCAATTTCATTAAGTGTTCAACCGAATAATCCAGCAATGGATTTATATTCTCGATTCGGTTTCTATGAATGTGGAAAAGAAGGGGACTCTGTAATAATGAGATATGATAACGAGGCATGAAAACTACTTCCTATAACAGTGAGTATATGCTACGTTCGGCTATCGCGCCTCACTTGGGCTGCGCCACATTTTTTCTTTTTCCTGCTCCGCTTCGCCCGCTTATCGGGAAAAGAAAAAACGTTATATGCAATGCATAACGAGAAAGAAATGATTGTATTAGAAAAATTTGAAAAAGATAACATTCCCCAATTACTATCTTGGCTTGAAGACACGGATGCAAAATTCCTTTTACAGTTTGCTGGACCCATATATTTATTCCCATTGAATGAAAAACAACTCATGGAAACTTTGGATTCAAAAGATTATTTATTGCTTCGGGCAATCGATACCAAAGCCGGGAATATAATCGGTCATTGCCAATTTATGAGAGTTGATAAAAATAAACAACAAGCATCCATTGGTAGAATCCTTATTAATCCTAATTTCAGAGGGAAAGGATTTGGAGTACAACTCATAAATGAAATGAAAATCTTTGCCAAAGATAAATTAAATCTATTGAAGATTGATTTACGTGTTTTTGATTTCAACACTGCAGCTTTACATTGTTATTCTAAAGCTGGGTTTGTTAAAACCTCTGTACATGAAAACCATATTCCTGAGTTCAATGAAACTTGGAAAATTATTACAATGGAATGTTCTCTCTGACCCTCTATTCTCGTTGGTCAATGAATCTAACAAGCGAATATGCGGTTCCGATTCGCTCCACTCAAATTGCTTCTTTGATAATCTCTGATAAAAGTATGCTATACTTTTCCCAGATATTATTAAGCTCTCAAGTGGCCGAAGCACCTTCGCATATTCCGCAGAACGTTATATGACATATTCTTGAGATGGATATAATATACAGAAAATAAAAGAGGAGTACTTAATGTCTACAATATTATTTGATTTCTTTAGATAAACATAAAAATATAAGGAGTCAATATTGTCGTATTTTAATTTTCAAGGAAAGAAAATATTTTATTCAGTTAAAGGAGAAGGTCCTCTTCTGATAGTTTTACCAGGTAACACAGCTACATCTGCTGCACATGAGCATGAGTTAAATTATTTTTCAGATAAGTATTGCACTGTTTCCCTAGATTTTCTGGGAACTGGAAAATCAGACAGAATGAAGCAATGGGATAGCGGTTGGTGGGAAGCCTGTAGTAACCAAGTTAAAGCATTAGTTGAGCATCTTAATTATAAAGAGGCGATTCTTCTTGGCATAAGTGGCGGTGCTATTATAGCAATTTCTGCCGCTATAAATCATTCTGAATATGTTAAAGCAGTTGTTGCAGATAGCTTTTCATTGCATTTTACGGAAGAAATGTATAAAAACAATGTCTTAAATGAAAGATCTAATTTATCTGAAGAACAACAAATGTTCTGGTCATCAATGCATGGTTCAGATTGGAAAGATGTTATAACTGCTGATACAGAAATGATTGGAATGGTTGTTAAGGAAGGAGGATCTTGTATCAAGAGCCAACCAGAAAAGATAAAATGTCCTGTTTTGCTGACATATTCAGAAGAAGATAGTTTTCTTCCAAATGTAAAAGAAATTGCTGCAGATTTAGAAAAGAAGATTAGCAATTGTGAGATTAAAATATTTTCAAATGGAGATCATCCTCTAATTTGGACAAATCCTACGGATTTTTTTCAATCCGTTGATAGATTTCTATTAAAAATATAAAGAAAATTTGTGGGCTATTTCGATGGCCCGCATTCAATAACAAGAATAAGTCACATAACAGCGTGGATCAAGGGCCTTGCCGTCCCTGGCAAGGATAAAGAAAAGTCGACAAAACGCACACATTGTAATAATTTACTATTATGAAGCTTTTTGATTGGGATGAAAAGAAGAATTCAGAATTAAGAAAAACGCGTGATATAAACGGAAGATTGGTTGAATCAAGCAGATAACAGGGGCTATTTGCATCGTCGCTATGCGCTCCTCGGGCTGTGCCACATACGGTTGCGCCGTACGTCACATAACCTCGGAACGTTATGCGAAATCTCGAACCTAAAAAAAGAAGATGCTTGCCATCCTTTGCAAGCAAAGATTGACGGAGTGTAGTAATTACTATATAATTACTTTAGTTGAGGTATAATATGTTAATTTCAGTGGTTCCTATAGGCAATTCAAAAGGAATTCGGATTCCTAAGAGCATTTTGCAGCAATTAAATATTGAAGAAAAAGTCGAATTGGAAGTTCATAATACAGAAATATTGATACGGCCAATTAAGAAAAAGCCGAGAGAAGGATGGTCCGAAGAGTTTATGAAAATGCATCAAAATGGTGATGATTCTTCACTTGTGGACAATTTAACAGGTCAGGATGATTTTGAATGGGAATGGTAATCCATCAATACGAAGTGTATTTGATAAACTTGGATCCGACTGTTGGTCATGAAATAAAAAAGACAAGACCTTGTTTAGTTATTTCACCAAACGAGATGAATGAATCGATCCAGACTATTATAATCGCTCCAATGACAACGAAATCACATCCATATCCAACTCGAGTACCAATTAAATTTGAAAAGAAAGATGGATGGATTGTTTTAGATCAATTAAGAACAATTGATAGAAAGAGATTAATTAAAAAAATTGGAAAGATAAATAAAAAAGAAGTTGAACTCGTCAAGAATGTACTCCAGGAAATGTTAATAGATTAAAGCCAATCAACATCCTTGTTGCTTGGCTTTGAAGAAGGTTTGTGACTACGCATAAAACAGCAGAATATGAGGCTCCAGCCATTCTGCTGTCGCCTAAATCGACTATGTCGACTTCGCATATTCGCGGAGTGTTATATGAAAATTACTGGGACATCAAATAATAATAGGTGTATATTTGTTGCGTACGGATAAGCGTACGGGGATGTGGAATGAGTAGTATAAATGTAACAAATGCCAGAAAAGATCTTTACAATTTAGTACAAAGGGTAAATTCAACGTAAGCGGTAATTCTTACCCTATGCCTTAATCAGCCCAGGAGTCAGGTTGAACGGAAGCAGTGCTTCATAATCAGCCGGTGTTTTGCAATTTGGAAGCTGTCTGAAAACGTAGTAGAAATAATCATAGACCGAGAGGTTCTGCATTTTAGCTGATTCAACAAGGCTGTACAAAATTGCTGAAGATTCGGCGCCGTGTTCTGTATCGGAAAACAACCAATTCTTCCTGCCGATCACAAAAGGCCGGATTGCGTTTTCGGCAATGTTGTTAGACGACGTAAGCAGCGGGTCTTCCAAATACAAGTTTAACTGCTTCCAATTATCCAGCGTATAGGCAATAGCTTTCCCGAAGGCAAGTGTAGGCGGCGTTGCCGCTGCATATTGTGTCAGTAATTCAAATAAGGATTTCAGAATCGGAGAAGCCCTGTTCGTCCGTTGTTTTTGAAACCCTTTCTTAGAAAAATCAGCTCTTAAATCTTCAAGCTCAAAAAGTTTCTTAATCAATTCGAGTATCTGTTTTGCATCCGGAGATTTAGACAGCTCCCAATACTTGTAGAAATATCTACGGGCATGAGCCCAGCACAAAACATGACGAATAGATTTATTTCCTTCATCGCTTAGTTTTTTCAATGCAGTGTGATAAGCCTCATAATCATCAGTCTGCAGCCAGCCGGAATATTCTTGCAGGAAATCATACGGAACTTTATGAGAGCGGCTTGTTTCATACTGAAACACAACAGATTTTTTATCAGTCTCTCCACCAAGAAATACCCACATCCAGGATTTATCCTGTGCTTTACGACCTTTTTCTTTCAAAACCTGCACCCGGGTTTCATCAGCATTGATTACTGGACCGTTTTTAATATTATCTTTAAGCAGCTCATATAGCGGCTTGCATCTTTCAGCGCATTTAATTGCCAATGTGCTCAGTGTTGCACGTGGAATATCCGCACCTATCGCATTCAACCTCTTACTCTGTCGATAAAACGGCAGCGCATATTCAAACTTCTCATTTATAATCCATGCAAGCAGGCTTTCATCGGCAATACTTCCGGAAATGAGGTGTTTAATCCCTTCTGCTGTCTGTACTCCGGATGAATCATCAGTTGTTCCTTCACAATTTCGGCAGACATATTTTTTCTTTATCTCACGTCTGACGACTACTTTCGCAGGAACGATGCAGAGTCGTTCAGATACATCTTCACCTATACAAACCTTCTCGGTACCACAGGCACAGGTTTTATCTTCTTCATCGATATCGTATTCAACAATCTCGCGAGGCAGGTCTTCAGAAAGCGCTTTTCTTCCCGAGTTCTTTCGAACTGTTTTTGTGTGGGCTTTTACTTCAAGGGTTTCTGATTCTATTTCATCCTGCTGCTCAAATGCGGAATCTTCTGCTTCGTTGAAAAGGGACGCCTGCTTCTTATCTTCACTGGTAAATTTCTCAGATTTTGTTCCGAAGTGAAGAGTCTGCAGGAGGTGTACCAGTTCTTTCAATTCGGTAATCTGATTATCCTGATTTTGGACTGTTTGTTTGAGTTGAGCAATTTCGTTAAGCAAGGCTTCAGTACTCACATAAGAATTTTACCACGGTTAAATTCGAGTGTGAAGCCCTAAACGCGGGAATAATTTAATTGCTTATGCGCTTTAAAGAAATCTATTCCATCAAGCAGCATCTTCAACTCTTCGAACTTTATCTCCCTCGCGTCTTCTTCCGTTTCCGGCCAGGGGAACTTATTCTTTTCAAGTCTTTTCTGCCAAAGACAGAATCCGTTCCGATCCCAGTAAACGATTTTAAGCAGCTTTCTTTTGCCGTTGCAGAATAGAAACAGACTTTTTGAGAACGGGTCGTTCTGCATTATATTCTGAATCTGCAGGCTCAGACCGTTCACACCTTTTCGTAAATCAGTTTTCCCGGGTCTGACGAAGTAACGGTATTCTGAGTAATCGATAATCATTCGAGCTCCCCGATTACTTTAAGAACTGATTTCAGCCCGGCTTCATCAAATCCGGCAGTTATTGATATTAAGAACTTTTTGGTTTTTATAACTATTGGGGCGGCTGAGAAGATTCCATTTGGTTTTATTTCAACAACTGAAGAACTTCCGGGTGCTTCCTGATTGCCAATAATTTTCCTGTTTTTATAAAACGTGTTTGGATGAATCCCGATCTCTTTACAGAACTCTAAAATCGTCTTACCGCTTTGCTGTTGTTGCTCAATGACTTCTTCCCAATTATTTATTACCTTTCGCATTTATTTCCTCCTGGTTAATAATTCCGGAGGATAATACATTTTTATATTTTAGCAAGAAGGTAAGAATTACCGCTTACAATTCAACTCATGAACCTGTAGAAATCACCGGCAAAGAATCTAATGCGATTTTGATAGGTGAAGAAGATTGGCGTAGCATACAGGAGACACTCTATCTTTCTACTGTCCCTGGTATGAGAAAATCAATAATCGAAGGCATGAAAACAAAAGCGAAAGAAGTCCTAAAAATCCTTAAAGAAGAACCATTTCAAGATTATCCGCCTTATGAGAAACTTATTGGTGAGGTGAAATCTTGAATATTGTTGAAAATCCAAATCAAGAGCAATATCCAGGGCAGAGATTTTTTATTTTAGATATCAATGAATATATTTATTGCGTTACATTTGTTGAAGATGAAAAGACGGTTTTCCTTAAAACCATAATTCCAGGTCGCAAATACACAAGAAAGTATTTATGAGGAAAGAAAGATGAAAAACAATCTGACTCGAGAAGAAATCAATATTATTGAAGATATGGAATCTGGAAAAACTGTTTCAATTATGGATTTGAAGAAAGAAAAGAAGAGATATAGTGAATATACAGCAAAAACTGTAAGAAAAGATAAAAGAGTTAATATCCGAATAAGTATACGACTACGCCGTATATCTCATAACCCCGGGACGTCAGCCGCAATTGAATAGGATGTGATTAATGAAAAGTCGAAATGAATTTGATTTGCCCCAAGCCATCCAGGAATGGGGTTGGAAATTCCATCACGTAGGGATTCCAACAAATGAAAAAAAGATGAACGAAGAATACCTAAAAAAATTTAAATTTTCAGTATCGGGTTTTTCAGAGAGTCCTTTTGGTATTGAATGGATGAGATTTGAAGCTGAATGTGAAATGCCAGAAATAATACAGCAAGTACCACACTTGGCATTTGTTGTAAATGATCTTGATTTTGAATTGAAAACAAAAAATTTTAAAATACTGATAGAACCGAATCCTCCTATGAAAGGAATCAGAGTTGCCATGATAGAGCATAATGGAGCGCCAATAGAATTGATGGAATTAACTACGTGAAATTAATCTGAAACCAACTAGGGAATATCCGATAAGCCAAAACGAGCTTGGTAACAGGCTATATTTTTCTCAAATAAGTCATTATCATCGACATTTAACAAGGATTTGATTAGAGGTCATCACTCCACTCCGCTGTGAAATATGATCGAAGTTGCGAAAATACTAAGATTTGTTTTATTTTTTTAATCGGTCAGTCGTCGAAAAAATATTTTTATCAATTTTGTAGTTCGACATAATTTCAAAACCGACGCCCATCCCAGGTATTGAGCAAACGGGAATAACCGCCATGTTGATGGTGTCTATATCGCGGTAGCCAATATGCTTTTTATCAAGGAGCATCATAATAATGCTGACAAGCCTGTCAATTTTCATCTGATAATTGCCTTGCAAATATTTTTTATTGTTGCCATAGTGTTGTCAACATTTATATGTATAATTGGAAAATAAACTTATCAATCTGCTTTAAGGAGGACCCACTATGCAGAAAAAAGCCCTGGTAATAATTGATATTCAAAATGACATAACAAAGAATTACAAGGATGTTATCGATAATATTAATAGAGCTATTGATTGGGCTGTCAATAATAATGTTCATGTTGTTTATATAAGGCATGAAAATTTATCAGCCGGCACAAGAACTTTTAAACCCGATACTCGTGGAGCTGATTTTCCATCAGATTTAAAAATGGTATCAAAAAATGTTTTTACAAAAAACAAAGGAAACGCGTTAACCAGTGAAGAACTTTCAAATTTCATTATGGAAAATGGAATATGTGATTTCTACATAACAGGCGCAGATGCTGTTGCTTGTGTAAAATCAACCTGTTATAATTTACGAAAAGCAAATTATGGCGTTAATGTCCTGTCAGATTGCATTACCAGTTATGATAAAAAGAAAATAGTTGAAATGCTGAACTATTATGAAAGTAAAGGCTGTAAAAATATTTGTTTAAATGACATATTAGATTAAGATTGCTTAATATTTATCTCTTTAAACAGCGGCGTTTTCTTGCCCACGGTTTTGTTCAGTTATCGACTTAAAAGGTAATATTTTTTCCTGACAAAAGAAGGAGTTAAAATGAAAAACGATAAGATCGATTTGAAGGGTGTCCATGAAACTTTACTGATGCCCTTATGGGGAAGAGCAACGGAAACTAAATCAAAAAAACCACTACTTATTGATACTGAAGCTGTTCGAATAATAGATTCAATCAATTATGATTTCACTAGAATTGAAAAAAAAGTAAACCAGATAAGCAAAGCATCATGGATTGCAAGAAGCATATACTTTGATGAGAAAATTAAAGACTACTTGATAAAAAATCCGAACGGAACGATTATAAATATAGGCTGTGGTTTGGATACCACGTATGAACGTGTAAATAATGAGAAAGCAATCTGGTATGAATTAGATTTTCCGGAAGTCATAGAATTTAGAAAACAACTTATTAAAGAAACTAACAACCGAATATTTTTACCATTTTCTGTATTGGATAAAAAATGGTATTCCCTGTTAAATAATAAAGATTTTGTTATTATCATGATGGCTGGTGTTATATATTATTTTGATGAGAATAATGTACGAAGATTGTTTGAAATGTTTATTAATAATTTTAAGACAGCAATTGTTATTTTTGATTACAGCTCTAAAAAGGGTATACAACTAGCAAATAAAAAAGTCATCGATGAGAGTGGAATGGATAAATCATCATATCTAAAATGGGGAGTTGATGATATTAAAGAGATAGAAAAATGGGATACGAAAATTAAAGTTATTGACAACATGAAAATGTTTAATGATATTAAGAGTAAATACCCATTTAAGAGAAAAATTGGAATGTCTATATCAGATCGTCTTTCAATTATGTCATTAGCCAGAATAATTATAGAATGATTATTTATCCATTCTCGATTTGGGAGCCGGTACAGGCTTGTTGTACCAGCATTTTTTTGCATATTATCCTGATTCAAAATATATCTTAATTGATATTTCCGAGGGAATGTTAAAAGTAGCCAGGCAACGTTTCTCTGAAAACCAGAATTCTGATTTTATTACAGAGGATTATTCAAGAAAACTTCCTGATGAAAATTTGGACTTAATATGTTCGACACTTTCAATTCATCATATGGAAGATAGTGATAAACAATTGCTTTACAATCTGGTTTTTGAAAAACTCACTGATAAAGGTTGTTTTATCAATTTGGAGTCGTCGTCGGGTTTAAAAGGAGCTTAAATAATTAGAAATTTATCTACTCATATCTGTACATCTGCTGAAAATGTAATTACTTACTAACCAATGGAAATAACAGACTGCACAGCCGTTCGCTAAAATCACTTTGCTCTTTTGGGTAGAAAGAGTAATATAAAAAGGAGAAAGTAATGAGAATAGAAAAAATTTACAATAACAAAAAGCAATACCTTGATTTGTTACTATTGGCGGACGAGCAGGAGGAAATGATTGACAGGTATCTGGAAACCGGCGATATGTTTGCATTATACGATGATGATCTGAAAACTGTTTGTGTTGTTATGGCGATAGACAAAGAAACCTGCGAATTGAAAAACATAGCAACATATAAAAAATATCAAGGGAAGGGATATGCCAGGGCTATGATAAAGTTTGTCTCAAATTATTATAAGAACAACTATAAGATAATGCTTGTCGGAACAGGAGAAACCCCGCCAATATTGTCATTTTATGAAAGTTGCGGATTTGAGAAATCTCATTTTATAAGGAATTTTTTTACAGATAATTATGATCACCCAATGTTTGATGACGGTATACAACTGATTGATATGATTTATCTGAAGAAAAAATTATAAATACCTGATGCAAACAAATATATATCCGAACACATTCGAATCAACACTCCATGAGTTGCCGTATACTGATCTTGACAAAACATAGCAATGTATAAGAAATAGTTTACTTAACAAAGGAAAAAAATTGAGAATAAACATACTATTTAAAGGTTATATTACCGGTTTGATCTTACAATTAGCAATAGGACCTGTATTCCTGTTTATTTTAAATTTATCATTGGAATTTGGTTTCCTGAAAGGATTTTTTGCTGTACTGGGAGTGACCCTGGTTGATTACCTGTACATCATATTGGCTATATATGGAGCAGGGAAGCTTCTTGATAAATCGAGATTTAAAAAACTATTCTTAATAGTAAGTTCCGTTATTCTCATTATTTTCGGTATAATCCTTATCAGGAAAGGATTCTTATTCAGCATGCATGAGCAAATTGATTTAAATAATTTATCATTATTTCAATGCTTTGCAAGTACGTTCATCCTGACAATCTCCAATCCTTTAACCATTATTTTCTGGACAAGTATTTTTACAAATAAATCTATTGAATATTCATTGACCCGTAAAGAATTGTTCCCTTTCGGGTTATCTGCAGGCTTTGCAACCCTAAGTTTTCTTGGCACTTCAGTTTTAATATTTTCTTTGTTAAATACGTTAATTCCATCAGTTTTAATACAAATCCTTAATATAATTGTTGGATCGATTTTAATTTGTTTTGGTACAGTACGTATTATAATGTCGAAAACCATAAACGCCTGAACATACTACTTTTATGCCAATATGCCATATAAAAGTGGCATTTTCATTGAAAGATGCCACATTTTTATTAATTGACGATTAATTATTTTTCTTATATAACTTCATTTAAGAAGTTTTATGGTTGCGGTTAATGTTTATATATTACCTTTTAGTTATTTGGTAATGTTAATTATTAAAATTAAAAATAAAAAAGAGAAAAGAAACAGGAGATAATACGTTGATAAGAAAAAAAAGAATTATTTTATGTGTTATTGCAGCAATTTTAATCTTTATAATAATAAACAATTTCTCTTTTCAGGGACATTCCGGATCATCACAAACAATATCGGTTTTAGCCCATAGAGGTATGGCTCAGACTTTTGATATTGGAAAAGTCAAATGGGACACGAATACTGCTGCAATTATATATAAACCGGAACATGATTTTCTTGAGAATACCATACCTTCCATGATGGCTGCTTTTGATTATGGAGCAGATCTTGTTGAATTCGATATTCGAACTACCAAAGACAAAAAACTTGTTGTTTTTCATGATTATCTGGTAGATTACAGAACCGAAAAGAAAGGTAACGTATCAGATTACACCCTGGAAGAATTACAGAAAATGGATATCGGTTACGGTTATACTTACGATAATGGTAACACCTTTCCTTTTAGATCAAAAGGTGTTGGGTTAATGCCTTCGTTCGACGATGTATTAAAAGAGTTTCCCCAAAAAGAATTTCTTATACATATTAAAGATAACGGTCCTGAAATTGGAAATTTGCTTATTGAAAAATTCAGGGAAATGAACGATGAAACAGTCGGCTTATATTCCATCTATGGAAATGATGAAGCAATTGCCCTTATTAAAAAAGAATATCCTGAAATGAAAGCGATGACAGCACAAATGTTAAAAAAAGCTTTGATTCAGTATCTTCTTGTTGGTTGGACCGGATATACTCCCAAAAGTATACGTAATATGGAAATTCATATCCCGATAGAATATACAAAATTAATATGGGGCTGGCCTGCGAAATTTCTTGACCGGATGAATAAGGCCGGCAGCAGAGTTGTTCTTATACGGAAGATCGGTCCATGGACAGGCGGTTTTGATTCAATTGAAGAAATTAAAGATATTCCGGCTGGTTATAACGGGTATATTATGACTGACCGAATCGACAGGATTCAGCCCTTTTAGCATTAGTTTGACAGTTGACATTAAAATTGATTAAATGTACCATTTCTTCAGGTAAAAATCTAATTCCTGTAAAAACCATTTTATTCCAGCCACACTGATTATTCATATTTTTTTCAATTATTCCCCGGCAATTACATTATTATTTTTATCCACTGAAATTTAAATTTTATATCAATGTTGGAGGTTTCAATGAAAAGAACAAAAAATGACGATTCTGCAAACATAATGCAATTACTCACTTCGGCCTGGATAACCCAACCTTTATATGTTGTAACAAAATTGGGAATCCCTGATATATTGGCTGAAGAATCGAAATCGCTTGAAGAGCTTGCCGACAAAACAAATTCATATGCTCCCTTTCTTTACAGAATTATGAGAGCTTTGTCATCAGCAGGCTTTTTTTATGAAAATGAAGATCATGTTTTTACAGTTAGTTCCATGGGAGAATTGCTGCAAAAAGATAAAATGCAGCCTGTTGTATTAATGTTTCTGTCAGAATGGCATAATAATGCCTGGAATAAATTATTACAGAGTGTCCAAACAGGTAAAATCGCATTTGATATTGCATTTGGAAAAAATAGTTTTGAATGGCTGATGGAATATCGTGAGGAAGCGGATATTTTTAATAAGGCTAACCACATAAAGGCAGTATCAAGCCATACTGAAATAACAGAGGTTTATGATTTTTCCAAAATTAAAACGGTTGCTGATATTGGCGGCGGTTACGGAGGCCTGTTATTTCATATATTGAATATGAACTCTCATATCAGCGGTATTGTTGCCGATTTAACATATATACAGAAAACTGTACAAAATGAAATACTAAAGAATGAACTTGGTGATCGCTGTTCTTTTATGGAATGTGATTTTTTTGAAAAAGTTCCTGCCGGCAGTGACTGCTATATTCTATCCAATATTCTGCATGATTGGGATGATAATAGATGTCAGGCAATTATCAGCAATTGTTGTGATGCAATGCACTCAGAATCAAAATTGCTGATAGTTGAATCATTAATCCCGGCAGGAAATGAGTTTTCTATTGTTAAATTATTGGATCTTGAAGTTCTGGTTATGGGCGGTGGCAAGGAAAGAACAGAATTGGAATTCAGAGATTTATTAAATAATACTGATCTAATTCTAAACAGAATAATTCCTACCAAAGAAAATATATCAATATTGGAATGTTCAAGGGATATATTTTCAATATAGGCAAAAAGATTTGATTGTTTTATTATTAAATTAAGGAGGCTGCGACTTGTTAAACTATGATACTGTAGATGAATATTTGAGTTATCAACCTTTAAAGACTAAAGAGGCCCTGATTAACCTGATAAAATGTATAATGGCTGCGGCCCCTGATGCAACCGAATTGATAAACTATAATATTCCTGCATTTGCTTTGATAAAGAATGGAAAAAGAGATCAGCAGATTATGATTGCAGGATTTAAAAATCACGTCGGCTTCTATCCTAACCCAACTACAATCGATAAATTCCATGAAAAACTTAAAAACTATAAAAAAGGAAAAGGATCCATACAATTCCCCATAAACGAACCGATTCCCTGTGAACTGATTATTGAAATGGTAAAATACAGAAGAGAAAGTTTGATGGAAGTAGAAAAAAGGAGAGATGATACTTAATGAAAAAATCAAATTTTACAACAATAGGTTCAAGACCCAATGGTCTGACAGGGGCAATTGCAGGAAAGTTAATGAATATTGTTCATTACGGTTTTTATAAAAATATTATTAATAAACATGTAATAACTGCAATTAAATCTACAAACCAGATAACAGTGCTTGATGTCGGTTGTGGAGGAGGGGTGTCGGTAAAAATTTTCGCAAATTCTCCCGTAATAAAGAAAATATACGGTATTGATTACTCGGATGATATGGTTGAACTTTCAAGAAAATTTAACAGTAAAGAGATAAGTGATAAAAAAGCTGAAGTTTTAATAGCTGACGTATCAGAATTGCCGTTTAATGAAAACCATTTCGACATTATAACTGCTTTTGACACTATAAATTTCTGGCCGAATCATAAACAGGCTATTTCAGAAATATTACGCATTTTAAAGAAAGGCGGGTCTTTCTTTATTATAAATTCTTATCCGAAAGAGGGAACAAAATGGTACGATTTCGTTAAGTTCAAAGATGAATCTGAATATAAAGAATATCTTAATAATAATGGATTTAATGATGTCAAGGTAGCATTTGAAAAAAATACTATTATAATTAAGGGTAGAAAACCGTAAAATAATTATGAAAAAAATTGTCAGGAAGGATTATTTTGAATCATAATGATAAAAACAAGCTGACTCCGGATAAGATTGAGGCTCTTATTGTAACATTAAAAGAACGTTTTGAAAAAAACATGATCAGGCATAATAATATAGAATGGAATGATATACAGCAAAAACTAAAAAATAATCCTGAAAAAATATTGTCACTCAATAAAATGGAATCTACAGGCGGTGAACCCGATGTTATTGGTTTTGATGAACAAACCAAAGAATACATTTTTTGTGACTGTTCTGCCGAAAGTCCGAAAGACCGAAGAAATATCTGCTATGACCGCGAAGCTCTTGAATCCAGAAAAGAACACAAACCGCATAATAATGCAATTGATTTGGCAACTGAAATGGGTATTGATCTTCTAACTGAAGAACAATACCGCGACCTGCAGAAATTGGGAAATTTCGACCTAAAAACATCAAGCTGGATAAAAACGCCCGACGCTATCAGAAAACTCGGCGGGGCCCTGTTTGCCGATCGAAGATATGATAATGTTTTTATATATCACAACAGCGCACCGTCATACTATGGTGTCAGAGGATTCAGAGGAATATTAAAAGTCTGAAATACTTCAGATACTTATATTTCACAAGGAGGTCAAATGAATTTTTGCTGGGTCACAATTAACGTACAGGATATCGAAAAATCAACAGCTTTTTACAATGAAATTGTAGGGTTAACTGTAAAAAGGAAGATGAATCCCATGCCCGGGGTTGAAATAGCTTTTTTAGCATCAGAAGAAGATAAAACTGAAATCGAATTGATAATGAATAAAAAACAGGGTTCTACTTCGTTTGCCGGACTTTCCTTTGGATTTTATGTTAAGTCGTTGGATGAAACTATAAAAAGACTTAATATGAAGGGAGTGACTGAAATTGAAAGACCTTTTCAACCGATACCGGCAATGAAATTTATTTTCATTAAAGATCCTGACGGTGCAAAGGTACAGTTTATAGAAAAACTGTAAATTCGGTATGAAACAGCCTGTTTATTATTCAGTAAGAGCGTCGTAAATTGCATTCTGTATAGCAAGGCTGCTGTAAGTAGCCCCTGTAATTGCATCAAGATCAATGCGCTGTTCATTAATGACAGCAGGAATAAGTTTCTCTGCATCAGCTCCCTGGCCGTTTCGGTGTTTGAGAATTCTGATATCTCTTATTTCATGATCTTTTACATCAACCTCAAGCACGACCTGAATAATTCCCGCATTTGTTTTTCCTTTATAAGTTCCGTTGTCAACCCGGCTCAATTCAACCGGTTTAATATCAACATCGGCAATAAATTTTTCGAGATTTCTGACCATCCCTGATATTATTATCCCGCCGATTATTACGATTAAAATTATTACCGCTATTACAATAATTATAACTTTAATTGCCTTTTTCATTGTTCTGTATCCTTTTCAAAGTCTTATATTACACTATAAATAAGGAAAATTGTCTTCTTTAGTGCTATATTTTTTTTGGAGGACGATCATGAAATTAAAAATATTTATTTTAACCCTTTTTTTTATTGCGACAATCATATCTACTTCCTGTGTCGACGGTCAATATGATCCGGAAAAGCGATGGGAGCTGAATTGCCAGGAAATTGACGGTTGCGAGGAGAACGACAGTTTTGATGCAGCCTATGATGTCAGCTCAGATCTTGAATTGCTGTACCTGAATTTCTTTGATGATATTATTGATTACTATATTGTTTATTTCAGCAGCGATTCTACCTATCAGATACTGGCCGATGTGCCGTTTGATCATCTTTCCGACACTGTTGTAGCTGTTTACGCTGCAAATCATGATATTTTGAAACAATCCTCGGAACCGGATGATGAACGTGATTCACTAATAACAGGTTTTTCTCCACCTCAAAGCGGTAATTACTATGTTGGAGTATTTAATACCTTCAGTTCAGGCACCGGTGAATTACGCGGATACAGCCTGCTTATAGAGGAAGAGGAGTAGAGATTTAATCAGTTCCGTTAAATATCAGTATAGAAAAACAAATGGAAATACGTCATAATAGTATAACTGAAATATTTCAAATACTTTATACCAAGCTATTTTTTCTTTCAGTCATGGAATAATCAAAAATATATTATTCCTGATATCTTTTTAATTTTCCAAGGGGAACAGGATGAATTATCATGACGATAGAATCAAAAAAGAGCTTGTAATGAAAGAAGAACAGCTGCTTGAAAATAAAATCAGGAACAATGCAGATAAACTTGCCGAACTGATTGATGATAATTGCATAGATTTTTCAGCAGCCGGCAAGCAGCATAAATATAAATCAGGTGATTTATTCGGGGAGATTAGCGGCGTATCTTATATTGACAGCAATTCAATAGAATTAGTTGATATTGCTGATAACTGTAAACTTCTTTTGTATATTGCGGCAAAAGTCAATAACAATACCAGAATAAAATCAAACTGCAGTTCAATATGGAAACGAAAAGAAGAACAATGGAAAATAATCTTTCATCAGGAAACAATATCAACTGCGAAATAATTCCGTCGAATCTTTATTTCCGACGCTGCTTTAAACTGATTATTCAGACAAACAAGCAGTTTCATGCTAACATATCACCATGCTCAGTGAACTGATTAAAACCATAAAAGATGATCCTGATTTTAAACGGAATGTTACCCATTGGGAAACGCTACCTGCACGCGAAGGGGTTTATGCGGATTTTCCCTCTGATGTCCAGCCTGTTCTAAAGGTTATCTACAACAACCGCGGAATCGGCAAACTTTACTCGCATCAACGCGAATGCTATGATCATATATCCGCCGGTAAACATACAGTGGTAGTTACTCCGACAGCTTCTGGAAAAACACTATGCTATAACCTGCCTGTACTTAATAATCTTCTGCAAAATAATGAGTCGCGCGCTTTATACCTGTTTCCTACTAAAGCTCTTTCACAGGACCAGCAGGCTGAGCTTAACCAGGTAATTGAATCGGCAGATCTGCCTGTCAGAACTGTAACTTACGATGGCGATACTCCTGCATCAATCCGGGTATCTGCAAGAGATGGTGGAAGAATAATTATAACAAATCCGGATATGCTGCATACCGGCATACTGCCTAATCATCCTAAATGGATTAAGTTTCTCAGTAATATAAAATATATTGTCATTGATGAAGTTCATATTTACCGCGGGGTGTTCGGTTCCCATGTAACAAACGTTATCAGAAGACTTAAAAGGATATGCAGGTTTTACGGTTCCGATCCGCAGTTTATATGCTGTTCGGCAACAATAGGAAATCCCAAAGAGCTTGCTGAAAATATTATAGAAACTTCAGTTGAACTTGTGGATAACAACGGTGCCCCATCGGGTGAAAAACACTTTGTTTTGTATAACCCACCATTGGTAGATCCGGTTCAGGGAATAAGACGCGGCGTAGTTCTTGAATCACAGAACCTCGCGCTTAAATTTCTGCGAAACGGCATAAAAACCATTGTTTTCTGCCGCTCTAGAATACGAACAGAACTTATTTCTTCCTATATTAACAATCGCCTGTCAAATATTTTTACCGACAACAGCAGGATAAGGGTTGAAGCGTACCGGGGCGGTTATCTTCCAGGCGAACGCAGAGAAATTGAACGCGGTATGCGTGACGGAAGCATTCAGGGTATTGTTTCTACTAACGCCCTTGAACTGGGAATAGATATCGGCGGACTTGACGCATCGATTATGGCCGGTTTTCCGGGTAGCATTTCTTCTTCGTGGCAGCAGGCAGGCAGGGCTGGACGGAGAACAACAGAGTCCCTTTCCGTTTTAATTGCATCAGCTTCCCCTGTTGACCAATATGTTATTGAAAATCCGCAATATTTTTTCGAAAAAAACCCGGAATCAGCGCTTATTGATCCTGATAATATTTACATACTGCTTGACCATCTTAAATGCGCTGTTTTTGAATTGCCTTTTGAACTTGATGAATTTTTCGGAAAACAATCGAAAGAAATGCTTATGTACCTTGAGGAAGAAGGTGTTGTCAGGCTTACAGGCGATAAATACTACTGGTCCGACAGAGGCTATCCTGCCGAGAGTATCTCTCTTCGAAGCGCAACCAGTGAAAACGTTGTCATTATAGATGAAACAGGCGGAAAGAATACGGTTATCGGCGAGATGGATCGACCTTCAGCAAAAGAAATGCTTTTCGATCAGGCTGTTTATATCCATCGCGGCGAACAATATAATGTTCGCAAACTTGATATTGAAAACAAAAAGTGTTACGTAACCCAGTCTAAACTGAATTATTATACCGATGCCGTGGTAAAAACAGATATCAAGGTTCTTGAAATAGACAAGAGAACCGTTGTTTCCGGTTGCGAAATAGCTGAGGGAGATGTCCTGGTCAGAAAACATGCTGCAAAATTTAAAAAAATTAAATATATGAGTCATGAAAACGTAGGCTTCGGAGAGATATATCTCCCTGAAGAAGAGATGCACACAAGAAGCGCAGTTTTTATTTTTTCGGCTGGAAGCTCTGCCGCTTCCGCATTTGAAAAAATTCCTGAAGAACTTAAAGAGCATGTGATAGGACGTATCGGCAGTCTTATTAAAAATGTCTCTCCGGTATTCCTGCTTTGTGATCCCCATGATATCGGCGTTGCAGAGCGCCTTCGTGATCCTCATTTCAGCGTACCCAGTATATATATCTATGACAATTACCCCGGCGGCACCGGTTTGTCTGAAGGAATAACATCAAGGTCTTCAGAAATATTGAACGCTGCATTTGAGAGAATTATCAGTTGTCAATGTGAATCGGGATGTCCGTCATGCATCGGACCCGATGACGAAAAATCCGTCACGAACAACAAGAAAGATCAGATTATATTTTTCTTTCGGGAATGGATTGGCTCCCTGAATGACACTGTAAACAAGACCGGAGCATTTTAATTTCGGAGCTTATGCAAAAATGGAACCTGGGGATCTTCGAAGCAGAATAGACTCTCTGAAAAAAAATAATATTACTGAACAGAAGAAATCAGTAAACGTCGGTAATGTTCTTGTTGAAAACGGATGGAATCGTATTGCAGATATGGTATACGAAAAGGTTAGTGTGAAGAAAAATATACTACCTGATGTAATTTCTGAAGTTCTGCTTGATAAAAATACTGCCTCCGGAACCTCACACCCAACTTCACGGTTTGTTTTTTACGATACCGAAACTACAGGATTATCAGCGGGAGCCGGAAATATTGTTTTTCTTGCAGGTTTCGGCGAGAAACTTCCAGGTTCGGATTATTTCCAGATAACCCAGCTTTTTCTTTCAGATTTTCCTGGCGAACCTTCTTTTCTGGAAAGAGTAAAAGATTTTCTAAAACACGATCATATTTATGTATCTTACAACGGAAAATCATTTGATTCTAATGTACTTAGAACAAGATTTACCATGAACCGCATTAAAGCTGATTCAGGTTTTCAGCTTGATTTGCTGTATCCCTGCCGGCGACTATGGAAAAATATTATAGGAAGTTGCTCACTTCGCGATATTGAACGCAAAGTACTGGACAAACATAGAGAACTTGATGTACCGGGTTATATGGTACCAGATCTGTATTTTGAATTTATCCGTAACGGTCGCTGGAAAACAGTTGAAGCGGTCATGGCACACCATCTTGAAGATATAAATAGCCTTGCCGAACTGCTTACAGTTCAGGAACAGCTTTTTTCAGAAGCAGGTCAGCCCTCGGATTTTTATGATCCACTGGGGCTGTCCTCAATTCTAATGGAAAAAAAACCTGAAAGCGCGGCGGAGGTATTAAAGACTGCTTTTAAAAGCGGAAACAGCAGGGCCGGAATTGAATTGGGGTTTTATTATAAACGTAACAATCAGCTTAAAGACGCGGAAAATATCTGGATAAGTTTATGGGAACAGGGACAAAGTATTTCAGCCGGAATTGAGCTAGCCAAATATTATGAACACCATCTGCATAATTTTGATGCAGCATCAAAAATAACACTTGAAATGCTGAACCTGGAAAGATTCAAGGTAATTCCTTATAAAGATAATCTTGAAAAGAGGAAGAAACGGCTTGAAATAAAAATAAAGCAGAACAGGGTATAAAAATGATTGAATTAAAAAAAATTCAGCTTACATTAGGCGGTAAAAAAGTATTAGCTGATATCAATGCAAAAGCGTCAGCAGGTGAACTCACTTTATTATCAGGCGATAACGGAACCGGCAAAACTTCATTATTTAACCTGATTGCAGGCATACTGAAGCCTGATTCCGGTGAATTATATTATAAATCAGAATTCCTTGACTGTGAAACAGCTGCTTTCAGCAACCTCCTGAGTTTTATACAGGACGACGGAGGCACGATTCCTCTTCTTACGGTTGAAGAACAACTGCAACTTCAGTGTTATTTAAATAATCTGAATAAGATTGAAACTGTCGCAAGAGTAAATGAAATTATAATGAATCTCGACCTTGAAAGTCATCGAAATTACAGGGCGGAAGAATTATCTGCAGGAGTGCGAAAAAAACTGGGCATTGCTATTGGTATGATCTGTAATTCGGAAATTTTCCTGTTGGATGAGCCTTTTGCCTCGCTTGATATTAAAGCATCATTAAAATTACTGAATATCCTTAAAATACTTAAAAAAAGGGGACGTATTGTAATAGTTACCACTCATTCGCCCGATATTCTGTCGAAAATAATTGATCGCATCTGGCTTCTTTCCGATGGAATAATTCAGGAAGAAACCGACCGTGATAAAATCAAAAATATTCTCAGTATTAAACCTGATAATCAGGAGCATAATTCGGATAAACAATTATCATGGATAAAATGAAAGAAATATCAAAACTGCTCTATACAAGAAGCCTGCATAGAATGTTCGGAAATCCGACTGTAGGAACCCTTACCGGTTTTCTGACAATGATTTATATTATCAGGGCTTCTGTAAACCTGTATTTTGTGAATCTGATTTCCGGCGGTGACGCCTGTATGGAATCCGGTCAGATAGCTGCCGGATGGTTTCTTTATTTAGGCACATATTTTATTATCTGCAGCAGTCTTTCAGCCTTTCATATCAGTTTTGCTCTTCCAAAACGATGCTTTATCTGTTTAACACCAGAAGGAAAACGATTCAGATCCGGTTTTTTAAAACATGCAGCCTTTATACGCCCTATGAATCTGGTTGTTGCTGTTTTGGCCGTAGCAGGATTATTTATATTCTGCGGGTTGAAACCAGGGTTTAAAATAATTTTAACCGGTATACTTATTCTTACAGTATCTGTGGTCATATCATTTTTTATTTTCAGATTAACTGAAATTATGGATATCGGCATGATGGAAGTACAGTTTATTGAAGCAGTAATGCTGTCTTTACTGGTACTGATTAACCCTGATGTAATAAATTCAGGCGGAATTGTTAGATTCCTGATCTTTGGAAAATTTATTCCGTTTAATTCGGCGGCTATAATAATTTTAAGTTTTATTTTTGTTACTTTTATAACAATCACTCTACTGATACTTACAAAAATTATCAGCATTTTAAATGCAAAATTCCATGATTTAAAATTACATACCGGTCCGCTTGAAAGCTGGCATCTTCATTTCTTTAAAATTACGTACTGGCTTGTTCTTTACCTGTTTATTTTCTCTGTACTGCTTTCCGATTTTGTTTCAGCCTCTGTCAAACAAAAAATTACTGCGGGGTTTTTAATTTTTAACCTGATTTCATATATTGTCTTTATTATTCATTGTGAAAACGTTATTAGAACAAAATTCAGAAAAAAACTGCTCACAGGAGAACATATACTTCTTACTGCAAGCACGTTTTTATCACATATTTTAATGACATTTATACCGGTTTTAACCGTATCTATTATAAAAACTTTCAGTTGATACAGACTCTTCCGGTTTTATTCTCCAAGTTTGTCTATATCTATTTTTTTAACATCTATTACTGTTTTATCTGCCTGGTTTTCTTCTTTCTGCTCGACCGAACAGGTGCTTTTCGGACTCATTCAAGTATGAACCCCGAACTTTGGAAGAACCCATCTTTGCAGAACAACCCATCCCGCAATAAACAAAATCATCAATACTGTGTCATTCATGGTGTTACCTCTATATTAGATTAGCTTTATATTGCATTTTGGTCAATATATCTGATTATTTTACTCAAATGTATTTCACTTATAATTTTATAGGTATTATCTTATATACAGACATTAAAAAATAAGGAGTTAATATGTCAGAAATAACCCTGGAAGGAAAAATAATTCATACTATTGGGAATTTACCGACGGTTGGCGAAGCTGCGCCGGATTTTACTCTTGTTTCTACTGATTTGTCAGAAGTCAGGCTGAATGACTTTAAAGGGAAAAAACTGATTTTGAATATTTTTCCCAGCCTTGATACATCAGTCTGTGCAACATCAGTAAGAAAATTCAATCAGGAACTCAATAATCTTTCGGATACTGAAGTTCTCTGCATATCCGCGGATCTTCCTTTTGCACACAGCCGTTTTTGTGTGAGTGAAGGCCTGGAAAATGTTAAAAACGCTTCTGTTTTCAGAAATCCGGGTTTCGGTAAAAATTACGGAGTGACAATTACCGACAGTCCGCTGGAAGGGCTTCTTTCGAGAGCAGTTGTAGTTATTGACGGCAAAGGCAGGATTGTTTATACCGAGCAAGTGCCTGAAATAGCACAGGAACCCGACTATAAATCAGCTTTAGAAGCGGTTAAAAAGTAAAATACGACAAACTCTGAAAACTGATTTTTTCAGTTTTCAGAGTTTACGCTTATGTTTTTTAGAACGTAACCGGTGTTTCAGCTGCACCTTGAATAACCGCAGTTAAAACATGTAATGCAGCCGTCAGCATATGTCAGTTGCTGATTGCACTCCGGGCATATTCCGTCCGATGTTATTACTTCTTCACCGTCATGTATATATTTCTTCAAGACACGGGCAACACTGCGTTCAAAATCTGTAAAGTTTGTATCTTTCTGCAGCTGGGTTATTACAAACTGCAAAGGCGTTCCGTGACGCAGCGCCATTGAGATGAAACGCGCAAGTGAAGAATTCGGCGAATCGAATTCTTTTGTAAAATTTTTAAGCCTTATTTCTTCTTCACCATTAATAAACACCAGATCATAACGGCCGGAAGGTTCTTTTCTTACAACAGTACGATGATCAGTTTCAATATCTATCCTTGATTCCGGGTCATCAATAACGAAAAGTTCATAAAGGCTGTTTTTCATTTTCCCGACAATCACTATGATGCTTTTTCGGCCTGCTTTGACTCTGTGAATATCACACGGCAGTTCTTTCGGCCTTGTAGGCGCATGATGAGTGTGTATTGGCTCTTCCTTGTCCTTGTTCTGATATTCAAGGATACCTTTCATGCTTCCGTTTGGATTGAATGTGGTAAATCCTTTAAGTCCCCTGTCGTATGCATACATAAACAGGTTCTTGTAATCATCAAAACTTGTATCTTCAGGCAAATTCAGTGTTTTGGAAATACTGTGATCAATGTATTTCTGAAAAGAAGCCTGGATATCGATTGAGTCGTACGGATCTATATTCTGAGTGGTTACAAAATATTCAGGCGCATCGTCTTTCCCGGTAATCTCACGGTATAATCCGTAAGCATAGTCATGGACTTCCTCGGTTACTGTTTCATCACCTATACCAGTGCGGATAGTTCTGTTGTACTTCAGGGCAAAAATCGGTTCTATGCCGGATGAACAATTCTGTCCCGCCGAAAGTGAAGTTGTACCGGTAGGCGCAATTGTATTCATCTGTACATTGCGTATTCCGTTTTTTGATATCAGCAGACGGACCTGTTCAGGAAGCTGTCTGACAAATTCAGCAGCTAAATATTTTTCTTTATCAAACTGCTCAAAGGCGCCTTTTTCCGCTGCAATCCCGGCTGATGCAGTATATGATTCGTTTCTTAAAGTCAGCGCAATTTCTTCAGAGAATTCTTTTGATTCATTTGAACCGTACTTTATACCCAGCATTGTAAACATATCGCCAAGACCGGTTATTCCGAGCCCGATTCGCCGCCACTGTTTTGAAAACTTTTTTATTTTTTCAATAGGATAATCGGTGACATCAAGTATATTATCCAGAAACCTGATACCGACATTTACCGTGGAAGCGAATTTTCTAAAATCAAATGAAGCCTCCGGTGTAAAAGGGTTATCCACAAACATGGTTAAATTCACAGCAGAAAGACAGCACAACGAGTAGGGCGGCATAACAAGTTCACCGCATGGATTAACCCTGTCCATCTTAAACGCCCAGTACCCGTTGTTGTATCTTTCTACAGTATCTGCGTAGAATATTCCGGGCTCATTATGGTTATAGGCATTCCTGGCAAGCAGATCATAAAGATACCTGGCTTTTACCGTTTTATATACTTTGTCTCCAAAAATAAGGTTCCAGTCTTCATCATTTCTTACAGCTTCAATAAAATTGTCTGTTACCTTTATTGATATATTGAACTGGGTCAGCTCCTTGTTGTCATCGCCTTTTTTTACCGTAATAAAATCTTCAATCTCTGGATGCGAAATATCGAGCAATGCAATATGCGCCGATCTGCGCTGCCCCCCGGTCATTATTGTTTTCGCTGACTGATCAAAAATCTTCAGAAAAGATATTACTCCCGATGATTCGGAACCGCTGGATAGCGGCGCCCCTTTGGGGCGCAGTTTTGAAATATCAAAACCGACTCCGCCGCCCATTTTACTGATGGCGGCATCTTCCTTAAGAGATTCATATATTCCTTCCATTGAATCTTCTATATCGATTGTAAAACAGTTATTATAATTCTTCATTCTGCTTTCGGGTCTTGCATTGGCAAGAATTCTGCCTGCAGGAATCAGTCTTCCGTTTAACAGTTCCTCAAAAAAAAACTCGCTCCACTGTTCCTTTTTTTCTTCAACTGAAGCTGCTTCCTCCGCTATCAACCGGAAAACCTCCTCGGGACTGTTTTCTCCATGAAGGCAGTATTTGGCTTCAAATATTTCACGGCTTATTTTCTGTTTCCATTTCCATTTTTGCATCGATCCTCCCAACACTATATATAGCGCATTTTACAATAATTTTATGGTTTGACCACTATATAACATATCGGTTGTCATGTTAATACAATATTAGCTTTTTTTTATATAATGGGAAAATTTCTCAGTCAGCCATTTGAAAAGAAACACCGGGGCAAAGAATACAAGAACCAATCCTGCAACAGAAGCAACGGCGTTATCCATACCGAAAAGCGAAAGTGAAAATGACGGGAAGGGGTTATCATCTATCAGATAAGTCCATGTGCTTCCGTTTTTCCGTTTTTCGGCTTCAGAGAACGCAGCATCAAGTCCTGATTGTTTTATATGGAAAACAGTCTTCTCAACAGCTTTATTGAAACCTTCTGAATAGTAAACCTGGGCATCACGAATATACTCGATAAGCGGCTCCTTTTTCCCCAGTCTTCTTAGATGAATGCCTTCCCGCAGGATTTCAATCCAGTCAAGAAATTCTGTCCAGAATTCATCCAGGTAAAATGCATATACTTTCGCAAGCTTTTCAGCGTACTCGCCCGGTTCCGCAATATTTTCAAGCTGATCAAGAATTTTCTGCGGAAAAATATGGGAAAAAAGAGCATCTTCCCGATCTTTCAAAAGGTTCTTTCTCATTACTTCTACAGCATGCGAATAATTATGCAATGTTTCTCTCATTTTTGAATGCTGGTTTTCGATAATTTCCTGAGCACGTTCAAGTTCCCGGCCGGCACGATGGTCGGCCAGCGGCTTATCGTCAGAAAACTTCAGAATCTTTTCCGGAATAAATTCCGCTATGCCGTATCTTTGAAACAGTCGGTCTTCAAGACTTACAAGAAAAAGGCTTTCGCCCGGATCTCCCTGACGGCCCGCTCTGCCGCGCAACTGATTATCAATACGCCGGCTTTCGTGCCTGTTAAGGCTGATAACAATTAAGCCGCCCAGGCTGGTAACAAAATCTTCATCAACACGTTCGGGCCCGCCCAGCAAAATATCAGTGCCGCGGCCGGCCATATTTGTCGAAACAGTTACGGCGCCGGGCATCCCTGCATCGGCAATAATAACAGCTTCTTCGGCATCATTAACTGCATTAAGCACATTATGTTTTATACCTTCCGCCAGAAGCATTTCAGATACATGTTCAGATTCATAAACCGAAGCCGTGCCTATCAAAACCGGGCGACCGACAATATTATATTGCTTAACCTTTTTTAGAAACTCGGTATATTTGGCTGCTTTTGTTTTATAAATAAGATCGGGATTATCTTTTCTTATTTTCTGCATATGCTCAGGAATAATAAATGTTTGCATTCCATACTTTTTATAAAATTCTAACGCAGCAGATTCTGCTGTTGCAGTCATTCCTGAAATATTCGGGTAAAGTTTGACGAAATTTTCAATTGTTATGCTTCCGCATATTTCTCCGTTATTATTTATACTCAATCCTTCCTTGGCTTCCAATGCCCGCTGTATTCCGAAAGGCCATTCTCTTTTTTCAGCAACACGGCCGGTCAGTTCATCAACGAGCTCGATTTTATCTCTTCTGACGATATAGTCAATATTCCTGGAAAGAAGTTTTTCAGCATGCAATGCCACATTTACTCCTGCAACGGCATCCTGACCCTCAGGAGTTATTTCATCAACATCCAGTATATTGCAAATATGTTTTATTCCTTTTGATGTCAATGTACACTTTCGGCAAGTTCGATTAATTTGAAAATCTGTGCCGTCTTCAAGTTTATGGACTAATGACTCATAAAGAATGTGCCCGGCAAGTAAACCGTCTTTCTCTCTGGCAATAACAAGAGGAATTCGTGCTTCATCAATCAGAATGAAATCTGCTTCGTCTACAATGCAGTTTTCAAACCGTATATTAATTTTCAGTTTTTTGTTATACTGTATACAGTCGTTAAGATAATCAAAACCTGCCTGTTTGGCTGTAAGATATACAACATCAGCACGGTAGGCGGTTCTTTTCTCTTCAAGAGTCATTTTTTCATCAACATAAGCGCAGTTTATTCCCAGTATGGAGTAAACTTCACCCATCCACATCGCATCACGTTTGGCAAGATATTCATTGGCTGTAAATATTGCAGTATGGGCTCCGTCTGCGGCATTAATAACAGCCGGAAAAACAGCAGCAATCGTTTTGCCTTCACCTGTTTCCATTTGTACAAGATTTTTTTCAAGCATTATTTTTCCGGCAATTATCTGTTCAGAATAGGGTTGAATTCCGAGTGCCAGATTAACTGCTTTATTTATTGCAGCAAATTTTTCAGTCAAACTGCCGTTTGACATGTATTTTTTTATTACTTTTTTTGAGTTAGATGTAATTTTAATCGATTTTACTTTTTCCGCAAAATCAACATAATTCTGTAAATTAATATGTATGGGGATTCCCTTTGCACGTTTGAGGGCATAATTCAACTGCTCTCCTGTGCTGTATCTGTTTTTCATTACTGCTCCCGGGCTTTAATTAATCTTTAGAGTCTTTATCAAGTCTTTTAACAGGAACAGTATGGCGGGGCCCTTGTGTTTATATATATTGGAGATTCTTTCTTTCCGTAATAATTTTGGACAATTCCAGTTGCTGAAACAATCAATGCAAATAGAATGATGAAGATACCTGGTACCTCAGCATTAATACCGGAAACAGTTAACAGCATAATGACCAGAATTATTGCGGTAATAATTTTAATTATTTTTGAATGATGTATTCCGACCGGCATATTATAAAATTAAACATTATATTCCGGGACCGTCAAGAAAAATATCCTTAAATTATGAATGAATATATGAAAGAATAAAAAATCGACGTATCGGGAAGTGATATGTTAAAATACATATAACGGAGGTAAAAGATGAAAAAGCTTACGCAATATCTTGCATCAATCGGTGCTGATAATTATTTTAACGAGATGCGCCTTTCGATAAACGAACTTTTTCTCAGCGATGATATTGAAATAAATCCTTACACCGAACATAACTGGGAACTTCGTAAAAATAAAGATGTTACAGTCGTAAATGCTATTCCGGACAGTGAAAAACAGGACAGGCTTTTCTGGGAAGAGTGGTACATATATCAAAATGAGGTTCATCACCACATTCTTACAATCTGGAAACCGGCAACTTATAATGATATTTTCGACTGCCCCGAATCAGATGATATTCATCCAGAAGCCAGTTTCGGCAAACGCTGGTATGTTATTGACGATCCTGACATGACGCCGCTGCTTCTGAGGAGATAAGAAAACTGTCCGTTTGCCTGTTCAGGATTTGTTTCTAACAACAGAAATTACTGAAAATGCAACTGTCAAAACAGCTGCAGCTGCGGCCATTATAATGAATGCAGTTCTGAATGAATAAATCTCTGCTGCTGCTCCTATCATTGGAAAAAGGATAACCATTAATAAGCTGAATATCATACTTCGAAACGACAACACAGTAGCACGAATTTCAGAAGGTATCATTTTATTAAGGTAATCCGATATAACAATGAAAGTGACGCCTTCTATAAAGCCTGTTATTATAAAAAACAATGATTTAAAAGGTGTCACAGCGACTCCCCATAAACAAACGGTAAGCATTGATAAAAGAAAAATAAAAAGCCGTTTTTCCCCGAATTTTTTTTCAATCCAGGCTGCCGAAATCGATGACATTGCAGACAATCCGGCGGAAACTGCATATACAATTCCTATATAACTTTCTGCTTTACCGTTGAGTTTGAAGTAATTCTGTATGTAAAAGAACAGGCTTGTCGTAAAAGTCAGTATTGTCTCGGAAAATATAATCAGAAACATTATTCTTGGTTTTGATTTGACAAGCTTCAGGCTGTCAAAAAGTATCACGCCGAATTCCCTGATTCCATTGGCGGTTTTTCCCGAATGATCTTCAGAGTTTTTATTAAGATATGGTTCATTAAAGGTCAGTCCGGTTAAAAATGATATTATTACTGAACATCCGGAAAAAATGAATACATAATCATATCCCAGGTTTGAAGCTGTAAGCCCTCCCAGTGCAAATGAGATTATCATTCCGGATTGAAATGCCACTTCGGTAAAGCCTGCAATACGTTTATACCGGCTTTCTTCTCCGAGATATTTCAATGTATCATAGGAAAAAGCTTCTCCCGCGCCCGATTCAAGATTGTACCCGAATGCGCAAACTGAAAAACCAATTGCCTGTAGAACAAAATTGTCGGCCGCCCACATTATTATCAGGCTAATAAAAAACAGCAAACGCCCTCCGAGCCTGCAGTACTTTCTGCCTATAAGATCGGCAAGGGCTCCGGACGGTATTTCAAAGAGCATTGAACTTATATGAAAAATACTTTCAAGAATTCCTAGTTCAATTAATGAGAAGCCTTTCTGTGCAAGGTATATCATCCATAACCCGGATGTAAATTGTACGTTTGAAAAGAAAACAAAAAGATAATTTTTTGGAATATTACGCCTGTAGTCCACCATAAAGACACCTATAAAAAGAGATATTTCCATTTTTACAGATTAAATGACTATTCAAGCGCCACCGCTTCTATTCAGCCCGATTTTAACCTGGCTAAGATTATATTAGACATTTCCCCGGCTTGTCTACAAAATAACCACTAATCTGATTGAACATTTTACTTCCGAAACTGTATACTGATTTCTCAGCTTCCAGTATAAATATCTTTCAGGAGTTTTAATGCGGCAGGTACACAGACAAATCCAGTGGTTTCCGGGACATATGAATAAAACCCGAAGACTGATTGAGGAACATCTCAGCAGAATTGACATTGTCGTTGAAATTCTTGATGCGCGTATACCGCAGTCAAGCCGGAATCCCCTGCTTGAAGAAATTACAAAAGAAAAGCCTGTTCTTCTTGTTCTGAATAAATCGGATCTGGCAGATAAACAACTTACAGCCGCATGGATAGAATATTATAAAAATGAAGGCTATCACTCGATTGCTGTTACATCAACCGAAACAAAAACAGTTACCGGCATATTAGGCAGTTGCCGTCAGATTGTTGAAAACAGTACAGAAAAAACCGGAGCCAAAATAAATATTCTTGTAGCGGGAATTCCTAACGTCGGTAAATCGACAATTATAAATGCGCTGAAAAAGCAAAAGAAAGCTTCCGTTCAGAATAAACCCGGACATACGAAAGACTTTCAGCGAATAGTAATATCGAATACAATGACGCTCATTGATACGCCGGGTATCCTATGGCATAAATTTGAACCCGAAACAGGCTACAGACTTGCAGTTATGGGTTCAATCAGGGATTCCATTCTTGATATGTTCAATATTGCATCTGCAGCGCTTATTATGCTTAAAAATGCATACCCGCAATACCTTGCAGAAAGGTTTAACCTTGAAACTGATTCAATGCCGGATACTGAAGAAGAACTTATTGCATTGATAGGGCGCAGCCGCGGAATGCTTCAGAAGGGAGGAGTTGTCGATTTTGAAAGGGCATGTAATGTAATTGTCAGGGAAATACGCGACGGCAAAATGGGTAATATGACTTTTGAATCCCCGGATATCTCGGATAAAAGGTTTTCAGCAAAAATATTTGAAAATCTGCAGCTTTAAAAATAATTAAATCTCCGGATATGTTATATCTACGGAAGAATCAAATTTATATACAACATCTTTTCGCTCGACCCTGATTTTTATCTTTGAAGCAAGTTCTTGATCATTTTTCAGATTGCTTAGCAACTCCCTTGTAGGATTAATTGCAACAGGATTTCCAGTCATTCTGAACATTGAAATATCACCGTTAGTATCTCCGTAGGAAAAACTTTTTCGAAGGTCAATTTTATACATTTCGGCAAAACAGTTTATTGCTTTCATCTTGCTGTCCGCGTCCCACATTGCTCCGACTTCTCCAGTATACCTTCCTTTTTTATCAACATAGTATTTTGTTCCAATGCTGTCGGTTATATCATAAAGTTCGGCCATTCGTCGCACAAGATAATCAGGACTGCCTGAGACAAAGAACACAAGGTGTCCCGATGCTTTGTGAAACTCTATCTTGTCGCGCGTATACATATAAACCTTATCGCCCTTCAGCCTGATTACCTGGTCAGTGACAAAATCCATTTTGGACTTTTCAAGGCCTTTAAGTGATCTAAGATATATTTTTGATAGTTCCATAAGATAATCATCATAATTACCGCGCCGTTTCTTCCAGTTCTGGTAAGTGTGTTTTACATTCGTATGCCATAAAGCTTCATCAAGAACGTCATATTTTAACAGTTTTTTAAAATGTTCAATCATCAATGAATCACGGTATAAAGTACCGTCAATATCAAAAAAAGCACCAATTTTATCTGATTCCATAGCGTTCAGGATTGCATGTTATTTTTCAGCTGTCAACTCCCGGCAGCTGGATGTTTAAACATACCGATATCGGTTTAAATGTTGCTTTTTTCTCTGCAGCGGATTACTATCGCCATGATGAATAATTTTGACCTAATCATTATCGGTGCCGGTCCTGCAGGTCTTTTTTCCGCAATACAATGCGCATCAAAAGGGCTTTCGGTATGTATTTTTGAATCCGGTAAAAGCGCCGGGAAAAAACTTCTTTTGACGGGACAGGGAAAATGCAATATTACAAATTCACTACCGCCTGCTGATTTTATTAATCATTACGGATCAAAACTCAGATTCGTAAGAAATTGCATTTACTCCTTTTCCAACAATGATCTAATCAACTTTTTTCTAAGCGGCGGGCTTAAACTTGTAGATCGTGGCGACGGTAAAATATTTCCGGAATCTGAATCATCTGTCGATGTGCTCAACCATCTTCTTAGCCTGTGCAGAAAATATGACGTTCAATTCCGTTTTAATAGCAGGGTTTCGAGTGCTGACCACGATGGAAACCGTTTCACCACAACCTCCAGCAAAAGCAACGCTTCGGCAGGAGCATTGCTTATAGCCACTGGCGGTTTTACCTTTCCATCTACGGGCTCAGACGGAAGCGGATGCAAACTTGCAGAAAATTTCGGGCATAACATTGTTCCGCTGAAACCGGCCCTTGCCGGGATTGAAACAAACATAATTGCGGCCGAAAAGTTAAGCTACTGTGCTGGTATCAGTGTTGAATGCAGTTATACTCTGGTCAGAAACGCCAAACATCTTAACAAATACAGCGGAAGGCTTCTTTTTACACATAACGGATTATCCGGACCCGTAATTATCGACAACAGCCGTGATTTTTCGCCTGAAGACATTTTAAAAATCAATCTGATGCACGATATGTCTTTTGAAGATTTAAATACAGCCCTGATTGAATACAGCCGCAGTAACGGTAAAAGCAGCTTAAAAACTTTTTTTACAAAAACAGGTCTTCCTGATCGTCTTGTAAAAACCGTATTCATAATTTCCGGCGAAGCATCAAGTACTGACCTCAAATCGGCTGAAACATCCGCATTCTTGCGTAAAAAACTTTCGTCATTCTTTACCGGAATGGAAATTCCCGTTCTAAATGTTGAAGGGTGCAATAAGGCAATGTGTACGGCCGGAGGAGTGGATACTGCTGAAATCAACCCCGGAACCATGGAATCAAGAATAAAAGAAGGCCTTTATTTTGCAGGCGAAGTTATAGATGTTGATGGGGACAGCGGCGGATTTAATCTTCAGTTTGCCTTTTCTTCTGCAAATTCCGCCGCTGAAGCTGTTTTAAAGAAGTACAAAATAAATATAAATGCTTGATGTTATTAAAGTTATAACAGTTATAAAAGCACTGTATTTGGTAAAATCAAGAAAACTTATTTTAAATCCGCTTTTTCCGGCAATTCCTGCGCCGACAACATTTGCCGATGCTCCAATCAGGGTCCCGTTTCCGCCTAGACATGAACCAAGTGCAAGAGACCACCACACAGGTTGAACAGCTGCCTGACCCATAACCGCTTCCATATGTTCGACCAAAGGAACCATTGTAGCAACATAAGGGATATTATCCACTATAGCAGACATAATCCCCGACAGCCAGATAATAAGTTCCGAAGTAAGAGCAATATTTCCTTCGGTGAATGAAAGTAGAGCAGTAGACAGCATCTCAATTATTCCAAGCTCAACAAGCCCGCCTACCAGAATAAACAGTCCGATAAAGAAAAAAATTGTACCCCATTCAACCTCATGAAAAAAATGATCAACTTCTTCAGAGCCGGCAAGAAGCATAAGCAAAGCTGCTCCGAAAAGCGATATTGTAGCTGGTTTCAGGCCCAGATGATCATGAAGCAGAAAACCGATAATTACCAGGCTTATTACTATAAGACTTTTAACCAGAAGAGGCTTGTCTTTAATGGACTGGCTTTCATCAAATTCCATAATTCTCGCACGTCTTTCGATACTTACCTTCAACTGCTTTCTGAATAGAAAATATATAATAAAGCAGAGCAGTATAAAATTAATCAAAACTATAGGACCGAGTGTTTTAAGGAAATCCAGAAAGCCCAAATCAGCGGCCGAACCTATCATTATATTCGGAGGGTCTCCTATAAGGGTTGCAGTCCCGCCTATGTTGGACGCAATTGCACAGCTTATAACGAAAGGGACAGGAGAGACGCCGAGCTCTACCGCAACAAGTATGATCACCGGCGTCAGGATCATTACTGTAGTTACGTTATCAAGAATGGCCGAAAACAATGCGCTGATGAATGAAAAAAGTATTAATATTCTTACAGGCTCACCGTTAACCGCTTTCGCAGTCTTTATTGCGGTATACTGGAATATACCGGAGTTCTTTGTAATACCTACAATCACCATCATTCCTATCAGAAGGAAAATTACGTTCCAGTCTATTTCTTCAAATGCCGCATCCTGTCCTATAATCCCCAGAATTATAAAGATTACCGCGCCAAGAAGCGAAACAATTGTTTTATTTATTTTTTCAAGCGTTATCAGCACAAAGCATATTATGAATATGGATAAGCCTATTATCATAGTTAAAGTCATTTTACCTCCGCAAAACCTTGTAAAGAATGTCCATAACATTAAGTATTCCTACAAGTTTGCCGTCCTTAATTACCGGGAGATGTCTGAAATTTCCCTGCGTCATTTTCATTACTGCTTCAACTACCGAAGATTCCGGCGAAAGGCTTACCAGCGATTTTTTCATTATATTCCTTACCGGAATAGATTCTTCTTCGATTAACAGTTTCTCAAGCGGAGCAAAGCTCTTCATGAAACTTAGATTGCCTATCGACACTGCATAGTCCGGAATTCCGACGGAAATAAGATCATTTACCCGTACTTCTCCAAGAAATTCACCGTTTCCTGATATTACCGGAAGATAACTTGTCTTGTTTGTGTAAAACAGGTCTGTCAGTTCTTTGAGATTCATGTCAGGTTCGGCTATACCGTATTCTGTATGCATCAAATCTTCAACGGTTAGCTCTTTCTTCACATATATTCCTTCAAGAATGTTATGAACTTCTTCAGAGTTTTTTGAAGCCTTGATATTATTAAAGATAGTGCTGTCCTGCGAAAGCTTTGCTAGGGTTGCAAGCACCTGTAGATAAAGATTTGAAACTGCAAGTGACGTTATCATTACAACAAAGCAGCTTACCTGTGTTTCTTCTACTTCAACAGGGTTTTCCGGGATACATAAAACTATTGATAAATCACCGTAATCTTTTATTCTGGCGTGGGGAATTGCCATTCCGTTTTTAAAAACTGTACCGCCCAACTGGTCCCTGGATTTGATTTCTTCAATCACTGAGCTTTTCGGAAAGGGAATTTTCTTCTTTTCATACAGGCTGTCTACAGCCAGCTTGATTGCTTCTTCACGGCTGTTGATTTTTGTCTTTACAAGAATTGATTCCTTTTCGATTAATGAAGATAGTTTCATATTAACTCCTTAAAGAAAGAATATACAGACAAATAAGGATTGTCAATGCTTTATACGTACATATATAGACTATGGTAGACATGTAAGGACATTTGTTTTGTTGTGGTTTAATTGATTAATAATTATCTTTCATTTTGGTAATATTTTTAGTATGCTATAGACTGTGGACGATAAAAATGTAATCTACAGACCAACAGCAGCAAAATTGCTTAACACTATATTTAATTATTTAACCCGGATAGCAAAAGAACGCCAAATTGACAACATTCTTCGCCTTATCGCTGATTTCGGACGCGATGTTGTTTCGGCAGACCGTTGTACGGTTTGGCTTCTTGATGAAAGAAAAGATATCCTGTGGACCAGGGTAGCTCACGGTGTCGACCGTATAGAAATTGCAAGGGACAAGGGAATTGCCGGCGAAGTAGCAACCACGGGTGAACCTTTAATTATCAATGATCCTTATTCCGATCCACGTTTCGATAAAGATATTGACAAGCAAACCGGTTATCATACTTACGGAATTATTGCACTGCCGATTCGCGACAGCCACGGTAAAATGATAGGCGTTGTCCAGGTTCTTAACAGTCTGACTCCGCTAAAAAAATTCACTGAAAAAGACCAGCAACATCTTGTACTTGCCGCGAGTTATGCAGGCAACCAGCTTGAAGCAGTACTGCTTCAGGAAGAAATGGATAATACACAAAAAGAAATAATCTTCACCCTTGCTGAAACCGGTGAAATGCGCTCCAAAGAAACAGGAAACCATGTAAAGAGAGTCGCTGAACATTCAAGACTGCTCGGGCTTTTATACGGTCTGAACGATACCGATGCTCTTCTGTTAAAAACAGCTTCTCCGCTGCATGATATCGGCAAAATTGCAATACCTGATTCAATCCTTCTTAAAAACGGACCGCTTACGGAGCAGGAACGCAATAAAATGAAGGGGCATACAACTCTCGGATTCGAAATGCTGAAACATTCCGATCGCATAGTTTTTAAAACTGCAGCGGATATTGCGCTTAACCACCATGAAAAATGGGACGGAAGCGGTTATCCAAACGGCCTTCGTAAAGATGAAATCAGTCTTTACGGACGTATAACAGCTATAGCTGATGTTTTTGATGCGCTAGCAAGTCCCCGTGTTTACAAGAAACCGTGGGATCAGCAGAAGATTATCAAGCATTTCAACGAAGAACAGGGCAAACATTTTGATCCGGACCTTGCCAGACTTTTTGTTGAAAATTTCGATCAATTCTGGAGGATAAGCGTCAGACTGAAAGATCAACACTGATCGCTTTTATTCTGCAATTGCAGCGGCGCCCTTAAGAGTAAAATAATTTCTGAAAAAATCAATCGATTCCTTATACTCGTCAATCAGATGGATATTAAGGTTTATTTTTTCTGTGATGAGATCAATCTCGCTGCCGGATCCCGCCTGAAACAGGGTATTCTTCATCTCTATTTGCTGCCTGTCGTTCTCCTGAAGAAGCCTGCTGTATTCAATGTTATGCCTGTTCAGTTCCAGTCTGAGAATTGATTCATTTATCATGCTGCTTATTGCTTCAAGGCCCAATTCATAATCATAATAGGTTTTCTGCTGTTCTTCAATGTCGCGTTCAATTTGAATTCGTTGTTTTCCGCCTTCGTAAATCTTTGTCTGAAGCGCAACTGTCGCAGTCAACCCGAGACTGTCCTGACCATACCAGTCCTTTTCAACGAAAGGAAACCTCGGACCTGAATACCCAAGTTCAAGGTGAAGTCCTATATCCGGTTTGAAATTCGCAGCGCCGCGGCTGATTTCTATTTTCAATTCACTGATATCCCTCAATTCTTTTAACATTTTCAATTCGGGGCTGAACTTCAGCGCAGAATCAATATAGTAATCGCTCTGCCTGATTATAATTTCTTCCATTGATTTTAAATTACTGAAATCCAGGTCATCCGCATCAAGGTCTTTTTTTCCTGATAATTTTGAAATTGCCAGGATCGCCTGTTCTTTTTGTTCTCTTAACTCTGTTTCGGCTATTTCAAGTTCTTTAATCCTGATACGGGCATTCAGAAGATCGGTATATAAAAGAAAACCGTTTTTAAATGATTCGTCTGCTATATCAACAAGCCTTTGAGCATCGGTTATCTGTTCGGAAATACAATTTTCAATCAAGAAAATATAATAAAGAACATGTGCATAAACAAATATTCCGGTCCTTATTTCATTTCGCTTGCTTTCCTGAATTAATTCGCTTGTTTCAAATACCTTACTGTAAAGCAGAACTGCATTCCTTAGTTTCCCCCAGGTATATACGGGCTGGTCAATCAGGAACTTGAATTCATAATGAGTATTCTCCATACCCTCATACAGAATCATATCTTCAGCAGGAAGAAGAATACTTGTTCCTCCGATATCATATGAACCGAATTCGCCGGCTTTTAACTTTATTGGCTCTATCATGGGTTTGGAAAGCCAGGACAGACTTGTCTGAAAATCAACTTCCGGAAGCCTTGAAGCTTTTGCATTTCTCAAATCCATTTCAGCCTGCCTTCCTTCAATCGCAAGCTTTTGAAGATCCAGATTATTCTCAGTTGCACATTTAACCAGATCATCAGGACTTATCTTCTGTGCAACAAGCGCACCGGGAAAAAGAGAAATATAACAAGTAATACAGACAGTCAGAATAATTCTGTTAACGTTCAATCTACTGCTCCAGGCTCAGGTAATTCGCAGCACCTGCGGTAAGATAATATTTATCATCTATGTCTGAAAGATCTGATGATAAAGTTCTGGCCGCCCGCTCAGCAGTTGTCGGAATGTATATATAAAATGAAACCCTGCTCTGGTTTCCTGAATATCCTGAATCTTTCCATTCCAGCCCGCCGAAACTGAAGTGTCCCTTCTCAATGGTGTCCTGAGTGACAAACATACTCTCGGTTGTCTCGGTAAAATCGGGCGAATCAGTCGCAAGCGGCTGCCCGGTTTCCATCGGGGTTAGAGGGTCGGCATCATCATCGACCGGATCATAAAACAGCCACACTTCAACTCCGTTCACCAGCTCTGTTCTTCCGGTGTTCCAGATTTCACCGGACAGGGTTTCATTGAACTCCGTCTGTTTTATAACCATACTTCCGAGATTGTTCTCCAGATCGGCTTTGACAACACTCTGAGGATCATAGTAAGCGTCGTCTTCATCATCATCAATTGTACTGTTTCCATCACGGTCCCATCCGCCGTCTGTCAATTTGCTGTCGATTGTACTTCCTGTAAGAAATTTATCTTTAATAAAAACCAGTCTTACCCGGGTTGTCTTCCTGTTGTCGGAAGAGGAGGGCTTGCGCTCAAAATTTATGCTGCTGCTATACTCTCCCGATGCATTGGTAGTAACAGTGTATGACGGATTTTCAGGCCATATTACAAATTCCGAATCAGGCGCTTCGATACTCTCAGAATCGTCAGATATATAACTCCAGTCTTCGGCAACCCAGATCCTTACGCTTACATTCATTTCTCCTTCATTTGTTGATGAATTCAATACTGTCCCTGATACAGTTGCCGTATTCAGTTCATCAGCAAGGCTTATTTCACCAAGCTCGGTATATGTATCAGCTTCAATCTCGTCACTCTGGAAAAAACCTTCGTTCTCATCCGAGTCTACGGTACCGTTGCCGTCTATGTCCCAACCTCCGTCCGTTATATCGGCATCTGCATCATTTTCAGCAATATAACTGCCGGCTGCAAAGGTAAGCCTGACAATAACCGTTTCTTTATTGTTAGAAACGGAGGGTAACATTCTGTACGATATCTGTTGGTTCCATTCGCCGAGAGCATCCGTTAAAACAATATAATCTGCTTCGTCATTCCATTGAAATTTTGATTCGTCGGTATCTATATTTCCGGATGAGTCATAAATCCAGGAAACCGGCACCCAAATACGCACATTAACATTCTGCAGCGGTTCGCCTGTTTCTGTATCTACAACAGATCCCGATATTTCAGCCGAATTGAAAATCCTGCTGAGTTTAAATACCGGTATTCTGTTCGTTACATCAGATATAACATACACAGGGTAGGGAGTTTTGCACATTCCGTATTCTGAATGATAAAACAACAGATATATTTCTTTTCGGTCGCCTGATTTACCGTAATCCGGAAAAAGTTCATTCCATATCAGACCGTTAAAAGTATAATTGCCCTGTTCATCGGTTATTGTTTTTAAAAAATATTTCGGCTCTCCGTCAGCAGGATTATCCGGATACACGTTTTCATCGGCTGTCCATGCGTCGAAGTCTATATCACGTTCTTCAATATCGGTATACAGATACACTTCAGCATCGGATATACCGTAAAATTCGGTACCGTTTTCATATTCTTCCTCATCCGCAAGAGTTCCGGTTATTGAACCGGTGAATACAACTGAACATGATAAAATAACTGCTGATAAAACAGTAATAAAAAAAGGTAAAATCTTTCTCATAGCCATCTCTTTCTAAAAGGAACGTTCATTCTTTATTAATTTAACTCTTTTTTATTGAAAAATCAATACAGCTTTATTTATTTTAACATTCTGTCGAGCAGGCTTTTTAAAACAATTTCGTTCATTATCATCTTGATATCCTGCATTCTCATCAGACCGCCTTTTGATCCTGATGCAAGCCGCATTGCGTTGCTTATGCCGGATATTATTATGGTTACAAGAGCATAGAATTCTTTCTTGGATAAATTCATCATTTTATAAAGGCTTTCCTCGTCGTTATTGCCGATATATTTTTGCGAAATAATTTCCGCTATGCGTGAATAGAAGCCCTGCAGTTTTTTCTGAAATCCGAGCTCATTGGTTAAGATAGTTACGACTTTTATATTCTTGTAAATAACATCAAGAATTGTAGTAACAAGTTTTTCGGCAATTTCCTCAGGGGGCATTTCTGCAGTTATGTCCTTGAACAGTTCAATTGTAAAAGCATCAAGGCCGTTCTCAAGCAATGCATCAAATATTTCTTCCTTGTTTGAGAAATACAGGTATATTGTTCCTACGGACAAGCCGGAATCCGAAACGATATCCTGAATGGATGTCGCATGAAATCCTTTACCGGAGAAAAGACGCGTAGCTGTTTCAATTATTAACTGACGTTTTTGTTCATCCCTTTGCCTTGCCATAAATTAATTATTACAGATATATTGATTTTTATCAAGAAAAAAACTATATTTAAAGAATGAGCGTTCTTTTTAGTAAAAAAACAATTTCAACGTTTGCCGCTGTAGCATTTTCAATCATAATACTTGCGGTGTTTCTTGGAACAACGGAAAGCAACAGTATAACAACAGACAAACCAGATGAAATCAAATACACTCCTGTTAAGGTAATTAGAGCTGAAAAAGGTTCGCTCGATCGGACCCTGAGACTTAACGGGTACATTCAGTCCGATGATATTGTTACAATCATACCCTTTGTTTCTGGAACACTTGAAGAACTTCTTGTAGACGTAGGCGAGACTGTCAGTGAAAACCAGGTTATTGCCCGTATAGACTCCAGAGTATTTGATCTTCAGCTGAAACAGGCTGAAGCTGCTTACCTCGGCGCAAAATCCTCTTATGAACGACTTGAACTTCTGTACGCATCAAACGCCGCAACCCGGCAAAATTATGATCAGGCTAAAACACAGTATGAAGCTTATAAATCACAATATGAACTGGCCCGACTGCAGTTGAGCTATACAGAAATAGAATCACCGATTAACGGTACAGTACTTGCGATACATGCAAATCAGGGTTCAATTGCAGCACCCGAGCTTCCCGTACTGACCGTCGGGGATCTTACGAACCTTATTGTGAAACTTAGCATCCCCGACAGATATTACGAACTTTTTCGAACCTCACCGGATATGCGGATAAAAATATTCAGACCGGGAAACGAAGCGTCGGCAGCAGAGGCGTCAATCAAGAATATCTCGCCCATTATATCACCGGAAACAAGAAATTTTGAAGTCGTCTGTACAATTGACGGCGACAAATCAGTCTTCAGGCCGGGCATGTTTGTCTACTGCCTTTTCAATGTAGATCATGCAGAAGATGTTTTCTATCTTCCCCATAAAGCCCTTGGGCCTTCGGGCACGCTTTGGTATATCAACCCGCAGTCTTCAACAGCGGAAAGAATTGATTTTGCAGGATATTTCAGTAACAACAATTTTTTTGCCATTCCGGAGGAGTTGGCCCATTATGATTTTATTATTGAAGGTCAAAGCTTTCTTACCCCCGGGGAACGAGTCAGGATTAAATAGGCTTGACTGAATGAAGCTTTCCGATTATTCAATCAAGCACCCGGCTGTTATTACCATTCTACTTGTTATGATCTCAGTTTTCGGAGTAATAGCAATACGGAATACAAACCAGGAAGCTTTTCCTCCAATGGGACTTCCGGGAGCTTCTGTATTGACCGTATATCCCGGAATAGGTTCCGAGTTCATGGAAATTGAGGTTACCAGGCCTATTGAAGATGCGCTGTCCGGTGTATCCGGTTTAAAAGGACTCAGCTCTTCTTCAAAAGATTCAGTTTCAGTCGTGTCGGTAGAATTCCGGGACGGTGAAGATGCATATTCCAAACTTCCCGAAATAAGGGAAAAACTCAACTCTGTATCGGATACTTTGCCGGAAGGTATTTCAGGAAATCCCGAAATCTTCATCCATGATGCGGGCTCCTTTCTTCCTATTTACACGTTAATGATCAAGAGCAGCCTGCCGGATGAAGTTTTTTCTTCATTCATTGAAGAAGATTTCAAATCCGGAATTACAAGAATTGACGGTGTTTCAAACGTTAACATATACGGTGGAAAAGGCCGGGAACTCGAAATAAAAATTCATCTTGATGAACTTGAAACCAGAGGTCTTGCCGTACTTGATATATTCACCATGCTTCAATACTACAACATATCTCTTCCTGCCGGCACTGTAGGTTATCTCGGAAGAAACATTAATATCAGAACATCCGGTGAATTCACCAGCATAGATGAAATTGAGAACCTTGTTATAGGAAATAAGGGCTCATCTCTTATTTACCTTAAAGACGTTGCGGATATCGGGTTTACAGAGAAACAGCCTGATTCCTATATAAGATCTGAAGGCGAAGATGCAATTCTGATTGATATCATGAAACGGGAACAAGGTAATACAATTGATATCATAAACGCTGTTGATAAGCTTATAAACGATACAAATCAACGATTTCCCGGCAAACTTGAATTTCATGTTGTTACAGATCAGAAGGAAAGAACCGAACTTACAATCAATACAGTCATACAGACGGCGCTTACCGGAATCATTCTTGCAATCCTGGTCATATATATCTTCCTGCATGATTTTCGAAGCACCATTATTATCGGGCTTTCTCTGCCCATATCAATTTTAATTACTTTTATCGGAATGTACCTTACCGGAACTACCATAAATATGTTGAGCCTTTCGGGAATAACCGTTGCAATCGGAATGATAGTAGACAGTTCGATAGTAGTTCTCGAAAATACCAGCAGGCATTCCTCCGAAGGCAAAACCCCGGAAACGGCCGCCTCGCTCGGGGCAGGAGAGGTCGGCGGCGCAGTCCTTGCTTCTGCGACAACTTCCATATGTGTTTTTCTGCCGATGGCTTTTCTATCCGGTGTAATCGGAATTATTATGAAGGGGCTTTCTTTGTCTATCGTATTTGCCCTTGGTTCTTCCGCTCTTGTTTCGGTTATAATTGTACCTTATCTTTCAGCTATCTTTCTAAAAAAAGAACCGAAACACATCAGGGGGCTCAGTACATTTCATAACCTTATAGAAAAAGCTCTTCAGGCCCTCACCAATTCATACCGGAAGTTGTTGTCCAAAGTTTTACGCAGACCTGCCGTTATAATTCTTACGGCAATAATTGTTCTTGCACTGACAGTAGTTCTGGTTTCCCGTCTGGGAATCAGTTTCCTTCCGCCCACCGATACCGGAGAAATAGAATTTGATATTAGAACTCCCCAGTTTTACAGTCTTGAAGAATCACGGGGCAAGGCGGATGAAATAGACGCCATGTGCCGCGAACTTGTTCCCGAACTGGCAACTTCTGTATTTCAGGTAAACAACGACGGAACTATTACAGGTAAAATTCGACTTGTTAAGTCCGGAGAACGCGAACGTTCTGTTCAGGATATAATAAAGATTCTGCAAACTACTCTTAATAATGAAATCACAGATACGGAAACGATAGTAGTCAACGGCGGTTTTGATTCACTGCTGGGCATGGCAACCGGGGGGCAGGGATTTAAAATAAGACTTTACGGCAGCAATCTTGATGATATTATGAAGGAAGCTGAAAAAATCAACAGTTTTCTTGAATCCGACCGTGAAGTTATAAAAACACAAATGAGCATGCGTTACGGGAAAGAGGAAATAGTATCCAACCTGATGCTTGACTACATGGGAAATCTGGGCATTACTCCCTATGAGGCTGCAATAACTTCAAAGATTTTCTTCAGCGGGCTTGAAGCCGGCACCTTCAGGTTTGAGAATAAAAACTACAGCATGAAGCTTACTTCCGACATAGCAGGTCAGGAAATAAACGAGGATACCATCAGTCTTATTAATATCAAAACTGCATCCGGTAAACCTGTCAGTATGACCAGCCTGACAGAGCTTGAAAGAAAACCTGCTGTTTCAGTGATTAATAAGCAGAACAAGACCATTTCGCTTACAGTCACAGCCCATCTGAACACTCTTGATCAAATTGAAATTACATCGAGAGTAGATGACTTCATGAAAACCCGGGAACTGCCTTATGGGCTGTCATGGGAAATAGGAGGGACATCAAGCCTTGTCAGCGAATCCTTCTCCTCATTATTTCTTATTCTCGGAATTGCTGTATTTCTTGTTTATTCGGTAATGGTAATACAGTTTGAAAAATTCGTTCAACCTGTAATAATTATGCTGTCAATTCCGTTTTGCCTGATAGGAGTAGTATTGGGCCTGATTATATTCGGATCAATAATATCAATTATCCCCATGCTGGGTGTTATATCCCTGGCCGGAATAGTAGTTAACAACGGTATTGTACTGATAGATTATATCAACCTGATAAGAAAAAGGGATAAACTGGAACTTTCTGAAGCGGTAATTACAGGTTGCACAGCCAGACTCAAACCGATAATGATGACTACTCTTACTACTTTTTTCGGGGTCCTCCCAATGGCATTCGCCGGAGGAAACGGTTCTGAAATATACGCACCCCTCGGACAGGCAATAGCAGGAGGGCTTATTACTTCAACCTGTCTGACTCTTTTTCTTATACCTGCGGTTTATAAAATTATTGAAGAAAAAGCGCTCAGTAAGTCTCCGGCGTCATCGCCTCAAAAGCAGCCCGAACTTCATAAAGACGGTTAAGATCACTGTTTATGAATTCATTATAATCAAGCTCTCCGCTTTTAATTCTGTGCAATTCGTCTTCCCAGAATTCGAGCCCTTCTATATATATATATTTCAGGTTTTCAAGCTTATCAACCTGTTTGAGAACTTCATCCCAGTAATAAAGCGCATCCTTATAATATATTTCAGCCATCTGAAGACTTTTCAGGTTTTCCTGCTTAAAAGGATAATTGAAAAAATAAGCATCGAATTTATCGAATTTAACAGCAAGCAGTCTGTATTGTTCGATAAGCTTTAAATTTACATGCATTATGAACAGCTCGCGATAGCGTTCCCATTCTGCTTCATCCCTTATAACAGCAAGCGCATTTAACGGATTTACAAAAGGACGTTTAAGGGCAGTCTCCAGGTAATAAATGTTTTCGGCGCTGTCTTCCGGATACTGGATATAGTGTGAATGATAAAGTTTGTAAAATTGTTCAGCATAAATAATTTTATAACAGAAAGCAGAATCTGCAGAGAATATCAGTAAAATAAATAATAAAGCGAATAATCCTTTTTTCACATTTTAATTATCGGCCGATACTCTTCAATATTTCACTGCAGATTTCAGTCGGGGTCTTGTGCCCGTCAATACGCAGAAGCTTCATCCCGCTGTCGGGATATGCTGCCAGCCCTCGCTCATAATTCTCAACTATCTTAAATTGTATATCCGCACCGTCAAATAACTCTTCAAGATCACGCTTGCTCATCCTTTGTCTGCATATTTCCGGGGTGGTATCTATGTAAACAAGATATTCAGGCAGAGGGTAGTTGTTAATTGAGCGAACGAATTCAAAACCGCAATCCATGGATTGATAGGCAAGCGAAGAAAAAAGATAACGATCCGAGATTACAAGTTCACCGATGTTAATGTGTTTTATTATACCGTCTTCTTTATTATACAGATGTTCATGCCTGTCGGCAGAAAAAAGCATTGCCAGAGTTTCCGGCTCGACGGTAATCTCTTTTTCAAGCACACGCCTGATAAGCTTTCCTGAAGGCAGCGGGCTTGGTTCGCATGTTTTAAAAACTGCAGTCCCTCTTTTTTCAAGCGCTTCACCGAGCATATTAAGCTGAGTTGTTGTTCCGCTTCCGTCCAGACCTTCCAAAACAATAAAATTTTTCAGTACTTCAGGGTTTTCCGTCATAGTATATCCGATAATAAAATATTGACGTTTTTTCGGCAATATCAATACTGTTTTTAAAACAGATTAACTGACTTTATATTATTTTTGGTGTAAATTCGAAAGATGGTTCTGAAAACCGACAGCCGTATGCCATTGCTGCTTCAGCTGTCAATTATAACAATATTAATCTGTACGCTACTTGTTGTGCTTTTCCCGGTCAGAACCAGAATCAGCGCCTATATAACAGATCAGAAACAGCTGGCAATTGAATATCTTGAAAAAAAGATAAAACATAATATCAGCTACGACAGCATTGCGCCTTCAATTCTTCATGCTTTTGAAATAAGGGGATTCCGCATTTCTTCGGAAGAAAACCCTGAAGAATATATTTTTGAAGTGGAAAAACTCAGGCTACGTTTTAATTTGTTCAATTTCAGGCTGTCCAATCCGTTAAACGCTTTTGAAGGCCTGCTTATAGTAAACTCCAAAATTGAATACGACAGCAGTAAAAACCTGGAACTAATTAATGTTGCTGAATCTTTACTTTCCCCGGGCAAAAACTCCGGAACATCCGAAACGGGCAGAACAGAGCAACTGCTTCCACCGGATTTTACCATACGAGGCCGAAATCTTTCCGTATCCGTAAAAACCGAACAGTTTTCCCTTGAACTTTCGAAAATTTTTCTTACACTCGGGACATCGTCCGAAGGCGATCTTGTTTTTGCCGTTAAAACCGATACTTCCGCAAAACTTTTATCTCTGCCCTCAACAATGCCGCTCGACAGTTTTGAACTTAAATCCGACATGTCCATAAGCGGCAGAATGGATACTGCTTTCAATTGGGCTGATCTTGATATCCAGATGAAAAAACTTCAGACAGATGTTTTTTCAATCAACAGGATAAAATTTAATTTCAGATACGAAAAACCGGGAAAACTTGTCGTCACCAAAACAGGCGACAGTATTCCGGCAGACATGATTCTTACAGCTAATTTTACTGACGGATTATATAATGCGGAGCTTGTTACACAGGACTTTGTTTTCAGCAGATATTTCGATACATACGGCTTTCCGGATAATTACAAACTTGTTACCGACGCGGTAATAAGCGGCCGGGCTTCCGCAAGTATTAATTCAAAACTTAATGAATTTATGTACTCAGGCAACCTTTCTGTTGGAAATATTACCGGGTTGACCGAAAAACCGGCCGGTATTGAAGCTGTTTTCTCCGGAACTAACCGGAAACTTGATATAGAGAATTCAAAATTTTTCTGTGATTTGGGCAATGCTTCTTTTCAGGGACAAATTCTTATAGAGAAACTACCGGAAATAAACGGTAAATTGACAGTACCCGGCATCAGTTATAACGGTATGAAGTTATCATCAACTCTTGTTGTAAAAACCGAAAAAAACGGAAAATATAAAATAACCTCGGATAATACGGAATTTAACGGAATTGTTCTTTCGGCACTCGATCTCGAGCTTCTTCCTTATGAAGAAAATATGGAATACAGCCTGAACACTGATATTCTCAACCCCGATTTGACGCCTGAGCACATTTATTCGGAAGGCATCATCCAGTTCGGAAAAGAAATTTACCTGCAGCTCGTTTTTTCTGCAGAGTCTCTTCTGCTCAAACCTGTAATAGAAGCTCTACCTTTGAACATAGTAATTCCCGAAATACTGAACGGCCTCGAGCTGTCATCTGAAATATACCTGTCGGGAACAGCCGAACAACTTTCGTTTGCGTCTCCCTTTATCAGAATAAATGATCGCTATAATGACAAACGTTCGCTGACGTTCTCCATTTCAGGAAATAATTCCGGGTTTCGTCTAAGCGATCTTAATCTTGTTTGGGATGAAAACAGGCTCAGCGGCAGGATATCCACCGATTTAACCGAGACAAACACTTTGGTGCTGCAGTCCAGCCTGAATCTTAATAAAACGCCGATAAATCTTTCAGGTGTTCTGGATACCGACGGCAGCCTTGCCCTGTACGGGGATTATGATATCAAGCTTAACTGGTACAGTATCCCCGGAGGCGGAAACAGTATTCTTTTCAATACAAAACGTCTGCCGATTGTTTCAGCAGCTGGTGAAACAGCATTTCTAAGCATCAATGCCACCGGTATTTTTAATTCGATTGATCAATGGAAACTATTTCTGAAGAACCTTGAAGTAGAAGATATAAAAACCGGATTTGGTCCGGGAAACCTTAAGTTGTCTGCACTTTTGGGTGAAAATGGAGGAAATATTTACAACATTCACTACAGTGATTCCGGTAGCGAACTGAACGGAAAAGGCAGCCTGCTGCTTACAGGAATCCTGCCTCGTCCAGAGGGCAGACTTCAACTGTATGCTAAATCACCTTCGTCTGCCGAAGAATACAATCTTATGATAGGGTTTATTAATGAAAACCTGGACGGGTATCTGAATTTCAACAGTTTCCCTTTATCAAGAATTTCCGAAGATTTTCCCCTGAAAGGCGATGTTTTCGGAAGTTTCTCCATAGCCGGAACCGTTGCGTCGCCACAGATGAGGGTGCAGCTGAATACCGGCAATACTTTCTTTAACAGCGAAAAGTTAAGTATGGAAACCGTACTCAGTTACGAGAATCTTAAACTGAAACTGGAACAGCTTTCTGCAGTATACGGCGCCTATCAGATCAGTGATGTCGACGGTCTTCTGGATCTTGAAAACGGTTTTCATCAACTCTCGGCAAGACTGACCTCCGAAAGCAAGCTGCTTGGACTGAATGCAGCTCTATACGGAGAAGCTGAAACTGTAAAAATAGACTCATTTTTTAAACTTCCTGAAATTTTCAAATCTGATTTGAATGCCGATTTGGCCTTTGAGAAACTCTTTTTAAATCTTGAAGCCAAAGATCCGTGGAAATTCCGAATTGTTAAACGTGATAAACTGTTAAATATCACCGGAGGCACTCAAGGTGAAATATCGGGAAACTATTTCCAGGACGGGTATTTCACTCTTGATGCGGTAACACCTTTCCCCGTAACGATTTCAGCCTCGGGTACAATTAAAAACGGATTAATAAACGCGGCGGTAAAGGATATCAAATATACTTTCGATAATCTGGAAATTCCTTTTTTCTATTTTTACGGGGGAGAAATCAATGGAAATTTAAGAATACAGGGGCCTTTAAACGATCCTGATTTCTACGGCCAGCTGGATTGCAGCAATATGGTTTTCAGACCGCCGATTATACAGGACATTACCGAACCATTTGATACATCTTTCTTTTTAAGCGGAAAAACTCTTGACCTGCCGGCAACCATGACTGATACAAATAACGGCAAAATATCCATAAATCTTACAGCCAATATGGAAAGATGGCTTCCCAGAATATATGATATCAATATTAATGTACCGGTCAATGACTCAGTTTCAGCCGAGTTCTACAAAAAACCTATTTATATACGCGGATTCTGCACCGGTCAGATCCATATTTACGGAGATCTTACCCGAATGAATGTAGACGGTCATATAAACGGCACTGAAGCTGTTTTTATGGTTAATTATGATCTTGACATAAAATCAATAGGCAGTCCGACTGAATTTACTTCTGGAGAAATGCATTTCAGCTTCGGTGAAAACAATCAGTTTTTCTGGCCCAGTCAGGAGTTTCCGATTGTGAAAGGCTTTCTCAGCGGTGCCAGCGATTTAACAATGCGTTACGATACAAGCGGCATCGGTGTTGTTCTTGACGGAGATCTTATACTCAACGGCGGTGAAATATTCTATTTCAAAAAGAATTTTTACATAAAAGAGGGCGAAATAATATTTAACAATAATACTGCCCGGAACCTGGATCCCTTGCTCAGCACAAGAGCTGAAATCCGGGACATTAATTCAGAAGGTGAAATGAGCAAAATATATCTTATTGTAGATCAGTCGCCGTTGTCGGCGTTTTCTCCGCGTTTTGAATCCGAACCTTCCATGTCCACCGCCGAAATAATGGCGATTCTGGGAGGTAATATTCTCGACACCTTCGAATCAGGCGACTCGTCAATAAGAAACGCAGTGCTTTTGGGTACCGATTTATTTACACAATTCGCAGTACTGAAAGGTATCGAAGAAAATCTCAAGAACACTTTGGGGCTGGATCTCCTCTCAATTCGTTCTTCGTTTCTCAGCAATTTACTGGCAAATACGTTATTGTCAAATTCTGATGATTTAAACGGAGACAATTTCAGTAAATATCTTGACAATACCACCTTATTCTTGGGAAAGTATTTCACAGATGATATATTCTTACAGGGTATGTTTCAGTTTGATCTTTATAATGATACAGGTTATTCTGAAAACCCGGAATTAAATTTCGACAGCGAAATTAAGCTTGAATGGGAAAGCCCGATTGCCGACGTAGAACTGAGTTTTTATCCTGATTTTCAGGATCCTGTAGCAGGACTCAATCGAACAAGCGTAGGCTTATCATGGCGGTTCTCTTACTAAAAAGTGCTCAAAGGAGAAAGCATGCGAAAAATCGCACTTACTGCAATTATTCTTGTCTTTATTTCAGCGGCTGCATACACCCAGTCTGCGGAATGGTACATAGACAAACCCATACACGAGATACGGTTTACCGGGCTCAATAACATTGACGAATCCGAGCTAAGCGGAATAACTGAACAGTTTATTAATAAAAAATTTACTGATACCCTGTTCTGGGATCTTCAAAGCAAATTATACGCACTTAATTATTTTGAAAGTTTTGATGCCAACGCATTTCCTGTTGACGACAACCGCGACAGGGTAATCATAGAATTCTCCGTTACGGAAAGGCCCCTCATAAAATCCATTATCATCAGGGGCAATAAACGAATTACCAAAACTAAAATCCTGGAGGTAACCATCCTGAAAAAGGATGATATCCTGAATAATGCCAAAGTCAGAATAGATGAAACCGCAATTGCCGAACTTTATATCGAAGAAGGGTACCCTGATGTAAAGGTTGAGAGCAGTGTGGAAGATTCTTCAGACACAGGATATGTAGACCTCTTTTTCAATATAACCGAAGGAACCCAAACCCGCATCGATATCATATCTTTTTCGGGCAATTCATTTGCTTCAGACAGCACTCTTAAAGGTCAGCTAGAATCAAAACAGCAATCTTTATTTTCCAAAGGAATTTTTCAGCAGGGCCTTATTGAAAAAGACAAGGCTGCCATAGAAAAATACTATTTTGACTCCGGTTATATAGACATGAAAGTTGTCGATGTTGTCATAAACGATGTTGAGAAGGAAAAAGAAGACGATCGGAATTATATAGAAATTATTTTCTACATTGAAGAAGGCGAACAGTGGACATTCGGAGGATTCTCTTTCGAGGGAAACATCCTGTTCAGCACTGAAGAACTTTTATCGGTAACGACCCTTAAATCCGGCTCAAAAATCAATAAATCCAGGCTTGAAGCTGATTTTATGAAAATCGGCGACATGTACTATAACGACGGTTATATTTACAACGCTATAAGCACGGAAGAAATCCGCGATGAACAAACAAATGAAATTTCTTTTAAAATGGTAATAGACGAAAAAAGCCGCGCTCATATAGAAAACATAATCATTACCGGAAATGAAAAAACCAAAGATTATGTAATTCTACGTGAAATACCGCTTGAAGTCGGCGATGTCTTCAGTAAATCAGCTATTATGCAGGGCCTTAATAATCTTTATAATACCCGTTACTTCTCATCTGTTGTCCCGGACATGCCGTACGGCTCTGAATTAGGCCTGATGGATCTGGTAATTAATGTTGAAGAACAGAATACAACTGATATTCAGTTCGGCCTGACGTTTACTGCCGCCGCAGGTTCAATTCCTATTATAGGATTCCTTAAATGGAACGATTCAAACTTTCTCGGGGAAGGGCGAAATATCAGTATCGGTACTGAACTATCACCGACATCGCAGGAACTCTCTTTGGGATTCAGCGATAACTGGCTTTTCGAACAGAGAATATCAGCCGGACTGGATTTTTCAATAAGCCATGATCAATATACCGAAGTCCCGCAGGATATAATGCTTCCTATATTCAACCTTGATCCTGATGATTATGAACAGGTCGTACCTGATCCTTACGACGGACACTGGGTGTGGGCTGACGACACTACTGACGATTACGGCTCCCATACTGCAGGAGATGCTGTAGATACCGATAATTACAGCGATGCAACGCTGGCAACCATGTCTGATGACGGCGACATTGAAACTGATTATGACTATGCAATGAATAACGGTGAATCGATAGATTCCGACTATCTCATGGATTATGAATCATATACGGTATCATTGGCAGGCAGCGGCGGATACACCTTTATCACCCCTGTCGGCAAAGTGTCTCTCGGTACCGGTCTCAGCACATCACTTTCAAAAATTAATTACAATTCATCGCTCTACCGTCCGTACGACAAGGATATCCGTGACGCTCTGGGTACAATCAGCCTGACGGACAAGCTATGGCTTACTGCAAGCTGGGACACCAGGGACCTCTACTATTCCCCGACAAAAGGTTTCATTTTAAAAGAAACTTTTACTTACACCGGAGGATTTCTTTTCGGCAGCAAACATTACATGAAAACAACAACGGACGCCGACGCCTATTTCAAACTGTTTGATTTACCTGTAACAGAAGACTGGAATTTCTCAACCGTTTTAGGCCTGCATGGACAGTACTCAATGATTCTTCCGCAGTTCGGTTACTTTGATACGGATTATGACGGCAGCAGAGATACCTGGAAATGGAGCACGGTAGCAACCAGATCTGATCTTCTTTATTACGACGGAATATTTGTTGCAAGAGGCTGGGGCACAAATTATGACAACAAGGCATTGCTTGATCTGGTAATTGATTTTACAACACCTATCGCTCCCGGAATGCTTTCCTGGAACAGCTTTCTAAGCGGATCATCCGTATGGACCGAACCTGAAGATGTTCTCGATATGAGTTTGAGTGACTTTTATTTCAGCCTTGGAACCGGACTGCAGATTGATATACCGAGTTTTCCAATTTCATTCTTTCTCGTTAAGCGTGCAAAATTTGTCGACGGTGCAATTGAATGGCAGGCTGGTGATTATTTCGGCAACACCGATACTGAAACTTCAGGAATTGACTTTGTTATAACTTTTGATCTTGATTATTTCTAAAATCTAACCGGCATCCCTGCCTGTTAGGCTTTATACTAAACCTCCATCCTTGGAGAGAATTATTCTTAGGAGAGAAAATTGATTAAACGATTGTTTTTTACATTATGCATAGCAATAATTGCTGTATTCAGTCTCAGCGCCGAACAACTGTCCAAAATAGGAATAGTTAATTTTTCAAGAATAGTCGAAGACTATTTTGCTGAATCATCCGCATGGCGCGAAATAGATACCATGCGAGAAAAATATAATGACGGACGTGATGAGATTCTTGAAGAAATTAATGATCTCAAAATGGAAAAACTTCAGGCTGAAAACAGTAATAATCAAATAAAGGCCCTTCGTATTGATGATGAAATTTACAATAAACAGGAATACTTAAAGGAATTTCATTCCATTTGGCAGAACCGAATCAATACAAAAATCCAGGGGGTATATCAGTCATCTACTTTTACGGCTGAAATACTTGACGCTATTACATACATTGCCGAATCTGAAGGTTATTCCATGATAATGCGCACACAGGATCCGGACATTCTCTGGTATAACCACGAAATAGATGTTACCAATCTTGTTTTGGAACGCCTCAGGTGGCAGGCTGCCAGAGAATCAGATTGATTCATGTCAGCAGATACGCCGATGATGCGCCAGTACAAGCGCATCAAACAGTCACATACTGATTCAATACTGTTTTTTCGGCTGGGAGACTTTTATGAGATGTTTCTTTCCGATGCGAAGGAAGCATCTTCAATTTTAAATCTTACACTTACTAAACGACACAATATTCCGATGTGCGGCATTCCATATCATGCCGCGCACAGTTACATTTCCAGGCTTTTAAAAGCCGGTAAAAAAATCGCCATTTGTGAACAGACCCGTATGCCGGAAAACGGCAAAGGAATTGCCGAACGCGAGGTTGTTGAAATAATTACTCCGGGGACTGTTGTAGATGAAGATTTTCTTGAAAAAGACAAGAATAATTATCTTCTTGCCGCCGGTGTAATCAGGAACAAACTTTCTATATCCTATACGGATCTTTCAACCGGAGAATTCTTCACTTCTTCCTTTGATGCAGAACGAACGGTTGATATTCTTAAACGGGAATTACTGAGGCTGTCTCCCGGCGAACTTCTAATCCAGCAGTCTCTTCTGGAAGATAATAACGATGTTGCCCGGCTTCTTGACGAGCATAATAACCTGCTTGTCAACAGGTATCCCGACTGGGCGTTTGATATTACAAACTCATCGGAACTGCTTAAAAAACAATTCAAACTTCATTCACTTAAGGGTTTCGGAATAAGCGATGACGACCCTGCTGTATTTTCATGCGGTATTATTCTTGAATATATTGCCGATACCTCAAAAAGCCTCCTTCCTCACATACGAAAATTAAACATATTAAACGACAGGGATTTCCTGCTTCTTGATGAATCAAGCCTGCGTAATCTTGAAATTACCGGAAACCTTCAGGACGGAAGCAAAAGGTATTCACTGCTGGAAGTCCTGGATAATACCCGTACAGCCATGGGCGCAAGAAAACTAAAAAGCTGGCTTCTTCATCCTCTTGTAAATGTTGATGAAATTGAATTGAGACAGAAAAGAGTAGGCGCACTTTATCATAACCAAATACTGCTTTCCGGAATAAATGAAAAACTTTCCGGAATTCTTGACATCGAACGGCTGACTTCAAGAATCGCCATGGAAAAAGCCCACGCGAAGGATCTTCTTGCAATCAGGAATTCCCTTAGGTCGTCTTTGAAACTCAATACCCTGCTGGCCGAGTGGAAATCTGAGGAAGGCCCGGGAACGCTGCCGCCGGAAATACAGAAAACAGCTGAAGAGATTCTTGAATTACTTAAAAACGCAATCGATGAGGATCCGTCAACACTTCTTACTGAAGGCAGGATGATAAAATCAGGTTTCAGCAGCGAACTTGACGAACTCAAGGATCTTAGAAAACACAGCAAGAAAATTCTTACCGAGTATCTTGAAAAAGAGAAAGAAGATTCCGGAATTTCCTCAATGAAGATCAGATACAATAAAATAATCGGTTATTTTATTGAAGTCACAAAAACTAATCTTGATCATGTTCCGTCTCATTTTATCAGACGGCAATCGCTGGTTTCTGCCGAAAGATTTACAACCGATCGGCTTATTGAACTCGAAACCAATCTGAATTCGGCCTCCGATAAAGCGGTTGAACTGGAAAAGAAACTCTTTCTGGAAATTCGTGATTATGTAAAAAATGAAATCGAAACATTATTGGGTCTTTCTTCATATATCGCGGAAATTGACTGCCTGTCATCTCTTGCCGGTGCCGCTACAAAATACGGATACATAAAACCTGTTGTAAAAGCTTCCGGATCAGTAGAAATTATTAACGGACGCCATCCTGTGGTAGAAGCCAATATGCCGTTCGGAGAATTTGTCCCGAACAGTTTAACATTCAAATCGGATAATGTCAGCTTTGCTCTTATAACCGGTCCCAATATGGCCGGAAAATCAACATACCTGAGACAAAATGCGCTGATAATTCTTATGGCGCAGATCGGGTCGTTCATCCCGGCCGAAAGCGCCGAAATAGGTATTGTAGACCGTATTTTCTGCAGGGTTGGAGCTTCCGACAACCTGGCACGCGGAGAATCTACCTTTATGGTGGAGATGAATGAAACTGCAAATATTCTAAACTCTGCAACCGAAAAAAGTCTTGTAATAATGGATGAAGTGGGTCGCGGAACAGGTACAAACGACGGGCTTGCAATTGCATGGGCTGTTTCCGAGTATCTGCTTAACCGTATAAAGGCAAAAACCCTGTTTGCAACCCATTACCATGAACTCACGCTTTTTGAGCATCCCGATTTAATTAATCTTTCTCTTGACGTACGTGAAAGCGGAGGCGAAATTGTCTTTCTTAAACGAATAAAAAGCGGCCCTGCTGATGCCTCTTACGGAATACATGTTGCCGGACTTGCCGGACTTCCTGAAGAAGTGATTTTACGTGCATCGGTAATTCAGAATGAACTTGAAAACCGAGAACAAAATCGTGATATAAGCTTAAATACGGATAACTTTCCGAAGGAAACAAAACCTTCCGAACTGTTTTCAGCCGAAGATATGCTTTTAAGCGAACTCTCAGGCTTTAATCTTGATAACTGCACTCCTTTGGAAGCCCTAAACAAAATCAGCGAGTGGCAAAAAAAGTACAGATAATCCGCTTTTTCCCGTGATTTCTTTAACTTACATTTTTAAAATCAGAATAAAAATATCCGGTTATACAATATTTAATGAATCTTACTGATATCCTGAACATAGCTGTAAAATCGGCAGATTTCTTTCTGCCCGATCACTGTGCAGTTTGCGACTGTTCTCTTGTTTTAAAAAGGCATTCGAATTATCAGAAAATTCCGCTTTGTGCCGATTGCATGATATCTGCTGAAAATGACATTTTCAGCAGACAGAACCCCTCAATCAGGCGATGCAGGCTCTGCGGCTATCCACTCACATCCGAATCAGAATTTTGCCTGCGCTGCAGAAACAGGGAGTGGAATTTTAACAGTTCAACAAGTCTTTTTCTTTATTCCGGCATTGCAAAAACCATGATATCTGCATATAAATTCGGGAACAGAAAAAAACTTGCTGTTTTTTTTGCGCGCCTGATTGATGTTTACTTCCGGGAGAACTGCGATGAACATATAATCGTTCCGGTTCCTTACAGACCATCTGCACGAAGAAAACGCGGCTGGGACCAGATTGATGTTATCTGTCGCATTCTTGGAAAGGAATACGGTCTTCATGTTTCAAAATGCCTTGCGCGGATGAACGGCCGGGCCCAGAAAACAATGTCGTATTCTGAAAGACTGTCGAATCTGAAAAACAGGATCAGCCTTATTGAGAACAAAACCGTTCCCCGGTCTGTTCTTCTTATTGACGACGTTTTTACAACCGGAGCAACAATGGACAGTTGCGCCGAAATACTCCGAAAAAACGGTGCCTGCGACATACGTTGCCTGTCCCTGGCACTTGACCTTTAATGATGAAGAATATAGAATAATTACTGACAGCTGATGAAAGATTACCTGAAGAAGTCGACCACGACTTCTTTTTTTGTAGGCTGATCTTTTTAAAGGATGGAGTATTTGAAATACAGTGGATATGATGAAAACGAACTGTTCACTATAATAAACCCTGTCTGTCAGGGATTCAACGCTGAAATAGTTCAGTTGAACAGTACCGTTATAAGAACTACTATGCAGGTCCGAATTGTTCTGTATAAAAAAGGCGGAATTAATATCAATACCTGCAGCGAAATATCCAGAGCTGTTTTGCCCCGAATAGAAATCTGGGCGGATAACAGGGATGTTAATCTCGAAGTTTCTTCTCCAGGTATAGGCAGAACGCTTAAAGATGCTTACGAGTTTAATATCTTTAAGGACGAGTCAATTAATATTCTTATTGATAACGAATGGCTGAACGGTAAAATAATTTCTTCAGATAAAAACACCGTCACCATTCAGAGCGGCCAGGACAGTATTGAATATAATTTTGAAAATATTCAAAAGGCCAAATTAAATTAAAGAAACGGAGGAAAACGAATGTCGTCAGGCATAGCTGAAGCTATAAAGCAATTAGTACAAGATAAAGGAATTTCCGAAGATCTTGTAATTAAAACTATAGAAGATTTCCTTTTGGCAGCATATAAAAGAACTTTCGGTACAGTAGACAATGCGGTTGTAAAGTTCTCGGATGACGGAAATGAAGTTGATCTTTTTGCACAGAAAATAATAGTCGAAGATGTTTACGATCCTGTGGCTGAAATTGCGCTGGAAGATGCTCTTAAACTTAACGAAGAATGTGAAATAGGCGATGAACTTCTTATTCCAATTGATCCAATGGATTTTGATCGGGTTGCCGTGCAGAGCGCAAAACAAAAAGCTAAACAGACATTGCGTGAAATCCAGAAAGATACACTTTTCTCGGAGTTTAATGAAAAACTCGGGGAAATGATTATCGGGTATTACCAGCGTGAAAAAAACGGAAATATCTATGTAGATCTCGGTAAAACCGAAGGAATACTTCCCAAACGGTTTCAGTCACCAAGAGAGGTTTACAGACCTAACGACAGAATAAAAGCTCTTATTTATGAAATCAATAAAACTCCTTCGGGGCTTCAGATAGTTCTTTCACGTACACATACCGATTTTGTCAAAAGGGTATTTGAACTTGAAGTACCTGAAATCTATGATAAAACAGTAGAGATCTTCAAACTTGTACGTGAACCCGGTTATCGAACAAAGATTGCGGTTTATTCAAACCGTGATGATGTTGATCCTGTAGGCGCATGCGTAGGAATGAAGGGTGTTCGAATTCAGGCGATTGTACGTGAACTCGAAGGGGAAAAAATCGATATCCTTAAATATGATGTTGATCCCCGCGTATTTATTAAAAATGCTCTTTCTCCTGCTGAAGTAAACGATATTATCGTGCTTGACGAAGCAAAACGTCAGGCCCTTGCTATTGTTTCCGAAAGTCAGCTTTCTCTGGCAATCGGCAAACAGGGGTTGAACGTCAGGCTGGCCAACAGACTTGCAGACTGGAATATCGACGTAAAAACCGAGGAACAGTTTGATGAAATGGACATTGCCATTGACACACGCCGGGCGGTATCTGAACTTTTCGGAGACATCGATGATTCTGAAGAAATTACATCCATTTCCGAACTGCCGGGCATTACCGACAGAATTGTTGAAATCCTTAACGGTCATGATATTGAACTTATTGAAGACCTTGTTGCTCTTGCAGACACAGAACTCAACAGTTATAACGATCTTACAACCGATGATGTTGAACAGTTGAAATCTATAATCGCAGACAATGTTGACATTATTGAAGAAGAAGAAGATTATAATGAAGAAGACTTCGGCCCCGAAGAATATGACGAAGGGGATGATGAATCATCTTCAAATGATGATCAGGATGATGAATTTCCTGAAGAAACAGAAGAAGATATTGTTGATAGTAATGACGAAGAAGGCTACGAATGTCCGGAATGCGGTCATCCTATCACACTTGATATGACCGCATGTCCTAACTGCGGCGTTGGTATCAGCTTTGAGATTGAAGATGAAGATGAATAAAATATAATTTGAAGGGAATATATGTCAGAAGAACTTGAGAAGAAGAATTTGCCTAAAGCTACACTCATTAAACACAAAAAACCGGCAACTGACTCAGATGCATCAAAAGCAGAGAAAAAGAAAGTAGTTGTTGTCAAGAAAAAGAAGAAACCTGTCGTAAAGGCTGTACATACCGATAATTCAAAATCGGATAATAACAAGCAAAGTGTTAAAAATGCCCCAGGCAGCGGGACTTCAAAAACTGCTGCAGGCAAATCCGCCAAGGGTGAAAGACCCCTGGGCGGATCCAGAAAAGGCAGATCTCAAGATGACATATACAAAGCCGGAGGAGCTCCCGAATCAAGTGCGGATAATGAAGTAAAAACAGAACCGCGTAATGAAGCTGTATCACGTGAGTCTTCTTCTCCGGTAAATGAAATGCCTGGCAGAAGCCGAAGCGAAGGTGATTACAAACGGGATAACAACCGCCAGGGCGGAAGCTATCAGGGCCGTTCATATGACAATCGCAGACCACAGGGCGACAACCGTCAGACAGACAACCGCCAGAGCGGAGGCTATCAGGGCCGTTCATATGACAACCGCAGACCCCAGGGCGACACCCGTCAGGGCGGCGGCTATCAGGGCCGTTCATATGACAACCGCAGACCACAGGGTGACAACCGTCAGACAGACAACCGCCAGAGCGGAGGCTATCAGGGCCGTTCATATGACAACCGCAGACCACAGGGCGACACCCGTCAGTCAGACAACCGCCAGGGCGGCGGCTATCAGGGCCGTTCATATGACAACCGCAGAAGCAGCGGTCCCGGCAGCAGACCAGGAGGTCCGGGTGGAAGACCTGGCCCCGGCAGCAGACCAGGAGGTCCGGGCGGAAGACCTGGTCCCGGCGGCAGACCCGGAGGTCCGGGCAGACCGGGCCAGGGCGGAAAACCGACCGGAAACATGCCTGCTCCCGGCGGAGAAAACAAAAAATCAGCCGGAAGAAAGGTATTTAAAACCAAGAAGAAGGCTGACTATAAAAAGAAAAATGATTTTGAGCTGGAAAAAGATTTTCAGATCAAGAAAAAAACCATACAGCGAGCAAACCCCGTTCCTTCAGAAATCGAGATGATGGAAGTTATTACGGTCTCCGACCTTGCAAGAAAAATGAATCTAAAAGCTTCCGAGCTCATAGCAAAACTTATGAGCATGGGCATGATGGTGACGATTAACCAGCAGATAGACGCGGAAACTGCCGAACTACTTGCTTCCGAGTATAAATGCAAGGTTAAAATAGTATCTCTTTATGATGAAACAATCATAGAAAGTGAAAAAGATAATGAAGAAGATCTGAAACCACGGCCCCCTATTGTTACTGTAATGGGGCATGTCGACCATGGTAAAACAAAACTTCTTGATGCTATCCGTAAAACTGATATTGTCGCAGACGAACACGGCGGTATTACCCAGCATATAGGAGCATCAAAGGTTGATCTCGAACAGGGTTCTATTGTCTTTCTTGACACTCCGGGTCATGAAGCATTTACTTTAATGAGGGCACGCGGCGCAGAAGTAACCGATATTGTTGTACTTGTCGTTGCCGCAAATGACGGTGTAATGCCTCAAACTGTTGAAGCAATCAATCACGCCAAACAGGCCAAAGTCCCTATTATTATTGCCGTCAACAAATGCGATCTGCCCGACGCCAACATTGACAGGGTAAAACAGCAGTTATCTGAATATGAACTCATGCCGGAAGACTGGGGCGGAACTACTCTTTTTAATGAGATTTCCGCACTTAAAGGTACCGGGATCAGCGAACTTCTTGATAATATTTTGCTTCAGGCCGAGCTTCTTGAGCTTAAAGCCAATGTGGACTGCCGTGCGGAAGGCACAGTTATTGAATCCAGGGTTGATCAGGGGCGCGGTATTGTTTCTTCGGTCATCATAGAAAGGGGAACCCTGCGAATCGGAGACAGTTTTGTAGCAGGGGTTTTTCCAGGCAAGGTAAGAGCTCTTTTTGACGACAAGGGATATAAAATTACAGAAGCCGGACCGGCTACCCCCGTTGAGATTCTCGGATTTACCGGTATACCTAATGCCGGAGCTCCATTCCAGGTTACTGAAAATGAAAAAACAGCCAGAATGGTCGGAGAAAAGCGTCAGGAACTTGAAAAACAGGGCAGAGCCGATAATCTTACTAAGGTCACCCTTGATAACCTGTATGATTCCATACAGGAAGGTGAAATACAGGAACTGAAGGTCATTATAAAGGGTGACGTTCACGGTTCCGTTGAAGCTCTGCAGACTTCATTAAAGAAACTCAGTACTGCAGAAATAAAACTGACCCCGATACATGCAGCTGCAGGAGCCATAGTCGAAAATGATGTTACGCTCGCATCTGCATCCAATGCAATAATTATTGGGTTTCATGTAAGACCTACACCAAAAGCACTGGCACTTGCTGAGCAGGAAAAAGTCGACATCAGAAAATATAATATCATCTATGATGCCGTTGCAGACATAAAAGCAGCGATGGAAGGTATGCTTGCCCCTGAACTTTCAGAAGAGACTCTCGGAACTGTTGAAGTTCGCGAAGTTTTCAAAGTACCAAAAATCGGTCTTATTGCCGGTTGTTACGTTAAAAGCGGAAAGGTCAGAAGAAACGAGAGCGCGCATATTATCCGCGACGGCGTGATACTCCATTCCGGAAAAATAACCTCGCTCAAGAGGTTTAAGGATGATGTCCGTGAAGTAGATTCCGGTTATGAATGCGGAATCGGTATTGAAAATTATCTTGACGTTCAGGTTGGTGATGAATTTGAGGTTTATGTTATTAAAGAAACCGCCAGAAACCTGGATTGATAATAGAATCAGGAATAACTAATGTCCGAATTCAGAATTCAGCGCATTGAAAATATGGTGCGCGATATAATAAGTGAAATGATCATAAAGGGGGTTATTAAAGACCCCCGGATCAGCAGTCTCGTGTCCATTTCCATGGTCGAGGTGTCAAAAGATCTCTCTTATGCGAAAGTACATATCTCGGGTTTTGAGAACGAAAAAAAAATAAAATCAAGCGTCGACGGGTTGAACAGCGCGGCCGGTTTTATTCAGAAAAATCTGGGAAAAAGAATGCATACCAGAACAACTCCGAAATTAAACTTTGTTTTTGACAGCTCAATCCGTGACGGTTTTGAGATGACAAAAAAACTTGAGTCTATGCATATTGAACCGGAGGAAGCCGATAACGACCTTGACAACTGATACAAACGGCATTCTGCTTCTCAATAAGCCTTCAGGTATAACTTCGTTTAAAGCTCTCGGAAATATCAAAAAGCAGCTTCGGATTTTCAGCAATAATAAAATCAAAGTCGGACATACTGGAACGCTTGACAGTTTTGCAGAGGGCCTTCTTGTTGTACTTACGGGCAAGTTTACCCGGTTCAATCCGGTATTTACTGCTTTTGATAAATCTTATGAAGCCGAGATCATATTCGGAACCGAAACTGATACCCTTGACCCTGGCGGAAAAGAAATAAAAACTGGTCCGGTACCGGATTACGAAACGATAATCTCATCTAAAATACAATTTTCCGGTACAATTTATCAGAGGCCGCCTGTTTTTTCGGCTGTTCATATAAACGGAGAACGGGCTTATAAAAAGGCCGTCAAAGGTGAAATGCCAGAACTGCCCGAGCGTAAAATTACAATAAACAACTTTGACATCCTCGACTGGAAACCGCCAGTTCTTCGCTGCAGAATCGATTGCTCAAAAGGAACCTACATCCGGTCAATTGCCCGTGATCTCGGAAACCTTTGCGGAAGCTGTGCAAGGTTGGAGAAGCTGAAACGTTTAAAAGTCGGCCCTTTTTCAGTTGACGACAGCATTTCACCTGATGAATTTAATCCGGAACTGCACTTGATGTCAGGTTTAAAAGTCTTTAATCTTCTTGATTCATATCTGCCCGGCAGCTTTATTCCGCTAATGGTTAAAGAAGAATTTGTTCCGCTGATACGTAACGGCGCAGCCATCAGGGACAATTTCTTTACCGAACGTCCTGAAAAAAACGGTCTTTATGTTCTGAACAACAACAGCGAGTTTATAGCTTATATAAAAATTGAATCAGGTATATACAGCTATATATTTGTAGGTTAGCAAATGAAAATTATTGACTGGGATACTTTTGCGGAATACGGGATTGATTCTGAAGCACCGGTTTCTTTTACAACCGGTGTTTTTGACGGCCTACACAGGGGGCATCACCAGCTAATTAATTGTTTGCTTTCCCAAAAGGAGAACACCGCTGTACTGGCAACTTTTACTTCAAATCCTTTCAGACTTTTGCGTCCCGAAAATTATAAAGGAGATATTTCTTCTCTGGATCAGAAGCTTTGGCTGTTAGGAGCTGCGGGTATCGACATCGTTATTCTCATTGACTTTTCTCTGGAATTCAGTAAACTGTCAGGGAGAGATTTTTTCTGTTATATAAGAAAACATCTTAACATGGACCATCTGGTACTTGGAAAGGATCATAAGCTTGGCAACAGGGGTGATACATCGGCACAACGTGCCAAAGAAATGCTGGAACCCGACGGTGTAGCCGTCGATATTGTTCCGCCTCTTTTTGAAGGCGGAAAACCGGTCAGCAGTACCAGGATCAGGGCAGCAATAGAAGAAGGCAACTTGTGTGCCGCAGAAATTCTGCTCGGCCGGAAACATGTTCTCGATCTTTCAGGCATTGAGTACATTTCGGAAGATTATTCTCCCTATCTAAGGAGAAATGATATAAATCAGGTTATACCGTTCAATGGCAGATATGCTGTTATGCTTGAGAATGGTTTCAAGACCTTTGCCACAAAAATAAACATTAATGAAGACAGCATAGTGTTTGAGAAAAAGCCTGATTTTCAGGCAGAGACACTAACTTTTAATTGTAATTTGCAGGAGTAAACAGAATGTTAGCAAAAGAAGCAAAACAGGAAATCATTACAGAATTTGGTCTTAATGATAAAGATACAGGCTCTACCGAGGTTCAGATAGCCTTATTAACGGCTCGTATTCAGGATCTTACAGAGCATTTTAAATTTCATAAAAAGGATCACAGCTCAAGACGTGGTCTTCTCAAACTTGTAGGACAGAGAAGAACCCTTCTTAAATATCTAAAGAAAAAGGATCTTGATTCATACAGAGCTATTCTCAAGAAACTGAATCTCAGAAAGTAAATAATACAGGGAAAATATATGATAAATACAGTAAGTCTGGAAATTGAAGGGAAGGTACTGGTTCTTGAAACCGGAAAAATGGCAAAACAGGCAAACGGAGCAGTGTTTGCGACCTATGGAGGTTCGTCTGTTCTCGCAACAGCCTGTTGCGGCGATAAACCGGTTGAAGGCCTTGATTACGTTCCGCTGCAGGTCGAGTATAATGAAAAATATTATGCTGCCGGTAAAATTCCGGGCGGATTTTTAAAAAGGGAAGGCAGACCTAAAGATAAGGAGATTCTTGTCTCAAGACTTATCGACAGGCCCATGCGACCCTTGTTTCACAAGTCTTTCGGCCGTGAAATACAGGTAATTCCGACAGTCATTTCTTCCGATCAGGAAAACACCCCCGACGTAATAGCAATGATAGCATCATTCGCCGCCGTCAGCATCTCCGACATCCCCTTTGAGGGCCCTGTCGGCGCAGTACGAGTCTGCTATATCGATGGCGAATACGTAGTCAACCCGACTTTTCAGCAGATTGAATCTTCGGCCCTTGAAATTGTAGTCGCCGGCTCCGAAGAAGGAATCACAATGGTTGAAGGCGGAGCCAGGGAAGTTTCTGAAGAAATACTTCTTACCGCAATTGACAAAGCAAAAAAAATCATAGACGCAATGTGTCTTGTTCAGCGCGAACTTGTTGATAAATGCGGAAAAGAAAAACTTCCGTTAACCGACAGCAGCCTTGTTCTTGAGAACAGGGACGAAATATACAACGATGTTTATCCGAAGCTTGAAGAAGCCTGTTTCGTTAAAGGCAAACATATACGTCATAAAGCCATAAAGGACGTTATTTCTTCAGCAAAAGACAAATATTGCGGCGAGATGTCCGATGAGCAGCTTAAACTGTTCGACGCTCTCATGGAAGAGATTGAGTATGTCATAGTCAGAAAGTCCATTCTTGAAAACAAGCTTAGAACCGACGGCCGTGGGCCCGAAGACATCAGGGCAATTACATGTGAAATTGGAATACTTTCAAGAACGCACGGAAGCGCTCTCTTCACCCGCGGTGAAACCCAGTCCCTAGGTGTAACAACTCTCGGAACAGTCTTTGATGAGCAGATGATTGACGATATCGACAGCGAAAAACGATATTCCAACTTCATGCTTCATTATAACTTTCCTCCGTTTTCAGTAGGCGAATGCGGACGGCTTAGCACCGGAAGACGTGAGATTGGTCACGGACACCTTGCTCAGCGTGCTTTGGCGGCAATGCTTCCTTCCAAAGAAGAATTTCCGTATACAATCAGGGTTGTTTCAGAAATTCTTGAGTCCAACGGTTCTTCATCAATGGCTACAGTCTGTTCCGGAACACTTTCGCTGTTAAATGCAGGCGTACCTATTAAGAAACCGGTTGCCGGTATAGCTATGGGTCTTATAACTGATAACGAAAACACCGTTGTTCTTTCCGATATTCTCGGGGAAGAAGATCACCTCGGCGACATGGACTTCAAGGTCTGTGGAACCGAAGAAGGTATCACCGCGTTTCAGATGGACATCAAAATTTCCGGCGTCAGTTCTGAAATCATGAAAACAGCTCTGGAACAGGCCAGAAAAGGACGTTTGCATATACTCGGAATAATGAATGAAACAATCAGCAAACCTAGCGTCAGCGTTTCCGAATTTGCCCCGCGAATCGTAACAATAACTATTCCTGAAGACAAAATCGGTGCTGTAATAGGACAGGGCGGAAAGACAATAAAAACCCTTTCTGAACGTTTCGATGTTAATATCAACATTGAACAGGACGGGTCAACTACTGTCTACGGAAAAAACAAAGCTTCGGCCGATGAAGCGCTTGCTGCAATCAAGGGCCTTGTTGAAGACCCCGAAGTCGGTACAATATATACAGGAACAGTAAAACGTATCGTGGATTTCGGTGCATTCGTTGAATTCCTTCCGGGCAAAGAAGGGCTTTGTCACATTTCACGGCTTTCACGCAAAAGGATCAATAAAGTTGATGATGTTCTCAAAATGAACCAGGAAATTCCTGTAAAGATTATTGAAATCGACAGAATGGGAAGAATCAACCTCAGCTACATCGAAGCTGTTGAGGATCTTGAAAAAGAAAAGAAATAAGCTGTTTTTACTATAAAATAATTTACGCCCGGTGTATTATATTTACACCGGGTATTTTTTTAAAAAAGGAGCTATAATCTCAAATGCAGAAAATATTGGTACATTATAAAAGTAATTCCGACCTTGAACCGGTTTATTCTTCCGAATCAGCAAGCGGAGCGGATCTTAAAGCTGACATTTCCGAAGAAATCATAATAAAAACCGGCAAAACGGAAATTGTTCCGACCGGAATATTTCTTGAAATACCGCCGGGATACGAAGGTCAGGTAAGACCCCGGTCCGGCCTGGCCGCACGTTCGGGGATCACCGTTTTGAATACTCCCGGAACAATTGACGCCGACTATCGTGGCGAGGTTAAGGTTATTCTTATCAACCTGGGAAACGAAGATTTTGTGATCAATCGCGGAGACAGAATTGCCCAGCTTGTATTCTGCCCGGTTGTAAGAGCACAGTTTGAAAAATCGATTGAATTAAGCGATTCGCTTAGGGGCAGCGGAGGGTTCGGTTCTACAGGAATCAGCGGCTGAAATCAAAGTGACGCGCAGATTTACAGAAATATATAAATATACGGCAGGAGAGTTTCTCTTTTCTTTTCTGGTTGCCTTCCTGTTCTTCTTTTTCATTTTTTTTGTGAATCAGATTCTTCTCATCGCCGAAGAAATTCTTTCCAAGAATATAAGGATAATGGCTGTTCTTAAACTTCTGTTTTACTCTTTACCGTCGATAGTTTCATTTGCATTTCCCTTCGGAGCGCTTGTAGGCGCACTGATGGCCATCGGCAGACTCTCTTCCGACAATGAAGTTCTTGCCATGCAGGCCTGCGGTATTCCTCATTTCAGAATTTTTCTGCCTCTTGCTGTTCTGGGTATAATTTTTTCCGCCGGCAGTTTCATCATCAATGATATTTTTCTGCCTCTTGGAACTATAAAGTTCGGACAGTTATACCGTGAAATACTCTATTCAAATCCCGAACTTGAACTATCTCCATATTCCATCAAACGATATCAGAGCAGCACGATAATTACCGGCAATATTGATAATAACATTATTTCCGATCTGATAATCATTGATAAAACCACTGAAAAAGACAAACGTATAATTCTTGCGGATTCTGCTTCACTCAATAAGCTCGAGGAACAAAGCGGCGTTATTTCACTTGATCTTGACAACGTATTTATCCAGACTTTTAACAAGCAGAAAAAAAATGATTTCAATTATCTTTCATCTGAAACAATGACCTATAATATACTTCTCAGAGACATCTCTTTTTCAATGAGATCGCCCGGACCACGGGAAATGAGTTCGGTTGATGTTAAAACAGAAATCGATAACAAGCAGGCTATTTTAGACCAGAAAAATACTTCAAACTTAAAAAAAGCCGATCAGGCGGCTTTTAACATAATGTCGGAATATTATTATCAGAGTACATTGCCCGTTTCTTCAAGAGATTATTCTTTTATTCTTTCAAGTTATGAGGATTATATCAACCGGCTCGAAAAACAGTCCGGAGACCGATCGCTTCAGATTTATCTTGTAGAATACTGGAAAAAATTCTCACTGCCTTTTTCCTGTTTTGTTTTCGTGCTGTTTGCTTTTCCTGTAGGATTATTCACGAAACGCAGCGGAAGATCCGTCGGTTTCGGAGTAGGGCTTCTGGTTGCTGTTGCTTACTGGGGCCTGCTTTTTGCAGGGCAGACTTTCGGAATACAGAATAACTCTTCTGCAGCTCTTGCAATGTGGATGCCCGATATTATAATAGCCGCAGCGGCTTTGATTTCAGCATTAATAAGGTTCAGGCAGTAAAATATGTTTAAGACAATCGACCGAATGATAGTAAAACAGTTTCTCCCTACTTTTCTTATGGCCGTTCTGTTTTTTGTCCTGATACTCGAAATGGTAGATCTCTTCGCTAATCTATGGCGTTATATTCAGAATGAAGTTACAATTTTTCAGATGATGCAGGTATTTTTGTATTATATCCCAAAATGTATAAGTTTCTCTCTCCCGATGGCCCTGCTGTTCGCCGTATCCTATACGCTTGGAAATTATTACGCGAACAACGAATTAATCGCAATTTTCGGATCCGGAATTTCCTTATTCCGTTTTGTCAGTTCACTTGTATTATTCGGGCTGCTAATCAGTTTCGGTTCGTTTCTTTTTGAGGAACAAGTTGTAATTGATACCTACAAGATTAAAAATGAGCTTTCCAACCAGCTCCTCAGGCAGAGTCAAAGTCTGAATAACAACAATCCGACGGTGATTGATCAGAACGGCAGAATAATTTACAGTGCTGATTTCTATAACGATCGTGATATAACCCTTTCCAATATCATCGTTATCGAAAAAAACTCCGATACTACACTTAAACAGACGCTTAATGCGGAATGGGCGGAATGGAATGCTGAAAAATATCTCTGGGAATTTCACCGTTGCCGCCGATATTTCTATAATAGTGACAGCGGTTTTTATGATTTGGAATACTATGATTTATATTCAAATCCTGATTTGAATACCGATCCTTTTACTTTCAGAAAAGTCGTACGAAATGTCGACGAAATGAAGATTTTAGATGCAAAACAATGGATTTCCGCCCTCAGGAAAGCAGGGCTTCCGTATGCCGAATCGCTGACTGCTTATTATAAACGTTTCTCGTTTGCTTTTACACCTTTTATTGTCTGCCTCCTGTCAAGCGCAGTAGGGGGAAGATTCCGAAAAAATATTCTTTTAATGAGCCTGCTTACAAGCCTTGTTATTTCAGTTGTTTACTATGTTATGCAGATGGTATTTACCATCCTTGCCAATCTGGGTTATATTTCTCCGGCAGCGGGGGCATGGATACCTTTCCTGTTCTTCAGTATAGTCGGTTACTTTCTTTACAGACTTGCCCACGCTTAATCAAGGAGCTGATTTTGATATTTAACATAACGGGAAAAGACAACGAAACATCCGCCCGAAACGGTATTCTTGAATTGCCTCATGGTAATCTCGATACCCCTGTATTTATGCCGGTAGGGACAAATGCAACAGTAAAGGGTCTTCACCATGAAAGTATTGATAAAATCGGATTTAAACTCATACTTGCAAATACCTATCATCTGTATCTTCGTCCAGGCGTTGAGCTTATAGATGAATTTGAAGGAATTCATAAATTCAGCAACTGGAAACATAATATTTTGACGGACAGCGGCGGATTTCAGGTTTTTTCGCTTGCCCCGTTTCGAAAAATAAAGGAAGAGGGCGTTTATTTCCGCTCTCATATTGACGGCTCATACCATACCCTGACTCCGGAAAAAGTTGTACAGCTTCAGAAAGCTTTCCGAAGCGATATTATGATGCAGCTTGACGTCTGTACACCGCCAGAAATTACCTACAGAAAAGCCCTTGAGGCTCTTGAGCTGACTACCAGATGGGCACAACGAAGCCGTACTGAATGGTTAAAGGAAACTCCCGGTTACGAGGGTTCTCTCTTCGGCATCGTTCAGGGCAATTTTTACAAAGATCTTCGCAAACGCAGCGCGGAAGAAATAATCAGCCTTGATTTGCCGGGTATAGCCATAGGAGGACTTTCAGTAGGCGAAGAATACTCTCAGTTTACCGATTTCCTCGCGTTCACCGCGCAGTTGCTGCCTGAAAATAAACCGCGCTATCTGATGGGTATAGGCACTCCGGAATACATCCTTGATGCGGTGGAAAACGGTATAGATCTCTTCGACTGTGTTCTTCCAACCCGAATCGCGCGGAACAGCACCGTATTTACCCCGGAAGGCACCATATCACTTAAAAAAGCAAAATTTTCGTCATCTCATGATCCTATAGTGAAAGGCTGCGGTTGTCACGCCTGTCGCAATTATTCACGCGCTTATCTAAGACATCTTTTCAAGGCTGGTGAAATGCTCGGACCCATGCTCGCTTCGGAACATAACCTTTATTTTCTACATAACATGATGAAGGAAATCCGTGAAAGTATAAAAGAAGGAAATTTCAGGAAATATAAAAATAATTTTCTGAAACAATACAATTCAGCCGGTTCCACCGGAAAGGCCGGGATTTAAAAGTGGGAGAAAAGAATACTGCAAAATCCACAGTAATAGTTATGATGTGTACCCTGATTTCCCGTATTCTGGGCTTTGTCAGAATTGCTGTAATATCAGCTGTATTCGGAGCCGGGGGCAAGGCAGATGTAATAAACCTTACATTTTCAATTCCGAATAATCTGCGCAAACTTTCAGCAGAGGGAGCTCTATCATCAGCATTTATACCTGTATTATCAAAATCGATAGCCAAAACTGGTGCAAAAAACGAACCGGTAAAAATCGTAAGAAATCTTATAGCGTTTCAATTACTGCTGCTGATTCCATTGTGCCTTGTCTGTATTATCTTTTCGGAACCCCTTATACGGATTGTTCTTTCAGAATTTACTTCCCCGTGGCAGCTTGAAATGTCTTCTGATTTGTTTAAATGGTTTATAAACTACCTTTTATTCATCAGCATAAGCGCAGTTATAATGGGCGCTCTGAACTCTTCAGGTCATTTCCTTATTCCTGCAGTTACTCCCATTCTTTTTTCAGTCTGTGTAATAAGTTCGATTCTTTTTCTACACAAAAGTCTCGGGGTATTTTCAATGGCTGTAGGCGTTTTAGCCGGCGGGACCGCCCAGATTTTATTTCAGGTTCCGGTTTTCCGTAAATACGGTTTTGATCTTAAACCTGATTTCTCATTCAGGAATGAACATTTCAAAACCATTATCAAACTGTGGCTTCCGGTTCTCGCAACAAGCTCAATTCTTACTATAACACAGACGATAGCTTTCAGATTTGCTTCAGGTCTGGCTGAAGGCAGTACTTCAGCGCTGACCTATGCAATAGTATACTGGCAGTTTCCTTACGGTATTTTTTCCGCTTCCATATCCACTGTTCTTTTTCCGCGGATGGCACGCCAAATCGGCCTTAATGATACCGGAGGGCTGCGTGACACCATACAATACGGAATACGGTATCTTGCCGTGCTTCTTGTTCCTTCCGCAATTTTTCTATCACTGTTCGGTCATGAGATAATAAGCGTTACCATTCAGAGAGGCCAGTTTACTGCCGAAAATACGAATATGACTGCCAATGTTTTATCAGCATACAGCCTTGGTCTCTTCAGTACAGGAGCCTATAATTTCCTGCAGAGATACTACTACTCGGCGGGAAACTATCGTATACCTTTTATTGTCACATCTTTTGTTGCCGTCCTTGATATAGTACTGTCCGTCTGGCTGAAACAAACGTTTCTGGGCGTAAGCGGACTTGCAATAGCCAATACGGCAGCGTTTACGGCAGGCCTGATTTTTTTATTACTGCTTGTCCGAAAAGAACTCGGCTTTTTCGGTGGACGGAAAATCATTGTAACTTTTATAAAAATAGCCGTTTCAATGATACCTTTTATTGTATTTCTTTTAATTCTGCGAAATTTCACCGGAAACTGGTGGCAAAACGGAAGCAGCATCTCAAACCTTATTCTTCTTGCTGTCGGATTTGCCGTAAGCTGCATTCTTATACTTTCCATGTATAAAATACTTAAAATTGAGATGATTGATGATATATTCAAAAAAAGAGGCGCCCGGTAAATGAAAATCATTAATTTTATTTTTATTTTTATAATTTCTTTTTCCGGGCTGTTTCCCTTAATCGCCGAAGAATCTGAGGATATTCAATCGCTTACGAAAGAACGCGAAGACATTCTTCGTTACGGAATTGATTCAGAAGTTATTGCCTTGATTAATACTCTTGAAGATGAAGAAGATGTTAATCTTGCGGATATAATTGCGGAAGTATATGATAATTCCCTCAATTCTTCAGTTCTTGATGCTGCTGTTAATTATTTCATCAAGATAGAATATTCAGATGCTTATGAATCGGCGGAAAACAGGATCAAAAACTGGGAAGACATTGATTACAGCACTCTTACATCCTCCCTGCGTTATATCTCAACATTTTACCGCGACGATACCGAAACACTTATACTTCCGCTTGTTGACCACGACAGTAAAATACTTGCGTCGTCCGCATTAACCGCACTCGGTAAATGCGGAACTGAAAAATCAGCTGACACTCTTTTGGATTATCTGGATGACGATGATTATCCCGAAGAACTGAAACCCACCATCATAAAATCACTTGGAGAAATGAAATCCGAAAAAGCTATTTATATTCTGCTGGATATTCTTGAAGATGTTGATGAAGAAAAATCCTGGCGCTGGAATGCATGCGAGGCGCTCGGTAAAATTGCTGATAAAGAGACTCTTCCTGTTATCACAAAGGCGCTTCAGGACAACGATACGTACCTTCGGGCCTACGCTGTTAAAGCTCTTACGGCATTTGATGACGAAAGCGTTGAAGATACGCTGATACAATCTCTTCGTGATTCATTCTGGAGGGTAAGGGTAAGCGCTGCTGAAGCCCTTGGCGAACGCGAAAGTAAAAAGTCAGTTGACATTCTTATTTACAAAGCCAAAAAAGATCCTGAAAATAATGTTAAACTTGCCGCTGTTGATGCTCTTGGAAAAATCGGAGGGCAGACTTCCATGGATTTCCTAAGAGATCTATACAAAAAAAATACAACTCCTCAATCGATCAGAACAAAGGCTGCTGAAATAATTATTGAAAATGATATTAATGATTCAATCGACTTCATCACTACTGTTCTCGCCGAAGAATGGGAAAAGGATAATTCTGCTGTTCTGGGTTATACCTGTAAATTCCTCAGTAAAGCCGAACACGGCAGGCTTGAATCCCTGTTTGAACAGATGCTGAACCATAAAGACGTCGCCGTAAAAATTTACGGCATACGAGGAATCAGTTTAAATAAATTCACTTCACTTAAGGAACGAATTGAGGAGTTAACCAAAGAAGGTGTTAACAGCGCAGTCAGAAAAGCAGCGCTGTCGGCTTTAGAAGAACTCTGACTAATGCTTAATGCTCTTAGTAGTCGAAATCTGGAGACCCCGGATGTTTGGTCATTGTCAGAAGTCTGTTCAGTCTTTCAAGTTCTGAAATCCACTGTCTGAATTCAATATAAAAAAGTTTACCCTCAGGAGTGACTATCTTTATCTTTTTATAAAGACATTCATGAAGCGGCTCTTTAAGTTCGGGAAAGTATTCTTTCTCAACAGGATAAAAAATAAAATTTTTACCTGTACATTCAATCTCAGCCAAAACATGAGGAACCTTAATAAAGAAAATACGAAATGCAGCCGATGCCGAACTTCCAATTACACGACGTTTTTTCAGTCCCAGCCATTTCACATTAATAATTCCCAGCTTGGTATTCTGCCCGAATACATGCATTTGAACCGGTCTGTTCTTTTTATTGATGTAATAGGAATTAGCAGCAGCTGAGCTTCCGGATGTTATAAAAATCTCTTCAGGTTCATGACGTTTTGTCAATTTCTGTTCATCTGTGTCATTAGGTTTCTTTATTCCTTCGACAACTTCTTTTTCATCCTCAGTAACAGAAGCGGCTGCCGGAATAAGAATTCCTTCAACCGGTCGTCCGGACAAAGATTTCTTTATTATCAGTATTATTATTACGGCGACAGCTATTCCAATCAGCAATGCAATCACCCTCCAGTCGGTTACATACTTTAAAACCTTGTCAATTCCGCCTTTGGGTTGAAAATTATATCTTAAAACCAGTGTTTTGGGCTCGGTATCTATTCCGCCGACCAGTTTCAGCATAACCTCAGCCTGCTGCTCTCCGGTAACCTGATCTTCCGGAAGTTCCAGTTCGATAACAAGCACATCCGTCTCTTCTGGCCCTATATATATCGATTCCTTGTTCCTGAGAAGATCAGTCTGCTGCTCAATAACTGCAGAAAGGCTGAACAAAAGAGCTTCATTTGATCTGTTCCTTATTGTTATCGGAACTTCCAGAGTACCGTTTGTTTCGCCCAGATGCCCTGGAATACTGATTTCAGGAATTCCCAAAACGATACCGGCCATATCGTTTTCATTTTTATCAAAAACGTTCGGTTCACTTCCGAGTGATTCGCTTACCGTATCAAGAACATTCACCGGTTCGGACTGTGTTTCGGTATAATCTCCGGAAGGTTCATCTGTTGCCTGTTTATCGTCAACAAAATCATCCGCATCAGTTTCGTTTATTTCATCTTCCGATATCTCAACGATTGAAACATCCCATCCTTCACGATGGATGCTGTCGGATGCTTTTTTAACTTCCTCCCTGGTTTTTTCATCTCCGGAGTATAAATATGGACTGCCCGGCGGCGGATCATGAATACCGTCCGTCAGTATTACAATTTTCTTTTTATTGCTTAAAGGTAAATCAAGAGTATATTTATATAAAAATCTCAAAGCCAAAACGAGATCCGTGTAATTTCCCATCGGCTGCAATAAAGAAGAGTAGGCGAGTATCCCCTCGATATCTTCTTCATTTTTTATCTCTCTGGAAATTTCAACTTCAGGAAAATCGGCAAATGTTATCAGATTAAAGGTATCGCCGGGTCTCAGATGTTCTGATATTATCTTTTTCAGAAGTGAATCCTGGATCTGTTCATAATAGGGAAGTACACTAACGGAATTATCCAGAAGGACAATCATATCAACCCTTTCGGCACCGAAAACCGGTGTCGAAAGTATCATTACCAGGAAAAAAAACAGAATTATACTTTTTTTCATTACAACTCCGATTATAAATCTAAAAATCTGCTATTTTAAGCTCCTCAATGGAATAGTCGTACTCTCGTTCGTTAATGGTAAATTTCAAATTCTCTCCTATGGAATGTCCGAGAAGCTTTCCGGCAAAAGGAGATTGGTAAGAAATTATATTCTTTGCCGGATTTGATTCCCAAGGCCCCATAATTGTAAATTTTTCTTCCTTACCGCTGATATTATTTTTAAGTGAAACTGTAATTCCGAATGCAATCTTGTCTTCCCGTACGGTAGCTCTGTTTACAACCTGGGCTTTTTCAATTTCATCCTGAAGCTTGCCTACGCTAATTTGAAGCAGTTCCTGTTTTTCTTTGCCGGCTTTATATTCTGCATTCTCACTTAAATCGCCCAATTCGATTGCAGCCCCAATCTCTTTTGAATTCTTCGGTATTTCAACCTCAATAATATGCTTAAGCTCTTTCTGCTTCAGTGATAATGCCGTTTCGGATACCAATAGACCGCGTACTGCAGGTTTCACATCCATTTTTGAGGTTTCTTCATCATAAAATTTAAAATTACTGAACCTGCTTCTTATAAGCTCCTTGAAAGGCTGCTTAATCTTGACGTCGAGGTCCTTAACATCTGAAATCAAAGTATAGATTCTGTTTACTGAATCCTCATCGCCCTTTGCAAGATATTTTTCAATATGGCCGTCTTTCACCAAAAAGGTCTGTACCTGCTTGTTCAGTCTCCGGTTATCGCTTACATCACGTTTATCAGAAATTTCCCTGTATGTAATGTCCAGAAGGTGAATCATGTTTATCAGGATCTTTTCAAAGTTAACATTATGTTTCTCGCACCATTTCTCGGTGATATAATTTTTTACAAGCCATATAAATGCTTCACGATATTCTCGGTATCTGTCTGAAATACTTATAAAAAGCTCTTCAACTTTTTCACGGTAGTTTGAAGATATCAGCTCATCGATAATCGATGTCGACATTGCCTTCGGAAAAAGTTTAACATAAATTTCAGGCCAGTCTTCCTTCTGTTTGAGTGCTATTAGAAACTGCTTTCTGATATCACTGTTATCAAGATTTACATATACCGATTCAAGATCTTCAACGCTTTGAATCATTTCAAGAAAATTCAGACTGAAATCTGTTGAATTAAGAAATGGATACTGATCAATCAGCTTTTTAATTACAAAAAAACTTGCAACAACCTGTTCATTTGCAACTGTGTATGATTTCAGAAGGTTTGCAAAATACATGAACATTTCATTAAAAAACTCAGACTCCGGATCGCTTACCTTAACAAAATCATCAAGCGCTTTTATTTTGTTGAAAAAATTCTTTTCTGCCTTGAATTTGTTGTATATTTTTTCTTCCTTGGATATCGGTTTATCTCTTACCATAAAAACGTCTATTTTGTCAGGATGATTTCCGAATGCAGGATCTTCCTTAAGAATATTTCTGGCCTGGGTACTCCAGCTTGACCATTCTCCTGCTGTAAGAATACCGGGAACAAGAGCAGCTTTAATCTGTTTCATGTTAGCAGCATTGTCAAAACTTTTAATAACAATTTTCAGAGTCCAGTTAACATCGCCTTTAATTTTCTTTTTAAGAACTTCTTTCTTTTTTCGTACTTTCAGAACATTTATATGATCGCTGGCAAGACTTGTCAGGGCATTTACGGCCATTTTCAACGACATTTTATGATTTCGTTTCTTAACGAAATCAATTATTATTTCATCGCCGCTTATTTTCCGGATTTTACCGATCCCCCAGGCCTTATGACTTACAAAACTGCCGACATCAAAAGAAATATGCTTCTCAAAATCAGCAATCGCATCATGAACATTTCTCCAGCTCTGATTCAGGTTGGACAGCCTTATGTATTCATCCAGCTGGCTGTGAAAACTGTATTTTGCTTTATAACTGTCGGTAATTTCTTTTCTTGCCCAGGCATTTTTGGAATCATATACAAGAATGTCTTTCAGAATATCGATACAACGGTTCCAGTTTTCTTTGGATTTATAATAAGCGTATAAATCCTCCAGAAGCTGTGAAGCCCTTTCCGTGCTTATTATGGTGCTGACTTTTCGATCAACGTGATTGAAAAAATCAATCTCTTCAGGACTGTATTCTATAAGTTTGGCCCAGATATCCTTAACACTGCTGAAAAGCTTTTTATTAATAAACCGGTGTATGGCTTTTTTATACAGCTCTACTGCACTTTCAATGTCTCCCTCATTTTCAGCCTTTTCGGCCAGAACCTTCACAATCTCCGCTTCGTCATAGTCGACCTTAATCAGGCGTTCCCAGACTTCCAGCTTTTTTTCTTCTTCGTTTTCATGCTCATAGCAGTCTGCGAGGGTTCTCAACGCATACTTGTTCTCACCGAAATCGAGAATACTGTTGCACAGAAATTCAACAATGCTCCATTTATGGTTATCAGCAAATATGGTTATCAGAACAACCAGGTTGGTATCATCTATAAGCTGTCTTCTTAGTCCTAGTATTCCCGAGATATAAAGTGCGGCAATGCTGTTTTTTGTATGTGTAAGATGCTCATCACACAGTTCTTTCACCTCAGCCTGCACTTCGTCCTCATATGACAATTTGATTAGAGCATCGAGTTCCTTAAAATTATTTATTGAATAGTTGTTGAGCGTAGCTCTGGTCCATTTTTCTTCGTTTAGAATTTCAGTAACTGTTTTCACGCAATCTGCGGACATTATTCACTCCTGCTAGTTGATATACTCCATAAAGATCTCATTATTGAGTCTTTTCATTTTTCGCAAGACATCTTCGATCTTTGCGCGTTCTTCATTTACGCATACGTAATGATCGATCAGTCTGAAATAATAATTAAGAAGTCTGGGCATTGTCTCGGGGCCCACATCTTCTTTCTTTTCTAGCCTGCTTTCATAAGAGAAAATCGACTGCTTCAACTTCCCCAGCTCAAGCGGCTTCAATTCCCGTTTAACATTAAGCACACCATAGACTACACCGTAAACGGGCAGCCATTCTTTTGCCATATTACCGGTTATTTTTAACTCTTTCAGCTGTGATAAAAGCCTTTCGATAATCATCGATTCCAGAAAAGCCAATTCTATTTTAACCGGATCAATAAAGAATGCTTCCCTGAAAAATATTTTCGCGGTTTTCACTTCATTGATCAGCGCATAGCAGTCAGCCAGTTCTGCAATGACCGTGGAATTCCCTTTTTGCTGCCTGAAGGTTCTCTCAAGAAAGCTTAAAGCGTTTTCATAATCCCCGATACTCTTATAACACCTGCCGATTCTGAACAGAATTTCCGCATCATTGCCTCCGGAATCATAAAACACCTTTTCATAAGACTTTAACGCTTCTCCAAAACACCATTGTCTTATGGTATTCAGACATTTCTCATCTGTTTCGCTGAAGCTGCTGAAAAAAGCAGAAAAATTAATCCACTCTTTTAAAAGGAATTCTCCCCTTGCAAAATGCTCCGTGAGCTGCTCCAGTTTCTCTTCTTTTCCTTTCCAGAAATTCGCACATTTAAGAGCACATATAATCTTTCCATCCTCAAAATCGATCGAGAGGGCTTTATCTAAAATATCTGCTGACTCTCCAAACAAGCCCTTACGGAAACAATCATATGCTTCATCGAGGAGAGATGTCTTCATAGCATTGTTCATGTGCGTCTTTCATTATATCATGTGAGTATTTTTAGTCAATCGCATGAATGAAATAACGCTAAATCCACATATGTTGTGTATTTCTTTTAATTCTGATAACCTTTATTGTGAAGGAGAAAATTAAGAGATGAAAATTGCACCCTCAGTACTTTCAGCGGATTTTGTTAACATGGAGAAGGGTATCAGGCTTGTTGAATCAGCTTCATGTGAGTGGATTCATCTTGATGTTATGGACGGAAGCTTTGTCCCTCCGATTACTTTTGGACATCAGATGATTAAATCAATACGAAATATTACTGATTTAATTCTTGATGCTCACCTGATGATTAATTCGCCTGAACGACAGATTGATTATCTTTCTGAAGCCGGCGCAGACTACATTACTGTTCATTATGAGAATACTATTCATACTCACAGAATTTTACAGCAGATAAAAAGCAAAGGCATGAAAGCAGGTATATCTATTGTACCTTCTACACCGGTATCCGTTCTCAGTGAATTACTTCCCTTTACCGACCTCGTCCTGGTGATGACTGTTAACCCCGGCTTCGGCGGTCAGAGCCTTATACCCGAATGTATACAAAAAATAAACCTGCTTAATGAAATAAGAGAATACAAAGGTTATTCTTACCTTATTTCCGCCGACGGAGGCATAAACAGGGAAACTGCTCCTCTTGTCCGAAAGGCCGGACTTGATATAGCTGTTGCCGGAAGTGCTTTTTTTAATGCTGAAGATCCTGTAGAAGAAGTCAGGATTCTGTCCGGCGATTAATAAAGCCTTCATTTTAGTAAAGTGCCTAAATTTATTAAGCATAGAGGTCGAAATTTATAACAGGAGTGTAGACCTTGAAACCTAGCAAAAAAAAGATCATTTCATTAACCGTATTCCTGGTTTTAACGGCGTTTTCGGCTTATGCCCAGACTGGAAACCAGTTTCTTGATAAGGGAATCTCGAGTTTCGGAAAGGGTAAGTACAATGAGAGCCTTTCTTCATTCCGCGATGTAGTGATTGATTCCAATTTTAAAGATTATCATCCTGACGCATACTTCTGGATTGCCAAATCATATATTGCCCTAAGACAGCTTGATAACGCTGAAGAAAATCTTGAGTTTTTCATTTTAAATTATCCTGACCATAAATATTACCAGGAAGCGCTTTATCAAAAAGGGCGATTAATGTTTCTACAGGAAGATTATGAAAACTGCATACAGGAATGCCATCATTTTCTTGAGTTGTACCCTGAATCCGTTTATGCTGCGAACGCCTATTACTGGACAGCTGAATCACTTTATAACCTGGGCCGTCTTGATGAAGCTGAAAGCCTTTTTTCTCATATTGTATATAATTTTCCTGCAAGCTATAAGGTTGAATCTGCTAATTACCGCCTGGGATTAATTGAGCAGAAATATCGTGAAGAATCGCTTGTAGAATTATTGAAACTTACCCATGAAGAATATTTAAAATCAATAGAAGAATTTCAGGTTCGTGAAAAGACATATGAAAATGCTCTTGACTCTTATCAGAAAAAACTATCGCTCCTTGATTCCGGATCATCAAAAGATTCCGCAGGCCAGACTCTTTCTCTTGAGCTTCTTGACCTTCAAACTAGTTTAAGGAACCGGGATAATGAAATTATGGCGCTTAAACGCAAAATTGCCGAACTTGAATACAGATTGTCAAATGCTGAAACCAAGGCTGCGGAAGCCGAATCCAAAATTATTGAAGTCAATCCTGAAGAAACACAAAAAACTGAAGAAGAAACAGCAGATAAAGATAAACCGGCAGAACCGGCATCCGTACTCAGTACGGAAGACAAGATTAAACTTCTTGAAATCAAATCAAGGGCGCTTGAGGTAAAAAGTTTTTATCTGAAATATCTCGGCAGTGTGGGGACTAATTAATGAAAAAAATATTAATTCTTTTAATCATATTTTTATCTTTTGTTTTTGATATCAGTGCTCTTGAACTGAAAGAAGGTCGGATAAAGCTTGTTCTCCATGAAAAAAACGGAAGATTCTCAGTTTTTTATCAGGATAAACTGGTTTCTGATGAATATACTTCTCTTCTGCTTGAACAGGATCCACGAACTAGCGGGATAGTTCTTTTGGTCAATAATCGTACTCAGAGGCTTGGAGATACTTTTGAATTTGAACAAACCATTTCTGAAACCCGTTCAGGCGCTGAATTTAACTGGATTTCCAAAAATCTTGATATCACTGAGGCATTTTCTTTTGTCACATCTCCCGGCAACAGTATAGCCGACGGTATAAAAATTGAAATTACAATCAATAACATCTCTGATGAAGCGCTTTCTGTAGGTTTAAAATATCTTTTTGATACCTGGATTGGTGAAGATAACGATGATAAAGTACATTTTTATACTTCTGACGATGTAGAAATATCCTCTGAGACAATTCTTAAAGGCATTCTTCCAAATTACTGGATATCTTCCAAAGGATTTGCAGCCGATACAGGACTTTTAATGATGCTTGATAACAAGGTTGTTACACCTCCGGATAAAGTAATCTTTGCAAACTGGAAACGTCTCGATGAGAGCGGCTGGACTCTCAACATTAAAGACGGCCGTAATTTCAATCTACTTCCTTATTCCATTAATGATTCCGCAGTTAGTCATTACTATGAACCTATCCGCATACCCGGCGGCGGAAGCAGAAATATAACTCTTGTTTTGGGCAATATATCAAAAAGCGGTTTTTCTGCAACAATAAAATCCGAAGACAAATCAACACTTGACGATCTTTATAACAGGGTCTCAACAGAAAGTATAAGCGGTACGCTTGAAACCGAGGAAAGTTCGGTTAAGAATGAACTGACGCTTACTGAAGATTTGATTACTCATATCGACAGATTAATTGAAAGCAAAGAGCCTCTTTCAGATGATGAACTCGAAACTCTTAATATTATGATAGAAAAGCTGGAGGCTACAAAGTCCAAGTTTGAAGATTAGGTATGTCCGATACAATTAAAGATGCTTACACACTATTTATCAGGAAAAAATACACGGATGTCATAAATCTGCTTGAACCGCAGGTTTTCAGATTTCGTGAAAACTTTCATTTTTTTTATCTTCTTGGAATGTCATGCCTTTTTCAGGGAGATTACGGGGGAGCTTTTTCATATCTCAGGAGGGCTGTTGATTTAAGGGAAAATGATGTAAAGACTCTTCTCGGAATAGCTGCGGTATATCTTAAACGCGGTGATACAGGCAATGCACTGAGGATATGGCTTGATGTTACCGAGATCGAACCTGGAAATATTTTTGCCCAGCGAGGCCTTAATTATCTAAAGAAGAATAATGATCCTGATGTCTTCAATTCGCTTGATGCTCAGGATAAAATCTTAAGATTTCTGCCTTCTTCCGAAAAAAGGAAGAAAAGTCCCGTTATTTTTCTCACTTCAGCTGCAATAATAATCTGCTTAACGGCCGTTGTTTTTATTATTCCCGTTTCAAGAAACTTCATTGCAGAAAAAATATCGCTTCCAGGTATTTTTTCTGCGGGTAAAACTTCATCAAGACCTGAAATACCCGAAATTTCACTGGATGTCCGCAAGGACTTCATAGACCTTGATGGTAATTTTTCATATGTTCTGACTGAAAAAGAAATAGAAAAGAAAATGAAATTAATTCAGGATTATCTCTATGATTTCAGGGATAATCTTGCTCAAAAAGAAATCAACCTGATTCTTCTTTCAAATGCATCAGAATATGTAAAAGACAGGGCACGTCTTTTATCCAAATATATCCAACAGCCTGAACTGACTACTTTTAAAGATAATTTTGATTTTTCCGATATTTCTTCGGAACCTCTGTTATACGATGGATGTTTTGTTTTATGGAAAGGTAAAGCTGTTAACATCTCCGAGACACCGCAATCGATAAATTTCGATTTTCTTGTCGGCTATCATGAGGAAAAAGTTCTTGAAGGAAGTGTTCCGGTTTTTTTTGATTTTGCCATTACCGTCATACCCGATCAGCCGATTGAACTTTTAGGTAAATTATTATTTGATGAAAACCGGAAATTAAGCCTCAAGGGTATTTCGATTCACAGACTGTAAAAACTTCAGTATTGTATTAAATCCTCTTTTCTTTATTCTCTTGACTTCATTCCGTGCTGACGGATATTATATTACCTGATTATCAGAATATCGCTTATTCCTGAAGCACCGTGAAAAAACTACGGTATTGGGAGGGTGAGGGATGCTTTGACATTCCAGGGAGTAATATAAATGGCGAAAAAATCCAATCTGCCCGAGACAAAAGTCATAACCGACGATGCCGAGAAAGACAAGGCCCTTGAAGCAGCACGTCTTCAGATAGAAAAGCAGTTCGGGAAAGGTTCATTAATGAAGCTTGGAACTTCCGCTTCTCTTAATATAGAATCAATTCCTTCAGGTTCTATTCTTCTTGATGAAGCGCTTGGAGTGGGCGGTTATCCCAAAGGGCGAATAATAGAAATGTACGGTCCTGAATCCTCCGGAAAAACCACGCTTGCTCTGCATGCCATTGCAGAATCCCAGAAAGCCGGCGGTATTGCCGCCTTTATTGATGCAGAACACGCGCTTGATCCCACTTATGCAAAAGCTTTGGGTGTAAACACCGACGAATTATGGGTATCTCAGCCCGACACAGGCGAACAGGCCCTTGAAATAGCAGAATCTCTTGTCCGCTCCGGGGCTGTTGATATTATAGTAATCGACTCGGTAGCAGCTCTTACTCCCCAGGCTGAAATTGAGGGAGATATGGGTGATTCCCATATGGGTCTTCAGGCAAGACTTATGAGCCAGGCGCTTCGTAAACTGACCGGTACAATATCAAAATCAGGCTGTTGCCTTATTTTTATAAATCAGATTCGAATGAAAATCGGAGTCATGTTCGGCAACCCTGAAACTACAACAGGCGGAAACGCTCTAAAATTCTATTCATCATTAAGAATCGAAATAAGAAGAATTGAAACACTTACACAGGGAGCCGACAACGCAATAGGAAACCGCGTTCGTGTAAAAGTTGTCAAAAACAAGGTTGCTCCACCGTTTAAAAAGGTTGAACTGGAAATAATGTTCGGTAAAGGCATTTCTGTTACCGGAAGCCTTCTTGATGCAGCTGTTAAATACGAACTTATCGAAAAGAGCGGAAGCTGGTATTCATATGGAGAAGAAAGAATCGGTCAGGGCCGTGAAAACGCCAAACTTTTTCTTGAAAATAACCCGGAAACATTTTCCGATTTAGATAATAAACTCAGAACCATTATGTTTGCCAAGCCCAATGCTGAAGATGATAAGCCGGTAAAAGAAGCGGAAATTCCCAAAAAAGAGACTGCACCCGTGGGAAAACCCGTTTCCGACGAATCACCAGGCGATTTGTTCTAGATTGTGCCGATACTCAATGCCTTTACAGCCGCCGGACCGGTTGATGTTTATCTCGGTTTCGGGGCTAATACAGGCAACCCGGAAAATACTATTACTGAAGCCTTTGAAATCATTTCCAAAAATCTGCTTTCTTCGGCAAGGCTTTCCCAGCTTTATATAACAGCCCCGCAGGATGTTATAAATCAGCCTGATTTCATAAATGCCGCATGCTGCGGCATTTATTCCGGAAAGATTTTTCAGCTTCTCGAGAGCCTGCACCGCATAGAAAAAGACCTCGGGCGAAACCGCAGCATTGAACTTCGGCGCGGGCCCAGATCAATCGACATAGATATACTTCTTTTCGGTGATTTTATAATTGAATCCGGCAAAGAATCTGATGGTGAAGGCCAATGGATCAAAATTCCCCATGAAAGGCTTTTTCAACGAATATTTGCCCTCGAGCCTGTTCTTGAACTGAATCCGGATCTTTCCGATCCGGTTTCAGGAAAACCCTTAAAAGAATTTGCCGCCAGGCTTGAAAATCAAAAAATACGCCTGATGAAATAACCGTTTTTTTAATTTTACCTTCAGCAAGTATTTATTAATTCATAACTCTCGGATATATTAGGTTTCATGGGGGAAATACAGGAAAACGAACTTCAGAATAAATTCAAGATTAATAATTTTGAAGGACCTCTTGACGTTCTGTTGTTTCTTATAAAAAAATCCGAAATAAATATATATGATATCCCGATTGCCCAGATAACGGAACAGTATATCGATTTTCTCGATTATGCAGTTTCAGTTAATCTTGACAACCTCACAGAGTTTTATGTAATGGCTTCTACGCTTTTATATATAAAAAGCAGAATGCTTTTGCCTGTTGAAATAGATATCTATGATGAACTTGAAGATCCCCGCAAAGAACTTGTTGACAGGCTTATCGAATACCAGAAGTTTAAAAAACTTTCAGATTTAATGACGGAACAGGAAAAAGAGTCTGAATGGCGTATCGAACGTACCAAAAAACAGCGAACTCTTCCATTTCCGGACGATGACGGTCTTTGGGAACAGATTGATATATGGGATCTTTTCCAGACTTTCTCCAATATAATTACTTCTCTTTCATCAGAAAGAATTATTGATATGTATGAAGAAGTAAGCATCAATGAGAAAGTCGCCCTGATGTATGAACTTCTGGAAAACAAGCAGGAGTTTTATTTTACCGAACTTATAACACGAACAAACTCCATGATGGATGTTGTGTGTGCTTTTCTTGCTTTGCTTGAAAGCGTTAAACAGAAAAGAATATTCATCCTGCAGAACAAACTCTTCGGAGATATTTTGATACGCCGGCGTGAAGAACAAAATCACGAGGAGGTTTCCGATGGATATGAAGAATGAATGCGAGCTGATAGAAGCCGTACTATTTCTTGAATCAGATCCTGTTGAACTTAAATCGCTTATGAAGATAACAGACCTTCCCGCAGAAGCCATAGAAAATGCCCTCAATATACTTGGCAAAAAATACGGTGAACCCGGCAGCGGACTTGAACTTATCCAGTTTGCCGGAGGATACACGCTCTCACCCAAAGCCCATCTCTGGGACTTTCTTAAAGAAAGATACGGTCAGAAAAACGATAAACGCCTTTCCCGGGCCGCTATGGAAACTTTGTCCATAATTGCTTACTCTCAGCCCATTACAAAAGCTGAAATCGAAAACATCAGGGGGGTTTCCGCTGATAATATGATAAGGATTCTTGTTGAGCGATCATTAATCAAAACAGTTGGTAAAAAAGATATTCCGGGCAAACCTGTTCTTTACGGAACAACCAAGGATTTCCTCAAGATTTTCGGACTGAACAGTATCTCGGATCTTCCGAAACTTGATGATGTCCAGCAGGTGAGGTTTGAACTCAATGGGTGATACCGATAAGGGCAAACCTGCCCAGGAAGGTGTACGCCTGCAGGTATTTCTTGCAAAAGCCGGAATAGGATCACGCAGAAAATGCGAGGAATATATTTCGGAGGGTCGGATAACTGTAAACGGCGAAACTGTATTTCAACAGGGAATCAGAATAACCGATCAGAAGGTTTCCTTTGATGGTAGGGCTGTCTATCCTGCCAAAAAAATGGTTTATATAGCTCTTAACAAGCCTGTACGCTATCTTTGCACGTCATCCGACCCCGAAGGCCGGCCTACCGCAATAGAACTCGTCAGAAAGGCCTGGCCGGGCCGTATCTATAATGTGGGCAGACTTGATTTCATGTCCTCAGGACTCATTCTTTTTACCAATGACGGCGAATTTACCAAGGCTGTCACTCATCCTTCATCAGGAATATTAAAAACATATCTTGTTGAAACCCGGGAAGACATTTCCTCGGACATGCTTGATGAATGGAAAAAGGGTGTAACTGTCGACGGAGTTAAATACAAGATTGAAGAATATGATATTAAAACGCAAAAAAAGGTGAGTCTTACACTTCGCGAAGGCAGGAACCGTGAAATACGCAATCTTTTCAATTCCAAACGCTTTAAAATCAAAAAACTTCATCGTACCAGAATCGGTAATATCACTATTCGTGGCCTTAAAAGCGGCGAATATCGTTTTCTGACCGAAACCGAAGTAAAAAAACTTCTGAAAAGCGGAGCTGAATAGAATGATTATTGCCCTGGACGGACCCGCCGGCGTCGGGAAAAGTACTATAGCTGCCAGAATCGCGGAAAAAACCGGTTTTTTTTATCTTAATTCCGGTAATTTTTACCGTGCAGTTACTTTTTCTTCCGTGAAAGACGGCATTGATCTGAATGATGATATTGCCGTTACCGAACATTGCAGAAAACTTGAAATATCCATAAATAACGGACGAGTACATCTTAACGGTGAGGATGTTGAAGACAAACTCCATACCGACGAAGTAGATTCTTTTGTAGCGCAAATTTCAGCTATCGTCGATGTCCGTACAGTCGTTACAGCCGCTCTCAGAAAAACTGCAGAAAGTATCAGCATCGTAGCTGAAGGTCGCGACATTACAACTGTCGTTTTTCCTGATGCCGAATTCAAGTTTTTTATGGATGCTTCCATCGAGGTTCGTGCCATGCGCCGGTTTAATCAGGGGACAAGTAACAAGACTTACAATGAGCTTGTCGAAAGCATAAAGAAACGTGATGAGATAGATTTAAATAAGCCGGTAGGCAGCCTCAAATTAGCTGATGATGCGATTTATTTGGATACATCGCACTTGACCATAGATGAAGTTTGTGAGAAAGTATTAGATAAAATTCAGGAACGAAAAACAGGTTTTAGGAGATAGTTGCCGATTATGACAGACAAAGATGTTACTGCCGACAATAACAATTTAGCCCTTCAGGAAGAATATCTGAAGAATTTTGAAGATATTGAAGAGGGGGCTCTGATTGAGGGTGATATAATTGAAATAACCCCTGATCAGGTTTTTATAGATGTAGGCTATAAATCTGAAGGTAAAATCTCCCTTGATGAGTTTGAAGAGACACCGAAAATTGGTGACAAGGTCAGTGTTATACTGATTAAGAAAGAAGGTAGAGGCGGACAGGTTGTCGTTTCTAAAAAGAAAGCGGATTCAAGGGTATTCTGGAAAAACTTAAAAGAAGCTTCCGAGCAGAAAACACCTATAGACGGAACAGTATGCAAGGTTATTAAGGGAGGCTTCGAAGTAGATTTGGGATTTGATGTAAAGGCCTTCAATCCAATTTCCAAGATTGATGTAACCAGGGTCGAAACCCCCGATGAATATCTTAATCTTAAATCAAAATTTATAATTGACAAATTCAGTACTTCTGCAAAAGCCAGAATTGTAGTTTCAAGAAGACAGTACCTTGAAACGGCAGCTGAAGAAGCAAAGAAAAAATTCTTTGAAAATACCCAGATTGGTGATGACATCGAAGGAACTGTAAAAAGTTTCACTTCATTCGGCGCATTCATTGATCTCGGAGGATTCGACGGGCTTCTTCATATCAACGACATGAGCTGGGGACATGTAACCAAGCCGAAAGATTATGTTAAAAAAGGACAGGTTATTCAGCTAAAAGTCATAAAGATTGATCCTGAAGACAAGAAAATAAACCTTTCGCTCAAGCATTTTTCAGATAACCCATGGAATACCTTTGAAAACAGATACCATATTGATGATATAGTTAAAGGCAAGGTCACCAAACTTACTGATTTCGGTGCTTTTATCGAAATTGAAGAAGGTATTGAAGGTCTTGCCCATATATCGGAACTTTCATGGACCAAGAGAGTAAATCATCCCAGGGAGGTTCTTTCTATCGGTGATGAGGTTGAAGTAAAAATTCTTGCATTCAACCTGGACGAAGGTCGTATTTCACTTGGCCTTAAACAGGTGCTTCCGAATCCCTGGGATTCTCTTGATGAGAAATATCCTGTAGGCATGACCTTAAAAAAAACCATAAAGAAAGTAACCAATTCTGGTGCTTTTGTTGAACTTGAAGAGGGTATTGATGCCTTTCTCCATATTGATGATTACTCCTGGACAAGAAAAATCAAGAATGCCTCTTCCGTATTAAAGGAAGGCGAGGAAATTGACGCTGTTGTAATTGCAATCGAACCGGATACAAAGCGTGTCAGACTTGGAGTCAAGCAGCTTTCGGATGATCCATGGGACGCCCTTAAGAAATCTTATCCCAAAGGCAGCCTGATTGAAGGTGAAATAACCAACGTTACCGATTTCGGTGTTTTTGTTAAGGTTCCGGGCGGAATTGAAGGCCTCATTAATAAATTCAATCTCGCTGAAACCGGACCGGACAGAGTTGATGATGACGAACTTTTAAAGAAATTTAACGTTGGTGACAAGGTAAAAGCTCTTGTTACAGAAATAAGGGCTGATACGCAGCGTCTTTCCCTTTCCATACGTGAGTACCAGAGAAGCATTCAGCGTCAGGAATTGTCGAAATACATTCATGACAGTGAAGAGGAAGGGAACTTCACTTTAGGCGATATGCTTAAAGATAAAATCAACCTGGACGAATAGAAATCTTACGGGAAACAGTCCTTACGGGCTTTTTCCCGTTTGCAGCGGAGTTTTCAATGCAGGCTGCGCCTATTGATGTTGAGCGCCTTGAAACACTAATCGAGATTAATACTCTAATTAACTCTAATTATACAGATGACAGGGCGCTGCTTACACATATTCTTGAATCAGCATCCAGGCTGACTTTCGGAGAGTCTTCATCACTTCTCCTTTTAAATCATGAGACCAACAGACTGTATTTCGAGATATCGCTTGGCCCTAAAGGTCCTGATGTACAAAAGTTTTCACTTAAAATGGGCGAGGGCATAGCCGGCTGGGTTGCAAAGCATAATACGGGTCTTATTGTAAATGATGTTGACAAGGATGATCGTCATCAGAAAATTATCGACTCCAAAACCGGTTATGCAACCAGTTCCATTCTGGCCGCACCAATGCGCATTAAGGACCGCTGTGTTGGCGTAATTGAAATAATAAACCGAAAAGACAAAAAAAACTTCACCAATGATGATCTGATATGGCTTGAACGTTTTGCTGTTCAGGCTGCTCTTGCCATACAAAATGCAAAATCCTATCAGCAGCTTCGAAACGAACTTTTTATACTGCAGGATAAAATAAATGAAGATAAAGGGTACCATCCTTTTGTAAGCGGCAGTAAGCTTATAGGTGAAAAACTTAAACTGGCGGAAAAGATCGCAGCAACTGACTCTTCTGTTCTTATTCTGGGTGAAAGCGGTGTTGGCAAGGAACTTTTCGCTGAACAGATTCACCTTAAAAGCAAAAGAGCAGACGGCCCGTTTATAAGAGTTAACTGCGCTGCATTACCCGAACATCTGCTTGAAAGTGAATTATTCGGTCATGTCAAAGGTGCATTTACAGATGCTACATCAGACAGAAGAGGCCGGTTTGAACTTGCGAACGGCGGTACCATTTTTCTTGATGAAATAGGCGATATGCCATACAATCTCCAAAGCAAACTTCTTCGCGTTTTACAGCATATGGTATTTGAAAAAGTTGGTGCCAGCGAGCCTGTAAGTGTTAACGTAAGAGTTCTTGCTGCTACAAATAAAGATATAGAGAAATCAATCGAGGAGGGTGGTTTCAGAAAAGACCTGTATTACCGTCTTAATGTTCTTCCGTTTTTTATTCCTCCGCTTCGTGAGCGTGTAGAAGACATTCCGGTTCTTGCTGATTTCTTTCTGAAAAAGTTTAACAGGGAACTTAAACGGAAAATAAACGGTTTCAGCAATGAAGCAATAGAAGCTCTCATGAGTTATTCATGGCCTGGAAATGTCAGGGAGCTTGAGAATGTTATTGAAAGATCTGCTGTAATCTGCGATGATGAGTTTATTAAGCCGCAGCATCTTTTACTGGTAAGCAGCCTTAATGAAAACAATGAATATGAGAATAAAAATCTTAAAGATGCTTTAAACACTTTTAAGAGATATTTTATCCGCAAAGCTCTTGAGCAGAACAGCTGGAACCAAACTGAAACATCTGTAAAACTCGGGATACAGCGGACTTATTTATCAAGACTTATTAAAGAGCTTGATATAAAAAACTGAGAATTTTTTACTTAAAGGAGCCTTCAACACTTATGATTGACAAACGGACTGAATTAAAGGGCAAGGATAAATTTCTTGCCGATTTATCTTCTTTTCTGGAGAAACATAAATACTTTTTATTGATTGCGCTGGCGGTTATTGTCGTCGCCATTATCGTTGTTGCGGTAATCGACTCGGCTGTTGAGAAGAAAGTAAATGTATCGGCCGCACTTATCGAGCAGGTGCAGAAAGATTATGACGACTGGATTGTTCTTGACGACGAAGATTCAGATAAAGCTCAGAAAAAAAATGATTTGTTGATTTCACTTGATTCCATTATTTCTGATTATCCTTCGACATATGCAGAGCAGAGGGCTTATTTTCTGAAAGCCAATATCAGTTTTTCAGAAGAGTCCTGGACTGACGCCGCATTATTATTTTCAACCTCCGCAGAGGTTAACCGGGAAAGCTATCTTGCCCCTGTTGCTCTGATGCTTTCAGCTTCGTCACTTGAAAATGCCTCGGATTACCAGAAAGCTATCGAAATATACAGAGATATTTGTGACAAATACGATAAAATATACCCGGATGTTCCGCATGCCATGCTTTCAATAGCAAGGCTTTATGAACAAACCGGTGATATTGCTTCTGCAACTAATTCATACAATGAACTGCTGGATAAATATCCCGGCAGCGGCTGGTCTTCATTTGCCCGCACAAGACTCATAAATCTTGATTAATTTAAAGATTCAGAGGTATTTTTAAGCCTTTTTCAGCATATTTCGTTTTTTAACATAAGTTTCTGCTAAAAAGGCTTATATAAAAAAAAACCTTTTTTTTTCATGTAATTCAGGTGATAATTATAAAAGTATATTTTGATGTTAAAACATCTTTTTGGTGTTAATACGTCTGTCGGCTTTAACCGAAACGGGAGATTTATAAATGAGCAGGAAAAAACATCGTTTAAAAATTCTGGAAACAAAGTATTTCTGTTTTATTATCGGGGCACTTGTTCTACTTTCATTTTATTTAATTTCCAACTATACCGTAATTTTTTCACGGCTAGATAACAGTATGCTCGATACATTATTCAGGTATCGTACCGACAGAATAGAACAGGACATACAGGTAGGTGTTAGCTATGAAGATTTCAATCCGAATATCTCACCTGATATACTGATTGTCGGAATTGATTTAAAAACCCTTGAACGCCTCGGACGTTTTCCCTTTCCGAGATGGCGTCATGCTGATTTTCTGAACTCAATTTCTAGAATTCAGAATCAGAATGAACGGGAAAATTCGTTATTTCTTGACCTTCTGTTCGGAGATTCTATTGATAACCCTACCTATGACGGCCTGCTGATAGACGCATTCAAGGAACACGGCAAAGTTTTTACTGAAACTTATCTTGATGAATTTCCGCCTCCCGCAGGCAGTTATGACGAATATTACATACGTCAGCAGATATTATATGACAATTACGGCAAGATTAAATCTGATAAAGTCTCCGGTAACTGGCAGGATCTGCCCGCGTTCTATGGTATACAGCCTCCGCTTGCACCTTATGGTAAGGCAGCTTACGGATATGGCCATGCCAACTTCAAGGAAGATCATGATGATGTATACCGTCGACAACCGCTTTTAGGCAAATCAAGCAAACTGGTCGATACACTACGCCTCGATGAACTGACTGTGGATTATCCTGTCGATGAAACTTCTTTTGAACGCCTGGTCTGGACTGATCGTATCGGAATCAAGCATAATATTGAATATCCGTTAACAGATTCTGTAATTCAAAAAGTCAAAAATATGATGGAGAATGATGCTCCTCTTAAAACTGCTGATACAAATGAGGACGGTGAACCGGATGATTCTTATTATATAATTGAAAAATACATGGACAACCTTGTCCCTTCTATAACGCTTTCTCTGGCATGTAATTATCTTAATAAAAAACTTTCGGACCTTGTTATCGTTATTGGTGAATATATTCTCATCTCAAACCCTGAAAAATTTAATACAGAAACAGGGGAGTGGGAACCGTATCGAATTATTGACTCTCCGGCAGAAATTGATGATGAAGGAAATTTAATTTCGGAAGAAATAAGCCATCCTGTTCCGGAAATCAGAATTCCTATTGATGACGAATGTGAAATGCTCATCAATTTTATGGGTTATCCTTCATTTGCCGCTTCCGGAGAAAAACAGACATATCCCGTCAGATCATATGCTGGTTATGCAATGAATCCGCCAGCCAAAGATTCAAGATGGCCTCCGACAAAAGCTCTGGGTAATAAAATTGTAATGGTAGGAGCCTTTACAAAAGGTATGGCTGCAGATCAGAAACCGACCCCTTACGGCCTTATGTTTGGAGTTGAAGTTCATGCAAATGCACTTAACACCATACTCATGAATAATTTCCTTACTGCAGCACCGGTATGGCTGGATTTTCTTATTCTTACAGTTTTTATTTTTCTTATTGCTTTTCTTGCGTCCCGTTTTTCAACATTGCCTTCATTATTTATTTCTTTGATAATGATACTTCTGATATTCTTCGGTTCAAGTTATATTTTTGATAACTACGACTATATAATCTCTTTCTTTGAGCCTGCTATTGCTATTGTTGTTACATTTTTACTAATAATAGCATATCGCGCAATGACTGAAGAACGTGACAAACGAAAAATAAAGGGAATGTTCGGGACTTATCTCAGTCCGAAAGTAGTTGAACAGATTATAGATAATCCGCCAGAGCTGGGTGGGGTTGATAAAAACCTATCAGTATTCTTTTCCGATATACGGGGGTTCACTACTTTGTCCGAATCAATGCCGCCTCAAGAACTTGTACAACTCCTCAACAAATATCTTACGGCAATGACTGATATTATTCTTGAATATGAAGGAACACTTGATAAATATGAAGGCGACGCAATCATGTGTTTCTGGGGTGCGCCGCTGCCTCAGGAAGATCATGCCTACAGAGCCTGCTGTTCTGCTGTAAAACAGATTGAAGCCCTTAAAGAACTTAATACTACGCTTCCTCCGGAAAAACAGATAAATATTGGAATCGGTATTAATTCAGGAATTATGACTGTAGGCAATATGGGTTCAACACAGCGTATGGATTATACCCTGATAGGCGACAATGTAAACCTTGGTGCACGCCTTGAAGGAACCAATAAACAATATAGAACAAATATAATAATAAGCGAAAATACTTACGGCCTTGTTAAAGATAAAGTTATTGCACGTGAACTTGACAATATCAGGGTAAAAGGTAAGAATAAGCCCGTGTTGATTTATGAGCTTATTGATATTGTTGAACAATAAAATTAATTTTATAGCCGTTTTCAGGAAAAACGGCTATATCATTTTCATTTTTTTTATCGCTTTCTTTTCGTTTTTAATAGGGTCATGCGGACTTCCTACGTATCCTTATCTCTATGCACCAGAGATTGCAGAGACCCGTACAAATCCTGAAAATAATGATTATGACCTTATTTTCAACAATGCTTCTGATAATAATACCAATATCTTCAGCGGTTATGAGGTTTATTATAAAATTTACGATCCGCTCGATTCCGCTACAGCAGGAGCTGCAACAGAATATATTACAGACAGAAATAATATTACCGCTATTACCGGAGCAAACAGAAACACCTTAATTTCAAAAGATTTTAACAGGCTTTTTTTCACAACAACCATCGATGATACTTCGTTCCTGCATAACGAATCTTTTCCTTCATTTCAGATTACACAATCTTTGCTTGATGAAGAATTTAAGATAAGGCTTCTTATGCAGCAGGGGCTTTCAGCAGGACAATCATTTTTTGCTGCTGTTTGGGGTAACAGTTCATTGAGTTTTCCGGAAACTCAATATTTTTACCGTTGGGTTTATAATGAATTCGAACATACATCAAAACGTAAATTTTTTAATAATGATGATTTTAATATTTATGATAATGATCTGCCTGATTCAATTGATTATTCAAGCCTGGAAGAATCATTGACCGGTGATTATTATCTTTATATTACATTTTATATTTTTTCATATGGAAGAGATCCTGATGATATTACCAAGTCAGTATACAGTTCACCTGTATATCTCGGTACTCTTAAATTTGATTGTATCTTTGAAAACTGATTTTACTGTTTTTACTATATACTATTCTATTATAATATTTAAGATTTTTTTTAGCTTGATGGGGAGTATCAATGTATGAGTTTTTACATCATTAATCTTTTATTAACCTATATTCTTATAGGTGTTGTTTTTTCAACTTTATTTTTCTTTTTAATTAAAAAGGACAATACACTTTTAAAATATTTCTTTTGTCTTCTTTTCGGTATAATAGGCTCATTTCTTGGAGTATTCTTCGGTTCAATAATACATTTTGATCCTTTAAAATATATATATTTCTTTAAGGAGATTTTTACAACCGGAATATTCTGGCCGTCTGTTTTTTCATTTATTGTTCTTTTTCTTTATACTAAGTCTTTTGAAGATAAAAGATAACTGTTTTTAACTGAATCTTTGCCCTTCCACGACTTCCGATAATGTATATTCTGTCTACTTATAATATTATATCTAATAACTATTTTGCGTTTTACGTTTTTTAACACACAATAATTTACTTTAGAATGTATAAATAAATATACATATTCTTGCTCTTTATTATATCTTTCAGTCCCCTGCTATCTATAATCTTTATTTTATCTGTGTTATTATTATTTGTATGAATAATTATACACCATTAGAATCATTTGAACATTTATATCAGATTATCAAGAAATTACGATCTCCTGAAGGTTGTCCATGGGACAGACAACAAACCCCTGACAGTATTAAAGAAAATATTATTGAAGAAGCGTATGAATGTTTTGATGCTATAATTGAAAATGATCATCAACATATCTGTGAAGAAATCGGCGATATCTATTTACTTGCTACTTTCGAAGCTGTTATGTTTGAAGAACAGAACTTGTTTACGATTAACGATGTTTTTGAAGGAATCTGTAGAAAACTGATAAGACGGCACCCTCATGTTTTTTCTGATGACAGTTCGGCAGACACTCCAGAGAAAGTTATCCATCAATGGGAAGATATCAAGGATAATATTGAGGGACGGATTAAAAATAAAAGTGTCCTCGACTCCGTGCCAAAGCATTTCCCTCCCCTTTTAAAAGCCCTTAAAATACAGAAAAAAGCCGCCAAGGAAAACTTTGACTGGACTAAAATTGAAGATGTAATAAACAAGCTTGATGAAGAGATTTTAGAATTCAAGACAGCTTTAATTGATAATCAACAAAAAGATATTGAAGAAGAATTTGGTGACATTCTTTTTTCTCTGGTAAACATTGCCCGTTTTTTATCTATTGATCCGTCTACAGCCCTGACCCGTACCAATAATAAATTTATAGAACGATTTAAATATATTGAAAAGACAATAAAAGACCGCGGACTTTCAATGAAAGACACGAATCTTGAAGAACTTGATTCCCTCTGGAAAGAGTCAAAAACAAACGCAGCCGAATAGCTATCCTGATATAACCAAGCAGCTGTTTAGTCATAACACAGAAAATAATCATTCCTAATATCATCTGACATTGTGCAAACTGTTGCCTTTCTAGTTACAGCGTAATTATCAAACGGGTATTCTTCGCCATATTCGTCTTTTAGGAATTTAAATAAGTTTAAAATATTTCCACTTTCCGTTTTCCAGGTTTTTAAATTTAATATATTGTTTTTTTCTGAATCTCTTTCAATGTTAACACCGCTTTTATTTTCAAGATTCGCATAAAGTTTTTCAGCCGTAAAACTGTTAGAACAAGTTATTTTATAAATTCCGCCGTTATATGTAGACATAAGAGACGGAACTTTCTTCCCGGTAGCTTCACAAAGTATTGATTTTATTAACTTTGCTTTTGTCACTTTAATGCCCGAAGGAAGTGCTTTATTTAATTTTTCTATAAAGTAATTTCCCAAGTCATCTATACATATTTTTTCGTCTTCCAGTATTTCAATTGATGCGATTTCATCCTCCGATTCAAAACCAAGCGTTATGGGATTCGCAAATTCAAGTTTAGGTTTGGGATTGAAGCCCGTAGTATAATTTAAATCTACACCGGCTCTGATAAAAGCCCTTTCAAAAACATTCATCACATTTATATGAGACAAAAAAGCCGCCTTTCCCTTTTTTATAAATGAGAAAAGTATCTTCTGTTTTACCGACCTCACTTCCGTGTCATCGCCCTTCTTCACCTCGAATTCTTTTAATATTTTTTCTATTTCCTTATCATTTTCATTTTTGAATATGCTATTCCCGTTCCCACATGCTCCGCATAAATGTTCACAATCGTTACTGCATGCTGAAGTCATTTCACCGCTAAAAGCTTTTTCGTACTCTTCTTTTAAAAAAGCCATTCCGACATTAAGGTTTACATCGTCCCACGGCAGTTTCGTTTCATAATATTTATTGGAACAAATATCATTCTCAATATCAATACCTGATTCCTCAATAGCAGTTCTCCAAACATCCCTCTTGAAATATTCTTCCCAAGCATCCAGTCCCGCTCCCTTTTTATAGGCATTTAAAATCAGTTTTCCGGCTTTCTCATCGCCTCTGCTGATTATTCCTTCAATTAGAGACATAAACGGGGATTGGTATCCTACTTTAAAAAACTTATCCGGCAGGGCTCTTTTAATTTTAATTATTTTTTCGTACGCTTTTTCTTCAACTAGCTGGAATGACCATTGAAACGGGGTATGCGGTTTTGGTATAAACGTACCTATATTTATATTTAACTGCATTTTTGTTTCCCGTCCGACTTTCCTGAGAAAATTTATAATTTCATCTGTTTCATCTTCATTTTCAAAAAATGGAAGTCCTAGCATGAAATAAAATTTTGCTTTATTCCACCCCATTTTCTTTGCTTCCTTAAGTATTTCAATAATTCGGTCGACCGGAGCTTCCTTGTTCAAACCACGTTGATGTTTAATGTCGGGCGTCTCCACAGCGAACGTCAACCCGCTTTTTCTTACCTTTGATATTTCACTTATTAACGGCAGTGTAAAACTGTTAACCCTTATCGACGGGAATGAAAAAGATATTTTCTTTCCGCTGTACTTTTTATTTAATATTTTTATAAGTTCAGCTATATGGCTGTAATCTCCGCTTGACAATGATGAAAGAGTTATTTCACGATAGCCGCAATTTTTAATTATCGAATCAACTTCTTCTACCACCGTCTCAATATTCTTCTCTCTGAAAGGCCTGTAAAATATTCCGGCATGACAAAACCGACAACCGTTTGGACAGCCTCGCATTATCTCAACAACACCATGGTCCTGGACAGTAGCAATTGACGGAACAATCAACTTTTGTTCTTTTTTGCTTAATGAGAACCCGTTCCAAACAGCCTTCTTTACATTTTCATTCTTATTTTTGGCCCAAAAGTATTTTGATTTTTTAATCTCTTCAAGAAGATCTTCCCTGCTGCCGCCGGCAGATTTTATCCTGCTGTATTTTTCAATCTCTTCGTTAAAATATTCTTCGGCTTCACCAATGTATACCGCATCTATAAAATCACCGAACGGTAATGGATTGGTTATTGCCGGCCCTCCTGCTATTACTATTGGTGCATTTTTGCTGCGTTCAGTATTTTCCAGTTCAATTTTACTTAAATCGAGTATTTTTAAAATATTTGTAGCTGATAATTCATATCCGACTGTAAATGCAAGAATGTCATGTTCTTTTACATATTTTCCGGTTTCCAGAGTATACAACGGTATGTTTTTCTCTACTAATATTTTTTCAAAATCAGGAGCCGGGCAAAAAACCCTTTCACAGGAAACAGATGTCTCAAAATTTATTGTTTCATACAGGATCTTTACTGCCTGATTGGACATCCCTATTTCATAAAGATCGGGAAAACACAGCGCTACACTGAAAGAAGCTCCCGGTTTTTCCATAATGCCGAATTCTCCCCCTACATATCTTCCGGGTATTTTAACTCTCAGCAGCTCTTTTCGCAGATCGATCTCTGGTTTTATATTTATCATAGCGTAAAAAAATATCCTAGTATTTATATTTATGCAAGTATATGCTTGAAATCAATCCGAGTCCGGCCATTGTTGTAAACATTGAAGAACCGCCATATGAAACAAGCAACAGAGGGATTCCTGTTATCGGCATTATTCCGATAGCCATCCCTATATTTATAATGAAATGGAAAAATAACATCCCGACTACTCCGCACCCCAGATATAAGGCAAGAGGGTCTTTTGCTGAAAGCAAAATATATAAACTGCGTATTATTATAATAATGTATAATGAAAAAACCAGCATACAACCTGCGAAACCCCACTCTTCTGCAATTATTGAGAATATAAAATCTGTGGACTGTTGCGGAAGATATCGATAATGGCTTTGTGTTCCCTGCAGAAAACCTTTTCCCGCAGATCCTCCAGAACCTACAGCAGTTATGGATTGAATTACGTTCCAACCCGCACCTTTGGGATCTATCTGCGGGTCAATAAAAATAATCAGACGTTTAAGCTGATAATCCTTAATATAATCATTTGCTCCGAGCGTCATCCCCATAGCGATAATAACAATAAGTGCAGCGAATGCAATCCAGTAGAAATATCTCTTTTTCATGAAAATCAATCCGGCCCCGCTCAAAATAAATATTAATACCGCTGATAAAATCACTATTAACAGCATTCTTTTATCTGAAAAAACTTTGGCCGCAGCTATGCTTTTATCGGTTATTATATAACTGTCCCATGCCGGAATTATTATTGCCGACACTGCAAGTGCTCCGCAGAAAATAACAAATATCAGGTACCTTTTTTTTATTCCTGACGCAAATGCCATTATTAAGAAAATGGGGAGGTAAACCATTGCAGTACCCATATCCGGCTGCACCAGGACTAAAAGCATTGGTATTCCCGTTTGAATCAAACTTAAAAAGAATCTTACAAAATCGGAATATTTATTTCTGCTTGCTTCAAAAAAACAGGCTAATCTTATAATAAGCGCAATCTTCATGAATTCGGACGGCTGAAACCCATGCCCCTTTATATTAAGCCAGGATCTTGCTCCGTTTACAGTATCACCGAAAAACAGTACCAAAACCAGCATAGCCAGCATAAGTATATAAATATAAAAAGACAATCTGCGCAGTCGTTCGTAATCAAAGAATGATATGCTTATCATTATTACCAGACCGATACATACCCATACTATTTGCTTAACATATTCATTATTCAGAAGTACGCCTTCGGAGGAAATACCGCTTGAATATATAAACATTATACCGATCACTGAAAGTGCTATTGCTGCTGCAAGAATCAGCAACGGAAATCTGAAAATTGATCTGTTCTTCATTATTCCGCCTGCTCCGTTATTATCTGCTGCTCATCTTCCCGGGCTTCTCTTTGGCGCTTTCTCCAGTCAACTATGTACCATTTGTTTCTGAATTCTTCCAGTACTTCTTCATATGTCTGATCTGTAAAGATGCCTTGCAGAATCATATCTGCTGCCTTGGGTGCCCACCATTCCCATTCATTTACTCCTTCCACATTAATTACAAGCACAATTTGTTCATCCGGATTATCTGTTTTATACGGTGCAAAACATGCAAACCATGAATCCCATTGTTCTTCCAGTCCAATCTGGCCCGTACCTGTTTTTCCTGCAGCTTCAACAGCTTGTGTCGTTATAACATATTTTGCAGTTCCGTCTGTAATAACACCTCTTAAATATTCTTTCAGCGTTGCAAAGGTGTCCTTGCTGATATTTGTAGTTCTCAGTATTTCCGGTTGAACTTCATTCAGAACTTCACCTGTTGCCTGATCAACAACCTGCTTAAGTATATGTGGTTTATATGAAAATCCTTCATTAACAATTAACGAAAGAGCTGACGCCATTTGTAAAGGCGTTACATTCAACGCTCCCTGGCCGATTGAGACGTTCATGGTGTCGCCTCCGACCCAAACAGTATGATAAACATCTTCTTTCCATTCAGGTGTCGGAACAAGACCTCTGATTTCACCGGGTAAATCTATTCCGGTAGCTTCTCCATATCCCAGCTTCCTTGAATAATCCGCTATTTTATCGATACCCAGATATTCTACACCCATGGTATAAAAGAATACATTACATGATTCTGCGAGCCCTTCCTTCAGTGTTAACGGACCATGCCCGCTTAGTTTGTGACAATTAAAAGTCCTGTCTCCCAATGTCATTGATCCGTTACAATTAATAACTTTATTCAAAGGAAATGCTTTTTCTTCAAGAACGGCAGCTGTCATTATTATTTTAAATGTTGAAGCAGGAGCATAACCGGACTGAATCGTCCTGTTTAAAAACGGAAATCTGGGATCCAATGACAATTTGTTATATTCTTCTTCACTCTGATCTGTGTAAAACAGATTTGGGTTATAAAAAGGATATGAAACCATTGCCAGGACTTCGCCTGTCGACGGTTTAAGGACCACTACAGAACCAATACGTTCGCCGAGGGCATTTTCACAAAGTTTTTGTATGTTTCTGTCTATTGTAAGGACAAGGCTTTTACCGTTTTCCGGTGGAGTAACCTGCAAATCTCCTTCAATTCTTCTTCCCTTAACATCAACAGTTCTCATCCTGGAACCGTTGTTCCCCCGCAGCAGCATATCATACTGTTTCTCTATTCCGCTTTTACCTATAGTCGAATTACGTTCGTAACCTTTATTATAAAGTATTTGCAAATCTTCACTGGTTATATTACCGACATAACCTATTATATGGGAAAGTGATCCCTCCTCCGGATATCCTCGTATAGGTTTGCTCTGCCAGCTTAAACCAGGAAAATCCTCAATATGTTCAGCCAAAAAAGTTATTTCTTCGTATTGCAGAGCGTCTTTCAATTCCACGGGCTGAAACCCTCCGGAAGTTCCCGCAGGAAGCTTTTGTCTCAAAGCATCTTCTTCAATATTCAAATATCTGCTGCAATTGATAATAAGCTTCTCTTTCTGTTCATCGCTAAGCTCTCCTGGCGTTGCGTAAACAGCAAAGGAAGGTATATTCATAACTATCGGATAATCTTTGTTCCTGTCGTAAATTTCGCCTCTCTGAGCAGGTATTACAGCCTGTCTGCTGGCTACTTCTTTCGCCCTTCGCTGATACTCGGAAAAATTAACGATTTGCATGCTTCCCAGGTAAATTGCATAAACAATCCAGAAAACTACAATCATAAGCATCAGGAAAATAATCCTGAGCTTAGGTACTTCGAATTTCTGCGGCATTTTTAATAGCCGTCCTTATCATTTAACCTGTAAATTTTTAAAAGTTTTAGTAATGCAAAAATAAAAGGAGACAAAAATGCATTCAGGCCAAGTTCAATAAAAAAACTTTTACCGAAGACACCAGCTCCTCCATCAGGAAGAAAAATCATAATCTCCAGAGAGGAAATTATTTCTTTAAAAATTGTGGCGGTTACAACAAATATAACCGGAAGAAGAATTGAATCAAGAAAAAGTTTGCCTTTCAGTTTACCATATATAAACCCTGTAATAGTCTTATTTAAAGCATTAAAACCAAGAGGACACGCGCTTAAAAAGTCCTGAATCAACCCTGCAGAAAATCCCAGTATCTGACCACGCATTGGACCTGAACTGTTCGAGGAGAATACTATTACTATCAATGCAATATCAGGGATAACTCCATAAATCTCGATATTATGCATAAAAGTCGATTGTATTATCACACATCCTGCAGTGAGAAGCAGACTAAAAATAAAATTGTTTCTTCTCATCATTCTTCCCGTTTAAGAATGAAAACATATTCGAGCTTGCTGAAATCAACAACAGGCTCAATTTCAAGCTGTAAAGACGTATCCCATTCCTTTCCTTCAATGGCTGTAACCCTTCCTATATATATGCCTTTGGGATATATAGATTTCATTCCTGACGTAATTACGAAATCCCCATATCGAATTTCTTCACGTGCAATCTTTTTGACATAGTCCATTCGTAATAAGGAATTTGAATAGCCGCTTCCGCTTACCAGTCCCTCGTATCTGCTGTCCTGAAGTCTTGATGAAACGTAAGCCGATTCGTTATAAATTGGAATAATTATAGATGAGAAACGGCTAACCTCTCCAACCTTGCCTACAAGACCGTGATAACCGTCCTGCAAGGCTACAACAGGCATATCACGTTTCAGACCGGAACTGCTGCCTTTGTTTACGATTATTGAGTTAAAAGTATTACCCGGATCTTTTCCTATAACTTCTGCCGGTATATTCTTATATATACTTGTTTTTGAAAAACCGAGCTGATCCCTGAGGTATTTATTCTCATTTCTTAATTCTGTAATATTTCTTTCAGTTTCTTCATATTCACTTATTTTATTTTGAAGTTCATCATAAGCTTCTTTCAACTCGCTTAATTCATTTATTGAATTTACTGTTTCAGATATAAAATTGCCTATACCGCTTATCCCTCTCTGGAATACTGAAAAAACTGTAAACCCCGCCTCTTTTGGGCGTATCAACTTCTGATCCGTATTCAACCCGATCATAACGACCGATATAATTATCAGTATTAAAAGAGTTGTTATTTCCCTGTATTTTTTGATTAACTGCAGAAAATCCGACATCGGTTCTTCAGTTATCTATCCAGGCTGTTGTATATTGTCCTGCTTGAAAGATCTTTTGTATGCTCATAATACATTCCGGCCCCCTTGGCAACACACAACAGCGGATCTTCCGCCAGGATTACCGGCACACCGGTTTCCTTCGAGATCAGTTTGGGCATACCTTTCAGCAGCGATCCGCCCCCGGTCATTACTATACCCCGCTCTACTATATCTGCTGCCAACTCAGGCGGTGTCTGTCCGAGAGTACTCTTAATTTCCTCTATTATTCCGTTTATCGGCTCCTGAAGGGCTTCACGTACCTCAACAGAGTCAATTTCCAGTCTTCTGGGCAGGCCCGTTATAGCATCGGTTCCTTTAATTTCCATTTTCTCAATTTTCTTGTCGGGAGACGCATTCCCGATCTTTATTTTCAGGTTTTCTGCGGTTTGTTCGCCTACAATCAGGTTATGGACATTTCTTACGTGTTTTATAATTGCTTCATCAAATTCATCTCCGCCAATACGGATAGCCTTTGTCACAACCATTCCGCCCAGAGAAATAACCGAAATTTCAGTGGTACCTCCGCCGATATCGCATACCATATGCCCGGCAGGTTCGAAGATGGGCATATTCGCTCCGATTGCAGCAGCCAAAGATTCTTCAATGACTTTTACTTCCCGGGCGCCGGCTTTAAGTGCACATTCCTCGACAGCTCTTCGTTCAACTTCAGTTATACAGGTAGGCACACCTATTACCATTCTTGGTTTTACGAATAACCTTCTGGGTATGACACTTGAGATAAAATACCTGATCATCTTCTCTGTTGTTTCAAGATCAGCGATAACACCATCCCTGAGCGGCCTTATAGCAATTATATCTCCGGGAGTTTTCCAGAGCATTTTTTTTGCTTCAGCACCAACTGCTACAACCTTCTTAGTTCCTCGTTCAACAGCAACGACTGAGGGTTCAGAAATGACAATTCCCTTTCCTCTGACATGAACCAGCGTATTGCATGTACCAAGATCAATTCCAATGTCAGATGAAAACGCATCTGAAAATCTTCTAAAGCCCATTAAATCCTCCCAATCGCATTTAACCGTACAGTTTAAGCTTTGCACCGTAATGGTAAGAATCTATTTCCAGACACTTTCTCCATTCGTACCTTGCTTTTACACTATCGCCCATTTTCTCATATATATCGCCAAGATAATAATGAGCGTCGGCCGCTTTATTATTTTTTTCAAGTATTTTTCTGTATTCAGCCTCAGCTTTTTCATACTCCCCATTTTCAACAAGGATATTTCCAAGCAAATATCTGGCTTTCTGTTCAACACTGAAATCAGTTGTATTGTTCAGTGTTTTAAGCAAATATGTCTCTGATTCTGTAACATCTCCCAATTGATAGTATGTCTGAGCAAGTACCAAATAAAGCATATCCGACGGATTTTTTTCTATTGCTTTAAGATAATACTCAATACTTTTCTCATACTTTCCTATTCTTGAATTCAACAACCCAAGATATTCAAAAGTATCATCATCAGTATAACCATGTTCTACAGATTCTTCCAGATATTTTACTGCAAGATCCGAATAGAATTTACCTTTCTGAAAATAACACTTTCCAAGTATATATTTGACCTTTCCCCTGATGTCGTCATTACATACAAGAAGCGCCCTTCTAAGATTCATTATAGCACTGTCAAATAGAGGAATCTTTTCTTCGAGTGAGTACTGTGATGCACCTCTGTAAAAATATGAAAAACCGTTATAGATCAGGGCTTTCTGTTCCATCGGTTCTTCGGCGAGAATTTCTTCACATTTTTTATTAATTGCCTCGTAATGCTGATTCTTCCATAATGACTCAATTGTTTGCTCGTTTTCATCATTATTAATTAAAATGCGTCCGTCAATTTCAGATCTGTTAATAACCAGAATAATGCTGACGACAGCAGCAACAATCAGGACTATGCCTGTTATCCATAGAAGCGGCTTTCTGCTATCTCGCTTTTTACCGCTGAATCTGTATCTATCTTCAGGTAGAATCATCTTTCAGCCTTATTTTAAAATTAAAAACGACGGATCTATAAGCCGGGTTCTGTATTAGTTTCCAAAGGAAACGTACGATAACCATCTATCTAATCCAGAAATTACTTCCTGTTTCAAGCAGTTTACCCGCAGATTGATGAAATTACTCTGTAATTTCCTTTGAAATTACTTCATAATCACCTCAGGCGAACACCTTCTGCTGCTTAACTTTGCTCCTGGTGAGGTTTACCATGCCTTTGTTGTTGCCAACAAAGCGGTGGGCTCTTACCCCGCCTTTTCACCCTTACTAAGGAGACTTTGCGAGCAAAGTCTCTGAAGTTTGCATGCAAACTCCACATCCAACCAAACGCCTAGCGGTATATTTTCTGCGGCACTATCTGTCGAAAAACCTGAAAGTTTTCCTCCCGGGTATTACCCGGCACCATGTTCTTCGGAGCCCGGACTTTCCTCAAAACAGTCATATACATTTCCTGTTCTGCGGTTATCCGATCCGTCGTACTTATTTTACCACAATTGTAAGTTTTTGCCAATTATACGATTTATTATTTATATACCCTAAAAATCATCATCATCATCTTCGTCTTCAAGATCTGATAATCCTTCAGAGTCATCGTCCGAAAGGAAGGTAGTATCGTATTTATCATCTGCATCTATCTCTTCAAAAAATAAAATACGGCTGCAATACGGACAGAAATGTATTTCTTCGCCCTTTCGCACCTCATTAACAAATTGTGCAGGTAGAATCATATGACAACCGGAACATACAGAGTTTTTTACCGGAACAATACCGACACCGGATTTGCTTTTTATAATCCGCTCGAATTTAAACAGAATTTCTTCGTCCATATCAGGGGTTGTATGTTTTTCTTTTTCTTCAAGATCGGATAAAAGCTGTTTTTTTTGCTCGCTCTCATTCTTATTCTTTTCTTCTTCAGCAGACAGCTCTTCTTCCTGCTGATTAATAAGCTTCTCATCCCGTTCAAGTATATACTTGTATTCTTCAAGATCCTTCTCTGATTTAATTATATCTTTTCTGCATTCCTGCTCTTTTTCAGTGGCATCTTTAATCTCTTTATCAAGAACTTCATATTCACGCTGGGTTTTTATTTCATCCATCTGCTTTTCATATTGTTCTCTCAAAGCTTCAGCTTCAGCTAATCTGGTTCGCAGGTTACCGATTCTTTTCTTGGTATTTTCAACTTTTTCATTTTTCTCGATATATGTTTTTTTCAGTCTGTTAAGCAACTCTGTCTTTGTTACCATAGCTTTTGGTATTTCATTAATATCTCTTTCGATTTCATACTTCTTTGAAAGAATATCCTGTAAATCTTTCAATTTTTCAAAAATATCCTGCTTCATTCCTGCAACCCCTTGTTAAAAATGAATATCTTTTTACTAGTTCCTAGTTATCAATATAATCTTTAAGTCTTCGGCTTCTCTTCGGATGTCTTAACCTTCTGAGAGCCTTTGCTTCTATCTGTCTTATTCTTTCCCTTGTTACATTGAAATACAGTCCTACTTCTTCCAAAGTAAGAGAGTACCCGTCTTCCAGACCAAACCGCATCTTGAGAACTTCCTGCTCCCTCGGAGGAAGAGTGCATAAAACATCCTGCAGCTGTTCCTGCAGTAATTTAAATGCAGTCTGGTTTGCCGGGTTTTCTACATCCTTGTCTTCAATAAAATCCCCAAGCAGTGAGTCTTCTTCCTCTCCTATCGGTGTTTCAAGAGAAATCGGCTCTCTTGCTACATTCTTAACCGATTTTACCCGAAGTACCGACCAACCAAGCCTTTCAGCAATTTCCTCATCAGAAGGCTCTCTACCGAGCAGCTGCATCAACTGTCTTGATTCTCTTACAACCTTGTTTATCTGTTCTATCATGTGAACAGGCACACGTATTGTTCTTGCCTGGTCAGAAATTGATCGCGTAATAGCCTGCCTTATCCACCAAGTAGCATATGTTGAGAATTTGTAACCTTTTCTGTATTCAAATTTCTCAACAGCTTTTATCAGTCCTATATTTCCTTCCTGCACAAGATCAAAAAAATGAAGTCCGCGGTTTGTGTATTTCTTTGCAATACTAACAACAAGCCTCAGGTTTGCCTGTATGAGCCTGTCTTTTGCTTTTTTCATCATGCTTTTCCCGCGGTCGATTTCGACGGATCTTTCAATTATCCTGTCAATATTTTCTTCAAATTCGACCTCAAGCTGATTAAGTTTTTTATCAGCTACCTGAACCTGTCTTATTTTTTCTTTAATCTCTTCAGCATTAAGTCCTAATTCTTCTTCAATTTCACGTCTTTTTCCAGTCTGAGCCAGACCTCTTCCAAGGGTCCTGAGCTCTCTCATACTGTTGACCTTCAGTCGTCGCTCAATTTTATGCTGTTTCTTTTGATATCGATTTATTTTTTCAGCTGCGATTGTAAACCTGTCTGAAAAATAAAGAATTTCTTCCTGATGAATATCAATATCATCTACTTTTTTAAGCAGTGATTTCCTTTTTTTAACAATCTCTTCATCATTTATAACATCGCCGCCTTTTTCTACAATGCTGGTTTTCAATTCTATATAGTTTTTCAGCTGCGGTCTGATTTCTTTAAGTCTTTCCCTGTAAAATTGTGTAAGACGTCTTCTTTCGGCAAGGAATTCAGAGATTTCCTTTTTGCTCAAATCGAGGTCTCTCGGATCTACTTTTGAAAAGGTCTTTATCATAAGGTTGTTAAATTCCGGAATGACCATTCCTGAATTCTTTATTACTTCCTTTATAATATTTTCACCTTCTTCCATCTGCTTTGACAGCTCAACTTCCTGCTCCGCCGTAAGAAGATTCTCTTTTCCGATTTCCCTCAAATACAATCTGATTGGATCATCAATAGAAGATTCTTTTTCACTGTATACAATTCTCTTTTTTTCTACCGGCTCTTCAATTGCCTCATCATCTGAGCTTTCATCATCAAGATCATCATCAAGATCATCTGCTTCATCATCATCAAGAATGTCATCCAGATCTTCCGGAGGCCCCTGGGGTATATTCGGATCTTCAACGATATTTATTTTGTTTTTTTCCAGAATAGCTATAACTTCTTCAATTTTGTCCGAATTTACAATACTGTCCGGAAGCAAATCATTAATCTCATCATAAGTTATATTTTTTTTGTTCTTTGCATATTCAAGTAATTTTTCTACAGCAGGTTCGGTCTGCATTTCTGACATTATATTCCCAACCTCAGTTTTTCGATTTCCTGATCTATAAAGATCTTTTCGGAGAGAAGTTCCGTCTCGTTAACAACCCCGTCATAATTTTGCGAGATTCCCTTTAATTTCCTGACTATTTCCTCTCTTTTCTTCAACAAACTACTTTTCTTTATTCTTTTCACAGCGTCTTTTATCAGTTCATCACTATTAATACTGTATTCTTCGGAGGTTACCTTTTCCGCTATCAGCGAAATCAGTGCTGCATCCGCAATTCGGTTCAAAACTGAATCAAGACCTGTCTCTTCATTTCTGTAACTTTCTTCAAGAGCTATGTAAACTTCTCTTGCCCTGTTGTCGTTCAGGTCGTCTAAATTAATTTTGCCTCTGACAAACGAATATTTTTCCCGACTGACTATCACTGCTATCATTAGAAACAGTTCAGCAGTAATACCACGTGGTTTCTGTTCCCTGGCTACTGCTTCTTTCTGCCTGTTATTGCCCGGTTGTCTGTTTTGCCTCTTTATATCTCTTATTACGGAAGAAGCATCAACTCCGATCCTTTCTGCAATTACATTTATACAGCTTTCTCTCCTTACTTCGGATGTAAGACTGTTTATATAATCATTAAGCCTCAGAATTACTTCTTCCTTACCTTCGGGATTTCTTATATCGGATAAATTTATCGCATTTTCCAGAATATAATCAAAACTATTTATAGTAGATTTTAATATTTTATGCAATGCCTTTTCGCCCTTATTAAGCAGTAAATCTGCAGGGTCTTCCTTTTCGTTAAAAACAGCAATTTCACTCTTTATTTCGTGTTTTTCATTGATCATTACGGCTTTTTCAGTTGCTTTTAGTCCGGCTGAATCACCATCGAATGAAATAACTGCCTTATCTGAATATCTTCTCAGCATTGCCGCCTGTTCCTCAGTATATGCAGTTCCAAGAGGAGCAACAGCATTTTTTATGCCTGCCTGATGATAAGCTATAACATCCATCTGCCCTTCACACAGAATGAAATAATCCTGCTCCCTTATGCTTTTTATTGCATTAAATAAACCGTATACATTTCTTTTTTTTTGAAATATCAGAGTTTCCGGTGAATTTATATATTTCGGACCAAAATCTTTCATTGTTCTTCCGCTGAAAGCTATAATGTCTCCATTATAATTCGTCAGGGGAAACATAATTCTTCCTGAGAATAACGGATAGCCAAGTCCTCTTTTTGAGAATAATCCGCTTTCATTCAGGAATTCTTCAGAATATCCTTTTGTTTTTAAAAAACCGGTAAGCCAGCTTCTGTTTTCAGGTGCCCATCCTATTTGAAACTCTTCCAATATTGATTCTGATACGCCCCGATTTTCGAGATATTTTCTTGCATTTGCGGCTTCCGGCTTGTTTTTTAAAATATATTGGAAACTGCCTGAAGCCCTTTTATACAATTCTTTCAGCGCATCACGTTTTTTATTGTCTATTCCGCTGCTATATGTTTTATCTATTTCAACTCCTGCTTTCTCCGCAAGATATTTTAGAGATTCCGAAAAACTCATATTCTCAATTTCCATAATAAAATCGAAAATAGTACCGCCCTTATGGCAACCGTAACAGTAAAAAAGATTTTTTTCGGGTGTTACAGTAAAAGAAGGAGTCTTTTCATTGTGAAACGGGCATAACCCGGTATATCTTGCCCCGGATCTTTTAAGGGTAAGATATTTACCGACAATATCAACGATATTCAGCCTGTTATTTATTTCTTCTCTTACGTTCCTGCTCATTTTCCCTTTATATACAGTTCGTACGACTGGTTGTGCTCTGCAAGATTTCTGGAAAACATATGAGTACCCTTTTCTGGGTCCTCCAGTAGAAAATATAAGAAATCAGTTTCCTCCGGATTCAAAGCTGCATTTATCGCCGTCAGTCCCGGGTTGCATATAGGGCCCGGCGGTAATCCTTTATTAGTGTATGTATTAAAAGGCGATTCAATTTCCAGATCACGATAAAGCAGTTTTTCAGGATGCTCCTTTCCCTGTTCTTCAGTTATCACATAGACAATAGTTGCGCATGATCCCAGGTACATATTCTTTTCTATCCGGTTATAAAATACTGAAGCTATTTTCCCTGCTTCATCTTCGTTTCTGTATTCCCTTTCAATAATTGATGCCATTATTACTTTTTCTTTTTGCTGAGCATCGTCCATCTTTTCATAGTCCGGATATACTGAAATTGCTGCTTCTTTAAATGTTTCGGTCATTACTTCAACAACTTTTTCAGCCGGATATTCTTTTGGAAAACTATAGGTATCAGGAAAAAGAAAACCCTCTGCATTTTTTTCGGCAACCTCTTTTAGAAAATCTTCAGCGTTCGTTATGCCTTCTTTTTCAAGTATTACCGATATACTTCCTGATGTTAGTCCAGGCGGAACAGCAACCCTGAATAATTCTTCCGCCCCGTATAAAAGCAGATTATGTATTTCAACACAACTCGCCCCGCCGCTTATCCTGTAAAGTCCTGACTTCATCATACCGGCCGTGTTTTTAAACTTAATATAAGCAATAAAGAAAGCGCTGCTTCTTATCAACCCCTGTTCTTCAAGATGTTTTCCGATAACACTTCCATTTTCACCCTTACTTACCCGGAATACTGTTTCTCCGGGCATATTATCAGGCGGTTTGTTTATATTTATCATTACGGCTGCACCGGCGGCAGCTACCGCAGCCGTAATTATTAACAGAACGATTAAGAATCTTATTAATTTCTTCATTATCTCACTATTTTATCAGGATAAACTCAACCCGGCGATTCTTCCATCTGTTGTCCATATCTCCGTGAGGAACAATCGGATTCTTTCCTCCGATTCCTTCGGTGGTCATCCTGTTTTCAGCAATCCCAAGTTTTTCAAGGTACATCTTAACGGTTTCGGCACGTGCTTTTGATAAAGGCAGCAGCTCTTCACTCTCTTCTCTTGCTGCCCGTTCCGGATTTGCCCAGTATACACTTACAGCATGTCCTTCTATCAGTATTTTATAGCTTTTATATTTTTCAAGTATCTCAGAAAGCCGTCCCAGCACATATTCATTTTTTTCCTTGATTTCCGGATCGTCTTTTCTCAATTCAGCACTGTCCGGAGCAAAAGTAATATTTGCTATTCTTATTTTTAGCTTATCGCCTTCTTTAACAACCAGCACATCAACAGGGATTACACCATATTCCTGCGCCTTGTTTCCATATTCGTCTGTTGCCGTAAGCCTGTACGGATAATCTTCCGCTGCTATAACAAGTTCACCTGTTTTACCGATTCCGTCCCATACTATAAGATCCGTCGGCTTTCCTGTACCACTGAAAGAAACGAATGAATTACCCTGTCGATCTACTATCTCCAGCGACCATTTATCTATTTTGTTACTGTCTTCAGCATTAATCTTAATTTCAAGTTCATCATCAATTCCGTCATTGTCAGGAGAAAACGGTCTTGGTGAAACCATAACACTTATAACAGGTGCCGATATATCACATACAAATTCCTTTGTAACCGACACAGGTTCATTCCCCTTTACATACCGAACCTTATATTCGGCCTTAAAATTTCCTTCAACAATTTTTCCGCTTTCGTCTCTTCCGTCCCATATGATTTTTTCAGGAAGGATATTTCCGCTGAAAGATTTTACAGCTTTCGTCCCGTCCTGTCTTATTACAAATTCCCAATTATCAACACCGTCCTTTAGTGTCGCTATTGTAGAGAATTCAATTTTATCATTATTTCCGTCGTTGTTCGGAGTAAAACCTTTGCTTCCGGCAGTAACGAATACAGAAGTTTGTCTGTTGTCGATTCTGATGTCAGTTATTTTCTTTTCTGTTCTGTTTCCTGCCAGATCCTGGGATTCTAGCGTATATGTATAAACACCGTCGCCGGCTTTGTTTCCGTTTGAATCAGTTCCATCCCATTCTATATTCTCAACTTTATTATCCCAAAAAAATTCCCTTATTTTTTCACCTTTCTCATTTTTGATAATTCCTGTTATAAGTTGTTCATTACTGGAGGTCTGCCTTATTACAATACTGTCTTTCTTTCCGTCATCATCCGGTGAGAACAATGTAAAATCTGTTTTAGCATCCAGTTCCGGATACACCGAATCTATTATAAAATCCCTGGTTACAGCATTCGAAACGTTACCCTTTTCATATATAACCTCAATTGCAGCACGATAAATACCGTCTTCGACTTTCCTGCCTGCATCATTAACACCATCCCAGATAAATTCATTTTTTATCCGGCCTTCACTTTTAATCGTTTTTACGATATTTCCGCTGCCGTCGGTTATCAGCAGTTTATATGACTGAATTCCTTCTTTTTCATTTAAAACAGGCGTTAAAACAAGACTGTCTTTTATTTTATCTCCATTCGGAGAAAAAGCTTCAGGGCTGGCGGCAAGCATGACCGGGGTTTCTTCCGTATCAAGATCGAATTTTACAGCAACCGACTCACCTTTGTTCCCGGCCCTGTCTGCTGTATAAAGCCTGTATGAATATGTTCCATCGGCAGCCAGAGTTCCTGCCGAATTATAACCGTCCCAATTAAAAACAGATTCCGCGTTATTAACCCATTTATATTCTTTGACTTTTTTCCCTTCCGAGTTGACTATTTCTGCGTACCATACATCTTCAACTGAAGTCTCCTGATATATAGATAAAAAGTCTTTTTTTCCGTCGCCGTTTGGACTGAATATTTTCAGAGATGTTTTTACCGATGCCGAAGGAGCAGTCTTGTCTACATAAATATCCGGCGATTCGGCCGAAGGATTATTACCGTTTATATACTCAATATTCAGCAAAGCTGTGTAAACACCTTCTTCTATGTATCCTCCTGAAAATTCACCTTTATACTCAAATATGTCAGGAATTGCTCCGCCTTCATATTTCTTCACTTCCAGGCCGTTGTCTTTTACAATTTTAAGCATCCATTTTTCAATACCTTTTTTCACAGGTATATCGGGAATTATCTTTATTAAATTGTTGCTGCCTTCAATGCCGGGGGCAAAATATGATGCGTCGAGTGATAATGATATCGGAGTGGATTGAGTGTTTATTATTAAATTGGCAACTTCCATTTCAGCGCTGTTTCCCGCCCTGTCTTCTGCTTCAATATAATAAAAGTAAACTCCGTCAGGAACCAGTAACTTTCTGTCGTCTTTTCCGTCCCATACTATATTATCCGGTTCACTGTTTTTCCATTCATAGTTTTTATAAATCTTTCCGTCAGCACTTTTTATAACTGATTTCCAGGTATCTTCGCTTGAACCGTACTGTTCAATCTCAAGGGTGTCCTTGTTTCCGTCATTATTCGGGCTGAATATTTTCAGCTCTTCATCTATTTCCCCAATTACTATTTCCGGCGGAGTATTATCAATGACAATACCGTATTTTTCAGTCTGTGATGTATTTCCGTTATCATCCCATGCTTTCATGTAAAATCTGTAAAAGCCGTCCGGAACTACATTACCGTTATCGCCAATCCCGTCCCATCTGATTGATTCAGGGATATCAACGCCTTTCTCGACATAAAATAGTCTTTGAAAAAAATTGGCTAGTCCGGCATTTTCCGGACGTTTTTCCTTATTCTCAATTACTTTTATTTCGTCTCCGTCCTGGTTTTCAACTATAAACGAAAAACCTTTAATATATCGCGAATCCGTAATCCTGACAGGGATCTCAACTGTGTCCTTGATGCCGTCGTTATTTGGCGACATATAGGTTACTATTCTCTCTCCGTCGGGACCTTTATTTATATTTCCCGGGTTTATTTTGTTTTTTTTTGCTTTTGTATCATCTTCCGATACATATTTTCTCGTTTTATTTAATACGGATTTAAAAGATGTTTCTTTTCCGTCCTGTATAACATCGGCTTCTGATTCTGTGTTTTCATTATTCTCTTCGCCGAAAAAGTCAGATAGGTCCATCTCTATTGAAGGTGCAGTTTCATCAACAACTCCAAGTTCTACATTAAGACCTGCGCCGGCTGCCCACAGACCGTTTGCCATCGGTGTTGCCGAAGCCGAAGCCCTGACGTCATTTTTCGACCATCCCTTGTCTGATAAATCTCCTTCCTGGAAATCCGTTTTAAAGTTAAAGTACAATCCGAAAGACGGTATGAGTGCTGATACATCATTAGGTGCACCTCCGAATCCGGCCAGCTCGCTGAGATCTGCTGTTGTAGAAAATCTTAGCCCGGCAAAATCGAGCAATTCTAAGTTCCCGCCGACATTAAGACGTATATTTCTGAAATATGGGAAACTGATATCACCGTTCAATCCAAAAAGAATTTTTTCCGTATCAATAAGATTGAAACTGATTCCCCCTGCCGGTGTAAAAACCGACGGAGCTTCCGCTGCTACTGAGCCGTTAAAACTGAAACCTGAATAACCAAGTTCACCAAGTACAACACCCCATCTCATGTCCTTCATGAATGAAACATCGCCTTCTTCTTTTATAAAGCCTATATCTGCTGTAACGGCCCAGCTCTCACCAAAATAAGTATTTAAACCGGCGCCTGCGAGTACGCCCGGATACAGTTCTTTCGCAAAACCTGCTCTGATTCCGCCCTGCGTACCGGCATATATTTCGTTTACATCATCCGACCACAGAAAATATCCTGCTGTAGTTATTACACCTGCACGCAACGGAAATGCCGCGCCAAGGTTAATTGAGGTTCCGTTAAACCCGGTGACAGTATCATCTCCGAATAATGCATTATAATTCAGATTAAAACTCAGCCTCTGCTGCAGCGCAGAGGCAGCAGGATTCATAATATCCGCCATCGGTGAAATTGTAGATGTATATTGTCCGCCCGAGGCGAGTATATCAGGAGATTTCAATAAATCTACTGCTTCATTCCTTTCCGCATATACAACCAAACCGCACAATGAAATCAGAATTGTAAAAAGTATAATTTTTTTCATGATAATCCCTCAGTTTTCTTGTCAAATACCCTAAATCTTGCTTCCAAGCTGCGTATCTTCCGACTGATAAAGTTCGTTCAAACCTTCCATTTCTTCTATAGAAAGCCTGTCATAAAGATATGCCTCCAATTCATCCGCCAGATCACTCATCATCGAATCAAGCTCCGATTCCCGTTTTTTTAACATAAGATAAACACCGGCGACACGAAGCCCAGTAAGCTCTATCAAAGTTTAAACTCCAGTTCTTCTTTTGCCAGATAAATATCCAGGCTGCTGTCTTCAATATGCTTTTCATACCATTTAGCTGAATTAAGTATTTTGTATATCTTTTTATCATCATATTTCGGTTCATGGTGGAATAAAACCAGCTTTGGTATTTTCCATTCGGATGCAAAATCAACTGCCAGACTATATGATGAATGTCCCCAGTCATATTTCTCTATTGCTTCACCCAAAGTATATTGGGAATCAATTACTATTAAATCCGTTCCTTCATAAAATTTAATATTTTCCTCATTCCTTACAAAATCTCTTTCCGTAAGTTCGGTATCTGTTGAGAATATGAAGTTTTTACATTTTTCACTTATTTTATATGAGAAACATCCGCCAGGATGTTTTACCCGTCTCCAGGAAATTTCCGCATCGCTTATCGTTACCGGCTTTTCACCAATAGCATGAAAAAACAGTTTCGCTCCGAAAGCATCCATCGTTACCGGAAAATAAGGCAGTTTCATCTGTTCTTTTAACGCCTGTTCCATATGCTTGACCGGGCTGTAAAAATGCAATTCGTTTCCTGGTATATATGCAGGATCAAAAAAAGGTAGTCCCAAAATATGATCCCAGTGAAAATGCGTGAAAAAAATATGAAATTCCTTTATTTTTTCTCTTTTTTTAAGAATATTTATTCCCAGTTCACGAATTCCTGAACCGGCATCTATAATTATACATGAATTATCATCAAGTCGTATTTCAATACATGTTGTATTGCCGCCTATTGTTTCAATAAGGTACGGAGGAATACCGGCAAGAAAAGCATCCCGGCTTTCCTGAGAAACCAGATCTGAAGGTTGTATCCGCTGCACAATTGCTGCAATACGGCTCTGCAGCTGAGAAGGTTTTATTGGAGTCGGAATTGATCCCCGCACTCCCCAGAACTTTACTTTCATTTCGATTCCTTTCGGTAATAGTTTATACCGTTAACATCGGTTCGTCCTGTCTTTCGGCAATTCTTTTTTCAATTTCTGCCAGAGACACTATCCCGCCTTTACCTACGCCGGGACAGCTTTCAGCAAGCTCATTCCAGTCATTTTCATCTTCAAGATATGATATCCAGAAAGGATATGTTCTGCATTGTACAGGCCGTGCATTATATACCGCACACCCTTCCTCATTCCAGAAAACACAATCATAATTCTTTTTCTCTATCAGGCTTATCCGTTTTATACCTCCGAGATCTATTGTCCTGCAGTACTTTTCAAGAAATCTCTTTTCATCCATATCCAAAGATTTTGCAAGTATTTCAAGATCCTTTTTTGTTAAAAAGACATATCCCGGTTCATGCCTGCAGCACGCGGAGCATCTCTGGCATTCAAATCTTAATCCGTTTTCGTAAAATTTCTTATCACTCATTTCTTTTCTACTCAGATATATACTAATTATAAGCTACAAATAAAAACTAAAAAAGTCTAAAAAAAAAGACTGCCCATATAATGGACAGTCTTTGGGGAGAGAAGGATTTGAACCTTCGAAGGCGTAGCCAACAGATTTACAGTCTGCCCCCTTTGACCACTCGGGAACCTCCCCATCGAATAAGCCTGATGACTGATAAAAATGACTTACAACCGGCTTGATTCCTGAACTTTATATTACAAATACTTTTTTTTGGCAACCCTTTTGCAGTAAATTCTTTAAGTTTATTATAATACAAAATTACCCCGGTATCGATTGACAAAATAATTAAAAAAATGTAATTTACCCCCACAAAATGTTAAATCAAAGGGTTTAACATTTTTTGCCATCTTAGCTCAGCTGGCCAGAGCACGTGACTTGTAATCTCGGGGTCGTCAGTTCGAATCTGACAGATGGCTGTTAAAATTACTTTATTGTGTATAATTACAATAAATACCGGAAAAACCGGCGTATTACAATCCGACGGGTTTATATGCGCCGGTTTCATCTTTTTAAACGCAATTCAAAGAACAAAATCTATTACGCTAATTTCATAAACCCGCTACCTTCATATTTGGAGAATTATTTTATTGCGGATTGATAGTCTTTTTATTCCGTTAGTATATCAGTATGATCGCCGAACACTGCAATCGTATGTTCAAACTGCGCGCAGGGCATTCTGTCTTTTGTTATCACTGACCAGCCGTCGGAGAGTATTTCGACTTCATCTTTTCCAAGTGTAAGAATAGGTTCTATTGTAAAGACCATTCCGGGAACAACAGGCCGGCCGGTGCCTTTTTCGCCGCAATGCAGTACAGCAGGTTCTTCATGAATGTCCCGACCTATTCCATGACCTATAAAGTTTTTGAGTATTAAAAACCCGTCAGAATCAGCGGATTCCTGAATAGCCGCCCCTATATCGCCCATCCTGCATCCCGCCTTGGCGGCTTTTATTCCAGCCATGGTTGCCTTTTCAGCTGCTGTTATAAGCTGCAGCTTTTCCTTTGAAGTATCACCTATTGCAATTGTTACTGCGTAGTCTCCGTACCAGCCGTTTAAACCTGCAGTTAAATCAAATGTTACGATATCTCCTGATTTTAATTTATAACTGTTTGGAACTCCGTGTGCGGCAACATGGTTGACCGAAATACAGATTGGAGCCGGAAAACCCTTGTAACCGGACAGACCTGCATCGCCGCCGTCTTTTTTTATCAACTGCATGCAGAGATTTGATATATGTTCCGTCGACATTCCTTCTTCTGCGGTTTCTGCAAGGAGTGTTATTATCTTTTTTGTAAGTTTACAGGCTTTTTCTATTCTGGCAATCTCGGCTTTAAGCTTCAGCGGAACATAACTATAACCCATCGTTTATTTCAAATCCGGTCTTAATTTCTCGGCTCCGTCAATATATTTATTCTTCAGGGGCTTTTTACTTTCATTATGCTCAAAAGTCACAAGAACTCTCACTACACGTGTCATAGCACCATCAGTATCTGGTTCCTGTGAACAAAATAGTGGAGTTTTATCAAAGCTTCCGCCTGCACGCAGCGCTGCAGCAGGATTTATTGATTTTATATCCTTTGTTACGCTGAACATAATACTTATTATATTATTTTCTTCAATTGAGTTCTCAGATATTATCTCACTGACAAGAAACTGAATTCTGCTTTTTATCTTTTCTTTTTCATCTGCAGCAAACTTTACTGCACCTCTAACAGCTTTAACCATAATAGATATATCGACATTTTATTATACCGGCTCGAGTCCTGTAACTATAATTTGTGCAACCAGATAGGATACTGTTGTCAACAGAATACCTGCAACCGTAAACGCAATTCTTATCCCGATTCTTCTGCCCGTATTTCTGCCGGCAATAACAAGGATAATAATATACGATACAGCAAACGCTATAAAAACAAGCGTACTGTATATAAGTAACTGAAGCAGGATAATCAGGTTATTATCAGTAAAATACTGAAAATTACCTGTAAAATACAGCATGAACACCAGTAACTCAAAAAGGTACAGGAAAATTGTTATTCTTCCGGAAACTGATACGATCAGCCTCCCTCTGTTTTTCATTGTTAAATAATATCAGCTAATTTATACTTGCGCCATATCCTCCGTGTAATTAAAATATCAATATGAAAATTGCTATAAATGATCTTCTTTTACCAAACAGCCATATGAACCCATTACCTACCGGTATAAAAAGCTCAGGACAGAAACTTCATAATATTAAAGCTGTTATATTTGATATCTACGGTACTCTTCTTGTCTCAGGTTCCGGAGACGTCGGAACTGCCATTGAATCCGGCTCGACAGAAGCTTTTAAAGAGGCTTTGAATAAATGTGGAATTTCAGATGTTTCCGATGCAGCAGCAGAATTTATCCGCAATTACTTCTTTGATCTGATTACAGAAACCCATTCAGAAATGAGAGGAGCCGGATACCCTTACCCTGAAATAAATATTATTGAAATCTGGTCTGATATAATCGTTTCAAAAGATATATCCGGATTGCTTCCCGATTTTTCATCCGTTGCACCTGAACTTGCAGCTTTTGCCTATGAAACAACGGTTAATCCGGTTTTTCCAATGCCGGGGGCATCAAAACTTCTTAAAAAGTTAGAGAAAAAAGGACTGAAGCTTGGAATTGTTTCCAACGCACAGTTTTATACACCAGTCATCTTTGAGTATTTTTTCCCCGGCGGGTTTGATGGTTTAGGTTTCGAAAAAAATCTATGCCTTTTTTCCTATATTGAAAAAAGATCCAAACCTGATGCCGTTCTTTATGAAAAACTGACTGCTTCACTGTTTGAATACGGAATACCCCCTGCCGAATCTGTCTTTGTCGGAAATGATATGCTGAAGGACATTTTTCCGTCGGCTTCTGCAGGATTTAAAACTGCTCTTTTCGCCGGTGATAAACGCTCACTTCGTCTCCACCGTGATAATCCTGCTTGCAGTAATCTGAATCCCGATGTTATAGTAAGTAAATTGATTGATCTGATTGATTATATCCAGGAAGGCTGAAATGAAAAAACGTTCCAGAGTATTAATTCGTATTAAAAGAACAATAATCACCCTTATTATCCTTGCTGCGCTTGGAGCTGTTTTTTATTTTGGTTATTACCAGTTTCAGCTTCCCGCAGATCAATATGGAGTTATTTTCACCAAGCTTAACGGTTGGGATCCTGCAGTTGTAGAACCTTCGTCTTTCCGTATTGAATTGGAAGGCCTTATTCCTCTTAACCTGCGAATGGAGAAATTTGTTCTGGTTCCTGTAACTAAACGTATTTCTGCTTCGGGAACATTGCCTTCTTCTGAGATATACTCGATGTATCTTGAAAATAACCCTGATTTCAGTTTTTCATACGTTTTTGATATTACCTATACGGTAAAACCTTCCAGTCTTCCCTTTTTAATTACCGAAGAGTTCCTCAGATCCGATACTTACAGCGACTGGCTTATTGATTTTGAATCCGTTTTAACCGCAGATGCGTCTTCTCTTCTTCAGAAGAAAGCCGACGATGAAGAATATCTTAAAAAGATATCCTATAACTATCATCTTATGGAAAAGGATCTGTTGAATGTTCTTGCCGCCGAATATGATTTTATTGATTTTGTCCGGTTTACCCCTGTTGAAGTAACTTTTCCCGATATGTCGCTCTATGCTGAAGGTAAAAGGCAATATTTTGAAATGGAAAAGTATCATAACGATGTTCAACAATCAGCTTTAAAAGAGACATCGCGCAGAATGATTGAAGAATCTGCAAAGATAGAACTTCTTGAAAAATACGGGGCCCTGTTTACGAAGTATCCTCAGCTAATTAATTATTATGCTATCTACAGTTCCGACGGCAAAAAACTTCTACCGTCGATAGAACTGCCTGAACTTGAAAATTAATCAGATTCGATCTTTATTATCTGGGTAAGAAGTCTTCTGAAATCCCGAATATGCGCGGAACGTTTTTTCAGAATACTTACAAGGGTCAGAGATTTACCTTTTACAAGATAATGCTTGTTCAATTGGACCTTTATAACATTTGAATCACTTGCAACAAGTTCTTCAAAAATCTTCTCAAGTCCTGCAAGGGCTTCTTCTCCCCAGTCTATCAGCGATTTCACCTCCCTGTTTTTATTAATAACAAGAGATCTGAACATCCTCTGCTGAGACGGTTCAGAGACAAGCGACATTCTTAATTTATGAAAAAGCTTCCCGTCTTCCTCATCCGGAGCAAGTGTTTTGTCCGAAGCTCCTATTTTGTCTTCCAGCTCCTGCATTGCTACTGAATACCCCAGAAGCCTGTCGCGTGTTATTCTGTTCTGGGACAGGATTCCTTTCTCAAGTATTGAAATAACATCTGCAAATAAGCTTTGATAAAAACAGCGAATATAATTATATAAAACATTCAGTGACTTGGTGTGTGTAAAAAACGGCAATCCCATTTTTTGATGATCTATGCTTGCATATTTCCTGTAATTTCTGAATTCCTCAAAATTGTAACCTTGAAAAATACGTTCAATCTCTCTTTCTATATATGCTTTTTGCACATCGGCATATGCCTTGTTTACAGCATCCTTTAATTTTGCATGCAGTATTATAATGTACAAATCTTTGAAACTCTTTCTTTTAATGGAAAAATTAATACGCAGGTACGGTTCTTTTCTGAAATATTGAATTATTTCAAGCAGCGGCATTGAACCGGCAAAATTTTTGACACTCACTATTAATTTCTTCAGTTCTTCCTGATCGTTTTCAGGTAACGGATCATTTTCATCTATGTTTCTTATAAATTGAATCAGAAATTTATTTAAAGGAATATGTTCATCAAGAATTGCGCCTTCCATTACTGAAATATACATCATTTTCAGATGATCCAGACACAGCATTGCGGAAGCATTTTTAAAAAAATGCTTTCCGCCGGCACTACCGCTTCTGTTCGGTGTAAAACTGAATTTCTGAAAAAATGCTGTATACGGAAAAAGAATTATATCCTTCAAACCGTACATCGGCGCTATACTTTGTTCAATTTCCGAATAAATTATAACGGGTATTTCGTCCGTATATTCCTTTATCCTTCTGTCAACTTCATTTATCAACACATCTTTTTTTCCGAATTCAGCATAAAGATCGACAAGTTCGTCCATACTGATGAACTCTTCAAGCTCATTTTTCGTGTTTTCATACATTGCCCTTATTATAAAAAGACAGCATGATTCGTATACTCCGGGTTCATTCCACAATTTTCTATACAGTTCTCTGAAAGTAAATGTCTGGCTGTATAAATTAAAAACTTTTTCACCAAATTCTGGAGTTAAATTTCTACTTTCAAAACCGGTAATACCGGGTTGTTTTCTGTAAATTGCTTTCTTAAGCATTTTCATTTTACGGTCTATCACAAGCTCATCAATTTTTTTCCCGCCCAGCTTCGATCGTATAAGCATAAGTAATCTGCTGAACCAACCTGTATTTTTCAGTTCATTTTCAATAAAAAAATCATGGTCCTTTTTTTTTCTTACAGCAGCCTTTTCCTCATCATCTTCTTCACTAACGTCAATGCTTCTGTTTATTCTTTCAAGCAGATTCGTTCTTTCTTTTTCAGAAAGGGAGTATGATAATTCTTCAAGTACATCTTTCTTTGCCATCCATTCCTCATCTAATCAGTAATTAATAATTATAAACACAGAGCCTTTAAGGATTCTGAATGATACGCTTTCTCTCATTGCTACATTGCTTATACTGAATTGACCCGGATTAATCTGAAAATTTTCCAATTCCCATTTTAATCCTTCAGAGCTTACTACAGCATCATCTCTTCCGCACGAAAAAACCGAAACTGTCTGCCCTATACTGCATTTTGCATCATATTCCGTGTCTGCATAAATAATTCTTTCGAATGCAGTAAACCACTCAGATGGTTTTGTTTTCCGGTTAAAAATGGAAATTATTGCCATCAGATGATCAATCCTGCCGCCTCCACCACCAATTAAAACTATATCACGGAAATCTTTATCTTCAATGAATTTAATTGCCAATTCGGTATCAGTATAATCCTTATCTTCAGGGTACCTGATAATTCTGCTTTTTTTAATTTTTCCAAGCCCTTCATGATCTCTCAGTGAATCCATATCACCTATATAATAATCCGGTTCGATTCCCATTGCTGCGGCCAAATCCCAGCCTGAATCAGCCGCTATCATAATCTCTGTATCATCCAGAATATCTTTGATAATTTCCAGGTTCGGGCCTGAACCGCCGGTGAAGATTACGGCTTTTCCATTACTCATTTTATCATAATCCGCTTTTTTTAATTTTTTTTCAATATAGCTATTTTAACTAAAGCAAGTTTTTTATATTCCGAAATTATATACAGGGACAAGGATGTTCCGTCAAATAATCAAGGAGGATTATATGATTATTAATCACAACATGAGTGCGATGTTTGCGCACCGAAGTCAAAAATTCAATTCATGGTCAATGGACAACAGCATGAACAAGTTGTCATCCGGAATGCGTATCAACAAAGCCGGCGATGACGCATCAGGCCTTGCTGTCTCTGAAAAAATGCGTTCTCAAATCCGCGGACTTCAGAGAGCCGAAAAAAATGCTGAAGACGGTATTTCATTCATCCAGACAACCGAAGGTTACCTTTCAGAAACTAATGAAATACTCCAGAGACTCCGTGAACTTTCAGTTCAGGCCGCTAACGGTATTTACTCAAGTGAAGACAGGATGCAGATTCAGGTTGAGGTTTCTCAGCTTGTAGATGAAATCAACAGAATAGCTTCACATGCCCAGTTTAACGGTATGAACATGATGACCGGTCGTTTTGCAAAAGAAACAGGTGAGAATTTCGTTGCGGCAAGCATGTGGCTCCATATGGGCGCCAATGTTGATCAGCGCGAACGCATTTACATCGGCACAATGACTGCTCAGGGCCTTGGGTTGCAGCAGAAAGGTGCTATGGCTCATGCAGCTACTTTCATTTCAATTTCGTCTCCTGACAAAGCCAATATGTCAATTGCAATGGTTGACAGTGCAATCAAGAAGGTTAACAAACAACGTGCCGATCTTGGAGCATACCAGAACAGGCTTGAATATGCAGCACAGGGACTGTCTGTCGGCGCTGAAAATCTTCAGGCTGCCGAATCAAGAATCAGGGATACTGACATGGCAGAAGAAATGGTTAATTTTGTCAAGGATCAGATTCTTATTCAGGCATCTACAGCCATGCTGGCTCAGGCCAATCAGAAAGGTCAGTCAGTACTTCAGCTTTTACAGTAAACTGACGGCATTCCAGTTCCAGTTCAACATAGCATCTGATACCACCCGCTCCTCTTTGGGGAGCGGTTTTTTTTATATTGACAACAATTTATCAATCCTTATTATTAACTTTAATGCGTTACAAGGTAGATAAAGCACTTATACAATTTTCTCAAATCTTTAAAAATGCAGGGTTTTCGTGTTATCTTGTCGGAGGCGCTGTAAGAAACCTCTATGCAGGTTTAACCGTATCTGATTACGATTTTACAACCAATGCCATGCCGGAACAGGTTTCCGGCCTTTTTCGGAAAGTAATTCCTACGGGAATCAAACACGGAACAGTTACAGTTCTTTACTCCGGCTATAAGCTTGAAGTTACAACCTTCCGAACCGACGGCGATTATTCAGACCTCAGAAGGCCTGATAAAGTACATTTTACTGCTTCTGTTTTTGAAGACCTTAAAAGACGTGATTTTACTATAAACTCCATGGCTTATGATCTTCTTACCGGAGAACTCCTTGACCCGCATGACGGCAAAATTGATCTAAAAAACAGGATTATCAGGGCAATCGGCGTTCCGCTGGAACGTTTCCAGGAAGATGCTTTACGTATCATGCGTGCATGCAGGTTTGCCGCTCAGCTTGAATTTACAATCGAAGAATCAACGCTTAAGGGAATGTCTGATAAATCAATCAACCTTAATGCTGTCTCAATGGAACGAATACGCGACGAGATTGAAAAAATTCTCAGAACACGTAAACCGTCTATAGCTTTTCATATTATGTCCAACACCGGCGTTCTGGATGTTGTTTTACCTGAACTTGCCGCCTGCCGCGGTATAGAACAAAAAGGCTTTCATAATTTCGACGTATTTGAACACAGCCTTTATTCCTGTGACGGCGCTCCTCCGGAAAACCCCGAAGTCAGGCTGGCTGCTCTGCTTCATGACATAGGCAAACCGGCAACACTGGCCCTGGACGAACTCGGTATACCGACCTTTTACGGACATGAAAAAAAATCAACTTCTTTGAGCCGCAAAATTATTCAGCGTTTTAAATTCCCCAAAGCGTTTGAAAAAAGGGTTCTTCAGCTTATTGAACAGCATATGTTTAATTATCAGCCGGAATGGAGCGACAGCGCTGTGCGCAGGTTTATTGCAAAAACCGGCCCTGAAAATATAATGGATCTTTTTCTTCTCAGGCGTGCCGATCAGTACGGCATGAGCCGTAACAAGCATGATTCCGTCAACCTTAAAGATTTCGGCAAAAGAATTAAAAATGTTCTTGAAGCTGATAATGCTTTTACTATCAGGGATTTGAATATTAACGGGAACATCCTTCATTCAAAAGGCGGTATTCCCAAAGGCCGGGACATGGGAACAACACTGGACTTTCTTCTTGAAAGCGTTCTGGATGATCCTTCACAGAATAATGAAACTGATTTACTAAAAATAGCTGTTAATTTTTATAATGAAAGGCTGCTTCATGAAAAATGACTCTTTATATTACTTACTTTTCAGTTTTGACGATTTCTTTACGGTAAGACTTTCATAAGCTATACCTGCAGCTTTCTGTTCCGCTTCTTTTTTATTTTTACCTTTTCCGGGTCCGTAGGTATCGTTTTTAACCTTTACTTCAATCCAGAATGTTCGATCGTGATCCGGGCCCGTTTTCTGGACAAGATTATACCTTGGATAACTTTTATACTTCTTCTGTACAAGCTCCTGTAGCAGAGTTTTATAGTCTTTCCGGTGTTTGTTCTCAAGAACCTTGTTGATTTCCGGGATTAAATATTTCAGAATAAAACTTTGAACTGTTTTAAAACCCGAATCAAGGTAATAAGCTCCGAAAATAGCTTCCATACAGTCGGCAAGAATTGCTTTTTTTGTTCTCCCGCCGGAATATTCCTCGCCCTTTCCGATAAGAATGTAATTATCAACTTTAATTGATTTTGCAATTCCGGCCAGACTGTCTTCACTTACAACAAATGATTTTATACGTGCCAGTTCACCTTCCGGCCTTTCCGGCATTATCCTGAAAAGATAATCACTTACAACAATGCCGAGAACACTGTCGCCCAGAAATTCCAGTTTTTCATTATTGTCAATATTACCGACAGTTTCGTTTGAATAAGAACGATGAGAAAAAGCAAGGTTCAGGAAATCTATTTTCCTGAACCTCATACCTGCGTGTTTCTCAAAAAGCTGCAACTCTTTTTTTCTTGCAGCATCAGCTGCAGGCGTTTTCAGAGCCGGTACTTTTGGTAATAGAACCACGATATGCGAATCTTAGCTCTGTGCGGATTTTATAAATTCTACAGCATCACCAACAGTTTCAAACTCATTGGCTTTTTCATCAGGAATGGTAATTCCCATTTCTTCTTCGATCGCATAAACAAGCTCGTAAGTATCGAGACTGTCTGCTCCAAGATCCTGTCTAAAAGACGCTTCAAGAGTGATTTTGTCTTCTTCAACCTCAAGCTTTTCAGCTATTAGCTTCTTAATCTTTTCAAAAAGCTCGTCCATTTTTCGCTCCTTACCTTTTTATAGCGTTCTACGCCATTTCTTCAAGCTCGACAACCTGTTTCCCACGGTAGAAACCGCATTTTGGACATACCCTGTGAGGTAATACCAAATTGCCGCAACTTCCACATTCAACCAGATTACCGGCAGTTAGCTTGTTATTAATCGCCCTTCTTCTACGACTTTTTGCCTTAGAAGTTTTATATTTAGGTACTGCCATTATTTTCGCCTCTCATTGTTATACTATTATTTAGGAGACAATACCGTATAGATTTACGATTGTCAAGCTCTCTGTGCTTTCATGTACATTATCAGCCAGCAACCGATATGTCAATCCATTGTATCGAATTTAATTTTTAAAGCCTTTTCAACACAATCCGGAACCATACCGGTAATTTTGCCGTGCATTCTTGCCACTTCATTCACAACTGATGAGCGTATTACAAAATATCTCGGATCCGTAGGCATAAAAATAATCTCGATATCAGGATCAAGATTCTTGTTAGTCATAGCAAGCTCAAATTCATAACCGAAATCAGTCAAAGCTCTTACCCCTCTGATAAGGACCTTGGCGCCGACTTCTTTGGCGTATTCAACAATCAGTCTGTTTGTTACACCAACTTTTACGTTAGCTATGTCTTTTGTAATTTCTTCGAGAAAAGCAACCCTTTCCTCGACTGTAAACAAATTTGTTTTATCACCGTTATCACCAATTACAACTTCAACAGCATCAAAAACTTTGGAGGCTCTTCTTATCAGATTAAGGTGGCCGTTTGTCGGAGGATCGAATGATCCCGGAAATAGAACTTTCATCCTGCAAGTTTACTGTCACTGGTGCATAAAATCAACAATACTATTTCCTTTTTAAAAATTATTTTTGACAAACAACGATGAAAATTATAAACTTGGGTTATGAGAAAGATAATTGGTATTTGCGCTTTTATCATATTTGCGGTTTCTGTTTCCTGTACAACAGTTGATACCGAACCGGATCCTGTACAACAACCTGAGGCTCAGCCGGAACCTGTAATTCAATCTGAGCCGGCTCCTTTACCCGAACCGGAGCCTGAACCTGAAATTGAGGAATTCGTGGTTACAGAAGAGCTTTATGTTGAAACCTTTGAAGACATTAAGACTTTTGTTGTAAACCTCAATAAGGTAATAGCATCAAAAGATTATAACCTCTGGCTTACCTATCTTACGCGAGATTATATTTCATACTACAGCAACCCTGAACTTCTTCAGAACTATTCAGACAGGCTTAAGCAGCGCGGGCATAACATCAGGATAGATAACCTTGAGGATTATTTTTTAAACCTTGTTGTTATATCCCGTTCAAATGCCGTTGTTGATGAAATAAAATTTACCGACTCTGAACATATTACAGCATATACAATACAGAAGGAGACAGCTTCTGTTCTTTATTATCTCGAAAAAATTGAAAATGAATGGAAAATCGGGCTAGAACCTGAAAATTAGTGTATACTTAATGGTATTAGGTACCGAACCTTAATTACGGGGAGTGAAAAATGAAAAACATATTTACTGCGGTTATTATTATTTTTCTTGCGGTAGTTCCCGGGCTGTTTGCCCAGAGCGATGATGAAATTACCGTTGAGGAATTTTATCTGCAGAATATTGAAATGGTTATTATCAAGGAGCAGGCATCAACCCTTGACCGGGACTCGAAGCTTATGGCTCTTAAAAATATTGAAGAAATGATCGACGAAGGAAAAGTATCCGAAGGTGATCCTGAAGTACATTACATCCTTGATTATCTTGCACAGGAAGGAATTGGTCGCGAAATCAATGAAGGCGGACGGATGGTTAACAATATGCCTGTTGTCCGTAAAGAAGCCTGTACGCTCCTTGGCGAATTGGGCGGCGAAGATGCTAAAAACACGCTTGTAGACATTGCCCTCAAGGATAACGAAACAATGGTTCTGTCTGAAGCTGTATATGCTCTCGGCAAACTCGGCATAAATGAAAATAATCAGGTATCCCAGGCAATTGCCAGCATTATTCTTTCTCAGAATGCTATCGGTCCTGATGATAATTTTGCTTATTCCGCCCTTCTTTCTTTCGAAAAGTTGGCTGCTGCCAACAACGGTCTCTCCGATCCGCTTGCTTTCCAGGCAATTATTGCAATAGCTCAGGGTAATTATATAAGGCCTGTAAAAATGAAGGCGAATGAGTTAATCAACGACCTTAGAAAATATTAGTATTTATAATTCACAAAAAGAAAGGGGCTGCACGGTTTTACCCGGACTGCCCCATTTTTTTGCGGTTTTTGCTTCAAAGCCTAAACTAAAAAAGTATAACTTTTAAAGCTGCATCTTAAACAAGCTGCTTATTTTTTTATCCTGCTGCTTACTTTACGTCTCCATTCGTATTTCTTTTCTTCTTTTTCATACTGGATACGTTTTCTTACAAAAAACTTCATAGAGCCGCCGTTTCGTGTCTTTATAATACCGAAACTGCCTCTTCCGAGATAACAGATCTTCTCATCCTTTTCAAGCGTTTCACGTTTTTCGATCTCACGAATGATACAGTCGAAATGTGCCGGAGCTTCTGATTCTTCCGCTGCTATTGCAGTATTGATATCTTTAACCGAATTACCGCAATAAGGACATATTGGGTAATCCTTTTTCTGATATCTTCTGTTGCTTTTATAACGCCTGCGCTTTCCGTCCCGCTTTAAAGGCTTGCTGTTGTCTTCACTGTTGTCCCGATTTTCTTCACTCATTAAGTTTCCCTCTGGTTAATCAGCTCCTTGGTTAAGGTATGCGCGATTCTGTTTATTGCCACATCAAGATAAACAGGATCATTGATTTTGTCTTTCAGCTCTTTAAGCTTTTTTGGGTCCGTCTGTTTAGCTATTCTAATCATAAATTCCTGTCTCCGTAAAGGCATTCCTTATATGTTCCAGTTCAGACAAGCACCCTTTGTGAAAAACCACATCATATCTCACCGATTTATTCTGATACCACTCATTTTCGGCGAGATAGTATTTAGAACAGGATATAATACGTTGTCGCTTATTCCTGTTAATACCGTATTCAATTGCATCAAACTCCAGTGTATCCCATCGTTTGACTTCAATAAAAACCAATTCTTCATTATCAAGGGCAATTATATCTATTTCAGCCCTTCGTGTCCTGTAGTTACGCTCCAGGATTCTCCATCCTAATCCGGTCAGATAATCACAAACCAGATTTTCTCCGTCTTTACCCTTACTCAGCTTTTTACAAGCTCCTTCGGATCTACAGCTTTTGTTATAAATAAATCTTTTTCATTAAAAAGATCAATATACTCTTTTTCTTTCCTTGGTCTCCGGCCTTTTTCATCTACAATAATCTGAAGTCCAGGCCGCAAAGGTGTTGTTGAACGGATCCTGTTTATCTTTCCAATAGCCCCGCTGTTTAATATCACTATGCTGCCCCTTGGATATATGCCTATGTGTTTGATGAATATCTTAAGTATGCCGGGGTCAAATCTTCTTGAATTATCATTCAGTATCTGCCTGATAGCGGTATAACCCAGCAGAGAGTCCCTGTCCGGCCTGTCTTTGCTCATCGCCAGGAAAGCATCAGTAACAGAAATAATTCTTGCTCCTACGGGTATTTTGTTTTCCGCAATGCCTCTCGGATATCCTTTTCCGTCCCATCTTTCATGATGACACATAGCTATTCTGCCAACCTCTTCAGGCAGACTTAAGTCTTTTATTGCCATTCTGTAAGCATAAACAGTGTGAGTCTTTATTTTCTCAAGCTCTGAAGGATTAAGTTTACCTTTTTTTCGAATAATATCCTGCGGAATCTTGGTCATCCCTATATCATGAATTAAGGCGGCTGAAGCTATATTCAACAATCTGTGCGGAGGGATTTTAATAGTAAAGGCCATTACAGTCGAAAGTATTAAATTATTTACGGCTGAATGTGAAAGAGGATCCTTTCCTGCTTTTTTCATGGTAGTCAGAATCAGGGATTCTTCAATATTGTTTAAAACAATCGGGTATAAACCCTTCATTACTCCGTCGATATCGTCTTTGTTCGGATGTAAGCCTCTTCGGCAATCATTGAAAAAAGAATCCATTGATTCGATTGCAGCGTTATATTGTTTCATCAATTCATTTGATACGCTGTTTTCACTACCCATCACTTCCTGAGAATTGCTGCCGGTTTCTTCGCTTACCGCATTGCCTTCAGTCGTAACTTCCTTGATTCCCCATTTAATCAGACGTTCTATATCTTTTTGCCTGATTTCAACATTTTCAGGCACAAGAAGATTAACTCCATCAACATATACGGGTTTATCGAATTTTATTCCTGCTTCAAGTTTTTCTACAGGTATTGCTTTCATCTTTATTTCTGCAGATTATAAACAAACAAAAGGATTTCAGCCGTTACTTCATATAATTCTTCAGGTATAAAATCTCCCTGTTCAAATTCATAAAGCCTATCGGTCAAACCATCCTTTTTGATTATCTCTACATCATTCTCCTCTGCAATTTTGATTATCCTCTCAGCCAGTTTATTTTTGCCTTTGCAGACAATAAACGGCGCCGGCAGCGTCTTGAGATATTTCAGGACAACCGCTTTGTTCATACAAAAGCCTCAATGCTGTTTGCTGACCTTTTATATGTTGAAAAGCCGTCAAACAGAATATTTTCATGACTGTTTTTAAAACAGTCATCAATTATATTATCGTCAAATTTCAGCGACAGGTTACCGAGAATTTCTGGAAGTAACCTTTTAATTTCATGCTTTTCATTATTATTCAGCATCCGGTCCGCCGCCAACTTCAGACGTCTGTTATCTTTTCCGTAGTTTTCAATTATAAAATATAATCGTCCGTTTTTAAATGAAGTTTCGAGAACAACTGTTTCGATAACCCTTGTTTTGGTATTTTTTTTTATACGGATACTTCCCTCCAGGACCAGCTCTTCAGAAGAGAAACTGTACGGTATTATAAACCACAGTTCATTCTGACACATCAGACTGTTAAAAAGCAATGTTTTTTCTTCTTTCCGCCTGTCATGATTAAATTGATTATTAATGATGCCTGTAATTTCTTCTGCAGAAAGCCCTTTTTTCAAGCACTCAACAGCTACCCGGGCTTCTTCCCTGCTTAATTTGCTTTTTAATCTTAATAAACGTTTAATTAATCGTATATTATCGTCTTTCAACGGTAAACCGGCCAGCCTTGCAGCTTCAAAAAGAGAGGTGCTTATCAAATCCGGTTTAATTCCTAAATCTGTGATTTTTTTACTGAATGCAGCCTGAGCATCTGCTTTATTTAAATATAGTATGTTGCCTTTTCCGCTCCACATAGCCCTGACTTTTAGATTTTGGCCGGGTTTTAATTCTGCTGAACCCTTTAATTGTATCAATTTACCGCTTAATGAAGCTTTAATGAGACCTTTTTTGTTTTCAATTATTTTAATTAAAAGAATATCACCGGATCGGATTTCAGCCAATCCGGCTTTCTGAATGACTTTATTGCTAATACCCTGTAAGGCAATTCTCAATTTTTATCTTTCTTTCTTCCTGATAAGCTCTTTAACTTTCGCTGCTTTTCCAACTCTGTCCCTGATGTAGTAAAGTTTTGCACGTCTTACGCGCCCTCTTCTGACTACTTCGATTTTTTCAATCTTTGGTGAATGTAATGGAAAAATCCTTTCTACGCCGACTCCGTATGATATTTTTCTTACTGTAAATGTTTTTCTTGAACTTCCATTCTTTTTTGCTATAACAAGGCCCTCATAGACCTGAACACGTTCAGTTTGCCCTTCTACAATTTTATAATATACCTTTACAGTATCACCAATTTTAAATTCAGTAATTTCATCTTTTGTCTGTTCAGCTTCAATAGCCTTAATCAAGTCCATTTCAGTCCTCCCTGGTCTCACGACTCATTATTTCTTTTAGTAGCGCCTTTTCATCTTCTGATATTGCAGCATTTTCCAGCAAATCAGGTCTGTTTCTAAAAGTCTTCTCAAGACTTTTTTTTAACCGCCATCTTTCGATATTGGCATGATGCCCTGAAAGAAGTACATCCGGAACACTCATCCCTCTGAACTCCTCAGGTCTTGTATAATGCGGGTATTCCAGAAGTCCCCTTGAAAAACTTTCCTCTTCAAGCGACTCGCTGTTTATAACGCCTTCTACAAGTCTGTATACTGCATCGATAACTGCCAGCGCTGCTGTTTCTCCTGAAGAGAGAACATAATCGCCGATAGAAATCTCGGTATCAATATACGTATCAATTATCCTCTGATCAACCCCCTCATAGCGGCCGCAAAGAATAACAATTTCTTTCTCAGCAGAAAGTTCCGTTGCCAATTGCTGATTAAACAGCTTTCCGGAAGGCGACATAAAAACAGTTTTTTTTGATAACGCTGAAACTGAATCGAGCGCACCGGCAACAGGTTCAGTTTTCATAATCATCCCGGCGCCTCCTCCGTAAGGAGCGTCATCACATGTTCTATGCCTGTCAAAAGCAAAATCCCTGATATTAACCAGTTCATAATCAATCGAGCCCCGCTCAACTGCTTTTGCCATTATTGAACTTTCAAAAAAACCCGTAAGAATCTCGGGAAACAGAGTCAAGACGGTAAACTTCATTCCAGAAGCCATCCTTCTTTAAGTTCCACCGTAAGATTCTTCAGGTCTACTTTTCCGACATAAATTTCCATAAAAGGTATAAGCCTTGTTTTATCTTCTACTTCAACTTCAAGCATGTCGGAAATACCGTTGCTGCTTACACCTTTAATTTTTCCTATTATCTCGCCGTCCATCACAAGACTGCATCTGCATAAATCAGCCAGATAATATTCTCCTTTTTCAAGCTTTACGGCTCGATTCCTTTCAACATAGAATTCCCAGCCTGTCAGCTTTTTCGCATCTTCCGGATTATCAATTCCGGCAGCTTTTATGGTAAGATTCATTCCGCTCATTCTGACATCTTCGATTGTCAGGGATTTTGTTCTCCCGTTAAGCCTGATCTCAACATTCTGCCCTTTCAGCTTTTTGAAATGATCAGCCTCTCCTGAAAAACTCAGAACCTTAAAGTATCCGCGAACGCCGGTTGAGGTGCGAACCTTACCTATCGCAATTTTATCCATTTAATCCAGAATTTCCAGAACAATCCTTTTCCCGGTTTTTGTGGCAGAAGCGCTCAGGATTGTTCTTACAGCCTTTGCGATTCTGCCGTGTTTACCGATAACCTTTCCAATGTCGTCAGGAGCAACTTTCAGTTCGAGAATAGTGGATTTTTCGCCTTCAATCATGTTTACTTCAACACCTGAAGGATCATCCACCAAAGATTTAGCAATATATTCGACAAGGTCTTTTTCCACCTTATTCTCCTTGGAACTTTTGGTTATTTGATAAAAATATTGCTTTTATTCAGCAGCTTTTTAACAGTATCAGTAGGTCTTGCGCCTTTTTCCAGCCAATCCTTTATTCTGTCTTCCTTCAGATTCAGCTGCTTTTCTTCTATTTCAATCGGATGATAAAATCCTACTTCTTCAATAGTTCTTCCATCACGCGCTGTTCTTGAATCCATTACAACAATTCTGTAGTACGGTCTTTTTTTTGTACCGAATCTTTTCAGTCTGATCTTAGTGCTCACGCGAGCCTCCTGTATGATTAATCATGCACCGCCGAGCTGACTCATCAGCTTGGCCTGGTATTTCTTGTTTTTGGTCATTTTCTTCATCATAAGTTTCATTTTTTCAAACTTTTTCAGAAGCCTGTTGACCTCATAGACATTCGTACCGCTTCCTTTAGCAATACGCTTACGTCTGGAAGGGCCTATTATACGATGATTTCGCCTTTCCTGTATAGTCATCGATAAAATTATTGCCTCTTCTCTTTTCATCTCGCTTTCGTCGATATCGTCCTCGCTAATCTGGCCGGCTGCGCCCGGAACCATATCTATAAGCGATTTGATGCTTCCCATTTTTTTTACACGCTGAAACTGCTCGAGATAATCTTCAAGCGTAAAGGTAGCTTTCGCCATCTTTTCTTCAAGTTTCCTGGCGTCTTCAACCTCTATTGTTTCCTGAGCTTTTTCAACCAAGCTTACAACATCACCCATTCCAAGAATTCTGTTAGCAATTCTTTCAGGATAAAAAGGTTCGAGATCATCAAGTTTTTCACCGGTACCGATGAATTTTATCGGTTTTCCGGTTATTGTTTTCAGCGAAAGTGCAGCACCGCCTCTGGCATCAGAATCAAACTTGCTTAGTATCACACCGCTTATGCCTACGGTTTCTTCAAACTCTTTCGCAATCTCAACAGCGTGCTGACCTGTCATTGAATCCGCGACAAGGAGGGTCTCGTCAGGATTCGCTGCGGCAGCCACCGCTTTTATTTCCGCCATCAGATCTGCATCAACATGCATTCTTCCTGCAGTATCAAGAATAACAGTATTATACTGTTCTTTCTTTGCTTTTTTTAGCGCGTTTTTTACAACACGTACCGGATCTTTAGTCTCTTCACTGTAGACATCGACACTGGTCTGTTCACCGAGAATGTGGAGCTGCTTGACTGCTGCCGGCCTTACAAGGTCAGCGGCTACCAGCAACGGCCTGCGTCCTTCCTTTTTCAGTTTTAACGCGAGTTTGGCCGCGCTTGTTGTTTTACCCGACCCCTGAAGTCCCATCATCAGTATTACCGACGGGACATCAGGTCCTTTCAACTCCAGATCCTGCCGTTCATCGCCGAGCAGCTGAACCATTCTGTCGTGAACTATTTTAATAAACTGCTGCCCCGGGTTTACAGCTTTAAGGACTTTTTCACCCTTGGCGTCGGTTACCGTCCGGTTCACAAAGCGCCGAACTACCCTGAGATTTACATCCGCTTCAAGAAGGGCCAGCTTTATCTGTTCGACGGCTTCATCAATGTTCTTTTCGGAGATTTTGGCATTGCCGGAGATCTGTCTGAAGATATCGCTAAATTTTGTTGAAATCTTGTCCAGCATGTTCAGTCTCCCCCGATAGAAATTTTAAACAGTTATACCCCGAAAATGAGCTGAATGTCAACATTGCCGATTACCTGATATACAGGAAATTCCGTTCCAGATAGGCGATTCTTTCCTTTGCATCCATCCAGTAAACACTTACAGGATAATAATCTACTATTTTCCGGTAATACCCGGCTGCAGCTCTTTCATCACGAATACCGGGGCAGTTCTCATACAGGCCCGCCAGCATAAAATAAACGGAATCAAGTTCTGTCCATTCTATAAAGTCTATTGTATCGAGGATAAGTTCTGCTGCATCACGACAGCCGCCGGCTTTTCTCAGTTTTTCCGCAGCAATTTCAAGTTCGGCTGCGTTAAGTATTTCCTGTTTTTCACTAACTACTAAAACCGTTTCTTCTGGTACAATTTCACTTACATTCTCTTCCGCAGTCGGTTCTGTAACTGAACCGTTAGCCGGATTTGCCTTTACTTCAAGATTTATAATCGCCCTTACGGTTGTTCCGTTTGAATAGTCAGGCTTGCGCAACTGTATTATATATGTACCGGTTTGATACGGGAAAAATGTAAATACCGTAACTCCGTCCAGGTATTCCCTGCCTGAATACTTCAGGTTATCTGTTTCGTTTCCGTCTGCTGTTTTACACTTTTCATATAACCAGCCTTCACCGTCGACCGAAGTTATAAAAAGTTCTCTTACCATTGCCTCTGCTTCATGCATTTCAGGGACCGGTTCCTGTTTCTCCACAGAACTTTGACTTTCTTCTTCCGTTTTTTTAATCACAACAGTTTCTTCCCTGACAACTTCAGGTTCAGTTTCTTTTTTTACCGGTTGCGGCAAAGTTTCAGCCTTGTCCACGGCCTGTTCGGCGTCAGGCGAAAATATCAGTTCCAGAAAAGACGGTTTCTTTTCAACTGCAGGTATATCGGTCGGTTCATCTGCTTCAGTATCTTGTTCTTCACTTCTGTCAATTGAAATGTTCTCCGGAAGCTCAGCTTCAACATCAGGTACTTTTTCAATATCTGATTTTTCAATTATTTCATCATCAACAGCTATCTTTCTGAATACGACTTCCGGCAGTACAGAAATGTAAGGATCCGGAGTTTTAGGTACTTCAGGCTCAGACCACTGTAATTCCGGTATTAAAACAGGTTTTTTCTCTGCAGGTTTTTCCTTTAAAACCGGTTTAACCTCTAACGATGGCTGCGGCTGATTTTCTTCCGTTGACGTCTCGTCTGTCTGCTGCGAAACTGTAACATTCTTTTCAAAACTGCTGCATGAATAAATAATAACAGGAATACAAACTGTAGCTATTAATAGTCTACGGAACATCTGCAAAAATATCCATTATGTCTTTTTCAGCTTCTTCTTCAAGTTGATCTGCAACGATCTCTTCGGGATCAACCCAGTATCTATCAATCTGTTCCTGCGACCAGCTTTGAAGTATTTCACGTGAATAAACAATTCCGGTGAAGCTTTTTTCAAGGTTATCTTCGATAAGCATAAAGTCCGAAAGATAAGGACGCTCTGTCTGTATTATTTCATTTGCTGCTGCACTGTTTATATCGTCGGTTTTCCGAACTCCGGAAGATCCGGAAGAAACTGTCACAATAACCGTTATAATTACAGCTGATGCAATTACAGCGATAAACACACCCAAAGCTATCATAAGCTGCTGCCTGCTGAAATTAAAAATACCGGACAGCTGCTTAAGAATGTTTGATATATTTATAGGCAGTTCCGGTCTTTTCATCAGACCTGCGCCTTCTCCGCTTCCTTGTTTCCGGTATTATCAAGCCTGATTGCAACAGCTTTTGAAACACCTGACTCTTCCATTGTAACGCCAAGCAATGCGCCGGCTCCTGTTACGGTCTTTTTATTATGCGTAATAACTATAAACTGGGATTTCTTTCCGAATTCAACCAGCGTATTTACAAATCTTCCGACATTTGCTTCGTCCAGAGCGGCATCAATTTCGTCAAGAACACAAAACGGTGACGGTTTTACCATATAAGTGGCAAACAGCATGCCTACAGCCGTCAGCGAACGTTCTCCACCTGACAGAAGGGCTATATTTTCCAGTTTCTTTCCGGGCGGCTGTGCATATATTTCAATACCCGATGTAAGCACCGATTCCGGCTCAACAAGCTTGAGCTCCGCCCGTCCGCCTCCGAACAGGCGTCTGAACATTATATGAAAGTTTTTTCTTATATTATTATATGTTTCAACAAATAATTCTGTTGATTCCGTTCTGATTTGATCTGTAATCTTTTTCAAATCTTCGCGTGCCTGGTTCAAGTCGTTTATCTGGTTATTAAGAAAATCAAAACGTTCCCTGATTTCTTCATATTCTTCAGGAGCCATAAGGTTAACTGATCCCAGCGCTTTAAGTTCATCCTTTTTTTGAGTCAATATATCCCTGTAAACCTTAATATCTCCGGGCAGCTCGTACATTTTTGAATCGTAATCCGATAAATCGCGCGAATGCCTGTCCCGAAAATTATCATATACATTTCTTATCTCAACCCTGAAATTTGATATTTCGATATGCAGGGTTTCAATCTGCTGCTGGAGTTTGCCGAGATTTTCCATCCGCTCTTTCAGCTTTTTTTCCCGGCTTTTCATATCCACATTTCTTTTTGAAATACCATTCTCAAGCCGCTCAAGCTCTTTACGCAGAGTTTCTTCCCTTTTTTTCAGCTCGATCTTGTCCGCTTCAATCTGCTTCAATTGCCTGCTGATGTCTTCCAGCCTTGAATTACATGATTCAAGATCATTTCTGTTTTCAACCAGATGCCCCTGCTGTTCGTTCAAATCACGTTCCAGAAGCTTTACGGACTCCCTGACAGCATTCAACCGGGTTTCCATTCTGACCCTTGTCATTTTCAGTTCTTCAAGAGTGCTTCTGTATTCCTCAATTTTGGCGTTCAGCTTTTTATTTTCTTCACGTAATTCCCGGGCTTTTTCCCGCATGGAAATAACAAGGTTTCTGTTTTCTTCGATACTTCGGTCAATATCTCTCTTTTTGACAATTATTCCCTCAGGTGCAAGAAATTCATCGATAAAAGCCGGTATTGTCTGACGATATTTTATGAATGCATCTTTTATTTCACTTATTCTGCCTGTTCCTTCAGAAATAGCCTCTTCAACAGCTTCAAGTAATTTTAAGGGTTCATCAGTATATGCAGAAGTTTTTCTTGCGTCTTCAAACAGCTTTTTCTTGCCCTCAAAATTTATTCTCAATTTCTCAAGAAGATCATTAAAGTATTCTTCCGCAGCCTTTCTTTCCGTCAGCGAATACCCTGTTTCCTTCAGCCTTGTATCAAGCTGATTTACAATATCATCGGTTATTTCACGCAGTTCTTCCTGGAGTTCAGACTGGGCCTTTTCTCCGCCTTCCGCTTTTTTTTCCGCATCTGCAATCTGCTTTTCATTTTCAGCAATTCGTTCTGCAGCCGTTCCAATATTTTTTTCAAAATTTTCTATATTCAGGCTGGTTTCCCTGACCCGCTTGTCAGATTCTTCAAGCTCGGTATTAAGCTCTCTTATTCTGCAGTTGATTGTTTCAATTTTTTCGTTCAGATTCTTCTCTTTCGCAACACAGTTTTCAGCCTGCTTGGTAATTTCTACCCTTCGTTCCGAAAGCATTCGTTCCTGGCTTTCTTTTCCTGTTTTTTCAAGATCTATGCCGTAAAGCTTCTTCTGGCTTTCTATAAGATCAGATTCCATGTTATTTACCAGGTCAAGATTCTCTTCCAATGATTCGTTTATTCCGTCTATTTCTTCAGTAAGTGCATTCTTCTGTTTTTCCCTGTCGTCGAGCTTGTCTTCGGAGGCGTTAAGCGAATCCATAATTCCGCGAAGCTTTAGAAGCTGCAAGTCAAGTTCAGCGTCGAATACAAGGTTTTTTAGCTCGCGGTATTTTTTTGTTTTTTCCGCCTGCACTTTAAGGCTGTCGTGCGATCTTTTCACCTCACTGAGAATTGATTCAACCTGGCGCATGTTTTCTTCGGTTCTTTCTAGCTTTCGCTCGGCTTCGGCGCCACGCACCTTATATTTTGTAATACCGGCGGCTTCCTCGAACAGATATCGTCTTTCTTCAGGTTTATTTGACAGAATCTGATCGATTTTCCCCTGTTCCATTATCGAATAAGCAGTTTTTCCGATTCCCGTATCGAAAAAAAGCTCTCTCAGTTCTTTAAGTTTTACTATGGTATTATTAATAAAATATTCACTTTCACCGGAACGGTACAATCTTCTTTTTACCGAGATTTCAGGGATGTCAAGTTCAAGAATTCCGGCATCGTTCGAAATCATTAATGTAACTTCAGCTATATTTAAGGCTTTCCGGTTTTCCGTGCCGTTAAAAATAACATCTTCCATTTTTTCCGCACGTAGGGTTTTGGAAGATTGCTCACCGAGGACCCACTTAATTGCATCTACAACATTACTTTTACCGCAGCCGTTCGGGCCGAGCAATGCCGATATTCCTTCGCTGAATTCAATTTTTGTTCTGTCTGCAAATGATTTGAATCCGAAGATTTCAACGCTTTTTAAAAACACTTCCGCTCCAAAAATTATGTATGTTTCAAGTTTTTTAACAGTAGTTCAATTATCCGACAGTCTAACATGAAACATGCTTAAATGAACAGCCAAAATATGCTAATATAGATCATGCCAGAACCTGATTTACTGGCCGGTATTGATGAAGCCGGCCGCGGACCTCTTGCCGGCCCTGTTACCGCCGCTGCTGTAATTCTTCCGCACACATTCGACACATCAATTCTCAACGATTCAAAGAAACTCTCTGAAAAAAAAAGGGTCGCTGCAGCATCGGTTATATTAGAAAAAGCAGTCAGCTTCTCTCTCGGATGGGTATGGCCGAATGAAATTGATGAAATTAATATTCATAACGCCAGTCTGCTTGCAATGCAGCGCGCCGCTGCCGGTCTCTCGGTAAAACCCGTTTTATATCTTGTCGACGGGAAATTTGCACCGGAAATTGACGGGAATGTTCGTGCTGTTATTAAAGGCGATGCAACTGTTCACTGTATTATGGCAGCGTCCATACTGGCAAAAACTGCCAGAGATCTATGGATGATAAGATATTCATGGATTGAGCCCGCCTGGGATTTCGATCGTCATAAAGGATACCCTACCCGGCGACATGCGGAATTAATCAGAGCAAACGGGTACTCGCCGATACACCGCAGGACTTTTAATGTTCCTTACGGTTCTTCCGTATAAAATCGAGGGATCTCTGTAATTCTTTTGTAAACAGATTCATATCTTCTTCGAAGATGACAATTGAATGACGTTCATAGCCCGAGCCTCCGTGAGGCTTGCTTTCCACTACATTCAGAAAAAGATCTCCCTGACGATTTTCTTTAACATTAAAAAAATACGTTCTCTTCCCGTTGGAAGTGGAAGCCTTACATGAAAACAATTCTCCTCTGAGTCCCATAAACGCCCCTTCTCTTTATAAGTAAAAAAAAGGCATCCGTCACGGATGCCGATCTATATAAGAACCGCTCGTGCGGTTACAGTTCAGCGCCCGATCGGAATCGAACCGACATCATCAGCTTGGAAGGCTGAGGTAATAACCATTATACCACAGGCGCGTAACGTATTAAACTACGTTTTGATGTTCTGATTTATAGCAAAATCATAATTTCTTGTCAAGCAGATAAAAGACTTTATTTTAAGCACTTAATATCAGGGACACTGTATAAATCCCTGCTGCCAGAGACAGCCTCCGCAGGTCGGATGCGCATTACCGAAACAGTCTTCGTCATTCTTTTCAGAAAACTCACAGGAATTACATACGGTGCACGGCGAAAATTCCTCAAACTGCAATTTCTTCCTAAGTAAACGGTATTCTTCATTCATCCATATTTCCGACAGGCTTTCATTTTTAACATCGCCGAAATGGCACGAAATACTTTTACGCTGAGTATTCTCAAGAAAAGATTCGCTATCATAAAACAGGGGTGTACAGGGACTGACCTTTCCGTCCCAGCGGATTGAAAGACTTGCTTTTTTCATAAACGGACAGACGCCAATTCTGTGATCCATTTCATTCCCTGCTATGGAATACCATCCTCCTGCAGCCGCAGCATTTTTTACTGCCAGGCCAATCTCATCAGATACATCCATCCTGGGAAACTCAATCCGCAGATCGCCTTTTCCCCAATTGTTTGATTCCAGCTTATACAGCCTTTCATCAACAAGATTTTCAGTGAAAGGAAGAACATTGCTGATTGACAGTTTCCCGGCTTCTACCTTTCGGCAAATATTAATTATTTCAGGCAGGTCCTTAATATTACTTTTCATTGCAACAAATGCTATGCCTATTTGGGGTCCCTGCGCGAGGTTAAAAGCTTTTAACTTGCGTAAATTCCATACATTTTCAAGAATTTCCGGAAGCATATTGCCGAGACGCACGTCTTTATAACTTTCCGGGGTTGAACCGTCCAGCGACACCCATAAAAAGTCAAGCCCTGCATCTATAAGCCGTTCGGACATCTGCCTGGAAAGCAGTGTTCCGTTTGTTATAAGTTCAGTCCGCCAGCCTCTTTTCTTAACTTCCCTGATCATCTGCAGAATATCAGGATGCATCAGGGGCTCGCCCCATCCGCCGAAGAAAAAAGTAAACCGCTGCTTCAACTGTTCAGGCGTAAGATAATCAATAAGCAACTTTTCGTGATTTTCCTTAAGTTCATATATAAGTTTTTCCGTATCTTCAATAATCTTTTCAAATACGGAATATTCCATCATACCCGTCTTTTCCTGCCAGACATTTCTGACACATGTTTTACATTTGAGATTACATTTATTTGTTACTTCAATATAAATACGCTTCAATATATCCGATGATTGCCTTATGAAAATGCCGTCTGAATATTCCCGGATGTCATATTCCCGGTTTTCACGGAATCCGTATTTTGCGGCTATATCTTCAGGCAGCGAAATCTTTACAGTTATTTTTTTTACTTCCGTATAATCAGTTCCGGAATTCATCAGAATCTCCCGTTATGTTATTATGTACTTACATGGTATATTCAGATTATAAAAAAAACAAGATATAGTTCGATTGGGCATTTATTTTAAATAAAAAACCCGGCCTTGCCGGGCTTATCCTAGGCTGTCATCAGGTCTTGATCAGCGTCCAGCTTTATGAGATATCCGGTCCGCAGACAGGTTTCAAAGAGCTCTTTACTGAGAAAATCCTTAATCTCTTTTCGGTACTCATCATGCTCATTAATGATAAGTACATCAAAACCGTCGTTCCTTTCACCAAGGATATTGAGATAATTATTAATCTCTTTGCTGCTTTTTATTCTGTACTGAACCATACAGCCCTCCTTAAGCCTATACTATATAAATCGGTGTAAAAAAGACTTACCTTAGTTTTTTATCACTTTAACCTTTACTTGCATTATTACTTTTTATTATTATTTTATATATGAGTGAGTTAAGAGTTGAAAATCTGATGAAAGAATATGATCTCGAGATAGATGATATCAGATGGTACAAATCATTTGTTACTGCGCAGGAACTTCTCAGCTATGAGGACAGTATTGAAGAACTGGTACAAATCATCTGGAGCGGAAATCTTGCAGGCAGCATTCATGATATGGAAGAAAAATATCTTCTTGAACTACAGGACCGGATTGACCGGGGGCTGACAGACGAAACCGGCATCCGCGAAATCCTTGCGGATGCCTATGCTCTTAAAAATAAACGCAGATGGAACAGCTGATCTCTCTTATGCTGTTTTAATCACCGCAGATTCTTTCAATATCAATGGAGATATTTTTTAACTTTTCCCTGACGATTTTTTCGGCCTGCTCCAATTCAATATTTTTATCCGCCCTTGACGATGCATAGAATTTTATTTTCGGTTCAGTTCCGGACGGCCTTGCGGTCACAATCGTATCATCAGCAAGTACAAACTGCAGCACATTTGATTCAGGCAAATTAATTTTTGATTCAACATTTGATTTTCTATCTGTTTGCCTGCGCATTTTGTAATCGCGTATCACACTAACATCTATTCCGCCTAACGTTTTTGGGGTGTTGTTTCTCAGACTGTTCATCAGCTCTTTGATTCTTTCAACTCCGGCCTGTCCCTTGTATGTTTTTGATATCATCTTTTCTTCGAAATAACCGAATCTTTCATATATATCGTCAAGATGCTCAAGGAGGCTCATACCCCGCTGCCTGTCATACAGGGCCATTTCAGCCGTAATAACAGCCGCGGAAACAGCGTCCTTGTCGCGGACTTCGGTTTCAACCAGATAGCCGTAACTTTCTTCTCCGCCGAAAACGTAGCTTTCGCCTGTTGATTCGAACTCCTTTATTTTCTCTCCGATATATTTGAATCCGGTAAGAACATCATAAACTTCCGCACCGTAGCTCTCGGCTATCAGTCGCTGCAGCTCAGTCGTAACAATGGTCTTTACCAGCCGGGGCTTTGAAGGCATTTTATTCTGTTCCTTTAATGCGGAAAAGATATAGTCTCCGAGCAGGCAGCCAAGCTGGTTTCCTGTGACAAGACGGAACCTGCCTGACGGATCCGGAACGGCGATACCCAGCCGGTCCGCATCAGGATCGGTTCCCAGCACAAGATCAGCACCCGTGGTTTCACCCAGTTCCAGAGCAAGTTTCATTGCGGAGGCTTCTTCAGGATTCGGATAATCAACTGTCGGGAAATTTCCGTCCGGTTCACGCTGCTGCGGAACGGTGTTTACTTTAATACCGCATTCACCGAGAATCCGCTCAACCAGCATTGTCCCTGTGCCGTGCAATGGTGTGTATACAACCTTCAGGTCCTTTCCTTTTTCACGTAGAAGGACGGGATTAAAAAAGTAGCTCTTAACCATATCAACATACTTGTCATCAATCACGGAATCAATATATTCGAAAAGCCCTGCATCCGTCGCATCTTTCTCCGAAATTGACGGCCTGGGTGTTTCAACCTTTTTGACCAAATCAATAATACCTGTATCATGCGGCGGGGTTACCTGCCCGCCGTCGGACCAGTAAACCTTGTATCCGTTATATTCAGGCGGATTGTGACTTGCCGTTACAACAATTCCTGATACCGCGCCCAGCTCCCTGACTGCATATGATAACTCCGGAGTCGGCCTGAGCGAACTGAAGACAAACGCTTTTATTCCGTTTGCACAGAGAGTCAGCGCAGCTTCTTTTGCAAACAAATCCGAAAAATTGCGTGAGTCATAAGCAATTACAACACTGCCGCCGCCGTTCTGACTGTTAATATAGTCTGCCAGGCCCTGTGTCGCTTTTCTGACTGTATACGGATTCATTCGGTTGTATCCGCCGCCGATAACGCCCCGCAATCCGCCTGTGCCGAAGCTCAGATCTGTATAAAATCTATCGTTCAGGTTTTCAAAATCCTCAGAATCGATTACTTTCTGAAGTTCATTTCTGAAATATTCGTTTTGTTCGAGTTTCAGATATTCACTCGCTTTTTCCAATATCATTTCTTTATTCATATTCCCTCCTGCCGGATAATCTGTATTATGAAAAAGCAGATTCCTACTTATCATAAGCTGATAAGGGTTTTTTGAGATTCCCATATATGATAACATAGTTTACTGGAACTATGAAACAATTGAAAATTCTTTTTATTGAACCGTTTTACGGCGGCTCGCACAAGGATTTCGCCGATGGTCCCCTGTAATACACAGTGCACATTATTTTGATCTTTATACTCTATTCAGGAAGATTTCGGCATTTCAATTGTTGAAGCAATCAGGTACGGCTGCATACCTCTTTTTCCCGACAGATTAAATTATCCGGAACTTATACCCGAAAAAAATGCATCATTTTCAATTTACAGGAATGATAAAGAGCTTGTAGAGAAACTGACGGAAATTCTATTAATTTGTTATGAAAATAATATTGAGAATAATATTAATAATCTGGCCGAGCTTTTTAACGGTTTCAGCTGGCAGATACCGCATAAAGAGTACGATGACTTTTTTTCCGGCATAATAACGTAATTTACGTTCCATATTTTATTTCTTAATAAAATTTAACTAATTTTATTATGCTATATTTTACTTAATTATCTTTTTTATCCCAAATTACAAACTTTTACTTTACAGATGAAAATTTTTGTTTTATACTTTCTTTCAGTGAGAACGTTCTCAGTGAGAACGTTCTCACTGAAAGGATTATTACGTGCCGACAATACTTGATGTAGAAAAAGAATCAGGAGTCTCAAAATCAACAATATCCCGCTTTCTCAACGGCAAAACTGTAACCGAACAAAACAGGGTAAAAATTGAAAAGGCAATTGAAAAACTTAACTATAAAATGAATCCAATTGCCAGCGGGTTAAAATCCAGTAAAACTTTTTCAGTCGGTGTAGTTCTTCCAGATATTACTGATTCATTCTTTCCGCCTATTATCAAGGAGTTTGAGAGAAATATGACTGAAAACGGTTATAACGTTATTCTTTCCGACTACGGCAATGATCCGCAGAAAGAAATCAGACAACTAGAACTTCTTTCCAACAAAAAAATAGACGGCGCAATAATAGCAACGTCCAATTCCTCAGGAAAACATATTCAGACCTGTATAGACGCTGGATTGCCGGTTATTTTACTTGACCGCCTTCTTCCGGATATAAAATGCGACAGCATTACAGTTGATAATTTCAATGCAGTTTATGATGCTGTCGGCAGATGCATTAAACTGGGTCATTCAAATATAGGCGCTGTTTACGGTCAGTATTATACAGACAACGAACGGATTAACGGTCTCAGAAAAGCTATGCTGGACCACGGGATTAAACCGGAGGAAAATAAACTTCTGAAAATCAATGTACAGGAGGACTCGCCCGAAGAAAACCTGGGCAGGCTTCTTGACATGAGAGACAGCCCCTCCCTGATTTTCTGTTCAAATGTATATATCGGCATAGGTGCGCTCAAAGTAAGGCTGCGCCGTAATCTTCGTATTCCGCAGGACGTTTCGGTTCTTGTATTTGATGATATAGCGACTTTTCCGAACCATGATTATGTTTCATTTATAAAACCGGAGTTCTCAAATATTTCCCAGCCACTTTCAGAAATCGGGAAATATGCTGCCAAGCTGCTTCTTGAACGAATTAAGACACCATGGGACAGCTATGAGGCTGTAAATATTGAGCTTAAAACCAGATGCAATATTACGGCATCTGTTGCAAAGTTAATTAAGACTTAGGAAATTCTGGATTAATTTTTTTGATTTCCAAAGTCTTTTTGGTTTCAGTTTGAAACCTATAAAAAAATAAGGAGTAAAACATGAAAAAGATTATCTTGATTGTAGTCATTCTGGCTATGATGGTAATTCCTGTATTCGCAGGCGGAAAACAGGAAGAGGCTGCTGCTTCCAGCGGGAAAACCGAAATTGCCCTTATCATTAAGGCAACTGATTCCGGTTTCTGGCAGAAAGTTATCGAAGGCGGTGAAGCATTCGATGCTGATAATGCTGGAGTTAATGTAACAGTATACGGTCCGGCATCAGAAGCGGACATCGAAGAGGCAATCGGTATACTTGAAAATGTAGTTGAAAGCAGACCGGATGCTATTGTTATTGCCACAAACGCAGGCGAAGGCGCTGTACCGGCAGTTGACAATGCTCTCAGTCAGGGTATTCCGGTTATTACCGTTGACACCAAGATTCCTACTGATGTAACAAGCCATCTGGCAACTGACAACGTCCTCGGCGGAAAACTTGCTGCAGAAGCAATGGTTGAATTCTTTAAGGAATACAACATAGAAATGAAAGGAACAGTTGCAATCGTAGCTGCAGTTGCAGGAGTTGATACAATTATTGAAAGAGACGGCGGTTTTATTGAAAAACTTTCCGAACTTGCTCCCGGAATAACAATACTTGATCCCAGATATGTTGATAATGATATTGCCAAATCCATGACAACAGCTGAAGACCTCATTACTACATATGACGATCTTATCGGCATCTATGCCGACAACAACCACACCGGAGACGGCGTTGCAAAAGCAATCGAACAGGCAGAACTTCAGGACAAGGTTATGGTTGTCGCATTTGATGATGATGAAGATGAAATCATTGCCCTTCGTGAAGGAATAATCAAAACTCTTATTATCCAGGACCAGTACAACATGGGTTATTCAGGTTGTGCCTATGCTGTAAAGGCACTAAACGGCGAAACCCTTCCGAAATTTGTTGATACAGGTGTAAAGGTTACAAAAAAGGAAGATCTATAATAAAATGATAACCGCGCAGGATAGCGTGGTTTAACCGCGCCTTCTTCCGGCGCGGTTTTCTGTTATTAATTGAAAGGAGCATTTTTTGAAGCAGAACTTCGATGAAATAATCCGGATGGAAAATATCAGCAAGGAATTTCCGGGTGTCAAGGCATTGACGGATGTAAACCTGAGTATCAGGTCCGGGGAAGTCCATGCTCTTGTAGGCGAAAACGGAGCAGGAAAATCTACCCTGATAAAAATTCTGATGGGGGTTCATCAGAAAAACGCCGGAAATATCTACATCAACAATAAAAAGATTGAAATAAAGAATCCTATAGATGCTCAAAAATACGGTTTGAGCGCAGTATATCAGGATGTAACCATTGCACGCCATCTTACAGTTGCTGAAAACTTTTTCCTCGGCAAACCGCCTGTCAACAAGGCTGGATTTGTCAGCTGGAAAAGGATGATATCACAAACCCAGAAAGTCCTTGATGAGCTTAACCTTGAGATTGACGCAAAAAAAACAGTCAGGCAGCTTTCCGTGGCACAGCAGGAAATGGTTATAATAGCAAAAAAATATTTTGAACACAGCAAGGTAATAATTTTTGACGAACCGACTGCCCTGCTGGCGAATGAAGAGGTTGAAGAGTTATTCAGCATAATCCGCAGACTGAAAAGTGAAGGTGTTGCATGTATCTATATATCACACAGACTGGAAGAAATTTTCGAATTATGCGACACAGTTTCGGTAATGAAAGACGGCTTTCTGATTGCGTCAATGCCGGTTTCTGAAATTGATGAAGATGATCTTATCTCAAAAATGGTGGGACGTACAATCGAAGACATGTACAGTATCAACCATTTCAAACCTGCCGAAGAAGCGCTCAGAGTCGAAGGTCTTTCCCGATCCGGCGCGTTTGAAAATATAAATTTCAGTATACATAAGGGCGAAGTTTTCGGAATATTCGGTCTCGTAGGTTCCGGCAGAACCGAAATAGTCAGGGCAATATACGGAGCAGATTCTTTTGATTCAGGGAACATATATCTGAACAATGAAAAGGCGGTAATATCCAGTCCTGCCAGTGCTATCAGACAAGGTTTAGGTTTTCTTCCGGAAGATCGCAAATATGAAGGTCTTACAATTGATACTTCAGTTGAAAACAATATTAACATGGCGTCTTATGGAGATATTTCCAAATTCGGTTTTATAAATCTTAAAAAAGAAAAAGAACGATCTTTCAGGCAGATCGATAATATGAGAATAAAAACGCCAAGCGAAAAACAGAAAGTGATAAACCTCAGCGGCGGAAATCAGCAGAAAGTCGTTATCGGGAAATGGCTGTGCTGCAACAGCAATATTTTTATTTTTGATGAACCGACTGTCGGTATTGATGTCGGTGCAAAATCCGAAATCTACAGACTGCTCGAAAACCTGCTTTCCGAAGGCAATGCAGTTATTATGATTTCATCATATCTTCCTGAAATAATCGGGATTGCAGATCGTATTATGGTTATTCATGAAGGAAAGCAGACCGGAATTGTTGAACGCGGCAATTACAGTGAAGAAAAACTACTTAAACTGGCTTCCGGTTTATAAATTTAAGGAGTAAAATTAATGTTGAAGAAGTTAAAGGAATCTCAATTTCCCGAGAGAAACCTGATTATAATACTTGCGCTTCTGATAATTATCCTCAGCATCGCATCCAACAGGTTTCTTTCATACAACAATATAATGAACCTGCTGAGACAGACATCGATCATCGGAGTCATAGCAATCGGAATGACCTTTGTCATTATTTCCGCCGGAATTGATCTTTCAGTAGGATCGGTTCTTGCGTTCAGCAGTATTCTTCTTGCAATGATGATGAAAGCCGGCCTGCCGATTCCGCTGTCAATACTGCTTGCCCTTCTGGCTGGTACATCGCTCGGTATTTTAATGGGAATCCTAATACACAACGGAAGCGTTCCTGCATTTATTGCAACTCTCGGCGGCATGACCATGGTTCGTGGCGCTGTAATGCTGATTTCCGGGGCAAGAAAAATATCGGGACTTCCACGTGAATTTACACATTTTGCCGTTGAAAAATTTCTTGGAATACCCGGCATGGTCTGGGTATGGTTTCTTATTATTATTGTTGGGCTTGTAGTTGCCCGTTATACGGTATTCGGTCGCAACGTATATGCCATCGGTTCAAACGAAGAAGCCGCCAGACTTTCCGGAATCAGAATAGGGAAAAACATGTACGGAATATATGCCTTCTGTGCTTTTACTTCATCAGTTGCGGGCATCCTTATGACTGCGCGCCTCGGTAACGGCGTTCCCACATCCGGTACAGGTTATGAACTCGATGTTATTGCTGCCGTAGTTGTCGGAGGCGCCTCGCTGAGCGGCGCTGTCGGTTCAATTCTCGGCACAGTACTCGGAACAATAATTATTGCGACAATTCGCAACGGCGGGAATCTTCTTGGAATAAATCCATTTATACTCGATATTCTTGTCGGCGGCTTGATAGTATTTGCCGTTCTTTTTGATCAGATGAGCAAAAAGAAAAACCGTTAAATCAGTAAATTCTCCTTTTCATAATTCTCCCGCCTTTCGGCGGGAGTTATTTTACATTATTTTTATAATTAACCCTTGATTAAATACCGATTCATAAGTAAATTTTTTTTTAATAAAAATCCAAAACAAACAAGAGGCTGAGAATGATAAATATTGAAAATCTCGTCAAGGACTATGGCGATACCAGGGCCCTGAACGGAATCAATGTTTCTATTCCCCGCGGTCAGGTAATCGGCCTGCTAGGTCCCAACGGGGCCGGTAAAAGCACGACCCTCAGAATACTTACAGGTTACCTCAAACCGACTTCAGGGAAGATTACAGTTAAAGGACTTGATGTTACTGAACATCCCACGGAAGTAAAAAAGATGATCGGCTACCTTCCGGAATCAGCGCCGCTTTACAGCGAGATGCTTGTTTATGATTATCTTACTTACATTGCTGACCTTCGGGGAATGAAGAAACCGGAAAAGGAAAAGCGCATAAAAGAACTTTCCCGATTATGCGGCATAAAGGAAGTCATGCATCGCCCCGTCCGTACTCTTTCAAAAGGATACAAACAGCGTGTAGGTCTTGCCCAGGCACTTATGGATGATCCGGAAATCCTGGTTCTCGATGAGCCTACTTCCGGTCTGGACCCCAACCAGATTGTTGAAATAAGATCGATTATTCGCGAAATAGGAAAAGAAAAAACCGTTATTTTTTCAACACATATCCTGAGCGAAGCCGAAGCTGCCTGCAGTCGTATTGTTATTGTCAATAAAGGCGATATCGCGGCCGACGGTTCAACCGAAATGCTTAAAAACGCCAGAAGCAGCAGCAGAAACCTTGAAATTATAATTGGCGGTGCAGCTATTGAAGAAGTTGAAAAATTATTCAAATCCGTCGAAGGTGTTTCAATAATTGATATCAGCAATCATGAAGACGGCATTAGACTTAATATAGGATGTAATTCGGATATGCGGAAGGACATCTATCTGATGCTGAAAAAAACCGACTGGATCCTTCTGGAAATGATTCAGCAGAAGCAGACGCTTGAAACAATATTCAGAGAAATTACCCAGGGGGCTGCATGATGAAAACTCAATCAACGGGGACAATAATGAAGCGCGAATTCCGCTCTTTTTTCATCTCGCCGGTTGCCTACATCGTTATTGCAATTTATCTGGCCATAACCGGGTGGTTTTTCTTTTCAACTTTTTTCCTGGCTGGCAGAGCCGATATGCGCGGCTTTTTTAACCTTATGCCCATTATATTTTCATTTACCATACCGGCGATAACAATGAGGCTTTTCAGCGAAGAATACAGTACCGGATCATTTGAAATGCTGAAAACCCAACCGCTCTCAACTGCTGATATAGTCGGCGGAAAATTTCTTGCCTCTGTGCTTTTTATTAACCTGATGCTTGCCCCGACAGTTATCTACGCTGTCAGCATCAGCTTTATCGGCGATCTTGACTGGGGGCCTGTTATAGGCGGATACATCGGGGCGGTGCTGCTTGCCGGGGCCTATGCGTCAATCGGCATTTTTGCATCTACTGTTACAAGAAACCAGATAGTCGCGTTTATAATCAGCGCTGCCGTCTGTATTCTTCTTTCGCTTATAGATCAGCTTACCTGGGTACTGCCGCCGGTAATCGGAAATGTTCTTGCGGCAATCGGCACTGCTTTTCACTTCAGCAATATATCGAAAGGAATAATAGATTCACGCGATCTTCTATATTTTGCGTCTATAATTTTCATCGCACTCTATGGTGCATGGCTGTTGAACCAGGAGAGGAATTAAAAGCATATGAACAGAAAACACGAGATAATACGTTTTGCGCTTTATGCGCTTGTTATCATACTGCTGAACATCGCTCTTCAGACAGTCTTTTTCAGAATAGACATGACCACCGACGGTTCTTTTTCTCTTACCGAAGCAAGTAAAAATATGGTTTCCGAACTCGAAGAACCTCTTACAATCAAGGTTTATATAACTGAAAACCTTCCTTATCCATACAATAATCTTGAACAGGATATCAAAGACACCCTGCAGGAATACTCACTTGCCGGCAACAGAAATTTCAACTACGACATATACCGGATTCAGAATCTGAATGATGAAAAGGCTGAAGAATCAAGCAGTTATGAAGAAGATGCCCGTAACTACGGAATTAATCCCATTCAGATTCAGCAGGTTGATCAAAGCGAGATAAACCTCACCTCGGTTTATATGGGAGCTGCTTTCATTCATGCAGATATGATTGAAACAATTCCTGTTATTAACCCTAATGAAAATATCGAATATATAATCACTTCAACAGTCATGAAAATGCAGGCAAAAACCAGCAGACTGTTGTCTCTTGATCAGGACATCAGAATTAAACTATTTCTTTCAAGTTCTTTATTCGATATAGCCGGCGATCTGAAAACTTACCCTGAACAGCTTGAAGCGGTTACAAATTCTCTCAATAGAGACAACTATAACAGAATCAGTTATGAATGGATTAATACAGCCGACAGTTCGCCTTCCGAAGCTGAAAAATACGGTCTTTCTCCTTTCAGTTTCAAAGACAATTCAGGCAAGGTCAGAAATTATTATGCATCAGCCGTTATAGCCTACGGCGATGATTTCACAAGCTTCGACGTCCTGTCCCGCGGGCTTTTCGGATATTCCATTCAGGATCCTGCCGGGCTGGAAGATAATCTGAACTCGGTTATCGAACGTCTTATAGGCGTCGGCAATAAAATCATCTGGCTCAGTGATCATGGAACAGTCCAACCCTACAACAGACAGCAACAGTACGGAGAACCTACGGTTAATTCATTCATGACGCTTGTCTCGGACCGTTATAATATCGAACAGGCAGCAGTAAGCTCCGATATCCTTCCGGAAGGCGCAGGTTCAATGATAATTGCCCGGCCCCAGCCTTTCAGCCCTTTTTCCGACTGGGATCTGTACCAGATTGATCAGTTCCTGATGAAAGGCGGAAACGTTGCTGTTTTTATGGACGGCTTTATGGAATACCTGCCCCAGCAACAGGGAACTCAGCAGCAGCAACCGATTTATATTCCCCGCAACACCGGTCTTGAAAAACTGCTTGAACACTATGGTGTAACGGTTGAACAGTCCTTTGTTATGGATGAAAACTGTTTTCATCAGCAACAGCAGAGCGCCCAGGGCATTATGGATATACCCGTCTATTTTGCACCAACAATCGGACCTGAAAAGATTAATACGTCTCTTCCCTATCTTGACGGAATAAAGGGCCTGATAACGCTGAACAACTCCCCGGTGAAAATAAACGAAGACCTTCCCGAAGGCAGAACAGCGGAAGTTCTATTTTCATCTTCTGATGATTCATGGATTGTCGATGATCCTCAGCAGATTAATCTGTACAATCCCATGATGATTATGCCTCCGTCAAACCCTGAAGACAGGGGAAGCTATCCTCTTGCTGCGGTTGTTGAAGGCAGCTTTACTTCGTATTTTGCCGACAAGGGTATTCCCGAACGTCCGGATCCTGAAGAGGCAGCTGGTCCTGCAGCCGAACCCCCTGATGAGGATTACCTGATAGAAATGGACCGTGTTTCCCGTGAGGAAAACATGATTAAATCTACAGACAGAGCCCGGCTTTTCGTGTTCGGTTCTTCTCTTGCACTATCCGACAGCCTTGTTGACCAGAACGGCTCGTCAACCAATTCCATTATGATTATGAATATTCTCGATGAGATGAACGGAAAAGGAGCCTTTGCATCAATGCGGAAAAAAGGTCTCAATTATAATCCGCTTGATGAAACTGCACCAAAGGTTAAAACCGCCGTTAAAACATTTAATATGGCTGTTATTCCGCTGCTTGTAATACTTGCCGGACTTCTGGTCTGGTTCAGATGGACAAGACGACAAAAAAAGATTGCGGCAATGTTTACGGAGGCTGAAAATGAATAAGCTAAAAATCTACAGGGAATATATAATTCTTGCCTTAATTGCAGCACTTCTTGTTTTATACATCATTTTCAGAAGCGCCGGAAATATTAATTACATTCTGCCCGAACCTGCAGTACTTGACGGGGAAAGTATCAGCGGCATAACAATTCAGGGAGCTGAAGTCAATCTTGAGTTTATTAAAACGGACGGCCAGTGGTATATAGAGCCTGAAGGCTGGCACGCCGACAACAGCCTCCTGAATCCTATAGTTAAAGCCCTTGCTGATGTAAAGATTGCAGATCTTATATCTACTTCAGGAAATCCCGCATTCTACGATTTGAACGAAGGCAAACGTATCCTGGTTAAGGCATACAGCGGTAATGAAACAGTCAGGGAACTTTTTGTCGGTAAAGTATCCTCAACCGGAATATATACTTACATGATGTTTCCCGGGGACGACAATATTTACTCGATAAGAGGCGATCTGCCCTCACGAGTATCGGACAGGGATTCAATGCGCGATAAAAAGTTTTTAAATATCAATCGTAATTCCGTTATCAGGATGACGCTTAATACAGCAGTGACCAAACCCGTTGCGCTCACGAAAAACTCCGACGGCATCTGGATCAGCGACAGCTTTGAAGCTGACGATTCCGCTGTAAAAGCAGCTGTAAACATGCTTGATCCGCTTCGCTGCAAGAGTTTTCTTTATGATACGCCTGCCGACAGCCCTGAATGGACAGTTATTATCTATACAGATGAAGGCGAAGAAAAACTTGAAATCTGGCCCGAATCGAATGAATTATACCCCGCGCGCTGTTCGCAGAACGGTTACTTTGTAAATGCAACACCTTATGCAGTTGAAAAACTGCTTGGAGCATTCGGAGTCGTTTTCAGCGACTAAAAACATCCCGGCGGCTGCAGCCTTACGGTTGCAGCCTTATTTTTCAGCCTTGGGAGAGCTTCAGTTTTATATTCCATAAACGGTTAAGGGTCTCCTCCAGCCGATTTCCAAGCGCATCGCCTCCCGGGGTCGTTACATCATCCATATTTTCAAATTCTGAATACGGTACCTTTATGTCGCGAACAGTAATAAACTCCCGGGATTTTGCTGTAAAATCTTCCCAGTCGCTTTCTTTATAAAGACGTTCCATCTTTTCATCAGGAAGCCCGTGCTCAAGAATGCTGTGCGGTTTATCAGGGTTGAAACGTCTTCGGTTTTTTCTGAGTGATTCTTCAAAATCAACATTTATATAAAGTATTGCTCCGGCTTTCAGAACCTCATCGGAAAAATTATTAAAAGCCTCTTTCCAGCCTCCGTGCTCTGATCCCCTGGCAAATTCAAGCACAGCAGTATGTTCTGATTTGAATTTCGGCTGGTCTGCAAGCATCTTGTTATAATCAAGATCAATTCTCTGAATCAGTAAATTCCAAAGATAATTATGTTTAAAATAGCCGTCTTCAGTTGAATGAATTCGCTCTTTTCCCATGCGCTGAAGCAGCGCATCTTCCTCGAACCATGTCCATAACATGGGAAAATCGTCAATCTCTTTAAAATCTCCTATATGAAACCGTTTTTGCCGTTCTTCCCTGCTGCATGCTTTCAGATATTTAATTATCTCGCTTTTTCCGGCGGCAGGTCTGCCGATTGAAAATATTATGGAAAAATTCTCATTCATACTTCATTATACCATAAAAAATCATTATGATGAAAATGTGCACAGATATATTAAAATCATAATACCGCTTGCAATTCTCATTTTACTGCTTATAGCTGCCGTATTCGGGTTTTCTTATTACGAGAAGCTTGAGTTTTTTGATGCGCTTTGGATGACCGTAACTACCGTACTCACTGTAGGTTACGGGGATCTTATTCCCGGGTCCCATGAAGGCAGGCTTATTGCAATTCTCCTTGTTCCTGTCTGCATTCTGCTTTTTACATATTTCATGGGACTTATCATAAGCGCACTTGTTGAATTTAATATATCCGTACAGAAAAGGAGCAGAAGCATGGAACGCAAAATAAAGAGAATGAACAAGCATATTATCGTCTGCGGCCTTAACCAGATGAGCCAGATTATAATCGACCGAATACAGAAGGAAAAACGTGATTTTGTGCTTATCGAACCTGACGAAACCCGCTGCGAACCATTCATTGAGAAATTTAATATCGTTCTCGGCGATCCGTGCGAAGAAGATGTTCTTAAGCGGGCGGGTATTGAAAAAGCCGAGGGTTTGATTACAACCGGCAGCGATGCGGAAAATGTTCTTGTTGTTCTGACAGCCAGAGGCATGAACAGCAATCTAAGAATCACATCAAGCGCAGAGCGTATTGAAAGCGAATCAAAGCTTATAAAAGCCGGGGCCGACAAGGTTATAAACCCCGAGCGTATCGGCGGCACCAGAATTGCATTATCGGTTCTCAAACCTGCGGCCGTTGATTATATGGACAGGGTTTTTACATCTGATAACGACAATTTCAAGATCAATGAACTTTTCATCTCGGAAGGTTCAAGCCTTTCCGGTGCAACCATAAGAAATGCCGAAATAAGAAACCGGTACAACCTGAGTGTAATGGCAGTTAAACGTGAAGGAAATATCTACACATCGGAGTTGGCCGATTTTATTCTTCAGCCGAATGATACTCTCATTGTATTCGGCAAAGAAGAAAATCTGGATGTATTTACAGAAACCACACGTGCGGACAATATATAAGATTATTCCGGCATAATGTTTAATCGATAATATTCCCTTCCATTGTCAAAATAAATTGATATTGAATTATTTTGATAAACCAAAGTACTTTCAATTCGGTTCTGAAATTTTCCGGATTTTATCTCGCTAAAAAATGTTTTTAACCGAAGCGGAGTCTCTCCGTTGTTTTCTATATATTCAACTATCTCATTTTCAAAATTAATGAATTCAAAAGCATAGGCCGTATCTTTATTTCCGTCAAAAAGAACAACTGCGGGAGCATATTCCATTATACTGGTATCAAAGGATAAATTTAAATGTTCAATACTCCGGTTGATTTTTTGAAGATTCAAACCTGCCGCTTCAAGATAAAGCACGGGATTTTCATAAAAAATGTATCCGGCAGCTCCATTTTCAAGAATACTGTAGTAATAATTAATTCTCCGTTCTATATGGGTTTCATAATAATCATACATCCATTTTTTATTATAACGTATTGATTCCGAATATCTTTTGATTTTATCCAGGATTACACCGGAGTGCATTGTTACCGTATATAATTTTGGATAATCAATTCTGTAAAGTCCTGTGATATTCAGAATTTTTTCAATGCCCGAATAGGTCATGTCCGATAAACTCGTACTGAAGTTCTGCCCTCCCAGGTTCATTTTGCCGGCTTTAATTACCTTCAGGAATTCCCTGTTACGGTGAATTAATTCCATTAATTCTCCGCGGTTTTCTTTTTGCAGCTCTTCAGGCTTATCTGTTGACAGTTCTTTTTTGTTAAACAATCCGGAAACCGGATCATCATTCAGCAAATGATAACGTTTTATAATTTCAGGATTGATATTCTGCTCCTGTTTATCCCTTACGAAAACCATTCGCATATTCGAAACTTCCGGAATTGCCGATTCAACTATCAGGCACCCGCCAACTGCCTCAGCAGTAAATGCAAAAGTTTCAAGATCAAACGGTGAAAAATATTCCGACAAACCTTTTATATTTTCTTCAGGTACATCCAGGGTAACCATAAAAAGTTTTGCTGTCCCGTCACGCCCCGGAAGATGCCGCGGAAGGTAATACCACATCTCGACCGGATGAAAATCAATTTCCAGCATGCCGTTTTTATTTGAAACGTTCATAACACAGGAGCCTTCATAGATATTAAACCCGTCAAGTAACAAATCAATATCATCAAGGGGCTTGTCGTCATACCACATTTTTCCGTAATAAATATTGTCGACAGCAGGTCCGTATTCAGCCTTAATGCCTGTTTCAAGAAAATCGACCAGTTTTAACGGCGTTTTCTTAAAACTCCATGTTGTATCTTTTAATTGCTTATAATAAAAACCGGGCTCTCCGGAGACGTCTGTTCCGGCCACTCTCATTTCACGGGCGTCATTGCCTCTTCCATTCTGTAAAATCGAAATTCTTTTTGTTAACATTGCATGGCCGCCCAGTTCTATTTCAGGCTGCTTCCGCCAGTTTTCAGCCGGCAATGCCCAGTAGTTAAAATTAGTACGGTAATCAGAACCTGGCCTTTCATCCAGATATTTGCCATCATATGTATATTTAAAAAACATTGGATCGCTGCCGACTGTATCATAATCGACAAGCCGGGTATACATCTCCCCGGCAGAATTTATTACGAACACGGTGGAAGCGCTGGCACTTAACGATTCGGCGATAAAAGTGCCTCTTTCGGGCCCAAGAATATTGTGACTGAAATCGGAAGGAAGCCCGGGATCGGCAAATTTTATTTCCCGCCCGTCGTTCATCAAAAAATAATTTGTTACTACGCCGATGGTTCCGTAATGATGCTGGTTACCGTTTACATCCTCATACCATAAAACTTCTTCTCCGCGACGGCTCATTGCCCAGCTCTTTTTTTTCTCTATTTCTGAATTTATTCTCAGAGTAGTCTTTTCGGGAAAGCCTGTCTCCTGCACCCACCGCCGCCTGTTTCTGAAAGATTTTTTTTCCAGTTTGATATTGTAAAAAATTCCCTCATCTGAAAGTGCATAAAGTTCATCACTGTCGGCGCTGATTTCTACAATAGCTTTCGGTTCATCAAATTTAATTTCCAGTTTATTTTCCGGAAGCCCCGTTTTATTAAAAATTGTCCATAGTTCAGGATTTTTCCCATCAATATCCTTATAAAATATTTTTCCTTTATACAACTGAAATTCGTATAGCGAATTAAACGTCTGAGTTTTGGTTTTAATATAAACATGATCAGGAAACAACCCGTTTATATTTTCCGAATATTCATCTTCCAGATAAATATCGGATTCAAGAAAATCGTAATCCTGGTTATTTACAATTCCTGTTGCGCATGAAGAATATAAAATCAACACTAATATTAAAAAAAAAGATATTTTTATTTCGGCTTTTATCATGTCAAATAATATAATGCTGTTCCGAAGAAAAAACAAATCGGCTAATTCTTTTACATTGCAGATCTCAATATTTTTTTTATTCTTCTCCATTCCGAATATTTATCATCGTAAGCCATGGTGTTTGCAGGGCTTGTTGAAGGTAAAATATGCCATTCAAGTTTGCGATCTTCAAGAAGCTGATACCCGAATTCCCTGTTAAAACTGTCGAAAGCCTTCTTTCCGTTAAAAAAAACGGCGAGAAGCCCGGGAAGCCTGTCGATTAACCCGATTACTGCATTAGGTTTTTCTTCCCTTATGTTGCTGTCAAGACTCCCTTCCCGAATGCAGCTTCCTATAACATCCCATAAGGCTATATTTCCGTTAAATAACATTTTTTCTTTATCAGAATATTTTTCAGGTATTGTGCATTCCTGAATCTGAGATATTATTCTCCAGAACTGGTTTCTCGGGTAGCCGTAATATTCCTGTTTTCTTAGCGATTCCTCTCCAGGCATTGATCCGAGAATCAGCACTACCGAAACATCTGATAAAATCGGTGCAAGCCCATGTTTTTTCTTGTTCATGTCAGGTAATATAACTCTTTTAAATTATGCCGGCAATGACGGATGCTTTTTTAATCAGATTCTGTTACATTTATTTTATGGCGAAGAAACATAAAATCTCTTTTGAGGAATTTTATTCACAACTATACATTGACCGCTGGCAGGATCTTAAGAATGCGCTTCTCGGCGACTCCGTCTATTTAAGTATAGATAACAACCTTCTGAAGCCCTACTACCTTGACCCTGCTTCAGCTGCTCCGGCAAGGGCCCTTGACGTTTTGCCGGGTGATATTGTTCTTGATATGTGCGCCGCACCCGGTGGAAAAACACTTCTGCTTGCCCTTGCTTTGGCCGGAACCGGTTCGCTTACATCAAATGATCGTTCTGCTGATCGAAGACGCAGACTTCATAAGGTAATCACTGAGCACCTTCCGCTGGAACTACGAAAGAATATCAATATTACCGGGCATGATGCAACGCGCTGGGGCTTATTTGAGAAGAATGTTTATGACAGGATTTTGCTGGATGCCCCCTGTTCGTCTGAAGAACATGTTTTAAAATCTCCTCCTCATCTGGAAAAATGGTCGCCCGCCCGCACAAGGCAGCTGGCAGTGCAGGCGCATGCAATGCTTGCTGCTGCTGTGGAAGCGGTTAAACCCGGCGGTACCATTATATACAGTACCTGCTCGCTGTCGCCCTTTGAAAACGACGGTGTTATCGGGAAACTATTGAAAAAACGCGGCGATATTGTTACCGTTTCTGCTTTAAATGAATCCGACTCCATCCCCGGTGGAGAAGTTACAACATACGGGAAAATTTTTCTTCCTGACAGGTGCGGGGGCTGCGGGCCTATTTATTATGTTAAACTGATTAAAAACAGTTAACGGCATTGACTTAATAAAGCTCAATATGTAGGTTTAATTCAAATGACCGAAATATGCTTGATACGACATGGTGAAACAAACTGGAACGCTGAATCCAGAATGCAGGGACGAACCGATATCCCGCTTAATGAAACAGGACGGCTCCAGGCCGCAGCAACTGCTGAATTTCTCTCGGGAGAACCCTGGGACTATATTTATTCCAGCCCGCTGATAAGAGCCCGGGAAACCGCCGGACGAATTGCAGAAGCGGTCGGGCTGCGTGAAATTTCTACTGAGTTTGATCTTATAGAATGTAATTTCGGTATTGCTGAAGGCATGCTGATTGAGGAACGACGTAAAATTTATCCTGACATAAGCATGATTCCCGATGCCGAAAATTTCGATGATCTGAGAATCAGGGTTAAAAATATTATTAACAGGATTGCATCACGTCACGAAAACTCCCGAATAATAGTAATCGCCCACGGCTGCTTTATTATGGAAGCATTAAGCGCTTTCAGTCAGGACAAAATAAACGGACGAAAAACATACCTGAAAAACCTGTCCATGACTATGCTGACTTTCACAAACGGTCAGTGTGTAATTCCCTGGTATAACCGTTCGGCTCTTGAAACACAGCCTGATTCCGCCTTCTCACTCAGACATTAATCTGTTAATATTTTATATATGGATACCAGAGTAGCGCTGCTTAAATGTAATGATTATAACGTTCAGTTAATTCTTGATACGATGAAAGAAGCTCTCAGGCTTTGCGGCGGCAGAGAGGCGCTTGACGTAGAAGGAAAAACCGTACTGCTGAAACCAAATGTACTTTATGACGCCCTTCCGTCAAAGGCTGTAACAACAAACCCGGAATTTCTCAGGGCAGCCATCAGATTAATGAAAGAGCTGGGAGCCGCCAAAATTTATGCCGGAGATTCTCCGGGATTTCAGAAACCCGGATTTAAGGGAAAGAAATGCGGTCTCTGGAATATCTGTGATGAAGAAGGCGCAGAATGGTACGATTTTTCCAGCGGCACAACTGTTTTAAAATGCCCTGACGGGAAAATGGTAAACCAGTTTATAGTAAGCAATATTGTCGAAAAAGTTGATTTTATCATAAGTCTTCCGAAACTGAAAACTCACCAGCTGATGTATTTCACGGGAGCAATAAAAAACCAGTTCGGGCTTGTTCCGGGTCTTTCAAAAAGCCCGTATCACATGATGTTTCCGGGAAGAAACAATTTCGCACAGATGCTTGTAGATCTCCATTCCGCGTTAAAACCGGCCTTTGCTTTTATGGACGCTATAATATCAATGGAAGGTCCGGGCCCAGGAAGCGGATATCCGAAACAGACCAATCTTCTATTGGCATCAGCAAACCTGCTTGCCCTTGATATAACAGCCTGCAGGCTTATCGGGTATGATCCGGACATAATCCCTGTTAACCGGGATGCAATAGACCGTGAAATATGGCTCAGCTCAACTTCAGACCCGCAGGTACTCGGCCTTGATATTACAGATGCCAAAATTCATGATTTTACAAAAATCAGACCTACAGGAAACCCGAGTCAGCTCCTTGAATTTCTGACCCCTAAATTTATCAGGAATTTCGAAAGATCGCTTTCACCTAAACCTGTTTTCAGTGAAAAAAACTGTATTCGCTGCGGACAGTGCGTGAGGATCTGCCCTGCTGAAGCACTTGAAATGCATGATATGGTTGAGATTGATTATAAAAAATGCATACGCTGTTTCTGCTGCCATGAGGTTTGCCCTGAAGATGCCATAAAGATCAGGCGGGCGCCTTTCATCAAAGGCATTAAAACTTAAAGATTAACAGTTAAAACACGGGAAAAAATCCCGGGCCTTAACGGTTTATGTTTTTATGAAAGAAGCGCTTCATCCGAAGTGAATTCTTTCTTTCGTATTTTATGGAATTTAGCTACAAGCGAGTCGACAGTCAGCTTTTTCTTGTCTTCACCGCTGATATCGATGATTATTTTCCCTTCATCCATCATCAGAAGCCTGTTTCCATAATCAATCGCCTGCTGCATGTTATGCGTGATCATCATAACCGTAAATCCGTACTCGCTGATAAATCTGCCTGTCAGATCCAGCACCTTTTCCGCATTTCTTGGGTCCAGGGCGGCAGTGTGCTCATCCAGCAATACCAGCTCCGGTTTTGAAAGCGACATCATAAGAAGCGTCAGAGCCTGACGCTGTCCTCCCGACAGCATACCGACATTATCGTTTATCCGGTTTTCCAGTTCCATATCCAGGCGTTTCAGCTGTTCACCGAAATACTCTCTTTTCTTCCGGTTTAGGCTTATTTTCAGTCCTTTGAATCCCTTGCCGCCCGCAACAAGCATATTATCGACGATGGACATATTTCCGGCGGTACCCAGCAGCGGGTCCTGGAAAATCCTGCCGATGTACCTGGCCCTTTTATATTCAGGATGAGATGTTACATCTTCATCGTTGATAAGGACCCTGCCCGAAGACGGTCTTTTGTTTCCGGAGATTACATTATACAGCGTAGTTTTTCCTGCCCCGTTCGAACCGATAATCGTAATAAAATCGCCCTTTTTTATCCTGAGATCAATATCCTTCAGAACATGGTTCCTGTCGGGGGTTCCCTCGCCGAAAATCATATTAATTTTTTCAAGCTTTATCATTTCGCAGGCCTCCTGAATCTCAGCGATTTGGATCGGTATTTCGTAAAAACCAGACAAACTATTATCAGCGCCCCTGTAATAAGCTTCAGATCGTTAGGAGTGAGATTTATATAATAACCGTAATATCTTCCGAAAAACATAATCGCTTTGTAAAGAACTGCCCCCAGAATAACTCTCAGCGTAAGCAGGCCTATCCTGTTTGAAGAGAAAAGAAACTCGCCTAGCATGACCATTGCAAGCCCGGAAACAACTATACCCTGGCCCAGGTTGACATCGGCGAACCCCTGGTATTGTGCCGCAAATGCGCCGCTGACGGCCACCATACCGTTCGACAGCCCTACTCCGATAATCTTTACTATTTCCGGGTTTACTCCCTGGCTGATAACCATCTGCTCATTATCGCCCATGGCGCCCATAGTCAGACCCAGATCTGTATGAAAAAACAGGTCGAGCGCAAGTTTTATCGCAAGCACTATTATTATAAAAAATATCAGGATAGCGCCCGTCTCGCCGAATACAGGGGCAAACAATTCGTCCACCTTTGAAAGAATTGTCTCCGTGCGCAGCAGCGGAAGATTAGCGCGGTTTCCCAGGATCCGGATATTAATCGACCACAGCATGGTCATCGTGAGAATTCCCGCAAGAAGACTTGGAACGCCGAGTTTATTATGTATCACAGCCGTTACGCCGCCGGCCGCAAAACCGCATACAAAAGATAGCAGAAGCGCTGCGCCCATGTTCATACCGCCCGACAGGCAGATTGCCATTACCGCCGCACCCATGGGAAATGTTCCGTCGACTGAAAGATCCGGAAAATCAAGAACTCTGAATGTTAAAAAAACGCCGAGGGCCATGATCCCGTAGATCAGACCCTCAACAAAAATACCCTCAATCATTTATTAATTCTGAACTTTTCGGGCGGCCGAAAGAATTTCACCCGGAATTGTAATTCCGAGCTTATCTGCTACTTCCGTATCAATAAGCAGATCAATATCGGAAGGATCGGTCATAAACATGGTCGGGGTGCTGTCGGGATCAGCCCCGGCAAGTATATCAAGAATCATTCTACCCGACGCCCGGCCCATCTTGTAATAATCAAATCCCCACGCAATAAGAACTCCGCCGTTTTCAGCTGATGTAGGATCTGCCGACACAATTGGGATTCCTGCTTTATCGGCCACATCAACCAGAGCGCTTATTGCCGATACTACCGTATTGTCAGTACTGACATAGTAAGCGTCTACCTTGCCGGCTATTGTCTGTGCAGCCTGTTTAACCTCTGCAGAATTGCTTACGCCGGTTCCGATAAATTCAATTCCTAGCTCGCCGCAGGCTTCTTCGGCAATTTCTGCAAGCCTTACCGCGTTTGCTTCTGAATTGGTATATACATGTCCCAGAGTTTTCAGATCAATCATTGATGCCAAAAGTTTAATCTGCTCTTTAACGGGGGTCATATCGGATATTCCGGTAATATTACCCTCACCTTTGGCAGTTGATGTTATCAGGCCGGCGTCAACAGGGTCTGTAACAGCAGAGAATATAACCGGAACGTCCTTTATAGCCTGTGCAAGAGCCTGAGCGGTAGGTGTTGCTATTCCGACAGCAAGATCAACTTTCTCTGCCTTGAATTTCTGGGCTATTGAAGCCGCGGTTGCCATTTCCCCGTTTGCATTCTGCAGATCAAAAACAGCATCAGGATACTTTTCCGATACGACTTCCACAATTCCCTTTTCAAGAGCATCAAGAGCCGGATGCGCTACTATTTTTGAAATTCCTATCTTGAGCGGTTTAGCTGCCTGATCCGCAGAATCTGCCTCCTTGACTTCCTGGCTGCCGCCTGCAAACACGGTTCCTGTAATAAGGAGTATTATACTCAATACCGTTAAAAATCTTTTAAACATAACAATTACCTCTCTTTTATGTTCTTATGCATAGAAACACTATCACTTGTAGAGCTTTTAGTCAAGCAACTGTTTGTAACTTGTGGACTATAATTTTCTTGTCTGGTAGAATGCGCGTTATGGAAATAAGGACTATACTTTTAACGGCGGCCTTTACACTGCTTCCAATTTCTGAGCTTCGCGGGGCTATTCCTTTTGCCGTTCTGAACGGTATGAATCCGTTTGCTGCTTATATATATTGCGTGCTGCTCAATGCTTTGCTTGGTCCTATTGTTTATCTTTTCCTTGACTCTCTTCATAAGCTTTTTTACAGACTTAACTGGTATCATAATTTATTCGACAAGCTTGTAACCCGCGCAAGATCAAAGGTTGCTGCCAAAGTCGACCGGTTCGGGTATCTCGGCATTCTTCTTTTTGTAGGTATCCCGCTGCCGATAACCGGAGCATATACGGGAACCCTCGGCGCCTGGATACTCGGGTTGAACCGGAAAAAAACATGTCTGGCTGTGGCCGGAGGTGCGGTCATCTCTGGCATTATAGTATCGCTTATCGTTTATTTCGGCACAGAGGCCGCTTCCATTTTTATTAAACAGGTTTGAATTAATGGCAATACAGCTTGAAAAAGAACTCAATGATATGCAGTGTAAAGCTGCGTCCATAATACAGGGGCCAGTTCTTATTATTGCCGGGGCCGGAAGCGGCAAAACCCGGATGATAACATTCCGTATTGCACATATGCTTGAACAGGGTATTCCCCAATCAGCTATCCTGGCTTTGACATTTACCAATAAAGCGGCCCGTGAAATGGAAGGCAGGGTAAAACAGTTGACAGGCCAGAAGCTAAACAAGCTGACTGTATCAACTTTCCATGCATTCGGGGTTAAAATTCTAAGGGAATCAATTCATCATATGCCGGGATATAAAGAAAATTTTACAATATATGATCAGGCGGATAAAAACTCGGCGGTAAAGGAAGCTGCACGTTACGCAGGCCTGGGAGGGGAAAACCTTGACCTGTATATGGTCAACAACCTTATATCCGAGATTAAAACCGGACGTAAAAAATGGGACAATACAAACGACTTTTATAAACCTGTTTTTGATCGGTATCACAGCCATCTTGCGGCATATAACGCGGTAGACTTTGATGATCTGATAATGATGCCGCAGATGCTTTTTCAGAAAAATCAGGCTGTTCTTGAAGAATACCGCGGGCGGTATAAATATATAATGGTTGATGAGTTCCAGGACACTTCCATGGCGCAGTACAACCTGGTACGCATGCTCGGCGAGAATAATCGAAATGTATGCGTTGTAGGGGATGATGATCAGTCTATTTATTCGTGGCGCGGGGCCAACTACCAGAACATCATCAATTTTGAAAAGGATTTTCCGGAATTAACTGAAATTAAACTGGAACAGAATTATCGTTCAACTCAGAATATTCTTGCTGCTGCTAACAAACTGATTGAAAACAACACAAACCGGAAAGAAAAAAAACTCTGGACGGGAACTTCGGGGGGAAAATCAATAGAGATTTTTTATCCCGAGAACGAAATTAATGAGGCTGAGTTTATTGCTGAACTGATTCACAAGTTTTCCTATGAAGACAATATAAAATTTCACGACATTGGTGTTCTTGTAAGAACCAACAGTCTTACTGCCACCCTTGAAGAAGCCTTTCTTTCCGCAAACCTGCCGTACAAGGTATCGGGTGGACAAAGTTTCTTTCAACGCAAAGAAATAAAAGATATTATTTCATATCTGCGGGTTATATCAAATCCGGATGACGACGTTAATTTTCTTCGAATAATCAATACACCGAGGCGCGGTATAGGCAATACCACTTTGATGAAACTTCGTGAACTTGCCGAACATGCGGGCTGTTCAATTTTCTCGGCAATGACGATGGTTGTCAGAGATGCAGAGTCTTCCCTTAAGGATTCACTTAGAGCTCATATCTCGGAATTTGTTGATCTGATAAACGGTTACCGCGACAGATTTCTTTCGGGTAAGAAAATGACTGCGGCACTCAGAGCCCTGATTGACGAAATTGATTACTGGGGTTATCTGATAACGGATAATTCCAAAAACGAAAAACTTGCACGCTGGAAATTCGGTAACGTACAGAAGTTTATCGAATTTTTTGAGAACTGGGAAAAGAATCCTGATAACATTAAACCGAATATCTATGATTATTTGAACAAGATTACGCTCGTAACCCATGAGGACACCGAAGACGACGAAGAAGGCAAACTGAATCTAATGACCATCCACGCTTCGAAAGGCCTTGAGTTTAATGTTGTTTTTCTTGCCGGAGTCGAGGATCATATTATTCCCCATGCAAGGGCGCTTGAGGAAAATCCTGAAAGCATTGAAGAAGAGCGGAGATTGTTCTATGTGGCAATAACCAGGGCCAAAGAGAAACTGTTTATAACCTCATGCAGGACCCGCAGGGTAATGCGCGATATTGTTGAGACTATTCCGTCGCGCTTTCTTGAAGAAATACCCTCGGAGCTTATCGTCCCCCATCAGGAAGATCTCCTGGTCGACAAGGACGATGCGATTACCCAGTTTGCGTCTATAAAAGCAAGACTGACGGCGAAATAAAAATAAAGAGCGCCTTAACAAGGCGCTCTTAAAAATAAAGGAGAAGAAGAAAAAAGGAGGTCTGTTGTCCAAACGTTCCTATATATAAATATAATTATTCAGAACTGACAAATCAAATTTTCCACGCACTTTTCTTGCTTTTTTTTTATTTTTTTTATTCTGCCGTCATCAAAAGCTTCCAAAGGCATTTTAAGCCGGAATTCCGTACCTTTTTTGTTATCAATAAACAGTTCCGCTTGAAGCTGCTGCGCAAGCGCTTCAATTATAACCAAACCAGTTGATTGCATATTCTCTGCAAGTTTTTCTTCATCAAAACCATCGCCGTTATCACTGATAGAGAGAATGCAATAACCTGTTTCGTCATATTCAAGCTTAATACTAATTTCGGGTACTTCAGTATTTTTGAAAGCATGCTTATATGAATTCGTTACAACTTCATTTACAAACATTCCAATTGGTATTAAAACATTTAAGTTAAAATAAGCAGGGATCAGCTCATGCTTGATTAATACAGGTTTTGACTCATGATACATACTTAGCTGTATTCCTTCCATCAATTCCGTTAAATAATCTTCAATTAAAATCCTCTTAAAATCCTTACTCTTGTATAAATGTTCATGAACGAGAGCCATTGTGTTTATTCTGTTCTCAATACTGTTAATAATTTCTATTCTCTCCGCATCCTTTATATTCTCCGATTGCAGATGCAGAATTGAGGTTATTATCGCCAGATTATTTTTTACCCTGTGATGAACTTCCTGTAGAAGAATTTCTTTTTCTTTTAACGATAGTTGGATTTCCTGATGCGCCTTCTCCCAATCCAGAAAAATAAAAAATACAAGCAATGATAAATTTATTAATGCTGTTACGGTAAAACGAAGAGACAACGGCGATTCACTTAAAAATAAATTAAATCCGATAGTATGAAAAAAACCCAGTAATAATGTTACACAAAGCCAGATAAAACTGTTTCCGGCTTTTCTTTTCCTGAATAGTCGCCGGTTAAAAACAGCGATAAACAACATTGCCAATATAAATATACCCTGAACTGCTATAGTTATAAAACCACTCGAAAAAGTTAACAGAAAGTATAAAACAGTCATTAGAAGAATAAAGGAACTTATAATTATCGTAACTGCAAATCCCGACAGAGTCCATATAAACAAGGCAATGCTTAAAGTCAGCATCATCGTTGCACACGCAGCCGTAAAAGGATAAAAAATATTTAAAATCTGATTTCCGAGATTATAATTTAACATTGCAATCAGCGGCCCTATCATATAAATAAACCACGCTGCTGATAACACACAATACCTCATTGTGTATCTTCGGAACAGAAGAGATAAAAAAACTAAAAGACCAACAATTCTAACGCCTGCAAGCATTAATAACGCTATTATTAAATCATCTATATACATTAAACTTTCCATATGAATATAATTATAGTAAACTTAAAATTCAAAATCAAACTATTGTTAGTTCTTTAAGGAATTACTTATGAACTGTCCTGAATGCGAAGGAATCCTTGACGGAAGGGGAAGTCATTACCGCTGCCCTGACTGCGGTCAAAGCTGGAAGATAACTTTTACATGCGAAATATGCGGAGAGCTTCCCAGGGTAGCAGCGAGCTGCGGCGCAGTCAGTTTTTTTTGTGAAAGATGTGGTAATCTAAAATCCAGAGAATCCATGAACAAGGAATTTACCAAAGATAATTAATGAATGATTCATTGCTTCTTGATGCACACCTGCATATAAAAGCACACTCAGAACTTCATATTTCCGAGAATGTTGGACGAATCTTTCTTAATTCAACCGAAACGGCAGATATGGCGACGGTTAAAGAAAGCTCTGAAACTGATAACCGGATAATCCCATTTTACGGTTTGCATCCATGGAATGCCGGGGTTCATAAAACAGACTTGCCGGACTTTAAGCAGCTTCTTACCCAAAATACTTTTTCCGGCATCGGCGAATGCGGGCTTGACTTCGGACAAAAATACAGGGAATCGCGTGAAAATCAAATCGGGATATTTGAAAAGCAGCTTGAACTGGCATTTGAATTCCGCAGACCTGTTTCCGTACACTGCGTAAGAGCCTGGGGGCAGATCATAAAAAGCCTTGGGAAATTTGTGCCTCTTCCTGCTCCTTTTATCCTTCACTCCTTTTACGGTTCTTCCGAAACAGCGGAGATCCTTATAAACCTTGGAGGTTATATTTCAATCTCCCCTATTTCGCTTCAAAATCCGGTACGTTCAACCCCGGTTATAAAAGATCTGCCTTTAAACAGGATTCTGACTGAAACTGATCTGCTTGCAGGAGGTAAAGATTTTTCTGCTGAAAATCATTTACACACTCTTAAAAATGTTTACAATACAGTTGCAAATATTAAATCTACAAGCTTCAATGACTTTTTAAAAAGGATTTGGAAAAATGGAACGGTTTTCACGAACAGCGAAACTGATCGGAACTGAAAAACTTGAAAAGCTCGGTAATTCATCAGCGTTTATTTTCGGACTTGGAGCAGTCGGAAGTTTCGCTGCAGAAGCCCTGGTTCGCAGCGGAACAGGAAATCTCACATTAGTTGATTTTGATACTATCAGTGAAAGTAATATAAACCGGCAACTTTTCGCGCTTGAAAGCACTCTGGGAAAATATAAAACCGATGTTGCGCTCAAGCGGTTATCCGATATAAATCCTGGTTGCCGCCTTAATGCTCTTAATGCATTTGCCGACAGAAACACAATCCCTGATATACTTTGGAACCGACCCGATATAATTCTTGATGCAATAGATTCGATAGGCCCTAAAATCGAGCTGCTTTCCTTTGCCGTTAAAAACAATATCCCTATCATTTCATCAATGGGCGCGGCACGCAGACTCAACCCCCTTGCCGTAAAAGTTGGAGACCTTTTTGAAACTGCAAATTGCCCGCTTGCAAGACTGATGAGAAAATCACTTCGACGACGAGGAATAACCAGCGGGATAACCTGTGTGTATTCAGACGAACTTCCTCTTCGCCCTACTGAAGAAGAATCTGTCGAGGAGGTGTCTTTCGACGGGCAGAATATTAAAATACTCGGGAGCATGCCTACAGTAACAGGAATTTTCGGTTTGCTGCTTGCTGATACTGCTATCAAGTTTCTTCTTGAAAAAACTTGACCAACACTCGTCAAATCATTAATATAGACTAACTTTGAGTATCCTGCAGACAGGTAATCAGAACAAGTGCCGAAGTGGTGGAATTGGTAGACACAGGGGACTTAAAATCCCCCGGCTGTATAAGCTGTACCGGTTCAAGTCCGGTCTTCGGTAAAGCATTTTTTACAGGCTGAATCCACCATTCAGCCTTTTTTCATCTTTAAGACTAAGTTGACTGACCGGGCTACTTTGTAGTCCGGTCTTCGTTATTAGAATCCTATCTGTTTCTTTCTGTTTTCAAGGACAACACCTTCTGCACAGGATGCCATCTCAAGTACACAGGGGGCGGTAATTGTATATTCAACTCTTGTTCCGCTTTTCGAATCGGCAACCAATCCGGCATCTTTTAGCTGTGACAGATGCTTGGATGCTGCGGATTTCGGAATTCCGGCTTCTGTAGCCAATTCACAAACACACCAGGATTTTTCTCTCAACTTTTCAAGAAAGAATATTCTCATTGGGTGAGATAGTGCTTTAAACATATGTGCTCTCATTTCAGCTTTTTTCAGTTCATCTTCACTAATCATATTTATAAAGTTGCAAATTTAAGAAACTTTGTCAATAATGGCTTGACATAAATAGCAAAGTTTCTTAATAATGAAACATAGAAACAGTTGTATCGAGTTTTTATAAATAAACTATCATTCGAGGAGTTGGATATGACAATACAGATTTTAGGAACGGGTTGTGCAAAATGTAAAGCACTTGAGGCTTCAGCAATAGAAGCGGTTAAAGCTTTGGCCACAGACGATGAGGTAGTTAAAATTACAGACCTCGATGAGATAATGGACATGGGAGTAATGGTTACTCCGGCACTTGCTATTGACGGCGACGTAAAATCGGCAGGTAAAGTATTAACACCTGCCCAGGTAACTGAATTTATAATGGAAAGCAAATAATATGTCGTGTTGCTGTGGAAACGATAGAAAAGTCAAATTAGTATACTCATGTTCAGGAGCCGCCAATACCGGTTATCTCGCTGATCAGGTTTTCAGGAAACTGAAAGCAGAAGGGATCGCTGCAGGAACCTGCTTATCTGCTGTAGGCGCAGATTTATCAGGATTTCTTGTTTCGGCAAAAGAATCAGATGAGAATATTATTATTGACGGATGTAAAATCGGCTGCGGAAAGAAAATATTTGAAAATAAAGAATTGCCCTATACACAGTTTATTGTAACTGATTTTAATGTCGAAAAAGGAAAAACTGAAATAACCGGGAACGTTATTGACCGTGTAACAAAAGAGATTATGGCAAAAATCGAAGGATAATCCTATGGCAAAAAAAGAATTAACTCCCAACAAAGCCCTGATAATAGTAGGAGCGGTATTTCTGACGGCATACTTCGTTCCTTTTGATTCACCGCGTGTCGGAGGCGCTATTCAGGAAGCATTCCTTATGCTCTCAGATTACGCCAGACAACATGTACTTCTGTGCCTGGTTCCGGCAATGTTCATTGCAGGGGCTATAACGGTTTTTCTCAACCAGCAGGCTGTTATCAGATATCTCGGACCAAAGGCCCCAAAATTCGTTTCCTATAGCGTAGCTTCCGTTTCCGGCGCCATTCTGGCTGTATGTTCCTGTACTGTGCTCCCGCTTTTTAAAGGAATATACAAGAAAGGCGCAGGTCTTGGGCCCGCTATAAGTTTCCTTTATTCAGGACCGGCAATAAACATCCTTGCTATTGTTCTATCCTATAAAATCTTCGGATGGCAGCTTGGGCTTGCCCGAATGATTGGAGCTGTCCTGTTTGCAGTAATAATAGGCCTTTTAATGCATCTGATATTCAGAAAAGAAGATGAGGCAAGATTATCCGACGAACGCATGTTCAAATACCAGGAATCAGGTGAAGAAAAAACCCTTGGACAGATGGCACTTTACATGTTCTCAATGATCGGAATTCTGGTATTCATCAACTGGGCTAACTCAAAAGGCGGCAGCGCCGTATGGGATGTCGTTTACAGAAGCAAATACTACATTACCGGCGCATTCACCGTTATTCTTGTGTTTACTCTCGCAAAATGGTTTTCCAGGGATGAATTGAAAACATGGATCACCGAAACGCGCGATTTTTCTCTTCAAATCCTTCCCTATCTGTTCTTCGGTGTTCTGGTTGCCGGTTTCCTGCTTGGACGCCCTGATCACGACGCGCTGATTCCAACAAAATGGGTAGCATCACTGGTAGGCGGCAATTCTGTTTTTTCCAATTTCATTGCCTCCATTTCAGGAGCATTCATGTATTTTGCCACACTTACCGAAGTTCCGATTCTTCAAGGCCTGATTGGAGCAGGAATGGGTAAAGGGCCGGCTTTGGCGCTGCTTCTTGCAGGCCCGTCGTTATCACTGCCGTCCATGCTTGTTATCGGCGGTGAACTTGGTCTGAAAAAAACGGCTGTCTATGTAAGCCTGGTAATAGTGATGTCGACTCTCGCCGGTTTGGTTTTCGGGTCAGTAATATAGATCCTTACTCAAATACCTCTGCAACATGTTTGAGATTTTTAATAATCTCAATATGTTGCGGACAGCTTTCTTCACACTGCCCGCATTCAATGCAGTCTGAAGCCTTTCCATGATTATCTTTCACATAATTATTGTAATATACCTTCTGCAGCGAAAAAGTACCCGGAACAGATTGTTCTTCAGTATTGTAGAGTGCAAAATATTCCGGGATCGCAATATTTTGCGGGCAATCGTCCACACAGTATCTGCAAGCTGTACATGGAACAGCAATAGACTCATTTATTATTTCAACAACCGTTTGTACTGTTTCTTTCTCTTCCGCCTTCAAAGGATTAAAATCTTTCATATAGTCTGTGTTATCTTTAAGTTGTTCAATATCCGACATTCCGCTAAGTACCGTAAGAACACCATCCAGGCTTGCGGCATACCGGACAGCCCATGAAGGAACCGACATTGCCGGGGCGGCGTCCTTAAACAGCTTTTCAGCTTTTTCCGGCACTTTAGCCAGGGTGCCGCCTTTTACAGGTTCCATAACAATAACCGGTTTATTATATTTTCGTGCGACATCATAACACTTACCGGATTGTATAGCTTCATTGTTCCAGTCAAGGTAATTAATCTGCAGCTGTACAAATTCCACTTCGGGATGATCCGCAAGAATTCTATCCAGTAAACCTGCATGGTCATGATAAGAAAAACCAATATTTCTGATTTTCCCCTCGTCTTTCTTTTTTTTAATAAATTCAAAACTATCCAATTCCTGAGCAATTTTATAGTGAGGAACATTGAGATTATGAAGAAGATAATAATCAAAATAATCAACGCCGCACTTTTCCAGTTGTTCATTGAAAATTCGTTCATGGTCCTCCGTTTTTTTTAAAAACATAGTAGGCATCTTGGTCGCAACCGTGAACGCACTCCTTGGATGCCTTTTTACCAGGGTCTCACGAAGGGCAATCTCACTTTTATAACCATGGTACATATAGGCTGTATCAAAATATGTAAATCCTTTTTCAAGAAAAATATCAACCATTTCTTCCAATTCAATATAGTTTATACTTTCCTGATCATCCGAATTAGTCAGCGGCAAACGCATAAATCCAAATCCAAGTTTCTTCATAATATATTCTCCATTTTCATCTATAATTTATATAAAATCCTGAATGTATAAAATGTTTATTCCTATTTTAAAATTGCCTATTTGTACGAAATACAAGAGTGACTGCTTCCATTTCTGTCAAATTTATGCTTAAAATATGAGTCTTATCCACAAGGAGGGTAATTACATGAAGAATAAAACAAATCAGATAAAATCGTTGTTGCTAGACTATCTTCCTTCGGATATGTATTTCGAGACCGCCCTTAAGGGGGTTGCCCTGGTCAGACGTGAGACTCCTTACCAACCGAAACCGATAATATACAAACCACAGGTCATTATTCTTGCACAGGGGAAAAAGCGTGTATATATAGGCAACAAGACATACACTTATGATTCCCATAATTATTTTGTTCTGACAGTACCGCTTCCTGTTATGTGTGAAGCGATAATAGAGGAAGGAAAACCCATGCTTGGAATAGTAATACAAATCGACCCTCAAATTATCGGGGAAATTCTCTTTGAGATGGATATGGATTCGCCTCAAAAAAAACAAATGAACAACAGTATATACCAGGCGAAATTATCAGATGATTTGGAAGATGCTGTTATGCGGTTACTTAAAACATTAAAATCAAAAAATGAAACAAGAATATTGGGTCCAGTCTATTTAAAAGAGATCTTATTCAAGATTCTTAATGGGGAGCATGGAGAAATTCTGAGAGAATTAGCCTACAACAACAGAAACCTGTATCAGATTTCAAGAGCCATTAACAAAATTCACGCAGGCTACTTCAATCCAATCGAAATTCAATCTTTGGCACATGAAGCAGGAATGAGTATCTCCACATTTCACAGCAGTTTTAAAGTGATAACCAGCACATCTCCGCTTCAGTATATCAAGAATATCAGGCTTCACAAGGCAAAAGAACTAATCCAGCAGGAAGGAGAAAAGGTATACGAAGCTGCAATGCAGGTTGGTTACGAAAGTTCATCACAATTCAACAGGGAGTATAAACGACTTTTCGGAGTAACCCCTGCAAAGGATAGTACAGAAAGTCCGGTTTACTGATTTATAAAGTAAGCGGTAATTCTTCCCCTATGACTTTATCTGTTCAGCGGTCAGGTTGAACGGTAGCAGTTTTTCATAATCTGCGGGTTCTTCACAGTACGGTAACTTGCGAAAAACATAGTAGAAGTAATCATAGACCGATAGCTTCTGCAATTTAGCAGATTCAACAAGACTGTAGAGTACCGCCGAAGATTCGGCTCCATGTTCGGTGTCGGAAAACAACCAGTTCTTCCGTCCGATTACAAACGGCCGGATTGCATTTTCAGCAATGTTGTTCGACGGAGTAAGCAGCGGATCTTCCAGGTATAACTTTAACTGAACCCAGTTATCAAGCGTGTATGATATCGCCTTCCCGAAAGCCATTGTAGGCGGAGTCCCTGCTGCATGTTTAGTAAGCTGTTTGAATAAAGAATCAAGGATAGATCCGGCCTGGTTGGCTCGATGCTTCTGAAAGCCTTTTTTGGAATATTGCTCGCGCAGGGCTTCAAGCTCGAACAGGTCTTTAATCAATTCAAGTATATGTTTTACTTCCGGAGATTTAGACATCTCCCAGTATTTATAAAAATACCTTCTGGCATGCGCCCAACATAAAACATGACGAGGTCCATCATGTCCATCTTTTCGCAGCCTTTTCAAAGCAGTGTGATAGGCCTCATAATCATCAGTCTGCAACCAACCGGTATAACCTTGCAGAAAATCATACGGTATTTCATGAGAACGGCCTGTTTCATACTGAAACACTACCGATTTTTTATCAGGTTTTCCGCCAAGAAAGACCCACATCCAGGATTTATCCTGTGCTTTGCGACCTTTTTCTTTCAAAACCTGTACCCGGGTTTCATCGGCATTTATTATCGGCCCGTTTTTAATATTATCTTTAAGCAACTCATAAATCGGTCTGCATTTATCAGCGCACTTTATTGCCAATGTGCTCAGTGTTGCCCTTGGAATATCTGCACCAATTGTATTCAGTCTCTTGCTCTGACGGTAGAACGGGAGAGCATATTCAAACTTCTCATTTATGATCCACGCGAGAAGGCTTTCATCGGCAATGCTCCCGGCGATCAGATGTTTAATCCCTTCAGCAGTCTGCACCCCCGAAGTTTCATCGGTGGTTCCTTCACAATTTCTGCAAACATATTTTTTCTTTATCTCACGCCTGACTACTACTTTCGCAGGAACTATGCATAGCCGTTCGGAGACATCTTCACCAATACAAATCTTCTCAGTTCCGCAAGCGCATGTTTTATCTTCCTCATCAATATCGTATTCAATAATTTCTCGGGGAAGATCTTCTGACAGAGCTTTTCTACCGACACCCTTACGAACAGTTTTCGTGTGAGCTTTTACTTCACGGGTCTCAGTTTCTATTTCTTCGTTCTGCTCAAATGCCGTATCCTCTGCCTCGTTGAAAAGTGACGCCTGTTTTTTATCTTCATTCGTGAGCTTCTCTGATTTTGTTCCGAAATGAAGAGATTGCAAAAGCTGGACCTGCTCTTCTAATCGGGCAATTTTTATTTTTAATTTCTCATTCTCTTCAAGCAAAGCCTGGCTGTTCATAAATAAATTTTAACATGATTAAATTCCGGTGTGAAGCATTAAACGCGGGAATATGATAATTCTTTATGCGCGTTGAAGAAATCTATCCCGTCCAGCAGCATCTTAAGTTCCTCGAATCTGATTTCTCTGGCCTCTTCTTCTGTTTCAGGCCAGGGAAACTTGTTCTTCTCCAACCGTTTCTGCCATAGGCAGAATCCGTTTCGATCCCAGTAGACAATTTTCAAAAGTTTTTGTTGGCCGTTACAGAACAGAAACAAACTTTTCGAAAACGGGTCATTATGCATTACGTTCTGAATCTGAAGGCTCAATCCGTTTACCCCTTTTCTTAAATCCGTTTTGCCGGGCCGTATAAAATATCGGTAATCTGTATAATCGAAAATCATTCAAGTTCTCCGATTATTCTCAGAACTGATTTCAGCTCGGCTTCATCAAACCCGGCAGTTATTGATATTAAAAACTTTTTGGACTTCAATACAATTGGTGCAGCTGCTACAGATTGAACGGGTTTTATTTCTATTATCTCTGAGCTCTTTGACAGGTTCATACCGAACCGTTTTCTGTGCTTATAGAAAGTATTTGGATGAATTTCAATCTCTTTGCAAAACTCCGGAATTGATTTTCCGCTCATCTGTTGTTGTTCAAATATTTCTTCCCAGTTTTTGATTATCTTCTTCATTTCATTCCTCCGTGATTCTTTTCCCGGAGGATAGTACATTTTCAGATTTTCGCAAGAAGGAAAGAATTACCGCTTACTTTATAAAAATAAATCACCCTATATGTGTTTACTGCATCTTTGCAGGCGATACGAAAATCATGGTGTGGCATGAGATTCTCCAATCAGGGACGGTCGAAAACACAGGGCAAACGGTGAAATGGCATACCATTCGCTTGAAGTTATGACTAAAATGCTTCGTTCAGCAAAAGAAAAACAATTCTTTAAGATTGACAGCACTTGCTCGCTGCCTGAACCGCTACCGGTAGACTTTCCCGGCAATGAAGATTAACCCTGGAGATACCCATAATATTTATGTTGCCAATCTCATCCGGTGCAGTTCTGAACTCATAAGGCTATGGCACTTCCGGGCCAGCGTCTCTGTAGGAGTGCCCTTTTCAACAAACATAACCGGAAGTATCGATATTTTAATCTTGTGAAACCCGTTCAGAAATTTCCCGTTGCGCGGCAGAGCCTGAAAAGCTCCGTCAATCACCACCGGAAGAACAGAAGTTGCAGTATTACAGGCAGAGCGGAACGCACCTTTTTTAAACTCAGCTATGTCTCCGTCTTCAGTACGTGTCCCTTCAGGGTAAATCATCAGCGAGTCACCCTCAATAAGAATATCGTCCATCTTTCTTATTGCTTCAATCTGGCTTTTCCTGTTTTGCCGGTCAATCAGGATATGCCCGCTCATAAAAAGATTCCAGCCTACAATCGGCACACGGGCAAGAGTCTTTTTAGCAATCATTTTTGCAGGTAAAAAAAGCGTAAATACAAGAAGAATATCAAGCATGGATTGATGGTTCATTACAATTACACTAGGTTTTGATCGATTGATGTTCTCACGACCACTGTATTCCACACTTATCAATGGACAAAGCGTCAGAATAACGGTGCAGAGAATTGAGGTATTGTAATGCATTATCTTTCGATGCTTGTCAAAGGGCGATGTGAAAACAAACAGTAAAGCCTGTATCGGTATATAAATTATAAAACAGATCAGCAGCTCAAGCCAGCTTATTACAGACAGAATAAGAAATATTAAGGGCATAATTTCTCCAGAAGGAATATTCAAAAGTGATGTGCAAATCTACAATTTTGTTTAATAAAAAGATAGTCTTAGTCAGTGATTTTACTATATTATTTAATCTTAATATAACTTCTTATGGATTCAGAGGCTTAAATGCTGTCGTCTTCGTCAGTATTTATCTCTTCACCATTTATCTCTTCACCCTGCTCCATTTCGTCTTTGAGCTTTTTTCTTTCCTGTTTTTTCTTTAACTTTTCCTGTTTTTTCTTCTGCTTTTTTAGTTCCTGCTGTCGTTTCTCATATGAATAAAAGTTTTTAGCCAAGAGGTTTTCCTTAAGTATCAAAATATAAAAATAAAAGCAGCCATCTGGTTATGGCTGCTTTATTCATCAGAATAATTAACCGTAATTATTATATCTGGGTCTTTCTTTTCTTTCCTGAGCTTCGTTAACCTTCAGCTCACGACCAAGCAGTTCAGTTCCGTTCAGTGCTGAAATTGCTGCTTCAGCTGCCGAGTCATCCTGCATTTCAATAAATCCGAAGCCTTTTGAGCGTTCCGTATATTTATCTGTGATGATTTTTACATCTACAACTTCACCATACTGAGAAAAAACTGTTCTCAAATCACTTTCCTGAGCATTAAAACTTATATTTCCTACATAAATTTTTTTAGCCATTAGATCTCCTGTTACCGTAATAATATCGGTACTAAAATTTTTTTACCAATAAATCAGATAATTCTCGGTCATTATTCGCTGATTAGTACAAAATTAAAAAAGGAGCGGGATCGGTAGGATCTGTATGCATCTTTGATAAATATTAGAAACAATTCAACTATTAATAAAGAAATAACCTTCAACATGGTATGTGATAAATCTATAGCTATATGATAACAAAATCAAGCTGTTATTTTTTATTTTGGGAATAAAAACTCCTATTCCGCATTATAAGACCGGACATTTTGATGTAAAAACTGATTTTCAGGTAAAATTATTAATTCTTTCTATATTCGCTTGACCCTCCTCTTACAGGAGACATTATTGTTTTTGAATCAGGGGAGGTATAATGAAAAAGCAAGACAACACAGATCTGCCGGTTGTTATAGTACAAAAACTGAAAAAATCATACAGGACCAGCACTGTTACTGAGGCTCTCAGGGGAATTGACATCAAAGTAAACCGGGGAGAAATCTTCGGAATAATCGGGGAAAACGGCGCAGGTAAAACAACAGCAGTCGAATGCATGCTCGGTTCCAATATTCCTGATTCCGGAACAGTAAATATTCTCGGTTTTAATCCTTTTACTTCTGACCGCAAAACCCGAAAAGCATTATTTAACCGAATAGGGTTTCAGTTTCAACAGACTAATTTCCGGAATAAAATAAAGGTTTACGAAACCTGTGAAACAACAGCCGCATTGTACGACAATCCTGCCGACTGGAAAGAACTGTTAAAAATATTCAAACTTGATTCCAAAGAGCATGAATACATTTCGGCGCTCTCCGGCGGACAGAAACAGAAGCTTTCGGTCTTACTTGCACTTATCCCGAGTCCGGAACTTGTTTTTCTTGATGAGTTGACTACAGGACTGGATCCGAAGGCCCGCAGAAGTATGTGGATTTATTTAAAACAGCTTCAAAGTGAGGGAATAACCATTATTCTTTCTTCTCACTATATGGATGAAGTAGAATATCTTTGCAGCCGTATAGCCATTCTGAAAGACGGGCTGATAACGGCGGAAGGAACTCCGGCCGAGCTGATTTCCAGGCATTCAACAAAAAACCTTGAAGAAACTTTTCTGTTGTATATGAAAAAAGATGATGATAAAGACTTTATTGAAAATTGAACGCAGGAGTAAATAATTATGAAAAATACATTTGCAGTTCTGCTTAAAACAGAGATAAAACTGGCTGTCCGGGGAGGCGACATGCTCATATTCGGGATAGCAATGCCTGCGGGCATCATGCTCTTGATTGGATATATAACATCACAGCAAACAATGCTTAACGCCTTCAGCGGGGTTGCAAGTATCGGGATTTGCGCATCTGCGTTCATGGGAATACCATTAACATTTGCCGGACTGCGCTACGAAAAGATCCTCAAGCAATATAAACCTACTCCGGTAAGCCCGCTGATGCTGCTTGGAGCGAATTGCCTGCTTCAGTTTCTTTTCGTTCTGATATCCGGAAGCCTGATATTCCTTATTGCACATTTTTTATTCGGTATTACTCCTGCAAACGGCTTAAGGTATATTCTTACATTTTTATTCAGCACATTCACTATCTTCAGCCTGGGTTTTCTTATCGGTTCACTGGTACCCGACATTCAAACAGCCAACTGGGTTACCACAATCATCTATTTTCCTTCCCTTTTCCTTTCAGGCGCAACCGTACCGTACACGGTGCTGCCGGACGGCTTGAAATCAGTCGCCGGGTTTTTCCCGATGACTCAGGCTATACATCTGCTTGATAATGCAGTTCACGGCAATCCTGTTAAAGAAGATTATATACGTATTGTTATAATGACCTTTACCGCGTTAATATGCTATCTGGTTTCAATAAAGATTTTCAAATGGGAATAACGGCGGCGATATTATGTACCGGATAGGTCAATTTTCAAATATTACAAAGGTAACTGTAAAAGCATTAAGATTTTATGAGGAATCCGGTTTGATAAAACCTGCCTTTATCGATCCGTCAAACGGTTACCGGTATTTCTCATCGGATCAGCTGCCCGCAATGCATAAAATAGTTTCTCTGAGACAATGCGGTTTTTCTATCCCCGAAATAAAACAGATGCTGGAGGGCCATGATTTGCCCAGGCTCCTTTCCGGACAGAAGCAGAAGCTTGAATCGGAGCTTACTGAAAAAGCAGCACAGCTGGCATCGATAAATTCATATCTTGATTTCATAAAAGAGGACACTTCCATGAAATATCAAATAGTAATTAAAACCCTGCCGAGGGTTATCGTTTATTGCATGAGGACAGTTGTTAAATCATATGACAGCTATTTTGAATTAATCCCGGGAATCGGAAAAGAAATATGTGCGGCCAACCCCGGATTAAAATGTATTGAAGACCCTCCCTATTGCTTTATTATTTATCATGACGGGGAATACAAAGATCATGATATTGATATTGAATTCTGCGAAGCGGTATATGAAGCCGGTGTTGAAACTGAAAATATTAAATTCAAAACCATTGACGCAGTACCCAGAGCCGCATGTATTCTTCATAAAGGTCCCTACTCAACCCTTTCCCGTGCTTACAGTGCTGTTTATAAATGGATTGAGGATAATAACTATATTCCGGGCGGAAATCCCCGTGAATCATACATAGACGGTATCTGGAATCAAAAGGATCCGGCTGATTGGCTCACAGAAGTGCAGGTACCGCTTCTTGAATAAAGGCTCCTGAGACTTTCCTTCTTGATATCTTTTCACTATTAAAGTATGATGCCCCAGGTAAAGGCATCAAGCCTTGTTTTAATTGTTCTGCCGTGAATATTGCGGCCTCTTCTTTTCCATGTGTCCGGCGGGTAGAGATTTGTAACAGCCCGGACCAGGATATATATGGAAAACAACTCTAATAAAAAGAACCATCGCAGACACAGATCTGCCGCTTCGCCAGTAATTAATACAGATGCGCTTACCGGCGTTTTCAAAGCGCTTATACCCGAACTTCAGAAAGCGGTTGCTGCTGAGGGCTACATATCACCCTCTCCAATACAGGAACAGGCAATACCTCATTTATTAAATGATCGGGATATTCTCGGATGTGCCCAGACGGGAACTGGCAAGACTGCAGCCTTCGCTTTGCCGCTTCTTCAGAAGCTGTCAAAATACAGCTCCAGACCGGGCCGTGGAACTCCCCGCGCCCTGATTCTTGCTCCGACAAGAGAACTTGCAGCACAAATCGACGACAGCATAAAAGCCTATTCCAGGTTTTTAAGGACCAGCCATACCGTAATATTCGGCGGAGTAAACCAGGGCAGCCAGGTAAAAGCTCTCAACCGCGGAGTAGATATTCTTGTGGCCACTCCGGGCAGGCTTCTGGATCTCATACAGCAGGATTATATATCTCTTTCTGAAATCGGTGTTTTTATCCTTGATGAAGTAGACAGGATGCTCGATATGGGATTTATTCATGATATCAACAGAATAATGAAATACATACCGGATCAAAGGCAAACCCTGTTTTTTTCAGCAACTCTTCCGCCCAAAATTATGCAGCTTGCCGAAACAATGGTTAAAACTCCGATCAGGATAGACATAGCGCCTGAACAGCCTGCTGTTGAAAGGATTGAGCAAAAGGTTCTTTTTGTTGCCCAGAAGGATAAAAATGCCCTGCTTAAAACCATCCTCGATGACAGCAGTGTTGAGAAGGTCATACTTTTCACCCAGATGAAGCATGTAGCCAACAGGGTCGTCGACAAACTGACCTCCGACGGTATCCGAAGCGCTGCAATCCATGGTAATAAAAGCCAGTCAGCCAGGGTCAAGGCCCTCGCAGGTTTTAAAAACGGCGATTACCGCGTTCTTGTAGCTACAGATGTTGCGGCAAGAGGCATTGATGTGGACGACATAACGCATGTAATTAATTACGATTTGCCGATGGAAGCTGAAACATATGTGCACAGGATTGGAAGAACCGCCCGGGCAGGCGCTGCAGGTGTGTCAATTTCGTTCTGCTGTGCAGAAGAACGTGCATATCTTAAAGCTATCGATAAACTTCTTGGTTCTTCTGTCCCTGTTGAGATGAATCATCCGTATCACTGCAATGAATCTCTTAATTCAAAATTGCCGGCACCGAAAAATTTCGGAAGAGATGCCAACCGTAAACAGTACCCGGGACGAAGAAGCAGCAGTACAAGAAGACACAACAGATATTCAAAATAATAAGAATTTCATGTTATAATATTTGCATGAAAAGAAAAATCGTTATAGCGGCTGTAATAGCAAGTCTGAGTTTCGCGCTTTCCTCGTGTCTTGATGCAATAGAATATATTACAATAGACAAAAACAGGGATATTCAAATCAGTTTCATGATTACTGTGTCGAAGAGCCTTTTCGCGATGGGGGGAGAAGGCGAATCAGTAGAGGAAACATTTGAAAAGGATATTCTTAATCCTGATGAAATCTCCGGTCTGATACCTGGAGCCAAGAATGTGGAAACACATCTGATAGATTCAGATGTTGATTACGGTTATCTTTTTGTTTTTACTTTGCCCCGGAATTACCAGCCTGCTGACGACGTACCGATGACTCCCCGTATCAACTGGGACAGTATGGAAATTCTTCTTACCATGCCTAATACGGAAAAGGAAGAAAAAGCGGACACCGCACAAACGAATGAAATTGACGAGATGGCAGAAGCCATCTTTTCCAGCGCCAAATACAAAATACAAATCAGCAAAAAAGTCCTCGAATACTCCTCGAAAGCTTATGTAAAATCTGCCGATGGAGAAATCATTAATGTTGATCTTGTTGATCTTGGCGACGCATATCTTGTCAACCTGCCCCTGCTTATGGTGATGACCAGCGAAAAACAAACGTATCTTGTTTTTGAATTTTAACATGGTTAGATGAAATATAATTCGATTTGCATTCAGGGCTTTAATACTTTATACTAACCACATTTAATAACCAGGGGTAAACCATGCACCGAACATTACAGGAAGTTTATGCTGAATGTCTGAAACAATTCACCGGAGCGGACGGCCGGGAGGGCCTTGGCGGAGCTCCGTTGAAGACCGCAACAAAAGGCAGTCTTGCTGAAAAAACAGCCTTGATTCTTACTGCAATGATGGAAGACAAGCCGTTTCCTTCCGGTATTCCGGAACAATCCGCTATAGGAACATTTTTCAATCTTGTTAAAGATGACTTTATAAAACTATATTCAAAAACTGAATACGCTGACTTCCTGAATGAACGTGCTGAAATCATATTTAAATCTGAAAATCCTGTTGAAAGGGCAAAAGCTGTTTCAGAACTTTGGCTTCCGGATTTAACAATAGACGATGACAGAATCTTCTCAGCCTGGAAGCTTTCGGAAGCAGTACCCAACCAAAGCCCGTACCGGCCCGAAGAAGTCCTGATTCAGCTGAATGCTCTTTATGCGCCCTGCGGAGATACGGCTCCGGGCTGGATATCACCTGAACTGGCAGCCGAATACCAAAGTTATTTCGAATCTGCACCCGAAAAAATTGCCGTATATGACCATCCGGTTCCGGTTTTCAGCCGAGGGAAATCTCATGAACTGGAAAACTGTCTTATTGAACTCAACAGCGATATAGGATATGAAAAGCAGTGCGGGGTATTTCCTGAAAACCTCAGGCTGCCGGTACTTATATCTATTTCAACCACCCATGCAGGACTGGACAGGATTTGTGAGAAATGGCTCGGAACAACTATAAACGACTTTAACCTGGACAACCTTGACTGTTTCCTTCTTTCCGAGAACAAAGCCGAATCGCTCCGGGACATTCTCGGAAGTGCTGCCGGTATTTTTACAGTACAGGGTGAATATGCCTGCCATTTCGGAGCGCTCAAGTACGCCCAATTAATCTTTGAGAAAGCATACGGCATAAGAGCGGGTTTCAAGCTTGATACCGATGAAGGCATTCACTCACAGGATTTAAAAGAAGCAACCGGCCGAACCTGGCTTGAACACCTCTGCCACCCATTCTGGGGCGGTTCGGCAGTTACTTCGGACAACCGCAGGGTAATGCTTGGATTCAATATCGGTGAATATGTAGATTCAAGGGACATGGATAATCTGGGATATGCAACTGCAATCAGAACACCGGAAGTCAAGCTGAAAGAAGACCTTAGGGGGCCGTTTCTGCTTTTCAATAAAGGTGCCGCCCAGGCCAAGGGAACTGCTTTACTGAACCGTACGGAAAAACTTGAAGATTTTATCTCACACCCCCTCGTAAAAGGCGGCGGATACGGGGTTGATAACTTCACATTAAAAGCAGCTGTTCCTGTCGGGTTTTCAATGGTCGGCAGGGCTGAAGATCAGCAATTCTATTTTTCAGCCCTGGGAAGCGGGTTTCGGGGTATATTTAATCCTTTTCTCAGAATAATCCATTACAAGGACTCTGTAGCTGGAGCTGAACATAAAAATGAAGCTGTCCGAAATGTAGCGGACATCTACCGGATGCTGATTTTCAGGGAAATGATGAAAAACCTTGATGTAATAGATCTGACACGTCCGTTCCCGTCTGTTTATGCTTCAGAACTTGCGCCGCTTCAGGCATTCATCCTGTGGATATACTTTATCTTTAAGAGTTCTCTGGAAGGAGATGAGGCAACAGCGGAAGTTTACCTGAATGAAGGCAAAAGCCGGTTAATCCCGCTTCTTTCTGAAATCTCGTGCGGCAAGGTTATGAAGCAATTTAATAAAGAGCGTTCGGATTGGAAATTCTTTATCAATTCGGTAATGGATATTTCGGTCGAAGCCGCCCGCAGCTGGACAGAATCACTCAAACTCTGATTTATTTGGAGATTCTGCTTAATATCCCAGGTATTCACGTATCCTTTCTATAAAAACAGGTCCGTATGCCGACAGTTTGTGATCTCCCACACCATGAACTCTTAAAAAACTGCAGTTGTCCACGGGTTTTACAATACACATATCTTTCAGACTCTTATCCGAAAAAATTATATAAGGCGGCACATTTTTTTTTGAAGCCAATTCCGCCCGCACCACTTTTAAATATGAAAACATCTTTTCGTCATATATCCCGGAGCTTCGTTGCTCAGTGTTTAATTCCGCTGCCTTTTTCTCCTTCCTGATAATGAAAAAAGGTTTGCGGCCGTACAGTATCTCATAACCTTTTGGAGTCAGTTTAACCGCATTGTAGGATTCGGAATCCTGGACAATTGCTTCCTGCCTTATCAAGTCGTCAACTATGCTTCTCCACCACTTTTTGGATTTTTCAGCGCCGGCTCCCCATGTTTTCAGTTTGTCATGATTGAATTTTCTGATTTTCTCGGTATCTGCGCCGCTGACAACATCAATTACATGCATTATTCCAAAACGCTCGCCAGTCCTTACCGCTGCCGACATTATCTTCTGAGCGTCTTCCGTTGCATTCACTTTTTCAATCTGATCTGTGCATATATCACAGAACCCGCAATTATCAGAAGCTTTTTCATCAAAATACTCAAGTAACTGCTTTCTTCGACATACATTTACCGATGCAAAAACAGACATCCTTCTTAGATTATCCGCTGCTTTCTTCTTCTCTTTATTATCCTTCATATTATCTATGTGATACTGAATCTTCATAATATCGCCTGTGCTGTACAGCAGAAGACATTGCGATGCAGAACCGTCTCGCCCGGCCCTTCCGGTTTCCTGATAATATCCTTCCATGCTGCGGGGAAGATCTCCGTGTATGATAAACCTGATGTTATTTTTGTTTATGCCCATTCCGAAAGCAATAGTTGCACATATTACGTCAATTCTGTCCCTGTTGAAAAGCTCCTGATTGGTGCGTCGAACTTCCGCGGACAGCCCGGCATGATACGGCAGCGCTTTTATACCCCGCCCCGACAGATATTCAGCGGTTTTTTCAACATCTTTTCTTGATGTCCTGTAAACAATTCCGGCCTGTCCGCCGTGATCACGTATAAAGGCTTCTATCTGTCCCAGCGCCTTGTCTTTTTTTTCCACCCGGTAAAAAAGTTCCGGCCTGTCGAATGAAGCTCTGACTTTCAGCGGGTTTTTAAGCTTAAGCAGCCGTATAATATCTTTCTGAACATGAAGAGTTGCTGTAGCTGTAAAAGCCGCTACCGGAATTCCCGGAAAGTATTTTTTTATCTTTGAAAGATTAAGATAATCCGGCCTGAAATCGTGGCCCCATTCCGACAGGCAATGCGCTTCATCAACAGCAAAAAGCCTTATTGGAAGTTTGCCGAGCTTTTCATAATAGCCTTCAAGAGATAATCTCTCCGGTGAAAGATAAAGCAGTTTTATCTCTCCGCGGTACAACGAGGAATAAACCGACGATGTTTCTTCCGCAGACAAAGATGAATTAATAAATGCTGCGGACAGACCGTTTTCGACAGCTTCATCAACCTGGTCTTTCATGAGCGCTACCAGGGGGCTTACTACAATTGTAATACCATCGAAAATTATTGAAGGCAATTGGTAGCAAATCGATTTGCCTCCGCCGGTCGGCATTGCGGCAAACACATCCCTTCCGTCAAGTACCGCCTTGATAATATTCTCCTGGTTATCCCTGAATTTTTTGTAGCCGAACTGATCTTTTAAAATCTTCTTAAGATTCATGGACGCATTATATCTGCAATTATATTTACAGTATACTGCAATCGTCTCATGTGATAATCTTGTTTAATAATTTAATTACAGGAGATATTATGAAAAAAATAGCTTTTTTCGGATTCACCGGTGAACTGATGTGTTTTGCTCACGCCCTTTTTAATGCGGATGAGATGATAACAAACGGATGGGACGTCAAAGTAGTTTTGGAAGGACAATCAACCGGGCTGATACCGATTCTTGATGATGAGAAAAATCCGTTTCGAAGCCTTTATATAAAACTCAGGAACATGCCCGATACTGTTTCCGTCTGCCAGGCCTGCGCTAACAAGATGGGAACGCTTGAAAATGCAAAATCCCAGAACCTTAAACTTGAAAACAACCTGCTCGGACATCCTTCGATTAAAGATTATATAGACAAAGGTTATCAGATAGTAACAATCTGACGGTAATAAAGTGTTTAAAAAGTATTGACAGATCCATATTTAGATAATATATTGTGTACTATCTTATTAGAACACTAATATTGTAACTATGATATTTATTCTGCTTATATGAATAAATACTACTGTAAATTGTATGTATAAACGAGATTAAATAAAAAGGACGAAAATATGAAAAATACGATCAAAAAATGGGCAGGTATAATCAGCTCGCCTTCGACAGGATTTGCTACCGTAAATGATGCCACACCGTTTTTCCTGGCGCTGATTATCATACTTATCCTTACATTAGCCTCTTCAGCTCTTTTACTCCCGGTTCTCGGAAGCGACGGTTACATGAACGCCCTTTCCCGAGCACAGATAAATACACTTAAGGAAAGGGGAACCGTCATGTCTGAGGATCAGATAGAGGCGATGCAGAAACAGCTTCAGTCCGACAGTGTCCGTACCATTACCATGGTCAGCGCAACTGCGGGATCTGTAGTAACATATGTTGCTATGCTTTTTGTATCCGTTCTGCTGATGAAACTGATTCTTCTTATCTTCAGGGAAAAAACTTCATTTAAACTTCTTCTCAGGATAATGATTTTCATCGCACTCATTACAGCATTTCAAATGATTGTAAAAAACCTTATAACAGTTCTGACCGATTACGAACGTGTTCTTTCAAGGGTTCAGTATGCTTTAGATCTACAGTATGCCCTGTCGTCTTCAGTAAGCCTTGCGGCCCTGTTTTCTCCGGCCGGGATGAACCCGTCCCTGTATTATCTTCTCGATGCTTTTACCGATATTTTCAACTGGCTTTATTACGGTTACCTGTATGCCGGGCTCAGATGGGCAGCAGGACTGAATAAAAGCAAAGCCCTTTCTGTAACAATCGTATCAGCAATTGTAATGATCGGTATAGGCCTGATTATTACCCTGATAGTTTAATTTATTAGAGAACAGATGAAAAAGATATTTCTATTAATTTTTTTAACAGCCGTTTCAGCCCGGTTATTCGCGCTGAACACCCCTGAAATCAATGATTCAGTATTGCAGAACCTTCTTCAGGCCCAACAGCAGAACAGCAGGGCTTATGCTTCAAATGAAGCATTTCTGGAAACCGGGGCGCTGCAGTACGATATATCCAAATCAGGTCTTTACCCCCAGATTAATCTGGATCTATCGGGAACAGGCTCAAATGCCTTTTATCAGCGCTATAAATATGAACCGGACGCCCTGCCCGATACAACCTTTGACATCGAGCTTAATAACAGTTATTTATTTTCAGCCGGTCCGGAGATAAGCATAACCCAGCTTCTGCCTTCTGCAGGCGTGTTAAGCGGAAGCATAACCGATTCGGTTTCAGCCGCAGGGCTTGAAGAATCCAGCCATCCGGATTTTTATGAAACAAGCGATCCAAAATATTCGAATGATCTGACCTTTTCATTAGGAGTGTCGCAGCCTTTGTATTTCGGCAATGCATATAAAGCCGGGCTTGTCCAGATTAACGAATCCCGCGAGATCAACAGGATAACCTACCTGGATAATCGAAACAGCCTGATAATATCGGCTGTCGCAGATTATTACGAATTGATTCAAAAAGCTTATCAACTTGATCTTGTGCAGGCGCGCCTGGAAGTCAATTCTGAAAATGAAAAAAAAATGCTTCGCGAACATGAACTCGGCATGTGGACCAGGGCACAGCTTAACTCTGCCGCCGCAGTAAGGCTTCAATCGGAAGCGGACCTGCTTAAGTCTGAAATGGCATTAACTTCAATACTGGACAGGATTGCAGCGCTTTATGGAATTGTACTTGATATGGAATCGACAACACGACAGATAGAGCAGATTTCATTCAGTTTGTCCGATGTTAATCCTGATGATGCTGACATCCTTTCGTCAAGCCCGGCCATACTGATTTTTCAGAAAAGAATAATGATTGCAGATTCCGCCGTTACCATTCAGAAAAAAGATTCTGCCATCACCCTCTCGGCAGGCGGAAGTTATACAATTTCAAACGGTATAACAGACGAATCCAGCGCTTCGGATAATCTTGTTTTCAGCCTTGGGCTCTCCGTACCGGTTGCTGACGGAAAAGCGTCAGGAAAAAGTATTGAATTGAAACAGAAGGAATCTGAAAAACTGCAAAACGATTACGATGATCAACAAAAACGAACCAGGGCCGAACTTCAGACACTTCTGAATAATATCAGCGTCAGTAAAAGACTTTCAGAAATTTACCGTCTGCAGGAAGAAGCTGCTGCTTTCGATTTGGAAAAAGGCGTGCGGGAACTCGAGCTTGGAGGAATAAGCCAGAAAGAATTGCTCGATCTTCAAATTAATCTGGAAAATACCAGGCTTACAATGTTGGTCAATAAAATTGAATATAATCTTACGGTTCTTAATATTTACAGACTTCTCGGCATCGATTTACAAATGCTGACAATGAATCCTTTAGGAGAGAAATAGATGAACAGAAAAAAAATACTCATCGCAGTTGGTGCGCTTGTGGTCCTGGCAGTTTTTGTAACAATCAGCATTATAAATAAAAACAGGGAAAAACCGATAGAAGTTGCAGCTTATGAAATTGAGCTTCAGGATTTCATCCGTGAAGTCTCTGCTAACGGCGATATCAGCTCAAAAGAATATACAAGAATATATGCTGCTGTAGCCGCGTCTGTAGAAAATGTCACTGCAGAAGAAGGAGATTCTGTTCGGAAAGACCAGGTTTTAATAAGACTTGATCAGGAAAGCCTTGAGAACAATTTAATTAATGCTGAAAATGCTGTTACCAATACAAAAATGGCAGTCAGGGCCGAACTTCTTAATCTAAGATCCGCCTATTCAAATGCGGTTACTACATTTGCCCAGACCGAACGCGAATGGAAAAGGAAATCTGAACTCTATAAAATTGGTTCAGTCAGTGACGAGGAATTAAAACTTGTGCAGGAACAGCTTGTTATAGCTGAAGAGAATCTGGATTCTGCCCTTCAGAAACTCAATTTCCGTGAAGGACGGGAACTTGACGACGACAGGAGCAGTCCTTATTTGTCGGATACGGAAATCGTTAACCGTTCTCCTGAAGTAATAAAGGCGTTGTCCGATTACGATATAAACCTGAAAAATCTGAAATATTATGAAATAAAAAGTAAAACGGAAGGAACCCTCACTGCTCTGAATGTAGACAACAACAGCGTAGTTGAACCTGGAATGCTTATGGCAGAAATTCATGATGAAGAACAGCTGATTGTTGAAGCGGCGATTGACGAAGTTGACCTGTCTTACATCAAAATTGGGCAGGAGGTTAAAATCACTTCAGATTCTTTCATTGGAACCGAGATCTCCGGAAAGGTTTCAAAAATTGCGCCCATCATTCGAAAAGTCGGCGATTCAAGGGTATGTGAAATTGAGGTTGAACTACTTGAAAACCCCGACAAGGTTGCGCGTATAGGCGCCAGCGCTTCAATTTTTATTATTGTTGACACAAGACTGCAGAAGCCTGCAATACCTGTGGAAGCATATTTCATTGAGGAAAACCAGAAGTTTATATTTGTTCTTAAACCTGCTGATGACCAGGATCCGGATAATCCGGAATATTTTATTGCCGAACGCAGACAGATCGAAACCGGCATCCTCGATATTGAAAATATCGAAGTAACTGAAGGGCTTTCAGAAGGAGATTTAATTCTTATCGGCAGAATCCCGGGTGTTGAGGACGGCAGCGAAGTCAAAATTATCGCGGAAGATAAGTATGATGAAGAGAACAAAGAAGAATAAAAGGCTGGATTAAATTGGCTATTATAAAACTTGCTAATATAAATAAAATCTACAAAATGGGAAACATCGAAGTGCGTGCGCTCGATAATGTAAGTCTTGAAATTGACGAGCATGAGTTTATCTGCATCATGGGCGCCTCCGGTTCGGGCAAATCAACCCTGATGAATATCATCGGATGTCTCGATCGTCCTACATCAGGTTCATATCATCTGGACAGTAAAGACGTCTCCAACCTGTCCGATCTTGAACTGGCGGCTGTTCGAAATAAAAAGATCGGCTTTGTTTTTCAAACCTTCAATCTTCTTCCCCGAATAAGCGCCAGGCGAAATGTTGAATTACCGCTTATCTATTCCGGTTATTCTGCCCGTGAAAGGCGGAGCATGGCTGAAGCGGCCCTTGAACGTGTAGAACTTTCAGACAGGGCCGATCATAAACCGAATGAACTCTCCGGAGGCCAGAGACAACGTGTTGCAATTGCAAGGGCCCTTGTAAATAATCCGAGTATTATTTTTGCTGATGAGCCGACCGGAAACCTGGACTCGCGAACCGGACTTACAATTATGTCGCTCTTCCAGAAACTGTATGAACAGGGCGCAACAATTGTAATGGTAACCCATGAAATGGATATTGCCATGTACGGACACCGGATAATCCATCTTCGAGACGGGAAAATACACGGCGATGAAGAAGTCAGGGATCGGGCCAATGCGGAACAAACCCTGACCAAACTGGCGGATCTTAATACACAGAATCTGACCGAAGCAATCAATATTCATAAAACGGAGCAGGGAAAGTGAAGTTTACCGAGGGACTTCGCGAGTCCACATCAGTTATCGGCGGCAATAAAGCCCGATCTTTTCTTACAATATTGGGTATTAATTTCGGAGTCGGCTGTCTCATAGCTATCTCCGTCATCGGACTTGCTTTCAGAGACTCTGTCGGCAGCGAGATAGGCCGATACGGTTCTACAATGCTCTGGGTCCAGGTTAACTGGCAATCATATGTGGACAATGAAAACAGAACAACCATGGACGGAAGAGACATCACCTTTTTTCAACAGACACTTCCCGGCCTGAAATCATCAGGGTCGCTTTTCTCGGACATGTATACTGCAAGCTATATGGGAAATTCCGAAGAAGTGGAAGTTCTGGGGGTTGCCCCGGGACATTTCGATATGTTTGATATAAATATTGAAGAAGGCCGGCAGTATTATGAACAGGACATCTACCTCAGAAAAAGGGTATGTGTCCTGAGACCTGATATAGTTTCCAGACTATTCGAAGAAAAAGATCCTGTCGGAAAGACAATCAGGCTTTCAGGAAAAAACTATACGGTCATCGGGGTTACCGACCGCGTTTCCAATATGTTTCTTTCGGACGGTTCTGATAATAATACTGTCTTCATTCCGGATTATTTTGTAGGCTCAAGGATATGGGGCGGCAGATATATTAAATACTGGATCTATCTGTTCAAATTCGACTCGATTGAAGACGTGAATATTGCAGAAGAACGTATAGAATCTTACCTTACAAAAAAATACGGCCTTATACGCGGCGAGCCCAGGTTCAGAATATCACGGCTTGATTCTTTTGTGGGAATGGTTGATCGGATACTCGGAATAATCACAACCCTGGTTACAGTTATCGCCGCCATATCAATAGTTGTCGGGGGCCTTGGCATTATGAATATCATGCTTGTGGCCGTTACCGAACGAACCAGGGAAATCGGCATTCGTATGGCGGTCGGGGCGACAAGGCAGGATATAATAATCCAGTTTGTTATTGAAGCAGTTGTGTTATGCCTGATAGGCGGCGGAACAGGTGTTGTTTTCGGTTCGGTTCTTGCAGCAGTAGTCTGCAGGATACTGGAGTGGAAGTTTCTTCTTAGTTTCTTTTATGTAGCCGGAGCACTTGCAATTTCAACTTTTATAGGTCTTGTGTTCGGCATTTACCCGGCATGGAAAGCTTCAAGACTTATGCCTGTTGAAGCTCTCCGCGCGGACATTTAAGGAAAAAATTACTTTTTTCCTTTTGAAGTTTGAAAACTCAAACTTCACATTTTATTCACCGCCCTCCATGGCGGGAATATAGTTTTTTTAAGGAGGATTCATGCGGACATCACGTTCGGTTACAATAGGAAATCTCTTCAGGGAAGCCGGTTCGGCCATTATCTCAAATAAATCAAGAACCATACTGACACTTCTGGGAATTGTAATCGGGATTTCTTCAGTCATAACTGTTATTGCTGCGGGGGCCGGCGGGCGTTCGATCATCATGAAGGAATTCGAAGGTCTGACTCCGACGACACTCTCAATATATACAAACTGGGAAGCCCGAAGCAAGAATGCCACTTATAAACCGGATACAATGACCGCCCGGGATATTGAAGATTTAAAGAAATACGCGCCACACCTCACTGCAATTGCGCCAATCCAGCAGATGAGAACAATGCTTAAAGTCGGAAATATTGAAAAACAGCTTTCTGTAACAGGGACAACCGAAGCATATATAGAATACGTTGAAGTTGAGCTCCAGTCGGGCAGAATAATCACTTCAGAAGAAGTACTTCATCAGGAAAAAGTCGCTGTAGTAGGCTCTCTTATCAAAAAAGAGTTTTTTCCTGATTCCGATGCAGTCGGTAACTATATTATTGCCTTTGGTGTTCCCGTTAAAATTGTCGGTGTGTTAAAGGAAAAGGAAAAAACCGATACTATTTCAATATCCGACCCTGATTCAAGCTTCAACAATGCTTTTGTAGTTCCTATCTCATTATTTAAACGTCTGTTCGGCGGGGATGGAAATTACTGGAGCGTTATTGCAAAGGCCACAAGCATCGAAGATATACCAAAAGCACAAAAAGAGACGCTCAACGTTCTTGCACGCAATCATGGCAAATGGGATGATAAAATAGACAAATATACGGTGATGTCGATGAAAGAACAGCTTGAGATGATTAATAATGTTGTAACCACTATTACAGTCGGTGTTGCAGTTCTTGCCGGAATTGCCCTGCTGGTTGCAGCTATCGGAATAATGAATATTATGCTGGTCTCAGTAAAAGAACGCACCAGGGAAATTGGAATAAGAAAAGCGCTCGGCGCAAGAGAATCAGATATAAGGATTCAATTTCTTGTAGAAACACTTATACTCTGCGGCGGCGGAGGGCTCGGCGGCCTCACCGTATCAGTTGCTGCATCAATAATAATCGGGAAACTGGCATCATGGCCGGTTATACTTGATCCCCAGACGGCAGTAATTGCCGTAGTGCTGTCCCTGCTCACTGGTCTTTTGTCAGGTTTTTATCCGGCAGCAAGAGCGGCCAGGCTTGTTCCTCACGAAGCATTGAGATATGAGTAATTTCTTCAGTATGGATTATTTTTAAATTATCCGGTAGATTATTGCCAGATGAAATTTCCTCACTTTCGCAGCAACATAAAATTGTTCAAAAATGATAAATTTTCGCGTGATAAAGATAACAAAGGGTTTTTAAATGAAATTATTCTTGAATCTCTGAATGAATCCGAACGTGAAAAAGAGCAGATTCTTAACAGCCTGATGGAACAAATCAGTTACCTTGATTTGGATTATAAAATTAAATGGGTAAACGAAGCCGGTTTAAAAAATTTGCCGGTTGAATTATCCATTTCTGATGTTCTCGGCAAGCCATGCTATACAGTCTGGTACAACCGTAAAACTCCATGTGAATCATGCCCGGTATCGACAACAATTAAAACCGGCTGGCCGTGGAAAGAAGAAATCGAACACATTGACGGCACTACAAAGCTCATTTCGTCTCAGCCTGTACATGACGATAATGAAACACTAATCGGTATTATTGAATCTGAAATAGATATCACATTACGAAAAGATGTTGAACGCGCACTTGAAAAGTCTCAGCATCGCTCAAGAGCACTTCTTGATGCAATTCCCGACATGCTTATTGTCTTTAATAACAGCGGAAAATTTCTTGATTATCACCCGGGCGCAGATTTCGATTTGCTGACAACTGATTCTAATCTTGAAGGAAAATATCTCACGGAAATAATGCCTGCCGGCCTTTCCGAAGAAATTGTCAAACAAAGCAAAGCTCTGGTTAATGTCGGAATTAAACGTAATTTTGAATTCAACACCCGGGTTTCAGGAGAAAACCTTTTTTATGATTGCCGGGTAATAAAAACCGGCACCGATGAAAACGTCTGTATAATTCAGGACATAAGCGTTCAGAAACACCGGGAAAAAGATATTCTTATCAAGAGCTTCCACGACAGCCTGACAGGATTATACAATCGGTCTTACTTCGAAGAAGAACTTAAAAGGCTTGAAAACTCAAGGCATACGTTTCCTGTTTCAATTCTTGTTGTTGATGTTGACGGCCTGAAATTTACCAATGATGCCTTCGGTCATGATTTCGGCGATAAACTGCTGAAAAAGGTTTCTTCAATTTTGGCATCGAACTGCAGAAAAGAAGACGTCATAGCACGCCTTGGAGGCGATGAGTTCGCCATCATTCTTCCCGGCAGTCCACTTATAAAAGCGGAGATACTGTCAAAGCGTATTCTTGAAGCATGCAGAACAAGCAAATGTGATGATTTCTTTGCCCGTCCAAGTGTCTCGATAGGCTGTGCCACCCAAAACGACGACTCCGTCAGTTTGTCGGATATTATAAAAAAAGCCGATGAAAATATGTACAGGATGAAACTTGAAAACCGAAGTGCTCATCTAAATACATTAACCAAAGATATCCTGAGTTCAATTAATAAATACAGTTATGAAAGTGAAGAACACTTAACCAGGTGCAGCACACTTTCAGAAAAATTCATCAGGACGTGCAATATCTCAAATGTATCCATTGAAAACCTTCAAAAGCTTTCAATGCTTCATGACATCGGGAAAATCCGGATTCCGGGCGAAATTCTTTCAAAAAAAACTCCTTTATCAGAAATTGAATTCTCAGAGATAAAGAAACATCCGATTATAGGTTACCGTATTATAAAAGCTTTACCTGATTATGCTTCAATTGCAAATTTAATCCTGTATCATCATGAACACTGGGACGGCAGCGGGTATCCGTCCGGCCTTGCGGGTAAAGAAATCCCGCTTATCTGCCGGATTTTCAATATAGTTGAAGCCTTTGAGCTGATCACAAACGGCAATATTTACAGGAAGGCCCGATCTATAAAGGATGCTGTATTCGAATTAGAAGAAAACGCCGGTAAACAGTTTGATCCGGATCTTGTTAAAAAATTCATCGACTTTATCACAAAAGAGAGCTTAAACTGATGCAGAATAAAAACAGTAAAATTAATTTGAGAAATGGTATTATCGATTCACATTTTCACCTGTTTCATATGAAAAAACGGGGAATGAATCACCTTGAAATTATTGAACAATGTTTTGATAGCGGGCTTGAATATGCTCTTGATATTGGAATAAACCCCGAGAATTTTCAGGAAAGAATTAAAACAGCGTTAAAATATCCGGGACTTTACACAGCACATGGTTATTATCCGTCGGAATGTACCAGTAAGGAACTTGATTCCAGCCTTGCCTATCTTGAGAGCTGCCTTAGCAATGATTCAAAAGCATTGGCTCTCGGAGAAATAGGTTTTGATTTTTTTCATGAATACGGCAATAAAAGTTTGCAGGAAGCCCTGTTACGCGATCAGCTTAAAATTGCTGACAAACTTGATTTGCCGGTTATTATTCACAGTCGTGATGCTGAAGCAGAGACTCTGCAGATTCTCGCAAATGAAACTCCTTCCAGGGGCGGTATTATTCACTGTTTTTCCTACTCTGCTGAAACGGCTTTGAAATTTATTGATATGGGCTTTTATATATCTTTCGCCGGGAATCTGACTTATAAAAAGTCCAAAACTATCCAGCAGGCGGCGGCTTTGATTCCTGTTGACCGCATTCTGCTTGAAACAGATGCCCCTTACCTGAGTCCGCAAAAAGTACGAGGACTTATGAATCATCCCGGCTATATCGGCTATACCTATGATTGCCTGGCTGAAATAAAAAATATCAACATCGAAGAACTGATACCTGTAATAAATAATAACTTTAAAACACTTTTCAGGTTATAATCCGGGAACCTCTGATATGATGTGACCCATGTCAAGTTAAAATATCCAGGTTTTATCTATAAGATCCCCCCCCTGTCCAGGACAGGAAGAAAGATAGAACAACGTTTATGCGGCGATAGACCACTCTGATATTCGCGGATTGGTTACCGCAGGTCAATGGGATCGTCGGGAGCTGCCTCTGTCTAAAACCGAGGATCAATATTATTATTGCCTCATAGAGGTGCCGAGGGTTCTCCTTTATCACTGTTGTTGTTCTATCCATCCTTCTGTCCTGGTAGCTTATTAACCAACTATCGAAGTCATGCGACTTCTGTTCTACCTACCATCATTCCCCAAATAAATCCTGATAATTCTCTGGCAACTGCCGTAACAGTTTTCTGAGGGCATACCCCTCTACGAATCATCCTGAAATATTTCTTACTCAACCTTCTGCCGGCTTTATCAGCATAAGCTATTGTTTCAGCAGATTGTCCTTTCCTTCTCGCTGTCAGTCGTTTCGATGGCGAATACCTTTGGTAATGCCAGCTTGATTCCACTAACAGCCGTCGTAGCCTGGAGTTGTCGGCCTTCGTAATCCCGCCAAGCTTCCGGCCCTCTCCGCTTGAGTATTCTGACGGCACAAGTCCAAGATACGCCATGAAGGATTCCGCTTTTTTAAATCTTCTGAAATCTCCTATCTCGCATACAAATGTTAATGCTGTTAATGTCTCTATACCTTTGAAACATCGAAGCCGGGATACCCTTTCTTTATATCTGTCTTCAGCAGCAATCTCTTCTATTTTTTCCTGCAACCGTTCAATCTTTTCCTCTAATTCCACAATCGCAAGATAATATTCTTTTAAAACTTCTTTATGCATTACCTGTTCAAACTGCAAGTTTTTCAACCAGGTTCGATGCGCCCCTGTCCAGTACTTTTTCCCAATATCATATTTCTTCCCGTTCCTTAGCAGAAACTGTAAGAGCCTCTGTTTCTGTTTCCTCAAATCAATTTTCATATCGTTACACATCCTCATGTAATCACGAACTGATTCATCTGTGCGTGTCGGTATATTCACCGGTGTTATTTCCTGATTCCTTAATGCTCTGGCTAATTTGACTGCATCCCTCTTGTCTGTCTTTATTCGGTCTCCGGGTTTCCTCGGCAATAATGATGGTGCTGCTACGTAACAGATAATTCCCATATCTTCAAGTAATCTATAAAGTGTAAATCCTGTAGGGCCTGCTTCGTAACAACACAGAATATTTTCTCCATTCTCTTTAAGTCGCTTGAAGAATCTTTTAATATTTCCGGGTTCGTTCCTGAGCTCTCTTTCAAACTCAGGATTCTGATAATTATCTCTGAATACCGCTACTGCGATTGATTCCTTGTGGACATCCATCCCTACATAAATTACACTATTCATAGTGGCCTCCGTTCCTTTGTATGTGGCGTGTCTGCGCTTTGCCATTAGCCATTGTGTAGGCTAATCCACGATTTTGCAAACACGGCGGTCACTTCATATTGTCTAATAACCCTAAATTGGGCTTATTAGAGGTTCCTTGGAGTTTATTTATTTCCTTATCAGTCAATAAATAAACATCCAGTACATCTAAGGAAGACTTCGAAAACTAAAGTTTTATAAAACTGCAGTTTTTAGAAGTCCCCATCCGTTTATTCATCAAGTATTACAAGCTCAACCCTTCTGTTTACTGCACGTCCTTCATCTGTTGAATTATCCGCTAATGGTTCATCGCCGCCCCGCCCTTCATAAATAAAAACCTGCGGCAGCATGCCCAGTGCAGTAAGCTCATTTATTACAGTCAGCGCGCGCTGCTCTGATAAAACATACTGGCTTTCCTTTGTTCCGATATCCGCAGTATGTCCTATCACAAGAATCTTCTTTACATCAAGGCTGTTCAGAACATCAAAAATTGACTTAATCCTGTTCCTTTCTTCAGGCAGAATTTCAACAGAATCAGGAACAAAATGCAAATTCTGAATACTTAGGGCTATACCCTCGGCTTTTTCAATTACTTCAACATCAGTCAGATCGGCAAGTTCCAGGCTCTTTTCCGTTTTCCCGGCAACGTCAACTCTATCCATTCCGATAATGTCATTATACCAGGTCAGAATAAAGCCGGAATGTTCTCTGACTCTCCCGCTGAAATACAAATACTGTTCATCAAGCTGATCACGAATAAATATGGAAGACCTGTCTTCATCATCAATAGTTATAGTAAGCAGATGTTTTCCTGAAATCTGTTTCAAATCCGGATCGTTCATACTGGAATCTCCAGGTTTATAACGCATTGCATACTGTGCGGTGATGAAATGCTTTGGCCCTGTTTTTGTCTCTTTCAACCCGTCATAGCGGTATTCACAGTAAAATTTTACCCTGGTGTATTTACCGTTGTTGTCCGGATCTACAATCCGCTCTCCGTAATCTTTCCATTTGTCACCCGGAAGTACCTCTTCAGGAGAAAAGACCGGAAAACTTCGAAGAACAGGGACTACCTGATCCGGCCCGGTACGATAATGTCCCTGATCGTCGATCAGGATTTCACAATATTCATTGAGATTAACCGGATTAGCAATCAATCTTGTATCCTGTTTTGATGCTTCAAAAACATAGTAATTGCCGGCATACTGTGAATAACCGTCTTCATACCACATATACTGAAGGACCGCTCTTGATTCGTTATAGGTTAAACCTGCATAATTTCCGTTCTCAGTAACCCGTATATTTGAACGTTCAATTATTTTCAGCTTGTTCGAGCTTCCGAACATAAAGAGAACAGCTTCTTCAGAATATAAGTTCTGAAGCACGATAGAGGATAAGATAATCAACAAAACTGTAAAAAAAAGGTTCCTTCTGCGAAGGAACCTGAAAATGTATCTATACATTTATTCTACCATACGTCGGCAATATCATCCTCATCTCTGTTGTTTTCAGTGAAGAGATCCGTAGTTGCTCTAAGATCATCAAAATAAATATAATACGAACCATATGTTTCTTCAGGATCACAGTCAACCCTGAAACCAAGAATCTCTATCCCCATACGGTTAACATAGTGATAATCTTTCTGAACAATATGGGTAGGTATTGCAACAGTCATTTTTTTCCAGCCTGCAAAATTCAGTTTACCCATCGTAACTTCGGCTTTATTACCGAACTGATCTTTGATCAAAAGTTTAAGAGTATGATTTGTATTTCTTCCGATTACCCAAACCGAAACGGTTTTACAGATACCTTCAATAGGCATGGGATGTGATGGAATAACCGAAAAAGAGGTTACTGACCTTTTATAAAAATTCACACGACAGCCTAAAACATAATCATCCGCCTCGTTAATACCAAGGTTTTCTTCATCCGCTATAGGTTCCTTGTCTATCGGACTTCCTTCTATCTTCCTGATTGAAGTTATACCGGAATCTCTCGGCATCTGACTTGACCACATACCTGCATCTTCAAATTTCGTAATTGAGATTTCCTTAAGCTCCTGCTGAGCAGTATCTACTCCGACCTGGGCAGGATCAGGTTCCCCGACCCGGCTTGTCGACTGCGCGAACAGACCTGTAACAGAAAATGTGAAAATAACAAGAAGCACCAGAACTGTTTTGAATCTTTTAATATTCATTATTCACCCCACATCTCATCAATCTTCTCAGGCCAAGTGAGCGTATCACCGTCAAATCTAGACTCAAACACATCAGTTAGAACCTTCAAATGGTCGACATATACAAAATATTCATGAACAGATTCCTGCGGTTTTGTCCATATCATAAGCTTTTCGAAGGTCATCTGTTTGTAATACGGTATATACTGTGTCGCCTGAGGGATATAATTAGGTATATCTACGGCAAGGTTTTTCCACCCTGAATATCTGAGATTTCCAAGCGGCAGAACCCAGTTCATACCGTTATAATCCATTAAATGCATTTCAATGTCGTAATCATACATCGAACCCCATACCCAGCAATCAAAAGTTTTTACGCGGCCGCGCAACGGAATCGGGTTGTGTTCCCATTCTTCGGCTGTTGCGTCGACAACAGGAATTATTTCCAGGTAGTTATATCCCTTTCTGTCGAACCTGGCATTAATACCAAGGACCTCATAGTCAATCTGTTCTTTGTTATATCCCCAAAGAGCTTCCGGCCAGGTTTTTGCATAAACCTGTTTCGGGTAATCTTCTGTTATAAATTTACTGCCTACTACAAGCCAATCACTCGTTCTGTCGTCCGGATCGAAGCTTTCCACAACTATCGAAACCAGATTTTCTGTTGATTCGTCGGCAAACACCGTCGATGGAATAACGAAAGCAATGGCGAGTAACATACACAGGGAAAAGACGCTACCTCGTTTCATCATTTTTACTCCTTAATGTAGTACAAAAGTCACATATTACAAGACATTTTGAATTATATTTCTTACGAATATGTTTGTCAAATCTTTTTCTTTTTTAACCCGTTCTGGTACAAAAAAAATTCAGCTTCTATCAAAATCGGATCATCATAATTATCTATGCTGATATAGTTTACGATTTCCGTCAGAATACGAATTGTACCCAGTTCTATTGAAGCCGCAATACTGTAACCAGCAAAATTCCACGGTCCTGAATTAATTGTAACAACAGAAACCGGTTTGTCGCTTAAACCCGTAACGACAGTTTCAGTATACGGCCCTGCGAAAACTGCCGCAATACCTTCGCCGCCCTGAAAAAAAGCCTCATACCCGGTCAGAAGATCATTACCGGACACCTCCGTATCCTTAACACTTGAAACATTCAGATTTTTTCGTTCATTTACAGTCTCCCATCCGCTGATAAAAGATGATTCAGAATCTGGATAAAGTTTTTCATCCTTAAAAAACACAGCATGGGTTTTTTCATCCCTTGTCCCTGCCCAGACGCCTGCCGAATGGAAAGCTTTTTTGTAATCATATACAACTTTTACGGTATTATCAGTCCCGGCAGTACTTCCGGTTCCGGTAAGAACAAATATTTTATCAGTGTATTCTCCGGCAATTTCTCCTGCTTCAGCGGAAAAAAGCGGGCTGAGGATAATATAACTTTCGCCGCAATTCTTAACCGCATCAGCAACCGCAGCCCTGTCTTTATCTTTTCCTTCAGCTTCTATTACAATTTTTTTTACTTTTTTTCCTTTGAGCCTGAAGCTTTCGCTTTGCAGAAACGGTATGTGTGAAAAAACAGCATTTTTCAGCGAATAGAATTTATCAGCTTCCAATTCACGATTCAGCGCAATATCCCAGAATTGATCAGTGATGAGACACACAGGCTGAGAGTTTGCAGCCGCAATAAAAAATAAAACTAAAAAAACTGAAATAATTATTATCTTTTTATGATTCATTCCAGCTAATGCTACCCTGTTCAGCCCGGTTTATTCAACCACAAATTTTGATATAATGTGCTATTCCATCCGCTTCGCCTTGACATTGTAAACATCTGTGATTAATCTACAAATTGAATCAACCTACAAAGGAGTTAAAGGATGACTTCATATAAAGAACTTGGTCTTGTAAACACTAAAGAAATGTTTGCCAGGGCTGTGAAAGGCGGATATGCTATTCCCGCTTATAATTTTAATAATATGGAACAGATGCAGGCAATTATCCAGGCATGTGTTGAAACAAAATCACCTGTTATTCTTCAGGTTTCCGCCGGAGCAAGGAAGTATGCCAACGGTACGCTTCTCAGAAATATGGCGAAGGGTGCTGTTGAATATGCCCATGAGCTTGGATACGATATTCCTGTAGTACTTCATCTTGACCACGGCGCCGACTTCGAAATCTGCAAAGAATGTATTGATAACGGTTTTTCTTCAGTAATGATAGACGGAAGCCATTTTCCCTATGAAGAAAATGTAGCTCTTACAAAAAAAGTTGTTGAATACGCCCACAAGTTCGACGTAACAGTTGAAGGCGAGCTTGGCGTTCTTGCAGGTATTGAGGATGATGTTGTTGCAGAACACTCAACCTATACACAACCCGAAGAAGTAATTGATTTTGTTGAGAAAACAGGTGTTGATTCACTTGCAATCTCGATCGGGACTTCACACGGGGCCAATAAATTCAAACCGGAACAGTGCACCAGAAATGCCGAAGGCATCCTGATTCCTCCTCCGCTGCGTTTCGATATCCTCGAAGAAATTGAAAAACAGCTTCCCGGTTTTCCGATTGTTCTTCACGGTTCTTCATCCGTACCCCAGGATCAGGTTGCAATAATTAATGCCAACGGCGGAGCCCTTCAGGATGCAGTCGGTATTCCCGAAGAACAGTTGAGAAAAGCCGCCAAATCTGCCGTCTGCAAGATAAATATTGATTCAGACGGAAGACTTGCAATGACAGCCGCCATCAGAAAACATCTTGCGGAGAATCCGGGGCATTTTGATCCCAGGCAGTACCTGGGCCCGGCCAGAGAATCACTTAAAAATATTTACAAAGCAAAAAACATCAATGTTCTCGGTTCTGCCGGCCAGGCATAAACTTTCTATAAAAACCAAAAAGGGGCATCTTCCGGCAAGGTGCCCTTTTTTTTATTGAAAAGTATCGTAAACGGAATAAATGGTTTAAAATATTTCGGTAATGATAATATCAAAACACGCTGATCATACTGAAAAGCTATGCGGAATACGAGCCGAAGACATACACAAGTGGATTGACGGGTATTTCGACAGACATAGTTTTGAGAATTTTATCGAATACGGCAGAACGCAGGGTTATGATCCGTATAACCACAGGCAGTTCAGACACTGCATTGAAGCCCTTCCCGAAGCTGTTAAGGAATTTTCCGACAAATACAGCAACAAGGATATTGAGTGCGTATTTAAATGTCACCTGGCTGATGATTATAGCGGATATATTCCCAACCGGGCGGATTTCACCGACGGACGCTTCATAAATAAATACCATGAAACTGCCGAAGAACCCGAAGCTGTTCTCAGCAGGACCGAGCTGGAAAAATATTTTAAAGGTCTGCATTATAAAAGTGAAGACAGGAACAAACGGCAGGGTCCTTTAAATCGGTTTTTTCTCAGAATAGCGTTGCCGTCAACAGCAGCTGTCGCTCTGTTTGTCGCCGCAGTATTCCTTTTCATGCTTCCGCAGTTTCATGACAGCCTTATGGCTGAAAAGGAGAACACCCTTGAGGAAATAACATCGGTTGCCGTCAGCATACTGGACTACTATGCAGGGCTTGAAGCCTCCGGCGAGCTCTCCAGGGATGAAGCCCAGCGGGCATCCATAGAGGAGATAACCAAGCTTCGATATGGTCCCGATAATGACAATTACTTCTGGATTACGGACATGACGCCCGTGATGATTATGCATCCGTGGCGCCCTGATCTTATTGGTACCGACCTGAGTGATTACAAGGACAGCATGAATCGCAGCGGTAAAAGACTTTTTGTTGAATCCGTAAAACTTGTTAATGAATCGGGAGGCGGCTTCCTTGAATACCTCTGGCAGCTTGATGAAAACGACAATCGTACTGTCCCGAAACTTTCCCGGGTAGAGGGATTTGCACTTTGGGGATGGATTATCGGAACAGGTATATACGTTAACGATGTTGAAGATGAAATTTCAGGATTAAGCAGACAGCTTGTAATAATTTTATTTTTAATCTCGGCTGTCCTGACTGTATTTCTTCTATACCTTGCGCTCCAAAGCCTCAGAATAGAACGTGAACGCAGACAGGCTGAAGCAGGGCTGATTGAAGCCAAGGAAAGGTATAGAGCCCTTGTTGAAGCCTCCAATGAAGGCTACCTCCTGATAGTGAACGGCTTGAATATCTTTTCAAACCATACCTTCAGGCGCATGACCGGCTTCCAGGAGGAAGAGATTGCCCAACCTGATTTTACAAAAAAACTTTTTCCTGAAATAGACACAAACCAAAGAATTAAAAAACTTATTGATGAAATAAGCCGTCCGGGTTCTGCGGAATTTGAAGCCGTTATTGCATGCCGAAGCGGTGCACGACTTGATGTTATAGTACGTAAATCCAACATTTTCCTGACAGAGTATAACGGCGTAATAGTCTCTTTCCGGTTGCTTCTTGGCAACAGAAATATATTCTCTCCGTTTTTTGCTGCCGACACATCTCAGGCTGATCCTTATATTCTGTTTGATCAACTTGACGAAAGTCTGAACGCCATCAATGCTGTCCGTATACTGAATCTGCTTCCGGTTGCCGTCAGAACGCTTGTTTCCGACAGGGCCACATCAGAAGACATCCGCATTTTCATTTCAGACATCTATAAAAAAGGCCTTAAAAAGATTGCTTTTTTTGCTGAACAGGAACTCGGACCGCCTGTCTGTGAATATACTTTTCTGTCGCTGGGCAGCAGCGGCCGCAGCGAACTGACTCTTTTTTCCGATCAGGACAATGCTCTTGTATTTCGAAGTGATGCCATTGATCCGGAACCCGTAAGACTTTACTTTCTTAATCTTGCAAACAGGATCTGCAGTCTTCTAAACCAGGCGGGATTTCCTTTCTGTCCCGGCGGAATTATGGCGGTAAATCCGGCATATTGCCTTAGCTTGCAGGAATGGAAAAACAGATACAAAGAGTGGTTTAACCAGGCGGATAAAATCTCGATTCTGGATATACACGTTTTCTTTGATATCACAACAGGATGGGGCTCCGACAGCCTGGTAAAAGAATTATACAGCTTTATTTTCTCGCAGAATGGTGTCAGTTCCGAATTCCTTCTTCACTTTGCACGCAACTGTCTTGAATACAAAGCGCCGCAGGGTATTCTAGGCAGTCTGAAAACTGAAATTCATGACGGGGTTCAGGTAATTAATCTGAAAGAAACCCTGATACCGCTGGTAAATTTCGCCCGCATTTCAGCACTAAGAGACGGAATAGAAAATCCTTCAACAACAGGCCGGCTTGAAATCTTGTACAGTAGCGGAAAGATTGACCTGGCATCATTTACAGAAATAACCCGTGCATTCGGAACCCTCTGGAAACTCAGGTTTTCCAATCAGGTTTTTGCCCATGGCGAGCTTAGAAAGGTCAACGATGATCTTGATCCGACGGCTCTCAATGCAAGGGATTTAAAAGAACTTAAAGATGCAGTATCGGTAATCGCGGCGGTTCAGTCGCGTCTGAGCTATGAATTTCTCGGCGTGGATCTGTCATAAGCAGCAATTTCGGACAGCAGCAGCGGTGCCGCGATATTTGTAAAAACGCCGGAAGATTTCAACAGCTGGACAGTAACCTCATCCGTACATGCTTTAGGCGTAATGCCCATTTCTGTAACAGCCCGCGTAAAATCAATATAGACGCTGCGGTATGCATTAATCTCTTCTTTAAGCAGTTTTCTCTTTTTCGGAAAAAAAAGCAGTGTGAATATACCTTCAACAGACAATGTCCCGATCAATACCTGCTGCAGTTTTGAAGGCAGGTCAATATCGTAATGATGGGTCCTTTCCCCCTCAATCAGGCCGGGCAATACTCCCAGATAAAGAATCCGGTCGTCACTGCCTGCCTTGAAGAGGTATCCGCCCTTCTCTGTAAGAATTTCCCTGCTGTTGAATGCGGAAACAAGGGCCGACCTCTGCCTGAGATCGGCCTTTTTATTATTAATTACCAGCTGTTTCAGTTTCTTTTTTAACCTGGGTCAGAAGCGATACTATAACCAGGGTCAGCAAACTGAGCGGAATTGATATAATACCCGGATTATCAATAGGTATTATCGCCTGCGACGCACTGAGTCCGTAACGCTCAAACATGCTCGGCGACAACAGAATTATTCCGATAGCCGAAACCATGCCTACGGCAACTGATGCAGCAATACCCTTTGCAGTTGTTTTCTTCCAGAAAAGAAGCATGATGATAGCCGGAAAGTTGGCTGAGGCAGCAATTGCAAATGCCCATCCGACAAGAAACGATACATTCATTCCTTTAAAAAGGATACCAAGCAGTATGGCTATAATTCCTACGCTTACGGCAGCTATCTTTCCGATAATGACCTTTTTCCTGTCGGTCATTTCCACTTTAAAGTATCTGTCTACCAAATCATGTGCAACCGCGCCCGAAGCAGCAACAATCAGTCCGCTGACCGTTCCAAGGACCGTTGCGAATGCTATTGCGGAGATTATTGAGAACAGTACCTTGCCGAAAGCCTTTGCAAGCAACGGCGCGGCCATATTCGAACTCTCTACATCAAGAACGCCGTTAGTCATTGCACCTAGACCAATAAACAGGGTAAGTATATAGAAAAATCCTATTGCTATTATAGCAAGAATCGTAGATTTCCTGGCATCCCTGGCGCTTGGAACCGTATAGTACCTTATTAATACATGAGGAAGTGCTGATGTGCCGAAGAACAGTGCCAGCATCAGCGAAACAAAGTTCATCTTGGATACAGGGGTTGCGCCCTTATCTACCTTGAATTTCAAACCGGGTCGAAGGATCTCGCTTCCCGGAGTGGGCTCCTGGTACCAGACGGAAACATGACCGTCCTCGTAATCAAAGACATGTTTGGTAAAGCGGATTACAGTGCTGCTTTCGATTGTTGATATATAACTGAACGGGGTCAGAGGCCCTGTTGCATCAACCTCCTCACCGTCAACGATTATCCTGTCAAGATGCCCTACCGGATAAAAACGCTCTTCCTCTATCGGAGCCCCGTTATACAGCATTCCACTGTCTTCCAAATCAACAATGCTCAGGGCCTCGGTAAGCTTTCCCTCTTCGGTAAGCATCCACCAGTTGTCATACCCGTTATTGTGAAGCCTGACAAAACTGCCGACTGAATCCCTGTATTGTCCGGTTATCTCATACCCGGGTTCGGCTATGGATGTTATATCTTCTCCGGCAGTCACTGCAGTCAATTCTGTAAAATCATGGTAATCGTCAGAAACATCCTTATCAAATCCTCTTGTTATTAACAGAACGACCAGAACTGTTGAAAAAACTATCAGAAGAGCACCTTTAATAAACTGAACATACGTTGTTGATTTCATTCCTGCTGTCGCTACTATAAAAATAACAATGGACCCGACCATTATTACACCTGCATAATGCGGAAGTCCCAAAAGAGGGGTTACAAGAGCGCCGGCGCCTACCATCTGCGGTATAAGATAGAAGATGGAAACAAGAAGAGTGCTGATTCCGGCCATAAGCTGAATGGCAGGTGAATTGAACCTGGAATCAAGGGCATCGGTAAAAGTGTACTTTCCAAGTTTTTTCATCGGTTCGGCAACAACAAACAGGGCCATTACCCACCCTGCAAGATAACCTATCGAATAGAGAAACCCATCGTATCCCGAAAACGCAATCATTCCGCATATACCGAGAAACGATGCTGCAGACAGATAGTCTCCGGCAAAAGCGATACCGTTCACGGACCAGGGAATGGTGCCGCCTGCGGCAAAATACCCTTTTGCAGAGCTTGTTTTTCTTGCGGACAGAATTGAAATTGTCAGGACCGAAGCAACAATAGCCAGAAAGAGAATTATCGGCATTAAAGAAGCGTTATAAATCATTTTTCATCTTCTCCTTCGTCCGATAAAGCATTTAATTCATTTTCTTTTTTCGTACATATTGCGTTATAGACTATTCCGGCAATTATTGCCAGGATAATAAGTCCGAACCCGTAAGTGACGGCCAGATTCAAGCCCAGAACAACAGAAACCCCCATAAGTTTGGGAGCTACAGTGTTTATAATGATAAATCCGGCATACACAACAGCATAAGCAATAAACATTCGGATTCCTATTTTCTTTTTAAATTCAGATGCTGGATCTTTCCCGGCGGGAACGGCAGGTTCGTGCAACATTAAATTCTCCTTTTAATAATGTTTATTAACAATATCATATTAATATGGATAGTCAAGTTTTATACTGTTTACAATTTCAAAACGATTTCAAAATGATCATTCAAATTGTATAGCCAAGAAAACTATAATTTTGTATAGTAACCCGCTGATTCTTCAGCTAAAGTTATATAAATCATGGGAGATTTTAATGTCTACATCACAGACTTACGGAAACCCGGCGCCGTTAGGCCTTCTGGGTTTCGGTTTGACTACAGTTCTGCTTAATATTCACAATGCAGGGTTTTATCCTCTTACATCGATGATACTCGGAATGGGAATTTTCGTCGGGGGGCTGGCACAGGTCATTGCCGGTATCCAGGAATGGAAAGTCAATAATACCTTTGGTGCCACAGCATTCACTTTGTACGGTTTTTTCTGGCTGTCATTTGTTGCACTCAAGGTTTTACCTTCAGAAACAGTTATGTCAGCCGCTTCCGCTGATATGGGTTTTTATCTGCTTTTGTGGGGGCTGTTCACTCTTTTCATGTTTTTCGGAACACTTAAAATCAGCCGCGCACACCAGACTGTTTTCATGAGTCTGACTATTCTTTTTTTCCTTCTTGCAATCGCCGATTTTACGGAAAATCATACAATTAAAACAATTGCAGGATTTGAAGGTATTTTCTGCGGAGCTTCCGCTTTCTACACTGCTGCAGCAATTGTGCTTAACGAGGTGTATGGGAAAACAATCCTGCCGCTTGGAATTGCCGCAGATGTAATCGCAGGCAAAGCGGAACTTGAAGCAATAGCAATCTGATTCTTTCTTCCGTCAGGGATATGTCTTCCTGAATCCGGCTACTCTTGAGCCGGCGCCGAGATCAACATCAGATCGGTCGCCGCGCTTAAGGTAGTGGTAACCCAAACCTGCCACCATGGCGGCATTATCGGTGCACAGCTCCATTAACGGAAAAAACACCTCTATATTATTCTTTTTTGCAAGCAAAGTTCGTAAATATGAATTAGCCGCGACACCGCCGCCTGCTACAACCCTGTTTATTCCCGTATCACCGACAGCCTTAAAAAGTCTTTTTGTCAGCATCTTTATGGCCGCCTTCTGAAAAGATGCGGCAATATTCTCCGGAGTTTTTTCGTAACCCTCATTATGAAACTGATCAAGCTGGTTTATAACGGCAGTTTTCAGACCCGAATATGAAACATCATAACGGTGTTCGCCCTTGTGAAGCGAAGGATCAGGGAAACTGAATGCCGAAGGGTCCCCCTTCGCTGCAAGCCGGTCTATAAGAAGTCCGCCGGGATAACCGAAGCCGTAATGCTTGGCAACCTTGTCGTATGCTTCACCGCATGCATCATCAATTGTGGTACCCAGAACCTCTACTTTATCAAATGAGCTTACTACTGATATTATTGTATGGCCTCCTGATACTATAAGACCTATGAAAGGATAATTTATATCATATTCGAGCTGTGCAGCATACATATGGGCAAGTATATGGTCTATACCGATAAACGGTATACCTGCAGATAAAGAAAGCCCCTTTGCAAATGACAGGCCTACCATTAGCGAACCTATCAGGCCGGGTCTGTTGGTTACAGCAATACCGTCTATATCATTCAGTGTTTTGCCGGAAGCATCAATTGCATTCTCGACTACGCTTTTTATCCACTCGGTATGAGTTCTTGATGCGATCTCCGGGACAACTCCGTCATAGGGTTTATGAATATCAATCTGTGTTGCGATATTATTGCTCAGGATTTTCTTTCCGTTTTCGACCACTGCGGCCGAACACTCATCACATGAACTTTCAATACCCAGAACCAACATTTCAGTTTTCGTCCGTAATCGCAGAATTCATTTCAAGATAAAGCTCTGAAATCTCTTTTAGTGAGAAGCCGTCCTCAATGAAATTCGGGTAAAGTTCCAGCATCAGCTCTGCAAGTTCTCCGGACATGACATGACCAATCATAACAGCATGACCGTTCTTTCCGGCTGTTTTTTTCCCTTCGTTTATCGCTTTCTGTATTGATTCATGATCTTTTTCGTTGTCTAAAAACATACTGTTCCTTTTCATATATTGTACTTCGTGACTTGCAGCAGACTCTTTTCCAAGACTGTTTGAAACCGTAAAACTGTCGAGGAAAAACAGATTGTTTTCCGACAGGTATTCCATAACGGAATTCATAACAGCCGTATCGGTTGTTGCAGCCGATCCCATATGGTTGTTCATGCCATTTGCATCGGGCAGCTGCTTAAAATTATGCGCTAACACAGCTTTAATCTCTTTATCTGTCATGCCCGTGTATATTGCTGATTTGCCGGGGTCTGCTCCGCCGACAGCTTCCATTGGCTGATGCAGAATATATTCCTTTCCGGCAGCTTTTATCATTTCGGCACATTCCCTTGTATAACGCCTGTCCGGCATTACAGCAAATGTAACCGGGAACGGAATTTCAAGAAACGCTTTGAGCTGTGCAATGCTGTTGCCCACATCATCAATAATAAAAACAAGTTCAGGGCTGTAGACTACATCGGGTTTTTCAGGAATTCCTGCCGTATTTTCAATAACACTATCGGTTTTCCCGTCAGGTATTTCTTCCTGTTTCGGCACAACTTTATCAGTTGGTTCCGCCGTATATTCAAATTCAGAAACCTGATATTCTGCCGATCCTGCATTTTTAAGTATTATCAGAATGATGCAGAGCAGAATTATTATAATTCCTATAATAATATAATAGGGTTTAAGCCCCTTGAGACCCAAACCCCTTTTTTTTCTGTTTTCAGTCACAGACTAAAAAATATTACTAATATCATCTTTGGTCAACTGTAATACGGTATCTATCCCGTATAAACATACTCTCTAAGCTTTTCTGATTCCTTGCTCAATTTTTTCAGGGCCCGCATTTCAATCTGTCGTACAGTTTCGGGAGAAATACCGAATTTGTCACCGATTTTTTTTAATGTATATTTCTTTCCGTCATAAAAAGAATACCGGTACAGAAGTACCTGTTTTTCCTTTTCTGCAAGTATATTCATGGTTTTCAGCGTATCCGCACGCATAAACTTGTTAAATACTGCTGTTGCAGGTTCAAAAGATTTGTCCTCAAACATGGTTATCAATGTTCCCGCATCATCGTTTATCTCGGCATCAAGCGATACGATGTCCCCGCTCATTTGCATAATAGTTGTAAGCTCATCCTCATCAATATTCAGTTCTTTGGCTATTTCGCTTATTTTGGGCTCGCGCATGTAGACCTGACTGAGAGAATAATACGCCTGTTTGATTTTTCTGATTATTTCTTCTTTTCTGTGCGGCAACCTTATAGGGCGTCGCTTATTCGATATGGCACGTACAATAGCTTGACGTATCCACCAGGCTGCATATGTGGAAAAACGTACATTCTTCCTGTAATCATATTTCTCTGCGGCTTTCATAAGACCAAGATTTCCTTCCTGAATTACATCAAGGAAACTCATCTCTTTGCTTACATACGGCTTCGCGATTTTTACAACCAGGCGTAAATTGGATTCAACCAGAATTTTCTGGGCATCCCTGTCTCCCGACTGTATTTTTTTTGACAATTCTATTTCCTGATCAAAATCAAGGAGCGGATACTTCTGTATCTGTCTGAAATATGATTTTATGGCACTGTCCTGAACTACTGCTCTATTTGACATACATATCACCTCATAATAGAGATGCAAAATACGTGCCAAGAAGAATAATTTGTTTATGTATTCAATTATTTCTATACTGGATAAAGATTTATATAATACTCAACAAATATGTAGGTGTTTTTACTTTGAATTTGTATACTTTTTTATACGTCTCTTATTAATAAAACTGTACAGTTTGACAATTAATATAACACTTAACAATTATTTTTCAGCGATTTTTTATATTTTTAAATAATTATTGTCCTTTTTATTTCACTCCGGCAAGTTCATCATACATCAGCCTCGCAATTCCGAAGCTTCCTGTATCGGCCATTGATTTGGAATATTCATCATAAAGCATATCTTCAAAAATATTTTCAGCCATCCCGCCGTCAAGTAATCCGCTTTTATTTACCGTCTTTTTCATGGTGTCAAGCATTTGCTTGATAAATAATGCCTCAAAGTCCCGGCATGCTTCCTTAAGCTTTTCTGATTCTGCATTATTTAGCTTGCCGTTTTTCATGCTGTTCAGCTGACTCTCAAGTAAAGTGTTATTGTATTGAAGGCTTGCCGTATCCGTTACCGTCATTTATCTACCCTGCTATCTTTTAAGATTATTTGCGATTTGAAGCATCGAGTCCGACGTCTGTATGGCTTTCGAATTAAGTTCATATGCTCTCTGGGCAACAATCATGTTAACCATCTCCTGAACTACCGAAACATTGGACATTTCGAGGAATTTATGCTGGACCGTTCCCATGCCGTCGAACCCGGGCCTGCCGCCTATGGGATCGCCGGAAGCGTTTGTAACCTTCAGAAGGTTTTCACCAATAGCGTTAAGTCCGGCAGGGTTAACAAAGCGGAAAAGCTGCATCTGGCCGACCTGAAGGGGATCATCGCTGCCTGCAATTTTTACTGTTATCCGGCCGTCCTGCGAAATAGTCAGAGAATCCCGTACAAAACCTTCCGGCAGTACTACATCAGGCATAAGCCGATAACCCTGAGATGTGACCAGCTGCCCGTTTGAATCGATTTTAAGCGCTCCGTCGCGCGTGTATCCGTATGTTCCGTCAATCAGCATTACACGCATAAAGCCTTCGCCCTGAATGGCAAGGTCTGAAATATTGCCGGTGTTCTGAAGAGCTCCCTGTGTGTACATTTTCTGGGTAGCTGCAACCTTTACACCATGGCCCACCTGAACTCCGGTAGGAACAACAGTCAATTCGGTCGCCGGGGTTCCCGCAGTTCTGGTTGTCTGGTACAGAAGATCTTCAAAATCAACACGATTCTGTTTGAATCCGGTAGTATTTACATTCGAAAGGTTATTTGAAATTGTATCAATATTGTACTGCTGTCCGGTCATTCCGGAAGCTGCTGTATACAATGATCTCATCATGGTCGTTTACCCCTTATACCCTTACTGCCTGGTTTATCAGTTTATCCGTCATCTGATCATGAGCCGATATTACTTTCTGGTTTGCTTCATAAGCCCTGTTTACCGAAATCATTGCAACCATTTCGGTAACAGAATTGACATTGGATTTTTCAAGAAAACCCTGGATTGTTTTTGTTGATGCTCCAAGAGCAACATTTTTCGGATCACCTGATTCATCAGTGGCCATCCACATTGAATTTCCCTGCTTCTTCAAATATCTGTCTCTGGTAAAATCTACAATTTTCAGCGTATCGACAAGCTCCATATTTGCCCAGTCGTTTTCCTTCATTGAAACAAGTCTTTCGGGGTCGTCTGCAAAGTCTGCGTTCTGGTAAACCCTGCCCTGCTTATCGATTACAAAATTGTTCAACTTCAGATATATTTTTCCATTTTCACCTTCAACGGGCATACCGTCCTTTGTGACGAGAAGGCCGTTGTCATCTATCAAAAAAGTTCCGTTTCTTGTGTATCTCTCTCCGAGAGGAGTTTCAACTGTAAAAAATCCTTTTCCGTCCAGGGCTATATCAAAGGGGTTTCCGGTTTCTTTCAGCGATCCCTGTTCAAATTGTGTATAAATCTCATTCAGCTCAACACCGCTTCCGAGTTTACCAACAACGGGCGTTGTATCAACTGATCCGAATGGAAACTTATAGACTTCGTCATTCATCCTGCGGATAAGCATTTGAGGAAAAGATTTTTGTACAGAGGTATCTTTCTTGTAGCCTGTTGTATCAACATTGGCCAGATTGTTCGCAAGCGCGTCCATTTTGTGAATCTGGGCCTGCATTCCGCTGGCACCGGTATATATACCCCTTAGCATTTTTTCCTCCGCAGAAACTTCTATTTTGAATATCGGATTTTGAAAAAATGTCTTGAGATTTTATTAAAGGATATTTTTCATATAAATAAAATTGTCAGCAGACTTCATTTTTTTTGTCCATGTGGATAGCTATGGACGATATGAATCCCCGATTTAGATATATTTTTCCCAATCATTCAGAAATCTTCCTGCGGCATCGGGAAGTTTTTTAATAACGGAGGATATTTATGAAAAATACTAACAGAAAACCGCTTGTCCGTAAAAAGTATTCATTTTTTGAACTGCTTAAGGTGATTTTTTCGAAAATTTCAGGCGGAAAATCTAAAAGCGAATTGTGTATTCCGGGTTTCGCCGAAACAATCCAATTCAGGTCTGTAGCTTCATATCAAGAAAACAGCTCAGCTGCAGACACCGCATCTCAATTGAGCCGGGAGCAAATCTTTTCGGCCATGCTAACGAATAATCTGCGCGGTTTTGGGGGCGCCGGATTCCCGATGGCTGAAAAACTGAAGGCTGTTCTGGATTCCGGGCACGCCGAACCTGTTCTGATCATTAACAGCACAGAATGCGATCCCGGACTCTATCATGATAAATGGATTCTTGAAAACAAACAGAAGGAACTTGAAAACATTTCAGGAATTCTCCGTTCGGTTTTCGGCTTATCCGGCATCTATCTTGCCAAAAAGAAAGGAACGCCTCCGGTTAGGCTGGAGGGCGTAACTGTCGTTGATATACCGGATATATATCCTGCCGGAGAGGAGAACAAACTGGTTTCCTGGCTTCTGGGCATCGAATGCGGGGAGAATGAATATCCCGCACAAAAAGGGGTCTGGGTCCAGAATGTGCAGTCGCTCCTTATGTTGCATTCAGTTCTATCGGGCGATCTGCCTCTCAGATATATCACCATGACGGATCTGAACCGAAAGCATGCAGTTGTTGTTGAGTGTAATATCGATTCTTCAATAGAGTATTTGGCCAGGGAAGTTTTCGGAAAATACGATCAGCTGTATCTCGGCGGAGGAATAATGCAGAGTTATCCCGCAACCGGCAATAAAACACTTGACAGCAGAATAAACCTGATTGCCGCCGGTAAAACCGCAGAATTTTCCGATAAAGACTGCCACCACTGCGGTCAGTGCACTCGATACTGCACGGCTGATCTTCCTGTGGAAGATCTTGTTGCCGAAATTGCAAAAGGCGCGTCTGTTCCTGAAGATATGAAGGCAAAATGCAGCCGGTGCGGAGCCTGCTCATTCCTTTGTCCCGCAGGCAAGGATGTATGTTCGCTGATTGCATCCGCATAATACCGGACCTATATTTAACACTTAAGGAATCATAAAATGAATATCAAGATATTTTACTATTCCCTGACGGGAAACAACAAGATTCTGGCCCTAAGCCTTGCCGAAAGGCTTGGGGCACAATACAATGAAGTAACAGAATGGAAAGAGAGAACCGTTTGGACAACCGCCTTCGACATGATGTTCAATCGCACGCCCAAAGTTAGTTATGAGTTGGCAGAAATACAACCGGAAGATCTGGTTATTTTCATTGCCCCTATCTGGATGGGAAGCGCAGCCTCACCCTTGCGGGACTGTTTTAAACGTTTGCGTAAATCAATCGGCACCTTTGCCTTTATTTCCATCAGCGGAGGAGCGGACGACAATCCAAACCCGAAACTTGATGTTGATCTAAAAAAAAGGCTTGGGAAAAAACCGGCAGCAGTCATTGCTCTTTATATAGCCAATCTGCTTCCACCGGTGCCGAAACCTACGAGGGATGATACATCCGCTTACAGAATTACCGCAAACGATACAAAAAAGCTTACCGAAGAAGCATTGTCAATTCTCAATAAAAAAGGTGTTATATGAAAAAGAATTTTATTTTTATCTGCCGCTGCGTTTCAGCGGCAATTTTACTGGCCCTTTCGTTCCCGGCAATGCTTCAGGCGGACGAAACTAAGGGGCAGAAAAACTCCGTCGATATCTATAAAGCAGTTGATGCATACCTGGACAGACAACTGTACAGGCTGAATATCCCCGGAACGGCGTTGGCAATTGTAGAAGGTACGGAAATCGCTCATTTTTACAATTTCGGCGAAGCAGGACCTTCCGGAGAAAAGCCGGCTTTGACGACCCCTTTTATTCTGGGTTCGCTCACAAAATCAATTACCGCCATGGCAATTATGCAGCTTGCTGAAGCCGGAAAGTTGACCCCGGACGCCCCGGTTCAGCAGTATCTGCCCTGGTTTAAAACAGCCGATGCCTATGCTTCTGCAAAGATAACGGTGCGGCACCTGCTTAACCATACCAGCGGGCTTTCGATGTTCTCGGGAATGAAGCACCTTGCTGTTTTCGATGATTCTGCCGATGCCTGCGAACAGCGGATCAGAGAGCTTGAAACATTCTCCCCTTCCCGGGCTCCAGGCGAAGCTTTCGAATACAGCGATGTCAATTACAACCTGCTTGGACTTGTCATTGAGGCGGCCGGCGGGGAACGCTACGATGATTATATTGAAAAGCACATTTTTGCCCCGCTGGGAATGGTCAACAGCCATACTAACCAGGGCGATGCCGTCTCAGACAATATGGCCACAGGACATACCATGCGTTTCGGCCTCACAAAGCCCGAGCCCGACCTTCCGAGACCCACAGGTTCAACACCTTCGGGGCAGCTGATATCCAGCGCAGGAGACATGTCTCGTTATATGGCGGCCATGCTGCAGGGCGGCGCCGTTAACGGGACCCGGGTGCTTTCCACGGAAAGCACAGCCGAACTTGTCCGCCCTGCTGTAAGTGCCGGTTCAATGGGTGTTGATATGGGTGATTACGCCATGGGCTGGTTTATCGAGAACGGCGCCGGGGAACTTCGCATCTGGCACGACGGCATGGTTCCGGACTTTTTTTCGTATATGGTTCTTCTGCCGGAGCAGGACCGCGGCCTGATTTTTCTGGTAAATGCCAATCACATGATTGTAAACTATTCACTTCTGGATGTGAGCGAGGCAATTACGGATATGCTGACAAATCAACCCGTTGAAACCGGAGATATGGGAGGCGTATTCAGGACGCTGCGTCTTTTCCTTCTTCTTCTCCTGCTACAGATTTTCGGTATCGTTTTTACCGTAAGCCGGGTAAGGCGATGGAGGAACAACCCCGAGCGGCGTCCGGGTAAAGCGGTTGTTTTCTGGATTTATATCATCCCGGCTTCTGTTTTCCATTTTCTGATTGTCGTTTCCGCTGCCGCGCTACTGTTCATGGGCATGACACGGTTTATGATGCTTTTTCTGCCCGATCTAACAGGACTTCTGCTTTTCAGCGGCGGCATTTCTTTTATCTGGATCTGGCTGCGGATATTGCTTATATTTCGGAAAGCGCCGATCGGGAGCAAAAAGCCTTTCAGCCGGCAACGGAGGCCAGATACTGCCGGGGCGTGATTCCGGTTATGCGTTTAAAAGCATTGTAAAACGCACCCTTTGAATTGAAACCGGAAGCGAAGGCAAGATCAAGAATATTCGCATTCCGGTCCTGCATAAGCAGTTTCTTAAAATGTTCGATTCGGTAGGAATTTACAAAATGATAAAAACTTGATCCCGACTGGCTGTTGATCACTTCAGACAATTCGTTCCTGTAAAAACTGGTTTTCTCGGCCAGCAGCGGGAGCGTCAGTTCGGGATTAAGATGATGTTTGTTCTGCTCCATTTCCTGTTTAATAACAACGTACATATCGGTCAGCTGCTTCTGCGGAATCTTGCCTTTCAGAGGATTAGGATCATGTCTGACCGGACTGCTCGGAAAAAGGTTGAGCAGGTAGCTGTATCCTATAACTATAAGGTAAACGGCAGGAAACATAGCTGAGGCTTTAAGGGTAACTTCCACCATCCACCGGTTAATGCTGAATGCACATAAAAGGGCTATTACGATCCAGCATATGAAAAGAAGCCAGATCTCCCTGCTCATAAGGGAAAGATCGATTCCTTCCGTATTGGAATGCTCTTTCATAAGGGATCTTCGGTAGCTCCTGATCTTCAGCAATGCCATTGCAAGAAGAAACCAGTTGAATGCCAGTCCCGTAAGCCAGACGACCCAGTCATAATCCGGAAAATTATGGTTCTGTCGGATAAAGAGCAGATATTCCGCCCGGGCCGCACTGTCTTTAATAAAAAATGGGACAGATAACGCAATTCCCGCACCCAATCCGATAAACAGCCAGCATAACTGCTTAACCGATGTCCGGACATCTTCCATCAGGGAGTAAACATAAAAAAGAGTAAAAAATCCGGAGATGAAAATGAACGGATATGGAATACCGATCAGCTGCGGGAACAGCGAAAACATATTGGTTGTAGTTACCAGTGAAGAACTCAATACCATGGCCCCCGACATTTGGGTCAGCCCCAGAAAGAGAGCGGATATCCCGCGTTTGTTTACCTGAAACATCAGAAAGATACCTATGAGAATGCTGTGGAATATTGCAAACATCGCTATAATTCCGAAAAAATCAGTCTCCAGTTTCACAATGAAAGAATATCATCAACAAATATTTTAGTAAAGAAAATATCGGAGCAGGCGAATTTTCATGAAAGTTAAACTGCTGCGGGCTATTAAAAAATATAAAATGGTTTGAATTCTCATTTTTATTTATTATAATTCGGATATTAGACAATTTGTGGTGATGTAAGACATGGAGAGAATTATGAATAACCTTCCCAAATTCCGGATTCATTTCAGGTTAAGTATAATAATTACCGTCGCGTTGATAGTTCTCATTCTGACAACCGGAATCTTCATTATTGTATTCACAACAAGCATGAATTCCGCCCGTAATAATATGAACACGCTATTCATAGAGATCGGGGCCAGAGCGCAGGAAAAAATAGAAAACCAGATGAACATGCTTATGCGAACTGCAAGCATGGGAGCGGCTATAGAGGATTTTGATGAGGAAATATCAGGAACCGGTATTAATCATTCGTCCATAGTTTTCATGAAACAATGCCTGGATCAGCATGAACTTATTTATTCTGTCTATTACGGGAAAGAGAACGGAAACTTTATCCAACTTATAAAAACCAACGGAAATCCTGATATTATACAAACACATAATGCTCCGGATGCAACAATGTATATACTTAGAAGTATTGTAGATATTGCCGGAACCAGGGTTCAGCATTGGACATTTCTTGATTCCGGCTGGTCAGTTTTGGATCAGCAGGATGAAACAACCCCCGATTATGACCCGAGAGAACGACCCTGGTATTCGACGTCATTATCCGTCGGTAAAACAATGATATCCGAAGCCTATCTTTTCAATTCTCTTCAGCAGCTAGGAATTACCGCGTCAAAACAAATGGTAACCGGGACAGGTGTATTCGGTGTTGATATGACCCTTCAGGATTTAAATAATTTTATGGAAGAAGGAAAACCTTCTGAAAACGGGGGTTTGTTTCTTATTGATCAGCAGGATAGAATTTTGGCGGCAACTCCTGAACTGATGACCTTGTTCAAATCCGAATTTGTTCCCCTTTGCCGGACACCCGATTTGCTGCAGAATTTTCTTGAAGGTAACAAGTACCTTAATAATGAAGAGTATCTAAGCAGTCAGACTGTATGGAATGACGGAACTGATAATCTTATTCAGATTGTAATATTATCCCCTTTGTCTGATTTCACCAAATATCTGATAGATATGCGTGCCAAAATCATTTTATTTTCCACAATACTGCTGACTGTTTTACTCGGATTTTCAATTATCATTTTACGAAAACTTACTGCAATCCTCTTTTCATTGGCTGATGATGCCGAACGGGTAAAACAATTTGATTTTACCGGTGAAATTCCGATGGATTCATTTTTCATTGAGATTCACAAGCTGGCGGAAGGGTTTCATCATATGAAGCAAACCATTGGGGAAAGAACTGAAGAGCTTGAATCAGCTAAAAAGAAATTGGAAAAAATTGTTGAACTCGGTATTGCAATGGCATCTGAAAAGGATGTTAACCGTCTTGTGGAATTAATCCTTCTCGGTTCCAAGGAACTTTCCAACTCAGACGGTGGAAGTGTCTATTTAAAAAACAGCACCGAAAATCTTCTTGATTTTAAAATTGTTCTCAATGATACTTTAGGGTTTATTCAGGGCGGTACAAGCGGGACCCCGATAACCCTTCCTTCAGTACCCCTTTTAAACCCTGACGGTTCTCCGAATCATCACAATGTTGTTACCCATTGTTTTCATACGGGCGAAACAGTAAATATTGAAGACGCGTATAATAATGATTTTTTTGATTTTTCAGGAACAAAAAAGTTTGATGAAGGTAATAATTATGTGTCACATTCATTCCTTACAATTCCTTTAAAGCCCAGAGGCGGTGAGGTTCTGGGTGCATTACAGCTGATAAATGCGAAAGATATCAATAACGGAAGCAACATCAGCTTTTCGACTGAAATTCAAAGGTTTGTTGAAGCGCTTTCTGCATCAGCCGCGACTTCTCTCTATAATAGAGATCTTCTTGAAACACAGCATAAACTTTTTGATTCGATGATTGAGTTTACTGCAGGAGCAATTGATGCCAAGAGCCGGTATACAGGAGGACACTGCTCCAGGGTTCCAAAGATTGCTTTAATGCTTTCAGAAGAAGCCCATAAACTTAAAGAAGGACCTCTGGCTGACTTTCAATTAAACAATCCGGATGATTGGAGAGAGCTGAGGATTGGAGCCTGGCTTCATGACTGCGGCAAGATGACGTCCCCTGAATTTGTAGTAGATAAAGCAACCAAACTTGAAACTATTACAAACAGGATTCATGAAATAAGAACAAGGTTTGAGATTCTGTTGCGTGATGCGGAAATTGACAGCCTGAAATTAAAGATTAACGGTATTGATTCAAGGAAAGCTGATCTTCAATATTCAAAAAGAGAAGAAGAGCTTCAAAAGGATTTCAAATTTATTGCCGAATGCAATTCAGGCGACAAGTTTATTGAAGCTGAAGATATTGAACGGATAAAAAAAATTGGAGCTCAGAACTGGATTAGACACTTCGACGATAAACTTGGATTATCCTGGGAAGAGCTTAGCCGAATTTCAACCGGAAACGCCCCGGACGGGCCTGCAGTTGAAAATCTTTTGTCGGACAAACCTGAACATCTTATAAAACGGGATTTTGATCTTGTTTCCGATTACACTGAATATAATCTGGAATTACCGGAATATCTGTACAACCGCGGAGAAATATACAACCTGACAATTCCGAGAGGTACGCTTACCCCGGAAGAACGTTTTAAAATTAATGAACATGTAATTCAGACAATAACCATGCTGGAAAATCTTCCGCTTCCCGACAGCATGAAAAAGGTTCCGCAATATGCCGGAACGCATCATGAAGCAATGAACGGCAAAGGATATCCCCGCGGACTGACATCAGCCGAATTGTCAATTCCGGCACGAATCATGGCTATTGCAGATATCTTTGAAGCTCTTACTGCATCAGACAGACCATATAAAAAGATAAAGACATTATCCGAATGTATCAGGATCCTTTACTTCTTTAAAAAGGATGAACATATTGATCCGCATCTGTTCGATCTGTTTCTGACTTCAGGAATATACAAGAAATATGCGGATGAATTTCTAAAACCGGAACAGATCGACGAGGTGGATATAACTGAGTATACAGGTTAAATCGTCTGTTATTTAACTGCGCAAATTGTACAGCTCCATGACGGACCCGCACAATCCGCCCTTCTGCTCAGTTCCAATTCAATTTTCTTATATCTTTTTAGAAGTTCGGTATCAAATTATTTTGAATACCGAATGTCCAGCGGCAACGTATTGGATAGCATAATAAGGCCGAATTGTAAGCGGATTTTAAAACCGCTGTTATCAAGCAGCGTTTTCATTTTATTTATGCTGAAAATTCGCGCCGGATACTCCCAATCCGGCATTTGTATCAATTTCTCATCTTCGAGGGCAATTTCGGATTTAAAAGTCATATCCGGCGATTCAATCGCCCAGCCCAGAGAATTTATAAAATCAAAGAAAAGTAATCCCCCGGGTTTTAATATACGGAAAACTTCTTCTAATAATTTTCGTGGATTAGGCGTATAACTTATTACCCCCCCCATTCATCATAACAAAGTCATAAGATTCATCCTTAAAATCAGTTTTTTCACTATTTCCGACATAAGTTGATATCATCACATTCTGTTCAGCGGTTTTTCCTTTTGCAATATTTACGCTTTCTTCGCTGATATCAATGAGATCAATTTTATAACCCATTTTTGCCAGAAATAAAGAATATTTACCGGTTCCACCGCCTGAATCCAATATTCGAATCGTCCGATTTTCCGGTAATATTTCAAGCAAATTGTTTATTGTTACGTGTTCAATGATTTTATGATGGAATGTATTCGTTTCATTATCATAATCGCCGGAGATATTATTAAAAGTTTTTAATAGATTCAATAGTTTTTGTTCCACTTAAAACCTCTCTACAACAATTGGACGCTTCCTGAGAATTAATTATCAATACTTTTTTTCTTCTTTTTCACTGGTATTTTAATTACTTTCTCAAGCTCTTCAATAATTTTATTAAAAGACTCCCTTTCCTCAACATCAACGATGTAATGTTCTTTGGCACCGCTATACGGAAAACCACAATTCTCTTCTATGAAAAACTGTTTTATACAATCCAGCTTTTTTACATAAACTGTATTATCACAAACAATCAGTACCGGCTTCTCGTTTACGTAGACCATATATTCTCCGAACATTTTTCTATATCGTTTATTCCATACGTTATCGATCTGGTCGTAAACAAAATCTATAAAATCAGGTGTTGTTGACATTGTACCTGTTACTCCTTTACAAGTTCTCCGTCTGAACGGATCTGTTGATAATTACGTAAATTAAAAAATAGACTTTCGCTTTGTCTGAGCCTATACATGTGAATACTGTACCTCAGGTTCTGTTATTCCGTTAATGGAAACCGTAATATGATAATGCATATCTGTTCTATAATATCTCCTATTTTCAGAAATGAACTCCTGTAACACGATATCATGCGGGTGACGGTAATCACGTCTAAACATACAACTAATCCCGAGCATCGCTTCTGCAGGGCATTGTCGTAACCAGGTCGGCCGACCGTGATGATCCAGACTGCCGTTCCGGGAACCATGATGAGGCACCTTAAAAAAAACAGTATCCGTCGGTATTTTTGAGGCTATTTCATCCCAGACTTCCTGCTCGGCATCTCCTGTCAACAATGCTGTACTGTTCCCGTATTTCATGGAAATCACTACGGAATTATTGTTTTCATTATCGGAAATCCGGCCGTCATGGGGCCATAAGGTCTTCATTTCGACATCTCCAAAAACAGGAAGTTCCTTGCTTGTATGTGCAGCGTCATATTGTTCTACTTTTGCCCTTGGATTGGCACAGTATTTCATTAACAGCGAATTCTGATTCAATTTATGCGACTTTGGATGAAGGAAGTATCGTGTGCCGAATTTTTGCATAATACCCTTGATACCATTCATATGATCGTCATGGGGATGAGACAACAGAATAAAATCAAACAGGGGTGACGGGGTGTCTATACGCTTCAGACTGAAAAAACGCTTTATGAAAATCTGTGTTGATTTGATTTCCTTAGTGTCATTCGAATCGATCAATCCGTAATGAGCATTGCCCTGTTCATCTATATGCTCGATAAAAATCGAATCACCCCATCCTGAATCAATTAATGTAATATTTAATTTTCCCATTTCAGTTTATCCTTTTTAATTCGAGTTTGCTGTTCTTGGGATATACTTCAATGACGTTTTTCAATACATTCTCACCCCATCTGGTAAAAGCCCTGGTTTCATTCTCAGAGAACACGATTTCGGAATTCACATCCCGAATACCGAAATCGTATGCAGAGGAAACAGCATTATCTCTTTTAAGCAGATATAACCTGGTAAAAAGATCAGCTGAAATCCTGAAAACATCACCCTTTTCCGGTTTTTTTTCTGCCCTTAACAAGGCATTAGGAATCCAGATATAATCAGCTTCGATATAAAAGTGTTCCAAATCTTCAGCATAATTAAACAGTTGTTCAAACTCGTCAGGCGAGTCGAAATACAACTTTTTTCCGACAGGTTTGTAAATCACACCTGCTATTTCAAGCGGAAAAAAAGCAATTTCAAAATTTTCAAAAGAAAAGTTCAGATTTCCTGCAGGTTCCAGTAGTTCAATATAATAATAACTTGCCCTTGTCATTTTAAAATCGTCAAAAATTTTCTGATCATCAATAATTATTGGAATAGTAAATAAATTCATAAATTCTCCTTTTTTATATCACGTTTTTGCTTTTTATTAATTCAATCTTCTTTGCTATTTCATTTATAGAATCATGGCATTTTTGCTGGTTTTTAATGTTGCCTCCTTTTATACCAAAAAACTGTAAACCTGAGCTATCAGCAAAGATTCTATCACTTTCAGAGTCTCCAATCATTATTGAGTCACCAGCTTTTATATTACTATATTTGCTTAATGCCTGTTTAAACATCCCTGTTTTAGGTTTCTTACACTCGCAGTTTTCCTGATCTGTATGCCTGCAGTAAAATACATCTAATACGTTTACAGCATTTTCTACCAATTGACTTAGGATTTTTTCCGAAAAAGCGTTATATTGCTCCAAACTAATAATACCTTCATTTATTATATATTGATTTGTAATTATAATGATCTCATATTCCAACTTAATTAATCTTTGTATCCCTTTAATGGAATCTTCAAGAAAGTCCGGTTCGGTTATATAGCTCCATTCACTGTCAGGATAATCACGAATAATTGTTCCGTCTCTATCTATAAATGCAACCTTCATTGTATTATTCTCCATCCGCCGGATCTCATTTTACCAAAGCCCATGAATAAAAAAAAGACCGGTTAGCACTTAACCGGTCCCATTCAATTCAGATGAAATATTTTTATTTTCCGTAAATAGCACTGTTTATCAGGTTCTCATACAGTTCCTGTTTCCCGCTCAGCATGGCAGGCTCCGCGGTTTCCGCCGCAAGATCACGCAGCTGTTCAAGACTGTAATTGCCTTTTTCAAATTCAGATCCATTGCCCGAATCGTATGATGCATAGCGCTTCTTTAGCATTGACGGAATTTTGCCTTCGTTCTTGATTTTATACGCTGCCTCAAGACCAAGTGCAAAGGCGTCCATTCCACCGATATGAGCAATAAAAAGATCTTCCGGGTCAGTAGAATTTCTTCTTCGCTTAGCATCAAAATTCAATCCGCCTTTTCCGAGTCCGCCGTTATCAAGCACAACCATCATAGCCCTGGTAGTTTCGTATACGTTAGTCGGAAATTGATCGGTATCCCACCCATTCTGATAATCACCCTGGTTGGCGTCTATACTGCCCAGAAGCCCGGCGTCTACAGCTACCTGCAGATCATGCCAGAAGGTATGGCCTGCAAGTGTTGCATGGTTATTTTCTATATTGACGCGAAAATCCTTGTCCAGACCATTGGTTTTAATAAATGCCACAACGGTCTCAGTGTCATAATCATACTGGTGTTTGGTCGGTTCCATCGGCTTGGGCTCAATCATGAACTGGCCCTTAAATCCCATTTTCCGGCCGTAATCGCGGGCTGTTTCGAGCATTCTGAGAAGGTGTTCCTTTTCCCGTTTCATATTGGTGTTAAGAAGACTCATATAACCTTCGCGTCCGCCCCAAAAGACATAACCTTCACCGCCCAAATAAATAGTTGCATCAATTGCAGCCTTAATCTGAGCGGCAGCATAGGCAAGAACCTCAAAATTGGGATTGGTAAAAGCGCCGTTCATGTACCGTTCATGAGAAAAAAGATTGGCAGTACCCCAGAGAAGATTCATCCCGGTAGCATCCTGCCTTTCCTTCGCCATTTCGACTATCGTCTGAAGATTTTTTTCCGTTTCGGCTACGTTTGCCCCTTCAGGTGCTATATCGCGATCATGAAAACAGTAATAAGGCGCATCTATTTTTGTGAAGAACTCAAAAGCTGCATCTACCTTGTCTTTTGCCTTATCCATAGGATCCGACTTTTCATTCCAGGGGTAAAAGTGGGTTGTACCGCCGAAAGGATCTGTTCCGTCTCCGCAGAATGAATGCCAGTAGGCAATCGCAAACCTTAAATGTTCCTTCATTGTTTTTCCGCCGATCATTTTGTCGGGATCATAAAACTTGAATGCAAGCGGATTATCAGACTGCGAACCTTCAAACCTGACCTTGCCTATCCCGGGAAAATACTCCCTGTTACCAATAAAAAAATCTTTTGCCATATTAATCTCCTATTTTTTCCGCCATGGATGGCGGTATGTATTTGAGTAAGTTTGCTTAAGCAAACTTCAGATTTAAAAATTACATGGAAGTAATTTTTAAATAAACTTTGGTTTTAGCAGTTCAAGATACTGCTTGTACTCGTCATATACTTGTTCGTATTCCTTAACCGAGGATGGATCAGGAAAAACGGTTTCTTCCTCTCTCAGCCTTATATGCTTATCCGTAATGTCCGACAGTTCCGAATGACTCTCCTCGGAATTCTTCAAAGCCCATAATGCCTGAAGCGCGGCGCCCAGCGCGGCAGCCTCTTCTTCAACAAGGGTAACAACCTTTGCGTTTAATGCATCCGCCGTGATTTTCCGCCACAGCGCGCTTTTTGCTCCGCCGCCGATAAGTCGAACCTCATTTGTTTTCACTCCAAGAGCTGCAAGCGACTCAAATCCAAGCTTCAAACCGAAAACAGCAGACTCCATTGAAGCGCGCATGATATTGGCTTCGGTCACATTATTCATGTTCATACCGGCAATTACGGCACGTCCGTTCGGAAGGCTGGGAGTCCTCTCGCCGCTGAAATACGGAAGCATAATTATTCCGCCTGCGCCGGGACCCGCAGATTCGGCTTTGGCATTGAGTTCGTCAAGCGGCATCTCAAACAGCGCCCGCATCTGCTCGGTCGCCACGGTACAGTTCATTGTACAAAGAAGCGGCAGCCAGCCGCCTGTGGATGAACAGAAAGCCGCAAGGTTTCCTTCCGGATCAATCAACGGATTGTCTCCGTATACATAGATTGTGCCTGATGTTCCGAGGCTCATCGTCAAAACGCCTTCCTGAACAGCACCTGTTCCCACCGCACCCATCATGTTATCGCCGCCGCCGGTTGAAACGGGGATGCCTTCAGGTATCCCGAAATACGACGCTGCTTTTTGCGTAACGAAACCTGCCAGATCATCAGCGTCCTTCAGTTCAGGAAGGCATGACAGCAAATCCCTGTCGGGATCAATTGCCCTTAGCACGTCTTTTGACCAGCAACGTTTTCGAACATCCAGAAAAGCCGTTCCCGAGGCATCGCCGTATTCAGCCGTATATTCGCCGGTCAGAATAAAGTTCATATAGTCATGCGGAAGCATGATATGAGCAAGCCTGGCATAAAGTTCAGGTTTGTTCTTTTTAAGCCAGAGCACTTTCGGCGCCGTGTATCCCGGCAGTACTTTGTTACCGGCTTTCTCAATAAGTTCAGCCTCGCCGCCGAACCGTTCCGTTATTTCCCTGCATTCCGCCGCCGTTGAAACATCATTCCACAGCTTGGCATTGTAAAGAGGTTTTCCGTCGGAGTCCGCCGGCACAAAACCATGCTGCTGCCCGGAAACCCCGACAGCCCTTATCGTCTTTCTGATGCCTGGTTCAATTGAATCCGAACATATCTTTGCGGCTTCTATCCACCATTCAGCTTTCTGCTCGCTTGTTCCGTCAGCTTTTGTAATGATATCAAGCTTCTGCTGGGCCGTAGCTACTGTTTTCTTCGATTCGTAATCATAAACAAGGAACTTGATGCTTTGAGTTCCCATATCGATTCCAAGAACCGTATTCATATTTCCCCCTTTGCGTAATTCCACTTTAATACCGGATCCGGACTTTTAATATGGAAAAGATTGCCATTACATATATATAATTGACATTGATTTTAACAAATGGTAGCTTTTTAACATGCAGATCAGCATAAGCGATGCAGTTTTCGTATACCTTCTTCAGGATGACGATCAGATAAGGTGGCACAGCCGGACTCACACTCACAGAGACGATGAATATGAGATTCATTACTTTTTACAGGGAGCAGGATCATTTCAGAATGCCGGCGTGACAAGGAAGCTTACGCCCGGTTCCCTTTTTTTAAGCGCTCCCGGCGAAATCCACACGGTAATGCCCGCCTCCAAAACACATCCGATAACCTACTACGCCATTCTTTTCAGGGTCACGGAAAATGATTCGGAATTCATTAAACTTCTTGAACAGCTTGATATCCATCGAAAACACAGCAATGTCGGAACCAATTACCGTTTCTTTTTTGAGGAGCTGAAAGACAAATTTCTGTCCCACAACAGAGCCAGGGTAAACTCGGGCATTCATCAGTTTATTTCTTTTTTGTATATGCTCAGCGACGACAGCTGGAATTTTCATTATTCGGACGGAAGCAACACCCATATTGAGCGTTCACTGAGGATAATGCAGAATAATGTGTTCGATAAACTCACCCTGGAGGAACTTTCCGACAAGCTCAAGCTGAACAAGTCGTATTTTATCAGGCTGTTCAGTAAAAAGATGAACACAACGCCTATGAAATATTTCACAAAACTAAAGATTGAAGCAGCGTCGTCAATGCTTATAAGTACGCCGCTGCCCATATATGAGATATCAGAAAAGCTGTGTTTTTACAGCGAATTTCATTTCAGTAAATGTTTCAAACATTACAAGGGAATTCCGCCCAGTGAATACAGGGCCAATTACAGCGCGACTCAGATAGGATAATCCGTTTCACTCACACGGAATAACCAGCACCGGAATATTGAGCTGATTTATTATTCGTCTTTCCTTTGTGTTTTCTGAAAGCCTCTGAAGAATTGAATGTTTGTGATGTCCGACAACAAGCATGTCCGGTTTCCATTCTTTTACAACGGTTTTTATTTCCTCTACCGGATCACCGACCTGTTCGAAATCTACAAAACCCGCATCAGGAAACTTTTTTTTCACATCCTCTACAGTTTTTTCCGCCCTCATCCTGTCGATATCTTCAAGATCAGACGGATATATTCCCGCTTCGATATAACCAATGGACAATCGGGCAACATCAATCAGGCCAACCTCAGCATTCAGCTGTTCTGCAACCTCCAGAGCCCTGCTGACCAGGCAAGTATCCGGAAGTTGATCATCGATTGCTATAAGAATTTTCCTTATCATAACGCACCTCCTGTACGTTAATGCCTTTAACGTACCGCAACACTGCTGTAATACTGTGTTACGTTACTTGTTAATAGTATATTATGAATTCTGTTGAAAACAAAGCCTGCGTCAGGATAAATTAATCAGAGACACCGCATAAACTGATTAGACAGATAATTACTCCAAACAATAATTATAGATCTCTTAATGCTTGATGCAGATGCTGTTTTTATGTATTATCATCGACAGTTGAAATAAATCAGCGAGCCAGAATAGCTCAGCGGTAGAGCAGCTCACTCGTAATGAGCAGGTCTGGGGTTCAATTCCCCATTCTGGCTTTTTCCAAAGCCCGCCTTGTTATTGATAACCAAATTTTATTCTTTTTCGTAATGACGCAGGTAGAGCAATTTACAGCGGAGCCGGCACGGCGCAGATGGAAATTGCTCCGGGTTCCAATTCCCCATTCTGGCTTGATGGGCAGACGGTTTTTATATCCCTGGTTCGTGCTCACTCGTAATGACGCAGGTAGAGCAATTTACAGCGGAGCCGGCACGGCGCAGGTGGAAATTGCTCCGGGTTCCAATTCCCCATTCTGGCTTGATGGGCAGACGGTTTTTATATCCCTGGTTCGTGCTCACTCGTAATGACGCAGGTAGAGCAATTTACAGCGGAGCCGGCACGGCGCAGGTGGAAATTGCTCCGGGTTCCAATTCCCCATTCTGGCTTTTTCCAAAGCCCGCCTTGTTATTGATAACCAAATTTTATTCTTTCTCGTAATGACGCAGGTAGAGCAATTTGCAGCGGAGCCGGCACGGCGCAGATTATTGTCTCAAATCGGATACAAGATCCCCAAGCAGATCGGCTGTAACAGCCCCGTTTCTTACTGAATGGATTTTCCCGGTCAGGTTGATTATGAATGTGGTCGGAACTGTTGAGATCCTGTAGGCTTCTGCAACTGTACCTGCTGAATCGAACAGAACGGGAAAATTCAGCCGGTTCTCCTCAAGATATCTCTTTATGTTTTCCGGATCAGATTCAGTTGAATACAAATTAACGGACAGAAAGACAACTTCCTCTTCATTGATCCCGGCAGCAAACTCAACAAGTTCAGGCATTTCGGCACGGCAGGGAGGACACCAGCTTGCCCAGAAATTCAGCACTACTGTTTGCCCTCTGTAATTCGAAAGCCGGAAAATTTTTCCATTCTCATCTTGAAGGCTGAAATCAGGGGCTGCATCTCCTTCGACAACTGAGATTGGTGCATTCCAGGCCGTTTTTTTATTAATAAAAAACATGCCGCTCCCGAGCAAAATAAAAAGTACAGCAAAAACCGTAATATTCAAAACAAGGGCTTTCACGGCCTCTTTACGGCCTTTCTTTTGCCGTAAAAGGGCTGCCGAGGCATATACTGCAGCAACGCCTGAAGCCGCAAAAAGACCTGTCTTTCCGCCGGGCAGGTAAAGAATCGCGGCAGGATTGCTTAATACCGTTGAAAATTGAAATATAAGCGGAGACAACTTCCATACTGCTATAACGATGAAAAATATATTAAACAGAATTTTATCGGCACGCCCGAGAAGTTCTTTCCTGTCTTTATACAGGAACCTGATAACAATAGAATACATAACCAGGCAGAGAAAAAATACGATCACCCCTGCCGGGATATTAAGGGGACCTATTGAAATTGTCTGTCCGAGCGAATTTAACATTCCGCGACACCTCTACTGAAAGCTTGAAGAAATCTTAAAAGCATAGCATATTTTACTCATGGATCCGAGTTCTGAAAACCTTAAAAAACAGGCGCTGACAGTTACCCTGGTCAAAATCACGTCTTTTGCCCGAACCTGTTTTCTCCATTATTTCCTCGACGGGGAACACTACAATGCAATCCTAAAAAATCCGGATGTATTAAGCGGAAACATAATCACCGGGACCGAACTGAAGATCAACCTTTATACTTCAGATACTGATGCATTTCCGGAGGCTGAGCTGTTACTCAGTGATAATGATTTTATTCCTGAAGATTTCATCGCAGTCCATAAAAAACAGCTGCCTGCATATTCAACATTTTTCGGCCTGATTTCAAAACCGGAGAATGGGCGCGGCCGGTATTATATGCTGCGTGACCATAATGCCGATGGTTTGCTGCTGTGCACGGGCACCTATGAAATTAAAAACGGAAAAGGCTGCTGCAGCGTATTCGACGGGCAGTGGCCGCTCAGATACAATATAATTGAGAACTACTATTACGGAATTGACAGGCCTGAAAGCGAAATTGAATACTGGAAACATCCCCGGATAAAACTCAGAAAAATCGACGACAACCTTATATTCAAAAACCTTAAAAAGTCTTACAGGGACTACGCCGCAGGCTGGCACAGATACAATTTCTTTTTCTCCGACGACTGGTCGCTTCAATTTTACCGAAAACAGGCAATCCTTGGTTTCATATCCATAACCCATACTGAAAACGGAAAAAACCGCCTGACTCCGCAGCTTCAGCGCGAATATGCAGTGCTTGACTGGAAAAATCTTGTTATCGATAAAGGCGTCGGTAAAATCATCGGCAGCGGGCGCATTGAAAAAGAAAATATCAGCCTTCATATAGACGCCGACCCGGCAACAGCGCTTGAACAGCTTAGAAAAGCGTGGCCGGAAACCTGGATTACCGACAGGTATGCGGAACTTGTCATAAAACTCGCTGCCGAATGCATCAGGAAAAAAGATAAACGATTCAGAATGTGGGGAGTAACGCTCACCGCCGGAAGCGATAAAAACATCATTGCAGGCGAACTCGGTTACTCGATAGGAAAAACCTACACGAGCCTTTCTGGATTTTTTCACCGCGGTGAAAAACAATACAACAACTTCGGGAAACTTCAGATGGTTATGCTCGCGGATGTTCTGCGTAAAGCCGGTATTAAATTCTGGAACCTCGGCCAGCCTTACATGGAATATAAAATCAAGCTTGGCGCTGAAGTAGTCCCCCGGGGTCTTTTTCTGAAACGATGGGACAAGGCCGTCAGAGGCAGAACACCCGAGCTGGGAAAATACTGCCGAGGCAAACCCGCAGTATGATTACTGTTTTTCTGCGGCAATATAATAATTCGGGGGAGACTCAAAAAGATTCTTTTCCAGAATAATTTTAAAACCGGCATTCTCAACAGATTCAAGCAGATCTGAAGTACTTAACGGGTTAAGATAGGGAAAAACCCCCAGCCTGCTTAAAAATACCTCAATTGCGGTTTTTAAAGTCGCTTTTTCACCGATACAGTCGGTAACTGACAGAAAGACTCCTCCCGGTTTTAAAAGGTCGTGGATTCTGCCCAGCAGACCGTCAAGATCCCTGATAAAATAAAGCACGTTAAATGCGGTAACGGCATCGAATGAGCATTCGGAAAATTTCCCTGAAAAAATGTCGTCGGTGCTGAATTCAACATTCTTGATACCTTTTTCATTCGCTTTGGTCTTTGCGATTGATATCATGCCGCCCGACAGATCAATAGCCTTAATTTCAGAAACATGTCCTGCAAGCTCTACCGTAGTTATTCCTGTTCCGCAGGCATAATCCAGAACAAGGTCGTCGCTGCCGAGATATTCCTTTGAAAGTTCAATAGTGTTTTTATATGCTTCTGCATAAACTGAATTAACCGAATTGTCATAACCTGATGCAATTCTGTCCCAGAATTTTGTTAACTTTTTCATGGATCTCCTGTTTCTTTATAATTCCTTTTTTTACAGGATATTACAAGAGGTATAAATTATGGAAAAAAAGTTGAAATGTTGATATACTAACCGCATAAAGGGAATTTTATTTTTGAAGATTAAAAGTTTAATTTATTTGATAACAGGTATTTTTATATTTACCATACTCACCTCCTGCCCTTCTCCGCTTGAACCTGAAAAGCTTGCTTTGCTTAAGGATCTTGAAGCACCCAGGATTGTCATTACATCTCCGGCCGACTACAGCGAATACGCCACAGTTATCGAGCTTGAAGGCTATATTGAAGATACATCTCTTGCAAACCTGCCGGCCGACAGCGGGCTATCCGTTTCATACAGCATTCCCGGAACAAGCATCAACGGGACTGTTGATGTTAGTCTTCCCGACGGTTCTTTTTCGGGAATCATTAATGTGGCCGCGCTCAGCGGAGAAAAGGTGATTGAATTCAGCACTACTGATATAAACGGAAATTCAGCTTCTGCGTCTGTAAATATTCTCAAACCTGAAGGTGGAGATATCTCCGGATTCACAGTCACGCCCGGCAACAGACAGGTAACAATATGCTGGGCCCCTGTTTCCGGCGCAGAGTCATATTCGATATTTGAGTCGTCATACGGAGAGACTATAGAACCCGGAGAGATAACCGGAACAAGCTATACCTGGACCGGTCTTGAAAACGGCGAGATATACAGCTTTCAGCTTACCGCGCACCTGCCCGTCGGAATCGGTGAAGATGCGTATTCCTCGACGGCTACAACAATGCCGCTTTCTCCCTTTAACCTCACTCCGGTGATAAAGAATACCGAACATAAAGCAATAACCATTGAATGGCCTGCTAATGATAATATCGACCGGTTCATCGTTGAACGCAGCGGCAGCCATCTCGGTCCATGGGAAATAAAAAGGGTACTGACTCAAAATGTATTTACCGACGAAAAAGTTGAATACGATACTAACTACTATTACAGGATTACTCCTTCCGGCTTTACAGAGATAAACAGCCTCTGCGCCGGGAGCAGCCCCACCAGGTTCTCAGGTGACGATATCATCGCTACTTTGCCGTTGCCGGGCTCAATCACGCCCTTCTCGCTGCAAATCGATGATAACTATGCCTATATTGCAAACTTCAGAGACGGTTTAGCGATTGCTGATATATCGGACCCATACAATCCGATTATTGTTTCAAGTTACGGCGTGGCTTCCACAGTGGAGATACGGGACATTTTCGTGAGAGACCGTATTGCATATCTTGCCGGTTATGACGACGGCCTTCTTCTTGTCGACATATCCGATATTGACAACCCCGTACTTCTATCCTCATGCAGCACACCCGGCAACGCGTTGGGAGTATATGTTTCCGGCGATTATGCGTATATAGCCGATGATTCTGAAAGAATATCTATCGTCGACATCTCAACCCCGGCTTCGGTAACAGACAGCTCATTGATATCCGGCTGCAGCACCGACGGGATTGCGGACAAAGTCCTTGTAAAGAACGGTTACGCCTATGTGGCTGCCGACGGGCTGGAGGTAATTGATGTATCCAATCCTCCGCTTGTAAATGATCTTTCAACAAAGGGAAGCTGGAGCAGCCTGGACGGAAAAATAAGCAAGGATATATACATCTCCGGTGAATATCTGTATATAGTGCTTCAACCCCCGCCTCCCGGCATTCCCCCGGGTCCGAGTTCCCTGCATATAATCGATATTTCAGTCCCTGCGAATGTAACGAACTCATCCGGTGTCGGCAGCTGTGAAATCTTAGGAAACGCGGAAGGCGTTACAGTATCCGGAAATCTCGCATACGTAGCATCATATGACGCCGATTTGCAGGTAATCGATGTATTTAATCCGGCAGCGCCGGTATTGGAAAGGACATACGCCACCTCCGGCGACCCGTTTGATGTAAAGGTTTCCGGTTATTACGCATATATCGCAGATCGCTACGGCAGCGGCCTCGTTGTATTGGATCTTGCAAAGCCCGGATCACCTTCAATTGTTTCCGCTTCTGCGGACATGTACCGGACAAGCGATATAGAAATATTCGACGAATATGCCTATATTGCCGACGGCACTGACGGGTTAAAGATTATGGATATATCCGAACCGGAAGAGATCTCACCGGCCTCCAATATTATTGAGTTTTCTCTCCCCGGCGAATGTCTTGAAATTAATATCCGCTATCCCTATGCTTTTATAGCGGCACAGGGCTCAGGGCTTGTTGTCGTAAATATTGCTGATCCGCTTCATCCGTCCCTGCTTAGCAGCACTGAAACAACCCAGAATGCTAAGGATTTATATGTGCTGGGAAATTATGCATATGTTACGGACAGCGGATGCAGTCTTGAAATAATCGACATCACATTTCCGGAAACTCCTTCCATAGTTTCCACATGCGACACCGACGGGACTGTAAGCGGCATCACCGTATCCGGTGATTACGCATATATTTGCGCCGGAGGAAGCGGGCTTCAAATCATAGATATCTCCGATCCGCTCAGTCCGTATATTGCCGCATCCTGTACAAGCGCGGGAGGGGCGAGAAAAGCTGAAATCATCGGCAATTACGCCGTTGTCTCTTCAAATAGCGCAGGATTATATATTATTGATATTTCCGACCCGTCCGGAGTTACAAACACATCTATTGTAGCCAGCCATCCCGTAACAGGTCACGGATACAGCCTTGCAATTGCCGGCGATTTTGTCTATGTCGGCGGAGACGAACGTTTCACGGTTGTGGATATAACCGACCCCGAATCTCCCTCAACCTTTTCCGGCTGCGCGCTGCCGACACTCGGTATCGGCTACGGAATTGCCGTCGCAGACTCATACGCCTACATTGCAGACATTAATAGCGGACTTCAGATAATAAACCTCTTAGGAGGAATGATAAAAAGTCCTCCATGACTTTTTATCATTTTGAAGTTTACAAACTTTGTTTGAAAACTTCACTATTCATTACCTGCATCCATGCAGGAATTTCTTATAGGAGGAATGATAAAAAGTCTTCATGAGCTGGTGAATTGATATACTGCCTTAACTTTAATTGAGGCAGTAAGGTTACTGTTCGACATTTTTACTGGTCCGCGAGACCGTTTAGGAGATTGAAGAGCCGTAACCGAAACATTCAATGGTCTGCGAGACCGGATAGGAGAATGGAACAATTCACCGTATAGGCACTGCTTCAAACTATTGGAGATAGAACATGAAGATGAGTATTGGCGTGGATCTTCACAAAACGCAGTTTACAGTATGCCTTTTAAGTGAAGACCGAAAAATTGATCAATTGGGAATGTATCCGACCAGCGGAAATGGTTATGGAGCATTTCTGAAAATGCTGGATGAATATTGTGAAGAGGAATATGAGTTGAGAGCAGCGGTGGAAACAACCGGGAATGCCCGTTATTTCCGCAATAAACTGTTAAAGGCTGGAGTCGAAGTGGTTGTAGTGAATACTTTGAAATTCAAGGTAGTGAATGAATCTGTAAAAAAGACAGACAAACATGATGCACGCACCCTGGCGGAGTTTCTTGAGAAAGACATGCTGCCTGAATCGATATTATGTTCCCAAGAGAGTGAGGATATTCGAAGGGTGCTGAAATCCAGGTCGATACTGGTAAAATCTGTTGTGTCGTTAAAGAACCAGGTGCATGGCTTATTACTTGGTTATGGAATAGAGACCAAACGCGGACAGCTGCAGAGTAAAAAAGAAAGGCAGCGAATCCTGAACGGTCTCGAGGACCACGACTTTTACGGAAGCGCTGCCAAAACGGTAATACCGTTACTGGATATGATAGATAATCAGGCATCGCAAGTCAAGCAGCTTGAAAAGGTTTTGGCTGAGCTTGTGGAGGACGATGAAGATGTTGAGCTTCTGCAGACAATACCAGGCGTGGGTCTAATAACAGCAGCAACAGTAAGAGCCTATACAGACGATATCGGCAGATATGATAGTGCGAAGAAATATGCAGCAAACGCCGGGCTTGTGCCATGGGTGCAGAACTCAAATATGACAATACATCATGGACATATAACAAAGCGTGGGCCTGTAGAACTGAGGACAGCCTTCGTACAGATGGTGATGGGAATGGTTCGTATGCAAAAGAAGACCGGGACGTACCGAATAATGACGAAGTATGCAGCGATGAAGAAGCAGAAAGGCTCGGGTAAGAGTGTAATAGCTGCCGCCCGCAAGATGAGCACTTTGGTATATACAATTTTAAAAACCAGAGAGCCGTTTGATCCGATGAAAATGGCTTTTAGAAAAGAATACAGGGAAATGCAGGCAGCAGCATGGGAAGCTGTAATGGTCGGTTGATATCCGACTAGATCATAAGCTTATATTTTTAGCTTGTGGTTGACTTTTTATAGGAGAATAAATATGAAAAAAGGATTTCAAACAATAAAAACAATACTTTTTGCGGGACTCATCCTGCTACTGACTACCCTGCTTCCCCTCACTGCATTCTCCCAAAGCGGGGAAGTCGATTTAAACGAATATTACGCCTACCCGGTTTCCGCCGGGGCTTATTATCATCAGCTTTCGGGGCTGGGCAACAAAGCCCTTGCCGACTTCAGCATAAATGAGATTTCCAGCGAAGCGCGCGTGCCGATTCCCGGTATTCCCGTACTGCAGCCGCTTGTCAGGGCCGGATACCTTAGCTACGGTTTTACCGGCAGCGTTGAAGAACTGCACCAGGACTGGACACATTTTCATGTCTTCGGCGGGCCGGGCGTTGCCTACTGTTCCCGTATATCACGCGAATTCGAAATCGGCGCTGATCTTTTCGGGGCGCTGACACAGTCATATTTTACGGAACTGGTTTTCAACGGCGTCCAGGAAACACAGGGGCAATTGAATATACTGGCAGGACTGTCGGGGCGTCTTGCCTTGAATCCGTCCTATAATTTTTCCATATCGGTTAACCCGGCGCTGAATTACCTGTACGGGCTCGGCCCGCTGCATGATTACGACGGATTTACGTTCGGGGTCGGCTTTTCGGGTACATACCGCTTCGGACAGGACCCCGACGCGGCGCAGTCTTCAATAAAGGCGATACGTTTCGACGATGTTGATCTGCCTCCGCTGTTTGCCGCGATGCAGAGTTACTATGTAAAAAACCCGGCGGGAACGCTGACAATTTCCAACAAGGAAAAATACACGCTTGAAGGCGTCTCCCTGTCATTTATGCAGCCGGGATTCATGGATTCGCCGAGCCCTATGGCGTCGGATATTGTTCTTGAGCCGGGCGAGAGTATAGAGGTCCCCATCACCCTGACTTTTAATAACGAGGTTTTTTCAACCCAGGGGGTCACCCCGCTTACAGGCGAAATAATCGCAGGTTATACCGTACGCGGGCGCGAGGTTGAGCAGAGACAGTCGGTTACCTACGATCTGCATGATCGCAACGCCCTTACGTGGGACGACGACCGGAAGGCCGCCGCATTTATTACAGCCCAGGACAGCGCCGTCCGCAACTATTCAAGCTATATCCGCCAGATTCACCGCGACGCGGTCAGACCTTATATCAGCAGCAACCTTCAGTTTGCCATGCAGGTATTCAACGCCCTCGGCGAACTGGGCATTCTGTACCAGATTGATCCGACCGCTCCGTTTACCGAGGTCCAGGGCGACACCTTCGTCGTCGACTCAATCAGCCTGCCCCGCGAAACGCTAAAACGGCTGACCGGCGACTGCGACGATCTTACAGTACTTTTCTGCACAATGCTTGAATCAATCGGCATCGAATCCGCGCTGGTTACCGTTCCGGGACATATCTTCTGCGCTTTCAACACCGATGTTGAGTCTTCGGACTACATGATGATAAACCCCGACCGCAACCAGATAATCGAAGTTGACGGCAACATCTGGATACCGGTTGAAATTACAATGATAGGAAAACACAGCTTTACGGAAGCCTGGAACAAGGGATACTCGGAATTCGCGGAATGGGACGCCGAACCCGACCGCAGGGGTTTTTATAAAACCGGCGATGCACAGGGCATATTCCGGCCTGTAGTCCTGCGCGAAACCGATCTTGGGCTTCAGTACGGAGACGATGAGGCGGTTGTTTCGGCATTTGAAAAGGACCTTGATTCCCTGTCGCAGTCAATCTTAAAACCTGCCAAAGCCGACGCTGAGGCAAAAGGCACCCCGAAAGCCTGGAATTCCTACGGGGTAGCCGCGGCAAAACTCGGCGCGTACGGCACTGCGGAAACCGCCTTTGACAAGGCCGTAAAATCAAAACCCGATTACACAAGCGCCAAGCTGAACCTCGGCTCACTGTATTACATAATGGAAAAATATTCAGATGCGTTTAAAGTTTACCAGAATATCGAACAGAATGCCGCAAACCTGAATATTTCCGACCGTACCATGTTCAATCTTTACCTTAACATGAGCAAAACAAGCTATGCTCTTGAGAAAAATGACGAGGCTGATTCCTATTTCCGCAAAGCCACTCAGCTTGACGCTGATAAAGCCGCCGATTTCGCCTACCTCGGCACAGGCGGTACAGGTGTCGCAAGAGCTGCCGAGGCTGCTGACAGTAAGATATCGTTTTTTGAATAGAACATTATGAAGCATCTCTGAGAGGACTATATTGAATATTCAACGTTGCCGCTTCCTGAAGTCTTTACATATTGTCAAACTATGGAAGGAATAGTCTCATAACGCAGGAACAGGTTTTACGACCGATCGGTCTTTTTTTGTATGTATACTCAATCCTCTTTAATATTTATAAAACCATTTGCGTTTTTTTTAATTTTCGGATATTCTACTATAATCTGTTTTTATAAGGAGAAACGCATGAAAAAACTTTTTATCGTTGCGGCAGCCCTGCTTGTTCTTTTTTCGGGCTGTTCAAAAGACGACGGAGGCTCCGACGCAGCAGCCAAAACCCCTGAAAAAAAGAAAACATACGAATTCAATTATGCCGTCTTTTTCCCGGCAACCCATCTTCAGGCACAGACAGCCGAAGCCTGGGCAAAGGAAGTTGAAAAGAGGACTGACGGTCAGATTAAAATAACCATGTTCCATGGCGGGACACTATCACAGGCAGCCCAGACCTATGAAGCTGTAGAATCAGGTATTGCGGACATCGGCATGAGTGTTTTTGCATATACCCGCGGCCGCTTCCCGCTGCTTGAAGGTCTTGATCTGCCGCTCGGCTATCCAGATGGAGTAACTGCAACAAAAGTTGCCAACGATATGGTAAAAAAATACCAGCCTGAAGAATTATCCGGAGTACATGTCCTTTATCTGCACGCTCACGGCCCCGGAATTCTTGCAAGCAAAAAAGAGGTAAAAAGTGCATCGGATCTTGCAGGAATGCAGATCAGGGGTACAGGACTCTCTGCCAAAATTGTAGAGGCGCTCGGAGCAACACCTATTTCAATGAGCCAGGGTGACACGTATGAAGCACTTCAGAAAGGCGTTGTAGACGCCACTTTCTGCCCTATCGAAACACTAAAAGGCTGGAAACAGGGCGAAGTTATTGATTATGTCGTAGATACAAAATCGATTGGATACACAACAGCAATGTTTGCGGTAATGAACAAGGACAAATGGGAATCACTTCCTGAAGATCTGCAGAAAATTGTTACGGAAGTCAGCGAGGAATGGATATTAAAACAGGGCGAGGCCTGGGATGAAGCTGATAACGCCGGAGAGTCTTTTGTCAAGGATCTCGGAAAAACCTTCATTGATCTGCCCGCTTCCGAGAAGGCTGCTCTTGTAGATGCAATGGCCCCGATCTATCAAGCCTATATTGACGCAACCAGTGAACAGGGCCTTCCCGGAGATGAATTTCTTGCAGATATTCAGGCTATGCTCAAATAGCAGAACTTTCGTTAAATGAAATTCTTTTCTTTCATCAAGCGAATTATAATTATATTCGCATACATATCAGGAGCCGCAGGACTTTTAATGATGGGCATTACGGTAGTTGATGTTTTTCTGCGGCTCTTTAATACCGGTATTACCGGAGCATATGATCTTGTTCGGGCCTGCGGCGCGCTCTCAGTCGCTTGCGGCCTGCCTTACCTGACGGCAGTTAAAGGCCATATAGCTATTGAGTTTTTCTACCATAAAAGCGGTCGTACCGGAAGATTTTTAATGGACACTATAATACGAACCTCATCGCTTCTGATTTTCGGTTTATTATCTTTTTACACTTTCAGACACGGTATTGCCCTTTTTGACAAAGGAGAAGTTTTCCCGAACCTGGGCCTTCCCGTATTCTGGATTCCGATTGTTATAAGCTTCAACAGCGCTTTGATGATTATCGTCTTTCTTTATCACATGATACATCCGGGAAAGGAGTATATAAAACCATGACCCCGATTCAGATTGGTATTATAGGATGCCTTATTCTTTTTGCATTGCTGATCACCTCCATGCCTGTTGCCTTCGCAATGATTGCTTCCGGAGTTATCGGTTTTGCCCTGATTGTCAATCCCGGTGCAGCTTTCAGTATGGTAATTGCTGATCTTTATGAGACATTCTCCTCTTACAGCCTTTCGGTAATTCCCCTGTTTGTCATGATGGGCCAGATTGCACTGCATGCCGGAATCAGTAAACGGCTTTTCCGGACTACTTACGTTTGGGCCGGACATCTTAAAGGCGGCCTTGCCATGGCCACTGTATGGGCATGTGCCGGATTCGGCGCAATATGCGGATCAGGACCTGCAACAGCCGCTACAATGGCTTCGGTTGCGTTGCCGGAGATGAAACGCTATAACTATGCCGACAAGCTTGCATCAGGGACTGTCGCCGCCGGCGGTTCGCTTGGAATGCTTATTCCTCCATCGGTAGTATTCATTGTCTACGCATTAATGACCGAACAATCAATTGGTTCTCTTTTTCTTGCGGGAATTATTCCGGGAATTATGATTGCCGGCTTATTCTGCGTTTCCATATGGTTTCAATGCAGCAGAAATAATGCCCTCGGTCCCGCCTGTGAAAAACACAGCTGGAAAGAGAGATTTCAATCGTTGAACGGCGTAATTGAAACGGTCGTACTTTTTGTTCTGGTTATGGGCGGAATGTTTCTTGGACTTTTTACTCCGATCGAAGCGGCTGCAATCGGCGCAGCCGGAAGTTTTGTTATAGCTTTAATACAAAAAGAAATGAACATGCATAAACTGAAACAGATTTTGCTGGAAACAGTGCGTACCTCCTGCATGGTCTTTTTTATTGTTGCAGGCGCGACAATATTCGGCCGTTTTCTTGCTGTTTCACGTATACCGTTTGCCCTTGCACAGTTTTTTATATCACTGCCGCTTCCGGGATGGTCAATTATGCTTTTAATAATTTTATTTTTCCTGGTTGCCGGATGTTTTATAGACGCGCTGGCGCTTATCCTGCTTACAATCCCCATATTCTATCCGGTTATAATTGAATTGGGATACGATCCGATATGGTTCGGTGTAATTGCAGTAGTTATCACCCAGATGGGGGTAATAACACCGCCGGTCGGAGTCAATGTTTATGTAGTCAGCGGCATGGAAAGGGATATTCCGCTAACAGAGATTTTCAAAGGTGCAATGCCGTATCTGCTGATGCTTGTGCTTTCGGCAATTATACTTATAGCGTTTCCGCAGATTTGCCTTTTTCTGCCGGGGTTATTAAAGTAAGGGAGGCTGTTATGCCGCATAGAAATATTTTTAAAAAGATACTTTTCTGTACCGATTTCAACACGGATGCAATGACGGCGTTCCACTATACTCTGAATATCGCCGAAGGGAATACCGATAGCGAGATTATAATTTTTCATGCAATTCCGGAACCGGACGCCCAGTTCTGGAAATCCTATATTTACGAAGTAGATAATGTCGATGAAAAGGCAAAGGCGGATATCGACAAGAAAATTCAGGAAGTATATCTGCCAAAGATTCCCGAAGGAATAAGCTTTTCATCGCATTTTGCAGTAGGCAATGTTGGTGAGGAAATTCTCAAGCATTCGGTTGAGATAGATGCTGATCTTATAGTTATAGGCCGCGGAGCCGGAGCCAATATGGTCAACCGGCTGCTTGGCAATTTTACTGAAAAAGTTATCAGGAAATCACACTGCCCCGTTCTCGTTGTCCCGGACGAAACAGAAGATTGATACCCCCTATACAATTTCAGTTCCTGCATCCTTTTTTAATATAATCTTTCAATATCATCCTTATAAGAAGACTGAGGTTTCCTTCGTATTTTTCTTCTGCTTCCTTTTTAAGCGGTGCCCGCATTTCAGGATCAATCCTGACTGATGCATGTAAAGATTTTCTCATTTTGTACTCCTGTTTTTTATAAATGTTTTCAATATATTTCTTCAATGTCGGACTTTGGTCCACATTTTATTATCGGTAATATTCTAACACATTACTTTCCATACAGAAAGATATATCTATAACCCCCTCATCCATTGCGGTCTCATACCTATTTCTCCATCAAGGGCTTGTTCAATTTTCGAAATAAGCCTGTTCCTGTCTGCAGGCAGAGTTCCCCTTAATGCAAGCGCATTTGATGCATGATTTGACCTGAATATAATGTTGCCGGGAGGATCTATCAGTTTTATCAGAAGCTTTTCTTCTTCCAGCATTCCTTCATCGGTTTGCGATGTAAAATTATCAAACGCATCAGTAAATTGTTTCTTTGCAGTAGGGCTGAGCATGAGAGACAATGTCGATAGAAACGCAGGAACAGCCTGACTTACAAGCTCCGCACTCTTTTCAATATGTTCGCGCCATAGTTCTTTTCCACCCAGGCCGGTAATAATTGTTGCTGAAACATCGATCCCGTTATCCATCGCTTTAATTATGGCTTCTTTATGATTTGCAAAAAGCGCGCCCTTATTAATCTTCTTCAAAATCAAATCGGAACCCGATTCGATTCCCAGGTAAAGAAGCGTCAGTCCCGCCTCCGAAAGCTTTTTCAGTTCCGAAGCGGTTTTCTTCAACAAGTTACCGGGATTAGCATAAATCGAAACCCGCTGAATTGACGGAAAAACAGAATGAAGTTTGTCCAGAATCTGCATCAGCTTATCGGTATCCAGCGCCATAGCATCGCCATCCGCCAGGAAAACCCTGCGAACAGGTCCGTAAGCCGACATGATATCAATCTCGTCAAGAATATCTTTAATATTTCTTTCTTTGTAAGTTTTTGACTTATACATCTCACAAAACGTACACCGGTTATGGCTGCAACCGAGTGTTGCCTGAATTATCAGGCTGTTTGCTTCTGAAGGAGGTCTGAATAACGGTTCGTCATAGAATATCATATCATCATATTACAGTTTTTTATTTTTATATTCAATCTGACGGATTTGCCCGCTGTCTTCTCAATTCTTCGCACATGATTTCATGACACTTCAACGCAAGCACGGCAGGATCGGAACCTTTTTCAACTTCAACAGGCGGCATTACATGCATGTGCAGAATAAATACCCCGTTTACAATAATACCGCTTTTCGGAAGCGCCTGATACGCGCCGTCGAGCAGCACAGGAAGGACCGGAGTGCCTGTTCCTGTTGCGGATCTGAACGCTCCCTTTTTAAAATCGGCTATCTCACCATTGCGGGTTCTTGTTCCTTCAGGATACACAAGCAAAGAGTCCCCATAGTTCAACAACGCTTCCATTTTTCTTATTGCCTCAAACTGGCTCTTGCGGCTTTTCCTGTCCACAAACAGGTGTCCGCCTATTACCAGGTTCCATCCCAGAAAAGGTACTCTTGACAGTACTTTCTTACCGATCATCTTGCATGGATAAAACAGAATGAAAGACAAAAGAATATCCAGAAGCGACTGATGGTTCATAACTACAACATGGGCTTTTGATCTGTCCAGATTCTCACGACCTGTAACCTTAACCCTGAAAACAGGGCTGATAAACAGGGCAAAACGGGCAAATGCCGAACCAATGTAATGTACTGCATGTCTTTTTTTATCAAATGCAAAGGTAAAAAGAAAAACAACCGCCTGAATCGGTGTATAAATTATAAAGAGCAGAAATATCTCAGCCCATGTAAAAATCGAAGCTGCAGCATATAAAAAATACATCTTAATCTCCTATAAAAAGTCAACCACAAGCTAAAAATATAAGCTTATGATCTGGTCGGATATCAACCGACCATTACAGCTTCCCATGCTGCTGCCTGCATTTCCCTGTATTCTTTTCTAAAAGCCATTTTCATCGGATCAAACGGCTCTCTGGTTTTTAAAATTGTATATACCAAAGTGCTCATCTTGCGGGCGGCAGCTATTACACTCTTACCCGAGCCTTTCTGCTTCTTCATCGCTGCATACTTCGTCATTATTCGGTACGTCCCGGTCTTCTTTTGCATACGAACCATTCCCATCACCATCTGTACGAAGGCTGTCCTCAGTTCTACAGGCCCACGCTTTGTTATATGTCCATGATGTATTGTCATATTTGAGTTCTGCACCCATGGCACAAGCCCGGCGTTTGCTGCATATTTCTTCGCACTATCATATCTGCCGATATCGTCTGTATAGGCTCTTACTGTTGCTGCTGTTATTAGACCCACGCCTGGTATTGTCTGCAGAAGCTCAACATCTTCATCGTCCTCCACAAGCTCAGCCAAAACCTTTTCAAGCTGCTTGACTTGCGATGCCTGATTATCTATCATATCCAGTAACGGTATTACCGTTTTGGCAGCGCTTCCGTAAAAGTCGTGGTCCTCGAGACCGTTCAGGATTCGCTGCCTTTCTTTTTTACTCTGCAGCTGTCCGCGTTTGGTCTCTATTCCATAACCAAGTAATAAGCCATGCACCTGGTTCTTTAACGACACAACAGATTTTACCAGTATCGACCTGGATTTCAGCACCCTTCGAATATCCTCACTCTCTTGGGAACATAATATCGATTCAGGCAGCATGTCTTTCTCAAGAAACTCCGCCAGGGTGCGTGCATCATGTTTGTCTGTCTTTTTTACAGATTCATTCACTACCTTGAATTTCAAAGTATTCACTACAACCACTTCGACTCCAGCCTTTAACAGTTTATTGCGGAAATAACGGGCATTCCCGGTTGTTTCCACCGCTGCTCTCAACTCATATTCCTCTTCACAATATTCATCCAGCATTTTCAGAAATGCTCCATAACCATTTCCGCTGGTCGGATACATTCCCAATTGATCAATTTTTCGGTCTTCACTTAAAAGGCATACTGTAAACTGCGTTTTGTGAAGATCCACGCCAATACTCATCTTCATGTTCTATCTCCAATAGTTTGAAGCAGTGCCTATACGGTGAATTGTTCCATTCTCCTATCCGGTCTCGCAGACCATTGAATGTTTCGGTTACGGCTCTTCAATCTCCTAAACGGTCTCGCGGACCAGTAAAAATGTCGAACAGTAACCTTACTGCCTCAATTAAAGTTAAGGCAGTATATCAATTCACCAGCTCATGAAGACTTTTTATCATTCCTCCTATAAAATACAGGCGCGAACCGAAGTCTCCTACAAGCCTCGTTTTTTCGGTGTAGCCCGTTCCGGTGAATTGATGGTAAGGTCTTATTCCAGCGAACATCAGTTCGTCGCCGAAAGCTTCAAATTCCTCTACCTCGTTTTCCAACATATAGTTATTGCTGATAACAGTGTGAAGAATACCGTCGGCCTTCAGCTTTATCGGGCTGATATGATTTACCAGATTACCGAATGCACGGATATTCACATACTGTCTTCTTGTTATAACTTTATACATCATATCCGGTTCAAGGCCAACAGTTTTAAGCTGCTCAAAACCTCCGTTTGGTTTCTGCAGAATCTGGTAATAACCGAGAACGGCATTTTTTTTATCTTTGCTTACAGTAATCCATAACGGCTGGTTATCTGAAAACGGAGATTTTAACCGGTAAAAATCTCCGTACTGAAAGAGGCTGCGCCGGCTTTTATAGTCGGTTATCTGCTGTTTTATTGTTTTCTTTTCAAAATTGGAAAGTTTCGTCAGATCCAGTTCATAGCCCAGAAGACCGAAAGCTGCAACATTGAATCTTGTCTCAAGAGGCGTATTACGCAGTACCTGATGCGAAGGCGCGGCGCTTACGTGCGCCCCCATTACCGACGGCGGGTATACCATTGAAGTACCGTACTGAATACTGATTCTTTCAACCGCGTCGGTATTGTCGCTTGTCCAGGTCTGGGGCATATAGTACAGCATTCCGAGATCAAAGCGGTTTCCGCCGCTCGCGCATGATTCAAAAAGGATATCGGGAAACTCATTTTTAAGCTTGTCCAGAAGCCGGTAGAGCCCAAGAACATACCTGTGCGCCTGCTCTTTCTGACGTTCCGCCGGCAGGATGTTTGAATAGAGGTCCGAAAGGTTCCGGTTGCAGTCCCATTTCACATACTGCAGACCTGCCCTCCTGAAAAGATTTGACAGAACTTCATACATATAATCAATTACATCCGGGTTTGCGTAATCAAGCATCAGCTGGAAACGCCCTTCCGAAGCGGGTCGTTCCGGTGTTTTTATAGCCCAGTCGGGATGCGCCCGGTACAGTTCGCTGTCGGCATTGACCATCTCTGGTTCAACCCAGAGGCCGAATTTCAAACCTTTAGCATGAAGTTTTCTGCCAAGTCTTTCCAGACCACCTGGAAGCTTCTTCCTGTTTTCATACCAGTCGCCGAGGCTTGAATGATCATCATCACGCTTTCCGAACCAGCCGTCATCAAGAACAAACAGCTCGATACCGAGTTTTACTGCTTCATCGGCAAGCTTGAGCAGTTTACTTTCGTTAAAATCGAAATATGTCGCTTCCCAGTTATTTATAAGGACAGGCCTGTCCTTATACTGCCAGGCCGGGTTTACAATATTATTATTAATCAGCTCGTGAAAATTCCTGCTCATCCCGTTTAATCCTGAATCTGAATAAGTCAGAATCGCTTCGGGTGTTTGAAATGATTCACCGGGGACGAGTTGCCAGCTGAAATCGAAAGGATTAATCCCCATCTGGATCCTTGTAAACGAATGAGGATTTACTTCAGCAAGACCGATATGATTACCTGAATAAACAAGCGAAAAACCGTAGCATTCACCTGCATTCTCGGTGGTATCGGCTCTCTTTAAACAAAAAAACGGGTTATGATTAGCGCTGCTCACGCCTTTTTTTGAATCTATATAGAAAATACCCTCTGAAAGTTTCCGGGTATTTATATGGCGTTCGCTTATCCATTTCCCGTCAAGGGTAAGCAGCTCAAAACCGGATTCACTGAAATCAAGATTAAAACTCATCAGCTTCTCTATGGACACCGGGAGATTCCCGCTGTTTACAAGCTTCGAACTTCGTGTAATAACATTACGCTCATAATACACGGTATAGCTGAGCACCAGAATCAGGTTGGCGTATGTGTCTTCAAGAGTTATTTCCAGCGTCTCAACATTATCGTTGTTTCTGAACGCATGCGGCATATCCTGAAGCTTGTTTTCGCCTTCATAGATTCTGTGGCTTTTATAAATGAAATCACAAACCCTGGTTCCGTTGCTGAAATTGATTTCCGTAAACGGTTCGCGGTAATCACCCTTGCCGTACGCCGGGGCTTCCAGGCAGGCGGCATCAAGACTGAAGTGTCCTGTTTCCGTACTGTAGCATGTTGAACTGCCCGTCCACAGGCTGAACGACTGGTGCATATTATTGTATGAACTTTTTTCCCGTATTCTTTTTCCGAAATACAGATTAACAGGATGGCCCGAGTCAAGGATTCTTATGATATAACTTGTATTCTCTGTAGAAAGATGGAAATCTGATTTGTTATTCCTGATTTTTATCATGTCTGCAGCTCCGCATTATTTCATTCATCGAGTTCATTCTAATATCAGAGGAGCATTTAATCAAAGCTTTATTTAAAATGAAAAAGCGACCCGGATTTCCGGATCGCTTTTCTGATTTTTTCAGACTTTCTAATAAGCCTTATTATATACGGCTTTTTGTTCTTCCTGAACATCAACAATCGAACTCTCGCGGGGTTTTGAAGCGAGGCTTACAACGATAAATATAATCGCGTTAATAATCAGGCTGAATAGTCCCGAATGCAATCCGAACGGAACGCTCAGCGGAGTAAAGGTAAAAAGACACAGCAGAATTACTCCGGCAAGAAGACCTGATATTGCTCCGGCCGAGGTTGATTTTTTCCAGAACAGAACGCCGGCCGTAGGAACGAATACCTGCGCGGTGCCGCTGAGTGCTACCAGACCTACATTAACAAGCAACCCCGGAATAAAAACCGACATGAAATAAGCTATCAGTGCAAAAACAAGTATTGCTATTCGGCCTACCCAGACAAGCGCTTTCTGATCCATGGTTTTATTTATATATCTCTGATGAAAATCAACAGTATATACTGCCGACATGGAGTGTATCTGCGAATTTGCCGAAGACATTGCTGCCGCAGCTCCGCCGGCACAAACCAGGCTTGCGAGAGCAAATGGCGCGTACTTGAACAGCATTATAGGCAATATCCTGTCGGGCCGGTCAAGTCCGGCCGATTCCAGAACCATACCCGTATTCCCGAGAAGCATTGATCCTACGTAGGCTATAGCGGCAAACCCCAGCAGAAACGGCATAAGGTTAAACAGCTTCGATGATTTTACGGAGTACATTCTTGTCCAGAGCTGCGGTCCCATAAATGCGCCGATCGGCGTAACAATGAACATTGAAATCCACAAGCCGTAACCGTGAACGCCCTGCGGTCCGGGAAGAGTCAATGATTCGGGAGCAGTCTGTTTCAGGGTCTGGAAAAGCTCCGCAGTACCGCCCACTTTTGCAGCTACAAAGAACCCGCCGAAAATCATTCCGAAGAAAAGTAGTATGCCGTAAAATATGTCTGTCCATGCGACAGCCCTCAGGCCACCGGCCCAGACATAAACAATAATTATCGCGTAAAAGAGCAATCCGCCTATCTTCCACGGTATCAGTCCGCCCGATGCAACTTCGATAAGATATGCACCGCCGGTCAGCTGAATCTGCAGATACGGAAGGGTGAAAAGGATCATGATAACAGCTACGATTACAGCCAACGGCCCCGAACCGTAAAGCTTTCTGAAGAAATCGCTTGGCGTTATAAGGTTATTCTTTTTGCCGTAAAACCATATTCTTTTACCGACAACATAATACAGAACTCCGAACAGGATATTCCATGCTATGGCAGTCCAGTAAACCGGCCCGCGCGTGTAAAAGTACGACGGCGCACCCAGGAACGCAAAAGAAGACCACCATGTAGCGGCAACCGTAAAAAATACCGCCAGAGACCCCATTGCCCGTCCCTGAACAAAGAAATCTTCCGTTGTTGGGAGAGATCTTTTATTTGCGACAGCGCCCATTACCAGAGGAATCAGCATAAAAAGTCCCAGAATTGTTAAAGCTATTGCACCTTCCATTATTCGTCTCCCTCACCTTCGATAAAATCTTTGCCTTTTCCCCAGTTTGCCTTATAGGCAACAAACAGAATGATGCACATGATTGCCCACATTATCAGGGTAAACCCGTAAATAAAGGGCATCCCGAAAATCATGGGATCGATTCGATTGATGAAAAAGATTCCCGGCAATTCCATGATCATAAAGCAGATAATGATCAAGACCCAGAACACTTTCTTCATCGGATAACTTTTCTTTTCCGACATAACATCTCCTTCTTTTCTTTATTCGGGAAGTTCTGATGCTTCCCTCAGGCATCGAAGACCTTGCGGCCTCCGAGCCATGTTTGACAAACTTTGATTTCCCTGATTGCAAACGGGTCCGTTTTTACAGGGTCTTTATCAAGCACCACAAAATCAGCCAGTTTCCCGTCTTCAATTGTGCCTTTGATTTTTTCTTCAAAGGAAGAATAGGCGCTGCCGGCCGTATAAATCCGGAGGGCCTGTTCTGCGGTTATTCTCTGGCTGAAGCCTACGCGCAGCCCCTGGGAACTTGTTCTTGTTACCATTGCCTGAACCGCCGTCATAACATCCTGCATCCCGCAGGGATTATCCGAGCTGGCGGCCACCGGGATTCCCGCATCAAGAAACGACTTATGCGCAAACATGTTTTCAATGCGTTCCCCGTACACATGCATCTTTTCGCCGTGTTCCCATACATAGGTTGTAAAAGGCAGGGGTATAACTTCCGCCGCCCTGATTCTTTTCAGCAGCTGTTCATTTATAACTGTGCAATGCGCAATTCTATGCCTCAGTCTTTTTTCAGGATGTTCCGCCTGCGCTTTTTCAATGGCAGTCAATACCATATCGATTGCGTTGTCGCCGTTAGCATGAATTTCCATCTGGTAACCGCCGGAATGAGCTTCAAGAACAAGCGCTTCGGTGTCCTCGGGTGTTTTTGTCGGAATGCCGTAATAACCGGGCCGCCCGCCGTACGGTTCGCTTAACCAGGCCGTGTGGGCGGCAATTGCGCCGTCGACAAAACTTTTTATTGCTCCGAACTGCAGCATTTCATTCCCGAACCCGGTTCTTACCCCGACGTCCTTCAGCATATGCAGATAATTCTCAAGCACATTCATATATACCCTGCAGCTTAACCTTCCGCTTTCAAATGCCGACTGAAAAGCCGATATTTCAGGAGGCCCGACAAGTCCGTCGCCGACACTGGTTATGCCGTAAGATGAAGCTTCCTTACAGGCTATTTCCACAGCGGTTGCGAGCTGTTCCGTAGTATATGAAGGGACAAATGAGCCTTCCTTTCCCATTCCGGTAACAAATTTAAAATGGGCTTCTTCAAGGCAGAGGCCCGTCAGCCTGCCGTTTTCATCCCGCACAAAATCTCCCCCGGGTGGGTTGGCTGTATTTTCGTCTATGCCAGCAATTTTAAAGGCCGTTGAATTAACAACTCCGCAATGGCATGTCTGGGAACGCAGATGAACAGGATGCGATTTCGAAACACGATCCAGCTCGGCCGCAGTGGGATGTCTTTTTTCTTCAAGCTTGGAAAAATCGTAGCTTCCGCCCAAAACCCATTGTCCCGGCGTGGTTTCGTCAGCTTTCTTCCGAAGAAGTTTTATTATATCTTCAATGTTTTTAACTTTTGCCGGGCTGCAGTCAACCTGAAGCAACTGCTTGCCCCTGAGTGATAAAAGATGGCAATGCGCATCATTAAAACCCGGAAGAATAATTTTCCCGGCGGCGTCTATTACTTTTACTCCCGGGGCATCGAGGTTAATTACATCGGAGGTTTTTCCGACAGCCGCAAACAATCCGTCTTTTACGGCAAACGCTTCAAAAACATCATTATTTCCGTTCATACTCCGGATAACTGCATTCTTTATAATTAAATCGGGGGTAATCATGCCACTGGTAAATGCAATTTATATACCAATTCCCTGTTTTCATTATAAATCGTTCGTTATTACTTACTATAAAAAGAATTATAAAAAAACAGACTGTTTTGGTCGAAATAAAATGCAGATATTCTTAATTTTTAAAATCAGAATTATAACTTTTTTTATAACAAAAGTTATAACAGTCTATAAACCATAACTTTTGTTATATCATGACCTTTTCGCCAGCCGTTTGCTTAGCGCAGGCTGGCTGATTCCGAGCAGAGCCGCCGCCGAAGAAATATTACCTCCGCTTCTGCGAAGCGCTTCATCAACAAGGATATTCGACCACTCCTTTAATTGAGGCAGGTTTTCAGGAAAAACAACCTCCTGAAAATATTCGCTTCCGGAACTTTCGTCAGAGGCAATTTCCGATTCGGGCACTATCTTCGCAAGTAAACTCTCAGACAGTATTCCGTCCGCAGCACTGTTTATACACCTGTTCAGAATGGTTGTCAGCTCCCTTACATTACCAGGCAAATCAAGACTGCTTACCCGCTTTATAAAACTGCTTTTGATTTCAGGTTCCGCAGTTTTAAGTTCAGTCGAAATTTTTAAAGTAAAATATTCTATAAGCAGCGGAATATCCTCACGTCTTTGGCGTAAAGGCGGAAGCGTAACCTCATGAGCAGACAGTCTGTAATATAAATCCCTTCTGAATACGCCTTCTTCCATGAGGCTCTCAAGATCACAATTGGTTGCCGCGATTATCCGGCAGGAGGCTTTCTTCAGTAAATCGGATCCGAGGGCATAATATTCCCCTTTTTCCAGCAGTCTTAAAAGTTTAATCTGGCTGCCTGAAGACAGATCTCCTATTTCGTCAAGGAAGAGAGTTCCCCCGGCGGCTTTATCGATCAATCCCGGGCGATTGCTGTCGGCCCCCGAATAGGCGCCCTTTTTATGCCCGAACAGGGCGTCTGAAAACATTGCATCATCCAATCCGGCCGCGTTTATGCTGATAAATTCGCCTTCCCTGCCTGAAGCCTTATGTACGGCCTCAGCGGTGAGTTCTTTGCCCGTGCCGGTTTCGCCCCTTATTAGAACAGTCTGATTTGTTCCGCTGATTATCGTCAGGTACCTGAAAACCGACTGCATCGATCTGCTTTCGGTAATGATGCTTTTGAAAGCATCGTCCACATCATCAGAACTGGAAAGCAAACTTTTCTTGAGCAGGCTATTTTCTTTCTTCAGATCATTTATACTGAGCGATTTTTTCACAACAGCCAGCAGTTTCGTATTTTCAATTGCTTTTACAAGATAATCTGACGCTCCGTTTTTCATGCATTCGACAGCGGTAGACAGTTCATTTACCCCGGTTATAATCACTACAGGCAAATCGGGATATAACTTCTTGAGTTCAGGAAGAAGCACCTCCCCGGACACATGAGGCATTGTTAAATCAAGGAGAACAAGAGAAGGCGGTTTTTGCAAAATCATTTCAAGAACATTCCTGCTGTCGTTGCAGGTTACTACATTATTAATTCCGGATGTACGCAATACCGCTTCCAGAGATTGAAGAATATACTGCTCATCATCAATAATATAAACCGGTCTGTCAGGATATTCCGACATCATCATCTCCTTCAGTATCAGAGCCCGGCTGCCGAAGCAAAACCTCTGCAACGGTACCTTTGCCGTATTCTGATTTATAGCTTAAAATCCCGTTATGCTTATCTATAATGCTTTTTGAAATACTTAATCCGATACCTGTTCCTCCGGAGTTTCTTTTTGTTGTATAGAACGGATCAAAAATCTTTTTCAGGTCATCCGGTTTTATTCCGCATCCGTTGTCTTCGATTACAATACTGATACCGCCGTTACTGCCAATCGAGGTTTTAATTCTAATCTGCTGGTTGCGCCCCGTAAGCGATTGTACAGCATTTTGGATAAGGTTTATGAAAACCTGTTCAAGCTGCTGCGCATTACCGAAAACTTCAGGCAGGGACTCTTCAAGCCTTAAAACAAAATCATCAGTGGCTTTTTTTATCATATTGGAACAAAGATTGACAGCTGATTCGATTGTTCGGTTAATATCAACTCTTGACCAGGGTTGTTCCGAATCATTCCTGGAGAGGGTTTTAAGATCGCTTACAATTTTGTCTATTCTTCTGGCTCCCTCAGTCATGCTTTTCAGGTAGTCCGGAATATGGTCCTTTATTTCAGAATAATTCCACCCGTGAATTAAAAAGTCGCCGTTTTCATCGTAATATTCACCAAGCACTGAAACGCAATCCTTCCAGATATCCTCCAGAAGGCCGGCATTTGAAAGAATAAACTGGTTAGGATTGTTAATCTCATGAGCTACACCCGAAACAAGAACCCCAAGCGAGGCGAATTTATCCGCCTGTATCAACTGCTCTTTCTGTATCTCGGCACGTCGTTCAGCGATTTTTCTGTTGGTAATATCTACACCGGTCATTAAGACCTTATTCTGATCTTCAGGAATCTCCAGAATATCCGAAATCAGTATTGTTCTGTTGTTTCCGCCTGCGTCTTTTAAATCAAAATCAAGCGCTTCCGAACATCCGCCTGAAAATGCATTTGTAATCATCCTGTTTATTTTTTCATCCTGACCAGGCTCAAAAATATCAGAAAGATTCTTTCCGTTAAACTCGGACTGCGTGAATGCCATGGTTCGAAGAAATGAAGAATTGGCCCCTGAAACAACCCCGTTCTTGTCTATAATGATCCTTACGCCGAGACTTTCTTCATATAAATAACGATACTTTTCTTCCGAGTTTTTAAGCTCTTCACGGCTCTTTCCGACAGTTGAAATCATCTCGCTGAATCCGCATAAAATCTCATATTCATCAGAATCTTCCGGGAAATAATGTACAGGAACTTCAGGTACTCTGTCAGGGTTCTGCGAAATATGGTGAACCGTATCCAGTAAATAATAAAAACACCTGAATAGCGGGCGCATATATATAATTATAAGAAGGCAAATAGATGCGAATCCGATTATTATGATAATCATCGGTCCTAATAAATATTGCCGGAAAAGATTGTCGATATCATCAAAAAACATTCCGGTTCCGATATAACAATCCAGCTCCTGTATTCCCCTTACATACGACAGCTTTTCCCCGGGAGTCCGGGCACCCGGCGGAGGATAAAAATAAGAAACAAACCCTTCTCCTTTTTCACTGCGGGCAGTTGCAATAAGCTCTTTAATATAATAATTACCGTAAGAATCCCGGGCATTAAGCTGGTATGTGTCCTGCTTCCAGGGTTCAAGCGGCTGAACCAGCATCATCCCTTCGTACGAACTCATGAAAATATAATTTTTCATAGTTTCGCTTGTGTAGGTCATTCTTCTGACAAGGGTTACAGCCTGAATAAGGGCATCATCTTTCGTTAAAATCCCTTTTTTGAGCTCCTCAATAATCGGCTGAATTGTATTTAGACTTATTTCAACCTGCCTCTTAAGCTCAGCTTTCCTGAAATCTATCAGGTTGTTCCTGTAATTCTGTGCAAGATAAAAAAGAAGAATAAACATAATTATAAATAAAAGTATAAGTGACAGAGCAGTTCTTGTTGTTGTCCGCTTAAAAGGACCGGGAATAATATTTCGTTTCATCAGCATAGCCAAGCATGATGATAGTTAAACAATCATCCGCTGTCAATGAAAATAAAACCTGAAGTGTTGGTTTCATTTATAGTTATTTTATTTTTTCCGGTCTGCATAAGTATTTTTCATCTGCTGCAGTTCTCAGGCATTTTCTGCAGATATATTTGGCATTTTTAACCTGTTCAAGAATTTCTTCATCATCTGCACTGAAACCTTTTTTAACAGCTTTACACATTTTCTTCAATTTCAACATAATTTCTCTAACCTTTTTCAGCCTCAAGATACTCCCAGCGTTTATATTTTTCTTCAATCTCACTGCATATATTATCATATTTTATCTTTTTATCTCCAAGATCAGATCCGCCGGCGCTTGAAGAAATAAAATATTGATCAAGCTGCTCTTTCTCTTCTTCCAACCGAATTATTTCTTCTTCAACAGTTTCAAGCTCTTTCTTTTCGCTGAAACTTAATCCCTTTTTCTGCCTGTTAACTGTCTTTTTTCCGGAAGATGGCCTTGAAGATTTCTGATTGGATTTTTCAGATTCTTCATTTAATTCAGCCTTTGTTTTACCGTAATAAGACATGACGTCGCCGGAATAACCGCTGATACCGCCTGCGCTGTCAAGTACAAAAAGGAAATCTGTTGTTCTGTCCAGAAAAAACCGGTCGTGTGAAACAACTACTATACAACCGTAAAATTTTTCGAGAAAGTCTTCAAGAATGGAAAGTGTCTGAATATCAAAATCATTGGTAGGTTCGTCAAAAAGCAGGAAATTAGGATTCTCCAGAAGAATTTTCAATAAATACAGCTTCTTTTTTTCTCCGCCCGACAGATTTGCGATTTCCGTATAAATCATATCCTTGGGAAATAAAAACCGTTCCAGGAACTGATTGGGAGAAAGCCTGCTGCCGTCCTTTAATGTTATAACTTCAGCCGTTTCCTTTATATAATCGATAACCTTTACAGCACCTGGTAAATCATGGGAAAGTTGATCATAATAACCGATTTTGGTATTTACACCTGTATCAACCGTTCCTTCATCAGGTTCGATTTTTCCGACAAGGATATTTAACAGTGTTGTCTTACCGCTGCCGTTTGCTCCGAGAATACCGATACGGTCGCCTTTTTTGAAACTGAATGAAAAGCCTGAAAAAAGCCTGTTATCTCCATAACTTTTCCCTACATTCTCCAGTTCAAGAATCTTCCCTCCAAGTCGCCTGCCTTCAACTGAGAAATCATCTGATTCCGTTTGTTTTTCAGGCCGGCTGTTCTTCAAATCAAAGAACCTGGCAGTCCGCTTTTTATCTTTGCCGGCCCTTGCCCTCGGCCCCCGAAGAATCCATTCTACTTCATTTCTGAGAAAGTTTTCCGTACGCGCAGCTGCTTTCTGCCGGGCATTTTCACGATCGGCTTTCTGTTGCAGGTATAAAGAATAATTACCTTTATAAGTATAAAGATTGCCGTTTTCGATCTCCATGACCGAACTGCAAACCGAATCCATAAAATATCTGTCGTGAGTAACAAGAACAACAGCCTTCCCGGAATTTTTAAGATACTTCTCAAGCCAGTATATTGTTTCAATATCAAGATGGTTTGTCGGTTCGTCCAGGATCACAAGGTTTGACTCTGTTACAAGAGTACGGGCTATTGAAACCTTTTTTACCATACCCCCGGACAATTCCTCCATCCTCTGAGACAAATCATTAATTCCAAGCTCGCTCAGTATTGAGTGGATTCTGTGTTCCAGTGACCAGCAGTCAAGCCTGTCTATTTCTGTCATGACATTTTCAAGCCTCTCGGCATAGCTGCTGTCTTCCCCGATTACGCCTGTTATCGTTTCGTATTCGCGAATAAGATTTATTTCCCGTGAATTACCGGAAAGAACAAAATCCGCTATTTTATCTGATGGAGAAAAAACAGGCTGCTGATCAAGAAATGCACATTTAAGCTCACTATTATGGACAACTGAGCCCGTATCAGCCTGTTTCAGTTTTGAAATCAACCTCAGCAGCGTTGATTTTCCGCTGCCGTTCCTTCCCGTAAGCGCAATTTTATCACCTTCATCTATACCGAAAGTAATATCGCTGAAAAGTGTTTTACCACCTTCACCATGGCCTAGATCTTTTACGGAAATCAGATTCATCGGTCTAATTTAACAGGTTTTTTAAGTTTAAGCGATAGTATACGATTATAAAATCAGGATTGTGAAAGTGTAGTTCCAATAATATCAAATAAAGTTCGCTGATTAACCGGTTTTGAAATAAAATAGGTAATTCCGGCTTTCTTGCATTTTCTTCGTATCTCTTCTTCTGTATTTGCAGTTACAGCTATAATGGGAACCGGAACAACCTGATACTTGGGGTTTTTCCTGATTTCCATGGATATATCTATTCCGTTCTTTCCCGGAAGACCTATGTCCATGAGAATCAGGCAATAATCGTTGCGGTTGAACAATTCGATCGCCTTCATTCCGTCTGAAGCGTCATCAACCGTAAACCCGGCTTTTTCAAGTGCCATTTTAAGATACATTCTGTTTATAGCTTCGTCTTCTACAAGCAGTATCTTCTTTCCGAGGCCGGAAACCCCTTCGTGCCCGGAAGGATTATCAGGAGGATCCGGAACCGATCTGTCTAACGGCAGCCTAATCGTAACGGCAGTACCGGTGCCCTCCGAACTCTTTAATTGTATCTCGCCGCCCATAAGTTCTACCAGAAGCTTTACAATCGACAAACCTATGCCAACCCCCCTGTAGACTTTTTCAAGCGGGTTTTCAACCTGATACAGAAGACTGAAAACTTCCTGCTGTTTATCCCTGGGGATCCCTATTCCGGTATCGTCAATTTGTATTATAACCGTTTCGTCCCAATAGATTTTAACTCTTATCCACCCTTTATGGGTGAATTTTACGGAATTGTTAAGAAGCATAACCAATATCTGTTCAACACGCTCTTCATCACCAGTAACTCTTTTGCAGTCGTCCCTGATTTCGTATTCAAATTTAACCTGTTTCCCGCCAAGCATTACATCAATGCTATGCTTCAATCTATTCATTAGATGTTCAAAATTGAAATCTTCTTTTTGAAGTCTGCAAAGCCCTGATTCAAGCTCAATCAGATCGAGGAGATTTCTTATTATCGACGTCAGGGTTTCAGATGAAATTAAAATCTTGTCTAAAAGCATCTTTTGCGAATCATCAAGTTCAGTATCGTTTAACAGAGAGGCGAATCCCGTTATCCCGTTAAGCGGAGTTCTGAGTTCATGACTGATATTCGCCAGGAAAACGGATTTTGCTGAATTCGCGCGCTCAGCTTCAGTTTTTGCGTCTTTCAGCTGCTTCTCCCGTCTGTCCAACTTTCCTGCAAGAACATTATAAGAGTCCTGCAGCTGGGAAAGCTCCGATATCCATTGCCCGGTTTCAAGTTGTCTATAATCACTTTCGGAAAATATCCTGACGGCAGAATTTAATCGCTGAACAGGCTTGCTTATAATTTTTGAGAGCAATAAACTGATGATTATGCAGAAAGTCAGAAAAACTGCTCCTATAAACACAAAATGCAATATTATTCGATGAAGTTCCATATTCATTGCATCAAGAGTTAAAACTATTATTACCTGCCCCAGCAGTTCTTCTTCAATTACAACTTTGCGGATAAACCTTATCTCTTCATTCTTATATCCTGATATACAAATTTCCTTATATTCATCACATTCAGAAATGTATTTGCTTTCCTTTCCCAATTCGTCTTTTAAACTTCCTGCTACAACAATGTTATCCGTATTCAGGATGGACAATTCCGTAACAAAATTTCTTGTTTCATACTCGCTGATAATGTGTTCCAAAGCCGGGTAATTTTCATTAAACAGGAAATCTGATGCACTGAAAGCCAAATCTCCGGCCAGCATGATCCCATAGGCTTCAATAATTCCGGTCGCAGAAGCTTTGAATCTGTTATAAGTGAGAGAAGAATATATTATTATTGCTGTTGCTGCCAGAATAATGAAAACCAGAATAATTAGCTGTGATAATTTAATCTGTTTTTTCATAATTTTCCGGCTTTTTGTAATCAGTTATTTTCTGATAAATGGATCTGAATTCAGCATAATCTGAGTCCTGTCTTAAAATAAAAGATTCTAGATTCAACTGTTCAAGGACAACCCGCCCTTTTTCCGTCCCGGATGTTATTGTCATTATTCCAGTTTGAATCTTTTTCACAAGTTCAGGATCTGTTCCCGGTTTTACCGCAAAGGGAAACCTCGGTATATCAATTGAATATGCAATAATTCTGAGTTTTTCATTCGTGTTCTGATAGATGGTGGAATCGAAATATATTTGTTCGCTGAAAACACAGGCATCATAAAATCCGTTTAAAACAAGAAAAGGAAGCGATTCAATATCTTCATTAAATTCTACGGAAAAATCGTCCGGCGAATACAATCCGAGATCAGCCATGCCGGTTCTGAAAAACAGATATCCGGCAAATGATTCTTCTGCTATGGCTACAATCTTTTTTCCTTCAAGATCTTTCAGGCTGTATATGGAACTGTCGTCTCTGACCATCACTACACCGTTTAGATCCGGAACCCCGGAAGCAATAGCATAATAACCGGTTAAATCCGATGCTTTAAAATACAATGCATTATTCGTCCAGATTAAATCATATCTTCCGTCCAGCGTCCTCTGATTGAACGTTTCCCAGTCAGGAGCTGATACAAGCCTGACGCTGATTCCGGCAGAACGCTCAATGCTTTCTGCAACCGGTTGAAACAATTTTATCAACGTCTTTGAATTGAATACCGGGTAAACTCCAAATATTAATTCGCCATCAGATGATAACGACTGTAAAATGAATGATAAAAGGATTACTGTAAGAATAAAAACTTTCTTCATATTATATTACTTTATTTAAAGTATAGTGAATCCGTATACCTGTTTTCAAGCTTGCAACCAATATTATTCAGCAATATATTTTTATGTTTTCTTCATATAGTTTTTTTATTATATTATAATAAATTGTTTTTACGGAGAGTTAATATGAAGAAGATAACCATAATTCTGTTTTTTATAATATATTTGACAGCATCAGCTTATGCCGAAGGTTCACTTATTAATAATGAAAATTCAAACGTCAAATTCTTTCTTGAATCCGAGCTTGGGACGGTCGGTATTCAGTATCATACAATCAGTATCGGCGATCCTGGAACAGCAAGTACTTTTGACTTTGTCAACGAGGGCGGCCAGGAAATTCTATACAGGTTTGAACGCTATAATGCCGGTATGCTCATAAACAATCAGCATAAAATATCCTTTCTGTACCAGCCTCTTGAGATTGTAACGGAAACCGTTTTCGATGAAGAGAGAATCATTGACGGGGTTACGTTTGCAGAAGATACCCCTATGGAAATATCATACGGTTTCCCCTTTTACAGGATAACTTACGGCTTTGATTTTTTTCGCAGTGAGAAAATCGATCTGGGAATCGGCGCTGCTCTTCAGTTAAGAAATGCTTCAATCGTATTCAAGCAGCTTGACGGTGAGCAAATGACGGTCAGTCAAAACCTAGGACCTGTTCCGGCTCTTCACATATTCGGAAGATATAATTTTCCGGGTAATTTTTTCCTGTTGACAGATATTACAGGCCTGTATGCCTCCTCGGCAATAATAAACGGTGCCGATTTCGAATTTGAGGGATCTATTCTGGACGCCTCCGTCAGGGCCGGTTATACTCTGAAAAACAATATTGATATATTTTCCAATCTCAGATTTCTTGGAGGTTCCGCATCCGGGGTAAGCGAATACGCGCGGGACCACTGGACAGACAGCGAAAGTGCGGCAACATCAAACTACCTTGCCACTACTTCACTTACCCTGGGAATAACGGTCAGGTGATATTTTAAATTACATCATAAACCATTTTTATAATGCGGCGCAGGCGATACCGGGCAAACAGGTATAAGCTTTCGCCGCTTTTTTATTATCTGTCTTAAAACATCCTGAAATTATATTTACATTAAAACGGCTGATTATTATAATTGCGGCAAATTCTATTTAGATGGAGATAGTATGAAAAAAATAGCTTCAATTTGTTCGATGTTATTGCTTGCAACCATAATTTTTGCCGGAGGAACACAGGAAGGAACTTCAGGCAATGATGATTCGCTTAAATACATCATGGAAAAGGGAAATATTGTCCTCGGGCTTGACGACAGCTTTCCTCCGATGGGATTCAGAGATGAAAACGGAGAAATTGCCGGGTTCGATATTGATCTTGCCAAAGAAGTCTGCAAACGCCTGGGCGTAGAGCTGAAGCTTCAGCCGATAGACTGGGACGCAAAAATCCTTGACTTAAACAGCAGGGATATTGATATCATATGGAACGGCCTTACCATAACTGATGAAAGAAAGGAAAAGATTGATTTTTCCAAACCCTACATAGCCAACCGTCAGATTGTGATTGTTCAGGCCGGTTCCGGTTTGAATTACAAAGCTGATCTGTCCGGGAAAAAAATAGGCATCCAGCTTGGAAGCAGCGCTGAAGATGCCGTCAGTAAAGACCCTGCCGTACTTGAAAGCTTTGCAGAACTTGTAAAATACCAGGATAATGTTCAGGCATTAATGGATCTCGGCACCGGGCGCATTGACGCTGTAGTAGTTGACGAAATCCTGGGCCGTTATTATGTTTCAGGCAAACCGGGCATTTATGAAGTAGCCGAAGATTATTTTGCCGAAGAAGAATACGGAATAGGCTTCAGAAAAGGCGAAAGTGCTTTTATCAACGCAGTAGATCAGGTAATTGATCAGATGGCAACCGACGGCGCTGCAGCTGAAATTTCGAAGAAATGGTTTGCTGAGAATATACTTCTCGACCGTTAATGGAATACATTCTAAAATCAACCTGGTACATCCTTTCAGGATGTACCGTTACTCTTAAACTTTTTGCATTGACGCTGGTGTTTTCAGTGCCTCTCGGGTTTGTCTGTGCAATGGCAAAAACTTCAAAATTCAGACTATTAAAACTCGTAATGGGTTTGTATACATCCGTTGTACGCGGAACACCGCTTCTTCTTCAGATCTTCTTTGTTTATTACGGACTACCCATCTTCTTTCCGGCCCTGAGACTTGAACGTTTCACAGCCGCGGCAATCACCTTCATAATAAATTACGGGGCCTATTTTACAGAGATCTTCCGGGGAGGCATTCAATCCATTGACCGGGGCCAGTATGAGGCTGCCAGGGTCCTTGGCATGAATTACCGCCAGACAATGGGCAGAATCATCCTTCCTCAGACAATCAAACGCGTACTCCCTCCGGTGGCCAATGAAGCTATCACTCTTGTAAAAGATACTGCCCTTGTTGTCGTACTCGGAATTGGTGAAATTCTCAGAAACTCAAAAGAAATCGTTGCCCGCGATTTTACTGTCAGCCCTTTTATTATTGCTGCTGTTGTATATCTTGTCCTGAACTATTCTGTTGTTTTATTTTTCCGAAAACTGGAAAAGAGGTATTCTGTATATGAATGAAGTTATCACTGTTGTGAATCTGAATAAACATTTCGGAGAGCTTGAAGTTCTCAAAGAGATAAATCTTGGTGTTGCGCAGGGTGACACAATTTCAATAATCGGTCCGTCGGGATCAGGAAAAAGTACCCTTTTGCGCTGCCTTATACACCTCGAAAAGCCAACTTCCGGAAGTATTCTTATCGAGAATGAACCTGTTTCGCTTGAAAAAGACGGAAAAAAAGTTCATATCCCCGAACACCTTATAAAAGAACGTTGCCGAAAACTTGGAATGGTTTTTCAGAATTTTAATCTTTTTCCCCATAAAACCGTACTGGAAAATATCATTGAAGCTCCTGTAACCGTCAGCGGAAAAAGCAGAAAAGAGGCTGCAGGACAGGCGGAAAAACTGCTTTCACAGGTTGGCCTGAGCGACAAAAAAGATACGTACCCGTGTTATTTATCAGGAGGTCAAAAACAGAGGGTTGCAATAGCGCGTGCGCTTGCGATGGAACCCGATGTAATGCTGTTCGATGAACCTACCAGCGCCCTGGATCCTGAACTTATAGGCGAGGTTCTTTCCGTAATAAAAAAACTTGCAATTGAAAAGATGACAATGTTAATAGTAACACACGAGATGAGTTTTGCCCGCGAAGTTTCAGACACGGTTGTTTTTATGGATGAAGGAAGGATAATAGAAACCGCCCGGCCTGCAAAGCTTTTCACCAATCCTGATCATCCCAGAATTAAATCCTTTCTTGATAAAATGCTGTAATTTTCCTTGACCTGGTTGCAATAACCTACTATATTTACCGTGATTAGTTGCAATAGCATACTATTTTTATCGGAGAGTTAAATGCATCATTCACCGGGACATTATATTTCTTCGGCGTACCGCCATCTTCAGATTTATCTGAATAACCGGTTTTCCGTTCTCGGCTTCGGCAGCGGACAGTACCTGTTCTTTAGCCATATTGCGCATAATGAAGGAATAACACAAAAAGAACTCAGCAGACAATTGGCTGTAGATAAAGCTACCGCGGCAAAAGCTGTCCACAAATTGTGCCGGCTGGGATACCTCGAGCAGCGTCAGAATATCCTGGACAAACGTTACAACAACCTATTTATTTCGGACAAAGGCAGGGGTATTTTACCCGAAGTCGAAAAAATTCTTTTCAATACCCGGGACATTCTTCAGTCGGGAATGAATAAAGAAGAACAACAGCAGATGTTGCGTCTGCTTGATTTAATGCTGAAAAACCTGACCGCCGAAGTGGATAAAATCAGGAGAACAGATGACTGACAGGATAAAAATAATTACAAACAACAGCGAAACAGGTGTTCTTGCCGGTTTGGCTTTTCCGATGATGGCGGGAATTCTCGGGATGAGCATTTTCAATCTTATGGATACCTTTTTCGTTGGCAAACTTGGAACGGTTGAACTTGCCGCACTCTCTTTCACTTTTCCCGTAGTACTGATAGTAAGCAGCGCCGCCCACGGTCTCGGTGTTGGAATGACGGCGGCGGTATCCAAGGCTGCGGGCATGAACGACCGAAACAGATTAAAGAACATTATCAGCTGGGGCCTGCTGCTCGCGCTGATAATAGTTACAGCTATTGTAATTGTCGGCCAGCTTACAATTGAACCGGTTTTCAGGGCCCTCGGTGCTGATGATCAAACGCTTCCGGTAATCATTGAATATATGAGGATATGGTATTTCGGAGCAATATTTGTAGTAATTCCAATGGTCGGAAATTCGGCAATCAGGGGATTGGGCGACACACGGCTGCCTTCGATGGTCATGCTTGTCGCCGCAGCAATAAATACTGTTCTTGACCCTCTCCTTATCTTTGGGCTAGGGCCTTTTCCCGAACTGGGCGTTGCGGGCGCAGCAACAGCAACCGTGGCAGCACGTTTTTCTACATTTTGTGTTGCATTATGGGTGCTGATAAAAAGAGAAAAAGTCATATCCGTTCCCGATCTTTCCGCCGCGGCAGAGACCTGGAAGGAAATTCTTTTTGTCGGCGTTCCCAATATTCTAACAAAACTTATATTACCCTTCGGCGCCGCCATAATCACCAGGCTTATTTCTATTCACGGACGTGAAGCAGTTGCCGGATTCGGAGTTGCAGGCAAACTCGAGATGTTTGCCCTTATTCCTCTTATGGCTCTTACATCGATCATGCCGGTATTTATAGGCCAGAACATGGGCGCCGGAAAAAAAGACAGAGTAATTAAAAGCCTGTCTATAAGCGGAAAATTTTCTGTTTTTTACGGTTTATCCATCTATATAATACTGCTTCTTTCCGGACGGGCTATCGGAAGACTATTCAATGATAATCCTGATGTCATTAATACTGTCGCACTCTATCTTTCAATCGTGCCTGCAGCATACTGTTTTCGAAACATGATGGATCTGTCCATCTCTGCACTTTCAGTTACCGGAAAGCCGATTCACGGAGCTCTAATCAGTATTTTTCAAATGTTTGTACTCTATGTTCCGCTTGCAATTGCAGGTTCCCGGTTATTCGGGGTTACCGGGATTTTCAGCGCGCTGTCCTTATCCCTGTTGGTAGCCGGACCGGCATCCTTCCTGCTGACAAGGAAACATATCATAAAGATGTCTATATCAGGGAAAGCCGGTTAAGTTCCTTCTCAAGCTGATCCCTTGAAAAAGGTTTAACAAGATATCCGTCGCATAATTCATAAAAAGCGCCCATTACAGTTTTTACATCATCGAGCGCAGTAGTCATTACAATCCTGGATCTTGCCGAATATTTAATATTTGCATCGTCTTCGAGTTTACGGATTGTCTTCAATGCTGTGTGGCCGTCCATCTCCGGCATCATAATATCCAGACAGATAAAATCATATATTTCGTTCTTCTTTAATGCTTCGGCGCATACCTTAACTGCCTCATTTCCGTTTACAGCGATATGAGAAGTCCCGTACGGTTTTAACAGCTCCTGAAGCAAAAGCCTGCATGTAAAGTCATCTTCAACAATAAGTGTTTTCATTCCGGCATACTAAATTTTTTTTATAATAATTTCAAACTGTTTTAGTAATATATAAAGCATTTTTTGATTAATTTTTCATTAAAAAATTAATCAAAACTTGACAATTTTTTTAACCCATGTGAAACTGTTGATATGATCAGTAATATTACTTATAGTATATTACTAGTCTTACGATTACTTCAGAGATATACAGGGGTATCATATGAGCGATTCCAAAAATACTTTAAAATCCCAGGTTTACGAAAGCATACTTACCAAAATCATAAACAATGAATTTCCAATGGAATCGCTGCTTGTCGAAAATCAACTGACAAAAATGTTCAATGTCAGCAGGGCGCCTGTTCGAGAGGCTCTTATCGAATTGTGCCGTGAAGACATTCTCACCAACATTCCACGGGCCGGATACCAGATTGTCCGTATTTCGGAAAAGCAGATGCGTGATGCGTTTCAGCTTCGTTTGATTCTTGAACTGGAAGGCTGTCGCCTTGCTTTTGAAAGAATGTCCGACGCAAATGTTGAAGAACTGACAAATATTGCAGCAGACTCGGACCGTATCAGGGCTGAGGGAAAAAGCTCTGATTCTCTTGATTTAAAAATGCAGCTTAATGATCAGTTTCATTTGCGTCTGAACGAGCTTTCCGGTAATGCGCTAATTCATAAAACACTCACTGAAACATTCAATCTTATCAGAAGAGGTCTGGCTCAGGTAATGATACAGGAATACGGACTGCCCTCTCCCGACATCACATATCATACCGGGCTGGTTCAGGGATTACAGGAAAGAAACCTGGAAAAGGCGTTAGAAAACCTGGAAAATGACATTCTTGTTTACAAGCAGAATGTATGGAGCAGAGTTTTTTAATCATATGTAACGGAGGTAACCCCTTAACGGGCTTCCGAACAAATTTTTATAATGGAGGAATTATGAAAAGCAAAGCAAAGGTTATCGTTATCCTGCTTGTTCTGGCACTGCTGGCAATACCTGTTTTCGCAGGCGGTCAGCAGGAAGCAAGCAACGATGACAGCGACACAATCCACATCGCGCTGACGGCGCCGATTACCGGAGATTACTCCGAATACGGCAAAAACTTTCAACGCTCTGTAGAGATGGGAATTGAGTTTATCAATGCAGACGGCGGTGTACTTGGAAAAGAACTTGTTCTTTCGGTAGGCGATTCCAAAGGCGACCCCAAAGAATCAGCAACGCTGGCACAGAAATGGACTTCTGATCCTACTATTGTTGCGCAGATTGGAGACTTTACTTCTACCTGTTGTATGGCTTCACAGCCTATCTACGATCAGGCACAGATGGTACAGCTCTCACCTACTGCCAGTCATACAGATTATGCAAAGGGTTCAACCTGGAGCTTCGGCATAGTCGGTACACAGGCAGCAGAAGGTCCTTTCATGGCTGATTTTGCATACAATGAGCTGGGACTCAGAACAATTGCAGTCATCAACATTAATAATGACTGGGGCGTTGATACCCAGAAATACTTCTCTGAAGCCTTCAAAAAACTCGGCGGTAAAATAATAGCAAAAGAATCTTACTTCGATGGAGAAAAAGACTTTACTGCAATATTGACAAAACTGAAAACTTCAAATCCGGATGCTCTTTTCATGGCAGCCATGTATAACGACGGTGCGCTTATCAGCAAACAGCGCGCTAAACTTGGATGGGATGTTACAGTAGTCGGACCTTCTTCACTTTATTCAGAACAGCTTCTTAATCTGGGCGGAGACGCAGTTGAAGGACTTTATACCAATGTAAGTTTCTTTACTGAAGATCCGGATCCTGCAGTACAGTCATATGTATCTGAATTCGAATCACGTTACGGCATCAAACCTAATTTCCACGCTGCACTTGCTTTCGATGCTATCAACCTTCTTGCAGATGCAATTGAAAAAGCCGGAACAACAGATCGGGCCGCAATACGTGAAGCTCTTTCCGGCACAAAGGACTTTGACGCTCTTACGGGATCAATTACCTTCACTCCGGTAGGTGACGCTGTTAAACAGTACACAAGAGTATGGATCAAGGACGGAAAATTCAAGGTTTATTAAAACCTGTTCAATTCTATCTATGGAGCCTGGTAATGCCAGGCTCCACTTTCAAGAATCAAGTTTAAGGGGTTACTGATGTTACTGCAACAGTTAATTAATGGTATTACCCAGGGCAGTATTTTCGCACTTTTAGCAATTTGTTTTTCGCTGGTCTGGGGATTATTGAAAATGGTAAACTTCGCGCTGGGCGAAATATATATGTTCGGCGGTTTCATGGGCTGGCTTATAGTCACATATTTTACCAAAAATATTTTTGTAGCCATGGCGGCCGGAATCATCATCGGCTGGTTTCTTGGCTGGATAATAGAGAAATCAGCATTCAAGGCACTTCGCGGTGCACCTCATATAGCATCGCTTATTTGTACCCTTGGGTTCTCGGTACTTCTCAAAGAGCTTGCTAACGTTCTGTTCGGTGCCGAGACAAAATCAATGCCCGATTTTTTCAGCTCTTCAGCTTTCACTATCGGACCGGCAAATATTACCTGGCTTCAGGTGATAATGATTGTCACTGCGGTAATCATTCTGGTCGGTCTGCAGTTGTTCATTTATAAAACGAAACTCGGTCTTGGGATCAGGGCAGTTTCGCTTGATTACCAGGCAGCAGGCTTAATGGGAATCAATGTAGACAGGGTAATTTCTGTTGCATTTTCACTATCCGGAGCTCTTGCTGGTTTAATTGGTGTTCTCGGGGCAACTTACTATAATGCTGTAAATCCGCATATCGGGTTTGCACCAGGAATGAAGGGATTCACAGCCGCGGTTTTCGGCGGAATAACATCTATCCCGGGAGCAATTCTCGGCGGCTATCTGTTAGGCATTATTGAGAACCTCAGTGTTCAGTTTGTTGCATCGGGGTACAGGGACTTTATCGCATATTCGATTCTGATCCTGTTTCTGCTCTTCAGACCGAACGGAATTCTCGGTAAAAAATCCAAGCTGTAGGGGGTAATTAAAATGGATAAATTCAAGAAATTCGCCGCCGAACACAAGCTTGTTTTCGGTATAGTCATTGCTGTCCTGCTTGTTCTGGCGCCTTTTATTCTCGGCAGCCCCTATCTTGTCAGGGTTGCTATAATGATTTGCATATTCGTTATTCTTTCATCCAGTCTCAATCTGATTATTGGATTCACCGGAATGTTTTCACTGGCGCATGCCGCATTCTACGGCCTCGGCGCTTACTGTTCCGCCCTTCTTGCAACCAACTTCGGTCTTCCCTTCCTTGTGACTCTGCCGATTGCCGGAATCTTTGCGGGACTGCTCGGAGCATTTGTAGGCCTGGCCACATTAAGACTCAGAGAGACATTCCTGGTATTCGGGACCCTTGCCTTCGGCGAGATAGTACGAATCGTTATAATGAACTGGAATTCCGTCACCAGGGGGCCAATGGGCGTGCCCGGAATACCTTTTCCGAAAATATTCGGACTGGAATTCAGCAATTATACCCTTTATTACTACCTTGTGCTTGTATTTGCTGCCGTTATCGTATTTTTGATATACAGAATGTACAATTCCAGAATCGGCCGTGCGTTTATCGCTCTTCGTGAGGATGAAACAGGTGCCTCTTCAATGGGAGTTTTCGTCTTCGGCTACAAGGTATGGGCTTTTACTCTCGGCTGTTTTTTTGCCGGAATTGCCGGAGCGCTTTATGCACACTTTGTGAGATACATTTCTGCCGACCAGTTCGGAGTTAACGAATCCTTCGCTATTCTCACCATGGTTGCGCTCGGCGGAACGGGTTCAATTATAGGGCCTATTGTCGGCGCTGTGATTCTCATGGTTTTCCCGGAGCTGTTCAGGTTCCTCGAAGAATACCGAATGGTTCTCTACGGGTTGATTCTTATTTCAATAATGATGTTCAAACCCGAGGGCATAGCAGGATTCAAGGGAATGTTTCCACGAGATTTTGATATGTCGTCCATATTCAAACGCCGCAAAAAAGTTGCTGAATCGGAGGAGGCATAATTATGATACTTGATATTAAGAATTTAAATAAATCCTTCGGCGGACTCAAGGCTGTAAACAATGTTAATATGACGGTTGAAAAAAACAGTATTCATGCTGTTATCGGTCCCAACGGCGCCGGAAAAACAACATTCTTCAATTGTATAACCTCTATAAAACCGTCAGATTCAGGTGAGATAATCTGGAAAGGAGAAGATATTGCAGGGCTGTCCACACATGTAATTTCAACAAAAGGCATATCACGAACCTTTCAGAATATAAGGCTTTTCTCCTACATGTCCGTGCTTGATAATGTACTTGTCGGTACGCATAACCTGACAAAATCATTCATTCTTGACGCATGTTTCCACAGCAGCCGATATCGTCGTGAAGAGAAGGAAATGCGTGAATTCGGAATGGACCTTTTAAATAAAGTCGGCCTTGCCGATAAAGCCGGCGAATACGCTAAAAACCTTCCTTACGGAGAACAGCGGAAACTTGAGATAGCTAGAGCAATGGGCAGTAAACCCGAAATCCTTCTTCTAGATGAACCTGCAGCAGGCATGAACAGCCACGAAACGGCTGAACTCGTAGATTTTATCAGCGTACTGAAAGATGAAGGTTTTACCATTCTTCTAATTGAGCACGATATGAAGCTTGTAATGAGCCTGGCCGATATAATTTCAGTTATTGATTACGGCAGCAAGATAGCTGAAGGAGCCGCTGCTGATATTCAGTCGAATGAACGGGTAATTGAAGCCTATCTCGGCAAGAGGAGGTACGAATAATGGGAATACTTGATATTAATAAACTTGTAGTACATTACGGAAAAATAAATGCGCTTAAGGGCGTTTCCCTTTCGGTTGAAGCCGGAGATATTGTTACAATAATCGGAGCAAACGGAGCCGGCAAAACTACTCTTCTTCAGACTGTAAGCGGCGTTATCCGGCCCACATCCGGCACTGTAAAATTCAACGGTAAGAATATTACCGGAGAACGATCGGACAACATCCTCAAACTCGGGGTAGCTCATGTTCCTGAAGGAAGACGTGTTTTCTCCGAACTTTCGGTTGAGGACAACCTCCTTTGCGGGGCCTACCTTAACAATAACAAAGAGGACAAAAAGCGGCTGCTTGATGAACAGTATGAGCTTTTTCCCAGGCTTGCCGAACGCAAAACCCAGGAGGCAGGAAGTCTCTCAGGCGGCGAGCAGCAAATGCTGGCTATTGCAAGGGGCATGATGTCCAAACCCGGAATTCTTCTTCTTGATGAACCGAGCCTTGGTCTGGCTCCGATTCTGGTAGAGCGTATTTTCGACATGATCGCCGAGATCAACAAAAAAGGAACTACAATACTCCTGGTTGAACAGAATGCAAATATAGCTCTCCACGTAGCTTCCTACGGCTACATACTCGAAACGGGAAAGATAACGGTTGAAGATACAACCGAAGTACTGAGAAGCGATGACACCGTTCAGAAAGCATATCTCGGTATAGCAGATTAGATGGGGGAACAATGAATAAAATTGAACGGATAGACGCAGTGCTTGCCGGTGAAAAACCGGATCGCGCGCCTGTTTCATGCTGGTATCATTTCGGGCTGCAGTATCTGCCGGGAGAACAGTTTGCCGATATAGTGCTTTCTTTTTTTGAACATTATGATTTTGACTGGCTCAAGGTGATGAATGACTATTTTTATCCCATGCCCGACGGTATGACGGCACTCAAAACTGCCGGTGATCTTGAAAAAATAAAAATATTCGATATCGACAACTCTCCTTTTATCGAACAGTTACGCGCTATTGCCAAAATATCAAAAGCGCTTGAAGGAAAAGCCTATTTCTGCGATACGATATTTGATCCGTATCAGGCGTTCCAGAAAAGTCCGGTAGGCGAACATTTGCCGCGGCTGATGAAAGAAGAACCGGATGCTGTTCTGAGTGCGCTGGATATTGTCAGCGACAATATAATTACCTATGCAAAAAGAACACTTGAAGCAGGCACTCACGGCATTTTCATGTCCGTTCTTGCCGGTACCGATCAGATGAGCAGAGAAGATTTTCTGAAATTCGAAAAACCCTTTGCGATGAAGGTTTTTGATGCAGTCAAGGACATGGGAGCAATGAACACCGCACATCTTCACGGTAAAAACGTGGACATAACAAATTGCCTGGACTTTCCTGTATCAGTTTTCAGCTGGGAAGACAGGCTTCCGGGCAATTTAAGCCTTGCCGAAATGAAAGCTCAATGGAACGGCTGTGTAATGGGCGGTCTTGATAATACAATCATGACCCGCAGAACACCGGAAGCGCTTATGAAACATACACGCGAGGGAATGGAGCTCGGCGGCGACAGCAGGTTCTTTCTTGCCAACGGCTGCAGCACTCCCGGTCATATGGATCCTTATGCGCTTAAAGCAATGGTGGATGTAGCCCAGGGAAAACTTTAAGAAACTTATGAATTACCTTATTGTGGACTACGGAACTTCAAGCTGCCGTGCATCTCTTGTCAGCAGTGATTCAGGCAAAATAATTGCCTCATGCAGGAAAGATACCTCTGTATTGACTGTAAACAAATCAGCAGAAATTGATACAGATACAGCCTGGGATTCAGTTCTGTCCGTAATCAGGCACATTTCAGACAATAATGCCGCCGCAGAGATTTCCGCGGTCGGGATAAGTTCGCTTCTGGGGTGGGTTTTTCTGAACAAAAACAACACTCCTGTTCAAAACAGTATTATATGGATGGATGCCCGAAACAGTACTTCGCTTGAAACCAGCATCAAAGAAAACAGCTCTGCTGTCTACAAAAAAACCGGCCGTAAACTCAGCAACGAACTTCTTGTTTCCAAATGGGCCTGGCTTCTTGAAAACAGCCCGGAAACAGCAGAGTCCGCTGTGAAAATAATCAGTTTAAAAGACGAGTTTATACGAAGACTAACCGGTGAAATAATCACGGATATTGCACATCTTGATTATACAATGCTCTGGAATATCAGGCAGAACAATATCGATTCCGATATGCTTGAAATTGCAAATATTAAACCCGGAATGACGGCGCCTGCGCTCTACCCCTATCAACAGGCCGGTTTTGTATCGGGCGAAGCCGCAGCTGCAACCGGGTTAAAACAGGGGACTCCCGTTATTGCAGGTTCAATTGACGGAACCACTGCAATGTACGGAGGCGGCATGGCTGAAACCGGCAAAGCAGTTCTTGTATCCGGGACTACCGATGTACTCATGACGCTAACATCCGAATATTTCCCGGATAATCCCGGATGCAGTGATGTCCTTACTGTTAATAACGGAATGGTTCCCGGTACCTTCGCAGCAGGAGGTTCAACCGGGACTTCGGGCGGGGCGTTACTCAGAATAGTCAATCTGTTCGGCGGAGAGCTGGAGAATCTTATTGACCAGGCCTCCGGAATCACGCCCGGGGCCGAAGGTCTTCTCTTCTCAGCCGGACTGTCCGGCGAACGGGCCCCATACTGGGACCCGGATATTACTGGAGGCCTTTTCGGTCTGCGAATGAATCATAAACCCGGTCATATAATAAGAGCCCTGCTGGAAGGCACAGCTTTTCGCCTGAGAAGACTCGCAGATGAATTATTCATCCTTACAGGCAAACCGGAAAATTTATTTGTACTTGGAGGAGGTTCTGAAATTGAATGCTGGAACAGTATAAAAGCTGATATTTCAGGTATCCCCTTATGCCGTCCTGCTGAAACCGAGGCTACAACAATCGGCACCGCAATGTTTTGCGACTGCTTTATGAGGAATTCATCTGATATAGAAAAAGTAAGCAAAAAATGGATAAAATCCGGCACGGACTATCCTGTTGATTCTGAAAATCACGAGATCTACAGCAGGCTTTTCCGTATCTTTGAAGGTTTTATTGAACAAAATAAAGAAAACTATGCTGCGTTAGGCAGATTTGCAAGGATATAATATGAACAACGCCGAGATGGTTACTGAAAAAGAACTGATAACCAAATTCAGGGCTGCAATTAAAGACAGAGCTACATGGTTTGCACTGCTCTATCGGGAGTTTCTGTCCGAACTTCCTGCGGCGACAGTCGAAAAGGCAAGCCGGAACGCTATATATGCATACGGAAAGCTGAAAGCCTCACGGGATACAGCGGATTTTTCAGCAGGGGAGCTTCTTGACAATTTCGTAGAAACGGGGGGCGCAAAAATCTTCGATGCAAAAATTGAGAATACAGCTGAAGGAGTACTTAATAAAGTTCACAACTGCGCGCTTGTCGATGCATGGAAAGAAATGAACTGTTCACAGGAAGAAGTTGAACTATTCTGTGATATTGCGATGGACGGCGATCGGGGTCGCGCTGAAGGCCACGGTTTAACCCTCAAACTCAGGGAAACTCTGGCCAAAAATGATGATTATTGCTGGATTTGCCTGTCTGATCCTGATAATAAATAAAACACACAAATTATGGAGACAAATATGAGCGAAAACAAGGAAATGGTTACCAAGGAAGAGATGATTACAAAAATCAGAGCAGCAATTAAGGACAGAGCTACATGGTTTGCCCTCCTTTATGAAGAATTCTGCAAAGAACTTCCTGAAGAAAAGGTTATTGAACTCAGCCGAAAAGCAATAACCAGGTACGGTTATATGAAAGCGGCAAAAGATCCTGAACCCTTCAAAGCAAAAGACTGGGTAATAAGACATAAGGATAAAGGATCTGCCGATGTCTTTGATTCGGATATTGAATACAATGATACTGAAGCAACGCAAAGAATGAAAAATTGTGCCCTTGTAGATGCCTGGAAAGAGATGAATTACAGTCCGGAAAAAATTGATCTTTTCTGCGATATTGCAATGGACGGTGACCGGGGCCGGGCTCAGGGTCACGACAATATTATAATGGAGTTACATGAGACCATTGGCAAGGGGTGTGATTTCTGCAGACTGGTTATAAAAGAAAAATAGTCGGAGGATGGATAGTTGAACATTTATTTCTGCGGAATGATTGGCACCGGCAAAACTACCATCGGGCTGAAACTTTCTGAAGAGCTTGGGCTTGATTTCTATGATCTTGATCGTGTTATGGACAACAGACTCGGTTATTCATTTCACAAACTGGTAGCAGAAAAAGGCTGGCTGGCATTCAGGGAACTTGAATATTCAATCTGCCGCGATTTTTCAAAAAAGAAAAACTCAATAATATGCCTCGGCGGCGGTACGGTTCGATACGACTGGAACGTCGATATTCTGAAACCAACAGGAAAATTGATTCTTTTCGAAGCATCAATTGCAGTACTGGTTAACCGTGTATCGAAGGCGGACAGGCCCCGGGTCAATGAAGGTGTAAGCCTTGAAGAGGACCTTCGAATTATGTATGAACAATCGCATGACAAGTATCTTGCCGCCGCAGATATTATTTATCGGACAGACAAAAAATCTGAAGATGAAGAAGTTCAGGACATCAAAGATATGATTTTTACAGATCCGGATCTGTCTGAAATTAAATTACATTGCAAATCATCAGCATAAAGGAGAATTATATGAAAGAAATAATTAATACTGAAAAGGCCCCGTCCGCTATCGGGCCATATTCACAGGCCGTTAAAATAAACGGCTTTGTATATACTTCCGGACAGCTCGGTATTAACCCGGCAACAGGAGAACTTCCGGAAGGAGTTGAAGCCCAAACTGAAGCTTCCATTAAAAACGCCGAAGCGATTCTGAATGCCGAAGGATTAACGCTTTCCGATGTCTTTAAAACTCTGGTGTTTATTAAAGACATGAATGATTTCGGAAAGGTCAATAATGTATACAGCAGATTTTTCACCGAAAATTTCCCTGCGCGAAGCTGTGTTGAAGTTGCCAGACTTCCAAAGGATGCGCTTGTTGAAATTGAATTCATTGCCGGCTGTCAGGAATAATAAATGAAAAATGAACTATGGAATGATTTTATTATTCTAATCAAACAGGAAGTTGTGCCGGCCCTGGGCTGCACGGAACCAATTGCCGTAGCTCTTGCTGCAGCCAAAGCTGCGGAAGTTCTCGGAAAAGAACCTGAGGCTATTGATGTATATCTCAGCCAGAATGTACTTAAAAACGGCATGAGCGTCGGAATTCCGGGAACCGGGCTTTACGGCCTTGAGATAGCAACCGCCGTAGGAGCATTGGGCGGGAATTCCACTTACGGACTTGAAGTACTTAAAAACCTTACTCCTGAAAATCTTGAAAAAGGCAAAGCTATGCTTAAAGCCGGAAAAGTAAAGGTTAACCTTAAAGAAGTTCCGGATGTACTTTATATTGAAGTTACAGTAAGAACATCCGATGAAAACGCAAAGGTTATCATCAAAAAACGCCACGACAATATCTGTTATATTGAGCAAAACGGTAAAATCATTCTTGATTCCGATATGGATAAAGCATCAGCAGATTCGGCATCAGATAATCCTTCCGCCAAATTACTTGAAGAACTCAGTGAAAAGGATATCTGGGATTTTGCAACAAATGTACCGCTTGAAAAAATTGAATTTATAATGGAAGCCGTAGAATTAAACAAAAAGATATCAGAAGAAGGATTAAGGGGTGATTACGGCCTTAAGGTAGGAAAATCTATTGATGAAAATATCATCAAGGGATTTCTTCAGTCCGACCTGAGCAATGATGCCGTAAAAAGAACAGCAAGCGGCGCCGATGCCCGAATGGCCGGTTCGGACCTGCCGGTTATGAGTAATTCAGGAAGCGGAAACCAGGGAATAACTGCGACAATGCCTGTAGTGGCCGTAGCGGAAAAAATCGGCTCAGGCCGTGAACAGCTTATACGCGCGCTGATTTTAAGCCACCTTACTTCCATTCACATGAAATCCAAAATGGACAGGCTGTCCGCCCTTTGCGGAGCGTCTGTTGCAGCTACCGGCGCCAGCTGCGGAGTTGTGTACCTTCTCGGCGGTGTTTATGAACATGTAGAGTATGCAATTAAAAATATGGTTGGAAACATTGCCGGAATGGTATGCGACGGAGCCAAAACAAGCTGCGCGCTTAAAGTAGCTTCATCAGTAAGCGCCGGGGTTCAGGGAGCATTACTGGCCATAAACAGCATAGGCGTTACGGAAATAGAAGGTATTGTTGAAGAAGATATCGAAAGAACAATAAACAATCTCGGAAAACTCGGTTCAAGCGGCATGGCTGAAACCGATAAGGTTATTCTTTCAATAATGACATCGAAAGTTAAAGCATATAAAGACAAGGCGGTTTAGAAATGAAAATTAAGAATAATCCTGTACAGCATGATTCACATATAGATTCAATCAGAAACGCAATCGAGCACAGGGCCACCTGGATGTATCTGCTTATGGATGAAGCAAGAAAGCGGGGTCTTGAATGGGAAGACTTCGGCAGGGATGCAATTCTTCGCTGCGGGCATTTCCACGGTCAGACAAAATTTCCTGAAACTGAAAACCTGAAAACTTTCGGTGAAAGTTTTGCTACTGAAGACCTGAAAAAAGTCTTTGACATGAATGTTGTTCAGTGCGACGAAGATGCTTTTATTGTCGAATTCAATTACTGCCCGCTCCTCTCCGCCTGGATTAAACAGACGGATAATGAGAAAGATATTGAGCTTCTTTGTGATATCGCCATGGACGGCGATCGCGGAATTATTGAAGAATACCCGAAATTCAATTTTGATCTCCAAAGTACTCTCGCCTGCGGCGACAAGGTCTGCCGGCTGGTGATTTCAAAGAAATAGGGTTTTATTCGACGGGTATCCTTAAAGACGGATACCCGTTATAATCCCGTCATGACGGTTAAAATCCCCCGGTTAACCGGATTCTGTCCGGGTGTTAAAGCGGCTGAAAAAAGAATTTTTTCGGAAACAGAAAACTCTCCCCAAAAAAAACATTCTGTTATCGGAATGATGATAAATAATCGTAAATATATTGAGTATCTGAATGAAAACAATATCCTTACAATAGAATCGGAAGACAATATTCCTGATGGTTCTACCCTTTTTATCAGAACGCATGGAATAGACAGGGAAACTCAGTCACGGTTGTCTCAAAATTATAACCTTATCGATCTTACCTGCCGGAATGTAAAACGGGTTCAGGAAATAATCAAAATACATTCGGATAAAGGACAAACTATAATTATAACCGGAAAAAAAAGTCATCCCGAGGTCACGGGTCTAAAAAGTTACGGGTCAGAGGTATTTGTCATAGAAACACCTGAAGAACTTGAAAACTTTCTGTCCAATCTGAAAATCGACGGAACTGCATTCAATCCTGCATCAGTTTCAGGGATATTCATAACGTCCCAGACAACCGGCAGCCGTACACTTTTTGAATCTGCAATTGAAAAAATCAGAAGCCGATGGCCTGAATTAACAGTTGAAAGTTTCAATTCCATCTGCCCCGTTACAGAAAAAAAAGAAAATGAAGCGCTTGAAATTCAGCAGGAAGTAGACATCAGTTTCGTCATCGGCGACCCGTTGTCTTCCAACGCCAAAAAGCTTTACAGGCGCTTATCCGAATCCGGCAGAAAAACCTTCTTTATACAGGATGTCGAAGAACTCAAAAAACTTGATATCGACTTCAGCGGCCTTGAAAGCGCCCTTGTTGTATCATCTGCTTCAACTCCGGACTTTGTTGAAAAAAAAGTTGTAGATTACCTGCTTCTTAAATAAAAACGGCCGAAGGATTTTACTCATCCGGCCGTTAAATATTTAATTAAGTTAAAAACTATTTGAATGCTTTTTCCATAATGGCAATTGTATCATCTTTGGAAAGCTCATAGCGGTCCATATCAAAGAGTCCGCCCATTGCATATTTTGCATTTTCCGCAAGCTTTTTGATCTCATCAACGGTGATGCCGTAATCTGACATCTTAAGATTGTCGACCCCGCAGTCTTTCTGCAGTTGAACAAGGGCTTTTACAAAGTTTTCGGGTTTTGTATCCATTCCCATTGCAGCCGCCATATCAGCGAAACGATCCGGAACGATCTTCTCAAAGAATGTGAAATATTCTTTCGACAGCATAATCAAACCGGCTCCATGAGGAAGTTTCGGGTGATATGCGCTCATTGCATGTTCCATTGAGTGCTCGGACGTACAGGATGACGTTGATTCAACAAAACCTGCAAGGGTATTCGCAAGAGCAACGTCTGTGCGGGCTTCAATATTATTTCCGTCTTTCACTGCCGCTGCAAGAGATTTTGCAATCAGCCTGATACTGGCAAGTGCATAAGAATCACTTACAGGCGTAGCTATTTTAGCAATATAGCCTTCAACAGCATGAAACAGGGCGTCAAATCCCTGGTAGGCGGTCAGATGCGGCGGAATGGAAACCATCAACTCAGGATCAACAATCGACAGAGTCGGAAAAGTTTCTTCGGTTCCGAAACCTATTTTTTCATCATTTTCCTGATGCGTAATTACCGTCCAGGGATCAGCCTCAGTCCCTGTTCCGGCAGTTGTAGTGATTGCTACAATCGGTAATACACCGTTTTGCACCGGCTTGCCTTTTCCCGAACCGCCGTTGATATAGTCCCAGTAATTACCTGGATTTTTTGCCATAATGGCAATACTCTTTGCCGAATCAATACTGCTGCCGCCGCCAAGGCCGACAATAAAATCACAATTCTCTTTTTTTGCAAGCTCGGCACCTTCCGTAACATGCTCAAGAATCGGGTTCGGCAGGATTTTATCAAAAACTGCAGATTCAACTCCCTGTTCAGCAAGAAGTTTCTGAACACGATCAAGATACCCATATTTTTTCATTGAAGAGCCGCTGCTTATTACAATAAGGGCTTTTTTACCTGGCAGTTTTTCTTTAGCAAGATCATTAAGCTTTCCCGGACCGAATAAAACTTTTGTCGGTATAAAATAGTTAAATGTCATTTAGTTACTCCAATTATTGTATCTTTATTTAAAAAATCTATTAACAATTTCCATAAAAGTCAAGATAACAAATATTTTTCCATATATAAAATTTGTTCATTAAATCATTATTGAACACACTGTTATAATAAAGTACTAAATCGTTGATAAAAAGGAAAGAATAAAATAGAATCCCGGTATGAATAATAAATTAAGCAAAGACGGAAGTATCCATGTAACGGATGAGATAATAAACACAATTACCCATACAGCAGGAGCAATTTTTTCCCTGCTTGGAATGGTTCTTCTTATTGTTCTTTCAGCAGTACAGGGCAAGACATGGCATATCGTCGGCTTTTCAATATACGGACTGAGCCTTTTTATGCTTTTTCTGGCCAGTACATTTCACCACGGTATAGACCATACTGAAAAAGTAAATAATTTTTTCCGTCTTTTTGATTATCTTTCAATCTTCGCCCTTATTGCCGGAACCTATACCCCGATTTGTCTTATCATAAGCCGCGACGCATGGGGGTGGAGCATCTTCGGGGTTATATGGGCCCTTGCCGCTGCAGGCATAACCATAAAAGCAGTTTTCCCGTCTATTCCAAAATGGTTTACAAATACATTGTATGTCTGCATGGGATGGGTCGGCGTAGCTTTGATATTTCACGTCCTGCCGGCAATTCAATTGACCGGACTGCTGCTAATCCTTATCGGCGGTATTTTTTATTCAGCCGGAGCAGTAATCTTTTATATTGAAAAACCCAACCCGGTTCCCGGTAAGTTCGGATTTCACGAAATATGGCATCTGTTCGTGCTTGCCGGAGCCATCGTACATTTTCTTTTTATGTTTTTTATTGCCCTGCCGTTCTGATACCGTCCGGCATCTGCAAGTTTCAATTATCTCATTGAAAACTCGCATCCGCAGTAATTCTGCCGGTACAAACCGATTTTTTCCGATAACAGAATACTCCGCCTGTATCCGTCCTTTTTTTTGAAGTCGTAATCAACGAACCGGCTGCTCTTACCACGACCGGCGGCTGTCCCTTTTTCAAATAATACACGGGAAACCTTATGAGGACTTACCGTAAGCGTGGTACAAAAACCGTCGTATTCACCGGCATCGGCAGCTTCAGATGTTCTGTCAAGGCTGTATCCGAAACAGAAGCTGCATCGTGCTCCCTTTTCAGGCTCGCTCTCATATCCTGCCACCGTCTTCAGCCAGTCTTGATGATCATAGCTATCTTCAATCAGTTTCAAACCGAACCATTCGGCGGTTCTTACAGCGCCATCAAGACGTTTATCATATTCTTCTTTTGGTGAAATATTCGAATTACTGAAGAACATATCCACTTCCCAGCCATCGCCAAGAAGCTGTTCTATCGACGAGGTTGCGCATGGCCCACAGCACACATGCAAGAGCATTCTTTTCACATGTTCCATACACAGATATTACTATATCGAAGGGAAACTGGTAAACAGGTGATTTTTGTATGATGTAATGTTTACTGCTTGGTATTTCTTCGCCTTGAATTCACAAACCGGATAAAATCACTGATATTCCGGACTAAAATGCGATCATCGTAAATATCCACCCGCCTCTGCACCATAAAATGGTTTAGAATAGTTCTGCACCGTTCGGGCGACATTCCGGCCCAGTGGGCTACGTCATCAACACTTGTTTTAAATTCACGCATCTCTTCAGACGGGGCATCAACGGTTCCGGTCTCGTTCAACATCAGAAAAACATCGGCAACCCTGGCCTGTTCATCTTCAAGAGTCAGAATCATAAAACGGCGTTTCTGGTCATATATTCTTTTTGTGAAAAGTTTGAGCAGCTTAAGGGCAATCTGAGGGTTTCCCATCATAAGAATTTCAAAATTCTCACGGTTAAACTCAAGAACTTTTACCTGATCAAGCGCTATGGCCGAAGCTGATCTCGGAGCACCTTCAAGGATAGCCATTTCACCGAATATTTCACCGGGATTCAGAATATCAATGGTTTTTTCGATATTATCAATTATCTTTGTAATTTCGACCCGGCCTGATTGTATCAGGTAAAATGTATCACCCGGTTCAAACTCGCAGAACAGAATATCATTCTTTTGAAATGTTTTAGCAAATCGTTCAAATACGGACAAATCCAGTGCCATCTGATTACCCTTTTAACCCGTCAAGAGCCCTGCCGGCCTTTTTATGAATGGGAGTACCTTCCGATGCCATTGAGAGTACTTTATTGTAAAAACCGGAAGCCTTGGCAGTATCATTCTTCTTTTCATACGAATTTCCGACACAGAACAGCGCTTCCAGCATATCAGGATGCTTGGGATATTTCTGAATCATGGCAGAAAAGTGTTTAATACAGGTATCATAATTTTTCATACTGTACAGGCAGCGACCGACTTCAAACTGGGCTTTTGCCTGGAACTCGGAATCCCCGCCCGATACTATCACATTTTTGAAAACATTAAGCGCTTCGTTATATTTTTCCTGGCTAAAGAGGTTAACTCCCCGGTAATACTCTTTCGCAGTTTCAGACATCGAACCGCCTGAAGATGAAGACGAAGAACCACCTCCGGATGCTGCCGGAGCAACAGAAGGAGAAGCCACGGTGTTTCTGGGTGCATTCTGCACCATGATTTCAACTCTCTGCAGGTTCTCATTGGCTTCAGAAACATATTTTCCCGAAGGATAATAAGTCAGGTAACTGCGCAAGGCATACAAGGCCTGAACATTTTTCCCGCATTTCTGGTAATAGCTGCCGATCTTGAATAAACCGGTCTCGGGGTCTTCATCCTCGCCGGTTGAAATCAGGTTGCTTAGCTGCTTGTGAATACGTCTCAGCTGATTTGAAAACACCTTCAGCATTTTCATTATTATTCTTGTGTTCTGCATTACAACAGCTTCGAATTCAGGAACAGTAAAAGACAACATCTCGGCATCTTTTACTACAAAGGCTGTTTCTTCACGGGGATATTTTCCTAATGCTGATTTTACACCGAAGAATTCCCCGGTGCTGATAATATCCTGCAATTCCTGCCCGGTTTCTATATCCTGGTATTTCAGGATCACCGATCCGCTTTTCAGAATATATACAGACTCGTTAAGATCGCCTTTAAAATAAACGATGGAATTGGCTTTATATCTTACCGGTTTAGGCATTATCTCTCCCGATTTTTTTCATTCATCATGATTGTAATTCCCTGACAATTTGCTGTCAACGACCTGTACAGAATAATTACCTTTTTTTGATTATCGGCATATATAGTCTATGGACGACCGTTTTTTTTACTGTTAAATTGGATCTGACAATGAACAGATTACTGCATATTGTGCTTTTTATTTTTATCATCGCTATACCTCTTCCTCAATACTCTGCAGCACAATCAGCCGGAAACCTTTACCCCGTTATTGAAAGACTTGATTTTACCGATCTGAACTACAGACAGCTTCAGGAAGATATTGAATTTTACTATAAAGCTGCCGGTGCAGGAAAAGAGCTTCCTCCCCTGCTTTTTTATTCTTACTCCGTCGACTCGGATATCAACATCTTTTCTATCTCGTCACAATCCGGACTCACCTATGAAACAATAGCAACATTCAACAGAATAAGCTCAACCGCCGACAATCTTGAAAACAGAACGCTGCTGCTGCCGAGCCAGCCCGGAATATTTCTTCCTGAAACACCCGCTACGGATCTTGAGTTTATTGCCATGTCATGGAGGGCCCCCTTATTACAGGATTCGTATAATGTCTCTGTTGAAGGAAACAATTACTTCTTTTTCCCGGGCGAATCGTTTCATAATGTTGAACGGGCTTTTTTTCTGCGTATTCTTTTTGCAAATCCTCTTCCGGAAGGAATCGTAACCTCAAAATACGGTTACAGAAAAAGTCCGTTTACAGGACACAATACTTTCCATAACGGTATTGATATAGCAGCTCCGGAAGGTACAGAAGTCCGCTCGGCAAGAGACGGTATAATAAGTTTAACCGGATTCAATGAAACATACGGGAATTTCATTCAAATCAGCCATAGCGGAGGGTACGAAACATTCTATGGCCACCTAAATAAAATTTTTGTTGAGTTGCATGATAAGGTAAATTCTACTATGATAATAGCAGAAGTCGGCAGTACCGGATTATCAACCGGGCCGCATCTGCATTTTGAGGTTAGAAGAGACGGAAGAGCTACAGATCCGTCATCACTAACCCCCGGATTGGATTAATGAGAAAACTGTTACCTTTATTTATTATTTTTTTGGCACTTTTCCCCATGTTTTCAGTATTCGGGGATAATATCAGGGGAGATGTAGTTAAGCATATTATCTTAACCGATGCTTCTTCAAAAGAAACATTCACAATGAGCATTGAAGATGTTTTTGCAGTATCTTTTGAGCGTAATTCTGAATTCATCCGTGGCGTAGAAATTGAAATTTTGATTCCGACCAGCCTCAGAGATTATAGCGGAAGCTTCGCATTCAATATTTTTAAAAAAATAAGCCCTGAAATAACCTCAGGAATCGGCACTTATTATGGTAAAAAATACAATACCTTTATTCTCCCGGACGCAGCAAAGTTTTATATCCAAATTCCGTATAAGGAAAGTATTGCAGGCGAAGCATCACCGTATACAAAAGTTATTGAAGAAATTCTGCAATATAACGATTCTCCGTTGATGGTTACCGTATTGCCGATCATGAAAGGTTTTCCATCAAGTATTTACGGCAGCAATTTCACAATAAAAATTTCTTCGATATTGAAAGAAAGCGGCAATCTTATCCTTAATGTTTCCATTCCTGAGGATCTGGACAGCCGACAGCTGTCGCTTAATGTAGACGGCGGGAGCGTTTTGGTCAAAGACGGGAAAGCAGTTATTGCGCTTTCAGCCGGGAATCATAATATTTCCGCTGATATTCCCGGAGGAATCGCCGTGAACAGAACCGTAACGATTCAGGCCGGTAAAAGCACCGAAATTGAACTTGATATAGAAAAACTTGAAAGCCATGCAATAATAGATGTGCCTGTAAATACTGTTGTTTACATGGACGGAGCCAGGGTTGAACCCGGTTCCGACGGGAGACTTGCCCTGGAACCCGGACAGCATATAGTGCTGTTCAAGATTGGAGACTATAAAATAAGTAAAAAATTCGACATTTCACCCGGTAAGGACTGTAAAATTTCACTTTTTCTTGATATTTTTATAGAGGAGAACTAAATCTTTGTTTAGTTCCAGTCGATAATAATTGTGTCGGGACAAAAAATATAGTTCCCCTCCCAGTTTACTATATTAACCGACACAATAGGCCGGTCTTTTAGACCGGCCACTTTTTTTATTATCCTATGCTTTTAACCTTACGCCAGATTCTGATTGGCTGATTTTTGCCCCTATCGCTTGACAAAATCAAAGCATGAACATACTGTAATCGATATGGTTTCCGACAAAAAGAAGCGCCGAAGAATTGAAACAATACTTGCTGTCTGTATCATCCTTTCCGTTATTATAGGAGTAATAATCGGTAAAGTACTAAGCGAGATAAAGAATGTTGATATCCGAGCAGATCTGCAGAGCTATGAACCCGCACTTCCGACTCAAATCCTGGATCGAAACGGCAATCTGATAACCGAGTTATTCTCTGATGAAAAAAGAGAAATAGTCCCGGTTGATGAACTTCCAAAACATCTTATTTATGCCCTGATCAGCCGTGAAGATGCCAATTTCTATGAACATAACGGTTTAAGTTATAAGCATTTTTTCAGGGCACTCTATAACATTGTCACTGGCAGATACTTTTCAGGCTTCAGTACTTTAACAATGCAGGTTGCCGGCGCGCACTATGCCGACAGAACGGAAATAACGCTTACGCGAAAAATCAAGGAAGTCTGGTACGCATTCCAGATAGAAAAAGCCCTGACAAAAAACGAAATTCTTGGAATATATATCAACGAGGTATATTTCGGCCACGGAACCTATGGGGTTGAATCCGCATCACAGTTCTATTTCGGACATTCGTCACGGGATATATCGCTTGCCGAATCAGCTATACTTGTAATTCAGCTTGCAAGCCCTGCGCTGTACTCGCCCATTAATCACCCCGACACTGCAAGAAACCGGCAGATAGATGTTCTGAACGAGATGGTGGAGCTCGGGTATTGCAGCCGGGAAGCTGCCGATGATTCATTTGCCGAATACTGGGATAATTACGACTACAGCCGGTCGAATATCGCCAGCGCTTATATAGGTAACGACAGCCTTGCACCGTACTTCAGCGAATACGTACGTATTGAATTAAACGATATGCTTTACGGCGCAGTAGATGTAAACAAAGACGGTTATGTTGTTCATACAACACTTGATCTTGATATTCAGAATACAGCCCAACGGATAATGGACCAGGCCTACCATGAAATCAATGTTAAATACAGGCAGTATTCTGATGACCGCTATGATATAGTAAACGAAAATTTCATCAATATAGTTGATCTTCTGTCTTTAACATTCAATATCAGCGATATCCGCGTAACAGGCGCCAAACAGAAAGCTGCGGCATCCGACACCTTCTATGATTCTCTGAATCCTACGCTTTATATGCTCTCGTCCCTATTCGGCCTTACAGATCTTAACAAGGCAACAATAACCGGGTTTAACAAAAACAAAACCCGGACTGAAAAAAATACCGTGGAAGGCGCTCTGATAACGCTTGAAAACAATACAGGCCGGATTATTGCAATGATCGGCGGAAGCGATTTCGAAACGAAGCAGTATAACCGGGCAGTTGATGCTACAGTTCAACCCGGCTCCTGCATTAAACCGCTGTACTACTCGGCGGCCGTGTCTTCCCGGGTTATAACTCCCGCCACCCGTCTTTATGACGGTCCCGTTGTTTTTTATGATGAAAGCGGCAATGCATATGAACCTTTGAATTACCTTGGAGACTGGGAAGGTTCTGTTCTTGCCCGCTATGCTCTTGCTACATCAATGAACGTTCCGTCATTACAGGTTCTGGACAAGGTAGGGTTTAATACCGCAATCGAACGAATATCAAAAATGACGGGGCTTTACGACAAACGAAATGATGAAGTTCTTTTCCCGCGCGGGTTTCCTCTCGGTCTCGGTGTTACCGCTCTTGCTCCAATTAATATGGCCAGGGCTTTCGCCACCTTTCCAAACCAGGGCAAGGAAGTAGTGCCTATTGCCATTATCAGTGTAGAAGACCGTGAGGGCAATATTGTACTTGAACCGGAAAAAGAGAGACTGCGCGAAAAGCAGAAGAACAAGGGTGAAGACCAGATTATGACGCCCCAGGAAGCATATATTATGACGGATATGCTTCAAAGTACTGTAGAATACGGAACGCTTGCCAATCGGCGCCGTTACGTCGGAGGATTCGACGGAATGCCAATTGCAGGGAAAACCGGAACAACACAGAACTGGGAAGCGGCATGGACATGCGGATTTTCACCCTATTACACTACTGCAGTCTGGTTCGGTTTCGACATGCCCGGCAACTCTCTTGGGCGTTATCTTACCGGTGCTACTGCTGCAGGTCCGTACTGGGCAATGTATATGAAAGAAATTCACAGCGACCTGGAAATCAAGGAATTTCCCGAACCTGAATCAGGCCTTATCAAAGTCAGGGTTTGCCGCGTATCAGGACTGCTTCCTACAAACGACTGCGACGACGGAACAATCGAGGAATTGTTTCTTGTAGGAACCGAACCCAGACAGACCTGCGATATACATAAATTCGAGAAGCAGCGTGATGAGGAGCTGCTAAGAAGACTTCAGGATAACCTGCTGATTGAAGATGTCCCCTTTAATGCATTTGATGTTCCGCAGCTTGAGCTTCCCGATTTTATGCTTGATCTGAACGGCAAACCGGATTCGGATATTAACGACTCATCTGATAACGGAGATTACAACCCCCTGCTTGATTAATTTTTTTACTTTGTTTTTTCTACAGCTGTAGTTATACTAAATGTATGCAGATGCGGGTAGATGAAATAATCGTTCGAAAACGAATCAGGCGTGATCTGGGTGATTTGAACGAACTTTCGGAAAGTATAGAAAAGCATGGTCTTCTCAATCCGGTAATCGTTAATAACAGGAAAGTACTGCTTGCAGGAGAACGAAGACTGGAAGCGGTAAAACTGCTGAACTGGAAAACAATACCCGTCAGGATCCTTGAAAACCCGTCAAAACTTGAAGAACTTGAGATCGAAATAGATGAAAACCTGCACAGAAAACCCTTCAACCCGGATGAAGCCGGGGATGCATTCAGGTTGCTTGAAAAACTGAAAAATCCGGGCTGGTTTCGAAAGCTCCTTTCAGCTGTCGGTGCTTTTTTCCGCAGGATTGCAGCCTTTTTTAAAAAGCCGGAGCCCTGAATTCTTCGTTGCCTATCCTGATTATGCTGCCTGCCGGGTTCTGGGCAATTACACTGTCTTTTCTAACGACAATATCAGTTGCAGCAAAAACCTCTGCATCGGACAATCCCGTCAATTTAAGTGCTTTATCAAAAATCCCTATTTTCCATTCTGAACCGTCTTTGACTACGGCATAATAATTACCGCCCGATTCTATTACCGCAGAATCAATATAGACTTCAGCGGTTCCGGATTCAGTAATTTCGAGACTCTCAGGATCAATTTTCACCAGACTTACTATCCTTGTTCCGCCAGAACTGCCTGCTACGGATATGATTCCGTTATTACTGAATTTATATCCCCGCAATCTGATAGTATCTATTGAAGACTGCCTGATAATCTTTCCGCTTACGGAATCCACCATTACCAGCTGCCCTGTATATGAACCGGCATCTCCGCTCACCTTAATAAAAGGAACAGCATCAACAGAGGGTTTGGCTTTTGCCGGTTGGGCGGAAGTAACAACCGCCGCATCTGAAAGATCTTCTTTCTCTATTTCCGCAGCCTGGTCTTCTGTAATGCGTTCTCTTTCCTCAATGACCTTTTCTTCCCGTTCTGCAAGCTTTTCTTCCCGTTCATCAAGGGCCTTTTCTTCGGTTGCAACAACTTCCTTCTCTTTTTCAACATCAGCAAGCTCATCCTTTATCTCTTCAGCGCGCCCGGAATCTTCAGTCTGCCTGAGTTCCTCTTCAAGCCCGGCTTTCTTCTCATCCAGTTCTTTTTCCTTAACTGCGATATCTTCACGTTTCTGTTCGATTACAGTGCGTTCTTCATCGATCTCGTCATCTTTCAATTCTACAAGTTCACGTCGCTGCTCAATACCCCGATCATCTTCGCTTCTTAGCTGGTCTATTACCATTTCATCTGAAAGCAAATCGGTATCGAGATCGCTGATTACATTAGTACCGGCCTGCGGAGTCAAAGGAATAAGCATCATGGTGTTTCCGGGCCATTCAACATAACTTAGAGCTATTCCGCATTTTTTCGGATCAAGGTTGCGGTTAACAATATCCTTGTAATGTATTGTGAAATATTCGATGTCGCCGCGATGTACAGCATTGTATATTGTAATAAATTCCGCCAGAAGGTCGGCCTGATCTGTTTCATAACCATAGGCGGCTTCCAGATACCCGGCAATTATTCTTCTGAGGTTTTTTATATGGTCTACTGCGGCAGTTTTCTCCAGGATAAAAATATCAGCATCAAGACCGTTTTTATCAGAATAATCTACAGCATGTATGACCCTGTATTTATCGAAAAAATTGAAGCTTTCCATTTCCCTTTCAACATTCCGGCCCAGATACCCGCCGATGCCGCGTATCTCGTCTGCTGTATCGATTTTATTGTGCGGTCCGGAATAATTCTGAAAAACAATTCCGGCGCTGTCGGCGGCCGTTTGAAGCTCTTCAAGAAAAACTGTTTCGGCGGCAAGATTGACGGCAGCCAAACAGATCAGAATCAGAAAAACTCCACTGAAAAATGTTTTTGTTTTCATTTCATACTCCTTAAAACCTCACCGGCTTTTCTTCTTGTCCCGGCAGAATAGTTACCGCGGAAAATTTCAAGCAGGGTCCTGTAGCCGTACCCGGATACAGCAGCTCCGCTGTAATCCGTAATTTTACCCACCGCACTGACTGCGGCAAGAGCCAGACGTTCACTGCCTTTTCCATTATCGTCGATTACAACCTTATTGTAAATTGCTTCAAGCGGCAGCCCGTTAAAATCGGACCCGAGAGAGCCGAGCGCCAGAATCATGGAGGCACTTGCATCTTCATATTTCTCCTCTCCGAGGACTACAGTTAAAAGCTCAATAGATTCAAAATTTCCGTACTTTCCCAGAATATCCGCCGCTTTTTTTCTGACTGAAGGATAATCATCCGCTGCCGGGAAAATACCCGATTCCATTGTGAGAAGACTTTCAGAAAGCGCAAGATGAACAAGATGAAGAAGATAGTTTTCTCCCCTGTCTGCACCTTCAGCAGCTATTCTGTCCGAGATCTCTTCAAGGGCCCTGATTTTATCATTTATATCGCCGGATTGAATTGTTTCCCGAAGATAAAGGTAATCCATATCTGAAAGAAACAGCGTTTCATTAAAATGCCATTTACGGACGCCTGAGGTGCCGTCATGGGCTGCACCGCCGCCTTTCTGTGTCCAACCATCACCAAGGCTGCTTTCAGCCGTAAAAGCGCAGGCTACCCATTCCTCAGAGCCGCAGACAAGCAGATTGTTTCCAAGTACCGGCTGTGTCAGTGTTATACCCGAAGGTTCCGTATCATAAAGAATTTTCCCGGTAAAATCCATAATGGTAATCTTTGAGCCGCGCATTATATAGATGCTGTTGTCTCCGGCTGCCGGATAAGAGCTGTAACCGGCCCCCTGCCCTGACCATAGCAATTCTCCGGTAAAATCCAATGCTTCCGTAAGTCCGTCTGAATACAGGACAAACAACCCCTTTTCTTCGGGCAGGACTATCAGGGCCGAGATATCATCACGCATTTCATCCGACCACAGGACCTCCCCCTCCGGGGTCAACGCCTGCAGGTTCCTTCCCAGAGAAGTATAAAGAACATGCCTGTTTACCGCAGCATGCCGAACAGCCTTGAGTTTATTAACATTATCATCCGACTGCCCGGCGGCCGGCATAGTCCAGCGCAGTTCACCCCACTGAGTTCGGCAGCTTATCGCTCCCGTATCATCGAATGTGTAAACAGCTTCACCGGCATCGACCACCGGCGGCTGCAGAATTGCGTTCCCCGTATCAATGCTCCAGCGTTCAAAACCCAGATGGCTTACAGCACAAAGCCTGCCTGATTTATGGGCCAGATAAACAGTGCCGTCTATTGCAGCGGCAGGTTCGCCGGCGGGTGCCCCGTCCGTATCGACCTGCCAGATTAGTCTTCCGGCTGAATTTACAGCATATAATTTACCGTCATCAGTACATGCGTACACTGTGCCGTCGGCTCCTATTGACAACGAATCTGCCGGGCGGCCGGAAAGCCTGAATTTCCACCGGACTGCTCCCTGCGGCGTAAGAGCATGTATTTGTCTGTCTTCGGAATAAAGATAGATGCCGGCAGCAGAAACAGCAGGTCTGCTGATCAGCTCGCCTCCGGCTGCATATTTCCATAAAAACACCATTTCCTCTCCATTGGAAAACAATGGAAAAGTCGGTTCCAAAATTAGAAAAATGATTAAAAGTAAATTGTTTCTTATGCCGGGCACTCCTATTTATCCGATAATTCGGCCAATAGATTATCCAGTTCACCAATCTGGACTTCGCACATTTTTTCAAATGCCAGTTCCTGATTTGTTCCTCTGAGTTTTTTAAGAAGACTGTGAATTATTACCAGCAGCAGCTTATTTCCTGTAGCGGGGTTCTCTTTTATGAAATCCATAAGAACAGTTCTGGGTATGCTCAGGATAACCGATTCATCAAGACTGACAATATTGGCTGTTCTTCTTACACGCAGGAACATACCCGCCTCGCCGAAAATCTCACCTTCCTCGATTGAACATATATAGACATCCTTGCCGCTTTCCTGCCTGACGTTAACCTGGACCATCCCGTTTACAACGACAAGAATGTTCTGCGCAATATCGCCCTGGTTTACGATTTTTTCCGTATCGGAATAATGAAAAAGCTCACTTTCACCGACAATATACAGAATTTCAGCAGCCGACATGAATTTGAAAATAGACAGTTTCCTGTATTCTTCTATATAGGCCCTTTTTTCCTGAATTACTTTCATTACTTTCTACCTCCTGTATACATTAATCAATATTGTTCATTCTTGCAATCATTTTCTTTTTTTACATTTCTGTGAAAGCGGACAACCTGTACACCTTATTGCTTTTGAACAGAATTTTTTTGCATGTTTCACTATAAGCGCATGATATTCCTGCCAGGAATTAATATCAGTTCGAAAAACTCTTTCTACTGATACTCTCAGCTCATCATAATCAGCAGAATTAATCTCATCAATTCCGGTAAATCTTGAAAGAACACGCCGGGTGTACGTATCGATAATGAAATAGGGCTTGTTGAATGCATAAAGCATTATTGAATCTGCCGTCTCCGGTCCGATTCCCCATACTGAAAGCAGGTCTTCCCTTGTCGGCTCGCGTGATCCCAGGTTAATCATCAGGGCTGCAAGGCCTTTCAGCTTTACGGCTTTCTGATTGTAATAACCGCTTGATTTGATAATTTCCGCCAGTCCGGTCGCTTCCGTTTCAAGTATTTTCTCAGGGCTCAGCAGCCCCGTCTTTATCAGGGAATCAAGCGCCGAGGAAGCATTTCTCCAGTTGGTATTCTGAGTGAGTACAGCGCCTGCGGCTATCTCGAATATATCGTTTGCTAAGGGCACATAATTTGTACCGGGATGATATCCGCTGCTGTTAAAACCAAGGGTGCTGCAGGCTTCGGCCCCGGCGCCTATACGACGGGAACGCAGCGGCCACCATCCCTGAGGGCCGTAATAATTGTACAATATTCTGTATAAGCCCGTTATACTTTTTCCCGGTAATTCAATTCTGTAATCGCAAATCTGCTTTCCTTCCACCATATTTTTAATTATAACACAAAGTCCTTTTCCATCCTTTGTTACAAAAAAAAAGAGCTGCCGGTTAAGGCAGCTCCGTAAAATATTGAGGCTCTTTCAAAACTCCCCGAGTTTTGAAAGAGCCTCAATTACATTGTTTATTTCTTGTTTCTCAGTACTGCCTGCGCTGCCGCATGCCGTGCAATAGGAACCCTGAACGGAGAACATGAAACATAATTCAGTTTGTTTCTGTAACAGAAATCAATTGATGCAGGGTCGCCTCCGTGCTCGCCGCATATTCCAAGCTTGAGATCACTCTTAATACCGCGACCAAGACTTGCAGCCATCGTAACAAGCTTGCCTACACCGTTCTGATCAAGCGATGCCGTCGGGTCAACCTCAAGAATGCCCTGTGAAATATACGAAGGCAGAAATGCACCGGCGTCATCACGTGAAAAACCGAAGGTCATCTGGGTAAGGTCGTTAGTACCGAAAGAAAAGAAGTCTGCGTGCTCGGCAACTTCATCGGCCGTAAGTGCCGCTCTCGGTATTTCAATCATTGTTCCAATCTTGTACTCAACCTTTTTGTTTGTTTTCTCAAAAACCCCGGCAATAACAATTTCAGCATTGTCTCTGAGAATTTTTAATTCCTGCCAGGTTCCGACCAACGGAATCATGATCTCGGGAAGGACTTTATCGCCTTCCGCTTCAACCTCAACGGCTGCGCTTATTATTGCTTCAACCTGCATATCGTATATTTCAGGATATGTAACTCCAAGCCGGCATCCGCGGTGACCGAGCATGGGATTATGTTCATGAAGCGCTTCAATCTTCTGCTTAAGCGCAGTTGGAGTAATTCCCGCCATTACAGCAATATTTTTGATATCCTCATCAGTCTGGGGAACAAATTCGTGTAACGGAGGATCAAGAAGCCTTACAGTAACAGGAAGACCGCTCATTGCCTTGAAAATACCTTTAAAATCCGCTTTCTGCAGACTGAGGATTTTACCAAGAGCTTTCTTTCTGTCGTCAGTTGTGTCTGCCACAATCATCTGCTGAAAATATTCAAGTTTTCCGGCATCAAAAAACATATGCTCGGTACGGCACAAACCTATGCCTTCAGCGCCAAGGCTTCTTGCAAGCTTTGCGTCTTCGGGCTGATCTGCATTTGTTCTTACAAGAAAACCTTTCTGCTCAAGACCATCCCGTTCATCAGCCAGCCTGATATTATCGGCCCAGGAAAGGAAGTCAACCAGTTCTCCGGACATCTCCGGGGCTATTGTTTCAACCTGCCCGGCAAAGACCTCGCCGGTTGTTCCGTCGATAGTAATCCAGTCGCCTTCCCTGTACTCTTTTCCACCGACCTTCATTATTTTTCCGGATATTGCAACATCCTTGCATCCTGCTACACACGGACGGCCCATACCTCTTGCAACAACAGCGGCATGGCTTGTCATACCCCCGGTAGAAGTCAGGATTCCCTGTGCTACATTCATTCCGCCTATATCATCAGGAGAGGTTTCTTTTCTTACCAGAAGGACCTTCAAATCTCCGCGTTCAACCCACATTTCTGCATCATCGGCCGAGAAGACAATCTTGCCGGTTGCAGCTCCAGGAGAAGCGTTAAGACCTTTGGCCAGCGGTTTTAAAGTTTTTTTAACTTTCGGATCTATCATAGGGTGAAAAAGCTGATCAAGCTGGTCCGAATCAACACGGAACATGGCTTCTTCTTTGGTTATAAGCCCTTCTTTGGCCATATCCACGGCGACCTTAACTGCTGAAGCGCCGGTCCTTTTACCGTTTCTTGTCTGAAGAATGAAAAGATTACCCTGCTGTATTGTAAACTCCATATCCTGCATATCACGATAATGTGTTTCAAGTTTGTCCTTGATATTAACAAGCTGGGAATAGATATTCTCGTCCTGATCGGCAAGCTGCGACAGTTTTTCGGGGGTCCTTATGCCGGCTACAACATCTTCGCCCTGTGCATTCATCAAATACTCACCGTAAAAAACATTTTCTCCCGTCGACGGGTCTCTGGAGAAGCAAACGCCTGTTCCCGAATCGTCTCCGAAGTTACCGAAGACCATGCATTGAACATTTACCGCTGTGCCCTTGAGATTTTTGATTCCGTTAATATCTCTGTATTTAATTGCTTTCGGATTGTTCCAGGAGCCGAATACTGCATCAATAGCAGCCTGAAGCTGCTCAAGCGGTTGCTGGGGAAAATCCTTGTTCTGATTTCCTTTAAAAGCAATTTTATAAAGCTCAACAAGTTTTTTCAAATCATCAGCATCGAGCTCCGTATCCTGCTCAACGCCTTTTTTCTTTTTCATATCCTCAAGGATGTCCTCGAAAACATTAATATCCATACCCAGTGCAACATTACTGAACATCTGAATGAATCTTCTGTACGCGTCCCATGCAAATCTCGGGTTTCCCGTTATCGCGGAAAGACCTTCGACGGCATTGTCGTTCATTCCAAGGTTAAGTATAGTATCCATCATACCTGGCATTGAAACAGCAGCTCCGGAACGAACTGAAACAAGCAGCGGATCTTTCGGATCTCCGAGTTTTTTGCCCATCAGGCTCTCAAGTTTTCCAAGAGTTGATTTCAACTCTGCATCAAGGCCTTCAGGATACTGCCTGTTGTTCCTGTAAAACATATCGCAGACTTCGGTAGCAATAGTAAATCCGGGCGGTACAGGAATACCAAGATTTGTCATTTCAGCGAGGTTTGCACCTTTTCCTCCAAGCAATTCTTTCATGCTTGCGTCCCCTTCGGCCTTACCGTCGCCGAAGAAATAAATAAATTTCGTGTCACTCATAGAAATACGTAACCCTCCGTGTATGTATGAGTAGTATATATAGTTATTTTGTAGACAATTGATACCTTGCCCGAAAAGAAAGAACTGTCGGGCGTTCTGAAGTGCTTATATAAAAACTGAAGTCAATTTTCACAAAAGTACTTCACCGGAACTTTTGTTTACGTCTAAAGGTAGAATAATAATGCCCCAATGTCAATATAACATTGGGGCATTCGTCTAATCTGCTGAACATATGTTCATTTTTCAGCTTCAGGCAGTTTGCATTTCAACATATGCCTCGAGGTATTTGCTTCTGGATGGGTGCCTTAACCTGGCGAGGGCTTTTTTCTCTATCTGGCGTATTCTTTCCTTTGTCAGATTATATTTATCGCCTATCTCTTTGAGCGACATCGGAGCTTTTCCGTTAAGTCCGAACCGCATATTGATTATATCCGCTTCTTTGTCACTGAGGGTAGCAAGAATCGAGTTAATATCTTTCCTCAGAGAGTTTGCAACTGCGGCCTCTTCGGGGCTGGTATAATCTTCATCCTCAATAAAGTCTCCAAGCTGTGAAGAATCACGTTCTTCATAAACCGGAGTTTCAAGCGAGATGTGTTCCCGTGAAACATTAAGAAGGTTTGAAACATGGTCTTTATCCATGTTTACCGCCCAGGCTATATCCTCCAGATCCGGATTCTCACCTTTGTCAGAAAGAAGTTCCTTTTTTGCCTTCTCAATCTGAACAAGCTCATTAGCCCTGTTCAAAGGAAGCCGTATCATTCTTGACTTCTCGCATATAGCTTTAAGAATTGCCTGCCGTATCCACCAGACCGCATACGAAATGAAATGATAACCTTTATCAACATCATATCTTTCGATCGCATTCATAAGGCCTATATTACCTTCATTAATAAGGTCAGACAGAGGCAGTCCCTGATTCTGATATTTTTTCGCCACATTTACAACAAACCGCAGGTTTGCTTTGACAATCGCGTCTATTGCATATTTTTCACCCTTTGCAGCCCGTCTTGCATAATCATCTTCTTCTTCCCGGGTCAGCAACGGAATCCTGTTTATTTCTTTGAGGTAAATGGAAAGAACATTCTCATCTTCATATCTTTTAGTATTAGCCATATTCTTCCTCCTGTATATACATACGCAGGAAACATGCCAAAAACCGTAAAATACAGAATGTTTATAATTTCTTATAGTGTAATGAATTACTTAAGCCATTATTTTTATATGATTTTTAAATATTTACAAGTGGGTCAGAATGCCCCTATGATTTTTTTCATCTTCCTATATGGGTCAAAACAGCCCATTTTTAAGCTCATCAATAGATTTTATGCGTCCGCAGCACCACATATACGGCAGTCCGCTTCCGCACGCACATAGATCATTGCCGAAATCAACATATCTGATATTCTCCGGTTTATTTTCGGTTAGGTCAGGAACAGTCAAAGAAGGGAAAAAAATAACAAATTCCCTGAATTTTGCAATTTTCTCCCTGGTATTCAGTTCTGAAAAATCATTTCTGTCACAGCAGTCTTTCCAGGCATCAGACACAAGTTCGAAAATCATATCTCTCTCTGCAAGAGTGCCGAAACGACCGGATTTCTTGGTGTACAGATATCTCATTACATGTATTGCCGTAAAAGCCGCCTCATCATCAAGTTTTTTATCAGATTTGGCCGGCATTCCATATTCATTAAGAAGACAGTTGAGCATATTTTTTGTGTGAGGTTCTTCGATTCCCATCTTGACAGCGGCAATCATATTCTTAACTGCAATACCCCGCATTCCAAGACCGAAAAAAGATCTTCCTATTTCAAAAATAATATTCCCGGCAATAGACGAATCACTGTCAGGACACCCTTCGAGAGCAGCCTCAAGCAGTTTAACAGCCTGTTCGTAGTTTTCACAGCTGTTCTGATCTTTTCCCTGTTGAAAATAAATCTTCCAATCTTCCATGCTTCGTTTTCCTTTATATAATCTACAAAAAAACTGCCGGAGGGGCAAATAAAAACTTAATGTAAATTGAACACATTTATTTATGATTTTAATCTTTTTTACTTGACGATAATTTCAATCCTCCGTATATTTTTTTTAAACATTATGAAATAATTCTTAATCTCATTAAGATTCAGGAGGACAGGAAATATGAAGATTAAACCTCTCGCAGACAGAGTGCTTATCAAGGTTGAGTCGGAAGAAACACAGAAAGTTGGCAGTCTCTTTATTCCGCAGACAGCCCAGGAAAAAACTAACACCGGTGTGGTTGCTGAAATCGGAGATGACAAAGACGTCATTACCGTAAAAGTCGGCGACAAGGTTATGTTTGACAAATATGCCGGAACAAAACTTGAAGCAGACGGCAGCGAATATCTGCTTGTAAGAATAGCAGACGTACTAGCCATTGTAGAATAAATTATCAAAAATCATTATGGCAGGGCCGTTTCGGATTTATCCGATAACGGTCTTTTTTTATTCTCATTTTTTTAATTTAAAGAAAGTAATCGTTCCGGCCTTTTATCTCAACCGATAAAAAGATAATTTTCAGCATCTCGCAAAATTCCCTCTGCAGGTTTAATGCTTCTGGCTGTATCCGGAAGTGAATTTATAAAGATTCTGCCGTATGCTTTTCTCACTATTCGTGAGTCCAGTACGGCAACAACACCCGAATCAGTACCGCGACGCATCAGGCGGCCGAACCCCTGCTTCAGCCTTATAACAGCTTCCGGAAGCATGTATTCCATAAACTGGTTGCCTCCGCGCTGTTCAACTGCTTCCATACGTGCTGCAATAACAGGATCCGTCGGTACCATAAACGGTAATTTACAGATTATTACCACCTTAAGCGTGTCTCCGGGACTGTCGATTCCCTCCCAGAACGAAGAGGTTGCAAAAAGGACGCTGGCGGTATCGGTTTTGAAACGCTCGAGCAGTCTTGTCCGGTCGTCATCACCCTGCTTGAGCGCCGTTATCCCCAGCTCATCGAGCCTTGGTTTCAGCACGTCGAAGGTTTCCGTCAGCATTTTATATGAAGTAAAAAGCACAAGGGCCCGTCCTTCTGAAAGCTCAATCAGCCGGATTGAAAAATCCTGTACAAATTCCTGGTAGGCTTCGGTATTCGGCTCCGGGGCATCTTCGGGCAGGCCGAGCAAAACCCTCTCCTTGTAAGGGAAAGGAGATTTAAAGATTGATGCGCCTACTTCCCTATCCTCAAAGCCGTTCAGACCTACCCTGGCCGACCAGAAACGAAAATCCCGGTTAACCGACAGCGTCGCCGAAGTGCATACTACGGTTTCATATGGAGTAAAAACTGATTCCCGCATCATCCCTGATATATCAAGGGGTGTAATCACAAAGCGCGCGAAAGACTCTCCGGAACTGCTTCTGCTTTTTTCTACCCAGAAAATATCCCCCTTTTTTTCTTCCCAGAGTGTAAACGACTGACAGATCGAAGCAAAGACTTCCAGCCTGCGCTCCAGCATTCTCACCTCGTATACAACAGGAAGTTCCAGGTCTTTTTCATCAAGACGCCTCACAATATTCTCTACTGAATGCAGACAGTCCAGTATGCGCTTTTGAAGCTCGATCATTGCGGGAAAAATCCTGTCTTTAAAAAACTCCGATGTTTCTTCCTTTAACCGGAGATTTATTCCGTTATCCGGAAGTTCCACAGCAATCTTATCAAGCAGCTGTGCCTGCTCCTTTATACCGTCGACAAGTCCCGGAATACATTCGTCCTCTTCCACCGCCCCGGCTTCAATTTGCAGATTGATAACCGCTCCGAATTTCCTGGCGCCCCTGCGGGTATAAAGCCTGTTAACCTGTTTCAGCACGGCGAATATATTCAATTCCCTGGAAAAAAAGCTTGTGGCGCTCGATTCCATGTTGTGGGCTTCATCAAATACAATCCGGGTAAAAGGCGGAAGCACAACCGAGTTGTCAAAACCGGCGCCTTCAAGCCTCATGGCAAGATCGGAAAAAAGCAGATGATGATTAACTACAAGAAGCTGGGCCGAGGCTGCTTCCTTTTTGGATTTCAAAACAAAGCATTTTTCACGATATTTACAGCGAAGGCCAAGACATGAATCGCCTTCGGAATTAACCTTGCTCCAGAGCCCTCCGGTCGGCATGAAAGAAATATCGTCCCTGGTTCCGGTTGAAGTTGTTTCGGCCCATTTGCTGATTGAATCAAGTTCCCCGCTATCCTCATCAAACAGTGTCTGCTCATCAATTGCGGTCGCAAGCCGCCGGAGGCAAATATAGTTGCCGCGGCCTTTCACAAGCACGGTTTTACAGTTTTTTGCAGATTCGTTAACCGTCTCCAGTATTTTTTTTGCAAGCGGAATATCCTTGTCTATAAGCTGATGCTGCAGATTGATGGTGGCAGTTGAAACAATCACTCTTTCATCATTGTTCGCAGCCCAGTTGAGGGCCGGAAGAAGATAAGCCATGGACTTGCCTACTCCGGTGCCGGCCTCGGCAACACAGATTCTGCTTTTATTAAAGCTCTCTGCAATCCGCTCGAGCATCGCCACCTGGGACGGCCGATATTCATAATAGCCGCCGGTTTCCATTGCCTGCGCAAGCGCGCCCCCGGGTTCAAGAAGGGCCGTCAGCTCTTCAACTTCCAGAAGCCTCTTCTCTTTTACGGTTACCGGCTCAACAACCGCGTATACGCGTTTTACCTCGTTATCAACGATAAAAAAACCGATTCCGTGTTCTCCGAGCCTGCCGGCAACCTGCATGTCGGCCGCCGAGGGTTTGAGCACCCCGCCCGGATGATTATGAATAACTACATCGCCTTTTTCCATATGCCCGGCAACCGCAGGTACAGCTGCTTCGTCCCCCCGGGCGGCAACTTCAGCCTCTGCCACTATACCGTCCGTAACCTTTCCCCACGCCATAACCTCATTCCCGTCGGAATCGATTATTGCCCCGCGAAGCTTTTCAATTACGGCCTGTGACAGTTTTTCAGCTGCATCCATGCGGCTATTATTCAATTTAATCAGTCCGCTGTCAAAGGGTTTTTCCATCTTGACTATATATGCAAGTCATGATAGAAAAGAGCATAATTTTTCCGGGTCAATAGAGGCGCGGACGTCATCAGTAGTCTGCCGAGAAATCGGGCATTTCAGTGAAGCAGAAACGAAAGGGGTCGTCCGCCGAAGAAACAGGCAAACCCGAAAGCCGTTTTCTGGGCTCAGTGGATAATATCCCTGAGACTGTCACTTAAAAGTGGAGAGCTATTGAACTGCAGAGTCTTGAAGGCCCAGCCTTCGGCGCTGCTTTGCAGGCAGTTTTTCCATTCTTTAGACTATGGATTCGGAGTCATTGAAGCAATCGTAAATAATTGCTTTCGAAGTGTTTTGACATCGAGCCATAGAACGTTTGTTTTACCGCTTTCAGTCAGAATACTTCATCTCACAAACCACCTTTCAAGACGTAAGGTTTTATAGGAGACTAAAAATGATAGTGATGAAGTTCGGCGGAACATCCGTCCAGAACACAGAGATGATCGACTGTGCAATCAGAATAGCGGAAAAACAACTGGACAGGTCGCCGCTTCTGATTTCATCCGCAATGGGCAAAACTACAGACAAACTGGTTGCAATTTCGCAGGCCGCTGTTGCAGGCGACACCGAGCTTGCTTTTTCAATCTACAACGAGATAAAAGCCAATCATTTCATGGCAATAAACGGTTTTCTGTCGGGCGCCAATCTTCAGTTTGCCACGGAACGGGCCGAGGCTCTTTTTGAGGAACTGGCCTCGCTTACAAAAGGATTATCGATGCTCAGGGAATGCAGTCCACGCAGCACAGATGCCGTTCTATCTTTCGGCGAACTGCTTTCAACAATTATTATCGCTGCAAGGGCAAGAGAACTTGGAATTAACTGCACTCTTCTCGACTCGCGAAAACTTGTAAAAACTGATGACAACTTCACGGCTGCCGTGCCTCTTATGGATAAAACCGGCGAACTTATCCGCGGGGCGGTAACTCCGGCTCCCGGCAAGCTGTATGTTGCACAGGGTTTTATCGCAACAAATCTGGACGGCGCTACAACGACCCTCGGCCGCGGCGGCTCGGACTATACGGCTACAATTTACGGTTCGTCGCTTGACGCTGAAGAAGTGCAGATATGGACTGACGTAAACGGAATAATGACTTCAGATCCGCGGATTATAAGCGATGCCAGAACGATCGAAACAGTCAGTTATGACGAAGCTGCCGAGCTTGCATTTTTCGGCGCAAAGGTTGTTCATCCTTCGACAATAGTTCCGGCAGTAGATCGCGAAATACCGGTTCTTGTAAAAAGTACCAGGGACCCTGACGGAGTATTCACCACAATTGCCCCGTCTTCCGGCAAAACCGGACTTAAGGCTATCTCAACCAAAAAGAATATAACCTTAATCGAAATTAAAACGGGCAGAATGGTAAATGCCTACGGTTTTCTGGCAAAGATATTCTCGGTATTCGAAAAACATCAGACTTCGGTTGATATTGTAACAACATCTGAGGTTTCTGTTTCAATGACGATTGAGAACCAGTCCAAACTGCATGCAATAATAGAAGATCTTAACCACTTCGGACGAGTTTCGGTTGAAGATGATAAAAGCATTGTCTGTCTTGTAGGACAGGACCTGTGGCAGGATTCAACAGTAATCTCAAAGCTCTTTCAAACACTGGAAGGCATGCCGATCAGAATGATATCGCTTGGGGCTTCCCGAATCAATTTAACACTGGTGGTACCGGAATCTCATTGCGATGAAGCGCTGAAGCGTATTCACACAGAGTTTTTTAAGTAGAGCAAACAAGCAAGCCTGAACTTTACGGATGCATCCGGTTCAGGCTTGTTTACTGAATTATCTCTTCTGTTTCCGGGACAATGCTGACCTTCGGTTTTACTGAAACCGGACGCAACTTTCGGTACAGAATAAAACCGGAAATAACCGGCAGCCCGGCGGTTATCAGAACCATAGGAAGCGTATATGAGAGCCTCCAGAACATCGATCCCGCCGCCGTTATAAAAGGAATTGCCAGACAGATTGTAAAGAACAGGATTCGCAGTATCCCCCTGTGCTTTAAACCTTCGGAAAACAACAGGCTAAATGCTGCAATAACACCTATTCTCTGTACGGGAACAACCAGCAGAAGATGCGAACTATACCAGCCGTATCCTATTATCATGTCGTTGATGCTCCAGAAACAGTAGAATCCGCACATAAACGCAAACATTCTGTTTACTGCATGATGATGGGATTCAAAATCGGTAAAGCCGAATACAAGCAGGTATCCTGCTACAGCCAGGCCGAATTGCAGCAGGCTGTCATGAAACAGGTAGTACAGATATACTCCCGATACGGTATATTCAGGTTTTATAAAAATCAGTCTTATTATGTTATATATTATTAAAGCCGCAATAAAACATATAAAACCGTATGCAAAAGGTTTATAACTGTCGTCTATTCTGCCGTGCAGATCCGATACAAGACTGTCCATTGCAAGATAAAACAGAGGTACCGCGGTCAATAAAAAGATAATCATAACAGCAGATTATCATAGAGAACTTTATTCATCAAGTAAACTGTATAAGCATCAGCAATTCTCAATATGGCTGCGATCAAATGAAGACACAGCCCTTGCTGACCCCTGCACTGATGAAAAACTTGAGCAGAAACCTGCTATGTTTTCCGTCAGCACAGGGGCCCCCAGCTGCGGCACATAACTGCAGCCATATTGAGTAATACTGACTGCCCGGAAGCGTGATTTTGTACTAATAAATGTAAGGGAAAGAGAATTATAATAATCTTTCAGGGATTCTATAATTATTCAAACGCTTCCGGAGCTAATAATTATAATTGCTGTATAAGCATTATCAGCACTGTAAAAAAAACAATACAAAGCGGAAATGCCGGTCAAACCCCTTTGACTCTTTTTACAAGTGGTGCTATATTAGCTTAATCTTTTTGGCTTCAATAAATAAGGAGGAATGTTGGCTTCAAAAGAAATGCGGATTAACGAAAAAATTCGCTTGAAAGAGGTAAGACTGATCGATGACGCCGGGAACCAGCACGGAGTTATTGCGTTTGACGATGCCCTCAATATGGCGAAAGAAGCCGGTTTGGATCTGGTTGAGGTAGCCCCGCAGGCAAATCCCCCGGTTTGTAAGATTCTTGATTACGGCAAGTACAAATTTGAGCAGGAAAAAAAGCTCAAAGAGTCTAAAAAGAAACAGAAACTTGTCAAAATTAAAGAAATTCGTATGCAGCCCAAGATTGAGAAACACGATCTTGAGTTTAAAGCCAAGCATGTTAAAACATTCCTGGAAGAAGGCAATAAGGTTAAGGTAACAGTTCGCTTCAGGGGACGGGAGCTGGCTCATACCGAACTGGGAAAAGTTGTTCTGGAGAAAGTAATGGAAGCTATCGACGGAACATTTAATCTCGACAGACCTCCTCAGATGGAAGGCAGGTTCATGTCCATGATTCTTAGCCCGAAAAATAAGAATTAATTATAAGAGGATTACTATGCCTAAGATGAAAACAAGAAAAGCCGCCTCAAAGCGTTACTCTTTCACCGGAACAGGTAAGGTTAAATACAAGAAACAGGGATTGAGGCACATTCTTACAAAAAAAAGCACAAAGAGAAAAAGAAACCTGAGAAAATCGGGTATTCTCAGTGAAGCAGAAACAGCAAAAGTAAAAAAACTGTTGCCTTACGGTTAACCTGACGGTTACCACAGGTTAATTTTCTATAGGAGACTGAATAATGCCCAGAGCAGTTGACGGCACAAGACGAGCCGAAAGAAGAAAGAAGATATTAAAAGACGCTAAAGGTTTTTACGGAAGAAGAAGTACAAACTTCCGTGCTGCAAAAGATGCAATCGCAAAAGCCGGTGTTTATGCATACAGAGACAGAAAAAGAAAGAAAAGGGAATTCAGAAGACTCTGGATTACCAGGATTTCAGCAGGATGCAAACAGAACGGAATGAATTATTCCCAATTTATGTACGGCCTTTCAAAGACAGGAATTGAGCTTAACAGAAAGGCTCTTTCAAATATGGCTATTGAGGATCCCAAAGCTTTTTCAGCGCTTATTGAAAAATCAAAAGCAGCTATCGGAGCATAATATATGTTAACAGTCGAGCAGGTGCGTAATCTTGATAATAAAGTGCGTAAAGCGCTTGATTTGATCGGCAATCTGAAAAGTGAAAACAGCATGCTTAAAGGCAAGCTCGACGAATATAAACAGCGTATTGATCAGCTTGAAGCCGTTGTAGACGGTTTCAAGCTTGAACAGCTTGAAATTGAGGAAGGCATCAAGGACGTTTTAACCCAGCTTGATATGCTTGAGGACCAGATAACGGCCCCTGCGCCCTCCTTAACTGAAAGCGGCACAAAATCTGAATACACAGAGGCGTTGCCTGTCTCTGATTCATCTGAAAAATCTTCAACAGAATCGGAGTCCCATGTTTCTCCGGCTATTCCGGCACATGTTTCAGAATCTGAGCAGAACAAATTTTCCGGATTATCCGGCAACACTTCCAAACCGGAGCCGGTGGAGCAGCAACCGCCTGAACTGGAAATCTTTTAATTATGAACAAGAATCTTTTTCAGATAAATATATTGGGTTCTTCATTCTCAATCCAGACTGATGAAGCACCTGACAGAATGAAAGAGATCATTTCAATTTTAAAATCAAAAACAGAAATGGTTGAATCTGATTTATCTGTAAATGATCCTTTGAAAAATTTGGTTATTTCAAGTATTATTATAATTGATGAACTTTTAAAAGAAAGACAGAGATCTGGTGAATATGGAAGTTCGGATTCTGAAGAGGTTGAGAGATTAACGCTCCAGATAATGGAGAGAATTGACAAAAGTCTTGAATAATTATTACCCTGCGGTGTGCGGGCGGGGGCGTAAATCTCTTGGGTCAAACCTCAGAAAAGGGATTCTATATTTCCGAGTTGAATTGTTCACTGTTTACAGAGAGCAGGATGCTCAGAAACGGAAACCCACTTGAACCCTGGAGTTCAAGAGATTTTCCTCAAGCGGCATCGCGGGGTTTTTTATATGGCAGTAATTACAGGACAGCAGATATCAAACTATTATCAGCAGTTTGGTGACGTTGAAGTGGCTTTTAACAAAGAAGTAATTCGGGTAACCGGACTGCAAACCAGAAATAACCTTGTAAAATGCAAGGGGGCCTACTGGCCGTGTTTTGTTTACTCAAGCTCGATGCGTCAGGCTAAAATTGTAGCAAGCGTAAAAGAAGATTTCTTTAAATTTACAAAAGAAGCCAATAATATTGTATCATTGCAATTCACCTTTTTGACCGCTGAGAAATCAACGCCTTTGATTTTGCGAATTGCCGCCAAACTGTCCGGTATTGCAAAATACGGTGAAGAATCGTCGGGACTGTCGCTGCTTACCCTTACCTATACACAAAGACCTCCTGACGATCTTATTATTATTCTTGGAAGACTTCTGGAATCAAACCTCAATTCACAGAAAAGAAAAGAGGAACGTATTCAGATTAATGATCAGGTTATCAGAAAGATGGGTCTTAAAACAAAGAATATAATAATAGCAATCGACAATATTCCGCGAAAAGCACTTTTAAGGGATCTTTCTTTTTCAGGAGCCAAGCTGCTGCTAGCCGGTTTGGCCAAGTTTCTCGTTAATAAATCGATAATTATCAGGCTTGAGACTGAAGATACCGATGAGGTTTTTAATCTGGTTGGAAAAGTTCTCAGATTCGAACCAATTGAAAATCGCAAGGATATTGCGTCCATAGCCGTACAATTTGATGAAACAAGAGTACCTACTGAATATAAGCTTTTTTTTAACGATTATCTGACAAAACTACGTCCGCCCAAATCCGGCGAACAGGTATAAATAACGGAGACCCGATATGGAACCCGCAGATCCTCTCAAAAATATTGTATATATTTCTTTGCCCGAAGATATGCAGAGTTATAAGATTCTGCCGCTTGAACCGTCCATACTGCTTCCGGTGGAGATTGATCCTGATAACGGTTACGCTGATATTTCCAATCTCAGTTGGGAGATGATCATCGCTGCAATGCTGAAAATTCTTGCTCATAACAGCGGACATGAAAATGCTGATTATTTCAGGACCCTAATACTTGCCATACGTCCCGACATAAACAGCGAACTGACTACCGCAGCAATTGCGAAAGCCAAAGAGAAAGATTTTGATATAGCCGAAGAGATCTTTATTTCTTTAAAAAACCTTCTTCCAGGCAATTTTTCATCAACCCTGAATCTTTCTCTTCTTTACGAGGAACGGGCTGACTCCTATGCCTCTTCAGGCCGCAATGATTTATCCGAAATTTATAATGAAAAAGCATTCAGTTCATATAAAGAACTTCTTGAAATTAACCCTGAATCGGCGGAAGCCCATTTCAATTTCGGATTATTTTTCCTCAAGCGCAATAGTATCGAAAAAGCATCAGATCATCTTGAGGTATTTCTGTCGCTCAGTACTGATACGAAAAAAAATAAAAAGGTAAAAGATATCCTTGCCAGGCTATCCGAAAAAAAGGATTCAGACGAGTTGTTTCTCGCTGCCTATGACGCCATCAGAATGGGCAGAGAGGATGATGCAATTGAAAAGATTAACCATTATCTGAAAATTGCTCCCGAAGTATGGAATGCATGGTTTCTGCTGGGATGGGCCTATCGGCGGAAAAAAATGTATGCAGAAGGAGCCGAAGCCTTTCGAAAAGCCCTGTCTTTGGGTTCCGATCAGCTTGATCTTTATAACGAACTTGCTATCTGCCTGATGGAACTCGGACAGCTTGAAGAAAGCAGAAATTATCTACTGACAGCCCTTAAAGCGGAACCCGATAATATAAAGATCTTGTCCAATCTCGGTATTGTCTCAATGAAGGAAAACAATCCGGCTGCCGCTGAAGAGTATTTCCGTTCCGTACTTGCGGTAGCTCCTGATGATAAAATTGCCGCCGAATACCTTTCAAGACTTTAAACCAGAATATCCTTTCTGCCGAGCCGGAATGAAGCCGCAACCATTGATGTTATTGATAATATGACAAACAAACCGGCACGCCACCAGATCAGACTGTAATCGTCAGCATTAATATCCATATCTATCCATGAAAAAGGGCTGATTAAACCTATTAATCTGATTGTTCCGGAAAACCCGGCGGCGATTTCGGTTATGGATTTTAGAAAATAAAACAGCAGAACAATCCCTATTGCAAATCCCAATACCGATGCTCCCCGCCTGATTAAAAGTGAGATGAACAGGACACAACATCCCACGCTTGTCAAAAGAAGAAAAACATAAAAACAGAAAACCGCAAGCTTTTCTACATTGTATTTCCTGAAAATTCGATTCTCAAAATCACCGGGCAAGGCAAATACAGAAACAACATCAGACATAGAACCGGTTTCATCGCAGAATTGATCAAGCGCAAGTGCAGGCTTTTCATTCAGAAACTGCAGAAATATATCCGGAGAATTATAAAAACTATCCTTCGTTTTATAATATTCAATTCGTTCATTTTCGACGTTGTGCAGAAATTCGTCGCGCTGGTCCGAACCCATTGAAAACATGGACATATATTCTTCCGGGTTTTCAAGCACAGATTCAAAAAACAATTCAGGGCTGTTCCCCACCCTTTCAAGAAGGATATTCATATCTTCAATATCCAGGTCCATCTGTTCCATCTCTGTAGTATTACTCTGAAGAAGTGAAGCAGCATAAGACAGTGAATATTCTTTAAAACTTTCGTTATCAAGGTTGAAAACCTCATAAATTTCATCAGGTTTCTTTTCGATCTGCGCTATCAACAGTTCTTTATCTTTATTTGAAATATCAAGCTGACGGAATGCATCTTTCTTGACTACTTCCATTGAAATCCAGCTGGTGAAAAAGAACACCATGCTCATGGCCGCTATGTATGTTAACAGAACTGCCGATTTACTGATAAATATATTCAGTCTTGAAACCGGTTTAGTGAATAAAAATTCTGCCGTTCTGTCAGCTTCTTCCCGGGCAAGCAGGTTTCCCGCAAGAACTGCTGCAAATATGCATCCCAAGAGAATATTATAGATGGAGTTATATGTTACGTAGAATCCCATCAGATTTCCCAGATTTGAAAGATCTGCACCAAATACCGCAAGCACACTCTTCATCATCGTACTTTCAAAAATCGGTTCTATAGTGTCAAGCAAATTACCAGCATTGATTGCAGGATAGAACATCATTCCCAAAAAAAGAATTCCGCAGATTGCTGCTGCCCAGATTAAAAACACACGGAAATTCCGCAGCATTTCCATTCTGTAAATATTAAAACTGAAAATAGTATTAACCATCTGACTGTCCCGCTTTCTGAATATGATCCGGCTCGCTGTAATAATGCATAAATATTTCCTCAAGACTTGGGTCTTCAATTACAATATCCTCTATTTGAAAAGACGATAAAAGCTGTAGCAGTTCATCTGCCTTTCCCGAATGAAGACCTTCCACGCTTCTTTCTGTTATTTTAAGTTCGGAAACATTTCTAAATGCAGATTTATCCGGGGTTTGGCCTTCAGCCAGAATCAGCCGAAAACGCTTCAGATACATTTTTCTGAGCTCATCAAGACCGCTTATATTAACAATCCGTCCGTCCCTGATAATTGCAACCCTTCTGCACAATCTTTCAACTTCCGAAAGGGTATGTGATGAGAAAAATATGGTACACCCGCGTGACTGCTCCTCACGCAGGATTTCATAAAACCTCGACTGAATCAGCGGGTCAAGCCCGCTTGTAGGCTCATCCAGAATCAATAATTCAGGTTTATGCAGCAAAGCCTGTACAAGGGCCACCTTCTTTTTATTTCCAAGCGACAGATCGTTTATTTTTCTTTTCTGCTCCAGTTTCAGACGTTCGCAATAAAGATTAATCCTCTCTTTTGCGCCGTTTTTATAGAACCCGGCAGAATACTCAAGCATCTGTTTTACGCTCAACCCATCGTAATAATTCAGGTCGGACGGGACAAAACCGATTTTACTTCGGACATCCGCAGAGTTTTTCATGACTTCCGTTCCAAACATTTTAACGGTTCCGGAATTCTGATGTAAAAGCCCCATAATCGTTCTGATTGTTGTTGATTTGCCTGCACCGTTCGGACCTATAAACCCGAAGATTTCCCCCTTCTCTACTTTTATGCATATATCTTCGATTCCCCGGGATTTACCGTAGCTTTTTGTCAATCCATGTGTTTCAAGTACAATATCCCTGTCATTATTATTCATGCCGTATTCCCTATTTTTTTATCATTTTCTCAATAACTGCATCCAGCAGAAAATCAATCACATCCATAAATCTCTCACTTCCTACATCTTCCCTATGCATAAAAACCATAAAAACCGCTCTCAGAACCCCGGTTATAAGTTCAGTGTCATCGACTTTCAGCTTCCCGTTCCGTCTCCAGATTCCGGTCAGTTGTGATGCAAAATCTATATCAGTTTGAAAGGCAGCTTCTACCTGCTGCGGGCTTAATCTCCGTCTCAGATAGTCATACTCATTTTTTGCAAGCAGCCTCTGAAAGAAAAAATCGTTTTCAACGGTTTTGATTATTTCTTTCAATACTTCTTTCATTTTTTGCCGGTCGTCTCCGGAATCTTTGTTCAGCAGTTCAAATATCCTGTTCTGTATTTCCTTTTCGTACTGCCCCAGTATTGAAAAATACAGATCTTCTTTGGATTGAAAAAACATGTAGAAAGCGCCTTTTGAAATACCCGCTGATTTTGCAAGCTCATCAACACTTGTTTTCTTTATTCCGAATCGCCCAAACGCATCCTTTCCCGCAGATATCAAAGACAACTCGATATTTTTCTTTTCCTGGTCTGTAAATCCCTTCGGCATTTTATTATCCTGTAAATAAATTCTATATGACTATATTTTCATATTTAGTCATATAGTATCCATTATGCCATGCTTTGTCAATAAAGACTTTTCTTTTAGTGTTATTTTCATTATTATCTATTTATATTTCGGCAATGGAGTTTTTTTGAAAGATCCGCTTGAAATTCTTTGCATAGCAGATCATGTTGATCCTCTGATTTATTCCAAATCTCTAAAAGACAGGTTCGGCAGAGTTGATGCGGTACTGTCCTGCGGCGATTTGAAGCGCAACTATTATGAGTTTATTGTTACAAATCTCAATGTTCCATTTTTATATGTTTTGGGAAATCACAGCCCTTTTTCAATAGAAAAACCTGCACCTCTGTGCTGCAATTCCGAAAATACCGGTTACCCTGATTATGAAAAATGCGGAACACTTTTTAACGGCGGAACACTTGTCGACGGCAGATCCGTATATCTTAAAAAACTCGACCTTATTGTCGCCGGATTCGGCGGATCTGTCAGGTATAATCGCGGAGACAACCAATATACTGAAAACGAAATGCTGTTCAGAATATTGAAACTTATACCGCGGCTTATTTTGAATAAAATAATTCACGGCAGGTATCTCGACATTTTTATAACGCACGCCCCGCCCAGACATGTGAATGATCGCGAAGATCCATGCCACCGGGGATTCAGAGTCTTCCGCTGGTTTATCAGGAATTTCAAACCGAAGTGCATGATTCACGGGCATATTCACCTTTACAGTTATGATACATCAAGAGAAACAGAATATTCGGATGTTCCGGTTATTAATGCTTACGATCATTATATTCTTAAACTGCCGAAAGAGAGAAACTTTGATGAAGGAAAATAATTTTCAGGAATCCGACTATCATTTCAATAAAGCCAGGATGCGCGAATTCAGGGAAAGCATATTCTCGATTCTGCGTCCGGAAAAAAAAGAGCTGCTTTCATTTTATGATATTAAAAAATTAATCAAACCCAAAGCCGAATTTTACAAAGGAGTAAAAACTATTCCCCTGGATAAAATCGTCGGAAGCGAAGGCCGTTATAATGATTTCAACAGGGCCTTTCTGCCCAAACGGGAACACCTCAGAACCCGCTGGCGTGCGATTAATATTGCAGCGCTTGAAGATGTTAATCTGCCGCCGATAAAAGTTTTTAAAATTGGCGATACTTTTTTTGTACGTGACGGAAACCACCGGGTATCGGTTGCCAGACAGCGCGGACAAATTGATATTGATGCCGAAATAACAGAAATTACTTCTGAGATAGAAATGTCGCCGGATATTACAGTTTCCGAATTGCGGAAAAAGGTTATTGCTTATGAGCTGAACCGAATACGTGAACGTACCGGTCTGGACAAGTGGATAGACTTTCAGGAAATACAATTTACTTCACCGGGACGTTATGAAGAAATTCTTGGTCATATCATGGGTCATCGTGAATACCTGAACCATACATCAATGAAACCGGTAAAGCTTGAACAGGCAGCACACTCATGGTTTTTGACGATTTATCTGCCGATAGTTGATATTATTCTGAACGAAGATCTTCTCGACCGTTTCCCGGGCCGGACAAAAGCCGATTTATATGTCTGGGTAATAAAGCACTGGGATGCTCTTGAAAACCGTTATGGTTCATTCCCGAATATTGCTTCAAAAAAAACGAAAGGAATTTTCAGAAAATTAAAAAACAAGCTACGTTAAAAATCGCCCGCCATTCGCAAGTCATTAAGATATAACAGCATAACAGACGGAAATCCGCTTTATTTTTAATAACTGACATTACCAAACTTTACGGCATTGAATTTATGAGTATATAATTATTGATCCGGATAATCCGGTTACAGCATGATTTTTAAAAAGGAACCGATATGAGCAGAGAACTGTTAAATCACCTTGCAGAAGAAACCGGGCAACTTAAAACCAAAGGTTTGTTTAAAAACGAACGAATAATAAGTTCGCCCCAGAATGCGGAAATAAAACTTGAAGACGGGAGGAAAGTTTTAAATTTCTGTGCAAATAATTATCTTGGACTGGCGGATAATCCTGACATAATCGAAAGCGCAAAAAAGGGAATGGCTGATTACGGTTACGGATTGTCGTCAGTTCGTTTTATTTGCGGCACACAGACCATCCACCGCCGTCTTGAAAGAGAAATCAGCAATTATCTCGGAACTGAAGACACAATACTGTATTCTTCCTGTTTCGATGCAAACGGAGGTCTTTTCGAAACCCTTTTCGGTGAAGAAGATGCAGTAATATCAGATGCCCTTAACCATGCAAGTATAATAGACGGAATCAGGCTCTGCAGGGCCAAACGCTACAGATACGCAAACAACAACATGGATGAACTTGAAAAATGCCTGAAGCAGAGTCGTAATAACCGCTTCCGACTGATCGCTACAGACGGAGTCTTTTCAATGGACGGCACCATTGCCGATCTCAGGGGAATATGCAGGCTTGCCGAACGCCATGATGCACTTGTCATGGTCGACGATTCGCATGCCGTCGGGTTCATCGGTAATACGGGCGCAGGCACCCCGGAATACTGCGGTGTTTCCGAACAGGTCGATATAGTTACAGGAACCCTGGGGAAAGCCCTGGGCGGGGCTTCCGGCGGATATACATCCGGAAGAAAAGAAATTATTGAATGGCTGCGTCAGCGATCACGCCCCTATCTTTTTTCAAACTCCCTTTCTCCCGTTATGGTTTCAGCAGCCCTGAAAACCCTGGAAATTGTAAGGGAATCCGACAACCTGCGTTCAATACTGACAAAAAATACAGAAACGTTCAGAAGCGGTTTGAAAGCTGCAGGATTTTCAATCATCGACGGAGTTCACCCTATTGTCCCGCTCATACTGTTCGACGCACCGCTTGCCGTTAAAATGGCGGATATTCTTCTTGAACGCGGAATATATGCTGTAGGATTCAGTTATCCTGTTGTCCCGGTTAACCAGGCCCGGATAAGGTTCCAGATGTCTGCCGCCCACAGCACGGCACAGATTAAACAAGCCGTTAAAACAATAACCGAAACCGGAAAAGATCTTGGAGTAATCTGATGGATAACAACAGGATGAAAGCACTCGCAAAAACCAGGCCTGAACCCGGTCTATGGATGATTGACGCTCCGATACCCGAATGCGGACCGAACGATCTGCTGATAAAAATTCGTGTCACTGCAATCTGCGGCACGGATGTTCATATATACAACTGGAACGAATGGGCGCAGAAGACAATTCCTGTCCCGATGATTACCGGCCACGAATTTGCCGGAGTTGTCGAACAAGTCGGCAGTGAGGTGGACGGTTTCACTGTCGGAGACAGAGTCACCGGCGAAGGGCACCTTACATGCGGTCACTGCCGCAACTGCCGTGCCGGTAAGCGTCATCTATGCCACTATTCAAGCGGTATAGGAGTAAACCGGACAGGCTGTTTCGCCGAATACCTTGTGCTGCCTGCCTACAACGCCTTCAAGCTGGACGACTATATTCCGGATGACATTGCCGCAGTTTTTGACCCACTTGGGAATGCCGTTCATACAGCTCTGTCTTTCGATCTTGTAGGCGAAGATGTTCTGATAACCGGGGCCGGACCGATAGGAATAATGGCTGCCGCAGTTGCACGCCATGCCGGCGCACGTTATGTGATAATCACCGATTTAAATGAATACCGCCTTGAACTTGCACGCGCTTTCGGCGTTACAAGAGCTGTAAATGCCAATCGCGAGAAACTATCAGACGTTATGAGCGAACTTCATATGCTTGAAGGCTTCGATGTCGGACTTGAAATGTCCGGCAGTCCTGCAGCTCAGAAACAGATGTTTTCGCTTATGAATAACGGCGGACGCGTTTCGCTTCTGGGAATACCTGAAGGAATATGCGAGATTAACTGGAACGAGATTATCTTCAAAGGTCTAACTCTCAAGGGTATCTACGGCCGGGAAATGTTTGAAACCTGGTACAAAATGGCGGCGATGGTAAGAACAGGTCTGAATATCAGACCGATAATCACACATAAAATGCCGGTAGAACACTTTCTTGAAGGTTTTGAAATCATGCGATCCGGCAAATCCGGCAAAGTACTTCTGCTATGGGAATAATCCTTATATTTCCGATTAAAATCCAATAAAAATAAATTACTTTTTTTATATATCCGATAAAGTTTAAGTTCGCTAAGGACGATATAAGAAATAAGGGTAAAACCCGGAGATTTCTAAATAAATCAACCGGATCTTCCCCTCTGGTATTATTATCGGGAAAAAATTACGCCTGCTTAGTAATATCTGAAAAATTTTTGTTAATAGCTCTGCGTATGCAGGGTCGGGCATGGATGCCCTTATATATTTCCACGGAGGAAAACATGATTATTAATCACAATGTAAGTGCCATGTTTGCTAACAGACAACTTGGTCACACCAACAAACTGGTCGGAAAGGACATGGAAAAACTGTCATCCGGACTCAGAATCAACAGAGCCGGTGATGATGCATCAGGACTTGCTGTATCCGAAAAGATGCGCTCACAGATCAGAGGTTTAAAACAGGCTTCGGACAATGCAGAAAACGCTATATCCTTTATCCAGGCTACAGAAGGTTATCTCGGAAACACCCAGAGTATTCTTCAGAGAATGAGAGAACTTTCAGTTCAGTCTGCAAACGGTATATACAGCGAAGAAGACAGAATGCAGATTCAGGTCGAAATTTCACAGCTCGTAGATGAAGTTGACCGAATTGCGTCTCACGCACAGTTCAACGGTATGAACATGCTGACCGGCCGTTTTGCTGCCGAAACCGGCGAAAACACAGTTACTGCATCAATGTGGTTTCATATCGGAGCAAACATCGATCAGAGAGAACGTGTTTATATCGGAACAATGACTTCAACAGCTCTCGGTGTCAGGGAAATCGGAAGTGAGCAGATTCTGTCGCTCGAAACCCCGGAAAGTTCCAACATGGCTATCGGTGTTATCGACAGTGCTCTCAGAACTGTCAACAAACAGAGAGCAGATCTTGGCGCCTATCAGAACAGACTTGATCATGCTGTTCAGGGTCTCGATGTCGGTGCTGAAAATCTTCAGGCTGCTGAATCCAGGATCAGGGACGCTGATATGGCAGAGCAGATGGTTAATTACACAAAGAACCAGATTCTTGTACAGGCTGGAACAGCAATGCTTGCCCAGGCAAACATGAAAACACAATCTGTATTGCAATTGCTTGGATAAGGGACTATAATCTTAGGAGAATAGTACCAATATACTTGGTTGCAAGTTCTTTGAAAAACACCCTCTAGGCATGGTAGAGTGAGGAGATCTTTCGATTTCTGTAAAGGAATCGGAATTTCTCCTTGTTGTGCAGGAGACAGGCGGAGTATTTATCCGTTAAGGAGCGGAGGAAGCGCGAGAATCTTCCGGTTTTCTGTACTGCTATGCAAAAAATGAAGGCAAGGGATGCCTTCTTAACCTATCAAGGAGGGTTATATGATAATTAATCACAACTTGAGTGCTGAATACGCCAACAGACAATTAGGCGTTAAATCATCAGACATGAGCGGCAATCTTGAGAAGCTTAGTTCCGGTATGAGGATCAACAAGGGCGGTGATGACGCTTCCGGTCTGGCAGTATCTGAGAAACTCAGAAGCCAGATTAGAGGTCTTAATCAGGCTGAAAGAAATATTGAAAACGGTGTTTCTTTTATCCAGACCACCGAAGGGTTCCTTCAGAATACCCAGGACATTCTTCACAGGCTCCGGGAATTGTCTGTACAATCAGCTAACGGTATCTACACTGAAGAAGACAGAATGCAGATTCAGGTAGAAGTATCGCAGCTTGTTGATGAGATTAATAGAATTGCTTCTCATGCCCAGTTTAACGGCATGAACATGTTAACAGGTGCTTTTGCTACAGATTCAGCAACCGGACAGATTATGCAGTTCCAGGTTGGTGCCAATATGGACCAGAATGAAAGAATTTATGTTGGAACTATGACCGCAGCCGCTCTAGGAATTGAAAATATCCAGGGTGGAGAAGGAACTATCTCAATCGAAACCCCTGAAGACGCAAATATGGCAATTGGTCTTGTTGACAGCGCACTCAAACAGGTTTCCAAGCAGAGAGCCGATCTTGGTGCTTACCAGAACCGGTTCGATACAGCTTCCAAAGGTGTTGCAATTGCAGCAGAAAACCTTCAGGCAGCTGAATCTTCAATCAGAGACGTTGACATGGCAGCCGAGATGTCTGAATACGTTAAGAACCAGATACTTACACAGTCAAGTACTGCAGTTCTTGCTCAGGCGAACACTCAGCCGCAGTCTATTTTACAGCTTCTTTGATTCAAACTTTGTAAAAAGATTTCTGGACGTTATCTTTTTACGTTTCGGGAGGGGCTCGCGCCCCCTTCCCTCTTTTAATTACGTTGATTGTCATGTAAACAATCGGCGTTTCAGCGTTGATAGGTTCGCTGGCATTGCATTGCAATGCAAATGTATACCGGTTTATCCGGTCTGCATCAACCAGGGAGTGGTGATATGGAAATTGATTTAATGACTATAAATTCAACTTCTGTGCCAGTAAAAGCGCCGGCCAAAAAACAAACTGACGCTTCTTCTACTTCGAATGAGACATCCAAAGTTAAGGCCCGAACCGAAGAGACCGTAAAACAGCAGCAGGAGATGAAAGAAACTGCTATAAAACAGCTTGAAGTGGAACTTCAGAAAACGGAAGAACAACGGCAGAGAATTGACGCAGAAAAATATCTCAAGGAAATAATTAAAATAACAGAGACCTTTAACAGAAAGCTCAAATACAGTATAGATAAGGATTTAGGCCAGGTAATCGTAAAGGTCGTTGACGCGGAAACCGATAATGTTATAAAGGAGCTCCCTCCGGAAGAGCTGAAAAGGCTGTATGCCAAAATGAAAGAAGCTATTGGATCGATTATAGATACCATTATCTGAAAAACCGCTCGGAGGGACAGGTTAGCAGCTGATGTCTGATATAACAATCCCCGGTGTAAACAGCGGCCTGAATACAGAAAGTATAGTGTCTAAGCTTATGGAGCTTGAGCGAATCCCTTTGGATCGCAAAGAAGACGAGCTTGAAAATTATCAAAATGAAAAGAAAATATGGCAGGATCTGTCTAAAAACATAACAAAACTTGAGAACTCGGCAAAAAGCCTTTACGGCGCCGAGAACCCTTTTAACGAACGAATTGTTGAATCTTCAAATGAAAAAGCACTCACCGCAATAGCAGAAAGAGGAGCTCTTGAGCAGGAAAAAGAAATAACGGTTTTGCAGAAAGCCTCTGCAGATCGCTTTCTTTCAGACTCAATAGATAATGATTATGAAGCGCCTTCGGGCACCTACTCGTTTTCCGTCGGCGAAGAAGAGATTAATTTTAATTTCAGGGGAGGTTCAATCAACAGGCTTGCCGAACGGATAAACAGTCGTGGCCGCGGTATAATCAGAGCCCAGGTTATAAAAGATACCCCTGATACAACCGTTATTCTGCTGGAATCCACAAAGGAAGGTCTTGCAAATCGTCTTGAATTTAAAGAAGGAACTGCTCTCGAATTTGCGGTATCGTCCGGCATTCTTAAAAGAACCGATTCATCTCTGAGAATCATAACTGCCGGAGATTTGGAAGGCGCTGCCGGTGTTGAAGAAACTTCCGACGGAAAAACAAAGCTTAACCCCGGAGCTGCCGGTATTTTTAAAATCGATCCGCCGGTAAAGGACAACGGCAACCTTGTTCTTGAATTTGAGGTTAAAATAAACGATATTGAAGAAGAAGTCTGGACGCCCCCTGCCCCGCCTGCAGGACCGGACAGCCCTGTTTCAACAGGAATCGATTTTAAAGGTATTTATATACAGAACTCGGCCACCGCAATAAGTCTTCCTGCCTGGCAGGCGCCGAAACCCCCGGAAAAAATAGTTGATTTCGAGATTTTTTCCTCAATATCCGGCCAATCTGAAAAAATTCTTCCTGCGCTTCGTGACACCGGTCAAACACAGAAAATTTCAGTTAAGCTTGCCGATATCGGAGGGCTTACCGGCGGAATAAAATTCCTTAATAAAAATACATACAAGGAAATCAGTATATCCGATATAAAGATCTTTGATCCTGATGCCCGCGGAGACTGGGAGCCCGCAAGACCGGTTGAAACAGCCTCAAATTCCAAACTTGAAGTCGACGGCATTGAAATTATTCGTGAAAGTAATACCATTGACGATATTGTTCCCGGTGTAACTCTTACTATCAAGGGCGAAGATGACGACCCTGTTGATCTGAAAATAACTCCCGATGTTGAACTTATTAAAGACCAGATTATCAGTTTTATCGGGAATTATAACCGTGTACAGGCTGACCTCGGAATTCTGACGTCAAACGATTCCGATATAATTGCAGAACTTGATTATTTTACAGAGGAAGAAACCGAAAAAGCCAACGAAAGGCTCGGTCATTTTCAGGGTGATTCAACGCTTGTTCAGATGAAATCGCGCCTTCAGCTGATAATGATGGAACCCTATTCCGCCTCAACTGATGAAACACTAAGGCTTCTTTCTCAAATCGGAATTTCAACAAATTCATCTGGCTTCGGCGGAGTAAACAATTCAAAGCTTAGAGGCTATATTGAAATTGATGAGGATATGCTGGATACTTCACTGGAAAATAATATTCAGAGTGTTAAAGACCTTTTCGGCATTGATTCAGACGGCGACTTAATTATTGACAACGGTGCAGCATATAAAGCTCAGGAATATATCAAACCTTATATAGGCACAAATGGTATTATTTCATACAGAATGACAAGCCTTGATTCAAGAATTGATCGTACAGAACGGGATATTTCAAGTTATGAACTAAAGCTTGAAGACAAGGAAGCTGAGCTTAAAAATAAATATGCGATTATGGAAGGAAACATAAACGCTATGCAGCAGAATTCAAATGCATTGAATAATCTCAATTATAATAATGATTAGCGGGGAGAATGAGCATGGAGATATTCATTAACGACGAAAAAATAGATTTCAGACTTGAGAATGAGAATTTTCTTGAAGAAGTCGTATCTGAACTTGAACGTTGGGCTTCGGAAAACAACGTACTCATTCAAAAGATTCTTTATGATCAGAATACATATAATTCTGCAAATGAAATTTGCAGACAGTTCCCGGTAGAAAATGTAACATCGCTTAAAATATCAGTTAAAAGCCTTTTTGAGGTTCATCAGGACAATCTTCAATTGCTATACCAGTTTATAAGCCTTCTTTTAAAGGCAATAGAGGGTCAGAACAACAAGCTGATAGCAGAACTGCAGGCTGAGGTCGAACCGATAGCAAACCTTCTGGCAGATTTTCTGGAAGAATCCGTTAATTCTGCCGAATCGGTCAGCAGAACATTTCTTGATAATATACTCAGATATAACCCCGATAACCCGGACGCAGATACTGAGCTGCTTGCCAACTTACTTCAACAGCTTAAAGGTTTAAAGATTATTCTCAATGAACGTATGGCTGAACTTGTCGACCCTATTGTTGAACTTGGAAAAACAATAACAGCACTCAGACTTTCTCTTGAAGAAATAAATGATATATCGGTCCTTATTCAGTCCGGAAAAGACAGAGATGCGCTTAACAGTATAATAAAATATTCAGAAATCAGTCAAAAAACCCTGAGACTCTACCCGATTCTTAAAGGCAGAGGAATATTTGATTTTGAACAGCTTGTTATAGATGGTGTAAGTATATCCGACTATTATATTGATCTTAACAGCATCCTGTCGGAACTTCTTGAGGCTTTTTCCGCAAATGACAGCGTACTCATTGGAGATCTGCTTGAATATGAGGTTGCTCCCAGACTTGAGAGTCTTACTGATGTTCTTGAGGAAATCCAGAAGGAGCATTTAAAATGATTAATTTCCCTCTTTTACAACGATATCTTCCCAGTATCCAGAGCAGCAGCGGTACAGAGAACTGGATTACATTGGTTGTTATTATTGGGATTATTATCGTAATTATTGCCGCAAGCAGAATCTCGGCTTCCGGACGCGCGTCTTCCGGCTCAGGAGGCTCGGGTTTGGGCAGTTCAAAACCGCAGAAGTTCAGTCGGCGAAAATTTATCAGAAAATCAACAATAATGGGCCTTACAAAAGTCCAGGCAAATACGCTTGCAAACCTTGTTTTAAAATACAAAATGAAAAATCCATATATGGTTTTTACACACGGAAACCAGCTTGATGCTCTGCTGCGAAAATCCATTAGTGAAATAGAATCGCAGGTATCCTCGGATCAGGTGAAAGAAGCCCAGAAAATTACAATTTTTAGAATTAAACAGGCTCTTGAACGTAATTCGAATAAAAGTAAATCTTTTATATCTACTACCACCATTCCAGCCGGTCAATCAATTGCTATCACTCCCGAAAACGGAGGAAGATACCAGTCCAAAATTAATACTAATCTCCGCAACTACCTTAGCGCCACAGTACCTGCAGATCCTTCCGGAGCACAGGTCCGCTGGAAGAAATGGACAACAGTAAAAGTATTTTTCTGGAAAAAGAACGGACAGGGTTTTACATTTGATTCAAAGGTTACAGGCTACAGTGTAATCAGGGGCGTACCTAGCGTTCTTCTTCAGCATTCCGGCAAGGTAAAACAGGCACAGCAGCGCAAATTCCGCCGAAAAGAATTAAGCCGTCCGGCGTACTTTTTCCCGGTTAAAATCATTCCTGTAGGTGTCGGCAAAAAAGCTAAAAAACGGGCTATTGTTGAAAATGACCGTGGGGCACTGGGCACTTTGGTTGATATTTCAGCAGGCGGATGCGCAATAAAATCTACCAAACCAATACCAAAAGCCGGTTTGATAAAACTTCAGTTTGAAACGGGTGAAGGACATTCAATCTGGTGTTTCGGTAAGGTGATTAATATCAGAAAAGCACCGCCTCTCGGCGGAATTATGCATATTGTATTTACAAAAGTAACTCATAAAAACCTTAATTCTATCAATTCGTTTGTATATGATTATTAGAATTGATATACTGAAAAAAAGTAAATATTCGGAGACTGTATGGAATTTATTGAACTGAAAAATATTGTCAGAAAAGACTCCCCTATTCATTATATCAATGAATATCATGGATTGCTTGTTTTTAATAACGAAAACGGTATCAAGGAACACATGATAGAAATTATTCTGGAAAAAACGGCCCTCGGTTTAACCAACATTCAGCTTCATTTTACAGATAAAGATTTACTTGCCAATATTGAAGAACTTAGAAACTTTATTGATGAAAAAAACAAACAGGGTTACTTTGAATAGCAGTATATCCAGCTTTTCTGCAGTTGATACAATAAAAATCGGAGCTGAACTTTCAGAAAAAATCAAACCCGGAGCTGTTGTAGCATTAACAGGCAGCCTTGGTGCCGGTAAAACAACCTTTGTAAAAGGTGTTGCATCAGGTTTAGGCATTAAATCAGAAATAACCAGCCCCAGCTTTACAATTATCAAGGAATATTATGAAGGCCGTATTCCCCTTTATCATATGGATTTGTACAGAATCGATAATTATGAAGAACTTTACATGATCGGCTTTGAAGAATTGATTTACGGCGTCGGGTTGTCTATAATTGAATGGAGTGAAAAAGCAGAAGAATTGCTTCCGTCTGAAAGAATCGATGTAGATATTGCAATAAATATTGACGGAAGCCGGCAAATAACTACCAGGGGGCTTTACTTTTGAATATTCTTGCTTTCGATACATCAGGAGTTTTTCTCAGCGTTTGTGTTAAAACTGAAAAATATTTTTTTGAAGAAACCAGATACGCCGGCATGAAACATTCCGAGCACCTTCTGCCTGTAATTAATCATCTTATGGAGCAGTCTAATCTGACATTCGATAATCTCGATTTGATTGTTTGTTCCAAAGGCCCGGGTTCATTTACAGGCCTCAGAATCGGAATGTCCACTGCCAAGGGCATTTCCACCGGCTGTAATGCGCCTTTGGTTTCTGTCAACACACTTGATGCCATGGCACACAAGCTTGATTTTTTCGACGGTGCTGTCGTTCCTGTTATTGATGCAAGAAAAAACCGTTTTTATACTGCTGTATATGTTAACGGAAATCTTGAATCTGATTATCTTGATGTTTCCGTTGAAACTCTTTCTTTACTGCTGAACAAAAGGAATAAAGTTCTTTTTGCAGGTACCGACTGTGCAATGCTTGAATCATTACTGGCAGACATGGAACCGGCTGCTGAATTCGATTATTTTTTTTATCATTCATTATCAGGACTTTCATCAACTTTTGCTGAAACAGGACAAAAGCTTTTTGAAGCCAACGGACCTGATCCTGATGATGCAGGGCCGTTGTATATAAGGTTAAGTGACGCGGAATTATCAAGACTATGAATGACTGTATAAAACAGATGTTTGTACTTTACAAACAATCACAAATCCCGGTTGTTATTTTTTCTGATGAAATGGAAATAATCTGGAACAATACTCCTTTCGGAAAATATTTCGGTAAAACATCTCTCGAAGGAGAGAATCTCTCGGCTCTTACCAAAACAGCCTTAAGAAAAAAACTTCTTTCATCGCAGGGCTTTTCCATAAGACTTCAGGCAACTATCAGCCCGGCTGATTATATATCATCAATAATTGTACTGCTTATCTTCCCGCTTGATATATCAAATTCCGCGCCTACTGCCTTTATCGGTTATATTGATGATATTACAAGCGAGCGCAATATGATGCTCAGAAAAACCTATATGGGTCTTCTTGAAGCATCAAAGCTGAAGGACGACGATACGGGCAACCATATTAAACGCGTGGGAGCTTATGCAAGAAGACTCAGTGAAGAATGCTATAAACGCGGCGGCTATCCTCAAATAAATCCTGATTTTATAGACAAAATTCATTTTCTTGCACCGATGCATGATGTAGGTAAAATAGGTACTCCCGACGAAATTCTTACAAAGCGCGGCTCTCTTGATGAAACTGAATGGGCAATTATGAAACAGCATACTATAAACGGAGCCCTTATTCTTTCAAATTATCCCGATAAAATGGCTTCTGAAATCGCCAGAGCACACCATGAGAGGTGGGACGGCAGCGGTTATCTTTTTGGTCTGGAAGGCGAAGACATTCCTTTGGCGGCAAGAATTACCACAATTGCCGATGTATATGATGCTCTGCGAATGAAACGCAGTTATAAAGACGCCTTTTCCCATGAAAAAGCTATTGAAATCATTAAATCTGACAGCGGCAAACTGTTTGATCCTGCTCTTGCAGATATATTCTTTTCTATAAATGAATCATTTCTGAATATCTATAATGCGCTTTCGGATGAACCCGATAAATCAGGCTCAACGGTTATTGAAGATCTGCCTGTTTATATGGAAGATGCATTTGACGATCTGGAAGAAATTGAGGAGCTCGAAGAACTTTAATCAGAGTTCAGAACCCTGATAATATCAATCTTTATCTTTTTGTTCGTTCAGCAGGCTGCCGATAACAGGAAGCTCCGCTTTAGTCATTGCAGCCGCCCTGTTTTCTTCCTGAATTGCGATATAGACTTCTTTTCTATAAACTTTTATTTCTCTTGGCGCATTAATGCCGAGCTTGACCTGGTCACCTTTTATTTCAATTACAGAAACTTCTATACTGTCGCCTATAGTTATGCTTTCATTCAATTTTCTTGTGAGTATCAGCATGCCCTTTCCCTGCTGCCTGAAAGTTCTTCAAGAATATAATGTCTTGTTTTCCACTTTGGATTCAACGAAATGGACTGACGCCCGGTTTTATTATTTCGGTTAATAATAACGGGGCCCTGCAGATTCGCCGACATTTTTTGCTGGTTTTCAGGTACGGTAACAATCGCAAAGATAAGCAAATTTTCATCGTTAATATCTTCCAGTCCTATCTCATCCAGATCAGCGTTCAGAACTTCCAGTTTATAATCCTTTCTGAATACAACAGGATTAATAAGCACAAATGCAGTTTCTTTTACATCAAGTGACTGCAACCAGTAAAAAGGCTGCTGCTCCGCATCAAGAAGTATAAATTCCTTTAAATTCTCAAATCCGAAGATTCCGAATGGGAACTGTATTTTCTGTCTTTCATCAACATCAATAATCCCGTAGGCTTTAGTATTTACAGTCAGCATCAATTACCTCAGATAATCCAGCAATGTGGGTTTCAGTACTTTTGCGGCAGTCTGCAAAGTAGCCTGCTGCGTTTTCTCCATCATTTTTAATTCTGTTATTGCTTCGGCAAAATCCAGATCAACAGCGTTTGAATTCATCTGCTGGATGTTTGGTATTTCATATGAAATTCTTTCGTATACGGTCTGAAGCCTGGCATCTTCCGCCCCAAGCCTGGATAACTCCGAAAGCATATTGTTATGGGCCATATCAATACCCTTAAGCGCCATTCCGCCTATATCGATAGTATTGCCAGCAAAAAGATTATCCCGCAGATTTATTATTGTGTCAAACAGTGAGCCTCCGGAGACTCTTGCATCGCGGTGAATATTGGCCGGCGGACTGCCTGCGTTTTCCGAGACAAGCCCGAGGTCTTTTAATACCCTTCCGCCTTCTGCGTCTTCCATCCATATCTGGTGTGGAGTTGTAGTTTTAAGTATAACTGAATTGGTAACAGGATCCAGCTGGGCCTTTACTGCGATATCCGCCCGGTTAATTTTGGAGATAACGGCATATACGTTATCTCCGGCATTAAGGCTTATTTCTTCACCGTCAATAAGTATTTTACTGTCGGATAACAGATTATAATTTGTGGAATCAACAGCCGAAAAAATCTGCTGCTGTTCGGCCCAGAAAACCCTGTTCCCGGGAAAATCAACATTTACATAACTGTTTTCAGAAACTTCCGCTTTCTGGTTATTAACCGTTCCGACATAATCAACCGATGTTATCCTCTTGCCCGAGACTCCCGGCACCATTCCCGAGTCTGCCCTGAATGCAAGGCCCTTGTTCTTGTCGCCCGCAAATATGGTTACACCGCTTCCGTTTTCAGCATTTGCAACAGCAACAAGTTCATTAAGCAGCTGGTCCACCTCTTCAGCCATATAGGCCTTATCCTGCTTTGAATATGTGTCGTTTGCACCCTGGACGGCAAGCTCGCGTACTCTCAGGATTATATCGTTCGCACTTGTAATATAACCTTCTGCAATTCTGTGGTCGCTCTGTATTGTTTCAATGTTCTCAGAAAATCTTGTCAGTCTTGTTATCTTCGACTGAAACCTTGTGGAATGCGCTGCAGCCAGCGGGTCGTCCCTTAATTCCTTAACTCTGGTCTGCGAGGCTATTTTCGACTGCAAATCGCCCATTTTCCATTCCTGAAGACGCATCCTGTACTGATAATCATCGTTCGGCATGTATGTGCTTATACGTTTCATTTAACTACGCCCCCATCCTGTTTATTATGGTATCCAGCATTTCATCAAAGGTGTTTACGACACGTGCAGCCGCTGTATAACCATGCTGAAATTTAATCATGTTAGCCAGTTCCTCGTCCATATTTACCCCGGAAATTGATTCCTGAAGCCCTTTCAGTTCTTTCATTATTATTTCTTCTGTCTCCAGCGCCCGTTCTGCCGTTTCGCCTTTCAATCCGATATCTGCAACTGTTTTAGCAAAATATTCATCAAACCCGGGAACATCTCCGACCATAACCTGGTTGTTTCGAAGCGCTGCTATTGCAACCGCAGCAGTCCCGTCGCCCGGTTTTGCCGGTCTTCCGTTTTCCCCGAATCCTGCAGCAACCGCACCCGGATCATTTTTAACCGTATCGCTTACTTCCATATATGCCGAAGGGTGCGATAAAGGCGCTACGGCATAAAGTGTTTCCGGCCCCTGAAGAGCATTCACTGCATCTGCTGTTTCCCAGTCGTACGCGCCATCCGCGCCAGATTGGGACAGGATTCCTGCGTAACCGACAAGAAACTGCCCTGAATCTTCCACATGTCTGATAACAAAATCAGGATTTTCCATCAGTGCCGCCGGAGCAGCCTTAAGCGTCAGTTGGCCAAGCCGGTTCAATCCGGCCGTAACCTCTGAGCCCGAATAATTTATCCTGTCTATAACATCCTGTACCGTATCTGTCGGGAAATATTCCAACGTATTGTTGCCTTCGGCAGACGACAAGGTGATTGTACCGCTTATGCCTATCTGTTCCTGCGCGCCGAGGCTGTTTGCGCCGTTTATACGGAAAATCCAGCTTGAATCATATGCCCCGTCACCGTTTCGGTCGTAATTTCCGGCTAAATTATTTATAAACGGATATTCCTTGAAGAAATCAACCCCTGTGCGACCGTTAAGACCGTAGCCAGCATTGTGATTTTCATTAACGAGATCAACAAAATTTACGACCATCATATCGAAATTCTGAATTTCCTGCCGCACATCGCCGTCGCGCAGTTGCATAAGTGAAGCAAGTTTGCCCCCTCCGAACCAGGCCTTTTCACCGCTATCTGCCCATACAACGTCAAGATAACCTTCATTCTGCGGACTCGGCTCGGCCCTGAAACCGTTGACAAGTTTTCCCTGCATCAGATGAAGACCACCTGTATGTATTGTAAATTCGTCCGGGTCGCGTCCGTCAGTCGTAATATTGATAATTGAAGACAAATCCCTTACAAACCTGTCGCGCTGATCATAGAGATCATTCGGATTATCACCTATAGCTTCTATCTTTACTATCTGTTCATTAAGGCTTGAGATTTCATTAAGAATCGAATTCACACGGTCAACTGTAACCTGCACATCTTCATCGATCATTGTCCTGATTTCTTTCAGCGCTTCAGCTCTATCCTTAATGCCGTCGGCAAGCGCCCCTCCTCTTTCAATTACAGCCTGGCGGGCCGGCATTTCATCCGGATACAATGAAAGCTCCTGCCAGGAATCCCAGAATTTATCCATCAGGGTCCGTATCGATGATTCTGTGGGTTCATTGTAGACCTGTTCCACCATCAGAATGTACTTGTCCCGGGCCTCCCACCAACCCTGGTCGTCACCCTGGGCAACTATTCTGTTTTCCAGGATCATATCGCGGATACGCTCTACACGGTTTATCTGAACACCCTGACCTAGCTGCCCGGGAGTATTCTCCCTGTTCAAACCGGGCATATACAGCGGGTCGACAGCACTCATTTCAACCCTCTGACGCGAATAGCCATCTACCGACGCATTACTTACATTGTGCCCTATTGTAGACAGCCCCTGTGTATGAGCTATCAGGCTTCTTTTTCCCATTTCTATTCCGCTGAAGGTAGACTGCATTAGTTACTCCTGTAAAATCTGCCATGAAAGACAGTTCCGTATAATTTAATTACATGCCAGTAATTAAATTATTCTTACTCCTATAAAAACATCCACCATTGAAGGTGATCAATACTTTTGAAGTTTGTAAACAAACTTCAGTAGTTTAATTACAGATGACGGCTAAAAACCATCGGGTCCGCCTGAACCGGCTTTGCAATTCCATTGTTTGAATAGATTTTGCCTTTTCTGTGCGGAAAAACTTCATCCAGCACCAATCGGCTGGTTTCTCCCACTATTCTTACATACTGATCAATTCCTGCGGTTATTCCCTGCATCTTTAACAGGGCTATTTTCATTTTACGGTAACCACTCAGACAATTTTCGCGGGTCATGCCTTTCATATGCATTGCAACGGCATAAAAACCGTCTTTCTCGCTCTTGTTCAGTTTAACCTTAAGCTTTTTATAAATTTTATCCCTTTCCGCTTCTACCTTTTCCATCTTAACCGACAGCGGATTCAGGCCTTTTATTATTGTTTCCATTTCATCCCAGCTGTTTTTTCGAAGAGCTTTTTGAAGTTTTTCTTCTTCACAACAAATCTCGTTCAATATTCCGGTTTCTTCTTCCATCAGCCCTGCAAGTTTTTCGCTTAATGTATCAACATTCATAAGACTACACCTCATTTCTATGTTCGGAATCTTAAAAAAGTTTTTTAGGAGAATTTTAATAAATTTGATACTATTATAACCTGATAAAAGTTAAGCTTTTGGGAGGAAGCTTTAATAATTCCAATATTGGGTATTAGAGATTCTCCTTTATCTTTCCGGTATACCCCCCGTCCGGATGCGGAACAAGTTCAAGTGTGTTTGTTATCTCTTCCATTCTGTAATAAGGATCATGACTCACATAAAGTAATACCGAATGATCATGTTTTATTACCCGCTTTGCCACTGCAAGTACAAAGCCTGAATTATGATCATCCAGTCCCTGGCATGGTTCATCAAGAATGAGAACCTGCGGTCTTTTAACTATTGCACGTATTATCAGAACAGCCCTTTTCATTCCTTCGGATAAACTGTCAAACGGCCTCTGAAGATAGTCGGCAACACCGAATTCGGCACACCAGCCCCTGGCTTTTTCGACCTGTACCGGATCGGGACGATCGTAAAGCCCTATTGTATCAAAGAAACCCGAGATTACTATATTGAATACATTCTGTGTTATTCGGTGTTCCTTCTGCAAAGTTCCTGACACATATCCTATCCTCTGCTTTATGTCCCAGATGGTCTCGCCGCTTCCGCGTTTTATTCCGAACAGGTATATGTCCTGCCCGTAAGCTTTTGGGCTGTCGCCGTTTACAAGGCTAAGCAGGCTTGATTTGCCGGAACCGTTTGGCCCGCTTATCTGCCAATGTTCACCGTTTTTAACTGTCCAGTTTATATCTGTAAGGATTTTCTCATCATAATAACTCATTCTTACATTATTCATCCGTATAAGTTCACAGTCCTGATTTTCAGCGGACGTAATCCCCAATTCATTGGTCTCAGACTCATCAGAAATCATGCTAAGCGGGTTATCATTTCCAAGAATCCCGCTGACATCATTTTCAGTCTTGAATTCCAGAAGAGTCATATTATGAAGCAGATATTTTTTCTCTGTTCTTTTTATATCATCCAGCCTGCCGGAAACCAGCATAAGGGCTTTTACCCTGCTCTTTATTTCGAGGATCAGGCCTGCCAGCAAGTGTCTTGTTTCAATATCAAGCCCGGTATACGGATCGTCAAGCACTATGATGTCCGGTTTTGACAGCAGCGCTCGGACAATCATCATTTTCCGGAATTCTCCGGTCGACAGGAATTTTATGCCCCGATCCATAATATGGTTTATTTCAAATAATTTAACGTAATGTTTTATTTCGTTTAACGGTGCCGACTGATCCATTGTCAGCCTGAGAATATCAGTAACTGTACGACCGGGATCTGTTTTACCTTCCATGAATTCCGAATCATCATTATGTCGGTCTTCTTCAAGCATCCTTTTTTGTTCAGCTGATGATACTACTGCTGTTTTCAGTCCGTCCCGTTTTATAATTTCTGCTGAACCGGTTTTTAATGCTCCGCCGATTAACTCCGACAACAGGCTTTTTCCGCTTCCGTTCAAACCGTATATACCTGTATAATCTCCGGCCCGGATAACAAGATTGAGGTTTTTCAGTTTTTCCTTTCTCTTTATACTGAGTCCGGCATTTTTAAGCTGCAATAACATTTGCGGTTTATTCATTACTGAACAATTCTCCCCGTTGATGACAGCATGTTGCATATACTGCAAACACTTATAGTAATATTTGCAATAATCGCAAGGTTGACATCAACTGGTTTCAGTTATATCCTTTCTGTAACCAATATACAAGGATATAAACATGAATTATTTTAATTCCATACCGTTAAGAGAACAACTTAAACAACTCGGCACATGTGATTTTCTTGATAAATCCGAATTTTCCGGAGTCGAAAAACTCAAAGGTAAAAAAATCGTAATAGTCGGCTGCGGAGCACAAGGACTTAACCAGGGCCTTAACCTTCGCGATTCCGGCCTGGATGTAAGTTATGCCTTGAGAAAGGAAGCCATAGAACAAAAAAGACAGTCATATCTTAATGCAAGCGAAAACGGGTTTGCCGTAGGAACCCATGAAGAAATGATCCCCAAAGCCGATCTTGTAGCAAATCTTACTCCGGACAAGCAGCATTCTAATGTAGTCGGAAAAATTATGCCTTTAATGAAAAAAGGCGCAGCGCTTTCATACTCACACGGGTTCAACATTGTTGAGGAAGGAATGCAGATTCGCAAAGACATTACCGTTGTAATGATTGCGCCGAAATCACCCGGCTCCGAAGTGCGTGAAGAATACAAACGCGGTTTCGGGGTTCCGACGCTTATTGCCGTACACCCCGAGAACGACCCCAACGGCGACGGAATGGAAATAGCAAAAGCATACTGCTGCGGAACGGGCGGCGACCGCGCGGGAGTTCTCGGCTCTTCATTCGTAGCCGAGGTTAAATCCGACCTTATGGGTGAGCAGACAATTCTCTGTGGAATGCTTCAGACCGGAAGTCTTCTCTGTTTTGACAAGATGATTGAAGAAGGAGTTGATGCCGGTTACGCTTCAAAACTTATCCAGTTCGGATGGGAGACAATTACTGAGGCAATGAAGCACGGCGGACTTACAAACATGATGGACAGATTGTCCAACCCGGCCAAGATTAAAGCGAACGAGCTTTCAAAACAGATGAAAGCTATAATGTCCGATCTTTACCAGAAGCATATGGATGACATCATCTCCGGAGAATTCTCATCCACAATGATGAAGGACTGGGCCGACGATGATAAGAATCTTCTTGCATGGCGTGAAGAAACAGGCGCATCCGCGTTTGAAACAACACCTGCCGGCAGCATGGAAATCAGCGAACAGGAATACTTCGATAACGGCGTTCTTATGGTTGCAATGATTAAAGCTGGCGTTGAACTTGCATTCGAAACAATGACGGCTTCCGGCATCAAGGCCGAATCAGCTTACTACGAATCACTTCATGAAACTCCGCTTATTGCAAACCTTATCAGCCGGAAAAAACTTTACGAGATGAACAAGGTTATTTCAGACACAGCTGAATACGGATGTTATCTTTTTGCCAATACTTGTGTTCCTCTGCTTTCAGACTTTATGAAAGCCATCAAGTCTGACGTTATAGGAAAACCCTATATGGAAGGCGAAAACGATGTTGATAATATTGAACTTATCAAGGTCAACGATGAAATCAGAAACCATCCTGTAGAAATTATAGGCCGCACCCTTCGCGGTTATATGACCGCAATGAAGTCAATTCTGTAAGAATTGCCAATCCTATAGGAATTGCCGATTTCATAATCATACGCTATTATAACGCAAAATTCTTCCCCGGACGGTTTCAGCTGTCCGGGGATTTTTAATTTATTCCTGAATTCGTTTTATTCATTCAGACGACCATCTACGCTTCTATTTAAAAAGATTTACTTGATTATAAAGAACATTACAGCTACGATACCAAGCAATGGAAAGACAAATTTTAGCATTCTTTATTATCACCTTTTTTGCAATGCTCATTATGCTCTGGCTTTCTGTTTATTCATGGAAACGCCGACCTGCAAAGTGCGCTGATACACTGACTTTTATGTTTCTGAGCGTCACTATATGGATGGGCGCAATTCTATTCGGATTAGTTGTCAGAACCGAACCTGTATCATACTTCTGGTCGGTGATCCGGATGATCGGAGTCTTTGCCGCACCGGTTTTCTGGTTCATTCTGGCTTTACAATATTCCGGCAACGACAAAAAGCTGCACCCGGTTATTATCCTGCTTCTGTGGATTATTCCGTTAATCTCACTCATCTTGATGATAAGCAATAAGTATCATCATCTGTTTCTTTCCGGAATTATTTATGAACGTCACGGGCCTTTTCTTGTTGATTCCCAATGGCTTCTTGGCCCCTGGTTTCCGATCCACGTTGCGTATTCATATTCACTTGTATTGATCGGGAACTTTTTCTTCTTTCGTCAAGCTGTCAGACTTGTTTCCGGTTTTTTTGGTCAGGCAGTGTCACTTTTCCTTGGCGCAATGATTCCGCTGGTTGTTAATATAATTTATGTTTTCGATCTCATTCCAGGTGTCATAGTAAATTATGATCCGCTTGGATTTGTGATCGCCGGAATAATTTTTTCTGCATGCCTTTTTCGTTTCCGATTTCTTGACATTATTCCCATAGCCCGCCGTTATCTTGTTGATAATATGCAGGACGGACTTATTGTCATTGATACCCTGAACCGGATTATAGATATTAATCCGGAAGCAATACGTAATCTTGGATTTTCAGATACTGAGGTACTCGGTAAGGATGCCGACAGTATTTTCCCATGGCTGACGGCAGATAATGAGATCACACTCAATGCATTGGTTTTCGACTTGCGGAAGTCTCCATTGATTGTAGGCGGCGAAACTGTAGGACATTTACTGATTATGCGTGATATCACACGGCAAAAAAAGCTGGAGTCGCAGTTAAGGGAATTAGCACAAACAGATCCACTGACAGGCATATTTAACCGCAGACATTTTCTAAAATTGGCAGATGATGAAATTGCACGGGCATTTCGCTACAAGCATATGATTTCAGTTTTGATGATCGACTGCGACCGCTTTAAATCCATCAATGACCGGTTCGGGCATCAGGTCGGTGATCAGGTACTTGTCGCATTATCAGGCATCTGCCAAAAAACAATCCGTGAAACCGATATTCTTTGCCGCTACGGAGGAGAAGAGTTTATCATTCTGTCACCCGAAACCTCTCTGGAGGACGCAGCCCTCCTGGCAGAACGTTTGAGAATAGCAATTGAAGATATGAATTTTCACACAAACGATATACATGTTCCCATAACTATCAGTATCGGAATAGCTTCAATGAGCGGTGAGTCTCTTGGGGTTGAAAATGCTCTTGATACCGTTATAGAGCAGACCGACAAGGCTTTGTATAAGGCAAAAACCTCCGGACGCAACCGAACACATTTTTACATAGGAGAAAAACGTCTGTAGTTTAAGTATTGATTAACTATAGCACCATGTAAAATTTATCAGGTTCATTATATCGACGAGAGTTCACTCACAACAGCGCCTTAACTAATCAACCTGACGCCCAGGCTTTTCCGACAATATCGCCAAGAACGTAATAATTGTTTGCGGGCATCGTCAGCATAAGGGCTTTTATTTTGCTGTCATCCGGTTTTCCGGAAGATAAATACTTTTTTTCCGAATAAATACCCTTTACTTCACCAATGAATATTGAGTGTTTCAAGATCTCAATTACTTTAAATAAAGAACATTCCATTGCAACAGGACATTCTTCAATCATTGGCGCGAAACATAGTTCACCCTTAAATAAATTAAATATTTGCGATTTATCAACTGTACGGCCGGATTTTGTACCGCAGTAATCAACTTCCGACACAATCCTGTCGTCAGGTATATTTATGCTGAATTCATTATTTTCCCTGATGCCGATATTTGTATAATGATTTGCCAGCGCAACTGCTATTAACGGCGGAAAGCTCTCTATCCTGGCAGCCCATGCAGCAGTCATAAAATTTGTTTTCCCTTCTGTAACTGAACCTATCAAAACTACAGGCATCGGAAAACCGAACGATTTTGTGTTATCCAGTTTTATTTTATTCATAACATAAAAACAACTTTCTCCCACCCTGTAACAGGAATGGGAGAAAGTTTTGCTTTATTATTTCGCCTTATCACCCAGGACTTCTGCAAAAATTTCTGCAGTGTGGTCCATAGCTTCTTTCACAGTCATCTCTCCTGAAATGGTATTGCTTATGCTCAACACCATTGCTTCAACCAACTCTTCCTGTTCAGGAAATGTCGGTTTTGGTACCAATGTAACTTCAGTTGTTTTGGTTGCAGGATTAATAGCTTCCATATATCTTCTTGGAACACCCCAACCTGAGGCATCACCCTGTTCACGTATACCGATAACTTCAGCTCCCCTGGTTTTCAGGTATACAGCAGTCGGCGTATAAGGCAATTTTTCTATATCGGGATCATTATAAACAGAACGTACTGCAGACTGTCCGCCAATTTCCATCTGTTTCTTCTGTGTAAGATCTCCCATTGCCCACTGTATGAATAACCATGCCAATTCAGGTTTTTTTGATTTCTTGGGAATCAGGTAACTCCATCCTTCAACCTGTACCGCTTTTTCCATTTCAATCGGAGGTCCCGAATATGCTATCTTTCCGGCAACCAATGATTCTTTCGGATTCTCAACTGCGCCTACGGCATCATCCCATTCTATACCCATTGCGGCAATATCCTGCTGCATTGCTGCCTGTGATTCATCCCATCCGAATGTCAGAACTCCCGGCGGGCAGAAAGGAACGAGGGAATTATAGTATTCCATAGCCTTAACGGCCTGAGGAGAATTAATTCCGATTTTTCCGTAATCCGAGCCTTTTTCTATATAAAGCTCTCTTCCGCCGAACGGATACAGAAAGTTAAGAAAATCATACCATGATGATACGTGTCTTTTACCCTGAATAGTATTTCCGTAGAAGTCTCTGTCAAGCACCTTGCCTGCCAGTTTTTCACCCTTTGCCCTGGTAAAGAACTCGGCAACATCGTAGTATTCCTTTGCTGTTACCGGCGGGTTCGGAAGATCATATCCATATTTGCTCTTGAATGCACTGATTTCTGTTGCATTTTCAAAAATGTCATACCTGTACCATAGATACATTGTGATGAAATGAAACGGTAACCCGTAAGCCTGATCGTTATACCATGATACTTCATGCCAGTAATATTCATCGAGAAGAGCCCCGCCTTCAATGTTAAAATCCGGGTCTCTTAATTTATCGTTGCTGAGAAAATCTCCCAACGGTAAAATCCAGTCGTTTTCAACATAGGCGCCAAGCTGCCTGTGGGGACTTATTATCAGGTCATATATCCGCGTACCGCCTACAAAATCAGCCATGGTTTTTTCTATAACCTCAGCCTGACCATACTGCTCGATTTCAACCTTTACACCTGTTATGGCTTCAAATTCTGCTTTTACATCCGCCAGAGCTTCAAGAGGCGGTAATGCCTCTCCAATAAACCGTAACGTTTCACCCTTCCAGGGCGCCGCAGCTTCCGCCAAAGTCCAGCCGTCTTTGAAAGTAATGTCAGCAGAACTTGCTCCGGCCTCCTTATTACCCGAGGCAAACAGCCCTGCAGCAGAGAACAACATCATGATGATACAAACCGCTAATTGAACTTTCGATTTCTTCATACCAATTTTTCCTCCTAAACTTTTAAGGGATTAAATTTTCCCCTGTTTCACAATTAAAAAGATAAGAATTTTGACTCTCCCACTTAAGCCAGATCTTTTTTTCCGTATCAATCATGTTGTTGCGATCCAGTTCCTGTACTACGACAAGCTTTAATTCTTCATTAACAGCTGTAATAACAACCTTCTCCCCGTTTATCTGGAAAAAGTCAATTGAGCACTCAAGATAATCTTCTTCCTGCTTTTTTTCGAATGATATTTCAAGGTCGGAATACCGTATTCCGCAAATCACCTTATCGGGGATATTATTTTCCTCTATTGTTTTGCTTATCTGTTTCGGTATTTTAAAATTTACATTACCTTTCTTTAAATACATGGATTTGTTCTTTCTGACAATCTCCGCATCTATAAGCGTAATCTTGGGCTCACCGATTGTAGAAGCTACAAATGTATTAACCGGGTGGAAATACAACTCTTTCGGCGTACCTATCTGCTGTATCTTACCCTTATTTAAAACTGCTATCCTGTCAGCCATTGCCACAGCTTCCGATTGGTCAGGCGTTGCAAAAATTGCAGGAATACCCTGTTCCTGTTGCAGTCTTTTAAGTTCTCTTCTCATCTGATGTCTTAATTTGGCATCCAGATGGGCTATCGGTTCATCAAGAAGATATACATTTGGTTTCCTGACCAGGGTCCTGCCGAGAGCAACGCGCTGCCTCTGGCCGCCTGAAAGTTCTCTCGGATACCGATCAAGCAACGGGTCTATCTGCAACAGCTTTGCCATATTCCGCACGATCTTGTCTTTTTCGGCATCATCCAAATCTTTTTTTCTAACCGGAGCTTCAAGCGGAAACCGGATATTCTGATATACGGTCCTGTTCGGATATAAAGCATAAGACTCAAACGCTACCGCGACATTTCTGTTTCCGGGTTTTAGTTTGTTTACTTTTGTATCGCCGATATAAATATCACCTTCGGTTATTGGAATTAATCCTGAAATTAAATTAAATATGGTTGATTTTCCGGCACCCGACGGACCGAGCAGAAAGAAGAATTCTCCTTCTTTTGTTTCAAAACTCACATTATCAACAGCCTTTACCCCGCCGAATGTTTTCGTCAGATTGGATATTTTTACTACTGCCATAAGTCCCTCCTCAAGTCCAGGTTCTTTTCAGTCGCAGGATTAAAGAAATTCAGTTTCGGGTATTCCAGTTGAAATGAGACAGGTTTATTCATCTCGAAATCGTTGCTTAATCCTGTTGATACAAGAAGGCTTTGACTTCCCAGTTTTACTGTTATTATCTGTTCTTCATTTCTCGGTTCTATGAAGATTACTTCGCCTTTTATAGAGTTTTCTGTTTTTTCGGGAACAAAATTAATATGAGTATCCCTTATTCCGACTGTTACTTCTGATAACCCGGTCTCGTTGAGAGGATTCATCAGCTCTTCAGGAATGAACAGATCATTTTCCTCAAAAAACAGCTTATTATCATGAAGGTTACCGGAAAGAAAATTCATTGGCGGTTCGCCGATAAATCCTCCGACAAATATATTTGAGGGGTGTTCATATACTTCACTGGCAGTATCAAACTGCTGCAGGACTCCGTAATTCATTATTGCAATTCTGTCGGCCATAACCATAGCTTCGATCTGGTCATGGGTAACATAGATAGTGGTTACCCCGATTTTTCGCTGCAACTTTTTCAAATCTTCCCGCATTCTTGCTTTCAGTTCTTCTTCCAGATGAGATATGGGCTCATCCAAAAGAAGCACTTTGGGATTTCGGACAAGAGCCCTTGCTACTCCTGTTCTCTGCTGTGCGCCTCCGCTTAAGTCCTTGACATTCTCATTCAGAATTGAACGTATTCCCATAAGCTCTGCCGCTTCGATGACTTTGTTTCTGACAACAGAATCTTCAACCTTTCTTATTCTCAACGGAAATGCAATATTTTCGCCAACGCTGAGATGCGGATATAAAGCATAATTTTCAAATGCCATTGCAATATCCCGGTCTTTCGGACTCATCTCATTCACAACCTGACCGTCGATAACGAGCTCTCCGCCGGTTATTTTCTCCAACCCTGCTATCATCCGCAAGGTTGTTGATTTTCCGCAACCCGACGGGCCCAGTAAACATACAAATTCACCATCTTTAATTGATAAATCTATATCATTAACCGCCAGAACATCATTTTTGTAAACTTTCCGAATACTTTTAAGTGCAACTTCAGCCATCTTGTTCCCTCTTTTTTGCAGAGCGGGTTTTGAAATATTCTCTCCAGATTAGAAAAACTATCCCTGCCCAAACGATTAGTGAAAATTTGACATTTATCCCTATTCTTTCAATCGTAAAAAGCCATATCAGCGCAAGAAGACATTCGGAAAGAATTGTGTAAAAGATACAATCTCCCAATTCAACCTCCTGTCCCCAGAGGAATTTATATAAACCTTCTCCGACTGACGCATGCTTTCTTTTCCTGAAATCAGTATTATTATTTTCCATTGTTCTATCCCTTTACCGCGCCCATGGACAAACCTCTTATGAGATGTTTTTGAAGTATGATTGCCAGAATGATAATCGGGAGAGTAACAACCCCTGATGCCGCACACAACTGTCCCCAGAAGGTGCCGTGCGGAGTTATCAATCCGCTGAAACTTGCCGGCAGGGTTCTTGCTGCATGTCCCCCAAGAATCAATGAGAAAAGCAATTCGTTCCACGAAAAAATAAAGGAGATCAGCGCAGTGGAAACAACAGCAGGTTTAACAATAGGAAAAATAACATGTCTGAAGGCTCCCCATTCTGAATAACCGTCAACAAGAGCGGCATTATCCAGATCAACCGGAATATCATCGAAAAATGCCCTCATTACGTAAATTACCAGTGCAACTATAAAGGTACAGTGTGCCAATACAAGCCCCGGAGTTTTTCCAAGGAGTCCAAGCTTGCTGAACATTATGTACAGCGGCAAAGCTTCCGCAACGCCCGGGCACATACGTGTTGTAAGAAAGTAAAAGTACAAGTGTTTTTTACCGAAAATATGATACCTGCTGAAAGCATACCCGGCGGGAATTCCTACCAGCAGACATAATATTACAGCAAAAACTGCAGTTAAAACTGAATTCTTGAGATACAGAATAAATCCGTTCTCAATAAATACTTTTGGGAAATTCTCAAGAGTCGGCGTAAAAAACAGCTTGGGTGTTGTAGAAAGAATATCGGTCCGAACTTTGAAACCGGAAAGAAAAGTCCATAGATATGGAAGCAACGCAAGCAGACAGGCAACAATGATGACTATGATTTCAAATGTTGTCAGCGTCCATTTTAATTTATTATTCTTAAGCATTACAATCTCCTTTTCTTAATTGATCTTTTTTTCCGGCGGTATAACCAGGTGGAAAAAGATCAGGGTAATCAGGTAACTCACCAGAAACAGAATTACAACAACTGCCGATCCGTATCCTATATGCCAGTATTTAAAATTTACCCGGTATCCGTATATACTTAATGCTTCCGTAGCCATTCCCGGTCCGCCTGTAGTCATCATCCATATCTTGTCGAATATTTTATAGGCATCAGTAAATCTTAAAAGAAAAGCAACCGTAAAAATCGGTCTTAATGCCGGTAAAGTTACCCTTCTGAAAGTCTGAACAGCGCTTGCGCCGTCAACCTGTGCAGCTTCCAAAGGTTCTTTCGGCTGCCCCAGAAGCCCGGCCAGAAACAGCAGGAACAGGAACGGAGTCCATTGCCAGATATCAATCGCAATAATGGTACCGAGCGCCGTTTTAGAACTGCCCAGAAGACCGTCATTTGCTATGCCGAGATTTTTAAGAAATATTCCTACAACTCCAAAATTGGGATTCAGATTCAGCCTCCAGATAAGACCTACTACAGTAGGAGAAATTATCATTGGAATCAAAAGTATGGGTACTACAAATTTCTGAGTAAAAATATGCCGTGAAACAAGAACCGCAAGGGCCAAGCCCAATAACAATTCTACAGGAAGAGAAACAAGCAGAAACTTAATTGTTACCCAGATACTTGTTCGAAATGCAGTATCGGTAAAAACCTTTCTGTAATTATCCAGGGCTATAAACCCGCCGGAGCCGATTTTGGTATAACTCAGACTGAAAAAACTGTTGTATATCATTATCAGCCACGGAGTCAGTGATATAACAAAACATAAAATCACTGCCGGAAGAATCCAGGCATTCCAGCCTTGCCATTTACTTAGTCGCATAATACACTCCTATTTTCAGCTTTTCATAACACGCAGACCGGGACCGTACCCCAAGGTTTCGCCCTGATCAATGATAACCGCTGAGCCTTTCATGGCGCTTGATTCATCCGACGCAAGAAATGCCACAAGATTCGCTACCTCTTCAGGGGTTGATATCTGCCCCATGCTTTCCATAACGGCCTCAGGATCGTCTTCAAGACTTAGCTGCCGTTCCAGCAAAGGCGTCACCATATTGCCGGGACAGACAACATTTATACGTATATTGTCTTTTGCATGATCCAGAGCCAGTGCTCTTGCAAAAGCAACTACCCCGCCCTTTGAAGCGGCATAACTTGTAAAACCGGGATCACATACATATGCCCAGTTTGATCCTGTAAAAACAATTACACCCTTGTCCTGTTTCAACATTTGAGTTATTCCATACTTTGCAGAAAGAAAAGCGCCGTTCAGATTGACATCTACAACCTTTTTCCAATCGTCAAATGAAAGTTCTGAAACAAATTTTACTTTGTCTATAATTCCAGTGTTGATATGAAGTATATCTACTGAACCAAAAGCGGAAACAACCTGTTTGAAGGCATTAATAACATCAGCTTCCTGTGTTACATCACAGTGAATAAATAACCCCTCGGTTCCGGCATCATTGCATTCTTTAACAACAGCTTCACCTTTTTTATCATCTATATCAAAGATTGCTACTTTTGCTTTGCCGGAAGCAAATTTTAATACAGAGGCTCTGCCCAGCCCTGAAGCTCCTCCGGTTACAACAGCTATCTTACCGTTAAAATCCATAAATTCCCCCAATTATTACTTTAATTTTAATCACCGGTCTCTTTTGCAAACATCGATTTCAATGAAGCATACAGTTCAATATATTTGCTGTATACGACATCATAGATTTCCTTATTCGTATGGTTCGGTTCATACCGTTCTTTCACCGTTACCATTCTTCTGGATGCCTCTTTCAGATTTTGAAACATTCCTATTCCTGCACCTGCAACAATGGCAGCTCCCAGACATGCTTCTTCCTCATTGTCAGTGACTATTACGGTTTTCCCTGTTACATCGGCCTTGAGCTGGCTCCAGAACGGACTTTTAGCCCCGCCGCCGAGGCTGCGAATTTCATTAACAGGAATTCCAAGCTCTTCAATAACTTCTATATTCTTTCTCAGAATAAAGGCTATCCCTTCCATAATTGCCCTGGTGAAGTGGGCCCTGTTATGTGCCAGGGTAACACCGTAGAAGACCCCCTTTGCCTTTGGATCATTCTCAGGAGCCATTGCACCCTGAAGATGAGGAAGCATTACCAGTCCGTCAGCTCCGGGAGCCACTTCCGCTGCAGCAAGGCTCATCAGTTCGTAAGCATCAATTCCTGATCTGTCTCCGACAATAATCTCATTTTCACAGAACTTGTCCCTGAACCACTTCAAAACCATGCCGCCTGTTGTAAAGGTATGGGCCATGTAGGTATCAGGCATTCCATGGTAGTGGCAGGGCATTCTCTTTAACGGATCAAAGACCGGTTTGTCGACAGTAGAGACAATTGCCAGGGCGGAACCTGTGCTTTCCGAGAAGACTCCCGGTTCAACATTTCCAACACCTATTGCTCCCGCCGCCTGATCAAGAACCCCGGTACAGACAACAGTTTTGGAAGAAAGTCCTGTTTCATCTGCGACATTTTCCTTAACCGGCCCTACAACATCACCCGATTCATGGATTTCAGGAAGTTGTTCTTTGGTTATACCAAGATAATCCAGCATATCTGACCAGTATTCTTTTGTAGTTATATCCCAGAATACCGTAGAACAAAGTAAGGAGCCCTCCGCCGCAAATTTTCCTGTTAGACGGTAAATGAAATAATCTTCGATCAAAAGGTATTTTGAAACCCTGGCGAATAAGTCGGGCTCATTCTTCTTCATCCATAATATTTTGGAAGCCGGCCATGTCGGAACAATACTGACCTGACCGGTTATTCCATAAATATCACTGTTTTGAAAAGCCTTTTGCAGTTCATCAGCCTCATCCTGGGCCCGGTTATCCATCCATACTATTGCATTTCTCAGAGGGTTGCCTGAATTATCAACCGGAATCAGGGTTTCACCCTGAGCCGAGATGCCTATGGCGCGTATTGAATCGGAATTAATTCCGCTTTTTTGTAAAACTTCGCGTACGCCGGCCTTGAATGCTTTCCAGTATGTTTCAACTTCCATTTCAACTGAAAGCGCTGTAGGTGTAAGAAGAGTATATTCCTGATTTGAAGATGCAACCAAACCGCCTTTTTCATTAAACAAAGCGGTTTTTATCGCTGAAGTTCCTAAATCAAGACTTAAAATATATTCCATAAAAACTCCTAACTTTTTTATTTTTCAGGCGGTCCCATTGTCCAGGTTACTACTGCTTTCTCCTCACCGATATTTATCAGAGTATGCGAAACCCCTTCGGGCATAAGAATACAATCACCTTCATTCAGTTCAAAATAGCGATCCTGTTCTTCAACAAACATAAGAACATGCCCTCTTGAAACAAAAAAAACTTCGTGAGAATCCGGGTGCCCGGGGTCCTTAGCCCCTCTCTGTCCGGGCAATAATTCAGATGAGCCGAATACAATCTTGTCCGTATGCAGATACTCGCGACAATGTTCAACTCCTTCCATGAAATTTCTTGCATCCTTCTTTTCTACCTTTAAAACATCCATTTTTCTTCCTACTTCTCCAAAGTCATTTATTTTTGCAGGTAATCGTAACTTGCAACTACCTGTTCCCTGAAAGAACCTTCTTTTACAAATTTCTGTTGGAAATACGCTGTACCGATAGTAAATGCCCATGGGTTTATTCTTTTCATTACATCAATTCGGTCAAAGCTTGATATACTTCCGGCAATTACTACAGGAATATCCAGTCTTTTAACAATCATTTCAGAGACTTTCTCAGCTGCATCAACATGTCTGTATGCAAGAAGATCAACTCCTTCGACGCCTTTTTGCTGTAATTTATAGGCGTCTTCCGTAATTTCTTCAGGAGTTCCTTTTAAAATGCTGGGGTGCCCTTCTATTTTCCCGCAGAAAGGGAAATATGCTTTTTTATTTTCCTTTAAATAGGTAAATACAGACTCAAAAAATACCGTGCCCATCAAATAATCAAAACCGCATTCAACAGCCAATTCGGCTCCCGCAAGGCATTCTTTTTCCGTCAAGGATACGATTTCAAGAAAAGTTTCTTTACCGGCAGCTCTCATTTCTTCCACAAGAGCTTTCATTTCATTCTTTGGTAAGCCAATATCTTTAAATCCCCAGAATTTCACCGGCAGATCTTTACAGGATTCAAAGACTTCCAGTGCATTTGCTACAGTTTCATCATTGTTGGTTAACATTACGATAAGGTTAGGAACCATTTATTCTCTCCTTAACTTTTATTGATCTATTATCAGGCATACATTTTCTATTGTCAAGTTTTTTCTTTCGTTCGATATATTTTATATAGTGTTTTTCTTTCTATCAACACCTTTTTTATATATTATATATAGCTTTTTAACATTTTTTCTTTCGTTTTTCTTTTCTTTTATATATCTTATCTTTTTTTCGCAATTTTTTTCGCAATATTTATTGCAAAGTTTATTAAGATACTCTATACTGAAAAACATAAAATGGTCCAAAGGAAGGTCATGCAGAATAAACTAACTAAAAAAGAAAGAAAAGCAGAAATTCTAAAGAAACTGGGAGAACAGGGTTCTGTAGAAGTAACGTCACTCTCCCAACTTTTTACAGTCAGCGAAATGAGCGTAAGAAACGACTTGAATGAACTTGCAGATGAAGGCAAACTTATCAGAAAACACGGGGGAGCCTACTCTATCAGTAACTCCATACAAAACAGGGAGATTCCTTTAACAGAAAAGCAGAAAAAGAATTTCAAGGAAAAAGATCTTATAGGACAGGCGGCGGCATCTCTTTTAAAAGCGGGAGACTCCATTATGCTGGATGCAGGAACAACTACCGAACATATTGCGCTTCATCTTAATAAATCAGGAGACCTTACAGTAATTACAAACGGCGTAAATATAATGAACCTGCTTATGCATTATCCAGGTGTAACAACTTATACCGTGGGCGGTAAAATGGACAGCAAATCTTTCTCTATAATCGGGGAGATGGCTGAAAAAGATCTTAAGAATTATATTGCAAAGATATCCTTTATTTCGGCCGACGGTCTGACTATTGAAAACGGTTTAACAAATAACAGCCATGAAGCGACAAATATTTCAAGAATTTTAATATCAAATTCCCAACAATGCATCCTTGTTATCGATGCCGATAAAATTAATGAAACCGGAATAATCTCATTATGTCCGATTACCGATATTGATATCCTTTTAACAGATTCGCGAGCGCCGGAATCTTTTCTAAAGGAAGTAGAGAATATGGGGGTTAAGGTACTGATTGCCGAAGAAATTCTCGGCGTTTGAAAACTTATACAGGAATGGCTTTTTTGGATAACAATTTTATAGAAATTAAATATTTGGCAGACTGCCCGGAATATATCAATATTATTGCGGAATGGCTTTACGAGGAATTCGGCCGTTACCATCATGCCGATTCAAAAGAAAATCGGGTAAAAAGATTAAAGAGTTATTGCAATAAACATATCCTTCCAATCACATTTACTGCATCATACAAAAGCAATCCGATTGCTACAGCCAGCCTTCTGAAACAGAACATGGATTCACACCCTGAATTATCGCCCTGGCTCGCAAGCGTATATACACTGTCAGACTTTAGAAACCGTGGCATCGCAAAGTTATTAATAAATCATGTTATAAAAAAAGCCTGTGAATTGAATTTCGAACATCTGTTTTTATTCACAGACGAATTTGCAGCTTATTACAATAAATTCGGATGGGAAACAATACTTGTTGAAGAATATTATCAGGAGCGTGTATCGTTGATGAAGCTGGACATTACCAATTTCCCGCAATGAACACCATGAAACCCGGCATAAGGGCAATTTACTTCCCTTATGCCGACCGGCGTATTATATTATTTTTAGAGGTGAAAATATGGGATTCTGGGAAAGATCAAAAGAAATGCTTAACAAGGGCGTAATATCAACAAAAGAAGTTATTGAAACCGCCGGCGAAAAAAGCAAGGAGATTGGAGAAAAAGGAGTTGCAAAACTTACCATTATGCAGCTTGAAAAACAGGCGGAAAACAGGTTTGCACAGATTGGCCGTCATGTTTATCAAATTCTTATAAAAGAGGGCCAGCAGACTATCTCCAGAGGAACAGATGATATTAAGAAACTATTGTCTGAGGTTGAGAAAATAGAAAAAGATATAGACGAATACGAGAAAACACTGAAAAGCTGAGATTGCTACAGCCAGCGTTTTCGCCTGAACAATCTCAGTAATATCAGTGATACAATCAGAAATATGCCCCACATAATAAAGTAACTGTATCTGAAATGGAGTTCCGGCACATAATCAAAATTGGTGCCGTAGATTCCGGCGATGAAAGTGAGCGGGATAAATATTGCAGAAAAGATGGTAAGTATCTTCATGATTTCGTTCAAGCGGTTGCTTACGCTTGTATTATAGATATTTAGATGATCAGAGAGCATTTCTCGGTAACTGTCGATTGCGTCTACTGTCTGATTTGAAAGATCCAGAAGATCTTTCAGAAAAGGTATTGTTTCTTCCTGAATCAGCTCCGAATCTATTCTGGAAAGCTGAAGCAGGAATTCTCTTACAGGCCTCAACTGTTTGCGAAGATAATTCATTTCCCTTTTGTAATTATTGATCCTGGCAAGAACTTCCTGCGTAGGATTCCTTAGTATCTGCTCCTCGATATCTTCTATCTGTTCTCCCAGCCTTTCAATAATAATAAAGTAGTTATCTATAATAGTATCAAGAAGCGCATATGCCAGATAATCAATTCCGACCTTGCGTATCCGTCCTTTATGTTTTCTGATCCTGTTGCGGACCGGCTCAAAAACATCACCCGGTCTTTCCTGAAATGTAAGGAGAAAAGTTTTACCGAGAATAATACTCAACTGTTCACTTTGGATCTCTTGCTTTTCCTCATCATAGTGCATCATTTTAATACCGAAAAACAGGTAATCATCATAGTCTTCCATTTTGGGTCTTTGTCCGGTATTTACAATGTCCTCGGTCACCAGGGCGTGGAGGTCAAACCCGCTGCCTATTTGCCTGATCAGGTCGGTATCGTGAAGCCCATTAATATTGAGCCATGTAACAGTATTTGTTTCCTTATACGGAAGCCCTTCTTTTATTTCATGAAGTGTTTTCTCGCTCAGTTTCTCATGGTCATAATCAATTAATGATATCGTTGATTCCTCAACCTTCTGTTCTCCAATAAAAATAAGTTCACCCGGAGCCTGACCTATTGCTGCAACTTTATTTTTCAAAAATCTGGCCATGTTTCCTCCCATGGTTTAAGCGTTTTTCATTTTTTAATTTATTGTTTAAATATTATTCCAATCAGTGATCAAAAAAGATTAAAACCGATTTTAATGCCGGCTTTTAACTGAAACCGGTTTTTCTCAAAAAATGTCGGATCCAAAAAGTCTTTGAACATTGGTGCTTCCCAGCTTTTATCTTGCCAAAAATCACTGTAGGTTTTTGTAAATCGGGCATCAAGCAGATCAAGCCCCTCACAGAATATACTGACGGAAACAAGGTTAGCCTGGCCCAGGAGTTCTTCGGACATAACAGTATACCCACGAAAAACAACAAAATCTGCACCCAGTCCGGAAAACCAGATGCCGTCGCTGCCGGACTGAGCTACACCATCCTTAATCCAGCCGGTACTGCTGCTGACGATTGAAACATAATGATTTACAATGTAAGCCTTGATAACCGGCATATATTTAAAAGGCAGACGGAATATAATCCCGTAGTACCATGACCATGCACCAGCCATGGGATCGGTCATCATAGTGTTTATCAGCGAATCGCCGTATTCAAAAACATCAAGCTTTTTCTGATCGTCAGCGCTTAATGAGCCCCCTTCATAGATAATTGCTTCCAATTCGGCAAGAATCTCCTCGTATTCCGTACACCTCCGGTAATGTTCAGAAAGATTTTTCTGGAAAGAATCTTTGTAATCAGAACCCCAAACCGGAGAGATTCCGATAAACGGGGCAATAAGCAGTCCTTTATTCATAAAAACAAAAGGATTAATACCGGTTTCTATATATAAACCGCTGCCTAAACCGGAATAACCACCAAGTATTTCCGTTTTGTTTCCGATATCAAAATAAAATATGCCGACATTATTGTCCGGGTATAAATGAGATATAAAATCATCATCCATATCCAGAAATGAATAACCCGGGAACCCGAAGACCAGAGCTGGCGTTACAGCAAAGATAAAAATCAATAATAAAAAAAACGGTTTTTTTATTGCTTTCTGTCTTATTTTATCAAAATCGAATGTGCTCATATTCTTCAATAAATATTTTTATATTAACTCCTGTAAAAAACTTAAATCAGTTTCCCGTGGCTGTCAACTTTTTTATTTTGCAGTAATTATATGAATCTATTTGATCTGAATCCGATTGAAGACGGTTTCTATAATGTTTTTACAAGCGAAACCAGTTCCGGCAATCCTGATATTATATTGGTAGAGTTCCGCTCTTTTCCTGTTTCACGGTTTTTCCCCACAGTAAAATCAAGCGCCGTCTCATCCGTTCCGCGAACCAGCCGCTGAATCAGAACAGGTTTCATATTTGCTGCTTCAGCAGCAAGAATATCGTCTTCGGTATCTCCTACATATACTATATCGGCTGCATCAAGCCCTGTTTCTTCCAGGGCCCGGACAAAAATCTCCGGATCCGGTTTCTTTACACCTACTTCCGCCGATACAACAATAGTGTCGAAAAAACCGTCGAGATTATACTTTTCAAGATACTTCCTGACATGCCTGGGATGATCAAAATTACTGACAAGACCAAGGGTAAAATTACTGTTTAATCTTTCCAGCGTCGGAACTGCATCAGGATCAGGTTCTATAAATTTTTGCCAGCTCTCAACCATTATATCTGCTGTCGATATAACATCGTTTATTGAAACCTCCAGCTCTTCAGCCAGGGCCAGGTCAATAATCCTGTTTTCCAGCAATGTTAAATCTTTATTGATTACTGCGGGCTCTTCCCGTCCAAAAAACTGATCACAGGCATTTGAAAAATCCTTCTTCGACATTTTAAGGCCGAGATCACTCAAGCAGGAATAAAATGTATTCAGCCAGACAGTCCATGCCTTTTTCATATCGCCATAGAGAAATAAGGTACCGTATAAATCAAAAAAGATTCCCCGTATCATATATTTTCCTTTCTGTTATCGCATTATATTTATAAAACTTTCTGTTTGCCGGATTATATATAATATACGGATCGCTATCAACCTGCAGAACCAATCGTCCGTGATACAAATCCTGTTCTACCGTAAAAAATGTCAAGAAAAAAGTTGGTAGTCACAATAAGTAAATTCCTGATATAATACTCAAGTATTAATCTCCGAGCCGACTTTCCTAAGGGACTAACCTATGGAAACAGGCCGTCAGGTTGTACCGGAAACGGTACCAGCCCCCCGTGTTTGGAAAGGAGAGAAAGTGAACTGTTGCCCATATCATCCCGTTATTTTTATCTCACCTGTGTTTATCTACATTGAAAACAACAAGCTACAGCAGCATCTCTCCCTGTCAAATAAATCCTATACAGCAGGTAAACCAGATGAAATGCTCAATATGCGAATTACGATGTGATGTTACTGAAACCTTTTTCGGCCGCTGCGGGATGTACGTCCTGAATGAAACTGAAATCGTTCCCCGTTTTGAAAACCAGATATCCTCTTTTACAGTCGGCCGGATTGAAGATGTTCCGATACTTCACTATTACCCCGGCAGCCTAACCCTTCTTGCCGGAACAGTGAGCTGTAATTTCGACTGTCCATACTGCGAAAACAGTTATATCGCCCGGGAATCGTGGGAAAAACTGTTCCGCTATCAGATATCTCCCCGGGAACTTGTGCAAAAAGCCCGTTCCCTGGAATGCATGAATATTGCCTTTAACGTGAACGAACCGGCCGTCTCCTTCCCGTACTTTCTTGAAACGGCCGCAACCGCCCGGTCCGCAGGGCTCCATGCCGGCTGCGCAACCAACGGTTATTTTACACGTGAAGGAATTGAGACCCTTGCAGAAAACATCGACTTCGCCAATGTCAGCCTTAAATCAATCAGCGATGATTTTTACAAAAAATCCTGCCGTGTTCCCGGTGTCGCTCCAGTGATCAGGAATATCGACATTCTTCAACAGAAGGGTGTACATGTGGAGGTGACTACTCCCGTTACACCGGATATGAATGAAGAAGATATAGAAAAAATATCCGGAATTCTGGGCGGCATAAGCAGAGACATTCCCTGGCATATATTCTGGCTTCTGCCTGAATACAAGATGGAGTCAGATGACCATGTGCCGGTTGAACGGCTTCTGGCCATGAAAGAAATTGCGCACAGCAGCCTTAATCATGTTTTTCTGGGCAACCTGGTGGGATCGGAATGGCTTGATACAGCCTGTCCTGATTGCGGATCGGTCATTGTGAAGCGGCTCAATGCCATGGGCTGCGGCTGTCAGATTGTAGAAGACAATCTGAACGGAGGACTCTGTCCGAACTGCGGTTCGCCGGTCAGTTTGGAGGGCCCCCTTTCCCTTGAATTCGCAGCCGCGGATGATTCTGCGACGCAGTCCTGGAAAAAAGATCCGCTGAGCCTGGGCCTGCTGGATGTACACGGATATCAGAAACTTTTTGACTTCAGGACCGGCGAAAGAATGGAACACCCGTCGCCGATTATTTCGAAGGTAAAAAAGCTTATCAGCGGCCGGCCGTATCCCGGAGATCAGAAGCCCGAATCGGACACCTGGGTAACGGATCTTGCACTGGAAATGATGGACATCTACCAGCCGGAGCTTGTTGTCCTTGATTACGCCCAGGCATGGTTTCTGGCGGTTAATCAGCCGGACGGGAAGAAAGAGGCCTTTGACAATATTTTTTCCAATGTAAACAGATTTCTCGACAGCACCGGATTTGAACCCATGGTTGTAGGCACCGGAGGATTTGAAACCGTCGAAAGAATCATCGATCTGGAAAAATACTTCAGGACTGAAGAGATAATCCTGTCCAGCGGCAAATATGCCTATTTCAACCGGTCGTCTATAAAGGACCTTTCACAGGAAATACTTCAGGAACTGTCCGATATCTGGGACCTGTATACCCGGGATGAATTCCTTGCCGGCCTGGAATCATCCTATTCCGACGACTTTGCCATGTATATACACGATTTCATTGCCGTTGCCAAACCTGGAGTAATGTTCAAGGGATTGAGCAGTTTTATCCGGATTAACGACTACACTTCATCACTGGATCGTTACATTCCGGTATATACCACACTGGATATTCCGGAAGATATTACCCGGGTGGTTCCCGTCTCCTGCGATGCTGTCCGATCCGGTAAAAAGGTGGCCCTGATCATTATAGAAGGAGCCGGCCTTTCGTCTTTCCCGTTTACCGGCACCGCAAAATGCAGAAACCACGACGGCCTTTATACATATCAGATGCATGAACAGTATATAAGCCTGGGGACAGGCACTCATTACAGCAGCAGTGATTTCCGTTTTCCACTGGGCAGGGATTACTGGCTCAGGGATTACAGACCCTATCCTTTTTCAGGACGATTTCACAGGTTCCTGCAGAATACCCCTCAAAAACGAACCAGCCCGTTAAAAAGCCTTTCGGTAGGAAACAGAAATATCCATACCCATGTCTGTCTTGAAGCTGATATATCTCTGGAATGCTACTGCTGCTACCAGCATAACTTCGGAACAATGGCCGTGTTTCATGAAGAAGCACTGACCTGAAAAATAATGGAGGAGAATCTCAAATGTTAAAACACAAAAAACCGGGATCATTTTCAAAATTCGTTCTTATCATCATTGTCATGAGTCTCACGGCATCCTTTGTGATGGCCGAAGGCAGAACAATATCCGACCAGACCGGCGCAGCCGTTACTTTACCGGACCAGGTCGACAGAGTGGTTACTGTCTACCCGATGGCGACACTCATTATCTACAGCCTGAAGGGCCAGGATAAAATTGTCGGAATTGATTCCAACAGTCCGAAGAACAAGGTGCTTCAGGCCCTTGACGGGAATATCGAAAATATTACAAAAGTCGGGATGCCCTGGGAAGTAAATACTGAATCGGTTGTAGCAGTTGACCCGGATGTCGTAATAGGCGGATTCGGAGAGGTGCGGAATAACCTTGAAGCCCTTGGACTGCCTGTTATCGGACTTGACCTTGAGAGCCCGGAAAAACTCAAGGAAGGTATTCTACTTATAGGTGAATGCATCGGCAAAAATAAAGAAGCCGACGCGTTGATTGCTTATTATGACGAGAAAATGTCGTATATTTCCTCAAAAACAGCATCAATCCCGGAGAAAAAGCGCACCCGTGTTCTGATTCCGAACAAGACGGGGGTTAATTCATGTACCGGCGGAGATTCATATCAGAACTTCCTTATTGAAGGGGCCGGAGGTATTAATGTAGCTGAAGCAATTACCGGACGCTGGCCGGAGGCTTCACTGGAACAGATTATGATCTGGAACCCGCAGGTTATTATTGTACCTCCGTACTGCGCGGAAACCGTTGATGACATTCTGGGCAATTCCGCCTGGGAAGATATCGACGCTGTTAAAAACAAACGCGTATTCGCCATGCCCGGCTATACCGTTGCATGGGACACTCCTGTAGCTGATTCATTTCTCGGAGAAATCTGGATTGCCGGGAAACTTTACCCTGAACTCTTTTCTGATCTGGATTTTTCAAAGGAAGTAAAAAACTTCTACTCGGATTTCTACGGTATACACATGAGCAACAGTGACGTTGAGGCATTGCTGCTTTCCGATTGAAAAATATGATCGGACCGGAAACAACAAGGGAAAAGATTTCCGGTGTCAGAATATTTTTTCTGATACTGATTCCCCTCGGGCTGTTTTTGATTTCGCTCTTTATCGGGCGCTATCCCCTCAGCCCGGGGGATATTATGAAAGCCCTTGGAGAGGTTCTTCTCTTCAGGGGCTTCAATGTCCCCAAAACTGTTTATACCATTCTTTTTAAAATACGCTTTCCCAGAACCATGACTGCGATGCTCATCGGGGCCGCCCTGTCTGTAAGCGGCGCTTCCTTTCAGGGAATGTTCAGGAACCCTCTTGTAAGCCCTGATGTTTTGGGGGTCTCGTCGGCAGCAGGATTCGGGGCCGCCCTGGCTATCCTTGCATCAGGAAATGCAGCTGTTATTCAGATAGCGGCCTTCGCCTTCGGAATAACAGGGGTAATTCTGACTTACGGGATAAGCCGTATCTACAAAAGCACCCCCGTTCTCATGCTTGTTCTGTCCGGGGTTGTTGTTTCGGCTTTTTTTTCAGCTCTTATTTCCGCGACCAAATTCATGGCCGATCCCTACGAAAAACTGCCTGCAATCACCTTCTGGCTGATGGGGAGCCTCAGCGGGACAACCATGGAAGACATGCTTGCCGTTCTGCCCGCTATTGCAACGGGTCTTACGGGATTAATGCTGGTACGCTGGAGATTGAATGTCCTGGTAATGGGAGATGAAGAAGCCCGTTCCCTCGGGATCAGAACGGAAATCCTGAAAGGGATTATTATTTTCTGCGCGACTATTGTTACTGCAGCCTCAGTATGCGTAAGCGGAATGGTCGGTTGGGTCGGGCTTGTTATTCCCCATGTTGGGAGAATGCTTGTGGGGCCGGATCACAAGGTCCTGCTGCCCTCTTCGGCAGTCCTCGGAGCGTCCTACCTTCTTATAATCGATACCGTTGCCAGAACAGCCATCTCATCCGAGATCCCCCTCGGTATACTGACTGCTGTTATAGGGGCGCCCTTTTTCGCCTATCTGATAAGAAAGACAAAAGGGGGCTGGCGATGACCGCTTTCCTTGAAATGTGCAACGGTTCCTATTCTTTCGGAGAACATCGGGTGCTGGATAATATCAGCTTTAAGGTCGGCGCAGGAGAGATTCTCTGCATCCTCGGAGCCAACGGCTGCGGAAAAACAACCCTGCTGAGATGTATCAACAACGGACTGGAGCTGGATGCTGGTTCGGTTTATCTTGAAGGAAGGGATATCCGGACTATGGATGTGCTTGAAACGGCCCGTCAGATCGGTTTTGTATACCAGGAACATACAGCATCATTTCCGTTTTCCGTGCTTGAAATTGTACGCATGGGACGTACGCCATACCTCGGGACCTTCGAATCGCCCTCGGACAGCGACACATTTATCGCGGAACAGGCCCTGGATATGGTAGGACTGCTTCATTATAAAAACAAACCCTACACAGAAATCAGCGGGGGGGAAAGGCAGCTGATCCTGATAGCAAGAACCCTGGCCCAGGATCCGAAAATCATCCTGCTTGATGAGCCGACATCGCATCTTGATTATAAAAATCAGCACATGGTCCTGAATATGATAAACCGGATGGCATCAGGAGGAATAACAGTTATCATGACCTCGCATATGCCGAACCATGCGCTTTTTCATTCAAGCAGAACAGCCCTGATGCACCGGGGCAAGTTTATAGCTGAAGGCCCGCCTTCCGGGGTTATAACGGAAGCGAACCTTAAGACAATCTACGATATGGATGTAAAACTTCTTCAGGCCGGGAGTTCCGAAACAGATGATCCGATACGGTTCTGCCTTCCCGACTATTCTTCGTCAAACTCGATTGCTTCAGGCCTTCCGGGAGTCGAAACCCATTTCAGGGGATATTCCAGGGTCAGAAACGGTATCGCTGAAATTACCATTTCCGAGAATTTTATCCTGACATCTCTCTCCAGGAAAAGCGGAAATGTAAAAGTGACTATTCCTTCTGAGGGAATTCTCCTTTCCCCTGTTCCTTTTCTCAACAACAGTTCCCATCTTTTCCAGGGACATATCAGCAGTATTGGAGATAACGGCAAGGGAAAAGAATTGCTGGTTTGTATCTCAGGACATCCGATCAGGCTCATGCTTTCAGAAAAAATAATCGAATCAATGAAATTAAAAGAAAACACAACTGTGTATCTGGGCTTCAAACATTCAAAGATCACCAGCGTTTCTTGTTGATTACCCCGTATTTGCATATATCTGTTTAACCGTCAGACTCATAAAACATACGGTAAAAGGCAGAACTACTGAAGCACCCAACCCAGGTCGGCAACTGCCCCGGTCAAAGCCTCTTCCCAGGCGGCCCGGATTTCCGGGTCATCCCAGGTTGCCAGGTGACTGCCCCCTGCAACAGGGTACAGCTTTGCCGTGTTCCCGGCCTCATTCATCATTCCGACGAATTCCTCGGTGTAGCGAAACGGCAGAATATCATCTTCGACGCATTGGGTCATATATACCGGCGGAAGTCCGGGCCGGACATTCTGATAGGGCGAGCAGTTTTTTGCCTCCCCGCGGCCTATCAGAAGCTGTTTGAAATTATAATCGTTGACGTTTACCGCCCCCGCAACCGTAAAAACAGCATTGGGCACGGAACTTGTTCCCGGATTCTCGGACGGGTCAATATACTGCGGGAACATGGCTGTACAGAGAGCCAGATGTCCGCCCGCTGAATCTCCCATAGCCGCAATGTGATCGGTATCGATATTAAACTTTTTACTGTATACCCGGGCCCATCGTACCGCTGAATTCGCATCCATCATCAAATCCATAACACTGATTTTATTATGGTCGGCAAGCCGGTACTGTGCCGCAATTCCTATAAATCCCATACCGGCCATATACCGGGCATTATCCTGGGCCCATTCCATTTCGGCCCGTATCCAGCCTCCCCCGCAGAAGTTTACAACTGCAGGATACGGTTTTATACGATTGGCATCATAGCCTTCAGGATAAAAAATATGCATTTCAAGCTTTCCATCAGGGGTTTCCTTGTAGTAGCAGGCATAATCGGCGAGATCAGCAGTCGCGTTGGAAACCGGTTCATTAATCAGGTATGGGCTGTGTTCCTCACCTGTACTTACGCAGGCTAAAACCGACAATAAAATCACTGCAGAAATTACGAATTTCATATTTACCCCCTGTTGGACGCTGTCCGCAAGCGTCATTCATTTACAACCTTTGAACCTGTATTATCAAAACCGCCGGACAATGTTGTGTCCAATAATGTTCGACAAATATCAGAAGTCAGGCAACCGTACCAGTAGAACGCGTTCCGGCTATCTCCTGATAAAATCAACAGCAGCCTGCAGCAACGTGTCTTTTCCCCGGGTAATATCATCTGCATTATATTCAATATATTTTTCAACAAAACTTTTTCGCAGATCAGAGTTTTTTGTATTATGCCTGTACCATATAATGCTGGGTAATACGGTAAATATTTTAATATCGCCTTCGCGGTAAACTTTATCGTCCATATGCCCGGCAAAGGAGCCGTTATTTGCCGTACCCATGACAGTGATCTCATCAAATCCCGACGTAATTGCCGTAAAAAAATCTCCTCCGCTCACGCATTCCGAACCGGTTAGAACAACGACTTTTTTGCCGAAAACTGTATCCGGACTTTGCCCCGGGAATTTGTGAGCCAACAGAGGATACCGGCTGTAAGTATCCGGTCCTGTTTTTTCAAATACATCATAGAATTGCATATCGTCAGGGTTCTTAACCAGCAATTCAAGTCCGCCGTAACTTACCTGGTGCATACCTCCGCCATGATTACGAAAATCCAGAATAATACCCTCCGTACCAAGTAAAGAAGCTACTGCGTCTCTGAACTCTTTATAAAACCTGGTCCGGGACGGGTCCCATGATTTTAAATCTTTAATTTCCTGATCAAAATAATTTACCCTTATATATCCGATATTCATCTCCTGCAATATGCCCCCGTCAAGGGCATCATAGTTTTTGCCGATCTCCGAACCGGGAACAAATATTATCGGGAACGGAGCCTCCCTGTATTGTTCCCCTGCAGTAAACTCTCTGTCCGGAATCTTTACCGAATCTATTGTACCGCTTGTCTTTCGGCGTATTGTTACGGTTGAGAACAGATGAATGTTCCGCATTATGCTTTTCTGCCAATTCAGATTAACTGCGGTCGTATTTGCTCCGGATGAGCCGATAATCGGCAGGGACGACTGTTCCAAAGGCCGACGCCATTCCTGCCACGGGATTCCGTTTAGAGCGATAATTTCATCTCCCGCTTCCCAGAAATAAGGCGGAGAATTATCGAAAACCCTGCTGACAACCAGCCGGTTGTCTTTGCATGGCGTAATCCATGCGCCAGGAGGATTAATATTGAAACCCGATAAGGAAATACAGGGAGCACCGCTTTTTAAATTATTGTTCATAACCAACCGCTCCGGAATGATCATGGTGTGCCCTTCTTTCAGATAATATGTCAGCCTTGACAAAGCCCCCAAAGCGGAGCCATGACTGTCTGCAGATGCAATATCATCTCCGACTTCCTTTTTAAGAGTCGGCCAGTCCAGGTCAAGATTGATGAAACTGACGCAGGATCTTTCGATCTCTGAACTTAATTCATCATAAAGACGTAAATAATCCGAACGGTCATCCCCGGACAATAATCCCCAGTAAGAATTATTATTTTCTTCGAGAAAAAGAATTGTTTCTTGAATCATTGCTTCTTTTTCATCCGGGTCCGTGATTAACGGCGGCGGCAGCTCATGGGGCCAATTGTCCAGAACACCCGGAATCGGAACCTGTTGAAATGTTGTACATGCTGCAAGTATAGAGCTGTAGAGTATTATCTGAATAAAATTCTTTATCAATCGGCATTGTTTGAAATACATTTTTACTTCTTCAATTTCTCTTTATATCTGCGGATCTGATCTGAAATTATATAGTTTTTACATCTGTACTGTCAAACCTCTTTTTGCCGAAGGAACAGTCGATCAGCCCTTACCTCTCTTTTTACGAAGCGTAAGAATTACACTCTGAAGCAGGATAAAGAAACACAGCATAAGCCCTGTTGTAATACTTTGCCAGTACGGTTCCCTTAGCCCGGAAGCGATAACGATATTGCTGATCGTTTTCAGAGAGAGTACCCCGAAAAGCGTTCCGATTACACTGCCGACTCCGCCGGTTAATAATGTTCCGCCGATAATTGAAGAGGCAATTGCCTGGATTTCAGCCTGGGTGGCATTTGCCGCATTTCCGGCCCCCGTGTGCATCAGGTAGACATAACCGCCGATTCCGGCAAATACCCCGCTTAGAACATAGGCAAAAAACTTCGTGCGTTTGACATTTATACCGAGCATCAGTGCGCTTTCACTGTTGCCGCCCACTGCATACAGGTTACGCCCGAACCGCGACCATTTCAGAATTGCCCATACCGCAAACACTATACCCAGCGCTACCAGCACACCCGGCTCTATCCTGGCTGGAATAAAATTACCGGTTTTCCCGTAAGTACCGATACCGGGAATTACGATACGAAAATTCTTAAGAGCAAGGAACATTTCGTTTGTCACTGTTCGAGGAGTTTTACTGATGATTGTCGTCAGTCCTTTTGCAAAGAACATGCCTCCCAGGGTGACAATAAAGGGCTGTATCTCCAGGTACGATATCAAAAACCCCTGGATAAGGCCTATTCCCAAACCCATGCCCAGGGCCAGAACCATCGAGCCTGCTATGCTGCCGCCATGGTCTTCCAGAACAACAACACAGGTCATGGTTACCAGTGCAATCATTCCTCCAACCGAAATATCTATGCCGGCTGTTATCATGACTACGGTCAGTCCGCAGGAAACTATAATCAAATATGCATTGTTATTAAAAATATCAAAGAATTGCTGGGGATTAAGAAACCCGCCTCCCCATACAATCATTGCAATCACGTACATCGCTATAAATCCGCAAATTGTTATGGTAAGCAGCAAAGCAGTATTTGAAACAGGCTCTCCTGATTTTTTTCCTGTTCTACCTGATGAAATATTTAGTAAACTCTTTCCTGCCATATCAGTTATTCCCCGTCAGTTTCATGGGTTTTTTAAAAAGCCTGTCGCGCAACTGAAGTGCATATCTCTGTACAACCGGCGAACCTATTACGACGATGGCAATAATTACAACTGCCTTATAGGCTTTTACCGCTGTTGACGAAACCTTCATCGCATAAAGCGTAATCGTCAGGGCCTGGATTATGTATGCGCCAATCACTGAACCGGCCAGTTTGAATTTTCCGCCGCTCAGGGCATTGCCGCCGATTGCGACCGCCAGGATAGCATCCATTTCAATATCGATGAGAATTGTTTCATGGTTAATGAGGCCAATTCTGCAGACATTTATGGAACCGGCAATTGTTACACAGACACCAAGTATCATGAATACCAGAAGTTTCATAAAAACAGGGTTAATACCGTTTAACCGGGCAGCCCGTTCATTGATACCGACCGACTGTATATATAACCCGAGATTGGTAAACCTCAGAACAAGCTTAACAAGGATACCGAACACGATTACGATAAGAATCGGACTTGGAATCGGGATCCCCGGGATAAAACTTCCGATATAGTTAAGCAGCGGACTTTCAACATTGGGCGTTGCCCCGCCGTTTATCCAGTATGCTATCGGACGTCCTGCAGTAAACAGTATCAACGAGGCAATCATCGGCTGAATATCAAACCTTGCAACCAGCATACCGTTAAACAGGCCGAACAGAATTGCTACAACACATGCCGTCAGCAGCGCCAGGATAATAACCGGCATTGTAATTTCATTTGCCCGAAGTACTTTAACAAAAACGCTGCCTGCTATCGCCGCCGCTGCGCCAACGCTTATATCCTGCCCTTTCGTCGCCGAGGTTACCAGCGTCATACCGATTGCCAGAACTGCAAGCTCGGAAGCCCCGTTCAAAATACTGATTAAATTCCCGGAAAGAACGGTATTTCCATAATTGTTTGTTATAACGCGGATGGAAAAAAAACCGATATCCCTGAATAAATTAAAAATAATAATCAATAAAAGGGCAAACAACGGTATTATCAGCTGGGAATGCGACAGTCTCTTTATACCGTTAACCATATTGGAACTCTTAATCATTATGAGCAGCCTCCCCGGCTATCGTATGCATAATCCTTGTTTGCGTCATTTCTTCTCCCTTCAATTCACCGACTATGTTACGATCCCGCATAACGATAAGCCGCGAACAGGTGGTGAGCATCTCCTCTATTTCAGATGAAATAAATGTTACGCTGACACCTTCGCCTGCAAGCTTCAGTACAAGCTTTTGTATTTCCACCTTTGTTCCGACATCTATACCCCGCGTCGGTTCATCCAGAATAAGATACTGCGGATTTGTGAGCAGCCAGCGTGCAAGTATGACCTTTTGCTGGTTACCGCCCGAAAGAGATTTTATGGGCGTATCCGTTGAAGCGGTTTTAATTCCCAATAATTTAATATACTCATCTGCAAAGGCTTCAGCCTCGGTTCCGGAAAACGGCCGTAAAAAGCCCTTCAACACCTGCAGAGCAAGTATGATATTTTCACGTACGGATAAATCCTCAATGATGCCGTCCCCTTTTCTGTCCTCGGGCAGATACCCGATACCATGCTTCATTGAGTCTTTGGGTTTGGAGATTTTAATATCTTTACCGTTTATCTTTATCTTTCCCCCGGTAATTCTATCAGCGCCGAATATGGCGCGCACGCTTTCACTGCGACCGGAACCGAGGAGCCCGGTAAACCCGTTAACTTCTCCCTTGTGAATTTCGAAGTCAAACGGTTTTGTGCCTTCTGCGCTGGATAAACCGCGGGCCTCGTAAACAAGCGGGGTATCCAGTTTAAGAGATTTTTCTCTATGCAATAATTCCGACATATCGTCTATCTCTTTTCCCATCATTGCCGAAATCAGTTTAACGCGCGGTAACTCCTTTACATCATATGCCCCAATCAGTTCACCGTTCCGTAAAACGGTTATCCTGTCGCTTATCTGGTATACCTGTTCAAGAAAATGTGTTATGAAGATGATTCCAACGCCGCGCAACTTCAGATCCCGCACAAGAGAGAAAAGCAACGCTACCTCCTGTTCATCCAGAGACGAAGTAGGTTCATCCAGTATAAGCACCTTGCATTCCATATCAACTGCACGTGCAACTGCAACCATCTGCTGTACAGCCAGCGAACAGGTACCCAGCTGCCGGGTAGCGCTTGTAGGAATTTTTAGCTTCTCAAGTATCTCAACTGCTTTCTTTTCTATTGAACGCCAGTTTACAAAACGGTAATTGCCTCGCCCTATAAACATATTCTCAGCAACCGTCAGGTTGGGACACAGGGTTATTTCCTGGTAAACTGTACTGATACCCAGGTTCTGGGCCTCCTGAGGTGATTTTATTGCAATTTCATTATCAATTCCTGCTATTCTGATTTGCCCGGAATCTTTCGGGTATACACCCGTTAAAACTTTGACCAGGGTTGATTTACCGGCCCCGTTTTCACCCATTAAAGCGTGTATTTCGCCTTTGCGAAGAGTAAAATCCACATTATGAAGGGCCCGTACACCCGGAAATGATTTTGAAATTCCACTCATGGATAAAACAATGTCATTCTTCATCGGCAACAAACCGCCTTTTTCAGGTTTTTAAAAACGGCAGCGTAAAGTATGTGGTAAATACACACACTCTGCGCTGCACTTCATCTACTGCAAAGTCATCCAAAAAAGATCAGGAGATTAAATTATTCTCCGAGTCCGTATGTATCAATGTCTTTCTGTGTAATGGTTCGCGCATCAAAACCCTTTTCTTCAGAAATAACTTTCTTTGAGGACAGCTTTCCGCCGGCTTCAATCTTTTTAATCATTCCATCGATTACTGTTGCCTGGAAAGGACTGCACTGACCGTCATAGTTCCAGTTGCCGGCAAGCAGTTCCCTGAGCGCCCATTTGTTACAGTCGAAACCCATGACAACAACATCTCCGTCAACACCGTGTGTGATGCCTGCTTCGTCAAGCGCTGCAACAGCGCCTTTTGCCATGCCGTCATTTTCGGCATAGATAACGTTGAAAGCTTCACCGGAATTGATTACCGATTCGGTAATTTTCTTTGCTTCAGCTTCATCCCAGGTTGCAGTCTGCTGCACTACCAGGTTCATCGCACCTGATGCAAACTGTGCATCCAATGCTGCGGTTCGTCCGATCTGTGCATCACTGCCCATAGCGCCCTGAATGTGAATGACATTGTATGAAGGCAGTTTCTGTGCTACAAGCCAGTTTACTGCTGTATCGCCCTGGTTTGCCATGTCCGAAACAACGGCGGCTTCATACAGGCTTGAATCCGCATTCAGCATACGGTCAAAGAGAAACACTTTGATACCGGCTTCTTTGGCATTACCGAGTACCGAAGCCCAGCCGTCTGTGGCAGCCGCAGACAGAAGAATATAGTCCACACCGTCTGTAATAAACTGGGCGGCTGCATTAAGCTGCTCATCATTCTTCAGGCTGTAAAAGCTTGAAACCTCATACCCGTTAGCTTCTGTAAAGACCTTTTCAAAGTCTGCTACATTTGCTGCGCGGTATCCGGATTCGGACGGCGGATTGTTAACAATACCTACCTTAATCAGACCGGATTCCTGTTGTCCTCCGGCAAACAAAACCGCCGGACCTAATACTGCAAGAACAACCAGCATGCATAAAATTTTTTTCTTCATTTACCCCTCCTTAAGGGAACCAACTAACTTAAATAGTTTTTTAACGGCAACGCCGCATTGAACTCCGTAATCCTACTCTCTGCATTTCCGGAAGTACATGAGGTATTTTATTAATCCTGGTATAAATTCTTACGCTTTTTACCGGCTCTTTTTAAAAGGGAGTAAAAGGTTGGTTTTTTTATTCAAAAATTACATTTTTTTACGATAGTATGAATAATCATCAGCCGCCGAACAGCTTGTCAATTACACCGGAAAAGGAAATCACATCTGTAATATAATGCGCAATTATTGCCGGCAATAAAGCCCATAGCATTGTTTAAAAAAAACACAAAGCCAGGCATAGCAATACATTTTCACGGTTTTTGTTAATAATCATTTTGATCTCCCAAAAACAACAGTTTTCAGTTCAATTTTTTTATTCTATTCGCAGCACGCTTTGTTTTCAACATGTTTATTCTCTATCCATGCTTCTACCATTTCCAGATTATTAAAAACCGCGCCATGTCCTCCGTCTGTCTCAATGTATGAAATATTCCCGTTTTTATTATAATCGTTAAATACAATCCTTGAACCTTCTACCGGAGAGCTGTTATCGTTTCGGCCGTGAACCAGCAATACAGGAATTTGAATATTTTCAAGATCTTCAATATATCGGTAATTCAGAAAACTTGCCCAGCGCCTGTAAGGATGCCCCCACCATGATAATACAACAGAATCCGGATTCTTATTTATTTCAATACACTTTTTACTAAAATCAGCAGGCGTAAGATCTTCTATAATACCGCGTTCGATAAGGATTTTTAATTGCTCTTCCTGGGAGATGCCCCCTGCTCCGGCAATAACCAGCCTGGAAATTTTCTCTTTAACGGATAACCTGTTATAAATTGCCGGAACCAGTCTGCCGCCTTCCGAATGCCCGAATATTACAGCTTTATCATATTTTCGAATGGTAAAGAAATAATCTATCGCACGGGCATATATCGTACTCAGTTCTTCTACTGTATATATTTGCAGCAATTCCTTTTTTGATTCTTCATTTTCAAATGGTTCCAGATTTGGCTTTTCAAGAATTAGTAAATCATATTCCTTCGCCAGCCTGATATTCAGAATCCCAGCTGTACTGTAGCCCGTTGAAAATCCCCCCATCCGTGAACCGAGTACTGAGGAATAACCGGAACCGCCTATGATAATTATTACGGTGTTATTATTCGGTTTTCGTGAAACAGGATACATATAGGAAAAGTTATTATTGGAATGCCCGATTCTTACCTGCTCCATTCCGCTGTAAAGATAATTAATTGATTTACAATTGAATAACAATAAAGTTAACAATACCGTAATTAAAATTTTGTTTAATAACCTTTTCCGGTTACCTGCTTTTTTCATTGCTTGAAACATCCTGTTTTTTATTTTTATTTGATACTAACACAGGCAAGAGACTTGATAAAACAAAATATTCAGCAAACAGGCAAATTCTGCGAAGCAAACAGGCCCAATGTTTTTTCCCATAATTCGGCAGATATTTCTTTATTATATTTCCGGATTACCTTTACACTGGAATTGTCTCTTTTAAGGTAACATCCGTTCATCTTCAAAGCCTTCTCTGAACAGAGAAGAAATAAGCACGGCTGAACACTTTCTTCATTTGATATAAACCTTGATTTTAATATACGCGACATAATATTAAATGTTAATCGAAAAAACCCTTTTTCAGGTTTGCCCAAATTTGTTTGAACCAATCCCGGGTAAAAACAATTTATTGAACTGTTTGTATTTTTCAACCGACTTGCCAGTTCAAACGTAAAATATATTTCTGCCTGTTTTGAAAAAGAATATGCGTTCATTCCGTTGTATTTTTTTATACTGTTCAGATAATCCGGATCGAATCTGTTATCACTGCTTCCCTCTGATACGACATTAATTATTTTACAGGCCTTTTGTGATTCATTCATTTTCAGTATCAGGTTTGTCAACAGGAACGGCCCCAGGTAATTGGTGGCCAGTGTCTTTTCAATTCCTTCATCGGTTAATTCTTTTTTGAATAAAAGAACACCCGCATTATTAATTAGAATATCAATATGTTTATACTTATCTATTATTGCCGGAATAACTTCATTTATGGATTTTTGAAGGGATACATCCAAAACAATCAAATCAATATTATTATTGTTTGATTCATGCATTACTTCTTTTTGAGCACGAAGCCCTTTTTCCCGGTTTCGACAAATCATGAGAACATTTGTCCCGCGTTTTCCAAGCTCAACCGACAATTTTTTCCCTATTCCGGAATCAGCGCCTGTAATAAGGCAATTCCTGTTCTTGAGTGCATTACATTTCAAATATCTAATCCCCTGTAATAATGATACCGTTTAAAATCATTGTTATGGATTCAATTATCTCTTCAATTATCCTTTTTTGTCTTGCTTCTTCAGAAACTGTATCATCATACTTTTGCCTGTGCAGGTATTCTTTTAATGAATAAACAATATCCTGGATGATCTGGGCAGTTCTAAGTACGTTGATTTTTTTAACCTCGCCTTTCTTCATGTAAAAGGTAAAAGTATCCGCGAGATAGGCTGTTCCCTTCTTTTTTGAATAATCTACAAGCTTCTGTATATACGGATTCAGGCTGATGATGGATTCGTATGATAGCTGGTTTAAAATGCTGTTTGAATTAAGATACGAGAACCCCTCTGAGATCCAGCATAATATTCTTTGCCTGCAATCAGCTTCTTTATTTGCCTTTTCAATTATTCTCGAAATATACCTGTCTGCTTCTTCAGTAATCATTGCAGTAAAGATTTCCTCTTTATTTTTAAAGTAGTGATAGAATGATGCCTTGTTAATTCCAACTATTTTTGCAATATCATCCAAACTTGTCTTGTCATATCCATATTTGGAAAAGCATACGCCTGCAGCGGTAATAATTTGATTTTTTCTCTCGACAGCCATTTGGGAACCTCAATCAACCTAATATTCTAATATTATAACATATTGTTAGGTTATTGGCAAGCTTCATAGAAGCTTCATCCCATATTCAAACAGACTTTTATTATTTTGTTCAGGCTTTTCAATTTCACTTCATCTTTTTCCGTATTTTCCAATATACTAATCCCAATAATTTCATTATTTGCCTGCAGATTTTTTAGGATTTCCACTATTTCGCTTATTCGAAACCCATTCTGTTGTGGACATTTAACATTCCTGAATTCCAGAGGATCTATTACATCCAGATCGATATGAATATAAACTTTTTGCTTTTTCAGATCATCAATCATCGACGGATTTTCTCTGAAGTTTTCAACTGTTATCTTAGCAATTTCATTACTGTTTATGTATAAATCTTCTTCAGGGTCTAAATCTCTTGTACCTAATAATATCAGGTCGGTTTTTTCTATTTTCTTATACTTCGCTGAAATTTCATTACCTTCGATATTTTCCAGTAAAAATCTTAGCGGCATGCCATGAAATAATTTGCTGTGGGAACTTTTGGGCGAGTTCAAATCTCCATGCGCATCAAACCAGATTATTTTGAAGTTTTTTTCCTTTTCAATAAAATATGAAATTATCGGAACTTCAACTCCGCAGCCGCCCCCGACTGTAAATAGTTTGCCGGGATTTTTTTCTTTCAGAATATTACCTATTCTTTCCAACTGCTCTTTAATAACCGAATATCCAATAATATCTTTTTCCGGAACTATATTATCTGATTTTGAGATTTCGATTTCATCGAATTCAATCCCGAATTTTCTGATGTAATTTCCTAACGCTTCGGCACCAAAGTATAATTCATTTGTATACCCGGACCCCTGCCATTGTGCAACCAGTAAATTCAATTTACCCTCCTTCATTTTATCAATACTTTTTGTTTATCCTTAAGCGGAAAATTCTTAAATCTCGCCTGTTACTATTGAAAGTATTCTTATACTACAATCAATATAGTCAATGTCAAGATTGATTTTTTTTATTGGATTCTATTGTAATTTTATATCATATAGAAGTTCCATTGCCTCTTTTTCAATTTTCGCCGTATGAAAGCAAATTTTTGATGCTTTATCCAGATATTTCTGTTCCAGGGTTTTTCCGGCTTTATCAATCAGATGAGCTGTTTCAGTCCAATTGGCTGCAGCCTGTTTATACAGATCCGCAGCTTTTTTAATTCCAGTATTGCCAGGCAGGTAATCAAGACTTTCATATAAAAAGTCTCTGAAAAAATTTCTGAAAATTGCTCCACCGGTTCCACCGTTTTCCATCAGGTCGGCCTGATCAAAGAGGTCTCTTTTGGGAGTTGGAGTACAATCAAGCCATTTTATCATTTCACCGGCCAATTTCAGAATACCTGAATATCCAAAGCACTTTAACGGCGGGTTAAGAAAATCATTAGACATTGACCGTAATACTTTTGGTATTACTTTTTCTGCAGAGGAAATTTCACCTGCTTTCCTGATTGTATAAGAACGCGCTTTTGCAGACATGGAACCTTTTTCGAATCTTGCTTTCTCAAGATTCTCCAATGAAACCTTGTAGTTTTTTCCGGTATCAAAAATATAAGCATAACTTGAATCATATCCGTAAACGGTAACAAAATGTCCTGCAAAATGAAAACTATGATTGAAATGTTCAAGATGATAACAATCCAGCTGCAAACCGACAGGAATGCCCCTGTCAAGCGGTTCCGATACATTTAACCAGGCTTTTTTCTTTGATGTTGTCTCTCTTTCTTCTAATTCTATTCCGATATTCCTGCAAAGCATTCTCGTTAATTCAAAGGGTTTAGCCCGCCCCCCGATGAACGGCAAATTCATAAAACTCATTTTCCAATATATAAAACCAAATCCCTGACTCAATCCCAGCATCATTGGTTCACTGATATCAATATGCTTCTGTACAAGAAGGCTTTTTGTCGCTGCGGTTTCACAATGTTTTGCTTCAAATATTTTAAAATTATCTATTACTCCCATATATTCAACAGCTCCCTTCATATAGTTTTTCAGTAACTATATCATTTCATATACGACAGCGTTATGTCATATTAATAGATCTGCTTATAATAAAATTTTCGCTTTTCATCCGGACTGCACAGCGGAGTCAAGGGCTGGTCTTTACATAATTCTATAAATGATTTATCAAAATCTCATTTATTGTTTCTTTTTTTCATTACTGTATTTTTTATATAATCAGCAACATAATCTTTATTTCCTGTTTTTATTGCTTTGAAAATCTCCATAATATTTACTGCTTATTAAATAGATTTGTAAATAATGCAACAGGCAGAGTATTCATGTCGGCTTCTGTATTGATTTTCCTTAGACATTAATTGCAAGGATTATTCTATTCGTTTTTATCGTTTAATTATATTATCCCTATACATTTCAGATAAGTAATTGCCTGGGAAACATTCTTTGTTGAAGTTTTATCCAATATATGCTGCCTGTGATTATTTACTGTATTTACACTAACATAAAGTTTCTTTGCTATTTCCTTGCTGTCGAACCCCTGTGAAATTAGTTCAATAATTTCTTTTTCACGTTTTGTAATTAGATATTTCCCTATACCGTTCTCCCTGTTAAATAAATGTTCCTCTTTTGTAATTGTATTTATAAAAAATCTTCGGGGTATACTGTTATCCGGATAATTTGATATGACATCTGAAATAATAAGCATAAGCCAGGAATTATAATACTTATCACATTCATAGATAAGCATTTGATGAAGAAATCTTATATATTCATTTTGCTTATTCTTTACACGGTAATCATAAATTAACTTGTAATTCTTTTTCTCTGCACTTTTAACAGGTTTTAGAAAATTATACATTTTTATCTCTGAATCATAGAGATAAGGTAAATCTTCTTTTGAAATCATTTCATGATAGTTTAAAACATCAACAGAACTTTCGGAATCATAACCGAGAAGTTTAATATGGTTATCCTCTTTTATTAAAAAATTATTTTTATGTATATCATAAACAGAAATAGCACGATTTTGAATTTTTGCCATTTCCTTCAGGCTTTTAATCTTCTGTTCAACCCTTTTATAGTCTGAGTCGGAAATTTCACAATGAATTTCGCTCCGTATTTTTTTGTATTCTTCAGCAACTTTCAAATTGTTAATATTCATAAAATGATGAATTCTCACTATATAAACTATTTTATTTCTAATATTACACTATTTCAAGAATTTTATAATGAACAAAAAGCAAGCATCCTTTTATCAAAGATATCCTCCTTCTTTACCATGTTCATGTAAAATTTGCTTATATTTCTGTAACAGGCCCGGCTGGTGGCTTGTCTCAGAAGCACGATTGGCAATAGAAAATGGTCTCTCTCAAAAAATGATGCTTGAGTTTTCTCCGGATTTTACTTTTGCCGTATTATCTCCGGCCTTTAAAGGAAATGAATCATACTTTGCTTTGCAGCTATATTCTCAAAATAAATGTACATTCCTTCATGAAAACCGTTGCTCCATTTATAACAAACCTTTCCAGCCAGCAGAATGCAGGTTCTGTCATCATGAGCGTATTGGACAAGGAAAGAAATGCCATATTGAAATTGGACATGATTGGAATACAAAAAAAGGCAAAAGGCTGATAAAATCCTGGTTGTCGTTGAATGATCTCAGATTGCCGCCTGCAATTAACATATTCTAAATGTACCTGATTCTGTATAACCAGGTTTTGGGCTGCCTGGCGGCGCGTGTATTCATCACGCGCATTGGTCAGATTCCGGGGTGAAGCCCATTAGCCGAAGGCGCCGTTTATTATACTGCAGTGATGTAATGTAATTTAGCCGGGGAGTTTTCTTCAGCATAAATCAACTTTGCTATTAATTATTTAGACAAAGTTTTCTCCCTAATTCATATGCCTTTTTACAATCTTCCACAAATACGGTTTCCCTTCTCTTCAGCCTTTTTTTTCCGTCAAAATATGTCATGGCGTATTTGCTGTAATCATCAAATTGGTAAGTTGATGTTGAAGTTAAAAACTCACTATAGCCGAAAGTACGTTTCAGTAATTTTTGATTATATTTAAAAAGTTTAGGGTAACCTGCAAGCGGCAACGCAAAAGAAGGAGCATTCATTGTATAAAGAAAAGCCGTATTTATTTTTTTCCCAAAAGATGAGGGCTTGCCTTCGTAGGAAGTATATGGGAAAATCAGACGCTCCATAAATGATTTCATTTCTCCTGTAACGGCCGTAAAATAGATTGGAGAGCCTAAAAGAAGAGCATCACACCCGCAAATTACCTGCAAAACAGGTTCCAGATCATCTTTCATTGTGCATTTGCTTACCGAATTTCCTTTTAACTTGCATGCGAAGCAACTGGTACAGCCTTTAAATTGAATATCGTAAAGATTGATCAGTTCAGTTTTCGCGCCTGTATCTTTTGCGCCTTCCAGGCATTTTTCAAGTAGTATATGTGTGTTCCATTCTTTTCTTGGACTTCCATTAATTGCAATAATCTTCACATTTTTCTCCATATATTTTTTCACTACAACTACATCACAATTATTTTATTTACAATATTTGATATTTTCCGTGTATTTAATTTATCATAAATAGATTGTTGTAACCAATAAAATTATTGACTTCTACTGAACCACAGTGTATCTTTTTTACCAAGCGGATCAGGCGATCTTGATTTAAGATGCAGTCGGGCTTTTGCAGCAGGCACAACCTGCGGGACCATTAACGCAGTCCCGGGCATTGCCCAAACGGCTTAACATTATCGGGGAGAACTGATCTATGCTTGATCAAAAACGTACAGGCTACTTTGAAGGTATCCTATCAGCAATTCTAAACACCGTATTATTCACATTTAAATTATGGGTCGGTACAGCAACCGGTTCCGTTGCCATTGTTGCGGACGCATGGCATACCCTCTCGGACACACTGACTTCATTAATTGTTATTTTCGGTTTCTGGGCATCCAGCCGTCCCAGCGACAAGGAACACCCTTTCGGCCACGGCCGCGCTGAACTTGTAGGAGGAATATGTATCGGCATTCTGTTGGGAATGGTCGGCATCAACTTTCTCCAGGACTCGTATCATCAGCTGAAATCGCATGAATCGGCCGACTTCAATTTAACCGTCATCATTGTATTCAGTATTTCAGTTGTATTGAAAGAAATAATCGCCCGTTTTTCCATTCACTTCGGAAAAAAGTTCAACTCGACATCGCTGGTAGCCGACGGCTGGCACCATCGAAGCGACGCTATTGCTTCCGCCCTAATCCTCGCCGGAGTTTTCCTTGGAAAATATTTCTGGTGGATAGACGGCGTTCTGGGATTGGGAGTTTCAATCCTTATACTGAAGGTCTCTTTCAATATCATAAAAGATGCGGCATATTCGATACTCGGAGAACCGGCCTCACAGGAATTCCTGTCTGAAATACAGGCCCTGGCAAAATCCATCGTACCGGAGATTGAAGACATCCACCACGTTCATGTTCACCGCTACGGCGACCACATTGAGGTAACCCTTCATATCCGCCTTTCAGGAAACCGCACATTGAAAGAGTCGCATGATTCAGCTACCCGGCTTGAGGTTTGCATGAAGGAAAATATGAATGTGGAAGCAACTATCCATATGGAACCCAAATATATGGATGAAGAGTCTGTAGCATTGGATCTGAAATAGCGAAATCAAAAGGAAAGACATTGTAAATTTTTCCCTGTACAAAGTTTCGGGTTTATTATGTAACATTACGAATTATTCGCCGGATTTTATTTTTCCCAAAATTTCACTGATGTTTTCTTCTCCGTCAAAATAACCGACATCATTTCCTTTATAAAAGATTTCCCGTTTCGGCAATATATTAACTTTCCCGGTATCCGGATACTCACATATATCAACTTTGTTAAGACTTCTTAGATCTATATAAACCAAAAGCTCTTCATTCGGATTATAAAGCTGATGCGCCCCGGATTCTCCCTTTTCAAATAATGCAATTTCACCGGTTTTAATCTTGTGAATTCCTTCGGGCGTTCTCAGTTCTCCGCTTCCTGACAGGATCACAAACATTTCTTCCGCATTATGATGAAAATGATATGGATAGGAAATTTTACCTTTTTCAAGGGACCTGATATTGCAGCAAAAATCTGTTAAATTTACCAATTCAGCAAGATCTTCAGATGTGTTCCAGGAGTATTCCGGAATTGGCGAGCTTTTGATTTCCATATGCAAATCTCCCGTTTTTATTATCTTTGACATAACTACTCCTTCTGGAATGCCGCGATTAATTGTACGACCGCGATAGCGGCGTTGCGCAGGGTTTTCCCGGGGCATAATGTTACTGGAATTTCCCATATGCATTAACCCAGTTATCTGCTATTTCAAAAAACATCTTATATCCATTTTTTCTAATGTAATAAACTGCTTCTTTATACTTTCTATATTTATAACCGTTTTTTGAATACCATTCACCAATTATATTGCAGGATTCCAACTCTGGACAATCAGCACACGTGTCATGTTTCTTTTCCTGAAAACAACATAACTTGATTTTACATTTTGCTTTGGTTATATCTCTTTCACCTGTATCAAAACCAATCTTACAACCCTTACATGCTCCAGTCAAAAACGGTTTACAGGTCTTGCAATATGCACCGCAACATCCTGCATATCGATTTGGATTCATTTAATCCTCCAACCAATTTCTTTATTGAATAAGTAATCCCTGAGCAGAATAATGGTTTCCGTTTATGTCGACCACATTTACTTCAAGCATATCATCTGAAAACCTGTAAATATATTTTGCGGCCCATCCAAGCGTGGGGATAACCGTATTCCAGATAATTGTATTATTATCAAAGAACGCCTTTGCAGCTATGAGTAAATTACGTTCATTTTTATTTATATAATAATTTCCCATTAATCCCGGTTTCAGAATAGTCGGTATATTTTCACTATTATAAACGGTTAGAAATATCTCATTTTTTTGAGAATCAATTTCAAATTTTAATTTAACAGTATTAAAAACTCTTTGCTCATATTGAAATTCTTTGCCGCTGTAATATTTTAACCATTCAGGAAGCTGCTGAACAAATTCATCTGAATATTCCTCCCCTGAAGGGCTCTCGATTTGATTTTGTACAAAAACAAGTTCCTCCATGAGCTCTAATGATTCGCCTTGTTCAATTGAGGAGTCTGAAAATTGACTGATTATTATATACTTCCCCCGTTTTATCAAATTAATTGTTTTTTCAATCACAAAAAAATCAGGTCGATGGTCCTCTATTAAAATAAAACCGTATTTGGCTCCCGGAAAGATTGGATGAAAATGAAAAAGAACGATATCCTTGTTCTCCAAAGCCAGAGGACGGCCCGCCGTAAGGTTTTCATTGGTACTCTCCGAAAAATAAGGATGATCTTCAGCGGCATAAACGAGATCGGTATATCGAATGTCTGAGAAGTTCATTGCCTGTGTATAAGTAAGATCTAAAGGGTGCCAAACACCTTCTTCATCCATAAATTCAACCCATTCATGATGAAAATCATACTGGTCCTGATGCTCCTGATTCAACACAACGCCGGATATTGAGCGAGCGGGAATTCCATTTGCCCGGCACAATGCGATAAATAATCTTGAGAAATTAATACAGACCCCTTTCCGCTGGAATAGCGTCTGCGATGCTGATATAGAAGCGGGAGCCCGGTGGAACTTCTGATCAAACTTTAGATGACCGATGACAAAGTCGCTGATAGCTCTAACATTCTCTTCGACAGTTTTTGTGCCGTCAAATATTTGATGGGCTTGTTCACGTATGGCGGAATCTTCCGAATCGATGAAACGGGAAGGAGTAATCCAGGCTGCAGCCGTTTCATTACCATGGCGGTATGTCGATACGTTTTCCTTCTGGAGGGTGTAGCGTACAGTCATAATAGAGTACTTACTGAGCTCATTACAGGAGATCCGGGCCCAATATCCCCCGTACCCATCATATATTTTTTCATATGGCACAATACGATCATTTAATAATATTTCAATCCCATTTGTTTCCAGAGATGAGCGACCGATTGGTATTAACAATGATGTTCCCAGCGGTAACATCTGTATTGATTTATTAGTCTGACTATAAACTCCCGGTATGAAACATATAATCAACAATGAAAAAAATACAACGTTTAAAAAGAATCTCCGTTTCAAATATTTTCTCCTGTTGTATATAATACCTTATAATCAGCAGTTTTATGTAAATTAATCTCCATTCCCGTCATGGACGGAGGGCGTATGCTGAGGCTGTATATTTGCTTGTTATGTCATTTTGAATATCAATTATTACCAGGGCTTTTTTCTGCATAGTGTTTACTCTTTACTGGCAGATTTATATGTTTACTTTGATATTATACCAGCAATTATTGACAACAGTATAGCAACATTTCATAATAAGGCGATCAGATGAAAATTGACAGGCTTGTAAGCATAATTTTGATACTCCTTGATAAAAAGCGTATAGGCGCACAGGAATTGGCGGACATGTTTGAAGTGTCACCCCGCACAATCTACCGTGATATAGACTCTATCAACATGGCGGGTATTCCCGTTCGGTCAACAGCAGGCGTGGGCGGCGGCTTTGAAATCATGGAGAAATACAAGATTGACAAAAAGGTTTTTTCGGCTGCCGACCTTTCAGCAATCCTGATGGGGCTTTCCGGTCTTTCGAATATGATACGTGGTGATGAACTGGTAAACGCCCTTGCGAAAGTCAAGAGCTTTATCCCGGCCGACAGAGCGAATGACATCGAATTAAAAGTTAATCAAATACATATAGATTTAAGTCCGTGGATGAGCAACAGAAACATACAACCATATTTTGACATTATCAAAACAGCCTTACAGGAAAGCAGACTGCTTTCATTTGAATATACAGACCGCTACGGGAATAAAACCGCACGAACAGCAGAACCATATCAGCTCGTATTGAAAAGCAGTCATTGGTATTGGCAAGGGTATTGCCGTAAAAGAAATGATTTTCGCTTATTCAAACTGTCCCGCACATTAAACCTGCAAATACAAGAGGAAATATTTACGCCGCGTGATTATCAAAAACCGCAGCTGGAGTTTTCCGACACCCTGGAAACCATGCAGACAAGAATTAAAATTCGTATTCATAAATCCGTCATGGACAGGGTACTTGATTATTGCGCTTACGAACACTTAACTCCGTACGGTGATGAGCACTACATTGTCAGTTTTCCTTTCATAGAGAACGACTACTACTACAATATTCTTTTCAGCTTCGGGGATAAATGCGAGTGCCTGGAACCGTTACATATCCGCACGGAAATGAAGCGCAGAATACATAATATGGCTGCCATATACGAAGGCTAAGAAAATCCGGGGACGGGATATTTTTACAGCGGCCGTCAAAAAGTTCCGGCGATATCAGGGCTGACAAACAGACTTTTCATAGATCATCCATCTGAAAAACCTTGATGCATTTATTATAAAGGCATATCATATTTTCAGGGAGAATGTTATGATAACAATAACCCTTCTTGTTTTAATCATGTTTATATTTTCAGTTCCGGAAATTGGTGCTGATGACGGCAGCTGGAATACCTCATTCTCAGTACAGGGCGGAAGCATCTACAGTGAGACTGATCATCCGGAAATAATCCTTGAAAAGGAACTGCTTGTATTTGACGGGAAAAAGACTGCCGCAATCTTTCAGTTCAGAAATACTTCTGCCCGCACAATTACGGTAGACTGCGGATTCCCGGTCAGACATGAAATAGATACAATAGATTACGGCGACTATCTGGAAGTTCTTTCAGGGGGCTACGGCGGCGGTGTAATAAAAGCGCTTGAGTGGCTTGAAACGGAAGATATCATCGATCCTGAAGGAATTGAACCTCCCGGTACAGCCATATTACTGAATGACTACAATAACACCCGCGAGTTTATCGGGCCCGAAGATATATCGGCAGAAATCGATTTTTCAATATCACAGGACGGTAATCAGGTAAAAATCCGGAACCTGCTTCTGGAACGTCATGCTTCAAGACTCGTTGCTGCGGTGACCTACCATTTCCGCCATAACCTGGTTTTTCCTCCCGGTGCAGTTTCGACAGTCCGGGTTGATTATACTCAGGATCTTGTTTCCGGCGGCGACAACATGAGCAATTCATACCGTTGGGATTATGTAATCGGGACCGGTTCGACATGGAAAGGCCCAATCGGATCATTTCTTCTGGCGGTCCCCGCAGATTGGGACGGTGAGACACCTGGTCTTGAAAAGCTTATCGGTACAGACGGATTCAATGTATTCGGGGCCCGCGACTATGAACCGGCCCGCATCGAAACCTTCAGGTTTTATTCCTGGGATATGGATTACATGAGTCTCTATATCTTTCGTGAAGAAACTTTTCCCGCAATGAAAAAAATGTGGCAGACCGGTTCAAGAGAGGTCATGCAGGAAATCAGACCCGTACAGGAGTTTGTCCGGACTGTTTCCGCGTCATCATTTATCCGTGATCGTATCAATGTATATTGCGCGGACGGCGTGGTAGATCGCGCCGGATTCGATCCTGTCGCCGCTTTTGACGGTCTGGACGAAACCTCATGGTGCGAGGGGGCCCCGGACGACGGGATTGGCGAATACCTTGAGTGCGTATTGACTGAGCCTGTGTGGGCACTGACGATTAAAAACGGTTTTACCCGATTCGCGGCTGAAAACTGGATGTTCGAATACGGAGATTTCGATGAATATATAAAAGACGACAGTCTCGGCCTTAAGGATTACTACAGAATGAACAATCGCGTAAAAACCCTTGAGATATCATCTTCAGGCGGGGAACCCGTGTACACGCTCGAATTGGCCGACAGGCGGGATTCACAGACTTTCAGCGGTATTTTTCTGGAACCGGGCACATGGCGTTTCACAATTCGTTCCGTATATCCGGGGTCGAAGTGGAAAGATACATGTCTTGCGGAATTACGCTTTGTCGAAAAGCCCTCGGTAAAAACTTTCAAAACATACCTGGATGACACATTCTTTCGGAAACACCTTGCGGGTTTCAGATATTAAAAGGACTCAGCATAAGGAAGCGCCGCAGCTTGCGAGGATGCTCATCTTCAACATCAATTATGTAATGTTCTTTTGCCCCGTCATATGGAAAACCACATTCTGTAAAAGAAAAGGGACTCCTGGCGCGCCAGTACTGCAGAGGCGGAAGCTGATGTTGTTGTCGCGATTCGACGGATTGTTGTTGTTCCGGTTGGCACAACGCAGGTTATTACCTGAATTGTTCCAGTTACCGCCACGGTTCAAACGGTTACTGCCGTTTATCGACACCTTCCCATAATCGCTAAATTTTTTAGAAAGCCAGGGGGTTTACCCCCTGAACCCCCTTACAATGCCGTTCTTGCGCTCCCTTCGGGGCGCAAAGAACGGCCAGGACAAAATGTAAAAAGGTAAAAAATAAAAAGGTTACGCCGATTTTCAATCGGCTGTCCTGCAGAGGCGGAAGCCGACGTAGTTGCCGCGAAGCGACGGATTGAAGACTTCCCGGGAGGCACAACACAAATATTCACTTGAATCTTCCCAGTTACAGCCACGGCCCACACGGTAACCGCCACTTTCTGGTCCCGACGGATCTGTTTCAGACCCGCCGCTGTAGGCAGCATGCCAATCATAACACCATTCATACACATTGCCGCTCATATCCCGCAATCCCAAAGCATTGGCGGTTTTCAAGCCTGCTTCTTTGGTGCCAAAAGTCGGATCTCCACTGCTTCCACTATTGTTGCCGGAGTACCAGGCATAGTCGCTTATTTTATCAGGGTCTGTTTCATCGGTGTACACAGGACCGCCGCTTACATGATCTCCGCCGTTCCAGTTTGTACCGTCAATGTACCTTGCTGCGTACTCCCATTCTGCTTCGGTGGGCAATCGGTAACCGTTCTTGCTCCAGTCCACATACACAGCAGCACTGCTTGCAGCATCGGCCTTGGTATAGTCTGTGGTCAATCCGGCATCGGAATAATAAACCTGTTCAGTATCGGTTATGCTGTCATCCGCCTGGGTCAGGAGATTGCAGAACGCCGCCGCGTCATACCAATTCACGTAGTAGGCTGGATACTCAGCTCCCGCACCATATCCACTTCCGTCCGGGTCCGTCCCCGGCCAGGTGGTCAACCATACATCTTCCCATAAGCCCTGGGTAACCTCGGTTTCACCCATCCAGAAGTTTTTGGTTAACGTAACTTCCTGAGTTGTGCTTTCCACATCCTCGCCCATGGTAAAAGTGCCTCCGGAAGGCACATAGTGCATGTTGAAGTTGGCTGCATTGGCGGTGTGTAATATGGCAGCCCCTGCAATATATGAAAAGGTTGCCGTAACTTCCACTGCCGATGCGGGCATGGTAAAGGTTGCCGTGCCGCCGTCGCTGCTTATCGTTGCCGGGCTGATGCTGACCCCTGATGCACTTAACGCAACCTGCCGGCCGCTGTTAAGCGATGCTGTCAGGGTTACAGTGGCCCCCTCTGCTGCCTCGGATACATCGGCATTTAAAGATTCTCCTGATTCCGCTCCACTGGGGCTTACTGTTACCGCGTAGGTTGTGGGTGTAGGATCATTCGGTGTGGGACATCCTGCTAAAAGCAGGATTCCTGCAATTGCAATCGCTGCTAGAATAATTTTTTTCATCTCTTCCTCCAATTATTATTTCAATTGGCGGCCACGGATAGCCGCCTCTTTATGGACTGTTTTTAGGGCGTGGTATTTCCGCTAACGCGCCAGGAATATGCGAAGTTGAAGTGAAGCCAAAGGAGTGTTTTGCCAATGAGCAAAACCGACTGCCCCTGCTCTGCTTCTCAGCAAGCTTCAATTTGGGTGTAGGCCGTATGGCCGAGCCGCATATTTGCTTGTTAGATGCCGTTTCTTTCATGGTTGATTTATAGTGTTTTTGTCAAATACATGGATGTATTTGACACCATAATTAGTTTCAAAACTTTTGTCCTTAGTCAGAACTTAATGCTCCCTTTATCTCAGATATAAGCTCACCAATCTTTGTCTTTTCCTCTTCTGATTGTTTAGTGAGAGTATTTCCCTGACACTCACCCCGAAAAATATATAATTTCATTATGCGGCAGTGCCGCCATTGTCCTCGTCTTTTTCTACTTCCTCAAGGAATACCTGAAAGGGTATTCTACCCTTCATATTGCGTCCTTGATGTGCTCGTTCATTATTGTAGTACTCCAGAAACTTATCCAGATCTTCCTGCATCTCAGATAATGATTCGTAATATTTTTCACGACCTTTAATTCTAAAATGCTCATCAAGTAAAGTTCTGTGAAGCCGCTCAACAAATCCATTACTTTGCGGTCTGCAGACCTTTGTTGTCCTATGCTCTATATCTTCAAGCTGAAGGAATAATTCGAAAGGATGATGGTCCGGTCTTCCGCAGTACTCACGTCCATTGTCGGTAAGCACATTCTTAACCTTCACATTATGTTCCTCGAAAAAAGGCAGAACATCATTATTTATTACCTGAACTGCAGTCACCGGCAGCTTATTTGTATACAGCCTTCCCCAGGCATGACGACTATGACAATCAATCACTGTTTGTAAATATATTTTCCCTATTCCTTTCAGATGTCCGACCATAAAGGTATCTATCGAAACGAGATAACCAGTATGCTTTGTTTCGATGTGTCTCTCTCTGAACTCAGGATTAAATCTTTCAAGTAGTTTTATCTGGTCATCATTAAGCTTGAATTTTTTGTTCTTCAATTTTTCTTCCAAGCGTAAAAGTCGCTGGTGGCGGGTTTCCATTTTATGTCTAACCCATACTCCACGGACCCCGCCGGAGCTTACATTCACACCCTTCAAAGCAAGCTGCTGAGAAACTCTCAGACAACCATGAGTTGGGAACTCCAAACTATAATCCAGAATCTCTTTTTCAATTTCAGGTGCTACTCGATTTGGATGTGGATTCCGTGGTCCTGGTAAGCTGTCGATTAATCCCTGAGATCCGTAGGTTTGATAATTACGTCTTATCTCATAAAATTGCTGCCGGGAATAACCCATAATTCGACATGCCTTACTTACATTTCCTAAATCTTCTGCAAGCTCTAACATACTCATCTTTCGTCTCGCAGCTTTCTGTGCTACAGTCTTGTTGGTGGCCATTTGCTCCTCCTGATAAATGTTTTTGTGGTGAAATCATTATATCTTTCGGAGGTGTTTTGGCCACCTATTTTTTAGCCAACTGTCAGGTTAATACGATCACTGTTCATTCTGATAAAGAATCATCTAGAATTACTCTAACAGAATCAATATCTGAATATAATTGATCAATAAACTTTATATAATCAAAATCATTTTGTTCTTGACCTTCTATAATGCTAACACTTAATTCATCTTCATCAGGTTTCCTATAAAATTTAATTTCCATTATTTACCCCCTGAAACTTTTAAGATTATATTTTTTTACTCTTTTTTTTATAGATGGTTTGCCACCGTCTGTAATTTCTGCAATATAATCAACTACACTTTTTGAGTTTATTTTACCTTCTAGAGCTTCTGAACGAATTATTATTTTTTCTGCACTTTCACACAAAATAATATTCTGAGCATCTCCTAACATTGGAATTGTAGCATTATGAGATACAAGTATAATTTGTTTTTTACTTTTAATATTTTTTATTGCTTTTATTAATCCAACATTAATGTAATTTGTTGCTAAATTATCTTCTGGTTGATCAATAATTAATGGTGCAGTGTCACCTAAATATCCCAATATGAGATCCAAAATAACTGATGTTTTCCATCCTGCACTTAATTCTTCAAAATTTTTACCTGAAGCGGTAGTGATACGATATTTTATCTTATTAAGTTTATCAAATTCATGATATATCTTTGATTTGAAATCATCATATGATTGTATTTTAGGATTTTGTTTTCGAAATTTATCAATATATAAATTTTCTGGACTGATTTCTTTAAAAGAATTAATTCGATTATTTGCTTTCAAATATATATTTAAGACTTCTAAAAACTTATCTTTCGTAAGTTGAAAATCATTTTCAATGAATAATTCATGATCCATAACTTTTTCTTTTTCAGTTTTACATTTTATAGAGTATTTGGATATTTTTTCTAATGTATTATAAAAAATATCTAGTTGCCTTTTGTATTCAGATACTTTATTTATTAATCTTTCAAAATCCAATTTTTTACTTTGGTGTTTTTGATTTTCTAAACTTAGATTTCTATCAAATTCTTCTTTATAATCATTTATCTTTCCTCGAATGATATTCTCACTTATAGATATATTATATGCTTTTAAAAGCTTCTCTTCTAACTCATTAAAAATTGATTCGTCAATTTCAATAAATGGATTTTCCTCAATAAAACTTTTTATAGAAGTAAGATTATTCAAATGCTTTTGGTAAGTTAATTCTGGATATTCAATCTTTCTGATTGTATTGGAACTTGGAAGTAAAAGGGAAAAAACATTATGTTTGATTTTTTCAGTTAATACCAACCTAGAAATTACTGGAATTTGTTTAAAATCATGCTGTATGCTTTCAATATTCTCAATAGAATCTATTAATGAATCTAGATCCTGTTTTAATCCTATTAAAGCGTCTCTTACCTTAGCAATAATCTCAGTATTCCCTGGAAAAACTTTTTTTATTATTGGGATATCATCAATATCTTTTTTGCTATTTTCATGTATTAATTGAATTATATAATTTTGATCAATATAATGAGGAACTAAGCCTGACGGGTTCCTAATCTCTATATCATTAACAGAAAATTTTTCATAAATTATATTTATTTCACTATTATTAAGCTTTCTAAACACTGAATCAACAAATAATGTCTTTCCACTAGAAGAACCACCAATAACAACATTTAAGCCAGGAGAAAGCATAACATCTATATCAATAAATTCATTATTTAGCTTCACTTCACTTATAAATTCAGACCAGTGTTGGGGAGGTTCTTTAGAATATACCATTCTTGAGGATTCTGACAAAGCTAATCTTAAACCACTAAATGTTGGTTGTGAATAAATCCACGTAGGAATAAATTCACTTGCATTTGGATCCTTAGCGCTAGGATAATTACTTGGATTATAATTATCTGTACAAGTAACTAAATTTATGAACTCTCTAATACCAAGCCTATCAAAATATTCCAATGTATCTTGTAAGCCCCTTTCATTTCTTGCAGTAAATCCATCGAATTGATTGTAATAGATATTTCTTTCTAATATTGAATCATATCTGACACCAGTTTCAGTTGATATAGACTTATGAAATTGTTTATGATTTTGACCACCATGTGGTAGTAGTATAAAATCATAATTATCAAAGTTTCTAATTATTGTTTCAATATTTAATTTAAAATCATCATCACCATCAATTATCTTATTTGGATACAAATTATCCAATATTTCATTTATATCATCTATTTCTGCTTCTGTAATATTATCTATATTGAAAAATATATGGCAATGATATAGAGGCTTGTTATCATAATTAAAAATGTGCAATTCTACACCTAAAACAACGTTTTTTGTTTTTTCTAATAATTTCATATATGCAAGCTTATTTATCGTATTATGATCTGTTAAAGATATTAGAAAATCCGAATTTGCTGACACTTCAGATATTTTTGATAAAAGTAAATCTACATTATATTCTTCATTAAGCTGATTAGGATTCTCTGAAGTGTGAATATGTAAATCTGTATAAATAGGTTTCACATAAGACTCCTTTATACTATATTTTTAATAATCTAATTCAAGCCTCTTTCTTGCACGCCATGGACGGCGGGCTCTTACTTAAACACTCCCAACCATTAAAGAAATTGCCTATAACGTTCCGGGCATATGCGAAGTTGAAGCGCAGCCAAAGGAGTGTTTTGCCGTAAGCGGTAATTCTTCCCCTATGACTTTATCTGTTCAGCGGTCAGGTTGAATGGTAGCAGTTTTTCATAATCTGCGGGTTCTTCACAGTACGGTAACTTGCGAAAAACATAGTAGAAGTAATCATAGACCGATAGCTTCTGCAATTTAGCAGATTCAACAAGACTGTAGAGTACCGCCGAAGATTCGGCTCCATGTTCGGTGTCGGAAAACAACCAGTTCTTCCGTCCGATTACAAACGGCCGGATTGCATTTTCAGCAATGTTGTTCGACGGAGTAAGCAGCGGATCTTCCAGGTATAACTTTAACTGAACCCAGTTATCAAGCGTGTATGATATCGCCTTCCCGAAAGCCATTGTAGGCGGAGTCCCTGCTGCATGTTTAGTAAGCTGTTTGAATAAAGAATCAAGGATAGATCCGGCCTGGTTGGCTCGATGCTTCTGAAAGCCTTTTTTGGAATATTGCTCGCGCAGGGCTTCAAGCTCGAACAGGTCTTTAATCAATTCAAGTATATGTTTTACTTCCGGAGATTTAGACATCTCCCAGTATTTATAAAAATACCTTCTGGCATGCGCCCAACATAAAACATGACGAGGTCCATCATGTCCATCTTTTCGCAGCCTTTTCAAAGCAGTGTGATAGGCCTCATAATCATCAGTCTGCAACCAACCGGTATAACCTTGCAGAAAATCATACGGTATTTCATGAGAACGGCCTGTTTCATACTGAAACACTACCGATTTTTTATCAGGTTTTCCGCCAAGAAAGACCCACATCCAGGATTTATCCTGTGCTTTGCGACCTTTTTCTTTCAAAACCTGTACCCGGGTTTCATCGGCATTTATTATCGGCCCGTTTTTAATATTATCTTTAAGCAACTCATAAATCGGTCTGCATTTATCAGCGCACTTTATTGCCAATGTGCTCAGTGTTGCCCTTGGAATATCTGCACCAATTGTATTCAGTCTCTTGCTCTGACGGTAGAACGGGAGAGCATATTCAAACTTCTCATTTATGATCCACGCGAGAAGGCTTTCATCGGCAATGCTCCCGGCGATCAGATGTTTAATCCCTTCAGCAGTCTGCACCCCCGAAGTTTCATCGGTGGTTCCTTCACAATTTCTGCAAACATATTTTTTCTTTATCTCACGCCTGACTACTACTTTCGCAGGAACTATGCATAGCCGTTCGGAGACATCTTCACCAATACAAATCTTCTCAGTTCCGCAAGCGCATGTTTTATCTTCCTCATCAATATCGTATTCAATAATTTCTCGGGGAAGATCTTCTGACAGAGCTTTTCTACCGACACCCTTACGAACAGTTTTCGTGTGAGCTTTTACTTCACGGGTCTCAGTTTCTATTTCTTCGTTCTGCTCAAATGCCGTATCCTCTGCCTCGTTGAAAAGTGACGCCTGTTTTTTATCTTCATTCGTGAGCTTCTCTGATTTTGTTCCGAAATGAAGAGATTGCAAAAGCTGGACCTGCTCTTCTAATCGGGCAATTTTTATTTTTAATTTCTCATTCTCTTCAAGCAAAGCCTGGCTGTTCATAAATAAATTTTAACATGATTAAATTCCGGTGTGAAGCATTAAACGCGGGAATATGATAATTCTTTATGCGCGTTGAAGAAATCTATCCCGTCCAGCAGCATCTTAAGTTCCTCGAATCTGATTTCTCTGGCCTCTTCTTCTGTTTCAGGCCAGGGAAACTTGTTCTTCTCCAACCGTTTCTGCCATAGGCAGAATCCGTTTCGATCCCAGTAGACAATTTTCAAAAGTTTTTGTTGGCCGTTACAGAACAGAAACAAACTTTTCGAAAACGGGTCATTATGCATTACGTTCTGAATCTGAAGGCTCAATCCGTTTACCCCTTTTCTTAAATCCGTTTTGCCGGGCCGTATAAAATATCGGTAATCTGTATAATCGAAAATCATTCAAGTTCTCCGATTATTCTCAGAACTGATTTCAGCTCGGCTTCATCAAACCCGGCAGTTATTGATATTAAAAACTTTTTGGACTTCAATACAATTGGTGCAGCTGCTACAGATTGAACGGGTTTTATTTCTATTATCTCTGAGCTCTTTGACAGGTTCATACCGAACCGTTTTCTGTGCTTATAGAAAGTATTTGGATGAATTTCAATCTCTTTGCAAAACTCCGGAATTGATTTTCCGCTCATCTGTTGTTGTTCAAATATTTCTTCCCAGTTTTTGATTATCTTCTTCATTTCATTCCTCCGTGATTCTTTTCCCGGAGGATAGTACATTTTCAGATTTTCGCAAGAAGGAAAGAATTACCGCTTACGTTTTGCCAAAGAGCAAAACCGACTGTCTTGTTCAACTTCTTCGCAAGCTTCAATTTGGACGAAGGGCGAATGCCCGTAGTCGCATATGCCCTGTTATAAGCTGTGTTTCCGCTCTTCGACCAGGCCGCACGGCGGAGTCAAGGTCTGGTCTCTTCATTATCGCTCCCCTTTTTTATCTACGCTTATATTTTCAATTCTATGTATTTCTAGCATTTCAATCCCAAATTCTTCACATATTTGCTGTTTATATTTGAAATCTTCAATTTCAAACATATATAAATATTTTCGAACTGTCTGTGATAACACATTTTTGGCTAAGGGATTGTGATCCAAATCTTTATTTAATCGTCTTAGTAAAGCTATAGGAAATTTAATAAAATGATCTACTTTTATTACAGCATCAATTAATCTGTATGCTGTAGATTGATTAACCTTCAATAATCTTTCAAAAGTCACTGATAGATTTTCTGAACCAACAAATTGTGAAACTCTAGATATAAAAGTATAAGTAAGGATCGAGCAAATTCTTGAAAGATAAGCTATTGCATAAGCTTCAACAATTTCACGATCTTCAGTATCGTATACGGGTTGAGTTTGCATGATCTTACTTATCTCAGTAGCTATCTTCTCAGGATTTTCCATAATTGATCTTAATATTAAACCAAGAGGTTTTAATAGAAGAAGATAAGTATTTTCTACCAATTTTAATTTTTCATCTCCTTCTAATGATGCATAAGAATTTTTAACAACTTGTCCAATTATTTCAGCCAACTTTATCGAATAGGATATTTTATCAACAATTGTAAGCTCTTCTTCAATATCAATACAACCATCACAATCCTCTTCCTTTTTTTCCTTATCTTCTATTTCATCTCTTTGCTTTAAGTCTGAGTTTCTAGCATCTTCAACATTAATATGATTTAAAACCAATTTAGGCATCTCATTGTAGATTTTATTTAGCTTTTTAATATCATCATCAAGTCTTATAGGCTCTTCTTCACTAAATAATAAAGTTGCGGCATTTAATAATGAATCAATAATAATTGGATCTTTACTCAAATAAGACAGAAACATCAAAATATTTGAATAATTTTCATTGTGTGGTTTTGATGCCATATTTGAAATTGTCTCTTTGATTTTTGTCTTAGATATTTTATCTGACATATATTTTGCTGTAAAAAAGAAGAACATATATTTATATGCAAAAAAGTAACGACCATCTTTATGTAATAATACTTCTGACTGAAGAGTTTCTTTCAATATTGTATCAATTCTATTTTGAATATCATGTCTCTCTGCATGGTCGTAACAGAAGCTCTCAAAATCAAGATCATCCAAATACTTATGGTCGTTATTAAACATTGTAAACGCAAGAGAAGATAAAAAATTATTAAATGCATTAATTGCTTCTGGAGATGGATTACTATTTTTCAATGAATCTAAAATTAATGTCTGATAATAATAACCATATGAACTCTGATGAAAATTAGTAGGATCGATTTCTGTGATATTTTGTAATAGTACTAGAATAATCAATGGATATGAAGGAGTTAAATTTTTACCAACTATTTTATTTATAATATCTGTAACATTATCTAATTCTCTTAAATGTTCATTTATACTGTTATAAGGATCATTATTCAAGGAATACCATTTTTTAATTAATAAGGATCGTCTAAAATTCCCAAATTCTTTAATTTGGAATAGTTTAAATCCATTGTATATAATTGAAGCCTCTGGCTCACTTCCTGTTAATTCTTCAATCTCTAATAGATCATGTGAAGTGAGTACGATATTTATAAAAATATCCTTAAGAGAATCCATATATTTCCTTCTGAATCTCCTAGGAATACTGGATTCATCAAAATCATCAATCAATATAACTTTCTTATCATTATCGATTGTATCGAATTCACTTTCCTTTATATTTTTATATTGTAATAAAGCTTCTCTTCTAATTAGCGATTGGAGCTCTTTATTATTTGTAGATTTAATTTTAGCTCCATCTATCCAAATCGGCATATACCCATCATGCAACAATGTACGATAGAGCTTTTTTAATACTGTGGTTCTACCACTTCGACCTTGCCCTAAAATTATGTATTTCGAACCTGTCTTTTTATTAAAATTGAGTGCATTCTCACTATTAATAACTGAAGATTCATAAGATACTCTTTTTAGCGGATCTGGATTCAAATGATGAAAATCTGGATATACAAATATATCATCTAATTTTAAATTAGTTATTTGTGGATGATGTAAATTTGCCCCTATATCATTAATAAAATTCTTTATCTCTGCTTTTAAAGATAAATAACTTTCATTTTGTCTGGGAATAATAAGAGATATTTGTTCATCATCAACATTATTTTTAATAAGTTCGCCCTCTTTTATATCAAGTATATATTTTTCGAGCTTATAATTTCCTTCACTATTTTTCTCTATGAGATATGAATAAAAAGCATTATCTTTAGAATCTAAGAAACTGCTTCCATCAGAATAATATGTAATTTGAGATTTTTCATTGCTTCTCATACTACTTCCTAACCAATGCTCATGGCCAGTTAAAACAATATTTGAACAACTTTCAATATAATCTCTTAATCTCTTAGAACTCCAAGATTTAAACCAATTTAAAGGGTGATGCATTAAAGTTATTGAAATACCATTGCTAGGTTGCATATATTCTGATATCAGTTGCTCTGGCAGAATTATCTTTCCTTGTACCTCCGGGTTCGAAGTCATCCAAGCACTATTTATAGAAAATATATTTAATACATTATCATCAACATTAATGTTTTTTTTCCATATTATTTGGTTGTCTAGAAATGCTCCCGACATAGAATTAAATTCATTAATAAAGTCAAAAAAAGATCGTTGAGGTTCCGTACATATTTCAATTGTTTCATTATCAAGTTCTTCACTATCATCTTCATTACTTATAATATCACGTATCAATCTTTCTCTTAGTTTATTTTTTTTCTCAAAATAACAATCATGATTACCGGGAACAATAATTATTTCAGCTCTCGGTTTTCTTAGTTTATTATATTCGTCAAGTAAATCAGATAATAAAATATAGGCATTCAAATAACCATCAATATTACTTTGATTAGAAATATCACCAGTGATTAATAGAAGAACTAAATCACATGAATCTGCCAAATTTTTAGTAACTGTAAAAATATTGTTAAAATATGATTTCAATTCATCAGTTATTTCTCCGATATGCAAATCACTTAAATGCAAAATTAAATACTTCATATGCACTCCATATACATTCTTTATTCTTCATCGCCCGTCGGCCGGAGGTCCGGGCGTCTTCCTCTTAGCGGAAACATTGCTTATAACGTTCCCAGCATAACCGAAGTTGAAGCGCTACCAAAGGAGTGTTTTGCCATAGAGCAAAACCGACTGACCATGCTCTGCTACTTTCGCAAGCTTCAATTTGGGTGGAGGCCGAATGGCCGGAACCGGTTATGGTGTGTTAGATGCCGTTTCTGTCTTGGTTGGTTCTATGATGAATTTGTCAAATACAAGGATGTATTTGACAGAGCAATTGATTTCATAATTTTTTACTTTCTCCCCCTTTAAGGAATATGATACTAGGTCGTATCTCTTCAAGATGTTATAGCTTTTACATCATTATATAAAACACATAGGTGTTTATCTGACATGTCTATTATAGGTTCAAACATAAATGAATTAACATGGATATTCTCTGGAGTCATCAAATTAACTCTTTCTAATATCTTTGTATTCTCATTATCATCAACAAATTTTCTTTTAAATTCTTTAAATAGTTTACCAGTTTGGTTTTTTTTAATTCTACTAACAAAATCTCTATCATCTATTTTATTTATCATAAAATCTTCAGCAAAAATGCGAATAGCCATGGATAAAACTATTTTTTTTTCTAAACAAAACCCAGATGAATCATCACTATTCACATATACTTCTGCAGTTTCACAAATAATATCTTGTATATTTTTATTATCATCTAAATCAAATTTGAATTCTATATCATTAAAAAATGATTCATAAATTTCTTTGATTTTACCAACAGTGATATTCTCACTATTTTCTTTTATATGTAATACTGAAGTTAAATCGCTAAAAATACTATTATTTCCAGTATATTCCGATAAATTCCTTGTAAAAGGTATTGATGCTATAAGCTTACTTGCATTGTCTAAATTCTTTTTCCAGAAAATAAACGGATTTGCAATATATGAATATTTTAATTTTTCAAGTTTGATATTTCCTTCATCTCGCTCAGCAATATAAGAGCACATATATCGGTTCATTCCGATTCTGTCTTGTATCGTTCTAAAAAAATCATAATTATGCGTTAGAATAATCATATAAAAATCATGATAATTACAAATATCTTTTAAGTATTCAATTATTGCGTATTTATTCTTATAATCAAATGAATCTGCAATATCATCTACAATAATTAAGTTTTCTGTACCTTTCTTTTTTCTTGATTCTATTTCAAAGATAATATTTAGCAGATATAGTGTTCTTCTTTCTCCTTGACTTAGTATTTTAATTAATACGTCTTCATCAATTGGTTTATTTCCATGATAATTATATTTAATACTAGGGGCTACATCTTGAAGAACTGTTTCATCTTTATTCTCTATCTCTATATTATAGGGAACATAAAAGCGTCTATTAAATATATCTAATACTTTTTCCCAATCGGTTTTTTCTTCTTTTGCAGTTTCTACAACTTCTCTAATTTTTTCTTTATTCGTTCTGTATATATCAATTATTTCAGTATATTCAATTATCTTTTCAAAAATAAATGATAATACTACTTTTCTCTTAAATTCTTCAGGTTCACCTAATTCAGTAATTATTTCTTGATTTTCAAATAAGTATTCTCTAAGCGTTCTTAATTGTGCATTTGAAACTTTTTTATCAATTTTTTCAAATAGCTTTGAAATATCTTCATCTTCTAATATTCTTTCTTTCTCTTCTTTAATAATCTCACTAAATGTCTCTTGATCGGAGATTTCTGTTTTATCACCATTATTATTTAAATTTATAGAATGTTCTGCTTTAAAGAAACCATTGTCTGTTAATTGTTTATGGACTGTTGTTGCATTATAATGATTAAAATCTTTCTTCAAATATGTTGAATCTTGGATTAGCTGGTCATATCTATTTATATATTCACCTATTTCAGATTTAACAGATTTAATAAAATCAAAATTCTTTTGCTCGAATAAAATACCATAGTCGATAATGTCATTATTGATTAAATTGTCTTTTTTGATTTCTGTTTCAAGTGTTAAAAGTAATTCTAAAAAATTATCATTATTAAACGTTTTCTCAATTTCATCAGTAATATTTGCAGTTCTTTTTAATTTGAATAATGGTGTTATTGCTTCAATAAATTTTTCTTTCCCCTTATTGATATCCTCATATAATGCTTCATAAATTGATCTTAATTCTTCATTAACAAGCAAGACTGTCATAGCATCTGATTTATAAGTTCTATCATAGGGATTAATTACAAAAACTTTATTAAAATCAATAATATTGTTTGATTCATCTACAATAGTACGTAATGATTCCTTATCATTGTAAACTTCATCCTTACTATTATTACCTTTTGAAAAATCATCAAATGTTCTTGAAAAAGATGTTTTCATTACACCATTAGGAGCATATATAACATATACATTTTTATTATCGCTAAAATCAAATTCAAATTCTAAATCTTCAATTCCATAACAGTTCTTAAAATCAATTTTTAATTTCTCCACAGTTTCCTTCTCTTATAATTATTTTTCCTTAATATTTAAAAATCAGCAGATTTACCAATAATATTATTCAATCCTTCTTCATACCCGCCACGGACGGCGGGCTCTTCCTTAAACAATCCCAACCAAGACAGAAATTGCCATCTAACGGCCCGGGTTAAGCGAAGCTGATGCGCAACTTAAGGAGTGTTTTGCGAATGCGCAAAACCGACTGGCCCTGCTCTACTTCTTCGTCAGCTTCAGTTTGGGTGGAGGCCGAATGGCCGGAACCGCTTAACCATTGTTAGATGCCGTTTCTTGGTTGGTTGAAGAATAAATTGGCAAAATACACGGATGTATTTTGCAACACAACCAATTTATTAATATTTCACTTCTCTTTCTCTATCCAGAATCATGAATATAGATTTTGACTACTCCAAAACCTTTGTTAAATGTCTGTTTTACCTGACCGCACGGCGGAGCCAAGGTCTGGCTCTAATTTTAAAAATATATTTCTTATTGCTTTTTACAACACATAATACTATAAGTTCTCAATTATTCGTTCAATTTCATAATCAATCAATCCTGATTTTAAATGAATATTGTTTTCTGATATATAATTCAAGATAGCATCTTCACTGATAGATTCTGGAATTAATGGCTCCATTTCCCTAATTGCTGAACTAGGAATACTAAATTCTGAGAGAATTGATGTATTTGTATTTTTGTATTTCATGGATAACACAAAGCCATTTTGGAACCTTATATTTAAACCATTTTTTTGATTACATTAAAAACAAATTGTATTGATTCATTGATAATAACTATATAGAAATCCAAAATCAGATCAGGATTTTGGGTTATATCTTTGAACTTTTTGAGTTTAAAGAATCAATAAATCACCTGAAAGCAGAATCACCGACCGAAGAGCTGGCAATAATGCTGAACGTACTCCTAATCTGGTGGCAGATGCTTATGTATGGACGGCACAATCATTAAAATGATTCCATGAGCTGTTCACCTTATCAGCGTGATTCCTGCAAATCCTTCAGATAGAACCGTTAGATCTCAAGCAATACTTAAAATTTTCCTACTCAACAATTTTTAATTCTTTTAATATTTGCAGCATTACTGTTTTTGCTTCACCATATTTACCCGGAAAATCAGATTTATTTTTTTCAAGATTTGTAGAAATAAAATAGACATTGCTATTTGTCTCGATATATCCTACAAACCAGCTATAATAAACATTATCAAGCCTCATAACCGTTCCGGTTTTTCCTGATAATTTATAATTTTCATTTTCATCTAATGCTAAAAGCTCTTTTACTATATTCTGCGATCTCTTTGAAAATGGCAAATCCAATGAGTATAATTTCTTTATAAGTTCAATTTGCTCCATTGCAGATATTTTCATATTTCCTTCTAACCAGAAGATATCCACTCCGGAATCAATATTCTGATTACCGTAATTTAATTTATCCAGATATTCCTGCATTCGCTCAAACCCGATCCGCCTTGCAATTTCCTGATAATACCAGACTACAGAGCTTTTCATTGCACTTTCTAGGGTTTGATTTTTATTCCAGGATTTAAATTCATATTCTGTTCTATCCCATTCAATTTGATAATCTTTGTCAGAGGCAACTCCTGATTCCAAGGCAATGAGTGAATTATAAATTTTAAATGTGGAGGCCGGCAAAATACCCGATTCAGCCAAGTCTTCGTTATAAATAGAATATATTTTTTTATTTTGATCATAGATTATTATGCAACCCTGAGAATCAATTGCCTCAAAATATTCTCCAAAATCTTGAACCACAATTTTTTTTCCACTTTGACAACTTGTAGTCAGCATGATGAAGCCAAGTGAAATAATGATTAATATTGATTTATACTTTTTCATTGTAATTCTCCTTTTATAGATATACCATGTATAGCCGGTCCTGTTACATCAATTCTATCAGTGATAATGTAAGCATCGTAGCGTTGAGGAATTAACTCCAAATCCTCTTTTGTATCGAATCCGCCTGACCAGTCACCTTTCATCATAACAAGCACAACACGACTGTTAACGCTCTCCATCCTATCAATAAATTTCATCGGCCAGCCCCATAAAAATCTTGCATACTTTAAAGGTATATGAACCCCCATATTCCTGATACTTTCCGGAATATATCCTGTCCAGCCTATCATCATATAATGAAGAAGCCCCTTTTGAAGTGTTTTTCTTGTAAAAGATTTCATTTCCGGGTAGACATTGGTAATCAACTCCAGCGCCTCATCATTACCGTATATCGAATAGTTTTCTCTCTCTTTTTCATCCATCTGCTGTAATTTCTTCAACAAGACATACCCAATCGGTTTTCCGCTATCTTTTATATGAATAAGAAACTTCTTTTCGGGAAACTCAGCCACAACCTTATCAAAAGATGGCATTAATCCTAAGGCCTTGTTTCTGAATGGAAATGTTTCTCCATTATCAAAGGTATATCCATAGCCTATATCCAATTCCTGCAACTCCGTTAGAGTATAGTCGATAACAAAACCTTTCCCGTTTGTTCTGTAATCCAGTAAATAATCATGAAAGACAGCCAGTTCTCCATCCTTAGTCAGCCGCACATCAAATTCAACAACATCAGCACCGAAATCAAAAGCAGCCTGCATAGACTCTATTGTATTTTCAAGTTGATTGTGTTCAGGTTTGTATATGATTGATGCAGTATTTGTATTCCAGTTAACATTCTCAATATCAAAAGTCTGCCCCAAGCCTCGATGCGCAAGCAGCAGTGGCTTACCAGCAGGTTTGTTGTAAGTAAATATATTTGTATTATTAAAAAATATAAACAGTATAAGTCCGGCGAACGATATGAGTATAATTTTCTTTTTCAATTTTTTCTCCTCAACTACTATCATTAGCATGAAGACTGAATTTTCTATATAGATCTTCGGATCTAATTTTTAGATTTCAACGCTGATATAAGTTCATACCGGCCTTGGCAGCTAGTTTTATGGAGAATACTGTGAACATGATGTTTGACTGTACTAATTGAGATAAATAATTCTTCTGCAATTTTTTTATTACTTAGACCGCCTCCCAACAACACAAGAACCTCCTGCTCTCTGTTGCTCAGCCTGAATTTCGTACAGAATTTAAGTATGCGAATCTTGTAATCATCATTAAACCGAAGAAGATTTACCATATAAAAATTAAAAAAGAGGCCAAACAAAAATATCGAGACTGCGGACAGAGGGTAAGCCATACTCAGAGAAACTTCAGCTCTGTAAAGTTTGAACCGAATGAAGTATGCATCAATAACGCACATAACGGGTGTGGTCATTAGATAAATTGACATTAACTTATAAAATAAAGACGTAACCCCTCTTTTATTGGCTATCAAAACCAGACCAGAAACAAAAAGAATACAAAGAAAAGACAAACCAATAGAGTTCTTTAACCAAAAGAAAAGCGAATAATGTCGCCCAAATATATGATGGGAAAATTTTGACAATATAAATATCATAGTAAAAAAGCAGATAACAGGCAGAATCATTCCAGATTCGAAATCTTTCACCCCCCGATTCTCTTTTCTTGCCAATAGAGCAGTCAATAAGGAATTAACCACTAATATCGAAATTCCAATAATCGCTATTGAATCAAAACATGTATACAAAACAGAATCAATCGGGATTATATTTACAACCAGATAGCCGGAGAGAAACGAAAACAGGAGAAAAACCTCCAAACCGCAGAATGACATACATAAGTATCTGTAAAATAAATTCTGTGTTTTTATCCACCCGGCATAAAGATTACGGATATTAAGCGAGACTATCAGCATATTGATTATAAAAAATATTAGAATTATATGTTTCATATTAAAAGCTGTTATATGTCAATTACCACTTTATAAATTTTATATTTCTCATAGCCCGTCGGCCGGAGGCCCGGGCTATTTCTTCCTTATTTTACACCCATCAACGCTATATTTCTAACATTTATATTTTTTCTCTATTTTCGTGCATTTAACGACGATTTCAGCTGCGCACTCGATCCTGGAGCAGAGCGGAAGGAATTGGCGCGGTTTTAGAGTGTAGCGAGATCAGCGCGAAACGTCTCTGCTAAAACCGAGACAATAGACGGCGACTGCTGCATTTGTCATGTCATACGGATTTTTTCTTTCTATCTTTATATCTCCTTAAATTTGTGACTTTTCTATTATATAATTATTTAATCTTTTTCACTATATAATCAATATATACTTGTCGGATAAATTCACCTTCAAACATTCTTTCCAGAATTCTTTTTTCTTTGATTATCAATTTCATATCTTTAAAATATCTATCTGCTTCTATATCTTCATGAAACACGTGTATCACTTTATCATTATCCTCTTCTTGTTCAAATTCCATATTCCCTAATTCAATTCCAATTCCACACATAAAATCATCGACCGATAAAAAGTTAAGAAAAAGTAATCCATTAGTCTTTAAAACTCTTTTTATCTCTATTATTGATTCTTCAATATCTTCTTTTTTCATATGAAATATGGAATTATAGGAATAAACAGCATCAAATTCTTGATCAGAATAAGGTAACTTTTTCATATTCCCTTTTATAATATTTAGTTCTTGATCTCTCAATTTTGAAAATTCATATGCAGCGTCTATTTGTTTGTCATTATTTTCGATACCATAAGTATCATATCCATATTCTTTAAACAAACTTAATGGCGGTTGATTGCCACCTGCACCACAATCTAATATTTTTTTGTCAGAACATTCACTATTACATATACTTAGAAATCTATACAAAGGAATTTGTCTAAATACTTGTTTCATCAATTAACCTCATTTTCTTATTACATATTTGAAATCATACATATATTTCATATTTATTAATTTTATCAACTATTTCACGAAGTCTGAATCACCCCTAAATGACCCACATATTTGTTACATTCCTTAAAGATGAATTTATAATTCCGTATAACATATTATGCTTAGTGTTTTACTTAAATACTATTAAATTCTTCTCCTGCCAGCCATGGATGGCAGGCTCTTCCTTAAAAAATCCCAACCAAGAAAGAAATTGCATCTAACTCAGTTTTATACGCAATAGCGAACAATGTATCAGCAATAATGCCCAATTGCAGGTGATCTCCTATAAAACCCCATAACTGCATTATTTGCTTTTATTCTTCCGGCAGTATAACTCCTGCGTTTTTACCTTGCAAAATTATACACCCGTAAAATGTATATATCAAATTAGCATTTAACTCATATTCCTTTGTAATACAATGAATTACACCACGAACCGCCGCCATACAACACGCTGATTATGGAAATTTATTAAATACCCAACCCTGATGCCGGACAGCTTCAAATAATTAATTAACTGCGCTTCCATAGCCGGTGTAAACTGGGCTACAGATTTAAGCTCAAGAATGATTTTATTTTCCACAACCATGTCGGCAATATAAGCGCTGGCCAACTCATTACGGTAATAAACCGGGTAAACATGCTGCCTGCTTATTTGAAGCCCCATATGCCTGAATTCAATAACCAGGGCCCCCTCATACGCCGACTCAAGCAGCCCCGGGCCAAGTGAATTATGCACCGCAAACGCAGCACCCAGAACCATGTTTGATAAATCCTTTTCATAAATAGCTGACATATACAGCCTCCTGTTTTTATAAAACAGTCACCTGCAAGCGATGAGCAGTCAAGGGTTCGGAGAACTTGCCTTGCCCTTGACGGCGAAGAGCGGAAGGTACAATGAAAAAACCTGGAGGAAGGAAAAGATGTATAAACCACCGATGAAAAAGATAGCCACAGATAATCAAGAGACAGATAAAAATTACAGTTTTATAAAACTTCAGCTTTCGAAGCCTTCCCTGGATGTGCCGAACGTTTAGTTATTCGCCGACAGGGGAATAACTAATCCCCAAATTATCAAGGGAAATTGCTTCGGTAATTTTTCATGATGATAATCTTCTTAATCCGTGAAATCAGTGGTTCAATAACTCTCTTCATCATCATCTTCAATAAAGAAAAAACTATTCACTGGCAGGATCAAGAAGCTTAACATAATCTTCACGCGGATAAGTAAAAACCTCAATTGCAACAGAATCTTCCAGGATCTCAGCCCTGTGTTCAATTCCCTTGTTTATACACCAGCTGTCTCCGGGTTTCATCTCCCAGGGCCTGCCCCCGATATGAACAATAATATTGCCCGAAACAAGAAAACCGATCTGCTCATAATCAGCATGGGCATGGGGCGGAAGAACAGCCCCCTTCTTCATCCGGAACTCGCTCATCAGGGAATCCTCGCCAATTACCGAAGTCTTCACATCGACCCCCTCAAGAGCAGATACAAAATTGTCATCGTTGTGTCTGTTAACCATAAAATCCTCATTAATAAAATATTTGTCTTGCCTACCGGTCCCGGTCTTTCTTATTAATCCAGGTAGGCCCTTACAGCTATTGAAAACTCAACCTGGGACGGCCCCGTTTTTTTCTCTTTTGCAGGGAACTGCCTGTCGAAGTTCTCAACATCAGCCGGATCCAAATCATAAACCGGGCTGCAGAAAAACCTGCGCCTTCGCCCGTCGAATGCACTCTTATCAAGCTCGCATGCCAGCTGCCCGAACGGAAACCTGCCTTCAGAATTGCTGATATTAAAATCCCGTGAATTAATAAAACCGTGCCTGCAGTAGTTGTACGGATGCCCAAGGATAATAATTCCCTTCTCCCCCATAGACTTCGCAAGCTCCATGGTTTTTCCGATCAATGCGGAACCCACACCCCTGTGCTGGAATTCAGGCAGAACGCAGACCGGCCCGAACGTAAGCGTATCAAGCCGGTTGCTCTCATCATCAAGAACAAACGACCTGGTGTACATAATATTACCGATTACCCTGCCGTCAAGTTCGGCGACATAGTCCAGTTCAGGAATAAAATCGCCGTGGTTTCTAAGCACATGCACAAGGTAGTGCTCCTCGCATCCAGGGAAATAAAGGTTCCAGAACGCCTCGCGTGTAACCTCTTCTACCGTGCGGAAATCTTCCGGCTTTTCTCTTCTTATACTAACATTCATATCAGTCCCCGATTTTGATGATTTTATCATACATCTTCTTAATCCGTGAAATCAGTGGTTCAATAACTCTCTTCAGCAATCATTCAGTCCTAGAAATTTGTAATATAAAGACCAACCAGCTTTTCGTTTATAACCCCTGCAATTCGTACCGCATCATCGTAATCAGCGCTTTTGTCGAGAATCATACCAATGCTCGCCTTTTCAAGGCCCGGAAAATTCGGCTCGCCAGTTACCTCGAAAACGATAAAGGGATTGCCCTTAGCCGTCTCCTTAACAACAGCCCTGTGCCTTCCTGTAAAAGTATTAGCCATAAACACCCCCCGCTTATTAAAAAATATCATATATCTACTTTATTTTCTTAACCAGTGTTTCAATAAACCTCTTCATCTCAGAAATTTGAAATATAAACCTCGGAAGCGGTTTAAGAATTATTTGATCCTAAAATTATTATAAAATCTTTTTCTACTCATTCAAAAAAAACCAAAATATCGCTTCCGAAATGTCAGTAAGGTTAAATTTAATAGTGCTGTCTTCATCAAGTATTTCTTGCACGATCAGACAATCAATAGTATTATATTTTCAAGCCGGATCAGCCGGCAAATCGGCCGTCCCGAACAACCGGGGGTTTACGGAGGTGAGAACTAAAAAAAATAACTCGATAATTCAAATCGGAGTTGTTTTGACAGTTTCACCGGCTAAATAACATTACATTGTCAACATCACTCCAAACACACCAAAAACCCAAAAGGAAGGATAACCATGAAACGAGTAATGATATTGGGAACCGGCGCCCAGGGAAGCGCAATAGCAAAACTACTGGATAAGGAATCGAATGTAGCAGAAATAATCTGCGCTGATTACGATCTGAAAGCGGCGGAAACCCTCATCAAAAGCCTGTCCAGGGCAAAAGCGGTTCAAGTAAACGCAAAAAAAGTTGAAGACATCGTCAGGGCAGGCAGAGGCGCCGACATAATAGTCAACGGTCTGCCGATCAGCTTCAACCTCACGGTAATGGAAGCAGCTCTTGAACTGAAAGCACACTACCAGGATTTATGCATGACCGAACTGGAAGGGCTTGATTCAATAGAATCAACAAAATACATGTTCACCGAAATGAACCGGCGCTTTAAAGAAGCCGGAGTTCTAGCGCTGACAAATACCGGATCGGCGCCCGGCCTTGCAAATGTTGTAGTCAGGGAAACCGCCGAAAAATTCGATTCGGTTGATACAATTGAAATAAACGTATACGAAGGCGTTTGGTCAAAAAGGTTTGTGCCGTTCTGGTGGTCGCCCGATGTGGCCTTTTCCGATATGACTGAAAACCCGATACGCTTTGAAAACGGCAGACATGTCTTTACAAAGCAGTTTGATAATCCCGTCATGATGGAATTCCCGGGAATAGCCAAACCCGTTAGAATGGTCGACCACTCTCACGAAGAACCCGTAACAATGGGGCTTAATGCTCAAAAATACCTTAAAGGCGCAAAGAATATTATATTCCGGTACGGGGGGCCGCATATTGAGCTGTCAGAGGCGCTGTTTAAAATGGGATTTCTGTCGCATAAAAAACGCAGTTTTAAGGGAATTGAATATGTCCCGTTCGACCTTGTTATAGAACACGCGCCTCCCGCTCCAAAATACAGGGAAGAAATAAAGGAAATAATCGACGAGGGATTGATTAGCGAAGAAGGCTCATTTCAGATTATTGTCGATGGGATTAAAGACGGCAAACCGCGCAAGGCAACGGTCTATGTAAATTCTCCTGGGCTGCTTGAAGCTTTCGAAAAATCCGGAATAAGCCATGAAGCTTATCTTACCGGACAAAGCGCGTTTATCTTCACAAAAATGATGGTTACTGATGCGGTAAAACAGACGGGATTAATCTCTCCTGAGGTTCTTGAAACTGACGCGCGGAGGTTCTTCTTTGATGAAGCGGCAAAACTGGAAATAACCTTCGACGAGATAACCGAACAGAAGGTTAATTAAAACGGCTGTCAGACTGCCCCGGTAATTGTAAAAACTGTCTGCCTGGAATCAGACTCATAGTTAAAATCACCTTTCAGCTGCGCCGCCAGGATTCCGACAAGTCTAAAGCCGAAACCCCTGATTCCTTCTTTTTTATAATCCGAGGGCAGCAGCAGGCCGTTGTTCCAAACCTTCATCTCGTACTGAGATTCTTTTTCCAGAAAGGAAATTCCGAGCTGATAGTTGCCGCCCTTTTTAAAAGCATATTTATATGCATTTGTCAAAAGTTCGTTCAGGATCAGGCCCCAGCATACAGCCTGATGCGAAGAGAGAGAAATATCATTGAGCTCGGTCTTTAAATCAACGAAATATTCATCCGTCTGAAAAAAGTCTTTTATGGATTCAATTACATTCTCAAGAAAATCATTCATTCTGATTTTATCGCTGTTAAACCTGGAGTATTCAAACATTGAATACAGGTCCGCAAAAGTTGTAATACGGTTTTGTACCGAAACAAGGACTTCTTTTACATCGCTGCTGTCAGCCACCATATGTTCCAGCTTAATAATCGACTGAATCATTGCAATTGAGTCTTTTATCTGGTGTTCCAGCTCGTCAAACATTGCATTCTGCTTATTCAGAGAATTGTTTAAATGCCTGCTTGTTTCTATATATTCCGTAATCTCCGAAAATGTAAGAACGGCCTGTTCAACCTTGCCTGTTCCGCCTGTAACCACTGGTTGGGCGCTGATTTTCAGCCAGTGATCAATATTCTTTCTGTTTGTAATCTTGAGAATAAAGTTGTTTACGTCCCTGCCGGTTGAAAAAACCAGGCTGCCGGGCAGGAGCTTTTCATCTGCGGGCTGATCATCTATATAACATTTGCTGAAAAGCAAATCCTTCTGTTTTCCGATAATTTCAATTGCACTGATCCCGAATATTTTTTCAGCACCCTTGTTGCATGCCAGAACAACCTTGTCGCTGTTCAGCAGGATTATTCCGTCGTTTGATGAATTAAGAACTGAATCAAGAATTTTCTGGTTTTCCAGTAGCTTGTCTTCAACCAGTCTTCTTTTAATTGCGTCAGAAACAATATTTGTCAGTGATTCCATAAAATCATTGGACGGCAGCACTTCTTTATCTTTATAGGCGAGTAAAACGGTTCCCAGAAGAATATCAGCCAGAGGGTCAACAATAGCCAGCACGATATACTGTTCAAAGCCCAATAACTTCTGCAGAACTGCACTTATTTTGCCCGGAGCTGCCGTACCGTACGAGATATCATCAAAACTGTCGGCATACAAAACGGTTTTTTTCATCATCTCATTTTTAATATCATCATTAATAGTAATGAGTCTTTTCATTTTATTGTTTATCAATTCAAGAAAGAAGTTTTTTCTTAAAGCCTGATGACCGCTCATTTGTGTCATATTCAAATACACATTTTCGTTTTCTTTATAATATTCAGCATATCCGGTAAAATCCGCCCCTGTAATTTCCAGCATATTATCAAGAATAAACTGAATCAGATCATTCTGGGGCGGCAGAACGGATATTTTATGCGTAAAATCTGCCAGTTCCCTGTTGTACCGGTTCTGAACAAGAATTGCGTGTTCGGAATTCTTGCGCTGCGTAATATCAAGTAATGTGCTTAAATATCCTGCAGGTTCATTCGATTCGTTATAGATAAGTTTTGTCTCTATAACCGCGTAAATCTTTTTATTATTCTCTCCGGTAAAGGATTGTTCGATCTGCAGCAGCTCTTTTTTACCGTCCATCAACAGCTTTAACTGCTTTTTTAAGTTATTGGCCCCGGTTACAGATATAATATCTTCAACAGATTTGCCGCTGATATCTTCAACCGAATAGCCCAGAACACGTGCGAATTTTACATTGGCATAAACAAGCCTGAAGTCAAGAGACAAAACTGCCAGACCGATATGAGTATTCCTGAAAAAACTCTGGAAAACACCCTCGCTGTCTGCATGAAAACTTTTAAGCAAATTTTCCATCTGAAATAAACCCTTCTATATTCGGGACTGCCTGGTAAACAGATTTACTCCCAACCCTGCAGCCGGCCATAAAAATGTAGTCCATAATCCTACCAGAGCATACCGGAAAAAATCAAACAGGTAATGTTCCGGAAGAATCAGTTTGACTCCCGCCATAATTCCGATGGCCCCCGCAAGACCGATAATGAATCGAATAACTTTTATTACCCACATTGAATCTGTTTCAGAAAAATAAATATAGCGCTCTTCAATAAAAAACCCGTAAACAGCACCTGCAGAAATACCCGATATCTTGAAAAAATCTTCAATCTTCATTGAGCCTTTGAACAATGTTAAATCCAGGATCAAAACAATAATTGTAAGCAGAATAAAAACCGCCTGGATTCTCATAAATATTCTTTTCAGTTTTACATGATCATCATAATGATTATCAATCAGGGAACAGAAAATATAGGCAACCGCTATCCCGATTATTACTGCCGCAACAACATCAACAGGCCAGTGAACGCCGAGATATACCCTTGATATACCTACGAGCAGCAGAATTATTATTGCAATAATTGTAAACAGTCTCTTTCTGATAATCTGCGACAGCGTAATAAAAAAAGTGGTTGCTCCCTGGGTATGCCCGCTTGGAAATGAATACCCGGTAGCTGTTTCAATTCTTTTCCCGCTAATCGAACCCAGTTTTTCAAATGGCCTTGATGTGTGAAAAGTTATTTTAAGCACAGCATTCACCATTGATGAAAAAATAAAGGCTGAAGCCAGTTTAAAACCTTCTTTCTTGGAGACATTCCAGTATATAAACGATATCACGATTATAAAGAAATACTGCTCTCCCAGCATTGTAATCATCTCTGCCGCTTTATCGAGAACGGGCGTAGATATCTCCTGAAAGAATAGAAGAATCTGAGTCTGCATTATTACCTCGTTTCTGTTATTTATATTTTGTCCTCATTTTACCATAAAATAAACATTTTTGTATTAATATTGTAAATGATCATCAAATTAACTGTATCCGGCCTTAACACCAAAAAGGCCTGCCCGGGGTGCCGTAAAATCGAAATCTTCCAGTTCCGGCAGTTTCAGGGCCGTTTCCTGTCTTGTAACAACAGGAAACCCGTAAAACTGATTAGTATATTTTACCGCGCCTTTCTGGTCCTGATATTTTTTAATAAAACCGGTATGAGCCTGAAGCCTGTTCGCGTTATATTCGTCTGCTTCGGCAGCAGCTGTTGCTGCGGATTCTTTTATTATAACAGATAATTCCGCCTCAGTTTCATAACCGCAACATTCGCGACCGTTTACAACAGCGGCGGCAAGCGTTGTTCCGGTTCCCATGAACGGATCAATAACCTTGTCGCCCTGCAGCGAATACATATTTATCAACCGGTGAGGCAGCTCGAATGCAAAAGCGCCGCTGCGGTTTCTGCCTTCCCCGCCCGTCCCTTTTCGGGCTGCAAGCGGCTGCGAAACACCTTTGAGGTTCCATACATCGGAAAACCAAAGGTTGCGTTCTTCCCAGAAAAAAGCGCTTCTGCGTCGCAGCTTCTGCCCGGCGTCATTAAAAACACGCTTGCCGCCCTTTCGGAATATCAGAATATATTCATGTTCGAGCGTTACATAGGCTCCTGCAGGCAGCATTCCGGAACCCATATATTTTGTCGGAGAGTTGGTCGGTTTGAACCAGTGAATAATCGGCAGGCATTCAAACCCAAGCCCAATCATCTTCATGGTTATCCGTGAATGGTTCGGATACAGCCTGAAACCTTCACCCATCGTCCTTGTTGCGTCGCCCACGTTGATGCAGGCGAAAGAACCCGGTTTCAATACCCGAAAACATTCGCTCCAGACCGAATCCAGAACCCGGTGCATGCTTTCAAAGGCGGCGTTTCCGTCATTCTGCTGTAATGCCCTGCCCGTTTCGACAGACACACTGCTGAAACTGTTGTCCCACATTTCAATCATCGGATACGGAGGGGAAGTAACAACAAGATCCATGCTTCCGCTTTCAATCTCATCCATTGATGTCGCACTTTTGAAAAAGACTCTGTTTTCAAGCTGCATGGTTCAGATTACCAGTTAAGCTGAATATTGTCACTCGAATATTGCCTGCATGCAGTTTCTATTGTATAAATAAACACCTGATATGATTGTTTACCGATTTCTTACAGTACTGATTATTCTTTGCCTGCTGCCGCTGACAGTTTTCGCCGCCCCTGATTTCTTTTCCGATACAGATGACGAGTTACTGCTTAAGCAGCTTTTATCCGAAATGTCCGATGAACAGCTTCTTGCCCAGATGATGCTTCTGGGTTATATGGGAGACGCTCCGACCGCTGAAATACTGGACTGGATTTCAGAAAAAGAAATCGGCGGCATCAAGATTTTCGGCTGGAACGTCAGCAGCACCGCCAATCTTGCGTCTAACATAGCCAGAATGCAGCGCCAGAGCCAGCAGACCGGGATGAAAATTCCATTGTTCATTGCAACCGACCAGGAAGGCGGCTGGGTCAGACACATCCATACCGGAACATCCGAAACCTCGGGCAACATGTCTCTTGCGGCCAGCCGGATTCCCGCCGATTCGTTTAAGACCGGTTACTATATAGGCATGGAACTTCATGCGCTCGGAATAAACATGAATTTTGCCCCGACTGTGGATGTCTATTCCAATCCCGAAGCTCATGTTATCGGACCCCGCGCATTCAGCGATGATCCCCGGCTTGCGGCGCTTCTGGCCTCGGCATGGTACAAGGGAATGGACAGCGCGGGCATCATCTGCACGGCGAAACATTTTCCGGGGCATGGAGACGCCGACAAGGACTCTCACGGTGCCCTTCCGATTATCAGCGCTGATATCGAAACCCTCTGGGAAAGGGACCTTCTGCCGTACAGATACCTCGTCAAGGAAAACATTCCCGCTATCATGTCGGGCCATCTCGCGTTTCCGAATGTAACCGGCAGCGAAATTCCGGCCAGCCTTTCGCCGATATTTCTTGGCGATGTCCTTCGTGAACGGATTGGTTTTAAAGGTCTGATAATTACTGACGATCTTATGATGAACGGCGTTCAGCTTCTTCCCATTAATACCGCCGAAATCTGTAAAGCTGCCATTGATGCCGGAAACGATATTATCCTTATTTCGAGAACAGCGGAAATACAGCAGAAAGTCTGGATTTACCTGACCGAACAGCTGAGAATCGATTCCGAATTCAGGCAAAGAGTCAGGGAATCCGCAGAGAGGGTTCTCAGGGCAAAATTAAAATATCTTAAACCTGAAACCGCAGTTCCGCTTTTTCCGGATCCCGAAGCTGTCAGGAAACTTGTACCTGACCAGGACGGCGAATCGTTCTTCTTTGATCAGGCGCTGCGAAGTACAACCGTTATTCGAAACTCCGGCGACGACGGGCTTACTCCGTCGGGCAGGATTCTTCTGGCCGGTCAGCTTGAACGTTTTTTCAGCGCTGGTCTGAAAGAATTTCCTGAAGCCGATACATTCAGGTTTGACTACAGCCCTTTTTATTCAGCATCCGATTCTGTAAAAAACCGGCTTGCGCGAACCGTTGAAAATTACGATACGGTTATTTACTGCCTTGCAAATCCCAACAGCGCTGAAGTCCTTGAATCAATAAGCGGCACAGACACCAAAATAATCGTTTTATCTGTCCTGACGCCCGTTTACCTGAGAGAAATGCCCTGGATCGAGAATGCTGTAGCCGTTTACGGAGTTTCAACCGATTCGTTCACTGCAGGATTTGCAGCCCTCGGCGGAAAAATACAGCCGCAGGGCAGTCTTCCAATAAAATTCTGATTAACAGTATGGAGAAAGCCGTTGTTAAATTTCATATTAAAAAACAGAAGTCCCGGGAGATGGCGGAGGGTCAGTTCTTCAGGCATAGATGAGCTTGTTACGTTTCTTTCGGATTATGAATATTCCTGCGTGCCTTTTACTTCTCGATTGGGAATTAAGGGAACAGAAGCGGCGTCCCGTCAATTCAACAGCAATATAATTTATTCCGAATACGTAAACGGCCGGATTGCAAGCGCTTTGCTTTTGGCGCCGGACGGTATAACGTGCCCGGTTTTTTCAGACTCCAGCTCAACGGATGAGCTGCCCGGGATAATCTCGGGTTTGTCATATTCCAAAAAACAGTACATTACTCTTATGGGATTATCGGAAAACGTTAAAAGAATTGAAAAACTTTTCGGCGGCAGAAACCGTATTTCGGTAGATTATGATTTGCTCACTGCTGAAGCGTCTGAAGTTGCTTTAACGGTAGATGCATATCTTGAAAAAAAGGACAGAAAATACCTGAAAAACTTCAGTATCCGCAAGGCTGAAATTACGGATCTTGATTATCTTATGCCGCTTCGAAAAGCTTATGAAATTGAAGAGGTAATTCTCAAACCTGAAAATTTCAACGAAACTGCATGCAGGCAGCGTTTCAGCCGGACCATTAAAAAACAGACGGTTTTTTACGCTGAAACAGACAATTCGGCTGCGGCAACCTGCTGTATAAATGCCGAAGGAGTCAACTGGTCGCAAATTGGCGGTGTATTTACAAAACCCGAATACCGTGGAAAAGGTCTTTCTGCCGTTCTCATGTCCGGCATTGCCGAATCATGCGCTGAAAGAAAAAAAGACGTAACACTATTCGTAAAAAAGAATAACCTGCCGGCATTAAAACTTTATTCCAACTGCGGGTTTGTGAAAAAAGGCGAATTCAGGATAAGCTACCTGGAAAGCAGGTAATCTACTATTATCCTGTCTGATTTCGGAAATTCTAATGAGCCAAGCATTGAAATATCTACCCATTTTATTTCCTGGTGTTCGGTTAATGTGTAATCTTCATTATCAAGCAGGATACTGTAAGCGAAAAGTCTGTATTTCTTTAAACCGTTACTGAAGGTACCTTCGCACAGCTTGTCTTTCACCGAAACAGACAACCCCAGCTCTTCCTCGTATTCACGTTTCAGAGCTTCCTCAGGGCTTTCGCCGGCTTCAAGCTTGCCTCCGGGAAATTCCCATTTTACGCCTATGCTTGTTCCCGGCTTTCTCAGCCCTATAAGTACTTTTCCAGCCTTTTCAGCAACGCCGGCTACAGAAATATTCATACAAGTCTGTCAGAGAAGAAGAACCCTCGGAAAAATAAAATGAAGAACACCGAAGATAACCGCGGCGACGCCTATAAACGAGCTGTTCCGTGCAAAGAAATCATTCAATTTCTCGCTGGCGCCTGCTTCCGAACGATCTTTGTAATAATCAAGAGTCAGTGCAATACCGACAGCGATATTTGCCAGAGCAGGAATAAGATCTCCTGCAACGGGAACATCCATCGAAGATAGAAGTTTCAAAATACCGACGATAAAGGACAGTATGCCGACGACGATTTTTAAAGTTGTTCGGCCTTCGAAAAATTCGGTAAAAATTCTGAAACCGCTAATTCGTTCTACCATGGTTTCAGAAGCAAGTCCGAAACCGCCGAGAAGATTCAATAAAATCGACAGAAAATAAATTTGTACCATAAAATGCCTCTACCTCCTTTGAATTCTCTACATTTAAAGATTATATCAAACCTTCTTTATGGTCAACTCAAATATCTCTTTTTATAAATATGATGCCTGATTGTTATTTTTTCTGTTCTTGACAATTTAAAGTTTATCATTTAGGATTACAAGGTAAATACACACGTGTGTATTGCTCTATGAACTGGAGACGGACAATGGGAAAAAGAATGACAATAAAAGATCTCGCCGAAATTGCAGGAGTTGATCATTCCACCGTTTCCAGGGCGCTGAACAACAGCCCGAGGGTGCAGGAAGCAACCAGGCTTAAAATCATGGAACTGGCCCGGAAGCATAATTTCCAGTTTAACGCAAGTGCGCGCTCGCTCAGCAGCAGAAGAACAGGCGTAATCGGAATTATATACCCGGCCGGCATGGAAGATTTTTACAGCTCGCTTTATACCAACAGGCTTTTCATGGACCTGCGGAAAGAGCTCGAAAACTATCAGCTGGACGGAATTCTCCTGTCTGCGCTTCATCCTGTAAACGGCGAAAGCAATATCGAGCGGTTGATAAGACAGAATAAAGTCGACGGGTTTCTTATTTTTCACGGCAGCATATCTTCTGAAAATTACATACTCATCAACAAATGGGAACTTCCGGTAGTGCAGATTCATCTTGCTCCCGATGACTACCCGGAGGAAAAACTCGATTTCTTCTCCACAGATAACAGGTGCGGAGGAAAACTTGCAGCTGAACATCTTATAAATATCGGCTGCCGACGGTTTTTCGACATTTCCATTCCCTTCTGCAAAGATACCCGGACAACAAAGTCTATTAATAATATCAGCAGCGAGACATGGCAGAGAACAGCCGGTTTTACCGGAGAGCTTAATGCCTCGGGAATAAAAGATAGTCTGATAATAAGATATGCACTTTCAGGGACTTTTCAGACTGCACGGGATTTTATTCTGGAAAACAGGGAAAACTTCAAACCCGGGGACGGACTCTTTTTTCACTCGGATCTGCTTGCATTCGGTGCGCTGACGGCCTGCCGGGAAGCCGGGATAAGGGTTCCTGAAGACATCAGAATTATCGGATTTGATGATTCGCCTATCGCTGTATTGATGGATGTCGGAATTACAACAATCCATCAACCCCGGGAAATAATCGCGGCTCATGCAGCCGAACGAATATTTAATCTTCTTGAAGAAAAATATAACGGAAAGCAGAAAGAAGCCGGCAAAAAAGGGCCTTCCGCCGGGCCTGAAAACGCCAAGGTTCAGGAGCTTGTGCCCCCGCTGCTTGTCAAAAGAGAAACAACCTGAGGAGGAACTATGAAAATTACATTAATCGGAGCCGGAAGCTCACAGTTCGGTATGGGCATGATGGGCGATATTTTTCTCTGCAAAGAGCTGAATGGGGCCGAGATTTGCCTTATGGATATCAACCCGGCCGCGCTTGCCAAAACAGCAGCCAAAGGCCTTGACCATGTAAAGGAGAAAAACCTGCCCTATACGGTAACCTCAACCACCGACAGGCAGGCTGCCGTTAAAGATTCAGATTTTATTATAATTTCCATCGAGGTCGGCAACCGTTTTGAACTCTGGGACATGGACTGGACTGTTCCGCATCAGTTCGGGATAGACCAGCTGTACGGTGAAAACGGCGGTCCGGGGGGCCTGTTTCACGCGCTCAGAATTATCCCGCCTATTCTCGATATTTGTGAAGATATTATGTCTCTTGCTCCTGATGCTTACGTGTTCTGCTACTCAAACCCCATGACCTCCATTACAACCGCGGTAAAGCGTAAATATCCGGGGCTGCGTTTTATCGGTATGTGCCACGAGATAGCATCGCTTACCCGTTATCTTCCGGCAATAATGGAAACACCGATTGAAAACATCAGCTTCAGGGCGGCGGGGCTTAATCATTTCAGCGTTATGCTTGATGTTACTTATAATGATTCCGGCGAAAGCGCTTATGACGATGTTATGAAAAACGCGCCGGCCTTTTTTGAGACGGAGCCCGGATTCAGCGAGTTTCTGAAATATTATGAGCAGACCGGAAAAATACTGAATACCGAAGGTTCTATCGAACGCTTCATCATTGATTCCGGAATAGCAGTGCGGCCGTGGTGCGAAAGGTACCTGTTCAGGTTTATTATGGATAATTTTCATCTTTTTCCGATAACCGTTGACAGCCACCTGGGCGAATATATTCAGTGGGCGCACAGGGTTGCAGATCACAAGGGTATCCTTGATTTCTATAACTATTACCGGATTATGATGGCTGCTGCCGGAGACGCCGTTTTTAACGATAAGATCCACGAAAGAGTCGTATATATCATGGCCGGTATTGTTTCTGATACGGAATATGAAGAACCTGCCGTAAATATTCTGAACGACGGGTACATCCCGACCCTTCCCGCCGACATCACAGTTGAGGTTCCGGCCGTTGTTGACGGAAAAGGGATAAAAGGAATCAGTTTTCCTGATTATCCCAGGGGATTCGCGGCGCTGCTTAGAAACTATTGCGGTGTTTATGATCTGACAGCCGAGGCTGTGCTGGAAAAAAGCCGCGACCTTGCAGTACAGGCATTACTAGTTAATCCGGTTGTTCATGACTGCACAAGGGTCGGAGAACTGGTTGATCATATGATTGATCGGCAGAAAAAATGGCTTTCGTACCTGAAATAACTATTCCTGCTTGATTTTAGCGGAAAGTTTTCGTGTTTTTTCATTTATCTCAACCTGAACAGAAACCCGGTCGCCGGTATTATCGTCGGCCGGGATTTCCGCCCTCAGTATTCTTGGAGAATCAATCTCCGACGGCAGGAGGTCTATTACTTCAACAGTCTCTTCAATTCCGTCTACTGAAAATTCAGCCGTAACAAGCCGCGATTCCTGCCTGTTGTCCTTTGACGCTTCAACCCTGAGACTGACCAGTATGCTGCCGTCGTATTCATACGCTTTCAGATTTGATCTGAACCCGTCGATTTTTACATTGCTTTTTCCGACCAGCACAATGGGAGCAAAGATCATTGTAAACAGCAGAATTACAGCGATATCCGCAAGTATAATCATATTGCGTTTGTTCATCGTGAAGATCTTTGTTTTGGTCAATACCCGCTTTGTTTCTTCCGAGAGCATAGCCTCCCGATCTTCCCTGTTGTAATGAAAATTTAAATCGCCCGGTTCATACGACTCAGGCTGTCTTCCGCCTTTTGAAGCCATTTTAATGCTCCTGCCTTTTTTTAGAGATACTCAATGATATCCTCGGCTGCGAACCATTCCCGTTTGCGGCCGCATCGTTTTCCGGCACGCAGATGGACAGCAGCAGCCAGCACCGCCGCTTCCCATGCGGCAAGCCCCGACGCCATGTAGCCGCCGATCAGACCGCAAAGCAGATCTCCGCTGCCCGCTGTTCCCAGTTTCGGAAAACACCCGTCCAGCACAGCACACCGGCCGCCGCCGGGTTCCGCAATAAATGTAACCGCGCCTTTTAACAGAATAACACAGTTAAGCTTATCCGATGCAGAAACTACAGCCGAATACGGATCAGAAAACGGATCTGTACCGGGAAACAGGCGCCTGAACTCACCGGCATGCGGGGTTAACACCCATCCGCCGCCCAGATCCGGCAGCCGGCCGTCTTCGTTTACAATATCGGCCAGAACATTTATTCCGTCGGCATCAAGAACACCGCGGCTTTTTTCCAGAAAATACCTGAGCGGTTCCTTCCTGTCTTGTGTCCCCCAGCCCGGCCCTACCGCAAGCGCGGTAAACTTTTCCAAACCGGGAAAACCTTCCGCTTCAGGGCCGGGATTAACAGGTTTAACCATTACAGATTTGTGTTTTGCAGCAAGAATGTCATATATATCGGAATCGGCAAAAAGACTTACCAGCCCGGCGGATGTATGTATTGCCGCATCCGCACAGAGTGACGCTGCGCCTGCAGTTCCCCGGGTCCCGGCAAAAACCGCAAGATGGCCCCGTGAGTTTTTATAATCGGCGGGGTTTAAATCAGGCATAAGCCGTGATATGTCGTCGTCGGAGATCAGCTGCCAGCAGCGCCCGTCGTCTTCGCCGTTCCGTGCTTCAGTCAGTTTTTCAGGAAAACCAATTGCAACCGTATGGATCTCACCGCACAGCGGGCGGGCGTCGGGCAGGTAAAGGCAGCGCTTGGGAAGCTCCACCGTAAGCGTATAGTCAGCCCTTACTGCCGGGTAATCTTTCCGGTATGAATCGCCGATGCCGCTTGGAACATCAACAGCAATTTTAACCGCAGATGAATTGTTTATAAGCTCTGCAAGCCCGGAGCCGGGTGCCCTTAATGCACCCCTGATGCCGGTGCCGGACAGCCCGTCGAAAATCATTCCGGCGGCATCCAGAGTGAGCCTCGTTTCATCGGCAGTGATATCATCATACCTGATTATTTTGATGCCGAGGTTCCGGCAAAGATTCAAATGAAAATTAAAAGCTTCCGTTCCGCTGTCAGCTGCGGTTATTACCGTTACATCGGCCGAAATACGCGAAAATATCTGCCTGGCAATTACCAGCGCGTCGCCGCCGTTGTTACCTCCTCCGGCGACACAGGCAAAAGGCGTTTTTGCCGTGAGATCATAAAGCTCTCCGGCTTTTTCAAGAATCCGTATACCGGCGTTCTCCATAAGAACAAGATTTCCGAATCCGGTCTCTTCAATCGATACCCGATCAATTTCTTTCATTCTGGATGAACTTACTATATTCACTCTGCGGCTCCTCTATAAATCTGTCGCTCCGCCACCAGACAATCTCGGCCTCGAATTCACCGCATACAATTGCCGAGAAAATTCCATCCGGATTAACATAATAATTTCTGAAAAAAATCTCCTTGTCGGAAAACTCTATAAGGCCGCGGTCTTTAACCGCTCCGTCTTCGCCTACCACGGTCAGGCGGTAAACAGTATCATCATAGGGACTGATCAGAAAAAAAGACGGCCCCCTGGCCACGCCTGCAAATTCATAAAGATATTCATGTTCCTTCTGTTCGAAAATTACAGGCTGTTCAGATTTTACTATATTCTTCGGAAGATCAATATTCAGATCATATTTCTGAAGCTCGAGGTTGTATCCCAGCATAACGGATTTATTATACTTGATCTTTCGCGCTTCGTTCTCGGTATAATAATCTATCTTCAGATACAGCTCCCGTTTTTCAATATCGGGAACTATATTTTCGATTGAAAGCGTTACGGAATCTTTATCCATGGGAACAAGTTCATTTTTAAATTCAATTTTATACAGGGGGTCTCCCTTGTGAGTAAACCAGAAAGCCTCCCAGCCGGAGGGGTTCCTTGTAATAACGATTATTTCATTACCTGCATTTGCATATAATCCATGGATATATGGAAAAGGTGTTCCTCCGGGGCCTTCCTGTCCAAGATACGAGGTAAATTCACCGTTTTCTGAAAAACTGAGAACAATACGATCCAGCCGTACATCGCGCTCTTCATCATATTCCCACCGCTGTTCATTAATCTGATCGTCGACAAGCAGGGCCCCGTTGCCGGTTTTTACAATCTCGCCCGGATCTCTCAGCGGATATTCAAACGCAGCTCTGGTAATATCACCCTGAAGATTATCTACAGCCTTGAGAATAACCGGTTTCGGGTTTTTATCTCCGTTGTAGAAAAGATTAATCAGATCTCCAAAAGAGGAGAATTCCATAACCTTTGAAGCCTCGCCGTTTGATATGAAAAAGAATCCGTCTTTCATCATTATCCTTGTCTTTGCAAGGGTGTTGACTCCGTCGAACTGCTGAACAAACAGCTGGTCTTCCATCTTTCCTATAGGCATGGTAAAGAGCAGCTCGCGATCAAGCATCGACTCTTCCTGCTCACATGAAGAAAATAAAGCAGCAGCAAGAACAACCGCGGTTATGATGAAAAATCTCGGTGTAAATCTCATAATCTGATAGTACTATCAGTAAAGGACTTAGTCAAACCACCATTTGCCGGATTTTCCAAATCCAAAGTTACTACCCTTTAGCGGCAAAATATATTATATTAATCTGGATATTCGTTCCATTTTTTTACAGGAGAAGAGGATGTTACAAAAAATAGTCACTTCGATAGTAGGTTCAAAGCATGAACGTGATCTTAAGGAACTGCTGCCGATTTTACATAAAATAAACGAAAAAGAAACCTGGGCAATGTCGCTTCCGAATGAACAGTTTTCGGAAATTACCGACGGGTTCAAAAAAAGGATAAAAGACGGTGAATCGCTGAACGCCCTTTTGCCGGAGGCCTATGCGCTTGCCCGGGAGGCGGCAAGACGGGCACTCGGCGAACGTGCTTATGATGTTCAGCTGATAGGCGGTATTGTACTTCATCAAGGCAAGATAATGGAAATGAAAACAGGCGAAGGCAAAACGCTTTCGAGTGTTTCTTCCGCCTATTTGAATGCCCTAACCGGCAAGGGAGTTCATATTGTAACGGTCAACGACTACCTTGCCGAACGTGACGCCAACTGGATGAAACCGGTATATTCGCTGCTCGGACTCTCGGTCGGCTCAATTCTTTCAAACATGGATACCGATGCCCGGAAAAAGGCGTACGCATGCGACATAACATACGGAACCAATAACGAGTTCGGTTTCGATTACCTTCGCGACAACATGAAATGGGGAGCGGACGACAAGGTCCAGCGCCCGCATAATTACTGTATTATCGATGAAATAGATTCTATCCTGATTGATGAAGCCAGGACCCCCCTGATAATCTCGGGAGCGGCTGAAGACGACACATCGAAATTCACGCAGGTTAACGCACTTATTTCACAGCTGAGCGAATGTTCAAAAGATCCCGAAACCGGGGATTATCCGGAAGAAGATCCCGTCGGCGATTACAAACTCGACGAGAAATCCAAAAAGGTAACTTTCACCGAACAGGGAATTAATACAATAGAAAATGCGCTTTTGAAGTCCGGAGCAATCAAGGATTCTCTCTACAGTGATGAAAATTTCGAATATATACACTATTTCACCCAGGCAGTAAGGGCGCATACGCTATATGCAAAAGATGTAGATTATGTTGTAGAAGACAAACAGGTCCAGATAGTTGACGAGTTTACAGGCCGAATACTTCACGGCCGGCGATATTCCGACGGACTTCACCAGGCAATCGAAGCAAAAGAGCGAATAAAGGTTGCCCGCCGGAACCGGACGCTTGCGACAATCACATTCCAGAACTACTTCAGAATGTACGACAAGATTTCCGGCATGACGGGTACTGCCGATACCGAAGCCAAGGAATTCGGCAGTATTTACGATCTTGACGTAGTAGTTGTACCGACAAACCGTCCTGTAATGCGTTTTGATGATGATGATGTAATCTACTTCAACGAGGAACTGAAAAACAACGCTATCTGTGATGAAATTGAACGGGTCAATAAGAAAGGTCAGCCCATTCTTGTCGGAACGGTATCAATTGAAAAATCCGAAAAAATTTCCAGGCTGCTTATGAAGCGCGGAATAAGACATGAGGTTCTTAACGCCAAAAACCATTCTCGCGAAGCCATGATAATTGCGGAAGCGGGCGCTGAAGGTTCCGTCACAATAGCCACCAACATGGCCGGCCGCGGTACCGACATCAAACTTGGCGGAAATCCTGAATTCAGGGCCCGTAAAAAGGTCGGAACGGACGCCGCCGACGAAGAATACAGAAAGGCATACGCAAGCGAATATGAAAAGTGGAAATCGGATTACTCCCGCGTAAAAAGTTTCGGCGGTTTGTATATTCTGGGAACTGAGCGGCATGAATCAAGGCGTATCGACAACCAGCTTCGCGGACGCTCCGGCCGTCAGGGAGATCCCGGCGAATCACGGTTTTTCCTGAGTCTTGACGATGATCTTATGCGTCTTTTTGCCCGCGACAGCCTGCGTTCCATAATGGGCCGCGCCGGGATGCAGGACGGCGAACCCCTTTATCATCCGCTTATTAACCGCGCCATTGAAAAGGCACAGTCCAAGGTTGAAGAAAGAAACTTTGAGATCCGCAAGCACCTGCTGGAATTTGATGATGTTCTTAATGAACAGCGAAAATTTATATATTCACAGCGTGATGATATAACGCAGAATTCTGATTTAACACCGCGAATAATCGACACGGCTTCAGAGATGATTGACGATATGCTTGATACATATAATGAAGAAGGTTCAAAAGACAGTCATGCTGCATTAAGCCGTCTGCTTGAAAGCCTGAAGCTGAACTTTTTTATTGAACCTGACTCTGTAGAAGATTTCAGCAGCATGGGGCTAAATAACAAAAAGGAATATCTTCTTAAGCTTATAACGGATGATATTCGCGAGAAAGAGCAGATGCTTGGCGCGGAAAACTTCAGCCGTTTCATCAGATATGAATATCTCAAGCGCATAGACAGCAAATGGCAGGAACATCTTGAACAGCTTGAGGCCCTTCGCGAAGCTGTATATTTGCGATCATACGCACAGAAAAATCCGCTTCTTGAATATAAACTGGAAGGTTTCGATATCTTTGACAGGCTTATTGTTGATATTAAATCCAATATTGCACAGAAGGTCATCAAGGTCAGGATTCGGCAGCGTGAAAATGTTGCCCGGAAGCGTGAACCTGCAGCTGTTATGCATGCTCAGCATTCGGCAATAGGCGCATTCGCAGGCGGTGCAGCACCGGCCACAGCAGAACGCCCTGAAGCTTCCGGCGGCGCCGGTGTCCAGGTTACCAGAAGCTCTCCCAAGGTAGGCCGCAATGATCCCTGCCCCTGCGGCAGCGGTAAAAAGTATAAACACTGTTGCGGAGCGTAGCGCAGCAACAGTGTTACATTGTCTGCGGAGCGTAGCGCAGCAACAGTGTTACATTGTCTGCGGAGCGTAGCGCAGCAACAGTGTTACATTGTCTGCGGAGCGTAGCGCAGCAACAGTGTTACATTGTCTGCGGAGCGTAGCGCAGCAACAGTGTTACACAGCCGCGCCGGTTCCTGCCGCAGCTGTGTTTATTACCATAAATATGTATTCGGATTAACGGGAATATTGTTCTTATAGATTGAGAAGTGCAGATGTGGTCCCGTGCTTCTGCCCGTATTGCCCATTTCGCCTATCTTTTCATTCTGATATATATACTGCCCTTCGCGGACTGTAATCCTGCTGAGATGTCCGTACAGACTCTGGTAACCGTTGGCATGCTTTATAATTACATACTTACCGTAGCCGCTGGGCCTGTCTCCGACATCGGCGACGACTCCGGACATTGTGGCTATAATTTTCGTGCCGACAGCATTCGCAAGATCAATTCCGTTATGGAACCTGCGCTGGCCGGTAAACGGATCAGCCCTGTAGCCGAATCCGGACGACAGCCTTCCGCGTGTGGGATAGATGAACAGCGTCCCCATGGCCTTTTTATAATCAAATTCATTCATGGCGGCGCCGGGAATAAACAGAACGTCGCCGGGTTGAATTATATCTGAAGCCATATCGTTTGCATCAAGCAGACTGTTTACGGAAATATTGTATTTTTTTGATATACCCTCAAGCGAATCTCCGGCTTTTACTTCATAAGGTACTCCGTCATAACCGGGAATTTTTAATTCCATGCCCACCTGGAGCCGTCTGACATCGGTGATTTTATTAAAACTGATTAGAGTTCCGATTTTAATGTTATTCTTTTTGGAAATTTCAGACAGTGTATCTCCGGGTTTAACGGTATAACTGACGGGTTCTCCGACAGTCAGCAGCACCGGTTCTATTCCGGCAATTTCACCTGAACCCTGACCATAATAATCAGAAGGCAGGCTTTCATATAAAACGTCTGAAATGTCCAAATCATTGAAAAGAGACAATTCGTCAAAAAGATTCCGGTTTTCGATATAACCGTAAATAAAGAAGGCTGCTGCTGTGCCGAGTACAAGAACAGTGCACACGCCTATTAGTACCATGGTATTCACGGCGGAAACTCTGGTTTGTATTAATAAAATCAGTTTTTTGATTTTTTCAGTAAAAACAAACCGCTTTTTCACATTCTGTTTAACACTGCTGTTATCAGAATTCCGTTTTGCCGGCCGTCGCACCTTTCTGTTCTTCAGACTTTTCAACAGAGATTTTTTTAATCCGCCGGAGGCAAACCGGTTGCGGTTTGTCTGCAGCCGCCCTGTTTCCCTGAAAACAGAAGCTGTCTGAACCAACGATTTGGAGGATTTCGAATGCCGTTTCGCTATCTTTTGTCTGCTAATTAATTCAGTCATAATACTTACAATATTCATATCGACAATTTCTTAATGACATATTACTATAAGATCGCTTAATTATGTGGAAGTTTTTGTTGCCTTTATGTATTATTCTTATTGTTCTTTCATTCACTGTTGATGTTATGCGTGTTGACGGGAATTCAATGGAGCCCGAACTTGAAAACGGCAGCGTTATAATCGTTATTAATAACATTTTTGGATTTTTTACTCCAAAAAAGGGTGATTTTGTTGTTTTCACCAGTCCGGTAACGGGAGAATTGAATATAAAATGCTGTTCGACTGTCGAAAACGACGAGGTTTTTGTAACGGGAACAAATCTTTCCGAATCCACAGATTCAAGACATTTCGGCAGAATAGCCGTAACAGATATTGAAGGATGGGCATGGATAAAAATATAAGAAACCGCTTCATCTTTTTCTGTGGAATTACTGCCGTGATTGCAGTCATAATACTATGGAAATTCTTTTCCCTTATGATACTTCAGAAATCTCCGATTCCGGAGTCTTCAAATGAAACCGTTGTGGAACGCGGCCCAATACTTGACCGCAACGGGCGCATACTTGCAATACAGAACCAGCTTGATTCGGTCGAGACTTGGATTCCTTATATAGAAAATGTTGAAGAAACAGTCAGTCTTCTTTCCGCCATACTCGATATCGACCATGACAAGCTTCTTGCAGACATTGAAAACCGACGCGGCAGCATGTGGATAAAACGAAAAATTACGCCCACCGAGAGTTCCGAAATTCAGAAGCTTATGGATCAGGGAAAACTTGCCGGAATCTATCTAAGAAAAGAATACGGGCGGAATTATCCCAAACAGAGACTTGCTTCACATATTCTCGGGTACACCGGTACGGATAATATTGGACTGGACGGAATTGAATACACAATGAATGATGTTCTTTCGCCTGATCCGTCCACATCAAACCAGGAAGAATTATACGGCAACCAGCTTTTTCTTACGATTGATTCAAATATTGAATTTTTTGCTGAAAAATATGCCGCAGAAGCAATTAAGGAACATGATGCCGAATCCGTTATGATTATCGTCATGGATGCTCTGAACGGCGATCTTCTTGCTTGCGCTTCAATGCCCGATTTTGATCCGAATACCTTTTACGAATTTACAGATGAAGAAAGAAGAAACCGGGCCTTTTCGGTTGCATATGAACCCGGCTCGGTAATGAAGGTTTTCAGCATTGCGTCTTTTCTTGAACTCGGTGGGATTGGAATAAATTCACATTTTTACTGCGGCGAACGTTATGAAAACGACGACATCCCCGAACCTATCGGCGATCTGGGCGTTTACGGTAATCTTACGCCGGCGGGCATTATCAAATATTCGAGCAATGTCGGGGCAGCCTACGCCTCGGAAACGGTAAGCAAAGACGATTTCTACCAGATGCTGATTGCTCTCGGTTTCGGAAACCAGACACAGCTGCCCGTTCCCGGTGAATCATCCGGCCTGCTGCGGAGTCCCGATAAATGGTCCATAAGATCAAAACCCACAATCGCATTCGGACAGGAACTGCTTGTCTCCGCTGTTCAGCTGGCTACAGCTGCAACTGTTTTTTCAAACGACGGCGTCCTGCTTAAACCCCATATAATCGACAGGATACTCACACCGGACGGGCAAACTATTGAAGAATCGATTCGTGAACCGATCCAGAGGGTTTTCAGCCCTGAAACCGCACGCGCAATGCTTCTGATGATGGAAACGGCCACCGAAGAGGGCGGAACAGCTCACAGGATGAAAACCGAAGGCCTCCGTATTTCAGCCAAAACGGGTACCAGCCAGGTAATCGATCCTGAAACAGGAACATATTCCGATGAAAATTTTGTTGCATCGGCACTAGCCATATTTCCTACCGATAATCCTCAGCTGATCATCTATGTCGTTATTCAGAATCCAAAAGGGGCATCCTACTACGGAGGAAGAATAGCGTCTCCAATAGTGAAAAAGATGATCGATGAAACAATCCCCTATCTTGGAATCAGACGTTCCACCGACAAGGTTCTCGAACACAGCGGCAAGATTACCGTTCCGGTTAATTCCGGGCTTGTTATCGGCGACACCATTCCGGACTTTACAGGAATGCCGAAGCGCAGCCTGCTTGCCCTTTTCAATGACGACAGACTCTTCATAAAGATGTCCGGCGAGGGCTGGGTTGTAAGGCAGTCGCCCCCGCCCGGAACAGCCGTGGCAGGTAAAACGGAGATCACCCTTGAGTTTGAATAAACCGGATTTATATCATCAGAATACCGGTTTACTAACGCATATGTATCCCTCTTTTAACATGGATATTCTGTCTAAATATTTACCATCAGAGGAATTATTCGTCTCAGAGGCTGCTGACGGGCTGCTGACGGCCCGAATAGACGATATATGGATACATTCATCACGCGCACCTTTCAGGGAAGCACAGAAGCTTGTACGCAATGGTATAAAAAAGCATACAGGGCTTTGTCTTGTCTACGGTTTCGGGCTCGGCTACCAGGTTGAAGCGATTATCGAACATTTCCCGGAACTTATGGTACTTATAATAGAACCGGAGCCCGGACTTTTTCTTAAAGCGCTGGAATATATCGACCTTTCTCCGATAATCAAATCCGGACGCGTCGGCTTTCTTTTCGATACGCCTGCCGATGTAATAACCTCGGTAATGGATACTTACAGGACTTCCGAAATTCAAAGTCTTAAACTGCGTTCCGTTTACAGCCGCAACTGCGATTACTACAGGACAGTAGACGAAGCTGTTTCTTCATTCATCAGACGCAAAGAAACAAACATGAATACGCTCAACCGTTTCGGCAAAACATGGGTTAAAAATCTTTTCAGAAATATAGAGGTTTTCGGTCATGCGCGCGATTCAGGTTTGTGGTACGGCGCTTTTTCCGATATCCCCGCCGTTGTTATTGCGGCCGGCCCCAGCCTCGATACTTTTCTGCCGGTTCTTGATGAAATTCACAGACGGTGCGTAATCATTTGTGTGGACACCGCACTGAGGGCCGTGCTTTTGACCGGTACAATTCCGGATTTCATTGTTGTAGTTGATCCGCAGTATCTTAACACCCGGCACCTTGATAATCTTCTTTGCCCGGAGAAAATCGAAGCCGGAGCAGTCCTCATCTCGGAAAGCTCAACGCATCCGGCGGTTTTCAGAAACAACAATCTGCCGGTATTCTTCTTTAAATCGGTTTTTCCGCTCGGGAAAATGATTGAACGCAGCGCCGGTATCAGTTCGGAACTCGGGGCGGGAGGTTCGGTTGCAACTACAGCCTGGGATTTTGCCCGCAAAATCGGCTGCCCGCAGATTTTCACCGCCGGTCTTGACCTTGGATATCCTCATCAGAATACGCACTGCCGCACAAGTCTTTCGTCTCTGTACACTTCATTTAAATCAAACAGATTGACGACTGCAGATTCAATCAGCTTCTGCGGAGTGCAGAACGCTGAACCGCACCCCTTGCCGAACAATGCAGGCGGAGAAACACTTACCGATATGCGCCTTATTGTTTATAAATGGTGGTTTGAAGGCCAGCTTCGTTCAGACAGCTCATCAGGACGCTATTTCAATCTTTCCGAAAACGGAATAAAAATAGACGGGATGGAATATTGCAGCCAGGAAAAAGTTCTTGAATTACCTGAAAAACGGAAGCAAATCGACACTATCAGGCGGGAAACTTGTGCAAACCGTACAACTTCTGAACCTGAGACTGTTTTTAGCCGGATCAGACTAATTATTGAATCAATTATTACCGAATGTGCAAGGCTTGAAAACATCTGCCGTGACGCACTTGGAATACTTGAAGAAACCGGAAAGGCGGCAGATGATAACACCATAGCTGAAGGCATGAAAAAGCTTTCAGAACTTGATATAAGGATATCCGAATCTCCGACAAAAGAGCTCACAGGCTTTATCATTCAGCCTGTTTTAAACGAAATAATCAACAGCGACAATTCGGTCTTTGACAACTCTGAAAATCTTTACAGCAATATCCTTGAGGCCTGTACTTTTCACAGACTTCACGCAGAACGGGCGTTAAAAAGGATATAAAAAAACGGTATGCCTGGACGTTTGCGCATACCGTTAATTATCTAATCGGGTTATTTCCCTTAATTTATATTCGGCTTTTCGGTTCGATTCTTTAACCTATTTGGTCATATTTTACTTAAATTTCAGTTATTTACAATTTCGGGCGAAAGATACATATATTCGGCTTCCTTTCCGTCAATTATCATCTTTTTCAGGAATTTGTCTGTTGAATCACCCTCGGACCAATGCTGTTTTTCATGCGATACCTCAAAAAGAGAGTCTTCAAAAAGCAGAATTCCTGATTTTCCCATATAATTCAGACGCACAGCCTGAAAAGAGTCCCTATTGCCGGCCGGTTTTTCCTTTAAACGACCGAATATTGAAAAAACCGGAAGGCCTGAATAGATAATGCTTCCGTTTGCATATTCCAGTTCCTGAGAACTGATATTATACACCTCCGCACCTGAAGGGACGGCAACGGCAAACGCTGTTCCTGCCGATTCGGCAACAAGAAAATGTGAATTATCCGTTCTGGCCGGAAAACACATCCTGAAAACACAACCTTTACCTGGGTTGTTATCCAGTTCCAGATGTCCTCCGCGTTTCATCAGCCTGTCGGTGACAAGATCAAGTCCGACGCCTCTGCCGGCAAAATGACCGGATTCTGCAAGAGTGGTAAATCCCGGCTTTGAGATCATACCCAGAAGGTTTCCTTCGGAATTGTCGGAAGACATAAGTTCCGGATTAATACCTGATCCGTCGTCACGAATACTTATTTCCATGGATTCCTTGTTCTTTTCAAGACTTACGGTAATGGTTCCGGACTCCGCCTTTCCCGCCGATTTTCTGATTTCGGGCATCTCAATTCCGTGAACAACAGCATTACGGATAATCTGAAGCATCGGTTCGGCAATATAATCCGCGAAATCCCGCTGGACCCTGTTTTGTTCCCCGTTAAAAATCAACCCGGCCTTTTTACCCAGTTTTGAAGCGAGATCTCTCACGGTTCTTTTATAGCCGGCAAAATGCGTGTTAAAATCTACCGTTTTTATATTGGACATCATTTTCTCAATACTGTCCGAAATATTCTCTATCCCTGCCAGATCGTATCCAAGCGATTCATCCCCGCCGAGTTTCCTGTAAGCATCAGTTATACCTGCAAGTCGTTGCTTTATTTCGCTTACATATTCGCTTATGGCATCTATTTCTTCAGCTTCAACACTGATAACCCTTTCATCTTTCGATTTACTCTCGATTTTTACCGTATTTGTTTTTACTCCGGTATTTTCCAGTTCTTCGCTATAAGATAATTCATCAATACTGATATCAAATATCTGATCGATATCGATTGTTTCCGATATTTTTGATCCGTTTTCTGCCGTAGTCAGTATTATTGTCAGACGACCGTCGGCTGTATCTCCGAGGTTCTCCGGTTCGGGTTCAACCTTCACAACATTAAAAATCTTTTCAAGGTTGCTTAAAGCAAGATACGCTCTCGGGTATTTCATATTTTCATCATCGCCGATTCTGAAAGACAGACGATAAAGGCTTTCAGCCCTGGAACGAGCCTCTTTCATCAGCATAAGCTCAAATTCAGAATACAATGGAACAAGTTTTGCCTCATCCGCCAACTTTCCTATTTTATCAACTGTTGAAAAACAGAAACTTAGCAGAGCAGGATCAACCTCAACCTCTGCCCCTGCATTACGCAGCGGTTCAATAGCTGATTCCATATTATGCGCCAAATCTGCAATATCAGCATACCCAAGATAAGCCGCTTCAGATTTTATTGAATGTACGGCCCTGAAAATATGATTTATAATTTCACTTGAATAGCCGTCGTTCTCAAGCTTTATCAGCCCTGTATTGATTTCATTTATGAATTTTTTTGTATCCTGTTCGAAGGTGTCGTTTAATGTGCTTTCTCCCATATCAGTCCTGCCCGCTGTTGGTTTGTTTATAAAGGGAAATTATCAACTCAACTTCGCCCCGGTTAACTCCCACACTTGATGCTATTATTGCAGCATCAATGCCGTTTCGGTAGAGCGACAGAATTTTATCTTTTACAGTTTCACGATTCTCCGGAATTTTCTCTTTGATTGCAAGAGGCGTAACCAGTCCGGACATTATGTTCATTTTATTAAGATGAGAGTATGTCAATTCGCCGGGTTCCGTTTCCGGTTCTCTTATTTTATCCTGTTTCCTGTTCTCACGGTCTTTGACAGCAGCTCTTTCTGCCGTATCTGCATCACTGTGTACAATTTTGTTTAAAAGAGTGATTCGCTTTTCTGCTTTATCTATTAAGGTTTCAAGTGCAGCTATTTTATCTTCAATTATCAATACATTCCGATCCGTGGCCTGATTTATCTCTGAAAGGATCACATCGAGATTTTTCGCCAATTCATCCGACACCATATCGGTATCAGTCAGCTTATCAATTCGTCTTCTTAACAGTATATAGATGACTGCAAGAATCATTATGCTGATTAAAAAAAATATTATATTAAGGATCATACTTCCTATCCTGAAATGTCTATGTGATGTCCGATATCCGGGTCTTCAAAATATTTTTTTTCTGCCGGAACCGGCTCCTTGTTGTCCTTTTTTTCCTGATCGTTTTTGGAGGATCCTTCACGCCTCTGATTATGTTCATCCTCGTTGATCTTCTCAGTTCCGGTTTCGACATCTTTAGTCTGGCCTACTTTATGATCATTTTCATCCGCTTTTCGCACAGCCTCATCAGCTTTTTTATCCTGCTGGGCAATCTCAGCGCTTCTTTCAGCGGCCTGCTGCTGCCCGACATTTTTGAGGTTGCTGTATAAAATTTGAAGATCCAGTGGCGATACCGACATTATCCCTTTTTTGTCAAATCTTCGTCAAGCTGCTCGTATTTTATTGCTTTGACATCTCCATCTTCGTTTACAAATGTAACGCTGTTAAAATCATTTCTGACCCTCAGCGGTGCATCTTTTATCATTATCCTTACCCCGGGAAAAACCTTTGAAGCTGCAGAAATTTTTCCTACATATTTTAAAGAAGCAAGATACTCCTTGATGCTTTTAATTTCATCTTCAAGCTTAAGCATCTCATTGTGTATCTCAAGCTTCTGGTTTTTCAGTTCTTCAAGGTACTCTTCTTTATCATCGGGCAGTTTCTTCTTTTTCTTCTTGAAATTCTCCAATGTAAGGATATTTCTTTCGATATCATCCAACTGCTTTGTCTGTTTCTCCAGCTCAGATTCAAGATTCTGCAGTTTTTCCTTGCTTCTGGGGTCCCAGCCGACTTCAAGTATAGTCTCTGAACCGGAAACCGAACCCAGGGTTTTTGCATGGATCTCTTCCGTAGCCCGAAGTCGGCCTCCAACTATCGTTGCCCTTTTGCCCATACACACAATCAGGCGATTTGACACTACATTGGAATTTATTATTCCGTCGGTAGCTATTACCGCATCTCCACAGTCTACATTTGCATTCTCAATAAATTTAGCCCAGACTGTTTTCCCGGCACGAACCTTGCCTTCAGTCCTGCCGTTAATTCCCTGATGAACAATAACTTCACCCTCGGCATCCAGTTCAGACTTTCCGACATTACCCATTACTTCTATATTTCCCGAAGCCTTTACCTTGAATCCGTCTTCAACGCTTCCCTTAACCATAACGGATCCGAGGAAAATAATATTTCCGCCTGATTTCAGGTTGACATCGCCGTTAACCAGATAGACCGGTTCAACAGACATCTTTCCGCCGCTTTGCAGCATTACCTGCCCGTTTATCTCCGCGATTGCCGTAATTTTATCATCAGAAAGCTTAACGTTCTTTCCGAGATTGAAATCAATATCATTTCCTGATTTGGCGGGAAGCAGCTTGCCGGTTACGGTTCTGCCGGGTTTTCCTTCTTCAAAAGGCACTTTTCTGGCAAGAATCTGACCTTCAACAACGTTCTGAATCTGATTCATTTCCTTGAAATCGACCTTTCCCCGCTTTTCCTTATAACTCACCTGAGATTCCTGAGCCTCAAAATTATAGACAATCTTTGCATCATTGCCGTTTACGGGTTTTGTTCCTTCCGCAACAATCACCGGTTTATCATATACAGGATGATCTTCCAAATCGGATATTTCATCTTCCTTCAGGCCGTGAATAATTCCGTTCGCTTTCAATAAGCCGATAATACTGTCGGCGGTAATATCCGCACCTCCGGCGCCCGGCGGCTTGATAACGACAGTTGCTTTCATATCCAAATCCATTGTCTGAACAGACATAACTGCGTCATTCATTGGATTATATGCATAATCTCCTATCCGGACCTGTTCACCGTCTGCATTTTTTACGACTGTAGCCATTATATTTTTATCGTAATTATCAATACCCCGGCCTTTTATCCGCATAGCCGCTTCTCTTTCAGTTATTTTCTTGCCTGCTCCTACGGGAGGATAAACTTTAAGAAAAACTCCTTCCTGTCTGAAAGTAATAATAACCTCTCCATCACGATCCCTGGGAATATCAGTTCCCATATCTGCGACACCGAAGTCAAGATCGAAACTTTCGTCTCCAAAATCTTCTGTTTTCTGGCTGATTACTTCATAGGCAATAAGCAGACACTCTTTTTTTCCATAACCCAAAAAACCCTGCGCAGGTTTTTCAAGAACCTCATATTCAATCCTGGAAAGCGGGATGTTTAATTCTATTGATGCCTGTTCGAGCGCTTCGTCTATGGTTGAGCCGCTGACCTGTACAGTTCGTCGTGAACGATCCTCTTCGGCCTGCTTGCGCATAAACTCTCTTAACTCAGACAATTGTACCATATATTCTATAATATCCCTTTTTTCAGATTTGTAAGTTTCGCACGCAGACGCATTATCGCTTTTGTGTGCAGCTGCGAAACCCTTGATTCCGTTACCTCAAGAACCTTTCCAATTTCTTTTAAAGTGAGATCTTCGTAATAATAAAGTACAAGAACCTTTTTTTCTTTTTCAGGAAGTTCATTAATTGCTTCTATGATGACTCTTTTTATTTCGTCTTTTTCTACTATTATATCGGGATTCAAACCTTGCGGCGACTCAATGCTGTCGACAATTGAAACCTTGTCGTTATCTTCACCTGTATACCAGACATCATTAAGCGAAAGGATGGATGTTCCGCTTATTTTTAAAATTGTTTTCTGGTATTCCTGAAGATTCATCCCCATTTCACTGGCAATCTCGTTATCTGAAACAGAACGGCCCAATGAAGCCTCCAGCCTGTGTACTGCATCTTCCACTTCGCGCGATTTCTGCCGTACTGAACGCGGGACCCAGTCAATTGATCTTAGCTCATCGAAAATGGCACCACGGATTCTGGTAACTGCATAGGTTTTAAATTTTACATGCTTGTCGGGATCAAATTTTTCAATGGCATCAAACAGGCCGAATACTCCATATCCTACCAGATCGTCGAATTCGATATTATGCGGCATGCCTACAGCCACTTTCCCGGCTACATATTTAACTAATGGAGCATACTGTTTTACAAAAGCATCTCTGATAGCTGGGTCTTTGGACTTTTTGTACATCGCCCATAATTCTTCTTCTGACTTATTCTTAAGCAGTTTACCATCCATCTGTTAACCTTCCTGGTCCTTTTTTAAAACTGTTTTTACAGCCTTGACTATTTCGCTGGTCTCATGCATACCGCCCAAAATCTCTGCACCTCCGGAAGCTTCGCCAAATCCGTCTATATTGCTAAGGCCTTCATTATTTCCGCCGTCATTTGCTTCCGAGAAGCTGTCCGAAAAGACTCCTACATCGGGTAAAACATTCTCTTTGCCGTTTTCAGCTGAATCATCGTCTGTATGCTCCGAATCCAAAGTGTTTACAGTCTCTGCAACAGCTGCATCTTCGAGCTCGCTGTCATCATCAACTGTTTCCAGCAATTCCTCTGTTTCCAATTCTTCAACCTCAGCAGTATTGCTGTCCATTTCATCTTCTATTGTAATGTCCAGGTTACTGCCGCTGATTTTCGCAGCTTCTGCTGAATCATCCAAATCTTCTGCCTCAATATCAACAATATCCTCATCGGATGAAGGGCTTATAAGCAGCTCCGGGATAAACGATTCAACAAGCTTCATAACTAAAATACTGATTCCGGCAAACAGAACGCTGAAGAGCAGCGCACGGAGGAAAACTGCACCTGCCGCAACGTCCCCGAACAACCCGACAATAAATGAGAGGACAAATCCGAATATTCCGAATCCGGCTGTTATTTTTTTCCAGTTACCCAGTTTTTCATCAAACATTATAATCAGCTTATTTCAAAAAACTTCCGCAGTCAAGGACGGCTTTTAAATTGACTTATTGACTGTAAAATCAACCATTCAGTTAAAACATTCAGCAATACAAGTCAGCCGTTTAAATTCCCCCGAAAAGTTTCTTTAAAAATCTCGAAACTCCTCCTCCCTCTTTATATTCAACCTTTTCGAGCCTGCCTGCAATATGTTTCAGGCAAATTGCAGCTTTACAGCCCGGATCTGCTATCATGAAAGGTTTCTGCTTTATTACAGCGGCTGAAACCGAAGGATCATCATAGACATAGCCAAGATAATCCACCTTCAGGTTTAGAAACTGTCCGGCTATGCTTATTACACGTTCCGACACCTTTTTACCCTCTGTAACGCTTTTAACCCTGTTAACGACCAGCTTCAACGAAAGATTCATATTGTCAATTTCTGTTGCAATTATCTTGATTATACCGTAAGCATCGGTTATAGCTGTTGGTTCGGGAGTTGTTACAATTATTGCATCATCTGCAGCAGCTATAAACGAAAGCACATTATTTGAAACGCCAGCGCTTGTATCAATAATAATTACGTCTGCCGAAGACAATTCGGTCATTTCATTAATAAAACCGGTTCTCTCTTCATCTGTCAGGTTTGCGATCTTTGAGAAACCTGAAGCGCCGGCAACTATCTGAATACCGTAACTGGTATTCAGAATTATATCACGCATCGATTTCTGTTTACGAATAACGTGATAAAGATTGTATTTGGGAATAATGCCCAGGGCGACATTGACATTCGCCAGCCCGAGATCTGCGTCCAGAACGATAACTTTTTTCCCAAGCTGAGCATAGGCGATTGCAAGATTTACAGATATGTTTGTTTTTCCTACTCCGCCTTTTCCGCTTGATACAGCGATTATTCTGGTCTTGTTCTCTTCCTTACCGGCGGTCTCCTGCCTGCCTTTCATCATTTCCCTTAACTGTTCTGCCTGGTCCGTCATCTAAAACTCCGTTTTTTACCCGTTACTGAATAATGGCCGCTTCTCTGCGACTGAAACCTTCAAGCCGTCTTAATAACCGGTCGGCATCAGCCCGCTCGATATCCTGCGGAACGCCCTGGCCGTCGGTGACAAATGCAACGGGGGTTCTGCGTTCCGTAAGAACTGAAATAACATTACCCAGTTTCAGCGTCTCATCAAGCTTTGTCAGTATTACCGCATTATAATTAAAAGACGAAAACTCATCAAATATTTCAATCAAATCTCCTGCTTTGGTTGTAGAGCTTACCGTCAGAAAGATTTCCGAATCTCTGCCGCAGGCTTCGAGCAGCTCCCTCATCTGCGCCAGATTCTGATAGTCTCTCGGCGAACGTCCCATTGTATCAATAAGGATCATATCGGCTTCCTGATAAAGCAGAAGCTTGTTCTTCAGTTCCTCGATTGATTCTACGCAGGAAACCGGAATATTCATCAGATCGCCGTAGGTCTGTATCTGCCCCTTGGCACCTATTCGGTAATTATCAATTGTAATCATCCTGACGCTTTTCTGCATTTCGCCTTTTATTCCAAGACCGTTCAATGCCGCCAGTTTGGCTATTGTTGTTGTTTTACCTACGCCTGTAGGCCCGACCAGAATAATAATCTTTCCTTTCCTTTGCGGTTTATCTTTATAGATGAATATATTTTCTTCCATCCATTCAAGAGTTTTGTTCATAACATATTCAAAATTTCCCAACTCTTCCAAAGACAGTTCGGCACGAAGTCTTGAACATATTATTTTGACGGCTGAATATGAAAAATCATTCTTTACAAGAAGTTCTTCGATTTTTTCGATTGATTCAGGTTCGGAAGATGAGCCCATCGCTCCCGCTTCTATTTTCTCATCTATGGATTTTACCATATCAAGAACCTTTGTCAGCGTATCATCACGTTTTGTACCGGCTGCCGCGATAATTTTCTTCTTTTCTTCATCAAGGTTTCGCCTTGCAGTCATTACAGGTTCGACATTGATATAGCCTTCAACCTCTACACCTTCTTTGGAAAACATGCCCAGGAAACCTCCGTACTTGATGCTTCGGTGATTAAGAATTTTCGCACTTTCACCATAACGGGTTTTCACCTTTGTCACTGCTTCCATATAGGAAGTTCCCTGTTCCTTAAAATATTCCATTTATTGATTAACCTCTTGTTCAATATTACTTTCTTCCAGTGAAATCTCACCTAACTGTTCAATATTAACGTTTGATACTACTTCGGGAACCGATAATACAACAATACCCGGGAAATCCCGCTTAAGGCTCGACTTGACAAGTGCGCGGACAGCTTCAGAGCATAGTATTATCGGAAAAACTCCCATCTGTTCAATACTTCTTACTGAATTAGCCACACTATTAATCCATTTACGCTGTATTTCCGGTTCCAGGGCCGCCATCACGCCTGTTGCCGTTTCAATTCTGGATTCGCCGATAATTTTTTCAAGTCCCGGCGCAACAGTAAGCACCCGCATGGTTTTATCTTCGTCGGAATATTGCAGACAAATCTGGCGCGACAATGTCTGCCTGACCTTTTCAATAAGAAAAGTAGTGTCCTTAGTCACCGTTACATAGTCGGCAAGGGTTTCAAGTATCGGAATCATGTTCCTTATTGAAACCTGTTCGACAAGCAGCCCCTGAAGAACTTTCTGTATTTCTCCGGCGCTCATTGACTTTGTTACCTCATCAACCACAGCTGAATAATCGCTTCTCAGACTTTCAATAATCTTCTGAACTTCCTGTCTGCCGAGCATTTCGTGAGCATGCTTTTTGATTATCTCGGTCAGATGGGTAGCGATAATCGACGGAGAATCAACAACCGTATATCCCATACGCTCGGCGCGGTCCCTGTCATCTTCAGTTATCCATTTTGCAGGAAGCCCGAAGGTCGGGTCTACAGCTGCTTCTCCCTGGATTTCATCATCAGCGTGTCCGGGATTTATCGCAAGGTAAAGACCTGTCCGTATGACAGCCTTGCCTACTTCAACGCCCTTAATCTTTATACAGTATTCGGCAGGTTCAAGTCTCATATTATCCACAATACGTATTTTCGGGACAACAAGACCAAGCTCCAGCGCCGACTCGCGTCTTATCCGGGTTATTCTGTCAAGAAGCTCGGCGCCGTGGTCCTTGTCTACCAGCGGTATAAGCCCGTAGCCGAGTTCAATTGAAAGCTGATCAACCGGAACAACCGGAGACATCTCTGCAGGTTCGCTCCTGACGCTTTCTTTGGCTTCTGCCTCCATGGCTTCAAAACTTTTTACCTTCTGTTCCCGTTTTCTCAGTCTCCAGCCTATATAGAACAGAAGCGCTGCCATCGGGAAAAGTACATACCACGGAAATCCCGGAAGGATTCCGAGCACAAAAAGGAAACCGGCGCCGACCCAGTAGATCTGGCCCTGGGCGGCAAACTGTTTCGAAACATCCTCGCCGAAAGTCCCGTCCGAGATAGCACGGGTAACAATGAAACCAGTGGCGGTTGAAATAAACAGCGAAGGAATCTGGCTGACAAGTCCGTCGCCAATAGCAAATGTAATGTAAGTGGATACAGCCGAACCGGCGGATTCGCCGTGGAGCATCATTCCTACTATCAGTCCGCCTACTATATTGATGACTGTCATCAGAATACCGATCTTTACGTTTCCGGACACAAACTTTGATGCTCCGTCCATAGCTCCGTAAAAGTCCGCTTCTTTCTGCAAATCGGATTTTTTTCTGGTGGCTTCCTCTTCGGTGATTGCTCCGGAATTATACTCAGCCTCTATTGCCATCTGTTTTCCCGGAAGAGAATCAAGGGTAAACCTTGCCGCTACCTCGGCAACCCTTGTAGCACCTTTGGTAATTACTATAAACTGAACAGCAATCAGGATAATGAATATTATAAGACCGATTACCAGGCCTTCGTTTCCGGTTGTGCCGACAACGAAGGTCGCAAATCCCTTAACAATTTTTCCGTCGAACATCTCGCCTTTGGAAAGAATCAGCCTTGTTGATGAAACATTCAGCGCAAGGCTGAACAGGGTCGTTACAAGTAGAAGCGTCGGGAAAATTGAGAAATCCAGCGCTCTCCGGGTATAGAGCGTTATCAGTATTATCATAACGCTCAAAACAAGGTTCGCCGACATAAGCAGATCAAGCACAATGGTCGGCAACGGTATCAGAAGCATCATCACGACGGAAATTACGCCGACGGCAACAAAGACATCGGTTTTGTTACCTGCGAATGCCCTTATAACTGCACCGCGCAGTCCTTGAGTATCAGACATTTACAGCCTCCTCAAACCTTTCTCCGCGGAGTCTGTAAACCTCGGCCAGTATTACCGCCATGGCCTGGTAATACTGTTCGGGGATTACATCTCCTATCTCAACCTCTGCGTAGAGTGCGCGCGCAAGAGGTTTGTTCTCCATTATCGGAACATCGTTGTCTCCCGCAATTGCCCGAATTCTGAAAGCCATATTGTCCTGTCCTTTTGCCGTAACCACCGGGGCAATAGCTTTCTCTCGGTCCCATTGCATGACAACAGCAAAATGGGTCGGGTTTGTAATAACCACATCAGCTTCCGGAATTTTCCGCATCATGTCGCGCGTCATAATGTCTCTCATCCGCTCGCGAAGTCTGCTCTTTATCAGCGGGTCACCTTCCGTCATCTTCCGCTCTTCCTTGACTTCCTGCTTTGACATTTTTAACGAATCAATATGCTGTTTTTTCTGAAACCTGTAATCAGCTATGGCAAAAATAAGCATGGCAATTGCAGCTTCAAGCATAATTCTGAATGCTATGCCTGCCAGCGTAGAAAAAGCTTCAAGGAAATTTATTGAAATGAATCCAACAATCCGGTCGAATTCCATTCTGATATTAAAAAAAGCTATTCCGCCTATAATAGCAACCTTCACTATCGATTTCATCAGATTAAAGCCTGCTTCCGCCGACATAAATGATCTTTGAAACCATTTTCCGAACCTCGGCAGTATCTTGCTTGGATCCGGCGTTATGGGCTTGGCTGAAAATTTAAGACCTACCTGGAAAACATTGCCTGCAAATGCGGCTACAAATGCAACAGCAGCAAGAGGCAGAGCAGTACGAAGGAAAAACTTCAGGGCGGCCATTCCGGCTTCAGGCGAACTGGACGGATCCATTTTTGTCGCATTCGAATAAAAGAAAACCATCATGTCGGACAGGCCTTCAATCATTGACGACCCGAAGGCTGCAAGTCCGGTTATGCAGAAAATCAGGACTATCGCGGATGTCAAATCCGCCGATTTTGCAACCTTCCCCTCTTCCCTGGCTTTTCGAAGCTTGTACTCGGTAGGATCTTCAGTCCTTCCCTCGTCTTCAGGCGCAAACCATTGCAGATCAATATTTATTCCGCTTTCAAATGCAAAGCGTTCAAGACAGATTTTCTTAATGTCTGCATCTTCGGGGCAAAACACTAATTAAACCTCCCTGCCATGGCTTTCATCAGTTCATATAGCCCGGTAAATCCGTTGTCTATTACATGGCTGAATGACTCGATCATTAACGGCATAACAGCTACGAGCACGAGAAAAGCCATAAATATGTTAAGCGGAAAAGACAGCATAAGCAGATTCATCTGCGGAGCAGCTTTTGCAAGCAGTCCCATGGTGATCTGCATAAGAAGAAGAACTCCCATAACAGGCAGCGCAATAACCAGGGCCTGACCGAACAGGCCGCTCATTCCGGACAGCAGCATCGGTATGATACTGTCTCGTCCTGAAATCACCTGGCTGACCGTTACTGCCCTGAAACTGTTGTAAATACCGCCGAGAAAAAGTTTCTGAAACCCGTTAACGGACAGGAATACCAGCATTGCCGTAAGATTCAGAAACTGGCCCATGAGCGGTATCTGTATCTGGGCCAACGGATCGTAAACCTGGGAGGAAGCAAAACCCATCTGGGTTGAAAAGAACTGACCGGCAAGCTGAAAAACAGCCATTATTAAAACAAGGAAAAAACCCATTATTACGCCGATCAGCGCTTCTCCGACCAGCAGAAAAGCATACTGAAGTCCTGTTTCGGGAATATTATAAACCTGGCTTCTGACAATACCGGGAAGAACAGCAGTTGAAACAAAAAACGCCAGCCCTATTTTGCCTATCTGGGGGATAGCGCTTGAATTCAGTAACGGAGCGATTTCTATAAACACCAGCACTCTTACAAGAACAATGAGAAAGATCTGTGCTTCGGCGACAAGAAAATCCAGTGTCATATTCTGCTCAACTTCCTATAATTTTGATATCATCTGGAATAGCTCCATTGTATATTCACGCAGCGATGTAAAAATCCACTCTGCCGAAAATACAAGCACCAGAAGAATTGCAGCAATTTTCGGGACAAAAGTCAGGGTCTGTTCCTGTATCGATGTTGTTGCCTGAAAAATTGATACAAGAAGACCTACAATAAGTCCGGCAAAAAGCATCGGGGCAGATAGCGTTAATACAAGAAACACTGCCGATCTAATCATTTCTACAACAAATCCCGTAGTTACCATTACAACCTCACATGAAACTCAGCACAACCTGCTGCGTTATCAGGCTCCATCCGTCTACAAGTACGAAAAGTATAAGTTTAAAGGGCAGTGATATCATTGCGGGGGGAAGCATGATCATACCCATGGACATTAATGTAGACGCAACTATCATATCTATAATAATGAACGGAATAAAAAGAAATATTCCGATCTTGAATGCAACGGTCAGTTCATTCAGAATAAAAGCCGGTATTAATATGTATGTAGGAACATCTGCCGCTGTCTGCGGTTTTTCCATATCAGCCATTTTCATAAACAGCTGGATGTTTTCATAATTTCCGTCCATCTGTTTATACATAAAAAGCCGCATTGGTTTTTCAGTCTCTGAGTACAATTCTTCAAGACCTATTTCTCCGTCTGAAAAGGGTTTAAACCCGTTTTCATATACAGTAGAAAGAGTCGGCCACATTATAAAGATTGTAAGGAATAATGCTATTCCGTTCAGCACGGTATTCGGGGGGACTTGCTGAAGCGAAAGCGAACGTCTTATAAAATCGAATATAATGGATATTCTGAGAAAACTCGTCATGAGAATAATGATTGAGGGAGACAAAGAAATTACAGCCAGCAATAGTATTAACTGTACTGACAGGGCCACTTCCTGATTGGATTCCGGCTGAGTAATTGTGAGATCAATAAACGGTATTTGAAGACCCGCCCCGGCGTCGGGATCAACAGCCTCCTGTGAAAAGGCAGCTCCCGCAGCCGTCAGCATGATCACTGCCGACAGGCACAGAACAATTAATAACTTTCTCATTCCCCCCCCAGAAAATGACACTTAAATTCTATCACATTTTTATATGTTTTTGCTACATTTTTTTTAATCTTTCTGCCTGATTATGCATAAATTTGCTGTTATTCCTTATTTTGGACTGAAGTTCACTTTTCCCGCTTCCGGAACGCCCGGTTTTAAGGCTGAAGAAATCGGCGAAAGTTTTTTTGCCTTCAACCGGAGGCGGATTTTTAAGTATTATTTCGTCGATAGTTTCCTTGTCTTCTATATCAGCTATATGTGACACAGTGTCTTCGCCGCATCCGACCAGATAATATTTCTGCCCGACTTCTATCAGGTGAACTGATGCATTCTGTTTAAGGCTCCGGGAACCTAAAAGTCGTATCAAATCTTCATTCTGAAATTTCGCCCCGCCGGCCTTTTTAAGAGCGAAAAAGATAGCATAGACGATTAGAATTACGGCGGCAAGAATCAATATAACCTTGACAAAATCCCAGGTAGTAAAAAACTGCGTGCGGGTTTCCTCATTATCTTCAGCAGTTCCAGCCGTATCATCAAGGATAATTGTAGTTTCATCCGTAAAATCAGGTGCCGGCAGCTCGGATGCAGCCTGCTGTCCAAAAACAGAAATGCCTGCAGCAAGCAAAAACACCAGTGCAGGCAGTATTATTTTATTCATCGTCCCCTCCCGATTTTTCAAATCCGTCCATACCGTATCCCAGTCCGGTATGGGCTTCTAAAATATTTTTATACTGGCTTCAGCCCTGTTTAACTGCATCAGCCAAGGCTGTCAACCCTGTCAATCGGCGAAACTATTTCTGTAACGCGTACGCCGAAGTTTTCATCAATAACAACAACCTCACCCTTTGCAATAAGCTTATGATTCACAAGAATATCTACCGGCTCACCGGCGAGTTTATCCAGTTCAATAATGGTACCTTCGCCCATTCCGAGGATCTCTTTTATAAGCTTTTTCGTCCTTCCCAGTTCAACGGTCATCTCCATATAGACATCCATCAGAAGACCGATATTTCCCTGTTCACCCGAAGAGCTTTGAGGATTCAGACTTGGAAATTGCAGACCCTGAACATTGGGAACAGGCTGTCCTGAGCCGAACATATCCATACCGCCCATTGCCGAGCCCATTGAAGACTGTCCCATTGCTGCACCCAAATTTGCCATTCCACCCATTCCTCCGCTTGCCGGCGGCTTTCCGCCCCCCATTGCAGGCTGATTCATACCGCCCATATCCAGTCCTGCCATGGCGTCCAACTCATCCATTGCATCAATACCCACTATGGCTTTTACCAGGTCCAGTGCAAATACCTCGACAAATTCGGAAGGCTCTTTTCCGTCTATCTTTGTCTGGTAGCTCACCTTAACCAGAGTATCTTCAAAAAATCCTATTTCGTTTTTCTCAACATTTTTTGTTTCGCCCGGAGAAGTCATTGCCGATTTGCCGCTTTTTTCACCGAAAGTTGTAGCAGCGGTGCCGGCCAGCGTATTTGCAGCCTCTTCAATCGCTGAAAGAGCCGCTTCATTCAAATCAACTTCTTCCTGCCCCATCATCAACCCGGCTATTGTAGTTGCTGCCTCGGGCCCAATAAGATATGAATGGTTTCCGCTAACCTGGTCCTGAAAATTCAGGCTGACTTCTACAACATTTTCCGGTAAATCAGCAATCAGATCATCCCTGCTGACCACCTCAACTTGCGGTGATGTCATCTCGACTGTATCACCCACCATATTTGAAAGGTTCTGTGCCTGAGACGGAAGGAGCTCCTTTATTACGTCTGTAAAATCAGCAATTTCCTGAGCGCTTAAACCGCCGTTTCCTCCGGCAGCCGATGACGGAGCTGATGAGCCCCCCATATCTCCACCCTGCAGCAAAGCATCTATTTCGTCTTGAGACAGTGATCCGTCGCTCATAATTCATCTCCTTCAGCAATAAGTTCTTCAAACTCATCCTTTTCAATATCTTCAAGTTTGGTTGTCACCTGAACTGCAATCTTTTTTCCGACAACACCGGGTTTACAGAGGAATTTTTCCTTGTTGCCTACTTTTAAAACCATTTCGTCCGTGATACGCGTATTCGGAAGCCTGATAAGATCTCCGGGTGTTAATGAAAGAACTTCACGCATTGTCAGTTCCATAACACCTATTTCAGCTTTAATCGGTATTTCAATTGCAGCAAGCCGTTCTTTCAGTATATTCAGGTTTTCCGTAGTAGCTCCGCTTCTCACGGATGAATACATATACTGGGCAGACAGCTTTGAAATTATTGGTTCGATCGTCAGGTAAGGAATACAGAAGTTCATCATTCCTTCAACTTCACCGACCTTTGTTTCAAGTGTAACAAGGATAACCATTTCAGTTGGCGGTACAATTTGTGCAAATTGCGGATTTGTTTCAATCTGACCGAGTCTCGGCCTTAAATCAATAACCTGGCTCCATGCTTCGCGCAGATTTCCCAGTATCCTTACAATTATTCCTTCCATTACAGCCTGTTCGATATCGGAAAGATCACGCGATATTTTGCTTCCCTCTCCCTGCCCGCCGAACTGACGGTCGATAATCGAATATGTAATGGCAGGGTCTATTTCCAGAACTGCCGACCCCTTCAGCGGGTCCATATTTATAATGCCGAGCGTTGTAGGATTCGGTATTGAACGTATGAATTCCTCATACGTCAGCTGATCAACAGATGCAACATGAACATGTACAAGGCTGCGAAGCTGTGCTGAAAGCGCAGTAGTCGTCAGACGTGCAAAAGTTTCATGCATGATTGAAACTGTACGAATCTGGTCCTTTGAAAATTTATCCGGACGCTTAAAATCGTAAATCTTAATCTTGCGCTGATCCGCGGCTTGAGTAACTTCTTCAGTTTCAATGTCTCCGGTTGAAATAGCCGTTAACAGCTGGTCTATTTCATCCTGTGATAAAACTTCATTCATCTGATTCGCATCCGCCTTCTAATACTGGAATATATTATACTCCATAAATACTATTTCCTGAATTTTACCGGCTGATAAAAGTCTGTTTATCTTTTCCTTCATCTCCTGCTTTATCTGCATCTCTGTCTGCGGCGTCAGCTCAGCTGCTGTCTTCGAACTTAGATGCTGTCTCATCGCATCGTAAATAATCTCGGAACGCTGGATTAGATCCGTCTGGATATCCGCATTTTCCCATTCGTAACCCAGCTTTGCCTTGATTATTACAGTTGAAGGATTTTTATCAGCTGTTCTGGTTCTGATTTCATCCAGTGCATACCACCACATAACTTCCGGTTCTGTTGCATATTCCGGAGACTGAACAGCATACGACTGGTTGGTTGTCCCCTGAGTCATAATCTTCATGGTAAAAAATACAACAGTAACGATAAAGATGACTGCGACCACAACAATTGCAACCCACCGAAGAATCTTGGGCAGCAGCTCTTTGATTGCACTCGATTTTTCACCTACTTCCAGCTCTTCCCCGCCGGCTACTTCTTCTTCAGCATAAATATCTTCATCACCCATAAAATATCCCCTGTAAAATTCTAACAGAAAAAATCTGCTATGAATAGTATTTTATCATGCAAGGAAAATCAATAATCAGGGATTATTGATTTTCCAACATTAAATACCAGTTACTGTATATCAGCAACGTGAAGTATTTTTTTAAAAAAATACTCCCGAGATATACGCAAGATTAATAATCTTGCGTATATCTCCTAATACTGCCCTTCGGCAAGTATTACAATATCAACCCTTCTGTTATACGCCCGTCCTTCAGACGTCGCATTATCTGCCAGAGGACGAGTGTCTGCACATCCCGCAATCTGAAATTTTTCCTCATCCACGCCGAAGTCAACAAGATAATGCAGAACATTTGCAGAACGTTCAGCAGACAGTTCCCAGTTTGTTTCCCAGGGCCCGTCGGGATCTGTCGGCAATGAATCGGTATGGCCTTCAATCCTGAAACGTCGCTCATCTTCAAGCGAATTAACCAGACCCGCAACGTTTCTGAGTGTTTCGCGTGCTGCTTCAATATCTACATCCGCCGTGGCGGGCCTGAAAAAGGAATCGGCTGCAAGACTTATAATCAGTCCCCTTTCATCAACCGTAACACGCACCTTGTTTGATTTTATCTCCGACTGAAACTGGCTGACAGCCTTTTTACGTGCCTGGTCAAGCGCGCGCCCCGCCTGCATGGACGGAAGCGATTCGATTGTATTGCCCAGTTCCGCCAGATGACCCGACTCAAGGGTATTACCGCCTTCAAGAAGTCCAAGCCCGCTGAATGCAGCAATGACGAGCTTCATTTCATGCCCGTCGACTGTTGCGGTAGTAAAAAGCATAACGAAAAAGCACAGGAGAAGGGTAACCATGTCACCGTAGGTGTTCATCCATTCAGGGGCGCCCCCCGACGGACATTTAACCTTTTTAGGCGGTCTTGCCATCTTTTCCTCCGTTACTCCGCATTAATCTCGGCCAGAACAGCCTCTCTCTTGTCCGGCGGGAGAAATGATACCAGCTTTGCTTCGAGTATTCTCGGGTTATCACCGGACTGAATTGAAAGGATGCCTTCTATCAGAATTTCTTTAACAAGAGTCTCTTCCTTGTCACGATCCATGAGTTTGTTCTTGATCGGAATAAAGAAAAGGTTTGCAAAGATTGAACCGTACATTGTTGTAATAAGCGCAAGCGCCATACCTGAACCGATTGAATCCGGGTCGTCAAGGTTTGCAAGCATTCCGATAAGTCCGGCCAGCGTACCAATCATTCCGAATGCCGGTGCTAGCGTTCCCCAGTCCTCAAATACCTTTATACCGTCTGCATGCCGTTCCTGCTGCTGGTTCAAATCGCTGTAGAGCATTGTGCTGATTATTTCAGGATCAGTTCCGTCTACTACGAATTGTATTCCCTTTTTCATAAAATCATCTTCAACCTCTTCCAGATCATCTTCAAGGGCCAAAAGACCGTCTCTTCTTGCCTTTTCAGAAAAACGAACGAGCGTTGTTATAATTTTCTCAACTTCGAAATTATTAACATTGATTACTAACTTGAAGAAGTTTCCTATCTTCATGATACGTGACAACGGGTTGGAGATCATTACCGCGGCAAGCGAGCCTCCGAGAACCATCGCAAGAGATCCGATGTCGATATAGTTCGACATAGATACTCCTGTATTAAGTACCGAGTAAATAATCATTCCCATTCCGAGGCCTAAGCCCGCTAATGTGGCAAGATCCATCTAATACTACTCCTCGTTCTTAAAAGCCCCTATCAGGCTTCTATACTCTACAATTCGGTTAAATACCGACTGGTAGTCTTCACGGACTACCAGTCTTTTACCTGAAAGCATCACAAGCGTTACATCAGCCTGAGCTGTTATATACTCAATCTGGTGCGGATTAACATAAAAAATATCGCCGTTCAGCTTTGTTACTTCAATCATTTATTACCTTTTAAGGTTTAACAATTCCTGCAACATCGTATCTGAAGTTGTAATCGTCTTTGAGTTGGCCTGAAAGCCGCGCTGCGTTACTATCATGTCGGTAAACTGCTCAGCCAGGTCAACATTACTCATTTCCAGTGCGCCTGCAATAATTTTTCCTTTTCCGGCTACACCGGTAGGTCCTATATTGGGTTCTCCGGAGTTATTGGTAACAACGAATGTTGTTTCACCGGCTTTTTCAAGACCGCTCTGGTTGGTGAAAGTGGCCAGCGCAAGCTGCCCGAGAGTACGGTTCGTACCGTTCGAATACACACCGGTGATAACGCCGCTCTGATCGATCTTGAAGTTTTCAAGATAACCCATTCCATAACCGTTCTGTCTGAACGCCTTGGTGGAACTGGTTTCGGCAAACTGCGTTATGGTATTAACAACACTTCCGGCTTCACCCATATTCAGGTTGAAGGTCTGCCTTACCGGTGTTCCGTCTTCGTTCGGGGTAGCCTGAAGAACATCAAAAGCAACCTGCACCTGAAGGTCTCCGACATCAAGTATGTCTCCCTGCGCGTCCGTTACTGACTGAAGGGTTCCCAGATTGTTAAAGTTTACAATAAAAGTATTGTCGCCGTTGTTTTCAGCTCCGACCTCGGCAATAGTATTGGTGCCGATTTCATCTTCAGGATCAACAGTGATGTTGGCCGACCAGCTGTTCTGTGTTCCGTCAAGCTTTGTAAAACTGAGGCGCATTTTATGTATGTTGCCGAAATTATCGTAAACATCCTTGTCTATAGTCCAGGTATTTTCCCTTATGGTCCCTTCGCCTGCGCCTTCAGGAATGACTTCCAGCCGCTTGTCAAGGTTGCATGCAAGATCAACCTGGGTTGTTGCCGCGGCAGGATCTTTTCCACCCACCGGTATTACAAGGTCTCCGGCGTCGGAAGCTGTATTGATGAATGCCTCGCCGTTTATGGTTTCTGCCGTCCAGCCCTGGACTCTCATACCGTTTGACGGGTTAACGAGCGTTCCGGCTTCATCTATGCCGAAAGCTCCCGCCCTTGTGTAATACTGCTTGGCACCGCCGGCCATAACAAAAAAGCCGTTTCCCTGTATAGCAAGGTCGGTTGTTACACCGGTCGACTGCATTGAACCCTGGGTATGAATTGTGTCAATTGACGCTATGGTCATACCGAGTCCGACCTGTTTGGGGTTTACTCCGCCGAGTTCATCGGTTGGACGGGAGGCGCCGGACATCGACTGAGAAAGCATGTCCTGAAAATTAACGCGGCCTTTTTTAAAACCGGTAGTGTTAATATTTGAAATATTATTGCCTATTACATCCATTCTTACCTGATGATTCTGTAGTCCGGATACTCCGGCGTATAGTGATCGCATCATATAGCAGCTTCCCCCTTACCTTACACTCTGTATATCGTTAAAATCATAAAATTTTCCATTAACCAGAACCTGAGGATTCTCGGTCCCCGTCACTTCTTCAACCATTCCGTTAACAACATTTTCACCAGCGGCAATAGTTACATTCTTGCCTATCATTCCGATTGCACTGTTCAGGTTAAGTGTTCCCGAAAGCTTGGCGAATTCGCTGCTCATGTTTGTCATCTGTTCAAGGCTGGAGAATTGCGCCATCTGCGCTATAAATTCCTTATCTTCCATCGGCGCAGTAGGATCCTGATACGACAACTGTGTAATCAGAATTTTGAGAAAATCATCCTGCCCGAGTGCATTCTGTTTAACACCGTCCGATTTCAGAACTGCATTAAGACTGTTTACCTGTGCCTGCGTTACAGCCTTATCCTGAACCGACATTGTAGCTGAAAAATCCATTCGTTCTCCTTATATTCCCTTAAACAACCATATTAACAGTATTGTTTCGCCATTCAGTCTCAACAACCTCAGGTACTGCATCTTCGATAATCTTTGCAGCCCTTGCCGTTATTCCATGACCGTTTTTTCGTCCGCGTCCGTCAGAATTTCCGCCCTGGCCCTGAACACTTACTTCAAGACCGCCGTTCTCAAATCCTTCGGAACCGAACGCCTTGTAAAGATTTTCCAGATTACTCTCAAAAATCTCTCTTACTATATTATTTTCGACAATTATTCGGCCGGCTATATGATTATCGTTCAACGAAAGATGTATTCTTACATTTCCGAGGCTTTCAGGTTTCATAACCAGCCTGATTTCTCCCGTTCCGTTTCCTTTGACGACAATCCCGGCCTGTTTTACAATCTGGCTGTTAATTGTATCCTTCAGCTGTGAATGTACAGCAGACTGCATATTCTTTATCTCAGCCCTGACGCTTTCGGTTTTCCGGAGTTCCGACAGGCTCTCACCGTGCGATGTCAATTGCTGAAACCTGGAAGCAGGATCCGAATCCGTCTTCTGCGAAAGATTATCCTGCACTGCAGAAACCTTCAGACCCTTATCCGCCGAAACGGAAGCATTCCTTCGGTAATCTGAAACAGTAAGTTTGGTTTTTTTACTTTCCTTACCCTTTACTGCTGGATCCGTTTTCTTTTCTCCCGAAGCAGCCGCCACAAACCGAATCTGCGGTTTATTCTGTACAGCTGTACCCCGGGCAATCGCCGGAATCCGGTTCTTCTGTTTAAGCCTCTCTACAGCTGTACTCAAACCGGAGGCAAGTCTTTTATTTTTACCTTCCGGCTCATCCTTTTCCACAGGTTCAATTTTAATCAGGATTTTTTGAACCGCAGGCTGAATTAAAGCCGCGACTAAACCCGCTTCTGCAGTTTTTTCCGGATCTTTATCAGCATCAATGGGAGTTTTCCTGCCGGAAACCAGTTTCAGTTTTTCAAACCGTTCGTCTTTTTTCTTTTCGCCGGATTTCCTGACGGTTTCTTTCGGATCTGTTTCCGCAGCTGCTTCAGCAACAGCCTCTTTCAGTTTTTTGGCTGCAGCTTCGATCTTGTCAGCTTTTGATAGCTTACCGGATTTTTCTTTTTCCGGTTCCTTGCCTTTTTTATCAACGGCTTCTTTTACGCTATCGCTTTTAATACTGGACTCAAGGACCTCTTTGAAACTCCTGCCCTTAACTTCAGAAGTTTCTTTGGTCGGAGTTTTATGTGCGTTAGCATTGCCGCCTTCAATCGGCAGTAATTGTACAGGTGCTGAATTCAACATCACCCTCCAATAGATTATTAACTCTCCGGTTTCTTTAACATTTTCCGATTGAGAGTCGCGGACCTTTCCGACGGCATCAGGGACAGCCAGTATGAAACCATTGATGCAACCCCTGCTTCATCGCTTAACTGCTGATGGGCCCTCATGATGTCTATAACATCCTGATCTTCCATCTCGATAAACATATTCACAGCGGCCTGAGGCGGCATACCGACAAAATACTCAGCTGCCTGTCTTAGGTTCGTATTTCTATTGTCGTACGCTTTTAATCGATCGTTAAATGATTTTTCTTGTTCTTCGAAAGCAGCTTCCCTTTCAGCAAGAGAATCGAGCATCTGGCTTATCTCCGCTTCTTTGGATTCAATCTCGGTTTCCCGCATATCCAGCTCGGATTCTCTCATGTCCAGAGCCTCTTCATGCTTGGCCAGCCTCTCTTTTTCAAGCAGATTCAAATCTTCAACATTCTCAATCGGTTCGGGCAGACCGAAATCTATACCGAGGCGGCTTGCTACAGGCGTAACTACTGGAGAGATCATCTCTTTTACGTTTATCAGGCCCAGATAATCAAACCAGACAAACCCTCCCAGAATAAGAATCAAGATAATAAGTATTAAAGCTGCAACCCGCGCTCCGGATCTAACTGCTGAAATCTTCGCCATTTCCATCTCCTCCAAATATCCGCCGCATAACAAAATAAATACAAGGCATTATTTTTTTGTTACCCCCGGACTATACAACCGTCCTGCCTGCCGCGGCCCGTCCGTTATTTATTTCATCAATCAGGTTATGCTCAATCTTGAGCTGTTCCCTGTAAAATTCCTGTTCCCTTTTTTCCCTGAGCTTTGCAAGCACCTTTCTTTTTTTTGATGCCTCAAGAAAATCTTTACGCACCTGGTCCCGTTCTTTTTCTGCATCTTTCAGTTTTTTCTCAAGCTCAAGCACCTCGGAATTCATTCGCCTTTTGTATAACTCCATCGCAAGAAAATCATTTTCCCGGTTCTCTATTCGTCCCCGGGTATCCAGAACCCTGTCGATTTCTTTGAACCTGTGAGCTATCTCGTTTTCTATACGAACACATTCAGTCACGGCGCGTCCAAGTTTGATTTCCCATTCCTGTTCTTCGTGCTCGCGAAGCCTGAGCAGCCTCTGCAGGTTAAAAGCGAATTTCCTCATTTAACTTCAGCTCCCGCAACCGGTGCGGAAATAGGCATTCCGATTATTTTCGAAGCCTGCAGAAGAGTCTGGTCCAGCGGGGCAGGATCATCTATTTCCTGCCTCAGAAAACCGTTTATTGCTTCTATCTTGCTTATTGCTTCGTCAATTACTTTATTACTTCCCGCTGCGTATGCCCCGACATTGATTAAATCTTCTGCTTCAGTATATTCAGCCAGTAACCGCCGGAACTTTCCGGCAGCTTTCTGCTCATCACGTTCTGTAACGACTGTTGCTAATCTGGACAGTGAATTCAAAACATCGATTGAAGGATAGTGATAACGCTGGGCAAGTCTTCTTTCAAGCACCAGGTGCCCATCCAGAATTCCCCGAACGTTGTCCGAAATCGGTTCGTCCATATCATCGCCTTCTACAAGGATTGTATAGAACCCGGTAATCGTTCCTTTTTCATTTGTGCCGCAGCGCTCCAGAAGCTTTGGCAGCTTTTCAAACACCGACGGCGGATAACCACGGTTAGCCGGGGGTTCGCCTGAAGCAAGACCGATCTCACGCTGAGCGCGCGCGAAACGGGTAATTGAATCGAACAGCAGCATTACGTCTTTTCCCTGATCCCTGAAATATTCAGCTATAGCCGTAGCCACATATGCACCGCGCAGACGGGCAAGAGGCGGTGTATCGGATGTTGAAACAACTACAACCGATTTTTTCATTCCTTCGGGACCAAGGTCCCGTTCTATAAATTCCCTGACCTCGCGCCCTCTTTCCCCGATAAGCGCAATTACATTCACGTCCGCATCCGTATTACGGGCTATCATTCCCAGAAGGGTTGATTTTCCTACGCCGCTGCCTGAAAAAATTCCCATTCTCTGGCCTTTTCCGACGGTATTTAAAAAATCTATCGCCCTTACGCCTGTTGTGACCCGTTCACTGATAACCTCGCGCTTTAAAGCATCAGGAGATGCCGCCGACGCCGGGTACCATGCATCAGCGCCGTATGAACCCAGTTCATCATACGGACAGCCAAGGCTGTCTATGACACGTCCGAGCATTTTTTGGGAAACGGGAATTTCAAGGATCTTACCGGAGGCCACTACAACGCACCCCGGCTCTATACCGTCGATCTCTCCATACGGCATCAGTTGAACCGTATTGTCGCGAAAACCGACGACTTCAGCCTTTACAGGCGACTCATTTCCGGGAATCATTATCTGACAGACTTCACCAAGTACTACCTGCGGCCCGCTGCTTTCAATTAGCAATCCCATTACGCGCGTTACCACACCGGTATATTTAATAGGATCTGTCCGGCTGAGAATCATATTATACTTTTCAAACATTTTCACTTTCTTCCCCTCCCGTCAGAAAATGATTACAGGCTGTGTGCGTCACACCCCGTGTTTACTATGTCGCCGTGGATGTTCTATTTTTTTCTATGAAAAAAATAGAACTCCCGGAGGTGAAGAATAAAAAGTCTTACTTTTTATTCTTCACCTCCAGCTTTAATAGGAACAAGTTCAAGTATTTTTTCTTCTATCTCCTTGAACTGTGATGAAATACGAGCATCGATTCTTCCGAAATCGGTTTCTATTATGCATCCTCCGCGGTCGACCGACGAATCTTCCATTACTGTTATCGATCGGACATTCTCGACCATTCTCATAAAGTCCTTCACATGATCGCTTGTAAGCTTTACATCTTCAAGATTGACCCGGATTACTACATCACCGCGGCTTTTAAGCTTTCTGAGCGCCTGTATGACATTATTTATTACAACATTTTTCTGGTTTTCAGAAATTACCTTGATTATTTTCTGACTGATCAGCAGTACAAGATCGATAATCTGCGTTTCGGACTGATCAATAATCTGGTTCCTTTTTTCAATGGCCTTGGAAATAATGGTGCGAAGATGCTGTATAAGGCGTTCGACCTCAGCCTTGCCTTCCTCATAACCTTCATCGCGTCCTGATGCAATTCCTTCTTTTTTTGCAGCATCAAGAATCTCATCTACGGTACTGCGGGCTTCGTCGATCATTTCCTGTGCCTGTTTTTCTGCATTCTGAAGCAGGTCGGCAGCTTCATTTTCAGCATCCTGTTTGATATGCTGAGCTTCATCATTTTTTTCCTTGACCTGATTGAACGCTGTCTGTTCAGCTTCTTTTATAATTCTGTCGGCTTCAGCATGTGCCTGAGATATCATCATCTCTTTCTCGGCTTCCCAGCTCACTTTGAACGCTTCCGCTTCACGACGCAAATCATCCGCAGTAGGCCCTTTATACTCTTCAGCCGGTATTATTATTTCTGGCTCTTTCTCCTTCTCAAAAGGAGTTTTAAGTTCCACCTGTTTTGTCAGAGCGACAATTTCAGCAGGTTTAAAAACATTTTTAGCCAAACCTCAACCTCCGTTATACAACCATCTCGTCTTCGCCGGAACGTGCGACAACAATTTCACCCTGATCTTCAAGTTTTCTGATAATCGATACAATCTTCTGCTGTGTTTCTTCTACGTCTTTCAACCTTACAGGGCCCATATAATCCATTTCTTCTTTTAAAAGCTGAGACGCACGTTTTGACATGTTACGGAATATTTTATCCTGAACCTCAGCCTCTACGCCCCTGAGGGCTTTTCCGAGCTCGGAAGTATCAACTTCACGCAAAACCTTCTGTATGGCCCTGTCGTCAAGCAGCACGATATCCTCGAATACGAACATACGCTTTTTAATCTCTTCGGCAAGTTCCGGATCATCCTCTTCAAGAGCTTCTATAATAATTTTTTCCGTTGAACGGTCAACAAGGTTCAGTATTTCAACAATATTTTCAACACCGCCGGCTGCAGTATAGTCTTCGGAAGACAGCGTAGAAAGTTTCTTCTCAAGAACCCTTTCAACCTCGCGAAGGACTTCCGGCGAGGTTCTGTCCATTGTGGCAATTCGTCTGGCAACGTCCGACTGTACCTCGTGCTGAAGTGCTCCCAGTATTACCGACGCTTTCTGCGGTTCAAGATAGGCAAGAATAAGCGCAATTGTCTGTGGATGTTCCTGCTGTATAAAGTTTAAAAGGTGCGCCGGGTCTGTTCGCCTGATAAAGTCGAACGGACGGACCTGCAGCGAACTTGTCAGACGGTTTATTATATCGACAGCTTTCTGCGATCCCAGCGATTTTTCAAGCAGTTCGCGGGCGTACTCAATACCTCCCGACGTGATGAAATCCTGGGCCATCATAAGCTCCTTGAATTCCATCAGTACCTTATCGCGCTCTTCGGGTTCGACACTGTCCAGCCGCGCTATTTCAAATGTCAGGGCCTCGATTTCATCATCACGCAGATGTTTGAATATCTCCGATGAAATTTCCGACCCGAGAGTTACCAGAAATATGGCGGCCTTCTGTCGTCCCGTCAGATCTTTTTTTATTTTTGTTTTTCCGCCAGCGGCGGGGGTCTGTGCTTTAGCCATATCTCTACTCCTCAACCAGCCATGTTCTGATTAGCTGCGCAACATCTTCAGGATGTTCACGGGCCATATTCATGGCATGCTCCTGCATCTCCATTCTGGCCCGCTCCTCAACCGACATTTCAACATCCATACTTTCCTCTTCGGCCGAACGCAACGCAGCTTCACGCATTGCCTGATGCTGCCGTGCAAGTTCTTCTTCACGCAATCTTCTTCTGCGTTCAAGTTCCCTGGAGATAAATCTGAATATTATAAATGCCGCAATTATTAAACCGATTCCGATAACCGAGTAAATAATTGCCTGCTGAAGTCTTTTCTGGTTTCTGTATTTCTGATCTTCACGTTCAAACTGGGCTGTTCTGTCGAACGCAAGGTGCTGAACCGTGACCGAATCGCCTCTGATCTGATCATATCCTATCGAGTGTTCAATAAGAGTACGCGCTTTTACCAGGTCGGTATCATCCACTTCGCGGTATTCCCTTTCGATGGTACCCTCAGGAGTTATTGAAAGAAGGCCCTTATCGTTATAAATCCTTGTCCAGATACCGTCTATCGCCACACCGACGGTTATACGCTGTATTTCCCAGGGATTTTTCTCCTCGTAAATCTTACGCTCGTTGACCTCGTAGTTTATCGTATTAGAATTGTTTTCATACTCTCCTACAAGCCCCTCAAGGTCTTTGTAAGCCGGCGGAGTCTGCCCTTCCTGTCCGGGAGGGCCTTCGGGATTGAACCCTGTGCCGCGGTAACTTTCGTCTATAAGCTGTTCCGACCTTGGAACATTCTTGATAACTTCAGTCTCATCGAACGGAGTGCTCGGGTTGTCAGATTTGATTGTTATGGGAAAGAATTCATCCGTTTCGACAGTTTTCTTGCTCATGTCAAGATCAACATCTACTCTTAATATTCTTACCCTGTCGGCTCCGAAAATTGCACGAAGTTCGTTCAGTATTTCACTCTTGTACTTTGCTTCAAGCTTCGATTTCTGATCCATCTGGCGTTTAGTCAGCTCAAGACGGTCGAATTCAGCCATATCCTCAAAATCATTCAGTATAGTCCCGCGGTAATCTGTTATTACAATATTTTCCGTGGCAAGCCCCTGGACAGCAAAAAGTACCAGCTTTTCTATACCTTCAATCTTGTTTCTGCTTGTAATAATATCGCTTCCGGGTTTGGGAGTTATTATAACCGATGCAGTTACCGGATCCTGATCCTCTGCGAAGAGTTCAGTTTCAGGCATAACAAGGGTTACCTGAGCGCTGTCCACATCCTCCAGGGCTTCAATATGCTGTTCAAGGCTTTCCGTAACTGCCCGCTGCAGATTCACTTCGCGCTCAAAATCGGTTACAGTCCAGCGGTCCATCTTGAAAGCATCCCAAACAGAGATCTCGGACGGAACCAGGTCTTCGCGCATCAACACCGATATCATCCGTTGAGCAGTAGCTTTATCGTCAACATATATCAAACCGCCTTCAGTAGTCCGGTGATTAATGTTTTCTTCATCGAGACGTATGGATATTTTATATAGAGTTTCCTGATCCGTAATCGGAGAAGTAAAAAGAGCCACCTGGTTAGGCGTGGAACTTACCATTGATACAATGATTATTCCCGCCACTACGGCTGCGATTATTCCTATGAAAATAATTTTCTGCAGAAGCGACCATTTACCCCATGCTGATCGTATCTGCTCAATTACCTTTTTAAACCATTCGTTCATTTCCCCTCCCATTGAAAAAAGAACCTGGATTTACAGTAAAACTAAGCTGTTTCTTTTATCTTATATTAATAATATTGTTATACGCTTTCAGCGCTCCGTCAACCACTGCTTTGGTTATTTCGATGGACATATTTGCCTTACTCATGGCAATAGTCACATCATGTGCATCAACACTCTCTGGATCCGTCAGATAAGCCTGCGTGATATCGCTCAGATCCTGCTGCATTTTATTCGTTTCACCCAGCGCGTTCTTCAGCGCTGCGGCAAATTCCTCCGAAGGAGTTTCCTGGCCTTTCGCAGGACCCTGAAAACCAAAATGGTTTTTATGAGTTGCCGCCAGCATAACCTGATCCCCGGTTGCTTCCGCCGGACCTAATAATCCGCTCATCTACTATCTCCTCCCTATTTCAAGAGCCTTCAGAAACATTGATTTTGAACCGTCGACAACCGCCACGTTAGCTTCATAGGAACGCGACGCAGAAATCATATCAACCATTTCATCAACAATGTTGACATTAGGCATTTCTACATAGCCGGCCTTGGGGCCGACCTTTATTGCATCAGGATGCGTAGGATCATACTGGTACCGCATCTCGCTGTCCATATCCTTTTCAACCTTGGAAACCTCAACGCCTTTGCCAACCCGGTTCTGCAGTTTTTCAGGCAAAAAAGGACTGCGCCAGTACGGCTGCGACACTTCAGGCTTGAAAATCACTCGGCTACGGCGGAAAGCCCCGCCTTCAGGAGTTCTGGTTGTTTCGGCATTTGCAATATTGTCCGATATTACATCCAGCCGCATCCGCTGGGCGCTCATTCCCGATGCTGCCGTATTAATACTTGTAAAAAGTCCCATCTACGCCCTCCTAACTCGTTACTTTTGTTATCTGGTAAAACTGGTTTGAAATCGATGTCGTCAGAAGATTGTACTGAAGCTGATTCTGCAGGGCAAGCATTAATTCCTCTTCGGCATCAACATTATTTCCGTTATTGTCCGACTGTGTCAGGTAATCAAGCACCTTTCGGGGTTTGACTTCTTTCCAGTCCTGAACCTTGTTAAAGGATATATGCTTTGAATTGGTTATTGAAGCTTCCATACCCGTCTGCTTTTCGGAATCAAGCGCTCTTTTAAGTTCTGATTCGAAATTAACGACTGAGCGTTTAAAATTAGGCGTATCTGCATTTGCTATATTGTCGGAAATTACCGAACGCCTGTACAGACTGACATCCATGGATCTGTGCAGAAGCTCCAAATCCTTTCCGAAACTGTTGTTCAAAAACATAAACCCTCCCAATCAACGCCACGGATGGCGTTAAATAATTCGAAGTTTGACTTTCAAACTTCAGAATCAAATCGGACACGGATGTCCGGTTTGATTATCTCCCAATCAACGCCACGGATGGCGTTAAATAATTCGAAAGGCGGTTCATTTTAATAAAACCGGCCTTCATCTTGATTCTCGGCATTATATTTCGCCTTCTTAGCGAAATCTGCCGGTCATTAAAGTATATACCTGGACAAATCCTGATCTTCCTGTACGTTTTTCAGCCTTTCATCAACATACTCAGGCGTAATCCTGATTGTCTGGCCCTGAAGATCCGGTGCATTAAACGAAACATCTTCAAGCAGCAGCTCAAGAATGGTGTGCAGCCTTCTTGCACCTATATTCTCCGTCTGTGAATTTACAGCGCCGGCAATTTCAGACATGCTTATAATCGACTCAGGTGTAAATTCAAGCCTGACATCTTCCGTTTCAAGAAGCGCAGTATACTGCTTTATAAGCGCGTTCCTGGGCTGCGTCAGTATGCGCTCAAAATCTTTCGCAGTAAGATCGTCAAGTTCAACCCGAAGCGGGAATCGTCCCTGCAGTTCGGGTATAAGGTCCGACGGCTTGCTCATATGAAACGCGCCGGCTGCGATAAACAGGATGTGGGAGGTGTCCACCATACCGTACTTGGTATTTACCTTTGAGCCCTCGACTATCGGCAGAATATCTCTCTGAACGCCTTCCCTGCTCACTTCAGCACTGCCGCCGCGTCCTTCCTTTGCAGCAATTTTATCAATTTCATCAATGAAAATTATTCCCATCTGCTGCGTGCGGTCACGGGCAATTTCATTAACCCTTTCCTGATCAATAAGCTTGTCAAGTTCTTCCGCCATAAGAATGTCGCGCGCCCTGCTGACGGTAACCTTTCTTTTTTTCTTCTTGCCGCCGAACATCGGTATCGCCGCAATATTGATGCCCATATCTTCGAGGTTCATTCCTGAAAACATATCCATTGCTCCGGTCGGCGTGCCGGTTACAAGCACTTCAACTTCCTTGTCTTCAAGCTTGCCGTCCCGAAGCATCTTTCTGAATTTCTCGCGGGTTGTCGCACCGGCCCCGCTGTCAGCCTTCTCCGAAGAAGCCCGGCATTCATTGTCTTTCAAAGGTTCGCCGGGTCCGGGAAGATTTATCACTTTCGGAGTTTCCCCGGATGCTGCAGATCCGCCGGCTGAACCGGATCCGCCGGTTAGACTACTGAAAATACTGCCCAGGTTTATTCCGCCTCCCTGATCATTTTCCGATCCGGTCCTCTTTTTCCTGCCGACTCCCGGCAGAAGCAGATCGAGAATTGCCTCTTCGGTGCGGATTTCAGCTTCAGCCCGGACATCTTCTTCCATTTCCTTTTTAACCATGCCGACGGCCACGCTCATCAGATCACGTATCATTGACTCAACATCACGTCCGACATATCCGACTTCAGTATATTTTGTAGCTTCAACCTTTACAAACGGAGCTTTTACAAGTTTAGAAAGCCGCCTTGCTATTTCTGTTTTGCCGACACCTGTAGGTCCAATCATTATTATGTTTTTCGGGGCAATCTCCTCCCTCATTTCCTGGGGAAGCATCTGCCGTCTCATCCGGTTCCGCAGCGCAATAGCCACCGATTTCTTGGCTTTATCCTGCCCGATTATATATTTATCGAGTTCTTCGACTATCTGTTTCGGCGTAAGTTTTTCAATACCTTCAATCATTGAACTTCCTCCACATTGAAGCTGCTGTTGGTGTAGATACATATTCTGGAAGCTATCTCCATTGATTTTAACGCTATTTCCCTTGCCGACAAAACTGATCCGGAGGACATATAAGCCAGGGCGGCCGCATACGCATAGTTTCCGCCGGAGCCTATTGCAAGAACACCTTCTTCAGGTTCAATAACATCGCCGTTTCCGGAAATCAGCAGAATTTTATCTTTGTCCGCGACAAGCAGCATTGCTTCAAGCTTGCTGAGCATACGATCCGTCCGCCATTGTTTTGCCAGCTCTACTGCCGCCCGGGTAATATCTCCGTTATACTCATTTACTTTTCCTTCAAATCTTTCAAAAAGAGTGAATGCATCAGCAGTCGCGCCTGCAAAACCCGTAAGAATTTTACCTCCGTAGATTGTTTTAACCTTTCGGGCGTTTCCCTTCATCACTGTCTCGCCAAGTGTAACCTGGCCGTCTCCGGCCATTGCAACCTTATTATCTTTTTTTACTGCTATTATGGTAGTTGATCTAACCTTCATCATTTTACTCCGTTGTGCCTCACCTCAGCATGAGGATGCGCCTTTTTATAAACATCGCGCAATTTTTCAATACCCATATGGGTATAAATCTGGGTAGTGGATAAACTTTCATGTCCCAGCATTTCCTGTACTATCCTGATGTCCGCTCCATGGTCAATAAGATGCGTTGCGAAACTGTGTCTGAATGTATGCGGACTGATTCTTTTTGCTATTCCCGATTTACGTACATATTTTTCGATAATCAGCGCTATTCCACGCTGGGTAATCCGGTTGCCGCGAAGATTTATCAGAAGGGCATTGACCGAATCTGAATCGCCTTTGTCTGCACGTATATTCTTCAGTGGAAGATATTCCTTAAGACAGTCGACGGAGCTTCGTCCGAGGTAAACAATCCGTTCCTTGCCGCCCTTTCCTGAAACCCTGATACATCTTTCACGAAGATCAATATCTGAAATATTAATTGAAGCGGCTTCCGATACGCGGCATCCGGTTGAATACAGAAGTTCAAGAATCAATCTGTCGCGCAAACCGGCAAAACCTTTTCCGGTAAGATTAAGAAGCAGCTCAATTTCATTCTCAAACATGTAATCAGGAAGCCGTCGGCCCTGTTTCAGGCTTTTAATATTTTCAAACGGATTCAATTCAACTTCTCCGCCGGCAAGCAGCCAGGTGTAATATCCTTTCATGGATGATAATATTCTGTTTACAGAGGTTTTTGCCATTCCCTGCTCCGACAGGCCCGCAATAAATCTCCTTGCGCAACTGTAATCGAGAGTGAATTCATCCAGATTTTCCGAGTCGAGATATTTTTCCAGTTTTCCGAGATCTTCAGCATAAGCGCGGGCTGTTTCAGATGAGTAGTTTTTTACAGTTCTCAGATACAGGAGATACTCTTCAGACTTCATTCGGCTAATTCCGCCTCCTTCTCCAACAGCTCACTGTCATGAGTATGAAGAAAATCACAATCCGGATTAATACAGGCTTTTACAGTGCCGGTTTTCTTGTCGTTCTTCTCTACAAGAAAATATCCGCATTTTGGGCATTTTGAACTCGTCGGTTTAAAATGTGATATAAAATCGCATTCGGGATAATTGGTACAACCGTAAAATTCCTTTCCCTTTCCGCCTGCTTTTTTCCTGGCCACTATTTTCCCGTCGCAACCTTCACGCGGGCAGTCGGCAAGAGGCACCGCCTTTGTATTGCGGCATTCAGGAAAACCTGAACATGCAAGAAAGAACCCGAACCGTCCGAGTTTTTTAACCATCGGTTTGCCGCATTTTTCACAAACTTCATCGGTAGGCTCGTCAAGAACACCCTTTATTGATTCAAGCGTTTCATTTACATGTTCAACCTGCTTAATAAACGGGTTATAAAAACGTCCTATCATTTTATGCCATTCAAGCCCTTCAATTTCCACACGGTCCAGATTTCGTTCCATTTCGGCTGTAAATTCCTGGTTAACAACATCCGGAAACTGGGTCGACAACATCTCGGAAATAATTTTTCCGAGCGTGGTCGGCTGAAGCTGCTTATTCCTCCGGACTACATAGTACCTGTCCAGAAGGACCGATATTATCGGTGCATAGGTTGACGGCCTTCCGATACCGTTTTCTTCCAGCATTTTAACAATACTTGCGTCGGTGAATCGCGACGGTCCGGTCGTAAAATGCTGATTTGCATTAAAATCCAGAACCTCAAGTTTTTCGCCTTCTTTTAAAACAGGAACTTTGGCTGTTTTTTCCTTTGATTTCAACAGCTTGATGACCTTCTGAAATCCCTTTACAACCGATTTTGTAGAGCTTACCCTGAATACGGCATCCTTCACTGTTATTTCATATGATGTTGTAAGTGTTTTTGCATTAACCATCTGGCAGGCGACAAACCTTTCCCAGATAATCGAGTACAGTTTAAGCTGATCTCTTGTCAGGTGACCTTTTATATCATCGGGCGTATATATCACGTAAGTTGGACGAATTGCTTCATGGGCATCCTGGGCGTTTTTCTTTACCAGATATGATGCCGGTTTTTCAGGAAGATCTTCCGGATGGTTCTTTTCAATCCATTCCCTGACCTCGGTTATAGCCTGGTCTGAAATTCTTGTTGAATCCGTTCTCATGTATGTTATAAGACCGACACGGCTTGAGTCGATATTAATACCTTCATACAGCTGCTGCGCTATCTGCATGGTTTTGCGTGAAGTAAAACCAAGCCTGTTGGCTGCGGTCTGCTGTAATGTCGAGGTTGTAAAGGGGGCCTTCGGTTTAAGCTGTTTTTCAGTTCCTTTCACCAGTGTTACGCTGGCTTCAGCATTTTTCAGTTCGCTTATTATGCGTTCAACTTCAGCCTCGTCCTTAATATCAACTTTGTCTCCTTTATACTGCACCATCTGGGCTTCAAAAGAACTCTTCCCCTTTGCAAATCCACCGTCAAGCGACCAGTACTCTTCAGGTATAAAACTCTCGACAAGCTTCTCCCTGTCGCAAATAAGTTTCAGCGCAACCGACTGAACACGCCCCGCCGACAATCCGTTCTTTACTTTAGACCATAAAAGAGGAGACAGATTGTAGCCGACCAGCCGATCCAGAACCCTTCTGGCTTTTTGAGCATTTACCTTGGGTTCGTTAATCTCCATCGGATGTCCAACCGCTTCTTTGATGGCCGCAGGTGTAATCTCGTTAAAGACTATTCTTTCAATTTTGAGATTTTCATTCTTTTTAATAAGAGAATTACGTAAATGATAAGCGATAGCCTCACCCTCGCGGTCATTATCAGATGCAAGCAGCACATGTCCCGCTTTATTTGCTTTTTTCTGAAGTTCCTTTAAGATTTTGGCCTTTCCACGCACCGTAATATATTCCGGCTCAAAATTGTTTTTTTCATCTATCGCAATCCTCGACTTGGGCAAATCAATAAGATGCCCCATCGAAGCCAGCACCATATAGCCGGGTCCTAGATATCTCTCAATGGTAGAAGCTTTTGCCGGTGACTCAACTATTAATAGAGTATGTACTTTCATAGCATGGCTCTCCTGAAATTATTTCCGTTAAACATAATATTGCAACCTTCAAGTTCCTTCCGTAATCTGTCGGCCATTAAACTGCCGGCCTCGGCGGAAGTCATCTTTATTTCATTTTCCAACTTTCTGTCTCTTATTACCTCTTCGGTGATTCCCCACTCGGCAAGAATTTCACCTATATTGCCGATCACAGGAGCGCCTTCAAAGATCATCCTTTCGAATTTTCCGTTACGTCCTGTACCGGTCATGGATTTTACCCCTATTTCATGCATAAAAAGATCTCTGCCCTGTTCAAGTGCAAAATCAGCAGTTATTAATGCACCGGAGCGTCCGGGGGCTTCGACTACAACTACCGCCCTCGATAATCCGCTGATAATCCTGTTCCGTTCAGGAAAGTGATGTTTCTGCGGCAATTCGCCCGGAAGGTATTCACTTAGAACAGCTCCGCCGTGTTCAAGGATCGAAGCGGCTATCCTGCGGTTTACCGCCGGATATATTCTGTCGGGTCCGCTTCCCAGAACGGCTACGGTACAGCCCCCGCCGGCAACCGCCCCCGAATGAGCTGCGCTGTCGATACCCATGGCAAGACCCGAAACAACAGGAATCCCGCAGCCTGCAAACTCAAAACCGAGTTTGAACGCCGCATCGAGTCCTGCGCCGGAAGCCAGCCTTGTACCTACCACCGCCGCAGAAGGTTTGTTCCATTGGGGAAGATTACCTCTGTAATAAAGCATGAACGGAGGGTTATAAATTTCACCAAGCTGGGGCGGATAATTCTGCTGCTCAAAAAATAAACATTTTATATTGCCTGAGGCAAGTATCTTTTGCGCTTTCTCGGCCTCATTAAGCGCTTTTTTTAATGAATATTCCTTAATTTTATGACATCTGCCGGTTATCGATTCGATATCGTGAATATTCATGTTTTCCAGAACATCAATACTTCCGGCGATATCCCTGAGAAGGATTTTTTCAGCTGTTGTAAGAAAACGCATCCGGCTTACAAGAATGCTAAGCAAATCAGCCATTGGTGTATCCTCCGACAACCTTCATCCTGTTCTCTTTTGCTTTTGCCCTGACAGCATCGTCTTTCGCATTTTCTTCAATACTTGAATAAAGCTCAATTGCCTTGTCGGTTTCGCCTTTAAGAATCCTGACCCGTGCCAGCATGAACATTGCGTCATAGTTGGTTCTGCTTCGGGCTATTAACCGCTCAAGAAAAGGCTCGGCTGCAAACGGTTTATTCATTTCAAATATATAGAGAACCGAAATACCGTAAAGCGCTTCGTTATAGACAGGATCAAGAGCTATTGCACGAAGATAATACTGTTCAGCCGTCTCAAGGTATTCTGATGCTCTTTCATTATCAAAAACTGCTTTTGACATCTGGGCGGATGAAACCGCACCATAATAAAACAGCATGGGGCTTGTTGGAAAATATTCAACCGCTTTCTCAATATTCTTCAGAGCCTCGTTATACATTTCAAGACTCATATACTCAAGCGCCAGCATCCGGTAATATATGCCTGTCTGTTTTGAAGATTTAATAGTCCGTTCAACATCCCGGGAATAAAAAGAAACCCCTTTCTTGAGGTTTTCAATCCGTTCTTCGGGAATATTGCCGGATACGAATTCTTTTTTCTCGGCGGCAGAAAGGTTCTCAACCCAGGCCTTTTTGTCGCCGCTGCACGAACCGACAAGAACAAATGTGACAAGCAGAAAAACCAATAAAAAACTTGTTTTCATATCATACCTCATCATTCAGCCCCTTGGATGGTATTGCGCATGACTGTTCTTAAGGTCGTCCCTGCTCAGATGAGTATAAATCTGTGTTGTCGAAATATCCGTGTGCCCCAGCAGTTCCTGTACCGATCTTAGATCCGCTCCCCCCTGAAGCAGATGGGTCGCAAAAGAGTGCCTCAGGGTGTGTATCTTGGCCCTGACCCCGGCCTTTACGGCTATGGCCTGAAAGCGCTTCCACATTCCTTTTCTGCTGAGCGGTTGCCCCCGGTAATTAAGAAAAAGCATACTGCGCGAGTCCGCCGTCTGTTTCAGCATGGCCGGTCTGCCGTCCTCTATATACTTTCTCAGCCAGTAGGTCACCTCTCCTCCAAGCGGAATAAATCTGTCCTTGTCGCCCTTGCCCCGCACCCTGATTAATCCTTCTTCAAGAAAAAGGTTTCCGAATGACAGGGTAACCGCTTCGGACACCCTCAGCCCGCAGGAATATATCAGTTCAAACAATGCCCGATCACGCAGCCCCGCCGGCTGGTCAATATCGATTACTGCAAGAAATTTATCAATATCCTCAATGCTCAATACTTCCGGAAGTTTTTTATTTAATTTCGGCATATCGACATTTTTCGCAGGATTATCATCCCTAATCTTCTCGGAAACCAGGTAATTAAAAAAAGATCTCAATGAACTCAGGATTCTAGAAACAGTCCGGCTGCTCACCGCATTGCCCTGCTTTTCAGATATCTGCCTGAAGATCAGATAATCGGTTACATCCGAAGAGTTAATTGAAGCAAGCGACTCTGCCCGTCCATTGATATATTTGAGAAAACCGCCGCAGCCTCTTTTATAGGCATCAACCGTATTGCTGCTTAATCCGAGATCAATTTTTAAATAATCCACATAATCCGAAAGGATTCTGTCTACATCCATCATAAAACCGAAAGTATCAGCTCTCGGTACCGAATTCAGATCTGAATACTGTAGGAATTCCGAGATCTTCGTCAAGACCGGAATTTCTTCTCGTTAAAGAAACAGTATTCCCTACTTTCGATAAACCCGACTGCATTTCCATCCATTGTTTATAATCAACAACTTCCTGGCTTTCAGATTCTGTTTCAAAAACATCTGCAGAAGCTATTTCTTCATTTTCTTCACCGGCGCCTGTGGCAATTACCGTAACTTTGACCTCATCTTCAAGAGAAGGATCGGTTGCAGTTCCGGAAATAATCATGGCGTCTTCATCTGCATTGGTAGTAATAATATTCAGAATCTCTTCATATTCAGTAAGAGAAAAATTCTCACCGCCGGTAACACTGACCAGGATTCCCTTTGCGCCTTCTATCCGTGCGTCTTCAAGAAGAGGATTATTAATTGCATTTGTCGCTGCGTCGACCGCCCTGTTGTCGCCGGAGCCTGTACCGATACCCATCAGCGCATCGCCCTGCCCCTTCATTACTGTTCTGACGTCTGCAAAATCGATATTTATTTCACCGGCTTCTGTAATCAAATCGGATATACCCTGAACGCCCTGACGCAATACATCGTCAGCAATTCTGAACGCCTCTTTTATCGGAGTCTTGCGTTCAACAATTTTCAGAAGATACTGGTTCGGAATTATAATGAGCGTATCTACGGCCTGTCGGAGTTTTTCGATTCCCTGCTCGGCGAGTTTCATCTTCTTGGCGCCTTCAAAGGCAAACGGTTTTGTTACAACCGCCACGGTCAGCGCTTCAAGTTCTCTTGCAATCTGAGCAACAACAGCCGCTGCTCCGGTTCCGGTACCGCCGCCCATACCTGCTGTAATAAAAACCATATCAGCTCCGCGTAAAATATTACGCAGTTCCTCGGTACTTTCTATTGCGGCATTTTGTCCGATTTCCGGATTTCCGCCGGCACCGAGTCCTCCGGTAAGTTTTGTTCCAATGGGCATTTTCATTTTGGCGCTTGACAGTTTAAGTGCCTGCAAATCGGTGTTTACAGCGATAAACTCTACATTTTTTAATCCGCTTGTGATCATTCGGTTAACTGCGTTGTTGCCTCCGCCGCCGACCCCGATGACCTTGATTACGGTGGGATTACCTGCATCGCCACCGAATTTGTCTTCGACCAGCTCAATATTCATTAGCCGCCCCCTCCCAGAAGCTTTTAAATATAATATAACGGTCCTTATAGTTTTTACCAGTAGAAAAACAGACCTTTTTTAAAAAAATTCCTTCATCCAGTTCCTGAAACGGTTTCCGATGCTTTTTCCGGACCTTTTTGCAGCAGACTGGATATCATTTCCATGCGATGAAATTTCATTTCCGTATATCACAAGCCCTACCGCCGTTGCATACATGGGATTCCTGTATTCGGGAACAAGTCCGCCCAGCTCAAACGGGTACCCGATTCTGGCCGGAACTCCGAAGATTTCCTTTGCCAGTTCTGCTGCGCCTGGCATCATCGAACCGCCGCCGGTAAGAACGACGCCTCCGCGAAGGTGATTCAGGTATCCTTTTTTCATCATCTTTTCACGTATCAGCGCAAAGGTTTCAGCCATTCGTGGCTGAATAATCTTGCTGAGTTCGGTCCGCGGTATTGAAGCTGTAGGCCATCCGCCGACTCCCGGCAGAAGAATCTCTTCGGACGGATCAACAAGAGGCATGTAACAGCATCCGGATTGTATTTTCAGTTTTTCCGCAAATTCAACCGGTGTTTTCAGCACAATCGAAATATCGCTGGTAACCTGCTGCCCGCCGACCGCCACAACATCCGTATAATGAGGAGACCCCCCTACAAACAGAAGAGCATCCGTCGTGCCGCCGCCGAGATCAATCATCAGCACGCCGAGTTCCTTTTCCTCATTCGACAGAACAGCTCTTGACGACGCTATTGACTCGAGGACTATATCTTCAACCCTGAATCCGGCACGGTTAACGCATTTAAGGAGATTCTGGGCGGAGGTTACGGACCCCGTGATTATATGAACCTCGGCTTCAAGCCGGATACCGATCATGTCAAGCGGATTTTTTATTCCGCCCTGGTCGTCAACTATGAATTCCTGGGGAACTACATGAAGAACTTCGCGGTCCATCGGAATAACCACAGCCCTGGCTGCATCAATTACCCTCCGGATATCTTCTTCGTTGATCTCGCGGTCGCGACCGGAAACGGCAACGACACCCCTTGAGTTGATTCCTTCAACATGTGCGCCGGCAATTCCCGTTATTACGGACCCCACCTCGCGACCCGACATCATCTCGGCGGCCTCGATTGCTTTGGTAACAGCCTTAAGGGTTGATTCAATATTGATAACAACGCCTTTGCGCAACCCATCGGACGCAGCTGTACCGATACCGACAATTTCAATTCTGCCGGTCTCATTCAGCTCACCTATAACGGCGCACACTTTGGTAGTGCCTATATCCAATCCGACAATCAAATCATCTACCGGCAAGATTATTCCTCCCTGATCCTGTATACAACTTCATCTGTTCTGAAATCAAGTTCTTCAAGATAACCGGATATTCCCTGCTGTTTTACGACATCCAGAACAAGCATTATGTAACTTAAGGTTTCACTGTCTATTCTGCTGCCTATCCTTACAGGAATATTATAATTCTGAGGATACAGCAAAACTTCAAAATCGTCACTGGTTTTTCTGATAATTCTGAATTCCGATAAGCTGTTAAAAAAGGCCGGGGATTCTTTCCGCAGCGATTCAAGACTTTTCAGAAAACCTGTCACAGGCGACGGCATAACCGAGCCGAGCCGTGCGTCATCAATTCTCACTCCCGACATTACCGGCAGATTCAGTTCGTTAACGGATTTGCCGAGCTGGAATATAACCCCTTTTGAGTCGACTGCAACAGGTATTAACCTGTCGCCGCTTTCAACAAGGCACACCGCCAGCGGGCGTCTTCCTTCGATATGAATATTCAATGTGTCGGGAAATTTCTTTTCAACGGAGGCGGAAGCAATCTGCGGAAACCGCTCAAGCCTAAGCTCGACCTGGGCAGTATCAAGCGCAAAAAACGACACCCCTTTCCCGATACCGGCCATTTCAAGCAGTTTATCATCCTGGATTGATAAACCTGCGCCGGATTCTATAACGATTTTTTCAATATTAATATTTCGTGCAAAGTAAAGGTGATAAAGCACCTGAACAAAAATAACAAAAAGAAGCACGGCTATAATTATTTTGAATGCTTTTACTGTTTTTACCCTGCGGTCCTGAGCAAGAGTGTCCTTTTCCAGCCTGTCAGCCTTTGTGAAGATAGTATTTTCAGAGTTGTTATAATCATAAAAAGCGGTTTCGGGGTAATCATATTCCCTGCTGCTGAACTGATGAACCTGACTCATTATTATATTATCTCCTCATTCTGTCTTCTGGTTACACCCAGAAGGAATCCGCACATTATAAAAGATACCATCAGTGAAGAACCGCCTGATGAAAAAAACGGCAAAGGAATCCCGGTGGCCGGAACCAGCCCGGACACAACAGCCAGATTAAACAAAGCCTGGTACAGTATGCAGCTTGTCAAACCGAAACTTAACAGGAAATCATACCGGGTTCCGCTTCTGTATCCCCTGAGAAACCCCCTTGCCCCGAAACCGAGGAAAAGCGCAATTATACAAATCACGCCGATAAACCCGATTTCTTCCGCTGTTGATGCAAATATAAAATCGGAATGAACTTCGGGGAGGCCGCCAAGCTTTTTAAGACCGTTACCAAGTCCCTGCCCCCATAATCCGCCGTTTTTCAGGGCCGATTGCGCTGCAATAACCTGATAGCCGGAACCTACAGGGTCAGTTTCAGGATTAATAAAGGCAATAAGCCTTTCAACCCTGTGCGGTTTGGTAAAAAGCATAATCAGCGAGATTGGAACTGCCGCCATCAGCAGGTAAACAAAATGCAGAACGGGAACTCCAGCCATAAAGAAAACCGAGAGGCCGATGATCAGTATGAATACGGCTGATGAAAAATCGTTTTGGAGCATTACAAGGCCTATAACAATACCAAGGATAATAAGCGGGGGTACCACCGCATTACCCAGCTCATGCATCCGATCCTGTTTTTTATCGAATATATTGGCCAGATACAGGACAATTGCCAGTTTCGCCAGTTCGGAAGGCTGAAATGAATAACCGAACAGAAATATCCATCTCCGTGCACCAAGGATTTCCTTGCTTAACCCGGGCATGAAAGTGAGCAGGATCAGTGCAATACTTCCAAGAAGAAACAAGGGCGTATATCGTCTTATAAAATCTACAGGAATCTTGTATGCCGCAAACCCCAGCAAAACACCTACAGCGCCGAGAATAACCTGTTTTCTTATAAAGAGGAAACTGTCGTTAAAATACTTCCCGGCATAATGATATGATGCGGAAAAAAGAGCAGAGAACCCGCAGCCGGCGAGAAGTACTATTATCATGAGAAGTATAAAATCGCTTTGTGCTCCCGGAGCTTTTTCCAGTTGGAATCTGCCGTTCATACCGTCCTTTCCGAAACTACTGAATCTTTAATGTCGAAAGAGCAAGAATCGCAAACATCCCGCCCATAATCCAGAATCTTATTACAACCTTTGTCTCAGCCCAGCCTTTCAGCTCAAAATGGTGATGCAAAGGCGCCATTTTAAAAACCCTTCTCCCTGTAATCTTGAACGATAAAACCTGGATAACAACCGACAGGGCTTCAAGAACAAAAACACCGCCGATAATCACAAGAAGAATTTCTTTTTTTATCATTAATGAAACAACACCCAGCACGCCTCCCAGCGCAAGCGAACCGGTATCTCCCATAAACACTTCGGCCGGGTGAGAATTAAACCATAAAAAACCAACTGCTGCGCCCACGAGAGCAAAGCAAAAAACGGGCAGCTCGCTGCTTTCAGGCAGATACGGTATCTGAAGGTATTCTGCATAATCTGCGCGGCCTGTAATATAGGTCAATATGGCAAATGCAATTCCGGCCATTATCACCAGCCCTATTGCAAGTCCGTCAAGACCGTCGGTCAGGTTAACAGCATTTGTCCATGAAACAAGGACAAATACCCCGAAGGGTATATAAAGCACCCCCAAATCAAGCACAGGGTTCTTGAAAAATGGAAGATACAGCAAAGTTGTATGCTCATTGCCGTTAAAATAAATAAACAGTACAATTATAAGCGATATTGTAATCTGACCTATTATTTTAAACCTCGCATGAAGCCCTTCCGTGCTTTTCCGGGTTATCTTCAGATAATCGTCTAGAAACCCGACAATTCCAAACCCGAGAAGAGAAACAACTCCTATCCATACGTACGGATTGCTGAAATCCTGCCAGAGAAGACAGGAAACAAGAACTGCAAGAATCATTATAATTCCGCCCATCGTCGGGGTCCCGGTTTTATACATATGACTCTGCGGCCCGTCGCTTCTGACCATCTGCCCCAGTTTAAATTTCTTCAGCGCCTTAATGATTTTCGGGCCCAGAAGAAAAGATATAAATAAAGCTGTAACCGCTGCATAAGCTGCACGAAAAGTAATATACTGAAATATGTTAAAAGCGGAAAAATATTCCACCAGCGGATATAGCAGTTCTTTTAGCATTTCTCCTCCACAAATATATTGGCTACAGGCTCAAGCAAACGCTCCAGGTTCATTGACCTTGAACCTTTAATTAAAAGCAAATCACCCCTTTGCAGCCCGGAAAGAACATTTTTTTCAAGTTCAGAATATTCAGACGTATAATACAGCTCCGGACCTGCATTCTTTACAAGCGATGCAGCTTCCCGGTATGCTTCGGCAGAATCTTCACCGAAAAAGAAAACCTTATCAGCTGAGCTTGCTGCTGCAGTGCGTCCGGCTTCAGTATGTATATCCCTGCTGTTTTCTCCAAGCTCTTTCATGTCACCCAGGACATAGATTTTTGAGCCGTCCCATTCAAGACTGTCGGCAAATTTTACTGATTGATTCAGAGAATCGGCATTTGCGTTATAACAATCCTGGATAATCGTAACCGGCCCGTTTATAATCTGGCTTCTGCCGGACAGCGGAACAGCCTTTTCAAGGCCTGCTTTCAGCTGCTCACTGGATAAACCGGCATAACGCCCGACAGCACACGCTCCGAAAGCATTTTTAAGATTATGGATACCGATTAGAGGAAATTTTATTTCCACATCATCAAAACTGATAACCCATCCTTCCAGTCCGCAGTCTTTACATTGAAGATTTTCTGATTCGGACTTAAAACTCTTAAACCCGTAGCTGATTGTAGTGCCGCTATGGCCTTCACCTAGAAACGAACCGAAAGATTCTTCCTCATCTACAAACAAAACTCCCTGTTTTGCAAACAGGGAAACCGAACGGCGTTTTTCATAGGCCGTTTTTTCGATATTTTTAAAGATACCGATATGGGCGGTCCCGATATTGGTAATGACAACCATATCGGGACGGAGTATTTCAGCGAGTACATCCATTTCACCCACACGGTTAATACCCATTTCAATCACCGCATATTCATGCGTGTTTTTTATGTTAAAAACCGTTAACGGAAGTCCTATTTCCGAATTATAATTCCCACCGGTTTTTACAACATTATACTTTTCGCCCAGTACGGCAGCGATAAGTTCTTTGGTCGTCGTCTTGCCGCTGCTTCCGGTGACGCCGATTCTGACCGGACCGGTTATTCTTTTCATATACCCGGAAGCTATCTGCTGCAAGGCAGAAAGCGGATCTTCTGCTGCAATAATAAACCTTTCCGCCGGAACAGGTTTCACCTCCGCCTTATGCAAAGAGTACCATTCTGCAGAAACAGCAGCTCCGCAGGCTCCGTTATCAAATGCCGCCTGCAGAAAATCATGTCCATCTACATTTTCTCCTTTCAGAGCAATAAACAGGCTGCCTTCAGTACATTTTCTCGAATCCACCTCAACTGAAAACACCCGGATTTCAGGATTACCAAGAATTTCGCCCCCGGACCATCCGATCGCATCATTTGCTGTAAAAAGAACAGCCGAATTAACCATCATTTCTGCCCTTTCCCGTTTTCAGTTCAATTCTCAGAATACTGTCGGGATCTATCTTCTTTAATCCGAGATCTTCTTCGGCAATTTTGTTTATTCTGAAAGGAGATTTTAAAAACTCAATCCCCATGACAATCTTCTTGTTTTTTTCGAATACATCTTTCTGGATCTGCTCAAGTTCGGAAACCTCCCTGCTCAGCATATCGTAACGGTATGACTGAAATACGGATAAAAAAAGGAGAACAGGAATAGATATAACAAGTAATGCAGCAAGCTTCTTTTTCAAAACTTAAAATTCCTCATCTGAAATCTTTTTAACGACCCTCAGCTTTGAACTCCGGGAAGGAGGATTGTCCTTCACCTCCAGCTCCGCAGGCACAACAGGCTTTTTGGTTATAATCTCAACTATTTTCCTGCCGTTACAATTACATATCGGCTGTTCAGGAGGGCAGATACAGGCCTTATTCATATCCCTGAAGAAGTGCTTTACTTTTCGGTCCTCGAGGGAATGGAATGTAATAACTCCCATTCTTCCGCCGGGCTTAAGAACCCGGAGAGCATTGGCAAGTACCGAGTCAAGCCTTGCAAGTTCGCCGTTAACTGCTATGCGAAGGGCCTGAAAGGTTCTTGTAGCCGGATGTATCCTGCCGTGACGGTAGTCTGCAGGCGAAGACTTGAAAATCACTTCAGCAAGCTGCACTGTAGTCTCAATTCGCCCGTTTTTTCGTTCGGCAACAACGGCTCTCGCAAAACGTCTTGAAAGCCGCTCTTCGCCGAACTGGTAGATAAGGTCTGCAATTTCATTCTCCGGATATTCATTTATAATATCCGCTGCAGATATTTCCAGTTCCGGCGAAAGCCTCATATCGAGCGGTTCGTCTCTGAGAAAAGAGAATCCCCTGCCCGATTTCTCGTAATGAAAAATTGAAATCCCGAGATCAAAAAGGATGAGGTCGGGTCGTTCATCTCCCAGAGGATACTGCTTAAAAAACTGGTTGAACCACTGATTAAAAAACCTGACCCTTCCCCCAAAGGGTTCAAGCCGCTGTTTCGCAACAGCCATTATGTTTTCATCAGCATCCAGACCCGCCACATTAATCCAGGGGCATCTTGAAAGAAAGAGCTCCGAGTGTCCCCCTTCGCCCTGGGTACAGTCTATAAGAAGCTTTTCATCTTTCTTCGGCTCCAGATAACTGTACACCTCTTCTTTCAGCACTGAATAATGTGCAATATCCATGAACGACCCTTTTCCCGGCTATGCTCAGATATTCAGAAGATCACCGAGATCTTCTGCTGCAGCCAGAAAATCCTCCTCACTTTCATTAAGATACTTGTCATATTCCGACTCGTCCCAGATCTCCATATACTTCTCCATGGCAAGAAGAACTACTTCCTTGCTCAGGCCGGCAGACTCTCTTAAAGTCGGAGGTATATTTATCCGTCCGGATTTGTCGATCTCGCATTCCTGCGCCGGCGCAATTATGCGTCTCTGCAGCAGCCTTGTTTTTGATTTAAACACGGAAGAGGAATCAAGTATAAGTGAAGCTATTCTCTTCCATTCATCAGGAGTGTACACCCACAGGCATTTATCAATCCCGCGGGTCAGTACAAGCTGATTTCCCGGGATTAAATTTCTCACACGTGAGGGGACTAACATGCGGCCTTTTTCATCCAGATTGTTCCTGTATTCGCCGGTAATCATATTAATCCCACTTACTCCTAATTTCTCCCACTTTTTACCACCTATTTGATATCTTAAACCATGAAATTCCTTTTATAAACCTTTATTTAAATAAATTAAAGAAAAACTGAAAATATTCCGATAATACAACTTAACTTTTGTTTAGTAGCTTTTTTCATGTTAAAGCGGTAAATATACTGTATGTCTATCTATCGAGTACATTTCAAATGGAAGGATAAAGAACTCCAGCTTAAGGCAGCCAGCCTGGACCTGACTCATCCTTACTTTGTTTCCATAAAAGACCTGATTTTGGGAAAAGAATCAAAACTGATTATCGATCCCTCTGAAGACGAGGTCAGAAGATTGTTCGGCAAGGCGGAACATCTTATGATTCCGTTTCAGACAGTATCTTTAATAGAAGAGTTTAAGGATAATGCTTTTGACAATCCCCGCGTAATGGATTTTAAACTTTTCGAAGAAGAAAAAAATCAGTGACATGGGACACACGCGTTATCGTATACCCTGAGGGAGACTGTATCGAAATCAGGCGCGATTTAAAAATAAATGAACTGGTCGATTTAAACGGGAACCCTGTAAGGCTTCCACTCCCGACCCACAGAATGATTGTTTACAGGGTTTACCGGAAGACGACATCCGACACCAACAACGGCCCGGTAATAAAATATCACCTTGAACAGCTGCCCGCGTCCGAAACAATAAATCTTGTCTGAGTTTTTTTCCGAATCCGGCGTTAATGCAGCCTGTTATTCCGCAGCACTATGTTCGCCGAATATCCGGTAATCAAGATCCGGGAATATTTTATTTTCCTTCTCAATCCTGGTCAGCCATTCCGTATTTACCGTATTCCGGCAAAGATTATCGTAAATCTTGTTAAAATTATGCAGATGCCTTTTTACCCGCATCTTTGCATAATCAGCATTCAGACATGTTTTCATAATAAACGGCCAGTCGGACGCCTGTGACAACAGGACTTCGCGTGCAGCCTGATCAAGCACGCGCTTTTTTAATCCCGATTCATCCGGAAAACGGGTAACAAGTTCCTGCATCCGTTCGGATGCCTTGTGAAGATGTCTGTAGATCCAGTCATTTGCTCCTCCAAGCCATACCGAAGCATATCCTTTATTACCCCAGCTGGAAAATATCGGTTCAACCTTTTCATTGTCTTTATATTCATCAACATACTCGGAAGGACTGATCATCTCGACGTCTTCCGATTCAGCCGCCATCCTGATAACATGCTCAAACCAGACAATTCCTTCGTACCACCATTTACCGAATATCTCGGTATCATAGGGACAGATAATAATAGGCGGACGATCCATCAGTTTATTCAGTTTGGCAACCTGGTTAACCCGCTGATAGATAAAATTTTCGGCATGCTCAACGGCTTTGGCCCTGGCTTTTTCAGGGTTGTAAAGCTGGCCCTTTTCGCCGCTGCTCAGCCTGTAGTATTTATATCCTGTTGTAATCCTTATCTTTTCATCGAAAATATGCGGGCCGATATACTCAAAAGGCTGGTTAAAACCTATGTCCTGGGTCCCGTCGCGATAAAGTCTGTCCCCGGGATACCCGTCCTCATTAGACCATACGGACCGTGATGCCGGGATATCACGTGAAAAAGCAAGGATTCCGGCGTCTGTTTCAACAGGAGCATAAACCCCGTATCTGGACTTTTTACCTGCAAAGAGCTGGCCGTGAGCAGTTATAAAACTGTAATCAATTCCATGCTGCTTCATATATTTTCCGAGACCGGGGAAATAACCCAGTTCAGGAATCCACATTCCCCTCGGCGCCTGTCCGAATACACGGCCGTATGAAATTACTGCGGTATGGATTTGTGCTTCTATTACCTGCGGTAATTCCTGGTAAAGAGGCAGGAAGGCATGTGTTGCTGCCGTAGTGATTATCTCGATACACCCGGCTTTTTCAAGATGCTTAAACCCTTTTATCAGGTTTCGTTTATATAATTCTTCAAAATCGGCAAGGCATTTTTCATAATGACTCTTATAAAGTTTCGACAACTTGAGAATATCGGAGTTTTTACGGTTTCGTTCGATCTCCTTTTCACCGAGAACAATCTTGTCTTTCAGAAAAAGAACAAATCTTTCCTGAAGAAGATCATCAAGAAGCATGGTAGTAAGTGTGGGAGATAATGAAACCGTTATCCTGTAGGGTACTTTTTCTTCATAAAGTCTGGTCAGTACATCCAGAAGAGGCATATAAGTTTCTGCAAGCGCATCGAAAAACCAGTTTTCTTCAAGGCATTTCTCTTTTTCGGGATGATGAACATAGGGAAGATGAGAGTGAAGCACAAAACCAAGATATCCTTTATTGATGCTCATAAATCTTTACTCCAGAAAATCACTGTCTATCATTGAAATTATACGCTGCGGGATTTTCCCGGCAGCTTCATATTCGCTCAGATCATATACTCCTGCAACAATCAGCAGATCATTACCTGTGCCCTTAAGTTCTTTCAGATTTTTAAGTTCATCGACTTCCCAGAGAGGACTCTCAACTATATTTGATCTGCAGAGTATCTTAACCGAAGACTGGCTTTTCAGAATCAGCTCGGCGCAATAAAATATTCCGGTTCGGGGCAGATTGATATACCAGCTGCTGTCGTCTACAGTTACAGGGATATCGGAAAAATCAAGAATATTCTTCTTTTCAAATACGGAGGTTTTTAATTCGTAAACCCTCAGGAACAGCTTCCCGTTCAAAGCCCCGTATTTAAGTGCCGAGATATCGGATTCTTTAATATCCCAGTAAGTATAGGCCCACGCGGGGTCTCTTAAAAGCATAACAATCTTTGTTTCATTGTACCTTTCAGGCAGCGGATACATATCTTCATCAAAATCGAACTGTTCGTTCAGTGTGATATCGAATTTCCGCTCTTTAATCTGCATGGCAGGATTGTTTGCCAGGGCATTCTCTGCACGGTCTTCTTCAATTGCATCAAGAATCAGATCGATCAAATCCTGCTTGTCTATGGAATCATTGAAACTTATACCCTCTTTTACTGCAAGATTCCGTAAAAATTCTTCAGGTAATAACTGCAGCCGTTCCTCTGTCATCGTACCCCCCGGTGTATCAACTAATCCTAGATAAATGAATATGTTGTGTCAATAGTTTATGGCTTTAACATGCCCATTATACACACAACATCTCCAATGCCAAGCCGTTTTGCAAGCTTATCTGCGGCCTTTTTTACAGGCAGCGGGGCCGTTCCGGCGGCAAGGCCTCCCCAGGTTGCCGTTTTCAATATCCGGAATCCGTACATACTTATAAGCTTTCGCAATGTCCTGCCTGAAAAAAGGTACATGTGATCAGCAATTGCAGATCTCCACCTTTCTCCGAACAGTTTAGCCTGAAAACCGCTGATATCCGGGGTTACAACAATAAAAAGGCCTCCCGGCTTCAACAATCTGGCTGTTTCTGAAATAAAAGAACACGGATCAATAAGGTGTTCAATAAGATGAGAGCTGTGCACAACATCAAATGATTTATCCGGCAGGCCGGCTGTTTCGATTGTTCCGGGATATATATCAAGCTGATATTTATTTATGCCGTACATTGCTGCAGGCCGACAGACTTCTATACCTTTTACATTCCAGCCCCGGCCCCGCATATACTGCAGCAGACGTCCTGTTGCACAGCCGACATCCAGAAACGACGGCTTTTCATTGTCGCTCCTGATAAAAAAATCGGTCTCAATTTTAAAGAAACCGACGTCCTTAAGTCCAAGCTTCATCAGCCTGAAAAAAACATCGCTGTTTTCCATTTCATAATCAAAATATTCATTATCATAACGTTTGAGAAGTTCATCTTCAACCGGCTGTGGATTCTGAAAAACAAGACCGCATTTACTGCATTTTACAAAAGGAACAGTACTGTTTTTCCAGACAGTACTGGATTTACCGGCTTTGCATAAAGCACATTCCACGTTTTTGAATTCTTGTTCAGACGGTGTTTTTGAAAAAGTCTTCATGGACTCTACTCAATAACTGTCAACTGGAAAGTCCGGCCCGTCTCATTTCCCGAATAATCGCTGACCAGCAGTTCGAATCTTGAATCGCCCGGCACCAGCGTAGTCTCTCCAAAAGAAATGAAGCCGTTATCCGAATAAAAATCTGAATGACGAAGCTCTGTTTCAGTCTGAACTATAGAATCACCTTCTTCGGACCTGAGCGATTCGAAGTTGACATAAAAAATTTCTTCGCCGTTAAGAAAAAGATGAATCTTGAACGGCGCCATTCTGCTGTAGTATTTATCAGACATGCACGGATCATACACATCGGCAAGAATTGTTGCTTTTCCTGCCTGGATAATCGCCTTCCCGTCAACCTGAGTATAACCGGATTCGTTTTCAACTCCGATTTCCTTAATTACAGGAGCCTTGTTGTCCACAATAGAATTTAAAAGCAGAAGAGGATTAACAAATTGCTCGAATTCACTGTCTATAACGGAAAAGTACAAATTCGGAGAACCGGGTTCCTCATCGCTTCCGGCCGTACCGAGCACATCAGCGGTTGTTACAGTTTTCAGGCGGCTTATACCATCAGAAAGGGCCAGCCCTGAATAAAGAGTTCTAATCTTTCGGGTGTGTTCAATTACCGCGAACGGACCGAGTCCGCCTGGAAGTTCTGAATACCGGCTTCCGCTGTCGTAGAAAATGACTTCTCCGTCTTCTGAAGGCCTTACCTCAACACCTTCTCCGAGAATTTCGATTCCGCTTCCGAAAGTGTCCCATTTATTCTGGCCGAATGTAGAGGCAACTACCGGTTCGGTAACCGGCCAGTTAAAAGCCTGAACCAATAGAGCCGACAGGGAAAAAAACAATAATGAAAAGACTATCGACAACCTGTATTTCAATCTTTTACCCCTCAATCAAATCATACCTGACGATAATGTTGCCGGAACCTGCAAAAAAACATTTATCGCATGGATAAAAATATAATTCTCCGGGAGGAAAAGGAAAGTCGGCAATCCTGCCTATATCAGATCTGTATACTTTCAGCAGTCCCTGCTCTTCTCCTTCCGAGACAAGATAGGATATTTTTTTAACACTCGGAAATACAGCTTTTCTGACCGTGCCTGCAATCTGAACTTCTTTTCTGAGGAAAGTGGCTGTACTGTATAAATCAATTCCATCAGGATTTTCAACATAAAGAAGTTTTCCGTCATTGCTGTAATCCAGCAGAAGATTTCTTCTGTATTCATTCTTCATGTTCATTCTGAAAACAGGTATATACACTTCATTCCGCAACTCAAAACATACAAGCTGTTGGGGATACAATCCGGTAACCGCAGCTACCCTGTTTCCATCCTCAGTTACAGCACATGCGTACGCCACAGTATACCGGCTGTCGGTTGAGTAATATGTAAAGACCGGTTCCGGCGCACTGTCATACACCGATATACTGCCGTTGAGAAGACCCAGAACTATCACTCCTTCTCCGGCATCCATTGATGTTATCATCGAACCTGGTGAAAGCGTTAAGAGTAAATCTCCTTCGCTACTGTATTCCTTCACAATCAGCCTGTCCGGAGAAATCACAAAAAATCTGTCATCAATAAAAAACGGAAGGCCCTCAGTTTCAATGCTCCCGACAATTCTGCCTGCAACATCCTGAATTACCAGTTTATCTGAAACACTGGAATAGTTCAGAAAGATATCGTCGGAAACCGCAGCACCATAGAAAATATTCTCCGAATAAAGGATTCTTCCGTTTCCGGAAAAATAACCGATTCGGGAATCAAGCATAAAAGGAAAAGCTTCTTCGGAATAAACTGCTTCGCTGTTTTCTATCGATGAAACCCAGGACGGAAGAAATAAAATCTCCTTGGTTAATTGCTCAGGGAAGAAAATCATATACCCGGTCAAGAGGATAAAAAACAGGATTAAAAAAAATCTTTTTTTCATAGCACTCCAGTCAATTGCATCCTATACTATTACATATGATGCTGTCAAACGGGGCAATATAAGGAGCAAAAAATGAGTAATGATAGATTTGATGCTGAACAATTATTAAAAGAAGCGGCAAAAGCTTCTGAAATGTCATATTCTCCTTATTCCAATTTCACGGTCGGAGCAGCGCTTCTCTGTACCGACGGCGATATTATTACAGCCGCCAATGTAGAAAACCGCTCATACGGTCTGACTATCTGCGCTGAACGCAGCGCTATCGTAAAGGCTGTATCACTGGGAAAGACCGGGTTCGCGGCCCTGGCTGTTTACTGCGGTAAAGCAGACTACCCGGTTTCACCATGCGGCGCCTGCAGACAGGTTATAACAGAATTTTCGGCTCCGGACATGCCGGTTTACTTCAGCGGCAAAGATACAGGCAACAGAGTTGAAACCACCGCGGGAGAACTTCTCCCTTTTGACGCCCTTAAGGAAATGAAAGAGGGAAAGTATAGCAAAACCTGACGCTTTGATTTAAATTTTATTTAAGAAGAAGATTCTTTCTTTTTTGAATCCTGATCCATCTTGGATTTCCAGATATCGATTTTCTTTTTCAGCTCATTGGCTTCTTCAGGTTCGCCTACGAGCGCATTGAGTCTTCTAAGACTTCCAAGAAAATTAATCGCAAGTTTAAAATCATCTATCCTTAGGGTCGACAGCTCATATTTTTCCCTGTAGCCGTCGGCAGAAGTCTGAAGAAGCCTCTTTACAAGCTTCAGATGTGCAAACCTCTCCTGGTAGAATTCCGCACGCGGATCAAGTCCGGCCATCAAAGTTTTCAGATTCAGCAGATTTTTTGCCACTACAGCAAACCGGCCTTCTATCTCTACAAAAGACCATTTCCACTTGGTATTTTCTCCGAATGCGTCCTTTATCGACTGGATAGAGAATCCGAGCTTCCTGATTAAAGCCCATCTTTTCGCTTCGTTGACAGCAGCTATCTTTTCAAGATGATCTTCGTATTCTGAAAACGGTACATCAATTAAATTTGAAACAGTATTTTCAAGATTGATAATTGCTTTGTAACAGGTTTTTCTGGCTTCGTTAAGATATGCATCATTCTTTATCCCCAGCAATGCAACAGAAAGATTATTCATAAAAACCAGATATGAAACAATATTGAGATTTACATCAGATGCCTGAAGGTGTAACAGACCTGCTTTTTCCCTGTCGGATCTTGCTTTTGCTGCCAGACCTGCTTCCTTTTTACGCAGCTGCTCAAGTTCATCTTTGTATTCCTTTAATTTCCCAGTGTACTGTTCTTTAGCCTGCGCACTTATCTTTCCCAAATTCCAGTCAACCTCCTGCCGATTGAGCCGCTTTGGTCAGAAGCTCCTCGGCATGTTTCAACGACACATCCGCATTCGTGTCGCCGGATAACATTCTAGCAATTTCTTTAGTCCTTTCTTCGCCGGAGATACTCCGTATTTCAGTAAACGTTCTTCCTTCTTCGGAAATTTTACTTACTCTTATATGATTATCGGCACGTACAGCTATTGACGCAAGATGTGTTATACAGAGAATTTGCTTATAACGCGACAATTTATACATATGTTCACCGACTGATACCGCAATCTCGCCTCCGATACCCGAGTCAATTTCATCAAACACCATACAATCAACGGTATCATTTCCTGCAAGCACCGATTTGATTGCGAGCATAACCCTGGAAATCTCCCCGCCCGATGCAATGTTGCGCAACTTTTTGGGTGGTTCGCCCTGGTTTGGAGAAATCAGAAATTCAACGAAATCAAAACCGTTAGGCCCGCATGACGGCTTGCCGTTATCGCCGATTTTATTTTCAACAATTATCCTGAATTCCGCTTTGGGCATTCCAAGGGTTTTCAGCTGTCCCTGAATAGCCTTCTGGAGCCCATCCGCTGCAGCACGACGATTTTTGGACAATTCCGAAGCCTGCTGTAATACCAATCTTTCAAGGTTGCCGATTTTTTCTGTATATCCCGCTTTTATTTCTTCCTGGTTTTCAACACTACTTACTTTATTCCGGCTGTCTTCAAGAAAACTGAAAATTTCTTCTACTGTATCTCCATACTTCTTTCTTAGTCTCAGGAGTTCAGAAAGACGTTCTTCACAGGCTGAAAGCTTTTCCGGGCTGAAACTGAAATCGTTCTTGTATTTTTCAATGCCGTCCAGTATGTCTTCAGTTTCGTAAAATGCATTTTCAAGTCTTCCGTAAGCCTCCTCAAAAGACTGATCGATACTGCTTAACCCTTTCAGAAAACCCAATCCTTTTCGAAGACCGTTTAAAGCTCCGCCTGTAGATTCGTTCAGACTTGTGTGTACCTGTTCAAAAAGGATGAAAAGTTTTTCTGCCTGTGAAAGCAGCCTGTGCTCATTTTCCAGCTGTTCAATTTCACCGGGCTTCAGTTCGGCAGCCTCTATCTCTTTCACGGCAAACGCCGCAATATCGGCTTCTCTTAACAGATTACGTTCATCCGAAACAAGTTTCTGATATTCCTTCTTTAAAATATTAAGGTCAATAAAGTCTGTTTTGAGTTTCTCGGCCGCATTTTTTAAACCGGCAAAACTGTCGAGAAGTTTACGATGATTCTCAACAGAAAGCAGAGACTGGTGTTCATGCTGACCGTGAATATCAAACATCAGCGAAGTAAATTCTGCAATATCGTTTTTCGTTGAAGGTATTGATTGAATAAATATATTTCCGCGTCCTGATGTTTTAAGGATCCTTCTCAGTATAACCCGGCCTTCATCAGTAACGATTTCATGCTCATCAAGCCATTTAAGCGCATCCTGATTGCCGGAAACATTTATTACTGCAGACACTTCGGTTTCATCTGCACCGGTCCGGATGACCGAAACATCACCCTTCTCGCCTAAAACAAGATTTAACGCACCGATTATTACCGATTTTCCGGCACCGGTTTCCCCGGACAGGATATTGAAACCGCTTCCGAATTCTACAGTCAGCTTATCAGCAAGCGCATAATTTTTTATATACAGAACTTCAATCATCCGGACCTCCGGACCACTTGAGTTTTTTTCTTAATATCTCGTAAAAATTACGTTTGTCCGAGCTGATGATTAATGCTTTTTCGGCTGCCTGCTCGAAACAGACGACATCATTCGGCTTGAGGGGAAAAACGGTTTGCCCGTCAACAGTCAGGATAACCTCGGCCCTTTGCTCAGACTCAATCGAGACCTGAATTTTCTTGTCGGAATGAACAACAATCGGCCGGTTTGAAAGCGTAAACGGGCATATGGGGTTTAAAAGTACAGCATCCATTTCAGGCTCCAGAAGCGGTCCCCCGGCAGCAGCTGAATACGCGGTGGAACCCGTAGGTGTGGACACTATTATTCCGTCGGCCCGATACCTTCCGAGCAGGGTGGCATTCAGCTTGACTTCAAGCCGAATCATCTTGGATATTCCGTATGCTGAAATAACCGAATCGTTAAGACAATGGTATTCAGCAACCTCTTTGCCGCCACGAATAACCGAAGCCTTAAGCATAAGTCTGCGGCTTAAAGACAGCTTGCCGTCTAGATATTCCTCAAAGGTTTCACGCCATTCGTCCTTGGACACCTCGGTTATAAAACCAAAATTACCCATATTTACGGCAAGTACCGGGACTTCAAGCTTTGCCAGAGTTCTGGCGGAGAAAAGGACTGTTCCGTCTCCACCGAGAGCAAAAGCTATATCCGCATCATGTACCTCGGGCTCTATCGGCTCTCCACTGTAACTGAAAACAGTATAGATTATCCCCCTCGAATCGAGATAATCAGTGATTTCCCCGACAAGTTGCTCTGCTTCAGGTTTGAGCAGATTCACAATTATTACAGCCTTTTTTATATTTATTCCCATAATTTCAAAACCAAGCTTAACTCATTATTCAGCTCAAGGCAATGACGACAATACCCTGGAAATAACAGAAATATTACTTTTACCGAGCATAGGGTATAACGGAAAGTTGACACAGCGCAACAGCAGGGTCTTGGCATTAGGGCACTGTGTTTGCACTTCATCAGAATATGCCGCGATTGAACCGGAGAAAGCCGGCTCCGTTATGACATTTTTTTTCCTCGCGTAAGCGGCCACCTCATGTATGCCTGTTTCAAGAACAACCGGGAAACTGTAGTTTACATTTTCAGCGTCACCCTTTTGTATCAGTTTTTTATGTCGCGTTCTCATTAATGATTTTGAGAAGATATCGGCTATCTCGCTGCGTCCATCAAGATATTCCTCAAGACTTTTAAGCTGAACAATCCCAAGTGAGGCATTCATATCAGGAAGAAATACAGTCTGATGCAGATCATCAGTCATTTGAGTCAGTTGCGCAACGTCCTTTCTTGAGGATGCAAGAACAGCGGCGCCGCCGCCTGTTGTAATAAGGCCGTCCTCATCAAGGTTCAGAACCGTAAATCTGCCGAAAGTACCGGCCTTCTTGCCGTCTGTTTCAGCGCCCAGAGCCATGGAAATATCTTCAATTATCAGGAGCCCTGTTTCCATAATTCTCTCCATATCAGGAACAAAGCCCATTTCATAGTTAACGATTATCGCCTTCGCATCTTCCGCCGCCGATTCAACAAGTTCGATATCTATAAGCGACGTGTCGGGATCGACATCTGCAATCAGGGGTTCAAGACCTGCTTCTTCAAGAACCATGGAGTACAGATTAGGCGCCAGTGCAGAAACTATAACGGAATCACCCTTTTCCAGCTCAAGCCCGTCAACAGCTGCTTTCACCGCTCTGTAATACTCCTTGAATGCGATACCGCCTTTCAGTCCCAGATATTCCGAGACATCCTTGATAAATTGTGCTGCGGCTTTTCCGAAGCCTATTCGATCCGAGACCATACAGTTTAATACTGCATCCATCTCTTTCCGTTTAATTGAGGGTTTAAATACAGATATGTTCATTTATTTAGTATCCTGATGATTAATTGAAATCTCCGAGAGCCTGTAACTCTTTTGGATCAAAAAGCCTGCTTATATCAAGAATAATCAGGTATCCGTCGTTTTCTTTAACTACACCCTGAATATACTCCGTGCCGATACCCGATATCATCTGCGGCGGAGGCTGGATTTCAGATTGCTCTATAGTCATTACCCTGGAAACTTTATCGATGTAGACACCGATAAACCTGTCATTAATTTTGATAATCATAAAACCGCTGAGCATCTGATCTTCTTCGCTCAAATCAGCCTTGCGCAGATGAAACCGCTTATGCAGGCTGATAATAGGGATTATATTCCCTCTGAGATTGAAAATACCCTCGACGTATGCAGGAGCGTTCGGGATTGTTCTGATTTCCCTGACCTTCTGAATCTCCTTAACATTCATTATATCTATACCGTACAGCTCTTCACCCAGTTGAAATGTAACCAGTTGAAGTTGTTCATCATGGTCTGCCATGCCGCCTCCTGTCTGATAAATAACTCTATTATAATACAATATTATCGAAAAACATCAATGATATAATTCTACTAATCTTGCTTCTCGATTGCAACTGAAAAAGCTGATTACCGCCTTGGTAAACGTGGATAAACGTTATCTATCTCTTGACGGGCTGTCTTCAACCCATTCCATCAGAGTTTTCATTTCTTCAGTATCAGCGGCACGGGCAGCCTCATTTCGGGTCATGTCAAGATAATCAAATTTCCCGGCCAATTCAGGATTGATTTCCCTGAGTTTGCTGTAATTTTTATTAACAAAACCATAATTCTCAAGTTCATGGTGCGTGCGCGCCAAGCCGAGAAGAACAGCCGGGCTGGAAGGGTTCAGGGCTTCCGCTTTCCCGTAATAGGATAGAGCGTCTGCCGGTCGCTTTTTTACCAGCATAATATTTCCTGCATTTATAAGAGCGGGAAGATATTCCGAATCAAAAGATAAAATTTTCAAAAAATTATATTCTGCCTTATCAGTTAATCCGTAACGCGCATAAAGAGTTCCCAGACTATTAAGCAGCCTTGAGGACTCACCTTCCGATGCAATTCTTTCTTCTATTTTATTCACTTTGGGATAAATTTCACTTTCAACAACAGTCTGAAATTCTTTTCCATATGCTTCTTTAACAATTTCGTCATCAGGTACTGTTATCTGGCCGGCCTGCCCGGGAATTCCAACCGGTTCAAAAACCCGCCATGCTTCATGAGTCGGATAAAGCCTGGCCTCGCCTTCGAACTCAGCTTCACGCCACTGCCTGCCCCCTTTCTTCCATGCGGAATAAAAACCTCCGGCAAGTTCGGTAATCTCATAAGGAACCCATACAGTGCCGTTGCTGACTATAAAATCATCACGGCTGCTAAAAACAGCTTCCGCTTCATCCGGGCTTACCCCTGCTTCAAAGGCGATGTAGATATGTCCGGGAACTGTGATAAACGCGGTTTCGATACCCACTGATTCAAAAAGAGCACAATTCAGAATTGACAGATCATCACAGTCGCCTGCCCGGTATTGCAGAGTCTGCCGGGGGAATTGCAGAAAATCCAGAACCATTGCGTCTTCAAATGACGGGTTTTGAGTTTCCGGATCTGTGACATAACTTATTCCGTACAATCTCATTATCTCGTTAAGAGCTATTGCGGTTCTTATGTTCTGACTGATAACTCCGCTGCCGTTCTCACGGGCTATTCCTGCAGCGGTCTTTGCCATGGTCAGAACAACCGGTTCTTTGGAAGTGACAAAAGCGGCAACCTTTCGATCATCATCCCAGATCGTTGCATTTCTGTTATATATCCTTACCGTTTCGATATACGTTTCCTGATACTCCAGACCGTCGAAATCATAGTTAAGTACAAGCTCTGCAGAAACCTTTGTCCCCTCGGTGATCTCCAGGATATTATCAGTAAACAGGGCAAAGAGCTCGACCGGTTCTTCTCCCCCCGGTTCAAGTAATTTAAGCGTGCTGCAGGTCTTGGGATTATCCATATATTTTTTAATAAACAGATTCAGACTGATATTTTCAATCGGTATATCAGTATTATTCGTCATAATTCCGGATCCGATTGAATGGTCGTCATAATAAGTATAAAATACCGGGAAAATATCAGTAATATTAAAATCATTCAGTACGAGTCTGTTTGATTCCGCCGCCTGCTGAAGCGGCACAGGTTCGCAGATCACAGGCCCTGATGATTTATCCGTACCTTTTATTTTGATTATTCCAGCCAGAGAAACTGCCGCGCCCTGATATAAGCCCATATAATTTTTATAACTTCCTTCCAGTCCCAGACTGAACCCGGAGTTAAAAGAAAATATCGTCCCAACGACAGGTTTTATAAACGGGTTTCCTCCGCCCGGTCCTGTACCGTTATTCAGCATACTGTAAAAATATCCTCCGCAGACTCCGAGATATACCGACAGCCATGAAGCCGGGTCAAGCAGAATACCTGCTTCAGGACCGACAGAAATGGCCGAAACCGCAGTATTCAGCTCAACCGGCAGATAATCATATCCCGCACGAAAACCCGAATAAAGCATCGGAACCGATCGGAATTTATATTTCATGACCACATCGCATCCAGCCCCTGCTGAAAAGAAATCCGTGTTGTCTTTCCCCAGGGGAAAACCGTATCCCGGGAAAATACCGATAGACAGTGACGGTTCAATACTGTCGTCCGCCGGGACTTCTGACAAAACAATGCTGAACATTAAAAGAATAAGCGGCAAGATTTTTTTGATATTCATCTTTATTTATAACCCCTTAGTTGTTCAATTGTCTTTCTCACAGGCGCCCATAGACCATCCTCCGGCATTATCATTTGCCGGATCGTTGTCCGGACCGGCTGCAAGATTGGTCCGTGTTAAACCGTCGAAATCAGTTTCGAATCCCCAGCCGGAAAGTGAGCCGTCCAAACCTCCCTGCCTGACCTCTGCCGGTGAATCGGCCTTCAGATGCCAGTCGTTATCATTCATGGTTGAAAAATCATTGTCTGTCCCGTCAGGGTCAATGAGCAGAGGATCAGCATCCCAGTTCCCGCCGGCATACCCCAGCAAATCTATATCGCCAAGTGTATCGATATCAGCTTCCCCGAAGGTATGGTAAAATATTGTATTACCTTCGATATCATGGAAATCATTATTATGAATTGACTGGGCATTACCGTTGTTTGAGGTTGATTCGTATATACAGTATCCGCCTGAAACAGCAACTGAAAAAAGAATATTATTTTCGATAATCGGAGTAGATTCATTCTGCAATGAAATTGCGGCACTCCAGTCACTTTCGCCTCCGGCTATAGTATTATTATAGACAGCTGCTGCACCTGAATTACAGATAATTCCAAAAGAGTCTCCTGATCCTGAAGCCTTGCCGCCAAAAATTATATTATTATATATTTTTGTTCCGTTTTCCGTATCGCTGATAATTCCCGTTGCGGCTCCATCAACTGTACGACCGCCGTCAATAACGTTATTCTTTATTTCATTATAAAATCCCTGGTTCTTAACCGCGCAGGCTTCAGATTCTGCAGAACCTCCGAAAATGTAATTTCCTTCTACAGTCATCCGGGAATCTGTTCCACAGACTACAGCGAACGTCTTTGTCCCGACACCCCCGTCAATATTGTTATCGGTTATTGTTACATTGGAGCCCTCCTGAACAAGAACTCCGTTATTGCTGCTTCCTGATGTCCCTCCGGTAATAATATTTTCCTGAATTACGGGTAAAGAGTCTCTTGAAATAAAAATACCTATATTAATAACAGTAGAAGAACCGCCGTAAATCTCATTTCTCCCTATTAAAGGTCTTGCTGCATCCACGGAAGAAACTGCTGCTGCAATTCCGCCGGCACTACCTGCATAGATAAAATTATTGGTAACAGTCGGAGATGAAGAAACTATATACAATGCCGTTGAAAGATCTCCGCTTCCGCCCTTTATAACAAATCCGTCAAGGATTGTATTTTCAGTAACTCCTGACGGAACTGTAACGGCCTGATTTGTATCGCCTGCAATACCTCCGGAATCGCTCAGATCAATAATTACAGTAGAATTATTGACAGTATCCCTTGTAATAAAATCCGAAGAATACCCACCGTATAGTGAAACGCCTTCTTTTACAACAATATTATGCCCTTCCCTGTAATTAACCTCATAAAGCCCAACAGCAACATAGACTTCCACCGTTTCGGCCAACCCGTCAGCAATATAGCCATAAGCTTTATCTATCCCGGCCTGTATGGTTTTAAGAGGTTCAGTTTTAACGCCCCGGTTCAAATCATTACCGGAATCAATGCTTACGTAGATAATATTTTCGAAACCCGTCATTCTTTCGATGTATGTCCGCAGGGCTATATCGCTGCATGAAAACAAAAGACATATAAAAAATAATACTGAAAACTTTCTCAACATTTTAAATTTCCTGAAACCCGTTACAATAAAAACTGCTGGCTTACACGAATGTCTGACGGTAGAAAATCACGGATTTTTAATACTTTATTTAACGATAATACATTATGATGCTACATGAATCGTTTGGCAAGTATTATATCTTTATCTGATAAGCACTAACGGGAAAAATATTTTCATGCCGGTATTATCCTGTCAAAAATCAACCGTATAAAGCCATTTTTTCAGCAACATGTTTCCTGAGTACGGGGTCAACTTCATAATCAGAAAGATCTTTAAGATAGCCTTTTCGTACAGGGTCTCCGCTTCGGCTGCATATCATTTTCAGAATCTTTACGCAATCCTTGCGGTCAACAACGCTTGTATCAAGAACTATATCAAACAAATCCACATGATTCGGGGTAAAATAAAAGTTACTCTCAATGAATTTCTTTCTCAGGCGATCATCTTTCTTAATTATGGTCCCGGCTTCTTCCCGGCTGATTCCCAGCCTTCCGGCTTCGTTTGCTGCGCGAATATTAAACGGAGACTGGATTTTAACATGAATTACATTATTGAACTCATGCAAAATTCCATAACTTCCCCTTCCGGCGATAACGACATTATCATGCTGTGCTACTGCTATAATGATTTCTGTAAGAAATTTAACCGTTGTATGATGATATTCGTCCATTCTGTCCCAGAAATGAGAAACAGAATTATAGATATCGTCAAGTTTAATGATACCGTAATCCTTTATAATATCCGCAATTCTGTCTTTGTCTATGTACTGGAATCCCGTTTCTTCGGCAAGACTGCGACCGATATATTCGCCGCCGCTGCCGAGCGACCTTGAAATAGTTACTACACTCATGCTGTCCTCCTCAAAATAAAATTAATTCGGGAGACATAATTGTGCCTATGTAAAATATAATTACAGACAGATCTTAAATCAAATAATTTAGATACACGTTTTAATTCCCTCTGTTGCCGGAAAGACTATTCTCCACAAGACGCTTAACATAGGTTTCCAGTTTTATATTAATTAAATTATCCTCCAGAAAAAATAGTTCATAAACAAGTGCCATGGATCTTACTCTGCCCTGGCCTAAGCCATGAAAAATACTTATCAGTTGTTTTACAAAAAATCGGGCTGAAGCATGTTCACATCACCTTTATTGATATCGCCAGAAAATCAATTGGTATTGCTGCTTTATCTTTAACCATCATAAATACCAGCCGGAATATTATTCCGCGTTAAGTTCTGCATTCAACTTGTTCGTCTGTCAAGAACCAGGTTGCTTCCCTTTGTTTTTTTTGCATATTTCTTGAGCTCTCCGCATCGCCCGGAAACTTCAAGAAAATGGGACATATGAACTTTCCCGGTTATAACGCCGGCCATGCTGAACGCCATAATCGGGAATTTCATAATTTGTCCTTCCCTGTTTTTTTCTTCAATATATCCGTCATCCAGATGAATCTTACTGTAAAAGTTCCTGATTCCGTTATCAAAAAGACGGCAAATTTCATCGGCTGCGTTATGTACTGCCTCAGAAGGCACTATAAAAATAAAATCATCGCCGCCTATATGCCCGCAGAAAGTGTTTTTTGACGGATAATGCGTCACAACTTTCTTAAGAATTCCGGCGGTAAAATGGATAACCTCATCTCCTTTGGAAAAACCGTAAGTATCGTTATATGCTTTAAAGTTATCCAGATCGCCGTATACTATGGCTGTTCCTGCGTTCTCATTCAGGACTTCCTGGATCTTTTTATTTATAACCCTGTTTCCCGGCAGTTTTGTCAACGGGTTTGCATCGAGGGCCCTGATCCTGAGGTTGTTTATCCATAAAATAAGATATAAAAAGACTGAAAAATTGATAAAGAGAATGAAAAATATTAAAACGAGCGAATTTATATATGGAGCAAATGCCCTGGTATCATTTATCTCCATAATATATCCGAAATCCAGTTCTTCAATCCAGAACCCGGCCCCGATTACTCTTGAATTCAGATAGTTTCTGTACGTTTTTCCAAAGCCTGTAAGTCCGTCCGGCTTTTCTGATATCAAAGTATTTATTATCATGATATTTGATTGCTCCGGAAACCCTTCAATTTTTGTATATTTTAAAGGATTGATTACAGGAATTGTCTGGTAATTTCCCGACCATCCTGCCGCTCTGAGCTTTTCAGAATATTCACTGCCGGAGGATAGCTCTGTTACAGGTTTACCCTCTTTATCTATCAGATAGCGATGTACATTCTTAAACAATGAATAGATATCATCATTTGCATTAACCGAACGATCAGGTCCCGAAACCATTCCGCTTTCCGTCAGATTTCCGGTAATCATACCCAGCCGCGCTTCAGTAGCTATATACCCGCAGTTTTCTCCTGCGTCATCCCTTATCTCAATAAAAAAGTAGATAACCGGCTCCATAAAAGAAACTGTTTCGCTCAGCCGCATGTTTTCCAGCACAAAAAATAATCCGAAGCCTTTTTGATCAATTACCGTTTCCTTCAGTTTCTCAAAACTGGAAAATTCCCTGTAAAGTTTCTCCGGAATGGTTCCGGCTATAAGTATTCCATCGTTTGAAATAAACTGGACCGGCATGTTATTAACTCCCGGAGGAAGAGCTCCAGGTATTTCTGAATCTCCTGCGAACGGCTTTTCAGGAGGCTCATTTAAAGGTCTGTTTATATCGGAAGGAAAAATCCCGGTATTTTTATAACTTTCATAATATTCAAGATATTCGGAAAACTGGTTATAAAATCCGGGCAGTTCAGTCAGGGTTACCATATGGTCTCTGTAGCTGCTGTTTATATTGTCCAGCGCATTGCAGATATTTAAATATTCCTGTTGGTAATAGTGATAAAGATTTTTATCACTGGTTCTTTTCAGAAAAATAAACGAAAGAATAATAAAAAACAGGAAAAGGATCGATGCACTGAGAATAAAACGCAAAACGAGCTTTCCAGGCCTGACGTCCTTATCATTAATAAACAGGCTTTCCAGTAGCATAACCAAATGTTAATATATCCATCCCTTGTTTTCAAATTCAGATGCCTGAATTTATAAATTAAAATAGAACAATTCCCCTTCCTGCCCAATTTTCCTGTAAAACCGTGACATTAATCAAATATAGGTATATTCTCATAACATGAGCAGCCCGTTTCTCTCTTCAGAAGAAAAAATCAGGGGAATAAAACATCAGTTTCGGCATCAAACTCTGAATGGAATGGGTTTCAACTTTCTCGGCGACACTCCGGTATCATTACTTGCAATTTACTTCGGTGCAACCAATACCGAAATAGGATATCTGAGCGCCGTTCTTTACATTTCAGGCCTGTTGCTTTCTTTCACACCAAAACTTCTGGCAGGTAAAAATATAGTCCGGGTACAATATCTTGCATGGCTGATAAGAGGGTTCGTTTGTATTCCGTATATAGCCCTTTTTTTTATCGACGGAAGACCCGCGGTACTTCTGATAATAGTAACTTATACGCTTTTCTGCTGTACAAGAATTGTAGGAGCATCCTTATATCAGCCGATTATCAGAATGATTTCCACAAACAGAACCAGAGGTGAGGTTCTTGCAGCATCATCTTTACGATTCCAGATTGCCACCACATTCTCAAAAGCAATAAGTTTTCTTGTTACCTCGCTTAAGCAGCTGACAGGGATTACGGGAATACTCATCCTGGGCATGGCGGGAATAGTCATGAACACTCTTTCTGCTTTTGAAATCAGAAAAATTCCGTGTAAAGAAAAAATACATTATAAAAAAGGCCGGAATGTTTTTGCAATTTTTAAAGAATCTTTCAAAATCAGAAATTTACGCTATCTTCTTTTGCTTTCTTTTCTGAATGCCGCGTTAATAGTGCTTTTCGGGTTTATTATTCCTCTGCTTAGCCGCGATGCAGGGTTTTCCACATCGGAGATTTTCCTTGCTTCAATTACAGCGGCTCTTGCGACCATTCTATCCGCCTATTTCTCCAGGAATTTCGCGGACAGAATAGGCAGCAGACCGCTTATTGTCGGGGTGCTTATTCTGCTTTCTTTCTCTTCGCTGATTTGGGCGTTGTCGGGCTTTATCACATATAAACCCGTTTATTATATAATCATGTTTTTGTCGACATTTTTCCTTAGAGCAAATGATTTATTGATCGGCAGGCTGATTGTCGGCAGCCTCCCTGAAAAAGATTCTGTCGGTTTTTCAAGCATGATAAATTTTTTCATTGCATTTGTCGCCCTGTTTGCAGGAATAACCGGCGGAAAACTTGCAGACCTTTCGAGGGCATCAGTTATAATTGATTACCAGAGCAATTACATATATACGTTTTTATTTGCATTTATTCTTTGTATTATCTCACTTTTCTTTACAATTAAAATCAGGGAACAGGGAAGCCTGTCCCCTGCGGAAGCAGCATCAATTATCTTTTCTCCATCCAAACTGTCTACCTACATCAATATTGGTAAACTATATTCTGTAGAAGACCCGTTGCAGCGTAAAACACTTCTGATGAATATTGGAATGGATAACTCCAAGCTTGCCACAGATGAAATCCGCTCCATATTGTTCAGCCCGTTATCAAATGATAAGGGCCTGATGATAACTTCTCTCTTTTCAAATCCCAGACCCGTACTTCTACCGGAACTCCTGAATGAAGCATCTGAACCGAATTCATATCATCAGCTGAAGGCGATCTTTGCTCTCGGAGCATACCCCTGCAAACAAACTGAAGAAGTCCTGTTGAAACTCCTTGACAACCATGATTCTGCCGTCGCTTCAAACGCCGCAAAATCGTTAGGAAGAATAGGACATAAAGAGCAGCTTGAAAAAGTGAGAAAAATGGCTTCCGAAGCCGTAGGAATCTGGAATAACCTGAACCTGATTATTGCCCTGAAAAATATGGACGATACAGGCAGATACCTTTCAGGGGTATTCAATAAGGATAAAGTCTTGTCCGGAAGCATGTTTAACCAGACAATATACAGCCTGTATGCAAATATCCTTGAATTCGAACCGCCTCTTGCAGATATATACCAGAGCAGAAACATGAAAAAAGGACAGGGGTTGCAGGACTTCCTCGACGAATCAAGGGAAGAAGAAGCCTTTTTTAAATATCATCAGGATTTTCTTTTATGGTTCAACAATGACAACTATAACGGTATATGGTCCAAATCAAAAGAAATTGTGAACTCAATAAATACAGACCCATATTTCGAACATCTTAAGGAAAGCATCTTAACCTTCCCCCCTGAAAGAAGCGAATATGACGATGCCTTGGCCGCGGTTTATTTTACTTACCAGCTTTTGAAAATGTCGTCGGAAGGATTGTAATTCCTATGACTGCAATACGAATTTTTCCAGATTCAAATCCGCCGCAAGAATAAAAGCTTCACCTCTGCAGAAAAACTTCACTGAAACAGTAAGGCAAAGATGATTTGAAGCTGATGATACATATATGCCTGAAATATATGAATTTTCGCCGTCGATAATATGTCTGCAGTAAGATCGTGTACTTCGGTCTGCGCCCTTTCCGCTGTTATCAATCATATTAATAAAATCAGGGTGTACAACATTATTATCAATTTGCTGCCCCCTGCCGTTCATTACATACAGCAGTTCTATAAAATTATATTTATTAAAACAATTTTTCAGATAATCATTAAAATTAATCCTGCAATCTGAAAGATCCTTTGCTATTTCTTCTACGGATTTAACAGCTTCATCATGCCAGTCAAGCCTAACCTCACCCATATTTTCCAGAATATCCTTTACAACATTGTGTAATTGCTCAGACTGTTGATGTACCTGCCCTATCTGAAATGCGGATTTTTCAGCGCCTTCCAGTATCATTTCAGCCGATCTTTCCTGAAGTTCGTTTCTTTTAACCAGAGATTCAACAAGCACGCTTATTTCATCAGATTCATTTTTTATATTTTCATTATGCGACTCAATATCAGAAAAAACTTCATATATATAACCGGCCTCGTTTTTGCTTTTCTTTAACGACTCCGATGAATCAACAAATAATTTCTGAACGTCTTCTGAAGCCGACGTGAAATTGTTAACAATTTTTTCTACTTTTTTTGCCTAAAGCTCCGTTTCCTGCGCAAGAGCTTTCATTTCCCTTGCAATCACTCCGAAACCGGCCCCGTAAGCCCCCTGCCTTGCGGCTTCAATTGCACCGTTAATTGACAGAACATCCAGTCTTCCGGACAGATCTTTAATAATATTGGTCATTTTATTTATTTCTTCCGATTTATTTTTAAATTCGCTGATAAATAATCTTCCCTTTTCAATCGATTCGGAAAGTCCGTTTATTTCACCCAGATAAGTTTTCTGTCTTTCAATTCCGGCCTTTGACGCATTATCCGCCTGATTTGAAGTCTGTTTCAGTCCTGTTGCTTTCTCAAGTATTTTATTTACCTCTGAAAGAGCATCGCTGTTTTCTTTCTGGACTTTTGAGGTCTGACCAGTCTGACTGTTAATATTTGTATTCAGAATTTCAACATTTTCACTTAAGGTAAATGCGCTTTCTGAGACTTTTACCATTTGCCTGATTATATTCTTAAAAATATTGTTCTTTTTATCAACCGTTTCCATTTTCAATAACCCCGATTCAGTAAATATTTTTTCAGAACACTCCGGAATCCCCAGTTTTTACACCGCAGCTGAAACGTTCATGGAACTTTTTGTATTTTAATTTTATTGACCTTTAAGAAACATTCAAGGCTTTTCAGGAAATATTTTTATACAATATCTCTTTTAATCATGATAATATAATTCATCATAAAGAAATAATATATGAATGTGATTTCAGTTTTGACCATTTCCGCTGCCATTCTGTACCTGTACTTTACCATCATGGTTATCCGGACAACAATATTTTCGGTGTCCAAATGGCTGCTTGCGGCATGTTCGTTCTGCCTTATGTACTGGGCATTTCTGGCATATTTCACCTACAATGCCTCGGATTTAAAACATATCCGTCTTCTTTTTCAGATTTCTTCAAGCGGTTTAATACTGTTCTTACCCCTGCAGAACCTGTTTTTAAAATCCCTCCACGGCAGGATAACCATTCCCCATATCCTGACTGTAAGCCTGCCGGCGCTGATATTCATCATAAGAAACACCTGCTGGGACGTAACCTTCTCGGATTTCTATCTTGAAAACGGGCAATGGCTATTCGTAAAAGCCGAAGGCGTATGGAACCTCTTATGGAGCTTTTATATGCCGGCGATGGTTGCGGCGGGAAATATGTTCCTTCTGCTCTGGTACAGGAAAACCACTCTTAACCGGGAAAAGAAGCAGATAAGACTGCTTATAATATCCTCGACTATAACACTGATACTTTCAGTAGCGGAATACTTGTTTCATCCGTTCTTTTCCGATCTATGGACAGTATCCATCTCGCCTGTCCTTTTCGTCCCCTGGGTTTACGGATTTGTATTGGCGATTAAAAGATACCAGCTTTTTAACATAGTTATTGAGGATGTCACCCGGCGTATACTTGAATCCATCGATGAGCTTGTAGTTCTGGTGGGCTCTGATGGAAAACCGGTTTATTTCAACAGGAAAGCAGACGAATTTTTTCGTGAAACAGACAACAACATAAGAAAAGGCAATTTCAGTATTCTTATACCAAAAACCGTTGGATCCAAAACCATAACACAGGTAGAAATCAATAAACTTCCCTTAAAAAAAATCTTGTGCTGTCGCCTGTAAAACCGGACAGGAGCATCCAATCTCTTAACGTTGAAATAACGTCCGTGAAGGATAAATTTGAAGACCCGCTCGGCTATCTTATTATCGGCGCTGAAGCCGAACCGTCCGGAAGCATGTACCGTAAGTTCAAACTCTCACAGCGGGAAGCCGATGTTGCAAGCGGACTTTTAAATGGTCTCAGAACACAGGCCATCGCCGAATCGTTGGGAATATCTGAACGTACCGTAAAAGCCCATATAAGCAATATCTTTAAAAAAACGGGCGTATCAAGCAGGGTTGAGTTTATTTCAATGTTCTTTGAGGAGAAAAGACAGTAACCGGGCAGGCGTTCCAGGCTTACCTTAAACTCCAACCGAGCAAACCATAAAAAAAATTAAAAAAAATCTTTTTCTAGTACCTTCGTACGATGTTGAATTTCTCCGGCGGGGATATAATTTTCACAATAAGTGTATCCGGAGGAATGATATGTTCAAAAAGTTGATAATAACCATACTTATCTTATACCTGCTGATCACAGCATCTATAAGTTCCGATCCTGAGAATCAGCTTGGTATAAGTATTACACCGCACGGAGCAATTCCCGTCGGCTCGAGCATTGAACTGTTCGGGTTCGGATACGGCGCCGACGCGTCTGTCTCATTCATTCCCGGATTTTTACAGTATATCGGAGCACAGGCGGGATTTACCTATACAAACCAGCCGCTTTCTTCAGCTAATTCCATAAACGTTATCCAGGGATGGGCAGGTCCCGTGGCGCGATACCCCTTCACCGAACGCCTGTCGGTATATGCCGCAGGCAAAGCAGGCTATTACTACTGGGCCCCGCTTGCCTGGGATGCCGAAGGCGTCAACGGAGGAGGTTTTACCGCAGGAGGCGGCGCCGGCGCGCTGTTTCGAATTACCGGACCGCTTACCCTTGGAGCAAATGTATCCTATGAATACCTTAACAAACTGTATAACGGTATAAGCGTCAACCTTGCAGTTAATTTCGATTTTCCGGGACTTAAAAGTGAAAGTATCGATGTCGAGATAGATGATATCAGGATAATTCCGTTGTTCCCGGTCCTCTACGGTTACTATTCAAACCATCCCATAGGCACTGTAAAGGTCAGGAACACCGGAAACCGTGCAGAGAAAGATATCAACATCCAGTTTTACCTGGAACGGTACATGGACAACCCGATGAAGGTCGGGTCGAACTTTGATCTTGCCCCGGGCGAAGAAAAAGATATTGATTTATTTGCGCTGTTCACCGAAGACCTGATGCAGATAACCGAGGGGACCAAAGCTTCGGCCCTGATCTCAGCTACAAAAACCGTCGGCGAAAAGGAGATAACGAAGGACTTTACCGGCGTAATCGACTTCTATAACAGAAATGCCCTGTCATGGACCGACAACCGCCGTATCGCATCCTTCATGACGGCGAAAGATCCGGAAATCATGAATTTTTCGAAGAATGTTATGACCTGGGTAAAGTCTTCACAGAACCCGGCAATCGACGAGAACCTTCAGAAAGCCATGGCGATGTTTGAGGCGCTGAAAAACCGCGGGGTAAGCTACGAGGTGGACCCGGCTACCCCTTTCCGTGAGTTTTCCGAAGAATCTGCGTCAATCGACTTTCTGCAGTTTCCCCGGCAGACGCTTCAGTACACAAACGGCGACTGTGACGACCTTACCACCCTGTATTGTACCCTGCTTGAGTCGGTCGGCGTTGAAACAGCCTTTATAACGGTCCCCGGTCACATCTACGCAGCTTTTACACTGAAGATGGGCCCTGATGAAGCGCAAAAAACTTTTCTGAATCCGGATGAACTTATACTAACCGAAAGCAGGGCGTGGGTACCTGTCGAAATCACCATGTTTCAGGAAAGCTTCGAGCGGGCATGGGCCTACGGAGCGAAAGAATGGCGTCAGTACGATGCCGAAGAACTATCGGTACTGTATCCGGTCCGTGAAGCATGGCAAACCTTTCAGGCAGTCGGGTTCCGCGACTCATCAACCGTTGAACTGCCCGACAGACCCGAAGTGACAACGGCATTCATGAACAGCATTAACCGTCATGTCGATCGCGAAATCCACCCGCAGATTGAGCAGATCCGGAAGAAGATTGACGAGGGCGGCAGAGCAAAAACCCGATGGCAGAACAAACTCGGCGTAGTCTACGCGCGTTACGGTCTCTACGATAAAGCGTCTGAAGCCTTTGAAACGGTTCTGCAGGACGAAGAATACATTCCCGCGCTGAACAACCTCGGCGGTATATACTTTCTTAAGGAAAAATACGAAAAAGCACTCGAATACTACGACCGCGCGCTGCAGCAGGACGACAGCAGCAAAGCAGCGCTGCTGGGCACAGCCCGCTGCAGCCATGAGCTTGAGAACTACTACCTTGTAAAGAAAACATACGCCAGATTAGCCGAACTCGATTCTCAGCTGGCGGAACAGTATGCATACCTTGACATGAAGGGAGCCGAAGCCACCCGCGCCGCAGCCGCCGAAGAAATGAAATACCGAATCCTTTGGGAGGATGAATAAAATGCGCTTCGCACTTTTTATTGTGAAGTATGAAAAGCAGAGCTTTTCATACTTCACCGCATTATAACGCCGCCAAAACGTAAAACGGAGGAGATATGAAAATCAGTAAAAAAACAACAGCAGTTATTTTGATTATTATAGCCGCGCTGGCGGCAACAGCCTGTACGATTGAGTCGGAGTATGTAACGGCCTTAAAAGAGAAAATTGAAAATGATCTGAATCCGCCTGATACATCTGTTAAATTTCAGCTTACAATTATCGCCGGCTCCGGCGGCAAAATACTTTCCCCCAATATTTCCCCTTTGGAGGTTAAAAAAGACGATCCGACTTCCATAGAAGCACAAGCCGATTCGGGATATCTTTTTGGATATTGGGCAATAACTTCTGGTGAAGCAGTTATTGATGATTATCTAAAGGCAAATACTTCAGTTATTCTCAGCATTGGAGATGCAACAATTCAGGCTATATTCACGGATATTAATGCACCTGAGCCGCCGGTTGTCAGCGGTGAGAATAAAACAAACGACACAACCCCTACCTGGACATGGATCAGTTCCGATGAAGATGGAATCGGGGTTTTCAGATATAAGCTTGATGACAGTATTATGACTACAGGAGCAACGGAAACTACAGAAACTGCCTTTACACCTTCTTCTTTTTTAGTTGAAGGAAACCATACATTATTTGTTCAGGAGAAAGACGGTTTCGATAACTGGTCCAATATCGGCAGCCATACGATAGAGATTGATATTACTCCTCCGGAGAGCCCGGTATTCCATGTATCAAATTATTCAAAAACTTCATCGCAACAACCCTCATGGACCTGGACCAATGGAAACGGAGACGGTATCAGGATCTATAGATTTAAACTGGACAACAGTGATCTCAGTGATATTCCTGAAATAGATGAAACAACAGCTACAAGTTATACACCGGTAGAAAATCTCCCCGAAGGGGATCATACACTCTATGTGCAGGAGAAAGATAGTGTCGATAACTGGTCTGAATCAGCTTCCCATTCTATTGAAGTCGACATTACCGGTCCTTCGGCTCCCACGGTAACATCAGCATCTTCAAGTTGGGACATGACTCCTTCATGGAGCTGGACCAGTACTGCTTTAGACGGAAGCGGTACATACAGGTACAGGCTTGATAATAGTAACCTTGAAGATCAGGTTGGGGAGGCATCAACATCATATACCAGCAGTGCACTCGGTAATGGAACACACCGTCTTTATGTTCAGGAAAAGGATGATGTAGGCAACTGGGGTACAATAGGCGATTACGCAGTTTCTGTCAGCTGGAGTCCCCCGTCGTTGGTAACCCCTGCGAATGCCGGAGATTCTTATTGTGTTGAAGTCGACCTTGACTGGAATAATGTAACCAATGCATCAGGTTATTACATACAGGTGGATAATGATCCTGACTTTAATAGTCCGTATAACTGGACAACTACGTAAGCGGTAATTCTTCCCCTATGACTTTATCTGTTCAGCGGTCAGGTTGAACGGTAGCAGTTTTTCATAATCTGCGGGTTCTTCACAGTACGGTAACTTGCGAAAAACATAGTAGAAGTAATCATAGACCGATAGCTTCTGCAATTTAGCAGATTCAACAAGACTGTAGAGTACCGCCGAAGATTCGGCTCCATGTTCGGTGTCGGAAAACAACCAGTTCTTCCGTCCGATTACAAACGGCCGGATTGCATTTTCAGCAATGTTGTTCGACGGAGTAAGCAGCGGATCTTCCAGGTATAACTTTAACTGAACCCAGTTATCAAGCGTGTATGATATCGCCTTCCCGAAAGCCATTGTAGGCGGAGTCCCTGCTGCATGTTTAGTAAGCTGTTTGAATAAAGAATCAAGGATAGATCCGGCCTGGTTGGCTCGATGCTTCTGAAAGCCTTTTTTGGAATATTGCTCGCGCAGGGCTTCAAGCTCGAACAGGTCTTTAATCAATTCAAGTATATGTTTTACTTCCGGAGATTTAGACATCTCCCAGTATTTATAAAAATACCTTCTGGCATGCGCCCAACATAAAACATGACGAGGTCCATCATGTCCATCTTTTCGCAGCCTTTTCAAAGCAGTGTGATAGGCCTCATAATCATCAGTCTGCAACCAACCGGTATAACCTTGCAGAAAATCATACGGTATTTCATGAGAACGGCCTGTTTCATACTGAAACACTACCGATTTTTTATCAGGTTTTCCGCCAAGAAAGACCCACATCCAGGATTTATCCTGTGCTTTGCGACCTTTTTCTTTCAAAACCTGTACCCGGGTTTCATCGGCATTTATTATCGGCCCGTTTTTAATATTATCTTTAAGCAACTCATAAATCGGTCTGCATTTATCAGCGCACTTTATTGCCAATGTGCTCAGTGTTGCCCTTGGAATATCTGCACCAATTGTATTCAGTCTCTTGCTCTGACGGTAGAACGGGAGAGCATATTCAAACTTCTCATTTATGATCCACGCGAGAAGGCTTTCATCGGCAATGCTCCCGGCGATCAGATGTTTAATCCCTTCAGCAGTCTGCACCCCCGAAGTTTCATCGGTGGTTCCTTCACAATTTCTGCAAACATATTTTTTCTTTATCTCACGCCTGACTACTACTTTCGCAGGAACTATGCATAGCCGTTCGGAGACATCTTCACCAATACAAATCTTCTCAGTTCCGCAAGCGCATGTTTTATCTTCCTCATCAATATCGTATTCAATAATTTCTCGGGGAAGATCTTCTGACAGAGCTTTTCTACCGACACCCTTACGAACAGTTTTCGTGTGAGCTTTTACTTCACGGGTCTCAGTTTCTATTTCTTCGTTCTGCTCAAATGCCGTATCCTCTGCCTCGTTGAAAAGTGACGCCTGTTTTTTATCTTCATTCGTGAGCTTCTCTGATTTTGTTCCGAAATGAAGAGATTGCAAAAGCTGGACCTGCTCTTCTAATCGGGCAATTTTTATTTTTAATTTCTCATTCTCTTCAAGCAAAGCCTGGCTGTTCATAAATAAATTTTAACATGATTAAATTCCGGTGTGAAGCATTAAACGCGGGAATATGATAATTCTTTATGCGCGTTGAAGAAATCTATCCCGTCCAGCAGCATCTTAAGTTCCTCGAATCTGATTTCTCTGGCCTCTTCTTCTGTTTCAGGCCAGGGAAACTTGTTCTTCTCCAACCGTTTCTGCCATAGGCAGAATCCGTTTCGATCCCAGTAGACAATTTTCAAAAGTTTTTGTTGGCCGTTACAGAACAGAAACAAACTTTTCGAAAACGGGTCATTATGCATTACGTTCTGAATCTGAAGGCTCAATCCGTTTACCCCTTTTCTTAAATCCGTTTTGCCGGGCCGTATAAAATATCGGTAATCTGTATAATCGAAAATCATTCAAGTTCTCCGATTATTCTCAGAACTGATTTCAGCTCGGCTTCATCAAACCCGGCAGTTATTGATATTAAAAACTTTTTGGACTTCAATACAATTGGTGCAGCTGCTACAGATTGAACGGGTTTTATTTCTATTATCTCTGAGCTCTTTGACAGGTTCATACCGAACCGTTTTCTGTGCTTATAGAAAGTATTTGGATGAATTTCAATCTCTTTGCAAAACTCCGGAATTGATTTTCCGCTCATCTGTTGTTGTTCAAATATTTCTTCCCAGTTTTTGATTATCTTCTTCATTTCATTCCTCCGTGATTCTTTTCCCGGAGGATAGTACATTTTCAGATTTTCGCAAGAAGGAAAGAATTACCGCTTACACAACTACAGCATCAGAATATGAATCCAGTACAAGGCTGACCCCGGATGAAACATACTACTGGCACGTCCGCGCAAGGAATCCTGAAGGAGATTACAGCGCGTACAGCAGCCGCTGGAGTTTTTATGTAGATCACAAAGATGACTGGTTGTTTTCTACAGGCCCTAGCGGCGGTGTTGTTATTTACGATGATGAAAATATAACGGAGATGCAGGACTTTTATATAAATTATTTGGGTATGACCTCTGTTGATTTCAAAACTTTGCCGGGAGATTACCGCTACATAGAAATAGCTCCGGCTGATGCGTCATCAGATGCCATATTCAACAGTATATATAGACCAACTTTTAATCAAACAACATCTACAGATATTGGAACAGGTCAGGCAAACTGCGATTCATTATGGGTAACGGACGGGGCTATCAATATAGCGGAGTCATTTTCCTGCTCCTACGATGGAAAGACTTATAGTGACTGGTTTCTGCCGTCATTGGATACTATGGAACTGGCCTGCTACTTATTGAATTCATTTCCGGTGGATAATATCGATGAATCTGTTTATTGGACATCCTCCTACGAAGCTTTACCTGTAGTGGGCGCTTATACAATAGCGTTTAAAGCTATTTCCGTCTCCGGCTATTCTTACTCGTTAGGTGACATCCTTCTGGCTCCTGAAACAGGCCCTCCGTCCGGAGAACCGAATATTGCAGTTCTGACGGGTCGCATGTTTTAACAGTTCCGCAGCCTTTCCATACCTGCAAAACTATCTTGTTCCGGAAGAATCTGCTGCGTCTCTGCAGTTTGACGTAGGTAAACATCCAAATGTTTTATTTTGCGGGGCTGAAGCCCCCTAAAATAAAAAAAGCCTGGCGAAGATGCTGTCGCATCTTAAACGACCGGAAAGAGCTATTATTTAACTCTAACTCTGTCATTTCCAGACTTCTCGATTTAATTTGAAACTTTCATTTCAATTAAATTGCTCTTTCTGAAGTTTCGTATCCGAAACTTCCAAGATCTTTCTTAGACTGGTATTTTATTTTAAAAGACACTTTCAGTGCCTTTTAAAATAAAAAAAGCCTGGCGACGACCTACTCTCCCGCTGACGCAGTACCATCGGCGAAGAGGGGCTTAACTTCCGTGTTCGGAATGGGAACGGGTGGGTCCCCCTCTCTATGATCACCAGACTAATTATTCATAATTATATCTAACAGGGATAGAAACCGAACTCGACAGGTTGCATTTTCAAGGAGTTTTCTTAAACTCACGCAGCCTATTGGTTCAATTCCTTGAGAATTGATTAAGGGGAAATATGGTCAAGCCTCACGGATAATTAGTACCGGTCAGCTGAACATGTTACCATGCTTACACTTCCGGCCTATCAACCAGATCTTCTCTCTGGTTCCTTCAGTTGCCTCAAGGGCAAAGGGATATCTCATCTTGAGGAGGGCTTCCCACTTAGATGCTTTCAGCGGTTATCCCATCCGAACGTAGCTACCCAGCACTTACCGTTGGCACGATAACTGGTACACTAGAGGTTCGTCCACATCGGTCCTCTCGTACTAAATGCAGACCCTCTCAAATATCCAACGCCTGTGGCAGATAGGGACCGAACTGTCTCGCGACGTTCTGAACCCAGCTCACGTACCGCTTTAATTGGCGAACAGCCAAACCCTTGGGACCTGCTCCAGCCCCAGGATGCGATGAGCCGACATCGAGGTGCCAAACTTTGCCGTCGATATGAACTCTTGGGCAAAATCAGCCTGTTATCCCCGGAGTACCTTTTGTCCGTTAAGCGACGGCCCTTCCACGCGGGACCGCCGGATCACTAAGACCTACTTTCGTACCTGCTCGACTTGTAAGTCTCGCAGTCAAGCAACCTTATGCCTTTGCACTTACACACTGATTTCCAACCAGCGCAAGGTTACCTTCGCGCGCCTCCGTTACTCTTTAGGAGGCGACCGCCCCAGTCAAACCGCCCACCTTACATTGTCCAGATACCAGTTTCATGGTACCCGTTAGAAACATAACTTGATAAGGGTGGTATTTCACCAACGACTCCATACAATCTAACGACCATACTTCATAGTCTCCCACCTATCCTACACATAACAAGCCACATTTCAATGCAAAGCTGCAGTAAAGGTTCACGGGGTCTTTCCGTCTAACCACAGGTAATCGGCATCTTCACCGATACTTCAATTTCACCGGATCTCACGTTGAGACAGCGGTCAATTCGTTACACCATTCGTGCGGGTCGGAACTTACCCGACAAGGAATTTCGCTACCTTAGGACCGTTATAGTTACGGCCGCCGTTTACTGGGGCTTCAATTCGAAGCTTCGCTTGCGCTAACATCTCCTCTTAACCTTCCAGCACCGGGCAGGTGTCAGTCCGTATACTTCTCTTTGCAGATTCGCACAGACCTGTGTTTTTGGTAAACAGTCGATTGACCCAATTCTCTGCAACCCCCAACAAAATCATTATTGCTAATTCATCCATCAAAGGCCATACTTCTCCCTAAGTTACGTATGCATTTTGCCGAGTTCCTTAACGTGAGTTCTTCCGTACGCCTTAGAATTCTCATCCCACCTACCTGTGTCGGTTTGCGGTACGGTCCCTCTTAATCTAGAGCTTAGAGATTATTTCTTGGCACGATGATTCCACATGCTTCGCTCCGCCGTAGCTTCACTCGTCTTAACAACTTATCTCAAAGAGCGGATTTGCCTGCTCTTCTCATCAACTTGTTGCTTAAACCCGGACGACCATCGCCGGGCCACGCTTTACCTTATGCGTCATCCCATCGCAATTAAGAGAGGTACTGGAATATTAACCAGTTTCCCATCGCCTACGCTTTTCAGCCTCGGCTTAGGGGCCGACTAACCCTTGGGAAGATTAACTTAACCCTGGAAACCTTAGGTTTTCGGCGGACAGGGATCTCACCTGTCTTTTCGTTACTCATACCTGCATTCTCTCTTCTGATACCTCCAGCAGACCTTACAGTCCACCTTCAACGGCCTACAGAATGCTCCCCTACCCATAAAACTAAAGTTTTACGACGTAGCTTCGGTTCCATGCTTAGCCCCGTTACATTATAGGCGCTTAGATACTCGACCAGTGAGCTATTACGCACTCTTTGAAGGAGTGGCTGCTTCTAAGCCAACCTCCTGGCTGTCTTTGCATCTAAACTTCCTTTTCCACTTAGCATGAATTTGAGACCTTAGCTGACGTTCTGGGCTCTTTCCCTTTTGACCACGAATCTTATCACCCGCAGTCTGACTCCCATACATTGATTACTGGCATTCGGAGTTTGGTTGAGTTTGGTACCCGGTGAAGGGCCCTAGCCCATCCAGTGCTCTACCTCCAATAATATCCATATGAGGCTAGCCCTAAAGCTATTTCGGGGAGTACCAGCTATTTCCGAGTTTGATTAGCCTTTCACTCCGATCCACAGTTCATCCCTGCCTTTTTTAACAGACTAGGGTTCGGTCCTCCACTCTGTGTTACCAGAGCTTCAACCTGACCATGGATAGATCACTCGGCTTCGGGTCTACTCCATGCTACTATGCGCCCTATTAAGACTCGGTTTCCCTTCGGCTCCGGGACTTCTATCCCTTAACCTTGCAACATAGAGTAACTCGCAGGTTCATTCTACAAAAGGCACGCCGTCACCAATAAATTGGCTCCGACCGCTTGTAAGTCTACGGTTTCAGGTTCTATTTCACTCCCCTCCCGGGGTACTTTTCACCTTTCCCTCACGGTACTATGCGCTATCGGTAGCTGTCGTGTATTTAGCCTTGGAAAGTGGTCTTCCCAGATTCAAGCAGGATTTCTCGTGTCCCGCCCTACTTAAGGAGCTTACCCACCCAGTCTCATGCATTTCAATTACGGGGCTTTCACCCTCTCCGGCCGCGCTTTCCAGACGCGTTCTTCTATACATAAGTTTTGTAACTGAGCGAGAGCACTTACATACTCTCAGATAAGCCCTTGCAACCCTGTACATGCAACGGTGTAAGCCTTGACACACATACAGTTTAGGCTCTTCCCATTTCGCTCGCCGCTACTACGGGAATCTCTTTTGATTTCTTTTCCTTCAGGTACTTAGATGGTTCAGTTCCCTGAGTCTTCCTCCATGCAGCTATGTGTTCACTACACAGTGACATCCATTCCAGAATGCCGGGTTACCCCATTCGGATATCTGCGGATCATCGGATGTTTGCTCCTTCCCGCAACTTTTCGCAGCTTACCACGTCCTTCTTCGTCAGACAGCTCCAAGGCATCCACCGTAGACCCTTATTCGCTTGACCATATTACCTCTTAACCCTTCCCTGTACTTTTCATCTCCCTGTTATGGACGAAAAGTAATTAAAACTACCTTCTACAGCAGTTCCTTTCTATTTTAAAGAACAGTGAAGTTCAACGTTGTTGAACTTCCGAAGCTTTTTAAAAGCTTCACAAGTCATCGCTTCGCTCTGACTTTCAGGAGTTTTGCTTTCAGCAAAACATCCGCTTAATTTAACCGTTTAAGGTTTAGTTTTTTTAAGCAAATTTTTAAAATTTGCAGAAAAAAAAGAGCCATCAGCACAACTGCCAACAACCTTATTAACACACCTCATCGTTCGGTGCGGTGAAGTTTTCTTTGAAAACTTCAAAATTAAAAGGCGTAGCCTTTTAATAAATGGGCCTGACAAGAGTTGAACTTGTGACCTCACGCTTATCAGGCGTGCGCTCTAACCAACTGAGCTACAGGCCCCTAAAGCATCCTTCGGATGCTTTTCGGAGTTTTGCTTCACTTCGTTCCGCAAAACATCCATAACTGCAATCCGTTAGTGCTTTTAGCATCCTTAAACCAGGATACTAAATATAAAAAGGAAGAAGAGAGAGCGGAGAAACGGCAATCCGTTTCTCTGAAGTTTGACTTCGCCAAACTTCACCATGTTTGTCATACCCATACGGGTACTTAATCCGGAAATTAGCAGCTGTGCTGACCACTTTCCGTTCCTTTCTCACAGAAAGGAGGTGATCCAGCCGCACTTTCCAGTACGGCTACCTTGTTACGACTTCACCCCCCTTACCAGGCATACCTTCGGCACCGTCCTCCTTACGGTTAGACTAGCGACTTCGGGTACCCCCAACTCGGGTGGTGTGACGGGCGGTGTGTACAAGGCCCGGGAACGTATTCACCGCGCCATGCTGATGCGCGATTACTAGCGATTCCAACTTCATGGAGTCGAGTTTCAGACTCCAATCCGTACTGAGACCGGTTTTCTGCGATTTGCTCTACCTCGCGGCTTCGCAGCGCTCTGTACCGACCATTGTAGCACGTGTGTAGCCCAGGACATAAGGGCCATGATGACTTGACGTCGTCCCCACCTTCCTCCGGTTTGTCACCGGCAGTATCATCTGAGTCCCCAACTAAATGCTGGCAACAGATGACAGGGGTTGCGCTCGTTGCGGGACTTAACCCAACACTTCACAGCACGAGCTGACGACAGCCATGCAGCACCTGTATATCGGCCCCGAAGGGCGGATACATCTCTGCATCTTTCCAATATATGTCAAGCCCTGGTAAGGTTTCTCGCGTATCATCGAATTAAACCACATGCTCCACCGCTTGTGCGGGCCCCCGTCAATTCCTTTGAGTTTCACCCTTGCGAGCATACTCCCCAGGCGGTGCACTTAACGCGTTAGCTACGGCACTGAGGATATCTCCCCAACACCTAGTGCACATCGTTTACAGCGTGGACTACCAGGGTATCTAATCCTGTTCGCTCCCCACGCTTTCGCATATCAGCGTCAGTATATGGCCAGAAGCTCGCCTTCGCCACCGGTATTCTTCCTAATATCTACAGATTTCACCCCTACACTAGGAATTCTAGCTTCCCTTCCTATACTCTAGCTTGGCAGTTTTCAGCGCGTTTTCCCGGTTGAGCCGGGATATTTCACACCAAACTTGCCATGCCGCCTACATGCCCTTTACGCCCAATGAATCCGAACAACGCTTGCCCCTTACGTGTTACCGCGGCTGCTGGCACGTAATTAGCCGGGGCTTATTCCAAGTTTAACGTCATCTGAGTGTCATTCCCTACACTCATTATTCCTCCACAAGAAAAGGACTTTACAACCGTTAGGCCTTCTTCGTCCACGCGGCGTCGCTCCGTCAGGGTTCCCCCCATTGCGGAAGATTCTTAGCTGCTGCCTCCCGTAGGAGTCTGGGCCGTATCTCAGTCCCAGTGTGGCCGGTCACCCTCTCAGGCCGGCTATTCATCGTCGCCTTGGTAGGCCTTTACCCTACCAACTAGCTAATGAACCGCAAGCTCATCCAAAAGCGAAGCCTTAGCTCCTTTACTCAATAAGCTCCCGCTTATTGAACATATTCGGTATTACCCTGTGTTTCCACAGGCTATCCCCAACTTTTGGGCAGATTACTTACGTGTTACTCACCCGTTCGCCACTCTCAAAAGGTGCAAGCACCTTTCTACCGTTCGACTTGCATGCTTAAAACGCGCCGCCAGCGTTCGTTCTGAGCCAGGATCAAACTCTCCATAATATAGTCTAGCTAACCCTAAGATTAGCCAGTTTTATCCTAACAATTATTGAATCAGCAAGCTGATTCAATTTGAAGTTTCTTTCGAAACTTCAGACGGGTCATACAGTATTCTGCATATCTCAGCAGACTCACTGCAATCACCCAAACACAGGCTCTCTCCATCCCTATTTAATTTAAAAGAACAAGATTGAAAAACATAAAAGCTTTTCAACCATGAAGTTTGCCGAAGGCAAACTTCAAATTGAAACCCGGAGGGTTTCAATAAGCGTGCAGTTGTTTTACCAAATACAGCTCTTTGTGTCAAGCATGTCGTGAAAATAATTTCAAGTATTTTCAGAAGTTGCTTAATCGGTATGCCTTTTGAAGCTGTTCTTGCAAGCTTCTTTAGAAGGCTTGATATGTATACTTATTTGCTTTAAAAAAGTCAACACCTTATCAGGAATTTCTTAATTCTTCTTCCTTGAAGGCTATATTTTTATCAACTTCAACCAGCTCATTTAAAATCTCTTTTACACCGGAGGATGCCTGGGTTAAGGATTTGCGCTCATTAACAAGAAAGGCTTCGTATGCTTTTATACCGAGCTCATTAATAAGATCCTTCTTGCGGGTATTGAGCCTTCTGATGTCAATCTTTATGATACTTGTTTCTTCTATTTCTGCAGCCGCATCTTTGGCTTTTTTTAAAAATTGCTTAGACGTTTCTATGCCGTAAGCAAGACTATCGTTAAGACCGTCCTGTAACTTTTCATAAATAGACATATTCTCCTCCATATGCAATACTATATAGGATAGACCCGACTTTGCAGTAATTCAAGCAAAATATTAAAATCGGGTTAAAGTTTACAAATGAAGTAGAGCAGGATAATGACTGAAGATAATGTATCTTATATAAGGTGCAGAAATTGCGGCCGCTATATAGAGAAAAATCAGAGTATTAGTGAAATCTACTGTTCTGAAACCTGTGCCGGGACCTTTACCCGTTGCCCAAACTGTGGTAAATTTTTCCCGGCTTTGAATAAGGAACGCCACAACGGTTTCTGTTCACTCGAATGTGAAACAGTATATAACGAAGACGGTATCATAATTTCAGAAGATTAAAAGAAACCCGACAGAAGGTTAAATCACAGAGGAGAAAATACAATGAAACTAATTTTCTTGGGCCCCCCGGGTGCAGGCAAGGGAACTATTGCATCAAGAATATGCGCTGAACTGAATATCCCGCATATTTCTACAGGCGATCTGTTCCGTAAAGCAATTAAAAACCAGACTGAACTTGGTAAAAAAGTTCAGCAGATCATCGAATCCGGCGATCTCGTTCCTGACGCCTTAACCGTTGCCCTGGTAAAAGAAAGATTGAATAATCCTGATGTTGAGAACGGATATATTCTCGACGGTTTCCCGAGAACAATTGTACAAGCCGATTCACTTGCAAAATTCAGTGAAGTAGATGCCGTTATAAATTTTACCATTACCGACGACCAGGTTATAAACAGACTCTCCGGCAGAAGAATGTGCACAAACTGCGGTGAAGGATACCATATCAGGACCGTAAAACCGCAACAGGAAGGAATATGTGATAAATGCGGCGGCGAGCTTATCACACGCCCTGACGACACACCTGAGGCAATCAAAAACAGGTTGTCTGTTTATTACGATTCCACAGAACCGCTTATAGACTATTATAAAAATAAAAATATTCTGAGAGATGTTGACGGTTCAGGATCTGTCGACGCAGTAGTTATTGAAACAAACACTGTAATCTCGACCTTATAACCTTACAATTATTCAGCCGGTGCTGAACCATCAGCATCGGCCTTTTTTTCATCAGGGCCAATGATTTCAAGAACATCGGAATACCACTCTGCACCGGAATTCTCGAGCAATCTGTCATAATACTCCTGCCCTTTCCAGCCGGTACCTACACTGTTCTGCAAAGCCTCAAAACCGTTATCCAAATCCTCCATGTATTTAAGGAGAATTTCAGCAATTTTAAAATATACTCTCCCCAGGGTTTCTTCAGGAAAAGACTCATCCTCTGCAGATTCGGCTTTCTGCACCAGCTGCCTGTAATCATCTACAGCTTCCGTATACATACGTCTTTCTGTAAAAACATCGCCTGAAAGTTCAAGCGCCTCAATATCTTCAGGATTCATTTCCAGTCTTTTTTCAAGCCACAGTGACGCGCTATCATAATTACCAAGTTCAGCTTCAAGAGAAGCTATTTCAAAGACAGCTTCCTCTTCATCAGGATAGTATTCAAAAAACTTTTTAAACCTTGCAAGAGCTTCTTCAAGATCCTGATTTTCAGACAGGAGAACCGCCGAATTATAGAGAGAATTCCTGCTTGTCTCAAAATCGAACAGAACTTCTTCATAAATAGCCAGCGCCGTCGAATCATCTCCCATCAAATGATAAACCCAGGCGCGGGTTTCCAGGATTATTCTGTTGGATGGATCTTCCACAAGCAATTCATCAAGCTGCTCGAGGCTTTTTTCATATTTTTCAAGAAAAATATAAACCCTGGCAAGATTAAAACCGGCGCTTAGCAGCTCGGAATCAAGCTGCCGGGCTCTTGTATACGCATTTACAGCGTCCTGATTTCTTCCCAGCTCGGTATATGCATTACCAAGATTATAATAAGCTTCGGCAGCCTCTTCGGAGGTAATACCGGCAGAGGTGCTGCAGCCGGCAAGAATAATCATTATAATCGCCGGCAGCAACGCTCCCAGGCGTAAACGAAAAATAGACACCTATATACCCAGAACTGTTTCTTCTATCTTCCGAACCTGTGATCGGTAAAGCTGTGATATGCCGGCGCCGTAATCAGCAATCAACTGAATAATATTCCTTGGATAGGCTTCTGAATCAGAACCGTTAAGCCTGTCTCCTGCATCACCCAGACCCGGCATAATATAGGCTTTTTCATTCAGGACAGGATCCATCCAAAGAGTATATACCTTAACATTTTCCAGAGCCCTTACAATCCTGATCGATCCCTTAAGGGCTGAGATTACATTGAAAAAGCTGATTGATTTGGGCTTAACCCCGTTATCCAGCAGGTATTTGACGATGGTGACAAGGCTTCCGCCTGTCGCATTCATCGGGTCAGCAAAAATAAGGTCTTTTCCGTCCAGTGCTTCAAGATTAAAATATGACTTTTCAAGATCAAGAATGTACTCCATATCACTTTCTTTTTTGGAATCATCCCTGTTAATCTTAAAGAGAGCAAATGGGGTTACATAACGTTTTGACGAGTATTCCTGTATTTCCTTGCTCATTATCATTGACGGCAACAAAGCGCCTCTGAGCATCACACACATTACAGAATTCTCGATTTTCTCATCAGCATCTGGAATTTTATGTACGGCATAGTTCTGGACCGGAACATTGACCGGAGTTTTGGTAATGAGATAATTTTTCTCGGATGAGGCTCCGCCGTATGCCAGATTAAAAAGCATTTCATAAGCGCGCTGAATATAGTACAGAAATTCATGATGCTCGGTTCGAACATCACGCAGCTTCGCAATCAGCCGTGAAGCTTCTCCGTGGATTTCGCGGGGAGTTTTAAACGAATATACATTTATTGCAGACATCTCGTCTGTAATTTCCTGCATAAATTCTCCCATCTTATTATAAATAGTAATAAGCTCTTTCTTGCTGCCTTCACTCTTGTCAGTAAAATTCGATGAACTGATTATATTAAAATGCGCCATTGCCTGATCGTAATATTCCTGCATCCTTGCCAGATTTCCTTTATCACTGTTTGTCAAATATCCGTCAAGATCTGTCGCTTTAAGAATTATTTTGCTCATTCCTGCTCCTTTAAATCATTTTAGATCATTGTATAATAAAAAATGGATTTTTGAAGCAGAATTGTAATGAAAAATATATAAAAATACATTATTATTAGTTATATACATTAAACGTTCTTGGAGGAAAAATGAGAAAAAAAATATTACTACTTGTTCTTGTGCTTCTTGTATTTACTGTTGCAAGCACATTTGCTACAGGTATAGGGATTCAGGGCGGCCTTGATTTTATGGATACGCCTTATGCTTCGAATCTGGCCCTTTCATTCAAACTGGATGAATTTCCCATGATGTTTGGATTGGGCTGGAATTTCGCTGGAGGAGTAGCCATAGGCGCATCTGCAGACTGGTGGGTTTATCATGATGTATTAACAGGAATTATCAGCCTGTATGCCGGTCCGGGTATTTTCGGCGGATTTTCTACCGGAGGCTCCGGTAGTTTCTGGCTTGGCCCCCGTGTTGCATTCGGTTTTCAAATTTTCCCTATTGAACCGCTTGAAATATTCCTCGAGCTTGACCCGTCTTTAGCCTTATTACCAGCTCCTGATTTTGTTTTCCAGGGATCCATTGGAGCCAGGTTCTGGTTCTAACCAGATATTACAATTTGATAAAACCGCTCTACCGGAGCGGTTTTTTTATAAACGTTGCTTTTCCCGTCCGCACCAAAAAAAAGACTGCTTCGTTTTCGAAACAGTCTTTTTTTTGGCATCTCCTAGGGGAGTTGAACCCCTGTTGCCGGGATGAAAACCCGGTGTCCTAACCACTAGACGAAGGAGACCTAAGCTTTCACTTCGTGAAAGCTTTCGGAGATTTTGTTCTTTGAACAAAACTCCATATCTTTTTCACTTCGTGAAATTTTTTGAATTATTCTTCTGCGAAGAATACTTCATATATCAGATAATGGATGTTTAACTCTAAGAGTTAAACTCCAAAATAAAAATCCGACAGGATTTTTATTAACTGAGCCGCACAGGGTTCGAACCTGTGACCCACGCCTTAAAAGGGCGTTGCTCTACCAGCTGAGCTAGCGGCCCTGCTTAATGCTCGCTGAATATAGCAACTAAGATAAAAAATGTCAACAGAAATCATTTTGTTTTTTTCAAAATAAAGTATCTCGGAAAACTCCAGCATTCAGAGATTCCGTTCCGGACTTACAGGTTGTTTATTTATTTACAGGAAAGGAAATAAACAAACATCAGCATAATGGGTATTGCACTTCTGTCAACCCTGATTAAGGGTTATCGGATATGGCCGTCTTTCTTATACGGCTTGCGGTTAAAGCATGAATCCCAGAGTCAGATTGTACACGGGCTTTGTTCCCGGCTGACTGGATTGTTCCGTACCGAACATTGCGGCATTTAGTGTAAATATCTTTAAATCCAGACCTAATCCGGCGTTAAGCAGGCCATCGGCAAGCCCTACCCTGACATCAAGAATTTCCAGCATGGTAATTTCGAGTCCGGTCTTTATATGCAGCAGCCAGTGCTCGGCTTCTGTCGGATAAAGTAAAAAATCAAAGATGTCGTCATATGCCGCCATGAAACGAAAATCAGTAATGAACTGCTGTATAAACGGTATTGTCGGATTGAGTTCGAACCCGGCGTTAACCTTGAAAGGAACAATTCCGCTTTCCGGATCAGGAGCTGTAGTTTCAGAATCAAGAAAATCATTTATTCCGCTCAGATACGTATACCTGGCAGTAGGTGTAAAACAATCCTGGAAGCTCAATCCTGCCGACATAAAACCGTCCCAGATGTATAAAATTCCGGCATCCATTCCGATTATCGTGCTGAACTCAAAGGGTTCGCTCAGAAATAAATCTGCTCCTATGCTGTCAAGCATTACAGGCAGTTCCAGAAAAGATTTTTCAATTGCAACAACACCTTCCACTCCGCCTTTTAGCATAACGCCGATGTCCAGAACATGTTTTTCATCAACTGAGAGAGGGATTCGAAAAGAATATCCGCCCGCAAGCAGCAACTGCTCTCCAAGATCCATGGAAATTGAAAGAGGACCTTTACCCCGCAGCAGAAAGTCTGTTGTATTAAACAATCCGAAACCGAAGCCGTCTCCAACATACCCGAAGTATATTGGTCCCGTCATTGTAAAACCGGAATATAAACCGGTAAGAATTGCCTGGGTAGACGGAGAGGTCAGCAATGTGGTCATATCCTCTCCGGCCGACAGGCTGCCGATAATCAGGGATGCAATATCAAAAATTGGCCCGGTCAGCTGAAGGGTGAAATTTGTAAAAACAAGATCTTCCTGTGCAGACTTAAAAGCTGCAGGATTGGAAAAAATAGTTTCAAGACCTTCGTTATCCGTAGGATAGGGGCCGCCCAAACCTGAATCTACACCGGTAGGAACATAGATATCTTCAGCATAATAATCTGCAGCAAAACCGATTGCCGCAACAATGAATATCAGAATAACTGTACATATAATTCTCTTCAAACCAAAACTCCATGTAGATATTTGCTTGACTATTCAGGGATGGTTAAATCGCCGAATATTGTTGAAAGATCAACGCCCCCCTGGTCGGCCCAATACTGAGCCTGCACAAGGTCCGGATCTTCCGGATCAACAGTCCCCAGCTGATCAACTCCTCCGGCGTCATTAATAACAATAAGAAGCTGTGCTGCAGCGGCATTAGTGTATTGCTCCGGGGTCAGTACCACTCCATCCATGTCTTCAGCCGCCTCTATAAGCGCAACGGCATCTTCAAGGTTATCAGTATCAATATCATCAAGCAAACCAGTAGTCAGATCTTCAGTTTCTCCCGAGGCAAATGCATCAAGCGCGCCGCTTACGGCATCGCCCAAACCGGAGGCCCCTACTGCCAAATCGGCAGCGAGTAAAACCATATCCGGATCTGCAGTACTGAGATCATCCGGAAGCATAGCTGCAATCTCATTGTAAGCAGCCTCGAGTTCTGCTGCTGTTGCCGTTCCCGAAGTAAGAAGATCTTCAGCATAAGAGAGCTTCTGATCATTGGTCATTGTAGAGATATCCGCTTCATACCAGAAGTATGCGCTGGTTGTAAAAACCTGCTGGCAGGATGTTAAAACTGCCAATAACAGTAACCCTGTACAAAAAAATCTAAATCCGATTTTCATTCGAATTTCCCCCTATAGCAATTATCGTGAGAATTGCTTAAAAAATCAAATCCATTCCAGAAATCTGCAGATTATGCCGTTATTTTCAACAGCTTCAATTTTTGCTCTGCAGATAGTTCCATCTTTATTAATTATATCACATACTGTCGATTTTAAATAATTTTCACTTGTTCCGTTCCATTTTTCACCGTTTTCGTCTTCTATAAGAACATCAACATCTCGACCAATCCATCCTGATGCATATTTCAGGTAATATTCGCCTGACAGCCGCCGCAATTCTCCCGTCCGCTGTCCTGATATACGTTCTGGAACCGGGTTTTTCATTTTCTCCGCAAGAGTTCCGGGCCTTGGTGAAAACGGAAAAACATGCAGATGGGCAAATTCGCATTCTTCAACCAGACTGAGGGTAAGCCCGTAATCCTCATCTGTTTCACCGGGAAAACCTGCAATAACATCCGCGGCCAGAAACGGATCGTCTTTTACGTTTCTCAGTGTTTTTACTGCATCTATTATCTTTGCACGATTGTTATGCCGCCGCATAAGCGAAAGGATCCTGTCGCTTCCGGATTGAACCGGTATATGAAAATGCGGGCACACTGCCGGACTGCTTACTGCAAGCGCCATTCTGTCGTCTATTGTTTCCGGTTCAAGAGACGAGAGTCTTATTCTTGCCGCCGGATGACCTCCGGGACCGTCAGTTCCGGCAATTACAGCAAGTTCGGTCAGAATACGGCTGAAATCATATCCTTGTGAATTATAAGAAGTTAAATTGACACCCGTCAGCACAATTTCCCGGTATCCTTTATCGAGCAAACCGCTGAACTGCCTTAAAACCTCTTCGGGCGGCAGGCTCACCCCGCGTCCCCTTGCGATTGTAACCCTGCAGTAAGCACAGCTGTTGTCGCATCCGTCCTGAATTTTCAGGAACGCCCGGGTATGATAATTGAAATCGACAGATTCATACCAGAACCTGTCAGGATCCTGCAGCCCCTGGGAGGAGCCCCTCCCGAAGAAACCGCGCACAGCCCCGATTAAGCCGTCCCGGTCATCCTGCAGGTCCTTTAAAAACACGGGAAGCCTGCTAATCTCATCTTTTCTGTCATGCGGGACAACGACAACATTGCCGCCGAGGGAAACTTCTGCTTCATCAAGCTGAGCATAGCAGCCGGTAACAAGAACAACCGAGCCGGGATGTTCGGTTGATAGTTTCCGGATCATCCTGCGGGCTTTCTGTTCAGCTTTCGAGGTTACCGTGCATGTGTTTATTATATAAAGATCAGCATCGCTGCGTACATCCTCAATAAAAAAACCCCGGCTGTCGAAGGACGATGCCAGGGCTTCACTTTCACATTGATTCAGCTTGCAGCCTAAGGTATATACAGCCGCTCTGAAATCCATTACCCGGCACCCAGCTTTTTCCTGACCCGGTCACGGCCCCTGACGGCTTCGGTATATGAAGAATTAAGCTCTAATGATTTATTATATGCTTCCAGTGAATATTTCCAGTCTTCTGCCATCTCTCGTGCATAGCCCAGTCTTGACCACCACCTTGCTGAATTCGGAAAATGGTAAACCGCCGTTGTGAATGCGATATCGGCATGATTGTATTCACCGAGCCTGATGTAAATCTCACCCATAAAGTAATATGCAAGTTCGATTCTGTCGCCGGTCGGGGCAAGTACCGTATATTCTTCAAAATAATCGAGCGCTTCGAGATTTTTCCCAAGATAATAATATGCTTCCGCCGCTATCTCAATTACGCGCGTGTCCCGGCGGGATATTTCAAGACCGGAAAGGCTTGAGTCCAACGCTTTCTGATAGTCCTCCAGTTTGATATAACTCCACCCCAGAACTACATACGAATCCATATTCCTGGGCATCCGTTCAATTTCGGCCAGACAAATCTCAATAGCTTTATTGAAATCACCCTTTCTGTATTCGACCAGGGCATCTTCACGTTCCTGCGGGAACACTGTTGCGACTGCTGAAATGCTGAAGAACAGCAGAAAAACAATAATTTTATTCTTCATTCTTCATTTCCTCATCTTTTGTTACTTCACGCGGAGATTTCATGGTGCAGATCCCGTTAAAAGAACAGCCGCTTTCCATGATTATGTCGGGTGCCGTAATGTCTCCGTCAACATGCCCGCACGAAAATATCTCGACTCTGTCGTAGGCGAAAATATTACCGTGCACAGTACCCATTACCGAAACAATATTCGCTTCCACCCTTGCATCTACAACCGCGCTTTCGGCGACATAAAAATCACCTTCCGCTTTGACGTTTCCCTTTATGTGTCCTTTTATCATAAGAGATTTGTCGAATCCCAGATTCCCGGTAAAATCGATATCCTCGTTAAGTATTGTATCTATTTCAGCTTCATCTGTTATCTGTATCTGAATATCGCTCATATCATCTTAATGTACTTAGCCTGCCCTCAGCTGTCAAGCGTAAACTGCAATCAGAACAGCGACATTGTTTCATCAAGAGCTTTCTTCAGCCGGATACGCATTTCTCCGGTATGCGGATTGAATTTCTGCAGGTCGTGAAACAGCTGAACAGGGTCGTTGCAGGTCTGCTCAACTATCTCCTGAAGCTTCCGGTACCCGAGAGTCGCTATGGCGCTGTCTTTCAGATTCAGCTCATTCAGCACCCTTCCGATAAAGTGGGTTATACCCTGGGTAAATGCGGCTTCAAGATCATGCTCATCCGGAGTCATTTTATGTATTTCCAAACCCATCCGTCTGAATACATCATTCCAGAGGGGCCCGCAACCGTTAATATCGCGGACTGTGTGAAATACCAGCGGAAGGCCTTTGATTCCGTTGCGGCCCGAATCAGGACCGAACATCGGGTGCGTTGCAATAATACCGCAGGTTTCCGGAAGATACTTGTTCATCAGCCGCGCCGGCTCGACCTTTACCGAACAGGTGTCGATTACCACAGCGTCCTGCTTAAGTACGGGCGCAATACGTTGAAGCACTTCTTCTACAGCGCTTATTGCGCAGCAAAGAAAGACTGTATCATAACCGGTCAGCTGCTCTTCACTTTCAATACGCCCTACTCCTGCAGGTAATTCCCTGCGGCTCCTGCTGTAACCGGCAACATCAAACCGGTCAGCCAGCAGAGATGCCCAAAAGGATCCGAAACGTCCCATACCGTATACTGCTATCTTCATGCTGAGATAATAAAAATTATCGCTGAAAAACGCAATATTCCATTACCGGCTTTTTATTAATATAGGGAGTCTCTTATACCCTAAAACCTGGATTATCAGGCATTCCCTGTTATATTTATGAAAAGCCTCACTTTGCAAAATCATTTTTTTATACTATTATTTGACAAAATAATGTCAGACATTATTTTACCCAACGATATTTGAGGAGATTCATTATAATGGCTTTCAAAGAATTAATGAAAGAAAAAGCAAAAAAACTTCAAAAGAATCTTGTACTGCCCGAAGGAACTGAAACCCGGACCATGAAGGCTGCAAGAATTATCATCGATGAAGGACTTGCGGCATCAGTTTCACTTATTGGAAATGCTGATGATATTCAAGCTGCAGCAGCAGATGCAGGCGTAAACCTGAACGGCGTCACCATTGTTGAACCCAAAAAATCTGAAAACTTCAGTGCTTACGCTGCTGAATATTATGAACTGAGAAAGAAAAAGGGTATTACGGAAGAAGAAGCCGGAGAAGCTATAACTGATCCGCTGAAATGGGGCTCAATGATGGTCCGCCTCGGCGATGCGGATGCGATGGTTGCCGGCGCTGAAAACTCGACCGGAAACGTTCTGAGGGCAGCTTTCACGATTATTAAAACAGCCCCGGGGGTAAAATCAGCCTCAAGCTGCTTTGTAATGTACATGCCGGATTCAGACTGGGGAGTCAACGGAAACATGATTTTTTCTGATTGTGCGACCATACCCAACCCTACCGCCGAACAGCTTTCCGAAATTGCCATCGCGGCATCCGAATCATGTAAAAAATTCCTTGATGCGGAACCCTGCACAGCGATGCTTTCTTTCTCAACAAAAGGTTCAGCCAGCCATGAATATGTCGACAAGGTTGTCGAAGCAACAAAACTTGCAAAAGAAAAACGGCCTGATCTTAATATCGACGGAGAACTTCAGCTTGACGCCGCTATTGTTCCTGCAATAGGCAACAGCAAAGCCCCCGGTTCAAAGGTAGCAGGAAAGGCAAATGTTCTGGTTTTTCCCGACCTTCAGGCCGGAAATATCGGTTACAAACTTGTGCAGCGACTTGCCGGAGCAGATGCATACGGACCTTTCCTTCAGGGATTTGCAAAACCGGTCAGCGACCTTTCGCGCGGCTGCAGTGTCGATGACATAGTAACCACTGCTGCTGTTACAATGGCACAGTCGGAATAAAAAAAGACCGCAAAAAACGGTCTTTAACAGTGAAAAAAGCTGCCGGAAGGCAGCTTTTTTTATTCCGTGTACAATTTGCCTGATATAAGGTAAAGATCTTTCCCGGGAGTTTTTCCTGAAAAGTATTCTGCAATCAGGGTAGTCAGCTCCTGCGCCATTGTATCAAAATCCTGCTCGATTGTTCCGACAAATGGACCTTTCTTGCCTATTTCGGCCTTTGCAAAGTCGGTACCGTCTATTCCTACAACCTTAATCTCGGTTCTACCGGCGGCCTCAAGCGCCTGAACTGTTCCGTAAGCAGGTTCATCCCACCCGGCCCAGATGCCTGCAATAGAACCTTTACTGTTGGCGGTTATCAGGTCTTCGGCTATCTTCCTTGCATTATCAACCGGTCCGGGCACATCGATATGGAATTTATTAATTACCTTAATGCCGGGATAGCTGTCGAATACTTCCTGGGCACCGACGGCCCTTGCGCGCACACCCGGATGCGGGTCATGAGTAAACATTATAACATTACCCTTTCCGCTTATTGTCTCGGCAAGCAGTTCTGCGGTTTTCTTTCCAAGATCAGCATTATCTGATGTGATATTAAGCACAACCCCGTCAGCCAGTCCGGCATCAAGACCGAAAACCGGGATCCCAGCTTCCTTTGCGGCGGCAAGGCCCTTGGTCATCTGGGCAGGGTCTCCCATTCCCAGAACAATCGCATCAACCTTCTGGGCGACTGCATCTTCAATTCGTGAGACCAGCATGCCGAAATCACCGGCAGTATCGGAAACATTTACCTTCCAGCCTTCGGCTGAGGCATCCTTCCTGAACTGCTCGATTACATAAGCTGTGGTTGCATTAGCCATATAGGGGGTGACAACCGCTACTGTTTTCGAGTCTGCGGCAGCTTCTGATGTTCCTCCTGCAACTGCCGCCATTGCAGCGATCAGCAACACAAGTACTGAAACAATGATTCGTTTAATCATTTCTTCCTCCGTTATTTTGATAATATAAAAGACAATTTCAAACCTGACGTGTTATGAAACAGCCTTATAAACCCTTAATATCAGAAAAGGATTCTTTTAAAACAGGATACAGTTTCCTGAAAACAGGACCGGCTTTTCTGTAGAACTCAGTCATGTCATTATCGGGAAAAACAACCGTTTCATCATTTCTAAAAGAACCGGGCAGTTCAAAGGAATCAAACCAGCCGCTTGCCTTTCCGGCAATAAGGAGGTTGCCTGTAAGACCTGCTTCTGAAGTTGCGGGCGAGAGTATTACGCGGCAGCCGGTAACCGAAGCGATTATTTCTGTCCAGAGACTGTTGGATGCGCCCCCACCTGAAATCCTGATTTCCAGGCGTTCATGACTGCCCTCTGTAATCGTCCCGAGAATTGAATCAAGCGAATAAGCCACCCCCTCAAGAACAGCCCTGAACATTGCGCCTTTGCCCGTGCCCCTGTTCAGTCCGATAAACGCCCCGCGGGCATCAGGGTCTCTGAACGGCGAACGCTCGCCGGACAGGTAAGGCAGGTAAAAAACCCCGTTGCTGCCTGGTTTGACGGCAGAAGCTTCTTCCGTAAGGGTATGGAAATCAGCTGACGTGCCGGTTGCGCCCGATAATCCGGAGAGTATCCCGGCGGCCCATTCCGTGTTTCCGCCGGCGGTTATCATTGAACCTATATTTATCACTTTTGAAGGATCCGGATGCTTCAAATTGAATATTCCTGTTGCAGGGTCAACAGTACGGTCACCTGTTGTTGTAATCCAGCCTGAAGTGCCAAGATAACATGAAAGAACACCGGCAACCCCGGAGCCCGCACCTATAGTCGAAGAGCCTGCGTCGCCGGCCCCGTGTAACACAGTCAGACCGGCCGGAAGTCCGGTAAGTCCTGAAGCTTCGGCCGAAACTTTTCCTGCCGGTTCATCCGCCCCCTGCAGAACAGGAAACCTTTCTGTGGAAATACCTATAAAATCAGCAAGCCCGCTGTTCCATGAGTTTTTATCAAAATCCAGCAGCTGGGTTGTTGATGCATTGGTATAATCCGTTACAAAAGCCCCGGTAAGCTTCCAGCAGATATAATCATGCGCACCCATCAGAAAAAATGTTTCGTCGTCAGCAAGCTCCGGCCGGTTTTTTCTGAGCCACAGGAATTTTGAAGGAAGCCCCGCTGCATCACTCAGGTTTGCCGAAGAGGTTATAATACGTTTTTCACCAAACTCACGGTGCAGAAACTTCAGCTCATCAGCAGCACGTGTATCTGAATACAATATGGCGTTTCCGATCGGGTGGCCGTCTTTGATGCAGACAAGGTCCTGCATTTGCCCGCTGAGAACAATAAGCTCAAAATCATTACGCTCAGATTGATTCAACAGCTCTTTTGTTCCTCTGTAGAAAGCGTTCCACCAGTGTTCAGGATCCTGCTCGGCTCTTGTTCCGTCGGTTATAACGGGGTAGTTTTCCGAAGCTGAGGCGAGAACTTCCCCGCCTTCAGTAATTATAGCCAGCTTTACAGCGGTAGTTCCGATATCGGCCGACAGAATAACACTTTTCATGCAACCTCCAGGAACTGCCTGAACCGGGACAGATAACCCGAGATTTTGTTATCTCCGCCGATGACTGCTTTCAGAAAGGATGTGCCGACTATAACGGCGTCAGCGCCGGCCTTCTCTGCTTCAACCGCATCAGCCGGAGAGTTAATACCGAAACCGACGCCGACGGGAAGGCGTTCGGGCGCTGCCAGCCGCTTTGCCATATCAAGCCGTCTGAGAAACGATTCTCCGACGGAGAATTGTCCCCCGGTCGGGCCTTCCGACGACTGAAGATAAAGAAAACCGCTTGTAAGGCCGATTATCTCTTTCATCTCTTTTTCAGAAAGTCCCGTTACCGCAAAACTGACAACCTCTACTCCTGTTTTCGAAGCCTCAACAAAAAGCTTTCTCCGGTTTTCCATGGTGATATCAGGAACAAGGACCGCACTGATTCCGCATTCCGCACAGTCGGAAACCAGTTCCCTTATTCCGTACTGAATAAGGGTATGCTCATAAAGCATCGTAATACCGTTAAGCCCGCAGGCGGTTATAATCTTTCCGGAATCAATGTTGAATGCCGAAATACTTCTGTCCGCTCTGGTCAGTTTTGAAAGTGTGCCTTTAATCAGTTCACCGTCAAGAAAGGGTGTAGCCGTCGGCATTCCGACCTCAATAAACTTCAGTCCGCCTTCGGCCAGTTGCCGGACTATACGGAGAAATCCGTCGTTGTCCGGAAAAAGCGCCGGAAGATACCCGATAAGAGGCGCCCTTTTTCGTTTTTCAATAAAATTGAATATTTCGTTTTTCATCAGCCCTTCTTCTTGGCAAGACTTGAAACAAGGACTGCCAGTATTATTATCATGCCGGTAAGGATCGATTGGACATAGGTGTTTATACCCAGAATATTAAGCCCGTTGCCCATCACCCCCATTATAAAAACCCCAAGCAGGGTCCCCCATACATTGGCCTCGCCTTCCCTGAATGCCGTCATTCCTAGAAAAACTGCTGCCGCTGCATTTAGCATAAACGGCGCGCCGGCCTGGGGATGCGCTGAATACAGGCGGCTTGTAAGCACAATTCCGCCGAGAGCAGCAAAAAATCCGGATATGCCGAAGGCCGCCATGCGAATCCTTCTTGTATTTATTCCGGAAAGAAATGAAGCTTCCTCGTTGCCGCCAATCGCATAAAGCCTGCGCCCGTAAACCGTCTGTTCAACAAGGGTATAAATAATTACAAGTACCAGGAGCATTATCAAAACGGACACCGGAATAAATCCCAGATTCCCCTGCCCGATAAACCTGAAATTCTCCGGCAGTCCGAAAATTGTCGTCCCCTTCGACAAAAGAAGAGCGGCGCCCCCGTAGGCAGTCATGGTTGCCAGCGTACCTACAAAGGCCGACAGCCCCCCGTAAGCGATAAGCAGGCCATTCAACAGCCCAGCCGCTGTTCCGATTCCAAGAGCACAGATTATGCTCACAGCGGTGCCGGCGCCGGCCTGCATCATCATTGCGGCAATTATTCCGACCAGGCTTGATACCGCCCCTACCGACAGGTCAAAATCACCCGTAATCATTACCACAGTCACGCCGGAAGCAACTATTGAAAGGGTTGCGACCTGTTCGATAATATTTCTCAGGTTTCTGGCCGACGGAAAAACATCCGGCCTGATCAGCGTAAAGATGATCATCAGCAGAATGAAACAAAGAAGTGTGCCCCAGGTTCTTATAAGTCTCACCGGGTTCAGTTTTTCAGTTCGGTATTTATTTTCTGTTAAATCCATTTTCAGTTTTTCCTTCCATAGCAAAAATTAAGATACTGCTCCTGATTTATTCCCGAGTTTTTTTCAACAAAAGTCTGTTTGCCTTCGAAAAGAAAAAGTATTCTGTCGCAAAGACCTAAAATCTCATTAAAATCGGAACTTACAAGCAGTACAGCCGCACCTGCGTCGGCTATTTTCCTGATTAGTGTATAAATCTCGAAGCGTGCTCCGACATCGACGCCTTTGGACGGCTCATCAAGCAGCAGTAGCCTGGGCGGGTTGAGAATCGTTTTAGCAAAAACAACTTTCTGCTGGTTACCCCCCGAGAGAGTTCCGGCATGGTTTCTGTAATCGGCTGTTTTAAGTTTAACATCCTTCCCCACGGACTCTGCGGCCTGCCTGAGCTGCTTGTGTCTCAAAAACCCAAGCGAGGCAAGAGAATCAAGATACATAAGGGAAATATTGTCATAGATTGCCCTGTTCAGAACAAGCCCCTGTTTACGTCTTTCCTCGGGCACAAGTACAACGCCCTGCTTTACCGCCTGTTTGGGAGAGGAAGGCTTGTATTCACTGCCGGAAAGCTGCATACTGCCGTTTTCAAGCTTTCTGGCCCCGAAGATAGTCTCAAGCAGCTCAGTCCGGCCGGCCCCGACAAGACCGCCTATCCCCAGGATTTCACCGCTTTTCACATCGAAATTGATATTATTGATATCGGAATTTCGGCAATTTTCCATTCTGAAGACAGTATTCCCCCGTACAGACTTTTTTTCCGGAAAAACCGACCCGAGATCACGGCCTATCATCAGTGATATCAGTTTGTCTTTATCGAGTTCCGATGCCGGACTTTCTTTAACAACCTGCCCGTCTCTCATCACCGTTACGCTGTCACAGATTCTCAGGACATCATCAAGATTGTGCGACACATAGACTATGGTCCGCCCCTGCTGCTTCAGTACGCTTATGACCTCAAACAGCTTCTCCTTCTCGATATCAGTCAAAGCAGTTGCCGGTTCATCCATAAAATAAATGGAACCGTCTACCGCAAACCCCCTGGCTACTGCAATCATTGCCCTTTCAACAGCCGACAGATAGGATACAGGCCTGTTTATCGGGATTTTCATATTCAGCCTGTCAAGGATTTCAACTGTTCTTTTTCTCAGCCCTCTCCAGTTGATGAGCCTGCCGGGTTTTTCAGGGTAATCATGACCGAGAAATATATTTTCACATGCATTGAAATAATCAATCAGGTTCAGTTCCTGGTGAATAAAACAAAGCCCGGCATCTGAAGAATCTCTTGCTGTTTTTATATCGATCTTTTTACCGTTAACAAGAATGTCGCCTGAATCAGGTTTAACCACACCTGCAAGAGATTTTATCAAAGTTGATTTCCCCGCTCCGTTCTCTCCTACCAGACCGTGTACGGTACCCTTTTCAAAATCGAGATCCACGCCTTTGAGTGCATGGACACCCGCGTAGGATTTACTCAGACCTTTTACGGTCAGTGCTGAAGTCTGCTTCATCTACTCAAGGTCCTCCCAGAGTCCGGCATCGGAAAACCTGTCCGTCTCATTGCTTTCATCTTTCCGCCTGATTATATATTTAAATTTATTGTTCCTGCCGTATCTTGCCGATGCAATAAAAACAGATTGCCCCGGAAGAAATGCTTCATCAAAAATCACAACCCTGCCGTCAAGACTTAGGCTGATTCTTTGCGACAGGAAAACCGGCTCTCCCGAATTCACTTCAAGCAATCCGGATTCCGGTTCGGCAATAACAGCCGGAATAACTATCTCGCGACCTTTTGTAAGCATCAGTCCCGCTTTTTCCGACATAATCTGATACAGTGAAGATTCCCGGCTGTAAGTTTCAATTATCTCTTTATATTCATCGGGAATATATGATCGCTGAAGTATTACCGGTTTTTCCCCGATTTTTCTTAATCTTGTCAACACTGAAAATTTTTCAACATTGTCTTTAAAAATACGTTTAACCTTGCTGTTTTTAATGCCGTAATCTTTTTGAATGATTTCCGTACTGATTTTCATGGATTTTGAATCCATCTCATTCTGAAAACCCTGCAGTGAAATATTCTCCGAATGCATTCTTTGCGCCGACACAAAAGTCCCCGTACCGTGAACAACCGAGATCAGCCCTTCTTCTTCAAGCACAGACAAAGCCTGTCTTATTGTCATTACCGATGTTTTAAAGCTCACAGAGAGCTCTTTCTGACTGGGAAGCAATGTTCCGTTCTGCAGAGCCCCGTCTATAATTCTGTTTTTCAGCACCCGGGCAATTTCCAGGTATCTTAACTGTTTAGCCATTCTCTACTCTTATAGTTATATAGACTTCTAGATGTCTGTATTTTAAATATATATTGACAATCTGTCAATCTTTTTTTTGCTTAGAAACCTGAAACTGAACAGTGCTTCTGCTCATAGAAACATTATGACTGATTTTCCTGCCATATTGCAAGAAGGATTAAGAAAATTCGTCAATTTATAAGAATACAGATATTTATGTTTTAAACGCCTGACTTTCTGCAGGAGTATCCTTGACAATTCATATTTCAAAAGTTATGTTTAGTACAAATTATTGCACCGGTAATAGAGGCGCGGTATTCAATCAGTAGTATGCAGAGGAAGCGGGTTCCGAAGAAGCATTATGAAAGGTGAAACCGCCGAAGGGTTTTTTCAGCCGCTGGAAGAATTCTGGGATTAAAAGAGAATACTTTTAATACTGTCAGTGTTTTCATAACGCTGGGGCGCTATCTACCATAACCTTTCAGAGTTGCAGCATCCTGTAGCCTCTTGATTCCGGGCAAAGAATAAGGGGTAAATATTGGTCAGGGTAATTTTAATAGGCTCAAACGGCAGAATGGGACAGGTACTCACTTCTCTTATTGATGCAAGAGAAGGGATGGCAGTAACCGCCGGTATTGATCTAAATACAAAATCAGAAAACTATCCGGTTTTTAACAGCCTTCAGGACTTCAATGGTAAAGCAGATGTAATTATTGATTTCTCACACCCGGATACTATCAGTGGTTATCTACCGGAAGCCGTAAAAAGAAAACTCCCTGTTGTAATTGCAACAACCGGTCTTTCAGATAAAATAATTACGATGATCAATGAAGCTTCAGAAAAGATCCCTGTATTCATATCAGCAAATATGTCTCTTGGAATCAATCTTCTGCAGCAGCTTATAAGCAAAGCAGCCATGGTACTCGGAAATGAGTTCGAGGTTGAAATAGTTGAAAAACATCATAAAATGAAAAAGGATTCTCCGAGCGGAACAGCGTTAATGCTGGCTGACTCGATCAATAAAGTTAAAGGAAACAAGTTCAGAAAGGTTTGTGGACGCGAAGGCACTGATTGCCTTCGTCAGTCTGATGAGATTGGCATCCATGCGGTGCGCGGAGGCACAATAGTGGGGGAACATGATGTATATTTTACCGGTACCGACGAGGTCATTAAAATCGGGCATATTGCATATTCCAGAAATGTGTTCGCAACAGGCGCTATAGCCGCCGCTGAGTTTTTATACAAATGCAAACCCGGCATCTATGACATGCAGGATCTTATCAGCAGCTCGGTCTGACCAAAACCGACTATTCAGGAGGAAATTAATGAAACTTGAAGGTGTCTTTACAGCACTGGTAACCCCGTTCAATGATGAAGGGGCTGTCGATGAAAAATGTTTGCGCGATCTTGTGGATTTTCAGATAGCCAAAGGAATTTCAGGCCTTGTTCCGGTTGGGACCACCGGTGAAAGCCCGACTCTCAATCACCAGGAACACGACAAGGTTATTGAGACTGTAATTGAACAGACAGATAAACGTGTTCCTGTAATAGCCGGTACAGGCTCCAATTCAACTGCAGAAGCTATCAGACTTACCAAACACGCAAAAGAAGCGGGCGCGGATCTTAGTCTTCAGGTTGCCCCTTACTACAACAAACCGTCCCAGGAAGGTTTTTACAGGCATTTCATGGCAATAGCTGATGCTATCGACATGCCCATGGTCGTTTACAATATCCCTGGACGAAGCGGCAAAAATATTGAGAACAGCACCATGCTGAAGCTTGCCGATCACCCGAATATAGTTGCTGTCAAGGAAGCCAGCGGCAGCATCCCGCAGGTTATGGATCTCTGCCTGAAAAAACCCGATGATTTCACGATTTTGTCCGGCGACGATAATCTGGGACTGCCTATAATCGCCTGCGGAGGACGGGGAATTATCTCTGTTGCTTCAAACATCATACCTGAAGAAATGGAAGAACTTGTAAGAAGCGCCAATGCCGGAAATTTTGAAAAAGCCAGGGAAATGCATTATCAGCTTCTGCCCTTCTTCAAGGCTCTTTTCATAGATACAAACCCTGTGCCGGTTAAATACGGATGCTTTCTGAAAGGAATGATGAAAGAAGTATACAGGCTTCCGCTTTGCGGAATGAGTGATGAATATAAAAAAGATTTCGAAGAAATTATGAAGAAAACCGGACTTCTTTAGTCCTGATAATAAGTAAAAGGCCATCCTGTTTTACCGGATGGCCTTTTTTTCAAATACTGATAATCTACTGAATACTTTTCAATGCGTTTTTCGCCATTCGCATTGTCTGGTTGCTCCAGTTCGAATATTCCACCATCATAAGCACGGCATTTGCATTGGGATTTCCGCTTGCCCCCAGAGCATTTATGCATTCCCTGATTGTACGTTCATCCTTGTACTGAATTCCGTCGGCGCGCCTCTGGTTATGGTATTCCAGGTAGCTTGTCAGCACTTCTACCGCACTGTCGCTAGAATAAGTGCCGAGCGCCTGCAGACATGTAATCTGTTCATTTACGGCTGTGCTTCTGTTAAGCATTAATCCGAGCCATTCTACAGCAGCCTCATCGGCAACAGAGAGATCCCGAATCATTTCACAGGCCTTCAGTCTTGACCGGTCCTGAAACTGGCGCTCCGTAGGGGTAGCAGCATTATATAAAAGACCGACTTCAATTGCGGCAATTGCCGCCTCAGTCATCCTGGTGGCGTCTGCACGGCTGCGCTCCTCCACCCCCAGGGCTGCAAACCTGACTTCAAACGTATTATCAGCCCTGATAATGTCAAGGATAAGATCTGTTGGATCTTCTATCATATTAGTTAGCGAACGTTCAGCCTTTTTAATACTTTCACGCGAGTATCTGCCTATCGATGCAAAAAAGACCGGTTCAAAGCCGACGGGATGTTTCAACCGTTCAAGGGCGAAAACACAGGCGTCAACAACGGATTCGCGCTGTTCATTGTTCTCAATCCTGATAATATCCGAGTTTATGTAACGCAGATGCTCAGCTATCTCGGCTGCGTAGTCCCGGGCCCCGGCGGAACCGAGGCTTGTAATCGCTGTTGCCCTGAGAAACTCATCCTCAGTATCCTGCATAACCTTGAACATTTCCGGCGCGGCATCGACAGCTTTCAGGCTGCCCAGTTCGAATATCATAATTCTGCATAAATCATCATACAGCTTCTGTTCATTAAAAGTTCTTGATTCGTCCCGTGAATATACAATTTCCTTAAGGGCTTCCGTTATTACCGGCACCATATCGCGATCATGCAGATTAACCATATTCTGCATTACGTCTATCCTGGCATCCAGATCGTATGTAGTATTATAAATTCGTGACCATACTGCCGCCGTTTCATTACCGAATGCCGGCAATACCGAAAAAACAAGAACTGTTCCGAATGCAATTAATGCAAACTTCTTCTTCATCCTGACTCCCTATTCCCACACAATAATTTCTTCCGAAATATATTCATACTCAGTTTCAGTCCAGTCTTTAAGATCGCCGTTCCCGTCGAAGTATTCAGCCTTTACGGGAGAACCGTACTCATCATTTACATATTTGACTGTCCGTGACACTGAACCGTTTGCCCTGAGAGCTTTTTCGACTGCAAGGTTTCCGTCGTTATAAACATACTCAACAGCGTCGACAAGTTTCTCATTCTGATAATGGTTTTTTCTGACAGGCATATTACCGGAATAATCAATCCCGAAATACTCAACAAGGTTCGCTCCGGCATCATATATTTCAATTCTGATGTTAAGTCCGTCTTTATAGATGTATTTTGTATCGGAAAGCACAACGCCGTCGCTGTCTGCAACACTCCAGTTCAATTTATTACCATGCTCATCGTATGAATATTTTGACAGGCTCTGCAATTGTCCTTCCGAATTAAATGATTCGCTTTTCTCAACAAAACCCGCCGAATTACAGGTAAGGATTTTCCACGACTGTATTTCGCCTCTTGCGTTAAATAAACTTCGTTTTGTCACATTATCAGAAATTTTTTCATAGACAACAGATTCAATAATCTCATCAAACGAATCAAACATGTCTTCTCTGGCAGGATTCATATCATCATTGAAAGTAAAAACCTTGTAATTCTCAATATACCCGTCGTTATAATATTCCGTTTCCTTGACAACATACGGGGTATTAACCAGCTTCCTGATCTGTACTTTTTCTTCAATCTTGGCTTCTTCTTTTACAGTATGATCAGCTGCTTTTGGCTCCTCGACCTTTTTCTTTTCCAAATCTGCTTCTGAAGTGGTTACGCATCCTGTAAAAACAAGCATACCTGTCACAATCAAGGCAGTAATAATATTTCTCATCTTCTGTTTCTCCTAAACATTTTTATTCAGAGTTTGATTTAAATTATAAGTATATGTTGTTCATTAGTCAAAACGGTTCAGGGATTATTTTAAAGTTTCGGCTACAAGTCGGCTTAAATATTCTATCTGCTCGACTGTCATTTCTTCAGCCCTGATATCCGGAGAAATTCCAGCCTGAACAACAGCTGTCAGCAAGGCATCCTTTCCAAGCCGGGCGCCGATTCGTCCCGAAGCCAGATTATTTGATATCTTTTTCCGCCTGGCATGAAAAAGATCTTCTATCAGCTGATAAAATACTTCCGGATTCCCGGGATTAAATCTGCCGTGAGGTCTCAACTCAACGACTGCTGATTGAACTGCAGGCCTGGGATAGAACGACCCGGGTTTTAAATCACCATGCTGGATAATATCGTATTTGGACTGACATACAAGCGAGAAACTGGAATACTCTTTTCCACCCGGTTTCGCCGCCATTCTCTGTCCGACTTCTTTTTGAAGAGTAAAAGCCATACCCTTAGGTTGCAGAGACGATTTTATTATCTCAGCTATCATTACAGAACCCGTAATATAGGGGAGATTTCCAAGGATATAATCGGGAGATGCAACTTCACCGGTTCCGATTTTTTTCAGGCTTTTAAGAAAATCCCCTTCGATCAGCTGAAAATTCTCCATGCGGCCGTAAAAGCCTTCGAGGCATTCGATAAATCCATGATCAATTTCAAAAACCGTAACATCAGCATCAAGTTCAAGCAGATGCCAGGTCAGGGCCCCGAGCCCCGGGCCTATTTCCCATACTCTCCGGCCTTTTTTTATCTGTAAACAGTCGATTATCTTTTCCCTGCCTCCCCGGTTTACAAGAAAATTCTGCCCGAACCTTTTTTTCATGCTGAAGTTTTTTGATTCTAAAAACTCTTTCAAATCAGCAGGCGAGTCATAATTTACCGGATAGTCCATCCATTTTTCTCCTGTATATACTGTAGACAACAAGCACCAGAACAACAATAGCACACAGCAGGATTACTTTTCGGCCCTGGGTCGCTGCTGATACGCACGGAAAGCCGGCGGCTTTCTCAGCCGCGACAATCACAGCCTTATAAAGAAACTGCGCTGCCGTCGAAAAGACTGCCAACCCCGTTGCCAGATACAGTATACCGATCCATATGAAAACAGTCACTATCGGCGCGATAACAATTCCTGCGGCAATTCCGACAGGATACAATTCTCCGAATACCGTTAACAGCAGCGGTGTTACAAACAGCTGGGCTCCGATTGAACATGATAATGCCGCACAAAGCACAGAAGGCAACCAGGGGCACAACATTCTGTATATTATCGGCGAAGCGATAATTATACCGCCTACGGCAAGAAATGAAAGCTGAAACGATACGGTATAAAACGATTCCGGCTGAAAAATTACAAGCGTAATAAATGAAAGCAAAAGAATATCAAGGGCCCTGAATTTTCTGTAGAAAACAGTTGCCAATCCGCAGTAGAGATACATGACTGCGGCCCTGACAAGCGATACTCCGAAACCGGTCAAAAACAAATATCCGGATATTACAATACAGCTTATTATGAAGGCCGGTACTTTTCCCGGAAGAGGTTTTAGAAGAAGAAGCAGAATCGCTGACAGTATACCAAGATGCATTCCCGACAGCGCAAGAATATGCGAACAGCCTGCCTTGCGGAAAATCCCGGCAGAATGGCCGGAGAGTCCGTCCCTGTTCCCGGTAAAAAGCGCAGCAAACAAGCCGCCAGCTTCCTCGCCAAGATCTTCACATCGGAAGTTTATACTTTCCAGTATTGAAGCCCTTATTCTGAATGATGCTGAACTCCAGCCCTTTTTTAAAAGGCTGCCTTCTGACGGGTACGAGATAAAGACCGCCGGGTCTTTTATCAGCGACAAAGATCCTGCTTTTTGAGTTTCATATAGCTCAGAAGTGTTTCCCGGAATCAACAGAGCCGCTTCAACTTCAAGGATTCTTCCCATGCCGACATTCGGATCCTCATTGAAAAACAGCATAACCTTACCGCCGGCTGAGGCTTCGCCGCCCCTGTCGTTACAGACGCTGCTCAACTCCATTTCCAGCAGGAAATTACCCGTGGAAAGCTTTCGACTGTCCGAAGCAGCCATGCCCTTCAAGACGGCGGCATTTCCCGCAGGTATACCGGCCCATGCCGGAGTTGCGTTCAGATTGAAACTTATACTGATTAATAACCCTGCGCCTGCAGCGACCAGGAAAGCAGCCGGCAAAAGCCTATGCTTCAATACCGCAGCAAAAGCAGAAAGAGAAAGAATAATCCCGCAGAACAGCGGAACATAAAAGCGTATCCCGCTATTTAGATTTTCTATAAGCACCATTCGTATCAGTAAAGAAGAAGAAAGACCATAAATGAAAGGATTACCGGAAATTTTTAAAATAAAACCATTTTTAATTGTTTTTAAGATTTTTCAGAGCCTCCCTTGCCGCCCTCTGCACGGTACCGGAATAATTCAGATATCCGGTATACAGCAGATAATCGAAAGCAGTATTGTCCCCGAGTTCTCCGAGGTTTCTGATTACACTCAAAATAATCTGTTCGTTAACAAAATCGCCGTTCTCCGTATAGGAATTGAGAACTTCCAGATACAGCGTTAGCCTGACGGCAGCATCATGAGTACCCGAATTCCCCAGCGCATCAATTGCTTCTACAAGATTAACCTCACGGCACAATCCCTGTTCAAGCTCAAAAACCGTACTGTCGAAATGTTTAACAAGATTATCCGTTACACCCGCCCAGTTTAGCGCCGTAATCTGACGGACAGCCTCATACCTCAGTTCACGCAGAACCGATTCTTCCGCCTGGACTTCAGGCTCGGAATACAAACCAATATCAAGGGCTACCAGGGCTATGGCGGCTTTATCATCACGAGACAGATTCTCCTGGCCGTAGGCTGCCTTTAACGCCGCTATTTTTTCTTCCGGTATGCTGGAACGGATTACCTGAATAATATGATCGGTAAAATAACCGTCTATCTTTCCCAGAGCTTCGGCGGCGCTGTCATTAACTATCTGTTCGTAACCTATAGTACCTGTAGTAAATACGATAGGAAATGATGTAGGGTCTCCCAGTTTCCCAAGGGTTGCTACAATTTCGGCTACAAGTTTATTATCCGGTTTTTTACCTGACTTAAATTCGTTATTATAATCGCGCAGCCAGGCATTAATACCGTATATAATCTCCGGTGTGCCCGTTGCCGTATCTCCGAGGGCGTTCATGATTTCAACCCTGATTTGGGAATCGTCTATAAGGTTGAAGAACTGCCAGAGGTTCTCTGCAGATTCTTTAACGGAATTCGTTCCCAAAAGCCTTACTGTAAAATTAATCAGATCCCGCCCGATAGTATCACCCTGAAGCATCCACGAATTACTGATTATAAAATCGAGAGAAAGCAGATAAAGAGGAGACATGTCTGCATCCTCGTATTCAAGCGAGTCCTGCAGGACACGAACCTTTGTTGCAAGACTTCCCCTGGTAAAATTTTTCCTGAAAGCTTCAACCACTTCGGGATTATCAGCACTGAAAAGCGGAACTGATAATATGCAGATAAGTATAATGCCGATAATAACAGTTGAAAATTTCCTCATTAAATATCCTTAATAATTCGAAACCCTGCTGCGACCTTTCTTCGGTTCGCGTTCTCCGAATATATTGTAAACATAAGACAGAAGCTGATTGCGGATAACAGGATTCAGCGGGGCAGCCTGAAGATGCAGAATTGACTGATTTTTCTTCGGATTAAAGTTTACACCCCGCACCGTACCAATCATTCGAATTTTATACGGCGGAAGATTATACTGCAGTTTTACGGTAATACCTACCTTGGCTTTTCCTCCGATCATCAGCGCTGCGCCGCCTTCCGAAACATCAATCAAACGGCAGCGGAGCCCTGCCGTCTTTTCCTCCGAATCATTACTTTCAGTGATGTTTTTCAGTAAATAGAGCTGCGCCGGCCGGTTTACATCAATTCTGACCGACGAACGTTTCTGGCTCCGCACCAGATTATCGGAATGGGATATATGCAGAATTGCATAATTTTTTTCCGAATAATCCTGAAGGACGGTTGAATCAAAAACATAACCCGCATCATCACCTCTCCAGAAAAATACATTAATATCCTGCCCTTTCCAGTCAAACCCTTCAGGGAGAACCGGACCTTCCGGATATGAAATTGCTATGTATTTTCTGAGATTTTCAACAACACTGGCCATATAGGTTCCCGCACCGGGAAGATTAATCTTGATCTTCTGATGGGTTGCAATTTTTCGGCTGGTTTTAAGACCCAGCTTGTATTTGGGAAGATTCAATTCAACCCTGCGTCTGAAATCAAAAAGTTTTCCTATAAAATTTACATTTGTTTCTTCAGCATAGACGCCTTCATTACGAAACTTTGTTATGGTTCCCCTAATCGAACGATCAAGCTGCTTTATCGACCAGAACAGCGAAGTAGGATTCTCAAGACGGTTTTCAACAGCCACCTTCCGAAGTAGATGACATTCGCGCATACTGAACCCGGATTCCCTGCCCTTGGCATAGAACTGGACCCATGGGAAATTACCTCCGCCCATCCTTCTGAGTGCAATTATGAGTACAAGGAACAGAATAAAAATTATACCAAGAATAATCCACATAATATTAGTATCGATCTTTCACCTTATTAACTGTAACTATCTGTTTTTTCTTGCAATTAGCAAAAATATTAGTAATATTCTACTGTGTGAATGATTTTTTTTCCAGTAGAAAGAATAAAAAAATTGATCTTGCAGTTTTAGAGCCGATTCTGCTGTTTTCCGCCTTTTTTCTTCCGGGCTATATCTCTCAGGGCATTCAGGAAACCGTCCCGGATATGTTCGAAAGCGCTTTTTTTAATTTTTACTACCTTTTCTCAGTAATTCCGCAAATTCTACTGACAATGTATATCATTGTTTTAAAACCGGGAAGAAAACTTTCCGATTTTGACATCGGCCCGGCATCAGCGCATGACCTCTGGAAAGCGTTGCTTACGGTAGCAGGAATATATCTCTGTATTCTGCCTGTAGGATTTGCAGCTGTAACACTTGTTCCGGAACTAGACAATCCCGTTGTATACGGGGCAGGCTGGAAATTCTCAAACATGAAACTCGTCCCGCTGGTTCTGCTTTCATGCATGGCAACCGGATACTCTGAAGAATTGTTTTTCAGATCTTATCTTTACAAAACTCTTCGCCGTGCCGGAACAGGAACGGTTACAGCCGTAATAATAACAACCCTGCTCTTCGGTACCGGGCACATCTACGAAGGCTACTATGCCTTTGCTGCAACATCGGTCATCGGGGCATTTCTGTCGTTTGTTTTTATAAAAACGAAATCCATTCATACAATCGCAATCGGCCATGGCCTTTATAATTTTTCAGTACTAATGTTAAGCATGACGGAGGAATTATGAACTTGATAAGAAAATTCTTTGTGTTTATGATACTGCTTTTATTTCTGACACAGTTCCTGCCAGCACAGCAGGCACCGGATTTTGAAATCAGTGCCGAAATAGTAAACGGTTCAGGCGCCGGATATCTGCTCCGGGTTGAGTATGATTTTCCTGAAGGCTTTCATCAAACTTTCCAGGAGAATTTTTTTAAATTCGAGATAACTGCACCGGATTATTTGGAAGCCGGAACAATAATATACCCCGAAGGAAAGCAGGAAGGGGATGTTATGAATTATTACGGCAGAACCGTTATCACAGCGGATCTTCTGAACTTTGATCCGACAAATACTTCACCCGTAACAATAAAGGCATTCTGGCAGCTTTGCAACGAAGAAGGTATGTGCCTGTTCCCGCAGTCGGCAGAGGTTGAGGCTGACGCATCCTATTCCGTTATGCCCGTGGAACAGGAAAAAGCAGGTTTTACTTCCGGCATCCTGTTTTTTCTTATTCTATCATTCCTGGGCGGGCTTCTGCTGAATGTTATGCCCTGTGTTCTTCCGGTCCTTTCTATTAAGGCTCTCAGCCTGGTTAAACAGGGAGGTGAAGATAAAAAGCAGATACTTATATCTTCCCTGCTTTATACTGCAGGTATTCTCGTTTCACTGCTTGCACTGGCGGCAGTGGTCATAATCATAAAAGCTTCCGGCGAACAGGTGGGCTGGGGATTCCAGTTTCAAAACCGCGGATTTGTACTTGTTCTTCTTACCATTATCTTTGTTTTTGCACTTTCCCTTTTTGAGGTCTTTACAATTTCCGCTCCTGTAATGAGAACAGGAAGTTCTCCGATTCGATCAGGAAAAAGCAGCGCCGGTTCGCATTTTTTCAGCGGGGTTATTGCGGTGCTTCTTGCAACCCCCTGCACCGCTCCGTTTCTGGGCACCGCCGCAGGTTTTGCTTTCTCCCAGACCGCTCCGGTAATAATCGGGGTTTTTCTCATGGTAGGACTCGGCCTTGCATTTCCTTTCATCCTGATAGGTATTTTCCCGTCTTTTGTATCGAGACTGCCCAAACCCGGAGCCTGGATGAATACTTTTCGCGAGATAATGGGTTTTCTGCTTATCGGCACTTCGGTATGGCTTATTGACGTATTGATCTATCAAAGCGAACCGGGATTTCTTACCAGGGTTCTGGTGTATCTGACCGCCCTTGCCGTTTCAGCCTGGTTGTACGGAAGATTTTCAGCGCCCGGTGCTTCTACAAAGAAACGGCTTGCGGGTTTTGCTGCCGCCGTTCTGATAGCGGCTTTAAGCGCTTTCCTTCTTTTCGGCGGCGAACAGGGATCCAGACAGGAAATTACAGCCGATACCGCATCAAATTCCCGATATTCAACATGGCTTGAATTCAGTCCGGAAACAGTGCTGAAGAATGCGGGAGGCAGCCGGCCTGTTTTTGTCGCCTTCGGCGCAAAATGGTGCATGACCTGCAGGACAAATGAAAGCACCGTTATATTCACCGATGAAATCACAGATTTCTTTGAAGAAAGCAATGCGTTGCTGATTCACGGAGACTATACAAATAAAAACCCGGAAATCGACAGCTGGATGAAAGACTTCGGCCGTGCAGGTGTTCCGTTTTATACCTGGTATCCGGCCGGTTCAACAGAAGCCGTACTTCTGCCTGAAATTATTACCAAAAAAACCATAACCGGACTTTCAGAATAATCATTGTATAAATGATTACTCAATTATCAGCCGATAGCTGATAATTCTACTTATAGAAATAGACAACCCGGCCTGTATCTGGTATCCTTGTAGTAATTAACTATTATTATCCGGAGGAGCAGATTGAAAAGCAGTAAAGATACTTTGGCGCAGAGATTAAAATTGATTTGTGCAAAATATGCTGACCTGAATATCTTTTTAATCAAGGATCAGAAGAACAATTTTCAGCCCCTGAAATTCAGGGATTTCTGGAATGAAGTAAAAGTCTACAGTTCCGGGTTAAATGCAATAGGCATTAAACGCGGTGATCATATCGGGATAATTTCTGAAAACCGAAAAGAGTGGATAATGACTGATTTCGGCGTCACAGGCCTCGGAGCAGTTGACGTGCCGCGCGGCTGCGATTCAACAGCTGATGAAATTCAGTACATTCTTGCGCACGCCGATTGTCCTGTTACATTCGCTGAAAATTACGCGCAGGCGGAAAAAATCCTCTCTAAAATCGACAGTATCAAACTCCTGAAAAAAATAGTTCTCTTTGATCCGAAGAATATGGACAAGCTCAAGCCTCCGGCGGATGTTGAACTTCTTTCTTTTGATGATGTGTACAAACTTGGAGAAGAGGCCTTTAAAAAAGAGCCCGACCTCTTTGAAAACGAAATGGAAAAAGGAAGCTGCGAGGACCTTGCTACAATCATATATACTTCCGGAACTACCGGCAATCCGAAGGGCGTCATGCTTACTCATAAAGCGTTTCTGTTCCAGGTAGACCGTATTAAACCACATCTTAATCTCTGTCCGGGCGAGATAATGCTTTCGGTACTTCCGATATGGCATTCTTTCGAACGCGCCTGCATGTATATTTCCGTCTTCCTCGGCCTTGCCACGGCCTTTTCAAAACCGGTCGGAGCAGTCATGATGCCTGATATGGAAAAAGTCAAGCCGCAGTGGCTGACCTCTGTTCCGCGCATATGGGAAAGCGTCCACGCGGCAGTACTTCGCAGCATCAACAGCGGAAGCGCAACCAAAAAAGGACTTTTCTTCTTTTTTCTCAGCATAAGCGAAATTCAGACCTATCTTTACGATATGTTTACCGGAACCCTTCCGCAGTTTTCCAAAAGGAACAGGTTCATAGATATCTTTGTCAGCGTAATTCCGCTGGCTGTCCTTACGCCGTTTAAGAAACTCGGGGATATTCTTGTTTTCAGCAAGCTGAAAAATAAACTCGGCGGCCGTTTCAAAGCCGGGATTTCAGGCGGGGGGGCCCTGCCCTCTCATATCGACAAGTTCTTCAGGGCGGTAGGAATCTCAGTGCTTGAAGGTTACGGGCTTACTGAAACAGCACCGATTCTTGCAGTACGAATTGATTCCAAACCGGTGCCGAATACAGTCGGACCATTGCTGGAAGATATAGATTACAGGATCATAAGTAAAGACGGAGCTATCATGCCTGTAGGTTACAAAGGCGAACTTCATGTTAAAAGCGAGCAGGTTATGCTCGGTTACTACAAGGAACCTGAACTCACGTCAGCCATTCTTAAAAACGGATGGCTTAATACCGGTGATATAGCTGTTTTTACCCATACAGGGGAATTTAAAATACTTGGACGCTCCAAGGAAACAATAGTGCTCAGGGGCGGCGAGAATGTTGAACCGGTGCCTATTGAAGACAAACTGAACCAGTCGGACTATATCTCACAGGTTATGGTAGTCGGCCAGGACCAAAAGTTTCTCGGTGCCCTTATAGTTCCGGACATCGAAGTAATTGAAAATCTGGCTATCGAAAAAGGCATTTCCTACCTTGAGAAGGAAGAGCTTTTCAGTAACCCGTTTATCGAAGAACTTATGAACAACGAGATCAAATCGCTTGTAAACGCAAAAACAGGCTTTAAAGCCTTTGAGCGGATATTCAGGTTCAAGCTCCTTCCAAAAGAATTCGAGGTCGGCGTTGAAATGACACATTCGCTCAAGTTGAGAAGAAATGTAATTACCAAGATTTATAAAAACGAGATTCGGGATCTCTTTAAATAGCAGGAACCTTCTTCCAAAAAAAGCTCTGCAGCACACCCATGTGTTCTGCAGAGCTTTTTTTATTACCGCCGGACAGTTTAGAATTTATACTGAAACATTATTGTGCTCTGCATTGTTTCTTCCTGCAGGTTTGTTCCGACAAGCGGAAACCCGAAAATATAGCCGACCTGGGCAAAATCAATAATATTCAGCGCAACCTCAAACCCTGTAGAACAGACGAATTCGCCGTTATCAGAATCCCGGTATTCCGTATTAAAATACCTGCCCGCAAAGTAACCCATGTCAAAAAACAGGTTAATCAGTGGATTGGTATTGTCTATAAACTCTATACCATAAAATCTGACGTCAAAATTATTAACGGCGGTAAATTCCGTTCCCATTGAATTGCTCTCAAATCCGCGCATCTTTGTACCAAGTGCCGGACTCTCCTGGTAAAACTGGGGAATGGCCGAGCCGGTTGTATAGTCAACCTGTACCCTGTCGGCAAGGTAGATGCCGAGAAGTTCAAGCTCGCTGTTTTTCCGCTTTAAATCGAGCAGGCTGTAATAACCTTCCACAGTAAGATTAACATTTACGAAACTGCTCGTTCCGAGGATTGTGTTCGCCAGCCATGACGGCGCCCATTTTACCGAGCAGTCGGCCCAAAACCCATCGTAGACATCGCCGATGTCAAGCCTGTCCATCTCCACACCCGCCTGCAGAACGTTCGTAAATGTCCCATTCTTATCCGGGTAGGCCTGTTCCGATCCGGATAAGAAGATCGAACCTTCACCTCCTCCCCAATTTTCATGAGGGGATGTAAAATGAGCGGCATACTTTGCATAGCCGGCCAGAAACGCCTTTTCACGGTTTGGCTCCTGGATAAATCCCTGTTTCAGTTTAAGGGAAAAATCACCCTGCCATTTGCTGTATGAATTATAATCATCAAAGCTCGGATCTGAGGTCTCCATTCCTATTCCGCCTTCAGCGTCTATAGGAATTCCGTCGCCCTCAGTCCAGATATCGGAACTGATTAGCGCTCCGCCTCCTATGATATAGAAATCGGTCCTCTGGTCCTCGATAAACTCCCAACCGGTATAATCTACGCCTGCACGGACATAAACCGGGGCAAACCCGAACAGCAGATCCGAATGAAACCTTGCATCTTCAAATGCAAAGCTGAAATCTCCGGCAAATGATGATGTTCCGGCAATGATTGTAATGATTAAAAGAAAAATGATTTTTTTCATCTGTCCTCCCTGAATTACCGTTTAATTTTAAGGCGGGCGCTATTATTTGTAAATAACATCTTTTTTTTTTCTCCGTTTTATACTAAAACTCTGTTTATGCTTCTCTACCAGGATAAAGATATTATTGCAGTAAACAAAAAAATCGGGGAATACGTTCTGCCCGGAATAAAAGGCGAACCGGCCCTGATTGACAGGCTGGAGAAAAGCTACGGCAGGTTATTGCCTGTTCACAGAATTGACGTTCCCGTAAGCGGAATTGTACTTTTTGCAAGAACAAAGGCCGCCGCGGCCGACCTGGGCAGACAATTCAGCGGTCAGGCAGACAAACCTGTTGAAAAGCGTTATCTCTGCGCAGTCGACGCTGCTCCACCGGCCGAAAGCGGCAGGCTTGAGGATTATCTCTATATTCCTTCCGGTAAAAAACTTAACAAGGTACGGGTGCTGAAAGAACCGGGAAAAAACACAAAAAAAGCTGTTCTTGATTACCGGTTAATATTTCGGACGGAGAGGTATTACATTCTTGAAATCACGTTGCTGACCGGCCGTAAACATCAGATAAGAGCCCAGCTTGCGGCAGCAGGCTGTCACATAAAGGGAGATATAAAATACGGCGCTAAACGAACCAATCCGGACGGAGGCATTCATCTGCATGCTATTTCGTTAAAACTGGCGTCGCCTTCATCCGGAGCTTCCCTGTTTATCCTTGCGCCGTTGCCTGATGATCCCCTCTGGAACGCACTGCCTCCGAACCTGCTGCCGGGAGAATAAACACGCTTCAGAAACTGATTCGGAAAAACAGGATCAGAAGCACAGCCAGAAGAATCAGCAGCAGCGGTATTATCCGTTTATAGAAAAGATCTGAAAACTTTTGTGGTTTTTTCGCAGGCTTTACAGGGGCGGAACCTATTTCAAAACTGTTACCGTTATTCTCTGCAGCGTAGCCGCATGAGGGGCAGCCGTCCGCAAACAGGTCCGGGCTTCCTGCAAGTCCGCAATTCGGGCATTTTACCGATTTAAAATACCGCCCGCAGTGCGGACAACGCAGTTGGTTCCGATCAACCTGTATGCCGCAGTTGTCGCAGAAAAACTTCTGCATTACTTTTTCATTATTCCAAGCAGGGTCAGGTCATCATACTGTTCGTCTTCCTTGAGATGGCTGTAAGTAATAAACTCGTCATCTTCCTTGCCCGGAACAATATGTCCGAAATATCTGTCGAAACCTTCAAAATGCTCTTTCAGATATTCAGCTATGGCTTTGTCGATATTAACCCTGTCGTCCGGTCCTGCTGAAGGATCCGGATAAAGACGGAACACCCGCTCAACCGATACAGAAGCCATAACTATATCTTCGATATCCCTGTCGCAGTTTGTAAAATCAAAAATCAGTTCTTCATCTTCAAACGGGTTGTGATATTTATACAGCGAATATTTCTCTCCGGCCATAAGAGCATTAATTAAGGCCTGTATTCTCGGTATTCCGAATTCTTCGTTATCATTTCCAACCGGGTGAGTATCATGTTCCGTGCCCCTTTCAAGGCCTTTCCAGTTGCATTCAACAACATTGAAATTCTCATCCCGGAATTTTCTCTGGGCTTCTTCAAGTCCGTCTGTAAACATCAGCAGGCTGTCTCCGGGGTTAAGTTTGTCCTTGACCTGAACAAAACCGGTCCCCATCCTGACCATATCGGAAGCAAAAACTCCCGATGCCGGAGATTCAGGAAGCTCCTTGATTATCATTTTCTGCTGCCTGCTGTCATACATATGAAGAAGCTTGTCGCCTGCATTACAGATATAAAGCTCACCTGTTTCAGAATTGATAATGATTATTGTAAATGCAGCAAACCTTCCTTTAAATCCCCGCTCCTCGAGCATGTCATTTATACTGTAAGTCAGTTCAACAATATTAGGAGGAACGGGCTTTCCGCTTTTTGTTTTTACGCTTTTTCTGTTTCTGAAGAAACTGAGAAAGATTGTTGCAACCTCAACCATGATCAGCGAAGCCGGAACACCCTTCCCCGCTACATCGCATTTTATTGCGGCATAATGAACTTCATCAATCTTCCTGAAATCAAAATAGTCTCCGGAAACTCCCTTGGCGCCTTCGTAATAACCGAAAAATCCTATTGTCTCAGTGTCTTCTTTTCCGGTAGAAGCTTTTTTACCTGTACTGTCCTTATCAAGAGGGATAAACATCTTCTGGACTTCTTTTCCGACGGTAAGGTCCTTGTTTGCAACGGCGGCTTTTACCAGGCCGTGTGTCATCTGGTTTACTGTATCAGCAAGCACGGCAAGCTCATCACGTGTTTTAACCTTGATTTCATGCTTTGACAGGGCTTCTTTGTCTTCAGTATCACGGATAATCTCAACACCCCGGACAAGAGTATTAATCGGCCGAATGATTATTGATGAAAGAACGAATGCTACAACAATACCAAGAAGGATTGCTCCGGCAGCTATTGCGGAAATAAGCTTTATAAGCTGATCAGTGGTTTGTTTGATATTAGCCAAAATACCTTCCGTTGACACTCCCAGCCTTACTATGCCTCTGAAGAATGAACTGTCTCCCTGTGTTCTGAAAACAATCGGTTTATAAAATGTATAATTTGTGATATCAGCCGCCAGGTCCTGGGAATTATATACAGGATAACTTGCCGGCCGGTTTCCGATTTGAAACAGGCGATTGTTCAATTCCTTGTCAAGCTCACGAAGTTCATCCTGAATCTGGTTAATAGCTTCTTCATCTTCTGCATTTCCCGTCTGGATGAAACGCGCAACAAGCGGTTCAACCTGAGTATTTAGTCTCTTTATTTCTTCTACAATACCGTCAACTTTCGCAGCGGCTTCTTCATTTATTGAATCTCTTAGAGCATCAGCCAAGCCTGCAATTTCATCGTTCATCAGATAATATCCGGCAGCTCCGGCTTCTTCAGGCAGCAGTTCATCATTTGTAGCCCAAACGTAATCATATTTTTCAGGATCATAAGTTTCCGATGCGGTACTGCCTGCACTGGTGAGCGTTACAAATACTGCATCTTCCCCAAGAGCAGACATCTGTGCCGGCAGGGTACTGAGCTCGATAATGTTCTCAGCCGGCAGGAAGGTTCTTGCACCTGAAGCAAGGCTTTCAAGAAGAACTTCAGCCCGGTCTTCAAGTCCGGAGGCAAGAATTTCTCTCTGGTTTCCGGATGTTATAAATGCGATTGGTATCGAGATCATTGCAACTATAAGCAGAACCAGAATCGTCATCAACAATGAAAACTTGACCCTCAGCCCCATTCGTATTTTAGACATTTGAGCTATCCTCTCTTCTTTTTCTTCTATTGTTAACGGACCGCCTTCTATCAGTGCAACAGCCTGCCTCTTCAGCGTCTTTGCCTCGGTTACAAGCAGGGCGGTTCTCCTGACTGTGAAAACAAACAGGAAAACAAGCAGCATCAGCATCAGACTGAAAAGGATATATTTAAACGGTATCGTAAACCGTTTTTCCGGAATAATCCCGAGTACCGGCTGTGGAACCGATGAAAAATCTCCGAGCTTGACAGTACCGGAAGATTCCACATCTATACCGCCCTGCGTAAAATACAGTCCGCGGGAAGGATGTATCAGGCCTATTCTGTAAGTACCGGTGTCTATATTTTCCAGAACAGGTCCTGAAATGTACCGATCATTTTCCACACTGTAAAGATCGTCGTCAATTCCGTAGGTATAATCATACGGCTCGGCGGCATCACGATCCAGAATAACCTGCTGAATCAGACCGCCGACGGAAAATCCGCGGCCGGTTATTTCGAGTGTTACTGCTCCCAGATCATCAATCTCGCTGTTTATACCCGTAATGTAGGTTACCGGTATGTATTTATTAAGCCTGAACAGAACTGTTTCCGTCTCGCCGGTATTTCCGACCAGGTCCACAGCCCTGACGCTGAGCGACCATAATCCGTTATCAATGTTCCTGAATGGATATTCGGTATCAGCAGTTTGAACTCTGGCGGCCGGAATTCTGAAACTTAGAGTCTCTGTGTTTACTTCACGGTTCCATAACCCGATATACTGCAGGTTATAACTATATCCGGCAACATCAACATCTTCCGGCGGAGTCCATTTTATGGAAGATGTATTGGACAGCATTGTCTCGTTATCATCAAGTTCCGGTTCGGCAAAAACAACCTTTCCCGGCGGCGTTGTGTCCCTGACCATCTCAATCCTGGCCGGTTCGGACCAGTTTCCGGCATAGTCCTGTGCAATAACCTGAAAAAACCAGCTGCCGTCTTCTTCTATCTCAACCGTTATCTCCCTGTTTCGATCAAGCATCTGAAGACGCTCTTCGGGAATTTCTTCCGGATCTGCACTCCAGCTGTAAGAGTACCCCGCAATTCCGGATGAATCATCAGGTGAATTCCAGCGCACGGTAAAACGGCTTTGCCCGGCCGGCCTTCCTGCAATAAAATCCGCGGCACGCAGTACCGGGGCGCTTACGGTTTTATCAGGCCCAAGCATCATAAGCCTCTTGCGTCCCCGGAATTCATTTTCCCAGAGGACAAGAAGATCTCCCCCGCTCACAAGCAGATTTCCAAAAATCGACGATCCGTCGGTTATATAATTAAGATCATCCTCAGACCAGTACAAACCGTCCCGCCTTGCCATTATATTATGATAATCACCGACTCTGTTATCAAACCAGATAATGTAATCATTGCCGTCGTACCAGGTCAGCCTCGGAGAGCGGCATTCCGCATTTCCGGAACTTACCTGCTCGGGAATCACAGTCATGGTTCCGTCATAGCCTATTTTACCGTAATATATCTGGGGGTTGCCGCCTGCAAACCCGCGTTCCCATACAAGACCTATACCCGATGGAGTACTGTGGATATAAGGTCTCTGGTTATCAAACACATACGGGTCTCCGTCGTAAAGTTCATTGAAATCCTCAAATCCCGAAAGATACAAAGGGGCCGACCAGGTTATTCCGCCGTTGTCGCTGTATTTCAGGTAAAGCTGAAAGGTTGATGTGGCGCCTATATTAAAGGCCTGAAAAACAACAAATTCCCGGTCCATCCACGAGGTGTGCGAAGGCAGAAAATTCCCCTTGAGTTCGGATTCGGGCGCAAGCTGACTGTATCCGGTCCAGCTTGTTCCGTTATCCGACACAGAGTAGTAAATTCCCAGTGAGCCGAACTCATTCTGAACCGATTCCTGAGTAATAAAAAGAATCAGCCCGCCGTCCGACCGCATTGACAGCCTGGGGCTTACCTTCAGCGGAAAGCGCTCAGACCTCGAAATTTCACGAAAACTTTCAGCCCTGTCGTCCGACTCGTACATGCTTACCGAATTATCATTATTTGAAACGGCAAGCATTATTTTGCCGCTGTCGTCAACTACAAGTGAGAAAAAATAACTCTGCTTTCCGGTATATTTATAAGGCCCTGCAAACCTTTTATTGACGGTCCAGTCTTCTCCATTTACCGAAGAAATCGCTGAAAGATAATACTCTCCTCCTGTCTCTGAAGCTCCGGTTATCTCCTGCCAGACAGTAGCAATCACACCGCCCCCAGCTGCGGTTCTCGAGAAACCGGCGCCGCTTTCAACAAGGGTCTTCTCCTGTTCCCAGTAAAAATCCTGTGCCTGGACAGAAAAAATACCGGCGATGCATGTAAGTATAATGACGGTTGCAGCTTTCACTGCTTTAAGATTCATCGTGTTCTATCAATCCTTTCCTTAAGATCTATCAGCTTTGGATTTCGCTGGTTCACCGGGTTCTTCAGCAGATTCTCGACAATAATTCTTGCTTTGAGATAGTTTCCGGCGGTATATTCACTGACGGCTTCATTATACAACTGCTGATCAGCGTTTGACATAACCACTACCGCAGTTCCGCCTACATCCGTTGAAATACGATCTTTCAATCTTATCGCATCATTATTATCAGGATTCAGGCTTATCGCCTCATCAAGGTAGCTGAGGGCAACGTTAAACTCCGAACGCACATTTCGACTTACAATATCATATGCAAGACGGTAGAGCTCCGTGCTTCGCTGAAGTTTCTGGGGATCAGGCGGTCTGACTTTGATTCCTGCCGCATACTCCGCCTCGGTTATTGCCGCCTTCAAGCCCGCGTAATTTGCGTTGATTGCTTCAAGGTCTTTCAAATCTATATATGCCTTCTGCGGATTAGAGCTTATCAGATTACGGGCTTCAATAAAATCTGCCCTGAATAATTCATTAAAACGTTCCGGATCACGGTACTGGCTTATTCTCAAATTAAGAACTCTTGCTTCCTCGTTAAAAGGGAAAAATTGCTGTACATACAGAATGCTCTGCTCGGCCCTTGCGAAATAATTGTCGGCTTCATCCGTATTACCCTGATCATACTGGTCCCTGGCGTTCTGAAAATCCTCCCGGGCTTTATTAATATACTGACTCATTTCGGCAAATAACGGATCTGTTGAGGCTATAACGCGCCCCGACGTTACCGACAACGCAGTTTTGGTCAGAGTCAGCCAGTATTCAACCTCCGGGTTCGGCTCAATATTAGTATCAGCCCAGCGGCTTTGTGCCTTTATAAGCACATTCTGGGCTGCGGGGAAGTTACCGTCGGAATAATCGGCTTTTCCCTGCGTCAGATATTCACGAACCTGTCTGACTACGAGATTATTTTCAGCGACCTGAATTTCATCATACAGCCGCGGGATTTCATCATCCCGGTAAGCCCTTAAAAGCGGGTCTTCAAGGTACGACAGTGATTCGTCAAACTTGGCGGCAGCCTGCTCAAGACGTTCTTTCGCAACTGCAAACTGCCCGCTCCTGGTCAGGCGCTTGGAATCTTCAATCCGCCGTTCGCCCTCCTGCCTGGACTTTTCAGCTGTAAAAATCTGTTCCCGTGCTGCAGCGGCAAGATCGACGGCCTCATCAAGGAGAAGCCCGCTTCTGTTCAGTAAATCATCGGCATGCGCCATGGCGGCGGCAACATCCGCGCCGTTTCGAACAGCGGGACGCTCATTGCCGATTCTGACAATAACATTTTCAATATCGGCCGTCAGGGTTTTTATCCCGGTTTCAACCGCCAGCAGCATTTCAAGCGCCCTGTCCGGATATTTGTACAGGACCTCAAAGTCGGCCGCTTCTGCCGCCTCATCGGGAACCTCCGTCTGTCCGGGTATTCCGCTGATCATAGCGTCGCTCTCTTCAGCTGCAAGTTTCTCGGCAATATAATTCTCTTCAAGCTGCTGTATCTCCAGCTCAAAGATCTGCCCGGTAAGCGCTATCTCGGCAGTCAGCACTTTACCGACAAGATCTCTGTACTCATCAGCAGGAATGGAAGCCGTGTCTGCGCTTCTTGCCAATTCAGAATCATCTGCATTATCAAGCTCAAGTTCCTTAACGCGGTTTTCCGCTGTTTCGAGCAGTGATTCGAGAACTTCTCCTTCGGATAATAATTCAGCCTTTATCAGAGCGCCCTGTTCATAAAAATTTCCGTTCTGATCATCGAGAGCGCTTATTCTCCTGTTATAATTATCAAAAAGCCGTTGTTTCTCCATAACCGTCAGCATTTCTTCGGCTGTATCATATTCCTGTTGAAGATACAGTAAATCGGAATAAAGCGACTTCTCTGCATAGCTGAGCAAACCTTCTCTTGCAAATTCAGAATCCGACTCAAGAAAACTCGACCCGAATTCATAAAAGGAAATGCTGTTTTCCGAAATCCGAGATGCATTTCCAAATGCTGTTTCAGCTGTATTGTAATCGCCATCTTTATACCGGGAGTATGCACCGGTAAAAAGGTCTTCGGAAAGCTGCATACTGTTTTTCGCAACAAGGTTAAAAAGACTGTTCCAGTAAATTTCAATCGAACCGGTGATTCCCTCAGATTCGTCTACTGTTGTTCTGCCGTTCAACAGCCTGTCCATATAGATAAGATAATGAACCTGCTTTTCGTCGCCGGCAGTATTTCTGATTATGTCTTCCTGAACAATAAAATAATCCGCCAAATCCTTCAGCTCTTCCCTGATTTCACCGGCTTTCTGCATTTCAGGCATAAGTTTATTAATCTCACTGATATATTCATCCGGATTTCCGAGATTAAACATGGTCTGTATAATATCCTGCATTTCCACAAGCCCGGGATAAAGCTCAATGAATTCCAGAGCCAGTTCATTCATACGATCAGTTCGACTGAATATATCGTTTACAACAATGTTGCCGTAACCCGCGTCCCTGAAAATGTCGCGGCTTAAATCAAAACCTTCCATGTAGGTTTCCGCAGCGGCAGCGTACTCTTTGTTCATCAGCTGAACCGAAGCCCTTTCCATGATATCAACCCATCGGTTGTTGTTAAACACAAATCCGGCCGTTTCTCTTGCCAGAACAAGGGATATTCTTGTTGCTTCATTGGGGTTCGGATCAAGTTCTTCAAGTTCCTTGATTATCGGATACGCAGCTTCAACATCATCACCGCCGTATGTTTCGATAAGTTCCTCATACCGGTTGTTATAGCGTTCCTTTTCTTCCCTGATACGGGCCAGCAGTCCCTGAACATCATCAATACGTTCCGGATTGCTTTTCAGGTATTCGGTCAGGATCCTGAGCGCTGCATTGTATTCCTTATCTTCTATCAGCTGCTCGACTTCAGTAAAATCATCCTCACGCGAACCGGAAGCATACAGATCCGCCGCCGCAAAAGAAAAAATAATGAGAAACAAAAATACTGCGGATCTGAATCCGTGTTTTAACAACTAGACAGCCTCTATTTTCCGTATTTTGACAATCTGCGTTTAAATATTTATTAAATAACGAATTGCCATACATTCCCCAACCTGCTGAAAATCAGCATTAGACGCTTTTTCAGGTATTACACACCTGTTTCTATTCTCGGCCGAATAAAGGCCCCTAATGAGCTGAGATTAATCCTCTCAAAGCTAATATTATCACAAATAACAGATATTTCCGTTGAGTATTGCCTAACTCGTGCCGTTGATTAAAGCAATGGATATGCAGGCTAAATTGTTGTATATTGATTAATTGATGAGACGTATTTTTTTATTTATTACAGTTGTCTTTCTCATTGGTTTTCCCGGATTTTCATCGGATTTTCCCGATTACTACAGTATTATCACCGCTGCAGGCGAACTGACTGATGATATTAATACCGGAACAACTGTTTTTCCGCTGCTGAAGATTCCGTCAGGCGGCAAAGCCGAAGCTATGGGTACAGCCCAGACTGCCGTGGCATCGGATTCGGCTTCTATTTTATATAATCCTGCAGTTTCAGCCGTTATTGACTTAACGGAGCTTGCTTTTTCGCATAACAACTGGATAGCTGATACAAGTATCGAAAGCGTAATGTTCACAAAACGGTTTGAAGATTTCGGAATAGGCGCCGGTTTGAAGCTGCTGTATCTTCCTTTTACGCAGTATGACGATTGGGGAGCTGCCGTTGCGGCCGGGTATCCGCTTGAGACGATATTAACATTAAATGCTTCATACAATTTTCTGCGTAATTTTTATTTTCAGGGACTCTCGGCAGGTTTATCCGTAAAAGCCGGGTTTCGCAGTATCCCTTCGGTTTTCTATGCCGGCCAGTCCTCATTTGCCGTCATGACGGACGCCGGTCTGTACACCAGGTTTAATTTCCTCAAATTCTATGATTCAAGGGATAAAAACTTTTCAGTCGGAACAGTTATTAAAAACCTGGGAGTAGAAACTCTCGGTGAAGCACTTCCTGCGGAATTTTCATCAGGAATAGCCTATTCCCCGATTCGTCCGATTAATTTTGCTGTTGATTTTAATCTGCCCTTAAATCTGAGCGGCGCTCCGGCCGAAGAATGGTACCTTGCCGGAGGTTTTGACGCAACGATGACCGAATTCTTTTCGTTTCAGGGAGGCTTTAACTTTCGGGGAGCAAACCCGAGGATTTCTCTCGGCAGCACAATTGATATGGCTCACGTTGCTTTTAATCTGAACTATACCCTTGATTTGACTACATCCACAGACCAACTTGACCGTTTCAGTATCGAGGCAAAACTCAAGCTTGGCGATGAAGGCCGATACGAGCGTACTGCTATGGTTGATGAACTTTATATTGCCGGGCTGGATGCCTATGCCAACGGAGATCTTCAGAAAGCTATCGCCTACTGGGAAGCTGCGCTTGAAATCGATAACTCTTTCACCCCGGCGGAAGAATTTATAGCAAGTGCGTCACGTTCAATTCAGCTTCTTCAAAGAATGGAAGAACTCAATCGTGTTGAATAATCTTTGCATATACTGCAAACAGGAACGGGTCAACTTTTTTACTTGACATCCATCGCAGCATTCTTGACCGCCCAACATCAGATCTTTCTTCTTCGGCTATCTTTTTGAGTAGTTTTTCATGCTTCCTGATATCACTTTCATCAAATAAAAGCATTATGCTTTCAAGAAGTTCATGGACCTTTTCCTGATCAGAATAATCGAACATAATATTGCTTTCATCACCGATTATATTCATTAAAAGCTGTTCCATATCGGTGGTTGTTTCACAATGCTGAAGATACTGTTCAACATCCTTTGTAAAACTGTCTTCATTAAAAATTATTGCATCAACCTTTGTCCTCAGCCTGACTTTCAATTCTGTTGCAGGTTTCGAATCGGCGTTTCGTTTTGCAAGAAAAAAATAAAGACCTACAGCTCCTGCAAGACCTATCAGTATTTCATCTACCATCGGAACAGGGTCCCTGATTACAAACGACATGATGAAATACAACAGCAGGAAAAGAAGCGTTGAAATCAGAAAACGGGGAAGAAACCGCCGTTCAGCAGCCCATTCCCTAACGGCCTGTTCAATCATCCTGTACAGCTCATTTCTCAACAGTGTTAAAGATTCAACCCGCGGCTCTTTTCCATAAAATCCTGTTATCTCGTTCTTATCAAGCAGTTCAATCAGGTTTTTTCTTTTTGAAAAGGGGTAAAGAAATATCGATGTTCCGTTTCCGCGATAAATATGAAAAATTGTAATTTTCTTTTCGTCCATATATGTTAAAAAATACTCCCGTGCAAATAAACCGTCAAGTTCTATTACTTTCCGGTTATAGTTTTGCCTCAATTTTCTGCTGAAGTTCCTTCAGCGAAAAAAGCTTTGCATAATCTGCCGCAGTCATTCCAAGACTGTCTTTTACCGTAATATCGGCACCCTTGTCAACAAGAAGATCTGCGAGCTTCTCCATACGGGCCCCAATTGCTACAACAAGCGACGTCTGCCCGTTCCGGTTTTTAAAATTCAGATCGGCACCGGCGTCTATCAACAGCTCGGCAACTTCCGTCTTCATTGCTGTTACGGCATCCATTATCGGGCTGGTACATCTGTCGCGCGCAATCAGGTTAAGTGAAGCTCCATAACTCATCAGAAGCCGGCATATTTCAAGATCACCGTTACGTACTGCCAACGACAGCAGGGGCACGCCTTCATCATTCTCCGTTTCAGTGGAAAACCCCACTTTGAGAAAAGCCTGTACTTCCCTGTACATTCCGTATTCAACCGCCTCTACCAGCCCCCGGCTGCTGAAACTGAGACTTGATTCCGAGATTAATCTCCTTGCATTATGAAAAACCTTATTGCTTTCAAAAACCTTGCGTTCCCTCCTGAAATACCCTATAGTTTCGCCTATGCTGCCGACTACCGGCTCCGCTCCCAAAATTTCACTCAGCATCTTCTTTTCCTGTGAGAAAATAAGGACCCGGCCTTTTTTTGCCAGAACATAACCTGCCGCTACGGTTTCCAGCATGCACAGACCGTCTTCGGATTTATTTCCTGAAAGGCAGTCCGGGAAAAATAAAAAGAGATCAGCGTTTCTTAACGACTTAACAAGCTGCATTTCGGTACAGTTATCAAAATATAACTTCTCGGATTTCACCTTTTCGAGCTGCATAATTCTTCCGACAGTAATAAATATATTCCTGTGTTTTTCTCTGCCGAGCATCAATACCTTCAACTTTCACCTCTGATACAATATTCGACGATTTGGGCAAGAATTTCAAGTAACATAAACTTCTTTCAAAAATCAGCCTACCGTTCGCATCCTGTTAAGACAGATGAGGCTGCTTACGTTTATGTATTCGGCCCCTGATTCAGCCTCTACACGGCCGGTTACAAGGAACGCAAAACCCGAAGCTATAACCGGTTCAACATCGGCCCATACCGCCGGGAAAAAAACCGTTTCAAAAATGGACCAGGAATCTTCGAAACTGACAAAACTCATCGGCTTTTTTGATGATGTAAGCACTTCCTTTTCGGCCGCCAGCGTTCCGGCTATTGAAATTATCCGGCCTTCATATTCTTTAAGCCTGCGCGAATCAATCATAACGGCTGATCCCCGGCTTGCCGCTGAACAACGGGCAGCAGCCCGCCCGGAGAAAAATTCAACCGGGTGTCTTGAAAAGAACAGGTCAAGGGTATCAATCTCATCGCCCAGAATTACAGCGGGGCTGTAGCCCTTAAGCGCAGGAACTGCCGGCAGATCAAAATCCGTCCTAAGGCTCTGTATTCCGGTTTCACGGGCCTTTTCTGTATGATAGAATTTCCAGAACATCTGGGGCCTGTTGAAGCTTCCTGCAACACTGTCGAGACAGCCGCTTTTTATCAGCATCCCCACCTGCCGGTATGACGGTCGTATCCGATTGATAAAATCATCAAATGATTTGAAATACCCTTTCCCTGCGCGTTCTTCAAGTATGCTTTCTATCAGGGTGCCGGACAGTTCCCTTATCTGGCAAAGACCGGCCCGCATGGCCCTGATGCCGCAGAATGATTCTGAGGAAGGGTTTTCAATGGCGTAAAGACCCAGGCTTTTGTTTATATCGGGCTTCAGAACCGGGAAGCCCATTCTCCTGACCATATTCAGATACACCTGCCGTGAATAAAACCCTCCGCCGTTATTAATAACCGATACCATGAACTCAAGCGGATAGCGCAGCTTCAGCCAGGCAAGCCTGTATGAAACCAGGGCATATGACGCGCTGTGCGATTTACAGAAAGAATACCCGTCGAACGACAATATCCCCTGCCAAAGGACCTCTGCATCTCCGGCGGATGTACCGCACGAGGCCGCCCCCTGCATGAAACGCTCGCGCCAGCGGACAAGCTTTTCAGCCCTGTTTTTCTTTGACAGTATTTTCCGCAGCTGATCGGCCTCTCCGGGATTAAACCCGGCGGCGGCCATTGCAACCCTCGCGACATCCTCCTGGTAAACCATAATACCGTAAGTCTCGTCCAGCACGCCTTCAAGACGGGGATTCAGGGGCCTGTATGCGCCTCCTTTCATTCTCCGGATATATTCATTAATCCATTTATTGGCGGCCGGTCGTATTATCGAACTTGCCGAAACAACATGTTCAAAATCGGCTGTCCCCATTTTCTTGAGCAGCTGCCGGGTTGCCGGAGATTCTATGTAGAAGATACCGGCGGTGTCTCCGGATTCGATATATTTCTGCGTGCGGGGGTCCGAATACGGCTGAAAGCTTTCCCAGTCGAGCTTTTCGCGGCGCTCCCGGTTCGCCAGAATTATTGTATCGCGCAGCACTGCAAGAGATCTGTTGCCGAGCAGATCAATCTTTACAAGGCCGCAGGCCTCCGCCCCGTCTTTCTCCCAGGCTATAACCGGGAAACCGGACGCGGAAGGCTGTACGTGCGTATATGCCGTGATCGGCCCAGGGGTAATAACCACACCCCCCGGATGCATTCCGATGAACCGCGGCCGGCCGTACAGCAGTGCCGCGCTTTCGGCAATCTCCCGGGGGAGAGGTTCGCCCCGGCCTCCGCGCCACTTTTTCATCAGTTCATTCGCCTGCATGTCGGTCATGCCCATCGCCTTTGCCGCCTCACGGGCCGCGCCGCGGCGCCTGAAAAAGACATGATCGGCAACCATCGCCGAATTTCCCGGATATTTTTCAAATACATATTTAAGGGCCTTTTCCCTCTCATCCCAGGGAAAATCCACATCAATATCCGGCGGATCAACCCGGTATTCATTCAGAAAACGTTCAAAAAAAAGGTTATATGCAAGCGGATCAACGTGCGTTATCCCGAGCAGGTAAGAAACTATGCTTGAAGCAGCGCTGCCGCGGCCGCATGTTCGCGGGGCCTGTCCGACTATATCCCGGACTACAAGAAAATAGGACGCAAAACCCTTGCTGCAGATAATATTCATCTCGTACTGCAGCCGTTTTTCTATTTCCGCCGCCTTCACGGCGCCCGGCTGCGCCCCGTAGCGGCGTCTTACCCCGCTGCGGCATAGACGGTACAGCTCGGCGGCTGTTTCATCACTGTTCATTCCCCGGAATTCGGGAAAAACCCACTGCGTCGGCAGCAGTTCAGCCCCGGCCGCAGCTTCCGCTATTTCAGCAGTACCGGAAACAGCCTCGGGAACAGCCGAAAAGAAATTCTCCATTGAGGTATCGGCTTCGGTATAAATTCCTCCGCTGCTGCTTGCCGAACAGCGGTCCCGCAGGATTCCGAGCCTTGCTGCGGGAATGCCCGAATCAACTGACCGGAGAAGCTGAAGAGTTTTGAAATCGCTGTTGCCCGATAAAACGAATTCCCGCAGCGCGGCTGTTTTTACACCCAGCCTGCCGGAGAATCGACGGAGAGCGTCAAACGAATCGCCGTGAAAAAGCCCCGTGTACAGTCCGCTGCCGCCAGTCTCGCGGAGCCGTTCAATGACCCGGGTCCTGCTGCTTACAATAATCAGTCCGTCGCGTCCGTTTTCAAGCAGATCGGCAACCGGATCATAGCTTTCCTCGCCCCGATCACCGGCCGACAGTTCCCGGTTAAGCCGCGAAATTATAGTGTTAAGGCGCTGGAAACCTGTCCTGTTGATACAGTATGCCGTAAAAAGATATTCCATTTTGCCGGCAGGCGCAGATGAGGTTATAACAACTCCGCACAGGGCTTTGAGATCATACTTTTCAGCTGTTTCCAGAAAAGACGGCAGTCCGTAGAAATTATTTATGTCTGCAACACCGACAACCCGTTCGCCTGAAGCGAAAGCATTACGGCAAATCTGTTCAAAAGAGAGAACACCCTTCAGAAGGCTGTACCGGGAACGGCAGTGAATAAAATTGTATGTTACCGGGTTCTTTTCCATAACGCCAAACTACTATACAAATGTTTAGCATTAATAGATCCGGAAGTCAAGCTATACGAGATCGATCATTCTTTTGAAAGCAGAATTATTTTTCTGAAGTTCCTTTGAGCCCCGGGTAATCTTGCAGAGACTCAGACCAAGCTGGGAAGCAATATTTCTTTGACTTGTACCCTGATCAAGCATCTTTACAAGGGCCCAGCGGCTTGCTACCTCGCTCAGTTCATTTTTTGTTAACAGGCATTCAAGAAAACTGAAAATAAGTTCCGAATCGTCAGTACGGGAAAGCGCCGCACTGAGTTCTTTCAGGCTGTCGTTAATATCATGTGTGTCCATATCGTAACTATAACAGTTTTTACCCTCGTTGTGAATAAAAGAAAATTCCAACGTTTTTTCACGGACAACTGATTGACTATAGCACCTGAATAATGGAAATTCATTGCATGAATACCGACAGGGCGGCAGCCCGGACATATAATCTGCATACGCATACTTACAGGTGTAAACATGCCGAAGGAGACGCCCCGGAATATGCCCGGGCGGCAAATGAAGCAGGAGTTGAGCTACTCGGCTTCACGGAGCACCCCCCGCTTATACCGAATGATATATGGACCCCGTTCAGGATGGATGAAAAAGATCTCGACAGCTATTTTTCGGCAGTAAGCGAGGCAGCCGAATTATTTCCCGGAATAAAGGTTCTGACCGGATTTGAGATGGATCTTTATCCGCGGTTCAAATCGTATTATGAGGATACCTTTCTGTATCGACGCGAGATTGATTTTCTGATAGCGGGAGTGCACTGGATTCGTTATCACGGAGAATGGATGTGGATTCAGAAAGCTGAAACAGCAGGTCATCTTCGCGAATATGTAAATGAAATTACAGCCCTGATGGAAAGCGGCTTATTCAAATTTATCACGCATCCCGACAGCTTTGCTTTGGGATATCTGAAATGGGATGAGAATGCCGAGGCATGCGCCGCTGATATTCTTTCGGCGGCGGAAGAATACCGGGTGCCGCTCGAAATCAACGGTTACGGACTTCGAAAACCGGATATAGACACTCCTGAAGGCCCCCGCAAAGCCTACCCTCATTCAAGATTCTGGGAAAAGGCAGCCTCTTACGACATTACAGTTGTATGTAATTCAGACGCGCATAAACCGCACGATGTTATGGGCGGAGTCGACGGGTGCCGCGATATCATGAACAAATTCAATCTGCGCCATCATCCTGTGCATCAAGAGATTTCAGAAGCCGTTTCACTGAGTAGAGACCCGAATCAACTGAGCCTTTCGGCAACCCCATAATTTCGGCGATCTCTGAATTGGTCGGCGACATCTGTACGCGGTTTTTCCCGCTGTGAGCCCGGCCGATTCGCTTTTTCAGCTCTGCCTGCCGGTTTATCAGACTGTTCCGTTCGGTACCGTTCACACAGTCGGTATATTCCTGTTGCAGCTGGCACAGTTTTATATAAGCCTTGTTTATCCGTGTTCTGAAAACATCAAGCCGCTCACGCCGGAATTCGCCCTGTTCCCGCAGCTTCATAATTGTTTCGTAAAATCTTTCGGAATCACTTCCCGTCAAAACAGACAGGGTTTCAATATGCGCGTCATCAAGATAATTGGCATTTTTCAGGGCCAGCATCTTCAACTGTCTTTTCAGTTTTGCGCTTCGGATTTCCCCGGCTCCGTTAATGCCGAGAAGCCTTTCCGATTCTGCTGTAAGCTTCAGCGGTTCAGATGTCTTTTTATCCGGTTCTGCGGCTGCAGACGATGCTTCGGCATCCATTATACAGTTATATCTGACGCATTGATTTATTTTATCGGCACAGCTTTTTTTCCTGTGATATGTTTTTATCTGCCAGGCGAGAGTGTTTCTGAGAAGGCACTGAAACGACAATCCCTTATACCTGAAATTCTTAATCAGTTTTAACAGCCTTGGATAAAAAAACAGATAGAAATCCACACAGACATCATGTTCCCAGTGAAAGCGTCTTGCCGGATAATCCATCACTTCAAGAGAAGCCTCTTTCATAATATCAGAAAAGCCTTTTCCTGTTTTCTGCCATTCCAAAATCAGGTTCGTTATATAATCAGTTTCTTTTTTCATGAAAATGGAATAGCAAATAGTATGCCGGAAATACATACGCCGAAAGGCTGTACTGTTACATTATGTTACAAATTCATCATCTCGTTCAACCGACGGTAAATACGTCCTATCTGTTTTCCATAACGTTTATCGGTAAGCTCGTCTGCAATTACTTCCAGACTTGAAAGACTTTCTTCTAGCGAAGCTGTAAAACTGCTGCCCGAACTGTACCAGTAGCTGCCGTTTCCGTCGGTATGCAGGGTAATAAACCCGATCTTCTTTTTACTCTTCGGCTTTTTAAACAGATACATAATCCGGTTTATCCCGTTAAATACGGTTTCTTCATCAAACCCCGAAGATGAATCGTTTACGGCCCCTGTGTAAAAAGCTGCCGGCATCTTTCCGGTTCTGTTTTTTTCGGGATCAATTACACTGCATATCCTGATAATATTCACCAGTTTTACACCGCTCAGAAATTCCCCGTCGGGTATCAGCACAACTCCCCTGACTTTCTTTAATCTGGAAAGTTCTCCGTGTTCAATGTTCTTTGCTACTGTTTTGAATTCATCCCACGGAAGCTGAACAATCTTGCGCCCGCCTTTTCCTGTCCTGATATCAAACTGCTTGCCCCCGATTCTGATCCGGTTGCGGGACTGCTGTTCACCGGTTTCAGCCTTCCGGCTCCTGGTTTCATCGCGTCCCGTATCAACAAGCTCATAGTAAAGATCCTCCGAAATAATCTTGATCCATTCCCTTCTGAGCGGCGATACTGAACGGGCGAACATTCTTGAGGTTCGTACAACTTCACCGGCAACTATGTATTTGGGACTTTCTCGAAACATTACCGATCCGGGATGTATGGAAATCTGTTCCGCTGTAAGACTCCGGTAAACGCCCCTTCCGGAACGGCAACAGACAAACTGCATAAGCCCTGCCGAGACGGCACAGAGATAATCGGGTATTGTCCCTCCGCCGGATACAGGAACGCCTGTTTCCCGGACTATATCTTCAAGCTGTACCTTGATATTTGCAATTTCCGCCATAATACGATCATCAAGATAATATTTTCTGCAGAATTCTTCCTTGTTGTCTGCCTCAATATAGGAATCATAAAGTTTCAGGTATGAAACAAAATCTCCGTCGGCATCCCTGAATGAATGATGGGCGGCACGCGCCGCCATTTCCTCACCCTGGGGAAGGGTGTAAGGGGTATGCGCCGTCAGAAAAGAAGCTGCCGTAATGGTTTCTTCAATTACGTCCGGATATCGTTTTATTGCTTCGACGATCATCCTTGAATGACGCGGCAGCATCGGAAATGCAGCCATCATTGTTCCGGTTTCGGTAAGATGATTTTCATCGTCAATTGCACCGAAAAGCCGCAGCGTCTCTACCGCAGCTATAAGGCCTTCCTTTCCGGGAGGCGAAATAAATTCAAAAGTATTGAAATCGGAGATGCCGAGTTCCGCCATTCTCAAGACAACCTCCGACAGGTCCGTCCTGTAGATTTCTTCAATCGTAAAAAGGTCCCGGCTTTTAAAATCATCCTTTGTATACAGCCGGTAGCAGTCGCCGGGTCTTGTTCTTCCCGCACGGCCTTTACGCTGATTGCATGAAGCCTTGGAAACAGGCTTTTCTACAAGAGAAGACGTGTAGGTCCGCGGGCTGTAGAAATTAATCTTTGCATAGCCTGAATCAATTACCGCGGTTATCCCGTCGATGGTTATGCTTGTTTCGGCAATATTTGTTGCAACGACGACCTTGGTCTTTCCTTTCGGAGTTTCGATGAAAACCCTTTCCTGCTCTTCACGGCTCAGTCTGCCGTAAAGCGGAACGAGAAACAGTTTTTTACGAAAGGCTGAATCAGACAACAGTTTAACGCAATCCTTAATCACCTTTTCACCCTGAAGAAAAACGAGTATATCGCCGTCCTGTCCCCTGTCGATATGACGCTCAACTATTTCAACAATCTTGATCAGCATGGAGTCTTCGGAATTCTCAAAACGGGGCGGTTCGTACCTGATATTTACCGGAAACGTTTCGGTTTCAATATGTACAACGGGGCATTTGTTGAAATATTCGGAAAACACTTCGGCATTAATTGTTGCCGAGGAAATGATTACTTTCAGGTCGGCTCTTGTTTCAAGAAGCTTTTTAAGCAGTCCCAGGATAAAGTCTATATTAAGGCTCCGTTCATGCGCTTCATCAATCATGATTACGCTGTAACGGCTCATGTAGGGATCTGCCTTAAGTTCCTGAAGAAGGATGCCGTCGGTCATTATCTTGATGCGTGTTTCGGGCGACGTAACGTCTTCAAAACGCATCTTGTAGCCGGTGAATCCTCCGACCTTAACTTTCAGCTGATCGGAAATATAGTCGCATACGGACAGTGTTGCAATCCTGCGGGGCTGCGTAACGCCGATTATGCCGGATTGGGAATACCCTGCTTCATGCAGAATGAGCGGAAGCTGAGTTGTTTTTCCCGAGCCTGTAGGGCTTTCAACAACAACAACCTGGTTTTTTTCAAGGACCTCAAGTATTCTTTCGCGTTCCCGGTATACGGGCAGTTCTTCAGGGTTTATATGTCTTCGTATATTTGTCAATTAATAATCTCGCTATTGTGCCCGGCCCGGGTATGGACGGGAAATTGCCCGGATTATACCAACCGGCATGTTCAATTTCTCTGCCGTCCGGAACTATTTCTCCGGACTTCCATTCCGCGGACAGGCCCAGCATTAATGAATCGGGAAACGGCCAGCTCTGACTGGCTATATACCGGATGTTCCCAATCTCTATTCCGCATTCTTCACGCACTTCGCGAATTGCGGTCTGCTCTATTGTTTCGCCCATTTCCATAAACCCGGCAAGGACGCTGTACCGGCCTTCGGGAAAACGTCTGTTATGGGCAAGCAGGATATCGTTTCCCTTTTGGATAAGTATGATTATTGCCGGAGATATTTTCGGAAACTGCAGGTTTCCGCACTCGGGGCATTTCTTTGCGCATTCATGCTCATGCCAGTTATTTTTTGCTCCGCAGTACCCGCAGAATATGCTGTTGCGGTCCCAGTGAAGCAAATGCGATGCATATCCGGCGGCTTCGCAGATAACCTTGTCAAGTTCCGCAATATATCGGCGTAAAAGTACAAACTGCTGTTCACCGTACCCGTCGCCGGCCATGGTCTCAAAGCCGTCGGTATCAAATCCTGCAGGCAGATTGAACGCATAGCAGTTTTTGGCCCCTATTGTTCCGAAATATCTGCCTCCGGAATCAGGATCTATTCCGTTTTCATTCAGAAATGAAGAGACTTCATCAATCACAGGAACCAGTTCATTTTTTACCAGCATTTCCGTTCCGGAAAAAACAAATGCCAAATCGGTTCCCGTTTGCAACCGTTTTTCAGTATAACCGGATTCAAATTTCATTAAGCCTGAATTACCTCTTTAATAATATCCGCACCGATACTTTCCATTACGGTTTCTCCGATATTCTTTTGAAGGATAAACCGCAACTCCCCGTTCTTTTTTTTCTTGTCGGAAAAAAGAGCGTCCATAAAAATTGTATGATTAAAATCGCTGAAATCAATATTATAGCCGTATTTCCGCAGAATATTATCAACTCTTGAGACATAAGCTTCAGAGGTTATTCCCATAAGGGCTCCTGCCCGCGCCGCACGGCTGATTCCCCACGCAACAGCTTCTCCGTGTGTAAAACTGCCCAGCCCGGCTGCAGTTTCAAGCGCATGACCGAATGTATGTCCCAGATTAAGATGGGCGCGTATTCCCTGTTCCCTGAAATCCTGCTCTATATATTCCGCTTTCACCTTCAGGCTTCTAAAAATAAGTTCCTGCATAATTTCGGGGTCACGGCTGCTTATATCTTCCGCATGTTCTTCTATATAACCAAGAAGGTTGTCGCCCGACAGAAATCCGTGTTTGATTATTTCGGCAAGACCGCTTTTATATTCGCTTCCTGAAAGGGTCTGAAGAAATTCCGTGTAAATAAAAACGTTTTCGGCCGGATAAAAACTGCCTATCAGATTCTTCCTGTCAAGAAAATCAACGCCGGTTTTTCCGCCGATAGACGCATCAACCATCGAAAGAAGCGTTGTCGGCGCCAAAGCAAGTCTGCATCCGCGCATATAAACCGACGCGGCAAAGGCAGTCATATCGCAGATAACACCTCCGCCGAGCCCGATAATAACGGCCCCGCGATCAAGCCCTGTTCTGACTGCAGCTTCAGCTATTGTTTCAATTGAGGAAAGGCTTTTATACCTCTCTCCCGGTCCGAGCACAACAGAATTACTTCCTGCGGAAACAAATGCCTGCGCAGCAGCGGATTTTATCATGGTTTCATCTGTTACCAGCAGACTGTTGCCGGGAGCGGGTTCAAACCCGCTGAAATCAGCTCTCCTGCCTATTGCTATATGTGTTTTTTTATTCTCAAGTTGAACATCAAAGCTTATCATCTCTATTATGATTATACAGAAAAAATCTTCCTGCGGATAGGCTCCGTTGACTATGGCCAGACAGACTGTTATTATTCGTTCATGAAAAAGCTTTTAATTATTTCAATAGCATTATTTATGCTTATAGCGCCGGTTTTTGCCGACGAAACGGAATCAGCTTCGGGCTCTGAACCCGGTTTCGGGCTGCAGTCCAATATCTTTCAGTATGTCCTTACAAACTCCAACAGCATGTTAAGCTCGGCAAACGGATTTCCGACTAATTTTGAGGAACTGAATGATTATCCGCTGACTCCCGGCGATATTTTCACCCTGCTTATCAATTATGGGGCAAATACTGAACGAAGCGCTGATTATATCACAACATATAATATTCAGCTTCAGCCTGATTACACGCTTATGCTGCCGTTTATAGGAAAAACCAACGTCTCAGGAATGAGCATATCCGATCTCCAAACCATGATTTCAAGACGGATTTCAGATATGATGCCGGTCCAGTTTGTAACATTCAACCTGACAACACCTGCGAATTTCAATGTTTTTATTTACGGCGGCGTAAATGTTTCAGGATACATAAATGCCACTCCCGTAACAACAGTCATAGATGCGATAGCAATGTGCAAAGGCTTCAAAGTAAATGCTTCATACCGGGATGTCAGAATTATCCGCGGCGAAGAAACCATCGGCGTGGATATTTCCAAATTCTATACCTATGCCGATTTCAACTCTAATCCGCGGCTGATTCCGGGTGATAGACTTTATGTTCCGATGGCGGAAAAAATAGTAACCGTTACCGGAATGATAAAATACCCCGGAACATATGAACTTGCCGGCGAGGAAAACCTGGATACACTGCTTAAGCTGGCCGGAGAACTTCAGCCCGGAGCATGGAGGGAACGAATAGAGATTGCCAGAATTGATCCGTCCGGAAAAACAACAAAGATCCAGACTGAATACAGGAAGGCCGGTTCCTTCGTACTGGAAAACGGCGATTCTATCTCAATTCCGTCAATCTCGGAAAACGCCGAAACGATTACAGTAGAGGGCGCCGTCTACGGAGCAGTAGTTTCCGGGGCCTCACCTTTTGTAGCTCCTACTGCTTCCGTCAAACTTGAAGTTCCGTTTTATTCCGGCATAAGCCTTCTCAATGTGCTTGACAAGGTCGGCGGACCTACCCCGTATGCAGTAACCTCGGAAGCCCGGTTAAAACACAATGGAACCGGGGAATTTGTCGAACTTGATATAGATGAGTTATGGAAAACAAGAAATCTTGAATATGATATCGAACTGGCCCCGGGAGACCATATTCTGATTCCTGTAGAGAAATCCTTCGTGGGTGTTTTCGGCGCCGTTAACACCACCGATTCGGATACTTACTCCATACCCCATGTTAACGGGTATACCGTTATGGATTATATAGTAGCGGCGGGAGGCATCAATTATCAGACGGCAAATCCCAATAATATAGAGCTGATTGATCGCGAAGGCAACCGCACTGATATCGAACTTACGGATGAAGTTCCGCCGGGTTCCATTATTTATGTAAACCAGAACATTCTTCAGTCTGCAGATGATGTTTTCGGCAATATTTTCATAGTTACAGGCTGGGCTACAGTAATAATGACTTTCGTCACAACAATATTAAACTTTGCCGGTAATTTCTGAGACTTTTTATTATAACACATGTCAAAGGCTGACAAACCTGGCAGCCTTTGACATGTGTATCTTTAATTTAATTTAAAAGCTAGTTAGAATCGTAACCTACACTTGGAAGAAATGTAAAAGACTGTACCATACTCTTTATAAACGGATCATTTATTGAATATATTCTCTTATTTCCCCTGACGTCTGACTCAACAATTTCCTTTTCCTTAAGAACAGCAAGATGCTGGGAGATAACCGGTTGGGATTGTTCAAGACACTGCCAGAGTTCGGTAACACATGAATCCTGCTTTTCTATAAGGCAAAGAATTTTAAGCCTGACAGGATGCCCGCAGACTTTAAGTTTCTCAGCTAAAACTCTAATTTCATTATCATTACATTTGTCATTTCCCATAATGTGTAAGAATACAGTGTTTTGTATAATTCATCAAGTATCACTATATATATATTTCCAAAAGTCTATGGAAAGTGCCCTGCTACTTGAAAAAAAGCGTCATGGTTAATATTATCTCGTAATCATGCATCGTATTTACCTTGACTGGGCAGCAACTGCCGTACCCGACGCACAAAGCCTTAATGCCGCCCTTGGCCAGACTATGGCAGACTTCGGAAACCCGTCATCCCCGCACCAGCGCGGCAAGGATGCGTCAGCCGTTTTATCCGGCTGCCGGAAAAAACTGTCCGGATCATTCAGCTGCAGTCCGAACCAGTTGTTTTTTACAGCGGGAGGCACCGAATCAAACAATATAGTTCTTATGTCCCTGCTTAACAAAAACCGTAAAGGAAATCTGGTAATTTCGGGCATAGAACATTCATCGGTATACGAACCGGCAATGCTGCTTGAAAAACACGGCTGGGAAGTAAGGATTGTTCCGTCCGGGGCAGACGGAATAGTTGATCCGGAAAACTTTTGCAAACGTATGGATTCAAATACTTTCATTGCTTCCATGATGATGGTCAACAACGAAACCGGAGCAATTCAGCCCGTTGAAGAAATCGGCAACTTTATATCCGCCGGACAGCTCCGTGTTCATTTTCATATAGACGCCGTACAGGCTGCCGGCAAGATACAGTTGAACATGAACAGCCTGCATGCAGATTCTGTTTCGATCAGCAGTCATAAATTCCGTGGCCCAAGAGGTGCCGGACTGCTTTATCTTAAAAAACCGCTTGTTCCTGTCTATTCGGGCGGAGGACAGGAAAACGGAATCAGGCACGGAACGGAAAATATGTATGCGGTTCTCGGCACCTCGCTGACCGCGGCAAAGGCTGTTGAAGCTGTTGATGCAAATCTCGAACATGCGCTGAGACTGAAAAAAATATTGACAGAACAAATCTCAAAGATAAAAAATGCAATTTTTCTTCCTCACAATAATATCAGCGATCTGCTCAATCCCGAAAAATTCTCTCCCTATATTCTTTCAGTCGGCATCAGACCCGTACCCGGAGAAATCCTTGTCCGGGTCATGAGCGACAGGGGATTTGATATAGCCACAGGCTCGGCCTGCGCAACCGGAAAGAAAAAAAAGTCGCGTGTTATGGAAGCAATGGGCGTCAACCCGGAGACAGCTTTTTCAACCGTCAGGATTTCTACGGGACCGGCAACAACAATCGATGAAATTGAGCAGTTCTGCGATACTTTTAAGCGGGAATCCGCTATACTTATAAAACAGCTCTCACGATAGGGGCTGCGGGAGCATTTTTTTTGAACAGATTATACTTGATTAAAATAGGTGAAATAGCGCTGAAGGGCGGCAACCGCAATTTTTTTGAAAAAAGGTTGAAAAAAAATATTAAACTCAGCCTCAGGGGCGTAAATTGTACTGTTTCAGGCGGCCGGGGCCGTTTTTTTATTGAAGCGCCTGTTGAAGACGCCGCTGCAGTTGAATCGGTTCTTTCGAATACATTCGGAATTAAAGGATACTCGGAAGTTACAAGATTAAAAAAGGACATCAAACTAATCACTGAAGAAGCCGTCAGGCAGGCTGCCTCAAACATCAAGAACGGGGAAGGTTCCCGTTTCAAGATTAATTCAAGGCGGGCCGACAAGGGCTTCCCGATGAAATCATACGACATATCCTGCGCAGTGGGCGATGCCGTACTTGAAAATGTACCGGGAACAATAGTAGACGTTAAAAACCCCGACTGGGCTGTAAATATCGAGCTGCGCGAAACCGCATATGTTTACGGGCGCGTCAGTCGCGGCCCGGGAGGACTTCCCGTAGGTTCCGCCGGAGGCGGCCTTTTGCTTCTTTCGGGAGGAATCGACTCGCCTGTAGCCGGGTGGCTGATGGCCAAACGCGGGCTTAAGCTTGACGCTATTTATTTTCACACTTATCCGTACACCTCGGACGAAGCAAAGCAGAAGGTAATTGATCTTGCCGACATTCTGTCGCACCACACCTGCGGTCTGAACCTGTACATCGTTCCTTTCACGGATGTTCAACTGAAAATTAAGGAAAATGGATTTGAGAAGGCCACTACCCTTCTGATGCGTCATGCCATGGTAAGAATTGCTGACCGGATAGCCAAAGGCAGCAACGGTCTTGCTCTTGTAACCGGAGAAGCTCTTTCGCAGGTTGCAAGCCAGACGCCTGAAAGCATACGCTATACCGGCAGCGGAACCGATTTGCCGATCTTCAGACCGCTGATCGGAATGGACAAAGAGGAAATAATCCGGATTGCCGAAAAAATCGGCACATACCGGACCTCAATTCTGCCGTTCGAAGACTGCTGCACGCTCTTTGCGCCCGAGCATCCGATAACACATCCGGATTTTGAACGGCTTACCGCAGAATTCAAAGAACTGGACATTGAAGATTTGATGAATAAGACGGCGGATGAAACAGAAAAGATTTACCTTAAAGGTTACCGCAATGGGACCAACGATTAAACGCGATATATTTATAACCGGAGTATGGAAATGAAATCATTTATTACAGTAATCGGAAACGACACAGTGGGCATTATAGCCTCAATAGCAAATATTCTTGCACAACGCAACGTAAATATCCTCGATATTAACCAGACGGTTATGCAGGAAATATTTACCATGATAATGATGGTAGACACTTCCGGGCTTAGCTGCCCGTTTTCGGAATTAGCCGACAAACTTACCGAATACGGGAAAGAGGCGGGACTCTCCGTCCGGATACAGCGTGAAGAAATTTTCAATTCCATGCACAGGATATAAGGGAGCAGCCTCATGATCAGACCAAGTGAAATTCTTGAAACGATTGAAATGATCGACCGTGAGAACCTGGATATCAGGACCATTACCATGGGGATATCACTGCGCGACTGCGCATCCGAATCAGGTAAAAAATCCAGGCAGAGAATCTACGATAAAATCAACAGGCTCGCGGGAGAACTGGTCAATACCGCCAGGGATATTCAGACTGAATACGGAATTCCCATTATCAACAAGCGTATTTCCGTTACGCCCATTTCAATGGTTGCCGAATCGTCCGATGAGGAAAATTACGCATCGTTTGCCGAAACGCTTGATCGCGCGGCTGCTGAAACCGGGGTCGACTTTATCGGAGGGTTTTCCGCACTTGTTCATAAAGGATATACGTCGGGAGATATAAAACTGATAAGATCCATTCCGGAAGCCCTTTCTTCAACTGCAAAGGTGTGCTCTTCAGTCAATATAGCGACCACACGGGCGGGGCTCAATATGGATGCCGTTGCCCGGATGGGGAGGATAATCAAGGAAACCGCGGAGCTTACCGCAGATAAGGGCGGCCTCGGATGCGCCAAGCTTGTTGTATTCTCGAATGTCCCTGAAGACAATCCTTTTATGGCCGGAGCTTTTCATGGAATCGGCGAACCTGAATCGGTTATCAACGTAGGAATAAGCGGTCCCGGCGTTGTCCAGAGCGCTATAAAAAGAGTGCCCGGAGAAGACTTCGGCGTTGTTGCCGAGGTTATCAAAAAATCAGCTTTCAAGATTACGCGTATCGGCGAACTGGTAGCAAGGGAAGCCTCACGCCGCCTGTCTACTACCTTCGGTATCGTAGATCTGTCGCTTGCCCCCACACCGGCAATGGGAGACAGCGTAGCCCACATACTTGAGGAAATGGGCCTTGAAAAATGCGGAGCTCCGGGAACAACAGCAGCTCTGGCGCTTCTGAACGATGCAGTTAAAAAGGGCGGCGCCATGGCGTCTTCATACGTCGGGGGCCTCAGCGGTTCATTTATTCCGGTAAGCGAAGACGCCGGCATGATTGACGCCGTTCGCTGCGGCAGTCTGAGCCTTGAGAAACTTGAGGCAATGACCTGCGTATGCTCGGTAGGCCTTGATATGATTGTAGTTCCGGGCGATACAAGCGCCGAAACAATTTCCGGTATTATTGCGGATGAGGCTGCAATAGGGATGGTAAACCATAAAACCACTGCAGTAAGAATTATTCCGGCCCCCGGCATGAAAATCGGTGATACCGTTGAATTCGGGGGACTTCTCGGCAGCGGACCTGTGATGAAAGTAAATAATTTCAGCAATAACGAGTTTATTGCCAGAGGCGGCCGCATTCCGGCCCCAATCAACAGCATGAGAAACTGATGACTGATATTGTTGTTTTTACCGGAGAGGAAAACGATTTAATCCTGACCATTCTCGATATTATCAGAATGAAAAAACCTGAAGAAGCGGAATATATAACAGGAAGGTATACTTCTCTTCAGGACCTGGCAAAAACCGTTTCAAGCTATCCGTCTTTTCATAGCACACGGACAATAGGCAATTCAACTTTTTCAATGGAGTCTCTGATTACAATGATCTGCAAAATGGATTTCGCAGATCAGCTTATGTACGTCCCGACAAAAGTAATTCTCGGCCGCAGTTTTGTTGTGGCGAAAATCAACTTCATACTGATGCTGAAATACGAGGCGGATTCAATACGAAAACTGAAAAAATATACCTCGCAAATTGAGGAACTTGTAACATTGAATATCTTTGCCCTTATGAGCGAAGAGGTTTACCTCTCGCTTATTCAGGAGGAGGATATCGACATGGAGATTAAAACACGCGCGGCCGTCAGGCTGATGAATATATGGGAATACCGGCTGAGCCAGTCGGCGGAAGATTATGCTCCCATGCTGAGCTCTTTGTGGAAATCGCGAAAACATCTCTCTCCGATATACGGAACAATGATGGGAATGACGGAAATGCTCCAGATGGCAAAAAATATTGATCCGGTATGGTTCGATTTTTTAGGCAACTCCGGCAATGACGAGAGCGTATTTCAGGCGCTTGAGGAATTTCTGTTCAATCTTACATATGAAGAACTTAACAGTGTTCGTGAGATGATGCATGAAAAAAACATCTCCGCCATAAATAAAAAAAACATTGAAAATTTACTTCATATTGATCATTTCTACTCGACGTTCCAGGGTGCCGATCCCCGTGAAATGCTTCGGTTTTTCAAGCAACGCAAAAAAAACGCAATTTACCGTAATCGGGCCAGGGTTGCCGGTCCCGTAAAAACAATTGAGGAACATATTCTTCTGTTCATGCTTAAACGCGAACAGAAAGCATAACCGGAATACATGCACACTTCCCTTATTGCAGCACTGCCTTTCACTATGCTATCCTCTTTTTTATGAGAAGAAACAAGCAGGAAATTACCGATAAAAACGAGATAACTGAAATAATAAACAGGGCGTATACCGCAAGAATAGCAATAAACCGCGACGGAGCGCCGTACATTGTACCTATGAATTTCGGTTATGCCGACGAGACCTTTTATTTTCACTGTGCCGGCGAGGGCCTGAAAATTAATCTGTTGAAATCAGATCCGCGCGTCTGTATTGAAATAGACGAATCGTCTTCTCTCGTAAAAGATTCCGAAGAAAAACCCTGCAGCTGGGGCGTAACATACCGTTCTGTAATTGCTTCGGGTGCTGCCGAAATACTAACCGATTTCAATGAGAAAAAAGCAGCTCTGAACATAATCCTTTCCCATTTCACTGACGGGGAAATGCCGCCTATGCAGGATTCTGCTGTCAGCGCAGTAACAGTATTCAGGGTAAAAGCTGAACAGCTCAGCGCAAAACGCTCAAACTGATGAACATTGTTCTTGTACACCCCCAGATTCCCCAGAATACGGGAAATATCGCCCGGACCTGTGCGGCAACGGGCGCCGCTCTTCATCTCGTAAAACCGCTGGGGTTTTCAACTGACGATAAAAGCCTGAAACGCGCCGGTCTTGACTACTGGGATCTGCTCGATGTCTTTTATCATAACAGCATAGACGACTTTATAGGCAGCGCAGATCAGGCCGGCGCCGCAGATTCCGGAATGTTTTTTTTTACAACAAAGGCCAAACGCTCATACCATGAAATGCAGTACACCGAGAAAAGCTGGCTTGTTTTCGGCAGCGAAACAACGGGGCTTCCTGAAGAGCTTCTTGTCGGAAACTCCAGCAATTGCTGCCGAATCCCGATGATAGAAGAATCCCGCTCGCTCAACCTTTCAAATTCAGCGGCGATAGCCGTATATGAGGCCCTAAGGCAGACGGGTTTCGGAGGACTCAGTTCTGAAGGAGATCTTCACAGGCTGAACTGGCCTGAAATCTGAAAAACAGCGGCAATCTCTTCTAAGCCGGCGGATGAAACGGGCCGATTATTTTTATATGCAAATGCGAACAATTCTTTTTTTTACTGTACTTGCAGTCATTCTAACCGGCTGTTCCACACTCTCTCTGGAAATTTCCCGGGATACTGATGATTTTATGGAAAAATATGAGCAGGTCGGCAAAATTTCCGCTGAAAAAACATGCTGGAACTGGCTTTTTCTTAAAAGCAAAGAAGAACGCAGCACAGAGCTTAAAGATATTCTTACCGAAAAGGCCCGTAATGAATACGGCGAAGATGCTGTAATCAGCCTTGAAACAGCTGAAGGGCAATGGAGCCCTGCGTCGTTATTGATGCTGTTCAGCCTGCTGGGCTTTGTTGAGGAGGCTTCCATGGAGGCTGCAGTCTGGAAACCGGCGCCTGAAGGCGAACCGGAAATCTCCCCGGTTGAATACGGGTTCAGATATGCGGTCATACCCGATGAAAACTATGCAGATGAGACCGGCTTCATGATTGTCGAGTATAAAACACGGGACCAGCTTGTACAGGAACTTTCGACCCTGTTTGAGAATTCCGATATCGATGAAAATACATATAAAAAGAGACAATCCCGCCTTCCGGAGACGGGACAGATCTTTGTTACACTCGGGCGGGAAGAAATTACCAACGCTATCTCGCGATGGTTTACTTTCAGCTGCGTTTATAACGACAAAACCTTATTCAGAAAAAAAGGTACAGAAGACATCCCGTACGTTTACGGGACCGACAAGTTCTGGTGGAATGATCTTAACTTCAAGGTAAACACCGAATGGGAAGGCAGACTGCGTTTTACTGTTGAAGACAATTATCGAAACGAAACATATTATTTCAGCATAGTCAGGGAGCGATACATAATCGAACCGGCTGAATAATAAAAAAAAGGACTGTTCCACTATCAAAACAGTCCCTTTATAGCAAAAACCGTAATCAGCCTGCCAGCCTGATTCCCTCTGCAACCGCTTTCTCGTTAAGCGGAAGAAGCTTTTTCTTGTCTTCTCCGAAAACCTTCACGAATGCTCCAAGGAGATCCTGCTCATCAAGAAAACCTTTCTGTTTTATATAAGCGCCGAGCATAACCATATTGGCTGCCTTTGCATTTCCGCATTCGGATGCAACCTCATTGACGGGATAATAATATGCCTCAACATCTTCCCTTTCTACCTTGCGATCAATAAGCGAAGAATTAACAAGTATCTTCCCTCCGGGTTTGACCCAGCTTTCAAATTTATCAAGGGATGGGCGGTTCATAACAATAAGCGTATCGGCCTCAGCAACAACAGGGCTTCCAATAAGCTCGTCCGATACAATTACATTGCAGTTTGCAGTTCCTCCCCTCATTTCAGGACCATAGGACGGCAGCCAGCTGACGTTCATCCCCTTTACCATTCCTGCATATGCAACCATCCGGCCCATCGACAGTACACCCTGGCCTCCGAATCCTGCAAATATCACTTCTTCAGTAAATGCCATGCTACTTCTCCTCCGGTGTTTTAAAATTGCCGAGCGGGTAATAAGGAACCATCTTTTCATCAACCCAGCCCAAAGCATCAGCCGGAGTCATCCCCCAGTTGGTGGGGCATGTTGAGAGCACCTCTACAAGACTGAATCCTTTCCCGGCAGTCTGCACCTCAAAGGCCTTCTTTATAGCCTTTTTGGCTTTTCTGACGTTAGCAGGCTTATTTACCGCTACCCTTTCAATAAAGGCGGTACCGTCCAGTGTGGCCAGCATCTCGGCGACACGTATGGGATACCCCTGCAGTTCAACCGAGCGTCCGTAGGGCGATGTTGTTGCTTGCTGGCCGACCAGGGTTGTGGGAGCCATCTGTCCACCCGTCATACCGTATATTGCGTTATTCACGTAAATAATCGTGATATTCTCACCGCGGGCTGCGGCATGCACCGTTTCGGCGGTGCCTATTGCGGCGAGGTCTCCGTCGCCCTGGTATGTAAATACGGTGCGATCTTTCAATACCCGTTTTGCCCCGGTGGCAACGGCGGCTGCGCGTCCGTGTGAAGCCTGGTATGCATCACAATCGAAATAGTTATAGGTAAAAACCGAACAGCCGACCGAAGAAACACAAACTGCGTCTTCAAGCAGTCCGAGTTCGACCAGCGACTCTGAAACAAGCCGGTGAATAATGCCGTGAGTACATCCCGGACAATAATGAAAGGGAATATCGTTAATACCCTCTGTTCTTTCGAAAACTACGCTCATTTTGCACCTCCGAGAATCTCTTTAACCTTGTCCACAATTTCCACCGGTTTTGGGACTACCCCGCCCAGCCTGCCGTAAAATTCAACAGGCAGCCTGCCAGCATTGGCAATTTTAACATCATCAATCATCTGCCCCGCACTCATTTCCACAGTCAGAAATGCTTTTGTCTCGGGACTTATCTCGTTAAAAGCCTCAAAAGGAAACGGCCAGAGCGTAATCGGTCTGATAAGTCCCAGCCTAATTCCTTCCGATTCCAGTTTTTTTATTGCGTTTCGAACAATTCGCGATACAGTGCCGTAAGCAACCGCTACAATATCGGCCCCGTCGCAGTTGTATTTTTCGTAACGTACTTCCTTTTCTTTGATAACATCATATTTTCGAAAAAGTTTCTGAATATGCGGTTCCATTTCTTCGGGTTTTATATATAGGGAATTAATCAGTTTCTTGTCCCCGGGAACCCTGTGCGGTTGCACAGCCCAGTCTTTCTGAGGCAGGCTGCGTTTATCAGGCTCCTTGAATTCAACAGATTCCATCATCTGACCGATCATTCCGTCGCCGAGGATAACAACCGGGGTCCTGTATGCATCGGCAACATTGAAAGCTTCCATCACGAGATCAACAGTTTCCTGAATACTCGCCGGTGCAAATACCGGGGTATAGTAATCCCCGTTTCCGCCGCCGCGGGTCGCCATAAAATAATCGCCCTGTGCCGGCTGGATTCCGCCCAGCCCGGGACTTGTTCTGCTCATGTTTACAATAACACACGGCAGTTCAGCTCCGCAAAGGTAAGATATACCTTCCTGCTTCAGCGCAATTCCGGGGCTTGAAGATGAGGTCATTACCCGTGCCCCGGCGCCTGAAGCCCCGTAGACCATATTTATTGCTCCTATCTCGCTTTCCGCCTGAAGAAACGTCCCGCCGTTTTTGGGCAGTTCTCTTGCCATGTATTCAGGCAGTTCATTTTGCGGAGTAATAGGATAGCCGAAAAAATACTTGCATCCGGCTTTTATAGCGGCAGCACCCACCGCCTCATTTCCCTTCATCAGCAGTTTTGCCATTTTATTCCTCCTCTACAGCCTTTCCACTGTTATGACAAGATCAGGACACATCTGCGCGCAATTTCCGCAGCCTATGCATTCCTCCATCTTTTCTACTGTGGCGGGATTATATCCCTTCAGATTAATTTTATTTTTATTCAGAAAAATAATATTTTTGGGACAGGCTGTAATACAGAGACCGCAGCCCTTGCAGCTGTTTTCCCTGAAAGTAACTTTTCCACTTGCCATATTTCCTCCTAATAAAAAGAATTCCAGCCATGGAAGGCTGGTGAGTTTGTATGAAGTTTTGCATGCAAAGCATGTAAAACTTCGAAAATATAAAAGAACAAGGATGTTCTTTTATATTACGACATCCATTCATCCCGCATGAAAAGCTCAATCGGAAAAAAATTCTTTCTTATTTCTTCAGGAAGTTCATCCTCAAGCTTTTCAAGCCCTGCATTATATCTCAACGGAATCCCGGTCATTTCAGACACTTCAACCGACAAACTGTAACCCGAGACAATATCAGCTGCGGTGGTAGATCTTAACATATGAGTATTATTTATTAAACCTGAAACCTTCAGTCCGCAGGTGTTTTCAAACGATTTTATATACTCAATAATTTGTGCCGGACTTCGTGTTTCGGGACGATTTGCGTTTATTACAAGAAAAAAATCATATTCTTCCGGATTGGAAAAATGATCAGAAAATCTTTTAAGTACGGCAATTCCGGCCCTGCCGCCGCCGGCATCTATAACAGCATCTGAATCATGACGGTCAAACACAGTATAGACCTCCGCAGATATTGCAGGAACATCTATTAATGAAGTATTTACCGTATCTGCAACTACCCTGACACCGTGATCTTCAAGCATTCGTATTCGTTCCCGGCTTCTGAAATAGGGATTAATCACATCTATATCTGCAAGAACGGGAGTCCGGCCGGTTTCAGCCAGTTTTACGGCATAATTAACCGCAAACTCCGTTTTTCCGCTTCCGTAATGCCCGGAAATTATTCGGACTCTTCTGTCATTTTCTATCAAGCACTTACCTCAAGCTTCAACCGGACAGCATTCGGTTGCCGCCCGATACCGGACATTCTATCAGCAGGATGAAAAAAATGCAAACATCGAAACGGGGTTATCAGCCATTCTGTTATCTGAAATCGGATATTAATGGTCATATAGCCTGTAAACATATGAAATAGTCCGTAAAAAACGATTTTTTTGCCTTCAAAGCAGCCATATTGCAATACTTTATTTATTGTGAAGAGTTTTCATGCTTGACTATGTACGATAAATAATCTACGCTTGTATCAGAAAATCTGTTCTGTTTTATCTTCTATTTTTCTTGTCGTATTTGTTTTTCAGTCCTGACAGTAAAAGCATTTCAACTATCACAAGACATTTGAAGAAACTGCAAATCAGATTAAAAAATTTTCAGAGGATTTAAATGGCAAAAACAATCTATGTGGGTAATCTTAATTACTCAACAACTGAAGAGGATCTTAATGAACTCTTCTCACAGTATGGCGAAGTTGAAAGCGTAAAACTGATCATGGATCGCGAAACTAATCGACCGAGAGGATTCGGATTTGTAGAAATGGTTGAAGAAGATGCTGCGACTGCCGCAGTTTCTATGCTCAACGACAAAGACTTTAAAGGCAGAAACCTTAGGGTCAATGAAGCCCGGGAGCGGGAACGCCGTCCAAGAAGAGAGTTCTAAAACAACTTAAGCCCGCAGTGCGGTCAGTAGTTGTTTTTCCGGATTTCAGGTAACTCCTGCGGAAGCACCTGAATATTCATGATATAACATATCTTAATTGGAAAATTTAGAGGGAATCGTCTGAACGGCCGATTCCCTTTTTTTATCCGGTTCTCCCGGTTTTTAAATAACACTTCAACACTTTCTAAAAAGTTGCTTAACAGATTTATAGCCCGACCATATTATTTTCATAATATTCCGTTAACAGCGCTCATCATCAGATAATATCAATGCTGTCGGACTCGCTTACAGCTTCTGCTGTAAGCGAAGATGGAATAATAGAAGGGGTTGAATCATCAGGCTTCCGCTTTCTTGCCGGCATTCAATGGCATCCCGTGGTCCTCACCGGCAGGTATGCAATTCACCAGAATATATTCAACGCCTTCGTCACGGCGGCAAAATGAATTGAAATTAAACCAGTTTATCAGCCCCTGAATAAACCGATTCTATCGCCACAGCAGCAGCTCCGTGCCCGGGATGCTGTTCAGGGTTCCAGCTCTTCATAAAATCAAAAACCGGCCCGTCTTCATAATACTCGACGCAGCCCTTTATCTGATAGGCTTTTTTATCTTCGGTTATAAAAACAACAGAAGCCCTGCTGCCTGCCCTGATGTTCTTTATGGTTTTATCAAAATAATTATTTGCAACAACAATTTTGCTGTCGTCGTATAATCCGACACAGGTTGCATAAATTGAGTTGGGCGTTCCATCTGCATCCACAGTTGACAAAACTACTGCCCCGGCGCGTTTTTCCCAGTCTTTTTTTACTACTTCGGGCATTTCAGGCATATTCTTCTCCTAATATAGTGTGTATTAATTTTGTTAAGAATACATAATAATTCCATAAAAATCAATCGTCGACCAATGTTCTGATTATTTTCTTTTATTCTCAACCTTTCGATTCTGTGCCGACAGAATTTTCTTTCTCAGCCTGATTGATTTCGGAGTTATCTCAACCATTTCGTCTTCTTTTATATACTGGATAGCCCTTTCGATCGTAAGAGGCATAATCGGAGTCAGCACGACCGCTTCATCCTTGCCTGAGGCCCGCATGTTGGAAAGCTTTTTGGTTTTAATCGGGTTTACGTTCAGATCATTATCGCGTGAATGTTCGCCGACAATCATTCCCTCATAAACTATGTCTCCCGGAACAACAAACATGTGTCCGCGGGGTTCCAGATTGAAAATTGCATACGGGACACATTCTCCGGCCCGGTCTGCAACAAGAGAGCCCGTATGGCGCTCGGGGAAGTCGCCCCTGTAAGGTTCATACCCGCTAATATATGAACTCATGATCCCGGTGCCGCGCGTGTCGGTTAAAAACTCATCCCTGTAACCGATAAGCGCGCGGGACGGAACCGAAAACTCAAGTCTGGCCCGACCATTATGATGCGATACAAAATTCGTCATACGTCCTTTCCGCTGAGACAGCTTCTCGGTAACTATTCCGGTATATACTTCTTCACAATCGACAAAAAGGTGTTCAACGGGTTCCAGCGTCTTACCGCTGTCATCCGTTTTGAAAATTACGTGAGGACGCCCAACCGTCAGTTCAAAGCCTTCGCGCCGCATGGTTTCAATCAGTATAACCATCTGAAATTCCCCGCGGCCTTTGACTATAAAACCTTCTCCTCCGGGCTGCTGCTCAACTTTAATCGACACATTCAGCATCGTCTCTTTCTCAAGCCTTTCGCCGATCTTGTTCCCCTGAACAAACTTCCCTTCTTTTCCGAGAAGCGGCGAATTATTGGGCGCAAAAAGCATGGAAACAGTAGGCTCGTCTACGGTTATTCGCGGAAGAGCTTTCGGGTTGCCGCGCGTGGATATTGTGTCGCCAATAAATACATCATTTATTCCCGAGAGTACAACTATATCTCCCGGCTGGACCGATTCCGTTTCCGATAATCCCGGGCCGTTGTAAACCTGCAGCTTTGTAACGCTGAGGTTCTGCACCTGGTTCCTGCTGTTTATGCATACCAGGCTGTCTTTTGATTTTACCGACCCATTAATAACCTTGCCTACTGCAAGACGTCCGAGATAATCAGAGTACGACAAGTCCGAAACCAGCATTTGAAAGGGTTCATCCTCATAATACGAAGGGCCGGGTATCTGATCGATAACAGCGTTGAATAATGGTTGAAGATCGGTGCCTTTATGCTCGAGAGATTCTGATGCAATCCCGTCACGGCCTACTGCATAAAACAGCGGAAATTCAAGTTGTTCTTCATCAGCATCAAGGTCTATTAAAAGTTCATAGATCTCTTCCAGTACTTCCCTGCACCGGGCATCGGCCCGATCTATCTTGTTAATCACTACTATTATCTTCAACCCGGCAGCAAGCGCCTTTGACAAAACAAAACGGGTCTGGGGAAGAGGCCCTTCTGATGCGTCGACCAGCAGAATGGCGCCGTCGACCATTGAAAGAGCACGCTCAACTTCCCCGCCAAAATCGGCATGACCCGGAGTGTCAAGGATATTTATCTTCACATCCCGCCAGCTGACAGAACAGTTTTTGGCGGCTATTGTAATGCCCCGCTCTTTTTCAAGGTCCATATTATCCATCAGACGATCAGCAGTTTCCTGATTGTCACGAAAAGTTCCGCTCTGCCTGAACATTGCATCAACAAGAGTTGTCTTGCCGTGATCTACATGCGCTATTATCGCGATATTTCTAATCTTTTCATTGTGTACATGGTGTTTCATTAAGCTGAATGTACAGATTTACGGAAGCTTTGCATAGTAGCAGAGGCAATTATTTATCAGGGGCACACTCAGCACATTTTCCGTAAACCAACAGTTGCTTGCCTTCCACGATAAAACCTGAAGGGACATCGATTAACGGAATAACCTGATCTTTCAGACACACCATCTTTTTACATTCAACACATACAAAATGTGCATGCCCCCCCGGACAGCCTCGCATATTCGTATCATGTGCACAAAAGCGTTCCACCCCGTCAATCCCCTGAACGGTATGCACGAGTTCAGCCTCTTTAAGAAGAGAAAGGTTGCGGTAAACTGAAACCCTGTCTGCATCGGAAAGCTGTTCAAGCGCCATCAGTTCATTATGAGAAACAGGACGACCGTATGCCAGCAGAAGTCCGAGGACCTGTACACGAAGCTCCTTTTCCCTGAGACCTGCGTTTAAAACCATTTCTCTGGCTTTTTTCATATAGTTACTATTTAAATCTGATTTTTGCATTCTTACACTTTAAAATGCCTGACAGTAAAAATCAAGAGAACGGCAGAACCGGCATTTAAACATCAGCTGCTGTCATACTGGTGCGCGTGATCTTTGTCACAATCAGCGAAATACCCCCCAGAATCGCTGCAAGAACAAAAGCCCGGTTAAATTCTCCTGTAAAAACTGAATTATAGATTTCAAGAGATATGGTGTTTGTTCTGCCGGTAATATTTCCGCCGAGCATCAGCGTAATGCCTACATCTCCCAATGCTCTTGCTGCCCCGATAAACATTCCCGTAATAATACCCTTTCGAAGCAGCGGAATCACAACTCTGAAAAAGGTTTCCAGTTCGGATTTCCCAAGCATATACGAAGCCTCTATATATCCGTTAAGATCATTTCTGACAGCTGACTGAACAGTTTTTACAAGAAGCGGAAGTCCTGAAACAAACCCGGCGAAGGCCACGCCCGCAAAACTGAAAACCATATCAAGGCCGGAGACTTTGTGAAGAAATCCGCCTATAAGACTCTGCCTTCCCAAAAGAACAAGCAGAATAAAGCCTGTGGCTATCGGGGGAAATATTAACGGTATCGAGACCAGAAAATCGGCGATTACTGCTCCGTAACCGGTCCGCCGGCCAAGAAAAACCCCTATGGGAATACCGAATAAAGCCAGCATGGGTAAAATTACAATCAATATTTTTATGCTGAGCATTACGGGTTCAATAACCGAAGAAGATCCAAGCAGTTTAAAAAACTCCATCATCCTAAAATCCGTGCTTCACTGATGTTTCCTTTGCTTTTTCGGACAGCAGAAACTTTCCGAACATATCAGCTTCATAATCCGAACCGGTTTCAGCCATTCTACCGGCAACAATACTAATTGGACTGTAATATTCCTGCGGTACATTTATCCAGCCGTCGATTTTGTCGCTAATTGCCAGTGCATCGGTCATATTTATAAACCCCATATCAATTTCACCGCTGATCAGATACGCTGAAACCTGCGGTACAGTACCCACTATAATCAGCCTGTCTTTCAGCTCTTGATCAATTCCCGTATTCTCAAGATACTCCGACGCGGCTTTTCCGTAGATTGCATGTGAAGGATCAGGATGGGCAATACGACTTGCTTCGCCTGAAAACAGTTTTTCCAGCGAAGCAGGGCCTTTTCCTGAAGAAAATGCCAGAACAAGTTTACCGTTTCCTATTTGATACTCTTTTTCTAATGGCAGGCCCGCGGAAGAGAAAAAGTTGCTGTCTCCGATTACAAAATCAACAATTCCGCTGATTTTGGCCTGATTTGTGACCTGTCCCATATTTCCGTAAATTTTGTCTATTTTAATTCCTGTTTCATCAAAAAATAAAGTTCCAAGCTCATCTACAAGAGCCCTGTAACCGGCGCCTGATGCAACAGTCAGACTCTGCGCAGAGGCTGCTGCTAAACAAATCAGAAATATTACTGCAACAGTAATTACCCTTTTAAATAATTTCATTTTAACTCCTCAGATGACCGTCACTGCCGGAATCTCCGAATTCAGGTATTTCATCTGCTTATCTATCCAGGCGTCGTCCTTTTTTCCCGAATTCACAGCATGAAGACTGTCGGCGTAACATACAGCTCCGGCAAGATCATGCGTCACATGAATAACGGGGATATCCCGCTCATAACTTATCCTTCGAATAAGTTGTTGCAGAATAAACCGGTTTTCCGGATCAAGCGCTGAAAAAGGCTCGTCAAGCAGCAACATATCCGGCTGCATTGCAAGTACCCGGCATACTGCACAGCGCTGTCTCTCTCCGCCGGATATTCTTGCCGGTTTCTCGGCAGCCAGATGCAGAATCCCGCATAATTCCAGAAGTTCCTGTGGTGAAGGTCCGCCGGCATGAGCATATCTTATATTTTCCAGAACCGTCATATGGGGAAAAAGACTGTAATCCTGATTTAACAGTCCGGTCTTGCGATGCTGAGGTTTCAGTACAATTCTTTTTGATGTATCGGTCAGGACCTTGTTTCCAAACACAATATAAGCTGAATCGGGAACAGAGAAACCGGCAATACATTTGAGTATTGTTGTTTTTCCCGATCCGGAAGGGCCGGCTATGACAGCGATTTCACCTGACTTAACACTCATCTGAAATTCAAGCTCAAAGTGTCTGAGTCTTTTTCTTAAACTGACAACAAAACGACCCGGCTCTGCGTCTGTGAACATTATGCTGCACCTCTACCCAAATTATTGCAACACTATTGCATTTTGTCAATTATACTTTTCACTTTCCCTTTGCTGAACGGATATGCAAAACTTCAGAATGGAACAACTTTATTAATCTTTTTCAAATATGTATAATGACAGAAAGGTTAGCTGATGGATTATAAATGTTATATAAAAAGCCATGGTAAATTTCAGGTAGAATTAAAGATTCGGTACCCGGTAACAGATAAAAAAAATAAATATTCTCTTGATCTATATATTTTTTCACCGAAAGTACTGGCAGTAAATAATATAAGTTACGGTATAAACTCTTTTTTGAGGGATGTCAGGATCATGACGAGGATTTCAACTCCCGAACTCTCGTTTCCGCGGCTTGTCAGTAAAGATTGCCCGGAGAGCCCGCTATTCAGAATAAAAACCGAACTCGAAAAATCTTTTACCGGAATAAAAATTAAAAATAACAAGGTTATTTATGAACTCAGAACTCTCGCTAATATTATCCGGGTCGAACTCAGAAAGAACAGGCTTTTTCTGAGAAATAAAATTGACAGTGAAACGGATATTGATTTGCTTACGGAATGGTTGACCGAATTTATCAGTCATATCAGGATTTTTCTATTGCGGTTCAGGGAAATAAAATCCATGCTCATCAATCCCGAAATAGACGACAGCCTTCTGCTTGCGTATGAATGGACAGATGAATCAATAAGTCTGACGATACAGCGTGAAGCCGGAGAATTTTATCGTTTATGCCAGAAGAATACCGAGACAGAATACTGTTCAGTTAAATTCGCTAATATTATCGAAGGTGAAATTCAGCATAGAATCGAAAAGGCGTATTCTACTGGAATTCCATATCCTGAGAAAAAGAGTACGGGCGAACTTCTAATATACCGCACAAACCTGTTAAAAAAATGGTCGCAGTCTGCTATGTATCTTAACGTAACCGGAAGCCGGTCGCCCGCACGAATAACGCAGATACTGGCAGGCACCGCCGCTGCGATTGCAATGGCATTTGCCGTAACGGCTACTATTCTGACCGACCGTTTTTTTCCTGCCAATACAACGGCATGGGCGCTTGCTGCAGTTGTTGCCTATATTTTCAAGGACAGAATCAAGGAGATTCTCAGATCAGGTTTAAAATCTCTTGTTCCGAGACGAATGCCCGATCAGATGAGCATACTGAAGGATTCATCGGTACAGGTAAGAACAGGCTACACTAAATCATTTGTCAACTTCACAACTGAAGCCAATATCCCTGAAGAGGTAAAGAACGTACGCGGGACAGGGAAAAAACCCTTCAGGGAGCTTCTGCCTGAAGAAAATATAATCAACTTTCGTCACGAAGTTATGCTTAATGGAGCCAAATTCAGCAAAAACCATCAAAGAATGGAATCTGTAACCGAAATTATCAGATTCGAACTTCATAAATTCATTCAGCTTATGGATGATCCTGACCAGATTTATTATTATACCGACAGTGAATCAGTTCAGAAAAAAATGTGCAGAAGAGTCTACCATCTTAATTTTGTAATTATGCTGCAGGATTTGTCGGACGGGAAAAAAAGTTTTCTGAAATACCGTATCATATTAAACCGGGAAGGTATAATCAGAATTGAAAGACCTGCAATAGAATCGCAATAACATCATTATCAGTCAGGTTTTTATAAGCTCTTCAACCCATTCCCTGTTCTCAAAAAGCGTACATCCGCCTTCGGCCTCCTCAAGCAGATAGTGATTATCCCTGAGTCGTCCAAGCAGCCGGGACTGTAATGCCTGTATGAAAGACATGTCCTTGAGATTAACGTCCGAGTAAGGCGCAAACGGGCAGGCTTCGACATTTCCCATGCTGCTGATGTGTAGAAACCCTCTTCCCGCGGCAAGACATCCTCCGAATTTTTCCTCATCACCCGGAAGCGCTACAGGAAGCATGGAATAATTCTTTCGAATCATCTCCGTTTGCACCAGGAGGTCTTCTTTCTGAGTTTCAGTTAGACATTTTTCCGGATCACCTTCACACGGAACATATTCAATCAGGAACAAAACCCTGCATCCTGATTTATCAAGGCTTTCCAGATAGCCCGGTGCGGTCACCATTTCATAATTATCACGCGTCAAAGTAATTGATACGCCGTACATCAGTTTCTTTTTATTCATTTCACTCATGGTTGAATTGATTGCGGAATAAACGCCTTTTCCCCTTCGGTTGTCCGTAACCTGTTCATCGCCTTCAAGGCTGAATGCCGGCACAAGGTTTTTTATCTGTTTCAATTCGTTTATTAATTCAGCATCAATCATCAGACCGTTTGTAAACATCACAAAAAGCGTATTCTTATATTTACGCGTAATATCAAGAATACCGACTTTCATCAGCGGTTCGCCTCCGGCAATAAATACTATGCTTACGCCCGCAGCGGTTCCTTCACCTATAATTCGATCGATATCCTCTATGGACATTTCGGAATCTCTGCATCTGTCCTGGGAACAGGCATAACAGCCCTTGCATGCAAGGTTACAGTTGTTTGTAACGCTTATTATCAGAATGGGAGGAACAGTAATCCCCTCGGCGGTCAATATATTTGCCCTGACCTTCTCGCTTTTTCTGATGTTTCTGAAAATATCCGCATATGCAGGCAGATATGCCGATCTTCCGGAAAAAACCCTGCTGTTGTTTATCAAGTTGTTGTTAATAACCCTGTTGAATACTTCGATTCCGTTCACTCTTCCCCCAACTGAATTTGAATCAGAGACGTCTATATAACAGTTAATGTCTTTACCTTCAAAAAACTGTTACTTTTAATTTGTTTTTTCATATTTTTTATTTATATCATAAGTAATGAAGAACTTGCCTCATGGATTTTAAATAAGTAAATTAGTACAAATGAAAAAAGACAGGATTGCAAACTGGTTCTCAAACAGAAACGAATTACTTATATCTGAAAAAATCATGTATTCAGTCGGATCCCGAATTTCCCGAAAGCTGATTGATAAACAAACATCAAATGATCTGCTTTTGCCCGAATATTTTAATACCATCGACCGGGCCTATACCATGCCGGGACGTAATGTACTTTACGCGTTGCTTCACGCGCCCCTTACCGAAGTGGATAATATCACAAGCAGAAGAATCTTTATCGAAAACCTGAAAAAACAAACGGAGCTGCGAGGCAAGTTAAAGCTGCTTTTCTGGAAAGTAAAGTTTTCTCCTGTTCACAGTATTAACACTGTTATATTTGAAAAAACTGAAAGCCTTTTTACCAGGGAAAAAATGGCTGTATTGATAATTTGTTTTTTGTTTCTGGTTTTTGCAGTTCCCGTATTATACTCTCAATTCGCTCTTTACAGTATTCTGCTGTTTCTTCTGATATCATTTCTTACTTTTGCCCGTAATCTTTCAATTTACAACACACACATTCCCGGACTGATTTTGCTGGCGGCCCATTTTTATACAGCACAGAAAATTATCAAATTATTTAAAACCTGTGAAGCATACGACAGCCATATAAAAAACCTTGAAGAAGCTTTGCCTCAAATCAAATCCGTACTCAGAAGCTGTAAAGTTTTACGAACAGGTTCGTTTGCCTCAGCTGATCCGCTTCAATTGCTTCTTTTCTGGATAAAGAACATCTTCTGCCTGGACCTTCTGGCATATAATAATGCGGTTAATATTATAAGCCGAAACAGAAAAGCTTTTATTAATTTTTATTGCTGTTACGGTATTATTGACGCGCTGCTTTCGCTTTCAGAAACAATCGGGTCAGATACCGAAACCATATGCAAACCTGAATTTATTTCAAACCGGGGTTTATCAGTAAAAAATATTTTTCACCCGTTGATTCCGGCGGCCGTCAGTAATTCCGTTGATATCGGCAGCGGAATGATTCTTACCGGTTCGAACATGGCGGGCAAGTCTACATTTTTAAGAACTATCGGGTTGAATACAATACTTGCCCAGACAACGGGATACTGCTATGCGGAAAAATTCAGTTTACCGCTTATAAACATCGTTTCCATCATAAACAAGCATGACAACCTCAATCAGGGCGAGAGCTTTTATTTCTATGAAGCAAACAGGATAGTTGAAATGATAAACAATAAAAATAATGATTGTTACCTGTTTCTTATTGATGAGTTATTGTCCGGAACCAATTCAATTGAGCGTATCAGCGCTTCAACCGCCATTATCAGGCATCTTGTCTCACGTGAAAACATTATCTCAATAATAGCGACACACGACATCTCCATTGCGGAAAATCTTCAGGGCAACTGCGAATGCTTCTATTTTTCCGACATGATGAATGAAAACAGAATGTATTTTGACTACAAACTGAGAAAAGGCATAATTAAAACAACAAATGCGATAAAGATGCTAAAGCTCCTCGGTATGCCGGTTGATATTACGGATGAAGCTGAAATGCTTACTTAAATGCAGATTCAGCCTTTTGTACTTAAGACAGCTACTCTACTGTAATATTCAGTCTCCCGGTTTTACCGCTTGCTATAGTTACGGAACCTTCTTCATCAACGCTTGAGTCGATGTAGGTTCCGTCTGCATCAAACACGGCCGAAACAAGATCATAAGCGCCCGCTGCAAGAAACGGAAGGACATAAGATCCGTCAGTAACAATTGCACTGCTGACAGCATTCAGAAACATCGGATCTGTACTTAATTCTGAAGTTGAATAATCTCCGTCTTGATATGCATAAACTAAAACAGTGTCTGTTCCCGAATAAGTTACATCACCTGCTATCCTTCCCGCTTCTCCGTCCGCAATAACTCTCACAGTAGGCTGAAGGTTGTAATCTCCGTTTGTATACCTGATTGATTTTCTTACGTCAAAATCAGCAGTTACAGCTACAGTATCGTTAACAGGAACATCAAATGCACCCGTAGCCTTGAACCCTGAAGTGCTGCCGCTCGGAATAAAAAGCGGATATTCACTGTCGTCCGCCAAAATGACATAACATCCCGGATTTACAGGCGAGCCGCTGGTTTCAGGAGCATCAACCTTGAAACGCATCTGGGTAACCTTTCCTGCCGGGAATTCAAACTGCCCGAGCATATCCGTAACCCCGTTGGTTAATGCAAGAAGGTCGAATTCTTTCGGACCGTCGAAATCTTCAACCACAACCCATTCTTCCGATTCATCCATATAACTCATATGAAATGATATTTCTGTAACCGTTATCACTACCGATTTGACATCTGTATCATCGATCGGCGCATCAGTTATTTTTAAAGTAACGCTTCCGGTGTCGCCGCCGCATCCTGCTGCAAAAAAAGCAATAAAAAGTATCAGTAAAATTATCAATATTTTTTCCGGTTTCTTCATCAAATATTCCTTATAAATAGGGTCATGTTTTATTATAACACATGGACGACTGAAGTTCATATTCGAAATCCGGAGAATTCAATATTTTTAAATAACAGCCGTCCGGAGGCTTTTTATAATCCGGACGGCATTCCCAAACACTTATCCTGCTTTTATTTCAATCTTTCTGGGTTTGACTGATTCTTTAATGCCCAAAACAAGTGTTACAACTCCATTCTTTATTGATGCATCGATATTTGTTCTGTCTATCGTATCATCCAGGGCAAACTCATGGTAATAATTCCCGGTACGTATTTCCCTGAGAATATATTTACCGTTATATTCCTGTTCCGTTCTCTTTCCGCTGATTATAAGCAGATCTTCATCAACCTTAATATCAAGGTTTTTGTTCGTTACCCCGGGCATTTCAAGTCTCAGAACAACCTTGTCGGCATCATGATAAATATCACAGCAGGATTTATAAATTTTCGCCTCCGGTTCACGGTTCTTCTTATCGTTCATACGTTCCTCCTAATGCACCTTTACGCTAATCTGCTTCGTTTTTGCTTCATCCCTTTTGGGCAATACAAGCTGAAGGATTCCTTCCTTAAGCTCAGCAGTAATTTTTTCAGCATCAATCGTAGCGGGAAGAGGCAGTGTACGTTGAAAGGAACCCGACCATGATTCCCTGCGGTAATACTTGCCGCCGTCCAGGGTCCGATCTTCCTTCTTGTTTCCCTTAACCGTCAGCACATTCGATGCAATACTTACATCGATGTCGCCCTGCTCCAGGCCGGGAAGTTCACACAGGATTCTGAACTCGTGATCACCTTCAATGATATCTACCGACGGAGAAACACTGCGATCGAACAGACCGGTAGATGCCGGATAACGATCATTGTTAAAAAGATCATTGATCTCATTTTGAAGACTCTTGAATTCAGCCCATGGATCATAGCTTTCATCTTTTTTCCACCTGGTAATTGCCATATCAGCACCTCCTGAATTTAATTTTCAAATAATATTGATGCATAAATTATGCCAATCTCTTCAACGGTAGTATCTGGTTAAATATATGTACAGAAAGGAATTATGATCGAACATTATCAGGAGATCGAATATAAATCCGGCCGGATTATTCATTTTTATTGAGTCATTTCGACACAAAACTGACATCTAATCAGAGACAAAGGGTAAATTTAACCCGAAATTTGCTTTACACGGAAAAAATGATACAGCCCGCCCGGTTCGAACCGGGCGTCTGTTCTTTTGTTATGCAGCCTGACTTTCCTCTTTGAACGTTTTGGTAGAATAGAAGAAAACAGCCGTTATCAGGATCAGGCCTTTCAGAAGCATCTGGATATAAGGACTGACATCCAGAATATTCATCATATTGCTGAAGATGGCCAGAATCAGGACTCCTCCCACGGCGCCTGCGATATTTCCCTCGCCGCCCGATAGTGAAACCCCGCCGATGACGACCGCGGTTATCGTATCAAGTTCATAGCCCTTGCCTACAAGCGGGCCTCCGCCGCCCATTCGTCCCGCCAGAAATACCGATGCAAGCCCGGTCAGCAGCCCTCCCAACAGGTAAGCGGACAGTTTTACCCTGTCGACCGCAATGCCTGTGATTGCCGACACCCACTCATTTGCCCCTACAGCATAAAGGTGGCGGCCGAACCTCGACCGGTTCATCAGAATAAGCGCAAGCACGAATATGACCGCAAAATAGAGAAAACAAACCGGGATGCCGCCCAGGGAGCCTTCGGCTATAAAACGAAAACTTTTCGGTATTCCTCCGATTGTTTTTTTTGTATAAATGAATATTCCGCCCTGTATTACGGACATTGTTGCAAGAGTAGCCATAAACGGAGCTATCTTCAGTTTGACGACTAGCAGACCGTTAACAAGGCCGATAAGCAGTCCCAGTGCCGCAATTATCAGCATTACCGGAAGAACCCCGATTTGCGGAAAATCGCGAAACAAGCCTCCTGCTATGGACGTAAGAAATGATACGGCGGCGCCGACGGACATATCAATTCCGCCTGAAATTATTACCACCGCCTGTCCAAGCGAAGCAAGACCGATTCCGACCGGCTGTATAAGAAATACATTCTTTAAATTACGGGCCCTGATAAACATAGGGTTGGCTAATATGCTTAAAACGATTATTGCGGCTAACAGGATCCAGACAAATATGCCCGGATCAGTTATTTTAAACTTCTTCTTCATCTTCACATCCTCCTGCCGGCAGCTGATATTCGTGGCCTACCGCAAGCGACAGGATTTCCTCTTCGGTAAATATTTTCTCATGCTGGTCAAGTATTCCGGCGGCGTTACCCTGGTTCATTACCAGGATCCTGTCGGACATTCCAATGACCTCCGGAAGCTCCGACGATACCATAATAATCGATTTGCCCCTGGCTGTAAGATCCCGCATAATCTTGTATATTTCATGTTTCGCCCCGACGTCGATTCCCCGGGTAGGCTCATTTATGACATATATTTCCGGTTCTTTAAGAAGCGCCCTGGAAAGAAGCACTTTCTGCTGGTTTCCGCCTGAAAGATCTTCAATCTTCTGATTAATGTTGGCAATCTTTGTTCCAAGCAGTTCAACCTGAGTACCTGTAACTTTCTTTTCCTCTCTGTAATTTATCAACCCGCGTTCGGTATATTTATCCAGGTTTGTTATCGTGGTATTAACGGTGATTGATTCGGGCGCAATAATACCCTTGTTTTTCCTGTCGCTGTGAATATAACAGAACCCCGCGTTTATCGCCTGGCGGATATTTCTGAAATCAGCAGATGCACCCATAAAGCTGACGCTGCCGGCGGTTTTTGCTCTTATTCCCAGAAGGGTCTCTACAAGGGCCGACCGTCCTGAACCGGCAATCCCGGCAATTCCGAGAACTTCACCCCGAAAGAGCGTAAGGCTGACATCATGAAGACTTCCGCTTGTTATTCCGGACGCTTCCAGTATTGTCTCGCCGAGACTCTCCGAAAGCGCAGGGTATATATCACCTATTTCACGGCCTACCATCAGCCTGACAAGTTTGTCCTTGTCAAGATCACAGACATCTTGGGTGGCCATCACCTTTCCGTCTTTAAGTACAGTCACCCTGTCGGCTATGGAAAAAACCTCTTCCAGCATATGCGAAATATAGATTACGGTTTTTCCGTCCTCACGAAGTTTTCTTATAATACTGAAAAGCTTGGACAGTTCCTTGTCGGAAAGAGCTGCGGAAGGTTCGTCCATGATTATTATATCAGCGTCAATAGAAAGCGCCTTTACTATTTCAACCGTCTGCTGTTCAATTACGCTCAGCTCTTTTATTTTCGCTGAAATATCAATATCTATGCCTATAGAAGCAAGCAGATCGCGCGTCATCGCGGAAGCTTTCTTTTTATCAAAGAGACCGAGCCTTGTTTTGGGCTCCCTGTTCAGAAAAACATTTTCCACAACATCAAGAGTATTAATCAGGCTGAATTCCTGAAAAATTATCGAGATACCTGCCGTCTGGGCATGGTGAGGATTATTCAGTACAAGCTTTTGACCCTTATAATAAATTTCCCCGCCGCTTGGCTGATATACTCCCGACAGGATTTTCATCAGGGTTGATTTTCCGGCTCCGTTTTCTCCTACAAGCGCATGAACCTCGCCCGGTCTGAATGACATACTTACGTCCGATAAAGCCTTGACGCCGGGAAAATGCTTGTCGATGTTTCTGAATTCCAGTACATTTTCGTTTGCCATTACTTCTTCCCCCTTCCGAAAAGACCCAGCGCAAGAATTATAACCAGGCCTTTAACCATCATCTGGCTCTGTATCGGCAGATGTGCCAGAATAGCAAGGTTTGTTATCAACAGAAGGATGATTGAACCGATTACTGTTCCCTGGACAGAACCGGAACCACCGCCGATTGCGGCCCCGCCTAGAACCGCCGCTGCAATACTGTTTATATCATATTCATTTCCAGCCCAGTTATCAGCAATACCGGTATATCCCGAAAGGAACACGCCTGTTACCGCGGAAAGAGCTCCGCACAGAATATAGGCTGTCATCACCACCTGGTCCCTTTTTATTCCGCTTAAAACCGCAACTTCCGGATTTGCACCGGTAACACGCAGACGTCTTCCGTAAGCGGATTTGGCGAGTAATATATAGAAGAAAACTGCGACGACTGCAAAAATAATTACGAGCCACGGCAGTCCCAGAAAATTTCCTGTACCTACTTCAATCAAAGCCCCGGCAACATTACCCTTGGGAATACCGCCTGTAGCAATAAGTCTCAGTCCGTTAACAATTATCGATACGCCGAGGGTTGCGATAAACGGGGGCACCTTTCGCTTGGTTACCAGCAGGCCGTTTACCGAGCCGATTACTGCACCGACAACTATTGTAAACAAAAGCACCGGAAAAACCAGCGCATCACGGCCGTTGATAAGCGACGCCGCAAGAATATTACCGGTTGAAATAATGGCCACAACCGACAGATCAAGCCCGCCGGACATGATGACCATTGTCTGACCGAGGGCGACCAGACCCAGCATTGAAAAGTTTCGCGCAACATTAAGCATATTACTGATGGTAAAAAAACTGACGCCTGTAATTATCTGCATTACAAGCGCAGCAATAATCAATACAGCAAGAGCTGCCCATAATCCGGGCGCTATACTCCCCTGTTTAAATTTTCGAATCATTTGTATACCACACATTTGACATGTTTATTACTTAAAAGAAGGCCTCCGCACCCCAGGCATGCGGTACAGTAATTTACATCATCTTCTTTACCGGACATAACCTTGGAAGGAAGCAGCGGATCGGCAAACCCCTGCCGTCCCATTCCGACAAAATCCACATTTCCGTCGGCAACATTTTTTTCAGCCCAGTATGTCCAGCGTCCTATTCCTGTTCCGCCGTCCGCGAGCAGACTGTATCCTGCTCCGACTACCGGAATGCTGACCGCTTTTTTAACGGCAGCAGCCCAGCCGAAATGACGGTAAACACCATCAGGATACTTCGGTGTCGGGTGTATCAAATCCGCATTGCCTACGGCGCTTCCGGCCGACACACTGATAATGGAAATACCGGCCTTTTCAGCAAGCCTGCACATTTTTACGGGTTCCGACAGATCTTCAATTACCTCTTCGGGCCCGCCGCTTCCGAACCCTCCCGGGATGCTTTCATATGCAGGAATTCTCAATCCCATTATAAAGTCGGATCCGGCGGCTTTCTGTACCCCGGCGGCAAATTCCGTAATAAAAGCAGTCCTGTTTTCGAAACTGCCTCCGTATTTTCCACTTCTGTTATTCAGAGGCTGAATAAAATCCGTTCCGAGAAAACCGTGGCAAATCTTGATTTCGACTCCGTCAAAACCGGCTTTTTCCGCCGCGAGGCTTGAATCAATAAAAGCCTGTATAACATCTTCAATCTGCCTGTCGGACAAAACAGGAACACCTGCGCCGGGACGTTCATAAACGGCCGCCGGCTTTGAAAATGCGGGATCAGCAAGAGCTCCTGCGTGGTCCAGCTGAATAATAAATACCGCATCAGGATTTACATCCTTAACCGCCTTTACCAGCGGAATAAATTTCTCCCAGTTGTCGGGGGTCAGAACAAGCTGATTCAATCTTGCCCGCGCATCCGCACCGATTGCAGTTGCCTCGCAATAAATAAGCCCGGCCCCGCCTTCAGCCATTTTTCTATACCGTTTTAAGGTATCTTCGGATGGAACCCCTCCCCCGGCAGCGCAATTACTCTCTGTCGGTAACACTGCAAATCGGTTTGGCGCTGTCTTTCCGTTGATTGTAATTTCTTTCTTTAAAAACTCTACACTCACAGCTTATACTCCTGTCCCGGAATTGAAAAAAATTAAAATTTTGGAGTTTTCCGAACAATGCCGGAAAACTCCACCGTTTAATTCAAACCGGAAATTTAATATTAAAGTTCAGGCAGGAACTCTTCCGGCATCTGGTCGTCTCCAACCCACCACCAGTCGGAAAGTTCGGGTTTTACAAATTTCTTGATTTCTTCAGGTCCCATTCCCTTGAATGATGTAGCTACAGTTTTATCAACAGCTTCACCCTTCATGGCCTTAAGCAGAACTTTTACTGCTTCAGCCGAGAGTCTGGTTGACATCGGGTAAAGATATGCCGGAACATTCTTTTCACTGACATATTTTGCATAACCGTTAAGCTGATCTCCTGTAGAAGGAACCAGGGGTCTTCCGGCTTCTTCGAAAGCCTGAAGCGCCGGCCATGACATTAAACCTGAATCGGCCCAGATACCGTCGATTTCAGGGAATGCGTTCAGCATGGCTTCTACAATGGTTTTGGTTTTTGCTGATGACCAGTCACAATACTGGTGATCAAGAATTTCAATTCCGGGATTTTCTGCGAATACTTCTCTTGCCCCTGCAAGCCTTTCTTCGGCAGTTGTGTTTCCGGCAATTCCGCTGAGCATTATAATCTTGCCCTTTCCGCCAAGCTCGTCGGCAAGCCATTTAGCCTGGGAACGGCCGAATTCGTAGAGGTCCTGTGTTACAAGACTTGTAAGATTATCCGTATTTATGCTTCCGCCGAATACAACAACAGGAACACCTGCTTCATATGCACGTTCGATAGCCGGGATAATCGCATCGCCGACTGTAGGATAGACTATAAGGCCGTCAACTCCCTTTGCAAGCAGATCATCAATGTCGGAAATCTGTTTTTCAGGTCTTTCATTGGCATCGGAAATATAATATTTTACAATTTCCGGATGAGCAGAAACTTCGGCTTCAAAATTAGCCTTGAGAAACTGTCTCCAGGAATCTCCCATTCCTGCATTACTCCAGCCTACAATAAATTCATCCTTTGCTCCTGCATCCTGCTGACCTGCAGCAAAACCGCTGACAACTGCACTTGCCAGAAGAACTACGATCAGTATAAAAGATACTCTTCTTTTCATTTGCAATTTTCTCCTTTCATTTATTTGTGTTTAATGTTATTTTAATATTGAGATTTCAAATCTGTATATGGACGAAATTGATCCGTGTTATGGACATTTCCAACTTTTACGGAAAATTGATGTAATATGAGACGACAAACAGTACAAAAAACTCTCTTCTTCTCTTATTTCATTCCTATCCTGATCACCATCATCATTCTTTCATTATTGTTCTTTACCTATACATCGGGAGTACTTCGCAACTCTGAAGAAAAAAATCTTGCCGATGTCACCGACAAGCTGGTGAGCCTGATTGATTCCCAGATATCAAGAATAAACAATCTGTCGCTGAACATTACCAATTCTGCTCTGCTGAAAGAACAGATAAGAAAATACAACCGTTTAATGGAAGAAGGATACCCTCCGGAAAGCCGCGAAATCTACATAGTTGCACGTGATATCTCAAACATTCTTTCGATGATAGCGGGCCCCATCAAGGCGGTTCCTCAAATTAACTTTATAGGTCCGGGGGAATTAATGATAGGAACCGGAACCTATAACCTTATTGCGGATCTTCCGCCTGAAACCGCCGAAGCCCTTGAAGGAATAGATACAAACTTCGGAAAACGTCATTTCAGTAAACCCCTGCGTGATCCGCACGCGGAAAAAGCGCTGCCCCTTTATAAAAACCAGAGATATGTTTCGCTGTTCAGAACAATTTTTGATGATTACAAGAATGAAGCTATCGGAATTATCGAAGTAAAACAGTTTGAAGAAACCATTTTTTATGGATTTTCAAAAACACCCCAGAATTTTATTGTATTCGACGGTGATTACAATAAACTCTATCCTTATACCAATAACTCGGCCCGGCCTTATTCCGAAATGCTGAAAGCACAACCTTCCGAGGGAATCATATCTTTCCGGAATTCGGAATCCGGGGCAAAAGAAATTCTGTCAATTGTTAAATGCCGTGAAATTAATTGGACGATAATAAACATTGCCCAGGAAGCCAGTCTGCTTCGTCCGGTTTACAAGTTCCTGCTGATCATATTAATCAGCGGAATAGTAATGTTTTTCATAAGCATATCAGTGGCAAGAAGGCTTTCAAGCCTGATAACCCAGTCTCTGCAGCAGCTGAACGGCTGGATCAGTAACCTTCACTGGAACAACCTGTCTGCCGAAACTCCGGCTGATTTAAAAGTACTCTCGCCGCTGGCCGAATTTGAGGAAATTCATCGTGAATTCTGGAAGATGAACAAGAAGCTTGCCGAGTCCATGAAGCTTGTTGTCCAGGAGCGAAGTCTTCAGGAAAATGCAAGAATGCTTGCGCTTCAGGCGCAGATGGATCCCCATTTCATGTACAACATGCTGACGACAATCAGCATAATGGCTGAAGACGGAGAAACCGACAATATTGTGGAAACCATCAGCCGCCTGACCTCGATTATTCGCTATACGGCTTCAAGAAGCAGGCTGAGCGTTCATCTGGAAGAAGAGATTGAGATTACGCGGAATTATCTTGAATGCATGAAGATCCGCTTCGGAGACGACCTCCTGTTCGATATTGATACAGACAGCAGTCTTTGCAAATTGACGGTGCCGAAGCTTATAATACTTCCTTTTGTCGAGAACAGCATAAAATATGCAACCTGCAGGGAGCCGCCCTGGAAAATCAGTATAAGGGTTTCCGAAAGAAACAAACGCTGGAAAATACTGATTACTGATTCGGGAACCGGGTTCAGTGACGAAGCCTTCGATAAAATAAACGAAATGATTTCTCATTGCGATGAGAACGCTCAAAACCAGCTGAACTTTCATTTCGGAGGGCTCGGCATTCCCAATATTTACTCGAGACTTAAAATTTATTTTAATGATGACATTGAGTTCAGAATGTATAATAGCAGCGGAGCATGTATTCTTATTGGAGGGCCGATTGAACAACCAGCCGTTTAAAGTGGTAATTGCTGAAGATGAACACCGGATACGGGAACACCTTGAGAAAAAAATCCCTGAAACAAACAGGCGCTTTATTATCGCCGGCGCGGCGGCAAACGGAAAAACAGCGCTTGAACTTGTAAAAAAAACACTGCCTGATTTGCTTGTCACTGATATCAAAATGCCGGTTATGGACGGCCTTGAACTTATTGAAGAGCTTTACCTTTCCTATCCTGAACTGCCCGTAATTATCCTCAGCGGTTATGATGATTTCAATTATGCCAGAAAGGCTATTCACTTCGGAGTCAGGGATTATATTCTCAAGCCTGCTTCAAAAAAGGAACTTTCTGAGGTTCTGGGCAAACTTGAAATTTTACTTGATCGTAACAGGAACTTTTCAGCAGGTTCGGAGATCGGATATGATTCTTCAGCAGCAGCAACCGAATTATGCGGCAAACTTGCTGAATACCTGAAATCTCATTATACCAGGGAAATACTGATATCGGATCTTGCCGGTACATTCAACCTGAATCCGACTTACATGAGCCGCATTTTCAAACAGCAGACGGGGCGCACTCCAACGCGTTACCTTACCGAACTGCGCATCAATAAAGCAAAGAAAATCCTGTCGGAGAACCCCGAACTCGAAATAAAGGAAATATCTTCAAGGATCGGTTTCCAGGACCAGGGATATTTCAGCCGGCTGTTTAAAAAGGAAACCGGAATAAGCCCGATAGATTATAAAAAGAAATAGGCGGCTGCAGATGCCGGCCTTTTAGCTTCTCCGGTTGTTTTTAATAAATTCCTCAACTTCACCCATATCGGGCATGGAATTAATTGCGCCCTTGCGGCTTGAAACAATTGCTCCGCACGCATTTGAAAAACGCAGAAGTTCTCCTGCATAATCCTTGCTGATATCATCTGCCTTTTTCCCGTCTCTCATCAGTTTGCCCACAAATCCGCCCAGAAACGCATCGCCGGCGCCGGTTGTGTCGATCGCTTCAACCTTGAAGCCGCCCGCTGATAACCCGAACTCGGGAGTAAAAAGTTTGGCACCGTTTTTTCCCATTGTATAGATGAAGATCCTGATGCCTTTATCAAACAGAAACTTTGCGGCTTCATTCTCATCAGCCGTTCCTGTAATAAATTCAAGTTCCTCATCGCTGATTTTGATTACATCGGCATATTCCATAAACTCCAGACAGGTTGCCTTAAGGGCCTTACGATCGGGCCATAACGGAAAACGGAGATTGGGATCAAAAACAATCAGGCCGCCTTTGCTTTTTACAATTTCGATTACCCGTTTGTGTGCATACCTGACGGGAGACTCGGGAAGACTGACTGTACAGAACTGCATTATATCGCCGGACTGAAACCAGTTTTCATCAATTTCATCAGCTTCAAGTAAAAGATCGGCGCTTGGTTTCCTGTAAAATGAAAACTCGCGGTTGCCGTCGCTTTTAAGCGATACAAAAGCAAGACAGGTATTGGCTTTATCCGTCTGGCTGATATATGAAGTGTTGATGCCTACTGCTTTCATTGTATCAAGAAGGTATTCCCCGAACGCATCGTCCCCCAGTTTCCCGATAAAATAAGCTTTATTGCCCAGCTTTGCCACGCAGGCTGCAACATTGGCCGGAGCTCCCCCCGGTTTTTTTATAAACCCGGATACGTTTTTTAAATCCGTATCCAAATCCATCGGGATAAAATCTATCAGAGCTTCACCCATGCTGAAAAATCTGGCCATAAGAACACTCCTGCTTAATTCATTGTAGAGATACTCATTATAAACAAGATTATTTAATTTGGGAACAGAAGTTCTTCCGCATTCCGGTAAAGGATGCTCTCAATCTGTTCACGGCTTAATTCCGATTCTTCAAGCTCCTGAAGATACCGGTCCGCATTAAGAAGCGGGAAATCGGTGCCGAACAGTATTTTCCCGGCCCCGACCAGGTTTACCGCCGTTTTCCAGATCGACTTGTCATAAAGATACGGAGAGGCTGCGCTGTCGTACCAGACATTACCAAGAACCTGCTTTGCTTCTTTTTTCAATGTGTTGAAAAAGAACAAGCCGCCGCCCCAGTGCGCAAGAATTATCCTGTTGTCCGGGTATGTTTTAACAAAATCATAGATTCCTTTTATGGACATCGGAGCTTTTCCGCTGTAACTGTGGCCGACGGGTTCGTTTACATGCATAAGAACAGGCTTGTTCCGTTCCCTGCAGACAGCCATAACGGCAGCCATGGCTTCGATATATTCATGGTCCATATCACGATCGTAAAGCCCGACCTCACCTATCCCTGAAGCTCCCGCATCAAAACATCTTTCGGCTTCTTTTCCTGCGGCGTTGTTGCGGGCGAACGGGTATATGCAGGTAAATCCGTACAGCCTTCCGTTGCTTGCTGCCGAATCGGTTAAAATCATGTCGTTATGCTCACGCAGCAGTTTTTCATTCCTCCAGGCAAAACCGAGGATTACCGATGCATCAACTCCGCAATCATCCATCTGCCTGATTACATCAGCGCTGCCCGACAACCTGTATTCAGGATTGTCATAAAGAATTCTGAAATCAGGTTCTGTTTCCAAAAAAGGCCGGCGATCGGTAACGACCCCGGCCGGCTGTACATGCGAATGGAAATCTATAATCTTTCCGTTATAATCCAAAGCCTGTTCCGTTTGTTACCAGGCAAGCCGCTTGACCGGCGGATATGCCTTTCTGACAGCCCTGGATAATACAAAGCCGCCTGCTACACCTACCGCGCTCTGAAGAATATTCATTGGAACTTCCACCGCAGCAGCGCCGAATCCTACCATGAAAGCGCCGCCCAACAGATAAAGGCCGACCATAACAATCATTCCGGCAAAACCTGCTGCGGGTTCGGCAAACTTCCTGGTCGAAAGCGCCTTTATAATAAGTGCGGCGACAAACCCCTGAAGGCCGTGAGCCGCAAAGGTTATCGGAGCCCATTGTGAATAACCTGCAACAATATCGGCAATTGCCGGGCCCAAACCGCCTGAAATTAAAGCCGTAAAAGGTCCGAAAGTAAATGCTGTAAAAAACACCGCTACATCGCCCAGGTTGATATACCCGCGCGTCGGCGCAACCGGAATTCTCACTACATAGGTAAAAACCATTGTAACCGCTGTCATGATTGCGATTGCCGCAATACGCCCTGAAATATTCTTTCTCTCCATATTGTCACTCATAAGGTTATCTTACCAGAATCATTAAAAGGGTACAATCAAGGCGAATAACAGTATTATTATATTTGTTACTATTTGACTATTCCGAAGGTCATGGGCGTCCATAAACCCGTAGCCTGGCCGGAAGCTTTCAATACCCGATTCACCCAGTTGTTACTGGTAAAAAAAAGGGAATATTTGCCGCGCGATTCATAAAACCGGTAACCCTTATAGGAAGGGTGAGCCAGACTTTCGGGAATTTTTCTTATGCCGCCCGGGACTGAAGAACTCATTTTGCCGGAATAAAACCATCCGGCAATATAATCAGCGGCGGCAGCGGCAGCTTTCCCGGATACCGGCACTGCGGTAACCGATGCGCGGCCAAGCGGAGTACGTTCGGAATACTGAACGGCAAGTACCGATCGGCTCGGCAGGAAAAGGGCCTTTAAAAGGATACCGGGCCTGACATCGGCGGCATATGGAGTATTTAAAAAGAAATCCCGGTCGCCCCAGCCGAAACCGTACCAGCCGCCGGATAACGGATTATCATCAATATCGAGAAAACCGCAGTATTGCGTCGGAAGCCAGACATCAAAGTGCCGGCCGTTATCATCAAGGAAAATAAATGTGTCCGCATCTTTTTCATGAATACCGGCGGATACGGTCTGCTGCGGGGTTACGGTAATTATTCCTCCGAAAAAAACGGCGCAAAAATACAGCAGAATGAATCCGCAGAAAAGAGCGCCGGCTGTAACCGCCGCGCGCCTCAACCTGCCCGGCCTTTTTTTACCGGAGGATTTTTTAATTCTCACAGCAGAACCGAAACAGCTGTTGCAAGTCCCATTATCAGGGTTGCTGCAATTAACTGTAGAATAATCGATTTCCATGGACGGAGCTTTCGGCATGATGTGCGCGGATTGCTGCGCCCCAGCCCCTTTGAGTCAAGGGCCATCGCAAGAGCCGGTATGCTTTTTACCGCATGAATCAGAACCGAGACAAGAACAGGGAACATATTGTTCAAACGGTGTCTGAACCCATGCCTGCGTCCCGCTTCCCGTTCTTCAAAACCCGCACGGCGTAGTTTATGTGCATCGGAAATTCTGCCGTATGTACTGAACATATCCGGAATATAACGCAGCGATATTGTTACAGTAAGAGCAGCACGGTACGGCAGCCCGAACGCGCGCAATGCAAGAATAAAGGGGCCGGTTTCGGTTGTACTGAAAAAAAGGTAAAAACCCGCGGTTATTCCCGTAAAACGAATAATAAGCGCGGCCGTAAGCAGCAGGCCCCGGTCGGTAAGAATCCTTCTCTGCCCGATTTCCAGCAGAACAGCTCCGTCGGTATTAAAAGGGGGCGTCAGCAATGCAGTAAGGACCAGAATCGGAAGGATTGACTTTACAGGCGTTAGAACTCTCCGCGGCCCAAGACTCAAACCCACCCAAAAAAGAATAAAAATCAGCATGGCTCCCTGTACTGCAAGCGTGCTTTCGGCCAGAAACAGCACGACAAAACAAACAAGCATGATAAATTTGGGCCTCGGGTCCAGAGAATACACAGGCCCGCTGCCGTGAATAAACGTCTCAGTTATCATACGGCATATCTCCGGAATCAGTCAGCCATTCGTTAATCCGGCCGGGGCTCAACTCCAGTATGTTTTCGTGGAGCTTCCCGCCGCTCATTCCCAGGACCCTGTCGGATACGGAAGCAGCCAGCTCAAGATTATGGGTAATAATTATCAGGCCGCGGCTTGTTTTCTTCAGTTTCACCGCAAGTTCAATAAAATCCCTGAAAGAAAGCCCGGTATCCGCTTCATCCAGAATAAAAACAGGGCGCCTGAGAAGATAGTAAACCGCCGCCTGAAGTCGTTTTCGGGCGCTGAAACTCATAAGCGCCGGAGGAGTGTCCGCTTCAGGAAGTTTGAAATCTTCAATGGTTTTGTCGACCGTCGCCTTAATAACAGAAGCGGTGTAACCGGCTTCTTTTAAACCGTATGCAAGCTCTTCATAAACAGTCGGCAGAAAAATCTGGTAATCAGGATTTTGAAACATATATGCGCAGAAAGCATTTAAATATGAAGCATCCGCCGGCTCGGGGGTTCCAATCGTGCCGCTTTGGGGTTCAGCCAAACCGCACAGAAGCCTTGCAAGGGTTGACTTGCCGCAGCCGTTGCGTCCGACAATCGAAACAATCTCATTTTCTTTAAGTTCAAATCTTTTAACGGACAATCTGAACTCGCCGTTATCGTAACGGTATTCAAGATTATCAGCCCGGATAAGTATACTGCCGCCGGCTGAACCGGAATAATTCTTCCTAATCTCGGGCAGATCCGGTATTATGCCGGCGTCAGCCAGCTTTTTTCTGAACGATCCCGGAAAAGGAAACCTGACAGCATCTGACATTTTGCCGTGATCAAGCAGATAAAACGCGTCAGCTTCCCTGAAAACATTGAAATACTTCGAAGAAAAAACAAGAACGCTTCGGCCGGAAGCCCTTAAAATTTCAAACAACTCAATTTTTGAAGGATTATCAAGTTCTTCAAAGGTTTCATCAAGTATCCATAACTCCGGATTAACCGAAACCAACCCGGCAAGAGCAAGTTTCTTTTTTTCTCCGCCGGATGTTTCAGATGTCGGAGAGTCAAGCAGACAGGATATTCCGAGTTTTTCGAATGAATCTTCAACACGGATTTTTATCTCATTTTCATCGATGCCGAGCGACTCAAGAGCAAAAGCAGCCTCATCAAAGCATTCGGTAGTAACGGTCTGACGTTCGGGATCCTGAAAAACCAGCCCGCAATGTTCAATAATATTTGAAGGGTCAGAATCAAGCAGATTAATCCCGCCCAGTTCCGCCTTTCCCGACAAACTGCCTCCGGTATGCAGCGGAACAAGGGCGGTTAAAATCATTGCCAGGGTACTTTTCCCCGACTCGGCCCCGCCGAAAACAACTGTAATTTCACCTGCCGGGAGTTTGAATGAAAGCTCCGACAGGATTTCACTGCTGCTGAAATCATTATACGACGGATATTTAAAACACAGCTTTTCGACCTTCAAACAGTTCTTCATTTCTTAAAGATTATACCTATTTTAGGATTTTCCTCAATCGAATGATTATTTTAACAGAATTTTATCATAGATCCTGAATTACGTATTACATTGTGGTATAGTCTCAAGGATTTGGATTCAATTTTGCCGGCCAAACGATTAACTTGATAGGCAAGGAGGACGAAAGATGAACTACGATCTTACTTTCGGAAACAGGATAAAATGTACTGAAGCAGAAAAAAAGCACTCACTCGTACTTCTGAGAGAAATTCTTGAACAATCAAAAAAAGCGCGCACAGCCGGATTTTTGGTTCTGGGTAAAGATGCGGATTTAATTTCCAATTCTTTTCTCAAAGACGGAATCAAACTTATAGGCAAGGGATATGATTATTCCGCAGTTGAAAAAATACTTGATATAAAAATCGCCGTCAGAAATGCGGACGGTATTCATTTGCTGGAAATGGCCATGGTAAAAGAAGGAATCCTTTCAATACTGAGAGCTGATCCGGTCAGTCTGACTGAAGAAATTCTGTTCTCTTTTCTTGGATCAACTATCTATGAAAAACATCTGAGAGAGCAGAACGATGATTTTACAAAATATATTGCCCAGATTGCAAACTCGGAGCGCACAGCCCGATCCGAATGCGGATTCTGGATGCTGCAGGCAAGCGACAACGAAATCAGTTTTATGCTGAAAGCCTTCGACTGGGAAACCCTCGGAATTCTCATGAAAATGGAAACTGACGCGGTTCTTTACCGCGTGTACAGCAATCTGAGCCGCGAATCAGGCAAACTCTTCAGGGAACGGCTGCTCATTTTAAAGGATCCCGACGGCAAAGCGATCGGCGAGGCAGAAAACAAGTTCAGAGCTGTTACATCAAAGATATCTTCAGGCAAGGCTGCAACAGCAAAAGCAGGGTAAATTCCCAGGGCAGACGACAGCGCCTGCCCTCCCAAATAATATCCTCCGCCTTGCCCCAAAGCATTATAACTGATAGACTGACTGGCTATGGCAGATATCGGAGAAAAACCTCTTATTGTTCAAAGCGACAGCTCTCTCATGCTGGATGTACACAATTCGTCTTACGAGGCGGTCAGAAATGATATTGCGGCTTTCGCAGAACTGGAGAAATCTCCGGAACATCTCCACACTTATCGTATCACTCCGCTTTCATTATGGAATGCAGCATCTGCAGGCATTCCGGCAGCAGAAGTTATGGACAGGCTCTCCCGCTGGTCCAGGTTTGCAATCCCCGAGAACGTACGTTTTTCCGTGGAACAGACTATCAGCAGGTTCGGCCAGCTTGTACTGAAGGAAACGCAAAACCCCGATTTTCTTTACCTGGAAGCAGATAATTATAATATTGTAGTCGAACTCGAATCACGAAAAAGTCTCTCAAAACTTCTGATCCGGGAAGGCGACGGGTTTCTGGTCAGACTTGTTGATCGTGGCTCTGTGAAAGTTGAACTGATAAAAGCCGGCTGGCCGGTCAAGGATATAGCGCCGCTGACCGACGGCGAACCGCTGGAGTTTTCACTCAGGGAACAGACTATAGGCGGCATGGATTTCCATATCCGGGACTATCAGATTGAGGCGGCAGACGCTTTTTACGGCGCCGGAAGCCAGGGTTTCGGTTTCGGAACAATCGTAATGCCGTGCGGTTCGGGCAAAACCATTGTCGGAATGAAAGCCATGGATCTCTGCAAAACCAATACGCTTATCATTACAACCAATATAGCCGCTGTCCATCAGTGGATGCGGGAGCTTCTTGATAAATCAAATATTGACCCGGAGCATCTCGGGGAATATACAGGCTCGAGGAAGGAAATCAAACCGGTAACAATCGCTACATACCAGATTCTTACCTGGCGGCCGGACAAGGAAAGCGATTTCCCGCACTTTAAACTGTTCACAGCAGGCGGCTGGGGACTTATCATATACGATGAGGTCCATCTTTTGCCTGCCCCCGTGTTCAGGGTCACTGCCGAAATTCAGGCTGTAAGACGAATAGGCCTCACTGCTACCCTTCTGCGTGAGGACGGCCGCGAAGCGGATGTATTTTCGCTGGTCGGCCCGAAACGTTTTGATGTACCATGGAAAGAACTCGAAGCAAAAGGCTGGATTGCCGAAGCAGGCTGTAACGAGATTCGTGTTGATCTGCCGAAAGACCTGCTTATACAGTATGCGGCCGCCGACAAAAGGCAGAAATTCCGCATTGCAAGCGAAAACCCGCGTAAACTCACAATCGTCAAACAGCTTGTTGAGAATCACCGGGAGGATCAGATACTTGTGATCGGTCAATATCTTAAACAGCTTCACCAGATTGCACACATGCTCAAGGCGCCCATCATTACCGGCAAAACACCTAACGCAGAAAGAGAGATTATCTATCAGGATTTTCGCGATGGAAAAGTTCGTGTAATCGTCGTCTCCAAGGTCGCGAACTTTGCAATTGATCTGCCGGACGCATCGGTGGCAGTTCAGGTTTCCGGAACCTTCGGCTCGCGCCAGGAGGAAGCACAGCGGCTTGGACGGATTCTTCGGCCGAAAGAAAAAAACTCATGGTTTTATTCCATTGTATCGAATTACACAACAGAAGAAGTATTTTCAGCCAACCGGCAGAAATTTCTGACTGAGCAGGGATATAAATATAATATTGAAATCTGGGATGATCTTGTTGATGACTGAATCGAATTATCGGACTGCAGCTGAATTCACCGGCCATCCAAAACGACCGGAGGTTTTTTTAGGATGATAGACAGCTGGAAGAACAATTTGCTCAACCTTCCCGATTCCGTATTCTTCGATATAATGCGCAATTATCTCGGCGACCTGAAAACCCCTTTTAACAAACATGATCTTATGCGCTCGCTTACAAAACTGATTTCAAAAAAGGAAATAAGAGCCAAAATATTCTCACTGATAGATCATGACGATTCCAGGCTGCTGACTGCCATAGCCCTTTTGAACACTGCCGGAATTGATGAACTTTACGAATTTACCAGACAGTATTATTCGTTTCTTGAACTTCACAACAGGATTGCTAATCTGCAGGAAAGGCTTCTGATCTGTATCGAAGACAAGCGCCTGATAAAACTCAATCCGGTCTTTGAAGAAGAACTTAAAGAGGATTATCTCGATTCGGCAGCTATTTTTTCTTCTTTGTCCGTAGCTGATGAACCCGGAAATCCCTGGCTCAACGAACAGTTCATAGCAGCCCTTTTGTCTTTTTTCATCAATAACAGAAATATCTTCAACCAGAACCTGAACAGCCGTAAAAAAGCTGAAGGCCGCCTGGCGGCTGTATTTCCCTGGCTGACTGAAGCCGACAGCGATGAGCCGGTGAGTTTTCTCATCAGGATGCTCAGTACCCTCGGATTCATCAGTATATCCGATTCGGATCCGGAAATTATTATCGACAATATTTTATCCTTCGGAAAACAGCCAGTCAGCAATCGACGGATTCTCACGGCAGCGGCGGCTGTTTCCGCATGGTCCGATGATAAAGCCGTCAGTCCGGAAACTTTGACCTGTTTTTTATCAACGCTTTTTTCGAGCCTGAAACCCGGCTCAAGGCTTCATGAAAACGATTTAAAATCCTTTTTCTACCTTATCAGAAGAAATATTAATAAAACGGATGACGGCGCTGCAAACCTGACGGACGACCTTCTTACCGAAGCGCTCTGTTTCTGCGGTTTTATGATTAAAGATGATGATTTCAGACAATTTACACATGGAGAGACCTCTCCGGTTTCCGGAGAAAAGATAAGGATTCAGTCCAACTTTGATATAACTGCGCCTGCGGCTTTTCCTTTCAATAATGAAATTTTGACTGCTTTAAGCTGCGAAATAAGCAGTTATGATATTACCAGAACGTACGAACTGAAAAAATCTTCTTTTGCCGCTGCGCTTGATGCGGGACTGACTCTCGGGCGGATCCGGGAAAACATGACGGAGAATTCAACCGGCGGTATACCGCAGAATATACAATTCTCGTTAAATGCATGGGAAAAGGAATATAACAGTATTAATCTTAAATACGGTGTTGTAATGATTGTCGAGCGTGAAAGACTGCCGTTAATCGAACATTCCCCGGGACTGAAAGATTTCTTCACAGCTTCACCTGCACAGGGTGTATTTATACTTGATCCGGCAAGAGAACCCGAATGGCGGCGGGCTTTTGCCGATGCCGGTTTTGATATGCTTCCGAGAATTATAATCCCGCATGCACAACAGCCTATACCTGAAACAGGACCGGCTGCGTTTAAAAGGTTTAAATTGACAGGTAAAACCGTTATCCAAAACTACTCGGCAACTTTCAAACCTCAGACAGACGATATAATCGGAAAAATATCAGAAAAAATTCGCAGGCTGTCCGTTTCAACGGAAAACAAACAGAAACTTGAAGCCCGGGCAAAAAAGAAATTGATTCTGGCCGATTCCCAGCTGTCCGCATCAAACAAGCCGGAAGAACGCGGAGAAGCCGGAGGCCTGGACCACCGCGCAAAAATACGCCTTACAGAGCGCGCTCTTGAACTCGATAATCTTTTGGAAATCACAACAGCGAAGGATCTCGAACTTGAAAAAAGGCTGATTAAACCTTTAAGGCTTGTAAAATCCGATGCCGAAACACCTGACAAACCACCTGTTTACCGGATTGAAGCAATAGAACTGCCGGAAGAAACCCAATTAACAGTATCAATAACCCGTATCAGCTATATGCGGATGCTTAAAAGCTCACTTTTCACACCGTAAAACCGGTAAACAACCTGAACTGCTCATCAGCCTGGGCTTTAAGCATCGGGAAACCGTTCATCACGATACATCCGGCGGCTTCCGCCTGCTTCAGAAAAACCGTCTTCTCCGGGGCATAAATCAGGTCATAAGCAATTTCCACCCCCCTGAAATCAAACCCCGGAACCGGGTTGCCATCGATGTCAGGTTCCATCCCGGCGCTTGTGGTCTGGACCACTATCCGGTACGGTGATCGTTCAGCCCGGCGCTCTTCCGTCAGGGCATCAAGCCCTGTGCCGCGGCAGCCGAAATCAGCAGCAAGGGCTTCAGCCTTTTCAACGGTTCTGTTCGCAACAGTAACGTCAGCCCCGCGGCTTGCAAGCGCATAAACGACCGCCCGCGCCGCGCCGCCGGCGCCTATGACAAGGGCTGAACAGCCTTTGACGGGTGTTTTTCCTGAAAGGATTTTCTCAAGCGGCGCAAGAAAACCGAGCCAGTCCGTATTACTGCCCCGCCAGCCGTTTTGAAACACAAGGGTGTTGCAGGCCCCGATTGCATCTACCGATTCATCGACTGAATCAGCGGCGCTGATGACACGCTGTTTATACGGAATAGTAACGGAAAGACCGTGGAGGTTCAGTTTTCCGGCATTTTCCAGCAGCATTTCAGGATCCGGCGTCTCAAAAGGAAGATATACCGCATCGATACCGTGCTTCCGGATCGCTGCATTATGTATTTCAGGCGACTTTGTATGCATTACGGGACGACCGATTATACCGAAAACCTTCGTGCCGGCATTAAGATGCCTGTAATTATAAATTTCAACAAGATCACGGGGCCGAATATGACCGGGAGCGGCACTTACGCTGCCTGCCGAGCAGAAAGTCAACATAGACCCCCATGCCCCGGCCATAATCCGCGAGGGAAAACCGATCGGGCCCATTCCGACCAGGATATAATCCGAAAGGAGCGGCCCGTTGGTGCATGAATACCCCTGCGAGGTGTGTTTAACCTCCTCAAGCCTTTTGTATACATCAACCAGTTTAAGTAAATCATTCGAGCTTTGAGGCATTACCGCAGCTTTCGGAATAAACCTGTCTCCCCGTGAATTATCAATCATCCGCTGTGCCAGATTATCCGGAACTCCGGTGAAATCATGAAAGGAAATTATCACCCTGGTGCCTGCAGCTTCGGCGCTTTTAACCAGTTGCAGCTCACATTCGGCATCAGCATCTTCTTCCAGATCGATAAAGGCCCACCCCCCCGAAAGAGCCTCATGTATAATACGGCAGCGGCTTTCAATTGCAGAAGGATTCAAACCTTCCGGTCCGCCGGCAGCCCCTACGGCTTCATTTTCCCGGCCCCCGTCTTTCGGCCATCTGTACGTCAATATACACGGAAGCCCCGCCTGTTCCGGAAAATCCCGCAACAGGGGCATCTGGTCAGGCAAAAGAAAGTCTGCACGGATTTCAGCCATATCGATGTAATCAAGGTTGTTTTTTATCAGTTCGAGATCGGCTTCTATTGTACTGCCGGGGCAACTCAGACATATCATTATTCAGCTCCTGTAAGGACTTCAGCAGTTTTCAGCGGACCAGGTAGAGATACACCTCGGTGAGGCCTTCTTCTAATCCGGAATCTGTAAAGACGAAGCGCAGCCTTACCGGAGCTCCCCGCCAGGGAAGATTATAATACAGCGAACCGTCGGCTTCAATCCACGGAGAACCGCAAACGTGCATGACGGCGGCGGGCGAACTGCCCATTCCGAGCCCTGCAAGCCTGCCCCGGACGGTTGAATCCAGCCGCAGCTGCCTCACTCGCCCGTTTACAAACCAGACTGTAAGTCCCCGGAGAAGCTTTTCGTCGGCCGGGTACTCTTCACCGGTATGCTGACCGGCGAAATATAAAATGCGGTCGGCACGGCTGTCTATTGATTCAGGCTCTATATCGACTGCTTCGGTTCCGAACCCGGCTGAACCGGCGGCGGACAAAACTGTTTGCAGGTCGGACCCGAGCAAATTATACCAGAACGACAATTCCGGCTGCGATTCCGGGTCCAGCCCGTTTGCAAAGAGAGCTGCGGCAGAAAGTATAAAAAATAAAATAATTGCTGTTCTTTTACCGATCACTGAAGCATTCCTTCTATTTCAGCCATCTCTCTTTTTATTTCCTGGTCGGCAGGGGCAAGAGCGGCTGCCTGCTTGATGTACCGGTAAGCCTTCCGGACATCTCCCATAGCGGTATAGAGCCTGGATATGCTTATAAGGGCATCAATATTCTGAAGGTCTTCAAACAGCGCCGATCTCAGCGACTGCAGCCTTGCATCATCCGTAAGATCTATAAGACTTTTAAGGTAATAAAGCACGGATCTTTTTTCAGCATCCTTTTCAAGGGGAATCCTCTGATCCAGTATCCGCTCAGCCTGCAGACGCCTGTTCATACTGATCAATGTTCGTATAAATATTATCGAAGCGTCACTTGAATCCGGGAAACGCTCATATAATCCGCCTGCAATTGACAGAGCTTTCTCATAATTACTCTGAACATACCATGCTTTCCATGCTGCAAGCCCCGCTTTCAATGAACCATCGGCTTCAATAAGCCTTGTGGCGTATTCAGATGCGGCATTCCAGTCCTCCATTTCGATTGCATCGTCAATAAGAACAATCAGCCCCTCAACACCGGCGTCGTCGCTTCGTCCTTCGCCGGTAAGAATTTCCCGAGCTTCGTCCTTACGCCCGGTGAGCATTAAAACGGCGCCGTATGCTTCTTCAATTGATTTATCTCCTGCATATTTTTTCCTTGCCTGCTCCAGTGTATTCAAAGCGCTGAGATTATCCCCTGCAGCCCTCTCAATACCGGATTTTACAAGGTAAAAACCTGGTGTTTCATAAGGCATTCTTGCAAGCACATCAATCAGGCGCCTGGCCTGCTGAAGATTATTCTGTTCAAGAAAAATTCTGGCGCGCAGAAGAAGTATTTCGGGATTATCAGGTTCAGCACGAAGCACCGCCGATGAATAATCAAGCGCACCGCTGTAATCCTTTATCAGCAGTCGTGTCTCAGCAGCCGTTATAAGGATTTCTGTCGAAAACGGATATTGCGCAGAAAGAAGATCCATTATTTCAACTGCGGCATCGTTCTTTCCGGTCCTTATATAGATTCGGGCAAGTCCCATTTCCGCCGGGTAAGTCGACGGATCAAGCTCAAGGGCTTTTGAATAATCAGTGAGTGCTTCATCGTATCTGCCGCGGCGTTCATTAATTAGGCCCCGCAGATAAAGGGGAAGGACCGACTTGTTGTTCATCTGAATAGCCTGATTAATGAACTCGAGAGAAGTCTGCTCAACTATATCATCTTCCGTATACAACACGGCTGCCGGAACAGTAAGTACAGTGAGAAAAGTTATGTCTTTCTGGCTGACGTCAGGCACAAGTCCGGATTCAATTTTTGCAAAAATATCCGGATATATGCTTCCGGCCGGTGCTTCAGGAATCATTCTGTCGCCGAGTATGACCGGATAGGCGTGCGCCATCAGTTCAGCGGCTATATATGCGTATTCCAGGCCCGCCTCCGACCTGCCGGCGTCTGATTCCGAAAGCAGACTGATAGCCGATCTTAGAGTGTCGGGCGAAGCAATACTCAAGTTTCTTTTGCATGTCTCGAGAATATCAAGTTCACTGCTGCTCACGCCGATTTCGGTGCTCTCCCGTGTATCGGAAGCGGAAGTACATCCGAAGAGAATCAGCATGAGGCCAAGTATGAGACATGCAGCAAGCTTATTACACAGGGTAATGTTCCTTCGGGAAAAATCCCTTTTAACACATGTTTTCGATAATAGTATCACCGAATTTCGAACATGATACTTCGACAGCGTTTTCCATCAGCCTGGCGAAATCATATGTTACAATTTTCCTGGAAATTGCAGCGGTGATTCCTTTTTCTATCAGACGGGATGCCTCGGTCCAGCCCATGTATTCAAGCATCATCCGCCCCGACAGGATTATAGAACTGGGATTCACCTTGTCGAGACCTGCATATTTAGGCGCGGTTCCGTGAGTGGCTTCGAAAATTGCCGTTCCGCTTGTGTAATTAATATTAGCACCCGGGGCAATCCCGATACCGCCGACCTGAGCAGCCAGAGCGTCTGATATATAGTCACCGTTCAAATTCATTGTAGCTACTACATCATATTCGGCAGGTCTGGTCAAAATCTGCTGCAGAAATGCGTCGGCTATAACATCTTTTATCAAAATTTTACCTTCAGGCACTTTTCCGTTGCAGTCTTCCCAGCTGACGACCTGGTCTGCAAATTCACGTTTGGCAAGAGCGTATCCCCATTCGCGAAAAGCACCCTCGGTATACTTCATGATATTGCCCTTATGAACAAGGGTCACCGACTTTCTGTCGTTGGCAACAGCGTATTCAATAGCCGCACGCACAAGACGTTCAGTGCCGCTCAGACTGATTGGTTTAATGCCTATTCCGGAATCAGGTTTTACTTCCCAGCCCATGGTCTCTTTCAGGAATTTTATCAGTTCTGCCGTCTTGTCTTTACCGGCAGCAGTTTCGTAGCCGGCGTAAACGTCTTCGGTATTCTCTCTGAAAACCACCATGTCGATTAGATCCGGATTTATAACAGGACTCGGGATTCCCGGGTAATGCTTTACCGGACGCAGACAGACATAAAGATCAAGCCTCTGTCTCAGCGCAACATTAAGACTGCGGATACCGCCCCCGATTGGTGTTGTCAGCGGCCCCTTGATTCCGACAAGGTATTCCGTAAAAGCTTCCTCGGTTTCTCCCGGCAGCCAGCTCCCGGTTTTATCAAAGGCTTTCTGCCCTGCCAGAACTTCCATCCATTCTATCTTTTTATCGCTTCCGTAAGCTGTTTTTACTGCTGCATCCATGACGCGCACTGCCGCGGCCCAGATATCAGGACCGATTCCGTCCCCTTCGATATACGGAATAACCGGATCCGAAGGCACCTGCAGCACACCGTTGTTCATGGTTATTTTTGTTCCCATCAAATAACTCCTATAAAAAATTCCAGCCGTGGAAGGCTGTTCGGGAAGTAATGATAAAATATCATGTATTATATTTTATCATTAATGCAACTGATTCTAACAGAATGAATTAGCTCTATCAATCACTATGCATAAACACCCGCTTTTCTTTCATAAACCATTATGGTATCATCTGTCAGATATGCGAAGGATATTTTTTGCCCTGGTGTTGCTGACTGCAATTTTGTTTCTGTTTTCCGGATGCAGAAACCCCAAAGACTGGTTCTACGACAGATTTCTCGCACCTGTAAATTATTATATAGTCGGTGATTCCGAAGAACGAACCCAGCTCAGAAGGCTATTCGAAGAAACTGAAAACCGGAAGGGCGATCATGAGGGAACTCTTACGGTTATGCAACAGATAATCAAGATTCTGCACAATGCCGATGAAGATGAAAAAATGAACCTCTTTCTTACGGCATATGTTGAAAACAATCCGGCTGATCCGTTTAATGCATATTACCTTCTGATGGTTGCTGAAAACTACCATCAGGACGGCGCCTACCCGTTCGCAACGCATTATTATGAACGAATCCTGAAAAATTACCCTGATCTGCTTGTTCAGGGGCAGTCCATTCACAATATCTGCCTTAAATATCTGATTAATATGATCGAAGAACCCGCTATCAGGGTTAATTACTACAAGGAACTTATCGCGCGTTTCAGCGAACCGAACGAACTTTACCCTGAACTGGACCTGATAGATAAAGGACCGGTGTACTATTACATGGCGAAAACATACGAAGAGCTCGGCGAATGGGAACTGGCGGTTCAGGCTTACCGCAGTTTTCTGTCATATCCCGAATGTGAAATTCCCGGCAACCCGATGGCCCACTCAGAAATATCAGACATGATTGCTTTCTATGATTACCGGGATAAAAGCTGGATAATGGACAACCTTGAGGATCTGACCAAATACGTCCAATGGGCGGTCTGGGGCCGCAACTCATCCAGGCTCAACCGGTACCGTGCAAAGGTAAACTTCTTTGCTACAGCCTGGGAAGAAGAACTGACCGAAACGAACAAACTGGATGATCTTGAAAGCTTCTATTCGGACCTCGGGGTGCTGATGACATCAAGGCTCCGCTGTGCCGAAGAACTTGATTCCGATTCCAACATGCAGGAAGCTTATCTTGAAACCTGGGGCTGGTCTTACCGAATCCCTACCTGGTATTTTTATTTCAGAAAAATATCGTTTCCTGCCGATCCTGAAATAAACGGAAAATGGGAATGGGCCGGAATTTACCTCGGCGAAAAACCCTTCTCCAGTGCAAAAAAGGAAGATTAAAAACAATTGGGCAGATCAGGACTGCTTTTCCTACTGATATTTATTCTCTTCGCCGTCCCGGCGGTATTTTCGGATAATTCCCAGCCTCCGTCTTTTTTCCCGCTGCCGCTGCAGGATGTCGGAGGCGCTGCCGTCCATTCTTCAGACGTTTCGGCAGATCCGCTGATTGCCCACTATATCAATGAATATACAACCGAAAACGGGCAGAAAACAATGACTGCAATCCTTCGCCGCGGCGCCCCCTATTTCGGGTTTATCTACAACAGACTTGTTTACGCCGGAATGCCGCCCGAACTGATGTACCTGCCTGCTGTTGAATCAGGTTTCAGGGCCTGGGCGGTTTCACGTTCCGGGGCTGCCGGATTCTGGCAGTTTATGATGAACAGTATCTCTCCGTACGACATCGATATCAACGAATGGCAGGACGACCGGCGCGACTTCTGGAAAGCAACTGAAGCGGCGCTGAAAAAACTGCAGCATAACTACGAACGAACAGGAAGCTGGCCTCTCGCCGTGGCTGCCTATAACTGCGGTCTGGGCCGGATTGAACGCGCTGTTGCGGCATCCGGTACAACCGATTATATTAAACTTTACGAACAGGGTTACATTCCGGGGGAAACACGTAATTACGTGCCGAAATTTTTCGCATTTGCCCATCTTGCAACCCATGCTGAACAGTACGGTCTTACGGCATCTGCCGTGATGGACACCCCTGCCGCTGAAGAATCTTCCGAATGGGAACGTATCGAGCTTAACCAGGCCGTTAATCTTGTTATTCTGGCCTCAAAAGCCGGTATTCCCGTGTCTTTTCTGCACGAAGCAAACGCCGAACTCCGTCACGGTATAACGCCGCCGGTATCATACAGCTATAAGCTGAAGGTTCCGGCAGGATATTCCGATAGTATAAAAAGAGTGCTTGAACAGACCAGCGAACCGCTTATGAGATTCTACATACATGAGATAAAAAGCGGTGATACCTTCTATGCGCTCTCACGGCATTTCGGAGTTTCGGTTTCGATGATCGAAATGTATAACCCCGGAGCTGATGCAAGGGCCCTGCGTTCCGGACAGAAGATAATCATTCCGGCGCTTAAGGAAACAGAGCCGTTCAGGACTGATTATAAAGCGGCTGAAAGATGGAACAGTTCAACGGCGTATACCGTTGCGGCCGGGGACAGTTTCTGGAGTATCGCCAGAAGGTTCAATACAAGCGTTGAGGAAATTGCTTTTAACAACGGAATGGACGCCGGAGAAACATTGAGAGCGGGCATTATTATTCAGGTTCCGCTTGATAACTGAACGGGAGAAAATATCGGCATTAATGAACAGGCTGCAGTATATAAAAAGGAAAATACCGCTCTTGATTTCAGCATTACTGCTGACGGCGGCCCAGGGCCTTTACGCCCAATATAATATAGAAACAGATACTGAAGTATCGTGGATTACAGGAGATATACTGATCTCTGCGTCAGCGGAAATACCGGCAGCAACTGCAAATCTTACTACGGCCAGGTTCCGTTTAACGGAAACCATAGACCGGGATTTAACGTCTATCGTAACCGGCGCGTTTGACGAAATATATCTTGATTCCCGTCAGACTTTAAGCGAAGGCTTCACTTCAAACCAGAAAAGACTTACCGATTTTGATGCGCTGAACCTGACGAAAAGCCGGGTTTCAAGCAGTATGAGTCTTAAACTCGATTCGGTCACGAATCTTTATAAATACAATATCTATAACGATCTTATACCGCTTCTTCTTACTCATGAAAAACCCGCGCCGATACCGACAATTCTCAACTGGGAACCGACGGCCGCTTTCTCGGGGATAATAATATACGCTGCGGATCCCCTGCCCTGGTACGGCGAACCAGGCAGCGGGCATCTTCAGCAGGCGGTTTTTCCCAAAATATACAGCCGCCGGATGTCACCGGTAGCCTCAGCCGAAATGGCCGAGCCTGAATACCTTGAGAAATGGGGTTTTGTACTTTATACGGATTCTCTTGATGAACGTCGTTTCGAAGAAAGGATAGGCCTGTATCCTTACCGCACAACAGCAGAGGCTATTTTCGGGAACAACCACACCGACATCCTGATTACGGAAGAAGCAGCGCAAAAAATCCTGTTCAACAAAGCCAATCACCGCCTTATCCGGGAAGGCCGGATTGTCGTTGTTATCGGAAATCACTGAAAATAGAGGCCAAGCGCCTGCTTTCGGAAGTTTCGTACCTTCACGTTATCAGTTTCAAAATCAAGATCACCGTCATACAGCAGCAAGCCGGCGCCCTGCGGGTTCGAGAGCTTTCTGAAATACCTGATGCCCCTGATAAAATCTTCCCTGAAGGTCCTCGCCGATTTAATTTCTACCGGTGTATAGGAAACGCCGGGAATAAGCAGATCCACTTCATTGCCGTGGTGGTCCCTGAAAAAATACAGGTTCGGATCGCTTCCTTTATTCAGCCTTTCTTTATAAATATCCGCAATTATCATGTTCTCAAAAAGGCTGCCGAATACGGGGTCGCGCTCCAGTTGTTCAGCCGTTTCGATACCCAACAGATAAATCGCCAGACCTACCTCCGTAAAATAAATTTTCGGCGATTTCGTTAATCTTTTTCCATAATTATTAAAGAAAGGAGGAAGCCTGAATACAATAAAGGAAGCTTCAAGGACGCTTAGCCATTTTTTCAGCTGCGGGGCGCTTATCCCAACCTGGTTCGCAATGCTGTTGTAGTTGATTTCCTGCCCTGCTCTGGCTGCAAGCAGCTTCATGAATAGCTCAAAAGCCTGTTGATTCTCTATAGCCATCAGTTTTCGAACATCGCGCTCAATATAGGTCTGAAAATAATCACGGTAAAATCTTCCGGGCCTGATATTCTGATCATGAAGCCTGGGCATAAACCCCCTCAATAACAACTCACTCCTGTCCTTTTGAATATACGCCGGGCCCAGCTCGCTGAACGAGAAAGAAAGCAGCGTCAGCATAGCAGTACGGCCTGCCAGCGATTGTGTGATTGCTTCTTTTAACTTCAACTGATGACTTCCGGTCAATATAAATTGTGCCTTCAACCGGGGAGAATTATCAGTAGCCACCTGTATCCATGACAGAAGTTCCGGCACGTTCTGGATTTCGTCAATAATAACCGGCGTCGGATACATTTTCAGAAAACTCTTAGGATCATTCAAAGCCAGGGTCCGCAACTCCGGATTCTCAAGATTTGCATATCTGTATTCGGGAAAACACATTTTTGCGAGCGTGGTCTTTCCCGATTGCCGCGGTCCCGTGATTGTAATTACCGGATATTCCTTTGCTGTTTGAAGCAACTCTGCTTCTATATTCCTTTTCAACATATTGGACAATTATAAACTCAGAGTTTAGATTTGTCCAGATTTAGTAAGCCGAAATTTGATACTATCTTACTCTTTGTACTATCCACAAAATTTTCAAATCACAAAAGGCTCTTCGTTTCATATTCTTTATTTAACTTCCTAAAATAGTCCTGTAAAATCAGGCGGATCGCATTTTTCTCATTTCCACTATTTCTTTGACTATTCAAATCAAGCGCACGATTGAATTCTCTGCTTGCATTTGCATAAGCATCTTCAATAACCGCAGTCTCACTTTCCTGCATTATAGATAACCAATAGATACCGTTAAAAAAACATCTTGTAACGTCATCATCTTTACCTTGCCAATTATAACTATTAAAAAGGCTTACAAAATGCGATATCATCTCATTCTCGGAATTAATTTTTGCTTCTACAATCAACATACTCTTTTCTAATATTATCAAATCATTTTTGATGTCATCGGAGGCTCTGGAATAATCAGCCTGAAGTGTTATTACCGCACTCTCTATTCCAGTGAAGATTGAGCCCATCTTTGAATCAACTCTTTCAAAATAAGGCTCAATATCTTTGACCTTATCTTCAATATTTATGGTTCTAGTATTTATATTGCTTACAGTACGATTAAACTGATTCTTAAGAAACTCATTTTGTTCTTCAAGCTTTTCATTTTGCTCTTCTAATCTTGTTATAATATTTGAATAATCGCTTAAATCTTTGTACTTGTTATAAGCGGTAAATCCTAATTGCAAAAAAAGGCATAGAATTGAAACACATATAATAGCCACCTTTCTCTTTAGTTCTATATATTTTACAGTAAGAAAAATACCAGCTATTGTTTATTCTGTCTTATGAAACCGACAACAACGGTGTTTTTAAGGCTTACGGCAAAGAAATAGCTGAGCCACTATCGACAGGACCTGATTACGGAGTTAAAGGCATGCTGCTGAAAATTTCTCCGGACGGAGAAACTGCAGGCGAACATATTGTTCTTTCAAATTCCTCCTTTCTTCTTGATAAACTGAGCTACTTTGCCGTGCCGAACATGAGAAATGAAGCGCTGCTGCTTCACAACCTGACCCGGGAGCGAACGGACAATCCAGGGTACCAACTATACAAGGTCTCAGTAGATACCGGAAAAATCATAACTGAAAGCGATTTTTTTGAAGGCGAGACTGCCGACAGCAGGGTAATCCCGTCCGGCGAAAACTTCCTCATTGCAGTTTCCTCCATTGAAAACGGCAGCCCGGTTCTCCGGATCTTTGATAACTGCCTGCATGAGATAAAAGCAATCGAATGTATTGCGCCCTTGTCTTTGGGCCCGCTGCTCTTCTCAAAAGGCGACGGATTCCGCCTCTTTTTTCTGCAGGACGGCGAAGTCTGGTCGCTTGATTCAAACATGGTTCCCCGAATTGAGCTTTCATCGAAATATCAACAAGCGGTTTTTTTTCAGAATAAGGGACCCAAACTGCTTCTTTATCGCGATGATAACATAGAAATATTTCCTCTTCTGCGTTAAACTTCATCTGCAATGATTAAACTTTTATTCACTACAGAATACAACAGGACACAAAAGGATTACGGACTTGAGCTGACGGAAAATGAAAACGCCTGGTCTGCTTTTTCTGACGGAATGATGGAACTCTGGCCGGACCTGAAACTGCCATCTCCCGGCAGCCTTTCGTTTTCCCGGAGTGAAGAGAATATCACGCTGCATTGTAAAAAACCTTTAACAATAAACGGAGTTTCGGTTACCGACAGGACACTGAAACAGGGCGACCGCATTATTATCGGTCCGCTCAGAATATTCTATAACTCAACTGAAACCGAAACAGAAGCGCCGGTTGCCGCCGCAAGTCCTTCCGTTTTGCCTGATTTCGGTATTCGCCGGGTTAAGCTGCTCCCCGCTGCAATAATAACCGGCGCTATAGTAGCGGCCGTTATTGCAGGCTGCGTAACCATTCCGAGGGGGAAAACCGCCATGGAAAGCCCTGACAAAGGACTCAGGGAAACTGCAGCAGCTGTATCAGCGGAACAGATACCGGCGCCGGCGGATGTCCCGGAAAGAGGTTCCGAAAAAAATATTGTAATACCTCCGGGCGGAACAGTGCCTGATTTTGACCTCGACATTCTTTTTATTCATGCGCACCCGGACGACGAATCGCTTGATTTCGGCTGCCTGATGGCGCTGGCTGATGCCAAAGGGCTGAAAACCGGGCTCGTAACCTTCACGGACGGCGAGTCGGGACTCGACCTGTACCCTCTCAGACCGATAACAAACAATTATTCTGATCATTACATGGAAGGCGCCGAACTGGCATCAGTCCGTTCGGTTGAACTTAAAAAAGCTGCCGGAATGCTCGGCGTGGACGTTCTTATCCGCCTCGGGCTGAAAAATCATCCGTATAACAGTATCGAGGACGAGCTGACCACGGAAGATATTATCGACATCTGGGGCGGTGAAATCCGGTTGTCTGAAAAACTTCGAATGATAATGAATAAAACTTCACCAGAAACTGTCGTCGCTCCCGAAGGCCCCGGGAAAGCACGCGAACATTTTGAGCATGAAGCAGTGGGCTACATTGTGTCGATGGTGATGTCCGGATTCAGGCAGGAAGACTCCCATGCGCCCAAAAGGTTCATAACCAGTATTGATCCGAGACAGCGTGAATTATATCCGGAAGCTTCGAAGCTTGATGCCGGAATCATCACAGAAAACACAGCAAAAAGCGGGAAGGTATCACTCAGACAAGTGCAGCTGTCGGCTCTGATACAGCATAAAACGCAAAACGATGCGGTAAACGTCGGCGCCGGTTTTCTTCCTGAATTCGATTATGAATATTATCAGATTCACTACTGGCGGACAAATAATACATGGAACGAATGGATCGCGGAACTTGATAAAACGGATAACAGGCTGGCGCAGACTACGCGGTAATTTAGCGTAACCGCCCCTTGCTAAAACCCTGATAACAGGTACAATATACTTGCAGATGACATTTCAAACCGGAGGCTCTCATGCGTATTTTCAACAGATATTTTACCATTGCCCTAATCATAATTGCCGCCGTTTTTCTTTCATCCTGCCGTTCGCAATATATCGGATGGGGTGTTTTATATGTAGAAAACCCGGAAAACAATCTGGCTGCCGGAACCGTCCTTCCTGTTCTCCAGGAATCTGAAATCCGTGACGTTTATACAATTGAAGCCGCCGGCAAAGCCGCCGGAATCGATATCAGCCGCTGGAAAATATCTTTTCATGATAAAGAAACTGAAGCCGAAACATTTGCGGAAAACTATAAACAATGGACCGACATGTTTGCCGTGACCCTGCTTAACGGTTTATCTATCAGGGAAAACCCCGACGGCGAAGCAGAGAGGATTTACAAGCTTCGGGAAGGCCAGGTAGTAAAGATAATCGGCCGTGACAACGGCATGGTCAACATCGCCGATCATGACGGCTACTGGTATCTCGTACTTACTGAAGACGGAACATCGGGGTACTGTTTTGATAAAAACCTGAGAGTTTATGATTCAAAAGAAAGCAGCGCCGGAGCCTCAAATGTGCTGGATGCCGATCTTCTTCAGACTTTTCTCGACAGGGCGTTCAGGCCCGAATCTTTTAAGGAAATGATTCGCGAGAATTCGATTGACCTGTCAAAATTCAGAACAACCCACGGTATTTTTGCATACCCGGAAGAAAAAAAGGTTGTTCTTTCAACCAGCGAACACCAGACTGTATTCGACTATACGGAAATTACGCAAAACAACAGCGGCAGGTTCATTTTTGAAGGTTCATCCCTTCAGGTTGAGATTCGCGGAGAAAACACAATTGCTGTTTATTATAATTACAACAGTAAGGAATATGCTGAAGTAATGGTTTATATCAGCAATATGGAAGAGCTGATAGAGGCCGAGCTTGAACGTCGCGATTTACTTTTTCAACAAATCGAAGAACTCGGCAGTGTTTCAAGCAGCGCATACGGCAGGATATCATTTGAGCAGGATAAAAAATTTACCTGGCAGAGCTATAAGCGACTGATTCCCAATGTTATTCCGGAAAACGCCGGAGAAAAAGGAAAGCTTTCGCTTAATTACTTTCCCGGCATTTCACTCAGAAATGATTACGACGGTGTATTGTCTTTCGCTTTTGATAATATTCCCGGCGGCGGACTTGTTAATTTCCTGTTTGAATTATCCGATCTGGGGATCAAACTTGTTTATGTTCCGCAGTCTGATATAAAAAAAGGCAAGGTAGAACAGGAAAGCGCTTCTCCTCTGGTCATTTTCATGTCCGGCGCGGGGGAATAGGAGCTTCGTTTATAACAATGGCATTTGTACAGCTAAATAATATTTCACTCAGCTTCGGGGACCGCCGAATTATTGAAAACGTCAATCTGAATATTTCTCATAACAGCAAAACGGCCCTTTCCGGCGGGAACGGAAGCGGAAAATCGACGCTGATGAAGATAATTGCCGGTCTGAGCCCATCCGACAGCGGTGAAATCATAAAGGATAAGTTGTCGCGTGTTGCATATCTGCCCCAGTCGGGTATAATCCTCAGCGGAAAAAAACTGATTGAAGATGCGGAAAGCGCTTATGATTATATTATTCCCGTTATAAAGGAAAAAGAAAGCGTAGAGCATGAGCTTTCAGAATCCAGGGAAGATTCCGGCGGAACGGAAACCAGGCTTGAACGTCTGCACGAACTGCAGGAGCATATAACCGAAAGCGGCTATTATTCCAGACGTGAAAATGCGGCAATTATTCTTACAGGCCTCGGGTTTTCCCAAACAGACCTGAACCGTACAACCGATGAGTTTTCGGGAGGCTGGCAGATGCGTATTGCCCTTGCCCGCCTGCTGCTGTCAAAACCCGATATAATGCTTCTCGACGAACCGACAAACTACCTGGACATTGAGGCGCGCAACTGGCTTGAAGATTACCTGAATGCATACAGCGGAGGCTTTATTGTTGTTTCACACGATCGATATTTTCTTGATTCTACGGTAAATGAGGTGGCTGAGCTGTTCAACGGCAAACTGAAAATATACAAAGGTAATTTTACAGCCTATGAAAAGCGGCGCGAGATAGAGCTTCAACAGCTGTTAAAAGATTACAGCCGCCAGCAGGAAGAAATAGCCAAAACCGAAGAATTTATCAACAGGTTCAGATACAAGGAATCCAAAGCCAGGCAGGTCCAGAGCCGTATAAAACAGCTTGAAAAAATTGAAAAAATTGTTCTGCCGGAAAACATGAAAAAGATTCATTTTCATTTTCCACAGCCGCCGCATTCGGGAAAACAGGTCCTGAAGATCAGCAACCTTTACAAGGCCTATGGAGATCTCAGAGTTATAAACAATCTTGAACTACAGCTTGAGGCCGGCGAGAAACTGGTAATTGCAGGCAAAAACGGCGCAGGTAAATCAACCCTGATGAGGATTGTCGCCGGCATTGATTCGGAATTTTCCGGAGAAATAATATACGGAAGCGGCGTTTCCGCAGGATACTTTTCACAGGATGTCGATAATGCACTCACGCCCGGCCTGAACGTCCTTCAGGAGATGGAATCTGCGGCGCCTACTCATCTGATACCTGATCTGCGTGGAATGCTCGGAGCGTTTCTGTTTCGCGGAGACGATATCTTCAAAACAACCGACATCCTCAGCGGAGGCGAAAAAAACCGTCTGGCGCTGCTGAAACTGCTTCTGCATCCTTCGAACCTTTTAATCCTCGATGAACCGACGAACCATCTTGATCTCCAGTCCAAGGATGTTCTGCTTGAAGCGCTGAAAAACTATAACGGAACACTTATTTTCGTCTCGCATGACAGGTATTTTATAGAACGTCTTGCAACAAAGGTCCTTGAAATAGAAGACGGCAGCCACCGGCTGTTTCCGGGTGATTATGAATATTATCTCTGGCGCAGGGAACAGGAAGCTCTCGGTGAAACAGACTATACTCCGGCTGCAGTTTTAAAAACATCTGAAACAGAAATTATTTCTGCCGGGAAGCTGAGTCATCAGGAAGAAAAACGAGTTAAAAACAGGCTTCGGAAAATCGAACGTGAAGAAGAGGATATAATTGCGAGGGTGGAAATACTTGAGGCAGAAGCAGAGGAACTGGAAAAAAGACTGCATGATCCGGATATTTACTCATCCGCACAGAAAGCCCGGGAAGTGCAGCAGGCAATAAAGGAGAAAGAAACTCTGCAGGCGGAACTTCTTGAACAATGGGAAACACTTGAAGCCGAAAAATCAGAATTGGAGATCGGGTACTGATACCCGAAATTATAAATGGAAATTTTAATTCATATACTTACGCATAATCTTATTCCCATTTTTGTTATGATTGGAACAGGAATTCTGCTCGGCAGGAAATTCGACCTTCACATACAGACCTTAAGCAAACTTAATATTTACGCTTTTATGCCTACTTTTACATTTGTGGCTATCTACACAAGCGATTTATCTGTAAATATAGGAACAACTCTGATTTTTCTCGCTGTCTATCTGCTGATCAACACTGCAATAGCATATACCGCAGCAGGAATAATGCGGATGAAAGGAAACAAAAAATACGTTCTGCTCAATTCCGTAATCATGTATAACACAGGGAACATCGGGATTCCGTTAATCACTCTAATTTTTGCCGGAAGCCCTTACCTGAATCAGGCTCTGGTAATCCAGATTACGGTAATGCTCAGCCAGGTTGTGATAGGAAGCACCCTTGGATTCTACAACGCCGGAAGAGGCGCAATGCACTGGAAAGATTCCATCATCAGCGTTATAAAATTACCTACAATTTACGCAATTATTGCTGCTATTATTCTCAAAAAGTTTAACTATGATTTTACTCAAAATTTTGTATGGCCGGCATTTATTTATACAAAACAGGCAATGATAGGCTTTGTGCTGATTACTCTTGGCGTACAGTTGTCCGCAACAAAACCCGGCAAGGGAGATTCGGAAGTTGCCGTTGTTGTAGCCCTGAGACTGCTTGCCGGTCCGGCCGCAGCATTTCTTCTTCTAAAGCTTGCAGGAATACAGGGGATTCTTGCCCAGGTACTGTTTATCTCGTCAGCCGCACCGACCGCCGTGACATCCGCTTTAATTTCGATTGAGCGTAATTGCGAGCCTGAATTTGCCGCAAAAGTTGTCATGTATTCAACCTTATTCTGCGCCCTGACGTTTATTTTTGTTGTATACTTTTCCAGAATACTGTTTCCGGTCTAACTTTATTGGAGGATTGATAAAAAGTCAAAAAGTATGCAGTACTTTACATAACTTTTTATCATTTTGAAATTTCCAAACTTTGTTTGAAAACTTTATCACGCCGACCACCATCCATGGTGGAAGGTTTTACAGGAGGGATTTTGAAAACTTTTATATCATGGAATGTAAACGGCATCAGGGCAGCTGAAAAAAAGGGATTGTTCAACTGGATAGCCGAAAAAAATGCCGATTTCGTCTGTCTTCAGGAGACAAAAGCCCAAACGGAGCAGCTTGACGAAACATTTACAGCCCCTGAAGGCTATAAATCATGGTTCGCGTCAGCCGAAAAAAAAGGATACAGCGGGGTTGTCACTTACGCAAAGGAAACGCCTCTTTCAGCAGCGACTCTGAATATAGATGAATTCGATGCTGAAGGGCGAAGCATAATACTTGAGTACCCTGAATATAAACTGATTAACTGTTACTTTCCGAACAGTCAGGAAGAGGGGAAACGTCTCGATTACAAAATAAGATTCTGTAACGCCGTCATGGACTACTGCGACAAAACCGTTTCGGAAGGGAAAAACATCATCCTTTGCGGAGATTACAATGTTGCGCATAAGCCCATAGACCTGGCAAACCCCACACGCAACGAAAAGAATCCCGGTTATCTTCCGGAAGAACGCGCCTGGATGGACAAATTTACAGGAGCCGGTTATATCGATACATTCAGGAAGTTCTGTCCCGACCCCGACCGCTACAGCTGGTGGTCGTACCGGTTCAAGGCGCGTGATAAAAATGTCGGCTGGCGTATCGATTATTTCTGCGTAAATCCCGGCATAGAAGATAAACTTGAAAGCGCGGATATACTCGACCAGGTTATGGGCTCGGATCACTGCCCCGTCGAACTGGTGCTGAAGTAGAGGTTTATGAAGGTAACAAATAAAAACCTGGGCAAATTTATCGGGTTTCTAATCATCTTTGCCGTTGCAGGCACGCTTGCATGGGACCTTATAGAGGTGCTTCTGAATGCGGCAGGGCTTCCTGTCCGGCTTCATGCCGGTCCTGTAGGGTTTGATATCGATGTACTGTCTGTTTATATCTTCGTTAATCCCGGAACATTTCTCGGTGGAGCCGCCGGATGGTTTCTATTCAGGAAAATATGAACGGGTTTATACTGGCGTCAGCATCACCCAGGAGACAGGAAATTTTGTCCCGCATGGGTATCACCTTTACAGTCAGACCGCAGGATGTAGATGAAAACTTTGAAGGACTGCCTGCATCTGAAGAGGCTGTCAGAATAGCAGTAAAGAAAGTCAGCGCCTGTATTGATGATGGCTGCGGATCCGCCTGCTGGATTCTGGGCGCCGATACATTTATTGATTTCGATGGGGAGCTCATTGGCAAACCGCAGAACCGTTCATCAGCCTTTGCTATGCTGGAACGCCTTTCCGGCCGCACACATTCTGTTATAACCGGCCTGGCGCTTAATGTTCCCGGCGAAAATGAACCGAATATTGCAACCTCCTGGTGCAGAACAGATGTTACCTTTTCAATACTGGAAAATGATGAAATTGAATGGTATCTCGATACCGATGAATGGAAAGGAGCCGCGGCAGCCTACCGGATACAGGAAAAAGGAGCCTTCTTCGTTAACTCAATAACAGGCTCTTATTCAAATGTAATGGGGTTGCCAATTAATACATTTTATGGCATGCTCAGGGCGAATAATTATAACTTCCGAAACTGAACCGGCTTATACCGGTTTCTTTTTCGAGAAAAAGAGAAGGATAAGTAACGACCTTCGGTCGTTTTGAACAAACTTTGTTTGTTCTCGCGATTGAATGGATATATTGAACCGGTCGTTGCTGAAAGAACTCAGGAGGACAAATTGGCAGTAGTAACAATGAAGAACCTGCTTGAGTCAGGTGTACATTTCGGACACCAGACCAAGAGGTGGGATCCGAGGATGAAAAAATTCATCTTCGCAGAAAGGAACGGGATTCATATCATCGACCTTCAGAAAACAATAGTTTCCATCAAGGAAGCATATGAAGTTGTCAGAAATCTTGTTCACAACGGGCAGACTGTTCTGTTCGTAGGCACCAAAAAGCAGGCACAGGCGGCCATTCAGCGCGAAGCTGAAAGATGCGGTATGTTTTATGTAAACAATCGGTGGCTGGGCGGTATGCTTACAAACTTTTCAACAATCAAAAAATCAATTCTCAGACTTAAAAAGATTGAAAAGATGGAGGTTGACGGAACCTTCGAAAGCCTCACAAAGAAAGAGGTTGCAAAACTCAATCGGGAAAAAGCAAAACTGGAAAAGAACCTCGGCGGAATCAAGGAAATGAAAGACCTGCCGGGCGCAATTTTTATCATCGATACAAGAAAAGAAGCAATTGCTGTTGCTGAAGCAAAGCGAATGGGAATTCCTGTAATCGCCATAGTTGATACAAACTGCGATCCTACAGATATTGATTATCCGGTTCCCGGAAATGATGATGCCATCAGGGCAATTACTCTGTTTACCCAGATTATCGCTAATGCTGTTGTTGAAGCCGATAACGAAATAGGTCTTGAAGTTATTGAGACTCTTCAGGATGATGACGATGAAGACGGAATGTCTTTCAGCAGCGGCAGATCGGACAAAGACGATTATGACGACGACGACGATGACGACGACGATGAAAGCGATGATGAGAGTGAATCTGATGAACCTGAAACTGAAGAAGTTTATGATTCAGAAGCCGCTGAAGAACCTGAAGCCGAAGATGATTCTCAAACTGAAGAATCTGATAAAGAAGAGACCACAGGAGAAAAATAGATGGCAGACGTTAAACCAGCTGATGTAAAAAAACTCCGGGACAAGACCGGAGCAGGTATGTTGGATTGCAAAAAAGCTCTTGTTGAAGCTGACGGAGATTTCGCCAAAGCCGAAAAGCTTCTCAAGGAACAGGGCCTTGCTGCAGCAGCGAAAAGAAGCGACCGCGCAACTAACGAAGGGCGCGTTTTCACCAAAATAGAAAACAACAAGGCGGGAATTGTCGAACTTGCATGTGAAACCGACTTTGTTGCACGAAATGAAAACTTCATTAATGCCGGAACAGAACTTCTTGACGCAATAGTCAGAGACAGTCTTTCCGAAATAACACCTGAGCTTGAAGAACAGGTTAAAATGGTAATCAGTAAGATCAAGGAAAATATCTCTATCAAGAGATTTAAGACCTTTGACCTTGCAGACAGCGAATTCTGTATGGACTATATCCATGGCGAAGGCGGAATCGGCGTACTTGTAAAGATGTCCGCAGACAACAAAAGCCTTTTTGAGAATGAGAAGGTAAAAGAATTCGCTTTTGACTGTGCGCTTCATATTGCAGCCTTCAACCCGCTTTACCTTTCCAAAGACGATGTGGACGAAGCATATCTTAACGAACAGACTGAAATATTCATGAAGCAGGCCCAGAATCTCGGCAAGCCGGAGAATGTTCTTCAGGGAATTGTAAAAGGTAAACTCGGCAAGCATTTTTCACAAATTTGCCTTCTTGATCAGCCTTTCGTAAAAGATGACAAAAACAGCCTTCAAAAGGTTCTTGACTCTGTCGGCAAAGAAGCCGGCGGCAAACTTAAAATCGAAGACTTTGTATATTACAGAGTCGGAGTGGAAGAATAGATTTAATCCGCCTGACGTCAGAGCCCCTGTCGTCACGGCGGCAGTTCGAAAGACCATCAGCTGCTCTGAAAAGAGCAGCCGCTTTCCTACAAGGAGATAAAAATGCAGGAATCAATTTCAAAAGCCGAAAGCAAGATGAAAAAAACTCTTGCGGCACTAGAAGATGAATTCAAAACAATACGTACCGGCCGGGCATCAGCAGCACTTTTCGACCAGGTAAAGGTTGAAGCATACGGTACGCCCACCCCGCTGAGTCAGGTTGCAACCGTCTCGGTTCCCGAAGCCAGACTTGTTGTAATTCAGCCCTGGGACAAGGGACTCCTTTCCGAGATCGAACGTGCCATACAAAAATCAGAACTTTCAGTTAATCCCAGCAACGACGGCAAGGTAATAAGAATAAACATTCCGCCCCTTACTGAAGACCGCAGAAAAGAATTCGTCAAGGTTGCAAAAAACATGGCGGAACAAAGCCGTGTTGCAATAAGAAATATCCGCCGTGAAGCTAACGAAATTCTTAAGAAAAAACAGAAAAGCAGCGAAATAACAGAAGACGATGAAAAGAAAGGAACTGACGAGACTCAGAAACTTACTGATAAATATATTAATGATATCAACACCCTTCTCGAAGATAAAGAAAAGGAAATAATGGAAATTTAAATATAGATGACGGATTTTCGGATTGATAAAAACAATCTGCCGCCTCATATCGCATTCATTATGGACGGAAACGGCAGGTGGGCTAAACAACAGGGCAAACCCCGGACAGCCGGACACAGGGAAGGACTTGAAGCAGCCAAGCGGATAGTTAAAGCTGCATCAGAAATGGGAATAAAATATGTTACCCTTTACACCTTCTCTACGGAGAACTGGAAACGTACCAGGGACGAAGTATCTTTCCTGATGAATCTTATTAATCTGCATTTAAAAAAAGAAATGGATTTTTACAGAAAGAACAGGATCCGGGTTGTTCACAGCGGAGATTCTTCGGCTTTACCCTTATCCGTCAGGCAGGAAATCAACTCCGTAATACAGTCAACATCAGACTTCAGCGGCACTTCGGTAAATCTCGCTATTAATTACGGAGGAAGGGATGAAATTGTCCGCTCGGTTAACAGATGGCTGGACAACCGGGAATCAATAGGCAACCCGCAACTTACCGAAGCTGCAATATCGGAAAATCTGGACTGCCCTGATTTTCCGGATCCGGATCTGATCATCAGAACAGCCGGCGAACAGCGTCTGAGCAATTTCCTTATCTGGCAGTGTGCTTATGCTGAATTCTACTACAGCAGTAAATTCTGGCCGGAATGGAACTCTTCCGATCTTGAAGAGGCTGTTTTGGATTATCAAAAGCGAAACAGAAAATTTGGCGGTATAAATGAATAATCTGGTTAAAAGAATACTTCTGGCGGTGTTCGCCATTCCTCTTCTGCTTGTTTTAATCTTCTTTCTTCCCCATTATCATCATCTTCTGTTGAATCTGGTGATTACCGGCTTGTCAGTACTCGGTGGACTCGAAGCCCGCAGATTGTTTTTGAAAAGAAAAACGGTGCTTAACCCGGTTAAGTCCGCAATTACTGCAGCAGTCTTTCCACTTTTCAGTATATTTGTAGTACTTGGTTATCTTCCGGAAAAAATGATCATACCTCTTCTTGCATTATCGATAAGCGTCCTTTTCATCAGGGAAGCTCTGATGCGTAGACAGGATTTAATCCAGTCGGTACTTGAAAGATTGCCGGCATACAGCTTTCTGCTGATTTTTCCCGGGTTCTTCATGTCGTTTCTTATAAGGCTTAATGCCTTTCCGAATTCTTCGCTGCTGCTGATAATTTTTCTGACCTTTGTGTTCAGCAACGATACTTTCGCTTACTTTACAGGGATGTTATTCGGAAAAAACAACAGGGGAATTTTCGCCGTAAGCCCGAAAAAAAGCATTGCCGGTCTTATAGGCGGAATAGCGACATCCGGTATTGCCGGATATTTATACTACATCTTCTTTCCCGATATTTTTAATAATAACCCTGTCTATGCACTGTTTACCGGATTCGCAATCGGTTTTACATCGGTTATAGGCGACCTTGTAGAATCAGCATTGAAACGTTCTGCGGATGAAAAGGACAGCGGTACCCTTATGGGAGGCCGCGGCGGAGTCCTGGATTCTATTGACTCAGTACTGTTCAGCGCCCCGCTTTATTATTATTTGATTTACTTTTTTCAGAAATAAGAGTTTTAAAATGAACCGTAAAAAACTTATCGTACTCGGATGCACCGGGTCTATCGGCAGAAACACAGCCACCGTATTAAAATCCAACAGGGAATATTTCAACGTTACGGGCATTTCCGCTCATACCGACGAAAGCAATCTTATGAAGTTTGCCGAAACATTCGATGTACAGAACATATGCCTGACCGGCCGTGAACCGTCGTATCCCGGAATCAATTATAAAGGTAATGACGGCCTCATCGAAATGATTAAGAACTCGGAGGCCGACATTGTTTTGAACGGTATTTCCGGCTCTGCGGGCCTGGCTTCATCAATCGCTACCCTCGAATCAGGCAAAGATCTTGCGCTTGCAAACAAGGAAACCATTGTAATGGCCGGCGATCTGATTCTTGAACTTGCTGCAAAGAATAATTCCGCAATTATTCCTGTAGATTCCGAACACTCTGCTATCTGGCAGCTGATCAGGGGGTTCAAAAAAGAATATATATCTGAGATTATACTGACGGCATCCGGCGGAGCATTTAGAAACAGATCAATATCATCGCTTAAAAATGTTACGGTGAATGCGGCGCTTGCCCACCCCACCTGGGAAATGGGTCCTAAAATCACAATCGACAGCGCTACAATGGCGAACAAGGGGCTTGAAGTAATTGAAGCCCATTTCCTGTTCGGGATCCCGGCTGAAAAGATTAAAATAGTTATCAATCCGAAAAGTTATGTCCATTCGTTCATCAGAACCATTGACGGTTATCTTTACTCCCAGATTAGTCTTCCGGACATGTCCATCCCCATACAGAATGCCCTGAGCTGGCCGGAGATAATTCCGTCCAACTTTGCAGCGCTGGAGCTGCCCGGGGTATCTCTTGATTTTGAGGCGCTTGACGAACTGAAATATCCGATTGTCAGCAGCGCCTACCATACTCTGGAAAAGAAAGGGGCCTACCCTCTTGTTTTCAATGCAGCAAACGAAGTGGCTGTTGCGTCGTTTGTTGACGGGAGTATAGCTTTCACTGATATAGCCGATATTGTAGACAAAACCCTGCAGAAAAAATGGCCGTCTCGTATTGATTCGTTTAACCATATCTTTGAGGTCGACTCGGAAGCGCGTGCTGTAACAATGAAACTAATCAATAAAATCGGACAGAATCTATGATTATAAATATTCTTATTGGCATCATCGGCCTTGGAATTGTTGTTTCAATCCATGAACTGGGACATTTTGTCGCTGCAAAGCTTACCGGCATTGAGGTTGAAGCATTTTCCCTGGGCTGGGGAAAACCTGTTTTCAGACATAAATTCAAGGTGACTGAATTCCGCATTTCCGTATTCCCGGTAGGCGGCTACTGCAAAATGAAAGGCGAAGAAATGTTTCAGAAAGCCCTGAATTCCGGAAATCCTGAAATTCCCAAAGATCCGGGGTCACTGTTTGCAGCCCATCCGTTGAAGAGGATTCTCACATATATTGCCGGACCCGGATTCAATTTTATCTTTTCAATCATTTCGCTGGGATTAATCTGGTTTATCGGTTTTACCACGTACACCTTTGAAAACAGGGTAATACTGCTGTCCGATTACCAGGAAACTGCAATCGAATCTCTTTATCCAGCGGATATTGCAGGAATTCAGACGGGCGACAGAATTGTCGGAATTAACGGCAAACCGGTCAACAGTTTTTACGATTGCCAGAACTACATTTCCCGCAACCCGGATAAACCGCTTAAGCTCGAGCTTGATCGTGACGGCAGCATTATTGAAACAACAGTTACGCCCGAACTGGATAAATCTACAGGTACGGGTTACATCGGCATATCTGCCTGGATAGAACCCGTCATCAGTTTTGTTCAGCCTGATTCATCAGCCGCCATAGCCGGACTTGAAGTAGGCGACAGGATAATTTCCATAAACGGTATTCAAATAATGCACCAGGTTCAATTGTCGGCAATCATCAGAAATAATCCGGGAAAGCTCGAAACAGTTTATGAACGCAACAGTTCCGAACAATCGGTTTTACTGATACCGCATGTCAATGATGCCGGAATACCATATATCGGTGTTTCATTCGCCGGCGTCGAGATAAAATCTCCCAAACTTAATTTATTTCAGGCAATCGGACGCGGAGCGGGCGAAACATTTACAACCCTGGGCCTGAGCATAAAAAGCATCGGCCTTTTCTTTAAAGGGATTAACGTCAGCGAAGCCGTAGCGGGACCGGTCAAGCTGACCTATTATATGGGCCAGGCGGCTTCATCCGGTTTTAAATCAGGCATAACGGAAGGTTTTACAAATTTCTTCCGCTTTATGAGTCTTATCAGCGTTGCCCTGGGATTTATGAACCTGCTGCCGATACCGGTAATCGACGGAGGCATGATAATCTTTAACATAGCCGAGATTATCAAAGGCTCGCCGCCCAAAACCAAATCGCTGTACCGCTATCAAATGATTGGATCTTTCCTGATTCTTCTGTTACTATTGTTAGCTGTATTCAGCGATATAAATTTCATTTTCGGCTGAGTGCAAGGGTTATACTATGATAAAGATACCGTGTCATTGCGGAAATATAATTGAATCTGATCTGGAACCTGTAGTTGATCCCGGAGACGATCCGGATATATATACTAAAATAATCGAAGGCGACTTCATGACCTTTCATTGCCCTCAATGCGGAACAGACCTTAAAACCGAAACGGCACTGAGGCTTACAGACTCCGGCCGCGGAATAGATATCAGCTTCATTCCTGAACTTGATCGCGGAGAATATCTCAGCGGAAGAATGGATCTTCCCGGAAAGAGAGTTGCAATAGGATACAGAGAGCTTGTCGAAAAGATTGTTCTTGCAGGAGAAAACCTTGACGACCGCCTGATTGAAATAATAAAATTCAATCTTCTTGAAAAAGCTGATTCGAACTTAATTAAGATCTATTTCAGCCACAGGGAAAATGATGATCTCATATTTCATATACACGGGCTGAAACCTGATCAAATCGGATTGTCAAGAATACCGGGAACAGTCTATACCAAACTGTTGCCGCAGCTTGATGATCTTCTTGGGAATGATGATATTAAACTTTTTACGGAAGGCCCGTATGTTTCCGTCAGCAGGATTTATCTGGAGGACTGACAAGTGCGAAAATTAATGCCCCTGATTCTAATAATGTGTTTTACTTCTGTTTTTTCAGCATCGGCCGACGTTCCGCGGTTTATTATAAACAGCGGGCATACAGATGCTGTGTCTTCACTTGATTATCTTGAAGATGAAAGCCTTCTTTTTTCCGGAAGCAACGACGGGATGATTAAAGTCTGGAACAGCAATACAGGTGAAATTAAATTTCAGTTGCAGGTTTCACACATGCCGGTTTTGAAAATTGAGGTATGCAACGGAAAACCCTATGTGGCTGCGGTAATCAGCGACGGAATTAACGCGACAAACCTGGCTGTCTACAACTGGCAGACAGGCGATCTTGTATTTCGGAACAGACTTGCAGAAATGCCTTTGTTTCTGCTGTTTTCGCCCCAGGGAAACTTTTTAACATACGGTAAAACCGACTGGGACAGTCTTGTTTTCCTGGATACGGAAACGGGAAAACCGCTGAATCTTCTTTCAGAGGGCTTCGGCATAGTCTCATCGGCATTTATATCCAACAGTGAAAAAACACTGCTTACCTACAATAATTCCGGTTCAATCCAGTACTGGGACCTGGCGAATGGAAACAGAAAAACAAAAATAAACACGGCTGCGAATCTGGAATACATATCATTTACATCAAACGGAAGGTACATGACGGGGTACAGCGGAAAAGAGCTGTTGCTCATCGATCTTCTTAAGGGAAATATAATCGATTCAATTTCCGCGGCTGCACTCAGCGGAACAGTAGTAGACCAGAAAAACGACAAACTTGTCTGGATAACCAAAACTGCACGTGAAATAATATTCAATTCGGCGTTAATTACCGGCAGCGGTTTTACAAACACCGATGAAACAGTAATCAGAAACTTTGCCGCCCCTGCGGTACTGCTTTCAAGCGGAGGCCGTATATTTACAGGCTATGATTCAGGAGCAATTTATAAAAAAAACAGCTGGTCGGACAGTATTGATCTTTTTTCGGAGAACAAACTTCTGGAAATCCATGATTTTGCGATAAACGATACTGCACTTGCCATTACAGCTCCGGGAAAACTGCTCTCAATTTCATCGATTTTTTTCAAAAACAATATTTCCGGTATTTCAAGGGCCGAAGCCGCTTCAAATGTATTAAGCATTGATAATTCCGCTACATACGGCATAAGCTCCGGAAACCATTCGGATTTTCTGCTGTGGGAGTCAGACGGAACAACAGGCGGTTCAATACGAATTTTCAACAGTGAAACAGGCGATATAAACGAACTGGCCCTGATGTCCACCCCCCTTGTGTCTGCCGGTTATAAAAACGGAAGAATCCTTACGCTTGATCGAAACGGCGAATGCCGGATAATCAATTATAGCGACGGGACAGAGCAATTCAAATATGCTTCTTTCGGACTTCGTGCCGTTGATTTTATAGACGGCGGAAATATAATCGCCGGAAGGAACAGCTCTTCGGCCCTGCCCTCGCCCCTGCTGCATATCAATACACGCACAGGTGAAACCGTTCCGGTTGAAGACAGTAATCTTCTTACTTTTGACCTCGAATATGACGAACTGACGCGCAAACTGTATACCCTGGGTTTTGAAGAACGCGGCGGCATTATGCGCACGGTTCTGAAACAGCATACGGGCCGCAGTCACGACAGGGCCGAAACAATTCTTGCTGTTCCCGGCGAAGATTTCAGCGCCTCTTTTGCATCCGATACCGACAGTTCCAAACTGTTTACGTCTCTCGGGTACGACGGAGTTAAAATGCTCTACTGGGGAGGCTTCACCTCGCTGGAAAAATCATTGAGTATTCCCAAAAAACTGAAACTAGAAGGAACACTTCTTGCATCGTTGAACCATGATTCATCTTTTACAATCTTCAATTCCTCAAACGGTTCCAAAATCATGGATCTTTTTATTTTCAGCGATCTGAGCTGGGCTGCGTTGCTCTCCGACAACATGTTTTACGTATCAGCAGGAGCGGAAAAATATATTACGGTATATGACGGAAATACGGACCGCGAACTGCGAAAAACTGAATATATGATTAAATAACTGATAAATTCTGAAAAAAAACAGTTATTAAAAAACACTTTCAGTTAATCCTATATATAATAAAATTTTACCGATAACTTAATATTAATTTCAGTATGGAATTCCCGGTATTTTTGTGATAAACTCGAATTGTCCGGAGGCCTGTTTTTATGAATTTTAAAAAATCTCTTTTTTTGATATTTTTGGGTATTTTCTCGATTTCCTGTATGTTGTATGCACAATCATCTGAAAGGATCGATTTAAACGTGAAATATAAATATCCGGCGGCGGTAAGCTTTGAATACAAAGGCATGTCGGCACTGGCTGAGTTAGGCACCGATTACGGCGGAGACTTTATTACGACAGATTTGGCGCTGTCAGGATATATGCCTCTCAATTTCATGCCGGCGCTTCAGCCTTTTGCCAGAATAGGACTTATAGGACTGAATACCGTTGATTCCGCCTCTGCTGAAGATTCCGGCCTTGACCGTTTTAACAACAGCCAGTTTTACGCTGAACTTGGCGCGGCATATAAAAGCCTCATGACCAAACAGTTTGAACTCGGCGGACACCTCGGCCTGGGTTTGGCGCAAATAGCCTATGATGATATCCTGAGAGACGGCGTAACCTACGGCCAGCTCAATTTTCTGGCCGATTTGGGCGGCACAATAGGAATAAACCTTTCATACAACCTTAACCTCAGCGCAACGCCTACCCTGCGCTTCACCAGGCATTTCGGAGATTCAATTGAGAGGTTCGACGGGTTCTCGTTCGGCTTTGCATTCAGCGGATCATACAGGTTCGGAGAGGACCCGGACGCTCCCCATGCGGAAATACGAAGTATAAAGGCTGAGACGATAGAGTTTCCTCCCATCTTTGCCCCGATGCAGAGTTACTATTCCAAAAATCCCGTAACAACAATAAGCCTTAAAAATATCGAAAAAATAGACATAACGGATGTGGAAGTTTCTTTCTTCCAGGCAGGCTTTATGGATACGCCCACCCAGGCCGGAACCTTTGATGTTGTAGAGGGCGGAGATACGATAAACGTTAAAATTTCGGCAATCTACAACCAGCAGGTTTTTACAACAGAGGGAATAACCCCGCTGACGGGCGAAATCATCGTTGATTACAAAAACAACGGGCGGATTGCCCATCAGAAATTCCCGGTTTCCTATGATCTTTACGACAAGGAATCTCTGACCTGGGACGACGACAACAAGGTCGCCGCCTTCATCACTCCTTCGGACAGCGCATTGCGTAATTACTCAAGTTATATAAGGCAGACCTGCAAAGACTACACTATAGCCGGTTTCAGTCCCGAATTACAGACGGCAATGCAGATCTATTACGCCCTTGGGGCCCTCGGAGTGCTGTACCAGCGTGATCCGACTTCTCCTTTTGAAGCCGCACAGGAAAATCCGATGATTGTAGACGCCATCAGCCTTCCGCGAAACACCCTTACCCGATCAACAGGAGACTGCGACGATCTTACAGTCCTTTTCTGCAGCCTGCTTGAATCGGTAGGTATAGAAACAGCCTTTATAACCGTACCGGGCCATATCTACGCAGCTTTTAAAACCTCAACACCGTCAAAAAGCTACAAGATGCTTCATCCCGACAAGAACATGACGCTTAATATCGACGGGGAATTGTGGGTTCCGGTTGAAATAACCCTAATCGGTGAAGCAGACTTTCTGACAGCCTGGAGGACCGGTATTGAAGAGTTTATTGTTCATGACGATAATCCCGAAGGACGGGCGCTTAACCGCACCCGCAAAGCCCAGGAAATATATCGTCCTGTAGTACTGACGGAAAAAGACCTTGGCCTTCAGTATGGAGACAAGAGCAGAATAGTAAAGGATTTCAAAGCCGATCTTGATAAAACGGTTGCAATGATAATTGACGATTACGAAATTGATGCAAAAGAAAACGGCAGCAAGGGCAGTTACAACAGGCTCGGCATAACATGCGCGCAGCTCGGCGAATACAACAAAGCTGAGCAGGCGTTCAATTCAGCCCTTTCGATGGACCGGAACTATGTTCCTCCCAAAATAAATCTGGGAAATGTATACTTCATGAAGGGTGAATACCAGAACGCTTTGCGGCTGCTTCACGGGGCGGAGAATTCGATCAAGGAATCCGGAAAAACCACCTCTTCGTCATATTCATCCATTCTGCTGTCCATATCAAAATGTTATTACGAACTCGAGAATTTTGACAAGGCAAATGAGTACATGAATACTCTTGCCGAGTTTGATCCGGAAGCCGCAGCGCAAAATTCATATTTATCATCAGGTGAGTCGGGCCAGCGCGCTTCCGACAGGTCATCAAGAAACAGTCTGATATTTGCAGAAGAATAACGGGAGAATTAGTCATGTTGAATATAAAATCGATAATTAAAAAGGTATCCTTAACGGCAGCAACAGCTGCGGCAGTTCTGACTCTCTCATCCTGCCCCGAACCGATAACAGCACCGATGGTAGCTCTTGTTGAAGACACCATTCCGCCGACAATAAATATCAGCACTCCCCGCGGCGGCGACAACTATTATTCCAGCGTGACTGTAACAGGAATCATCAGCGACGATGTTCTCGCTGAAGGAGATGAATCGGGCCAGATTACAACTATATACTATGAAATAGCAAACGACGACTTCAGAAAAGGAAAGATCAATATCGGACTCGATGATACGGTAACCGCAGATGAAGACTTCGGAAACGGAACGGTTAGCTATGATCTCACAACAAGGGAATTTTCATTTACTTTTTCAACCATCAGCCCTACAAAACTGAGAGATTCTCTTTCCCTTTACGTCACAGCTGTTGATCGAAATAATAATGAATATACGGAAGAAATCGACCTTCTGGAAAATGATGGCCCCTGGGTTGAATACTATTATTATACAGCCAATGATTACCTAGTGCAGACTGACACACTTCCGGGTGAAGGCGTAGGCATCAAGGGAACAATAGCCGATTCTGAATATTCCACTGATACAGCCGATGAATTGGTATCAATCGCTTACGGCCGTGTCGGTTTGTCTTACGGAGCATCGCTTGACATTACCGAGGGCTCTGCCGACTGGAACAGCACCAGCGGTTTATTCAGTGCATACGATACATATAACGATCAATTATTGAATTATGATCCCGAATCAAGAGAGTTCTGGACTTATACAACAGAAGTAGTAGAAGAAGGCACAACCTTTTATGTCAAGGTAACAGATAAATCCGGCCACACCACTGAGGTCCAGAAACTGCTTCCGCCTCCGGGATCTCTGAACCTGACGACAATTACATCCACTATTCCGTACTATTCATCTTCTGCAATACCTGCCGTCAGCATTCCTATAACAACAAGGGTTGTCGATCCCAACGACAATATGGTGGAAGATGATGAAGTGAGCAAAATTACATACAGTTTCAGATCCGATTACGGGGAAAGTGTTCCTTCGGAACCTGTCGAAGTATTCAATATATCTGATCCTGTTCATGCCAATCCTATTGATTTCTGGGATCCCGTGGGAGATAACTCAGATAACGGCCGTTTTAATTTTAATCTGGACACATCCGTTCTCGCAGGTTTTAATTATCCGGTAAAACTCAGAGTAGTAGTTTACGACATCGATAACGATGATAACGGCAAAACCCTGGAATTGGAACGCGATGTTGCCGGCCCCACAATCTCCGTCACAGGTTTTACAACCACCGGCGGCAATTTAACGGGAGGCATAACATATCTTAATAAAACCGACACTGCGATCCTGACTTTTACCGTTGAAGACGGTCTTTCCGGTATAGCTGACGGCATCAACTCCATAGAATCAATTCTCATTAATGGACAATCTGTTGATACCGCTGATATCTCAGCCGTAGGAGACGGTTCCTTTACCGCTGAATACGAATTATCTGATGCTGCTATTCCTGCTGTAGCAAATTTAACATACTCAATTTCTGCAAAAGATAATCTGAATAACAATCGCACAACCAGCCCGTTTACAGACAGTAATAAACTTTATTATCCTGACATAACCGATATTACCGAATCTAACTTTACCTGGGCTTCATCTAATAGTCCTTCCTATTCAGGATGGGCGCGCGCAACCGATACTGTCACAGGCACGGTTACAAGCTCAAGAGTTCTTTCAACCTCAACTACAATTCAAATAGGTTCACTGACAGCTGTTCCGATTTCTTCCGGTACTCCGTATACTGCAACATCAGCCGCACTTTCGGGAGCGGGCTTCATAACAACCAGGGATGATGTAAAATACACCGCATACATCGTTGATGCAGCGGGTAATACGTTCTCAATGACTGATATAGATACCGGAATAGACTATGACGGCTCTGTTCCTACAGCGCCGTCAGTCCCGACGTGGTCGTACGGCGACTTTATAAATATTTCGGAATACTCGGGAAGCTTAACCCTGACAACCGAATACTCGGGTTCCGGGGCGCTTTCGGGTGATACGATTGAACTTTACCTTAACAGCATAACGGCAACTCCCCTGGCAGAAGCCGATTATGAATCCGATTTCTCTACACCTGTCACTATTTCAGGAAGCGAATTGGGCAGTCACGGTTCAAAAACCATATTCGCAAGAATTGTTGATGCCGCAGGAAACGTCGGGGCAGTAAGTTCCGACCTGGAATTCTTTCTGGACCTGGTACGGCCGGGCAACCCCGTCTCGATTTCATCGAACGCTGGGGATGATTATATCAACAAGGCGGAATACGACAGCACTACTAATATAGCTGTTACGGTCGGCTACGGCTCATCCAACAGTGATGATGATATAAGACTGTCCTATAACGGCCATACGCAAACAGTTGGATATGACCCGGGGCTTTCGTCGACATTTTCCATTGCCGACCTTGAGCTTGTGACCGGTGACAACGACTTTTATGCATACACCGTTGACGAAGCCGGAAATGAATGCGCGACACCACAGGAACTGACCCTGATTCTGGACACTACCCCGCCCGCTACGCCAAGCGATATCGCAGCCCCGTCCGGCGGTGATTATATCAACGCTGCGGATCTTTCCGGTGATGATGTATATATTACTGTCACATATAACAATGCCGGCGTTAACAAAGTAACGCTGGGTCTCGGTTCATATACCTATACCGAAATGGATGATACCGACGGAGAAACGGTTTTCACCGTGCCCAAGACGGACTTAGACACACCATCAAGCACTTTTACAGCCAAGACTACAGATATTGCCGGCAACGACAGTTCCGAAGCAACCATAACCCTGGACGTTGATGTTGACCCGCCGGGTGACCCGACTTCAATAACTACAGCATCAAACGAGGGTTATATAAATCTTTCAGACATTTCAGCCGGCAACGCACTAGTTACCGTTAATTATCCGCCGACGGACGTAAGCACAGTCAAGCTTGTTCTGGACACTCATACGTACACGGTAACCGACGATACGGACGGAAGCACCACCTTTGAAGTTCCCGAAGGCCACCTCACGGCTTCAAGTACTTTCGAGGCTTATACGGAGGACAGCGCCCAAAACAAGAGCACCTCGATTTATGAAACATTCACAGTGGATACTGTTCTTCCGGGAGCTCCGTCAGATCTTTCAGCGCCATCCGGAGGAACTTACATTAACTCGGGCGATATTGACGGCGGGAATGTTATCATCACCGTTACATATTCAACTACAGATGTAACGGAAGTCTCGCTGACGCTTGGAGGAGACACTTATACAAGCACAAGTATTACAGGCTCAACCGCCTTTACAATACCGGAAGCAGACCTTTCCGGTTCCAACAATTTTACGGCAGCCACTGAAGATGAAGCCGGTAACATGAGTTCATTTCCTAAAACCCTGACACTGGACACCACCCCGCCGGCAACCCCGACGGATATTGCAGCACCGTCAGGCGGAGACTACATTAACTCGGACGATATTGTCGGCGGAAATGTAATTATTACCGTTACATACCCCACAACCGGTGGCATAAGCAAGGTTTCGCTGACGCTTGGTACGGCTACTTCTACAAACATTACAGATCTTGACGGCTCAACAGATTTCACTATATCCAGTGGAGACTTGTCAGGCAGCAATGCCTTCAGCGCAACTACTGAAGATGCCGCGGGTAATGAAAGCGCCGCTTTAGATGTTACGCTTACAAGAGACACCACACCGCCTGTTGATCCTGTATCAATAGACTCCAGTGAAAGTGATGCTTATATCAACTCTGCCGAATATGCCGCAAATAATCTAATTATAACGGTTGAGTACAGCTCGTCAAACAGCGCTGATCAAATACGACTTGATTACAACAGCCAGTCTCAGACAGATAATTATCAATCCGGCAACTCATCCACCTTCTCCATTCCAAACACCCATTTGGTTTCAGGAGAAAACACCTTTACAGCATATACGGTTGATGCGGCAGGAAATGAATGCGCTATCCCGCAAAGCCTTGCCTTAACACTCGATACTGTTCCGCCAGTCGCGCCGGAATCGATAGAAGCAAACGATGCAGACCTGTATATCAATCTAACTGAATACGGCGACTCAACCGATACTGAAATTACAGTAAATTATGATAATGTAAACAGCAGCGACAGTATCAGGCTCTACCATAACGGCACGCCGCAAACCGTCGTCTATGATGCCAGCAAGAAATCAACTTTCACCTTTGCGGATGATACAGATCTTGTTATCGGAGATAACATTTTCAACGCTTACACAGTCGATACTGCCGGCAATGAAAGTACGGCAGTATCTTTAACTGTTCATGTGGATATAACCGCGCCTTCTTTCTCTGATGCTGCCTATGGTGAACATGTCGACGAGTTTGAAATCGCACCTGCAATTACTGAAGAAGGTTCTGGTATCGAAACCTATATCTGGGCTGTAGCATCCTCTCCTGTGGGTTCAAGCTATTCTTTTACAGCCCCCGTTGACGGTTCCCTGGTTGTAGGCGCAGACGGTGCGTATGCTGATCTTCTTCTCAGCGATACTATTGGTGGCTCCGATGACGGTGATTATACTGTCAGCCTGACAGTCGATGATGTAGCCGGGAATTCGGCAACCCATAATTTTACATTTAAATGGACAGGAGATGGTTCAGGAAGATCACTAACTTTAACTAAGCCTGTAAACTCAACAGGCACATCTTCCGGTTCAGACAACTCCTCAGGCTCTTCAGGCAGCCGAATCAACACCTATGACTTCAGCAACAACACCGCTGAATCAGTCGATTCAGGGCAATATAACCTTCGCAATGTTTCTTCAACCTCAGTCGCCCGCAGAACGGGCAGTTACAGCGGAGGGTTATTCGGACGCACGGCGGCGGCAACAGTAAACGCGTCAGCAGAAAAACCTGTTGCAGAAACAGACAAAACAAAATCCTCGACTGTTGCTGAAAAACAACCCGCTGCCGACGAAGCCGTTCAGGAATCAATCCCGGACGTTTCGGCGCAATTGGCCCCGGTTGCGTCTTCCGCTGTCAAGGCCTTAGCTTCGGCAACCGGCAACAGCGCAGTCTCTGCTGCTTCGGAAATTCAACCCGAAAGGGAGAAGAACCGCAGCGCCATGCTGCTTCTGATTATTCCGGGAGCGGCCGCAGGAATTGTGATTTTCAGAAAGCGCAGACTCTGATATACTGTTGCCAATGAAGACAGTTAAAACAGTTGCAGCGGTTCTAATAATTTGTTTGGCATATTCTTCCTGCGGTAAAAAGCAGGAAGAAGCCGGCTCCGAAACTTCTGCACAAAAATCAATTCCTGCAGTGGAGAGCCCTGCCGAACCTGTTGCTGAACCTGAAACGAATGCCGTTACCGAACCATGGCCGGAAGAAAACAATACGCAGCCTGAAACGTCTTCACCTTACACGCAGGAAGATCTGTCTGATGTCAAGGAACCCCCTGTCTACCCCCCTGCTGAAAAGCTCAGCAAGGCATCAACAAGTCGTGATAATACAGGTATAACAACTCAGACGCCGGCCAGGACGCTAGGCGAATCGTTTCTGGCAGTTATGGTTGACAAGGAATCGGGTTTGGATCCTGTTGTTAAACCTCTGCATGAACTTGTCATTGTACCGGAACAGGTTACTGTACCCGAACCTGTAACCGCATCCGCCGGAACCGGCGCCGCTTTGCCCGTGATTATTGAGACGGACAGTCCCGAGATAATGTTGGTCAACCCGGAATTCACCTCTTTTTACGAAGAACAGGTTGAGGTACGCGGATATTTTTCAGGATTCAGTAATATTGAATCTGCAGGATGGGAACTTGCCGGCACTGAACAGAAAGGAGAACTTCCGAAAATAAATAACGAATTCTTTAGTTTTACGATTGATACAACAGGCTTAACCGATACGCTGGCCGTCAGAATAAAAGCTGCAAGCTCTTCCGGCAACACGGCGGAAGCTTTAAGAATACTTCTGAACGACAACACCGGCCCCGGAATCAATATTACACAACCGGCAAACAACAGTCTTTTATCGGAAGCAGAATACATCAGGGGCAAAAGCGGAAAATCGTCTGAAATCCATGCCGAAATCATAGGAAGCAGCATTACATATCCTGTTTCACAGGGCCCGGACGGCAGTTTTACAATAGATACGGTTGATATGATAAACTCAAGCGGATTTTCCGGGGCTGATGATGAAGATATAATCGTTAAACTCACTGCAGATGATTTCAACGGCAATTCTTCAACAGAGTTCCTGGCCCTGAAGCAAAAAAATCAAACAAATGCCATTATAATAAAATCTCCCGCCGACGCTGATTTTTTCGGCGACGAGATAACAGTATCAGGTACTGTAAATGGCATAAGCGGACTTGACTGGGATATTCCAGGCACAGGACTGTCCGGAACCGTCCCGCTCGCAGATCAGGCATTTGAGTTACCGCTCCGACTTTCAGGTCTGGGCGACAGAATGATATTAAGATTTTCGGGAAAAGTCTCCGGCGCTGCCGTATCAACCACCATCAGACTGACAAACATGGGCAAAACGCCTGCTGTAGCTGTAGCCTCCCCGGTCTACGATCAGTTTTATAAAGACAGCGTCACCCTGAGCGGTGACGTTGGCGGCAATGAAGGCGCGTCAATTGATTCCATTAAAAGTCTTTACTGGGGAATCCCGGGTACTGAAAATACAGGCAACCTGTTATTCTTCGATGTAGACGGAAAATTTAATCTGGACATCTATACCGGTAATTACAGCGGTGTTCTTCCTCTTGAGATTACAGTTGAAGATTACAACAGCAATATCAGCAGTCAAATTTTAAAATTGCTGGACGGCAAAGCGCTGCCTTCAATAAAACTTGCAATGCCTTCCAGCGGATCGGAATACGGAGCTTTTATCGATATAGCCGGTAAAATTTTTGACCCCTATTCCGGTACGCCTTACGGCGGAATCAGGGAAGCTTTATATGAAATAGTATCAACCGAGAATTACAAATCTGAACCGCTGAAGGGAGCAATCGAATTATCTGACGACTACGGCTTTATCCTGCAGATTCCCGCAATTGAACTTGACGGAGATCAGCAGATTATATTAACGGCGACAGCTTCAAACGATAATTTTTCTGAACAGATAATTCCGGTACGCAAGAGCGAATACGACATAACGAGTTTCAGCCTGTCGGCAGTTGACGGAACTATTACCGCCGACTGGAACCCTATACAGTCTGAATCGTCTTATACCCTCCAGCTGACTGACGACGGAAGCGAGCCGTCTGAAGGCAACCCGGTTTTATTTGAAAATGCCTATCCCCCATTCAGTATCAGCGGACTTGAAAACGGTAAACTCTACAAAGCCCGCATTCTCGCTGAAACAGTATATGGAACTCTATCTTCTTCTACCCAGTCGGCAATACCGGTGTCTCCGGCGACCTTTAGCCTGAGTGCATCCGGTGAATTCAAAAAAATTAAACTTGACTGGAAAGATCTGATCGGTTCTGATACTTTTACAATCTATCGTTCTGAAAATAAAAACACTGATTATCAATTGCTCAAAAGCAGCATATCAAAATCCGAGTATACCGATCGTGATATCATGTACGGAAAAAATTACTATTATTATGTCACTCCGGATAACTATGAATATGCTAAAAGCGGAATTGCAGCTTCATCAATGCAGCAGGCGCCCAAAGAACGCCTTCAAATGCTTAACAGCATCTCCTCTTTTACGGCTTCCGATATTAACGTCACCGGTAGTTATGCTTATATCGCAGCCGGAAAAGACGGACTGAGAATTGTGGATCTTACGGACCCTGATGATCTTTTTGTGACCGGCGCTGTAGAAGGAATTCAGGCCGACGCCGTCACAGTTCGCGGAGAATATGCTTATATAGCCGGCGGCGACAGCGGTCTCAATATTGTAAACATAAGCGATCCTGCTGTACCTTTCGTGGTCGGTAACAGAACAACAATTGAAGCCTCCGATATCTGTCTTAAGGACAATTATGCTTACATTGCCGATAAAGCCAGCGGTATCAAGATAATTAATATTTCAGATTCAAAAAATCCATCCAGATCCGGGACTGTAAATGATGTTAATTCCTCGGTTGTCAGCGTCTCCGGGAATTATCTTTTCAGTAATGATGTTTCGGGTGTTCATATTTATGATATCAGTAACGAATCCAATCCTGTTGAAATATCCTTTTTTAAATTAGCCGATATTACAGATATCAGGATAAACGATATATACTGCTATATTTTATCGGAGAAGACCGGGTTAAACATTTACGATATTTCCGACATTGAAAATCCTGTTTTTCTCTCTGATTTCAGTCTTGCTTCCGCCGTGAAAATTGCAGTGACCAGTACTCATGCTTATATAGCTGACGGGTACGGCGGTCTTAAAATTATCAATATAACAAATCCGCTGCACCCTGTAATTTTTGATTCAATCGAGAGCGGAAATACAACGGCTGTCGACCTTCTTGGAGAATATGTCATTATAGCTGAAGAAAAAGGCTTGTCTGCAATTCAGACATTTATTCAGGGTATTTCATTTGTTCTCAACAAAATTTTTCTTAACGGTAAAATATCAAATATTTCATTATTCAGAAACTTTGCTTTTGTTCCCGCAAAAGAGCATGGTCTAAAAGTGCTGGATGTATCTTCTCCTTCAGCACCTGCAGAACTTGAAACTGCTCCGGGAATAGAATACAGCAGCATTGCCGGAATCTCAGGTAACAGGTTAATTCTTAATACCTCTTCCGATACAATTAATATTTATGATATTAATACAGCTCATCCGGAAATTCTGTCAGGCTCACCTGCTGTTGTAACTCTTCTTTCGGATATTAAAAACATCAGTATAAATAACAACTCCGCCGGAGAAGAGATTTTATGTGTCTGCACTGACGGCGGCGGCGTCTCATTTATCAGAAACGGTGAACTTTCCGGAAATATAAAATCAATAGACACAAGAGAATGCCTGTTAGTCAATGAAACAGCCTATTTAAGCGATCACAGGGCCGGGTTAATGATTTATGATGTTTCTGATTTGGATAATCCTGAATTTTTATCCAGTATTGAAATTCAGAATGCTGATTTTATGCTGATCGGCGAAAACCATTTATATTTGTCAGGCAGAAAGGGCATCCATATTTTTGATATAACCATCCCTACAGAACCTGAAGAGACCGGGTTTATTAAAACATCCTACGCTGAAAAAGCTGTATTAAGAAAGAAGTTTCTTTATGTTGCTGAAGGCTACAAAGGCCTGAAAGTCTATGATATAAGTAATCCTTCAAATCCCCAGCTGGTAAGCCTGTGCGATACTGTTTACGCTTCAGACCTTGCAGTATCGGATGATTATGTATTTATCACGGACGGTACCGGAATCAATACTGTCAGAGTATTCATTCCCGACTGGCTAAAATAAAAGGGATACGGCCCATCAGAGCTGTATCCCCATTCGTTTTGTATCTTAATTATCTAAAGATTATTTTTGTATGATTTTGCAGCTTTCGCAGTTTCCGAACCGGGATCCAGCGCGATCAGCTTGTTTATAGCGGTTTGTGCTGCATTCTTGTTACCGCTGTTATTTCCTGCTACTGCAATCATGAAATAAATATCCTGCAGTTTCTGAGGAGTATTCTTTCCTGCTGAAACATCATAATCTTCAAGAAAGCTGAAAGCTTCATCGTAAGCGAAACTTTCTACCAGCAACTGGCCTTTCAGAAGATAAAAATCGGTATAATACTCTGAATCATCTTCTACATCAGCCATATCCAGGTTTGTCAAAGCATCTGCATAATTACCGCCTAGTGCTGCAGTCAAGCCGAGAAAATACAGTGCTTCGCTTTCTTCATATAAATCAGCTGCATAATCATATGCTTCTGAAAAATAAGATTCGGCTTCTTCAAGATCTCCTTCTTCAAGAGCACTCTTTCCGTCTGATATAAGTTCTGCAGTTTCACTGCTCATCCAGTCAACAGTAACGGTTTCTGCCTCTGCAGCTCGAACTCCTCCGACTGTCGTCTGGGTTTTATTTGAATCTTCCTGCAACAGGGTTTTAAATTTTCCCGAAAAAAGCGACCCCATACCTGCATTGGCTACATCGTTTTTGGCCCCGACCAGTTTTTTAAGTTCGTATGTTCCGGCTCTGGACAGCTTGATGGTATCGTTGCCGTAGAGAAATTCTGCATAGGAATCCTCATCAAGTCGTACAACCGCATCTTCGGGTAACGAATCACCTATAAATACTTCATACCAACTGCCGCTTTCCTTTACATCAAGTATTCCGTCAACATATTCGGTGATAAAATCAAGGGAAATTGCCGGGAAAACTGCAATAATCAACAGACCTGCAAGCGCGATTAATTTCTTCATATACAACCTTCTCTTCTTCTTTATAATTATCTGCTTTTAATATACCACATTGAGTTACATAATCCAATTTAATGAGCCGGATTTACAGATATTTTAACTATTGCATTATTTACGGCCTTTTTTACTTCTTCTCCGTAGTCCGTGTTATTCAGACTTCCGGCATAGACCTTGCCCAGTAATGAAACCCGGTAAAAAGGTTTAACGGTATTGAGTGCAAGAGCAGCCATATCAAGAACGCAGTCCTGACATTTACAAACATCGGAAGCCCAGTCTTCATTCAGTTGACTTTCGAGTTCTTCAAAAACAAGACTTTCCGCTTCATTTTCCAGATAATCCAGTTCATATTCTTCTCTGAAACCCATAAATAACTCCTGTAATACCTTCCATTTCGGATGGCGGAATTCAATTGTATTCTTTCGAATGTGATTCAAATCTAGTATATTGCGGAACGAAGACCAAATCAACCTTTCCAACCGGACCATTTCTCTGTTTTGCAACAATTAATTCGGTTTTCCGTCCTGCATCTGAACCTTCTTCTCCCGAACTGATTCTTTCGCGGTGCAGAAACATTACAACATCGGCATCCTGCTCCAGCGAGCCTGATTCTCTAAGGTCAGAGAGCCTGGGAGGTTCTCCTTCAGCCTGACGTCCGACCTGCGAAAGGCACACGACAGGAATCTCAAGTTCACGGGCCAGAGCTTTAAGCGAACGCGATATTTCACCAATCTGTTCGTGTCTCGGTGTCTTGCCCTTGTTTTCAGGCTCAATGAGACCTATATAGTCAATAAAAATTATTTTAACATCTTCCTGCGCTTTCATTCGCCTTGCGGTTGAACGTATCTGCAGAAGCTTCATGTTAGGCGAGTCATCAATGAATAGCGGCGCTTCATAAATCCTGGAGGCGGCGCCGGTCAGTTTTGCAAAATCGGAATTTTTCAGCATTCCGGAACGAAGGTGGCTTGAATTAATTTTTGCTTCAGATGAAACAAGACGCTGCATCAGCGCCATATCGGACATTTCAAGAGAAAAGAAGCCTGCGCTTGTTCCCTGATCGACAGTGATATTTGCAGCCATAGTAAGCGCCAGAGCGGTTTTTCCTATCGACGGACGCGCCCCTATTATAATGAATTCCGATTTCTGAAAGCCGCTGGTCATCTGATCAAGATCGGTAAAGCCTGACGGGACGCCCGTATATGCTTCTTTCGTATGATACAGCTTCTCTATGGCGTCGATCGTTTTGGAAACAACCTCTCCGGCGTTTTTGTACATTGCGTTGCTGTTGGAATCGCTTATGTCAAATATTGCCTTTTCGGAATCTTCAATTATTTCACTGCCCTCACGAGTTTCATCATGAGCGCTTTTTATCATGTCCTGGGCTGTTATTATCAATCTTCGTCTTACGCTGCAGTCATGAACTATCTTTGCGTAATATTCAACATTTGCCGATGTAGGAACAAAATCGGATAATGTTGATATGTAGGCGGCGCCCCCGCATTGTTCCAAATCACCCTTGTCACGCAGTTTCTCAGCAAGTGTAATCAGATCAATAGGCTCCGACTGGTTCGACAGGTCTATAATTGCCTGAAATATTTTTTTATGTGCAGTTCTATAAAAATCATCAGCCCTCAGAAACCTGAGGACTGTGTCGATGGCATCCTGATCGAGAAGTACCGCACCAAGCGAAGCTTTTTCAGCATCGTCATTATGGGGCGGTACTTTATCCTTCAGGATTTCCGGTGTCATGTCTCCTCAGACTCTATTCTTCTTCGGATGAATCTTCGTCTTCTTCCGATTCTTCTTCAGATGCTTCGTCGTCATCAGCCTCAGAAACTTCGGCATCTTCAGCTTCAACATCGTTGTCATCTTCAGCAACAGCCTCTTCAGCGGCAGCTTCTGATGCCGCTTTCTTCTCGGCAGCCTCTTCAGCTTTCTGTGCTTTTGATTTGGCAGCTTCAAGTTTTCTGGCCAATGCAGCCTCAGCTTTGCCGTCTGTGCTTGCAACATTAACTTCTATCTTTGCAATTTCACCGCTGTAGAGTTTAATCAGGACAGTATATTTACCGACCATTTTGATTGAACTTGAAGCAACTTCAATCTTCTTTTTCTCTACATTGATGCCCTCTTTTTCCAGTGCTGCGGCAATTACAGCATTATTTACCGAACCGAAAAGCTTACCGGTTTCTCCGGCAGGCATTTTTACAGTAAGCGAAATATCTTCAAGCTGCTGTTTAAGACTCTGTGCAGTCTTTCTTTTTTCCTCTTTTCTCTTTTCGATCGCTTCTTTTCTGCTTTCGAAAACAGCAAGATTCTGTTTGTTGTAAGCAACTCCCAGACCCTGAGGTAAAAGGTAATTTCTTGCATAGCCGTTGGCTACTTCGCAGACATCCCCTTCTTCTCCGAGATTATATACATCTTCGTTAAGTATTATCTTCACGATTAAGTACTCCTTATAGAATTTCGTAAATTTATCCAGGTTTCGGAAATTCCGAAAACCGGAAGTCCTATCATCACAACATAATTCACACCCGGCATTGCAAGCATCAGAAGCAGAATAAATTCTGTCATAAGCCTCAAACCTTGCGGTAATTTGAATTTTATAAACAGACTTCTGAGGATTCCCAATCCCTGCAGACCGTAAATAAACATCAGTATAATACCCGCATTCCATATTACCGGTGAAGCGTATCCAAGTTCTATAAACTCAAATATCTCTACCAGCATTCCTACCGCCGTCAGCAGCATCGGCCAAAGAAGTACTTCAGGCACCTTGAACAGGGTCAAAGACAGAATCTCACGTCTTTGAAGTCTGTATAGAACAACTTCCGCTGCTCTCGCTGAAATCAACAGTATGAAAAAATACATTGCTGCTGCAGATTTCATATAGAAACTCTTCATATATCCCAGCAGACCTTCATCACCTATATAGGTTTTTACGATCTCGCCTTCATATGTTTCAGAGCCCGCCCCAAGCATTACTCCGCCTATTGCATTTATCTGGTTTGTTATTGCTTCCATAAACACCTCATTACTTTTAAGCATTATGAAAACAGGAACACAGATAATAACTGCGGCAAATGTGGCAATAAAAAGTCTGTAAAGCCTTCTTAATCCTGATATGACAGGAATTATGTCTATAACAAAGAACATTCCAAGCATTAACAGTATCGGGATAATCATCTCGATAACAGTCAGCGCTCCGCGCATGTCGGCATCGGCTACCGACCGAATCCTCCAGACCGCCAGGATAACAAGCAGAAATATTGTAATTCCAGCTCCTATCAGCAGGTCCTCGGCTCCTCTCCTGTAGTACAGGGTATAAAGCGGAACAGTATATAAAAGAACCAGAAAACCGAACTGACTGAAAACTACAGACAGTATTACGGTTATCAGAATTTCCTTTAACCTTATGTTTCGCCCCTGAGTCAGAAGCATATTTATCTCTTCATAAACGGCAGAAGAGCTATAACCCTTGCCCGCTTGATTTCCCTGGCAAGCTGCCTCTGGTGTTTTGCACAGGTGCCTGTGATTCTTCTTGGAAGAATCTTTCCGCTTTCCGTTACGAATCTGCGAAGTACTTCAGGATTTTTATAATCCATAACTACTTTCTGTGTACAGAACCTGCAAACCTTCTTTCTGAAGAAGGATTTGTTTCTTGGGCCGCCTCTGTAACCGCCCTTGTCATCACTGCCCCGATCCCGATCGTCGGAACCTCTCTTTATGTCATCACTCATGTGTAACTACTCCTGTTAGAATGGTATATCATCCTCAAAATCCGCAGAATAATTATTGTCGGGTTGAAACTTGTCATTTCCACCCTGCTGGAAGTTATTTCCCCCGCCTTGCGGCCCGTTTCCATATCCTCCATTCATTCCGCCCTGCTGAAAACCTCCGCCCTGTGCAGATCCCTGCATTCCGCCGCCGGCACGACTGCCCAGCAGCTGAATATTGTTGGCCAGGATTTTCACTTTGCTTCTTTTGTTTCCGTCCTGCTCCCAGCGGTCCTGTGTCAGTGTGCCTTCAACAGCTACCTGCTGACCTTTCGTAAGATACTGGTTTAGTCCTTCAGCCCGTTTCCCGAACAGTGCCAAATCAAAAAATGAAACCTCATCTTCCCAGTTATCCCCGGACCTCTTTCTGCGGTTAACTGCAAGTGAAAAGCTGCTTACGGCAAGACCGGAATTCGTGTATTTCAACTCCGCGTCTCTGGTAAGTCTGCCGATTAAGATTACATAATTTACATCTTCCATTTTTGGCTCCTGATTTTTGAGATTTACTTCTCTTTTTTAACGAACATGAATTTCAGAACTTCGTTAAAGAGTTTTATATTCTTTTCAATTGTAACGATTGAGTCAGGTTTAAGTTCGAGATCGAAAAAATAATAATGTCCTCTTGATTCTTTCTTGATCTGATAAGCAAGCTCACGGTCGCCCATATCGTCCTCTTTGACAATATTGGCCCCTGCCTTTTTTAACTCTTCTTTTACCTTCTCAAGCCCGCCGTTATAAGCGTCGGCTTCAGTCCGAAAAATAAAAACTGCTTCGTAGTTTCTCATTTTTCCTCCCTATGGTCTTAATGATCCGCATTTCATACCGATACGGATAAAGAGGTCACGATAAACTACCACAGGGAAAGAGCTTAGTCAAGGCGGGGGATAATTCCCAAAGTGCATTATTATTATCATTGACGAATCTCCGGTATTGTTAATCCTACAGCCATAGCTTTTTTATTCCGAAAATAAAGATATTATGGCAAGTATGATTCATTATGAAGAAGATCTGTTTCTGCTCAAGGAAATGCTCAGGACCCTGCGACGGGGCTGCAGTATCAGTATTGATTCATCGATATTTCTCGAATATACGGTTAACCAGCTGCTTTTCATAAGCAAGGCGCTGAAAGAGCTGTATTCGACCATTTCAGAGGCAAGTCATATAAAATCTCCTGAACAAATCAGAAACATACTGAGGGTGTCATCGGGTTACAGGGGACTTCTTGACGATCTTGTCAACGACAGGCTGAAATTCAGCGAATTTACCCGTAACTACACTGATGACTTCAAATCAATTGAAGAAGAACATAGAAAAGAATCAGCCAGAATAAAAGAACTTCTTCTATCGATTACCGCAGAAGACGAAAGCGAAGAGCTTGTTTCCGAAGAAGAGTTCATGTTTCTTTTCAGGGAAGATGAAAACGGGGAAGAATAGACTCCTAATCGTTGAAACCTACATACACTGCTGCTGCATATGCTGCCGAGTACGAACCTGTTATCGAAGGAGCAGTTTTGTTCGATACATCAACAACTGCAAATTCGTGATCGGTTGCAACATAGGCGTAATTACCGATTACCTGAACCTCAGTCGGCCAGCCTGTCCAGTTGGTTCCGTCAAGATAACCGGTAATTGACGATGAGGACAGATCTATTACCTCAAAACCTGCTGAAGAGTCAGCCACATATGCATCATAGCCTTCGACATAGACGCCCACGGCGTTGTTATATGTTGGGACATCATCAAAATACAGTAAATTATCCGGAGCCGCGGCATTGATAACAATAATTCCGCTTGAAGCATCAGCAACAATTGCATAAGTACCGTAAACATAGATATTCTGTGCATGGCCCGGGGTATTATAATCATCCTCTATCTGCGGAGACGCAGGATTGGATATATTGAATACCCTGAGACCGAGATCACCCCATGCGACGTATGCGTAACTGCCGCTGACATGGACTTTGTTTGCATAATTTGAACCTGCAACGCTTCCGGCAAATGAAGGATTATAAGGATTTGAAACGTTTATAGTGGCAAGACCGTTGGTAGAGTCGGCAATATAGGCATAGCCCTCTGCGACATATACCCCAGTTGCGTTTCCGGCGGTATCATACGTCCCGATAATAGACGGTGACTCAACATTTGAGACGTCTATAACCTGAAGTCCGCTTGTACCGTCGGCAACGTAAGCATAGCTGCCGGCTACATATACATCCGAGGCATTTCCGGGAGTATCGCATTCACCCAACAATACAGGAGCCATATAATCATACGCATCAACTATCTTGAGGCCGTAGCTGCCTGAAGCAAGATATGCCAGAGGGCGCTCAACATCAGCAGTAGCGAATGCCTGGGTTGCCGTCGAATAGTTTCCGGCATCATCGTAGGTAAAACCTGAGTAATAATAAGATGTTAATTCAGACAGACCGGTATGAGAGTATTCTTCAGCCGTTCCGGTATAAATCTGTGTGCCGTCGGCTATAGTTACAGGCCAGGTCCCGGTACTGTACCGAATCTCCACATGATCGAAATCATCTGCCGGGTTTGTCCAGCTCAAATTTATTCTTGCATGGCGTTCAATCGTGGCAATAGCTGAAAGTACATCCGGAGGGGTATTATCGAGCAGCGCGGAAGCACTAGCGACAGGCCCCAATTCTTCCTCCGAAGTTTTTGCCTGCACAAACAGATAATATACGCCGTCACCGTCATTCTGACTTGCCGTTGTACCAGTTGAATACGGCTCGTTGCTGAATGTAAAATCTGCATTCTGGGTTACTGCGCTTCTGAACACACATCCGGCGGTATCAACAGACCAGCTCCAGCTCTTTGTCTGCCTGGGTGTTGTATCCGTAATAGTACCGTTTATGGTGACAACAGGGCCGAGTCCTGAATCCGGATCCGGATCCGTGCCTTCTACATAATCAGGATCCGTTTCAGAATCATACAACGGGTCCAGCGGGTTCCAGCGACTTGCGGGGTTGGGATTAAGTATTTGGTCGCATGTCGAAAATATAAACACTGAAAAAATCAAAAAACTGATTATAGTTGTTCTTTTCATTTCACCCCTCTCAGTATCGCAGATTTATAATGAAACCCAGCGCCTGATAAGACGGGACAATTGCAGCTGTGATTTCGGCTGTTTTATCAGCTTCCGGAAGAAACAGCAGCGCGGCACCGCCTGCTGCAGCTAAAAGCCCCCCCGCAGTCAGCGATATGCCCAGAATCATTGTTGTGCGTCTTGCTCCGTACAGAGAAGTATAATCGGTATACAAACTGTCAAAGTCGGATGTTGCCGAGTCGTATTCCGTCCAGGCTGCATCCACAGCAACTGTCTGCGGCCCTGCGGCATCATAAATGAAGTACCCCCCGGCCCCGGCGGCTATCGCCCCAATCGAAACAAGGCCTATGCCCCCAATCTTTTTGATATTTAAAGCCCCGGATTCCTTTTCAGCAGATTCCGGAAACTTAGCTCCCGCTTTTTCAGTTGGAGAGGTTTCAGAAATTCCAGGGCCGTCAGAAGCTTCTTCATCCGGAAAAATATGCATCGTCAGACGACCGCCAATATTAAAAAGATCATCAACCATCATATCCAGATCATTATAGATACCATCAGCAGTTCCGAGTGTTTTCCCTGTTTCCGTTTCAAGAAGTTTTGTGGAGATAACATAGCGCGAACCTATTCTGCTCATTGAGCCGGTGACTATCATTTCAGCCGACAGCAGCATTCCGATTTCCAGCATACACGAATCGTCCGAACAGCCGCTTGCCGAGAACTGTATTTCGTTTAATATGTTTTCACGCTGACCGACATCTATAACGGTAAACTTTCCCATTTGAAACAGGGAAGAACTGAGGAGGCTGATTACCGTCTTCATCTCATTTTCTGAAACACCTTCAGTAGTAAAATCAAGAACGGTAATTATAGGTTTGTTTTCGGCGATGATGATCTGTACCGGCAGGATAAAAAGTAAACAAAAAAGCATCAAAACCGGAATCGAAGATTTTCTCATATAATCCTCTCGTTCGTCTGGATGGTTTACTGATTTCTCTAAATTTAATTATAACCGGGAGAACCGATAATAGCAATTTTTTCAGTTAAAAAAACCGGCAGAGCCCCTGCCGGGTGTAAAGATAATCGTTCTTATTCCTGTGAAAGCCTGGCTTCAAGCGCGGTCAGGATTTTAACAGCATCGCCTGCAACCTTGATATCCGAAACTTTGAAAATATCGGCATTCTCATCTTTATTGATGCTGATAATCAGTCCGGCGTCGCTTATTCCGCAGACATGATGCATTGCGCCTGAGATTCCCGCGCCTATATACAGTTTCGGCCGAACGGTCTTGCCGCTTGTTCCGATCATTGAACCGTCGTCGTCCGCCCAGTTTTCATCGAGGGCGGGCCTTGTACAGCCGACTGCGGAATGCTCAAAATAGCCCGCAACCTTCTCGAGAAGCTCCCAGTTCTCATCACAGCCCATCCCGAAACCACCGCAGATAATAACCTCGGCTTTTTCCACGGGAAGGCTGTCATGCTCTTTTATATGCACATCCTTGAGTACAATTCCGTCTGTCGCAAAATCATTCAGATCCGGAGTAAACTCAATAATTTCGGCATCTTTTGATTCAAAACCGGCGGACTGAAACAGGCCCGGTTTTACCGTAGCTATCTGGGGAAGTGTATCAGGCGTTAGTATTTCGCCAATCACCTTGCCGCCGAATGCCGGAACATCCTGCACGAACGCGCCGTCGTCGTCGACCCTGAGATCAACACAATGAGCTGAAACTCCGGTATGCAGCTTAACCCCGAGGGTTGGCGCTATCTCGGTTCCCATGGCAGTGGAACCGAATAAAAATATGAACGGTTTCTCTTTTTTACACAGCTGGGCAACGGCTTCCGAATAGACGGCCGGATTGTATACTCCAAGTTTACTGTGCCTTATGCTGTAGACAGCATCAGCTCCGGAATCCGCAAGGCTTTTAATTGCGTTTTCATCCGCATTGCCGACGGTTACGGCACATATCCGGGCAGGGGCGCCGTCAAGGCTGGTATAAGCCTTATTAATCTCATACGCCTTGGCAAGCAGCTCGAAATAAACGCTGCCTATGCTTCCGCAGTCGTTTTCCGCAAATATAAATATTTCCCTGTCACTCACGGCAACCTCCTCCGGAAACAATTCCAACACCTGAAGCTTTTATTCTTTTCAGAAGCTCCTCTGCGATTTCTTCGGGGCGGCCTTTAATTTCTTCACTCTTTCTCCCGGTATCAGGCGTAAAAATCGCTCCTGCCTTTGTCGGCGAGCCGTCAACCCCGATCCTGGACATATCAGGCTCAAGGGTTTCACAGTCATATATTTCAAAAGGTTTCTTTTTCGCCCTGATAACTCCCATGGCCGAGGTATAACGGGGTTTGCTGATATCTCTTGTTACACCGAGAACCGCAGGCAGTTTAATAATAAATTCGTTCCGGCCATTTTCGTATTTCTGAAGAACGGTTAGAAATGCCGGGTTTGTATCGTCCACGGATATTATCTTTGTTATACTGCTCAGGTGGTTATAGCCCAGTTGTTCTCCGACCTGCGTCGGAACATGGCCTGTTGCGCCGTCGGCGCTCTCATTTCCGGCAATTATCAGATCAAAAGGCCCGGAAACCTCCTCCTTTTTTCGTATGGCTTTTACAAGCGTATAGGAAGTGGCCAGGGTATCGGCTCCGCCGAAAGCCCTGTCGCTTGCAAGGACCGCTTCATCAGCGCCCATCGCAAGCACCTCCATCAGTTTCTCGCGTCCGTCCGGGGGCGCCATCGCAAAAACCGTTACCGTTCCGCCAATCTGCTCTTTAAGCTGAAGAGCGGCCTCGACAGCGGATTTATCGGCGGGGTTCACTATTGAAGGCGCCCCCGCCCTGTCGAGCCTTTTCGTTTCAGGGTCTATTGTTATACTGTTGTACTGCTCCGGGTCGGGAACAGGTTTAACCAACACACCGATATTCATCATTTACTCCAATAAATACTTCCCGCACGAAGGCGGACTCAGAATTAATGCAGTGGAGTTTGCCCGGCAAACTCCACAATAAAAAATTGCATGGATGCAATTTTTTATTACGCTTTCCAGCCCCGGTAGGTTGCGCCTGCAATTATCAGTTTCTGTATTTCTGTGGTGCCTCCCGACGAAATGCTGGCAAGTGCGTCCCTGTGGAATCTTTCAACCGGGTATTCGGTCATTACACCGTAGCCGCCCATAAGCTCAATAGCATTCTGCGAAGCTTTTACTGCGTTATCTACACAAAAGCATTTTGCAAGGGCGAATTCTGTAATTGCATTGATTCCTTTATCCTTTAAAGAGGCCGCCCGGTAGGTAAGTAGTCTTCCCGCTTCATACCAGGTTCGCATCTCCGCAATATGAAACTGGATCGCCTGTAGTTTGCTTATCGGTTTTCCGTATAATATTCTCTCGTTTGAAAACTTGACGGATTCTTCAAGACATCCCCTCATCAAACCCAACGCTATCGCGGACATTGAAGCGCGTCCGATTTCTCCAATCTGCTTCATTCCCAGCGGACCGCCGGCCCCTTCATCTCCAATCAGTCTGTCAGAACCGATCTTTACCTCATCCATTATTACATCGCCTGTCCATGAACCGCGAAGCCCCATTTTATGCTCTTTTCTTCCCGGACCGAAACCTTCATCTCCTTTCTCAAAAAGAAAGGTGGATATAAGATTTCTTCCGCGATCGTCCTGGCCGGTCACTGCCGTACAGACTGTGATATCTGCGGCTCCGGCATTTGTGATGAAGCACTTTCGTCCATTTACAATCCAGCCGTCGCCGTCTTTTACTGCGGTTGTTTTCTGACCGGCATAATCCGATCCGCCGCCCGGTTCAGTAACTGCAAGACCGCATATCTTTGAGCCGTCGCAGAGTGAGGGCAGATATTTCTTCTTCTGCTCTTCGCTGGCGCCGTCCAGAATTGCTCCCATGCAAAGATGGTGGGTAAACACCGCTATGGCAAGTCCGCCGCTGTAACGGGCAATTTCTTCGATTACCATAACGCGTTCGATATGGCCGAGTCCTGCTCCGCCGTATTCTTCCGGAACAAAGATTCCCATCATTCCTATCTCGCCCATTTTGGGCCAGAGCTCCGCCGGAAAATAATCCTCGGAGTCCCACCTGGCTGCTTCCGGGGCAATCTCGGCCTCGATAAATTCCCTGAATGCGTTTCTAAGCATTTCCTGATCTTCGGTAAAAGTAAAATCAATCATCCTTTCATCTCCTACTGTTTTCAAGCTTTAAAATCAGCCGCCCTTTTTTCCAGAAAAGCGGTCATGCCTTCTTTCTGCTCATCAGTTGCAAACGTAAGAGCAAAAAGTTCAATTTCATTATTCAATGCCGATTTCTGATCGGCTTCCATACCGTTATTAATAGCTTTTTTGGCAAGTTTAACAGCAAAAGGCCCTTTTTTATAGATTGTTTCAAGCACCTTGCGGCATTCGCTGATCAGCTCGGAAGCCGGGACAACCTTTTCGACCAGCCCTATGCGCAGGGCTTCAGCGGCGTCTATCATTTCAGCAGTCATGATAAGGTATTTTGCCATACCCTTTCCGACAAGCCTCGGCAGCCGCTGGGTCCCGCCGAAACCCGGAATTATTCCCAGGTTAACTTCGGGCTGGCCCAATCTTGCAGTCTCGGACGCTATCCTGATATCACAGGCCATTGCAAGTTCACATCCGCCGCCCAAAGCAAAACCGTTAACGGCCGCGATAACCGGTTTGGAGCATTCTTCTATTGCGTTCATAACCGAATGGGCGGCCGCCGACATACTGCGGCTTTCAAGCGCGGAGTAGTCTCTCATCTGGGCTATATCGGCCCCGGCCACAAAGGCTTTTTTGCCCTCTCCCGTTACAATAACTCCGCGTACTTCGTCGTCGGCCTCGATTGCATCAAAGATTTGTTTAAGCTCGCTGATCACGTCAAGGTTAAGGGCGTTAAGCGCTTCAGGCCGGTTTATCGTTACATAAGCCGTTGATTCGGCGACTTCATATTTGACATTACTCAGTTTCATACGTTTTTTAAACCTCCGTTAAAAATGAATTGCTTTCCCGCGGACAGCCTCACAGGCTTCCATCAATGCTTCTGAAAGCGTAGGATGTGCATGAACAGCGGCGGCAAGCTCTTCCGAAGTAGATTCAAGGTGAACGGCTGCCCCGGCTTCAGCAATAAGATCTGAAGCATGTGCTCCGATAATATGCACGCCGAGGATCTCATCCCAGCGTTCATCAACTATGACCTTCACGAACCCTCCGGCTTCGCCTCCGGCAAGCGCTTTTCCGATAGCCTTGAACGGAAACTTGCCGACTTTAACGGGAAGCCCCTTTTCTTCTGCTTCGGCTTCAGTCATGCCGACCCAGGCGATTTCAGGTTTTGTAAATATGCATGAAGGAACAGCATTATAGTTTATCTTCTCAGTTTTTCCGTTGAACAGATGTTCCGCCACCTGTAGCCCCTGCTTGCTCGCAACATGTGCAAGCTGGCATATGCCTGTTATATCGCCGATAGCATAAATATTTTCGGCGGAGGTCCCCAGAGTATCATCCGTTTCTATAAAGCCTTTCGAATCAAGTTTTACAACTGCTTCGGGACTCAACCCGTCGAGCACCGGCTGTCGTCCGACGGCGATTAGAACCGCGCCGGCGGCGATCTCCGAACCGTCTGCAAGCACAGCCCTGCCGTCCTTCACTGCCCTGAACCCCGTTGAAGTTCGTATATCTACGCCTGATTTAACCAGTTCCGCCCTCAGCAGCTCCGAAACCTCGGCGTCGGCCGCCGCAATGATACTGTCGAGCATTTCCACAATTGTAACCTTCACCCCGAATGATGAATATATCGAGGCCATCTCCACACCGATTACACCTCCGCCGACTATCACGATTGATTCCGGAAGCTTCTTTTCGGCAAGCAGTTCCGCCGAATTATAGATCCTGACGCTGCCGTCGTTATCAAAGGGTATTTCAAGCGGTTTTGTACCGGTAGCCAGCACGATGTTTTCGGCTTTCCAGGTTTTGCCGGCAGCCGTTATTATTCCGTCTGCGCCTGCCGAAGCCTCCGCCCTGACTATTTCAACATTGTTCTTCTTAAGAAGGCCCTCCACACCGCTGACAAGCGTATTAACAACCCGGTCTTTCCGTTCAAGGATCTTTTCCCAGTCGAACGACGGGTCCGACAGGCTGATTCCCATGGGGCCGGCATTCAGCACTTCCTGCCAGGCTTCGGCATTTCGGACAAGGGCCTTTGTCGGAATGCAGCCGCGGTTAAGGCACACGCCTCCGAGCGAATCCTTCTCGAACAGAACAACCCTGGCGCCGAGCCGGGCCGCCCTTATTGCGCAGACGTAGCCTCCGGGGCCCCCGCCGATTACTGCAAGGTCGTAAGAAGCTGACGCTTCTTCAACAGCTTCAACCCGTTCCTGCTTTGCCTCATCAACAGGACTCTTTTTTCCTACCGTAGGAGGAACCTCGCCGGGCTCTCCGATATACATAATAGGCTCGTTAACCTTTACAGTATCGCCGGCAGCGGCATATAACTCGAGAACAGTACCGTCCGCGGCGGGGTTATCAACTTCAAGGCTGAGTTTCCCCGTTTCTATTTCTACTACGATATCTCCGCGCTGTATTTTATCGCCCTTTTTTACCAGCCAGTCGACTATTATTCCCTCTTCCATCGACATGTCCAGTTTGGGCATTGTCATAAATTTTCCCATTATATCTCCTCTTTCAGCCCGCACGGAGGCGGGTATTCGGGGCGCAGTTTGAAGAAGTCTTCAAACTGCAGATTCAAATTGAACACGAAGTTCAATTTGAATAAATCTCCTGCCGCCAGTTTATAGATCGACCAATACGCACATCGGATTTGCAAGCAGATCTTCCAGCGTCTTCAGAAACCTGGCGCCTTCTATACCGTCTATAATCCGGTGATCCAGCGTCAGACTGAAACCGGTCACGGTTCTGACAACAATCTCGTCGTCAACAACAACGGGCTTTTTTGAAGTCCTGGAAATACCAAGAATCCCGCCTTCGGGCGAATTGATAATCGGTGTTGAAAAATCAACAGGATAATTCCCAAGATTGCTGATGCTGAAGGTCGAACCCGTGTATTCGTCCGGAGTTAGCCTGTTTTCACGGGCCCTGGTTACAAGCTGCCGGCTGATTTTATTAATGTCCGAAAGCGACAGTTTTTCCGCATTCTTAACGACAGGAACTATAAGCCCTTCATCTAGCGCAACAGCTATTCCGATGTTAACTGAGGTGTACCGCCTGATTTGTCCATCAACAAGGGCTGAATTAATCTTCGGGTTCTGCATCAGCGCAACAGCCGTTATTTTCACCAGGACATCGGTAAAAGTCAGTTTTGCGTCGGCGAACCGGCTGAATGCAGTCTTTGCCTCTGCAAGAAATCTGAACACTTCGGAAGTATCAAGCTCGGCGCACATGGTATACTGCGGCTGGGTTTTCATACTGTTAAGCATATTTTCGGCTATGACGTTTCTCATGCCGGACATGGGTATTTCAGTGTAACCGGGACCTCCCCGGCCTGCGGCAGCTGAGTCGTTGCCGGTTATACCTTCAGTTCCTGCAAGTACATCAGCTTTTCTTATCTTCCCGTCTGCAGGGCTTAATGTTGAAGTGTCAATTCCATAATAATCAGCCATCTTTGCCGCAACTGCAGTAATTTTAACGCTTTTATGCTTAAAGGCAAGTACATCGCGGGTCAGCACAGCGCCGTAATCCCCTGTGCCCCGGACCTTTGACAAATCAATATTCTGCTCGGCTGCAAGTCTTCTGGCTGCCGGAACGGCCGGTATATTTTTCATGCCTGTCCTCCGTTATCTTTTTACCAGTTTCCTGACAGTTCCGACGACATCGTCGACTACAGGAACTATCTGCTTCTCGAGATCAGGGTTATAGGGGACCGGCATTTCCTTTCCTCCGAGCCTTTCCACCGGAGCGTCAAGATAATAAAAAGCCTCGCTTTCCATTATTGAAGAAACAACCTCGCCGGCAAAGCCCCCGAATTTGGGCGCTTCGTGAACAATTACCGCCCGGCTTGTTTTTTTGACTGAATTTATAATTGTTTCGGTATCAAGCGGTTTAAGTGATCGCAGATCGACAACCTCGGCGTTAATACCCTCTTCAGCCAGTTGTTCGGCAGCCTCCAGGCAAACGGGCAGCATTCTTGAATAGGAGATTATGCTGATATCAGTCCCTTCGCGTTTTATGTCAGCCTTCCCTATTTCAATTGTATATTCAGCCTCAGGGACCTCGCCTTTTGTCCTGTACAGAAGCTTGTTTTCAAAAAACAGGACAGGGCCGTTATCCCTGATAGCTGATTTCAGCAGGCCCTTCGCATCATACGGAGTTGCAGGATATATTATTTTTAAACCGGGAGTATTCGTATACATCGATTCGAGACTCTGGGAATGCTGCGCAGCAGCGCCTGTTCCGGAACCGAAAGGTGCCCTGAAAACCAGCGGCACCTGCACCTGGCCGCCGGTCATAAACCTGTATTTGGCTGCATGGTTGATAAGGCCGTCCGAAACAAGGGTTGAAAAGTCACCGAACATTATCTCAACAATTGGCCGCATCCCTACCATTGATGCCCCCATTGCCAGGTCCATAAAACCTTCTTCCGAAATCGGGGTTTCAAGCATCTGATCAGTACCGAATTCATCAAGCATCCCGCGTGAAACACCGAAACATCCCCCGTATACGCCAATATCTTCACCGACGAGAACAACATTACGATCCGCTCTCATCTCTTCGCTCATAGCATCTTTAACTGCCTGTAAAAAAGTTATCTCTGCCATCTAAATATCCCCCTGACTGCTGTAAACATAACCAAGCGCTTCTTCAAGGCTGATCCTTTCCTTGCCCCTGCATTTTTCGGTTGCGGCTTCTATTTCAGCCTCAACATCAGTCTTCATCTTCTCAAAAGATTTCTCGGTAATATAACCGCGTTCCAGCAGCTTTGCCCTGAACATGGCTATGGGACATCTTTCCTTCCATTCGGCTTCTTCTTCCTTGGTGCGGTACTCACGTCTGTCGGACTTCGAATGTCCCAGCCACCTGTAGGTCTTGACCTCAAGAAGGAAGGGTTTCGGGTTCTTCCGCATATTATCCGCAAGCTCCTTTACGGTGCTGTAAACAAGTTCTACATCGTTTCCGTCGATTACCCGGTTTTCAATGTTATAGGCTGTTCCGCGAACTGCAATGTCTTCAACCGAAACAGCATACCTGGCCGGCACCGACATCCCGTAAAGGTTGTTTTCACATATATACAGAACAGGCACGTCCCATATTGAAGCCATATTAAGCGCTTCATGAAAAGCTCCCCGGTTGCTCGCTGCATCTCCGAACATCGTGCAGACGATATTTTTGGAACCCGATCTTTTCAGTTGAAGGGCCATTCCGGTCGCCATCGGGATTGCTGATCCGACAATTCCTGAACTTCCCATGTTTTTATAACGCGTATCGATAATATGCATCGAACCGCCCATTCCTTTGCATACGCCTTCCCTGATTGCCATCAGTTCCGCCATTATATCGTACGGAGTGGAGCCTTTTGCTATGCAGTGCCCGTGCCCCCGGTGGTTAGGAAGAATCCAGTCGTCCCTGTCAAGCGCCGGGCTTACACCCGCATGAAGGGCTTCCTGTCCTATTCCGAGGTGTGTCGTTCCGTGTATCAGTCCCTGCATAAACATTTCGTTTACCTTCTCTTCGAAACGGCGCGACGTGAGCATCAGCCGCATGGTTTCAAGAGACTGTTTTTTTCCGAATTCAAATGCCATTTATTGCCTCCCTGGACATAATTTTTATATCAGCGCCGTTTATAAAACCGGCGTCCGTCAGGCAGGGTTTCTTCAACCTCTGTCATAGTGTTACATTTGCTCACTTGTATTACTTATGTAACTTTATAATATTACAAATCGGGTGAATTCGCAAGGGTAAAAACATGTTTTAAGAAAAATAATGAATAAAAATTACTGCAAGATGTATTAGACTTTGAAGAACAACAACGGAGGGTTTCAATGACCATATCAGTCAGTGCGGGCAGTTTCCTGTATATCATGATGGCGGTTATAATTGGCGTAATTATTTTATCGATGCTTCTGAAAAAGGGAGACCGAAATAAAAAAATCATAACAGTAGTAATAGTTCTTGCAGTATTTATTTTTATTTACATATTGTTCGGCAGACCTGCCAAAATATTAATTGATGAACAGGGAATTAATTCCACTGCGTACGGGAAAATTGAATTCAACTGGAGCGATGTTAAAAGCGCGGAATATATAAGTAACTATCAAAACAGCCCGTACAAACCTTCACTTAAATTGAACGGAACAGCCTTAAAATATTTTCGCGTAGGAAAATTTCGACTTGCAAACGGAGATAATGTTAAACTTGTTACCCAGAAATCCGACGATGCTTTGATATTTTACACTTCAGACGGAATCTATCTTTTTGCTATTGATCAGCTTAAAGAGATGATTGACATTGCAGATAACTACATTGAGGTGGTATACTGATGTCAGGATATGGAAAACAGTTATACGAATACAGTACTCGAGGCAATCACAAAAGCCCTTAATCAGGGAATAAACGATGTCGGTTCCGTAACCATCACAATCGTTGTGATAGTCGTGCTGATAACCGGATTATCAGTTATTATCAAATTCAGAAGTAAAAGCAGAATTAAGAACTCTTCGGAGGAAAGTTATCAGAAATTAATCCGAAAGTTTAATCTTACAATCCTTGAGCTGGATCTGCTGGACAAGCTTGCTTTATCGCTTAAAAAACCGGAAGAAAAATATATTCTTCTTATCAATAAAAGCAAATTGAGGCAGGCAGTCAACCGGACTGACAATTTAACGGACACGGACTTCAAAATGCTTGAACAGCTCCGGCTCAGGCTCGGCTTTGTCAGAAAGGACGATTCGGAAGGTAAAATATCCACAAAATCCATTAAACAGGCAATGCCTGTAATACTCAAACTGCATAACGGAGAATTTGCTGAGGCTGAAGTATATTCACTTTCCGAATCAAATATCACCGTAAAATATATGCATCAGAAAGAACCTGTAATCCCTGATAACGAAGTCCTTATGATTACGTTCATTTCCGGAACCCCGGCTTTGTTCAATCTCCGCCCCGACCGCGTTAAAGGCGAACTTTTCAAGGCTCCTCATATCGAAGCTTTCGAATTTGAAAAGATAAATACAAAAATCGAGATAACATGTGAAGAAATTGCCGATTCTGATTCCGACAGTCAGGACAGGAATGAAACATTCAAATCGTTAATCGGTATTCTGTTTCCAAACGGCGCTGTAATACGATACGGCAGAAGCGAGCTGGTCCAGGAACAGGCTGTAAAAATCTTTCTTGACAACGACAGAAAGAAACAATATCCGCTTTATGCGGAAGTAATAAAAATATCGGAAAAGAAAGGCCTGGCATCAGTCAGGTTTATAAATTTTAAAAGTTAAGTGAAATACTGCAATCATCCTTTTGCTCTTCCTACAGACAGGGCGAAAATCCATGCCATGGCCCTTATGAAAATGCTTGAAAATCATGGAAGAATAGATTTTGAAACGATTCCTCCGGCAACTGGCCCCGTTTCGGATGCCAGGTTGTCGACCTCGCTGCTGTTCAGCGAAAACAGGGGCCAGATGTTCGGCATCCTGTTATGTACAGCTCCTGATATTTATTCCGCTCCTGCTGTGCTGAAGGCTTTCTCGGGACAATATAACGGGCTTTGGGAGGTTCCGGGCTGGGCGCCGCCCCTTATAGATCCGGGAACCTTTGAGAACGCGGTACTGAAGGCCGACCCTGCAATAAAGGAGCTGACGGCTAAAATCTCAAACCTGCCGACAAAGTCGGCCGAACGCGCTCTGCTAATTGACCGGCGCAGAGAACTTTCCCGGCGGCATATGCATGAAATACACGAGATGTATACAATCCGGAATTTCGCCGGCGAATCAACTGATTTATTCAGCCTGTTTAAAGACCGCGGTGGCATCCCGGCAGGCACCGGCGACTGCTGCGCCCCGAAGCTACTCAATCATGCAATAGAACGAGGACTGAAGCCTTTAAGTCTTGCCGAGTTCTACTGGGGACGCGACAACCGTTCCGGCACAAGGAAGCATCGCCGGTTCTATCCGCCCTGCAATGAAAAATGCAGACCGCTTCTGGAGTTTATGCTTGTCGGCACGGAATTCAGCGGAGCCGGCAATGCCTGAAATACTCTACTCTGATAAATCAATAGTTGTAATTAACAAACCCGCCGGTATGCTGTCTGTTCCGGGACGCAGCCTTGGTATGCAGGACAGTGCGGCGCTGCGCATCAGAAAAAAATTTCACGGATGCATAGAGCAGCCTTCTGTTCACCGGCTTGATATGGACACCTCGGGCCTTATGGTCTTTGCATTAACAGTGGAGGCTCACCGAAACCTTTCGATTCAGTTCAGTAACTCAACCATAAAAAAAACCTATATTTCTGTACTGGACGGAATAATTGATAAACGCCTTGGAGCTTCAGGCCGTATTGAGCTGAAATTCCGCCTTGACATAGACAACCGGCCATACCAGATCTTCGATTCCGTTAACGGAAAAACGGGGATTACCCTATGGAATAAGATTGAAGAAAAGAACGACCGGACACGTATTGAATTTATACCGCACACCGGCCGCACTCATCAGTTACGGCTGCATTCGGCGCATCCGGTCAATTTTATGGACGGCTTAAACCATGGCGGACTCGGCTGCCCTGTCGCAGGAGACAGGCTATACGGAAACAGCAATGATGATGAACATGCTGCAGGCATACGAATGCTTCTGCACGCTTCAGAGCTTGAGTTTGCACATCCCGATACCGGCGAATATCTGCATTTTTTTTGCGCCGCTCCATTTTAACCGGGAGCTTGCTCGTCCGCAAAAACTCCCGGCAGACGGCCGGTTATTTCAACAAAGCGCCCATAGAATTTCAGAAATAACCCTATAACGGGACCCAGCGAAAGCCCCACCAAAAAAGTTCCCCAGAATACGCCTACAAGCTTGCCGAAAAAAATAAAACTCAATGCAACGGCAATCGCCAGATTTGACAGATCAAAAACAAGTTTTACCCTGCTGAACCGAATACCATATTTCACGGAAATCTTCCGTACAAAAATGTCGAAAGGCAGCATCGGGAACCCGGACAATATAAAATTTGTAATGGCGAAGCTCATTATCACAATAGCCCCGACAAGCATGATTACCCGCCCGAACGGAGAGTTCAATTGTAAATTCCCAAGAATAAATGTCCATAAGTCTATAACATACCCAAAAAGAACCGCAGACAGAAATGTCAGCAAGTATCTCAGGCGGATTTCACGAACCACAGTCAGCATTAATAAAAAAATTATGCCCTGATGAAGGTAGCTTAAAGTCCCGAATGAAAGAGTATCAATATAACGGCTGAGGACATAGGAAGGAGATGTCACAACAGCAACGCCGTAATTGGCTTTAACAGTAAGCACTACGCCTAAAGCAAGAAGAAATTGACCCGTAAAATAGGCAACAATATTATTCAGTTTAATTTTGTTCATTATATTAAAACCCGCCATGGCTGAAAATAATTAGAATGCCCGGTATTCTATCATATGTAATTGAGTCTTGTGTACTAATAGAATAGAATACCTGCAATGCATAAATGGCAAAAAAATCTTTATACAGTATGGTTTACCCAGTTTCTTTCCCTGATGGGTTTCGGGTTCGGAATGCCTTTTCTTCCTTTTTTTATTCAGGACCTGGGTGTTACAGATCCGGCGGCATTAAAAATGTGGACCGGCTGGCTGGCTTCGGCTCCGGCTCTCGCTATGGCGATTATGGCTCCGATTTGGGGTTATCTTGCGGACAAAAAGGGCAAAAAGATAATGCTGATAAGGGCAATGCTCGGCGGAACCGTTGTAATGTTGGGGCTCGGCCTGTCAAAAACGGTATATGCCGTGCTGGTTTTCAGAACCCTGCAGGGCTTGCTGACCGGCACCGTAACATCAAGCGCCGCGCTTGTAGCAAGCGGAACACCTGATAAAAAACTTTCATATGCTCTTGGATTTATATCTTCCTCTACATTTATAGGATACTCGCTGGGGCCGGCAGCAGGCGGACTGATCGCAGAACACTTCGGTTACCGCCCAAGTTTTTTTATAGGTGCGGCAATTGTGTGCGTAGGCCTGGCCCTGGTTCTGCTTTTTATCGAGGAGCCGACGCCTGAAATGGCAGGACGAACAGAAGATGCTGAAGTCTCCGACAATAAACCCAAACATGAAACACGCGGGAGGAAAGGTTTCAGCGTAATTACGCCCATGCTTCTTATCCTTTTTCTGCTTTACTTTTTTATCAGAATGTCCAGAACAATGCCCACCCCGTTTTTACCGTTGTTTATACAGGAACTCAGGGGAACTATCGTGGGCAGTGCCAGAATAACCGGCATATTGTCCGGAGGGATCGGCTTGATGGCTGCTGTTTCCGGACTGACCCTAGCAAGACTCGGCGACAAAATGAACAGGCTGAAACTGCTTTCGGTCCTTATCGGGGCAGGCGCGCTTTCCTCAGTTCTAATCCAGATTTTCCCAGGCTTTGCAGTTATAACCCTGTCTCTTCTACTGACTTACTTCCTGATAGGCGGGGTTGAACCCCTGATAATGTCCATCACAAGCGAACAGGTTAATTCTTCAAGCCGGGGTTTTCTTTTTGGTATTCAGACAGCCGTCGGATCGCTCGCATGGTTCTTCTCTCCGCTGCTCGGAAGTATGGTATCTATCGCCTATTCCACAAAAACCGTATTCCTGCTTTTCTCCGTAATGCTCGGCATTACGTGGTTGATTTCTTTATTTGTCAGACGCATATAATTAAAACTATTATTTTATAAAACATCTCTTTTATAAACATTTTACATAATTTACAATATGTTTACATTCGGTTTATCCTGAATAAATTGAAAAATGGTATTCTACGCGCGGAGGAAAATGTGATGAAACGTTTATTTGTGGTGTATCTGCTGTTTCTGGCTGTTGCATCCTCACTACAAGCCGAACCGCTTGAGCTCAAGCTGGAAAACTGTATCGAACTTGCACTTGAGAATAATCCCGATTTTAAAATTTCCGGCATAAGCCTTGAAACTGCAAAACGCAATAACTCCAACAGCTGGAACAACTTCCTTCCGCAGCTGTCGGCAGGTGCGGGAGTCAGCGGAGATACCGTACTATTTTCCGGACAACCGGACTGGAGCTGGGGAATTAACGGATCGCTGAGTTTGAATCTTTCGCTTAACCCCGGAATCGCTTATACAATCAAATCAATAAAACTGGCATATGAAAAAGAGCAAATATCATTCGAAACAGCCAGAAGACAACTAATCAGCAATGTTGAAAAAGAATTCTATTATTTGATTACAAGTGAATCTAATCTTGAAATTGTAAAAGCAAATATGGAGCTTGCCCAAAAGAACTATCAGCAGGCACTGAGCAATTATAATTTCGGAATGGCATCCGAATTATCAGTTCTCCAGGCTGAAGTAAACGCAGCCAATCTTGAACCTGCTTACAAACAAACAGTTGCTACACATGATTCCCGGGTTAAAGAGTTTCTTCTGGTCATTGGGATAGATCCTGAAACAGAAATTGAATTGAACGGAACTCTTGAAACAGACCTGATGGATTTTGATTCTGAAAAGCTCATATCACTTTACCTGTCAAATCGACGGGATATAATTGCTCTCGGGAAGGAACTTGAAATACTTAACAACAGCCGAAGTCTTTCGGCTGCAAAAAGCCGGGCCCCTTCTCTCAGCTTGTCTTCAGGCTGGACAGTAAATAATTCACAACCCTGGCAGGACAAATTATCAGCCGGGTTAAGCCTCAGCATACCTATAGACGATTTCATCCCGGGCTCATCAACTTCAACCTCGCTGGCGGCACTTGACGACCAGATTACCCAGGCTGAAATTAATCTGGAAAAAACGATTAATCAAGCCCGGACGGAAATTATCAATCTGATTAAACAGCTTGATACTTCTGCTTCGAATATGAAATTATCGGCAATGAATATTAGCCTTGCTGAAAAATCATATGAAATGACTGAAGAAAGTTTTGCTCACGGGACAACCAAGCGCCTTGACGTTGAAGACGCACAACAGGCGTTTCTTTCAGCAAAAAACCAGTATTTATCCAGCCAGTACGAATATCTTACGGGGCTGATTGAACTTCGGGACGCGCTTGGAATGAACACTATGGAAGAGCTTTTTAAAGGAGTAAATCATGAATAAAAAACTGGATATAATTATAAAACTTATAATTGCAGCTGCAATCATTTTAACCCTTGGTATTATGACGCTTCCGATTCTTGAGGAAAGAGGAATAATCTCGTCAAAAACTGAAGATACAACCGCTTCTTTCGGGGGTCAGGCAATGGGCGGTCAGCCTCCGTCAGGTGCGCCTTCCGGAGCTCCCTCGGGAGCACCCTCGGGAATGCCGAGCGGAGGCAAAAGCGCTGCTGCAGGCAAGGTAAATGCCCAGGCGGTTAAAGCCTATACGGCCGAAATCGGAACTGTTTCAAATTACATCAAGGTCAACGGGGATGTTGTTACTGATGTGGAAATTGACATTTATCCGGATGCCTCCGGTAAAATTACAAAACTCAATGCCTCTGTAGGCGATTACATTAGGACAGACCAGGTTATAGCTTCGGTAGATCCGTCGCTTCCGGGACAGAAATACGCCATAAGTTCGGTTTATTCAACAATAAACGGGACTGTTCTGAGTGTTAATGCTCAACCTGGAGATAAAGTAACTACCAACACTTCCATTATCACAGTTGGAGATTTGACAAACCTTAAATTAATCACTTATATTCCGGAAAAATACATAGGCAATCTCAAAACCGGACTACCGGCACTTATCAGTTTTGCCGCCTATCCAAACGAAACATTTAAGGCAGCGATATCGGAGATCAGCCCGGTTGTTAATCCGGAATCACGTACAATTGAAATAACCCTTGATATAAAGGAAGGGCGCAACAAGATAAAAACGGGAATGTTTGCCTCGATAAAACTGGCCACGGAACAGTCTGAGAATGTAGTTGCAATTCCGGAAAACGCGGTATTCACATATTACGGCAAGGATACTGTTTTTGTGGTCGGGGAAGACAATACTGTTAAGCGCAGAAACGTTGAAAAAGGACTTGAATCCTCTGAAATGGCGGAAATTACCAAAGGGCTGTCAGCCGGTGAAATTGTTGTCACCGAGGGGCAATCGCTTCTGAGCGAAGGTTCGGCTGTAAAAATCGTAGAGTAGGAGAAAACATGAATATTTCTGAACTTTCGGTAAAACGGCCTGTGGCGATTCTGATGGTATATATCCTCATCTGCGGAATAGCGGCTATCTTTGTTCCTCAGCTTGCCGTTGATATGTTCCCTTCAACAGAATTCCCCATGCTGATGGTTTCCTGCGAATATGAAGGCGCCGGGCCTGAAGAAGTAGAGAAAAATATAACCGAACCGCTTGAAGAAGCTCTGGCAAGCCTTGAGGATCTTGAAGAGATCTCTTCAACCAGCTTTGAAGGCAGCACCAGGATAAGACTGAGCTACGGGTTCGGCAAGGATATGGACGAGGCGGCCGACGATATACAGAGCGTACTTGATTCCATAGGCAGAAGGCTTCCCGATGATGCGGACGATCCGGTGCTTCGGCAGTTCGACATGTCGGCCATGCCTATAATGCAGCTGGTAGTAACAGGCAACGCACCGATAGAGGAATTGAAGACTATTGCGGAAGAAATTGCCCAGCCCATGCTGGAACGCGTTCCCGGAGTAGCTGAAGCCGGCGTAAGCGGCGGACAGGACAGGATAGTTAAGGTTACAATTTCAGCCAACAGGCTTGAGGCATACGGATTAACCATGAGCCAGGTAGCATCGGCCCTGTCCAAACAGAACATACAGATGAGTTCCGGTGAAATAACATCGGACAATCTTGATTATCTTATAAGAACGGATGAAGAGTTCGAAAGCCTTGACGAAATTAAACAATGCGTAATCGACACTATAAGTGTTCCGGCGTCGAAATCTTCAGTAAACCGTTCAAATGTAGTCCGGCTTGAAGACATTGCCGATATTGAAATTGATTACGAAGAAAGCAGCTCCACTGTATATGTAAACGGTATTCCTAGTGTTTCATTAAGAGTTTCAGATGAATCCGATTCAAACAGCATTCAGGTTGCCCGGGGCGTTAAAGAAGCTCTGGCATCAATAAATGAAGCGCTGCCTGAAGGAATCGAGCTTGTTGTTATATCGGATGACACCTCAATGACAGCATCCAGCATGAATCAGGTTTACCAGGCGGCTTTTCAGGGAATAATTCTTGCAGTCATCATAATATTTCTGTTTTTAAGAAGCCTTAAAAGTACGCTTGTAATTGCATTTTCACTCCCCATATCCATCCTTATTACGCTTGCCTGTATGTACTTTATGGGACTTACCCTTAACATGATGACAATGTCGGGACTGATTCTCGGTGTCGGGATGATAGTCGACTGTTCAATTGTTATCCTTGAAAACATTCACAGATACAGGGAGCGCGGAGCAAAGGCCAAAGTAGCGGCCGTTCTGGGCAGCCGGGAAATGCTGTCGGCTATTGTAGCATCAACGCTGACCACGTTGTGCGTCTTCATTCCGGTCCTTCTGTTTAAAAGCGATCTCGGGATGCTTGGAGAGATGTTTGAAGAGCTGGTAATAACCGTTATCATCTCGCTTGTATGTTCTCTCTTTGTAGCAGTCACACTTGTGCCCTCCCTGTGCGGCGGATATCTGAGGCTGGATACAAGAGTACAGAAACCGCTCAAGCTTGGATTTCTCAGATTTTTCGACAACACCTCGGAGAGAATTCTGACGGGTCTTGAAAATGCCTACCGGAAAGCGCTGAATTTTGTTCTTGATAACAAGTTCCTGGTACTCTCCCTGGTGCTTGTTGTATTTGTCTGGTCGGTTCAGCAGTTTACAAGCCTCGGAATGAATATGGGAATGAGGGCCACTACGGATGATCAGATATCAATTAGCCTTTCCATGCCAGAGGGCACAACCTCTGATGTTACCGAAGAAAATCTTTTTGCAATGGCCGAAATAATCGAGGCAGAGGTTCAGGATTATGAAAACCTGATAATTTTCTCAAGAGGCGGGAACTCCGGAAGCATTGACATAAGTCTGCCGGATCCTGAAGAGCAGACCCAGTCAACATCCGAAATTATGGGAATTCTCCGCGGCTACCTTACAAATTTTCCTTCAGCAGTCTTCACCTTCAGCGCCGGAAGGCGGTTCGGAAATCAATCTGCAGTTGACGTGGCAATATATTCCGAGGATGTTGATCTCTCGGAATCGGTTGCCGATGAAATAGTTACTATTCTGCAGTCTGTGCCGGAAGTCCTTGACCCGGTTTCAAGCCTTGAAGCCGGTGGTCCGGAAATGCAGATAAAAATAGACCGCGACAGAGCTGCCGCACTCGGCATTTCGATTACTACAATAGGAACAGAGGTAAAAGCTCTTCTGAACGGAGTTACAGCAACAACCTTCAGACTTGACGGTGAGGAAATGAATATTGAGCTTCAGCTTGATGAAAAAGACAAGGCTACAATGGTTGATTTAAGCTCTTTTTATATTACCGGAAACAGCGGACGAATACCGCTGTCAAATGTTGCGGTACTCGAAGAAAGCCGATCGCCAAGTTCAATAGACAGGGAAAACCGTACCAGGATAATACATGTTACAGCTGATGCAAATGCCTCCGCGGCAGTATCCGAACTTACGCCGCTTGTTGAATCTGTTCTTGCCAATCAGTTGGTCCTTCCTCAAGGTGTAACAATCGAAATGGGCGGCGAATTCCGCCAGATGCAGGAGTTTAATTCCTCAATTATTATAATCGTGATTGTCGCAATTCTTCTGGTTTTCGGGGTAATGGCTGCCCAGTTCGAGTCACTGCTTGATCCGTTCATAATTCTATTTTCCATTCCTCTGCTGCTGATTGGAGTTTCGGCAATTTACAGGATTACCGGTCAGCCGTTCAGTACATATGCGGCGGTCGGTATCGTTGCGCTTGTAGGGGTTGTTGTAAACAATGCAATTGTACTGGTAGATTATACCAACATCCTCAGAGGTCGGGGACGCCCGCTGCGCGAGGCCTGTCTTGAAGCAGGCTCACACCGCATGAGACCAATCCTTATGACCAGTCTTACTACAATTCTGGGCATGGTTCCGATGGCGTTCTTTCCGGGCGAAGGAGCTGAACAGATCCAGCCGATAGGACAGACAATGGTCGGCGGACTGATATCCAGTACCTTTATGACGCTCTTTGTTGTACCGTCGATGTACTACATCCTGAACCGGGGCATTGAAAAACGACGAGATGCCAGAAAGCTCAAACTGCAGTTGGCTATTAAAGCTGAAGGAGAAACCGTCTGATGAAACGTGTAGAAATAATAACGAACCTTTCCATATCGGTAGATTTGCTTGAAGAGCTGGAACTGCGCGGACTGGCAAACGGTTATACCCTGATTCCAAAAGTCCACGGACGGGGAAACAAGGGAACCCGTCTGGGCAGTCCTCTCTGGCCGGAAGAAAACTGCATGTATCTGCTTTATCTTGAAGACGACGCCGTCACCGGCGTAAAAGAAGCAATAAAAAAGATAAAGAAAAAATTCCCCAATGAAGGAACCAAATGTTTTATTTCACCTGTTGAAACATGACATTTATTTTTCAATAATTGTTAATGCACTTCCCTACTGGAGACTGCTGCGAAAGTTTTTTGCGGCGGTCTCCGGTTTTTTTTAATCAAACTTTTAAATATAATTTATCATTCGGCGTTTCAAACACCGTATTCAGCCGCCGACTCTAATAGCATTGTTCCAGAACCCCGATGATGTCATTCAGACGAAGCTCTACAGGGTTATATACAATTGATGCGTCACCCAGAGATATTTCAGCTATGCGGTTAAAATCTGATTTTTTAACAAGAGGCTCACCATCCCGTCCGGTAATTTCACTCAGTTTTACCGGATGTATGCCGCCTGTTAATTCTTTCAGCTTACTGTTCAATCCTCTTATACATTCAATAGTCCCTCTTGCCCTGTCTTCAGCGGGAGTGTTCTCAATTACACCTGTTTCTGCCACAGCAGGAAACAGTTCCGCAAGCAAAGAACTGATTTCAGAATAATTATATTCAAGAGCAACTGGAAGCAGAACAGACATACAACTGCCGTGCGGCGCGTGACAAACAGCTCCTACCGAATGGCCGATAGTATGAACCATTCCGACCATGGAATTGGAAAAAGCCTGCCCGGCCAGATTTGAGGCAAGCGCCAGATTCAGCCTGAGTTCCGGATTTTGGGGATCCGATATTACTGCTGCAAGATTATCTTTTATCAGTTCAACGGCCTTCCACGCCATCTGATCGCTTATCGGGTTTTTTCCCATACAGGTGTATGCTTCAACAGCATGAGACAGAGCATCCACCCCTGTGATCGAAGTCAGATGCGGAGGAAGAGACCGGGTAAGCCTTGAATCGAGTATGCCGTAATCAGGCATAAGCCATGGTGAGACATAAAGTATTTTACGGTTTCGTTCGGCATCACTTATTACGGCAACCTTTGTAACCTCCGAACCGGTTCCGGAAGTTGTGGGCACGGCAATAAACGGGGTATCAAGACGCGGAATTATGTTTGATCCCGCCATCCCGACAAGATCATCACGATCAAGTGAAACATTCAGGAATACACCTTTCCCGGTATCAAGCACCGAACCGCCGCCCATGGCGATAATTCCGTCACAGCCTTTTTCCTTATACAGACGACTTATTTCATTGACTGTTATACTGCCTGAATCCGGCGGAATATCGTCAAAAACCTCATATTTTGCCTCACCCAAAACTTCTTCCAGAATGCTGAAAAGTCCGACGGCTTTAATTCCCCTGTCGATCAGGACCATCGGGTATTTCATCCCCCTGGAACCGCCTTTTCCGGCAAGCAGTCCGGATAACCGTTCAAGCGAGTTGTTTCCGGATATCACCTTTGTCCGGCAGCTGTAGGTAAAAGCCGAAGGAACAGCAAGATTCCCCGGATGGTCTGATACCATGCCTCCTGAGACGGAGAATGCAAATTTCTTCATAAAATCCCGTACGGCGGATTTGTCACGAATAAAACGACTGTCAATTACAGTAAAGTCCGACTGCGGTTCCCGGAAATCATGAAGATCATTATTATCAAGCATCAACCAGGCTTTCGGTCTCGGGTCGTCAACCCATCGATCCATTATAGTTTTTCCGCCGGCAAGAAGCAGAAAATCATCATCCCCGGCCGGTTCCCCGGCAACAACTATCCCCTTACTTTGCCGTGCAAGTAATGCAGCGGCCTTCAGCGCTTTTCGGCGGTATGCATCAATGGTAACAACAACAGGTTTCCGGACATCAAGAAGTTTCAGCTCATAACCGAACTGACTGATTACCGAGGCTCCGAACATAAGCGTTCCGGCAGGTTTTGGATCAAACAAAGTCATTTTACATTCTCCCATTTTTTTACGGCTCTTTTTGCTATAAAGCGCGGGAGCAGCAGAATTTCAACCTTATCCATCAACCTGATAAATGTGCACACATGGGGAAGCTCTCCCTCGGCAATCAACCTGTTGTTTGCTTCAGCCGTGCAGGTACTTTCCTGAAAAGTGAACATCAGCCATGCAGCATCAATACTTTTCAGCATTACCGATAAATCAGCGCCTTTAGTGATGCTGCCGGGCTTAAATTTAACAAGACGGTCCCCCTTGCGCAGAAAAGAGACTGATGGCCCGTCAGGCCAGACTCCGAGCCTGCAGGTAAAATCATTCGGAAAAGCTCTTACTTCATCTCTTACGCTCTCTTTCCGGCATGCAATGTTCGGTATAAACCAGCCCAATACAAGCATGATTATTGAACAGTAGATTTTTTTAATACCGGAAAACGATGGCCTGATTGCACCTGATTTTTTCCGGTTACCTTTAAGATCCGCTTCAATAGTTTTTTCAGCCGGGCCGCCGTCTGCACCGTATCCGCGTTTTTTATAATATTGCCTGACCATTTTCTCAACAGGGACGACGGTATTTTTACCCGGATAGGGGGTATCCTTTTCAAGCGTAAACCTGCCCGGAAGGGTGTCGTCATCGGGCTGTAATCCGAGCTGAACATTCATATATCTTTCAAACCTGTTTATCCTTCGGCCTGCCCTGCGAAAATCATGCTTATTCATTTTTATTCCGGTTACCGACATAAAATAATTACTCAGAATGCTCCAGTCCATAAGATTCTGGGCTATCTGGGGCATGGTAATCGTCGCAATTTTCAAAAGAGCCTTCGGAAGGTATTTGGGAATGGGAGGCTCCATGATTATTCCATATATTGAAAACTGGCATACCTGCAGGGAATTTACCCCTGCATAAATATCCTCCATAAAGACAACCCAGTCGGCCTTTCCCATTGTTGTATGCGGAGGCATATAATCCACCTGAGCTTCAAGGGCAATCATATATGACCCGAGATGACAGCCTCCTTTATTATATACAGCATAACCCAGGCCATGCCCCCAACCCGCGCGCGGATCATAGGCAGCGCATTCAAGCCCCTTCACATGCATGGCAAAATCACTGCCGCCGTATTTTCTGCTGAGCCGCATCGACCCTTCGGCCAGTTCATCACCCTCGCCTGTCCGGTATGCAATTGCATCAATTATTTTCCCGATATTATCCGTACGCCCGAAACTCAATTCCGATTTACGCAAATCTTTCTCGGCGGCTTCCATTGCCCAGGCAACAGTACCCCCTGTCGAGATTGTATCAAGGCCGAGTTCATTCATCTGCTCGTTCCATATCCCAATCAGGTCCGGGTCATAGTTCTCAATATTGCTTCCGAACATTCCGTTTGTCTCATATTCAGGTATCTGTCTAATCTTCCCGTCCGGGTAGGTGCCTTTATGGCCGCAGAGGACCGGGCAATGCCGGCAAGTGGAATGCCTGGTCGAATACCGCTTTGCCATTGCTTCTCCCGAAGTCTTTTCAGTTTCAGGGTTCCACCGGTCACGGAAATTACGGACCGGCGAATACCCTTTTGCAATTGCTCCCCGGATATTCACATTTGTTCCGAAGTCACGGAAACCTTTTGTCGAAGAATTACGCAGAATATATTTTCGGGCTTTTTTATCTGTTTTTTCAAAAAGGTCCGGCATTACAGGAAGCACTTTTGCAGATTTGCCCTTTGCAACCACAGCCTTCAGATTTTTTGACCCCATCACGGCGCCGACGCCTCCGCGGCCGGCAAAACGGTGGCCGGAACAAATACCGGCGTATCGTACCAGGTTTTCACCCGCCGGACCTATGACGGCAGCCCCTTCCCGGGGTGTAAGCTTTAACGAATCCTGGACCTGGTGAGTTCCCTGCCCCCAGAGATTAACTGCATCCTCAAACCAGGCTCCATCCTCGTCAATTCTGACGACAGTCGGCGCCTGGGCTTTCCCTGAAATTATTATTCCGTCCCAGCCTGAAGTCTTGCAGGCTTCGCCGAAATAACCTCCGCATGAAGAAGCAGCCATAAGGTTAGTCAAAGGCGACCTTGTAACAACCTCAAATCTGGCTGTACACGGAGCTCCCGTACCGAGCATTACTCCCATTGAAAAGATTAAAAGATTGTCAGGATCAAATGCTTCTACTTCACCAAGCCTCTTGCCCAGTATGTCGTTATATATTTTCAGCCCGAGGCCTTTTCCGCCGAGGAACATGGCAAGATCTTCCTGTGACGGTGAAAAAACCGACCACTGCCGGGTTTCAAGGTTTATTTTTAGATATTTATTTGAGACTCCCCTAATTATCTTCATCTGAAGCCTCCAGCACTATCGCATTAAACTGGCAGTTATCGACACACCATCCGCATGATACGCATTTATCAGGGAATGATAAAACAGCATAATTCTTCACAAGGGGCAAATCCTCAGCCTTCATTGTCAAAGCGCCTGACGGACATACTGCTACACAATTTTCACATGCATAGCAATTATCCCTGTTGATAACCGGTTTCAGCCAGAGACTTTTTTTCAGCCTTTTAATTGTGTTTCCGTAATTGTTTTTAACGGACCCTTTCGGGCAAACACGCCCGCATGCCCCGCATTCCAGGCAAAGCCCCGGATCGATATGATGCAGATGCTTGGCTGTTCCGCTGATTGCCCCTGCAGGACATACCTTGACGCAGGAGGAACATCCTATGCAACTTTCAGAAATTATAAACGCCATTTTATCTCCAGTCACCTGATAATAGACAGGTGTTGATTATTAAACACCACTCTATTAAAATATAACATAGATATCTGTATAATCAATAATCAATTTTTGATCGTTTATTCATTAAACAACAGATATCAGATAATTGTCTATTAACGGGAATTTATGCAAAAAAAAGATCGCAGAGTCAGGCGAACCCAAAGGAAACTCAAGGAAGTCCTTATTAGTCTGCTTCAGACTAATAAATTATCGCAGATAACGGTAAAAGAGATTTGTGATAAAGCGGATATCAACCGCAGTACATTTTATCTTCATTATAACAATGTTTATGCTTTGTGGCTAAGCATCGAGGATGAAATTATTTCAAATATGAACAGGATTCTCGAAACCTTTGACGCACGCTCAATTCTTACTGAACCTCTTCCGCTTCTTCTGGATATTACAAAGTACATTGAAAGCGAGAACATTCTGACAAAAAAATTGTTCCAATGCCGCGAATCCGTTATCCTGCTCGAGAAGGTTAAAATTTGCTTCATAGATTACTTCATCAATAATACAACAACACTCATTAAACCTGAAGACAGGGTCAGAATGGAGATGTACAGCATTTTTGTTATTTCCGGTGCTGTCTCGCTTTATTACAGCTGGTTTCTCGGTGAGATTAAAATATCGCTCAACGAACTGGCGTATGCGATAGAAAAGCTGATAACTGGCGGTGTTAAAGAATATATCAGCGGTTTTAATACCGGGATTTTATAATCAAAAATCAGGAAATCTCCAAAAACTGCAGTTTTTAGATATTTCCATCATTGATGCTGCGATTCTTCTTGATATCTGCTCTTCTTTTTTTATCATACAGCCTGCGCTCCTGTGAGGCTCTTGAGGGAAGTGTCCTTTTTCTCTTTTTACTCCGGTGCAGACTTCTGCAGATAAGTTCAGCAAGTATTTTCATTGCGGCGGCCTTGTTTCGGTACTGTGAGCGCTCCTGTTGAATCATAATATAAAGTTCATCATTTGAATTAATCCTGTTACCAAGCTTTGAACGAAGCTGCAGTTTTTCACTGTTGTCAAGCGAGGAAAGGCTTTCTATCGGAACCGATAGAAAAACTTTTGTATTGACCTTATTCACATTTTGCCCGCCCGGACCGCCTGAACGTGAAAATTTAAAAGTTGAGTATGTTTTAATATCCGATATAATATCTTCAAAACCCGCCATCAAATCAGTATATAATATTTAAACACTTGACATCAGCAGTTTTTACGCATAAAAACAACAGATGTCAATAATACCTGTCTTTTTTTATATAAAACCGGAGATAAAGGTTTCATTTATACCTTATAATATACATACAGGAGCAAAGGCGTAATACATGGAAAACAGCTGGTCCAAACTCGACAACGCAGGAAAGATTTATCCTGCTAACGTCAATTCACGAAACACCACTCTTTTCAGAATTTACGCTGAACTAAAGCAGGATGTTGACCCTGCTGTTCTGCAGAAATCCCTGGATGAAATAATTATTCGTTTTCCTTATTTTCAGGTAAAGCTTAAAAAGGGGTTTTTCTGGTATTATTTCATTCGTACCGACGAAAGAGTCATTATAAAGGAAGATTTATATTATCCATGCACAGAATGGAATTTCAAAAAATCCGGTTTCATGTTTCTGGTAAAATACGGCAAAAGAAAAATTGCCGTCGAGTTTTCTCACAGCATAACCGACGGAAACGGAGCATTGGAGTTTTTTAAATCCCTGCTGCTTCGCTATCACCAATTGCAGGGCATCAAAGTTACCGACACAGGCGGAATAAAAATCCCGGGAGAAGATATTAAGCCGGATGAAACTTCCGACGGGTTTAAAGAATTTTATGATGTACATATACCGGCAAGAGAACACAGAAACATAAACGCATTTAAACTTAATGATAAACTTTCGGATATGGGTGTCTATCATGTAACAACCGGGACACTTGATTTCAACAGTATTAAATCCGTTGCCCGTGAAAAAAATATTAACCTTACAGGCCTGCTCTGTCTTTTTTATTTTCAGGTTTTTCAGCAGTTAATCTTCGAACGCAAGGCCAGGCCCGCCCCTCTTGTCATTAATCTGCCGATTAACCTCCGAAATATTTTCGGCAGCGGAACAATGTTTAACTTTTTTGTTTCTATTACCCCAACCATAGACCCCCGGATAGGTTTCTTTTCCGAAGAAGATATCATAAAGCATGTTAATAATTATTTGAGCCTTGAAATTGATCGCCGGTATGTCGGGAAAATGATTAAGCGGAATATCAACCTGGAGCAACGACTTTATGTCCGGATTATACCGCTTTTTCTGAAAGAACTTCTGTTGCCGTTTATCTACAGGGTTTGGGGAGAGCGCGGATACACCAGCGGATTATCCAATCTCGGTAAAATTGAATTCCCCTCCGAAATAGAAGACAATATTGAGTGCATCAATATTATTCCGCCGCCCAGCCCCGGCAATCTGATAAAGATGATTTGCTTCAGCTTCAAGGGCCAATTTTATATTACGTTCGGCTCGCTAACGGAAAAAAAGACTGTTGAAAAAAAGTTTTTTCGGCTGCTGCGAAAAAACGGAATTTCTGTTAAAATTAAAACTGTAAGTTAAGGGGTTGCTGATGCCATATTGTCCCAAATGCGGAATTGAAGTCGATTACGGCATTTTGAAATGCCCTCTTTGTTCGTTCGATATCCCGGAAGTTCCGCCGAAACAGGAAATTCTCAGTAACGAAGTTGAACTTAAAAATTATTACAGCGAATTAAAAATGCTAAAAAGCAAACGCCGCAAATTTAATAAAAAAATAGTCTTTATCCTGATTCTGCTGATTACTGCCGGAGCGGTTTTCAATAACGCCATGCAGGATTTATTTGTAAACGGTGAATTAACGTTTTCATTTTATATATTAAGCTCCTTTGCTTTATTCATCGTTTGCATGATAAGCCTTTTCGGTCTTATCAAGGGATGGAAAAACAACCTGATTATTCTTTTTATCAGTACAGCGTTATTTATATTGACAATCGACTTGTGGTCGGGCGGAATTGACTGGTACTGGAATATCGGCCTGCCTATAGTAATACTCAGTTACGGACTACTGTTTCTAAGTGTATTGCTTCTGCGAAAGCTGAAACCGGGCAAACTTTACGGATTGAGCATTATTCTGTTTATATCGTCCATTTTTCTTATTTTACTTGAAGTAATTCTTGATTCATATTTCGGAGCAATAAATCTTAGATGGTCTATACAGGCCTTAATACCCAACGGCTCTTTTGCACTTCTCTGTATTGCGGGAAGACAACTTGTGAATCACGATTTTTTCAAAAAACTGAAACGTTATCTTCATTTTTAAAACGGATAGAGTACCCTGTCTTCAGAACAACGATGAAGAGCCTGTTCATAAGTCATGAAAACTATGTTACGAAATTCTTTTTCATAAACCCCGTAGATTTCCAAATCACTTACATAATAAATTTCATTGTATATTTTATTCATTACCGGTCTTATCCTTACCAGACGGCATAACGCACCTTCGCGGTATGAGTATAGAAGCAGTGAAATGAGAACCGGACTGAGAAAAAGTAGGAATTCACCGAAGCTATAATCGTTCTTTCTCATTGGCAATATTATATCATAATTTTAATAATCTAAGGTAAATCTCTAAAAACTGCAGTTTTTAGAGATTCCCTAATATTAAAAACTTCGGAATCAGGAATTCACCCGCTCTTTCTTATGCCTGTAGATTGCCGCTCAATAAAAGTTGAACCTATTAAAAGACTTGCCGGCTTTTCGTCCGGATTATTCAGTCGCCGGTCAAGCAAGACTACCGCCTCCGCTCCCATGGTGACTACAGGATTATGGATTGTGGATAATCCCGGAACTGCATCACGAGCGGGGCCGAGATCATCAAATCCTACAAGGCTTACATGCTCCGGAATATTAAGGCCTGTTTCTTCACAATACTCAATTACTCCCAATGCACAGCGATCCGAGCCTGTCATAATTGCAGTCGGCCCCTTGCCGGATCTTAACAGATTTTCAGCCCCTTCAAAGCCGCTTCTCCTGGAAAAATTCCCTTCTGTAACGACAGTACTTATTCCGTGTTCTTCAGCCAGACAGTTAAACACTTCAAGGCGCTTCATTCCGTCCCAGTAGTTTCCATCCCCGGTGATATAACCTATGGAATTATGGCCAAGCGCCTTAAGATGAATCAGGGCTTCAAGCGTTCCGTCATATGGATCACAGTTTATACAGTCTGAATCCTTGTAATAATTATTTATCATTACGAAGGGAATATTCTGACGAACCAGCGACGGAAACCGCTCATCATCAAGTGGGGCGACAGCAAAAATTAATCCGTCAACCTCTCTGCTGTAAATTAATTCGCCAAGTTCCTTGAATTTATCGTTTTTCCTGTCCAGAACAATGGTGATTGAATACCCCAATTCTTCCGCCTTTTGAAGAACTCCGTCAAGAAGCCTGTGAAAATAGCTTCGCGAAAAAGGCGGAAATGATTTATAGGTTTTTACAACAAGACCAATTCGCATTGTTCTGTTGCTGGCAAGAAGCACTGCCTGTCGATTCGGAATATAACCGAGTCTGGCGGCAACTTCTTTAACCCGCAGCTTGACCGTATCGGTAATCAGGGTTGAATCATTCAGGGCTCTTGAAACAGTAGATTCGGCAACTCCCGCTTCTTTAGCCACTTCCGCACGGCTTACCTTTTTCCTCATAATAAACTCATTATCAGAAAAATCCAGGAAATTTTCAATCTTTTATAAAAGACAATACATGCTCGGATCAGCCGTCAATTCTCCATGGCTCCGTCAAAATCCACGGAAGAAGGGGCAAAATTTATCCTGCGTACAAATTCAAGCGATTCTGCAGCACCGAATTCACGATCCATTCCGTTATCTTCCCATTCTACGGATAACGGCCCTGTATAGCCTGCATCATTCAATTCGCGAATTATTGCATCAAAATCGACCTGCCCGTGTCCTATCGACCTGAAATTCCATCCTCTCCTTCCGTCGCCGAACTGCAGATGTGATCCCAGAATGCCGCTTCTGCCGTCCAGGGTTACCGAAGCATCTTTCATATGCACATGGTAAACCTTGTCCGCGAAATCCCTGAGAAACAGATGCGGACTTATTCCCTGCCAGATAAGATGACTTGGATCGAAGTTTAACCCAAGCGTTGCCCTGTTTTCAAAAACCTCAAAAAGCTTAACAGTGGACCAGTAATCATAGGCAATTTCAGACGGGTGCACTTCAAGGGCGAATTTAACGCCTGCCTTATCGAATTCATCAAAAATCGGAGTCCAAAGTTCCTTTATCTCCTGATAACCGTCTTCAACCATCTGCTCAGTTGTCTGTGGAAAGGAATACAGGTATTTCCATATCGGCGAACCCATAAAACCGGTTACAACCTCACAACCCATGGCGGCGGCAGCCCGGGCCGTATAAATCATTTCCTCTATTCCCCACTTCCTGATTTCATCAGGCTTGCCCTGATATTTTGCAGGCGCAAAACCGTCAAGACGCGGATCATTATAATCACCTACACACTGCCCCGACAAATGGGCGCCCAATGCAAAGCAACTTAAATTATTTTTTTTCAGAATCTCTTTTTTATCATTTGAATATGATATATCGGTTGCAGCCTTTCTGACATTCATATGATCACCCCAGGCAGCAATCTCAAGCCCGTCGTACCCGATTTTACTGATAAGAACACATAGCTCGCTGAAAGGTATATCGGCCCACTGTCCTGTAAAAATCGTAACCAATCTTCCCATTATAATCTCCTCAGGTAATTTAATATCATTTTAATGCACACGCGTGCATTAAATATTAACACACACCACCTGATAGCACAAGAAATAATATTTTAGGATTTATTTTCTGAAGATCAATCGAGTAGGCAGAAATCAATAAATTTCTGCCTCTCACACCACCGTACGTACCGTTCGGTATACGGCGGTTCAACCAAATAGACTGTGGTACCTCAAATCAAGTACCACCCGATCAGCCTCCATGCGTTTCGTATGGAGTTTCTTGTAGAAATCCAGAGCATCTAACAACCCAAAGTGATTATGAATTATATCGTTCTTCAACAGAGGATTCATAACACCGGCCATTTTCCAATAAGAGTTGCTTCCAAGTTTCCAATGGCTCAGAACAGAATCACTAACGCCTAATTGTCTCAAACGATGTTTTCTATTCCTTCCGGTTTTCCACTGTTTCCAAAGATATTGGCGAATGCGTCTTCTTGTCCACTCCACCAACCTTTCGAGGTAGTTTTTCATGGAGCTTCTTGCGAAGTATCCTATCCATCCTCTGAACATGCTGTTAAGCTCTTTAATAACCGTTTCAATCTTTACTCCTCTGTTACGTCGGGTAATTAGTCTGATACGGTCTTCGAGCTTCTTAAGTTTCTTCTTTTGAGGATAGACTATTCCTAATATTTCCTGTTTCCCGTAGGTCAAGAAGGTGAATCCGAGGAAGGAAGAGCCCGCGGCTTTTCGCGCCTCTGTCTTTTCCATATTCACTTTAAGTTTTAATTTTCGCTCAAGATAGCTTTTCACACTATCTCTCACCCGGTAAGAAGACCTCTTGCTCTTTGTGAAGATGTTACAGTCATCTGCGTACCTGACAAAACGTAATCCCCGCTTTTCCAATTCCTTGTCATACGGGGTTAGATAAATATTTGACAGTAGTGGAGACAGCGGTCCCCCCTGAGGTGTTCCCAAGGCTGTGGCCATCATACTTCCATCCGTCATCACTCCGCTTTTTAAGAATACGTAGATGAGCCTCCTGATGTCCTTATCGTCCATGTGTTTGTCTATCAAACTCATTAGGATGTCATGGTTTACAGTGTCGAAGAACTTGGATAAATCCAAATCAACTACATGGGTGTATCCTTCGGACATGTAGGTCTGGGCGAGTCGAACCGCATCTTCTGCGCTTCTGTTCGGTCGAAACCCAAAACTAAAGTCGCTGAAAGTCGGTTCAAACACCGGAGTTAAAACCTGAACCATAGCCTGTTGGATTACACGGTCTATTACCGTGGGGATCCCCAGAAGTCGTACGCCCCCGTTGTCTTTTGGTATTTCTACTCGCAGTACTGGTTTTGGTTTGTACTTCCTGCTCAAAATCTGCCTGCATATTTCAGGATAGTTCGCCTCGAAGTATTTCGGGAGTTCTTCTACTCCCATTCCATCCACTCCACAGGCACCTTTATTTGCCATCACCTTTCTGACAGCTTCCTGAATATTTGCAGGGGAAATCAGTTGTTCGCATAGATTGGTATTCGGTATTAACTTGTCGTCCTTTCTCATGTGTTCCTTTCTACTCTGAATTATCCCCTGTGAAGACTTTTTTTTTCGTCGTTCGGATTATCAGGTAGGCCTTTCCGCTTTGAAAGGTATTTGATTGTTCAGCCCTTCATGATGTTTCCTCATCACTACTATGGCTTCTGCTGACTTCTCATGGCAAGCTTTACTCCGTCTATAATAAGCGATATTGCAGCCTAAGACGTCCATGAGACCTCCCCCGTTAAGGATAATGACTTTCCTTCCATGTAACCGCCACATTTACTTCATCAGTTGTAGTGCGGATTTCGTCACTTTTAGCAAACTCGTCCACTGATAAAGCCTTATATGTGATTTCTGTTCGTCGGTTCGGAAATTTGCCTCATGCTTCCTTCAGACCCAGCCTCACGACTACGCCCTTGCTGTCAGCTAACAGTTTCTTTAACACTACCACCTGTAACGGACTCTCACCGTCAAGTCATTACCCATGCAGGGCAAACTAAAAAAACCGGGGTGTCCCCCGGTTTTTAAACTGTAAATACTCTGGGCGACATTGGATTCGAACCAACGACCCCTTGCGTGTCGAGCAAGTGCTCTAACCAACTGAGCTAGCCGCCCCCTGACAGTAAGATTATTATACAAAGTGTAGCAACTCTGTCAACATAATTCCGAATTTAAATCAGAATAAAAAACCGCTGCTCATGGCAATACACAGCAGCGGTTTCATTTTTATACAATTCTTTAAGAATCTATTTTATAGTCATAAGTATGCGCTCAAGGACTTTCGCCCTATCAAGCGGTTTTACAATATAATTCTTCGCGCCTATCAAAAGCGATTTCTTCACAAGGTCCTGCTTGCCGAGAGCGCTTATCATTATTACCTTGGCATCCTTGTCGAATTCAATAATTTTTTCAAGCGCGGTAACACCGTCCATCTTGGGCATGGTTATATCCATTGTAACAAGATCTACGTTCGGATACTGCTCCTTATACATTTCGAAACCTTCCTGGCCGTCAGATGCTGTGCCCAGCACATCAAATCCTTCAGACGTCAAAATCTGGCTGATTTGTTTTGTAACAAACATGGAATCATCAACAACCAGAACCCTGTATTTGGATCCGTCCGGTTTCTGCCCTTCAGGCTTCCTTTCATTTATATTTGGAAAATCCTGTTTATTCTTCATTTAATATCTCCTGTTACCTTTCTCTGACCGCTACATTTATTTCCATCTTTCCCTCACTGAGTTCAATCGGAACAATCAGGGCCTCAACACCTGTATCAGATACTTCCATATTCTCACCCGTAAAAATTGCCGGCGGGGTTAAATCAAAAGTAAAGCCCAGTTCATGCAGTTTGGTGACGGCCTGCGCCGTTATCATGTTAGCCAGTTCTGTAATTGTAGCTTTGGCAAGATCGTCGAACGAACTGAGTTCTTCACCGTTCATTTTTCCAGCAATTCCCAGCGCCGTTTTCTCATTCATATCAAACAGCACCCGGCCTTCAACATCTCCTGCAAGCCCGACAATAGCAGCAACGCCCAATACAGGCTGGGATGTTGATTTCAGATACAATTCACCTCTCTTTATATCAGAATCGACAACTTCTTTCATAATATTAAATGCTGCTTCAACAAATGGATTAATATACTCTACTCTCATCTAACACTCCTATAAAATTCCTGCCACTGAGGGCAGGTTTGTGACGTGAAGTTTACTAACTTCGTTAGTAAACTTCAAAATGATAAAATAGCAAAAGGTGCTTGCACCTTAGGCTATCTTTATCATTCCTCCTATATTCAGATCTTTCTGTAAGCCTGGATACGTCCCCTGGTAACAGCTTCCCATCCGTTTCCTTTAACCACTTCATTAGCCCCTACTACCAGAATACCATTCGGTTTCAGTTTATCATAAAATATATCAACCAGCTTCTGCTGATCACTTAAAGGCTGATAAGACATTACATCACGTGCAATTATCAAATCAACCGGCGGAAACTGATTGTCATGAGTAACATCATGATACTCAAAGAGTATAAGATCTTTTATCCCGGAAACAAAATGCCAGCCGTTTTTTCCTTCTGCAACATATTCATCATAGAGATCCGGAACATTGCTTCTGGCAAATATAAGGTTTGGCGCAGTAGATATATTAAGCAGATCACTGTCATTTGCATAAATCTTCAGTTTTTTACTGCTGAATTTCTTCTTTAAACAAACGGCTGCGGAATATGCTTCTTCGCCCTTTCCGCACCCGACGTTCCAGACATGATACGTTCCGCTTTCACTTTCCTGAAGGATTTCAGAGAAGGCTTCCGCATAATCCTGTTCCCAGAAATGCCCGGTGTAAGGCGATTCAAAACCATGAAGAAACTCTTCCGCATCAACAGGATTTTTTAATTGAATCTCAAGCCCGCTTTCACTGCGCAATTTTAACCACGAACTGAATCGTGTCTTTACCCAATTTTCATTGACGGGACTTACAAAAAAACTTCGGAATGTGCCGAGAGTTTCTACAATGAATGAATAATCTACATGTTCTCCCGTTTCTGCGTCCTTTTTGACCGGTTGCTTTGTATCAACAGGAGCGGCACCCTTTATGTCCGGCTTGTTTCTTTTCTGCAGAGCATCTTCAGCAGTTTCCTGATTAAAAATACTCTCCACATCAAGAATGATGTAAAGTTTTTTTTCATTCTCAACAATGCCTTTTATAAACTTGATATTAATATCACCGAACAGCGGATGCGGCGGCTGGATTTTCTCTGATGAAATTCCGACAACCTTGTCAATCGTATCTACGATCACTCCTATTGTATTATCTTCAAGACGTAAAATAATCATATTCTCCGGTGCGCCGCGATTATCCGGAACAGGCAGGCTGAACATCAGTCTTAAATCAATAACAGATATAATGTCGCCTCTTAAATTATAAACACCCTTCACATAAGGTATTGAATTCGGTACATAGGTAAATTTGGAAGCTTTGGAAATCTCCTTAACCTTCATTATATCTATACCGTAATCCTTTCCACCTAATGAAAAGGTCACCATTTTATAATCTATGATATCGGTCTTCTCTTTCAGCTCCTCTCCGCTGTCGGCGAGAAAATCAAGATCATTTAAATTAATTATTTCAGAACTCATAAATCCTCACCTCAACTGATTGTTGCTTCCCGCATCTGGCGTTCTTCCAATTCTCTCTTTAACCCCAGCTCAAGAAGCTGACTTACATCTATTATCAGCGAAACAGTACCGTCACCCAGAATAGTTGCTCCGGCTATACCCGGTGAACTGGTATATTTGTCTTTCAGCGGTTTTATTACGACATCTTCCTCTCCGATAAGCGAATCCACCACAAGCCCCATTTTTTTATCTCCACTGCCGACAATTACAACAAAATGGTATTCCCCTACTTCATCAGTCTGAATCCTGAAAAGCCGGTTCAGCCTGATCAGCGAAACGACATCCTGACGGACATTGAATACCTCGTAATTATCAATCATTTTAATTTCTTCAGGCTTTATCCTGTGGCTGTCGATAACGGAGGTAATTGGTATAGCATATATTTCCTGCCCTACCCTGACAAGCAGTCCCTGTATGATGGCAAGGGTCAAAGGCAGTTTGATAGTAAATACTGATCCGCTGCCTTTTTCAGAATAGACACTCACATTACCATTGAGCTTCTCTATCTGCTTGCGTACTACATCAAGACCTACTCCACGTCCGGAAATATTCGTTACCTCTTTGGCAGTAGAAAACCCGGCTTCAAATATAAGGTTAAATGCTTCAACATCTGAAAGATTTTTCGACGGATGAATGAGACCATTATCAATAGCTTTCTTTCGAACCTTTTCTACATCTATTCCTTTGCCGTCGTCACTGATTTCTATGACAATCATGTTGCCTTCGTTCCTGGCCTTTAATAAAACAGTTCCTGCTTTCGGTTTTCCTGATGCTTTGCGCTCATCAGGATTCTCGATACCGTGGTCTACAGAATTTCTTACACAGTGAATAAGCGGGTCAAGAAGATCATCAATAACTGATTTATCCAGTTCCGTATCTTCTCCTTCAATTACCAGTTTTATTTCTTTTCCGCACGAACGTGAAAGATCCCGCACCAGGCGTGGAAACCGGGAGAATATCTGTGATATCGGAACCATCCGAATCTGCATTACGCCTTCCTGAAGTTCACTTGTTGTCCGGGCAAGACTTTGTGCCGTATTAAGGAATTTAGCAACAGTATTTTTAAGATTACCTTCAATGCCGTCAAAAACACTGAAGAGATTACCGTAGTGCTCGTTTATCTCAGTTCTGATTTCTTTTATCTCGGTTCCATTTTGTATTTTTTGCAGATAATCAGGCAACTTGTCAAAAAGTTCTTTGAGTTTCTCTCTGTAAACGGTTTGATTAGCCTGTAATTCAAGCAGGTTTTCTGAAAAACTGCTGCTTATTTGATTGAATGACGCTTTTGTAATAACAGTCTCCGAAACAAGGTTGAGAAGATTATCTATTCGTCTGGAATCAACTCTTAGAATAGACCCGCTGCTCTTGTTGGTTCGTCTGATATCCTTTACAGGCTGCCTGGATTCTTCCGCCTCATCCGGCTTTTGTTCAGGCAGCGCAACACCGGATTTAACGGGTTCTTCAGACACACTCTGTTTCTCAGCTTCCGGTTGGACTGTTTCCTCTTCATCGGATTCTTTGGCAACCAGTCCCTCTACCTCGGAATCAACATCAAGATATTTTACAACCGACTCAATAATTACATCTGGAATGTTTACTGCTTTTTCAATCTCATCAGTTGACAATTCCGTTGCAATATAAAAATCAGCTTCCGGGTGAAATACATCTTTGTATAATTCATCAAAATCAGGATTGGAACTTAATATTTTGCTGTTTTTATTCAATGCGGCATATATCTGTACTCCGCCTACCGTATTCATTGGATTATCTTCGTTAAATACTATGTGAACGGTAATCAGTTTTTCATTCTCTTCACACTGCTCTTTCATTTCAAGCAATTCATATTCAGAAGGTCCTGCATCTCCGGAGGGTTCAGCCTTTTTTGCCGCCGGTTCTTTTACTGCAGGCTCCTGATCAACTACCGGTTTCTCTCCGTTGATGAATGCTTCAAGCTTTCCGGAAACCTCGCTGGTATCTTCATTATAAATACCGCCGTCCGTTCGGGCTTCAAGCATGGCTTTGATAATATCGATTGCTTCCAGAATAACATCAACTACTTCAGGAGTAACCTCGACCTTTCCGGCCCTTATTTCATCAAGAGCATCTTCACAGAGATGTGTGAAATGCGACAGCTCATCCATCTGAACCGTTCCGGCTGCCCCCTTCAGGGTATGTGCAGCCCTGAAAATTTCGTCGACAGCCTCTTTGTTATGAGGCTCGTTCTCAAGCACCAGGATGTTCTGTTCAAAAGTTTCAACCTGGAGCTCAGCTTCCATAAAGAAATCTTTAAGAAGTTCTTCATTATTAGGATCTAGGTAATCGCTCATCTTAGTATTAATGATATCTATTCATGGTTTTAAGTCAAGACTTTTTTTCGGCAGTTTTTCATCAATTATTCCGTGAAAACACTCGATAAACTAAGTATAATAGGAATAGGAGCTTCTATATTATGAAAAAAATCAAGGCGTCTCTACTTTTATCCGTCCTCATTCCTTTTTCTGTATTCAGCGCCGATATATCGATACCTTCTCTTGAAATTGTAACCCACATGTATCCCGACAACGGATTGTTTGCGCTTCAGACACAAGGCTCTTTTGAGATGGCAGTTGAGGGCGGATACAAATTCGGCGGCAAACTTAAACTCGGTATTGACGATGCGGTTGTTGATGATATTTTCGGTACTAATACAGCTACTGTTGAAGATGTGGACGGTAATGAAATAACCGTTTCCGATTTGTCAGGCGGCGGAGCAGGGCTTCCGGTTTTATCTTTTCAGGCTGCTGAGGTTACAATAAATGAGATTCTCAGCATACCGCTTTCATTTTCTTATTTTACCGGAATTATCGACGACTTCTGTACGGGAAGCATTTTCCATACATACTTCGGAACCAGTATAATTGCACCCAAACTAAGCGGTTTTCTCTATTTTGGAGACGGAATAAACTATGACGGCCTGCATTCCGTTGCCGGAACAGGAGTTGCTTTTTCATCGACATTCGGTACAGACTGGAATTATACCAAAGCATATATTTATCAGGATGCATATCTCGGCACCGGATATTATTCATCTGATATAAGGTCTTCTTTTAATCTTGGAGATCTGAAACTTGAAGCATTTGTCGGGGCTTCTTTCCCTGTTTCTCAATACGGTATTTACCGGGGAGGATTGCTGTTATACTATAAAGCAAGCGATACGGGCAGTTTCTTTGCACAAGTGGGTATACCGCGTTATAATCCTGCTGCTGATACATTCGGCATTGATCTTTTTTATTTTCTTTTCGAACCGAGGCTCAGTTTCGGAATTTTTGGAGTGAACCTGTCTTTTTTCTGGCACCCTTCATATTATCATAATACACTTACCAATGAAGACGGCTCGATTGACCTGCTTGTGGATCTTGCAGTCGGTGATATTGAAGTTTTTCCTGTAACCGGCGGATTGTCTTCACAACTTAAATACAATGCAATGTCTGCATCTGATCAGTTTTCAACCACTGTTTCACCCTATATGAGCATAGCGACATCAGGCGTGCTCTGGGATCTTAAACTTGATGTAAACATACTGCCTTTTAATATTGATACAATGTTTGAAGGATATATCGGTGTTAGGGCGGAGTTTTAATATGAAAAAAATTATTCTTATATTTGTGATTGTTTCAGCTGTCGCATTGCCTGCTTTTTCCGCTGAAACTGGCGGTAGTTTTACAATAGGAAACAACAATCTTACTGCATCACCTATGACAACAGCTGAGTTTCCAGGCAACGCATTCCCCTGGGGAGCATCGCTGTTCTGGAAAAAACCGGCAAACGATATCTCAGGGATTGAGATAGGATTTTACAGAGATCCAATTCTGAAAAACCTTGGTTATACAAATTTTTATTACAATGATGAACTTTTCAACATAGAAGTGGGGCCTTTCTTCGGATTGTTCAATACAGCAGAGACTCTAATAAAATCAGGAATAGCTACATCGATGCGACTGAATATTCCCGGGTTTGCTTTCGCCCAATTTGATACCCAGAGTACTATCGGCGGGCGCCTTGTTTCTGCAGGCGACTATATTCAGGAAGCCAATAATATTTCATTGGGATTCTATGTTTATAACGCTATCTGTACAATTTTAATTGACACCAAAAGCTATACTTCCATAATTGCGTCAGGCTCTTCACAAACGGAAGATTTCACCGAATATGCATTTGTAGCAGATATCTTTCAGAAGAATGTGCCCTACACTGTTCAGCTGAAAATAGGGTATCAACAAAAAGTCCGTACTCTCGAAGCCGTAAGCATTGAAAGACTTAATTCCATAGTACTCGGAACGGATCTTAAGGTTTCTCCTTTTGAATTCCTTTCTGTTTTTCTTGGTATCGAAAGCTGTGTATATTCTTTCGGTTATCTTGAAGATTCTGCAGCAGGCACCAAAGAATTGATTACATTTTCCAAAGTATTCCCTGGAAATTTTTTATATAATGCAACAGTCGGGGTATCTTTGGATCTGGAAAATATCAATAATTAAATCTGCTTTAGGCAAAATTTTAGGGCTGCATTCAAAATGCAGCCCATTTTTTATTTAGGGGACTTCTAAAAACTGCAGTTTTATAAAACTTTAGTTTTCGAAGTCTTCCTTAGATATACTGGATGTTTATTTATTGACTGATAAGGAAATAAATAAACTCCCGGAAACACAGAGTGTTTCAAAACTCTGATAAGCCCAATTTAGGGTTTTCAGCGGTTCCCTTTATATAAAACCGGTTTCTTTCTTGAATTAATATCAATCAATTCGGATGTCACAATGTCAGAACCGTCTTCCATCTTGTAGCTTACAAGACCGCCCGGAACTGCATCAGAGAACCACCACAAAGCAACAAAGCCTGTATCATCTGTATATGAATATTCGGTTGTAATAAATGTTCCTGCTTCTACTATTATTTCAACATCCGGCCTTCCCTCTGCGCCGTAATCATCCCATGTCAGGTATTCCGCCTCCGGGTTGACTGCCGTATCTGCATCAAGAGAGATAATTTCGTTATCTTCCGTTTTATAAAAAACAGTTTCTACAATATCACTGTCGCCGGTGATATATTCATAATAAAATGATTCTTCATCATCACTGTATTCAAGCCCCCACAGGCGTTTTCCGTCATCAAGTTCTGATAACAGCGCCTTTTCAACCGTATACGAAACCGTACCGCTTGAGTCGAAAGACGAAATCCGGTGAACGCTGCTCTGCCCCGGCTTGTAGTTTCCGGGATAAAATCCGCCTGCAAAATGCGCGGAATAGTATAGTGTATAGAACTGCAGAAGATACGGCTGTACGGCAAAGCCTATTGTTGCATCCGGCATAGCCAAACTGATTCCCTTTACATCCGGGGTTTCTCCAAGCTTCAGCCTGACTGATATACCGCCCCCGGCATATCCGCCCCAGTAACTGCCGTAAAGACCTACAGCGAGGGAATCGGATATGAAATAATTCACCCCTGATTTCGCCGCAAATCCAAAACCTGAATCACTCGTTATGAAGTCGAATTTTATACCGGCCTGTGCAAAGAAGTCTATTCTGCCTATGTATTCATCTCCGGGAATATCCAGGCCTCTGAAACCGGCATGAAATGTTCCTGACAAGCCTGCTCCCAGTGAAAAATCACTCCCGGGCAACGGGATCCCCACCCGTCCTTTTGCGGCCGCACCTACATCAATAAAGGCAAATTCTCCCATAATGGGTTTCCATAACAGCATCTCCGCTTCCGGATAAACACTCAGTTGAGTTGATGAACCGCTTTTCTCAACAGCAACATCTCCTCCGAAACTTAAATTTCGTGTGCCGTACATAGATCCCCAGATAATTTCATCAGCGTAAAGCGTTCCTGCAACTGTAAAAGAGATTAATAAACAAAAAAATACGATAAATCTTTTCATTTTTTTCCTCACATTATTATTTAATTTTTACCGTTTCATAATTATATAGCAACAATGGAATTTTTAACATCAAAAAATGAAGAGCTATGAGACCTGGTTTTCCTGTTTCTTAAATTTATAAAGGGGATATCCGATAACTGTCGGATATCCCCGGTTATAACATCGAAAGTTTCAGATTCTATTCTTCAGCTTCAGCGTGCATCAGCTGCTTTTCAATGTATCTGAGAACCTGCTTGTTGCCGAGTCTTTCATACTCAGCATTTCTTCTTGCTTCTTCCCTGTCTCCGAGAATGCCCCAGAGAGCTTCATCATCGATATCGGTCTGAAGGTTAAGAACTGCCTTATCATAAGTAAGGGTTATGTCCTTGATGTATGAAATAAAATCTCCACCTTCCTGGGCTGCGTCTTTATAGAAAACAATACCGCCGAGTTTGTAAAAGGGTGTAGCCTTCGGATACAGCGGGCTCTTTGAAAGTTCTCTGTCTCTTACGTCCTCAATATAGTTGGGATTATTCCATGTGATGGTTTTCCAGCCGTCAAAATCAAGATAACTCATGAAAATATTCTTTTCTACATGGTTCTGGTCAATAAGAATAACACCAAAACCGTTAGGATAGTTTTTACCGAGAATGTTTATAGTTACACTCTTAAGTACGCCGATGTTCTTGATTACGCCGAAGCTGTCAAATTTAATACCCTGAGCATCCTGCTCGTCAGCTTTTTCAAAAGCGGGGATATCAAAGGGAGGTCTGATAATGGCCCATGAATTATAGGGCTCTTCCGGGAAATGGATTCTGGTCCCCATTACAGTCTCTCCGCCGTATCTGGTTGCGCCGTCTTTTACCGGTGCAGGAAGGACGTATGAAAACCTTCTGTTTGTAACAGTCTTTGCTGATGATGCAAGTTCTACTTCCCAGTTTGCGATTGAAAGCGAGGTTTTCATGTATTCTTTTTCTTCATCCGTAAAGCCTGCTCCGGCTTTATCAGAGAAATCAATGAAAGTTGCTTCATTTTCACCGTCATCTCTATCAGCAGCAAGCTGCGCAAAATCTATAAGTACCGATTCTTCTGCAAAAACAGGAAATGCTGCCAACACCAGCACTATACAAAGAAGAATTCCGAAACGTTTCATCTAATTGCTCCTTATCAAATTAATTGCTTGTATATAAAATTATACGAACTGTAGACTGTTTGTCAACGATTTTTATTTTTTTTCAACATTTCGCCGCCGCCTACAGCCGGTTCTCCGCCTATTGCCGTTTTCACCTCCTTTACCTCAGGAAAATTGAATACTACCGCCTTTCCAACTGCTCCGATGATGTCTGTAATGCTCATTGGAACATACTCGGCAGTAGTGATCAGATTCTCTGAAAACCCGAGGTAAAGAGTGCCTTCATCAAACAGCAGACTTTCGAGTTTTACTTCCTGCGGAAAAAGCCTGTACAGATCTATTGAAACCGGACCGAGCAGTAATTCTTCGATATACAGCTCGATATTTCCTCCTGTTTCATCCCTCTCCGGCAGTCTTCTGAGCTCTCCGTGCAAGCTCTGACCCTCTTCATCAGGAAAAAAAAGAACCCTCTCAACTCTTCTGTCGGCATCAACTACCATAAAAACAAGAGCCAACAGAAAAAAAACTATCAAGAGGGACAGCAGAATTAAAAATTTCCTAGAAAAGCGCTTTATTCCCATAATTACTCTGAATACCCCCTGGTGCGTTCATAATCATTTATAAAATCGACTATTCCATTATAGATGCCCTTGCTCAGTTTCTTCAAGTACGGCGCTGAAGATAAAAGAACAGCCTCTTCCTGGTTTGTGACAAAACCCAGTTCGATTAATACCGAAGGCATACGCGCTTTCCGAACAACAAACCAGGACTCTTCCTTGAGACCGCGGTTATCAGTAATATTACCAATTTGTTCATCAAGCGAAACAAGAAGCTTTTCCCCGAGTAATACGCTTTCAACAGTAAACTCCTCTTCAAGCATTGTGTTCAGAATGGGTAGTACATCTGAATCAACATCATTAAAACTATCTAAATTTATCAAATCCCGCCGGTATTCAGGCGGGAGACACCAGACCTCAAATCCTTTTGCTTTTGTGTTAAATGAGGCATTTGCATGAATTGATATAAAGATCCTGGATTCATCATCGGCTAACTCTACGGAATTTGCGACTTCCGTCCTCTCATCAAGCTCCGGATACCAATCATAGTTTCTTGTCAGTATTATTTTCTTGTCGGGGTAACGAGCCTCGAGTAGTTTTGCCGTTTCGAGGGCTGTCTGGAGAACGACATCCTTTTCCATTAACGATTTCTTTTCGCCGTCCAGCATATAATAACCAATCGCGCCCGGGTCTTTTCCGCCGTGACCGGGATCAAGCACAATATATCTTATACCCAATGAAGAGCCGGCATCCGCGGCAAAAAAAGCCGCAACATCAGCGGCCGTAGCGCTGTCAATCAGAAAATTTCCTTCTTCCGTTTTTTCCGTTTTCAGGTTCATCCTGATTTCATTCATATTAACTATATACCAGGAACAGCCTTCGGAAAAACGAACAACTGATCTGCCTTTTCTTAGTTCATAAAGACCTTTCCAGTAATCATAACGCAGTTCACAGCCGCAGTTTTCCGACAGCTGAAGAATATCAATAAACTGTTCTTCAGCGGCGGCACCGTGAGACAGAAAAAATAAAAAAATCAGCAGTAAAACCGGAAAACGATTCATCTATAAGCTTCTCCGGTGATCTTTTCGGAGCTTTCAATAAACCAGACTCCCCCCTGAACTCCTCCGCGCAGAAAGGCTTTCCAGAACCCTGAATTTAAATCATTTTCCGTACATTCCGTCAGGTCAAATACTCTTCCAAGTGCCTGTTTTAACCCCAAACCGTGCCAGTCTACAGCTGCTTCATGCTCAATTTCCGGAAGAAGCGCGGAACCGCCTGCGTTAAGCTCTTCCATGACACGGATATCCGACGGCTGCGTAAGCACAAATGCATCCGGAACCCAGCTGTATGTTTTCCCGCTAATAAAATCCCCGGTTTGCGAATCGCCCGGTTCAAGCCTGAAAAACAGCTTCCTGACCGCTTCTTCAGCTGCTGCTGAAGCACAGTCCCTGTCCTCAGCGGCTGATATGCAGTTCGCACATTTCTGAACGTTATTTACCGGAAAGGAAACCCTGTCTCCGGATGTACCATAATGAAAACATCCTTTATATATTCCACCGATTCGGCATCTTTAATCTTTTCGACCGACTTAATCCGTCCCGGGATTGATAATGCCGCTCTTTCCGCTGAAACCAGGTTTTTTTCCGGTTTCAGCCTGCCGGGGTTTTTTCCCGCTGCGATGCGGATTGCGGACAGGGTAACATTGATTCCGCTGTGATACGGAAAGGTCCAGCCCGACATGAATCCGCCGGAAAGCCGGGCGGCAATTTCGCCTATCATGGGCCCTTTTGACGGTGAATACTTCATATCGCCTTTTGCGGCCCCCTGCTCTATTCCAAGCGCGGCAACACCGCGTTTGAATACTTCAATCACCCCGGCCTGTACGTCGCTGTCGTAAGCCGACGGCATTGTATGGCCCATTTCAATAAAATACGGCGGAAAATAAATATGCCTGTCTGCAAATCCGCATATTGTTATTTCACCGTCGTAAACAAGCGCGTCGAGGCTGAATTCCGGACCGTCGATAAACTCCTCAACCAAAGCTTCCGAACTTCGAGAAGCGGCAAGCGCATTGGCCACTGCGGCTGTAACAGCTTCGCGATCTTCAATTCTTTCAATTTTAACAACACCGCGGGCGCCCATACTGTCTACCGGTTTGATTACTACGGGAAAATCGAGGTTCTGACAGGCTTCAAATGCCTCTTCGGCGCTTCGTACCGGGTAAAATGCAGGCGAAGGCACACCGGCCTCGGAAAAGGCCCTGCGCATCAATATTTTATTGCTTGCAGTCATTGCAGTCGTATAATCTATTCCGGGCAATCCTGCGGCCGTCGCCGCATAAGCAACAGTAGCGGAAAAATCCGTTCCAGCCGTAAATACCGCGGCAAGTTTCTCATTCTTCCTGAGCCGGACAGCTTCTTCAGCTATCGCCCTGTGGTCCTTGAGATCAATCCTGCTGAACCCGTCCGCCAGGGGAATTCCCGGAGCCTCCGGATTGACATCGGCAACAAACACGCGGTACCCTTCTTTCCGGGCCGCCTTTATTGCCGGTATCTGCATTATACCCCCGCCAAGTATCAGTATTGATTCTCTGTTCAACAATATTCTCCGTTTACTTCAGTTTTACAGCATACACTTCAAACGTGTCGCCGAGCAAGAAAAACCGGCCTGAAAGACTGAAGATAAAATCAGCTGCCTTCCTTACAGGCGCCGGAAGCAAATCATAAAGATCTCTGCGCAGGAATCTTTCCGGATGAATTACCGGACATTCAATGCTTTTTACCCTGAATCCGTATCCGGACAGAAGCCTTTTTGCAGCTCCGGGGCTCCAGACAGTATAATGATCAAGAGGATTTTTGTTAAGGAATCCGGCTGCAGATTTTTTTGCAGTTATTCCCCTGAAATTGGGTGTTGAGAAAGCAAACACACCTCCGGGCTCAAGCAGGTTGTTTATTCTCGACAGTACAGCGGGCAGGTCATGCATATGCTCTATTACATACCACATGGTTACCGCATTAAAATCTGCGTTTTCAGATATAATCGCCTCAGGCTGCTCTATCGATACGGCTTCGGCTTTATAACCAAGTTCGTTTTTTATCCAGTCGACGGCATTTAAAGATACATCAATTCCCCTGACCTTAAAACCTGATTCATCTGCAGCCGCCAGAAACGGTCCGTAGCCGCATCCGATATCAAGCAGCATACCGTCCCGCCGGTATTTCCTGATAACTCCGCATCTTCTGATTCCGTCGGTTTTAATTTTTTCAAAATCTTCAAGATATGTACGGCCGTACTGTTTTTTATAGTCTTCAAAAAAATATTCTGACCCGTAATCCGGAGTTTTATTGCCGAAATACATCTGGTTTACAAGCCCGCAGGCATCACATTGAAAAAAGCTTCGATCCCGATCCCGGTAAATAATTTTGTGCTTGACGCTGCCGCATCCGCGACATTTCCGTACGGATAACTTTAAATTCATTATATAATCGGCAAGATCCATCCTTGAAACTTTTGAATAGGAATCAACAGCCCTGAATAATCTTTCTGTATTCTGCAGCAGGTTATCCAGCTTGGCGGCATCAGGTTTATTGATGCCTATTTCGGGTATTCCGGCCCTTACCGAAAGACTTCGATGATATGCCGAGGGATTTAAAAGAACAACCGGTGTCATACTGTACAGAGCTTCAAAACAGGTAAGCCCGAAAAGAGTAAAAACAAGATCATAATTTCTTAACATGGCAGCCAGGTTCTCAGGCGCTTCAAGGATTTTAACTTCCGCAGGCAGATCCGCATTCCTGAAAAACGGACCTTTGACAACTGTAATCTGATCGAGTCTTATTATCCCGGTATCATCAATCATTTCCAGAAGCCTTTCAGTCAATCCCCCGCCGTCTTCACCGCCGAAGGATACCAGGACGTTTTTAAAATTTCCGGTAAAACCTGAATTTTCCGCCGGCGGCTGTTCCGGAAGGTTCAGAAACCCCGGAGAGCCGATGTTCGGCTCTGTCTTTTCAAGATTCGGCAGAACATCTATCAGGTAATCAAAGAATTCCCTCGCTGCTCCGCCTTCATCTATTCCGACAGTGAATGTTCTTCCCAGGAAATTTGAAAGCCGCGGCACAGAGGTTTCTCTTGTATCAAAGATGCAGATGTCCCATTCCGACGGAACAGCCTCGGTTAATATTTCTATTTTTCGGACGCTTCCGGCGGGAAACAGCTGCCGGATATCTTCTTTTGTATAGCAGTCGTGAGATCTTGAGGTAACGGAATCAGCAAAAATGTAAGCATGGGCTCCGCATGCCGACAGCCTCTGCGCCAGCTTTATCGACCGCCTGATATGCCCGCTTCCGTTTCCCTTTTTTATGGACGGAATAATCAGTATCCGTTTTTTTTGAATACGGGGGCTCATCCGGACCGCCTTTCACTCTTCAGCCATGGAATTATTTCTGTTATCGAAAGCGGTCTACCCTCGTACAAATCCGAATACAGCGACTGCAGCTTTTTATAATCAGCTGCAGTATCAACGGTTACGGAGGAACCCGGAAAACAAAATTTTTCAGGGGCTCTGATTCGATTTATCCTGAACCTGTCGGGATTCCTGTAAAGATACGGGCTTACATGTTCATGATCATACGGCTCATCCGATTCGGCAGCGGCGGTTTGCAGCGCGGCAAGATTCAAAACCTCGACGCCTGTACCAAGCGGCATATCATCATAACCGCTGTAGTCGGCGCCGGAATCAATATGCGATGCAAGTATCATGGCCGCAGCATTGCTGTCGACCAGCGGGTTGTCACCGGTTGCCCTGATAATAACAGTCGGGCCGAATTTTTCGGCAGCTTTGATAAACCTGTCGAGAACATCCTCGGCCGATCCCTCAAAAATACTGAAACCGCAGGCTTCCGCCAGCGGCTTTAAGCCTGAATAACTTTCATGATCGGTCAGAATGACATGATCATCCGTTTCGACCGATCCGAGCGCTTCCATTGCATGAGTTATTATTGCTTTTCCTTCCAGTTCAAGCAGCGCCTTTCCGGGAAGCCGCGTTGAACCGAGTCTGGCCTGAAGAAAAACTGCCGTTTTCAAGCTTAAATCTCCGGAGCTTCCCAGATTTCAGTGATGCTGCGGGCATCCATCTTAAACCTGTATTTATTCTCTTCAACCCATTCGCGGGCTTCGCGGAACTCTCTGAGGGCTGTAAAAAGGCCTTCTCCGCTGCGGAGATAATATGACATGAACCTGTTTTTCGGAATAACTCCGTAATCGCCGTCAAAACGAACTGTAAGGTTCTTAAGATAAAAAAACCTGTAACTTTTTCCGGGCGTGGTGGATTCCTCCGGAATATCATCAAGGTATTTAACCCGAAGAGAGGTCTTGCACTGGATTTTTTCACCCCACATATAAGCCCTGAAACCGAAATCCATCTTCTGCCACCATCTGCTGTTGATTCTGCCGTCGTAGCCTCCGAGCCTGATAAACAGTTCCTTGTTATATATACCCGAATAATCAAAGGGAAAAAGACTGTCCATACCGTCAACCGACGGCGGCAGCTGAACAATCTTCAGCGAACGCTTCATAAACGCCGGACTCATTATGGTCGGAACTGTAGACTGCCGGCGCGACTGTATAAGAGGCACAGCGCAAAGCGAATCGGAAAGCGAAACCTGTTCAAGAAGCCTGTCGGACAAACTGCCTGCTGCGGCATTCATATCATCGTACATAACAAACACGTATTTTGATTCCGACTCTTCAATACCGATATTAATCTTTTCGCCTTCAGTGGTTTTTTTATGAATTCTTATAAACCGAATTGCGGGGAACCTTACGGACAACGATTCAACATCATACCCGGCACCGCCGCCTTCAATGGAAATTATCTCATGCACATTCAATTTACTGAGAACTGAAAGGGTTTCGGATTTAAACACCCTCCCCGCCCTGTTCAGCAGCACTATGGAAATCAGGGGCGGTCGGCGTCTTACCTCCGGCTCGCGCTTCCCCCCGATAACAGTATAATTAACTTTATCAATAGTTATAGGTATAGTATTCATCGCATTTCCCGCAAATGCCGGGATACTCCCCTTTCAAATGCTGTCGGTAATTTTTATTTCCTTTTTCCCATATTTCCCGGAGATTATCTTTGAAGATATTCCCGCAGACCATCGAACTGTCGAGATCATCCCGGCAAAGCGGGACCGTGCCGTCAGTCAGGATAGCCAGATCTCTTTTTAGATGCCAGCAGGGAAGCCGTTTCACGGGAGAAAGATCTGTAACTTTTCTCTGTTCAAGGCGGCCGCAGCACCAGTCATATTTCTGTATGATAACATTATTTGTCTTCTCTTTCCAATATTTATAGAACTGTTCTGTATCTTTCTCGTTCATCTTCATTCTGACGGTCTGTATCCAGGTATTTGAGGGAAACTCCGAAACAAGCATCTCTGCAAATGCGTATGCCTCAGCCCGGCCGTCTCCGCGCAATTCACTATACAGCTGTTCATCAAGGGCATCCAGATCAACTATCCATGTCAGCCGGCTCTGATCCAGACCTGATATTTTGTCAAGCTCAGCCTGCTTCCAGCCGATTCCGGATGTTTCCACAAGCAGATTAAAGTCCGGATAGGATAAAACCCTTTCTGCCATGCCTGATGGGCTGCTGTGAAGGGAAGGTTCGTTCCTGATTGACAGGCTGATTACTGCATCTTCCGAAAAATCGGCTATCCCGGCAAGCGCTGTTGAAAAATCTTCAACCGCCATCTCGCCTCCGTTATCTATTCCGCCGCTTTGCCAGGGCTCCGGCATATAACTGATTTTCTGTGGATGAACGGACGTAATTTCAAATTCATAGAATACGGGAAGAGATCTGAGAAACTCGCCCCTGCTGCGTACTGTTTCGAGAATTGAATCTGCACAGCCTGTTTTATCCGATACCTTCACCGCGGAAGTGATTGATTTTAACTGTAAATAATTTCGTCTTGTATCGGGGAAAAGCGAAACTCTAAGAAGCCGCTGATCATCCGGCGAGATTTCGGTTTCAATCTCAAAAGCATTAATATCTTTTTCGATTAAAGAAAAAAGGGTGTCTCTGCCTGCCTCGACTTCGGTTCCTTCCGCCAGTTTTGCCAGCATGGGCAGCACGGAGGTTTTAATAATCTCAACCCCGATACCTGCCGGAAAGCCGTCGGCGAATGTATATTCGCAAAAGTATTTTACATGGTTCTTATACATTTTATCTGCGAGCTTCGGATCAACAAGAGGGCAATCACCGAAATAATAGATAATATTATCATACCCGGCTGACAACTTCGTTAAAAGTTCTATCAGGCCGGCTGCAGTCAGCATTGAAGACCTGTATACATCAAATCCCGGAAACGCTGTTTCCGATTGCTCTGAAGTGATAATCGTTCTGCCTTTAATATCAGGCATCTGAACTGCGGCTTCGGTTGCATAATCGATTGAGGATTTTCCGTCTGTTAATTCTTTGTATGCATATTTTGAAACATTTAAAATATTGAGTATTACGATATTATTCATAGTCAGATTATCGACAGAAAAAAGTGACTGTATAACCGATTTTGCCTGCAACTCTTGCCGACTCCGTACAGAAGTTGTATTCTGCTAAACGAAATGTTTGATTTTAAAGACAAGATTTTTTCGGTTACCGAGATTACCGGCCTAATAAAAGATACCCTTGAAGAAGGTTTCCGAAACGTTCAGATAAGCGGTGAAATATCCAACTGCAGACCGTCAAGCACAGGCCATCTGTATTTTACTCTTAAAGACAAAAACGCAATGATAAGTGCGGTAATGTTCAAAGGGCGCCAGAAAAGTCTTAACTTCACTTTGCGCGACGGAATGCTTGTAAAGGTTTCGGGAAATATCTCCGTTTACGCGCTGAGAGGCTCATACCAGATAATCTGCGACAGTATTGAGAAATCCGGCGAAGGCGATATTCTCGCAATGCTTGAGGAACGGAAAAAAAAGCTGGCTGCCGAAGGCCTGTTTGATCTTGATAGAAAAAAAGCTGTGCCGATGTTCCCTTCCAGGGTTGCAGTCGTCACATCTCCGACAGGAGCAGCTATAAAAGACATCCTCCGGGTAACTGCAAGGCGTAATCCGGGGCTTGATATATTCATTCTGCCTGCCCCTGTACAGGGAGAATCTGCGGCGGCAAAAATCGCCGATCAGATCAAACGGGCCGGAGACTATAACCTTGGAGAAGTGCTGATAATCGGCCGCGGCGGGGGCTCGCTTGAAGATCTGCTGCCCTTTTCGGATGAAGCCGTTGTTAGGGCAATTGCCGACTGCCCGCTGCCGGTGATATCAGCCGTGGGGCATGAGATAGACACCTCCCTTTCCGATTATGCAGCAGACATTTCAGCGCCAACGCCTTCAGCCGCTGCGGAGATAGTAAGCGCAGGCAGGGACGAACTGCTGCATCGTGTCGGCGGTCTCTATGAATCAATCCGGTATGAAATAAGCCGTCAGACGGAGAAAATAAGAATCCTTGCCTCTCAATACAGCGGTGAAAACCTTGAGGAAAGTTTTTTCATCCTCATACAGCCCGTACTGGCCCGGTTTGACGATTTAAAGGAAGACCTTATAAAAAACATCACCGACAGGATCCGTGACCATCAATACCGCCTTGATTCGGCAATAAGGGAACTAAATGCTGTGTCGCCCCAGGCAACGCTTGAGCGCGGTTATACAATAATGACGGATGAAGAAACGGGAACGCTAATAAGTTCAGTGAAAGATGCGATACCGGGAAGAAAAGCCGGAATAAAATTTCATGACGGAACCGCAGGAGTACTTATCAGGGAGAATACAAATGAAAAACTTTGAAGAAAGACTTAACAGGCTTGAAGAAATAAACTCTGAAATCAAGAGCGGAGGAAGTCTTGACAACTCGCTCAAACTCTTTGAAGAAGGGGTAAAACTGGCAAAGGGACTGGAAAAAGATCTCATGAAAGTTGAAAGAAGAATTGAGCTGCTGGTGAATGAGCCTGTTAAGGAAGAAGCGGAGGAACCGAATTTCGAACTCTTTCCTGAACTGAATGATTAGTTCGTTATAAGATCAGGCATCAATCCCCAAAATCGACAAGATCACCGGGTTCGATACCGTTTGAATCAAACCAACCCTTATTCATCTCAAGAGCGAAGCGAACCGAAGAAACCGACTCAACCGGACGAAGAGATTCGGGTTTCATATCGTAAATTTCCATAATTTCACCATCGACGGAAATATAGGCGATGGATAATGGTATGAGAGTGTTCTTCATCCAGAACGACAAGCGCTGATCGCTGTCGAAAACAAACAGCATTCCGTGATTTTCCGGCATTGTTTTACGATTCATCAGCCCGGTGCGCCGTGATTCCGTATCATCGGCTATTTCCGCCTCAATTTCAATCCCGTTGATGCTTATTATTCTGGTATCCAGTTTCTCGCGGCCGCCCATGGCAATAAGCAGAAAACATCCTGCGGCTATCACAAAAATCAGTAATATATATATGCCTCGTTTCATTAAAATACCTTTTAAAATGAATTAATAAAATCCTGTCTCAACATGGTTTCCATGGAAGATTCGGCGCTGCCCTGCTCCTGAAGGCGCTGAAAAACTTCCCGGTCAATATATTTTATGGAAAGCGGCCGCTCAAGACTGACAGTTATTTTCTCATCCTGCCAGATAATTCTGGACGGATTAAGTGATTCCGGCTCGCCGTATTTTCCGGTCAAAGCAGTATAGATGCTGTAATGATCGATATATTCCCTGTCAAGCACCATGGTTATAAGGTAAAGAATATCTTCATCAAACTGAAAATAAGCCCGCTCGACAAAACCCACGCCCTCACAGTCTATCACCTGCTGATCCCCGGAAGGCCGCATTGATACATCCGCATCTCCCCGGTAAGCGAAATTAGGCTCTTCCGCCAGCATTCTTTTTACCGTTTCAATGTCCATTCCAAGCTCAATCAATCCGTATCCGGCAGGAAGCGGCTGAATTAGATTTTCGTTATTTTCAGGTGTTATATCGGACTGTGCAGCAACTGCTGCAGCCGCAAGAATAAGAATAGTTGATAACACTACCAGGAATCTGATGATACGCATATTATATTATCGGTTTTTTTTAACTTTCTGTTCAGGGTTTAATCGCAATCCTTCCCGTATAATCAATCCTGTTAAGCAGGAGGTGTTTATCCGAAGCCGAAAAATATTCGTCGACTGCCAATTTTGCTCCGGTAAAATGGCCGTAATCATCCAGAATAAGCACCCCGCCGGAGGATAATACCGGATAGAGATGTTCAAGCTCGACCCTTGTTGATTCGTACCAGTCCGTATCCAGACGCAAAAGGCAGACTGAATCAGGAGCATCGGCAGGCAGGGTCTCTTCAACAGGTCCTTTTATAAAAATCAGTCTTTCGGCTGGATACCCGGTTTTACCGGTATTTGCTTTTACAGTATCAAGGCTGACCGCCCATTCGGTAAAATTCTTTGCGGTACCCTTAAGATCGGCATCCCATTTATCCCTGACGCTTCGGCCGTTCCACGCGATAAAGTCGTTATCGCCGGGTTCGGTCATCCCTTTAAAAGTATCGTACAGATAAATATTCCTGTCTTTTATTCCCGCGTTCATAAGCACAAGGGCCATCAGCATGCATGAGCCGCCCTTCCATACTCCGCACTCAACAAAATCTCCGGCTATATCGTTTTCAATAACATATCTGACTGCTTTATAAAGGGCGTAACCGCGTTCAACTGACGTCATGGTATAATCCCGAATTTCAGTCCAGATCTTTCTGAAATCTTCTTCCATGTCGATCCGGTACTGTTCCGGAGGAATTATCCCATACCCTTTCTGTTCCAGGATTCTGATCATTTCTTTTTCAGTTGCATTCATGCTAATTTCCCGTCAGGTGCATAAATTCAGCCTCATCAACTATTCTGACGCCAAGTTTTTCCGCTTTTGCCCGCTTGCTTCCGCCGCCTTTTCCGCAAAGCAGATGGGTGGTATTCCCGGTAATCGATGCAACTGTCTTGCCGCCGCGTTTTTTAATCTCTTCAAGAGCATTTTCCCTCGGTTTGAAATTCTCAAAACTGCCGGTTATACACCAGCTTTGACCGGAAAAAACGCCGTTTCCGGTATTCAGCTCATCATCCGCCGCTTCGAATCTCAGTCCGCGAGAACGCAGCGCATTAATCCTGGCCCTGGTTTCAGGTATCTTCAATTCGGAAATAATAATGTCTGCTGTCCGCTCGCCTATTCCGTGAACGGCAGTCAGACCTTCCTTATCACCGGCATCTGAAGCCGCAAAAAGCTTGTCAATCGAATTGTAGCCCGCATCAATCAGCAGTTCGGCAACCTTGCGTCCAAGTTCCGGTATTCCAAGCGAACTTAACACAGTACGGAACGGCTGATTCAGACTGGCAGCTATACCCGCTTTTATAAGAGTAACCTTTTTTTCACCGAAACCTTTTTCATCAACCAGTTTTTCATACGGACAGGTATAAATATCTTCAACGTCCCTGATCATGTCCCTGCCGATCAAAAACTCAACCGTTTCAGGCCCGAAATTCTCTATATCCATCTGTTTGCGGTCTATGAAAAAGAAGATCCGTCCCCTCACCTGATCGGGACAGTTCCGGTTGGGACAGAAGTGGTGCGCACCCTTTCGTATTAATTCTGTTTTGCAGGAAGGACATTCGGCCGGCATCTCCCAGACGGGCGCTGAGTCGTCTCCCTTTTCAAGGACTTTTTCGACTGCCGGAATTACGTCTCCGCGCTTTGAAACGGCAACGGTATCGCCCGGAGCAACTTCAAGCATGTTTATGTATTCCTGGTTATGCAGAGTGACATTGGATACTGTTGAACCTCCAATCTGAACCGGTTCTACCCGCCCTACCGGGGTTATCCGCCCGGTCCTTCCAACCTGGATATCTATTCCGTTCAATACGGTAGCGCCCTGCATTGATTCGAACTTATATGCGATTGCCCATCTGGGATGGTGTCCGGTATAGCCAAGGAATTCACGGGCCGGAATCTCATTCACCTTGATTACAAGCCCGTCGATTTCATAGGGCAGACTGTCCCGTTTGGAACTGCTTGTTTCTATATATTTCGAAAGATCTTCACTTGAGTCGAGAAATAGGTGCCTGGGATTTACTCTGAAACCGAGGTCTTTCAGCCTGTTGATTATTTCCTTCTGCTCTGACGGCTGCTCTTCAAAAAACCCTTCGTATACAAAAATATCAAGCGGTATCCTGGCTGTTTCAGAGCTTTTTATCCTGCGGATTGTACCGGCTGCAAGGTTTCTCGGATTGGCATACGGAGGATCTATTTCCCTGTTCAGCTCCTCAAAGCGGTTTTTGGGCAGATAAATTTCACCCCGTACTGCCACATTAACCGGTTGCGGAAGTTTAAGCGGCACCGAGCCGATTGTTTTAACATTGGCCGTCACATCATTGCCTGTGTATCCGTTGCCGCGTGTAACTGCACGGGCAAGAAGTCCGTTTTCATAGTAAAGAACTATTGAAATACCGTCGATCTTTTCTTCAACCGAAAAAGTTATTGAATCTCCAGCATTTCGCCGGGTTTTATCCATCCAGGTTTTAACCTCGGCAACGGAATAGGCCTTGTCCAGGCTCAGAACAGGTATGCTGTGTTCCGCTTCGGGAAGGTCCGAAGCAAGGTCTGACCCTACCCTGGAGGTTGGAGAATCGGGAGCCTTTAACTCCGGGTTCTCCGTTTCGAGTTTAACAAGCCTGTCGAACATGGAATCATATTCAAGATCAGTTACCTGCGGATCCGCAAGAACATAGTATTGATGCTGATATAAACGAAGGAGATCCGAAAGCCTCCGAATCTCCTCCTGTATTTCTTCTTTCTGCATGCGCCTATTCTATCCTCCTGATAAAGGCATCAGAATACCCGCCTGCTCTGAAATTGTAAAGCATTATGCCGCTTTCGTCCGCCGTAAGCGGCCCTAGAAGAAGTTTATAGCTGACGCCGGCCGGTGCTTCATCAGTCAGGATTGTAACCGGATAATTAGCCTCAAGACGGCCCGCAGCTTTTAAAGCCGAGTTTTTCTCTCTGTAAGCGCCGAGCTGCAGATAGTGTTTCTGCTGCTGCAGCTTGGATACCATCATTATATGCTCAGGTGTAATCAGTTCAGGTTCCGGTGCTGTTACAGGCGGGGCCTCAACAACCGTCACCGGCTCAGATACAACAACCGGTTCAGGTTCCGGCGCAGGCTCGGGTTCCGGCTCGGGTTCGGGTTCCGGCTCTGCAACAGTTACAGTTTCAACAACAGCAGGAGCGATTTCAGTCTCACCAGTTTCTACATCAGGGCTGTGTTCGGCAATATCAGTTTCCAGAGTCTCCGCATCCTCAGGTTCGCTCTCCATGAGGCCGGTTTCCTCTTCAACCAGTTCCGGAGGCCTTACCTCGGCAGGAACAAGTGTAACATCAAGGCTTTCATCATATTCCGGAACAGCCGGGGCGACATCAATCGCTTCCGCTTCATCATCGCCGGCCGCTTTTACAATCTCGGGAACATCCTTCATCCCCGGCATAGTACTGAAATCTTCTTCCGGGGCCGGGCTGTAGGCAAGCTCTTCACCGGTTTCAGGAATTTCAGCAGGCTCTTTTTCGGTACTGTAATTCGGGTAATCCCTGACAGCCCCGGTAAACTCTGCTTCTTCCGGTAAAAGATATCCGTTGGCAACATCAACAAGCTTCCCTTCGTCCTTTCCGGGAATGACGGGAAATGATTCGGCAATCAGGTCTGAACCGTCGGCAATCAATGGAAACGCCTCAAGCAAATCAACAGCCGGAGCGGAATCTTCTCCATCCATAGCGGCAACAAGTACCGGAGTATCCATATAACCGCTGCTGACTTCAATAACGGCCGGGGTCGATTCTGCTATAAACAGATGATCTCCCACCAGCATTGCAATGACCTCTTCCGGAATTTCAGGCTCGGGAACAGGCAGGCCGGTACCGGAAACAGCAGCTTCCTTTTCCGTCGGACTGTAATAATCACTGACTTCAGTTATATACTCTTCATCAGTGACTTTCTCGGCGATCTCGGGAATTATATTCAATTCGAAACTGTCTTCAGCGCTGTAGGCAGGATTTGTCTCGCCTATACCCGAAGAAACAAGTTCAAGATTTGCAGCCGGAACATCCATTTTACTGTCGCCGGTAACATCATCAGCTTCAGCCGGGTCGGCTGCTGCAATATCATCATTCATAACAACAAGTTTTTCAGCTGCTTCTGCGGCTTCGCTATCTTCCGGACTCTCACTGTCAGGCCATAACGGGCTGGTTTCAGGAGCATGGATCTCTCTGCCGGGTCCGCTTTCAATGCTGAGAGGGCTTCCTTCAGCAAGTTCATCCATTGTCAGGTAAAGTGGTTCAGGTTCCGGTTCCGGTTCAGGCTTGATGATTCCGTCCGGCCAGTCAAAGGGTTTTTCCGGAATATCCTCTGCTATGTCGGCAGGAACTTCTTCTTCTCTCACCAGGATTTCTGCTTCGCCCAATCCTTCTTCTTTCGGGGGCAGTTCCGAAAGTACAGGAAAATCGGATTCTCTTCCGTTAACCGCTTCCGGTTCTTCAACCGGTTCAGGCTCGGCAGCTGTTATCGTTGCCGGTTCGGGTTCGGGTATCGTTACTGCTTCCGGTTCCGGCTCGGGTTCGATCTCCGGCTCTGGTTCGGGTATCACTGCAGGTTCCGGTTCAACAATTGTTTCAGACACGGAAACCGCCCTCGATTCGACTATTTCCTGGTTTACAAGATCTTCAGGCTCCATAAGCGAGGCAGCAGGGTTCAGATCCGGATCAGGATTATAGGCAAGGTCATCGTATTTGGGGTCCTCAACGGTAGTGCCGCGGGAAATCATCCGTACCTTGATTCTTGCTATATCGCTCTGATATATGCCGAGTTCCTGTGCCGCCTGGTTTGAAACAAGCATTAAAAGCCCTGAATCTGTAAGCCTGTCGACAATAATTACGCGCGTACGTTTTCCGTTTTCAAGATTTTCAACCTCAACAAAAGCATTCTGGGGAAAGGAATTGGAGGCACCGTAATATCCCGTAAACGGGAATTCTCCATACCTGCCCATTGCTGCGCTTCCTTCCCATACTTTATCTGCATATATATGGAAAACAGCTGAACTTATAAGCATTACAGCAGCTAAGAGAATTATTTTCGTTTTTTTAGAATTTCCTGACATAAAGAGACTCCTGATCATATAATCGGACGGAAACCGGGTGAAATTAATCTTTTTTGCTAAAACACCTGCAGTCCCGAAATCATCTTCGACGCAATTTCAATTCCGATTTCGGTAAAACTGTCGAGGAGTTCTTCTTCGCCTTTTTCTTCCGCTATCTCAAGAACAGTCTCAGTCTCCTGAAAAACTGTTTTTCCTGTATTACTGTACATTGTGTACCTGGCCTTTACCGGAACAGGCAAATCATCGGAAAATGCCTCGGGAAAAATGATCTCCATAATCATTACTCTGTCGGCGCCCATTCGGCTTCCCATTATCTGTGCTACATCCGCTTCATTTTCGGCATCTTTACCGGCAATGTCCCTGCATTCGTTAAGAAAGGAATTTGTTACAATATGGCCGGCATCAAAAAAAGCATCCATAACGCCGTCTTCAAATGCCCTGAGTACCGAAACCGTCCAGGCTGTCGGCTCTTCCTGATCAGTGTTATCGCTTATACAGAAAAGGACTGTGTCCGCGGCAGCTGCAGCAAGGCAGACGACCGTAAAAAATAAAATAAAAACTGTTTTCTTCATGCACAGATTATCGGAAATTTGAAGTGAATCTTGAAGCTAATCAATATCCGTGATAGTTTACTTTACATGTCCAATGAACAAAATATTATAGAACAGAACAACGAAGATGAAATATCCCTGATGGATTTGGTTTCCGTCATTGCAAAAAGATGGAAATTTATTTTCTTCAGCACCCTTATAGCAGCAGTCCTTATTTTCAGCTATTCGCTGTATACAGTGAAGGCGGCGCCGGAGGCGCCCTTTAACAAACTGCCGAATGTTTACCGCCCGCAGGTGATTGTCAGGCTCCAGGAAGCGTCAAGCTCGTCATCCACTCTCCAGAAAATGCTGAACAGCAGCGATCTGGGCATTCTTTCCGGAATAGTATCCACATCCGGCGGAACATCCAACGCAGATCTTGCACAGGCCCTTATTAAGGGCAATACGATCGCCGATCAGATAGCTGAAGAATTCGACTTTATAAACCGGTTTGAAATTGAAAAAAATCCGAGGACCAGCAGCAGGAGATTTTACACCGAAAATCTGCAGGTTGAATTTGAGGATGCAACCGGTTTTCTTACTGTAGGATATGAAAACATAGATCCTGTTTTTGCTACCGAGGTCGTCAACCGTTCTCTTGAGCTTCTTGAAGAGCGTTTCCGCGGACTGACCATGGACAGCATACTAACAAAAAAAACTTTTCTTGAGGAACAGCTTGCCGAACAGGAATCGGCGCTGTCCCGGGCTCAGAATACTCTTATCGACTTTCAGAAACGCTATGGCATAGTGGATATAGAAAGCCAGACTGCCGCCCAGATAAGCGAATTGACCTCAATGAACTCGTCGCTTGTACAGAAAGAGGTTGAACTGAAAGGTCTGCTTGAGAAAAGACGCCCGGAAGACCCCCAGGTACAGCGCCTGCAGAATGAAATTGCCCAGCTCAAGGAGCTGATTAAAGCCAAAACCATCGGGTTCAAAGACTATTCTTCAGATTCCGATTATATTCCGCAGAACAAACTGCCGGAACTTTCAGCAATATATGCCAACCTGCAGAAGGAAGCGGAACTCCAGGCTACGCTGTATCTGTCGTTTAAAACCCAGTATGAATCGGTAAAGCTTGAAGAGGCTGACAACTCAAAACAATTTCAGATTATTGAGCGTGCGGAAGTTCCGGAGCTGAAGGCAAAACCGAGCCGTTCAAAAATCTGCATGATAGTGACTATTGCCGTGATGTTTTTATCAGTGTTTCTTTCATTCATTTTCGAATATTTCGACAGGGTAAGACGTGATCCGGTTGAATCAAAAAAATTGAACGAGATCAAAAAGTACCTGAGACTAAGAAAGTGAATTATTACGCTGTCCAGGTCAGGACCGGCAGGGAAGAATACTTTCTGGAACTGGCCCGGCAGGCCATGCTGCGTAAGGATTTTGATGAAAAAATCTGCAATAATCTGATCTGGCCGAGACGACGGCTTGTAGAGCGCAGGCTCGGGAAAAAACACGAAGCTGTAAAACCTCTGTATCCGGGATATATATTTTTTATAGGCGATGAAATCACCAATGATCTTCACTGGATAATCAGACGCACTCCCGGTTTTTTCCGTTTTCTGAAAGATAACAAAGATATCCAGCCACTTGTGGGAAGAGACCGCGAGATCCTGATGCATTTTCTTAAATTTGGAGAAGTAGCCGAAAGTTCAAAAGTGTACTTCAATGAAAATAATAAAATAGTTGTACTATCCGGCCCGATGGCGGGTCTTGAAGGCTTAATTGAACGTGTAGATCGCAGAAAAGGCCGCGCAAAGATAAGACTTTCAATTAAAGACAATTCTATGCTTGTAGATCTGGCCTTTGATGTTATAAAATCAGCAGAAGAAAAGAATGGAAAGTAAAAATACCAGGATTTACATTATCGGCGCCGGTTTTGCCGGTCAGGAAATTGCAAACGACCTCAGACGCAAGGGAATTTTCGGAAAAGCCATAGGTTTTATCGATGACAATCCTGAAAAAATAGGTACCGAAATAGACGGCATCCCGGTAATGGGCCCTATATCAAAAATGAGCAGCATTCAGAAGGAGAATCCGGCTGATGAGGCAATCATTGCGATACCTGGAGCTCCGGGCGATACGCTTAAGCGTATCTATTCAATAATGAAAAATACCGATATCGGTTCGATTCGTCTTCTTCCCGGTATATCCCAGATAATCGACGGAGACGCTCACCTTATCCAGACCCGGAAAATTTCCGCTGAAGATCTTATCGGCCGGGATTCTGCCGTAATCTCCTTAAAAGAGAGTCTTAGCTATCTGAGAGGGAAACGAGTGCTTATAACCGGCGCAGGAGGCAGTATCGGCAGCGAACTGTCGCGCCAGCTTCTGTCGGGAGGCGCACAGCGGCTGTATTTGCTTGATCACGGAGAAAACAGCCTTTATGAAATCGAAGCCGAGCTCAAACTGCTTCAGGAAGAAGGCGTCGGAGAGGCGGCTACAATCGTACCGGTTGTAGGAGATTTGCAGGACCGGGAGTTCATGCACTTTATCCTTTCACGCTTGAAAGCCGACGTTATTTTCCACTGCGCCGCCTACAAACATGTTCCCATGATGGAAATGAATCCTGTTGAAGCAATCAAGAATAACGTATTCGGCACCCGCAACCTTGTAGATGCAGCATTACACAGCGGAGTATCAAAATTCGTACTCATCTCGACCGACAAGGCGGTAGAACCGGTCAGCATTTACGGTTCATCAAAAATGATCGCTGAAGAAATCGTTCTTCTGGGAAATTCACCGAGCACAGAAATGCTGGTAGTCCGTTTCGGCAATGTTCTGGGCTCCCGCGGCAGTATTGTTCCCCTGTTTCAAAAGCAAATCAGCAAAGGAGGACCCGTAACTATAACTCATCCGGAGATCAAACGATATTTCATGACAATACCCGAAGCGGCTTCGCTCGTGCTGAAAGCCGGAGGTGTCGGCCGGGGCGGCGACCTGTATCTGCTCGATATGGGTGATCCCATTAACATCCGGGATCTTGCCGAACAGATGATCATTTTTTACGGGTTCAGGCCTGAAAAGGATATTTCCATTGAAACAATAGGGCTTAGACCCGGAGAAAAGCTTGAAGAAAAATTATGGTCCGCCGATGAAACACCTCTTTCAACAGAATATCCCGGTATTGTTAAACTTGTAAGGGATTCGCGCTTCGACGGTAAACTCGGCAGGCTTCTGTCGGATGTAACCGATATATGCTTCTTTAATCCCGGACAGTCCGAATATTACCGCAACCGGAGCAAACTTAGAAAAATGCTGAAAAAATATATTCCAGAACTGGAAATACCTGAGAATGAACCTGAATACTGATTTTATCCCGTTCGCACGGCCATCCTTTTCTGATGCTGAAAAAGAGGCAGTAATCAAAGTGCTGCAAAGCGGCTGGCTGACTACCGGTTCGGTAACAGCTGAACTTGAGAATAAAACTGCAGAAAAAGCCGGTGTCAAACATGCGCTTGCAGTAAATTCGGCAACTTCCGGGCTTCACCTGGCGCTTGAATCGTCCGGCGTAGAGGCCGGCGATTATGTAATCACAAGCCCTTATACTTTCACGTCTACGGCTGAGGTGATCAGGTATCTGGGCGCTCATCCTTTATTTGTCGACATTGAACCCGGAGGTTACAACATTTCTCCGGAAAAGATTGTAGAAACCATGGAAAACCGTAATATGCAGGCCGAACGGGTATCTGCAATAATGCCTGTTCATGTGGCCGGACAGTTGTGCCGAAGACGGGAAATTTTTGATATAGCGGATAAATATAATCTCGCAGTGATCGAAGACGGTGCACATCTGCAGCCGGAGCCTTTACTGACAGATCTAAAAAGTATTCTTGTTTACTCCTTTTATGCAACCAAATGCATTACCACCGGCGAAGGCGGAATGGTAATAACCAACAACGATGATGCCGCCCGCCGAATGCGAACAATGCGCTTTCACGGAATCGACAGGGAAGCCTGGGACCGCTACAGGAAAAAAGGCGCCGGGTCGTGGAATTACGATATAATCGCGCCGGGATTTAAATACAACCTGCCTGATATTCTTTCTGCAGTAGGACTTGTACAGCTTGAACGGGCCGCCGGGATGCTTTCCCGAAGAAGGGAAATTGCCCGGATTTACGATTCAGCTTTCACGAACTGCGATTTTCTTAAAACTCCTCCTGCCGATGACAGCAGCAGCTGGCATCTGTATATTTTACGGATTGTCCCGGAAATGCTGACGATAGATCGTGATGAATTAATAGGTATTATAAACGACAAAGGCATAGGTTTATCCGTTCATTACAAACCACTGCATATGATGTCTTACTACAGTAAGAAGTATAATCTCTCACCCGGCGATTTCCCGGAAAGTCTGAACCGGTATAACAATTCTTTCAGTATTCCGATTTTTCCCGATTTGACTGACAGCGAGATTTCGAGGATAATTGAAACAATAATCGGGACCGGAAACCGTTTCAGGAAGAACAAAAAAAACATATCCGTGTAACTTTTTTGTTATCATGCCATTCAGGCTGCCGTGCAGCTTCGGCATATTTTTTATAGGAGTTTGCTGATGCCGGAAACATATAAAAACAACCGTTTTATATGTGATTACTATACCCTTGGAATGATTATTATCAGAATCGTACGGGCGGAAGTTCCTGAAGGGACGATAAGCGAGATTGATATTCCCGAATTGCCGGACGGCACTGATATCATTCAGTACGGTGATATTCCTTCCGAAAAAACGCTCAGCGTATTCAACCGTTCAATGCCCCTGCTCTGCGACGGAAAAGTCAGGTATGAAGGAGAACCAATCCTGCTGCTGTACGGACCGAATGAAAAAGCCCTGGACTGGATTGTCTCCGGTATCAAAATAAAATATGAAACCGACTATACAATCTCTACGATGGAAAATTACACGGACGATCAGATTGATCGCAAACTTGAATTTACCCGCGGTAAACCTGAACGCAATTTTGAAAAAGCATTCGTGATTGTGGAGGAAGAATACTCTACATCATCACAGAATCACTATGATCTTGAACCTCAGGGCGCCGCAGCCGAAATGACGGACGACGGGATAACAATAACCTCCGCCACCCAGTGGCCTTTCAATGTCAGGGACAACGTATCAGGCTGTCTGGGAATCCCCAAAAAGAAGGTTACAGTAAATGTCCCGGCAATGGGCAAGACACACAGCGGGAAATTATGGTATGCCGGCCTTCTTGCCTGTTACGCGGCCATTGTAACCTGGAAAACCGGAAAACCGTCGATCTGTGTAATTCCCAAAACCGAATCCATACTTTATACACCCGGGCGGGCTGCTTCGGTGATAAAACATAAAACCGGGCTGGATGAGGAAGGAAAGATACTGTGCCGAAGTATCGACATCTCAATCGATTCAGGCGCCTACCCAATGTTGTCCCAGGAGGTTATCAACAGGGTCTGTTTTTCCGCCGCCGGTGTTTACTCAGTTCCGGCCCTGAAAATCACGGCAAGAAGCCTCAAAACAAACAACCACCCTTCCGGCGCTTTTAACGGCATGGGTTTTCACCAGAGTTTTTTTGCAGGAGAGTCACACAGCAATACTGTCGCAAAAGCGGCGGGACTCTCACCGCTGGAATGGCGGCTTAAAAATATTGCAACAAAACATATCAATCTGCCCATCGGGTGGGAAAGCCGAAAACCTATCCAGCTGAAAAAGCTGCTTGAAAGTGTTGCAGCAATGTCCGACTACCGGCGAAAACATTCGGCATACAGCCTTTCGTCGAAAATGCAGAATGATTTTTCAGGCAGAAAAAGGGGAATCGGCATTTCCGTCTGCTGCCAGGGAAACGGTTTTATGGGCAAGGTTGAAGAAAATGAAAAGTATACGGTATCGGCAAGACTGGATAAGGGCGGTGTACTGTCGATTTTTACATCAGCCGTTCCTGAAAACTTTCAGACTTCAAGCTTATGGCGTGATATCGCAGGCGGAATTCTGGAAATTAACCCTGATGACGTCAGAATTGCGACAACCGATACTTCACTGGTTCCGGATTCGGGCCCGAGCCTGTTCTCAAGAAACATTACAATAATTACCCAGCTTATTGAAAAATGCTGCACAGCAATTAAAAAGAGTCGGTTCAGGCTGCCTCTGCCTATCGAGGTTAAGCGGAGTTACCGGCTTCCGGGAACAAACGGCTGGGATCCGGAAAGTTTCAGCGGTAATCCTTTCCCCATAGTCAGCTGGGGCGCAGCGGTTGTTGAAACAGAAACCCACCCTATTACTCTTGAGACATCCGTAAGGGGAGTATGGTTTGCCGCCGACTGCGGAAAAATTATGAATGCCGAACTGGCAAAAGCCGAGGTTGAGAGCGAAATCTACCAGGCCATTATCAGCAGCACAATGAAACCCCCGGCTTCCAAATATGCAAAGGAAGGTATTCCTCTCACTCCGGTACAGCCCGACAACAATCTGCCTGTCACTATTGAGTTCCTTGAAAGCAAAGAGACTAAACCCGGGGGGATAGGAGAACTTCCCGACAGCCTGATTCCTGCCGCGCTGTCTGAAGCAATAGCGATGGGACTCAATATTAAACTGAACGAACTCCCTTCCACTTCCGAAAAACTGTTCCGGTTAATCGAACACCGGAAAAAAACGGAGGAATCAGAAGATGAAGATTGATTTTTCTCTAAACGGCAACAAGGTTTCAGTCGATACCCTGCCGGAGAAACGGCTTATAGACGTTATCAGGGAAGACTTCGGACTTATGCAAACCAAGAACGCCTGTTACTCCGGAGAGTGCGGCAGCTGTATAATCCAGCTCGAAGGCAAAGCCGTTCCTTCATGCCAGATTCCTGTTTTCAGTGTAAGAGCCAAACATGTCATAACAATTGAGGGCTTTTCAGGTACCGAAAAATATATGGACATTATCAGCGCTTTTAATGATGTAAAATGCGTCCCCTGCCCTTTTTGTTTCGCCGGAAAGATTCTTGCCGTGGACAGCCTTATTGACAACAGGCGGTCGCCCCAGACTTCGGAAATCATGGATCTGCTGTCGGATCATACCTGCAGTTGCACTTCAGTATCGAAATTTATTGAAGGAGTAAAAATCGCATACCAGAACAGGGAAATCAGGGGGGAACTGCTCAGATGAAAAGAGCCACCCGATCGCCTCTTGTGTATTATCCGAAAACAATCAGCGAATTGCTTGCTCTCTATAAATCCATGCCGGACAGCCTTATTTTTTCAGGCGGTACAGGTATACTGAGAAAACTTACGACAAAGTATCCCGAGTTCCCGGGAAATATATTTTATCTGAGAAGAATTGAAGAGCTTTCGGTTATCCGCAGATCCGAAGGATACCTTGAGATAGGAGCCTGTGCAAGGCTTAACAGGATTCTAGGTATTGGAGAGCATGTTCTTAAACCGGCGCTGTTTGCCGCCCTGCAGAGCATCGGAACCAGAGAAGTCAGAAACCTTGCTACCCTTGGAGGAAATATCTGCAGCAATGATCGCCGGAAAACACTTTTTCCGCTCCTGGCATTGCTTGACACCAGGCTTGAACTCAGAAAACACGGCGGTTCAAGATGGATAAATATCAAGAAATTCATGCTTCCCGATGAAGGTCTTCAGCAGGGAGAAATCCTTACAAGAATAAGAATACCGTTCAACAATTTTGAACACCAGTCATTTACAGTATCCGGCGACCTTAAATCGGATTACCGCAGTGCAATGACGTTTGCCTGTATTGCATCCGTGCAAAAAGAAGTTATAACCGGCTTGCGGTTCTCGGCAGGATTCGGAACAGACGGGCTGTTCAGGGCACGCGATTTTGAAGATGCAATGGAGGGACGAAAACTTCCCATCTACGGACTCTCCGAAGATCCTGTCTATAACAAGCTTACAACTGCATTGAAAAGCAGAAATGAAGAATTATTATCGTTTCACAGACAGCAGATTGAAGGTTTGTTTCTCGGGTTCATGCACAGCCTTAATGACATGCTGTAATCAATACGTTTATGATCCAAATCAGTTGAAAAATTTCCGGTTACTAAGTATTATTTTATAGTGGCTGAAATACCTGATTTTGTTCATCTTCATACGCATTCCGACTACTCATTACTGGACGGAGCTTCGTCAATAAAAAAAATGGTTGCCAAAGCCGTATCTCTCGGAATGAAGCACATAGGGCTAACCGATCACGGCAATATGTTCGGTGCGCTGCGGTTCTACGAAGAATGCACGGCAAACAACATCAACCCCGTAATAGGATGTGAATTTTACGTCGCCCCGGGATCAAGGCTGGTAAAATCAGGCTCGGAAACCGGGAACAAGTATTATCACCTTGTTCTGCTTGCAAAATCTGAAAAGGGATATAAAAACCTTATTGAACTCTGCTCAATCGGGTATACAGAAGGATTTTATTATAAACCGAGGATTGACGACGAGATACTTTCCCAATACAGGGAAGACCTTATTGCTTCCAGCGCATGTATAGCAGGCGAGATTCCCCAGCTGATACTGGAAGGGAAAAAAGACGAGGCGGAAAAAAAATCCGTCTTTTACAATGAGTTATTCGGGGAAGGGAATTTTTATCTTGAACTTCAGGACCACGGAATTCCCGAACAGCTGAAAGCCAATGAGGAACTGATAAAGATTTCACGCAGAACAGGCATTCCCCTAATAGCGACAAACGACAGTCATTATATCGACAGGGAAGATGCAAATGCCCAGGATATCCTCCTGTGTATAGGCACCGGCCGGCATAAAAATGAAACCAACCGTATGAGTTTTGAAGGAAACGAGTTTTATTTTAAAACCCGGGAAGAAATGTATTCAAAATTCAGTCATATCCCCGAAGCTCTTTCAAATACTGTAAAGCTTGCGGAAAAATGTAAAATAGAGATTAACTACCCCGGCCCGCTGCTGCCAAAATACGAGATTCCCGCCCCGTATGAAGGCCCTGCGGATTACCTTCGCGGACTTACATACCAGGGACTTGAAAAGCGTTATGCCGAAGTCACGGATGATATCAGGGCCCGCGCAGACTTCGAGCTGGATACTATCATTGATATGGATTTCCCAAGCTATTTCCTGATAGTCTGGGACTTCATTCACTGGGCACAGGAACATGATATCCCGGTCGGCCCGGGCCGCGGCTCCGGAGCAGGATCAATTGTCGCATACTCGCTGAAGATCACCGACATTGATCCCCTTAAGTACAACCTGCTCTTTGAGCGATTTCTGAATCCCGAACGTGTATCAATGCCGGACTTCGATATCGACTTCTGCTTCGAAAGAAGACAGGAAGTTATCGATTATGTAACGCAGAAATACGGTAAGGAAAAAGTCGGCCAGATTATTACTTTCGGTACGCTGAAAACAAAGGCTGTACTCAAGGATGTTGCCCGCGTGCTTGACATCCCGTTCGCCGAATCCGACCGGATTTCAAAGCTTGTGCCGGAAGACAGAAAGATGTCGGTTGATAAAGCCCTGGAGATGGAACCGGAACTCAAGCAGTTTGCCGAACGCGGCGGCGCTTTCAATGAACTTTTCGATACGGCAGGAAGGCTTGAAGGGCTTAACAGGCATGCATCAACTCATGCCGCCGGCATTGTTATCGGACAGAGCAAACTGACCGATTATGTTCCGCTGTACCGTGATAAAACAGGCGCAATATCAACCCAGTATACAATGGACCAGATTGAGCCCTGCGGCCTCGTCAAGATGGACTTTCTGGGACTGAAGACGCTTACTCTTATACGTAATACTGAAAAACTCGTTCAGAAAAAAATCTCCGGTTTTTCCATCTCTGAAATCCCTGAAGATGATGAAAATACATTCCGAATGCTCGGCGAAGGGAAAAGCACCTGCGTGTTCCAGTTTGAAAGCTCCGGAATGCAGGGAATTCTAAAAGATGCAAAACCCAATTCAATTGAAGATCTCATCGCATTGAACGCGCTTTACAGACCCGGCCCCATGCAGTATATACCGCAGTTTATTAAAAGCAAAAAGGGAGAAATTCCCATCACCTACCCGGACCCCGACCTTGAAGAAGTATTGAAACCTACATACGGAGTTATTGTATACCAGGAACAGGTAATGAAGGTTGCCCAGATAATAGGCGGCTTTACTCTCGGTAAAGCGGATATTCTCCGCCGGGCAATGGGGAAAAAGAAAGTCAAGGAAATGGAAAAGATGAAGATCGAATTTATCGACGGCGCAGTGGCCCAGGGCTACGATAAAAAGCATGCCGACGTTATTTTCGAACTTCTGGTCCCCTTCGCAGGCTACGGTTTCAATAAGTCGCACGCTGCAGCTTATTCGGTACTTGCATATCAGACCGCCTATCTTAAAGCCAACTTTCCCGCCGAGTTTATGGCAGCGAACCTGACAAATGAAATCAACAGCCCGGACAAGCTGACTGAATATATTTCGGAAGCCCAGGATATGGGAATAGAGCTGTTGGCGCCCGATATGAATCTTTCGGAAAAAAACTTCACGGTAGTTGATGATAAAATTGTTTACGGACTGATCGGCATCAAAAATGTCGGAGACGCTGCCGTAGAGGAAATACTTGCACAGAGAGAAAAGGACGGACCGTTTAAATCATTTATAGATTTCGCCGAACGCGTTGATTTAAAAACAGTCAATAAGAAGGTCCTTGAAACATCCATACAGACAGGACTGTTTGACTCGATGGGAATGAACAGGGCAAGCCTGATGCATAACCTTGACAGAATACTTGAATTTGTCAGCCAGACCAAGGCGGACCAGGGAGTCGGCCAGGTCTCGCTTTTTGAAGCCCCGGAACATACCGAATTTCATTCCGTTGAGACGGAAGAAATTGACGAATGGCCCCAGAAAGAGCTTCTGAAATTTGAGAAAGACTTTCTCGGTTTTTATGTATCCGGTCATCCTATGGACAAATACAGAAAACTCTGGGAGAAATCCACAAACCTTGATCTGTCCAATACGGATCGGGCTACGAACAAAAAATCGTATAAAATACTGGGTATAATTAAATCAATCAGATCACTGATAACCAAAAAAGGCGACAAAATGGCTTTTGCAGTGATTGAAGACTTCCGCGGATCGATTGAGGCCGTAATTTTTCCGAAAACTTATGCCGTATACGAACCAAGCCTGAAAGTCGATGAGGTTTACGGGTTTGAAGGAAAATTCGACAATTCGAGGGGCAGACCTTCATTCCAGCTCGACAAACTGATTTCACCCGAAGAATTTGAAAATAATACTGTCAAGGAATTTCATATCAGACTTAACGGCGGCTCGGAAAATGAAGACAACCTTCAGGATCTGAGAGAGACGCTGCTTCATCATACAGGAAGCAGTCCGGTCTTTTTTCATCTCAAGGACAGCAGCCGTGAAATAATTATAAAGGCATCAAACCAGATCCTGGTCGATCCGAACAGCATGCTGCTGGAGAATTTAAAGACGAAACCGGAGATTTCGGATGTCTGGAAAGAATAGGAGGTAAACATGCAGATAGCTGCAAGAGTAATAAGCGCAATACTTTCAGCGTATATGATAGTACTGATGATAAGGGTAATGCTTACATGGTTCAGAACAGCGCAGAGCAGTCAGCTTTATTATTATCTGGCGCTGGTAACTGACCCGTATCTCAACTGGTTCAGACGATTTTCATCATTAAGATTCGGGATGATTGATTTTTCCCCGATTGTGGCTTTTGTGGTTCTCGGTTTCATAATAAATATAAGTAAAAGTATCGCCACCTACGGCACGATTACTGTCGGGATTATTCTCGCTTTGCTTATCAACGGGATATGGTCCATTATCTCTTTTATAATTATTCTGGTTGTAATACTTGCAGTTATAAGACTTCTGAGCGCAACCGTTTTCCGAAGCGGATTTTTTGTCCAGATGGCGCCCGGAATTGACGCCGTCATTGAACCGATCACATCATGGGTAAGACGAACAATCTTCCGGAACCGTTTTACACCGTACAATACCCAGCTTGGAGTAGCAATTGCGCTGTTGATCGTAGTTAATATCGCCGGAAGATTCCTCTTCAGTTACCTGACTCACCTGGTTGCCGGGCTTCCGTTCTGAGCGGAACATGTTTCAGGGAGAATTGAAGCAGCCTGTCTCAAGACTGCAGGGCATAGGCCCCAAAACATCATCAATTCTCTCTGCGGCCGGAATTATTACAATAAATGACATTCTTAAACACTACCCGCGCACATATGAAGACCGGAAAAGAATAACCGGCCTTGCGCCTGCGCTGCGATCACCTGAACCGGTGACAATAAACACGACAGCAAGAGTTATTGCTCACGATTTCTTCGGCAAGCCGCCGAAACAGACTTTAAAAGTAATTATAGAAGACCCTGAGGGCATCCCCGCTTCCCTTGTATGTTTCGGTCGTAATTTTCTCGCCGACAAGCTGACGCCGGGCTGCAATATTCTTATATACGGTAGTTTTCAGAACCGTTTTAATGAACTGCAGTCCGCAAGCTTTGAATTTGAACTTCTACCGCAGCAGGACCAGGCGGACAATTCTGCAACCATATCCGAAAAAGACCTTTTTGGTCATTCCAGGACATTCGGACGTATTCTGCCTGTCTACCCGCTTACAGCCGGCCTAAGCCAGCACAGTCTGCGGAGAGCTGTAGAGCATGCGCTCAGCGAATGGGCAACGAATGTGGAAACCGAAATACCCGAGAGAATCCGCAGGGAATACAGCCTTATGTCAAAACCCGAATCACTCAGTCAGATTCATTTTCCTGATTCGGATAAGAAACAAGCAGCTGCCGCATACAGTCTGAAATTCGAAGAACTTTTTCATTTCCAGTTTGCAGCTGTAAGAAGGGCTTATCTGCGAAAAAGTGTTCAGAAACAAAATCCGGTAATCACTAATACGGCTGATACAAACCGTCTGAAAGACCTTGAACAGCGACTGGTTAATAACCTTAAATTCAGACTTACAGCATCGCAGGAAAAAGTGCTTGAAGAAATAAAAACCGATATAAATTCCGACCGACCGATGTCGCGCCTGCTTCAGGGAGATGTCGGCAGCGGAAAAACCCTGGTGGCGTTCATTTCTTCGCTTGTTGCTATTGCATCAGGCGGGCAGGTTGCATTTATGGCCCCGACAGAACTTCTGGCAAGGCAGCATGCCGATAATGCGGACAAACTTCTAACCCCGCTTGGAATCAGGATAGCCCTGCTTACCGGAAGCGTGAAAGCCGACAAGCGCAGGCTTCTGCTAAGCGCGCTTGCCGCAGGTGATATTGATTTTGTAATAGGAACCCATTCGCTTTTCGGCGAAAATGTGGACTTCCGCAGGCTGTCGTTTATAATTATCGACGAGCAGCAGCGTTTCGGCGTTATGCAGAGACTTGCCCTTTCCGGGAAGAACAGCAGCGCCGACCTGCTCTTAATGACTGCAACACCGATTCCAAGGACCCTGGCACTAACCGTTTTCGGCGACCTTGACGTCTCTACAATTTCAGAATTGCCGCCGGGACGTACTCCGGTAGAAACCCATCTTGCAGCTATCGGGAATGAGCGAAAAGTCTACGCTTTTGTAAAGAACGAGCTGCTAAAAGGCCGCCAGGCATACTTTGTATACCCGTTGATAAGTCCTTCGGATAAAATCGGGCTCAAGGATGCCGAAACCATGTTTGAGACCCTCAAAAGCAGATACTTCCGGGAGTTTGAAATCGGCCTGATTCACTCCCGGCTCGATGAAAAAACCAAAAAAGAAATGATGGACGACTTCAGGGCCGGGAAAATTCATATAATTGCAGCAACAAGCGTTGTTGAAGTCGGAGTAGATGTTCCGAATGCAACCTGTATGATTATAGAACATGCCGAACGTTTCGGACTCTCCGCACTGCATCAGCTCAGGGGCAGGGTCGGCCGCAGAAAACATAAAGCATACGCTTTTCTTGTTTACAGCACTGAATTGACCGAAACCGGAATAGCACGTTTGAAAATCATGAAGGAAAGTACCGATGGATTCTACATTGCCGAAGAAGACCTCAAAATACGGGGACCGGGCAATATGAGCGGCCCGGAACAGTCGGGGTTCCTTCCGTTTACGATAGCCGACCTTAATACCGATTTCGAAATACTGAAACAGGCCCGTTCGGCAGCCGCTGAGCTGATAGAAACCGATCCCGGGCTGCTTTCTGCGGAAAACGGTACGCTCAGACGGCTGCTTGAAGTCTGCCCGCCCTTTTCAGACGAATTAATCGGAGGCTGACAGGATGAGAATAACCGGCGGAAATTATCGTGGAAGAACAATTGCATGCCCAAAAGGCGTTATCAGGCCCGCAATGGACAGGATGCGCGAATCGCTTTTTTCCATCCTCGGGGATATTGAAGGCTGCTCCTTTCTTGATTTATTTTCCGGATCCGGGTGCGTCGGAATCGAGGCAGCAAGCCGCGGTGCCGAGCCTGTTGTGCTTGTGGAGAAGGATTTTAAAAAGAAACCGGTTATCCTGAAGAATATTTCCTTTGTTGAGGAAGAAATCAGTCTGAAAATGATGTCGGCGGAAAAATACATGAAAATTTGCGGCCGCCGCTTTGACCTTGTCTACATGGATCCGCCCTTTCCTATGAGCGGAAAAATCAAACTGGTTGAACGCGCCTCGGAAGCGAAAATTCTTGAAGAAGACGGAACACTTATAATCCACTACCCTTCCGAAGAAAAATGGCCTGAGATAGTAGGAAATCTCCGGGTTACAGATCGGCGTACTTACGGCAGATCCATTCTTCTGTTTTTCAGGTATCAGCAGGCCGGCGGTTAAAAATTTTTAATCCTTCCAGGGATTAAGGTATCGGGGATACAGCTCCGGGTCAGCATATTTCCCCCTTATCAGGATTGCATTAACAGGACAGCGATTATAACAGCGCATGCATGCAGTACAGCTGCCGGCAAAGCTTAAAGTTCCGTCGACTTCGCTTATGCTGCCCGTTGGGCAATCGTCTACACACTTCGAGCATCTTATACACATGTCTGAAGATACGGATAGTTGTTGATAATGATTTTTCATCCTGGTTCCGAACATCTTCCTTATGAATATTCCGGCTGCGAGATATGGCGCTGTTCCGTCAATATGTTTTTCTTTTTCCAGTAATAACTTTATTTTTCTGTTTATTTTTCCCTCAATATCATCTTTCATGGAAACCCTAACAGGAAGGCTAACAACCCTGCTTTTAAGTTCCGGGGTTGTAATATTATTAAACATCCTTATATTAAAATACCATTTAATATTTTTATTAACGCGTTTCCTTTCGGCAAAATACCCAAGCGCATTTACATAACCGAAGGTTGAAATAATGATTCTGATCTTATTCTTTACCTCAATGTTATAATTTAGAAACTCAGCTACTATTTCCGGCATATCGGCGCCGTAAACAGGATGCGCAAGCCCGATCAGTTCAAACGAAGAGATATCAGTCACGGACGGCCGTTTTTCAATGTTAACCGCCTCAACAGTATGATTGCGTTTCTCCAGTTCGCTTTTTATATGCTTAACAACCCATTTTGTATTGCCCGTTCCGCTGAAATAGAAAAATATTATCTTCATCCGTGTTATTATCCATTATACCTTCACCGGTGACAAGATTATTTTTCGGTTGTATTCAGGGCACCCTGAAGCCCGGTTATAATGAACTTCAGGGCAGTTAAATTTTAAATTATACCGGAAACGGCAAATGTCACGTTTTTACCGTTCCATTGATCCGTTTCCGCAAGAACATCATTATTAAATGAAATAACCCTGAGATTCTGCTCTTCAAGAATTGCCTCCAAATCATCGTGAGAAAAAAAGTGAGTCCAGAAATGGTAAGTTCTATACGGTTCCTGCTTATCAACAACCAGATGCTGGTATAAAACAACTTTCTTATCAGTATATATTCTGGAATTATAAAGATGGAGATACGGATTTTCGCTCCAGAACCCGGATTCTTCAAAATCCCAGGTCCTCTCAGGTTTCTTTTCAGAAAATGTCAAATCATTCAATACGTCAAAAATAAAACGTCCGTTAGGTTTTAAGGCGGCCCTGACCCTTTTCAGCAGAAGGCTGCGTTCCATCGGTGATAATACGCCGAAATCAGTATATATCATGATTACCAAGTCAAATTCGGATTGACCGAAATCCAGTTCAAGATAATCACCTTTTATATAGGAAATATCTGTTTGGCTTTCTTTAGCCTTTAACGCTGCATAATTTATTGATTCACTGGATATATCAATCCCTGTTACCTGATGGCCGAGCTCCGCCAGTCTCTGCGAATACAACCCGGGACCGCATCCCAAATCAAGAATTTTCATCTTCTTCTCATAAGACTTAGACAACAACCAGTCAATTGTTGTTTCAATGGATGATTCTTTCCTGCTGGCCAGATCAATTTCTTTATCAAGATGAACTTTCAACAGCTGCTTTGATATATATGGATCAGTCCACATAAAACTGTTGCCTTTTGCATATAATTCAGGCTTTGAGAAGGCCTGCATCATTTCATATATTTTCATAAAAATCTCCCCTGAATCGGAAATTAACCGATTCCTGTTCTGAGTATCGGTATTAAATAAAACTGAGAATTTGGTATGGAAGATTCTTATTCGTTCATAATACGATATTTTATTATTCCGGCATAATTGTCAAGTGGCTTAATTACCCACATTGATGCCGGTTATTCTTTGCTGAAAGCCAGTCTGGCTGCAAACCCGATCAAAACAACACCGAATCCCTGCTGGATACGGTGAGTCAGCCCGGGTGATTTGATAAATAATTGCTTAAAATAATTCGACAGCACCCCGTACACAATAAAAACCGCCAGCGTTAATCCCATAAAAACCAGGCTCAGCAGAATCATATGGGAAATATATTTCATATTTGAGCCGTTTATAAACTGGGGCAAAAACGAGAAAAAGAACAGGGTAAGCTTGGGATTCAACAGATTAAGCAGTACACCCTTGCCGATAATTTTCAGATAACTTTCATTATGGTCTTTTTCATCTACCTCGATTTTATTCCTGCTGGTTAGCAACCCGAAACCGAGATAAAGCAGATATAACACGCCGACGATTTTGATTATCTGAAATATCTGTGCGCTGGCATGCAGTATTGCCGAAATTCCGAATACACCTGCAGTCAGATGAGGAATTATACCCAATGTACACCCGACAGCAGCTGCAATACTGTCTTTTCTGCTTCCCGCCAGTCCTGTCGAAACAGTATATATAACGCCTGTTCCGGGAATTACAACAACTATCAATGATGTAAGAATAAATCCCAAACTAATCATTTTTTATCACTCCTGTTTTATTCTGTACTTCTGGTTGTACAGCCATAGTCTTCCGGCCTCTTTTTCTTTATTTGAACCAATATCGCACCTGCAGCTATTACGAACAGAGAGAGCAGTTTCTGTGTCGATAAGTACAAATCCAAAAAGATTATGGACAATATGGCTATTTGAATCAACATTGTTCCGTTGATTATACTTGATTCCATCGCAGTTAAAGTTCTTAATGATAAATTCCACAGTGTAAAAGCAAATGCCGTATTGATGAACGCTAACCAGACCAGAGATACCAGGTTTTTCAGGCTGAGCATATAAAAACCTTCTATTGTTAATCCTGCCGCCAACAACACCGTTGCTCCCGCGCCCATGCTTATCAAAGTTACATTTACAGGATCTATTTCCTGTTTCATATTGATTTTTCTTCCAAGAACAGAGGAAAAAGCATTAGCCAGTACACCCAGCATCATTATAAAAATCCCGTTTTTTTCTTCGTTCAAAATATCGAAAGGTTTAAAATATAAGAGTATTCCGATAATAAAAATCAAAACCCCTGCCCCCTGCAGGATATTCGGTTTCTCTCTCAGAAAGACCATCCCCAATATTACGACAACCAGAGGTGTAAAATTCAACATCAGGCTTACAGTAACGGTTGATATCATCGAAAGCCCGATAAATTGTATTCCCTGGGTAATAGTATAGAACACAAGACCGAGCAGAATCAGCAGCATCCAGTTCTTTCTGCTCAGCCTTCCAAGCTCTTTAATTTTATTTCTCCTGCAGGCAGCAGGAATCAAAATCATAAACGCCAGAAAATATCTAAACCCTGCGAATGTAATCGGGGGTATCTCACCCAGTCCGTTTTTAATAATTATAAATGATGTTGACCATAAAAAAGTTACAACGAGCGCCAGGAATATTGCCTTCAACTTTTGTTTCCTGTTCTTTTTCAGTTCTGAAAACTTATTTTTTTTCATACCAGACCTTAATAAACTGCAGCCGGTCATTTTATCACAAAAACAGAATTTTCCAAACTTTATTATTCCCACTTCTGAATTTCAACGATATTGCCTTCAGGGTCTCTTGCATAAACAACTGAAATCTTTCCCGCCCCTTCAATATACGTATCAACCAGTTTGCCCAAAACCGTGCCGCCGTTATCCAGCAGAAGATTCAGTTTCTCTTCAACATTCTCAACAGCGAATGCGATATGTCCGAAACCTTCCATATTTATCCGTTTGCCCGGATTTTCCAGGTTATGGTTGTATTCAAAAATTTCCAGTGTAGGCCCGTCGGAGACGTATCCCGGAAGCTGAAGATGCATCCCTCTTATCACTGCGCTGTCAAGATCTGTCAGGTCATCAACCCACTCTCCGGCTAAATTCCTTTCCGAAGATCCGGGCCTGCAGTCGAAGACCTTTATATAAAAATCCGCCAACTCTCTCCAGTTCCCCGATATTATGTTTACATGTGAAAATTTTGTTTTCATCCAAAACTCCTTTTTTATTTTATTTCTTATCTCGAATATGCCTGTATTTTATCAATACAGCCGCTACTGTACGCCTTGTTTATTAATTTCCAGTCATTTCTTCGTTCAAAAAATAATGCACAGTAATTACGCTGAATCTGCGTGCCGTAAAAAAGATAATAAGATAAACGTTCTATCCCCTCCCTGTTCGTTACAAAACCCAGATAAAAATCAACAGCCCGGGTTATCGGCAAATCAGCATTATCCAATTCCGTCATTATAAAATCAATATCAGAAGAATCACCTCTTTGAGCTTTTAATTTTATGGAATCAAAAAGATCTGTGTAATTCACCTTCAAGCTCCTCTGCCTCTATCCTTAAAGCGTATTTTGCCGAGTAATTCGATAAGCATCTGTTTATCTTTTTCGGTCAAGCCTGCGCTGATTTTCAGGATTCGGCTGTTATACTCCGGGATAATCTTATTCAACAGGTCCTGACCTTTCATAGTTACAGCCAGCTTTTTCTTGCGCCCGTCGTTAAAATCGCTATTGATAGACAAAAATCCCTGTTCCGACAGTTTTTCAATTGTTCTGGTAATTGCAGGCCGGCTTTTCCCGGTAATTGCCGCAATTTCATTCGGACTGACAACACCGTCAACCGATGCTGTGACGGCCAAAAGAATGGAAAGCCTGGCCTGGGACATCTTTAACGGTCGCAGATAGTCTTCCAAATCATTTAAAAGCCACATCCCGCTCTGCAGAACGCTCAGCATTGCATTGAAGGTTAAATCATCCATCTCATTCATATTAGTTAACATGTTAACTTCTTTTACGAATAGAGTCAATACACATCGGGAACCTCCGTATTTTCGACAGCCTTGTCTTTTCATGACAATACAGGTAATATCTGCATATGAACGATACGACAAAAATGAAAATTCCTCAGGGTTCCGAAAGTTTCTTCTTCGAAGAAGCATTTGTTCACCGGAAGGTAACTGAATCTCTTCAGAACCTGTTCAACAGCTGGGGATATCTTCCTGTAGAAACCCCGGTATTCGATCTTTTCGACGTATACCGCTCGCTCATTCCGGAAAATGATACCGATAAAATTTACCGGCTTATCGACAGGGAAGGTGATCTTCTTATGCTTCGCTCGGATATTACGCTTTTTCTGGCCAGGCAAATGGGACTAATATTAACCGATGACGATCTCCCGACAAGAATATGTTATTCAGACAGTATTTTACGACATCAGCATTCCGAAGATATTTCGCATAATGAGTTTTTTCAATCCGGTATAGAGCTTGTAGGCAAATCCGGCTTCGAAGGCGATATGGAGGTTCTTCTGCTCCTGAACAAAGTTATTGAACTTCTCGACATCCCTGCAGAAATACACCTGGGTTCACATGCTCTTTTTAACCATGTTTTTAAATCATTTTCTGAGGAACAAAAGACAAAGATCCTAAGAATGACCGAGTTAAGAGATTTCAACGGGCTGATCAAGTTCTGTTCTGCCGTATCAGGCAAGGAAAAGGCGGCAGCGGAAGCAGAATTATTGAGTTTTATAGGCCCTGGAAATGAACTTAAGGATTTGATGAAAATCAAGGCTGCCGGAAGAGATAAAATAAAAGGACTTTTCGGAGAACTTGCTGCAGAAGAACTTGAATATCTAATCAGGATTTCCGAAGCGATTGAGAAAGCAGGCTTCGGCGAAAAAATGCTGATTGACCTCAGTGAAGCCGGCAGCCAGGCTTATCATACCGGAATTGTTTTCCAGGTATATATGCACGGAATGGACTCTGCCGTTATTTCAGGCGGCCGATACGATAATCTTCTGGGCAAATTCGGAATTGATGCTCCCTCGGTCGGGTTCTCATTGCTGCAGCGAAAAATGGAACCGGGGCTTGGAAACCGGCAGCGCTTTCTGCCGCCGTCGGAGCCGGTAAAAGCCTCCGACACCGATATACTCAAAGCATTCAAAAAAGCCGAACAAATGAGAAAAGAAGGAAAAACAGTAATATTATGACAAATCAGCCCTTGGTATTCGCTCTGCCGAAAGGCAGGCTTATGGAAAAAACGAAGGATCTTTTCAAGAGTTTTGGAATAGATTTTTCATTCGAGGATCGAAAACTTGTTGCCGACGACAGTTCGGGAAACTACAGATTTTTCCTGGTTAAAAACTCCGATCTGCCCACTTACGTTAATCACGGAATAGCCGGTATGGGAGTCTGCGGATCAGATGTTATCTATGAATCAGGATATGATTTTTATAAACTGCACACTTTTTCTTTCGGCGGAACAGTTATGTGTCTTGCGGGATTGAAAGGCGCTCATAATTACGGAAACGATGCAGCATTAAAGATTTCAACCAAATTTACAAAATTCACCCGCGATTATTATAACCGAAAAAACACTCCCGTAGAGGTAATCAAACTGAACGGTTCTGTTGAACTCGGCCCGGTACTGGGGCTTTCGCCTTATATTGTAGATCTTGTTGAAACAGGAAACACGCTTAAAGCAAATAATCTTGAAGTAATAAAAACACTTGAAGAAATCAAGGTTCATCTCATAGTCAATCCGGCCTATTACAAACTAAACTATAAGCGTATAAACAAATTTGTCGAAGATATAAGGACAGGAGAAAATTTAAAATAGCTTCCATGCTATTTTAAATTTTTGAAGTTTGTTTTTAACAAACTTCATTTACCCATGCTTGCCATCCATGGCAAGAAGTTCTAAAGCAGGAGAAAGAATGGAACCGAGAAGTACGGAAATAAAAAGAAAGACCAAAGAAACCGACATTACTGTAGAGCTTAACCTCGACAGCAGTAAAACGCCCGATATTAACACCACCCTGCCCTTCTTTGATCATATTCTTTATTCAATGGCTTTCCACGGCGGATTCTTCCTTAAAATAACCGCAAGCGGCGATATCGACGTCGATCCCCACCACCTGGTTGAAGACACAGGACTTGTTCTTGGAGACGCATTTAAAACTGCAGCATCCAAAGGCGGCGCCATCAGCCGGTTCGGGCACTTTCAAATACCGATGGACGACTCCCTGTCCGAAATAACGCTCGATGCAGGCGGAAGGCCTTATCTCGTATACAGAGCCGAATTCCCACAGCAACAAGCCGGCAGTTTCGATATTTTTCTGATTAAGGAATTTCTTAAGGCCTTCAGTGATAAAGCCGGAATTAACCTTCATGCCGAATGCAGATACGGCGAAAACAGCCACCATATGGTCGAAGCATTGTTTAAATCACTCGGCAAAGCCCTTGGGCAGGCCTATAAAACAGCCGAAGTCAATAAAGTGCGCTCAACAAAGGGAACGTTGTAATAATTCTTGATTTTATATAAATAATTTACTATAGTTTAAACTGGATGCAGGAAAAGTACGAAAGTGTATTAAATAATATTCCCCGCGAAGGCTTTATCAAGCTTTCGACAGAACAGCCAGACGGCCTTTCCAGCGCTGATAAGGCAGCATTAATCAGAAAAGGGAATGTGTTCTTTAATTCCGGCGAATACGAAAAGGCCAAACGTATTTTCATTACAACCGGTTACACTGACGGTCTTATCCGTATCGGCGATTTATACCTTAAGCAGGGTGATCCGATTGAAGCAATGAGAATGTACTGGCTGGCACCTGCCCCTGATAAAATTGAATCATGGATTGGAAAAGCAGCAGGGATAATCAGCAGATGGATGGACTGATATTTAATATGTATATTTACGAAGGAAGGGGATATGGCAGACATACCAACTTATCCGGATAGTGAGCCGGAAGAAGGATTCAGAGAAGAAACTGAAGAAGAAAAACTTCTCAATGAAATTTCCGAACTATCCAAAAGAGGCTACCAGCTTCTTAAGGAAGGTTTGGTTGAAGAAGCAGAGGACTGTTTTCATCAGATTATAGATAAAGATGAACTTAATAATTATGCTTTGGTCGGTCTTGGTGATGCGGCAAGAAAACGCGGGGATTTCAGACAGGCTGTTGTCTATTATCAGAAATGCCTTGAAATTCACCCAGGGAACAATTATGCGCTCTTTGGTCTGGCCGACTGCTATAAAGCCCTGAATAAATATAACCAGGCAATCAGAATCTGGGAAGAATATCTGCTCCATGATGATTCCAATATTACCGTTCTGACAAGAGTTGCCGATGCTTACCGCAAGGTTCGCGACTTCAAGAAATCACGTGAAATATATCTTCGCGTCCTGGAAATGGAACAGGATAATGCATACGCTCTTATAGGACTGGGACATCTTCATTATGATTTCAGGGAATACAGGGAAGCACTCAAATACTGGGAAAGAATGTATGAGCTGAACCGAAGCAACGTTGACATAAGGGTACTGACTTCTCTGGGAAACTGCCATCGAAAACTTCGAACATTCGAGAAAGGCACATTTTATTTTGACAAAGCCCTTGAACTCGAACCGAACAATTTTTATGCGTTGTTCGGAATGGCCGATTGCTACAGAGGAATGAATGCTCATGCTGAGTCGCTTCAGTACTGGGACAAAATCCTTAATAAAGACCCTGACAACAAGGTCATTCTTACCCGTGCCGGAGATGCCTACAGAAATCTTGAGGAATACGACAAAGCTGAAGATTATTACTCAAAAGCTCTCAATATAGAATTTGACGTATATGCCATTCTCGGACTTGCCCTGATAAACAAACTCAGAGGCAACTATGAAAACTCTATAGAAAGTCTTAAAGGGCTTCTCAGAAATGACCCCAAAAACCACAGGCTGTATACCGAAATAGCCGAATGTTATATGCTGCTTGGAGATAAAAACAAGGCTATTGAGATTCTGTCGGATTTTCAGAAACTCGGCATCAGAAACACCTTTGTATCCAACCTGATTGACAGGCTCAGATCAGGTAACCGTTGACGGATTCTGCTGAGTCAGATAATACCTGCTCTCTTGCCGGCCTTACAGCTGATGAAATTTCGGCTGTAACAGGGATAAAAGAAAAATACCGCGGCCGGCAGATAGCCGAATGGCTTTTGAAAGGCGTAAAATCATTCGATGAAATGACAAACCTCCCGTCTGCCCTTCGCGAAAAACTTAAGTCGGGTTTCAGAATATTTTCCTCAGCAGTTGTAAAATCTGATCTTGATTCAGACGGTACCGCAAAAATTGCAGTTCAGCTTGACGACGGCCTGCTTATAGAAGCTGTAATGCTTACTGATGAAAACAACAGAACTACAGCATGCCTCTCTTCTCAGGCCGGCTGCGCAATGGGCTGCACTTTCTGCCGAACCGGCAAAATGGGATTGAAAAGAAACCTGAGATCTGCCGAAATAATTGAACAGTTTTTACATCTGAGGAACCTCTACGGTGATATCGGAAATATTGTCTATATGGGTATGGGTGAACCGCTGTGCAATACCGATGAGCTTATAAAATCATTAAATTACTTCACCGGGAATCCTGGCCTGAATATGAGCGCCCGTCGAATAACGGTATCTACATGCGGTGTAATCGAGGGAATCGACAGACTCTGCAGGGATGCCCCGCCTGTCCGCCTGGCGGTTTCACTTGTAAGCGCAGTCCCCGACGTCAGGACCCGGATAATGCCCGTAACAAAAACCAATAACCTCACTGAACTGAAAAACTCCCTGTTGCGCTATCAGAAAACCGGAGGAAGGCGAATAACTCTTGAGTGCGCCATAATAAAAGGAATAAACGACTCAGTAAAAGACGCCTCGCTGATTGCCGAATGGTCAGAGGGTTTAAGAGTCAATGTAAATGTAATTCCATGGAATCCCGCATCTGAAATTGACTACAAAGAACCTGATCAACGTCAGCTTGAGGCTTTCTGCCGGGAACTGGAACGGAAAAAAATTCCCTTTACCCGTCGTTACCGAAGAGGAAGAGGTCTGAACGCCGCATGCGGACAACTTGCCACAAACCTGAATACAGAAAGTTAACCCGCCGGCTTTCCTGCGGATTTGAACTGTTTTATTGATAAGCTGTTTCAATTCAGCTATAATTCTTCCATGAAAAATGTAAAATATCTTTCGGCATTTAGCTTTTTTTTATTTTTTCTTGTTATAAACAGCTTTGCCCTGGATATGAGCGGCAAAGTAACCGCAGAAAACAGCAGCAAAATAGAAAATGCCACCTTAGTCCTGCTTGAACTTGATATGATTACAGTAACCGACGCAGAAGGTAATTTTGACTTCCGGGATATACCCGAAGGCTTGTATACAGTTCTGGTTATGGCTCCGGGGTACCCGGAAACGGAATTCCCCGGCATATCCGCCGGGTATCCGGTAATACTCAGACTTGCGCCCGAAATAATCGAAATGGAAACAATAACAGTAAAGGCGGAAAGAGAAGCAGTAAAAAATATTAATGACGGGGTAACATCCGAAGAACTTGAAAGACAGCCGGCAGGCTCAGATCCGTTCGATGCGGTTGTTATGGAAGAAGGCATCCTTGATAATCTAAATATTATGACAGCAGCGGTCTCCGTCAGTGTCTCTCAAAGCAGCCCTGAAACAGGCTCTATAGTGCTGCCCGAAGGAAGACTCTCAAGAACAGGCTACGATACAATTTCAGTTTACGGCGGTGAGGCGGACTGGAATAATTATTATTATGATTACATCAGAATGCCGTCAAACAAGCATGATTTCGGATTTCCGGAGGCCGAACCGGTCATACCGATTGAAGCTGTAGAATCCATTGATGTCTACAGGGGTGCATACCCGCTGGAATACGGTCCGGGCATAGGCGGGTGCTTCGTACTGAACCCGATAAAGGCTGCCGACGGCTGGACGGTAGAACTGACTCCTACAACCTCGCAGCTTGCCGGAATCTCGACAATCAGTTTTTCCCCGAATGTAAGCCTGCTGGCTTCCCTGACACAGTCTATTCTCAATATTACAACACTCCCGTTCATCAATATACTTTTAAAAGCAGAAACTGAAGACGATTTAAACAGTGAAGGAACTCCTACAAGCATAAACTACGGAGACTTGCTGCTCAGTCTTCGGATAACTCCACCTGATCACCAGGTTTCGGTAGACTTGACAGGTTTCTATGATAACTACGGTTTCGACCTCAACGTAAATGAATCATTTTTCAAAATGGATAATATTCCGTATTTTCTTGCTGCCGGGGCCAGATGGCTTTGGTCTGTCACTCCCGGAATCGGGAATTCTCTTTACCTGTTCGGTTCGCTGTATCAGAATACAGGGAATTTTGATTACGATTTCAGGGGCGAGGCGTTTTATGACAACATCTCTGTTTTTCATCAGGACTGGGTCTCCAGGGCAAGATCACTACAGGCGGGCGAAGAAGTACAGATAGCCGTAACACCCGATACGCTTCTGTTAACCGGCGCTACCGGCCGTATCTCATCGCTGTACGGGACATTGACCGATGATCAATACGCAGAAACCAGCGAAGGAATAATTCTCGCCGATTATTCTCATAGTATCCTGCTCGAAGATTTGCTGGCGTCTGTTTACGGCTACGGTAAAATAATCGGAAGCATAAAAAACATGGATTATCAACTGGGCTCCGGCGTTTTGTGGTATCCTGAAACAATGACGGTAAGACCTGCAGTTGAAGGTGAAGCTGTTTACTCACTGAAAAACAGTTCTTTTGCGTTGTCTGCGGGCTGGTCACCGGGTATTATCGATGAATTTTCCTTTATAGATCGCCGTCTGGATGAGCTCTATTATAAACTTGAGACGGAAACCGTTGCCGATCAGCCGCCAATGACTGTTACGGGAGCAGGACAGACGGTTTTCCTGTTTAATGAAGACGACTCTCTTAAATTCTCGCCGTATTATTCCTGGTATTATGATCTTACCGGTTTAAACATGAGTACTTCTTATACCGATCTCGAAGATACATTCATCTCGCTCGAGCCTTCCGAAGGATATTCCACAGGCATTGATATTAAATGGAGCAGCAAATATGGAGAACATTTCAAATATGATATCGGTTATGCTTTTTCCAGGACAAGATATCTGACAAAAGAGTCTGGCTGGATTGTCCCCGGCACTGAGGTTCAGCATGCACTCAAGGGCAGCGCAACATATAAGAAAGAAGGGTTCAAAGCAGGGTTAAAACTCCTGATATACTGCGGGCAGCCGTTTACACCGGAGATTGTTCAGGATTCAATCCCCGAACCGGTAACAGTTCTGGGTGATTACAACTCGGCATATAACTATGTTCCTTCATACGAACTTACCGCCAATCTCTCATGGGAAGATCATTCCGATAAGTTCGATACAAAACTGTTCTTCAACAGTTCCAATCTTGTCGACGGTCTGAACTTCAGCATGTCCGGGTTAAAAGAGGAACTTAAATCTACCGTCGGCGCCACTTCGGCGGATTTCAACTCAAGAGATTATAATTTCGATTATACTCTGACTGATCTTTTAATCATGCTGTTAACCTGTGAGATTGGTTTCAGCATATCATTTTAAGGAGTGAAGATGAACACTACTTTTTTATCACTTTTTGAATCCGGCGGTATCTTCATGTGGCCACTGCTGATTTTCTCCATAACTGCCGTTGCGCTTATTCTTGAATGCATCATCCAGACAATTTTATTCAAACAGAAAATTTCTTCCCTTCTTTTATTTCTGAATTCCGGAGGAGAAAAAGGGAATACATTTTTCCGGTTGGAGGGAGTTAATTTATTCAGGCTTTCTTCTGAAGATTTTGATAAAATAGTCGGCAGGGAAGTTCAGCTTCCGTTCGACAGAATGTTTCAACGCCTCGAATACATATCCGCCATAAGCGCAATAGCCCCGCTTCTGGGCTTTATAGGCACAGTCTCCGGCATGATTTCATCATTCCAATCCATAGCGGACGCAAACAAGGTATCAGTAAATCTTGTTGCCGGAGGCATTTCAGAAGCTCTGATAACAACAGGATACGGTCTCATTATAGCTGTAGTATGTCTGGCGGCAGAACATCTGTTCAGGTTTATTCTTACCGCAGCAGCCCACAAAACTGAAGAGACAGTTACTCTGGCCGGCAGTAAAACAAAGGCATTATGAAAATTATAATAAGAAAACACAGCAGGAACCGCGATTTTACAGGCGCGATGACTGATATTTCTTTTCTGCTGATAATCTTTTTTCTGGTAACCGCTGTCTTCATGTCCTCACAGGGAATTATTTTAAAACTTCCCCGTAAAAATGAACAGCCGCGTCATCTTACACCTGATAAAATTGTGTTTGTAGAACTTCTGCCGGATGATAGATATTTGGTTAACAGCAAACCGGTTAAAAACAGGGAAAGTCTGCCGGAATATATTAAAGCCGGCTCTTCAGGCCTGTCGGAACCTGTTCTTGTCCTTCAGATAAATGATAATGTCAGCTACCAGGAGGTTCTTGACATTCTTGAGTTGTCCAAAACGGCGGGGGTTTCAGTATTCTCAATCCGGTATATGGAAGATAAGCCAAGGGGCCTGCGAATAGAGGCCGGCACCTTATGAAGTTAAGAATACCTTCAAAAAAGTATTCGGTCACGATGTTTGCAATGCCGGATATAGCCTTTCTTCTGCTTATATTTCTGATTCTGACAGCAAGTGTGGATGAATACGGAAACATTGAACTTCCAGCATTTGAATTTGCCGGAGAAACAGAATATCCTCAAACTGTTACAATAAATGTCGATTCAAACGGCGTCTGCGGAATCAGCGGAGAATATTATGATAGAACGACGTTCAATAATCTGCTTGGCAATATTCCATACGCTTCCGTAATTTATCTGGTTGCTGATAAAAAATGCCCTTACAGTCGCATAGACGGGGTTCTTTCAGATCTTCAGAATGCAGATTTGTTTGATGTTGTATTGATAATGGACGAAACTTCCCGGGAGTAAATGAACCGAAACCTTATTTTTTTTATAGTATCAGTTGCCGTCTCAATTGCGCTTCATGTTCTTGTTTTATCTTTATCATTTGAAATAAAATCCTCTGATCCTGTCGAGAATGCGGAACCGTTTATCAGGGTTGTTGATGCTGTAATCATTGATGCGCCGGAACCTTCAGTTACAATACAAAAAAAACCGCAGCCTCCTGAACATGAGATTATTGAAGATGTTATTGCGGCAACTGTCCAGCCCGAAGACCCCGGGTCTGATTTAAAACCGCAAAAAGTACCGGAAACTGAAAAACAGCCTGAAGTATCAGGTTCGCGCTCCGAACCGGGCGGCACAGATGATTTTCTACCCTTCTACCGGGTAGATATAAGACCTGAGTTTATTCACAAGGCGGAACTCAAATATCCGTTGCAGGCGAAACGACAAAAAGTTGAAGGAACCGTTATTATAGAAGCGGATATCGACAGCAGCGGGAATGTACAGACGATAAGGACCGTGAAATCAGCAGGTTTCGGTTTTGATGAAGCAGCAATTGAAATGATAGAACAGTCTGCATTCAGTCCGGCCTCTGCCGGCGGACTGAATGTAGGAGTACGCATGCGTTTTACTGTTAAATTTGAACTGTAACCGACAGGGAAAACCGAGTGTCAGGCGCCCTTTTCAAGAACGGCCCTGATTCGCCGGACGCCGGCGGAAGAGGATTGCTCCTTGACAATTCTAAACCTGCCCATATTGCCGGTATTTTCTACATGCGGCCCCCCGCAGACTTCCTTGGAAAAATCGCCTATCGTATAAACCTTAACCTGTTCTTCATATTTATCTGCAAAAAATGCGATTGCGCCTTCTGTTCTGGCTTTTTCCAGATCCATTATTTCCATGCTTACCGGCAGATTGCGCTTAATCTGTTCATTTACAATATCTTCTACTTTCCGGATCTCTTCATCACTCATTTTATCCGGATGATTAAAATCGAACCTGAGTCTTTCAGTAGTTATATTGCTCCCCTTTTGCATTACATGCTCGCCCAGAACCGTTCTGAGGGCTTTATGAAGAAGGTGCGTAGCCGTATGCAGTGCGGTCGTCAGTTCCGACTGATCAGCAAGACCGCCCTTGAAAACCTTCTCGGCGCCCTGCTTGGACATTTCCTGGTGTTTTTTATATGCTTTATCGAAACCTTCACGATCAACGACAAAGTCATGTTCGGCAGCCAGTTCCTCGGTTATTTCAATCGGAAAACCATAGGTGTCGTAAAGCTTGAAAGCAAGTCTTCCGGGAATTATCCGCTTTGAACTCTTCATCAGGTTTGGCAGCAGTTTTTCAAATTCGTGCTCGCCTTTCTGCAGGGTGCGCAGAAATTTATCTTCTTCCGCTTCAAGTTCTTTCAGAATAAAATCGCGTTTTTTCCCGATTATCGGATATACGTCCCTGTATAAATCAACAACCTTCTCTGCAATTTTACCCAGAAAAATTCCTTCAATTCCCAGTTTCCGGCCGTGCCGCAATGCACGTCTGATCAGACGCCTGAGAATATAGCCCTGTCCAAGGTTTGAAGGTGTCACACCCTGTTCATCACCCAGAATCATGGTCGCTGTTTTAACATGGTCAGTAATAATTCTAACGGAAATATCACTTTCCTCCGATTCGCCGTATTTAATCGCAGCAGCATTTTCCACGGCATTAATAAGAGGAATAAAAGCCTCGGTTTCATAAACAGACTGCTTGCCCTGCAGAATTGCGGAAGTGCGCTCAATTCCCATCCCGGTATCAACGCACTTTCTGTCCATTAATCTGAAGCTGCCGTCTTCCTGCTTGTTATACTGCATAAAAACATCATTCCAGATCTCAAAATACTTGCCGCAGTGACAGCCCGGTTTACAGTCCGATCCGCAGGCTTCACGCCCTGTATCTATGAACATTTCTGAATCAGGTCCGCAGGGGCCGGTCTGTCCGGCAGGACCCCACCAGTTATCGTTTCGTGAAAGAAAATGTATGCGTTCTTCGGGAATGCCCAGTTCGCGCCATACCGATGCCGATGTTTCATCGCGTTCGACTTCATCATCACCGGCAAAAACAGTTACCGAAAGCTTGTCGATCGAAAGACCGAGCCATTGCGGGCTGGTAAGAAACTCAAAACTCATTCTGATTGCTTCATCCTTGAAGTAATCTCCCAGCGACCAGTTGCCCAGCATCTCGAAAAAAGTCAGATGATGAGGGTCTCCGACAGCTTCAATATCGCCGGTCCTTATACACTTCTGAAAATTCACAAGCCGCTGTCCTGCCGGATGAGTTTCTCCGAGAATATACGGTACAAGCGGATGCATACCTGCGGTGGTGAACAGAACAGTCGGATCATTTTCCGGAATGAGCGACTTTCCCTTTATTTCCTGATGGTTTTTCGTCTTGAAAAACTTAATGTATTTTTTACGTAATTCGTTGCCAGTCATGGGTATACATAGTATTTATGAACAGCCCCAGTGTCAATGGGCAGCCTGATGTTGTTTGTCCCGGCCGTCTGAATAATCAATTTTTCCTTGTTGCCGAAACCACATATTGATAATAAAATAAACCGGTTAAAGAAAAGGACGGCTGATGAGTAAAGAAGGTCAATTTGAAATATTTTATAAGGACAATTATGCATGTCTGACCGTATTTCCTCCCTCAGACAACAGGGAAATTGTTTACCCTGAGGATGTAATAGGCCGGCTTAAAATTCTTAATATCAGGGGTTACCGAAAGCAACTTATTTTCGATGTAATTGATGAAGCTTCAGGCAAACCTGTCCCTCTCGTCCAATGGCCTGAAGGACGGACCCTTGGACCAAGACTCAGCCTTGATACAGATAAAGACGGAATGACGGCAACGGTAAGCATTGAGCCGGAACGACAGGGCGGAGAACCGCTTTCAGCCGGACTGATTCGCCGGTTTCTGAATGATAATAAAATCATATCCGGAATAGATGCTGAAATACTGGAGACAATTGTTTTAAAAAAAATATTCAGACAGCCGGTCAAGGTCGCATTCGGAACCCCGGCAGTAAATGAAAAAGCAGCCGAACCGGAATACTTCTTTCTTGTCGACCGTGGAAAACCTTTCAGGGAACTTGAGTACCAGCGGATAGATCTCAAAGAGCTTAACTTTATTCAGAACAGGCACAAAGGCGATTTGTTGGCAAAACTGAATGAACCGCAGCCTCCGGTTGACGGCACCGATATTTACGGAAAAATTCTTACAGCCCTTCGCGGCGCTTCTCCTCCGATGTTTTCGGCCGGAGAGGGCGCAGTTTTATCTGAAGACGGCAAGAGTATTTTTGCTGCAGAAGACGGAAACGCCCGGCTTCACAACGGCTGCGTTATCGTGGAACCGATCATAACTGTCGAAAACGTCGATTATTCAAACGGAAATATTGATTTCGAAGGATCGGTGGACATCAGCGGGCGAATTGCAGACGGCTTTACGGTCAAAACACGCGGAGATATCCAGATTGGAAAATCAGTAAGCAAAGTCAGTATTTCCTGCGGAGGCGACATCATCCTGAAGGCCGGGATTTCAGGAAACGATGAAGGCATAATCGTATGTGAAAGAGACCTTTATGCCCGTTATATCGAAAGCGCTGTGATCATATGCAAGGGAAACGTTTTCGTGGAAGAAGCAATAATGCATTCTTCGGTTAAAGCCGGCGGAGATGTAATTCTGACCGGGAAACGGGCTGAGATCTTCGGCGGCAGGATTTTTGCGGCCGGCACTATAAAATGCAAGAAGCTCGGCTCAATAAATGAACCCGTAACAGATCTCTTTCTTGGAACCGATCTTGATTCTTTTACCGCAATGGAAGAGCTTCAAAAAACCGTATCAAGACACAGCGCCAGGGTTGATGAACTCGACACTCAGATACGGCAGATTAAACATGCCTTGCAAGGTCACGACAATCCTGAGATAGTACCTGAAAAACTGAGCGCTGCGCTTGAACAACTTCAGCACGAATCTGCAACCCAGAATGAAAAGCTCAGCAGCACCCTGAAGGAGCTTCATGAACTGAAAAGAAACATAGTGCTGAATGAATCATCCATGCTTGATGCAGAGCAGCAGATATACGGAAAGGTTCATGTTTATTTTAATCATCTTCGCTGGGATTCACCCGGCAAGGGCACCGGCAAAACCAGACTTATTGTTAAAAACGGAAACCTTCTTGAAAAATGATCTCGCCGGAAACAGGATCATTTCTGCATTGGAATTCAGGGATAAAAACACTGCTTTACATTTTTTATCGCACCATCCGAACGTCTCTCCGGCCCTGATGATTATATCTCTGCCGTCGGCTGTAATCCAGATTGTACCGCGGATACATTTCACTTCCATTCCCTTTTCAAATCTGACGGATGCGGGCTTGTTCATTATCAATTTTGTTGTCTGCACATTCATCTCCTTTAACCGGGTTTTAATGAAATATGCACCGATATACCGGTAAAAAAAAGCTACAAAATTGTTTTTATTTCAGGTAACATCAGAAAAACCCTGCATACTGTGCCTTATATAATCTGTAAAATTGTACCTTTCCGGCCATTATCTTTTAATCTATAATCGAGATATGCAACGATCTTCACATTATGAAAAGAAAAAAGAGACGCTTTACGGAGAGGTCGCCGCAACTATAGAAATGCAGATACTTTCCGGAACATATCAGCACGGAGAAAGACTTCCGTCTCTCCGTGATCTGAGCCGGCGGCTTGGAATAAGTATAAATACGGCCCGTGAAGCATACGGGAACCTTGAAAACAGGCGTATTATCAGAGGTGTTCCGCAATCCGGTTACTACGTTAACAAAATGGAAAACGGATCGGAATGCTGTTCTCTCGACAAGCCCCGTACCGTGCGTGATGATTTTATTACGGACTATAACTCAATGATGGATGAATTTCTTAAATCGGACATCAATCCTTTCAGCAGCGCCATGTTTGATCTGGCATCGCTTCCGTATGCGAAAAAGATGTATCTCAGCCGTGAAGATCAGCTGAAAATGAATCTTTTCGAGTACCCTCCCCTTGCAGGGCTTTACGAACTCAGGGTCGAAATTGCCAGGCGAAGCATAGATTCCGGACTGAATGTTACAGCCGACGATATTATAATCACCGACGGCGGCATGGCCGGCATTGCGCTGGCAATAAAATACTTTACCAATCCCGGCGATACAGTGGCACTGGAAAGTCCGTTTTATTACAACTTTCTTTTTCTGCTTAAAGCCTTCGGCCTTAAAGTAATTGAAATACCGATGAATCCCGACTCGGGAATGAATCTTGATGTGCTCGAATTCGTTCTTGAAAGACATCCGGTAAAAGCAGTCATTTCAATTCCGACAAACAGCAACCCTATCGGTTCAACAATGCCGCTTGAAAATAAAAAAAGACTTGTTGAGATGCTTACAACCCGGGATATCCTTCTGCTTGAAGATGACATATACGGAGACATCAGTTTCGATGACCGGAGAGCGCCGGTATGCAAAACATTCGACACAAAGGGCAATGTAATACTTTGTTCTTCATTTTCAAAAAGCCTGGCTTCCGGTCTGCGTTTGGGATGGATGGTTCCCGGCAAATATTACGACGAGATGCTTGCCGTAAAAACAATGACAAACGTTGCGACATCCGCCCTGCCCCAGCATATGGCGCTTAACTTTATCTCGGGAGGCCACTATGACCGCCATATGCGCCAGCTTAATAAAACAGCTGAAGAGAGAGTCTCTGCACTGAGAGAAACGATTAAACTATATTTTCCTCCCTTGACGCAGGTAACTGAACCGGGGGGAGGTTTTGTGCTTTGGGTAACACTTCCGGGCAGTGGAAATATGAAAGAGATATACGAAACGGCCAAACAGCAGGGAATTCTCTTCACCCCCGGAAGCCTGTTCAGCCTTGAAGGCAGATGGGACAATTGCATGCGTTTGAGCGCCGGATATTATACAAACGAATTGGCGCCCCAAATCCGACGGCTGGGAAAAATCGTCGAAGAATACTGGAGCTTTCCTGAATCCCGTTAAAGTCTTTTAACTTCAATCAGATCATGAAAATATCCCGGAGGCTGCTTTTCCGACCAGCCAGGCCCGGCTATTATCAGTTTTGAAGCGGCGGTTGCCGTTGCAAGCCGCAGGGCTTCCGGCGGGCTTTTGTCCATAGCCAGTCCCGCAATAAAACCTGCAAGAAAGCTGTCGCCGGCGCCGACTGTATTCGAAACCTTGACGTCGGGGGCCCCGGCTTCATATATCCCTTTATCGGTATACAATCTGCTGCCTGCCGCGCCCATGGAAAGCGCAACCATTTTTACTTTGGATAAAAGCCCCGAAGTTTCAATATCATCTGTTCCGAAAGCGTCCTTCAGCTCATGAATGTTCGGTTTAATCATATTCAGGCAGCCGGAATCAACTGCTTTTACAAGCGCTTCCCCGCTGGTATCAACCGCTGTAAATACACCCTTCCCTGCAGCTATTGATGCAAGCTCGGCATATATGTCCGGTTTCACCCCCTCCGGAAGGCTACCCGACATTATTATAAAATCATAATTCCCGGCAATCTCTCTGAAATCTATAAGAAACCTGTCGATATCTTTCTGATCTACACTAAATCCCCTGAAATTAATATCGGTAGTTGAATGCTGCGTCGAATCAACGACTTTAATCCCTTCCCGGGTATTACCGTTTATATAAATAAACCGATCGTCAAGATGATAACGTTCGAAATGTTCCCTGAAAATGGAACTGTTATCAGATCCCATAAATCCGGTAACTGCAGTTCTCAACCTGTATCGGGATGTAATTGAAGCAACATTTATTCCCTTGCCGCCCGGATATCTGTGTCCCCCCAGCGCCCGGTTAACATACCCCGGCCTGAAGCCCGGGGCCTCTACGGTATAGTCAATTGCCGGGTTAAGCGTAACTGTTAATACCTTTTTGCCTGTCATGCTGAAAAGTTATCAGATGACCGGAGACTTGTCAAAGAGGTTCTTGCTGGACTCAGACAAGTTATTCACTTTATTTAACAAGTAGTCAAAACCTGAATTAATGGTTAAACTGCCGCCATGAGATTTGTAATCCAGCGTGTTAAAAGTGCAACGGTAACTGTAAACGGAACTGATAAACGAAGCATCGGTCGCGGCTTGATGGTACTTGCCGGAATAGGAAGAAATGATTCTGAAGAAGATTTAAAATGGATCTCGAAAAAACTTGTGAATCTGAGAATCTTCGAAGATGCTGCAGGCAAGATGAACCTCTCGGTTCAGGATATAGCCGGAGATATTATGATTGTCAGCCAGTTTACCCTGTATGCCACAACAAGAAAAGGAAACAGACCCGGGTTCAGCGCATCTGCGCCGCCTGAAGAAGCTGTTCCGCTTTATGAAAAACTAATCAGTCATCTCGCGGAAATTACCGGTAAAGCACCTGTATCAGGCGAGTTCGGGGCCGACATGGAAATCGACATGATCAACCAGGGTCCCGTAACAATAATAATAGATTCTACAAGCCGGGAATAGCGGTCCTCCGGCTATTTTTTTTCCGGATTAAATTCAGATGGTTATCCGTTCTGCTCCATATATCTGATGACGCTGCCTACATCGATGAAATCCATATCAACAGCAATTTCTCCAAAAAGACGCTTGTCGCCGTTTTTCTGAGACTCAAGCACTTTCAGTACCTGTTCTTCGGTCATTTCTCCCATCCGAACCAGCCCTTCGCCTATTCTGCCGCCAATCAGTTCCTCTATATCCATTCCTCATCTCCCCGCGGTATTGCAATCCGGCCTTTCTGCTCAAGTTCCATAAGGTATTCAATAAACTCACGTGTCGATTTATCAACATCAGATCGCCGCATCTCTCCAAGATAGATAGATTCCTCTTCAATCATAACCCTTCTTCGCTCAGAAAGATTATCAAGAAGCTTTGTCCGAACGGAATCACTTTTTCCCTTTATAATAATCGCAATTTCCGAATTATCAAAATCACGCAGCAGATACTGTACATCTTTATCATCCATTCTGAGCAAAAGATCCACAGTATAGATGTTTTCCTTTATCTGTTCCGCCAAATGTTTGTTCTCATTTTCGAGCTCTTCGAGAATGGATTCTTCCGCCCTGATATCCATATGCTTGAGGATGCCCGCAAGCACTGATTTACCATCTATTTCCTCAGTTACAATCCTTCCCTGAGCCCTTATGCGATCACGGAAAACACCTTCCATTTTATCAATTACGCCCGGAGCAATCTCACCCTGCCTTGCAATACGAAAAATAATTTCTTTCCTGCTGTCGGGCTGAAGCTTGCTTATTATATGAGAGGATAATTCAGGCTTTAAAAAGGACAGGACTATGCTCATAACATACGGTGGTTCATTTTTAAGAATCATAAGGATTTGTTCCGGCTGCAGATCATCCAAAAAATCAAACGGTTTCCGTCCGCCGAACGGCAAAACCTTATCAAACATTTCCTGCCCGCGCTCGGCGCCAAAAGCGGACAACAACATCTCTTTGGCCTTATCAGGACCACCGGGAATAGTTTCTCCCGGGGCAGGCAGTTGAGCCGCTTTATTCTCTGCTTTAAATCTGCCGAATTCCCTGATGATACCGGCAGATTCTTCCTTTCCCACTTTTCTTACTGCTGCTATCTCTTTTACAATTCGTTCAACATCTTCAGCTGAAAATTGTTTCAGTACTTCCGCCGCCTGCTGCGGACCTACAAGCAACAGGAATTTTGCAGCTTTTAGATACCCGGATTCATTTTTAGAATCCTTTTTCGACAGTCTTTCCGATTTTGTTTGCTGAGAATCTACTGATGTCTTAATAAATCCGTTTTTCTGATATGCCGCAGCTGCACGATCGAATTTCTTCATATCCTATAATAACAGCACAGGACGCTATCTTCAATCGGGAAAATACAGGAAATTGTCACGGCAGCCGTTCATAAACTCTTCAAATTCTTCAACCGGCAACGGTTTACTGAATAAATAGCCCTGAAATGTTCTGCAGCCTAATTTATATGCCTCTCTTAGCTGCGAAACCTCTTCAATGCCCTCAAAAACGATATCCATGTTAAGTTCATGTCCTATGCGAACAATAGATTTTATCAGATCCCGTTTCTTGCCTTCTTCAGTCAGACCATCAGTAAATATTTTATCAATCTTCAGAACGTCCGCTTTAAATTTATTCAGATAACCGAGAGAAGAATAGCCTGTGCCGAAATCATCAAGTGAAATATTAAAACCGAGCGAACTCAGTTTCTCGATTTCTTCAGAAGCATATTCATGGTCGCTGAAAAGACAGGATTCGGTAATCTCCAGGTAGATATCGTTCGGATTGGCTCCGGTACTTTTCAGCAGTTCTTCAAGCTCCTCCGAAAAATTGAAACTGAAAAACTGTCTTGGAGAAATATTTATTGAAAGTTTTAAATCAAAGTACTCTCTCTTCCATTGAACAAGCTTCAACATCGATGCTTTTATTAACCATTTGCCGATTGGAAGGATTAGTCCCGTCTCTTCGGCAACTTCAATAAGGTTGCGGGGAAGAACCGATCCACGGTTAGGATCCTTCCACCTAATCAGAACCTCAGCCTTGAATTCCTTGCAGTTTATTCCTCCCTCATCAAGACTGTTTACGGTAATAATCGGTTGAAAATATAGGTTAAAATTATGACTTAATTCAAAAAGCGTATCAATTTCAATTGCGGAAAGAAGATTATCCTGCATTTCAAGATTACCCATAATATGGTGCCGCATATCTTCAGAGAAAAATACTACATCCACACCGCGGCCAATAGCATAACTTAAAGCAATATCAGCGCTTGAGAACAGCATACGTTTATTCAGTCCGTCTTCAGGAAAGCTTGCAACGCCTATTCTGCAGCCGACTTTGACCTTGTATACCTGGTTGTCGATAGTAGTCTCTATATTATCGCGAATATCATAGGCAAAAAGGGCAAGCTCTTCATCAGTCATACTGTCAAAGATAAAAATAGCAAATTCATCCGGCCTGGTATGATAAAGCACGCCGCGCTGTTCAATCATTATATTCAGACGTTCCGCAAGCGTATATAAAATATTTTGAAAAACTTCCTCATTAAATGCCTGCCTGACATTATTGAAATTCTCGTCAAGTTTTATGATCAGAAGACTAATCTTGGGAGGATTTGGAATATTAAAAAACTCCCAGAGTAATGTACCTACATCACGCTCCATTTTAAGGTGATTCGGAAGTCCTGTAACCTCGTCATACATACGTTGTAAACTGGAATTCTGATAGCGTCTCTCCGCGCTTTCCAACCTGATCATAAGAGAACGAATTTTATCAAGAAGAGCTTCCCGATCCTTTTTTAACTCACTTATGACTTTTTCAGCTTCTGCGAGGGTTGTTATTTTTTTATCTTCAAAAACATCTTCACTCATGAAAATCCTTTTGTTGTTTTTCTATTTTAACTTTAGTGCAAATAAATAGATTTTGCAAAATAAATTCAAAAAAAAGGACCGTTTAAAAAAACGGCCCCTTTAATAATCATATATACAGCAAAATTTACTGTACTACCGGAAAACCTTCGTTGGCCCAGCCGGTATCGCCTGTTACAGGCGTTCCCATTCCGCTTTTCAATGATACTGCATCATAACCCAGCAGCCTTAAAATGGCTACAGTTTGTCCGGCAGTCTGTCCTGAATAACAATGAACTACGAATGTCTCATCTTTCGGAAGATCGGCAAATTTCTCCTGCATTCCCTGTCCCCATGGAATAAGAATTGCGCCTTCAATATGGCCTGCATCATATGCATCCTGCTGACGAATCGAAACTATTGTAGTAATTTCTTCGGCGTCATAGGCTTCTTTAACTTTTGCAGCAGGCCAGATATTACTTCCCTTCTCGGGAATATCGTTGAAATATGCTTCAACTGCAGCTTTTATATCCGGATCATATTTGACGCCTGACGCATCGGGAGCAGGTGTAGGCTCTGTCGTAATAAAAGCATCTATTCCTTCGGTCTTTGAGATCCCGAGGTTCCAGCCGTATTTAATAGACTGAGCCTGAATACCGGCAACATTTAAAGCTGCAATAGTCTGACCGGCAGTCTGACCGGAATAGCAGTTTACGAATACGGGGATATCATCCGGAAGCCATTCAAGCGCATCCGCAAGAGCCGGTCCCCATGGAGCATTTATAGCGCCTTTAAGGTGTCCTGCATCATAGTCAGCTTCTTTTCTAATGTCTACAAGCATGAACTCTTCACCGGCATCCATCATTTCGATTATCTTTTCAGTAGGGATAATCCTGTTTCCGGGAAAATCTGCGAAATACGCAAGCGCGGCTTCTTCAACTGCATTCACCTTCACTTCAGGCGCCGCAGCTTTTTCAACTACCTTCTCTTCAGCAGCTGCAGGAGCAGCAGCTTCTTCCTTTGCACATCCGGCTACAAAACCGAATACGAGCGCCAGCATGAGAAGCATTACGATAATTTTTTTCATTGATAACTCCTTTACAGAAAATTAATCCTTATAAAAAGGATTATTTATTCCCCCTGAAAAAACAAGGGGAATTAATTCATTTATTCAACTATATTATGATGCGTCCTGAACCTGAATCTGAACCTGACCGGGAACTTCCGGCTTGTAAACCGGCAGCGAATCGTCTGAACCCCATTCAAGCCATGCTCCATCATAGATCTTCAGATTCCGATATCCGGCATTATATAAAGCTGCCCAGGTTTGGGCGGCCCTGATAGAACTTTTACAGAACATCACGATCATGTCGTCAGGCATAATTCCGTTATCTTTATAGAGAATACGTATCTGCTGTACAGGTTTATACGTAACATCCGGAAAATCATTTTCCAGATACTCTATATGAACAGCACCCGGAATTGTGCCGTCATTGTATTCTTCATCGGTTCTGACATCAATTATTGCATAGTTCTCAGGCGGGTTATTAATCAGCTCAAGAACTCCGGCCTTATCAATCAACATTGACGAATCCAGACTGCCGGGCTTGTAAGTTGAAGATGATACTTTGGAACTTCCATCCGTTATCGATGCTCCGTCGGCCTTTAAAGCTGAAAGTCCGCCTGAAACAACCTTAATCTGCCCTTTATGACCATAAATCATAAAAGTCCAGGCAAGACGTCCCGAATCCATATTGTTATTATCATCATAGATGATTATATCTGATTCTTCAGTTATACCGGCCTTTCCCGCTGCTTCGGCGAGTTGTGAAGCCGGCGCAAGCATGTTTGAAACCTGTCGGGTTACGGTGATGTCTTTTCGCTCAATATTAACTGCGCCGTCAACATGTTCCTTCTCATAAGAAGTAGTTTTCTGCGCATCCAGAAGGACCCAGCTGCCGCTTCCGGCAAGCTCGAGTGCTTCATCTGCATCAATGATAAGCATCCCGGACTCAGCGTAGTTTCCGTTTCCGCAACTGAAAAGCAGCAGCGCTGCCGAAACAAGAATCAGAATGCTGAATATATTTTTCCTATTCATTTCTGTTTCCTTTTACTCTGCAAGAGTGGATTTTACTTCTTCCGGATCAAAATCCTCATCAAAAACCTTGACGATCTGACCGCCTTTAATAATTGCAAGTTTAGGCACTTCTTCTATGTTCATCCTGTTTGAAATACCCTTCGATTTGTATATATCTACTTTGGTAACACCGTGATGCTCTGCAATCTGACGTTCAAGGTCTTCAACAAGACTCAAACATTCGCGACAGCCTTCTTCTGATGCATCATATACAAAGACTACACCGTCACGCGCAAGAATCTGGCTGTGATACATTTCTTCTTCTGCAATGTATTTTTCAGCCGCATAACCCGCAATTGCCCCGTCGCCTACTGCAGTTGCAACCTGTTTCAGGAACTTGTCAGTTACGTCACCTACAGCAAAAACCCCTTCGATGTTTGTATTCTTGTTTTCGGTTGTAATTATATAGCCCTTGTCGGTCATCTTTACCTGATCTTTGAAAATCTCGGTGTTGGGTAGATAACCTATAAACTCAAAACAGGTCGGGACATTTACAACGATTTCTTTCTTGTTTTTAACATTCTCAAGGACTACACTCTCCAGCCGATCAGAACCTTCGAATCTTTTTACAACAGTATTCCAGACAAACTCCATTTTGGGATTTGAAAGAGCTTCAGCTTTAGCTATCTCGTTACAATCCATTTTACCTTCATCATGTATAACTGAAACTATAACCTTGTTGGCAAACTTTGTAAGAAACATACCCTCTTCAATCGCTGCATCACCTGATCCGATAATCAACACATCTTTGCCGGTATTTGCCGCAGCATCACAAGTCGCGCAAAAACTGATTCCTTTATCAAAAAGATAATCTTCCTCGTTGACTGCGCCTGTAACTCTGGGTCTTCCGCCTGAAGCAATAATAACAACCTTACACTTATAGATATTTCTAAAAGTTTCTACAATTTTTACTTCTCCGCTTAAATCAACGGATTTCACATCAGTACCTTTAAACTTTACACCGAATTTCTTTGCCTGTTTTTCAAAAAGGCTCATCAGCCCCAATCCGGTTGTACCTTCGGGAAATCCCGGATAGTTCTCAATTTCATTTGTATATGTTGCAAGTCCTCCGACGAGAGCTTTCTCTATCAGCAGCGTCTTCAGTCTTGCTCGTCCGCAATAGATTCCGGCGGTCAATCCGCCGGCGCCCCCGCCGATAATAACTACATCATATTCTTCTATCTTCTTTTCTCTGGCCATTATTCCTCCTATTAAAAAGTTCACGCCATGGAAGGCGTATAGTGAAGGGAAGTTTGCATTGGCAAACTTCAAAATGATAAAACACACGGAGGTGTTTTATCATTCCTCCTATTAAAAAGTTCCCGCCATGGGAGCTGAAAATCAGCCTGGCCGGCGGGTCTGCAAAAGGAAGTTTATAAAAGGCTCAGCCTTTTATAAACTTCAGGAACAAATCAAACTGATATATCTAATTTATTCACTACATGAAAAACTTGACAAGAAGCTTGCTTCCTACCCATGCGCCGAGAAACAGAAATACCGCATATACCCATCCGGATAGAGAAAATGAAGTAATACCGCTGAAAAGCGCGCCTATGTTACAGCCGAATCCGATTCGGGCACCGTATCCCATAGCCAGTCCGCCCAAAACAGCTGCGACAACCTGTCTCCACGATTTAATCTTCTTGATTTTAAACTGGGAGGCCATAAGGGTTGCAAAAAGAGCGCCGAGAATAATCCCGATGTTTCTCATACTGCCGGGATGGTTTAAAAATCCGTTCTCAAGGGTTTTCTGCGCTCCTTCAGAAGCAAAATAATACCATTTATCAACAGTCCCTCCGACTGCTTCATACAACCAGGCTCCCCAGTTGGCAAGCACTCCTGAGACACCCCAGGGACTGCCGGTAGAAGCAAGGGTATAGATCTGAAAAACAGATAAAAGAACCGCTCCCGTCAGATAAGGCCAGGCGTCCTTAAACCACATCTTATAGAATTTATTATCTTTAAGAGCCATAATTAGTTCACTTTCTCAATTACAACTTCCCATTCACCGTCATCAACTTCTTCTATTTCAACGTTGTGACCTTCTTTTCTTGCCCATTCGGGAAGGTTCTTCATTGCACAGCTGTGATCAATCTGTACAATAAGAATATCACCTGCTTCAAGTTCTTCAATTTTCTTTTCAGCCTTTACCAGAGGTATCGGACAAGCTTCTCCCAAACAATCGAGTTCATATTCTGCCATAATTAAAATCTCCTGTATAATTTAAAATTTATTCTGAACGCTTACAGCGTTTGAAAATATCTATGCGTTTTCTTTATTTTTTCTGTTTTCCCATTTATCTGCTGCAATAAACAGACAAACAATTATCAACAGCTGTACAATAAGTGCTCCCGCCCAGCCGAATACATCGGGCAGAAAGACAGCTTTTCCGTTACTGATGACATTAAGTTTCCACCAGCCGAAATCATGTGCTCCCCAAAGCGAACCGACAACAAAAAAGAACAGTGATAAAATCTGCATAATGAAGCCTTCTCCGACTCTCATTAATGTACCTGATGCACAACCTCCGGCAATAACCATACCGATTCCGAAGATAAATGCGCCGATAACTGTCGAGAAGCTTACAGGGACTACGTACGACTGCCCCGGAACAGGAAGCCCCTGCTGTGCATAACCGTATTTAATTGCCCAGAAACCTATTGAGGTTAATGCAAACGCAATCAAAACTGCTCTGGTAACGGTCGTACTGCCTGTTAATGACGGATCCCGCATACTTGCTGTAAAGCAAAACCTTGATTTTTGAAGAATAAATCCAAAGAACATCCCGGTAAACCAGAAAAGTCCGAGCTTTGGATCCTTTAATGAAAGAAGAATACCCAGAATTATTATTACCACACCGACAATGATACCGACAGGCAATTGATTTTTCTTCTTCCTTCTGGTTCGGGTGCTGCTGGAGCGTCTTATGCTTCCGGTTGAAACATTGCCGTTAGAAGCATCACTCATTAAATACCCCCTTCTGTAAAATATTAGTTTATTTTTTAGAACTATCTACAATAGATAGTCAAATCTAACTTCCTTTATATTGACTTATTCTTATAAATATTCTTTCATACATTATAGGCTAGTTATATTCAGAATGCAATATTAAGGATGTTAAATTATCGATATAAATTGCACTTGACAGGCTGAAATGTCCCAAATAGGATTGTGTGTGGAGAAAGATCGAACATTATTTCACAATACGTCGATAAAATATCTTTTTATCTGGACAGTAATTAACCTTAGTTTTTTGGTCATCTTTCCATTTGCGCACTCTGACGAGTCCTGGCTTGCAGGGCTCAGCAGGGCTATACTCGCGGAAGGAAATGCTGCCGCGACCGAGCCCTTCTTTAATCTTTTCCCCCGGGCTCCGCACGCAGTTAAAATTCTGTTTCATATCCTTCAGATTATTTTTATAAAAATATTCGGCTACAGCCTGTTCAGCGTCAGACTTGTTTCATTATTAACGGGAACAGCCGCTGCCGCGGTTTTCGGACTTCTCTGTAACCGTTTGGATATAGACAGGTTAACCGGCAGAATACTTCTTTCAATACAGATACAGTTTCTCTATGCATCACATTTCGGCCGTCAGGAAATTCAACTTATTTTATTAATGTTGCTTTCACTGTATGTGCTTTTTTCTTACGACACTGATACCCGTTCGGTGAATAAAAACGCTGTTCTATTTCGAAAAGGGCTCCTCTCCGGGCTGCCGATATCAGCAGCGATCGGGTTTCATCCCAATGCATTTATTATTGCCTGGCCCGCCGGGCTGATTATGCTTACTGAAATAATACGGAAAAGGCGCAAAATAATTGAAGGAGCCGGGTTTCTGCTGCTGCCCGCCGCTGCCGCTATTGTAATTATAATACTGAGCCTGCAGTTCAACAGCAGCTTCGTTTCAGATTATACCGGGTTCGGTGAAGAAGTCGGGGTGATGGAACCGATTGATATAAAACTTCTCGGATTTGATGATTTTTACCGGAAATTGTTTCTGCGGATAAGCGGCACCTATTATACGCCCCGAATATGGCCGGTTTTTATACTGGCTGCAGTCTCTGCCGCAGGCATTATACTGTCAGGTATTTATAACAGTTTAAAATCAAACCGGATGCAAAAAGAGATTAAAACGATATCTGCAAATTCAGCTTTACAGACGGCGATAACAGGTATTATCGGTATAAATACAGGCATCATTCTACTGGGAAAATACAGCGCACCTTCGATTATATTTATAATCCCCTTCCTTGTTCTTTTGGTTGCAACCGCTCTGCAAAACATCAGAAAAACCTCGCTGCGCCGCGTATTATCTGCAGCAGCCATTCTGTTTCTTTCAGTTAATTCAGTAGTGATGATCCATCATGAGATATCGGGAAAACGGGAGACATACGCTCAATTTTTAAACAGGATAGAATCAGCGGTCGGACCGCAAGCTGAGGGGGCAAAAGCTGAACAAAGCCGTGTGCTCGGCCCCCTGTCTGTTGAATTCGCTCTCGATTACGGTCGGCTGCTTGACTGGAGAAACCTGACAGCCCTGCCGGAAATTCAACAAAGCGTCGCTGATTATATTAAAGAAAATAATATTGAATACATAATCTATACTGAAGAATATGACGTTATTTACCGCGACAGGCCGGTCTGGAATATTCTTTACGGCAACCCGGTTAACTACCATGAACAGCTTCAGGTCTTTTTGCGAAACGAATGCGAACTGGTTGATAAATTTGCCAGTCCCGGTTACGGAACACGAATAGTCATGCACCGCTATAAACAGGACTGGCAGGTTAAGGTTTACAGGGTTATTCAGAACAGCAGGTAGACCAGCCGGGTTATTCCCTTCTCAAGCGCTACCCCTACAGCAGATTCTTCGCCTATTGTTCGGCTGCGATCCTGCTTTAACGCAACTGCATTAGTTCGCTGGGACGTTTCCGAAACTGTTTCGGCTACATATTCCATTCCGGTTTCCAAATCCAGTATTCTAAGCTGCATTTTAAGCTGATAAGCCTGCCCGGAAGACGAAGCAGCGCCAATAAAGAATTTCACTGAAGGCTTATCATAAGACATTATTTTAAGAGTTGCCAAATAATTTATGCCCGTTTCATCAAATATTCTTTTCTGCAGCTCAATTCTTGCTGCAATTTCTTCATATTCGGCAACATCGGCGTCCAGACTGCCGATTTGACAGTTTCCGCTCATTATCAGTTCTTCTTCAAGGATAACATTCGCCCTTGAAACCGATAAAGTGTCGGGCAGATTTTCAGGCGTTGGATACACACTTTTTACTATTGCGATTTTGCTTCCTTCTGCTGAGGCAGGCAGCCTGGCGCTTGCATAATCCGACGGGGTCGAAAGGCACCCCGTCAGAGAAATGGCCATAACGGTAAACAGAATGACCTTTTTCTTATTCATTTCAGAACCTGTAGCTTGAACCAAGAGAGATACCTATTGTACCTGCCGAATCAAAATCAGTTATGTACTGACCGCCGACTTCCAGATAAAATGAATCAGAAATATAATATGCTACGCTTCCGCCGAAATCAAAAACAAGTGAACTGCCCGATATAAACATTCCGTCATTCATGGAAATGCCACCCATGCTTGCAGTTCCCGAACCATATGCTGAAATAAACAGGTCCCGGGTTAATCCTGAAATAATATTCATGCCAAACGCATAACCGTGCGCCAGAGCGGTTTTATCGATAGTCAGATTATATGCCAGACCGGCTGAGGTCTTGGTAGACTCACTGATATAAAATCCCGCACCGACCATAAAGTTGAACCCCATAGAGAATCCGATGTTGTTTAAAATAGAATCATAATAGCCTAGAAGCATTCCCATTCCGATCAGTAGATCTGAAGCATCACCTAATTTGCCCATACCGGTATATCCCAGATCAAGTCCGATATCCATGCCGCCGCCTTCAAGTGCATAATCAATCCATGGTTTAATATGAAAATTTAATGCGGGCTGCTCTCCTGCTATGCCGGCTGCAACATGCAGAACAGAACCGCTTTCAAACATCAGATAGGAAAAATCCGGAACAATTGAAATTACCATTTTCTTTTTCTCAATTTCTTCTGCATCAGTATTATCTTCAGTAACTTTATCCAGCATTCTTGTTCTTATTGTCGAAGAATTTGCAACTGTGTTATTGATAGTTGAAGCTATTGCGGAAAAAGACTGAATAACACTTCCTCCGGTGCTCGCAGGATACAGATCTTCAATTATGTCAAGGAGCCATTGTTCATAAGTTCCGTCCATGAAATCATCGTATGTAAACGTCCTTGTGTTTTCAAAAAAAGTAATTGTATAAGTCAGGTCATCATTTACAGTAATGGTATAGTCGTAATATTCTCCGGTATACGGATGAGGGATCTGTGCAGTATATGTATATGCTGCAAATAAAGACGCCGAAACTGTTATAAAAAGCAGTATTAAAATAATCTTTTTCATTTTTTCTTCCTTTTTCTATTTGATTCTTTCTATTAATTTCAATACAGCCGCACGAACAGCCCGTTCAGTCGATAATCCGACCGTAGACTGATCGAACGGAAGATCCGCGTTCATCCATATTGACTGGGAAAAAGACGAGGCTTCACCAATACCGGAGGCAGGTATAAATTTTCCGCTTTCAGAATCAAGAAGCCGCAACTGGATCCCTATAATTGTTGTCTTTTCTTCCTCAGCCGCTCCGGCAACAACCTTTTCGTTCTGCCTGATTGCAAAATCATATATTTCCGCATAGATAAAATAATCAGGAGTTTGCAACGTCCCGATCTCAAAATCATCTTCATCAATTGTTATTCCGCTGGCTTTCATTTTCCAGTTTTCGAGTATCTTGTCGCGCATTGATTCTTTTTCCTCGATGAAACTGAATCGCCCTGATTCATAACAGATGTCAATTATCCTGCTGCACATACCCCACCCGACCCTTTGATCATTGAGTTCAGGATATCTGGTCAGTGTTTCAGCCGGGATTGAAAACTCAACAATCTGGACATCCAGCGGTTCACCTGAATATGGAGGAAAACTGATCTTTTCAACCGAAGCACCGGCAGCATCCTTATGAGCTTCTGTTGTTACTGATGCACAACCTGAAAGGACTGGCAAAATGATAAGTAAAATAACAATATTTCGTTTCATAATTTTCCACCTAAAACATGCATACACATATCATCACAACCTACCGTGATTACCTTTATGCTATATTCTTCGATATGAGTATCATGCAAACGGAACAGACTGTCATCAGTAATATTACTGAAAACAAATCGGTATTTTTACTGTATTCAGGATTTAAATCAGAACAGGTATTTAAAATGTTTTTGTAAATGATGGCAGTTGAATTACTGCAACAGGTGCAGCGTTTACAGACTTTTCAGTATCTGTTTAATTGCTGCTATAGAGTTTATTAATCAATTCTACCCGGTTTTGTGTACCTGTTTTCTGAAAGAGATGGCTAAGGTGTGAGGAAACTGTACGCGGAGAAACGGAGAGTTCGTTTGCAATTTCCTTATCCTGCAGTCCAAGACGGACAAGCTCCACTACCCTCTGTTCTGCTTTTGTTATTCCGAAGTTTACCCTTTCCTGATGAGAAGGCTCAGAGATTATTCCGGCGGCAATCCGGCTTAAACGCTCGGTGCTTTGCCTGTCTTTAACAGCCTGCATATAAGATGATTTATGGCTTTCAACAAGGTTTCGCACCTTAAGCAGCAGTTCGTTTCCAATAAACGGCTTCTGAATATAATCTACCGCACCGGTTTTCAACCCCTCTGCTTTCTCCATAGGGTCGGCCAGCGCTGTAAGATAGATGAAAGGGAGATTACTGTAACCGTTGTTATTAAGAAGGTTCCGACGAAAGCCGAAACCACTCATTCCGGGCATCATTACATCACATATAATCAAAGACAGCGGAGGTCCGGTTGTAAGCCAGGAAAGAGCATCCTCTCCGCTGGAGCACCATTTCAGGTTGTATTCAGACGACAGGAGGTCCTGCAGGACAATCCACATGTCAGGATTATCCTCGACAATCAGGATTGTATCCTTCTTATCATCTTTTACACCGTCATTTTCCTGTTTGGGGAACAATAATCCGGGTTCCACACGCTCCTGCCTGCGGCTGTATAGTGTCTGATCTGCAGAACCATCAGCCGTAATTAGTCCGCCGCTATCTGCTGCCTGCATTATGATGGAAAATTCCGAACCTTCTCCCGGCCGTCCTTCAGCTTCAAGCCCCCAGCCGTGCCTTTCTGCAATCTCTCTGACCAGAGCAAGCCCCAGGCCGGCGCCTTCCCTGTGTCTTTCCCTGCTTTCTTCCGCCTGAGTGAATCGTTTAAAAATCTGCGATTTATCCTCAGGTGTAAAACCGATTCCGGAATCTTCGACGGTTAATACAATCTTTTCATTATCCTGAGTTTTACTCATTATGATCCTGATTCCGCCGTTTTCTGTAAATTTCAGAGAGTTATTCAGTAAATTAAGCACGGCTGTTTCAAGCAAAGAATGATCAGCCTTTATAAAAACTTTTTCTGCTCCCGTACGGTTGTCAACGGTCAGATAAAGCCCCTTTTTTTCGGCAAGAGATTCCAGTTCCGCTGCAAGCCCGCGGCAGTAGCCTATCAGCTCTATTAATTGCGGTTCGTATACCATTGTTCCGAGATCAAGCCTTGAAAAATCAAGCAGCTGGTTGATCTGATTTTTAAGCCTTATGACATTACGCTCAATCAGACTGAAAACATGGTTTTCAGAGTCAAGTTTTTTTCCGTAACGGCCGTTCTTGATACCTTCAAGCGGTACGGAAAGCAGCGTAAGAGGGGTGCGCAATTCATGTGATACGTTCGCTATAAAATTGGTTTTACTCCGGTCAAGCTGTTTAAGCTGCTCCAGCGCTTCATTGAGCTCGGCTGTACGCTCTTTAACCTTCTTATCAAGAGCATTGCGCTCAGCAAGCAGTTCGTTTGTGTTTGCCTTTAGAGAATCGAGTTGTTTGCTGATTACATCCTGCGACTCCCGGAACATTGCAGTAACTTTTTTCAACTTTTCCCGCCAGTTCAAAGAAAGCAGAACAAGAGAGAAAGAAAGCGCTGATATTATAATTCCTGATTCCACAGGCAGGATCTTCGAAGAAATAAATAATCTGCTGAAATAAACGATCGGGAAAATAACTGCCCCGGACATTGCGGCAGCAAACCAGATCACGGGCGAAGACAGCTGTGTTCTCCAGCCTACCCTGATCCAGAATGAGTATGGATTATCCTTCACAGGGATTACCTTTACATTTGTCTTTTGCTTAACAGAAAGTTCAATAAAGGCCCGGTGTACAGAAGGAACCGCATTTAAAATACCCCCAACTGCATTGGAGCGGTATAGTCCGAACATCCCGGTCTGCACCTGCTTTCGGAGATTAATCCTTATCCGAAAACTTCTCAGACCGCTTTGGAATTCCATATTGTAGAGATTATTTGTGCGCAACTGCCATTCCTGAAAACTTTCTTCAAGAGAAAGCTCCGACTTAAGAAAGATTGCCTTAGCCAGTGTGCTGTAGTTTTTAAATCCGTAATAGAATGCTTTTGCAGCAAAAAGTTCATCGTTAGAGAGGGACCGTAAAAGATTGACAGCCAGACACATAAACTCAAAACTGACCATGACTCCTTCCTTGTTGAAAAAGTCGCGATCCATCCGGTATTTTTCAGGAATACAGCTGTTCAGAAATCCAACAGCTTCATCCGAAAGCTTTCCGCCCAGGACGGCCTGATCATCTTTAGAACCCGGCAAAAGGTACTCATCCTCAATATAATAGAACATCACCGTTACATTGACTATTGAAATATAGCCGCTTTTATTGTTCCCGTCATCAACTATCCAGGGTGCAAAATCAATGGGTCCCTGCTCAAGTGGTCCGTGATATTCGGGAAGTTGGGTATTTTCATCTATAGAATAACGGAAAAACGGATCATCCAGCAGAATTTTTGTAAAACTGGCCAGATAGAACTGAAACTCATAACTGTAGTGGTTCCCTGGGTCCTTCAGACTTCGGGAATCCAGCTTATCATAACCGGCCGGGAAATGCCCGTTTAATAGTTCCAGCAGAGCTTCAGGCGAACCTCCGGCTGCCTGGTATGCTGTTAGAATATTCATAACAGCAATTGCCGGGCAGGGAAAGATATTTATCTTGTATTCACCGTCTGATCTGAATTGATTTTCTCTGCTCCATGGAGGATGAAGCATAATTCTTCCGCGCAAATCCACTCCGGGCCAGTCAGACAATCAGGTCCTCCATAAAATTTTCGAGCTCGGCCGAATAGCCTGTATCTATAGCCCAGTCAGGTATATGATCGCATGCGTCCAAAATCATAAGATGCTCTCCAAGCAGCTCTTTTATCCTTGCAGTCTGCACATATTTAATGTTTACAATCCTGTCTTCAGCGCCGAAAACGACACGTAGAGGAACCTTCAGTGATTGATAAATTGCATGCTCGCTCGGGAAACCGTTTTTATTGATATTTTGAAAAAGCAGGCTCCTTGCGCGCCCATCTGTATTTTTAATATTTTCAGAAAATAATGCCTTTATTTCAGACCTTGAAGTAAGGGCATCTGTCCATATTGCGACCTGCTTATCAGACAGGGTTTCTGAAAAAAAGGAAGTATTATCCGGCATAGGTAAAAATGCTTCGGGAAAATCCGCCAGACCTGAGATTGGCGGCGCGCCAATAACAAACAATCCTTTCAAAACGGAACCCAGCCGCGCTGCCGAACCAACGGCGATGTGCCCCCCCAGCGATACGCCAAGTAATATGACTTCATCAATACTCAAAACCTCAAGCAGACCTTTCAGATGTGAAAAATAACCCTCATGAGAATAGAGCCCTTCAGGGTTCGCCGGAACTGCCGAATCTCCATGGCCTGGCAGATCATAAGCCAGGAACCCGTATTTTTTAAACTTTTCATTCTTTAAAAGCGGTGTAAAAATTTCCCTGGATAGAGAATTGCCGTGAATACAAACTATTACCGGATTATCTCCCCGCCGATAAATCACAGACGTAGAGTTTCCGTTCACTGAAATTGTTTTTTTTATATTCATTCTGCTGCCTAATTCTAGTAGGTACATTATATAGCGGAATCAGGCATGGGCATAGGAGAAAATTCTGAATATCTGAATCCTGATGATGGATATTCAGGAAACAAGACTCTCCATGAAGCTGGAAAATTCTTTCAAAAAACTATCCTCTCCTGTAAACGACGGTAAATGCTGCGCATTTTTTATTATCCTGAGGCGATCTCCAAGTAATCCTGCGATTCTGTTATTCTCCAGGTAAGTCAAATTTACCATGCGATCATTTTCTCCATAAACAAAAAGAAACGGGATATCGGTAGCTTTCAAAAAATCATGTTCATTGTGACCATCACCCGCAATAATAGCCGGAAAAAAATATTTACGTGAATCGGAATCAGAGGTCATTACAGCATCAGAAAGAACAGGTTTAATTGCATCATCACTGGAGATGTAATCAACAATTAATGCTCTTTCATTATCTGAGATCTGCTCTTTAAAAAGAGAGGCGCCTTCCGCGAGGGGAAGAAATGCCGATCCAAAATCTTCAAAACTTCTTACCGGCGGTGTGCCAATTGTGCATATGCCCTTTACAGCATTCCCAAGGTTCTGCCCTGCAGCTTCCATGGCGAGATGGCCGCCCATTGAAAAACCAAGAAGAACCATTTCATCAATTCCGAGACTATCAACAATTGTTTCGATATGCTTTGCATACCCTGACATTGAATAAGTTTCATCCGGTGCAGCAGGACGGGCCGAACCGCCGTGACCGGGCAGGTCAAAAACCATCATCCCATATCTTTTCAGCCCTTCACATTCAAACAGCGGCGTAAAAATTTCCTTTGATAAAGAATTTCCATGAATACAGACTATCACGGGACTGTCTCCCTTACGGTATCTTACAGACGTGGAAATTCCGTTTATTGAAATTGTTTCTTTGATATTCATTTTTTCCTGCTTATAAATTTTAGTACAGATCAGTATATAACCAGGTCATTAATGAATAAAGAGGATAAAAGAAAAAGCGTGTTTATAATTTATAGAAATGTCTTTTATTTCAGCAGCCCGTATAGCCTGCGTTCCAGACTGACAAAATCGTCGCTGTACTCATCCCTTCGGCCTGAAATACGCTCGATATCTATATCCATAAAAACTGCTTCATCATTTTTTAATATAATAAGCCTGTCGGCAATATAAACCGCTTCGGTAATATCATGGGTGACAAACAGCATGGAAGTGTCCAACCCCCTGTTCAATTCAACCAGCAGATCCTGAAGAGAGCGCCTTGTCGGGGCGTCAAGCGCGGTAAAAGGTTCATCAAGAAGCAGAATGTCCGGCCTGGTTGACAACGCCCTGGCTATTACTGCCCGCTGTTTCATTCCCCCTGAAAGCTGGGATGGAAATAAATCCGCATCATCAGACAAACCAACCAGTTCCAGTAGATTCTCCGTCTGAATACTGATGTCTTCCACATTACTATTTCTATATTTCAACGGGAATTTAACATTAGCTGAAGTAGTCAGCCAGGGAAAAAGCTGATCTGAATTCTGAAAAACCATAATCCGGTTCTTTCCGGGACCGGAAACAACTCCATACTTGTCTTCTATTATCCCTGAGCCGGGAAAAATGAATCCGCCCGCCAGATTTAAAAGAGTGCTCTTTCCGCAGCCTGAGGGGCCAATCACACAGACAATCTCGCCGTGTTGCAGGCTTGCAGAAAAGTTATTCAGCACCGGCTGATAACCAGGATACGCAAAAGATACGTTGTTAAAGCTGAGTACGTTCATCCTTCACCCCACCTTCCAAGCGTTGAAAACTCCACAAGGTAAAAAAGACCGCTTTCAACTGCAAGCCCGATTAAAGCAAGCATAAGAATTCCTGCATACATCCCTTCGGTATCCATGAAAATACGCTTCTCAAACACAAACCAGCCCAGACCGCCCCCGCTGCCTGTGATGCCGAAGATCATTTCCGCGCTGACGGCAGCCCGCCATGCCCGTGCCCATGCCGTTTTCAGACCGGAAAATATATGTGCGAATGACGCCGGAACCATTATTCGAAAAAAGAAGGCGACCGTACTCAACCCGTAATTGGCCCCGATTTTGCGATAGACTGCCGGAACTGAATCAAATCCGGCTGATATATTAACAACAAGCGGCCAGAGCACGGAATGAAGAATAACCATAAGCAGGGTGTTGCCGCCTATGCCGAAAATCAGAATAAAAACGGGAAGCACCGCGATTCCGGGCAGAGGATGAAAAACTGCGGTGAGCATTGAAGCAAGGCGGCGCACAGCAGTAAGTTGAAACGAAGCAGCCGAAAGACCGAAAGCAATCGCCGCCCCCATAATAATCCCGGCGCAGACAAATCCCAGGGACACAAGGGTTCCTGTCAGCAGTTCACCGGAAACAAGCTCGGCTCCGAAGGTCTTTACAACGGAAGAGAAAGGAGGAAGAATCAGTTTTGACACAAGTCCGCTGCGGGCGGTTATTTCCCAAATTACTATAAAAAGGACAAACCAGAGTACCGTGCCTCCGGGATTATCGTGCTTCAGCTTGCGCAGGGGCTTAATCATTATAGAGAACATCTCCCGGGTTGATTTTTTCCGAAAGATATCCGTTTTCATGCATAAACAAAATAAAATTCTCAAGCCCGTAGAGTTCGGTAGTATATTTCATGTCTTCGCGGGTAATATACTGAAAGACCTGCTTTTCCGGCAGGTTGTAAATTCCGGCAAGTATTTCGGCTGATTCCTCCGGGTTTGTATTTATAAAATCAACGGACTGTCCAAGCGCCTTCAGAAAGCTTTTAAGCAAGCCCGGGTTTTCCTCAATAAACTTACCGTCCGCCATTGCCCCTATAAAAGAAAATTCACCGCCGAAAGCATCAAACCCGGATAAAATCGTTTTAAATCGGCTGCCGTCCGCTGCTTCGGTATCATTTTCCATAAAAATATAAGGAGGCGAAGTAAAATGCGCATCAACTGCTCCCGAGACCAGGGCTGTCATCCCGTCCGGGTGCTTCATAGTCACAAGGGCCTTGTCAAACCGGGCGGCATCGCCATACTTTCGTTCAGAAGCCATCGACAGTAATATATGCTGAATGCTTCCCGGCTGCGGCAGTGCAATACGGTGCCGGGGGGTCAGACTACTGAAGTCGGGGATGGCCTCTCCAGCAACAAGTCCTACCGGACAGACGCTTAACCCCGAAACAAGCTTCCAGTTCATGCCCTTGTCAGCGCCTATCAGAAACGGAGGAAGCCCCATAAATCCGAGATCAACCTCGCCGGCAAGCACAGCCTCACGGATAGCGGCGGTATTACCCAGCTTGACCCAATTAACTTCAATTTCCGGTTCCAGCTTCTCAAAAAAACCCTGAGAACGCATAATCTGCAGCGGAGCATAAGCCAGTCCGTATTGTTCGGCGATCGTTACCTTCCCGACGCCGCTGCATGAGAAAAATAATATCTGCAGAACCGATAAAAGTACGATTGAAAGCGTCCGGCCGATTGATTTCATCTGTTGCCTCCGAAAAGCATTTTATCATAAAACTGTATCATGTTCCCGCCGTTTTCATCTTCAATTCTCAATTGCGAATATGCCTGTCCCACAATCGAATCAGCTTCATCGCCGCTTTCGCAGCAGACGATAAAATATCCCGCCCGCTGCGTTGAGTTCAGCCGATTGCGGATAATCGTTCCGGGCTTCAGCAGAAAAGCACCGCCGATTACGCCCCGCATATTTAAAACCTCGTCCATCCCGGATTGCGATACAATTTCACCCTCATTGCAGAAAAACATCTGAAGTGATACAACACCTTGCTGTCGCAGTCCATTAAAAACTGAGGGGTCATAATTCCGGCGGCAACTCATTTTGATCATAACGTCAAGAATATCTTTGCCGGTAATATAAGGGATAAATTCATCCTCATAAGCCCCGCCGAGCCGGCAGGCGGTTTCGTTAACTATTATCCGACCCTGTTCACCTGAACTGCTGTCCCGCCCCACAAGGTACTGGAAATATACCGGCCCTTCCCTCAATCCGAACGCTTCAATTATCCGTTCGGTTAACAGGCGGATCTCATCCAGTCTCCCGAAGTATTTCGACGGGTAATGATGGGCAATGCACACCCCTATTCCGGGCGGATTATCAACAGTAACCCTGTCGGTTACCGTAAGAATATGGAGTTTCCCGTTTACAAGCCAGCCGCTGAGGGTAATCTCGTCGGAAGGGTAATATTCCTCAACAAGGATTTCATCGCAGCGGCTGAAGCCGAGCACCTCGTCGATACGGCAGCGCAATTCGTCCTCCGTTTCAAGTCGGAAAACCCCGCGCTGTCCCTGAGAATCAAGGGGTTTGCTTACCACAGGGAAATGCAGGCCCGAAATGTCTGCGTCTTTAAAGCCGCGTCTTACAATACGATAAGGCGCCACCGGTATTCCTGCAGCCGTCAGTCTTGATTTCATTGCTTTCTTGTTTGTAACAAGCAGGGCGCGGGACTCATCAAGAAAATACGGAATACCCAGGCCCGCAGCAGTCCGGGCTGCAGTCAGTACCGGCTGATCGGTACCGGTTACAAGCAGCGCGTCTATGCGTTTGCCCGTTTCGGCCTGGAAACGCCGGGCGGCGGATTCTGTTTCTGCAGCGTCAAAAGTCGAAGCCTTTGCGGTAAAATCAGCCTCAAGGCAGCCGGGAGCTCCGGGGTTCATATCAGTTACAAATGTAGTTATACCCATGCTGCGGCATCTTCTGACTACCGACAGCTGCCCCGGGCCGCCGCCGAGAATGTGGAGAATCAAAGGCAGCCTCCCTTTTCGGCAACCCGGTACTGTTCTCCGGCTTTTCTGCTGCCGAAGGGACCGTACCACCATATCAGCTTCAGATAAAGCCTTACGCGGGCTGCCGGAGAATACCTGCCCGAACCGTGAGGTCCCGCCCGTTGCGACGGACTTTCCAATTGCTTTGCTTTATACTCAATACTTGTTGCAGTGAAACCGTTTCTGAACAGCTCGGCGGAAATATAAACAAAGGGCTGAACAGCCGCACAGACAACCTCTACTGCCCCGCGGCTTATAACCCTGTAGCTTCCGATTCGGAGTCCGGCGGGTTTTCCCATAAAAACCGTAAAAAACTGGTCCCGCATCCTGCCGCCGGCCCTGCGGCGGACGCTTCTTCCTGGTACCGCATAGACTGCGCCGGTACCGGCGGCGGAAGCCCTGAGGCGCTCCACCATAAAGGGTATCATTTCCGGCGGGTGCTGAAGATCATCGTCAATGGTAACTACCGATTCGCCGCGGCTGTGTCTTAATCCGCAGAGAACGGCAAGCTGCTGGCCGTAATTCCGTTCAAGGCTGATGTATCCTGTGAAAAACCTTTCCCTGTACTTTTCCTTACAGAACTGCCTGATCAAATCAAGACTGCCGTCGGAACTTCCGTCATCAACAAAAAGAAGTTCCGTATCTTCATCAAGTTTGCCTGTAACTTTAAGCAGCCTTTCGAATAAAGCCTTTAAATTTGATTCGCCGTTAAAAACAGGGACAATTATACTAAGCACCGGCGGCCTCAACAATAAATGGCAACAGGAAACCGGCAGTAATCAGAATCACGCCGATTACCTGAAAAAGATTAATCCTTTCATTAAGGAGAAAGCGGGCTGAAATAAAAACCAGTATATAATTCAGACTGTTAAATGCGAATGCTTCGGATAACTGGATCTCAGAGAGTGCATTAATATATAACAGTGGCGCCGCCGCCATGCATATTCCGGCGCCGACAATCCCCGGGCACAGCAGAGATTTGATAAAAGCGGGGAATCCTTTGCCTGTAACCACCGCGCCGGCATTTCTTTTCATCAGGATCTGTCCGGCTGTTACAAGTACCGGCATCAGAAAAAGCATGAAATAGCTGCTAAGCATTTTTCGAAGCTCCCGCTGCCGTAAAAATAATTCCTGCAAAAATCAGTAATGCACCGGCAAAGCGTGCCCAGCCGGGTTTTTCATCAAAAATCAGCATCGACAACGGCAGAATCAGCAGGTAAACGGCTCCTGTAAACGGGTACGCCGCTGAAAGTGATAATCTGCGCAGGACAAGCATCCAGATGAAAGCCCGAAGAATCAGGCAGCAATAACTTATAAATGTAAAGATATTAATAAAACCGCCGGTCCTGCCTGAAAACCCCGCAGCGGTCTGCCCTCCCAACTGCAGCAGCAGAAACATAACCAGAAGGGGCACGGGATTATCAAATCTTATCCTGTTCATCAGAATGGATTATATATTAACACTGGCTCAAGTTGCAATTTCCTTGGCAAATCTATTGACTTTTTTTTTGTGTTTAAGTATAAATACATCCAATGCCGCTGTAGCTCAGTCGGTAGAGCAGAGGACTGAAAATCCTCGTGTCAACAGTTCGATTCTGTTCGGCGGCACAGCTGACCATTTCAAGCAAGCTTGAAATGGTCTTTTTTTTGGGATTAATCATCAATTGATAATTTTTTCAATTTCACCCTAGCAGCCGGTAAAGTCTCTTTTCAATCTCAATCGATGTTTCCGATTCAAGGGTCCGGCCGGAGTGCGGGTCATTGTTGGTAATATGTTCGAGTATTTCAGCAGGTTTGCCGGGCGAGAGCACGAAAATTTCATCGCCGAGAAGAATTGCCTCATTTATATCATGAGTGACAAATACGGAGGTTCTGCGGTCTTCAACCCAAAGCTTCGTGAACAACTCTGTTAAATTTATTTTCAGACCCAGATCAAGCGCCTGAAAGGGTTCATCCATCAGGATGGTATCTGCCGGATAGGCAAAGGCGCGGGCAATTGCCGCCCGCTGACGCATCCCCCCTGAAAGCTGGGCCGGATAATAATCCATAAACGAACCCAACCCTACAAGCGTCAGGTAATGTTCGGCTGTTTTGCGACTATTGACGGCCCCCAAGTGCTTATTCAGTACAATCTCAATATTTCGCCGTACAGAACGCCAGGGAAGAAGACGGGGTTCCTGAAACAATACTGATATCCGTCCTTTATCGTTTTCCGAACGCCCGGCAGCATCAATATAACCGGAACCGGGTTCAAGCAGACCGCTGACAAGATTTAAAAGCGTTGTTTTTCCGCATCCTGACGGACCCAGAATTACGCTGACTTTGGCCGCAGGCATTTTCATGCTGAAAGCCCTGAACACCGGGTCCTTCGCTGTATCTGGATATGCAAAGCTGATATTATCAAGTTTAATTCCGAAGGTTTCTGCATCGGATGCTTTTCTGTTATTTTCAGGCATCTGCGGGCTCCCACTTTCTTCTTTTTATTAATAAATCAAGCAGAAATTCCGACAACCAGCTTAGTATTACAGCAACCACTGTCCAGGCCATGACTTCAGCAGTCTCAAGGTTCATCTGGGAAAATTGAAGCCCGGTACCTACTGCGCGTACCGGCTGACTGAGCACTTCCGCCGCAATTACTACCTTCCACCCCACCCCAATTGCGGAACGCAGCCCGCCAAGAATAAACGGCATAACCGAAGGAACTGTTATTTCCCTGAAGACCTCCGTCCTCGAAAGCCGGTAAGAAACACCGAGTTCAACAAGCTTTCGATCAACGCCCTTCACCCCCTGTTTGACATTCGCGGTCAGAATCGGGAAAATCATAAGAACGCAGACAAAAACCGGAACAATATCCGTACTGAACCAGATCATTGCCAGCAGAATAATAGACATAACGGGAACGGTTCTCGTTATTGAAATAATCGGCGACAGCAACGCGTCAATTTTCGAACTGCTTCCGCAACCGATTCCGGCTGCAAAACCCAGAACAAAAGATATTATAAGCCCGTAGGCAGTCCTTAAAACCGTAGCCCCGACCGCCAGCCAGAACCCGGAATCGATCATAATTGAAAGCAGCCGGAGAAAAACAGTCTCCGGCGCGGGCAGAATAATATCGGTTCCGATATGTATGGACACGAATTTCCAGATAAACAGAAATCCGGCAGCCGATAAAAATCCGATAATTCGTTTTTCAGTTTTCGAAGTAAAAACCTTCATCAGGCAGTTTCCCTCCAACGGAAACCGGATCAAGTTCAAGAAGCATACTGAGGAAGTCCTCAACATCTGCTCTTGAATCAGCTGCAGAGATGAACTGAATACCGCTTACCGGTATTGCAGGTTTTGCTGCGACAGCAGTCATGATTCCGATTTCTTCAATTGCGGCCGATGCCTCATCAGGATTCGAGACTACCCAGTTAATGGAAGCTTCAAGCGCAGATACAATTTCTGCAGCAGCTTCAGGCCTGGCCTCTATCAGTCTTTCACTCAGCACAAACACAGTAAAGGGAAATGGTTTCTGCGTTCCGCGAATTTTCATCAGTTCCTGCTGAGGGTCAAGTACTATACCTGCTTTTGTATTCGTTTCAGCCATCAGGGCAAACGGCTGCGGAATAAAAGCTGTATCCGCCTTGCCGGCGGCAAGCAGCTGAACAATCTGGGGCGGAGTAGACGTGAAATTCAGCGTCACATCTTTTTCAGGATCCAGACCGTTTTCGATAAGCAGGTATCTAAGCAGGTAATCAGGAGTAGCTCCCTTTCCGGTAAGATATATTGTCTTGCCCTTCAGTTCAGGCCAGTCGGTTACCGAAGAATCTGAAGACAGCATATACAGGGACCCGACCCCGCTGACTGCCGCCAGTTTGTACCCTATCCCTTTTGTATAAAGCTTTGCCGCGGTGTTTACAGGTAAGAATGCGGCATCAATCTCACCGCTGGTCATTTTGGTAACGGCATCAAGCGGCGAACCCAGCAGAATGTATTCAGCGTTTACATTATAACCCGGCTGAAATTTGTCTTTCATCATTTCAGCTGCGGCAAAACCGGAAGGGCCTTTCAGCGCTGCGATTGTAATATTCACCTCAGCCGGCGCTGCTGCTTCCTGTGAACCTCCGGCAATCATGCCGAAACATGCAATGGTAAAAAGAACTGTTGTCAGTAAAATAATTTTACCTCTTTTCATTGTTTTTCCCCTTTGAATTTAATTTGGATTTTAGGCATTAACTCTTTGAAATGCCGGTTTTGATACTGACCCCCGGAATTCGTCCGATCTTTCCGCTGAGCGCTCCTATTTCATCAGTGGTAGCGTGCAGGATCAGCGTTATTATTGATAAACTGCCGCCTTCAAGATTGGGAATCCCCATTCTGCCTGAGATAATTGATGAGTATTCTGTAAGGATTTGCTGGACAGCAGAAGCATTCTTTTCCCGGTCTTCAATTATTATACCGGCAAATGCAAATCTGCGTATCTGTTCGCTCATGTATCCTCCCCGAATGATTAATTACGAGGAAGGTTTGTCTTCCGTGTCACCTCGGGTCAGTAAAAACCTTCCTTCAGAGCTGATTAAGATTACATGTCCATGACCTTAATTGTCAATCTGTATTTTTATCAATTAGATAATTTTTTAATGAATTCATTCATTTTTGAATCGAGTGAACTGTAAATAAAATGAAGGAGATCATTCTTGCAGCTCCCGGGCATTGGTTCGCTGAATTTCAGGATATGAATGACACTTCCGAAATTCCGCTCAAGAATCTTTTGTGCATCAATTTCAACCGACTTTCCGTTAAGACTTAAAACAACTCTGATTTTTTGATCGACAGAAATTTCATCAGCCTGCGAGGTACTGCACGAAAGACCGGAAACACTGATATCGTGCACAACACTCGGATACTCCCCTGCATCTGTTACAATCTTCATTGATGCAATATTGTCATCAGAGCCTCCGTAGCGAACAAAATCTCTGCGCCCTTTCCCGCCAAGTTCAACCAGCATCCGGTTTAATTCAGCTTTAAAATCGTTTTTGTCTCCCTGGTAATGAATTGAACGTGTACATAATCCACAAAGCGGCTTTGCATTATCATATAGAGCGACTGTTTCGGGCAGAACTTCTGCAGAAACTCCGTTGAACGCTTCATTTATTTCTTCGGGCAGCCAGTCCAGATCGTTGTTGATAAGATTAATAATTATAATACTGCCCGGATAGTACTCGACAAGAGGCTTTATCTTCTCATAATCATAGATATAATATACTTCAAACTGATTGCGAAGCGGACCGTAAAAAATTTCCCTTAATTCTTCATCCGGATAAAGGACAAATATTTTTTTTCCTGTTATATCCCGCATAATGAAAGACTAATCTTAATATCATACAAAGGCAAGTAATTTTTTACTTGAATTATTTTGATAAAAAAGTTAAATTCCAAAGGTAAAGGGGAGTAGCTGACAGATAATCATTCGTATTTTCTGTTTTAATTATTCGTCAGGACGGCTTATGCCCGGGTAATTATATTCCTTAGGAAATGCAAGACCTTTACCTGAGTTTTAACCATATGTGATAAAATTCAGGTAAAGGTCTTTTTTATTGTCAGAAATATCTACAAGGCTTCAGGAGAAGGTATGGAAGAATTTATTGTTTCACTGGTTGAAGGACTACCGATAGTCCTGCTTTTTGTTATAATCTTCGGGGTACTCTATGTTCTTGGAAAGGGAGCTGATTTGCTTGTTGATGAAGCAGTAACGCTTTCTGTAAAATGGGGAATCCCGAAAGTTCTTATAGGGGCAACGGTAGTCAGCCTCGGCACCACCCTTCCCGAAGCCTCAGTCTCGGTAATGGCTGCAATAAAGGGAAATCCCGACCTTGCACTTGGTAATGCAGTGGGTTCAATTATCTGCGATACCGGCCTGATAATCGGGATTGCCGCAATAATCTCTCCGCTTGTTCTGAATAAAAAACTTGTAAACAGGCAGGGATGGCTTCAGTTCGGATCGGGAATCCTTCTCATAGCCGTATCTTTGCTGGCCGGCGCATCTGTTCCCCAGGTTGCCGGTTTTATATTCCTTGCGCTGCTGGTCCTTTACATGATAATTACCGTCCGCTGGTCACGGGGCTCTGACAAGCCGCAATCTGAAGGGCTTGAGCATCAGGATGAAAGCCCTATTTACCTTGTTCTTTTAAAACTGGCTATAGGTGTGGCATTGATAATTGTTTCTTCCAAAGTTCTTATTCCTACGGTCGGGGTTACGGCAATGAAAATAGGTATTCCCGAAAGTATCATTGCTGCGACCCTTGTCGCTTTCGGTACATCGCTTCCTGAACTTGTAACAGCCGTATCGGCGGCAAGACACGGTCACGGCGACCTGGCAATTGGGAATATAATCGGCGCCGACATACTGAATGTACTTTTTGTTGTGGGGGCCTCTGCCGCTGTTACACCGCAGGGTCTGCCCATTCCTGATTATTTCTTCTCGCTTCAGTTTCCTGTAATGATGGGAATTCTTTTAACTTTCAGATTAATCACACTTTTTGCCAAAGTTGAAATCAAACGATGGCACGGAATCATGCTGCTTTTAATGTATACAGGATATACAGTTATAAGCTATGTTATTGTATAAAACAAAAAACCGGCCCAATATATTTCAGGCCGGTTTGATTTTTAATCAGAGAATTCTGATTTTTTAAAGAAAAATCTTTAAAAGAAATAAAATCCCTACAATATAAGACAGTATCGAAATTTCCTTGTACTTACCTGTAAAAAGTTTCAGTAGAATCCATGACAACATTCCGAACATGATGCCGTCGGCAATGCTGTAGGCAAGCGGCATAATAATTATTGTAAGAAATGCCGGAATTGCTTCAGTAAAATCGCTGAAGTCAATATCCTTTACAGGACTCATCATGAAGAGCCCGACCAGGATTAAAGCCGGAGCAGTCGCGGCTCCGGGAACCATCAGAAACAATGGAGAAAGGAAGAGCGCTACAACAAAAAGAACTGCCGTTACAACCGAGGTAAGCCCTGTCCGCCCGCCTTCGGAAACGCCCGATGCACTTTCGACATATGTAGTTACTGTGCTTGTTCCCATTACGGCACCAAAGACCGTTCCGATAGCATCTGCAAACAACGCCTGCTTTACACGCGGAATTTTACCGTCTTTATCAAGAAGTCCGGCTTTTGTTGAAACACCTATAAGCGTTCCGACGGTGTCGAACATATCAACAAACAGGAATGTAAAAAGAACAACCAGCATATCGACACTGAAAAGCTGAGAGAAATCAAACTGCCAGAATACGCCCTTTGGAGACGGAGGAAGCCAGCTTCCCGACGGCAGCTGTGTTATTCCCATGGGAATACCGATAATTGTAGTAATAACTATACCGATTAGAAGTGCGCCCCTGATCTTTAATGCAAGAAGCACTCCCATTATGAAAAGACCTATAATGGCAAGCAGGCCGGGTCCACTTGTCAGAGAGCCTATGCCGACAAGTGTTGCATCATTGTTAACAATAAGGCCTGCGCCCTGAAGTCCGATAAAGGCGATAAACAAACCGATTCCGACCGATACAGCCTTTTTAACATTAGCCGGAATACTGTTTATTATCGCTTCGCGGATATTCAGGAAGGTAAGAATGATAAAAATTATACCCTCGATAAAAACAGCTGTAAGTGCCATCTGCCATGAATAGCCCATTCCAAGCACTACGCCGAATGCAAAAAATGCGTTCAGCCCCATTCCCGGGGCAAGCGCAAACGGTAACTTGGCCCATAAGCCCATTACAAGCGTTGCCACAGCCGAAGCAACAGCGGTTGCGGTAAAAACCCCGCCTGCATCCATTCCTGCCGCAGCAAGAATTCCCGGGTTGACAATGAGAATATACGCCATTGTCATGAATGTTGTCAGCCCTGCAACAACCTCTGTCCTTATTGTTGTTCCATGAGCTCCGAGCTGAAAGAAATCGTTTTTATTTGACACGATTTGCTCCTTTAAAAGATTTTTTTATCTGCTGCGCCGACCCGAAAGCAAACGGAACACGCAGCAAAGGAGCATACGGTTCCGATTCGAAGTCAGGTAATTTACGGTTACCCGGTAGAGACTTGTCGGCCATATTCCGACGATTATACGAACCGGCTGCTGATTATTGAACATTTGATATTAAGATGCCGATGACCGGATGTCAAGGAATTCGTGATTTTTCATCATTTTATGCTCATCCGTAAAAATCAAGAACCTCCATAGCCCGTTCAGTTATAAACAAATCGCCGTATTTCCTGTTTCCGAACGGCACCGCCAGCCGGCCCATGCTGCGCTCCATTCTCCAGCCGCCCTCAACCTGTTTATTTTTAAGCAATTTAACAGCCTTGTTGAGCCTCCTGTCCCTTACCCCTTCCCTTTTAAGCAGCCAGAGAATTTCAAGGAGGTCGCTATTGTACATATGCGGAAACCCCAGCTTGCATATTGAAGGATGCAGAAACTTTGATTTATCATGTGAACTGAAACACACTTCGTGCAGCAGGACATAATCTATGCATTTGGATAAAAGACTTTTTGCATTGGCAGTGCGGCTTTCTGCGGATAAAAACGACAACCCCTTCAGGATCTTGATTACACCCCAGTAACATGTATGAGGGCCATAACAGCTGCGATTTCCGTAGTATGGGGGGTCGGCCGGTGTCTTATAATCCCCGTCGTCAAATCTCTGATATTCATTAAAAAAACTAACAATCCCGTTTACGGCTATATCATTTTCGAATCCGAAATATGAATGCAGATAGAGCATGTTTCCGTTCAGGCAGGGGATCGGGAAATGACTCCTGCCGATCGTGTAAATACCGTTTTCATTATCGTAAAAACTTCGGGCAATCAAGTTAAACGGTTTTTCAGGGTTATATGTCCGGCATTTTAAATCAGCCAGTAGAATCAGGGTCCACAGCGTGGATTTATACTTAGGGCAGTAATGTTGATAATCAGGATAATACTTGTCTCCCGGCTTCAGAACATTCCAGCATCCGTTTTCATCCTGTTTACCATATATTTCCCGTATAAGAATATTTCTTTTTTCCTCAAGGTTCATAATTTTTTCTATTCCACACTGAATCTCAAAACTGTTTTTAGATTTTGAGGGTCAGTTTTTCTTGCGTCGGAAAGGTAAATTTCCCTATGGTTCTTCGATAACCTCTTTAGTCCGTTCTCTTCCGAAAAAGATTCCATCAATTTAAAACTTTCCGGTTCATCATCGTATGGGCCTCTATGAAGCATTTGTACACATTTGCCCTCATCAATTGCCGAAAACCTGACATCTTCAAGCAGCCTGTGCGGTTTATTTTTTTTTGTTCTTGTTATAATTTCACCCGCGAACTCGTCACTGACAAAATCAGGCTGCCTGATCATCAGGGAAAAAGCGAGCTGATTCTTGTCAAGAATACCGTTGAAGGCGGCCTGTCCTTCAGCGGTCAGGCTCCATACTCCTTCGAGAGGATAAACAGTATAGTCATAATATCCGTCAGGAGCCAGGTTCTTTTTGGGACTCATCTTTACAGCATATGAGAGGGAATATAATATTCCGATATACTCGCTGAAGAAATCATCATTAGGGTTACCGCTGCCGTCGATCACAAAAAAACTCATTTTCGGTATTTCAATATACTCCGGTTTTGTCTTCGGCAGGTAATACTGTTTTTCATTTTTTTTCCATTCATGCTTCATGCTGTCGCTCCTTGTATGAGCACTATATAACATTATACACGACAACAGTATGTCATAAATTACGTTTGAAATACCAAAACCGGACGGGAATATCTGTAAATAATATGATAGAATGGAAATTAATCAAGTTTGGAGTTTTCTATTGTAGTGAAATAAATGAAAAAATCGATTATTCATAATTATAAAGTTTATATAATGATCTTATTGCTTCCCCTGTTATTTGCATGTAGCCAAAATAACACTGAAGATGAAAAAGACGATATTAAGTGTGATTTTACTTTTATTATAATTTCAGATTTGCAGACAAGGATCCCCGGTTTTCCGGATGATCCCTGGTATGACAGCAGAGGAAATATTAAAAATATTGAAAAAACCATAAAACTGATTAATAAAAGTGAAAAGGATTCGTCATTTCTTGTAGTCACCGGAGATCTTGTAGGTTGCCTGTTCAGCGAAAACCCGGATGATTACGGCATAGGGATTCTGAATCCCGCTGAAAAGATGCTGTCGCTTATGGGAGAATTGCAGCTGCCCTGGTACCCTGTTCTTGGAAACCATGATTATCAAAAGGGATTCGACACAGTCAGGGGCGAAGGAATAACAACAGATAATCAGGAGGCAATTGAAGCCGTATGGAATAAACTGCTGAACATTCCTCCATACTATTCGGAAATATACAAAGGAGTTAATCTGATTTTTTTAAACAGCTGCCGGGGAGACGCTAATATTCTGAGTTGCGTCAGCAAAGAAGTTGAAAGGATCTGTACAGGCTCTTTTGACAGTGAGCAGCTTGAATGGCTTGCAAGCGAACTTGAAAAAGAAGAACCGGCAATACTTTTCTGTCACCATCCGCCCGAAACCGATGATCCGCTTGTAATGTGGAGTTTTTCATCTATGTTTACGATTCAGGATGGGGATAATTTTTATGATATCACTTACCAATATAGAAATAAAATCATGGGAATTTTCGCCGGTCATGGACACCTTTTTCAGAAAGATATGCTTCATGAAATAATTCCGGTATGTGAAACCGGGTCTTTGGGCGATAAATTAGCGGAACCGGAAAGATACACAAAAGTTTATGTTGATCTTGTGTCCGGGTCTCTGCAATTTGTATGGATTGAGTAAATTGTTATTTAACATTCTGCCGTACTGAAAAAATCACATAAAATTTTCATTCCCGGGTCTAATAATCAATGCCGGCAGCCTGTACATTATCGGGATCAAAAGCGTGACAGGGAACAACTCCGTAAACCATATTGCAATGCGGACATTTATCTTCGAACGTTGACATTTCAAATTCTTTTCCGCATTCGATACATTTGATTTCAAAGGGAACCGGCATCATTTGCTCTGCGAAGCCCATCATCCTTACTTTATCTACCGTTTGTGTTCCGTTTTCAAAAACTCCGCTGCATCCTTCATGCATAATTTTCTCCTGATGTTTCGATTTTATCGAGAATTTCGCCCTTTCTGAGCTTTTTACGATATGACAGAAGGGTTTTATCCATCTCTTCAAGTGTAGTTAAAATCTCTCTTTCTTTATCTGTTGTTTTAATGATTTTATGGATACCGCCGTTTTTTATAACAATTCGCTTGTCGCCCATTAAGGCAAGAATGGGATCATGTGTTGCCATGAGAACAACCTTGTCCTCGGCAATCAGAAGATCAAGAGCCTGTTTACGGTCAATTCCTGCATTTTCAATTTCATCAATCAATATAATCGGCGATTTGCTCAGGATTGCAGTATCAGCGATCATCAGCGCCCGCGACTGGCCTCCGCTAAGGCTTGTAATCGGCGTATCCGGAGAGAATCTTTCTCCGGCAAGCAAATTAGCGTTTTCTATTATCCTTCCGATCACTTCGCTCCTGTTTGACACAAGACGGCTCTCGGCATGAAGCTCAACAAATTCGTACACAGACAAATCCATCACAAAGTTCATGTTCTGGGAAATCTGGGCAACAAGTTTATCTGATGTTGAAAACCGCCACTTGTTATCAGGTTTGTCATTATTGATCAGAATACTGCGCGATGTCGGCGTATCGTTCTGGGCTACCCATTCTATATCTCCAAGCAGCCTGCTTTTACCCGAGCCGGTAGGACCTACAATACAGATAATTTCACCCTGTCTTATTTCAAACCTATCAAAATTCTCCTTATTACCGGATTTGTCGGTCCCGGGAAGAATTGTAACAGATTGAACAACATCTTCATGATTTCCAAGAAACACATTCATTTGATTGACATATTCAGCTATCTGCCTGAAATGAAGTTCAATATCTATAGCATTATCTTCAATTTCATTTTCATCAAAAGCTGCAAAATATTCTTCGAGAGTAAGATGATCCTTGTTTCTGATGTCCAGGTTGTTATCATTAAAATAAGTTAAAATGAAAGGGTAATCCGCCAGCAGTTTCTCAATCTTTCCGAAACGCACATCCTGGTTACTTAATCTCATAATAATCCCCTATTCATCCATCTTTATTTTACGGATATTACCGGCCTGATAATCTTCACCTATTCTGGTTTCACCCAGGCAATAGGAACAAAGGGCCGACGGCATTGGAAATCTCAGCTCTTTTCCGGTGAGCGTTTTCAAGTCTTCTTTTTCATCATAGAGAAGAGTTGAAAGTTCAAAACTGCCCTGTCCTGTCAGCCCGTTTATGTTCATAATCGTTGCGCCCGGGTTTACCGTATTTACACGGGAAGCAAAAACCTCCCGCTCGGCCTGTGAAACAATATCGCCTTTTGTGATAACGACTATATCAGCAGATTTAAGCATTGGACCGATTTTCTTGGGGGTGTTTATTCCGCTCAGATTATCAATTATACAAACTGCCATAATTCCTTTTATGTAGGGAGAACAGCGGTTGCATAAACCCGCTGATTCGCTGATTAAAATATCGAATTTATTCTCCACTCCCCATTTGGTAACTTCCTCGATATTGCTGATAAAATAATGATCCGGGCATAATGCGCCGGAAAGCCCTTTCTTAACAGGTATTCCGGCTTTTTCATACAGAATGTCGTCATCCGTATAGAGACAATCGAATTTGGCAACTGCCGTTTTCAAACCTCTTTTGTTCAGAGATTCGATGGTTTTAAGAATAACAGAAGTCTTTCCTGATGAGGGCGGACCCGAAATTGTAATCAGATTCATTGGTTAAACCCCAGCCATTACAGATTTGTTAAAAACAGACTCACAATGTTTTATCAAAGCGCTTATATCGTTACTGTAGATGTAATCCCATCCAAGCCACATAAACCCGTTTTCATCAGGAAGCCTGTTATCAATTGCCGGGTTTGTACTAGGGAAAAGCCCGTTATGAGAAAGGATACGACCGACTTCCTCCGATGCAAAGAAATCAATTACCGGCTGAAGTTTCCTGCTTTTTTCTTTTTTAGACAGCATAAAGATCGGACTGATAATTGCACCGTCTTTTGGCCATACAGCTTTCATGGGCCCGCCGTCTTTCACCATCTTTGTAAAGAAATTAGGCATTATCGTAACAATCGGACGGTTCTCTTTCTTTCGATCGCTCCTGACCATCTGGGACGGATGAAGTGATTCCAGCAGGTTGCGCCCCAGTTTTGCAACACCTTCATCTCCGTACATTTTATGAATATTCAGAAGGATACCGTTGAATAAATCAAAATCGCCGACAGGAAGAGAAACCCTGTTATTAAAAACCGGATCCAGAATATCTTCCCAGCTTTGAGGAACAGGCAAATCGCCCAGTTCCTTCATATTTACCAGAAAGACAGCCGGCACAACTCCGATTACGGAATAATGTTTTTCGGGATCCTTCAATCCGCCATCTTTGAACGACGAGTTGATTCCGGTAAATTTGACAGTATCCGCAAACACTCCCTGTTTTTTAAAACGGCCTATCAGATTTTTATCAAAAAACATATCAAATCCGGCTGATATAAAAAGATCCGGCAGCTCTGTGGCGTCATTTATCCCTTTTATATTATCTTCAACCCAGGAAAGACCCATGGAAGCAGCTTTCAGTTCATGTTCTATAGTTACATCATTTTCCAGGGAATAAGATTTTATAAATCTGTTGAAACCTTCCAGCAGAGGAATACGAACCGGGCAAGGCAGCAGCCCGACGACCTTCAGGGCTTCTGCTCCTGCTGCTTTTTTATTGGCGGAAAGTGTTTCATCAACAGAATTATTCCCGGATTCGATTGCTGCAATTAAAAGTCCGGCAAAGCTGTCGTAATCCAGTTGTTTCAGTATTAAAGAGGTCCTGAGTGAAATTGTCTTTCCGAATTCTTCCCGCTTTTTTTCATCTCCCATATGGTTGAATCCATTGGAAGTAAATACAGGAATGGTTTCAGGGTATTTTTCGGCAATCTCAAAAAGTGTGCTGTCTTTTTCAAAATAATTCATTAAGAACTCCGAAAATTGTTAATCAAGTATCTTTGTCTGCGAAACCGGTTTGGGAAGCTTCATAACAAGCACCCTTACATCTTCATCTGTTTCATTATAAATACAGTGAACAATATCTTTGGGACTTTCTATTACATCATCTTTTTTGACTGTCAGTTTTTCATCGCCGACAAGTATGGCAGGAGTTCCTTCCAGCACATAAAAAGCGACATCGACCGGTGTAATGTGCGGTTTCAAACCTTCGCCGGCTTTTAATAACAGATGCATTATCAGGGCATGCTCTTTATCATATATTTTTGTAGATGAAACCCCATGAGGGTTCCCGGAAATCTCTTTGTCTGCATAATTGGTTATATTCACCTGATTCTCCTTTGCATGTGTCTATTACCTGTATTTTTATCTGAAATCAGATAATTTGATCTTTTTGAACGTATTATATGTATCATTGGAAATTCTGTTTAATTCATTACTGAAAATACATTTTTCAAAAGCACAATGCGGTTTATTCAGAGGGCAGCTACTTAACTCTGCCTTTCCCTCCATTATTTCATATATGTCCAGAAACGAGATATTCTCAGCCGTCCTGCCAAGTCCGACACCGCCTGCCGGTCCCCTGACTGAATTAACAAGGCCGGCTCTGCTGAGCTTCTGAAATACTTTTGCAAGATGCGCCTGTGATGCATTAAGCTCTTCAGCAAGGGTTTTTACAGTCATGAGTTCCGGGTTGTTCGATGCTATTAAAACCATGCTGTGTAATGCCAGAGAAACACCCTCAGATATATTTACAAGATTCATATTCTCTCCATAGGTATTATGGTACCATAATACCTATTTATTAAAATACTGTCAATTCTTTCTTAACCAAAAACTATAGTTTTAGAAGTGCCCTTAATTTTATTCTTTTAAGCTTATATGACCACGGCCTTCACCTTTAAGCCATTCACCTTCTATTACTTGTAAATTCTCACGTATTGTTCTGACTGCAGTCTCTATCGGGATATCATCAACCAGCACGCAAACAAATTTCTTGCGAATACGCTTGATATTCGGTCCGAAAGCAAAGGATACTGCCGTGTTAACATTTTCTTTAACAAGTATTTCCGCAATTCCCCTTGCCTTATCAGGATCGGCATGTGTTCTTTCTTCTTCTGTTGAATTTGCTATTTTATTAATTAATCGGTAATTATCCTCAGTTATCTCGCAGATTAAAAAATACTCTGCATCTCCAAAATGCCTCTTAATAAAACTTTTTCCATCATCTGTTGCAAAAGCAGCTTTTATTATCATTTTACACTCCTTCGTCCCGGAACATATTTATTTTAGAGTTCGTGTAACAAATATAATGAGCATATGTGCATAAGTCAATATTGCATGATTACCATTCCCGAATAAAATAACTATACTCGGGAATTGTTTATTTAAATTCTGCTTATGTGCTAAAATTAGCAGGTGGATATACAGAATACTGTTTTTAATGAACTGTTCAGACAGGGAAGGCAAATAGAACTTGCCAGGGGTGATGTACTGCACGATGTGCATGATGAATGCAAAGCACTGGGGAAAATTATCAAAGGCAAACTCAGACTTTCACGAATTTTGTCATCCGGACGGGAAATAACTTTCAAGGAATTCATACCCGGCGAAATTTATGCGGAACTTCTTGTGTTTACCGGTGAGCCTTACCCGGGTTGGCTGATTGCATCGGAAAACTCCACTGTTATAGAAGTTGAGTTCAGCCATGTTCTTGAACTCCTGGGCAACAGCGTCGCCTTAATTGAATTCATGTCCGGGGTTTCCAGAAAAACCAACCACCTGGCGAATAAAATAGAAATACTGTCTTTTAAAACGGTAAAACAAAAAATTGCCTTTTATCTGCTTACCGAAAACAATCCAGTTATTTCTTCAGTCTCCGGTTTATCCGATAACCTTGCCTGCTCACGCGAGGCCCTTTCCAGGGCTTTAAGTGAAATGGCGGGTAACGGAATAATCACCAGAGACGGCAAAGATATCCGAATAAAAGATAAAACAGAGCTTGAGAAACTGCTGCTGGGGCCTCTCTGATAAATTATTTGCCGGTATAATAACTAATGCTGACCGGACAGACTATGTATTTCTTTTCTCTTTTCAGACATTTGCAAATTCTTCTTCACCGTTTTGTTTTTGCAGAACTACGCAATCAAATAATTTCTTTTCCTTTTTGAAAACTGCTTCCGCGAATAAACTGCAATTTTTAGAAGTCCCCATAATAAAAATCCGCCGGAATAACGTCTGCTATTCCGGCGGTAAAACAAAAAGGAGGTTGACAGTCGTGCTGACGCGCGACTGTTTAAAGTTTCCTACAGAAACTTTAAAAGAAAAAAACCTATAACAACACAAGCTACTGGCGCAACAGTCCAATCGTCATTGCATCAACAAATTCGGGTAATTCGGGTGTTGTTCGGCCTGAGACTATATTGTGATCAACAGTTGCCGACCAGTCGGCACAGAATTCCCCACCCTGGGCTTCAAATCCCGGAACACATGAAATCCAGCCGGTAGATTTTCGTCCCTCTACTATTCCGGCCGCCGCTACAGCATTCGGACCGTGACACATAAAAGAAATAACCTTTCCGGCGTCGTTTGCCTTTCTCAGAAACTCAAGTGGGTATCCGGCTTCTATCATATTCCATGGGCAAAAAGCGCCCGGAATCATAAGTCCGTCGAAATCATCCATATTCGTATCTTTCAGGTCCTGTATTTTATAAAGGTTATCAGGAATTTCCTGAAGCGGGACGGACATTCCGAAATTACCCTGAACCACATCAAGGCCCAATAGCGGCGGACGGGCGCGCTTGCAGCCGGTGAATGTGCCTAAAAGTATATTGGCGCCGCGGTGCATGAATTCCAGCACGGGAACGGCAATTTCGAAATCTTCAAAATCCCAGCCGGTTATCAGCATCATCCGCTTGCCTGCCAGAATTCCCTTTCTCGGGTCCTTGTAGCCGGGAGAAAATTGCCTGCACAGAGCACTTACAAACTCAGGAGTATCTATCGTATCCTTTGCTGTCAAAATCCGGTCATCCATAACAACCCTGGTATTTAACTTGAAGTTTGATGTCTTTTTAAGAATATAATCAACCTGCTCATTTCCGGTGCAGTCTTTTCCAATAGTGAGCCCTACGGTCAGCATCGGAATGATGCCCCCTCCTATTCCGCCGATAACAGCACCGTTGGAGTATGCATTTTTGAGAAGATCCTGTACTTCTTTTTCGGTGCACATGATATCTCCGGAAGGTCCGCCGGGAATAATTATTGCATCATAGTCTTTATAATCAGCGTCGTATAATGATTTTGATGAATCCGCCTTCTCTCCTCCTCCTACCGGAATCGGATCAACGGTAAGGCCCCACAGCCCTACTACACCTTTTGTACGGATGTTCGGCCGGGTCCATTTCCAGGTTACCCTGTCTACCAGCAGAAACTCCAGCTTGCCTCCGAGCTCTCCGATATATGAAGCTATATAATAAGCCTGAAAATCGCTGAATTCAGTAGCCACAACACAGCCGATCTTCTTTCCGGCCAGGGGACCAACATCCTTGGTACATCCGCCTTTCGGCCCGGTCCACAGGGTAGCGCCGTCTTTTTGCTGTATATCTATCCCTCTTGATTTTATAACTTCTATATAATCTGCAGACGGATCATAATTATTTCCCATCAAATCTTCTCCTTTGATTATCTTATAAAATAAAGCGCAATTATCATGCCATTGAAAATGGATTTACAAATTTTTATAAACATGTAAAAAACAGGATACTCTAAAAAACTGAAGCTTTCAGAGATTTATCCCGGATTTACAGAACGCTTATTTATTTCCTGATAAAGAAATAAATAAATTCCAGGGCATCTCTGACAACCCCGATTCAGGGATATCAGATATACGCGAATTATAATCATCTAAAATTTTAATATTATTTGATACACGGCAGGAGTTCCGGTTTTGTTCATTTTTTTTACATTCACGCATTATTCTGTGTAAAAAATCTACACAGGGACAGGATGCTCTTCATTTTGCGGCAGCATAATTATAAAGCGGCATCCGCCTTCAGACCTGTTCTCAACATTAATAGTCCCGCCGCTTTTGGTTATTATCGAATAGCACAATGAAAGCCCCAATCCTAGATTTCGGGAATCGGTGCTCTTTGTTGAAAAAAACGGGGTAAAAACAGAATCCATCTTGTCAGCAGGCAACCCGGGACCATCATCCTCAATTGCAATTAATACCGAGCTTTTCCCGTCCTTTACGTTTGTCGAGGTAATAATTCTGACTTCACCGCCGTCGCCTGTTGCTTCACAGGCATTTTTAATGATATTTATTAACACCTGCCTCAGTTCATTTTTATTCATCTTCACAATAAGCGGATCTTCAAGTTTTTCAACACAAAAATTAATCTTTCCGTAAATATTATTTTTCCGGATCAGTTTAATATAGCTTTCCACCAGGCTGTTAACGTCTATTTCTCCGGCATTAATCATATTGGAATCGGAAAAGGTTACCAGGCGGGATACAATCTGTGAAATAAAATCAAGCTCTTCCTTTACATCGGCAAGAGGATCAACAAGACTTTCATCATCGACCCGGGTACGAATATAGCGAATATAATTCATTACAATCTCAAGGGAATTATTAATCTCATGCCCCACCCCGGCGGCCAGCAAGCCTATTGAAGAAAGATTTTCCGCCAGCATCATTTTCTTCTGCAGAGTATAATAATCCGTAACGTCCTCAATAATAATGATATGACCGACAATTGCAATTCCGTCATATATGGGCACTATTTTCATTGTGTTCATTGAATGGTGCTCACCGATAGTAATAGGTACATCAAAAAATGAATGGCTCTCCTTTGATTCAAGGGAAGCCATAATTAATTTATAAACTTCATTTTTCTGTTCGGCGAAAATAAAACTGATGTTCTTATACAGGTAATTCTCCCTGACTATTTCAAAATGACGTTCGAATGATCGGTTTGCCATTATAATTTTATGACCCGGATCTATTACTGCAAGATTAATCGGAAGGGTATTTAGAATAGCCTCATTAAAACGCAGGAAATGATAAAACTCTGACTGGAGTTCGGAAAGCTTTACCTTTTCCACAGTTTCAGTGTATGCAAGCCTGATCATGTTAACCTTGTCGATACCGTCAACCGGTCCGGAAAAAAGGACTTTCCCGTTACGCAGAATACTGACTTTATCTGCAAAATCATAAAGTTTTTCTATATCATGGGTTATAAAAACAATTGCTGTTCCCTTTCTTTTTAGCCTGTGAAAAACACCGGTAAAAATCCTTGAGAATTCCGAGCCCAGTTTAATAAAAATTTCATCGAGTACCAGAATATCCGGAGTCTTTTCAATCTGCCGGATAAGTTCAACAGCTGTATACTCGGAAGATTTAAGCTCTTTAAGCTTCCGGTTTAAATCAATTCTGATACCGTACTTTTCCAATAATTTTTCAGCCTGTTTATAGACCCTTCCCCGCGGCAGGAAAAAACCTTTATATGCGATATCGTTATCGAATAACAGATATTCCCATACCAGAAAATTATCATTGGCGACACGATCCTGATGAACCATACAGGCTTTAATTTGCCCTTTTTTTACAATATGTCCTGATGAAGGCTTCAATACTTCGCTGATAATCTTGCCGAGCGTGGATTTACCGCAACCGTTCTCACCCAGAACCGCATGAATTTCACCGCGACGGACTATAAAAGTAAGATTTGACAGAACGTCGTTATAGTTGGTGCTGAAACTGATATTCTCAAGCCTCAGGATTTCATTTGCGGATCCGTCAGCCTTCGCTGATTCCATACTTCTCCAGTTTGTTATAAAGTGTTTTCCGGCTCATTTTCAGAACTTCAGCCGTTTTTGTTTTATTATTGTCATTTTTCAGCAGAGTATTCAGAATCAGCTGTTTCTCCATGTCTTCCCTGATATTATCAGTTTGCTTTTCCGGAGTACTTCTGCGATGCTGCATTCCGAGCGGCAGGTCTTCGATTTTTATTTCTTCATCCGCAGCAACTGCACAAGCATACTGAATGGTGTTTTTCAGCTCCCGGATATTTCCGGGCCATGTATATTCAAGAAAAAGATCTATCACCTCGGCAGATAATTTGCGTTTTTTAACCGTGCCTACACAATAATCGCTGATAAAATATTCGGATAGTACAGGAATGTCCTCTTTGCGTTCCTTCAGCGGCGGCAATTTGATAACGGCAGTACTGAGCCTGTAAAAAAGGTCTTCCCGGAATTCCTTCCGTGCGATCATCTGTTCAAGGTTTTTGTTTGTTGCGGCAATGAAACGGACATCAACGGTAATCGTTTTATTACCACCTATCCGCCTTACTTCCTTGTTCTGCAGTGTTCTTAGAATCTTTGACTGAATTGCCAGCGACATATCGCCTATTTCATCCATAAACAGATTGCTGCCGTCGGCACGCTCGAATATTCCTTTATAATCTGAATTGGCCCCGGTATATGCACCTTTGTTATGACCGAAAAGTTCATTGTCAAGGATACTTTCCTGAAATGCCGCGCAGTTGATTTTTTGCAGACAGGATGTGCTTCTGGGAGAAATATCATGAATATAATCTGCCAGAACTTCTTTACCGGTTCCGTTTTCACCCAGAATAAGAATAGGCAAATCAGTAGCGGCAAGCTTTCTCGCCCTGGCCAGCGTTTTTATCAGATCCGGATTTTTTGTAATAAAATCTCCATGCTCATTACATACAGCAGTATCAACAGTATTGGTTGATTCGTTATCGGCTATTGCCGATTCAACGACCCTCAGCAGCAGATCAAAATCAACCGGTTTTTGTATGTAATCGTAAGCTCCGATTTTTATCGTATCAACAGCGGATTCAATCGAACCGTATCCGGTAATCATTATTACCGGTATGTTTTTCTTCAGAGACATAATGTCCCGTAAAAGCCTGCGGCTGTCTTCATCACCAAGCATCAGATCAAGCAGAATGAGATCAAAATTATTCAGTTTAACGCTTTCCAGCGCAGTTCTGCTGTCGTTTGCCCAAGAAACCTTGTACCCCAGCTGTTCGAAGTTTACAGCCAGACTCTTGCATACCTTAACCTTGTCGTCAATTATGAAAATATTCCTGACCATAATGTTACGTAATTATACAAACCTTCCTTTTAAACCGTATAAAATGGTGACACTGAATTATCAGGTTTAAACCCATATCTGTCAAGCAGGTATAATAAAACGACTTATCTCATTACAACACAATAATTTATATTTACACGTTTCGGCCGATAGCTCTTTGGCACGTCGATTGCTTGTGTATTTTTGGTATAATAAATTAAATCGGAGGCTGATTTTGATTCCTGAAACAATGAAGGCTGGCGTGATGACGGAGCCTGGTAAAATAACTGTTCAAGAAGTAAAAACTCCTGAAATCGGAGATAATGATGTATTAATAAAGGTCAGGTACTGCGGTATCTGCGGAACCGACGTGCATATATTCAACGGCGTATACAGCAGAGATAAACTGCCGCTTATCCCCGGGCATGAATTTGTCGGAGAAATTGCCGCAATGGGAAAAAACGTTACCAGGTATAAAATCGGCGACACAGTTACTGCCGATATAAATCTCAGCTGCGGATCATGCATCTACTGCCTTCAGAATAAACCGCTTTTATGCAGCGAGATGAGTCAGGTGGGAATTCATCAGAACGGCGCCTTTGCAGAATATGTCGCATTTCCGGCGGAGAGCGTTGTAGAACTGAATCCGGATACACCTAAAGAAAAACTTGCACTCATAGAGCCTGTATCATGCTGCGTAAGAACATTCCGGATGGCGGAGATATCTTTCGCAAAAAGCGTTGCAATAATAGGCGGCGGAAGCATGGGCCTTCTTCTTTTACAAATGGCAAAGCTTGTCGGAGCCGCTCCGGTCATCATGGTGGCCCGCCGACAGGAAACCCTTGACCTTGCAGTTGAAATGGGCGCCGACGACACCGTGCTTATCGGCAATGGAGATACCGACAGGCTGAAAGAACTTACCGGAGGCCAGGGAGCTGATTTTGTTATCGAAGCAGTCGGCAGAAAAGAAACCTATGAGAAAGCATGTGAGATGCTGGGACCCGGCGGAAGGCTGGTTGCGTTCGGGATAATGGAACAGGGTGAAAAAACGCCGTTTGAGTTTTTTAACACTGTTTTGCTGGAACAAAGCTTAACCGGCTCATGCGCCGGAATGGGAATCGACTTTCATGAAGCAAAAAGGCTTGTTGAGTACGATCGTTTCGACCTGGGCAGGTACAGCAACAATATTGTCCCGCTTGAGCGGATTGCCGACGGTTTCAACATGGCGATAAACGATAAAACGGTTTTGAAAGTAATCATTGATATGGGATGATCCCTTAAAGTCAATCAGGATACAGGAGATAAAAACTTGAAAGCATTGGTATGGACCGGCGCGGATCAGTCGGCAATTAGAGAAATTGACAAACCTGAAATAAAAGAGGATGAAGTTCTGCTTAAGGTAAAGGCAACCGGCGTATGCGGAACCGATCTTACAATATTCAAGGGATATTTTCCCGCCCACAGGGCTGTTGCTCCCATGGCGCTCGGCCATGAAATGAGCGGGGTAATAGCCGAAAAAGGAAATGCCGTAACAGGCTATGAAGTCGGAGACAGGGTTATTGCCGATCCGCTGATTTCATGCGGGACCTGTTATAATTGCGTTAAGGGGCTCAGGCACATATGCAAAACGCTTGCCCTGTTCGGGGTGGACAGCGACGGATCCTTCGCTGAATATGTAAAGGTAAAAGCAGAAAAACTGTACCGGATACCCGATACGCTGTCATTTGAGAAAGCCGCGCTTTTTGAACCGCTCGCTGTCGCCGTACACGCAGTCAGGCGCTCAAAACTTGCAACCGGGGATACGGTAATGGTAATCGGCGGCGGGCCAATCGGAATTCTTATTGCAATGGTAGCCGAAACTGCCGGTGCCAGAACAATCATCGTATCCGAGATCCAGCAGTCGCGTCTGAATCTTCTTAATGAATACGGATTTAAAACAATCAATCCTGCAAAAATTGACAATGAATCAATTATCAATAATTATTATGAAGGAGCAGGCCCGGAAGTTGTATTTGAAGTAACCGGAACAGCAGGCGGTTTTCAGGCGGCTATTGATATTGCCTGTTACAGGGGCCGCATCATGGAAGTCGGAGTGCCCAAAGGCGAGCAGACAATGGATATCCGGAAAGGCAACTTCGGTGAACTTGAAATTTTAGGTTCGCGTGTTTACGAACCGGTTGATATCAAAACAGCACTTAAAATAATTGATGATGCCCGTTATGACTGGGACAAACTGATCACAACATTTCCGCTGGAAAAGGGACCGGAAGTTCTTACCGAACTTGCAAGCGGTAAAACATCATTAATGAAAGCAATCTTCACGTTGTAGTAGGAGGAATGATAAATGGCGATAGAAGTAAGATTAACCGATTCAGATGCAGCTAAAGCAGTCAAATGGCGCACTTCAAAGCTTAATGAAGAAGTACTGGCTGTCGAACCTGAAATCTGCATAGAACGGGCAAGGCTTGTTACCGAATCATATAAAAAAACCGAAACCGAACCGATGATAATCCGCAGGGCAAAAGCGCTGGCAAACGTTCTTGAAAATCAGACGATATTCATTCATAAAGATCAGCTTATTGCCGGTGTACAGGCAAGTAAACTCCGTTCATCTCCGCTTTTCCCTGAAACCGAAGCAAACTACCTGAAAAAGGAAATCGATCTCTTTGAAAAAAGGGAACAGGACAGACTGATTGTTCCGGCCGACGTAAGAAAAGAACTTCTGGAAGAAATTCTTCCGTACTGGAAAGGCAAATGTATAGATGAGATTGCACTCGCTGCAATGCCCGAAAAGACCCGCGAGATTGCAATGCTCGAGAACCAGATTTTCTCGGTTGGAATACACCTTACCGGTTCAATCGGCCATATAATAGCCGATTACGACAGGGTAATTGCAAGAGGTTTTCTCGGCATCAGGGAAGACGCTGAAAATTATCTCAAAACCGTTGACTTTTCAGATCCTGAAAATACATCAAAGCTTCATTTCTATAAGGCTATCATAATCGTGTGCGATGCAGTGATGGCCTGGGGCAAACGGTATGCTGTTCTTGCGCGGGAAGAAGCAATAAAAGAAACGGATGAACGTTGGAAAAAAGAACTTGATACAATGGCCGACATCTGCGAACGTGTTCCGGCCCTTCCGGCCAGAAATTTCCGCGAAGCCGTGCAGGCTTTCTGGTTCTCACATCTGCTTTGTTATATTGAGCAGAACGGACTTGCTGTTTCGGTAGGGCGTTTTGATCAGTTTATGTACCCTTATTACAGGCAGGACATTGATAACGGCGCCATCACCAAAGATGAAGCCCAGGAGCTGTTGGAATGCCTGTGGATTAAATTCACCGAGGTTATGAGAGCATACGATTTTGAATGTGCAAAATATTATGCCGGATTTTCAATCTCCGAAAACCTTGTTCTGGGCGGAGTTACCCCGGACGGAAAAGATGCGACCAACGAACTTTCCTACATGTGTCTCGACGCAGAATCCCACACAAGCCTTTCGCAACCTAATCTCGCAGTTCGTGTTCACAACAATATGCCGGAGGATTTCTTCCGCAAAGCAGTCAGGCTTGCATCAACAGGCCGGACAAAACCCGAGTTTTTCAACGATTCAGTTGCGCTTCAGTCGCTGCTGTCGCTCGGTGTCCCTTTAAAAGATGCCCGCGACTATTCTATTTCCGGATGTGTGGAAGCAGTTCCGCCGCATACAAACGGAATGACAAACGCAGCAATGTCGAATATTGCAAAGGCGCTTGAGCTTGCTCTTAACGACGGGGTATGCAGACTTACCGGAAAGCAGATAGGACCGAAAACCGGCGACCCGCGGGAGTTTAAATCCATTCGCGAGTTGCTTGATGCATTCAAAAACCAGGTTGCCGCATATGTAAAAGAGATGGTGACCGCGCTTCAGTTTATCGAAAAAACCCATGCTCAATATTATCCGCTGCCATACTTCTCGCTGATTATGGACGACTGTCTTGAACTGGGCCTGGATATAACCGAAGGCGGCGCCCGATATAATTATACAGGTCCGCAGGCGGTAGGTCTGTCGGATGTTGCTGATTCGCTGGCGGCCATAGGAAAATTCGTCTTTGACGACAAGAGCATTTCAATGGATCAGCTTCTTAAAGCTCTTAACGACAATTTTGAAGGAAGCGAAGAACTCCGCCAGCGTCTTTCGAACAAAGCGCCGAAATACGGCAACGACGATGATTACGTCGATTCACTCGCCGCTGAAGTTGTAAAAATCTACTGCGAAGAAGTTGAACAGTATAAAAACACCCGCGGCGGCGTTTACCGTCCGGGCGTATATTCGGTATCTGCAAATGTTCCGCTGGGAATGCATGTCGGTGCAACACCGAACGGCCGGTTCAGCCGGGCGGCGCTCGGAGACGGCGTAGGACCCGTTCAGGCCTGCGATATAATGGGCCCCACCGCGGTTACCCGCTCCGTTGCAAAACTAAATCATGAACTGGTAACAAACGGGACCCTTCTGAACCAGAAATTCAGCCGGGATCTAATGAACTCAGACGAAGGCAAACAGGGACTGGGCGATCTAATCCGAAGTTACTTTGATCTCGGCGGATGGCATATCCAGTTCAATGTAGTCGACGCAAAAGTATTGCGTGAAGCGCAGACCAAACCGCAGGACCACAAAGACCTTATTATCAGGGTTGCCGGATACAGCGCTTTCTTTGTTGAACTCGACAGCAAGGTACAGGATGACATCATTAACAGAACTGAACAAAAGAAATTCTAATATGTCGGATACAGGGGTTATCTTCAACATCCAGCGTTTCTCACTGCATGACGGCCCCGGAATGCGGACAGTCCTTTTTCTGAAAGGCTGTCCTCTTTCCTGCCTGTGGTGTTCCAACCCCGAGTCTCAGAACCCGGATGAAGAACTGCTTTATTACAGGAACAAGTGCATCCTCTGCGGAAGTTGCGTCAAAGCCGCCGGAGGGAACGAACTGGCGGCAAGCGGAATCTCACTTTCCGAAGACGGGATTGTTTTTGACCGGGAAAAACTTGATGTAGCTGCAGCAGCTGAAACCTGTCCGACCGGAGCGCTGGAGATAATTGGCCGAAAAACCAGCGCCGAAGAAATTATGCCGATGCTGATGCGCGACATTACATATTTCAGGCGCTCCGGCGGCGGAATTACGCTTTCAGGAGGAGAGCCGACGATACAGACAGGGTTCTGCCGGGAGCTGCTGCTTCGGCTACGTGAACTGGGAGTGAATACAGCTGTCGAGACATGCGGGTACCGAAAGTGGGATCCTTTTCTGCGCGCGATAGAACCGGCAGATTTGATTTTATACGATCTTAAAGCAGCAGATTCTGAAGTGCACAAATCCGGCACAGGAGTCGGCAACGAAATTATACTTGAAAATTTTCTGAAGCTTGTGCCTGTCAAGAATTTGACGGCCCGAATTCCGGTAATACCCGGATTTAATGCGACTGATGAGAATTTCAAACAGACTGCCGCTTTTATTCTGAACAGCGGGTTCAAAGGCGAAGTCCATCTTCTACCCTATCACAGTTACGGTTCAGGAAAGTATAAAGCGATGCAGCAGGAATACCAACTTGCGGGGACAGAACCTCCGACCGAAGAACAACTGAAAAAATGGGCCTATGAATTTGAATCAGGAGGTCTGACAGTTAAAATACACAAGCACTGATATTAATCGCTGTCTTGTCAGAGGCCCTTTTCAAATACGATCTTGCCGTCAATCATGGTAAGGTCAACCTCTACCCTGTTCAGTTTGCCTGTCGGGATCGAGGTGATATCTTCAGAAAGAACAATCATATCCGCCAGTTTTCCTTTTTCAAGGCTCCCTTTGATATCTTCTTCAAAAGACAGATATGCACCGTGCAGAGTAGCACAGCGAACAGCCTCGGCAACAGAAATACACTGCGTCTGATCCAGCTGAATTTCATTTGTCCTGTTATACCGGTTAACCGCTCCGTCTATAGTGTGAATCCCTATAGGTCCGGACGGGTAATCGCTTGCAATAGACACCTTGATTCCGGCATCAAGCATGCTCCTGAGGGCAATAAGATACTTCATCCGCTCGCCGTAAAAACGGGCGTAATTGGCGCCTATTGTGGTGAGCATCCCCGGATTCACAGTCGGGCATATATTCATCTTTGCCATTCGATCTATAAGGTCCTGGTCGCATAGCGTGCAGTGCTCTATGCGGTGCCGCAAATCGGGTCTCGGGTTATCTTTAAAGGCTTTCTCATAACCTTCAACCATGAATTCCACAGCCAGGTCTCCTATCGCATGCGCAGTTGCCTGGCATTCGGCGTCGTTGATCTCTTTTATATATTCTGTCACCTCTTCACGTTCCCAGCCTCGTTCTCGCGGAAGTTCAGGATTATGACTGTAAGGCTCACGGGTTGCGCATGACGGGCCGCCGGATCCGCCGTCTATCATAAATTTGCAGGAGCCTATCCTGAAATGTTCATCTCCGAGCCCGGTAGTAAAACCGAGCGATAAAAAGTGAGCATTGTCTTCCTTTGAGAAGGGTTTACCAAAGATACTGTGAAGAAGCATATATGAACGAATTTTAAACTTGCGCTCGCGGCAAAGCTTCTGCATTATATGGTATGAAGGCCTGTCGCACTCGCCTGCGTCATGCACCGAAGTAATTCCTGCGCGCAGTGCAATATCATGTGATTTCATGGCGGCTTTAGCCTGCTGTTCCTCGGTGTAATCTACCATCCCCCACAGCTTGAAATGGGTATGCCCCCGAACCATTCCCGTCAGCTTTCCGTCTATAACCTCAACTTCGTCTTCAGGATATTTTGCGGCGTCTTCCGGTCCGTAAACGTCCAGGTATTCAAGGGCTTTGGTATTATACATGCAGATATGTCCGCCTCCGTGCATACAGTGGACCGGGTTGTCGGGCGCTATTGCATCAAGTTCTTCTATTGAAGGGTGTCTTTTTTCGGGAAGCAGCAGCGGTTCATAACCCATCATCGACACCCATTGCCCGGGTTGCTTCAGGGCAACCGCTTTTTTCAGCAGGTCAAGCATTTCGGCAAGACTCCTGCAATTTGACGCTGAAGTATTAATCATTGCAGAATCAAGTTCGGTCCCGATAAATCCTGCAAGAATCGGATGAAAATGAGAATCGATTATGCCGGGCATCAGTGTCCGACCTGCAAGATCTATCTGTTCGGTTTTATCGTCGATATATTCATCAAGACCGTCGTTTGTTCCGACATAAACAATCCTGTTGCCCTTCACGGCAAGAGCTTCCGCTATTACGTCACCGGCGTTAACAGTAAGAACTCTTCCGTTTCTGAAAACCGTATCAGCAAATCCAAGTCTCATTTCTATCCATCCTTTATTTAAAATCAAGAGCCAGCGATCCGTCCCAGTTTTCCGGGGGTTCATCCCTGAATTTCCTGCAGCGCTCGCTGAACATCATGGACAGCCAGTCATCCTTTTTAACACCAAGAACCTTCCGGAAATAATCTTCAGCTGATTCCCAGTTGCCGAGTTTGTACTGCTTCAATCCTTTATTATACCAGTCTTTTGTTTCCGTAGTATCAGGGTCATTCGGCATTATAAGAGAAAAAAGCCTTGTAGCAGACAGTTTTCCTTTAACCTTGACGATATCGACCTCCCGCAATTCCATTGAATCATCTATATGCGCCGACATCTCTTCGGATATAAGAATCTTTCTTTTATAATGCTTTGTCAGACCTTCCAGTCTTGATGCAATATTGACTGTATCTCCTATTGCAGTGTAATCAAATTTCTCAGAAGATCCAATATTACCAACAATCGCATCGCCTTCATGAAGACCTATTCCGATATCATAACCTGTAGCGGGCAGATTCAATTCATCAAGCTGAACTTTCGACATGGCTCCAATCATCTCCGAAGCTGCTTTAACAGCCCTCATCGCATTATCTTCATAACTTATGGGAGCCCCGAAAATGGCGAAGATTGCATCTCCGATAAACTTGTCTATTGAGCCCCCGTATTTTTTTATAATATCAACCATTATGGTAAAATGGCTGTTCAGGAACCTGACTACAGCTTCAGCTGAATTGTTCTCGCTGATGGATGTGAATGATCTGATATCCGAAAAAAGAACTACAATACTCCTTTTCTCTCCAACCAGAAGCGCTTCATCGCTCTGCTTCTCGACAAGATCATTTATTATTTCACGCGGGACAAACTTTCCAAAAACATTCCTTATGCCCTCTTCCATTCTCCTCGCCTGATTATACAGAAGAGAATTTTCAACCACAATTGCAGAACCTTCGGAAAAAACTTCAATATTGGAACTGATTTTTTCTGAAAAATAGTTATTTATGAAGCTGCCGGCATGAATGCTCCCTACAGGTTCACCGCCTTTTCCCGTAAGCAGAAATGTAACGTAAGAACTTATTTTTCTGTTATCAAGCCGGATCTTGTCAAAATCGGTCCTGCCGTCAACACCGAAAATTTTAGTCCTGAGATCTTTAAAGCCGAGTTCCGGAAATTCTTCAGCAAAATCAGGGTAACATACTTTGATGAACTCATCGCAATCAACCTTCAAAACAGATTCCGACGGCAAAATATATGCTTCAGGGATTCTGTTGTTTCTGATCATTATAACCCCGATATCCGCCTCACATACCATGGGTAAGAGGCTCAGTATATCTTCGCATGTTTTTTCCAGGGAACCTATGGATCGTCCTACATTCCCTATCATGTTAAGGATTGTAGATTTAAAAAGTTCGGAATCAAAAAGGGATCCTATAAGCTCAAAGACGCTGTCGCTGTTTATCGAAGCTCCGTCGACGGTTATTAACTCCCTGTCCGGGGCTTCATGCCCGACAAGCCCGGCAACCTCTGAAAGCAGGATTTCAATATTATCAAAATCCTTGTTTACAAAGGAATCTGCTCCTGAAGTAATAGCCCAGTACTTGTCCCTGTCGCCGGAGAGGCTTGTATGCATAATAATCGGAATTTTACAGATTTCACGCCGACTTTTCAGTAACCTGCTTGCCTGGTAGCCCTGCATAAGCGGCATTTCCACATCCATTACAATCAGATCCGGTATTTCTTTATAGGCAGCAATAATACCCTCTACACCGTCGGCGGCCCGCGACACTGTATAACCTTCATTTCGCAGTGTCTGTTCAAGAACGCCGGCAACCAGGTCGGAATCATCTATAACCAGTATTTTATATTTCCTCTCCATTTTATTATCCGATAAGGTCTTTTACTTCTTTTACAAGATTCCCGCGGTCAAAATCAGATTTTATTATAAACCGGTTTGCTCCGGCCTTACGGGATTCCCGGCGATTCTGCTCATTATCATCGGAAGAAACAACAATAACCGGAGCTGATGAATGTCTTTCGTCCTTTCTGAGGTTTTCTATAAACGTAAGACCATCCATTCTGGGCATATGTATATCGGTGATAATCAGATCAAACCGTTGTTCCTTAAGTTTCTCAAGTCCCTCAATCCCGTCGTTTGCCGTTGAGACACTGTAATGCTCCACCTCAAGAATGGATTTTTCAATTTCCCGGGTAGAAAATGAATCGTCAACCACAAGAACTTTTTTATAGGCCCTGTCCGCTGTTGAGAACTTCCGCCTGGACTCTATTCCCCTTATTCTCTTGAATCTGTTTATTATTTCAGGAATATACAGAATATTGATAATGTTGTAATTTTCATCAAATACTATTCCCTGTACCGATTTCATAGCAGAAAGATTTTTGGGAACAGGTTTGAAAATCAGCGAATTATACTGGATTACCGAATCAACTGTTATTCCTATAATCTCGCCGAGGTTTTCAACAACCACAACAAAAGATTTTTCCGTGTTTACAGGTTCCAGGCTCGACTTGTCTATTATTGCAGCCAGGGGATAAAGAGGAATAATTGAATTTCTCAGTTTATACCCCTTCCTGTTGAGAAGATCCAGCTCTTCATTTTTCGGTACTATCACTATTTCCCTTACATAAGCGGAAGGAATCAAAAACCTTTCACCGGAAACTGCAATAAAAAATCCGTTTACGGTGGCAAGTGATAACGGAAGGGAAAGTTTGAATTCAGTACCCTTGCCCTTTTCACTTGAGAGCGAAATCTTGCCTTTCATGCTTTCAATATTATGCTTAACTATATCCAGTCCTACTCCCCTGCCCGACAGTTCGCTTATTTCATCCTTGGTGGAAAAACCGGACATAAAAAGAAATGAATTAAGTGCGGCGTCATCCATCTCGTCAATTTCTTCTTTCTGGTTTGGAAACATCTCGGCAGCCCGGAGCCTGACCTTTGTATAATCAAATCCTCTGCCGTCGTCGCTGATTCGGATTACTATATTCCCGCTTTCCGAAGTACAGAACACATTAAGAGAGCCTGATTCCTGCTTTCCCGCAGCTTTCCTTTCTTCCGGCTTTTCAATTCCGTGGTCGACGGCATTTCTTATTATATGAATTACAGGATCATGCAGTCTTTCAAGAATAAACTTGTCGAGCTTCAGTTCCGTGCCGTTGGTTGAGAAATCGATCTTCTTTCCCATTATCATTGCAGTTTCCTCAACCATCTTTCCAAGATTGCCCAGAATCAATTCAAGAGGTAGCATCCGAAGGGAGAGGATTTCTTCCTGAAGTTCAAATATGCTTCTTTCAATCTGGGGAAGCTCCTCAAGAAACCCTTTTTTCAGCGTTTTAAGATCCTCAAATGCTTCATTCATCTCGTCCTGCGAACCGGCGGAAAGGTGCTGAACTTTTTTTAGTCTCTGTTCAAGATCTGCAAGCACTTCATTTTCTTTTCTGAGCTGAAACTGCCTGATAATCAGGTTGTTTAACAATTTTACAATCTTCTCAATTCTGTTTACATTAATCCGGATAGTCTCGTATCTCTTCCCGCTATCCTCAATTTCTGATCCTGAAGCTCCGGACTTTCCGGATACAGGCGTATCAGATGTTTCTTTCTGTCCCGGAATAAGCGACCTCAGTTTTTGCACGTCATAAGGTTCATTGGAATAAGCATATTCAAAGGCCGCAACAAGTTCGGCGGCATCAATTACATCGTCAGATTCCGTTTTTATATGCTCCGCGCATGCACGTATATAATCTGTTGTAATAAACACCAGTTGAATCAGATCAGATGCAATTCCATATCTTTCCTCTTTAACGCCCTTGAATACATTTTCAATTCCGTGAGTTATTTTCTCAATGGTCTTGAATTTCAGCATTCTGGATGAACCCTTCATTGTATGAAGAGCCCTCAGAAGTTTTGTCAGTTCGTCGGCATTATCCGGATCATTTTTCAGAACAAGAATGCAGTTATCAACAACAGAAAGGTTATCTTCAAGCTCTTCAAGGTAGTTTGCAATAAATGCATCTCTGTCAAGTCCCATACTATGCTCCTTTCTTTTCCATCCTGGAAATCCAGCCCCTGCAAACTTCAGCAAAATATCGGGCGTTAAATCCCTCTAAAAGAAACTGATAACTGAAGTTACCACTTCTGATATATGCATCAATAGATCTGAGGCAGTCCTTGTAATCTCTCAATGCCTTCCCGGGATTTCTGTCCTTTTCTATTGAAGCCCTCTGATATATGGCCGGCCAGAAACCGGTGTTTTGTCTCAGAGCAGCACTGAACAGCTTTACGGCCCTGTCATAATCGCTGTTACGTAAAAACTTTATACCCCTGAAATAATCAGTAATCTCATTCTCTCCCCACTTTTCAATGAGCTTTTCTTCCGCTTCGCCGGCCTTTTCCAGTTCCCCGGAATTAAGAAAATACATAGTCTTAAGATAATCTACAGCGGCGATAAAGGCGTCTGTTCCGGGCTGTTCATAAACCGGGTTGTTCAGTCTGCGGCTTATGTGTTTCAATATCTCGGAAAGCAGCACCCGGCGATTTTCATAAGAAGTTTTTGCTGTAACAGTATTCTTCGTCTGATAAGGCTGTATAATCATCTCCCTGTCCGGTATTATTCCGGCTTTTTTCTCCTGCGGCTGCTTTTTTCTGAAAAAATAACAATTGTCTGAGTTTTGCAGAACAAGCTCAACATGTCCAAGAAGCGGGATTTCTGATGAAGACAGAAAAAGATAGCCGCCCGGCGTCATATGCGAAACAATCCTGTCGAGAATTCCTGATCGCATCCCGGTCCGAACATAGATAAGCATGTTGCGAAGGAAAACTATATCGATATTTTCCGGAACCGGATCATACGATTCATCAGCCAGATTCAGCTGAAGGGGGATTATCAGATCAAGATATTTTCCGGGAGTTCTGAAAACATCAACAGAATCTGAGGCGTCTTTTCCAAGAAGCGAATGAAAGTCACTGCCGTCCTCCCTGAATGAATTTCTGCCGTATACACCCTTTTGCAGCATTCCAACGGCAAGAGGATTAATATCGCTTGCATATACCCTGAGGTCGGTCAGATTTCCGAGAAAGGATGCCGACAAAGCAGCAAGAGATATAGCCTCTTCACCGGTTGAACAGGCTGCACTCCATATTTTCAGCTGGCGGGGTGTATTTTTCCGTATTTCCGGAAAAATATTTTCGACAAGAACCCTGAAATGCTTCTGCTCACGAAAAAAATATGTTTCATTTATGGTAACTGCGTCCAGAAACATATCTCTTTCAGCAGCATCAGACTTAACCAATGAAAGGTAATCTTCCGCTGAAATCTTTAAAGCTCCGGTTCGGTCTGCAATATAGGATTGTACAAACCGGTAATTGGTTTCCGGCAAAGTGATGCCTGTAAGCGTTTCGATAAACGATAAAACTTTTTCAAAGCAGTAAGCTTCCGCCGAAATCATCTCTTTAAAGCACCCTCCATCATCGAAATCATCCTTTCAGGAATCTCCTGGAGCGGCAGGATTTCCGACGCTGCGCCCGCATCTATAGCAGCCTTGGGCATACCGAAGATAGCGCTTGTCGACTGATCCTGAACAAGGGTATATCCGCCTTTATTAAGTATTTTCAGGCATCCGTCCGCTCCGTCGCGCCCCATCCCCGTCAGCAGAACTCCCAAAAGATTTTTCCCGTAATTTTCTGCTGCTGTCGAAAACAGTACATCCACAGCCGGTTTCTGGTTGAGTACTGCAGGCGTATCCTCAAGACACAGCCTGTTTTGTCTCACTGCCAGATGCCGGTTTACAGGGGCTATCAATACTTCTCCGGGGGTAAAAACATCGTTATCAACCGCAAGCCTGACTTTTAATTCCACAAGCTCATCCAGCCATGCGGCATAACCATGATCAAAATGCTCTTCAAGATGCTGCACAACCGCTATACCGACAGGAAACGAAGACGGAAGCCTCGACAGCAGCTCTTTGACGGCCAGGGGACCGCCTGTAGAAGCCCCTATTACTACAGCAGCCGTTTTTACAGGCGGAACTTTCCCCAATATTATTCCTTTGCCGTTTTTGCTCCCGGGATAATTATACCTTGCAGATTGGGAAGCAAGCCTGATTTTTGAAGTAAGCTCATTCAGGAATACAGGAGAACTTATAACGTCAATATCGGGTTTCTCGATAATATCCAGAGCGCCGGACGATAACGCTTCGAAACTTACTCCGGCGTCTACAGAATTTGAAAATATCACGATAGGCACGGGTTTTTCGGACATGATCCGGCTTGTCGCTTCAAGACCGTTCATCACCGGCATATTAATATCCATTATAATAACATCCGGTTCAAGTTCATTATTCAGTTCACAGGCCTTCTGTCCGTTTGAGGCTTCGCCGATTACCGAGAAACCTTCGGCATCAGTCAGTACATGCCTGAGAATACTTCTAATCAGAGCGGAATCGTCCACAATCAGGACTCCAAGCCCTGCTTTACTGCTCATGCTGTCAAGCCTCCGTAAATGACGGTATCAATATCAATAAAAAAGTAGGCGCCGAGATTCCCCCTGAATCTGCATCCGAGAATCCCTTTATCGTTCAGACGTTTCCTCAGCCGTCCCGGCAGCAGTTTGATTTCGCTGAAATCAACTTTTATGATTTCGGACTGGCTCCCTATTCTGAATGCCAGGTAATCTGTACTTGCTTCAGGATCCGTATTTGTTATAACTGTCCTTATTTTATTTCCTGTAATTTTGTTAAACATTGAAACATCAGATACAAGCGCTATTTTCAAACCCTTCTGGGGTTCCGCCTGAAAGAGTTCACCCAGAAGGGTATCCAGTTCATAGACTACAAGCTTTTCATGCCTGAACATCATAGTGCCTGCGCAATATTCCGGACAGATCTCATTTCCCTGATAAGGAACAATATTATCAAGATAAACGCTGGCAAAAAACTGGTCCCTGTTTATCAAAAATCCCACATTTTCATGCTCCACCGACAGGAAATCATGAGCATTTAGAGAAAAAGACTTTTCAGGCTCCAAGATCCCGCTCCAGTCTTTCGAGTACTTTCTGCAAATCAACAATAAAAATCTCCTGTTCATGCAGGGAAATGGAACCCAGAAAAAAACCCTCCTCGCCCGTATCCTCGGTTATAAGATGGATATTCTTTTCAGTCAGCTTTGCGATTTCAAGAATCTCGGAAATAATAAATGCAAGCTGATCATTCTCACGGTTGATTACCATAAAAACTGCCGATTCATTTCGCTCCTGCTCAAATAGCGCGTTAAGATCAAGCACAGTATACGGCTCTCCATGCCTGTTTATAAAACCCCTGACATATGGGGGCACAAACGGTACATAAAATAAAGGATAATCCAGTATTATTTCTCTAATATCGTTTGCATAAAGAGCATATTTTTTTCCGGCCACCTGAAAAACTATAAATTTTTCTATTCTTTCATCTCTTACAATCCTGTCTTTTTTATCCAGTGACTGTTCTTTCTCAATACGCTCAAGCAATTCGTCATTATTCATCATTTCCAACCTGGTATCTGTCGACAATCTCTTTAAGACTTTCAGCCATTTCCTTCAGGCTGACCGAAGAGGATGCAGTTGATTTGGTGGATACAACAAAATTATCAATTCCGTTTGATATCTGCCTGAGCGTGAGCAGGATTTGCTCGAATGCCGAAACCTGCTGATTAATGGAGGAAGCTATCTGTTCAGCCGATTCAGCCGATATTTCAGCTGAGCTGAGAACATCCTCAAAGATCCTCTGAAGTTCACCCGACAGTTCTCCGCCCTCCCTGATATGTTCGGTTCCCTCCTCGGAGGCTATGATAAGATTATCCGACGAGTGCTGAATCTCGTTTATTTTACCCTTTATCTCATTGGTTGAAGCCATGGTGCTGTCTGCGAGTCTTCTGATTTCAGTTGCAACTATCTGAAAGTTTTTACCCGCCTCACCGGCTGCAGAAGCTTCAAGTTCAGCGTTAAATGCAATTATTTTTGTCTGATCGGCAATACCGTTGATAATATTTACTATTTCCCAAATGCTGTCTATTTTCTCCCCAAGCAACTTGATCCCTTCAATAGTGTCTGAATTTGAGTTTTTAATCTCATCCATCTTGCCGAGGCTGTCCTGGACAGTTGAAAAACCGGTCTGGACTACCTCGCGGGTTTTATTGGAAATCTTGGCGACCTCGCCAATCCTGTTGGCTATACTCTTTGAGAGGTTGTCGGAATCTTCCATTGTACTGACAATTTCCTTTACCGCCGCTGCCTGCTCGTTTGAAGTAGCGGTAATTTCCTGTGATGAGACTGACAGGCTCTGAACAGATTCAAAAAGCTCGGATGACGTATTTTTGATTTTCTTAAGCATTTCTTCAACCGTATCTATCAGCGAATTGAAATGCACCGACATTACGCCTATTTCATCGTCAGAAATATTCTCAACCCTTCCGGTGAGATCGCCGGCTGCAATATTTGTTGTCAGCTCCCTGACATACTTCAGCGGTTTCATTATCCTGGAAAGAACAAAGGCGATAACAAGATTGGTAAGAATAAACGCCGCGCTTAATACTATTATGCTGATAATTTTTATTTTATTCAGCAGCCCGAACATATCCTCTACATAAGCCTTTGTGACGATAATCAAATCAAGCTCCGGATAGGAGCGGAAGTATGCAATCGAATCCGTGCCTATCTCATCATTAACCATCCGGTAGGTAATTGAGCCGTTCTGCTTTTCAATAATCTCCCTTATAAAATAACGCCCGTCCGCCGCCTGGTTATCGTAAAGATTCTCTCCCTTTCTGGTAGGATGAATAAGAAGCTCCCCTTCGGAATTCATGATATAAGGGTAACCGTGCTCACCAACCTTGAGACTCAGAATCCTTTTTTCCAGTTCATTCAGGCTGACTAACGATCTGAATTCCGATTTATAGGATGATGCCCATATTATAAGGTCCCACGGTTTAAAATAGGCCATTCCTCCGGCTTTGGCACGCTCTTCAGCCTCATCCTTGTTTTTCCACATATATTCGATATAGCCTTCCTTCATGGAAGTAGCCTGTTTCATAAAATCGTAGCCGCTGGCGTCCGCGCCTTCAGAAAGAGGATGTATGACTAAAATTCCCGTTCCGCTAACGCCGGCAAGATAACCGGTATCTCCAATCTTTCCTATATCGGGATCAAGAATAATAGCCTTCGCTTTCAGCCAGGCTTGCTGTTCGGTTTGTCTTCCGGCAAGATATTCGTTATATTCGTGCTCCACAAGTCTTTTTATGGCTTCAGCCAATCCAATCAGATAGTTTTGAACGCTTGTATCAACATAACTGTCTGTAATCTGATATATCAGCTCGGTCGTATTTGACAATTCCATACGGTACTGTTTTTCAAGACCGGACGACAAACTCATGAAAATGCCCAGTCCCAGGCCGAACAATACAATTATATATATTACTCCGAATACAGCCTGTATCTTGAAATTAATACTTGAAACCAGTCCCTTGATCTTCACCCTTTTACCTCCTGTACGGAATCGGATTCCTTCTGATTAATTATAAGGAGTTTTAAAGATTCAGCCATTTCCTTCAGCTGCGCTGATGAAAAACTGCCTGCCTTTGCGGAAACAGCAAAATTCTCTATCCCGTCCGATATCATTCTCAAAGTCATCAGAATCTGTTCGAAAGACGCTACCTGCTGATTGACTGATCCCTCTATATTGCCAGCGGATTCGGAAGAATTTGCCGCAGAGTCCTTAATCTGTCTAAAAACATCACTAAGCTCCCTGGATATTGTTCTTCCTTCATTGATTATATCAGTCCCCTTTTCTGAGGCTGTAATGACCTCTTCCGAAGATTTTTGAATCTCAATGATCTTTTTCCTGATTTCAGCAGTTGAGGCGACGGTATTATCAGCCAGACGCCTGATTTCGGTTGCAACAATCTGAAAATTCCTGCCTGCATCCCCGGCTGCCGAAGCCTCAAGTTCGGCATTAAAAGCAATAATCTTTATCTGGTTTGCAACACCGTTAATTATATTAAGGATGTCCCAGATACTGTTTATCTTGTCGCTCAGTAAACGGAGACCTTCTATGCTCCTGTCGTTTGCTTCGCCTATTTCTTCCATTTTGGCCAGGCTCATACCGACCTTTGTTTCGCCGGAATCAACTGTAGACTCAGTATCCTCAGCAACAGAAGCCACAAGTTTTATCTTTTCGGCGATATTTCTGGCCAGCTGGTCCGAATCTTCCATTGTCGATACAATTTCCTTGACTGCCGCAGCCTGCTGATTGGAGGTTGACGACAATTCATGCGAAGAAGACGAAAGGTCTCCTACTGCACCGGTAATCATTGATACCGCCCGATCTATTTCACTTATCATGTTTCTGAAATTCAATACCGCGATATTTATCAGATGACTGATATAGGCATAATCATCCGAAAGGTCGGTGGGAATAATCTCATCAATATCTTCATTGCCGCCGCTCAACCGTGACAATGATTTCTTCAATAGATCGAGCGGCCGCCTCATCATCAAAAGAGTCATCAGAATGGAAACAAGAAGGGTAAAAGTGTTTACAATTATTACTCCTCCGATTCTCTTCAGCAGCAAATCCGGGTTGAGACCTGAAATATATCCGGAGTAAAACGAAAAAAATACAGTGATATTTGTAAACACCATGGGAACTACAAGGAAAAGCATGCTGCGCTTAATCACTCCCAGGCCGAAAGTTTTTCTGCTTTCGATAAATTTCTCATCAAGAAATCCGCCTGCTGTTATCTGCTGCCCAACAGGCCTGACAAGAATTGAGGTCGCCATATAAGCTGCAATAGCGGCAAGATACGAGCCGTAAAAGGCAAGAACAACAGACATCAGACATTTTATGCCTTCGATATTCAGGAAAAAATACATATATCCGATAACAACCATGGCTCCTGCGAATATACGGATAAAAAGCAGAATAGAATGCTTCAGCGGGAGCCCCATACTTTCCAGGAAAAGCTTTTTTGCCAGTTTTATGTCGGAGGTTCCTCCGTTAAAGCTGTCAAGCATGGCAGAAATCTTTTTACCCATAAAAATATTAACAGGCATTGCCGCCCCGCCTACAACTGCAAGGGCAATTATTACAACAAATTTCAGAATGCGCGTCACATGGTCCGGCGACATGTCAAGAAGAAGAAGAACATACGCCGAGGCTACCGGAACACCGAAACACAAACCAATTAATTCAGTCTGAAGAAAATTGAATAGAAATTTGGATCCCTTCATCAGTTTTCCCCGGCATCATTGAACACATTATGTTCATCAACAAGATAGATTTTCCGCATTCCGTCGGAAAAACCGATACGCTTGATCAAAATATCAATGAAGGCCTTATCATCATTATTTATATCAGAAAAACTGCATCCGACTTCATACATGCCCGGATTCTCGGCTTCACGGCACCATTTCACTTCAGCCTCAAGATCCAGCCTTGTCCTGTCAAGACTGAGCGATTCAGGAATAATTATCCCGAGACGTAGAGCTTTGCCCTGTTTAATTTCGGACTTCATGACTAAAAGTATCCCGGAAGAGTTGATATCTCCCAGCTTTGCTATCGGCTGATTCTTTTTCAGATCATTAACAGTCAGATAATATAAAAGATGCCTTCTGACCTCGGACCGGCTCTCATTGTTATTATATTTTTTCATAGTATAAATTATTCATAATGATGTATAAAAAAGCAAACCTTTTTACTGAAATAATTTTTATATTGCATAATCAAAGCGGCTCCACCCTGACGACACCGTTTTTTTTATCAAGCTTGAACCTTACCGAGCCGAGTTCCCGGTTTACAACATATGAAATATGGCAAATCTCAATATAGACCCCCGGATACACTGTATTTCTTACGACGACTTCAGCGTTGTCGTTTTTATCGAGTTTATAAACAAGATTTGACGAGTTATTGTTCAATTGCCTGAGAGTCGACTGAAGTCTGTCGCGCAGCTCAATCAGTTTGGGATTTTGCTCACCGGATTTTGAAATTTGTTCTCTAACCTGATTAAGCTTTGTCGCTACCTGTATGGCATTATCCCTTAACCACTTAAGTTTATTCTCTATAACATAATCAACTCCGCAATATATCTCGGTTCTGGGGCCCATGGAAGAACCTATCTGGGTTGCAATCAATCCGTTCTGTGCATAAATACACCCCCCTACAATCACACCTTTTTTACCGAGAGTAATCTTGTCGCTTGTAAAGATTTCCGAATTCATAATACCGGCTTCAAGGATAATAAGCCCGTGCGATTCAACAAAGCAGTTTTCAATAAACTTGGCCTTGATTTTACCGCCTGCTTTAACCCTGCCTTTCTTTCGTCCGATAATACCCATTCCTACATATAAATCATTTTCACAATTAATAACGGATGCATCCAAAGTTCCGGCAGTATACAACGATCCGCCCGCTTTTATTTTAAAACCGTCCTGTATTTGCCCCTTGATAATTATATCTCCGGGGAATTCAACGTTTCCGGTACTGTAATCGACATTCGAGGAAATCTGAAGCACTTCATTTACGTAAAAACCTTTGCTGTCCTGCTCGAATGTTCCATCACACTCGGAGATTACCTTATTCTCGGAAATTGCAGTGTTCTTGCCCGGCACTAAAACCGTGATATTCTTTGTTGAAAATTGTATTTCCTTGCCGAATACGGTATATCCATATTCGCCCTGTTGCTCAGGAATAATCTGCGCAAGGACCTGGCCTTTTTTTACCAATTTAAAAGGACTTATTTCCTTGTAGTCTATTCGTGTTAATCCCTCGGTATTCTTTTTACCGGTTAAAACAAGTTCATCAGACAATACAAAGTGTTTCGGGATATGTTTAACAGGCGTTTTGCCCCTTGCTATAATGATATTTTTTAAAATCTTGAACTCTGTATTGCATGTTAATATTGATTCCTTTATAACGTCCGCTTCAATGCCGAAAACAACATTTTTAGCAGCAAGAGCCTGGGCAACATTTTCATAAACAACAGGTTTCATACCTTCAGTGGGGGGATAAAAATCGGCAACAACATTCATCTCATCAGTTGAAATATTAATTTCAACTGTTCCGTCTGATTTATATTCCTGACCTTCATACTCATTCTCCACAAAAACTTCATGGGCCTTATCCGAAATTTCATCTTCAATGTAATGATCAGTCCCTTCGTGATTTTCCAGATATTCAAGTTCATTAAGCAAATTCTCTGTCTGAGAAAGCAGATCTTCCAAAAAATAATTATTTTTTTCACTCATAAATTACTTCTCTCTTAAAAAATCGAGAATCTTTCCAATCTCAAAAGGTTTTTTCAGAACGCCCTTCGCCCCGGCATCCAGAGCCTCTCTTACTATGGGATCTCCCGGAAAAGCAGTGATGATCATTATATTTGATTCGGGTTTCTCTCTCATGATAGTCTTTGTTACCAGTGCACCGTTCTTTTCCGGCATTCGCATATCAATCATAATAAGATCATAATCTTCAGCTAAAGCAGCCTTTTCACCTTCAGAAGACCTTGAATAGGTTTCAACCTCATAACCCATATCATCAAGGATTGTTTTTACAGCCTCAAGAATAGGGATTTCATCGTCAATTACCAGCAATCTTTTTTTCATACATCCTCCTTGATAATTAATTATTATCCATTTGAATATCAATTAAAATATACATCTTCAGTCAGAAACAGTAAGGTAGATAAAAAATGAAGTTCCTTTATCCATTTCCGTTTCAAGACCAATAGCTCCTCCATGCTTCTGAACTATTCCATATACCCTGGAAAGCCCGATGCCGGCCCCGCTTCCAAAATCCTTGGAAGTAAAATACGGTTCAAAAATCCTTTCAATCAGTTCCTCTTCAATACCCCTTCCTTTGTCGATGATGCTGATGCAGGCAGTTACTGCCGAATCATCCTTCAAAAAGTTGTAGATTAGCTTTCCGGGTTTTTCAATTGCGGCTGTTATCAGGATCTCGCTTCCGCTTTCCGATGCATTAATACTGTTTGTAAGTAGTTCCGACATCATCTCTTTAAACAGGTTCTGATCAATGGAAACGCCGATATCATCATCCATACTGAAGAATCTTATACTGATGTTTTCTCTATTTTCTTCCCTGAATTCATTCAGGAAATCAGACAGGCAATTTACAATATTTATCTTCTCAAAATGAACATCATAAGAGCCTATCGAAGTCATTAACCCCTGGAGAATACTGTCGGCCTTTTCTACGCCGCTGGTAATCCGGTTTACGGAATTCTGCAATACCTTATCTTCTGATTTTAATTTAATGACCTGCGCATGACCGTGAATACCTGCAAGGATGTTATTAATATCATGGGCCATACCTGCCGCAAGTTTTGTAATGGAATCAAGATGTCTGCTTCTTGTTTCAAGAGACATCAGTTGTTTCTGTTTATCTTCCAATTCCAGCAAGGTTGTAATATCCATAAATGAGCCTTCGATTGCCTCATTTCCATCCAGATCCGATATAATGTGCGCAGTTATTAATACTATTAACTTTTCTCCATTTTCATTTGTTAAATTTGTTTGCAGGTTTTTTATAACCTTATCTGTTTCAAGCTTGCTGAAAAAATATTCCAATTCAATTTCATTCCTGAATACATCTCTAAGATTCTTTTTATGAAGTTCTCCGGTATTGTCTACACCAATTATCTTTTTCAGGGCAGAATTACTGGACTTGAAATTTCCCTGCGTATCGCAACTAAACATGGGAACAGGCAATTCTTCAAAAAGGTATCTGTACTTCTTTGTGCTTTTCGCCAGTTTCTGCTCGGTATCTCTGAGGATTCGGATATCGCTGAAACTTTCTATCAGCAACGCTCTTTTGTCAATCTCGAATTTCCTGACGTTCTTTATTACAGGGACCACCTCATTCCTGTTGTTTATGATAAACCGTTCAGAACTGTCAACTTCCTGATGCAAATCAGTAACAGGACATTCGCCCTTTTTTGTTGTACAGATATGGGAAAAGCATTCTGCTCCGATTAATTCATCTTTACTTTTTCCGATGAGCATTTCAGCCGAAGGATTAATATCAATAATCCTGTGTTCTTCCGGTTCAATAATTACCAGTCCGTCGGGAATGGCTTCAAAAAGGATTCTCCAGTTCGCCTCTTTTTGCGCAAGAAGATCTTTTGCTTTTTTTAATTTTTTATAATTTAAAAACACAATACCCAACATTACGCCGAAACATATAAGTACCGCACAGGGAAGAACCAGCGACTGTGTTAGCAGTTTCGGATCTCTGTACCATGTCAGGGACAGTATTGTAAAATTTGATAATAACGCCGTAACCGTTCCGCCGGCAATCTGCCAGAAAAAAGCGCCGGCAAAAACAGGCAACATAAAAAAGGGAGCAGCTTTTCTGGGGTCAGCCAAAAAATCCAGCGAAAACAACAGCACTGCCGGGATAAAAGCGAAAATCATTATACCTGTTTTAAAGACTATCTTATTCCGTTGTCTCATAATTTATCTCCACCGGCAGCTCAATAAAAAATGTTGTATATTCATCTTCAGCTGATCGACAATACAGATTGCCTTTATGCTCTTTAATGATGCTGTGACTTATCGAAAGGCCCAATCCTGTCCCCTTTGTCCTGTCTTTTGTCGTGAAAAACGGTTCAAAAATTTTCTGCCGGTTTTCCTCTTTTATTCCCGCACCAAAATCTTTTACCGTAATTCTGATAAATTCATTTTCATTAACTAATAATTCCGAAACATTTATCTCAATTATCTTTTCAGGATTATATTCACTGAACTTCTCATTTAATGCGTCACAGGCATTTGTTAAAAGATTCATAAGGACCTGTTCAACCTCTCCCCTTCTGCAGCATATTTCCGGAAGATTTTCGGGAATATCTTTTTTAATCACAACATGGCTGCGCTTCGCATAAGCTCCGATAATGGTGATAACATAATCAATCATTTCTATAACTTTTACTTTCTCCAACTTACTCTGCTGATCAGCCCTTGCAAACTGCAACAGGTTTCTGACTATAACTGCAATTCTCTCAGTTTCTTTGGTTATTGCATTGGAAAATTCCCTGATTTCTGCAGAACAACTTTCATCATCCCTGATCAGCTGGGCGTAATTCATTATGCCGTTTATGGGATTGTTGATTTCATGCGCAACTCCTCCGGCCAGAATTCCAATCGACTCCAGTTTTTGCTGCTGCATCATCTTTGCTTCAATTTGACGTCTTTCTTCAAGCAGTTTTTCTTTTTCTTCGATTTCATTCTTCAGTTCGCCGGTTCTCTCTTCCACCAGTTTTTCCAGCCTGCTTTGATATTCCGCCAGTTTCTCCTCAGTCAGTTTTCTGATGCTTATGTCCCGTATTACTCCCACCGTGCCTATTAATACTTTTTTCTTTTGTGAATGGCCTGTTGTTATGCCTGAACTGTTTACCTCAGCCATAGTATATCCATTTCGCATAATGAATGACTTACTTAACGGCGCACTGTATTTATTATTTATGAGCAACCTGATTTCCAGCTCTGTTGTTTTTCGATCTCCGGAACGTCTTTCATCAAACAGCTTCACAGTTTGATTTGCATTACTGTTATGATTTTTCAGTTTTTTAATAACAATTTCACGGCTAACGTTGTCAACATCATCCGGATGAATTATTTTGCTAAAATGACTTCCGATAAGTTCTGCGGGGGTATATCCCAGATTTTCAATAGCCTCGTTGACATAAGTGAAATAACCTTCGTCATTAATCCGGTAAACGATGTCCGGTATCGTTCTGACCAAACTTCTGAAACGTTCTTCAGAGGCGGCTAACATATCCAATTTTTCCAATAACTCGGTATTAACCCTGTTTAATTCCAGAAAGATGTTAACCTTGCATCTAAGATGCTCCGGGTTATACGGTTTGACAATAAAATCTACAGCACCGGCTTCATAACCCTTAAATACATGTGTTTCATCAGAATATACCGCAGACATAAAGATTATAGGCATATTTCTGGTTTTCAGATCACTGCGTAAGAGTTCTGCAAGCTCATAACCGTTAATCTCAGGCATTTGTACATCAAGAATCGCAAGAGCAAACTGATTATTAATTGCAGCCCGTAAAGCCTCTTCCCCGCTGCCGGCACTTATTATTTCAGCATCTATATGTTTCAGACTTTTAGTGAGCACAATGAGGTTTTCCCTCCTGTCGTCCACAATCAGGATTTTCTGCTTAGTCTTCATCAGTTCCCCCTGTCAGACGCACAAGCAAATCTGCAATTTCTCCGGATTTTGCAATATAATCAGCACCTGCAGTATTGACAGCAGCTTGCGGCATTACAGAACAATAAGCAGTTTCAGGATCCTGAATAACAGCAAGGCCGCCGAATGAGCGAATTTTCTTTAAACCCTGTGCGCCGTCCGAATTAGCCCCGGTTAAAATTACTCCGATTGCAGCTCTGCCGTATGCCATTGCAACGCTTTCAAACAGCACATCGATTGAGGGCCTTGAGTAATTTACTTTCTCTTCAACAGATAATGAAAAGGTTGAGTCAGCATTTATCAACAAATGGTAGTTAGCCGGGGCAACATAAACTACACCCGAATGGAATTCCTGCTTGTCTTCAGCTTCTTTTACTTCAGCTGCAATTTTCTCATTCAATACATTAGCAAAACTGAAACCTGTATCGCTACTTATATGTTGGGCAATAACAATAGGGACTGTCAATGAAACGTTGTATAGAATTTCCGACAGAACCTCTATTCCGCCGGCTGACGAACCCATAACAACCAATTTATAATTACCCTTTATCATAGTTTTTTCTTCTTATAGATTCGTTTAGCGTGGTCCAGCATATCAAAATATTCATTTACGTTACTGTATGCCAGGCTCTCCTTTGTCCCGATACATAAATATCCGCTGCGGACAATACTGTCGGTCAGCATTTTCAGCACCCTGTTTTGGAGCTCAGTATTGAAGTAAATCAACACATTTCTGCAAAGAACCAGGTTCATCTCACCGAAAGAGCTGTCGCAGACAAGGTTATGGTTTGTGAATATTATTTTCTTTTTAAGTTGCTCATTCATTATTACAGAATCATAGCCGGCATGATAGTAATTTGAAAAATCCTCTATTCCGCCGGAATTTTGATAGTTTCGAATAAAGTCTTTAACCCTTTTTATATCATAAATACCTTTACTTGCAATATTGAGTGAAGAATCGTTAAAATCGGTAGCATATATTTTTACTCTTTCATAAAGCCCGGTCTCGCAGCATAAAATTGCAAGTGAATATGCTTCCTCACCCGTTGCGCATCCCGCCGTCCAGATTTTTACACTGGAGTAGGACTTAAGAAGCGGCAAAACCTCATCACGCAGATATTTAAAAACCCCGGGGTCACGAAACATCTCGGAGACAGGTATAGACAGATACTGAACCAGCTCAGACATAAGATCAGGATTACGAAGAAGATCGGGAATAACAGATGAAATATGAATATAGTTCTTCTTTTCGCAGAATAAACTCAACCTACGGTAGACTGAAGCCTTCGAATATGAGTAGAAATCATAACCGTATCTGTTGTTCAAGGCTTTTATTACGAGCTCCATTTCAATTTGCTCAAGTTCTCTGTCTTCCAACCTATTCCTGCCTGTATAACCAAACCTTGATAAGTGATAGCAGCTTCTCACTGTCCACCGGCTTTGTCAGATAATCATTGGCACCCGCTTTAAGACATTTTTCCCTGTCGCCCTTCATCGCCTTGGCAGTAAGCGCAATAACAGGTATATCTTTCATATCCTCATCTGCTTTCATTCTTCGTATAGCTTCATAGCCGTCCATTTCAGGCATCATTATATCCATCAGAACCAAATCAACATCATTATTTTCAGCAAGAAGCTTAAGCGCCTTTTCACCTGATTCAGCCTTTAATGTATCAAACCCCCTGGCGCCAAGAATTTTCGAGAGAGCAAACAGGGTCCGCATATCATCATCGACTATAAGTATTCGCCCTTCAACAAAAGCTACTCCCGATTCTTTCATTACCGAATTGATTTGTTTCTTTGTGCTTACCCCCGATTCAACAACCTTGTGCAAAAAGAGCGAAACTTCATCTATAAGGCGGTTGTCGGATCTTATATCCTTGATAATTATTGAACTGCTGTATTCATTAAGTATTATTTCTTCCTCTTCTGTAATATCTTTGCCGGTATAGATTATGACCGGAGGAAGAGGACTGTCGGTATCAAGCTTTCTTATCTTTTTAAGAAGTTCATTGCCGCTTATATCAGGCAGACCGAGATCAAGAATTAAACAATGGAAAGTATCGTTTTCAAGAAGCTTTAAAGCACCCTTGCCGGTCCGGACCTGTGTAACCTCTATGCTCTCGTCGGGAAATAATCCTGCAATATGCTTGCTCAAAACCTTGTCGTCTTCAATTATCAGAAGTTTTCTTACCCGGTCGGCACTCAATACCGATAATTTTCTAATTACATCATCTATCTGCTCTTTTGATACAGGTTTGTTCAGAAAACCTATGGCACCTTCCTTGTAAACATCTATTGTCGGTGATTGCACGGAGATAATATGAACCGGAATATGCATAGTAAGTTTATTCTCCTTTAACCGCTTTAGAACCCCGTGACCGTCAATTCCGGGAAGCTGCATGTCAAGAATTATACCGTCGGGCAGGTATTTTGCTGCAAGAAAGACTCCTTTATACCCGTCAAGCGCGCTTATACACTTGTACCCTTCCTTTCTGCAATGTTTCATTACAATTTTCTGAAATTTGGCATCGTCTTCAATGATAAGGATTACCTTGTCATCATCAGTAATAGAGGTGCGATCATCAGCAACCTCTTTTTCAGGCAAGAGTTCAGACTCAATTGTCTTCAGTTCTTCAGCAGGTACTTTATCCCCGATCTCTTTTTCATTCTTTACGTCTGTTACTATCAAATCGGTAGGTAGATACAGACTGAAACGGCTGCCCTCTCCGGGTTTGCTTTCCAGCTCTATTTCTCCCTGTAAAAGCGCGGCAAGTTCGCGGACAATCGATAGCCCGAGTCCCGTGCCTCCATACCGCCTGGAGGTGCTGCCGTCGGCCTGCTGGAAAGCTTCAAATATAATCTGTTGCTGTTCGCCGGATATACCTATCCCGGTATCAACAACATCAATTCGGATGCCTCCGACACTAATTCTATCCGATTTTGAAAAGACAACATTTACTTCTCCGACCGAAGTAAATTTTATAGCATTACCTAAAAGGTTGCGAATTATCTGCTCCAGCCTCATATTGTCGGTTCGAATTGACTCCGGAGTTTCCTTATTTATAATTACCGTAAAACCAATAGATTTTTCATTTGCCATCCTTAAGAAAGCTGTCTCAATGCTGTTTTTCAGATTGCTTAAATAAACCTGGTCAATATAAAGTTCGAGCCGTCCCGCTTCAATTCTTGAAAGGTCAAGAATCTGGTTTATAAGATTCAGCAGATCATTTCCGCCGTTATAAATAATTTCCGCAGATTCAACCTGATCATCCGTTAAATTACCCTCTTCATTGCCTGCAAGCTCTTTGGCCAGCAGCAGCAGACTGTTCAGCGGAGTTCTTAATTCATGAGACATATTTGAAAGAAACTCGGATTTATACTTGCTTGCAAGGATCAAATTCCTTGCCTTTTCTTCAAGTTTTTTTCTTGCTGCAGATATCTGATGCTGTTTTTCCTCAAGCAGATTGTTCTTTTCTTCCAGTTCAACATTAGATTCTTCAAGCTCTACCCTCTGCTCAAGAAGCTTTGATTCTGATATCCTCAGTTGCCGCGACTGCTCTTCCAGTTCCTCGTTTGATACACGAAGTTCTTCCTGCTGCGCCTGCAGCTCCTGCTTCTGTTCTTCGGTTTTTCGTAAAAGCGCCCTTTCCTGTTCCATACTTTGCAGACTGCTCAACGCAATTGCTATGCTCTCGGAAATTTCTTCGAGGTAATTTTGAGTCAGCTTGCCAATCTCAGTGGTGAACGCAAGCTCTACAACACCTTTAACATCTTTGGAATAAACCAGGGGTATTATTATTATCTTTTTCGGGACCGCCTTAACCATATCAGAACCGTAGTAGATATAATTTTCAGGCGGCTTATCTACCACCCGGATTATTCTGTCTGCAGCAGCCTGACCGACAAACCCCTCATTGAGTGAAAAAGTATCCGGTACATCTTCATCCGTCAGATAGTTGTAAGCAGTTGTTCTTTTAAGCACTCCCTCTTTCATAATAAAGAATGCGCCTATATCGGCATGAGTATATTCACAAATTTCATTCAGTACATCGTTACAGAGTTTTTTAATATCATCCCGACCCCTGATCGATTCCGCCATCCGGTTCTGGCCCGTCTGAAGCCAGTCCCTGATTTTCAGGTTTTCAGTCTGCTCTTCAAGCATATCCATCATCTGATCATACGCCTGTGAGATAAGCCCGACTTCATCCTTTGTCTTGATATTCGTGCGCTCAGCAAGATTATCCGGACCAACGGCTTTTACTGCGGAATTCAGCTTTGAAAGCGGGCCAGTTATAGATTTTGATATAAGAAACGATATGATAATCGCAACAGCAAGAATTATAAGCAATATAATATATGTCGTTGTTCTGAGTTTAAATACGCTCATAAGCACTTCTTCGGCTTTCTGCTCAATTATCAGCTTCCATGCTTCTTCATGACCTGGTATGGTTTCGGTTGCATATGCACATAATGTATTTACGCCGTTTACTTTCTCCGCAAAAAATCCACGCGACTTCGAGGCTTTTAAATAAACCGGATCTTCCTTATGCTGTTCCAGCGGTCTGAAAGATCCGGTTGAATATAATAGCTGCCCCTGCCCGTTATACAGGCGAACCCTGGTTGTCTTATACACTTTGCCTTTAAGTTCCACTATATGGGTAAGTGTCGCCATATTTATATATGCCCTAAGTACTCCTGAAAAATTATTATCATCATCTTCAAGTTTAATTGAAACAGGAAAATACAATTCACCGGTTATTGCCGACTGCTCAATACCGTATTGGTGAAAACCTTCTTCAACAGTCGGAGCCCACCAGTGTTCATCCGAAAAAGTCCTTCCCACTTCATTTTCCACAGCCGTGTCGGCAATACAGATACCTTCAGAATCCATCAGCTTTATCCTGTCGAAAATCTGGTACCCGTAGATGTAGAACATTTTTTTCATCAGATTTTCCTCGATGAATAATTCCACATTTTCAATTTCCCAGATTCTTGAAGCTGATGCGACCAGTAAAAGCTGTGATTGCTGTCTGTCAATTTCCATTTTTAAATCGGTAATATACCCATCTGCAAACTGCAGTGAATTCAACTGCACTTCTTCCGTCAAAGCTTTTACCGAAGCACCGGAAGAAAAGAACCCAAAGATTGCTATACATGCACAAAGGATAATGAAACCTGACAACAATCTCGATTGTATACTGAACCCGATATTTTTATTCATAACTCAGATTCCCGTTTTTAATAACCGCAGGCATCAGTTCAAAATCGAAATCTCTGCTTCCCTCTTTTACAAAGATCTTCCCAAGAGAACCAGTGTTAACGAAACCTCCCGACAACTGCGTCCTGATTTCTTCGCGGTTTATTTCTTTACCTTCCATCAAGGAAGCGAATATCTTTACTGCCTCGTAACCGTTTGCTCCGTAATGGTTCAAAGGCGTGTTAAATTCAGATTCGAATTTATCTTTAAGTTCGGCAGCATATGAATAATTACTGTTGTAGATAATCGGTGCGGAACAGCAGATTCCATCTGCAGCGGCAAGCTCTCTCACCTGTGTCTGGCTCGCCGAACTGTGCGCCAGAATTACTCCATTATAATCTGCATCATGCAGCTGAATAAGAATATCAGACATATCGGTTGCATAACCGACAACATATACGGATTGTGCTTTTAGAATATCATCCATATTTTTACCGATATCAGTATTTTCAGGTTCATAAGCAAAACTGCTTATACTGACAGTATTCTCTGCTTTTATTGCTTCCTCAAATAAATTCATTATGAAAATACCTAAGGCGTCATTTCTGTATATAACGGCTACATTCTTCAGTCTTTTTTTATCGATGAAATACATAATAGGAGGTATTTCCTTTGCTGCAGAGACATAAAATCTAAAAATGCAGTCGCCGGTTTTCGTTATCTCTGTATTTGAGCTTACAAGACAAAGCAGGGGCACTTTATTCTGTTGTGCAAGCGGGGCTATGGCCAACGAGATTGAACTTAAAGCTGTAATGTATATTTCAGGATTATACTCCTGCTCAAGTTCATTAAAAAGCTCAACCGCTTTTTCCTGACTGGTTTCATTATCCCGGACAATCAGTTCGACAGGACGCTCATTAATACCGCCCCATTCATTCAGTTCTTCAGCAGCAAGCCTTATGCCGTCTGTGGTTTCAGACATATGGGAACCCGATCCGGTTGAGGATATTATTACAGCAATCCTTACGGGATCATTCTTTACACATGAGGACATAAATACTGCAACCACCACCGAAAAGATTAAGAATAATTCAAATTTCTTTTTCATAATGTATATTCTCCCCATTTTTATTCTTTTTCCGAATTCACAGGAAAAGTCAGAATCACATCGGTTCCTGTTCCGGGTTCACTCTTAATCTCCAGACGGCCACTGTTTCTGCACACTACGCCGTATACCTTGCTTAAACCCAGACCGTTAAACTTCGGCCCCTTGGTTGTGTAATAAGGTTCACAGCAATGTTTGCTCAACTCTTCGGTCATTCCGCACCCTTTGTCGGAAATGATAATATCCGCAAACGAACCGTCAATCACTGATGAAATCTTTATTGCGCTGCCGTTTTCCGAAGCTTCAATCGAATTAGCAACAACCTCTTTAAGAATCTCCGTCAACTCGGCGTCTTTACCTGATATCTTTGTCCCGTTTGTGTCGGAACTGATAATAATCTTTAATTTTTTATTGATTACCCTTTCATCCGATTTGAAATATTCACCAACGGATTTTAAAAGAACTGCGACCTCCACATCTCCTGTTATCGAATTCTGATCACTGCTTTTAATATGAAATTCATCCAGTTTCTTTATGCTTCTTTCAATCTGCTCAGCAGACTGGATTATCTTCTGAATATAATTAATGGAACCGGAATCTTTGCCGTTTAACCTTTCCAGAAGGGCCTCGGCATATATCATGACGGGAGACAGGGAATTATTTATATCATGAGAAATACCGCTTGAGATGAAATCGAGAACCTTCAAACGTTCATTATAAATCTGTTCGTTCTGCATCCGGCTTAATTCATTCAGGGCGTGTTCAAGTTCTTTTGTTCGTTCTTTTACAAGATCTTCCAGTTCTTCCTGATACCTTTTGTTCTCAGCTTCCAGGCATTTAAGCTTTAATGCATTTTTTACGGATTTTATAATGGAATTCTTGTCGACGGGTTTAAAAAGATAATCACAGGCTCCAAGCCGCAAGGCTTCAGTTGCAGTTGACACATTTGGTTCTCCGGTAATAACAATAACCTTAACGCATGGGCAAACAGTAAGGATTTCTTTAATCAGTTCAACACCGTTAATTCCGGGAAGAAGAATATCGGTAACTATCACATCAAAACAGGCGGTCTTTATTCTATCAAGAGCGGATTCAGCCTCTCCGACGGTCTCTACGTCATACCCTTCCTTCTCAAGGAATTTTTGCAATGTGAACCTTATACTCTGCTCATCGTCTACAATCATTATACTATTCATGATTCGGAACCTGTTCTGGAATTACAGTTAAGCTTGTTCATTATTTCTACCAGATCTTCAATGATATTGAAAAATGAGTCCGTCACATCCGGATCAAAATGAGAAGCCCTTCCGTTTTTTATTATCTCCGTCGCTTTCTCAACACTAAAAGCTTCTTTATAAGGTCTTTTGGTCGTCAAGGCATCAAAAACATCAGCAATGGCACATATTCTGCCTTCAACAGGTATTTCAGCTCCCTTAAGTCCTTCCGGATAACCCGAACCGTCCCACTTTTCATGGTGCGTAAGGGCAATTACGCGGCCTTTTCTGATAAAGTCATTATTGGAACCCTGCAGTATTTCTGCCCCGATAAACGTGTGCATCTTCATCTGTTCCCATTCTTCTGAATTGAGCTTTCCTTTCTTCAGAAGGATGTTGTCGGGAATTCCGATCTTACCGATATCATGCATCGATGATGTGTACAGAATTAATTCTACTTCGAAATCCGGAAGCCCCATTTCTGCAGCGACTGCAGCCGCATAGCTGCTCATACGCTGTATATGTGTTGCAGTATCCTCGTCCTTATATTCAGCAGCTCTTGACAGTCTGTGAATTGTATCGAGCGACGCGGTTTTTATTTTAGATAATGCCTGTTCCAGTTGCTGCGTTCTGTCTGCCACCTGCTTTTCCAGTTCTTTCTGGTAGTTCATCATATGATCGTTATATGCTTTAACTTTTAGTAATGATCTTACTCTTGCGGATAATTCAGCAAAATGGGGAGGTTTTACAAGAAAATCGTCGGCCCCTGCTTTCAGGGCTTCTATTCTGAGCTCCTGGTCATTCTGTCCCGTTACAATTATGATTGGAATATGCTTCAGTTTATTATTATTTTTAAGCTTCTTTGTTATTTCAAGACCATTAATGCCAGGCATGTTAATATCAAGAAGCACTACGTCAACTGACTCTGGTGTTATTTGGTCGAGAACCGACAGCCCGTCATATGCTTCAATAACATCATATCCTTCCAAATCAAGAATATCATGCAAAGATTTTCTTATCTTAGGTTCATCATCAGCTACCATAATTATTGCTGCTTTTTCAGACTTTTTTTCCCTATTCATAACTCACCGGCCTCTGTCCGAAACCCTGCCTAAAACTTCCCGCAGGGTTTTAATGCGCGGAGGTTTCGGAATGACACAGAACAGTGCATCCGATTGCTGCTCCGCATTTTTCATTTGATGTCCCCATCCGGAAAGCATTACTATAGGGATGTCCGGGTATAATTGTTTTATTTCACCGGCTAATTGGTATCCGTCCATTCCCGGCATACCCAGATCCGTAATAATTACATCCGGAAGCGAATTGATCTTGTACATTGATTTAAGCGTATATAATGCTTCCAGTCCGCTTTCAACAACAGTTACAAAATGCCCATCTATTGAAAACATCTCTTTTAATCCCTCCAGGATTCTGTAATCGTCGTCAACGCATAAAATTTTCATGGGACTGCTGCAGATTTTTTCATCCTCATTACAAAGTCTATTTCTTTCGGAATCAGCCGCAGTTTCTGAAGTGTTGAAAAATAAATTGACTGAAGTGCCCTCTCCTGCAGTACTGTTCACCTGCATTTCCCCATTATGCCGCTGAACCATACCGTAAACTTCAGCCAGACCAAGGCCGGTTCCGGCAGCTCCCTTTGTAGTAAAAAAAGGTTCCATACATTGAGTTAACTGCTCTTTGCTCATTCCAAGTCCGTTATCTGTAACGCTTATCTGAATTTTGCCGCCATTAAGCTCTTCAGCAAGTATGATTTCTCCACCGTCAGGCATTGCGTCTACCGAATTGAATATACAGTTCATCAGTGATTCTCTGATATCGCTCCGAACTCCATTGATTTCAACAGCGTCATCTTCCAAACTCTTTTTTAAAATTATGGAAACTCCCTTTTTATTCGGAATAGTTTTCCATTTCGGTCTTGTCAGTTCAATCACATCATCAAATAGCTCATCTATATTGAGCAACTCCATGTTTTCTTCTTTGTTCTGCTTATAAAAGGTTCTCAGTCTCTGAGTTACATTTTCAATATCTGCCACAGCGTTCTGAATATTTCTTAAATATTTTTGTGCCCTGTCGCTGAGACCGATTTCAGTTTCAATCAATGCCTCTGTATACAGTGTAATTGGTGCGAGCGTATTATTAATATCATGTGTAATTCCACTTGCAATCTGGCCCATTGCCTTGATACGTTCCTGCTTTTTAATTGCCTCCTGGGCTTTTACCAGTTGCGCAAAGGAATCCTGCGCCTGATTCAGCAGGTTAATATTGGTATTTAGAAGAGATAAAAATTCTGATACTCCTTTTAAAAAGTAAAGATGATTATCATTCAGAAATCCATTCTTAACCGCCATTATCAGATTACCTGTCAACCTGTCATTATTGATAATCGGAAGCAGAATTATTTCATTTTTACCTTTATCGATAAGGTTTTTGACATAGATTGTAAAATCAGATTCCTCACTGTTCAGCCGCGGATCGGATTCCTGCAGGATAATAATCCTGTGGGTATCGCTGTTTAAAATATGAAAGTCCGAAGATTTTAATGCCAGATTATGAGTAATGAAATTGTTTTCTTTTAATATCTTAAATTTAAAATTACTGTTATCACTACCTATTGTACAGAATCCGACATAGCCCGGATTAAAATAATCGTTCAATTTCAGTAAAAAGCATTCATGAAGTTCATTCTCGTCTGCAATTCCTGCAATATCAATAAAGAAACTATTCAGCTTCTCCATCCATTCCGCTTTCAGATTAAGTTCCAGATGAGCTTTATCAAGCTTTAAATATGTGGTTAAAAAAGCTTCTTCTGATTTTTTCCTTGTTGTTATATCCTCAATTGAAACTTCACAATACTGCTGGCCGTCAAAACCTTCAATCAGGTTGGCGTTCTCTGAAATCCAGAGCATCTCTCCTTTTTTGCCTTTGAATCGGGTTTCCAGGTAATTGACTGCTCCGGTCCTCTCAAGCTGGTTCTGCCACTCAATTCTGTCTTCCGGGTTCTCATAATATTTCAGGATGTCTCCGCCCTTTAGTTCTTCAGGTTTTTTAATCCCCAGAAGCTCCAGCATCTTCCTGTTCATTTCAACAATTCGTTCCATTGAGTCGGTAACATAAAGACCTACCGGAAGATTGTTAAAAAGATTTTTATATTTGATTTCACTCTCTAAATGTTTTTCCCTGTCCCGCATATTGCAGAAAGTTATTGAAACATTCTTTGCAAAAATTGACGATAATTCTATATCTTCATCAATAAATCCGCCCGGTTTATTAGCCAGTCCCATAATTCCAAGTAATTCTTCTTTATAAATAATTGGAGCGAACAGTACGTTATCCAGTTTAACATGTCCTGACGGAAGCAGTTCTTTCCATTTGCTTGATTCATAATCATTATCGTAAACAGCGCTCCTCAGCCTGCAGCATTTCTCCCTTAAGCCCCTTATGGGCATCGGTAATCCCGGGTCGACACTACAGGGACGATTGCCGCTGTCCAGGAAAACAACTTCGTTTTCATTTTTATCGGCGTTGAGCAAGGCAATATATCCTGAATCGGCGCCGACTATATCTTTACAGGCTGTAAATATTATTTCTGCTGCTTCAGAAAAGGTTTTGCAATCATTAGCCTCCTGCGCAGCTGAGAAAAAGTTTATAAACTTTGATTGTTCAACCATGGTAATACCTCAATAATCAACAGGAGCAGCTTTTGATTTATTCAAACCATTTACAAATTCCTTAACAAGCCTGACTGCATCTTTGTGTTCTTTGGCTTTATCAAAAAAATAATCACACCCGTCTTCAAAACATTTCTTTCGGCTCAAACCATCAGAACTGTTTGTTAAAACAATAATTACCGGTTTGATTGTTTTATCACGCAGATATTTCAGCACATCATATCCTGATCCTTCCGGCATTCTTAAATCAAGCAGAAGAATATCCGGGTTGTATTCTTCAATCTTGTTTATTGTGGACTTTGCGGTTGTCGATTCAATTATTGATAGTGACGTGATGTTCTGAAGGAGTCTTTTAATATTTTTTCTAACCAGAGTTGAGTCGTCAGCTATTAAAAGTTTGATAATCATAATCAGCCATTCCCAAAATGTTTCCAGTTAGAGTGTAAACAATAAAAATTCGGTTTGATATAATGAAAATGTTGATTTTTTTGTAGTCATTTTAACTACAGTCTTAGATTAATTCATTTTTAATTGTGTAATAAATCAAATCTGCAGAAGACTTCATCCGCATTTTGAACAATATTCTGCTGCGGTAAGTCCGCACGGTATTCTCGCTTATGAATAATTTTCTTCCTATCTCCCGGGTTTTTAATCCTTTTCCAATAAGTAAAAGTATCTGAAATTCCCTCTCTGATAATTCCTCATGCGGCAAAATTCTTCCCGGGTTCTGCAAATCCCTGGCAAGTTTTTCACTTAATCCTTGAGAGATATAGACGCCGTCTCTATATATTTTTCTTATTGCATCCAGGATTTTTCTTGAATCGTTTCCCTTGGTTATATAACCGGAAGCTCCTGCTTTTAAAGCTCTGACTGCATATTGCTTCTCATCATGCATGCTGAGAATCAATACCGGTAAACTCTTGTCAATTTTCTTTACTTCCTTAAGCAAATCCAGACCGGAATAGTCGGGAAGACTCAGATCGAGGATCACAACATCAGTGTTTTCAGGATTAAACGATTCCGTAAAATCACCTGCACACGAATAGCTTCCTGTCAGCTCAATATCTTTCTGATCTGAAATCAGCCTTGCAATACCTTCACGAATAAGCTGATGGTCATCAATTATTACAACTTTTATCATCACTCATAATATGGAAGACTGAAAATTATTTCAGTTCCGTTCCCCGGATTACTGATGATTTCAAAATCACCTTCACAGAATAATACTCTTTCCTGCATATTCATGATACCGAAAGAGATCCCTGATGACGAACCGTTTGTATCAAAACCGCATCCGTTATCTTTAATTGAAAAATTAAGAATATTTCCATTTTTCTCTATACTAATTTTAACATTATCGGCTTTGGAATATTTGGCAATATTATTAAGAGCTTCCTGAAAAACCCTGAATACTGCAACATTTCTGTCTGCACCCAAATTCAGGTCTTTAACCTTGATATCTTTGGATATAGAAATTTTAGTATTCTTCTCACACTGTTTAGCAAGCCAAATAACTGCTTCATCCAGATTATATGTATCAAGGATAACAGGCCTGAGATCAAGCGTCAGCTTTCTTGTTTTTTCCACTACAGAATCAAGCTGCCACCTGATTTCATTTTTCAGCGACTCTGTTTTTTCATTTACCGGAGTATCATTAGAAATGGAATCTTCCAAAAGCGTCAGCATCATTTCGAGAGCTGTTAACTCCTGCCCAAGATCATCATGGATTTCACGAGCTATGTATGCATTCTGTTCCTCCCTGGATTTCTGCAGATGATGAGAAAGCTTTCTTAACTGTTTATGCGATTCTACCAAATCTGTTTGTATTTTTTTATTAATATCTATTTCAGCCCTGAGTTTTTTTGTAGTCTTGTTAAAATCATTCAGAATAACAAGATTGGCAATTCTCTGTTTTTCATTTTTATCCAATATATCCTGCAGCTCTGAAGTTTTTAATTTTAAAATAGTTTCAGCCTCTTTAATTGAAGTAATATCAGTATGTGTTCCGATAATCCTGTGTATATTTTCTTCAGCACCCTTTAAAATCTTTCCCCTGATCAGGATATTGATCCAATAACCGTTTTTATGTTCTACCTTTATATCAAACTCAAAAGAAGTTTTTAATTCTTCAAGTGCATGCTTCTGCATATTCATATATTTAATTTTACTTTCATCATCCATTTTTTTAATAAATTCATCACTGTCATCAGGAAACTCAGTCTCAAGATATCCCAGCATTGTCTTGCAACCAAAAGAATAATAAATCTTGCCGGTTTCAATAATCAATTCAAAAAAACCGATACCTGATGTCTCTTCAACAAGTTTAAGAAGTTCGTACTCTTTAATATTACAATCAGCATCTGTCATTTTATTCCCGCTTATATGATCTCATATTTTGGAGGTTTGTCCATTTCAACAAGAAATTTATTCACCTCCTTTCTTAAATCATTTATAAGTAATTCCCTGTTAACCGAAGCCTCGTTAAAAATCTCCAACTCTCTCAATGTCTTTCTCATTCTATTTTCAACTTTTTCCTGGTAAACAATTTTTCCTATAATTTCGGCAGTTATCTTGAGACGTTTTTTTGACTGTTCAATAATAAACGGAGGTCTTGATTTATAAGTGACAGCTGCATCCATTAACCTGTTTTCAGAAACGTTGAACAATTCCGAGATTTTTTCAATTTCAGCTTTACTTTCCGGCGGGTTTCCGTAGCCGATATTTATTGCACCGATTATTTCATCCCCGGCAAAAATGGGTTCCGCATACAGACGAATCCCGCCTGTGCATGTTGTATCAGTGCTTCTGCCGCTCTTTATGGCAGTTAAAGCCGAATCGTTCCAGCAACATTCATGGCATAACCATTTTCCGCTGCGAAGCGCTTCTGTATTATCATCCGTGTGACACAATTTTCTGGAAGATTCATCCAGCAGAAGGCACCATTGTGAATAAGAAACACTATACGCACTTTTTCCGTCCTTCTCAAAAACCTGAAGCGATGTATCAATAAGCTCCATAATATCATTAGCTAAAAGCTCCAGCATCTTCTTCCCTACACAACATAGAATGCTTCCGTCTTTATTCAACTCTGTAATATCTCCGTAATAGGGCCGGCTCTTATTGCCGATTAACTTCTGTTTGTCTGATTTCTCCAGCAGCCATTCGAATTCCCTCATTTTTAATTCATTCTCTTTCCGTTCGAAGATCGGCCTTGTAGAACCCTGAAACCCTGAGGGCAATCCCATATCATTCAGAATCAATTTGCCCGAGATCTCAACTGGTACTTCACTTCCGTCTTTATGAAGCATCACAGCTTCAAATGTCGTTGACTTAAAGTTTTTATAGGTTTTTACTGCCTTTGCTGTTTCAGCAGTCATTTTTATAAATTCTTTTTTTGTTGCATGCTGAAAGAGGAACGTTCCTGTCCATTCTTCCGGCGTATATCCGAAAATTTCGGATATTGAAGGACTAACATATATGAATTTAAGTTCTAAATCCATCTGCCAGATTATATCTATTGAATTCTCGGCAATTAAACGAAATTTCTCCCTGCTTTCATTCAACTCGGAACGATCAATTCCCAAAATAATCGCACCGATTATTTCGTCATTAATGTTTTTAAGAGGATAAAGACTCATTGCCAGATCTATCATTTTATTTTTTGGGTTTTCAACAATTCTGTTAAAATGAAGAACCTCGCCGGAAAGACACTTGTCAATTTGAGGTTTAAAGAAACTATTATATACGTCCTGTTCAATCACGTCGGAAACTTTGAGATGAAGAAAATCTGAAACATCCCTTTTATGATATGAAGCATAAAATTTATTGACTGCCAGATATCTATAATCCTTTGAAATAATAGCGACAGGCTCCGGGATTTTAATTAAAGATTCTCTAAATGAATTTTCCATATTTTCAGTATTGATTCGATGTATTGCCCTGCCTATACTCTTTGCCAAATCAATTAGAATTCTTTCCATATCTTTAATGCTTACCAATGAATCATTCACACTTACTACGATTTTACCGTAATGTTCATCACGAAAGCCGATTGTTGAACAAAAAATACCAACTTCAGAATTATTTTTAACAAAAAAACATTTTTCGCTGCTTTTAACCTTTTCGTTTAAAATAAATCCCGGTTTTCGGCTTTCCGAACCATTAAAACATGATAAAAACCTGCAGTTATTAAAATCTTCATTCGAAAAATTACGACTTTCACCTTCTACAGCACAGAATCTTCTTTCCATACCTTCCGGGATTTTTAATATTATTATGGCGCTGTAGAAAACAGCATTTGCAGTAAGGCTGCAGACTAGTTTAGCCGGTAACTTCTCATATTCCAGGGAACCTGCCAGAATACTGTTAATCTCATTCTTTGTCTGCAGAATACTGTTTAATTCCAGAAGTCTGTCATTTGCAGCTTTTCTTTCTTTTTCGCTGACAGACAGTTTAATATAGATTTCAAAATTAAATTTAAAAGCTTCTTCATCAATAGATTTGCTGATATAACCGTCGGCGCCTGCAACTTTGCCCCTGTTTCTGTCCTCAAGCAAAAAGGACTTTCCGGAATACAGCACAACAAGAACATCTGAAAACTCAGGAACAGCTTTAATTTCGCCGCATATGTCAAATCCGTTTTCATTATTCAACAGGATGTCAAGAATAATAATATCAGGTTTAACATTTGCCAGCAGAGCAAAACATTCGGCCCTTGAAGAGGCTTTATATACTTCATGGTCAAGCGATCTAATCATTCGTTCAAGCAACATCAGTGTTAATCTATCATCATCAACAACAAGAAACTTAATAGAGTTGTTCATATTTTAATTATCAGAAATGGCAATGTAATAATCAAGTTTTTACATTATTTTCTCAATAGTAAAGCGATTATTACATAGTTCAGGGCCGGGGTAATTCCGATAAAAGTTTGGTTTGATTCTCCCGGTTGAATTTAAGTTCGTAATGGAATTTCAGTTTCCGGTAGTAATCAAGCTCGATAAAATCGGTAGGTTTAATTTGTCCGTCCTCTTTCTCAAAATAATTAAGTTCGGAATATTCCAGTAATTTATACAGAAACTGCGAACAAAACAGGATGTTGGGTTTGACGGAAAGTTTTAAGACCAATCCAAGCATGTTATAGGCGTTTCCAGTCCTGTTTATATCGGCAACTTTTTCAATTAACAGGCGTTTCTGTTCCCTGGGAACTGCCAGCCTGTAAACAATTATAGAGGCATCGTCATTCTTGTTAAACCATTCAATCATTTCGGGATTTAATCCAGGGGGATAAAGATTTTCACCGCCGTTGTAACTGATAATGGTTTCAAGATTTGAATCAAACGAGACGGAAACATGGTTATAAATCTTTTTCGTAAATAACGATATTATCTTGCTGGCGGAGCTTCCCGTATTTGATAGTACAATATAAATATTTTCATCATTAATAGTATCATAGGCTTTTTCAAAATATTCAGGAGTCAAAGAGTTTTTATTTATATATCTGAATGAACTATGCCGGGGCAAGTCTTTCATTATCGAAATAATATCATCATAAGTGACTGTTTCCTTGATCTTCTTTAGATTGCTGATACTGTCTGCAATTGCTTTTCCGTATAAAAACGAATCAGAATAACTGATTGTATCTTTGTCAATAACTGAAGGGACATCATAGGAATCATATTTGGTAACAACTACAACCTGTTCTATAATAAAGGGAATAAAAACCAGCACTGCGCCGATAATTTTGCTGAACATCAGGCTGGCGCCTGTATTTCCCGGTTCAAATATTATCAAAACATTAAAAACCAGTTCAATAACCATTATCCCGGCAAAAATGATAATGAGATAAATTTTGCTTTTTCGACTTCCGCCCCGTAATAAGTTTTTAAAAACAATGAAAACAAAAGCAAATATATAAACAAGATTAAATAATATAAAATTGCTGAAAAAAATCAGTACAAACCCAATAAAAACAGCAGCTAACGGGTACAGTATGTTTTTCATTATTCTAAACTTCATTTTATTCCCTTGATTAATTCTGAACAACACAACCGGTTGATTATATGCAACTCACATTACATATCCGATACTCTTTAAAGATTCTACTATCACTTATGACAACTTTCAATATTTTTCCATAGAATCATGATTGACAATATACTGACATGTATTTCACCGCCAGTTTTCTATCTGCTGCCCATTGATATAATTTCATTCCGGGCCGACTCCTGTAAAATATTTATTTCAGGTTCTCCGTAATAATACAGCTTTCCTTTCCCCGACAGCCCCGCCTCAAGATGATCAACAACCCACAAAACCGCGTCTCCTGAAGAACCCAGTTTTACCGACGATGAACAAGCTTTAAAACTTTCCCCGAAAAAACTTCCTGATGAAGAAACCTTCAGATTCAGATGTCCTGTTTCTCCGGATATGCAAAAATTGCCTGAACTTCTCATATTTACATCCATTGTTGAAGAAATTCCGTCCGCAATAAATAAATCTCCCGAAGAATCTATCAGTATTTCAATATCGCCTGCATGAAGAGTACCGATTCTGATACTTCCCGATGAGGTTGTTTTAATTACCAACTTCTCTGCATTCAGAGATTCCGCTTCAATTGCTCCGGAACTGCTTGTTTCCAGAAAGTATATATCTTTTACATATAGAGTAATAACCGGCTCGGCTGTCCTGCGTGTAAAAATGCCGCGATAACCAATATGAAGTGTTTTTCTTTTTACGAAGGATGTTACTCGTCTGACAATCCCCGGCGGGGCATCTATAGTCATATACTCTTTATTACCTTGCACCAGAATCAGCTTTCCAGCTGTTTCGAATGATACATTATTGAATCCGCTTACATCACGTTCGCTTTTTTCCCGGGAACCTGAAGCCTGAACTGATACGGTAACAAAAAAAAACAGGCAGAATATTATTATACAGAGCGCTGCAGACGGTAATTTCATTTTTTCAATTCCTTTATTTCAATTCCTGATACTCGAAATCTTCAATATTTATTTTTAATTTGGATTATAGCAGATAGTATCACTTGAAAAATTAACATAAGTTTATTTTCAGTTCTTTTTTAATCCTCTCCTGATCCGGCTTAAAGTGACTGGACTTATACCCAGGAATGAAGCGATATGATATTGTCGGATGCGTTTTTCAATATCAGGGTATCTTTCAAGCAGATTTCTGTATCGCGTTTCTGCATTTTCAGACAGCAATTCTTTTTCCCTTTTTTCCTTTTCATTATAAATTTCCTCCATATACTTTGTGTTTATAATCTGCCAGCAGATATTACCCTGTAACATTTTCTTATAGTCATTCAAGGAGATATATAATAAAACCGCTTCCTCCATTGCCTGAATGCTGAACCATGAACGCTGATTCTCAAGCGATGAATTAAACGCCGACAGGAACCGGCCTTCTTCCCGAAAAGCAAGGGTTTTATCCTCGGCCGATTCTGAAATGAAAAAAACCCGGAAAATTCCTGAAGCAATAAAGGCAACCTTATCCGGAATATCGCCTGCCTTTAAAAAAAAATCATTTTTACCAAGATACATCAATTTATGTAAGCCTAAAACTTTTTCCCATTCTTCGGATGGAACATCGGTAAAATTGCTTACAACCGAATTAAAACGTTCATACCAGATTTTTTTGCCATTTTGCATAGAAAACATATTATATAATTTTTTTTTACGGAGCAATATAAATAACCTTCCATTCCACGCTGTGCACGTGACCGGTTTATTTTTAGTTTTGGGGATATTTAAAAACTGCAGTTTTTAGATATCTTCCTTGAATGTAATGCAATGAATAATCGAAATTAATGTAATTATCCATTATATAACACAGTACTAATTCAGTTTTTTTACAGAGCCCCTGATGATTAATTTTACAGGCAAACAGATTCCCTGTGGAATCGAATGGGACTCTTTATTATTGATTTTTTCAAGTAAAAGCGAAGCTCCGATTTTACCCATCTCATTTGTGGCCCGGCTGATTACCGTTACTTTAGGATTTGAGAATTTAGCCAGCTCATTATCGTCAAACCCGACAAGAGATATATCTTTACCCAGTTCTATGTCTAAGTTATGTATGGCTTTTAATATGCCGCGGCAAATATTTTCATTGGCGGCAAAAATAGCAGTTGGCGGATCCTCCATATTTAGAAGGTCTTTTGTGTTGTTATATCCGTCAGATTCAGTCCAGTCGCAAATGCGTATATATTTATCGTCCGGTTTTATATCATATTCTCTCATAGCCTGGTCAAATCCCCAATACCGCTCCTGACCTACATTCAGTTCTTTAGGGCCGGTAATAATTGCAATTTTTTTATGTCCCATTTTTATCATATGCTCAACAGCAATATAAGATCCCCGGAAATTATCAACTGAGACAGAATCAAAGGAATAATCATTATTAAAACGATCAACGAAAACAATTGGTTTTGAATAATCAGTGTAGAATGACAGATCCGGAGTAGATGGAATAACTATGGCGCCGTCTACAGACCTGCCCATTGTTCCATTAATAAAAGCATGTTCTTCCAGGCTGCTTCCGTTGCTCGAAAAAACCATGGTAAAAAATCCCTGGCTTTTAGCAATTTCTTCAATACCCTGGACAACACTTAGAAAGAACGGTGTATTCAAATCCGGAACAAGTGCAACAATCACCTTTGACTGCTTTTTCACTATGGATACCGCAGCATAATTTGGCACGTAGTTCATTTTTTTTACGGCATCAAGAACTTTTTTTCTTGTCTCATCGCTTACCCTGTCTCTTCCGTTCATAACCCGTGAAACAGTCGATACAGAGAGATTAAGCATTCTGGCAACATCTGTTATGGTCGGCGCTTTTTTCATTTCCACTCTTGTTTTATCAGATGATCAAATTATATAAATATTGATACCCAATGTCAAGTGGAAACGTTTTTATACTAAAAACAGCAAAAAAAAGAAAATATTGGCAAATATTAGGCTAATAACAGGCTGTAAACAATAAAAATATTTGTTATTGACAAATATCAGGGCCTACCCTATAATATTCCAGTAAAAACGTTTTTACAAGATTCCTGTTTTACAATGGTTATATCTAAAATCACTGTAAATTTCAGACACAAAAGATTTCTATCAGGCCTTACAGAGGATTAAAACATGAAAAAGAATGATGAAGTTATTTTAAAAATTAACGGAATAAGCAAATCTTTCGGGCCGACAAAGGCGGTCGTTGATGCGAAAATCGATATCTTCAAGGGAGAAGTCAGGGGCCTGATTGGTGAAAACGGTTCCGGAAAATCGACTTTGTCAGCAATTATTGCGGGAGTTTTAAGGCCAGATAATGGTCAAATGTACTTTGATAACGAAGAATTCAGCCCGTTAAACGTTATTGAGGCCCGTAAAAAAGGTGTAAGCATCATTTCGCAGGAAGTTGGAACTATAAATGACCTGACTGTTGCCGAGAATATCTTCCTCGGCAAGGAAGATCATTTCTCAACATCAGGCCATGTTCATGTAAAAAAAATGATTGCGGCTTCAAGAGAGATTTTAATAAAAATCGGAGCTCCGCATATTGCTCCGGAAGAATCTATTAATAATGTATCGTTCGAAAACAGGAAACTTATTGAGGTTGCAATGGCGATGTACAACAATCCCCGTTTGCTGATTCTTGATGAAACCGTTACCGCACTAACGCATAAAGGACGAGAAATAATATATAAATTGATAGAAGAGCTAAAAAAAGACGGAAACACAGTCATTTTCATTTCACATGATCTTTCCGAGCTTGAAACGGTAAGCGACAGAATTACGGTGCTGCGCGACGGGGAAGTTGTCAGAACCCTGTCCAGGGAAGAGATCAATGTGGACCTTATGAGACAGCTTATGATTGGGCGTGACCTGGAAGGACATTACTACAGGGCCGATAATGAACCCACATATGAAAAAGAAGTTGTTTTAGATATTAAAAACATTTCACTGGGACAAAAACTGCTGAATGTTTCACTTGAACTACATAAAGGGGAAATCCTGGGAATAGGAGGACTTACAGACTGCGGAATGCATGAATTCGGGAAGATCATGTTCGGAGCGGAGAAAGCGGATTCCGGTACCGTTAAGATAATGCCTCAAGGCAGAGAAATAAAAAAAGCAAGCCACGCAGTTAAATATAAAATTGGATATTTACCCAAGAACAGAGAACATGAAGCAATGATGACAGCGGCAAGCGTCAAGGAGAATATTGTTTTGATGTCTCTTGACAAACTTAAAAAATTCTCACTGATAACAAGAAAAAGCGAAAAACATCTTGCGGAAAAAATGGCCGACATCCTGAACATAAAGATGACTTCAGTAAACCAGCAGTGTTCGAATTTAAGCGGAGGGAATAAACAGAAAGTAATAATTGCCAAATGGCTGGCAAACGATTCCCGTATATTGATTATGGACTGTCCGACAAGAGGTATAGATGTCGGAGTCAAGGCGGCCATTTATCAATTGATGTCCGATTTCAAAAAGGCCGGAAAATCCATAATCATGATTTCAGAAGAGCTGCCCGAGCTTCTTGGCATGGCTGACAGGATCATGGTTCTCAAGAACGGCGAAGTGTCGGGAAACTTTTCAAGATCGCCCGACTGGGATGAATCCATGATTATACAGAAAATAATATAAGGCGGAGGATGAGACTTGTGAAACTGAATAACCTTAAAAATATGACGAGATTATCTTCATCAGGAAGAAAATCTTTTATCCATAAACTTATACCCTTTATAGGATTAGTACTTATTGTAATATTCTTTTCAATTCTTACGGAAGGAAGAACGCTAAGTTTCAGAAATTTAAAACTGATTCTCCTGCAGTCGGTAATCATGATGATTGCAGGAATAGGACTCACCTTCACGATATCCCACGGAAGCCTGGATTTTTCACTCGGCGGGGTTATGATTTTAAGCGGCGCCCTGGGAGTACGCGCAGGTGAGATTTCCCCAGGATTTACTCTGCCCACCTGCATAATAATAGGCCTTACATGCAGTCTTATTGTCGTTGGGCTGCACCTGCTGTTAAAAGTTCCGGTATTTTTATCGGGAATATCAATGATGTTTTTAACCCAGGGTATTACCGGCACTCTGGCCGCACAAAGACCGCTGGCATGTCATTATTCACTGATGACATTTGACGAACCCATTGTTTATTACGGAACCTTGATTGTGATATTTTTCATTACATATATAATTTTTGAATTCACCAAGGTGGGTAAATATAACAAGGCAATTGGTTCAAACCATATCGCTGCCGCTACAAGCGGAATAAAAGTAAATAAATACAAAGTTCTTGCGTTTGTTATATCGGGAATTCTGATCGGCATATGCGGCTTTCTGAGCCTTCTCCGTTCGGGAGGTGTTTCGTCATCCTCCTCCGGACTGGGTTTTGAGGTATTGATTTCGCTGGTTCTCGGAGGTGTATCAATTACCGGAGGAGCCGGCACCAGACTCAGAGCGACAATAACAGGATGTTTGATTCTGACCATACTTTCAAACGGACTCGGTTTTTTAAGTGTGGAACCCGCTTATATAGGCAGTATAAAAGGTGTCATATTCCTTGCTGCAATAGCTTTAACATATGAAAGAAAAGCGGGTGAAATAGTTTTGTAAAACGTATGTTTCGTATGCGGAATATATGATTTATATACACAGGAGGAGAGAAATGAAAAAAACAAAAAGGATTATCATTGCATTTGCAGCAGTCATTCTGTTGATTGGCCTGCTGGCAGGATGCATGGATAACAAGGATTCGAAAAACACAGCCGCATCATCAACCGGTGAAGCAAAGACAGTACAGTCTTCGGATCCTCCGGTCAAAAAAATTGCGGTAATCATAATGGAAACCGATGATTCCGTGATGTCGTCTGTCAAGCGTCTTCTTGATTCAGCGGCCGATGTGCTGAATGTAGAGATCACCTGGAAAACAGGCGATACCGACGGTGAAACACAGGTCAAAGCGGTAGAAAACGCTGTGGCGGCCGGTATGGACGGCATAATGATTTGGCCGCTTTCAACAGCTGTTATTCCGAAGATTCATAAAATATGCGATGACGCTGAAATCCCGATTGTGCAGTTTTTCAGGGGAATAGCTGATAAAGAATATGCAGCCCGCGCTGTAAACGAGCCTTTTTATCTTGGATATACTACCGAAGACGAAGCTCTGGCCGCGCAACTGCTTATTAAACAGCTGGCCGCAAACGGCAGCAGGAATGTATGTATTATAACAATGTTTCCCGGAGATGCCACATGTGACATCAGAAAAGCGAATTTTCTTTCAACAATGGAAGAAGAAGGCATGACCCTTCTTTCCGAATCGGTTATAACTTCAGTAGATAAAATCGATACACAAGTTATGGAAATAACAAACAATTTCCTGAGCACCTATCCTGAAATGGACGGCCTTGTGCTCTCTATCGGCAATATCGGTGTTATCGAAGCCGCCAGAAGCGTAGTCGAGAGCAGAGAAAGCGATATAAAAATAGTATCTTTCGATCATCCCGACAAAAATATCGTGGAAATGTGTGAAGGCAATTTTGTCGGTTTTGCATCAGGAGCTTACCCCGATCCGCTGTATTCGTTTATAGTAATGTATAACTTTCTGCACGGAACGCCGCTGTCGGACAAGCCCGTTGAACTTCTTACAAATTACCTTATAGTTAAAAATGCCGCTGACGCAGCAGGGTTTACCAAGTATATAAATTCTGAAACCCTTGTTTTTTCACAGGATGAAATTAAAATGATGACAAAATTCTATAACCCTGATTTCACCCTTGCTGAGTTAAAAAGGATTATAAACGATTACTCTCTCAAAGATATCGCGGCCAGAGTGAATACCAAATAGTATAGGCATTAAAAGATACATAGGGGACGCAAATCCGTCCCCTATAAAAATAATAACCGGCAAAGGTGATAAAATGAACAAAGTACTTAGAGGCGCCAAAAAGATTCTGATTGCTATATCGATTCCGTGCATCCTTTTCATTCTGATTATGATAATTGTGCCTGAAAGAATTGGATTTCATGTACTGCCCAGTCTATTGCAGCAGGCTATCATTCCTGCAATACTTGCTCTCGGCGTCTGTTTCGAGATAAAGGTGGGCGTTTGGGATTTTTCCATAGGCGCAAACGTTATGGTGGCCGGAATAATCGGCGGAAATCTGTCCATGATGTTCGGGCTTGGTATTCCCGGGATGATTATAATATGCACGCTCACCGGGCTGATAATCGGCACGCTTACCGGAGCGGTTTATACAGTATTAAAAGTTCCTTCGTTAATCGTATCAATTGGTATGATGCTGGTTCTTGAGAGTATAAGCGCTATCATTTTCAACGGTCAGGGCGCCAACATGTCGAAGGAATTCCTGGCGGTGGGTGAATTCCCCATTAACCTGATTGTGGGCATAGCGGCATTTGTAATTGCCTATTATTTTTATAACGTCAGGAAATTCGGATACCAGCTTCGGGCTACGGGAAACGGGATAGCCGAGGCAAAGCTTAACGGAATAAATGTACATGTTGTCAGGCTGCTTGCATTCTCCACAGCCGGACTTCTGGCTGGCATCTATTCATTTATGACATTGGGAAGTTCAGGCGTTGTAAGAATTGTAACAAACATGGGCAGCATGGGAGTGGTTTTCGGCGCCATTATGTGCGTATTGATTGCTTTCGCTATCGAAAAATCCGTTAATCTTATTGTCGGAATCGTTATAGGCAGTATTACTGTTCAGATAATCAAAATCGGAATACTGACCATAGGATTGCCGAGCGCTTTTCAACAGGTAATCATCGTAATACTGTTGCTGATATTCCTGGCAATTAATACAAAGGTTGATGATTTTAAAGGCATGATGAGAAGGTTTAAACGAAAACAGGAATTAAGCAGGCAGGCGTGAAATCAAAATCCTGAATTTTTATTGATGCTTTAATACATAAGGAAATAGATTATGAGTTTTTTGGGAACCTCAATGAGGGATATATACCGGGAAAGAAAAGGCCGCAGAATGCGGGAATCAAGTTACGACAGATCCGGAGGCAACGCGGACTTTTATCTGATAAAACCTGTGTCCAAAGCTACTGTCTTCGATGCGGCTTCAACGGGATGCATTACGCATATCTGGGTTACAATCGGAGTGCCGGGCGGGAATCCCGTATGGGGAGCTTTTATGATGGAGCGAAAGGTTGTCATAAGAATGTTCTGGGACAATGAAACATCTCCCTCGGTTGAAGCCCCGATAGGCGACTTTTTTGGAATGGGTCACGGTATTTCCAGAAACTTTGTCTCGGCTCCGCTGACCATGTGCCCTCAGGATGGAAAAGGTTACAACTGCTATTTCCCGATGCCATATCAAAAAGGGGCAAGAATAGAAATAGAAAATGAATCGGAAAACTCTTTAATGTTCTATTTCTATATTGATTATGAACAATATGAAGAGCCCGTCGACAGCGACCTGCGTTTTCATGCCAGATGGAAAAGAGAAATAACAAAGGGTATTGATGACAAGACAATGTCGGGAGTACAGTACCAGATGGGCGGCCGGAATCTGGATGGAGCAGCAAACTATGTAATTATGGAAGCCGAAGGTAAAGGGCATTATGTCGGATGCAATATGAATATCCACAACCTCCGTTATACAAACCAGTTTAACTGGCCCGGAGAAGGAGACGACATGATATTCATCGACGGAGAACCCTGGCCTCCAAGACTTCATGGTACCGGAACGGAAGATTACTTTAACACTGCTTATTGTCCCCAGCAGGAATTCAATACGCCTTACAGCGGCATAATTCTTCCGGGCGGACCGAACTGGAGCGGGAAAATTACATATTACAGGTACCACATCCAGGATCCGATAATGTTCGATAAATCAATAAAGGTGACAATTGAACATGGACATAACAATCACAGGTCAGATGACTATTCATCAACAGCCTATTGGTATCAGACCGAACCTCACATGAAATATGAACCAATAATACCGGCAGACAAAAGGTTGCCGCTTGACGATATAGTATTCGACTCTAACGAATTAGCCGATGTTTTGGGTTTGAAGGAATAAACGCTCATTTAATGATTAAAATAAATCTTAATGGCCCCGCTTCCTGCGCTTCTTTTTCTGCCGGTTCAGCTGATATCGTTCATCAGCTCTGATTCTGTGTGTTTCGGATTTCTGCTTTTTTAATAATTTCATCTGTTGTTCAAGTGCAGCCTTGTAAACAGCCTGCGATTTATTCCCCATTCTTTTCTCTTCTTTCGGAGAATACTGCCGTTTCAGTCTGAAATCATGAGAACCTTTCAGGAACCGCAGGTTATCATAATCCGTTAAATAAAACCGGAGCAATTCGGCATTTCCCGGTTCGGGTCCGAATACATATCTTGCCGTCATTATTGAATCTGAGGAAATTTTTTCTACAAGCGCAATCCAGAACTGTCCGTCATACATGACAGTTGTTTTTACCGTTTCCATATAAGCCTCCGAACGTAACTATACGGAGGCAAAAACGGACATCTGGCGTGATGGATACTGAATCTATAAGTCCGGGTTTTTCCCGAAACCTTCGATCGCCCGGACTACCTGCGGGGCCGTGTTTTTTCTTTGCCTGAAATTAGAGTTATATAAAATATGAATAAAAACCGGTTTTTATTCAAGGGGCCACGGTCTTCTACGCAACGACTTCTTCAAGCCCAAGTTCTTTAATCTTGTCCGCAGAAACAAGTCCGTTTTCATTCCAGCCGCGGAATCTGTAGTAATCCTCAAGCATCGTACCGAAAGGCGGCAGCTCATTGGTTCCGCCGCCGCGGCGGTGAGTCAGTATTCTTTCAGGCAGGGTATCATCCTTGCGCGAAAGTCCGATCCGCTGGTTGTAAAGGCGTTTCAGATTGAAAATACGTTCGCCTGTTTTAAGAAATTCTTCAACGGTCATACTCCACCCGGTAGAGGCATTCATATAATCAAGTGTGTGCTGAACCATCAGGCCGCCGTAACGGGCGAATTTGCATATGCAGAGGGAATCAAACAGGCACGACCAGTCCTGCATGCGCGCAACTATTGCCGCTTTCTTTGGTGAAAATCGGCCTTCCGACGCTTCTACACCCAGGTTTTCTACGTACGCTTCTTCATAATCCTGGGTAAAAGACAGATGACATGCTCCCCGGTTTGAAGTGGCGTATGCAAGCGCAAGAGAGAAATTCGCCCTCGGATCATGAGCCGGTAATTCAAGGCCTTTAACCTGCTGTGTGAAGGCTTCAGCTTCAGGACCTATCTTTTGTGAAAAACTGCGTGCGCCGTCGGCCATCATCTCACCGAGTTTTCCCTCGCGCCTGCACATCTTCTCAAGCGCCTGCAGAGCCGCCGCGCCGTTTCCGAAACAAAGTTCAATTCCATCCGTGTCGTCAAGCGTAAGAAGTCCCTTTTCAAACGATTCCATCGCAACGGCAAGCGTGTTGCCTGCAGATATGGTATCTATACCGTAACGGTTGCATATTTCATTCTCTTTCAGAATAACATCATAATCATCTATAAGAAGGTTCGAACCCATAAGCCCCACGGTTTCGTATTCAGGCGCGGCAATCTGTTCGCCGTCGTAGGGCCCGCCCTTTGCCGTTCCCGTCTTTCCGCATGCTATCGGGCATTTTCCACAGGCATAATTTCCGAGATTATGGGTTTTGATTGTCGTATAACCTTTAATCCTCTCTGCGCCTTCCGGCCAGTTTCCCTGATACCAGTTTTTTATAGGCAGGTTTCCTACCTCTTCAAAGAAATCCAGGGCACATGTAGTTCCGGCTTCATGCATACCGGCAGCGTCCTCTTTCATTGATTTGTTAAGCGACTTGTTTATCTGCTTGACCCGGTCAGCATCCGCTATTTCGGGAACGGTATTCCCGGCTACAACAACAGCCTTCAGGTTTTTCGAACCCATTACCGCTCCGAGCCCGCAGCGTCCGGCCGCCCTGCCGTGTGCGCCGTCGGCGATTATTGCGGCCACCTTTATCAGGTTCTCCCCGGAGGGCCCGATACATGCAACCTCGCAGCCCTTTCCTTCGGCGACCTTCAGTTCGCGCTGGGTCATGAATGTATCTTTGCCCCAGTAAGTTCCGGCCGGTTTGATTGAGACTTCTTCGTCGCTGACTTTCAGGTAAACGGGGGCATCAGCCTTTCCGCGCACAATGATTGCATCATAACCGGTTTTCTTGAACCGGCTTCCCCATTTCCCGCCGCAGGAAGCCTCGCCGTAAATTCCGGATTGGGGCGATTTACCGACAATTTCAAAACGATCCGAATTAAACCCTGCAGTGGCCGATACTGGTCCGGTTGCCCAGATCATCACATTGTCCGGCCCCAGCGGATCGGTATCCGGACCGGTAAGATCATAAAGCATTTTAGCCCCGAATCCGCTGCCGCCTATCCAGGTCCTGGCAAATTCTTCAGTAATATCAACTGTATCTACAGTTCCTTTCGTCAGGTCAATATCCAGATACTTTCCATGATAACCCTTCATATCTTTCTATCCCCTATTTTAAGTTTGCAGCCAGTTCGGCAATAGCTTCGGCGGTGAAACCGAACCGCTCCTTAAGATACGGAAGCGCTCCGACCTCTCCGAATTCTTCCTTTATACCGTGCGTTACAACTTTTACCGGATAATTAGCCGCAAGAAATGTTGCTACTGCCGACCCCATCCCTGTTGCCGCCTGGTGATTTTCGCAGGTCAGAATCGCTCCCGTTTTTTTCGCATATTCAAGGACAAGATCTTCATCAATCGGTTTAACTGTGTGCATGTCGATTACAGCAGCATTAATTCCCTTTTCAGCGAGAAGCCCGGCCGCCTTCAGGGCCTCCGGAACAAGTATAAAACCCGTTGCTATAATGGTCAGATCGGTTCCGTCGCGCAGGACCTTGCCCTTTCCGAGTTCAAATGTCTCGCCGTCGTTGTAAATCCGGTTTGAATCCTTTCGGTGCAGACGAAGATATGTACAATTAGGCGATGCGGCAGCCTGCATGACAAGCGCCTTAAGCGAAATAATGTCAGAAGGTTCATAGATGATCAGATTCGGCGTATTTCTCATAATACCGAAATCTTCAAAGGTCATATGGGTTCCGCCGTTATACTGGCAGCTTATTCCGGGGTCGGTTCCGGTCAGGTTAACATTCAATCCGGAATAATTGGATGATATAAAGAACTGATCATAAATACGTCTTGACGCAAAACAGGCAAAGGTATTTGCAAAAGGAATCTTCCCCATTGAGGAAAGCCCGGAAGCAATTCCTATCATATTGGCCTCGGCCACTCCTGTATTAATTGACTGTTCAGGAAATTCCCTGAAAAAGGCAGTCAGGCCGTCTGCTCCCATGAGATCCGCATCAAGGGCAACAATATCCCGGTTTTCTCTCGCAAGCTCCATCAGTGTTTCACAGTATACATCACGCATATCCTTGTCAGGCATAAGTCTTCTCCTTTTCCGTTAAAGCTGCAATAGCGGAGTCCCTGTCATCAGGGCTGAATGCCATGTTGTGACTCGCAAGTTTTTCTTCTGCAAAGGCAGCGCCCTTGCCCTTGATTGTATCCAGAATAATCATCGAAGGTCGTCCGGCAGCTTTTTGGGCCCGTCCGACTGCATCAACTATCAAATCTGTTCTGTGACCGTCCACTCTCTGAACATGCCAGTTGAATGCGGACCATTTTGCGCCCAGATCATCAAGATTCATTATATCTCTTGTATACCCGTCGATATTCATCTTGTTGTAATCGGTAAATGCTATCAGGTTATCAAGACCGTAGTGGGATGCGGCCATAGCTGCTTCCCATATCTGGCCTTCATCACTTTCACCGTCTCCGATAATTGCGTAAACGTAATTATTGAATTTATTCATTCTGCAACCCAGGGCTATCCCGATAGCTGCGGAAAGCCCCTGGCCCAGGGAACCGGTGCTCATGTCTATTCCCGGCGTCCGTTTTCTGTCGCAATGACTGGGCAGATTGGTCCCGCCCTGGTTTAATGTTGCAAGCCATTCAACCGGGAAAAAACCCTTATCGGCCAGAACAGCGTAAAGAGCAGGACCGGCATGTCCCTTTGAAAGTACAAGCCTGTCGCGATCTTCCTTTCCCGGGTTTTCCGGATCCACATTCATGCATTCATAGTACAATGCAGTAAGCACCTCAACTATCGACAATGAACCGCCTATATGGCCGATGCCGATATCTCCGATGGCCTTGATAATCATCTTCCTTATCTTCAGGGCTTTCAGTTCCATTTCCCCTGATCCTTTTTTCAGACTCATAAAATTCTCCTCAACCGGATAAATTCCCGGAGTATTTTTAACAAGCTGCCGAAATGTTAAGTAACGTGATTCCGTTATGCATAACTCATCCGGAAGTTTATTAAAGACCTCCTGAAATATCTGTCCGAAAAATATAATTCATGATATATTTTAAATGGAGCCCGTTCCCGGGTCTAATCCGGTTTGCCGGGCTCCGTACAACATCGGCTGTTTCCCCGCCGCCTTTCGGCGACGTTCCGTATGGAGTAACTCCATCAGGAGTGTTTGGGGAAACAGCTTTTTTTTAAAAAGCTGGTTTCTGTCCGGCTACATTGTCTTTTGTTATCTTTCTTGATGCCGGAATAACCTCAGGATCAACCTTTTCGCCGTTGAGAATCTTCATTGCAAGTTCAAATCCCTGGGTTCCGCATGGTTCATATGTCCAGGTTGCGGACATTTCACCGGCTGCAATCGCGTCAAGTTCTTCCTGCTGACCGTCAAGACCAATTATAATTACTTCATCAAGTCTGCCTGCATCTTTTACAGCCTGAACGGCACCGAGGGCCATTTCGCCGTTTGCAGCAAAAATAACATCAAGAGTTCCTGCAGGATTTGCCTGAAGGACATTCTGCATTACAGAAACAGCCTGTGGTCTTCTGTAATCAGCCGGCTGCTGTGCAACAACCTTTATGCCGCTCTGTTTGTCAATTACTTCATGAAAACCGCCTACTCTGTTAACAGAGGTTTCATCACCGGGAATACCTTCAATTACTACAACATTTCCCTTTACAGAACCGTATTTTCCTTTCAGATGATCTACAACATAGTCTCCAATTTCAGTACCGATAAGGTAATTGTCCATTGAGACCATTGTAATCGCATCGGTGCCGTGGATAGGTTTTCCTACAAACATGAAGGGAATACCCTTTTCATGAACTTTATTCAGTTCCTGCTTCAGGCCCTCTGCCTTTGCTGCCTGAACAAGAAGAATATCGATGCCCTTTGTGAGCATATCTTCAATACCTGCAACCTGCTTTACAACAGAGCCCTGTCCGTCGGTGGCAATAACCTTTACATTCGGATAAGCTTCAGCTGCATCGAGAATCTGATCTCTCTGGGTTATCATGAACGGATGGTCCAGACTTTCCTGTGAAAGTCCGATTACGATCATGTCATCTCCGCCTTCCTGCTGTCCTCCAGCAAAAGCCATTCCCGTAATACTGATTAACAACAGCATTACTACCAGAATTTTCTTCATCCAATTCCTCCTTGAAAAGAAAAACAAAAGCCGACAGCTTAAGTTCTCCTCTTTGAAGTTTTATATCAGCTACGCTGACAAAACTTCTTTAAAATCTATGGTGATCAATTAAAGAATACGAGATCCTTTAATTGCCAATGCACAATTGCTCCTATCAGCCTGAATAAATACAGTTTATTTCTTTCTGTTGGACTGCATGCTCTGAGCCAGAACAGCAATGATGATGATTGCCCCCTTTACAATTTTCTGGGTGTATCCCGGGACATTGATCAGGTTAAGAAAGTTATTAAGAATTCCTATTATTATTACGCCTATTACGGTACCGACAACTCCGCCCCGTCCCCCGGCAAGAGAGGTCCCTCCGACAGCTACCGACGCAATTGCATCAAGTTCCATTCCGGATCCGAGATTGGCCTCGCCGACATTAAGATGATTAGCCATGATAATGCCTGCAAAGCCTGAAAGACCGGAACTGATTACATAGGCCGCCATCTTTACCCTGTCTACCCTGATTCCGGAAAGCCGGCTGCCTTCCTCGTTTCCGCCTACAGCGTAAATATAGCGGCCGAGTCTTGTCCGGTTTAATACTATGCTTGCTGCAACTGCCGTAATTGCAAACAGAATCGTCTGAACGGGGATGGTATCAAACAGTTTGCCCTGGCCAATGAAAGAAAGTCCTTCCGGCGTACCGATAATCGGGTGGCCGTGAGAATAAGTCAGCCCTATTCCGACAACAGCGGTCATCATACCGAGCGTTGCGATAAATGCCTGGAGTTTCCCTTTTGTAACAAGTATTCCCGTTACCAGGCCGAAAATCATGCTCAACGCCATAGCCAGAAGAAAAGCGGGAAGAGCGCCGTAGTCCTTGAACCCGGCGACAATCAGGGTTGAAAAAGCCAGTACCGAACCAACCGAAAGGTCTATTCCGCCCGTAATAATAACAAAAGTCATGCCGATGCTGATTATGCCTATTTCCGAAACCTGTCTTGTTATATTTAAAAGGTTTTCAGCTTTTAAAAAATACGGCGATACAATTGCACAAACTATAAATAAAATCACCAGAACAGCAAGCATTCCGTAGTTTTCCACGAAATGAACCCTGTTAAATTTCCCTGTTTTAATATCCGACATTACGCCACCTCCCCTGTTGCACACTTCATAATTTTCTCCTCCGTAGCTTCGTCCGCCGTAAACTCTCCCGTAATACGGCCTGAGTGCATTACCAGAATACGATCGCTTACCCCTATAATTTCCGGAAGCTCCGAAGAAATCATAATTATTACCTTGCCCTGATCGGCCAGTTTTCTCATCAGATTGTAAATTTCAGCCTTCGCCCCTACATCTATTCCCCTTGTAGGTTCATCCAGAATGATAACATTGCAGTCTTTGGCCAGCCATTTGGCAAGAACCACTTTCTGCTGATTTCCGCCTGATAATCCGCTGACCGGCAGATCGATGCCTGCGGAAGCAATTTTCAGAATTTTGATATACCTGTCGGCTATTTCTTTTTCCTTTTTGGGCTGAATCAGTCCGCCTTTTAAAATCGTATCAAGCACAGCCAGAGAAATATTCTTTTTTACAGACATACCCAGGATAAGCCCCTGCTGTTTACGATCTTCAGTTGCAAAACCGATACTCTTCTGAATGGCCTTCAGCGGTTCGGTAATCCTGACTTCCTTACCGTAAAGGGAAATCCGGCCGCTGTCAAAGCGGTCCGCACCGAATACCGCGCGGGCAAGCTCAGTACGCCCGGCGCCTACCAGTCCCGAAATTCCGAGAATCTCTCCTGCATACGCCTCGAACGAAACATCTTTCAGAACACCTTCACGCTTGATATTTCTTACGTCAAGAACCTTCGCTCCCCGTTTTGCGCTTGCGCGGGAGGGATAATACTCACCGAGGGTTCTGCCGACCATCATTTTTATCATCCGGTCCTTATCAAGGCTGGCTACATCTTCCGTTCCAACGGTTTTTCCGTCCTTAAGAATTGTAACCCTGTCGCACACCTCAAAAATTTCTTCAAGTCTGTGCGAAATATATATTATTGTTTTTCCGTTTGCCCTGAGCTTTCGGATTGTTCCAAAAAGAAAATCTATTTCATGATCGGTAAGCGTTGCTGTCGGTTCATCCATAACAATCAGCTCGGCATTCATGGACAGGGCCTTTGCTATCTCCACCATCTGCTGCTGTGCGACACTCAGGTTTTTCACTTTTTGACTGACATCTATATTGAGGCCCAATCCGTTCAGAAGTTTCCGGGCTTCATTCTTCATCGTTTTATAATCAATAAATTTACCGCTTACAAGCGGTTCACGACCAAGAAAAATATTCTCAACAACACTCATATAAGGAATTAGATTGAACTCCTGATAAATTATTCCGATACCGGCCTTCTGGGCGGCTATCGGATCCGGATGATTGAATAATTGTCCCTTAAACCATATTTCACCGGAATTCGGCTGATGCGCTGCACTGAGAACTTTCATTAGTGTTGATTTTCCGGCCCCGTTTTCACCGAGCAATGCATGAACTTCACCCTGGAAACAGGAAAAAGTTACATTATCCAGAGCTTTTACACCCGGAAACGATTTTTCTATATTTTTCATCTGCAATATGATTTGATCACTCATTTGTAGTTTCTCTCCGGTTAACTATACTGCAATAAACATGCCAGTTTAATTTATCAAAAGGATCACTGATTTAGACACACTCTAATTTCTTACACATTAACTATTTAGCATGTTTAATGAATAAACTGCAGTACTAAATCTATTAACCTTTGTTTACTCTCGTTTATTTTTTCTACACATCCCGCTGCAGATTGTGTAAAATTTAACCACAGAGATTTTTTCTGAAAATATTCCAGGACAACAGTAGACAAATTTCCGCTTTTTCTATTAATATATGACTGTCATGGATGTTAGAACATATTTGGCGCGGATAGGAATCAATGAAATTCCCGAGGCAACTCTGGAAAATCTTAAACTGCTGCAAAGCAGACATCTTCTGACTGTACCGTTTGAAAACCTTAATATACATATGTATAATAAACTCTCTTCGGATCCCGACGAGCTTTTCGAAAAGATCGTTCTTCAGCGCCGCGGCGGCGTCTGCTACGAATTAAATTATCTGTATATGCTCCTGCTTGACGAACTGGGATACAGGACATCATTTTACGGCGGACGGGCCGGCGAGAACGGCACTTTTTTCGATCACAGTTTTCCGATAGTGGAAATAGACGGAATTCGCTATATAACCGATGTCGGATTCGGAGACAACTTTCTCTATCCCCTTGAGTTTAAACCCGATGTCCCCCAGCTGGATCCGAAAGGCATCTTTACAATAGAATATGAAGGCGGCGGATACTACACGGTATACAAGGAACTTGAAGACAAACGCTTTACCGAGTACACCTTCACCCTTAATAAAAGAAAACTAAGTGATTTTAACGATAGAAAAATCTTCTATACGACAAATCCCGAATCTCATTTTTTCAGAAACCTAATAGTCTCAATTGAACTCGAAAACGGCCGCATTTCCCTGAAACAATCCAAGATTCTTTTTACCGAAGGAAACGAACGGCGCTGGATCAAGGTTGAGTCGTTTTATCATTATGTCTATTTACTGTTCGAATATTTCGGAATAGTACTTACTCCGCAGGAGCGCAGAAAACTGAAAAACTCAAAATTCTGGAATAAACGCTATAACAGGAAAAAAACCCGCGCGCTATTAATGGCAAGTTCAATTCAGCAGAATTTTTACAACCGTTTCGGGACCTTCCTGGGCGGATAAAAAATCTGAACACTCCAGGCTGTTTTAACCATTTACCCAGTCAACAACCTTTTCAGTCACAGGATCGCATTCCGGTCCTTCAAAAAAAACATGCGGGCTGTTTTTCAGTATCAATTTTTCCGCCAGGTAATCTTTTACGCCGGCTTCTATTATCTCTCCCGCCGACAGGGGGACCGTACTGTCCTTTTCCGACAGCATGATATATACAGGACAATTGATATCTTTCAGCTTTCGCCGGGCCATTCTCATTATCTTTATAAATCCCGCAAGCTGCGCCGTATAATGCCTGCTCCAGTACTCACGTTCCATGAAAATCCTGTCTTCATCTATAACCTCTGCCCGGGGACGGTCGCGCTTTATGTATGGAATAAGAAATCTCAATACCGGTGTAAAATATACCAGTTTCTGTTTTACAGCTATTGCCGGGGCAAGGAGGATGATCTTTTCCGGTTGAAACTCGGCCGCCGCCAGAATCGCAAGCAGGCTTCCCATTGATAACCCTACTATTGTTACAGATTCGAACCTGCTCTGAAGATTCAGATACTCATTCCTAAGATGGTCCAGCCATAATTTCCAGTTGCTATTTTGAAAATCCTTACGGTTTGTCGCATGCCCGGGCAGACGCGGAACTGCAACAGTATATCCTTCCGCATGCAACCTGCGGGCCACTTTATAGACTTCAGCCGGATAACCGTTATAACCGTGCTGTACCAGTACGGCCCTGCCGTTTGTACCTTCAAGGTATAACGGAAGAGCCGACTTTAAAACTTTAATATTGCTTTTCATTCTACAGTCCTGACTTTTATTTTCATCAAATCCGCTGGTCTTGTCAATTTCTCCGGAGAAAACTTGCGATCCGGCGAATGATTTCTTACAATAATATCAAAACTATTAATTAATTCAGAGGAAAATTTAATGAAAGTTTCAATTAAAAGCAGTTTGATAATATCGTTTGTGCTGATTATTTTTATTATTATTTTTCTTTCAATAACAAGTATACAAGCCAACCTTGATTCAGGAAAAATGATAAGCGAAGTTAATGAGGAAGTTTTGCCTCATACCCTTGATTACCTTGAACTTGAGAAAAATGTCATGCAGATTCAGCAGCATCTTACCACAATATCCGCATCACGGGCGGCTTTCGGCCTTGATGAGGGTTTCATTGGAGCAGCTGCAGCTTTTGAAAGAGCAGAAGAAATTTTCGCAAGACTTATTGATGAACACCGGAATGAACCCGAAATTCTGGAGGCTTTGACAACACTTCAGGTGAAGTTTAAAGATTTTTATTCACTTGGCAGAGAAACTGCAAAGATCTATATTGCGGAAGGTTCTGAAAAAGGCAATCTGATGATGGAAAAATTCAACCCCGCAGCCGAGGGCCTCAGCAGGGAATTGTCTGAAATGGTTGAGACGCACAGGGCTGAGTTAAGCAGCAGCTTCAGAACGATTGGCAATACAAACTCAAGGCTGATTTATCTTTCTATTATTTCCGGAATAGTTGCGGTACTTGTCGGAATAATACTTTCAATTGTCTCGGTTAAAAGAATCTCAAGCGGAGTCAATTTGATTTATAAATTCTCAAAACTTCTTGCTGAAGGAAATCTGGCTGAACGCATAGACATCAAACGAAAAGACGAGTTTGGAACGCTGGCAGAAAATTTCAACCAGAGTATCGAAAAGTTAAATGAACTAGTGAGCAACATGAACGTTTCAGCCGATCAGAATTTCAGCGTTTGCAGCAATCTGTCGTCATCAAGCGATTCTGTTTCCGGTGCAGCAGAGGTTATGGAGTCAAGCATTTCGAGCATGAATGCCCAACTGGAAAATCAGGACAATGAAATAGCCGAGGCTGTTACGGCTGTCAACGAAATTTCGGCAAATATAGCTTCGCTTACCAGGCAAATAGAAAACCAGTCCAAAGCAGTAACCTCATCCTCCGCTTCTGTCGAGGAGATGGGAGCATCGATAAATAATATTGCCAAACTGAGCCGCGACAGGAATCACAAGATAGAGGAACTTATAAGTACTATAGTTCAAACCAGGAGCAATGCGGAAAAGACTGAATCAATAATTTCCGAAGTTCACAGCCTGACTGAAAGCATGCAGGAAATAACCGGAGTTATTAATAACATCTCTTCACAGACCAATCTCCTTGCAATGAATGCCGCAATAGAGGCGGCACATGCTGGTGAAGCCGGGCGGGGATTCGCAGTAGTAGCAGAAGAAATCCGTAAACTTGCAGAAGACACGGGAGCCAATGCAGACCAGATATCCAATACGCTGAACAAGATTACCGCAATCGTTCAGCAAGCCCTGAACGCATCAGTTGAGAACCGTGAATCTTTCAACAGGGTTGAGTCTGAAGTCAGCGGATTTACAGAAACCTTTCAGGAGATCAATTCGACCATGTCGGAACTGTCTGAAGGTACTGCGGATGTGATAGGCTCAGTTTCAGCGCTGTCGGATATAACCAGCGAGATTAAGATTGCATCAAGTGAAATTAATGCGGGAACCGAAAATATTAACAGCGCAATGGGTAATATAAAGCAGCTGTCCGATTCCGTCCTGCAGGAGATAAGAGAAATAGGTACAGGAGTAGAAAATATTACAGACTCGATTGAGAACCTTCATGCTATATCCGTCGAATCAAGGAATGCAAACGAGCTGGTCAGAAAAAGTATTTCACTGTTCAGAATATAAAACTGCTAGTAATTGTGCTTATCTCCAAGGTACAGGCCTCAGCTCATAAGCTCCGATATCCGGGCGCATATCTCTCAATACCCCGCGTTGATCTGTTTCAGGACCTGTTCCGGAAATTACTGCATTTCTGAGCGGCGAAAACCATTTTATCCTCACAACCGGAAGTTTTCCGGGATAATACACAGGCTTCCGGATTCGGGGATTCCCTTCCGCTGCACCGGGAAGGCTTCCGTCGGCAACAAAGTTATCCGCCTGCTGCTCAATAAAACCTTCTCCGTAAAACCCGTGGGCCTTTATATTTACAAAATCGCCGTAACTGTTGCCGGTTATCAGGCTACGAAAAATGGAAAGCCTGCCCATATTGCATAGACCGCTTCCGCGCTGGATGGATTTATTGAACGCCAGCGTTACATGGTTCAGCAGAAGGTCTCCCTTGTTGCAGATGCCCCCTCCGCGTTTTCTGCACTTGTTCTCGATTATTGTTGTATTAATGATCTCGGCGCGGCTTTCGCATGCAACAAAAATACCTCCGCCCCGGCTGATTGATGAGTTACCGTAGATTGCCGAATTTTCAATATACAGATCAGCCCCGTTTTCGGTTTTTATTCCCCCGCCGCTGCCTACGCATCCTGTACCCGAGTTTCTTACTGCCGGCGGGGCCGGGAAAATATCATTACTGAAAACAGCGCAATTGTACAATTCGGTACGGCCGCGGGTAAAGATTCCTGCACCGTAAACCGCATCATTCATGGCAACCGCACAGTCATACATGATTAGCCGGCCTTCGTTATCAATACCGCCGCCGCGGTAAGGCACTTCGGAAGGTCTGCCGTAACGGATAGTCAGACCGCGCAGCTCCAGTGAGCCGCCCTTTTTTACAGTGAAAACCCTGTCTGAAGCCTCGCCTCTTGAACCGGAAGCCTGAATCACTGAAACCCCGCGGCTTTCCCCGATTATTGAAACATCACCTTCGATAACTACCCCGGCTTCCGTATGAACATTATCTGAAAGCCTGATGACAAGTTGCCCTGCTTCCCCGGCATGAGCATCAAGCGCAGACTGCAGGGTAATAAACATCCCGGACCTTCCTACAGTAACAACGCCATTCCCCGGCAAAGCAGATACCGCGCTGCAGGAGAATATTAAAAAAACGGACAGGACAACTGTTTTCATTTTTTTCATTCCATATATAATAACCTATGAACAGAATAAAATCAGCAGCAATAATCGGCGCAGGGGCCCTCGGCCTCCTTTACGCTGAACAAATGAAATCCTGTCTCGGAAGAAACTGTTTTTTTCTTGCCGGAGGCGACAGATATAATCGTATCAAAGACGGCAAGTTTAGAATAAACAACCGCTCAGAACAATTTTCAGTCGAATCCGCAGAAACGTTTCGCAATGGCAAGCGCACAAAACCTGAATTAATCCTTGTTGCAGTAAAAAATCACCACCTTACCGATATTATCCCCCTGCTGGAATCAGCCGTTACCAACGACTCTATAATTATCCCGGTACTTAACGGAATAGACAGCGAAAATATTATCGAACGGCATTTCCCACGGGCACAGGTAATCCGAACTGTAGCAGTCGGCATGGACGCAGTAAAGGAAGGAAGAAAACTGGATTATACTGTTTCGGGAAAGCTTCTTATTGGAATGAAGGACAATGACAAATCAAATCCCCACCTGCTCAGGCTTTCAGAGTTTCTCGATTCATGCGGAATGGCATATGAAATTCCGGACGACATCGAGCGCTCTATGTGGTGGAAATGGATGATAAATATCGGAGTCAACCAGGCGTCCGCCGTGACCGGAGCCAACTACGGCGTTTTTCATAACGATAATACCGCCCAATCACTGATGAACGCCGCCATGCAGGAAACAATAAATGTCGCCAAAGCAGCCGGAGTCGACCTTCGTGATGAAGATATTCCGAACTGGTATCCGATACTAAACAGCCTGGGAGCCGCCAATAAAACATCGATGCTGCAGGACATCGAAGCCGGCCGGAAAACCGAGGTTGAAGCATTCAGCGGGAAACTGATTGAACTCAGCGAAGAACTGGACATCGATGTCCCGGTTAACCGCACTTTATTTCAGATCATTAAAACAAAGGAACTGGTTTACAGTTAAAGAATGAGCTGCTTTCTAAACTGCGGTAGTTTCGAAAGAGCCTTAATAAATATTTTTTTTGTATTATCATACATAATAAGTTAAAATAAACATGTTATGAAAAGAAATACCGATTTTGCCATGACAAAAATTATCGGCACTATCGGACCGGCTGTTGATACTCCGGAGATGATGTCAAAAATGATTCTTGCCGGTCTTGATGTTGTCCGTTTGAATTTCAGTCATGGAAGCCATGATCAGCATGCTGAAAATATACGCATTATCAAGGAAGGCGCCAGAATAGCCGACAGCCCGGTAGCAATTCTTGCCGACCTTTGCGGGCCCAAGATTCGTTTGGGCTTGATTAAACAGGAATTCAATATCAATTCGGGAGAGACAATAGTAATTTCGACCGATCCTGAGAGTTACAGCGGAAATCACAAAATGATCCCTGCCGAATACGAACCTCTGGCGGGCGACGTTAAACCTGGCGACAGGATACTTATTGACGACGGTCTGCTTCAGCTCACGGTTATCGAGAGTTCGGGCCAAAATGTTGTCTGTGAGGTGATCGACGGAGGAACCGTAAAATCACGAAAGGGAATGAACCTTCCGAATGTTGAAATCAGCGAACCGGCAATAACTGCCAAAGACAGAAAAGATCTCGATTTTATATTGGCAAATGATATTGATTTAATAGCCCTGTCGTTTGTAAGAAACCACAACGATATCCGCGAACTCCGCTGGCTTATGAAGGAGCGTAACAGGATGCTGCCTGTCATCGCAAAGATAGAAAAGCCCGAAGCAATTCGTGATCTGGACGCAATTATAAATGAAACCGATATGATAATGGTGGCCCGGGGCGACCTCGGGGTGGAACTGCCGCCGCAGGAGGTTCCGACGCTTCAGAAGCAGATTATCCGTAAATGCATATCGGCAAATAAACCGGTCATTACCGCTACACAGATGCTCGAGTCAATGATACAAAACCCCCGCCCCACCCGGGCCGAAGCAAGCGACGTGGCCAATGCTGTCTATGACGGTACCGACGCAGTCATGCTGAGCGGAGAAACATCCGTCGGACTGCATCCGCTTGCGGCAGTTAGAATAATGGAACAGATTGTACGTTCTTCCGAACATCACGCTATGTCTGATGAATTCGTGAAAATAAGACGAAGCAGCGAAAAACTGACCAATGAAGAAAATATCTGCAGATCGGCCTGCATCATGGCCCAGGAAGCAGGCGCAAAAGCTATTATTGCAATCACGCGATCCGGCAAAACAGCAAGACTGCTGTCGAAGTATCGTTCCGATGTACCGATACTGGCCTTTTCTCAAAGCGAACGGACAATACGCGAACTTAATATAGTATGGGGAGTACAGGGAGAAATTCTCGACGAAGTCGGAGATACCGATGAAACGCTTAAACGGACAAAACTGGCGGCGATTGAACGGGGATACCTCCGTCCTGGAGACAAGGTTGTTTATACAACCGGCATTCCGTTGTTGAAAAGCAAAGCTGCAAACATGGTCAAGATAGATACTGTCTGATACTTTTATAGTAAAACTCAATGAATTGTTGAGTCTGATCCCGTTGTTCAAAGCGGGATAGTGTTTCTACAAATAATAACATTTTTCTCTTGACCCTGAAACTATTGTATTGTAGTCTGAATAACCGACTAATCGGTCTATATAGCGACCGGTCAGTCGTATTTCGGAGGAGAAAAATGAAGAAATTTTCAGTATTGAGCCTTATCCTGATATTGACCGTATCCGCTCTTTTCGCAGGCGGAAATCAGGAAGCGGAAACAGTAAAAATCGGCGCCCTGTTTGCCGTAACAGGCGGCGCATCATTTCTGGGAGCGCCTGAGGCAAGAACAGCCGAGATGGTTGTAGAAAACATAAATGCCGCAGGAGGCGTAGACGGCAAAATGTTTGAGCTCATTATCAAGGATACTGCGGGTAATCCTGAAAAAGCAATATCATTTGCCAAACAGCTTATTGAAGAAGATCGGGTAACAGCCATTATCGGCCCCAGCACCAGCGGAGAAACTATGCAGATTAAGGATTTATGCGAATCGTATAAAACACCGCTGCTGTCATGTGCCGCTGCCGAAGCAATTGTTGATCCTGTAGCATCCTACGTTTTTAAAACTCCGCAGAAAGACAGCTACGTAGCAAAATGGATTTTTGAAACTATGAATAATATGGGCATCAACCGAGTGGGAATTGTCGGAGCCAATACCGGTTTCGGAAACGCCGGCCTGGGCCAGCTTGAGAAATACGCGCCTGAATTCGGAATCGAAATAGTTGCAAAGGAAACTTACGACAGCGCCGCAACGGACCTTACAGCAGTTCTTACAAAAATTAAGGCCAAAAACGTTGAAGCCGTTGTCAACTGGTCAATTGTTCCGGCCCAGTCAATCGTACCGAAAAACATGAAACAACTCGGTATGGGGGTTCCGCTTTTTCAAAGCCACGGCTTTGGAAACATCAAATACGCCGAAGCGGCAGGAGCAGCGGCAGAAGGAATTATCTTCCCCGCCGGCCAGCTTCTTGTTGCTGAAAAGCTCCCGGCTGATCATCCCCAGAAAAAAGCGGTGACAGCTTATAAATCTGAATACGAAGGTAAATTCAACGAACCGGTTTCCGGTTTCGGCGGATATTCCTATGACGCAGTAATGCTTATAGCCAAAGCAATCGAAATTGCCGGAAGCGCCGACCGTGCCGCTGTACGGGATGCGCTCGAATCAATTACGGGATTTGCAGGTGCCAGCGGAGTATTCAACATGTCTCCTGAAGATCATAACGGGCTCGATATGAGTTCAATAGAAATACTGACCGTTAAAAACGGACAGTTCGATCTTTATAAATAAACTGCTGTATCAGAACCGTGTTCGAACAGATTTTACAGTATATTTTTTCAGGTATAACCGTCGGCAGCATCTACGCATTCGTTGCGATAGGATATAACATCATCTATAACACTACCGGCATTATAAATTTCGCCCAGGGCGAATTTGTAATGCTCGGAGGGATGATTGCATATACTTTTTCGGGCTTTATGCCCCTGCTGCCGGCGATTGCCTGCGCGGTTCTGATAACGGCGGCAGTCGGGGGGATCATTGAAAATGTGTTCATCCGGCGAATGAGAAAGGCATCTGTTATAGGAATGATCGTCATCACAATCGGGCTGTCAATCCTTATCCGTGAATTTTCGCTCTACATCTGGGACGAACAGATACGGGCCCTGGCTTTTTTCACCGGCAGCGAAATATCGTCGGTTAAAATCTTCGGAGCAAGAATATCTCCCCAGGTATTATGGGTACTCGGAACAACACTTGTTTTGACAATATGTTTGTATATCTTTCTGAAATTCACGCTTACAGGTCAGGCCATGCGGGCCTGCTCAGAAAATCCGAAGGCCGCCCTGCTTTGCGGAATCCGTACCGACAGAATGATAAGCCTGTCGTTTATGATTTCGGCGGGCATAGGCGCTCTCGGCGGAACTGTAGTCTCTCCGTTGACCCAGACCCATTATGCAATGGGTACGGATCTTGCAGTAAAAGGTTTTACTGTTGCAATCCTGGGAGGATTGGGAAACCCGCTTTCTGCGGTTGCCGCAGGCCTTTTGCTTGGACTGATTGAATCTTTCAGTATCAGCATACTTCCCATGGCATATAAAGATGTTATCTCAATTATAATTCTTTTGATCATACTTGTTGCAAGGCCTTCCGGGCTGTTCGGCTCCAGCGCTGCAGCAGCATTGAAGGATTACTGATGCAGGAGCACTCCATTCTTAAACATTTCGGTAAAAGAATTTCGGTTTTAATTCTTGCAGCAGCAATAATTATAATTCAGCTGCTGACTTTTATCACTGATACATCCTATCTTCTGACACAGCTGACTATGTCGGCGTGGTATGTTCTTGCGGCTGTAGGACTGTGCATGGTAATGGGTTACGCGGGACAAATCTCTCTGGGACAGGCAGGTTTTTTCGCTATCGGCGGATATACAACAGCCGTCCTTTCAACAATAGACTTTACCGGAAAAACATTGTCAGGCGCCGGGGCGCTTCTCAAGAGCCTGCATCTGCTGATTACAAAAGAAACACTTTATGGAGATACCGTAACCTACCTCAATCCCTGGATTGCGCTTGCCGCAACCGTGATAATTGCCGCTGCCGCTGCGCTCATACTCGGCATCCCGGTGCTTAAGCTGAAAGGACATTACCTGGCAATGGCCACAATGGGCTTCGGAATAATCATCCACCGTATAGTACTCGGTACCGGGGCATTCGGAGAGGCTGACGGCATATCAAATGTTCCGCCTTTCCGGCTGCTTCCGTTTTTTGAAGTATGCGGCGACTTTTCAACACGGGTCGGAAACTACTATTTTGCCTGGGTGATTGTTATTGCAGCCATGCTGCTTCTGATTAATCTGGTTAATTCACGCACGGGCCGGGCACTGCGTGCCCTTCACGGAAGCGAAGATGCAGCCGAAGCCATGGGTGTGGACACAACCCGCAGCAAGGTAATCGTATTCATGATCGGCGCCGTATTCGCTGCAGTTGCAGGTTTTTTTATGACCCATTATAACGGCGGTATCGGACCGTCCGAAGCAGGCGTTGTAAAATCGGTACGCTACCTGTCTATTGTCGCAGTGGGCGGAATGGCAAACATCTGGGGCACTCTTATTATGGGAATGCTGCTGAACTTTCTGTCGCTCAGAGGCGTTTTCGGCCATTTTGACGATGCCGTTTTTGGAATTATTCTTGTTCTTATTATGATGTTCATGCCGGACGGGTTTATAAGGAAAGCCGTCTGGTACAGCATTAAGGAATTCGTTACCCGAAAGTTTCTTCGAAAAGGGAGATCCGTCCGATGAAACCAGTTATGAGCATAAACGGACTCGATAAACGTTTCGGGGGGCTGCATGCAGTTAACTCTGTATCTTTCGATGTCAAACCGGGAACAATCAAGTCGGTAATCGGTCCGAACGGGGCCGGAAAAACTACCCTTTTTAACATGATAGCCGGGTTCTTTCCGCCCAGTTGCGGCAGTGTACATTTTAACGGCAAACTTATAACCGGTATGAGACCTTACATGATTGCGCGCCAGGGTCTGCTTCGTACTTTTCAGAACCTTAAAGTCTGCGGAAACCTTAGCGTACTCGACAATGTTCTGATTGGCTTTCATACAAAAGGAAAAGCCGGCTTTACAGCCGGCATGCTTTCAACCCGCAAAAGCAGGACTGAAGAAAAACAGGCCCTTGAAACTGTACTGCCCCTGCTGGAATGGCTCGGGATAGCCGAAAAAAGAGAAACACCGGTAAACAGTCTTTCTTTCGGTGAACAGCGTTCTGTTGAACTTGCACGTGCTCTTGCCTCAGATCCTGCGATGCTTCTTCTTGATGAACCTGCAGCCGGGCTGAATATGCATGAAACCGAACAGCTTTCACGCAATATCAGCGAGCTTCGAACTCAGGGGCGTACAATTCTGCTCGTAGAACACGATATGAGTCTTGTCATGGATATCTCGGACGAAATAGTCGTTCTCAATTTCGGCGAAAAAATAGCCGAAGGTAAACCATCCGATATTCAGAATAACGAAGAAGTGATCAGGATATACCTCGGGGGCAATGATGCTTAAGATAAGAAATCTTGAATCGGGATATGACAAACTGAAAGTCCTTAAGGGCGTAAGCCTGCATGTAAACGCCGGCGAGATAGTTACCATTATCGGAGCAAACGGAGCAGGAAAATCAACCCTGTTGAACACAATTGCCTCGATAGTCGCCCCGATTTCCGGTGAGATAATACTTAAAGACAAAAATGTTGAAAATAAACAAGCCGATTTTATGGTTAAAAACGGGTGCGTACTTGTTCCTGAAGGAAGGCAGCTATACCCTGCAATGACTGTAAAAGAAAACCTTATCCTGGGCGCATACACAATCTGCTCAGGCCGGAATCGAAAGGTTGCGGAAGACCACCTGGAAGAAATCTATTCGATGTTTCCTGTTCTCGGCGATCGGAAAAATCAGCTTGCAGGAACACTTTCGGGAGGAGAACAGCAGATGGCCGCAATAGGACGCGCGCTTATGTCGGGCCCTGAACTTTTAATGATGGACGAACCGTCAATGGGCCTTGCACCCATAATAGTGCGCAATATCTTTAAAACAGTGGATAAACTCCGGTCTCAGGGAAAGACTATTCTTATAGTGGAACAAAATGCAAGGGCAGTGCTGGAAATTGCAGACCGGGGATATGTTATGGAAACGGGAACGCTTGTAATTGAAGGAAAAGCTGAAGAGCTGCTTGATAACAACGACGTCAAGAGGGCCTATCTTGGGCGGGATTATAAAGAGTTTACGGATTAAACCAGGAGGAAAATGTGATTTATTCAAGAGAATATGAAACAATGCTCAGAGAAGATCTTGAACAGCTTCAATTTGAGCGTTTACAGATGACATTAAACCAGGTTTACCGGAATGTCTCTTTTTTTAAAAATTTATTTGATGAAAAACAAATCGAGACAACCGATCTTAAATCTCTAAAAGATCTTGCCAACCTGCCGCTGATGAGCAAAGATGATCTGCGGCAAAGTTATCCGTATGAAGCTTTTGCTGTTCCGCTTCGTGATATAGTCAGAATCCACTCCACTTCCGGGACATCCGGAACTCCGATCGTTGTGGGATACACCAAAAACGATTTGAATATCTGGTCATCTCTGGTTGCCAGGGTTCTTACCTCTGTAGGAATAGACAGCCATTCGCTTGTACAGATTGCGTTTGATTATTCGCAATCCACGGGTGGCCTCGGGTTTCATTACGGTGCCGAGAAGCTGGGCGCTTCCGTAATTCCGGCCTCCGGAGAAGAAGTGCTCAAGCAGATCAGAATAATGAAGGATTACCGCTCATCAGCGCTTATATCGACGCCGGGCTACGCTCTTCATATAGCATCAACCCTTGAAGAACTGGGTATGGATCCCCAGGAGCTGAATCTATCTATCGGGTTGTTCGGAGCCGAGCCCTGGAGCGAAAAAGTAAGAGCAGAAATTGAGACAAGGCTCAAGATTAAGGCATATGATAATTACGGGCTCAGCGAGATTATCGGTCCGGGGGTTGCTTACGAATGTGAACACCGCTGCGGCATGCATGTCAATGAAGATCATTTCATCGTCGAGGTTATTGATCCCGAAACGCTTCAGGTTCTTCCCGAAGGTGAAGAAGGTGAGCTTGTTTTTACAACGATAACAAAGCAGGCTTTTCCGCTTATCCGGTACCGGACAGGCGATATTTCCAGGATTATTTCCGCACAGTGCGAATGCGGCAGAACCTTCAGACGCATGGAACGTGTCTCCGGCAGAATTGACGACATGATTATCATCGACGGCAATAATATTTTTCCGTCAATGATCGAATCTCTTCTTTTTGAAATTGAAGGCGTGGAGCCCCATTTTCAGATTGTTCTAACCCGCAATATGGGCCTGACAGCAATTGAACTTAAAGTGGAAGTCACCCCTGATTTCTTTTCTTTCGATGAAATAAAAAAAGCGGAAAATTTCAGAAAAAAAATTAATAATCAGCTGTCGACAAGGCTCGGAGTCCATGCGAAAATAACACTCGTTGAACCTAAAAGTATTGAACGTACCAGAGGCGGTAAAATAAACCGTGTCATTGATATGAGAGAGGGCGGGTTTTGAAATCGACATTCGACAATCTTTCTGAAAATAAAAAACAGAGAGTTATTGACGCATGCATAAAGGAATTCGGCGAATTCGGTTACGCTGCAAGCTCGATGGACGGAATAATCAAAAGAGCGGGCATATCCAAGGGCGGCCTGTACGGTTATGTTTCATCAAAACGTGAATTGTTTCTTTACATTGTTGATTATGCGTATTCCGGGTTATATAAATATCTTAAAGACCAGATAGATGCGGACAAGGAAGCTCTTCAGCCCGATTTGCTTGAAAGGTTGAAATATGTATCTGAAAATGCAATAGACTTTTATATAGACCACACCGAATTTATTTATCTTATCGTACGAACCTCCAATATTCCCGATGAAAGTCTCGCAAAAGAGATCAAAAATATTTTTAATAAAAACTTCATCGGATTATTCGGCGATACCGACGATACAAAACTCTGCTACCCAAAGCAGCAAGTTCTTGAACTGGCTATGTGGCTGCTCCAGAAAACACGTCTCGATTTCCTCAGTGAAATTAAACTGGAAAAGGATCCATCCGTTATCAAGCGGGATTATATGCTCAACTGGGATTTCTACCTGGGAATCATGCGATCCGGAATCTACACTTAAACTGTTCCATCCTTATCATTTGAATTTATCCGCCTCGGTAATAATCATCGGGGATTCCTTCAAACGCAGAACCAGGACCAGTGCCGCAACCGCCAGAACAGCAAATACAGTCATAAAACCGTTCAGCCATGCATTATCATGAACACTCATCCCGGCCACAAACAGCAAACCCGATATCTGGCCGGCAAAAAGAAGAATTCCCTGTGATGTAGATTCGGGGGCCGGAAAACTGACTTCAGCGGCATACTGAAAACCAATCGGGCCTGCGCTCATTACAAAAAATCCCAGGATAAATGACGCGGCAAGCGCTATGCCGTAAACCTGAGAGGCATCGGACGATAACATATCGGCAAAAGACAAACCCAAAACCCCCGGAAGCATTCCGGCCATACACAGCACCAGGAAAAACTTCCGCTTCCTGAATTTATCCGACAGAATCGGAAGCACCAGAGCGCCAAGTACACCGCCGCCGAGCATAAGGACCCCAATCAGGCCGTCCGAATCCTCAACCCCGAGAGACGCCGATATCGAATCGACCATGGAACTTACTGCATTGAAGATTCCGAGACCTATGAAAAACAGAATTATGGTCAGAACCATGTCTTTCTGCTTAATAATATGCCTGAGTCCGTCAAAAAACATCTTATGCTGCAGTTCCTCGTTCGAAGGCGGCGTCGGCGGTTTTTCGCGGATAAGGACCAGTGCCAGAACGGCGCCGGCTGCGCTGATTATACCGTAGATTAAAAGCATCCGATCAATTCCGGTTCCGTATCCCGGTTCGCCCGGCGAAGAAACAACCAGCAGCGGAGTCACAGCCATTACAATAATAATTCCGATATATTGGGCCAGGGCAGACAGGCCGGCGGCAGTCCCGCGTTCGCGCAGCGGAAACCAGCGGACGGTAACCGCCGTAACAGCATTAAGAATAAACGGCTGCGCTACTGCAAGACCAGCCTGGGCGGCCAAAACAATCCTGAAATCAGCGCCGCCTATACCTTTCATCAGGCTGAATACTGCAGTCAGCACCGATCCGATGCCAAGACCGGTTCGTATACCGTAGGTATCGATAATATATGACGCCGGAATACAGACTACAAGAAAAACAAGCATATAAAGCATCGAAAGAAAATCAATGTTGATTATCGAATCCGGGTTAAACTGCCCTTCATAAAACACCTCGGCAGCCCTGGCTACGGGAGCATGGGTCAGCCATTGAACTTCTATGAGCACCGTTACCAGCATAAAAGCGGCAAGAACTACCCAGCGGTAGGGATAAACTCTGTAACCTTCTTCCATCCTGTTCTCCTTCAGCCGTTAAGCTCAGTAAAGAATTTCCTGTTTGCGTTATAAAGATTTTTGAATACCCGGTAATTACGTTCATAAACAACGGAGTACTTTTCATCCGGATGATAAACCCGCTCTATCTCAATAAGGGATTGAATATCATCAAATCCGCCCGTATTGCCAAGGCCTACGGCTGCAACGGCAGCTGCGCCCAACGCACCGGAGTTTTGAGGTTCTTTGGGAACTTCTATCGTTCTGCCGAGGATATCAGCCAGAATCTGCGCATTTGTTTCCGACTGTGCGCCTCCGCCGACAAAACGTATGGTCTCATTGCACGCAAACCTTGATTCAATGCTTTCCAGCATCCACCGGAGATTGAAACCGAGACCCTCTACTACCGCGCGGATAAGTTTTCTCTTGCCGGTGTTAAGGCCGATATTAAAAAACATCCCGCGGGCGTACGGATCCTCAAACGGCGAACGGCTTCCGTGAAGCCATGGTGTAAACAGCAAACCTCCGCAGCCCGGTTCTGTTTCTGATACCACCTCGGAAAGCATCTTGAAAAGAGATTCATGCACCGATTCCTGATCATCAGCAGTCCGGGTCTCTTTTAAATACAAACCTATTTCATCAAGAGCAAGATGCCGTGCAACCCAATCCATACACTTCCCTGCTGTCTCCTGTTCACAAAAATAATGATATTTTTCGGGAACCGCGCAGGTGATGGAGGCGATCATGTGTTTCAAATCAAGTCTGCGGCTTTCGGTGACTGCTGAAACCCAGCCGGAGGTTCCCATATAGATATGTATGTCGCGGTTATTAACGGCGCCTGCACCTATTCCGATAAGCGAAGCGTCTCCCCCGCCGCCGAAAACGGGGATATTTGCGGGAAGACCAAGTTCTGAAGCGGCCCGGGGAAGCAGTTCTCCGGCGCAATCAGTCGAATCAATTATTTCGGGGAGATGGCAGTGGTCCATACCGTACAGCCTGCATAATTCCCTGCTCCAGCAGCCCCTGCCGGGCCTGTTGTCATACATAAAAGTAGCCCCGGCGCTGTCGCGGGTCATAACCGCCCTTCCGGTCAGCTGCATTATCAGGTATTCTTTCACATCAAGATATTTATAAACCTTTCTGAAAATCTCGGGTTCATTTTCCCTGACCCAGTGATATTTCCAGAGCGGGTCCTTAACGCTGGTAGGAGCTATCCCGGTGATGTGAATGGATCTGATTAATTTGAATAACGGCAGCCCGGCAACCTTTAACCCGGGTAACGGTAAACGCTTAAAACGGCTGCCGGCATTATTCCTCTGGGCTCCGGCCCTTCCGTCCAGATAGCTCATCGCCGGCCTGAGCGCTTTTCCGGATTCATCAACCAGCACAAGCCCCTGCATCTGGGAGCAGAACGAGATTCCCGCAACATTTTCAGCATTTATATCGCCATTACAGAATATTTTGCGGGTGGTCGAGACCATTGCATCATACCACTGCTGCGGGTCCTGTTCGGCAGCACCGCCTTCAGAGATTTGCAGATCATATTCTTCCGAGGAGCTTGCTTCAAGTTTCAGCTTGTTCCCCAGACTGTAGACACACGTTTTTAACGATGTTGTTCCTATATCATATGCAAGAAGCAGCTTCGTTTTTTTTGCCGTCATCTGCTCAGCTTCTCATCAATTCGGATCCTGGAATATTTGCGCAGATACACCTGATGCATCAACGCAGCCTCAAATCTATTAATTTTTTTTGCCCCGCCGAGGAATTCCGCCTCTATAAATGCCTTACAGCCTTTTTCAAGGACCTCACAGCATACAAAAACTTCTTCAATATCCCGGCCCACACAGATAGCGCCATGATTTGCCATAAGGGCAGCGTTTCTGCCCCGTAAAGCCTTTAACGTTGTTTTTACAATCTTTTTTGTCCCCGGCAGGGCATAATCAGCACATCTGACGGTAGGTCCGATAATTTGCGCAAGATCATCCAGGACGGGAGGGACCTCCCTGCGGGCGGCTGCGACTACCGAAGCATTGGTACTGTGTGTATGCACAACAGCATTTATTTCCCTGCGCGACTGATAAACAGCAGCGTGCAGATTTTTTTCGCTTGACGGTTTTTTCCCGTCCCAGGTGCCGTCAATAATATTTACGATAGTAATGTCGTCGCAAGTCAGGCTGATATATTCACCTCCGGACGGAGTTATAGCCATATAGTTATCATCAATTCTTACGCTGATATTACCCCAGGTACCGGCAGTCAGTCCTGCATCGACAAGCCTCAGTCCCGCGTCCCTGACCTTTTTTCTGGCTTCATCCCTGGTCATCACCTTCTCCCTGATCTTTTCTATTGTACCTTAACTTTTGAAAATACCCTGTCGAAGCCTGCAAGCGCATCATCGATTATTTCATCAGTATCAGCAGCACTTGTATAAAGCCTGCTACCGGCAAGAGTAATTATACCTTCAGCAGTATATGCCGCGCCGAAACTTTCCATTGCCTCTTTACGGGCATGCGCCTGGCGGATTGTATCCTTAATCTTCCAGAACCTCTTGATATCGATATCAAGCAGCATTGCAGCTCCTGTTTCCAGATGACAGATTGCCCCCTGATTAAAAGCTACATAAGGCAGCCGGTATTTGCTGATGATATTCTTAAGCCCTGCCGTCAACCGGTCGGCGGCCTTTCCCGCTTTCACGCATGCATCAGTTTTTTCCATTTCACACAAAGTAAAATATCCTGCCGCCGCCGACAGCGGGTTGGCAGCCATTGTACCGCCGATAAGTGCTTTTTTGACTTTTGATCCCGCTTCAATTCCGGCGGCAAGATATTTCATATATTCCCGCCTTCCACCAAGCCCGCCTGCAGACGGATACCCGCCTGCCACAACCTTTCCAAAAACCGTCAGATCAGGTTTGACATCAAAATATCCCTGGGCACCGGCAAGACCTATTCTGAAGGCAGTTACTACCTCGTCGAAAATCAACAGCGCACCGTACTTGTCGCACAGCCGGCGGACTTCACTGTTAAACCCCGGAGATAAAGGCCGTGTGCCGCTTTCGGGACCAACGGGTTCTATAATTACAGCAGCCGTACCGCCGCGCAGCCGGTTCCGTTTCAGGATTCGTTCAAGGCTGACGGTATCATCAGGATAAAACTCACGGGTATATCTGAACATTTGCCGCGGAACGCCGTGAGCTTCCAGATGCATGGTCCCCGGCAACCGGATACCGTAGGCAAGCTGATCGCTCCACCCGTGGTATGCGCCTCCCATTTTGACAATATTCTTCTTTTTTGTTGCAAGCCGGGCTACCCGTATTGCAGCCATACATGATTCGGTACCGCTGCCGAGCATTCTGAAAAAATCAACAGAAGGTATCAGCTTTGTAATCTTTTCAGCCAGTTTGAATTCATATTCATGGAAAAGCCCGGTACATGGCCCGGTTTCATTCAGCAGCTTGATGACCTGCGTTCTGACCTCAGGAGGATTACTTCCAAGAACTGTCGGACCGCCCGCCTGCAGGAAATCAATATACCTGTTTCCGTCCACATCCCAAAGATACGCTCCTTCGGCTTTTTCAACAGCAAGCGGAAACGGGTAATTGAAAGCGAGGTTGTGCTGAACTCCGCCGGGAATTATCTGTCTGGCTTTATCTGTCATAGCCTTCGAGCGAGAACATTTCTGTTCAAAATATTCCAGGACTTTTTCCATTTTATCTTCGGGTATTGCAAGCAGGGTTCCCGACACAAGCTCTTTCAGCTGCTTTGTAACCTCAGCAGCATCAGGGTAACTTGAAATTGAATAGCTCATGGGTTCCTCATATCTAAAAAAATAAAAAGTGAGTACATACTCACTTTTTCAGTATACCACAGATAACAGATATGTCAATTTAAAACCTCAGAACACCATAAATTATCATGCCTGAAGAGCCCGGCGAATAAAAGCCATTGTAGTCCGCAGAACCCGCTCATCATCATCAAGGATATCCGGCGAGACGTAAACCTTCATTCTTTCCCGGTAAAACTCTGATGCGTATGAAAACTGCAACGACATAAAAAGATTGTCGATACAAAATGCAGCCATGTGATCATCAACATCAGCAGCGATTTCTCCATTCTCACGCGCCGTTCTGATTAGTTTTGAATAATACTCGGCTGATAGAGTTTCCATCTCATAAGAAAGTTTGGCTGCAAGTTCCCGGTTACCCTGTGTTGTTACCTCGTTATACAGATGAATCGTGTCCGGGTTATTACGTGAATGCTGCTGTATAACCTTTATTATCTGCTCAACTTTGTCAAAAAAACCGCCTTCAATTCTGTCTATATTCTCAAGCGATGCTTTCAGCGTTTTCACTGGCAGAGAACATATCATTAAAAACAGATTTTCCTTTGTTCCGAAATATTTATATAATGCGCCGACACTCACACCGCATTTTTCAGCAATAATATTTATATTAGCCGCCCTGTATCCGAGCGACGCAAACTCTCCTGATGCTATGTTCAGTATTCTTTCCTGCTTTTCCCGTGAAAGCCGTTCAAACAGCGGTTTACAATATTTCATATGGGAAATAATAACATAAACAAATAAAAACTGTCACCAATATAATAAATTGATTGAAAAATCCAACAATTGTGTTACATTGTAATCAACAATCCAAAACAAAGGTGTAAAAATGCTTTCTCCCGTAATCAAAATAATTGAAGAAAAATGCAACAATTGTCATATGTGTATCTCAGTCTGTCCAGTAAAATTCTGCATTGACGGTTCAGGAGATAAAGTACGTGTAAACCATGATCTCTGTATCGGCTGTGCCAGCTGCATTGACGTATGCTCGCAGAATGCCCGTGAAAAAATTGATGATACATATGAAGCGTTTACTGCAATTAGAAAACGAGAGAAAGTTGTTGCTGTTGCTGCACCGGCATTTATCAGCAGCTTCGATGAAATGCACCGTAATGTGATAGGCTGGTTGAAAGAAAAAGGTGTTGATGCAGTATTTGATGTCAGCTTCGGAGCCGAACTTACAGTTAAAAGTTATCTTGAATTTATCAAAAAAAATAACCCGAGAATGGTTATCGCCCAACCCTGCCCTACAATCGTCAGTTACATTGAAATATATAAGCCCGAACTTCTTCCAATGCTTGCTCCGGCCGACAGTCCGATGCTTCATACTGTCAAAATGATAAAAACCTTTTATCCGGAATATAGAAATCACAAAGTAATAGTTATCTCACCATGTATTTCCAAGCGCAGGGAATTTGATGCCACAGGATACGCTGATTTTAATGTAACAATTGCCGAACTTACAAAAGTTCTTAAGAAAGAGAACGTCAACCTCGCATCGATCCGACCCCGGGATTTTGATAATCCTTCCCCGGAAAGGGCCGCTCTTTTTTCTTCACCAGGGGGACTGATGAAAACAGTTCTAAGAGAGAAACCGGAACTTGAAGACAGGATCAGGAAAATTGAAGGCCCTTCGGAAATTTATGATTACCTGGAAAATTTACCGAAATCACTCAAAAAAGGAACTAACCCGCTTATTGTCGATTGTCTTAACTGTTCAAAAGGCTGCAACGGCGGCCCGGGTACTTTAAACAGGGACACACCGATTGATGATCTTGAACATATTATAAGATCCAGAACTGACGAGTTGAAAAAAAAGTATAAATCAGGGCTGACAGGAAAAACCCTGACAGGTAAAATTGACGCTCTTCTTAAAAAGTACTGGAAGGAGGGTCTTTATAACCGAAGCTACAGTAACAAATCCGGCAATCTGAAAATCTCTATTCCTGATCAAAAACAACTCGGAATAATCTATAATGATCTGTTAAAAGAAAAAGAAGAAGATTTCCTGAACTGTGCCGCATGCGGTTACAATTCATGTGAAAAAATGGCTATTGCCATTTTTAATAATCTGAATAAAGCTGAAAATTGTCACCATTACAAAAACAGAATAATTCAAATTGATAAAGAGAAAATAAATTCGATAAACATTCAGCTTAAAAACAAAATTAACCACTGTGAAAACCTTATTTCCGACATCTCAAATTCATTGACAATGGTAAACTCAAATATGGATGATCAGAGCAGTTCTCTCGGAACGTCCTCCACATCGGTTGAACAAATGCTTAATTCTTTCAATTCCATCTCCGAAAACTTCTCTTCACAAAGTATAAGACTTGAAGAACTTATAACTAAAGCGCAAAACGGAGAACGGGAAATGAAAATCAACTCTGAAGCAATCAGGAAAATTACTGATGATATCGGAAGTATTGGTAAAATGATTGTAATGATAGACGATATATCCCAGAGAACCAATCTTCTTTCAATGAATGCCGCAATTGAGGCCGCCCATGCAGGCAACACCGGCCGCGGATTTGCTGTGGTTGCATCAGAAATTAAAAAGCTGGCCCATAATACAGCTGAAAAAGCAAAAGAGGCTGAAACTTCTCTTAAAAAAATAATTAAAGAGACAAACACAACCGGCAGCAGTTATGAAAATACTTCTGAACTGATAATCGATATCATCTCAAATATTCTTGAACTTACAAATGCAATGAGCAACCTGCTGGAGGATGTCAATCAGCTGACCATAGGCAGCTCGGAGATCATGAATTCGATTACAACCCTTAAAACTGATAACCAGAAGGTTGTTGACTCCACATCTAAAATCGGAGGACACATCAATCAGCTTCACGGGAACATGTCGGAGCTGGTTGCCATTGCTGCCGGGCATGCGGATGACTGAGAATTTGTTTAATAACCGGGGATTATATTTTTAGAACTGCTTTTTTCTCTTTGAAGCGCCAGTTTTAAATTCCCTTTTGCATTATTCATTATCTCTTTTGCTTCCTCCGCATCTACTTTTAATTTCCACATAATCAAAGCAAGGGCGGCATTATTGTCAGTTTTCTCAAGATATTCGGATGCTTCCCGTTCCGTAATGCCGGTAGCGCTGATTAATGCTTTCTTTACCCGTTCAACCAATTTCGCATTGGAAATTTCCACGCAAATCATCAGGTTTTTATAAACACGACCCAACTTGATCATTACCCCCATTGAAATCATATTTATAACCATTTTCTGTGCTGTTCCGGCTTTATAAACTGTTGCGCCGGCTAAAACCTCAGGCCCAACGATAACACATATGGTTTTATCGACAATCATGCTTAAAACTGATTCTTTATTGTTAACCAAAGCAATAGTCAAACAACCTGTTTTTTTAGCGTATTTAACACCGGACACAACATATGGAGTACTTCCGGATGATGATATACCGACAACAGCATCACGCGACGTCAGATTTAACTTTTTCAATTCCTTAATAATCTCTTCGGTATCATCTTCAACTCCGGTTATTACACGATAAACGGCTTCAGGTCCGCCGGCCAGAACTCCCTGAACCATATCGTATGGAACGTTAAAATACGGAGCTACCTCTGAAGCATCTACAACACCCAGGCGTCCGCTTGTTCCGCCACCGATATAAATCAACCTTCCGCCTTCATCAAACTTGTCAGTTATACTGTCTATGGCAACAGCAATATTCTCAAGTTCATTCCCGATTGCTGCCGGTATTTTATAATCTTCCTTGTTTATCATCCTGACAATATCAATTGTTTTTGAACTATCAATATCTTCAGTTTCAGGATTAATCGACTCGCTTAAATACTGTTCTATTTCAAAACTCATATTAATTCCTGCAAAGCTGATAACGGGAGGGCTCTATCCTTCAGCTCTTTAATAATCAACCCTGTTACCCATGAGGCAGCTGTTCCTACAACATCAGTACACTTGCTTTCATGTGCTCCATTGTTATTAAACTGCTCTTTTTCTTCGGGATTTAAAAGATTGTATGTTCTGCCGAATATTCTCTTATGTATATCTTTACAAATTACAGTATTGTATTTTTCAATAAATTTTTCATGAAGCGATACAGCCATTCTGAATGCACACCTTTTTTCAAATTCATCATCATCAAAATAGTCCCTTCTCCTGCCGAAGAGCATGCTCATCAATATAATACCACCTGAATAACCGCCGCATATACCGTCACATAAAAGACCGCAGCCTGCACCTAATCCGCAAGCAGATTTGAACACCAGATCATTTCTGATATTCAAGGTGTCCTGAACTGCAGCTACAGTGCACTGTGCACATCCTCTGAATTCTTTTTCATATTTGTACCCCAGAGTATATGCCTGCTCAATCAACTTATTCATCATCCCTGCTCCGCAATTAAAATTTTAAAACGGTCCTGTAATTATCAGTTCCCATCGACTCCTTAAAAGCTTCTTCTATCTCATCAAAAGGGAATATCTTACTAACCAGCGGAGAAGGATCAATAATTCCTTCTGAAAGCATATTTATCGCAATCTGAAAATCATGTGAATTTGAATTTGCCGAACCGGTTATGTTGACCATTTTTTTATGCAACCAGTTCGGATCAATCTGAATCGGTTCTTTTGGATATATTGAACTGTAGAATGATACAGTGCCAAGCGGCGCTGCCATTTCGATTGATTGCTTCGCAACCTCAAGTAAAGCGGTTGCATCAATTACCGCATCAGCACCTCTGCCGTCAGTCAAGTCCTTAATTTTCTCTACAGGGTTATCATTTCCCGGATCAATCACAAAATCAGCACCCAAAGCTTCTGCAAAATCCCTTCTTCTTTTATCCGGTTCACTCACAACGACCCTCAGACCCTTTTTTTGAAGTATAAGAAGATGCAGGATGCCCATGGTTCCGGCCCCTATTATCAATACATTTTCCGCTTTTTCGAGATTTATTTTCTCTATACTGTGTATTACGCAAGATAAAGGCTCAGTAAATGCTCCGATTGCATCATCAATGTGATTCGAAGCTTTGAACAGATTCCCCGGAGAAACAGCAAGGTATTCGCTGAATCCTCCTGTTCCCGCATAAGGCAATCCGCCGACCTTTTTATTATAATTATGATTTGAACAAATTCCATGCTCTCCGATCCTGCAGTAATGACAATTACCGCACATTGATAATAGACCGATAGCGACTTTATCCCCTATCCGCCATTCTTTCCCATCGATATTGCTTCCGATTTGTTCTATTACGCCGAACATCTCATGACCGCCGACAAACGGGAATTCAACTTTATTGATACCGCTGAATGCACGCTGATCCCAGGTACAAATCGCACAGGCTTTTAATTTAATTAATATCTCATTACCCCGGGGGACAGGCCTCTTCAGAGATACAATTTCTATTTTATTTATATCCGATAGCAATGCAACTTTCATTTTTTATATAATCTTTAAAGCTGATTCAACGCTATAGTCTTCATGTATTATCTTTGAAATGGCCAAACACAGAGTTTCAATTGATTCGTGCCGCCAGATATTTCTGCCGATTGTAACACCTGCAGCTCCGGCATCCATGGCATTTTTCACCATTGTTAACAATTCTTTATCTTCTCTTGAACTGCCGCCGCCGAGTACCAATACCGGTTTATAACAGTTTTCAATAACTTCTTTGAACGATTCGGCATCACCGGCAAAGGGAGATTTTATAAAATCAGCACCATATTCAGCACCAAGCCGGTTTGCAAAAGAAATATTCTCAAGTGTTTTCAAATCATCATTAATAAAGCCTCCGGGTACCATTTCGGCACCAAAAACAAGCCCCCACTTCTTGCAGTCCGATGCAAGTCTCGATAGATTTTCGATCATTCTATCTTCGCGTTGGAGTCCAGGGAACCCCATACACATAACACCGTCTGCTCCAACTTTAACGGCATCTTCAACAGAAAAAGTTAATGTCACATCATCCATTATTTTCCCGCCTGGATGCAATATACCTGTTCCGCCGTCAAGTCGCAGAATAAGCCCGGCGTTGCCTATTTCTTTCTGAAAATTCCCGGCAACCCCGAATGTTGTGAGGATAGCATCAACACCACCCTTTATTGATTTCCGAATAACCTCTGCGGGATTTTTCAAACCGCAATCAGACACTTCCATCAGCATCGCATGGTCCATTGCCAGCACAAAAGCCCTGTTGTCTTCCTTAAAAATATTGTTCCATCTTCGTTTCATTATTAACCTCGGAATCTTTCCAATTGCAAAATAATACTCCGGTTAAAAACAGACTACGTGATAATTAACCGGAGTATCTCATTAATGTTTATTCAAATATCGACTCGGGATCCGCTCCCTTGGGGGGAACGTTTGTTTCATCAATCCATTTATGAGGAACATAAATTACCCGACTTTCAGGAACTACAGAAGCAACAGCCTTACCCTGCACTACAATATCATCGATAAGATCAGCTGTTCTGGTTGCCCAACCGCCAAAGTTTTGAGCTACAACACCACCAAACGGTTCACCGTTTCTAATCATATCGTACGCCTGAGAGGTTCCGTCAATTGTCATTGTAAACATATCATCTTTTGTATAACCGGCATCGGAAGCTGCTTTTGCAACACTCCAGCCTATTCCGTCCCATGTTCCGAATACTGCGTCAATATCGTTGCCGTATTTAGTCAGCCATGCTGCCATAACATCATAGGAACCGGTCTCCCAGTTTGCAACAGTTACGGCTTCTGTATCCAGAATCTTTATTCCGGGATTATCTTCACTTTCAAATACAGCTCTGGCGGTATCTGCCCTGTATCTGTGAACATAAAGTGTAGGCATGTCAATTATACAGACATTTCCCTGTCCATGAAGCTTGTTTACTATCTGAGAGGCTACTTCAGCTCCCATTGCCCAGCAGTTACTTGTAACATTAACAACAACAGCACCATCATCATCAATGCCGGTATCTATACAGAAAACCGGTATCCCTTCTGATTTTGCTGCGTCAAGACCTTCCTGAATCGGTGTTATCTCTGCACAGGTAATTACGATTACATCAACTTTCTGTCCGACATAATTCATAACGCCTTCACTTACTTTTACGATATCACCGGCAGCATCGGTCATATAAACCTTCCAGCCTTTTTCCTTTGCTTCTTTTTCAAATGCAGCGAACGCCCTCGAATTGGAATCAGCGGCTAAAGTCATTGTTACATAGCCGATATTCAGTTCTTTTGTTAATCTATCTGCGGTATTTGCGGTATCACTCGCTTCAGCCGATTTAACTTCGGGTTCTGCCGCTGCAGCCTCTTCCTTTGCACATCCGGCAAAAGCAAAAATTGCGATTGTTGCTACCAAAATCAGCAACACAAATTTACCCGTTATTTTTCTCTCCATTTTTTTCTCCTTCAAAAACTTTTCTTAGAAAAGACACTAATCACTAATTTTTAATACATCTTCTTCTTCCGATAACTGCCTCCTTTTATCTTTTTTACCGCCGTCGGCTACAATAAGGGAGGTCCGCCAATTTTCTTTTTGCCCGCCCCTGTTATACTTGCTATTGCAACGATAATGACAACACCGTGAACAATATATTTAAAATAAAATGGTACATTCAGCATTATCAGCCCGTTTTCAATAACCGCAATAAGTAATGTTGCAACAACAGTACCTGCAATATTTACACTTCCCGGCCTTAGAAAAACTGTGCCTAAAAAAACAACCGGAATAACGGACATAAGATAGCCTTCTCCGGCATCAGGAGGAGCAGAAGTTAGTTTTGAAGAAAGAATAATAGCAGCTACTGCCGAACCAAAACTACTTGCAGTAATTCCCAGCACCCTGTATAAATTTACATTTATTCCTGAAAATCTCGCAGCCTCAGCATTACCGCCTACCGAATAGAGATACCTTCCTGCTTTTGTGTGCTCAGTGATTATAAATGTAATAACAGCAAAGACAATAAATATTAGTGCACAAATCGGAAGAGAATTAAAACAGATATTATGCCTGCCAATAATCGTAAGAACTTCAGGAAAATCACCATAAACTGTTTTCCCTCGTGTTATCCAGTAGATTATTCCTTTCGCTATAGTCATGGTGGACAAAGTTGCTATGAATGCATGAATACCTATCTTAACGATCAAAAAACTGTTAAAAAGTCCCCAGATAATCCCAATTGTCAGGGCTAAAACAAAAACCGGTAAAATATGCCAACCATTAATAATTAAAACCATATTTATTACATTTAATAATCCGGCAAGAGTAGCAAAAGACAAATCAAAATCTCCGACCATTAATGCAAATGTAACGCCCAGAGCCATTACACCAATTATACTTGCCTGACGTAAAATATTTGTAATATTCTGTAATGTAAAAAATCTGTTTGCGCTTATTGCAAAGATTATTATGAGGATCACTAATCCAAACAACAAACCCCATTTCCTCAGCATCTTTGAGAAATTTATATTTTTAGTTTTGCTCAACACCTGGTCATTTGCCATACAGCCTCCTGCTTCTAAAGAACATTCTCCAATATATTTTTTTGATTGATATCATTTCCGATTAATTCAGAACTGACTGCATTTTCCCTCATTGTATAAATCCTGTCCGCCATACCTATGATCTCAAGGATATCTGAAGAAACCAAAAGAACAGCTTTACCCTGTCCGACTAATTCTCGCAAAATTAAATAGACCTCTCTTTTAGTGCCTACATCAACGCCTACCGTAGGATCATCAAGAATCAACAGATCACAATTTTTTAAAAGCCATTTGGCAATTACTACTTTTTGTTGATTGCCTCCACTTAAAGAATGTATTGCCTGATTTATATTTGAATAAACAATATTAAAATCTGTTAAACCTTTTTCAACAATATTTCTTTCTTTCAATTTGTTTATTATAAAACCGGGAAGCATATCTGAAAGATGAGAGACCATTATATTTTCCCGAAGAGAGAAATCTGAAAAAAGACCTTTTGTGTCCCGGTCTTCCGGCACGAGATAAACATTGTTTCTTATCAGATCAGCTGTCTTTATCTTTTTTATTAATTGATTATTTAGATACATTTCACCGCCGGAAATCTCTCTGATTCCAAAAATTGATTCAACCAGCTCGGTCATACCTGCACCGCTTAATCCATACAGACCGACAATCTCTCCGGCATTAACCTTCAAATTAATATCTCTGATCTCTTCCGATTGAAAGTGTTTTAATTCCAGTACACAATCACCTTTTTCCCCTTCTTTCGGAGGATAGAATTCAGAAAGATTTCTGTTAATAATCATAAAAATTATCTTGTCTTTATCAAAATCATCTTTATCAACCGTTCCGACTTTCCTGCCGTTTCGTAAAACGACAATCCTTGTACAAAGCTCAAAAACTTCCTCCATTCTGTGTGATATGAAAATTACACTTAGGTTTTTATCACTATTTAGAGTCTTGATAATTTTCATTAGTTGTTCACTTTCATCTTTGGTCAGACTTGCAGTAGGTTCATCCAGAATCAGGACATCAGGCTCAAAAGAGAGGACTTTTAATATTTCAGTGATTTCTCTTTGTCCTGCGGACATTTCAGAAACCTTCAGGTTTAAATCAAAATTCAGGTTAACAGGATATTTTTTTAATAATTCTTCAGCCTTTTTATTCAATAAGGCGTCATTGACAAAACATTTTACTGTGAATTCTTTCCCTAAAAAAATATTTTCCGCAGCAGTCAGTTCCGGAACAAGATTAGGACGCTGATGGACAAGACCGACACCATTAATCATTGCCTGATAAGGATTATCCCAATTTACTTCTTTATTTCTGTATATTATATGCCCCGTATCCTTTTGATGTTCACCAACAAGAACTTTTAATAACGTTGATTTACCTGCCCCGTTTTCTCCAACGATTCCGAGAATATCTCCTTCAATTAATTCAATAGAAATTTCGTTTAATGCATGTACGCCCTCAAAGAATTTATGTATTCCTTCACCTTTTAAAATTACATCACCGTTTTTCACACTGCTCCTCCGTTTTATTAATCCATTAATACTCCGCCGTTTACATCGAGGATTTCTCCGGTAACATAGCTTGACTCATCTGAAGAGAGAAAAAGTATTGCATTCGCCAGTTCTTCAGGCCTTGCCGGTCTTCCCATGGGAATCCCTTTAATTGCATTATCTATCTTTTCCTGAGGAAGACTTCGGAACATATTTGTATCGCAAAAAGCCGGAATCACAGCATTGACATTAATACCCATTGGAGCCGAATATTTAGCCAGACATTTTGTAATTGAAAGAACTCCCGCTTTCGATGCCGCATAATTAATACCTGAAGTGACACCTCCCCTTTTTGCAGCCAGAGATGAAACATTGACAATTTTTCCATATCCGTTCTTTATCATCGTTTCCAGTACCGCTTTACACAGGAAGAAAGTTCCCTTCAAATTAATATCCATAACGACATCCCATTCTTCTTCAGTCATTTCAAAAATGGGAACAGTCGAGAATCTTCCGGCATTATTAACCAGAACATCTATTCTTCCGAATTCCGTAATTATTTTTTCAGTGAAATTTTCAATTTCCTGTAAATCAGAAAGATCAAGCTTAACCGAAAAACCTTTTTGCCCCAGATCATTAATTTTATAAACAGTTTCATTTAAACCGTTAATATCAATATCTGCAGCGATGACGGTTCCCCCATGAGAAGCCAGTTTTATTGCGGTAGCTTTTCCTATTCCGGTAGCTGCTCCTGTAACAACACAAATCTTATTCTTTAGTCGCATAATTACCCTCTTGGCGATGCATTCATTTCGCTCCTAATAGTCAGTTCTTTTGATACATCTTTAAGTTTTTCATATGTCTTCACATACTGATCAATATAAAAACAATATTCATCAGTATTATTAAGATTCGGTTCTATTATTTTTCTTACTCTTACCATTGATTCGGCGGCTTCATTTATTGTTTTGTAAATGCCGGCAGCTTTAGTCGCAAGAATAGCACTTCCAAGAGAAACAGCCTGACTTTCTTCCGGAACCGATATCGGTTTTCCGGTTACATCAGAATGAATTTGAAGCCAAAGATCACTGTTTGCAACTCCTCCGCATACAACCAGTTCATTTACGGATATACCCTGCTTTTCCATCCTCGACAGAATTACCGCAGTACCGTATGTTACGCCTTCCATAATTGCCCTGTAGATGTGCGCCGGCGTATGACTCAAAGTCAACCCCCGGATAACACCTCTTGATTGCGGGTCAACCCATGGCGTTCTGTTTCCCTGCCAGTGTTCAAGAACCAGAAGGCCTTCCGATCCAAGCGGAATTTTCTCCGCCAGTTCATTCATTTCAGAATAGGTTCCACTGCCGGTTTCCACAGTTTTTTTGGAATTAAGAAAATTATCCTTATACCATTTCAGAACTGACCCTGTAGAAACCTGCCCTGCTTCAGCAACCTGAAATCCTTCCAGCACAGCATCGGGAAAAGTTCCGTTTATTCCCGGTGCATGAAATTCCTTGTCGACAAGGCTGATAAGTAAATGTGAAGATCCGGTAATTAAAGCCATCTTTCCAGGAATCAAAGCATTAACACCAACAACTCCGATATATGCATCCGCTCCTCCTGCAGCAACCGGAATCCCTTTTTTTAGACCAGTTTTTTCAGCAATCTTTCCAGTTAATACACCCGCGGTATCGCCAGGACGCACAATCCTTTTAGGTATTTTATCCAGAAAATCTGCAAGCCCCAGTTTGCCGTACAGATCTTCAGGAAATCCGTCGCCCTTTGAATTATAAAACCATCTGACTGTGATTGAATTCAGGTTAAGTGTCAGTTCCCCTGTGAGCATATAAGTAAGCCAGTCGGTTTGATCAAGAAAATATTTTGTTTTATTATATACCTCGGGCCTGTTCCTCTTTAGCCAGAGAACCTTGCATGGAAACCACTCCGGCGAAACCTTCCCATATCCGACAACCTTAAGCGACGCATCATCAACATTCGAGATTTCTTCGGCTTCATGAACTGCCCGCAAATCCATCCACATAATTGCATTTTCAACAGGATTTAAATCTTCACCCAGCATGACAACAGTTGGCGATGTTGCATCAACACCAATTGCGGAAATATCAGCAGGATTCACACAGCTGCTTGAAATTGAAGCTCTAACAGCTTCTACCAGAGAGTTCTCCCATTGATGAACAGATTGCTCCGCCCAGCCGGAACGCGGGTATTGTGTTTTATTCTCGCTGACGCCGAACCCGAGGGTACAACCATTTTCATCAAAAACGGCAGACCTGATGCTTTCAGTTCCGATATCAATGCCTATCACATAACTCATAATATTCCCATCATAAATTTTTGATTAAACTCAGAATTCTCATGGCTGCATCTTCATCAGTCACGAGCGAGTTTATAAATCCGCCCCGCAAAGCGCCCAGGATTACTTCCGCTTTATGAGCTCCGCCGGCGACACATAATCTTTTTGGAATTTTCTTTATGGTCCCTGCGTCTATTCCTATAAATCTGTTATTGATTTCCGCATCAAAAATATTTCCGTTGATATCTATCTGTTTTCCGCATACATCGCCGACAGCTCCGTTAAACAATAATTCCTTTGACTCTTTTTCAGTTAAATAACCGGCCTTGTGATAAGCACTGCTTTCAAAATGGTTAGTTCCAAGGCCAAGCAAAGCAATATCAATGTGTTCAGCTTTCTGTAAAACCTTTGAAATACCCGGCTCCTTCAGCAACATATCTCTTAGTTGTGCATTCTTGACAATAAGCGGAGCCTGCAAAACAGTTAACTCCGCATTCATCTTGTCAGCAATTGTGCGTGCCAGTTCATAGCCGTCTGTATTTAAGTTAAGATCTCCAGAACCGCCTACAATCTGCACAACTTCCAGACCTACATGATTATTGGATGAAAACTGGGTTACCGTATGAGAAAGAGTGCTCCCGCGTGCAATTCCTATAACCGAATTGTCCTTGATCATGGAATTAAGAAGGTTGGCAGCAACCTTACCAATCTGTATTTTTGTCAGCTCCTCATTCATTTCAGACGGAACGACAATTACATTTTCCACATTGAATTTAGTCTTTATCTCTTCCTGAAACATAATGCCGAGTGAAGAGGTATCATTAATTCTGATTTCAACAATCTTTAAATCACGACAGGCTTTTAAAATTTTTGAGATGTTGGAACGTGATAATCCTACTTTTTCCGAAATCTCCTGTTGAGAAAGTTCATCTATAAAATACATCTTGGCAACTTTTATATAAAAGTCACGCTTTGTATAATCCAGATCTCCAATATTCACATTTTCCCCTTTTGATAAACTCATGGTAACATAACCTCCTTAATATGTCAAATGTTCCTTTTGTATTTTTTTTGGAACATTTGTTCTTTAAACACACTTTTTATTGTTTCAAGCATACATACCTCACCTATGTATTATAACGAGTATTTGTGATCAGTTTGGAATTAAATTGATTTATTTAAAAAAAGATCTTTATTCCTGTTTTAATCAGAAGGAGTTGCTATGAATCTGTATAAACCTAACTTAATCTTGTAAATTTAAATCACAGGTTCAACCCTGCACAAGCTTATCCTCTGAGATCCCAAGTAAAGAAGATGTGAGCCACAACCTTCCAAAGGGCTCAAGAACAATTTTAACAGTGCCGTCTTCTTCCGGAACATTTTTTCCGCTGAAATTATCAAATGTCATCCCTTCACAATTAAAAGATACTGAAACATTATCTTCGGAAAGGTTTACAGCTGTCAGGCTTTGAGCTTCTCCGCAGTGGTTCTTAATCAACACAACCGGAGGGTCGCCGACATCGTCGGTCGTGCCGGATAATTTAATCAGCTCGGCTTCATTGCCGCGATAATTAAGTGCCGGATCCGAATCAACAAGTGCTATAAGGTTATTAATTCCTTTTGCAATTCCTGCTTCAAAACTGTTTTTATATTTTAGATTCGGAAGAAGCTCATCAAGATCCGTTTTTGTGCGTTTTATATTCCGCAACTCTCCCGTAACCTTTACCCTTTTATGATCGTTAGGTAATGCAAGCAAATCGTTAAAATAGATAGTTTTTACATTTCTGCCCATTGCAGCAAACGACAGGGTCTCAAAAGCCAGGAACCGGGCTATCTCCAGTTCCTTGTTATCCATAACCGGAAGTGAATCACGGGTTGTAATACATAACTCATACGGCTCACGTCCTTCAAGAAGCCTTGTAAAGAAAAAATCCGCGGCATCTGTAACTGTACCGGCAAATTCTTCAGAGAGGTTTAAAATATCATTAATTGATTTTATTTCATTTTTAAGAAGAAGCGAAGCACCATTTCCTTTTGCAGGCTTAAACAGCTTTTTCGCCGCAGATCGGAAATCAGTTCCGGTCTCATGACAGAAACGTTCAAACTCCTCCTGCATACATTCCCTTGCAGTAATCGATTTGTACTTTACGTGTCCCCCGTTATCCGTAACAGCCTTGGTTAATACCATACGCTCTTCAAAAGTGAGAAGATCCAGACTGCCGCGTACTGACTTTCCGTCATGACTTTCAGACAGAGAGAACCTGATGCTGTTATGCGGAATATCATATTCTGCAATTTTCTTGAATATCCGGCCGATTATTTCAGGCTTTTTTGAATGAAATACCGCAGGTAAAAGACTTGCAAGATGAAAATCATGCATCATCGGAGGTGCATTCTCACCTGTCGACATCTGGTTAAGAATAGTCGTCAGGCTGTCGTTTACCTCGAGGTTCGGTATAATCCGGGGACTGATGCATTCCATGGAAAGGTAGATGATCTTCATGAGCAAGTCCAGCTCAGGCAGCCCGAAACATGAAGTACCCCATTTTTTAAACGCGTAATTGACCGCATCAAGCCTGAGCATATTCAGATCTTTTGTGAGATACCATACAAGGTCTCCGGCAAGGGCCTTCAATCCCTCAAATGTTGCCGTATTAACATCAACCTGAACATGGCTGAAGGTTGTCAAGGCCCTGATTTCTTCTCCGAAAAGCCGGGCATTTGTTTCACGGAATAACGAACCGGCTGCTTCAGCCTGTTTTTTATTGAAACCGCAGCGAATAAACAGGTCTTCTTCTGTTTTAATTTCAGGAATGAAAATGTATGGAGTATGCTGGACTTCCTGTGTTCTTGAAAGAGTAAAGATGCTTTCGGCACTAACGTTCCGAAGTTTCAACCATTCAATAAATTCCGGTATATATTGATATTCCTCTTCCAGGAGCATCTGATCATTTTGGATTCGGTTGAACAGCCACAAAATATTGATTAAGGGTCTTTCCGTTTGTACTCCCCTCATCTTCCTGATTAGTTTTATCATAACATCCGTACGACCGTTATGGGAAAGGCTTCTGTACGGGACCTCTTTTGGAAGCCTTCTAAAGATTGAAAACAGGGGAAACGGTCGGGGTCTGAAAACCTTATCAAAACTGCCTGCAGCCTTCAGACTTTCGTATTCTTCCATTGAAAAAATATAGAATTTTCGTCCGGCTTCATCATGACCTTCAAGATACGACTGGAAAACAGGATTTTCAATATCAACATGCCCCAGAACAAGATCATTCATGGAAAAATATCTATGCATTATATCGGCAAACAGGCTGTTTGAGCCAAATGCACTATGTATATTATCCCGCTCAACCTGAGAGAAATAACCATCGTTAAATCGATCTTCAACAATCGTACATGCCGGTAGAATATGAAGACCTCCGACTGCAGGAAACCATTGTTTTAAAAAATAATCGAGCGTTTCAAGGCTTTTTTCACCCTTTCTGCTGATACTGTCTGCATATGCAATTACAGTAACTTTCTGTTCAACCCTTGATAGCGGATCGGATGGATCATATGCAAGATCCATTTTCTTAATTTCTTCGGATTTTTCATTCCAGCTTTTTTTAAGTAAGTCGATCCAGAAAACACTTATTCTACTGCCAAGTTCACCATACTCATTATCAGGATAGGCGCTGTGAAACAGCCGTTCTATCTCGGAAAGTTTGCCCGCGTCAAGCGGGTTCCATTTTTTGGTAATCATAATTAATATTGTAAGAAGTCAACTGTCAGGTGTCAAATAATAAATTAAAAAACCGGAGAGACATGTATTATAAGAAATAACAAAAACAGTTCCTGTTAAAGATTAATTTCCTTATATAAATCAATCTATTGCACCAAATACATTTTTCATTATGTAAAGCATAATAAAGCAAATGAGCGCGGAAATTATCGGTGTAGCAATCCACCCGACAACAATCCGGCCAATGGCACTGAATCTGATATTTCGACCGCCCCGGGCAAGACCAATGCCTATTACTGCTCCAACTACAGCCTGCGAACTTGAAACAGGCACAAGAGGGATCGGCGGTAAATGAATTGAAATCAGAAAATCGCGCAGGCTTGATGAAGCAAAAATAAAAAGGACAAGCGAACTGGCCAGAACGACTATAAAGGCAGTTACCGGCGAGAGCTGATAAATCCCTGAACCTACTGTTTTCATCACTTTTGCCGAATATGTAAAAACACCCAGTGAAATTGCTATTGCACCGAGAAAAAACAGTTGCTGGGCTTTTGTCAGATAAAATAATCCGAATACATCCAAATTACTGAACGGGACAGATTCAACAAATACTCCCATAACATTGGCTATATTATTTGCACCAAGACTGTATGAACCGAAAGCGCCTGCAATAATTAAGCCCCAACGGGTATATACATCCCGTCGGTAGATGTGTATTGAGGTTCTTTCCAGAAATCCCTTTACAATAAAATATAGAACAACTGAAAAAATACAGGATAAAACCGGGCATAAAACCCAGGTCATTGCAATCTTCTGTATTACCGCAGGATCCGTAGAATTCCCTGTAAAAAAGTTCCATCCGATAATACCGCCGACAATTGCCTGCGAAGTTGAAACCGGAAGCCCGGCCTTTGTCATAATAAAGACCGAAACAGCGGCAGACAATGCAACGGTGAAAGCGCCGCCCAGACTGCTTATTATACCCAGTTTACCAAGAGTGTGACTAGCTCCGGCACCGCTGGAAACAGCGCCGATGACCACAAAAATGCTGCAAATAATTGCCGCAGTTTTAAATCGAATCATCTTTGAGCCGACGGCCGTTCCGAAAACATTTGCAGCATCATTTGCGCCTAAAGACCAACCGAGAAACAATCCGCTTGATAAATAAAAAAGTATCGTTGCCAACTGCCGTTCCTATATAATTCTTTTAACAGTCGAAATTGAAAGACTTTCACATACACTTTCCGCATAATCGGAAATATCTGCTGTCTGTTCAATAAAATATCTTAGCTGCAATTTTACGGAAAGATCGTTTATCAATCCTCCGTTAAATATTTTTCTTTTTATTGATTCCTCATAATCATCTATCTGGCTTTCATAAAACTTTACTTCCTGAATATATGACGATGTTTTTTCAGTATTGGTAAAATATGCCGATATTGCCTGAACCAGCTTTTCAATACAGCGGCAGCTCAATTCAGCTACCTTCAACATGTCGGGAATAACTACCTCGGGAAAATCAGGTCTTTCAATATCGTATTCAAGTATAACCTTTTCAATACTGTCGGCTACATCATCAAGAGACTCAAGTAATCTGAAAACATCCCCCCTCGATTCGGGTATCAGCATATCTGTGTAAAGACTTAACTCAATTTCCTTTCGGATATGATCAACTTCCGTTTCAAGTTTATCACTTACCTTAACGTGATGTCTGAACCTGTCCATATCTCCGTCAAAATATGCAACAGCAGCTTCTTTTAGGACCAATCCCATTTCAAGAATATTATTAAGAATTTTTTTTGTTTCATTTTCAAGCTTTTTGGTTTTCTGCATAAACATGACTTAATCCCCTTTCTTGTATTATATATCAATAATTTAGGTAGCGGTTTAAATTAATATATTATGCTTTTCAATTCTGTTATGCCTGTTGAACATCATTTTAATTAAAAATATTTTTTTATACTCAATTTTTCTTGCCCCTGTTTTGCAATTTTTCACACATGCAAAACATCGTATGCATTTCCCTGAATCCATACTCAGATCATCATTTATTGCATTTACAGGGCATTTTTCTATGCATAACCGGCAATTATTACATAATTGTGAGTTTATACGGGGTTCTTTTGTAAAATGCCCGGCACTATTCTCCGGTAGGATTTTTGCCATCAAAGGAAGTTTCCCGGGCACCTGTTCAAATGGTACAGACGGGGTTTCAGACGCTGCCCTGGATAAAAACATTTCACCAAGTTTAACCGCATCTTCCAAATCCTGCTTATTCGGCCGGCCTTGTGCCAGAGGAATCCTTTCCGTTGAGAAGGAATGTTCAGCAATCAGAGCACCAAGCGAAATTACCTTAAGCCCTTTCTCAACCATATTAAGATACATCTGTTTAAGACTTAACCCAAACCCGATTTTTCCGTACACGGCAAAGGCCAGAACCGGCTGTCCGCTGAAATCCAACTTGTTTAATGATTCTATAAAAATATCAGGGGCGTATTCCTCGTATACAGGAAATCCGATAATAACAATATCGCTGTCAATTTTTTCATACAGAGTTTCCCTGCTGTCAGGTGCGGTAAAATTAATCTCATTTACTGATTTCAGGTTCATCGCCTCTGATACAGTACGGGCATATTTTTTTGTTGAACCTGTCGGGGAAAAATAAATAACGGTTCCGGTATCAACTTTCAAGATTCTGTTCCTTTAATTTTCAAATCACCGAATTTATTTCAATCTGACATAGGGAGTGTCTGTCTTATGTTCAGATATTCTGCCGATAATGGCAGCTGATAAATAATATTTTTTAAGCCGGCCAAGTATGTCAGGCACAGCATCTTCCGGGACGCACATAAGCAGCCCCCCTGAGGTCTGTGCATCGGCAGCAATCATTTTCAGGTTGTAGTCAAGATCTGTGCCAAATTCAGCATAACTTTCAACATAGGACAGGTTCCGAAACGACGCTCCCGGGATACAACCGTAATCAATCAAATCATAAACCCCGGGCAGGACAGGAATACTTTGGCTGTCAATTTCAAGACAGACATTGCTTTCCCGAGCCAATTTCATTCCGTGTCCGAGCAGAGAAAACCCGGTAATGTCGGTTGCACACCGCAGGTTATATTCCTGCATAAGTTCTGCAGCATAGCGATTCAGCTGTTTCATCGAATCTATAGCTGCACGATAATCTTCATCATTTGCTTCGCCTATTCGTCTGCCTGCAGACAACACACCGGTACCGAGGGCTTTGGTAAGTATCAGGAACTCTCCCGGTTCAGCAGCCGCATTAGTAATTATCCGGTCGGGATGGACAAGGCCGGTTACGGCCAATCCGTATTTCGGCGGAAAATCGTCTATTGTATGTCCCCCGCCCAGAACGGCACCGGCTTCGATGCATTTTTCAGCTCCTCCCCTCAGCATTTCATGCAGTACTTCCATTGGAATCCTTTGGTCGGCCGGAAAAAGTACAAGATTAAGCGCACTTACAGCCTTGCCGCCCATTGCATAGATATCGCTCAACGCATTAGCAGCCGCTATCTGTCCGAATTCATAAGCGTCCGAGCAGACGGGAGGGAAAAAATCAGTTGTTGATATAAGCGCTGTTTCCTCATTCAGCTTCCAGACCATTGCATCGTCATGTGTATCGTTTCCAACCAGGAGGTGTTCATCTTCAAGGATTGGAATATCAGAAAGAAGTTTTTCCAGTTTATCTGCCGGAAGCTTGGCGGAACAACCGCCGTACTCAACCGTTGTCATAAGATCAAATTTTTCACTCATTCAGACCTCTCCTCCTGCTTATTTTTATAGTATTACTTCCGTCCGATCAAAAATACTGGTCTTTATACCCGATTCGGCAATTATCATCTTAACATGTAATTCATCTTTATCATTTATCTGAAGCGCCATTCCGCATAATGGCGATACCGATCGAGGCACAGGTATCACGGTACACTTAATTCCTGCATTGCGAACAGTTTTTTCAGCCGTAATCACCGACCGTGTTGATTCAAAAATAAAAACCTTCAATTGCAGTTCCCTGATTATATTTTGAATTTATCAACAGTGCCTTCAATAGCTTCAATCAGGCGATTAAAATCATCCATCGAATGGTAAACTGATGGTGCTATTCTGACGGTCCCTTCCGGAAATGTTCCTATCGTTTGATGAGCCAGGGGAGCACAATGAAGTCCTATTCTGGTTTCCATTCCAAAACCACTGTAAAGCACCATTCCGAAATCGGAAACGGTTACTGCATCATTGAGAACAGACGTATCCATTGATATTGAAAAGACTTCTCCCTGTGATTTTCGATCTGCTGCTGAATGAACAAGGATACCTGAGACTGAAGAAACGGCATCAACTAATTTCAGAAAATCATCGCTGCTGTGTCGAGGTTCCGGTTTTTCACTGAGAGCACCATACAATCCGAAAATACCGGCTATGTTTGGGGTTCCTGCTTCAAAACGATCCGGAAGAAATGCCGGAGTTTCCCAACTGTCTGATCGGCTGCCGGTTCCTCCGTTGATCAACGGTATAAGCACATCAGGGTTTTTCATATATAAACCGCCGGTACCTGTCGGCCCCAACAAACCTTTATGACCGGTAAAGGCTACATAATCCAGATCCCATTTTTCAGCTTCAACTTCAATATGACCTGCAGATTGGGAGGCATCAAGCAGAATTGGGATATTGCCTGAAGCCTTTTTAATTTCAGCGGCAGGCTGAATCAGTCCGGTAACATTGCTCTGATGGCAGAGGACGATAAGCCCGGCATTACCGAAATCCATCTTCTTGACACTTTCGACATCGACAAGCCCTCCCGCTAAAGCGGGAAGTTGTTTAATCCTTATACGACCGGTATCTTCAAGATATTTCAGCGGCCGTGTAACCGCGTTATGTTCCATTGGGGAAATCCAGACATCCTTATCGTCGAGATTCAAACCCTTAATTACAGTATTTATAGCCTGTGTGGCATTTGAAGTAAAAACCAATCTGTCTGCATCACTTGCTCCAATTCTATCTGATAGTTTTTCACGACAGGTCTCAACTGTTCTTGATACATCAAGCGCTCTGTCATAAAAACTTCTTCCGTATGGACCTCCAACCTCATTAAGATAACGAAGGATTTCCCGTCCTACCGCTTTTGGTTTCGGAAAGGAGGTTGCTGCATTATCGAAATAATTTAACAGTTCCATCTGTCCATCTGGTTTCCGGTTATGGAGAAATAATATGACGGGCTGTTGAAAGACATTCAAGAATATCATACATATTGGAAATCTTCCCGACTGCAATTTTATCTTTAATATTGAAGAAATCAGCACATGTTCCGCAAACAAGAACCCGGATTCCCTGTTTCTCAAGTTCTTTCAAAGCAGAAATGACAGGAGAATCAGCAAGAGCAAGTTTTACTCCGCTGTTGTAAAAAACCAGAGATCCCGGCAACGGGTCAGTTTCCTTAATTGTATTGCAAAATCCCTGGATAAGTATTTTACCAAGTTCCTCATCTCCGCTCCCCATTTTATCACATTTAAATGCAATTACATGTTGGAGCCCGACACTTGAATTGGAATTTACTGTAACAGGAACTGTACAATAATTTTCTGCGGCAGTTGATACCGCCGGGTTGCCGTCTGAATTCAGGGAAATGTAATAAACACCATCCTCTTTTTTAGTTTCAAATGCTTTACCGTTGTCCGAAAGAAAGCTCTGCACGTTTTGAAACGCTGTTTCATTGTCCAAAAGCACCGTCAACTCACCGACAAACCCTTTAAGGGCTTTTTTTGTCATTATAATTGGTTTGGGGCACAACTCACCCCTGGCATCAACTATTTGTTTTTTCATAATGACACGAGTATATCATTACACTATTCCGCTGGCAATACGAAAAAAAGTCTTGTTATAAGTACTTTTCTCTCTTCATATTATATCATAGAAATTTCCAATACTATTAACTGACATTTTTATAATTTCAAATTTTTAAATGTCGATATTAATAAAATTCCAATAATTCCTAGTAAATTCAGATTGTTTACAAATAATAATATTTTAACAATATAAATGAATCTAATTTTTCTTATCAGAAACGTTTCTAAAATAATACAAATGATTTGAGATAATAATACATTTCTTAAATTTTCCATTTTTCTTATTCTTCATATTTAAAAATATCATCTATTCTCTTATCAAATAATTTTGCGACTTTGAATCCCATCTCTAATGAAGGAATATATCTATTTTTTTCTAAAGAAATTATAGTTTGCCGTGTTACACCTAATTTTTTTGCCAATTCCTCTTGTGTATAATGATTTATTACTCTTAATTCGTATATCTTATTTTTAATCATATTAATTATTTCTGTTAATCATAAAATACGATATTGTAAATATTAATGTTTCAAAGATACTTGCAAAAATTAATACTATTCCGATAATCCTTACTATATCTGCTTCAGTTGGCACAACTGTTAGAATAGTCCCTACAACTAGTAAAATTGAATAAGTATATCGATAAGTAATATGAGCAGCTTTTTCTGCATTTTTAACAATTCTCTCATCAGTAACTATCAATTCTTTCTTTTTTATTCTTCTATTATTAATTATCATAGCTGTCCAAAACAATCATAACAGCTCCATTTGAAGTTTTAAGCCTGGCTCATTTCTGCCGGGCGGCGGTAGTTTATTCAGAATATTCCAGAGATCTTTTCTGGTCGTCAGGATTGATGGAAGCAATTTCATAAGCGAATAATGAGTCCATCCACCGGAAGATAACATCTTCAGATATTGCAGCATCAGATGAGTTATCAATGCTATCCAGATCTGAGTCATTACTGCATTTTTCGTCGTTCCAAAAAACTTCTTTATTTTCAGGTTCTGTTTGATTGTTTTGAAGAATATTTCTATCTGCCATCTGTCCTTATAGACAGCAGCAACTGTTGTAGGTGCCCAATCAAGCTGATTTGTAAGAATTACAATATATTTTCCTGTTTCCGGATCTTTTATTCTAATTCGCCGTAATTGGAGTGGACACTTCTTGCTGGTGTAGTATCCTCGCATTTCAATTATTTGATCTGATGAAATATTTTCATATTTTGAAACATTATTTCTTTGAAAAACTTTATAATCTGCATTCTTTTTCATACGAGTAATAAAATAAATGCCTGCAATACAATAACTTGCAAATAATTTGAAATCTGTATAGGCCCGATCGAATGCAACTACATCACCTTTATTGAATTTCATTTTCTTGAGTGAATTAAGCTCATGGGTTTGAGCTGTTGTAACAGATACAAAGTCCGGAATATATCCGCTGTGATCAAGTTTTACATTAAGTTTGATTCCGCCTTTATTCTTTCTAAACTTCGCCCATGGAAATACTGACAGGCATAAATCGATGGTTGTCGCATCAACACTGTACAGCGGATTTTTAAATCTATGCTTATGAGACCTTTTCATTTTAAGGATCTTTGTCAGCAGGTTATTGAATACATTTTCATAAATTTCTGAGGGTCTGTTGTTATTTGCATAGGAAAGTGTTGAGCGTTTAATCTTTTTTACCCCCAAATGATAAAGCATGTTTTTAATCGAATCCAATGCTGTTTCTATGCCTCTAAGTCCGGTCTGTCCTGTAAATTGGGCAAACAGCATTGAAACAAATTGTTCCCAACAGGAGAATCCTTTTGAAGCAAAATCTCCTTTATACTTTCTGACAGATCTTTCAAATTCATGTCTCGGAATGATTTGAAGTATCTGATTTAAAATGCTATTCTTATAACTCATTGCCTGTTTTCCTTCCGTTGTAATGATTTAAGCTTGCCCGCTCAATTCATTATAACCAGGGATTCAGGCTATTAATAGTCCTTATTTTGGACAGCTATGATTAATTATTAATAATAGAACCCCGGCGATAATTGCATATACAAGATAAAAATAACCAGGCAAACCAGGATAAAATTTCTCAATGATAAAACTTGATCCAATCACTATAAGAAAACTTATTGGTAAAAATTTATTATTCATAATTTACTCCTCTATATTAAATGTACAATCTCTTTTACATATTGTCAAATAGTTTTTACATTTGATTCTACACTAATTTTTAAAATGGTCTTTATCATTTTAAAACCCGATTTTTATTATTGATCTATATACGAAGAAATTGTTTCAAATACTGGTTTCTTAAATTTAACTCATAGAAAAACCCTACAAGAATTATCTTTTTCCAAAGATATTAAAATCTTAGTAACATTAAGTTACTTATAACGAAAATTTTAGCTGCCTGGCGGCGCGAGTCTTTCGAGCGCATTGGCGTGATTCTGGAGTGTAGCGCGATCAGCGCGAAACGTCTTCAGCCAGAATCATGACAATAGCCAGGACTGCTCCAAAACTTTTGTTATGTACTAATCTTTCTTCTTAAATTTCTTCATCAATATTCATCTCAAGAAATTCTGTAGCAGTTATTGCGGGTAATTTACTTCCTTTATAATCATCTTTGTTTCTCGTTATTATAAAATCAATTTCATTATTTTCAGAAGCAATATACTGTATTGAGTCTTCAAAATCTGGAGCATCTGAATACAAAGCTTCATCAATGATTTCTTCATTTAAAGTTAATATTGAAAGCATTTTTCTTATTTTCCTTAAATTTAATATTGATTTATTCTTTCCTGCATATTTCGTCATAATATAGTGTACATTCGCTATTACAATTGGAGTGGTAAATCCTTTAAATTTTCTTTTTTCAAGTAGAGTGAATAACAGTGCAGAACTCTCATATTCATTTCTCTTAATTAATAAATCTAGAATAATATCCGAATCGATAAATAATTTAATCATGTAGATACCGACTTTCGAGATATTCCATTTTTTCTTTCTTATAGTCGAAATCTTCTGGAACGTCTATTGTACCCATTAATTCCATCACCAAAGGAGATACTTCTTTTTCTTTATTCTTTCTACTTGATGTTAATAATCTAAAATAATTCTCAACCAATTGTGATAGTGATTCATTCTTATCTTCAGCATACGCTTTTGCTTTCTCAATTATCGTATCATCAACTGAAAGTGTTAATTTCTTATTCATTTCAGCCTCCTACGTAAGAATATACCATATTTTATACGTAAAGACAACTAAATCTATTTATAGCTATTTCAATAAAGCCCTTTTAAGCTTATTTCTTAATATAATAAGGATTTATTCACTAAATCTATATTTCAAACAAAGCTATTTAAATCCATTTTTTGTGTACATAACGACGTTTTGAGTAGCAAAATTGTTCCGCGTCTCCGCGGAATTGGCGCGATTCTGGAGTGAGGCCCATTGGCCGAACGTCTTTAGCCAGAATCGTGACAATAAATTTTGACTACTCCAAATCTCTTGTTATGAATATTCCTTTTTCTTAATAAATTTCTTCGATTCTTCGATTCTTCGATTCTTCGATTCTTCGATTCTTCGATTCTTCGATTCTTCGATTCTTCGATTCTTCGATTCTTCAATTCTTCAATTCTTCGATTCTTCGATTCTTCGATTCTTCGATTCTTCGATTCTTCGATTCTTCGATTCTTCGATTCTTCAATTCTTCAATTCTTCAATTCTTCAATTCTTCAATTCTTCAATTCTTCAATTCTTCAATTCTTCAATTCTTCAATTAAAAGAATACGTATTTTATAAAAGCTTGTGTCTACTACCGTAGTTGTCTTTTCATCAAAATTTCTTCAATATTTCTTCTTCCATCTATTATCGCCAATATCAAAATTCTATTTTCTTCAATTCGATACATCATTCGCCAGGGATTTACAATCATTTCTCTAAATTTCGTTATATTTTCATTTTGTAATTCTGGAATAATTCTTCCTTGTTTGGGAAAGGCTGCAATTTCTTTAGCTGTTTCTTTTATTCTTTCATATTGCTTTATTGCTATATCTACAGAATCTGCTGCTATATAGGTGATTATTTCATCTAAATCATTTAAGGCGGGTTTTGTCCAAATTACTTTATTATTACCCATTTTATTCTTTTTCTTTTAATTTCTTTAATTTTTCTTCCATGTAGTCAAATACTTCTTCTTGACTATATACTTGTCCTTCTTCTGCAGCCTTTTCACCTTCTGCAAGAACTTTCAAGATACCCAAACTATTACGCATATCCTGATATGATTCTGTATCTAACAATACTGCTTTTGCTTCTCCATTTTGTGTGATTACTATTGGATTGTGTGTTTCATTCACTCGTTTTAGCATATCTGCAGCGTTTGTTTTTATATATGAGATTGGCTTGATATCTTCTCTTAAATTCATTGATTGGCCCCCAAGTGCATATATTGTACCACATTTAGACTAATCCATCAATCCGGAATTATTCATAACGACGAAATCAGTAGCAAAATCGGCCGAGTCTTCGAGGCTTGGCGCGGTTCTGGAACGTAGCGCGATCAGCGCGAAGTGTCTCCGCCAGAACCGTAACAAAGATTTTGACTACTGCATTTCATTTGTTGTTTAGTGAGAGTATTTCCCTGACACTCACCCCGAAAAATATATAATTTCATTATGCGGCAGTGCCGCCATTGTCCTCGTCTTTTTCTACTTCCTCAAGGAATACCTGAAAGGGTATTCTACCCTTCATATTGCGTCCTTGATGTGCTCGTTCATTATTGTAGTACTCCAGAAACTTATCCAGATCTTCCTGCATCTCAGATAATGATTCGTAATATTTTTCACGACCTTTAATTCTAAAATGCTCATCAAGTAAAGTTCTGTGAAGCCGCTCAACAAATCCATTACTTTGCGGTCTGCAGACCTTTGTTGTCCTATGCTCTATATCTTCAAGCTGAAGGAATAATTCGAAAGGATGATGGTCCGGTCTTCCGCAGTACTCACGTCCATTGTCGGTAAGCACATTCTTAACCTTCACATTATGTTCCTCGAAAAAAGGCAGAACATCATTATTTATTACCTGAACTGCAGTCACCGGCAGCTTATTTGTATACAGCCTTCCCCAGGCATGACGACTATGACAATCAATCACTGTTTGTAAATATATTTTCCCTATTCCTTTCAGATGTCCGACCATAAAGGTATCTATCGAAACGAGATAACCAGTATGCTTTGTTTCGATGTGTCTCTCTCTGAACTCAGGATTAAATCTTTCAAGTAGTTTTATCTGGTCATCATTAAGCTTGAATTTTTTGTTCTTCAATTTTTCTTCCAAGCGTAAAAGTCGCTGGTGGCGGGTTTCCATTTTATGTCTAACCCATACTCCACGGACCCCGCCGGAGCTTACATTCACACCCTTCAAAGCAAGCTGCTGAGAAACTCTCAGACAACCATGAGTTGGGAACTCCAAACTATAATCCAGAATCTCTTTTTCAATTTCAGGTGCTACTCGATTTGGATGTGGATTCCGTGGTCCTGGTAAGCTGTCGATTAATCCCTGAGATCCGTAGGTTTGATAATTACGTCTTATCTCATAAAATTGCTGCCGGGAATAACCCATAATTCGACATGCCTTACTTACATTTCCTAAATCTTCTGCAAGCTCTAACATACTCATCTTTCGTCTCGCAGCTTTCTGTGCTACAGTCTTGTTGGTGGCCATTTGCTCCTCCTGATAAATGTTTTTGTGGTGAAATCATTATATCTTTCGGAGGTGTTTTGGCCACCTATTTTTTAGCCAACTGTCAGGTTAATACGATCACTGTTCACATTTGTTATATTTTTGTCTTTCATAATAAGTTTTCAATATCATCAAGTGATAATTTCTCATATTCAATATCATATCCTGGATATTTCATTATTAAATTCTTTGCTTTTTCCTTTAATTTTTCCATTTTTATCTTATCTTTATTTATCTTTACTTCTGTAATTATCAACTTCTTTTCAATTTCATCTATTGCAACTATATCTATTTCATTCTTATTTCCTTTTTCCCAATATGTACCTATCAATCCGAGATTAGGATTTTCTTTTTTTATCTCGATAAACAATTTTTCTAAAATTGGTCCAGAATATGTACTTAAATCTTTTTCTATAATTTTCTTTATTAATTCATATCGTTCATCCTCTATTAGCCTTATATTTTTATAAATATATCTAAACCAGAATTTTATAAAATTATCCTTTACTCCATACTTTTGACTTTTTCCATTTTTCTTACTTCCAACTGGTTTTATTTTTTCAATTACATCATATTCTACTTCTAACTTTTCTAAATACCCGCCTATACTTTTTTCTAATATGGATTCTATTTCACTTCGAGAAGTACGCCCAACTGAAATCATCTCCAATATTGAAAAATATATTCCATAATCCTTTCCAAATTCTTGAATTAATAAATTCTTTCCTTCTCCTATAAAAAAAGAGTCCTTTTCCAATATCAAATCAAGTATTTTATCAAAGCTATAACATTTTTCTTTTACCAATATTTCTTGGTATCTTGGCACTCCACCTGTTATTAAATAATTATAAAAAAGATTTTCTTTGCTGTAAGCATTATTATCAATTAATATTTCTTTTATAACATTCACTTCAAACGGTTTTATATATAAAATTCTATCTGCCCTTCCATATAAAGGTTCTTTCGAATTTTGAAAGATTCGTATCATCATTGAGTATATCGAACCTATAAATATTACATGGACTTTTGTATCAAATTTATATTTATCCCATAAATTTTGTATTTCTGAATAAATACTCGAATTTATATTATTAAACTCCTGAAACTCATCTATTATTAATACATAAGGATTGTCTTTTCCAAATTTCAATAATTGCTCGAATAACTTTGTGAAACTCTTTACTTCTCCAATTATTTCCTGATCAGTAAATTTTTCATATTCTTCTTTCAATTCTTCACACAATAACGGTTCAGCTTTTTTACTTGTAAAGAAATATAGGTGCTTTTTATCTTTGGCAAATTCTTTTGATAACAGTGTTTTCCCTACACGACGTCTACCTGTTAAAACAGTTATTGCTCCGTATGATTCTTCACATTTCGAGTATATATCGTTTAATATTGTTAATTCTTTATCACGGTCATAAAACCGCATAGCAACCTCCGTTACTGTAACAGTTATTGCTATTATAATATCCTTATCACGGAGTTGTCAATAAATATAACGACGTTTTGAGCTGCCTGGCGGCGCGAGTCTTTCGAGCGCATTGGCGTGATTCTGGAGTGTAGCGCGATCAGCGCGGAACGTCTCCGCCAGAATCATGACAATAGCCAGGACTGCTCCAAAACTTTTGTTATGCGAATTTCCAATATATCTAATATTTTGTTCATTAAGATTTTTCGTTTTGATAAATCCTTATCTTTCTTAATAATAAATTGCGAAAGGGTTATTCGTTTGATAATTCTGCCAATACTTTATTATAAATATCCTCAGCAAATTTTTTATAATTGGATGCTGTCTTTATACTTGGTTTTCCAGTTGGTATTAAGCCCAAATCTGATGGATATCTTGTTTCTGTATATACTTCACTAATTTCCATTAGTAAATTTTTATCAAGGTCAATTTTTATATACTTTTCAATCAATTCTTTCAATTTTATAATATTATGGATTCTTGGGACTTTTGATTCATATTGTTCTAAAACGGCTTTAAAACTTTTTTCAACTGCTTGTTCAGCATGAAAAGCTATCATATTGGTTAGACTTTCGTCTTCTCTAATTTTCTCTATTAATCTTATATCATCAGAAGCCGCATCTAACCAATTTTCAACTTGCTTTTTCATAAAGAATTTTTCCTGTCTCAGAAATTTCATTATAAAAGGATGTCTGATTATTCTTGATAAGATCATATTCGGCTTCTGTATAAACCACCAAATCTATTGCTTTTTTTCTGGATAACTCATATATACAGTTTCTGACCATCAATTTATTAGCCATTCTCTTTTCATAAGTATCCGGTATTTCATTAGAATCAAGAATTACTATCAAATCTATATCGCTATCATCAGTATATGTTTCACTCGCATAAGATCCAAAAAGGATTATATACTTGGTATCGAGTTTTTTTATATTATTCACAATATCTGATATTATGGCTTCCATATTTCATTTATACTATAAATTCTTGTTTCTTTCCATATTTTTATAAAATCATAGTAAAAATTGACTCAAGTTCTCTTATTTCATGCCAATTCGCTATTTTTCTTTACATTTTTGGATTAGAACACACTTTTTCAGTAAAATTCCTTTTAATCCTTTATAAAATTCCTTTTCCTGTTATAGAATATCTCAATATATTCGAACACGCCAGCTTTTAATTCTTCCACAGATTTGTAATTATTCGGATAGATCATCTCTACCTTCAATCTGCTGAAGAAGGATTCCATTGATGCGTTATCCCAGCAATCACCTTTACGACTCATGCTGATTTGACATCCGAAAGATCGGACATAATCTATATAATCCTGTGCTCTATACTGCACTCCTCTATCTGAATGCAGTATTGGTGCTTTATCAAAATGGCGTCTTCCCATCGCTACTGATAATGCTTCTTTTATCAAATCCTCAGTCATATATTCTCTTAATGCCCAGCCTACTATCTTTCTTGAATATAAGTCCATGACAACTGCCAGGTACATCCATTTTTCTTTCACCCAAATATAAGTGATATCAGAAGTCCATTTCTCATTGGGCTTTGATGCTTTGAAATTTCTAAACAAAATGTTCTCAAATACATTATTCATTGATAGACTTCTTCGTGGATACTTGAAACCCTTTCCATTTAATGCTTTTATTTCATTTTCCTTCATGATTTTAGCTATATAATTCTCACTGCATTTATAACCTAACCCATTCAGTTCCTCGGCTATACGTCTTGAGCCATAAACAGCTTTGAAGTCTTCGTAGGTATCTAAAACAAGTTTTGTATATTTATCTTCTTTTTCTTTTCTTTTTGAGGTTTCACAGTTAATCCATTTATAAAATCCTGAACGAGCAACTCTGAGAACACGGCACATTAACGTTATTGGATATTGACCTATATGATGATCTATCACAGCGTACTTTACTCCTGGTCGTTCGCAAAGTACGCAGCAGCTTTTTTTAAGAAAGAGATCTCATCCTTTAGGCGTTTATTTTCTCTTTTGAGTTCCCTCAATTCTTCACTTTCTTTTTTTGAATAATCTACTCCATCAACAGTTTTGAATTGCCGGCCTGTTAATTTATTGTACTGTCTTTTCCAATTGTAGATCTGCTGAACGGTGATACCTAATTCTTCGGATACCTGCTTTGCAGTAACCCCTTCTTTTTCAGACCGTCTGACGGCCTCTTTTCGGAACTCTTCTGTGTACGCTTGTACTTTTCTCTTTCCCATATGACACCCCTTAATAGTTTAAATCTAACTACAGCAGGTGTCCACTAATCGTGGGGCAGTCGGTATTTAACGACGTTTTGAGTAGCAAAATTGTTCGGCGTCTTCGCCGAATTGGCGCGATTCTGGAGTGAGGGCCATTGCCCGAACGTCTTTAGCCAGAATCGTGACAATAAATTTTGACTACTCCAAATCTCTTGTTATAAGGATACGCCTCTTTTGCTTTTGCTACATCATTTTTATAAACTTCTTAAAACTGTCTTTTATTAATAATCCCCTAAAATGCGCTTCCACTGGTGCTTTTCTTCTATTCCCCCAGGTCTCGCTACCATTGGGATTTATAAATCTTAATTATACGCATCCTTTCTATCTTCAATATCAACGATATATACATAGATTTTATCATCATCTATTTCATAAAACAGTCGGGATTTTCCAATTCTGTATCTATACATTCCGGCGAGTTCACCCTTTAATTTCTTTATATTGTTTCCAAAGTATGGGTTCTTACGTAGAATAGGATATACATAATCGGTGATTTTCTTATATAAATTCTTATATTTTGTTTTAATGATTTTTTTCTGAAAATTTTCACTTTCAGCAATCTTAAATTTATCCAACGATCCGATACTTCCCTTCTTTTATTTCTTTTCTACCCTGTTTCAAGCTCTTAAGAAGGTTTTCATCATTCATGATTTCATCCATTTCATTATCACTTACGAAACTTTCTTCTGTAAGAAATGCAATTGTTGCATATTCAATGAAATTCGATATAGATCGTCTATCACCATCAGCTGCTATTTTTATAAGATTGTATATGTCATCATCCACACGCATTGTAATCGTTTTAGCCATAATTGACTCCTTTATTCAAATTTATTCTTAAATATTCGTTTTGTCAATAAAAACTGTTGATTCTTTATATTCTTAAATTCGCCGGAGGCGGATGTACTCTATAACACATCGTTTATACACATAACGACGAAATCAGTAGCGAAACCGTGCCGAGTCTTCGAGGCTTGGCGCAGTTCTGGAACGTAGCGCGATCAGCGCGGAGTGTCTTTAGCCAGAACTGTGACAAAGGTTTTGACTACTGCATTTCTTTTGTTAAATGTTGATTTTCTCTCATAGCTGTCCAAAATAAGGACTATTAATAGCCTGAATCCCTGGTTATAATGAATTGAGCGGGCAAGCTTAAATCATTACAACGGAAGGAAAACAGGCAATGAGTTATAAGAATAGCATTTTAAATCAGATACTTCAAATCATTCCGAGACATGAATTTGAAAGATCTGTCAGAAAGTATAAAGGAGATTTTGCTTCAAAAGGATTCTCCTGTTGGGAACAATTTGTTTCAATGCTGTTTGCCCAATTTACAGGACAGACCGGACTTAGAGGCATAGAAACAGCATTGGATTCGATTAAAAACATGCTTTATCATTTGGGGGTAAAAAAGATTAAACGCTCAACACTTTCCTATGCAAATAACAACAGACCCTCAGAAATTTATGAAAATGTATTCAATAACCTGCTGACAAAGATCCTTAAAATGAAAAGGTCTCATAAGCATAGATTTAAAAATCCGCTGTACAGTGTTGATGCGACAACCATCGATTTATGCCTGTCAGTATTTCCATGGGCGAAGTTTAGAAAGAATAAAGGCGGAATCAAACTTAATGTAAAACTTGATCACAGCGGATATATTCCGGACTTTGTATCTGTTACAACAGCTCAAACCCATGAGCTTAATTCACTCAAGAAAATGAAATTCAATAAAGGTGATGTAGTTGCATTCGATCGGGCCTATACAGATTTCAAATTATTTGCAAGTTATTGTATTGCAGGCATTTATTTTATTACTCGTATGAAAAAGAATGCAGATTATAAAGTTTTTCAAAGAAATAATGTTTCAAAATATGAAAATATTTCATCAGATCAAATAATTGAAATGCGAGGATACTACACCAGCAAGAAGTGTCCACTCCAATTACGGCGAATTAGAATAAAAGATCCGGAAACAGGAAAATATATTGTAATTCTTACAAATCAGCTTGATTGGGCACCTACAACAGTTGCTGCTGTCTATAAGGACAGATGGCAGATAGAAATATTCTTCAAAACAATCAAACAGAACCTGAAAATAAAGAAGTTTTTTGGAACGACGAAAAATGCAGTAATGACTCAGATCTGGATAGCATTGATAACTCATCTGATGCTGCAATATCTGAAGATGTTATCTTCCGGTGGATGGACTCATTATTCGCTTATGAAATTGCTTCCATCAATCCTGACGACCAGAAAAGATCTCTGGAATATTCTGAATAAACTACCGCCGCCCGGCAGAAATGAGCCAGGCTTAAAACTTCAAATGGAGCTGTTATGATTGTTTTGGACAGCTATGATTTTCTCTTATTAATAATTCTCCATAAATTGTATTATTTCCTTCGAAATCTCTTCATATTTCTCATGATGCAGATAATGAGAGCCTTCATATTCTATCAATCGACCTTCATTTTGATTATTAATAATAACTTCATGATCTTTTATCCATTTTTCAGGATTATCATGATTATTTCTAGATACAAAGAACAAGATTGGTATATCTTTATCCATTTCAATATTTGATACTTTTTTAACATTTTCAGAATACCAATCAATTTCACCCAATTGTGCGGCATTCTTATAGTTTCTTATAATTGCTTTTCTTAATTCTTTTAAATCATTTTCACTATAAATATCTTTCATTTTTTTATCAGTCAATTTATTAGGAGAAACTATTCCAATTAACCTTAAAATGCCACTTCTTCTTGTAATCTTATCAATTAGGATTGCTCCTGGAATTTCTTTTCCTTCTAAATATTGAGGGATTGCGTTTTCTATGCCAATATATCCATCTATCTCATTTTTATATTTTTCAATATAATATTGCGCATAGATTCCTGATATAGAATGGGCTAATAGCGTATATTTTTCTATATCCAATTTATTCATAATATAATGAATCTCTTCTGTAATATTTTCGATAGTTCTCTGTTTTCTTGTATCATCGGAAAATCCATACCCATAGGTTTCAATTATCACGATTCTATATTTATTCTTCAATTCATTAGTAAGCGGAGAAAAATCAATTATTGGTGAGCCAGTCCCAAAACCTGATAGAAGCAATATAGTATTATCCCCTTTTTGACTATCATACACATGGAGTCTTTCATTATCACTTTCAAAATATAGATATTGTCCATTTGCATTATTAATTTCAATATTTAGCATAACATTATGGATTATTATCAGCATTAACATTGATAGTAAGACTATTATTGAAATCTTCTTCATAATCTTATTTATCGGCCCTACTCTCCATACTGCTATAAAGAAAATTGCACCCAATCTAATCATACATTTAACGACAATTTTAGCTGCCTGGCGGCGCGAGTCTTTCGAGCACATTGGCGTGATTCTGGAGTGGAGCGCGATCAGCGCGAAACGTCTTTAGCCAGAATCATGACAATAGCCAGGACTGTTACAAATTTCATGTTTTGTGTAACGGCCCCATACTCACTACTTTCATCTACATTCATAATTATCCTTTTTCTTACTTTGCCCCTTCTTTACCCAGCGTTCTCGCTGGGTTCATCCCAATTAATCATACAACGATTTCCTCTTTGTAGGTATTTTTATTTTTAAACAATAACTACTGTTCTGTTTCTTAACATTTTACTTCTTCATTTCCGTAATATTCATTTTAAACATTTGGCCGCTAAAATTTTACGCAGGTTAGCTGTGATTTTTTTGAGAAGCTTAAAATAGGACATAGATACGAATACGTTTCACGTCGGAGGTTATGGGAAACTATCGAAAACAGGATGATTAACTCCATAAACTTCTTTATTCAACCTGCAAATTATTGTTCTATCAAAGAACTAAATCAAATATTTTCTTTTTAATATGTTTTTCACTTATGTGTCATTTTAAACGGGAACCGTATAAAATCTTTATTTTAGCCTAATTCTCTTTTACACAAAACGACGATTTGAGTAGCAAAATTGATCGGCGTCTTCGCCGAATTGGCGCGATTCTGGAGTGAGGGCCATTGCCCGAACGTCTTCAGCCAGAATCGTGACAATAAATTTTGACTACTCCAAATCTCTTGTTTGTTTAGTAAGCATCTAATTTTTTTAAATCTTTCTTATATGATCACATATTTTAGCATATGCTTTCTCATAATAAAAAAAGTGTAAACATTGATTAGTACCAAGCTCAACTCCAAACCTATCCATCTGAACAAGATCGTAGAGACAACCACCATTACATAAACTAAAATATTTACAAATTTTGCATTTATTTCTTATTTCTATTTCAATATTTTTATAATGTTCAATCCCTCTTGACTCGATATTTTCTTTAAAATTATCTAAATTATACTCCATTTTTAAAAAATTAAAATTATCAAACTTATCACAGTGCGATATTAATCCATCATTATTTATAGTAAAATATTTACCAACACAATTTTGACCTTCATGACATAATCTTGGCTTGTTTTCAAATAAAATATCAATCTTGCTTTCAAATTCTCTTAATTCAATCTCTTTATATTTATCACTTATTATTAAATCTATAAACTTATTCAAATATTTTTTAACTTTAGCAATATAAATTAAATACTCTTCTCTATTATTAAAACACAGTCTTAATGGTAATAATGCTATTTTGTAAATTCTATTTTCTTTAAGAAAATCTAATAATTCTACTGGTTTAGTATCCAATAATTCATTAGAAAGGACTGATAGAATACCAAATTTCTTAGTATTATCATTAACTATTTTTAGATTTTTTATAATAATTTCCGAACTCTTATTTCCATCAGGAAATATTCTATTTATATCATGAATTTGCATCAATCCATCAAAACTTATACCAATATTAAAATAATTCTCATTTAAAAAAGTTACAAATTGTTTGGATAGTAAAGTACCATTAGTTTGAATAGAGTTGTATATTTCTTTTTTTATATATTTCTTCTGATCTTTAATTATTCTCTCATAAAACTCTTGTCCTAAAAGTAAAGGCTCTCCTCCATGCCAAATAAAATTAATTTTTTTTATCCAATACATAGAGTTTAGTACTTTAAATAATGAAATTAATAAACTACGTTCAATTTCTTTTGAATTATTATCTCGTTCAAAACAGTACTTACAATTTAAATTACACTTTCTAGTGGTTTTAATAATAAATGAAATATTGTCAGATTGTCTATTCATTTAAATTTTTTAAATAATTTTAATTCCTCCTCATTTAAATCATCTATTAATACTGATCTAATCTCTAAATTCTCATTTTGAATGGAAATTGTATTTTGTAATGGTAATTCATCATCAGTCCAAGAATTATCCCAGCATTCACCAAATCCTCCATCTGAATGACACCATCCATTTGTATAACTTTCTGCGACTTCTCCACCATCCGTTAACGGAAGATTTACAATCTTTCTAATCGATTCTGGAATTGTAGTGCCTTTTTGAATCGATATAGTTCTAATTAATTTTATACTTTCATGGTCGTTAACGACATCTCCAACAGTTCTTCCAATTCTATTAGTTATAACATCTTCTGAATTCTTATCAACAAAGTTGCTTTTATTTTCGATCATTTTTATAACTTTTCTTATTCTTTTACTTAAATCTGCCATAGGACCCTCCATAATTTTTAATTGGATACATACTAGAGCAAAACAACTATTTTCTTATAAAAATTATAACCCTATATAAGAAATATGTCATTATTTTTTAAAAAACCTACGCCACTTGTTTAAACGAAGTATCCTATATATCTATCATTTTTAGGCTATCTAAAGCCCAATTTTATAATACACAATCTCAATATTTTTATCATTTTAATGATATCAAAGTAAATGTTATTTAAATCCTTATAAAACTTACATTTATTGATTTATAATTTTGTAAGAATTCATTAAGTTCTCTTATATTTATATCTCTTTAAGCAAATATCTTATCTCAAAACTGTCTTTTTATCTTATTCCTCTTTATTTCTGATTATTTACCCTATTATTAAAAAACTGTACACAAAGCTGTCTGACTATACTCGCTTTACATTTAACGACGTTTTGAGTAGCAAAATCGGCCGAGTCTTCGAGGCTTGGCGCGTGTTTTTGCATAGCTTTTTACCTCTACCCTACTTTTCTGCAAAAACCGTGACAAAGATTTTGACTACTCCAAAACTCATGTTATACGGATTTTCTATACTTTTTCTAATAATTTCCCAGAAACATATTTATGCAATATCATTGATACCAGAGTTTGATATGGTAAGCCTTCTTCCATTGCTTTTATCTTCAAATTCTTCAAATCTCTTTCTGATATTCTTATATTCATCCTTTTATCTTTTTTCATCGTAGCTTCAGCATATCTTTTTGCTTGAAGCCTATATTCTTCACTTTCTTCTATTTCTTCCCATTCACCTTTCTCAAGTGAATTCATTAAATCGCGTTCTTCTTCATCTATCGGAGTACACATATTTTTATCTTTCATTCCTTTCCTCCATTCTTCAATAATTTCTTTGTATATTCCCTACTCGGGTATATCGTCTTTAGAAATATCTCTTTATCTTCTTTATTTTCAACAAAAGGCACTACATATATATAATCATTATAATTGATTAGATAAATTTTCTGATTTCCATATTTTTCTTCATTTGGATGCTTTAAGACTTTTACAACTTTTCCTTCAGAAATACACAATATAATTTCTTCAAATGAAAAATTGCGTTGTTCCTTCAGTATTTCATTCTTTTCATCATTCCAATTATATGTCATATTATAAAGATAAGCTCACGTGTGCCTTTTGTCAATACTTTATATTTCTTAAATTCTTACGAAGTCTCGATTTAACCACGAATGGCCCACCAAACTATGGATTCTATCAATATTATTTTATCTAATTCTTAATTCCGTATAACGACGTTTTGAGTAGCAAAATCGGCCGAGTCTTCGAGGCTTGGCACGCGTTTTTGCTACCGCTTTTTGCCTTTACCCTACTTTCTTAGCAAAAACCGTGACAAAGATTTTGACTACTCCAAATCTCTTGTTATGATTACATCTTCAATATTTCCATTAATTTCTTATTAATGAATATATTCTCCCTTCCTACTTTTTCTAATTCTAATATTCCTATTTCAGATAGTTGATGCAAATATCGGGATGCTGCTTTTCGTTCTATTCCTATAGAATTTACTATGAATTCAACTTTACAGTATGGGTTTTCAAAAAGAGTCTCTACCAATTCTTTTGTATAAATTTTTGAAGCTTTCTCTTTTACTTCATCTATTGTCTTATCCAATAATTCTCTAATTTTCTTAATTTTATCAATCGTTTCTATTGCTGTCTGCTTTACTCCCTCAAGAATGTATAATAGCCATTCTTCCCATTCATCTTCAGAAGTAACTTTTCTTAACAATCGATAATATTCATTTTTATTCTTAATGATGTATGAACTCAAATACAGAATAGGTATTTCAAGATATTCTTTCAATAATAGGTATAATACATTTAATATTCTTCCAGTTCTGCCATTTCCATCATGAAACGGATGTATGCTCTCAAATTGATAATGAATTATTCCCATTTTTATCAATGATGATTCACCATCATTTAAATATTCGAATAAATTCTTCAACAGTTTATATATAATTTCAACTTCATCTGGTGGGGAGTAGACTATCTCTCTCGTTTTATCATTATATAATCTGGTTCCTGGTGTTTTTCTTATACCTGAATCATTTTTCAACAAGATCTCTTGTATCTCGATAATTTCTTTTTCTGAGATGTATCCTTTTTCTTCTATTCTTTTATATCCCCAATTTAATGCTTCTCGATAGTACATCACTTCCTTTGTTGCATGATCTACACTTTTACTACTTGATATCGCCTGATACAATTCATCTCTTGTTGTTATAATATTCTCAATTTCAGAACTATCTTTTGCTTCTTGAAGAATTATTGCATTAATTAATATAGATTGATTAGGAATAATATTGGCTATACCTTTCAATTCTGCAAGTGAAGCGCGAGCTTCACTTTCCTTCTTCCATAATTCTAATGTCGCACATTTTGATTTATCTGGTGGTATTAGAGGAAGGTCATTAAACGGAATATCTGCTTTAAAACTACTCATATGTACCATTTTACTATATTTTCGGTCACATCACAAGCTATTTGTACTTATATCCAATATTTTGGTACACATACAGTTTTTATGTGCATCCCATGCACATGACATTTCATTCATGTACACGTTTTTCTTTTCTTTGTACATGTCAAGCTAATCATGTCCTCATTTTCAGCTTTTAAGGACATTTAAGCCGATTATTTTTTTGTTAATCATAACGACGTTTTGAGTAGCAAAATCGGCCGAGTCTTCGAGGCTTGGCACGTGTTTTTGCTACCGCTTTTTGCCTTTACCCAACTTTCTCAGCAAAAACCGTGACAAAGATTTTGACTACTCCAAAACTCACGTTATCAAGAGCTTTTTTCTTAATTTCTTCAGATTCTCTTCATTCTTAAATATCTTCATGTTCTTCTTTCCCACACTTTTAGCTTCCATTGGGATTATTCTTAAATTTTTCTTATCTACTTATGATGCTTTCCAATTTATATTCAATTTCAGATTTTTCCTTGCACAATCTGCTAAATACAAATTGATCAATTGCTGATATTTTATTCCCGATTCTTCGGACATTTCTTTAAAATAATCGATAGTATCTTCATCTAAGCGGATAGTAATCTGCTTCTTCAGTTTTGAGACATAGGGATTCTTTTTTGCATTTGAAAAATCATAATGTTCTCTCATAATTTCATCCTCCATATTTCCTGGTTTCGTCCTTATCAGCTTTCCTTGCTGATATAATCCTTATTACTTCTTCATTTTCTCTATAACAATGACATACAACCAACACTTTTAATGTTTGTGATAATCCCATAATCAAGAATCTTTCTTCATCTTCAGAATGATCCGGATCATGAATTATTAACGCAGCTGGATCATAAAACACTGTTATTGCTTCATCAAAGCTAACCTTATGCTTCTTTATATTTAACTTATTTTTATTTTCATCCCATTCAAACTGGATATGTTTCATACTTATAATGTACATACATTGTAGTGTTTTGTCAATTTTTATATTTCTTAATGATCCCAGCCCTAATACTCGCTTCCACTGGGGTTATCCTTTCAGTCTCACTACCTCTGGAGGAAAATTCGTTCATAGAAGTGTATAGACTATTACAATTATTATATCAAATTTTCATGGAGTTCCGGGTTCTTGATAACGACGATTTGAGTAGCGAAACCGGCCGAGTCTTCGAGGCTTGGCGCAGTTCTGGAACGCAGCGCGATCAGCGCGGAGTGTCTTTAGCCAGAACTGTGACAAAGGTTTTGACTACTCCAAATCTCTTGTTATGAATATTTTTCTTCTAATACATCATCAATATCTATCAACCCGAATCCAACTTCATCAATATTATAGTCTTTATATTTCTTAACTAAATTCTTAGATTTTTCTTTTAACTTCTTCATATTAATTTTTTCTTTATTCATTTTTATTTCACCTATAATCATCTTTTTATTTATCTCATCTATACAGACTAAATCGATTTCGTTTTGATTTCCTTTTTCCCAATAATTTCCAATTTCATTAAAATTTCCAGAGTCTCTAAATATTTCATGATATAGCTTTTCAAGTATGGGACCGCTGTAGGATTTAAAATTTTCTTCTAAATTCTTTCTTATATATAAATAATTATTGTTCTCTATTGCAGAACGATATTTATAAACAAATCTAAACCAAAATTTTAAAAAATTATCTTTTATATAATATCATAGCTGTCCAAAATAAGGACTATTAATAGCCTGAATCCCTGGTTATAATGAATTGAGCGGGCAAGCTTAAATCATTACAACGGAAGGAAAACAGGCAATGAGTTATAAGAATAGCATTTTAAATCAGATACTTCAAATCATTCCGAGACATGAATTTGAAAGATCTGTCAGAAAGTATAAAGGAGATTTTGCTTCAAAAGGATTCTCCTGTTGGGAACAATTTGTTTCAATGCTGTTTGCCCAATTTACAGGACAGACCGGACTTAGAGGCATAGAAACAGCATTGGATTCGATTAAAAACATGCTTTATCATTTGGGGGTAAAAAAGATTAAACGCTCAACACTTTCCTATGCAAATAACAACAGACCCTCAGAAATTTATGAAAATGTATTCAATAACCTGCTGACAAAGATCCTTAAAATGAAAAGGTCTCATAAGCATAGATTTAAAAATCCGCTGTACAGTGTTGATGCGACAACCATCGATTTATGCCTGTCAGTATTTCCATGGGCGAAGTTTAGAAAGAATAAAGGCGGAATCAAACTTAATGTAAAACTTGATCACAGCGGATATATTCCGGACTTTGTATCTGTTACAACAGCTCAAACCCATGAGCTTAATTCACTCAAGAAAATGAAATTCAATAAAGGTGATGTAGTTGCATTCGATCGGGCCTATACAGATTTCAAATTATTTGCAAGTTATTGTATTGCAGGCATTTATTTTATTACTCGTATGAAAAAGAATGCAGATTATAAAGTTTTTCAAAGAAATAATGTTTCAAAATATGAAAATATTTCATCAGATCAAATAATTGAAATGCGAGGATACTACACCAGCAAGAAGTGTCCACTCCAATTACGGCGAATTAGAATAAAAGATCCGGAAACAGGAAAATATATTGTAATTCTTACAAATCAGCTTGATTGGGCACCTACAACAGTTGCTGCTGTCTATAAGGACAGATGGCAGATAGAAATATTCTTCAAAACAATCAAACAGAACCTGAAAATAAAGAAGTTTTTTGGAACGACGAAAAATGCAGTAATGACTCAGATCTGGATAGCATTGATAACTCATCTGATGCTGCAATATCTGAAGATGTTATCTTCCGGTGGATGGACTCATTATTCGCTTATGAAATTGCTTCCATCAATCCTGACGACCAGAAAAGATCTCTGGAATATTCTGAATAAACTACCGCCGCCCGGCAGAAATGAGCCAGGCTTAAAACTTCAAATGGAGCTGTTATGATTGTTTTGGACAGCTATGATATAATATTTTTGAATTCTTCCTGTAGGTTTAGAACCTATTGGTTTTATCTTTCCCACAATATCATAATCTGTTACTAATTTTTCCAAATATCCACCAATATCTTTCTCCAATATTGATTCTATTTCACTACGGGAAGTTCTTCCATCTGACATTAATTCCAATATCGAGAAATATGTCCCATATTCTTTTCCAAATTCCTCAATCAGAATTGTTCTTCCTTCTTCTATAAAAGGAGAATCAATTTCAAAATAAAAATCTAATATTTCTTCTTTAGAATATTTTCCATTATCCAATAATATCTCTTGATATCTCGGAACTCCCCCTGTCAATAGATAATTTATAAATAAATTATCTAAACTATACTTCTTATTATCTAATAATATTTCCTTTATCACCTTAGGGGGAAAAGCCTTCAAGTATATAATTCTATCAGCTCTTCCAAATAGTGGCTCTTTGCTATTTTTGAATATTTTATGCATTAATGAATAAATTGATCCAATAAATATTAGATGTACTTCTGAATTCCCTTTATATTCATCCCATAAACTTTGTATTTCTGAATATACGGAATCATTTATTTGAAAAAACTCCTGAAACTCATCTATTATTACTACAATCTTTTCTTTTTTTCCTATTTCCATTATTAATTTGAATACATCTCGGAATTTTCTTATTTCCCCTATTACTGGTATATTAAATTCTTCTTTGATTCTTTCAATAAATTCTTCACAAAGAAGTACTTCATCCTTCTTGGAAACGAATAGATACAGCGTTTTTTTTTCTTTTGCATATAATTTTGACAGTGATGTTTTCCCTATTCGCCTTCTACCTGTTATCACTGTCATGATTGATTTTTCTTTTGCCTGGTTATATTGCTTCTCGAGTAGCTCTAACTCGCGTTCTCGTGCATAAAATTTCACAAAACCCTCTTTTTGCGTAATATATTTTACTGTAACATACATTACTATGACGCGCAAGTCTTAATTATTCATAACGACGAAATAAGTTGCGCCCTCGATCCTGAGCGAAGCGAAGGAATTGGCACTGTTTCTGAGTGAGGGCCATTGCCCGAACGTCTTCAGCAGAAACTGTGACAATAGACGGCGACAACTTCATTTCATTTGTTATATTGCTTATTTTCTATATATATTTATTACTCTAATTTTCTCAATATTTCTTTTTCTATTCCCTATATTTTTTCTATCTCGATATTATAGTACTATATTACTTCTTCCAATTTTCTATCTATATCTACAATTGAAAGTCCTTCATATTTACATTCATATCCCTTATATTTCAGTAGCAAATTTTCTGTCTTTTCTTTCAATCTCTTAATATTTATCTTTTCTTTATTCATCTTCACTTCTGCAAAATATATTCTTTTATCTATGTCATTTATTGCGACAATATCTATCTCATTCAAATTCCCTTTTTCCCAATATCTTCCAATAATTCCATATTCCGGATTATATCCAATTATTTCAATAAACAATTTTTCTAATTTTGGTCCTGCAAATGTCGATAAATCCCGCTCTATCAATCTTTTTACATAATCAAATCTATCGGCGGATATCATTGTCATATTTTTATTTATAAATCTAAACCAGAATTCTATAAAATTATCTTTTATTATATATTTCTGATTTCTTGAATCCTTTTTTGCTCCTATAGGTCTTACTTTCTCTAATATATCATATTCATTTTCTAACCTTTCTAAAAAACCGCCTACACTTTTCCCTATAACTGATTCTACTTCACTTCTTGAAGTTCGTCCTACTGATATTAATTCCAAAATTGAAAAGTATTTTCCATATTCTTTCCCAAATTCCTGGATTAATAAATTCCGACCTTCTTCCAGGAAAAAGGAATCTTTCTGTAGAATATAGTCTATTATCTCTTCTTTATTATACTTTCTTGCTTCATTTAGTATTTCTATATATCTTGGAACTCCTCCTGTGATAAGATAGTTTATAAATAAATTTTCTTCATTATAATATTCATTTTCTATTAATACATCTTTTATTGTTGATACTTTAAATTGTTTTAAATATAAAATCCTATCAGCTCTACCATATAATGGTTCTTTTTCATTCTGAAATATTTCTTTCATTAAAGAATATATTGACCCTATAAATATTACATGAGTTTTTGTTTTAAATTTATATTTATCCCATATCCTTTGTATTTCAGAGTAAGTACTTTTATTTATATTTATAAATTCTTGAAATTCATCAATAATTAATACATATGGATGGTTTTCTCCATAGACCATTAGTAGTTCAAATAATTCATGAAAATAATCTATTTTTCCTATAAACTTTTTCTGCGTTAATTCTTCATATTGAACTATAAACTCTTCGCAAAGAAGCCTTTCTTCTTTTTTATTTATGAAAAGATAAATATTCTCTTTATTTTCAGCATATTTTTGTGACAATACTGTTTTGCCAATACGACGGCGGCCTGTTATTACAGTTATTTTCCCATAAGATTTGCCACATTGAGCATAAATTTCTTCAAGTATATTTAATTCATCTGTTCTACCGTAAAATTTCAATGCAATCCTCATTACTGTAATATGTATTGCATTATATCATTTTATCCCAAATTCCGCAAGTCAATATAACGACGATTTGAGTAGCAAAATTGGTCCGCGTCTTCGCGGAACTGGCGCGATTCTGGAGTGAGCGATCAGCGAACGTCTTTAGCCAGAATCGTGACAATAAATTTTGACTACTCCAAATCTCTTGTTAAATGCTGATAATATATACTCATTTAGAAAATAAAAATGAGCATAGTGGCTAACCCCGTAAGGGCGAAGCTTATCTTCCCTTGTTATATACAGTTTCTACAGTTTCTAATGGTTGTCTAAAAAATACATTTATCAAATACAAGGATGTATTTGATATCAGAATAATTTAGATTAAATCGCTTTATTAATATTGATCTTTTATAGAAAGTTCATTGGCCAAGTCACTACACCCATCCAACATTGAATCGACAGTTAAATAAATACCACGAGCAGATAAAAATGTCTCGTTAGATTCAATATCTATCAACTGAGCATTAATTACAAAACGAGAACCAACATTACCTAAACTTCCAACTACCATATAATCAGCAGAAAGAGCCTTCCCCATCTCTAATTGGCATGAAACATCAGTACAACCTGTCATTGAATACTTTATCTCACTTAAAGTAGCTTCACGCTGTGATCTATCTATAATTCTATAGTAACCTGTATCAAATAATGCGCCACTTAGATAATCTACAAGAAAATTTGCTTCATTTTCTGAAATGCCTTCATATTCAAAATCAAATACTGTTAGAATTGGAAGATCATCTCTATTAATAACAATATTTTCACTTTTTGCGGCTTCAGCCTTGTCTCGCAACTGTTTTTGATATATTTCTCTTGAAATACTAACTTCTTTTTCAATTTCAGTAAAAGAAAGTGAATATTCTAAGGCAGATAATGAAGCCGCTATGCATTTGAACATTTCTTCACCAACATTAGAGCTAATGTTAAAAACAGAAAACTCATCAGATATGCAGGAACCCTCCAACTTGACATCAAACAGTTCATCGCCAGTGTATGCATCATTTATTGAAAAATCATACCTAATTTGAGATTCTATAGTTATATTAAAACCTGCTGGCCATTTAACGTAAGCATTCCTTACATTTACTATAATATCAATATCAGGTTCATTACTTTCAATCAAGCCAATACCATTTAGAATTGTATTAAAATTTTTACGCGTAATTTCTGAAATTGTTTGATCTGATTTATAAGATTCATTTTCATTTACAAAAATGAAATTACTTCCAATATTACTTTGATCTTTGACTGTCAAGCGATAAGTTAAATCATCAACATAATCCCAGTGCGTATTATGATATCGAGTTGGTGTGTCAATATGTATTGTAGTACATCCAGAAAGTATAATCATAATGATAAAGAATAATAATTTTTTCATTAAAAGGACTTTTAATTTTTTCATAATATGAAGAAAGTATACTTTATGTTTATAAATTTATCAATTTATAAATTTACACTATAGCAAGCAATAGATTTTAATACTCTATCTAAAAGCAAATTATTAAAAGATGATATCCTAAAATATACTTAAATCTATTAATAAGCCCGCCATGGACGGCGGGCTCTTCCTTAAACAATCCCAACCATGACAAAAATTGCGTCTAACGTTGCGGGAATATAAAACGTTTTTATTTTTCTAATTGATTCTACCACACCCATCATTTTCCCGAAACTGAAAAATCCCGTGCATTTAACGACAATTTTAGCTGCCTGGCGGCGCGAGTCTTTCGAGCACATTGGCGTGATTCTGGAGTGGAGCGCGATCAGCGCGAAACGTCTTTAGCCAGAATCATGACAATAGCCAGGACTGCTACAAATTTCATGTTTTGTGTAACGGCCCCATACTCACTACTTTCATCTACATTCATAATTATCCTTTTTCTTACTTTGCCCCTTCTTTACCCAGCGTTCTCGCTGGGTTCATCCCAATTAATCATACAATGATTTCCTCTTTGTAGGTATTTTTATTTTTAAACAATAACTACTGTTCTGTTTCTTAACATTTTACTTCTTCATTTCCGTAATATTCATTTTAAACATTTGGCCGCTAAAATTTTACGCAGGTTAGCTGTGATTTTTTTGAGAAGCTTAAAATAGGACATAGATACGAATACGTTTCACGTCGGAGGTTATGGGAAACTATCGAAAACAGGATGATTAACTCCATAAACTTCTTTATTCAACCTGCAAATTATTGTTCTATCAAAGAACTGAATCAAATATTTTCTTTTTAATATGTTTTTCACTTATGTGTCATTCTAAACGGGAACCATATAAAATCTTTATTTTAGCCCAATTCTCGTTTACACAAAACGACGTTTTGAGCTGCCTGGCGGCGCGTGTCTTCACGCGCATTGGCGTGATTCTGGAGTGTAGCGCGATCAGCGCGAAACGTCTTCAGCCAGAATCATGACAATAGCCAGGACTGCTCCAAAACTTTTGTTATATTGAGTTTTTCACTATTCCATCATATATATTGTTCCATGATACTACATTCATGCCATTTCTTTTTAAATTTTCATTTCCTCCATATATTAAATACATATTTTCTTTATCTATCTTTGATAATTCACTCCAATATTTTAAACCATCAAAATGTTTTTCATTCACTGTTTCACTGGATTTTATTTCTATTCCATATTTTTTAATTCCAAAATCAATTATTAGATCGATTTCTTTTTTATGATTGTCTCTCCAATAATATAATTCATATTTCTCTCCAACATTATAATTTGCTTTAATCACTTCATTTATTATAAATGTTTCGAATATATTACCTTTTAAGAAATGATAATCCAGTTCTTCTTTTTTTCTTATTCCTAATAGACTGCAAACTAAACCTGTATCGGTAAAATATATTTTAGGTGATTTAACCAATCTTTTATTATAATTATTATAAAATGGTTTTAATCTATAAATTATAAAACTTGTCTCTAATATTGAAATCCATTCAATTATCGTTGCATGAGATACTCCACAATCTTCACCAATTGTCTTTAAATTTAATTCTTGACCAGTTCTCCCCGCAAGAATCTTCATAAATTTTATAAATACCTCTAATTTCATTACTTTTTTTAATTGTCTTAAATCTTTCTCAATATACGTGGATATATAATTCTTATAAAATACGTCTGCTCTAATATTCTGATCATAAATTCTTGGGTAAAATCCTTTAAAGATTAGTTCATTTTTATCAATTTTTAGCTTATCAATTTCTTTTATCGAAAATGGAAGCAATTTAGAAATACCTACTCTTCCAGCCAATGATTGACTAATCTGTTCCATCAATAAAAAGTTGTGAGATCCTGTTATTACAATTCGTCCATTTTTCTTTAGTTTATCCACATGAGTTTGCAGATAGCTTATTAATTTCGGATTTCTCTGTATTTCATCAAAGATTACATTCTCACTATACCTATTTAAAAATCCTCGAGGATCTGATTCCGCAAACTCATAAACATCGTAATCTTCAAATGAAATATATTCATAATTAGAGAAAATCTTCTGCGAAAGCGTAGTTTTCCCAGATTGTCGTGGTCCTAATATAGCTATTATTGGGAATTCATTTTTTAGAATGTTAATTTCTTTTTCGATTTGTCTATCTATCATCGTACAATTTTATCACATATGTACATTTTGTCAATCTTTTCTACACTCTACACTGTTCAGACCGAGCATTGTACACACATTTCTAATAGTTCCATCTACAGTCTCGGTACGTAACTGTATTCCTGAATATCATACACCTGAAGTGCTGTTTCGTCCAAATATCCTAACCAATAATTCCGATAATACAGACGGTAAATACCTTCTCCTATCTCCTCCAATCCTACATCTTTACCCTTTAAAGCGGTTGTTACAAAAATCTGATCTGTTCTTCCTACTCTTATTATTCCGTTATTGCAGACATGCTTTATCTTATAATCTACTGGATATTCCCATTTCTCTATTTCTTCTTCATAGACTCTTTTAGACTTCTCATGAACACTATTCGGCGTCTTCATACCTAAGGCCTCGTGTGGTCTTTCGTTATTATAAAACTTTTTAAACTTGTTGAATCGAACCTGCTGTGCTTGAAGATTCTTACTTGGTCTTTGACATGTTGCAGCTTTCAATTCTCTATGCATTCTTTCATGTCTACCATTCTGTTCCGGGTGGCCAGGATCTGAATAGACTGGTTTCACTCCTAAGTCCATCAACCATACCCCGAAAGCTGTTAGTCGTCCTAAAGCTCTTACGTTTGCAAAAGGCACTCCGTTGTCGGTATGCAGCTGTAAAGGTAGTCCATAGACTTCAAATATACCTTTGAAAATTGCCTTAACAGTTTCATAATCTGTTTTATGCAAACCTTTTATCTCGATTATTATTCGCGATTTACTATCACACACGGTTAGAGGATAACAGTACTTTCCGTTACCCATCCTGAATTGACCTTTGAAATCAGCACTCCATACTTCGTTAGGTTCCTGCGGATCAAAAATTGGTTTTTCCGATTCTACTTTCTTTCTTTTTTTCCGTTCAGGAATTAATCCATTTCGCTTCAATATCAAGCTGACTGTTGAGCGTGCTGGTAGCTTTTCGTAAACCCCTTCTTTTTCTAATTTCCAGAGTATCTTACTTGCTCCCCAGTTTTTAGTTTCTTTAGTTGTTCGTATTTTTATTATTGCGTCTTCGATTGCTTTTGGTGTCTTACTGGGAATGTGGTGTGGAATTGTCGGCTGATTCTTTAAACCTTCCATTCCCCATTTTTCATACTTTTCTACATAACGGTATCCGGTAGTTCTTGTAATATTGAACTCTCGACACAGATGACTGAAACTATACTGACCGGATTTCCAAAGTAGAATAAATTCCTTCTTCTGATCCATTGCCGTAGTCTCCATCACTGGCATAATATCCTCCAATCCAGGATTTCTATATGCCTTTCATTGTACACCCACTTATTAGAAAAATGCTGATAATCTTACAAGCCTGTACCTGATATCTACATAACGACGATTTGAGTAGCAAAATTGTTCGGCGTCTTCGCCGAATTGGCGCGATTCTGGAGTGAGCGATCAGCGAACGTCTTTAGCCAGAATCGTGACAATAAATTTTGACTACTCCAAATCTCTTGTTATACAGGTTTTTCTATTTCTTGATATTTCTCTAATTCATCTAATTTAAACACTGAATCTATTACAATTTTTTCTTCTGCCTTCGTTTTCTCAAATAATGCCTTTTGTTTATCATTCATATATGAATTATATTTGGACTCTATTAAAAGATCCAAATTCTTTATATAAAAATCTATTTCTATCCCATCTTCATATAAATAATAAATATCGTGTTGTTTCATTTTGAGAAACAAATAATTTTCAAAATAGCTCCCAAAATCCCTTGCTCCTGTAAAACAATGTTTTATTCCTAAGTCATTACAATATATTTTTTTAGGAGATAATATCTTTTCATTTGTTTTTCCATATCTTGATAATAATTGTATTAAGAACGTATCATTAAAATAGTATAAATACTTTCGAGCAGAATTTACCGATATTTTCAAAATATTAGCGATCTTATTAATGCTTAATTGTTTACCACTTCTTTCCATCAATAATAAAAAGTAATCCTTTATCATTTGGGGATCTTTAATTGAATGTTCCGATATAATATCTTTATGTAAGATATCATCAACCAAACTAAATAAAAATTCTCTTTCTTCATTCAATACATAGTACGGGATTCCTCCTACCTTAAGAAAATCATCAAAATATGGTTCAAGCAATTTATTATCTTTTCTTGATATTTTAATATCCTTAAAATATAGATATTCATCAAAATCCAAGGGTTTTACTTCATAGATATATGCCCTTCCAGTTAAAAAAGCTTTTCTATCTTTCAACTTTATACTTGAAGATGATGAAGCATATACTTTTGCATTCTGCCTATCATGGATATTTTTCAATTGTTGATGGAAATCTTCTTTATATATTACTTCATCTAAAAACAGGTAGACTTTATCATCAACCGGAATCCGATGTAATTTCCTATATTCATCCAATACATCCAGGATTGAATTATCTTTAAATACATAATCGTCTAAACTGACATATAAGACATGATTTGCTGAAATACTCATTTCTTCTATTAATTCCTTGATAATCAACTTCATCAAGGTTGTTTTCCCAATACGTCGTAATCCTGTTAGAAAAATAATATGCTCATTTTGCAGATTTCTACGAAGTAACTCGAGATATTTCTTTCTGGGTATAATCCTATCTAATGAAAACTCACCTTCCCACCATGGGTTATATTGGTATAATGCATCTATCATATTATTATTTTATCACTAAATGCATATCCTTGCAACTTTTTATACTTTCTAAAAGTATATTATAACCATTTCTTAACTCTGTATAACGACAATTTTAGCTGCCTGGCGGCGCGAGTCTTTCGAGCGCATTGGCGTGATTCTGGAGTGCAGCGCGATCAGCGCGAAACGTCTTTAGCCAGAATCATGACAATAGCCAGGACTGCTACAAATTTCATGTTTTGTGTAACGACCCCATATCAACTACTTTCTTTTATCTTAACAGTATCCTTTTTATTACTTTGCTCCTTCTTTACCCAGCGTTCTTGCTGGGTTCATCCCAATTAATCATACAACGATTTCCTCTTTGCAGGTATTTTTATTTTTAAACAATAACTACTGTTCTGTTTCTTAACATTTTACTTCTTCATTTCCGTAATATTCATTTTAAACATTTGGCCGCTAAAATTTTACGCAGGTTAGCTGTGATTTTTTTGAGAAGCTTAAAATAGGACATAGATACGAATACGTTTCACGTCGGAGGTTATGGGAAACTATCGAAAACAGGATGATTAACTCCATAAACTTCTTTATTCAACCTGCAAATTATTGTTCTATCAAAGAACTGAATCAAATATTTTCTTTTTAATATGTTTTTCACTTATGTGTCATTCTAAACGGGAACCATATAAAATCTTTATTTTAGCCCAATTCTCGTTTACACAAAACGACGTTTTGAGTAGCAAAATCGGCCGAGTCTTCGAGGCTTGGCGCAGTTCTGGAACGCAGCGCGATCAGCGCGGAGTGTCTTTAGCCAGAACTGTGACAAAGATTTTGACTACTCCAAATCTCTTGTTATATAGCCTTTTCTTCTTTTAATAATCTTATTGATTTCATAATTTCTTGTTTTTCAAATAATTGATTCGTAATATATTTATGTAGAACCGTTGTAATAAGAGTCTGATATGGTAAACCTTCTTGTTCAGCTTTTTCCTTCAATTTTTCAAGATCATAATTTGTTATTCTTAAACTTATCGCTTTATTCTTTTTAGCTTCAGAAATTATTCCTTCTATTCTCTTCCTTTTTTCTCCATCTACGGATTTATATGTTACTATCTCATTTTCGATCATTGTTTCTTCATCATTCAATTTATATTCAGTTCTCATTATTCTCTCCTTTATATTTCTTATTATATTTCCTACTTGGAAAAGCTGTTTTTAAGACAATGTTTTCAACATCATCAATAAGAAATGGTACTATCCAAATATATTCTTCAATATTAACTACAAAGTACAGTTGTCCTTCTCTAACGGGATTTTCTAGAATATCAAGATATTCTCCATCCATTATCATTTGGCTTATCTCTTCAAAAGAGATATTACGCTCTAACATTAGTTTCTCATTTTTTTCTTTATCCCAAATGATATTTCTCATAATTAATAATACCTATTTGTATATACATTGTCAACTTTTTATTACTTTCTCAGACAAATTCCATATATCTTTCTATCTTGGTCTATGAATCTCATAAAATTTATTCCAACTTTCTGTTAATTCCTTATATATTAAATATTTAATGGATCTTACAAGGCTGATAATCATTAAGAATAAATAAATCCTCTTCGATTCTTAAATTCTATATATCATCCACATATCGGAATTTTCTATTCAAAGATGTTGATTCAACTCTGGAGGCTATATAACGACGATTTGAGTAGCAAAATCGTTCCGCGTCCTCGCGGAATTGGCGTGATTCTGGAGTGAGGGCCATTGCCCGAACGTCTTTAGCCAGAATCATGCCAATAGATTTTGACTACTCCAAAACTTTTGTTATGTGTTCATTTTATTCTTCAAGTATTTTCATCTTATTTACACCTGCTATCATGCTAACACACGTGTCTTCCCACTTAATCCCTGGATATATATCCATAATCTCAAAATGTAAGACTGTATTTTCAAAAGGTTTTAATACCTTATTACCAAAGTTATTAATATCAATTTTAAAAATTTGTGGGTCTGGAATATCTCTTATTTCTATAATTTGATCTAATTCTTCATAATTTGGTGATGTAATCCTTATTTTCTTAATTCGTCCATTTTTTAGATATAAATCTGGTCTCGAAGCGTCAATGTAACCGTTAAAAATGACCAAATGATCAACTGGCCTTAAATATCGATTATTTTCATAAATATAATATGGAGTAGTAAAACCTAGTTCTACCCATTCATTAACTCCATATCCATTTACACCTTCTACCCATGGAACTTTACCTATATACTTATTATGCAAATTCAAATTCAGATATCTAAGATTTTCAGCATTATATTCGATCTCACCTTCTATTAAAAACGTACTTTCCCTAATATCACCATTATTTCTTGACCACAAAACGATGCTTTTGTCATTAACTCTCCCCAAGGAGAATATTCTTTTATTAAGAGGATTCTGCATATAAAGCATTTCATCTGAATATAGTAATAATAATCTTTTTCCAGCCAATGGCCCTTCTTCAAATGCTATATTGCTTCCACCTAATACTTTATACTCATATTTTTCAATCTCAATTTCTATCCAGTGGAATATTTCTTCTTTTATTATTCTATAAGTACCTTCTGAATCGATTTCTTCATATCCATCTTCTCCAAAAACATGAAATCTATTATCATCAAAAACCCATGTCATAGGGTTAAATGGTGGCCCTTTTGTATTTCTAATAAAAGAATACTCTCCATTTAAATCATATGAATTTATTACTGGGATTAATATGATCATATTTAATATGATCAACATTTTTAGATATTTTCTTTTCATATTATTCAGTCCTTTAACATTATAAACTAAAAACCTCATTATTTTCCGAAATTTTGATACACATAACGACGAAATCAGTAGCAAAATCGGCCGAGTCTCCGAGGCTTGGCGCGATTCTGGAGTGAAGCGCGATCAGCGCTGAACGTCTCCGCCAGAATCGTGACAAAGATTTTGACTACTGCATTTCATTTGTTATGTATAAATTTCATTCTTCAATTTCCAGATAGCACTCATATACTTTCCATTATCTCTACCAGTTGAAGCTACTGCTTTCTCAGCTGAATATGATAATTCATATTCTTCAATCTTTTCCATATTCTCTTCAATAATTCTTTTAAATCTATTCAAATCTGCATTATCTTCTAGAATTACTATGGGTTCTATCTCCCCATCTCTTTCAAATGAATTATAATTATTTCTTACTAAAAACTTAAAAAATGCCCCTTTCTTACTATCTCTTAATAAATAATAAAATGGTTTCCTTGCAGCCACTGTAATATCTGGAAATGGTAAAATTTGTCTCATTTCATCCAAATACACATAAGTCATTTCAAATAAAATAGTAGAATTATATAGAAACTTCACATTTCCTTTAAATGAAGATTCATTTATAAAAAAATAACTTATTTCATCTTGAAATTCATTTACACCTTTTAACTCAAATCTAAATTCCGGATATTGTTCATTATATGCATACTTCTTATTGCCTATATCATGAATCCAAACAGAATCATCCTTTAATAATGAACAAATTCTATCAACAGGATGTATATTTAAACCAAAACGTTCTTTCCACATTTCTTCAATTAATCTTGATTCAGCTGATCTATTTGTTGGCGTATTCGTATCCCTAACTCTCGAATAGACAGTTCCTGGATATAAATTTTTACCTTCCTTACTCATAATTTCTTTTAAATAATATGGTTTCTCGGGACGATTTTTTATAATTATTACATCTATATCATATTCATCAATTGTTTGTAAAAATATATCAGGATATCTGTCTTCAGCAAATTTAGCATCCCTTAATATATTTATTATATCAGCTTGGGTTCTTCTATTTTCATCATTCGCTAAGCCCTTTATCTCAAATTGATCTGAAACCCCTAAGATTAAATATCTATCTTCTTCAGAAATGACATTTGCTAAACAAATTATATCTTTTACTAACTGTAAAGAGTTTCTGTGATGACATAGCTTGAAATCCCATGTATCAGATTCTTTCTTACTCAGAATAAAAATATCAACAATTTCTTTTAATAATTCCATTTTTCTAATCTTTGTTCATTACAGCTTGCCATACTCAAGCTTCTTCTAATGTAAATTATTAATACCACCTTCTATAACTATTTTGAAAAACAAGCTTTGCTTTATTAGTATTCTCTATTGGAACATCTGGAACATATACTTCAAAATCTGCACTGTATGAAGGTTTTATGTCTTCTATAATTTCAAATTCTTTACTTGATTCACCTATCACAATAAATAAAGAAATTCTTGACTGTGTAACTGATAAGCAATTTATTACTTTTCCTTTAACTTTGACTCCAGTTAAATGTTCATCCACTACAATATCTGAAACTATTAAACCATGGCCTAAATCTTGCCACCCTTCAGATGTTAAATCAATTTCAAGACTAGGCAGAAATATCATATATGAGTTTAATAACTCAGATACTTTATCAACCATGTTTTCACGAAATTCGTCATTTGCATTAAATAAGATTTCTTCTAATCGTTTATTCTTTTCATCAATTCTTGTATTGATGGTTTGCACATATAAAAATATTCCGATTACACAGATTAAACAAGTTATGAGTGATATAATCGCTAAAATTTTTATTGCTTTAATTGTTTTTAAAATCCTTACATTTTCTTCTTCCGACATATTAAACTCCTAACGTTGTCTTCCAGAGACCATAGTCATGCCTAAAACCCATCTCTATAATATCATTAATTATGAGAATCCTCCATTTTCTTTTAACATATACCATAACAACATATATTATTTCCTATACATGGCACATATTTCATAAGATTGTAAAATTCCATCTTTTTATACATAACGACGATTTGAACGCAGCCCATAGAAGTAAAACTTATAAAAGTAGGGCAACCCCTTACTCGGCAAAGAGTTATTTCACGGTAGGTTCTATCTAACAATAAAACAAAATGGCCGAATGCGCAAATATGATAGCATTTCGGCCGCATAAGGAGTTTTTATGCGTTACAGAGAACCTTTTACACTATTTCTCAGGAAGTTACCCTCAGGTAAGCGAATTTGGTACTATCAGACATACGATAAAAATAACAAACGTACCAGCGCTTTTTCTACAGGGAAGAAATCAAAGACAGCAGCTAAGGCCTATTGCTTTGATTTATTAAAAAAGGATTTGCTGATCCCAATAAGACTCAGAAGGATAAACTTTATGAAATATTCTGAAAACTGGTGGCTTTGGGATGAATGCGAATATCTGAATTATCTCAAAAAGAGAAAAACGATTTCAAAATCATATGCACATACCGCGAGGGTAATGCTTGGAAAGCATATACTGCCATACTTTGAAAAAAAGTACTTATCAGACATCACACCGTATGATATCGAGAAATGGCTTGATACTTTTACGGCTAAGGGACTTTCAAACGCGACTGCCAACCTCGGATTAGCATTCTTAAAAATAATGCTCAAAGAAGCCGTCAGACGCGAATTGATTACTGACGATCCTTCAAGTTCAATTATGCCGCTTAAAACAGAATCAGTAGAGCGAGGGGTTCTTTCCCAGGATGAAGTTTCAAAATTATTTGACCTTGTGAATAAAAAGCAAATATGGGCCAATGATATTTATTATTATGCAAATCTCTTATCTGCCTGCACCGGCATGCGGCTTGGCGAAGTCCTTGCTGTACGCGGCGAAGTACTTAAAGAAAATCATATTCTTGTTGACAAGCAATTTACAAAAAACTTCGGGCTCACTGATACTAAGTCACACCATGCAAGAAAGGTAATTATCCCTGAACAGTTAATGACCGAGCTTGTAAATTTTTCTGAACAGAATAAAGGCGGGTATGTCTTTTCAACCGACGGCGGAAAGCTTCCGGTATACCCTGACACATTAAGACGCTCATTATTCAAGGCATTCAAGGCTATTGGAATTGATGATGAGCAAAGACGCGAACGAAACATCTGCTTTCACAGCTGGCGTCACTACCTGAACACAACTCTTAGAAGTAATAATATCACAGATGGAAAGCTAAGAGCGCTTGTCGGCCATGCATCATCCAAGATGACCGAACACTATACTCATTTTGACACTGATGATTTTAAGGACATTCAGGAAATCCAGAATAAAATAATAAATTTTAAAAAAGTAGGGTAACCCCTACCCTAACTCAATATAAAAAACTGGTAGAATAAGTACAGTCTGCCGGTTCTTTTTTTATAAGGAGGTTTGGAATGAAAGCATTATTGACAATCGAAGAAGCAGCGGAGCTTACAAAACTCAGCGTAAAAACCCTGTATACATACGCGGAAAAGGAAAAAATACCGCATATCAAACTTGGGCGCAGGGTTTTGTTTGAAGAAAACAAACTGGAAGAATGGGTATCCAGTCAAAGAGTTGAACCAACGAATGAAACAGAAAAGATTACTGCTTCTGAGAATAACACCACAGAGGATGGATTTGAAAACGATACAGGAGGCTCCGCCTGATGAAGAAGAAATATCCTACGGTTGAAAAAGCAAAGAATGACCTCAAGTCTCCTAAAAACAAGTGCGACCATGCAAAAACTACCCGAAATAGAAAATGCAAAAAATCATGTAAAATCTCTGTAGGGATTCTTTTCCGAAATTATCTCCTTCATTTATTTCTGCTGACGAATCAATTAAATGCAAGATCTGTTCACAAAATTATTAAATTCATTATATGGAATTCCCGATCCCATACCCTTCCAAGAAAACAGAAGAATAAACCTGACGGCGCCAGCCGCCAGGTTAAAATGGCTTACTTACCGTACTGTGCAGGTGCTGAATCTGCAACACCAGCAATAGCACTTGAAAGCGGACACAGAGAACAGCGCCTGTCTCGGCAATTGCTGCAGATGTTATTGCATTTCTGCATAGAGCTAAAAGCAGTAACTGCAAGATTCAGTGTTTGCGTCATTGGTTTGTTTAATGCCCACGCGAGCCGCCTAAGAATGAAAGCCGTTTCGGAACTGATTTGGGGAGTATAAACCCTATGTTTTGGTTGTTGACTCTGATACATAATGTACCTCCGTTTAGTGATTTGTTTTACGGACGAACAAAGGATTTACCTCCCTTACTTGCCGCGCTTAACCGTTCCCGACCAGCCTTCATCTGGCCATGTCAAGGCCGACCGGAGGGAGCCCGCAGGGCCGAAGGGCCTTTACCTGGACAGATAAGGCGGTACAATGAGAGACGTGCGGAAGCAATGTTTGTTAAAGGATTGTTCTTTATATTATTTCAGATTGAATCATCACCTGTTGCCGGCCCGCCGACGTTTGTTGATAGTATAGATTACTATATCAAGAATCATCTGCCACAAAATTTTAGCCTTTTCGCTTTCAGAAATCAGAATTCCAAGTTTTAAAAAGGAGTAGAAATCAAAAACACCAAGGCTTGGCTCCTTTTTGATGTTAACGAAATACATTTCGTCGACATCAGATTCGGAAATGACTAATTTCAACTCCTGCAAAGCTTTACCCCGTAAAACCGCGCAACCGTTTTGTTTAAGCTCATCTTCGTTCTGAGGAAGATAACTATCAATAGTTCTGGGGCTTACCTCAAAAAAATCGGTCAACTTCTCTTTGGTAAGAACAGACTTATCCATTTAGTTGATGGTATGGATTCCGAGCGCTTTATTTGTATTTGAATCCAGCTTCTTTTATTGCAGTATGTTTAAAATCAAGCTGTAAATTATCGATTCTGTATGATCTGTCAGGACCATCAGAAATATATTTATAATGAGCAGGTACCTATGTAAATAAACCAAGGTAGTTCAATGCAGTATTCCCCGAAGGCTGAATCCGCCATTTAAACTTACGCGCTATTGCATTGGCAACTTGTTCGATATTACGGCTCAAGTCCAGATTCAGAAGCTGACTAAACTTCGGATAGTCGTAAACACCGGTACAGACACGGCAGATAACACCCTTTTTAGCTAATCCAGAAAGAGATTTTCTAACATTAATATCCGTAAAATCTGCAACGAAATCATTCTTGGTAAAGGCTCACCCCCTACCGCGGCTATAAATTCTTGCAATTACTTTATCTGTAACAGATTGCATAAGCTATTGTTACTCCATTTTTTCACAAAAATATATAAATTTTTGTGAATTTTTTGAGGCATCAATTTTCGCCAGCGCCGACGTTTTTCCGGCAATTGCGGTATCATCTCATAAACCGCTCCACAGACATGGTCTCGGTATCAATTACTACAAAGACCAGAGTTCCTGTTTGACCTGGTTGAATTACAATCGTGTTATCTACTTTATTCTTCCATTTTCCGCTTACATCAGGTGATTCATGGATGTGGCCATGTAATGTGAATAAGGGTTGTCTGTCCTTGATGAAATCATATACTGAATCTGAACCGACTGTTCTACCATCCATACATACATCTAATCCGAGACTCGATGGCGGCATGTGAATGATATAAACAACCTTTTCATTACCGGATTTCGGCAAATTCTCAAGTTCACCATGTATGGTAGGCAATTTTTTTACATATCCAGGCCAATCGGTAATTTCAGTCCATCCGCCTTCAGTCGAAAGCAACGCAGTTCCGTATTGCATCTGAAGACTATAATCATCATGATCCATTCGGCATCTGTCTTTCAATCTGAACGGGTAATCGACAACCCAGTTCATTCCAATAAAATCAATATCTTTTATCGTTACCATATTCTGAGCTATATCATGGATATAATCAAATCGACTGCATTCGTCCTGAAAAAGTCCGTCAAATATCTTTAGATCATCATTTCCCGGGTAACACAGATAATGGACTCTTAGTTGCTCAAATCTTTCAAAATGCTTATGCAGTTTATCCTTTATAAAAGCATCCTGTTTGTGCAGCTCAATATTCTTAGGAAACATATCTCCACCGTTAATCACAACGTCAGGATGTAATTCATCAGCAACATTCACTAATTCATCATATTTTCGATTATCACCGTGAAGATCTGTAGTGTATATTATTTTCATTGCGCTCTTTAATCGTCGAATATTCCACCGTTAGCGGCTCTACCATGAAACTTATGCTTTTTGACCAAAGCGCCAAGCGGATCATTTGATTCCAATATTTCTCTTTTTGAAAAAAGATTAAATGTATTTGATAAGAAGGTTTCTTTATCTTCGACTTTGTCATATTCATTAAGAATTGATATTCCCTGATACAAACTGCTGAAACGTCTATGCCATAGGTCCCGTTCCGTTTGAGCCTTGTCCAGCCATTCAATGAGATCAAGCCTGTCAATTGAGTTCAATCTTTCTTCTGCTTCATCTTCTGAATTGAAAATACCGATATATATTGAATGCCAGATAACGACATAAACCATGCCGTCATTTATTTCTTTCGGCCACCGACATTTCTCACAATACAGCGTTTCAGTAATAATCCCCGTTCTTATCCTGCAGCCTCGTGTTATATCTCCCGGTTCATATGTATCCATAGAATTTTCAAAAACTTTGGTCTGAACAGAATTGATTTCATTGCCGCAATCAGGACATTTTATCGAATCCCCCAGTATTAATGTGTCGAATAATCCCATATTTTGCCCCCCACTTTTTATATTCTTTCTACTATTACCAAGTTTAATCTATAATTTTATATCTACCTTCCGCTGCTTCTTTCATGCTTTTTTTCAGCCCCTTTATAAGTTTCTTATTCTCAAGGATTTCCGCCATCTCTTCGTCACTCACGGAATTATTCTCTAATTTTGATAAATAGGGATTTTTTATTGCATTCAAAAAATCATAATGTTCTTTCATCCTCTTTCTCACCTATAAGAATATAGTGTTACGCAGTTTTATACGTTACTAACGTATATTTCATTATAACCTGAATCTAATAAAAATAATTCCGGTGTTTTGCATTTTTATACCGGGGTGACAGTTGGCAAATTTATTTTAATTATCTCATGACTCATCTTTAAAGCCATCTACTAAAACATATTGTAATACAAGAATCAGTAAATATCAAACATTCATGATGTTGTCCGCCACATAACCTTGACAACTTCATATATTAGTATAGTATTAGTGGCATGAATACTATGAGAGATAGAGCCAAACAACTCCTCATTCTTAAACCTCTGCTCAGCACCCAGGAAATAACCGCAGAAGGCATAGACCGTAAAACGATAAAGAGAATGACAGACGATGGAGAACTCATCCGTGTATCAAGAGGGCTTTACTGTTCACCGGATTATATCCCCGGCAACAATCATTCGATAATAGAAGCACAGAAAATAATCAAACAAGGTGTTGTTTGCCTTCTGTCTGCCCTGTCCTTTCACGAGATAGGAACACAGAATCCGTCACAGGTATGGATGGCTATTCCTAAAACAGCCTGGAAACCTGCGATAGAATCGCTCCCGGTGCAAATAGTCAGATTTACCGGGCCGGCATATGAAGAAGGAATAATTGAAGAAAAAATTGTAAATGATAATATCAGAATTTATAACATTCCTAAAACGATTTCCGACTGCTTCAAATTCAGAAATAAAATCGGCCTTGAGCCGGCTATAGAGGCGCTGAAGGATGTGATAGGTAATAAGCGCACCACTGTAGATGAGCTGCTCTATTATGCTGATATATGCAGAGTAAAAAATGTAATCACGCCATATCTGGAAAGTATAATATGAAAAAAGATCCTGTAAACATACCTGCATCAATACTATCCCGCCTTCTGAATTACAGCCGCGATCAAAAAACTGACTATCAATCACTACTGAATAAATACATTGCGGAACGGTTTTTGTATCGGCTTGGTCAAACTGAATACAAAGAATCATTCATTCTGAAAGGCGCGTATATCCTTACCATAATGCTTGAAGATCAGACATATCGAACAACAAAGGATATAGATTTTTAAAAACCGGTAATACGGAAAAAGAAGAAATCAATAACAGCAATTTGTAATACTATATGCCCTGAAGATGGAGTAACCTTTGATGCAGGTTCTATTAAGATAGAGGACATTCGGGATGTTTCTGACCAATCAGAAAGCAAAAACCGGAAGACCTCCGATTACAATAAAAATCAGAAAACTCATCATTGAGATGAAGAAGCTTAATCTTCTCTGGGGTTACCGCCATATTTCGGGTGAGCTAGATAAAATCGATATTGATGTCTCAAAGGACACCGTTGCAAGGATTATTCAGAAGGGCCGAAAGTTCTTCCGTACATAAAAAAGCAAGCTTGCTTTTTTTGCCCAGAACTGGACTCGAACCAGTACGTACGGTGCAACTTTTTGAGTTAGACAATAGAGAATAACGTTGTCCGTGAAGACACTAGACCCTGAACTCAGTCTGTGTCCTCATGTAGTTTATATAGTGCAGTATATAGCAGCATAAGAAGTGCTTATGCGGTAAGATTTCCATATAAGCCTTCTGGGTTTGTATAATTAAGGCGTCAGTATCGGCGTCGACAGGTTATTAATTTTATCGACTATATAAATACTGCCCAGGTAAATAAAACTAACCAACGGGCTTGAAATCCTCCCGATGTAAAAAAGCTGATATGATGTGACCCTTGTCAACAGTTAAATACTTTTTCCTGCTTAACCTCCCGACATCCGGGCAGTAAGAAAGATAGAGAAGTTTATTACGCGGCGATAGACCACTCTGGTATTCGCGGATTGGTTACCGCAGGTCAATGGGATCGTCGGGAGCTTCCTCTGTCTACGGACAAGGATAAATAAATATATTGCCTTCAGCTTTTTACAAGGATTCTCCGTTATCGCTTCCGCTTCTCTATCCATCCTTCCACCCGGATACAATTTCATTTATTCAATTCTCAGCTTAAAGCTGTTTGACCAACCATCATTCCCCAGATGAAACCAGCCAGCTCTCGTGCTACTGCAGTAACAATTTTCGGACTTGCTTTCCATCTTTGACTTATTTCTTATTGAGTCTGATTCCGGCTTTATCAGCATAGGCGATTATTTCCAGCTCCTGCCCTTTCCGCTTTTGAGAGAGTCTTTTCGATGGCCCATAATGACGATAATGCCAACCAGCCTCAATTAGTAGCATCCTCAGACGGGAGTTGCCTGCCTTTGTGATACGCCCCTGTTTCCTCATCTCTCCACTTGAATGCTCTGAAGGGACAAGACCCATATATGCCATAAACCCCTCAGCTTTTTTGAAACGCCTAAAGTCTCCGATCTCTGCCACAAAGGTTAAAGCGGATAATGTGCTGATCCCTTTGAGGCATTTCAGCTTTGATACTCGTTCTGCATACTGGGCTTCTGTGCTGATCTCCTCAATTCGTTCGGTGATTCTTTCAATTTTTGCTTCCATCTCCAGTATGGCCGTGTAATATTCGTTGAAAACTTCCCTGTGGATGTCCTCCTCAAAGATTAGAGTTTTCATCCACCTGTGAAAGATTCCAGTCCAGTATCTATTACTGGTAGGATACTTCTTTCCTAATCGAAGCAAGAACTGCATCATTCGCTGTTTCTGTCTTTTTAGATCTTTCCGCATATCGTTGCACATTCTCAAATAATCTCGAACCACTTCATCTGAACGGGTTGGAATGTAAACATTGACAATCTCCTGGTTTCTTAATGCCTTTGCCAGCAAGACTGCATCACGACTGTCTGTTTTAATCCTATCACCGGGTTTACGTGGAAGCATTGAGGGCGCGGCAACATAGCAGGATATTTCCATCTCTTCAAGCTGTCTGTAAAGTGTAAAACCGGTTGGGTCTGCTTCGTAACAGCAAATGATATTGGCTGATCTATCTTTCAGCTTTGTGAAGTACTTTTTGATTCCACCAGGTTCATTTCTGATCTGTCTTTCAAACTCGATGGTTCGGCTATTGTCTCTGATGACCGCTAAAGAGATAGTTTCTTTGTGGACATCCATTCCAACATAAAATAAACTGTTCATTGTGACCTCCGTTGATTTGTATGTGGCGTGCTTGCATTTAGGTGTAATTTATTATGCGGGCTAATCTACGATATTGCAAACACGGGGGTCACTTCATATTGTCTACGGGACGCGCATCAATTGACTCATTCAACACTGCCGTGAGTCTGAACAGGGTAGTCTGCCAGTCTGAACGAATCAGCGGATACATTTTTCCGGTATTGTCCAATTTATGCCGATCGGAATCCCAAACGGAGTCTGAAGAATCACTTTTCAAGCAATTATCCCGACCGGGAATCCGGATAAGCGTATACAGAATTCAACCTGATTTTTATTAAACAAAAATGATTTCAATACATTATATTACCACCTAAATCGATTCGTGGTAAGAAGAAATCATGGGCAAATGACTCTATAACAACAATTACAGATAATACTATTATTTATGTCGAACTGGTAATCTTCAGATAGATTCAGAAACTTTCTGAAAATGATACCCGTATACGGCCATTGTCAAAGCTGTGCCGATATATTCCGGATATCTATACAAGGTATGACCGAACAACTGCCAGAAATAGCGTTTCCCGTCTTTTCTGAAGATTCCCAGACGAAAAATAGTGAGAAACAAAGTCCTGATGCTGAGGAAGGTTGTTTTGTTCACGGAAAGCCGCGGAGGATTATATTCGCTTAAAAAGGTTTTAATCCTCTCAAAATATGCTTTCGGAGAATAGATCGTTCTTACAAGGCTTTTATATCCGTTCCTGAGTTTTTCTGCATCCATTTTCGGTATAAAGTTTAAACTGCCGTCTGTATTATCTCCGGTGAATCCTTTGAGTATGCGGTTATCCGCATCGAGTCTTTTATACAGCTTTGTGCCCAGCGGGGCATTTAACAAGCCGACCATTGCGGTAACGATTCCGCTTTTACGGATAAAGCTCGCCTGACTTTCAAAGACATCTTCAGTGTCATTGTCGAAACCTACAATAAAGCCGCCCATTATGTTGAATCCCTTCCGCTGCATTGTCTTAACCGACTCCACCATGTCTCTTTTCCGGTTTTGAGTTTTACCGCACTCGCTCAGGCTTAAATCTTCAGGCGACTCAATTCCGACAAAGCATGAATGAAAACCAGACTGGACCATCAGCTCCATCAGAACATCATCATCCACCAAATTTATTGAAACCTCGGTCGTAAATGTAAACGGGTAATTACGTTCCTTCTGCCATGCGATTAGTGCAGGGAGCAGTTCTGTTTTCAGTCGTTTTTTATTGCCGATAAAATTATCATCTACTATAAAAACAGAACCCTTCCATTTTGCAGCATAGAGGGATTCCAGCTCTGCAATAAACTGTTCGGTCTGTTTTACCCTGGTTTTTCCCCCGTAAAGGGCAGTGATGCTGCAGAAGTCGCAGTTGAACGGGCAGCCCCGGGAATACTGGATGTCCATGCTTGCGTAATCTTTCGTCCTGATTAGACTCCAGTCGGGAGCCGGAGTCTGCGACAGATCTGCATAATCATCGGAAGAATAAATTCCTGAAACCTTACCTTCGGCCAGATCCGCCAGAAACGGAGCCAGTGTGAGTTCCGCCTCATTAAGGATCAGATAATCAATTCCGGAAAAATTTTCGGGATCCTGTGTTACCATCGGTCCTCCGGCAGCAACCTTTACCCCAAGAGACCTGCACTTGTCTACAGCCTTCATGAAAGATTCTTTCTGGATGTCCATACCGCTGATAAAAACAATGTCGGCCCATAAAATGTCCTTTGAGGATAATCCGCTTACATTGAGGTCAACCAGCTTTTTCTCCCAGGAAGACGGAAGCATCGATGCAACAGTCAGCAGTCCCAGAGGCGGCTCTGAAGCCTTCTTTGCAACAAACCCGAGCACATGTTTAAAGCTCCAGAATGTAACCGGGAATTCAGGATATATAAATAATATTTTCATTTTAGAATTCTCCATAATTGATCTGTGTTATATTTTGATAGTAACATAAAGGGGAAACTGGTTGTGTAAAAGAAGTGTAAAAGCCATATGAGACTGAGCAAAGGGAAGAAATATCTTCAGCATTCAATAACTCTCTTTATAATCATTCAGCTCTCGTGCTTTGCCCTGCTCGGTTTCTGGATTTACTGGTTCGTGTCTAATAATGCTGTTTATACAAAGCTTGCAAACCTGATTAACCCTGATCTGCTGCTTCATAATAACGGCACAATACTTTTTATATACGGATTAATCCTGATTACTCTCATTTCAACAGGGCTGATTTTCATCTTCATACGTCTGATAAGACAGACAATTGCTAATCGAATTTACGACGGATTTATAGCGAATGTGACTCATGAATTAAAATCACCATTGGCATCCATTCAGCTCGGAATTGAAACACTCCAGAAACACCGGCTGCCGGAAGAGAAGAGTACCGAGTTTCTTGAACGCATGGCGTTGGATATCCGGCGGCTGGACGGACTCATAGGTTCAATTCTTGAAATATCGATTATTGACAGCAAGGCTGCATTCTTTGAACCCGTGGTCATTCCAGCCGATAGTTCGGTTAAAAAGCTCATTAGAAATCTCGCAGACAAGTTCGGAATCGAAAGCAACGGCATCCTGATAAAAGGAAAGACGTCATGCAATATAAAGATTGATCCGGCTGGTCTTGAGACGGTTCTCAGCAATTTAATTGATAACTCAGTTAAATATTCCGACGGCCCGGTTAAGATAAAAATTAAACTGGAATATTTTAATAAAAAATTCCTGTTAACATTTGAAGATGAAGGAATAGGAATCGCCGATGGAGACCGGAAGAAGGTTTTCAATAAATTTACGAGGTTGAAAAGACCCGACAGCCCTTCTGTAAAGGGCACTGGCATCGGTCTTTACTGGTGTAGACAGATATTAAAAATCCATAAAGGCAAAATTCAAATTGAGAAAAGTAAAAGGAAGCAAGGGACGACCTTCAAAATAGAACTGCCGGCAACCAGGATGCGGTATCATCAAGAGGAGAGTTGATTTAAATTGAGTACACAGAAATTTAATTATAATATTCTCCTGGTTGAAGATGAAGAAAGCCTCGCCGCCGGACTTGAATTTAATCTTGAGGCTGAGGGCTATAGCGTAGCCCGTGCGGAAAACGGCAGAAAAGCACTGGAGTTTTTACAACAGAGCGATGCCGATCTGGTTATTCTCGATATTATGCTGCCTTTTCTCAACGGATTTGAAGTCCTGAAAAAAATCAGAGAACAGTCTCCGGCTTTGCCGGTGCTTCTTCTCTCAGCAAGGACTGCACAGCAGGATAAGGTAAAAGGACTTTCTATGGGTGCGAACGATTATCTCACCAAACCGTTCCACCTTGAAGAATTACTGCTCAGAGTCGAAGGGATGCTTCGCAGGAACGCCTGGTACAGGGACTCCCTCGAGAGGAATTCAGAATACTGTTTCAGCGGCAATCAGGTTGATTTTAAAAACCTGACCTGCAAATCCCGGAACGGTTCCTTTAGGCTGACTCCTCTCGAAGGGGCGCTCCTTAAATATTTTGTCGATCATGAGGCCCAGATTATTACGAGGGAGGAACTGCTGGACAGGGTCTGGCAGATAGATTCCGACACAGACACAAGAACCGTTGATAATTTCATCATGAGATTAAGAAAATATTTCGAAGAGGAGCCTTCGTCACCCGTTTTTTTCAGGAATGTCAGGGCAAGAGGATATATTTTTAATTCGGGGAATTAATAATCTCTGTTTTTCAACTATAGTAGCGTTCCGGATACAGCCTGTTAAAGATAAGCCATGCCCGTACGTCAATACGAGTCATTGCATATGCTAAGACAGGAACAATACAACCGCAAGATGAACAGTCAACCCCTTCACCGAGAACACAGGGTTCTTTCCGTTGTAATTGGGCATTATAGGAGACAACATTCTTTTCGTTCCGTAAATAACATGTTTTATAGAATTTTTTCGACTTAAATAATTTTATTATGCCCGGTGAGAGCAATACAATATCCTTATTGCTTCTCCAGCTTTCTGTGAGTTGTTTAACAGTCCATTCAAGCTCATCCCTCTGTAAAAAGAGAGGATCATTTTGTACATGATGAGATGCATAAGTACTGAAAGTGATGCCGTCGACATCCGATTCCCGGGCAATCTTAACCAGTTCGTCAATATAACGGTAATTAGTCGTGGATAGTGTCGGCGTCAGCACAACACGTTTATCACCCTGAATATTTTTTATTACCGTGTCAAAAACCTTACGCCCACGAATCTTGTCATGAATCTCGGCGGGGCCGTCCAGACTAATAAACAAACGAGCCTGAATATCTTCCGGTATGGGAATAGTGCCGTTTGAGACAACGGTTAAATTATCAAATATCTGATAGGCGGATCTGATCACCTCCGGGCGAATCGACGGCTCTCCTCCCGTAAGCATCACGCTCTTCACACCTTTTTTATAATAATCTAAAAATATTTTTTCCCATTCGCCGTCGGACAATTCCTTTTCCGGGTTGTAGCTTTTACGCCAATAGCAATGTTCGCACAAAAGGTTGCATTTTGACGTAATATCGAAATTAACGATATTGGGATATTCTTTCTTTTTTATGGATCCTCTCAAAAAATTAATTAATCGAACAGCTTTTGACATGTACCGGCCTCTGTAAATAGTTTTGATCTGATAACAAACTGTTGCATCGGGAAAAAGATTCACCTGTAAGATTCGCGGCTCAGTTACAGAAAAAGCAGTTCCAGGACTGAAGGTATATCATATTGATTTTTGTTATTCAGATAAGAGATAGTAATTCTATTATAGGGGAAAGTAAAGTATCTCTATATGCAATCTTAATGCTAATTTACTATAATGAATGTATGAAAAAGAAATAATTAAATCAATTCGATATAAGAAAAGCAGATATCTTCGCACATTACGGCGGCGAGGAATTCGCCACCGTAATGCCTGAGACCAACATTCAAGAAGCCGCCAATGTCGCAAAAAGGGACAGAAAAAACTGTATTAAAACAGAAAACAGCGGAGAATAAAGAGTTTATCTTCAGGAACAGAGCATTCCATAATTTAACTGCATAAAAAACAGGCGAATGGCAATAAAGTTTCGTTTTAATTATTTTATCAATATTTATAACAGTACTGCTATCTTGTTTATTATCACTGACAGGTCTATCATCAGATCTATGAAAAAAATTAGAATAGCCTGCATAGGCAATTATCCACCACGGCAATGCGGAATTGCATCGTTCACCAAAGACTTTATCACATCTCTCATTAAAAATAAGAAAGAAAAGAGTATTCAGGCGGAAGCCTTTGTAGTCGCTATAAATGATCAGGAGTATATATATCCTGAAGAGGTAAAGCATGTAATAAATAAAAATCATGCTAAAGATTATCTTGAAGCTGTAAAGTATATTAACTTCAGTGATGCAGAAGTTTGTGTTCTGCAGCATGAATTCGGAATATTCGGAGGAAACAGCGGAGTTTTTATCCTGCCTCTAATTCACAGACTGGAAATTCCCCTGATTGTGATATTCCATACCGTGCTGAGAGATCCCTCCTACAATGAAAAAAATATTGTCCGCGAGATTGGAAAACACGCGGAAAAAATAGTCGTAATGAGTAGGCTGGCTGTCGAATTTTTGACAAATATTTATGAAATACCTCTTGAAAAAATTGATGTTATTGAACACGGTGTACCTGATTTTGATTTTACGCAAAATCTTTATTATAAAAAAAAATTCCATGTTGAAGAAAGAAAAACCCTTCTTACATTTGGTCTTTTGAGTCGAAATAAGGGAATAGAAACCGTCATTAATGCACTTCCTGACGTAGTAAAAAAACATCCGGAAGTTTTATATGTGGTACTGGGCAAAACCCATCCGGCTGTTGTCAAATCCTCCGGAGAAGAATACAGAAACTATCTCAAGCTCCTGGTTCGGAAAAACAACCTTACGGATCATGTATATTTCGATGATCGATTTGTAAGCACTGAAGAATTGCTTGGCTACCTCACAGCGTCCGATATTTACATTACACCATATTTAAATGAAGTCCAGATAACAAGCGGTACCCTGTCATATGCAGTAGGAGCGGGCGCCGCAGTTGTTTCGACTCCCTATTGGCATGCCAAAGAATTACTGGCGGATAATCGCGGTATTATTTTTGATTTCAACAATTCAGATAAATTGACGGAAATACTTAATAAACTTATTGAAAATCCTGAATATCTGGGGACTTTAAGAAAATGTGCCTATCTTTACGGTAAAAATACCGTCTGGTCTGAAATAGGTAAAACGTATCTGCACCTGATAGCAAAAGCAATAGAATCTTATTCCGGAGTAGCGGATCAGCAGGAATTGATAATTAATCCTTTGCTGCTTCCGAAGTTCAACCTCGTGCATGTAAAAAAATTGACCGACGGAACCGGCATTCTTCAACATTCGCTCTACAATATACCCAGATTCAGAGACGGATATTGCCTTGATGACAATGCACGGGCTTTGCTGATGGCAATTATGGTTTATAGCCAGATGAAAGAGATTGAAGTTCTGGATTTAATGTCGAATTATTTAAGTTATATTCAATATATGCAGAATGAGGACGGCACATTCAGAAATTTTTTGAGTTTCGAAAGAAGCTTTCTCGATGAAAAAGGTTCTGAGGATTCTTTCGGACGTACTATATGGGCAATCGGGGAGCTTGTAAAAAATCCTCCGAATGAAGCTTACTTTGAATTGGGCAAGGAAATGTTCATGAAAGCTTCATCAGGTTTTAAAAAATTAACTTCAATAAGGGGAATCGCAAATACAGTCGTCGGGATCTGCGCGTGGATGAACAGATTTCCCTGGGATGAAGATATGGCTGAAATACTAAACTCTCTGACTGCTAAAATTGTTACCATGTACGAAAAAGAAAAGACCGGAGACTGGCTCTGGTTCGAGCCAGGTTTATCATATGATAATGGAATTATTCCTTTTGCACTTTTTCATTCTTTCAGAATAACCGGAAATGAAAAGGTTTTAAGCGTCGCAATGGAAACAATGGACTTTCTGGAAGAGATCGTTTTCAGGGAAGGTTACCTTTCTCTTGTAGGATCAGAAGAATGGTATAATATCGGCGGCATCAGATCAAAATACGATCAACAGCCTATTGATGCAATGGCTATGGTATTAATGTACTCTCAGGCCTTTGAAGTTACTCTGGACAACCAATATTTAAGAAAGATGTTTGATTCATTCATGTGGTTTTTAGGCGAAAACGATCTTCGTATTCCTATATATGATTTTGAAACCCACGGTTGCAACGACGGACTGAAAAGCAACGGAGTTAACAGGAATCAGGGGGCCGAGAGTATTCTCGCATTTTTAATTGCCCACCTGACAATTCTTTCAGGCACAAGACTGTGAAAATCGCCGTTCTGGCCCCAATCTGCTGGAGAACTCCGCCCAGGCATTACGGTCCCTGGGAACAGGTCGCGTCGAATATCGCCGAAGGACTTATTAAAAAGGGTCATGAGGTTACTCTCTTTGCAACCGGAGATTCCATAACATCAGGGAAACTTTCATCGGTTTGCGGACATCCGTATGAAGAAGATAAAACCCTTGATCCGAAGGTATGGGAATGTCTCCACATCGCGAACCTGATGGAACATGCAGGAGAATTTGACATCATACATAACAATTATGATTTTTTGCCGCTGTCATACTCCAGGCTGATTAACACACCGATGATTACAACTATTCACGGATTTTCTTCTCCGAAGATTATTCCTGTATATAAAAAATATAACGATTCAAGTTTTTATGTATCAATAAGCAATTCTGACAGAAGCCCTGAACTTGATTATCTCGCGACTGTATATAACGGTTTGAAAACAGATGATTTCTCATTCAGTGAAAAAGCCGGAGACTATTTGCTTTATTTCGGAAGAATTCACCGTGATAAAGGCACTTACGAAGCTATAAAAATAGCGGAAAAATTCGGCATGAAACTAATTATTTCCGGAATTATTCAGGACCGGGAATATTTTAAAGAATGTGTAGAGCCCTTTTTACGCGAAGACATTGTTTTTACCGGTAACTCCGGGCCTGAAAAAAGGAATGAACTTCTTGGCGGGGCCTACGCACTGCTTCATCCCATCAGTTTCAATGAACCCTTCGGTATGAGCGTCGCTGAATCATTGTTATGCGGAACACCAGTTGTTGCCTTTAACAAGGGATCTATGCCTGAATTGATAGTACACCAAAAATGCGGTTTTCTGGTGGATTCAATAAAAGAAGCCGTAAAAGCACTTGGAGATGTCGGCAAGATTGACAGGAAATTCTGTATGACCTGGGCCAAACAGAATTTCTCCCGGGAAAAGATGATACAGTCGTATATAAAACTTTATAAAACCATCCTTACTTGAGTAATTTGGCAAAAAGTACATCCAGAGATACCGAGAAGAAGGACGAAAGCGAATCCGACATTGCATAGGGAATAATCAATTCATTATTATGAATTATTGCCCCGCAGGAATATACTACATTCGGAACATATCCCTCACGCTCTTCATCATTGGGGATCAGCAACGGTTCATCAAGATGACATATAACTTTGGCGGGATTATTCAAATCAAGCAAGGTGATCCCCAGGCAGTATTTACGCATCGGGCCTACCCCATGGGTAACCAACAGCCATCCATTTTGCGTTTCAACCGGCGATCCGCAGTTTCCAATCTGCACAAATTCCCAGGGATTCTCCGGTTCTTCAATTACTTCAGCCTGCTGCCATTCCTGAATATCATCCGAATACATTATATAGTTTCTGAACCCGTCGACACGGGAGATCATTGCATATTGCCCGTTTATCTTTCTGGGAAAGAGAGCCATTCCCTTGTTCTGAGCACAGGATCCTAATACAGGATAGACTTTGAAGTGATAAAAATCTTCGGTTTCCAACAGCTTCGGCAGGATTGCGAACCCATTATATGCAGTGAAAGTAGCGTAATACATCACTTTTCCATTATCTTCGGTGAATCTGACGAACCTGGCGTCCTCAATCCCGTTTTTTTCAAAGGCTGAAACGGGAAAAATTACCCTTTCGGCAATTGAGGTATACAAAGAAAAATTTATTTCATAATTCGCCTCAGCCAACCAGACAATTGACTGAATTACTTTTTTTTGAGAGTACGATAATTCAACTTGCTTTGCACAATTATGAATAGCTTTTTGCAGCTCCTCATAAGTAAACTGATCTGCAAGCCTGTCCATTATCAGCTCAACAATGTCTTTATGAATATTCATTTCATCAAGTTTCATCAGAAAGTTTACCTTGTCATATTGCGGAGTTTTAATAATTTCCGGTTGTTCAACAAAAAGATTCACCGGGTTAAACGATAATTCATTATTTTTTTTTATAATTCCGCTTCTGAATACAATTGAAGATATATGGCCTTCTCCGGTAGCTCGAAAACTTACAATAATCCTCCTTTCTCCTTCCTCAAGATTTGATTGATCCGGATCTTCTACAATTGACGGGTTGAAAAATGCAGCAGATTCGATTGAATATTCATGAGAAAAATAGGCGCCGATTAATAATCGACGGTTTAAAGAAAGCGATTCAGGCTCAATCTTCAAATCCCGAAGGATGTGTATGATATTATTGAAATGTTTGTCGAAAACCTTGGTAATATTTCTGTGTCGATGTGTAAAATCTCTTAGAACACCCGAGAAAGTAATTTTAACCTCTTCCTCATCGAGTGACATGACCTTTTTTATGATAAACTCAGCCCTGCCGTCACCTCCCGGCATATAAAAACGCGTGATGACCCGCTTGGAATCCGGATAGAATTTATTGCTTTTTCTGTTTACAGCTATGGCCATTATGCTTTTTTTCAACCTCGTTATAACTGTAAGCGTAAGATATAAAATTCATTTATGCAATCAAATAAAAAATGTTTATAAAATACCTGTTTTAATTAATACCTACAACCTTCGAGGAAACAGCGGTCTTGATCTTATTCTCCGGTTGATATACAATCAGCTAGAACCATATATAGGTATCTTTATTATTATAGTTGAAATGTTTTTCTTTTTTAAAGAAGCATATAGATCATTTCTATCCTGCCTTTTTATTATTTCTTACTAATCAGCAAAAATAACCAAGAATCATCTGTTTGACTGGTAATACAACGTTTTCCCGGACAGGTTCTGGGCAGGAGTGATTATGTCGAAAAAGCTTTATGTAGGAAACCTCAATTTTACAGTTAATGAGTCAGAACTGAAAGAACTTTTCTCGGAGTACGGGGAAGTGAATACTGTAAATATCATAACTGATAAAATATCAAACCGATCCAAGGGATTTGCTTTTGTAGAAATGCTGAAGGATTCATCTGCAAATGAAGCAATTTCAGCCTTAAACGGAAGGGAATTTTCAGGTCGTGAAATAAAAGTCAATGTAGCTAAAGATAGAAATTAATTATAGCGACAGAGAATCTGTATACATTTTGAGCTCACAATGATTGTCTATTCAGCGTGAGCTGCTCAAAAAACGATTAAATCCTGTAGAATAAATCTGCAGGTATCCGGAGAATCTTATGAACGGTATTGGAAAAAAATTATTAAATTTCTTGGAAAACAGGAAATTATGGGTCTGGCTCCTGGTCTATCTGGGGTTGACGGGCATTATATTCGGCTTGTCCAGTTTGATTTTATACTTATTGGGAATAGTTCCGTGGATCGGCGTCCTGGCGTTAATTGCCACAGGACTTATCTGGGGTTTTATTCAATTTTCCATCCATAGAAACACAGATAAACCAGAAGTAGAAACTTCAGATAAAAAAGAATCTGAATAAAGTAATTTCATATCTCTCTAACTTCCTGAACCAAGTTTTCAGGGAGTTCCAAATTTGCATCGGAGGGTTTCATTTACACGGTGTGAACTGATTAACATTATATATAAGCAAAGGGCATAATATGGAATTGAATGAGAAACAAATAAAAAAAGAGATTCTGTATAACGAAGAAAAACTATTGAGAAATGAAATTAGAAATGACGCAAAAATGATAACGGAATTAACTGAAAATAATTGTATTGAGATCAGTGAGACCGGAGTCCAGAGTATTTATCAGTTCGGACAGACACTTAAAGAAATCGACGGAGTTTTATATATCACAAGTGACGAACCTCAATTAATCAACCTATCTGAAGATTGTAAATTATTAATTTATATTGCTGTAAAAGTCAAAAAGAACACGAGGTCAATGATAAATTGCAGTTCAATATGGAAAATGAAGAATGAAAAGTGGAAGGCAGTATTTCAGCAAAGGACCACTCGCTGATAAATTTTCCCGATGGAGTTCAAATGTCCCTTATATATATTATCCTTTCCGTAATAAGCTGGATGGAACTCATTATCAGTTTTATTATCTTCATGCCCGTTCAGGCACTTCTATTTGTCGTCACATTACCGTTCGATAAACACAAGAAAATAATGCACTATAATTCTTCTATTTTGTGTCTGGCAGTTCTTACGATGTGTCCACTTATCTCCCTTCAATATGAAGGGCGTAAAAACATAGACCGTTCAAAACCAAATGTAATAGTAATGAACCATCAGTCGATACTTGATTTATATGACATAATTCCCGTTATATGGTCTAATAAACATTCTCATTATGGAAATATTTCCACATTCAAATCTTACAGGTTTTTCCTCATGAAAAGTTATATAGAACTTAACTGACCTTAAAAATGGCGGGTCCGCTATTATTTTCATGATTTCTGGAGAAATCAGATCCAAAGTTTTTTCTAACTTGCTTTTCACACAGATTTGTATTTTCTCTTTTATTACAGGCGGAGACTTTTCTTACTTTTCTTATGCTCTCTACTCGCTGCTTTTTTCAATACCATATTCCGCGGAAGAAAGAATGTCATCTTTACAATGCTGCCTCTGATTAAGAGCAGTTAGATTGTTTTTAATCCACTTTATCTTGATAATTGGGTTTATCTAATGCTGTATAATTGTCAGATGTAAGAAGGAATTTTGATAAAGCTTCTTTATCGTACCGATAAAATTTACGTTTAAATTTTTTTGAGAAAAGGACAAACAATATACCATCCTCAAAAAAATATAATATTCCCTCATTTTATTAAGATAGATTCCTGAACGCATAACATTCCAATATAATATATGTGCAGGATGATTAGCAGTTTTATAATAAAAATTAAAAAACAATTGTTAAAATCATCTATTATTTCTTCTTCAAGTCCATAAATTTCAATACGATTTTCAGCAAATATTTTATCCACACTAACATTACTCATATGTTTCTCCTATTTTAACATAATCAATGGTGTATAAACATAATTTTATAAATATTTCATTTATACCACCCCAACCCTGTTGAACCCGACACCATTACGGAGCAGCAGCCTGCTATTAAGTATGATAATTCCAGGTTCTCACACCTCGGCACCGCATCGACTAATGGCACCTTGCGATATCTAATAAAAGACAACCAGCTTGATTTTATATTCCCGCTTTCCGAGGGCAAGACTGATCACAACCTGATGATCTCTGAAATAAACCTTAAGGAACAGTATATGATACTAAGCGATGAAGAGCAGCTTTACCGCGTAAGACTCAAGTAAATCCATGCAACATATTCTTTTGCTCCAGGTACAGCTTAATCTTCCGCACACCAGCCATTGAAACTACTTTATAAGACCATCGATTACCGACAAACCGCCCCCGCCTTATAACCCCAAGCAGTACATGATCAATATAAAACACACTACCGTAAGCGGTAACCGAGATAGTACGCTCAAAATCTGATTCATCCATTTCAACCCTGCCGACCGGCACAGGCCTGAGCCTTTGCCGCTTTCGATACGCCCTAAGCTTTCGCTCAGCATCCAGATAGGATTCATACAAACCGGTAAAACCAACTTTCATAAAACACCCCCGATAAAAAAAGGAATTTGCCCCTAAAAAAGAGAATACTTTTTATCTACCGGCGGCATAACCGATACACCATAGCCTGAAGCAGGTTCAGTCAAGGCTGAAAAGCCGCAGGCTTTTTACCCGAAGGGCCTGGCCTTGACGGGTTCTGTTGCAGGATACAACAATTAAAACACCCGCTGATTAATGAAATACATAATTGAACTGTGTCGGGAAAAATTGATGAAGCTATATGACAAAATATTGAATAGAAGCCTGCCCCTCCAGTTAAAGGAGGGGGCTGTTATTATAAAAACAGATATTTTCTTCGTATTAAATTACCAATCTTTATGGTTCATACTACTGAAAAACATGAAGCATTATTGGACTGAAACACATTGTACAAGAAAAGGTCTCTCTCTTTCCCCTCCACACTCCCCATTTTTAGTCAGATTATGATACAGCGGCCAAGATTTTTTACTTCATAAAAAATTGCTTTGTACTACTCCTGACTACCTTTATATACAATTGAACGTATGATAATGAAGTATATGAGTAAGCGGTAATTCTTACCCTATGCCTTAATCAGCCCAGGAGTCAGGTTGAACGGAAGCAGTGCTTCATAATCAGCCGGTGTTTTGCAATTTGGAAGCTGTCTGAAAACGTAGTAGAAATAATCATAGACCGAGAGGTTCTGCATTTTAGCTGATTCAACAAGGCTGTACAAAATTGCTGAAGATTCGGCGCCGTGTTCTGTATCGGAAAACAACCAATTCTTCCTGCCGATCACAAAAGGCCGGATTGCGTTTTCGGCAATGTTGTTAGACGACGTAAGCAGCGGGTCTTCCAAATACAAGTTTAACTGCTTCCAATTATCCAGCGTATAGGCAATAGCTTTCCCGAAGGCAAGTGTAGGCGGCGTTGCCGCTGCATATTGTGTCAGTAATTCAAATAAGGATTTCAGAATCGGAGAAGCCCTGTTCGTCCGTTGTTTTTGAAACCCTTTCTTAGAAAAATCAGCTCTTAAATCTTCAAGCTCAAAAAGTTTCTTAATCAATTCGAGTATCTGTTTTGCATCCGGAGATTTAGACAGCTCCCAATACTTGTAGAAATATCTACGGGCATGAGCCCAGCACAAAACATGACGAATAGATTTATTTCCTTCATCGCTTAGTTTTTTCAATGCAGTGTGATAAGCCTCATAATCATCAGTCTGCAGCCAGCCGGAATATTCTTGCAGGAAATCATACGGAACTTTATGAGAGCGGCTTGTTTCATACTGAAACACAACAGATTTTTTATCAGTCTCTCCACCAAGAAATACCCACATCCAGGATTTATCCTGTGCTTTACGACCTTTTTCTTTCAAAACCTGCACCCGGGTTTCATCAGCATTGATTACTGGACCGTTTTTAATATTATCTTTAAGCAGCTCATATAGCGGCTTGCATCTTTCAGCGCATTTAATTGCCAATGTGCTCAGTGTTGCACGTGGAATATCCGCACCTATCGCATTCAACCTCTTACTCTGTCGATAAAACGGCAGCGCATATTCAAACTTCTCATTTATAATCCATGCAAGCAGGCTTTCATCGGCAATACTTCCGGAAATGAGGTGTTTAATCCCTTCTGCTGTCTGTACTCCGGATGAATCATCAGTTGTTCCTTCACAATTTCGGCAGACATATTTTTTCTTTATCTCACGTCTGACGACTACTTTCGCAGGAACGATGCAGAGTCGTTCAGATACATCTTCACCTATACAAACCTTCTCGGTACCACAGGCACAGGTTTTATCTTCTTCATCGATATCGTATTCAACAATCTCGCGAGGCAGGTCTTCAGAAAGCGCTTTTCTTCCCGAGTTCTTTCGAACTGTTTTTGTGTGGGCTTTTACTTCAAGGGTTTCTGATTCTATTTCATCCTGCTGCTCAAATGCGGAATCTTCTGCTTCGTTGAAAAGGGACGCCTGCTTCTTATCTTCACTGGTAAATTTCTCAGATTTTGTTCCGAAGTGAAGAGTCTGCAGGAGGTGTACCAGTTCTTTCAATTCGGTAATCTGATTATCCTGATTTTGGACTGTTTGTTTGAGTTGAGCAATTTCGTTAAGCAAGGCTTCAGTACTCACATAAGAATTTTACCACGGTTAAATTCGAGTGTGAAGCCCTAAACGCGGGAATAATTTAATTGCTTATGCGCTTTAAAGAAATCTATTCCATCAAGCAGCATCTTCAACTCTTCGAACTTTATCTCCCTCGCGTCTTCTTCCGTTTCCGGCCAGGGGAACTTATTCTTTTCAAGTCTTTTCTGCCAAAGACAGAATCCGTTCCGATCCCAGTAAACGATTTTAAGCAGCTTTCTTTTGCCGTTGCAGAATAGAAACAGACTTTTTGAGAACGGGTCGTTCTGCATTATATTCTGAATCTGCAGGCTCAGACCGTTCACACCTTTTCGTAAATCAGTTTTCCCGGGTCTGACGAAGTAACGGTATTCTGAGTAATCGATAATCATTCGAGCTCCCCGATTACTTTAAGAACTGATTTCAGCCCGGCTTCATCAAATCCGGCAGTTATTGATATTAAGAACTTTTTGGTTTTTATAACTATTGGGGCGGCTGAGAAGATTCCATTTGGTTTTATTTCAACAACTGAAGAACTTCCGGGTGCTTCCTGATTGCCAATAATTTTCCTGTTTTTATAAAACGTGTTTGGATGAATCCCGATCTCTTTACAGAACTCTAAAATCGTCTTACCGCTTTGCTGTTGTTGCTCAATGACTTCTTCCCAATTATTTATTACCTTTCGCATTTATTTCCTCCTGGTTAATAATTCCGGAGGATAATACATTTTTATATTTTAGCAAGAAGGTAAGAATTACCGCTTACGTATATGAACCTATTTCTTCCTATATATAAGAAATAATAGAAATAAAGATAAATAGTATATAGAGAGAGCTACAATTCATCATAAAAAACCGGTTTGTTTACACAAAAATACAAGACCATATAGGAAACAATCATTTATACCGGAAAAAACACGCCCCGAGCGGTTAAATCTAAAACCAAAAAAATATAGCTTATGTGCCCGGCGGAGGTTGAACCGAAGGTTTTACCGTAGCCGGACGATGATATGTTCTGCAATAACAGAGTATTACAACAATTAAGACGAAGGGCCCGCGGTGTGAAACACTGCGGTGCGTAGGCCTTTTTACGGCTGGAAGCCGGACGCTCCCCCCCCAGCGGGGGGGGACGGGAGAGGGGGGAGAATACAATAACTTTCATTACAGCGCTGGTCCGGATGGAAGCCGTAAAAAGCCGGGCCGAAGATAGCAGCTGTTCAATAGCCTTGAATGGACACTAAAGCATAGCACTGATTGTGCTTCCCTAGATGACGGATAAAAGCCGTAACCACCCCGCTTTCTATTGGACGGCTGTTTGATGAGGGCCGTAGAGTTCCAGGTATCGTTTCCCTACCCCTGCCACGCATGGACGCGCGGCGACTACACGTGCCGGCAAAGGAGTTTATTAGCAGACCCGGCAAAGGGAGCGCGGCAGCGCGGTTGCCGGAAATAGTAGCTCACGGCCGCAGAGCAAAAACGGGAGCGCTGTCTTCGGCGCGGGTTTTTGCGGCCATGTTGGGAAAGAAGCCGACGGTCTGCAATAGCAGTCCGTGAGGCGGGTTATGAGCTGGCTACGGGGGAATTTATACGGGCGGAGCCGGTGATTTTAAAATCACTCATCAACAAATCTCAACCTATCTTTTATGAGATTTCCTAGACCATCAATTTTCACTAAAGATATTTTGTCGAAATCGGTTCTAAAAGCCAATATAGCTTTAGCATCTCCTTGAATATTCAAATAAATCATAAAACACTCGTGATAGTATTTATGAATATCAGCTAAGCATTCTGATATTTTTTTAGTAAAAAATATTTTATTATATTTGTATTCTGAATCAAAAAGATTAAATTGCTGTTTTATTGATTCATAACCCAATACATTTACAACCCTTACATACGTTTCGTTTTTATCCGATGATTCTATAATCAATTTTTTATGATATTCTGGGATTGGATTACCATTTAAAAATTCTATCAAAGATTCATTACTATACTGATTCAAATCATCATACAATGTCTTCTTATCTGAATAGAAAAGTACCATACTTCTGAAAGTTACTACATATTCCCATAATGTTGGTAATATCTCAAACTCTTTTTGATTTAATTTTGATATCCTATCAAATTCTAAATTCAATTTAAGTTTATATTTTTCAGTTAATCTATTGATATGATGCTCAAAGATCCTTTTTCCAAAGAATTTGATTAAAGCAAAAACGACAACTGCACCACCACCTACAGCACCTAAAAATTGAATAACTGCAACTGCTATATTACTCATTAATAATGATCCTTATAATTTTTTAAAATTAATAAATACATAATTTAATTTTTGAGTCTGTATGCTTTTATAGTAGCCTTACCTTTACCTGGATAAGTTTTCATCTCAAACTCTTTTAATTTTTCAATGATTCTTGTTAATTTGGGTTCACCGTAAGTACGTGGATCAAATTCTGGAAGCTGACGTTTTATATATGAACCTACTGCCGCGGTATTAGCCCATCCATCTTCATCCTGATATTTTTCCCAACCCTTAGTTAAAATAGGAATCAAGGATGTTTGTTCAGATTCTATATTATTCGTTTCTGTAATTACTGTTTTTTCAGTATTGCTTGAATCATCCGAAAAAAGATTCTCTGTTAAAATGAAATCATCACAAGCATTCTTAAATGAAATCGGAGTTTTCTTTTCTCCAACACCAAAAACGTACATTTCTGATTCCCTTAATCTTGATGCTAATTTTGTAAAATCACTATCACTGGAAACTATTACAAAAGCATCATATTTTTCAGAATACAGTAAATCCATTGCATCAATAATCATTGAAGCATCTGTTGAGTTTTTACCTTGTGTATATGCAAATTGTTGAACAGGCTGTATAGCTAATTCATTAAGAATAGTCTTCCAGTTTTTTAGATAATCGCTTGACCAATCGCCATAAGCCCTTTTACAAACAATGTGACCATGAGCGGATACTTCACTTAATATAGCTGAAAGCTTTGTATACTGTGCATTATCAGCATCTATTAGTACTACAATTTTTTTTGAATCTTCTAAATCCTTCATTTTATCAACCCTTAAAAGTCTTTCATCCTAGGACGCATTACATTAACAAATATATTTAACCAATCTTTAAAAAATGATTTTATTTGCTCTCTATTTTTGGGATTAAAGACATCCTCACAAGACAATCTGACACCAGCGGCATCCCCTTCATCCCAAGACCAAATGACATCTTCACCAAGCTCTTTGCGTATCATATCTTTATCTTCACTGAGAGCCCTATAAATTCTATTACCCTCGGTATCGTTCTGACAACGGAAATAAACACCTACACGTTTTTGGCTTTTCATAAAATATGCACTGATCCATGCTCTACGAGTTTTCCCTGGATAAACATATAGATTTTGACCATTTGCAGGATTTGGTAAAGGTTGACCAGGATCATCAAATGATAATTCCGCAATAAGCTCTGACCAAAATTTAGAATAAAATGAGCGTTCAGATTCCCACTCATCCGAATAGTTACTTTTCTCTTCAGAAGAAGATGCACTGGATAATACTAAGCCATGAGGTATATCAACAGTTATCTTTTGAAGTTCAACGGTTTTTGTAATGATTCTTGGCATCAAGATCATTCCGAGAGTTTCATTCTTATAAACAGCTAACTCTACCATTCCAAAAGTAAAATTAAGATGACCAGCTGAAATTAGAAACTCTGCAATACCTGAAGCACCTTCTCGAATGCCATCACCAACAATAAGAAGTAAGAAATTACCCTTTTTAAGATTCATGCTTACAGTATCAACAAAATCAGATTCATTTAATAAGAATTCAGAATTAGACTCCTTCGCTATTTCATAAAGAGTATTCCCTTGTCTTTTCAATCGACGGTTTAATTCTCTTTGTAGATCCTCATAAGCCCATTTTGAGAGTTCTTTTGCATAATCAAGAATTTGTGCAACAACTACTCTTCTTGCTTCAGGGTTTCTCCATAATTTTGTTTCAATAATTACAATTTCACCAGATGGCGTAATCATAAAAATATCGAGGGGGCCTACTGGTGTGTTTAATTCAGTGCATACGGGGATTACAGGATTATAAGATTCATCAATTTCACTGATAGGTAAACTTGCAGGATATTTAAAAACCAGATTCTGGATTGTTAATTCATCAACATCTTCTAATTTCTGCAGTAATGTAACTTGATCATTTTTGATCCAGATTGGCTCACCATAAGCTGAATTCTTCATATACTTTTCCTTTTTTATAATTACATACTTATATAAACAATTATAACTTATTAAATACCATATCCGCAATTATAATTAAAAGGTGAGTACAGTTATGATACCATTTAGCCAATGGAATTGGGAGGAATTAGGCCGAATAAGACTCTTTACAGAGTAATAAGATTTGACTAATTCCTTATCCTATAGTAATATAGATGAATAGATAAGAACCTACGGAATTGAGCGGTTTAACGACGTTTTGAGTAGCGAAACCGGCCGAGTCTTCGAGGCTTGGCGCAGTTCTGGAACGTAGCGCGATCAGCGCGGAGTGTCTCTGCCAGAACTGTGACAAAGGTTTTGACTACTCCAAATCTCTTGTTATACGGATATTTTACTATGTTTTTAAGGTTTACAGGATGTTTTATTTCTTCAGGATTCAAATTTCTTACATTCTTAAATTTCTAATAATTCTTATTAATAATAGCGATTTTGATACAATAGAATATGATTTAATAATGATATCGACAGGCAATGATTCTTATAAATTTTTCTTCTACTTCATATACAAGACGATGTTCTTGATCAATTCTACGAGACCAACATCCTTGCAATTGATATTTTAAAGGTTCAGGTTTACCAATTCCTTCAAATGGATTTCTTCTTATATCTTTTATTAATTCATTAATTCTTCTTAAATTCTTTTTATCATTCTTTTGCCAGTATAGATAATCATCCCAGGATTCAGGCGTAAATAGTAAATTCATTCTTCTATTAATTCTTTCTTAATAGTATTTCCAGATCTGGCTGATTCAAGAGATTTCATCAAATGATCAGCATTTTTCTTAGATGATAAAAGATATTGAGTCTCTGTAAGACTGTTGTAATCATCTAATGAAATCATCACTAAATTCTCATTATCTTTTCTTGTGATAATAAGAGGTTCATGATCCTGATAAACTTGATCCATATGAGCCTTTAAATTTCGTCTTAGATCTGAATAATTAACAGCTTCCATAAGTACAATATATAGTACTTATAAATGTACGTCAACTATTTTATCAATTAAAGATATGAAACCAATTAATGGGGTTTAATCCATAAATTAATCCCAATTGACTCACATTTTCAAGATTAGGCTGTAAAGATACACGATATTCCGTATAACGACAATTTGAGCTGCGCCCTCGATCCTGGAGCGAAGCGGAAGGAATTGGCGTGATTCTGGAACGTAGCGCGATCAGCGCGGAGTGTCTCCGCCAGAATCATGACAATAGACGGCGACTGCTCCAAATTTTTTGTTAAATACCTACGATGTTAATACATATTAGAAAAATAAGGATATTCAAATTTCTTCTCATTTTCTTCATAGCTGAAAGTTTTGTGTCATTAGTCCAAAGACAAGGATGTCTTTGGATCTTCAGACTATCGCTATTCTTACTTCCTTTCCCAATGCCTTTGCTACTTTTTCTATTGTTGATAGTTTTATATCTTCTGAATGATTTTCCATTCTTGATATCACACTCTTTGTTGTATGTATCCTTCTTGCTAATTCTTCCTGTGTTAATCCATTATTCTCTCTTGCTTCTCTCAAAAATACACCTATTTTGAATTCTTCATATCCTTCCCAGAATTCCTCTTTACTTATTCCTTCTTTTTTTATTCTTTTATCAACATATTCATCTAGGTTCATTATTCTTCCTCCTCAAATAATCTCTTCTATATTCTTCTGCTTGTTTTATCTCTTTTGCAGGTGTTTTTTGCGATTTCTTGATTATTCCATGCGTTAGCACAATCAGATTATTTTTTTCCAAAAAACTAAATATTCTATAAATATTAGAACCAAATTTTATTCTTATTTCCCAAATTCCATCTGTAGATTCTAATTTCTTAAAATATGTTTTTGGAACTATATCTTTCTCTTCAATAATTTTGAAAGTCCATGCAATCTTCTTAACTATCTTTATTTCAAGATTATTTAGAAATTCTTCAACTGGACATCTTCCATTTTCTTTTTCATAGAAGATAATTTCTCGTTTCATATAATCTATGTTAGCATACATGCTAACATATTTCAAGTATATATCCTCAAATAGCCATGGATGGCTATTCTTCATCAATAAATTCTTTCAGCTCAGCTATCCCAACAATGGGAATTCTTTTATTTTTCTCATTTCATCCCAATAACACTTATCATTTTCCCAAAACTATTATATCTCTGTGTATTTAACGACGATTTGAGTTGCCTTGTCACCGAGCATAGCGAGGTTCATTTATTTCTCAAACTATTAACATTTCTGAGTATATGCTATCCCATATATAGTATTTATCAAAAAGGACAACTCCAAATCTCTTGTTAAATGCCTTATTCTTAACCAGACCGCACGGCGGAGCCAAGGGATGGTTTTATAGATACAAAATATATAATTTTTCATATGTTCTTTTCAATTTTTCTTTTTTCTATTTCTCTATTAATTTTCTCTATATCACATTGCTCAATAAAGTATTCTTTATCATCAAAATCAAATAACTTAATTTTTAATTTATCTGTATTCTCAAATATAGCTGGAGAAAGCATTGGCAAATCTTTTGTTTCACCACTTTCTAATACTATCGGAAGCAGTCTCTTTCTAATCCCATAAGCTTCTTCAGGTTGTTCGTACCACCCAGGAGAACCTTCTGTCTTTATACCTTTTCTTGTATAACCAGAATATTCAATTCCTTTAATCGTAATACGTTCAGAACCAAGATTTGCTAATAAAATGACAACGATTGGAAATTTTTCCTTTGTAACCTGATCAATTTTCAATAGATAATATAAATCCGTCTTAAATTTTTTCTTTTCTTTATTCTTTTTTATTTTTGCTATACAAAAACGAATAAAACCAACAACTACAATAATTGTTGAAAGAATAGCACCATATAATGCAACTATATTGAATTCTTTCATTTCGCTCACATATTCCATTTTTATATTAAATCCTTAATTAGATTGCTCCAATATTTTCAAGAGAATTCTTTACAATCTTTAATGTTGGTATCATGATACACTCTTCAATAGAACTCAATCTTGTATAAACATCTAAGCCACCAAGTTGAATTGTTTCATCATCATTCATATCGACTGTAGCCCACCATTCATCAATACTAGCAGCTCGACGATTGAGTCCGAAATATGTATTATATGAAATAGTCAAAAAATCCTTATAAAAGTTTTCGGCATCATTAAGATGTTTTAAATTCGCAGTATATAATTCTATTCGTTTATCTACCCATTCAGGATTATATGATCCAATAGAACTAAGATGACTATCAACACTTTGATTGAACCAAAGACGTATTTTATCATTATTTAAATTCAATTCACATATGAAATAATCATATCTAAAAAGAGCAAATATAGCTGATTCGAATTTATAAACATCTTTGCATTTAATTGGCTGTATATCCATAGAAACACTAACCAGAGCCTTTACACGGTCAAGAAAAGCATTTTCAATTTTATCAAGATGTGAATAAATTTGTTCCCTCGTAAGTTTTATTTTCTTCCTAAATAGCCCCACTTTTTTACTCCATGCTTCTTCATAGCCCGTCGGCCGGAGGTCCGGGCTATTTCTTCAAACTTATTTTACACCCAGAAGGCTAACACTGCTATTATTTTTATTTTTAGCCCTTTAAGTGCATTTAACGACCAAATCAGTTGCAAAATCGGCCGAGTCTTCGAGGCTTGGCGCAGTTCTGGAGTGAAGCGCGATCAGCGCTGAACGTCTCCGCCAGAACTGTGACAAAGATTTTGACAACTGCATTTGTCATGTTAAATGCCTTTTCTTATCAGACCGTACGGCGGAGCCAAGGTCTGATTTCTTTTGATATTTATATTTTATAGCCAAGCTTCAAGTTCATTTTATTCAATTTTCACACTGATTTATAAACTTTTCAACATATTTATAAATACTCTCATATTTTCTTGACTCACTATCCTCTGATAAAAATATTTTAAATTCTTCTCTTGCTAAATTAAAATCTTCATGCTTGTAAAAGAATAACAAGCCTAAACAATAATGCAATTGATATTTCTCAGGCTCCTCATCTAATATCCCATATATAAATTTTTCACATTGTATATGTACATTATTAGCAGCTCTATTTCTAAAACCTAATTTATAAAAATTATAAGCTTTATCTAACTTCTCTTCATAAGCAAATAAAAATGCTTTACTATATGCCCATGTATAATCGCCGGTTGCTCTCTTCTTTGCTTCAAATAATCTTTCATGTGCAACTTTTAAATTTCTTTCATGAAAATAAAAAATTGCACTAAGGGTACACATATCATAGCTCAAAGGACATAATTTTTCAGCTTCATGTACTTTTTCACCTATTTTCTCCCAATTACATTCCCCCAAATATTCATTTATTGCAAAGAAGTGTATTTCCGCCATTAGAAATTCTTTATTATTTTTCTGTATACGTTCAAAATTGGTTTTTAATATTTCAGTATCACTTTCAATTTTGATTTGATTACATTTCTTATGCAATTTATATGCTATATCAATAAATCCATTATATGCACATGCTAATCCCAAAATATACAATGAGCCATAAGAAAATATAAGTGAATTCAGGCTGAAGCCAGTAAGTTCTTGATCATATGAAATCATTGAATTGCGAGGAAATACTGAATACATATCTTGAATAATATTATTTTTCCTATCCAACGGTATAGTTTTATGAGAAATAGACTCATTAAATTCAATTACGTAATGCTCCTTACCATTTTGAATTCTATTCCTTGCAACACCATATAAAATAAATTTTGCTTTACTCTTATCATGATATTTCTTTGCTAACAATTTATTATCATTAATTTTCTCAGAATGATATTCAGACAATGTAATCACTTTAATTTTCTTATCTACACTTTTTATACTTCTTTCAATTTCATCAAAAAAATCTTTTTTAATTTTCTCTCTAACCTTATCATTATCTGTTCTAATCGCAAACAAAACTCCAATATCATTTTTTCTAAATTTTGGGATTCTCCTTAAATAAAGCCATATAAAAATGAGAAATATATCTACTATACAAAAAACAATAATATTATTTATTATTAAATTCTTATTCGTTGATAATACTTCCAAAGCTGGTATATTATAATCATCAATGGATCCATACAATTTGATTATCCAACTTATAAATAATAAGAATTGAACCCCTGTAATTGAAATTTTCCTTTCAAGGAGTAGTTTCATTCTGCGCAATGTATCATAACTATCTAACATTTTATAATCTCCGATTTTATTCTTAATAATTCTATCATCGCCCGTCGGCCGGAGGTCCGGGCGATTTCTCTTACTTATTTTACACCCAGAACTCGAAAACGGCTAACAATTTCATCGAAACATCCCTAAGTGCATTTAACGACGTTTTGAGCTGCCTGGCGGCCGCAGTCTTCTGCGGCATTGGCGTGATTCTGGAGTGGAGCGCGATCAGCGCGAAACGTCTCCGCCAGAATCATGACAATAGCCAGGACTGCTCCAAAACTTTTGTTATATTTTTGTCTTTCATAATAAGTTTTCAATATCATCAAGTGATAATTTCTCATATTCAATATCATATCCTGGATATTTCATTATTAAATTCTTTGCTTTTTCTTTTAGTTTATCCAATTTTATCTTATCTTTATTCATCTTTACTTCTACAATTATCAATTTCTTTTCAATTTCATCTAATGCGACTATATCTATTTCATTCTTATTACCTTTTTCCCAATATGTACCAATTAATCCAAGATTCGGATTATCTTTTTTTATCTCAATAAATAATTTTTCTAATATTGGTCCAGAATATGTACTTAAATCTTTTTCTATAATTTTCCATAGCTGTCCAAAATAAGGACTATTAATAGCCTGAATCCCTGGTTATAATGAATTGAGCGGGCAAGCTTAAATCATTACAACGGAAGGAAAACAGGCAATGAGTTATAAGAATAGCATTTTAAATCAGATACTTCAAATCATTCCGAGACATGAATTTGAAAGATCTGTCAGAAAGTATAAAGGAGATTTTGCTTCAAAAGGATTCTCCTGTTGGGAACAATTTGTTTCAATGCTGTTTGCCCAATTTACAGGACAGACCGGACTTAGAGGCATAGAAACAGCATTGGATTCGATTAAAAACATGCTTTATCATTTGGGGGTAAAAAAGATTAAACGCTCAACACTTTCCTATGCAAATAACAACAGACCCTCAGAAATTTATGAAAATGTATTCAATAACCTGCTGACAAAGATCCTTAAAATGAAAAGGTCTCATAAGCATAGATTTAAAAATCCGCTGTACAGTGTTGATGCGACAACCATCGATTTATGCCTGTCAGTATTTCCATGGGCGAAGTTTAGAAAGAATAAAGGCGGAATCAAACTTAATGTAAAACTTGATCACAGCGGATATATTCCGGACTTTGTATCTGTTACAACAGCTCAAACCCATGAGCTTAATTCACTCAAGAAAATGAAATTCAATAAAGGTGATGTAGTTGCATTCGATCGGGCCTATACAGATTTCAAATTATTTGCAAGTTATTGTATTGCAGGCATTTATTTTATTACTCGTATGAAAAAGAATGCAGATTATAAAGTTTTTCAAAGAAATAATGTTTCAAAATATGAAAATATTTCATCAGATCAAATAATTGAAATGCGAGGATACTACACCAGCAAGAAGTGTCCACTCCAATTACGGCGAATTAGAATAAAAGATCCGGAAACAGGAAAATATATTGTAATTCTTACAAATCAGCTTGATTGGGCACCTACAACAGTTGCTGCTGTCTATAAGGACAGATGGCAGATAGAAATATTCTTCAAAACAATCAAACAGAACCTGAAAATAAAGAAGTTTTTTGGAACGACGAAAAATGCAGTAATGACTCAGATCTGGATAGCATTGATAACTCATCTGATGCTGCAATATCTGAAGATGTTATCTTCCGGTGGATGGACTCATTATTCGCTTATGAAATTGCTTCCATCAATCCTGACGACCAGAAAAGATCTCTGGAATATTCTGAATAAACTACCGCCGCCCGGCAGAAATGAGCCAGGCTTAAAACTTCAAATGGAGCTGTTATGATTGTTTTGGACAGCTATGATAATTTTCTTTATTAATTCATATCGTTCATCCTCTATTAGCCTTATATTTTTATAAATATATCTAAACCAGAATTTTATAAAATTATCCTTTATTCCATATTTTTGACTTTTTCCATTTTTTTTACTTCCAACTGGTTTTATTTTTTCAATTACATCATATTCTACTTCTAACTTTTCTAAATACCCGCCTATACTTTTTTCTAATATGGATTCTATTTCACTTCGAGAAGTACGCCCAACTGAAATCATCTCCAATATTGAAAAATATATTCCATAATCCTTTCCAAATTCTTGAATTAATAAATTCTTTCCTTCTCCTATAAAAAAAGAGTCCTTTTCCAATATCAAATCAAGTATTTTATCAAAGCTATAACATTTTTCTTTTACCAATATTTCTTGGTATCTTGGCACTCCACCTGTTATTAAATAATTATAAAAAAGATTTTCTTTGCTGTAAGCATTATTATCAATTAATATTTCTTTTATAACTTTCACTTCAAAAGGTTTTATATATAAAATTCTATCTGCCCTTCCATATAAAGGTTCTTTTGAATTTTGAAAGATTCGTATCATCATTGAGTATATCGAACCTATAAATATTACATAGACTTTTGTCTCAAATTTATATTTATCCCATAAATTTTGTATTTCAGAATAAATACTCGAATTTATATTATTAAACTCCTGAAACTCATCTATTATTAATACATAAGGATTGTCTTTTCCAAATTTCAATAATTGCTCGAATAACTTTGTGAAACTCTTTACTTCTCCAATTATTTCCTGACCAGTAAATTTTTCATATTCTTCTTTCAATTCTTCACACAATAACGGTTCAGCTTTTTTACTTGTAAAGAAATATAGGTGCTTTTTATCTTTGGCAAATTCTTTTGATAACAGTGTTTTCCCTACACGACGTCTACCTGTTAAAACAGTTATTGCTCCGTATGATTCTTCACATTTTGAGTATATATCGTTTAATATTGTTAATTCTTTATAACGGTCATAAAATCTCATAGCAACCTCCGTTACTGTAACAGCTATTGCTATTATAATATCCTTATCACGGAGTTGTCAATAAATATAACGACGATTTGAGTAGCAAAATTGATCGGCGTCTTCGCCGAATTGGCGCGATTCTGGAACGAGCGATCAGCGAGTGTCTTTAGCCAGAATCGTGACAATAAATTTTGACTACTCCAAATCTTTTGTTATATGCCATATTTTATCAGACCGTACGGCGGAGCCAAGGTCTGATTTCTTCATAATTACGATCTACTTAGATCTTTGAAATGTATTTCTACAACTTTTGAATAATTACCATAAGTTCTTATCAATTTCTTAGTTTTGATAAATAATTCCTCATCTCTTAATTTATTTCTTAATAATTCTACATACTCTGATTTAATCATATTCGCATTTATATAAAATCTTAATAAATCTTCTATCTCTTTATTATTATTTATTCCTTGATCATTTTTAATTTCATCTTCATTTTCTTTTGCTTTATCTTCTATAATTTCTTGTTCTTCAATTTTTTCATTACTTTCAGATAATGGAGAATTAGTGTCCGAACTTTCTATATCATTCTTTAATTGCTCTCCGAAAAAAGAATATACAACTCCTGAAAATGTACCATAAGTTCTTATCAATTTAATAGCATGTTCATAATTATTTCTTTTCATCAGATTTTTATATAAATTGTTCATCTCAAAATCATTTATATTTCTGGAATTAATATAATGCTCAGTAATTGACTTTATTTTTTCAAATTTTTCTTGCTCAGTATGTTCATCTTTTATTATTGGTTTTTCAGGTAATATGTTTATGGCCACTTTTTTCGGGCCATTATATTTCCATCTATTCTTTAAATAAATTCCGTTTATCAGCCACAAAACTGGATTAAATGAAATTATCGTCGCAATCAAGAATGCATATTTATTATATTTAAGAATTTGAATCATTAATACATTTATAATAATCATGTATATTATTCCAAAAACTGGATATTCAATTGCTGTAAATATTAAAATTATATTTCCTAAAGTTAAATTTAGCCAACCCCAGAATTTCCACCATTCATATCCCCAATCGTTATTATCATTTAAATTATTCTCTTTTTTTTCACAACTACTTTTTTTATCATTTTTTCCCTTTGCGTTATTGATTATATTGCCTACAACATTATCTTTGTGCTCCACTTTAATGGGAAGATTTTCTATACTTTTATTATTTTCTTTTATTTTATCAACTTTTAAATTAATGTATTTATACTTGGCCTTTACTTCATCTCCTTCAGAGAGAACTATTGCTTTTGCCCATAATGCTTCATCAACATCACCACTTTCAAATTCTTTTGTGATATTCAAAAATATAACTTCATCATCCATAAATATTCCTTTTTAATTATCAAACAATTACACCATATTCTTTTGTATCATTTTCGCATTTCAATTTCTTCATAGCCCGTCGGCCGGAGGTCCGGGCTATTTCTTCTTCATTTTACACCCAACAGCCCAAATCACCTAATATTTTTATTTCATCTCAATTTCGTGCATATAACGACAATTTGAGCTGCGCCCTCGCTCCTGGAGCGAAGCGGAAGGAATTGGCGTGATTCTGGAGTGTAGCGCGATCAGCGCGGAACGTCTCTGCCAGAATCATGACAATAGACGGCGACTGCTCCAAATTTTTTGTTAAATGCCTTTCTTAGCAGACCGCACGACGGAGTCAAGGTCTGGTTTCTATTAATCTATATATTTCTTCAGTTTTCTTTGAACTAAATTTAAAGATATATTATCCTTATAAGTAAAATAGATCACGTTTACTTTGTTTTCTTTACATAACTCAAATTTCTGCTTATCTCTTTTTTGCCCTTTTAAAAATGCTTCCTCTCCACCAAAAACATTTACCGGTACAAAATGCTGTTTTCCTTGATACTCAATAGCTAAATTTATTTCTTTTATAAAAATATCTATTCTTAATGGACTCAACCAAGAAGGACTATATTCACGAATAATAGTATAATCAGAAAAATTTTCCTTTATTATTGAATATAAAAGACCTTCATTTTTCCATTTTGATGTTTTTAACAATCTATCAATTTCGGCTCTTGCTGTTTGTGAATCAATTTCGGCAAATAGCTCCATATAATCAATAAAAGGCTTTTTATAAAAAATGTAGTTTGTTCCATATTTTGATTGAAGAATTTTAATTCCATCATTTTTTGCTATGCACAAATGACAAATATTTTCACGTATTTTTGCTCCATCAGGAATACCTCCTGCTTTTTTAAATACTTCTTTCGAACATGCACAAATATTAGCACCACCATTTATAGCATTGTAATAGATTGGTAATAATCGTCTTTTATCCTCACTGATATATTTCTCATCCCATATCAAATAATCTTCAATTTTATTTTTATTGTATATATTTATAACATTCTTAAATATAATAGAGGGCAGGAATAATGTAGATAATCTAGTTTTTAAATTTACTTGTGTCTTTAGTTCTTTTTTATAAAAATGTTGATTTTTTCTTACACCATAACCATAATTATAATATTTAAATTCTGCACCAATTACTTCGAATTCAATTTCTTCGATAATCGTTGGTTTTTTCCATTTTGTAATTATATCAATATTATGTATTTTCAATCCGTCTTCTATTAACATATTTATGGATAAATTTTTATTATTATAACAATCATGTGTTAATACTGAAAAATCAATATTGTTTTCTATACTTTCATTAATTTGCTTATTCATTTCATCATAAATCTTTTCTTTTATTACTCTTTCTACATCTTTTATAGGTTTCTTAGGCTTTTTTGATAAAGATTTAACTATATCATTCTCAATCTTATGAAAATTCAATATAATATTCATATATTATTCCGCATAACATTCACAATTTTTCATTATCCATTTAGAACCGGTGAAACAGTTAATTTTTTTAACGCTTTTTCATAGAATCCAAAATCAGAATCTGAATATATAGTCTGTAAACCTTTAACTAATTCTAAATCATTCTTTTGTTCATATTCAAGAAGACCTTTATGTATAACTGTCCTATATAGTTTACATGATAAAGGAGACGTCATATATATTTTTTTAACCAAAGTACTACAAAACTTTTCTGAATCTATTTGTTTTTTTGCAGGGAAAACTACATTTATTGTCTTATTAGGATCAATATTATTAACATTTACTCTTGTTGAAGAAAATATTATTCCATCAATATTACTATTTCTTTGCACATGTTGCATTAATATTTGTGGGATAATATATTCTGGTTTAAAAGGCATCTGCCTTTCTTTTACTTTAATTTGACATGATGCAATAATAGGCCAAAGAATTAAATAACTATTTATTGTTTTAATTAATGTCTTAATTGTAATCCTTTCATCAAATTCTTCTTCCGGAAATTTATTCAAATATGATAATAGTATTTTATTTGTAACTGATATATTGAGCAAATTTACAGTATTATCTTCTGCTAATTCGAATTTAGAAATATGTATCTCATCAAATGATGGACGATCCATTTCCTCCCAACAGATGTAAGATGACGTTCCTAAATATAAAGCAGGATTTCCTGGTATACTAAAACGGTATGAATTTATGATTCTTCGCTTATTGTAAGGTACATGAAATAAGTCTCCCATTTCTAACGATGGCAAGTCTGAAAGTCTTATTCTATATAATTCTTTGTATGGCATTAATTCTTTATCACGTTCAAGTAATTTAAAGCTATCAAGTACTGGATCTATTTTTTTCATAAGATAATTGAAACTATTATAAGAGGCGATTACATTTCCTTCTAAATAATGAGAAATAACCAATAAGATTTTCTCTTCGACTTTTTTAATCATTTGATAATCATTTTCATAGCTGTCCAAAATAAGGACTATTAATAGCCTGAATCCCTGGTTATAATGAATTGAGCGGGCAAGCTTAAATCATTACAACGGAAGGAAAACAGGCAATGAGTTATAAGAATAGCATTTTAAATCAGATACTTCAAATCATTCCGAGACATGAATTTGAAAGATCTGTCAGAAAGTATAAAGGAGATTTTGCTTCAAAAGGATTCTCCTGTTGGGAACAATTTGTTTCAATGCTGTTTGCCCAATTTACAGGACAGACCGGACTTAGAGGCATAGAAACAGCATTGGATTCGATTAAAAACATGCTTTATCATTTGGGGGTAAAAAAGATTAAACGCTCAACACTTTCCTATGCAAATAACAACAGACCCTCAGAAATTTATGAAAATGTATTCAATAACCTGCTGACAAAGATCCTTAAAATGAAAAGGTCTCATAAGCATAGATTTAAAAATCCGCTGTACAGTGTTGATGCGACAACCATCGATTTATGCCTGTCAGTATTTCCATGGGCGAAGTTTAGAAAGAATAAAGGCGGAATCAAACTTAATGTAAAACTTGATCACAGCGGATATATTCCGGACTTTGTATCTGTTACAACAGCTCAAACCCATGAGCTTAATTCACTCAAGAAAATGAAATTCAATAAAGGTGATGTAGTTGCATTCGATCGGGCCTATACAGATTTCAAATTATTTGCAAGTTATTGTATTGCAGGCATTTATTTTATTACTCGTATGAAAAAGAATGCAGATTATAAAGTTTTTCAAAGAAATAATGTTTCAAAATATGAAAATATTTCATCAGATCAAATAATTGAAATGCGAGGATACTACACCAGCAAGAAGTGTCCACTCCAATTACGGCGAATTAGAATAAAAGATCCGGAAACAGGAAAATATATTGTAATTCTTACAAATCAGCTTGATTGGGCACCTACAACAGTTGCTGCTGTCTATAAGGACAGATGGCAGATAGAAATATTCTTCAAAACAATCAAACAGAACCTGAAAATAAAGAAGTTTTTTGGAACGACGAAAAATGCAGTAATGACTCAGATCTGGATAGCATTGATAACTCATCTGATGCTGCAATATCTGAAGATGTTATCTTCCGGTGGATGGACTCATTATTCGCTTATGAAATTGCTTCCATCAATCCTGACGACCAGAAAAGATCTCTGGAATATTCTGAATAAACTACCGCCGCCCGGCAGAAATGAGCCAGGCTTAAAACTTCAAATGGAGCTGTTATGATTGTTTTGGACAGCTATGAATCATTTTTATTTATTGTTATATGAGGGTTTTTATCAATAATGCCTTCAACAAATCTATTATATTTTTTAAAAACATGCTTTAACCCTGTTGAAATATTTTCTGATGTAAGAACTATTGGAAATCCTATAATCTCATTTGAAAGTATCTCTTTTAATGTTTTCATACTAAACACCTTTTAGATTTTATGCTTTATTCTTTCGCCCGTCGGCCGGAGGTCCGGGCGATTTCTTCTCCCCTATTTTACACCTCAAAACGGTTATCAGCTAACATTTTTATTGAATCAATCTAATGTGCATTTAACGACGATTTGAGTAGCAAAATCGGCCGAGTCTTCGAGGCTTGGCGCAGTTCTGGAACGTAGCGCGATCAGCGCGGAGTGTCTCTGCCAGAACTGTGACAAAGATTTTGACTACTCCAAATCTCTTGTTATATGCTGTTCTTAACCAGACCGTACGGCGGAGCCAGGGCTGGTTTATTATCTAACTTTATTGAAATTCATAGCATTTTTTTGATGACCGTCCTAATCGGATTAAAACAGCCTATTTCTTCAATTATAAAAGCTATTCCTTTACAAATTCCTTTACTTCTTCATAAATTTTTTCTAATTCTTTTTTATCAATTGTATACTTCCCAACATTTTCATCTAAATGCTGAATTGCAAATTTACTCCAAGTATATAGATAAGCATTTCTATCTGAGACGCTATGATACGCGACTCCATACTGCAATACAACTTTATTATAAACTTCGTCAGAAAATTCCTTTATTTCAGATTCTGGAAAATTCCTTGAATGATATTCTTCCATCATATCTATCTTTATATCTTTAATGGTTTCCATCATCTTTTTATATTCTTCTCTTTTAATATCATCTTCATTTCTTTTTTTATTTATTTGCTTCCGAATATAATCAATAACAAAGCAAATACCTATAATTATTATAGTTGCTCTTATTGCAAAAGGGAGAGTATCAAAAAAATAAAACAATAAAATACATCCAGCAGCTATTAATATTTGCATCTTTTCTTCTCCTATTTCTTATGGATATGCTTCACAAAGTGTTAAAGCGTCAGTATATTTTATTTCTTTTTTTATTTTATAATGTTCTTGTATTTCATTATATTTTAATCTTCTTCCTGAAGTAGCTTCATAATAATAGTTCTTCCATTTTACCCAAGCATGCCCGTTTCCATCAACTGTGCCTGTTATTATAATTGGATCACTAAATTTTCCTGGCAAACTATTCTTTATCTTATAAGCGAGCAATATTGAAAAATCCTCACAATCTCCAGTTTTACGATGTATTGTTTCTTGGGGTAATTGCCAATAATCTTTGACACCATGTACATATTCATCTTTTCTATAATTTATTTCTTCTTGTATTTCATAACGGTATTTCGCAACCATAGCATGACTTGCTGGCCTTAAAATGAAAATATTTATTATCCATCCAACCGTAGAGAATATAAACAAAGAAATATATATTACCCCACAACCATTTCCAATAATTTTAAACGGATTTATCATCCTTCACCTCATAATAATGACATCCAATCAAAATATTCATTATGACTAAATATGCACTCTTCACAGCCCGTCGGCCGGAGGTCCGGGCTGTTTCTTCTCACTTATTTTACACCCAACCAAAAAAATAACCTAACATTTTTATTTTTTCCTAATTTCATGCATATAACGACAAAATCAGTTGCGCCCTCGATCCTGAGCCGCAGGCGAAGGAATTGGCGTGATTCTGGAACGTAGCGCGATCAGCGCGGAGTGTCTCCGCCAGAATCATGACAATAGACGGCGACAACTGCATTTTTTTTGTTATACATAATTTTCAAATATCTTTAATGTTTTCCTGAAATCTTGTTCAATATCTTTCAATATTTTTGGAGTTTCATTCTGTATTAATTCACAACTTTTTTCCCATATATTTTCTGCTCGTTCATCCAATCCTTTATCTTCATTCTTAACAACTGAATTTTTAAAAAATATGATTTGATCACTTATTTGTTTTATAAATCCATCTATTTTTTTAGTTATATCTTCATCAAGAAACAATCTATTCATAGAATAATATTCATATAATTCTTTATACTTTTTATTATATTCTTCATATCTTTCCTTTTTTGAAGGCCAAGAAGACTGTTCTATTACACTTACAAGAAATGAAGCACTATTCTGAAATTCAATAATTCTTTTATAAATTTCATGCACAGCATCTAATTTTTTCTCATAAATTCTTTTATATGAAATATCATGCTCTATTATTCTTTTATTAAGCTCATGCTTATATATTTCCATATTTCTATTGTATTCATTGCTTAATTCATTTTTATTTTTTTCTAAATTCTTATCTGATAAATATTTTATCAAATTTGTAGCGCTAAACGTAATTATTGCGGCTATAACACCTGGAAGACCAATTTCTTTAATAATAAATTCAAATAAATCCATAAAACTTTTTTCCTATATATATTTATTTACTCATAATCCTGATTATGATCATATATACAATTTTTTATATCACCCTTTTCATCCACTAATATGTAATAGCCACGGAAGGTGCCTCTCACATATTTTTCTCTAAAACGATTTTTTTCGATCAAGTCACTCCACTTGTATCTCCAAATCTTGTTAACCGTATAATCTTTTCTTAAGTTGACGAAAACAAGATCAGTTGGTGTATTTTCACCATTAATCTTAGGAATTATACTAGTCTGCTTCCATCCGCTATTTCGACCCTTTCGAGTCTTAACAGATATTTTCAATCCTTCTTTGGTTTCAACATCATGCTCATTAGAATCATCGACAAGAAAACCGCCAAAAATCATTTTAGTATATATTTCTCCCAAACATCCTACAATCTCATTTCCTTTTAAAACTTTTCCATTTGAATAATTTTTCAATATTTCAACAATTTCTTCTTGGATTGATTGTAATACATTAAATTTCTTTAGCAATTCGCTTTCTAATTGTTTAAATGCATCATTTTCCATTTATAACCCTCTATTTATGTATAACGACAATTTTAGCTGCCTGGCGGCGCGCGTCTTCGCGCGCATTGGCGCGGTTTTAGAGCGTAGGCACGATCAGTGCCGTAGCGTCTCCGCTAAAACCGTGACAATAGCCAGGACTGCTACAAATTTCATGTTTTGTGTAACGACCCCATACCCACTACTTTCTTTTATCTTAACAGTATCCTTTTTCTTACTTTGCCCCTTCTTTACTCAGCGTTCTCGCTGGGTTCATCCCAATTAATCATACAACAGTTTCATCTTTGCAGGTATTTTTATTTTCACTCAATAACTTCTACTCTGTTTTTTAGCATTTCTTTTCTTCATTTCCTTTTTATTCACTTTCAACATTTGGCCGCTAAAATCTTTATACAGGTGAGCTGTAGTTTTTTTGAGAAGCTTAAAATAGGACCTATAGATACGAAATAGTTTTTTTCAATGCAAGGATATTATTTCATATAACCGAACAGGGCTCCAGAAATGTTCATCATCTTTATGGGATATAAATCAAACAAGATTTCATAGAAAGAAACAGCTTTGGTTACTACGCTCTATTCTTAAAGACACAAATACATTTCACGTCGTAGGTTATGGGAAATTATCGAAAACAGAATAATGAACTCCATAAACTTCTTTATACTATCTGCAAATTATTATTTTATCAAAGAACTAAATTAAACATTTTTTTTAATATGTTTTTCACTTATGTGTCATTCTAAACGTGAACCGTATAAAATCTTTATTTTAGCCCAATTCTCGTTTACACAAAACGACAATTTGAGCTGCGCCCTCGATCCTGGAGCGAAGCGGAAGGAATTGGCGTGATTCTGGAGTGTAGCGCGATCAGCGCGAAACGTCTCCGCCAGAATCATGACAATAGACGGCGACTGCTCCAAATTTTTTGTTAAATGCCGCTTCTTACCAGACCGCACGGCGGAGTCAAGGTCTGGTTCTATTCTTTTAAAATAGAATTACATCAATTAATTCAAATAGACCATTCATCAGTAGTACCTTCATCACGATATTTAAAAATATCAGGGATATCATTATCCTCCAATAACTCTCGACAATGTTCTCTTTCAATAATAATTCCATCAAAGCTTCTTCCCGGTGCATTTCGTCCTTCAGTAGCAATAGCAAGAATTCTGTTAACATTTTCTAAATTATCGTTTTTATCCATAGATTTACATAATGAACAACTCATCTGAAGCAGTTTTTCTTGTCTTATTTCTCTATTCCTCTCATTAGTAATTATAAATAAATATGCAATTGTTTTAATCGGAAGCGAAAAATATCTTAATTCTTCTTTATCAGTCGATTCATATTTCTTTCGAAATGTTTCATCGATTATTATACGTTGAGTTCTTGTCAACTTTGACAGTTCTCCGACGATAGTCAGCATACTTTCAATAGCTAGTTTTTGTTCATCAGGATTTTGCTCTAAATAATAATCAAGATGCGAAGAAAATTCATTGATCATTAACTCAACAATTGTAAGTCTAAATTTTTTTCTATCTCTCTTTTTTATTTCTTCTAATTTAGTCTTTCTATATTCCTCCCAAATACCCGGTTGTAAAATTACTTTTCCTACTATTAAATTCTTAATTTCTTCAATTTTATCGTAATTGGAACACCATAAAGCTAAGAAATCCAATTCATTTACATAATCCTGAACTGTTCGTTTTAATATTTCTTTTCTATCATTTAAAAAGTTTACAAAATCACCATAAGTATTAATCTCAGTTAATAAAACATATAAATCTCTAAGAATAAAAGCATGAATATCTATATCTCGATGTGTTTCATGTTTTAATGGTAATTGATATCTAAAGTCTGGATCTTCATATAATTCATCATTAACATTTACTGTTACAATTCCGATTTTATTTTTTATTAATGTCCATGGAATTTCAAATTCGACATCAGTTATAGTCTTTAGTTTAACATCTACATCTCTGTTCGCTGCATTCAGTGTTCTATTTAATTGTTTTTTTGCTTTCTCATATTTATTTAACACTCTTTTAGCATGTATTTGATCTGCCTTAGAAACTTCAATATCAATTGATTTTGATTGAATCGTTATAATTGTGTCTCCCGCAAGAATTAATATATCAGTCAATTCAACTTTTTTACCTGCTTCGGTATTAGTATATGGAGATTTGTATACTAAAGCTTTTCCAAACATTCTCGAGCATATTAATTCCAGAGTATCTTCGGCGAATTTTCCATGATCCATACTCTATCCTTTCTCAAATACTTTTCAATATAATAGCCCGTCGGCCGGAGGTCCGGGCTATTTCTATTCTTAATCATTTTAACCCCAATCTCAAAAACTGACTAACAAAATTATTGGACTAATTATGGCGTGCATTTAACGACCAAATCAGTTGCAAAATCGGCCGAGTCTTCGAGGCTTGGCGCAGTTCTGGAGTGAAGCGCGATCAGCGCTGAACGTCTCCGCCAGAACTGTGACAAAGATTTTGACAACTGCATTTGTCATGTTAAATGCCTTTTCTTATCAGACCGTACGGCGGAGCCAAGGTCTGATTTCTTTTGATATTTATATTTTATAGCCAAGCTTCAAGTTCATTTTATTCAATTTTCACACTGATTTATAAACTTTTCAACATATTTATAAATACTCTCATATTTTCTTGACTCACTATCCTCTGATAAAAATATTTTAAATTCTTCTCTTGCTAAATTAAAATCTTCATGCTTGTAAAAGAATAACAAGCCTAAACAATAATGCAATTGATATTTCTCAGGCTCCTCATCTAATATCCCATATATAAATTTTTCACATTGTATATGTACATTATTAGCAGCTCTATTTCTAAAACCTAATTTATAAAAATTATAAGCTTTATCTAACTTCTCTTCATAAGCAAATAAAAATGCTTTACTATATGCCCATGTATAATCGCCGGTTGCTCTCTTCTTTGCTTCAAATAATCTTTCATGTGCAACTTTTAAATTTCTTTCATGAAAATAAAAAATTGCACTAAGGGTACACATATCATAGCTCAAAGGACATAATTTTTCAGCTTCATGTACTTTTTCACCTATTTTCTCCCAATTACATTCCCCCAAATATTCATTTATTGCAAAGAAGTGTATTTCCGCCATTAGAAATTCTTTATTATTTTTCTGTATACGTTCAAAATTGGTTTTTAATATTTCAGTATCACTTTTAATTTTGATTTGATTACATTTCTTATGCAATTTATATGCTATATCAATAAATCCATTATATGCACATGCTAATCCCAAAATATACAATGAGCCATAAGAAAATATAAGTGAATTCAGGCTGAAGCCAGTAAGTTCTTGATCATATGAAATCATTGAATTGCGAGGAAATACTGAATACATATCTTGAATAATATTATTTTTCCTATCCAACGGTATAGTTTTATGAGAAATAGACTCATTAAATTCAATTACGTAATGCTCCTTACCATTTTGAATTCTATTCCTTGCAACACCATATAAAATAAATTTTGCTTTACTCTTATCATGATATTTCTTTGCTAACAATTTATTATCATTAATTTTCTCAGAATGATATTCAGACAATGTAATCACTTTAATTTTCTTATCTACACTTTTTATACTTCTTTCAATTTCATCAAAAAAATCTTTTTTAATTTTCTCTCTAACCTTATCATTATCTGTTCTAATCGCAAACAAAACTCCAATATCATTTTTTCTAAATTTTGGGATTCTCCTTAAATAAAGCCATATAAAAATGAGAAATATATCTACTATACAAAAAACAATAATATTATTTATTATTAAATTCTTATTCGTTGATAATACTTCCAAAGCTGGTATATTATAATCATCAATGGATCCATACAATTTGATTATCCAACTTATAAATAATAAGAATTGAACCCCTGTAATTGAAATTTTCCTTTCAAGGAGTAGTTTCATTCTGCGCAATGTATCATAACTATCTAACATTTTATAATCTCCGATTTTATTCTTAATAATTCTATCATCGCCCGTCGGCCGGAGGTCCGGGCGATTTCTCTTACTTATTTTACACCCAGAACTCGAAAACGGCTAACAATTTCATCGAAACATCCCTAAGTGCATTTAACGACGATTTGAGTAGCAAAATCGGCCGAGTCTTCGAGGCTTGGCGCAGTTCTGGAACGCAGCGCGATCAGCGCGGAGTGTCTTTAGCCAGAACTGTGACAAAGATTTTGGCTACTCCAAATCTTTTGTTATACAGGTTTCTTTATTTCTTGATATTTTTCCAATTCATCTAATTTAACACTGAATCAATTACAATCTTTTCACTAGCTTTTGTTTTCTCAAATAATGCCTTCTGTTTATCATTCATGTATGAATTATATTTAGACTCCAATAAAAGATCTAAGTTCTTTATATAAAAATCTATTTCTATCCCATCTTCATATAAATAATATATATCATGTTGTTTCAGCTTTAGAAATAAGTAATTTTCAAAATAGCTCCCGAAATCTCTTGCCCCTGTAAAACAATGTTTTATTCCTAAATCATTACAATATATCTTTTTCGGAGATAATATCTTTTCATTTGTTTTTCCATATCTTGATAGTAATTGTATTAAGAATGTATCATTAAAATAATATAGATACTTTCGAGCAGAGTTGACTGATATTTTCAGAATATTTGCAATCTTATTAATACTTAATTGTTTACCACTTCGTTCCATCAATAATAAAAAGTAATCCTTTATCATTTGGGGATCTTTAATTGAGTGTTCCGAAATAATATCTTTATGTAAGATATCATCTACTAAACTAAATAAAAACTCTCTTTCTTCATTCAATACGTAATATGGAATTCCTCCAATTTGAAGAAAATCATCAAAATATGGTTCAAGCAATTTATTATCTTTTCTTGATATTTTAATATTCTTAAAATAAAGATATTCATCAAAATCTAAGGGTTTTACTTCATAAATATATGCTCTTCCAGTTAAAAAGGCTTTTCTATCCTTCAACTTTATACTTGAAGATGAGGAAGCATATACTTTTGCGTTCTGTCTATCATGGATATTTTTTAGTTGTTGATGAAAATCTTCTTTATAAATTATTTCGTCTAAAAATAGATAGACTTTATCATCAACTGGTATACGATGTAATTTCCTATATTCATCTAATACATCCAGGATGGATTTATCCTTAAAAACATAATCATCTAAACTGACATATAATATATGATCAGCAGAAATTCCCATTTCTTCAATAAGCTCCTTGATAATAAGCTTCATCAAGGTTGTTTTCCCAATGCGTCGTAATCCTGTCAAGAAAATTATATGCTCATTTTGCAGATTTCTACGAAGCAACTCGAGATATTTCTTTCTGGGTATAATCCTATCTAAAGAAATTTCACCTTCCCACCACGGGTTGTATTGATATAATGCATCTATCATATAGTTATTCTACCACTGAAAGCATATTATTGCAACTTTTTATACTTTCTAAAAGTATATTTTTCCGATTTCTTAACTCTGTATAACGACGATTTGAGTAGCGAAACCGGCCGAGTCTTCGAGGCTTGGCGCAGTTCTGGAACGTAGCGCGATCAGCGCGAAGTATCTTTAGCCAGAACTGTGACAAAGGTTTTGACTACTCCAAATCTCTTGTTATAAACATTCTTCCTCTATCACTTCATCAATATCATTTAACCCAAGTCCAATATATTCTATTTCATAATCCTGATATTTCTTGATAAATTTATTTGATTTTTCATGCAACTTATTCATATTCACTTTTTCCTTATTCATTTTGATTTCACCGATCAGCATTTTCTTATTTATCTCATCAATGCAAACCAGATCTATTTCATTTTGATTTCCTTTTTCCCAATAATTTCCAATTTCTACATATTTTCCAGAATATCGATATATTTCATGATAAAATTTTTCGAGAATGGGTCCGCTATATGTTCTTAAATCATCTTCTAATTTCTTTCTTATATATAGATAATTATTGTTCTCAATTGCAGAACGATATTTGTAAACATATCTAAACCAGAATTTTAAGAAATTATCTTTTATAAAATATTTTTGTATTCTTCCTGTCGGTTTTGCCCCTATCGGTTTAATTTTTCCAACAACATCATAATCGATTACTAATTTTTCTAAGTATCCACCAATATCTTTCTCTAATATCGATTCTATTTCACTACGAGATGTTCTTCCGTCAGACATTAATTCTAATATTGAAAAATATGTTCCATATTCTTTTCCAAATTCTTCAATAAGTATTGTTCTGCCTTCTTCAATAAATGGTGAATCAATCTCAAAATAGAAATCGAGGATTTCTTCTTCTGTATATTTTTCATTATCTAATAATATCTCTTGATATCTGGGTACTCCCCCAGTTAACATATAATTTATAAATAAATTATCTATACTATATTTATTATTATCAATCAGAATTTCCTTTATCACTTTTGGTGGAAATGCCTTAAGATACATTATTCTATCTGCTCTTCCAAAAAGCGGTTCTTTGCTATTCTTAAATATTTTATGCATCAGAGAGTAAATTGAACCTATAAATATTAGATGCACCTTTGATTCATTCTTATATTCATCCCATAGATTTTGTATCTCTGAATAAACTGATTCATTTATTTGGAAGAATTCCTGAAATTCATCAATAATCACTACGATTTTTTCATTCTTTCCTAATTCCATTATCAACTTAAAGACATCTTTAAATCTTTTTATTTCTCCAATAACCGGAATATTGAAATCTTCTTTTATTCGTTGTATGAACTCCTCACAGAGAAGTATTTCATCTTTCTTTGATATGAATAGATATAGAGTTTTTTTATTCTTTGCGTATATTTTTGACAGTGATGTTTTCCCTATTCTTCTTCTACCTGTTATCACAGTCATAATGGATTTACAACTAACCTGGTTATACTGTTTTTCGAGCAAATCTAATTCACGTTCTCTTGCATAGAACTTCATTTGTCCCTTCTTTTATAGTAATATCTTTTACTGTAACATATATTACTATATCATGCAAGTCTGAATTGTTTATAATGACAATTTTAGCTGCCTGGCGGCGCGAGTCTTTCGAGCGCATTGGCGCGGGTTTAGAGCGTAGGCACGATCAGTGCCGTAGCGTCTCCGCTAAAACCGTGACAATAGCCAGGACTGCTACAAATTTCATGTTTTGTGTAACGACCCCATACCCACTACTTTCTTTTATCTTAACAGTATCCTTTTTCTTACTTTGCCCATTCTTTACCCAGCGTTCTCGCTGGGTTCATCCCAATTAATCATACAACGATTTAATCTTTGCAGGTATTTTTATTTTTTACACTATAACTTCTTCTCTGTTTCTTAGCATTTTACTTCTTCATTTCCGTCATTTTCATTTTCAACATTTGGCCGCTAAAATTTTATGCAGGTTAGCTGTGATTTTTTTGAGAAGCTTAAAATAGAACATAGATATGAATACGTTTCACGTCGGAGGTTATGGGAAACTATTGAAAACAGGATGATTAACTCCATAAACTTCTTTATTTAACCTGCAAATTATTATTTTATCAAAGAACTGAATCAAATATTTTCTTTTTAATATATTTTTCACTTATGTGTCATTCTAAACGGGAACCGTATAAAATCTTTATTTTAGCCCAATTCTCGTTTACACAAAACGACAAAATCAGTTGCGCCCTCGATCCTGAGCCGCAGGCGAAGGAATTGGCGCGGTTTTAGAGTGAAGGCGCGATCAGCGCCGGAACGTCTCCGCTAAAACCGTGACAATAGACGGCGACAACTGCATTTTTTTTGTTATGTAGCAAATTTCCCATCATATTCTATTAGATCATCAACAGAAAGAGTTTTTTTATTAATTGAAAAATTAATAATTAATTCTTTCTTTATAGGCTTTATTATATTTTCACCATAGAATATAAAATTGAATTTAAATATTGTAGTAATATTTGGGCATATAAAGAAATCATCAAATATTATCATTTCTCCAGGGAAAATATCATTAGAACGGAATCCAATATTATAAGTATTTTTTTCATAATCTTCATTTATCCAAAAATAATATCTTGGCTGTACTCTATCTATTACAGATGAACCAATAATTAAATCATCAAAGGATCCTTCTTTTTTATGTGGAAATCCTAATTTTACTTTTGTCATTGATAATGATTCGATCGAAATATTATTTTCTGAATAGATATTATAGATTGTTTCAGGACTATTATTTTTTATATAACAATTCACCTTTTTAAATTCTTCACGTACCTTTATCCAATTAGCAAGTTCTCTATAATAATCTCTATTATCTCTTTGAACTAAATCGAATACGGTGTTTTCTTGACCATAATCTGGAATATCATCTTCTTCTGGAAGATTTATTCTATTTACTTCTAAATTTATTTCTTCCCCTATTATATCGTTATTTTCTTTACTATAAAAACCAAAATCAAAATTTATCTCACTATTATCTTTTTGATTTTTTCCCATATCAGCAATTTCTGAAGGATTTGCAATTACAGTAGAAGATCCTCTTCTTATATATACTGTTTCTGCCATTAATTTTGTATAATTTTTTTTCAAATAATATGGTCTTTTTTTTTGAATAGGTATCTCAAATATTCCAACCTTTTTATTATCCAATTCCTTTTCATAGTAAAGAAATTCAATTGGACTATTGACTTTGGTATTTACAAATTGTTGTATTTTAGCATCATCTATACTTTCATCTATCCCTACTATCTCAGCAGGCTTTCCTTTTCTCTCTTTTAATCCAACTAAAATATAAGCAGTTTCTCTTCTCCAAGCATTAGCAAATGCTATTATATCTTTAAGCAACTCTGCCTTTTCATTATCTGGAGCTTTATCAAAAGGATATTGTTTCTGCTTAAAATCGAGGCTATTTCCTTCAGGTTCATAAAATAAATCCTCTGTTTTCAATATCTTTACACCTCGTTATATAATTATCAAATTCTGCATAATTATATCATCTGTTTTAGGGAAATTAAAATCCAATATTTTTATTTTATCCAAGTTTTTCGTCTACATAACGACGATTTGAGTAGCAAAACCGGCCGAGTCTTCGAGGCTTGGCGCGGTTCTGGAACGTAGCGCTATCAGCGCGAAGTGTCTTCAGCCAGAACCGTGACAAAGGTTTTGACTACTCCAAATCTTTTGTTATGCAAATTTGCTCTTCGTCATATACTACTTCCAAATTTCTTCTATATTCTTCTTTCAAATTTTCTTGTATAGATTTTTTAATTTTCTTCCAAATTATTGAAAATTTACTACTACTTGTTTATTAAAAACTTCAGCAACTTTTTCTATAGTAGACAATCGGACACTTTCTGAATGATTTTCTAATCTCGATATTGCGCTTTTAGTTGTTGATAGCCGTTTTGCTAATTCCTCTTGTGTCATCCCGGAATTTAGTCTCATTTGTTTTATTTCTTCCCCTATTCTTAATAATTTTACTTCATCTTCAACTTTCTTTTTAAACCCTGGGGAAACAGCCTCTTTTCTCTCTATAAATTTATCTACATCACTCATTTCTTCCTCCTAAGATAATCTTGACGATATTTCTCTGCCAAAACAATTTCTTTTTTTGGAGTTTTCATCGTTTTCTTTTGAAATCCATGTGTTAGCACAACAATGTTTCCTTTATCAAAAAAAAATGGAAACCTGTAAATATTTGATACCCATTCTATTCTTACTTCAAACAGTTTTGTATCTGATAATTTCTTTAGAAATTTCTTTGGAACATTATCTTGTGTTTCTAATAATTTAAATACTGAGATTATCTTTACTTGAAGATTCTCTGCAGAAGACTCTAAAAACTCTTCAACTGGGCAATCATTATTCTCTTTTCTGTAGAATATTATTTTCCTACTCATCAATTAAATGTTAGCATATTTGTGAACTTTTTTCAATGTATTTGTATAAATTTCCATAAAAGACGTATAAATCAAAATATCTTATACATACGTTTATCTTTATTTCGTGCTCATTACGGTAAATTTCTTATTATTAACCCCAAATGGTTCCCAGGAACAGGCAATTAACGCAGCCTGAAATATTGATGTCCCGCGGAGCGGGTGCATAACGACAAAATCAGTTGCGCCCTCGATCCTGAGCCGCAGGCGAAGGAATTGGCGCGGTTTTAGAGCGTAGGCACGATCAGTGCCGCAGCGTCTCCGCTAAAACCGTGACAATAGACGGCGACAACTGCATTTTTTTTGTTAAGCGGTTCAATCTAATAGAATCGCATTAGCTTTTTTATTAATAATTCTTCTAAATTTCTTCTTGAATCAACTATTGCATGTATAATAATTGAGTGTTCCTGGATTTCATAAATTATCCTATAATTACCCTCAATTAATTCTCTATAATCAACAATATCTTGTTCTTCAAGTTCAGGAACAATTCTACCCAATTCTGGAAAATCTTTAAGATTGTTTACTTTTTCTTCTATTGCGTAAAATAAATTCTTCGAAAAATCAGCATTTACAGAATTATAATATTCGATAATCTCTATTAGATCTTCCTCTGAATATCTTGAAAATATAACCTTATATCTTTTCTTCATATTTTATTCTTAGAATTTAAATTTTTGCTTTATTTCATCAAACACTTGATCTGATTCTTTTATATTCCCTGTTTTAATATCCTTTTCTGACAATTGAATCATTTTCAAGATATTAAAAGCATTTTTCATCGTTTGATATGATTCTATATCAATTAAAGCAGCTTTAGCCTCACCATGCTGAGTTATTATTATAGTATTCTTATTCTCATTTATATATTTCATCATATCAGCTGCATTTGTTTTGATATATGATATTGGTTTTATATCATCCTTAAAATTCACAGACATATCGCCCTCCAGTTCTTTAATAATACTTTATAAAGACTATTTGGTCAATATTTTTCAAATTGTCCAAACTCGATCGAACTTATGCCATTTGAGTATCTTATTAGATCAACCTTAGCTTAATCAATTTGTATCTCCCTGGAGGTTTTTATTCTTATTACAATTTGACCTTATAATAATACTTTATATATACTATCTCTGGGAAAAATCTTGAATACGCTTAACGACGATTTGAGTAGCAAAATTGATCGGCGTCTTCGCCGAATTGGCGCGATTCTGGAGTGAGGGCCATTGCCCGAACGTCTTTAGCCAGAATCGTGACAATAAATTTTGACTACTCCAAATCTCTTGTTAAATGCCTTCTCTTACCAGACCGCACGACGGAGTCAAGGTCTGGTTTTCTTAAATATTATTAATAATTGAAACTTTGATTATCTAATTCTTGAGTTTTAATATATCCACCATAGACCCATCCATTAATATTTTCTTTTCTAATATTTACCCATGGAAAATCCATATTATCCAATTTATATGATATTGGTGTAACTCCCAACATTTCAATTTCTTCATTCTCTTGCAATAATCCAAGAATATCTGAATCAGTACTAGGTAGTTTTCTAATTCTAAGGTTTTTTGTATTACAATATCCTTTATAAGGTTTTTGATATTGATAATCAATATTACGTGCTCCCATACTATCCATAACTCTTACAAATTCCGAATTTTCTCCATGCAACTTGATTGCAATAGCCAATGGGGACATATAATCATTAAGTAAATTAACTGTTGTTATTTTTGCTTTATTTTCAATTAAGATTTTAAAAGCTTTAATATTGTTTTTCTTTATAGCAAATACTAATGGATTTTCAAAAGATACTTGTATATCAAAGTTATTTACATTAAATCCATATTTTATACACAAATCAGTATAGAGATCATTTTTTATTCTTATTGACTCATAGCTGTCCAAAATAAGGACTATTAATAGCCTGAATCCCTGGTTATAATGAATTGAGCGGGCAAGCTTAAATCATTACAACGGAAGGAAAACAGGCAATGAGTTATAAGAATAGCATTTTAAATCAGATACTTCAAATCATTCCGAGACATGAATTTGAAAGATCTGTCAGAAAGTATAAAGGAGATTTTGCTTCAAAAGGATTCTCCTGTTGGGAACAATTTGTTTCAATGCTGTTTGCCCAATTTACAGGACAGACCGGACTTAGAGGCATAGAAACAGCATTGGATTCGATTAAAAACATGCTTTATCATTTGGGGGTAAAAAAGATTAAACGCTCAACACTTTCCTATGCAAATAACAACAGACCCTCAGAAATTTATGAAAATGTATTCAATAACCTGCTGACAAAGATCCTTAAAATGAAAAGGTCTCATAAGCATAGATTTAAAAATCCGCTGTACAGTGTTGATGCGACAACCATCGATTTATGCCTGTCAGTATTTCCATGGGCGAAGTTTAGAAAGAATAAAGGCGGAATCAAACTTAATGTAAAACTTGATCACAGCGGATATATTCCGGACTTTGTATCTGTTACAACAGCTCAAACCCATGAGCTTAATTCACTCAAGAAAATGAAATTCAATAAAGGTGATGTAGTTGCATTCGATCGGGCCTATACAGATTTCAAATTATTTGCAAGTTATTGTATTGCAGGCATTTATTTTATTACTCGTATGAAAAAGAATGCAGATTATAAAGTTTTTCAAAGAAATAATGTTTCAAAATATGAAAATATTTCATCAGATCAAATAATTGAAATGCGAGGATACTACACCAGCAAGAAGTGTCCACTCCAATTACGGCGAATTAGAATAAAAGATCCGGAAACAGGAAAATATATTGTAATTCTTACAAATCAGCTTGATTGGGCACCTACAACAGTTGCTGCTGTCTATAAGGACAGATGGCAGATAGAAATATTCTTCAAAACAATCAAACAGAACCTGAAAATAAAGAAGTTTTTTGGAACGACGAAAAATGCAGTAATGACTCAGATCTGGATAGCATTGATAACTCATCTGATGCTGCAATATCTGAAGATGTTATCTTCCGGTGGATGGACTCATTATTCGCTTATGAAATTGCTTCCATCAATCCTGACGACCAGAAAAGATCTCTGGAATATTCTGAATAAACTACCGCCGCCCGGCAGAAATGAGCCAGGCTTAAAACTTCAAATGGAGCTGTTATGATTGTTTTGGACAGCTATGTTATTGACTCATAAAATAAATAATTTGCTCTATTAATTTCACCAGGCATGATATCCAAAGGTGATGCACCTTTATCAAGTAATAAATTTACAATTTCAATATTTTTATTGCTTGCTGCTATAAATATTGGTGATATTCTATCCCAAAACCAATATTCTTCTACCCCCTTAACATCCGCCCCATTTCCTATTAAAAATTTAATAATTTCATTACTATTATTTTCTAAAGCATATTTAAATACTTTAGAATCCATATCTGGATTAAAATTATATTCGCCTTTATAATTATTATATAATGTCATAGCTGTCCAAAATAAGGACTATTAATAGCCTGAATCCCTGGTTATAATGAATTGAGCGGGCAAGCTTAAATCATTACAACGGAAGGAAAACAGGCAATGAGTTATAAGAATAGCATTTTAAATCAGATACTTCAAATCATTCCGAGACATGAATTTGAAAGATCTGTCAGAAAGTATAAAGGAGATTTTGCTTCAAAAGGATTCTCCTGTTGGGAACAATTTGTTTCAATGCTGTTTGCCCAATTTACAGGACAGACCGGACTTAGAGGCATAGAAACAGCATTGGATTCGATTAAAAACATGCTTTATCATTTGGGGGTAAAAAAGATTAAACGCTCAACACTTTCCTATGCAAATAACAACAGACCCTCAGAAATTTATGAAAATGTATTCAATAACCTGCTGACAAAGATCCTTAAAATGAAAAGGTCTCATAAGCATAGATTTAAAAATCCGCTGTACAGTGTTGATGCGACAACCATCGATTTATGCCTGTCAGTATTTCCATGGGCGAAGTTTAGAAAGAATAAAGGCGGAATCAAACTTAATGTAAAACTTGATCACAGCGGATATATTCCGGACTTTGTATCTGTTACAACAGCTCAAACCCATGAGCTTAATTCACTCAAGAAAATGAAATTCAATAAAGGTGATGTAGTTGCATTCGATCGGGCCTATACAGATTTCAAATTATTTGCAAGTTATTGTATTGCAGGCATTTATTTTATTACTCGTATGAAAAAGAATGCAGATTATAAAGTTTTTCAAAGAAATAATGTTTCAAAATATGAAAATATTTCATCAGATCAAATAATTGAAATGCGAGGATACTACACCAGCAAGAAGTGTCCACTCCAATTACGGCGAATTAGAATAAAAGATCCGGAAACAGGAAAATATATTGTAATTCTTACAAATCAGCTTGATTGGGCACCTACAACAGTTGCTGCTGTCTATAAGGACAGATGGCAGATAGAAATATTCTTCAAAACAATCAAACAGAACCTGAAAATAAAGAAGTTTTTTGGAACGACGAAAAATGCAGTAATGACTCAGATCTGGATAGCATTGATAACTCATCTGATGCTGCAATATCTGAAGATGTTATCTTCCGGTGGATGGACTCATTATTCGCTTATGAAATTGCTTCCATCAATCCTGACGACCAGAAAAGATCTCTGGAATATTCTGAATAAACTACCGCCGCCCGGCAGAAATGAGCCAGGCTTAAAACTTCAAATGGAGCTGTTATGATTGTTTTGGACAGCTATGATATAATGTTATAAATCTTTTTAGATCATTTTGTTTTATTGCAAGATTAAACTCATCCCCATAATTTTCCATTGAAAAAATATTCATCACTTTAAATAAAAGCAATATAAAAATTATACAAAGATGTTTGTTCATAATGCTTTCTCTTCTCCAATCTTATATAAATCAACAATTATGTAATTATCGCCCGTCGGCCGGAGGTCCGGGCAATTTCTTCTTGCTTATTTTACACCCAGAACACGAAATCTACTATTATTTTTATTTGAACACCCTTTAAGTGCATTTAACGACGATTTGAGTAGCAAAATTGTTCGGCGTCTTCGCCGAATTGGCGCGATTCTGGAGTGAGGGCCATTGCCCGAACGTCTTTAGCCAGAATCGTGACAATAAATTTTGACTACTCCAAATCTCATGTTTTACGTAACTGCCCATTATTGCAGTTCATCTTTTAACGATATTGGGACTATTACAACTAACCGCCCCAAATATATACCCAGCGATCAGCTGGGTTTCCTTGTTACATCTTTTTATCAGGTTACTTCTTTGCTGGTCAACGATGATATATCAATATTGCATTTTAACACGTTTCATTAACATTCTTATATTATTTATTTTTGATTATTCTGTTCGCGCCATATAAATTTTTCTACAGGATGAGAATAGTTATTACAGATACGTTGCAGTTTATTCCAGGTTTTTTTAAGTTATACAATTCTTATAATTATCATATCATCATTTTCCCAAGGGTTTTAAGAATGTTCATCAGCCTTATGCATTAGATATATTAAGTATTGTGATTCAAAACCAGATATTTTGTAAAATCGAAACTTTTTATAGGTTAGTTGGCTATCTATCAATACAATTGGAACGCATCTGAAACATGATGTAGTTCAATTATTCTCTTTCTTAGACCTGCAAACTTTCGTTTTATCAAAGAACTGGTTTATCTATAATATGTTTTTTGATATTTTCATCTACTGTTAGCTGCATAACTTCTGTTTTCAGCCTAAAATGCAGTTTAGGTAAAACGACGATTTGAGTAGCAAAATTGTTCGGCGTCTTCGCCGAATTGGCGCGATTCTGGAGTGAGGGCCATTGCCCGAACGTCTTTAGCCAGAATCGTGACAATAAATTTTGACTACTCCAAATCTCTTGTTAAATACCACTAATATCTTGGCCGAACGTCGGAGCCAAGGCCTGGTATTCTTCTTATAATTTCTTCTTAGCCATTGCTCTATCTATTTCGTTTTGCATTTTTTCCTCAATTGAGGGATAATCCTTTTTCTCAATATCTCGTACAAATTCTTTATACGGAAAACCATTAATCCAATCTAATTTAGTCAGCCTGATATTTAAATCTTTACATTTCCTATACATCATTTTAGTATATTCATTTGTAACCTGTTCACCCAAAACAATTTCTTCTATACTATTTAATATATTTAAATAATACGACATAATTTCGCTATTTTTATCATATATACTATATCGATATTCATGCTCAGTTGACCAGTCTGACATTTTTGTAAAAATAAATAATTCTCTATGTCCCCAAATATAATCCGTTAAAATATGCTTTTTATAACCATTCTCCTCTAACATTTTATCAATTTCATAATTATTAAAAATTGATTTCAATTTATCTTTTTTTGATTCTAAATTATAATAGACTCTTCTATTTGCATAATTATTTTGTTTATTCTTTATTTTCTTAAACTCTTGATCTAATTTATCTTTTCGAAGAATAATGCAACATCCTTTGTGCATATCACCATATTGTTCCCACATTCTTGGTTTTTTAACTATTAATTCCATATTGTCTTCTTGTATAAAGCATAATACTTTAAACATATCTTTAAGATTATCTTTTATAATTCTTTCAGAAGTAGTTACTAAACCACCATGAGCATGACGCACCGCAATTTTAAATAGAATATTCTTATTTTCAAATGGATCATTTGTATTGCTTAAGCTACTAAATTTAAATTGCATATTTTCTAATATTAATTCAAGCTTTCTTAAATTTGTAAAATGACCCAAAAAAGTAACTTTATCACTTTTATTATTCATTAAATAAGTCCTTATTAGTTCATCTTTTATATCCAATAAAGAATCTAATCCATTGCATTGATTCTACAACTTATATGCAAATAATGGCTCTAATGTTTCTCCATAGCCCGTCGGCCGGAGGTCCGGGCTATTTATCTTATTCTACCCCCAATCTCAAATAATAGCTAATAAAGTTATTGGGCATTTTAGAGTGTGTATTTAACGACGTTTTGAGCTGCCTGGCGGCGCGTGTCTTCACGCGCATTGGCGTGATTCTGGAGTGTAGCGCGATCAGCGCGAAACGTCTCCGCCAGAATCATGACAATAGCCAGGACTGCTCCAAAACTTTTGTTATACAGCTATTTCTATTTTACATAATATCCTTTCATTTTTAATTCTTCATCTGTATTATTTATTTTAATAATTTTTCTATCTCTTAAAATTCCTATCTCATCACTTATTTTACGAACAGCATGATGGTTATGATCAGTTATAATTATACCATGCTCCTTGCTCTTCTTATTAATCATTCTACTTAGCTTTTCTATATACATTGGTTCAATTTCAGAAAAGGGTTCATCCAATAATATAAATTTTCTATTCAATCCTAATATTATAAGAGTTTCTAAATACCGTTTCTCCCCTCCTGATAATTTTCCTATTCTAAATTCTTTTAATTTATCTATTCTTTCATCAAAATCTATTGAAGAGGATAATATTTTAATTGCGGTTTTTACTTTCATATCAAAAGGCAGAAAATTTCTCTGATTTAAATAACTAAAATATTTCCATCTTTCTTTATTTTCTATTAGTCTATCATTTATCTTTAATAACCCAGTTTCGCCACTATTTATTCCAGATAGACAGTTAAAGAATGTTGTTTTCCCGGCACCATTCAATCCAAAAAGACCAAATATTCCTTTTTTCTTCATTTTAAAATGAATATTGCCCAAGAGCTTATCATGCTTATAAGAATAGTTTATGCCTTCAATTACTAATTCATCCATATATAAATTTTCTCATTTGAATGCCAATCAGGAACACAGCTATTACAATTATAATATTCAAAAAGTATAAAATACCATATCTCTTAATTCTATTTATTCCATAAAGACAATATAAATGATTTTCATCACGACGTATCCATTCACTGAATATCAATGAAATTCCAAATCCAAAAGAAATCATTGAGATTAACAACATTCTTAAAGCATTCATATAAATTTCTTCATGTGATGCTTTTCGAAACTGATTAGTGAATCCGAGTGTGATCAATAAAGCGATTATTGAAATTATAATATTATTCGGAAGAACCTTTTTAAGATTATGATACAGTAATTTTATTTTAACCTTTATTTCTATATTATTTCTTTTTTTCATTTCATGCCTTCATGACATTTTTCCACCATATCGGACGTCTGTATAACAACGATTTGAGCTGCCTGGCGGCCCGAGTCTTCGAGGGCATTGGCGTGGTTCTGGAACGGAGGGCGATCAGCCCGGAGTGTCTACGCCAGAACCATGACAATAGCCAGGACTGCTCCAAATCTCACGTTATGTGTTGCTATTCCCTTTTATTAACCAATCTATTAATATTTTCATAATCATATTCAATAATATTTTCTTCTAAAGCCCATATCTTTAACTCGTTAAGAATTTTATCATCTATTCTACTATCATAAAACTGATAGGATTTATACCAATTATTATAGCCTCCACAATGTAAAATTTCATTCTTTTGTTCTTCAATAATTTTTCTTCTAATATTTTCCTCTGTTAAATTCGGTAGTTCTTCAATCCATTTCCTTATATCTTTAATTTCTTCATCATCTTTAATTATTTTCAAAATATATTCATACTCATTATCATGAATTGCTGTTGGTATTATATTCATTTCATCACCATATCCAGCACCAAAAATTGGGATCTTTTTAATTGTTCCAAATTTTTTTATTAAGTAATCACTACCGTATCTGATTGTCAAAGTTGGATATCTTAATAGATGTAGAATTTCAATAAATCTGATGATCCTTTTAAATATATCTATCCATCTTTTAAATTCAATTTCTTCTAAATTATCAACTAAGACTTTTCTATGAGAAATAAGATTAGAATATGACTTGCCTTTTGTATGTACATAATCAGATAGATCAATGTTTTTAATGTCATTAATTAGATCAAATTTTTCATTAAACTCTTTAATATATTCATTTTGTAATATTATCTTCCAAAAATCTTTCCCTTTAAATGGTGTATTCTTCTTTGATTTTAACCATTCTTTAAAATCATTATTCTCAAATCCTTTATTAGTCCAATATATTGACATTAATCCAATATCTAATGATGTTCGTAAACTTATCATAGATTGTTTATAGAACCCTAATTTCATCAATTCATATGATACTTCCAATTCTTCATAACATTCATTTAGAGAAAAATCTTCATCAGAAAAAAAGTCTGCAACATCCCTTTTGGGGATATTTTGACTTATTAAAAAAACAGACGACAGATATCCTTCAATCTTATTTTTTAAGTTTTTTTCTTTCTCGATATTTTTAATAATCTCGTAATGTTTCTCATACTGTTCAAAAGTCTTTAATATTACTCTAATCATACAAATTCCTTAACAATATTTCATCACTACTGCTTTTAATCTATGCATACACATAACGACAATTTTAGCTGCCTGGCGGCGCGAGTCTTTCGAGCGCATTGGCGCGGTTTTAGAGCGCAGGCACGATCAGTGCCGTAGCGTCTCCGCTAAAACCGTGACAATAGCCAGGACTGCTACAAATTTCATGTTTTGTGTAACGACCCCATACCCACTACTTTCTTTTATCTTAACAGTATCCTTTTTCTTACTTTGCCCATTCTTTACCCAGCGTTCTCGCTGGGTTCATCCCAATTAATCATACAACGATTTAACCTTTGCAGGTATTTTTATTTTTACACTATAACTTCTTCTCTGTTTCTTAGCATTTTACTTCTTCATTTCCGTCATATTCATTTTAAACATTTGGCCGCTAAAATTTTATGCAGGTTAGCTGTGATTTTTTTGAGAAGCTTAAAATAGAACATAGATATAAATACGTTTCACGTCGGAGGTTATGGGAAACTATCGAAAACAGGATGATTAACTCCATAAACTTCTTTATTTAACCTGCAAATTATTATTTTATCAAAGAACTGAATCAAATATTTTCTTTTTAATATATTTTTCACTTATGTGTCATTCTAAACGGGAACCGTATAAAATCTTTATTTTAGCCCAATTCTCGTTTACACAAAACGACAATTTTAGCTGCCTGGCGGCGCGAGTCTTTCGAGCGTATTGGCGCGGGTTTAGAGCGTAGGCACGATCAGTGCCGTAGCGTCTCCGCTAAAACCGTGACAATAGCCAGGACTGCTACAAATTTCATGTTTTGTGTAACGACCCCATATCCAATACTTTCTTTTATCTTTATATTATTCCTTATCTTTTTTTCACTCTTCTTTACCCAGCGTTCTCGCTGGGTTCATCCCAATTAATCATACAACGATTTCATCTTTGCAGGTATTTTTATTTCTTACACCATAACTACTGTTCTGTTTCTTAGCATTTTACTTTTTCATTTCCGTCATTTTCATTTTCAACATTTGGCCGCTAAAATTTTACGCAGGTTAGCTGTGATTTTTTTGAGAAGCTTAAAATAGAACATAGATACGAATACGTTTCACGTCGGAGGTTATGGGAAACTATCGAAAACAGGATGATTGACTCCATAAACTTCTTTATTCAACCTGCAAATTATTATTTTATCAAAGAACTGAATCAAATATTTTCTTTTTAATATGTTTTTCATTTATGTGTCATTCTAAACGGGAACCGTATAAAATCTTTATTTTAGCCCAATTCTCGTTTACACAAAACGACGATTTGAGTAGCAAAATTGTTCGGCGTCTTCGCCGAATTGGCGCGATTCTGGAACGAGCGATCAGCGAGTGTCTTTAGCCAGAATCGTGACAATAAATTTTGACTACTCCAAATCTCTTGTTATGTATAATTATTTCCATCTATTTATTCCTGGTGGTAACACGGAATAATAATCATCAGTTAATGAATTTAATAAATAATTAGGGAATGAGCGGCTACCATAAGACAATGATTTTTTAAGTATAGCAGAATAATCTTCTTCATTTATCAAATTCATCCATTCTTTTGGGTAATATCTAACCATATTGCTTGTAGCATAATAAATCAGATATTTAATCTCGTATTGTAAAAATTGATATCTTATGTTTTCTATTAATAGGGGAGAAGTAATAAATGATTCGTTTTTATACGATTTTTCATAAATAAAATCTGGTATATCTTTATATTCATCAAAAATAGCTTCTACGGTATATCCTTTTTCAAAAACATATTGTTTTTCACATAGTTTAAATTCACTTAGACCTAAATTCTTATATCTTTGTTTATCTTTTTCAAAATTCTCTTTAACACCAGCCAATTGCAATTTTACTACATATTTATCATTTTCTTTTTTATATCTAAAATCGTGTAAAGGATATGATTTATCATAAAACTGACATTGATCAAATACGTCTATATCCATTATCAATAAGTCATCCAAATCTATTACTTTCCCAATTATATTTTCTATTGGTGTTTGTCTATTTTTACAAGATAATAATTCTATAAATGTACCTTTATTTTGTATCTTTATTAGCATTTTCATATCTTTAACGCTGCGAGTATTTTCAAGAGAGAATTTTAAACCATGACTTTTTAATAAGGTATTTGTCTTCTTTCCTAATTTCTTCATAATTAATATTTTTGAGAGTAGAGAAAATGAATAAAAATGCAATAATGGAGATGTTAAATATGAAGCATCCATTCCAGATCTAAAAAATTCATTACTTTGCTTATAAAATGTTTGTATTTTATTCACATCATTTTTTGAATACTGTATTTTGCTCCCATTATTAAAGTATCGCTCAGTTACATTCAATCGCAGCAAATCCCAGATCTCATCTGATGGATTCTCACTGACAATTAGATTTTTTCTTATTGAATTTTGTTTCAGCACTTAAATCTCTCTCCATTCTTTTTACAATAATATCTTAATAATTCCTCTTGTATAATCCGAGCTGTTCATACTGATCATTGTGTACAATTTTTTAATAGCCACATATACAGAATTTCGTAACCGTAAAAACAACCGCACCCTGAAAAATCAGTTAAGATAAATATTCCAGGGAAGAAGCTCCTGCCAATCTTCACTGGACTTCATCAACGGAGCTTCGGTAAATACTTTTCTCAGATAAACATAAGGGTTGAGATCGTTTTGCTTTGCTGTTTCAACAAGTGAATAAATCCCGCAAGAACTCTCAGCACCTTTTGGGCTGCCGGCAAACAACCAGTTTTTCCTGCCCAACACAAACGGCCTGATAGCATTTTCACAGGCATTATTATCCGGAGTCAAATAAGGTGATTCAAGATAATTTACAAGTTTGCTCCATTGCCCAATTGTATATGATATCGCTTTTCCGAGTTCAGTCGAAGGAACAACATTATGCTGCCTTTTCTCAAGCCAGGAACTGAACTTGGCCAATAGCGGTTCTGCCTTCTTTTTTCTTTCTGCAAGAAACTCGGGTTCACTTAAGTTTTTAGCTCTGAGTTCATTCTCTATCAAATACAGTTTCTGAATATATTTCAGCCCTTCAGCAGCACTGCCAGGTTTCTTGGATACTCTTGATGCATCAAAGAATTTCCGTCTTGCATGAGCAAAACAACCGGCATGAATTATATCTGGATAATCTTTCAACGCTGTAACATATGCTTCATAACCGTCAGTCTGAAGATAGCCGCTGAATCCGTCCAGAAAACTGCGAATATTCTTAGAACCCCTCGTTTCATGATATTCATATAGAATTGCAACTTGCCCCGGAGGCCCCCCTCGGGCAAGCCACATATAGGAGTTTCGAGTAGCAGGCCTATCCGGTTCATTGTGAACCTGTATTCTCGTTTCATCCATCTGCATAACCGAACCGGTTTTCAGATGTTCTTTCATCAGTTCAAGCAGGATTATAAGAGCTTCATATGCCTGTCTTTGCCAGTTGCTCATATCCTGTCGGCTTATGCTGATCCCTATTCGCTCAAATCTCTTTTCCTGCCGGTAGAAAGGCAAATGATCTACATATTTATTTACAAGCAAAAATGCAAGGAGCTCGGGTGTTACTATGCTTTTGGGAAAGATTGTGGGAGCAGTCGGGGCTATCCGCACCGCAGGTTTATCTTCATCTCCGCTGCCTTCACAAGTCTTACAGGCATATTTGGGTCTGATGGTTCTTTCTACCCACATCTGTTCCGGTACAACTTTTATTCGTTCGGATATTTCTTCGCCTATTCTAACCAGTTCTGCTCCGCAAGCGCATTTCTTCTCTTCTTCGGGTATATCAATAAGGATTTCTTCACGGGGAAGATTCTCGTTTATCTTCTTTCGACCAGGTTTCTTTTTGGTATAGGATTCTACCTTCTGAGTTTCAGATTCTTCTTCGGGAGCAATATCCGGTTCACTATCAAAAAGTAATATCTGAGCGGCTGTGTCTTTCTCGCTGGAACGATTATATTTCTTGAACAATTCAAGCTTGAAACGCTCTTCCAGCGCCTGGTATTTCGTTGCCCATTTTCGTTCAATATCTTTGATGTATTGCTGTACTTCTTCAGGAAGCTTTTCAACATCCATATCTTAAGTCTAGCATTTTTTGATCCGAGGGTAAATTCCTTATACTATGTTATTTCAGAATATTTTAATTCTGTATGAGCATTCCAGAAATCTATACCCTTTAGAAGCATGTCAAGCTCAGTCTGCTTCAGCTCTATTGCATCCTGATTATTTTTCGGCCATGGAAAGCGATGTTTTTCAAGTTTCTTCTGCCATAAACAAAACCCGTTTTTATCCCAATAGAGAGCTTTCAAATTCCGTCTCTCTTTATTGCAAAATAAAAATAGATTGCCTGATAGTGGATCTGATTCAAGCTCATCAGCTACTATCATAGATAAGCCATTTATTGCTTTTCTCATATCGGTACTGCCTGGTTTTATGAATATCTTTATCTTGGAGAAATCAGGAAACACTTTTCGTTTCCACCAGGTCCATCGCTGCCATTGCATCTTCTCTGCTGAATCCAGGCTGCAGGATTATTTTCCAACCACCGTGTTCGAGGATTATATTTTTCTTCACAGCAGGTATTTCAAGCATTGGCAATTTTACGAAACCCGGTTTTTGTGTTCTCTGTTTCTGCCGTTCTTGTTTGGTCCAGTTATAAAACGTGGTTGGCCGTATATCATTCTCACGGCAGAACTGACCTCCGGACATCCCGGACTCACGCCATTCTGTGAGATAGTCTGCTCGCTCTTTAGCGGTATATTGCTTGTTCATTATTTCCTCCAGCTTCCCGGAGTTTAATAGATTTCAGAGTTCAACATAAGGTGCGGTTGTTTTGACGGTTACAGAATTTCTCGTATTTCTATCATTTTAAGACTGTTTTCGGCCCTTGGGAACTATATTTTATAAATAATTCTATCATGCTCAACTTGATATAGACAATTGTTTCGTAATTCCTATAATTCTTTTAGGAGTATCATCTTAATCTGGATATCATCTTTTCTCTTTTTCTTAATAAATCACAGCTGTACACTATTCTATTAGAAATTTGTTGATCAAGTTACAAGCTGTTACTCTATTTATACATAACGACGATTTGAGTAGCAAAATTGTTCGGCGTCTTCGCCGAATTGGCGCGATTCTGGAGTGAGCGATCAGCGAATGTCTTTAGCCAGAATCGTGACAATAAATTTTGACTACTCCAAATCTCTTGTTAAATGCCGTTTCTTACCAGACCGAACGACGGAGTCGAGGTCTGGTATTAATATAAATTACAATATAATCTAATATTCATGATCTGCTAAAAAGATCATGTATATCAGAAATATAGTTCACTCCTTTATAGTCACCATCATCGTCAGGTCTATAATTATCTAAGAAACTATCAACCATCCCATCGATGTCTATTTCCGATTCAATTAACTCTTTTAAATCTATATCAATTTCTCCTATTTCGGTATTTGATACTAGAAATAACGATTCATCTAATTTCTCTTCAAAATAATTTACTATCCCAGTGTAATCAACATTTAAATCTTCACGAAAATCGATATAATTTCCTATCTCAATTTCATTTTCTAAATCACTTATTTCATATGATAAGTATTCACCAATAATTTCTTTCCTAAAATCAATAAAATCTTGATCATATTGATCTAATTTTAAATAGATTTCTGTGATAAGATTTATTTCCTTATATGAAATGCTTTCACCACTACTAATAATCTCAATTAATTTATTTGTTGTGAGATTGTTTAAATTTATAAAAATCTCATTAATAAGAAAAAGAAGCTTTGATATTTCAGAGATACCAGCACAATCAGCTAAAACTGCATCTATCATATTTGACACAGCTTCCGTATCATTATTTATTTCATAATAAATAAAACATAAATATATTGTATAATTACTTTCAAAATCAGTATTATAATTCCCAAATACATTTTCTATGATTGTGCAATATTGTTCATATTTAATAAGTTCACTTTTGTAAATTGAGTATATTTGTTCTAATGATTTTATAGTATTTAATGATTGCATAATTAATATAATTTCATCAATTTCACCTACATAATTTCTAAGAATATAATCTGATATAGATGGATTAAACACTGTATAATCAATTATTCCAGCACTCATATTTTTAACAATCATAGATTTTGTAGACAATTTTATTATCGTATCAAATCTATAATCTATTGTTTTTGATTCTTCGATCTTTTTTAGACTACAATATTCTTTATATGCTTTTTTTAAATCTTCTTCTCCAATTTTACCACCATTAAATACTACCAAGAATACAACACTTCTTATATAAATATTGCTTTGCACATCAAGATATTTCTCCCAAATATCTGCAGGATTATTCAATCTATCAATAATTGAAATCCAATAATTTACAAGATCAGTATCGATCCTATCAATATCAGTAATAAACTCAATTAACCTAGGATTATAATTCCTATGTAAAATTACTTTCATATAATTCGAATCTTTATAAAATTCATCAATGTAATCATCACCTAAATTACTAAACCAAATATGATTATATAAAATTCGGGCTTTATCCATTATAGATAAATCATTCATAGTCATTAAGAATTCATTCTTGTTTAATTTTTTGTCATTAAATACTGGACTAACATGTAAACCTTTATTTATTATGTTTGTTCTTGAAGTTAAAATAAAGATTTTATTCTTGGCCCTATTAATTCTTTCAATAAAATTCATTATATGCGTATCTTTTCTATTTTCTATTGCTTCAAAATAATTACTACCTAGAAAATCATCGAAATAAAATATTTGTTTGGAATCTTTATCAAATAAATCCTCCCCTTCTTTAACACCTTCTTCAATTGCTATAAACTCGTAATCATGTGCTAAATAATGCAAGCATAAATTATTTGCTAAGGTTGTCTTACCAATTCCTGGTTCTCCAGAAATTATTATCACCTTATTTCTTTTTAAATGTTCTAATGCACGATAATGATTTTCAGTATAAACATATTTATTAGAATTTAACTTAATATTTTCAATAATAAACTCGCTACGACCTTTAATTGCATTTTTAAGAATTCTTGATAATACTGTTGAGCTATTAATCCATAATTTATAGTGCTTTTCTTCGATTTGTTTATATTCACTTAAGAAATCATTAAGATCCTCACAACCCCAAATATCTGATTCAATTTTTATATAAGGAGCAAAAATTGACTTTATTTTAGTTTTATTCGCTCTTGATAAGGGTACAGATGTTACAAATATATATTTAGCTGGTTTTAGTTTCTTAACTTTTAAAGCCTCTTTGTGTTCTAAATCATATAATAATTTTTTTAATCCGGATTGATAATAGTGTTTACATTGTAAGATTTCTTCTTTCCTATCAATGTTAAAATATCGTCCATCAACCCCTGCATCTTTGCCTGGTTTAAAACGTTCTATTCGCTTGTTTGTAACTTTAGTAACTAAATCACAAACAAGATATTCAAATTCTTTATCGTTTAAACTGCTAAAGGTATAATCCATATCCAATTAAATTCCTATTTATAATAATACATTCTTAGCCCGTCGGCCGGAGGTCCGGGCTATTTCTTACTAATTTTACACCCAGCAACAGAAATATCCTAACATTTTTATTATTCTCCCATTTCGTGCATTTAACGACGATTTGAGTAGCGAAACCGGCCGAGTCTTCGAGGATTGGCGCAGTTCTGGAACGCAGCGCGATCAGCGCGGAGTGTCTTTAGCCAGAACTGTGACAAAGGTTTTGACTACTCCAAATCTCTTGTTATACGGATTTTCTATACTTTTTCTAATAATTTCCCAGATACATATTTATGCAATATCATTGATACTAGGGTTTGGTATGGTAAACCTTCCTCCATTGCTTTTATCTTTAAATTCTTTAAATCTCTTTCTGATATTCTTATATTCATTCTTTTATCTTTTTTCATTGTAGCTTCAGCATATTTTTTTGCCTGGAGCTTGTATTCTTCATTTTCTTCTATCTCTTCCCATTCACCATTTTCAAGTGAAATTATTAAATCGCGTTCTTCTTCATCTATCGGAGTAAATATTTTTTTCTCTTTCATTCCTTTCCTCCATTCTTCAATAATTTCTTAGTATATTCCCTACTCGGGTATATTGTTTTTAGAAATATCTCTTTATCTTCTTTATTTTCAACAAAAGGCACCACATAAATATAATCATTATAGTTAATTAGATAAATTTTTTGATTTCCATATTTTTCTTCATTTGGATTTTTTAATACCTTTACAACCCTTCCTTCAGAAATACACAATATAATTTCTTCAAATGATATATTGCGTTGTTCCTTCAGAATTTCATTCTTTTCATCATTCCAATTATAGGTCATGATATAAAGATAATCCCCCAGTGTGCCTTTTGTCAATACACTATATTTCTTAAATTTTTACGAAGTCTCGATTTAACCACGATTGAACCCCAAAACCGTGAATCCTATCAATATTATTTTATCTAATTCTTAATTCCGTATAACGACGAAATCAGTAGCGAAACCGGCCGAGGTCTTCCGAGGATTGGCGCGGTTCTGGAATGAGCGATCAGCGAATGTCTCCGCCAGAACCGTGTCAAAGGTTTTGACTACTGCATTTCTTTTGTTATGTAGAGACTTCTAATTTTTTATATAATTTTCAATTATTTCTTTCATTAAATCGAAGATAGAAACATCCTTTTCAGAAGCGATTTTAATCAAACTTGAATAGTTTTCAATTTCATCGCCTTGCCAGACCAAAGACAAACGCCTTTCATTTATTAGTGCAATATGCTCATATTCTTTAGGATCTGCCCAATAACACTTTTTACATATTTCTTCATCCTTTTCATTATTCCAATTATGACAATGCTCACAAGACCATGATTTCGCTCTATTACATGAAGCACACAATAAAAGGAAATCATTAATATTTTCTACTTCATAATCATCACCAGAAACTTCAAAAGGCACTTTATGATCGATTTGAAAGTATCTTATTTCAAGATGAGTGTTACAAACAGCACAAGTTCCTTCATATTTTGCAAATAAATCATTTTTTAATTTTTTAGAAAAGTTCCTTCTACCTTTCTTATTCTTATTATCAATTTTAGATAAATCACCAAATTTATAAGCTGCTATATTCCTGCCATCAGATGATTTTACCTTATATGTTTCTAACGGAATTCCTAATTCTCTAACATCTCGTGCAGCGCGCGGGGGATGATTATAACCATATTTTTTTTCTAATTGTTCAGTTGTAATAAAACCATTTTCAATAATATGGTCAAGAACCACTCTTGCTCTCTTATTTCTAACATTTCTTATAATTTCTTTTAATTCATCAGGAAAATCTTTCATATCTCATCCAAATAGCGTCATTTGCTTATTTTCTTTATAAATACTTTTAAAAATAGTATCTTCAATTTCTAATTTATCTATATTAGAGAAAATGTTTTCAGATAAATAAATTGATTCATAGGTCATATCAGTGTTATTATTTAGTGTAGCTTGAGATGAACGCCCCACCTCTAATTCTATTCTTTTTAGTTTCAAATGTTCAGGTAATAATTCTCCATATTTTTTATTACCTAATCTTCCATCATAACTAATAATGTATTTAATATTTTTATCATTTAATATCTCTAAAGATTCTATAAATTCGTTTCGACCTAATCCATTCATATATCTATTATCTCTTTTATTAGAAACGCCTTCATATGGAGGGTCCATATAAACAAGATCCTTTTCATTTGCTTTAAAAATAATATCTCTATAATCGGTACTAAAAATTTCAGTTTTTCCATTCAAAATCGAAGAAGCATTCAATATTTCATTTGCCATTCTCTTTGGATGTTTTCCTTTTCTTCGATTATCAGGGCTTTGGTTAAATTCGCCTTTTGTATTATATCGTACAGCAGCTTTAACACATCTAGCTAATAAATATAGAAGATATCCAGACTCCTTTGTCTCATTAAATTTATCTCGAATTAAATTATAATAATTTTTTTCATCACCTAATTGTTCATTCCAGTAATATGAATATTTTTCGATTATATCATTTGGATTATTTATTATAGCGCCCCATAAATCCATCAACGGTTTGTTAATATCATTGATTATTACTTTATCAACTTTATTATAATAAAGCGATGCAATACTTATTGCAGCTGATCCAGCAAATGGCTCTATCAATGAATGTATGTTGTTTGGGTAGTAATCTATTATAGTTTGTGCTAACGCTCTTTTACTACCCTGATATGGTATAGGTTGTGGCATCTTCATAATCTTATTATATCCCATATTTTACTATTTTGCACTACACAAATGTTAACCTAATACATTTTCTCCAAGTATTCTACATAACGACGAAATAAGTAGCGAAATCGTTCCGCGTCTTCGCGGAATTGGCGCGATTCTGGAGAGAGGGCCATTGCCCGAACGTCTTTAGCCAGAATCGTGACAATAGATTTTGACTACTTCATTTCTCTTGTTATCAAGAGCTTTTTTCTTAATATTCTTTTCTTCTTTCTTTATCTCTTCTATTTCTTATTTCCCACTTTTTCGCTTCCACTGGGGTTATTATACTCCTTGTTTCACTTCCATTGGGATTTAAAATTTCTTATTTCTTTCTTAATATCTAGAATTCTCTTTTTTCCATTCCATTATATATTCTTGTTCTCCAGTATCATTATCAATTGATTCTGATATTATTCTAAAATCTTTTTTCTTATAAAATTCTATGCTTTTTACATTCTTTTTATATACTTTTAATTGTATTCTCTTTCGAATTTCTTTCACATGATTTATTAATTCACTACCAATTCCTAAACCTTGCATATTTGTCCTTATAAAGATTGCCGCAAGATATTCATCCATCATGGATACAAATCCCAAAAGTGTATTATTATTTTTAGCGATGTAAGTTTCAGACATTGGAATATATTTTTCTTTCATCTGCGATTTATTTTCATTCCAATATTCATCCGGAATAAAATCATGTGCTTTTATTGATGACTCATACCAAATTTCAATTATTTCATCTAAATCCTTATCACTTAATTTTTGCATTCTTATATCTTTCAAATAATTTCCTCATGAAATCTTTTTTATTTACGAAGTCTCTATTCCCCGCCCTAATGCTCGCTCCCACTGGTGTTTTCCTTTCAGTTTAACTTCCACTAGATTCTTCCGATTCGTTCCCCAAACGTTACTCATTTCCATTACTTTTATTCAATCATTTTTCAACTACAATTCTGGTTCTTGATAACGACAATTTTAGCTGCCTGGCGGCGCGAGTCTTTCGAGCACATTGGCGTGATTCTGGAGTGGAGCGCGATCAGCGCGAAACGTCTTTAGCCAGAATCATGACAATAGCCAGGACTGCTACAAATTTCATGTTTTGTGTAACGGCCCCATACTCACTACTTTCATCTACATTCATAATTATCCTTTTTCTTACTTTGCCCCTTCTTTACCCAGCGTTCTCGCTGGGTTCATCCCAATTAATCATACAACGATTTCCTCTTTGTAGGTATTTTTATTTTTAAACAATAACTACTGTTCTGTTTCTTAACATTTTACTTCTTCATTTCCGTAATATTCATTTTAAACATTTGGCCGCTAAAATTTTACGCAGGTTAGCTGTGATTTTTTTGAGAAGCTTAAAATAGGACATAGATACGAATACGTTTCACGTCGGAGGTTATGGGAAACTATCGAAAACAGGATGATTAACTCCATAAACTTCTTTATTCAACCTGCAAATTATTGTTCTATCAAAGAACTAAATCAAATATTTTCTTTTTAATATGTTTTTCACTTATGTGTCATTTTAAACGGGAACCGTATAAAATCTTTATTTTAGCCTAATTCTCTTTTACACAAAACATATTATATTAAGTTGTTTTACCTATAAAAACTACCAGCTTATCCTATCATTCCAGTATATAACACCGATATTTCCCTTGATAAACGGCTGAGGTAATAAAACTTTACATACTTTTCTATATAACTCAGTATAACTTATCTTATAAGTAGTTTAATCCAGTTTCTTGAGAATTTGAAATTCTTTTATCTAATCGATAAATTTTTAAATCAGAAAATATGAACTCAGGTATTAAATATATGATGAAGAATAGAATTGATGATACTGTGATTTTGGACCGGTTCAAGACTCATTTAATTAACAACACAGGTATGGAACAAAGATATATTGAACATTATCTTAAATGGATTGCGCTGTATCTGAATGAACAGGTAAAGTCCACTAAACAGTTAAGTGCAATAGCATTCAGTAATGATTTGGCGCTGAGTAATAAATATGCTGACTAGCAGATAAAACAAGCAAAAACAGCAGTTAATTTGTTCATTCAGTTCCGAAGTTCAAATTATTCCATTCCCAAACCGATAATAAAAGCCGATGTTTGCTGGGAACAATTAAAAGAACAAAATCGGAGACAACTTCGATTGATGCACAAGTCACTTCAAACGGAAAAAACATATCAGCGCTGGCTTGTTGATTTTATTACATATACAGAGACGTCTGCTGATTTGATATCAGCAGACGATCTAAAGCGTTACCTTACCTATCTCGCGGTTAAAAGAAAGGTTGCGCAAGCTACTCAAAAGCAGGCATTCAATGCTCTTCTTTTCTTTTACCGACATATACTTCACATACGTATTGAAAATCTTGATGGAACAATTATGTCAAAACAATCTTCAAGGCTTCCTCTGGTTTTAACCAGGAATGAAGTAAAACGAGTTCTATACCAGTTGAAGGATCCATATTTACTAATGGCTGAGCTGATATATGGAAGCGGGATACGATTGAATGAATGCCTGAATTTAAGAATTAAAGATCTTGATTTTGAACGGGGAAGCTTGTTGATACTATCCGGTAAAGGAAATAAAGACAGACTGACTCTTATGCCGGAAAAAATAAAGACTAGAATTTCAAAACATCTCAATTGTGTCAAATCTTTGTATGAAGCTGATCGTCAGAATAATATCTCGGGCGTTATGCTTCCTGATGCCCTGTGTAGAAAATATCCGAATGCATCAACAACCTGGTCTTGGTTCTGGGTATTTCCTTCTCACAAACTTTCTATAGATCCCTATTCAAATACGGTTCGAAGATTTCATATATATCCGAGTACTTTGCAAAAGGCTTTTAAGACAGCAGTTTCCTCCTCCGGCATCACCAAAAATGCAAGCATTCATACTTTGCGGCATAGTTTTGCCACCAGCCTGATTGAAGCAGGATATGACATAAGGACTATTCAGGAGCTCCTCGGGCATTCGGATCTTAGTACCACAATGATCTATACTCATGTAGCGAATAAAAACAAACTTGGCGTGAAGAGCCCGTTTGACAGTCTCTGATTCTTAAAATCCCCTTAACGTATAAGGGGATTTTAGATTTTTTTTAAGATTAACTATAACTGCTTTATAATCTGTTCAGAAGCCAGGACAAGACCATTTGCTGCAGGAAAGAATGACTGATAGGGCTGTGAAGAATAACTCAATGCGCTCAAATCTTCAATTGTTGAATCCTTTTGTATTGCAAATGTGATTAAATCAATCACCGATGTTACCGGTTCGCCGCTGACAATCTGACCGCCTATTATTTTCCCTGTCCGTTTATCAACAATAATTTTTAAATTCATCTTTTTGGCTTCAGGCATAATGGGAAACTGGGTAGTTACTTCACTGTATCCTGAAATAACATCATAACCGGCTTTTAATGCAGCAGCCTCACTCAACCCGGTTCCTCCGACAAAATACCTGCCAACTTTAGTCGCCGCCCCGTTATAGAATCCGGGATATCTTCTGGTTCCTCCAAGAAGATTAAAACCGAGCACTTTTGCCATCGGTACAGCATTGGTTGCCAGCTTTCCGGGATGTACTCCGCAGGTTATACCGCTTTTAAATTGAGTGCAATCTCCAACTGCATATACATCAGCCATTGATGTTTCCATTCTGTCATTTACAATAATGCCGCCGCGGCCCAGTTCAATATCGCTCTTTTCAACCAGTTCAACCTGGGGTTTCATTCCGGCAGCAAAAATTACTATTCCGTCATGAGTAAAATTTTCAGCGATTGTGCATTCGTCTTTTGCATCAAAATGAATAGTTTTCCCATTATCCAGATTAACATGTTCAACCCATTCCTTGCCATCAAGAGAAATAACTTTTGCATTCAGATGCAGTTTAACTCCTTTCTGAATTATTTCCGCTTCTATATCATCGGTCATCTCTTTATCAACAAGATTGGGCAGAACCGAGCTTCCCATATCTACCAGATGAACTTCAAGACCTGCATCGGTTAAGGCTTGCGCAAGCTCAATTCCTATTGCTCCGGCACCAACTACAACCGCTTTTTTTAAACCTTCGGAAATCATCGTTTTGATTGCTTTAAGATCCGTTTCGGTTTTAAACCCGCTCACACCTTTTAACTCATTTCCGGGAACCGGCGGGATTACCGGCGTTGCTCCTGTAGCAAGAACAAGTTTTTTATAAGTAAGTTCAGTATTGGTACTGAGCTTTACCGTTTTATTATTAAAATCTATTTCAACAACTTCAGCTCTAATCAACTCTGCTCCGCTGCCTGTCACAAGGGTATCTTTTTTAAGGGTTTTTTCAGTATCAATTAACCCTTCAATCACATACGGCATTGCACAATAGATCATAGAATAATCTTCCGGTCTTATAACTGCCATCTTCAATTTTCCGCCAAGCATTTTGGCAAGTGTTATACCTGCCGGACCGCCGCCGATTACGATTAATTCAAAGTAACTCATTTAATCTCTCCTTGATATTTTTTCCTGTCACTAATTTATTAAGGGATTTTATGTAAATAAAGGTAATGCACATATGCTCATAAGTCAAGCTCTATATATAATTATTTTTATATAAAATATTTGACACATTTTGAATAATAACGTATATTAATTTTTATTATATAGGAGTTTATTTATGTTGGTAGTTGGAATTATTGCTGGTGTTATCATTCTTTTTTTCGGGTTTCAATACCTGACAATACTCAGAATGAAATTAAAAAAGGGAAAGCCCGCCCCAAACCTTTCCGGCGTGTACGGAAAAGCCGTAAATAACAAAAAAACATCAGTCTTTTATTTTTACAGCCCCCATTGCGGCGCCTGCAAGGTTATGACTCCGGTTGTCGAACGTTATACTAAAAACAACCCGCGGTGCTTTAAAATTGATATCTCGAAAGACAGTTCTACAGCTTCCGCTTTCGGGATAATGGCAACACCGTCTACTGCGGTTATAGAAAACGGAGTGATCAAGGATTTCATCGTCGGCGCAAAACCTCAATCGGACCTGGTTCAGCTTCTGGAGCAGACAAGGCTCTGATTATGCAAGGCCTTCAGCTGTAGCCTGCAGATACTATTCTACGAGGAATCCACGTTTACGTAAAAGTTCGATCGCACGATTCAGTTTTCCATTGTCCCGTGCGGTAATAGTGTGAAGATGGATTCCTCCGGTCATCTCCGAGAGCAGCACTGCATTACTGCTTTTTACCTGCTCAAGAAAACTGTTTACATCGTCCCTGCAGGCAAGATGCAGGTATCCCCGTATTTCTCCGTAAATATCATGTTCAACAATTACATCAAGAACTTCTGCTCCCGAATCAACTATTGTATAAAGTTCTTCTTCGGTTTCTTCAGGTTTATGGCAGAGTGCAATTACCGCTTTCGGGCTGTCGGATTCTGTTATATGAAGTCTGTAACCCCTCGGGCCAGCTTGAATATCTGCTCCCGAAGCTCTTAATACCGCCATATCCTGAACAATAACCTGACGGCTGACATTGTTTTCTGTAGCCAGATCTGATCCTGTTACAGGTTCTGCACTTTCAATGAGTCTTCTTTTTATCCTGTTTCTTCGTTCCTCTGAACTTACCATTACGCCTCCCCGTCTATGGTACTATAAAATGACAGCCTCGGCTAACCTTATTTTTTGATGCCGCTTCCGCAATAAGAACAGCTGCTGAACTCATGTTTCTCAGACCGGCGGTTTCAGCTGACGGCCCGGTTCGGCGGTATATCTCTTCAGCGGAAACCTGAAGCGCCCTTAATTCGGAGACTGCTTCATTCAGCTTTGGAGACTCCCTGATAATGCCGACCTTTTCCCACATTACAGTCCTTATTCTACTTTCTATTTTCTGAATCTGCGGAAACATTTCCTTGACTTTATTATTAATTTTATGGATAAACGGAACAGGATCTGACGTGGCTTGTTTTCGATCCTGCATGTTTTCAGCAATGTGTTCCGCTGCCCTTTCCGCCCATACTATACCTTCCAGCAGAGAAGTGCTTGCCAGTCGGTTTGCACCGTGCAGCCCGGTGCAACTGCATTCGCCAAGGGCATACAGCCCCTTTACAGTGGTTTCAGCACAGTTGTCGACATGAACTCCTCCGCAGGAAAAATGAGCCGCCGGGGCAACTGGGAGAAGTTCCCTTGTTATATCAATACCGTACTGCATACAGCGTTTGTATATTGTGGGAAAGCCGTAGATGATTTGTCGGGACGAAATATAGTCAAAGAAATTAAGATATACATTTGATGTGCGATTATTTTCCATTTCCGCACCGACGGCACGGGTGACGACATCCCGCGGCGCCAAATCCTGCCAGAGAGGATCATATTTACGCATAAACGGAACGTTATCAGCAGTCACCAGTCTGGCTCCGGCCCCCCGTGCGGCTTCCGAGATTAAAAAAGACTCAACGCCGGGCAAAGCCAGAGCTGTCGGGTGAAACTGGATATATTCCAGATCCCTGAGCAGGGCTCCGGCCCTGTGAGCCATAGCAATACCGGTTCCATTTGTGCCGCAGGGATTACTCGTACGTGAGTACAGGGTCCCGGAGCCGCCCGTTGCGAGTATTGTAGAGTCGGAGTGTATTGCCCCGGGGTTCCCGCTGCTGTCTATTATTTCGGCGCCGGAACATGCTCCGCCTGAAACGTATAAATCAACAACCGTGCAGCCGGTCAGCGGGTTAATCAGCGGGTGTTTTATAATCTCCGCCTGCATAGCCTTCATAATTACGCTGCCGGTTGCATCACGGCTGTGAATAATCCGGGCGCAGCTATGCGCAGCTTCTTTCGTAAAAGAGAGATTTCCGTCGGATGTTCGATCAAAACAAACTTTAAGCCTTTGAAGAAGCAGCCTTTCAACAACATCCGGACCGGTTCGGGCAAGCATGTTGATAATTTCGCGATCTCCGCATTGCGCACCCGCCTGCCAGATATCGCCGGCAAGGATCTGAGGATTGTCGGCCTTTCCCCTGTATACTATTCCGCCCTGCGCCTGATAACTTGATGTCTCTTCGGGCGATTGGGAAGAACTGACAATCGTAACGGGAATACCGCGATCAGCAAGCCCCAGCGCAGCCGCACATCCTGCTATCCCGCTTCCGATTATTAAAACGCGGGCTTTCAAATTCAGCCTCCGGAAACCTGCAGCATACGTTTTACCGATTCTGAGGCTGATTCCCGAAGATCTTCAGGAATCTCAACCTCATACTGCTCTTCACGCAGCGCCAGCAGGATGTTTTCAAGCGTAAGCTTCTCCATATGAGGACAACGAAACTGCGGAGCCGGTATAAATTTTTTACGGGAATCATTAAGGATAATGTTCTTTTCCATTGCCGCTTCCGAAAAAAGACAGAACTCTTCAGCGCTGCTGCTCTGCATATGTTTTATCATAGCGGAAGTACTCCCGACATAGTCTGCTGCATCTGCAACATCAGGCGGACATTCCGGGTGTGCAAGTATTACTGCTCCGGGATAATCTGAGCGGATTTTATCAATATCGCTCAACGAAAACCTTTCATGCACTTCGCACCGGCCTTTCCATCCGATAATCTCTCGGCGGGTTCCATTGTTGGAACCTGCATTATTTTTATTTAAAGTCCGTGAGATATTGGCCATTAGATATTCATCCGGAAGAAAGAGTATCTGATCCTTGTCCAGTATCTCCAGAACATTCTCTGCATTGCCGGAAGTACAGCAGATATCTATCTCCGCCTTTACCTCCGCATATGTATTTATATATGCTGCAACAGCTGCATCAGGATATTTCCTTTTAAGTGCGCGAACATCTTCAGCCGTGATACTTTCTGCAAGTGAACAGCCTGCGTCAGTAACCGGGATGAGAACTTTTTTATCAGGATTCAGCAGCTTGGCGGTTTCAGCCATAAATGAAACCCCGCAGACAATCAGCATATCATTTTCGGCGCTTACTGCCCTGCGGCTGAGTTCCAGGGAATCACCGGTTATATCGGCGACGCTGTGAAAAATCAACGGGTCGATATAATTATGCACAAGAAGCAGCGCGTTCTTTTCCCGTTTAACACGCAGAATTTCTTCAGCTATTTCAGCTTTCTCCCGAAGCAGGCCGGCAGGGAGCTCCTCTCCCAATATTGTTTTCAGCCTGCCATGGATTGCTGCTGCTATCATGTTTATACCCCCGGTTGTTCCATTAACAGAGATATATCAAGGGCCTTAACTGAATGAGTAAGACTTCCGACAGAGATATAATCAACGCCTGTGCCGGCAATTTGCCTGACCCGTTCCAGGGTTACATTCCCCGACGCTTCAAGAGGTACCAGTCCGCCGGCAATCTGCACAGCTTTTTCCATTTCCTTATCCGGCATATTATCAAGAAGAATTCGGTCGACATTGAGATCAAGCGCCTCACGAAGTTCGTCGATATTTTTCACTTCCACTTCAATTTGCATATCATCGGAAACGCAACGCCGTATTCGATTAACAGCTTCGGAGATACTCCCGGCTGAGCTTATATGGTTTTCCTTGATAAGCACCATATCAAACAGCCCGAACCGGTGATTCTGCCCTCCGCCGATTTTAACGGCTAATTTATCGAGGAATCTCAATCCCGGCGTTGTTTTTCTGGTATCGAGAATCACTGCTGACGTTCCGGCAACAGCCTTTACAAATTCCCCTGTTGCAGTTGCTATTCCGGACATTCTCTGAAGGATATTAAGGACAGTGCGCTCAGCTGAAAGAATTACACGGGAGGGCCCGCACACCCTGGCAATATCCTGACCTGCGGTTACCCTTTCTCCGTCTTTTACCGAGGGTGAAAAAACTACCAGGTCGCCTGCGGCTGCGAAAGTTTCTTTTACGATATCCATTCCTGCAATAATGCCGTCCTCTTTCGCCAAAAGCCGCGCCGTCTGAAACTGGTGTTCGGGAACTATACAGAGGGTTGTTACATCTCCGGTGCCTATATCTTCACTTAAAGCCTGCTCAATTACGGCCCGGATTCTGCTCTGAGTTGTTTTATCACATGCTACGTTCACTCTGTCTCCTCATTATCAGTGATAGCTTGACTGCAGCGATTGTAGGACAAGTTAACTGAAAAGTCAATTGTCTTGTCACTTGTCTTTTCAGTTAACCTGAATAGATACTGTAAATCTGAAAACAGCCATTGCCCTGCTTCCAAAAAAAAGCCCGAAACGGGAACCGGACAATACCGGGCTTCCGCTTCGGACCTGATATGATGTCCTGATCTTCCGTAAGCTCTAATCTTTCATCAGCAATCCCGAGCTATTGTACTTCCATACAATCATATCGGTGGTTCCGGCAGTATAACTTTCGCCGCAGACATATATATTTCCTGCTGAATCCAGCGCTATTCCCAGCCCCATATCGTCATTGTTCGCTCCGCCGCTTGCAGCCCCATTGTGGGACACAATACCGTCTTCATCAAAGCTGGTCACAGGATTTCCGCTGCTGTCATACTTCCAGATTGTCATATCAAGAGTTGCCGTTGTTTCATCGTTATAACTGCTGCCGCAGATGTATAAGTTTCCATCATTGTCAATCACAATAGCCCTGCCGTAATCATCTCCGTCCACAGCTCCCGCGGCACCGTTTGATATCAGAACCCCGCCTGAACCGAATGAAGAAACAGGGCTTCCGCTGTTGTTATATTTCCAGACTGCCATATCAATATCGTTGCCGTTATCAATTGTCCCAGCAATATAGATGTTTCCGTCCGGAGCAATAACCAAATCATTGGCAGATGCGGTGTTAATACCGTTATCATAGGTTACATAGCCGTCGTCATCAAAACTCAGATCAAGGCTCCCGCCTGAATCATATTTCCAGAGGATCATATCGTAATTACTTGCACCGTCGCCGGTATTCCCGGCAATAAATATACTCCCGTCATCGTCTACAGCAATAGCATATCCGCAATCAAAGCTGCTTGTTTCATCCGAACCGCTGACGTTCTGCTTAACCCACCCGGAAGTATCGAAATTATCAGCATCAATATTTCCTGCAGGAGAATATTTTACCAAAAACATATCATCGCGATTTTGATCAGGTCCTGAAGCATTTTGATAACGTCCGGTTACATAGATATTTCCATCGATCCCGATTGCCAGATCTTCAGCCCATGCATGAGATCCGCCCGGATTACCGACCGTTGAGACTTCTATACCGTCGCCGCTGAAACCGTTGTCAAGATCGCCCGCTGCGGTATGCTTCCATGTACAGCTGTAGACAAGCCCAAGGAAACTGTTTCCTGCTGCGTAGACACCTCCGGCTGAATCAAGCGCTATTGCCTTAGCCGAATCGCCGTTGGGATATGCAGTATCATAGCCACCGTCCCTGAATACAATTCCACCGTTGCCGAAATCCGTATCAAGCGTGCCCGATCGATCAAATTTCCAGATTGCCATATCATTTTCAGTTAATGCGTTCACACCTTCTACGCTGTAACCGGCAACAAAGACATTGCCTTCGGAATCGACAACTATATCATAACCCTTATCATAATCATCAGCCGTTTCATTATTCCAGACATAAAAACCGTCGCCGTCGAACGAATCAGAAAAGAGATCCGTCCATCCTGCATAAAGTGTCATATCAGACTGGACCCTGTCTGCAGCAAAATCCCACTTTTTCGACAAGATTGAATCACTGAACCATCCCCCTATACTGTAGCCGGCTAACAACGGAGAGGCAGGTTCGGTTATTAAACCGCCGGCGACCACTACCTGGTCGGCTACAGCAGAACCTCCATTGGACTCGAAAACAACAGTATAAGTGACAGGATTATTTGTATCCGGTGAATCGACACAGGATATCAGAAAAAATAAAATTATCAACACCAGAAATGCCGGAAATACTTTTTTGGCCGGAGAAGAAACATGGTTCCCCCCTGTTGCCCAAAGTCAACGAAATCAGGCAGCATAGGGTTCCACAAAAAACCAACCCAAGGAAGGAACCATGTATACATACTACCAACTTATCAAAAACAGTAAAGACCCTGTGCCGCATAGAGCAGAATTAGTAAAATATGCCATCAAGCATGGAAACAAGCCTGCAGCACGAAAGTTCCAAACCAGCGTAAAGACAGTTAGAAAATGGCGTAGACGATATGAAGAAGGTAAACGCCCTGCGTTACGAGATAGCTCAAGACGTCCTCACCATTCGCCAAATGAAATCATGCCATTCTGGCGATTCAAGATACTTGATATTTGTGAAACAGCAAAGAAACGAAGAAAGCGAATAAACGCAGTTCTTATCAAACGCAAATACAATATCCCTTATTCAACAAAAACCATATTGAAAATAATGCATGAATCAGGCTTCCTCCCCCAGAAACAGCGGAAATATCAACGGAAACGCGACCTCAGAGAACTAAAAAAGATGCTGAAACCGTTTGAGAAGATTCAGGTCGATATCAAGTATCTTGATGATATTCCTGAGTTCTATACCGCATATAGGGTTTTCAGACTTCCAAAATACCAGATTACAGCCCGATGTGTTCGTACAGGGGCCTTATTCTATGCGTATGCTGAACAAAAAACATCAACAGCCACTACGATGTTTCTGTTGAGGCTTGGAGAGCATCTTCAGGAACATGGGGTTGATTTGAAAACAGTAACAATACAGACCGATAACGGTACAGAATTTGCCTCAACCTGGAACAGTCTTAATAAGTGTGTATTTACAAAGGCAATTGAACAGATTTGGAAGTCTGAGCATAGAACCATACCTCCTGGGGCTAAAACGTGGCAGAGTGATGTTGAAACTTCTCACAGGTTGATTGAGGACGAGTTTTATGCATTTGAAGAGTTTCCAACACGCTTCCAATTCTTCCGAAAGGCGGCTAAATATCAGCGCTGGTATAATTGCGAACGAAACAATTCATACAAGAATGGAACACCTCTTCAAATTATGCGGCAGGCACAGGTCAAATATGATTCAAGTATAATGATTTTGAAACCTATACGAATTGACACTATGTATAAAAAATACAAAGATACATTCAAAATCCTTGCTGCCTGATTTCATCATTGCAACAGGGGGGGGAACCATCACTTTTCAGATCCCACCGGAAATACTTTTTTCATTTTACAACTCCATTAATAAATAATATAATTGTAACACCCATATAGAAATATGAAAAACAAAAAAAGCCCTGGGCGGAAAACCGGTAATACCGGCCCTCCGCATCGGGCTAAATTCAATATCTCCGTCCCGGCGAATAAAACCCTGCAAGGCAATTCTCCGGAAGTCTTTATTTTTTCTCTTTGCCGGAGCGCTATAAACACTCCCGGGCGGTTGCAGACTTATCCGCACATAACGTCTTAATCGCCCCGCAACCATCCATCCGGCAGCGGCTTGGGTTCGGCGGTTGTTTAACCTGCAGCTGCAATCAGAATTATTTACTTCACCACTACTCGAAAGTATCTTTTTTTGCCTGCCTTGAGCATTATCTCGCCGTCGACAATGCTGTCGCTGCCGATAACCGCATCGATATTGGTTATCTGCTCTTCGTTCACGCGCGCGCCGCCCTGCTGGACAAGACGCCTCGCCTCGCCTCGCGAACTGCACAGATCGGTCCGGGCAAAAAGGTCCATAATGCCTATGCCCGCATCAAGCTCGGCGGCAGGGATCTCTACAGATGGAATGGCATCCCTGTCTGCAGCTCCGCCTGTTCCACCTCCGGAGCTGAACGCGGCGCGGGCCGCCTCAAGCGCCTTCTGCGCCTCCTGCTCGCCGTGGATAATCTTAGTCTGCTCGAATGCAAGCCGTTCCTTGGCGCGGTTAATCTCGGCGCCGGGCAAAGCTTCAAGCTCGGCTATCTCTTCCATTTCAAGGAAGGTGAAAAACTTCAGGAACTTGCCCACGTCGGCGTCGGCGACGTTTCTCCAGTACTGGAAAAACTCATAGGGGCTGAACATATCCGGGTCAAGGAATACGGCCCCTTTTTCGGTCTTTCCCATCTTCTTGCCGTCGGAACGTGTGACAAGCGGGAAAGTCAGCCCGATTGCCTCCGCTTCCGGCCCCTCGATACGGCGTATAAGCTCCATGCCGGCGACAATATTCCCCCACTGGTCGTCGCCGCCCATCTGCATCTTACAGCCGTAGTCCTGGTGCAGTTTTAAAAAGTCGTAGGACTGCAGCAGTTGATAGTTGAACTCGATAAAATTAAGGCCCTTCTCAAGCCGCTGCTTGTACGACTCAAAACTCAGCATCCGGTTGACCGAAAAGTGAATTCCTATATCGCGCAGAAACTCGAGGTAGTTCAGAGGGCCCAGCCAGTCGTAGTTATTGACCATCAGCGCCTTTCCCTCGCCGAAGTCGATTATCTTTCCAAGCTGGTCCTTAATAGACTTTGAGTTTTCCTGAATCTGCTCTATTGTGAGCATCTTCCGCATGTCGGATTTCCCCGAAGGGTCTCCGATCATCGAGGTGCCGCCGCCGACAAGGGCAATAGGCCTGTGCCCTGCTTTCTGAAGGTGGTGCATCGCGAAAAACGGCACCATATGCCCGATATGCAGGCTCTTCCCCGTCGGATCAACCCCTACGTAGAAGGTAACCTGTTCAGTCTCAAGAAGCCTTTCAAGCGCTTCCAGATCCGTACACTGCTGTACGAATCCTCTTTCCTGTAATATTTCAAGGCCCGATTTAGCCATATATTTATCCTCTAACCGTTTGATTTGCGTGAAGTATTCACGGCACGTGAATACTTCAAATTAAAGATTACGGACGCGTTATACGCGTTTGTAATCTTTAATAGCTTTTTTGATAGTCGGAACAAGCTCGTCTATTCCGACCCTGACCTGCTCCATCGAATCGCGCATTCGAAGCGTTACGGTTTTATCTTCCTTGCTGTCATAGTCGACAGTAACGCAGAATGGTGTTCCGATTTCGTCCTGGCGCCGGTAGCGTCTACCGATAGCGCCGGACTGGTCATAAAACGTAGTGAAGTCGTCGCGCAGGTCTTCTTCGATCCCGCGGGCCAACTCCGCAAGCCCGTCCTTTTTTACGAGCGGAAAAACCGCCACGGTAATGGGAGCAATATTCGGATGAAACCGCATTACGGTCCTTGAATCCGGGTTGCCCTTTGAGTCGACCCCAAGGTCTTCCTCTTCATACGCGTCCGAAAGAATCATCAGCACGCTTCGGGTAAGCCCGGCCGATGTTTCGATAACGTACGGTATATATCGTTCCTTTGTTTCTTCTTCAAGGTAATTGATTTCCTTGCCGCAGTACTCGCTGTGGCGGCCCAGGTCAAAATCAGTTCGGTTGTGAACGCCCTCAAGCTCGGAAAATCCGAACGGAAAATCAAACTCGATATCGTAGGCGTCTTTTGCATAATGGGCAAGCTCGCCCTCGCCGTGCTGGTGCCAGCGGATGCTGTCCGGATTTATTCCGAGCTTGTTCACATAGTAGTTCCAGCGCTGTTCCCGCCAGTAATCAAACCACTTCTCGTCCTCGCCCGGTTTTACGAAAAACTGCATCTCCATCTGCTCAAACTCGCAGGTACGGAAAATGAAGTTCTTGGTAGTAATCTCGTTACGAAAGGCCTTTCCCACCTGGGCTATTCCGAACGGAATCTTCACCCGGCTCGACTGCATTACGTTCTTGAAGTTGACAAAAATTCCCTGCGCTGTCTCGGGCCTGAGGTAAACTACCGAGCCGTCGTCGGCAACGGGCCCCATGTGGGTCTGAAACATCAGGTTGAACTGGCGCGGTTCGGTCAGCTCGCCGCCGCATTCCGGACACTTCTTCGATTCAAGCGCTTCCGGCTTAAGATGGTCGGCGCGGAAACGGGTTTTGCACTGCTTGCAGTCAACCAGCGGGTCCGAAAAGTTTTCGACATGACCGGAAGCCTCCCACACGCGCGGGTGCATCAGGATAGCCGCGTCAAGACCGACGATATTATCGTGCAGCTGCGTCATCTCCTTCCACCAGACATTCTGAATGTTCTTTTTAAGTTCCACTCCCAGCGGGCCGTAGTCCCAGGCGGAAGAAAGCCCTCCGTAGATCTCGCTCGACTGATATACAAAACCCCTGCGTTTGCACAGAGATACTAATTGGTCCATAGTTACGTTGTTCGCCATATTTATCACCTTTGTAAGGAATTAAAACACCACCGGAGTCCCGAAGGTACATCTAAAATATAACAAATCGAGCATAGTTTCAAGCGTAAGATTATTATGGAAGAGTTGGGCGTGCCCCCCGCCCCGGCTGCGCCATTGCGGGGGTCGGGCTGCTGTAGGCTCCGCTCCCGCTCCGGCCGCTATGCGGCTGCCCTTGCGCATCCCTCACGCGGGGACTTTCTCCTTGAAATTTCATACCTGTTATATGATTTTTCAAGCATATATGATATACTTGAAGAGGTATGAAATACATAAAAAGAAAGAAAGATCTTTATGAAGTAAACTCTTTGATTGATCAATTCCCGGTTACAGCCATCCTGGGGCCTCGCCAGTGCGGAAAAACAACACTTGCTAAAGATATAAAATCAACTGTTTATTTTGATTTGGAGAATCCCCGCGATCTGGTAAAGTTTGATAATCCCCAGCTATTGTTAGAGGATATAAAGGGTCTAATAGTAATAGATGAAATTCAGCGAAAACCCGAATTATTTCCTCTATTGCGTTACCTGGTAGATAACAACAAGAAACAAAAATACCTTATACTCGGAAGCGCTTCAAAAGATTTAATAAGACAAAGTTCCGAATCTCTTGCAGGACGGATTGCTTATCATGAACTATCAGGCTTTACCCTCGGCGACGTCGGGGCTGAGCAGATAAAAAAAATATGGGAGTACGGCAGTTTTCCCGAATCTTTTCTGGCAGTAAACAGCGAAAAAAGTTATCTGTGGCGGGAAAACTATATTACAAATTTTCTGGAAAGAGACATCCCTCAGCTAGGTATACAGATTCCAGCCGGCGCCCTGAGGCGTTTCTGGATGATGCTGTCGGATTATCACGGAAATATAATCAATTACTCCGAATTAGCCCGTTCTTTTGGAATATCAGATATGACGGTCAGAAAATATATTGAGATTCTACAGGGCACATTCATGGTAAGGGTTTTACAGCCGTGGTTTGAAAACATAAATAAAAGGCTGGTAAAGAACCCCAAAATCTACTTAAGAGACAACGGCATCTACCATACGCTGCTCACTATTGAAAGCTATGAAGATCTATTGAATTCTTCAAAACTCGGCGCATCGTGGGAAGGCTTCGCCCTTGAGGAGGTCTCAAAGGTACTTGATAAAAGAAGCGAAGAGCTGTTCTTCTGGCGTACTCATGCTGGGGCGGAGCTTGATCTCTACTGGAAACAGCATGGAAACAGTTACGGCATTGAATTCAAATACAACGAAGCCCCCAAAACCACAAAATCAATGAAAATTGTTATTGAAGACCTGAAGCTTTCTCATCTGTGGATTGTATACCCGGGTAACGATCTTTATAAACTTGATAAAGATATCACTGTATTACCGCTGAAGCAGATAAATATCCTGTCTGAAATTTAACAATCAGCATCCGGAAGCAATATGTTTCACTCCCTGCTCCGCCTTTTCAGTTGCTACGAAGCAGCCTCGGTTGAGCTGAAGGCGGAGGGCAGAAACCCCGGAGCATATTCTTTCACCTACCGGGAGCGAGCAGGACGTAAGCCAAAGCGACTATCCCCATCTCCTGGGCCATAAGCTCCCCGACTGTATACCCGGCAACGATCCTCAGTATTGAGCCAGCAGCCACCTCGTAAAATCCGGGAGGAACCAGAGGATGGGCCTGTCGGATTAGTCACTGGTGTATAATTGTAGTCGCCGGACCAGTCCCAACACCATTCCCAGACATTCCCACTCATATCGTACAGACCAAGCTCGTTAGCTGCTTTAGTGCCAACCGTTTTTGTATCACTGTCGCTGTTCTCAGTATACCAAGCTACACCATTTATACTATTACTGCCTGAGTATGTATAACCACTGCTGTTGTTTCCCCCTCTTGCGGCAAACTGCCACTCTGCCTCGGTCGGCAGACGGTAGCCATTCTCGTTCCAGTCGCATCCCGCGTTATCGCAGGTTGTTGCATTTGAATCCTTTATAACTACGCTGCTGTAGGTATATACAGGTGTTAGTCCTTCATACTCGCTTGCGGCATTGCACCAAACCATCGCATCGCGCCAATTGATACTTGTCACCGGCTCGTCGAAAGTATCGGACGGCGTTCCATCATCCCCAGCTTGCCCGGCATTGTCGAAGCTGTAGCCGTGGCTTAAAGCCCAGGCGTAAACCTCCTCCCATTCGGCAAATGTTACTTCATATTTTCCTATTGTAAAATCAGACAGTGTCACCTCGCTTCCAAGGATAAATGTACCGCCGTCAACAGAGACCATTTCTACGATTATTATAAGAAAATCAGAAACAGCAGACCAGGCGCCGTACTGATCGTCGCCGTCCTTCGTCCGCACCTGCCAGAAGAGTGTATCTCCGACGTTCAGGCTTGAAGGGTATTGATATTCCGTTGTCGGAGCTGTAACTGTATGTACAGTGACTGAAGCTATATCGCTGCCTCCGGCAGTTGTTGTATAACGCAGCTCATAGCCTGCAGCACCGTCAACTGAATCCCAGCTCAACGTCGGGGTTGTGTCGGTTGTTGAGCCGTCATCGGTGGGGCTTATACCGCTGATTGTGCCCCAACTTACCTGCAGACTGTATACACTGCTCCACGCTGCATGTTGCCCATTTGTATTTACAGCTCGTACTCTCCAGTAATGGATCTGATTGTTCGTCATCGCTGCCGTAGGGGTGTAGCTGTTTGCTTCGGCAGTTTCGATTGCTGCCGATGTAACGCCTGTTTCAGTGTAAGCTATCTGTACCTCATAGCTTACGGCGCCGTCTACAGCGTCCCAGCTCAGCGTCGGGGTTGTGTCAGTTGTTAAACCACCGTTTGTCGGGTTGATTCCGCTTATTGCATCGGAAGGGGTGAGGGGTGATACTTCTGACCCCCCCCCAGTCACCGTCCTTATAAGCGGAAACACGCCAGTAATAGGTAACTTCTGCAGTCAGGTTAGCATCGATACTTAAAATATGGCTGCTGAAATCATCTGCGGAATAGATTATATCCGTAAAACCTGAATCCGTTGCTATCTCTATCTTATAAGCCTCAGCGCCGACTACCTCGCTTACGGTCAGGCTTATGAAGTACTCAACCTCATCATCAACCACCGGTTTTATATCATCCGGGTTGCTGATTGTTTCAAAACCCTGGTAGTAGTCTGTCGACAGCGGGTCGGTTACGTTGTTGAACTCATGAGAACAGGAAACGGTAATAAAAATCAGTGCAACCAAGCCGACTGACAATACTGCTGCGATAAACCTTTCTTTCATTATTCCATTCCCCCTTCAAGTTTTGCCAGCTCAGCTGAAACGCGGGCTATGCCTTCATCATAGTCTCCCGGAGATTCGCCGATAAATCCGAATATTAATCCTGCAGCTGATGCAACTCCACCCGCTATTCCTGCAGCAAGACTAACGGTGTCCCATAATTCAACCTGCGAACGGTATTCCGATGTCTCGGGGGTAATAGTCGAGGTTTGATAATCGGCATACGCCAGGTTAGCCAAAATTATTCCCATACCCATAACGGCCAAAGCAGCACCTCCTGTGCTTAAAGCTGCAATACTGATAATTTTTTTCGTCTTTTTTGACGATTCAGCTTTTTCCTTCGACGCGTGAAGTTCATCTAGTTCATTTTTCAGGGATTCTATTCTGTATTGCCGGTATTCTTCTTCCGTATTGTTTTTAAGATTAACGACCGAGGTTAGAATATTTTCATCTTTATATTGAGAATTGTCAATTTCACCTGTAAGAATTTCCAGATCAGTTATAAACGATTTTACTGCAGCCTTATCATCAAATGAAGTCTTTACTGATTCCGCTTCCGTCTGAAGCTCATTAAACCGTTTAGTCCAGATTTCCCGCTGCTCATTTTCCTTATAGGCTTCTGTATGTTCAAGCTGAGGAGACAACGAAGCTGTTCTGCCCTTTACAATCCGCACGGAACCTTCAGAAGTTTTATAATCCCTGCCGCTTAAAGAATAACTGTATTCACCGGTCTGTAAATTAACAATTCTGCCGTTTCTGCTGAATCTATGTAAAGCACCGCCGGAGCCCTTCAGGGTACCGGATACGCCCGAAGGTAAAATATATTCAAAAATTCCTACCGCATACGGATATGCATCAACCTTTGTAGTATCACCCTCAGTGATATTGACCTCTTCGCTGTAATAGAATCCCCCTCCTGAAAGTTCGAGCTTCGCAGTGCCTACAGACAAATCCTTAAAAAGACCCGAACCGAGAGAGCCGAGGTCTCTACCGTTTAGAGAAACATTAACACCGCTCTCCGAAGACTTGATAAACAGGTTACCCTGCTTTATTTTCAAGCTTAATTCCAGCTCCTGCATTCCTTCTACGATATTTACTTCCCGTGATGCATACATATTCCCTGAACGCGCCTCAACCATAACTTTGCCGACCGGAATACGGCTGAATACATCGGGGCTTTTCCCCTTCTGCACGCCGTTTATATAGATATCGCAACCGGAAGGCTCTGTCGAAATAAACACTTCTCCAAAGGCGTCCGCGATCTGCACCGAACCTCCTGAAGTATATGTTAAACCGGCAATGGCATAAGCAAGTGTCTTTGACTTTTCCGGCATCTCCGACAAGCTCATCGCTTGAATATCCGCCGCTTGCAGGTTTTTTCCAAGCTTTACATCAATCAGTTTTGCTGTAAGCACGTAGGTTCCGCCAATCTGCGACATCGAACCCAGCACGATCTGCTCGGCGGACAGGAGTTCTCCTATCTCGATGGCACAGGCGTCGTCGGTACATCCCGAAAGGCTGAATGCCTGTGCATCAAGTATCTCTTCAATCTTGTTCTGCTCTATTACATTAAAAGCGCCTGTATTGACGAGACCGGTTTCAAATAAGGCTGATACAGCCCGAGCATCAGTTTCGGATACGCCAATAGGTTCAAAAGGAATAATCGCCACTCGCGGCTGGTTTTGCGCCGATAAAAAAAGTGGAGTAAGCAAAACCAGGCAAATAACCAGTATTTTTTTCATATCATTTCCTTAATTTACATTGTATAAACACTTTAAAACATTATTTACTAAACAACATTTTATACCATGGATCTTTCCTATACAATTAAAAAATATCGCATTTGACAGCCCTGTCAGGCGGTCATATAATTTATTTATGAGTGAAACAGACAGCAGACTATCCGTAAAAATCGGGAAGAAAGAATACGAAGCCGAACTCAGGCGGCTGCAGATAGAACTTGTCAAACTTCAGGAGTGGCTCAAGGATGAAGGAATCAAGGTTGTGGCAATTTTCGAGGGGCGCGACGCGGCGGGCAAAGGCGGCGCAATCAAACGGATAACCGAAAGCCTTAACCCGCGCTACTGCAGGGTGGCGGCCCTGGGGACCCCGTCGGACCGTGAGAAATCACAGTGGTATTTTCAGCGTTATGTACAACACCTGCCGGCGGCCGGCGAGATTGTTCTGTTCGACCGATCGTGGTATAACCGCGCCGGGGTTGAACATGTTATGGGTTTCTGCACCGACTCGCAGTACCGTGAATTTCTGCGCAGCTGTCCGGAATTTGAGAGGATGCTTGTCCGTTCCGGAATTAAACTGCTTAAATACTGGTTCTCCGTCAGCGATGAAGAACAGGAGAAGCGGTTTCAGGCGAGGATAGATAATCCGACCAAGCGCTGGAAGCTCAGTCCTATGGACCTTGAATCACGCTCAAAATGGGTTGAATATTCCAGGGCAAAAGACGCCATGTTTCTGCATACCGATATTGAACAGGCCCCCTGGTGGGTTGTTAATGCCGATATTAAACGCAATGCGCGGCTGAACTGCATAAGGCACTTTCTGTCGCAGTTCGATTATAAGGACCTGACCCCGCAGCCGATTGAGCTGCCGCCGCGCCAGGCTGCGGAAAACTACACGCGTCCGCCGATTGATTCGCAAAGGTGGATTCCGGAATATTACCCGGAAAACAGCTGAAGTTTTTCCAAATCAGCCGAGTTCGTCCGCCCTTCGGCTTAACTCGGCCATCTTCCTTGTAAAAAACAGCTGAATGCCCCGTTCATCGATAATTCCGGCAAATTCACCTTCCGGGTTTTTCGCTGTGACATTCCTGAAAACCGGAAGATACTCAACGCCTTTGAGCTTAAGCCTGTTTCTTGCGTCTTCAGCGCTCTCTTCTATTCTGCAGGAAGCCTCGGGAACCTGCATAATATCGTGCGCCAGCAGAAAATCAGACAACTCGGCGGCCATAAAAGTGTTTTTCAGATTTTCAATGCTGAGGATTCCGGCCAGGCGGCCGTCAGGATACACAACGGGATAACAGAGCGAATCGTGTTCGCTGAAGATTCCCAGTATCCGGCTTACCGGAGCGTTAACAGGAATTTTCGGCACATCGGAATACATAATGTCGGCAGCCTTGCTCTGTCTTACAATATCCTCTTCGGTTATATTAAGGCCGACCTCGCCGGCGCGATCAACGGCGAATTTTACCGAGACCGGTCCGAGAATCTGCACTACAAAGGTTGTGGCGGTTACAACGGTAACAACCAGGTTGCCGAATTCTCCGGTAAAAACCTGTCCGGCGACAATTGAAAGCCCGATGGCTACGCCGGCCTGGCTTAAAAGACAGAACGGCAGGTATTTAAAAACGGTCTTCGGGGCTTTTGAAATAAACGCCCCGGCCCGGGCGCCGATCAATTTTCCGAATGTTCTTCCGAAAAGAAAGACACCCGCTATTGCTGCGACAAAACCAGTTATGTTCCATATGTTCAGCTTGGCGCCGACGAGGACAAAAAACAGGACGTAGATCGGCGGTGAAAATTTCTGGACCAGTGCAAATGTTTCGCGGCTCTTGCGCGGTGCGAAATTCGAGATAAAAAATCCCATCGACATCGCCGCGAGTATCATATCTATATCAAGAGCTACTGAAAGCCCGCTGAGCAGCATAATTGCCCCGATGGAAAACGCGAGTATACGGTCCTCGTTAAGAAAACCCTTTATCAGCTTGCTGAGAATAAGGGCAATAACAGCTCCCGCGGCTATCGCGCCTCCAATCTCCCAGGCAAGCCCGAGCAACTGCGACGAAAGTGCGGGCGCGGCAACGCCTGTTTCAGCGCCCCCCATCAGGCTGCCCGCGATGCTTACCGAAAAAGCGAACAACAGCAGGGCCACAGCATCGTCCATCGCAACTATTCCGAGCACTGTCGAGGTCAGCGGCCCCCTGGTCCGGTTCTCCCAGAGAACGTCGGTGGTGGCGGCGGGCGCTGTCGCCGAAGAGATGGAACCGAGAACAAGCCCCATTGCCAGCGCCATTGCGAAATTGCCCGTAAGCAGATATACCAGCCCGAAAACAAGGGCCCCTACCACTACGAATGCCGTCAGGGCTTCAAGCAGCAGAATTGCTGTAAACTGTTTTCCCCGCTTCTTTAATTCGGCAATCTTCAGTTCGCCGCCGATTGAAAAACCAATCAGCGAAAGGGCTACAGTGCTGACCGGGGCCAGCTTGCTGATCATGTCAAGCCCGATAAACTTCAGTCCCGACTGCCCCAGAACGGTTCCAATCACAATATAGCCTACTACCTGGGGTATCTTTATGCGCTGAAAAAGACGTCCGCCTATGGCGCCGCCGAACAGGATAATGCCTAAAAACAGGATGATATTTATATTAAACAGCGACGCTTTTCCCGCGATATCGGCGATCAGTTCACTCATTCGGTCGCCTCCGGTTCGGCGGCATCATCAGAACCTGAATCTTCCCTGCCCGAGAGAAGGCTGTATATCTCGTTTCCGTCGGCTGCGGCAATCAGCTTCTCACGCATCTCGGCCTCTTTAAGCCTAGTCGAAATCATTGAGAGTAGACGGATATGTTCTTTATGCTGGTTCTCACCGACAATGATCATCACGATAATCCTGACTTCAGAACCGTCGAGGGTATCATAATCGGCTATCCCTTCAGGCTGCACGCCGGCTATCACAAGCGGTGATTTTACCCCGCTGAAGCGAACGTGCGGAACCGCAATTCCCATACTTAGCCCGGTGCTCATAAGCTGTTCACGGTAAAAAAGCTCCTTTTTAAGCTCTTCGATATCAATTGAACCTTTTTTGGCCTGAGGTCCGTTGAAATCTTCCAGGCCTGAAACAAGCTCTATTATAGCTTCCGTTTTTGTCTTTTCCTTAAGAACCCGGCAACGCTCTCTGTTGATAATATTTCCAAGATCCATTAAAGGCCTCCTCAGGAGGTCCGGCCTCCTTCATACAAGATAAACGGCAGGATATGGATTGTCAAGTATTCTTGGGCTTTATTGTCCTTTATTGTCCATTTCAGGGCGGAGAAATTCAATTTTTTAAAAAAAGAGCAGCCGTTACGACTGCTCTGCTGTTTTTTTCAGAATGAAGAACTCTCAAACTGGCTGTTGTAAAGATCGGCATAAAAACCTCCGCTGTCGAGAAGCTGTTTATGGGTTCCCTGCTCAATGATATCGCCTTCATTCATTACAAGTATTAAATCGGCATTCCTTATAGTCGACAGACGATGCGCTATGACAAAACTTGTTCTGCCGGCCATCAGGTTGTCCATTGCCTTCTGAATCAGCTCTTCCGTCCTTGTATCTACCGAGCTTGTCGCTTCGTCAAGAATAAGGATCTTCGGATCGGCAAGTATTGCCCTTGCGATGGTCAGAAGCTGTCGTTGTCCCTGAGATATATTGGTGGTCTCTTCATTAAGCATCATATCGTAACCGTCGGGAAGAGTTCGGATAAAATGGTCGGCATGAGCGGCTTCCGTGGCCCGGACTATGTCCTCCTCGGATGCTTCAAGATTGCCGTACCGGATATTTTCCCTTATTGTCCCGTTGTAGAGCCAGGTATCCTGCAGGACCATTCCAAAATTGCGCCTGAGATCCTCCCGCCGGAATTCCTTCAAATCATGCCCGTCGACAAGGATCTCCCCGGACTGGATGTCGTAGAAACGCATCAGAAGCTTAACCATTGTGGTTTTACCGGCGCCCGTCGGGCCTACGATCGCTATCTTTCTGCCCGGTTCCGCTTTGGCGGAGAAGTTTTTGATAACAGGGTTTTCGGGATCATAGCCGAAATGAACGTTTTTGAATTCTACAAGCCCCTCAACGGTGTCAAGCGTAACAGGGTCCCTTGTTTCGGCTATCTCCTGCTCTTCATCAAGAAACTCAAATACCCTTTCGGCCGCTGCCGCAGTCCTCTGAAGCACGTTGCTTATATTGGCTATCTGGTTTATCGGCTGGGTAAAATTATTAACATACTGGATAAACGCCTGCACATCTCCCAGGGTTATGGCGCGTTGAATAACAAGCCAGCCGCCGAAGATCGTTACCGCCACGTAACCGAGATTTCCGACAAAACGCATCAGCGGCATCATCATCCCTGAAAGAAACTGCGATTTCCAGGCCGATGAAAAGAGGGTCGTATTGTTTTCCTCAAATATCCGAATGCTTTCTTCTTCGCCGTTGAAAGCCTTCATGACCATATGCCCCGAGAACATCTCCTCGACATGTCCGTTTATATGCCCGAGATAATCCTGCTGCTGTTTGAAAAATCTCTGTGAGTTTTTGACAATCAGGCTGACAAGAACCATTGATACCGGCAACATCCCTATGGCGATAAGGGTCATCCGCCAGTCGATTGAAAACATCATAACAAGAACGCCGACAAGGGTTACCACCGAGGTAATAATCTGCGTCAGGCTCTGACTGAGCGTCTGGTTAATCGTATCTATGTCGTTGGTTATCCTCGAAAGAGTTTCTCCATGAGTTGTATTATCATAATAATTAAACGGGATTTTGTTGATCTTGAGCGACACGTCCCGTCTGAAACGATAGGTAATATCCGCTGAAACACCGGACATCAGCCATCCCATAACGAAGGAAAACAATGATGATCCAAGGTAGATTGCAATAACAAAGATTATAATTTTCCCGATATAGATAAAATCCACCGATCCTGTTCCGGCAATTTGGGCCATAACGCCCTCGAAAAGCGCAGTAGTGGCCTTCCCGAGAATCCTGGGTCCGATTATAAGGAATACTGTCGAGGCCACCGAACAGATAAATACCAGCACCAGAGTCGGCTTGTATTTTTTCAAATATCCCGACAGGCGTATTATAGTGGCCTTAAAGTTTTTTGCCTTTTCGTTACTCATCATTGCAGCGCGATGTCCGCCGCCCATCGGGCCTCTTCCCGGAGGGCCTGCCGCAGGTCTGAAATTATTGGTCCTTTTGTCGCTCATGCCAGTTCCTCCATATCAAGTTGTGAATAGACAATCTCGCGGTACTCCTCACAGTCCTTCATAAGCTCGTCATGGGTTCCCTTGCCTACTATCCGTCCTTCATCCAGGACAATGATCTGTTCGGCCCGCATGATGGTCGATACCCGCTGCGCAACAATAATAAGAGTGCTCTCGCCGGTGTTTTTCTTCATCGCCCTGCGCAGCGCCGCATCGGTTTTAAAATCAAGGGCTGAAAAACTGTCGTCAAATATATAGATCGGGGCCTTTTTTACAAGGGCCCTTGCTATCGAGATCCTCTGTTTCTGACCGCCGGAGATGTTTGCGCCGCCCTGGGCAATCGGAGTTTCCATACCTTCAGGTTTTACATTTATAAACTCTGCAGCCTGCGATGTCTCCGCCGCAATTGCAAGCGTACTTTCATCAGCTTCCGAATCGCCGTACTGCAGGTTGCTTTTTATTGTGCCCGAGAACAGGGTGACTTTCTGTGGAACATAGCCTATCCGGGCCCTGAGGTCCTTCTGCCTGAGCGATTTTACATTTATCCCGTCCACCAGAACCTCTCCGTGCTCAACATCGTAGAACCTCGGAATTAAATTCACAACGGTGCTTTTCCCGGAACCGGTCGAACCGATTATTGCTGTGGTTTGGCCCGGTTCGGCAGTGAAACTGATGTTTTCAACGGCGCACGCCTCGCCTCCCGGATACCTGAAACATACATCCCTGAATTCAATCAGTCCACGGGACTTCCCCTCAAACTCAACCGGATTTTCCGGATCCCTGATTGTCGGCTCCGTTTCAAGCACTTCAGCAATTCTGACGCCGGAAACAGAAGCCCTGGGCAGAAATATAAAGATCATTGAAAGCATCAGAAACGACATCACTATCTGCATTGCATACTGAAGAAAGGCCATCATATCGCCCACCTGCATTGCCGACTCGGCAACCTTGTGCGCCCCTACCCAGATTATCGCTACCGTAAGAGCATTCATCACAAGCATCATAAACGGCATCATCGTGACCATTATCCTCGTTACAAAAAGGTTAACGCCGGTCAGTTCCTTATTTGCCGCGTCAAACCGTTTTTCTTCAAATTTCTGCCGGTTGAAAGCCCTCACTACCATCAGTCCGGAGAGCTGCTCTCTTGTTACCAGGTTAAGCCGATCAATCAGCTTTTGTATCATCTTGAATTTCGGCGCGGCAATCGAAAAGACAACCGCGATCATTCCGATAATAACCATCACGGCAAGACCTATCAACCATGCCATCGAGGGGGCCTTTCCAACAGCCCGGATAACGCCGCCGACTCCCATAAGCGGGGCAAATATAACCATCCGCAGCATCATGAACACAACCATCTGAATCTGTGTAATATCGTTTGTAGTCCTCGTGATAAGAGAGGCGGTTGAAAACCTGTCGAATTCCTCTCCATTGAATTGCTCTACCCGTCTGAAAATATCGCTTCTGACCTTTTGGGCCATGCCTGCTGCGGTACGCGCAGCAATCAGACCGGCAATGATATTAGCCGTAATGGATATCAGCGTTATGATAATCATCTGAAAGCCGGTCTTCTTAATATAGCCCAGCTGCATCCCTGCGATATCCAGGTCTATGGCCTCATACTCGGCCTTAACCGCCCTCAGGGCGCCCTGTCTGCCGACAACCGGGTCAAGATCCGAAGTCTTTTGCTTAATCATCGCGATAACCCCGTCCCGCTGCTGCCGGGGCATCATTTCGAGCATTGTGAAAAAATCAGTTCCGGCAGGGACCGAATCCGGCAGAGCAATCCCCCGGGAGGAAGGGTCATTCATCATCCGGTCAATTCCGGAAACCGTCAAGAAGGCTTCCGAAAAAATCGGCTCAATATCGGCTGTTTCAGCATCGTCCCTGAGTACATAAACTTCTTCCTTATAAACACCCGAACCGCCGGCCATGAACTCGTAACGGGCTGTAATATCCTCCCCGGCCTTGTCGTCAATAAATAAAAGCAGCCTGTCCATTGTACTCTTTCTGATTACATCCGGCACCGGCGATTCGATGCCGCTCTGCTGTATCCCGGTGTTTACAATTTTCGACATGTAATCAGGAAGGGCAAGATCCAGGTTAACCTGCAGAAAAATCAGCAATGCGCAAAATATTATGCCGATGGTATAAGGTTTTAAATATCTTAAAAGTTTAATCATAAATATTCTCCATGTCCGTGTTTATGACATCTGCATTTCTCAGATTCGCCGCCGAAAAGCCTGATTTTGGCATTCAGGACTTCCAGGGCATCAGTTGTGGTCCGGAGTTCTTCTTCCGATAATTTGTCCGCGAGCAACCGGAACCAGTCCTTTTTTACGGCACGGCTTTCTTTCATCATCCTGAGACCTTCTTCCGAAAGTCTGTGCAGGCGAATTCTCCTGTCGCTGCTGCTGCCGAACCTTTCAATTATACCCTGTGTTACAAGCTGATCAAGCAGCTGGCTTGCAGCCGGATTACTTACCGACAGCATCCTGCTTACATTACCAACCGTACACTCACTGCGGTGATAAAGCATATGAAGCGTTGAAATCTGTGAATGGGAAAGGCCTTTTTTCCTGAAATAACTGAAATACCCCCTGAACGAGATATACATCGACATTTCCGTCAGTTCGGTCAGGGCTTTACTGCATCTTTCTATATAATCTTTATGTTTCATACCAATTTATTTAAGTAAAATTAAATAATAACCCTACTTAAGGTATTATCATAATAAAGTATAGTCAAGAAAAACCGGCGCAGAACACGCCGGATTTATCAAAATTTTCCCGGTAATGCGTCAGCCAAGCAGTGCAGCAGCCGCATCTATTCTCTGAAGAGCCTTTTCCAATCCAAGAAGTCTGATTGATGCAAACAGCGGCGGTGATATTCTGCTGCCGGTCACGGCAAGCCGAAGAGGCGCAAGAAGATCCCCGAGTTTGTATCCGCTTTTCTCTGAAAGGGCCTTGAAGTCTTCTTCAAGCGCCTCGTCATCTGTTTCAGCCATTGTTTCAACCAAAGCCCTGCCCAATTTTAAAATTTCAAGGGTTGCAGCGGCATCCTGTTTCTTCGGAATCAGGTCTTCAGCCGGGTAACCCGAGATATCGGAAAACAGAAAGGCTGTCATGGGTACAATATCCGAAAGGACTTTAAGCCTCTCCTTTACAATGGGAATCATTCCGTCAAGCATATCGTTCTGGGCGGCAGTCGGCGGAACATCAAGGTTGCCGGACTTCTGCAGATAAGGCACTATCTTTTCCTTCAGGGCATTATCATCAAGCATACGGATATACTGCCCGTTAAACCAGTCGAGTTTTTTATAGTCGAAAACCCCCGGGGCCTTGTTCAGTTTTTCAAGAACAAAAAGCTTCTCAAGGTCGGACTTGTCGAAAAACTCGCGGCTGTCGTCGTAAGACCAGCCTATCAGCGATATATAGTTTATAAGCGCCTCAGGCAGATACCCGGCGGCAATAAAATCTCGAAGGCTTGTAGAACCGTGTCTCTTTGAAAGTTTCTGGCCGTCCTTGCCCATAACCATCGGAAGGTGACAGTACACCGGCGGCTCCCATTCGAATGCCTGGTACAGCAAAATATGCAGAGGTCCGGACGGAAGCCATTCCTGGGCGCGCATAATATGCGATATTTCCATGTGGTGGTCGTCAATGATGTTGGCAAGGTGATACGTCGGGAAACCGTCAGACTTGAGCAGTACCGGATCGGGGTTGATGTCGCTGTTCTTTCTTTTCACATCGCCGAGCAGGACATCATGAAAAACGGTAATGCCGTCAAGCGGTATCTTAAAGCGGACAACGGGCCTGATGCCCTGCGCCTCGTATTCGGCCTGCTGTTCCGGGGTCAGGTCGCGGCAGCGCCTGTCGTAGCCCTGCTGCGATTTCTTGTTTTTCTGCTGCTCCGCGCGGAGGGCCTCAAGACGCTCGGGCGTGCAGTAGCATTTATACGCCTTTCCCTCGTCTATAAGCTGCTGCGCGTACCTGCTGTACATTTCAAAACGTTCCGATTGCACATACGGGCCGTAATCACCGCCCTTGTCGGGGCCCTCGTCCCATTCAATACCGAGCCAGCGGAATGTATCATACAGATCCTGCAGCGATTCGTCGCTGTAACGCTCACGATCAGTATCCTCGATCCTGAGGATAAACCGTCCTCCCTGACTTTTTGCAAAGAAATAGTTGAAAAGAGCGGTCCTTACGCCGCCTATATGCTGTAGCCCCGTCGGCGACGGAGCATATCTTACTCTTACGCTCATTTTACCGTCCTTATTGAATAATTGTCTGTCTGTAGCTGCCAAGAAAATCCTTAAGACCCGCAGCGGCACGTTCAAGCTCGTCCACAACAGGCAGAAATACCAGTCTGAAATGATCGGGTTTCTTCCAGTTGAAGCCGGTCCCCTGCACAAGCAGTATATGTTTCTCCCGCAGAAAATCAAGAACAAACTGCACATCGTCGGTTATATTAAAAAGATCAGTGTCCAGCTTCGGAAAACAGTAAAGGGCCCCGGCAGGCTTTACGCAGCTGACTCCCGGAATATCGTTGAGAAGTTTCCAGGCAAGTTCCCGCTGCTCAAACAGCCTTCCGCCGGGCCTGATCAGCTCGCCGATGCTCTGAAACCCGCCGAGGCTTGTCTGTATCGCGTACTGCGCGGGAACATTACTGCACAGACGCATATTTGAAAGAATGTTCAGCCCTTCAATATAGTCGGCAGCGTTCTTTTTCTTCCCGCTGAGAATCATCCATCCGGCCCGAAACCCGGGGGCCCTGTAAACCTTGGACAGCCCTCCGAAAGTGATGAAAAACACCTCGTCGCTCAGCGACGCCGGAGATATGTAGGTTTCCTGATCATAAATAATCTTGTCGTAGATCTCATCTGAAAATATAATCAATTCGTGCTTTTCAGCCAGCCCGATTATCTGATTCAGAATTTCCTGGGTGTATACTGCGCCGGTAGGGTTGTTCGGGCTTATTATTACTATGGCCTTGGTCCGTGGCGTTATTTTAGATTCCATATCGTCAATGTCGGGCATCCATCCGGCGCTTTCGTCGCAGAGGTAATGCACCGGCATCCCGCCGGAAAGCGTTACCGAAGCGGTCCAGAGCGGGTAATCCGGCGCCGGAATAAGGACTTCGTCGCCGTTATCAAGCAGTCCGTTCATGGACATTGAAATCAGTTCCGAAACGCCGTTTCCGATATATATGTCGTCGACATCAACCCCATGGATGTTTTTCTGCTGACAGTTATGCATTACCGCCTTGCGGGCTGCAAAAATCCCCTTCGAATCGCAGTAGCCTTCGGCATCGCGCATATTCATAATCATATCGTGAACAACTTCATCAGGCGTATACAATCCGAAAGGCGCCGTGTTGCCTATATTAAGCTTCAGGATATTCGCTCCCTCAGCCTGAAGCCTGTCGGCTTCTTTCATTACAGGGCCGCGAATATCATAGCAGACATTATCAAGTTTCTTTGACTTCTTAAAATTCCTCATGTTGTTCTTATTCCTGTTCCTCTGAGTAGAGCCAGTCCAGCGCATCATTTATTATATTGGACAAAAACAGCATCTGCACATTATCCTGCTGCTTTTCGCTCCACTTCATGAATGATTCCCTGGACATTTTATTCTTCAGTTCGTTGCGTCCGGGTTCAAGCACAGCATTAACCTGTTCCTCGCTGCCGAACGGCGAAAGCATATAAAGTGAAGTCAGCTGCAGGATCGGATCTTTTTTCAACCTGCTCAGCTCCGTCAGTATTCGGACCGGTTCATCAGTCTCTTTCAGAAGCAGCATTGCAAAACAGTAATTCCATCTAATCCAGCCCTCATCCGGCGTTCCCGCCGACAGGAATTCGCCGAAATACTTTTTCATCTTAACCGGATCACCTTCAAGCAGAACCGGGAGTCCAAGCTGCAGAGCCCATTCCCGGCGCATCCGCGGATTTTCACCGGACAGAAGTTCATCCACCTTACGGATCCCGTTTATATTCGAGGTTGCTATACAGGTGCTGATATAAAGACGCACATACATCTTCCTGAGTTTCTTTTTCTCAAAAAGATAATTCCCGAGAAGCTTTTTCAGTTCGGGCCAGTTTTCGGTTTCAAGATAACCTAAAATGCGTCGGTTCATGAAATACAGAGCATTTATAAAAATCAGCACGATAATAAATATAACGGCGATATACCAGCTGTCCAGCCAGAACTGCAGCCCGTATTCGTTCCCGAGCATGAAAACCGGCATCAAAAAGATCATCAAGAACGAAAAAACAATAAGAATGTTAAACGAAAGAAAAATTAACTTAAATTTCAACTAAAAAACTCCAATAATATATAATGAAGAGGTATATTATATCCTGAGACCATTACCTTTTTGATATTACTTTAATATTATAATGGGGTCAACGAGGAAGTCATGAACGAATTGTCAATCGAAAATCTGCCGGACCAGGCCTTCAGCTCAGAGAACATATATCTGGATGATGAATACATCCTGCTGAGTCCTGATACTCCCATGCTCCCGGCGTTGAAACGCCGGCTTGCAGAATGGAATTTCAAATCGGTCATGGCAGAGGGTCACCCCGAATTTACCGAGATTATAAGCAGCGGCGCTGCGGTGGGCATGCTTCTTAAAAAGGGAACAGGCGAGTCCAAACAGGAGATAGAAGCCTCGGAGTTTTATAATTCGCTATGCGACTTTGTGGACAAGACGTTTCAACTCTTCCGGGAAGGCACCGAACCCAAGGTAAACCCGATATCGGATCAGGTTAAAAAATTGATCCAGATGACAAAAACGCATAAAATCTACCTGCTGAACCTGGCCGAATATGAATCGGATGATATAGATTACAGCGTATCACAATCGGTTAAAACCGCGATACTCGCCATAGCAATGAGCGATACGCTCAGGCTTCCGGCGCACAAACAGATAGAACTCGGGCTTGCGGCAATTCTCCACCGGATAGGCGCAATGCAGATACCGCAGGGGCTTTTTTATTCCGACCGTCCGCTGACCCCGGAAGAGAAGAAAAGCGTGACCCTTTTCCCTGTTCTCGGTTTCAAATCGCTTAAAGCGGCCAACTTCCCGTCATCCGTTGCGCTTGCCGTGCTTGAACACCGCGAAAATGTGGACGGCTCGGGTTATCCGCGGGGCTTCACAGGCGATAAAATAAGTCTTTACGGCAAACTTGTTTCAGTGGCCAGCGCATACTGCGCTACCGTATCCAAACGGCCGTTCAGGGACAACGTGGACGGGCATTCCGGTATGCTGGAGCTTATCAAGGAAAAAGGCCGCAAATACGATGAAAAGGTTTTAAGGGTGCTGCTTCTGACCCTCACGGTATACCCTATAGGCACCTATGTTAAGATGACCGACGGTTCAATCGGTATAGTTAATGAAACAAACTCGGCAGAACCCAAATTCCCGGTTCTAAAGATGATTTTTGACTCCAGGCAGACGTTCTATGCCGACGCGCCCCTGTTTCATACAGCCGAAGATGACGATATACAGATAGCCCGCGCGCTGTCCAGATCTGAAGTAGAGGAACTCAGGGCAAAACTGCCTAACAACTGAAAAAAACCGTTGACAGATTCACGGCTTTTAATTAGCCTGTATCTTCCTGAAAACAATACCGAAGAGGTTTCATAATTGTACGCAACCAGTTCTACATTTCCATCTACGGTTATCAGTGACGCCTTTGAAGCCGCAACCAACGGGATGCACAACCCCGAAGCGTTTGCCCGGCTTGAAAGTCTTGAAGCCGATCAAAACTGGAAAAACATCATTTACGCTATTCGGGCCTTTTATAACCAGGATTTCGGACTGATGAACAACCTTCTGATCAGTGTTGACCCCGGCAGCGATGCGGGCCGGCTTGTCAGGGTGCTCCGTCACATGGCCGGAACGGAAGATTATTCCGGAAAATTGACAAAGAGCGAGGAAAGACTGGCCCTCCGTGTTACCGAGAACACCAGGTTTCTGAACAGTGCCGTCAGGCAGCTTAAGGAAAGTATCGATTACGGAGAAGAACTTTTCACTGAAACCGCATCTCTTTTAATCAAGGAAGTAAAACAGAAAACACCGGTTGCCGCAGGACGCCTGGCGTTATGGAGTTTCAGGATCTGCATAGAGAAGGGATTCGATGATGAAGCGCTGGCTGATAACATACTGATGCTGTTCGGACAGGCGGAGGGTTTGAGGCTGATCGCCCTGTCGCTTATGGAAACGGAACCGGAATCGGCGCTTATATGTTTTACACGTTCGCTGATCAGGCGCATTATGGATAAGACAATAAATAAAACCGACGCCGCGGCTTATATGGAAGTTATAGAAGCCCTTTTGACGGCCTGCGCCGAAAATGATCCGGTAATAATAGATATCAGCGAACTTCTGTCGATGCTCGAATCGGAACTGAACCTGTATTTCGGGTTCCCGTCAATCAGCATGGACACTTCTCCGGCGGCAAAAATCTCGGCAATGATAAAACATCTGACCATTTCTTCAGACCCGGTCTACACTGAAGAACTTCAGGAACCGGAACCGGCCGAAGTGAAACTTGCCAGAGTTTCAAAAAATGCCGTACAGCTTGAATTATTTTAAAAATACGCGGGGGAATATGACCTATAACAAACTTCTTGATTTATACAAAAACGGCAATTCAACATCAGATGAAGCAATATTAAAAATTCTTCAGCCCAAACCGCTTAAGGATGCCGGTGAACTTGAACAAATTGTATCTTCCAGGTTCAGATATACCGGACCCGGAAAATGGACCAGGATTATCAGGGAAAAAACGGACAATTAAATAACGGGAATCTTTAAAAACTGCAGTTTTTAGAGATTCCATAATACTCATGTCAAAATCAGTATTTTTTACATGAGCATTAAATTATTTAAAAAGCTATTGAAACCTGAGGTTCTCTAAGCAATAATTAATACCGGAGGCTGCAATGAAAGATCTTAAAGTTCGCCTGGAAAACGGTGCAGAAATCCCCGTAAAATACGGCACGGATATCCTTACAATTCTCCGTGAAAACGGCCTGACTGATTCAAGCCGATACCCGGCGACAGCCGCTCTTGTTAACAACGAACTTGTCAGCTTAAGTTCCAGACTAAAAATCAATGCCGAACTCAAGCCTGTGTTTCTGAATTCGGCAACAGGCGCGCGCGTTTACCGTAAAACCCTCTCAATACTTTTATCGAAAACCTGCAGGGAACTTTACCCCGACAGAAGACTGATAATTGGACACTCGCTGAGCACCGGTTATTTCTGCTATTTCGACGGAATGCTGAATGTAGAAGACCGGGAACTCGAAGAGATCCGAAACCATATGTCTGCGCTGATCAAACAGAACCTGAAAATAAATTACGAGAACATGTCCTACGCCGAAGCCTGTTCGCAACTGGATTCAAATACTTCGAAGAGCCTTATCCTGAAATACCGGAACGATCCGATCATTCCTATCTACCGCATCGGAGACGACTGGATCGATATTGCATACGAACCGCTTTTGCCGGAAACCGGAATGCTCAGTAAATTTGAAATACTTGATTATGATCCGGGGTTTATGCTGCGTTTTCCGCATGCTGCAGCGCCTGAAAAAATTGTCAGGTTTGAAGACAACCACCTGCTGAAATCAATCTTCAATGAATATAAGGCCTGGGGTAAAATTCTGAATGTAGACTGTGCGGGAAAACTCAACAATATAGCAAACGGAACAGAAATAAAAGGTTTTATCAGGGTGGCTGAAGCGCTTCATGAGAAGAAACTGTCCAATATTGCCGATCTGATTGCAGAAAAACGCGAAAAGCTCAGGGTAATCCTGATTGCCGGACCGTCATCTTCCGGGAAAACAACCTTTACAAAAAAACTCGCTATTCATCTAAGGGTCCTCGGGTTTAATCCCCAGCTGATATCGCTTGACGATTATTACGTTGATCGCGAACTGACGCCTAAAGACGAATTCGGGGAATATAATTTTGAGGCGCTTGAAGCAATAGACATTGCCCAGCTCAATAACGATTTGCTGAAACTGTTTAACGGCGAAGAGGTTGAAATACCTTCGTTCAATTTTAAAACCGGGCTTCGTGAATACCGCGGACATAAAATCAGAATGCGCAGCCGCAATATCCTTCTGATTGAGGGAATCCACGGATTGAACGACCGGCTGACCGCCCGAATCCCTTCAGAGCAGAAATTCAAGATATACATCTCGGCGCTTACCCAGCTTAACCTTGACGATAACAACCGCATAGCGACCACCGACAACAGGCTGATACGCCGGATAGTCCGTGATTACCAGTTCAGGGGTTACGACGCGCTGAAAACACTCGGCATGTGGGAATCGGTAAAACGCGGCGAGAAAAAAAACATTTTCCCGTTCCAGAACAATGCCGATGCGGTATTCAATTCAGCGCTTGATTACGAACTCGCCGTACTGAAAAACCTGGCCATGCCGGTGTTGAAATCGGTCAAACCCTGGCATGAAGAATACGCGGAAGCTGCAAGACTGATGTCGTTTCTGAATAATTTCATCAGTATTCAGACGAAATATGTTCCAATGAACTCTATTCTGCGTGAATTCATAGGCGATTCGGATTTCAAGTATTAAGGGATCAGACGGCACTGAGCAGGAAAGTCGCACAGCTATAGTGCAGAAGGCGAATACAACCGACAGTTTCGGACTCCGTTATAAGTTGTTCAGAATCAGAGCATTTATTGATTCAGCAATTTCTGTGCTATTTCTATCTGCGACGGATAGAGATTAGCCGGCACTGCCTCTTTGCCGAGCTTCTGAAAAATAATATGCCTGGCACAGCTGTTAAAATCTCCAAGGCAATAATTTTTTTTCATCAGGTTTGCAGTTGCCGGTTTTTCATTCATCCTGTCGTTAAAAAACGGACAACCCTGAAGACATTCACATTCCGCCATAAAAATCCTCCTGGAAAACATTAATAATATCCAAAACAGCTTTTAATCCGCTGTATATACAGATCACCGTTTTGCCGTTATAAACCGTCCGTCGAAATCAAGATTTTAGATATTCATCAAGAAACGTCCAGATGACATCATTCAGCAGAGGTTTTTTATGGATCCATTCCGGAATAATAATAAGCCGGTTCGGCACGCCAAATTTATCAAGTTTTTCTTCAAGCATGAAGCCATGAACAGGCGGAACTACCTTATCGGCCTCACCGTAAATCATCAACACCGGAGGGGTTCCCTCCGAGATATAATTTATCGGACTTGCAGTTTTATACATTTCGGGGAATTCTCCGGGGGGACCTCCAATAAAATCTGTTAAAACCTTCGGATCACTTTTTTTATTATAATGAAGCACAAGGTCAACAGGGGCTTCCATATCTACAACTGCCTGTATTGAAGGATTGTCGTTATCCGAAAAAGCATGCATCATGGCAAGATGACCGCCGGTACACCACCCTATTATGCCGAAGCGCTTTGTATCAATTTTATACTTTCTTCGATTTTCGACAAGCCAGTCGGAAGCGTGCTGAATATCTTCCAACTGTGACGGGAACTGATAGACGGATTTACCATTTTCTTTAATACTTGTTTTTCGATGGTCGATTGTTACAGCAGTATATCCATGACAGGCGGCTTGTTTAATACTATCAAAAAATTGGATTCTATTAGAATCCATATACCCCCATCCTGAACCCAGAATAAATATCAGAGCAGGATGTTTGCCGCCGCCGACAGGATAGGCAATGTCAAGGAATAATTCATAACCTTCACCGGCATAGAACATAACATTATTTTCAACTTTTATCTGTTCCGAATCGGTAGTTATGCATGACAGGAGCAGAACAAACTGAAAAAATGCCGTCATCAACATTTTCTTCATTTCTTTCTCCGCTGAAGGAAAAGAACACCCGCTGTATTATTAAATAGTTTTATTCAATTCCAAATTCATTATTAATTTAAAATTATAAAATAATTATACATCCGCTGCCGGATAATTTCAAATTAGTCTTTTACTCATATTGAACAGAAAAAGACACGGGCCCTTCCTCTGCCCGCCGAAATGCCTGTAAAAACATTTTAACCCGGTATCCAGTATTTTACCCCTTCAAGAACACCGTCCCCGTAAGGTTTTTCAGCAAAATAAACTGTTTTCTGTCTTTTCATTGACTCAAGTTCTTTTTCAAAATTGGAAACAACTATTCCCCGGACCCTGCCCGCCAGCATGTCCCTGTCATTTCCTGAATTACCCGCAGTAATGATATGCGCACGATCGATCTGCCACTTGCCTGAAAGATAAGAAACAGCCTTGCCCTTTGACGCCCTTGCCGGAAGGATGTCAATATACGCCTCATGTGAATGTATCAGCGTGTAGGCAAGTTTGTTCTGCGATAACGCGTTATGTATAAGAGGGATCATTTCATCAGCATTATCATGTTCATCAAGTATATAGCTGATCTTGAAGTCTCTTTGGGCCCTGTCGGTCCGCTGCAGAGAAAGAAATGGAAGCGAACCAAGGGTTTCCCTGATCTGTTCGGGTTTCCACCTTCTGCTGATATGGGATTGCCAACCCCTGTCCTGACGGAGATCTGAACCGTAATAAATTTCAGTGCCGACGGAAGTTATATAAACATCTACATCGCTGAAACCCCGTGCATTCAGGACCTCTCTCGCGGAGACAACATCGCGGCCTGTTGCGACTCCGAAGCCCAGGCTTTCCCGGTTGTCTTCGATGTATCCGCGGACCCGCTCAGCCGCTTCGTCATCACCCAGCAGGGTATCGTCAATATCGACGATAAGAAGGTTGTCCATGCGGCTGATTCGTTTTCCGACATTCTCAAGACTGCTTTTCCAGTTTGCCCCGGGAATGGAAATTCCGTACGGCATAGTCTCAAGTTCATTAAGATAGGTATTGCAATGCTGTTCCCAGGTATAAACCTGTCTGGTTTTGTTGGCCCCGTTTTCCGACAACCTGTTCCACAGCGAATGATCAGTAATAATCTTCTTTATAGCTTCTGCAATGGATTCCGGATTGTCAATATCCACAAGGAGCCCGCTCTGACAATTCCGCTCGATATCAACGGGACCTCCTTTTTTTGTGGCTACAAAAGGCAGCCCCGATGCCGAAGCTTCAATAAATGTTAGCCCGAAGGTTTCCAGATAAGAAGCGCTGACAAACACTCCTCTTTTTAATGCAGTGATACGGTAAAGTTCAGGAACATCGCTGTTTGCATCATGATATTTGGGAATTGCCATCTTTCCGTAAAGATCATATTTATCCATCGCCAAAAGGATATCGGTAAGGACCTGCTGTTCCCCCTCTTCCATCTCGGTAATGTCATCGCGTATTCCGGCAAATATGGCCAGATTGGCCATGGCCTGCAGCTCTTTATCCTTCCCATATACATCTATCAGAACATCAATATTCTTGCGGGCATCAGGTCTGCAGAGAGTAAGAATAAGAGGTTTATCCGTCTCAAAATGAAAACGCCTTAATTCATTCTGGATTCTGATGTGGGCCTGTTTGGTCTGCTCGCTTATAATGCTCCCCGGGACCTCATAATGGTAGTAGGGAAAAAATGTATCGAGCATAATTCCAGGCGGGATTATCTTAAAAACGGGCTTTGATTTATTTTCATAATATCCGTATAGATCTTCTTTTTCATAATTCGTACTGGCAATAACAAGATCGGCCCGTTTCAGTATTTCTTCCTCAACATCTATCCGCGTTCCGATATTGAAGACGGAATCGGCTTTTTCTTCACTCCACCCGGTTGAGGTCAGGAATGCCAGTTTGTTACGCCCGAGAGAATGCGCGGTAAAAACAAAAGGTATACCGAAGGTTTCGGCAATCTGCATGGCCACATAACCGCCGTCCGCGTAATGACCATGGACCGCGTCCGGGATTCTGTTCTGTGCCCTTATAAAAGCTATCAGGTTATCTGTAAATTCTTCAAGATTTCCCCAGAGCTTTTCTTTACGAAGATACTTGTTTCCGCCGCAGGGAAGCCTGACTATTCGCGCTTTTTCATTAATAGCCTCAATTCTTTGTCCGTAAATACTGCTTACAATTTTGTCCTTTATCTGTCTTGTTACCAGATCGATTTTGCTGACTGCCGCCATTTTCGACAGGTTCAGGGTAAGATCCACAATATACCGGGTTTGCCCTCCCGTGTCCGCATCCCGGCCGAATTCTACATTATTCGCCCTCACTAATCCGTGAATGTTAATCATCATTATATACATATTCTTTAGTCTACTAAATATTTCAATTTACCGCAAACCGTTCCGGACTCTCATATCAGGCAGTTTTTCCTGATATTATGGTTTTTTTCGCAAATTTTGATTGAATCAGCAAAAAAGATCATCTAACATATATTTAGAACACTAATATTTCGGGGGGGGGGGGGGGGCATTGTATGTATACAGGAAGAGGTTTTGAGCGGTCGGAACTCGGTGATATAGATATAATTAAACACAACGGAATGCTGCATCTTTTTCATCTGGTTCTGCCCAACCATGATTATATTGCCCACGCGGTAAGCAGAGACGGGTTTCTATGGAAAAGAGTCAAGAACCCGCTTTTCATAGGCGAACCCGGAGACTGGGACGACGACATGCTGTGGACCATGCATATAAGCCCCGATCCCGACGGGCCGGCCGCATTCAGAATGTTCTATACGGGTCTGTCAAGAAAAGAAGACGGTAAAATCCAGAGAATAGGCCTGGCAAGGTCGAATGATCTGTACCATTGGGAAAAAGTATCTTCAGCCAACTACCCCCTTTCAATCAGCGGCCCTTATTATGAAGAGCATATTAACGAAGGGCGGAGCTGGGTGAGCTGCCGGGATCCCTTCTTTTTTCACGAAAAGAACAGGAGGCTGCTGCTTGTAAACGCCAGGGTCCCTGACGGGCCTGTTGCGAGGAGGGGCTGCATAGGTCTTGCCGAGGAAACGGAGCCGGACGTGTTTCAGTGGAGAAAACCTCTTTTTTTCCCAAGGATGTACGATGATGTGGAAGTTCCCAGCCTGAATAAGATCGGTAAAAGATACTACCTGCTCGGCAATATCAAGGAAGACGTGAAAGTACATTACTGGTATTCAAACTCGCTTGATGAGGATTTCGAGGCCTTCACTTCCAATGTACTGCTGCCGAAAGGAAATTATGCCGCACGGATACTGCCTTCCGAAAGCGGCTATCTTGTTTGGAACTTTTTTAACAGTAATTCGGCGCCCGTTAAGATACTGCCGCCGCCGACGGAACTTGTAGTTAACAGCAACGGACAGCTTTCACTGAAAAGCTATCGGCGATTCAGCGAAAAGGTCCGCGGAAGCATCAGCGAAAAAGATCTGTTTCCGGTTAAAAAACTTTTAAAAAACCCGACGGCAAAAATTACTAACACAAGCAGCGGAATAAATATGGAGACCGTAAGCGGTTATGAACTGTTCATACTCAATGAGAAAGCAAAAGATTTCAGGCTGAAATACCACATATCTTTCAGCGGCCCGGGAAAGACAGGCCTTGTGTTCCGGTCCGACAGTGAAGCAAACGGACACTATATCAGCCTGGATCTGATTGCAGGGCTTGCCCAGGCCAGGATCTGGGGCGTCAGGGAAGGCGGAGGAATAGAAAATACGTTTCGTTATGATATTATTCAAAGCAATCATTTTTTCTCCAATACCGAGAAATCCTATGAAGTGGAGCTGGTAACGTTCGGCGGTTATATAGAGTTATCAATAAACGGAATAATCATACTTCGCTATGTAGAAACCATGTATATTGAACAGGAACTACTGGGATTTTATGTTGAGAGCGCGGGAATACATGTTAAAAACCTGAAAATGGAAATTCTGGACGGACCGCAGGAAGAAGATCATCAGCTGTTTTAAAATCAGTTATCCAGCAAATCTATTACCCTCAGACCGTTGTTTGTATCGCCCACCGAATCGGTTACATACGCCCAGGTGCCCCTGACCGCGATGTTCATTGCATTTACCGGGGAGGTTATATATGAAGGGGTACCGGGACTTGACGCGTTTGAAACGTCAATAACTGCAATGCCTTCCGAAGAATCCGCCACGTATGCATAGGAACCGACTACTGTAATGCCGTAAGCATATCCGTCGGTATCGACAGTAGCTCTCGTAACCGGGCTTTCCGGATCTGAAATGTCGATAATCGTTATGCCGTCCGAACCGCGGCAGACATAGGCATGGGAACCGGCAACGTCCACCGCACAGACGTAAGAAAATGATACATATACCGGAGTACCCGGGCTGTCCAGGTCGGATATGTCGATAATCGCCAGCCCCTGGTTGCCGTCCGCTACGTACAGGCAGTCTTTATACATTGACACGTCAACGGCGTTTCCGTTTGTATCGATATATTGGGTCACTACCGGATTCGAGGGGTCGGCTACATCGATGACGGCGACGCCTTCACCCGAGGCGGCGACAAATGCATAAGGCCCGGCAACGGTTATTCCCTGCGCTGTTCCGTCGGTGGCAACGCTTCCTTCCGGCACGGGTGCGGTCGGGTTTTCTATATCATAGATCTCAAGGCCGGTGTTGCTGGAAACATATAAAAAATGGTCCTGTATCACAAGATTATTTGAATAATTTACTGCCGAAAAAAGCTGGGCGGAACCCGGCGATGCCGGACTGCCAATATCTATAATTCCGATATTGTAACCCGCCGCGACATAGGCATATGAATCTGATAACGCAACGTCGGTGGCATCTGTGGTATTTCTGTAGGAACTTGCCCCTCCGGTCCCTGGACGGGAGATGTCAAGGACAGCTACTCCCCCGTCATTGTCCCCTACAACGACGAAGGAACCCGAGGCATCGATGCCCATGGCATAAACAGGTGTATCATGATAATAAGGAGTTCCGGGGCTTGTCGGGGTAGAAACGTCTATAACCGCTATTCCGTCGACGGTATTCGTCACATAGGCCGTATCGTCATAAACAACAACATCATGTACCTGGCGGGCCGTGTTAACCTGCAAAGCAGTTCCCGGGTTTGCGGGGTTGACTACATAAAGGATTGACAGGTACCCGTAATCATCCGCCACGTAGGCGTAATCTTCATATACAAACACATCCAGGGCCGAGTCGTACGTAGGCTCGTAGTAAGGCCCCTGAAGGTCTGCCGGATTTGAAATATTCACCGTGGCCAGGCCGTCATCATCACAGGCCAGGTAGGCGTACGATCCGCTTACCATTATTCCGAGAGCATCATCCGTAGTCTCCAATTGATTATAAAACTCCGGGTCCGCCGGGTTTAAAACATCCATAACAACCAGCCCGTAGTCCGTAGCCAGGTAGGCGTAGCGGCCTTCTACCCAGACATCGTTGGCCCCTAAATAACCGGCATCGAGGGCTTCGTGGACCGGCTCTCCGGGATTTGCAGGGTTGGACACATTCACGACGCACAACCCTTCGGGGTCGGTGCCCCCGCCGGTGTAGGCTATATAAACATAGTCATCCTTTACAAAAAGCCCCCCGGCAAAACGGTCGTAGGCCGGCCCTTCACCGATATCGATGTACACCGGTTCGCCCGGATTTGCCGGATCGGATATGTCGATAATCGCCACACCATCCGACCATACGCAAACATAGGCGTAATCATCATGGATGACGAGTTTTTTGGCCTGGCCGGTAGTAGGTGTAATTGAATTAATATATTCGTTTGCTCCGGGGAAAAACCCGGGCGCGGCAAAACAGTATTCACTTGCTATTTCGCTAAAGGCGGAAGGATACACGCGATAGTAGTATTCATTGTCGCGGCTTACACTGGTATCGGAAAAATCGGTGTAGATGGTGTGCCTTCGCACTTCCCAGGGACCGCCTGGAGAAAGGGCGCGTTCCACAGTGTATTTTGAGACAAGGGGATTATCCCGCCACTGAATTGAAATTGTATTGTACCCGGCGTCCATGATCATTGGAGCAAGATCACGGGGACTGAGGGGCATCTTTTCCACTTCTTGTGAAACAGCGTCGGACCCGTAGCCGATCTGCATGTGGGCGGTAAGCTGGAAGGCGTAGGTCTCCCCGTTTTCAAGACCGTCCCACGTATAAGGGCTTGTCAGGTCGTCTCGCGACTCCCCGTAATAATTGGATTCGAAAACGGAATAGGACTCGGCAAAGGGAACCGGGTCCCAGGAAATAACAACCTGGCCGTTTCCGGGAACAACAGTGTATCCGGAGATGTCGCCTCCCCCTTCCGGTTTTACAATTGTAATAACCGCAGTTGTCGTGTTGCCGTTTAAATCCGACGCGGTAATCTCGATGGTCCTGCTTCCGTCCAGGGCGGATACGTCTATAGTCGAATAAAATTCCCCGGTGCCGGAGTCAAGGGGCAGAGTCCCGAAAATATTGGTGCCCGGCATTGCATAGGATATTTCGGGATCGACCTCGGAGGTGGAAGTATCGCCGGCCGAGTTGGTTACCTGACCCGCAAGTTCGATAACCGTTGCGTATTCGCTGTAATCGCCGGGCGATGTAACCACGACACACGGTCCGTCCGTATCCGGCACAATTGTAATCGAGATTTCGGCTGTGTTGCCGTTAACGTCCGTAGCATAAATGACGACGGTTATCTGATTATCGTAGGCCGCTGTGGCTATGTTAAAAGCGAAGGCGCCGTTTTCATCCAGCGTAATCGATGTTATCTCCGGGTTTTCATCCATGATATCGTAACCGACGTAATCGATAAACTCGGCCGCAGCGCCTGCTCTCGCCTCCCCGGTATTGTCACGGTCGCGGATAGTCCCCGCCAGGATAACCGTCGATTCGAATTTAGAACCGGGAAGAGGAGTGTTTATGGTTATCTCCGGGGGTTCGAGGTCTTTTAAAACTGATAATTTATCGAGATCAAAGGGCGCCGGACAGGATGTCAGAAGGAGGCAAAAGAGACATGTCGAAAGGAAACGAACAATATACTTCATGGATAAGCTCACATATATAAATTTTTTCATATGATGCCGTTCCAGGATGTGCTAATAACTATTATAGCCCGATTGACAGGATTTTCAATAAAACATTATCCGGCGGTCATTATCTGAATGTATTTCCCAGCCAGCGGATAAAATCCGGAACACTGGGCTCAATAGCATCCCAGTTATGGCGCCCGCCTGAAATAATGTTTTCCTCGGGTTCAACAATTCCTCCTGACTGCCGAATCATTGGAAGAACTACTTTCTGATGATCATCAAAGTTGAAATCGTCTTTTGAGCCGGTCAGAATAAAAAAACGGGAACCCGCAAGATCCGGATTAACCGTCCGCAGAATATCCGCAGGATTAACTTCTTTCATCCTCCGCCATACCGGAAGGTCTTCTTTCCAGACTTCTCCGGGAACAGAATCACTGTCAAATACAGGGTAGTAGCACCATTTCTCCGTCAATCCGAGAACGCCGGCGCCCGCAGCCTTGTTCACAATGCGAAGGGAGTTGTCGCCTGCAACAGCTTTATATTTTTCAGCCCGGTAGGGCTTAAGACGGTTTCTTCCGATTGCGTAGCGGAGATCCAGCGCAGGATAAAACATCGCTGCGTTCCTGAAACGCTCCGGGTATTTCAGGGCGTAATACGCAGCGCCGAACCCGCCCATGGAGGATCCCCCAATGACAGTATTTTGGGGATCATCGCTGATTCGGGCTATAGTCCGTACAAAAGCAGGCAGATCCTCCATCATGAAGTCTTGATATCCAGTTCTATTACTGTTTATATACCAGCATCCGCCACGCTCGTCTGTCGGTGTGTCCGGATCATCCGTACCGTTGCCGCTAAGAGTACCGTCAGGCATCACTACTACCAGAGGATGCAACTCTCCGCTGATTACGGCCTTCTCTATTGCGGGAATAAGATTTTCAACCCAGAAGATCGGGCGGGCGGCAAATCCGTGCAGGAGATACAATACAGGATAGACTGTATTATAATTAAACCCCGGAGGCGTATAAATCAGAACAGTGCGTCCCCTGCCGGAAACCGCTTCGACGGGAGCTTTCAGTATTGTCGTATTTTCACCGCTGACAGGGATATCTCCGTCTGCTGCGCATACATACAGCATGCCCTTGCCGTTATAGGATATCTGAACAGGATCATGAAAGGCTTTTTTATTTGAGAATGAAACCGGCAGCGGGAAAGGGAGCATTATAATTATCAGGATAATAGCCGGCAGAACGGCAGCAATGGTAATAAACAGTTTCCGATTCATGACGGATATTATATACCATAATAAAAGTTATTTTAGTATAAAATCATCCATTGCTTTGGTTTATCCGGCCACTTACAAACCTGACTATCCTTTTTTTTAAAATGCTTATCTGCAGAAAAGGTTTTCCACTAACTGTCCAGAAGATCCAGAATTGCCAATCCGCCTGAGCCACAGGAAATATAGGCGTATCTTCCTGATACAAAAATATCCGTAACTTGAGAATTTGTATTTAAATATACTGGCGTACCCGGGTTTAAAGGATCTGATACATCAACTACTGCAAGTCCGGCTGTTTTCAGTCCGATATACGCATAACCGCTTGAGACCTCGATAACCAGAGGATTTCCGGTAAGTGCAACCGGAGTATGAGAAACCGGAGTCAATGGGTCCGATACATCAATTACAATCAGGCCGTTGGAATAATCACCTGCATAAATATAATTACCTGCAACATCCACACATCCGGCAGAGGATGGAGTATCTACATAAAAAGGCGTTCCAGGATTTTCAGGGTCTGAAATATCAATAATTGCAATACCGCTGTCGCAGTCGGCTATATAAGCATAACCTTCGGAGGTGACAATATCTGAAGCCCAATATTGTGTGTCGATGAAATACGGTGCGGATGGAGAAGCGGGCTCTGAAATATCTATGATCGACATTCCGTATTCATCCTCAGCGCCGAAGACATAACCTCCGCAAACATTAAGATCTGTCGGATAATAGGTGCCGACAGAACCGATTTGAAGCGGTTCTGTCGTTTTTGAAATATCAACTATAACCAAACCGTGCGTATTTGAGGTACGCGCAATATATGCATTATCTCCGGAAATGGCGATACTATGCAAATCAGTACTCCAACTGCCGTATAAATCAATACTGCCTTTTATTGCAGGAAAAAAAGGGTCTGAAGCTGCATATATATACAGCATTGAGTCGTATATCACATAATAGTGGTCATTATTATAAGCCAGGCTTCCGGAACAGGGTATTTCAGCAGGATAATAAGGTGTATTATCAAGTCTTGGCAGCGAGATAGTATAAACTTCAAGACCTGCATGACTGGATGCGGTATAAATATAATCACCGTAAACATAAATATCTTCGACCCATTCTTCAGCAGTCAGCTGCCGGACTACAACCGGAGAGGACGGATCGTTAACATCAATTATTTCCAAACCTTCAGAAGTTTCAGCTACTATAGCATAACCCTGACTTAAACCTACGCTTACAGGCGCGGCGGATGTTGATATTAGTTTCGGGGTGCCCGGTGATAAAGGATTAGAAATGTCTACTATGGCCAATCCGGAAGAAAAAGTAGAGATATACGCATAATCGTCTGAAATAGTAATATCCGTTCCCCCCGGAGCCTCGTCGATATAAACCGGTTCTCCCGGGTTTGCCGGGTTCTGAACATCAACTATCGCAGTACCGCTGGAATCTACCACAAATGCATACCCATTATAAACCTCAACATCCCGCACATTACCGTCCGTTACTACCTGGTCCGGAACACCCGGGCTTTCCGGATTTGTAATATCAATAATTGCCAGACCGTAATTATAGCAGGCAGCATATACATGTGTACCGTCAACAGCGAGATCCCATACTGATCCTATATCTTGAATATAAGACGGAGTTCCGGGCTTCTCCGGATCAGAGACATTAATTATCGCCAAACTGTATTGATCTGCTATAAAAGCATAATTTTGTGAAACTCTGACATTCCATGCAACCCCATCTGTATCGACAGAGACTGGATTGCCCGGGTTTAGCGGATCTGAAATATCGATAATAGATAAACCGTTCAGATTATCCGCAATATAAGCATAATCGTCAACGATACAGAGACCTCTGGCATAGTCGGATGTTTCCCTGCCGATTATAAACTTGCAGGCGAATCTTCCAGCTGCTCCTTCAGCAAAGGTACTTGGAATATCCGTATAATTCGAAGGAGTAATACGATAGTAATATTTTGTATCAAGCGCTACCCTGTCGTCGGTAAAAATATTGTCGACAAGATTTCTTCTTATTGTCCAGGGCCCGTCAGAATTCAAACTTCGTTCTACGATGTAAGAAGAAATATTTGGGTTCTTTTGCCATTCTATAGTAATCGATTTATAATCCGTTTTTATTATCCAGGGGGCCAGACTTTGCTCGCTTAACGGCATCTTTGATATCTGGGCCGATACAGGATCCTGCCCCATCCCGTCCGGTAGATGCGCTGTTAATTGAAAGCGATATACTTCCCCGTTTTCCAATCCTTTCCAGACAAAAGGGCTTTGAACATTGCTTTCTGTTAATCCGTAGGATGCTTCAAAAAGTGTATAAGATTCAGCATACGGTACATCTGTCCAGCTTATAATCGCCTGTTTATTTCCAGGTGTGACTGTAAAATCAGAAATATCGCCGCCTATCACGGGTTTGATGATATTGATTATAATAAGTGTTTCATTTCCATTCAGATCCGTTGCGCTTACTTCCAGTATGTGATTACCTGCAAGACTGGATACATCAATAAGAGCGGAAAAATAACCGCTCGGCTGATCTATCCCGACAGTACCAAAAAGACTTGTGCCGGGTATCTGATAATTTATTACACTACTTGTCTCCGAAATGGATTCGTCTTCAGCAGAATTCTGTACAAATCCGGAAAGTTGAACAACCGTTGCATATTCGCTGTAATTGGCAGGAGAAGTTACAGCTAAAAAAGGTCCGTCCGTGTCGGGTAAAAGAACAATTTCTTTGACAGTTTCATTAGCATTTAAATCAAATGCTGATAAAATAATTGTTATCTGCTCGGTATATTCTGCAGTTGGGATAGTGAAATTGAAACTGCCGTCTTCGGCAACATCAATTTTTTCGGGTTCTTCCTGTTTATCTTTGATGATAAACGAAAAATCAGTTAAATGGTCAGCGGCAGGTTTATCCCTCTTATTTCCCTGACTGTCCACATCATATACTTCACCGGAGAATGTAATACTGGACTCGAATTTCAGATTGCTTTTCGGACTGAAAAGTATTATTGAAGGAGGATTCAAATCCTGTAGAACGGACAACGTGTCCGATGTCAGCGGATTGGGGCATCCCTGCAAAATAATTATTCCGCAGAATAAAACAGAAAAAGGTGTAATTATTTTCTTCATAGGCTTACTGTCTCTTAAATCATTATTATTTATAATAAATTCAGGAAAAAGTAATCAGTGTATATTATTCATTATACCTTGTATCATTTAACTTGTCAGAAAAATATTAAAATCAATTATACGGCCAGACAGGATTCAGATGAAGAAATAAACGAAATTATGTAAACTGAGCCCTCTTTCCCCTGCAAACAAGCAATAGTAACTTTTTTTATACGCAGCGGTGTTATAATTAAGTATAGGGAAACTCCAAATATATTTTAGGAAAGCTTATGGAAAAATCTATCATAATTATCGGCGGCGGTCTGACGGGACTGGCTGCGGGCTGCTATGGCAGAATGAACGGCTACCGGACAAAGATCTTTGAGATGCATGAAATCGCCGGCGGGGTATGCACCGGCTGGAAACGTAAGGGCTATACAATAGACGGCGCCATGAACTGGCTGATAGGAACAAAACCCGGCACCGATTATAACAGGATATGGCAGGAACTTGGAGCTGCTCAGAAATGGAAGGTTTATAATCATAATTATTATATAAACCTCGACGGCGCCGACGGCAACCTTATTACGGTTCCTGTTGATCCTGACCTGCTGCAGCAGAAGCTGATTGAAATTGCTCCTGAAGATGAAGTCGAAATTCGAAAATTCTGCAGAGCAGCAAAAAAGGCAGGCCGGATTGAAATGCCGGTTGATAAACCGCGCGAGCTTTATAACCTTCTTGACGCATTAAAGGCTGTAAAGATGCTTCCTTTTCTGAATTTCATGCGTAAATGGACCCGGGTTACAGCTTCCGAATACGGCGCCCGGTTTAAGAACCCGGTCCTGCGCTTGCTGTTTAATATGGGTAGTGAAGATTCTCTTTCAGAGATGCCTGCCGTAACCATGCCCATGCTTTTCGGCTGGCTCGGCAGCGGTGAAGGCGGTTATGTTATCGGCGGAGCGCTTGCGCTTGCAGGCTATATTGAGCAGCGATACCGGGAACTGGGCGGAGAACTGCATATGAGATCCAGGGTCGGCAAGATCCTGGTTGAAAACGATCGCGCAACAGGCATACGGCTTGCAGACGGAACGGAACACCGGGCCGACTGGGTTATTTCGGCTGCGGACGGCCATACGACCATATTTAAGATGCTTGACGGGAGGTACATAGACCAGAAAATCAGCAAATTCTATAAAGAGCAGCCTCTTTTCGAACCTCTTGTGTATGCCGCCTTCGGTGTTAAACGCGAATTTGATGAAATACCTGCCGCACTGAACGGATTACACCTGAGGTTTGACAAGCCGATTCCAATAGCCGGCAGGGATGAGAAAGCCTGTCAGCTTCTGATTTATAAATATGATCCTACACTTTCCGAAACAGGCAAAACTGTATTAATTGCCGAACTTTCGACGGACTACGACTACTGGGAAAAACTGTCCGTCGATCGTGAAGCTTATAAGGCTGAAAAAGAACGTATATCGGATGCGATTGCAGCGGAGCTGGAAAAACGGTTTCCGGGTTTTATTTCAAAGATTGAGATGCGTGATCTTGCAACCCCGGTAACCTGGGTCCGCTATACCGGCAACTGGCGCGGAAGTTATGAAGGCTGGATGATGACAAAAGAATCGATGATGAAATCCATGCAAAAAACACTGCCCGGTCTTGCCGGCTTTTATATGGCGGGACAGTGGGTAAATCCCGGCGGCGGGATGCCTACTGCGGTAATGTCGGGCAGACATACCGTTCAGCTGATCTGCAGTAAAGACGGAAAAAGATTCGAAGCGACCCTGCCGGAACATAAAGCGGCTCCTTTTACAAGAAGCCGCTTTATGTTCCGAGAGTAATCAGTTCTTTTTTGTTATTCCGCCTATGCCGTCTTTATCAACATCGAGCCTTGAGACCTCTCCCGAATATTCGAGATTGGAAAGTCCCGCGAGTTTGCCGGTCAGCTCGCCGCCGGTCATGTTCAGGACGATATTTCCCGCGCCGTCGGTATTGACATCCGCGTTTTTTATTCCGCTTTTAGAGAAATCAATATTTACCGCGCCGTTTGAGACGAGTTTAAGACTGCCGTAAGTACAGTTCTCACCGATAATCTGGCCTGCCCCGTCAAGACTTAAACTGATCGCTTCTCCGCTAAAATTTTCCACATTCAGATTCACAGCCCCGTCAACATCAACTGCATCAAGGACCGGCATATATATCGTTGCCGATGCACCGTGGAACTCGCTCAGATTGCCCTTTTTTTTGTAATCCAGACCGAGGTAAAGAGCTCCTCCGGTATTTTCAACAGCAAGCTGTTCAAAAGCGTTTTCATCCGTTTCAACGGTTATTCTGAATTCATCATCCGCAATAACGAGGATGTCCCATCCGCCGACAATCCTGAGCCTGTCGAAATCATCAAGATTATATTCTTTTGATATTTTTTCTCCATATCTGCTGCCGATAGTAAATGAATGAGACGCGTTATCACTGTCGCTATTGTTGACTACAATATGGTCGCTTATTATTGAGCGGACCATAACAGTCAAGACAATCAGAAGCACTGCAATTGCTCCCAGTACTATCCATACAAATTTTGTCGAGTTCTTCATCAGGCACTCCTTTTGGCTTTGTAATCATCATACATATTTTTCAGGGAATCAAAATCTATCTTCAGCATGTCCAGTATTCTGAAGAAATACGGCAGTTCCTTTTTAATAAAATCTTCCTTTTTCAAATTCATTACTTTTTCCATCGAATCCTCTCCTACAAAATAACCGATTCCCCTTTTATTAAAAATTATTCCTTCATCCTGAAGATATGAATATGCCCGCATAACCGTATTTGGATTCACCTCAATTTCAACTGCAAATTCCCTCACTGATGCAATACGGTCGCCTTCTTTCCATGTGCCTTTTATAATGTTTTCACTGATGAAATCAGCTATCTGCAAATAGATAGCCTTGCCGTCTTTAAACTCCATCTCTGACCTCCACTTCACGCAGCTTCAACCAGGCGCCGACCCAGCAGACTGGTGCGAGCAAGCCGAAATAAACAACCTTCAGCAGAATTATCATGCCTTCACCGAAATTCTCCAGTTTGCCGATATTGATGCCTTCGCTTAAATCCATATTGATATTGAAATCAGCCCTGACGATAGTCCAGAAGTAATCATTAAAAACAACCCATCCGATAAAAGCTGAAATCAGCGACAGTATTATCGAAAATACAGCCAATGCAATTACCGTTTTAATAAAATTGTTATTTCGGAACCATGATGCTCCAAGCAGAAATACGGATTGCATAATTGCATAATGCCCGGCCATCTGCCATATAACAGGGTTGAACGGGTTAAATCCCGGAAAATACTCATGCAGAAAAACCTGAATAACAAGCCTGGCAATAAATGTGAAAACCGTATAGACAGCTATGGATACAACAGGAGTGACAACCGCGTAAAGAACAAGCTTTTCGGAAAACTTTTCAAGCGTTGAAGCCGGAAGCATCAGCCAGTCATGGTTAAGAAGTTTTTTATGCGCATCCTTAAAAGCCATACTTGTAAAAATAAAACCGAGTATAAACAACAGGATACCTACAAACGCATAATGAACACTGCTTTCTATTGTTCCGGTTTTGGCATTAATAATAAGCGATACGAGAAAAAAAGCGCAGAATCCTCCGATTGTAATCAAATAGTCTTTCCACTGCCGGGTAAAGTCCCTCTTGAACAGGTACCATATTCTTAATGGATTTAAATATCTTGCAACATTCATCTTGCACCCCCGCTGATTAATTCGTTGATTGACGGCCCTTTGCTTACGACCATGTTGAACAAAAACTCAAGGTCGATTGCCCTGCCGTCGTCGTCTTTCCGACTGTATGCCGTCAGGTATCCCCCGAGAACCTTTTCATAATAGACGACGTCTTCCCCGACCGGTTCAGAATCCGCAACACTGAAACTCATATGCTCGGTTATCTCTTCCATGCTGTGGTTGAAGATAATTTTTCCGTTCTCAAGAATGATAATAGGGTCTATCAGGTTCTCCATATCGCGGACCTGGTGGGTCGAAATCAGGATAATTCTGTCGTCGGCCGCCCCGGCGGCGGCAAGCCTTCTGAACTGGCTTTTGGACGGAATATCCAGCCCGTTCGTAGGTTCATCCAGAAGAAGAATACTTGACCATGTCGCCAGCCCGAATGAAATCATGAACTTTTTTCGCTGACCGTATGACATTGCCCCAAGTTTCCCGCCCGGGTATATTTCAAATTCCGACGCGCAGTCTTTGAAAAAATCCATGCTGAACTTCGGGTAGAAAGGCGCGTATGATTCAACATACTGGGTCCCGGTCATGGAAGGCAGATCAAATTCTTCCGGAAGATAATAAATTTCCGAAAGCATCTCGGGAATCCGCCTGGAGGCTTCAAACCCCATTGTTTTGCATTCGCCGCTTCCCGGAAAAAGCTCGCCGCTCATCAGTTTCAGCAGCGTAGATTTGCCGGCCCCGTTCTTACCCAGAAGTCCGAACAGCCCCGGCTGGACTTCAAGGTTAAGCTCGTTAAAAAGCTTCTTTTTTGAATAATTAAAAGAAAGTTGCTTAACTTCTAACATATTTTACTCCTTTAAAAAATTCTTGCCATGGAAGGCAAGTTGCGGAGAATGAAGTTTGATGAGCTATGCTTGTCAAACTTCAAAATAATAAAATAGCATGGAAGATATTTTATTATTCCTCCTGTAAAAAATTCTTGCCATGGAAGGCAAGTTTCGGAGAATGAAGTTTGATGAGCCTTGCTTGTCAAACTTCAAAATAACGAAAACACTCGGAAGTGTTTTCGTTATTAGTGTCCTACCTCACTAATACACTGATAAGATAACGCACGTGCAACAATATGTCAAGAGAAATAGAGAAAAAATATGATTTTTTGCGAATTTTAAGAAAATTGAGTGTTGTATTAGGTAGGCGAATAAAATTTGACAGTCAATGGCTATTGCTAAAAATTAATTTAAATTGGCATATTTATTTAAAAAAGAAACTCCGCATACTGGACATCGTTAAAAGGCTCCAATCCAAGACCGCCGATTATATACAGATATCCATTGTTTTCTACGCTTGAGAAGCCCCACCTGCCGGTTGAGAAACTCTTTGTATTAATCCAAGCACCTAAACTTCCATCCATATTAATCTTCGCAAACCGGACATCATCTAATGGTCCGTCAGTACTGTTATAACCACCTAAAATATAAATATGTCCATTAAATACATTACCTGTTAGCAAATATCTGCCTTTAGTAAAATTTGTAGTCGCCATCCATGTTTCCAAAGTGCCGTCCGGTTGAATTACTGCATACTGAACATCATTTGTAAGCGGTAATTCTTACCTTCTTGCTAAAATATAAAAATGTATTATCCTCCGGAATTATTAACCAGGAGGAAATAAATGCGAAAGGTAATAAATAATTGGGAAGAAGTCATTGAGCAACAACAGCAAAGCGGTAAGACGATTTTAGAGTTCTGTAAAGAGATCGGGATTCATCCAAACACGTTTTATAAAAACAGGAAAATTATTGGCAATCAGGAAGCACCCGGAAGTTCTTCAGTTGTTGAAATAAAACCAAATGGAATCTTCTCAGCCGCCCCAATAGTTATAAAAACCAAAAAGTTCTTAATATCAATAACTGCCGGATTTGATGAAGCCGGGCTGAAATCAGTTCTTAAAGTAATCGGGGAGCTCGAATGATTATCGATTACTCAGAATACCGTTACTTCGTCAGACCCGGGAAAACTGATTTACGAAAAGGTGTGAACGGTCTGAGCCTGCAGATTCAGAATATAATGCAGAACGACCCGTTCTCAAAAAGTCTGTTTCTATTCTGCAACGGCAAAAGAAAGCTGCTTAAAATCGTTTACTGGGATCGGAACGGATTCTGTCTTTGGCAGAAAAGACTTGAAAAGAATAAGTTCCCCTGGCCGGAAACGGAAGAAGACGCGAGGGAGATAAAGTTCGAAGAGTTGAAGATGCTGCTTGATGGAATAGATTTCTTTAAAGCGCATAAGCAATTAAATTATTCCCGCGTTTAGGGCTTCACACTCGAATTTAACCGTGGTAAAATTCTTATGTGAGTACTGAAGCCTTGCTTAACGAAATTGCTCAACTCAAACAAACAGTCCAAAATCAGGATAATCAGATTACCGAATTGAAAGAACTGGTACACCTCCTGCAGACTCTTCACTTCGGAACAAAATCTGAGAAACTTACCAGTGAAGATAAGAAGCAGGCGTCCCTTTTCAACGAAGCAGAAGATTCCGCATTTGAGCAGCAGGATGAAATAGAATCAGAAACCCTTGAAGTAAAAGCCCACACAAAAACAGTTCGAAAGAACTCGGGAAGAAAAGCGCTTTCTGAAGACCTGCCTCGCGAGATTGTTGAATACGATATCGATGAAGAAGATAAAACCTGTGCCTGTGGTACCGAGAAGGTTTGTATAGGTGAAGATGTATCTGAACGACTCTGCATCGTTCCTGCGAAAGTAGTCGTCAGACGTGAGATAAAGAAAAAATATGTCTGCCGAAATTGTGAAGGAACAACTGATGATTCATCCGGAGTACAGACAGCAGAAGGGATTAAACACCTCATTTCCGGAAGTATTGCCGATGAAAGCCTGCTTGCATGGATTATAAATGAGAAGTTTGAATATGCGCTGCCGTTTTATCGACAGAGTAAGAGGTTGAATGCGATAGGTGCGGATATTCCACGTGCAACACTGAGCACATTGGCAATTAAATGCGCTGAAAGATGCAAGCCGCTATATGAGCTGCTTAAAGATAATATTAAAAACGGTCCAGTAATCAATGCTGATGAAACCCGGGTGCAGGTTTTGAAAGAAAAAGGTCGTAAAGCACAGGATAAATCCTGGATGTGGGTATTTCTTGGTGGAGAGACTGATAAAAAATCTGTTGTGTTTCAGTATGAAACAAGCCGCTCTCATAAAGTTCCGTATGATTTCCTGCAAGAATATTCCGGCTGGCTGCAGACTGATGATTATGAGGCTTATCACACTGCATTGAAAAAACTAAGCGATGAAGGAAATAAATCTATTCGTCATGTTTTGTGCTGGGCTCATGCCCGTAGATATTTCTACAAGTATTGGGAGCTGTCTAAATCTCCGGATGCAAAACAGATACTCGAATTGATTAAGAAACTTTTTGAGCTTGAAGATTTAAGAGCTGATTTTTCTAAGAAAGGGTTTCAAAAACAACGGACGAACAGGGCTTCTCCGATTCTGAAATCCTTATTTGAATTACTGACACAATATGCAGCGGCAACGCCGCCTACACTTGCCTTCGGGAAAGCTATTGCCTATACGCTGGATAATTGGAAGCAGTTAAACTTGTATTTGGAAGACCCGCTGCTTACGTCGTCTAACAACATTGCCGAAAACGCAATCCGGCCTTTTGTGATCGGCAGGAAGAATTGGTTGTTTTCCGATACAGAACACGGCGCCGAATCTTCAGCAATTTTGTACAGCCTTGTTGAATCAGCTAAAATGCAGAACCTCTCGGTCTATGATTATTTCTACTACGTTTTCAGACAGCTTCCAAATTGCAAAACACCGGCTGATTATGAAGCACTGCTTCCGTTCAACCTGACTCCTGGGCTGATTAAGGCATAGGGTAAGAATTACCGCTTACCATCATTTAGTACGTCTGTATCAGACTGTCCTCCAAGAATATACATGTATCCATTATTAACAATAGTTGAAAACCCTCTTCTTTCTGAATTTAAACTTGTTGTATAGCTCCATAAACCAAGAGACCCGTCCGGGTTAATCTTTACATATTGGACATCATTGAGGTAATTCAGGGCTTCATCCATACCTCCCATTATATATAGGTAACCATTATAGGTGACACAACTAAAAACACTCCTTGCTGTTGTAAAGCCTGTGGTATAGTTCCATGAGTCCAGACTACCATCGGTATTTATCTTTGCATACAAAGCCTCACTCAGCTGATTAGTACCGTCATTACCGCCGAGTACATACAGATATCCATTGAAAATAATACTGGTATGACCCACTCTTGGTGATGGTAACTGTGTAGTAAAATTCCATGAATTCAAATTGCTGTCAGTATTTATCTTTGCATAGAGAACATCACTCTGAGCAGTAGTATTATCAGTCCCTCCAAGTACATATAAATATCCGTTGCATACTACACTTGAACAGCTCCATCTTGGCCCTGTAAGACTCGTAGTTTCACTCCAATCCCCAATCTCAGGACCTCTTGCCCCCTTACAGACTTCCGCATCCTCTGAGTCTACACTCTCCCCGGAAATACCGTTTGCTCTGGCTGTAAGGATGATAATCCCGTCGGAATAATCTTCTGTATCTATGGTGTAGCTGAATGGGGCTTCAGCATCTGTTCCCAGATAGATGCCGTTTGCATAAAACTCTACATCTGTAATAATATCGGTACCGTTTGAGGCGAAGGTATTTATGTTTGTTACTCCGTCAATCCGGGTATCAGACAGCGGTTCGATAATGCTGATTGTCATTTCCTTTTCTTCAGCCTTAACTTTTTCAGTAGTTTCCCAGTGTACTTGTATATTCAGACTATAAACAACCTGTGTTTCAGCTTCATCAACAACAACCTGATAAGATGAAGATTCACTCAGATATGTCTGGGTATCACCATCAACACTTCCGTGCACATGCTGCTGCTGACTTTCAAAACCTCCGACTGTATATTGCAGGTCGAAAAATACACCGATGCAGTCATACACGGCTTCGTCAGTTTCAACACTCATACCGTAAATACCGTTGCTGTTTAAAAACCATGAGACGAAATACATGAAGGGATAGTATGAATCACCGCCTGAATAATATTCCTGGAATTTACTCAATAAGCCGGGAGCAAACAGGCTTCCGACATAGGGCGAAAAATGATTAACTTCTGCTGTAAGAGTTGCATTATCAGAACCGGGGTCGGCAGCAAATGGAATATCCTTCCAGCTTCCGTCAGCAAAGGTAAATACGGCGTGTTCCTGATTCTCAACCAGCGGCACTGAAGAAGGTATACTTATAGTTACCGGAACATTGAATGTAAGCCCTTCAGGACCGAAATCAGCACCTCCAGTAAAAGGCGTAACTCCGTGGTCCCGGCTGATACCTGCAGAATTTGTATAGGTTTTAATGGTTATCTCCGTCGGTACATCAAGAGCCCCGGCAGGAATGGTAACCGATGCTCCTCTCGGGTCTGTAACTGTCCCGCCTTCGGGACCGATTGTCTCCGAATAAACCGGCATATAACCTAATGCATCGCTTAAAAAGAATTGCCTGCATGAATAAAAGGCTGTTCCGATAAGAAGTGCCGTAAAAATGAAAATAACAATTCGTTTTTTCTTTTTCATGGTACTAACACTCCATATTAAAAATCGATTTCTACTCTCAATCCCGGAGATATACCCATATAGGCCATGTCGTCGTAGAAGATCATCAGAAGCTCGCCGAAGGCAGATGCACTCAGCCACGGCAGGAATCGCCACCCAACCCCAACTCCCGGTGCAATAAGAGGTTTAATAACAGTACTGTCGGATACACCCGGGTAAACAGCCTGATAATTGAATATATTTACAGCAGCACCTGCATTTGCTTCTACGTAGAGGCACAATGGTGAATTAAAATTTGTTTTATATGTGAGAATACCTGCAACAGGAACGGACAAAATTAAACACTGATATGCTGCCTCAATACCGGTAGTCTGGATATTACATCCGGAAAAAACACCAAAACCGATTATTCCCCAGTCAAAGGCTAAATTATAACTGAATGAAACAGCCGGTGTAATCGCAATATTGAATGCCGGTGATAAATCCCCAAAAGGTATAGTCGCTCCGCAGCCTACACTTGTCGAAAAGTAATTGTTCTGCTGTCTTGCATCTTCACCAGCATAAACTGATGTTATTATGCAGAGAACAAGAAATATACCGACAATAATTTTTTTCATGAACCCGATATTAATTATATATCATAAAGACATGATCAACAATGAATTAAAGTTACCTGCAAAGACTTTGATAATTATTTAATTAAGATAGAAACAAATCCCGCACTACTGCCTTGCAGGAACCATAACCTTACATATAACAGTGTCTAATGGTATGCGAATCGATAAGGAGGATATTTACATTACACTATCTGCGGTTCTTTGCCATATATAGTCACTCAACAGCACCTGCGTTTTTTAAAAGTTCAATAATTTCGTAAAGACCTTTGTGCAACGCTGACTTTAGGGGTGTAACTCCAAGACCATTGTAAATGTTTACATCAGCGCCTGCTCCGATAAGCAGCCGGACAATATCTATATAGTCTCTTTGTACAGCTTCAGTCAAAGGGGAGTTCCCATATGCGTCACGAAGATTTACATCAGCTCCATTCTCAATAAGCAGTCTTGATATATCAGCATTTCCGGAGAACACTGCTTCCATTAGTACCGTGGTTCCATTCCAATGTTGAAAGTTTACGTTTGCTCCCTTATTGATTAAGATCGCAACAATGTTCAATTGACCGGCAGTAACGGCATAATTTAATAAAGTAAAATCGTTTTCATCAACAGAATTTATCTCAATGCTTTCTTCCGGTAATTTTGATAATTCTTCAGTGTTTCCGGTTCTTATTAACTCAATCAATCTGTTTTCATATACAGCGCCGGCATCCTTCAGAATAGCTTCAATATCTAAAAAACTATTTTTTACAGCATATATAAGCGCTGATTTTTTTTTATTATCAGTCATATTAACATCTGCTCCAGCCTGGATAAGTACTTGAGCAATTTCCACCTGCCCATATTTTGCTGCTGTTATCAAAGCTGTTTCCCCGAAATTATTTTCTTTGTCTATATCAGCGCCTGCGCTTATCAAAATTTCGACAATATCGCCATAACCGTACATGGAAGCATACATTAAGGATGTATCCCCGTATTCATCAACAGAATCAACATCTATACCATCAGAAACAAGGATTCTAACTGCAGGAATATCATTAGCTAAAACAGAATATAGAAGCTTATCGAATGTAGAAGAATAGACTGCATAACAGTTGAAGAAAATTAATAAGACGAATAATTTTCTCATAACAATGACTACGATTATATCACAGTTTAATTAAATATAGGGTTTTAAACGTTACCAGTTCAGCCGACATCTGTCCGTGAATAACTATTGAATTCTTTGACTATGAAGGCATGATTCCCTCCTGTTGCCTAAAACCATAACCTTACAAACAACATTATCTACCGGTATGGATATGGACAAACCGAATATCACCCATGTGCCGATTTTTACAAACTGAAAGGCTCCTAAATAGCCTGCGCGTCAGGGATTGAAGCGGAAACGGCGCCGGCAGCCCGGCGGAGGGGACGGAGCCGGAATCAGCTGCCGGGAGCAGCCGTTGAAGTGGAAAGCCCGACCCCTCGCGCTGAAAGGCAGAGCCTTTCCGTGCGAGGGGGGACGCCCGAATAATCCGAACGATTCAACTGTCGAAGAGCTTCCAGCTGCCCCTCAGATCCGGATACTGAAGAAGCGAATCAAGCATTTTAATATACCCGCTTCGCGGTATTTCCTCGGCGCCGAGCGAACGCAGATGCGGCGTCATTATCTGGCAGTCGACAAGTTCTATTCCGAGAGCGCTCAGCGCCCTTACCATACCGATAAACGCGGCTTTCGACGAATCGGTAACGGCCGAGAACATTGATTCTCCGAAAAAGCACCTGCCCAGCGAAACCCCGTAGAGCCCGCCGGAAAGCACAGGGCCGTTTTCGGAAGAAACAAAGGCTTCGATTGAATGTGCCCATCCCAGTTCGTGCAACCGGTAATAACCTTTGATAATATCCGGATTAATCCATGTTCCGATTTCATGTTTTCGTTCTATACCGGCGCATTTCCTGATAACCTCTTCAAAGCAGGTATCGCTTCGAAGAATGAACTTCCCGCTTCGGATTTTACGCTCCATCCGCTTTGAGACATGAAGCTTTTCGGGAAAAAGAACGCAGCGGGGATCGGGGTTCCACCAGAGAATGGGATCATTCTCGTCATACCACGGAAACGCGCCCTGACTGTATGCCGAAAGAAGCATTCCGGGCGACAGGTTGCCGCCGGCGGCCAGAACGCCGTCGGGAGTCGCCTCTTCCGGATTGGGAAAATTTATTCTCTGGAATTCATCAAGTTCAGGGAAATCGGGATCTGCCAAAAACAATTACCGCTTACAATATGGTTATTTTTACCAGGCCGTCCTCGATACCGGCAACCGCTTTACCGCCTTCGGTAAGACCTCCGAACAGTACCTCGTCGACAAAGAATGATTTTATCTCATCCTGGATAAGCCTTGATATGTTTCTTGCTCCGAATTCATAGGAGTATCCCTTTCGGGCCAGGTATTCCCTGCATTCTTCAGTGATCTCAAGCTCGACGTTCTTCTCTTCAAGCTGTTTCCGGAACATCTTGATTTCCTTGTCGACAATTTTCAGAACAACGGTATCGGACAGTCGGTTGAACCTGATTATGCTGTCCAGCCGGTTGCGAAACTCGGGTGAAAAAGCCTTTTCAACGGCATTGTTTATTGCGCTCTCGGTAACCTCGTTCTCTCCGAAGCCGATAAGCGCTTTCCCGACATCACGGGCGCCTGCATTGGATGTCATTATCAGGACCACATTCCTGAAATCGGCTTTTTTGCCGTTGTTGTCGGTAAGCGTCGCATAATCCATAATCTGAAGCAGGACATTGAAGATATCCTGGTGGGCCTTTTCAATTTCGTCAAGCAGCAAAACAGCGTGAGGGGTCCGGCGAATCAAATCGGTAAGCTGACCGCCCTCTTCAAATCCGACATAACCCGGAGGAGAGCCTATAAGTCTGGCAACGGTGTGTTTTTCCTGGTATTCGCTCATGTCGAAACGATGCAGCGGCATTCCCAGCGCCCCGGCAAGGGCTTTTGCGGTTTCGGTTTTGCCTACCCCGGTAGGACCGGCAAAGAGGAACGACGCAACAGGCTTGTCGGGGCTCTTGAATCCCGCCCTGCCGCGCCGCACGGCCTGAACAACAGCCTTCAGGGCTTCGTCCTGGCCGTAAATAACGGATTCAAGTTCATTGCCGAGGTCCTTAAGCCTGTCCGCCTCGGACGAGCTTACGGATTTCTCGGGAACATTTGATATTCTGGACACTATCCGCTCTATATCTGCAACCGTAATATTGTGCGGCGGTTCGGAATGTACCCTCATCCAGGCCGCAGCCTCGTCTATAACATCAATTGCCGAATCTGGATGAAAGCGGTCGTTGATATACTGTTCGGACAGATCAACCGCCGCTTCGAGGGTCCCGTCAGTATAGACCACATCATGGTGCTCTTCGAATTCTGGCTTAAGACCGCGGAGGATATGCAGGGTTTCTTCCCGATCGGTTTCGGGAACTTCAATCTTCTGAAACCGCCTGAGCAGCGCCTGCTCGTTTTCGAAGAATTTCTTGAACTCGGTATAAGTCGTTGAGCCTATACAGCGGATTCGGCCGGCCGCGAGAACAGGCTTGAGAAGGTTCGCAGCGTCGAGGGTTCCGCCTGAAACCGAACCGGCGCCTATTATCGTGTGAATTTCATCTATAAAGAGGATAACCTTTTTAATTTTTTCGACTTCGCTGATTATCGTTTTAAGCCGTTCCTCAAAATCTCCCCGGAAACGCGTTCCGGCAATGACGCTTCCCATATCAAGCGACAGGATTTTATAGCCCTTCAGGAACTCAGGGCAGTTATCAGAAACAATTCTGAGCGCCAGGCCTTCGGCAAGGGCGGTTTTGCCGGTTCCGGGGTCGCCGACAAGAATGGGATTATTCTTCAGTTTCCGGCAGAGAACCTCGGAAATACGGTTCAGAAGATCCGTGCGTCCTATGAAGGCCTGCAGTCGACCGGCCCCGGCTTCTTCGGTCAGGTCTCTTGTGTAAGCCGACAGGGGGTTATTTTTGGGCTTCCGGTCGGCGGGCTCAGGCGACTCGACATTGATGTTGTGATCCGTATGTCCTTCAGGCATGATCCCGGCTTCAAACGGTTCAAGTTCTTCCGTATCAAACAGAAGGTCCTCATCATCCTCATAAATTCCATGCGAAATTTTTTCCAGCAGATTAAGCCTGTTTAAACCGGCTTTTTTCATAAAGAATGAGCTGAAAGATTTCTCTTCATCAAAAATGGATACGAGAATATCACTCAGATCAAGGATCTGTTTGGATGATGATTCGGTATGAATAACGGCCCGTTCTATAACATCCTGAAATCCGATCGTCTGAATGGGCTCGCTGTTGTCCGCCACAGGAATATTATGTTTAAGATGCTCTTCAAGCTCGATTCTGAGTTCTTCCGGTTCTATACCGCAGGACTGAATGATCTTGCGGGGAAGATCGAAGTAAAGTGATGCATAAAGCATATGTTCGGGGGTGATATATTCGTGTTTTCTCTCTCTGGCATCAAGATAAGCTGCATTAAGCATTCCCTGAACATCTTCGCTGATTTCCATTTATATTCTCTCCATAATGCACTTTAACGGATACTCTTCCATTTTGGCAAGCTGATCAACCTGCTGAACCTTCGTCGCAGCAATGTCATGTATATAAACACCGGCCAGGCCCCTTCCTTTCCGATGTACCTCAAACATTATTTTGGTCGCCTCAACAGGATTTTTATGAAAAACCGATCGAAGCACATTTACAACAAAATCCATCGGTGTGTAATGATCATTAAAAAGCACAACACGATACATTTCGGGAGGCTTTATTTTATTCTCAATTTCATCAAGTACAATGCTTTCGGTGTTGAATTTTTCTGCCATAGTCTAATTAATAACGCAAAACATGCTGTTTTCATTATATTTTTGGATCAAAAAACTATATATTGACGTTTAAAAAAATAAGGCCGATGTGTACAGCACGAATCTGAAACGAGTCTGTCGGTTTCCAAAAATATTATGGTTTTAATAGTATTTAAAATGGACATTTGTGCGGATAATTCATATAATACAGGATGTTTAGCACTTCAAATAAAACATTAAGGAAGGGAATATGAAAAAACGAGTAGAATTCATGGTTACCGCATTCCGTGACGGATTCCAGTCTGCATACGGAGCAAGGGTATTCACACCTGATTTCCTACCCGCGGTTGAAGCATGTGTTGAGGCCGGAATGGATCATTTCGAAGCAGGAGGCGGCGCCAGATTCCAGTCGTTGTTCTTCTACTGCAATGAAAATGCATTCGATATGATGGATTCATTCAGAAAAGCTGCCGGGCCCGACGCAAACCTGCAGACCCTCGCGAGAGGCGTAAATGTTGTAGGTCTTGATTCTCAGCCTAGAGATATCATCAAGCTTCATGCTCAGATGTTCAAGAAGCATGGAATTTCAACTATCAGGAACTTTGACGCTCTCAATGACGTCAACAATCTTATCGACAGCGGACAGGCAATTCATGATGCGGGCCTTAAACATGAAGTATGTGTAACTCTTATGGAACTTCCTCCGGGATGTACCGGAGCTCATACCGCGGAATTCTATCTGGATGTACTTAAGGGCATTCTTGATGCGGGAATACCTTACGATTCGGTCTGTTTCAAGGATGCTTCGGGAACCGCCGTCCCCAGCAAGGTATACGATACAATCAAGGGCGCCCGTGAACTTCTCGGCAAGGATATGAAGATTGTTTTCCACTCTCACGAAACTGCCGGAATCAGCGTTCTGGGCTACAAAGCCGCTCTTGACGCCGGCGCCGACCAGATTGACCTGTCGATTGCCCCGGTCAGCGGCGGAACCTGTCAGCCGGACGTAATAACAATGTGGCATGCGTTGCGAGGTACCGAATATGATCTCGGCGTTGATATCAACAAGGTTATAAAGGCTGAGTCCGTATTTAAAGACTGCATGAAGGATTACTTCAAGCCGCCTGAATCGGAAGCCGTTGAACCTCTGATTCCGTTCTCACCGATGCCCGGCGGAGCGCTGACCGCCAATACACAGATGATGAGAGACAACAACTGCCTTGAAAAATTTCCCGAGGTAATTGCCGCAATGGGCGAGGTAGTTGAAAAAGGCGGTTTCGGTACTTCCGTAACGCCGGTTTCACAGTTCTATTTCCAGCAGGCTTTTAACAATGTATTCTTCGGTCCCTGGAAAAGGATAGCCGAAGGCTACGGAAAGATGGTTCTCGGTTACTTCGGAAAGACTCCCGTTAGCCCGGACCCGGAGATTATCGAACTTTGCAAAGAACAGATGAAGCTTGAACCGACCGACCGCAAGGTTGTCGATATTAACGACGATGATCCGAAGAAAGGAATCGAAGCGGCAACGACACTGCTTAAAGACAATGATCTGCCGGTTAACGATGAAAATATTTTTATTGCCGCAACCTGTAAGGAAAAAGGCGTGACCTACCTGAAGGGCGAAGCTACTACAATGGTCAGAAAAATTTCTGATCAGCCGAAGGCTTCGGTAGTTCAGCCGGTAGCTGCCAAACCGGCACCTTCAGCCGGAGGTAACAATATTATAGCTAATATCCCTGGGACAATTACACGTATACTCAAGAAACAGGGAGATGCTGTTGCTTACGGAGAACCCATGATGGTATATCAGACAGGTGATTATGAAATAGAAATTCCTGCAACCGTCGGAGGAACAGTACAGAGTATTGCTGTAACCCCCGGTTCAGTAGTTGAAGCAAACAGTCTTGTTGCTACGGTAGGATAAAAAATCAAGTTAAATTCCGGGGATATGTCCGAACGGGCATATCCCTTTTTTTATACTGTAAGGGAAAATATAAGATCATGCATCGAAATATTTTATTGAAACAGCTTCTTCATTCCGGAACCGGCACCAAGAAGATATACTACATCCAGAGACGCAATTACATCAGTAACAGGTTTAATTGCATTCAAAAAAAGGCTTTCTGAAATATACCTCCCTACCCGCTCTTCCGTAGCAATACCGTCGACACTATTCCATAAAAGCTGAACCATTCCCTGAATATCGTTTTCAAAAACAAGAGTTTCACAGCCTAACTGCTCTACAATCCTGCCGGCAAAAGAACCTTTTTGCACGGCTATCTTCTTCCCTTTAAAAAACGATGGATCCTGTATTTCCTCCGATTTTGAAAAGATCCGGATATTAAATTTTTCATAAGACGCTGAGGCCTCAACCGGTTTATCGCTGAAAAACTCATTAGGCCAGCCGACATTCAGGATGCAGTCTATCTGTTTGTCCATCAGTTTCGCATATAACTCGCCGAACTGTCCTCCGATAAAATTAACCTTGTAATCGCTTCCGGCGAATATCTTTTCGGTATGTTCAATACTGATTCCGGCTGCTTTGCCGTCCTTTATACTCGTCCAGGGCGGATAGGCAATATCATGGCCTATCCTGATAACTTCTTCCTTTTCAGATTCTGCCGCGCTCATGAAATTCCTGGCGGAAGATATGAAAATCTCGTTCATATCGACAAGATCATTCATGCAACTTTCATTGGAAGCTTTATATATCTCTACGGCCTTATCGATGAACGGGCTGTTTTTTATTGTGAACTCACCCGATTTATGTACATCGTCCAGCGAAGAAAGAAGCGAAGCTGTACTGTCTGCCTGCTTGCTTACCAGATTGTTTATTGACCCTATTTCGGAATCAATCTTTTCAAGTTCAGCTGTTGACGCTACAAGGCTCGTACTTGTACTGCTTATATTGTCAAGAACTTCATTCTGCAGTTCGCCGTACTCACCAAGAAAGCTTTTTGCATCTGAAAGTTTTATATTTAAATCCTTGAGTATCCTGGTTATATCATTTGTATTGCTCCTGCTTCTGTCTGCAAGGTTTCTTATTTCCTTGGCTACAACCTGAAATCCTTTTCCCTGGGCCCCGGCCCTGGCCGCTTCAATGGCCGCGTTTAATGCAAGCAGGTTTGTAAGCTCTGAAATATCCTCAATAACGTCGATCCTCTCAACTATTGTCTGAATTGAATCGGTAAGAGCAATAAATGTGTCTTTCAGATTTTTAAATCCGGCATCAAGCTTGTCTACGGAATCAGCTGCCCCGGTCATTACCGTAATGTTCATTTTTGACGAACTGATATTATTCTGAATAATCCCTGATGATTTATCTACAAGCCCTGCAACCTGCTCGGCATTCTCGTTTACTGATTTAAGATCTGAATATGCAGAATTTATCAACTGCTGAATTCCTGAAGTAGATTTCAGATATTCCTGCTGAAACATTAATATTATCTGAAATATTTGATTGAGTTCGATGAAACTGCTGCTTAAATTATTCTTAATTTCTGAAGCTTTTTTTAGATTAGTAAAATTTATAATTTCGGATCCTTCCATTCTCATTCCCGATTAATAAGAGGATATTCAATGGTACTATCCTTTTATTTAAACGTCAACAATAAGATTCATTTTCAGACGGTATTTGTTATACGCAAACATTTTTAAATAATGGTAATAATAAAAATAAATATGTATAATCTGGATTATTATTCTAAAAAAAAGGAAAATTAATGGTCATTGATGAAAAAATTTTTGAATCATTTCGTGATGAAGCTTCAGATTATAATATTTCCAGGCTTACCATAGGGCTTGGATATACAGCCTCAGAACTTGAAGACGGAAGGACCGGTATTGCCTATACCTGGCTGAACAGGAAAGAAGGTTGTTCCGTTATAAAGGGCCCTGACTCTTTTGAAGGCAAAAGTGCCTCTGGTCTGCTTGAAAAGATTTTTTCGCCAGTTCCGCTTGAGCGCACCCTTGCCGTTGCCACGGCAAATGCACTGAACCATAAAACAGCCGCTGCCTTTAAAGATGACGAAGGATCTCTTGTTGCCGACATCAACTCCGGTAAGGGCAGCAGAATAGCGATGGTCGGTTTTTTTGGACCGGTTGTCGAACTTCTCAGAGCAAACGGTTCCGAAACAGTTGTTTACGATATCGGCAAAAACAGCGGTAACCCGGACGAGTTCTTCCCTTTTCTTGAGCACAAAGCTGATGCACTGATTCTGACTTCAACAAGTCTTCTTAACGGAAGCATGGAAGACGTTCTGGCCCGTTTAGCAGGAAGACGGATCCCTGTTGTTCTTCTGGGTCCCACAACCATTATGAAGCCCGAACTTTACAGCCATCTGCCGGTCACTATTCTTGCAGGAACGGTACCGGTAAACTCCGAAAAAGTTGTTCAGGCTATAAGAAACGGGAAAGGAACTCCCGTAATACAGAAGTTTGCAAGAAAAGTATATACTGAAATTTAACTGATTTTTAAATAAAAAGGCCGCATCTTGCGAAGCGGCCTTTTTATTTATTTGCTATTTCTTATTTTGCGGCTTCAGCAAGCTGCTCAACGCTTACTACAGACCCGTATTTTTCCTTGAGAGCGAGAAGGTTTTTCTTTTGCTCTGCGTAAATCTGGAAAATTCTTTCAGGAACATGCTCATCTTTCCTGAATGCTTCATCCTGCAGATCAAGCCTTGAAATAATATTATCAAGGTAAAAGGAGAACTGCTTGTCATAAAGTTCTTTCGGGTAAGGTTTGTTAATACCGTCAAAAAGTTTTTTAAGATCTTCATACAGAGGAATAAACCCTATCGGTGTTTCAATTGCTTCAACATCGCCGTTAGCCCTGAGTTCAAGCCATCCGAGCCATACCTTTACGTCTTTCTTTTCACCGAGAAGCTTCTTGCCCTCGCCGCCTCTGGCGCCTTCGGTAAGAAAGTAGTTAAGACCGGCCATAATCGGTTTAACTTTAATCTTGCCCGAGTTGTAAAACTTGAACTGCGCGTCCATGTAGTCACCGAGCGCACCTGGAATAAAGGGAGCATTCGCCCACGGCTGCCTGTTCACGCCCGTAGCCCCGACTTCTGTTGCGGTAGCAGCAGAAACAATTGAGGCGCCTATTGCAACACCTTCATCCATGGTTTTAGCTACCCATACCGGAGGCATAGTGTCGGAATCACGTCCGGAGTATGTTACAACCTGAACATGAACGCCTTCTGCGCTTTCAGCAGCTTCCTTATTATAGTTGTCGATAGACTCGCAAAGAAGGGTACATCTTGAATTGGGATGGGAAATCAGAATTTCTTTTCCGTTTGCATCTTTCTTGCCGGGCCACCATTCGCCCTGAAAGTTTACACCCTTTGAAGGTTCCGGTTCGCCGTCTCCGGTCCATCTCGGTTTATCGTTTTCGTCGATACAGACATTTGAAAAGATGACTGTTGTACCTTCTTTTCTGAGCCTCTTCATCAGGTACGGATCACCCTCTTCATTAACATCGGCTACAATACCGAATATTCCGCATTCGGGGTTGATTCCGCGTACAGTACCTGTAGATTCATCAATCCACATCTGTGCAAGGTCGTCTCCGATAAAGTCTGTTCCGACCATTGCCGTAGTTGTTTTACCGCAGCCAGAAGGAGCGGCGCCGGCAAAAAAGGTTTTACGTCCGCCGGGGCCGGTCATGCCGGTAAGAAACATATGCTCTGAGAGCTCTTCTTCAACCTTGTAGTATGTTGCACGGTCTACAGCAAACCTGTGGTTTCCCTTCTTCAGAAGGAGCGTGTTACCGGCATAGGTACAGAAGGTTGAATAACATGTCTGCCAGCTTCTGTCCATGTAAATTCTGGCCTTGGGAACATCTTCGGAACGTCCTGTTCCCTGGCTGTGAACATTGGTAAAGAATGTTCCGCATCTTTCAGCTTCAGCGTCAAAATCCCTGAAAACATTTCTGTAAAGAAGATCTCCCGATGATTGGACATAGGTTGAAGAGGTAATCATAAGCGCCGGAATAGATGCCTGGGCGCCTACAGGACCTCTGTTAAGAAACGCAACATACATTGTAAGGCCTTTCATGATCCCTTTCATATTTTCTTTTATGTAAGCATAAGAATCGGCCCTGAGCTCTTTCTTGGCAATTGAGCTTATGTCTTCATCCTCATTAACAATATAAAAAGTCTGCTTTACAAGACGTCCCTGATCTTCGGGAAGATCATAATGGATCGTATGGTTCTTGATTGCAAGATTTCTTTCCTCGCCGGTTTCAAGACTTTTCTGCTTAACATAGGCAGCATCTTCCCTGCTGTCCGAGATGATGAATACATCATCCGGTTCACACATTGCAATAGAGTTTGCTATTTTAAGCAATGCGTCTTCATTTTTAATAGTGTTAATCTTTGCAAGATTTGATTCATCAAGTCTGGTTTTAAAAAGTGCTCTGGCTTCAGCTATATCAGCAACACCTCCGACATCCGCAAGAATGTCTACACCCTTTTTCATTTCCAACATGTCATACTCCTGTAATATTTATTTCTTATACATAAAATTTTTCTGATTATACCTTTAGAATGATAGGAAATTTTGACAAGAATAGTCAAGTGTTTCTGAACAATTGTGCAAGGATTTAATTAACATATTTGGTTTTTAACCCATTTTTTCAGCCGGCGGCCGATAATAATTCAGACTACGGCAGCGGTTGATACAACGGAGGAAGAGCATCATCATTATGCAGACTATTGTAAAGCCAGGTTTCCATGGCGGTCATTCGACGATAGAAAGCATAGTAGGGATCAAGAAGAAGATTAACAAAATCATCATTCTGGAGAACTACGCCGCAATACCCGTAAACCAGAATGGTATCGCTGCAGGGTATAATCTGAAGCATAATCATTAAATCTTCAGGCTTTACCGCTTTTATAATAAATCCCAAATCCGAGACATTGGACATTGAAACAACCAACATCCCGGGGGCAGGTTCAAAACTCAACCTGTAATAGCCCCTGCCGAGTGCATTTTCCTTCATATGAAGGAAAACTGTATCCCCGGTTCCTGCGGAACTTCCGGCCGGATCAGGTATTCTATGCCTATCTTCGGGATTATCCACCGCATAAACATCTGTAAACAGGACGTCATATTTTTTCCGCCGTTCCGAATAATACATGGCGCCGGAAATACCGCTGACCTTATGACCAAGCCTGTACAGTTCACTTATAACCTTATCAGGATCACGCGGCATATCGTCCGGATACGGTATGGAGTACAGGGCCTCTACCATAACTTCCGGATTCATTGAACGGTGCATACGCATAACCCCGGCTGCATTACCGGTTGCCGGCAAATACAAAGGCCCTGAAGATTCTTCATCATACCTGAAAACATGACCGTTCAGTTTCAGCACTTCCCTGACTTCAGCCGGGACGTCTGACAGATACGCGTCGCTGTCCGGAAACTGTTCGGCAAACAGGACGGATACGGAGAAAACAAAAATAACTGTTAAAAGGTTTTTCTTTATCATTTATCTTTATCAGAGCTCGAAACTCAATGTCACGGCTGTCCTACTGTCTGCATACTGATTTACGGCTACGTTTATTCCTGTTTTACCTTTTATTGTGTGCAGCAGCGGTACTCCGACACCGAAAGCAGAGCCTATCAATGCACCGGCAAGCACATCAGTGATGTAATGACTTCCCGATAAAACACGTAACAGGCCTGTAACTGTCGCCGTTGTATAGGCCCCTATACCGAAAGGTATAATATACTTCGATTCCGGAAACATCCGGGAATATGCAAAAGCGGAAAAACTGCATACGGCGAATGTTAATGCCGTATGACCTGAAGGGAAACTGTTTGTATATTCATCATCCAGCGGGGCGGCATAATATGTGTATGGCCTGTAACGCAGCACCATGTCCTTAATTATTTCCTTGGTAGCATGGGTCAGAATCATGGATTCCATAAGCATTGCGCCTGTTTCAATTATGATCCCCCACTCCTGTCCTGCAACCAGTACTGCGGGAAAAAGAAGCGAACCTGCAAACAGGATATCGGAAGAAAGATCAGCCCCTGAGTTATAGGGAAAAACAGCGTATCTGTCCGGTGAAAAAACTTCGTCTTCAGGAAGCTGCGATCCTGTCGCCGGTTCAACAAACTGCTCATAAATTAAAAGACCCGCCCCGGCGGCCAAAACAGGAACATCGACAGGTACTGACAGGCTGAATGCGCTTTCGTCTGCAGATGTAATAATATCCGCAAGGTTTTTTCCGAAAACGTTGCCGCAGATAAAAAGAAAAAAGATGATAATAAGTACTCTGTTGCTCTTCATTACTAATGAATATACTCAGTGTCAAACCATTTTTCAATATTAAGGTCGTTTCCTGCGCCAGAACCTGAATTTCCTGACATAGCCGCAATTTCCGGGCAGGTACCCTGCAAAAAGCGCGTGGAAAATCGTCATGGGAATACAGCTGCCGCACTGTCTGAACCGGTTTTCATACACAAGGCACCGGCCGTTTTCAATGTCAAGAAAGGAACAGGGCCGGCTGTAATCAATAAAGTAATGCCGGTTTAACGACAAAACACCGGGGATTCTGCGCTTCTGTTTTGCTATCAACCGTCCTGAAACCTTCTCACAACAGCACTGACCGCATTCAAGGCAAATGCCTTCCCATTTCTGTTTCAGTTTACCGAAAAAAAGCATTCGCTATTTACCGGGCTTAAAATACCCGGACACTTCCCTGCCGCTTCGATTATAAAGAAAAGCCTCAATTTCAACGGGAATAAAGTCATCCGGCGAAATGTTATTGTTTATTGAATCAAAAACAAGAGTATAACTGCCGTCCGGTTTTGACGTTATTTCGTCAAACATTCTTCCAAGACCTTCAGGCTGATACAGATACAGATTATCTCCGCCGGTTTCTTCGCATATAAAACTCAGTTCCTCAGAAATACCGTTTTCGCTGGAAACATCTACACAATAAAAACTTATTCCGTTATTTCTGAGGTATCCGGCAAGTTCTACCGGGTGATACTGTTCGAATGAAAGATTTCCGGCTTTACCGTCCGTAATGAAAATCACTGTTCTCCGGCCGTGCAGATTAACAAGTTCGGATGCCGCATGCCTAAGGCCGAGATCAAACCGGGCTTCAGCAGAGAACATGCTTTCATCGGCCGCCGCGGCAATAAACTGCCTGCTGCCTTCTGCAAGATCCGCCTCTGTTACAGGATTCACCCCGGCGCTGACCAGCTTCAGCCCCGCTCTGCTTCCGGCTGAATTCATCAGTGACTGAACAGCTTTAAGCATATCAGGATGATACTGTTTCATACTCAAATCACAATCCAGAACCACTACAGCTTCAAGACGGTCCGAAGTATTCCCCTTGTAAACCAGCTCTGCAGTCTTCACAGGATAGCCGTTTTCAGTAACCACAAAATTGTTCGGCGACAGACCGACAAAAGGCTTTCCGGAACGATCCGAAACCCTGATATTCGCTGCCACCTCCGGATAATTGGACGCTTCAATCCGATCGATTTGCATCGACAGACCGGAATACATATTTGACAATTCGGTTAGAACGGTAATTCGGTTCATGTCGAAATCCGCCGTCAGAAGATTTCCGTTTGCATCAATTGAGGCCTGGGTAATCTTTTTTCCCTTGCCGTCAAGATCGGAGACCAGACGCAGATCGGAATTATCAACATTAATGCTCATAACCCTTCCGGCATCGGCTATCAGCAGCGATCGCTGCCCAAGCCTAGACAAGCCTTCCGGAGCATACAGCCCGTCAGCTGTAAGTTCGGCAAGATAGTTTCCGCTGTAATCAAAAACCGAGATATTTGCATATTTTGCATCGGCAACATATACACAGCCGTCGAAACATTCGATACCGGTAGGGTTTCTGAATCCCCTGAAATTATACGACTTTTCTCCGAACGACAGAATATAATTCCCGTCTGAATCAAATTTTACAACTCTTCTGTTTCCGGAATCCGTTACATAGATAAAATTCTTTTCATCAACTGCAATATACTGCGGTCCGAGCAGCTGTCCTTCTCCCCTGCCGGATTCTCCGAACACAGTCAAATTCCTTCCATCCGGAGTGCATCTGGTTATGCTGTCGCCGTTAAATTCTGTAATATACAGATAACCGTTGCCGGCAAGCTTTAAATCAAAGGGATGATTAAACCCTTCGAGCCCTCCGACAAGCCTGTTTGTCAGTGATCCGTTGGAATTAAACGCAAGAACCTGGTTAGACCCGTAAGAGGTTATAAAAAACCCTCCGTCGGCATCCGGAAAAACCGATGCAGGACGTCTGAAAAGAACAAATTCTTCCTGTATGCCTTTAAGCTCCATTGCGGGAAGGTAACGTCCGGCGCCCTGCCTTTCGGCAGCTACGCCTGCCTGCTGTTTCAGTATTTCCAGCCTGTTCACAAGAAGAGAATCAGCTTCCCCGATTGACTGGATTGATTCCCAGATATGTATTGCAGCATCGGTAAAGCCGGAGCGGTACCACGACAGTCCCAGCCATTCCTGCATTTCCGTGTTTTCCGGTTTATATGCCAGGGCTTTCTCAAACGCTCTGGCGGCCTCATTGTACAATCCCCTGTGGTAAGCCTTGACCCCCCACTTGAATTCTTCCCGCGCGCTGAGTAAATCCAGATCAATAATATCCTGTGCATTGATATTAAAAACAGGCAGAAGCAGTATTGTCAGAAGTAAAACAACTTTAATTTTCTCGAACACTTTCCCGGTTTTCACGTAGCAAAGTATACAACGGTTAGATAATTATATCTACCTTTCTCTTTGGGTCGGATGCCGGGATGTCACTTTTAATACCGAGAAATAAAATTGCCTTTATTTCTTCAGCGTTTGCAACCTTTCCTCTTTTGCCGTAAGGAGATGATGTATTTATGTAATTCATACTTTCCACTCTCATAATAAACACCCGTATTATTAATTTCGACAGATGTTTATAAAGATATAAGATTTTTTTATACTCCGGATGCGACAAAATTATATTGATAATATCTTTTTATCCGAGATTTGCCTTATTAATATTGTCGATCTCGTCAATCACCGTTCTTAAATGCGCCGCAATTACTTTATTGTTGTTTGAAAGCTCAAAAGCCCGTTTCAGATAATGTCTTGCTTCATCATTCTGGCCTGTTTTGAAGAAAGCCCAGCCCAAAGAGTCCAGATAGGCAGGGTTTTCAGGTTTTTTCTTTACGGCTTTTCTGCAGTATTCTACAGCTTTTGAAGGATCTATGGCTTTGTCCGCCAGAATATATCCCATTGAATTCAGTACATTTGCATTTTCCGAATCTATCTCCAGCGCCTTGTAAAGGAACTCAATACTTTTGTCAGTCCTGCCTGATTCAAAATAGATATAACTGTAATTTGCATATACCTGGGGAGATTCAAAACCCTCTTCAATAAGCTTGTTCAGTTCAAATTCGGCCAGCTTTATCCGGCCTGTAATCGTATATATATAGCTGAGAATCATCCTGCTCTGGTATATCCTGAGTATATTGTCATGACTGTTTACCACCTGTTCAAGATACAGAAGCGCGTCGTCCCAGTCTTCGATTTTTGAATAGCATAATCCCAGATAATATGACAGATCCGGGTTTTCAAGAGGCTCATCGCTTACTTTCAGGAACTCCGCAAGCGCCTGCCGGTATTTTCCGTGTCTGAATAATTGTCGTCCTTCAAGAAATCTATCAGCCATCGGACAGTATAAACTCCGCTCTTCGGTATGCTTCAGCCTCATCCCTGTTTCTCGGATGAAGAAATATCGGTGATACGGACACAGCTCCTTCAGAAACAGCTTCGGAATCCGTTCCTTCCCCGGAAAAACTGGAACTGCTTCCGTCAAGAAAGAAATAGCTGCCCCCGCGCGGCCCGTCGAACTTGACTACCTTATCTTCATAAATACGCCGTGACGGGGCAGTAATGCGCACCTCAGAAGGAAATTCAGGCTGGTTGGGAGTATTTACATTAATAAAATGATCAGAACGCCACAAAGAAAGCATCAGCTCCAAATTTTCCCTGATGAAATCCGCCGTATCCTTAAAATAAAACGGGGCGACAAAAGTATTTATCGACACGGCGATGCCCGGAAGCCCCATCAGGGCGGCCTGTCTTGCCGCGGCGGCCGTACCAGAATAGATTAGATCAGTACCAAGATTGGCGCCGATATTAATTCCTGAAATAACAACGTCGGGTTTATAGGGAAGAGCCCCCAGAACCGAATACATAACACAGTCTGCGGGACTTCCTTCAACGGAAAAAACCTGGTCTTCCAGCTGGTTGAACCGTACAGGCTCCATAAAAGTTACAGAGTGCGATTTGCCGCTCTGCTGGGTATTGGGCGCTACTACCCAGATGTCGTGCTCCGAGAAGGATCTTCTCAAAGCATCGAGACCCGGACTTTTTATTCCATCGTCATTTGTCAGCAATATACGCATATTATCCTGTTTTTCCTCAATCGGCCGGAAAAACTATTTTAACCCCTTCGGAAGGTTCGCAGATATAAATTTCCGGCTCGAACCCGAATATATGCTCATATTCTTGTAGTCTTTCGTCATAATTGTCAAGGACCCTGGATTCGATCAGCGATACAGTACACCCTCCGAAGCCTCCTCCCGTCATTCTGGAGCCCAGCACACCGTCCATTTCCTGGAATCGTTTTACAAGCCAGTCCAGTTCAGGGCAGGAAACCTCATAATTATCACGCAAACTTTCATGAGATCTGTTCATCATTCGGCCGAACAGCTCAAAATTCCTTGACTTGATTGCATCACATGCATCTATTGATCTCTTTGTCTCGCCTATTACATGGGTGCATATTCTCCGAATCTGTTCAGGAAGCAACCCCATACCGCCGGTGATGTCTTCAAGTGTATAATCGCGCAGACTTCTTCCGGGTCTTTTGCGGTTCAGGAAATCAACGCATTCTGAACATTGTTCCTTTCTCTCCTGAAGTTCAGCCTCGCGAACAGCTTCGGTTCCGGGTACGTTTGAATTTATTATAACAATTTTATACTGGTTAAGTTCAAGCGGAAGATATTCAAAATCAAGACTTCTCAGATCAAGAAAAACCGCCTTGTTTCTTTTTCCGATTGTGGAAATAAACGGGTCGGTTATCTCTGTGTTTCGCCCGACAAACGCCGCTTCAGCATATGATGCTGCCTGTATCAGCTGGCTTTCGGACATTTCAAACCTGAAAAGGCGGTTAACGGCGGCGGCAAAAGCAACTTCAAGAGCTGCTGAGGCGCCAAGCCCTATTCCGGGCGGAATTTCCCCCGCTATCGTTACATCCAGGCCCTTGATGGAAAACCCCATATTTACAAGTTCGAAAAGAACGCCTTTTAAATAATTGGCCCAGCGGTCTTCACGTTTATATTTCAGATTCGGTACTGTCGTGCGTTTTTTTTCTTCGGAATCGGACAGATAAAAACGCAGCGAATTGTCTTTTCTGGCTGATACTGCAACCGAAACGCTCTTGTTAATAGTCGTCTGGATAACACAGCCTTCGTTATAATCAGTATGCTCTCCCATCAAGTTTAATATTCCGGGTGCTGACGCTATAACTTGCGGTTTTGAGCTGAATTCCTTTTTGTGGCGGGCAATTAAACCGTCCATTCTGATTCATATTAAAAGATATAACAAATATTTGCAAACAAAAAAAAAGAGATCCATGAAAACAGGGATCCCTTTCTAACAGTTGGAAATGACGGCTCTGCGGCCTCCTGAAAATTCAGGATTATTCTTCGGACTTGATACCGTACTTCCTGTTAAACCTTTCGACACGGCCTGCAGTATCAACAAGTTTCTGCTTTCCTGTGAAAAAAGGATGGCATTTTGAACAGATTTCAATTTCCATATCTTTAACAGTAGCTCTGGTTTCAATAACATTTCCGCATGCGCATTTAATCTTGGTCATTTCATAATTTGGGTGTATTCCGCTTTTCATGTCTACCTCCATTAATCGGCACTTACTCCACCGGTGTTCATCGACCGTAGGAAAGCCTCATTATTCTTTGTTTTTCTCATTTTGTCAATCATCAGTTCGGTGATCTCCATATCATCCATCGGACCGATAACCTTTCTCAGGACCCACATCTTGCCGAGCTCAGCTTCTGATAACAGCAGATCTTCTTTTCTTGTTCCCGATTTTTTGATATTTATGGCCGGGTATAGTCTTCTGTCGGCCATTTTTCTGTCCAGATTAATTTCCATATTACCGGTACCCTTGAATTCCTCAAAGATAACCTCATCCATCCTGGAGCCCGTGTCAATCAGCGCCGTGGCGACTATCGTCAGGCTACCGCCCTGTTCCACATTTCTTGCAGCCCCGAAAAATCTTTTTGGTTTATGCAGCGCGTTCGAATCAACACCGCCTGATAAAATCTTTCCTGATGTCGGCACAGTCTGGTTATATGCTCTTGCAAGCCGGGTAATTGAATCAAGCAGAATTACAACATCCTTTTTATGTTCAACAAGACGTTTTGCTTTTTCCAGCACCATTTCGGCTACCTGAACATGCCTTGTGGCCTGCTCGTCAAAGGTGGAAGCTATTACTTCACCCTTGACGTTCCGTCTCATGTCCGTAACTTCTTCCGGGCGTTCGTCAATCAACAGAACCATCAGAAATACTTCGGGATGATTGGTTGTTATAGCATTTGCTATCTGCTGCAGGAGTATTGTTTTACCTGTTCTCGGCGGAGATACAATCAGCCCTCGCTGTCCTTTTCCGATCGGACAGAAAAGGTTGATCATACGGGTAGACACATCTTCCGTTTTAATCTCCATATTGAGCTTTTCATCCGGGTAAAGGGGCGTCAGGTTGTCGAAGGGGATCCGGGTTTGAGCTTCCTGGGGATCGTTAAAGTTAACTTTCTCAACCCTGAGCATTGCAAAAAACCGTTCGCCTTCTTTCGGAGGCCTGATTTGCCCGCCGACGGTATCTCCTGTCCGCAGGTTAAACAATCTTATCTGCGAAGGAGAAATATAGATATCATCAGATCCCGGAAGGTATGAATTCTGCGGAGACCTGAGAAAACCGTATCCGTCAGGCAGAATTTCCAGCGAACCGTAGGCATAAATCAGTCCGCCCTTTGTTGTATGCGCCTTGAGAATGGAGAAAATCACCTCCTGCTTCTTCATCGACATCAACTCTTCACTGGAAATGTTATATGAACCGGCAAAATCTCGGAGATTCTTCATATTCATTAAAGTCAGATCGTTAATACTTAGCTTTTCACCGTCAGAAGGAATAATTTCTTCATTTTTCTTGAATCTGTTGTAGCTTTTTTTATTATAACTCCGGGCTGCAGGCTTTCGATCGCCGGATTCAACGGAAGATGAAGTGTTATCTTCAACAGCTTCGGAAGAGTCTTCGGCTTTCACAATCTCAACTCTCACCTTTTTCTTTCTGGGTCTCCGTTTTGGAGAAACAGGCTCTCCGGTATCCGAAGTTTTTTCATCATTTTTTCCCGTTTCAGCTGACTGCCCGGAGTCGAAATCCGTTATTTTTTCCTCAACGGGGGCTTCTTTTTCCATAGGTTCAGTGTTCGGGATTTCTGCTTCAGGCAGATCCTCAACCTTTTCAGGTTTTTTGCTTTCATCATTTTCCGAAGCAGTTTCATCAAGATTTAATTCCTGTTGAGCAACAGCCGATACAGCTGCGTCTTCTGAAACAATTGCTGTTTCCGAATCGGAAGATTCAATCACAGCCTGCTTCTTTCGAATAATTGCCATAATATCTCCAGTAGATTATTTATACCAGTTGGTTCGTATTTCAGTATTATTAAAAAACATGCGGGCAATCGAAAAACATAATTTTATTCGATACCCTTAATATAGTCACTCGATTATTAATTGTCAAGGGACGATAATCCGAAAACCTGTCTGATTTTTTTTGGGTAATCAAACAGAACGGGCTATTTCCTTAAGTTTATCAACGCCGGCCGAAAAAATATCGATAGTTTCCGGGTCACGAATCATTCTGCAGCGACCTGTAAATTTTACACCGTCGGCAATTCTTATTCTGGTTGATTTTAAATCTCCCGCAACCTTGCCTCCGGTAAGAATTTCTATACGCTCAGCAGCACTGATATTCCCGTTGACAACCCCGCTGACTATTACAATCTTTGCATTAATATTTGCATTTATTTCGGCTTCAGAATCTATATACAGTACGGCATCCGATTCTATCTCGCCTATAAAACTGCCGCGTATTTTCAGCGGCTTGCTGAATTTCAGATTGCCGTCCAGCTTTGTTCCCGGCTGAAGCACAGTTTCAATTTTATCAAATTTGGTAAATTCCGTCTTTTTTCCCATATTATTCCGATACGAAGTTTAATTCACTTGGTTGTCATTACGAAAACGCCGTCCCAGTCTTCCGGCGGGGGAGAATCGATATAATGCTTGCATCTTGCAAGATAAACCTTTGACGGTCCGTCCTCCGGATCTACTTTCAGAGCCTTGACAAAAGATTCCCTGGCAGCATCAAATTCCATAAGCTTGTAGCTTTTTCTGCCTTCTGCAAAAAACTGTAAAACTTTTTTCTTCTCTTCAGTAATCACACTGACGCCTCTTCGTTTAAGTTCTCTTCCCTTAATGCTTTATATCGTTTTTTAAACTTATCTTCAAGATCTTCAAGCGCACTTCCGTGAAAACCTTCATCTTCACTGTTTTCAAGCTCGGCTATCTCGGCTTCAAGACCGTCGATGGCCGCCAGCGCTTCCTCACTTTCTTTCTGAATCATTTTAATAATTTTTTTAACTGCCGCTTTGTCATCAGGATCTATGGACGAACTGATTTTATAAAGCTCAGCCATGGGCTCCTTTATATGCGCGGTAAAAAACTTTAAAGATTCATTTAAAGACTCAACCGTCGACAACCGCTTTTCACGCGCCACAACCTGCCTGGAAAGAACCCTGTTCTTCAAAACCGCCCTTATCCTTGCATAAACCTCGGAAAAATTAAAAGGTTCGGTTATATAATCCTCAATTCCAAGCTCAAACCCTTCTACCTTGTCGCGCACTTTATCCATTGCAGAAAGCATGATAATCGGAATATCCCTGTATTCAGCATATTCCTCACTCTCTTTCAGAAGGCTCGTAACCTTCCAGCCGGACAGGTTCGGCATTATATTGTCCAGAATAATCAAATCGGGTTTAATCTCTTTAACTTTTTCCAGAGTTTCGTAACCGTCTACGGCTTTATATACATCAAAACCGAGTTTACCAAGCGTTACCTCAAAAAACTCAAGATTTACGGGTTCATCGTCAGCAATAAGAATTCTGGTTTTTTCCATACATATTAATAATGATACACTTATCAGTTCTTGTCAAATCATTTTGATTTTCGTAAAAATCTCCGGACAATACTGAAAACAACGCCGCCGGATAACAACACAATCGATACAACAAGAATCAAAACGGCAAACCAGTCTCCCCATTTCGTATAAAGAGTATCTGTCTCTTCATATACCGGAACGGAATTGATCATGTATGCCTCCTGAAACGGTTCAATCATTTTCGTTATTTCACCGTCGGGTTCGATTGTACAGGTTATGCCGGCATTTGTGCCCCTGACCATGGTTCTGCGGTTTTCCACAGCCCTGAAAACTGCCATTGCCGTATGCTGCATCTCGGCCGGTATGGAACCGGACCAGGAATCATTAGTCATATTTACAAGAATCTGCGCGCCTTCGTTTATAAATTCACGCGAAAGATAACCGAACACATCTTCAAAACATATCGGTGTACTGAACTTTACTCCTGCGGCTTCAAAAACCGTATATTCTGTTCCCTTTTCCCACCAGTGAAAATCGCGGTCCTTCAGCGCCTGATAAAACCTCGGCATTATATGCCGGTACGGAAAATGCTCGGAAAAAGGCACAAGATGGGTTTTCCGATATGTCTGTTTAAGCTCGCCGTCATAAAGCAGAACGGCATTATAGTCGACGCGCTCAGGTTCCCCGTTTTCATTCGGCTCAAGCTGTCCGTCGTCGTTGCCCATTACATACGGAATTTCCTGAGTGGCAAAAAACTCTTTTAACTCTTTAACAAGCCGGTACCTTTCAGGATCCGTCCTGTAGCGGGTATGCCAGTCTATACCGGGTACGAAACATGTTTCAGACCAGATCATCATCTCGATATCGGGGTCCTCTTCAAGAGCCTGCAGGCTGAGATCAATCAGCTTGTTTTTATTGCTTTCGAACTGCCTTGTGCCGCCTTTCCAGCTGTCGGCATTGTGCTGAACAAATCCCAGCTTGATATGAGGCGAGTCCGAAAAATCAGACGGAGCTGAAAAACCGAAGATCAGAACAGCAATAAAAACCGCTGCGTAAATATAAAGAAACAGGCGGTTCTTTTTCACAAACGGTTTAAACCCCGACAGGCCGTTTTTAAGTGCGTTACCGAGAAAGGCCGATGGCAGCACGACCATAAGCGACACAAACCAGAACCCGAAAACCGATGATATCTGTATAAACGGCAGGAAAAGATATTGGGAATATCCCAGATTGCCATACGGATAGCCCAGAAACCCCTTTGTCTTGAGAAATTCATATGACAGCCAGAGGCCGGCTTGAAGAAGAAATCCATAACGGGGGAAAAGCCTGTCCGCAAGTTTCAACAAAGGAACAAGGACAAGAAAGTATGAAGCGTATATTACATATACTATAACGCCTGCAAGGGGGTGAAAAGCCTCCAGCCAGTAATTAAAAAGAACGTAGCAGACGTAGCCGTATGTAACACCGTATATAAACGACCGCACCCACCCGCAACGATGCAGAACTATAAAAAGCGGAACAATACAGATAAACGCGAGAGGGAAAATTCCCCAGAGGCTTATCACGCTTGGAAAAGAAAGGGCAAATAATACCGCGGACAGGGCAAGCAGACCAATTTCAATGAATATCTGCCTGAATCCGGTGCTTTTTCGCACAGTTAATACTTTTTCATTCATCCCGAAGCGGCCACGCGAGTGTTTTCAGTTCTTTCCCGGGTCTGAAGACGGCAACTCCATGCGCTTTTACAGGTACTATTTCGCCTGTTTTTGGATTACGCGCCTTTTCTCTGCCCTTTCGGGTACGAATTTCAAAAGTTCCGAAACCGCGGAGTTCAACAACCTTGTCATCCTCGAGAGCTGCCTTTAATTCTTCGAACAGCTCATCGATTACAGCGTGAACATCTTTTCTATTCAGATCTACACGTTCATGAATATTTTCAATTATTTCGGCTTTTGTGAGTTTATCCTGGCTCACAAGCAATCCCCTATTTTTTTGTCTTTAAATTTAAACCTGTTCGACAGAAAGCGAATTCAGAAGTTTATTCATTCTGGATTTCTTTCTGGCTACGGTATTTTTATGATATACACCCTTACCTGATGCTGTATCCATTAACTTGGTCATTTCTTTAAACTTCACTTCTGCTGCAGCCTTGTCGCCTGTTTTTACAGCAGTCATGAAACTTTTCGTTACTGTTTTAACCCTGCTCTTGGCAATCCTGTTTCGGATGCGTCTTTTTTCACTCTGTTTATGGCGTTTAGCCGCGGAATCTTTGCCTGGCAATTTCGTCCTCCGGAAATTTCTATTAGTTTGGGGAATTTAAAAAATATGCAATTCTTAAATTCCGGCCCTGAATGTAATTAAGCATCATCAGCAAATTGCAATATTCTCAATACTATTGCTGAAAACACTCCAGAGTTTTATTTAAAACTCAACGGTGAGATAAATTAACAGATAATTCCTTTATAGTCAAGCATATGTTTGAAGCTTGAAAAGAGCGCCGCGAATCGTTAATATACTATAGTTTTTCAAAGGATTAGATATTTTGAACAAGATTACACTTGCAATATTAACACTCTCCGTATTCATATACTGGGATTTTCTGATCAGAATCAGATATATTTTCAGCAGAAAATCAATTGAAAAATGGGTTGACACGCAATTTCACAGAATCTGTGATCTGCTTTTCAGTTTTACAGCGTTTTTTGTTAATGTCCATATTCATTTTGAACGGTCTGAAAAACTCGAACTGCCTGAAACATTCATGCTGATTGCCAATCATCAGAGCATTCAGGACATTCCCCTGCTGATATGGTCGTTTCCTAAACACAATCTTCGTTTTTCCGCAAAAGACAGTCTTTTCAAATGGGTACCCATGGTATCCATAATGCTGAGGCTGCAACAGCACGGCCGTATAAACCGAAGAGGAAGCGCAGCTGAAACCATGAAGACGCTTGAACGGGTCGCACTTAAAACAAAAGACGGTTATTGCCCGGTGGTTTTCCCGGAAGGAACCAGATCGCGAAACGGAAAAATCGGAACTTTTCACCATGGAGCCGTCAGAAAAATGCTCAGTTCCAACCCTGTTCCCGTTGTCAGCGCTGCAATAGAAGGCGGATGGAGGGTCGGAGACATAGAAGGCCTCGTCAGGAACATGTCGGGATTTAACTATCACGTAAAACTGATCGAAGTATTTGAACCGCCTTCTTCAAAACAGGAAATCCAACATATTATCGAAAAATCTGCGGAAGATATAAAAAACCAGGTTTATAAATGGCAGGAAGATGAAAGAAACAACCCTAAAAAAGAAAAAGGCCGCCATATAAAACCATTTTGATTCCGGCAGCCTTTCCTCGAAGGAAAAAAATCTGATTATACCGGGCAGAAACATGCCTGGTATTTGTTATAATGCTAAAGACTTCTCCCAAGCATTCTTATGCTTAAGCGTCGAAGTCGAAGACTTCTCCCAAGCATTCTTATGCTTACGCGTCGAAGTCGAAGACTTCTCCCAAGCATTCTTATGCTTACGCGTCGAAGTCGAAGACTTCTCCCAAGCATTCTTATGCTTACGCGTCGAAGTCGAAGACTTCTCCCAAGCATTCTTATGCTTATGCGTCGAAGTCTTTGGGTCTTCTTTCTCTTCTGCTGCACTTTTCACATACTGCAACATTTCTCAATTTACCGTTCTGGAAAATAGCTCTCATCTTGACGTCTCCGCCACATGAGGAACATACATGTTTATGTGCAGCTGAGCCCATTCGCGCATTCTTACTTACCTGTGCCATAAAAAGCTCCTTTATATGGATTTCTGATTATTCCCGTGATGGGTAATTTAACAAAGATTCTTCTAAAAGTCAATTGATACAAAAACAGCAGAACAATCGCTATTAATCCTCAAGCTCTCCTTCAAATTTCCATGCCGAACCGTCATTCTCCCTGAAAAATCTGTCGGCTTCTGCTTCAATCTTTCTGCCGTCATCACCTGAAAGGGTAATTTTCCTTGATTGAATATTAACATCGATAATCTTGAAAAGCGTCCCGTTTATTGTAATTCTGTATCCTACAGCGGGCAGTTTCTTTTTTTCTTCCCTGTAGAAATCATACTCATATGACAGGCAGCATAAGAGTCTGCCGCACGGACCAGAAATCTTCATGGAATTCAGCGAAAGGTTCTGCTCCTTTGCCATCTTGATTGATACCGATTGCAGCCTGTCGGTTACATTATGACAACAGTACTGTCTTCCGCAAACGGCAACACCGCCCAGCACCCGCGATTCGTCGCGAACACCAATCTGTCGCAGTTCGATTCTCATCTTGAAAATCGACACGAGATCTTTAACCAGAGCACGAAAATCCACCCTTGCATCAGCTGTAAAAAAGAAAAGAATTTTGGATTCTTCAGGCAGATAATGCGCTGAAACAAGTTTCATATCCAGTTTATGTTCGGCAACTTTCTTTCTGCATGTCGCTACAGCTTCTTTCTCTTTTATAAGATTGGCCTCGTAGGTTTCAATATCCTTTTCAGTTGCGACACGAACGAAGGTCTGCTGTTCACCGTCATTCTTTGCAGCAGCGCAGCATGTAGTGCCCAGTATTCTGGCCATATCCTTGCCGTACCGGCTGGAGACAACAACATAATCATCAGTTTTTAAATCATTGATGTCTTTGATCTCTACAATATGTGTTTCGCTCGAATGAAGCATTTTCACTCTGAACATATTTTGTACTGCTTCAGCAGTTGCATTATCCATATTAAAAGTAACTCCTATAAAAACATGGTAATCTATGGTTGATCTCTAAAACCGGAGTTTTTATAAACCTGCAGTTTTTAGAGGTCTCCATATGTCGTCATCAGCAAGCCCGGGAAGACTCAGCTTATCAAATCAACGAGAAGACCGTTGATCTCCTCAACTTTAGCCAGAAGATTTAACTGGCGGCCCTGATTCATAAGGATTCCCGCTGCGAGCTTATCGAGTTTATCATCAATCACACTGATGAGTGTATACCTTTTCTGCTTATTGGAGGGTTTAAAACGGTTAAATTTCGCACCTTCAATAGATTCAACCTTCACAGCCTGCTCAAGAACATAGTGAATAAAATTTCTGACCGATTTTTTATATAATTCAATAGAGCCCAGGGTCTGACTCGACAGAAGATTTTCGCCCTGCTGATGAACATCATCCAGCAAATCTTCAAGATCAGAATCTTCATCAAATGATTCAATTCCCCTTACGGCACCGGCTGTTAGGGTTTCAGACTCAACAAATGTTTCAAAAACCGAAGGGGCAGAGTCATTTTTTTTGACAGTTTTTTTATCTTTATCTGATTTTCTGTATCTGTTACCCGGGTCAAGAGAACCTATTCTGTCCACGACGGAACCGTCTCCATCTCCCGCGTTATTTCTTCTGAAGCAGCAAACGGCGTACTGAAACGGGCGGTTTTTGTTACCGGCTCGGGCTTTTCATCGGAGACAACACAGCTACCGTTAAAAATAACTCCGTCTTCAACAAGCAGACGCGGAGAGGTGATATTGCCTATAAGCATTCCGGTAGATAAAATAACCACCTTCTCGGAAGCCTTGATGTTTCCCTTTAGAATACCCCCGATTACAATTGTTCCGGCTGTAATTGAAGCTTCAGCTCTTCCGCTTTTACCGACGAGGACTTTTCCCCCGTTACTGATCGTACCTTTAAAATCTCCGTCTATTCTGAGCAGACCATTAATATTCAGATCGCCTGTTACCAGGCTGCCCTCACCTATAAGCGAATTTATAAATGTCCCTTCTTCGGAAAGATAATTACTCATTTTCGAACCCTTGTTTAAATCGAATTATCAGTGTTTTCTTACATTAAGAAATTTTTCAGGGTCCACAACCTGTGAACCGATTCTAATTTCAAAGTGAAGATGCGGACCGGTAGACATACCGGTGCTGCCCATTGCTCCTACTACCTGGCCCTGGGTCACAACATCTCCTTCATCGACGTAAACATCATTCAAATGTGCATACTTTGTAAGAAAACCGTAATTATGTCTTATAATAAAATAATTTCCGAACCCCAGCGGTTCATAACCTCTTTCGACTACCTTGCCGTTTGCAGCAGCCAGAATCGGCTTGCCGAAACCGTAACCTATATCAATTCCCTTATGAAGATACCATGCGTGCGTAAAAGGATGTTCCGCGGGACCGAAATAATTTGTTATGCGGCCGTCTCCGCCGTCAACCGGCCACAGGGTCGGCATCTCGACAAGCAGGTCGCCCTGCGAATTAATCAACTCGGTAATTTTACTGAACGATTCAACTGAATCTTCAAGATAGGCTGCAAGGTTTTGAAGTTCGCTTATCTCGCGCATTACTCCGGCTTCGGTTTCATTGGCGGAAATCAATGAAGAAAAATCACCGTCGGCAACGGTAGCCTGAATGTCCCGTTCATTGCTGATGTTCAGCGTTTTCATTGCATTATCAAGTGATATCTCAAAATTTCTTGAAGCTCTCCTGAGTTCGGATACCTTGTCGAGGAGAAGATCAAGATTCTTTTCCGACTGCTCAAGTTCCGAGCTTTTATCCGTCAGTTGCTGCGAAACCCCCGACATTCTTGTTGTGTATATAAAAAAGGTACCGAGTACGGCAACCGTAATAATAAATATAAAGACAAGGGAAAAAACAGATATTCTGAAATTAACGACCTTTTTTTCTGAGTGAGGTATCAGCATAATTGTAAATTTCTGACGGCCGCTGTTAAAGAAGACGGAGACGGTATTTGCCATACCGCTGAAAAGCTTTCTGAATGCTCTGCTTAGATTCTCAACAAGTTTATTTTCAAGTTTTTTATATCGTTCTGCTGACAAACCCTACTCCTCCGGTTATTATATGGGATATTCCTTTTCATAGCAAGAGAATATCGATAAAAACATTTAGCAAATAATCATTGACTGCATTGACTGTACGTGATAATTTTAAGTGGTCGAATTGAAGTAAGTATCTAACGAAACAACAAATAAAGCAGGAAATCATATGAAACTTTTTGATACTCATGCGCATATAGGGCTTATTCATGAAGATCCTATTGAACAGCTTATTATTACGCAGGAAGCCAGGCAGTCTGATGTAGAGCATATTATCAGTATCTGCAACAGTCTCGGAGACTTTGATTATGTTTATTCCAATCTTGAAACCGCTAGTCATATATATCATAGTATCGGCGTTTCTCCCTCGGAAGTTCAGAATCCGGGCGTAGATTGGGAAATGAAAATTATTGAAGGGACAAATCTCGACCGTGTTGTCGCCGTAGGCGAGATAGGGCTGGATTATTATCGCAAATTCGGAAACAGGGATTCCCAGGTTGAGCTTTTTATCCGCCAGCTGGAGCTGGCCGACAAGCTTGATAAACCTGTAATAATTCATAATCGAGAAGCCGGAGAGGATGTGCTCAGTATCCTGAGCGAGAAACTGCCGTCACGCGGAGGAATTCTCCATTGCTATTCCGAGAACTGGGAATATGCGCAGAAAGCGCTTGATCTGAATCTGTATATTTCTTTTGCCGGAAATGTAACCTACAGAAATGCGCGTAATCTGCACGAAACTGCGGTAAATATGCCGCTTGACCGGATGCTTATTGAATCTGAAAGCCCGTTCATGGTTCCTTCCGCCTACCGCGGGAAAAGAAACAAACCGGCATATCTGCATGCAACAGCCGAATTTCTGGCTGATCTCAGGGGTATAGATCTGGAAGAGCTTACTGAAACCCTGTATAACAACTCCATGAATTTTTTCGGAATAACCGATTGAAAAGCTGATGAACGGCTTTTTTCATGAAATTGAACTGCCCGGGGGTAAAATCCCGGGCAATATTTTTTTAGCCCCGGTCGCAGGTTTTTCAGATGCGGCATTCAGAAGCATATGTACCGAAACCGGTGCTTCGATGTGCTTTACCGAAATGGTTTCATGCGACGGGATTTTCTATAACGGAGAAAAAACCATCGCTCTGATGCAAAAAGCCGCAAACGAAAAACATTTTGCAGTTCAGGTATTTACATCTGATCCTGAAATGGCTCTGAAGACTGTTCCGGCCGTCTTTGAGTTTTCACCGGACGTAATTGACCTGAACTGCGGCTGCCCGGTTCCGAAGGTTGTAAAAAACGGCGCCGGTTCAGCGCTGATGAAAGATATCCCCAGGCTTAAAGAGATTGTAGCTGCGCTGTACGAAGGCGCATCAAAAGCGTCTTGTCAGCCGGCAGTCTCGGTTAAGATCCGATCCGGCTGGGACAACGGCAGCATAAATTATATAGAAGCCGCACTGGCTGCTGTTGATGCCGGAGCATCGATGATCAGCCTTCACGCACGCACCCGCGCACAGGGATACTCAGGCAGGGCGGACTGGAACCACATTAAAAAGCTTAAAGAAACTGTTCCGGTTCCGGTTATAGGTTCCGGAGACCTCTTTTCAGCGGAAGCCGCGCTTGCAATGTTTGAACAGACAAACTGCGACGGCATTATGTTTTCTCGCGGGGCCCTCGGCAACCCGTGGATATTCGAACAAACCCGGTATCTGCTTGAAACCGGGCGGGCCCTCCCGAAAATCGCCGACAGGAACAGAATATCGATCGCACTCAGGCATCTTCGGCTTGCAGTTGATTTTCACGGTGAAACAAGGGCCTGCAAAGAGATGAAAAAGCACCTGTGCTCATACACAAAAGGCACTGAAGGGGCAGCAACGCTCCGCAACAGGATTGTACACGCCTCTACCCTGGCCGAATATGAGGAAATACTCAAAACAGCCGGATAATCCGGCAAAAGGTGAAATAACCGATTATCTTCAGACATATGGGTATAAAAGATTTTAATAATTGGAAATTTCAATTTCCAATTATCCATAAAACATTAATCCATGAAGTATTTGCGTCAGCAAATACTTCATAAGGTACAGGTGAAATAACCAATTTCACCTGTACCTTACTTTACAAGAACGCCGCGTTTTGATAATTTTTCATGTGGACGAATCAAACGACAATCTTAAACATCATTGCGGAGTAGCGGGTTTTTATTCCGCAGAACCGTCGAATCTTCCTGAAAAACTGTTTTACAGTCTTTTCTCACTTCAGCACCGAGGCCAGGAGAGCGCCGGAATATCTTATCGCGAAAAAGGGAAAACCGTTACCTACAAGGATCTCGGCATGGTATCAACGGTTTTATCAAGATATCTTACGATTCAACGTATGGCAAACGCCGGAATCGGGCATGTCCGTTATTCAACCCGCGGCGGAAACAGGCTTGAAAACGCTCAGCCCATAGCTGTTACCTGTAACAAGGGTGATATTGCCCTTGCGCACAACGGAAATATATCGAACGCGGCAAAACTTCATGAAGAGCTGACCGAGGCCGGCTCGATTTTTCAATCGAGCTCCGATACCGAGCTGATACTGCATATGATATCGCTCAGCCGTAAACCAGATTTTTTCGAGGCATTCAGGGAAACTCTGGAGAGGCTTGAAGGCGCATTCAGCATGGTTCTGATACACGACGAAAGCCTGATTGTTGTACGTGACCCGCACGGATTCAGACCGCTTTATATAGGAACAGCAGACGGCATAACAGCTGCAGCTTCTGAAACATGCGCACTTGAAACGCTTAATATCACTGATTACCGCCAGGTTGAACCCGGCGAAATAATAGTCATAGACTCCGAAGGACAGCGAAGCACCTTTCTGCCTGCTTCGGGCAGAATAAGCCAGTGTATTTTTGAACTAATCTATTTTGCCCGGCCTGATTCCAGGGTTTTTGACGAATCAGTACACGGCACCAGGAAAAGAATGGGCGCTGCGCTTTGGGAATGTGATCCCGTTGAAGGCGATATAGTCATTCCGGTGCCTGATTCCGGTAATAACGCTGCTATCGGGTACGCAAAAGCCTCCGGCATTCCCTTTGATCACGGCCTGACCAGAAATCACTATGCCGGTCGATCGTTTATAATGCCGACGACGGCTCAGCGCGAACTTGCCGTCAGAATGAAACTTCATCCCATACGCGAAACAATAGCCGGAAAAAAAATAATACTGGTAGACGACTCCCTTGTAAGAGGGACAACCAGCAGGATACTGGTCAAAATGCTCAAGGATGCCGGGGCGGCGGAAGTACATCTGAGACTTTCTTCTCCGGAACTGAAATGGCCCTGTTTTTTCGGAATCGACATTCCGACGAGAGAAGAACTTATTTCCAACAGCAAAACACCCGAGCAGATAGCTGAATATATAGGAGCCGATTCTGTAATGTTTCTACCTTCAGAGCAGCTAAAAAAATGCGTAAAAACTCCCGGTGACTACTGTTATGCATGTTTTTGCGGGGATTATCCTTATGACAGGCTTTCATCCGTGTAATCCTGTCATTCAGCAACTGCCCTCCATGGCAGAGATTTTCTAAAAGGAGAAAAATAATGGATATCAAATCATACTCTGAAGCAGGGGTCGATATTGAAAAAGGCGACCGCTTTGCTTCATATATATCATCGATAAAATCCCCTGCTGTTTCGAACACCATAGGCGGGTTTGCCGGAGGTGTTGAGCTGGATATGAGCGGTTTTAAGAAACCGATTCTGTTGTCGGCAACAGACGGCGTCGGCACCAAACTTATTGTCGCCCAGAAACTGAAAAAATATGATACTTTAGGCATTGATCTTACCGCTATGTGCGTAAACGACCTTGCCGTCTGCGGCGCATGGCCGCTGAGCTTTCTTGACTATATAGGCTGCGGCAGCCTTAATGAAAACATAATGAAGGAAGTAATTAAAGGAATCGTCGACGGCTGTGAACAGGCTGAATGCATCCTGGCGGGCGGCGAAACCGCCGAGATGCCCGACATGTACGAAGGAGACGACTTTGATCTGGCGGGCTTCTGCGTCGGAATTGTTGAAAAATCCGAAATGCTTCCGTTCACCGACAGGATAAAATCCGGAGATATCATTCTGGGCCTGCCGTCCTCAGGAATTCATTCAAACGGTCTGTCGCTTGCCCGCAAGGTTATTCCCGATACCGACAAGGCGTTGATGAACATGCTGCTTACACCCACAATTATTTACGTCAGGGCCCTTAAAAGCCTGTTGTCAACCGGAAAAATACTCTCGGCGGCACATATTACCGGAGGCGGTCTTGAGAGCAACCTGAAACGGGTCCTTCCCGGCAGTCTTGAACCCGAGTTCAATTACAGCTGGCGCGTTCCGGAAATTTTTGATGTAATCAGAAAAAAAGGCGGTATAGATGATGCCGAAATGCGAAAAGTCTTCAATATGGGTATCGGAATTGCGATGATAGTACACCCTGAAGATGTTGACGCTGTTCTGTCACAGGCTGCTGTTTCAGAAATTAATATCTTTGAAGCAGGAAGGCTTTCTTAATGGCCAGACTTGCGGTTCTTGCCTCGGGAAGCGGTTCCAACTTTGAAGCAATAGCGGAAAAGATCTCCGGTTCAGAACATGAGATTTGCTGCCTTGTCTGTGATAAAAAAGACGCGTACGCATTTAAAAGAGCTGAAAGATTCGGTATTAAATCACATTTTGTATCATATCCCGGACGGAAACGAGAAGATACCGAAAAAGAGATAACTGAAATCCTTGAAGCTGCCGGGACAGATCTTGTTGCCCTTGCCGGCTTTATGCGGCTTCTTACCCCGCAGCTTATTGATCATTTTCCGGGAAAAATTATCAACATTCACCCGTCACTGCTGCCCAAATACCCCGGAAAACACGGCATTTTAGACAGTTACAACTCCGAAGACACAGAACTGGGCATCACAATTCACAGGGTTGATTACGGTCTTGACACTGGGCCGATAATTATGCAAAAGTCTTTTAAAAGATGCGGAAAGGAAAGCATTGAGGAAATAGAATCAATGATTCACCAGCTTGAGCATCAAAGCTATCCTGATGTATTGCTGGAAATCCTTGGCGAAATTGATAATTTTCCTGATAGTTATAATTAGCAGCCGCCAGGTTACTTGGAAAGCTCATTTAGCAAATATAAAATTTTTAAATATTATAATATTTTCATCACTGGAGGATTTTTTTGAAAGTTCTTATACTTGGATCAGGAGCCAGGGAACATGCCATCACCTGGAAATATTCAAAGAGTAAACGGATAACAGGTTTATATATTGCTCCCGGTAATGCCGGAACCGATGAATTGGGAGTTAACCTGCCTGACGTTAATCCTGAAAATTCTGAACAGGTCATCAATGCCTGCACAAAATATAATATTTCCCACGTCTTTGTCGGCCCCGAAGCGCCGCTAGCCGCCGGCATAGTTGATGAATTGAATAAAGCCGGCATCCCTGCAATAGGGCCCCATAAAGCTGCTGCAAGGCTTGAGGGAAGCAAGATTTTCTCCAAGAATTTTATGAATAAGCATAACATCCCCACAGCAGAAGCCGTAATTTTTGATAAATCCGAGAAATTTGAAAAACACATCAGAAACCAGTCGGGTCCTGTTGTAATAAAAAAAGACGGCCTGGCCGCGGGTAAGGGCGTTCTTGTATCGGAAGATACTGAAGAACTTGCAGCTTTCGGAAAAGAAATTCTTAAAGACGACAGCCTTCTCGTGGAAAAATGCCTTCAGGGCTATGAAGTGTCCATTTTCACTCTTACGGACGGTAAAAATTATAAACTGCTTCCTGTATGCGCTGATTTCAAACGCGCCGGAGAAGGCGATACCGGTTTGAATACCGGAGGGATGGGCGCCATCTGCCCGGTCCCCTTTGTAAGCTCTTCAATACTTAACGGAATCGAAAACAAAATTGTAAAACCGACTTTTGCAGGAATGGAAAAAGATAAACTGAGCTTTATCGGTGTTCTCTATTTCGGAATAATGATGACTGTTGAAGGCCCGATGCTTCTTGAATATAATGTCCGCTTCGGAGATCCTGAAGCCCAGGTACTGATACCGCTGATAGACTCGGACTTCGGCAATGTTACCGAAGCAATGCTTAATCAGAACCTTGATGAATACAACCCCAGGGTATCGAACAATTCAGCCCTCGGCGTTGTTGTTGCGGCTGCAGGGTACCCTGCAGGTTATAAAAAAGGTATTCCCGTAAAGCCCATCCCCTCCTACCCTGAAAAGGATGCATTAATCTTTCATGCTTCGACCATGGAAGATGAAAACGGAAGACTGCTTACAAACGGAGGAAGATGTTTTACCTGCGTAGGAATAGGCTCGAACAGCCTGAAAGCAAATGCAAGAGCTTACGAGGCCGTCAAGGGAATTAATTTTGAAGGAGCCTGGTACAGGCGGGATATCGGTAAGAAATTCTTTACTAATGAGTAAAAACAAAGCAGCATCCGTGCTGCTTTGTTTTTCTGAAGTTTGCTCTGCAAACTTCACCTACACGGCTTGCCGTCCATGGCAATGGAGAAAAACCATGAAGGATATTTTATTTATTATAGGTTCGGAATCCGACAAAGCACAGGTTGAACCGGGAATTGCACTTGCCGCCGAAAAAAGTCTCAGTTGCGACCTCGCAGTCTATTCGGCACATCGGAACCTTCCTGAACTGACGGATTTTCTTAAAAAAGAGGAAGACAACTACAGGGTGATTATAACCGCAGCAGGTCTTTCAGCCGCCCTGCCCGGAGTTGTTGCGGCCATGGTTAAAAAACCGGTGCTCGGCATTCCGCTGGTTTCCGGCCACCTTGCCGGAATGGATGCCCTGCTTTCGATTCTCCAGCTTCCCAAAGGCATTCCGTGCGCAACAATGGGGATAGGCAAGCAGGGTGTTCTGAACGCCATACACCTGGCGGAGCGCATCATCAACTGTTAGTCCCGCGAAGATAAAATACCATATCGGCTTGATAAACAGAACAAGAGGCAGCAGGCGGTTACGAAACGGCTTGCTGTCTTTTTATTTCGTACAGAATTATTCCGGCGGCTACCGAGACATTGAGGGAATCTATATGGCCTTCGGAAGGAATACTAATCCCGGCATCACATTTTTCGGAGACAAGTCTTGAGACGCCCTTCCCTTCGCTGCCCATTACTATCGCAGTTTTCCCGGTCAGTACCGACTTGTACAGGGGCGTCCCGGCCATATCGGCGCTGTAAACCCAGAAACCGCTTTTCTTCAGATAATCCAAAGCCCGGGCAAGATTGTTAACCACAGCAGTATTGATAAAATTCACAGCTCCTGAAGATGTTCTTGCAACGGTATCGCTTTCCGAAGCTGAACGTCTTGTCCTGCTGACTACAAGATCAACTCCGAACTGGTCGGCGCTTCTTAGTATCGCCCCGTAATTATGGGGATCGGTAACTCCGTCAAGAATTACAACAATTGCATTTGCCGACTTTATCGAGTCTACCTTATCCTCAAAACTGATGCTCTCTTTACCCCCGGCGGAAAAACTTCTTTTCCCGGACTGCTGTCCGTCTTCGCTTCCGGAGGCTTTGCTTCCGAACAGCTGAAGAACAACACCGCGGGTATTTTCTCCGAACCGTTTGGTCATTTCCGCCGGAGGGATGTTTACAACCTCTACTCCGGCTTTTTCAGCTGCAGTTTTTATTCTGTCGATCCGTGAACTTTTTCTCGACAGATACAAACGTCCGGCATTTTTTCCGCTGCGCAGGGCTTCTTCAATTCCGTGCAGCCCGCTGATTATCTTTTCCAATTCTATTCCCCGGTATAATCTTCAGTTATATCAATTTTACCGTCAAAATCGGTATCTTTTTCATATTTTTCAATATAGATACCGTCCAGGTAAACCCAGATATCGATTTTCTCATCATAATTCGTATCGATTTCCCGCCGTTTCATCTTTCCCCGGGCATACATATAGAAATCGTCCATTTTCCCGTCATAATTAAAATCAAGGATCTCTTCTTTTTTATCCCCGTTCTCATCGTACCGGATAATATAATCCGCAACCCCGTCATAATTTCTGTCGATACTTACTTCGCTGATAGTCTGCCCGGAAATCTCCAGCCAGCGGTCAGGTTTTCCGTCTCCGTTGGTATCATCTCCGTTTTCCTGTGCTGTCGCCGGCATTATCGCAAGGACAAACATTGCCGTAATGAGTATAAATCTATGCATTTACCATCCTTTACTGAGCTTTGTAATATTATCGGTATTTATCGGACGGACGTGAGTGTACCGTCACTGTCTGATCATTTTACAGATCAGACAGTGCTATGGGTTCCGGAGAATCTTCTTCTCCCTGTATGGACGCAAACTGCTTAAGAAGTTCTTTTGCCTTTGCATTCATCCGCTGGGGAGTTTCAACTATTAATTTTATATACATATCACCCTTTCGGCTGCTCTGCAGGTACGGTATGCCTTCATTTTTCAGCCTCAGCATTTTTCCCGTCTGTGCTCCCGGCGGTATTTTCAGTTTAATCTTCTTGTCTTCAAGGTTTTTAACCTGAACTTCAGCACCGAGAGCAGCCTGAGTAAAAGATATCGGCAGCGCACAGTAAACATTATTACCGTCGCGCTCAAAATACTTATGGGGTTTAATTTTAATATATACGTAAAGATCGCCGCTGCGCCCTCCGTTATGTCCGGAATCACCCTGGCCGGGAATAGCAATTCTTTTTCCGTTTTCAATACCTGCGGGTATTTTAACTTTTATTTTCTGCTGCTTTCGTGTTAATCCGCTTCCGTGGCATGCCTTGCACGGGTCTTCAATTATATGGCCTTCACCGCCGCAGGTATGACATGGAGAGGCAATGGAGAAGAAGCCGGAATTCCTGCGTACCTGGCCAGTACCCTGACAGGTCGGGCAGGTTTTTCTGCCTGTTCCGGATGATGCACCGGTACCATTGCATGTTTTACAGGTGACGTCATGCGTATAACTGATTTCTGTTGATGTTCCGAACACAGCATCCTTAAACGATATTTCAAGATTATAGCGAAGGTCAGAACCCCGGGGAACACCGCCGGTTGAACGTCTGCGCCCGCCGCCGCCTCCGCCGAAGAAAGAATCAAATATTCCCCCCATATCGCCGAAAATATCTTCAAAATCGTGAAAAACCGAAGAATAATCGTGCCCGCCGCCGGGGCTGTTTATTCCGTCTACTCCGGCGAAACCGAACTGGTCGTATGCCTTTCTTTTCTTCTCGTCGCTGAGTACTTCGTAGGCTTCCGTGGCTTCCTTGAATTTCTCTTCAGCTTCAGCATTTCCCGCATTCTTGTCAGGGTGGTATTGTATAGCCAGTTTCCTGTATGCTTTTTTGATGTCATCCTTGCCCGCGGTTTTTTCAACCCCAAGCACTTCATAATAATCTCGTTTAGCCAACTTTCACACCTTACAGCTTTATTTCACATCAGTTTATCATAAAAGGCACAAAGCCTGCTACCAAAGCCGCGCCCTGTGCCTTTTTATTAATTTTTCAGTCTGCTGTTATAACACAGTTATTTTTTATCATCCTCATCGTCAACAACCTCAAAATCAACATCATCAACACTTCCGCTTGTCGGAGAATCCTGGCCCTCGCTGCCGCGGGCTCCGCCTGCGTCGCCGCCTTCAGCTCCGGCGGCACCTGCCTGCTGGGCCTGAGCGCCTGCTTCCTTGTAGATTTCTTCGGCCAGTTTATGAGAAGCTTCTTTCACAACCTCAATCTTGGCTTTCATCTGATTAATATCATTTGAAGATATTACCGATTTCAGTTCTTCAACCGCCGCATTGATTTTGCTTTTCTCATCATCCGACACTTTGTCGCCGTAATCTTTTAATGATTTCTCGGTTGCGTAAACCAGTGTTTCAGCTTCGTTTTTAACCTCGGCTTTTTCACGTTCTTTCTTGTCCGCCTCGGCATTAATCTCGGCCTCTTTAACCATCTTGTCTATTTCTGCTTCCGACAGGCCTGAAGATGATTCAATTCTTATCTTCTGTTCCTTGCCGGTTCCAAGGTCTTTCGCCGAAACATGGACTATACCGTTGGCATCAATATCAAATGCCACCTCAATCTGGGGAACGCCGCGTGGTGCAGGCGGGATTCCCACAAGGTCGAAGTTTCCAAGCGTTCTGTTCTGGGCTGCCATCTCACGCTCTCCCTGAAGAACATGTATGGAAACCGCCGTCTGATTATCAGCTGCTGTCGAGAAAACCTGGCTCTTTCTGGTAGGAATTGTGGTATTGCGTTCAATCAGCTTTGTCGAAACACCGCCGAGCGTCTCAATTCCGAGAGACAGCGGAGTTACATCAAGCAGCAGAACATCCTTTACGTCTCCGCCGAGAATACCGCCCTGAATAGCCGCGCCCATTGCAACAACCTCGTCGGGATTGACTCCGCGATTCGGTTCCTTGTTAAATATGCTCTTTACAATTTCCTGTACTGCCGGAATTCTTGTTGAACCGCCGACGAGAATAACTTCGTCAATTTCAGAAGCTGCAATACCGGCGTCCTTTATTGCATTCAGACAGGGCTGTTTTGTTCGCTGAACAAGATCCGCTGTCATCTGGTCGAACTGGGCCCTCGAAAGGTTATACTGAAGATGTTTGGGCCCGGAAGCATCGGCAGTGATAAAAGGCAGATTGATATCAGTCGACTGACGTGAAGACAGCTCAATCTTGGCCTTTTCCGCTGATTCTTTGAGTCTCTGCAGGGCCATCTTGTCCTTGGACAGGTCGATAGACTGATCTTTCCTGAAACTGTCAACAAGCCAGTTAATAATTGCCTGATCAAAATTGTCTCCGCCGAGATGAGTATCGCCGTTAGTGGATTTTACTTCAAAAACCCCGTCGCCCAGCTCCAGAATGGATATGTCAAAGGTTCCGCCGCCAAGGTCATATACGGCAATTTTCTCTTCCTTGCTTTCGCGGCCGTTACCGTATGCAAGTGAAGCGGCAGTCGGTTCGTTAACAATCCGCTTTACATCAAGTCCCGCAATTCTTCCGGCATCTTTTGTTGCCTGTCTCTGGGCATCGTTAAAATATGCAGGAACAGTGATTACAGCCTCGGAAACTTCTTCTCCAAGATAGTCTTCAGCTGTTTTTTTCATCTTCTGCAGAACCGCCGCCGAAATTTCCGGAGGAGAGAAATGTTTTCCTCTCACATCTACTCTGAGATCTCCGCCGCTTCCTTCGACAACATTATAAGGCACCATTTTTACTTCTTCAGGCACTTCTGCGTATTTATGTCCCATAAATCTCTTAATTGAGAAAATAGTATTTTCAGGGTTAGTAACCATCTGGTTTTTAGCAGGCTGACCTACAAGTCTTTCATCCTTGTCGGTAAAAGCTACTATTGAGGGGGTTGTTCTCTGCCCCTCCGAGTTTTGAATTACTACAGGTTCTCCGCCTTCCATTACAGCAACACATGAATTGGTTGTCCCGAGGTCAATACCGATAATTCTTCCCATATTATTTCTCCTTTCTAGGTTCTCTTCTTATTCGTTTATCTGCGCAGGCGGTTTACTTACCTTAACCTTGGCATGTCGTATTACTCTGTCATGAAGCGTATATCCCTTCATGAAATCTTCCAAAACCGTTTGAGCGTCGTATTCATCCGACTCTTCCATCATCAGCGCTTCATGCTTTTCCGGATCAAACGGCTGTCCTGCACTGTCAAAGCGCTTCAATCCCCAGTTGGATTCAAGCATCGTAATCATCTGCTTTTCAATCAGTTCTATTCCGGAATGAAAAGCCTGAAAATCTTTCGAATCTTCAGACGACTGAAGGGCCCGTTCAAAATCATCAATAACGGATATTATATCCGTCAGAAGCGAAGAATTGGCGAATTTTATTGAATCTTCCTTTTCCCGAAGCATTCGCTTACGAAAATTCTCAAAATCAGCCTGTTTTCTGAGATACTGATCTTTCAGTTCTTCAATTTCCGCTTTAGCTTCAACAAGAGACTTTGCATAACCTTCAATCTCTTTCTTGAGCTTTTTGATTTCCTTTTCGTCCCTGGTTTCTTTTGCAGGTTTTGATCCTTTCGATTTCTTCGAATCAGTCTTCTCTGCCGCTTTTTCTTCGGAAGCTGTTGTCTCGTTCTTCTCATCTTCCTTTGTATCTGTTTCTTCTGCCATAACTTCCTCTAAGTACAATTTGAGCGAGATAGATAATGAATATCAAATCCTTGTGTATAAAATAATAATGCAGGGGATAAGCGTCAACTACTTTTTAGGTTGAAGTTCAAGTATAAGTTCCACTTCTCCCCTTGCAAGCTGTGTAGATTTGGCAATTTCCTCAACCTTCCATCCCTGCCTGGCCAGCTTTATAACAACATCGCGCAATTCATGCGGCGGAGCCCCTGTGCCCCTGGTTTTGGTTGAAGATCCCTTTACCAGCGTTCCAAGCAGTTTCACCTGCTCCTGCGCCTGCTTGTTTACCTCTTCAAGCCGGGTCTCGGTACCGGCAAGCCATTCCCGTGCCTTCTGCATTCGCTCAATTCTTTCTTCAAGGTCGACCAGCGTAGAATCTATGGTTTCAATATGACCTATTACCGTATCTATCTGCTTCTTGTTCTTGGAAAGAAAATCTATCCGCCGCGTAAGCTCGTCAAGCCTCGAATTCAGAGGCATACTCTTCTCGGATATCACGCTTATCATATGATCAAGTTCGTTAAGCTGTTCGAAACCGCGGTCAACTCCGCTGATTGTTGAGTCGACCACCGCTTCCTTCTTCTGCAGACGCTCATAACGGCCCTCCACTTCCTTCTGCAGACCATCAAGCTCTCTGAGTTTCATCTGCACTATCTGAAGGCTGTCATCAGCAGCTGTGACCTGATTAAGCCGGGCATCAATCGACTGCGATATACTCATAAGTCGATGAAAGTCGGAATCCAGTTCCTCAATTTTCCTGCGATCCGCGCTGAAGGCCGCCATTTTTGAGGAAACATCCTCCGCAAGTTTTTTAACTGTGAGAAATTTCTTCTCGGCTTCATGTATTTCGGCCGCCTGGGCAGTGACCCTGCTGATTTCCATCTGAAGGGCGTTTACACCCGTTTCCAGGGCCTCTTTCATTGAGTCAGCCCGTTCAAAAATCCTGGTCTGGGCGATAAAACTCTTCTGTTTGCCGTCTATTTCATTGAGCGTAAAGGAAAGCTCCCGGCTTTGTTCCTCGATTTTCTCATACATACGCTTGGCGGCAAGATTGAAACCGTCGTTAATCTCGGCTGCCTTGTCATCGAAACCGCGCAGATGCTGATCCAGCTCGTTCTGAATATCACGGCTCCTGCGCTGAATGTCGCTGACCAGGTTGTCGAAATCGTTGCGATGAGAGGCCATGGCTTCCCGTATTTCAGCCATACGCTCGGCGGCCTCGGCTTTCATCAGGGAGTACTGCTCCGACATTGTATTTTCATTCTCGGACAGCTGCTGATTAACCCTCGCCTGCCAGAGTTCAATTTCTCCGGTCTGCGCTTCAATTTTCTGCTTAATCTTTTCACGATCTGCAATTACGTTTTCTTCAGCCTCACGCAAACCGGTTTCTGCCTCACGCATAAAACGGTTTATGTCGGCTTTAACAGTCGTACGTGTTTTTTCAATTTCGTTAAGCAGGAATGTTTCAAGCGATTCATTAGCCTCTGCAACTTCGGTATCAAGCTGTTCCTTCATACCGTCAATAACACCATCGATACTATTAAGCTTTCTCTTTATAACGCCTTCATAACTCTCGACATGCTGTTCATATTTACTGAATTCTCCGGATGTTTTATCCAGAAGACCGGAGATCTTCCTGTTCAGACCTTCATTATAGGTGTTTTCCAGCTCTTCCCGGCCTGCAATTGAATCATTGGAAATCTGTTCAAGCCTGAAATCAATCGACTGCTGCCATTCAAGGAGCTGCTTTTCCATCAGTCCGCTCTTTTCTTTCAGGTCGTCAAAGAATTCATCCTCGAAATCCTTCAGCTTGACGGACACATTTTCATATGCACTGGCTTTGAGAGCATCAAGGTCTTCTTCCAGCCCGGTCATGACATCCCGTGTCGCGGAGATATCGCCGTTAAGAGCGTCGCTGCTTTGTTTCCAGCGTACGTTCATATCATCCCTGATTTCTTCAAAGCCGGAATTAACTTCTACCACAGCTTTGTCTACCATCTGCTTCAGATTATTTTCAAGCAGATCAATATCGGATGTGATCTCCTCAATTCTTGTCAGTTTATAGGCAAGGTTCTCTTCAAATTCCGATAGCCTGGATTCCTTTTCATTAACGTTTGCAATCATTTTCTCAACGCGACTGAATACGTCACCCTTTGTCCGCTCAACAAGCTTTCTGCTTTCTTCTTCTATTTCAGAAAGCATCTGTTCCGTTTTAGGTTTAAGAGCATCTACCCTGCTTTTTATATCGGCCTGGCCGTCTTCAAGTTCTTTCTGCAGTTTTGCACGCCATACGGTAATTTCAGACTGGCTTTCACCGAACGAGTTGTCAATTTCAGATCTGTATGAAAGAGAACCTTTCTTTAAATCTTCAAAAACATTATTGATTTGTTTTCTGGTGTCGCGGGAACGCTCTTCAATATAGGTCTTCAGCGCCGCAAAAACATCATCCTCAAGAAGTTTTGCCTTTTCGGCTGATTCTTTCAGATTCTGCTGGTAGGTTTCTTCCAAATTGTTGATATTATCCTTGAAAGAAACCAGTTTATTGCCCAGCAGCTCTCCGATTTCTTCCACATGGGTCCTGAATCGGCTTTCAGAACTGTCAAGACGCTTCTGAAGTTCATTACGTTTGTCTTCCGAAGCAGCAAGCATTGCATCAAGACTTACGTTGAAATCTTCATTAAGGGCCCGGAGCTTTCCGTCGGCATTATCAATTGATTCTTCAACCTTGTTTGAGATGTCCCGGAGAAATGTTTCGGCGGCTTTATCGCGTCTGGACTCAAGCGAATCAAGATGAGCCGTAAATTCCTCGACCCTGTCGCTGCCCATGGCAATTCCGTCAAGAACAACCGCAGCCTGGCGTTCAACTTCGGAAAACAGCTCAATACGTAGTTTCTCAAATTCTTTTTCATTCTTTACGGCAAATTCTTCATTTATCTGGGGGATTACTTTTTCAATCTGAACTATACGCGTCTGGGCATCCTTCAGACGCTTGCCTACCTTGTCTACAAACTCAGATTCCTGATGCAGTCGTTTAAGGTTCTCGTCAACCTTCCCGGTCATACCGACCAGTTCATTTATGGCTTTATCGTATTCTGTAATACGCAAATTGATTGCGTCTATCTCGGCGGCCTTGTTGCTGAAACCTTCCTCAATGGCTGATATCCTTTTCAGAACTTCCTTGCCGGTTTTCTGATGAACATCAATCTCTATTGCAAGGTTTTTCATTTCCTGCGTCTTCTGATCTACAAATACTTCGATATTGCCGGTAACTTTATCAGAATACCTTCGCACTTTGTCGAGCGAACGGTTATTCCGATCCAGCTGCCTGTAAAGCGCGAGAATAATTAATACTATTAATATGGTTATTATATTTCCGATTGAGAATAACATAGCCCCCCCAGTTTATTGCTATATATCTCGAAAAGAATCCTGCAAGCGAACAGAGATCCCCTATATTACATATTCTAACAGTTTATCAGACTTGTCAATATTTTTCCAGTAATCCGTGCATCGGTCGTGAACAGGCCGGTTGTTACGGCTGCAGGGTCCTGATATATTTGAATAAATCCCTGTAACGGCTGAAGGTAAAATCGGCAACACTGTCTTTTATTTCGCGAACGGAAAGATGGGCCGTAGTCATGCCGACGGCAGCAGCCCCCAGAACGTCCTTGCTGTAGGAATTGCCTACATAAAGGATTTCTTCCGGCTTAAGCTTCAACCGTCTTGCCAGTTCGAGAAACGGCTCAGGATGAGGCTTCAGATAGCCCGTGCTTTCCGATGTAAATGAACAGTCCCAGTCTTCCAGACCTAGAAATTTCAGCTTGTTCTGAACCGGAAAATCAGACAGCACACCCAGCTTGTAACCTTTTTCCCGAAGTTCGAGAAGCCCTTCCTTCAGCCCGGACAACGGCTTTATTATCCGGAACCGGTTTTCCCAGTCTTCATACAATTTTGTCTCAATAACAAGACGGGCTTTTACTTCATCGATTCCCATCGATTTGGAAACCAGGCGCGCCTGCATCTTTCGGTAGTTGGTTATGGGGCGGATATCCCTGATTAATGACCTTGCCCTGCTGTAATGCCAGACCAGACGCGGGTGCTTAATAAAAGATGGAATAGTGCAGAGATACATAAAAGCATTGTTGTACAGAGTTCCGTCGATGTCGAACCCGATCCCTTTGATTACCATGCGGCATATATTACTTTATTTCTATTACATATGTAAGAGTAGCGCGCACTTTTTTATCGGTTAATGATTCGGATTCGGCAAAAACCCAGCGGCGCAGAGCTGCCTGTACAGCTGTGTCTATACGCGAATTTGTGGAAGATTTTTTAAGAACAATTCCGCTTATAACGCCGTCCGGATCAATATCGAACTCAATAACAACAGTATACCTGGGAATACCGGCTTTTTTAACGTCTTCAGGGATTTCAGGCGGCGGGTAAACCAGCAGTTCACGGCTCAGCGAAGGGTCCCTGAATTCAAGCGTTGTGCCCCGCCCGGAAAAACTGTTCTGCACTGCTGAAGAAGGCCTGACTTGTGCATTTTCATCAAAGTTGTCGGAATTCGATACTGCAGTTCCGGCTGCGAGACTCTCGTCGAGGCTGCTGAACATACCGGAATCTATCAGCGGCTGATTTGTCTGTTCCGGGGCGGAAGAACTGCTGACAGTTCCGGGTTCCGGCGCCGGGGCATCGGATAAAACGACTTTTGAACCGTCCGTCGCCCCAGTCGCGGCCCAGGTGTCGGGCCTGTCGGTTTCAGGCGCCACAGGGTCATCTCCGAACGCCTGACGGGCATTTACAGCAGAGGTATCGTCACGGTTCCGTTTTATTGACGCCAGGAAGTCGTCGTCCACCGACGGGGCCGTGTTTACAGCCGATACCGGGGCTGCAACAGGAACCGCCGAAGGCCGGGCTTTCGGAACAGGGGCGGGCTCGGGCTCGGGAAGCGGCACTTTATCCGGCAGTTCCTCAGCCGCGGGAGGAGCTGTCTGTTCGGAAAAATTATCAACCGGTTCCGACTCTTTTTCCGGCGGCGTCACAGGAGGCTGCGGAACCAGACTGACCTCTACCGTCAGCGGCCCGAATTCGGAAGACGGCTCAAAATTCAAACTGTGCATGCCGGTCAGTATCAGAATTACAAGATGGAGCACCAATGCAGCGCCGAGGCTGATATAAAACCGTTTGCGGTCTTCATTCATTATTTCTCAGAGTCCCTCATCCTTAAATTTACCCCGTCAAAACGGTTATGTCTGAGCAAATCAAGAATTTCTACCAACAGCTCATAGGAAACAGCCTGATCTCCTTCAATTACGACAGCCGTAAGAGCTTCCTTTTCTTCATCGCTTATCAACTGCAGCGCGGTTCCAAGAGTATCAAGGCTGTACACATCCTTGTTAAGGTAGATCTCGTCTTCCGACACCACGGAAACAACCATATTGGTCATCGTCACGGATTCGGCAGTTGTCGATTCCGGCAGAACAATAGGGATACCCGGAGTCTGCAGAAAAGTACTTGAAACCATAAAAAAGATAACGAGCTGAAAAACTACGTCTATCATCGGAACCATATCAGCCCTTACCGATGGGGTCAGGCGCCGTCTAAAATGCATTATCCTTTCCTTTCAGCATCAAAACCAGCTCGTTTACGGAGTTTTCCATTCGCAAAATTATATGGTTGACCCTTTCTACAAGATGGTTATAGAAAACCGTCGCCGGAATGGAAACTATCAGTCCTGCTGCCGTAGTCAGCAACGCTTCCGAGATTCCCGACGCGAGCAATGTCGGGTCTCCGACAGCTCCTGCAGTCCCGAGGACACCGAAAGCCTCAATGTTTCCGGTTACGGTACCAAGCAGCCCGAGCAGCGGAGCAATATGCGCGATTGTACCGAGAGGAGACAAAAACTTTTCCAGCCTGGGAACTTCCAGGTTGGCCGCGCCCATTATCGCGTCTTTTATTTCAGACTGGGAGTAAAATCTGTGTTCTATTCCCACCTTAAGCAGGTTTGAAATAGGAGAAGGATCATTCTCACAAATGGCTATAGCCTCGTAAAAATGGTTCTGCTCCAGGGCTCCCCGGATATTATCCAGAACCTTTTCTTCGTCGGATCTGATTCTTCTGAAAAACAGCATTCGTTCAATTATTATTGCGGCAGCGGCAATAGAGAGCGCTATGATGAAAATCATCACAAACCCGCCTTTTGCTATCAAGTTAAACATCTTTCCTCCTGTACCAACTAAAGGGATATTTTTATTTTAGCCTGCAGCCTTGTTCCCATATCAAGATATTCGCCCCAGACAGCCCTACCTTCGGACAAAGCGCCGGCGGCAAGGTCCTTTCCGGATAACGAAAAAATAAAACCGTCGGAGATTCTAAGATACCCTTCAAGACCGATATACGGAACCCAATAGGTACTGTACCAAATTTGTTCGGGATCATAAATACGCAGTTCTACATCTCCGGTAATCCCCATATTTCTGTCTCTGGAAGTCAGCTCTACCGATGTATCAACAAGATGCCTCGGTTTATACCAGTCCATCTGCTCAAGCAGCTGCCCGCTCCAGCCGGCATTGACTGAAAGAACGTCGGAAACCTTCCAATACACCTTTGCCGATGTACCGAGGCAAACCGTACTTCCCGCCGAAACGGAATAAAACCCGGACAGCGCCGACGGCGTCGGTTTTAATGCATTTTCGTAAACCGAAAAATCTGCAGAGTACCGCACGATCAGGCTGTCGGTAATATTCCAGCGTATGCCGCCCTCGCCGAACCATCCGCTTGTCAGCGGGATTGAACCCATACTGGCTGCAGCTTCAGGCCCGCCTGCGGCCGGGTAAACATCCCAAAGCTCTGCACGGTCACGGAAAAACGCCCTGAACCCGCCGCTTAACGAATAATCGAAGGTTGAAGACGTTCCGGAAAGCGCCACGCTGAACGGGAAATAAACTTTCTGCCAGTTGTCCCAGAACACATCAGCTTCCGCCGATATTCTGAAAACGGGCGCGGGTTCTGCGGAAAACAACAGTCCGCCGCCCAGACTCTGTGAAATACCGCCTCCGTTCAGAAAACTTTCAAGCCCGTAATTGATTTTTACCCCGGCCTGTAGAGCTTCCGTTCCGTAAAGAAATTCAGCTTCAGGAGCAAGCGACCAGGAGTAGAATCCCAGCGGATCATCGACTGCATTCAGCTGCATTCCCAGCGCCCGCGCGTCAAGAATGCCGGTGAGTGAAATTTTCTCTGCCGGAGTCCAGGCTATATCGGTATTTAACCCGGGAATTCGTCGCGTCAGGGCGGTATACTCCCCGGCCTTTCCCTGAAGCCCGTTTTCATATTCGTTGTATGTAATAAACATATCGCCGGAAAGCTGATCCGTACTGTAATTAAGTTCGGCTTCAATCAGCTCTTCTCTTGCCGAATAACCTTTGCCGGCTTCACTGCCGGCAAAACCGTCGTAACTGTCGTGAAAATATCTGAGCCTGAATCCGGGCTGCTCTCCTATGTGATAGAGGTTGATATCACCCGTAATATTCGCCGAAGTCCCGACCCCGATAGTACTCTCGCTGAAAAATGAACTCTCCGGCGACCGGCCGGTCCCGTAATAAGATGCAGGAGCTGCAGAACCGTCAACAGCAAATGCAGCAGTAGGGATTTCAATCTCATCGGGCTGGGGCAGTTGCAGTTCGATTGACGAAAGCATAACCTCATCTTCATCCGGTATAACTGCATTTATCTCTTCAATGGTCAAATCCTCGATCTCAAGATACATTTCCGGCAGGATAATCTCGGTTTCGGTCGGTTCAACAGGACCTGAGCGAAGATCCGCCTGGGGTTTTTCATCTTCTGCAAAAACAGTCTGTGCAGTCGAAAACAACATAAAAATCATCAGGCTTGTTGCCAATGGTCTTTTAATGTAAGCAGATATCATTATTCGGCCCCCTTCAAAAGTTTGCCGGCTTCAATTGCCCATTCAGTGTCCGGGTAATACTCCCTGAGGCGTTTTATCAGTTTTTCAGCGTCGGCTTTACTGCCGGCAAGTACGGCTGTGTCTGCAGCACGGTACAGGGCCCTTGCCGAAGAATCCTTGTCGGACGGGTTTATACCAGCCGCTTCAAGAAAATATTTTACGGCTTCTGGATAATTGTTCTGTCTGTAATAATATTCGCCGATGTAATACTGCGCATCCGCGGCAGCTTCAGGATCTTCATCGGTATGCTCCGCTATCTGGCGCAGCATCGATAACGCGGGCTTAAGATCGGAGCCGCCCATTGAGATATATAAAGCCGACAGCTCTATCATCGCCCTGCGCCCTTCCGGACTGCCTGCACCGCCTTCCCGTGTGATAATTACATTCAGTTCAGCTTCCCGTTCCGAAAGGCCGCTGATAAGAAGTCTCAATTTCTCCGATTCATCAGCCGCAACAGCAGCCCGCTCGGTTCCGGGATATTCGAGACGGCACCGTTCATACAATCCAAGTGCTGTGCTGTAGTCTCCCGCGTTTGAATAGGTCTCAGCCGTTTTCAGCATGGCCGGAGCCCTGAAAACAGAGTCGCGATAGTTATCAATAATATTTTCCCACAGCAGCACCGCTCCGAAATCTTCATCATTGCCCTTCAGCGACATACCGCCCCAATACAGGGCAGCGTCGAACATTTTGCTGTTCGGATAATTTCGCCGAAAGGTATAAAATGCCGACGCCGCTTCCGCAAATTTTCCGTCATCGTAGAAAAGCTCGCCCCGGCGGAACATTCCCTCTTCAGCAAGCAGGCCTCCATACCTGCGGAACAGGTACTCATAATCAGCAGCAGCCTGTTCCGTATCGCCCATAAGGGCATACAGGGCAGCTTTCTCAAAAAGAGCGTCATCGGCAAGGGCCGAGTCTTCATTGTCCCGGGTAATTTCAGCAAAGATATTGGCAGCCTCACGGTAACGCTCCAGAGCTGCGAGATTTTTGGCATACATGAACCAGCCCTTTTTACCGTTGTCTTTTTCAAGTCCGCTGTAATCAAGAAAGAATGCCGATGATTTTTCATAATTACCGGTTATATATTCACACCACCCGGCAAGGTAAGCCGCTTCAACAGAGGCCCCGGATTCCGGGTAACTGTCTATCAATTCTTCAAATGCGGACGACGCCCTGCCGTATTCCGCGTTTCGGTAGTATGCCCATCCGGTGTAGAAAAGTGCATAGGGATAAATTTCTGCAAGTCCGAAGTCTGCCGCGTTAACCGGGTTAATTAACAGCAGTTCATCAATTGCGCGTTTATAATCCGAGAGCGCAATAGCGGATAATCCGCTTATATATGAACTGAGCAGATATGCCTTTGTATAATTTTCCCGGACTTCCGGACGCCATTTAAACTCAACAGAATCGTCCAGAATCCGCTTGTACTGATCCAGTAAGAATCTGAGCCTGAATAAATCAAGTTCCGCGTTAACATCATCGGGTTTATAACCCAGGTAACGTTCAAGTTTATCTGCGGCTTTACCATAGTCGCCTTTCTTTTTCAGAAGAGTGGATTCAAGACGCAGCAGCGATGAAGTACGCTCTCCCCTGCTGTCTGCGGAATATGCCCGCGCAACCCATTCCAGCGCCTCATCATATCTCCCGCCGCGGTAACAGATAAATGATTTAAGATAAGCTGCTTCATAAAAGAACCCGGTTCCGGAATAATCTTTGAAAAAATCATCCAGCCGCCTTTCACCATTACTGTAATTCTGAGCATTTGTATAAAGTTCGGCAAGACGCACAAGAATCTCTGCGCGGCGGCTGTCGGATTTGCCCAGATAAATCTCAAGTATCTCGGCTGCTCTTCTGCTGTTCCCGTTCTGCTCGAGGAGTTTCGAATAATAAAGGGGCACCAGTCCGTCGAACTCGGAAGGCGACGACGTATCCCATATTGCCAGGAAATATTTTTCAGCGGTTTTATAATCACCTGAATTATAAGAAGCTATTCCTATACGCATGCGGAAATCCCCAAGGATATCCGGCCTGTCCCCGAGGGTCTTTTCAGCATCATCAAGCAGTCCTGACAGGCTTTCGTCCCTTCCTGTCCTTCGATAAATGGTAAATAATCTCTGCCAGGCTACACTCATGCGCGGATCATCAAGTTCAGTCAGCTCTGAATATAATTCTTCGGCTCCGGCAAGATCATCGGTCATATATTTGGCCTCGGCCTCATGAAGCATTAGCTGGTTTCGGTACTCAGGTAAAAATGATTCTCCAGGCTGATTATCTGCAAGTTCAAGTACACTGTCGTACTTTCCCTGTTTCAGATAAAGCGAAGATAACAGGGCATTTATATAACCGTCATCGGAAAAATCATCACGGTCAAGAAGAAGTTCAAGCGAATAAGCAGCATCGGATAAACGTCCCATTTTATCATAGCTCATTGCCCTGTACAGATATGCTTCGGACACCAGCTTTCCGGTGCCGGAACGGATATACTCGTCAAAAAACTCTGCGGCAGCTTTATAATCTTCCGAGACAAGTGAAATTCTTCCCTGCCAGAACGGAACCATCCCGATATATGATGTAGAAGAGTATGTCTTTTTTATCTCGGAAAACAGTTTCAAAGATTCATCGGTCCGGCCAAGCTGGTATAAGCTGACGGCTCTTTTAAACTGCGCATCAGGCACTTCAGGTGAAATCCTGTTTTCAGCTACGAATCTGGTATACAAATCCAGGGCTGCGGAGAAATTTCCACTGTTATACCGGCCTTCAGCTTCGAGAAAAAGTTCCCGATCCGCTCCGAAACCGGAAAAGACCCAAACAGTAATAAAAAGCAGTAATACTATAATTCTTTTCATATCCTTGATAGGATATACCCAGTAAAGCTAATTATCAATATTTCATCGCCTGAAATAACTGCCGGCACCCAAATCCGGTGTTTTTCTCAATTCCGGCAGCCTGAAACCCGCATCAACCCTGATTCTGACAAGATGGACATGGGCACCTTTAAAACTGTCTGCAAGGATCTCCGAATTGGACTCGGTATTTCTTTCAAATACAATATCGCTGTATCCGTTTTCTTTATCGAGCATCGGTATCAGAACTGCTGTATGTATATGCTGCCTCAACACCGGGGCGGTTCCCCAGGGGATATTAACAGAAGCAAGATAGATATATTCCGGTTCGGTTACGGCGAGGTAATACATCAGAAGTTTCAGTTCTTCTATCGGGAAGCCCACATCTTCAACATAATCAGCCCAGGGCAGATCTTTTACGTCGGCCGATTTATAGTCCGAATCTTCAGGGTGTTCGATGCCGGCGATTTTAACAGCAATATTTCTATTCCAGTCAAGTCCGAAATACGGATCACGATCATCTTCATGTCTCAGGCTCCATCTGTTTCCCCTCTGATCCGTTTGTTTGCTCTTCAGTTCCGCAACCGAAAGATAACCTCCGGTTTCCGCATAATTTATTCCGTCGGCAACCCATTTCACAAAACCGGAACAATTAAACCCGCCCTGATCTTCAGGCTGGGGAGACAAGTCTTCGATAAACACCCAGGTTCCGTCTGCATCCAGGGCTCCGTCGTCAACATCGTACATGAGCGGCAGGTTCTGTCTGATTTCATCGGAAAGCTTCATTTTTTGCTCAAATAAAAAGAAATCCGTCTCGGGAAAAATCATTGGCCAGTCTATAATACCGGATGTCGAGTCAATAATCTCGGCAAATGATTCCGTAAGGGCTTCAGCAAAGCTGAAAGGCAAATTTATATCGGAATAAATTATCTTGCCGTAGAGAATTATCTCCATTACTGCCCTGTCGTCCATCGGGAAAATCCGCGCATAGCATTCCGTATGGTTTTTAAGAAAGACTTTAATCTGTATAAATTTCCCGTCTGAAAGATTTCGTTTGATTATATAGGAACCTTTGCTGAAAACAGGAAATTTCCCGTCGGATTCATTGATAAAACACAGGTAAAAAGCATCATTCTGAAGCTTAACCTGGAAGGAAACTTCTGAACCGTCAAGAATCTGCTCTACAGTTCGATCCCGGGCTTCAAGAACATCGCCGGTCGGGGCGGTTATCATTTCACGCAGCTGCACTCTGGCTTCGGAATTATCGGGAAAGGCAAAAACACTTGCAGGGAGACAGATTAATATGCACAGTAAAGTCCATTTCACAATTTGATTATCGTCAATTTTTTTTCATTTCATCAATTTTAAGTGAGAGATTCAGGAGTGTTTCCCTTAAAGCCTGAACCGAAGCTTTTACATCGACCTTATCCTGAGACAGTTCTGACCACAGTTTCTGCTTTGCGCCTTCAATCGTATATTTTTCATCATGAAGAAGATGCTTGATTCTGAAAAGAGTATTCGCATCATTTCTTGAATAAAGCCGTTTCCCGCTGCGGTCTTTGCGCGGATTAACTATTTCGAATTCCTGCTCCCAGTATCGCAGAACATGAGGTTTGACTCCGAGGAGCCTGCACATTTCCCCTATCGACAACAGTTCCATTCTATAACCGGTTTAATCCCTCAATTCCATTGTAATGGGTACAGACGGCATTCCGAAATCAGCCCTGATCATTTTCAAAATATAGCGCTGGTATGATTCCGGGAAATTCTTTTTATTGTTAACAAACATAAGGAACTTTATCGGCGCCGCGCTGACCTGCGTCATGTATTTTATCTTGTAACGTCCTTTCTTTGACCGGGGAGGTTCGTTCTCTTCCGTCCAGTAGGCAAGGTGCTCATTCAGAGTCGAGGTTTCAACCCTCTTGCCCAGCTGATGTTTAACCTTAAGCACAGTGTCGAGTAAATCTTCGACCCCTTTACTGTTTAAAGCTGAAAGCGGAATAATCGGAGCAAAACCAAGAATAGGAAAAAGAAAACGTACCCTGTCGGAAACGGCTTCAAAAGCATTTGGGATTTTAGCCTGCAGATCCCATTTATTGAGCACTATAATAACACCCTTTCCTTTTCTGACAATCAGGCCGGCTATTTTTTTATCCTGATCCGAAAGACCTTCAATAGAATCAATCATCAGCAGAACTACATCCGATTCATCTATACTTTTTATTGCCCGGTTTACAGAATAATATTCAACAGCCTCATTGACCTTTTTTTTCCGTCTGATTCCTGCGGTGTCAAGGACCCTGAATTCATGATCCTTGTACGTAAAGAACCCTTCGACAATATCCCGTGTGGTTCCGGGTATATCTGATACTATCGACGAGTTTTTTTTTGTCAGCAGGTTTGTCAGGGTAGATTTACCGGTATTGGGTTTTCCCAGAATTGCAATATTAATCCAGGCAGGCGCCTCTTCTTCAGAGGGGACGCTTCCGATGTCCTTTACCCTCTCATAAACAGCCTCGATAAAATCGCCGTAACCGTAACCGTGAGTAGCTGAAATGGGATATATTTTATCAAAACCGAGAGAATAAAAATTCCAGATCTCATCTTCCTTTTCAGGTCCGTCAACCTTGTTCACCACAAGCATGAGCTTGTCGGAATAGGGCCGCATCTCTTCAATAAAAATCTCATCCTCTGAAGTTATATTTTTAAGATCAAGAACCAGTACGACAAGATCAGCTTCAGCCACAACCTCCAGACTTCTGGCAACAACCAGATTATCAAGAGCTTCCTGGTCCAGTTTATATCCGCCGGTATCAATAAATTTTATCTCTTTATCGTTAATATCGGCAGTACCTTCAACAGGGTCCCTGGTAACCCCGGGAGTCGGATCCGTAATTGCCTTTCGTGATCTTATTATTCGGTTAAAAAGCGTCGATTTGCCCACATTGGGGCGTCCGGCTATCGCCACTATCGGCAATTTACTGTTGTTTAAGGTATTCAAACCGCTCATTCATCCATCCTCTGGTAAACTGGTCTATCTCTTTGTAGGATTTCATTTCAAAAATCATACCGACAAGCTCCTCGGCCTCTGTCATTGAAACAGACCTTATAATGTTCTTGATTTCCGGTATGCTGAACGAACTCATACTGAAGACATCCAGTCCTAATCCGAGAAGAATGACGGCAGCATACGGGTCACCGGCCATTTCTCCGCACATTGCGACAGGAATACTTTGAGAATGCGCACCCTCAATAATCATTTTCAGAAGTCTTAATACTCCCGGATGAAACGGCTCATACAGGTATGCAATTTTTTCATTGCCTCTGTCAACCGCAATAGTGTACTGTATCAGGTCATTCGTGCCGATAGAGAAAAACTTTACCTTTCTGGCCAGAATATCAGCCGTCAGGGCCGCTGACGGCACTTCAATCATTATTCCCAGAGGTATATTATGTTCGAATTCAACCCCTTCCTTGTCCAGTTCGATTCGGACCAGTTCGTAAAATTCCAGCACCTGCTCAAGTTCTTCAACCCCTGATATCATGGGAAACATGATTCTCAGGTTCCCGTACACCGAAGCCCGAAGCAATGCCCTGAGCTGAGTTTCAAAAACGTCTTTCCTTGTCATACAGAAGCGGATTGAACGCCATCCGAGAATGGGATTGGTTTCTTCAAAATACGCTGTTCCCGGCAGGATTTTGTCTCCGCCGAGATCTATTGTTCTTATGGTAACGGGCCTGTCTCCCATTGACATAAGGACCCGTTTGTATGCCTGATACTGCTCTTCCTCGGAAGCAAACTCTCCCGGCTGTATAAAAAAGAATTCGGACCTGTAAAGGCCTATACCGTCAGCCCCGTGAGAAAGAGCTGAATCTGTTTCTTCCGGAATCTCAATATTGGCTTTCAGCAGGATCTTTCGGCCGTCCCTTGTCTCTGCAGCCAGCTGATTAAGGTTGAGAAGTTCTATCTCCTTTTTCTGCCATACGGTAAGCTTTTTCCGGTAAAATTCCAGAGTCTCTTCATCCGGCTGTACTATTACAGTGCCTCTTGAACCGTCTATAATTATCTGATCGCCGTTTTTGACCTCAGCGGTTATATTTCTCAACCCAAGAACAGCAGGTATCTCAAAAGCCCGGGCAAGTATTGCCGTATGAGAAGTTTTTCCACCGGCATCCGTGGCAATCCCCTTGACCATTCTTTTATCCATGGTCAGAGTATCCGAAGGCAGCAGTTCATGCGCGATAAGGATTACTTCTTCGGTTAAATCGGTAAGATCAACTCTTTTCTTGTAAAGCAGATTACCCAGTACTCTTCTGGCTACATCACGAATGTCAAAAATTCTTTCTTTTAAATACTCATCTGTTGCGCCCTTCAAAAGCTCCATATAGGCTTTAAAAGTTTCATAAAGCGCCCATTCAGCATTACAGAATTCTTTCGAAATTTTAATTTTAATCTGTTCAGACAATTCCGGATCTTCAAGCATCAGAATATGGGCATCAAGGAAACCGGCCTCATTCAGACTGTTTTCTACATGAAGGGAATTTCTCAGCTGAATAAGTTCTTCTTTTGTCTTTTTTACAGCAACTTCAAGTCTTGCCAGTTCTCCACTGACTTCTTCAGGTTTAAGCCTGTATTCCGGTACCCTCAGATATTCATCAAGATGAAAGAAAACTTTTCCGATTACAATACCCTGAGAGGCGGAAATTCCATGCAATTTTTTCATTACGTTCTAACTATAAAGCATTTAATACACGCCGTCAAATATTCAAATTAAATCTTTGATTCAATTAATCCGGGCTTTTCGGCGGAATATACCCGTCAAATAATAAAGTATTAATGATTGAATCTTGAACTAAAAACACGTCTTAAATTGCCGATAAGGTCAGTATGGCGCGCTCAAAAAAAAATAAAACATCCATCGGTTGTCTTTTCTGGATAGCCTTAATTCTGCTTGTACTTGTTATTTTCCTCTTTAACAGGGAAACAATTCAGAAAGTACTCGATGAAACCGGCTTTCTTGAAGTTGTACGCAATAATGATGAAGAATCAGAACCTGAAGTAGAACAGATTATAATACCTGAAGAGACCGAAAGCGAGGAGGCACCTGCTGCTCCTGAAGGAACAGCCGTTGAAGGAAATGAAACACCGGAATCAGAGCGGACGGACGAAACAGTAGTCGCGCTTGAAGTTGAACCGGAGAAGCCGGAAAGTGTAGAGACTCCGTCGGACGAACCTGAACAAAATCGTAAAGTGCGGCGCTCAAAGATGTACTTTATCCAGATAAATGATGACGGAGAGATTGGTCTTAAAAGCATTGTAAGACCGGTATATTATATCGATTCGCCGCTGACGGAAACCATAAAAACCCTTCTTGACGGCCTTTCAAGTTCAGAACTTAATATGGGACTAATCAGTCTTATTCCGGAGCAGACAGAACTTTTATCCATAAACCTTAAAAACGGAACAGCATATCTGAATTTTTCAGACAGCTTCAGATTCAATTCCTTCGGTGTAGAAGGCTATAATGCACAGCTGAAACAAATCGTCTATACTGTAACTGAATTCGCCAATATTGAATCTGTTCAGATTCTGATTGAAGGCTCCATTATCGATTATATGGGTCCGGAAGGCGGATATATCGGCAAACCTATATCCAGGAACACGTTTACAGAGCAGTAACCTGATTGACAGAAGTAAAACCGCAATATCCTTACAATTGCGGCCGAACCTCCGTCAGTCTCAGGTATAATAATCTACAGCCTGCCGGGCCTCGGCAGCCGTTTTAATTATCTTCCCAACTTCCTGGTGCATCGGATGTATTTGATATGCATCAAGATCCGCCTGAGAATCAAACCCGGTATAAAGAAAGAGGTCCCAGGTTGAACCGGGCATATCAATACCGATACCGACTTCTATGTCTTTTAATTCCTCGATTATCCCTTCCAGCGCTTCAAGTCTTTCTTTAATAAGAATCGCGTTTTCAGCCTTGTTTCGGCCATCGGCATTATCCTTTAATTTCCACATAACTACATGTTTTAACATAAATTTCTCCCTAAAAATGATTCTATAACCCTGCTATTACCGGACTCTTCATTCTGATCACTCAGATGCAATTTAAACAGAAATTCTGTGTTTCCTTTCCCGCCTTTTATTGGTGACTCCAGCACTGCTTCAAGTTTAACGCCGTCCTCAGCCAAGCCCGCAGCCGTTTGCCGGAGAACCGCAACAAGCAGCAGCCTGTCCCGTATAATACCGTCAAAGCCTTCTGTTTCCGATAGTTCAAACTGCGGTTTAATCAGAGCGATCAGAAGATTGGCTTTCGTCAACTTAAGAATATGTGAAGCAGCGCCCCTTATCGATCGAAAAGATAAATCGGCTACCGCAAAATCCGGTCGGGGGTCAAGCGATACAACAGACATAACATTGGTCTTTTCAAGCACATTAACACGGCAGTCGGTTCGCAGTCTGTAATCAAGCTGATTATAACCGACATCAATCGAATGGACCTTTGCCGCACCATAGTACAGCAAACAGTCGGTAAACCCCCCGGTAGAAGCCCCGGCATCAATGACCGTTTTATCTTTAACATCTATTCTCCATTCCAGAACAGCATGTTCAAGCTTTTCTCCGCCTCTTGAAACCCATTTTCGGGATTGTATTTCTATTGTTGCACCAGGAATAACCATTCGCCCGGGTTCGCGAATTGTCTCCCTGTTAACCTTCACCTCACCGCACATTATCATCGAATATAATTCCTTCTCGGTGTATTCACCATACCGGTTAGAGAGAATTCTGATTAATGGTTCTTTTTTAGGCTTGCGCTCTGTCTTCATTCCCGTTACAGGCTTTTTTCGTTTATTCGCTGTATATTTAAAGTTTTACCGTTATTTTTATCAATCGTCAGCAGAACGCCGTTCATTGTAGCAGGTATATCCTCTATTTCCATTTTAAGCGGCATCTGTGTCTGCTGTCTTTTTATTGCAGTATCGCTGTTAGAACCAATGACACCGGCTTCAGGTCCTGTCATACCTATATCAGTTATATATGCGGTTCCGTTTTCCAGAATACGCTCATCACCGGTTTGTATATGGGTGTGAGTTCCTGTAACAGAAGAAACCTGTCCGTCAAGATAAATAGCCAGGGCTTCTTTCTCTTCAACATTTTCAGCATGGAAATCGACAATTATTATATCTGTTTCCTTCTTAAGTTTTCTTACTTCTTCCTTTCCTACGCTAAACGGACAATCCAGATTTGACATATCTACACGTCCCTGCAAATTTAAAAAAGCAACTTTTGTTCCCTTTACATCAACAATACATGAACCGTGTCCGGGGGCCTTTTTGGGGTAATTGGCAGGCCTCAGTAATTCCGGTTTTGATTCAAGCATCGGAAAAATTTCCTTTTTCTGCCAGACATGGTTGCCGGTAGTTATTACATCTGCTCCGCTTGAAAAAATCATCTGCGCATTTTCGGGCAGAATGCCGAAACCGTCTGCAGCATTCTCGCCGTTTACCATAACTACATCGGCTTTATATTTTTTAACGAGTTTTTTTATTCCTATAAAAACAGCCCTGCAGCCTGGCTGACCAATTATGTCACCAAGAAGCAGGGCATTTATCGTATCAGACATCATTCCGTTATCTTGCGTACTCGGTCACTCTGGTTTCCCGGATAATAGTAACTTTTATACGTCCCGGGTACCTCAGCTCATCCTCTATACGCTTGGCAATATCCTTTGCAAGTATTTTTGAGTCATCATCACTTACAGCTTCGTTATTTACCATAATTCTTAATTCACGACCAGCCTGAATCGCAAAAGCCTTTGAAACACCTTCGAAATCTTCAGCAATATTTTCAAGGTTCTCAAGGCGTTTGATGTAATTATTCAGCGTTTCACGTCTTGCGCCCGGTCTTGATGCTGATATCGCATCTGCAACCTGTACTATCACAGCTTCGATTGTCTGAGGCTCCACATCATTGTGATGTGCAATTATGGCATTAACAACCCGAGGGTCTTCACCCATCTTTTTCGCCAGGCCTGAACCCAACTCAGCATGGTTTTCATCGCCTTCGCTCTCAATACCTTTGCCGATATCATGCAGCAAAGCAGCTCTTTTGGCAATTTCCCTGTCCGCACCAATTTCAGCAGCAATCATGCCGGCTATTACAGCTACTTCCTTTGAGTGATCAAGCACATTCTGTGCATAACTGGTTCTGTAGCGAAGCCTTCCGAGAGCACGGACTCCATCCTGCGGAATATTATGAATACCCAGGTCAAAAACAACCTTTTCACCTTCTTCAATGATGGTTTGATTTATCTCTTTGGTTACTTTGTTAACAACCTCTTCGATTCTTGCCGGATGTATTCTTCCGTCCGAAATCAACCTCTCAAGAGCCACTCTTGCTATCTCTTTTCTTACAGGATCAAAACATGAGATAACCACTGCTTCGGGAGTATCATCTATAATGATATCCACCCCGGTCAGAGTTTCAAGAGAACGAATATTTCGTCCCTCACGGCCGATAATCCGGCCTTTCATCTCATCATTCGGCAGGTTTACCGATGTAATAGTTACATCAGAACTTACTTCCGTGGCCAAACGCTGAATTGTGCCCATTATTATGCTGCGAGCTTTTTTATCCGCATTTTTCTGGGCTTCCTGTTCTACTTTATTAACAAGAACAAGAGCATCCTTTTTAGCCTCACTCTCCATAGATTTTATTATTAAATCTTTGGCTTCATCACCGGTGATACCGGCAATTTTTTCGAGCTCAGCCTTCCAGCGCTCCTCTTCTTTTTCGAGATAATTTTCTTTTTCTCTTAACTTATCCTCTCGCCCGACAATAGCACGTTCCTGATTCTCCAGTGCTGCTGACTTTCTGTCTAGATTTTCTTCTCTTTGTAACGACCTTCTTTCAAGTCTCTGAATTTCATTCCTTCTTTCTCTGAGCTCCTTTTCCTGTTGAGCTCTTTCTTTAAGCAGTTCGTCTTTCGTCTCCAGCAATAACTCTCGTTTTTTTGCTTCAGCTTCCTTAACTGCATCCTGATTCAAACGTGCAGCTTTCTGCTCCGACGAAGACAACTGAAATCTGGCATAAAGCCATCTTATTATCCAACCTAGAACTATTCCAACGAGAGGAAGAATTATCAACTTAAAATCAAGCATAATCTTCCTCCATTATACGTCTTACCTGTTGAATTATATTTAAAGAACTTGTATTGGTCAAGCAAGTTATTTTATTAAAACTCTAATATAATCGGTAAGCTTTTTATCAGCCGTTTTCAAACCGGCAAAAAGATACGCATTCTGTTCCTGGAATTTTACAGGAATATAAAGATAACCGCTAAAATGTACTCTATCCTCCTTTTTTATCCGATCATCTATACTTACAATTCCCGACTCACTTCCCTTGACAAACAGAAACGTTTTTTTATCAATAATCTGTGTAAAAAATGGTTCATCCATTTTAAAAGCCATGAGGTTACGGCCTCTTGAATCCATTCCTACAGAATATTCCACTTTTACCTTATTACCCTGCGTTGTTATTATAGCAGCGCATAATGCATTAACTTTCTGTGAAACTCTTAATAAAGACTTGGATATTCCGGTAATATTCATATTGTATTCATTAAGGAAAAGATCGTAATCCAAACCGCTATCCGAAAGAAGATTCGAAGATTTATATTCCTTCTTTCCGTAATCTTCATCTGTTTCTGCCGTACTAATATTTAAATCAAGCAGATTAACCTCTCTGTCTGAAAATATTGATTTTATTTCACCGCTATCTTCAGAAGCTTTCCCAATAACTGCGTCTACAAGCTCTTTAAAATTCTCATTTTTAGGCCCGGAACCGGATATTGTATCCTCGGAGATATAAAATATTCCATCCTCTTCCTTAATACTGTCGCCAATATTTTTTGTAAATTCGCCAATAACATCTTCAAGTGTTAATATTTCAATTCTATCGTTATAAACGTTATTCAGCTCATTAAGAAAATCACGTTCCTCAGGAGACAAGTTGATTGCTACAGCTTCCTGCTCTTTTTCCGGAACTTTCTTTTCTTTTTTGGTTTCCGAAGATGCAACATCTTTAGTTAAAGGTTCCAGTGGTTGTACCTCGACAGCTATTGACGGCCGCCCTTCCTTAATTGCCTTATAGTCAATATTATAATTATATTTTTTATAGTATAACGCGGATTTACTATCCCTGACCGGGCTCTCAATCTCTATTACTATTCCCACCTCACTTTCAGAATCATCTTCGAAGAGTTCAAGCTCTTCGACTTCCTCGAGAACTTCCTCGGAAGGTATTTCCTCAACTTTACCTCCCAACTCAGAAGATGATTCCTCAAGTTCCTCAAGTTCCTCAAGTTCCTCAAGTTCCTCAAGTTCCTCAAGTTCCTCAAGTTCCTCAAGTTCCTCAAGTTCCTCAAGTTCCTCAAGTTCCTCAAGTTCCTCAAGCTCCTCAAGCTCGTCAAGTTCCTCTAGTTCCTCAAGTTCTTCTGCTACTTCCAGGAGTTCAACTGGCGACTCACTTTCCACTTCCTCAAGCTCGTCAAGTTCTTCAAGTTCCTCAAGCTCCTCTGTTACTTCCAGAAGTTCAACTGGCGACTCACTTTCCACTTCCTCAAGCTCATCAAGTTCTTCAAGTTCACCAGAAAAGTCCTCGTCTAATTCCTCAAGTGTTTCAATCTCTTCATAATCCTCAGACACATCATTTTCTGCAACGGTTTCTATCTCAAATTCATCGTCAAAAACAGCAATATCGCCAACAGCATTCTGCTCCTTAAACATCTCTTCAAGATTAAAAGGTTCACTACCAAGGATATCTTTATCAGGATAAATCTCTCTCAACTTCTCCTGCAGGCTTGTTTCTTCAGGTTTTTCTATATCATTTTCAATTGTTATAGTGAATTCTTCATCAAATTCTTTTACAAATATATGGTCAACCCGTATTCCGGTTTCTATTCTTTCTTCTTTCACGACGAGTTTCTCGGGAAATTCTTTCTCATCTTCTTCGAGCTCGGCGACTTCTTCAAAGTCGCTTACTTCTTCGAGCTCTTCGACTTCACTGAGTTCCTCAGCTTCACCTAGCTCTTCTACTTCTTCAAGCTCCTCTACCTCTTCAACTTCTTCTAAACTCTCCGCAGGAGAGTATTCTTCGAGCTCTTCAGCTTCTTCAAGCTCTTCAGCTTCTTCTATTGCTTCAACTTCATCAAGCTCTTCTAAACTCTCCACAGGAGAGTATTCTTCTACGTCCTCAAGCTCGGCGACTTCTTCAAAGTCGCTTACTTCTTCGAGCTCTTCGACTTCACTGAGTTCCTCAGCTTCACCTATCTCTTCAACTTCATCAAGCTCTTCTAAACTCTCCGCAGGAGAGTATTCTTCAAGCTCTTCTGCTTCCTCAAGCTCGGCGACTTCTTCTATTGCTTCAACTTCTTCTAATTCTTCAGCTTCTTCGAGCTCTTCAACTTCTTCGAGTTCGGCGACTTCTTCAAGCTCTTCTGCTTCTTCTAGTGCCTCAACTTCATCAAGCTCTTCAACTTCTTCTAATTCTTCAACTTCTTCAAGCTCTTCAGCTTCTTCTAATTCTTCAACTTCCTCAAGCTCTTCTAAACTCTCCGCAGGAGAGTATTCTTCGAGCTCTTCTGCTTCTTCTAGTGCCTCAACTTCATCAAGCTCTTCTAAACTCTCCGCAGGAGAGTATTCTTCGAGTGCTTCTAAACTCTCCACAGTAGAGTATTCTTCTACCTTTTCAAAATCAGTTTCTTCTTTTGGAAAATCTGCTTTCTTTATCTTTTCAACCCGGCTTAATTCTGCTCCATCAGCATTTATTATAAAATTTCCTTTCGAGATTGCCTTTTGTATGATGTTCTCAATGTTCTTTAAATCAAGCTGTTGAACAGGTTCTTTTAAACTCTTTTCACTCAGTATGTTTAGTATCTCTTCCCAATTTTTGTCCAATAATTGGTTATATTCCTCATTTTCAGCTATTTTACCAAGACCTTTTTTAATTTCCTTATTGATTTCCTGCTTATGCAGCCGGATATTGTCACTGACGGCTTTCCAGTTTAATTCATCTCTTTTACTTATAAATTCTTTTAGAAAACTTACTTGAAGAGTTTTTATTCTGTCAGCCATAATTGTATCGGTATCCTGTCGGATATTCAGAATAAGAAACACTATCAGGAACAGAGTAATACCGAATGAAGCAATAAGCAGGTATTTCAGACCGTTAGTTAAAACAAATTCAGATTCATTAATTTTTAGACCGCTATACCCATAATGTTCATTCTTAGAACAGAAAATATATACATTTTCTCCGTCTATATTTAACGGAAGCATAAAAGTATCTTCCGAAAGCTCTCCATACTGCTTATCAATTTCAGATAATATAGAAACTGAGACATTATCAAGATTTATAATGTAGCCATTATTGACAATTTGAAGTGTATTACCAAGTTCAAGAACAGAACTTCTCACAAGATACTGAAATAACTCTTTTACCGAAGTGTAAAAAAGAGCGTACCCTTTTATTCTTTCAAGATTATCATAAACCGGAAAAATATAAATAATCCTGCTATTATCTGCATCCAGCTTTATTTTACCGTTTTTATCAAGTTCACTTTCCAACCCTGAAACATCCATCCCTTCAGTTGCAGAATCATAGTTGGTATATACTTTTTTATATTGTGAATCTTCCTTAAGATCGCTATCTAATGAACTGTAATGTATTTTAGATTCGGAGTCTATCAGACGTACAAAAAGAAGGCCTCTTGCTTCCTTTTTTATTGTATTAAACAGATTTTCAGTGTTAAAGATATCTTCCTGGCTAAGATTCGGCAGAAAATTCCTGGATAGAGAACTGGTGTCATAAATAATTTTAAAGGTGTCAAGATTTTGTTTATGGTATAAATCTATATTCTTTGCTAATACAGATGATTCTTTTTCATTAAACTGGCTGACACGAGTATGATAAAAGGTTGCTTCTATATAATCAAATAATCCGGAGAATGAAATAAAAATGAATACCGCAAATATTATCACACTAATCAACAAACTCAGTGCAATTTTAAATCCTGATTTCATTAAAACCTTTTATCTCCCAGCTTTATATATAGCATGTTTCAAATGTTTTTCTCTGACAACATTGCTATTCCTTATATTTTCGGCACTTATGAAACATCTTTGAAGCCATATTATAAAAAAAGAGGGTGCTTTACACCCTCTTCTTACTTAAGAAAAGCTTATTTATTATAACCGTTATTCCTCAACATCGTTCTTTTCTTCAGACGGTTCTTCAGATTCTTCTGTCGAATCTTCCACCACAGCGTCTGCTGAAACCTCTTCAGCTTCAACAGCTTCTTTCTTATCTTCCGCTTCAGGCTTCGCCTCTTCAGTAACTTCTTCTTTTGCATCAGCCTTTTCAGGTTCAACTTTCTTAGTTTCAGCTTTTGCAGGTTTAGCCTTTTTCTTCGAAGACTTCTTTCCGCTTTCAACTTCATCAAAAACAAGTTCAAGAATTACCATCTCTGCGGCGTCACCTTTTCTGAACCCTGTTTTTAGAATTCTTGTATATCCGCCAGGCCTGTTCTTATTGGCAGGTCCTATTTCGGTAAAAAGCTTATTCAGAACCTCTGCATCCTTAATGTCTTTATTGACAATTCTTCTATTATGCACTGAATCAACCTTGGCTCTTGTAATCATTTTTTCGGCTGTCTTTCTGATTTCAAGCGCTTTTGCCTTTGTAGTATTGATTCTTTCATATCTGAATAGAGAGGTTACCATATTTCTTGTCATTGCTACTCTGTGGCTTGTTTTTCTGCTTAGCTTGTTAAAACCAACCCTATTATGCATCTTCTTCTTCCTTCTTTGACTGTAATTTACGCGAAGTTTTAAGCACGCTATAATCGGTCATGCCTAGGCTTAAACCCCACTCACTCAATTTTTCTTTGATTTCAAGAAGAGATTTCTTACCGAAATTCCTTGTTTTGGCTATTTCATCCTCACTTCTTCTTGTAAGATCACCGATGGTTTTGATGTTCGCATTTTTAAGACAATTACTTGAACGAACCGACAGTTCAAGTTCTTCAACAGGAGTATCAAGAATCGTTTTGATACGTTCCTCTTCTTCGTCGACTTCTTCATCACCACCGATACTGTCTTCATCAAAGTTTATAAAAATAGTGAAATGATCCTTAGCGATTTTGGCGGCTTCAGCTACTGCATCTTCCGGTGATATTGTACCATCCGTTTCTACTTCAAGTACCAGCTTGTCATAATCATTTCTCTGCCCGATTCTTGTATTCTCAATTTCATAGCTTACTCTGAGAACAGGTGAGAATACGGAATCAATTGCAATAGTACCGATTATTTCAATATATTTCTCGTTAATCTCGGCAGGAATATATCCCCTTCCAAGGTCAATCTGAACTTCAATATCAAGATTCGCATTTTCCATCATTGTTGCAATCTTGAGATCTTCGTTAAAAATTTCAATCTCTTCATCAACTTTAAATGAAGCTCCGGTTATTTCACCGGCACCCTTCAGATCAATATTGATGATTTTCTGCTCAACATCTTCAGGTAATTTTATTTTTAACGCTTTAAGATTATTTATAACTTCAGGGGTATCTTCAACAACCTCGGGAATTGATTCAAATTCGCTTGAGATCATATGAGGGTTACCTTCCTCATCGTAACTCGTAATCTTAATTGCAGAAACAGCATATCCCTGTATTGATGAAAGAAGAACTCTCCTAAGAGTATTTCCGATTGTTGTACCGTACCCTCTTTCAAACGGATAAGCAGTAAATTTACCTACATTACTGCTTATCTCACTGTGCTCAAAAGATATACCTTTCGGCTTCTTAAATCCTTTTAAAAGATTTTTTCGCGCCATGTGTACTCCCTGTTTTTTATCTTGAATAGAGCTCAACGATAAGCTGTTCGTTCAGATCTGCAAGATCAGCTACATCGCTTCTGAGCGGTATCGCTTTAACTGTTCCCTTCATTGCATCAGGATCAATTTCGATCCACGGGTAAACACCGGATTTGGTGTATTCCTTAAGGCTCTCTTTGATAACAACCATATTCTTGCTGTTTTCTTTCACTTCAATTACATCGCCTTCCCGAACGATATAAGAAGATATTGTTACCTTTTTTCCGTTAACCTTAATATGTCCGTGAGACACCAGCTGCCTGGCCTGATTTCTTGATGAAGCAAATCTCATACGGTAAACGATATTATCAAGCCTTCTTTCCAGAAGACAGATAAGATTTTCACCGGTTTTCCCTTTCATGCTGTCTGCTTTTGAGAAGAAAATCTTGAACTGCTTTTCAAGCATTCCATATGTTCTTTTAAGTTTCTGTTTCTCTCTTAACTGCAGCCCGTAATCCGAAACTTTTCCAGCCCTGGTTCTCGGACCCTTTCCGGGAGGATTTCTCTTCTTTGTTATAGGGCATTTCGAACCTTTACATCGGTCGCCTTTAAGATATAGTCTCTTCTTTTCAGCACGGCAAAGCCTGCACTGAGGTCCTGTATTTCTTGCCATGATATTCTCCTTATACCCTTCTGCTCTTTCTCGGTCTGCATCCGTTATGCGGAATAGGCGTCATATCAACAATGCCTTTAACCCACAATCCCAGATTACCAAGAGAACGTATAGCGGACTCACGGCCGACACCCGGACCTTTTACATAAACATGTACTGATTGCAGCCCGTAATCCATTGCTTTCTTGGCAGCAGTTTCTGCTGTTGTCTGTGCAGCATATGGAGTAGACTTCTTGGCTCCCCTGAATCCCAGACCGCCTGCGCTTGCCCATGAAACAGCGTTACCGTTCAAATCAGTTATTGTAACTATTGTATTATTGAAGGTAGCCTGAATATAGACATTTCCTTCGTGAACCGTCTTCTTCTCTTTCTTTTTCTTAACCTTAGCCAATGCTTTCTACCTCCGGCCTATTTAGTTGCTTTTTTCTTTCCGGCAACAGTTTTCTTCTTGCCCTTTCTTGTACGTGCATTGGTTTTAGTCCTCTGTCCCCGTACCGGCAAGCCTCTTCTGTGTCTGAGACCCCTGTAACAGCCGATATCCATCAGCCTTTTAATGTTAAGCGCATTCTCAGTTCTCAGCCGTCCTTCGACCTTATATTCATTATCAAGTATCTGTCGAAGCTTGGCAACATCATCACTTGATAGATCATTCATTCTGCTTTCCGGATCAACCTTCAATTTTTCGCAGATTTCAACAGCTGTTGTCTGGCCGATCCCGTATATATAGGTTAAAGCGATCTTAATTTGTTTATTAGGAAGGTCTACACCTGAAATTCGTGCCATAAATATCCCCCTACTTCTGTCTCTGTTTATGTTTTGGGTTTGTACAGATAATTCTCAATACACCCCGTCTTCTTATAACCTTGCATTTATCACACATGGGTTTAACACTTGCTCTTACTTTCATTTGTCACCCCTTAGAGATTCCTCGATTTAATTTTGCCTTTCTTAACAAAGCCTTCCTGATGATGCATTCTTAGATGACCTTCAATTTGCGACATTGTATCCAGATCGACTCCTACCATAATCAGAAGTGATGTACCTCCAAGCAACATTGCCGCGGATGCAGGGAAGTGAAACACAGCCTGAACGATGGTCGGAATAATTGCTATGAAAGCGAGAAAAATGGCGCCGGGTAAAATTATTCTGGTGAGAATCTTATTCAGATATTCTTCCAGTTTGTCTGATCTTACTCCCGGAATCGAACCGCCGTTTTCTCTAATCTGTCTTGCTATTTCCATCGGGTTCAGTGTAGCCTGAGTGTAAAAATATGCAAAAAAGATAATCAATAGCGTATATATTATCAAATATGCCGGACCGCTCGGTCTCAGCCAATATGAAAAATCACCCAGCCATTTAATACTCTTGCCTAAATTGCTGCTTATCTGTAACAGGAAAGTAAGTATCGATGATGCAAAAATTACAGGTATAACGCCTGAAGGATTGATTTTAAAGGGAATGTATGTGCTCTGTGCACCGTACATCTTTCTTCCTACAACCCGCTTCGCATAATGAACAGGTATTTTACGCTGCCCCTGCTGTTCATAAACAACCAGTGCAACTACCGCCACAAACATTGCAAGTACAATAATTACAAATACAGGGTTTAAAGCATCTTCTCTTACCGCACGTATAATAGATGCAAAAGCATTGGGCATTCTTGCTACAATACCTGCAAAGATTATCAGAGATATTCCGTTTCCTACTCCACGCTGAGTTATCTGCTCGCCCATCCACATCAGAAAAACAGTGCCCGATGTTACGGTGAGCATTGCAATAAATGTGTACGGCAGTTTTGCCATGGCTATTGCATCAGGTATCTGATCAGCATAAACAGTAACTACATATGACTGAATAAGACATACAAGCACCGTACCGTATCTAACGTATTTCTGAATTTTCTTTCTTCCGCCGTCTTCTTCCGATATCTTCTTCAAAAAAGGAAACACCATCAGAAGCAGCTGCATTATGATCGACATGGAGATATAAGGCATTATTCCCAACATAAATATCGAGAAATTCTTAAATCCGCCACCTGAAAAGAAATCGATATATTCTGTAATTCCTATTGCGTTTGCACCTTCCTGAGCCATGAAATACAGTTTGAGAGCATTGAGATTAATACCGGGAATAGGTATTGCAACGCCAAGTCTGTAAATCACGAGCATAAGTACAGTAAAAAGGATCCGATCCCGCAGATCCTTTATTCGCATCATATCAGCAAGCTTATTACCAGCCATTCTAACCTTCTTTGACTACAATATTACCACCGGCTTTTTCGATCTTTTCTTTTGCACCGGCAGATACTTTTTCTACGTCAACTGTTAACTTTTTGGTGAGTTCTCCGTCACCGAGGATTTTAACTTTAACGTTTTTGCCTTTAACAACACCCTTCTCTTTAAGGGTTTCAAGGCTCACGGTTTCACCATCAGTGTATTTTAATTCAATCTCCCGAAGGTTTACAGCTTTATATTCAACCTTAAACGGATAGTTGGAAAAACCTCTTCGTGCAATCCGCCTGTAAAGAGGCATCTGGCCGCCTTCAAATCCGGGTCGAACACCACCGCCTGAACGTGCGTTCTGACCGTTTGAACCTCTTCCGCTTGTTCCACCCCGTGTTGATCCGTTTCCGCGACCTACAACTCGTTTCTTTTTAACCGCGCCGTCCGGCACTCTTAATTCGTCCATAATCAGCTAATCTCCTCAACTTTTACAAGATGTGAGACGGTATTAATCATACCAAGAATTGCAGGATTGGAATCCTTGACAACCGACTGATGCATCTTTCTCAAACCAAGGGCCTTTAAAGTTGCTCTCTGGTTTGGTTTTCTGCCTATTCCGCTTCTTACAAGCTCTATTTTAACCTGTTTAGTTTTACTCTTGGCCATTATTAACCCCACATATCGACAAGAGTTTTTCCCCTGCCTTTTGCAATTTCTCTGGCGCTCATCATATTCTCAAGACCGTTAAAAACAGCTTTTGTTATATTCATCGTGTTTTTGGAACCGAGTGATTTACTGAGAATATTATTGATTCCGCATACTTCCATCACGGCACGTACTGGCCCGCCGGCAATAATTCCGGTTCCCGGAGCAGCCGGCTTCAGAAGTACTCTTGCACTCTTGTACTCGCCTACATATTCATGAGGAACAGTACTGTTTTTCACAGGAACGGTGATCATACTCTTTTTAGCCTTCTCAACGGACTTTCTGATGGCTTCTGAAACATCATTTGCCTTTCCAAATCCGTAACCTACTCTGCCGTTCTGATCGCCTACGACAACAAGAGCCGAGAAAGAAAATCTTCTACCACCTTTAACAACCTTTGCAACCCTGTTGAGTTTTACAAGTTTCTCAACATATTCTTTATCGTTTGCAGTTTCCAACATCTTCCTCCTAAATGGTTATACCCGACTTGCGCGCACCGTCAGCAATAGCTTTAACTTTACCGTGATAGATATAACCATTTCTATCAAATACAACGTTAGTTATCTTTTTCTCTTTAAGACGTGTACCGATAAGTTCACCCAGCTTTGAAGCACCTTCAACATTGGACGGAATAGTCCTGTTTTCTTTCTCCAGATTATTTGCATAAGCGATTGTTTTACCGCTTTGATCATCGATGACCTGGATATAAAGATGCCGTGAGCTTTTGTAAACACTCATTCTCGGTCTTTCCGGAGTTCCCTGAACAGTTTTCCGAACGTGTTTCTTTCTTCTTACTCTTCGGTTTGCTTTCTCTATAAGCTTCTTCATACAACTACCCTACTTAATACCTGACTTACCAATTTTGCGTCTGATATTTTCATCTTCATACCTGATTCCTTTACCTTTATACGGCTCGGGCGGTCTCAAAGATCTTATTTCAGCGCTTACCTGACCTACTCTCTGCTTGTTGATTCCGGAAACAACAATTTTGTTGCCACCCTTTCCTTCAACTACAATGGTAATACCGTCCTCAATAAAATAATCGATAGGCTGTGAATAACCCAGATTAAGAGTGAGAATGTCGTTATTAACCTCGGCCCTGTAACCAACACCGTTAATAATAAGGCTTTTTGAATATCCCTGAGATACTCCAATAACCATGTTGTTTATAAGCGATCTGTAAAGACCGTGATACGAATGTGCGGCCTTTGTATCTTTTTTAGCGCTTACAGTAACTTCATTTTCTTCAACTTTAATATCTACATCCGGCTTATAATCCTGCTCAAGTTTTCCCTTAGGGCCTTCAACAGCGATCATGTCTTCAGTAACTGCAACCTTGACTCCCTGAGGAATCACTACTGGTAATTTTCCTATTCGAGACATTTTGTTTCCCCTATCCTACCAAACTGAGCAAATCAGCTCTCCGCCGACCTTTTTTTCAGCGGCTTTCTTTCCGGTCGTAACACCCGCAGATGTGGATACTATCAATGTACCGAATCCGTTAAAGATTCTGGGCATCTTTTTATAGCTTGAATATATCCTTCTACCAGGTTTTGATATTTTCTGAATACCATGAATAATCGGCTGATCTTCTTCAGCATACTTTAAAAATATTCTGATATAGTTAATACCGTCTATTGTGGTTTTCTTAAAATTCTTAACATATCCCTCGTTCTTCAAAATTTTCACTATTTCCAGTTTTAATTTTGAAGTCGGAATATCAACCCTATCAAATCGCGCACTATTCGCGTTTCTTATTTTCGTTAACATATCAGCTACAGGATCTGAAACTGCCATATTATTCTCCCTACCAGCTGGATTTAGTTACGCCCGGGATTAAACCTTCACTGGCGTACTTTCTGAAACAAACTCTACACATCTTAAACTTCCGCATATAGCCTCTCGGTCTGCCACAGATCTGACATCTGTTCACTTTACGTGTACTATACTTCGGAGTCCGGTTAGCTTTTACAATCATAGATTTTTTAGCCATAATTACTACTCCTATTTTCTGAAAGGCATGCCGAGCTTCTGCAAAAGGCTCTTGGCTTCCTGATCCGTCTTAGCGGTTGTAACAATAGCGATATTCAATCCGCTGACCCTTTCAATCTTGTCATAATCGATTTCAGGAAAAATTATCTGCTCTGTAATGCCAAGAGCGTAATTTCCGTTACCATCAAATGCGTTAGGGTTAGTGCCTCTGAAGTCCTTTACACGGGGAAGTGCAACACTGGTCAGTCTTTCAAAAAATTCCCACATGTATGCTCCACGCAAAGTTACCTTGGCGCCGATCTCCATTCCTTCACGCAGCTTAAAGTTTGATATTGATTTTCTTGCCTTCGTCTTAACAGCTTTCTGGCCTGTAATCAGCTCCATTTCCTGAACAGCTGACTCAAGAAATTTCTTGTTTGCAATTGCGTCTCCGCACCCTACACTGACAACAATTTTCTCAATACTTGGAATCTGCATGGGGGACTTATATCCGAATTCTTCCTGAAGCTCTTTGAAAACTTTCTCAGTATAGAACTTCTTCATTGTAGGTACGTATACTGCTGCCATTAGATTGTATCCCCGCATTTCTTACAAATTCTTTTTTTCTCTTTCCCGTCAACCTTGAACCCAACTCTGGTAGGACCGCATTTCTTGCATACTACCATTACATTTGATGCATCCATGGCTGCTTCTATACTTATAATTCCGCCTTTTTCATTCTGGCTTTTGGCTTTCTGGGCCTTCTTTACTATGTTTATACCCTGAACGATAACACGGGCTTTTTCTCTGTCTACTTTAACAACCTTTCCGGTTTTTCCTTTATCTTTGCCGCAAACAACCTTAACGGTATCGTCCTTCTTAATCTTATATTTTACCATCAGTAAACTCCTTTAAAGAACTTCCGGCGCGAGCGAAACGATCTTCATGAAGCCTTCTTCACGAAGCTCTCTTGCTACAGGGCCGAAAATTCTCTTTCCTTTCGGAGCCTGGTTGGCATCTACAATAACACAGGCATTGTCATCAAATCTGATATATGTACCGTCGGGTCTCCGATATTCCTTGCTGGTTCTTACTATTACCGCCTTCTGTACATCACCTTTTTTGATGGCTGCATTAGGCAGAGCGTCTTTTACTGCTACTACGATGATGTCGCCGATTCCGGCTGTCATTTTATGACTTCCGCCGAGAACCTTAATACACTGCACCCTCTTAGCACCGCTGTTATCTGCCACATTCAGATACGTTTGCATCTGGATCATATTACAACTCCTTCAAGCATGCCCGATCAGATATCTCTACCGGCATACTCAATTTCCAATAATGAGCAGACTTCCTGCTCATTAGAACAATTATTTTGCTCTCTCGACTATCTCAACAAGACGCCAGCATTTATCTTTGCTGACCGGTCTGCATTCTATTACTCGAACTGTATCTCCGATATTAGCGTCATTCTTTTCATCGTGAGCTTTTATCTTTTTGCTTCTCGCAAGATACTTTTTATACAGTCGGTGGAGTTTTCTGGTACTTACCTTGACAACGATTGTTTTTTCCATTTTGTCGCTGACCACAACTCCTGTGTATGTCTTGTTATATCCCTTGGTCTTTTCTACCGCTTTAGTATCCACTATCATCTCCTGCCTTAAGCCTTACGAATTCCGAGCGCATACTCGTGAATGATCGTATTGAGTCTGGCGATCTGTCGTCTGACAGTTCTGATTTCGATAGGACTTTCAACATGACCAAGCACTTTGCTGAACCTTTTGTCCATGTGTTTCTTTTTAAGTTCTTCACGTTTGTTAAGAAGTTCTTCGTATGTCAAATCGCTAAATGAATTTTTCATAACTATTCACGACCCCTTCTTTCAGCAAATTTCACTTTGATCGGCAGTTTATTTCCTGCAAGCCTCATTGCTTCGTTGGCAAGTTCAGGACTTACGCCCGACATTTCAAACATCACGGTTCCGGGTTTAACTTCTGCAACCCAGTATTCCGGATTACCTTTACCTTTTCCCATCCTGGTTTCAGCGGGTTTCTTTGTATAAGGTATGTCAGGGAAAATCCTGATCCAGACTTTACCGCCTCTCTTGATATGCCTTGTCATTGCAATACGCGCAGCTTCAATCTGCCTGTTGGTTATCCATTTATTTTCCAGAGAAACCAGACCGTAGTCGCCGAAGGCAATTGTGTTACCTCTCTGCGCGACACCCCGGAGTACACCGCCTCTCTGTCTCTTCCTGTATTTCGTTCTTTTAGGACTAAGCATCTCGATTAACTCCTTGCAGAGGATTTATCTCTCTGTTTTTTAACGAGAAGACCCGCATCCTCTTTCCGGTCTCTTTTATAAACCTCTCCGGTAAATACCCAGACCTTAACGCCTATAACTCCAAAGGTTGTATCGGCTTCTGCAAAACCGTAGTCGATATTTGCCCTTAGAGTATGAAGAGGAACCCGGCCAGCCTTATACTGTTCCATTCTGGACATTTCGGCCCCGCCGAGTCTTCCTGATATCTTAACCTTAATTCCCTGAATACCAGTCTTCATAGCGTTGTTAACAGCCATTTTTAGAGTTCTTCTGAAAGCAGATCTGGATTTAAGCTGTCTGGCAATATTCAGAGCAATAATCTGTGCATCGCTTTCAGGCTGTTTAATCTCTTTTATCTTTATCTGAATTTTCTTTCCTGCAATAGTCTGCAGTCTGTTTCCAATCTTTTCAATATTAGAACCCTTGGCGCCGATTATAATACCGGGCCTTGATGTCTGAATAACAACTGTTATTCTCTGGGGATGTCTGATTATCTCTATATCAGAAATATCCGCACCTTTGGTTTCAGGACAGTTTAAAAGAGTCTTCCTGATTACCAGGTCTTCATGCAGTGTGTCTGCATACTCTCTCGGGTCCACATACCATTTGGATTTCCAGGTTTTGTTTATACCGATTCGTAAACCTATAGGATTAACTTTCTGACCCATTTATTCCCCCACACTCGCAATTTCATCTACAACAACTGTTATATGACTCATTCTTTTTAAAAGAATGTCTCTCCTGCCCCGACCTCTTGCCCAGACTCTTTTCATGCGCGGACCGTCATCGATCATCAGAATCTTGATATAGAGCATTTCCTCATCAAGATTTTTATTCTGAAAAAGCGCATTAGCCGCTGCAGACTGTATAGTCTTTCGAAGATAAACAGCGCCTTTCTGAGGGAGGCTTTCAAGTATAGCAACCGCCTCAGTATAAGGCTTGTTTCTGACTATATTAGCCACTCTTCTGAGTTTCGTAGGAGCAATCATCAAATGTGTAGATTTTGCTTTGTATCCTTTTTTTGCGTCCATCACTATACCTATCTCTTACCAGCTTTCTTATCCGAACCTGAATGACCTCTGTAAAATCTTGTAGGCGCGAACTCGCCGAGCTTGTGTCCTACAAGGTTTTCGGTAACGTATACCGGCACCCAGGTTTTTCCGTTATATACAGAAACTGTAAAACCAACCATTTCAGGAATGATAGTTGATGATCTCGAAAAAGTTTTTACCATCTTCTTGTCACCAGCTTTCGCCATTTCAACGATTCTCTTATACAGTTTTCTCTCAATAAAAGGACCTTTCTTTATTGACCTAGCCACTATCTATACTCCTACTTCCGCTTCTTAACAATAAACTTGCTGGAAGACTTGCTCTTCTTTCGTGTCTTGTATCCCTTGGTAGGAACACCCCATGGTGTTACAGGATGACGACCTCCCGAGGTCTTGCCTTCACCGCCTCCGTGCGGATGGTCATGAGGATTCATGACAACACCTCGTACTTTCGGCCTTTTGCCCAACCAGCGGGATCTTCCTGCTTTTCCAAGTGTAACATTCATATGATCTTCATTACCGACTTCACCAAGTGTTGCCGAACATTTCTTGAAAATCATTCTCATTTCACCGGAAGGAAGTTTCAGAGTTACATAATCGCCGTCTTTGGCAACAACTGAAGCTCCAAGTCCTGCAGCCCGAACAAGCTGACCACCGCGTCCAAGTTCAAGTTCAACATTATGCACAGTCATTCCGAGCGGTATGTTTTCAAGCGGAAGAGTGTTGCCTATCTCAATAGGCGAATTCGGTCCGCTGATTATTTCATTGCCTACCTGAAGACCTTTCGGTGCGAGAACATAACGTTTTTCACCGTCCGCGTAATTTACAAGAGCTATGTTGGCAGTTCTGTTCGGATCATACTCAATGGTAGCGACCTTTCCGGGAATACCGTATTTATCTCTCTTGAAATCAATTATTCTGTATTTTCTTTTATGTCCGCCGCCGCGTCTTCTGACGGCTATTCTTCCACCTGCACCGCGTCCCGCATTTTTGTTGAGCCCTACAGTCAAAGACTTTTCAGAATCTGTTGTAGTAATCTCGTCAAAAGTCAGTCCGGTCTTGTATCTGAGACTCGGTGTTCTAGGATTATACTTCTTAATTCCCACTTCAGCCCCCTAACCTACACGCCTTCAACCGAATCGATCTTGTCGCCGGCTTTCAGTGTGATTATAGCTTTCTTCCAGGGAGTTGTTTTACCGTAGCGCATACCTGATTTTGTCCTTGCCATTCTCGGCTTGGATTTTACATTAACGATATTGCAGGCTACAGGCTGAACATTAAAAAGTTCTTTCACTGCTCCCATTATCTGAATCTTGTTTGCGCGGGGATCAACTTTAAATACATACTTTCTGCTTTCTCCGTCACGCATTTCGTTTGTTTTTTCCGTCAGAACAGGCTCAATAAGTATTCCGATTGCTTCCATAATTATTCAGCCTCCCCTTTTCCGTAGAAATCATTTAGATTTCCGGCAGCAGTCTCAAGAACCAGAATCTTCTTTCCGTAAAAAAGATCATGAGCATTGAGCCTGTTATAAGAAAGAATGCTCAAACCGGGAATATTCCGGCCGGCTCTTCTTACCATTGCGTCGTCATCCTTAAGGATAACAACGGCCCTTCCTTCTACAGATAAACTCTTAAGTATATTTACAAGATCCCTTGTTTTTCCGGATTCAATACTGAAGTCTTCAACAACAACAAGCGAATCATTCTGAGCCTTAAGGCTAAGAATTGATTTCATTGCAGCTCTTTTCATCTTCTTCGGCATTGAATAGGAATAGTCACGCGGTTTCGGACCGAATACGGTTCCTCCGCCAACCCATACCGGAGATTTCTTTGAACCTGATCTTGCATGACCGGTACCTTTCTGGCTCCAGGGTTTTGCTCCGCTTCCTCTTACTTCAGATCTTGTCTTTGTGCATGCTGTTCCGACACGACGGTTTGCAAGTTCATTTCTGATAGCATAGTAGATCGAACCCTCGCTAACCTCTTTGCCGAATACATCATCACTAAGAGTTATATCTTTTATCTCTTCGCCACTTATCGAAAAGACCTTTGCTTTCATATTCTCACCCTTTACTATTTCTTCTTGGCACGTCGTACGAGCACTACACTGTCGCGTGTTCCCGGAACTGCACCTTTAACAAGAATAATCTGCTTTTCTGCATCAACCCTGACTATTTTCAGGTTCTGCACCGTTTTTCGCTCGCCGCCCATTCTACCAGGCATCTTTGTGCCTTTAATCACCCTGGAAGGCCAGGCAGCCATACCAGTCGAACCGTTTGCCCTGTGAAATTTTGAACCGTGGGTTTTTCTTCCACCGCCGAAGCCGTGTCTTTTCATAACACCCTGGTAACCTTTACCCTTTGTAGTACCTATTACGTCTACAAATCTGAGTTCTTCAAATAATTCCACACCGTATTTCTGACCAATTTCCGTATCGAGATCGAAATCTCTCATTTCATACAGAAACCGTTTCGGTTCAACTCCTTCAGGAAACTGTCCGCCGTAAGGTTTTGTTACCTTAGCAGCTTTTTTGTCGACTGTTCCCAATACACAGGCTTCATATCCGTCTTTCTCGACGCTTCTTTTACCAACTACAACATTGTCTTCAAATTTTATAACAGTTACAGGGGTCATTGCGCCCTGCTCATCATAAACCTGTGTCATGCCGACTTTCTTGCCGATTAGCCCTAACATCGTATACCTCAAATAAAAACTAAAATTGTCGTTACTGCTTAATCTCTACATCAACGCCAGCGGGAAGCTCTAATGTCATTAAAGCGTCCATGACTTTTGAAGTAGGGTCTAAAATGTCAATCAGTCTCTTATGTGTTCTCATCTCAAACTGCTCTCTGGACTTCTTGTTAACATGAGGAGACCTCAGAACAGTGTATTTATTAATCCGTGTGGGTAGCGGGATCGGTCCTGCAACTTTTGAACCGGCCTTTCCTACTGTCTGTACGATTGACTTTGCACTCTGATCAACAAGTTCTACGTCGAACCCTCTCAATCTCACTCGGATCCTATCATTTTTGGCCATTATTCCTCCTGACAATAAAGTCCCGGCTGTAAAGCCAGGACCAATGTCTATTCAATTACTCGATAATTTCAGTTACCTGACCACTGGCAACTGTTCTTCCACCCTCACGGATAGCAAATCTGAGACCTTTCTCCATAGCGATCGGATGTATGAGTTCAATCTCGAGCTCAACATGATCACCAGGCATAACCATCTGCTTGTCGGCAGGAAGATTAACTGTTCCGGTAATATCGGTAGTTCTGAAATAGAACTGAGGTCTGTAACCGGAGAAGAACGGCGAATGACGACCACCCTCTTCCTTGGAGAGTACGTATGTTGCACCCTGAAACTTAACGTGCGGAGTAATTGTTCCGGGTTTAGCAAGAACCTGGCCTCTTTCTACTTCTTTCTTGTCGGTACCTCTGAGAAGAGCGCCGATGTTATCACCAGCCTGACCTTCATCAAGAAGCTTGTTAAACATCTCAACACCGGTACATGTAGTCTTGGCAGTCGCCTTGATACCTACAATTTCGATTTCGTCGCCAACATGAACAACACCTCTTTCAATACGACCGGTAACTACAGTACCACGGCCCTGAATAGAGAAAATATCTTCAATCGGCATAAGGAAAGGTTTGTCAACATCTCGTTCCGGAACAGGAAAATATGTATCCATTGCATCAAGAAGTTCCTGGATACATGCAGTCTTCTCGGGATCATCAGGATTTGACATTGCTTCAAAGGCGGAACCCTTGATAAAAGGACAATCTGACGGGAATTCATAAAATTCAAGAATTTCCTGAACCTCAACTTCAACGAGTTCAACAAGTTCCGGATCCGCAAGGTCCATCTTGTTCAGAAAAACAATAAGCTTGGGCACTCCAACCTGTCTTGCAAGAAGGATATGCTCTCTTGTCTGAGGCTCGGGACCAGAATCAGCGGCAACCAGAATAATAGCACCGTCCATCTGTGCAGCACCGGTTATCATGTTCTTGATATAGTCGGCGTGACCCGGACAGTCAACATGAGCATAGTGTCTTGTTGCTGTTTCGTACTCAATATGACGTGTATTAATGGTTATTCCTCTGGCTTTTTCTTCCGGAGCGTTATCAATGTCATCATAGTTCATGACTTTACCACCCTGCTTCATTGAGCAGTACATGGAAATTGCGGCAGTAAGTGTCGTCTTACCATGGTCAACGTGTCCGATAGTTCCTACGTTAACATGATCCTTAGTTCTAGAAAACTTTTCTTTAGCCATTTATTCCTCCTTACTACGATCCTAATGGCTCAAAAAATTGTATGACAATGCAGCGTAACCGTGCCGGCAAACTGCCGCTTTTAGGCCACTCTTCATGTTGTCAACAATATATTAGCAATATTCAGGATAAACCTGTCTTTTTCAGCCAAACTTCACCTGTATAACTGTATGTGAAAAGATAGTAAAGTAATCGGCCATGAGTTAAAACTGACAGCTAAGAACAGAACCACCTTACCACCCTAATGACAGCTCAGAAGGACGATTGGTTTGGCAAAATCACCGGACTGAAATTCGATCAGTCCTACAAACAAGCACTATAATTAAAATAGGCTTTTAAGTCAAGCATTGTGCCCGCCGGGATATTTTCTCAGCGGAAAAAAACAAAAAAATTACCACCTGTAATGTGCAAAAGCCTTGTTGGCTTCGGCCATTCTGTGGGTATCTTCCTTTTTCTTGAAAGCAGTTCCTGTATTATTGTATGCGTCAAGCAGTTCTTCACTTAATGCCCTGCTCATTGCCCTGCCGTTTCTTCCTCTTGCTGCAGTAATTATCCACCTCATTGCAAGAGCTTCACGTCTGCTTTCCCGAATCTCAACAGGAACCTGATAAGTAGAACCGCCTACTCTTCTCGACTTTACTTCTACCATAGGTTTTACATTTTCAAGAGCCTTAAGAAAAACATCAAGCGCATTTTCGCCGGTCTTTTCCTTAACCACTTCCAGGGCATCATACATAATCTTTGTCGCGGTAGATTTTTTACCGTCAAGCATCATTCTGGAAATGAACTTCGAAATAACAGTACTGCTATATGCAGAATCCGGAAGAACCGGTCTTACAGGTGCAACCCTTTTTCTGGACATAGTTCCCCCTTACGCCTTCGGTCTCTTGGTACCGTATTTTGAACGGCCCTGCCTGCGGTCATCTACACCAAGCGTATCCTTGGCTCCTCTAACGATATGATAACGTACACCCGGAAGATCCTTAACCCTGCCTCCGCGTAAAAGCACTACAGAGTGCTCCTGAAGATTATGACCAACACCCGGAATGTAGGCCGTAACCTCAATCCCGTTTGAAAGTCTTACTCTCGCAACCTTACGCAAAGCCGAATTCGGCTTCTTAGGAGTTACGGTCATCACACGGGTACAAACCCCTCTTTTCTGAGGGCAGGCATCAAGAGCAGGTGCTGTAGTTTTCTTGTTAACCTGCTTTCTGCCTTTTCTTACAAGTTGATTTATTGTAGGCATTTACGTGTAATACTCCCTAATTCCACTATTATTTTGTGAGCTTGACTCTAACAGTCAGTCTGAAAAAAGTCAAGCCCGCGTAAATCTGACCGACGAATCATGATTCAAGCTCCGTCGGCCGACTTCATAAAGAAGTCTAATTTCTTGACAGAAATTTAATTTCCTTTCGGAAATTTAATATACGATGCATCGGCAGTTTAAATCCGGGAACCTTCGGTTCTAACGGACTCAGCATGAACTGCCGCATCAACACCGTTTCCCAAAAGAAACAGTTTATTCTCTCTGCCGGTACCCTATTCAGCACCGTCATCGTCGGCCGAATCACCGCGACCTCTGCCGGAATCGTTAAAAATACCGGCTTCCGACAACGCCTGTTCTATTCCGGTCCCGGCGAACGAAAGCTTCTGCTCGTCGGGATTATCCCGTCCCTCAGCTTCTTCAGCCGCTTTCTCAGCTTTCCGAAGCTCAAGAATTTTCTGTATGGAGGCATCAAGATCTTCACTTGTATCGTCATACAGCCTTACATTCTTGTAGGCCCTCATTCCCGTACCGGCCGGTATCGGGTGACCGATTACTACGTTTTCCTTAAGTCCCCGCAGATTATCAACGCTTCCGGCTATCGCAGCATTCGTAAGAACCTTTGTGGTTTCCTGAAAGGAAGCAGCCGAAAGGAATGAGTCAATATTCAGCGAAGCCCTTGTAATACCAAGCAGCAACGGTCTGGCCACGGCAGGCTGTCCGCCTTCACGCATAACCTTTCGATTTTCGGAATGGAATTTATACTTGTCGACCTGCTGACCATAAATAAAGTTGGTATCTCCGACCTGACGAATCTCAACCTTTCTCATCATCTGGCGTACTATTACGCCGATATGTTTATCGTTAATTACTACGCCCTGCATTCGGTAAACTTCCTGAACCTCGTCAACAAGATAAGACTGAAGTTCGTTTTCACCAAGAATATCGAGAATATCATGCGGATCAACCGCGCCGTCGCAGAGAAGTTCACCTGCCTCAACAAGGTCACCGTCCCTGACAAGAAGATGCTTGCCCATCGGTACAAGATGTTTGTAAACAGTAGCATCATCGCCGTCAGTTTCAGCAAAATCATCCTGAATTTCAACGACCCGCTTTCCTTTTATTATACCTTTCAAATGAATGGTCCCGCTTATTTTTGCCAGAACTGTCGGGTTTTTCGGTCTTCTGGCTTCAAAAAGTTCACCGACACGGGGCAGACCACCGGTTATATCCTTTGTTTTTACGGATTCCTTGAGAAGCTTAGCGAGTGTTTTACCAACGCTTACCTTATCGCCGTCATCAACATTAAGATAGGCATTTCCCGGCAGATAATACGTTGCGATTTCTTCACCATTCTTCCCGACTATCTGAAGCATCGGCTGGAGGGTTTCAAGGGCATGTTCGGTAATTTTTTTGTCTACATTACCCGTATCCTCGTTAATTTCCTCTTTAAGGGTGGTGCCGAGAATAATATCCTTGTACTTAACGGTACCCTCAACCTCGGCAATTATCGGTTCGGAGAATGGGTCGAATACGGCAATTGAATCATCAGCCGGAACAACCGTTCCCACGCCGACCATCAGCTTGGCTCCGGTGCGGATATCAATCTTCTGATCCTGTGCTACAAGGACAACTTCATTGTCAAGAACTGAAACAAAGCCTATTTCCTCAGCCTTCAGAACGTCCGATCCCTGTTTAACAAGATCGTCACCCGGGACAACCTTCAGTCCGTCTTCCACAAGAACCTTTCCGCCTTTCGCGTATGGTATTCTCTGAAGAACCTTTGCCAGTATTACATTTCCCTTTCTGGTATACAACACGTCGCCGTTTTCAAGCTTGACTGTTGTTCCGTTTATTTCTTTGATAAGAGTCGGGTAATGCAGGTAAGTCCTGTTTTCTTCGCTTACTTTTGTAGCGGCTCCACCTATATGGAAAGTTCTCATCGTCAACTGCGTACCGGGCTGGCCGATTGACTGTGCAGCTATGATTCCTACAGCCTCACCTATTTCAACTGTTCTGTTGTTTGCAAGGTTTCGGCCGTAACACTTTCGGCATACTCCATGTTCGGCTTCACAGGTAAGAACCGTTCTTATCCTTACGCTTTCAACACCGGCGTCTTCAATGGCAATTGCAATATCGTCAGTTATCTCTTCGTTAACATCAACCATAATTTCACCGGTTATCGGATGTTTTACGCGCTCAAGTGTAAAACGGCCGACAATTCGATCGGACAGGGATTCTACAACTTCTTCGCCGTCCTTTATGGCCCTGATTTCTATACCGTTGATGGTCCCGCAGTCGTCATCATTAATAACGACATCCTGTGCAATATCAACAAGCCGCCTTGTCAGGTATCCCGCATCTGCGGTTTTCAGCGCAGTATCGGCAAGACCCTTTCGGGCACCGTTTGTCGAGATAAAAAACTCGATAATCGAAAGGCCTTCCTTAAAATTGGACCGGATCGGAAGCTCAATAATATCTCCCGAAGGTTTGGCCATAAGACCTCGCATACCTGCAAGCTGCCTGATCTGTGTCCGGCTTCCCCGTGCTCCCGAGTCGGCCATCATGTATACGGGGTTAAATCCGTCCCGATCCTGCTTCAGTGTTTTCATCAGTACGTTTGTAAGATCCTCATTGGTCTTACTCCACACCTCAACAACCCTGTTGTACCGTTCTTCAGTTGTTATATGACCCTGAATATACTGTTCCTGGATGGTCAGAACCTCCGAATTGGCAGATTCAATCATTTTCTTCTTGTCGGCCGGTATTACGATATCCTGCATACTGATTGTAGCGCCGAAAACGGTCGCATATTTAAATCCGGTATCCTTGATTGCATCAAGCATATTTACCGTTATCGACGGACCGTGCTTTTTGATAGTGGCCGCGATAAGGGTACGAAGCTCCTTGTCGCCTAGCGACCAGTTAACATATTCTATCTCTTCCGGCATGGCCTTGTTGAATATTACCCGGCCGGCGGTTGTATCAATATATTCGCCGTCAATCTTTACCTTGCATAAAGCCTGATAATCTACGGCTCCCGCATCCTGGGCGAGAATAATCTCATCTCCGGACCCGAACCACTTCCCTTCGCCGTGCGCTCCGGGCCTGGCCCTTGTCAGGTAGTTGATTCCCAGAACCATATCCTGCGACGGGAACACAATCGGGCTTCCGCTTGCAGGGTTAAGCAGGTTGTTGACCGACAGCATAAGCGTCCAGCACTCAATCTGCGCAGCCTGGGTCAGCGGAACATGAACGGCCATCTGGTCGCCGTCGAAGTCGGCATTATATGCGTGACAAACAAGCGGGTGCAGCTTTATGGCCTTTCCCTGAACAAGAACCGGCTCAAAAGCCTGGATACCGAGCCTGTGCAGGGTAGGAGCCCTGTTCAGCAGTACCGGATGCTCCCGAACTACCTCGTCAAGAACTGCCCATACTTCAGGTGTTTCCTGCTCAACAAGGTTCTTGGCCTTTTTAATATTATAAACAACGTCTTTTTCGACGAGCTTTTTCATTATAAACGGTTTGTACAGCTCAAGCGCCATCTTGGTCGGAAGGCCGCATTGATGCATTCTCAGGCTCGGTCCTACTACAATAACCGAACGGCCGGAATAGTCTACGCGCTTTCCGAGAAGGTTCTGTCTGAATCGTCCCTGTTTACCTTTAAGAAAATCCGAAAGTGATTTGAGCGGTCTGTTTGAAGCGCCCTTAACAACCCTTTTCTTCTTTGAATTATCAAAAAGCGCGTCTACAGCTTCCTGAAGCATTCTTTTTTCATTTCTTATTATGATATCGGGAGCATTAAGAGCCATCAGCCTCTTAAGCCTGTTGTTTCTGTTTATCACACGCCTGTATAAATCATTCAGGTCGGAAGTTGCAAAACGTCCGCCGTCAAGCTGTACCATCGGGCGCAGTTCCGGCGGTATTACCGGGATAACATCCAGAATCATCCACTCGGGTTTGTTTTTTGAATCACGGAAGTTTTCTACAATCTCTATACGCTTTAAAAGCCGTTTATCAGCTTTTGCTCCTTTTTCAACCATCTTTGCTCTCAGCTCGACAGACAGAACATCAAGGTCGATTCGTTCAAGAAGGGTCCTTATAGCCTCGGCACCTATACCGGCGGAAAAACTCATACCGTAACGTTCACGGGCGGTATTATATTCCTCTTCAGTAAGAAGCTCCATTTTCTTCAGATCGGTGTCACCCGGATCAATAACTATATATTTTTCATAATACAAAATAGATCTGAGCGCAGCAACCGTAAGGTCAAGAAGAAGACCCATCCGGGAAGGAACAGAGCGGTAATACCATATATGCGATACAGGTGATGCCAGCTCAATATGCCCCATTCTTTCTCGTCTGACCTTGAAATGGGTAACCTCTACACCACAGCGATCACAAATAACGCCCTTATAGCGAATAGACTTGAACTTGCCGCAGTAACATTCCCATTCCTTTGTGGTTCCGAATATCCTTTCGCAGAACAGGCCGTCTTTTTCCGGCCTTAGCGTACGATAATTGATAGTCTCCGGCTTTTTTACTTCGCCGTAAGACCACGCCCTTATCTGCTCAGGCGACGCCAGCATTATCTGTATATGATCAAAATCCTGTATTTCTCTCATTTTTTCTCCCTTAATGTCTCCCCGTCAAAAGCTGCCCGGCAGCTTAGATGACTGGGTAAACAGAGTGAAGAACGTAAAGCAGAGCTTTGCGTTCTTCTGAGTAACATAGGACACGGATGTCCAATGTTACTAAAACTGACTTCCCTGCCGGGTTATCAACTCTTCGTCCCTTTCCGTCAGCGGAACACGCTTTCCCTTCGAATCATAGATGGTTAAATCAAGCGCAAGACCTCTGAGTTCCTGAACAAGAACATTGAAAGATTCAGGCACGCCGGCGCTTGATGCAGGCTCGCCCTTCACGATGCTTTCATATATCTTGGCCCTTCCTGCCATATCATCTGATTTAATTGTTAGCAGTTCCTGAAGCGTGTTGGCCGCGCCGTATGCTTCAAGCGCCCAGACTTCCATTTCTCCAAGTCGCTGACCGCCGAACTGAGCCTTACCGCCAAGAGGTTGCTGGGTTACAAGCGAGTATGGTCCGGTTGAACGGGCATGCATTTTGTCGTCAACAAGATGATGAAGTTTAAGCATGTAAACCATACCGCAGAATACATCATTCTCAAACGGAACACCGGTACGGCCGTCGCGCAGCATTGTCTTGGAAGAAACCGGCAGACCCGCTTCCACGAGCTTTGCTTCAATCTGCTCATTTGATGCTGACTGGAAAACCGGAGTTGAGTACCATTCACCAAGTTTTGCACCGGCCCAACCCAGCTCTGTTTCCAGTATCTGACCAAGGTTCATTCGGGAAGGAACACCAAGCGGGTTCAGACAGATATCAAGCGGAGTTCCGTCAGCCATATAAGGCATATCCTCTTCAGGAAGAACCCGTGCTACAACACCCTTGTTTCCATGACGCCCGGCCATCTTGTCGCCTTCTCTCAGCTTTCTTTTTGTTGCTATCAATACCTTTACAACTTCATCAACGCCCGGAGAAAGATCATCTCCCTCGGAACGTCTTAGTCTCTGCACATCGATAACAGTGCCTTCCACACCGTGAGGAAGACGCAGCGAAGTGTCGCGCACTTCTTTTGCCTTCTCACCGAAAATTGAATTCAGAAGCTTGAATTCCGGTGTGGTTTCAGTTTCCGACTTCGGAGTAACCTTGCCGACAAGAATATAACCCGACCCGACCTTTGCGCCGACCCGGATAATCCCTTCTTCATCAAGCTGATCAAGGGCTTTTTCATTTACATTCGGAATATCCCGCGTAAGTTTCTCGGGACCAAGCTTGGTTTCCCTGACATCTACGCTGAATTCCTTTATATGAATAGAGGTAAAAATATCCTCTTTTACAACCTTTTCAGATATAAGAATAGCGTCCTCGTAGTTATAACCGTTCCAGGGAACAAATCCCAAAAGAACGTTTCTTCCAAGCGCAAGCTCACCCTGATATGTTGCGGGTCCGTCCGCCAGGACAGCTCCATCACCCACTTTCTGACCGACACTGACAAGAGGACGCTGGTTAAAACAGGTGTCCTGGTTTGTCCGCTGGTATTTCAGAAGTGTATATTCGTCGACTTCGTTCGGAGACGCGGCGTTATCCGGTTTTATAATAACCTTCCGGGAGGTTACATAGATAACCTCTCCTGCGCGTTTTGCCTTTGCAAGCACTCCCGAATCATAGGCTGTTTTGCCCTCCATTCCTGTTCCGACAATCGGCGGTTCCGGAAAAACCAGAGGTACAGCCTGACGCTGCATGTTCGAACCCATCAGCGCACGGTTGGCATCATCATGTTCCAGGAACGGAATCAGGGATGTTGCAACCGAAATAACCTGCTTGGGCGATACATCCATATACTGAATTTCTTCAGGGGCCTTTGCAACATAATCTCCTGCTTTTCTTACGGATACAAGCTCATCCCTGAAGCGCCCTTTAGCATCTATTCGTGCATTACCCTGAGCTACGAAGTATTTCTCTTCATCCATTGCGGACAGGTATTCAACCTCATCGGTTGCTTTTCCTTTCACAACCTTTCGGTAAGGTGTTTCGAGGAAACCGTAATCATTAACACGGGTGTAATTTGCAAGAGAAACTATAAGACCGATATTCGGGCCTTCCGGCGTTTCAATCGGACACATTCTTCCGTAATGGGTATAGTGTACATCACGAACCTCGAATCCGGCCCTGTCCCTTGACAGACCTCCGGGCCCAAGCGCATTCAGCCGCCTTTTATGAGTCAGTTCTGACAACGGATTTACCTGATCCATGAACTGGGACAGCTGGGACGAGCCGAAGAATTCCTTGACAGCGGCAACAATCGGTTTGATGGAGATAAGATCCTGCGGTTTTACAGTATCAGTTTCCTTCATCTGCATGCGTTCCTTGGCTATACGTTCCATTCTTGTAAATGCGGTTTTCAGCTGGTTTGCAAGAAGCTCGCCTACAGAACGGACACGCCTGTTTCCAAGATGATCAATATCGTCTACATTGGACTCGCCTATATATACCTTGATAAGAAAAGCCATTGTATTAACAATGTCCTCTCTTGTCAGAATAGACTCTTCAAGCGGTTCTGGATAATCAAACTTCTTGTTCAGTTTATAACGCCCTACACGACCAAGATCATATCTTCTTGTGGAGAAAAACATTGTTTCAAGATCTTTCTGTGCGCTTTCTATTGTTATAGGTTCTCCGGGCATCAGGACCGAATAAACAGAGATAATTGCATCATCCCTGGTCGGCTCGTCTATCCCGGGCTCGTCTCTGGTAAATTTTGAATCTTCCCGCTCAAAACAGTTAAGTATTATCTGCGAATGAAGCGAATCGGGGTTACTGTCGTCAATTACATCAACCTCTGAAACTCCGGAATGATGCAGCTCGTCTACATCATGGGGATGAAGTTTTTCACCTGCACGATAAAGCTTTTTGGTTTCGCCTTCCGCTTCAATATATACAGCGCGGGCAAGAACCTTGCCGAACAGCCCCTCTTTGACTTCTTTATCATCGGAAACTGCCATTTTAACGGGTTTGTAGAAAATATCTATTATTTCTTCCCGTGTTTTATAGCCTAAAGCTCTCAGAAACAAAGTGCCGAGAATTCTCTTTTTCCTGTCAATCTTTGCGTATATAAGCTCTTTCTTCTGATCTATTTCAAATTCAAGCCATGACCCTCTGTACGGGATAATCCTTGATGAATAAACTCCCTTTTCATGGGAGAAAATAACACCCGGGGACCGGTGAATCTGGCTGACAACTACGCGCTCGGCGCCGTTTATTATAAATGTTCCCCTTTCAGTCATCAGGGGAATATCGCCGATATAGATATCTTTTTGCCTGATCTCGCCCGACTCAGTAAAAAGCAGATTTATTCTTGCCTTTATGGGAACAGCATAGCTTATTCCCTTCTGCTTGCATTCCGCTTCAGAAAACTTCATGTTTTCTTCATCCAGAAAATACCTGTCATATTCAAGAATCATATCGCCGTTTGGACTTTCTATCGGAAAAATCGCCTGAAATACTTCCTCCAGCCCCATGTTTTCCGGAAGCTGCTTATTGCCCACCAGTTCACGCTGAAGAAATTTCTCATACGATGAAAGTTGAATACCAACCAGATTCGGAAGATCCAGAACCTCGTAATACTCCATTCCTAAATATGTTCTCTCTATGGTTTTGCCGTTATTAAGCATCACCACCTCCCTGATTTTGGAAAGCTAATCAAATTCCGCATCCATTTTCAACGGTTTCGGAATTTGATTTCTGGACATTTTCACAACTTTAACAATTATGAAAATCTCCATATTCGTCCTTTAAATGCAACAAAACCCACCGGGAGCGCAGTCCCGGTGGATACTAGAGTCATTTTTCTGTTAAGTTCCGCAGTCGACTATTTAATTTCAACAACGGCGCCGGCAGCCTCAAGTTTTTCCTTCATCGAAGCAGCTTCTTCTTTTGAAACTCCTTCTTTGAGGGCTGATTCTCCGCCTTCTACAAGCTCTTTGGCTTCTTTAAGGCCGAGACCTGTAATACCGCGAACTTCCTTGATTACAGGTATCTTCTGTCCGTCTGCAAAACCCTTCAGAACTACGTCAAACTCTGTCTGTTCTTCAACAGCTTCAGCTACGGCAGCACCGGGTGCTGCAGCAACTGCTACAGGAGCTGCAGCGGTAACACCAAATTTCTCTTCCATGTCAGAAATGAGCTCTGAAAGCTCGAGTACTGTCATGCCTGCGATTGCTTCTAAAATTTCTTCTTTTGTAGCCATATTACCTTCTCCTTGTTATATTTATTTTTTTCAGCAGGAATAGCATGAGCTACCATGAAGACTAATCCTGCACTAAAGTCAGTTAAAAACCGGTTGTTTTCAACTGACTTTTTGGAGTTTTTACTTCCAGCAAAAACTCCATGCTCTATAACAATCCAAAACTGAAGTTTCGAATTGGATCTAACATCTTTTATTCGCTTTTACTATCCTGAACAGCTTTAAGTGTTCTTACAAACTTTTCAGGCACTGCATTTAAAATATACACAAAATTCTGTAAAGGAGCGTTCATCGTTCCCATAAGTTTTGCAATAAGTTCCAGTTTTGTCGGCAGCTTGGAATATGCTTCCATCTGTTTCTCATCAAAAATATCGCTTCCGATAATTCCGCCTTTTACCGCTACAGGAGCATCTTTGGCAAACTCAAACAGCTCTTTGGCTGCAGCGCCCGCCTCATCCCCGGAGATAACAACAGCGGTAGGGCCGACAAGCATGTCGCCTACTTCAGGTTTATCAAGCTCCCTGAGTGCAATTTTGGCAAACCTGTTTTTTACAACTTTGTATGTAGACCCGGTCTTTCGGAGCTTGTTTCTGAGTTCAGTTATCTGCTCAACTGTAAGACCTCTGTAATCTGTAAAAATAAAATTATCAATGCCTTCAAAATCGCTTTTCAGAGCGTTAATCGCCTCGACCTTCTCAGGCTGGATTTTTACTGTATAATCAGACATATATCTTCTCCTTCAGCCTATACCGCTTCTTTGATATTGACGCGAACACCAGGTCCCATTGTAGATGACAGCGCTACCGATTTAATAAAATCACCTTTTACCTCTGCAGGTTTCTTTTTGGTAATCTCCGCAACAATATGTTCGGCATTTACTTTCACCTTTTCAGGATCCATCGAAACCTTTCCAACCGCAATATGTACAACACCGGTTTTGTCCGATCTGTACTCTACGCGTCCTTTAGACAATTCTGCGAGGGCGCCTTTTATGTCAAAAGTAACAGTCTGTGTCTTCGGATTAGGCATAAGTCCCCTTCGTCCAAGGATAGGACCGAGCCGTCCCACGTCCTTCATCATGTCAGGGGTAGCAACAGCTACGTCGAAATCAAGCCAGCCGCCTTTAATCTTTTCAATAAGATCATCGTCTCCTACATAAGCAGCTCCGGCGGCCTTTGCCTCTTCCACCTTATCACCTTTTGCAAAAACAAGAACCCGTTTCTCCGCACTGAACTGCTCGGGAAGAACAGTCGTGTCACGAACAGTCTGGCTCTTTTTAAGGTTGAGCTTTACCGAAATCTCTACTGTTTCATCAAATTTGGCATACGCAAGTTCTTTTACAAGCTTTGCCGCTTCATCATATGAATAAAGTGTCTGCTTTTCATATTTTGATGCTGCTTCTATATATTTTTTCCCGCGCTTCATCTAGCCCTCCACTTCAACGCCCATACTTCGGGCTGTTCCTGCAATAATTTTAATCGCAGCATCTACATCATTAGAATTAAGATCGGGCTTTTTCATTTCTGCGATCTCTTTCAGCTGTGCTTTGGTTATCTTTCCGACCTTAACCTTGTGCGGTTCTGCTGATCCGCTGGCAAGATTAATTGTCTTTTTGATAAGAACTGCGGCAGGAGGAGTCTTGGTTATAAACGAGAAAGACTTGTCTGCATATACTGTGATAACAACCGGAATAGTCAAACCCGGTTCAAATTTTGCGGTCCTGTCGTTGAACTGCTGACAGAACTGCGGTGCTGATACACCGTGAGGACCAAGTGCAGGTCCAACTGGCGGAGCTGGAGTTGCCTTGCCGGCAGGTACCTGGAGCTTTATCATCCCCGTAACCTTTTTCTTAGCCATTAAAATCTCCTTCGTGGTATTAACGTCAAAAACCGAAGGTTGTTAAACCTGAGGTTTAAGACTCCCATCTTCCTTGTCCGGAACATCGAACAGATGTTTTCCGTTCCGAATGCTTATATTTTCTCAACCTGAAGAAAATCAAGTTCAACAGGGGTTGCGCGGCCGAAAATTCCGACCATAACCTTAAGTTTCCCTTTCTCCAGGTTAATTTCTTCAATTGATCCGGTAAAAGTATCGAAAGGCCCGTCAACAATACGGATTGTCTCTCCGACTGCAAAACTTTGCTTGGGCTTAAGAACCTTGTCGGATTTAATCTCCCCAGCTTTCTGAAGAATAGCCCGGGCTTCATCCTGGCTTATCGGCTGAGGCTTAAAACCTTTCCTGGCGCCTACAAATCCGGTTACACCCTGTATCATCCTGATCTTCGAACAGGCGGCTTCCCACCTTACATCAGGCAGGTCCATTTCAACCAGAATATATCCCGGAAGAAACTTTTTTGAAGAAACCTTCTTTTTACCGTCTTTTACTTCGACAACATCTTCTGCCGGAACCTTTATATCGAGAATAACCTCGGCTAATTCGGGCTCTTCCATCAGAAGCCTAATATATCTTTCCACTTTATTCTCATACCCGGAGTAAGTATGAACCACATACCAGCCTTTAGCCATAATCACCTTTCCTTAAAAGACAAACGCTGCCGGAATTTTCCCGGTCTTTAGGGCTGCAAAATCGTTTTTAACTGAAAAGCTTATCAATTCCTGTAACAAGAAGAAAATCCACTAACCCGAGTATGGCGGCAAAAAGAACAACAGAGATAACAACAACTCTGGTTGAAGACCCCACTTCTTCCCTGCTGGGCCAGGATACTTTCTTAAGCTCTGAAATACTGTCTCTGAAAAACTGAATAATTCTTTTCATTTTGAGCTCCCGTTCAATAAAAAAGCTACGCGGTAGCTTTCAATTACATAGTAACTGAAAGTTACATAATAACTTTCAGTTGCCATGCAACCCTCAGCTGCAGAACAGCTTTTACGAGATCCGAAAAACGAACCTCAATAAAAAAAATACAGGCCAGGTAGGATTCGAACCTACAACATCCGGTTTTGGAGACCGGCGCTCTAGCCGTTGGAGCTACTGGCCTGTATGTTATTTACTTAATTTTGGTTTCTACATGCAGAGTGTGTTTATTATCCCACTTACAGTACTTCATAAGTTCCATTTTACCCTGCATATTCCGTCTGTTTTTTTGAGTAGTGTAATTGCGGCGGTTACACTCGCTGCATTTTAAGGCGATTTTTTCAACTGCGCCCTTTTTATTTTTTGCCATAATATGACTCTCCTAAATTCCTGACTATAGAGCCTCCGACCGGATTTGAACCGGTGACCCCATCCTTACCATGGATGTGCTCTACCGACTGAGCTACAGAGGCATGACCAAGTTGAAAGAACATAGCAAAGATATTTTTTTTTGTCAATAAGAATTAGCTTGTTTTTGTCCTGCCCCGCAGGATAGAATATTAGTATAATTTTGAAAAAGGGGCAATAATAAAATCGTGCATCCGTGTACGATTTTATTTTGAAGTATCAAAAAAATTCTTTTTTTTAATACTTCAGACTTTCCTGGCACCCGCATCCTTGCTGGACTTTATTATTTTGAGCTTATATTGCAGACTTTCACGATGACTTTGACCGGCAACGGCAAGGGATTTTACGGGAGGAATGATGAAATCACCGAAAGAGACCGCTCTGGATAAAAGAATACTGAAAAAAGTCAATGATAAATGCAGGGCTGCAGCAGAATACATGATAAGAGATCCGGAAATAAAGTATCTGCAGGATTATGCCAATACAGTCTCAATAAAGCGGCTTAATTACAATGATCACGGCCCGGTGCATATGCGCAAAGTGGCCCTAAACGCCCTCACAATGGCGCGACTTCTTGAACAGCAAGGCATCAAATTCAGCCTTGAAACAGAAGGGTGCGGCAGCAGGGAAGACAGTATGGTATCAATTCTGACGGCGACTTTTCTGCATGATATTGGCATGTCCGTCGGAAGAGCTGATCATGAGAAAATTTCCGTAACCCTTGCAGTGCCTATCATAGACAGGATAATGAAGCATGTTTACCAGGATGATATCGAGCGAATTGTAATCGGCAGATCACTTGCCCTTGAATGCATAATCGGGCATATGGGAACCCGGAAAATCCATTCTCTTGAAGCAGGACTTGTTCTTATAGCCGACGGTCTTGATATGGAAAAAGGCCGGGCCAGAATACCCATGATGATAGAAACCGGCGCCCAGGTTGGCGATATCCATAAATATTCCGCATCGGCAATAGAAAAAGTGGAAATGGAAGTCGGAAAACACAAACCGGTCAAGATTATTGTCTCCATGAAAGAGTCCGTCGGGCTTTTCCAGATCGAGGAAGTCCTTTTTCCCAAGATCAATTCAAGCCCAATGAAATCCTATATTGAACTTTATGCGGCGGTTGGAGAGGAAAAAACAAAGAGATATCTTTAATTATTTAACCGTTTATGATGGAGAGATTGATTGGTTTCAGTATCTGTAGCCTATTATTGATGTGACATATAATTTTTTTGAGTAAAGAATTGATCTTCCAAAAATGACAGGATAGTATCGTCAATGTTAAAAAATAATTCAAAGAGGGGAAAATGAAAAAGATTCTTACTTTATTAGGACTTATAGCACTATTTCTGGTTTATGCATGCAATCTCCCAGGACCTTCAAACCTTTATGGCCTGGTCGGAGAATGGGTTGTTACCGAGATCCCGACTAACGTAACGGCAGATTATTCAAATTATGAGAAACTAATTTTTACCAGTACTAAATATCAAATTGAGAACAAAGCCGGTGATATTTTTGAAAGCGGTTCTATTAGTAATGTGACCGATAGTTCATATAATTACATTATGGAACAATTTACTCCTGAACCAGCTTATGAAGGTTCTGAATGCAGCGCTGTATTCTCAATTAATAGCAAGGTGTTAACAATCACTTTTCACAATAGAGAGAAAACGGACAATTATGGAACTTTAAAAGCTGAAAGATTATAGTTGAGAACAAAACACATCATCTCTAATTACAAACTCAGTTGTTTAGCATTAATATTTCTATATTTATGTTGTTTCCGTGATGCTTTACTGTAATTGAAATCTTTATTTCATTATATGTATTTCAGTACACTGTTTTTGCCGTGTATTTTATTTGATTAGCGAGAGGGAGAAATAGGCGTAGCGGTTACGTTTGACTTTAACTTAAGAAACCGTTTATAGTCCAAATACACATGAAAAAGACTTTATTAGTAATATTTCTTTTTAATAGCACTTTATTATTTTCTTTAGATTGCTACTCATATAAATATAACGAAGACATCACTTATGCAATCGTAATATCTCCATCTCAAGCTTATAACGATGAGTTTGTTGTCGGATTATTAGAGATTGATCCTTCCGGATCTGAACGGTGGACAATATCAACCAGAACAATCATTGATGAGAATAATGCCTTTAAATCAAAAATTGACGTTAACTTCCCAACAATCCTGATAAAAAAAGATTCTATCGATGTTGAAATAAACAGAAAAAACAATGTTATCTTACATCTGAATAAAGTCAATAAAATTACCTATAAAAACTGTGATGTTGTTATACCATTAGTCTTTTTTTAACTGAGGCACCTGCCCCAATCAATCCGCAATCGTACCGACACTGAAAGCAACCTGGTTCTATTCAAAGTCGTTACCTTTACACTGCTTCCTTCGTTCTCTACGGAATCAGACACCCATATTTCTCCATATATATGAAAGTATTTCAATACACATGATGATTCAAAAGAAGCCTATTCTTTCAGGGGATAATGGATTAATCTTCAGTTCTCTAATATATTACGAACAGTATTGGAATAGTTATACAGGAGAGGGTATCGCTTATGAAGCGGTCGACACAAATTATCGTATCGTCTCTCTTTTATATGTTTGTAGCTGTCGGTGCCAGTTTAATTGTAAAAGCCAATGTCGGAATGGACTGTTTTTACGCATTTGTAAAAGCTATTTCAACTGTAACTTCAGTAAAAGTCGGGACCCTGGTTGCAGCGGTCAACTTTTTATTTATGGTTTTTTATATCATTTTATCCGAAGGTAAACATATTCAGGTTTACATCATTCAAGCAGTTTCGATAATTATTTTTGGTTCAATCGTCAATTTTCTGCTCTACAATGTTTTCAGCCATTTTGATTTAACCAATTATTTTGAAAGATTAACTGTACTTATTTCAGGGGTGGTCATCTCCGGCATTTCCATCGGCGTAATAACAGTTTTACATATAATTACGTTTTCTATTGAAGCAACATGTTACCAACTGGAAAAGTTGCATAAGTTGTCATTTATTAAAGCGCGGTATGGTATTGATTTATTATTCCTGATTACATCATTATCAATATCATTCATTTTCAAAACAGGTTTTTTTATCAGGGAAGGGACTTTGATAGCCATAATTTTATATTCGTTCATACTGAATTTATCAAAATTATTTGCACAAAAGCACTTTAATATCAGCATCCCGCTTCATAAAATTGATGAAGATCTTTAACTTCATTAATTGTTATGTTATTAGGTTTTACATCCTATCTTTATACTTTAATCAACTATTCTTTGGGTATCTCATGGCTAAAACAATTAAAGTAATCGGTAACTTTACGTTATGCTCTTCCGTCTTTACTGTATTAGATACCCTTATTTCATTATATTGTATATAAGTATTTCAGTACACTATTATCGCTGCGAAGTTTAATTGGTTAGAAAAAACAGATAGACAATCTATAACTTCTTCAATACAATAATTTCAGATTAAGAAAGCGGGACATCGAATGAAAAAGATTACCTCAGTCATTGTTTTACTTTTAATTGCAGTTTCTTCTGTTTTTTCTGATAATCAGAAAATTATTACAGTTATGGACTTTGAAACGAGTGGAGTTTCAGAACAGGAAATGACACTTATTGTCGATTTCTTATCATCTTCAGTTAGTGATTATGAAGATTACATTTTAATTGATAGAAGACAACGTGAAATCATTTTATCTGAAGCTCAATTTTCAAATAGTGGGTGTGCTGATGAGTCCTGTGCAATTGAGATAGGACAGTTACTCTCTGCTAGTGAAATGATTGTCGGCAGTTTAGGTAGTGTAGGCTCTTGCTATCTTATGAATATCAAACTTATTGATGTCGAAACAGGTAAAACAATTAAAGATGTCTCAGAAAAATATGGATCTATTGACGAATTGGTTGATGGAAGTGAATTTATAATCAGCACACTTTTCAATAAGACTGCTAAGATTGAAATTAAAGCAGTACAAACAGAAGATGTCCAGAATACTGTTACATCAGTTAATTCAACACCTGTAATAGAAACTTTTTCTTTTGGTTCATACCCTGACAAAGTTACTCTAAATAAAGAAATGTATGACACCGCAAAAAGAAACCGTGGCTTGAAAATCACATCCGGAATACTCTATGGCATTGGTGGCGTTTTCACGGTATTAGATATAATTGGGCTTGTTGGCAGTGGCGGGCTACCAACTGATAATGATGGCTGGACTATTTTTTTTAGTTTTACAGGTGGTAGTATTGTCGGATTATTGGGGGGGATAATTACAGGCTCACTTACTGAACCAGTTTACGATATTGATGGACTAAAAACAAAGGTAAGCGGTAATTCTTACCCTATGTCTTAATCTGCTCGGGTGTCATGTTGAACGGCAGCAGTTCTTCATAATCAGCCTGTTCTACACAATACGGCAGCTTACGAAAAACATAGTAGAAATAATCATAGACAGAAAGTTTCTGCAATTTAGCCGATTCAACAAGGCTGTAAAGAATCGCCGAAGATTCAGCACCTCGCTCCGTATCTGAAAACAACCAGTTCTTCCGGCCGATCACAAATGGCCGTATTGCGTTTTCAGCAATGTTGTTCGACGGTGTCAACAGCGGATTTTCAAGATATAGTTTTAACTGCGCCCAATTATCAAGTGTATATGCAATAGCTTTCCCAAACGACAGAGAGGGAGGTGTAAGCGCAGCCTGTTCAGTAAGCAGCTCAAACAATGATTTCAGAATCGGTCCAGCCTTGTTTTCTCGTTGCTTTTGAAATCCCTTTTTAGAAAAATCAGCTCTTAATTCTTCAAGTTCAAAAAGCTTCTTAATCAGATCAAGTATCTGTTTAGCCTCCGGAGATTTAGACATTTCCCAATATTTATAAAAATACCTTCGGGCATGTGCCCAACATAAAACATGCCGAATGGATTTATTTCCGCCATTGCGCAACTTTTTCAGGGCAGTGTGATAAGCTTCATAATCATCAGTTTGAAGCCAGCCGGTATAACTTTGCAGGAAATCATTCGGGATTTCATGAGAACGGCTGGTTTCATACTGGAATACAACCGATTTTTTATCAGGTTTTCCGCCGAGAAATACCCACATCCAGGATTTGTCCTGCGCCTTCCGGCCCGTTTCTTTCAATACCTGAACACGGGTCTCATCTGCATTTATAACCGGCCCGTTTTTGATATTATCTTTAAGCAGTTCATAAAGCGGCCTGCATTTTTCAGCGCATTTTATCGCCAAAGTACTTAATGTAGCCCGTGGTATATCTATTCCTATTGCAGAGAGCCTTTTGCTTTGTCTGTAAAACGGTAAGGCATATTCAAACTTTTCGTTTATGCTCCAGGCAAGCAGACTTTCATCAGCGATACTTCTGCCAATCAGATGTTTCGGGCCGGATGCTGTTTGAACTCCGGCTTCATCATTAGCAGTACCTTCACAGCTTCGGCAGGCGTATTTCTTCTTTATTTCGCGTCGAACAATTACTTTCGCAGGAACTATGCATGCGCGCTCCGATACATCCTCACCGATGCAGACCTTTTCGGCTCCGCATTCACATATTTTATCTTCCTCATCTATATCGTATTCAACGATCTCTCTATGAAGGTCTTCCGACAGAGCTTTTCTCCCGGCTCCTTTACGAACAGTTTTTGTATGGGCTTTTACTTCCCGGGTTTCGGTTTCAATTTCATCCTGCTGTTCAAATGCGGAATCTTCGGCTTCGTTGAATAGAGACGCCTGCTTCTTGTCTTCTTTTGTAAGCTTCTCCGACTTCGCTCCGAAATGAAGCATTTGAAGCATGTGTACATGTTCTTTTAGCTGAGCATTTTCTTTTTTCAGCCTTTCAATTTCATCACGCAACTGCTCATCACTCATAACAGGAGACTAGCATTTTTAAATTCGAGTGGGAAGCCCTAAACGCGGGAATATTTTAATTGTTTATGTGCCTTGAAAAAATCTATTCCGTCAAGCAGCATCTTTAACTCTTCGAACTTTATCTCTCTTGCATCCTCTTCCGTTTCAGGCCAGGGAAACTTATTCTTCTCCAGTCTTTTCTGCCAGAGACAAAAGCCGTTACGATCCCAGTAAATGATCTTCAACAGCTTTCTTTTACTGTTGCAGAAAAGAAACAGACTTTTTGAGAACGGGTCGTTCTGCATTATATTCTGAACAGTAACACTCAATCCATTAACGCCCTTTCGCAGATCTGTTTTGCCGGGCCGGATAAAATATCGGTAATTTGTGTAATCGAAAATCATTCGAGTCCCCCGATTACCTGAAGAACTGATTTTAACTGGGTTTCATTAAAACCGGCTGTTATTGAAATCTTAAACTTTTTTGTTTCAATAACTATCTGTGCGGCCGGTGATGAGAAAACAGGTTTAACCTCAACAACAGCGGAATCTCCGGGGCAGCCTTGTATGCCGATTCTTTTTCTGTGTTTATAAAAGGTGTTTGGGTGTATCCCAATTTCATTGCAAAACTCCGGAATCGATTTGCAGCTCTGTCGGTGCTGCTCAAATATTTGGTCCCAGTTTGTAATCTTTTTACCCATCTTATTCCTCCTCGATTTTTCAAGGAGAATAATGCATTTTCAGTTTTTCGCAAGAAGGCAAGAATTACCGCTTACAAACAAAGTACTGATAAAAGCCTATTGTACGCTCAATATTTAAATTTATATTGCCTTAAAAGAAGCTTAATAAATATCAGTAATGAAGTGATTCAAAGACAGAGTCACCTGTCCCACTTCACGACAAACCTAACAATGCACAGTCGCCAACTTCACATTGTTTCCGTGTGTCTTTACTGAATCAACTGAATTCATTGAACAGATAAAAATACAGGGAAAAACAAAGGCGTTGCTATACTCTTAATCTATTCGCCGAGATGACGGCTGATAATCTTTGTATTGTCGAGCAGCGAGCTTAACGAATTACCGTGATGGACCCTTGATATGGTCCGGGCAAACAGTTCGCTTATACATGCGGATACGTACCATTCACGGCCGAGAACCTCGTCAGTATGATAAACAGCGTTTGTTCCGATTATAGTGTCGAACAGTCCTTTCTGATATGCATCTTCAAAGCTGTCTACAGCATTGCCGGTAAACAGCGGAAGACTGACGGCACAGATTATCTTTTCAGCGCCTTCCTTTTTCAGCATTTCCATGGCTTTTATCAGTGTACCGCCGGTGCCCAGCATATCATCAGCCATAAAGACAGTTTTGCCCTTTACATCGCCGAGCAGCCTCATGTTTGTAATGTTATTTGATGCTGCGTCCGAACTTACCCTGGAGTAATCACGTTCCTTATAGATCATGGCAAGCGGTTTCTTGAGTGTTCCCGCAAAAAACTTGTTTCTGTCTATTGCTCCCGTATCCGGCGAAACAACAACCAGATCGTCGCTTTCCAGATCAACAAGCTCGCTGAGCTCGCGTATAATCTGGTAAGACGCGTGAAGGTTCTCGAGATGAAGCTTGCTGAAGGTCATTTCTATTGCTTTTGAGTGTATGTCAAGCGTAATGATCCGTGAAACTCCCATCTGCTCACAGGTCCTGCCGAACCATGAAGCGGTCAGACCTTCGCGGCCCTTCTTTTTATGCTGACGGCTGTACGGATATAACGGAACAACAATCGTTACGCTTCTGGCGCCGGCACCTATAACCGCGTCAATTGTTGTAAAAAGAAGCATCATGTGATCATTAACTGACATGGATACAGGCTTTCCGTCATTATTAATATCCATCGGGTAATGATTGCCTGGGTCCTGGATAAGATAAATATCCATATCCCTGATGGACAGCTGTATTTCTGATTTCACTTCGCCGTTTGCGAAACGTGTAAACTTTACTGGCACCTGATATGCAGGGGCTTTATACTTTGTCACATCCTTTGCACGGTGGCCTTTTCTGGAAGTCAGTTCATTTACAAAATTTATATTTTTTATTACTTCTTCCCGGGTATAATCATATCTCGACACAAGAGAGTCGGCCGTCTTCTTATAATACTTCAGGTAGATAGATTTTAGATCTGAAATTATCTCATTAGTAATCTTTTCAGCTCCCGGACATGCAATAATACCCAAGAGAGATGAACGCGTAAATACCATAGAAACCACCAGAATTTGATAGCTGACTGTAACATATTGTTCCTGTAGTTTTCAATACAGGGAAGAAAATAATTCCCATATTCATATTGCGAATCAGTATCTGCGGATGGTTCGATGCATAACAAACCAACAAGAATTATTTCTTTATGCAGTAATGCTTAAAATCGGCAGTATTTGAATTGCTCCATGGATGTTTCAATGTATAACAAACCAATAAGAATAAACACTTCGTGCAGTGAAGTTTAAAGTCGGCAGTATTTGAATTACTCCATGGATGTTACGAAAGCAGCAATCTGCAACTGTCTGCTTCTCCAGGCAGTATTTGAAAGTATTTCGAATACTGCAGAGGAATTCTCTTTAATTCTTTGAATTAAAGAGAATTCCTCCCTTTACATATTATTAGATTGCTGTTAGAAAACTAATATAGATTATGATTATATATGCTATTTTAAAGATTGCAGGTAGCCTTGGCCTTTTTCTCTACGGCATGAAGGCGATGAGTGACGGAATTCAGAAGACCGCCGGAGACGGTCTGCAAAAAGTTCTGAATTACATGACTATCAACCGGTTTGCAGCGGCATTAACCGGATTCGTTGTTACTGCGCTGGTACAGTCGTCATCTGCAACAACCGTAATGGTCGTATCGTTTGTTAATGCGGGGCTTCTTTCATTGACACAGGCCATCGGCGTCATAATGGGGGCCAATATCGGTACAACCGTTACAGGCTGGATAGTGGCTCTTATAGGGTTTAAATTCAGTATTGTTACCATCGCGCTGCCGGCCATCGGCCTCGGCCTCCCGCTGATATTTTCTAAAAGACTCGGCAAGCAGGATCTTGGAGAAGTCTTAATCGGATTCGGCATTCTCTTTCTGGGTCTTGATTTTCTTAAAGATTCGGTGCCGGACATCAAGAGTCACCCCGAGTATCTCGAGTTCCTGGCAAGATTTGCAGACTGGGGTTTCCTGTCTTTTCTTGTCTTTGTTGCAGTCGGAACATTGCTGACGGTAATCATACAGTCTTCATCGGCATCAATGGCAATCACCCTTACAATGGCATACTCCGGATGGATTGACTACCACACAGCAGCCGCTGTAATAATCGGATCTAATATCGGAACAACCATCACCGCCTACCTTGCGGCCATAGGAACAAATACAAACGCTAAACGCGCTTCAAGGGCCCATATTCTGTTTAATATTTTCGGCGCAATACTTATTTCAATTGTCTACGCCCCTTTTCTAAAACTCGTAGACATGATTGTTCCCGGAGATCCGACTATGGGGGCCGGCATACCTGAACATCTGGCTATGTTTCATACCCTTTTCAATATCGCAAATACAGCCCTGTTTATCTGGTTTATTCCCCAATTTGCCAGGATTGTTGAAAAGCTTGTTCCGGAAACCAAAGATGATTTTGATCTGAAATATGAATTTAAATACATATCAACGGGAATTCAGGATACTGCCGAGATAAATCTTATGAGGGCGAAATCTGAAATATCCAAGATGGCCGGAATAAACAGGGAGATGTTCAGTATATTCCTGTCGATTTTCGGAAAGCCGGATAAAAAGCTGGGAAAAGAAGTTCGAAAACTGAAGGATATGGAAGACTTCACCGATCAGATGCAGGAACATATTACCGCTTATCTTATCGAATGCGCATCAGAAGGTCTGAATGAAGACGGGATGAGAACTTCAACCGGAATGATACGTATTGTAAACGAGCTTGAAAGCATCGGAGACAGCTGCTACAACCTTATCCTGCTGTCCGAACGCCGTTATAACAAGGAATTGCCAATCCCGAAAGAAGCGCTTGACGCGCTGAAACCAATGTCCGGAACGGTAACCGAATTTCTGGAATTCATTACAACAAAAGTCGACCACAGCTTTACCGATGTTGAAATGGAACAGGCAAACAAGCTTGAAACCAGGGTAGACGAACAGAGACGCAGCCTCAGGAAAAAATCCAGGAAAAGACTACAGACCGGCTCCGATGTGAAAGCGGAACTTCTTTATCTCGACGTAGTCAAGCATCTTGAGCATATCGGCGATTACGCGCTGAATATTGCGGAAGCGTTGAGACAGATCTACCAGGATTAAATAAGCTCCACATCATCTCCGGCAAGGGCTGTTACCGCTTTCAGCAGGACAGTTTTTGCCGATGATGTTTTTTTAACAATATTTTCAAGCTCATGCTGCGCCGCGCCCAGGTTCAGGTTTCCGCCTGTTCCGGTAGAGGTTCTTGTCTCATTCACATCTTCAGGGTTCCGGCTGCCGAGCGATTCAAGGTTCAACCCAATCTCCCTGTATGCGTCGCGAAAACTTGCTCCTCCCACCACGAGTTCAACAGCTGCATCGGTGGCGTATATTTCAGGCGTAAATCCCTGGGCAAGCCTGTCGCGGTTAATCTGCAGCTTTGAGAATGTAAGCCCCATGATATCAATACACTGCGCCGCAAGCTCAAGACCGTTCATATAAGGTTCTTTTGTTTCCTGAAAATCACGGTTATAGCCGGACGGCAGCGAGCGGACAACCTGCTTGATGTTCATCACGTAACTGGATATGGTGGCCGATTTCGCCCGCATTAATTCCAGGCCGTCGGGGTTTTTCTTCTGCGGCATGATGCTTGAACCCGTACAGAGTTCAGCAGGCAGGCTGAAGTATCCGAATTCCGGAAGTGAGAAAAGTATCAGGTCCTGGGCAATTGAACTCAGTATCAGCATGGTGTGTTCCACGGCATTCAGCACCAGGGAATCAAGCCTTCCGCGTGAATTGTTGACATACAGCACGTTATTCTGAACCCTGGAAAAACCAAGCAGTTCCGCGGTCATTTCACGGTTCAGCGGAAGAGGCGTTCCGTAACTGGCAGCGGCGCCCAGCGGGCACTGATCGATCAGGGAATAAACTGATTGAAGATTTTTCAGGCTGTCGATAATCTCTTCAGCCCACGCTCCGGCCCAGAGGCCAATGGTTGAAGGCATTGCAATCTGCATATGAGTGCGGCCGGGCATGGGGACATCACTGTTGCTTTCTGCAAAAGCAATAATGGATGATGCAAGGCCCGAACCTTTTTCGAGCAAACTCAGAACCGAAGCCCTGCTGTACATCCGCAGGGCTGTCTGCACCTGATCATTTCGCGAGCGGCCCGTGTGGATCTTTTTCCCGGCAGCTCCGGCGTTTACGGTAAGATAGTTTTCGATAGCGGTATGACAGTCTTCATCCGACTGCTTGATTGAGAAATTTCCTTCCTTAAAATCGCTTATTATCGCTTTCAGCGAATTTTCAAGTTTCTCAAGTTCCTCATCCGACAGGAGATCTATGGAATTCAGCATTCTGGCATGAGCAATAGAGGCTACACAATCCGGGATTATCAGCGCATTATCAAGAAGATAATCTTTTCCTACTGTAAACCGCTCAACAAGTTCATTAAGTTCATAATCTTTCTGCCATAATTTCGCCATTCCGGCCTCCTGTTTTTCAGTTAAAATGAATAATACTAAAAAGGAGGCTTAATTTCAACGGAATCGGCAAAATTGGCGCGGCCTGTTTTACTCGGCAGTAAATTCAAGCCCTGTTTCTCCCCTTGATACTTTGACCGTGTCGCCGTCCTTAATACGGCCCGACAACATCATTTTGGCCATAGGGTTCTGAATCAGATTCTGAATGGTACGTTTAAGCGGCCTTGCTCCGAAAGCCGGATCAAAACCCTGTTCGGCCAGAAACTCTTCCGCGTCTTCAGTAAACTGGAGCGTAATCTTTCTGTTCTCAAGCCGTTTTTTAAGGATATTAATCTGAATATCGGTAATCTTTACTATCTGCTCCTTTCCAAGCCGCTTGAATGAGATTATTTCATCAATACGGTTAAGAAACTCCGGTTTAAAAGTTGATTTCATCAGCGCGTCTATCTGCGGCCTTACTACCGACGGATCATCCGACTGCAGCAGAAGATCACTTCCGATATTGCTTGTCATAATGATGATCGCATTACGAAAATCCACTACCCTGCCCTGGCTGTCGGTAAGCCTTCCGTCGTCAAGAAGCTGAAGCAATATGTTGAAAACATCCGGATGGGCTTTCTCAATCTCGTCAAACAGGACAACCGAGTACGGGCGGCGCCGGACGGCCTCGGTAAGCTGGCCGCCCTCATCATAACCGACATATCCGGGAGGGGCCCCCACCAGTCTGGAAACAGCAAATTTCTCCATGTATTCGCTCATATCGATTCGCGTGAGAGCCTTTTCATCACTGAACAGAAAATCCGCCAGGGTTTTGGCAAGCTCAGTTTTGCCTACCCCTGTAGGACCTATGAATATAAACGAGCCGAGGGGCCGGTCTTCATCCGATATACCTGTCTTGTTTCGCCTTATTGCATCTGAAACCGCTTCAATTGCATCATCCTGACCGACAACCCGCGACTCAAGAATTTCTTCAAGCTTCAGATACTTTTCCATCTCGGATGCAAGCATCTTGGACACGGGGATTCCTGTCCAGGTGGACACAACCCTTGCAATATCCTCTTCTTCCACCTCTTCGCGCAGCAGGCTGTTGCCGGCCTGGAGTTCTTCAAGTTTAAGGCTCTTTGCAGCTATTTCGGCCTGTTTCTGGGGCACCAGTCCGTGCTTTATTTCGGCCGCCCTCTGAAGATTTCCTTCACGCTCGTTCCGGGCCTCTTCAACGCGCAGTTCTTCAAGTTCAGCCTTCAGATCACGGATTCCTTCGATAACCGATTTTTCATTCTTCCACTGCAGATGCATTGCATCGCGTTCTGTCTGTAGCCCCGACAGCTCCGAATTGATATGCTTTAACCGCTCTGCCGAGGCTTCATCGTCCTCGCGCGACAAAGCCTGCTTTTCTATGTTAAGCTGCAAAATCTTGCGTTCAATCTTGTCAAGTTCCGTAGGCTGGCTTTCAATTTCCATTTTCAACCGGCTTGCGGCCTCGTCGACAAGATCTATCGCCTTGTCGGGCAGAAAGCGCGATGTTACATACCGGTCCGATAATACCGCGGCGGCAATAAGCGCTTCATCCTTGATTCTTACCCCGTGATGTACCTCATAACGTTCCTGAAGCCCCCTTAGAATTGATATCGTATCTTCAACGGAAGGTTCTTTTGTGTACACCGGCTGAAAACGGCGTTCAAGCGCAGGATCTTTCTCTATGTGCTTGCGGTACTCATCAAGGGTTGTTGCGCCTATCGCATGCAGCTCACCGCGGGCAAGCGCCGGTTTGAGAAGGTTAGACGCATCTGTTGAGCCTTCTGCGGCCCCTGCGCCGACAAGGGTATGCAGTTCGTCTATAAACAGAATTATCCGCCCCTCAGCTGCTGCTATCTCTGCTATTACAGCTTTCAGCCGCTCTTCAAATTCGCCGCGGAATTTAGCTCCGGCTATCATGGCCCCGAGATCAAGCGCAAGCAGTTTTTTATTTTTCAGGGAATCGGGAACATCTCCCGTTACTATTCTTCCTGCCAGACCTTCAGCAATCGCTGTCTTTCCGACCCCGGGCTCGCCTATCAGTACGGGATTGTTTTTGGTTCGCCTTGAAAGTACCTGCATTACTCGACGAATTTCCTCATCACGGCCGATTACAGGATCGAGTTTACCGCGGCGGGCAAGCGCCGTCAGATCCTTGCAGAATTTATCCAGCACCTGGTATTTACCTTCCGGGTTCTGATCAGTCACGCGCTGATTGCCCCTGATTGACTGTAAAGCGTTCAATACCCCGTCGCGGGTTATTCCGTTTTTCCGGAGAACATCGGCTCCGGAAGTTTTTGTGCCCAGAATGCTAAGAAAGATATGTTCAGTGCTTACGTAATCATCTTTCAGCTTGTCTGCTTCCGCAGTTGCATTATTCAGCGTGTTGGCAAGATCGGGCGTAAGGCCCACCTGGGCATTGCTGCCGTATACCTTGGGCAGGCTTTTGAGAACATTCTCAATATCGGCCAAAACCTTTCTTTTGTCCGCTCCAAGCGCATCCATCAATGGCGGAATTACTCCGTCCTCCTGTGCCATCAGCGCCTTCAAAAAATGAGGAATATCAATTCCGGAGTGACTATATGTGCGGGCTATGGAATCCGCTTCCTGCAGGGCTTCCTGCGCTTTAAGTGTAAATTTATCGTATCTCATGTGTTTAAGGTAATCAGACGGAACTTTCCCGTCAAATAAATTTTTCACAACTGTTTACAGCTTTGAAATGATTTTTATAGCGAACCGTCTTCAGAAATGAAATTTGTTGCTGACAATCCATTGCTTCTGTAATATCCTGAACTCATGAAAAACCTGCTGCTGAATATTCTTCTGGCTGTTATTCCCGCCCTGCTTCTTGTATTTTATTTTTACAGGAGGGACAACCAGAAAAAAGAACCCGTAGGGCTGGTATGGAAAGTCTTTGTTATCGGGTTCTTTTCAGTATTTCCCGCAGTTATTATAGAAATGTTTCTAACCCCCCTGACATTTTTTTCAGGAACCCTTCAGAGCCTGTTTGCAAAAGCATTTATTGTTGCGGCGCTTGTAGAGGAAGGTATAAAACTTGCGGTTGTAAAACTTTATGTTTACAACAAGTCCGATTTTGACGAAATTACCGACGGTATAACTTATACGATTACAGCAAGCATGGGATTTGCCTGTTTTGAAAACATTCTTTACAGCACCGGCGGAACCTCTACCGTACTGCTTCGGGCCGTTACTGCCGTTCCTCTTCATGCAATAGCATCGGGAATAATGGGATATTACATCAGCTATGCCAAATTCAGCGGTACCAATACCATTATCAAGGGACTGCTGGCGGCGGTTCTCATACACGGCCTTTACGACTTCCTGCTGTTCACAAATACGGCCCTGGGTTTTCTTGTAATCCCTCTTCTGGTAATCGGGTGGATTATGCTGCAGCGGCGTCTTAAAAAAGCGCTTGCACTTGACCGAATGTCCGGAAGAAGCTGAGACTGATATGATAAATATGCAAAATGTATCTAAATCTTGTTGACATAAATAATAAATATCATTATATTCTCTAAACACGACGCAGGGTAGAGCAGCTGGCAGCTCGTCGGGCTCATAACCCGGAGGTCGCAGGTTCGAATCCTGTCCCTGCTATAAATAGAGATTATTCGGTCTTTCCGGATAATCTCTTTTTTTTGGCTTCGAAGCAGGATTCGAACCGCATGCTTTCCCGGTAGTGAAGTTTGGCGCAGATAAACTTCAAACTGAAACGCCGAAGGTGTTTCAGTCCCTGTCACCTGCTATAAAAACGCTGATTAGGCTTTTGCCTGGTCAGCGTTTTTTTATACGCCGGGAGGATTCGAACTGAATGAGCGCGCGAAGCGGAAGTGAGGCCCGGATGCCGAACGCCGGCGAATGAGGCGGCTCGCCGAGCCTGCACTGCGTTTTACCCAACATTCCGCCTCAAAGCAGCACCGAAGGTACGATGCGGGCTCGGCGCCGGAGTTCGGATCCTACATCCATGTATTGCCGGCTACATTTATGTAGTACGATATCAATTAAATATCCTGAAATTCACTGAATATCCCTGTAAAAACCCGTTATTCGGTGTTGGCACTGATCTTGCATAAAAGACAGATTATGAGTACTACTCTATCCCGTTTCAGTACGATAAGCGAGGTTGAAATTCAAAGCCTTTTTCAGCCTCTTTATTCTGTACACGAAAAAAAGTATATAGGCGTCGAGGCCCTATCCAGGGCAATTTATAAAGGCGATTATCTCAACGCCTTACAGCTGTTCTCGCTTCCGAAAAACGAGCGGGACAAACTGGAACTGAATAAAAAATGCATACAATCTGCATTACAAAACCTTAAAACGCAAACAGAGCTGGATAATTACACCATATTCCTGAATATCGACTCATCCCTGATGGATAATAAAAATTTCAGCAATAAAGACTTTCAGATAGCAACTGATACAAACGGTATCAGCCCTCACCGGGTAGTCATTGAACTGATAGAGAGCCGTGTAAAAAACTTTGATGTACTGCTTGATTTTGTTACCTACTGCCGCAAAAAGGGATTCCTTATCGCGCTCGACGACGTTGGAGCCGGTTATTCCAGTCTTCAGCGAATGGTCAAAATAAAACCCGACATTGTAAAAATAGACCGGGAACTTGTTAACGGTATATCGGACGAATTTTATAAACGCGAAGTCTGCCGTTCACTTATAGAACTTGCGCATAATATCGGAGCGTTGTCGCTGACGGAAGGCGTTGAAACTATCAATGATGCACTGGTGTGCCAGGAACTTGGAACAGACATCATTCAGGGTTATTACTTTTCCAAACCTTTAAAGAAAATTCCCCCCGTAGACAGTTCAGCCGGTAAAATTGCATTGCTTGTTGAAACATGGAGTTTTTCATCACAGGAACGCGACAACCGTCTCCGCCTGTCTCTGAACAGGGTAAAAAAGCAGGCGGAAATTATTTACTCGGCGCTGAACCGAAGCGGCAATGAAGACTGGAATAAAATTCTGTTAAACAGGGTTGAGGCAATGCCGGATATTGAATGCGCATATATTATTGACAGTTCCGGAAAGCAGATTTCAATCAGCGCATTAAGTTCCAACCTTGAATATAAAAAACATTTTCTGTTTAAACCTGCAGATCTCGGGGCAGATCATTCACAAAAATACTATTATCTTCGAAGAACCGACAAGCAAAAGTGGTTTATTTCGGACCCGTACATATCAAGCGCCACGGGAAATATATGCCGGACCGTCAGTATGATGTTTGACAGTATGGAATCAAAGAGCTGTTACCTTTGCCTTGATATTAATAATTAAAGCTTTGTTGATAATATAAGTTTTTTACTATATATTCACATTATGATCAGGAAGCAAAAATTGAGCAGAAAACTAAAACCTCTGTTTATAATCACAATATTATATTTCATTTTGCCCATGATAAATATCTATCTGGCCTTAACCGCTGCAGGATGCATACTCATACCGTTTCTGCTGCTGAAAAGGAGCGGCAGAAATATCTGGTGCGCTTATGCGTGTCCGCGGGCAAATTCCCTTTCGCGGTTACGTTTTTTAAATATCGGGTTTAAAACTCCTGAATGGCTTAAAGGCAAATCCATGCGTAACAACATGCTGATTTATTTCGGTATAAATTTTTCATTTATTGCCCTATCCACCATTATGGTTTCAGCAGGCAGAATAAACCCGATCGACAAAATAAGGCTTTTAATCATCTTCCAACTGCCGTTTTCCCTGCCCCAGCTTTTTCCGCCGGAGACCCCGGCAGCCCCGGTACTGCATCTTGCATACAGGTTCTACTCATTTATGCTGACCTCTACCCTGCTTGGAATTATTCTGGCAATATTATTTAAACCAAGAACATGGTGCGCAATCTGTCCGGTAAATTCCATAAGTATAAAAATGCTGAACAACCGAAAAGAGGTTTTAAATGAACAGACAGTTTAATCCAAAAAAACTGGATAAGCTAAACAATCCTGCCAGGCTTGAAATGATCCCGCCCGAATATATATGGAAAAAACTGGATCCCGCACGGCATACCAATATGGTGGAAATTGGAGCCGGCACAGGGTTATTCAGCAAAGCTTTTCAAACCCTGTCGGGCGAAGGGAAAACATTCGCTATTGATGTATCTGAAATAATGGTTGAATGGATGCAGCAGAATGTTGTGCCGGAGAACCCGGATATAATTCCCCTGAAAACCGACGGGACATCACTCCCTTTTCAGGATGAAACTGTCGACCTTGTTTTCACGATTACGGTTCACCATGAACTTGAAAATCCGACAGGTTTATTGACGGAAGCAAACAGGATAATGCGGCCCGGCGGTAAAATATTCATTGTCGACTGGAACATGAATGATCCTGATCACGGCCCATCGACAGACATTCGATGCAGCCCGGAGCAGGTTTCCCGGCAGCTTGAATCCGCGGGCTTTCATAATATTACTATTGACAACGGCCTGGAAAACTTTTTTATTGTTTTTGCGGAAAAATAAAAAAGGAAGTCCGGCTCGAACCGGGCTTCCATGCTGATACTCAGTTTAATATAAAGATCCGTCAGCTGATTTTCTCAAGCATCCTGCTTATTCTGGTAACATGCCCGCTTTCCTGTTTAAAAAGCATAACGAACAAATCGACTACATCGGCAGATAGATTGGTCATTGTAGATACCTGCCTGTAAAAATCCCTGGTGTGTTCCTCCCGTTCAAGAGCAATACCGAGGATCTGACGTTCATCAGCTCCGGGGGGAATCTCCCTGTTCCGGATGAGGCGGTCGAGACTGTCACGGTTAAATCCTGAGGCCTCACCGTCCTGAGCGGCGTCAAGAATACCGGAAAGCCTTGCTTCGTGCTTTACTTCTTCGGCTTCAAGCTCGGATAGAAGAGGTTTGACGCTTTCATCGGCAACCAGACCCGAAGCGTTTCTGTAAAATAACATGCTTTCATGCTCTATCTTAATCGAATGCTTTAAAATGTCAGATATTTTCATTTCACCTGAGCTCATTTAGTCCTCCTGTGAATTCTGCCCGCCAAGATAGCGGTCGATACCAATTGCCGCAAGATGGCCGGTGGATATACCGGTAATTACATCCGGTCCTTTGACTATGTCTCCGCCGACAAAAAGCCAGGGTTCGTTTTTAACCTGGAAATCGCCGTCGGTTACAACCTGCCGTCTCGGACTGAATTCAATACTGTCCTTCAGGCTTTCCGGAATATAGGACAGGTCGGCCGCCTGCCCGATAGATTCAACTATCATATCGGCTTCGTAGAACTTCCTGTCGTCAAGATCAAATTTCGGGCTGAAACGGCCGTCCTCATCAAAGATTGCCGTGCATTTGGCAACCTCAAGCCCCCTGATGTTTTCATTATCGGCAATTTCAATCCTCTGCGGCCCGTAGGCGGGGGTAATCACTGCGCCCTCCTCTCTTGCCTCGATTACCTCTTCATCATCGGCAAGCATGGCGTCCGCCGGTTCAAGACAAGTGGCCGTTACATCCACCCGTCCGTATTTCTGCCGCTGGATTCTGGCAAGCGAGCGGGTGATGTCCATCGCAACATTTCCGCCGCCGATAACAACTATCTTCTCAGGAACATATATTTCCTCTCCAAGCGTTATTTTACGCAGCAGATCAATAGACTGAAACACCTTAGAGTGATCGGCGTTCTCCAGCATAGTCGAACGGCCCAGATGCAGCCCGGTTCCGGCGAACACGGCGTCAAATTTATTCTTCAGATCCTCTAGAGAAATCTCCTTTCCGACCATCATGTTTGTTTCAAGAGTCACACCGAGAGACAGGATATAGTTTACATCCTTGTCAATCTGGTCATAAGGAAGCCTGTACTCAGGTATTCCGTAGCGCATCATTCCGCCGGCTTCAGGCAGGGCTTCATAGATGGTCACATCATAACCCATCCTTGCCAGGTAATGAGCGGCCGACAGGCCCGATGGCCCGGCGCCGATTACCGCAACGGATTTTCCGTTCTTTTCTATGTTTTCAGTTCCGAGAATTCCCTTGTATTTATCAGCAGGAACATTATCTGCAATATAGCGCTTCAGCCACCGGATGGACAGGGGTTCGCCCTTGTTGCCTATTGAGCAGACGGTTTCGCATTTATGGGTACATATACGTCCGCAGACCTCGGGAAGGGGGTTTGTTTCGTAGAGGATTCTAAGGCCCTCTTCCATATCATCTTCACGAACAGCCTTGATATAAGCGGGAATTCCCATGTGGGCAGGACACGCGGCAGTACATATTCCGCATTCAACACAGCGGTCGGCTTCCTTCTGCGCCTGCTCTTTCGAGTATCCTTTGATCATCTCTATAAAAGAATCAGAGCGCTTATCTGCCGGAAGATGCTCCATCGACACACGTACAGGAGATGTCAGATCATAATTATCCGGCTTCCGGTAGCCGGACTCCGATGAGTCCCAGTACTTGTTTTCTCCGCCGATTACAAAACAGTAGTCGTCAGGGCTTCCGAGCCTGTCCCGGTCGACAGCCTCATCCGCATTTTCGCCTTCTACCGACCAGCGAAACCGGTTGGACATGCCGAGCGAGTTTGTTGTGCAGATATCGACGCAGAGCGCGCACCAGCAGCATCTTCCATAATCAATCCGGGGCCGCAGACCGGAATCGCCGGGTTTGGCTTCATAGCCTTCAACCGGAACCAGGTCTATCGCGGCATTCTGGCAGATTTCCTCACAGGTCCCGCAGCCTATGCATTTGTCCAGATCATTTATATGGAACCCGCGGTACCGCGACGAACCCTGCCGTTCATGGGGATTCTTTATCGTTACAGGTTCCTTTAAAATATTCTTCCATACTGAAAAAGGATACAATACATCTTTCCAACTCATCTTCTACCTCTCGACCTCCGGCGGATATGTATGCAGAGAAACCAGCGTTCCCGCGACATCGGCGATATTGCAGTTTACAAGCATTTTTTCCGCAAGAGTTACTGCATGGGTATAGGAAGGCCCCCGTACATTCACGCGTCTCGGATACCCGGACCCGTCGGTCACAATATAGTAGCCGTACTCTCCACGGGTGCATTCAGCGTTCACATAGGTTTCCCCGGCCGGGATCTTCCAGTGCAGCATACTCGGCAACTCCGCCTTGAAAACCCCTGTATCCGGGGTTGCCTCAAGAATCTGTTTAATCAAATCGATCGTCATCAGCGCATCGCGCCAGCGAAGTCTTGCCCGGGCGTAGACATCCGAATCCGTTTCGGTAACGGGCTCGAAATCAAGTTCGGGATACTTCAGGTACGGATAATCCTTCCGCACGTCCTTCGGAATTCCGGCGCCCCTTGCATTCGGACCGGTAATGCCGTATTCGTCAACCCATTCGGGGTCAATATAACCAAGCCCCTTTGCCCGCTTTTTGAAAACCGCGTTATTAAACACTACCCTCTCGTAATCGTAAAGCAGCGGCGTTATATCGGCCAGGGTTTCAAGCATTCTCTTTTTAAAGCCTTCGGGAAGGTTTCCGCGGACGCCGCCCGGCAGTATGTAGATATGGTATATCCGCGCGCCCGACAGTTCCTCAAACATGTCAAGAACCCGGTCCCTGCTGTAAAGCATCCACTGGCTTGGAATGCCCATGCCGAACGCCCCGACCTGGCCGCTGAGCCACATCAGGTACGACTGAAGCCGCGCCATTTCAAGGATCAGGGTTCTTATCCAGAGCGCGTTCCCGGGCACCTCGACTCCGGCAAGCTCTTCAAGGGCCGCGGCGTAACAGTACTCGTTAAAATCCGGCTCGGGAACGCATATGCGGCAGACAAGCGGAAAATTGTTTATAAACCGCCTTCGCTCCATGAGTTTTTCAAATCCCCTGTGCAGGTAGCCGACATGAGTCTTTGACTCCATAACCTCATCGCCCAGCAGGGTCAGCTCAAGCGACATGTTCCCGGTAATGCCCGGGTGGTTCGGCCCCTGCCAGACCTTCGTAAATTTTCCGCTTGAAAGATCGATATCAATTGTGCCGTCGCTTTTTTTATCAGGAAAAAGCTCCCTGTTTTTCACACCGTAATCAAGCATTATTCTCTCCTGAAGATTTTTCTCCCTCATTTGGATAGAGCTTTTCTTTCATATATTCCGCAGGATCATTCGTGCTCCGTCCCTCACGCGGGAAATAAGTGTCTTCCGAATATTTCTTCGTATCAAAATCCCTGCGGTACGGAGGAATATCATCCCAGTATTCGAGAATAAGCGGATCATTGACCTCGGGGCTTTCCGGGAAATCGATACCGAACATTTCATGAAGCTCACGCTGGTAGGTCTTTGCCGCAGGCCAGAGGTGGTGGGCCGATTCCATTTCGGATTCTTCTGGCCAAACCGAACGCTCAATGAAAGTCCTTACGCCGAGCCTGGTCTTCGATTTAGGGTTATTAAGCAGGTATGTCAGCTGAAATTTACCGTCCTCAATCCAGTCTACAGCTGTTATCAGTACAAGATGTGTAAAGCCCTCAGCCGTTTTAAGGTGCGCAAGCAACCCGACTGCGTCATTCTTTTCACAGGTTATATACCAGCCGTGCGCTGAATCGACATCCGACAGGGAGAACTTGTTTTTGATATTTTCAATTATCTTTTCCATTATTCCCCCTACCAGTTGTAATCAGGCATATCCCAGTTTTTAATTATCTTTTTCTGGTTGGCCTTATACCATTCGAAATTTTCCGCATACTTGTTGGCGCCTTCGCCCCTTCCCGCTTTAATTCGCTTCTTTAAAGTTTCAAAAGCATCCAGTAGGGCTTCGGGACGCGGCATACACCCTGTTATATAAACATCTACAGGAATATAATGATCCAGCCGGTTGATTGTGTTGTAACTGTCCCAGTACATACCGCCGTTAATAGTACAGCTGCATAAACCGACCACCCATTTGGGGCCCTGCATCTGCTCATAACTGCGGACTATTCTTTTAATCGTCTTAACCGACGCATATCCGCCTATAACAAATACCGTAGACTGCCTGGGCGTAGGACGCCAGTGAATACCGTAACGGAAGGCATCGTACATCGGGCTCATAAGGGGCCGCATTTCAATCGCGCCGCAGCCGGTACCGAAACCAAGAATATATATAGACTCGGCCCTGCACCAGTTGGCGAATTTTTCCAGAGGCGCGATCCCCGACGGTTTATGAACTTTAGGCTTTTCGTCGGCAAAATAATCCTGCATCGGGTCAACTTCAAACTGCTCGCCGTCAGGGCTGATTACCGTTCTTTTCTCAAGATCAGCCAGTCTTTTTGTGTAGTTCATCTTTGCCATATCAGTACCTTATATTTACTAAAATAATTGAGATAATTCCGATAATCATCGGATACTTAATAAACCACCTGATACTGTGATCAACCCGAAACCTTGGAAACGACAGCCCTACAAATACGGACCACATGTAAACAAAAAAGGTTTTAAGAAAGAAAATCACAAAGGTCAGCAGCCATGTTTCCTGAAGCACAACGCCGCCGAAGAAGAAGTTTACATAAAGAATTGTCTTGGCAACGGGAAATATTGTCCTGTTGGTCATAAGCATCGCCAGAAAGTGCGACTGCATCTCGGTAGGCGGCCCGATTGGTATTTCCTGGGGCGCAATTACGATATCGAAAGGCGAGCGCATCATTGAACCCAGAAATGCCAGCATGGCGGCAGCGGTTGCCACGGGGTTGGTAAACAGCGTCCAGTTAAGAAACGATCCCTGCTGCGCCGCAACTATTTCGGTAATATTCAGCGTCCCGTACTGGACTGCAATTGAGTATACCGCCATAATCATCGGAATTTCGGCCGCCGTAACCTGGGCAAGCCCGCGGCTGACCGCTATCATCGAATACGGATGTCCCGATTCCGCCCCGCCGAGCGCCATTCCGAGCGTTCCGAGAAACATGAAATACGAAATAAGAACCAAGTCACCGGAAAATGAAAACGACTGAAAAAAAGGCGCACCGTAGATAATCGGCAGAAATATCAGAATACCCGAACCGCCGACAAACCTGAACACGGGCCCGATATAGAACATCACCCCGTGAGAAACAGACGACCGCGTCGCCCATTGCCGGATAATATTTATATAAGGCTGAAATATCCTGATGCCCCTTCTTTTTCCTACACGTGCATATATCTTTCCGATTATTCCCTGAAGAACCAGACCGTAATTTATCGTAAGGAAGATGGTAACCAGTGCGTAGAGGATTTTCATATAATCAAAATTGCCCATCTAAAAACCTCCGTTTGAAAGGATGTAGCACAGCACTGTGAATATAACTATCTGCAAAAGATAGGTCTGGCCGTTGCCCGAGTATATTCGTCTGAAAAATCCTGCAATAGAGTGCAGCAGATCAGTAATGGAGTTCCAGAATTTTGTCGTCAGCGGATATTCAAGAAAACCGACGGCCTTGCGATAATGAGCAAACATATTATACGCGAAATGAGTTGTTTCAGGCCTTGCCGGCCGCTCGGCGGCATATACAATATTGAACTGTTTGATTTTCTGGTTTCCACGGTTGGAAACAAGCAGAATAATAAAATACAGCGCAAAAAGGCCCATAAAGACCCACATAACGGCCTCTCCGTTCCAGTACCCGTACTCGGAGACAGCCAAACCTCCTGACCAGCTCAGGGCGCCTTCCGGATGGAATTCCGAAATGATATCTCCTATCGGCCTCAGGAATGCTCCCGGAAAGAACGACAGGTACATTACTACCAGTATCAAAAGAATCTGCGGCAATATAAGCCAGAACGGCGCTTCTTTAACTTTACGGTGCTGATCTTTCAGCTGCCCGAGAAAAATCGCGGCAATCAGCCTGAACAGATACAGAAAAGCAACAAGACCGGCTACCCCACCGACAACTCCCTGAAGCAGCCAGCCCTTCTCTATTACCGCGTTATAGGTAAGCCAGCGGCCGCTGAATCCCGCCAGGGGAGGAATTCCCGATAGTGCAATTATACTGACAAGCACGGTAAAAAAGCTTACCGGCATCCGGGTTATAAGTCCCCCCATCTGGTACATATTGCGCGTCTTCACCCTGTGAACGACCCCTCCGATTGCCAGGAAAAGCACAACCTTGTAGATAAAATGAACAATCGAAAGAGACAGCGCCGACAGCCAGCCCAGGTGAGACAACAACGATATGCCGAAAAGCGCGTAGCCCATCTGGCCGATGCTCGAGTATGCAAGAAGACGCTTGGCGTCCTCCTGCATCGCCGCGAGGTAATTCGCTATAAGGGCTGTAAGAACGCCTACCCAGCTGAGTACATACGGAATATTTATTTTTCCGATAAACTGGTCTCCGAATGCAATAAAAGTCATTAGAAGTCCAAACACCCCGGCTTTCAAAAGAATACCTGAAACCATCGGGGAGACATCCGTTTCGGCTTCGGCATGCGCACCCGGCAGCCATATATGCAGACCGGCCGAGGCTGTTTTCGTCATGAAGCCGACGGCCAGCAGCAGGGTTATAATGCCCGAAAAGCTGCTTGAGGACGCTTCCGCCAGCATTGTCAGAGCAATTGACGATGTCCCGGTTTCGGCATAAACCGCTGAGAATCCGGACATAATCAGGTAGGCTCCTCCGAGCGAAAAGAGCATATAACTTAAGGCATGAGGCTTGGATTTTTTACCCCTCAGGATAAGAAAATATGAGCCCAGTGTCATTAATTCCCAGAAGAAGAAAAAGCTAAGCATATCGGCGGCTTCGATTATTCCCACAAGGCCTGCAAACATCATGGTCACGGACGGGTAAAAACCGGGGCGTCGGCCCTTTTTCATAAACCCGGGAAGCAGAGTTATCACGGCGCCGATGATGAAAATGGCCGCAAATATTGATTTATAACCTTCAATCTCACTAAGCAGGGGGTAGCCGTACCAGCCGACCGCTGCAATAAGCAATATATTCTTTACTACGGCCGGCAGAAAATCCAGCAGCAGAATTGCCAGGACTGCCGCCGGAAGCAGCCAGTTTATGCTGTTCTCAAAAACAGACAACTCGGCCGACAGATACCCGAGAACAACAAGGGCTGCCGAGCCTGCGATAACCGGTAAAAGAGTGCCGAAGCGCAGATCGATTGAATCTTCTTCATTGTAAGAATCTTTAACGGCGTTGCCGAACCAGCGCATGAGATAAACCGCCTCAAGCAGTCCACCGCCCAAAATAACGAAAATCCAGGCATATTGCCCCTTTGAAGCCAGAGCAGTTATCAGGTCCCATTTGGCAAAGAAAGACGGAAACGGCGGAAGGCCGAGAAGCGCGCCCACGGCTATTGCAAATACCACAATAAGGATATTACGTTTTCGGATAACACCCCATTCATTAATTGATTCCCTGTTGATAATGCCTGCAAGCCAGAAAAGCACCGCCTTGGCTATAGCGTGCGTAATCAGAAGTCCGAGAACTATCAGTTCGCCGTTCACAATTCCAAGGGATTTCACAAGGGCAAAAACAAGCATAATGAGACCAATCTGGGAGATGGAAGAATAACCCAGCAATCTGCGCGCTGTAACCTGCTTCAGGGCAATAATGTTCATTCCGATAAACGTAATTACCCCGATATACATTGCGGCATCGATAAATATTCCACCGGTAAGATCGGTAACCTTCATAAAGGCGTAAAACATGGCCGTAGCGGTTCCGCCGGCTATCATTGCGCTAACCGGCGGTATCGAAGCCTGGTAAACATCAAGGCCCCAGCCGTTGGCCGGAAAAGGCTTTAATTCAAGCACTACGCCGATAAACACCAGGAAAAGGCCCGCATAACCGCCCGAAGCAAGAGCGGGTGTCATCATTCCCGAGATAACGTCGATATTAAGCGAACCTGTCTGATAATATGTAAAAATTATGCCGATCAGCATAAATCCGCTTGCAAGTGCGCCTGCAATAATAAACTTGAACCCCGCACCCAGCTGTTTTAGATCGGATTTCAACGCAATAAGTCCGGCAGACGCAATGCTGACGATCTCAATAAAAACAAAGAGGTTAAAAAGGTCCCTGGTCAGAATAATACCGTTCAGGCCCATCGTAAAAACAAGCACAAGCATAAACATATATACTGAAGCCTGTTTGTACTTCCGGCCGAAATGCATTGTGCTTAAAAACGCCGTAAGATTAACCAGAAGCAATAATACTGATTCTATTTTCCCCATGTATAGATTAATTGATAACGGGGGCGCCATCCCTGCCGTAAAAATCCCGGCGCCGTCAACTGAGCCGGAGATTATTCCGTAAGCCCACTGCCCGGAGATAAAAATCATTCCTGCAAGCGCCGCAAGCGTCAAAACTGTCTGAACAACAGTTCCGGCTTTTCTTAAAAGCCCGAGAAAAAAAGCTGTTCCGAGGGCTGTTACTATAAGATAAATCGGTTCTACCATTTCAGCTCCTCAAATTTATCAATCTCGAGCGTGCCTTTCCTGTTGTACATATTAACAGCATAAGTAAGCATAAAAGCGGTTATACCGAGTCCTATGACTATCGCCGTAAGCACCAGAGCCTGGGGCACCGGGTCAACATAAGACACGCCGACTTCCGACAGACCGGAAATTATCGGGGCTTCGCCGCCGCTGATATATCCGACTGCAATCATAAGAATGTGAATTCCCAAATCAAAGATTGAAAAACCCACTATCATGCGGATTATATCCTTGTTTGTAAGCGCGCCCCACAATCCGACAAGGACAAGGACTGCACCTGTTGATACCGCAACTGTTCCAATCATCCTTCTTCCTCCTCTGCAGTTTCACCATTCAGAGAAATAACAACAGAACTCAACTCGGAACCGACCTTCAGTCCTATTACCGAGTAAATGACGGGAATAAGACCTGCGCTGAACAGGGTTCCGAACTCTCCGAGCGGAACAATACGGTTATCAAGAAAACCGTTGGCTATCAGGACCGCGCCGGCGGCGCCGAGACCGACAAAAGCCATGCCGGAGATCGATTCGATAACGGACAGCACCGAATGCCCGATTTTTCTGTTCGGATTTGCAAGAACGGTAAGGACCACTCCCGACGCAATAATAGCGCCGCCCTGAAAACCTCCGCCCGGGCTTAAGTGGCCGTTTATAAACACATAGACTCCGAATAAAAGAATCAACGGAAATAACAGAGACGAGGCAGTTTTCAAAATCTCGCTGCCCTCTCGGCGCATTTCATTTTCATTTTTATTAAGGTGAATAAGCAGGCCCACCACAGCTGCGGCTGCAAAAAGAATTGTAACTTCGCCGAGGGTATCCAGACCCCGGTAGGTCACAACTACAGAGGTAACGATATTGGCCGAACCCAGTTCCGAAGGCCCTTTCTCAATGTAATGGGACGAAACCTCAGGCAATTCGTCTTTAACGGTAAAACCGGATATAAAGCCGAACATTATCAGGCCCAATGAAATTATCATCAATAAAGTAAACGCTTTTCTAACCATTGTCGCGGCTCCTTATTTTCCTGAGGGCAAAAAAGAAGATGAAGGTTGTTAACCCGCTGCCGATGGCTGCTTCCGTCATTGCGACATCAGGGGCCGCCATAATGATGAAAAGTATTGATGCAAACAAACCCGCAGCTCCGCCTGCAAGCACTGCAACAATCCTGTCCTTAACTATTACCGCAGTCAGAGCCATAATTACTGTAAGTACCGATATAATAATAAAGATAATCTCCATAATCAGACTTCCTCCCCGATTTTTTCATCAAGCTTGTCCTCAATTGTCAAAGGACTCATCGGCTCTCCGCTGAAATGGGCCGCCCGGGCAACCACGTGAGAAGAAACCGGGTTTGTGAGAATTATGAAAATAAGCAGAATTACAAGTTTAGGAATCCAGCCGGGGATCATCAGCGCAATTCCGGCAAGCACAAAAATAGTGCCCAGCGTTGTTGCCTTGGTTCCGGTCTGTATCCTGTTATACACATCAGGCATCCTGATCACACCTAGGGCACTGAGGAAAAAGATAACTGAACCGATTAGCACAAGAATAGAACCTGCAGTTTCCATTACAGCCCCCTCTCGTAATATCGCGCAACAACAAGAACACCCAGGAAGCTCAGCAACCCGTATACAAGCGCAACATCAATATAGATAAATTTTCTGAACCAGTATGCAAACATCGCAATAAGCGAAATTGCAATAATGCTGATTACATCAAACGCAACAACCCGGTCCAGAACCGAAGGCCCTTTTATAAACCTTATTAACGCGATAAAAATACTCAACAGAGAAATAATCGCCGCGATAAGAATAATTTTGTCAGCCAAAGAGCACCTCCAGATATCTTTCAAATTTCCGGACTATCTTTTCGGTTGCCCCGTCTATATCAACGGACGATGCGTCAATCCAGTGAATATACAGCGTATCGTCCCTGATATCTGTGGTGAGTGTTCCGGGAGTAAGGGTAATTGAGTTGGCAAGAGCAAGCCTGCCCAGGCGGGACTTCAACCCGGTTTTGACCTCGACAATGGCGGGGTTTATCCTGACCTTTGGAGAAACAACCCTGGACATTACATCGATATTGGATTTTACAAGTTCTATAAAAAAAACGACTAACCATGCAATGAGCGCAAAAAATGCCTTCGGGGTCAGTCGAACTTCTTTAAAAATACCTGAACCGATATAAAAGAGAGATGTTATCACTGTTATTATAATACCGGTAATAACAACTTCCTGACTCAACGTCCCGTTGAGGCCAAGCCAGATAAGCAGCCCCGGAACGAGAGCAATGAAAGCGGCTTTGAATTTCACCTCGATCCTCCGTTTATTAACTGATACAATAAATCTTAGTCAATCAATTCTGCAAAATCAAATTTTATCGTCAGTATGTATCTATATATTATATTTTTACTCATGTTTATCTATATGTCAATATCTATATACTATTATCTTTATATAATTGATGTTTTATTTTTAATTCTAATACCGCCGCATTGTTCCGCGCCTGAATAAAAAAAGCCCCTTTTAAAAAAAGGAGCTTTTTCGGCTGTCGCAGAGTTCAGGCAGTCTTTAATTATTTCAAATACGATATAAATTCTCTATGAGCATCAAAAAGCTCATCAGTCATATCCCACATTTCATCAAGGTTCATAATCGAACTTGCGAGAGGATCCAGCATTACAGCATGATAAACATTCTCTCTTTTCCTCTGCAAAGCCGCTTCTATTGCCAGCATCTGCACATTTATATTGCTTCGATTATAAGCTGCAAGCTGTTCCGGCAAATTCCCGATATATGTAGGCTGTACTGCATTTTTATTTATCAGGCAGGGAACTTCAACACAGCAATTATACGGCAAATTCGGAATCAAGTTAGTGTTCAAGACATTCCCGTTAATATTACAATCAACACCGGTTTCTATTGAATGTATAATATAACCTGCATACTCCTGGCTTGTATCGACATACAACTCCCGGCCGCTTTCAATTTTTGTCTTTATATCATCAAATTCCTCAATATTGATTTTACATCGCCTGATGTATTCATTAATCGGTATAGAGTATTTCTTAATCAGTTCTTCATCTTTGATAAAATACGGGCAATATTCAGCATTATGCTCACTGGATTCTGTGACAAAATAGCCGAGCCTGTACATCATTTCAAAACGAACTTTGTCTGTTAAAAAAGTCTCAGCAGCACTATCCTTGAAATTCTCTCTGAACCAGGTATCACTGCCTTTATATGCATAGAGATGCTCCGGAACAAAATCAGGATCCTTGTCAATTTTCCGCTTAAGCTGATGCAGTTTTTGATAACAATTTTCTCCTTTATGCATTAAAGAAAGAAACCACGCCTGATGATTAATTCCGGCTACTTTTACCTGCAATTCTTCATACGGTATATTTAAGTAAAGAGCCAGCTGTTTTGTTGTTGTCTGAACACTATGACATAACCCCACATACTTCAATCCTTCATATTTTCTGAGCACATATCCGGAAAGAATTGCCATTGGATTTGTATAATTCAGCAAGACAGCATCAGGATTTATATCCTGCATGGCAGAACATATCTCATCAAGAACCGGGATGGTTCTCAGGCCCCTGAATACTCCACCTATACCCATAGTATCTGCAATAGTCTGTTTCAATCCGTATTTTTCGGGTATCTGAAAGTCTACCAAAGTAGATTTAAATCCGCCGACCTGAACCAGACAAATGATATAATCCGCACCTTTTACAGCTGTCCGAATACTGTTTGTCGTCTCTATGGATATCCCGCTGCTTTTTTGTTTTGCGAACATCCGGGCTACTTTTTCTACCATACCCAAACGTACATTATCTATATCCATTAAGCAAAAAGTACTATCTTTCATTTCCGGAAAACTCATAATATCAATCATCAGCTGTTTTGAGAAAACAACACTTCCGGCTCCAATTAAGGAAATTTTGGCCATTATTATTACCCCTTGTTATTCAATTGTATTTTTTATCGATAAAATTCATATTTAAAGTCGACATTCCCAAATGCTGCAAATCCGGGCTTGACAGTCAATAAATGCGCTTCCTTTTTAAAACCCCTTGCATCCAGATTAGGTGCGTCAGTAGAACATGTCTGCTTTTCAACACAGAAGAAAGGCCGGCCTTTCGGCGTATACACCTGCATATGGGTAAAATCATCAGTTGAATCCATATAAACCCGCAATGCGATATTTTCGTAATCGATAAATACGCGCCTTTCCGGCAACATCCCTGTAAAACAATTATCCAAATCGAGATCACCTGCTGCTACCGGAGTTCTTAAATCAAACGGTTGATTCTCAACAGAAAGAAGTTTTCCTGTAGGCAACAGATCATCAGTCAGCTCCATCATATAATCCGCAGGAATACAAATTTTTGATTTATCATCATTTCCCAACTTTGAAAAAAACGTATGATATGAGATACCATACGGTAGCTCTTCATCTCCCTGATTCAACAATTCATATCTGATGGAAAATCCCGCACTATTTAATTTATAAAAAACTTTCAACGTATGTTTGAACGGAAACCCTTCATATACCGGATGCTTTTCATCAACAACAAGCGACGTTTCAAGTTCAATTCCGTCATCCGATACTACCGGTTCATTACTGTTCCACACTTCATCATATACAAGTGAGTGCAGAAAGATTGGAATTCCATTTTTCTGTTGCCACCGTTTTTTTCCTTTAAACTCATACCTGCAGTTTCTTAGCCTGTTTGGTATGGGATAAAGAATCGGATTACCGGTATAATATGAAGTCAATGAGAACTGCGGATCATAATGCACCACCTCATGTTCCCCAATCCTGAAACAATAAAGATTATTACCTAATTCCGGCGCAATTTTTATTGTTAAATCTTTTGTTCTGCTGTTTTTCGCTTTATATCCAAGAACCAGCGATGTGGTATTCTCGATTTTGTCAAACGTATGATAAAATTCTGTACGCACGATTATCTCCTGCTAAAAAAGTCGTTTAATTATTTTTTTTGTACATATTTTTGTGCATCTATTGCTACAGCAAAAATGACGATTGCACCTTTGATGATATAGAGCATGTAGGGGCTGATGCTTATATAAACCAGTCCGTAATTTATAACCTGGAAGATAAGTACGCCGGTAACAATACCTGAAATAGACCCCACACCTCCCATCAGTGAAACACCGCCTACAACGCAGGCTGCTATGGCATCAAGTTCATACCCGTTACCCAGGTTATTCGTGGCGCTGCCGGTCCTTGCAGCTTCCAGCGCACCTGCAAATCCATACAGTAAACCGGCAATAAGATAGATTAAAATAATATTTTTATTGATATTTACACCTGAAACTTCAGCAGCCTCGCTGTTACCGCCAATTGCAAACATATTTCTGCCCAGTTTTGTTTTATTCCAGATAAACCAAACTAATGCCACTGTGATTGCTGCATATATAATAAGATAGGGAATCGTAAATATTCCCAGATCAATTCCCCCCTGGGCAAACCGGGAAAAGTTTTTATCCAAACCTCCGATTGGAGATGCTCCGCCGACCTCTTCAAAGTATGTTGAAGCTACGCCATAGAGGATCATCATCATTCCAAGGGTAGCAATAAACGGCGTTACATGAAATTTCGTAACAATAAAACCGCTGATTGTGGAAAATATCCCGCAGATCAAAACCACAAGTAAAATCGGAATTATAATCGGCAATTCGGCAAATTGCGGAAAAATAATATTGGGGTTTGCTATATCCTGAAGAGCTGAAGCTGAAATGACGGCAGCAAGCCCAACCATTCTTCCGATAGACAGATCACATCCCCCAAGAACAATTATTCCTCCGACTCCAAGAGCCAGAATGATCCTTGTTGAGGCCTGGGTAAGAATAAATTGAAAATTCTTTAATGAAAGGAAAGTGCTGTCAACACAGGCTATAACAATAATTAATACTGCAAGAACTATGTAAATAGCATTATTAACCAGAGTTTTTTTTATATTTTCTTTTTGAAAACTATATCTTATCTTTTCGACAGCTGGTATCACATCAAATCTCCCATATTATAAATATTTTCCGGATAACCTAAGGATTTCTTCCTGATTTGTATCTTTTGCATTGACAATGCCGGATATTTTCCCGTTGCTCATAACCAATATTCGATCAGCTATCCCTAAAAGTTCCATCATCTCGGATGAAATCATTACTATACCTTTTCCACGTTCCGCCAATTCTATTATCAACTGATATATTTCATACTTTGCGCCGACATCTATTCCTCTTGTCGGCTCATCAAGTAGAAGAATCTCCGGTTCGGTCAGCAACCATCTTCCCAGAATTACTTTCTGTTGATTGCCGCCTGAAAGATACCTAATCAATGTCTTCTGTGAAGGAGTTTTTACCTGCAAAGAGTTAATTACCCAATCAGTTTTTTCTTTCATCTTTTTTTCATTAAGAACACCGCCGTGTGAACTATAGGCATCAATATTGGCTATGGTTGCATTATCCCTCACATTAAGTCCTTCAAAAATACCGTTAAATTTTCGCTCTTCAGTCAGAAGGGCAAATCCGTTTTTAATGGACATGCGGCTGTTCCTGTTACGACAATCTTTCCCGTGCAGAGAGACCTTCCCGGAACGTCTTTTTCTAATCCCGAAGATTGTCTCAACCATCTCGGTTCGTTTCGAACCTTCCAATCCTGCAATACCCAGGATCTCTCCTTTTCTGAGATTGAAGGTGATATTATCAAGAAGAGGTTCATAAACTGCATTAAGCTGACTAACCTCAAGAAGAGGTTCTCCGGCAACATTTGTTTTAGGCGGGAACAGATTTTTCAGTTCACGTCCAACCATCAGGGTTATAATCCTGTCCTTTGTTAAATCTTTCGCCGGGACGGTATCAATCCATTTCCCGTCGCGCATTACAGTAACTGTATCTGCAATACGTAAAATCTCATCCATCTTGTGAGAAATATATATAATTCCGCATTTTTTTCTTTTAAGTTTATCAATAACACGAAATAAGTGATCAACCTCCTTCTCGGTCAACGAAGAAGTTGGCTCATCCATAACGATGATTTTGGCGTTCTGAGATGCTGCTTTTGCAATTTCAATCATTTGCCGTTCTGAAACCGACAGTCTCTCTACCTTTTCCAGGGGATCCATATCAATCTCAAAATCATCAAAAATCTGCCTTGTTTTTTTCAGCATATTTACTTCATCAATAGCAGGCCCCACACTGGGAAAACGTCCAAGCCAGATATTATCCATAACCCGAAGTTTGGGAACCTGATTCAACTCCTGATGAACCATTGCAATACCAAATTCCAGCGCCTGTCTGGTATTAATACATTCAATTGGCGTCCCGTTCATAATAAAACTTCCCGAGTCAGCATGGTACATTCCAAACAGGCATTTCATCAGAGTTGATTTGCCGGCTCCATTTTCTCCGACAAGAGCATGTACTGTTCCCGATTCAAGGCACAGCTGCGCATCATCCAGGGCCTGCACTCCGGGAAAAGCTTTAAAAACATGCGTCATTTCCAGTAGTGTTGAATTGTCAGTCATTATTTTGTACTCCCCAACTTTATAGAAGTTAAACTGTGCACAGCAAACAGCGCTGCACACAGTTTTCATTTTTTAATTTGTTTTTCAGGGATTAATCAGTCGCTATAAGCTTCTACCGCCAAATCAAGATTGTCTTTTGTGATCTTAACACAACTTACTCTGACATCTTTATTCTTTCCGAATGTCCATTTTGTTCCGGCCAGAGGGTCCCTGCCGTTGGCAACATTCTGAACAAGATCAAATGTTGCGACTCCAAGACTTTTAGGATCATTTAAAACTGTTCCCAGCATCTGGCCTTTTTTGATAAGCTCAACAGCTTCAGGGATACCGTCAACACCTACAACCGGCATATATTTGTCGCCGCTGAAGTAGCCTGCGGCCTTTAATGCTTCTACAGCGCCTAAAGCCATGGCATCATTATTTGCAATAACAAACTCAATTTTGTCATCATACTTTGCCAGCCAGGTTTCCATTAGGTCCTTTCCTTTGGAGGAATCCCACATTCCTGTCTGAAGTTCAAGTTGTTCCACGGAAATACCGGCAGCTTCTACTGTTTCTATGGATGCTGTTGTTCTGACTTCGGCATCAGCATGTCCCGGTTCACCTTTGAGCATAACGTATTGAATTACGCCGTCGTTATTTTTATCAAGTTTGGGGTTACTCTTCCAGGCATCCACGATTAATTCGCCTTCCATGACGGCAAATTCCCTTGATGTAATACCTGCATACCAGCACTTATCATAACTTTTCAGAACATCGGCGGCCGGTTCTTTGTTAAAGAAGATTATCGGTACGTCAGCTTTCCGGGCTTTCTCTACAACAGTTCCGGCAGCTGCAGGATCAACCAGATTTATCGCAAGAGCTTTTACGCCTTTTACAATATATGTATCGATCTGATCATTCTGTTTTGACTGATCATTCATTGAATCAGCCAGTAACAAATCAACTTTTCCCACTGCAGCTTTCTCAAAAGCTTTACGAACAAATGACATATAATTGTCATCAAACTTATAGATGGTCGCACCAATCTTGACTGTTCCACTGCCATCTGCGTCTTGTTGCCCGTTTGCATATAAACAAAAAGGCCCCAATACCAGAAGCATGACACAAATTACACAAAATACGTTTTTTTTCAACATGTCCTCCTCTGTAATGCCGTATCTGCGGCATCCATCGATATTTATTTTGCTAACTTTATTTATTCACCAAACAAAGTTAGCAAAATAAATATAACATGATAGCAAAAATAACGCAACTTATTTTATTTTATTAATATTTTATATGATTTTTAATCATCTTAGTTTATTCATAAAACAAAGACGTTAACCTGAAGTAATTTTGGGAACTACAAAAATATTACTTATCGCCATAGAGGCTGCGCCGAGTGCTCCGGAATCACCCTTCAGGGAAGAAAGAACAACAGACACATCCTTAAAACATTCATCCATCGCAAACCTGCCTGCACTTTCCACCAAAGGCTTTAACAGAAAATTTCCGGCCAAAGCCATTTCTCCGCCTATCACAATCATCTGCGGATTAAGGATATTTACGACATCCGCAATAGCAATACCTAAAAACCGACCGACTTCTTCAAGTGAAGAAAGGGCTACGACATCCTTTTCGGCAGCAGCCTGATTAATTATTTCAATTGAAATTTTTGTGAGATCTCCATTTACCAGATCGATAATTCTTGTGTTGTATCCCATATTTATATTGGCTTTTATCTTTTTGATTAAACTTTTTACTGAAGCGACAGTATCAAGACAACCGAATTTTCCACACACGCACCGCATTCCGTCATCTACAACCTTAATATGTCCGACCTCACCGGCCGCTTGTCCTCTTCCTTTATACAATTCTCCGTTCAATACTATTCCGCTTCCGATTCCTGTTCCGACATGCACAAAAACATAATCATCAATGCCTTTGGCTATCCCGAACCATTTCTCACCCAAAGCTTTTGCACGGGCATCATTATCAATAGTTACCGGAAGATTGAATTTTTTAGATATTTTATCTGCGATAGGAACATTATGCCAATTGAAAGCAGGAGCATAAATCGATACTCCGGCTGTAGAATCTACTATGCCGTGCATTCCCACGCCAATACCGAAGAATCTATCGTCGGACAACCCGCTCTCCCTGATGGCTTTATCAATTGATTCAATTATTACCGATAAAACCGTGTCTTTCTCTATTGCCTCGACTAACGGAAGCGACACGGTATTTATGATCGTCCCTTCCAGATTAACTACTGCAGATATTACTTTTTCTTTTTGAACATCAACCCCTATACAGTTAAATGAATTTTCACTCAGTCCGATCAATATCGGTTTTCTTCCGCCGGATGATTCCCCGTCTCCAAGACATTTTATCAAACCTTCTTCTTCCAGCTGCCTTACATTACCTGAAACAGTTGCAGGATTTAGTCCCAGGATTCTTGCAACCTCTGCACGCGATACAGGACCGTATTCCCGAACAGTTTTTAAAATTAACGATCTGTTAATCTCTTTGATAAAAGCCTTATCGCCTGTTTTATAAGCCATTCCCAAATAATCCTATGCTGTTTCTTTTATTGGTAAATAAAGACTCATGAAGATTACACCCGATTCAAAATAAATTCTACGGCTAAACTCTTTTAGTTTTAACTCCTGCACTCTCAATAAAATAAACTGTTTATCTCCGGAAAGCTTGATAAAATCCCTGCTTTTACTGATAATAAACCGTAAAAGACAGCAGGGAGGATTGATGCTTTACATTGACGAAGGAGGAAAGGATCGTCTTCTTAACAATGAGGATCTTGTCCGCCTCACGAATTCAGCACTTCAAAAACTTGGAAACAGAAAAAAGGTACTTATACTCCCTCCGGATTACACAAGACTTCCCTCACGTTCAGGTATAATCACAAAAGCCGCCTGTGATTACTATCAGTCGGCAGTTAAAGACATAATGCCGACTATCGGAACGCATCAGCCTATGACGCCGGATGAAATATCCGGCATGTACGGGGATATCCCCCGAAGTCTCTTCCGTGTGCACAACTGGAGAGGCGATCTTGTCACCCTCGGACGGGTTCCGGCTGATTATATAAGGGAAATTTCAGGAAACCGGCTTGATTTCGACTTGCCGGCACAGGTTAACCGGATACTTTTAGACGGCGGCCATGATTTAATAATATCGATCGGACAGGTTGTTCCGCATGAAGTAGTCGGGATGGCTAATTACAATAAAAATATTTTCATCGGTATCGGGGGAACAGAAGGCATTCACAAAAGTCATTACCTCGGCGCAGTCTGCGGCATGGAGAATATAATGGGGCGAACGGACACGCCCGTCCGCCGGGTTTTGAACTATTCCTCGGAAAAATTCTCGTCAGGAATCCCCATACTCTACATTCAGACTGTTGTTGCTCCCGATGAAAACGGAAATCCTGTTGTTAAAGGTCTTTTTATTGGTGACGACGCTGAATGCTTCGAAAAAGCCGCCACGCTTTCTTCCCGGGTTAACATAACAATTCTTGAAAAGCGGCTGAAACGGATAGTAGTATATCTACCGCCGGAGAGCTATAAAAGCACATGGCTCGGCAACAAGGCAATTTACCGAAGCCGCATGGCTATTGAAAACGGCGGCGAACTGACGGTTATTGCGCCGGGAATAAAACAGTTCGGAGAGGACCCGCAAATCGATCGGATTATCAGGAAATTCGGCTACCGTGGCACTGAAGAAATAATACGCAATGTCTCTGTGAACCCGGAGCTTGCAAATAATCTCGGCGCAGCAGCGCACCTGATTCACGGCTCGTCGGAAGGCAGATTTACAATTAAATATGCCGCCGGGGAAATGAGCCGAAAAGAAATCGAGTCTGTAGGTTACCAGTGGTGCGAACAGAATGAGGCCATGAATTTGTTCGATCCTGTCAATAAAAATACCGGCTTTCATAACGACGCAAACGGTAGCGAATTTTACCTGATAAAGAATGCAGGAATAGGCTTGTGGTCTGCCGAAGGAATAAACTCATTACAGCCTCCGCTTCGCCCGGAGAACGGCAATGAATAAAAAACCAATAATTCTTCTGACAAATGACGACGGTATCAGATCGCCCGGACTCATAGCCGCAGCCGGGCAACTTGCCGACCTGGGTGAAACCTGGGTTGTCGCCCCGCATATCCAGCAGACATCAGCAGGCAGAAGCTTTCCGCCCCAATCAACAGGCACTATAAAAATAACAGACAATTTCCCTGTCGGAATAAAAGCATATTCGGTTGAAGCATCTCCTGCCCAGTGCGTCAACTATGCTATTCTGCATATAATGCCGAAAAAACCGGATCTCATCGTATCGGGAATTAATTCGGGAGTTAACGTAGGCATAGACATCACACGTTCGGGAACAATAGGAGCTGCTCTTGAAGCCGCCTGTGCGGGCTTCAGGGCAATTGCAGTATCCCTTGAAATACATCAGGATGAAGTTTTTGCCGAAGAGCCGGCGGCGGATTTCAGTACTGCCGCGTATTTTACCCGGTTTTTTTCCGAGGCAGTTCTTACAAAAAATCTTGAGAGCGATACAGCCGTGCTAAAAATTGATGTTCCTTCTTCTGCCGTACAATCAACGCCATGGGAAGTATGCAGGCTGTCGCCGGGAGCCTACTACAAAGTTTGCGCGCCGCTTGAAAGCGGCGGCACGGGCCCCGGGCAGCTTGAATGGGTAATAGAAGAGGATGATTCAACCTTTATCAAAGGCACTGATGCACATACTGTATTTGTCAAAAAGAAAGTAGCGGTCACCCCTTTAAGCCTTGATCTCACTTCGAGGGTCTCTTTAAGCAGCCTTGAAAAAAGCCTGAAAACCGGTATTCCGCAATAATCTTACAGGTTTCTGAATTCTCATTAAAAAAAACAGTTATAGGAATAATATGAAGACAGAAAAATATTATTCAAATATTTCGGCGCTTCCCAAAGCCGAGCGGCCTCGTGAACTTCTTTTCGAACACGGACCGGAATACCTCAGCGATGAGCAGCTGATTGCCATTCTTATCGGTTCCGGCACCCGCGGCAACGATGTAATGAAACTGTCCCGGCAGGTACTTGAACTTTACCGGCAAAATCCTGTAGAGCTGGTCGATCCGGCCATGTTCTGCGATATCGACGGAATGGGAACCGCAAAAGCGGCGCAGCTGGCCGCTGCGCTGGAATTTGCCCGCCGAAGAATAAACCCGGCGGCAAAACGAATTAATTCTCCATCGGATGTGGTTCCGCTGCTGTTTCATTATGCCGCCTGCCGAAAGGAACATTTTCTGAGTATTTCTCTTAACGGTGCGCACGAGGTTTTAGCGGTAAGAGTGGTCTCTATCGGCACCCTCAATCGTACAATTGTTCATCCCCGTGAGGTTTATGCCGATCTGATCGGCGATCATGCCGGAGGACTTATCTGTGCGCACAACCACCCGTCAGGCAATACTGAACCAAGCCGTGAAGACATCGAACTGACCGAACGTCTTCGCAGCGCGGGCGACATTATCGGGATAAATCTGCTTGATCACGTGATAATATCCGAAACAGGCTATTTCAGCTTTCTGGAAAACGGATTGCTGTGATCTGTATAGCCGTTAATAAAAATAGTTCACTTAACACTGATTCTTTTCCAGAAATCCTGCGAATAAACAACTATATCATCACTTGTATCTAAGGGTGTATTATTATCATAAACCTGAATAAGGTTATTAATATCCATATTAATTTCAAGATTACCGGCGCTTTCAATATAAACAGGCTCCATGGAAGAAATTACAATCGCATAGTTTGTGTATGAAGAAAAAAGCGGGTATTCTGTCTTAATATAATCAGGATCTGAAGACAAAATAATTCCGTCGGCATCTATGAGATCATTAAAAACTATTACATCCGGCAGAAACGGTCTGTCTATTGTCAAGAACGAAGAGAAATCATTTTCAGCAGCAGGAACAATTGCAGGGAATAGACAACTTGCGGGAACGGAAAAAACCGAACCTCCCAGATAAGTTAAAGGCACAATGAAATTAAATTCATTTCCGAGAGTGTTCTCCGGATGAAGTGAATTGACATCAATGTTGTTTTTTTCAACATAGTACTGCTGAATAGTCTTCGGCATATTACTGTCCGTGTATCCCGGAAGTTTAAAAACCACCCGGGACTCGCCGTAATATTGGCTGCTTTTATCCAGAGCCGGATTCGGAGCAAGATTAAAAAATAACTCAAGCTGGTTATAAGTTCCTTCAGGAACAAGCAAAGATTCCTTAACCGCTCCGGCTGAAAAATCCACTACATTATTCCAGCCCTCATCTTCTCCACTGAAACTGCCGAAAAAGGGATACACATCCTCAGCATTCGAAACAGCCGCCTGAAAAATTGTAACCTTGAATTCCGAGGGTGTCACGCCGTCACCGCCTTCAAAGATTACAGGAGAGCCAATCCTGGTATAAGTTTCATCCAGATATGAAGAACAGTCATCAATAGTCTCCAGACTTTTTGCACCGGTATTACCTGAAAATACCACATCAGTTCTGATATGAAACAGTTGCGATAAAAAGCTGCAGCCGGAAATGAGAACAGCGCCAAGCAGAACAAATATAATTGCTTTTTTCATTACGAAGAACCCCTATCAGTTTATTATCCCGGATTATAGACAGAACCGGAGGATTATCTATAACACCTGTTTTTCAGTAAGCTATATTTTTAAACCTTGTTACCCTTTCTTATTCCTCAACAGGATAATCGTCGGGACAAAGAAAAACAACCCCATCACTGCAATTACAATTACGGCTTCAAAATCTATGGCAGCATCAATTACCAACGGATTGAGAACCAGAAAAACTATCAATCCGATAAAAAGCAGACTTGCCTGTAGATAGCACGGCAGGACATTTGACTCTCCAAAGGCTTTTTTTCTTATTAAACCGACGCCCACAACCCACCAGATAATGGAAATAATTATATCGGAAATACTGACCAGCATGTCCGTAATTGTTGACATTCCGACTGCATACTGATAAATAACATTCGCTCCCCGCACAAGAAATCCCAGTCCGAAAAGGAGGAGTAAAATGCTGAATAATACCCTGCCCCTGATTTTTAATTCGGAGAAACTTTCAGCATCACGGCTGTCGATATTTTTTAGAATAAATACGGCGAATGCGCCTGCAAAACAGATAATTGACAATATCCGCGCAACAGGGTTGGATACGATCACAAATACGGGCAAACAGCTGTAGATAATAAACAGAAGCATGGCCCTTTGCAGTTTCTCAAGCGTAGTTTTTTTTCTCAATATGAATCTTGAAAACAGATAAAGACCTGCTATGAAGCCGTTGATTACATTCGTCAGAAACAAACTTGTCCATGCTTCATAATTTACATAGGCTCCGGCAGGCAAAACAGCTGCAAAAATTGAGAGTATCAGGAAAAGTAACTGAACAACCGGTTCCGCAATCTTGGTCACAACATCAGATTATACCCTACGCCGGCTGTATCCACAAATGCTTTTTTCAGGAACAGTGAGTATATAACAGGCAAGCTCCCCCGACTCAGCTTTATTAAATAAAAACAATGGTATATCATTTCACACATGAACCATGAACAGGAATACACCGGCTACGAGACAGGACCGATAAGACCTCCGAGCGAGGCCAACAGCCTGCTGCTGCGAATTTCCAGAAACTGCCCATGGAACAAATGCACCTTCTGCGGACTTTACAAAGGCGAACGCTTCAGTGCGCGGCCGGTTGAGCATATAAAATGCGATATTGACCAACTCAAAGCCTGGACAGACTATTTCAGGGCTAAAGAAGCCGGAGGATATCCCGAACAGCCTGAAAATGAGGGCTCCATGGTTGTCTATACGGCTGAAAACTGGGTGAGAAGCCGCATGCGCTCAATCTTTCTGCAGGATGCAAACAGTCTTGTTATCAAACCGGAGCAGATGATAGAGATACTGAAATATCTGCGGAAGAGCTTTCCGGAAACTGAAAGAATCACCTCTTACGCGCGTTCGCAGACGGTTTCACGTATCAGCGACGAACACCTTGCCGAAATTGCCGCTGCAGGGCTGAACAGAATCCATATCGGTCTTGAATCGGGCTGCGACGAGGTCCTTCAGCTGGTAAGAAAGGGAGCGGATAAACAAACCCACATAGAGGCCGGATGCAAGATAAAGAAAGCGGGCATGGAGCTGTCCGAATACTATATTCCCGGGCTCGGAGGGAAAAAACTATCGGAGCGAAACGCACTTGAAACGGCCGACGCGTTGAACCGGATTAACCCCGACTTTATCAGAATACGTACGCTTGCTGTTTCAGACAGTATCCCGCTGGCTGACGATTATGCAAACGGGACATTCACCCGTACAAACGATATTGATATGGTGAAAGAGCTGCTTCTGATGATAAAAAACCTGGATGGAATTACAAGTTATATAAAAAGCGATCATATAGTAAACCTGCTTCCCGAAGTCAGGGGCAAACTTCCGCAGGATAAGGATCAGATGATATCAGTAATCGAAAAATTTTTGGGTTTATCAGAAGAAGACCAGATGATTTTCAGGGCCGGGCGCCGTACCGGAACCCTGACCCTGCTGAAAGGCCTTGAAAACAGTGAAAAGAAAGAAGCTGTAAAAATAATGATGCGCGCCGGTAATATCAATAAAGACAATATTGATATTGTATGCGACAACCTCATAAAAAGATTTATTTAGACAACCTTTTTACCGTTTTCATATACCTCTTCTATATTGACCACTGCCGCTCCGTGCCCCGGATGCCTGTCCTCACTCCAGGATTTCATAAACCTGTAATTTTCACCGCCGTATTCATAATGGATATCACCTTTAACTAGGTAGAGTTTTCTGTCTTTTGTAACAAACACAAGAGAACCTTCGCTGTCAGGCAGCCTGTTTTTCATTGTACGATCAATAAACTCATTGGCGATAACAATCCTGTCGTCGTGATACAGTTTGACATCAGTTGCATAGATATTATTCTGGTTGCCGTCATTACCTACAGTAGTAAAAACAATCGGGCCCTTCCTGTTTTCCCATGCTTTTTTTATTGAATCGGAAACTGTTGTCGGCATAATATTCCTCCTGATGAATAAGATCCTGTTATAATCTTACTATTACTAAAACGATAAGGCAACGAATATTAAATTATTTATATATATTTATCTTTTAATAGTCACACCATAAATTCAAGCCGAGTGAAACATGGTGTTGATAATCTACATACGTTCCCGACGGCATGTACTGAAATCCGTAGCCGAGCGAAAGGCCGTAAAGCACGTTTCTGCCGAATATTCCGGAAGATGGGAAAAGAGGTATAGCATCCGTTCTTATGCCGGCCTGGGGATGAAGCATGAACCCGTAACGGTGTTCAACCGATCCTCCCAGGTTCCAGTATTTTTCGTGTCTGAGACCGGCGCTGATTCCCGCAGAAAACTCCAGGGGAATATCTGCGAAACCGGGTCTGAACCCTATATCCAGACCTGCTGCAGGCTGAATAAGCCTTATCTGCCTCTCCGTATTGTAAAAATCATCAATAGCGTCGCCGTACATATATTCAATAAACGGCAGCAGCCTGACAGAAAAAAGCCGACCGGTTTTATCTGCGTTTAGTTCATATGGAAAAAGCAGTTTCATCCGCTTTTCAAAGCAGAGCAGATCAAGGGTATAATCAAGAATAAAATCACAATGCTCATAATCATGCAGGTTTTGCCTGCCGGATGAAAAAAACAGGCTTATATAACCGTTTGCATATTCGGTTGCCGGGTAAACCGCGGCTTTATATGCCAGAATACCAGTCTGAACAGCCCAGCCCGCATAAAATCCGCTCTCCTGTGTAATGGCAAGATCTATTGTTCCGCCGGGAAAATCAGCGAACGAATCCGACCGGCCTGCGAAGATCCTGAAAAAGTCGTCAGAATCATTTTCAAGATTTACGCTTAAGACCGAATCCAGCATTAAGCCGGAAGGAGCGCAGTATTCCAGCTTCAAATCAAATTTCGGCTCAAGGCTGTGCTGATTGTCCGATACAAGGACGAAACTGTATCCCGTGTCGGCGCCGACAAGAAACTCGCCGTTAAAAGCCTTTCCGTTCCGGCCCTCGTCATAGATTAAATCTACATGTTTTAAGCAGAAAATGCTGTGGATGAGGTTCTGAACCGTCTGCCCGCCGACGTTTCCCGAAAGTATTCCTCCGAGATAAGGCGTAAACCGGAAGCGGCCGTATTTCGGGTTCCCGGGAAACTCAATGCCGGCTTTAAACATTATCTCGTCGGTTCTCAGATTATTTCCGCGATCGGTATAGCCGCTGAAAAACAGGTCAGCAAAACCTCCGTTGTCGAACTGCCGGTTCCCTCCGAATCCATAGCTGAGATAATCGTCCCGGCATAAAGCAAGCTCTCCGCCGAAAGCATCATTGCACATTGTGACGGTAAATTCGTCAGTTTTTACCGGGTTACCGAAAATTGAAATCCCGTAGAGCAGAAGGAACATTGTTGGAAATACATATTTTTTAATAAACATCATGCAATATTTATAGCGGATCAGCATATCTCTTTCAATCAAAACTTCAACACATAGTATTTTTTATATATATAAGTCTTGACTTAATTGCGCAAAGCAACTATATTTTTATTGATAAAAATCACCCTTCGTGGTGGAAGTTTTTACAGTTTTTACAGGAGGAATTATATGTCAGTTATAATGTATTCAACACCTACATGCACCTACTGCCGGCTTGCAAAAGATTACTTCAGGCAAAACAAAATTCCCTTTACCGAGTATAATGTCGCCTCAGATACAAGACGTGCAGAAGAAATGACGCGCAAATCCGGGCAGATGGGAGTTCCTGTTCTTGATATTAACGGAAGGATTCTGGTCGGGTTCAATAAAGACCAGATTGAACGGGCTATTCACAGATAAAGATTTTATCATACCGCCCCGAACTTGAAGGCGGTATGCTGTTCGGTAAAAGCTGTTCCGAGTAAGCATGAAGCAAATCCAGCATATCGGCCTTTGATTCAACAATAGTATAACTGTAGTAGCATTTGTTTTCCAAAAGAATCCGGCGCCTGGCGCGGTCGCTTACTTCAGCAGGATCGGAAGCCCTTCTTATTTCAGATCTTAATCCGCCGTACCAGACACGCTCCATATAAAAAAGATGAATTTTACCGGATTTATCTTTATAATGAAGCCTGAAAATTCCTGAACGCGCCGGTACTGAAACAGTTATTCTGTACCGGTTAACAGGCTCGCATTTTGACCAGTTTGTACTGAAAAAAGCACATCCGTCCTTAACCTTCTTAAAAGTAACATTATCGGTACGGTAATTCATCAGTCAAGAAGCGTTTCATCTTTGGTAGTGCATTCAGTCTTGATTGCTTCGAGCGTATCCGACAGCACCTTTTTTACATTCGGTCTTATATCGCCGGCTACTGCAAGCACCATCACATCATCGCCTGGAAAGAGGACTTTTCCGTCATAGATTTCAACGATCACGTCTATAATACCGTTCTGCTTCTTTTGCTTTTCGATTAATTTCTCAAGAGCGGCATAATCAACATGCACCTTAAGGCTCTTTACAGGCTCGCCGGCCCTGGAAGTTTCACGCACAATCCCGTTATGATAAAGAACCATCCCGCATTTTTTATAGTCGGGATTGGATTTGATTTTTCCTATTACATCTTCAAGCGCCATGCTATCCCTCCGTTTACTCTGAGACAAGATAAAGATAACTGAGAAAATCAAGCTGCTTGTTATAAAACAAGTCGGGATTTTCCCTGTTTATATAAATATCAACAATTATACCCAGAAGCTCACGTGTGGTATACAGCTCTTCCTGTTCAACTCCGGCTATAAGCGCATAAAATTCCAGCAGTTCGGTGTCGGAATCCGCCAGAACAGTTATCGCGGGCTGAATCATAGTCTGATAGCAATCATCATTCGTAAAGAAAGACAATTCCGGAAGCGACCGGAACTCAAGAAGCTCCGCTGCCGTTCTCCGCTGACCGGGCTGCAGGGATAAAAACATGTTTTCAATAAAATCACTCTCGTCGCTCAGATAAAAAAATCTGCCGGAAACCCTGTTAAAAGAACGGAGGCAATCCAGATATCCCAGCTTTATCAGCCTGGCTGCATTCTCTGAACTGAAGTCAAGAACGGAACCGGAAGAAAATCCCGGGCGGATAAAACGGACATCGAAATCAAAATCCGAATAGTCCGACAGGTATTCAATTGCGTCTTTTGGCATATACATGTCCAGCGAAACAACAACAGCCTCAGAGAATTTAGCGGGGTCAACCATCTCAACTGCAATATTCTTGTAAATTCCGCCGTCGATATATTCCTGCCCGTCTATAACCTGTCTCCGGAATGCCGGGAAATTCGCACTGGCCAGTATATACTCGACAAGCCTGCCCGGGGGGATATCCTCCAGGTACAGAATCCTTTCCGACAACCTAGACAGTGAATAAGTCATCAGGCCGTAGTCAACGGAACTTTGCCTGACTTTTACCTCGTTTATCTCGGAATAAAGAAGGTCTTCAAGCGGCGAAACGTTGATGCCGCCATGTTTCAACCACTCTTCAGTCGCTTCAGCCAGATCAGTTAAAGAAAAAGAACCTGATAACACCCTGCTTCCCGCACTGCTCAGCTGCATGACATCGTCTTTATCAAGATTAAGCCACAGCTGTTCAGCTCGCTGATAATCATTCTGCAAAATCATGGCTCCGTTTATGGCCCCGACCGAAACTCCGTAGACACCGCCTATTTCAACTTCCATTTCCCGGAGTGCTTTCCACACTCCGATATGATACGCTCCACGGGCTCCGCCCCCGCCGAGCACCAGCGCAACCGGATCGGCCGCGATGCTGCCTGTCTGTAACATAATAAAAAATACCAAAGCAGATAAAACTGTTTTTAAAATACATCTTGTCATCAATTGAACCTAACCCAAAAACGGTTTATTATCAATTATGTGCCCAAAAACCGATTTGCTTTATTATAAAAATCCGGATATTACTGAGTTTTCTGCCGCAGTTCTTTCAATTGATTATGCTGAAAACAGACTCAGATTAATTCTTGACCGGACCGCATTCTATCCCGAAGGCGGCGGGCAGCCGGCTGATCGCGGAACCATAAACGGATTAATTGTGGCCGACGTCCGGAAAAACGACGGTACAGTACATCATTTTATCGAAATCCCCGATGAGAACAGCGCCGTTCCTGAACCGGGAGATAAAGTGAATTGCACAATCGATATTCCATACCGAAAAGATTATATGCAGCAGCATTCAGGGCAGCATGTAATTTCGGCGGCAATGATGAAATCATGCGGGGTTGAAACAGTTTCGGTTCGCCAGGGATCCGATTTCACTGCGATAGAAACCGCTTCCGCCGAGCTTGATTTGGATACCATGCTCCGGATTGAGGACACGGCGAACAGCTTCATCAGGCTGAACGCCCCGATAAACGCGCTTGTAACGGACAAGGACGGCCTCAAGCAATACAAACTGCGGAGACCGACGAAACACACATCAAATATAAGGATAATAGAGATTCCCGGCATCGACTGTGTTGCCTGCGGGGGGATGCACCTCAGAACCACCGGTGAGATTGGACTTGTTAAATACATCTGGCAGGAGAAGATCAGAAACCGGATACGTACATACTGGAAAATTGGCGGCCGCGCCTATCGTGACTACGCCGAAAAAACTGAAATAATCAATTCCCTGAATGAGTTTTATTCGGCAAGGCAGTTTGAACTTGCGGAAAAAGCCGCAGGCGTTGCCGAACAGTTAACCGAAGCTCGGTACAGATACAACAAGCTGGAAGAGGAATACGCGGCGTTTTACGCTTCCGGCCTGATATCCGAACCCGGTGGCGCCGTAATAAAAATATTTAAAAACCGGCCGAACAGTTTCATAACAAACCTGCTTAAATCGCTTTCGGAAAACCTGACAGCCGTACCCGCCTTCATATTCAACCGAACCGGCGATGCTCTCACATGGGCGGCAACCTGTCCCGAAGGGTTACCTTTTGATTTTAATGAATTCAGAAAGGAGCTTCTTCCGATAATCGACGGGAAAGGAGGAGGAAAGCCTCCGCTCTGGCAGGGAATCGCAAAAAATCCGGACGGGATTGAAGAGTTGATCGGTTTGCTTCAAAAAAAATATTCAGTAACAGTTGAAAGAAATCCGGTTGACTGAGCAACTGTTATTTTGCCATCAGGTGGGCAACAGTCTTTTCAAGACCGTTCAGTGAAATATCAAACATGGTAAATATATCGTTGATAATCCCTATCGATTTGGTATATTGCCAGAGATAATCGGGGACCGGATTAAGCCAGACTGAGTGCCGGAACCCCTTTTCAAGGGCTTTCAGGTAAACAAGCCCGGGAGCCTCGGCTCTGTCTTCAGCATGAATTATTCCGTTTCGGTACAGCAGTTCATACGGCGACATGCTTGCATCGCCGACGATGATGAGCCTTGTTTCAGGATCGTATTTCATCATTTCTTCAATCCTGACGGGATGTTTGTATCGCGCCGGATCAGTCCAGACTTTATCGTAAATCGTATTGTGAAAATATACTACTTTCAGATCCTTGAAAAAACTGTTTGCATGATCAAACAGTTTTTTCACGATATTGACGTACGGATCCATGGAAATCCCGCCGTTATCGATTGCCAGAACGACCTTCAGCCTGTCTTTAAGGCTCTGTCTGAAGACAATTTCAATCTCTCCGGCGTTCTTCATAGTGTTGTTTATAGTTTCTTCTATATCAATCCTGTCGCACGGTCCGTGAGGCACCATGTTCCTTAATCGCTTCAGGGCCTCCATCATTGTAGACTCCGACAAAGGGCCTTCTGTATTATAATCCTTGAAACGCCGGTCCCCGGCAACCTTGATTGCGGACATTCTTGCTGATACTCCGCCGATTCTCATCCCGGAAGGGTGATACCCGGAGTGACCGGTAGGAGAAGTGCCTGAAGTGCCTATCCACTTGGTACCGAAATCATGCCGTTCTTTCTGATCATTCAGCCTGTCCTGGAAATACTGCAACAATTCTTCAGGCGTCATATTTTTGAGCATCATCTCGTCAATATCGAATTCCCTGGCGGCATCGGCCGGATTTTCAAGCCATTTCGCAATAAGCGCGGCCATATGTTCATCAGGCGTAATCCCGTCGAACAGCGGTTCGTCGGCGCCTTCGAAATAAGCCATAAAAAGCTGGTCATACATATCGAAATAACGTTCGCTTTTTATCAGGATACTTCGCGCCGAGACGTAAAGTTCATATACGGAATTGATAAGCCCCAGATAAAGGGCTTTCTGCAAAGTCATAAACGATTTCAGACTAACCGGAATACCGGCATTCCGCAGTTTTATGAAAAAGTCGGAAAACATCTGTTCAACCGCTGAACCGCCTGGCTTTCTCCAGGTCCTCGCTGCGTTTGAATAAAATGCCCGGAAACGGAACCCGGCCTGCCGACAGTTCCCCGATATTGAACTCAGAATCAAGCTCGAGGGCCCTTATCCAGTTGATCAACTCTCTTGTTGCCGGTTTCTTCTCGATATCCTTTAGTTTGCGCAGGGAATAGAACATCCCGACAGCCTTTTCAGCAAGATGCTGTTCTATCCTCGGAAAATGAACATCGACTATTCTGCGCATAAGTTCATCATCCGGAAAGGCGATATGATGAAAATTGCAGCGACCCAGAAACGGATCGGAGAGATCCTTCTTGCTGTTGGACGTTATAATAATAACCGGGCGCTTCCTGGCTTTAATTCTTTTATCAATCTCGGTGATATCGAATTCCATCTGGTCAAGAACGTCCAGCATATCGTCCTGGAAGTCCGTATCAGCCTTGTCAATTTCATCTATCAGCAGGACCTGTCTGGTTTCCGCGGTAAAGGCCTGTCCTATTTTCCCCATTTTTATGTATTCTTCGATATTGCTGACGTCCCTTTCGGAATCGCCGAACCTGGAATCATTAAGCCGCGTCAGCGTGTCATAATGATAAAGGGCATCGACAAGCTTCATACTGGATTTTACATTAAGGACAATAAGGTTCATGCCGAGCCCTGCTGCCACTGCATGTGCGAGTTGGGTCTTCCCTGTTCCGGGCTCTCCCTTCAGCAGCAGAGGCATTTCAAGAGCCATCGAAACATTTACTATTTGTGAAAGTTCTTCATCAAGAACATATGTGTTTGTACCTTTAAAATTAACCATATCTATTCCAGGAAAATTTATTTGTGGTTTCTCAGCTTTAACAGCTCGTTTGCCGTTTCCTCATCGGTTATCAGCGAGTTGATGTATTTCCCGTTGATCGCACCGAGGATCGGCAGGGCTTTTTCCTTGCCCGAGGTCACCCCGATACGCAGGGGTATTTTGCTCAGCTCTTCAAGCGAAATAGCCATAACCCTGTCTGCAATGCTGCTTTTAACGACCTTTCCGTTAATATCATAATGCCTGCACAGAATATCGCCGACAGCTCCGGCCTGTTTCAGCTCCTGGTTTTCCTCTCTGGTTATTGAGCCCGTAACTACAAGCGATGCGGCATCACTGAAATCACCAATACCCACAAGGGCTTTGTTGCAGCTTCTGCCCAGCGTAAGGGCCTCATTTATGCTGAAGTCGCGAATCAGCGCTTTCTTAATATCAAGATGCGCTACAACGGCAGGAGTATTCAGCCAGATTCCGCGCGCGCTGAGTTTTGAAACCATCAGTTCCATAACCTTTTGCGGCAGCAGTTCTCCGCCGGTATTCATTCCGCCCGAAAGCTGTACAACGGTCAGGTCCCTGTCGCGCACGGCCCTGAGAGCAGCCCCAACATGGTAAAGGTTCCGGCCCCAGGAACAGCCGATGACATCACCGTCGGTCAGGTTCTGTTCCAGAAACCCGGCGCAGGCAACACCGACACCTTCACGGGTGTCTTCAGGACTTTCGCCCTGCGGAACAACCCTTACTGTCTCCAGCGAGAAGCTTTCTCTCAGCATCTCTTCGATTTCAAAACAGGTCCTGAATTTCCTGCTGATATTAATCTCGACAATACCTTCTTCCCTGGCCTGTGCCAGCAATCTGGTTACTTTTGTGCGCGAGAAATCAAGTTTCTTCGCAATTTCTTCCTGCGTCAGCCCCTGAATGTAGTACATCCAGGCTATTCTGGCCAGAAGAGATATTTTTCTGTGTGAACTGGTTTTATCACTCATCGGTCTAACTTTAACGGGAAAATCCATTAATATCAACATAAAAATTGACATTTGTGCGCCGTTTAATATTACGCACAAACATTCAGCCTGACAGTTTAACGGTTAGCTGCATCCAGCTTTATGGTCCATGCAAACGGCAGGCTTGAGACCGGGTAAATATACCCCATTTTATCGTTGTTAATGTCCATTATATAACCCGGAAACCCGAGCAGTTCATAATATGCATCAACCACAGCGCCCCCCGAGTTTCCGCTGCTGATCAGCGCGTCTGTTTTGATCAGTGTAAACTCTGCTGACGCCTCAAATCCGCTTACGTAACCGGAGGTAAATGTTATCGAGGTTCGGGAGCCCGTTCCGCCCACTTCAGGATAACCTATTATGCTTAAAGGCTGACCTATTCGCAGTTTAGACGGATTTCCAAGGTTGAAATACGGAAACTCGTATCCGTAAGGCAGAGACTGTCCGTACCGGCCGGAATTGATCTTCAGCAATGCAAGATCGAGTTTCTCGTTGTAATCAACAACTTCAGCCGAAAAGACTTCGGCCGGCGGAAGATAATTGGAAAGCGAAACCGCCACATAGTTGTTTTCCGATGGGTTTCCGTCGGCGCCCTTTATAACGTGCCAGTTTGTTATTATATGCCCTTCTTTGCTGACAATACAGCCAGAACCCTTGCCGTTGTCTGAAATTATCTCTACTGTGGACATAAGTGCAGATTCCAGGCTGTCTCCCGGTTCGGGGAATACGGGAATGGTATTCAATAATTCCGGAGCCTTGTCGTCAAGCGTCAAAACAACCGAAAGCTCCTGCGGCATCTCTCTCGCAAGTTGATCAACAAAAGAGATATAATAACGCCCGGTAACAAGCCTGTTATTGGAATACCCCTTTACAATAAGGCTTTCACTGCCCAGCATGCTTTCAGCGGCATAAATTGCTTCATCCCGGCTTTTGGCGGGCGTACGCAGCGCGGCAAATATATCTACATCTGAATTGGTATCAAATACATCGATTCTGAAAGCATCTGTGCCCGACGGTATATCGACAGCAGCAACCGCAAACATTCCGTTTTCCGGTTTCAGCATCATTTTACGGGGCTCGCCGGGCCTCAGCGTTGTTTCGGCCTCGGCTTTTATGATTTCAAAATTAATCGAGAATTCTATCTCTTCACTGGTTTTTCCGTTGATAATCGGCAGGTAATCATATTGATAAGCCGCAGCGATGTAGTAGATCCCGGTTTCCAAAGGGGCCCCGGATTGCCTGGATATGAAAAGATTTTCGTTGTAATTTTCGGTTTCGGAGAGATAATCAACCACGGCAAAATCGTCAATCTTCGACCCCTTCTTGATAAAAAGGTCAAGATCAGCCGCTGCACCGCTTATGGATAATCGAACGGCATAGGCATTCTTGGGAACCCGGAATGAGAACATTTTTGAAGGTATTCCGAAATCCTCGTTAAGTTCAATTACCGAATTCCTGGAAACACCATCCTTCAACTCTTCTACATTACCTGTTTTCGATGATTTCTCAGCTGATGCTGATACGGCAATCATCAAAAGACAGCAGACTGTCAACAGATTCTTCAATTTCACGTGCCAATACCTCGTGATTGAATATAACACAAAACCGGTCTATTGCCTATTATGATGATGAGATTTATACTCCAAAAACATTAACTGAAAAGAATCAGGAGTCATAATGGATTTAAACAACATTCCGCTCTGGGACCTGACAGAAATCTTTACAGGTTTTGAAGATCCGGCTTATATCGAAATGTACAGACGCTTCAGCGATAACATATCCGGCCTGAACAGTATGATTGACGGGAAAAGCCTAAATGAAAAAAAGTTGTCGGAATTAATCGTAATATATAACGATACCTCTTCATTCTATGAGGAACTTCTCTCCTACGCTTACTGTATGTATACAACAGACACATCGAATCAGAAAGCCCTTGCAGAGATTAACCGCATAGAAGAAATTGCCGTCGGGTTCAGCACCATTCAGGTGAAGCTCAGAAACTATCTTGCCGCAACAACTGATCTTCAAAGCATCATCAACAGCAGCAGCTATCTTTCGCAGTTCAGGTTCTTTTTTGAAGAACAGCTTATGCTTCAAAAAAAACAGATGCCGGCGGAAATGGAGGAGCTGGCGTCTGATCTTGCACGCTCGGGGTCATCTTCCTGGGAGAGGCTTCACCAGACGCTGTCATCTTCAACACTCGTAACCTGGGATGAATCAACCGGCGAACAGAAAACAGCGATTGAGCTGCGCGCCATGGCGGACAATCCTGATGAGAAAATCAGGAAAAAAGCTTGGGAAAAGGAGCTCGAACTTTGGAAGAGCATTGAAGTTCCGCTGGCGTTTGCTCTTAACGGTGTGAAGGGAGCGAGTAATTCAGTAAATTCAAGACGGAATTTCTCAACAACACTTGAACGCTCAACTTTCCAGGCCCGGATCAGCCGGCAGACACTCGATGCAATGATAAGCGTGATGAATGAATCGCTTCCGTTATTCAGGCGGTACCTGAAACTTAAAGCAGGCTTTCTGGGAAAAGACAAGATAGCATTTTACGACCTCTTCGCACCCGTAGGCACAACAGGAAAGACCCGCACGTATACGGAAGCAACAGACTTCATTATCAGGCAGTTCAGCGGTTTCAGTACGGAACTCGGAGAGTTTGCCCGCCGCGCGGTTGATAACAACTGGATAGACGCCCGGCCGAGAAAAAATAAAGTCGGAGGAGCATACTGTACCGGCTTTAATTATTCGGGAGTCTCAAGAATACTCTGCAATTTCAACGGTTCTTTTAACAGCCTTTCAACAATAGCGCATGAACTGGGGCATGCCTATCATAATGAAGTGCTGAAAGACGCACCTGAAATATACCGGGACTTTCCAATGACTCTGGCTGAAACAGCATCAATTTTCTGTGAAACGATAGTTCTTGAGGGGGCCCTGGAAACCACCGGAAGCGATGAGCAGATCAGCCTTATAGAACATGAACTTATGGAATCGACACAGATAATCGTGGACATTCTTTCACGCTTTGTATTCGAAAAAAATGTTTTCGAGCGCCGTCTGAACGGGGAATTATCTGCTGCCGATTTCTGCAATCTTATGATTGACGCGCAGAAACAGACATACGGCGATGCAATAGACGAAGAATGCATGCATCGGTACATGTGGGCAGTAAAGGGACATTATTATCATCAGGAATTAGGGTACTACAATTTTCCCTACGCTTTCGGCAAGCTCTTCGGGCTTGGTCTGTACTCGCAATACAGAAGCCAGGGAAGTGATTTTACCGAAAAATACAGAAGTATTCTCTATATGACGGGAAATGCTTCTGCCGAGGATGTTACAAAATCAGCCGGATATGATATAACAACCGAAGACTTCTGGCGCAGCAGCATCAGCATGCTTAAAGCAAAAGTCGACAGGTTTGAACAGCTGTGCCTAAACAGGAAATAGAGATGGAACAGATAAACAGAAAAAAGATAGGAATAATTAATGCAGGAGCATGGGGGACTGCAATATCAAAGGTCCTCGGAGAAATCGGACATGAAGTCGAAATCTGGGAATATATGGAAGATGTGGTCAATGAGATCAATTCGGAACATACAAACTCCAGGTATCTGCTGGGCGTCAGCCTTAACAGCAATATAACAGCAACTGGAGACTTGCTCAAAGCCGTCTCCGGCAAGGACTTCATAATTGTGGCAACTCCGTCGCTCTACATCCTTGATATCGTGAAAAAAATAGTACCGGTTCAGGACATAATGGAAGGCAAACCGGTTATCGGAATATTAACAAAAGGTTTTATAAAAAGTCCTAAAGGTCCTGTTCTGATCACCCGCGCCATGGAAGACTATCTTCCGGGATTCTATAAAGACGGGCTGGTATATATTTCCGGGCCGAGTCATGCCGAAGAGGTCTCCCGCGGGATACTCACTGGCCTGATCAGCGCCAGCAAGAACGGAATGAATTCAATCAGGTTCAGGGAACTGCTGAGCGGCGCAAACCTGATGGTCTACTCGTCACTGGACGTCGTTGGTGTTCAGACTTGCGGCGCAGTTAAAAACGTAATAGCAATTGCATACGGAATGCTTGACGCGCTAAGCGAGATATCCTCCAACTTCGGCGATAATACCGAATCTCTGCTTCTTGCCGCCGGTCTGAATGAAATTCAACAGCTCGGAACAGCACTCGGTTCTGAATACCCCGAAACTTTTACAAGCATTGCCGGAGTCGGCGATTTGGATGTAACCTGCCGGTCAAAATTCGGGAGAAACCGGAAATTCGGGCGTGAAATAGTAAGCGATCATAAAATTGCGGAGTTTAGGGATTCAGCCGACCTGATAGAAAACATAGACCGTATAGGTTACCTGCCGGAAGGTGCAATAGCTGCGACTTATGTTAAACAGCTTATGGAGCAGTACAAGCTGAAACTGCCGATATGCGAGAGCGTTTACCGTATTCTCAACAAGGAAGATCAGCCGCTCGAAGCAGTCCGCGAAATGGTGAAGAAACTGCATATATAAGGGATCCTGTAAGTTACTTTAAAACCCGGTTTTTCGACATCATTTTCAACCTTTGCATGTCTTCACGGGTAAAACCCTCCCACTCCATCGGGAAAAAACTGTTGTTATGGTAAAGAGGCTCTTCTGCCAACGGAAACCTGCATGAAGAAACACAGCGATCCCACATCGGAGATCCGGGGACAGGTGAAAATTCCGAAATCGAGAGCTGAAGACCTTCGCCGGCTGCAAACCTGATTGTTTCCTCAACCTCTTCCGCCCTCTGTTCCGGAAGCCCCGCAAGGATATAAACTATAACCTCATTTCTGCCGAACCCGGCATCAGAAAGCATTTTAACGGTATTATGAAACCCCCGTTCGCTGTATTTATTATCATATTCGGAATGAAAATCAGGCGAAGAGCTTTCAAAACCAAGACGGACTTCGCGGAAACCGGCTTTTTTCATGAGTGAAGCCGTTTCGGCCGTCATATAGCGGATATGCATGGCGTTCGGGGTATAGAAGTTAATGCTGCGGCCTGTTGTTTCGAGATAATCTATAACCATATGAAGAAACGGAATAAAAACACTGTCGGATTTAAAAAGCAGGGCATCGTCATAAAATGCAAAATTTACAATGCCCCTGGTTTCGTTCATCATCTTCAGCCAGTTAAAAACCGGGACAGGATCACCCTCTTTAAACCCGGATATTCTGTTTGAAGCACAATACTCACAGCTGAGGGGACAGCCTTCATTCAATCTCAAAACTGCCGCTTCTTTCCAAAAACAAACATCAAGGGGCATAACAGGCGTTTCTCCGTTAAAGCCGGATATTGCCGGCAGCCCGCAGGAAGACAGCCAGCTATTCAGTAATCCACCGCCGCGTGACGCGGCATTTCCCGCCAGGTTGTAATCCGGCCCGCAGACAGAATTACAATGTTCGGGCATCAGACTGGCATAGACCCCGCCTGTTACGACAGGAACATCCGGCCAGATATCGCGAACAGCGCGGATCGTTTCCATTACACCCTTGTACCAGTAGGTCATTCCCGTTGAAATAAATACTGCATCGGGCCGTTTTTCTGAAATTTTCTGCCGCATAATCTCTGCCGGAATACCGTAACGAGCAAATCTGCGATTGACAGACCTTAAAGAAGAAGGACTGCTCACCGGGCAACGGTGAACTTTTCCGGTTCCGTCGGCAAACCTTTTTACTGCGCCAAGACATCTGACTGTTTCGGCATCGGTATAATCAAGCGCGTTTATTAAATTTATATTCCAGCCCCCGGCTTCAAGCAATGTTCCCAGCCTCAGCAGCCCGAAAGGCTTCAAAAATAAATCATACAGGGCAAAATCATACACCGGCGGATATATAAGAAGGGCTTCAGCGGAATTATTCATCGTCCGGGAATTCGTACGGTTCAATAAAAGAAGATCTGTTGCGGCCGTTATTTTTGGATTTATATAATGCGGCATCAACCCGTTTCAGAAGATTGTCCTCTTCGGAGTATGCATCATCAAAGGTCGCAATTCCCAGGCTCACGGTAATCTTAAGAAGATTGTCCTGGTATAAGGTTTCCATTTCTTCGACGGCTGTTCTGATTCTTTCCGAAGCAATCCAGGCCGCCTTTCTGTCGGTATGGGGCAGAAGGACCATAAATTCTTCCCCTCCGAACCTCGAAAGAAGGTCTTCTTCCCTTAATACCTGTTTGAGTTTGGCAGCAAGCCTGAAAATTATTTCATCGCCTGCAAGATGACCGTATTTATCGTTAAGATCCTTGAATTTATCTATATCAAGCATTATAACCGAAAAGGGATTTCCGGTTCGTTTTGCACGGGCAGTCTCTTCTTCAACCCTGCGTACAAAAAAATTATGATTATACAGTCCCGTCTTGGGCTCGCGGACGGAATGCTCATAATGTATGTTATTCTGAATACCGATGGAGGTAAATTTTGTCAACCGGTCTATATAGGTTATTTCCTCTGCTGAATACTCCTGCCCGAGGACCTTCGGGCCGAACAGAATTATACCGTAGAGACCGGACAACCCTTTTACCGGAACAATTATTTCAGGATTATAAGGATTAAAGGGAGAAATCAGATCTATATTATTAATCTCACTTTCAAAAATCAGATAACTTGTGGTTCCGTTATACTTTTTAAAAAAGTTCTCGTATGGTTCAAGATTATTAATATTAAGTTCCGATTCAATGTATTTAAGATTTCTGTATACAAAACTCTTTATTTTATTGATCATTATCCCTTGATTCAGGATAAAAATTAAACTGGACGGCACAAATTTATCAGAAAGGCACTTGATTGTATAATTCACAAGCTCTTCAACTGATTCCTTCCTGAAGATTTCATAAGATTCGGCTATCAGTCTTTTGAGATTGATATTCTCAATTTTGATATTACTGTTGTATTCAAGAATCCCTGTTTCTTTAAGCAAATCGTAGTTTTCAATAACCCTGGGGTCCTGAAGAATCGCATCCCATTGCATGCGGATAAGATTAAAATAAATTCACCTCAAAAACAAGTTACATTATCTCTCATTTTAAAAAAATATAAAGTTTTCAAGAATTTACTTGCATTTTCACGATTCTGGTTTAGAATAAATAATCATTGTAAATGGGGAAGCAATTCTTTGAGAGATAATTCATTAAATATTTATTACTCAGGTTGATTAAAAGAGGAGATGTTTGATTGCGTCCGGAGGTTGAGGTTGATTAAAAAAGGATGCGTTTGAACAAGGAGGCCATTTAAAAAAAAAGCCCCTCAGGGGAAAGGAGGTAGTAAAACCCTGAGGGGAACATCTAAAAAAAAGGAGGTTAATGAAAAAAACTCCACGCTTCATAAATAGGAACAACATACCCATATTAAGGTTACAAAATAAATAAAAAAAATGAAAATTTTTAAACCGATAATTATAGTTATTGCGGCAGCTGCAGTTCTCATGCTATCAGCGCTGCTTTTTTTTGTGCTCACCGAATACCGTCCCGACGACGTTGTTTTACTGAAACCGGTTTACGGTACCGAAGCTGAACCTGTTGCTCCGGGCGGATTGAGAATAATGTCATGGAATATCGGGTATTGCGGTCTTGATGCGGAAATGGACTTTTTCATGGAAGGCGGAAGCATCATGGAACGTTCACCTCTTGAAAACCAGCGAAAATCACTCGACACAATTATAAAGAAAATAAACCTTCAGGAACCGGACATTTGTTTTATTCAGGAAATCGATACGGCATCCCGCAGATCATTCAAGGTTGATCAGCTGTATACCGCTATAACAGGCCTGAAGAAATACGAGGCGCTGCATGCCTTGAATTTTAAAAGTCCGTTTGTTCCGGTGCCCGTAAAAGCACCTATCGGAAAAGTTGAATCGGGAATTGCAACTTTTTCACGCTTTTCAACCTTTAACGCGGAACGAAGACAATTACCGGGAAGATACAGCTGGCCGGTCAGAATCTTTCATCTGAAACGCTGTGCACTGCTATGTCAGATTCCTTCTCCTGTTGCCGGGAAAAACTGGTATCTCATCAATATTCATCTCACCGCGTACGGAGACGGCGGCCAGCGGGCAAAACAGCTTGAGTATCTGAAAAAAGAGATTACCGGATTATATGCTGAAGGCCATTATGTAGTTGTCGGCGGAGACTGGAATTCGCTTTTCCCGGGCGTAACAAAAGATCAATTCGGCACATACACTACACCTGAAGAATACCTGTTCTGGCTTCAGTCGGTTCCTTCCGACTGGACTCCGGAAAACTGGCAATGGTGTTATGATGCTGAAGTTCCCACCGCCAGATCACTTGAACAACCGTATAAAGCCGGTGAAAATTTCACCTGTATAATCGACGGCTTTCTCGTGTCGCCGAACCTGAGGGTTGAAGAGGTAAAAGGAATTGATTTCAGGTTTGAAAATACCGACCACAACCCGGTTGCGATTACGGTCAGTATAAGAGACTAGTTTTTCATTGTAAGCGGCATTCGGGTCGTCTGAAGAACATCCCTCCACAAACTTCCTTCCGGATCAACGAAATTTCGTTTGGAAACCGCCATTTTCATTGGAACCATTACAAATTTATCGTTCATCATTGATATAAGGGCTTTTGTTTTACCCGCCATGGCGGCATGCACGGCATTGTTCCCAAGCCTGAGGCAATAGATGGAATCATTTGGATCGGCCGGTGTAGAACGAATCAGGTAACTGGGATCAATATACTTAAGATGCATCTCGATTCCTTCCTTCTCAAAATAGTCGATAATCCGGTCCTGAAGATACTGACCGATGTTCTGCAGTTTCTTGTTGCCCGACAGATCAGTTTCATTACTCTTTTCAAGAAATTCCTGCCCTGCTCCTTCGGCTACAATTATTACAGCACGGTGTTTTTCCATAATTCTTTTTTTAAGCTGATTCAAAAGTCCTTTCTCGCCCTCAAGATCAAACGGAATTTCCGGAATCAGTACAAAATTCACAACGCTCATCGCAAGCGCCGTATTGGCCGCAATAAATCCGCTCTCCCGACCCATCAGTTTAACAAGACCGATACCGTTATACGCATCTTTTGCTTCCACATGTGCCCCGGCTACAGCTTCCACAGCCTTGGAAACGGCTGTCTCGAACCCGAAAGAACGTTGAATAAAGCTGAGATCATTATCTATTGTCTTGGGTATTCCGATTACCGCAACTTTCAGGTTTCGTTTTTCAATTTCTTCGGCAATAGCAAGAGCGCCTTTTGTGGTTCCGTCTCCTCCAATTGTAAAAAGCATATTAAGGTTCAGCCGCTCAATAGCGTCGACGAATTCGGATATCTGTCCCCCGCCGCGGGATGAACCAAGCATGGTTCCGCCCATATAATGTATATCATCAACAACATCCGGATTTAACTCCTTGGTAGGAAGATTGTATTCCGGAAGCAACCCCCTGTAACCGTTTCTGATTCCGGTAATGCGTCTTACCCCGTACTGGTACCACAGTGTTCTGACAATAGACCTGATAACGTTGTTCAGCCCGGGACAAAGACCTCCGCAGGTAACTATTCCGGCATGCACATGTCCGGGGTTAAAATAGATTTTACCCCGCGGGCCGGCTTTCTGAAGACAAAAACTCGAATCTGCTTTTGGAAGATCAGTACCCTTTCTTACTTCAACATCATAAAGTATATATTCATCATCCCGAACGTAATTAACAATCTTGTCGCCATAGGTTTTCGACATCTGTATCGGCGAATCAATCCTGGGCTCTCCCAGTGAAGATACTTCAAAATCATATTTTTTAGCCATTGGATTCTCCTCAGTTATTAATACTAAATATAATCAATATCATTTGCAATAGTTTTTTCGGCAAGCCGGCGGAATAAAGAAAAAGGTTGTTACAGACAAGATCCCGGGGTATATTACTGTAAAATAAAATGTTTTACCGGAGCTGATACAAATGAAAAAAAGTAAATGGATAATCCTGTCTCTTTTAGTCTTTCTGGCTGCAGGATGCGATCTTTTTGATCCTGCAAGGAATGTATACGAAAGCCATATTCTGGACATTATTGACTATCTGCAACGGATGGAATATGAAGTCAGGGTAAATAATATCGGTGATGATCCCCCTGAAAGCGCCACCTTGTGGCAGAAAGATTCATCCATCCGGGAGGATAATATAAAACTGGAATACAGCAATCTTTCCATAACCGATTTAGCATATGATGCAACGGTCACCTGCTTTGAATCTCTGTGCCAGTCGCCGGTGTTTTCTATTTCGGGCGAAATGGAGTTTTCCTATAATGCCTCCGACAATGAACATAAAGTTATTAGCGGAACTTTTACCATTAAGGATTCTGATCCGCAAAAGATGCCCATAACCGAATTGACTCTTGAAATTGATCTTGTTCAATCATGGGCATCAGGAACTGCAACTGCAAACGGAAAAGAGTTCATTCTTGAAGAAGATTCTATCCGCTGACTGCAACAGTCAGTTTACGCTGCTTGCGAGAAACTCGGTTACCCTCCGGGCAATTGAAGAATAAATATCCGCGCGTTTCGAGTCGTCCGTTTCAAGAAGCGTAAACCTGAACCCCTTGAGTTCCGAACAGAACCCGGTAAGAGGAACAACACAAATACCCTCGGCACCCAGAAGATAATAGACAAACCTTTTATCAAGCGGCATTCCTTTGGTAATCTGCTCAATATATGCTTTTATCCGGGGTTCCGGAATTTCAAGTTTCTGGTCCTCGTTCAATACACCGTCTTCAAAAAGAACAGTAAAATACAAAGCGCCCTGCGGCATGATTACATTGATACCGGGAATATTCTTCATAATATTAAAAGCTTCGCATGCCCGCGATGCAAGTATCAACGATTGGCGGCTGAGATGCTCCGCATAACGCGGATCACCCATTATCAGCGGGATCGAGAGCTGCGGCAGTGTTGTTGAACATACTTCAAGCCTCTTGGCGTTTATCAGGCTGTTTATATAGGTGTTAAACTCTTCGTCCTTTTCGCGGTTATAAACTTCAATCCAGCCGCAGCGGGCTCCCGGCCAGGGATACTCCTTACTGACAGATTTCATTGATATTGCCGGAACGTCTCCGATTACTTCGTTAATATAGGTGAAATTTACCCCGGGAAACACAACATTGCAGTATGTTTCATCTGCAATAATAAAAAGATCATGCTCGGCAGCTATATCGACTATCTGGTGTAAAACCTCCCTTGAATAAACAATACCGGTTGGATTATCGGGGTTAATAAGAAGGATCCCGGCAATCGAATCATTATATCTGACTTTATTGCGCAAATCTTCAATATCGGGAAGCCAGTTGTTTTCCGGATCAAGTGTGTATGTAAGATGTTCATAACCGGAATGCGCAGCTTCCGCCGAAGAATGTGTCGAATATGCCGGCGAAGGTCCGATTATTCGGGCTTCCCTTTTCAAAAACCCGAAAATCTTGGCGACGGCGTCTCCGAGCCCGTTAAAAAATATAATATCGTCTGCCGAGGCCCTGGCCCCCTTCCGGGTCCCGAGCTGCGAAGACAGGAATTCCCTTGTGCCGACATCACCCTGACTGTCGGTATAACGATAACTCGCATCTTCGGCGGCCAGTCCGATAATAATCTCTTTCATCCACGGCTCCAGCTCCGCGCCTTTCTCTACCGGGTCGCCTATATTTTCCCATTTGATTTCTCTGCCGAGTTCCGAGATTTTATGAGCTATGCTCACAATCTGGCGGATCTCATAGGTAAGCTGCCTGGCCCCTAAATGTACAATTTCACGTCTCATTTTCTCCTCCGTTTGTTGCAGCTGTAATAAAAAAACCGGCAAAGCCTGAAGACCTGCCGGTTATAATTCGAACATGTTACCGCAAGTCGCCAGACGACTGCGGCATTTTTTTCAGGAAAGACACAACGCCGCAGTCAATATTGCTGCTGCTGCCGCGGCGGTTGTTATTTTGCTGTCAATCCTTCTGTACATGCAATAAAATTATCGGCCAATTCTTTTTTTGTCAAGATGATCTTGCCAAAATCTCCCATATGATACTATTATTCAATATGCGCCCGCGTATCGTCAAAAACCTTTCAGCACTTTTTTTATTTACAGTCACGATTACCGTGTCCGCCGCCGGACAAGACAGCAACACCGGCAGTACAGCATTGTTTATTGATTCGAACCCGATAAACGCTTTAATTATTATGGACGGAGAGCCCCTGCTTCAACAGACTCCCGCTCTTGTCCGGAACCTTTCGCCGGGAGAACATATTATCGGAATTCGCAAAGACGGATATTCGCCTGAAGACGCAACAGTAAATCTTGAAGCAGGAATGACGGAGATTATCAAAGCGGAATTATCCCGCGGCACAATACTGGTAAATCTGCCGGACGAAAATTCTGTTTATCTCCAATCAGAGAGCATCGGGAATGTTCCCGAAGTATTCAGAATTCCCGAAGGCACCTATAATTTCCTGAAAAAAGAAGACGGATTATATATTAAGCCTGTTTATCCGAAAACCCGACTGCTGACAGTTACCGGCACGCTGTTTTTTGCGGCGCTGGCAATTAATACCGTATCAATTGCTATGGAACTTAACAGCAACGGAGAGTTGTTCCTGCCGCATTCCGACAGACTTATTATCACTGAAGCCGCCGCCGCAGTCTCCGGCCTGGCGGAACTGGCCATGCTGATTGACAAAAGATCTTTTATCAGCGATTTTGAGTTGCATCAGGCAGATTTGAAAAACCTTGAATCGGAAGCGGAAAAGATTTTCCAGACTTCCCAGCGGTCGTTGTCCTCCGGAAAGCTTGAGGACGCTCTTTCAGGTTTCAGCAGCCTCGTAAGCAGTTACCCGGATTCGCCCAGATTCTCCGAATCTTTATACAAGATTGCCAAAATTCACAGTATTTCCGGAGATACAAACCTTGCAATATCGGAACTGAATATTATTATCGACCGTTTTCCTGATGCAGAGATCTACGACAGTGCCTGCCAGACGCTTGCGCTTTTGTATTCCAACTCCGGCAACCCTCAGGCCGCGGAAGAAATTGTAGGAAAGATGGTCTTCCTCAATTCGATTTTTTCCGAAACGGAAAAAGAGATTGAAGAACTCGGAATTGAAAAGGTAATTGAAAACTGGGCAAGAAATCCGGAAGGACGTACCGAATGAAATCTGCAATTTTCCGCCGGATATTTCCGGTTTTGACGATATTTCTGTATGTCTCGGCTTCGGTATACAGCCAGGAGAATACTGTTCCCGCTGCCGAACCGGAAACAGTTTTTATCGATTTTCTTTTCAACGAATATATTGAGCTTGAAAAACAAATCTTCGAAGAAACAGACGATTCAGAATCCATATCAGCTGAAACCCTCGAAAAAATCGGGGTTCTTGAAAACAAAGCTGTTTCAGCCAACAGGAAAGATATAATAAGCAGGCTGCGGATGCTGAACTTCATCATTGAATCGGATGTTTATGAAAATGAGCTTAATCTTAACGCAGATACTGCACTTCATAGCATTCGTGAAACCGAAAAAATATACAGAAGAACAAAAAGTACTGAAAAAATCGGCCGTAAGGCTTTTGGGATAACAATCGGTACAGCTGTGGTTTCAGGAACAATATTCGCCGCAAGCTCGCTTGCTTCATCCGGATACTACGAAAAGTATACCCAAACGGAATACGCAGATCAGGCCGCTTTTTACCTGTTCTGGTGGCAACTTCTGGAAGATGTATCAACAGGCAGCGCAATACTCACTGTAGCGTCGTCTGCCGCTGCGGGAATACTTGCCGCTGTTTTCTAATCAGTTACTGATTATTTTGTTTTCATAATTTCTACGCCGTTCCAGTCTTCCGGAGGAGGATTCTTCAGGTAACGCATGCTGCGTTCAATAAAAACCCCGGACAGATAATCATCCGGCATAGTCTTGCCGGCAGCCGAAAAATATCTAACGGCTTTACTGAAATCACGGCTGTAAAAAAGTTTTGCGCCGGCGTTATGATAAGACCATCCTTTTTTCTGTTGTTGCGTAAGGTTAACACTCGCAGTGTAGATACTTTCACCCTGCGTTTTTCCTTTTACCTGGACCTTGTCAACCATCCTGCATGGAATCTGAGTACGGACTTTTCTGTAGACGCTTTCTGAAATAATCAGTTCCTGTTTATACTGCTTTGTAAGACCTTCAAGCCTGGAACCAAGGTTAACCATATCTCCGATAACGGTATAATCCATTTTCTTTTCGGAGCCGATATTACCGACTGTTACAACCCCATAGTTTATCCCGATTCCCGTTTTAAACTCGGGTTTTCCTTCTTCTACACGTTCCCTGTTTAATTTGCCGAGTGTTTCCTGCATTTCAAGCGCAGCCATTACCGATTGGTATGCGTCGTCGTTGTGCTTTACAGGCGCTCCGAAAAAAGCCATTATCGCATCGCCGATATATTTATCGATTACTCCGCCGCGGTTGATAATGATATCAACCATTTTTTCAAAATACTTGTTAAGATCTATAACAAGTTGATCCGGAGAATAACCTTCTGATATTGTTGTAAAACTTCTGATATCAGAAAACAGGATGGACAGAACCCGGTTCTGTCCTACAAGCATTTCTTCAGGGTTTGTAAAAACGCTGTCGATAACATCCTTGGGAACATACTTCTGAAATATATTTCTAATCTTTCGTTCATTGCGCTCAGCCAGCACGGCCTTGAAAGCAAATTCCTTGATTTGCTGGTATGCCCGGTTAAGCTCATTAATCATGATATTAAAGGTGTTTGCCAGGTGCCCTATCTCATCGCGGTATTCGACATGGACCTGTCTTGAAAGATCATTATCCTTGATGATTCCCTGCATTGCAGTTGAAACCCTGGTCAGGGGGCCGGTTATATATGCGGCAAGTACCAGCAGAAGAATAAATGATATAAAAATGGATATCCCGAGAATGATATAATTCTGGGTCAGCATTTCAGTGATTTCACGATAAAAGATGGAACTGTCTTCCGAAAGAAACACATACCAGTCGAACGCTTCAAAGTAAAACATCTGACCGACTCTTTCACTTCCCTCGAGATTAAAAGATACCCAGCCGGCGCTGTCCCGTGAGAGCATCCGGTTTAAAGCTTCCAGTTCGCCCTCGGCAAACTGGAAATCCGAAGTCTTCATCCTGACTGAACCTTCGCTGTCGATAGAAAAGATCATCTCGGTTTCGCTTCTTATAAGCGTAAACGCATAAGAAAGGACTGCTGTTTTGGCAACATCAACATATTCGGGTTTGTCCGAAAAACCGTTGTCAACCAGAAGTGACCACTGGTTTCCCATATATTTTTCCATCTCTTCAGCTTTAAAACCCAGAGAAGCCATTGCCAGCCTTGTCATTCCTCCGCGGGCTGAATTTGACGCGAAAAAACCGGTTATGAGAAGGGCCGCCACAATTAACGGCAGAACGATTAGTATTAAACGTGCGCGTATTTTCATTTGTCTATTAACAGAATCGGCGAACCGGACTCAAAAATTAACAATCATATGCCGATAATATATTCGCAGGAGTATGATTTGAGCGACAATCACATTGATCTTGAAGAACAGGAACGAGTTGAGATACTCGAAGAGATAGACAAGCTCGTTGCCACCAACCGGCTTCCGGTATCCGATGCCATGGAGAAACTCAAACCCCAGAAAAGCGGCGTCGGGTTTCCTCTTGTTATCAACCTCCTTGCAGTTGCGGCAGTTGTCAGCACGTTCTATTTTTCCAACCGCATGTTTGAACAGAAACAGGAATCCCTGAGTATGGAGAACGCCACCTACCAGTCTGCAGAAGGAAAGCTTCTTGAAGAACTCAAAAGAGAATCCGCGGAAAGGCTTGAACAGAAGGATCAGGAAATAGGCGTTATTCAGAAAGAACTTGAAGAACTCGACAAACAGAGCCGGGAACTTGCGGCGACTATGGACCAGCAGATAGCCGACAGGGAAAACGAACTCAGACTGGCCCTTGAAGCCGAACTTGAAAATGAGCGTGCCAAACTGAGATCTCAGGGTAAATCTGAAGCTGATATTGAAACCGAACTGAATAGAATAGAATCTGAACGAAGCGCTGAATATGAGGCTGAACTGTCGGCATTCAGGGAAGAAACCGAACAGGCAATAGCGGAAAAGGAAGAAGAACTTGCCCGCGCAAAACAGATCAATGAAGAACTTCTTGCGGAAGTTAATGCAGAAAAAGAACGAATTCAGGATGAAACATTAAAAAGAGAAAATGAACTGACAGCCCAGTTTGAAGCTGAGAAAGCGGAACTTGCCGAGGAAGCCGCTTCGGCACAGGCCCGCCTGCAGCAGCTTACTGAAAACCAGGCAAAAGAATCACTGATCATAGACCAGATAAACGGATCATATGAATCCATCTTTAATTATATACAGGCCGGCAATACAACCGACGCACTGTCGGCAATAACGGCCCTTAAACAGTTGATAGAAGACCCTGCTGTTGCAAAGCTTAAAGCTGTAAACGCCAGAAGTTCCAATGATCAGGAAATGCTGAATATTCTTCGACAAAGAATTGAGGAACAGGCTTATAAAGACAATACCGATACCAAAAGCCTTGCCGCAGCAGCAGACCTGCTTCTTTCTGCGCAGGAGATTGCAGCCCTGGGAACAGAAGCTTACAATATCGGAAATACCACGGCAGCCGAAGAATATTACACGCGCTCGTTAAGCAAAATTCCGGCTATAAAGCAGGCGTGGGAAAACCTGGAAAGGATTTCACGCGATGCGGAAGCTGAACGTCTGTCGGAGATTATACAAGAGGGCAATGAACTGGCTTCCGCAGGGGACCAGCTGGCGGCTTCAAGACAGTTTGCATCCGCTGCAGGTTCGGCATATTCCCTTAACCCGGAACTTCTTAGGCAGGCCGTAGCAGGTATGCTTGATTCATCAGATGCATACAGCACAAGCCGGATTGCTCAGAAAGATTCGGCAATAAAATCTCTAGAAATTGAAAGCAGTACTGAAATCGGGAAACTGGAAAGCAGCCTGGAAGAGATGAAAGCCGGATACGAATCTGAACTTGCAGCAGCTAAAGCGCAAAATGAAGCAACAATCGAACAGACTGTTACCGAATATGAAAACAAACTTGCGGCGGCAGAAGCTGAATATCAATCCGCTCTCGAGAAAGCTGAAACAGAATATGAAACATTACTTGCCGACGCAGATGTTTCAGCTTCAGAACTGGAAACGTCCAAAGATGAAGAAATTGACAGGCTGACAAGATTAATTGGAGAACGGGACCAGGAAAACCTTAATATTAATGCTGAAAAAACGGAAATTGAAGAAGCACTGGCTGCAGCGGAAGAAGTAATAGCCGAAAAAACCGCCGAGCTGGAACAGTACAGGCTTGATTCTGCTGAAGAAATGGGCACGCTTAATACCATGGCATCGGAAGAAATTAAAAGACTTGAAAAAGAACTTGAAGCATCTGTGCTGCGTTATACGGAACTCGAAGAAACATATAAAAATGAACAGATTGTTGCGTCAAACAGGCTTAAAGCATCAGAAATGACCGGGTACACCAACGGTATTCGACAGGGCCGGCAGGAAGCTCTGGAGGATATTCTGTATTTCTCCTCTTATCTTGAAGGCGCCGCTGCATATGATCCTGAAGCGCAGACACGAATTTCCGAACTCGTTAATGAAGACCCGGTATACAGCGAAGCTGTTCAGAAAATTCAGAATATAGCCGCAGCAGGAGGAACCGAAACCGAAGGGACTCTTATTCCGGTTGCCCGGAATATTCTGATCGGAACAATTTCGTTTGCTTCCGGCGACGAGATAATTATTGAGCCGCTGACTGACCAGATGGTTGAATCCGGCGCCAGGGTAATGATATACCGCAAAGAACGTGGCAGGGATGAAACCTATATCACCTTCGGAATAGTTACTTCGGCAACCGAAAACCGGATCAAAGCCAGAACAGATCCCGCAGGCACCGCTCCGGCGCAAAGCATGGATCTGGTTTATATGACTGTGACGGATTAATTAAAATTAAATGATGCCGACACAAAACATACGTAGCCCGTATTCTCACCGTATATTTCATACAGGCTCTCGACAAGGTTTTCAGGAAGCAGATCCGGAGAAAGGCCAAGATCTAACGCATCATCATACGGAGTTAAAGTAGCATGCTCCACTGCGGCTATGACAAGCTCACAGCTGCCTGTTGACATGGTACCGGCACCCGGGTATGCAAGAGAACCGCTGTCTGTAAGCATAACTATTCCGTTTGTAGCAGGATCGGGATATATTTCGCCGGTGTCCCTGTTTATTATGTATAACAGCCTGGTTCCCACGCCGCTTGTAAAACTGTATTCAAAACTGCAGCCTCCGGCCTCCGTAATATCGGTTGGAATATCAGGAAGAGAGTTGCATCCGACAGCTTCGGGAACCAGTGAGGCAAAATCATAATTCAGACTTTCATTTGCTTTAGTCATATAGCCGTTAACATCTGCAATCATCAGGCTGTAATTTCCGTTCATGGTGTTTTCAATGTTCAGAATGTTTCTGTGCACTTCGATCAAACCGTTATCCGCGTACATACTGAAAATAATATCACGGCTGTAATATTCAGTGTTACTTCCGCATTCGAAACTCTGCCCGTCGGGATAGGTTAAAGAAAAAGTTTTTAAACCGTCGGAAAGATTGCTTCCGAGAACCCGGCTGGTCACCCCGTGCCGCTGAACATTTGTACGGTAATACTCGTGTACTGCAGGCATATTTTTAAAATCGGCAATCTCTGCTGCGGCGGCTGTGCCTTCGGTATTGTCACCGCCGTCTGAGCCTTCAGTATACTGCCAGGTCTCGAATATTATTTTATATTCAGAGGTTTCCCAGTAAGCTTCCGCCCTGAAACTCGTTACATGGTCTGTAACGATTTCAATACTGTAACTGAAGATCTGGATCACTTCAGAGCCTGAATACAACTCGGCATTAATCTGCCATGAGCCGGAATCCATATTGTTAACCCGTTCCCAGGCATGGTCACCCTCAAGATCAACACTGATTGTACTGCTTATTCCTTTGGGAGGTGTAAGTTCGTATTTGATACGATCAATGCTCATTGCATTGTCAGTCTTTATTTCGAACTGAAGTTCAAGCGAGCCGGTTTGGGAAGAGAAATTTAAAAACCCGTAACCGCAGGAAGAGAAGATGAATAAAACAATTAAAAAAAGTAATACCGCTCTTGCGGCAAGCCTAAAGCTTTTCATACCATACCCTAAAAAACTTCCTGCTCAACAGACAAGCCAATCATGTTTATCTGTTCGCCGAAATACATAAACAGCCAGCCTGAAATATTCTCCGGAGAAAGATCCGGCGAGCCTGATGCCGCATATGCGCTTTCCAAATCCGTGCTGTTGATATAGGTGTCTACGGTAACCAGCACTATATTGAATGTGCCTGCAGCATCATCTACGCCGCCCATAAAGAAATCAGCTGAAGTTGACGGATCATCAACAGAAAAGTAATTAAGTGTTCCGGTCCCAATCGAATCCTGGACAACATTGGTGCCGTTTCCCGCTTCAACCATATACAGAATATAGCAGCCGGCCGAGGCGGAATCGTTTTTGTCATAACATGTAGAAGTCAGCGACTCTGCCCCGAGATCGGTATATGACCCGTTCAGGGTGGCAAGACCGGTTGCCGGTTCGTAACCGAAGCTGCAGTAGTCGTCCAGAATAGTCTCTACATCGTTCGGATCTCCCGCGGTAAGCGTGTAATTGCCCTTCGCATAGTAACCGTCGCGTTGTATGGTAAGATATTCAGATGATATTTCAACCTGTATATTTGAAATGCCGGTTGAACGACTGGTTGTATATTCAAAAAAACTGTTATCAGGAAAGCCGATACTGAAGCGCGAAAGACTCGAGTAAAGATTTGTACCTCCCGCAATCAGAACGGTCATATATTTGGAATTTTCAACAGGGTCGCCGGCTGTGTGGGCGGCTGAAATAAGCGCATCAAAACGGTACATATCAAGAAGGGATTCAAGTTCGGATCCTGCCGGCTTTTCCCATTTTACATCAATTCCGCCGCCGCTGTAATAAGTCATCTCGGCTATTACCGTCTGGGCAAGAGCAAGTTCGAATACGTCATTATGTCCGGCAGCTATTGACCCCGATTCATTATATACCGTAGTATCAAGAGTCCATGTACCCGTATCAATTCTTGATATATAACATTCGGCACCCTGACTGCCGTCATAATCATAAATCTCAATATCCTTCCTTATAGAATCACCCGAATCGCTCTCAAGGTTAAAAACAACATTCTGCAGATTTTCCGAAACTGCAGGGTCAACGGTGAATTTAATTGAAACATTTCCCGTTTCATCGTTAAAGTTGAATATCCCCTCGGAACAGGAGGAATAAAACAACCCTGCGGATATAATCAGCAATATAAAAAATGTAATTCTGGCCTTCACTGATACGCTCCTATGGTAAATCAACGATAAAATCAAAGCTTTTATCGAGAAATTTTAAAAGATAGTACTCGCCGTCTTTTTCAGAATAAACGGAAAATTCAAACCTGTAATCGCCCTCTGTTAAACCGGTGAAATTGAAATTACCGCTGTGAGGCAGCACCTCATCAACACTGTAAAGAGCTGTTCCGGGGGCTGCTTTATTATAAAGGTTGTAAACACAGCGCTGATCTTCATTTTCACATTCATATGTATAGTTTACGGTTATATCGGATGTACTGTAATTCGATTTCAAGTCGAGACTTAGGTAAGGTATTCTGAATGACGTTCCGCAACTGCTCAGCCCTGCTGCAACGGTTATTAAAAACAGCAGTATAATCCTGATCTTCATATATAAAGCATATCAAAGTTACTGCTAAATATCTACTAAAAAAGCCCGGCTGCAATAATCTTGTTGAAAAACGCATCGCAATCTCATAGAATAAATACAGGAGTAAAAAATGCCTGATATCAAGAATGTTCTAGGTAAACTTGAAAATTATGAAACAAAGCTAAAAGAGCTGAGCGAGCTGATTCTTGCCAATATCGTCATGATCGGAGAGATTCCGGCGCCGACATTCGGGGAAAAAGAGCGTGTTCGTTTCCTGATAGAGCGTTTTTCAGAAAACAGAATGCTGAACTGCTCTACCGACGAAAAAGGTAACGCTCTCGGTATAATCCCCGGCGAACGCGGCGACAGAAACATATTGATAGTTGCCCATACCGACAGCATTTTTGATGAAAAAATTGATCACACCATAGGAGTTCAGCCCCAGTATATCTGCGGTCCCGGCATAGGCGACAATGCGCTCGGCGTAGCCGCTCTCGCCAGTCTTCCGGCTATACTTGAGCATCTGGATCTTAAACTCGATTCCAATATTATCCTGATGGGGTCCTCACGAAGCCTGGGCAGCGGCGATATTGAAGGCCTGAGGTTCTTTTTAAACAACTCCAACCTGCCGATTACCGCGGGACTATGCGTTGAAGGGGTAAGACTCGGCCGGCTCAGTTATTCCTCGATAGGAATGATCAGGTGTGAGCTGACATGCCAGGTTCCCGACGAGTACGACTGGACACGGTTCGGAGCTGTAGGCTCAATCATCACCATCAACGAAGTAATTAATAGAATACTTGAAATTCCAATGCCCAAACGTCCCAGATGCAATATCGCCTTCGGTTCGATTGAAGGAGGCAAATCCTTTAACGCTCTGGCGTCAAAAGCCGTGCTGCGCTTTGAAATCAGAAGCGAATCGGGAGAAATGGTATCGAATGTTTTCAAACAGATATCCGATATTGCCTCGGAAGTTTCCAGCCATACAGGAGAGGAGATAACTCTTGATGTTCTGGCACGAAGGCAGCCGGGCGGAATTGATTTTTCACATCCGCTTGCATCGGCCGCCCGACAGATAATGACCTATATGAACATAAAACCGAGAATATCTCCGAGCACATCGGAACTGGCTGCTTTTATTGCAAAAAATATTCCTGCCCTCACAATCGGGCTTACTACAGGAGACAATATGAACGGGCTCGATGAAAGTATTGAAGTGTCTCCGATTTATACGGGTTTTGCCCAGCTTGCCGCACTTATCGAAATAATCGACAGAGGATATTCCAATGAAACTTGATACATGGATTAAACAAAATACCTTTCATCACTCCGATTTTGAAGATCTTGATACCCTTGTAAAGAAGAAACAGGAGAAAAAGCTTAATATATCACTCTGCATTCCGACTCTTAATGAAGAAAAAACCATTGGCAAAGAAATTGTTATATTCAGGTCCGAACTTATGTCCAGGCATCAGCTTCTTGATGAAATAGCGGTTATCGATTCGGGATCCAAAGATCGAACAGTTGAAATTGCCGAATCTTTCGGAGCCAACGTGTATCTTGCCTCCGATATTCTGCCCGGAATTGAACCCAGATACGGAAAGGGTGAGAACCTGTGGAAAGCTATCTACCAGCTCTCCGGCGACATTATAGTATACATTGATGCTGATATTAAAAACATTCACCCAAGGTTCGTATACGGACTTGTGGCTCCGCTAATCTACAATGACGAGATAAAATACGTTAAAGCATTCTATGACAGACCTCTTGCATTCTCGGAAGGGATCAGACCGTCCGGCGGCGGCAGGGTAACCGAAATTCTTGTACGTCCGCTTTTTTCACTGTTCTTCCCCGATCTGTCCGGAATAATTCAGCCGTTGTCCGGAGAATATGCCGTTCGCCGTGAAGTACTTGAAGCTATCCCCTTTCCCATCGGCTACGGCGTTGAAACATCTCATCTTATTGATGTTTTCAGTAAATGGGGGCTTAAGGCTTTTGCCCAGACGGATCTTGATCAACGTGTTCACAGAAACCAGGACACCCGGGACCTCGGCAAAATGGCTTTTGGAATACTGCAGGCTTTTCTTAAGCGCCTGAAAAAAATGGGTATAATATCGGATCTGCCTGAAATGAACAGTATACTGAGGCAGTTTGTAGCGCATGACCGGGATTTTGAAGCTGTTGAACACGAGATAGTCGAATTCGAACGTCCGCCGATGATAGAGATACCTGAATATCAGGAGCGGTTGAAAGAACTTAAGAATAAGAACGATTAGAATTCTGCAGCTCTGTTATCCGTGAAACTCATTCATGAGCATATCCTCAATATCATTTATAACCGGATCCCATTCGGGAGTCTTTCCTTCCAGTTCAGTTATAGCCGCCTGAATGTTGTCGGGAGAGTACGGTAAGTCAGTCAGCAATTTCTTGACTCCTTCAACCAGTTCCGGGTACATACAATCCGTAAAAATTTCAATCCCCCGGATTGTTCCGTGCCTCACATCAAGCCGGATATCCATGCCTCCCCAGGAGAAACGCCTGTCTATCCGGTGTGTAAAATCCGGACTTTTCCCGTACAGCCATTCTTCGCTGCTTAATATATTAAAATAATTCGTAATTCCGGAATTCTTCTTAAGCGAATCAAGATTAAGAACTTCTTCACTGCCCCTGCCCAACCTGGAAAAGAACGACTTCGTTATAGCTTCTGCCAATTCATCAGTACTTATACCCGTATTATATTCTTTCAGATTGGCTACCCTGCTTTTTACGGATTTAACTCCCTTGGATTCCAGCTTTCTTGCATCAGGATTCAGATAATTTGTAAGCCGGCCCAGGTCAACATCAACAAGCAGTGTCCCATGATGAAAAGCCCGGTCGCGCGTTAATTTAAACGCGCTTCCCGAAATCTTTTTATTATTTACAATCAGATCATTTCTCCCGGAAGTTTCCGCTTCGATTCCGTAGTTTCCGAGAGCGTCGATTATGATCTCAAAATTTCGCTGTTTATCATATATATCCCTCCCTGACATAAAGGTGAAATTCAGATTGCCGGGGTCATGGTACACTGCTCCGCCGCCGCTCTGTCTGCGGGCAAGCTTTACCCCTTCATCCTTCATTACCTCAAGCCGGCACTCAGCCCAGGGGTTCTGATACCTTCCGATAACCACTGTCTCGGAGTTCCGCCAAAGAAACAAAACATGTCCGTCTGGATTCATATCCCTGAAAATCCAGTCTTCGGTAGCAAGATTAAACCAGGGATTTAAAGACTCTGAATGTAGCACGCGTGTAGCGAATGACGACTTCTGCATGGACTGCATTATAATGAATTTCACCGATAGTTTAAACAATAAAAAGTGCGAAGTTTTAATTCGCAATTGTTGCTTTTATACCATTTTAGCTATATATTATAGCAATGGAAATATCTAACAGGATGACGATCGGTTGCACCTGGAAGAAAAGCAGAGATTTGTATGCAAACCTGCCCTTCACCGCCTCGATTAGCGGTCGCAGCTTCACGTATAAAGAAGCCGGTACCGTAATTTCAGAATTATCATTAATTTTAAATAAAAACGGAATCAGAAAAAACACAAAAGCGGCAATACTGAGCGAAAACCGCGCGGAATGGGGGCTTTGCTGGCTTGCAATCACTACAATGGGCGGTATTGCCGTTCCCATTATGACTGATTTTGCCCCGGAACAAATTCTTAATATCCTTGAACACTCGGAAGCGGAATATATATTTATATCCGATAAATTGAAGTCCAGAATAACTGATTCAGGACTTTATAAAGACGGAAGGTATATGGTTATTGACGACTCGCCGGTTTTTGATAAACCGGCCGAATCGGCTGAATCCCCCCCGGTGGATATAAGCACGGTAAATGAACCTGACGATATTGCGGCGCTGATATATACTTCCGGCACTACCGGAACCTCAAAAGGCGTTCTGCTGTCGCATCTGAATATTCTTACCAACGCCTATGATTCAACCGTTGTCGGAAAATTCAATGCCGGGGACGCGATGCTTTCCGTGCTGCCGCTTGCCCATATGTACGAATTCACACAGGGATTCATGCTTCCCATGATTGAAGGCGCCAACATCAGCTATCTCGGTTTAAAACCTTCTCCCACATTGATGCTTAAATCCATATCGGAAGTAAAACCTCACTACATTCTCAGTGTTCCTCTTCTGATAGAAAAAATTTACAAGAATTCTGTTCTCGGACCAATTACAAAAAGCGCTGTACTCAGCAAGGTATACCGTATTCCGTTGTTCAGAATAATACTTAACCGCCTGGTAATCGGCAGAAAGCTTCTGAGGACCTTCGGCGGAAGACTGAAGTTCTTCGGAATCGGCGGGGCACCTCTGTCCGACACAGTTGAGAAATTCCTTAGAGAGGCCCGTTTTCCTTATGCCGTAGGATACGGTTTAACAGAGACTTCTCCGGTGCTGGCCGGCTCAGGTTCGTTCCAGACAATATTCAGAGGAATAGGCCCGGCCTTCCGCAGCGTAAAACTCAGGATATCAGACGAAGGTGAAGTACAGGCTGCCGGTCCGAGCATTATGAAAGGTTATTACAAAGATGAAAAACGCACTGCTGAAGTTTTTACTGAAGACGGCTGGTTTAAAACCGGTGACCTCGGCAGAATTGATGCGCGGGGAAATCTTTATATCAACGGACGTCTGAAAAATCTTATTCTCGGTCCCGCCGGGGAGAACATCTATCCGGAAGAGATAGAGAACGAGCTGAAAGCCAACCCATTTGTCGAAGAATGTCTTGTTCTTAAAAACAAGGCCGGCCTTGTAGCACGTGTCTTTTTTAATCAGGACAGACTTAACCAGTATATGGAAGAGCTCAAACTAAGTCTTGAAAACAATCTTGAGAATTTCCAGGAAGCCAAGATTGAACTTCTTGAAACGCTCAGAAAGAGTATGAACAGAAAACTCAGCAATTTTTCAAAGCTTAACCGGATAATTGAGCAGGAGCTCCCGTTTGAACTGACGCCTTCACTGAAGATAAAGCGGTTTCTTTATACCTAATCTATAGTCAACTTCTAAAAACTGCTGTTTTTAAAAGTACCCTGATATTAAAATTTGATAAAAAAAAAGGGATGCCCTGGTTCAGGACAGCCCTTTTTATTATATCAGCTTTATTATATTCCCAGATAGGCTTTTCTGACTTCATCATCCTTGAGCAGATTTTCACATGTATCGGCCATTGTTATACGGCCGGTTTCCATTACATAACCTTTGTGCGCAATTTTCAACGCAAGGTTCGCATTCTGCTCCACCAGGAAAACTGTTGTTTTCTGTTCCGTGTTTATCTTCCTGATTATATCAAAGATCTGCTGAACAATAATCGGAGCCAGCCCGAGAGAAGGTTCGTCCAGCAGGAGGATTCGCGGTTTTGCCATCAGGGCCCGGCTGATTGCAAGCATCTGCTGCTCTCCGCCCGACAGCGTTCCGCCGCGCTGGTTTCGACGTTCCGATAATATCGGAAACAATTCAAAAACATACTCAATGTCACGTTTTATCTCTTCATCGTCGCGGCGGAGAAAAGCGCCCATATCGAGGTTTTCCGAGACTGTTAAATCCGGAAAAATCCGCCGGCCTTCCGGAACCTGAATAAGCCCCATGGGAACTATCTCGTCCGGGGCTTTGCCGGTTATATCCTTGCCGTTCAGATAGATTTTTCCGCTCCGTGGCGGGACAACGCCGCAAATGGACATCAGGGTCGTAGTTTTACCGGCGCCGTTCGCACCTATGAGGGTGACAATCTCACCCTCGGCAACATCAATACTGATGCCTTTCAGGGCCTGTATATTTCCGTAATATGTTTCCAGGTTTTCAATTTTAAGCATCGGCGTCCTCCCCGAGATAGGCCTTGATAACTTCAGGGTTCTTTTTAATATCCGCAGGAACTCCCGCAGCAATAAGCTTTCCGTAGTCAACAACATAGATACGTTCGGAAAGACTCATTACAAGGCTCATGTCATGCTCAATAAGAAGTATTGTTATATCCTCGGTATCGCGTATTCGAACGATAGTTTCGTCAAGTTCTCGTGTTTCATGAGGATTCATACCCGCCGCCGGTTCATCAAGCAGAAGAAGAAAGGGCTCTGTTGCCATTGCGCGGGCAATCTCAAGCCGGCGCTGCGCTCCGTACGGCAGATTCTTGGCCAGTTCATTTACAAAACCTTCAAGATTCAGTTTTTTCAGAATCTCGTAGCTGTCTTCGATTACCTGCTGTTCTTCCGCTTTTGTTCGTTTATCACGGAGAATAGCGCCCATAACCCCTGCCCTCATCCGCGGATGCCGGCCTATCATGACATTCTCAAGAACCGTAAGGTTCTGGAACAGCCGGATATTCTGAAAGGTCCGGGCAAGTCCCCGCTCGGTAATCACATTCGGCTTCATGCCGTTTATCCGTTCAGATTTTCCTGTAGAAGGAGGACAGATAACGACATCGCCGGCAGTAGGTTTGTTGACCCCTGTGATACAGTTGAAAAATGTTGTTTTACCGGCACCGTTCGGTCCGATAAGAGCGACAATCTCGCCCTTGTTTATATAAAGATCTACATCATTTACAGCCCGGAGGCCCCCGAAATCCATACGGAGTTTCTTTACATCAAGTATGGGAGTCATTATTTACCCCCCTTTTTGAATTCATATTTTTGCCTTAACGCCGGGATCATTCCGTCCGGTTTGAAAACCATTACAAGAACAAGGACCGCTCCGAAAATGAGCATTCTCAGTTCGGAAAAAGCCCTGAGGTATTCCGGCAAGAGCGTAATTATCAGCGCCCCGGTAATTACGCCGGGAATGGATCCCATTCCGCCGAGAACAACCATGCACAATACCAGGATTGATTCCCACATGGTAAAACTTGCCGGGTTTATAAATGTGGTCTTTCCGGCAAAAATAACGCCCGCAACGCCTGCCCAGAAAGTAGACAATGCGAAGGCTGCTAGCTTGGTCTTCCACATGTCGATTCCCATCGCCTCGCCTGCAATTTCATCCTCACGCATTGCAACCCAGGCCCGCCCGAGCCTTGAATCTTCCAGCCTGCGGACTATAAAGATTGTAATAACAACAAAAGCAATAATTATATAATAGGTTAAATCGGTAGACTGCTGAATGCTGAAATCAAGTCCGAATATTGTCGGCCGGGGTATATTTGCAATACCGCTCGGTCCAAAGCTTAATGCGTTCCAGTTTTCCATAACTATTCGGAAAATCTCTCCGAATGCCAGGGTTACAATAGCCAGATAATCACCACGAAGCCTCAAGACGGGAATCGCAATCAGTACACCTATTATCATTGCAAACAATCCCCCCAGAGGGAGCGCTACCCAGAAATTCAAACCAAAATGATAATTAAGTAAAGCATAGGTGTAAGCACCTACACCGTAGAAAACAATATAACCCAGAACAAGAAGCCCGCCGAGACCGACAATTATATTAAGCCCCAGGGCCAGCACAACATACAGCAAAGCCGTAATCATTATGCTTGTCTGGTACATTCCGGTAAATACCGGGAAAAGCAGCGCAACTGCCAGGACTACATAGCTGGCTGTGCGGGCAATTTTCGGATACTTGTCGAACCTTTCACGCAGGGTAAGTTTCGGCGCAACATCAGCCTCCCGTTCAGCCGCGGCGAGTCTGCCTTCCTTGCGGTCAATCATCAGTTTCCAGACATGGGAAAGGATAAAGCTTGCAATACCGACCACAAACATATTCATCCAGCGCCATTCAACTGTATCAGTTACAGTATTAACCTTGATAACCATAATCGGGAAGGTCAGAAACATGAACCATACAGCCATAATAGCCGAACGTTTTACATCTTTAGGGGTAACCCACCGGCTTATGCCGGTTTTAACTGCATCAGACATATTACCCTCCTAAACCTTTTTCCTCGTCGGTTTTCCAAGAAGCCCCGACGGTCTGAAGATCAGAATGATAATCAGAAAGACAAATGCAAATACATCTTCGTAATCGCTGGAAATATAACCCGTACCGAAACTCTCGGTCAGGCCGAGCACAAAACTGCCGAGAACAGCGCCCGGTATTGATCCGATACCTCCGAGAACTGCGGCTACAAACGCTTTTATACCGGCAATGAATCCGATATAAAAGTTAATCTGTCCCACATGCGAACTGATAAGGATTCCTCCTATTGCCGCGGTTGAAGAACCGATTAAAAATGTAAACATAATAACCTTGTTGATATTAATACCCACAAGCTGGGCCATGACTTTGTCCTGGGCGGTAGCGCGCATTGCCTTACCGATTCTTGTATAGCGTATCAGCAGGGTAAACAATACCATTACAACAGCTGTGGTAACCAGTATAATAAACTGGGTTGTATTCATAATATTCTCGACAGGCCTTAAAAAGGCGAAGTCGGGGATCAATTCCGGAAACGGCTGAAAGTCTGATGTCTGGGCAAGCAGAACATAGTTCTGCAGAAACATCGACATACCGATAGCGCTTATCAGCGCTGAAAGCCTGGGCGCCTTCCGAAGCGGTTTATAGGCTATCTTTTCCATCGTCACGCCGTAAGATGCGGAATATACTACAGCAACAACTGCTGCAATCAAAAATATAAAAACCGGATCAAGCCCGGTAAAAGCAAGAGCTCCCGAAACAATAAGGGCTGTAAAAGCTCCAATCATGTAAATTTCACCATGTGCGAAATTTATCAGCTGGATAATACCGTATACCATGGTATATCCGAGCGCTATTAATGCATAAATACTCCCTCTCGTCAGACCTCCGAGAAAAAGTTCAATAAAATAAGTACTATTCATATTCGAATAACTCCTCTACCTTGAGGCGTAATGTTGTTTCACTTTTATTAAATATACGAAATAAGGGCTGCCCCTGAAGAGCAGCCCTGTATAACTACTGAATTTCCGCGTATGCGCCGTTCTGAACCTGGAATACGGAGAAACCTACACCGATTGCATCGCCTTTTTCATCAAAGCTGATGCTTCCGAGAGTTGTATCAACGTAATTGCTCTTCAGAGCCTTGCTGATTGCTTCATAATCAGTTGAACCTGCTTTCTCAATTGCATTGAGAATAGCTGTTGTTGCAGCATATGCGTTCAGAAAGAATGCACCCGGATCTTCGCCGTACTTGTCCTGATGGGCTTTATTTGCCGCAATGGTAAGAGGTTTGGTAGAAGTGTCTTTCGGACCGGTTGCATATACGCCTTCGGCATATTCTCCGGCAACCTTTATAAAGGTATCGTCTTTTACACCGTCGTCGGAAATAAATACAGTATCCATTCCTTTCTTTCTCATCTGGCTTACCAGCTTGGAAGCTTCAGGATGATATCCGCCGAAAATAACCGCTTCGGCACCGGCGTTTTTAATCTTGTTAATAACTGCAGAATAGTCAACTGCGCCTACGGTTATTCCTTCATAAAGAACAACTTCAGCTTTGCCGTCTGCTTCAATCATTGCTTTTGCAAACTCTGCAAGGCCTTTTCCGTAGTCGCCCTTGTCATGAAGAACTGCAAGCTTGGTAAATCCGAGTGTTCCCGTGGCAAAATCAACCTCAAGTCTGGCCTGGGCATCATCCGGAGCAATTGTTCTGTAAAAATTGGGGTAATCTCCGCTCTGTGTAAGCGGCGGGTTTGTTGCCGACGGAGAAATGGTTACAATATTGGAATCCTTGTAGATTCCAAGAGCAGCCTTTGTGGCGCCGGAACAGATATGACCGATAACCGCAACAACACCTTCACCGACAAGCTTGGCTGCAGTATTGGTTGCAACTTCAGGTTTACAGACATCGTCTTCAACTACAAGTTCAATCTGTCGTCCGAGGACACCGCCCTTGGCGTTCCATTCTGCAACAACAAGCTCTGCAGCTTTTACTGAAGGGATACCGTAAGATGCAAGGTCTCCGCTGTGTGCACCTGCAACACCAATTTTTATAGCTCCGGCTTCCTGGTCACCGTTTGCAAAAACGGGAAGAGCTACTGCCATTGCGATAATCGCAATCAGACAAAAAGTGACAATTCTTTTCATTATAAATGCCTCCATTTATTTTTTAGAATACACCTGCATTCTTAAATTGGATTAAATTTGTTTTACATGACGAACTTCATGTTTCAGGCATACTAAAATCGCATGTCCATTCAAAACAAGATATTATTTTAGCAGTAAATTTGGAGATGATCCATAAGATAATAAAATTTTCTATATATTATTTTAGATAAAACACTTCGCGCAGCGGGATGCTTACGGGAGAAAAATCAGTGTTTGTCTCCATAATGTCGGACATATGCTTCCACCACTTCCGGACTACCGGATTATTACCCAGATCCTGGCTTCCCCCGTCTCCCCCGACCTTCTGGACGGCAAATAATGTATCCGTTTCCTCGTCAATAAAGATTGAATAATCAGATACCCCGCTCTGCTTGAGCAGGGCTGAAAGCTCAGGCCAAATCTCATCATGGCGTCTTTTATATTCTTCTGACGCTCCTGGTTTTATCTTCATTTTAAAAGCAACTCTCTTCTGTTCCATATTTATCAAATACCTTTCTTTTTTTCCGGGAAGTTTGAAAGTTCTATATTTCAAACTTCAGAGGCTAATTGAACTTTTGTTCAATTAGCCTCCGCCTGCTGACTGGCAAGTTTCCGTCTGCCCTTAATCGAATCAAGTATTCCGGGAAGAAGGACGGCCACTATCAGGAGCATTCCTGTTGTAATGATCATAACCTTGGCGGACAGCATCATCAACCCCATTCCGAACTTCAGATAACCAATGAAGAATACAGCGAGAATAACGCCGAAAATATTGCCCTTTCCGCCGGTAATTGAAACGCCTCCCAGCACAACCAGCATTATCGCTTCAAGTTCAAACCCTGTTGCAATATTCGGCCGCGTACTGCCTATCCGCGAAGTCAGAAGAACAGCGGAAATTCCGGCGAACAGTCCGTTCAGAATGAAATTAATCATTCTTATTCTGTTTACCCTGATCCCGGAAAACCTTGCAGCCGATTCTGAATTTCCTATTGCATACAGTTTGCGGCCGTAGGTAGTTTTATGAAGCACAAAGCCCATTATAACTGCAAGAACTACAAAAAGCAGCAGCTCAAAAGGTATGACCGTGTCTCCGACATATCCCTGACCAAAATATGCAAATGATTCGGGGTAAACTGTGTAGGCATGATCTTCCAGCACGGCCTGCGAAATTCCCCGAAAAAGCGATGAAGTTGCAAGGGTGACCGCTATCGCAGGCATCCCGAACCGGGTTATGAAAAAACCGTTGAACGCTCCTGCTGTAATTCCGACTGCCAATCCTATCAAAACAATACTTGCAGTCTCTGCTCCGGCTGCCGATGCGTATCCCATTGCAAATGAACAAAGAGCTATTATTGCAGCAACAGATATGTCGATATCACCCGACATAATTACAAATATCATCGGCAGGGCAAGGATGGCCTTCTCCATAAAGGTAAAAGTAGCGTTCATCATATTGAAATAATCCAGGAAATATTCAGACAAGTTCGTGAACAGAATTATTTCAAAAACAAACATCAGAACAAGAATTACTTCCCACTGGACAAAAAGATTGCCCAGCCGCTCCTTAAAGCTTGCTTCCTGTAAAAGTCTTGTACTTTCCACAAGGCTGTTTTTTTCTTTCTGTCTATCACTCATCAGCTGCATCTCCTCTTTACAGCGGCTTTTTCCTGTTGTTTGTTCATAATCGTATTAATAAACATTGCCGCCAGAACAACTACTCCCTGGATAAACATTTGAAAAAACGGCGATATATTCACTACAGGAAGGGCATTGTTGATAATCCCCAGAAACAGCGCCCCCAGAACCACCCCGGGAATTCCGCCGGAACCGCCCGCTATATTAACCCCGCCGAGTACGCATGCTGCAACTGTCTGAAGCTCAAACCCGGTTGCTGTCTCATTAACAGCAGCCGCGTAACGCGCCGTCCACATTACCCCGGCAAGACCGCATAACAGTCCGCTCAAGGTAAAAATCAGCATATGAACTTTCTTTTCACTTACACCGACAAAACGCGCTGCGGTTTTATTTCCGCCTATGGCGTAGACTTCGCGGCCTGAACGTGTGTAACGGCTGAAGTAATAAGTAAGCACAGCAACAATAACTGCTGCCCAGATGAGATTTGTAATCGCCAGAAAATGTCCATGCGGCAAATTCATATACTTCTCGGACATTTCATGGGCAGTAACCCATTGTCCCCGGCTTAAAACAAAGGTAAAACCCCTGTAGATACTCATGGTTCCGAGCGTTGTGATTATCGGCGGTACCTTACCATAGGTTACAAATATCCCGTTTATTGCTCCAAGCACTGTTCCGATAGCAAGTCCGGCAAGAAGTACTATAAAAATCGGAAGCTCCGGGTTGTACTGGTTCATCATTGAAGCAGCCATACCCGAAAATGCAATTGTCGAACCGACTGAAAGATCAATTCCGCCTGTAAGTATGACGAAAAACTGACCGATTGCTACTATTATCAGTATGGAGGTATCATTAATAATCCTTGACAGATTTTCCAACTTTATAAATCCCGGTGCACGGGAAGTAACTATTGCCGTCAGAACTACTATCAAAACGATCAGCGTAGCTTCCCTCTTCTGAATTAATTCCTTAACAGCTTTTGATGATTGTATTTTCATACCGGGGCCTCCGATTCATTTCTGTGACCCGTTGCAGCCCTGATTATTTTGTCCGAATCAGCCTCATCGCGGCTGAACTCGGCAGTCATCTCGCCTTCATGCATTACGATAATTCTGTCCGACATTCCAAGTATTTCCGGCAGCTCAGACGAAACCATAACAACAGCCAGTCCCTGTGACGCCAGATCGGAAACGAATTTGTGTACTGCCGCCTTGGTTGCAACATCAATACCCTTTGTCGGTTCATCAAGAATCAAAACTTCCGGTTTGGTAGCAAGCCATTTGGCAAGAACAACCTTCTGCTGATTTCCTCCGGAAAGAGTATCGGCATCTACGTTCCAGCCTGCGGCTTTTATCTCCATCATGCTTCCGTATTCTACGCTGACTTCTTTTTCAAGTTTTGAATTAATAACACCGCCGGCGCTCAGATTGTTAATCTGCGGAAGCGTGATATTCCTGGCTATGCTCATCTCAAGAATAACGCCCTGATTCTGACGATCTTCAGGCACATAGGCAATTTGCTCTTTCATGGCATCGCCTGCAAAACGGGGCTTGTAATTTTTTCCGCGAAGAGTGATCTTCCCGGAAGTAATTTTATCTATTCCGAATATTGCCCGCATAACCTCGGTACGACCGGCGCCTACCAGTCCGAAAAACCCGAGTATTTCACCTTTTCGAAGATTAAACGATATATCCTTAAAAACCCCGTCGCTGCCGAGGTTCTCGACTTTCAGAATTTCTTCGCCGAACCCGGCGTTACTTTTCGGGTACATCTGGTCAAGGCTTCGACCGACCATCATTGTTACTATATCGTCAATACTGTGATCAGCAACTTTACCTTCTCCGATATATTTGCCGTCGCGCAGAACGGTAAAATAATCGCAAATTTCAAATATCTCTTCAAATTTATGCGATATGAAAATTATAGCTTTGCCGTCCTTTCTCAGCTGCCTGACGATCTTGTAAAGGTCCTCAACTTCTCTAAGCGTAAGCGCCGATGTGGGCTCATCCATAATAACAACATCAGCATCTATGGAGAGGGCCTTCGCAATTTCGACCATATGTCTCTGTGCCGTACCCAGATTCTTGACCAGCGTATCCGGATTTATATCCAGCTCCATTCTTTTGAGCAGAGCGGCGGTTTTTTTTTCTCATCTGCCTCCAGCTGAGCGCGCCGATTTTCCCGCTTTTAAGATGATGTCCCATGTATATATTTTCAGTAACGCTGAGTTCAGGAAACATTGACGCTTCCTGATGGATTGCGGTTATTCCGGCATCCTGTGCTTCTGTTGCGGTTCTGAAACTTGATTCCTGGTCTTTATAAATTATCCTTCCCGAAGTGGGAGGATGGACACCGGTAAGTATCTTTACCAGCGTCGATTTACCGGCGCCGTTCTCTCCGATAAGCGCATGAACCTCGCCGGGTCTTATATTCAGATGCACACCGTCAAGGGCCTTAATTCCCGGAAAGAACTTTGTTATATTTTCCAGTTTAAGTACCGTATCGCTCAACTTTAACTCCTTAAAAAACTGAAGAAAAACAGATTACTGTTTTTCTTTAAAGGCATTTTATAAATATATAATTTATAAAATGCCTATGCTTGTAAAGAAAGAAGCAGATTCCCAAAGGAATCTGCTGTTATTACACGAAAAGACTATTAGAACATTGCCGCAAACTTGGCAATATTACCCTTGTTGAATACAAACGGTTCGCCCATTACAGTCACGCCGTTTTCTCCGATTGTGATATCACCCATTCTGCCGGCAGCAATTGTATCGCCCGTATTTCCTTCAACCTTTCCGGTACACAGAGCTTCGAGAATAAAAGTTGATGTATAACCGAGATCGATCGGGTTCCAGAGGGCCATCTGCCCGCATGTTCCGTTTTCTACGTAATGCTGCATTTCGGAAGGAAGCCCAAGTCCTGTAAGCTGAACAACTCCCTGTTTGCCTTCGTCTTCGATTGCTTTTGCAGAAGCAAGGACACCTACCGTAGTCGGAGAAATAATTCCGGCGAGATCGGGATATTTCTGCATAAGAGCGACAGCTTCCCTGTAACTTTTGTCTGCAGCATCATCGCCGTAAACAACTTCTACAAGTTTCATGTCTTTATATTCGGGTTTCTTGATTTCTTCATACATCCACTCAATCCATGCATTCTGGTTTGTTGCCTGAGAAGTTGCCGAAACAATTCCAACCTGTCCTTTATAATCACAGAGCTCGGCAATCAGTTTCACCTGCTGACGTCCTATGAGTTCTGTTTCGGAAGGTACGAGATCGGCAATTCTGCCGCCCTGTGAAATTCCGGAGTCAAAAGAAATGACCTTAATGCCGGCTTTCATTGCTTTTTTGGTAACTGGAATAAGAGCATCAGCATCATTAGCTGAAATTGCAATTCCGTCTACCTTCTGGGCAATAAGGGTTTCAATTATTTCAATCTGTCCTTCGGCCGTTGCCGAACTCGGCCCCATGTAAATGGATTCTACATTGCCCAGTTCTTTTGCGGCTTCTTTTCCGCCGTCCGCACATGCTTCAAAAAATCCGTTACCCAGACTTTTAACGAGAAGAACCAGCTTAAGCTGATCAGCCCCGGCTGCAGATTCCTTCTGTCCGCCTGCAAAAACCATTCCGCCGGCGAGCACCATAGCCATCATTAAAATTAGCAGCTTCTTCATAAAAACTCTCCTTTTTTATGTCAGATTTAAATTCTGATTAATTCTAACCCCTTCTGTCGGATAAGTGTTAGGACGCTGATCTACAAAAAAGGATCATTTTCTACAGTTTTCAGCTGTTTTTGCTGATATAATCGGTCGGCGTCATACCATAGCGTTCCCGGAAAAGACGGGTAAAATGCCTGCTTGACATATAGCCGAGCCCCGATGCCGCCTCTTTGACTGTTATACCGGGGGTCTTCAATAACTGAAGAGCTTCATTAAGCCTTATATCGGTGATGAATTTTGTAAATGAGACCTGCTTGTATCGTTTGAAAAGGGAACTTAGATAATTCGGAGTTACATTCAGTTTATCAGCTATCTGGGCAACCCCGACAGGCTCGGTGTACTGTTGCAGAACCAGTTCTTCAGCCCTTCTTACTATAATTGAGGACCTGGCCGGGCTTTCATCACCCATTCGGCGATTATCGATTTCTTTCAGTTCGGGTGCTGTTTCAATATACCTTAAAAGCTCAGGAAGGGTCTGTACGGTCGGAGTTGCAATCTCTTTTACAGAATTCATATCCGCTTCAGGAACAACAATTTCAAGTTCTTTCAGCAGGTCTTCCGGGCTGCTTCCCGCAGCTATTATTGCAGGATACCCGTCCAGAACATTGAAAGCCCCTGCATAGTCATGCGGGGGGTTCTGATCCAGTCTTTCTCTCAACTTATAAACAAACCTTCGCAGCATTTCAACCGAAAAACCTGCCTCTGAATCTCCCGGGATAAAAATCAGGGCTGCATAATTCTCCATCTGCTGCAGAAACTGATCGAATTCAACTGCAGAGGAATTGTTTATTACGCCGCCGACCCGGTATTCAAATTTTTCGCGTTTAATTCTTCCGGCATCCTGTCTTTTTTCCGTCGCCTTAAAAAGTGCCTCTTCAACCTCCGACTCGGTGGCCGGTTTCAGAAGATAATCAACAGCTCCCAGACTCAAAGCTTTTCTGGCATATTTAAAATCGGAATGTCCGCTCAGAATTATCCAGCTTGTATCTGGAAAATCATCCGCCAGCGTCTCAATAGCATCAAGCCCGCTTATTCCGGGCATTTTTATATCTACAAAACAGATGTCCGGTTTTACTTCTATCGCTTTTTCAATGAGAGTCCTGCCGTTAACTGCCTCAAAAACCTCATCTGCCTGTGCAATATTTCGAAGGATAGAAGTCAGCCCAACCCGGACAAGCTCTTCATCATCTGCAATCAGAATCTTCATATCTTCAATTCCACCTTTGTGCCTTTGCCCGGTTCACTGTCAATAAGGAAAATGCTGTTGGGAAACGCAATCTGCATACGCTGTCTGACATTCAGCAGACCGATATTTGATTTTTTTTCAATATCGGAGACATCAAACCCGCAACCGTTATCCAGGATAGTTATATCCGTCCCTTTTTCACCGAGACGTCTGATTTCAACTGCAGTTATTGTCAGATTTCCGCCTTCTTCAAGAGGTTCAATACCGTGAATTACAGCATTCTCGACCAGAGGCTGAAGAAGAAGCCTCGGGATCCGAAGGTTTTTTATACCTTCTTCCAGCTCAAAACTGAACTTCAGCCGTTCTCCGAAACGTATTTTCTGCAGCATCAGATACCTGTTAAGAAATTCAAACTCTTCTTCAACTGAAGTCCAGTTATTTCCGGATTGAATATACCTCAGCATATTTTTCAGGGCTTCAACCGTCAGTTTGATGCCGTCCGAATCGCCTTTACTGTTTAGTCCCAGTATCCCGCTCATTACATTATAGATAAAATGGGGCTGAACCTGGGAACTCAGGGCCTGATACTGAGCTTCACGCTTTTCAATTAGTTCGTTATATTTGAGAAAATTATCGATGGAAAGTGAAGCGTATTCTGCAAAAGTCTGCAGGCGGGTAATTCCGAGATCAGAAAAATACTCTCCGGGACGGGTTTTAAGGGCGATAAGTATACCGAAAACCTTGCCTTCAATACTCAGAGGCACAACAAGCATCGATATTACAGATTGAAGTTTTTCAAAAGTCAGCAATGCAGCATCGGAAATACTTCCCGAATTATACTGAATAACCGAGTTGGGACGAACTATACGGTTGCTGAAATACTGCAGAAGGATCTCCCGGTCATGCTCTCCCGGAGAACTCCCGTTTTCAGCCTCCAGTCTTGCAGTACCGTCTCTCTCAAATCTGAAAATCAACGATGCATCCGCCGCAGTGTCCTGCACAACAGCCTGTACAACAAGATGCAAAAGACTCCCCAGTTCAGAACCTTCGGTAATAAACGATCCGATATCACGGGTCAGGTTTAGTATGCTGTCTACATTCTTTTTAAGATCATTCACAAGGGTTGTAAAAGTATTGGAAAAATCTCCAAACTCATCGTGAGAACTTATTTCCATTCGAACCGAGAAATTACCCAATGATACCTGTCTGAATGTATTCTCAACCTTAACAAGCTTCCGTCCCAGGTCCCTGGAAATATACAGAGTAAGAAGCAGAGTCAGAAGCACAACGGCGCCGGCTGATATAATAAAAAAAGCTACAATCCGCTTTTTGAGTTTCTCGCCTTCTTCATTAAGAGACTTTATAAAATAATTCATGAAGCTTTCGAAACTGTTCGTAAAATAATAGGAAGTTTCCTGGACCTGTCTGAAGAAGGGAGTAATCGTATCATCCTTCTGCATTGTGTTATACAGATTATCCACAGTACGGTACTGCTCGCGCAGGTAGATGAGCGTTTCTTCCATATTATCAAGCATTTCCATCGCCTTGTCGTTCATCATGAGGGCGGTGAAATACTGGTCGCGAAGATGTTCGTCCCGGGATTTTACAAAATTGGAGATACTCATGAAATCTGAAAATGTCTTTTTATACTGCAGAACAGCTTCTTTCCACTGCGAAAGGGTCACCGCTGAACGCGGTGAATATGTAAGTGATCGTATCTGCCCGTACATTTTCGGAGTAAAAAGATCAAAAATCATATCCTTCATCAGGCTTTTAACTTCACGGGAATCTTTCTGCAGCTGGACACCCAGGTTTATTGACTGCTGGAGCTGTGAGTTGCGGTTCCAGCTGTAAACGGAAATAACGGCAAAAAAGGAAATTCCTGCAATATAAATAAACATTAAAAAAGCAAGTTTATAGCGTATTTTCATATTCCCGGCACCGTTACGCTTGCATCAGGCATTATAACAATACGGTTGCCGGCTTCAATCAGTTCGTCCAGCAGTTTCTGCAGATCAGCGACAGGTTCGATAAAAATAGACTCAAGCACTTCCGGTTCCAGCCCGGTATAGGCCATCAATCTGATTTGCGCACTTAATTCAGCAAGCCTGGCAGCTTTGTGGTATCCGAGCCTGTAACCCTTATTGATTTTGCTGAATACTGCTTCAGGTTTATCGCAAGACGACAGCAATCTGCTGAAAGTATCGTCGCCTACCCCGTCGCGGCAGGCTGACACGAGCACAAGCGTACCGCCTGGTTTCAACGCCAGGCCGGCGTTCTCAATTGCTTTCTGCGACTGGTATAAATCGATATCCATGGGATATTTTGCACAGGCAATCACAACATCGGCCTTGCGTTCAATTGGAACTGCAAAGACTTCCGAAGCCTTCTCAACTGCGCTGCTGAAGGCTTCATTTAACCCGCCGGCTGCAACCGAATAAATCTGCTGCCTGCGATCAAGAACAGTCATTATCGAAAAAATATTTTTGCCGACCATTCGGCAGGCTTCAAGCATATCTTCATGTACAGGGTTGCCTGAAAGCGCAAGGGTTCTGGCGCCCGGCAACAACGCAAGCCTGTGGTTTTGTTCAATCGTACTGAACGCCGCCACACCCGGAAGCAACCCCTTTCGGCCTCCGGTAAAACCTGCAAAATAATGAGGTTCGACCGAGCCGATTATCAGTATCCGGTCTGCCTGCTTTATCTTCGCGTTCAGCAGAACTTCAGTGCCGAGTGCGGTTGTTCCCAGCATAAACATCTCGTCGGTTCTGGCGTCATGGACCGAGATTCTTCCTCGAAACCTTTCGAGTGTACTGCCGAATATAAAACCGAGTTCTTCTTCAGCAGGGGCACGGTGAGCACCGGTTGCAATAATAAACTCTGCAGCGGAAGCCTGAAGCAAGTCAGAAACAGTTTCCAAAATCAAAGCTGTCGGGGTAGGACGGGTAGCATCATTAACTATAACAATAAGACGGCCTTCCGCCGACAGGAAATTCTGAAAAGAACCGCTGCCCGACGGATTTTCCAATGCTTCAAGAACAGCCTGAACCGCATCGATATGTCCTGAAACTTCGTTCGGTTCGATAAAAGCTTCGATTCCGGATTCAGGGAGGTCAACATCGATGCTTTCTTTTCCGTACGGCAGCCTGATTTTCATTCTTCTATTTACCGACTTTGGCCCGGTAATGCTCAACCTCCCAATCCCGGATAAAAACAATAAGCTCTTCAGTCATCGGCTGTGCTCCTCCGAAAGACTCGCTGTAAACAGCTATTTTGACCGTATCGATCATCAACGCCAGAGCAGACGCGGATTTTTCCCCGGTATCTCCGACAGTAAACAGCCCGACGCCTTTTACAAAAACGGCCTGCGGCTCGCGTTTCCATTTTACGTTATATCCGGCTACAGCCTCTGTCAAGTCATTTATTCTGTCGATCCGAAGCGGCCCGGGACCTGCATACACAATCTGATCCGGATTGAAAGGAAGCCTGACAGGCTCGAATGCGGCATCGGATTCAGCAAAAGCGAGTATGTCGCTGTTTACCCCAGAATCAGCCTCGAGTTTTCTTCCCCATGCAGCTTCAGCAGCCGATCTGAATTCTGCAGTCGAAACAGCGGATGTTGAATCTTCCGGAGTCTTTTTCAGTCGTGATGAAATCACTTCCGCGATCTTTTTATGCAGATGTTCGATATCCGCAGGAGTCTCCCCGGATACAAAAAGACCGTGGTTTTGCAGGAATATCATCTCCGGATATCGCTTTCCGGCTTCGGCGGCAGCTTCGAGATTTTTTTTTATTTCGCCTGCAAGAATATAACCGGGACGGGTAAGAGGAACCCAGAGAGCACTGTCGCCGAACAGTCCGGCCAGCTCAGCCTCTCCGCAGCGGCCGCAGGTCAGTCCGTTAATCAGAGCAGGATGCGTATGGACTACAAGCCTTCCCTTAATCAGTGAATGAAGCAGGGCCTCCACGCTCGGCCGGGCCGTTTGCCCCTCCGTACGCGCCTTCATCATATCTGCAAGCACCTCTGCTTCACGCTTCTTCTCATCAGCCGGGTACGTTTTCTTCCATATGGAATTCAGGGATTCAAGGTTCATCTCAACAAATCCCTGTTCCTCAATGGTTGAAAGCTTAAAACCTGAGGCCTTTACATACATCAGCCCGTTTTCCTTCATGGATGTATTACCGCCTCCGACAAGCACCCAATCCGGATCACTTCCGTATTTCCTTGATACTTTTATGAGATCGCTTAAATCAGCGCTCATTTGTCAACTCCTTTTGAAAAGAATATCTTTTTCATATTTCTGTACTTCGCTGAAGATTTCCGATTCTGCAGGGACGCCTTCCTGTCTGCAGTAATAATCCCACACGGCACCGAACGGCAGTGATTTAAGACGTTCAAGCAGAGCCATTCTGCCGTAATAATCTCCCGATTCTTCAAAAGCAACCAGTCTGTCCGTCGGCTCCAGCATTGCCAGAAGAAGCCCCTTCATGGTAGCGCGGGCGCCTGTCGTCCAGGCCCCTATCCGGTTAAGGGTTCCGTCGAAAAAATCAAGACCGATATGAATATCTTCCAGCCTGTTCGACCTGACTATCTCTTCTGTCAGGAAACGGATGTCATCATTAAGTATTACTACATGGTCGCTGTCCCATCGCATGGGGCGGCTGACATGCAGCAGCAGTTCGCTGTTAAAGAGCAGGGTTGACGAGATCTTGTCTGCAATAAGTTCGGTCGGATGAAAGTGTCCGAGATCAAGGCAGGGCATTTTACCGCTTTTTAGTGCATAACCCATATAAAACTCATGGGAGCCTACAACATAGGCTTCCGAGCCTATTCCGAACAGTTTCGTTTCAACAGCGTCCCTGACATATTCTTCGGGAAGGTCTTCGGCAAAAACCTCATCCAGGGAGTCTTTCAGAATCCGCCTGTAACCCATTCTGTCTACCGGAATATCCTTCATACCGTCCGGGATCCAGACATTCTCAATTGACGGGCTTCCCTGGTTCTTTCCGAATTCGGCGGCAATCAGCCTGACTCTTTTTGCATGTTCAATCCAGAAATCGCGGATTCCCCTGTTTTTGCTTGAAAGCGTAAAACCGTCGTCGGCCTTAGGATGCGAAAAGAATGAGCCGTTGAAATCCATAGGGATCTTATTTGTCTTCGACCATTCCATCCAGCCGGCGAAGTGCTCAGGTTTAATTTCATCACGATCTACAGATTTCCCGCCGAACTCGCCGTATATCGCATGCAGGTTCAGCCTGTGACTTCCGGGAATAATCGAATAAACCTTTTCAAGATCTGCCTGAAGCTCAGCGACATTTCGGGCCTTGCCCGGATGATTACCGGTAACCTGAATTCCGCCTCCGCCGAGAACAGCATCTGGAGTCTCGAATCCTCCGACATCGTCTCCCTGCCAGCAGTGCAGCGATAAAGGTACTCTTTTAAGTTTTTCAAGAGCCGCAGCCGGATCCACGCCCAGTTCACCATACTGCTCAACGGCAATTTCCCATGCTTTCTGTATATTATCAGCCATAAATTTCCTCCTGTAAATTTTCCTGCCATGGAAGGCAGGTGATAAATTCAGTATAATCAGAATAAACCCGGAATCAAATATCCGCCTTGACTAAACAGTCATATTTTAGCACAATTCCGTCAGATGATTGAGCAAATCAAACCTCATCTTACCGATAACGACGTTTTTCCTGATGCTGATTTCAGGCTTTCAGTATTAAGGCGATCACCCCAGATTCCCTTCCCGAAGCATACTCACGATTTTACGGAACTGGTAATCGTATACGGCGGAAGCGGTACGCATTTTACGGAAAATGAAGAATACTCTGTTGCAAGCGGTGATGTTTTTATTCTTACAGGAGATCGCGCGCATGGATACCGGAATTTAAACAATCTTCAGTTAATTAATGTCATTTTCAACAGAAGACTATTACAGTTAAAACCTTTTTCTGGTTTCGACCTTGATTCAATAAGCGGATATCACGCTCTTTTTACCTGGGAACCAAGACTGCGAACCGAGCATGAATTCAAGAGCAGACTGCGGCTCAGCCACTCCGATCTGAATACAGCATTAAAGATTACGGAAAGAATCGAAAAGGAACTCGGGGCATGCCGGCCAGGTTACAAGGCCATGGTATTCGCCCGGTTTATTCAACTTTGCGGATTCTTAAGCCGCCGCTATGAAGCCAGCTCTACACCGGGAATGAAGGAACTGTCCAGAATAAGCGGAGTATTAAGTTATATGGAAAACAACATAACCAGGTCAATTCCGGTATCAGAATTGACCGAACTTGCCGGGATGTCGGAAAGTACGCTGCTCCGCTTTTTTAACCGAACAACAGGCAGCAGCCCTGTCGAATATCACAACCGCCTCAGAATAGATAATGCATGCAGACTCTTAAAAGAAACAGATAAAACTGTTACCGAGATTGCATTCGACCTGGGTTTTTCAGACAGTAATTATCTAAGCAGGATGTTTAAAAAAATAATCGGAATTCCTCCGGGGCAATGGAGAAAGAAAAACCAGGATGAATAATGAAACTGCCGAAAAAACGAGTTAATTACAAAAAAAGCCGCGGTTTTTTCTCTGCGGCTTTTCCAGGAGGATATATCTGATTAATATTTAATCAATAAATCTCATCTATAACCCAACCGAGATCAAGTTCATGTAACTTTGCGCATCTAGGCCGTCCTTCTTCATCCCAATTCATCATTTCATAAAGGAGATCTATTGCTTTATTGAATTCAACTTCATCTATCCTTGCATCATCAAGATTTTCTTTTTTTAGAAATTCATACATTCGTTCAGGAAGCTTATCGTCTTTGCGTCTATAGCCCTCTCTGATATTGAATGCCTTGGCAAGATTTACACGACGCTCACCCAGTTTCATAACCTCCCAAAGACTGTTCTCCCACCCTGTTACAGCATCCATAATATCAATAAGGTGCTTCATTGTAAAAGATCGGACCGGGGCAAAAGTCAGCACACAAAGTGTGAGAGAATCCATAAAACTGAAATGATTTTGAAGGTATACAAAATTTCTGACCTTTTCAGGTCCGATATACTGAGAATTTAAACGCTTGAGAATACCGAGAGGTTTTGCCTGTTCAACATATACTTCAGGCGCAAACTCATCAAAGTCGTTATCATGCTCTACCACAACATGATCTCCACCGATAGGCGAACATGCATAACCAAGACCAACGCCGGTTTTTACACGTGGGTCATGTAGCGCCAACTCCATTCCCTTCGTATGTATGGCGTATTTATCGCTACCCTTGCCGATAATTTCAGAAGCCTTCTTTGTTCCTTCAGCAAGCAGTGCTCCGAACGGTCCTTTCCTGAAAACTATTCTGTCGATTAAATCAAGCACAAGAGCTTCATTACCGAATTCCAGTTTTAATCCGTCAGTATCTTCTTCCGTTAAAATTCCGTTTTCAAAACATTCTATTGCAAAAGAAATCGTCATTCCTGTTGAGATTGTATCAATGCTATATTTATTGCACAGCTCATTTGCCTTGGCTACATATTCAATATTTGTTATGCCAAGATTTGAACCGAATGAGGACAGCGTCTCGTATTCAGGCCCTCCATAAAATGGGTCTACATTATAAGGTTCACCGGTCTTCACAACACGTTTACATGCTACCTGGCAAGCCCAACACCTTTCGCCTTTTTCCAGTATGGTTTCAGACATATAAGTACCTGATAACTTTTCTCCATCTTCAATAGAACCGTACTTAAAGTTTTTTGTAGGGAACTCTTCAAGCTCAACCTGATGTGAAACATAATCTGCTGATCCAAAATCATGACCGCTTTTGTTCGCAGGATTGTTCATATAATTGGCCCCAAACCATTTGCCATGCTCAATAATTCTGTCTCTATCAAAAAACTCCGGCTTATTTGTGCCCCGGCACACTACAGCTTTCAGGTTTTTCGAACCCATTACAGCCCCGGAGCCTCCACGGCCGTTTGCATGCTTACACTCATTCAGGATACATGCATATCTGACCAAATTCTCACCGCCGGGACCAATAAGCAGCATACGGGATTTCGGCTCACCAATTTCCTCACGAATTATTTTCTGGGCTTCACCGGTAACCCTTCCCCATACACTTTCGGCGTTTCGGATACTGACTTCTCCATTATTAATATACAAATAAACAGGTTTTTCCGACTTCCCCTTCACTACAACTGCGTCAAAACCTGAAAATTTAAGTTCAGGCCCCCAGTATCCGCCTGCTTCCGAATCCAGAAAAGCATTTGTCAGCGGTGATTTTGTCGTAACTGCATGTCTTGAGAAACCTGCAAGCGGGGTTCCGGTAAGAATACTTGCTGAAAACACTATTACATTTTCAGCACTAAGCGGATCAATATTCGCTTTCATTTCTTTTAATAAGTAATAAGCTCCCAGACATCCCCCACCCATATATGTTCTATAAAAGACTTCATCCGGTTCTTCTATATAATGAGTATGATCTGTCAAATTTACATGTAAAATCCTTCCATTATACCCAAACGGCATTTCCACTCTCCTTCATTGAAAAATCAGCCTCCTGCAAGAGGGGGCAAAAGTATGAGTTTATCTCCGTCTTCCAGAATTTCATCAGGAAGAACCCTCTTTCTGTTTTTAATACAAAGCCACATAAACCCATACTTCTCTGAAAAGAGTATGTTCCTAAGCGTATGATCATATTTAATGCATAATCCTTCTGCCAAAGCAATAAAATTCGAACCCTTCTCAATTTGAATCACAATTTCATCTTTCCCGATTATCTTTTTTAATTGTGATCTCAAGACCAAATTAATTGTTATCAAAGACTTTTCCTTCATTAAAAACAGGATTATACTTATGTATTCCCGGCGACCATAGGCTGCCGGGAAACAAACTTGTTAAAGCTGTATGGGAGAACATTCTTCCATACGGCTTTTTTTAGAAATCAAAGTTGTCAATATTGTTTTTATCGAAAACTGTCGGTGGACCTGTAATTACTATTCTCTTCCCGCCGATTTCTCTGTCTCCGAGACCGGGAACATTGAATTTTGCTCCTTCTGTTGCATTAATTTCACCTGTTGCAAGAGCTGCTGAAAGATAAGCTGCCAGGTATCCTTCATCAAACGGGCTCCAGAGGGCAAAAGCCGTTACAGTTCCATTTTTAACGAATCTTCTCATCTGATTCGGCGTACCAAGACCGGTAACCTGCAGCTGCGGAGCTCTTCCCGCATTCTCTACGACCTGAGCGGACGCTGCAACACCTACGGTTGTCGGTGAAATTATACCTCTGAGTTCCGGATACTTTGTAAGAAGAGCTTCAGCTTCTGTAGTACTTTTCTGCGGATCATCATCGCCGTATACTATGTCGACCAGTTTCATCTTTGAATACTTGGAGTTTTTTAAGGTTTCTTTCATGCCTTCAATCCAGTAATTCTGATCCGGAGCATCCGTTGTTGCACTAACGATTGCAATATCTCCTTCGTAATCGATAAGAGAACCCATAAGTTCAATCTGGCTTGAACCGGTAACTTCAAAATCCATGGGAAGAACAGCTGCATCTCTGTAGTCTTCGCTTCCGGGAATATCGGAATTGACAATTATAATCTTTATTCCCTTATCCATAGCCTGTTTGAATACCTGGTTCAGGGCATCCGGACTATTAGGCGAAATGGCAATTACATCGACGCCTCTCTGGATCTGTGTCTTGATGAAAGGGATCTGAGAAGTTGCTTCGGCGGTAGCCGGTGCAACAGTTGTAAAACTGAATCCAAGCTCTTCCGAAGCTTTTTTAAATCCGCCGATAATCGAATCGAAATACGGATTGCCGGTATTCTTCGGAATATAGACAATATCCAGATCTGCAGCAGTCTTTGCTTCTGCACCGGCAGCAGCCTCTTGCTGTCCGCCTGCATATGCATTGAAAATACATCCAAGACTTGTTAAAAGCACAAGCAGGACAATTAGAGTTTTCTTTTTCATGAAACTCCTCCTTAAATAATATTTGCAGCAGGAAACTCCTGCTTAACACCCTTATTTTCGCTTACTGTATATGTAATTCGACAATACGATTGCAAAAATCAGTAAGAATCCGAGTACAGTAAGCTGTTTTTCTATCTTGATATTGGCTACGCTCATACCGGTTTTAAGACATACAAGCACAAAGAAAGCTATAAACGTACCTATAACATTTCCGCGGCCGCCGTTGATATCCGCTCCACCGAGCAGGGCAATCGTAACCACCTCCAATTCCCCGCCGCTTGCAAGATTATACCGGGCAATTCCAAGCCGGGACATCATCATTATTCCGCCGAAAGCCGATACGACTCCCGACATAATGAAAAGTATCATTTTGATATTTTTCACATTAATTCCCGAATAGATAGCGGCTCTTTCACTTGTACCGAGAGCATACACCTGCCTGCCGAATACGGATTTATTCAGAATAATCGCCATGATAACAAACAAAATGATAAAGACAATAAGGGGAGCAGGAATAAATCCGAATAAATATTTCATATCAATTCCTACAAACCAGTCGGGAAAATGACCTATCGAATGATCGCCAAGAAGAACCTGAGCAAGTCCGCGAAACAGAGACAGTGTTCCAATTGTAACAATAATAGGAGGCAGCGAAAATTTTGTTATTATAAATCCATTGAAAGCGCCTAGCGCTGCACCGGTAATGAGACCTATGATCAGAGTTATGCCGAAAGGCAGCCCTTTTTCATAAAGCGTTGCTGAAAAACAGGCTACAAGCGCCATTGAGGAAGCTACCGACAGATCAATCTGGCCACTAATTATCACAAAGGTCAGAATTATAGCAATTATTCCATATTCTATATACATTGAAGAAGAATCAAGCACAAAGAACAGATCTCTGAAATACGGCGACAATACCGAACCGAGAATAATGCTGGCCAGCAGCATGAATATTGTTCCGAATTCCGGATGAAGAAAACGGTTATGTTTTTCGACCGAATTGGAAGACTTTATCATTGATGTTTTTGTATTGTTAATCTTTTCTGCTGTATTCATTATTTATTTACTCCTGCAGCTTCTACCCTGTTCTGAACTGTTTTATCTACTACAAGCGCAATCAAAATGATAATTCCGTACATAGCCTGCTGCCAAAACGCAGATATGCCAAGTACTGCAAGCGCTGTGTTCACAATACCAAGGAGAATACAGCCGATAACTACGCCAAGAACAGATCCGGTTCCTCCTGAAACACTGGTTCCTCCGATTACTGTCGCAGCAATTACCGTAAACTCGAACCCGACTCCTGTTATAGCAGGGTTTACATAACCGAAACGTGAAGCATACATAATTCCTGCAAAACCTGCACAGCCGCCAGCTATTAGATAAATCAGTATAATTACTCTGTTAACATTTATACCTCTGAGTTTGGCGGCTTTAAGATTACTTCCTATTGCATAGATTTCTCGTCCATAATGTGAGTACTTCATAAATATATGCGCAACAACCGCAATAAATGCAGCAAAGATTATTATCCACGGGATAATCACTATGGACGGTTGCGAAAGCTGAATCAATTTTTCAGGGATATAATTAGGGTCAATCTGCCTTCCGCCGCTGACAATAAACAGCAGCCCTCTGTAGCCGTTAAGCGTTCCAAGAGTTACTATTATTGCCGGTATTTTCAATTTTGAGATCAGTACGCCATTAAAAAAACCGAGGATTGCTCCAACCAGAGTTCCAAGAATAAATGCCGGGAGAACCGGAAAACAAGGATTTTGAATAAAAAGCAGACCGACAGCAATACCTGCAAAACCCAGAATAGAACCCAGCGACAAATCGATATTGCCGGTTATAATTACCATCATTTCGCCCATTGCAACAACAATAATAAGCGGAACATAAAGAAGTATACTTTTAATATTATCATACAGCAGAAAATTCGGTTCAATAACTGCTACCACTACAAAAGCCAGAACTGCAGTTACAAGTACACCCATTTCCCTCATTCTGAATATTTGTCCAATTTTGCTGATTTTCACAGTCTGTGTTTCAATGCTCATCATACGACAATATCCTTTTCGATTTTCTTGGTTGCGGCAGTCATTATGGCATTATCCGTTATTTCACCGCCTTCAAATACTCCGGTAATCAAACCCTCTTTCATTACAAGAACTTTATCGCTGAGAGATGTTATTTCCGGAAGCTCGGAAGATATCATTACAATAGCCTTACCTTGTGCGGACAGTTCATTAATAATCTTATATACTTCTTCTTTCGCACCGACATCTATTCCTCTCGTCGGTTCATCGAGGATCAGTATCTCGGGTTCAGGCAGCAGCCATTTTGCAATTACTACTTTCTGCTGATTGCCGCCGGAGAGCTCCTGCACAGCCTGGTTTCCATCCCTCATCTTGATATTCAGTTTTTTTCGGTATTCTTCGCACAGTTCTTTTTCTTTTTCCTGATCAACCCATCCATTCTTCGATATTTGCCAGGGAACCGAATAGGTCATATTTCGGGCGATACCATACGGCAGAAACAGCCCCTCGTACTGCCGGTCTTCAGGAAGATAACACATCTTCTTCCTTATTGACTCCATCGGATTGTTAATCACAACAGATTCCCCCCGAAGCAGGAGTTCACCGGAATCATGGGAATCTATTCCGAAGATAGCCCTTGCCACCTCGCTCCGGCCGGCACCAACCAGACCGGCGAGTCCTACAATTTCTCCGGCCCGTACTGAAAAACTGATATCGCTGAAAATTCCATGTGATCCGAAATTCTTCACTTCGAGCAGCACATCACCTTTTGCAGTCTTTTCACGATGAATATGGTCCTTCATTTCACGCCCGATCATCAGTTCGATCAGTTTCTGCTTTGTTACTTCGCTCGTATTATAAGTGCCGATGTAATTTCCATCCCTTAGCACACTGATTCTGTCCGATATTTCGAGTACTTCATCAAGCCTGTGGCTGATAAAGACAAACGATTTACCCTGTTTTTTCAGGTTGGTTACTATTCTGAAAAGATTGTCAACTTCACCCGGCGTTAAAGAAGCAGTCGGTTCATCCATGATAATCAGTTCGGCATTTTGAGACAGGGCACTGATGATTTCCACCATCTGCTGATCAGCAATCGACATTCCTTTAGTCTTTGCTGCAGGATTTAGTTTGACATCGAGCGAGTCAAGAAGCTGTTGTGATCTGATATATATATCTTTCCAATCTATTGAAAATTTATAGTCCTTTCTGGTATGACCCGCAAAAATATTTTCTGCCACATCCAAATCAGGAAAAACCAGCGGTTCCTGATGTATTAGAGCAATACCGTTTTCTATTGCGTCATGCGGATTTCTGAAATTTACTCTTTCTCCGTTAAGTTCCAGGTGCCCTGTTGTGGGTTGATGCACGCCGGCAACTATATTCATTAGCGTAGATTTTCCGGCACCGTTTTCTCCAATTACAGCATGCACTTCACCCATACTGATCTTTATATTTACATCTTTAAGAACACGCACTCCGCTAAATTCTTTGACAATATCAATAGCCGCTATTAATGGCTTTTGATTTTCCTCCATAAACACTCCTTCCATATTTAAACCATTAAAAGTCCGCCGTTGACATTTAAAGTTGCACCTGTTATAAAATTCGATTTCTCTGATGAAAGAAATTCAATTGCCTCCGCAACCTCTCTCGGATTAGCAAATCTTTTTAATGGTATTAATTCTTTTAGTCTTTCGTTAACATCATTCTCCCAATCATCCGTCATCGGAGTCTGTGTGGGACCAGGCGCTACACAATTTACATTTACATTATATTCAGCTGCATATAAGGCAAGTGATTTGGTAAGACCGATTACTCCAGCTTTTGATGTTGAATAATGTATACCCACAGCTTTTCCTCCACCGATTCCTGCATTTGAAGAAATATTGACTATTTTACCATATTTCTGCATTGTCATAATTTCCAATGCCTTCTGACAACAGAAAAAAACAGCTTTCAGATTAACAGCAAGCATATAATCCCACTTCTCCGGTGTTATCTGATTAATTCCTTCTAGAGAAGTTATTCCTGCACAATTCAACAAAATATGTAATTTGTGGAATTTTTTTCTAATATTATCAAATAATCTGTCTACCTGATTACTTTCAGTCAGATCTGTACTGAAGAAATGATAATCAGGATTCTTCTTCGATTGAAAATCAGGATTCTGTTTAATATCCGCACCGATAACTGTACAGCCGTTTTTAAGCATCAAATCAACAGCAGATTGACCTATACCGCTCTCAGAACCGGTAATAAGTACTATTTTTGTTTCAGTATTCACTATGTGTCCTGCCTTGTGGTAACATATACGTATATGTTACCACACATATCACATTTGTCAATAAGATATTTGCATTTTTTGGTCGACCAGTTCTTGACTTATGCGGATACCGTAGTATACTAAACTTATGGAAATAGATAATTTTCAACCGATTGAAGAAAAAGATAAAACCGAAAAGATTGTAGATGTGCTTCGAAACCTTATAGTATCGGAAAAATTAAAACCGGGCAGTGAACTTCCGGCAGAAAGAGAGTTTGCCGCTCAACTCAATGTAAGCCGATACAGCCTCAGGGAAGCTCTCAGGGCAGCCCAGGCTCAGGGGCTTATTGAAATAAGCAGAGGAAAAAGACCAAGAGTAACAAATCCCTCGTCAGAAGCAGCGATTCAAATACTGGGACTTGCGATTAAAAGGTCCAAAGCCACTTTTTTCGATCTGGTAATAGCGAGAATAAGCCTTGAATGTGAGATAGCAGGTATTGTAGCTGCAAAAGTAACGAATGATTTACTTGAGAAACTGGAAATCATAACCAAACAGATGGAATACCATAAAGATGATAAAGAATTTTGCGCTGAAAAAGATCTTGAATTTCATAATGCCTTGCTGGAAGCAAGCGGTAATCAGGTTTTTAAAATAATGCTCTCGTCCGTTGCTCAACTTTTAATGACATCCAGAATGGCAACTCTTGAATTAACCGGGGTCGATCGCGCCCTGGAAGGTCATAAAAATATTATTATCGCTCTAAAAAAGGGCGACAGCACACTGGCAAAAGAAGCGATGCTTAAACACCTTGAGATGGCGGAGGATGATATACTTAAACTTGATACTATGTAGACGTCTTCCTGATCTTCTCTGCATTGGCCTGGGCCTTCAGTAAATGCTCAAGCATGAGTTCTTCAGCAAGTTCCGCCTTTCCGTCCTTTACTGCATTAAATATTCCGATATGATCCTTCAGACTCTTCTCCGGTTGATCTTTAATTATCAGGGTAGTCTCCTGTGTTTTTATCAGCATGTTTCTTGCAAGCGCAAGCATCTTTTCAAATACCGAGTTACCGGCTGCAGTTGCAAGAGCACTATGAAAGGCGGTATCGCCTTCAACGCCCAATCCGCCTGAAGCTATATCGGATCTCATTTTCTCTATACTCAAAGCAATGTTCTTTAAGTCATTATCTGTTCTTCTTTCAGCGGCAATTTTTGCAATTTCCGTTTCCAGAAGCTTTCTGAACTCAAGCATTTCTATAATAACAGTCTGTTCACTTGCCAGAATTTCAGAAAACGGATTTAGAAGAGCTTCAATTGACACCTTATTAACAAAAATACCGCCCCCGGTACCGACCTGCGGTTTAAGAAAACCAAGAGCTTCAAGAACCCTCAGGGCTTCACGTATGGAGGCCCTGCTGACCTGGAACTGCTCTGACAGTTCCCTCTCACTCGGAAGCTGTTCGCCTTCCTTGAAGGTTCCGCCGATAATCATACTCTGGAGCCTCTTCAGCACCTCTTCAGAGAGACGACTCTTTCTAATAGGTTCTATCCGCGGCTCCATAAATATTTTACTCCTTGACTGCTTCTACTGCATCCTCAAATGCCTGATTAATCATCTGAAGCGGAACTTTCTCAATATAACCCTCTTTATTCATAGAGTCTACAAGCTTTCTTGAATAGGTTATATCCTCCAATGCCTTGTTAAAAACTTCTTCACGGCTCAATTCAACACGCGCCAGGCCTTCTTTAATAGCCTGCATGGCAACATCGGCTGCTTCATACGGAAAAACTCCCGGCTCATCCATGGTAGCGATTATATTATCGGGTGTAATACCCCTATTCTCGGCATACCTTGCGAGCGATTCGGCTGCGGCAATTGCCATACCGTCGGAAATCTTTCTTGCTCTAACAAGAAGCGCCCCTTTTAAAATCCCCGGAAATCCGACCGAATTATTAACCTGATTCGGGAAGTCTCCCCTCCCGGTAGCTACAATAAAAGCGCCTGCTTCTTTAGCCGCATAGGGATAAATCTCCGGAACGGGATTGGCGCAGACGAATACTATAGACTTATCAGCCATCCGGCTGACATCTTCAGGAGATACGGTATCCGGCCCCGGCTTTGAAAGCGCAATCAGCACATCGGCCCCTGTCATTGCCTCACTGAAATCGTCTATCTTGTCCGGATTGGTCTGCCGGCACAGTTCCCATTTCCGGTAAAATCTTTCATCAGCCTCAATATCCTTTCTGTCTTTGTGAAGGGAACCTTTGGAATCAAACATTATTATCTTTGAAGGGTCAGCCCCCGCCTTTATTACAATCCGTGCAATTGTGGCATTAGCAGCGCCGGCGCCGAGAAGAACAATCTTTATATCTTCAATCTTCTTTTCCGCCAGTTTGACCGCGTTGATCAGCCCCGCCAGAGTGACACAGGCTGTTCCCTGGGCGTCGTCATGCCAGACCGGGATGTCGCATTCTTCACGAAGGGTATCAAGAACCCTGTAACAGTTAGGTTGGGAAATATCTTCTAGGTTTACAGCGCCGAATGAAGGCTGGGCCATTTTTACAAATTCAATAATTTTATCGGGATCATTCTCGCCTTTTTCATTCCTGCTGTCGACACAAAGAGCTGTGGCATCCACGCCCCCAAGGTATTTCATAAGAAAGGACTTCCCCTCCATTACACCGAGCCCACCGGGCGGCGTACAATTGCCGTCTCCAAGGACCCTTGTTGAATCGCTGACAACCGCTACATAATTCCCTTTATTGGACAAGTCGTACGCGGCTTCATTATCGTCCCTTATGGAAGTTGATACCCTGGAAACGCCCGGCGTGTACCACACATTAAACCAGTTGAAGCCGAAAACTCCGGCTTTCGGCACCGTCTGCATCTTCCCGCCGTAAAACATATGGGCTTTTTCAGCAAGGTTCTTTAAAAAAACTGTTTTGAGCCTTGCGGACTGAGCCTCGCTAAGATTTCTTTTTTTTATTTCCTCTTCAAGATTGTCCAGTTCAAGATTAATCATTATCTTCCTCCAATAAAACATTCCCGCATGGATGCGGGCTACGGAGACGAAGTTTGATCAGCAACGCTTATCAAACTTTAAAAAGATAAAAAGTCATGGAAGACTTTTTATCTTTCCTCCTGTTTTTTTTCAAGCGGCAGAACTGATCCGCCGTAGGGCATAATATGAACTCTGGCGTCCGGGCCTTTCCTTTTCAAGGCTTCATCCAGCGCTTTCTGCGGAGACTCAAACGGCTCCATAAAGATCTTTCTTACATAATCGTCGGGCATTGCCGAAACGAGACAGATATCCGCCTTTTCGAGAATCAAACCGATTGCCGCGGCTTTATGACCGCCGAGAATGAAATTCCGCTGAATTTCTTCAATCATGTCTTCAGGTTTTTCGAAATCTTCCATCCATCTTTCAAAAGATTCTCCGCCCAGTCCTTCGGAACATTCCGCGACAAGAATTATTATGCCGCCGTCTTTTACCGCGTGCTTTGAATTATCAAGAGCTTTCTGGGCCTGATACAAATTCATATCTTTTGGAAATCCCCCCGGAGAGACTATTACGATGTCGGCTTTTTCATCAAGCGGACAGCTGTATATCCTGTCCAGAAAACGGCAGCCCTCCCTGTGCGCCAGTACGGGGTCTCCTCCGAAAGCTCCTATTATGTTCTTGTGTTCATCCAGTACTACATTAATCAGAAAATCGATTTTAATAAAATCTGCGACTTCTTCAATATCCTCCCTCACAGGATTACCCGTCATATTGCCGGCCCGGGCGCCGTCTTTAACCATATTGCTGTGGTTTTTCTGGATGGCTGAAAAGGTCGAAACTCCCGGCATTATAGCCTTATACCCGCCGCTGTAACCGGCAAAATAATGATATTCAATATTTCCCAGACATATCCGTTTATCCGCCTCGACTACAGTTCTGAAGATATCTACTGGGGTTCCCCGCGATGTTGTTCCCAGCGATACGACATCATCAGGATCACTGTCTATGCATTTAATCCTGTCGTATATATCGTTTCCCGCAAGCTTCTTTTTTTCATCTTCGGTGTGCTTTCGATGACTTCCAAGCCCAAACACAACGGTTATGTCGGAATCGGCAATGCCGACCCGGTTCAATTCATATACAAGCTGAGGCAGGACCTTATAGCTCGGCATAGGTCTTGTTATATCGCTTGTTATGATCACAACCTTTTCCCCTTTTTTAAACAGCTTGCTTACCGAGGCGCAACCGATCGGGCTCAGAATTGATCGGGCTATCAGCGTTTCTTCATACAAGTCGTTCTGAATCTCCGACGCCCTCAGGACAGAGCCGGTATTCAAATCCGGAATATTCAACTCTCTCGATTGTCTTCCGTATTTCAGTTTAATATTCATCCTCAAACCTCATTTTCTTTCGGGCATTTTATGCACGGAAAGTCCTTCGATATCATGCACACATTCCATTACCGCTTCGGAAACCGTCGGATGCGGATGAATTAATCCGCCCAGTTCTTCAATAGTCAGCTCAGCACTTATCGCAAGGGCAACCTCCGATATCAGCTCTGTAGCTTTGGGGCCTATCATTTGACACCCTATAACAGCGCCTGTCCTGTTATCCGAGACGATCTTGATAAAACCGGTATTCTCGCCTGTTATAAAGGCCTTGCTGTTACCGGCAAAAGAATAATGACCGCACTTTACATCTATTCCTTCAGCAGCAGCTTCCGCCCCGGTTTTCCCCGCGGAGGATATCTCTGGGCGGGTATAAACGCAGGACGGAATTACATCCTGATTTGTATGATTTTTTTCCCCTGAAATATGCGCGACTGCGATTATTCCCTGTGCCGATGCGGCATGAGCCAGCTGCAGCCCCCCGGAAACATCGCCTATTGCATAAATATTGGGGACGTTTGTCTGCATGTTGCTGTCGGTTTTAATAACTCCCCGGATTTCAGTTATCCCGGCGGATTCAAGATTCAAACCGTCTGTGCAGGTTTTTCTGCCCGTTGCTATCATGATCTCATCAGCCTGAATTACTTCTTCGCCTGCCCCGCTGCTGATCAAAGTTTTTATACCGTTCTCCCGCCGGACGCTTATAACCTTTACGCCGGTCCGGATTGTTATACCGGATTTTTTAAGATGTTTTTCCAGTTCAGCTGCAATATCCCCGTCCATATTGGGAAGCAACTGCGGCTGCATTTCCAGAATTATTACATCGACTCCGAGATCATTCAGAATTGTCGCACACTCAACGCCTATTACGCCGCCGCCGATTATTATCATGCTTGCCGGAAGTTCCCTGTTCTCTTCCAAAAGGGTATCGCTGGTCCAGTATTGTATTGTATCCAGCCCTTCTACCGGAGGAATTGCGGGGACCGAACCCGTTGCAAGTATAATATTTTCGGCGGAGATTACAACATCTTCACCATTGCCCGTGCATCTGAGCCTGTTACGTCCTTCGAAAACAGCCCTTGCTTTCAGGACTTTCACCCCGTTTGCTTTAAGAAGGCCTGCTACCCCCGATTTCAGCTGATTAACTACCCGATCTTTATAACCGTAGAGCGCATTCTGATCGACCTTGGGGGCTCCTGCTTTTATCCCGAATTTCTCTGCCGTCTTTATCACATCAAGTATTTCACATGAATGAAGCATTGCCTTCGTCGGTACGCATCCCCTGTTAAGGCATGTGCCGCCGAGTTCATTTTCTTCAATCAGAACCGTTTTTATTCCAAAACGGGCGGCCCTTATGGCTGCCACATAGCCGCCCGGGCCTCCGCCTATTACTGCGAGCTTATATTGTTCCATAACTAATTCCCTAAATAAGTCTGTAAGGGTTCTCCAGAATCGATTTTATCAACATCAGGAATTCCGCCGCCGGCGCCCCGTCTATCACCCTGTGATCATAAGTCAGCGTAAGGCTGCATACAGGCCTTATCTCCAGCTTGCCGTCAACAGCAACAGGTTTATCCTTTATTGCTCCTACAGCCAGGATTCCGCTTTCGGGTTCATTTATAATAGCTGTAAACCTGTCCAGTCCGTACATTCCGAGATTGGAAACAGTAAAAACCGCACCGTTAAGTTCTTCAGGCATCAGTTTTCCGCTCTTTGCCTTTTCTCCCAGTTCCCGGCTTTCACTATTGATTTCCTCAAGATTCTTATGAACAACGTCCCTCATAACCGGTACAATCAGGCCTTCCTCTAAAGCTACAGCCATCCCTATATTAATATCCCGGTAACTGAGTATTTCATCACCCTGAAGGCTGCAGTTAAGTGCCGGCATCTGCTCCAGCGCAGCCGCCGCAGTTTTAAGTATGATATCGTTATATGAAACCTTGATTCCGGCTTCCTTCAACATCGCGCGAAGCCTTACAGCTTCAGTCATTTCAACATCAACATTGTGGGTTGCCTGCGCGGCCGTATCGAGGCTTGATCGCATCCGCTCCGCAATCACCTTTCTCATCCCCTTCAGCGGTTTCCGGATTATGCTGTCCGCGGACGCATCCTGGCTTCCCTCAAGGTCGTGGCTGTAAATCTTGCCGCGAGGCCCGCTTCCGCCGACCTTCGATAAATCAACCCCCTGCTGCTGAGCAATTCGTTTTGCAAGCGGCGTGACTGCAGCTGAAACGGTTTGAGCGGACAGAACATCGCGCTCAATCACAAGCCCGTCCGGTCCGCTGCCGGCGATTCCTTCTATATCCAGGCCCTTTTCACCGGCCCTCATTTTCGCGCGGGGGCTCGCAAACTTTCTCTGCGTATCCCTGCCGTCAGCAGTTACTGCAGTAAGATTCGGTACAGCAGCTGAGGCAGCTTCGTTTACGCCCGAAACCGGGGACTGCTGCTCCGCGCCTTCTTTTTCCGCTATTATCTCAGAGATATCTTCTCCGCTCTCACCGATAACCGCAATGGTTTCGGTAATCGGTACGACATCGCCCACGGAATTAAATATTTTAAGTATATGCCCGCCGGCGGGAGCGTCTATTTCAATTGTCAGCTTGTCGGTTTCCATCTCAAAGAGAGGATCGCCTTCATTTACAGAATCACCTTCCTGTTTAAACCACTCCAGTATTGTTCCTTCGGTCATCTGCAAACCCTGTTTGGGCATTATCACCTTTGTCGCCATGATATTCTCCTACTTGTATAAAACAGTTTTTGCACCTTCGACAATATTGTCAACACCGGGCACAACCGCATCTTCCAGAACCAGGGAAAACGGCAGCGTACAGGCTTTTGCCCCCAGTCTTTCAACCGGAGCATCAAGGTATTTAAAGGCCTTCTCTGTAATCTGCGAAGCGATTTCCGCGCCGACGCCCCCCGTCTTGTGTGCTTCATGGACTATAACTGCTCTGCCCGTTTTTTTAACCGAATCGACAATTGTATCGATATCAAGCGGCAGGACGGTTCTGGGATCAATTATCTCCGCGTTAATACCTTCAGAGGCAAGCTTTTCAGCAGCCTCAAGGGCCCTTGAAACCATCAAAGAGGTAGCTATAACGGTTACGTCGGAGCCGGGCCTTACAACTGAGGCCTTCCCGAAGGGAACGGTAAAATCCGGATCATCAGGTACTTCGCAGCTTGAAGCATAAAGGGCTTTGTGTTCAAAGAACATTATCGGGTTATTGTCCCTGATTGCCGTTCTCAAAAGCCCTGCTGCATCAGCCGCATTTGACGGCATGGCGACCTTCAATCCGGGAATATGCACAAAGAAAGCCTCAAGACTCTGGGAATGCGTTCCTGCATTGCCCCGTCCTATACCCTGCTGGCCCCGGATTACCATCGGGATGGAAGCCTTGCCTCCGTACATATATCTGAGTTTGGCAGCCTGGTTCAGAATCATGTCCATTGCAACATATGTAAAATCCATATACATAAGTTCAACTATGGGCCTCATTCCGGCAAGGGCCGCGCCTATCCCGGCGCCAACAAAACCCGCTTCCGAAATCGGCGTATTTCTGACTCTGCCGCCGAATTCATCCAGCAGTCCTCTTGTGCACCCGAAAATACCGCCCTGCTCGGCAATATCTTCTCCGATTATAAAAACATCCTTGTCTCTACGCATTTCTTCAGCAATTACATCACGGATCGCAACAGCATATTTTTTAACACTCATTATTATCTCCTTCAGTCACAGTAAACATTATCCAGAACATGCGTCGGGTCCGGTTCGGGGCTGTTTATTGCAAAATCCTCAGCCTCGGCAATAATCCTGTCCGCCTCAGCATGCGCCGCATCAATTCCGGCCTGGTCCATGACGCCTTCGTCGAGCATATACTTCTCAAGCCGCTTGATCGGACATTTCCGCTTCCATTCTTCTACTTCTTCTCTGGTCCTGTAAACTTCAGGATCTCCGGTCCAGTGCCCGTACCACCTGTAAGTCTTGCACTCGATCAGCGACGGGCCTTCGCCTTTCCGGGCCCTGACAAGGGCCTTTTTGAAAGCCTTGTCGACAGCAAAAATATCATTGCCGTCTACAACGGTTCCGGGAATGTTATACGCCTTTGCCCTTACCGCGATATCTTCAACGGAAGTACTGATGCTAACGTGAGTGGATATTCCGAACTGGTTGTTTTCGCATACAAAAATAACCGGAAGTTTCCATACGGAGGCAAGATTAAGCCCCTCGTGAAAAACTCCTTCGTTGGAAGCGCCGTCCCCGAAAAATGTGACGGCAACCTGGTCGGTTCCGCGCAGCTGCGCCGCGAGGCCGGCTCCGGTCGCAATCGGAATACCTGCGCCTACAATTGCATTGGCGCCGAGATTGCCTTTGGTAACATCAGCAATATGCATTGAACCGCCGCGTCCCCCGCAATAGCCGGTGGCTTTCCCCATCAGTTCGGCAAGAGCCTTGTCCGGTTCAGCGCCCTTGGCTATGCAGTGACCGTGCCCCCTGTGTGTGCTGGTAATATAGTCGTCATCGCCCAGATTGGAACATACTGTAGTCGGGACGGCTTCCTGACCTATCGTAAGATGCACCGATCCCCTGAGTTTATTCTCTTCGAAAAGCTTCAGAGCTTTTTCTTCAAATCTTCTTATCACAAGCATGTCGTGATATATTTTAAGCATTCGTTTCTTTTCCATATGCTTTTCTCCTAATAGCAATTCCTGCCATGGAGGGCAGGTTCTTAAGGTAGAGTTTTTAAATAAAAATTAAAAACTTCAAAATACAAAAAGTACGAAGTACTTTAGAAGTATTTTTTTGTATTCCTTCTATATAATTCCGGCTACGATATCTACAAGATCTTCGGTGCCTTCAGCAATCAGCACTCCGGCAGCCTTAAGCGCCGCTTCCTTGTTTTCAGCAGATCCCTCTCCGTCCGGAGAAACTATCGCGCCGGCGTGCCCCATACTGGTATCCTTGGGCGCATTCTTGCCCGCTATCAATGCCACTACCGGTTTGGTAATATTTTCCTTGATATATGCCGCGGCTATTTCTTCTTCGCTTCCGCCTATTTCTCCAATCATGACGATCACTTTTGTTTCTTCATCTTTCTCAAAAAACGGCAGAATATCCACAAACATCGAACCGGGGATCATATCTCCGCCTACTCCGATGCAGGTCGACTGCCCGATATTCTTTTTCTTCATCATAAAAACCGTTTCATAACAGTTTGTCGCGCTGCGAGACATTATTCCCACATTTCCGGGCAGGAAAATTCGGTGGGCCATAAAACCTGCTTTGGCTTTGCCCGGAGAAATTATTCCGAAAGAATTCGGTCCTATCAATCTGCAGCCTTTTTCCTTTGCAAGATAATGAAGTTTCAGCATCTCATGAACGGGAACTCCCTCGGCAATGGTTATGACCAAAGGTATCCCCGACAGGATAGCCTCATATGCCGCTTTATACATGAATCTGGGCGGCACAAAGAGGACGGTAGCATTCGCGTCCGTCATTTCCTTTGCCTGCAGAACTGTATTGAATACGGGAATTCCGAGGACAGAGGTGCCGCCCTTTCCCGGAGTAACACCGGCTACAACCTTTGTACCGTATTCAAGCATCTGCTCGGTATGGAAAGAGCCTTCCCGGCCTGTTATTCCCTGAACTATTAGTCTGGTATTTTCATCTATAAAAAAACTCATAACCCCATCCCCTGTGCAAGCACTTCGACTCCTTCCTTCAGACCGTCAGCCATTTTAATCCCGCCGCGGATCGTGTTGATGATTTCAAGACCCTTTTCCCTGTTTGTTCCTTCAAGTCTTGTTACCAGTCTTATTCCGTTCATATCGGCCATTGCAGCCTTTATTCCGTTTGCGATTTCGTCGCATCTTGTTATACCGCCGAAAATATTTATAAAAATTGTATCCACCCCGGAAGCCGAAGCTACTATTCTGAGAGCTTCCTTTATTCGTTCCGCAGTGGCCCCGCCGCCGAGATCAAGAGCGGAAGTCACTGTCATGCCGCGCTTGGTTATCAGATCTATCGACGACATAATCATCCCGGAACCATTGCTGATTACCGCAATATTGCCTTCATTCCTGACCGGAATATATAAAAAATCAAATTTTCTTGCCTCAAGAACAAGGGGGTTCTCTTCTATTTCATCCCTGAAATCCTTGATATCACCGTGTTTATAAAGCGAATTGTCATCGATATCAATCTTGCCGTCGAGGGCCATGATCCTGTTTTGTTCATCAATTATTAACGGGTTAATCTCTGCAAGCATGCAGTCCATTCCGATAAAAACATCGTACAGTTTCTTTACAACATTACGGAATTCATCAGTATAATCACGGTTAAGACCTGATTTATCGATTGCATAATCTATAATAAAATCATCAATAATATCAGAAGGATTTATAAGAACTTTCACAATCTTTTCCGGATACTTATCAGCAATCTCGTTTATATCAACCCCGCCCTCAGGGCTGAAAATCATAACCGCTTTCTTGTATTTACGATCCAGGGTAAAGCTGAGATACATTTCCTTCCTGATTTCAACTTTTTCGGTAATAAAAATCCGTTTGACCGGCAGGTTTTTAATCTTCATATCAAGAACGGAGGAGCCTCTTTCAACAAGTTCATCGTCATTCCCGGCAAACTGTACTCCTCCAGCCTTGCCGCGCCCGCCGGTCTGCACCTGGGCTTTGATAACTGCAGGGTAATTAACCTTACCCTGCAGGGCCTTAAGCTCTTCAACCGACGAGGCAACACACCCCTCGCTGCATGGAAGCTCAAAGCGCTTAAACAGTTCATGTGCCTTATATTCAAGCAGTTTCATCTATATTATTCCTCTTCAGCCCATATCTCTTCATCAGTCGGAATAACTACGTTCGGTTTAATCTTGGCTACCCGGGTTATATTTAGGAGGTGCTTATAATAAAAATTCTCGGAAATACTGTTGTTTCCCCATGAACCGCAACCCAGGGTGCTGGTAGCATTCAACCCGTTCAGAAAAGACCCGCCGATATTGATTGAACACGGCTGATTAACCAGGATTCGGCTTACGGGAGCTTTTTCGGCAAGCCTGACAATGTTTTTATCATTTTCAGAGTGGATAACAACAGTGTGGCCCTTTCCTTCTACCTCAAGGTTTTCAAGAACTATCTCAACAGCCTCGCCAAAGTCTTTATATTTAAACGGAACTATAACCGGAAACATTTTTTCTTTTCTGAGCAGGCTGTCCGTGTTTGAGTTTTCTTCAGGAATCACGATAACGACCGTATCCTCCGGCATTTCCACTCCGGCCCGCTCTGCAATGGTCTGAATCGGCTGACCTATCAAATCCCTGTTTATAATTCCGTTTGGGAAAAGGGCTGTAACCAGCTTCTCACGTTCATCAGCATCAGTTACTACATAGCCGCCGTTAGCCGCGAGCTCTTTCAATACATCGTCATAAAGTTCTTCAGGCGCTATCACCGTTTGTTCGCCGGAACAGATGATTCCGTTATCAAAAACACGCCCGGTCACTATCTTCTCGACGGCATCCTTTAAATTAACACCCCGATCAATAACAGCCTGAACATTCCCCGCGCCTACTCCGAAGGACGGTTTACCGCTTGAATATGCGGCTTTTACCATTCCTGCGCCGCCGGTGGCCACAGTCACATCGGTCATCTTCATCAGAAGATTCGAACGTTCAATATTTACATCCTCTACAACCTGAACGATATTTTCAGGAGCATTAAACTCCTTTAAGATCTTGTTCCATTCGTCCACCAGGAACTTTGTGCAGTTTACAGCCCTGGGATGCGGAGCAATTATTATTGTATTCCGTCCCTTAAGCGCCGCCATCGCGTTTGCCATAGGAGTGACAATCGGATTTGTACAGGGCTGAATTGCGCCTACGACTCCGATTGGTTTCGCAATCTCTATGATTCCAAGCTCTGCATCCTCAGCAATAATCCCCTGTGCCTTTTTACCTTTCAGACTGTGCCACATAATCCTGGCCTTTCCGAGGTGCTTCTTTGTTTTAAATTCTACAGTTCCCATCTTTGTTTCATTGTGCGCCATCTCGGCCAGCGGCACAGCATTGTCATAAACATACTTTGCAATCGCCCTGATCATTTTATCTATTCTTTTCTGATCGAAGGATTCAAATTCCTTAAGCGCGGTTCTTGATTTAACAACAAGCTCTTTAATATATTCTTCGTTTGTCATATGAGTTTCTCCTTATCATTTAAACCTTTTAATGGTCTGACCTTTAAATTATTGATCCATGTACTGTTTTTGTCAAGCACTGTTTACATTTTAATGGACAGACCTTTTCAAAAAAGGTATATTTCCATTGATGGATCAAAAAATTACACCTATCAAGCGCAAAAGAGTCTCTGAAGAAGTTTTCAGACAATTATTCGACATGATAAACGATCATATTTACAGCCCGGGAGATCAGCTTCCAAGCGAAAGAGAGCTGGCTGAAAGATTCAAGGTCAGCAGGGCTTCAGTAAGAGAAGCCGTTAAAACCCTTGAAACGATGGGTCTTATAGAATCAAGTGTAGGTGTCGGCGGGGGCAATTTTGTAAAGGAAGTGTCTCTGGAAACAATGATCTCTCCTTTCGCATCATTTCTTGATCACAAAAAAAATCTTCTTGTGGAAATGATGGAATACAGGCTTGTACTTGAAACTGAAATAGCACGGCTTGCCGCCGAACGCAGAAACGATGAAGATCTAAAAAAAATTGAGGCCTCGGTGGAAGCAATGCGCAAAGAGGTTGCTGACGGAGGACTTGGCCTTTCAGGCGATAATATGTTTCACGAATATGTTGCCTCAGCAACCCATAACCAGGTCTTTGTCCATATGCAGGAACTGGCGAAGACATTGCTTGAAAAGACGCGTGAATCGTCTTTGAGCGTGAAAGGGATTCCCCAACGGGGAATCGAGCAGCACCGCCGTATCTTCGAAGCCATCAGGGCGGGATCTCCGAAAGCCGCCGCAGAAGCGATGCATGAGCATATAACGGAAGCCATGATCAATGTTCAGAAGCACGAGGGAATAAACCAGGGCAGCGATCAGTCTTCCGGCATATAAATAGCTTTTATACCTTTCTCCGCCTCAAGAAGACCAAATGTCTGTTCCCAGTCTTCCAGCCTGAAATTGTGCGTAATAATGTTCGACAGCATATCTCCTTTATCCCGAAGAAGACCAAGGGCCTTGTCCCAGGATGTATAGCTTGAACTGAAGTTGAACCTTATGTCGAGTACCTTGTGCATTGCAGCGTTCCACGGGAACTGTATATATTCATCGGCGCAGAGTCCTATCGCTGAAACCCTTCCCTTACGTCGCAATGCCGCAACTCCGTCTCTAATCGCAGGAGGCGCCCCGCTCGTCTCTATCAGAACATCCGCTCCGCGCCCGCCAGTCAGCTCGTTTATCCTGTCCTGCAGGTTCTCTTTCTGCACATTGACGATATAGTCGGCGCCGAGCCTCCGTGCAGCATCAAAACGGATTATCTCTCCGCTGTTCATTCCTGTCATCAGGACACTGCCTGCACCCTGCATTTTGGCAATAAACGTAGCCAGTATCCCCATCGGTCCGGCGCCGGTTACAAGCACAAAGTCCTGCATCTCTATTACCCCGGCTTCAGACACCTGGTGCACGGCTATGGCAAGGGGTTCGGCAAGCGCTGCAAGTTCGTAGCTGACTCCTTCGGGTATCCGGTGAATAAGCTGAGCAGGCATTTTAAGGTAATCTGCAAAGGCCCCGTCTATTCCCCAGCCCGGAGAGCGCTTGTCCGCGCACATCTGAACCATTCCCTGCCGGCAGTATTCGCAAAGCCCGCAGTTCATCGAATGGGGTTCGGACACCACCCTGTCTCCGACGCTTACGTTTTTTACAGCCGCACCCGCTTCGACAACCTCCCCGGAGAACTCATGCCCGAGAATGACCGGCGGCCAGTATGGAAAATGATCGTGCCGGATATGCAGATCGGTTCCGCATACCCCTGCTGCCTTCACTTTTATAAGAACCCAGTCGGGCTCGCCCAGTTCCGGCGCAGGCACTTCGCGCACTTCGATATTTCCGGGTCCTTTTGCTGTTTTTACCAACGCTTTCATTGTCATCCTCCAAGAACAACAGGAACAATTTGAAAATGATCATTCTCATTTATATTTCCAAAGTTATCCGGACTGATTGCCATCCCGTTTCTGTAAACATTGTAAAGAATCTTATCTCCCATAACATTCTTTATTGCCTGAAACAGGGAATCCAAATCATTACATCCGGATACCGGTATTTCAATAGTTAGATTATCGGTCCCGGAAATCTTCTTAATACTTCCGATAAACTCCAGATTAATCGAAACCACAGTATCAGCAAGCCTTCAGTTCAGACAAAATCTTTGCTGCCCAGGGGATACCGAGGTAGTGAACGGTTGACTCAAGGGGAATACCTTCTTCACTGTCCCAACCCATCATTTCATAATAAGAACTCACTGCTTTTTCAAATTCTTCCCGATCAAGTTTTGAACCGTTGAGGGGGCCTTCCTGTAATCCCTCAAACATTCTGTCCGGTATATTCAGATCATCTTCTTTGGTCATTCCGTGTTTCAGATTGAAAAGCCTGGCCATTGTTGTCCCCCTTCGTCCGGCTTCAATTAATTCCATCAGGCTAGTATCCCAGCCGGTTACAGCCTTAACGATCTCGGGGATATGCGTAATTTTCAAAGTCCTTACAGGCTGAAACGTGAAAATACAGATATCAAGCATGTTGAACAGACTCCAGTAATGCTGAAGATGAGTAAACAGAGCAACTTTTTCAAAACCAAGAGATAAACTCGGGACAGGATCATACCACCCCAATGAATATAGAGTCTTCAGCATGGAATGCGGATCATCAGCGGTATGACTGTATCCTGTAAGCGCTGAATCAAAAGCCCCGTCATGTTCATGCTGCAGGTGGTCCGCTCCTGTCGGAGAAACGGCATAGGCAAGTCCCACACCGAACTTGGCCCGGGGTTCTGCAACAGCAAATTCCTGGCCTTTTACCTGCATAGAATATTTTTCAGCGCCCTTCCCTATAATCTTTCCGGCTTTTTTGCTGCCTTCCGCCAGGATGTTTCCAAAACCGTCTCTGTATGCAATTTTTTTAAGCATTGAAAACATGGCTTCAACATTACCGAATTCAAGTTCTATACCGTCAGTGTCTTCTTTGGATATTAAGCCTCTCTCATAACACTCCATTGCGAAAGCAATTGTAACCCCTGCTGAAACGGTATCAATACCCAGTTGATTGCAGATTTCATGTGCTTTAGGCGCGGCATACATATCGGAGATACCGCAGATTGAACCGAAAGCTCCAAGGGTCTCGAACTCCGGACCTCCGAGGCGGCCGTTTATTTTATATGGTTTTTCAGCTTCAAAAACCTGCTTGCAACGCAGCGGACAGGCATAACAACCTTCCGTTTTCTTCTTCAGTGCCGCATGCAGTTCGTCGGCATCATACTCAAGTTTTTCAAAATACCCTTTCCGGTAATTATATGTGGGAAGTGTTCCAGCCGCCTGAGAACCAAAATAGTAGTCACTTGTTCCATGTTGATGTTGATTTTTGTTATCGTTATTATTCTGAAAATTCTCAGTGAAATACCTGAAAATTTCTTTCAGTTTATCCTGATTGAAAAACTCCTGCCTTCCGGTTCCACGAACGACCACAGCCTTAATATTTTTTGAACCCATTACAGCGCCCATTCCGGTCCGACCGTGGTAATGAGAAAGGTCATGCGCAATACCGGCAAATTTTACGAGATTCTCACCGGCAGGCCCAATAATAAGTGTTTTCAGTTTTGCTTCGCCTGTTTCTTCAATCAGCATGTCATTTGTTTCAAGCACTGTTTGCCCCCATAAATGAGAAGCATCTTTCAGTTCGATTCTGTCGTCTTTGATAAAAAGGTAAACAGGTTTTTCAGCCCGGCCTTCAAGAATTATTCCGTCGTAACCCGCACTTTTTAATTCAGGGCCCCAGAATCCTCCTGATTCTGATTCTCCGTAAAACCCCGTAAGTGGAGATTTGGCACCGACTGAATGCCGTCCTGCACCGGGAATTTTTGCCCCTGTAATAACGCTTGCAGTGAAAATCAGTTTATTCTCCGGAGATAGAGGATCGATACCGGCTTCGAGCTCATTTAAGAGGTAATAACCTATTACACCTCTTCCCCCGAGATATCTGCGGAAAAAGTTTTCTCCCGGTTCATCAAAAGTAATGCATCCGTTTGAAAGATTGATTCTTATGATCTTATTATGAAAACCGTAGGTCATTTCATTCTCCTGCTATAAGGTCAATGCTTTTTTAAGCTCGACAGTTTCCGACAGGCCGTCAGCAACACCTATTTTATACGAAACCGAATAGGTCTCCCCCGCCTCAAGGTATTTCAGCCTGCCGTTTTCTCTTGCTTCCATACGCCCCTCGGGAATACAGTTTCCGGGTTCAAAAGCAGCGACATAATCCTGGCAACCCATCATTTTCCATTCGTTAAAAAATGGGAGTTCTTCAGGTGAGTAAACAAGATAGGCGCCGAAGTTCAGACTTTCATTGATAACAGCCGAATACACTTTATGTCCCTTTTCAGGCATCTCATGCAGAAAGCATTCATATTCATAACCCGGCTGAGGAGATTCCATTCTTTCGTATTCTCCGTTGCCATTGATTGCACTGTCCGTCCACGGCTTTACTTCAACAGCGCGTGTATAATAACCGGAATTCTCGCTAACTACCGGGAAACCGAAATTGACATGATAGAGAAGCATAAACGGCATTTTTTCAAATCCTGCATTTACAAATTTGTCAAAAATCTCAATTTCACTGCTGCCTGCCCTGCATTTGATTTCACGTTCCATCACCAGGTTCTCAGCATAAAGACAGGATTCCCTAACTTTTCCTTTGACTGTATATACCGGCAGTCCTTCTTCCAGATGTTCTTCATAAAAAAAAGATTCTGCCGGAGTGTGGGATATTCGGCCGTGAATACCTAAAACATCATCACCGTCTGTTCCCGAAGCTCCTGCCTGGGTCAAACCGCATGTAGTAAGAAGACCGCCAGAAAAAGAACGGAGAAATCCGTTTATACTGTTTTCATAATGTCCGGGGGCTACTATTCCGTTCTTGGACAACCATGCAACAGGACGGCCCCGGTATTCAGCTGTTGCTATATCCAGACTTCTGTCGGGCAGAACTGTGAAATTCAATCCGGTGCCGTTCTTAATCAGAAGCGCTCTGGAACCCCGCGCCTTTCCCTGAATATATTCAACCTCGGTTATTCCTCCGAACTGATCCGGCGAACCGAAATATTTTCTTATATCCTCATCCGTAAGATTCTTTCCGTATAAGCTCTTCATCCCTACTCCAACACATTCTTCAGTCTTATCTTTCTTGTCAGCATATCAACACTTACGACCCCTACAAGAATCAGTCCTGATGCAAAAAGCTGCCAGTAGGTCGATACACTGCTGAGAATAAGAATATTATCAATTAATCCGACAAGAAGCGTTCCCATAAGCGCGCCTATTACCGTGCCTTCACCTCCGCTTAAGGAGGCCCCCCCGATGATGCAGGCGGCAATCGATTTAAGTTCAACACCCGTTCCGGCTGTAGCCATCATCGACATCATCCTGGACGTAAGAACAACCCCCGCCAGGGCCGCCAGAACTCCTGTCAGAATATATGTACAGATTCTTACAAACTTTACATTAATCCCGGAGAGTTTAGCAGCTTCAATATTTCCCCCGACAAAATAGACCAGTCTTCCCCAGCTGAATTTTCGCATAAATTGATCAATAACTAATACGATGGCAAGCATCAGCATGATAGGTACGGGGAACCCAAGTATCCGACCTGCTCCGAGAAAAGCAAAACTGTCGGGAAGACCATAGATAGGCATTCCCTGGGTAATTGCCAGGGCCAGGCCTCTTACCATACTCATTGTTCCAAGTGTCGCTATAAAAGGATTTATTTCCACCTGGGTAATCAATACACCGTTAATGAATCCGATAAATGCCCCTACTATCAACGCTATTAAGATTGAAACTGAAACCGGGACTCCACTCTCCATCAGTTTTGAAAGAACAACCCCGCAGAGAGCGAGTGTTGAACCCACAGAGAGATCGAACCCGTTTCCCGCCATCACAATCATCATTCCAACTGAAATAATACCTATGCTCAGTATTCCGTATCCTATCGCCTCAATATTGGTAATCGAAAAGAAATATTGATTTGTAATTGAAAAGACAATAAATAAAATCAGATTTATTAAAAAGATTAATAACGCACGGGATTTAAATATTTTGGAAAAGTAATTTTTATTTATTGAGACCATTTCTTTTCTCCCTGGATTTAAAATCTACTATACTTGCCATAATGCTTTCCTGAGTAACGCTATCGTCATTATCAATCAACTGAACTGTCTTTCCGTTATCCATAACAAGGATTCTGTCGCTCATGCCTAAAACTTCCGTCATTTCGGATGATATCAGAATAATGCTTTTACCCTGATCCGCAATATTTTGCAGATGCTGATGTATAGCCTTTTTTGCGCCTATATCTATTCCCCTGGTGGGTTCATCAACTATTAAAATATCCGGTTCAATTGAAACTGTCTTTGCCAGAAGAATTTTCTGCTGATTTCCGCCGCTCAATGTTCCTACAAGAATTCTGCCGTTACTGGCTTTAATATCAAAGAGTTTCACAAACTCATCCACTTTTCGTTTTAAAAGATCATTCTTTACTATTCTGTTTCTGCTGTATCTGTTTACATCTATAGACAGCATATTTTCTTCAATAGAAAAACTTAAAAAAAGGCCCAGCTTTTTTCGGTCTTCCGTCAGATATCCGATACCCAACTCCATAGCCTTTTTGGGGTTTTTTATTTTAACTTCCTTTCCATTAAGAAGAATCCTTCCTGCAGAATGAGGAAGCGCTCCGAAAATTGCAAGAGCAAGCTCTGTTCTTCCTGCGCCTATCAATCCTGAAATTCCCAGTATCTCTCCCTTTCGTAATTTAAAATTTATATTTGAAAAACATTCTCTGTTGGAAAAGTTCTCCAGCTCAAGAACTGCTTCATCTTTTATCTGTATCTTTTTTTCAGGAAACATTGTTCCGAGCTCTCTGCCGACCATCAAACCTGCAATTTTATCTTCCCGCATCTCTTCCTTCTGCAGTTTATCTATGAATTCACCGTCTCTCAGAATGACGACCTGATCACAGAGTTCGACTATTTCACTGATTTCATGAGAAATATAGAGTATTGAGATGCCTTCATTTTTTAATTGTCCCAGTAATTTGAATAATTTTTGAACAACCGGAATACTGAGAGGCCCGGTCGGTTCGTCTAAAATCATCAATTTGGGATTATAAGCAATAGCCCGAAGAATTTCGATCTGTTCACGTTCGGCAAGAGATAAATCTCCGACAACTGCAGCCGGATCCAGATTAAGTTCGAAAAGTTCAAGTAATTTAGCCGCTTCTCTGGTCTGCTTTTCAAAGTCTATTTTATGCAGAGTCATTCGCCTGTTTTTATTCTTAAGATCCTTTACAAAAAGGTTTTCCCGAACGGACAGATTCTCACAAAGACTCAGTTCCTGATGTACTACGGAAATTCCTTTATTAAGGGCATCATTGGGCGAACTGAATTTCTGCTCCACGCCGTTTAATATAATTTCACCCTCATCGATATCTATTGCTCCCCCGATTGTCTTGATCAGGGTACTTTTACCAGCACCGTTCTCTCCAACAATACCGATAATCTCTCCTTTGTTTACTGAAAAAGAAACTCCTTTAAGCGCTTTTACTCCGGGAAAGGTTTTTTTTATATTTTTCAGTGTCAATAATGATTCCACCGACAATCTCCTTAAATCGGGAGAGGAAACTGACATTCGGTTTCCTCTCCTTTCCGGTTATTACTTTTCTTCGAAATTCCTGTAGTTGGTTTTATCAATTATCATAATTCCGGTATCAGTAAAATTGGGCAATGTATTGACTCCGTTTTTCTGTACAGCATCAACATCCCAGCCCTTTACAAGCTCAAGAGTATCGTGGTTATAATCATACAGCATTTTTAAACCGTAATATGACATGGCAAATGTCCTCTGGACCATTGTAGAATGAATAACCCCTTCTTCAATCAGCTTCAGCGTTTGAGGCATGGGATCAAAACCTACAAGAGTTATCTTTCCTGTTTTATTGAGGTTCTTTACGGCTGCACCCATTCCTATAGGGCTTACTCCGTCGGTGCCGAATATACCGGAAATATCGGGATTTGCGATGATCATTTCTGAATTGACCTTCGTTGCAATTTCAGTATCAGCCTTGTCGTCTACAACAGCCACAACCTCCATCCCGGGATATTTGCTGTCAATCCGGTCAATAAAACCGCGGGCTCTAGCTTCGCAGGCTTCAAAACCTACAAGATTAGAGATGCCGACTTTGCCTTTTCCGTTTAATAATTCAGCCATCAAATCTGCAGCTTTCTGGCCGGCAGCATAACCATCAGTGCCGATATAGGAAAGCCGTTTACTGTCTGGCGAATCAGTATCGACAGCTATAACCGGGATGCCGGCGGCTATTGCTTTATTTATTACGGGAACAAATGCCGGCCCGTTGAGCGGACCAACCAAAAATCCGGCCGGGTTCTTTGATATTTCCTGTTCCATTATTGCAATCTGCTGTTCAACCGAATCGCCCATAACACCGGTAAAAAATGTCTGAACACCGAGTTCGGCTGCCGCTGCTTCAAATCCGGCTTTATGGACCTGCCAGTATTGTATTCCGATATGCGGAGCAATAAGAACATACCGTTCATCGGAAACCTTCTTCTCGACGGCTTTATTATCAACCTGCTGCTGAGCTGCAGGTTCATCCTTCGTGCAGCCTGAAAAAATTAATGCAATAGTCATTAAAATCAATAAGCTTAAAAATATTTTCTTCATAATAAAATTCTCCTGTTTCAATTGCTGGAGTAAAAAATCTCCCTGAATTATAACCCTTGAAATTAATCCCAGGGAAGTTTTGTTCCTCTGATTTCTTCAATATTCTCCATTGTGGTGACGGAGCCTGAAGAATCAAGAATTATCATATTATCCACGCTTCCGCCGTTAATCAGAGTCAGCAGACTCTGCACTCCTACATAACCCATATCGTAAAAACTGTATCCTACCAACATCTGGGTCATACCGGACTCCAGAAAATCAAGCATCGGATAAAAATTGTCGATACTTACCACCAGATTTCCGGCATCAACAAAATCTTTAACGGTACCCAGGGATTCAGGCGGAGCAAAAAACGGCCAGCCGCCGATAAAAAACCATCCGTCAAGATTCGGATTCGCATTGGTAAAATCATCAATTACCTGTACTGCTTTATTTATGTCGTCTTCACAGGTCTGTATGGATACAATTTCAACATTGGAACCTTTTATTCCGTCTTTAAACCCTCGTATTCTTTCTTCAAGATTGAAGGCTCCGAGAATACCGGTAAGAAGAGCTGTTTCAACCTTTCCCGGTTTTTCTGAAGCAAGCTCCGAATATAACTTTCCTCCGAGCTTGCCAACATCATAGTTATCGATTCCTACATAAAATGCTCTGTCGCTGTCCGGCGCATCTGAATCAAAAGTCGCCACATAGATGCCGTCAGCCATTGCCTTTGCAATGACATCATTCAGAGCCGACGGGTCATTACAGCTAATCAGCATTCCGTCAACACCCTTTTGAATAAGCCCCTCAAGCACCTGGACCTGCTCTGCTGCATCACTTTTAAAACCTGCAGTCCAGATCAGCTCTATACCGAGCTCTTCAGCGGCTTTTTCAGCGCCTGCCTTGGTATCAAGGAACACAGGATTATCCATTGCCTTGGGGACAACCGCGATGGTTACCTTGCCGTTTTCAGCGCCTTTTCCTGCAGCATCCTGCTGACCGCCGGCAAAAAGAACGCCAGCCGCTATCAGCATCAGCCCGATTAGTAAGATTTTTTTCATAATCTCTCCTCCTGAAAATATTTGTTCCATAAATAATTATGGTTAACCCCTTATTTTGTTTTACGCTTGCTTGCCTGATCTCCGGCAATTGCGATTAAGATGACAATCCCGATTACGGTCTGTTGCCAGTACGGGGATACGTTAAGCAATATCAGTCCGTTTCTCAGCACCCCCATGATTGCCGCCCCGAGCATCGCCCCTACCACGGTTCCCTTTCCGCCCGACAGGCTTGCCCCGCCTATAATTACCGCAGCTATGACATCGAGTTCATAGCCTGTTCCTGATGTAGACTGGGCAACACCCAGCCTCGAAGTTGTAATAATTCCCGACATTGCGGACAGAAACCCGCACAGAGAATAGATGACCACCTTAATTTTATTTACCTCTATACCGGAAATCTCAGCCGCCTCTTCATTGCCTCCTACAGCAAAAACCCGTCTCCCGAAAACAGTGCGTTCCAGAAGAAAAGAGAAGATAACAACAATCAACACCATATAAACAACCGGAAGCGGGATAATCCAGAGATAACCCTGGCCGATCGTATTGAAGCCGGACGGCGTCCGTATCGGATATCCGGTTGTAAGGGCATAAGCAAGGCCCCTTGCAACACTAAGCATACCAAGTGTCGCTATAAATGGCGGAATCCTGAGCAGTGTGATAAGAAATCCGTTCGCCATACCGAAAGCTGTTCCGGCGGCAAGCCCGATAAGAATCGAAACCGCGGGATTGAATCCTATTTTCTGGATAAAGAAAGCTGTCAGCAGACCGGTAAACCCGAATATTGAGCCGACAGATAAATCCACTCCGGCACTTATGATTACAAAACACTGACCGACCGCAATGATCGCAATATACGAAAAAGCCCTCATGACCGAAAAGAGATTCTTCTGTGTCAGGAAATTGTCTGTAGCCAACGTCAGAAACAGCGACAACAGAACCAGTATCATCAATACGCTGAAATTCTTCATTTTCCCAAGATTTTTCAACTTAATCTTTTTATTTAATAATTCTTCAACCATTCATGAACTCCATTATTTATTTAAAATTATCAGCAGGAACCGGAAGAAAGCGCGGTACTCATAATCATCTCCTGAGTTGCTTCAGAACCTTCAAGAGTACCCTTCCAGACTCCTTCGTGCATCACCACAATACGGTCCGACATTGACAGAATTTCAACCAGTTCCGAACTAATCATGATGATCGAAACTCCCTGTTTAGACAGCTCATTGATAATATGATAAATTTCCTTTTTGGCTCCGACATCAATGCCGCGGGTAGGTTCATCAAGAATCAATATTTTAGGATTTGTCGACAGCCATTTTGCCAGCACGACCTTCTGCTGATTTCCGCCGCTGAGACTTGAAACCTCCGAATCTTCGTCCGGAGTCTTCAACTTCAGTTTTTCAATAAAATTAATTGAAATTTCTTTTTCCGCTTTACGATTAATTATTCCGCAGCTGCTTATTCTATTGAGATTTGCCATCGAAATGTTTTCCCTGACGGACAGGTCAAGAATCAGCCCCTGTTTCTTTCGGTCTTCCGGAACAAATCCGATGTTGTGAGCTATAGCCTTTGAAGGATGTTTTATTCTGACTTCACCACCTTCAAGGAAGATTCTGCCTCCGGTAATTTTATCCAGCCCGAAGAGAGCCCTCATCACCTCAGATCTGCCCGCGCCGACAAGGCCGGCAAAACCAAGAACTTCACCCTTTCGAAGGGAAAAACTTACATTCCTGACTCCATTATCCGTACTGAGATTTTCAACCCTCAGAACCTCCTTGCCTGCAGGATTCCTCGTTTTCTCAAACATAGTCTCAAGTTTTCGCCCGACCATCAGGGTAATTATTTCCTCTTCACTTGTCTGGTCCAGCCTGAGGGTATCAATATGCTTTCCGTCCCGAAGAATTTGAACACGATCGCAAAGACTGAAGATTTCTTCCATTTTATGCGAGACATAAACAATTGCTACACCGTCTCTTTTAAGTTCTTCTATAATTGCAAAAAGAATTTCAGCTTCAGCATCCGTTAGACTTGATGTAGGTTCATCCATTATGATAATTTCGGACTCAAACGAAAGAGCTTTTGCAATCTCAACCATCTGTTTTTGCGAAACAGAAAGTTCATCGATCAGGGTATCCGGTTTAATTTTCAACCCGACTTTTTCAAGCAGAACAGAGGCGGCTTCCCGCATTCCGGTTTCATTTATTATTCCTGCTGCCGACGTTATTTCTCTTCCTATAAAGATATTATCTGCAATACTCATGTTCGGAAGAAGATTAAGCTCCTGATGAATAATGCTTATTCCCAGTTCTTCCGCCTGTTTCGGATGCTGAATATCTATTTTTTCTCCGTTGTACTCCACATACCCGCTGTCTTTATGGATTATTCCGCCGATTATTTTAATCAATGTTGATTTTCCGGCGCCGTTTTCACCAATAAGTCCCAGTACCTCACCTTTTTTCAGTGAGAAATCCACATTTCCCAGGGCCTGTACCCCTGGAAATGATTTTGAAATATTCTTCATCATATAGAATTCAGACATCATATACCTCATGCCACTAAACGCAAGAAAGATGCCAAAAAACTGTGAATTCAAATATTTTATAATTGCTTATGATATATGGAAATAAATTGAACAGAAAAAAAACTGTTGACAAACCCTTGCACATTATGTATAGTTATTGCACATATTGAGGTTTACTATGTGTGCAGAAATATTGATTGTCGACGATAATATAAATGTATCGAAAAGTCTAAGTGATAATTTTGAGCATTTCGGATTTAAGTGTGATACAACCGAAAACGGACTTGATGCTATTAATGCGGTACTTTCATATAATTACAGGCTTGTTCTTCTTGACCTTAAACTGGGTTCAGAAAACGGTATAGAAATTCTTAAAAAAATAAAATCGATAAACGAAATTCTGCCTGTAATTCTTATAACCGGTTTCGGAACTATAGACACAGCCATCGAAGCAATGAAAGGCGGAGCATATGACTATATAGAAAAACCCATCAACTTCGACAAGTTGCTGGGAATTTCGAAAAATGCAATAGAAATATATAACCTTAAAATTGAAAACAGAAAATTAACATCTCAGCTGGAAAATTCCCAACTCTCAACAAAATCAACAAAAATGATGCAGGTTATTGAGAATGCAATCATCCTGGCAAAATCTCCGCTTCCGATTCTTCTTCTGGGCGAAAGCGGTTCAGGAAAGGATGTTTTTGCCGAACTGATACATAATAACTCGGATCGTAAAGCCCTCCAGATGGAAAAAATAAATTCTGCGGCATTTCCTGAAACCCTGCTGGATAACGAACTTTTCGGACATGAAAAAGATGCATATACAGGAGCAAACAGTCTCTTTAAAGGAGTTTTTGAGCGGGCTCATAACAGCACACTTTTTCTCGATGAAATAGGAGACATGCCACTGTCAATTCAGGCAAAAATTCTTCGGGCCATCCAGAATCAGGAAATAAGGAGACTCGGGGGGTCTGTAAATATAAAGATAAATACAAGATTTATAGCCGCAACCAATAAAAATATAGATGAATTGATGGAAAAAAATCTTTTCAGAGAGGACTTATTTTACAGACTTAATTCCGGTATTCTTAAAATCCCGCCGCTGCGAGAGCATACTGAAGATATCCCCGCACTGTGTAAATGTTTTATAACGGAACATTGCAAACAGACTAACTCGGATCCGAGAATAGTATCTGAAAATGTATATGACCGGTTTATGAATTACAGCTGGCCCGGCAATATCCGGGAACTTAAAAGCACAATAGTGTACGCGCTTACCATATCGAGAAATAATAAAATTGAACTGGACGATCTTCCTGAATACATCACAAGCAGAAATAAGAAAATAATCTCATCAGCCGCTCCGGCAAATAACTCTGAAAAGCAGCAGATTATTGAAGCTCTTCAAAAGGCAAAATATAATAAAACGAAAGCAGCAGAACTTCTGAACATAAGCCGGCGGACTTTATATAACAAGATGGATTCCTATGGCATCGATTAATGCTTTGCTCACACTTAATGACATTTCTCTCTACAATGAAAATTTCGAAATTTTAAGCAAAATCAATCTCTCGCTCTTCCCGTCTGAAATTCATTGTATTCTAGGAAAATACGGCAGCGGAAAATCAGAGCTGGCAAGAGTTCTGCGGGGCAGATTACGACCCGGAAAAGGTTTTATAGAAATTGATAATAAAAAATTCTCCTGGCTGAAGATAAAAGATTCCATAAAACTGGGGATTGCAGTTTTTCAACATGAAGATCTTTTCCAGGAAAATATAAAAGCCAAGGAATATCTGTATGATAAATATTATTCCCATAATCTTACAATTCTCTCGGTTAAAAAAATAGACTCCTATTATTCACAGGTTGCAGAGAAATATTCTCTTACCTTCAGCGGCAACTGTGAACTCGGAGAGCTTACCATCTCGGAAAAATACTATCTCGGAATAGTAAGAATACTTGAGAAAAATCCAAAGATAATAGTTCTTGATGAAATTCTGGATAAACTGGACAAACGGTTTTTAATACCGGTAATGGAGTTACTTGAAGAAAAAAAAAGGCAGGGCTCAAACATCCTGATAATAACCAATAATATTGATGAGGTCTATAATATTGCAGAGCGGGTTTCAATCATTAAAAACGGAAGAATAATTTATACAGATTTTGTAAAGGAAATCGAAAAGATAAATCTTATCAAACTTGCTTATGCTGAAATATCGCAAACCTATCCGGAAGATGAAGAAGATTTTTATCATCTTCTTAAATATAACGAAGCGATTCTCCTGGAACTGCCTTTAAATCTTATTATTATTGACAAAAACATGAAAGTAAAAATAGCCAATAGGAATGCCTGCGAGTTCTACAGACTTAAGAATACGCACATGGAATCAGTGATGCTGGAAGATCTCTTTAAAGGGAATCAGCACGTCTTCAAGGTCTTAAAAAAGGCATTTCAGCAAAGAGAAGCAAAGGTTATATACAATTCTGTTCTTTCCTTCAATAATTCAAAACTGATAACCAATATAAAAACCTACCCTGTATTCGACGGTCCGGATTTCATTGGTTTTATAATTGCCCTTGAAGACGTAACTGTACAGGAGAATATCCGCAAACAGCTTTACATGTCTGAGAACCTGTCTTCCATCGGACTCTTATCTGCAGGCGTTGCACATGAAATTAACAATCCCCTTGAAATAATCTCAAACTGCACAAGTTATCTAAAGTACAATATAGACGATCCGGTACTTAATGATAAAATCAGAACCATTGAAGGGGAAATAGAGTCGATATCCAGTATTATAAGTAATTTAGTCGGCATAAGTCATAACAAGAGAGAGAAATTGGAACATTTTAATCTATTCAAGCTCATCGACACGCTCCAAACCTTATTATCGAAAAGTCTGTCGACAAAAAGGATAACGCTTCATCTGAGAAAGAGTAGTACCGAGATAGGTGTTTTTGCAGACATTACAGAGATAAAACAAATATTCCTAAACCTGATCAAGAACAGTATTGAATCAATAGGCTCAGACGGTAATATCTATATAGATCTTTTAAAAATCGACAGTAATAATATTCAAATATCCATAACCGATGACGGAAACGGCATAGACGAGAATATGGTCAACAACCTTTTTCTTCCGTTTTATTCAACCAAATATGATGTTGGCAAGAATCAGGGACTTGGTCTGTATATCATCTATGGAATAATAAAAAAGTATAACGGCGAAATAGAAGTTAAAAACCTGGATAAAGGCTGCTGTTTTACAATAAGAATGCCTATATTATTTGATCTGAATAAAAATCTCTAAACATAAATAAAACGGTCCCTGTAGACAAAATATTAATTATCTGCCCCCTTGATCACAATGCAACATCTATGGATATTAAATATTAATGACAAACAAACTTGCTGCATCCAGGCTAAAACCGATCCTGCTTGTTCTTACTGCTACACTTCTCTTCAGCATAGGGGCACCGATAGGGAAAATTACATCAAGCTCGCCGTTTGTACTTACCTTTTTCAGATGTCTTACCGGACTTATTGTTTTCGCCATAGTACATATTATCAAAGGCCGCGGTCCGCTGTTTATAGTCAAATCTGAATTTATAATCGGTGGAGCTCTCTATGCTTCAACTTCAATTTGCTTCTATATAGCATTGAATTACACAACAGCGGCAAACGTTACGGTACTGGGAAATACATCTCCCTTCTTTCTGGCTATTTTGGGATTCCTGTTCCTTCATGAAAAACCTTTAAACCGGGACTGGATTATTTTGCTGTTAATAATGTCCGGAATTTTCCTGTGTTTCAAGAGCGGGTTATCATTCAAGGGAGCAAGAGGCGATCTTCTGTCGCTGCTGGCCGGATTTCTTTTTTCAATTTTAGTTGTAATATTAAAGAAATGTGATTCGGAAAATACCATGCAACCTCTTATCTGGGGAAGCCTGATTGCATCCATAGCAACTCTACCTGCACTATTCAGTCCGGGAGCTATCATCCTGAAGAATATTCCTTTTTTTATAATTCTCGGTATCTTTCAGATGGCTATACCGTTTTTTCTTTATGCGAAAGGGCAACAAAGTATGGGAGCTATGGAAGCATCACTTTTCAAACTTCTTGAACCGGTCGCAGCTACAATCTGGACCGCTTTACTTGTAGGCGAGATTCCGACACTTTATTCAATAATCGGCGGAGTCCTGGTGATTGCCGCTCTTTTTTGCAAAACCTTTCTTGAGTATCGCAACAGCTTAAAATAAAATTTGACAGCACAATTATCCTGTGTTACTATGTTTTCTATCAGAAACTTGGTTTCTAATTAGAAACAATGGAGGAAAAAAATGAAAAGGATAATTGCATGCCTGATAGCAGTAATTCTGCTTGCAGGAGTCGCGTTTGCTGAAGGACAGCAGGAGAAAGCGGGCGGGGATGAGGCCCAGAAAACCTATGTATTCAAATATGCTCATACCCAGTCACCAAACCATCCGAGAAGTAAATCGATGGACTTCTTCAAAGAACAGCTTGAGAAAGCAAGTAACGGAAGAATCAAGGTTGAACTTTATTTTAATGGTGTTCTGGGGACAGAAGCTGAAGTTCTTGACATGGTAAAACTCGGCGACATACAGGGAAGCCGCGGGGGCCTGTTTGAAAGAGCAAACAAAAAGTTCCTGATTTATACTCTTCCCTTTATGTTTAATAATACCGATCAGGTTCAGGAAGTAATGTTCGGCCCGATTGGACAGGAGATTAACAAGGGTGCACTTGCCAACGGTATATATATTCCTGCTACCGGTGTTGCCGGCGGATTCAGAAATATCACCAATAACGTTCGTCCGATTAATACCGTAGCCGATCTCAAGGGACTTAAAATGAGGACGCCGCCGATTGATATGACAATTAAAACATTTAAAGCTCTGGGCGCAAATCCTCAGCAGGTTGCATATACAGAAACCTACATGGCTCTTAAAACAGGCGTTGTAGACGGACAGGAAAACCCGTTCTCCAACACTGTTGATATGAAATTCTACGAAGCACAGAAATATCTATCTCTTGTAAACTGGCAAATTCATCCGGATCCTTTCTATGTAAACCCCGACTGGTATAACTCGCTTTCTGACGACCTGAAAGCAATTTTCGACTCAGTTGCTGAATCGACCATAAAATATTCCAACGAAAAATGGCTCGGGAGTGAAAAGGATTATTTCTATACTCTCAAGGAAAATCTTGAAGTAAACGAAGTAAGCGCTGCAAATCATGCAGGATTCGTAAAAGCCGCCGAACCGGTTTGGCAAGGTTATGTTGACGACGGGTTCTTCACATGGGATGAGATAAACGCAATACTCGACTCTGTTAAATAGGATTATATTCGATAAAACACCGGGGCCTGTTAAGCCCCGGTAATCTTTTAGAGGGAGAATTCCAATACTATGGAAGAAAAAAACTCTTCTGCTGTATCAAGAGTTGAAACTGTACTGAACAGGATTCTTAATTCACTTATAACAGTTGTGTTCTTCGTTATCGTCGTTTTAACAATTTTACTGGTCATTCTGAGATATGTATTTAATACGGGGATTATAGGCGGCAACGAACTTATGGAATACCTGTTTGTCTATACAACAGCTATAGGTGCCGCAATAGCAATAGGAAAAAATGAACATATACGCATCAACTTTTTCATGGAAAGCAGAGGCCCGGTATTGAAAAAAGTATCGGATCTGTTCGGGATTGCATGTATAGCCCTGATAAATATTGTTTTTATGTATCTGAGCTATAGATGGATATCCAGGGTCGGCGGAAATGAATCTCCGGTACTGAGAGTACCAATGAGAATAATTCAGGTCAGCGTACCGGCCGGATGTATTCTTTCGGTAATTTACTGCGGATTTAATACATATAAAATCATCACAAATAAGGGAGATGGAATTAAATAATGGCAATTTTATTAATCAGTCTTGCAGCACTATTAATTCTGGGTGTTCCCATAGCATATTCGCTTGGAGTCTCCGGTTTTCTGTATTTCGTAATTCAGCAGCCTGATTTGATATCGGTTCTTCCCCAAAGGTTTTTTGCCGGCATGCAGTCATATTCAATGATTGCGCTGCCGCTTTTCTGCCTGATGGGCTCGCTTATGAACGCAAGCGGCATAACGACCAGGCTGATTGATTTCTGCATGCTTATAATAGGCCGCCTGCGGGGCGGTCTGGGTATGGTTAATGTCTTTGCCAGCATGATATTCGGCGGAATCTCGGGGTCATCGGTTTCAGACACTGCATCGGTAGGCGCCATTCTGATACCCGAAATGAACAAAAAAGGATATTCACTTGAGTATGCAAGCGGCATAACTGTTGCTTCATCAACAATGGGAATGATTATCCCGCCCAGCGTTCCAATGGTCATCTACGCAATGGCGGCTGAAGAGTCAGTGGGAAAACTTTTCCTCGGAAGCGCCATACCCGGCTTTATGATCGGCCTGATAATGCTCGGAATCACTTTCGGAATAAGCTATACAAAAAAACATCCGCGGGAAGAGCGAAATCTCAACAGAAAAGAAAAACTGATAACCATACAGCGTTCAATTCTGTCAATAATAATGCCCCTCTTTGTTATAGGATCAGTTGTCCTTGGGATAGCAACTGCAACAGAATCAGCCGGTATCGGCGTTCTGTACGCATTTATTATAGGAACATTCGTTTTTAAAACACTGAAACTTAAAGATCTGCCGCCGCTGATCAAGGAAGCGGCTATTACCTCTGCCAAAGTAATGATAATCATTGCCATGTCGAAACTGTACATCTGGATCCTGGCCATTGAAAGGGTCCCTGATGCTCTCGCTCTTTTTGTCTCGGGTCTGGAGCTTCCGCCTTTTATGATCCTTATAATCATTGATATTATTATACTGCTGGCCGGCACTTTTCTTGATGTAAGCCCTGCAATCCTGCTGTTAACACCGATATTCCTTCCCATTGCCCAGCTTCTGGGTGTGGAGGCAGTACAATTCGGAGTAATTCTGATATCCGGTCTTGCTGTAGGCCTTGTTACTCCTCCGGTAGGGATGTGTCTTAATGTAGCATCATCAATTTCAGGGCTTGAAATCGGAACAATCTTCAAATCTGCAGTACCTTTTTTAACGGCTAATCTGGTGACGTTGCTCGCCATAACTTTTATACCGCAACTAACACTATTGTTGCCATCACTTTTTATGTAACTTGAAGGAGTTTTATAATGGATATCAGATATCCCGTTCATCCCGATCACGGAAAAAAAATGGATACATCCGAACTAAGGAAAGAGTTTCTTATTCAGAATCTTTTTGAGAAGGACAAGGCTAAACTTACATACAGTCATGTCGACAGAATTATAACCGCGGGCATTTGTCCGGCTTTAAAACCATTATCGCTTGACGGCGGCTCAGAACTTGCAAGTGAATATTTCTTTGAACGCCGTGAAGGCGGCGTTATAAATATCGGGGGGAATGGGGCCCTTGTACTTGACGGTAAAACCTATGAAATGGAACAGAATGACGGGTTTTACATCGGCATGGAAGCAAAGGAAATATCTTTCTCCAGTAAATCAGCAGACGATCCTGCGAAATTCTATTTGCTGTCGGGACCGGCACACAAGGCCTATCCGTCCAAATGGATCCCGCTCGCAGAAACAAAGGAAGTACACCTGGGTTCGCTTGAAGAATCCAACGAGCGGACAATTCACCAGTATGTACATCCGGCAGTTGTCGAAAGCTGCCAGCTTTGTATGGGAATGACAATCCTTGAACCCAACTGCATCTGGAATACCATGCCGGTACATACCCATGAAAGAAGAATGGAAGTGTATATGTACTTTAATATGGAAGAAGACACTGTTGTGTTTCACCTGATGGGAACTCCGGATGAAACCCGCCATGTTGTTATGAGAAACGAAGAAGCAATAATATCTCCAAGCTGGTCAATCCATTCAGGTGCCGGGACCAAAAACTACACGTTCATCTGGGGAATGGTAGGAGAAAACCAGACCTTTACTGATATGGATCATGTTAATATGAAGGACTTAAAATAAGGAGTAAAAAATGATACTGGATGATTTTAAATTGAAAGACAAGGTTGCTGTTGTAACAGGCTGTTCAACAGGGCTTGGTCAGGGAATATGCCTTGGTATGGCTGAAGCAGGAGCAAAGGTAGTCGGCGTTGATTACGTAGATGCTCCGGAAACTGAAGATATGATCAAAAAAAACGGCGGGCAGTTTCTCGGCATAAAGGCCAACCTGCTTACTACCGAACCTGTTCAGCCAATTATAGATCAGGCAATTGCGGAATTCGGCTCACTTAATATTCTTGTAAACAATGCAGGAATAATAAGACGTGAAGATTCCATAAATTTCACGGAAAAAGACTGGGATGATGTAATGAATATAAATATCAAAACAGTATTTTTCTTTTGCCAGGCTGCGGCCAAAGTTTTTATGAAACAGGGCTCCGGCGGGAAAATAATCAATATTGCTTCGATGCTGTCTTTTCAGGGCGGAATCAGGGTTCCTTCATACACCGCGAGTAAAAGCGCTGTTATGGGACTTACCAGGCTGCTTGCCTGCGAATGGGCGAAGGATAATATTAATGTAAATGCAATTGCTCCCGGTTACATGAATACAAACAACACCGAGCAGCTCAGAAAGGATCCGAAACGATCAGCAGAAATCCTTAACCGTATTCCGGCCGACAGATGGGGATTACCAAAAGATGTTGCCGGCCCTGCTGTATTTCTTGCGTCTTCAGCGTCAGATTATATAAATGGTTACACCATAGCAGTAGACGGTGGATGGTTGGCAAGATAGTGAATTGAAAACAATTGCCCGGAGCCCCAACTCCGGGCTTTCAATTTTATAATTAAATGATATAATTTTCAGGATTTTATAAAATACGGAGAGTTAAATGGCTTCATCTTACACAATACCCGTGCTTGAAAAGACTTTCGCCGTCATTAGATGTATCTCAAATCACGATGACGGGTTAACATTGAGTGATATTGTAAAAAAGCTGGAAGCGCCCAAATCGACAGTTTTTAAAATCCTGCATACTCTGGAAAAAGAATTAATTGTAGAAAAGAAGAACGATCGTTATTTTCTGGGCAGCATGCTCATCCACTACGGGCTGCATACACTTTCACAACGTGATTTGAAAGCTGTTGCAAACCCTTTTTTATACTCTTTGATGGAAGAAACCGGAGAAACCGCACATCTTGCAGTTCCGGTAGGCATGCAAAGCATGATTCTTGACGTAGTTCTCACCACCCATCCCATAAGATTCTCCTCCCCGGTAGGAAGCCTTTTCCCGCTGTACTGTACATCACACGGAAAAACAGTTCTGGCATTTACTGAAGACTTTACCGTCGATGAATATCTTGAGAACAACAGCCTGCTTGTACGCACCGATAAAACAATCACTGATCCGGATGACTTGCGAACAGAAATTGACAAAATTAGAGCACAGGGCTATTCCATGGACGAAATAGAATTCGCCGATGACATTCGGTGCTGCGCCGCACCGGTCAGAGACAATAAAGGTAAAATGATAGGAGCTGTCGGAATTACATCGACTGTAATAACTTTCAGCGAAGACAGAATTGACGAGATCGCAAAATCCGTTAAAGCAACAGCCAAAAAAATATCAACTGAAATGGGGTACAGGGGATGAACATTAAAGCTTTAAAAGTAATCAATATTCTGCTGCTTATAGATTTTCTTGTTATTGGAGTTACGGCGATACTGAATAATATGATACAGGCAACCGGGTTATATTTTATATTTCATGCTGTTCCCGGTTTCCTGTTTCTGGTACTTGCAGTCTGCCATTTAGTTCTAAACAGAAAATGGCTAAAAACCAATTACTTCTCTAGAAAGAAATAACGGTACTGTCGCGGTACCGGTGCATGGATGTGAAATTATCCCGTGCTCCGTATGCAACTATTACAGGAAGTTTACTTGCCCCGGATCCTGTAAAATCCGATTTTAAAACTGTAAACTTAACAGTCGTAACTCCGTCCGTTTCTTCTACTTCATAAACAACAGGTCTCTGGATATCTGTTTTCTGATGACCATGCCCCTTACCAAGATGTTCTTCAAAAAAAGCTTCTCCGTCTTTATTATATCCTATAAATATTGCGGATCCGTCCATTCTTGAACTTCCGAGTCCAACAGCTATCCAGCCCTTTGTCTCTGCCTTCAGGCTGATAGTCAGCTCATCGCCGTCCAAACCCCATTCAAGGCTGGCTTTTTTAAGTTCAATCAGGTTCTCTGCTGTGACAAAACCGGTAATAATGAAAAGCAACAATGATACAATCAACAATTTCTTCATAATAAACTCCTTATATAGAAAATATTATTAAATTTATAACCGGTCAATATCTTTCTTTTCGTGATTGGTTGATCTTCCAATAATCTCCGGAAGACCGAAATGTTTTCGATATATTTATTTAAAATAATAACTGTTCAGATGTATGGATACCAATTTTTCAGCCTGCTCAACATTATGCTGATTGACGGCTTCGATGATATCCAAATGGAGGCTGACGCTGGATTTAATAGACTCGGGGGAGAGATCTTCGATATTCCGTAACAGCTGCACTTTCAGGTCAAGTTTTTCTACAAAATCCTGCAGATATTCATTTCCGGAATATTCCGCCATCTTGCGGTGGAATTTACTGTCGGCTTCAAAACACAGGGCGACTTCATTTTTTTCAGCATATTCAATAGTTTTTTCAGCTATCTCTCTAAGCTCATGATACTGTTCTTCCGTTATTTTTTCTGACAGCAGTCTGACGGAAAGCGTATCAAGCTGGATTCTAAGCAATCCTATATCAGTTCTGTCTTCCGGGCGGATTCGGACTACCTCCGCATATTTTCTTGGATAAATAGTTACCAGGCCGTTCTTTTGAAGTTCACGCAAGGCTTCACGAATAGGAGTTCTGCTGACCCCGAACACATTGCCGATAGCTTCTTCAGGTATTCTCTGTCCGCCTTTCAGCTCCTGGGTTATAATCAACCGCTTGATATGGGAATATACCTGTGCTGAAAGATTGCTCTTTTCTATATTTTTTTTTACTTCCTTCAGATCTGCCATACTGGTTCCAGTATATTGTAACCCGATACTGTTGTAAACTACTTAAAAATTCCTGCCTGCCCATCCAGGCAGACAGGAATTTTATTATTCAATCCATAAATTTCGGTTGATTGGTATGGGCAGTAAGCGCCCCGTCAACAGCAATATTGGTTCCGCTTACAAAGCCTGCCAGGTCGGAGGCCAGAAAAAGGACAACTTTGGCGACATCTTCAGGTTCGGCAATTCGTCCCATCGGATACTGTGCTCTGAATATTGAATCACATTTCTCTTCTCCTATGGAAGCAGCACATGCATCATACATTGCAGTTCTCATTGAACCGGGACAAACTGCATTTACTCTAATATTATCTTTTGCATGATCCAGCGCCATTGCCCTTGTCATGTTCGTAACAGCACCCTTGGAGGTATTATATGCTACGCAGGCGTAATCTCCAAACAAACCGGATACTGATGAAGTATTTATAATTGAGCCGCCGCCCCGTTTTCTCATCTGCGGAATAAAAGCCCGCGAAGTAAAAAAGAAACCTCTGACATTAACTGCATTCACAATATCCCATTCGGCTGTTGTAGTATTTTCAGCTTCAGCTCCTTTCAGAATGCCTGCATTATTGAACAGAACATCACACCCGCCAAATTCCGTCTCAACATAATCAGCAACTGAATTGACTTCGTCTTCTTTCGAAATATCTGATTTAATGAAAATAATTTTACCGCTGCTTTCTGATTTAAGTTTCTCTGAAAGAGCTTTTCCGGCACTCTCATTGAGACCGGTAAAAATAACATTTGAACCTTCACGGGCAAATAAGTTTACAGATGCTGCCCCCAGACCGGATTCACCGCCTATAACAACAACATTCTTTCCCTTCAATCCTGATTCCATCTGTCTCTCCTTTTTTATTTTCGTTTTAGAAGTTCAAACGCCTTGACTTTCACATTGGCGGCTGTCAGCCCGTAAGCTTCCTGAAGCCATGCAACATCTCCGACCTGGCCGAACAGATCGTTTATACCCACACGGGCCATTGGAGTGGGCAAGTTTTCACCAAGAACCTCTGCAACCGCAGAACCGAGACCGTTAATCACCTGGTGGTTCTCACAGGTTACTATCGCTCCCGTTTTTTCGGCATATTCTATAATCAGTTCAGCATCTATCGGTTTGATCGTATGCATATCGATCACTGCAGCCGACACCCCTTCTTTCTCAAGCTCGGCTGCCGCTTTTACCGCCTCCGGGACCATCACGCAGCCGCTTGCTATTATGGTAAGATCACTTCCATCCTTTATAACTTTCCCTTTACCCAGCCTAAAAACCTCACCGTCGCTGTAAACTGCCGGGCTTGCCTTCCGGTTCAGCCGCATATAGGTGCATCCTTTATGGTCTTTTGCCTGAGGAACAAGCGCAGCAAGAGATGCTCCGTCGCAGGGTTCATATACAACCAGCCCGGGGATATTTCTCATAAGGCCAATATCCTCAAAAGGCATATGTGTTCCGCCGTTAAGCGCCGCAAGAATACCGGGATCGGAACCAACAAGGTTTACATTCTGCTGCGCGTAGTTACCGGACAGGAAAAACTGGTCGTATGCCCGGCGCGCGGCAAAACATGCAAAAGTTGAGGCAAAAGGAATCTTTCCCGTCGCAGATAATCCCGAGGCTATACCTACCATATTGGCTTCAGCTACTCCGCAGTTTACTATTCTGTCCGGATAGGCCTCCTTGAACGGTGTAGTTCCGGTTGCCCTCATAAGGTCCGCTTCCAGAAGGACTATTCGTTCATCTTCCTTTGCAAGCTCAATAAGTGTTTCGGTAAATACCGCTCTCATTTCTTTCATTATACCGTCTCCTTCTCAAGCACAGCTACGGCATCCTCTGCTTCTTTCAAATCGAACTTCATGTTGTGGCTTGCTACCTGCCCTTCTCCCGGAGCAAAACCTTTCGCTTTTACCGTATCAAGAATTATCATCGACGGCCTCTGAGACTCAGCCTGTGCATTCTGCACTGCCCAATCCAGTTCCCTGAAATCATGGCCGCTTACCCGCTGTACATACCAGCCGAAGGACAGCCATTTTGATGTAATATCCGAAATGTCCATTACCTCGTGCATATAACCGTCAAGTTCCATCTTGTTGTAGTCGGTAAAAGCAATAAGATTGCCGAGTTTAAACTGGGCGCCGGCCATTGCAGCTTCCCAGATTTGACCTTCATTACTTTCGCCGTCGCCTATTATCGTATAAATTGTGTTGTGATATCCGTTCATCCGATCACCTAGCGCCATGCCGATCGAACATGAAAATCCCTGCCCTAAAGACCCGGTCGTCATATCAATTCCGGGCGTCAGGTTCATGTCGCAATGGCTCGGCAGCCTGGAACCGCCCTTATTCAGCGTTTCAAGCCAGGATTCGGGGAAATATCCCTTGTCGGCAAGAATGCTGTACAACGAGGGGCCGGCATGACCTTTCGACAGTACAAGCTTGTCCCTGTCAGGTCTTTTCGGATTGTTCACATCGATGTTCATATGCCTATAGTACAGCAGAGTCAGCGTATCCACTATCGACATCGCTCCCCCTATGTGCCCTACACCGAGGTTTCCCATTGATAAAATCGTCATTTTTCGTATCTGTTTTGCTTTGGTTTTCAGCTCCGATACATCTTTTTCCGTCAGCATTTCCATAACTCACTACTTCCTGTACAGAAACCAGCCGTCATTCTCATTTCCGCCGGTTTCTTCCTTATATGTTTTGGTTCCCGAGCCTCCAACGTTAACTGTAAAGCCCCGGGTTTCTGCAAGCGAAACGCAAAACGCAAGCTGCGCAGCATTTTCTTCTTTCCTGTCCTTCAGCCGATACTCATAATCAAGCATTTCATACTTTGACGAGCCTATCTGATGAAACGGCATCAGGTGTATTTCTTTTACTCTGTCCAAACTTTCACAGATATCAAGTATTCCGCTGAATTCAGTCTTGTCATCATTAACTCCCGGTATCAGGGGTATTCGGGGAATTATCTCTATGTTATGTCTCGAAGCTTTCTTTAAATTTGAATAAATCAGTCTTTTATCCGTTCCAATCCATTTGCGGTGCAAATCGTTATTGGCAAGCTTGATGTCATAAAGCAAAAGATCGGTAACGGGTAAAATCTTCTCAAAACTTTCCCACGGCACATGTCCGCAGGTTTCAACAGCTGTACCGAACCCTTTCTTCCTAATCACACTGAATACGTCAAAGACAAAATCAGGGTATAGCAGCGGTTCGCCGCCGCTGAACGTAATGCCTCCGCCGGTATTTCTGTAGACGACTTCATCCTTAAGCACTGTTTCACAGACCGCCTCGGGGCTGTAAAGGCTTCCGGACATCTTGCGGGCGCCGAAATAACAGACATCTGTACATGCTCCGCAGTCTGTACAGACTGATCGATCTGTAACGGCAATTCCGTTTTTCATTTCTATTGCATTCGCAGGGCAAACTGAAACACAAGCTCCGCAGCCGGTGCAGAGTGCATTATTCATCATCAGAACAGCAGTATGCCTGAAGGTTTCGGGGTTCTGGCACCAGCTGCACCGCAACGGACATCCTAGAAAAAATACTGTGGTTCTTATCCCGGGGCCGTCGTGAACCGAGAACCTTTGAATGTTTGATATATAGACTGAATCAGACACAGCCGCCCTTATCAAACCTTTTGATTATATTATCCTGCTGTACCGGCGACATTGCTATAAAGTAGGCTGAAAGTCCGCCCATCCTCACACGAAGGTCCCTGTGCATTTCGGGATTTTCTTTCGCATCTTTCAAATCTTCAACGTTTGTACTTGTTACCGTAAGTATCTGCCCCCCGAGATCGCAGAAAGACTTTATAAGTCCGTTCAGCCTGTCGATGCCGGCCTCGCCTTCAAATTCATTCGAATTGATTGCAAGATCAAGCGGACAACCGCTGTAATATTTCAACAGAATCGGTTTCGTAATACTTTTAATGACTGCTGTAGGCCCTTCAATATCAGCTCCAGGATTGGGAGAATAGTTCGGAGCAAGCTGGGCCCCGTTTGTTCTGCCGTCTGCGGAAGCGGCAATACCCCGTCCAAGTACGGCATAATTCTCAAATGTTCCGATACCGACCGGAAACTTCATTGTATCCTGCTTTTTATTCCAGCGGGCCACACTGTCTTCAAAATCCTTCATAACCCGGATTCCAAGAGTATCAACAAAATCAATATCATTACCGAATTTTGGAACTTCATTAATAACCCGGGCCCTCAGACGTTCAAACCCTTTCCAGTTGTTCCGTATGGCTTCTATAAGCTCTTTAAGGCTGACCGACTTGTCTTCAAAAACCAGCTTCTTTATTACAGCAAGCGAATCTACCGTATTCGACAGGCCTGTGATAAGAATCTGATGAAAGATGAACCTTGCCCCGTCCTGGCTGAGGTCTTTTCCTTTGTCAATACAGTCGTCAACAATTGACGACATGAGAGGATCGGGTGCTATCATATATGAAAGACCGAAATTCTCAAGTCTGCGATGACATTGAAAATCTATTCTTGCATCTACCTGCTTTTTATAAGCCGCATAGAATTCTTCAAAATTTTCGAGTTTTTCCGGATCCCCTGTATCAAGTCCTTCCGCAGCATCTCTGAGCAGACTTTTCCCTCTGAAAAGCACCCATTCAAGGCACTGCAGATTCATAACATGAGCATAACTGAAATAACTCTTTCCGGGGATGAGAGTTTCCCAGCACCCGTCGTTTGTATAATGCCTTGCATCTTCAACCGGAACCCCGATATCAACAAATCCGGGCACTATGAAATCATCGTTATAAATCATCGGCTCGCCCTGTCCGTAACGCAGGACTTCTGCTATCTTGCGCCTGAATGATTCAGGGCAGTTTTTATGAACTCGGGCGCCCATTGTAGGCATTAAAAGCTTCATATCATGCATAATGTCAAGAATGAGATAAGAAAGCTCGTTGGTTACATCATTTCCGTCGGAATCAGTACCTCCGACTATACAATTCATCAGCCAGTCGTTGCCGGACTGCCCGTAATTAAAGTTTGCTTCAGAATCATCGTCCTCATCGTCCTGCCAGGTTAGCCCCCGCTGGTCGTAACCTCCGGTAATTGTTTTTGCCGCTGCTTCATCCGGCACATTTCCCTGTGAGAACAGCCCGAAAGTATAATGATTTTCGGCTTTACGGGTATCGGTTATTATCCTTTCGTTACATTTGACGAGAAAACTTCCGATTATATCAATCGCCTTTTCTTCGGTTATCCGGCCTTCTTCAAGATCCCTTTTAAAATACGGATAAAGATACTGGTCGGCCCTTCCGAGCGGAACATATTCACCTCCGCTATTTACAAGGCAATAAGTGAACCAGTATGCCTGGGCTGCTTCCTGCAGAGTTTCTGATGGATTCTCAGGCACCTTTCGACAGATTGCAGCCATTTCAAGAAGCTCAGCCTTTCTAACAGGGTCTTCTTCTTCACGCGCCAAAGTTTCGGCGGCGGCCGCATGGCGATTAGCGAAAGCTACAAGCCCGTCAAGAGCAACCAGCATTGCACGGTATTCAGTCAGAGCTTCTTCGTTCGGTTCTGCAGCAGCCTTCCGGACTTCAGCAGCAGCGTTAATTTTTGCGCGCACGCTGACGACACCGTCATTAATAATTTCCCACCATTTAGGAGGATGATGTCCCCATACTGAAGCTTCATTCAGCATATACCTCGAGGCCTGAAAACCTTCCTCTTCGGTATAATAGATAGGCATTATCGTACCCCATCCGACTGAATTCTGATTGGGATTGCCGCAAATAAGCTCATCATCCTTAATAATTGCCGGAAGATGCTCGCCCATATATTTCTGGGCCATTGCCTTGCGGACTACAAGAGGTTCTTTTTCAAGCTCACTGTTTCCATCCAGAATGTTCACATCCAGAAAATGCCAGGTGCCGGGATCATGATACTCGACATCAAACAGCCTTTTCTGAATTTTTTTTAGCCGTGAAGTAAGATCCATTGTTACCTCCTTGGAATTCAGCTATTTAATCGATAAATGCCGGCTTGACCGATCGACAGTCAGATAAACCGCAAGAATCACTATAAAGCCGAAAACAACCTGCTGCCAAAAAGTATCGACACCTACAACCTGCATACCGTTATTGATTATGGTAACAACTGCCACGCCTATAATGGTTCCAAGCACACCGCCCTTTCCGCCTGACAACGCTGTGCCTCCCAAAGCAACAGCGGCAACAGCCATCAGAGTGAACGGTTCACCTACTGTCGGGATCCCGCTTTTGAGTTTGGCTGAAAGAAGGATTCCCATACCCGCACTTCCGATACCGCATACAGTAAAAACCATCATTTTTGTAAAGTTAATCCTGACGCCCGCCATTCTTGCACCGCGCTCATTTGCCCCGATTGCATAGATGTATTTACCCAGCTTTGAGTAATTCAGCAGAATGTAACATATTGCAACAATGCTCAGAGCAACAATCAGCACAAGCGGGAAGAATCCGAATTTAATTTTCGACCAGTTTATAAAATTCCAGAGTTTCAGGTTTATCTGGACCGGTGCGCCGTGCGAGATAACATAGGCAACCGACTGCCAGACAGACATCGCGCCGAGAGTTGCGATAAACGACGGAATCTTTACCCTTGTATACACTATTCCGTTGATAAGCCCTGCGACAACTCCGAAGGCTAATGCCCATAGATATGCCATTGCACCCCAGTGCGGCAGCGTAATTGCGAAAATGACGGAGGCACATGATGCTATGGAACCGATAGAAAGATCTATAGACCCGATGAGCAGTACCATGGTTACACCGCAACCCATTACCAGCAGCGGCCCCATATCAGTAAGCAAATTCTTGATATTGAATAAACTTAAAAAGTTTTTATTAATAATGGTGAATACTGCAACCAGAATAATTATCGCAAACAACGAAATATAATCCATGAAATTTTTACGTATTGCACCCTCTTTCTGAAACGCCTTTATCATCAACAGGCCTCCTACATCATGTGCTTGATGATATCAAGCTGCTCAGGTTTATTATTCTTTGAGGCATCGATTTCCTGAGTAATCACACCATCTTTCATGACAATTATTCTATTGCTCAGCCCGATTGATTCATCAAGCGTATCTCCAAGCAGAATAACTGACAGCCCCCTGTTCGCCATTTCTCTTATCAGTTCGTAAATTTCCTCTTTTGCACCTACATCAACACCACGCGTCGGGTGATTAAGGATCAGAACCTTGCTGTCGGAGGCCAGCATTCTCGCAAATACAATCTTCTGTGCATTTCCGCCCGAAAGCGAACTGACTTCTTCATTATAATCAGTACATTTAACATTAAGGGTATCTATCCAATGCTGTGAAATTTCCTGCTGTTTCTTTTTGGAAATAAGCAGTCCGCTCTTCGCTGCGTCAAGGTTTGCAATTGTAATATTTTCAAGGATGCTGAGAAGTCCGAGAATCCCCTCTTCTCTCCGCTCTTTCGGTACCGAAAGTATCCCTTTCTTCAGCGCATCATGCGGTTCGGAAAATTTTACATCCTTTCCTTCAAATTTTATTCTTCCTCTCGACGGAGCAATGTCTCCTGAAAGTATTGAACATACATCCTCTTTTCCGGATCCTACAACACCACAGAAACCCAGAATTTCGCCTTTATGCAGTTTAAATGAAACGTCCTTGAATCTTCCTGTAAGCCCGATATTATCGACTTCCAGAACAACATCTTCCTGAGGATCCGACTGATCGGCGATCTTAAAGTACTCACCGGTACTGGAGCGTCCTACCATCAGCTCATACAGCTTGTTCTCCGTCACATCATCTCTTTCAAGCTCGCCTACCCTGTAACCGTCCTTGAATACATAAACACGGTCCGATATCTCCATAATTTCATCAAGACGATGAGAAACAAATATTATTGAGTGCCCCTCATTCTTCAGTTTTCTGATCTCGGTAAAAAGCGTCTGGATTTCAGCATCACTCAATACAGAAGTCGGTTCATCAAGCAGAATGAGTGAATTTTCCTCACTGCTGGCCCTTGCCGCATTCAGAACCTTTGATATTTCAACCATCTGCCTGCGGGCAAAGTTAAGGTCCTTAATCTTGGTTTCGGGTTTGATATTAGTGATACCTACATCGCCGAGAACCTTGGAGGCTTTCTGATACATTGCCCTCCAGTTTACAAATCCGCCTTTCAGAAACTTTTTTTCTTCACCAAAGAAGATATTCTGCCCGACAGTAAGGTTGGATACAAGCGACTGTTCCTGAAAAACCATACCCACGCCCATTTTATTACCTTCACGAGGTTTTTTTGGAGCGTATTTACGACCGCGCATCTCCATTGAACCGTTTGAAGGCGGCTGAACACCAATAAGGATTTTAAGAAGCGTAGATTTACCGGCGCCGTTCTCTCCGACAAGCCCCACGATCTCTCCCTTTTTAATGTCCATCGATACACCCTGAAGCGCTTTGGTACCGGGGAAAAATTTCGAAACATTATTTACTTTAAATAGTACATTATCCGACATATCTTCCCCCTATTTCATTATTGTTCCGCGACCCCGGGTTACGGAGAGAGAAACAGCGATTATAATTATTATCCCCTGAATAGCCGCCTGAAAATACGGATCAACTCCCATCAGGACCAGTCCGTTCTGCAGTACCGTTACTATCAGGGCACCAAGCAGCGTATTCATTACACCGCCTTTACCGCCCGACAAGGCCGTTCCGCCAACAACAATTGCAGTCATAACCGGAAAAAGGTTTCCTTTGCCGACCAGAACCGTTCCGCGGCCCAGTCTTGCGGAACCTATGATTCCGCCGAGACCTATGCACAACCCTGACCATGTAAAAGCAAGAATTTTAACTCTGTCTACATTTATACCAGCCTGACGCGGAATCGATTCATCATCACCAATGGCATAAACATAGCGTCCGAAAGGAGTGTATTCCTGTAAAATATATGCAATTATAAATACCACAAATGCTATCCATGTCAGAATGGGAATTCCGAGAAATTTATTCAACGCAATCCCTCTGAACATACTATCCTGAATTGTAGCAGGTATTCCGCTGTAAGTAATAAGCGCAATGCCGGCCGCAACACTGGACATGCCGAATGACACCATAAAGGAAGGGATTTTTGCCTTCACCTGGATAAAACCTGTAACAAATCCGGCGGCTGCTCCTATCAGGACAGTTATCACTATTCCCATCAACCCAAGATCCATTGCAGTTTTTGTATTTGCTACAAGAAGACTGACGACAGCCGCTGTCAGCCCCATGACCCCGTCTACCGATAAATCAATACTTCCCATCAGAACAACAAAAGTAACCCCAAGCGAAACTATCAGCGGTACTGAAAGCTGAGCCAGTATTGTTATAAAATTTGTACCGGATATAAAATCTTTATTTAAAATACCAAAAATACCGATTATTACGAGCAGTACAATAATCGGTGCTATCTGGGTAACTCTGTTACGCTGATTTTCGCGTTTTACCCTTGCCGCAAACTCTTCAGCTATCGACAAATCAGTAGCATTACTCATTTTTTAGAACCTCCATAAAAACTGTTGAACAGGCCCCGTTTCCGGGACCTGTTCAGAGATGCTATTCCATAGCCTTGTAAATGATTGACCAGTAATCTTCAAAGTCGAATGTTGGCCGACCTTCGATATAACCGGCTACATAATCGTCAATATTTTCGGTGCTGACCAGCAGACCTGCAGTATTGAACATCATCTGTTCTTCAGTCATCTTTGTTGTATCAATGTAACCCTTGTATGCAGCATAAGGAAGTGCAAGACCGAATCCGCCCTGAAGCCATGGATTAACAGAAACTGTTGCAACCATATCGCCGTTCTGGATGGCTGTAATTGCGTCAGCAATACCGTCAACTCCGGCTACAGCTACTTTACCATTGAGCCCTTTTGCTCTAAGCGCTTCTACAACTGCAAGAGCCATACTGTCGTTCGCAACCCAGATACCGTCGATATCGCCGTAGGTTGAAAGCCATGTTTCAGTAATTTCAAGAGCTTTTGCGGGGTTCCAGTCGCCGGCCTGATCATCAATCAGTTCTACACCGGGGTATTCGCTGAGAGCTTTCTGAAGGCCTTTAAATCTGTTTATTGCAGCAGAGTTTGCAAGCATTCCCTGGATAGCAAGAATCTTGCCCTTGCCGGGAGTTTTAAAGCTGTCGAACATAGCTACAGCAATGTCATGACCCGATTTCTGATCATCCGGAGACATGTGAAATACATAGTGTGGATAGTCTCTCGGGTGCAGGCCTTCTGCGGTGCTCCATACTGTCATCCAGTAAACACCTGCTTCTTCACATATTTCTGCAATTGCTGCAGCGTTAGGTGCATTATTCGGGTCTACATAGAGGATGGTATCTTTTCCACCTCTTGCAATTGCAGCTTTGATGTTGTTAAGCTCTTTTTCGTCGCTACCATCGCTGACAAGAAGCTGGACATCAATTGTATCCTCGTCTACTGAATCAGCAAACATCTTGGCGCCCTCTTCAACAGAGAGGTAATACGGATTAGACAGACTTCGGATTGATACTCCGGCAAGTACGGTCTTCGGTCCTGTCTCCTGCTGCCCTCCGGCAAATACAGGTGCTGCCAGTACTGCGAGTACGATTAATGCAGCAATTACCATCTTTTTCATAAATTCCTCCGATTAAGATATTTGTATAACAGGCTTTATAAGCCTGGTATCACCATTGACAAGTTCTGAAAAAACTTGAGGGCATTCATCAAGAGTATGAATGCTTACTACACCTTCAGTATTAATATGTCCGCCCGAAAGAAGGTTTATTGCTCCTTCAAAATCAACAGGTTCATAAACCCTTGTTCCCCTGATAGTCAGTTCTGCAAAATTCGCTCTGCGAAGATCAACATTCGTCTCCCCTTTTGCAATGCCTACCTGAACAACCGTTCCGCGAACCCTGGTATTGTCTATTGCAGACTGGTACCCGGTATTTGACCCTGAAACTTCAAAAGAAAGATCCGGGCCGTTGCCGTTAAAAAAATCCTTAACTGCAGCAGGGAAATCAGTATCAACAGGAGAGACAACATTAATCCCGTGCTTTTTTAACAACTCCAGGCGGGCTTCGTTTATCTCCGATACCAGCAGCCTGTTAACACCGGAGGATTTAAGAACTTCAGACAACAGAATCCCGATGGGACCGCCGCCGATAATAAAAACATTATCGCCGGGCTTGTACCCGGAAAATCTGATATCATGCAGAGCTACTGCACAGGGTTCAACAATACCGCCGAGCAGCCGCGGCATTTCTTCCGGCAGCATGTGAAGTTTTTGCTCATTCACGACTGCATACTCGGTAAAACCGCCATGAGTATCTACGCCAAGCAGCCTGAGACTGCTGCATACATGAGGAAACCCGTTACGACAGGCATAACATTTTCCGCAGGACAGAAGTGCATCAGCGGCTACAAAATCCCCTTTCGAGAACCTCGTCACATCTTCGCCGGCTTCTTCTATTACTCCGCAGAATTCATGTCCGAGGACCATCGGCGGAACTGAACGGTTTTCGTCAAACTTACCCTTGTAGATAGCAAGATCGGTTCCGCAAATACCGGAAGAAACTATTTTCAGAAGAACTTCGTCTTTTTTGTATTCTGGTACCGGGATTTCACCAATCGTCATTTCTCCGGCTCCGGTCCATATGGCAGCTTTCATTAAATCCTCATATATTCAAAATAAATTGAAATATTTCTTGTATTATATTTATTATATTGTATACTTTATAACTGAGTTGTCAAGCTTTTTTGACATTAATTTATTTAGTGAGCAATTGTGTGTAATTTTTATACAGCCTTGACAGAAATACTGTATATTTTATATAAAATAACAGGATATCCGAATTAGTAATGGAGATATATTATGGATAGTCATGCGATCTTTTCCGAAAACATTCAAACCCGAACTCTTCCTGATCAGATCTATGACTACATTAAAAGCATGATAATGAATCTCGAGCTAAAGCCCGGCGATAAAATTCCTGAAGATAAAATAGCTGAAAACCTGGGAGTCAGCAGAACGCCTATTCGAGAGGCTATCCGAAAACTTCAGCAGTACGGTATTGTTGAAGTAGTTCCCAGACGATTTGCAAAAGTAGTTGAAATAGATATGAGGGCAAAACATAATCTTGGAGAAATAAGGATCGCCATAGATAAAATATCAGTAAGACGCCTGGCCGAAATTGCAACCGAAGAGCATTGCGATGCTCTGAGAATGATTGCGGATAATTGCGTCAATCTGGCTGAAACCGGTAACAGGGTTGAGCTTTTCGAATGCGATTCGGATCTTCATATTGCAATAGCAGTTATGTCGGGGAACCCATATCTTGAAGATATAGTCAGAAGCCTCAATGCCAAAGTACAACTTCTTTTGGCCAATTCATATCATGGTATTAAATATTCAAGAAACGAACAGTTTTCACATTATAAAATAATAGAAAGCATCAGGGCTCACGATGTTGAAAATGCTGTGGAACTTGCCGAAAAACACCTGAGAAAATTCTACTTCGCAGATGATCCAATGCTATAATAACTGCATGAATAATATTACCGACAGAGTTATGAAAGCCATGCTCACTATGCAACGCTTTCCGTGGGAACAGGGCGCAGCTTCCCAGGCTGCACTTGAAATCGGAGATATTACCACAGCGAAGCTGCTGGCACGCGACGCCGTCTTAAGGCAGTCACGTGACGGGCGCCTTGGCACAGCGTTCTACCGTGATGACATTGCTATTTTCGGCGACGATATAACTGTGACTGATTCTTCAGCAAACGGTGAAGCCGTACAGTTTTTTGCCGATAAAGACGGCGATAAAGTTTTCCGTTCTGCCGCCGAACTGCAACTCAGCTGGCTGACTGAACGTGCGCCAAAAACAAAATGCGGCGTACTCTGCCATGTAACAAATAATAAACAGGTTTGGGTAGATTCAATCTTTATGGCGCTGCCGTTTATGGTGCTTATGGGTGCATTCCGCGAGGCTGAACAGCAGCTTGATGGATTCTACCGTATTCTTAACGATTCCGAAACCGGGCTGCTGTCGCACATCTGGGATGAAGCAACCGGCGACTTCGCCTGCAGGGATTTCTGGGGGGTCGGAAACGGATGGGCCGCCGCCGGAATGGCCAAGATCATCCGATTTCTGCCGGATTCCGAAGCTTCATTCAGAGAGAAAACTATTGAACGAACAACCGGTCTTATCGACTCCGTACTGAGATATAAAAATAGCCAAAATCTCTTTAATAACGTTATAGACCGGCCTGACAGTTTTATAGAAGTCAATCTGGCGCAGATGATATGCTACACAATATTCTCAGGAGTATCCGGGGACTGGCTTGATGCAGCCTATGCCGATGAAGCGCTGAAAATCAGAACTGCCGTGCTTGCCAACGTTGACGAGCTTGGACTTGTTCATAATATCTGCGGGTCACCGACATTTGCCGAACCCGGAACCGCTGTTGAAGGTCAGGCGTTTTTCATCCTGATGGAAGCTGCTTACAGGAAGTATAAGCAGCACAATATATGAGAACCAGGTCAAAGAACGTAATTCACCGGGGTTATCAATCCCTGAAAAGATCGTAATAGGGATCACCGACATACATAATATGGTTCTTGACTTTAAGATATTCCAGTAATCCTTCCATTCCGTCTTCACGGCCAATCCCGCTGTTGCGATTTCCCCCGAAAGGAGATTCTATATTTGACATCGCGCTGGTATTCATCCAGACAGTTCCCGCATCCAGCTTCCCGGCCGTCCAAAAAAGTTTTCTGGGGTTCTCACTGAAGATAGCGGCACCAAGGCCGAAGCGGGTTGCATTTGCCAGCTCTACAGCTTCTTCCAGATCACTGTATTTTGTTACAGCAAGAACGGGGCCGAAAACCTCTTCATGAAAAATAGTCATTTCGGGCGTGACTTCATCAATTATTGTAGGAACATAATAAAACCCTTTATTGTACGGCGGCTCAGTCAGCATATAACCTCCACAGCGAAGTCTCGCCCCCTGAGCTAAAGCCTGTTTAACATGAGCATCAACTGAATCCTGCTGACTTTTATCAATCAGGGATCCCATCTGCGTATTATCATCAAGCGAATCGCCCAACCTTATCGCCCCCACTTTTTCTTTCAGCGCGTCCATAAATCTGTCGTAGATCTTTTCTGACAGCAACAGCCGGCTTGACGAACAGCAGACTTCCCCCTGATTCATACAGAAACCGAGAGTTACACCGCTCAATGCGCCTTCAAAATCGCAGTCAGGCTCAACAATAGCGGGGCTCTTTCCCCCCAACTCGAGGACAAGTTTCTTAATCATACGGGCTTTTGATGAGGCTTCCATTAGTCTCCGTCCAACAGCTTCACTTCCGGTTAAAGCAACGATGTTAACATTATCACTTGCAAGCAGCGCCTCGCCTACAACAGATCCCGGACCTGCGACTGCATTATATACACCGGCGGGAACACCTGCTTCAATAAAAATCTCTCCGAGGATCTGGGCTGTTACAGGCGTTTTTACAGAAGCTTTACAGACAACTGTATTACCGGCAGCAAGCGCCGGAGCAATTGAGCGGGTAAGCAAATGAAGAGGAAAATTCCACGGAGATATGCAAGCCGTTACCCCGTAGGGTTCATAAGTTACATAATCGAATTTTTCCTTTCCGGGTATATGAATTACCTGACCGCGCAGCATTTTAATTGCATCAGCATGAAACCGGAAAGCACGGGATGATAACGGGATATCTATTATACGGCATTCCCTGACAGGCTTTCCGGTATCCATAGCTTCCCAACGACTCATTTCCTCCGCTCGTTCGTCTATAAGATCTGCAACACGATGCAGAAAGGATGAACGTTCATCAATCTCCAATTCCGACCACACCCCGCTTTTAAAAGCGTTTTGGGCCGCCGATGCCGCCCTCTCCGCATCTTCTGCTGTAGCCTTTGCAAGTTCTGCAATTGGTTCGCCATTACAAGGATTGATCGAAAAGAAGGTTTCACCCTTTGCCGCATCCTGCCATTGATTATTAATCAACAGTTTAAATTTTCTCACTTTACAACTCCTTTCGGCAGCTATAAAAGTCCTTCCTGAAACCACCACCAATATAACGCCATTTGAAAATATAGTTCAATAACTTTGACAAGTATATCATTTAATTGTATACTTTGTAAAATATATTTCAGGAGACAACATGGAAATTCGGCACCCGATACATCCCGAACACGGGAAAATCCTTAACACATCATCACTCAGAAAAGAATTTTTAATAGATGATCTTTTCGAAAAAGATAAACTCAAACTTGTATACAGTCATATTGACCGGATAATTATCGGAGGGCTGAACCCGGTACATAATCCACTTCGCCTTGAAGGCGGAAAAGAGACAGCAAGTGAATTCTTTTTCGAAAGGCGCGAAGGCGGCGTAATTAATATCGGAGGAAACGGCAGAATAACCCTTGACGGCGAAACCTATACACTCGGAAACCTCGACGGTCTTTATATCAGTCGCGGAACAAAAGATATTATCTTCTCAAGTGAAAACCCGGCAGCTCCGGCAAAATTTTATTTTCTCTCCGGTCCCGCCCACAAAACATATCCGTCCCGAATCATTACGCTTGATGAAGCCGCCAGGGTTGAACGGGGTACTGAACAATCATGCAATAAACGAATAATATATCAATTTATACATCCGGATGTACTTGATACATGCCAACTGTCAATGGGCCTTGTACGTTTTCAGGGAAATTCTGTCTGGAACACAATGCCCGCGCACACACATGAACGTCGGATGGAAGTATATTTCTATTTTGATATGGCAAATGATACGGTTGTATTTCACCTGATGGGAGAACCGACCGAAACCCGTCATATCGTAATGCGAAACGAGCAGGCGGTAATTTCTCCAAGCTGGTCAATCCATTCCGGAGTCGGTACCAACAATTACTCATTTATCTGGGGCATGGTCGGCGAAAACCAGGTTTTCGATGATATGGACTGGATTGACATGAAGAAGATTCTGTAAATATAAAACAAAAAGAAAAATTCTTGTAATTATTTTTAAATATTGTATATTTTAGTACAAGATTAGTTATCCTGCGAGGCAACAATGAATAATTTTGATTTTATAAAATATTCTATTCAAACTAAAACACTGCCCGATCAGGTATTTGATTATATCAAGAATATGATAATGAAGCTGGAACTTAAACCTGGCGAAAAGATCCCCGAAGACAGGATTGCAGAAACACTGGGCGTCAGCAGAACTCCCATTCGGGAAGCAATTCTCAAACTGGAGCAATACGGTATTGTCGAGGTAGCGCCAAGGCGATTTGCCCGGGTTGTTAAAATTACTACTGAGGCAAAACACAATCTCGGGGAGATTCGTATTGCAATCGATTCAATATCCGTTAAACGGCTTGCAAAAATTGCTACAGAAGAACAGTGTGAAGTATTAAGAAAAATCGCTGACGAATGTATAGCCCTTTCCGAAAGCGGGAACATGGTTGAACTCTTCGAGCGCGATTCGGATTTCCATCTAACCATGGCTAGAATGTCGGGGAATCCCTACCTTGAAGAAATAGTAAAGAGTCTGACCTTAAAGGTTCAGCTTATGCTGGCAAATTCAACCGAGAGCATCAGATATTCAAGAACAGACAAGTCCTCACATTACCGTATTATAGAAAGTATCGGCGCTCATGAACCGGAAAAGGCTGTTAAGCAGGCTGTAGATCATCTTTCAAACTTTTATTTTAATTAAAAACAGAGGACCCCTGAAAACCGCAGTTTTCAGGGGTGGTTTAAATCGGATGAAATTTATAAAAACATCAGCTTCCGCTGCTATTGTGAAACAGATGTCCATGCTGATTCTATTTGGGCTCTAAAAAAACGCAAAGCTTCACCGGCGGCTTTCTCCGGATTCTGCCACGGTTTTCTCCATAATGCCAGAGCACCGGTGATATCGTCATTCTGAATTTCATTGGAGAAAGACTCCCAGGTAAACCCGCCGTTATAGCCTGCTCTGGCAAGGGCTTTAAAATACCCTGTGAAATCAAATGTGCCGCTTCCGGGACATCCCCGATTACTTTCTCCGACATGAGCATACCCTAAAACATCTTTTGTTGAGTCTATGGAACCGGCAATATCTTTTTCTTCAATATTCATATGGTAGGTATCCATCTGAACAAACATGTTGTCAGGATCAACCTTTCGTACAATATAAGCAGCCTGTTCAAGGGTATTAATGAAATTTGATTCATACCTGTTCACGGGCTCAATCCCCAGTTTAATTCCGGCTTTAACGGCTTTTTCGGCCAATCTTCCGTAAGAATCTATTACCCGGGCCAAAGCTCCCTTGTCAGGAAGCGTCAAATAACGATGCAGTGCGGAGTATGTGACTCCGCCTAAAACGGAAGCACCCATATCTCTTGTAATATAGATAGCGTCTTCAACAAACTGTTCGCCCCTTTTGGCTGTTTCAATGTCAGTACTGGAAATATCCGATTCAGTATTCAATGCCATCCCTGCCGTTACTCCAATTCCTGTCTTTTCGGCAATCTCTGCAGTCATTTCTGCATCTGTTGTTGACGGATCAAAAATACAGACTTCAATAATATCAAATCCTATTTCCGCTGCTTTTCCCATTGCAATCTCAGCATTCGCTCTTGTCCAATCCGGCACAAGCACCAGATTATGTATTCCAATTTTATTCATATCAACTCCCACCTGATTTATCTTGATTTGTTTTTCCCTATAATTTCGCGGATTGTTCTTCCCCAGATATCAATTGCAACTGCAATCAGAATTATTCCCCCGATTGTCAATGACTGCATTGAAGTGGAGACCGCGTTCAGATTAAGACCGTTTTGGACTACTACAATAATCAGCGCTCCAAGCAAAGTAGAAAATACCCTTCCCTTTCCTCCGGAGAGACTTGTTCCGCCGACAATTGCTGCAGCGATTGCCTGTAATTCAAGTCCGGTACCGTAATTCGGAGAACCTGAGTTCAGCCTGGCAGCAAGTAATATTGCGCCTACAGTAGAACAAAGTCCGGCAATAACAAACGAAAGAAATCTTACTTTTTTCACGCCAATTCCGGACAGATTGGCGGCTGAATCATTTCCTCCGACTGCATATATTTCTCTGCCAGATTTTGTATAATTCATTACAATAATGAAAAAAGCATATAAAATGATTACATATATCAACGGCAACGGAAGACCGGCAAGTTTCCCGTAGAACAGCTGCCCAAGCTGGGTAGATAATGAAAAAACCGGTGTTCCGTCGCCAATAGTTAATGCCAACCCTTTAAACCCGCTTAAAGCCGCAAGCGTTACAATAAATGCAGGTATTCTGACATAAGCAACCAGAAATCCGTTGAAAGCCCCAAGTCCGGCGCCGAAAAGAAGCACCAGAGGAATGGAAATCCATAAACTAAGACCTTGCAGCTTAACCAGGGCGGCAAGGCTCATTGTAAGAAATGCAACCATCGACCCGGGACTAAGATCAATCCCGCCCGCCAGAATTACTATTGTCGATCCTATTGCTACAATAGACAGTATACTTACCTGCAAAGAAATGTTACGAAAATTTGTCCAATCAAGAAACGACGGGGTTGTAACTGACAGCACAATGCCTAAAACAATAAGAGCCAGCAACGGTCCGATAAAATCCGCTTTACCTATCTTTTCAAGAATTGTTTCATTTTCTTTTATCTTTTTCTCAAGAACCGGTTCTGCAACGTTCATTCTATTCTCCTGCTCATGCTATCTTCAGCTGCTAAAAAGCAGACCTTATTACGCCGCCTTCACAGCGCTGCGCACTTCCGTTTGCTATCGGGTTTGCAGCAAGTGAAACAACGGCTCGTCCGAGGTCTTTCGGGTCAATAAGATGCTGCAGAAGAGAACTCGGCTCGCTTTCGATAAAGTAGTTTTTCAAAACATCTTCTACAGTTGATTTTTTCTGATCAGCCATCTCCTGGAAATATGTCTGGACAGAATCAGTGGCCGAGGGGCCAGGCATAAGAGTATTAACCCTGACGTTTGTTCCTTTGGTTAACTCGGCAAGTGCCCTTGAAACACCTAGCTGAGCGCTTTTCGACATAGAATAATGGGCCATCCATCCAATCGATTTAACGGCTGCATCACTGGAAATAAAAACAATCGAACCGGAATCTCTTTTCAACATATCTCTTAAAGCAATCCTGCTTATCCGCACGCCGGTCATGACATTCACATCGAAAAACTCAAACCATCGTTCATCTTTTATCTCAAAGAAATCAACACTTTCGAAAATTCCTATATTATTTACCAGATATTCAACCGGTCCGAATTCTGATGCAAAAGAATAAAGCTTTTCGCAATCCTCAATCTTCGTCAAGTCTGCAACAATACCATGCGCTCTTGAACCTATTCCTGCTATTGCCTCATCAATTTTGGATTGGTTTCTTCCGTTAACAATGACTATAGCCCCTTCATCATGAAAAGCTCCCGCAATAGCTTTTCCAAGGCCGGAACTGCCTCCGGTTACAATAACTACTTTATTATCCATATTAAAATCCATAATATAATCCTCCGTTTACTGGTTTTTTCTTCATTTCACCGCTTCAGCGACTTTTTTACTGATGGCATCAGTTGAGGCCTGAACAAGATGTGTATGGTTTACTTTTGACGAATCCATAATTTCAACTATTGAGCCGTTTGAAACAATTCCGATTCTATCAGTCATGGCAATAAGTTCGTTATGATCGGAACTGATCAGAATTACTGCCCTGCCTTCTTTTGTAAGCATATTTATAAGATTATAAACAGCAATTTTTGCTGCAATATCAATACCCTGTGTAGGTTCATCAAGAATTACGACTTTTGAATTAGCAAATAACCAGCGGGCTATTACTATTTTTTGCTGATTACCACCTGAAAGCAGGCTTACAACTTTATTTTCCGCTGATGGAGTTATCTGTAATTCTTTGATATATTTTTTGCATACACTGCCTTCAATTCTTTTCTGCAGAATGTTAAAAGACAATAATTTCCTTATAGCTGCCGATGTAATGTTTGGGCCTCCGGTAAAATTAAAAAACAGTCCATCAGATTTCCTGTTTTCCGGCAGCAATGCAATACCATTGTTTATTGACCTTCTGATTGTGCTGTTGTTTACCCTTTTCCCTTCTATATAAACAGCACCGCTTTGAACAGGATCGGCACCAAAGACTGCTCTTGCTATTTCCGTCCTCCCGGAACCGATTACTCCACCCAGACCGAAAACCTCGCCTTTATAAACTTCAAAACTCACATCCCGCGCACCGCCGCTGCTTGAAATTGAGTCTACAACCAGCATCTTTTCATCTGACACGTTCCTTACCTTGGGATAGTGTTCTTTTACTTCATCTCCCACCATTTTTTTGACAATATAATCAATATTGAGCGCCGTTTCTTCTGAATTACTTACTACCATACCGTCTTTTAAAATAGTAATTGTGTCTACCAGTTCTAAAACTTCATCCAGCCGATGTGAAATATAAAGTATTGCAACACCATGCTCCTTCATTCTTTTTAAAAGCAAATGCAGTGCTTCAATTTCACCTTGGCCGATGGCAGTAGTCGGTTCGTCCAGAATAAGCAATTTTGCATTTATCGGGATTACCTTGGCAATCTCCACCAGTTGTTGTTCAGCAACAGATAAATTTTCTACAAGAGCATCAGGAGCTATATCTATTTCTAATTTATGCAGCACTTCAGTTGCTTTTCGCTTCATCAGTTTCCAGTCAATCAGCCGGCTTCCGCTTTTCCTGCAGGGATTGCCTAAAAAAATGTTCTCTGCAACTGTCAACGTCGGGACAAGGGAAAATTCCTGATATACGGTTGCAATACCCTTCAGTCTGGCCATGGACGGGTTTTCCATCTGGATGCTTTCACCGCTATAGATAATCTGACCGCTGTCGGGTTGATTTACACCTGATAAAATTTTTATCAGTGTTGATTTTCCGGAACCGTTTTCACCCAAAAGGCCATGGATTTCTCCCGGATAAAGAGACATCGAAATATCATAATTTGCCCTGACCCCGGGATAGATTTTTGTAATATTCTTTAATTCAACTATAGGAGCAACTTCCCTATCCATTTCTGAAACTCCGTTAAAATTTGAAAAATCCTGAAATATCTCCTGCAGGGAGTTCCCTGCAGGAGCAATATTACTAATACTTTTTTGAGGGCAAAGGATACAGATCCTCCGGCACTTGCAGAATTGCCTTGGCATTATCTTTATGTACTATTGTTGTAGGTGTATTTACAAATCCGCCGGTTGTTTTCTTGTTAAGAATATCGATTGCAAAAGCTGCTGCCATTCTTCCCATAATTACCGGAGAAGTATTTGTTGTTGCATCCATTCCTCCGGCATAAATATCTTCCAGAGCACCTGTATCACCGTCATAACCGAGGATGAATATATCATCACGGTCAAGTTCGGTTGCCGCCAGAGCTGCGCCGAGAGCCATATAATCGTTTGCAGCAAAAAGAACTTCAATTTCAGGATGCGCCTGGATTGTATCCATTGCTGCTGTATTTCCTTTTTCTACGCTCCAGCCGCCGTTGACGCTTGATACTATTTTCCAGTTTGTTCCGTTTACACCGTCGACAAACCCGCCTACTCTTTCAGTTGAAAGATATCCCGGTTCTCCTTCAAGTACAGCACATTTCCTGGGGCCTGATCCTTTGACTTCCATTGCCCAGTCTGCAAGAGCATGATTTGCCCCACGCTGATTAACTCCGATTACACCGTGAACAGGAGTCGGAAAATTGGGAATGTCAGAGTTTATGATAATAAATGCCTTTCCGCTGTCTACTGCTTCCTTTACCAGAGGTGCTAAAGCAAACTCATCAAAGCTGATTAAAATAATTGCATCAACATCTGATCTGGCTGTAACATCCTGAAGCATACTCATCTGACCAGCCAGATCCGAACCTGAATACGGAGAAAGAATAAATGAATCAAGCATATCGTTTGTTTCAGTTATATCTTTAATCCCTTCAAAAAGAGCCAGATGATAATTGAATTCCGTTCCCATCGGCAGATAAGCTATATTAATCTTGCCTCCGTCATATGCTATCGTATCAAGCGCAGCCTGAGCACCATCCTGCAAAGGAGTCGGAGCCGGATAATTCTGAGACACTTCAATCGGACCTGTTGAAACATCTCCCGCCTTTCCTGTTTCCTGCGCTCCGTTCGCCATAAGAACTGCAGGAAGCAGCAGCAAACCGATAACCAAAATAATACTTAAACGCTTCATATATTCCTCCTATACCGCGTTTTCATGCAGACACACCTTTAGTATGGTGTTCTGCTGTTGGACAACACCTATAAATCAGATTTTTAATATTTATTATTTTTAAAATCTTTTACTTTTGCCTTGCCGTCAGGAAAAGCATAATACCGTAAATTACAATACAGTCCTAATAAGCCCGCCGTCGCACCTGATTGCTGCCCCGTTTGTTGCAACAGCCAGCGGACTGCAAAGATAAGCTATTAAAGATGCAATCTCCATAGGCTCAATCAGCCTTTGTATCAGAGAGCTTGGTCTTCCGTTCTTAAAGAAATCTTCTATGCATTCTTCAAGCCCCATACCGGCATTTTTCGCAAGCTGCTCAAAAAATACAACAAGACCTTCTGTTCTTGTCGGACCGGGGAGTACCGAGTTGACCGTAACATTAGTATTTGCAGTAGTTTCCGCCAAACCTCTGGACAGAGCAACTTCCGCAGTTTTTGTCATACCGTAATGAAGCATATCAGGCGGAATATTCACTGCTGATTCGCTTGCAACAAATACAATTCTTCCCCATTTTTTCTTTTTCATGGCAGGGAGGTAATTTCTTGCGGTTTTTATACCCGTCATTACATTTACCTCAAACAGCCTCCGCCAATCTTCATCAGGAATATCTTCAAAATCTTTCGGTTCAAATATTCCAAGGCTGTTTACAAGAATGTCGACTTCAGAAACCTGTGCAGTCAATTTCTCCATTCCGGCCATAGTAGTGATATCAGCTGCCACTCCGGAGACTTCTGCAGCCTTAACTTCTTCCTTTATCTTTTTTACAGCCTTGTCAAGATCTTCCTGTTTTCTTCCGTTCAATATTACAGCACAACCTTCCTGAGCCAGAGTATATGCTGCTGCGAATCCGATTCCTTTCGTTGAACCGGTTATCAGTGCTTTCTTTCCTTTAATCTGTAAATCCATTCTCTTCCCCTTTTTTATCGTATTTATCACTACTCATAATTTAAGTGATATTCTCCATCTATTTTACTATCGTTCTGCTGTTTTTATCATGATCACTTGTTGCAAGCGACATTATTATTGCAATTATACCCAGAACCGTGACCTGAATATCACGTCCGAGACCAATCATCAGCAATCCGGACTGCATCCAGGTTATTATAATTACCCCAATCACGGTTTTGTGCGGTCCGCCAACACCTCCCTTGAGAGAAGTACCCCCTGCAACAACCGATGCAAACAAAGGGATCATCATGTTAGAACCCAATTTTACAGACCCTCCGCCAAGCTGAGCTATATAGAGAATTCCAGCCAGCCCGGCCAGCATACTGCTTAGCATGAAAACAAAAATTCTATGCCGGTCGACATTTATCCCCGAAACAGCAGCCGCTCTTGCATTCCCCCCTATAGCATAGGTCTTTCTTCCGAACGAAGTTATAAGCGAAAGCAAAGTACAAACGACCCAGATTCCGATAGACCAGTAAAATATTGAAGGAAGCCCTCCAATAAATGTTACTGATATCTTCCTGAACTGGTCATTATCTACCATTAATAAGAAACCTTTTGACGCCAAAAGCGCTATCCCGTCAATTACAACTGAAATACCAAGTGTAGCCATAAATGAGGGCACCTTAAGCTTTGTAAAAATAAAGCCGTTAACAAAGCCTATAAACAGACAGACCGCCAATGTAAAAGGAATAACCATCAATCCCATTCTGTTTACGTTCATTACGGAGATAAGAGCTGCCAGTTTCATTACACTGACAACCGAAAAATCAAACGAGCCCATCATTATAACCATTGTAAGCCCGCATGCAGCGATTAAAAAATACGACATTGAATACACAAGGGTTATAAGCCCCTGCCCGCTCAAAAATTCAGGATTAATCAACTGGAAAACAAGAATAATGATAATCGATACAATAACAGGCATCATGTTTTTCATGTTTATACTTCTTTTAAATTCAATCATGTTATCAATACTCCTTTCATTTGTTTTCCCTTGGAACTGAGGATAATTGATCCTATAAGAATAATTCCTACGATAAGATCGATAAGCTCAGGCCTGATGGGAGAAAGATGCAGTCCACGATATAAAATTGAAAAAGTAATCACTCCCAGAATTGTCCGCTGAGGTCCTCCGCTTCCGCCCACCAAAGGAGTTCCGCCGAGGATTATTGCAACCAGCGGCCTTATTGTATTATTAAGATTAAATTCAACGCCTACAGATCCTCCGAGATGCTGAAAAAGAATCATCGAGCCTACTCCGGAGAATGTACCGCTTAATATAAAAGCCAGCATCTTATACTTTTCAACTTTTATACCAGAAAGCCTGGCGCCTTCTTCATTAGAACCTATAGCATAAAAATAAACCCCGATTTTTGTTTTAAGAATAAGAAACACCGCGACAACTATGACTGGTATCGCCAATAGAAACGGAGTTGGAATTCTGGGGATTAGCCGCGCAGTGATAAAACCAAAACCGTCAACCTTGCGCGGATAACCTCCGGCAAGAAAAACAGTAAACCCATAGAAAGTAATCAGTACGCTTAAAGTCAGAATAAACGACGGCATTCTGCCTTTTGTGTGAATAAGTCCGATTATAAATCCGGTTAAAATCCCTACAACCGGAAATATCAACAAGGCCACCGGTCCTATCACAGGTTCCAGTTTCCAGAGGAAAACACTCCCCAACATCCATATTCCAATAAACGAAAGGTCCATGGAACCAAGTATCATTACAATTGAAGGACCTATTGCGAACAGCATCAAAGTAACAAACTGACGAAGGGTCGCCGTCATATTTATAGGCGAAAGGAACTGCTTGGTATACAGAATTGAGAAAACAGCAAACAGCAAAACCATAATGATTATGACAGGATAATTCTTTATCAACTGTTCAAGGATTTTATAAAATTTCTTGTCTTTCCCGATGTCTATCATATCTCCAACACCTCTTCCAATTCTTCAGCAGGAATCAGTCTCTGAACTTCACCTTCCTTGAGCATCAGGATTTTGTCGCAGAGCATTGTATATTCTGAAACATCATCACTTACAAGTATCATTCCTGTACCGCAGTTTTTAAGTTCAAGTACTGTATCATATATATCTTCCCGTGCGCCGACATCTATACCTACCGTAGGATCTTCAAGAAGAAGCAGCGCTGAATTTTGTTCAAACCATTTTCCCACAGTAACTTTTTGCTTGTTTCCCCCGCTGAGCGTCTCAACTATAGTGTTAACATTATTCGCCTTAATACGCAGCTTCTTGAATATCCTTTCAGCCATTTCCTGTTCCCGACCGAAATTGATTATCGGGATAATTTTTGAAACAACATCAAGAATGTTCAGTATTGAGATGTTCTTTGATATTGACCAGTCATAAAAAAGTTCGTTGCTCATATCTCCTGAACAATACCCTATTCCACGGGAAAGCCTTATATGAGCTGCCTCTTTGCAGGGGATAGTCCGATCCATTACTTTCAGCGAACCTTCCTCGAAATAATTTAAACCGGCTATCGCTTTAATTATCTCACTCTTTCCGGATCCAGCCGGGCCGAAGATTCCGATGCATTCGCCTCTTTTAATATCAAATGAAATATTATAAAATTCGCCTTTTTTGGTTAAATTTTCAGCCTCAAGTATAACCTTTTCACAACCTGAACTTTTTTTCATTCTGGCTTTATTTCTATGCTCTATTACATCTTTCCCGACTATCGCTTTTGCCAGCTCTTCCTCTGTAAGCTTTTCCTTTGTCATATCATAATGCCCGACCCTTTTCCCGTCGCGAAGCACAATAAGCCTGTCAACACATTCCCGAATCTCCTGCATAATATGAGTAACAAAGATGAATGATGTGTTTGTTTTCATTGCAGTAATATCTTTTAGCAGGACTTTACGCTCTTCAATTGTTAAAGGAGAAGTGGGTTCATCCATGATAATTACAGATCCTCTTGACGGATCATCCTGTTCAAGCCTTACGCTTAGTACCGCTTTTGCAATTTCTATCATTTTCTGTACCGACAATGGAAGTTCGTACAGGTAATCATCTATTTTACAGTTTATATTAAATTCTTTAATTATTTCGGCAGCATTAGCTTTCATTCTGCCTATCTGCAAACCGGTTCGTCCGGAATACTTTTCTTCATTACCAAGAAATAGAAACTGGTAAACCTTCAATGAGGGAATAACTCCTTTTTCCTGATAAACTATCGAAATACCTTTCTGAGCAGCTTCTTTTGGACTTGCCGGAAAAGAAACATTTTCCCCGTTGTATTCCCAAACACCTTCGTCAGGGACATGTATACCTACAAGGGTTTTCATAAGAGTTGTTTTACCTGCCCCGTTTTCCCCCACAACCCCAACAATTTCATTTCTGAAAACATTTAATCCTACATCGTCGAGTGCATGGACTACACCCCCGAATGTTTTTGAAACATTTTTTACACTTAATATTGGGGTATTAATCTCATCCATATTCAATTACCCTCCGGGTATAAAACCTCAAACTTGTTTATACTTGTTACCGGAACCGGCTGTTGCCGGTTCCGATATATTTTTTTAGATCAAATTACTTCGTTATTTCCATACCGGGTCTAATTTAATTTCCGCCGGGAATTTCTTTGAATATTCCAAAGCTGCTTCTCTCGAAGTCATCCAGCTTATATCAAGGAAATATTCATGGAGCGCTGCTACATGAGCTCTTAAAGCTTCCTTGCTGCCGAATTTCTCGGTCATTGCAGGGAAATAATAGTCATGCGAACCAAGATATGTTCCACCTCCGGCATGGCGATCGTATTTAAGACCGAGTTCTTCACATTTGGCTTTTGACAGAAGCCTGAAATCATAAGGATAGTCTCCGCCGTCTTCGATTTTCATTAAAATCTGTTCCAGATTGTCTTTCAGCGGCCCGGTATTAAAACTTGGATGATCCGCAATACCTGCGGCTTCTGCAAGTTTTTCCAGTTCTCCCGGTCTTCCATATAGGTCCAGAGTTCCTGTCTGAAGCATTTCTTCTGATTCCGGATACCATGCGCCTACACACATATCGTATAACATCGGGACAAGCCGTCCGCCGAAATACGGAATTGCGAAACCTGATGTACACAGGAAGTTACCATCAAGTATTTCCTCGGCTGTTGTCATTTCCATGTCGCGAGCTGCTGAATATGGTCCAATATTAACACCTCGATCCTTAAGAGCATTGAGCGCTCCCATAGATATGGAATCATTTGCTCCCCATAGACCTTCATAATCAGTTCTTACGGACAATGCAGCTTCAGCAGCAGCCCGGCCGCCTTCATAGCCCCACTCGCCGTACTGGAAACCCATCAGTTTCATTTCAGGATAATTCATTAAAGCCTGATAAACTCCAAGGTTTATATATACTGTTGAAACAGTTGCTGCAGACTTGCTGCCCTGATTGATAAGGATATTTGATTTTCCATCCTCTTTCATTTTTTCCATAAGACATGTCAAAGGAATAAATGTCTGCTCATCTGAAAAAGGAGTGTTGTCAATTACCCAACGCGGACCAAAATCGCCGGGCATAATATCACCGGTGTATCCGAAATAGGTAGCCAAAAAGACATTATTATCATTGGCAATCTGGGTAAGTTCAGGAATTACCGACATATCCGGAACATTAAGGATTATTGCCTTTGCACCTGAGGCTATCATACTTTCGGCAATCTCTATCCATTCGGATTGAGTACTTGCTACAGCACCTTTAAATTCAAGCCCCATCTGGTTACAAGCCTGCTCGATTGCCTGATATACCATAATGGCATATTCCTGTCCCAGGTGCCAGGTGATATGACCTATCAGAAAACTGTCTCCCGGCTCCGCATTTTTGTACTTCTGGGCCAACTCAGCCCTTGTAAGACTTGCATCTTCTGCTGCATTCGATTCCTGCTGACCTCCGGCAAATATCATGCCGGCACATAAAACAACCAGGACGGTGAACAAACAGACCTTCATCCATTTCTTCATAATAGAACCTCCAATATTTTTTAACTGTTCATTACCCGTAATGTCTGACTAATAAGCGCTCTTCAAACATCCGTATCCTGCACAGTCGTTTGTATTTAAAATTGCAGACAAAACAATCTCTGCAATTTTCATACCACCTTCTGTCATGGAAATAAATATAAAATCTTATTCAAATTCATTTTATAAAATAAGATTTTATATGATTTTTGTGCGGATCTTTCCACAACTAAACCATATCCAGTAATGAAACCCATATTTGAGCCCCCCGAAGATTAAGCCGAAGGGCCTGCAAATACGGAATATTTTACAGATCTGTAAACTTCTTTACAGATCTGTTACAACACTAAAGAAGCGTCTCCGGATCAACAACAGTCAGTCCGTACCGGCAGACAATCTCCATACATTTAGCAAGCGGAGAAACAACCTCTGACGGATCATGCGCATCTGTACTGCAGACAGCCTGAACATCGTACTCCGAAGCCGTTTCCCAGAAGGAATCGTATGGATATTTTTTATCCACCCCCAATTCAGTTCTTATATCAGTGCTGCTGAATCCGTTTCCGTTTATTTCCACAGGCACCCGCAAAGATTCAGCGGCAGCAAGAATATCTCTTGCGCAGGCTTTTGCATTTGAATCCCATGACTGATACCCCTGCATGAACAAATCCGGATGCGCAATAAAAAGAAAATACCCGCTCTCCATCATAGCTGTCTGGTTTTCTGCATATGCAACAAGATGCTGAACCGTAGAAACATCATCAACAAAGACCCAATCTCCCCTGAAAGGCACCCAGTGTTCTGCCCCAATCAGAAAATCAAACCTGCTGTTTTTAAATATATTTTCATCAAGATATTGTAAAAGACTTTCCGAGTACTCACATTCCAGTCCGGCATAAAGGCGCATATCAGGATTTTTCTTTCTGCTCTCATCAATAGCATCCAGATACTGTTCAAGTTCATCTATCCGCATTCTGTGTTCGGACCACCTCCCGGGAGGTAAGGGCGCATGATCAGCAAAACCCAGGATATCCGCACCCTCCGCCTTTGCCGCAGACACATAGTCTTCAACATCTCCTTTGCAATGATTGCATCTGAATGTATGGGTATGAAAATTTGGCAACATATTCTCCCCGGGTTTCCTTATGCATTAAAAAAAAGAATTTTGTTATAAGCAAACTCTCTGTTTTTTAACCGATCAAACACCAGCGGAGCCTGCTCCATCGGAAACCTGTGGCTGATTAATGCCTTAAGGTTCAACAATCCCGACGCCAGATACTCCAGTATGCTTCTCCATTCGACACCTGGAAACGGTGCGGAATAACTGTTCCATGAACCAACCATGGATAATTCTCCGCGAACCATCATCTCAAAACTTTCTGCAGGAATATTGATATCTTTATGAGCTGTTCCGAGAAAAAGAACCCTGCCCAAATTTGCACCGGCCCTGAAACATTGCTCCTGGGTAATCGGCGATCCGGCAGTCTCTATCACCACATCAGCCATATTACCTCCGGTCAACTCTTTCAGGATTTTCACAGGATCATCCTTCATCGAATTTATAATATAATCAGCACCGATTCCTTTTGCTTCACTCAGTTTCCCTTCTACAACATCTACTGCAGCTATCTTTGTTGCGCCCATAATTCGGGCAAGCTGTATAGCAATCTGGCCGATTGGACCGCAACCCAAAACAGCAACAAAATCACCCGGATTAATTCCGACCTTCTTCATCCCGTGAAGAGTTACTGCTGCCGGCTCTACAATTGCGCCTTCATCAAAACTGACTTCATCAGGCATCACAAGTATATTCCTCTCGGGCACAATCACATATTCGGTAAAAGCTCCGTCCCGTCTTGAACCTATAAAATCGTAATTTACACATTGCCCGTAATTTCCTTTGGCACAATTGGCGCAATTCATACACGGAATCATCGGCGCAACTACAACCCTGCTGCCGGGAATCACTGTGGTAACGGCTTCGCCGGCATCTTCCACTACTCCGCTGAATTCATGCCCCGGAATAGTGGGAAAGTGATAAGTCCCCTTAAAAAGCACCCGGTCAAGATCAGAACCGCAAATTCCAGCCGATTTTATACGAACAAGAACATCATTGCTGTTCTTTATTTCAGGCTTGTCTACCTGAACATACCTGAGATCCCCGGGAGCGAACAAGGTTGCACTATTCATTTTATCCATATCATCCACCTATTCGTTACCTATCAAAACCTTCAGGCCCTGCCCGCTCAGGGCAAATTCAAATGCCTCCGCCGCCTGCTCGATTGGAAATTTTCGGCTTACCAGCCCCTTTACATCAACACGGTCGGACGACACTATCTTTATGGCCTTTTCCACATCTTCGAGATTGGAGCCTGTTGTGCCGAGAACGGTCAATTCTTTGTAATGAATAAGATTTGTGTTGAGATTGACAATTTCTTTACCTTTGGGCATTCCGCCGAAGAAATTAACGCGACCGTGTACACCTGCAATTTCAAGAGCCGACTGTTGAAGCTCCGGAACGCTGTTGGCTGTTATTACAATATCAGCGCCTTTACCGTCTGTCATTTTCCTGACAGCATCTTCAAGGTCTTCTTCTGATGAGTTGATATAACAGTCGGCAACCCCAAATGCGCTTGCTTCCTCCAGCCGTTTTTTGTTTATATCAACAATTGCCACATTGGTAGAACCCGCAAGCCTGTTTATCATTGCATGCATAATTCCAATCGGTCCCGATCCTACGACTACTACACTTTCTCCCGGCTTTGTATCAAGATGTTTATAACTGTTATAACAGCATGAGAACGGTTCACAAAGTGCCGCCTCATTATATGAAAGGCTGTCCGGGATAGGCAGGAGGTTTCCCATTTTTATAGCTTGTGCCGGAACCTTCATATATTCCTGAAAACCACCGTCCCAGCTTATTCCGAAGGCTTCATAGGTATAGCACAATTGGTTATAACCTTGCCTGCACATTTCACAGACGCCGCAACCTACATTCGGCGGCACTACAATTCGCATTCCTACTGAAAAACGACTGACATTTTTACCGATCTCGACTATTTCTCCGGCTATCTCATGCCCTAAAACCCTCTTGCTTCCTTCCGGAATCTTAAAATGTCCAAACTTGTATATTCTTAAATCGGTTCCGCAAATCGCCGTTGCTTTAACCTTTATCAATATTTCATTGTCATCGATTTCGGGAATACTAACATCTTCAACCCGAATATCTTTGATCCCGCAGTAAAACGCTGCTTTCATCATCACTCCAATACAAAATCTTCAATTATATAGGTCAATTATCATTATGACTCTATCCAGTTAGTAGTCCTGCCTACAGCCTTTATCCAGCCGGAGTAAAGCTCTTTAAGCTTATCTGCACTCATTTCTTCCTTAAATTTCTTGTCGAGGTCGAATCCTTTAACAATCTCGTCCTTTCCCGCCCAGAAACCAACCGCCAGACCTGCAAGATATGCAGCTCCACGTACGGTAGATTCAATTATCTTCGGACGTATTACCGGAATCCCCAGTATTGCCGATTGGAACTCCATTAAGAAATCATTTGCACACGCACCGCCGTCTACCTTCAGTTCAGTAGTGGCAATCCCGGAATCATTCTCCATACAGATAATTACGTCCTTTATCTGATAAGCAATCGACTCCAGCGTTGCCCTGATAATATGATTGCGGTTTGCTCCCCGCGTAAGCCCAAGCAGGCCGCCCCGTGCGTACTGGTCCCAGTACGGCGCCGACAATCCGGTAAACGCCGGAACAAAATAAACCCCGTTGGTATCATTTACCTTTCTGGCAGCCGCTTCGGAGTCTTCGGCTTTCCCGATCAGTTTAAGCTCATCCCTGAGCCACTGAACCGCAGAGCCTACAGTATACAAAAGCCCTTCAAGAGCATATTCAACCTTTCCGTCCAGGCCCCAGGCTATTGTTGTGAGCAATCCGTTTTTGGAAGGCATCGGTTTAACACCGGTATTCATTACGAGAGAACCGCCGGTACCGTATGTGGCTTTCGTCATACCGGGCTCAAAACAGGTTTGACCGAAAAGAGCGCCCTGCTGATCGCCGATGGAGGAAGCAACCGGGATCTTCTGACCGAAAAAAACCTCCGGGTCGGTAGTACCGTAGACTTCGCTCGAAGAGCGGACTTCAGGCAGCATTGAATCAGGAATTCCCAGCGCGTCAAGCATTGTCCTGTCCCATTCAAGCGATTTTATATTGAAAAGGAGAGTTCTGGACGCATTGGAATAATCCGTAACATGTACTTTCCCGCCTGTTATTTTATAGATCAACCAGCTGTCAATCGTACCGAACATAAGTTCGCCGTTTTCAGCCTTTTTCCGTGCGCCTTCAACATTATCAAGAAGCCACTTTATTTTCGTACCGGAAAAATACGCATCTATAAGAAGACCGGTGTTCTCTTTTACATAATCATCAAGGCCTTCAGCTTTGAGATCTTCACATATAGCGGAGGTCCGCCGGTCCTGCCAAACCAAAGCATTATAAACGGGCAATCCTGTTGATTTCTCCCAAACTACCGTTGTTTCCCTCTGGTTGGTAATTCCGATTGCGGCTATATCACTGAACGAAGCGTTCGCCTTGCTCATGGCTTCAGTTACCGTCTTTAACTGAGCGTCGAGAATCTCCATCGCATCATGCTCAACATATCCGGGTTTTGGGAAAATTTGTTTGAAAGGACAGTAATCAAGCGATACAATTTCTCCTTTCGCATCAAACAGCACCGTTCTTACGCCGGTAGTTCCCGAATCAAAGGCCATAACATATTTCGACATCTCTTCCTCCTCAATATCTGCGGTTAAACTTCCATTCCGTATCGATGTATCTTGTGCGTCGGATAAAGCGATACTGTAGGTATTGTAACATCAGGCGTTCGTGTTGCAACATAAAGGGTAATATCAGCTACATTTTCTACATCTATACAGCTTGAGTGAATTCCCTCTTTCAATTCCTTTTCGTCAAGCCATCCGTCGATATAAGCCTCAACATCCTTTCCGTCTTTTCCCATCTTGTAAAAACCTTTATCAATTATCTCCGTCATCGGCGTCTTGACATGGGAAGGATTAATAACCGTCACTCCGATTTTTTTATCTTTTCCTTCCAGCAGAATATTTTTACTCAAGCCAAGCATTCCATGTTTTGAAGCTCGGTACGGACTGTGTCCCGGACAGGATGCAACTTTCGTAGACGACGAACCCATATTCATTATTCTTCCGCCGCTTTCCTGTTTTTCCATTATTCTGAAAGCTTCCCTGCAGCACAGAAACACACCTGTCAGATTGGGTCCGAGCGTTTTATTCCAGTCTTCAAGCGTTGTCTGGCTGATGGGCGGAGACAACGAATCTCTCCCGGCACTGTTAACCAGCAAATCAAGTTTCCCGTATTTTTCTATCGCTTTATGAAAAAAGGCTTCTACTTCACTTTCGCTGCAGACATCAGCTGTTATGCTGAAACAATCAGCTCCTGTTGCGGAAATTTCAGCAGTAACCCTGGCAAGATTATCTTCATCAATATCCACCAGTAGTAATTTTGCACCGTGTTCAGCAAATTTTACAGCTACAGCTTCGCCTATACCCGAGGCTGCCCCTGTAATAATGCCTACCTTGCCTTCTAATTGCTTATCCATATCATCCTCGCATATCTTATTGTGTCATGATTATATAGAATTTAATTTTATTTGTCAATATTAAAATAATATTTTATTTTATTTTATTGACGTAATTTTCAGTTCATTGTATTAATATAGTGAGGTTAAAAATGAAATCAAGTGTACTGGGAAAGATAAGCCGCGAACTTCCATATATGAATCCGGCTCTGTATAAAATCGGAAACTACATTCTGAAAAATCCTGATATAGTTAAAAGTAAAACCATAAAGGATCTCGCAATTGACTGTGAGGTTGCAGAATCCACAATTACACGTTTTGTAAAGGAAATCGGTTTTACAAACTACCGCGAGCTTAAATATGCCCTGGTTGAAAATCTTATTATCAAGGAACAGATCGCAGACAACACCGAAAATAAATTTGAATATGTGTATGAAAACATAACCGCAGATGATAATTACGATGAAATAATCAGAAAAATTACCAATAAAAACATCAACACTCTGAGCCAAACCCAGGAAATGATTCATACGGATAAAATTGAGCAGGCTGTCGGGATGATTGAAAAGGCTGAAACACTGATTTTCTCCTGCATGGGATCTTCAGTAATTGCAGCCCAGGAAGCTCAAATGAGATTCACCCGCGCCGGGAAGCAAACCATTCTCAACAGGGACGAGAGCATTCAGCTTATGAATGCATCAATCAGCAATGAAACAAACCTGCTAATCGGACTCAGCAATTCCGGAAAGACAAAGGTTGTTATTGACTCCCTCCGAATAGCGAAACAGAATAACACCCCTACTATTGCCATCACTTCCTTTGAAAATTCTCCTATCTGCAGCCATGCTGATCTTGTTCTTTTCACGTCAACCAAAACTGCAGAAGTGCCGACAGCTTTCGACTGGGAATCCACTACCTCAAAATTCTCCCAGATCCTCTTAATCGATATTCTTTATGCATGTTATGCAATCAGGAATTTCGAAACGACAAAAATGAATATGGATAAAAGCTACAAAGCGCTTATCAATACCAGAAAATCTCCGCTTCTGTAATATCCCTGGTATACAAAAGCGTTTTAAAACCACAGGTCTAACCCTTTGGTTTTAAATCTTTCCAAGGGCCTTCTGTTTGCGGAGGATTAAATATCCATCAACGCTGACTACAAGCATCAGGATTGCCCCGACAACAACATACTGCCAGGTTGATTTAATCTCAAAAAGATTGAACATGTTAATGATCAGAGACATACAAACTACTCCGCCGAGAGTGCCTGCCGCCGAGCCTCTTCCTCCCGTCAGACTGGCCCCTCCGAGAATACAGCTTATTATTGCTGTTACATTAACACCTTCTCCCAAATACCTGTTTGCCTGCTCAAACCTTGCAACCGAGAGAATTCCGGACAGGGCACAGAGAACACCTGTAAATATATAAGTCAACATTAAAATTCTGTCCGTATTAAACCCCATAAGGTCGGCAGCCTCTCTGTTATCTCCCGTAAGATACAGTTTTCTGCCTGCAGGCGAGTAACGAAGAAAAAGCGTTATCCCTACAGCCAGAACAACCATAACAAGAAACATATAATATACGCCGAAAACTCTCCCGCCCAACCACACAAAGGATTGTGGAAGCTCAACTGCAGTCTGATACTCAGCCTGGCCCTTATGGCTTCCGGCAAAAACGACCATAGCTATACCCTGAGCTATTCCCATAGTGCCTATAGTTGCTATTAGCGGATTAATTTTCAGAACAGCCACCAAAAATCCGTTAACTGTGCCGACAACTGCTCCGACAAGAAGCCCGGCCAGTATGACAACGCCTACAGGCAGCTCAAATTTAAACAGCCATGAAGTTATTATTCCGCTGAGGACCATAATTGCTCCTACCGATAAATCAAATACGCCGCAGATGAGAAGAAGAACCATCCCGAATGCAACAATAGCTACGGGAGCGATACTTGTCTGAAGAGAAAAAAGATTATCCATGTTCCAGAAAAAATCACTTCCGACAGATAAAATAATCACCAGCAAAGCACAGAATAAAATTGTAATGGCACCGTTCTTTTCCAGCAATTTCCTTAATCCGGAAATTTTATTACTACCGTTAAAAATTATAAAATTCATATTGTTACACCTTTCCCCGATTCAGTCTGGCATCAACAAATACTGCGGCAATGAGAATAACTCCGAGCAGGACCTGCTGATAATAAGGATCGACTCCGTAAATAATCATTCCGTTCTGGACTATTGAAAGCAGCAGCAATCCCAGAGCTGATCGCAGAATACTCCCCCGGCCGCCGTTAAGGCTGGCACCGCCTATAACAGCTGCAGTTACCATGGTAAATTCAAGATTTAACCCGGTTGTAGGATAAGCATGGGTTATTCTGGAAGTTGCAAGAATTCCACCGATTCCGGCCGAAGCCGCAGAGACAGCAAAAATGATTGCTTTTATCTTTTTCGTTTTTATCCCGTAGATTCTGGCAGTATCCTGATTATATCCAATGTAGAAAAACTGCCTGAATATTGACGACCTGTAGAGCAGGATCTCCAATACTATTACCAGCAAAACAAAAATAATTACAGTCCAGTGGATCTCACCAATCCTGAATTTAATAAGCTTCCTGTAAGCGGTTGGAAATATTTGCGCTCCAAGTACTGATGTCAGGATGGAAGTTAAACCCCGCAGGACGCTCATCATTCCGATTGTGATTATCATTGACAACACCCTGAACCTGACGACAAGAAACCCGTTAATAAGTCCGATAAATGCCATAACAGCTACAGCCAGCAGAAAACTGATAAAAAACGGGATACCGAAAACACTCACGAAAATTCCCAGAAGTGCACCGGCAAAACCATAGGCGGAACCTACAGACATATCGATTTCGCCCATTATAATCAGGTAGGTAAAACCAATCAGAGCAAAAAACTGGATAGATACTCCGAAAAGAATTGAATATATATTGTTATAGCTGAAAAATGTATCGGTTGTTAAACTCAAAATTATTACCAGGGCAACAATTAAAATAACAATCGTATAATTACTGATATTCGGTAATCTGTATTTTAAGGATCCTGTTCTTGGTATATCCTGATTCATTACTTTATACTCCTCACACCACATCTCCGCCGCCTGCTGCATAAGTCATTATTGTGCTCTCATCAATATCTTTACCGACAACTTCCCCGGATATTCTGTTGTTCTTCATAACTACAATACGATCAGACAAACTGATTAGCTCAGGAAGCTCCGAACTGAATATAATAATTCCTACGCCCTTTTTTACAGTTTCCAGAAGCAGTTTATGTATTTCCGCCTTTGCTCCAACATCAATACCCCTGGTAGGTTCATTGACGATGAGTAAATCAGGTTCGGCAGCCAGACAGATACTTAACATAACCTTCTGCTGATTGCCCCCGCTTAAATTCCTCGGATGGGTTTTTGCCGACGGGATTACAATAGACAGGTGCTTTATGAACTTCCTGCTGATTTCCTTGAGTTTTCTGAAATCAATAAAAGAAAAAAAGGATATCTTCTTAAATACAGCTAATCCGATATTGTCTGAAGCCGGCATATCCAGAAGAAGTCCGGCAAGTTTCCGGTTGGTATTAAGATAAAGAATTTTATTCTCTATCATTCTGCTCGGCATTACTTTTTCCAATTTCGCTTTTCTGAAAAATATATCGCCGCTGTCTTTATCGCCCAATCCGTATATAATTCTGGACAGCATTACAGTGCCTGATCCCTCAAGTCCAAAAATACCGAGAATCTCTCCCTTGCTCAGGCTGAAGCTTACATCGTTCAACGCATTCTCTTTACATATGTTTTTGGCTTCAAACAAAACATTTTTTTCTACTGCCGAATAGACCTTGTTACGATATAACGTACTGCTCAGGTCTCTTCCGACCATACTGTTGATCAGCAAATCTTCCGTCATGTTTCCATCATTCAATAAAGTGTTTATATATTCGCCGTCTCTTAAAATCGTAACACTGTCTGATATTTCAAGAATCTCCTTCAGGCGATGAGAGATATACAGAATTGTCTCTCCTTCATCGCGAAGCCTCTTCAGAATAATCATCAGCTTGGCGGTTTCCTCATCATTCAACCCGCTTGTAGGCTCATCGAGAAGAAGAACAGAATGCCTGGCGCTTATACAACGCAATATCTCTATCATCTGTTGAATATCCAGAGTCAGGTTTCTCATCAGCTGTTCGGGCCGGACACTTTTTAAATCAAACATATCCAGACGTTTTTGAGCTTCAAGGTTCAGTTTCTTCCAGTTAACCCCATTCAGATTTGTCCGGTATTCATTCCAGGGAAATATATTTTCAGCAACCGTCATATTCTCAAATACAGCAAGTTCCTGATGAACCATTTGGATTCCTCTGCTTCTGGCATGAAGCGGGGAATAATATTGTATCACTTCACCATCAAGCTCTATCTGTCCGGAATCAGGCTCCTGTTCACCCATTATTATTTTAACAAGTGTACTCTTTCCTGCTCCATTCTCTCCAAGTATTGTATGGATTTCACCTTTTTTTACAGAAAAGGAAACATCCTTCAATGCCCGTACAGCTCCATAGCTTTTTGAAATGCCCGATATCTTTAAATAGTTTTCTTCTCTGCTCATCCCTTCCCCGCTTTTTTAAAACAGCCCGAAGTTCTTACACTTCGGGCTGTTTTACAACTTTGACTGAGTTCTAGTGATACAGTTTGGTGTTATACGTGTCCATCCTGTCGTGCATAAAATGCTCAACATTGGATTTATCAATTGTAACTGATCCGTTATACATAAGCTGCGGCATAACTTCAAAGCCTGAGGCCGCATTGTTGCCGGAAACAGGTACATCTGAAAACCCTTTGGTATTCCAGAGTTCAAGAAGACCAATTGCAAGATATGCCTGCATGGCTGTTTTATTTATAATCGTTGCTGTAACATAACCCGCATCAATATATTCGAGCGTTGCATCTTCACGGTCATGAGTGATAACAGTAAGCGAACCCGGCTCGATTCCAAGTTCTTCCATCGCCGCGCCTATACCAGGAGCAGAAGACGAGTCAAGTCCTACATAACCCTGCAAATCCTTGAAGTTATTGAATGCCGATTTTGCACCGTCTATTGAAACTTCAGTATTTGCTTTGTCATCAACTCTTGTCACGACCTTCCAGCTGGAATTCTCAGTCAGATAATCCATAAAACCTGCAAGCTTCGCTTCAGTATTGGATGCGCCCCAGTTGCCCTGCACAACAAGATTTCCGGCAGTTCCGGCCCGTGCAATTAATTCTATTGCGGTATCTACGCCGCACTGATAATTATCCAGACCGACAAACGCATTTACCCCAGAATCCGGCACAATTGCTTCTATTGCTATTACCGGTATTCCCTGGGCCCTGGCCGTTTTTATCGCCGGAACCATTGAAGGGTCCCAAAGACAGCACACTATCCCGTCGGGCTTTTTTGCGATTACCTGTTCAAAAGCCTGTGCTGCAGCTGCAGTGTCCCAGCCGTCCGGACCCATTTTAATAATTTCCACACCGAACTGCTCGGCTGCATACTTAAATCCGAGATGCTGGTCATAGATATAAGGATGCCCCATAAGCGGAGCAACATAATAGTAAACCCGCTGCTCTTCTGTTGCCGCGGGAGCAGCAACTTCCTGTTGAACTGTTGCCGTCTCTTTTCCGCATCCGGAAAAAACAGCAAGAACAGACATAACAATCATTAATACCACGATGCCTTTCTTCATCATACAAACTCCTCCATCTTTTTCTGGAATATATTTTTTCACCGGAACCCCGGTGTTATTCCAATGAATATTAAGTCATGAAGTTTTTTGACAATTATCAGGAAAATAATTATTTACATTGTTCCGTCAAAAATACTTCAGATCGTCAGATATCTACTTTTTTAAGTTTGATTACCTCTATATCTTTTCGCCCCAGCTTCAAAGTGTTGTATTTATTTGAAAACTCAACCGAATGCGGTGAATTCAGATGCGTTTCAAACGCTTCTTCATTTTCATATACTTCATAAAAAATGAATGTTGACGCATCATCTTCCTTTTCATGCATTATGAAATGAACATTTCCGGGTTCTTTCATAGTGTTTCGGCCAAGCTCAATCAACAATTTTTTCAGCTCTGCACTTTTATCTTCTTTTCCGTAAACATACGCTATCAGATAAACCATCGTTTCCTCCAAAAAATCAGGTTATATTATTTTATTTGTCATTTAAAAATTATATTTTATTTTACATCTTCATTATCAACTGTAATTCGGAAACCTAACGTGTTCCAATCAAACACTCTTTTCTTCTGAATAACGTAATTGCTTTATCCTTTATTTTTTCTGCAGTAAGACCGTATTCTTTTTTCAGATAATCAACATCTCCAACCTGCCCGAAACGATCTTCAACACCGACGCGCAACATCGGAACGGGAAAATTTTCCGCAAGAACCTCGGCTACAGCCGAACCCAGACCATTAATAACCTGGTGGTTCTCACAAGTCACTATTGCTCCGGTCTTCTCCGCATATTTAACGATAATTTCACCGTCTATCGGTTTAATCGTATGCATATCAATTACCGCCGCAGAGATTCCTTCTTTTTCAAGCCCGGCCGCAGCTGATAATGCTTCCGGAACCATAATCGTTCCGCTTGCTATTAAAGTCACATCCGACCCGTCTCTTATCAATTTGCCTTTGCCCAATTCAAAGTTCTCGCCTTCGGCATACACGGCGGGACCGGACTTTCTGTTCAGCCGCATATAGCTCGATCCCTTACGGTCTTTTGCCTGGGGAATCAATTCTTTCAGCGACACTATATCGCAGGGTTCAAAGACTACCAGACCGGGAATATTCCTCATCAAACCCACATCTTCAAACGGCATATGCGTACCGCCGTTAAGGGCGGCAAGAATACCCGGATCGGAACCCACAAGGTTAACATTCTGCTGAGCATAGTTTGCCGACAGAAAGAACTGATCATAAGCACGGCGGGCAGCAAAACAGGCAAATGTAGAGGCAAAGGGAATCTTCCCCGCAACAGATAATCCGGAAGCTATTCCTATCATATTGGCTTCGGCAACCCCGCAGTTAATCGTCCGTTCAGGGAAAGCCTCCTTAAAGGGGGTGGTTCCAGTTGCTCTCATCAAGTCGGCTTCCAGAAGCACAATTCTTTTATCTTTCTCCGCAAGCTCTATCAACAACTCCGCAAACGCGGCCCTCATTTCTTTCATTATGCATACTCCTTATCAAGCACGGCTATAGCCTGTTCCGCTGCTGTTATATCGAACTTCATATTATGACTTTCTACCTTTCCTTCTCCCGGAGCAAAACCCTTTGCCTTTACGGTATCCAGAATAATCATGGAAGGCCTGCTGGTTTCCGCTTTTGCATTCAGTATTGCCCGATCAATATCATTGAAATTATGACCGTCCACCCGCTGAACATACCAGCCGAACGACAACCATTTGGATGTGATATCGGAAATATCCATTACTTCGTACATATAACCGTCAAGTTCCATCTTGTTATAGTCGGTGAACGCTATAAGATTGCCCAATTTGAATTGGGCCGCAGACATTGCCGCTTCCCAAATCTGACCTTCATTACTTTCTCCGTCTCCAATAATTGAATATATTGTATTCCCGTACCCGCTCATCCTGTCACCAAGGGCTAACCCGACAGAACAGGAAAATCCCTGCCCCAGAGACCCTGTTGTCATATCAATACCGGGCGTCAAATTCATGTCGCAATGACTGGGAAGACGTGAGCCGCCGAGGTTCAGCGTATCAAGCCATTGTCCGGGGAAATATCCAAGGTCAGCCAGAATACTGTACAGTGCGGGACCGGCATGCCCCTTCGACAGAACAAGCTTGTCCCTGTCCGGCTTCTTCGGATCATCCACATCAATATTCATATGACGGTAATATAACAGCGTCAGCGCATCGACTATCGACATGGCGCCTCCGATATGCCCGACACCTATCTTTCCCATCGACATTATTGTCATCTTGCGTATCTCTTTTGCCTTGATTTTAAGTTCAGATACTTTCTCATCCGTCAGTCTTTTCATAACTTCTAACTCCAATTCAGCTTATAAGAATTCAACAATTTACCGGGGTAATTATAAAAATCAGTAATTTTTACATGAATCCCTGTTAACTCACTTTTATTACGGGCTTTATCAAACTGGTCTTCCCTCCGGCCAATTCTGTAAATATTGCGGGGCATTCATCGAGAAAGTGACTGCTGACAATTCCGTGTATATTCACCTTTCCTGAAGAAAGCATATTTACAGCGCAATCAAAATCAACCGGTTCATATACACGGGTTCCGACAATCGAAAGTTCGGCAAAATTTACCCTTCGCATATCAATTGAACTTTCGCCTTTTGCAATACCGACCTGCACAACGGTTCCGCGGATTCTCGTGTTATCAACAGCAGTCTGATAGCCGGAATTGGTTCCGGATACCTCAAAACTGATATCAGGGCCTATGCCCTTGAATTTTTTCCTGATACAGTCAGCCATATCAACACTCCCGGGTGAAACTGCGTCTATTCCGTGACTTTTAAGCAATGCCAGCCTTGCCTCGTTTATTTCCGAAACAAGAATTCTGTTCACACCGCAGTTACGGAGAATTTCCGCCATTAATATGCCTATTGGCCCCCCGCCGATTACCAGAACATTATCACCCGGTTTAAAACCGGAGATTCTGATATCGTGAACAGCAACCGCGCACGGTTCCACTATACCTCCAATTTCAGGCGCAATCCCGTCAGGAAGGCGATGCAGTTTCGAAGCTTTAACCGCAACATATTCTGCAAAACCCCCGTTTACATCAACTCCTATAAGTTTCAGGTCCTTACAGACATGCGGAAAACCGTTTAAGCACGCAAAGCATTTACCACAGGACAGCAGAGCATCGGCAGCGACAAAATCACCTGCATTAAAGCCTTTGACATTTCTGCCCCTTTCCGTGATTACTCCGCAAAATTCATGGCCCAGGGCCATTGGGGGCACAGCCCTGATTTTATCAAACAAACCTTTGTAGATAGCCAAATCAGTACCGCACACCCCTGTAGCCACAATTTTCAGCAGTACTTCATCATCCTGCATTACCGGCATTGGAAGTTCGGCAACTTCCATCTTTTCTGCTCCGGTCCAAACCGCTGCTTTCATGATCTACACCTTACAAACATTTATTATACAAAGCCCTGATTTCCTGCTCTGATGCAACGCGCGGGTGATTCCGAACATTAACCCCGTAACCGTTCATTGCTACTTCTACAGCCTTATCTATATCTGCTTCCTTAAGCCCGATTTCCGAAAATGTGATATTCCCGCCGACATAATCGAGAAATCTTTCTATAAGAAGAACGCTTTTTTCAGCTTTTTCATAAAGCGGCAATCCTGACACGGAAGGATCGATGCATTCGGCAAGCTGTCCGAATTTTTCAAAGTTGCTCATATAACTGAATTCAATCACTTTCGCCAGGCATGCTGCTATGGAAGCCCCGTGCGGAGCATCGGCAATTCCGCCGACGGGCTGCCCGAGAGCGTGAGGCAGACCTACTCCGGCATGACCGATTGCTACTCCTCCGAGAGCGCTCCCCCATGCCATGGCCTTGCGTGCTTCAAGATTCCCGCCGTTTGAAACAGCTTCGGGCAGGTTTCGGGTAATTATCCTTATCCCCTCTTTGGCAACCATGTCGCTGAAAGGAGTTGCGGCATTTCCGATAAAAGCTTCCAGACAGTGAGAAAGCGCGTCTATTCCTGTAAGTGCCGTAAGTTTTGGCGGAAGCGTTATCATAAGCTCAGCATCAATAACTGCATAATCCGGAAATATCCTGTTGCTGATGATAGTTCCCTTTTCATGTTTTTCAGGATTGCTTATTACAGAATAATGTGTAGCCTCAGTCCCTGTTCCGGAGGTAGTCGGGATGACAATGATAGGCAGAACTTTTCCTATTTTGTTTGACGGTCGGTCTTCACGATCGATAAAATCCCACGAACCGCCTTCATTCTCAGCCATTACAGCAATGGCCTTGCCTGTATCAATAGCGCTGCCGCCCCCGACTGCAAGCACGGAATCGCAACGGTTCTTTTTACAGACCTCAGCACCCTCGTCTATTTCCAGACAGCTAGGATTGGGCTTTACCCTGGAATAAATTGTTGTCTCAATATTGTCCTTACTCAGCAGCAATTCCAGTTCTGCAATAAGTCCGTTCTCAACAAAAAAAGGATCCGACACAAGAAAGCATCTCTTTCCAAAAGGTTTTATGTACTTGGCTAACTCCCGGTACCCCCCCGCCTTAACGATCAGTTCGCCCGGAAGCTGACATGAAAAATCAATCATGGTTTTCTCCTCGTCTTATAATCCGGCAAGCCCGCTCTTGTAATCCCTGCCTATCTTCTCTGCAGTCAGAATTGCGGCACGCATCTCATGAAACTCTATCAGGAACGGTTCCGTATGTGAGGTCTGGGCCGGAGCACAGGCTCCGCCGGCAATGGTATCGAGCTCTTCCTCCGTGATATCGCCTACTTTCAGATCCTCGAATGTTACCGGCAGGCCTACACTAATACAGAATTCAACAACCTCTTCAATTTCATCCTTGTCGGCACCTTCAAGAACAAGCATTACGATCGTTCCGAAAGCTACATATTCTCCATGAAACATATGCTCCCTGCCGCTCAGTTCACTAAACCCGCCGTAAACAGCATGTGCCGTGCTTACGCCGTTACTCTCAAAACCGATACCGCTCATAAGAGAATTGGCTTCAACTATTCTGTTAAGCGCTTTGGTAACCACATTATTGTCGCAGGCCATTTTTGCCTGAACACCGCATTCAAGCAGAACTTCATAACAGAGCTCGGCAATGGCCATGGAAGTTTTTGTCGCCTTGGTGCCGGCTGAACCGTCACCGCCCATTCCGCCGCCTGCTATTCCGAGGAAATTATCCCGGTATGCATTTACACATGTCCGTGCTTCAAAATATGTCGAAAGTGCGTCGCCCATTCCGGCAACAAGCAGGCGTGAAGGCCCGCGGGCAATAATGTCCGTATCAACAAGAACTACATCAGGGCTGCGTTCAAAGAAGATTACGTCCTCCTGAGAACCATCTTCCCTGTAGATTACCGAAAGAGCGCTTGTCGGAGCATCATTCGAAACAATTGTAGGAACAATACATATCGGCATTTTCACTTCGTTAGCTGCAGCTTTGGCAACATCCAGAACCTTACCGCCCCCTAGAGCAATAACTCCGTCGCTTTCAGTTTCTTTTATTACTGAAACAACCCTTGAGATTTCCTGTCGCGTAACTTCTCCGTTGAAAACAACGTATTCCAGCTTTACTCCGGTACCTTCAAAACTTTTCTCGAGTTCTGCCTGAAGACTTTCTTTTCTTCCCTTGCTGGTTACAACCACCAGCGATTTTCCAAACCATTTGATATATTGGTAAATCCTCTCCAATTCTTTATAGCCCTGGATGTATCTCCCGGGTGAAGCAAACATTTGCGTCATATGCCTTCCTCCAATTTGTTATATTCCATACTTTGTATTGTATACACTTTAAAAAGTGTAATACCTAACCGTTTTCAAAGTACATGCAACTAAATGCAACATTCATGCCAAAAATAATTTTACTGCTGTTCCCAATTAAAAGACCTGATAATCAGGCCTTTTCCCGCTGAAAAGACAGATTCTTTTGAATTCCTGCAATTTTTAATTAAAAGAAAATGTAAAACCTGTTACAGATTTGTAAATAGAAGTGTAACAAAAGAATTGTTACAACTACTGTCTGAATATCCCGTTCAAAAAAATCAGGGCTGCATTTACATGCAGCCCCGGTGAATAAAGTATGCAGATTACTTTTTCATTTTCTTTTCGCGCCAGGTGTCGAAGGATACTACAACTACAATTACAATACCCAGAATAACCTTCTGCCAGAACGGAGTTACGTTGGTAAGATCAAGACCGTTATTGAGTACCCCGATTGTAATGATACCAATAACGGTGCCGCCGATACTGCCTATTCCGCCGACAAGGCTTGTTCCGCCCAGAGCTACAGCCGTTATTGCAAGGAGTTCCATGCCGCTGCCCATAATTGCATTTGCTCCGCCGAGTCTTCCCACCATAACCAGACTGCCCAGAGCACAACAGAACCCGCAGAGACCGTAAACAATAACTTTTATTTTCTCAACCTTGATTCCGCTTACCCTGGCAGCTTCGGGGTTTCCTCCGACTGCATAGATATTTACGCCGAGAGTTGTATGATTAAGCATTATCCAAATCAGAGCTGCAACGCCGGCAAATACAAATACAGAAACCGGAACAACTCCTACAGTTCCGCTTCCAAGTACCAGCAGTATATCCGGAAGACCCGAGATCGGGATTCCTCCTGAAATAAACAACGCCAATCCGCTTACAGCTGTCATGGTTCCCAGCGTGGCAATAAAATCCTGAATTTTAAATCTGGTTATTACCAACCCGTTTACAATTCCGATAAGAGTGCCCATTCCCAGGCTGGCGGTTACAGAAAGCCATGGAGGAAACCCAAGCTTGGTGGATGTAACCGCAATTAAACATCCGCAGGCGGCCATTACGGAACCGACCGACAAATCAATACCGGCTGTAAGAATTACCAGGGTCTCTCCCAGGGCCATTATTCCGAGAACAGAAGACTGCCTGATAATATTCAGCAGATTGCTTGTTTTCAAAAACATCGGACTGGCAACCGACATGAATATAAACAGAAAAAGCAAAATCAGGACCGGACTGCTTTTCTGCATAAAGCTTGATAATTTACCCCGCCCTTCCTTTTCTTCTGCACAACCTTCAACATCGGAAATTTTATTCTCTTCCATTTTTAACACTTTATCTTTAACCATATTTATGCTCCTGCAGCCTTTCTAACAATTTCTTCCTGTGAAGTATTACCGGTTTTAAATTTACCCGTTATGCACCCTTTTTTCATAACAAGTATGTTATCCGAGATACCCAGCAGTTCCGGCATGTCTGATGAAACCAGTATTACAGAACCGCCGTTTCTGGTTATCTGGTTAATTATTTTATAAACTTCGACCTTGGCGCCTACATCTACACCACGGGTCGGATCATCCATAAAAAATACCTGTGTTTCATTACACAGCCATTTTGCCAGTGCAATTTTCTGCTGATTACCGCCGCTCAATGTGGAAAGGTTATGCTCCAAATCAGCCGTTTTATCCAGTCTCAGTTCTGCGGCAAGTTCTCCGGCAATCGACAGTTCCTTTTTCCGGTTTCTGATCCCACCTCTGCTGAAGGTTGCAGGTGATGAAATAATTATATTTTTTAAAATTGTCATGTTTGCAAAAAGACCTTCGCGCCTGTCTTTTGTTACAAGCCCGAATTTCTTATTAATCATATAAGTCGGAGATTTGCATTCCAGTACGGTATTTCCGAAATTAACGCTCCCTTTTTTAATTTTTTCAAGTCCGAACATAGCTTTTAAAAGTTCGGTTCGCCCGGAACCCACAAGGCCGGCAATTCCAAGAACTTCACCTTTTCTCAGATCAAAATTTATATCATAAAAGTGTTTATTATCGGAAAGATCGTTAACACTGAATATAATTTCTTCGGTGACATTATATTCTTTCGGATATTGCTCATCGAGTTTTCGGCCTACCATCATTTCAACAAGCTCATCCTCATTTGTTTCTTCAACTGTATTAACCGTCCCGACCGAACTTCCGTCACGTAGCACTGTAACCCTGTCGCCTATATTAAATACCTCGGACATTTTATGTGTGATGTATATGAATGATACGCCGTCCGATTTAAGTTTATTAATTACCGAAAACAACTTTTCGGTTTCAGATCCTGTAAGAGCGGATGTGGGTTCATCAAGAATAACCAGACGCGCATCTCTTGAGGTGGCCCTGATTATTTCAACAAGCTGCTGGATACCGAGATCATACTCTGAAACCCTTTTTGAAACATCTATCTCAATTTCAAGTTCCATGAAAACACGTTTTACATAATTCTCGGCCCTTTTCCAGTCTATAAACGGTGAAGCGCCGATCCTGGGCATCCTGCCAATCCATATATTTTCAAAAACGCTTCTTTCTTTAAGTAAAGTCAATTCCTGATATACCATACCTATTCCCAAATCCAGGGAATCTGAAGGTCTTTTTATATTAACTTCCTGATCATGCCAGAATATACTGCCGCAGTCCGGTTGATGCACTCCTGAAAGAATTTTCATCAGTGTAGATTTACCTGCTCCATTCTCCCCAAGAAGTACATGGACTTCACCTTTCATTACTGAAAAATCAACACCGTTAAGCGCATGTACTCCCTGAAACTGTTTTCTTATATCGTGCATTCGAAGAATTTCACTACCCATTATAATACCCCATATTAATTTGCGGGCCTGCCTGACAGGCAGGCCCGCAGAAATAACTATCTTCCTGCCTTGTACTCGTCTATAATGCTCTTCCAGTCAATATCTGAAAGATAAGGCTCCGGATAGAACATATCGGCATTTACCTTGTATTCCGTCCTCGGGCGGATATCAAATACAGCAGGCGCCTCAAGGTTAAGGGCAAGCCTTGTTCCGAATTCAACTCCGTACCATCCCCATTCCGGGAATCCGTGCCATGTTTCTGCAAGAATATTGCCTTTCCTTATAAGATCAACACTTTCCGGAGTTCCGTCATTAGTAAGAACAAGAACGTCGTCCCTGCCCATGTTCTTAACAGCTATTGAAACACCAATTCCCATCTCGGCACAGGATGCCCATATGGCATCAAGCTCCTGGTTTGCCTGAAGAATATTTTCTCCGGCCGCAACTGCCGGTTGTCTTTGCCAGTCAGCATTAAGAGAAGACTTGATATCTATGTTCGGATAATTATCAACTACAGAATGGAAACCGTTCATCCTTTCAATATCATAAAAACTGCCGGGAACGCCGCCCACCAGGGCGATCTTTCCCGAGATGGAATTCTTATCAACATCTTTATAAATGTCTTCCCACCATGCAAGGTCAAGATAATCTTTATCGGAAATATTTACTTTTTCGCCGGCACCAAGCACACCGGGACCGCCCAAAGCATCCAGCATTGCGTAACCGGAAACAGCTGCACAAACCTGGTTATCAAAACCGATAAATGTATCAACCTCAACACCTTCAATCGGTTTAAGAAGATTTACTACAATCAATGGTATACCGGCTTTGTTTACCTGCTTCAGGGCGGGAATTATTGCCGCGACATCAGAAGGTGAAAGAATAATTACATCTACTTCACTCTGAATCAGGTTCTCAATTACCGATACCTGATCTGTAACATTTTTATGTGCGGAACCGACCCTGGTTATCAATTCAATATCTATTCCATGTGCCTTTGCATCTTCAACTGCCATTTCCATGAAATTTGTAGCTGTCTGATAAACACCTGTTATTGTAGGAGGAGCCCAGCCAATCTTGACAACCGGCAAACCGGACTCACTCAGCCTGGCCTCCTGCTGGCCGTTTGCGAAAGTTGCTGAAACCAGAATCAGTCCCAGAACCAACATCAGAAAAACCTTTTTTCTCACTTTTGTCTCCTTAAAAATTAGTTGATAGACTAAAAGCAGTAACCATGCCAAAATTGCAGTAACAATTAAATTATTAAAGATCCGCCGAAAATTTACCGCTGGATCATATTTAAACAGTAAATCATTATGAAAATACCTAATTTCTATTTGACAATCTTTAAAAAGTAAAACAATAATCATAAATAACGCGATATACATCAGCATAAACACATTACAGTTATGTAAACAGATTGTAACAGTTCTGTAAAACTGAATCAAATAAATTTGGAGAATCGTTTTGGGCCTAAATATTCTAATAGTTGATGATCAAAAAAAGCATAATCAGACTCTTGCCCGCAGTCTTAAACTGAGAGGTAATGAAACATACAGCTGTGCCAACAGCGAACAGGCTTATAACGTACTTAAGAAAAACAAAATTGACTATATTCTCCTTGATATAATGCTTGATAATGAAGACGGTATTTCATTGATACCGAATTTCATAAATACGGCCCCGGAATCAAAAATAATCATGATTACAGCATACGGAACAATATCATCAGCAGTTAAAGCCCTGAAACTCGGAGCTGAAGACTATATTCAAAAGCCGATTGATATCGAACATCTGGTTTGCATGCTGCAGTCAAACACTATCAGGAAATCAGGTAAAAAAAATAATTCCGGCACTATGGAAAACTGCGGCATCATAACCAAGAACAGGCAGATGCTTTCGGTCATTGAAAAAGCCAAACTATATGCATCATCAGATTTACCGGCCTTGATTATAGGAGAAAGCGGCACGGGAAAAGAACTGCTTGCGGACCTCATCCATGCCAATTCTTCATACTCCGAAAAAGCAATGCATAAAATAAATTCATCTGCATTCTCCGAATCACTTCTTGAAAGTGAACTGTTCGGACACGAGGAGGGGTCTTTTACCGGAGCGAAATCAACTCACAAGGGTATTTTTGAACGGGCAAACCACAGCAGCCTCTTTATGGACGAGATAGGAGATATGCCCCTTTCTCTGCAGGCAAAAATTCTCAGAACAATACAGAATCATGAAATTCTCAGACTTGGCGGGAAAGACACCATAAAAATTAATGTAAGATTTATCGCCGCTACAAACAAGGATCTGTATACACTGGTCCATCAGAACCTGTTCAGACAGGATCTATACTACCGGCTTAACACAGGCATATTCAGACTGCCGCCCTTAAGAGAGAGAAAGGAAGATATCCCCGACCTGGTTAAATTCTTTATCGCTTCAAAGAAACAGAAATTTCATGATGCTGTCGAATTGGACGACAGTGTTATCAACTTTTTTCTGGATTACGACTGGCCCGGAAATGTCCGGGAACTCCAGAGCGTAATATTCTATGCAGATGCAATCTGCCGTGACGGGAAAATCAGAAAAGAACACCTTCCTGAATATATCCTGTCGGAACTGAGCCCGTCAGTCTGTAACGGGTTGAGCTTTCAGGCGGAATATGATGACAGGGATGAAAAGACAGTAATCGAAAAAACACTTAAGGAAATGAACTACATCAAAAAAGATGTGGCTTTTAAACTCGGGATAAGCCGTCCGACACTTTACAGAAAGATGGAGAAATACAATATCAACGGGCAAAAGCAAGATGAAACTTCTGTCATTTGAGAATATCAGCTATTATCAGAACCATAAAGAAATATTAAATAATATATCCTTCTCTATCGGACCCGGAGATATTCAGGTTATACTTGGCGATAATAACTCAGGCCGTTCAATTCTGGCCCTGCTGTTATCAGGAAGAGCAAAACCGACATCCGGAGTAATCAGATATAAAGGAAAACCTTATAAATCTTTTTCCATAACCGAAGCCAAGAAAAATGCAATAGAAATATGTACTACCGAGCTGAATCTTGTAGAATCCATGAGCGTAGAAAAGAATCTGTTTATCGGAATTCAAAACCGGAAACTGCTTCAATTTTACAGCAACGCCTCATTCCATAAAAAAATAAACTCCTTTCTTGCTCATTATGATTTCAAAATCAATTCAAATCAGAAAGTAGCGGAGCTTGACATCTCGCAAAAGGCTGTAGTCAAGCTGCTGCAATGTATTTATTACAAACCCGAATTGCTTGTAATTGACGAACTGTTTTCGCTGATGTCTCACGACGACAGAAAAAAAGCGCTTCCAATCCTGAAAGAACTGAGAGAAAGCGGATGCTCCATTTTGTATCTCACCCAGAGTATCGAAGGCATACTGGGAATTGCCGGGAAAGTGCGGATAATAAGAAAAGGTGAAATTGTATTCACTGAAGACTCCGAAAACCTTGATGAAATTAATCTTGCTTCAATACTCTATTCCCAGGAAAGCGAAGACCAGGAGAATTCGCTATCCAACAGCGATTTTATGCAATACCTGAAATACAACCAGGCGATATTAAGGGATTTACCGGTTAACCTCCTGGTGTTTGATCAGGATCATAAACTGAGGTTGTGCAACAAGGCGGCATCTGACTTCCTTGCAAACGAAGAACTGAAAACAGATGTTTTCAAAATAATCAAGAACAGGGGAAACGATATCCCGATTGTGTTAACCGCGCTGGCTTCCAGAAAAGATGAAATCTTATACAACATACCGGTCGAAGTAAATAATAAATCTTTTGTTACAAACCTTATCTTTTCGCCGGTTTTTAATAATAATATCTATATCGGCAAGATCATGATAATTGACGACATAACACAGCAGCACAAACTGCGTGAATCTATAACACAAACCGAGAAATTTTCGTCAATCGGGCTTTTAACTTCGGGCGTTGCACATGAAATCAACCATCCGCTGGGAATAATAGCGAATACTGTTGATTATCTCAAATCACTTAAAACAACGGATAAAATCAAATTTGAGATTGAAAGCATTGAAGATGAAGTAAAATCAATCAGTTATATCATCGGAAATCTGAAAGAATTTGCCAGTGATAATATTACCAAAACAGATTATTTTGATATTAATGATTTAATCAGAAAAGTATTACAGATAATGAGATTTTACTGCAGAGAAAACAATGCTGAAATAATTCTGGACGCTTTTCCCAGCAGCATCTTCGTAAAACTTAACCCAACCGATTTCAAGCATGTTCTGATTAATATAATAAAGAACAGTATTCAGGCCATGTCCGCATCCAAAAAAATCATTATCAAAACCGATCTGCTCTTATCCAGTACTGAAGCAAAAACAATTGTAACAATTACGGATAACGGTCCGGGAATAAGCGCCGAAGATCCTAACGATGTATTTTTACCGTTTTACTCTACAAAAAGGGAAATCGGCGAAGGTATGGGGCTGGGACTGTATCTTACATATAAAATGGTACTATCAATGAACGGCAATATAAATGTTAAGAATTTGCCGGGAGAAGGCTGCAGATTCTCAATCGAATTGCCTGTCAGCCATCCGCCCGGATATTAGAATCAAAATAGACTTTTTATAAAACTGCAGGCTTTTTCTGCATCCTCATCAAGATTATGCCCCGGGACCAGCTCACGGTGAAGACTTACCGATTCAGCTACCCCGCCGCCGGGGATTACAAAGGGCTCGAACACAATATAACCCTTGTATTGTATCTCTTTTATTGCTTTTATTATCTCCTCCCACGGAACATGGCCGGAGCCGGGGACTTTACGATTACTTTCTCCGAAATGGATATGACCAACCCAGTTTCCTGATGTTCTGATAGCTTCGGCAATACTGTCTTCTTCTATGTTCATATGAAAAGTGTCAAGCAGGAGTTTACAATTACTGCTTCCGACCCTTTCGCAGAATTCAACGCCCTCTTCAGCTGTGTTAATTAAAAAATGTTCAAAACGGTTGAGAACTTCCAGATTTACAGTAATATTTAAATCTTCCGCATAATTCATCAACTCTTTGACGCTTTTAACAGATATATCAAGTATCTCCTCTTTACCTGCGCCCCTGCCTGATAAAAATCCGGGCCAGCATGAATATGTGATGCCGCCTAATCTGTCAATACCGCAGGCATTTAAAGCCATGTAAACTTTCCTGAAATAATCCATTCCTGCTTTTCTGATATTTTGATCAGTTGATGCAATATCATATTCCGGAGCTGTTCCGATACATGCCGACAAAGCAACGCCTGTTCTCTCTGCTTCTTCTTTCAAAAAGGCCTTTTCCTTATCAGTAAATGAGATTAAACAATCTGCATTCACTTCCAGGACATCAAATCCAAGAGTTTTAACTTTTTCCAGATATGAGAAGAAATCACATGTCCAGTCTTTTTCCCAATATGCATAATAAATACCTATTTTGTTCATTTTGCTCTCCTGTTAAAAATAAATAATTTTCTCCAAACTCATAATCTTTCGATCTGCAGTTTCCGTACCCTCATTAAATACAATCTGAAGTGATGCCGATTCTCCGTTCGTTGCAGCCGGATGATAATGCCAGATTCCCGGCCTGATTATGACGGAATCACCGCAAACCAGATGGAAAACCGCAATTTCCTTCAGATCAGCTGATACCGGAAGCAATACCTCTCCGTCAAGAACCGTCATCAACTCAAAACTATCGCTGTGCTGCTCCAGTTCAGTCAACTCTCTGTTCCGCTGAAAAACCCTGAGAAACCCAACGCTTATTATCTTTTCGGAAAGGGCAATATTACCCCAGTAAACCATTTCATCCGATTCAAAAACAGGACAACTTTGTTGTGCCTGAATTATTTTTCCGAACGGACTAAAATCTCCGGCAGAGAGGTTCCTGATAATTACATCACCCATTGAGCCGCTCGCAGAATTCCAGTTCAACCCCGCTGGGATCTTTTATCAGAATTATTTTTACGCCCAAATTTGGAACATCTGTCACTGGAAGCGTGATTTCAAACCCGGCACTTTCTATCTTTCCCGCCAGATCGTTCAGGTTGTCCGTCCAAAATGCAGCATGACGGAATATTCCGCCGTCGTCAGCCCTGGTAGTAATATTCCTGTTGCTGCCGAAATAATCTATCAACTCCAGCCTTACGCTGCCGCCGGGAATTTCATAATAGGTAATCTCATGATCGCCCATATTGACGACTTCAATCTTATTAAAGCCCAGGATGCTCTCATAAAAATGACAACTCTTTTTTATATCTGTGACATTAATTGTCACATGATTTAAAGTAATATTCATACTCATTCCAGCCTTAGATATGACGGATTACACCGGCATCGATCAGAACAGTATTACCGTTTATACCCGGATTAGCCGCAGTGTTAACAACAGAACGGGCAACCTCCTCAACATCAAGGAATCGTTGCAGAAGAGAATCCGAATCATTTCCGGTTTTAAAGTATTCTTCCTTCTGTTCTTCAACAGAAATATTATTCTGGTTTGCAAGCGATTCCATATAAGCGGCAACGCCGTCAGTCCAGGTTGTTACCGGACAAACACTGTTCACAGTAACATTTGTGCCTTTTGTAAGTTCGGCCAGGGCCCGGCTCATTCCTATTATTGCAGCTTTTGTGGTTGAGTAAGGCACCAGATCTCCATTCGGACGCAGCCCCGCTTCGCTCGAGATATTTACAATATCGCCGCTGTTGCGTTTCAACATCTTCGGAAGAACCAGCCTGCACAATCTCATTGCAGCCATGACGTTCATTTCCCAATACCTGTACCAGTCCTCGTCCGTACTCTCCTCAAAAGGAACAACAGGATATATTCCGAGGTTATTTACCAGAATATCTATTCCTTTTCCGTCGTCGGCTTCATCTACCAGTCTTTTACAGTCATCTATACTGGTCAAATCAGCAACAGAGCCGGTTACACCGGAATATTTTAACGAAAGCTCCGATACAGTTTTCTCGACTTCATCCTTAAAGCAGCTATTAATGACAACAGTTGCTTCTTCTTTTAAAAATTCTTCAGCGATCCCCTTTCCGATACCGGAAGTGGATCCCGTTACAAGAATCTTTTTGCCTTTCAGCCTTAAATCCATCTGAAATCTCCTTATAATTTACAATGCAGAAGATATTGCAATATATGTGCCAATTGTTTATCCGCCAATTTTCAGCATCAATCAGGTATTTTCTGAACAATTTGATATTGTTGCTGTAAAGAAATCCTGATTTTGTTACAAATCTGTAACTGAAATAATGTAACAGACAGGCAACAAACAGATTTATTTTGACATAGCCAAATTCGTATTGTATACTTTGTAAAATATATGTTATAAGGATTATGGAGACTAACATGAAAACAAAAGGATATATGGGCAAGATCGCCAGGGTTGATCTGTCACGAAAAAAAATCGAGATTATTGAACTTGATGATGCGTTCGCACGTAAATATATTGGGGGCTCCGGTTTCGGAGCAAAATTTCTTTATGATGAAACAGGGCCGGAAACCGATCCTCTCGGACCGGACAATCTGCTAATCTTTGCAACAGGCCCGGTAACCGGAACAAAAGCATTTAATTCGGACAGATTCGAGGTAATTACAAAATCGCCCAAATCAGGAATGTACGGCGAAGCAAACTGCGGAGGCAGATGGGGCAGCAGATTTAAAAAGTGCGGATTTGACGCCCTTGTGATTAAAGGCTGCTCGGATAAACCTGTATACCTGGATATTTCCGACGGAGAAATCAGCATAAACGATGCCTCGGATCTGTGGGGACTGGACACCTTTAAAACACATTCCAATCTCAAGGAAAAAAACGGAGCTAAATCGGAAGTTGCATGTATCGGTCCATCCGGAGAAATGATGATGCCCATTGCGGCAATAATAGCAGACGGACGCCACGGGAGGGCAGCCGGTCGTTCGGGAGTAGGCGCCGTAATGGGATCCAAGAAGCTAAAAGCTGTCGTTGTAAACGGAACCCGGGAAATAGAAACAGCTGATGTCGACCTTATCACATCAACAAATAAAGCAGTTCTTCCGACAATGAGGACTGATGCAAAAGCTTTAACAGAAGCAGGCACAGCCTGCTCGCTTGATCTTTTCGAAGAAATCGGAAATCTGCCGATCAAAAACTGGTACCAGGGCAACTGGCAGCCGGCGGTTGATAATCTCACCGGCTATGCGTCGATAGCAAAAACCAAAGTAAAAGACTACGGCTGCGGAAACTGCCCTATTCGCTGCGGCAAGGTTACCCTGACAAAGGGCGGCGAATACGACGGGGTTGATGTTGCAGCGCCCGAGTATGAAACCGTAGCCCTGATGGGGTCAAACTGCCTGATAGATGATTATGATACAATCGTTAAGCAGAACGAAATCTGCAATGCATACGGTGTGGACACAATTGCGGCGGGAAACATCATTGCCTTTGCAATGGAAGCATACGAACGCGGGATACTGACCGATGAACATACCGGAGGTATGGATCTGAGCTTCGGCAATGTCGATTCAGCAAAAAAACTTCTTGAAACAGTAGTAAAAAAGGAAGGCTTTCTCGGAGATCTTTTTAAAACGGGAATCAGGGATGCCGCAAAAAAACTGGGTAAAAACTCTGAAGAATTTGCGTTAAACGTCAAGAACCAGGAAATACCGGCACATGACCCCCGCGCCAATTTTTCACTGGCAATAAACTATGCGACCTCAAACCGCGGGGCCTGCCACCTGACATTCAGCCAGGACTATGAAGAGGGAAATGTTCCCAAACTGGGCGCGCCAGATCAAAAGGGCAGATTCTCGCCAGACAAAGCTGTTTATTCCGCCAGAATGCAGGACTGGGCAACAATGTTTGATTCTCTGTGTTTATGCAAATTCGCACGTTACGGAGGGGTTATGATCGACGAATGCCTGAATTACCTGAACGGATCAACCGGCTGGGATTTTACTGCCGAGGAATTCATTCAGGCTGGCGAAAGGCTTTTTAATCTAAAACGCATGTATAATGTCCGGCACGGGGCATCCAGAAAGGACGATCAGCTTCCGCTTCGGATGCAGACGCACAGGCGCGGAGGAGGAACAAATGAACTTCCGCCGTTTAACATCATGCTTAACGAGTATTACCAGGCCAGGGGCTGGGACGACATGGGAATACCGCATGAAGAAAAACTGAAAGAGCTCCAACTGAAATAATTCCGGTTTAACAGAAACCGGCCGCAACAGTATTTGTTCCGGCCGGTTTCGAATCAAACTTAATTTCGTAAGCGAAATTTAATTTTCTGTAATAATCTAGTTCGATAAAATCGGTAGGTCTGACTTCTCCATCATCCATCTCAAAATAATTTATTTCTGCTAATTTCAATAGCTTATAAATAAATTGGGAACAAAAAAGAATATTAGGTTTTGCCGAGAACTTTAAAATCAAGCCAAGTATATTATATGCATTTCCAGCCTTATTAATATCAGATACTTTATCAATCATTAAATGCTTTCTTTTTCCGGGTACTGCTAATTTATAAATAATTAGTGAGGCATCTTTTTTCCTGTTAAACCATTCAATCCTCTCATGATTAAGTCCCGGAGGATAAAGATGATCTCCTCCATTATAACTAATAATAGTTTCAAGATTCGAATCAAATGAAATTGAAATATGATTATAGATTTTTTTGGTAAATATGGATATCACTTCGCTTGCAGCGCTCCCGGTATTCGATAATACAATATATATATTCTCATCATTAACTGTATCATATGCTTTTTTAAAATATTCATCAGATAAGGAATTTTTGTTTATATATTTGAATGAATTGTGTCTGGGTAAATCTTTTAGTATTTCAAAAATAACACCATATGTAATCTTTTCTTTAATTTTCTTTAAATGGTCAATATGATTACTGATATTTTTTTCATACCCGATAGTCGCTGTATAATTTGTTCTATTCCTGTCATCAACAGCAGAAAACATAAACTGTTCCATAAAAAATGGACTGAAAACAATTATTGCGCCGATCATTCTGAAAAAAACAAAGAATCCGGCAGAATTGTCTGCAGCAAATATGATTATAGTATTTAAAACGAATCCAAATACTAATATTCCGGTATAAATAAAAATTGCATAAATTTTATGCTTACGGTCATCTCCTTTTAATAACATATATACCACCTTTAAAATATCATATTAAATAATCTTTTACAGTTTTCATTTCATACTTATTTGCTGCTGAAATTAACGTTTTCAACTTTCCGGCGTCGATAAACAAAGTAATATACGGATAAAGGCCACCAGGAAAGTGCGAAGATAGGATATACTGCCCAAACAGTGCCCGGTGACGCTATAAGATTCGTCGCAATAAACAGGAATGAGGTCAGGACCGTTCCAAAGAGTGAAAAATGCAGTTCTTTTGCCCGTTTTGGAGCAAGAACTGCCATAGGCCACCATAAAATTCCATAAACAGGGTATATCGCCCACGGAAATCCTTTAAAAATGAAGAGGTTCAGCACTGTATAATAAACAATACCGGAAAGGCTGCAGAGCATCGTAATACCCGGTTTGCCCAGGCTTTTTTTCAGAAAAACAGAGACAGGCCACATAAGAACCGGATAATATGCAAACAACGCCCACGGCACCCCAGAAGATCGTACGAAGTTTTCAAAACTCAGGAAAACCAGAAGAAACAATGCTCCCGCAATCGAATACCCCCTTCTCATCCTGTGTTCCTGAAAAAACAGGCCCAGAGGCCACCACATAACAGCAATAGCCGGATAATAAAACCAGATATCCGACGGAGAAAAAGTGAAATTTAAAATCAGGGCAAATACAATCACCGTGAGGCTTCCTGTAACAGAAAAGGCTTTTTTGTGTTGTTTGCCCCAGAACATCATAACAGGCCACCAGAGAATAGCGAAAGAAGGATATAGGAACCAGGGATAACCCCATGAAGTCAGATAATTGACCGTTACCAGCAGAACAATAGTTAGCAGACTCCCCACAAGCGAAAGCAGTTTCCCGGTATACCCTGAATACGGACCGAAGATAAGCGCCAGGGGCCACCAGAGGATAGCGTATGAAGGGAAAATAAACCAGGGGAATTTCCCCCCGACAGTAAAATTGATGAATACAAAGAACAGAATCGTGATACCGCTGCCCACAATAGAAAAGCCAATTCCGGACTTTTTGCTTTTAATATCTTGCTTATTCATCGTTTTCGTCACCCCCGGACTCTTTGCTGCGCATATGGTTAAAAATCATTGCCAGCGGCCACCAGAGCAAACCGAAAGCCGGATAAACAAACCAGATCGTATTGGGACTGAAATAATAATTGGTAAATATCAGGAGGGCCATAACCAGTAAATAACTGCTGATCGAAAACGGAAGACCAAAAGATTTATTATATTTGAAATGTCTCCATCTGAAAAACTGCACTATAGGCCACCAGAGAACCGCAAATACAGGATAAACAAACCAGATTATATACGGTGTATAGTATAAATTGATAAACACAAAAAATGCAGAGGTAAGGATTACACCCCATATTGAAAATGCGAGCGCGAGTGCCAGTTTCTTGCTTTTTTCTGTTCTCGTTCCGCTTTCCAGTTCTTTCTTCAATTCTTCTATATCGCCGAAATCCTCCATCGCAGCTTTCATGGCCTCATCTTCAGTCTGTCCCTGTGCCACAAGATCAGAGACCTTGTCCGAAAAATCCTGTATAATTTCCTGGACAATTTCCTGCTTGCGGCTGCTTTCAGGGATTTTTTCAAAAAGACTGTTTATGCTTCTTTCAATTTTGTTCATTCTATACCCTCCATAAAAATATCAATAATAGCCCGCGCATTGTACCAGTTGCGGATCTCTTCCTTCAGATATGCCGTTCCCAGACTGGTAATTTTGTAATAACGGCGGCGACTTCCAAGCGAAACATCCCCGAGATAGGTTTTAATCAGTTGCTTTTTAACCAGACGCTGGAAGACTGCATACATGCTGGCTTCCTTGATCTTGAATTCACCATTGGTCCGATTAGTAATTTCATTGGAGATCTCATAACCATAACGATCCTTTTCAGAAATCAGCCTGAGAATAATCGCGTCCAGATGCCCTCGAATAATATCACTGCTAATCAATGGCATACCTCCTTTAATAAATTCTTCTGCAATTACACCACACAGTGTACTGTCTCTCAGAGTACTGCCTGTCAGTACTCTATCTGACATAGTTATAATAATTCAAATTGTTATGTCTGTCAAAGTAATTTTAAAAAAAAGGCTAAAAAAATAAGAAAAAAAGCAATTCCGGGGGTTCCAGGTGAATGATGATGCCTGTCACGGATAGAATCGCAGGCGAAGACCGCAGAAAATCAGCCGGCCGCAACAGTATTTGTTCCAACCGGCTGTTCATCAATGGAGCTACCGTTTTTCTTTATAATATCTTTTTATCTGTTTTGAGATATCTTTCCAGTGCTTCTGGTCTTTACCCTGGGCATGCTCTTCCTGTTTACGCTTCAGATAATCCAGCTCCCGCTTTAAATCAAGATAATTTTCAAACCGGCGGTATTCAAGATCACCCGAAACAAGCGCATTCTGGACTGCACATCCCGGCTCGCCCTGATGAGAACAGTCGCTGAAACGGCAATTGACGGCAAACTCCGCAATATCGCTGAACGCATCATCCGCGCTGTCCGAATCAGCCCACAACTGCAGCTCCCGCATCCCCGGGCTGTCAACCATCAGCAGTCCGGAACCAAGGCTGAACAGTTCGCGATGGGTTGTAGTGTGTCTGCCACGCAAATCAGCTTCTCTCTGGCTTCCGGTTTTCTGCAAAACTGCCCCCGCGAGAGCATTTATCAGTGTTGATTTTCCTACACCGGATGGACCGACCAGAGCAATAGTACTGCCTTTTTCAAGTCCGGAGGTAAGCTCTTCAAGACCTTCACCGCTTGCAGCACTGACAAGCTTTATATCCACACCCGGCGCTGATGATTCTGCAGTTAAAACAGCCGCTTCACGTTCACTTTTCGAACACAGATCAGCTTTATTAAGAACCACAATCGGAAGGGCTCCGCTGTTCCAGGCCACAGTCAGGTAACGTTCCAGCCCTGCAGCCGTAAAATTTCGCCCTCCGTTTATTGCAAAAACAAGAAAAACAACATCAATGTTTGCCGCAATGATCTGTTCTTCTGTTTTTATACCTGCCGATTTGCGCGAAAAACAGCTTCTGCGGCTGAAAACCCATTCGATAATTGCAATACCGTTAGTGATGCCGCTTTCATTCTTTTCTCCGCGCCAGGAAACCCAGTCACCGACAGCGGGGTAATCAGAAGGCATCACGGCACGGTATCTGAAAGCACCGCTGACTTCTGCATCAATAAAACTCCCTGCTGAAACGATAAGGTACCTGCCGCGGTTCTCTCTGACTACACGGCCGAACATCAGGTCTTCTGCCGAACATCTATCAAGTTCATCCTTCTGCGGCAGGATCCCCCATTCCGAACTTTTTCCATCAGGATCAATATATATTTTATTTGTCATCCGATTTTCTCCAGTGTTTTCTCCGCCGGAAAAGGCAGCATGGTCAGCGGCTTTGCAGCCAGCATAAAAAGCAGTTTGTCATTATCATCAGCGGCAATACGATTTGTTCTGATAAATCCGCATTTTCTGCAGCGGTGAATAACGGCCCATTCACCTGAAGGTTTAACCCATACCGATATGGGTTCCATTTCGCCCCTGCAGCCGCAACGCCTGTCTCCGCTTCGGAGATCAACATGCATGCTCCATAAACATTTGGGACAATGATTTCGCTGCCTGCCGCCGTACTCAACCGGCGCTACAGTATTGCCGCATCGGCTGCAGATAAAAGTGTCATTATTTGTATTAATGTTATGCCTGTTTCTGGACATAATTATCCCTTAAGTAAAATAATTACCGGCTGAATACCGATTTGTATAATCAGGAATAGATGCCCTGTTCTTAAAAAATATCTACGAGATTTTCTGTGAGGATTGATCGGAAAAATGCTTTTTTAGATTATATGAAACGATTGAAAAGTATTATTTCCGGCAGCCCTGAACAGGAACATCCCTTAATACAAAATTCAACATTAACGCCTCCTTGTAAATTTACGGTTAACTGACTATAAGCGATAAATGGTAATTTGACAAGACAAACTACGAAAATCGAGTAGGCAGAAATCAATAAATTTCTGCCTCTCACACCACCGTACGTACCGTTCGGTATACGGCGGTTCAACCAAATAGACTGTGGTACCTCAAATCAAGTACCACCCGATCAGCCTCCATGCGTTTCGTATGGAGTTTCTTGTAGAAATCCAGAGCATCTAACAACCCAAAGTGATTATGAATTATATCGTTCTTCAACAGAGGATTCATAACACCGGCCATTTTCCAATAAGAGTTGCTTCCAAGTTTCCAATGGCTCAGAACAGAATCACTAACGCCTAATTGTCTCAAACGATGTTTTCTATTCCTTCCGGTTTTCCACTGTTTCCAAAGATATTGGCGAATGCGTCTTCTTGTCCACTCCACCAACCTTTCGAGGTAGTTTTTCATGGAGCTTCTTGCGAAGTATCCTATCCATCCTCTGAACATGCTGTTAAGCTCTTTAATAACCGTTTCAATCTTTACTCCTCTGTTACGTCGGGTAATTAGTCTGATACGGTCTTCGAGCTTCTTAAGTTTCTTCTTTTGAGGATAGACTATTCCTAATATTTCCTGTTTCCCGTAGGTCAAGAAGGTGAATCCGAGGAAGGAAGAGCCCGCGGCTTTTCGCGCCTCTGTCTTTTCCATATTCACTTTAAGTTTTAATTTTCGCTCAAGATAGCTTTTCACACTATCTCTCACCCGGTAAGAAGACCTCTTGCTCTTTGTGAAGATGTTACAGTCATCTGCGTACCTGACAAAACGTAATCCCCGCTTTTCCAATTCCTTGTCATACGGGGTTAGATAAATATTTGACAGTAGTGGAGACAGCGGTCCCCCCTGAGGTGTTCCCAAGGCTGTGGCCATCATACTTCCATCCGTCATCACTCCGCTTTTTAAGAATACGTAGATGAGCCTCCTGATGTCCTTATCGTCCATGTGTTTGTCTATCAAACTCATTAGGATGTCATGGTTTACAGTGTCGAAGAACTTGGATAAATCCAAATCAACTACATGGGTGTATCCTTCGGACATGTAGGTCTGGGCGAGTCGAACCGCATCTTCTGCGCTTCTGTTCGGTCGAAACCCAAAACTAAAGTCGCTGAAAGTCGGTTCAAACACCGGAGTTAAAACCTGAACCATAGCCTGTTGGATTACACGGTCTATTACCGTGGGGATCCCCAGAAGTCGTACGCCCCCGTTGTCTTTTGGTATTTCTACTCGCAGTACTGGTTTTGGTTTGTACTTCCTGCTCAAAATCTGCCTGCATATTTCAGGATAGTTCGCCTCGAAGTATTTCGGGAGTTCTTCTACTCCCATTCCATCCACTCCACAGGCACCTTTATTTGCCATCACCTTTCTGACAGCTTCCTGAATATTTGCAGGGGAAATCAGTTGTTCGCATAGATTGGTATTCGGTATTAACTTGTCGTCCTTTCTCATGTGTTCCTTTCTACTCTGAATTATCCCCTGTGAAGACTTTTTTTTTCGTCGTTCGGATTATCAGGTAGGCCTTTCCGCTTTGAAAGGTATTTGATTGTTCAGCCCTTCATGATGTTTCCTCATCACTACTATGGCTTCTGCTGACTTCTCATGGCAAGCTTTACTCCGTCTATAATAAGCGATATTGCAGCCTAAGACGTCCATGAGACCTCCCCCGTTAAGGATAATGACTTTCCTTCCATGTAACCGCCACATTTACTTCATCAGTTGTAGTGCGGATTTCGTCACTTTTAGCAAACTCGTCCACTGATAAAGCCTTATATGTGATTTCTGTTCGTCGGTTCGGAAATTTGCCTCATGCTTCCTTCAGACCCAGCCTCACGACTACGCCCTTGCTGTCAGCTAACAGTTTCTTTAACACTACCACCTGTAACGGACTCTCACCGTCAAGTCATTACCCATGCAGGGCAAACTAAAAAAGGGCTGCCAACATTGGGCAGCCCTGCTATCATTTTCGATCCCTGATCAGAAGTGAAATTCGTAATAATCGTAGTCGTAACTTTGAGAATCATAACTGCTGATCCAGGAAAAAAGCGGATTTAAAGCTCCCGACAGAACCGTAGCATCGCTCATGGTGTCATTATTCTCATAATTGTCGTCGCTTCTCAGAGCATTTGGTATATAGATCGTATTAATTTCATCAATATAGGATGGCACAATTCTCCATGTACAGGATGTATTGTCAGCATCGGAATATAAGAGAACTCCATGATCTTCATCATAGGGAATACTAATATTCATAACTCCATATACATATGGTCCGCTGTAATAGTCATTCAACCACTCAATGTCAGCAATTTGGGACCAAAGAGTTTCATAATAACGAAAGTACTGCGTGTATCTATCTTCCGACGTCGCTTTATTCGGAAGACAGACCAGAATTCTGGCATTCAGATTACCGCCGTCATCAACAACAACAAATGCAGGACTGTCGGAAGGATCCTCGGGAATATTATTGTCCTCATCCGTTTCAGCAACTGCATCTCCGCTGTCGACAACTGCATAAACTGTGTAGAACCCGCCGTTTTCGCCGTCAGGAAAGATGGCATCGTAGGTTACAAGCTTTTTACCCGGCGCCAGGTCATCGGTTACGGTTGTTGAACCAAGTTCTATATCATCCGGAGCAGAAGGATTCAGACCTGCATTGGGACTTGCGTAGAACGATATTGTAAAATCTGTGGTTACTGTATCGCTGCCGCTGTTTTTAATAGCAACCGATACCGGCACTGTTCCGCCGTCGGCGTCCGCCAGGCTTTGGGTTAATGATGTGCTGATATAGGAAACTTCCAGGTCTATGTCCTTGCTGACAATATCCAGATTTACCGTACCTGTGTCCGGCTCATCATCCCATTCGGTAAGACTTCCGGTGATTGCGGCGCCTATATCATATGAGCCCTCCGTCATTGATGCCGGGTACACCGAACCGTCGCCGGCTACGGCATAGAGAACAATCTCGTTACCGTTTCCGCTGCCGTCGACGTCCCACGGCACGGCAGGGCATGAAGCCGCGGCCCAGGTGTGAAGCACGGTATCATCCGCGGCAATGTATTCGCCGTCGGCAACAGTATCGTAGTAAAGAACTACACTGTATGCATTTGCAGCCGCTGCGGCATAACCGTCATTTGAAATCGTAACCGCGGCCTCAACCGCACCCCCGGCCAATGCGTAACCGGGCAGATCTACTGCGGAAATCCATAAATCGGGTTGAGCGGTCCCTGAATACAGCCAAAATGAATCTGTTCCGCCCTCGTTGATCTCGGTGATGGCATCATCGGGATCAACCGTGGCTCTTAAAAGATCCGACCAGTCGTCGACATCAGCCTCGGCAACAGTTTCATCCGTCGCCATATTGGCAATGCTCGGCATGGTAATATCTGCCGTGCCGGTAACAAAGGCATTCGGATACAGGGCCGCAGCCAGAACAACCGATGCCGTGCCGAATTCCGTATATGTTCCCAAGATATCCACTTCAAAGCTTACGGCTATGGTCGTGCCTTCGCCAAGGACCTTGTTTCCGGCATTTGTGATTTTAAACCATACCGGGAAAACAGATCCCGCGACTCTATAGACGGACGGCGGGTTAATGAAATTAATTTCAAGGTCCGCTTCATTTGTCGCTCCTACTATCAACTGGACAACAGAGATATTAAGAAGTTTTCCGTTTATTTCAACGGCAGGATCCCCCGCAGTGGCTTCAAACGACGCAAAGAGGTAAATCGGAACGGGATCGGCAACCGGAGTTCCCGCAGGAACATCAAGCTCAATAACAGTCTCAGAACCAGCCGCGATACTCCTGGTACCTGCCGCGATGTTATCACCCTCGGTGGACAGATCGTAATCACTGCTGATTGTAAAACTTACCTCGTAACTCCCTTCGGAAGAATTACTGTGCTGATCATTTATGTAAACCGGAACATATATTTTACCGGCCACTGCTGTCCTGACTGATGATATTCCTTCTGCAGGGCTGAAGACGCCAAGGGATATCATCATGTCGGAAGGCAGGTCGCTGTTCAGCACCCCGGGGCATCCGGTAAAGACCAGCGCCGCGAGCAGAACAGCCGCTATTATTAATATTTTCTTAAACATAAGGGCCCCCTAATATTTCATAATGCCCATAACGGTAAAATCATCAATTTCTATTGAATCTCCGGTTGCAAGTATGTCAATCGAAAAATTATCGGATATTTTCAGTTCAGCTCCGAATTCCCCGTTTGAATTGAAATCGAAATCACCGCTGAAACTTGTATCGGGTTCGCTGTAGTTATCAAAACCGTCTTTCTGCCTGATAGTGTAACTGTTATCCGCGTTCAGATTATCTGTGAACTGTTCATATATGAGTAAGTTATTGCCGGTTTCGAGCGAGCTTGTTGTTGCCATTGTGAATACAGCCTGCACAGAATAACCGGCGCGAAAAGTCATCAGCTCATTTGCTCTCCACTCCGCGCTTACAGGAAGGGTAAGCTCAATTTCAGTAGTATAATTATTGTTTTTAACTTCCCAGCCGCTCTCGGTATACAGCGTATCAGTGTCTCCGGCGTCGGCATAACTGCCGTTCCCGTTATTATCGGACTGTGTCCAGGTTGTTCTGGCCTGTGTTCTTGTATCATTTTTTATATCAAGAGAGACGGCAAGCGACGGTACCGCCGTTACCGTTGCATTATCTGCCGGTCTGAAGATTTTTTGTACCCCGCCCCCGACTTTGGTATACATATAAAGCCTGGGCTTCAGGGTTGTTACGGTTGAGGTAATTTCACGACCGGTTTCGGGATTCGCCTCGTCGGCATCGTTGTAATTGATATCAGTTATACTGTGAACTGTTTGAAGAGTTCCCATCGGGAAATCAAATCCGATATCAAACGGTACAACAACAGTAAAGCCGTCCATCGGAAGCTCGGTTATTGAACCTATGCCTGTTCCGATAGTGGAAAGGTACGCAGGAGCAGCGGTATCCATATCAAACGACGGCTGGTATGTCCAGTCATAATAATACTGTCCGCTGTATTCCTCTATCGAATCGGTATCGCGCACGGTGTCGTCAACTCCGGTACCGATATTGTAATCCGTAGTTGTTATTTCATATATGTTTCCTATTCTAAGGTTATTTGCGGACAAACCCAGCGAAACTTTGGTAACAAAATCCTGGGTATTCATACCGAATTCCAGATCAAGGGCTATATCGTTTTCATTGTTGGACAAAAGTTTGTTTACCGTTTCGATTCGCTGACCTTTAGCAGTCAGGCTTGCTTCCGTAGGGGCAGCCGTATTGGAATAGGTATTTGTGTAATCAACATTATGCGTATCATGCGAGTGCAGTGAAAAAAGTAATTGAACTGCTCCGGCCATACCTTCGGCTAAACTAAAAATTGAATGAGCAAGCAAATCATGATCATGAGTTGTATTTTTAATATTGTCAAAAACGTCTTCATAAATAAAATCGTACCTTCCGGTCGCCTGATTATAGGTATCATAAGTCAGTTCGATATTCTGAAAATCGTCTTCTGTTTTCTCGGTGTCTTCGCCGCCTACTTCGGAAATATCGATATCCGTCCAGGTCCTGTAATCCATCATAAAACCCAGCGTATCGCTTACAGCCCATCCGGCGCGAAGTCCTTCTATCTGAAGGGGGTCGTCCGCACCGAACTGCTGACCGCTGTTGTCAAGGGCGAAAAACAGGGTCATCCCCTCCAGCAGGCCGGCATAGGCCGGGTTCATCAGGTAATCATACTGGTTCATACTGTTTCCGTAAGATGATATATTCGTATTTGAACCGGTAGTCGTTATGACTTCCTGTGAAAAAACAGCAAATGTCAAACACATCGTTAGAATAAGTAAAAATAATATTCTTTTCATATTCTCTCCATAGTATATTTAATTCTTAACCTTTTAATTATAACACCGTTTCAAATTTTCCGAATGAATTTTGCAGCTTGGAAATATGAAAACCCGATATATTTTTCTATTATCATATTGTCTGACATTGACAATATCTGATATTAGTATTATACTATAGGCAAAAATAAGCAAAGGAGACATTAATGGAATATAAAAGCCCTTTACATGAAACTGTAGAAACAACAGTTACCGATGTATGGAATGATTCATGTTCTGTAGAAGAATTAGCATATTCAATTGAGAACGGCGCAACAGGAGCAACAACCAATCCGATAATAGTCGGAAACGTGCTGAAAAAGGAGATGCATCTCTGGGAAGACCGGATCAGGGAACTTGTTAAAGAGATGCCGGAAGCTTCCGAGATTGATATCGCATGGAAGCTGAATGAAGAAATGGCGATCAAGGGAGCGGAAATGCTCAAACCTGTGTTCGACAAACATGACGGCATGAAGGGCCGAATAAGCATTCAGACGAATGCCCAGGATTACCGAAACTGGAAAAAAATGGCGGAGCAGGCAATCCATTTCAATACGCTTGCCGAGAACATGCAGGTAAAAATGCCGGTAACCGCCGCAGGCGTTAAGGCAATTGAAGAAGCCACAGCTGCCGGAGTAAATGTCAACGCTACAGTCAGCTTTACGGTTCCTCAGGCGCTTGCAGTTGCAGAAGCGGTAGAAAGAGGCCTCAAGAGACGCGAAGCTGATGGCAAAGATATTTCGAAGATGACCCCTGTATGTACTATTATGGTCGGGCGAATGGACGACTGGCTGAAAGTAATACAAAAGAAAGAGAACATTGCCGTTACACCCGGCGTTATAGACTGGGCCGGAGTAGCAGTTTTCAAAAATGCCTACAGGATCTATAAGGAACGCGGATACAAAACAAGACTTCTCGCGGCCGCATACAGAAACCATCTTCAGTGGAGCGAGTTCATCGGCGGCGATGTTGTTCTGACAATACCGTATTCGTGGCAGAAAAGATTCAACGCTTCGGACGTTGAAGTAAAAGAAAGAATGGATAATCCCGTAGATCCTGCAATCATTGATGAGCTTAAGAAAAAATTCCCTGACTTTATCAGAGGGTATGAAGCAGACGGAATGAAGCCGGAAGAATTTGAGCATTATGGTGCAACACAAAGAACACTCCGGGGTTTTATAGCCGGGTATACAGATCTATTAAGCGTTATAAGGGACTTCATGGTTCCTAATCCGGACGTATAAGTTCGACAGATGAAGTATTTTTGACCTGTCAATAATACTTTAGAAAGAGAGTAGAAAATAAAGATTTTCTACCCTCCTTTCTCTTCCTTGTTTCCCCGCTGAAAGCCGCAGCGGGGATTTTTAATATCAGGAGACCCTGATAACCCCAATCCGGGTTATTGAAAAACCATTCTATTTGATTCTTGATTCTGTCCGCCATGGATCAGCATTTGTTCCAAGGATCTTTTTTACAGAACTGGTGGCGTTTTCAAGTTTTTCTGCTAATTCATCAGAGATTGTTACTGCCATTGCTTCGGCATTTCTCAGCATCTGGCCAGGATTCCTGGCACCTGCTATAACTGCTGTAACTTCAGGTTTGTGAAGTAACCAGGATATCGCCGCATCTCCCAATGAGATATCACTTTCTTTACAAATCACTCTTAAATCATCCAGAGCCTTAAATACTTCAAGCTCACAACCGGGTTCGTCATGAACAGTCCCGGGACGATCTTTTGAATAGAATCTAAGCCTTGCACGTTCTTCACTGACATCTTCCGGTTTGCTGAATTTGCCGGTAAGCAGCCCCTGTGCAAGCGGGCTGTATGCAAGAATTCCAATCTGATTCTTCCTGCAGCATGCAGCTATCTCATATTCTACTGCCCTGAAGAGCAGACTGTAACATAACTGATTGGAGACTATTTCAGTAGATTCAATAGCTTCGGAAAGCTGACTACAACCGTGATTACAAACACCAATAGCACGTACCTTTCCTGCTGTTTTCAGTTGCTCCATCATTTTCAGGGTTTCTTCAATAGAGATCTCCGGATTAAGCCAATGCGTCTGCAATAAATCAATATAGTCAGTCTTCAGGCGCCTGAGAGACCCTTCGACAGCTTCAGTTACCCCGGCAGCCGACATATGAGTGGTCCATATCTTGGTGGCAATAACTGCATTATTTCTTCGGCCTTCAAGTCCTTTACCTAAAACCTCTTCTGAATATCCTTCAGAATAGAATTCGGCAGTATCAAAAGTATTAATCCCGCAATCTATTGCTGCGCTGATTGTGTCAATTGATTCTTTCTCCTCCTGAGCACCCCAGGTATATCCGCCGCCTATTCCCCAACATCCCATGATGATGGGTGATACTTTTACATCGCTGTTGCCGAGCTTGATTAATCCATTCTTTATTGTCTTCATTTATTCTCCTATAAAAAGTCAACCACAAGCTAAAAATATAAGCTTATGATCTGGTCGGATATCAACCGACCATTACAGCTTCCCATGCTGCTGCCTGCATTTCCCTGTATTCTTTTCTAAAAGCCATTTTCATCGGATCAAACGGCTCTCTGGTTTTTAAAATTGTATATACCAAAGTGCTCATCTTGCGGGCGGCAGCTATTACACTCTTACCCGAGCCTTTCTGCTTCTTCATCGCTGCATACTTCGTCATTATTCGGTACGTCCCGGTCTTCTTTTGCATACGAACCATTCCCATCACCATCTGTACGAAGGCTGTCCTCAGTTCTACAGGCCCACGCTTTGTTATATGTCCATGATGTATTGTCATATTTGAGTTCTGCACCCATGGCACAAGCCCGGCGTTTGCTGCATATTTCTTCGCACTATCATATCTGCCGATATCGTCTGTATAGGCTCTTACTGTTGCTGCTGTTATTAGACCCACGCCTGGTATTGTCTGCAGAAGCTCAACATCTTCATCGTCCTCCACAAGCTCAGCCAAAACCTTTTCAAGCTGCTTGACTTGCGATGCCTGATTATCTATCATATCCAGTAACGGTATTACCGTTTTGGCAGCGCTTCCGTAAAAGTCGTGGTCCTCGAGACCGTTCAGGATTCGCTGCCTTTCTTTTTTACTCTGCAGCTGTCCGCGTTTGGTCTCTATTCCATAACCAAGTAATAAGCCATGCACCTGGTTCTTTAACGACACAACAGATTTTACCAGTATCGACCTGGATTTCAGCACCCTTCGAATATCCTCACTCTCTTGGGAACATAATATCGATTCAGGCAGCATGTCTTTCTCAAGAAACTCCGCCAGGGTGCGTGCATCATGTTTGTCTGTCTTTTTTACAGATTCATTCACTACCTTGAATTTCAAAGTATTCACTACAACCACTTCGACTCCAGCCTTTAACAGTTTATTGCGGAAATAACGGGCATTCCCGGTTGTTTCCACCGCTGCTCTCAACTCATATTCCTCTTCACAATATTCATCCAGCATTTTCAGAAATGCTCCATAACCATTTCCGCTGGTCGGATACATTCCCAATTGATCAATTTTTCGGTCTTCACTTAAAAGGCATACTGTAAACTGCGTTTTGTGAAGATCCACGCCAATACTCATCTTCATGTTCTATCTCCAATAGTTTGAAGCAGTGCCTATACGGTGAATTGTTCCATTCTCCTATCCGGTCTCGCAGACCATTGAATGTTTCGGTTACGGCTCTTCAATCTCCTAAACGGTCTCGCGGACCAGTAAAAATGTCGAACAGTAACCTTACTGCCTCAATTAAAGTTAAGGCAGTATATCAATTCACCAGCTCATGAAGACTTTTTATCATTCCTCCTAATTAGTCAAACAGCAATCCGCCATTTAAATCTATAATTTCTCCGGTAATAAATCCGGATAATTCGTCCGCAAGAAATCTTACGACATGAGCGAATTCTTCCGGTTCACAAAATCTGTGTACCGGTATTTTATTCAGAACCTGTTGCTTTTCTTCCTCAGTCAACTGCTCTGTAACCATTGGGGTTTTTATATATGCCGGTGAAATACCGTTTACAGTAATTCCTTCGCCGGCAAGTTCCGCAGCTAATGAAAAAGTCAGCGAAGAAACACCTCCCTTGGAAGTTGAATAAGCTGTTCCGGCAGTTATTCCACCGCTCTTGGCGGCAAGTGAAGATGTATTTATTATTCTTCCCCACCCTTTTCTTTTCATTCCCGGTATTACAGCTTTTGCTGTAAAGAACATTCCGTTAAGATTGATATTAATAACCTGCTCCCATTCTGAAACTTCTGTCGTCTGAGATTTGTTTTTTGACAGGATCCCGGCATTATTCACAAGAATATCAATGTCCCCCCATTTCTTTTCAATAAATTGTACAGCTTCATCAACATCAGCGGCGTTGCTTACATCGAACGCTACAGCCATAGTTTTCCCGTTATAATCGGCGGCCAGTGCATCCAGCTTCCGCTGATCGATATCCGCCATTACTACGCGACAACCTTCATTGACTAACATCTCCGTCACCGCCTTTCCCATAATTCCGGCTGCTCCTGTAACCAGTGCCGTTTTGTCTCCAATCATCCTGATTCCTCCGTTTCGTCAGGCTGCTGTCCAGCCGCCGTCTACATATAAAATCTGTCCTGTTATAAACTCTGCACAAGGTGAGCAAAGGAAGGCAACCGCAGATGCTATATCGCAAAGCTCAGCAAGCCTTTTTTTTGGGATTCTTCCAAGTACCCACTCTCGACTCTTCGAATCATCAAGTATTGATTTATTCATCATGGTTGCGGCAAATGTAGGTGCAACTGCATTAACCGATATGTTTTCCTCTGCCCATTCAATTGCAAGAGATTTGGTCATCATGTTAACCGCCCCTTTACTCGGTGCATATGCCATATCACCTGCACGTCCCTGTAAACCCCGTACCGATGAAAAATTTACAATTCTGCCCTTTTTTCGCTCGAGCATTATCCTGCCGGCCTGCTGACACATTAGAAAGGTACCTTTAAGATTTACATTCATGACAAAATCCCATTTCTCTTCCGGAAAACTTACCGAGGGTTCCAGATGAGAGACTCCGGCACAGTTTACAAGATTATCTATGCAACCATATTTATCAGCAGCGGCATCTATACATGCTGCAGCATCAACTTTTCTGGTGATATCACATACGACCGGAAAAACCTCAATTCCTTCAGATTTCAACTTTTCTTCTGCGAGCTTCAGTGCATTCCTGTTCAAATCCACAATAACTATCCTGCTGCCGAGCCCGCCAAGAGCCATTGCTGTTTCCAAACCCAGACCACCCCCACCTCCCGTAATTACGGAAACTGTATTTTCTATTCCATACATGTCTTTAAGATTATATTCCATATTTAGCTCCATGTTTGATATTTAGAATACATTTAAATTTTCTATATGTCAATAGTGATTTTATATTTAGATTATTCGTTGCCTTATCCTGAAAAATGAGGGATAATAGTGATACAAATTTTTCAAGGAGTTCTCAATGTCCGAAAGCAAATATAACGTACCTAATCTTGAGCGAGCCCTTAAAATGATAGAATTCCTATCAAAGCAACCTAAATCTTTCGGGATTTCCGAAATAGCCGATCACCTTTCTTATCCCAAAAACAGCGTATTCAGAATTCTTAAAACTCTGGTAAACCAGGGATATATGATTGAAAACAGCAATCAGTATCAGCTCAGTACAAAATTTCTGGCTGTAGGTTACAACGCACTCGGAGAATCCAATCTCACGGGTAAAGCAACTGATTCGATGATAGAACTTCGTAATGAATCTCATGAAACAGTAATATTGGGAAAGATTACAGGTTCTGAAGGTGTTGTTCTTGATGTTATTCTTAGTGATGAGCCGGTAAAATTCGTTATTGATGTCGGTCATCATTTTAAATTACATACTTCAGCCCCCGGAAAAGCCATACTTGCTTATACCGCAGAAGAAGAACGGCATAAAATCATCGAGGGAATAGATTTTATTGTATATAACGAAAATACGATAAAAGACCGTTTTCAATTTGAAGAAGAATTAAAAAGGGTCAGGGAAAAAGGATACGGAGTAGATCAGGGCGAAAAAATAATCGGTCTGCATTGTCTGGCCGCACCTATATTTAATTACCAGAAACAGCCTATCGCCGCCATATGGATAACCGGACCGTCTTTCCGAATGCCTGTTGAGCGTTTTGATGAGTACGGTGCAATGGTTAAAAAGTATGCATACCGGATTTCCTCGCAGTTTGGTTATGATCAGGTGATTCATGAATAACGTATTTTGTTCTAAATATGTAATAGTATTCTAAATATAAACTTTATCTTGACAAATACAATTACAAACGTTATTCTAAATATCAAACACTAAGGAGGCGAAAAATGAAAAGCCCTAAAATATCAATTATTTTGATGGTCATGCTATTTTTAACCACAGCACTTTATGCCGGCGGCCAGCAGGAACCCGGAGATGTAAAAACAATAGAGCTCAGGTATGCAACAGTACATCCTGCTTCATATCCAAACGGTATCGCAGCAACAGCATTTGCTGAAGAAGTAGAAAAGCAGACTGAAGGCCGGGTAAAAGTAACCGTCTATTACGCAGGAGAACTTGGCGACCAGAAGAGCTATATTGAACAGTGTCAGATGGGAACTCTTGATTTTGGAGATACAAGCGCATCACCAATGGTATCATTCGTTCCGGAGATGGGAGTTCTCTCCATGCCTTTCCTTTATGAAAGCCGCGAACAGAAATGGGAAGTGCTCGGATCTGAAATCGGACAGGAACTTCTTGCAACCTGTGAAAATGCAGATCTTTATGGTGTATGCTTTTTTGAAGCCGGCGCCCGATCCTATTATGCAAAAACCCCGATTAGAACGATGGAAGATCTGCAGGGACTGAAAATCAGGGTAATGCAGAGCCAGGTTTGTATCGACCAGGTTAATGCAATGGGAGCTTCAGCTGTACCCATGGCTTTCAGCGAAATCTACAGTGCTATTCAGTCCGGTGTAATTGATGGAAACGAATGTAACCATCCTACATACCTTTCACAGAGCCATTATGAGGTTTGTCCTTACTTCACCTTTGACGAACATGTACAAATCCCTGATATGCTTATAGCAAGTAAAATTTCATTAGACAAGCTTAACCCAAAAGACAGGGAAATCGTTCTTGGAATCGGAAGAGACTTGTGGAAAACACAACTCAAAGCCTATGAAGACAACGAGCAGGTTGCCTACGATACTCTGGTAGAAAAAGGTATTGAGTTTATTACACTTCCTCAGTCTGAAATCGATAAACTCAGGGCATCAGTTGCTCCGGTTTACGACAAATACGAAGCCGAGTACGGCGTATGGGTAGGCAAGATTAAAAACTAATTTTCTGAACATGTCGCTTCAGCAGATTCTGCAATCTGCTGAGGCGTTTTTTAAGGAGGCGATCATGAAGGCGCTCGTAACCTTCTACCGCTGGCTTAATCATTTTATCGAAAAGCTGGCATTGGTTTTAATTGTTATTATCACATCCGTAACAATGTACCGCGTTATCATGCGGTTTTTTTTTAACTCTACCCCGTCCTGGACTGAAGAGTTCACTTGTATTCTGATTATCTGGATTGCTCTTTTAGGACTGGCAATCGGAGTCAGAGAAAAACTGCATCTCAGTATTACCCTGTTTTATGACAAATTGCCGAAAACGGCTCAAAAGGTTCTCAGCGCAGTAATATACATCGGTCAATTTATTCTGGGTATTTATTTTGTGACAGAGGGAATAAGTATTTCCATACGCCAATCCAGCGCGACAATGTCCGTTGTTAAACTGCACCCGTTTACTGATCAATTAATGCCGAACAGCATTCTTTATCTCGGTCTGCCTGTAACGGGCGCATTGATTCTTATTTATACTATCATACAGATTTTTGATAAAAAAGATGTATTCAAGATCACATCGCTGGATACGGAGGATTTTCACTAATGGCTATAGCAATATTACTCGGCTCATTCTTTTTAATGTTGATAATCCGCATGCCCATCGCAATTTCGCTTGCCCTCTCTTCGGTATTTACAGCTATGTATATGGGGATACCGGTCGCATCTGTGTTGCAGAGGATGGTCAACGGCGTTAACAAGGTGTCGCTTCTGGCTGTCCCGTTCTTTATTTTTGCAGGGCAGCTGATGGGTGCAGGCGGTATTTCCAGACGGCTTGTTGATCTTTCAAACGTGCTGGTCGGTCGTTTCAGGGGAGGCCTAGCACAGGTTAATATACTGACAAGTATGTTTTTTGGGGGTATTTCAGGCTCTTCAGTCGCCGACACATCTTCAATCGGAGCAATTATGATACCGATGATGAAAAAAGACGGCTACGACGCCGACTTTGCAACCTCGGTAACCATCTCAAGCTCAACACAGGGGATATTGATTCCGCCGAGCCATAACATGATTATATACGCACTGGCAGCCGGAGTTAATATCTCTGTGGGCATGATGTTTATCGGCGGTTTAATACCGGGAATAGTGCTTGGCGTCAGCATGATGATCCTTACATGGTTTATATCCATGAAGCGAAAATATCCCAAGGGCGGAAAAATCGGCCTGAAAGATTCAATCATAATAATAAAAGATGCAATTCTCGGCCTTCTTACCCCTGTGATCATTGTTGGCGGCGTAATTACAGGTGTTTTTACTGCTACGGAATCCGCTGCAATTGCATGTTTCTGGTCATTCATCGTTTCGTTCTTCATTTACAGAGAGGTGCCGATTAGCGAGTTTTCGCCAATCTTAAAACGCACCTTCAAAACACTGATTATCGTATTGCCTGTAATAGCAGCGGCAAACGCTTTCGGCTTTATGCTGGCGTACCTCAGATTACCCAAAATAGCGTCAGAATTCCTGCTGGGCCTTACAGCAAACAAATATCTTATTCTGCTGATCATGAACCTTATCCTGCTGGTTCTCGGCATGATAATGGATATGGCCCCGCTGATTATGATATGCACGCCTATTCTGTTGCCGGTAGCGATGGGAGTAGGACTTCACCCGGTACATTTCGGTATTGTAATGATGCTGAATCTTGCAATCGGTCTTATCACTCCTCCGGTCGGAGTAACACTATTTGTAGGAAGTTCAATCGGAAAGAGTTCGATAGAAAAAGTATCAAAAGCGAACCTGCCGTTTTATATTCTGATGTTCGGCGTACTGCTTCTTATAACCTATATCCCGCCGATTGTAATGTTTCTGCCTAATCTTCTGATGGGTTAGAAGAAACCGAACTTGATACACAGGGCCGTTCAGAACCGAAATGTTTTGAACAGCCCTGTCGGTTAAAACATTGCCTTAATTAATGCAGCTGCCTGGCGCTGACGTCCCCAACCGCTTTTAATCAAAGCATCGCCGGTTGCATTAATAATCGGATAGGCAATTGGAGATGAAGTAAGAAGCGGATGTGTTCCAAGCTGGAGCGTATCTATTTCAGTATCTGTAAAACCTTTTTGCACCATAACCGAAAGGATATTAATCATCTCGCCTACACTTTTCCCTCCGGAAACCTGGGCGCCGAGAAGGGTATGCGAATTAGCCGAAAAAAGAAGTTTTACCTTCAGCATCGCAGCATCCTTAATTTTCCCGGGGTGTCTGTCCGGGGCATTTGCAACTCCGGTTACATAATTAAAACCAAGTTTGACAGCCTGGGTTTCCGTCAGGCCGGTAGCGCCGATTGACAGATCTCCAAAGCTTGTAGAGAAAGTGCCCAATGTTCCCTTGAATCCCCTGATAAGATTCAGTTCATACAAATTTGAACCTGCAAGACGCCCTTCAGCCATTGCAGTGGAAGCAAGCATTAGGCTTACCTGAATTCTTGAAAAATATTCCCGCTTTACAGCACAATCACCTACTGCAAAAACACCTTCTTCAGATGTTCGCATATATTCATCCGTTTTGATAAATCCATTTTGAATTTCAACACCAAGTTTTTCCGCAAGCTCAATGTTCGGATCGTATCCGATAGCAAAGATCACCAGATCTGATTTTACTGTTGTTCCGTCGCCCAGAACGACTCCTGTAACAGAACTTTCTCCTGTAAGTCTCTGTATTGAAGTTCCGCTTAAAACCCTGGCTCCCATTTTTTCCATTTCGCCGATAGCCTGTTCGCAGAACTCCGGATCAAAAGCAGCACGGAGGATACGGCTTCTACAGCATATGGTAACATTCTTGCCCAGTTTTAATATTTCATCAGCTATTTCAAGTCCAATAAATCCGCCGCCTATGATAAAAATATTTTCAGCTTCAGCAATCTTTTCTTTCATCTCAGTAAGGAAGTCAAATTTCTTATGTATTACCATCACGCCTTTTAATCCGGAACCGTCAATTTCCGGAACCTTCGGTCGTGATCCTGTTGCAAGAACAAGCTTGTCAAAATTGACGTTCTCTCCGGATTCCGTTACAGCTGTTCTCCCGTCAAAACCGTTTACTTTATCAACAACAATTGAAATATTGTCGTCGACAAGCCCCTTATCCGGCAGGATATTGTGCTCAACCTTTTCGAGTGATGAAATGACATAGGGTATTCCGCACGGTATAACCGATACCGGATCACTTCGGATTAAAGTGATTTTCTTTTCCGGGTAAGTATGCGCGGCAGATCTTGCACACGCAAAGCCCGCAGGCCCTCCTCCGATTATTAATACATCGGTATTCATAAGACTCTCCTCCCCCTCCAAAGTTCCGGGGTATATTTAAAGAACTTCTTTAGGGATTTCTAATTTTATTACATTTACATATTATATTACGAGTTCCGCAGTAGAACAAGCCTGAAATTCATTTATCCTCTGTTACAGGACTGTTATAGAATGAATTTCGTAGATTTAATTGGTAATCAGTACAGTCTCCGGGATGAAAGACCGTTTCTCAGGAATATGAATCTCCGTTGGTATAGTAGGGTAAACAGGAAAAAACAGCATATATAAAATAAAAGCGCTACGCTTACAAGAATCCTTTTCATACAATCCCCTGTCGTCAATTCAACACTTTTAAAGAAACAAAATATCACCGGGGTTAAAGCAGCGGAGCAATAATCCTGAATAATGAATTTCTGAGTTTTGCCGGAAAGCTTAAATTTTCACAATCTTCAAGACTGATCTTCCTGCAATTCAACAGGTCCTCATCGAAAACTCTTTTAAGAACCATGGCCCTTGCTGTATCATAAATCACCGCATTAACTTCATAATGAAGCTGAAAACTTCGTATATCCATATTGCAGGTGCCGGTAGTAGCAATCTTCCCGTCGGCTATTAGAAATTTGCTGTGATAAAAGCCTTCCTGATATTGATAAAACTCCACCCCGGATTCAATCAGTCTTTCATAATAGGTATGAGCTACCCAGAAAGGGACCCATTTATCCGGAGGTGAACCGGCCATTATGACCCTGACCCTGACTCCTGCCAGGGAGGCTGTAATCAGGGCTTCTTCAATAGCCACATCAATTACAAAATAAGGACTGGCTATAAGTATTTCCTCATTTGCATTGCTTATCATATTGAAATACAGATCCTTCAGGCTGTGCCAGTCGGAATCAGGCCCGCTTGTAACTATCTGAACAGGAAGATTATCAAAACTTTCTTTCGATGCAATAATATAGTCTTTTTCATTCTGAATCTTCCCGCCGCTGTTCTCCCAATCTGCAAGAAATACAGCCTGAAGAAGACTGACAGTATCGCCGTTCAGTCTCATATGCGTATCACGCCAGGACTTGAATCTTTTGCCTCCGTCAATATATTCACTGCCTATATTCATTCCCCCACTGTATGCTGTTTTTCCGTCGACAACGACTATTTTCCGGTGGTTACAGTAATTTAAAAGCCATCCGCTTAAAGGGTTGAGCGGATCCAGGAAATATCTTATCAGGACACCTGCTTTCCTCAGGCTTCTTTTATACTTCAGGCTCATCATTCGGTAACACCCTACCCCGTCGAAGAGCAACCTTATTTCAACACCTTCAGAAGCCTTTCTGATCAGCACCTTCCTGATTCTTTCACCGAGCGCGTCGGACCGCCAGATAAAGTATTCCATGTGAATTGAACGTTCGGCTTTTTCCAGATCATTTATCAAATCATTGAACAACTCTTCTCCATTACTATAAAATGAAATAAGGTTATTCATAGTCATGATTGCTCCGCTGCTTTTAAGAAGCATTCGGATATTCTTTACTGCATCATTTTCATATTCCGGCGGTATATTCTTTAAAAACAGCTGCTGCCGCTGTATCAGCTCGCCGAGATTGTCCTTAAACAGGCGTTCCGGAATATGTTTGACTATTTTCCGCTTTTTCCAGTTTACGCCATTCAGAAAATAGAAAGGGATTCCTAGTACCGGCAGGAAATACAGTATAAGCAGCATGGAAATGGACCAGGCAGGGTCCCGGTTGTCAAGAAGAATTCTTATAGTTATTGCTATAACTATCAAATAGAAGACAATGTTAAGGTAGTAGCCGAATGAAAAGCGTGCAAAAAAAGGAAGCATCGGCATATCTGACTAATCCGCCCAGTTTAGAGTTTTATCTACAGCTTTGTTCCAGAGGCCATATTTCTCAATACGTTTTTCAGCTTTTATTTCCGGCAGCCATCGGCAATCTTCACTCCAGTGTTTTTTTAACTGGTCCGTATTTTTCCAGAACCCGCACGACAGGCCGGCGGCATATGCCGCCCCCAGGGCTGTAGTTTCGGTAACAGCAGGCCGGACCACCGGAACATCAAGCATATCTGCCTGAAACTGCATCAGCATGTTATTGGCGGTCATACCTCCGTCTACCTTCAGAGACGATATTGAAATGCCGGCGTCTTTTTCCATTGCGTCAAAGATCTCTTTTGTCTGGAACGCGGTAGATTCAAGCACTGCCCTGGCTATATGCGATTTATTAACAAATCCTGTCAGCCCGGCGATTATTCCCCGCGCATCAGGACGCCACCTGGGCGCGAACAGACCTGAAAAAGCCGGGACAAAGTATACGCCCCCGCAGTCTTCAACTTTCAGTGCGAGTTTTTCAATGTCTCCGGATTTATCTATCAGTCCCAGGTTGTCCCGGACCCACTGTACCAGAGCCCCGGCAACAGCAATGGATCCTTCGAGGGCATATACGGCGGCTTCATCCCCGATTTTATAAAGGAGGGTCGTAAGCAGGCCGTACCGCGATTGTACAGCTTCAGCTCCTGTATTGGCCAGCATGAAACAGCCCGTACCGTATGTGTTCTTGCTTGTGCCCTGATCAAAGCAGGCCTGTCCGAACATTGCGGCTTGCTGGTCACCAAGAATTCCGCATACGGGAATTTCAGCCCCAAAGGCCCCGCTTTTACGGGTGTATCCGTATGCCTTGGACGGCACCGATGATACAATTTCAGGTAATACGGAAACCGGAACTTCAAATTGCCCAAGCAAATCATCATCCCACTTTAATGAGGCGAGATCCATAAGCATTGTCCGGCTTGCGTTCGTTACATCGGTGACAAAAGCTCCGCCGTCACGGCCCCCGGTAAGTTTCCATACAAGCCAGCTGTCGATCGTCCCGATCATTGCCCGACCGTCTTTAACAGCATCAGCAACCGTTTTTGAATTACGCATCAGCCACTGTATTTTAGTAGCTGAAAAATAGGTGGCAAGAGGCAACCCGGTCTTGCCCCTGAAGCGGTCGGAGCCACCGTCACGCGAGAGCTCGGCGACAATATCGGAAGTCCTTGTATCCTGCCAGACTATAGCATTATGCAGCGGCTGCCCGGTGGTACGGTCCCATGCAACGGTTGTTTCACGCTGATTGGTAATCCCGACAGCGGCCACCTCTTCAGGGCGTACATCATTATCGGCCAGAACGGTGATCACGGTTTTTCGCGTGTTCTCCCATATTTCAAGCGGGTCGTGTTCTACCCATCCAGGTTTTGGAAAAATCTGCCTGTGTTCGATTTGATTAGAAAAAACAGGGTTCCCGTTCGTATCAAAAAGAATAAATCTGGTACTTGTTGTTCCCTGATCAATTGCTCCGATAAATTTATGCTGCATGGCGACCTCCGTCAGTAATTTCCTTTTGACCATTTTATTCTTAAAAAATGAATTCTTCAATGAAAATAAGTTTGTGATGGCGCACCTTGCAAGTTAAAGCCTTTAGCTCTATATTCATGTGATGGAAACAATTAATCTTAAAATTGATTCGCTGTCATACGGCGGCAACGGTGTCGGCCGCCATGAAGGCATAGTATATTTTGTTCCTTTCAGCGCGCCCGGAGATCTGCTTGAAGTTCAGATCACACAAAAAGAAAAACGTTACAGATATGCAGATATAATCAGGATAATCGAACCGTCGCCTGAACGGGTTACACCCCCATGCCCCCACGCCGGGAGTTGTGGCGGCTGCCAGTGGCAGCATATAAATTACGTAACGCAAACTGAAAGCAAGACCGGGGAACTTAAAACGGCGCTTCTTAAGCTTCGACTTAATGAGGCAGCTGAAAAAATCAATACAATAATCGCTTCTCCGAAACAGTTCGGCTACAGGCGAACAGCCAGATTCAAGACAGAACCATCCGACGGCAAAGAATCACTTGATTTCGGATTTTACAGGTCCGGCAGCCGTGATCTGATAAAAATCAGTAACTGCATGCTGCTGGAGCAGCAGATAAATGAGTTCCTGCCCCAACTCAGGCTTAATGACAACAATCTTGTTGGTTTTGATTTGTTTATGGATGAAGAAAAAGAAGTGCATCCATTCTATCGGTTTTCGGAAAAAGATCCGGGCGCTGATTTTTTCCAGGTTAACAGCGAAGTTAACAGGTTATTGATCGATTACATAAACAAAATCATTCGCGGGAAGACATCAGAGCGAAAGCCCCGGATTATGGATCTTTATTGCGGAGACGGGAACCTCAGCCTGCCTTTTGCAGATATAGCAGCCTCCATAGCCGCCTGGGACAATTCAAAAACGGCAATTGACAGGGGAAGAATAAAAGCTGAAAACGCAATGAACAGAAACCCGGGCTGTAAAATAAAATTCTTCAATGCCGATGTTTCCCGTTCCTGGAAAAATATTTCAGGCTATGCGAGAAACACCGACTGTATAATAATTGATCCGCCACGCCGCGGTTTAAAAAACCAGACGGCACGACTTGCAGGGCTTAAAGTGCCCATAATAGTTTACATATCCTGCTCTCCGCCGGCGCTTGTCCGCGACCTTGCGGACCTTGAGAAAGCAGGGTATACCGTTCAGGAGCTGCAGCCGTTTGATATGTTCCCGCAGACCTATCATCTTGAAACGGTTACGGTGCTTGTCAAAAAGTAATCTTTATACAGCCATATTTCGGATAGAAGAAAGTTGTTCTTATTACACCCTATTTAAAAATTGAAAATCCGCCGTCTACAACAAGGTTATGCCCGGTAACATAAGCCGAGGCCTCTGACGCCAGAAAAAGCGCAGCGCCTTTCAAATCAACTCCCATTTGCCCCCATCTTCCCAGCATAGTTCTGTCTGCATATTCATTTGTGAACCTTTCAGGAAGAAGGCCCTTGTCAAATCCACCGGGAGAAATTGAATTTACCCTGATACCAAAGCGGCCAAGGGATGCCGCAAGATCCCTGCTTAACCCTATTACTCCTGCTTTCGCGGCTGCGTAATCTACAGGTTGGGATTTCATCATACTATCCTCGTATAGATGTCTGTCCCTTCCGACAAGACCGGCAATCGAAGCTATATTTATAATAACCCCCTTTTTACGGTCCTTCATTACCCTTGCAGCTTCCCTGCAACAATGCAATACTCCGACAAGATTAATATTTAACAGATTTTCGGAATCTTCAGGAGTACGTTCAAAGATATTTCCTTCACTACCGCCAACGCCTCCACCGGCATTATTTATCAGAATATCCAGACGGCCTTTCCACGAAGCCGATTTTTCTACCATTTTCAAACAGGAATCTGATGACCTTTGATCGAGCTCTACTCCCATGGTATCTATCAAAGGAAATTTTTCTTTTAATTTCTTTGCAGTAAACGTTGCCCGTTTTAAGTCGCGTGAGGTTACAACAATATTACACCCGGCATCAGCCAAGGCACACGCCATATCAAAACCCAACCAGGAATGAGCTCCAGTTACTATGGCCACATGGTCAGTAAGACTAAATAAATTAAAAACTGAATTATCCGACATTATATTCACCAGGCTTTCCAAGATATTTTTGAGCAGCAACAGAAACAATTCTTTTATCTTCATCATCCAAAGCAAGGAAAGGCCTTCTGGGTTCGCCAAATGGGATCCCGATACAGTCAAGAATATATTTCTGGGCAGCCATAAAACTTTTAGTATTTGATAAAGCTGATATTACATTGTTAGCTTCAGTTTGCAGCCTTCTTGAAGCTTCAATTTCGCCAGTCTTATACAACTCAGTAATTCGTATAAATTTATCTGCCATGAAATTGAAAGTGCTGCCGATAGCACCGTCTGCTCCGGCTACCAAACCAGAAAGATACATTTCATCAAATCCGTTATAAACCAATAATTCAGGGGAATTATGTTTAATACGTTCGAGATCGTAAAAATTCTCGGAAGTAAACTTAACTCCAATTATATATGGATTCTCCGTCAGATCAGCCAACACTTCCGGGGTCAGAATGACGCCGGACAATCTCGGGAAATTATAAGGAATCAATGGTTTTTCAAGATTTTCAGCAAGATCCAGGTAATACCTGATTATTTCATTGACAGTAAATTTATAGTAAAAAGGAGGGATCGAAGATACCGCCTCAATATTCTGAAGGGAAGCTGCATGCTTTCCCAATTCCATAGTAAGATCTGTTCCGATTGATCCGATATGGGCAATAATCCCGGCTCTTCCGGCAACCTGATCGCAGACAATTTCAAGTATATTCATACGTTCTTCGGGAGTTAAAAGAAAGGCTTCTCCGGTACTTCCACATACATAAAAGCCGTCTACCCCTGTACTAATATTCTTTTCAACCAGCCCTCTTAATGCCGATTCATTTATTTTATTATCTGAAAAAGGAGTAAGAAGAGCTGTAAATATTCCCTGAAGTAATTTCATTTTCCCTCCAATAGATTTAAAAAAATAATATTCCCCGCTTATTAGATGGTTTATTCCGATCTATTTTCTTAATTTGATTCAAACCAGTTGTATGCTGTGCCGGTAGTTTTTCTTACAATAAGCTCTACATCAAGCTCATTGCTTAATGAAACCTTGTTGCTGTTTATTATATTTACCAGAATCGATACTCCGGTCTGCCCTTTTTTAAGGGTAGACTGATTAATTGTTGTAAGCGGAGGGTTCATTACCTTCGCCATTGGGATATCATCAAAACCCACAACCGAAATATCTTCGGGAATCTTTAATCCCATCTCCTGTATTGCATTCATTACACCGAAAGCCATAAAGTCTCCCGCCACAAAAAACGCGGTAGGCTTGACGGTTTTTACCAGTTTTTTGGTTATTAAATAACCGCTGTCTATATTGTTGGCGCCCTCGGTTATCAAAGACTGATCTATCCTGATACCGTTTTTCTTTAACGCATCCATATAGCCCCTCAGCCTGTCTGCACTGCTGGACAGTATATCAGGACCGTTTATAAAACATATTTTCTTATGCCCAAGATCAATAAGATGTTCCGTTGCAATAAGCGCCCCTTTATAGTTATCTACACATACATGCGGGACATTAGTTACGCCGGGCATCCTTGAAGTCAGGACATACGGAATACCGGTTTCCTCTATTTTATCTATGATATCCCTGTGATTAAGCCCAGGACTTATAACAAGAAGCCCGTCTACCCTGTTCTGATAAATTACATCCAGATAATTATCTGAACGGCAATACAGAAGCAGAATGTAATATCCAAGCGTATCAGCTTCCTTGAATATTCCCCGGATGATCTCCTCATAAAAAGGGTTCATAAACACATAATCAATATCATGTGGAATAAAAACACCGATTGTATTATTTTTCCTGATGGACATTCCTTTAGCCATGGCGCTCGGCTGATAATTGTATTTCTTTACAGTTTCAAGAATCCTTTCCCTGGTCTCAGGAAGAATCTCTCCCTTATTATTCAACGCTCTTGATACTGTTGTTTTAGAAACCCCCAACTCATTCGCAATATCAGCAATAGTATATTTTTTCTTTTTCTTAGGATAATGCTCCATAATAAATGTCCTTTAAATAAATAGCATGACCTCAGAATAATACACATTCCTCTAATTTTAAACTAACTTTTATTTATAAACCGCAAAATTGTTTCAAAGGAGGGTATGCCTCCTGTTGCACCAGGGTTTTGAACACTAAAAGCAGCTGCAGCATTTGCAAATAATGCACAATCATATAAATCCAATCCTTTTACATACGATGAAAGAAAAGCTGCAAAGAAAGCGTCGCCTGCCCCAACGGTATCAATTACTTCGGCGACATTAAAAGCAGGGGTCACTTTCTCAGATTTAAAATCGGTTATATAACATCCTTCTTTCCCCAGCTTGACACCGAATATTTTCAATCCGTATTTTGAAAAGAAGGTTCTCATTTCTTTTAAAGATTTTGTTCCTGTTATTTCAACAACCTCTTCAAAGCTCGGCAAGAAAATGTCAGTCCAGTACAAAGTTTCTTCAATTTTCTTCAGCCAGTCTTTATCATAATTGGAAGCTGTATCCATTGCTGTTATTACATTATTTTCTTTTGCATATCTGAATATTGGAACAATTCCTCCGCTATCCAGACCCGGAAGTTTATAAGCACTATTCAGACTTACCACTTTTGTATCATTTATCCTGCCCAACGATATATTAGAAACATCCAAAACGGATAACACTTCAGTATTTGGCAGAAAATGCCGCTCGCCCGAAGGTTCCACCAGAATAACACAAACACTGGTAGGGAATTGATCTGTTTTTATCACTCCGGATACATCAACTCCTTTTGATGAAACATAGTTAATTAACATATCTCCCGTAGAATCATTTCCTACCGCGCTGATAATACCGGAGTCCAATCCCAGTGACGCCACATTAACAATTACATTTAAGGCGTCGCCTCCCGGAGTTATTCTTATTTTTTCGATCCGGGTCGACTGTTGTTTTAAACTCTCGCATGTTACAGGCTTTACTATAATATCGCTCAACATGATCCCGATGGAAAGTATATCCAAGAATATCTCCTTAACATAAAATATTATAGTCAAAAATCATTATCAATTATGCTTCATCCCAGAATTCTTATAACCCAGAATTCTGGTTATTTTATATTCAACAACCTCCTGAACTGCGACCCGGGCAGCTGCCAAATACAACCTCGGATCAAAATCAGAAGGATTTTCAGATAAATACTTTCGTATTGTTCCTGATATTGCAAGCCTTATATCCGTATCAACATTTATCTTGCAAACAGCGGTATCAGATGATGCTTTCTTAAGCATCTGTTCAGGGATCCCTTTTGCTCCTTCTATGAACCCGCCGTATTTATTAATCATCTGTGAATACACCGGCATCACTGAAGAAGCCCCATGCAACACTATCGGAAATCCAGGTATCAACTCCTCAATTTTCTCAAGAATATCAAATCTCAAAGACGGTTCCTGATTTTCCTTGAATTTATATGCTCCATGACTTGTTCCTATTGCTACAGCCAGAGAATCTACTCCTGTATTTTCAACAAACTCTTTTGCCTGAACCGGATCAGTATAAAAAGCATTATTTCCTTCAACTTTTACATCATCCTCAATTCCGGAAATCTTTCCAAGCTCTCCTTCAACGGTCACCCCGAAATCATGGGCATAATCACAAACACTTTTTGTAAGGGCGATATTTTCTTCGAAACTGTGCGAAGACCCGTCTATCATCACAGAAGTAAAACCGGCTTTTATAAACTCTTTACATAATTCCAGACTATCACCATGATCCAGATGCAAAGCTATTGGAAGACCTTTTTCCTCTGCACATATCCTGGTTATTTCAACGATATTACTGATGTTTGTATATTGTTTTGTAATTTTGGACGCCTGTAAAATTACCGGAGTATTATACGTATAGACTCCGTTAACTATACCTTCAATTGTTTCCATCTGGTTTATATTGAAGGCACCTATTGCATATCCGTCTTTATAAGCATCCCGTAATATTTCTTTGGTATTAACAATCGACATTAAATCTTCCTTATTATCATAACTACTTAATCAAAAACCTTTTCTAACAATGAATAATAAATCTATTTATGCAGAAGCTTTTTACACTGACTGACAATATTGTCACTGGTAAGATCATATTCTTTTAATAATGATTCCGGATCACCGGATTGTCCAAAACGATCTTCTACACCGATTCGTTTCATTTTTATAGCACCATTTCCAATCAGCAATTCTGATATAGCGCCGCCTAATCCGCCGATTATTGAATGTTCTTCAACAGTAACGACAGCGCCTGTTTTCTTTGCTTCAGCCAGTATCAATTCGTTATCCAGAGGTTTTATTGTATGTATATTTACTACAGATGCGCTTATTCCATCTTCAGCAAGTTTCTGAGCAGCAAGAACAGCCTCTGCAGTCATAATACCGGTGGCAAAAATGCTTATATCTTCTCCTTCACGAAGCTTATATCCCTTCCCAATTTTAAATTCATGATTTTCATCTGTTAAGACGGCTGAAGGGGATCGCGCAATCCTGATATAAACCGGACCTTCAAATATAGCGGCAGCTTTAACAGCTTTTTTTGTTTCAACCGCATCACACGGAACTATCACGGTCATATTCGGCAAAACCCTCATCAAAGCAATATCCTCTATTGACTGGTGACTGCCTCCATCTTCACCGACAGAAATTCCCCCGTGAGTTACTGCCACCTTAACATTGGACCTTGGATAACAGACGGAATTTCTGATTTGTTCATATGCCCTTCCGGCACCAAACAAAGCAAAAGTACTGACGAAAGGAATATATCCGCTCAGAGCCAATCCGCTGGCTACTCCTATCATATTCTGCTCTGCTATTCCCATATTAAAAAAGCGTTCTTTATATTTTTCTGCAAACTTGAAAGTCTGTGTGGCATGTGCAAGATCCGCATCCATTACTACAAGGTTGTCTATTTCGTTTCCTAATTCTACTAAAGTCTCACCGTAAGCTGTTCTTTGGGCTTCTAATTTCAGCATTTGCTAACTCCTTCCCAATTCTTCTAATGCAAGCTGCATTTCTTCATTATTAGGGGCTTTCCCATGCCACCCAACGCAATTTTCCATAAAAGAGACACCCTTTCCTTTTACTGTTTCTGCAATAATACATTTCGGCTTATTATTTACTTTTGAATCCAGGGCTTTAAAGATATCCTCAAACTCATTTCCATTGATGTTAAGAACTTCAAACCCGAAACTTTCAAATTTCTTATATACATCGCCCAGGCTCATAACCTCATTATTTGTTCCGTCAATCTGTAATTTGTTATAATCAAGAATAAGAGTGAAGTTATCCAGATTATAGTGAGCAGCTGACATGCAAGCTTCCCAAACCTGTCCTTCCTGTGCTTCGCCGTCTCCAATAATACAGTAAATGTTATAGCCAGCCTTTTTTAATTTTGCCCCCAGGGCCATTCCTACAGCTATCGATATTCCCTGCCCCAGAGAACCGGTAGACGCATCAACTCCGGGCAGTTTATGAAGATCCGGGTGACCTTGAAGCCTGCTGCCTATCTTTCTTAGTGAAATAAGTTCCTCTTTATCAAAGTAACCTCTTTCAGCCAATACAGCATATAAAGCAGGAGCACCATGCCCTTTACTCAAAACAAGCCGATCGCGATTCTCCCAGCCTTTATTATTGGTATCAATATTCATTTTACTAAAATAAAGGGCAATCAGGATTTCAACCATTGATAAAGAGCCACCCGGATGACCGGATTTGGCTTCATAAATCATTTTAATAATATTTTTCCGCACCTCTAGTGCTTTCTCTTGCAGTTCCTTCTCTTCCATTCAGAATTCCTTGGTATTATTATTTTAATTATAAACTGTTGAGTAAGATTAAATATACATGCCTTTCTTATTTTACGCTTCCAGCCGTTAAACCTTGCAGAAAATATTTCTGTAAGAATAGAAATATAATTATTAATGGAGCACTAGCCATAAACGATAAAGCCATTAAAGCATTCCATTCAGTTGAATATTCCCCTATAAGCATTCCGATGCCAATTGTCAACGGTCTTACATCGATTGTTCTTGTAAGCGTTACAGCAAACAGATACTCATTCCACGCCAGAATAAAAGTGTATACACCTGTAGCAATTAAACCCGGCAAACTAGGCGGAAGAATAATAAAAAAGAAGGTTTTAAATGTACTGCAGCCGTCAATAATTGCGGCTTCATCCAATTCTCTCGGTATAGTAGTAATAAAATCCCGCATCATCATTATTGAGAAAGGTAACGCAAATGATGTATATGCAAGAATCAGGGCAAAATAAGTATTATATATTCCTACTTTTGTAGAGAAAATAAAATATGGAATACTTAATAAAACCATCGGAAACATCTGTGTTAGTAAAATATAAATGAGAGCAACCTTTCTGCCTTTAAATTTAAATCGTGCAAATCCATAACCTGCCATAGATGAAAAAGCAATACAGATTATGGTTACAGAAAAAGATATAATATAACTATTTAGAAATAATCTAATCAAATCTTTGTTACCAAAGACAGTGCGAAATGATTCTAACGAAAAGGTTTGCGGGATTATTTTTATAGGAGTGGAAAATACCTGGCTATTAGGCCGTAAGGCAATACTGACCATCCAGGCAATAGGGACAATGGCAATACAGCCTAAAACAATTATCCCTAAATATGTAGATATATTTCTTGTCTTTTTCATATTGATATTAATCCTTTAACTTACCAACACTATCCTTTAGATAAGGTATAGACATCAGAACCATTATTAACAGCATAACTATTGCCGCAGCAGCTGCAAACCCAAAATTCATTCTTCGAAATGCATAATTATAAACATAAGTAGACAAGATCTCTGATGAATTCATAGGACCTCCGCCGGTCATCAGAAAGACCAGATCAAAAGCCCTGAAGTTCCATATAAGCTCTAGTGTTGTAACTGTAAAAATGATATTCTTTATATGGGGTATTGTAATATAAAATAATTTTTGAAACGGCCCGGCCCCGTCCAGTTCAGCTGCTTCATATAAATATTCCGGTATGGTCTGTAAACCGGCCAAAAGCATTAACATCATAAATGGAGAACCTCTCCAAATATTTGATACAATAATACCGAACAGCGCAGTACGTTCATCTCCAAGCCAGGCCATCCGGGCCAGGGCTTCAAAACCCAGAAAATCAAGAACTCCGTTCAACAATCCAAAAGGATTAAAAATAAGGAGCCATGTAGCGGCAATAACCGTTGAAGATATTAGCCATGGAAACATGAACATAGACCTGAAAAAGGCCCTGAATCTACCATTAATTCGCTGATTCAACAGCAGTGCCAATGACAAACCTATAACCAACCCCGCAAAAACACTCGTCAGACAGAAAATCAAAGTGTTCTTGACCGAATTCCAGAACAACGGATCGCCAAGGACCTTTATGTAGTTCTGAAAACCGAACCCTGATAAAACCAGTTTTGCTGTGCTTTCACTAAAACTCAGACGGATTATCTGAATCATTGGATATCCAGTCAGCAACAGCAACAGAACCATTGCAGGCAAGATCAAAGAAACCCTTTGATAAAAGCTAATAAAATTTCGATATTTATTAGTTATTGTGTTCTGATTATTAACCAGTAAACCAGACATAACACTCATCTCCCTTTTCAGCTCCAAAAGCTTTTGTTAGTAAATTAAAAGGCAAATACTACTTCTCTGGCCAGTACTTAGCACCCGGTTCTGAAATCCATGAGTATTCCGGCAGGAAATACGGCTGAAGGTACGGCTCTCCATCCAAATGCCGTATTATCCATATCAGATACATAGCATAACCAGGGGCTGAGGTTTGCGGATGAACTACTCCCTCAACAAGTTTGACTGTATCGTTTGTATGAATTTTAACAACATCATCTCCAATCTCTGAATGTCCGTAACCTTCTTCAGGATAAAATTTATAAAAATATACTTCCGGTTGAGGATGATTATGTGGCGGATAACTTGACCATTTCCCGGGATACCCGATAACTTCGCCAATTACAAATTTTGATTCCGGAGCATTTGTATAATCGAAAACTGTTCGAACTACACGTTCCGCAGCATCCCGCATAACGCCTTTCCCTCTTACTTCAGTTCTGCAATCCTTGTTGGAATAAAAAACTGACGGGAAAGTTTCAGTATTTTCAGTTTTAGAAACACATAATTCACTATTTTCTGCAACACCGGTAATTTTAACTTCAACATTACCAGAAACACTTAAGCACCAGGGATTCTCATCCATAAATGAAGCTCTCTTTGCTGTCACACTTTTTCCATCCCATTCAAATGTAACTTCCCCCTGGATGAGCAGGTAAACGCGCTCTTTCCTTTCTATGTTGGTTTCAGACTGATCCTTTCCTAATCTTAGTATTCCAAAATCCATAAGAGCATCATTATGCTCTTCAAGGGAAATGATTTTATTATACCCATTCTTAAACGGGTGTTCCTGTTTTATAAGCATTCAAATTCTCCAGATAGAAATATGGAGCATGGGGAAATAATTCCCCATGCTCCTGTATTTGATAATTATTTTGATAATTCTGTGTTCCAGTATGCCGCCGCATCATTCAAAGCCTGTTCAGCTGTTTTCTTGTCTGTAAGAAAATTCTGAATTTCTATTGTAAATTGTCTCTTCAAATCTACTGCATTCTTAAGATAGTTATCTACAACCTGCATATTCTCAGTATTGATCTGCTGATCAGCAAAAACCTTCAAATAAGGATCATTCTGGAAATACTCATCCTGCATGGTAACTTTGTTATACGGGAAGAACCCGGTAGCCTTGTCCCAAAGCAGCTGACCTTCTGCACTACCCATAAATTCCATAAATTTAAATGCAGCCTCTTTATTCTCACCGTTTTCCGAAAGCCCCAGTACTGATCCTAATACGATATTACCGCTTACTTTACCTACAGGAAGAGGAACTATTCCAAATTCAAGATCTGGGTTCGATTTTCTCTGAATCCCTACGCCCCATGGACCTTCGAACATAAATGCAACATTTCCGGAACTAAAGTTTGCTCTTTTCTCTTTTTCTCCGGCGTTAAGTTCGCCAGGTGTAGAAACTTTATATTTCTTGATGAGATCTTTATAGAAGGTAACAGCTTTCACGCCTTCCGCTGTATTAAATGCAGCTCTATTGTTTTCGAGTATTCTTCCTCCTGCCTGCATTATCAAGGGGAAAATCTCATAGTTAATAGCCGTCGGAGGCTCGGAGGCAACATTTCCGGTCAGGGCATAAATACCTTTTTCAGGATCTGCGACCTTGACACATGCATCAACAAACTCATCCCAGTTTGTCGGAGGAGCAATGCCGACTTCTTTAAGTATTTTTGTATTATAATAAAGACCAATATTACCATTAGTAATAGGAATTCCGTAGAGATGTCCTTTGTAGGGAACAAATGCTGGTCCAGCCAGAGCATCTTTATATTCCTGTCTAAGTTCGTTTACATAATCATCGATAGGAACAATAATACCTGCTTCAGCGAATTCAGTAACCCACGCTCCTGATACAGTCAAAATATCCGGAGCCATTCCAGCCATGTTGAGAGTAAGAACTTTATCATGCATCTGAACAAAAGGAATATTATCAAAGATAAGTTCAATATCCGGATTCTTTGCTTCAAAAGCCTTTTTAACCTCGTTAATTTTGTCAGGGCCCTGTTCTGTAACCCAGTGAGTTAACCAGTGGATTTGAACTTTCCCGTCGTCTCCAGCATTATCAGCTTCATTCTGTCCTGCTGAAAAAACAATACATGGTGCTATCAGCAATAGAAACAGTCCTGACAGAATCATCTTTTTCATGAAAAACCTCCATAAAACTTGTTTTGTTTTAATTTCTTCTCTATTTATCAGAAATAGAGCTTTTGATGTAATTTAATGCGGTATTCCTCAATTTTATACGATCGTAATAATTGAAACATACGTTGTAACCGGTTACGTAACCGGTTACGTAACCGGTTACGTTGAAATTACTTTAAACCACAAAAATTCAGTTGTCAAGTTTTTTTTATAATATTTTGTAATATTTTAGTTCCATGTTAATTTTTGGTCATCCAACAATTATAAAACCGACAGAGCTGTGAAGTGGGATCGTTCATATTAGCACTTTCTCCAACTCCTCTCTGTAGTCAGTCTCCTAAAAGTTAACCACAGACGCTTCGGCAGGAAGAACAGACGCCCTTCCTGCTGAAATACTTTTATATCGCTAAAAGTTAATGGGGTAAGTTCCGTACTTATTTACAGTATCAACCATTGTCAGAAGAGCATCAGCGGTAATCGGATACATGATTGTATTGGAGCTGGAAAGGATATACCCTCCTCCAGGCCCTCCGTCGCGAAGACATTGTTTTACCTCTTCGATGATCTCTTCTTTTGTTCCAAAGGGAAGCGTCCGTCCGCAGTCGACATTTCCCATAATGGTAATTTTATCTCCATAAAGTTTTTTAATTTCAGCCAGATTCATTCCGGCATAAGGCTCACAGCTTTGAAAAGCATCTATATTCATACCAAAAAAGAGATCAGCTATAGGCATAATGTTACCATCACTATGCTTCATTACTTTTAAACCATGTTCATGACAGTAATCGGCAATAGCGTTAACCTGAGGAACCATAAATTCTTCAATAAAGTACGGAGGCATAATTGGTCCGGAGTTCATTGCCCAGTCAACGGCAATCATAATGCCATCCACTCCGCATTCAATAAATCCCCTGGCAGCTTCCATTCCCAAGGCGGTGTATGCGTCCATCATCCTCTTAGTCAGCTCCGGTTCTGTAAGTGATATTGTCATAAATTCTGTATACCAGCTGCGCCCGGAAGGAATAAGATTAGGAATCTTCGCCATCTGAAACAGGTCTTCACCTTTACTACGGGCCAGACGTGTAGAATCAAAACAGCTTTCATGAATTTTACCGGCAGAATTTTCAAGAAACTCGATGTGTTCTTCAACGGCTTTATTGCCGCCTTCTTTCTCAAAAGAGTCAACTTCCATTACAATCTGCTTGTCCTGTTCATAAGTAAATTTACGCCAGTGCCCGGTAGCCTGATCAACTTCAGTCCAGCCTGTTTCTGAAATATCAGTAATTTGCATAACCTCATCAACAGGGGGATCGAGTTCTGTAATAAACAGGTCATGTCCGATCTTTTTAACTACATCTATAGTATCCTGGGCATATCGTTCAACAAACTCATCACGGCGCCCCTCAGCCACCAACTGAGCTGCCTTCATGTACATTGCTCCTTCCCCGGTAATAGCATCACGCCCGAGTATTTCACTGGATGCATGCGGCATGATATGCATTTCGCCCATTGGAACTCTATCAGCCTCCTTATGCTCAAACGCCAGCTTCACTCTCTCTTTCGATGTCATAACATATTCTCCGTATTTAAAATTTTATAAGTGCTTTAACTATTGATTTATCATTGTGTATATCCTTAAAAGCTTCTTCTGCCTGTTCAAGCGTATATACCCTACTGACAATTCTTTTCAGTTTTAAATTTATTTTACCGTTATTAATGATATCTGCTGCTACCCTAAAATTATTAAATCTGTGTATTCTCACACCTTTAAGATCCAATTCCCTCAGGACAACAGAGACTACATCAATCTCAAATTGTCTGTTTGGTATTCCTATTAAAACAATTGTGCCGCCTGATTCAGCCGCCTTTGTCATATTAGTCCAGCCGGCTTGCGTACCGGAAACTTCAAATACTCTTTTAAACCCGGTTCCTCCAGAAATTTTTTCAACTTCCGAATTATAATTATTTGAAGCGGCATCAATAGCCGTAAAACCAAAGCTGCGTGCAAATTCCAGCCGCACCGGATCAATATCTGTTAGTACAATCTTTCCTGCTCCGTTATATTCAGCAACCAGTGCAAGCAATATACCTATTGTACCGGCACCTATAATAAATACACTTTCACCGGCCTGAAGCCCGCTTCGCCTTATATCATGAACCGCTACAGCGAGTGGTTCAAGCAGTGACGCAACCTCGGGATCCGCCTCCGGATCAAGCGCGACAAGTCTTTCAGCTGATACCTTTACATATTCAGCATAACAGCCGTCGGTATGAACTCCGAAAATCGAAACATCCTTACAAATATTCTCCCTTCCGTTCATACAGTGCTCACAGTAACCGCATGAAGCCAGCGGGTGTCCGGCTACACGATCGCCTATTGAAAAACCTGTAACCGTATCACTTTTGATATCATACAATTCTCCGTAAAATTCATGCCCGAGGACCATCGTGGGTTTGGCCGTGGGATGTTTCCCTTCAAATATATGTACATCAGATCCGCAGATACCCACATATTTAACTTTAATTAACGCTTCCCCCTCATTTAATTCAGGCATACTTGTATCAGCTATTGTCAGCTTGTTAAAATCTGTCATTTTAGCCAGTTTCATAAAATTAGTTCTCCATTAAATCTAAATTAGTCAGAAACCTTACCGGTAGTTTTTCTGACAACAAGCTCAACATCAAGCTCAGTACTTAACGAATCCTTATTGCCGTTTATTATCTCAACCAGCCTGGAAACTCCAGTCCTTCCTTTTTTAAGGGTAGACTGATTAATTGTTGTAAGCGGAGGGTTCATTACCTTCGCCATTGGGATATCATCAAAACCCACAACCGAAATATCTTCGGGAATCTTTAATCCCATCTCCTGTATTGCATTCATTACACCGAAAGCCATAAAGTCTCCCGCCACAAAAAACGCGGTAGGCTTGACGGTTTTTACCAGTTTTTTGGTTATTAAATAACCGCTGTCTATATTGTTGGCGCCCTCGGTTATCAAAGACTGATCTATCCTGATACCGTTTTTCTTTAACGCATCCATATAGCCCCTCAGCCTGTCTGCACTGCTGGACAGTATATCAGGACCGTTTATAAAACATATTTTCTTATGCCCAAGATCAATAAGATGTTCCGTTGCAATAAGCGCCCCTTTATAGTTATCTACACATACATGCGGGACATTAGTTACGCCGGGCATCCTTGAAGTCAGGACATACGGAATACCGGTTTCCTCTATTTTATCTATGATATCCCTGTGATTAAGCCCAGGACTTATAACAAGAAGCCCGTCTACCCTGTTCTGATAAATTACATCCAGATAATTATCTGAACGGCAATACAGAAGCAAAATGTAATATCCAAGCGTATCAGCTTCCTTGAATATTCCCCGGATGATCTCCTCATAAAAAGGGTTCATAAACACATAATCAATATCATGTGGAATAAAAACACCGATTGTATTATTTTTCCTGATGGACATTCCTTTAGCCATGGCGCTCGGCTGATAATTGTATTTCTTTACAGTTTCAAGAATCCTTTCCCTGGTTTCAGGAAGAATATCACTCTTATTATTCAACGCTCTTGATACTGTTGTTTTAGAAACTCCCAGCTCATTCGCAATATCAGCTATTGTGTATTTCTTCCTGTTTTTTGGCTGATAAACCATATGTCCATCCCTTAAATAAAAATTGATAAAGATTAAACTTGCCTGATTTTATGTTAAGTCAAGTTTTTCAATGTTCCAGGTAGATATACCTGTAAAATCCTCCATTAAAATTGTTTACAAACATGAAATCCCGTCTTCCACTGATTTCTGAAAGCGCCGGCAGGCTTGACTGATTTTCACATCCTGATTAAACACCGCAAATCCTCCGGTAGCGCATCCGTCGGCCCCGTTTTTTGCACATTCAACGGCTTTCAGTATGTCAATTCCACCGTCTACAATAATTTTATAATTTGCACCGCTGGTTTTTCTCAATTCATCCAGTTTTTGCACTCTCTGAAATGTCTCCGGTAAAAACGGCTGGCCAACATAACCGGGTTCCACCGCCATGAGGACTACCAGGTCAGAGTAGTTTAAATACGGTTCAATTACTTCCGGAGCCTGACTGGGATTAATAACAACCCCTGCATTCATACCCGACTCTTTTATGCTCATCAGCAGACGCTTTGAAAAACTGGTAACGTCACAATGAAAGCTTAGATTATCAGCTCCAGCTTTTTTCATCGGCTCGATATAGTCGGCAGGATTTGTAACCATTAAATGAACATCAGTTATCATCTGCGGATACTTCTCTTTCAGTTCCCGTACAATCTTCGGCGGCATTAAGATATTTGGCACATAGTTTCCATCCATGATATCAATATGAAACCATGGAGCTCCGCCTGCTACTATTTCTTCCACCTGCTCTTTCATGTGAAGAAAATCACAATAAGCTATGGAAGGTGCATTTATAAACACAAACAACTCCTATAATTAGTTATACCCCTGAGTAGGCAAGGAAACCGCCGTCTACCGGCAACACTACTCCCGTCAAAAAACCGGACATGGCCGGGTCGCACAAAAATAACAGCGAACCCAACAATTCTTCCGGTACTCCAAACCGATTATACGGTGTATGAGCAATCGCCCTTTGCGCCCTCGGAGTATATCCGCCTGTTTCCTTGTCCATAAGCAGCGCGTAATTCATCTTTGTCATGAAATATCCCGGTGCAATAGCATTTGCGCGTACCCCGACGGGCGCCAGATGTACTGCAAAAAACTGGGTAAGATTTGCAACAGCCGCTTTCGCCGCCGAATAAGCCGGCACCTGGGTCATTGGCCTGAAAGACGACATAGATGCAATATTGATAATGCAGGATTGCTCCCTGTTTTCAACCAGATGCGGAAGAAACGCCTGAGAAGGAATAAATGTACCCATAAAATTCAGGTTAAAAACAAACTGAAACCCCTCTGTTGTAAGGTTGAAAATATTAAGCGGATCCAGATCAGGGTCTTCCAAAAGTTCCGGTGTGAGATATTCCGATGTGTTTCCCCTCATATTGTTTCCTCCGGCGCCGTTCAAAAGAATATGCACAGGACCGTATTCTTTTTTAACTTCTTCAGCAGCTTTGACTACACTTTCTTTGTTTAATACATCACAGTGTAATGCAATTGCCGTTCCGCCTTCAGTTTCAATCTCATCGGCTACTCTCTGGGCCGAACCCAAATCAATATCCAAAAGCGCAACTTTTATACCGTTCAGAGCCAACTCCTTCGCAAATCCGGCACATAAGATACCGCCCCCACCGGTAACAGCTGCTATTTTCCCTTCAAAATTCAGATATCTACCCATCTGTCTCCTCTTTCCCCGTTTGCTAAACCTTCATAACTATTTTGCAAGCGCCACTTGCTTTATCGTTGAAGAGTGTAAATGCCTGTTCAAATTCTTCAATCTGAAAACTGTGCGTTACATATTTTTTCAGCATATCCATCCGAGTTTGAAGATCAGCAATAACCTTCGGAAACATTTGGTATTGATGCCTTGTTCCGCATATACTCAGTTCCTTCATATTAATGGGCGTACAACTGATAGATACCGAATCCGGGACAAACGACATCGGAACAATTGTTCCGGCTGTCGCAATCATATCAATTGCCTCCGGAAGCAATGTGGAAATCCCGGCTGCATCAAATATCACATTAGGACCAATCCTGTCTGTAATTTTCATCACCACGCTTTTCAGATCCTCTTCGACTGGATTAATTACATAATCAGCCCCAAAATCCAGCGCAGAATTCAGCCGCTTGTCGCTGACTTCGGAAACAATTACTGTTGCCCCTGTCCGTTTTGCCGAGGTCAATACGCTGATGCCGATCGGACCCGCTCCATGAATCAACACATAATCATCAGGAAGAGTTCCTGCCCGGGTATTTGCCTGTTCCCCAATGGTTAAAGGTTCGATGGCAGTTGCCAGTTCATATGAAATATACTCCGGCAGAACATGAAGCCTGTCCTGACTGCAAACCATATATTCGCAAAAGCCACCGTCAACATGTACACTGGTAACACGCAGATTCTGACAAACGTTGTGACGGCCTCGTCTGCATGCATGACATTTTCCGCAGAATTGGATCGGCTCAACTATTACACGATCGCTGATTTTTACACGGGTAACGGCTTCGCCGATCTCTTCCACACAAGCTGTAATCTCATGCCCCGGAATGCGGGGATAGGTCGCCGCTGCATTTCCTCCGTGCAGCAAGTGAATATCTGAACCGCAAATCCCGACGGCCATCACACGTATAAGCACATCCTCAGGAGTTTCAATTGATGGTTTCTTTACATTTTTTATGCCGTATACACCCGGCTTTTCAACTACAATTGCCTTCATTTTTTCCTACTGATATATTCTCAGGACAACAGGTTCGGAATGAACATGATAATTTCCGGAACGTACGCCATAAACAGCATGATAAGAACCAATACTCCAATATAGGGAATAGATTCTTTTGCATAATCTTCTATCTTGACTCCGGCAATCGATGTTGTTACAAACATTTGGCTGCCGAACGGAGGAGTGATACCGGCAATCGTAAGGTTGATACAGATTATTATTCCGAAATGTATTAAATTAACGCCCATAGCACTGGCAGCCGGAACAAGCAGGGGCCCAAGCAAAATCATTGCAGCTCCACCGTCAAAGAAACAACCGACAACCAGCAACAGGATATTCACTATAAGCATAAACATCCATTGCTCGGAAATATTGGATATTATAAATTCCGACAGCATCATTGGAAGCCGTTCCCATGTAAGAAAAGACGAAAATGCTTTTGCGCCCGCCAGAATAAACATAACCCCGGCTGTTGCTTCAACAGATTCTTTTATGATTGGTTTGATATGTTGTATTTTTAATTCTTTATAGAAAAAAACTCCTATAATGATAGAATAAACAATACAAATTGCGCCTGCTTCAGTAGGCGTAAACATACCAAAACGCAATCCCAGAACAATACCGAACGGAACCAGCAAAGCCCAGATTGCTTCCTTCAAAGCACGTGCGAATTCAATTATAGTTGTGCGTTCCACACGTGAAGGTTTATAATGCCGTTTTTTGGAAATGATAGAAGTCAGAACCAGTAATGCAGCCATCATTACCAAACCCGGCAAATACCCTGCATAGAACATTTTTGCAATCGATACATCCGATACTGATGAATATAATATCAGGATAATTCCCGGAGGTATAATTGGGGTGATACAGGATGAAGCTGCTGTAACAACACAGGAAAATGGCTTGCCGTAACCCAAACGCTCCATTTCAGGTACAAGCATTTTGGTTTCCATTGCTGAATCGGCATTGGCTGAACCAGACAATCCGCCCATCAATGTGCTTAATACAATATTAACATGTCCAAGTCCGCCGGTCATATGCCCTACGAGCATATCGGCAAGATTCATCAGCCGACGGGTTATTCCAGCATAGTTAAAGATAACACCGGCGCATACAAAAAACGGAATGGCTAAATACACGAATGAAGACATCGCTGCTACCATCTTTTGAACAATCAGTGTAATATCCATGGCATTCGGTCCGAACAGAAAATACACAGCCGATGAGATCAACATCGAATATGCGACCGGTACCTTTAAAAAGAAGAGTACAAATAATATTACTATCGGGAAAATAGTCCAAAATTCCAATGTTCTACACTCCTTTATTGTAAATGTTCCAATAGGAACAAATTTGAAAAATTCTACGCTCTGTCTTCAAGAGCAGCTTCCTCAATTTCTTTATCCAGGATCGACATAATTAAAAACTTGCCTGAGTAATATGAAAGGATGATACATGCAAGAGGAATCGATATATCGATGAAGAAAAAAGGGATATGAAGTATTGCGGTTGGTCGTTCCAACGCTTTTATAGAGAACTGAATCCCCCAAATAACAAGACAAATGTTTGTAATAAATACCAATGAAAATGTAAATATGTGCACAACCCTTTGATTTTTAGATTTTAATCGGCTAACAATGGCATCAATAGCAATCAGACCCTGTTCACCATACAGGAGACAAGCACCAAAAAATACTGCCCAGCTGAATAATAGATACGCAATCTCTTCCGTCCATGCAAAGGATTTTTTAAACAGATAACGGGAAAAAACATTTACAACTATTAATAACACCATAGCAGTAAAGGCAGTTCCACCGATTACAAATTCCAGTTTCTTAAGAAACCTATCCAATTTTTCCATTTCCCGAATCCTCCTTCATCTTTATTACGACCGGGAGGTCCATATAAAACATATGAACTTCCCGACATAAGTTGCAAATCAAGTTATTCGGCTAAAGCAGCCTTTATTTCTTCATAAATACCAGGAGTCCATTCAGGGAACTGCTTCGGTGTATCTTCGGCAGCTTTTATGAACTCTGTTTTATCAATGTCGAGTATTTTAACGCCGGCTGCCAGGAGTTTATCAATGTATACCTGTTCAACGCTAAGTGCGAGTTCAATGGCTTTCTTCGGATAAGCTGAACCAACTGAATCCAATGCATCCTTGGCCTGCTGGGGCAGATTATTATAAACCTCTGAGCTCATTACTATCGCAGTTGAAGCTACAAGATGCTCAGTTTTAATAATATACTTGCAGGGCTCATAAAGCTTGGCTGAATAAAGCAGTGCGTACGGTGACTCTGCGCCGTCAGCAACACCCTGTGATAATGCCTGGTAAACTTCACTCCATGCCGTGTTAGTTGCATTACCGCCGAGAACACGAACAACTTCATTCCACCCTTTAGTCGGTGCACAGCGGATTTTAAGTTTGCCAATCTCATCGCGGGAATTAACTTCAGTATTGGCTATCAGGTTCCGGGTTCCAAAATAATGCAGATCAATCAAGTGCAGACCTTTTTCTTCGAGTTGTGCGCATAGTCTCTGTCCTACATCTGATTTCCAGAATTTTTCAATCTGTTCGGGGGTCTGAATCAGATACGGTGCCATACCTGCAGCAAAATCAGGAACATAGTTTGCAAGATATGACAGATCACAGTCAACTACAACCGGTTCGCCCTGGGCAGCCATCTCGAGGACATCGGGCGTCTTGCCTATAGCTTCAGAAGGGTATAAGTCATAAGTAATGGTACCTCCAGACTTTTCACTGATCTCCCCAAAGTACTCATCATACCACTTAAACTCCGGGTCACTGCTCGATTTTACGAAGTTGAATTTTAAATTTGTTGCGTCTGAACCTTCCTTCTGCCCGCCGCTGAAAACTGTCCCGACCAGAATCAGTACCATCATTGCCGTAAAAAGTGCTTTTTTCATAACTACTTGTCTCCTTTTCTTGATCTCTTTTCCAAAATGGATAGATCGTGTTGTTTCACGTAACCGGTTACGGTACCGGTTACGTGAAACAACTCTAAACCACAAAATACCAGTTGTCAAGTTTTTTCTAACAGATTAATTGTAAAAGATTGTTTTTATATTAAATTCTGGTCGTCTTCTTTTTTTGAGCTGATCCTGAGGTGAATCTTCGATATCTATTTCTTCTTGTTCGGCGGAAACGGATTTATCTTGTCAAACTGTTCGCCGCTGTCGGTCCAGTACATTCCGCCCGGACGGTATACACGAACCTCAAAATGCAGATGCGGCCCGGTTGATTTTCCCGTATTGCCGATAAGACCTATTTTCTCGGCTTTATTCACCCAGTCGTTCGGAAGGACAACGGGTTCTTCATGCAGATGGGCATAAAAAGTCGACCACGCTTCCGCATCCGGATACAAAGTCTTAACCTCTTTTGAAAGGGCATGCTCAATTTCTACCGTCCAGCCGTAGTGTTCGTCATCATGGGTTATTTCTTTCACAACGCCTTCGAAAGCCGCGGCAACATTACCGGCAGGCATTCCTTCACGGATTATTTCACCTGCATAAGATATAAAATCAATATTACCGACATTAATAATATCAACAGCATAATGCGGGGCAATACCCCCTGAACCGAGCGGATCTTCACGAGTATCCATATAACCGTCGGTAATTCTGAAACCGCGGCCGTTGTTACCCATAGCTTCAATTGCTACAGGGTATGCCATTCCGTCAAAAACCGGTTTATATCTGCTTAAAGGGATAACACGCTGCTCTTCGGTAGCCAGGAAAATTCGCGCCTGATACTCTTCCGACGGCAACTTGGACATTTCATAAATTATCTCGCCGTATGAAACAGCTTCCTTAATGTTTGATGCAATAAGCTTGTAGGCTTCTTTTCGGGCAGGCAAATACTTGGTCAATTCTTCAGACAACCGCATCACATTTGCATAGGCATTATGACGGTTGAATTCGAAGTCGCTTCTTGAACGTTCAAGGTTTTCCTTCAATACTTCAAGATCACCCTCGGCTTCAACCATAAAGCTGTCAAGGTTCTGTACCTGTCCCTTTATCTGAAGCAGATATTCATCCATGGTACTGCCCAGATCATTCTGGATTCTGTTAACCTGGATAAAATATCCGGCTACAAAAACGGCAAGGACAAGAACTGCAAATGATAAAACGGGGACAAAGACGGCCGGATGAAGGGCCAGCTCATGATAAACACCGCTGAAAAACCTTCTTACAGGGCCTTTGGGCTTTGTATAGGCGGCATAACTGTCATTATATTCCAGTGTAAGTATTTCTTCTTCAAAATACAGGTGTGAATTATTGCCTTTCATAAAAACAGTATCAATTCCGGCATGCAGTTCGGCAAGTTCATCGGCAAGATCAACCAGAACTATCTGTTTTCCGTCCTTTTCAAGGCTTAAAACCTGCCATTCCTGATCTTTTCTGAACGTCCAGTTTCGGAATATCCGGTTAATACCGTCGGATGAGGTAAGAATTTCCTGAATATGTAAATTCCTTTCATTTATCCTGGTTATCAGGATATGGAAGCGCCCGCTGCGCCGCTTTCCCCTGAAATCGATGATTGGTGTAGAGAAAGAACGCGATCCGCCCAGCCATATCGCGGCGGATTCAATAATGCGTTTTATCATGTTGCTGGTATAAACAGATTCTTTTGCCATTGTCCTTAAAAATTATAGTATCCTGTGGTACTGAATGTCTACATCATTGGTTGGGTAAAACTGGTGTAGGGTTAAAATAATATAATTTTATATAGTTTTCAAGATGGAAAACCGACAGAATAAATTTTACCAGTCAACGACTGATAAAAAAACCGAGTACAGCTGTCTCAGGGCTTCATCAGACTGACGAACAACTTCGCAAGCCTCGGATCAAACTGGGTACCGGAACAACGCTCTATCTCTTTAAGCGCTACTTCAGACGGGACACCGTCTTTATACACTCTTCCGTTTGTAATCACGTCATAAGTGTCGATAATACTTATAATCCTTGAAAGCTCCGGAATTTCTTCCCCTTTCAACCCTCTGGGATACCCGTTGCCGTCCCATCTTTCATGGTGGCACAAGATATACTCGGCGATACTTGTCAGCTCAATAGAAGACTGTGCTATTCTGTATCCTGCTTCAGGGTGTTTTTTTATTTCCAGCCAGTCTTCTTCAGTTAACTTTTCTTTTTTACCCAGGATATTCGACGGCACTGCAATCTTACCCATGTCATGCATAATCGCCAGAAGGTTTAAATCAGACTGCAGGTTTGAAGGAAGATTGATTGCCTTACCGAAGATGGTAGCATATTGATTCATACGTTTTGTATGAGCTTCGGTTTCAAAACTTTTTTCAAACATGGTCTTCTTAAGTGAGGAAAGAATATCGCTGCGAACGCTTCTGTCGTCAAGAAGCTTCTGCCTGTACATTCTGTCTTCCGCTTCTCTGACAATATCATCCATTAATTCATCAGTTGTGTTTTTTGTTGCGCTTCCCAATGCAATACTAGGAGAAATTGTACTGTCCTTTCTTCGATCACATTTTGAACGGATTCTGTCGCAGATCCTGTCTGCAATTTTCTGGTCGGTCGACGGAAGAATAATAGAGAACTCATCCCCGCCCCACCGTGCGATCACGTCTTCTTCCCGGCAGCAACTGACTATGATTTCGGCTATACAATTCAGTAATTTATCCCCTTCCTTATGACCGAAGACATCATTAGCCATTTTCAAACCGTTGACATCTCCCATTATCACAGACAACGGAAGCTGCCGTTCCGTGTCCAGGCGGCTAAGCTCTACCTCCATAAAGGCCCTGTTGTATACTCCGGTAAGAGAATCATGGAAACTCAAAAACTTGATTTCTTTCTGCCTGGCGCTTTCCTCGGTAATATCTCTGAATATCATGGCGCATCCGGCGCCTTCGCGACCGAAACTGGGAATAGAGGTACTTGATATCGAAAAGATTCGATGATTACCGTCCGGATGCAGATAATCTGCTTTACGATATTCCTGGCCATACAGAACCTGGATATATCTGAGCTCTTCCAGATTAATAACGCGGTTGTCATTTTCGCTTTTAATTTCTACAGCATCTTCCAGCAGTTTCCCGTGAACGTCCGGTCTTTCAATTCCAAGAAGTTTAAGAGCACTGTCATTAACAAACTCAACCCTGCCGCGGGAATTCATGGAAATGAATCCGTCGCCTATGGACATCAGAGTAAGTGCAAGAATTTCTTTTTCCCTTTCAAGTTCGCGTCTTGATTTTATTGCCTCAAGCGCCCCTACACACATCTCGGCCGCCAGACGGAAAAAATCGCCGTCAACAGACGACCAGACTTCTGAAGGTTTTTCTCTTACAAGATACAGAGATCCTCCGATATTGTTTCGATGATACAGAGCAACACAAATAATTGCTCCGATTTTATTTTCAAGAAAAACATTCATATGTTTCTTCAGTTTACGATTCATTTTTGAGGTATCAGAAATAATTATAATCCCGTTTTCATAAAAATCTTCAATACCTCCCGGCAAAATATCGTCTGCAGCTCCGTAATCTCCGAAAAAATTGCTGTCAAAATTTTCAGGATATGAATACATGGTACCGTCATCAATAGAAAGAAGATCATTTGTCAGCAGAACTGCCCTGTCGGCATCTGCTTTGGCACCGATTATCTTAAGGGCATCAATAAGCCCTGCAGCCAGATTGGAGGTTTCAGTGGTCATAAAAATATTGGAAACTTCCAAAAGGGTTTTTTCGGTTCTTATATGATTTTCCAGGGAAAGCTGCAATTCTTTAGACTCGGTAATATCAAGAATAGTACCAATAACACGGCTGGCATTTCCTGATTCATCGTACTCAATTCGTCCCTGGTCTCTGATCCATACAATTGAATCCCTGGCTACTTTAAGAGGGTACTCCGTCCTGTATGTTTCCTGCCTGGAGGCGAAAGCTTCATTCTGCCCCTTTACAAGAAGGTCTCTGTCGTCGGGAAGAATAAGCGATCGATAAAATTCCTGAGTCGGTTCGAATTCTCCCGGCGCAAAACCAAGAAGCCTGAATGTCTGTGCAGACCAGTACGACTTATCGGTTTTAACATCCCATTCCCAGTCTCCAAGATTTCCGAGTATCTGGGCTTCAACCAGTCTTTTCTGACTCTTTAAAAACTCCAGTTCCACTTCTTTTTTGCCTGTAATATCCTGCCCGATAGACTGGTAACCTATCAGAGCGCCCTTTTCATTGTAAATTCCCTTGTCAATCCATGAAAACCAATGCACTTTGCCTGTTCTATCAGTATGGCGGTTTTCCATATCGAAGCTTCTTTTTTCTTCATTTATGCTTTTTATAAGATCATAAAAAGGACCTTTCACTTCATCCAGCATAAAATCCAGAATTGATTTCCCGATATAGCTTTTTTCATCGGTCAGGCCCATAAAATCCCGGCCAAAAGAATTGATATACAAAATTTTTAACTCAAGATCAAAATAAGTAACATGAAACGGTGATTGGTCTATGAGAAGCTTGTAATGTTGATCAAGATTAATACAATCTTTTTCCAAAATTCTAACCTGTTAAAAAATGTTTCGTTAATTATACTATCCTAATTAATCAAACCTGACAATTGTGTTTTTTTAGTTGAAAATAATCATAAAAAAAGCGGTTTGACGTCAAAGACGGCAAACCGCATGTTAATTTTCAACCTTCGCCTGCCGGCGCTTATGCCGGAACCATGGAGTCTACCTATTCCATGCTTCAGTGTAAATGTTAAAAGCGTCTTCCTGGGTAACTTCGCGGGGATTGTTAACCAGGAGCCTTGTCTGATCCATGACCGAAACCGACATCGGTTTGATTGCATCTTCAGGAATATCTATCGCCTTGAGATTGCGCGGCAGCTTTACATCTTCGCAGAGCTTTTCAACCTCGGATATACAATCCTGCCAGTCTGCCCCCTGTCTGCCGGTCATTATCTCGGCAACATGTCCGAAACGGTCTTTCATCGCAGCAGCATTAAACTTGATTATAACAGGCAGCATAAGACTGTTCGCCATTCCGTGAGGAACATGAAACATTCCGCCCAAAGGATAGGCAAACGCATGAACTGCGGTTACACCTGCGTTGGCAAACGCAATTCCGGCCAAAAGGCTTCCAAGAAGCATCTTCTCACGAGCTTCCATATCGGAACCGTTGTTGTACGCAGTACGAATATTCTGTGAGATAAGCTCTATCGCTTTCACAGCCACTGCATCACTATAGTCATTTGCATTAGCGGAAGTATAAGCCTCAACACAGTGACACAGGGCATCCATTCCTGTGGGCGCTGTTATATGAGGAGGAAGCCCCACTGTCAGCTCCGGATCAAGAAACGCAAATTTCGGCATAATATAAGCTGAACCGAACCCTTTTTTCGTCTCATTTTCAAGATCAGAAAGGATTGACAGGTATGTAACCTCAGAGCCTGTTCCTGCAGTAGTAGGTATTGCAAAAATAGGCAAGCCGGGTTTTGGAAGAATCCCGACACCGAGATAATTTCTGATACTTCCTTCATTACCGACAAGCGCGGCAGCGACCTTCGCTGAATCAATTGAAGATCCGCCTCCCAGACCGATTACCGCCTGAGCACCGCTTTTGCGTGCTTTATCCGCTATGCTGTCTACAAGCTGCATTGACGGATCAGGCTTTACCTCATCAATCAGAATTACTTCCTTGCCTGCATCCTTCAGGATTTTTTCAACCCTTGTATAAATACCAACTTTTATTATTCCGGGGTCGGTAACTACCATGACCTTGTCTGCACCTACAGAATCAAGCGCTGCAGGAATTTCAGCTATTGAATTTTTTCCAATTTTAACTTGCGGCACCGGCCATATATTCATCATATCTGTCTCCTAATTATAATTATAAAAACCCTTTCCGGATTTTCTTCCAAGGTATCCTGCAGCAACCATCTTGCGAAGCAGGGGATAAGGTCTGTATTTGGGATCACCGAAATCGTTATACAGTACTTCCATTATCTTTAAACAGACATCGAGCCCAATCAAATCAGCAAGCGCCAGAGGGCCTATCGGGTGATTTGCGCCGAGCTTCATTATTTCATCAATTGCCGCAGCATCTGCAAGTCCGTCGGCAAGACAGCCTACACCTTCGTTTATCATCGGAATCAGAACCCTGTTAAGCACAAAACCGGGCGCATCCTGAACCATTACGGCAGTTTTGCCTATCTTTTCTGAAACTTCCTTAACTGCGTCAATTACTTCCTGTCTGGTCTGCAGCGCAGCTATAACCTCAATGAGTTTCATTACCGGAACCGGGTTCATAAAATGCATACCGATCATTCTGTCGGGATTTGTTGCGTATGTGGCGATCTCGGTTACTGATATTGTAGAAGTATTTGTTGCAAGAATGCAAATATCGGACACAATCCCCGACAGTGTTTCAAATACGGTTTTTTTAATTTCCCTGTCTTCAGCAACTGCCTCAATTACCATATCGCATTCTTTAAAATCATTTACATCGGTTGATGTACTGATTTTGTCGAGGGCGGCTTTTTTTGCGTCTTCAGTTATTCTTTCCTTCGAAACCATTCTGTCGAGATTTTTCGTAACAGTTGCAACCGCCTTGTCGACAGTCTCCTGTCTTCTTGATACAAGCTGCACGTTATAACCGGCCTGCGCGCAAACCTGAACTATACCGTTACCCATTGTCCCGCCGCCGTAAACTCCTATTGTCTTAATATCCATTATTTACTCCTGAAAATTTATTCTCACCGTAAACGGCAATAATACTATCCCCGCCATGGAAGGCGGATAAGCTTGATGAAGTTTGGAGAACTTATCTCCAAACTTCAGAAACGGTTTAAACATGGATGTTTAAACCGTTTCCACACAAAGAGCTACACCCATACCGCCGCCGATACACAGGGTAGCAAGACCTTTTTTAAGGCCGCGTTTTTTCATCTCATACAGCAGGGTAACGAGAATTCTTGCTCCGCTGGCCCCAATCGGATGGCCTATTGATATAGCGCCTCCGTTTACGTTTATCTTGCTCGCGTCCCATCCGAGTTCCCTGTTTACCGAGAGAGACTGCGCGGCGAAGGCTTCGTTTGCCTCAATCAGCTCGAGATCATCAATACTCCAGCCGGCCTTGGCCAGCGCGTTTCTGACGGCTTCTACCGGTCCGATACCCATTATCGCGGGATCTACACCTGCCCAGCCGTAACCTGCAATCCTGGCCATCGGTTTAAGGCCTTTTTCCTTAACCGCGTCTTCACCGGCAACAAGCAGGATCGCAGCTCCGTCGTTGATGCCTGAAGCGTTGCCCGCAGTTACTGTTCCGTCTTTCTTGAAAGCGGGACGAAGCTTTGCAAGACTTTCGGCTGTTACGCCCGCGCGGGGGAATTCATCAGTGTCGAATACGATCGGATCGCCCTTTCTCTGGGGAATCTCGAACGGCATAATTTCGTCTTTGAATTTTCCATCCCTGATAGCCGCCTCTGTCTTGTTCTGTGAACCGGCGGCAAATGCGTCCTGTTCTTCACGGCTGATATTATATTTTTCAGCAAGATTTTCCGCTGTAATTCCCATGTGATAGTCGTTGTACTTTTCCCAAAGACCGTCGTAAACCATTGCGTCAACAATTTTACCGTCGCCCATTCTGTACCCGTTCCTGGCCTTGGGAAGCAGATAAGGTGCTATAGACATATTCTCGGTCCCGCCTGCGACTACGATGTCGGCATCTTCGCACTTGATTGCCTGCGCAGCGGCGGCAACGGTCCTGAGTCCGGATCCGCAAACCATATTGACTGTCTGTGCGGTTTTCTCCTGCGGAATGTCCGAATAGATCAGAGCCTGTCTTGCGCAGTTCTGTCCCTGTCCGGCCTGAAGCACGTTGCCCAGGATTACTTCGTCAACATCTGCTCCTTCAAGATTATTCCTTTTCAGGACCTCTTTTATTACCGGTGCGGCAATCTTTGCCGCCTGGATTTCGGATAGAGTTCCCCCGAAATTCCCAACTGCTGTTCTCAACGCATCTACAATGTAAACTTCTTTCATTCTTTTTCCCTCCATATCGGTTTTCTTTTATTTAAAAACGCATCTGTTCCTTCCCGCATATCATTATGAGAGAAGATCAATCCGAATTTATTCATTTCATAAGCAGTCATCACTGCAGGATCATTATCAACCGCAAGGTTCAACAGCTCCTTGGCCTCTGCTACCGAATTGGGACTTGTTTTTTCCATTTCTTCAGAGACTGCAATAACTTCATCAATAAGTGTATCCGGTTCACATACCCTGTTTACTATTCCCAGATTGAGCGCTTCTTCAGCAGTTACCATTCTTCCGGTAAAAACAAGTTCTTTTGCTGCAGCTTTTCCTATCCGATCGGTCAGCCGTTTATGGCCGCCGAATCCGGGAATCAGACCCAATGTCGCCTCAGGCAATCCTAACCTGGCTTTTTTGGAAGCGTAAGCAAAATCACAGGCGAGAACAGTCTCCAGGCCTCCTCCGAGGGCAAAACCGTTAACAGCCGCTATGGTCGGAAGCCTGAGGTTCTCAAGCTTTAAAAATACCGAATTGCCCAGCCTGCTGAACTCCGATGCTTCAACAGGCGTTTTTTTATTCATCTCGGCAATATCGGCTCCGGCAATGAAGGCCTTGCCGGCTCCGGTAAGGATAAGGCTTCGTATCGTCCTGTCGGCAAGCGCCTCGGCCTCAATTTCATCGAGAGCTGCTGATAGTTCAAACAGGACCTCTGAGCTCAGAGAATTCAGGGTGTTCTCATCTGTAAAAGTCAGAATAACGGTGTTGGAAACCCTCTCATATTTTAAATGCTTATAATCCATAATCCCCCGCCCTTTTATTTAAGGCTTTTCCGGAGCTCATCGCGAAAATCAGGATGAGCAATATTTATCAATGCTTCAGCACGCTCCCTGTTGCTTTTGCCCTTTAAATGCGCTATTCCGTATTCGGTTACGATATAATCAACGTCATGACGCGAAGTCGTTACGCATGCGCCTTCATTCAGACGAATTACAATTCGGGATATTGTTCCGTTTTTACCTGTCGACGGAAAAGCAATTATCGATTTGCCGCCTTCCGAATGCATTGCCGAACGAACAAAATCAACCTGTCCGCCTACAGCCGAAAACTGTTTCGGACCAATCATATCGGCAGCAACCTGGCCAAAAAGATCAACCTCAATTGCGGAGTTTATCGATATAAGGTTTTTCAGTCTGCCTGCAACCAGAACGCTGTTTGTATAATCAACCGGTTTCATCAGTACGGCAGGGTTATCATTTACAAAATCATAAAGCCTTTTTGTTCCCATCAGAAAGGTTGCTACGAATTTACCGGGATTAATATTGTTGTATTTATTGGTTACAATACCTTTTTCATAAAGATCCACAACCCCGTCGCTGAACATTTCGGTATGGATTCCCAAATCCTTCTTCTCTGTAAGGAAATGCAGAACCGCATCGGGAATCGCACCGATTCCGAGTTGAAGGGTCGCCCTGTCGGGGATAAGTCCTGCAATATGACTGCCGATTTTTTCTTCAATCTCGCCGATTTTCGGAAGCGGGATTTCGATCGGATCGTAATTGGTTTCTACTATATAATCTACTTCCGACACATGGATAAATGAACCATGTGTACGCGGCATTTTCGGGTTCACCTCTGCTACTACAACCCTTGCTTTTTCAGCGGCCTGCATTGTGTAATCCACCGATATCCCGTAACTCATAAAACCATGCTCATCCGGAGGCGAAACCATTATGAACGCTACATCCGAATCAATAGAACCGTCGCGGATACGTCCCGGAAGTTCGGAAAAGAAGCACGGAATAAAATCTCCCCGCCCTTCATTGATCGACCCCCTGGTTGGGCCTCCCGCAAATATTGTTGTATGTTTGAATGTTCCTTCCCATTCCGGCCCGCAATACCAGCAGTCGTGAAGCGGAACCATATGGAAGACTCTGACGTCTTTAAGTTTATCCGCGTGATTTTTTAATTCATTTGTAAGCTCAACCGGCACTCCGGCGCAGTGACCGAGGACAATCTGGTCTCCGGATCTTACGCTTTTTTCAACAGCCGTCTTGAGATCTGTTTTCTTGTTGTTGTACAGAATCTTCCAGTCTGCCATATCTAACTCCTATAAAAAGTCAACCACAAGCTAAAAATATAAGCTTATGATCTAGTCGGATATCAACCGACCATTACAGCTTCCCATGCTGCTGCCTGCATTTCCCTGTATTCTTTTCTAAAAGCCATTTTCATCGGATCAAACGGCTCTCTGGTTTTTAAAATTGTATATACCAAAGTGCTCATCTTGCGGGCGGCAGCTATTACACTCTTACCCGAGCCTTTCTGCTTCTTCATCGCTGCATACTTCGTCATTATTCGGTACGTCCCGGTCTTCTTTTGCATACGAACCATTCCCATCACCATCTGTACGAAGGCTGTCCTCAGTTCTACAGGCCCACGCTTTGTTATATGTCCATGATGTATTGTCATATTTGAGTTCTGCACCCATGGCACAAGCCCGGCGTTTGCTGCATATTTCTTCGCACTATCATATCTGCCGATATCGTCTGTATAGGCTCTTACTGTTGCTGCTGTTATTAGACCCACGCCTGGTATTGTCTGCAGAAGCTCAACATCTTCATCGTCCTCCACAAGCTCAGCCAAAACCTTTTCAAGCTGCTTGACTTGCGATGCCTGATTATCTATCATATCCAGTAACGGTATTACCGTTTTGGCAGCGCTTCCGTAAAAGTCGTGGTCCTCGAGACCGTTCAGGATTCGCTGCCTTTCTTTTTTACTCTGCAGCTGTCCGCGTTTGGTCTCTATTCCATAACCAAGTAATAAGCCATGCACCTGGTTCTTTAACGACACAACAGATTTTACCAGTATCGACCTGGATTTCAGCACCCTTCGAATATCCTCACTCTCTTGGGAACATAATATCGATTCAGGCAGCATGTCTTTCTCAAGAAACTCCGCCAGGGTGCGTGCATCATGTTTGTCTGTCTTTTTTACAGATTCATTCACTACCTTGAATTTCAAAGTATTCACTACAACCACTTCGACTCCAGCCTTTAACAGTTTATTGCGGAAATAACGGGCATTCCCGGTTGTTTCCACCGCTGCTCTCAACTCATATTCCTCTTCACAATATTCATCCAGCATTTTCAGAAATGCTCCATAACCATTTCCGCTGGTCGGATACATTCCCAATTGATCAATTTTTCGGTCTTCACTTAAAAGGCATACTGTAAACTGCGTTTTGTGAAGATCCACGCCAATACTCATCTTCATGTTCTATCTCCAATAGTTTGAAGCAGTGCCTATACGGTGAATTGTTCCATTCTCCTATCCGGTCTCGCAGACCATTGAATGTTTCGGTTACGGCTCTTCAATCTCCTAAACGGTCTCGCGGACCAGTAAAAATGTCGAACAGTAACCTTACTGCCTCAATTAAAGTTAAGGCAGTATATCAATTCACCAGCTCATGAAGACTTTTTATCATTCCTCCTATAAAAAGTTTCCGCATGGATGCGGGTTTTAAGAGGTGAAGTAGTAAATCTAAACTGCGTAGCAGTTTAAACTGCATTGCAGTTTAGATTTACTACTTCAAAATGATAAAATAACATGGAAGTTATTTTATCATTCCTCCTATAAGATTTTTTGCCAAAATTCTGAAATACAGCTTCCAGGGCAGTTTATTAACAGATCAAGCTGCGTAAAAAGCAGCTTGATCATTCCGTTTATTTTCAATCCTTTATGCCGGCGAGATCTTTTGCATACTGTTTCTTTCGCTGAACATCTGCCTGACGCGAGATCATTATACGCTGGGCCTGGGGCGAGCCGGCACCGTGCATTGATTCGGTGAGATAGCCTACAGCAGCTCTTCCCATTGTCAGGTTTTCAATAAGACGAAGAAGTTTAAGCCTGTCTTTTGTTTCGACGCCCTCAACTCCGCCGAGAAATTTTTTGACCATTTCAGCAGTTTCCGGATTAGCAAGGTCTTTTGCATTCGGGGCCGTTACCATCAGACCGCCTGCAATATCCTGAAGAAGACGCGCAATCTCATAAGGGAAACGGGTAACGTTCTGCTTGCAGACATTGGCCAGCAGCAAATCGATCAGATAGTTTCCGGATTTGGTCTTCTGACCGAGCCAGCAGCATGCTACTGAACTTGACCATATTGTTTCATTGAGATGGTTCATTTCAACAATCTTGTCTTTAACATGTGAAGCTCTTGCACAGCCGTTGTATTCCGCAATCAGCTGCGCAGCGCCGATAGCAACATCGCCTACGCCTGTTTTACATGCATAACTCGAGCGATGATAGCCGGCAAATCTTTCAACCAGCATATTTGTAAAATCATATTCGCCGTCCATGAAGATCTTTTCATTCGGAACAAAAACCCTGTCGAAAACCATCAGGGCTTCCTGTCCTCCGAAGTTGGGACTTCCGGCATCCATGTTCTCTCCATCCGGATCTTCAAGAAGTCTTGTATCACAGGACTGGCGGCCGTAAATATAAGTAATCCCTGGGTCGTCAGATTCAACAACACAGCAGACTGCGAAGTCTTTATCCTCTTCGGTCATTGTAACTGTAGGCATAATCAGGGCCTGGTGCGAGTTGATACAGCCAGTCTGATGGGTCTTGGCGCCGCTTATTACAATACCGTCGTCGCGTCTTTCAACAACATGCACATATACATCGGGGTCAGGACACTGATGAGGCCTTTTGCTTCGGTCGCCCTTCGGATCTGTCATACAACCGTCTACAACAAGATCCTTTTCTTCCACCTCAAGCATGTATTTCTTGAATCTTTCATGATAGTCTGTTCCGTATTTCTCATCCATTTCATAAGTTGTAGAGAAAGTTGCATTGAACGCATCCATACCTACACAGCGCTGAAAACATGTGCCGCATTTCTGGCCGAGAAGTCTCTGCATCCCTACTTTCTTGTACAGCTCCTCAGGACTCTGGTGAATATGACAAAACCTGTTTATTCTTTTGCCTGTGAATGAAGATATTTCGGTCAGATCATCTCTGTATTTTGAACCTTCCTCTGCAAGCTCATAAGTAAGTGCAATCGAATTGATAGAAGCTGCAATGATCGGGTGATCATACGGATTCTCAAGTTTTTCGCCGGCCATATATACATTCAATGGTCTTCTGTTTCTCAGGCTTGCGCGGTATTCCTTACCGGTCATCAATCCCATATTTTTCCTCCCGGCGCCGTATTCCGGTGCCAATTACAATAATTTTTATATAAAGGGCATAATCCCCTTAATATTCTATTCTGACGGTCCTGATAGTGTGTTCATCAAGATCATAAAAATATGCAAGATGCCTGTTTATAAGAGCAATCACTCCGTCGGTGTCGCGTTCTTTTAGCTTGTCTATCATGTCAAAATGAAGTTTTATCATATTCAGACTCAAATCGGAGTCGACATAATAAACAAACTGCATCAGCCTGACTTTCAGATAAAGGTCTTCCATAATTTTACACAGGTTCTCGTTTTTTCCGATTATGGCCAGGCCTAAATGAAACTCGCATTCAAGACGAATCCAGTTGAAAATATCGCCGTCTTTGGCGGCCTGATAACAGGCGTCGGCAACTTTTCTCAATTCGTCGATTTCAGCATTGTTTCCGAAACGTACTGCAAGCTGGACGGCCAGGGTATCAAGGGCTATTCTTGTAAGCCCCAGGTCTGTCTTGGCTCTCCTGTCAAAAGTTACGACCTCCGCGCTGCGGTGAGGATAAAGTTTAACTATCCCCTCTTTGGCCAGGCGCTGAACAGCTTCGGTTACAGGCGTACGGCTGACGCCGAGTTTTTTTGACAGGGCGTCAACTGCCAGTTTATCCCCGCAGGCAATATCCTGCCTTAAAATCATGTCCGTGATCTGTCTGTAAACTGTTTCTCCGAGCATCTGCCGATCTGCCATGAAATTTCACACCTTTGCATGTATTTTTACAGATTGCATGCAATCTTATTACATATTATACGATCCTGCGTTTTTGTCAAGAAAAAAGAGGGCTGATTAGTAAATCAGCCCTCTTTTTAAACAGGTAGAGGATTTTATTTTAGAACTTTCTTCAACGCCTTACCAAATCTTGAAAGGCCGATAGTCATTTCGTCTTCGCTTATTACCAGAGGCGGAATCCACCTGATAATATTTCCGAAGGTTCCGCATCCGAGCATAAGCATATTCTCTTCAAGCGCCGCGGCAATTACCGCTTTGGCGGTTTCAGCATCGGGCTGTCCGTTTTTCATAAATTCTGTTGCCACCATGCATCCGCGTCCGCGAACATCGCCGATAACCGGATACTGTTTCTGAAGTTCCCGAAGGCCTTTCATAAGCTGCTCTCCGCGTGCCGCTGCATTTTCAGCAAGCTTTTCTTCCTTCATTACCTTAACAGTAGCAGCTGCAGCTGCGCATGCCATGGTATTGCCGCTGTAGGTACCGCCATGGGTTCCGGCCCTCCAGTTTTCCTGTAGCGTACGTTTATACGCCAGGCCGGAAATAGGGATTCCTGAACCCAGGCCCTTGGCCATTGTCATAATATCAGGAAGAACATTCTCATGCTGAATTGCAAAAAACTTTCCGGTACGACAAAATCCCGACTGCACTTCATCGGCTATCATCATTATACCGTGCTCATCGCAGATCTCCCGAACTGCCTGCAGGAAGCCTGCCGGCGGCACTACATATCCGCCCTCGCCAAGCAGAGGTTCAATAATTATTGCTGCTGTCTCGCTGGGCTTTGTCTGCCCGAGAAGGGTTCTTTTCAGTTCCTTAATTGCAAAGGCTTTTGTTGTTTCATCATCCCAGCCGTAGTAAAACGAATACGGATACGGAGAAACAAATATTCCCGCAGGCAGGGGCATATAACCTTCCCGGTAAACGGTCTTGCTTGTCGTCATTGCCATTGTAAGATGTGTCCGGCCGTGAAAACTTCCGTTAAAAACAATTACATTCTGCCTTCCGGTAGCATGCTTTGCCAGTTTAACCGCGGCTTCAACCGCTTCAGCTCCGCTGCTTGCAAAGAAGAAAGTATCAAGCCCCGAAGGCACAACCGTTTTAAGCTCTTCAACCAAATCGACCATGGGCTGATGATAGACAATGTTGAACTGACCAAACAGAAGCTTGTCAGCCTGCTTCTTTATTGCTTCCACAACTTTCGGGTGACAGTGCCCGGTATTTGTTACACCTATGCCGCTGGTAAAATCAAGATATTTATTCCCTTGTTTATCATAAAACCAGCAGCCTTCACCACGTTCGACCATTATATTTGTCGAATGCGTCCATACCGATGATATTTCCTTAATTTCCTGAGGATTCATGGTGCTCTCCTAAATTCAAAAATATTAATAATATTATGAAGAGTACCACATTCCGGATAAACACGGCTATGTTTTATTTATATCATTATTCTGACAGACAAAGCTCAGAGGCTTTTTTTACAGCGGCGACACCGTCGGCAGCGTATTCAGCGCCGATTGATTCGGCCCATTCACGGGTAACAACAGCGCCTCCGGCGATAATCCGGCATTTAAGCCCCCTGACTTTAACAAGCTCAATAACCTCGGGCATACGGATCATGGTTGTGGTCATCAGGGCCGACAGCCCGATAAGATCAGCCCTGTTTTTTTCAGCCGCATCAACTATTTCTTCTGCCGCAACATCCTTGCCCAAATCTATTACATCAAACCCGTAATTGCGAAGCATCAGAACTACAATATTCTTGCCGATATCATGAATATCACCCTTAACTGTTGCAAAAACCAGGGTCCCCTTCTTTTTAACGTCTCCCGCCGCCTTGAGCAGAGGTTCAATTACGGAAAAACCCTTTTCCATTGTTTCGGCGCTTGCTATCAGCTGCGGCAGAAAATACCGTTTTTCATCATAGTATTCGCCTACTTTCATGATAGACGGGATCATAATATCCTTCAGGAGGCTTGACGGCTGGTACCCTGCCTCAAGCGCTTTACGGCACAGGTCTTCGATATCTTCCCTGCGCCCTTCTATAACAGCTTTTGATAATAATTCATCAAGGCCCATCTCCGCTTCCGGTCGAACCTTTACGGGAGGCGCCTTTACTGCTGATGTGCTGCTGAATTTATCTATATATGCAAGCGAATCCCGGTCACGTCCCGTCAGTACATTTGCCGCAGCCCTGGTATTCATCAGAAGCTCATGCGAAGGGTTGGCAATTGCCCATGTCAGTCCTGCCCCTGCCGCCATTGCAAAAAAAGCCGAATTAATCCAGCCGCGTTCCGGCAGCCCGAACGACACATTGGAAAGGCCCAGTACGGTGCCGAACCCCTGTGTGGCCGCCCAATGCACTGTTTTAAGCGTTTCAGCAGCAGCCTGCTGATTGCTGGATACGGTCATAACCAGTCCGTCGACAATCAGATCGCTGCGTCTGTAGCCCAACTTCTCAGCCTCTTTCCAGACTTCCTGAATAAGCTCTATCCGACGTTCCGCCTTGTCCGGCAGTTCATTATCAGCTATCGGCAGCACAACAAGCATTGCCCCGTAACCGGCTGCCGCAGGCAGAAGTTTAGCCAGCTTTTCCTTCTCGGCCGATATCGAATTGATCAGCGTTCTTCCGGGGTAATACCTTACTGCCGCCTCAACAACATCCGGATCAGATGAATCGATTACAAGCGGAAGATGCACCGCCGGAACCACCGTTGAGATAATGTCGAGTATCGTTTTCTTTTCATCGATACCCGGCATTCCGGCATTAATGTCCAGAAGGTCGGCCCCGCCTTCCGCCTGCTCCCGGGCAAGCTTTCGGATATAGCCCATATTTCCGTTCCTCAATTCTTCCTGCAGCCTTTTCTTGCCTGTAGGATTTATACGCTCGCCGATTATGCGTATCGGACCGTCGGCGCCGGTCTGAAGAAGATCAGTAGCGGAGCAGAGACATGCCGCATCCGGCGCCTTGCGCGGAACAGGTTTTAGCCCTTTCAGACTTGAAGCAAGCATCCTGATATGTCCGGGTCCGGTACCGCAGCATCCGCCCATGATGTTTACCCCGGCTTCGACAAAAGCCTCGCCGAACGAACCGAAGTCGTTCGCCTGCATTGGAAAAACAGTCCTGCCGTCTTTTATAACCGGCATTCCGGCATTGGGTTTCGCCATAACGGGAATATCAACTACGCTGCATATCCGTCTCAGGTTCTTCAGCATCTCGGCCGGACCGGTTGAACAGTTAAGCCCTACAGCGTCGGCGCCCAGGCTTTGAAGAATAACCGCCATTGCCTCGGGAGTTGTTCCATTGAGGCTTCGGCCGGATTCGTCAAAGGTCATGGATACCATTTTAAAACTGTCGGTCAGCTCTTTAACAGCAAGCAAAGCTGCCCGGCATTCCTGGATATCGATCTGCGTTTCAATAACAAAAAGATCAACTCCGCCTTCAAGAAGACCCTTTACCTGTCTTTTATAACCGTTTACGGCATCTTCAAAATCAAGATCCCCAAAGGGCATGATAAATCTTCCGGAGGGGCCAATATCTCCGGCAATAAAAGGTCTGCGTCCGCCCTCTTCAGCGATGGACTCCGCTGTTTTTACCGCGTTCTCCGCGATAACCCGGTTTACTTCTTCCGTCCGCTCAAGCGCCCCGAATTCTTCAAGCTTCCAGGGCGATCCGCCGAAGGTGCATGTATAAAGGATATCCGAACCGCTTTCCACGTAGGATCTGTATATTTCAGCCGAAACCTCCGGGTTCTCACATGACCACAGTTCAGGGCTGACGCCCGCCGGAAGACCGCGTTTCTGCATTTCTGTTCCGGTAGCCCCGTCGAGTATAACTATCCTGCTTTTAATCAGGTCTTTAATCTTCTGTTTTGTCTCGTTCATAAAAACTCCTATAGAAACTCGACTTTAATCGTAAGCCATGGATGGCCGGTTGCAGAAGTGAAGTTTTCAAACAAAGTTTGGAAACTTCAAAATGTTAAAAATACATGGATGTATTTTTAACATTCAGCTGAAGGCAGTATCCCGTAAATTGCTGTCACCGATTTCTCGGGCATCAGCAGACAGGATTCGTTTATCCTGACGCCGATGGCCTCAAGCCCCAGCATCCGGTATATATCCTTCTGAAACCTGATGTCAAAATCTCCGTAACCTGCCGAGAAACGTCTTGAAGTCAACGCCCTTGCTTCACGTACAAGTTCACGGGAAAAAATCTCGGCAAGCCGGTTCAGTCCTTCGTCAACTATCTCGCTTGCCGCAGCATCAGTAACGACCGCTTCGGTCAGTTTCCCTGCTTCTTTATACCGCTCAATTTCATCAGTAACGGAACTGCCGCCGGTTATGCCCATAATCAGCAGTTGGTCCGATTCAGCCAGAAAATTGTTGAGTTTGCTGCTGTTAAATATTTCAGCTATCGACGTTTCAACTCTAAGCGAAACGGCTTTCAGTTCAATCAGATCAGCGGTTTTCTCTATCAGGGAATCTACTTCAGCCATTGTTTCTGCCGGTATCCGGCTTGATCTGCTGATATATCCAAGCCGTTTAAGTATTCTGCTGCGCGGTACTTTAACCGGCAGATATGGAAAGCGTCTGACATCTGGCATTGTTTGAATATAACAATTTTATTAAAACTTGGCACTAGTCTTTCAGCCGTACTTGAATATTATCTGATTATCGTGTTAATTTCTGTATATTCAAGTGACAAGACACTTAATGATGACAGGCGCGCTACACCTGTCATCATTTTGAAGTTTCTGGAGCTACGCACCAGAAACTTCACTCTGAGATTTCGGCGGATAAGCTGTTTTTCAGCATCCATCACACAAAAAATTTTTCGAGAGGAGATCAAAGTGACGAGTTTTATAATTCTACTGCTTCTTTACGTTGCCGCAGGCACAGGAATCGCGATCTATGCAGGACGCAACAGGGGATCCGATAACCAGGAATCTTATTTTATCGGCGGCCGGGGGATAAGCTGGATTGTCAGCGCACTCACCTATGCAGCAACCACCTACTCTTCGTTTATGATGGTAGGACTGGTAGGGTTATCCTACTCGACAGGAATAGGCGCGATGATCTTTGAAATGACATATCTTGCTTCAACGATAGTTCTGCTGTCGATATACGGAAGAAAAATCTGGAAAATGAGCAGGGATGAAAATATGGTTTCGCCGATGGAGCTGTTCTCGTCGCGTTTCGGCAAAATTACCGGAACTGCCGGCGCGCTCATTTCAGCTGCGGCCCTGATTCCGTACACTGCGGCACAGGTAATCGGCCTGTCCATCATTTTCAGCAATTTCGGAATCAGCTACGGCACCGGGGTCGTTATTGCCGCTGTTCTTATATGTATCTGGTCTCTTATCGGGGGCCTCAGGGGCGTTGCGCTGACCGATGCCGTGCAGGGACTTTTCATGATAGCGGTTGCCGTTATCGGCGTGCTCTGGGCCGGAAACAGGTTCGGCGGAATAGAGACATCAACCTTTCCGAACAAGGTCTGGACTCCCGTGTTCTTTATCAACCTGACCCTTCCGTGGGCTTTTTTCGCACTGACCAACCCCCAGGTTGTACAGCGGCTTTTTATTGTGAAAGACACAAAGGGCCTCAGAAAGATGATTATCCTGTTTGCCGTTGTCGGCGCGGTTTACACCGCGATTACCTGCCTGTTGGGATTTTCAGCCAAATTCGGCACGCTTAACGGTACTTTTGCAGAGGTTACCAGCCGCGACAATGTAATTATCGGGATTCTCCAGCTGATGGGCAAAGGACTTGGGCTTGCAATAGCTCTGAGTATAATCTTTGCGAGCATTTCGACATCGAACTCAATAATCCTGACGCTCTCTTCAATGTTCACCCGCGATGTTGTCCGCGACACCAAAAAGACATGGTACGGCCGGGTTTTTATCGTGTTGATAACAATTCTGGTAGCACTTTTCGCATTCAGAAAAACCTCGTATATCGTTGAGCTTTCGGTTTCAACATCGAGGATTCTGATGTGCTTTCTTCCGCTGTTTTTCGACATCTTTCATTTTAAAAAGGGCGGCCGAACAACAGGGCTTCTTACCCTGCTTGGAGGGGCCGCGGCCGCAATTGTTTTCGGTAAAATGGGACTGGCGCTCAGCTCGGTATGGACCCTTGCAGCAGCATTCGTGTTCTATTTCATCGGCGTATTGATTGACAGTAAAACAAGGGTAAAAACCTCAATTTAACGTATCTACTGATCAGGGGCAAAGCGGACTTTGCCCCTTCCCCTTTCTCTTCTTTAATGATTAACTAACATCAGCCCTGCTGTTAAATCTGTCTATCTCAGCGACAAGGTCTTTTGCTATATCCATATGCCCTGCGAACAGGTCGATGATATTGCCGTATTTATTGAAAGGCTGGCCGTTGAGCAACTCCTTCTCTACAAGACCATTCTGGATAATATGTCTGACAATCATCTTTACAAACTCCATCTGGTTCGAGTTTAGAGATTCATTGCTGAGAAATTTTGAAAACTGCTCATTGGCAGCTTCAGGTTCGAGACCTACTATCCTGATTACCAGGTCAAGCAGAGGCTGTTCGCCAAAGGCATTCTCATAATCTTCCTTTGAGCCGAGAGTATTCCAGAGAAGATCTTCGAGGTGTTTGATATCCGGCTGGGTCAGCTTATGGTTATTGCGTAACTTGAATACAACAATGTCGTCAGCATGTTTTTTCAGGTAATCATTCACCTTTTTCCGGTAGTCCTTAAACTCGCCAGCGGAATACTCACCTTCATTCTCATGAACCTCCAATACTTCATCCCTGAAGTTTGAGTAATAGGTTTTCTTCGATTCATATTCTATAAATTTAATAAGTTCACGCAGCGCCCGGCGAACCTCTTCATGGTCCAGGATATCAGCATTCTGCCAATATTCTTCAGTCTGCACTTTTCGGATTATCTCTTCCCGGGCTTTTACCGCGTTTACCGTACCCTTCCGTGACAGGTGGTCGGCTGTGGAGATAACCCTTGCCCTGGGTTTGGATGCTATCCTGCCGGTAATCTGGGCATAGATAATCGTGTACATAAGATAGTCAAACCGCTTGGCTAGTTCATCATCATCGGTAGAGGTTATGAGAGGTGCAATATGAATGCTTAATTCCCTGGTATCTGTATCAGACAGGGTATTCCATCTGTCTCTTTTATTGAAGGTGTTTATATATTTCAGCCTGGTCTTTGCATTAAACCGGGAATGATCAATTCTGTTTACTGAGCCCCACAAATCATCAGCAAGACTTTTATGGTAGGCAATATAGTCATCGGTCTGGTAATCAAGAGTTTGAAGCTCTTTGATGATATCTGTCCTGATACAGAAAAGATTCTCGGTCAGCGACCGCGCCATTGATGCTTCTTTACCGTGTTTGTTCTCCCTGAAAAACTCGAAGTTTGAACAGTAGTCGAAGATTCGAAAACCGTCCTTATCAAGACCTACTCCGAATAAGTCGGGGCAAAGCCGTGTGCCGCGACCGATCATCTGGTGAAACTTGGCCTTGGAGCGAACCTTCTTAAAGAAGACAAGATTCACTATCTCGGGGACATCTACCCCGGTATCGAGCATATCAACTGAGACAGCAATCTGCGGAAATTTATCTTTGGTTGTAAAATCCTCATAGACCCGGTCTACATACTTGATATCGGTATAGATGGGTTTGGCAAACAGGTCCCTGTATTCCGGGTACTTGATATTGAAGCGTTTGATAATAAACTCGGCGTGTTTCTTGTTCTTGGCAAAGACGATAGTCTTCCCCAGTTTATCACCGCCTTCTATCTTGATTCCCCTTTCCATCAGATCATCTATTACCAGATCAACGGTATCATTATTAAACAGAAATGAGTTAATCTCTTCACCGCTTATATCGGTAACGTCATCGTCAAAGGTTTCCTCAAAGAGCTCCTTCTCTTCATCGCTCAGATCTTCATAATGAAGCCCTTCCTCGGGGAGCTTAAGACGTGTTTCAATTGTGTGATACGGGACCAGGAAGCCTTCCTCTATAGCCTCGCCAAGCTCATAAGCAAAGGTGGGCACATTGTTTTCAAGGTCAAAAACTGTATAGGTATTTTTATCAATATCGTTCTTCGGGGTAGCTGTAAGCCCCACAAGAGAAGAATCAAAATAGTCAAAGATAGCCTGGTATTTCTTATAGATACTTCGGTGAGATTCATCAACGATAATCAGATCAAAATGGCCGACAGTAAACAGGCGCGAACCGTCTTTGCGTTTCGTTTCGTCTATGGCGTTCATCATTGTCGGATAGGTGGAGAAGATCATCTTGCTTTCCGGCGAATCTTTCTCATCAAGGAGGTTGCAGAGTGAGAGATTGGGCAGCAGATTGCTGAAGTTTACTTTTGCCTGCTTTACCAGCTCACGGCGATCAGCGAGGAATAGTATGTTCTTTACCCAACCCTGACGCAGCAGAACGTCGACGAGAGAGATAGCTGTACGGGTTTTTCCGGAACCGGTAGCCATAACCAGCAGGGCTTTCCGGTGGCCTTTCTCAAATGTATCGCACACGGCCTGGATGGCCATCTTTTGGTATGCGCGGTTTGTAACAGCATCGTTTATCGAAATGCTTTTCAGGCTCTTACGGTTTGTTCGCCTGTAATGTGTCCACTGGAGATCTTCTTTTGTATAGATACCCGAGACCCGGCGCTCAGGGTAACTCTGATCATCCCACAGGAAGTATTCAAAACCGTTTGTATAGAAGATGACCGGCCGCCGGCCGTACCTCTTTTCAAGGCAGTCTGCATAGAACCGTGCCTGCTCTTTTCCGACATGAGGGTCGGCACTTGTCTTTTTTGCCTCTACAAGGGCAAGAGGCTTTCCATCATCTCCGTAGAGAACGTAATCGACAAAACCAAGCCCGGTATCGTTAGGCATACCGCTGACTTCTTCCTCAATAATACAGGCCGAACCTATAGTCCATCCTGATGTTTCGAGTTCCAGGTCGATAAACATCCTGCGGGTCTCAAACTCGCTGATTTCTTCAACATCGAAAACCCTGCCCTGCTCATTATCCTCGCGTTTTGCAGTAAGTTGTTTTCGAAGCTCTTCGTTTTCTTTTCGTATCTCTTCAAGCTTGCGGTCTTTTGAACCAAGCTCTTCGTTTAGTTCAAGAAGCTGCCGGCGGGTGCGTTTTTCCTGAATACCGTCCGGCAGTATTGTTTCATTAAAGGGCGTGTCGGTACAGGAATCGGAATAACAGTAATCTATCCAGGAGGTAAAATCATGCAGGCATTTAAGTGAATAGACAGCCTGCTCCTTTTTAACAGGAGATGTTGTATGAACGGCCTTATTTCCAAGGTCCTTGATGTATTTAAGCCCACGGAACAGGCGCATATCGATCAGGTCGCGGAATGAGTAATCATGAATAAGGCTTGAAAGGTTGTCCTGGTACGGAAGCTTGAGCTCATTATCATAGCTGTAAAGCCATTTAACGGCAAGCTCCAAAGCGCGCCTGGCAAGAATAGCGGTTGAGGCATAGGAAAATGCAAAACTCTTTTCCGCTTCAATACAAGCGCCGGTAAAACTGTTGTAATAGTCATGCTTGTTTAAATAATTAAAATTTCCCATTTATTAATTCAAATCCTTTCTCAGTAAGCCGATATTTCTGTGTCGGGCTATTCGGAGAATTCGGCTCGGTACGTTCTATAATACCTTCCTCCAAAGCCGGACGAATATAGTTTTTCTCAAAATTATCACGCCCTTTAAGATTCAACGCATCCATCATCTCTTTTCGAGACATATCGTTAACCATTAGAAGTCTAATCACTTGAGCTACTTGCCCTGTTACTTGCCCTGTTACTTGCCCTGTTACTTGTCCTGTTACTTGCCCTGTTACTTGTCCTGTTACTTGTCCTGACTTGTCCCCCCGAGTCGGTACCGGGTCGGTACCGGGTCGGTACCGGGTCGATAACTGGGTCGGTATTGGGTCGGTACTGGATCGACTCCGGTTATCATATAGTCACGGTGAAGAACCGCGTTTACTATTGATTCACACACAGCCTCTTCAGGAACCTCGGGGATATCTTTACACTGCACGTCCTTGATTTCATAACGCAAACGGGTATTTCGCATGATAAAAAGAACGGCATTATCAAGAGTACAGCCGGTAATCTTACCATCATCGCTGACACCGAGAAAAACAGTTCCGCCTGATGCGTTGGCAAAGGCGCACATCTTTTTTGTCAAAGAGCTTGAAAGCCTCTCCTTAAACTCAGTGCGATAGCCCTCGCCATTCTTCAGAATAAAATCCAGTTCTTCCGGGGTCATTAGTCCCTGTTTTTCCCTTTTTACAATTTACATTAGGGTAAATCTCTAAAAACTGCAGTTTTTATTGATTCCCATTATAGTTTATCGGTCAGTGTAGAAAATTGAAAGCATTTTATTAAAGGGATGCTGACAGCCCTGAAAACCAAATATAAAACAACATTTTTCATGAAAACGATTATCCCTATTCCGGGAAGAGCTCTCCCCGGAAGGCGCGCTGCATGAGACTGTTGTAGTTATCTTTCATCTGCTGAAGTGACTCCTGCATAAGGGCTTTTTGCGCTTCTATCTTCTGCACTTTTTCAGCAAACTCGTTTTGAAGAGAGATAGGTATTTTATAAACCTCCTCTTTATGAATTATGTTCCTGTTCAGGGTGGGTACACCTGTACCATTATAAAATCTGGCTAATTTAAAAAAACTCAGTAAATAAGCTATGTAGACAATATTATTTCCATATAAATCTTTTGAAAAAAGAGTCGTATTTAAAGGCCAATATGATTCAAATGTATATTCTACTAAACCAATTGTCCCTGAACGTCCTGTAATAACTCCCCCATTTAAAACTTTTGCTTCATTATGCTTACCAAGAATCCCATTGGAACCATAAACATTTATATTACCATTCTGATTTCTACAATCAACTGGAAGATCATGCCCTCTTTGTAAGAATACGACTTCCTCTAACCTGGTTGTCTCCCACCCCTTCGGATTGGTCACCGGGTCTCCGAACATATCGTAGAAAACGCTCTGCACCAGGTCGTCCAGCAGTTTCAGCTGCTGCTCGCGAAAATCGATCAGTTCCTGTGCCTTGTCCAGGACCTGGACGATTTCCTTCTGGATGGGGAGAGGGGGGATAGGGATTTGAAGCTCTTTCAAACTTGATACATTAAAACTTGCTTGATTTACTGATTTTTTTGTTATTCGAGGAATTTGAAATTTAAAAAAATCACTGCAGAAATAGTAATATGCAAATCTGCCTAAAATTTTCCCTCTTGAAGGTCTTAGGTTTAATAAATTCATTCCATGAATCAGAGGTTCTTCTGAGTCATAAATAGCTACCTTGCCTAAATGCTTTTCGCTATTAATATGTGACATCAAAATATCATCTTTTTTTAATAAGAAATCTTTATATTCGTCTATGTTTGTAATACCTGCGTATCCGAACCTTTCTTTATCAATATATCCATCTGCGATAGTTTCAATTCGAGTTATTGGAAATCCTTCGTCACCGTTTTGTTGAATACTTTTCCCATTCCGAATTAAATCAAAAGTATCGCCAATACTTGAAATAATCATCACAGAATCACCTGCTTCAGTTCTGTCAATGAATCGCCTATCTTCCTGCGCCCCACCTTACAGGCATTATGTGTAATTTCATTATAAATATCTGCCAATATTTTCACCTTGATTTCTTCCCAAATTTGTAATATATTTTCTTTAGCGGTTGCCAGCGAATCGTCTTGGTACGGTTCCACAAGAATTGGGCAATCGCTATTTTTTTGTCTCTGCACTTACCCACTCCAATATTTTACCGCCTTTAACATATCTATCAATATTTGTTGCAATACTCTCAATCAACGGGAATGTCTGCCTATGAATGGAACTTACATTTTTACCAAGTTTTGCTTCTTCCATTTTTCGGATGTAGTAAAGAACCAAATCAACAAGCTGTACTGCATAACTCTTTTTGGATTCAATAAAAAAACCTTTTTCGATTATGTTATCCAATTTCATATGCAAATCTTCAGTCAAACGCAGTGTTTTGAGTGATTTCTCTATATCAAGGTGACTTTTACTGTCATCAAATATGAATATTCCTAATTCTTTATTCTCACTAAGCCAGTCATCAACTTTTAAGCTGATGAAAGGAAACGCCATAATATATGGATTTATCTTTATGCCGGAACCATAACTTTGCTCACAAAATTCTGCGTAACGTTTCTTTTCAATCTTCCTGTAAAAAACTGGTATTTTATTCTTTTTTATGAGATTTATAAGATTATCACGTAAGCCTATAGTTTCCTTCAGTTCCAGATTTTTAAATGGACCCTTTCTTGCAACCAGATCCATAGTATGAAGTTCAAATTCCTCTTCTTCATATCCCGGCAGGGAAGCTGTCATAATTTTACGAAACTGCTTTTCAATTGATTTCCACTGTTCCTGAGCAATCAGTATGGCACCTAATACAAAAACCGGCTGTTGAGGATCTGAAAGATTCAACCCTGTATCACCTGATTCATCGACATATACCAGAATCATCTAAGCATCACCTTTAGTTCGTCAATTCCTTTTAATATCTTAGTCTCCAGCTTGCCCATCTCAGTCATTATCACCTCCGGATCATCATACTCAACCTCGTTATACTCAATTTCCTTATAGCGATTAATAGACAGGTCATAGTCATTGGCAACTATCTCATCCTTGGGAACAAAGAACGAAGCTTCAGTCCGCTTCCTGCCCTCTTCCTCTTCGGGATTATGAAAACGTGATATGATATCAGGGATATCATTCTGCTCTATAGGCTGGCGCTTATCATCCAGAGAATAGCCGTCCGCTTTCATGTCATAGAACCAGACCTTATCTGTTCCTCCTGCCCCGGTTTTGATAAAAACCATTATTGCAGTTGATACGCCGGCATAGGGTTTGAACACCCCCGAAGGCATTGAGATGATTGCCTGAAGCTGATGATTCTCTACAATCTCTTTACGGATTGCCTTGTGGGCATTGGAGCTGCCGAAAAGAACACCGTCGGGCACAATCGAGGCAGCCCGGCCGCCCTTTTTAAGTATTCGTAAGAACAGCGCCAGAAACAGCAGCTCGGTCTTCTTCGTCTTTGTCACCTTTAACAAATCAGCAGATACCGCTTCATAATCAAGCGAACCCTTGAACGGCGGATTAGCCAGCACCAGGGTGAAACGCTCATCATCGGTATTCATCTGCGACAGCGAATCACGGTACTCGATATTCGGGTTCTCTACCCCGTGGAGCATCATGTTCATTGCCCCGATTCTGAGCATGGTAGTGTCCATGTCATAACCGTGAAACATCCCGCTGCCGTAATGATCTTTGAGCTCCTGGATGGTCATAAGATCTTCATTGTTATCAAGGATGTATTCACCGGCTGTAACAAGAAAGCCCGCAGAACCCGCTGCCGGGTCAATTATCGTATCAGACGGGGTCGGTTGCATCAGCTCTACCATCATTTTAATGATATGACGAGGGGTCCTGAACTGGCCGTTTGTACCGGATGTTGCGACCTTGGATAGCAGATATTCGTAGAGATCTCCCTTGGTATCCCTGTCTTTCAGAGGGAGTGTATCAACATTGGTAACAACCTTCTCAAGCATCTGGGGTGTGGGAATCATAAAGATGGCGTCTTTCATGTACTTGGAATAAGCCGAGTCCTTATCTCCGTGCATATCCTTAATGAAAGGGAAAACCTGCTTCTGAACCGTATCGAACATCGCGGCAGCATCCTTCTGCTTGAAGTTCTTCCAGCGGAGTTCGGGCTGATTATCGGGAAAGATCTTTGTAAAGGATGTGCCCAACAACGAGGCGTTTGCCTCAAGATCGTTCTGCCTGTCATCCAGGCTTTTTATGAATATAAGATAGGTGATCTGTTCAATGACCGACAGCGGGTTTGTTATCCCCCCGGTCCAGAAGATCTCCCATATCCTGTCTACTTTGTTGCGTACTTCGCCGGTTATCATGATTGCTCCAGTATTTTATGATTGGTTTATCATAAATCCAAACAGGAAATGGAACAAGAGGATTTTTATGACCCTCTCATCCTGTCCCCAGCTCATTATGCACACTTATAAAACTTCCGACGATTTTATTTGATAATTCTTCATACAACAGCATGTTTTGCCTCCTGTTTTTATTAAAAACCCGGGAGGACAGCAAGATGAAAAGAGCAGCCAAGGATTGTACGGATTAGAACAGATAACAAACAGCATCCGTGAACCGCTTCTCCGCTATACCGTGGCCATTAATATCTTAAAAGGTATTGAGCAACCCGCTGCATGAATGTATCCTTAAACCATGCAGAAAGAGCTGTTTGATGAAACACCGGGATCACCCGTGATTGAACCCGGGGAATCATATTACAACGAAGATTTTTCGGGAATTGATTTCTCCGACGCAGACTTCTCAAATGCCGATTTTGAAAACTGCAGATTTACAGACTGCAACCTGTCAAATATAAACGTAAGCGGAACAAAATTCAGCGAAGTCAGCTTCATCAATTCAAAACTGACGGGAATACCCTTTTACCAGTCAAACCCCTTTGCCATAGAGGTCTCATTCATTAAGAGCCGGCTGTTCAGCTGTAATTTTACCGAAATGAAACTCAAAGACACCGTGTTTAAAAGCTGTGAAATAACGGAATGCTGGTTTCAGGAAACCGACCTGTCCGGCTCCGACTTCTCAGGCTCAAAATTCAGAAATACACTTTTTCATAACAGCCGCCTGGAAAGGTGCAATTTCACCGAAGCAGAAGGATATACGATTAACCCCGTAAACAACAATATCAGAAAAGCAGTTTTCTCAATTCCTGAAGTGCTTAACCTGCTTAATGACTTTGATATTAAAATCGAATAATCTTCCCGGGACTATCCAGCTCATAACCGCCCAGTTTTTCAAGTTCGACTGCAAATTCATCCGATTTAAGGCATTCTATAAAAGCTTGCATTGCCGGATGTTCCAGCATATCAACACGCACAATAAAATCATATTCTTCCCGCCCTACCGGAATAAAATCAAGCCCGTTTATTGCCGCCGCGCTGTACACGCCAAGCCCGGCATCAGCCGTGCCCGACTTTACTGCCGACGCAACAGCCATATGGGTGCTCATCTCGCGCTCATATCCGGTGATTGAATCGGCATCAATTCCGGCTTTCTGCAGCAGGTAGTCAAGAAGGACCCTTGTTCCGGAACCGCGTTGGCGGTTTATATAAACCAAACCTGAGGATAGATCTTCGATACCCTTGAGACCTTTCGGGTTGCCCGGTTTGACGATTAATCCCTGCGTACGGCCCACTCCTTTTATAAGGGCGGCGTCCTCCGGCTTGAAATACCTGCCGAACAGGTATTCATTATACCGACCGTCTTCAGGATTAAGCAGGTGCGACGGCGCCAGGTGGCACTCGCCCTTGCGGATGGCCATTACCCCGCCCATACTCCCCATATGGGTCGACGACAGGCTGGTATGGCTGCCGCTTTTATGCATCAGCTCGGTTATAACGTCAAGCAGAAGATCATGACTGCCGATACTGACCAGCCTGTTCTCAATCTCCGCAACAGGACGCGTAAACCTGATCTCAACCTCGCTACCGGCTTCATACCCCTCGGATTCCTGGGGAACTTCAAGAATACCGTCCGCCTGCACCAGGCTCATTGTTACGCCGGCCCCGCGGCTCAGCGGGCTTACAATCATACGATCGCCGACAACCCCGCATTTAACCCGGACAAACTCACGGTGCTCCAGCGAAGAAGCAATCCGGCGGCTGAGGATACCCGTCCTGAACTCTTCCCCGGCGCTGCCGAGACCCTGCATACTTTCAAGCAATGGCTTTACAAGCCTGTCAAAGATCACATAGCCGGAAACCGGGTAACCAGGAAGACCTATTAGAGGTTTAATTCCGGCTCGGCCGAAGATGGCCGGCTTTCCGGGTTTTACCGCAACGCCGTGAAAAAGCAGCTCACCGAAACCGGCAATAATGTCCGCGGAATAATCTTCGGATCCGGCGGACGAGCCTGCAATAAGAATGACAGCATCGGCCTGTTTCAGTGCTGTCGAAAATGCCTGTTTTATCAGCTGTCGATCATCAATTACCGGCTTCATTCTCAGCGGAACAGCACCGGCGTCAGTTACCATTGCTGCAAACATCCTTGAGTTTGAATCAATAATGTTGCCTGCGGTCATAGCTGAGGGATTCTCTATTATTTCAGTACCGGTAGGAATAATGGCAACAACCGGTTTTCTGAAGACCTCTATTTCGGTAATTCCGCCCGCAGTAATTGCCCCGATATCAACCGGTCTGATTCTGTGATACGACGGGATTATCAGTTCGCCCGCCGAAATGTCTTCGCCCACATGACGAACATGCTGCCAGAGGCGCGCCGGAGCCTTTATCACAACCCGTTTCTCATCTGCTTCAAGAAGATCTTCAACCATTATGACGGCATTCCACGGTTCCGTTACCGGATCGCCGGTATCTACATACCTGAAGCCTGCTCCTGCCTTCAATTCAAGATGGTTTCGATCATGCGCCGCTTCGGTATCGGCTGCTATCACGGCTATTCCGTCCATGGCCGATGCGTTGTGATTGGGCGAAGACAGTACTGCCGTTACTGCGGCTGCGGAAACCCGGCCGAGTGCGTCATAAACGGGAACTGTTTCAGTTCCTATCCCTTCGCCTGAAGGAAAAGACCGGAACAGAAGCTCGCGGGCATCCTCGAATTTAAGATTATCCAGATAAACCTTTCGTCCCTTCACAGTATATATACCTTTACAGCCGTTCCTTTATTAATACCTTCCGAATTGCGCGGGATCCGCACCGTTCCGAAAGCTTCGGCAAGCATTGTTATCAGTCCCGATTCTCCATGAACAGGAACCGCCATATTTCCATCTGCAGTATGCTCCAGTTTGACAAACTGCCAGGTTTCACGCCCCGGGGCCCCGCTTATATTTTCCGTCAGAACGGCCTCCGTATAGGTCTCAGGCGGCGGCACGGACCGGTTAAGCAGACAGACCAGATGCCGGACGATTATGCCGAAAACTACAAGCGCCGAAACCGGATGCCCGGGCAGGCCGATTACAGGCTTACCCGCAGCGTTCGCGATAATGGTGGGTTTTCCCGGTTTGAAAGCAATTCCGTGGCATAATACCCCGGGAGAACCAAGCGCCGTTATCGCCTTAAGCGAGTAATCCTTCACGCCTACTGATGAGCCGCCTGACAGCAGCACAATATCGCTGTTCCTGTGGCACTCACGAAGAACGTCAGTCAGCGCCTGTTCATCATCCTGTATTATAAAACGATCGTATACATCACAGTCCAATTGTTCGACTGCGGCTGAGATAGTATAGGTGTTAATATCCCGGATCTGACCCAATGCCGGCTCCTCGTCCGGACCGACAATCTCGTCGCCGGTTGAGATGACGGAAACTACCGGTTTGCGGTAAACTTCAACTTCGGTACAGCCTATTGAAGTAAGAACTCCCAAATCGGCCGGTTTTAGTTTTTTCCCGGCTTTTAGAACAACCGTTCCTTTTACAATATCATCCCCGATATTTATTACATTTTCCCTGACGGTTGCCGGCCTGAAAATGGAAATCTCGTCATCGGTAAGTTTTTCAATATATTCAATCATGACTACAGCGTCGGCCCCGTCCGGAACCATGCCGCCGGTAGGGACGTAGACAGCTTCACCCGGTTTCAGTTCCATTCCGGCAGTCTGTCCCATAGAAACCTCGCCTTTCAGCTGCAGAAACGCAGGCAGGGTTTCCGAAGCCCCTGAAACATCCGATGCTTTAACGGCATAACCGTCTTTTGTCGAACGTCTGAATGCGGGCACTGTCTCAGCAGATACCGCATCGGCTGCAAGAAACCTTCCCGAAGCATTTTCAACCGGTATTATTTCAATATCCAGGGGATATGTTTTAAAGTTCTCTTCCAACAGCTTTTTTGCTTCCGCTATTGTAACGACACTTAGTAACTCCATATTTTATCTCCTGTTTTTTAATAAAACATATCAGCCGATGAAAAACAAGAGCTCCGTTTTTTATTTCTTTATTTTACACATTGTATTATATTTATTATATATAGAGAGGGAATTATGAAAAATCTTCCATGAGTTTTCATAATTAACTACACTGATCTGCCGCTTATGGCGGAATATATTATAGGAGGAATGATAAAAAGTCTTCATGAGCTGGTGAATTGATATACTGCCTTAACTTTAATTGAGGCAGTAAGGTTACTGTTCGACATTTTTACTGGTCCGCGAGACCGTTTAGGAGATTGAAGAGCCGTAACCGAAACATTCAATGGTCTGCGAGACCGGATAGGAGAATGGAACAATTCACCGTATAGGCACTGCTTCAAACTATTGGAGATAGAACATGAAGATGAGTATTGGCGTGGATCTTCACAAAACGCAGTTTACAGTATGCCTTTTAAGTGAAGACCGAAAAATTGATCAATTGGGAATGTATCCGACCAGCGGAAATGGTTATGGAGCATTTCTGAAAATGCTGGATGAATATTGTGAAGAGGAATATGAGTTGAGAGCAGCGGTGGAAACAACCGGGAATGCCCGTTATTTCCGCAATAAACTGTTAAAGGCTGGAGTCGAAGTGGTTGTAGTGAATACTTTGAAATTCAAGGTAGTGAATGAATCTGTAAAAAAGACAGACAAACATGATGCACGCACCCTGGCGGAGTTTCTTGAGAAAGACATGCTGCCTGAATCGATATTATGTTCCCAAGAGAGTGAGGATATTCGAAGGGTGCTGAAATCCAGGTCGATACTGGTAAAATCTGTTGTGTCGTTAAAGAACCAGGTGCATGGCTTATTACTTGGTTATGGAATAGAGACCAAACGCGGACAGCTGCAGAGTAAAAAAGAAAGGCAGCGAATCCTGAACGGTCTCGAGGACCACGACTTTTACGGAAGCGCTGCCAAAACGGTAATACCGTTACTGGATATGATAGATAATCAGGCATCGCAAGTCAAGCAGCTTGAAAAGGTTTTGGCTGAGCTTGTGGAGGACGATGAAGATGTTGAGCTTCTGCAGACAATACCAGGCGTGGGTCTAATAACAGCAGCAACAGTAAGAGCCTATACAGACGATATCGGCAGATATGATAGTGCGAAGAAATATGCAGCAAACGCCGGGCTTGTGCCATGGGTGCAGAACTCAAATATGACAATACATCATGGACATATAACAAAGCGTGGGCCTGTAGAACTGAGGACAGCCTTCGTACAGATGGTGATGGGAATGGTTCGTATGCAAAAGAAGACCGGGACGTACCGAATAATGACGAAGTATGCAGCGATGAAGAAGCAGAAAGGCTCGGGTAAGAGTGTAATAGCTGCCGCCCGCAAGATGAGCACTTTGGTATATACAATTTTAAAAACCAGAGAGCCGTTTGATCCGATGAAAATGGCTTTTAGAAAAGAATACAGGGAAATGCAGGCAGCAGCATGGGAAGCTGTAATGGTCGGTTGATATCCGACTAGATCATAAGCTTATATTTTTAGCTTGTGGTTGACTTTTTATAGGAGCAAAAATGCAGGTGTCTTTTAAAAAGATACTCCTGAGTATGCTGCTGTTTGCTGCGGGAAGTGCAACTTTTTTATCCGGAGACGATACTACGAATAATTACCTTTCATTATACGATTTCAATAGCATGAATAACAATTCACAGTACGAATGGCAGGATTTTACTGATCAGGTAATGGGAGGGAAATCGGAAATATCCACATCCCTGCTTCAGGAGGACGGGGAGTTTTTTCTGCGGATGGAAGGCGAAGTGTCTTTAAAAAACAACGGAGGCTTTATTCAGACCCGGCTTCAACTGAGCAGGGGATTTGGAACCCTGGATGCTTCTGATTATGACGGAATCAGATTGCTGGTAAGGGGAATAGAGTCCGGCTACTACCTGTTTTTCAGAACAACAAGCACCATTCTGCCTTGGCTGTATTACTCGGCCGGTATCGATGTAAAACCCGGATGGCAGGTAATCGACATACCATGGTCGGCAGTAACCAAAGGAGCTTACGGTTCAATGGGAAATTTCAAAACATCAAAACTGAAAAGTATAGCTGTTGTTGCTTTCGGACGGGAATTTACAGCTCAGATTGATCTTAAACGAATAGGTTTATATAAAAAGGATCCTGAACTTTAACTGAATTAAACTTTATTCGGATGATTCCTTATATAGGTTTTTGTATCAAATTTTCTTTTACATCCACTTTCATTCATATAGCGAATCTTTCCGAATACAGCCCGCTCTCCCCAGGCCCTGTCGTGCAGCCCGCCGATTGCCCACGCGCAGCCGGCATAACCGTTCGGATCATTACCGTCAATTGAATACCTGTCATTCAGCTTAACTGCAGTCCGCATTGCCTCTGAAGCATCATGAGACCACTCCAGAATTTTCTTTGCCCAGTACATCCGCATATATCCGTGCATCCGTCCTGTATTAACCATCTGAAGCTGGGCGGCATTCCAGAGATCTTCATGCGTTTCAGCCTGTTCAAACCGGCTGAAACTGTACAGATATTCACGCCTGTCAAGTGAATGCACACCGAGACTGTGCACCGCCCAGGAAGGGAAACCTTGGATGTTATCATAATCAGGATTATAGAGGCAGAAATTGTCGGACAGCTCTCTTCGCACAACCAGTTCATCCAGGAAACCGCCTTTAAGCGAGATCTCCCCCAGAAAGCCTGCAGCTTCCAGCGCCGCGGTTTGCGGGGCAACCTGGCCGAAATGCAGATAGGGCGACAGCCCTGATTGACCGTTTTTATTCGGGTCGTTTCTGTCTTCGGGGTATTTACCAAGTCCGTTTTCAATAAAACTGTATAGAGTTTTCAGTCCCTGCTCACTGCCCGGTATCAAACCGTTTACAGCGGGAATGTTTTTATCCGCATTATACCTTATTGCGATTTCTTCCCAATCGGGATCATTCCCCGGCAGGCCTGCCGAAGTTTTTATACCGGCAAAAACATCTTCAACTGCAGGAAAGGGGACCAGAAACCCGGAAAGCACAGCTTCAATCCTTCGTCTCAAGGTGTGGGCCCCGAACTCCTGTTTACCCGAAATATATCTGCAGGGAACTATATTATGGCTGTCCACTTCGATTACCGGAATTGACAGTTCGGCAGCCAGGGCCTTCTGCTGCTGCATACTTTCACGCAGCGGATTAAAATCACAGACGACAGCAGCAGCCTGAACCTGTTGAGAATACTGCCTGATCATTTTATAAGGCTCTGATCCGGACAACACCCTGAAAGCAATATTCAGTTCACAGGACCTTTTATAAACTTCTTTAAGTCCTCCAATCAGGAAATCAAAACTTCGTGCCGTTTCACCGAAGAGTTCAGGCCATAATGTAAACACCACAACAAGGCGGTAATTTCCGCGTCCGGCAAGATCTGCCGCATGAAGAAGCGACCAGTTATCATCGATCCGCTGCTCGCGCGACATCCAGTATATTACACTGCCTTCCGGTGGCATTTTACAGCTGTTCAGGTAATAAAGTCTGCGATCATCAACAACGATGTCTTTCATCAGTTCCTTTTTAAAAAAGCCTCATAGGCAGCTATAGCTGAACTGATTTCAGCATCCTTAACCATTCCCCGGCCGGCCCAGCCTAGTCCTTCATAATTATACAGGGCTGCAAGTTCATTCTCAATTTCATTTTTATCGAAAGATGATCTGCAGGCCTTTCGCTCAAGAGCTTCCATTGTAGTCTGATAACTGATGCTGTATGTTTCTTCGATGTTCATACTCATCTCTCCTGTCGATAAAGTTCCGTTAATTCCAATCCTCCAGTGTTAAATAATTCCAGAAAAGCCAGGACCTTTTCATCCTCAAGCTGCCTGATATCATACTCTCTTTCAAGCAAATCGAGCTCTATGGCTGCAACCGCGGCTTCCGAAGTCAGACCTGCTTCAAACCGGATCCTCTCGCGTTCCAGCAGAATCCTGTCATATTCAAGCCCCCGCAAAAGAAGTTCGAACTTTTCTTCGATAAGCCTGATATTCCTGATTGCCGCAGCGGTCTGGATTTCAGACGCTTCCCTTGCCGAATCAAGGCGCTGTCGGGCCGCAAGCAAAGCAGTCCGCTCCGACTCTTTCTTTTTTCCTGATTCACCCCAGTCAAGAGCAGAAAAAGAAACCGAAAGACTTACACTGAGATCCATTTCAGCTGAAACTGCATCACTGAAGGCAGTTTCTATTTCCGTTGCAGCATCGGTGTCGGATCTTCTATACAGGGCAGAGACCTCAACAACAGGTTCTGTTCCGTTCTGAACAGCAGTTCCTGCCAGCTCGATACTTCTTGCAGCGGAGGCAGCTAAAATCACACTAATGCTTTTTTGAGGATCAACTTCCGCGTTAACGTCCGAATCAAAAGAACCCAAATCAATTTGTTCGTCTCCGATATTCTTTAATCCCGTCAGCTGAACAAGATCTTCTTTTGCCGACTCTATTTGAAACTGAATCTCGATCAAGGCCTCCTGCTGCCTTCTTATCTGCAGTTCTTCCGAAAGCCTGTCGAGACTGCTGACCCGTCCGGCCTGTTCATCCTGACGGGCAAGTTCCAGCCTCTTTTGAGCAAGACCTATCCGTTTCTCAAGAACCAGGTATGAATTTCTCAGACTGTTCAGAACAGCTGCCGTTCGGGCAACAAGAATAACCAGGCTGTTTTCAAAGGACTGAAGGTTCAGTTCAGCCTGCCTGAGGGACAGTTTTGCAAGCTCATCGGATAGCTTCAGGTTATCAACTCTCAGAGGTGTGGCGTTTATCCTGTCGATAAAAAGCGGCTGTCTGAAATAAAGTGAGAGCGCAGGGCTGACAAGATAATTCCAGTCGGCACCGTCAGCTTCAGCCAGCGACAAGTCCAGATTTCCGGCGCCTGTAAGACCCAGGCTTCCCCCGGTAGGAATATTCGCATCTATGATTATTCCGCCGCCTGCTTTATGGCGTTTATAGCGTTCGGACTGAAAGGTATCGGCGGAAAACTCATTCGCATCAGAATATCTGTACAGGGGGTTGTTTCCGCCGTCGGTGGTAAATCCTATCTTCGGCAGGACCCCGGCCCCGGCTGATTCGTAATTCAGTTTTTCAGCAGCAACATCATAACCGGCAGCTGCAATATCCATATTATATTCAAGGGCATTCCGTATCAGGTCGGATAATTCGACAGGTTCCGCCGCAACCGTAAAAACCGCAGCAATTAATAATACCGTTGATAATACCGATAATCTGTTGGTTTTTGAATTCATCATTCTTTGCCTCCGTAAAGAGTTCCATAAAGCGCGGGAATAAAAACAAGTGCAGTAACAGTTGAAAAAATAAGCCCGAACACAATGGTCGTGGCCATCGGCTGCCATACAACCGATCTGCCTCCGATACCTGCAGCTGTAGGGAGAAGCCCCGCTATTGTTGTAACGGACGTCAGAATTATCGGGCGCAAACGGGTTGAAGCCGCTTCTGTTACCGCTTCTGAAACCTTTTTACGCTGCTCCCGCAGCTCGTTGATAAAACTCACAAGCACAATTGAATCGTTAACTGCAATTCCGGCCAGAGCCACCCCCGCGTAGAGAACAGTGGTTGAAAAAGGGGTTCCTGAAACAGCAAGGTAAAGAATTACCCCGGCAAAAGAGAAGGGAACAGTAAGCATAATCAGTACCGGCTGTGTAAATGATTTAAACTGGGCCCCGAGGATCAGGTATATAAGGAAAACACCTATCAGGAAAAGTCTCAAAATCTGGATAATCAGGTTGGACAGCTCGGCAAATTCTCCGCCGATTTTCAGACTGATATCCGGATAAAGAGAACTTGCTTCAGTATTGAAATACGCCTCGATTTCCCTGTTTATCCCGGGAACAAGATCATCGTCATAAGCATCTGCAGAGATTGTTATCTCTCTTTTTCCGTCTACCCGTTTAATTGACGACACACCCTTGTCCTGAATTATATTTCCTATTGCGCTGACGGGAATCAGACGTCCGTCTTTTGTTGGAATCTTCATCTGCCTGATTGTTTCAAAACCGGCTGTTTCGTCAGGGTTATATCCGACTACAACATCTATCTCTTCATTATTTCTGAACAGAGTCGTTGCCGTGATACCGTCGTATGACGCCCTGATATAATTCCCGATTTCCAGCGCCGACAGGCCGAGTTCACTCGCCCTCTCCCCGTTTATCCTCAGCCTGGCTTCGGGTTTTCCAACCTCAAGGTTATCTTTTACGTTTATCAGGTTGCCGGACTCGCGAAGTTTTTGCTGAAGCATACCGGAAACCAGCTGCAGATGTTCATAATTATCTCCTTCAATCCTTATATTAAAAGCCTGTTCAACAGGCGGTCCGTTCGCGGCTTTTCTGAAAAGGACCTGTTCCGGGCCGGGAACTTCAAGAACTGCAGTCCTGGTATCATCCATTATGCGTGCAATGGAACGTTTTCTGCCTTCGCTTCTTTCAGTCAGATCAACAGTAATCTGGGCGATGTTATTGCCGGTTGTATTGCCGGAACTCCCCCCGGCAAAACCTATGCTGGAGGTTACGGACACTATTTCGTCGTTACCGATAAACGGTTTTATTTTATCTTCAATCTTCGAGACAACCTCTGTGGTCTTTTCAAGGGTAGTTCCCGGTACCATTTCAATATCAATATAGAATAGCGAATAATCCTCGGCGCTGAAAAGGTCCTGTCCGAGAAACGGGACAAGCGAAACTGAACCGACAAAGAAAACGGCAAATATAATCAGCACTGTTTTTTTACGTCTGTAAACAGAAGCTACAAACTTCTCATAAGCATTTCGGAATGCGACAAACCAGTCTTCTTTTCTCTTTCTGTGCCCTCCCGGCCATTCGGCATAATGATTGGGAATAAAAAAGATTGCTTCGAAGGTTGACGCTGCAAGCGCTATGGATACCGTCAGGGGAATAACTCTCAAAAACTTCCCTATTGTTCCCGGAAGTATCATCAAAGGAAGAAAAGCCGCAACCGTTGTAGCTGTTGCCGCAATTATCGGGACTACAACCTGGTTTACACCCTTAACGGCAGCATCGGATCGCTTGAGCCCGGCCTGCTGAAACCGGTAACTGTTCTCAATAATAACTATTGCATGATCAACTATAAGTCCCAGCACCAGAACAAGTCCAAAAAGGGTATTGGTATTAAAGGTCTCACCAAGGTAATCGAGAATAATAAAAGTTATGGCAAATGTGACCGGAATTCCGATTGCCGTCATCAGCGCATTTCTCAATCCTATAAAAAAGAAGAGGATCAGCACCAGCAGAAAAAGTCCAAGCAAAGCATTGTTAAGCAGAACCCCTATACTGTTGCTTATTTGAACGGTAGAGTCATTCTGAACAGTGAAGCTGATTCCCGGGTAATTCGATTCATCCATATTCTCAATTATTGATTTAACACCGTCAGCAACAGTAACCGAGTTGCCGCCGGGAACTTTTGCAACCCTGAGAATTACAGCTTTTTCCGAATTAAATCTTGCATAATTGCCGTCACGTTCATAATCTTCAACGACCTCTGCCAGGTCTGAAATTCTCAGTGAACCGGAACCGGTATTTCTTCTGACAATCAGGTTCGAGAGATCTCCGGCATCTACAACTTCCCCGATAGTCCTGAGCAGATATTCCCTGTCCGAATCGGAAAAGCTTCCGCCCGGGAAATTCCCGGCATTGGATTGCACAGCCTGAATAATCTCGTTCAGGGAAATTCCCAGGGCTTCCATTCTCGGTTTCTCGGCATTAATAAAGATCTTCTTTTCCCGCCGGCCTACAGCTTCAACACCTGACACATCAGTGATATTTTCTATCCTGCCGCTTATCGCAGCGGCAGCGGAGACAAGCCCTGCATATTCAACATCGCCGTAGATTACCGCTTCGATTACAGGGAGAAAATCCGATGACGAAAAATCATCAACCAGAGGGTTCAGGGTTCCGTCCGGCAAATCCACTCCGGAAAGTCGGGTCTGTACATCCTGAAATAACGTTTTAAACTGCCGGTCATCAATTCCGTCGTCAAATTCAATCCTTATAACGCTTAATCCTTCGCTGCTCACAGACTGAATGCGTTTAAGATCATCCAGCCCGTCCATCTCGTTCTCGATTCGAATCGTAACCGAAGCTTCAACATCCTCTGCAGAAACTCCCGGGTACGGAACAATTATATTGGCCCAGTAAAAGGGAACTTCCGAAAACTGTTCGCGCGGAAGCTGCAGCATACTGAATGCACCGAGAACAAGCAGGGTCACCATCAGAATGGTCAACAGAACATTATTCGATACTGAAAATTTACCTATGTTCATTCACGACCTCCCGCGCCCGCTGGAAAACTCGGGATAACAGCTGCACCGTCGCTCAGACTTTTCAAGCCTGAAGCAACAACAGATTCGCCGGCGTCAATACCGTCAACGACTTCCAGCCTGTTGCCGGAGACTGTTCCTGGTTTGATTTTCCTGAGTATAGCCGTATTTTCTTCTATAATGTAAACATATTTATCCGGGCCGATATCAAACACGGAGGATGCCGGGATTATAATCGCGGTAGGGTTATCGGCAAGATCGATAGACACATCTGCTGAAAATCCGGATCTTATGTCAACACCGTAAGGATTGGCCGCTTCTATAATAACGCGAAAACTGCCTGTACTTTTATCACTCGACAGGGCTATTGCGGCAACCTGTCCTTCAAGCTGCTTCGATCCGGTTTCAATAAGCGCTTTTGCCCCCTGCTTTATTCTTCTGACTTCATCATCACCAAGGAACAAATCAACCTTTATACCTGACAAGTCTATTACCCTGCCTATACGGGCGCCTTCGCTGATATAATTACCGATTCCTATACTGCTTTCCATATCGGCAAGATACCCGTCGAACGGAGCTTTAACAACGGTATTCTGATAACGCTTGACGGCATCCCTGTACAATGCTTCGGCCCCGGCAAACTGCCCCTGGACCCGAACCAGTTCAGCCTCGCTTGCACTTCCTCCGTCATAGGCGCGTTTAACCGAGTTGTAATCAATTTCGGCGCTTCTGAACTGCTGTTCAGCCTGAAGCATCGACAGCTTCGCGACATTGCTGTCTACACCGAGAACAGCATCACCCTTATCAATAAAACTTCCTATTTCAGCATAAACTTCAACTATATTTCCTCTTGTTTCCGAAATAATTACCGCCTCATTCTTTCCGCGGATAAGTCCCGATGCATTAATGGTTGATATAGCCATACCGTACTGAGCCTTCACAGCCTCGACAGCCACTCCGGGTTCTTCCGGTATATATAAAGATGCAGCTGTGCCTACGTCTGAAGAACCGGCCCTGTTTATATAAAGGAAGATCCCGACAGCAACCACAATTATTATAACTACTATTATTACAACACGTCCGACTTTCATTAATCAGTCCTCCTGCTTTTATTTTATTAAAAAAGCTCAATTAAATGATAATACCACTACTTGTGATAATCAAGTTAATTTTCACGATTTATCTTGTTTTTTATCACTATATGTGGTATTTTTTTCATATGGATTTCGAATCAGGTATCAGCAGACAGTTAAAACGGCTAAGAAAGCAGAGAAACCTTACTCAGAACGAGCTTGCAGATATAATCGGCATCGGACAGACGGCTATTGCAAACTATGAAAACGGAAAGAGATTTCCTGATGAAAAGAACCTGGTGAAAATTGCAGATTACTTTGAAACCTCGATAGACAGGCTGATCGGCCGTAATTTCAGGCCTTCCGAACCTATCATCAAAAAACAATCCGGGTTCAACTACACTCCTTCCGGCCTGGAAGAGAAAGCCGGTGAGTATTTAACCAAGTCTCTGCAATCAGGCAGCAAGGGTATCGATTTGATATTGGAGCTTCTAAACCGGGGATATACTGAAGAGCAGATTATGCTTGATCTTCTTGAGGCATCTCTCCAGAAAACAGGGGACCTATGGGCGGAAGGCCAATATAACGAGGCTATGGAACATCAGATCAGCAGCGCCGTAATTCAATCAATCATGATGTTGCAGACATATTTTAAAACCGGGCCGGGGTCAAGAGGCAGCCTGGTTGCTTTAACGGCAGCCGGCGAACAGCATAATATCGGTTTGAGAATGATAGCCAGATTTCTTGAGATAGACGGCTGGCAAAGCTACTTTTTAGGCTCTTCCGTTCCGGCCAGATCACTTAAGGAGTTCATAAAAACCAATAAAATAAATCTTGTCTTGATATCGGTAACACTCAATGAAAATGCGGATTCCGCGTGCTCGCTTATTAAAGCAGCCAAATCATGCATTAAACCGCCCGTTGTTATAGCAGGCGGAAGCGCCTCGATTCGCAATTCAGAACAACTCCTTGATGCAGGAGCAGATTATCAGGAAATAAATGCCGTTAAAATAGTTGAGTATTCAAGGAATATAAAGACCTGATATTGAAATCCTGTAAATAAGTTTCTATGATATAAACAGCCATGTTTATTATCAGCGGAGGTCACTGTTGGGAGAAAGTTATTTTGGCGGAAATATGCTGAGGATAAAAATATCTGCAGCTGCAGGTCTTATTCCTCTTGTGCTTTTTACCCTGAATCAGTTTATTCTTCAAATATTCAATACAGCCCATCAGGAACTTTCGTTACGGATAAGTTACGCAGTGCAGCCTACAATTTACCTGCTGTATCTTGTTGCGGCCGTGATAATTGTATTTGTTATTATGAGGCAACTTTCCCCGTTGTTCAGTTATTTCAATAATGGGAACGGCTATGAAAAAGCCAGAAAATCAACACTGAAAATTCCCTGGATTCTTATCCTTGTGAATTCGGGACTGTGGATCATGGCAATAACACTGTTCTACGGACTTCAGGGTTTTAACTCAAAAGGCGGAGTTCCTTATTTCTGGAGCCTGACGACAAACAGTATCTCGGGAGCGTTAAGCGCGGTGCTCGCAGCGCTTGTTATTAACAGGATGCTTATTCCGGCAAAGATCAGGCTTGCAATGACGGATATAAAAGAGGGTGAATATGATCTTTTTATAAGATTAAAAATACCCATTGTGTTTGTAACAGGTTTTATTTATACGATATTGAGCCTTATTTATGCCGCCAGGTTTTTCAGTTTTGCAGCGGCCGGCCTAATTCCGCCGCTTCCCGTAGGTTTTGACACGGCGATAATAATCACAGCCCTTGTCGGAGCCGTTCCGGTCACTCTTAACATGATCCTGGCTGTAACTGAAGACAGGATTCAGCATAAATTTCTGTTGAAAAAGATGAAGGTTCTGACCAGCGGCAACGGAGATCTGGGGAACAAGGTCTCGCTCATAAACTTCGATCAAACCGGCGCGCTTGCTGCAATAATCAACTCATTTATAGAGAAAATACGAAGCCTGATTGTCAAAGCCGACAATACAGGAAGGCTTATAGTAAGCACTTCAAACGATATCAATAATCTCCTGACGGAACTGAACAATGCCGCAAGAATAATGCTTGAGGCCATTAATTCGGTTGACAACAACATGAATGCGCAGGAAGGTGAAATAAACCGGGCCCGGAATTCTCTGTCTGCTTATTTTAATGCATTGGCAGATCTCACCGATAATATCAATTCCCAGTCGGAATCGGTAGAACAGACATTTAAAGCGACTGAATCTATCGCCGAATCAATTCGCAGTGAAACAGTCATGGTAAAAACGGTTGAAAAACAGACGGGAGAATTAAACGGAATCACATCAGGCGGTAACGCCCATATCACAGATTTTATCGAGGCGGTTAAAGCTGTTGAAAGGTCGTCACAGGTTGTAGAAGAGATTCTCGGGCATATGAAATCCCTCAGCGAACAAATCGACATACTCGCCATGAATGCGGCAATCGAGGCAGCCCATGCCGGGGAAGCAGGAAAAGGTTTTGCAATTGTAGCCGACGAAGTCCGGCGGCTGTCGGAAAACAACTCCGAACAGTCAAATCAGATTGCGGCCCAGATGAATATAATGCTGTCGGCAATAAAAGAAGGCAACAGTAAAACAGATCTTGCCCGCAATGCATTTCAGGACATCAATAATAACGTAGAGAAAACATCAAACCACTTCAAAGCAATGCTTGAAAGCAGTATAAAGGAAGAGAGCGCTGTTGAAGAACTTATGACGACGGTCAGAAACCTTGTTCATATAACGAAAGCACTTGAGACAATAGCCGATGCACAAAAAAAGCATAATGAAGATATGAAAACGCTGATTGAGCAGGTTTTTAACAGATTCGGAGGGATTAAGCACTCGATGAATGAGCAGCGTGAACACAGAAACGTGGTAAGTGATAACCTGGAGCAGATGAAATTAATCACTGCAAAAAATCTCACGGCTGTACAGGAACTGAATGAGATACTAGCACAATTCACTCTATGAAGGACAATTTGAATGACGGATGATCAAATAAAAAAGTTGTTCCACGATTTAAAAAACGATCTTGCTGCAATGACGGCGCTTCCGAACCTGCACCGGATTTACAAAAACAATATTACATCGGAGGATATGCTTGATCGTCTCACTGAAAGACAACTTGTAATTTCAACAGCATATGAAAAACTTTACCAGGGCGGAGATTTTGAATATCTGAATCTTCCTGAATTTATAGACTCTCTTTTATCAAAACAGAACAGATTTTTTTTATCGCATCATACCGGGGTAAAATTGTACAAATCGGTGGCATCTATAAAACTGCCTGTAAAAAAAGCCATAGCGCTCTGCCAGATCCTGACTGAATTGCTGTCCAACTCATACCGTCATGCTTTCGTAAATTCCGAAGGTGAAAAAACCATTAAACTGGATATTTCTTCAGGAAATGACGGAAAACTGAACCTGAAATACAGTGATAACGGGTGCGGTTTTTCTGAAGATTTTGAACCGGTAAAAGCACGGTCCCTGGGAATGCAGTTTATAATTTCACTGGCAAAACAGCTTGGGGCTAATATAGCGTTCAACACCGATACACTGACGCAGGGAATTGAGTTTTCTCTGGAATTGGATATGAATAATTGATCACGGCGGGATTCGAACCCACGGCCTCCTCCTCCGGAGGGAGGCGCTCTATCCAGCTGAGCTACGTGACCAAACAGAATAGTTTATAAAACATACTCCCGCAAAACAAAGTTGTCAACAGGTGCCGCAACAGAACCGGCAGGCTCTGCGTTTCCATAATTTTCACAGTCATAATTCGGAATGAAACCGGTAAGGATCTCTTATAAACCGGGCAAGTGTGCAGCCCATGTTATGACTGATAACATATGGCGCTGCCGGGGGCCCTGACGGCGGCGAAAAACATCTGTGTCTTCACAGCAGTTTTTCGCCGACATCGGGGTCAGCGGGTACTGTGTTTCCATAATTTTCACAGTCATAATTCGGAATGGAAACAAATCTGCCGATATTAATGACATGAAAATTAAATACAACGCACCATTATCACTAACCTTTGCAATAATAGCTTCTCTTCTTGTGCTTATAGATCAAATCAGCGGGGCACACCTGATTCCGACTTACTTTATGGTTCCGGGACGGGGAATGTTCAATACAGGAGATCCTCTCGACTGGATGACACTTTTTACCCATACCCTCGGCCACTCCAGTTGGAACCACCTGCTCAGCAATATGGCGCTTCTGTTGCTTCTTGGGCCCATACTCGAAGAAAAATACGGCTCGGTTACGCTTTTTGTGATGGTCTTTATTACCGCCATAGCAACAGGACTTCTGAACGCTTTTTTATTTCCGACAGCGCTGCTCGGTGCAAGCGGAATTGTTTTCATGATGATTCTGCTTACATCGTTTACAAACAACCGCAACGGAGAGATTCCGTTAAGCTTCATCATGATTCTGATACTTTACCTGGCTGCCGAGATAGTAAATGCTTTCAGCTACGACGATATATCCCAGTTTGCACATATTGCAGGCGGTGTCTGCGGGAGTCTTTTTGGATTTCTGCGCCCGAGAAAGAGATAGATTTGCAAAGTTGAATATCTTGCTCTTTTCTGCTACTCTGTCGAAATGATAGAGAAACTTGAAGAAATAGAAGCACGCTTTAACAAACTCGAAACCCTGATAAGCGATCCCGATATAATGAAGGACATGAAACGCTACAAGGAGGTCGCACAGGAGCATTCGCATCTGGTTGATGTTGTAGCCGAAATAAGGAATTACAAGAGGATAGCCGCCGAAATTGAAGACGCCAGGCTCATGATTGAAAACGAAACAGATTCAGACATGAAAGAGATGGCGCATGACGAACTTAAAGGGCTGGAAAATTCCTTCAGGAAAAGCGAGTCCAACCTTAAAACGCTGCTTATACCAAAAGATCCGATGGACAGTAAAAATATAATCATGGAAATCAGGGCGGGTACCGGAGGAGACGAAGCCGCTCTTTTCGCATCGGATCTTTTCCGAATGTACTCCAGGCTGGCCGAAGCCCGGAAATGGAAGGTAGAAATCATGTCGAGCAATGAAATCAACCTCGGCGGCTTCAAGGAAATTGCGTTCTCTATCAGCGGTAAAAGTGTTTACGGAGATCTCAAATACGAAAGCGGTGTACATCGTGTGCAGAGAGTTCCGGCAACAGAGTCAGGCGGCAGGGTGCATACCTCGGCAGTAACCGTTGCGGTCCTTCCTGAAGCTGAAGATACCGATATCGAAATCAAGCAGGAAGAACTGAAAATTGATGTTTACCGATCTTCAGGCCCCGGCGGGCAGAGCGTTAACACAACCGATTCGGCAGTGCGGATAACACACATCCCTACCGGAGTTGTTGTAACCTGCCAGGATGAAAAATCCCAGATAAAGAACAAAGCCAAGGCGCTTAGAGTATTGAGAGCAAGGCTGTTTGAGGCTGAAGAAGCCCGTAAGGCGAAAGAGCGGGCCGATGAACGAAAAAGTCAGGTCGGCTCAGGCGATCGTTCCGAAAGGATACGGACCTATAATTTCCCCCAGAACCGTCTGACGGACCACCGGATAAACCTTACGCTGTATAAGCTGGAATCGGTTATGGCCGGAAGTCTTGATGAAGTTATCGAAGCTCTGAAACTCAGCGACAGGGAAGAATACCTTAAGGCCAACCAGTAGAAAACCATAATGACTTACAGACAGGCAATGACTGAGGCTGCAGACAGACTTCGGTCGGCCGAAATAAGATTCTGCGAAACTCCCCTTCTTGATGCCTCCGTTCTTCTTGCATTTGCAGCAGGAAAAACACGTGAAAATTTATTTGCTTCTTATCCGGATGAAATACCTGCTGAAATCCTTAAACAATTCAACAGCCTGCTGGCCAAACGGCTTGAGGGCATGCCGGTCTCCTATATCCGTAATATAAAAGAATTCTTTGGACGGGATTTTTATGTTGATGAATCAGTACTGGTTCCCAGACCCGACACCGAAATTCTAGTCGAGAAGGCTATTGAACTTATTGACGCAAATAATACCGAAAAGGTTCTCGACCTGTGCACAGGTAGCGGGTGTATAGCAGTATCGCTCAAGCTCGAACGAAGTATTATTGATATAACCGCATCTGATATTTCAGCAGAAGCGTTGAAAACAGCAAAACTTAATGCTGAAAATCACGGAGCAGATGTAGAATTTACCCAAAGCGATCTTTTTGAAAAGATAAACGGCCGTTTCGATATGATCGTCACAAATCCTCCATACCTGACATCTGCCGATACCGCTGAAATGCTCGGAACCGGCTGGCCGGAACCTGCAATTGCACTGAACGGCGGTGACGACGGACTGGATTTTATCAGGATAATAATCAATTCTTCACTGGATTATCTCAAAAATAATGGCTATCTTTTAATTGAGGCAGGCCCGAATCAGGCCGTGCCCATATCAAAACTTCTTGATTCGGAAGGATTCGTTGATATCGGGATAACCAAAGACCTCGCGGGAAGAAACAGGGTAACAAGCGGCAGGATAAGTGGAACATACGATTACGAAATTTGAAAATAAATTAACCGCATACAGGCCGACCGAGAAAGCCAAAATTATGAAAGCGGCCCTCTGGGCGGAAAATAAACACGGCGATCAGAAACGTGCCAGCGGCGAACCTTTTTTCATCCACCCCCTCAAGGTTGCCGATTTTCTTGTGGAATTCGGAATGGACCATGAAACAATCATTGCCGCACTGCTTCATGACGTACTTGAAGATACCGGGACTTCCGAAAATGAAATGCGAAAGGATTTCGGCCGTAACATAGTTGCCCTTGTCGACGGCGTAACAAAAATTTCCATAGTCAAAGCGAAAAGCAAAAGCATTCAGGAAACTGAAACTATGCGTAAAATGCTTATCGCAATGACGAAAGATATAAGGGTAATAATAATAAAACTGGCCGACAAGCTGCATAACATGCAGACGCTTCAGTATCTGCCTGAAAAAAAGCGTAAAAGCATAGCAAACGAATGCCTGGAAATATACGCGCCTCTTGCCGGACGACTTGGAATTTCGGGACTGAAAACGGATCTGGAAGATCTTGCCCTGAAACATCTTAAACCTGATGTATACAAGCAGCTTTCCGGAACCATACATCTTGCACAGCATGAAAATGTCAATTACCTTCGAAAGGTAGAACGCACCATTCTGCGCGAAGCACATAATGAAGGCATACAGATTGAAGTAAGCACCCGGGCAAAGCATATTTATTCAGTTTACCGAAAAATGAAAAAACGCAAGAAAGCTGTCGATGAAATTAACGACCTTCTGGGCATCAGAATCCTCTGCAACACGCCCACAGAGTGCTATACAATACTCGGTGTTGTCCATCGTCTTTGGCCCCCTATTGAAAACAGGTTCAAGGATTACATTGCAATGCCCAAATCGAACCAGTACCAGAGCCTTCACACAACGGTAATGTGCTATGAAGGGCGCCGTCTTGAGGTCCAAATCAGGACCTACGCAATGCATTACACCGCGGAATACGGAGTAGCCGCCCACTGGATATATAAAAACACCCACAAGGGTGAAAAACTGAAACCGGAAGACCTGGCTATTATAAACAAGCTGAAACGTTGGAATGAACAGCATGTTCCCCAGGGCGAATTCTGGGAAGAAATAAAAAGCGAATTGCTTCGCGATTCAATTTATGTTTTTACCCCCAAGGGTCATATTGTTGAACTGGCAAAAGACTCAACCCCGGTAGACTTTGCATATCATATCCACACAGAGATCGGCAACCACTGTATCGGCGCCAAAACAGACGGCTCAATTATTCCGCTGAACACGCCGCTGCGCAATACCCAGGTCGTTGAAGTAATGACTTCTCCCCGCGGAAAACCCAATATAAACTGGCTGAGGTTTGCAAAAACCTCAAAGGCAAAAAATAAAATCCGGCAGTGGATTAACAAGCATAATGAAGACCTTATTATCGAAAAGAACATTATTGCCAAAAACAAGCCGGCGCCTCCTAGGGATCTTCCGGTTGCCGAAAAAAAACCTGCCGGAGATCCCGGTGAAGTAATTAAAAGGGTTATAGATTCCGCCCGGGTACGTTTCCGCATCGGCGATGAAAAAAACATGATGATCAGCCTTGCCCATTGCTGCAACCCTGTTACCGGCGACAATATTATCGGCTATGTATCGCGCGGACGCGGAATTATTGTTCACAAAAGAGACTGTCCGAATTTAAAGCATATAGAGGAATTCAAGGAGCGAAGCATTGAAGTTGAATGGGAGGCCGTATCTCCGACGGCATCACGCCGCTTTGAGGTGACTTCAAAACTGACGAATGATTTATTTTCTGAAATTGAAGGATCAATCCGCAAATTCGGAGGGCATCTTATTGAAGGAAAACTTGAGGAAACCGACAAGGGAAACCTCAAGGGCAGCTTTACAATGGAAATGAACCGAACGATTGATTATAAACAGATTTTAAAGAGTATCCGAATGATTCCTTCAGTTCTCAACATCAGGCCTCTTTCCTGAATGGAGGAATGATAAAATTACATCCGTGTAATTTTATCATTTTGAAGTTTGAAAATTAAACTGCGTCACAGTTTAATTTTCAAACTTCACATCTTCCATCTGCCTTCCATGGCAGGAAGTTTTTATAGGAGATTTCATGAAAGATTTATCGTTTATAAGAATTGTTCTTGAAAATCCCCAGTCAGGTAAAAACGTCGGTTCGGTTTGCCGTGCCATGAAGAACATGGGGCTCAGCCGGCTTTATATTGCCGGAACGACTGAGGTTGATATGAAAAAAGCTTCCGTAACCGCAATTCATGCGGCGGATCTGCTTGAGAATGCTGTTTTCTGCGGCTCGGTTGAAGAGGCCCTCAAGGACACAACCGTTTCAGCCGCTGTTTCAAGACGCCGCGGGAAAAAGCGCAAGTATTTCAGTATGCTGCCCGAGGAGTTTGCCCGGCTGGCGCTCAGGTACTCAACCGGGCCCACCGACACCGTAATTCCCGGCAATAATACACACAGTGATGTCGCTGTAGTATTCGGCAATGAAGTTTCAGGCCTGAACGACCATGATATGGCACTTTGCAACACAGCGGTGCGCATACCGTCTTCAGATGATTTTCCGTCGCTTAATTTATCACACGCGGTTCAGATTATAGCCTATGAAATTTACCGGGAAGCCCTGAAGGACGACAAGTATTGCGGTTACCGTCCGATAGGACGTGAAGAAATCGACGGCCTTACAGAAAATATTGCCGACAATCTCCGCCGGCTGGGCTTTTTTAAACAGGTGGACGATACCGACATGAGAACCTTTTTCCGGGATATATTCTCACGCGCGGCCTTGTCTGCGGGAGAAGCCAACCGGATAGGAAAAATATTCACAAAAATCAGGGGCCTGGCCTCACGCCGCGGCTGAGAACTCTTCTACATGGGCCTCATCAGAACGCAAATGTTTATTACAGCGAATCCGCAATATTTATCAGTTTGTCTCTGCGCGTAAACGCCATTACCGACGCGGCGCGGGCAATATGTTCTACAATATATTCAGGCAGGTTTTGCAGATAAGTCAAGGCAGACATATTTTCATTAAGATAGTCTCTTGAAGCATCAATACACTGCTCTTTCCGATTTTCCTCGATATTGCAGTAAATGAATAACGACAAAGGTGAGTTCTGCAAATCAAAATCGGAGGAATCTGAACGACCGTATTTAAACAACTGATAGAGTTTCGTATTTTCAATTTTCCTGATTCGGGGACAATCCTCAATTTCAGGGAGATGATATGTAAGCCTGCACCATTCTTTACCGGGATTTATATCTCCCATAAAAAACGATACCGGGGTGTCTCCTCCTGAAAGTTCAGCCAGCGCCTGAAGTATTCCTGCGCTGATCATCTTAATTCCAAGATATTGACTGGCTATAGAAAGGTTGATTTTTGTCCTGCTTATCAGCGATTCATACTCATCCGCGGCAGGATAATCGGCATACTGCTGAAACACCGTTTCGGGTTTTAAAAACGACAGAAAACCTTCCATTTTTCGAAGCGCCGCTGCATAGCTTCTGATTGTATACAAACCATGAAAAAAAAGCTCCGGATTGGATTCCGGCAGCAGTTTCCAGGTATTATCCAGAAAGTGCGCAGAATCCTCCTCCGCGAAATTGTTAATGTCTCTGTTGGATAACGTTACAGCCGAGATAACAGTCTGAATAATATCCTCTTCAACCAGCCCCAACCGGAACAGCTCATTGGTTTTCTGAATACGCATTTTCAACTGTTCGGCGGGAGACCGGCCTTCAGAATCAGGGGCGCGGAAAGGTATTGTCATTTCTATTCCCGCTGTAGCAATTAACAAATCCGCGTCCTTCACCGCTCCCACAAGAAGCGAATTCATTACAAGCGCGCTGAGGAACTCATTCAGCCCGGCATAGGGAGATAAAACCTGCCCGGGCGAAAAACCGAAAACCGATGCTGTACCGTAAAAGGCTCTGTCAGAGGGGTCAATATCATTACGAATTTCTATCCGATCCCCGTCAACAATGAGATATGGTATCAATATGGATTCAATATCTTTATGAAAACCGTTGTCTACCTGATAATAAACCAGATCATGAAAAACAGCAGCCAGCGAAAGATGAGGGTCTTTGCCGTCGGCAAGATCAAAAATATGCTCCGGGGTATGAAAACTTCTGTTCTGCATTCTCATAGCCTGGTAAACAAGAATACCCATATTCTCAATGGTATTATCGTCTACTGACGCCTTCAGTTGCTTAAGGGCATTTTGGAGCAAAGAAATAGTGCTGTGTATAGCACCTTCAGGAATTTCGGAGGGATTAAAATCACATTTCGCCATATACAGTCACCTTATAACTTTCATTTTCATATATTATATCAGAAATTGCTTTTATGCGTGACAAAAAAATTAGTAACGACAGCTCCCGTAACATCTCTTATGCTTCAGCTTTTTTTAATACTGAACGAAGGTTCATGCTGCAAAAGACTTGAACAGACGAAAGGATTTAATATAATTAATACATAATATTATTTTTGATAAAATAAATTTTAAGGTAATTAATTTGAGCCGTATCAGTATAAAAATAATATGCTCAATAGTACTGAGCGTTTTCATTGTGGCCATTACTATTGGAGCAATAAGCTCATCGCGGGCCGCAATGATAATACAGGAAGAGACCTACCTGAAATTTCAATATATGGCGACAAGCTACGCAAACAGGTTCAGTCTTCTTCTGTCAGAAGTAGAAACTGCAATACATACTTTATCATCAACTGTAACCAGTGATTTTAAAACGGATGATTTCAGGAACGATATTAATTACCGCAGTTACTATATGAACAAGACAAACGGCATTCTTCTGGATATTATCCTCCAAAACACTTCAATACAGGGAATATATCTTGCGATTAATCCGGAGATAACCGGCAAAGTATATGAATCCTGGTATATAAACAATGGAAATGAAAATTTCATATACCAGGAGCCCGAAGATATTTCCACATTTTACCCGGAAAACGAAAATATGAAATGGTATTATGATCCAATCAGGACGGGAGAAGGTGTCTGGTCCATGCCTTACACAGACGCTACCATTAATATAAAAATGATTTCATATACAAAGGCTATCTACGCAGGAAAGCAGCTGATCGGTGTTGCAGGAATAGACCTGTCCTTTAACGATATATTTAAAACTATCTCGGAAATAGTACTGTATGATTCCGGGTACGGGATACTTACTGATTCCAGTTATCACGTAATCGTACACCCGGAATTACAGGAAGGTACGGATATAAGCAAACTGCAAAATGAGAACTTTAAATCCGTTATTAACTCTCTGAAACAAAATAATACTGATGTACTTTTATACAAATATCGTAATATTGATAAAATAATGGGCTTTTCAAAACTTACCAATGATTGGGTTTTTTTGGCAGTAGCTGACCTTGCGGACATTAACACTCCTGTAAAAAGACTTCGTCAGGTTATTACGGTAATTGTAATTATAGTTATCCTTTTCGGCGCTGCTGTCGGACTTTCCATTTCCAAATCCATTACAGGTCAGCTGAATATACTCCATGAAATGACAGACCGGATAGGTAATGGAAATTTCAAACTGCCTTCTGCCCCTGAAACAAACGACGAAATAGGAAACCTGGCACGAAGCTTCAGGGTAATGAGTCAGAAGCTGGAAGCATCACAAAAGGATCTTCTTGAACTCAACAACAGCATGAAGATTTTAGCCTTCCATGATCCGTTAACCAGATTACCAAACAGAAGATACGGAATGGATGCTTTAGAAAAAATGGTAAATAACTATAATGCAGAAAATTTTGATATCTGCGGAATCATGTCTATCGATCTTGATAATTTTAAAGACATTAACGACACAAAAGGACACGACGTCGGTGATAAAATTCTGATACAGACTTCAGAAATGATGAATCACCAAATCAGCAGTCATGACCTCCTGTGCAGGATAGGCGGAGATGAGTTTCTTCTTCTTTTTCGAAAGGTACCGTCAGTATCTCATGTAGAGGCGATGGCAAAACGTATCCTTAATGCTGTTAAAGAACCTGTTCTGATAGATTCCTGTGAAATTCATTCCGGCTGCAGTATCGGAATCGCCATTCTCGATACTGGAAACAACGACATTGATAAAATACTGAAGAATGCTGATTTGGCATTATACTCAGTCAAGAAAAGCGGCCGAAATAATTATTGCCTGTACACAGACGATTCAGAAACATAGTTTCTTACAAATCATCCAGTTCAAACTCAAGTGTAAACAGGGTTCCGCTGTTATAATCTGTATAGCTGTAATCGGCATTTATCTGGGTTGAGAGCGCTTCAATAATGCTCATACCGAAGGTTTCAGAGTTCTCCTTATCCGAATTTTCAAAAAGCCCTGACCCTTCATCACTAATACTTACTTTTATTGATTTTAAACTGCCTGAGGCGCGCTCCACTTTAATCACTAGCTCACCCTTGTCATCCGGAAAAGCATGCTTAAAAGAATTTAAAACTACCTCGTTTATAATTAATGCAAACGCTATACCATTATCAAGAAGAAGGATAATTTCTTCATCCGGAAAATCAAATCTCAGCCTGACATTCGGCTTTCCGGCATAAGCTCTTAGCTCTATCGCAAGATTCCTGATCATCGCAAGCATGGTTACATCGGTATAATTCTCAGAAAAAATGGAATCCTGATAAACCATAGATACAGTTTCAACCCTGCGTAAAGATTTATTAAAGTGAGAAAGTTCAATATCGTTTGCATGTAATGATCCCAGTGATAATAAGCTTGTAATCAATTGCAGATTATTCTTTACCCTGTGATTTAATTCATGTATAAGCCCGTTTTTTTCATTCAGAAGATTTTCCAGTTCGTTTTCCCGTTCCTCGAGGGTTCTTACTGTAGCCATCAGAAGCTTCTGCTTATCCTCAAGATCCCTGACTTTCTCCTGCAGCTGGGAATAATAGCTTTTTTTAATAGAAGAATCTCCCAGTCCTATTATCTTCTTTCTGATGTCGTCATCGGAGGAGTTTTTCATAGATACTGATTATATCCTTTTCGGTTACCGGCATGGGATTGGTTACTGTACACGCATCCTGGATTGCTTTTTCAGCCAGTTTTTCAAGAACATTTGGGCTTATATCTTTCGAATCAAGGGAAGTCCTGATACCGATTTCTTTTTTCAAATCTGTTATCGAATCAACCAGTAAGTCAAGAACTTCATCTGCTCCTGCTTCGGATAAATCTTTGTCGATCATCATTTCTGCCAGTTTTCTGTATCGTTCCGGTTCAGCCTCAAAATTATATTTAACAACCGGCTCAAACAGCATACCGTTACAGTAACCGTGGGAAAGATCATAAAAACCACCAAGAGCATGCGACATTGAGTGAATCAACCCAAGGCTTGCATTGGAAAAAGCCAGTCCGGCATGTAGACTCCCCTGCATCATTCCTGTTCTCGCTTGAATATCATCCGGCGATTCAACAGCGCGTTTGAGATTTTTAATGATGTATTCAACTGCTTTTTCGGCATGCAGATCGGTAAGAGAGCTCGTGGCATTGGAAACATAAGCCTCAAAAGCATGAGACAGCGCATCGATTCCCGTTTCAGCAGTCCGTTCCCTGTCCATCGTAACTGAAAGTAATGGGTCGATTATACTGGCGTCCGAAACTATCCCCTTGCTTACTATTGCCATTTTATATTTTTGGCTTGTATCAGTGATAATAGCGAATTGTGAAACATCAGCAGAAGTCCCGGCTGTGGTCGGAATCGCAATCAACGGAGGAACCGGCTGCTCAACCTTATCTACGCCCTCAAAATTCTTAATTGCTTTTTTATTTGAAACTACAATACCTATACCCTTGGAACAATCTATCGGGCTGCCGCCTCCGAGCGCCACCAGCATATCACAGCCGTTTTCAAGATATACTTCTACCCCTTTATCTATTTCCGTATCCTTCGGATTAGGTGTTACATCATAGAAGGGAACAAAACTGATACCTGCATTGTTAAGAATATTTTCAAGATGTGATGTCCAGCCGACATTCTCTATTCCGCGATCTGAAACAAGCAAAACCTTCCGACCGCCCGTATTCCTGATATACGAAACACATTTTTCAAGAGATCCCTTACCAAAAAGAATTTCCGGTGCGACAAATTTTCTTAATTCATCATACGCTTCACTCATATATAAACTATAAGATATTAAAATTCATATTTCAAATGATTATCGAATAATATATATTACTTACCTTTATGATTTTCAAATACCCAATGTAAATGCATATCAGCTACTGACAGTTATCCGAACACCTTCCTGCAGACTGTATCTTGGTATATAACCGTCGGCCTTTGCCTTTGAAATATCATGATAATAGAAACTTCGGGCAATACCGTCCACAATATCGGTGGTCAGCTGCGGTTCAAAACGTAAAACCTTCCCGGCCAGCTCAAACAACGATGCAATAAAATATGCAAACCAGTACGGAAGCGGAATAATCCGCCTGTTCTTGCCGATTTCCTCTCTTAAAATCATTAGAATTTCGCGAAGGGTTACCGGGTCATCATCCGAGATAACATACATATTGATGCCGGAATCATTATTCTCCATGAGCTTAACCATGGCCCACGCGAGGTTCCCGACAAAGCAGAGCGGAAAGAAGTTCTTCTGGTTCCCGATAATAACCAGGGTCGGAGTTTCCATTTTTTTAAAAAGTACAGATGCGGCGGTAATCGGATTTGCCCTGGGGCCGAAAAACGGCGGAGGACGGAAAATTATCACCGTTATTTTACCTTCGGCCAGTTCTTTGATTTTATTCTCCGCCAGGAGTTTTGTTTTCCCGTATAAGGTCCGGGGTTTGCATACCGAGTTTTCCGTAATAGGCTGAGACTCCGACCCGACGGGACCTACAGCAGCCATGCTGCTTGGAAAAACAAATTTTGAAGCCCCTGCGATTATCGCTGCTTTCAGAACATTCTCAACACCGCCGACATTCAGTCCGTAATACTCTTCTTCGGTAACAGGCGCTTTGCCGAGATAAGCTGCCAAATGGTAAACAATATCACCCTCTTGCAGAATGGACTGAATGCTTTGCTGATCCAAAACATCGCCGACCTGAAAATCCGCACCGAGAGAATCAATGTATTCGTGACGGGCCTCTTTACGGTCAACACATAAAACCGGATACCCCTGCTCAAGCAGCAATTCAATGAGATGAGATCCAAGAAAACCGGCACCTCCGATTACAACAACCCTGTTTTTCATCTATCTACCTGCCTTTTGCCTGTATTCTTTTATAACATCAATAAAAGTCCCGCTTAACGTATACTGCGGATCAAAACCTATATCGCTTTGTGCTTTCGCTATACTGTAGTAGCGGAATTTAGCGCCCGGGGCAAATACTTCATAAGTCAGTTTGGGTTCTTTTAAAGAAACAGCCTCCATCATGGAAATAATCCCCGACAGGAATCGTACTGTTTTGAAAGACATAATTTTTTTCGGCGGCTCAACTTTCAAAAGATTACAAATTGTATGAAAAAAATCTTCATAGGAGATGTTCCAGTTTGTTAAAAGATACTGCTCTCCGATATTCCCGTTTTCAGCAAGCTTTACAAGTCCGAGGGCAAGGTCTCTTACATCAAGGGCGGCAAATCCCCCGGGCATTATTGCCGGGACCTTCCCTGTTTCAAGGTTTTTAACCAGTTGAAAAATTCTTTCGTCTCCGGGCCCGAAAAACGTTGACGGATTTGCAATAACAGCCGGCAAGCCCCGGGCAGTTGCATCTTTTACAAGATTTTCCGCTTCATGCTTGGTTGTCATGTAAAAACAGTTTCGGGCTTCCGTCCAATCAAATTGTAATGTTTCATCGGCCGGGTTATGTTCATCGTTATTATACCCCAGGGCAGCAGTAGAACTGACATAAATCATTTTTTCAACAGAAGCAGTCCGGCATGCTTCGATAACATTTCGGGTTGCATTCACATTAGCCTTGTAAAGCCGATTCCGGTCTTTACGCCAGAAAGAAACCATAGCAGCGGTATGGAATACAGTATCGATTTCCTGAAAGTATGGAGCGAAAGACGAATAATCATTCAGGGAAATATCATAGAGAATTTCTATTCTCTGGTCCTGTTTAAAATCTTCAAGGAAAAATGGGCGCCGGCTTCTGGCGAGAATACGAATCTGAGCGTCCGGATATGCCTTCCTGAGCTGAACAACCAGATGCTGACCAAGAAAACCAAGACCGCCTGTTATAACTATTTTTTTCATATAGTTATTCTAACCCACAGTTAGTAAAAATGAAATTTAAAAATATATAAGTGTTACGACTCTGTTATGCTATAATCAGGGGCAGACAACTGACTGAGATACTGCGATGAGCACATTTTTACTGAGCATGCCGATTTTTTTGCCTGAAAACCGGATAAATTGTAAAAAGCAGGGAATGGATTTCCGGTGCCGGTAATAAATGATTTTGTATAAGGATACCCAATGATGAAAGACAGATCTCTTTTTATAATTAACTGTTTTCTGATGATTCAGCACTCAATAACTCTTCTTATCCTCGGTCCGATGATCCCGGAAATAATGGAAGAATTCGGAATCGGCGAAGGTACAGCAGGATTACTCCTTAGCGCCGGGTCGCTGGGTTCGGTAACAGGACCGCTTGTTGCCGGTTTCAGCATTGACCGTGCAGGAATGAAGATAGCATTAACCGCAGGACTTCTTGCAGAAGTGCTGTTTCTGATACTTTTCGGTCTGACACCGCTGTTCTGGGCTGCTGTTGTATTCAATTTTCTGCTTGTATTTTTTTCCGGCCCGGCAGAAACTTCGGTAAATATCATACCTGCAATGATCAAAACGACTAATCCCGGCAGAATAATGAACCTGGTGCATCTTTCTTTCAGTATCGGCGCCTTTATAACCCCTGTTTTAATCGGGTTATGCCTTTCCTCGAACGGTTCCTGGCGCAACATCCTCTTCGCAGCTGCAATTCCTGCGGGAACACTTGCCGTGATTTTCGCGTTTTCCGGTTTTCCCGCCGGGAAAACCAGGACACAGATCCATGAATTATCAGCCGGTTCTGCCGACGAAAAATCGTTCAGCATATCGCTGCTTCTGAAAAACCCGACCCTTATGCTCGGAACACTAACACTGTTTCTTTACGTAGGCGGAGAATTGGGATTTTCCGCCTGGAGCGTTAATTATCTTGAGGCCAAACTCGGTTTTTCAAAAATGCAGGCAAGCTTCGGGTTATCGCTCTTCTGGATTGGTATAATGATCGGCAGGCTGATCAATTCAATTCTAAGCGGTAGATTCTCGGGAATGCTGTTGATTAGTTTTTCATCATTGCTTGCCGTAGCCGCAGGAATCCCCTTTTTGTTCGCCGCTTCAATACCTGTAGTCTATTTACTGATGTTTCTTATAGGCCTGGGGGTAGCCGGCGGATATCCTAATACAATGGTAGAAATAAACCGGCGATTTCCTGACAACATCGGCTCTGCCACAGGGATTCTCGCCTTCGGAGCAGGCCTCGGCGCCATGATTTTCCAGTGGTTAATGGGTATAACTGCGGAACAAATCGGAATGACGGCGTCAATGCTTATTCCGTTTATCCTGTTCACACTAATGGTTCCGGTTTTCAGGGGCGCTGTAGCGGCCCGTTCCTGAGGCCCGTTCCCTGCTGTACGGCGCCCTTTTGACAATACTCTGATAATCAAATATTGTTTAATTATGGAATATGTCGTTTGCCCGAACTGCCAGAGCAAATCATGGTACGACCGCGCTGCTCTCGGCGATAACAAACACACAATGCGCTTTAAATGCACCCGCTGCGGCAAGCTTATAAAGCTGACCGGATGTTCAAAATGCGGCGCTAATGAATGGATAAGAGAAAACGACCTCTTTGAGAAAGGTGCAAAAAAACCCGTAGTCCGTTATCGATGCGGGGGTTGCGGCCGCATTGTCGGAATGTATCTTGACCATGATGAAGTCTGACAGGCTCAGGGTTTATAAGGTTTTCTGCCACCCCGGTTTATTATGCAGCCCTGTCCGGGATCTTTGATCTGAGAGCGTCCAGCAGCTCCCGGCCGGACGGCCTTTTTCTAACCCTTCCCGTAGAATCAAAAACCGTAAGCCCCTTCAGGATGTCCAGGTCCGCCTGCCTCAGGATGATCCATTGCTCACCGATCCCGGAAAACGGACGGCATTCCCTGACCAGGCTCTGAAAACTGTAACAACCGTCGCTGTGCCCGATTGCCGGGTAGTATTCCCTCCGTATCATACTCAGCCTTGATTCGTTTAATTCCGTTTTTACTGCGAATGCCCAGCAGTTTTCGCTAACGGCGAGACGGATACCCGGAAAGCCGAGCCTGAACGATAATAATTCAAAATGATTTTTATTTTCCGGGAGTTTATACGGAGGAAAGAACAGGAACTGATCGCTTTTACTTTTTCTGAAAGAAAGCCTGTCCGAAAGCCAGGGTTCAACTGATTCGGAATTCAATTCAACTGTATTCCGCCGGTATTCGAAAGCGGAATCGCAGAATTCACGCCAGCTATATTCGGGCTCAAACCGGTTTTTAATCAGACCGTAACGCTGTTCAAACCAAATCATCATACCGGTGTCAAAGGGAACAAGAGTACTGTACTCTTCTGTACTGAAAGCTTCGGTATACCAGCATTTGTGTGCATCATATGACTTGCAGACCAGACTTTGATAGGAAGATCCGTGGATTGAACATTTTCCCTCTTCAACAAGATGGCTGCAAGTCCTCCCGAGATATATTGCCCATTCACCTGTTTTTTTCAAGGCCGGGTATATTCCGTCATAACAGGAACTTAGAACAAGATCTGCAAAATTACTCTGCCCGCCAAGCGGCATTGCGGCAAGCGGCAGGTTTTTACAGCAGGGCGTACCGGAACATACCGAACACGGCGAATCCTTCCAGGGCTCCTGTCTAATGAGCAGGTCTCCCGAAACAGCTATCTTTTCTTTCAATCAGAAAATCTCCAATAGATGACGATAACCGGGAATACGGTTTTTGTAAAGTACATATGGGAGGGGGCTTCGGACACAGTTTCTGTTGTTTTATATTATTACCAACAGTATAATTAGATATCAAAACGATTCAGGAGGAATTATGAAAAATCATTTTTATTTTCTGTTCATCATCCTGATCTTTACATCAATTGAACCTCTTTTCGGACAATTTCATGATGCAGATATTAAAAAACTTTCAGAATATACCGGCTCACAGGTAAGGCTCCGAACTGAAAGCGGCGCTACTTTTCAGGGTATTTTGTATTCTGACGATGCGGAATTTGTTACAATTATCGATCGGGACGGCCAGGCGGTTACAATCCTGAAAGAGAAACTGTCTGAAGCCTGGATAAGTGATCCGGGGCTTGATAAAAAATCCTATTTTCAGGATTCTGCCGCTAACAGGCTTCTGGTAATGCCTACAGGTTTCCCGATGGAGCCTGAAGAATTTCATATTGCCGATCAGGAAATTGCAGCAGTTACAATGAGCTATGGCGTTAACGATAACATCTCCCTGTGGGGAGGAATCAGCATACCCGGGGCCCTGGTAAGCGCGAGATACATTCTGCAAATCGGTGAAAAATCAGCAATTTCCGTCGGTTCGTTTGCCGGTCTTTCCTGGCTGGAATTCCTGGGCCTGCTGATACCCTATACTGTTTTTTCAACGGGGTCGCCGGAAAACAATTTTACAGTCGGGGCGGGAGCTGTCTTCGGTTTTGACGAGGCTTCTTTTGAGTTGAATGCAGCCATACTGGCGATCGGAGGCAAAACGGTCCTTTCAGACACAACTGCCATAGTCACCGAAACATGGATTATTTGGGGAGAAATGCGGAATTTCCCTGCCGGTGAATCTACTGAAGATATACCTTATACCAGTTCCTGGGATTATCTTCCGATTGCCGCTGTTCCGGGAATTGCCTTTCGCATAGCCGGAGAAAAATTCAGCTGGGACATCGGAGCAGTTCTGCCCCTTATGGCCGAGAAACAGGAGGGGAAATATCATATTGAAGGAATAGGCGGAGAGACCGGATTTATCCCCATCCCGCTGATATCGCTGACATACAGAATAGACTGATAGAAAAAGTACGGATTCTGCTGCAAATATTGTATCCAAATATGCTATAATAATGTTCATGAATAGCAAGAAAACAAATATGAAAGACCGTGTAGTTCTGATTACCGGTGCGGGGCGCGGAATAGGAAGGGCCTGTGCACTCACTTTTGCCGAAGCCGGCTGCGATATAGCACTTGGCTTGAGAGATCAAGAAAATGCTCCCGACCTTGTTGAAGAAATAAAATCCAAAGGTGTCAGGGCCTTCCCCGTCCAGATGAATATCAGCCAAATGGATGAAATCTCTGCAGCGGTTGCTGAAGTAGTCAGCTATTTCGGACGAATTAATATCCTGGTGAACAACGCCGGAATAGGCGCTCCGAACCCTGCTGTTAAGGTAACTGAAAAAGATTTCGATGAAACAATTAATGTTAATCTGAAGGGAACATTTTTTACTTCCCAGGCTGTAGGGAAACAGATGATAAAACAAGGTACCGGCGGAAGTATAATTAATATGAGTTCTCAGGCCGGGTTTGTGGCTCTCGATACAGAATCCGTTTATTGCATGACCAAAGCTGGGATTTCACACCTTACCAAGTGTCTTGCGCTGGAATGGGCCCCTTATAATATCAGGGTCAATGCTGTAGCTCCGACCTTTATAAAAACACCGGGAACAGTAAAATGGCTGAAAAATGAAGAATTCCGCAAATCCGTACTTCAGCGAATTCCGCTTAACAGGACCGGGATCCCCGAAGATGTTGCCGATCCCGTGTTATTCCTTGCTTCAGACGAAGCTTCAATGATAACCGGTACGACACTTATGATAGACGGGGGATGGACGATTCAGTAGGTAATATCGTTATAGCGACATTTATAACATTACCTGCGCTGGCTCCTTTTAGAAATTTAAATATTAAGGGAACCTCTGATATGATGTGACCCATGTCAAGTTAAAATATCCAGGTTTTATCTATAAGATCCCCCCCCTGTCCAGGACAGGAAGAAAGATAGAACAACGTTTATGCGGCGATAGACCACTCTGATATTCGCGGATTGGTTACCGCAGGTCAATGGGATCGTCGGGAGCTGCCTCTGTCTAAAACCGAGGATCAATATTATTATTGCCTCATAGAGGTGCCGAGGGTTCTCCTTTATCACTGTTGTTGTTCTATCCATCCTTCTGTCCTGGTAGCTTATTAACCAACTATCGAAGTCATGCGACTTCTGTTCTACCTACCATCATTCCCCAAATAAATCCTGATAATTCTCTGGCAACTGCCGTAACAGTTTTCTGAGGGCATACCCCTCTACGAATCATCCTGAAATATTTCTTACTCAACCTTCTGCCGGCTTTATCAGCATAAGCTATTGTTTCAGCAGATTGTCCTTTCCTTCTCGCTGTCAGTCGTTTCGATGGCGAATACCTTTGGTAATGCCAGCTTGATTCCACTAACAGCCGTCGTAGCCTGGAGTTGCCGGCCTTCGTAATCCCGCCAAGCTTCCGGCCCTCTCCGCTTGAGTATTCTGACGGCACAAGTCCAAGATACGCCATGAAGGATTCCGCTTTTTTAAATCTTCTGAAATCTCCTATCTCGCATACAAATGTTAATGCTGTTAATGTCTCTATACCTTTGAAACATCGAAGCCGGGATACCCTTTCTTTATATCTGTCTTCAGCAGCAATCTCTTCTATTTTTTCCTGCAACCGTTCAATCTTTTCCTCTAATTCCACAATCGCAAGATAATATTCTTTTAAAACTTCTTTATGCATTACCTGTTCAAACTGCAAGTTTTTCAACCAGGTTCGATGCGCCCCTGTCCAGTACTTTTTCCCAATATCATATTTCTTCCCGTTCCTTAGCAGAAACTGTAAGAGCCTCTGTTTCTGTTTCCTCAAATCAATTTTCATATCGTTACACATCCTCATGTAATCACGAACTGATTCATCTGTGCGTGTCGGTATATTCACCGGTGTTATTTCCTGATTCCTTAATGCTCTGGCTAATTTGACTGCATCCCTCTTGTCTGTCTTTATTCGGTCTCCGGGTTTCCTCGGCAATAATGATGGTGCTGCTACGTAACAGATAATTCCCATATCTTCAAGTAATCTATAAAGTGTAAATCCTGTAGGGCCTGCTTCGTAACAACACAGAATATTTTCTCCATTCTCTTTAAGTCGCTTGAAGAATCTTTTAATATTTCCGGGTTCGTTCCTGAGCTCTCTTTCAAACTCAGGATTCTGATAATTATCTCTGAATACCGCTACTGCGATTGATTCCTTGTGGACATCCATCCCTACATAAATTACACTATTCATAGTGGCCTCCGTTCCTTTGTATGTGGCGTGTCTGCGCTTTGCCATTAGCCATTGTGTAGGCTAATCCACGATTTTGCAAACACGGCGGTCACTTCATATTGTCTAATAATCCTAAATTGGGCTTATCAGAGTTTTGAAACACTCTGTGTTTCCGGGAGTTTATTTATTTCCTTATCAGTCAATAAATAAACATCCAATACATCTAAGGAAGACTTCGAAAACTAAAGTTTTATAAAACTGCAGTTTTTAGAAGTCCCCTTAACTCAAACTATTAATATGCATCAGATTTTCATTCAAAAACATAATGAATCCTTGATTTTATCTGATTGTACATTGACCCCGGCATGCCAATTGTCATATCCTCGGGATTAAATCCTCCCCACCCAACAGCACCAGGGTCAGATAACATCACATTTGCTTTCCCATTCCTGTAAGGATATGCTGTTGTGGATAGACACATGCCCATTGCAGCTGTATGATTCAGACATATATAATTCATCAGTCTCTGCATCCACTTTCGTTTCATCGTTGATGTAACAAGTGCCAGCACAGGAACTGATTGTACAAATCCGGATGCAAAAACTTTATTGAATGCAAGTATATTTTTTTGACGCTTATCATTTTTATCTGAATCCTTGTCTGCTGAGGTTCCCGGAATAAATCTGTCATTTATTGAAAAAGCAATTTGCCCAAGGAATTCATCGTCAAGATTCTCAGGTCCGAGCGTGACAACAATATCTTCCATTACAGATTTTGGTACTGTTATGGAAACAACATCAGGGTTACAAATGTCTGTAATTAATGGATGCCGGGTCATATTCATATCAGCATTAAAAATGAAAATAGCACGGTTCTTCTTCTCATATCTTATGGAAACCACACTATCAATATCGTTTTGAGGATCACGCAATCCGAGCGCAACAAATCCCCATGCACACACTTTCAGAGATTCCTCGGTAATTAGAAGGCCTTCATTATATCTTCCTGCAAGCAATAGCCCGAGAGCTTCGCAATAGGAGCGAACTTCAGGTGTCGGCAAATCAGTTTTCGGTATTTCCTGATAAAATTTAATTCCTATCGGAATACGATTATGTTTTGTTTCCACTTTTTAATCCTTCCGACCGCAAGTGCAATTCGGACAGGTAAGTATTGGCCGCTTTTTTCTTTTTATAATAGAACCTGAAAAACACGCTGTCAAGTTTACTGTTCCCTTGAAACAGCAGTTAAGAACGCATTGTTGAAAATTTTAATGGCAAGAGCGAAATTTACACAGTTTACCAAGTTTCTTTAAATTACTTTATTTGATTTATCAAATCAACCGGCAGGGGAGGTCATAACCCGGAGACAGTGTATCCTGATTCTTTATTTCCTTATACCGGAGAAATGAGTACTCCCGGTGTATAAGCAGGAATGCCGGTAAAAACCGGCTTTCCTGTGTAAATAATATTTTTATGCAGCCCTAAAGGCCAATCATGAACATTCTGTTTCTCATAAACTCGATAGACTTTTTCATCATTTCGTCCAGCTGTTCCTGAGTTGCGCCGTTTGATAAATCCCGCCAAAGTGAAACCGCATCGGCAATTCCGCCTCCGAAAAGTACAAACGGTTCATAACTGATAGTTCCTTTATAACCTGTCTGCTTAAGAGCCTTAAGCATGGCATCCCAATCGGCGGAGCCGAATCCCGGCAGTTTCCTGTTATTTTCACCGACATGCAGATGTCCCAGCTTGTCGCCGGCTATATACAGAGCTTCGATCATGTCATTTTCTTCGATGTTCATATGAAAGGTATCAAGGTTGATTTTTGCGTTAGGACTGCCCACTTCATTGACAAAATCAACAGCTTCCTGCGCAGTATTAATCATAAACGATTCGAACCGGTTTACAGATTCAATACAGTATAAAATACCGTTGTCTTCCGCATATTTTATGGCTTCCTTAACGCTTTTAAGCGCAATATCGCGGCGGATATACTTTTCGTCAATGGTTTTGATTTTCGAACTCCAGGCTGAGTGAGTCAGCCCGCCCCACACACGCCCGTTTAAATAACTGACGATTTCAAGAGTTTTCCTTACGTGTGCCAACCCATTTTGACGAATTGATTCGTCAGCAGAAGATAAATCCTGGTCTTCTCCGAGCCCTGTAGAAAACTGAAGTTCAATACCCAGATCACCGGAAATAGATTTGTACTCATCTATTTTTTCCCTGGGATGATTTACCAGATAAGCAGTAAACAGTTCAATTGCGTCAAACCCCAGGCTTGCCGCTTTTTTAATCAGGGGCGAAAAATCATTTTCCGGCCACTCTTTTACTAAAGAAATTGAGTTAATTCCAATCTTATTCATAAAATCTCTCTATCCTCCGTATCTTTTCAAATAACCCTTAGGTTTTATTAACAGTAATATACTTCAATTTTTAAATGTACAATTCATGGTTATTAAAATTATTTACCCTCGAAGATCTTGTACTTCGTTGCATCAATTAGTACAGCAATGATAATCATCGCACCCCGTAACGAATCAATCCAATACGGTGATACATCTACCAGATTCAGGCTTGTACTGATTGTGCTTAACAACAATACACCACCGAGAGAATTCAGAATGCTGCCCTTGCCGCCGAATAGGCTTACACCGCCTAAAATGGTAGCTGCAACCGCCTCCATTGAATACCCTGAAGTCATGTTTATCAGAACTGAATTCAATTTGCCCGCAATCAGTAATCCGGCAAGCGATGATAACATGCCGCTTAATATATATGCTGTTGTTATAATTTTGCCGGTTTTCACACCGGCAACTCTCGCCGCAACCGGATTTGCTCCTGTTGCCTTCAGTTTCTTTCCGTATGCGGTTTTGGATACAAATATATGAAATATTGTATAGCAGACCAGTAATACAACAACTCCGACAGGAACAAGTCCTGCAATTCGCTGAGAACCTAGAAAGGTAAAACCTTTCGGCATTACGAAAAAGTTTTCACCTTCCGATATGAGGAGGGCAATTCCGCCGAAGCCCAGCATCATACTTAGTGTATATATCATCGCGTCCAGTTTCATAACTACAACAAAGAAACTGTTGATCGCACCGACAAGAGCCCCTACAGCAAGCAGCGCTATAATACCGATTACAAAATTCAAGCCCAATCCGCTGCCCATTCCGATTGCATACGGCGCAATAAGCTTCGCGGCAACAACAGTCGACAGGATCATTGTTGATTCTGCCGTCAGATCCAGCTTGCCTGACATCATACACAACGCCTGACCGATAACAAGCACGCCCAGCAATACAGATTTATCAAGAATATTGATGAAGATATTGTATGACCGGAATCCCGGTAAGGATATTGTACATATGATCAGCATGATCAACAATAAAAACCATATTAAATTGTCGCTGATAATCCTGGTAAGGACTCTGTTATTTATGCTTCTCATTGTCAGTTCCTCCTTCAAATGCCATCAACAACTCATTTATTGTAAGCCCCTCATTTTTATATTCGCAGACAAGTTCACCATCCCTTAGAATAAAAACCCTGTTGCTTAGACTCAGTATTTCATCCATTTCAGATGAGATCAGGATAATACTCTTCCCTTGTTCGCAAAGTTGTCTCATAAGTTTATAGATCTCATCTTTCGCCCCGACATCTATTGCTTTTGTCGGTTCATCCATAATCAAAATCTGGGGGCATAGTTCGAGTAATTTTCCTACAACAACTTTCTGCTGGTTGCCTCCGCTGAGGTTTTCCGCAAGTTGCTCAATGCCGGATAGTTTAATATTCAGATTTGCAACGCTTTTTTGTGTTATCTCCCGTGCATTACGCTCGTTGTAAAAGCCTAATCCGGTTTTAAGCTTATCGATACTCGGTAAAGCTACATTTTCTTTTACGCTGAAAGGCATTATCAACCCTTCACCTCTTCTGTCTTCAGTCATGTAGACTATGCCCAGATCTATTGCCTTTTTGGGAGAGTCTATGACAACTTCTTTACCGTTCAGCATTATCATTCCTGATTCAATCTTATCAAGACCTGAGATCGCTCTTGCTATCTCGGTTCTTCCAGAACCCGTCAACCCGGCCAAACTGATAATCTCGCCTTTTTTCAAATTAAAACTTATCTTGTTCAGTTTCTCAAGGGTGGTCAGGTTCCTTGCCGACAGCACAACTTCATCTGAAGGAACAGGCAATTCAGATACTGTACTTAAATAGTCGCCTACCATTAATTTTGTTATTTCTTTTTTATTGAGACCAGAGACCTCTCTAGTCTCAACGTTTTTACCGTCCCGAAGAATAGTAACTTTGTCACAAAGATCGAATATCTCCTGCAGGTAGTGTGATATATAAATAATTGCTACATCCTGTTGCTTAAGTTTGCGGACAAAGCCGAACAATATCTCAATTTCATGTTGAGACAGTGCAGGTGTAGGCTCATCAAGAACAATTATCTTAGGTGATGCGAAAAGAGCACTTGCAATACCAAGCATCTGCACTTCACCGACACTCAAATTTTTAATCTTTTCTGTCGGGGCAAAATGCAATTCGACCCTTTGCAAAATATCCTTTGATGTTTTGCACGCTTCTTTCCAGTTGATTGCGCCGCTTATTTTTAGTGGCATTTTTCCCATCAACAGATTTTCAGCAACAGACAGCTCCTCAACAAACTCTATATGCTGCGATACAACTTCTATACCGCAAGCTTTACTCTCTCTTATGCTGTCAAAATCTACATCTTCACCGTCAAGAATGATTGCGCCTGAATCTTTTTTATACAGGCCGCACAATATTTTCATCAATGTCGATTTACCAGCGCCGTTGCTTCCGACAACCGCATGAATTTCACCCTTTTTGGCTGAAAGGCAAACATCTTCGAGCACTTTGACACCGGAAAACGATTTACATATATTTTTCATCTCAAGAATTTTGCTCATATTATTCGCCTTCTCTATCAACAATTTCCGATTGCCTGTAAAGCTTCTTGATGCGCATTTCCGCTTTATGAATAATCGAGTATTTAATACTGTCTATATTTATTGCAAACAGGATCAGCAGACCGCTAATCGTCTGCATCCAGAATGCTGAAACATTCATTAGCTTCAATCCGTTGTCAATGACTCCCAGCAGTAATACACCGCCAAGCACTCCCAGAAAATTACCGACGCCACCTCTCAAGCTTACACCGCCGATAACGCATGCAGCGAAAATCATGAATGTCATTCCAGTGCCCATGGACGCATTAACGCTGTTATACTGACCGGCCATCATAATTCCTCCAAGGGCAGCGAGAATACCGCTGAATACATAAGCAATAATGATTACCCGCTCATGCTTGATTCCGGATTCAATTGCAGCCTTGATATTACCGCCGACGATGAGAACATTTCTTCCGAAGGATCTGTGCCTCAAAATATATTCCGCCAATATAAATAATCCGATAAATAAAAAAACCATCAGAGGAATTTGCCAAACTTTATACTGCCCCAAAAATGTATAAAACCTGGGCAGCCCTGAAATTGTCTTTCCGCTGGTCAATATTATCGCTATACCGCGTAATGTAATTGACATGGCAAATGTAGTAATTAATGGATTCATTCTCACTTTCACAATGAAAAATCCATTTATCAAACCAATTAACCCGCCGGACAGCAACGCAATGATAATCGCAATCATGGGATGCACAAGTTCACCAAGTAGTTCTTCGGATATAAAACATGTACCCAGTATGACAGCAAATGCTAAAGTCGCCTCTTGTGACAAATCCAGCTTCCCGGTCATCAGACAAAAACTTTGGCCTATTGCAAGAACTCCCAAAATAGCACTATAAAACAATACATTGACAAGATTTCTGGGTGTAAAGAAGAATTTATTTGATAGTATCATTATTAAAAATATCACAATAAAAATTTCCCATATGAAATTGTTAAATATGGAAATAACAAGCTGATTTTTCTTTTTTATAAGATTTATTTGCTGCTTGTCCATTAGAACGCTCCTTGCATATGAATTCCCAACACTTATATATGGACAAAATCGACTCACTGATATTTTATCGATTAGGAAAATTATAGCTGCCTGAATACGTCTGTTTTCTATTGATGAATATAAAGCAGCTCATTACCAACTCTAAAAGGGATTTCAATCACCTTTTTTGGTCAACTATCATTACAAAAATAAAAAATATGTTGCCGAAAAAATGCTTCGGCAACATATTACTCTATGTTACCTTGAAACCTGATTCGCCCAATAAGCTGGATTATCAACATTTGAAGCATCTACCGGAATAGTGCTCAGTAACAGGTTCAAACCGTACTCACTGTCTTCTATAACAGCCGGGCTCCAGAATGCATCCGATTCGATTGTGTCGCCGGCTTTATATTCTTTGCCCTCAACAATCTGCTCGTAAGCAATCTGGACGATTAGACCGAAGTCTGTAAGCGGCTGGTTAACTGTAGAAGCAACTTTCTTTTCTCTTATATAGTTGAACATAATTGTCGTCCCATCAATCCCACATGTATAGATATGACCCGCTGTATCAACTTTTTTCATATTGCCTGTAGATTCTATAACCGGAATTACGCCAGCACCGGTATAGTCGCTTGCATAATAAATTGCATCGATATCTTCAGAAGAAAGAACATCCTGGGTAACTTCGCCTGCTGTAACCGGATCCCATTTGGTCGGTTTTTCAATCACTGTGATATTCGGATACTGGTCAACTGTAGAATGAAACCCATTTCTTCGCTCATGGGCTATGTCGGCTGTCATGTCTCCAAGCAGCTCAAGGATAGTTCCTTTCGGCTCGTTATAAATCTTTTTAAGGCCTTTTACCAGTTCTTCACCAGCCTGAGCGCCCGCCATGAAATTATCAGACATAACTGTAAACTGGATAGGCCCCTCAATACCTCTGTCTACAGAATAGCACGGGATACCTGCAGCATCAGCCTTTTTAACTACTTCACCAACAGCTTTGCTGTCTGCCGGTACGATGATTATCGCATCCACATTCTGAGTTATGTAGTTATCAATAACTCCGATCTGCTTCTGGGTATCTTCGTCACAATAATTCACTAAAAGCTTGATTCCAAGCTTCTCGGCATAATTCTTCATACCGATTTCGATTGCCAGATGACTCTCCGCTTTAGGTGTCCAGCCGGCAAAGCCGAATGTGAGACCATCATCTGCACTGACTTCCTGTTTCCCTCCTGCAAACAACGCAAAAGGAATAACAGCCAACACTAAAACAAGAACAACAATCTTTCTCATCTTAATTTTCTCCTTCAACCATAGTAAGTTGCTGTAATAGATTTAAAAAATATTATAATATTAATTTCTATTTTGTCAAATAAAATAATATTTTATTTTATTCAGAAACAGGAAACAACGTGTAATAACATTAAATTTCGTTTTAAATTATTAAAAAATACGAAAAATTGAAAAAAAAGGCTGTTCTATTATGTATAACAAAACAGCCCCGATTCAGTTTGATTTTAATATTTTATCTCTTTACTGCGTCAAGTTCACCATTAACAGTAAGAATGCTACCGCTTAAAGCCGCTTTTAGATTTCCTTTCCAGTAAAACATGGCTGATGGATCAGCAACATCTGCCTCGGTTTTTCCGTCGGTAACCTTCTGGAAAGTGCCATCGGTAAGACTGATATTTCCGTTTCGATCGGTTACTATCTTGTAAAGTGAACCCCGATGAGAATATTCAATGGTAATAACGCCGTTTGAAGCCTTTGTTGCCTTGAGACCGTCATTCTTTGCCTGATCAGCTCCTGCAACTCCAAACAGGAAAAGACCTCTCAGGCCATCCGGAAATACTTTCTTTCCTTCCACATCATTTCTGTAAGGCTGAAAAAGATGTGTTGAGCCTTTTAATGAAGCTGCAGAAACACCATCGTAATGGTCCTGCTCTACCGCCATATAGCGAATGGGACCGGTAAAAGTGAAGTAACTGCTCCTTGTTGCACCTGAGATATCTACCTTGAAATCAATTTTCAAATCCTGTGCAAAGGATCCGGCTGCCACAGCTATAATAAAGATAAGAATAAATACTAATTTACGCATATTTTCCCCTTAATAATAGTATAGTAATATTATCAGGTATTATCGTTATTTAGTCAAATTAATATTGATAGAATGGTTAAACAATTACCAGACAACCCGGGAAATGAACTATTCCTTCCCGATACCGGGAAATTACAGTTATAAAATTTATATCCTTTGCATTCTATCTGTTATCCCAGTACTTTACCCTTTAAAATAATATTCGATTCTGTCGAAAGCCTTGTTTATCATTTCTTCGGGTACGCAGAACGACATTCTGATATGCCCCTCGCCCGTCGGGCCGAAAGCAACGCCAGGGGTTGTGGACACCCGGACCTTATCCAGAAGCTTTCTGCAGAATTCGAAAGAGTTCTTTCCCTCTTCTCCGAGGACCTTCGGAAACATCAGGTACGAGCCCTCGGGTTTTACATATTCGAAACGGGAGCTCAGCCGATCAAGCCTTTCGCACATCAGGTCCCTGGATTCCTGATAATGGAGCCTGAACTCTTCAACACATTCCTGGCTGCCCTGAAGCGCCGCAATTGCCGCGTATTGGGAAGCAACCGGTGCGCAGATTGAGAAAGGAATATGGGCCTTTTTAATCTGAGTGATATTCTGAGCCGCCGAATGAAGATACCCTACTCGCCATCCCGTCATAGCGTACGTTTTAGTGAAGGTATAATTCGTGACTACATGGTCTTTCATCCCGGGAATTGACGCAATACTGAAATGTTTTTTACCGTCGAAGGTAAAATATTCATACGCCTCGTCGGTAATGATGGTCAGATTATTTTTCAACGCTATTTCAGCCAGTTCCCGAAGTTCGGCTTCAGAGAAAACGGTGCCCGTCGGATTACTCGGCGTGCAGAACATTACGGCCTTTGTTTTACTTGTGATTGCCTTTTTGATTGCATCAAAATCCAGTTTGTAATTATTCTTTTCCTGCAGCGGAACAAGCACCGGAGTTCCCGATGCAAGCCTTACCTGCGTGATGTGCGTCGAATAGGTCGGCGTAGGCAGGATAACCTCATCGCCCGGATCGATCACGGCCATGACCGACGCCATCAGGCCTTCGACCGCCCCAACGGTAACAAGCAGTTCATCCGGGGCCGCTGAAATACTGTTATCGCGTTTAAGTTTTTTAACTATTTCGGCTCTCAATTCAGGCAAACCGTCGCTTTGCGAGTACCCGCCCGTAAGGCCCTTTTCTATAGCCTCAATTACCCCGTCGTTAATGTGTTTCGGGGTGCCTGATGTAGGTTTCGCCCATGAAAGAAACGCCACATCTTCATATTGTTTTGATAGTCTTGTCATCTCGTGGATTGCCGACTTGGAAATTTGTTCAACACGGTTTGAAATATTCATAATACCAAAGTTTAACATAAAAGGGTAAATTTAGCGACACCAAAACAAGTAAGGAAAGGCTTATTCAACAGCAACAACAGCAGTAAACAAAAAGACCGGGGGAAGTATCCCCGGCCCTATTTTTATTGTGCCGGCGGCGGCGGGAATTCATCCATATCGTCGTAAGATATATCGAGAGTTTCGCTTGCGTCGACGGACAGGTCAACCGGATATGAAGCGGCATGCCTGGGCGCCGGGGTTGCCGGCGGATCATTGGTCTCCGGATCGTTGTCACCGTCGACGTTGCCGTCGATATAGATGTACAGATCATAACCTGTTCCGCCCGTGCCTATCCACTCTGTGCCGTTTCCGAACCAGGTACTTCCATCGGATTCTTCCAGAGTAAAAGACGCGGTCCCGCCGCTTATTTCAATCTGGTTGGTTGCAATAAGCAATGCCGGATTGTCGAAAACAGTCTCGCCATCTGCAAAGAGAAACGCATACAGTCCCTGCGTGTCCGCCGCGGAAGCCCCGGTAAGGCTTACGGTTATCTTTCCGTCATGCGGGCCGGCGGTATATTCGACCATATCGCTATAGGCCAGGGCTATTGAGTTGATATCATCAATTTCAACAACCATAGGGTACGTACTCGTTTTCATCGGCATGGGGACACCGGATGAAGTCTCAGGATCGTAATCGCCGTCGTCGTTGCCGTCGGTATAGATATACAGATCATAGTTTGTGCCGCCTGTGCCGACCCAGTCGGTGCCGTTTCCGAACCAGGCGCCGTCGGATTCTTCGAGGGTAAAAGACGCTGTACCGCCGCTTATTGTGACCTGGTTTGTGGCGATAAGCTTGTCGGGATTGTTAAGATCAGTTTCATCTTCTGCATAAAGATAAGCGTAAAATACCTGTGTATCCGCTGCTGAAGCGCCGCTTAACGACATAGTAAGGGTTCCATCGGAAAAACCGTAATCATAATCAACCATATCGGAATAAGCCACGGCAACCGTCTGCGCGTCCGCGATTGTTACAACCACGGGGTAAGGACTCGTCATTTTGGGGACGGGAGAGCCGGAATGCGTATCGGGCTCATTATCGCCGTCGGCATTTGCGTCGGTGTAAATGTAAACGTCATAGCTGATGCCGGCCGTGCCGAGCCAGTCGGTACCGTTTCCCTGCCAGGCGCCATTTGTTACCTGAAGCACAAAGGCGGCCGCTCCTCCGCTGATTGTCGCTTTGTTGGTTGCGAGAAGTTTGGCGGGATTTCCCAAATCGGTTTCGCCATTTGCGTAAAGGTAAGCATAAAGCGACTGGGAGTCCGCTGAGGATGCGCCGGTCAGAACAACAGAAACAGTGCCGTCCGCGGGAGTTTCATCGCAGCCGAAATAGAACACGGTAAAAAGAACAGTAAAGACAACAGATAAAACTCCGACAAGAATCTTTTTTTTCATAAAAATCTCCTTATGGAATTTGGGAACCTCTAATAACCCTAAATTGGGCTTATTTGAGGTTTGAAACACTTTGTGTTTCCGGGAGTTTACTTATTTCCTTATCAGGAAATAAGTAAACATCCACTAAATCTAAGGTCGGCTTCTAAAAACTGCAGTTTTTAGAAGTCCCCTTATATCAATACTCACGGAATCACTTCAGGAGTTCCCACCAGTAAACATCTCCGGAGTAATAAATTCCGCCGATTGCGTCCGTAGTGCCGTCGCCGTCGACATCCTCTGCGGCCACTCCCCAGGGCTGATCATAGGATGAGCCGCTGGCGAAGGTCCTCCTGGTCCATGACGGATTCAAGCCGCCCTCATTGGCCCACCACGCAATGTAATCGCTGTCGTTGGAAGAACAGATGACATCCATGTCGCCGTCGAAGTCCAGGTCAGCCGCGCATCCACCTTTGGGATCGTTTACGGAATCTATTAGACGCTGAGTAAAAGTCCCCGAACCGTTGTTGTCGCACCATGTAAAGTTGTCGTCGTTCTCATAAGCCGTAAGAACATCAATGTCCCCGTCGCCGTTTATATCCCCGGCAAACACGAAATTCGGCGCGTCGCCTGTTGCAATACCCTGACGCGCCCCGAAGCTTCCGCTGCCGTTGTTGGCCCACCATGATACGATATCCCCGCCCCAGGCGCAGGCGATGATATCGGGATATGTGTCCCCGTTCACGTCGCCGGTGCAGACGTCCCGGGCATAGCTGAAACTGCCGTCGATAATCACCTCGGAACCGAAGGTCCCGTTTCCGTTATTAAGCCAGAGAGATACCTTGTTGTCGGTCTGGGAGGTGCCCATGATATCGGGACAGCTGTCCCCGTTCACGTCCGCCGCATGCACCGAGGTGCCCATCTGGAAAGTAGTGAATGACAGGGTCGTAGCGGTCCATGATGTACCGGCGCCGTTGCTGTTTATGTAGTACCTTATGGTATTGGCGCTTCCATAGACACCGGCTGCGTCCATATCTCCGTCCTGGTCGAAGTCGGCGGCGCAGATGTCGTTCGCGCCGCTGCCGGTTCCTATCTGGTGTTCCGACCAGGAGGTCCCGGCCCCGTTAACATTCTCAAACCAGCTTACCTTGTTATAGTTTGTAGCCGCCGCAAGGATATCCGTGTTCCCGTCGCCGTCCATATCCGCAGCGGCCACGCCTTTAGCGCCGGAAAATCCCAGCGGGTTCACCTGGTGCGCCGCAGGCGCGGGAAAATCAGTGGAAATATATGAGTACTTAGTCTCCGTATCGGTTCCGCCGTCGCCGGAAACTGTAAGTCCGACACTGTAGGTGCCGGGGGTCCCGAAAACCCAGGCCGGGCTTTGTTCGGTGGAATCCGTTGTGCCGTCGTCGTCGAAATCCCATTCCCAAGTATCAATGGTGCCCGTAGACTGGTCGGTAAAATTAACCGAAAGACGGGCTTCGCCTGAGGTAACATCTGCTGTAAAACCCGCTACGGCCGGTTCGTAAACGTCAATGTAGCCGGTCTTAACCAGTTCATCGCTTCCGTAACTGTTTGTAACCGCGAGGCTGACGGTGTAGGAACCTTCCGCTGAGAAATCATGCTCGAAGCCCTGGGCCGTACCCTCGATTGTTCCGTCGTCACCGATATCCCAGGCCCAGGCGGTGATGCCCGCCCCGGACGAATCGTCGGTAAAGGTTACATGCAGGTCAGGATTCGCCAGACCTGATGTAACATCGGCATGAAAAGCGGCCACAGGGGTACCGATGACTACATAATCCGTTTTAATAATCTCATCGATCCCCGAAGAACCCGAAACCTTAAGCCGTACATCGTAGATGCCCGCGGTATTGTAGGGCCAATTATGCGGGCCTATACCTGTAACATCAATATTATCATCATTGTCGAAATCCCATTCCCAGGTCGTAATATTGCCGGTTGACAGATTGGTAAACGCGACGGTAGTCCCTACAGGGCCTTCCGTGATATCTGCGGAAAAATTGGCCACAGGCACGTCTACGGCTATATACTGGGTTTTAACTTCCTCGTCGACCCCTCCCGGGCCGGAAACTCTTAACCTGACGGTATAAAGTCCGGAGGTAGTATAGTTATACGAAGGGTTCTGCTCATAGGAATCAACGGCCGCGTTATTGTCGAAGTCCCACTCCCAGGTTGTAATATCGCCGGTGGACTGATCAGTAAACTGAACGATCAGCGGCGAAGTCCCCCCGGTTTTATCGGAGGTAAAAGCGGCAACCGGGACCTGGGATTCGGCTGTAACAGTAATCTCCGTTGAAAACAGGGATTCGCCGTTTTCGTTATAGGCGCTTATCCGGTAATAGTATTGCGTACCGGGCGATATGTCCGTATCGATGTAAGACAGATCGTTAAGATCTGTTATCGCGGCAAGAAGCTCCCATTCTCCCGTTTCCCCAACTTTTTTGTAGATATTGAAACCCTCTGCATAAAGGGCCTTGTTTACCCACTCGAGTTTTACCGATTCATGGGTAACAACCGCAGCTTCAAGGTTTACAGGCAGGACAGGCACAGCCGTTTCGACATTATTGGGATCAGTTTCCGCTTCATAATCAGGGTCTGTGGGGTTCCAGCGGCCGATAGGCTCAAGAACGCCGTCACAGGCGAAAAAAATTAAAAAAACCAATACAACTGCTATTCCCGGAAGAAACTGTTTTTGCTTCATCATCTTCCCCCCTGGTAATTGACATGCACCGCTATCCGGGCGGCGCCCGGCGCCGGCAGCACGGAAAAACTTACCCTGGGAGCTTTCTCTTTTTCAGGCGCCAGAAAGAAAACCGATGCCCCCATGGCTGCTGCCCCTGCTCCTGTAATTATCGCGGCCGTTACCAGCTTTCCCGTGAATTCCTTCTGCAGGCTGATGTAATCTGAATACAGGGCCTCATGATCGTCGCCCTCCACCGCTGCCAGGTAAGCCGTTTTTGACGACTCTACCGTTTCCGAATTAAAAGCAAAGGCCGCATACAGCAGGTATCCGCCTATTCCGGCGGTTACCGCTCCAGCGCCAAGAACGGAATAGCCGATTACTTTCCGGGATTCCGGTTTTTTCTCCGCCGTTTGAGGTGTATCCGCTACCGGTTCTATCCCTGCAAGCCGGCAGCTGAACGGATAGATATCTCCAAGAAGGCTGTCAATATCATTATATATCCCGTCGGCGGACCCGATTCTCCGGGAGGTGGAAGTCTCGAGCATTTTTGCGCTCAAAACGTATTTTGTTCCCACCATTCGAAGACTGCCTGTAACGATCAACTCGGCGGACAGCAGCTTTCCTACCTCCAGCTGACATGATTCGTCGGTACAGCCTGTAAGGGAAAACTCTATTTCCTTAAGAATGGTGTCCCTTTCGGCCACGTCGATAACCGTGAAAGAACCTGTCTGAAAAAGAGATGAGGACAATAGAGAGATGACGGACAGCATTTCATTTTCCGACACGCCGTTGGTTTCGAAGTCCATGACCGTGACAATGGGCTGTCCGGTCTGTGCGGGCAAAGACATTACAACCAGGACTGACATAATCAATGCTAGAAGCGAATATTTCACTTTTAACTCCCGTGTTGTTATATATCCAGTATGCCACACCCGCTATGTTTTTTCCAGTTTTTCTTTACAGGTGCAATAACCCCGTATTGTTAAAGCTCCGATTAATATTAACAGCATTCAATATATAAATTTGACAGCACCTGTAAAACATAAATCTATTGCATGCACCTTGCTTCTTCAATTTCGATACACAAATCCTCTACAAACCTTGCTGCGGGAGCTCCGTCGACAATGTCATGATCAAACGAAACCGTTAAATGCAGTTTTCCTGCGCCCTGACCTGTTTTTTCAGTACTTGTTGTTCCAACTGAAAGTAAAATGGTCGCGCTGCCATGAGGCAAAATCCACATGGGCCTTGTTGCAAACATTCCAACAGACGTTATTGCAAGTTTTCCGTATCTTATTCCCATTCCGATATTCTGATCAGCCATTCTGACGAATGTTTTAAGCAGCCGGCCGGGAATAAATTTAAAATACCACGCATTACTTAGATCACCCAAAGACCTTCCATTATTACTTTTGTCTTTTGCAATTCTGATTTCATCGGCAATCTCCAACGGCGACTTCCGATCAACATTGTGCATCACCATAGGTTCCGGGACGGATACTCCGTCTATATTTCTTTCCATAAGGATACTGACGGCAATATCATCAAGAAAAATCTGTTTTCCGTGTGCAATAAATGAGTTCATCCATTTATGTTTTTCAACAGTTGATGCAAATGATTTTGTTAGGTAAGTCGTCATTGAAACATGACGCCCGTCTCTTTTAAGAGTCTCCATCTTCCCGACTGCATTTGTAATATCAACTTCGGTCATGAAATGAATTGTATTTTTATTCCCTGAAACTGTGGCGGAAGCATTTACCGCCTTTCTCAGAAAACTTAAAGGAACAATTTTGACTTTTTTATTATGCGAGGAAAACATATTCACTCCTTCCAAATAAAGCGGACCGCAAATTGCCCTCCCGCCGAATGCCCGTAAAGGCTGATCCGCTCATTGACGGCAGCCGGCATTCAATGCAGAAAAATAAATATTACACTTTGTCGAAAGGCTTCCTGATAATCATCATTGTAGCGCTGCTGCGTGAAATTTTCCTGCCGTCCTTATCGCTGACAACGGTATCCACTATAATAAGCTGCCTGCCTTTTTTAAAAACAGTAGCCTCCGCGACAAGTTTTCCTTCCGCCGCCATTGACAGAAAATTATTTTTAAGCTCAATAGTCGTAACACTTTCGCCCGGTTTAAGCAAAGTCATTGCGGCATGCGCGGCAACCTCGCTGGAGAAGGCTATTGAAAGTCCTCCCTGCATTATTCCGGCACCCTGAAGAAATTCCGGACGGATATCCAGACTGAAAGAAGCATAACCTTCTCCCAACTCTTCCAGCTGCATTCCAAGAAAATACAGAAAAGGGTTATCAACTTTTTCTCCCGACTCAAGCTTCTTTAAATATTCCGTAAAATCAGCCATTTAATAACCCCTATATTTTAAATTATCACAGTCCCAGGACTTCATAGAGGTGAGATTCAAAACGCTTGCGGTCAATATCGCCGTTCAGATAAAGAGACAGAAGCTTACGAACCTGCTCCGGGAAGGATCTCCAGTACTTGTCTTTCCAGCCGGGAATTTCATTCTCCATCTGCACCTGCTCGGCAGGACTCATGGCGCCCTCGCTGTACTCCACAAACTGCTGAACCATTTGAATTATCATGCCTGCCGGAAGACTGTCCCCTGATGCCGCACTGTTCTTACGGCCGCGGCCCACCCTGCCTCCGGCCGACTCGGGCATGAATTCTGAAAGAAGTTCCCGGACCTGCGCATCGGAAAGCTCAGGCGCATTCTGTCTTATAATGTCAGCGGCAAAACCGGCCGCCATCCGGGAAATCATTTTCTTTGAACCTTCAAGCTGATCGGTTATATTGTCCGAAGATTGTGCCGCAAGTTTTGCAGGGTTAAGCCCCATCACTGGAGCATTCCGTTTATCCGAATAACGTTTTTCAAGCGCCGACTTTATTACTTCAAGATCATCGTAATCGGCAATATTAAGAATATATTCGACTATGCTGTACAGCCGTTTATCCAACTTTCCGTTTCTCCGTAAAATATAATACAGCAAGGCCCGCCGCGGCGGCAAGCGCAAAAACTCCGCAAAGGGGCCAAACCTGGCGTACTGAATTATGCTCAATAAATTTACCCATCAGGTACGGAGAAATTGCGTGACCGGCCCCGATAATTATCGGCACAATCGAGTTTACCCTGCCCCGGTGCGACATCGGCGTATGGTTTGCAATATACACATCAATATTGGTTGCGCCCAGGATCTCGCCGATGGTCCAGATCAAGGCCGTAATTATAATAATGTAATAAACATAACCGAAATAAATACCTCCGAAACCAAAGGCATACAGTATTGCAGCCAGGAGGGTGGCAAGAATAGGCTTCATATTTTTTGTCAGACCTATAATAAAGGTTGTACCCATGATTACAACAAGAGCATTAAAGGTCATTGTTGTTCCGTACATGACAGCTCCCTCCGCCCCGAACACTTCATTGAGGAAAAGGGGCAAGGAGAATGTCATCTGCGCATAAACAAAATTCAGGACCATCACAAGCAGAATAAAAATAAAGAGTCCGGGCCGGCGTCTGAGAACCGAGATAACTGAACCCGTTTCAGCCTTTTCGGGATTTTTTCCTTCAGCGGCTGAACTCAGACTTTCCTTAATGCTTTCATGGGAGGGCTTTGTTTCCGTAACGAACAGCACTACAAGGATAATTGACAAGAAAGTTGTAAGAGCATCACCGCTGAACAGCCAGTAAGGCCTGCTGTTGTACATAAGCCCCGCAAGCAGCGGACCAACGGCAAAACCAAGATTGTGCCCAAGGTACAGAAGCGAAAAAGCAGCTTTCCGGTTTTCAGGTCTGCTCAGATCGGTAATCATAGCTGTTGATGTCGGGTGCACTATACCCATAAAAAACTCAGCCGAAACAATGAAAATCGGAATAATCTGTTTGTCGGGAACAATCGCACACAGCAGAAAACTGCCGGCCGCAAGAAATTGGGCTGCTACAAGAATACGTTTTCTACCAAAAGCATCCGAGATCTTTCCGCCTATAAGCGAACCCGGAACAAAACTGATACTGACAAGCATCAGGATAAGCCCTGCGTCTCCGGCGGAATAATCAAGCTTGTCGGTTAAAAACAGCGTAAGAAACGGATATACAAAACTTCCGACACTGTTGATAATACGGGCAAAAAAGAGTACATAGATACTTCTTTCAAGCCCCCGATAGATTCCGAAAGATGATTTGAATACATCAACTATTTTCATTTGCCGGTTATATCCCGTTTAAGAAGTTCAAAACGCTCAAGAATAGGAAGATGCTGTGTACAGGCCGCTTCACATTTACCGCATTTTGTACATCGCCCGAGCTCGTCTATCGTCATTGCCCAGTGCCATTTCAGTCTTTCGGCGGCCTTGTATTTGCTGTTAATCATCGTGTGGTTGTAGGTTTCCATAAAAGCCCATACGGGTATATCAACCGGGCAAACATTACAATATCCGCAGGTTGTGCACATCGACTGAAAATCATCCTGGATCCTGGCTTTCAAAGCGGAGATCTCTTTCTCATTGTAGGGCTTGAAGTTCTCAACAGCCGACTCAGCATCATCAATATGGGCCTTGTTTCCAAAACCTACAAGAGCGGAGCTGATCCCGGGATTTGAAAGCAGAAAATGAAGCGATGCATCTACAATCGACTGTTTATCATGCATCCTGATAAAAGAAAATTCATCGGGATTATCAACAATCATACCTCCGCCGAGCGGGTTCATAATTACAAGACCCATTTTCTTTTCAACAGCAGCCTTTACCCCTTCTTCACGAAACGGGAAATTTATTGCCGAATAACCCAGAGTAATGCCTTCAAATTCTTCAGTTTCGAGAAGGTTTCTTATCTCAATACCGCTCATGTGAGTTGAAATTGATATGTGTTTGACAAGACCCTCGTCCTTCAGTTTTCTAAACTCGTCAATAACTCCGGCAGCCTTTCTCTCTGCATAATCCCCCGGTGTAAGCACACACCAGAGATGATAAAAATCAATACAGTCCGTTTTCATTCTCACAAGAGAATGTTCAATATCCTTTCGAACCCCGGCAGGATCTTTTGCCATTGATTTTGTCGAGTAATAGAAGTCCTTTCCGGTTCTTTCCAGTTCCTTTCGGGCATGCCCAAATATTTCTTCTGATTTTCCTTTGAAGTAAAAAGTTGCAGTGTCAAAATAGTTTATACCGTGTTCAAGAGCATATACCAGAAGCTCAGCCGATTCATCATAATCATGCGGCTTCTCAAATCTCATACCGCCGAAACCAATTGAGGATATTCTTTTGCCGGTTTTTCCATATTCCCTGTAAATCAATTTTTAACTCCAAAACGAACAAGGCTGAATGTTTAATGTGCGCAACCGGTTGGCTAAACAGCTTGCCCTTTCACACCAAAAATAAAAGTCAAAATATAAATTTTGACTTTTTCTACCGGTTATATCCTGGACGTTTATTTACGAAGTAAATAAACTCCTGAATGTTTAATGTGCGCAACCAGCGCACATTAAACATTAAACTTAAAATGCATCACATCGCCATCTTTTACAATGTAGTTCTTTCCTTCCTGCCTCAGTTTCCCGGCTTTCCTGATTGCGTCTTCGGAACCGTATTCAAACAAATCATCACAATGATAAACCTCAGCCTTGATGAAGCCTTTCTGAAAGTCGGTATGAATAACGCCCGCGGCTTCAGGAGCAAAGGCTCCGCTTCGGAAAGTCCATGCCCGGTTTTCATCGGCGCCTGCGGTAAAGAAGGTGCGCAGCCCCAGTGCGCTATAAGTCTTATGAATCAGCCTGGATAACCCGGACTCTTCAAGTCCGGCTTCTTCCAGAAACTCTTTCTTTTCCTCTTCCGTTTCAAGAGCAGCTATATCTGCTTCAAGTGCTCCGCATATTACTACTGTCTCGGCGTCTTCCGTATCAGCAATGGCTTTTACCTTTTCAACATACGAATTCCCGCTCTCAAGTCCGGCTTCATCGACATTACAGACAAACATCTGCTTCTTCATTGTAATCAGCTGCAGTTCACGGATATCTTCAAGCTGTTCATCGGTGAACTCAAGAGTGCGGGCCGCCCGGCCTTCAGACAGGTTCTCTTTAAGCAGCTCCAGCACAGGCATCATCGCATTCGCTTTCTTTGAAATGTCCTTGTCCGGAGAACGGAGCTGCTTGGCCGATTTTTCAATCCGTTTTTCCACGGTTCCAAGGTCGGCAAGAGCAAGCTCGATGTTTATTATCTCAATATCCGAATCGGGATCTATCCGGCCGCCTACATGCGTAATGTCATCATTATCAAAACAGCGGACTACATGAACAATCATGCCCACCTGCCTGATATGAGAAAGAAACTGGTTGCCCAGACCTTCTCCTTTAGAGGCGCCCTTTACAAGGCCGGCAATATCAACAAATTCCACTATTGCAGGTATTTCCTTTGCCGGAACAATTATTTCCGAGATTTTCTTAAGACGTTCATCAGGGACATTTACTATTCCGACATTGGGATCTATTGTGCAAAAAGGATAATTCGCAGCCTCAGCGGGCGCGGATGTAAGCGCAGAAAAAATTGTCGATTTCCCGACATTGGGAAGCCCGACAATTCCGCAGTTTAAAGCCATTGTGTCCTCCGGGTTAAAGATATATTACAAGTGAAACTATCAGTCCAAGAACCGCGCCGAAAAAAACCTGGGGAAGCGTATGTCCCAGAAGCGTCTTCAGTTTCTGCGGCTCAAAGCCGTCCCTGAAGGCGTCATCCCAGACCTGAATAAGTTCATTCAGGATTTCCGCATGTCTTCCTGCAGCACGCCTGATACCGCATGCATCATACATTACTATAAATGCAAGAACGAGAGATATGGTAAATTCAGTGCTTGCAAAACCTTCGGTAAATCCTACCGATACTGCCAGCGCTGTAACTGACGAAGAATGAGAAGACGGCATACCGCCGGTCCCTCTCAGCCGCTGGGCATCGAGCTTGCCTTCCGTGATCAGAACTGTTAAAACTTTAAGAATCTGCGCTGCAATAAGAGAGATTATTACAGACCATAAAATCCTGTTTCCAAAAATTTCTTGCAATTCATTCTCCGTAAATTCTCGAGTTTATAGATTATAAAGCTTAAAATCCATCGTGAAAAGCCTCTTAATCTCTGATTCGCGGAGATTTGATGAATGAAGGGCAATGCTTTCCTGTGGCTTTAAAAACAGAAATGGACGGCAGTTCACGTCCTTTAACCCCGAACATCACGCATCCCCGCGGAAACCTGCGGTCCCAGGTAACCTTGTAGTATTTGCATTTCAGACAATCAGGAGCCTTTAAAGGGTTTTCTGCCATATATTAAATATCGTAAAGATATTGTATATTATTAATATGAAAAACGAACGATATCAAAGACAGCTTCTTCTTGAAAAAGATTACGGGTTCAATCAGAACAAACTTGCTTCCTCAACGGTATTTATTGCAGGAACAGGCGGATTGGGCAGCCCGGCGGCATTTTACCTGGCAGCCGCCGGCATTGGAAGAATAATCATCTGCGATAACGACGAAGTTGATTTGTCCAACCTTAACAGACAGATTCTGCACACCTCCAGCCGGTTAGGCATGCGCAAAACACAATCAGCAGCGATTCAGCTTTCAGACCTGAATCCTGAAATTATTATTGAACAGCGCGATTCACTGATTGACGGCGATCTGTCCGAACTTGCCGATGGAGCCGATATTATTATCGACTGTCTCGATAATATCAAAGCACGCTATGTATTAAACGATTATTCAATCAGGACAGGAACCCCTGTCGTTCACGGCGGTATAAACGGTTACGCCGGACAGATCAGTTTTATTTCGCCGCCTGAAACTGCATGTATAAGATGCATATTTCCCGAACCCTATAAGAGCAATAGTCCGATTCCCGTTCTCGGCGCTGTTGCCGGCATGATAGGCTCGATGCAGGCTATGGAAGCGATAAAATACCTGACAGGCCGCGGCAATCTGTTAAAAAACAGCCTTTATATTATGGACGGCTTTACAAACGAGTCGGAAATTCTCCGTCTTGAAAAAAACCCGTCCTGCCCGGCCTGCGGAAAGAAATGAAACCCCGACAGCCGTCCGTCCTGTTTTATTGTGCCTGGTGTTCGGGGTTTAACCGCACCCTGATGTAACTGTCGGTATCAAGATATTCACGAACAGTCCGCACAACCGACTCTTTACTGATCTTTTCATTAAACAATTCGGGCGTCAGGATTTCCTCCGGATCATCACCGTAACCGAATGATTCTTCAAGATGATTGAGCCAGAAAACATTTTCTTCAACAGACTTTTCATACCCGCGGCGATATTGCTGCTCTTCCCTGACAATATACTGCTCTTCAAGTTCTCCCGCCGAAACAGCCGTAATAACATCAATGACCTTCCGTGAAAGCTCATCGGAACGGTCCGGATCACAGCCGAACTCTATATGAACTGATGCAGACGGCCAGGGCTCGCGCATAACAGAAGGATTAACCGCAATATGATATGTTCCGCCAAGCTCTTCTCTCAAAGTCTCGCGCATCAGGGTTTCAAGTACCTGTGCTGTTATTTCAATCTGAAGCTCGATATCAGGAGACCATTCTTTCAGTTCATTTGTAAACGACATTCTGACCCTGCCCTGCTGTTCGATTCCGCGATAAACTGTTTCATCTACCGGACCGGCAGGAGGTCTGACGCCCAGATCTGCCGGTTCTTCATGGTGAACACCGGAAGGAAGCGATGCAACCCACACCTGAACAGCTTCTTCGAGCGCGGTCTTATCCACATTTCCGGTAAAAACAAAGATGAAATCGTCCGCACCGCCGAAACGGGTTTCATATACTTCACGCGCCAACCCGGGCTCAAGCATGGCCAGCCTTTCCTGATCGAGAGGACGGCTTCTGAAGCTGTCCCGGGTCAGGATTTCGGCAATTCTGTCGTAATAATCATTCATCGGATCCGCACTGCGATTTTCAATCAGGCTCTCAAGACGGGTAACAAGGTTTCCGGCTGCGGATTCATCAAAATCGGGGGCGGTAAAATACAGATATACAAGCTGCATAAACGGGGTAATCTCTTCGGGTGAAAAACTGCCGGAAATCCCTTCGAAATAATTGCCTATATATGGAGAAAGCCTGATACTCAGTCCCGCAAGTTTCTTTTCAAGCTGAACAGCGTTAAATTCCCCGAGGCCGCTTAAAGACAGCAATAGCGGAGCATAACGGCCTGAAATAAACTGTTCGTCCGGATGAAGCGATAATCCCCCGCGGCTGAAAGCGGAAAACAGAATTTCATCATCACGAAAATCGGTCTTTCGGATAATAACATCAGCTCCGTTTGAAAGATGCCAGAGTTCAGTATCAATCGATTCATAATAACTGCGTTCATCAACAGCACCCGCTTCCGGAATATTTTCCACCAGATCTCTTTCAAGCGAATCATCAAAATATTTATCCAGCGTCATACTGCTTCCGGATTCAGCTATCCTGATAATTTCTTCTTCATCGGGAACTTCCGCCCCTTCAGGATATATTATAGTCACGGTCCGACCGGCGCCGGGAAGCATTCCGACAGCATATTCATTTATCTCGTCCAGGCTGATTGACGGTATAAAGCGTTTATATAATTCATACTCCGCCTGTATGCCCGGCATGAATACATCATTCAGGTAATATTCGGTAAGCTCTTCTGCAAAACCTGACGAAGGAATATTTTCCCTTTCGCGGTAATATTCCTCGATCGATTTGAGATATTCAGCGCGCTTGCGTTCCAGTTCGGCTTCGGAGAATCCGTACCTGGCCGCTCTTTCAAGCTCGGCAACAAGCGAAGTAAGCGCTTCTTCAACCATGTCGGTATCTACCGAAGCATAACAGCTGATGTTTCCGGCGGATCTGACAATTCGTCCTGTTCCGCCGCCGGCGCCTATAAAAGGAGGTTCGGGTTTTCTGGCAATTTCATCAAGCCGGTTGTTAAACATCGACCAGGTCATGGACTCGGCAAGCATGCTTCGGTAATCACTCTCGGTTCGGCGGTCCGGCTTTTCGGTTTTCACGGAAATTTCTATTGAAGAATAGGTCAGCTCCGGGTCTTCTATTATGCACAGTTCGGTCTCCGTCCCGACTGCAACCGGGATTTCCGGACGTACCGCAGGTTCTTCCGGCGCCGGATACGAGAAATAATTCTCAATCAGGGTACGGGCTTTGTCCGGTTCAATATCTCCGGCGACTATAACCGCCATCAGTGACGGGCGATACCATTTCTTATAGAAATCACGAAGTCTCTGAGGGGGGGCGTTCATTACTACATCCATCTTGCCTATAGGAAGCCGCTCCGCATACAGCGAGTCTTTGAATAAAACGGGAACCATCTTGTCCAGGATTCTTCCGGAAGCGCCTCTTCCCAGCCGCCATTCCTCCTGTATGACTCCGCGCTCCTTTTCAACCTCTTCATCCTCATAGCTGACAAGATGCGCCCAGTCTTCAAGTACCTGAAATGCATTATTAATAATTTCATCATCATCCGTCGGAATCTCAAGCATATAGACGGTTTCATCAAAACCGGTATAAGCATTAATCTCGGGGCCGAATGCCATTCCTATCGACTCAAGATAGTCAACCAGTTCCATTTTCGCGAAATGTTCGGTTCCGTTGAATGCCATATGTTCGCAGAAATGGGCAAGCCCCTGCTGGTCATCCTCTTCAAGCACCGAACCGGCGTTTACAACAAGCCGCAGAGATGCGCGCCCGGCGGGCTCCCGGTTCGGTCTTATATACCAGTGAAGACCGTTCTCCAGTACGCCGGATTTAACCAGCGGATCAAGAGCAATGGCCTGCTCTTCCTGAGACTGTAATTCTTCCGGTCCGGCCGGCTGGTTTACCGAGCTGCAGGTGGTAATCAGCAATAACGATAGAACTGCAGAAATTAATACCAAGAATCTTTTAAAAAAACGGATGTACATGACTTCCTCCCGATTTACTGATATAATACTATTGTGTTTCAGCAAATCGATCAACTAAATAAGGATTCCTGGGATAACACCGGCAATAATCCTGTTGAAGCTCTCGGCAAAGCCGAACAGGCGTTGCAGATGTCCCGCTCAGGGAAGTACCCTCTCGGCATTGCTGAAAGTTTACTCAATATAGGCAGATGTTGTACCGCTACAGCCGGATATGATAAAGCCCTTGAAGTTTTAAACCAGGCTGTTGAACAGTTCAGGGTACAAAGCGGCGATCAGGCAGAACTCGGAGAAATGAGAAGTCTGAATGCGCTTGGGGAGGCCTCCTTTGAACTGCAGGATTATGAAAGCGCACTGAATTATTATTTTATGACGCTGACGCAGGCTGAAATGTCCGGCAATGATGAAATCAAAATTCTGGCGCTGAACAATATCGGAGAAATTCACAACCTGATAAATAATTCCGAAGAGGCTCTCAGTTATGTTTATCAGGCCTTCCAGATAGCCAGGCAGATCAATGACGAGCCGGGCATGGCGATATCAAGAATCAATCTGGGCGAACTCTATCTCAAACTGAACGACCTGGCTGAAGCTGAAGAATATTTCAGTAAGGCACTTATATTTTCCGAAGACAATAATAATACCCAGGCTATAGCAGATTCATGCTTCGGTCTGGGAAGAATTCAGCTGGCGCGGGAAGAGTATTTCGGAGCTGAAGACAAACTGACCAGGGCTTGTGAGCTTTATACCAAAATAGGCGACATATCCTCGGTTGCCGAATGCAACTACCAGTTCAGCCTGATAGGGCTTAATAATAAAAAGTACACCGAAGCAAAAAGATATCTGGAAGACGCCCGGGAAACAGCGGAAAAGCTTAACGCTACAGGATTGTTAAGCAGGTGCATGCAAAAACTTTCGGAAATTTACAAAGCCGAGGAAGACTTCAGGAAAGCGCTTGATTTTTTTGAAGTTTTTCACAAACTTGAAGAAGATCTGCGTAACGACAATCTGAAAAACAGGCTTAAAAAGATAACAATACTTTATGAAACCGAACAGACCGAAACCGAAAAAGAGGCTTACCGGATGCAGTCTCTTCAACTTGAAAAATCAAACAAGGAAATTGAATTTATCAATCAGATAGGCAGGGAAATCACATCGTCACTGCATATGGATGACATAATACATAATACCTGCAGCAGGATGTCCGAGATACTTAATATCACCGGATTCGGCATTGCGCTTTACGATGCAGACAACAAGAATATTGAATACAATTTTATAGTAGAAAACAGTGAACGGAGTACACCTGTTTCAGTTCCGGCGGACAGTGAAACAAGCCTGACGGTCTGGTGTATAAAAAACAGAAAATCAGTTCTGGTCAACAAGCGCAGCGAGGCTCAAAAATACATTAAAGTATGGAGTTCAAATTCAGACGATCCTCCGAATTCTGCGATATTCGTTCCGATGATGCATGGAAACAAGCTGGTCGGCTGTGTCACTGTACAGCATACAGATGAAAACGCTTATACCGAAAATGATGTTGATCTCGTACAGGCGGTTTCAACATTTCTGGCGATAGCTATAGATAATTCAAAAGTTCATCAGGAACTCAATAAACTGAATGAAATCATCACTTCGGAAAAAAGAGGTCTTGAGGTTGCCTATCGCAAGATCGCCCATATGGCAAACCATGATACACTGACGGATCTTCCCAACCGCAATCTCCTGAACGAGCTGCTTAAACGGGGAATCAGAATTTCAGCAAGAGAAAAACAGAAGCTTGCCGTCTTTTATATGGATCTGGATAAGTTTAAACCCATAAACGACACCCTCGGGCATGAGAGCGGAGACCAGGTACTTGGAATCGTAGCGGAACGATTGAATGAAACCCTGAGGACCTCGGATACTGTGGCAAGAATAGGCGGGGATGAATTTGTCGCCGTGCTCTATAACATTGAATCGGAAGAAGGCGTGATGTCGGCTGCCGGTAAAATTATACAGTCTCTCGGAGAAGAGATCGTACTGAAAGGACGCACTTTCACCATAGGCGTCAGCATCGGCATTTCCATTTATCCCGATAACGGGACAGACATAGACAGCCTGCTGCTGAAAGCGGACAAGGCCATGTACCAGGCAAAACAGGCCGGACGCAACAGGGCACTGTTCTACGGAAAATAAAAAAAGGAGCAATTTAAAGTTAACTGCCCCTTTTAGAGTATACTTATCAGATATTACCGGGTCAGACGCCTGTATTTGATTCTGTGAGGCTGTTCAGCACTGATACCGAGGCGCTTTTTACGGTTTTCATCATATTCGGTGTAATTCCCTTCAAAGAAAAACACCTGGCTGTCGCCTTCAAACGCAATAATATGCGTTGCTATCCTGTCGAGAAACCACCGGTCATGACTTATTACAACAGCACAGCCGGCATAACCTGTAATAGCCTCTTCGAGCGCACGTATCGTATTAACATCAAGATCATTTGTAGGTTCGTCGAGCAGCAGAACGTTCGACCCCTCTTTGAGCATAAGCGCAAGCTGAACACGGTTGCGCTCGCCGCCGGAAAGCACACCGATTTTCTTCTGCTGGTCCGCCCCGGTAAAATTAAACTGTGCGCAATAAGCCCTTGAATTAACTTCCCGGCTGCCGACCTTTAACGTATCCTGGCCGTCCGAAATCTGCTGCCAGATGGATTTATCCGGATCAAGTACTTCGCGCATCTGATCAACATGGGCAAGTTTAACGGTCTGTCCAATCCTGAGTTCTCCCTCATCCGGTTTTTCCGCTCCTGTAATCATCCTGAACAGGGTTGTCTTTCCGGCGCCGTTAGGGCCTATTATCCCGATAATCGCTCCGGGAGGCATACTGAAACTCATATTTTCAACCAGAATACGGTCTTCAAATGATTTTTTGATACCTTCAGCCTCTATAACCAAATCGCCGAGACGCGGTCCGGGCGGGATATAAATCTGAAGCTTTGATACCCGTTCGGAGGTTTCCTGATTAAGCAGCTGTTCATAAGAATTTATCCTGGCTTTAGCTTTTGCGTGCCTGCCCTTCGGGCTCATGTGAATCCAGTCAAGCTCCCGCTGAAGGGTACGCTGCCTGTCGCTTTCCTGCTTTTCTTCCTGCGCCAGCCGCTGCTGTTTCTGCTCAAGCCAGGAAGAATAATTTCCCTTCCAGGGTATACCCTGCCCCCTGTCAAGTTCCAGAATCCAGCCGGCCACATTATCAAGGAAATAGCGGTCGTGGGTTACTGCGATAACGGTCCCCTCATATTTCTGCAGATGCTGCTCTAACCAGCCTACTGTTTCGGCATCAAGATGGTTGGTCGGTTCATCAAGCAGCAGAATATCCGGTTTTTGAAGGAGCAGCCGGCACAATGCCACACGTCTTTTCTCCCCCCCGGACAACACGCCAATCTTCATCTCTTCCGGCGGACAGCGCAGGGCATCCATTGCCATTTCAAGCCTGGAATCAATTTCCCACGCACCAAGCTGATCCAGCTTTTCCTGAACAGCTCCCTGCCGGTCAAGAAGCTTTGTCATCTCGTCATCATCCATGGGCTCTGCGAATTTCTCGTTTATCTGATCATATTCCGCCAGCAGCTCCATAGTTTCGTGAACACCTTCCTGAACAATTTCCTTTACGGTTTTTTCAGGATCAATACGGGGTTCCTGTTCCAGAAACCCGATGGTAAAACCTTCGGACAATATTGTTTCACCGTTAAAATCCCGGTCCACACCGGCAAGAATTTTCAGCAGGGTCGATTTTCCCGAACCGTTCAGACCCAGAACTCCAATCTTTGCCCCGTAAAAATACGACAGATAGATATCTTTAAGAATCACCTTCTGATTTATTGTTTTGCTTACTCCGACCATGGAATATATTATTTTTTCAGCTTCATTTGCCATTTAAAATCTCCCTTTCTATTATACGATATTCAGCTGCTTTCAGGAACTGATTTAACCTGAGAACCCAGCAGTTTTCCAAGATGTTTCATTTCAATCAATGCCATGGGAACGGTGACCAGCAGCGTTAAGACATCGGCTGTAACCTGCGAAAAAAGAATCCCGTTTAACCCGAAAAGGCGCGGCAGAATAAGCACAACGGGAATGAAAAACAGTCCCTGCCTTGCAACCGCAAGAACACCCGCCTGTATTCCTTTTCCAAGCGCCTGGAAAAGCGCCGCGTAGACGTTCATTATTCCTACGAGAAGAAGTGCCGAAGACATATACCGGATAGCCTTTACCCCTATATCTATAACTTCGTAATCCCGGGTAAACATCGATACTATCTGCTGCGTAAAAGCCCAGAAAAGTATCGTCATCACAGCAGTAAAGACTACGCTCCATATTATGGCCTTGTTTGTAGAAAGGATTACACGGTCATACCGGCGCGCGCCGTAATTATACCCGGCAAGGGGCTGAAGGCCCTGCCCTATTCCGAAAATTACCATCATTACAAGCGAGAGGACCCGCAGTGAAATCCCGATAGCCGCAACTGCAGCATCGCCGTATATACCGGCTGCATTATTCAGCATTCCCATTGATATACTGACCAGAACCTGCCGGGCGAATGTCGGCAGCCCGATAATCATAATGTCGCGGTAAGTGCCCGGGGCCGGGTGAAAGTCGGAAATTTTAATTCTGAGCACGCCTTTTTTCATAAGAAAGAACCGAAGCAGATAGACTGTGCTTATCAGCTGCGCGGTAATGGTGGCCACTGCCGCACCGGCAAGCCCCATTTTAAAAACAAACATAAAAACCGGATCGAGAATTATATTCAGAATACCGCCCATCATCAGCGCTCTTCCGCTGTAAGCTGAGGCGCCTTCAGATCTCAGCATATTGTTCATGCACATGTTGAGAACCTGGAAAACCGAACCGCCGATTATAATCCTGCCGTAAATAACAGCCCTGGAAAGAATTGTATCAGTTGCTCCGAAAACCCGTAAAACAGGTTCGATAAAAATATTGCCGCATACTGCAAAAGCAATTCCCGCAATCATGCATGTGTAGAATGCAGTTGATGCGGAACGTTTTGCATCCCCGGGTTTATTTTCTCCGAGTTTTCTTGAAATGACCGATGCGGCGCCGATTCCGAAAGTCAGGCCGATGGCGCCCACAAGCATGAATATCGGGAAAAGTACGGCTGACGCGCCGATGGAAGCTGTATCATGTAAAAGCCCTATAAAGGCGGTATCGACTACATTATAAATCGCGTTCACAAGCATTGCTATAACTGCCGGAACAACAAGGATCCGCAGGGTTTTACCGATGTTACCGCGTCGCAGCATTTCAGTTCTGTCGTTTGTGTCCATTACATCAAACTAACGGCTATTTCAGATATTTACAAGCTATCCGGCATAGAGTTTTCATGGTATATTCAGTTATGAAGATTACAAACGAAACAACAGTAACAATAAATTATAAGGTCAGCGAAAAGAACGGTACTGTGCTTGAGCAGACAGAACAGGATAATCCCGTCGTATACCTGCAGGGGCTTGAAATGATGCTTCCTGCAGTCGAGGAAGCTCTTGAAGGCAAGATTCCCGGCGACAAGGTGAAGCTTGAACTGAAAGCAGCCGATGCTTTCGGTGAAAGAGTTGATGATCTCGTCACTACTATCCCATCCTCCGACTTTGAGGAACCGGAAAGCCTCAATACAGGTGAAGACATAATTGTCGGTAACGGTGAGGAAGAAGTAATAATGACAGTGATTGATATTTCCGACAAAAACATAACCCTTGACGGCAATCATCCTTTTGCCGGAAAAGATATCGTATTTGAGATTGAGGTTATTGATGTACATAAAACCACCGATGAGGATTTGAAAGCCTTTGAACATCATCATGAGCATGGAGAGGAGTGCGACCATGAACACCATTGAGAAATTCCTCCAACTTCCTGACGACCCGGCCGAAGAAATTATCAATAATACGGCCCATGAACTTGAAATGCTTAATTTTTCTCCCATTCTTCTCATACCTGCACCCCGTTTTCTGTATCTTACAAAGAATGAGTTGATTTCCGAAGTTGAACGTATCACAGATTTGGCAGATGACGCCCTGCCGGAATACGATAAAAGCAGCATAAACAGCCCTGCTGAATTCAGACAAAAACATATTGAAATGCTTTATTTCAATTATGAACTGCTGACCAGGCTGCGTGCTGAAAACCCTGAAGCATGGGATTACGTTCATGAACTGTATGAAGACGATTAATTACTTTTCTTGACAAAAAGCAGGTTCTGAAACATTATTAGCAGAATGAAAGAGAAAGCGGAAAAACTGATCAGACTTTTTTCGGAATTACTGGAGAACAGCAACCGTGATGAGAAAACAGCCTGCGCAGATACTCCGCTTTGTACACTGAGTACTAATGATCTGAAGGTACTTCTTTCCCTGTGCGACAGGGAACATCCCAGTATCAAGGAAATATCCGAAGAGCTGCAGCTCCCGATGAGTACCCTTACCGGCATTTTTAACAAGCTTGTCGACAGAAAATTTGTTAAACGCTACCGATGCGTAACCGACAGAAGGGTTGTCCGCGTTCACCTGACAAAAAAAGGCTGCGACGCCGCTGCCATTAAAAGAGAAAACTCGGAACGGTTCGCTTCCGCTGTGCTGAACATACTTGCAGAAAATGAACAAAATCAGCTTCTTTTTCTGCTTGAAAAGATAATATCCGGTCTGCCGGGTGATTGTCCCCCGGCCTAAATCGCTTGCCGATACAGTTTTTCAGCATTATATTACGAGTATCGAAATATTCGAACAAGGAAGTAATATATGCCGAATGAAATTAATATTGCAAAAACCCCGTTGCTTCCCCTTGAAAATACAATTCTTCTTCACGAAGGCAAGGCGGAAATAAAGATAAACCAGCCGATGGCCGGCATGATAAAAAACTGGGCCGATATGGGTCATTCCGAAATACTTGCATCCGGTCTGAAGAATGAAAAATACAGCCGTGAAATAACCGAAGAGGATATTTACCATACCGGCGTTCTGATAAAAATAATTTCAACACATTCGGACGGAGACGGAATACTGCTCAAAGCCGATGTTGCCGAACGCGTTGAAATCAAAAACATCTTTATTGAAAACGGTGAACTTCACGCGGAATACACGCCGGCTCCCGATATCACTGATATAACAGTTCAGGAACAGGAAGATCTTCTCAACTACCTGAAAAGCCTCATCCGTGAAATAGCCGGCCAGTTTAAAGGGGCGCGTTCAATTATCTCCCTGATAGAAAGGCAATCCACAATCACACAGCTGATAGGGTTTTCAGCGCCGTATATGAATATCAGCAGGCAGGATAAACAGGAACTGCTTGAAACACGTTCGGTTCACCAGCGGGGGATCCGTTTTCTGGACTTCCTGCTGAAGCAGAAAGAATCGCTTAAACTTCAGATTGAGATGGCTAACAAATTCGCTGAAAGCACGAATAAACAGTACCGGAAACAAATGCTGCGGCAACAGCTTAAAGAAATCCAGAAAGAGCTTGAGGCTGAAGAACCGGGCTCAACCCGCAAGGAGAAAAAAGATTACAGGCAACTGATTGATGAAGCCGATCTTCCCGATTATGCCCGGGAGGCAGCGCTGGAGGAAGTAGACAAACTTGAAGCACAGGGCGCAAACGGTCACGAAGAGGGAATGATTAAAACATACCTGGACCTGATACTTGCTCTTCCATGGAATGAAAAAAGCAGCGGCGATATTGATCTGCAGCGGGCGAGAGAGGTTCTCGACAGAGACCATTACGGCCTGAAAGAAGTGAAGAACAGGATAGTTCAGCATCTTGCCGTTATGAAGCTGACCGAAAAAAAGCGCGGAACCATTCTGCTCTTCGAAGGACCTCCGGGAACAGGAAAAACCAGCCTCGGCAAAAGCATTGCCGAAGCGCTCGGCAGGAAATACGTCAGGGTAAGTCTCGGGGGAATCAGGGATGAAGCTGAAATACGCGGCCACCGGAGAACTTATATAGGAGCCCTTCCGGGACGGATAATCAGCGAGATGAAAAAAGCCGGACAGAAGGACCCGGTATTCGTCCTCGATGAAGTGGACAAGCTTATGACGGCTTATAACGGGGACCCAGCAAGCGCATTGCTTGAGGTTCTCGATCCCGAACAAAACGACAGCTTTTCCGACCGGTATCTCGACATACCCTTTGACCTCTCCGAAGTGTTTTTCATCGCAACTGCAAATACCGTAAGTTCAATTCCCGGACCACTTCTGGACAGAATGGAAGTGATCAATATAACGAGCTATACAAACAGCGAAAAGTTTCATATCGGTAAAGATCATCTTGTTCCCGCAGTACTGAATGAACACGGGCTTGATACGCAGAAACTGCAGATCACCGACGATTCGCTCAGACTGGTTATAGAGAAATATACCCGTGAGGCAGGAGTCCGCGGACTGAAAAAACAGATAGCGAAAATTGCACGTGTTTCCTCGGAAAAAATAGTCGGAGGCGAAGCTGAACTTCCGATTGTTATCCGGCAGGACGACATGGAAGACATTCTCGGACACGAAAGAGTCCGTCTTGAAGACGCTCTTAAAGAGAACTTTCCGGGTGTGGTAACAGGACTTGCATGGACACCGGTAGGAGGAGATATTCTTTTTATCGAAAGCACTTTTATGGCGGGAAAAGGCGAACTTGTCCTGACCGGCCAGCTCGGTGACGTAATGAAGGAATCGGCTCGAATTTCGTTAAGTCTGATTCGGTCGCGGCTTGCAAACCAGATAACCCATTTTGATTTTGCCGGCAACGACATTCATATCCATGTTCCTGCAGGAAGCACCCCTAAAGACGGTCCGTCGGCCGGCATCACGCTTTTCACCTCGCTTGCTTCACTTCTTACGGGCAGAACGGTTGATACAAAAACTGCAATGACCGGAGAAATAACGCTTAGGGGAACCGTACTGCCTGTCGGAGGAATCAAGGAAAAAGTCCTTGCCGCCCATCGCGCCGGTATTAAAAGGATTATAATGTCGGCAGAGAATGAAAGCGACATCAGGGATATTCCGGACGATGTGGCATCCGAGACAGAATTTATGTTTGTTGAACGTATCGAGGATGTTATAAAACTTGCGCTTGATATTGAGCTCCCCGGAGCCGTCGTTGTAAATATGGATTACCCATCGGGCAACCTTAGATCATCATCCGATTAATTGTACAGACCTTTCCGCTGTGATATTATATTCTGCAGAGAGGTCACAATGAACATTGAGAAACTCACGCTTAAAGAAAAAGCAAGCCTGCTTTCAGGAAGGGGCAACTGGTTCTTCAGGGGGCTGCCTGAACACGGACTTCAGGAAATAATAGTTGCCGACGGTCCGCACGGGCTGAGAAAGAAGGTTGAACCGGGCGCCCAGTCCGAATATAAAGACAGCATTCCGGCTACATGTTTTCCGACGGCCTGCGCCATTGCCTCCTCCTGGGACCGCGCATTAATCGGGACAGTCGGGGACGCAATTGCAAAAGAAGCCTCAGCCGGACAGGTCTCGATAGTTCTTGGGCCAGGCGCAAACATAAAGAGGAGTCCTCTCTGCGGCCGTAATTTTGAATATTTCTCCGAGGATCCTTTTCTGTCCGGCGAGCTCGCCGCTGCGATGATTAAATCGATCCAGACGCATAAAATAGGCTGTTCCCTGAAGCATTTTGCGGTAAACAACCAGGAAAAACTCAGGATGACAATAGATGCCGTGGTGGATGAAAGAACACTGCATGAGATATATCTCGCCGGTTTTGAAAACGCGGTAAAACAGTCGAAACCATGGACGGTGATGTGCGCCTACAACAGGGTAAACGGCAAATATGCAAGCGAAAACCATTACCTTCTTACCAGGAAACTGCGGGACGAATGGGGATTCGACGGTATTGTTATTTCCGACTGGGGGGCATGCAACAACAGAGTCGAAGGACTTAAGGCCGGACTTGAAATAGAAATGCCCTATTCCGGCAAACACAACCCTGAATCGGTTGTTCAGGCCGTAGAATCAGGACAGCTGCCTGAAGCAATTCTTGATACTGCAGTCGAGAGGATTTATGATGTCATGTCACGGACAGCACCTGACCCTTCTGTTCAAATCGATATGGAAGAGCATCACCTTATCGCCCGCGAAGCCGCCGCCGATTCCATTGTGCTTCTCAAAAACGAATCCGGCGTTCTGCCGCTAAAACCGGGCGACAGGATTGCCGTCATCGGCGAATTCGCCGTTAATCCCAGATACCAGGGCGCCGGCAGTTCGCGCATAAATCCGACCTCGATAGATAATTTTCTTGAACAGATCAGAGCAGATTTCCCCGGCGCGCCCTTCGCTGCAGGATTTAGCCTTGACAGGAACAATAAAAATGAAAAGCATCTTGCTGCCGAGGCAGCTACACTGGCAGATGCGGCCGACAAGATAATCATTCTTGCCGGACTTCCGGACGATTATGAATCGGAAGGTTTCGACCGCGCCGATATGAAACTGCCGGCGGAACAGGACCGTCTTATTCAGATGCTCTGCGATACAGGGAAACCGGTAATCGTCTGCCTCAGCAACGGGTCGCCGGTTGAGATGCCCTGGAATAACGATGCGTCAGCCGTAGTAGAATGCTATCTCGGCGGCCAGGCCGGGGCCGGGGCTCTTGCCGATATTGTTACAGGCAGGGTAAACCCTTCCGGCAAACTGGCTGAAAGCTTTCCCGTCAAACTCGAGGACAACCCTTCATTTAAATGGTTCCCGGGCGGACCGCTCCGGGTTGAATACCGTGAGGGCATCTACGTCGGCTACAGATATTATGACACCGCCGGTGTTCCGGTGCTGTATCCTTTCGGGCACGGACTTTCCTATACCGGTTTTGAATACAGCGGCATCAAGCTCACCCGCAACGGCTGGGAAATTGAAGTAAGCCTGAATGTAAAAAACACCGGCAGCCGAAGAGGAAAAGAGGTAGTTCAGCTGTATATTACCCCTCCTGAAGATGACGGGAAGAATAAGGGCAGCCTGCATCGTCCGGTAAAGGAACTCAAGGGCTTCGTTAAAACAGAAATTGCCGCAGGTGAAGAAGCTGCAGTATCAATCAAACTCGGGTTCCGTTCATTTGCCTGTTATGACCCGCAGCAGAAACTGTGGGTTGCCGAACCCGGAATATACACAATTCATGCCGGAGCATCATCCGCCGATATCAGGCAATCCGCTGAAATTCGTATTGAGAGCGGCAAAAAAAATAATACACCTCTATTATCTTCCGAAAAAGCAGCAGACGAAAGCGACTATATAAAATTACGTACAAATTCCGAAATTATTCATGTAATCTCCGATAAAAGCTTTGAGGGGGAACTGGGAAGAAAGCCACCGGTAAACCTGCTTCCTGAAACCTACGGCAGAACGACAACCCTGTCTGACTTTCAACAGACCTTTACAGGTAAAATACTTATGAGAATAGCAATGCGGGCCGCCCGTGAACAAAGCAAAGGGATAGAGAATTCAGCAGGAATGTTCGAGGCAATGGCAAAGGAAATGCCGCTCAGGGCCATGCCGCAGTTTAATCCTGAAATGGTTAATATCGAGATGGTCGACGCGCTACTGCTTACCGGAAACGGTCATTTTTTGCAGGGGCTTTTTGCCCTCCTCCGCGCGGTAAAGAAACTGAAAACTGATTTAAAGGAAGAACTCTGAAATGCGAAAATTAATTCTGCTCCTGGTACTGACAATTCTGCCGGCGGCTGTATTGACAGCTCATCCTCATATGTTTATTGACATGCAATTGACACCGGTTTATTCGGAGGACAGCTTTAAAGGCGTTAAGGTAAACTGGCTTTTCGATATGGTATTTACCGGTTCGGTCCTGATGGACAACGACATCGGATGGAAGGATAAATTTTCCGCCGACGAAATTAAAATAATCAGGGACACATCATTTATTAACTTGATAAATTACAACTATTTCACATATTTCAATTCAGCAGGCAGAATATACAAGGCGTCAAGCTTCAGCGATTTCTCGGCTTACATGTCGGGTACCCGTATGGGTTATACTTTCTTTCTGCCTTTTGAGGGGGGAAATGCAGCTGCCCGTGAAATTCGAATCGCTGTTTACGATGAAACTTTTTTCTGTGATATAGCGTTTACAGAAGACAAACCCGTCAAGATAGAAGCTCCGGATAAAACCGACATCAACTGGCAGCTTTCAGAAAAACAGGATGCCCCTATTTTCTATGATAATACAGCACAGATGGTTTCGCGCGACGGCGCCGAATATACCGGACAGGCGTTCCCCGTAGAACTGGTTCTGACCAGAAAATAATGTTTAGACGAATACCCGGGGTTTTGGGGTTTATTGCTGTAATGGTTTTCTTCAGCACAGGTTCGATATCGGCACAGCAGAATCCTTTCTTATCCTCCGGTCCGGCAGAAACAGGCTCATCCGTACAGAAAGCATCGGACATAGACAGCTCAGCTTCCGCCGGAACCGGCCCATTTTTTAATTCAGCGCTGATGAGAAAATCAAGAAGCATCCAGAAATCCATACAGGCAAAGATCTCCGATTATATTTCCGATTACCGGGAAAACGGAAATATCAGGACGCTTATTGTTTTTCTTCAATTTTCATTTTTATACGGCCTGCTGCATGTTCTCGGCCCGGGACACAGGAAAGTGTTTTTATTTACATATTTCATTTCACGCCCGTCCCGCTGGAAAGCGGGAATGTTTGCCGGTTTCATGACGGCTGTGCTTCATGCCGTATCAGCGGTAGTCCTGATCGGCGGACTGTTCCTGGTCACAAGCCGCGCTCTGCTCACGCGCTTTAATAATGTAACACCCGTCATTGAGACTACAAGCTACGGTGCCATAGTAGTGATCGGATTGTACCTTTTGGTTCGACAGATAATATCAGCAGCAAGCAGTCATTCAAATAGTAGAGATTCAGACAGTCTAAACGGAAGGAATCCGGATACAGCCGTGTTCATTATCGTCTCGGGACTTGTTCCATGCCCCGGAGCCGCAATGATAATGATTTTTTCAATTGCGGTCGGAGAACCCGTCGTAGGTATCTATGCAGTGACTGCAATGTCGCTGGGAATGGCTGCCGTACTGACTCTTGTTCCGCCGGCTGCCATTTTTCTGAAAAACAGACTGGAACCGCTGCTGATTAAATGGACCCCTGAAACAGGCGAACGCATCCATAACGGTATTTCGATAGCCGGCGCTGTAGTAATGGTACTGTTCGGGCTTCTCTTTTTAATCTGAAACCGAAAATATAAGAATATGGTTTGTTTTATTTGAGCTTCCAGTTCGGGCTGCGTTTTTCGAAAAAGGCGCTTACTCCTTCCTTCGCATCTTCCGTCGTACATAAACGGGCAAATGCTTCATTCATATAAGCAAACTGCCTCTCATAATCCATATCCTCTGAATTGTAAAATCCTGTTTTAGCAATCTGCAGGGCTATCGGGCTTTTTTCAGCAAATGACGCAGCCCAGGCAAATGCTTCGTTTTCAAGTTCAGCTTCCGGGACAACCCTGTTGACCAGACCCATTTCCATAGCTTCTGCGGCATTGATAATACGGCCTGAGAACAGCAGTTCCAGCGCCCGCTTTCGTCCTGTGCAGCGCGCAACCGGAATAACCGGGCCGACACAGTTCAGGCCCACATTGATTGCAGTCAGGCCCATCCGCGCTGTATCCGCCGATATGACCAGATCCGATGAAGCAACAAGACCCATCCCGTTCGCAACCGCAACGCCGTGGTGGACAGCAATGACCACCTTTTTCATCCTGGAGATTGTTGACAGCGGCCGCTCCATTCTTTCAATCCATTCCCGGTATTCGAGCGCTGTTTTTCCTTCCAGTTCCCCGACGTCAATTCCCGCGCAAAACGCTTTTCCTGCAGCTTTCAGCAGTATCACCCTAACATTTTCATCTTTATCCGCAGCAACTAACGCATCATAAAGGTCTTCAGCAAGCCGGGTATTGAATGTATTCATTGCCTCAGGCCTGTTCAAAGTTATTGCGGCAATATGGTTTTCAGTTGTTTCCAATGTTACGGTTTTATAGTTCATTAATGTTTCTCCAGTTTGACAGATATAAATATATGGTATAATATTACCATGCAGTTGGGAAATTTAAAACATTTATTTCTCATTGCGTTACTTTAGCCAAATAATTAACAGGAAATTGACATGAAACAGGACAATATTAAATGCGTGGGCTTCGACTGCGGAAACTCATCTATCAGAACAGTTATCGGTTTTTATGACGGAGAATCAGTCAGTTCCGAGGTTATTATGCAGGTCCCCAACCGGGCCATAACGGTTAACGGCGTTGACTTCTGGGATATTCTGAATATATTTGATTCAATGCAGCGAGGACTTAAAACCGCCGAAACAAAATACGGGAAAATTGATTCTGCGGGAATCACAACCTGGGGTATCGATTTCGGCATGCTGGGAAAATCCGGACAGCTGATAGGCAACCCTCTCTGCTACAGGAATAAATTCGGGGTAAAAGGCCTTGAATCGGTTGACGAACAGACCAAAAAAAAGCTCTTTGATCTCAGCGGCATACAGAACCACCCGATGAATTCAATGTACCAGCTGATCGGAATCAGGGAAATGCTGCCCGAATACTACAGTACTGCTGAAGATATTCTTTTCATTCCCGATCTGCTTAATTTCATGTTCACCGGCGAAAAGGGAACCGAGAACACAATTGCCAGTACTTCACAGCTGCTTGACATGAGAACGCGTGATTACTGCGGAGAGATTTTCCAGATAACCGGCCTTGAACGCAGCATGTTTCATCCAGTCATTCCGCATGGAAAGGAACGGGGCAGAATGCTTAACTCTATTGCAAATTATCTCGAGATTGATTCCCCGATGCCGTTTATTTCGGTTCCTTCGCATGATACTGCTTCGGCTGTGGTTTCCGTGCCGGCTACTGAAGAGAATTTTATCTTTATCAGCTCGGGAACATGGTCGCTGATAGGCACGGAACTTGACGAACCTGTCATCAACGACAGAGTGTACGACCTGAGCTTTGCGAATGAGGGCGGCGCCGCAAATACGATTACACTGCTGAAAAACTCCGCCGGCATGCATATTCTGCAGAACGTTAAAAATGAACTTGAACAGCTTAAAGCCAGGCCTTATGAATGGCCGGAACTTATAAGCATGGCACAGGGCGCCGGATTCAAAGCAGCGCTTTATGATCCCAATCACCAGTCTCTGTACAATCCGGAGAAAATGACTGACGCCATTACCGCTCTTACCGGCGAAACTGAAATCGAAAGAATCCTTGCATCGTCTTTTCTCTCGCTTGCCTGCAGTTACCGTGAAGCAATTACCGATCTTGAAGAGATCTGTAAACAGGATTTTAATGCGGTCCACATTATCGGAGGAGGAGCCAGAAACGCGTATCTTAACCAGCTTTCCGCGGATATAGCCGGGAAAACGGTAATCGCAGGTCCGGAAGAGGCTACCTCGCAGGGTGTAATAGCAGCTCAGTTGCTGTATCATGTTCCTGGCGCTGATCTAAAATCCATAAGGGCAACAGCCGCCAAAGGTATTGATACCGCGACCTTCACACCCTCGGCGAATTTCCCGCGAGAAGAAACCTACAAAAAATATATCGAAGGGAAAGACCGAAGCCAGTCGTTCAGCTGAGATCCTTTACCGTTACACGCTGTGCTTATTGATCACCCGGACTTTCCGGTGTAAGCTTTAGCCATGAAAGCACTGCTTGTGGTTGATATACAGAATGACTTCTGTCCCGGAGGAACACTTGCCGTAAACGGCGGAGATGATATTGTCGAACCTGTAAACAGGCTTATTGAATCCTTCGCAGATTCCGGACTGCCCATAGTATACACTCGTGACTGGCACCCGCCCTGCCACAGCTCGTTTAAGGAATTCGGCGGAATCTGGCCGGCACATTGCGTTGCCGGGACCCCTGGGGCCGACTTTCATCCGAATCTGCTGATAGCAAAGAATGCCGTCGTTATATCGAAAGCCTGCAAGGTCGAAGCAGATGCTTATTCAGGCTTTGAAGGAACAAATCTTGATTCGGAACTGAAAGCGCGAGGCGTTGACAAGGTGATTGTTACCGGACTTGCAACCGATTACTGTGTTAAAAACACCGTCCTGGACGCCCTGGAGCTGGGCTACGGCGTCTTTGTCGCCGACGAATGTATCAAGGCGGTGAATGTTCATCCCGGAGACGGATCTTCAGCTGTCGCAGAGATGAAACAGGCCGGCGCCGTTGTAGGCCCGCTGATAGACCTGCCTGATTGATGCTCGGCCAGTTATTCGCGCTGCTCACCGCTGTCTGCTGGGCCCAGAATTCAGTTTCATACAGTATCGCCGGCAAAAGGGTAACCTCGCGGACGGTCACCCATATTCGATTATGGATTGCCCTGCCTGCCGTTTTCGCGGTTCATTATTTTTTTCTGGGAACAATTCTGCCGCCGGTAACGTTCAATTACCAGTTCCTGATGCTTGCCGCATCCGGCTTTATCGGTTTTTTTATCGCGGACGTGTTCATTTTCCACGGTTTCGTGTTGATCGGCCCCGGACGCACCCTGCTGGTCCTTACCCTGTCTCCAATCATCAGCGCTATTATTTCATTTCTGACTCTCGGAGAAAGCCTTGGATTCATACAGACAATCGGGATGCTGGTTACAATCTTCGGAATTCTTCTGGTTGTTTATTTTGAAAATATCAGTTCCGGGATAGCCAGACACGAACTGAAGGGATTTATTTATGCCGCGGCAGGGGCACTTGCCCAGGCCGCAGCAATGGTAATGTCGAAAATAGGATTGGGCAATGATGTTCACCCGGTTTCGGCAAATGTGATCAGAATTTCCGCAGGGCTTGCCGGACTTGTAATTTTCGCCGCCCTGAAGGGCGAATTCTTCAACGATTTCAAAAAAATGAAAGACAGAAAAGCCCTTTTACTGATTTTTTTCGCAGCGCTTATAGGCCCGGTTCTTGGAATAATCATGACGTTGTACGCGCTTCAGCTGGCGCCCGTCGGTATTGTAACCACGCTTACCCAGATCAGCCCGATACTTCTGCTTCCGGTTGAGGCCGTATTTTTTAAAAGAAGAATAAGCTTTCCGATTCTATCCGGTACTTTTATCGCAGTTTCCGGCGCAGTTATATTATTTCTGCTATAATAACGGTCATGATTGAAACCGGATTTATTCTAACGGCGCACTGCCTTGATGCCGGCGGAAGATGCGAACTGCACTATTACGGCAAGGGTATCAACGGACCGTTCAAGCTTGTGTTCTCGCCGCATAAACCGGTTTTTTTTATCAGGCGCGATACGGAACAGAAATTTACTTCCGGAATTGAACGCCGTGAAGTAAACCTCACCGATATCGGCAACAATCCGGTCGACGCGCTTTATTTCAATACTTTGAACGGTTTCTTTGAAGCCAGAAGACATTTCAGGGACACCGGCGTCAGAATGTACGAATCCGACATACGGGCCGAAGACCGCTTTCTTATGGAACGTTTTATAAACGGCAGTCTTGAAATTAAAGGTAACCCGCAGAAGAAGGGGCCTCTGGATATATACTATAACCCGGGAATCAGGCCGTCCGGCAGCCGCCCGTCTTTCACCGTCCTTTCACTCGACATAGAAACGGGCACTGACGGAAGCATCTACTCAATAGCGCTTCACTGTTCGGGTGAATATGCAAATGAACAAAAAACGGTTCTGATGCGCAGCAAAACCGCCGCCGGTGAAGAGTTCATCGCGGGCGGCACAATAAATATTTGTTATTTCAGCGACGAGGACCTTCTGCTGCGCAAATTCAACAGTTATATTAAACTGAATGACCCCGATTTAATCATCGGCTGGCATGTTATAGGCTTTGATCTCGACTTTATCCGCCGCAGGTGCGAACAGCTCGGAGTCCAGCTTGATATCGGTAGGGGTCCGGGAAGATTAAAAATAAATGAAAAACGGAACGGGATGTTTTCGGCGGAAATAAAAGGACGCGTTGTTATCGACGGCCCCCAGACATTGAGGACGGCATTTTATAAATTTGAAAACTACCGTCTTGAAACAGTCGCCCGCAAGCTTCTCGGAAGGGGCAAGGACATAACGCCTGATACAGACAAAGTTGCCGAGATCGAGCGCCGATTCCGGGAAAACAAAAAAGCTCTTGCATTTTATAATATGGAAGATTCCGTACTTGTAACGGAGATATTCCGGAAAACAGCAATAATAGAGCAGATGGTAACGCGCAGCCTGATTACCGGGCTGACGATTGACAAGGTACATATGTCGGTAGCGGCATTCGATCATTTCATGCTGCCCCAGTTTCACAGAAAAGGTATTGCCGCGCCTGATACGGCCGATGTTGTTTCCGGGGACCATGCCGCGGGCGGCCATGTCTTCACATCGGCCCCGGGGCTTTACCCCCACGTGGTTGTACTGGATTTTAAAAGTCTGTATCCGACCATCATGAGGACCTTCTTCATCGATCCGTACTCCAGGCTTAAATCCGAAACAGATACAGTTGAAACGCCGTCAGGCATCGCGTTCTCCCGCACGGAAAACATACTCCCCGATTTTCTTGAAGAACTTATGGAAAGAAGGGCCAGGGCCAAGCTTAAGAATGACGGACACCTTTCCCAGGCGGTCAAAATTCTGCTGAACAGTTTTTACGGAGTAATGGGAACAACCGGGTGCCGCTTTTATCACCCGGATCTTCCCACGGCCATAACAGGAACTGGCCAGTGGGTGCTGAAAAACTGCGCTGAATTTCTCCGAAATAAAGGTTATAACGTGATTTACGGGGACACAGATTCGGTATTCGTTCAGCTTAAGCACGGCGAACAGCAGCAGGCCGCACTCTCCGGAACCCGCCTCGCGGAAAGCGTAAACAGGTATTTCTCGGGCAGGCTTGAAAAAGAATATGATGTCGAGTCTAAACTCGAGATCGAATTTGAAAAGTATTACCTGAAGTTCTTTCTGCCGCCGATGAGGAACACCACCGAAGGAGCAAGAAAAAAATATGCGGGGCTTCTCGAGAGCGGTGAAATAGAGTTCAAAGGACTTGAAATAGTACGGTCTGACTGGACGGAGCTGGCCGGAAACTTTCAGCAGGAACTGTTTCGGAGATTCTTTAATGATGAGGACCTTAAATCATGGATACGTTCTTTTGTCGAAGATTTGAAAAACGGCAAATTTGACGAACAATTGATATACCGGCGCCGCCTGAAACGTTCCGCGGAAAAATATGTAAAAACCAGCCCTCCTCACGTGAAAGCAGCACGGAAACTCGACCCCGAAGGTATAAAAAATCTTACCGAGATAAGTTACCTGATAACCGCCGACGGCCCTACTCCGCTCGAACTGGTTCAGGGCCCCCCCGACTATGCTCACTACATTGAAAAACAGATTAAACCCATAGCGGACGGCGTGCTTTTTCTCTCCGGGGACAGTTTCGATTCGCTCATAGACGGCCAGCAGCTTGACCTGTTCGACTAATCAAACCGCCGGGCAGTCTTGAAAACTGTATTATAAAATCCTCTTTTTTTTATTTTTTATAGTTGACTTCATACTGTTTTTTGATAAAGATGGTATTATATGTTTAAAAACATAAGGAGAATTTATGAAAAAGATTAAACTTTTTGCGGTACTTGTGATCCTGCTTGTTGTAATGATGTCATGTCAGACGGCAACATTTTCCGGTCTTCAGATGACAAAGGATATGGATTCCTTTGTTGTAGTTAAAGATTTCGAAACAACGGTATCTGTATGGGAATTCCTCGGAACTCCTGCCGGAGGGAACCTCTTCAATATTACAGCTGACGCCATGGACGATCCTGTTTTCCAGGCTGTTCAGAATGAGATTCAGAAACTCGGCGGAGACGCTGCTGTGGATATCACACTTGTTCAGGAAGCAACTCTTGTCGATATGATTATCGGCGGCGTAACCGGTTCTATTCTTGCTCCATGCAAGGTTCATATCACCGGTACAGTTGTAAAATTTGCTGATTAATTACCTAAATCCGGGAAGAAAGCTCTTTTTTCCCGGAAAAATTTTTATCTTAATACTGACAGTTCTTCTGATCTCATGTTCATCCGCATCCGTAAAGAAAGAATTGTCCGCTAAAACCGACAGCCTGATGGAATCGCTGATTAGCGGAAATTATTCGGGTTTTCCCGAAATAGAGTCGGCTCTAAACAGTCTTGATCCTTCCGAATCTGAAAACATAAAAAATGCCCTCTCCGGAATTGAAGATTGGAAAACGGAAATCAAAATTCTTTCAGAAAACCGGGCCGCAGCGGAAGTAAAGGCGGACATAAACAAGAGACAAACAGTTTTTATTTTTACCTACTCAACAGTCGATAATGAATGGGTTCTTGACGAAAAGATTTCACTTAAGCAGAACATAGAAGTTATTCCCTTTATAGGTCTTGAGCAGGATTAGCCAACCGGATCTTGCCTGCGGCGAGCCCGGCCGCGATGAGTATTATTCCGATTATCTTTTCAACCGCAACAGCATTGCCGTTATACAAATCAAGCAGAATTCCCGCAGAGAGCTCTCCGGAGTAGATGCCCAGAATAACCGGTAGCGCTGGAGATTTCAACAGCATGAAGGCAATGGACCCTGTTGTAAAAACTCCAATCAGCCCGCCCCCGGCTATTACATACCATGGAAGCTGCAATTCCGACAGTACTGTTAAAACAAAACCGGACTTTCCGATATGGAAACTGCCGCTGATAAAAACCGCCATCGGTATAATCACTACCAATGCTGAAAGGTAATTAAATACAACGGTCAAAGGCGTTCCGTAATGCGCCGTATTACGGGCATTCATCGACTGCTGGATCATGAGGAATATTCCGGGAATCCAGGAAATCATAATCCATAACGGAGAAGCCCCGACTTTCAATCCTATAATAACCGAACCGGGAAGCAAAAGCGCCGGCGAAAGTATTCGCTGAAAAACCGGGGAGCGCTTCCGGCCGCCACGGTAAAATCCTTCGATAACAGATGCAACCAGGGTCTGTCCCGCAAGCGAACCGCTTAGCGAAAGCAGAATACCGCCTTTTCCAAAAGATACGCTTGCAAGAAACACAATAATCGTTCCTATTGCTCCGGCTCCAAGAAAAACTCGCGGCACCGGCTGCGACTTATCTCCTAACATTCGGCGGCGGAATATTACGAACAGCAAGCCTGATGCGCCAAGACCGAATATATGTATCAGCATCAGTGAATTAAGGCTTCCGGCAGTTGCCTGCAATATACCGTTCAGCTGAATCATTACCGCTACAAGCATCCCTGTAAATATTGATAATGCCAAAATCATCTGCCCCTCCCGAAAACATCCGACTTGAAATCTGTCTTATAGTAAAATATAATCGAACCGGAAGGTAGGACACATGTCCCATAAAAAAGAGATAATTGATTTTTTTCATAATTCTTCGGAAACGGAACGCAAAACCTGGAACAAGGGCGACTACATTTGCCGTGAAGGTTGTGAAATTAATCATCTGAATCTGATTATAGCCGGAAGATTCAGGGTTTTCAGAACGCTGAGCAATGCAAGAGAGATGCTTTACAGAATTTACCTTCCCGGATCAATCATAGGCGATATGGAAATCTTTACCGGCAGTGAAGCCGCATCATGCTCTGTTCAGTGCATTGAACAGGCAGTTACGCTTTCGCTTCCCATGAATCTAATCAGGGAAACTCCGGCAGTAGCTCCGGAGCTGATTTTTGCTCTCGGTTGCGGTATTGCACGAAAGCTTCATGAAAATTCCGTTTCAGAAGCTGTAAACACAGCTTACCCGCTGGAGATACGCCTTGCACATTATTATCTGTCCTATACCGACCCGGCGTTGAAAGCTGATTCACTGGGACAACTTGCCGGGTGGATGGGATGCAGTTACCGGCATCTGACGCGCAGCCTCGCATCGCTTCGCGATCGGGGAGCAATAGAACAGTTTACTGAAAAAACAGGCAAAGGGGCTTCATCAGTTTACAGGGCTGCAGATACGGATCTGTTGAAAAAACTTGCAAAACCGATAATTTCCGAGGAGCGGGGAAGATCCTTTTTTGAACCGGGTGAAAAATAGAGACTGTTGAATTCGTATCAGATTATTTCAACCGTTTCTTTCCCAAGCATGCATGTGAATGATTTTTCCGTCCAGCGCCTGTATATACAGTTATAGCAGCTTTGAGAATCCCCATCGACAAACTCTTCCGGAACATCGGGTTTAAAATGCCCGCAAGCCCGTTTAACTGCCCTGGCCTCTCCAAAACGCCGCATTTCATTCTTTACCAGCGTTAACCAACAGCTGTTTTCAGGATTCCGCCGGACAATCAGCACGGGCCGTCCGGCATGCAGAACAGGCTTGGCTTTCCAGCTGATAACAACTTCTTCATTGAAACCAAGCGGCTTCATATCTGTCGTACAGACTTCAGCAATATGCGAATTCGTTAAAAGCGCATCGACGGTGAATCTCCCGCCCTGTTCATAATCCGCAATACCGCCTTTCACCTCTCCGTCATAACCGTGAAGCCGCAAACCTGCTCCGGCCAGCGCTCCAATAATACCATCGCCGGTGCCGCCGGTTTCTTCAAGAAAGATCCCTGCCTGTCGGGAAAGACTGTAAGCATGCTGCTTTGTCATAACTTCAGTCTTGGCCCTGTATCCGAATTCAATAACCTTGCTGCGTTCTGTAATTCGATCAATATCGGCAATACAGATACCGGGATCCGAACCGGCAGCCATCTCCGCAGCCAGATATTCGGTAAGCCCGGTTTTCAACTGCTCAAAGTAACAATCTTCTGCTGTTGTATTAAAACACATTGAGCTGTTGTGCGAGGTATAACGTACATCCTTGTGCAGCACAAGCTGATGCCGGGATATAATTCCGCAGCGTCCCCACCCCTTTCGTTCAATCAGTTCAGTCATTTCGGCTGCAATGGAGCCGGTGCCTCTTGATTCCAGATTGTCGGTGTCATCAATGCAGATAAGCAGATTCATCATTAAAGCTCCTTAAGCCGATAAAAGATAATTCTGTTTTCGTGATTTCCTTTGGTATCAAAAACCTGGTAAAATCAGGGAACCTCTGATATGATGTGACCCATGTCAAGTTAAAATATCCAGGTTTTATCTATAAGATCCCCCCCCTGTCCAGGACAGGAAGAAAGATAGAACAACGTTTATGCGGCGATAGACCACTCTGATATTCGCGGATTGGTTACCGCAGGTCAATGGGATCGTCGGGAGCTGCCTCTGTCTAAAACCGAGGATCAATATTATTATTGCCTCATAGAGGTGCCGAGGGTTCTCCTTTATCACTGTTGTTGTTCTATCCATCCTTCTGTCCTGGTAGCTTATTAACCAACTATCGAAGTCATGCGACTTCTGTTCTACCTACCATCATTCCCCAAATAAATCCTGATAATTCTCTGGCAACTGCCGTAACAGTTTTCTGAGGGCATACCCCTCTACGAATCATCCTGAAATATTTCTTACTCAACCTTCTGCCGGCTTTATCAGCATAAGCTATTGTTTCAGCAGATTGTCCTTTCCTTCTCGCTGTCAGTCGTTTCGATGGCGAATACCTTTGGTAATGCCAGCTTGATTCCACTAACAGCCGTCGTAGCCTGGAGTTGCCGGCCTTCGTAATCCCGCCAAGCTTCCGGCCCTCTCCGCTTGAGTATTCTGACGGCACAAGTCCAAGATACGCCATGAAGGATTCCGCTTTTTTAAATCTTCTGAAATCTCCTATCTCGCATACAAATGTTAATGCTGTTAATGTCTCTATACCTTTGAAACATCGAAGCCGGGATACCCTTTCTTTATATCTGTCTTCAGCAGCAATCTCTTCTATTTTTTCCTGCAACCGTTCAATCTTTTCCTCTAATTCCACAATCGCAAGATAATATTCTTTTAAAACTTCTTTATGCATTACCTGTTCAAACTGCAAGTTTTTCAACCAGGTTCGATGCGCCCCTGTCCAGTACTTTTTCCCAATATCATATTTCTTCCCGTTCCTTAGCAGAAACTGTAAGAGCCTCTGTTTCTGTTTCCTCAAATCAATTTTCATATCGTTACACATCCTCATGTAATCACGAACTGATTCATCTGTGCGTGTCGGTATATTCACCGGTGTTATTTCCTGATTCCTTAATGCTCTGGCTAATTTGACTGCATCCCTCTTGTCTGTCTTTATTCGGTCTCCGGGTTTCCTCGGCAATAATGATGGTGCTGCTACGTAACAGATAATTCCCATATCTTCAAGTAATCTATAAAGTGTAAATCCTGTAGGGCCTGCTTCGTAACAACACAGAATATTTTCTCCATTCTCTTTAAGTCGCTTGAAGAATCTTTTAATATTTCCGGGTTCGTTCCTGAGCTCTCTTTCAAACTCAGGATTCTGATAATTATCTCTGAATACCGCTACTGCGATTGATTCCTTGTGGACATCCATCCCTACATAAATTACACTATTCATAGTGGCCTCCGTTCCTTTGTATGTGGCGTGTCTGCGCTTTGCCATTAGCCATTGTGTAGGCTAATCCACGATTTTGCAAACACGGCGGTCACTTCATATTGTCTAAAAATCCCACTTTCGGGTTATTTGAGGTTCCCTTCAGATAATCCTTACTCTTTCGTTAAAAGATTTTTTCTCACGGCGAGGATGCTCTTCCAAAGGCTTTCCAACAGGGATTAGTATCCGAATTACCCTCTCGGAATCAAGGCTGCATAATTCGCTGATTGCATCAGCTCTGTTCCCGGTTCTGAGCCAGCCGTCAATCCAGACAGCGGCATAGCCGAGGGCGGTTGCACCAAGCAGTATATTCTCGGCGGCAGCTGCGCAGTCTTCCACGACGAATTCGTAATCCAGGTTAGATTTATTTGGAACCCTGTCGACATGGCAGGCAATAAATGCAGGCGCGGTTGACATTGCTTCATTTCCGCCCGGCATTGTGTTTATCTTTTTAACGACATCGGGATCTGCAATTATAAGAAATCCGGTTGTCTGGGCATTTTTACCCGACGGGGCATCAACACCCGCCTGAACTATTTTACGCAGATCGTCAAGCGGTGGTGCTGCCGCGTTCAACTTCTTTCTGTAACTGAAACGATTGCCTGCAACCTCAAAAAAATCCATTGAAATTCTCCGTAGTTATTTATGATTACAGAATTATATACTATCCTCAATGGTTTGTAAGCAGGATCTTTAAAACTGTTTCAAATCAGACGGGAAAACAACGTCGACGCCGCCGGTATTATTTGTTCCGCGATAATAACAGGTTGAAGCATCTGATACAGTACCGGAAAGAACACCGTCAAGATTAATCCACGCGGTGCTTGCCCCGCTTATTTCAATATCGGCATCCGCAGCAAGACATCCGCTGAAATCGGCCTTGCTTGCATCGGAGCAGATCAGCAATAAATTCCCGCTCATGGACTCTGCTTCGATAAGACAATCCGAAGCGCCGGAAATTATCGCGGAGATATCCCCTGCCGATGTCAAATTAATATCCGTTTTGGCAGCGTCAGACACAGTCAACTCAAATACACTGTTCACATTAAAGCCCGAAACTGTAACGTCGGCGGCATCACATGCGGTCAAGGCCTGCAGCTCCGGCATAATTACCGAGGCTCTGAAAGTGACATCATTGTAAACAGCATACGGCATAAGAGAGATCTGCAGTTTGTCGCCGATAAGTTTTACATCAAGATAGTCAATAACATTATCGTCGCAGCTTATCGTAACGCCGTACTCGGCACCTTCAGTCAGGGTAACCTCACAAAATGAACCTGCTTCCAGGTTTTTAAAGCCCTCGGCATCAAAAGATGTTTCCACAATAACACCGGATCCTCTCATCATGTTACATCCGGTAAAAATAAACGCCGCTGTAATAACAGCTAAAATAAATATTGCCTGTTTCATGATTGTTAAACACAATTCCAGTCGCAATCTGTTACTTTCCCGGGCAATTAATATTTTCAGGATAAAAACCGGGACTTCAGGCTTTACCTCTGATTCATAATACCTTAGAGTATGCAAATGATAATTAAAAGCGATTCAGAAAAACTAAAAAGGCAGTTGGAGTTTATCCGCGAAATAGACAAGGTAAAAAGCATCTTCAGACAGACGCCCCTAATCGATAAATCACGCAAGGAAAATGATGCCGAACATTCATGGCACCTTGCAATGATGACAATAGTTCTTGCCGAGTATGCGCCTCCCGGAACTGATCTCAACCGCGTTATACAGATGGTTCTTGTTCATGATCTGGTTGAGATTGATGCCGGAGACTCCTACCTGTTCGACGAATCTGCACAGCTTGACAAGGAAGAAAGAGAGCAAAAAGCAGCTGATAGAATTTTCGGCATCCTGCCTGAAGAAACCGGCTCGGAAATAATGGATCTTTGGCAGGAATTTGAAGAAAGGAAAACAGATGAAGCACGATTTGCCGCTCTGATGGACAGAATCCAGCCTTTTATTCACAACATCAGCACCGACGGAATTTCATGGCTGGAGCATGGTATAAGCCGCTCGCAGGTCCTGGGCCGGATGAGACCCGTTGTCGGGCAGTTCCCCCTGTTCTGGGAATTTCTTACGGCGAATGTCGACGGCGCGGTAAAAAAAGGATGGCTAAAGCCGGATTAATCAGCTGTCCGGGCAATGCGGAAGCCGAAGTATGCATATGCATTAGTAGTCCAGCCCGATGGGTAATGATAGCCAAGTTTACGCCCGTTGCCCAGGGCAAAGGAAATGGCGCCGCCTCTCATTAGTTTATGCATGCTATCGACAGTGTCAAAAACCCATTCATTCATATTTCCGCTCATATCCCAGAGCCCCAGCGCGTTTGAGTTTTCCACTGTTGCCACTTGCTGAACAGTACTGGTAAAGTTTGCCACTTTTGCAGTCTCAATAGTATCATTGATATCCGCAGTCGCCCCGCTGGCGTAACCTCCGGGATAATAATCTCCAGCATCCCTGATATCGTTTAATGTTCCGGTATCCTGAATATATCTTGCGGCCAGCCCCCATTCATCTCCGGTCAGAAGTCTGAATCCGGTTTTATAAGCGGGAACGATGTCGTCATAATCTACCGTTGTGGAGTCCCTGACCGGGATCCCTGCATCCTGGTAAACACATTCATATGACGTTGAAAAAAATGTATTCATATACTCAGTCAGAGCATTACACCAGACCATTGAATCACGCCAGTTAATATAATGTGCGGGATATAACGGACCTGCAGGCGGGGTTGCGCCGTCGTCGGTACCGGAATTTGCGAATGTATATGTTCCGGCAGATTCTCCGCCGTCGATGCTACCGTTCATATCAGTATCGCCTGAAGCCCACTTATAAACCTCGCTCCACAAACCGTAAGTCACTTCAGTTTCACCGATCCAGTAGGCATCATCAACCGTTGCAATACCGTCCGGATCATCATTCGTACCGTCCCCGTCCAAATCGCCTGCATCATCAACACCGGTAGGAAACGTAATCCCGCCGGGGACATAAATCATATCAAACGAAGCTGTACTCAGCGTAAATGTTTCCGAATCACCTGCATTGTATGCAGGCGGAGTATATGCATAATCCGCAATTACAATTGAATCTAAAGTTACTGATACCGAACACATATCGAATATGCCGGTATTGTCGGCGGATGTTACTGTAATTTCAGCAGCTCCGCTGCTCTTTACCGTTACCTTGCCGAATGCATCAACCGAGAAAATGCCTTCATTGCTGCTTACCCAGGTTACGCCTCGCTGGGTCGTATTTGCCGGGGAATATTCTACGGCAAGTTCAAACTCTTCGGCCCTCGCAATTGTTCCCTCCGCTCCGGCAAGTGATAAAGCTGTAAGAGGTATTTCAATAAAAGAAGGATTATTCGGATCAAGCGGGTTCGACGGTGCATTCGGGGTTAATGTAAACAGCTCGCAGCAGAGTAATAAAACAGCGGCTATCAAAGCGGCAATGATTATCTTTTTCATCTGAGAACCCCCGCAGGATAAAATTTCCATAAAAACGTAAGTTCACCCGGTCCGGGCTGCAGGTTAAACGACAATTTGTCTGAACCATTCTGCAATTCAGTATCTTCATTGCCCTGCGGCAGCAGAAACAGCAGCGCCGATGCCGCCAAGGAGAGAATACCTCCGCCGGTCACGGACAATGCAAGTATACTCTTACCTTTAAATATATCAAAAACAGCGAGATATTCAGAGTATACCTGGTTAAAATACTCATCAGCAGTAAGGCTTCCGTAATTGGGACTGTCGTCCAGATAAACATCATTATAAGCCGGATCAACATTCGCGGTCTTGTACGCAAGAGCATCATAGATCAGATACCCGCCGACAGCTGCTGCTGCAGCGCCGATTCCAAGAGTACTCCAGGCTGCAATTTTCCTGACATCCGGGCCGCCGGTTTTTTCTTCTTCAGTCAGAATATCGGCGACATTTTCCACTTCCTCAGGAACGATTTCTTCAGCTTCAGGCTCCGCCTGTTTTGGTTCCTGCGCTGCGGGTTGAGCCGGAGCTTCTGCTACCGCCGGGGTTTCTGCTACCGCCGGAGCTTCAGGCTTTACAGGCGCATCTGCCACATCCGTTCCGACGGCGGTGTTTGCCGGCTCCGGCTGAGGTTCTGATATGCCTGAATCAGAAAGTTTTAGCGCAAGCGAATCAATATTATCCAGCAATTCATCCATATCGGCAAAAAGCCCTCTGGCTGTATTTATGGTTTGTGAAGACTCTGTTTCAATCATTTTGGCATTCAGGATATATCTTGTTCCAACCCTGCTGACATCGCCTACAATGATATACTCGGCGGCCAGAAGCTTACCGATTTCAAGCTGACATGATTCATCCGCACAGCCGGAAACTGAAAACTCAAGCTCCATCAGTATATTATCACGCTGGGCTTTATCTATGACACGAAACCGGTTTGTTTCGAAGACCGATGAAGTCAGAAAAGATACTATGGCGTTTGCATCGCTTTCGGCAATTCCGTTTGCCGTGAAATCCAGAACGGTTATGATAGGTTTTCCCTGTGAAAAAGCACTCAAGACAAGCAAGAGAGAAAAAACCAGGATGAATATTGTTTTCTTCAAATTTCATTCCTCGGATAAGTCTTTGCTCTCAATGATAATATGTTAATTATCGGTTTGCAACCGGTTAATTAATTATTTTATCAGATTTGTCATGTAAAAAAAACCGTCCGGAAAATCATCCGGACGGTCTGAAATAAATTAACACTTCTCCTGAAATATCAACAGGACTTTCACAATTTTTATTCGGCATCGGCTCCTTTCTGCTGTTTAAGCGCCGCTTCATTCTGCTTTCTGAGCTGGAACTGGTCTACAACAACAGCAATTACAACTACAAATCCCTTTATTACCGTCTGCCAGAATGATGAAACACCGACCATTACAAGTCCGTCGTTAAGAACTCCGAGAATCAGCGCGCCTATTACCGAACCTCCGATCGAACCCCGGCCGCCGGAAAGCGAAGTACCGCCGAGAACGACCGCGGCGATTGTGGTCAGCTCATACGATTCGCCCGTGGCAGGATGAGACGCTACCAGCTGGGATGAAAGAACAAGGCCCGTCAGGGCAGCTGTAAACCCCGAGAACATATAGGTTGCCATCTTGATTCTGCGCACCCTTATACCGGAAAGTTTTGCCGCATCGGCATTGCCGCCTACTGCATATACATGGCGGCCGAGCGGAGTTTTCTTTGAAACGTAAGCAGCTATAACGGCAAGCGCAATTGCAATCCATACTACAAGCGGAATTCCGATTATCGTGCCGGCGCCCAGTTTGGGAAACCCGGTGTTACCGAGGGAAGGATCACCGATCAGGTTAGGAAAGGTTTTCCCTCCCGAACGGAGCATTGCAAAACCCCGGGCCATATACATCATGCCTAGAGTTGCAATAAACGGCGCAACTTTCAAACGGGTAATAAGAAGCCCGTTAACGGCTCCAAGACCCGTACCTATCAGAAGAACAATAATAATGATCATCCCCGTATGGAAATAGATAACCAGGTCAAACATCGGCAGTCTCAGCCCTTCAACAATGAAACCGCCGGCAAGCATACCGCACAACCCGGCGATTGAACCGACCGAGAGATCAATTCCGTCGCCGATTATTACAAATGTCATACCCATTGCAAGAATTGTCCATATTGCCGAATGCTTGGCCATTGCAACCAGGTTTGCAAACGAAAGAAAATTCGGAGCTATAATTCCAAATACTACCAATACGGCGAAAAATGCAATCAGTGTTCTTAGTTTAAGAAGGAGCATTCCAACGGAGAAATCCCCTTTCAATTTATTTTTGGTAACCATAAGTCTGTTCCTCCTTTTATGCTATTGAAGTAATTCCATGACCAATTTCCGAAGCCTTTCGTACCTTTTCTTCAGTAGCTTCCGAACGGTCAAATACTCCGGTCACCTTACCCTTTGAAAGTACTATGATTCGGTCGGACATCGAGAAGATTTCTTCCAGTTCCGACGAGACAAGAACAATACCGAATTTCTCATTCGCCATGCTGTTTGTAATTTCAAAAACATCGGATTTTGCTCCGACATCAATTCCCCGGGTAGGCTCGTCCATCAGCAGTACTTTCGGTTTTGTCAGAAGACCCTTGCCTATAACCACTTTCTGCTGATTTCCTCCGGAAAGGGCGTTAATGGATATCTGCGGACTGGCAACCTTGATGGCAATCTGCCTGATCGTTTCAATAACAGATTCATTCTCTTTCTCTTTATTTATATGAAAAATTCTGGTAAATGCTTTTAAACTCGACATGGTCAGATTGTGATCAACAGCAAGGTTCAGAAACAAGCCTTCTCGTTGCCGCTCTTCAGGAATAAGAACCAGCCCCCGCTCTATTCGCCCTTTTGTATCAATTCCGTCTATCCGTTCGCCCGACAGCCATATTTTACCGGTAGTTTTTTCCATTGCCCCCATCAGGCTTTCGAGCAGTTCGGTCCGGCCGGCCCCCATCAGGCCGTAAATTCCCAGAACTTCGCCTTCCTTTACCTCGAAAGAAACATTATCAAGGGTATATCCGCCCCCGAATCGGGGCAAGGTCATATTTTCAGCCCTGAGAAGGACTTCGCCGGTTTGGTGAGCTTCACCCTGGAAAAACTTCTTCGGATCCCGTCCCACCATCTTTTCAATTATTTCATGCATCTCCATAGACGCAATTTCATTAAAATCTATCAGATTCGCATCTCTCAATATTGTTATGTAATCTCCGATCTCCTTAATTTCTTCAAGCCGGTGTGATATATACACAATGGCAACATTCTGCGATTTGAGATCATCAATTACATCAAACAGGACCTTTACCTCCTGTTCGCTCAACGAAGACGTTGGTTCGTCCATTATCAGTATTTTCGGTTCATCGATCATGGTTTTTGCTATTTCCACAATCTGCTGCTGTCCAAGCCTCAGGTCACGCACAAGAGTCTCCGGTTTTATGTCCTGACCCAATCTTCTCAGAACTTCTACAGCACGTTCTTTCTGGCTTCCGTGGTCTATACTAAAGGCGTTTTTCTTCAATTCCTTGTTCATGAAGATGTTTTCAGCAACATCAAGATCGGCAAAAAGGTTAAGCTCCTGATGCACTATACCTATTCCCTTCTGAACGGCATCACGGGTTGAGGAAAAAGAAACAACCTCCCGCGAACCGTTATCATCGTACATGATAAGTTCGCCGGCCGTCGGCTGCTCAATTCCGGCAATTATTTTCATAAGGGTGGATTTGCCTGCGCCGTTTTCTCCTACAAGAACATTTATCTTTCCCTTGTATATCTTGAAATCAACACAGTTTAATGCTTTGGTTCCGGGATATACCTTGTCTATCCCGACGGCTTCCATAATCAGCCCTTCTTTTGGTTCAATCATAAGCAACCTCTACTCTTTAACTTCAATCACAGCAGGGGTCAGTATAATATCTTCGACCGCATCAGATTGTTCAAGTTTGAACGCTGCATAGAAGCTTACTGTTTTTCCGGAAAGGTTTTCCAGGTCAAGCGGTTCAACAACTACCTTTTTCATTTTATTATTCAACTCATCAGCAAGGCTGGCAAACTGCAGCTGGTTTCCGACTTCGGAAAATTTGATAAAATCCAGCGAATCACGAAGCGCGGTCTTTTTTATAACCGGACCTACCTGAATGGCTGTATCCCTTACGCCGTCGGCAGGTACAAGATCTATGATAAGAAGTCCGTTTCTCGAGCTGCTGTCATATTCAAGAACAACTGCTTCACCTTTTACCTTAAACGCGAAACTTGCGGCTCCCTGAGTTTTTGTCAAACCATAATCAGCTGTAGCTTTCTCCCTGTCGGACTTCAGCGCGTTGATAATAATATCGATATCTACACATTCTTCCTTAAAAGCCGGTACAAGCCTGGAATCCCAGATTCCTTCTACATATGAAACAGGCTCAAACTGGCTTCCGCTTTTTGTCCAGGTTGAATACTCTCCCTTTACTTCTTTTGCTTCGACTTCACTTAATTTCCTGACAGTACATGATGTAAAAGCTAAAAAGATGACTGCAATCAAAGTAAGGAACAGCAGACCTTTCTTATTCGTTTCGATCATATTTTGACTCCAGATATATTGATTTACATTAAAAAAGGAATCCGGTCGAAACCGGACTCCCCTTATTCTATCATGAGAATTAATTGATTGGTGCGAAACCTTTCCATTTGGTCGCATTTTCGGGAGTAATGAGGAAGCAGTCGTTAAGAATTTTTTCTTCACTCATGCCGGTTGAACCGGTTTTGATATATTTGTCGGCAAGTTCTACTGCCATTTCCGCGTTCTTTGCATTCGGCTGCATAACAGTTCCGTCGATTTTACCCTGAAGGATCGACTGAAGAACATTATCGTTTCCATCAAAACCCATTACAACTATATTGCCCTTTCCGGCTGCATCAATTGCTGCCTGTGCGCCGAGAGCCATTGTGTCGTTACCACAGATAATACCGTTAATGTCGGGATTTGCCTGAAGTATTGATTCAATATCAGCATATGCTTCTGTCTGGCTCCAGTTTGCTGTTTCTCTTGCAGCCATTACCATGTCAGGATACTGATCTATGATATTGTGAAAACCTTTGGATCGGACACCTGCATTTGTATCTGATTCTTTTCCAACCAGCTCTACATATTTGCCTTTTTCTCCGAGAAGCGAAACAAACCTTTCAGCGCCGAGTTTTGCCCCCTGGAAGTTATTTGAAATAAGCTGAGCCTTTGCAATCCCGGTTGCATTTATCTCTCTGTCCATACAGAAAACAGGAATACCTGCATCTGTGGCTCTCTGAAGGTTATTCGGTGAAGCATCGGCATTTGCGATATCAATGATAATAGCTGCAGCATTTCTTGCAATAGCTGTATCGATTATATCACTTTCAGCATTAGGATCATCACCATGAACCGCAAGCAGCGTTTCATAACCAAGAGATTCTGCTTTGGCTTTAGCAGCATCAGCTTCCGCTGTAAAGAAAATATTGTCTTTATCAGGGGTTACTATTACCATAAGATTTGATGACGCTTCAGCTTCCTGCTGACCTCCAGCGAACACCAGTCCTGCACCCAACAGGATTGATACAAGTGCGAAAATAAGAATTTTCTTAGACATAAGCCCTCCTTAAATATAAACGCATCAACGATACGTAATGTACCAACGGCACATTGCACGCCTGTAGCGTGTTATCCACATTAAAAAAATTGCGATATCCCAGAGCAAAACTCTGAAACCGATTTCATTGATGTTAAAAGTTTATCATACCCAACCCGTTTGTCAAGGAATATAACTCAAAAATCTTAATATTTTTGCGTAAGTTACCAGCTTTTTGGTAACTTTACACCATTACCTTACCAGTTTTGTCAGGTATTATTCAATGAAAGCGTTATCAAACAGCTCCAATACCAATATCCAGACCAAGCATCCGGCCATAATCCGTATAGCCTGCGCATTCCGTTTTTTCAACATTGCTGAAAGATGCCCAGGGATATTCAAAACCGAGACCATCATATTTTCCTGATCCAAGCCGGTGAAAAGGCAATAATTCAACTTTTCTGATTGCGGTTTCCCGATAAATAAAATCAAGCATATGCTTAACGGTTTTTTCAGAATGGTTTACTCCGGGAATTACCGGGATACGAACCACAACATTATCATGGCAACGGCTGATCCCGGTTATATTCGCAAGAATTTTTTCCATACCGACTCCGGTATATTTCAGATGTTCAGCGTTGTCAATGTGCTTGAGATCTACATAAAAAAGATCAATTACATCAAGCAGGCTTTCGATTATCTGCCAGTCTACTGCAGCTGCTGTTTCAATTGCGGTATGTATACCTTCAGCTCTGCACCTTTCGGCAATTTCCCTGACCTCCCGGTGCTGCAGAAGGGGCTCTCCGCCGGAAAAAGTTACACCGCCCCCGGATTCCCTGTAGAAATGCCTGTCGGCGAGAACAACCTTCATAAGCTGCTCAATATCATAGTCCTGCCCCACTACCCTTCGGGCATCAAAAAAACAGGCATCTGCGCATCTTCCACAACCCGTGCAGGCATCATGATCAGTTATAAAGCCGTATTTTTCCGAAAGAAAAACCGCGCCCTCAGGACAGACTTCAATGCATTTTCCGCAGCCGCTGCATTTATTTTTATAGTACATCAGCTGCTTTTTGAAACTCCAGGATTCCGGGTTCTGGCACCAGCTGCATCTGAGGTTGCAGCCCTTGAAAAACAACACTGTTCGGATCCCGGGGCCGTCTTTCGTTGCATAACGCTCTATGTCAAAAACATTTATCATATTGTTGCAGGTTCAAAATCGCTCATCGCCGGCCCGCCCAAAAGCTGATGGTTTATATCCACGTTGCTGCGGAACTGGGCAATTCTTTCAACTGATGAGGCGTTATGCGCCCCCTGCTCCAGAGTTGTCTCGCCGGTGGAAACCACTCCTATTCCGGCAACAATACAGCACCCCTTATACCATCTAAGCATATTCAGAAGAGGGTTCTCGGGAGATCTGTCCAGAACAGTCCTGGAATCTATTAATCCGACGCGGGGATTAAGATATATGGCTTCAGCATCAATAGGATAAAGAACTGTATGGTTATCCTGGGTATATACAACATTACTGTTGTCTCCGTAAAGAACCTGCTCGCCGTATTTTTCAGCGAGCACCGCCATACCCTCTGCATTCCCCAGAGGGTTCTGGGTTATCATACATGTATTCTGGTTCATATTATTATAAACAAGTTTATGAATGTGCAAATCAAGCGAGTCGTCATCAGAGGGTTTTATACTTTCCCGTCTAAGCGGAAAATCCATATTCTCGGGAACTGCGGACATGGGACAGTAAACCATTTCATCAGCGGAAATTCGCTGGCTCATCGAACCGGTGCCGTACCCGCTTATAAGATTATTATAATTATAGTTAAGACGCTGGGTAAAATCAGCTACCATTGCCTCATCGGCGACATCTCTCCGGGACAGTTCCGCTTCATTCAGCGGCTCGGGCCTGATACCGTAAAAAACGGCCGGTGTTTTATCATAAATATCGGAAAGCAGTTTAACCACATTAATTCCGCGGCGCCGCAGGTGCATCAGCGACATTGAACTTATCTCAATAGTCGTAAGCCTGTAAAGCCCGTCTTCAAGTGAATTCCCCCTGGCAAAGGGGCCATGGCCCCTTACAATGGTAAGCCTGTTATCAGCAAGGTATTTCGGCAGCCTTTCGGTCATCTCCGCAGACCCCACCGGTTGTACATATGTGCCGCAACGTACTTCTCCGACAATGAAAGATCCGTAGAAATCAACCGGATGAAACATGAATTCTTCACGCCCTTTATCATCCTCGCCGAGATATTTCATAAAAAGCTCTTTTTCTTTCGTATCGAAAGATACCGAAGAGGTATAAATGCCATGACTGTGAACTACTGCATTGGTTCCAGGATGCATAAGGATTTTACGGTGATTATCAGACTCTGTTGAACCGCGTGTATCACCCCAGGACACCCTGGAAAAGCGGACAGGTACAATATCATGCGGAACAAGAGCGCCAATCTGAGAACCGCTTGCAGTTATGTAAAATAAATCCGGGTTCTCGGGATCCCTGACTGAAAGATTACCGCTATGAGTATTATTGGCATTAACGCGCCCGAGCGCCTCACCTATTGTTCGAAGATTCTTATATGCCCATTCGTGTGATGTCATTATGCTGCCCCCTCCGCTTTACTTACGCCGACCAATTCGTCAATTTGCAGTTTCTCCAGGGTTTCGGATATCGGAATGCCGTCCGGACTCCAACCCATTGCTTTATAATATTCCGTATGCATTTGTCCGAAAGCTTTCCGCTCACAAACTACCTTTCGTCCTTCTACTGTTGCAGGTTTTGTGTAAAACCGTTCAGGCAGCCAGTCATCATCCGTCGTCAGGCCGCAGGCAACATTGAACAGTCTTTCAAGCGTGTAGACCCTGTGACCTATGCGCTGCAGTTTACCGGCATTTAATTCCATTCCTGTAATTGCGTTAAGCAGTTTTGCGTAGTCATCCAGAGGTATTGAAAACGAGGTGTATACGCATGAACCTATTGTATCAAAAACAGTATTGCGGAATGCGGCATTTTTCAGCACCAGCGGCGTACCTTCTATTCGACCGCCGTCCCATTCTCCGTACCCTGCGGCATACGCCTGCGCCGCCATGTAACCGCCCTCAAGGTGGCAGCCGCCGCGGTTGCTCATCTCATAGCTTAGAGCCTGACTGAATGAAGTTCTGGGATCATATGCGGGAAGTTCCTGTTTTTTCACCGTCATCGAGAGTTCAGGGTGGCCGTACCGTTCACAAAACCGAAAAGAGCCTTCGGCAAGATACCCGCCTATACCCTTTCGCTCTGCAATCATGTTTATCAGCGGAAGCAGAATTTCTTTGTTTCCGAATACCGGCTCTCCGACTTCTTTTACAAATAACGCCGAATCAGACATGAACTGTTGTTCTGCTTCATTCAAATTGTCCAAGGACTTGCAGGTTTCATATAAATCAACGAATGCGGATATTGTCCCGCCCAGGCTGATGGTATCCATGCCCAGACGGTTCGACGCATTGTTGGCAAGCGCTATAAGCGGAAGATCATAGATTGACAGATTAGCGCCCAGCAATGTTACGGATTCAAATTCCGGGCCTTCACCCTTGTCGAATTCATTTCCGTTCTCATCATAGATCGTTATTTTTCGTTTGCAGGCTACAGGGCAGTTGTAGCAGGTACCTTTTTTTGCTTTTATACCGAACTCTCCGTCATGTTTAATATCATCGTAATAACGGAGAGCTTCACCGCTGATTCTGTCGATATCACTGTCGTTATGAGTTGTGTCTCTCATATTGTTATGAGGCAACTGACCATGATTATGCACCATTCCCATAAGGCCAAGCGAGCCGAGAGAGGAAAGAATACCGTAGTCGACCTCTTTTCTGGTCAGTTTCCCGACATCCAGCATTATTTTGGCCTTGAATGCCGCGCTTTTACTGTTTTTTATACTCAGCATATCGGGATCAGCAACCTTTATTTCGGTTTCCGAATCGGGGACTACGGCAATCGCATGCAGGTTCTTTGATCCCCAGACAGCTCCGCAGCCGTTTCGTCCAAAAGCGCGGCCTTTTTCATTTATTACAGCGGAAAACCTCACAAGGTTCTTTCCCGCCGGACCTATCGACATTACACGAACACCCTCGGGTAATTCCGAAGCGATACCGTCGTTAGACTCTTCGGTTGAAGCTTCAGCATAAGCTGACGCATCCCTGACTGTAACATTGTCCTTCTGCACTACAAGATAAACCGGCTTCTCAGCCTTTCCGGTAATAAAAAGAACATCAATACCTGTCTTTTTCAGGGCCACACCCCAGTATCCGCCTGAATTGCTGCTTCCGAGACCGCCGGTCAGCGGTGATTTGAAATTCATATGGAAACGGCCCGAACCCGGCATTTTAGTCCCGGTTGCGGGAGAGGTCGTTATAATAACCGGATTATCCGGAGATAATCCGTCAATATCGCTAAAAGGATTGCCGTACTTCCCGGAAAGAGAAGCAAAATAACGATACAGCAACGCAATACCCAACCCCCTTCCACCGAAATACCTGATCGCTATTTCAGGATCAAGCGGTTCGAATTTGCATTCACCTGAACTTAAGTCTATAAATGCAATTCTTCCCATAAAACCAAGGGGCAGTCGTTTCTCTGCTGTTTTCATAGTTTCCACCTTATCTATAAAATTAACGGAGTTTGGTGCTTAAGGGTATTAACCTATCAGTTTTCTGCAGGTTTCACCTATTTTCAGCTGTGTCGGTACAATTATCCGCTTTTCTTCCTTATCTGTATTATCTCCCCGGATCTTCTTCATCATGATATTGAAAGCACACTGACAGAGTTCAGGGATATTCTGCTCTACAGTGGTCAGTTTCGTATTAAAAATTGTGTAATAGGGAATATTGTCAAAACCTATCAGAGAGATATCTTCCGGCACCGAAATATTTAAAAGCTTTGCCTTATTCAATGCACCAAGGGCCATTTGATCATTCGCGCTGAAAATAGCTGTAGGCCATTCTGACAGGGTCAGAAAATATTCCATTGCGTTTATTCCTGATTCAAAGCGTAAATCTCCGCGGCTGACCAGTTCCTGATTGAAAGAAACATCGTAAGCTTTAAGTGCGTCGCAATAACCACGGAATCTCTCCTCTGCCGACGGCCATTTTGCCGGCCCGCTGATAAAACCTATTCTCCGGTGATTAAGCTGCAGAAGGTATTCTACAGCCTGGCGCGCTCCGTTATAGTTATCGCTGCTGACTTCAGACACAACGCCTTCCTCGCTGTGCCTGTCGATAAGCACCGTTTCGGTATACTGACGCGCCCGCTCTATCGTGTTCATCGAAATTCCCTCGGCAAATATTATCCCGCCTATTTTATTGTCCAGCAGATAATCAAGATAAATCCTCTCCTTCTCCTCATTATTTTCCGTGTCGCATACCGTCAGCGGTATCCCCTGCTCCATGGCAAGATGACTTATCCGGCGCACAATCATGGCAAAAAACGGGTTCAGAATATCAAAGACAAATAATGCAAGTCCCCAGCGCGATTTGGAACTCAACCTTGATGCAAACGGGTTAGGTTTGTAACCAACCTCACGCATGGTGTTTTCTATCTTTTCACGCAACGGCGCGGCAACAATATCCGGATTATTTAACACCCTCGAGACGGTTGCAGGAGATGTTCCGCAGAGTTTTGCTATTTCCGTTATCGTATATTTAGACAAACCATGCCTCCTGTGGTGAAAACGATTTCAACCACACCTATTAAAAACCCCGCCGGAGCATATGTCAAGCGGGAATTATTTACTTCCTAGCTGAACAGATCTTTGTTTTTCTGACCGTAATGATTTTTGGCAAAGTCCTGCATTGCCTTAATTTCATCCTGGCTGAATTTTCGGATGTTATTGCCGAGCAGATTGGCAAACAAAAGAATCTGCGCATTTTTCTCAAGCACCATGCTCACTTTTAAAGCCATCTTCATGTCGGTTCCGACAAGCAACGCGCCGTGTCCCGGAAGAAGAACTGCATTATTATTCCCGAGTCCGGCAACCGCCACATCTCCGAGAGCCTCAGTTCCCGGAAGTTCATAGGGGCTTGCTACCTTTATTTCAGCTCCTACTATCTGGATAAAATCTTCGCTTACCCCGATGAGGTTCTGCCCTGCTACTCCAAAAGCTGTTGAGTAGACCGGATGCGTATGAATGACCGCATTAACGTCCGATCTTGCATTAAACACTGCAAGATGCATATGCTTTTCAATTGAAGGCTCTGCTTCTCCGTCGACAATATTCAGCTCAGTATCCATTACAACAACATGCTGCGGTTGTATCTTGGAATAATCCATTCCGCTCGGGCTTATATAAACCAGATTGGTTTCCGGGTCGCGCGCGCTTATATTTCCCCACGTTCCGACGGTGATTCCTTTAGCGACCATCTCAATTCCTGTATCAACAATAAGCTGCTTATAGCTGCCTTTGATACGTCTATCCATCATATAACTCCTAATGATTTAATATTATCATACTTATGGTATATTTCTACCTATTTTTACACATTTTTGTCAATATAGTCTCAACTTCTTTATTTACATTTTATTTTTACCATATTATAATCCAATTATGAGTAATAAACAAAAGCGCCTCGAAGTGCTGAAAAGCATGCTGAAAGTCGAACATTCAATGAAAATCTCGGACATTTCGAACCGGATCGGCGTATCTCCAATGACTACCAGACGCGATATTGAAATACTTGAACACGAAGGCTTTATAAAAGTTCTTCACGGAGCCGTCATATATAATGCCGCTGCAGAACCCGGCGGCCTGTCTGATTACATGCTGACGGTTGCCGAAAGCAGGCAGAAAGAAAAGAAACAACATATTGCTCATCATGCGTTATCGTATATCGAAGATAATGATATCATTTTTCTCGATGCCGGATCAACGACAGAATCACTTGCCCGAAGGCTTCCCGAAAATCTGAAGCTTACAGTTATATGCTATACCATCAACATTTTTCTTGCTGTTGCAGATCATCCAAATATTACAGTCATTCTGCTAGGAGGAACTTACAACCGCGAAACAATGATACTGGAACAGAAAGGCGTTTCTCCCATACTTCAGAACAACCGGACAAAGAAGGCTTTTATTTCAGCAGGAGGTTTTCATACAAAACTCGGAGTCACCTGCTCAAATGAAAACGAGCGCCTGACAAAGCAAACAGCAGTCAATCAAACTGCCGAGTCTTTTCTACTGATTGATTCATCAAAATTCGGTGAAGTGAATTCATGTTTCTTTGCAGGGACCAATGATTTCGATCATATAATTACCGACAATAATATCCCCGATAATTACAGAGAAGAATTAGCCGGATTCGATACTGAAGTACATTTCGTCTGATAAGATTAAAAACCGTCTGAATGCTGCATATTTTCAATTGCAGATTCATGTTTACTGTGGTATTCTTTAAAAACGGTCTGAAACCGTTTTCATAAAGGCTTTATAGGAGATTGATATGAATACACGAATTGTAAAATTAAGAGAAGGACTCTTTGAAAATATCCCGGAAATATGCCCGGAGAGGGCGGTAATTTTTACCGAAGAAATGAAAAGAAGCGAAGGGGAACCCATTGTAAAGCGAAGGGCACAGGCTTTGTATGAAGTCCTTGATAAAATCACAATATTCATAAGAGACGGCGAACTTCTTGTCGGAAACCAGGCCTCAACAGTGCGCGGAGCTCCGGTTTTCCCCGAATACTCCGTCGACTGGATTGTAGATGAATTCAACGGTAAACCCTACCACTTTGCAGAGAGACCCTGCGATCAGTTCCGGTACACAGAAAAAACAAAAAAACTGGTCCTTGAAACAATTGAATACTGGAAAAACAAAACCTTGATAAAAAACGTCTGGAGCAGCCTTCCGGAAGAAGCAAGAACAGCCTGGGAGATAAATGCCATCGACGACACATGGTGTGCTGCCGCCGGCCTTGGAAATGTTCTGCCTGATCACTCAATGGTTCTCACACACGGTCTTGAATATGTTATTGCAAAGGCTGAACAAAGAATTCAGAACCTCGACCTTACCGAGCCCGGCACAATCAGTCAGTACTGGTTTCTTCAGGCCGTGGTAACGGCAAATAAGGCTGTAATAAACTTTGCCTCAAGGTATGCTGCTCTTCTGGAGAAGGAAGCAGCCTCATGCACAGACGCCGTCCGGAAAAATGAGCTTCTGGCTATGGCCGCAAACTGCCGGCGTGTTCCTGCAAAACCGGCGGAAACCTTCTGGCAGGCCGTTCAGACCGTATGGTTTATCCAGCTTATACTTCAGATAGAAACAAACGGTCATGCAATATCCCTGGGACGCTTTGATCAGTACCTGTATCCGTATTACCGCAACGATATCGACAGGGGAATAATAACAAAGGATCAGGCGCTTGAGATAGTAGAATCGTTCTTTATAAAGGCGAATGAAATAAACAAACTTCGGTCATGGCCTGACAGCGAATATTTTCCCGGATATCATCTTGCGGAAAACCTCGCCATCGGCGGACAGCTTGCCGACGGAACCGATGCGGTAAATGATCTGACGCATATTATACTTGAGGCGACCGGAGATCTGCGCCTGACAAAACCGTCGGTTTCACTTAAATGGTACGAAGGAACAAGCGATGAGTTTATGCACAAAGCCCTTGAGGTAATAGATAAACATAAAGGCGGACAGCCGGCGCTTTACAACGATCCGGGCGTAATGAAAATACTTGAGGGTATGGGGGTAGCAAAAGAAGATCTTTACACCTGGGCGCCTGTAGGCTGTATTGAAGCGTCGATACCGGGCAAATGGGATTTTGCCGCAAAGGGTTCATGGCTCAACGTCGGTAAGGTTTTCGAAATGACGCTTAATAACGGAACTGATCCCAATACCGGAATATGCCTGCTGCCCGGAGACGGTTACCTGTCCGGGTTTAAAAGCAGCGCTGAACTGATGGCAGCCTTCAAGAAACAGCTTCATTACTATATGGAACTGCAGGTTATCGTAGAACACATCAGCGACGAGATGCACATTCTGCATGACCAGAACGCATTCAGATCATCGCTTGTTCATGACTGTATTGAACGGGGGAAATCACTTATCGAAGGCGGAGCTGTTTATACCGCCGACGGAGGTCCTACAGCGGGCTCCATTTCGGTTGGAAACGCATTCGCAGCAATAGAATATGCCGTTTTCGACAAGAAACTGCTCACAGCCGCCCAGATAGCGCACGCGCTTGAAACCAATTACGAAGACAGTACAACATCCCCCTCCGGCGAAGAAATCAGGCAGCTTCTTCTCAATAAAGCGCCTAAATTCGGAAATGATGATGATTATGTTGATAAATGGGTAGTGGAAATAACCGACTACCTGGGCTCAAGCTACCATAAGGATTTCAAGAGTTCCAGATACGGCAAGGGCCCGGTCCCGGCCACTTTTGCTCTCAGCATGAGTTCGGTTACCGGAAACGTGGCGTTCGGAAAGTCGGTGGGAGCCCTGCCTGACGGCCGCAAAGCCACACTGCCGGTAAACAACGGTGTATCTCCAGCAAACGGAACAGAAAAAACAGGCCCTACAGCCCTGATAAATTCAGAAGGAAAACTGCCGAGCTGCTGGTGTCAGAAGGGAACAATTTTCAACATGAGGCTTACTCCTGAAACATTAAAAACCCCGGAAGGCCGTAACAGAGCCCTTGCTCTCGTAAAAAATCACTTTAAGAATAATCAGTTTCATATACAATTCAATGTATTAAGCGATAAAACCCTCCTCGAAGCACAGCAGAAACCTGAAGAATACCAGGATCTGATGGTACGCATCTCGGGATACAGCGCGTTTTTTACACCGCTGAACGAAGAACTACAGCGGGATGTGATTGAAAGAATGAAGTTTGATTTTTAAACGGATTTGAATATACCAAATTTCAAAAGCCCCGCCGGTTATCAGGTCGGGGCTTTTTTTGATACAGGAAAGATTACAGGTTTCTGTAATGAAAGACTTTGTCGGGAATCGAATCAGGCATCCTGATCTTTTTAAAGACAAGCCTAGTCCTCGAGTTGTTTTCGAAATCTTCCATCAGGCTTTCATCCGGAAAGATTTTTCCGTCGACATTCTGTGTTGAAATAACCTTGTACCTTTTAACCAGGGTTGTGCCGTTAAAGTACTCTACTTCACGAATCTGATGCGATTCGCTGTCGATAAAAAGGACTTTTTTATTCGTCCGATCACTATCGTCAATCGATGAAACTTCAATCCTGTAACCGGGTGATTCATCTATAATTATCCCGGAAGAATCCGTAATTAGAAAATCAGAAGTCCTGATGGATGAAAAGTCCGAAGCAGTAAAGTCTGAATCGAAAACGCGTTCATCATTTCCGGAAGAGGTAATCTTTCTGGCGCCCCTGCTTGTAGCAATCCATTGCAATGAGGTTCCGTCTCCTGAACTGAGCTGAAGGAATTTCATTTTTCGTAAAAAAGACGGATCTATAATCTGCATATATAATTTATACTCGTTGCCTTCATTGCTGATGCTTATATCTATACTGCGGCGTTTTTCCCCGGAAGGATTTTCGATTATCATTTCCACTTCCATCGTCATGTATCGGCTTTCTCCGAATAACCTCGCCTCTGAAAGGATTGATTCAGCGTCTGCAGGTTCTGCATAAATAGTCATGGGAGCGCAGAGAAATAAGAATAAGAATAATATTCCAGTCCGAGCAGTTGATTTTTTCCTCATTAATGTTTATCTCCGTAAGCTAATGCGATAAAATAAAGTATCATAAGGAGATGAATTTGGTAAAGGGCCGTGTTGTTTATCCAATTCTTTTTATATTGCTGTGCCTGTCAATCTATTTTATCAGTATGATTGAAACAAGCGGTTCGGTGTATCCTGAACAGAAAAAAGGCGAATACCGTGATAACAGGGAAACTGCAGCCGAACTTTTCCCGGAGTCTAATTACATAAGGGTTTATTTTCAGCGGCTGCCGGGAGAAACAGCCTTCGAATACTATCGGGAAATCGATAAATGCGCTGATTATTTCAACCGGCTTGAATGGCCGGACATGGTAGTGGCGGCAACCCGGATACAGGACATCAATACGGAATCGATGCAGTTCAATTCCGAAAAAATCTACAATTCAAGCAGCAACTCGGCTGAATCACTTGATTATATGCTCCATGAAGTCCCTCTGTTTTCTCAATTGTTTCTGTCAAATGACAGAACCGGAAGTTATATCTACATTTTTTACCCTGAAGACTCGTGGGAAAAGAGTTTCTATCACGATATCGATACACTTGCAAACAAGTATCAAGACCGGCTGGTTTTCCCGATGGGAATAACCATACTCGAAAAGCATATTTCTTTTATTGCAGAGACCGAGCTGGGGAAACTGGGCATTATTGCCGTTTTTGTTGTCCTGTTGATCGAAATTGTTTTTTTCCGCTCGATTCTTTTCGGCCTGCTTTTTTCACTGGTTTCCTTCATTCCCCCGATATATGTCATGTCGCTTTTCCCGCTGTTCAATATTGAGTTCTCGGTAATGCTCATTCCGGTGCCCATCCTAACCATGGTGCTGTCAACAACCTATACCCTGCATATTGTTTCCTACGCAATTGCCCGACCGAACGATTCATTAAAGAAAAACCTTGTCCGGGTGCTGCCTGTGGTTTCAGCGGCGGCAGCAACAACATTGTTCGGTTTTGCAACAATGCTTTTTTCTTCATTGGGCAGAATTCAGGAACTGGGTATACTGATGCTGTTCGGAGTTCTAATCTCCATGGCTGTGGCATGGCTTGTCCTTCCTTCCATAATTCCATGTTACCTGAAAAACAAGCCTCCCGGTAAAAAATTGCTGAATAAAATTCCGATATCGAAATGCTATGCCCTGGGGTTTCTTCTGCTTCTGATTATAGGTATATCCGGAATATTCAAAACTGAGGATCATCGTTTTTACCTGGAAAGGACTGTAAGAACCACGCCTCTAAGCGAATACATAAAAAACTCGAGAAGAGTAACAGGAGCAAGCGATCAGTTTTTCATTATTATAGATACCGGCGAAGAATACGGATTCGTATCGCTGTCCAATTACCGGGCCCTCCTCAATGTCCGGAAAGAACTTGCTGCTTTGCCCTACTCCGGAGACATGCTGTCAATTACTGATCTTGCAGACTGGATAAACGGTAAAATTGAAGGAAGCGACAGCCCGATCCCGCCTGAAGATGAGATGGAAATAGGGGAATCTTTAGAGCTTCTCTTTTCAAGCGATTCAGGACTGAATCCTGAGTCACTGATAACCCAGGATTATTCAGCGGTTAGATTTCAACTGCTTGTCGACGCCTCCCAAAGCAATTCATGGAAATCGAACCTTGTTGTCAGTGACGTGAAAGATGAGATTTACAGTATATTTAAAAAATGTTTTCCGGAAGCTGAAATCATTGTATTATCCGATTCTATAGGAATATCGGAATCACTTGATTATGTGAGAAACGGAATTCTTAATTCCTTGCTGTTGTTTTACCCGATTGTTTTCCTGTTTCTTGCAATACTTTTCAAATCTCCGCTTTCTGCAGCCATTGCAATTATTCCTTCGCTTTCCTCAGCCCTCCTTTATATAGGTTTGATAGGCTATCTTGGTTTTTACTTCTCACTTTTCGCTTCAGTCTATATCTGCATGCTGATAGGCGTCAGCATAGACGACTCAGTTGTCCTTGTACAATTCTTCCTGACTCATAAAAATCAGTATAAAGATACTTTCACTGCCATGCAGGAAAGCCTTAATGAAGTAGGTTCCGTTATAATAAGAACAACAGTAATTATTATTTCAGGAGTTTCCGTTCTACTTTTATCTTCATACAGGGAAGCGGTCCAGAATACCATGCTTGTAATTGTCTGTTTTTCTTTTGCGACACTGCTGACGCTCTTTTTTATTCCCGTTGTCTTTTTAATAAATAAAAAGAAGAAGGTTTCGACAAATGAAAAATAAATTCCTTCTGTTGTCTCTGACATTTTTATCCGTCATAATTCCCCTTTATGCAGAGAATGAAATGTTCCAGGAGTTTACTTTCTCTCTGAACACTTTAATTTTAAAAGACAGCGTTCATAATGCTGAATATACTGCCGATTTCGTCTGGAAACCCGAAATATTCGGATACTCGGATAAGTACGATCTCACATTCAAACCGGTTGTGTATTTTTTAATAAATGACGAGACTGAAGTTACAGCAGATATCAAGGAACTGGTTATGTCTTTTTCGTTAAGCAGTTCAATTGAAATCAGCGCCGGCAGATATATCCATGACGCGTCTTTTGCTTCATTTTTCTCCAGAACAGCATTTGCACGAGTTACAGATTATCAGGAAATACTGGAGGGAAATCCTGATTCTGCCGTTTTACCCTCATGGCTTATAGAGGGTACGTATTATTTCGGGGATCTGTATTTAAGAGCAAGTGCGGAACCTTTCAGGACTGAGCTTCCGTTTTTTGAAACCGACTCTGTATGGTTTCCCAATCTTGGGTTTACTGAAAAAATATCGTCGCCATTCGCTTCCGACGGGGTAATCGAGCTTGAAGGAATCAGTATTATAGAACCTGACCCGTCTACAAACTGGTACAATTTCATTGAAGACATAGGCGGCGCCCTCGAATTCGGCGGGCGGCTCGGGCCCTGTGATTTTCTGACAATAATTTATTCCGGGCGCGATACTGTCCCCCTTTACTCGGCAGAAATAATCCTTAAAAACCTTGTTGATGATTACAGTGTTGTTCTCTACCCGGTAGAACAAAGGATCTATGCTGCCGGCATAGCCGCAAGAGGCGTGATCGGTCCTGTCGTTTTGTATGGAGAAAGCTCTTTTATTCTAAATAAACCTTTCATCAAAGAGACCTTTTATTCAACTTCCGCAGGGTTCGAAACAGAATCTTATACCAGTAAATACATCGGGCTTACCGTCGGTGGAAGATGGGAATGGTGGGAGACAAACCTGTTTATAACTGCGGAATATACCGATGGGTATATTTTGAATGAAGAACCCCGTACAATCATGCCTTTTTTTCAACGGATGGCGCTGCTTTCGCTCCTGTGGACCCCTTTCGACGGTCAGTTATCACTCAATCTGAATGGGGTGGCAGATATTGAGGAAACAAGTTTTGCAGTCGCAACCGGTATTGAATATGCACCCGGCGAGGGTAAACTTTCCATAAAGCTCGGAATGCCGCTGTTTTTCGGAGCAGCCGACAGCACTCTCGGCCAGTACAGCGATATTATCTTTCCGACAATCAGCGCCTCAATTCTGTTCTAACGTCAGTTAAATATATCCGACAAAGCGGCCGCTCCAAGCCAGAAAGAGCCGGTGCTTGTGTATGTTGCCGTTTCTGTTGAAACAGTGTCTCCGGCAACAGTAAGGCTGTGCCATACAGCAAGATTCATCGCCTCCGGAAGAGCAAGATAAAATGATCCGGTGTTATCATCAACCGAAATCGGACGGTCTGTGACAGGCTTAACCGAACCGTTAAACTCGTCCAGGGCAGTTCGAAACGCGGTACGGTCTCCGGGATCGGCATAATTATCCAGATCTGCGTCATCAAGATCCAGGGATGAGGTATATTCCGCACCCCAGTAATGCCCGGCAGGATCTTCAAGAAGTCCATTCAAGTTCCAGTCATCAATATCGAGGATACCGCTGATGTTCGGGTTTACATTGAACGCGGTGATGGTCTCGCCGGGGTCCCACAATCCGTTGCGCGGCAACCCTGCATCCAACCATCCAAAATCGCCGATTCTGAATACTGCAGAGCCTGCATCGTCTGCGGGCATCATTGACGTATCAAGTGTACCGTTAAGGTCGGCGTCATTGATTTTGAGATAATAAAAATGATCGGAACCGTCAAGCGCCGGTATATCCGCAGCGTTTTCAAACCCGCTGTTATCACTCATCCATTTATAAAAAACAGGCTCGCCTGTATCATGCAGGGCCAAAACTGAACTGAACACGGTTACCGAAAATGTATAAAACGAACCGAAATCTATTCCGACGGCATTCGCCGAAGGCCAGCCAGCAATGAAAACGTCTTCCATCCAGCTCCATATGTCAGTTATATTCGAAGCCGCAACGGGAATATAGGCTTTTATTCCCCCGCCTGCAGCAATGGAACTGTTGATTTCGGTAAGCGCGGTTTCAGCAAACTCCGAACCGATCGAAATATCGCTCCATCTATCAGATACCTGTATGTCGCTTAGATCGATGTCGCTTTGTCCGACAACAAGAGCGCTGCCGGGACTCAGAGAAAAAGCGCTGCCGGTCCGGTTGCGGATATCATTCAGGGCGCCGGTCATTCTCACTATTGCAGTTCGTATATCGGCTTTGGCATCGGACAGTTTTTTTTCCGCCTCATCGTCAGGATCAAAAAAATCTCCCGAAAAGAAGGATTGTATAAAATTAAAATCCGAAACCTCCCCGTTCAGAAAATCGAGAATTATAAGATTAATATCCGGCAGTATAAACTTGTAAGCCTGTGCGGTCTTAACCAGACTTCTGAACGCCGGAAGGTAAGAAGCAACAATTTCAATTTCAGCTTTCCCGATTACAAGCTGCTGTAATTGCCCGTTGTTATCCTCAATTCGTGTAATATCGCCGGGTATAATAATCTGCGCGTCATCGGAAATACTGTTTATTACATCAAAAACAGACTGAAAACGTTCCTGCAATCCAGTACTCATTACAGTACCGTTATTATCCTGTCCGCTGTTATTGAGAATAAATATCTTAACAGCAGCGACAACCTTTTCCGTAATCTGAATCAGAAAATCCTCCGGATCAGAACTTAACGATGCATTTACTCCCTGGTAAGTCATTACAAAAAGTTCATCCAGATTTGAAGGATAATTGGCAAGACCGAAACAATCCCGGGCAAGAGACACTATTTCAGGATCTACCGAAATATTTAAAACTTCAAGAACAGCGTACCCCATAAGGGCCTGATCATTGCTTTCATCATACAGCACAGCTTTTGAGAAATCGCTCATCGCCTTTTCAAAATCCCTGTTTTTCAGTGCATCAAAAGCCGAGTTTACAGCCTCTGCGGAAGCTTCGGAATCTTTTGTATAATAAAATGCACCATCGGCAGCGTCGTCGGATATTACCCCGTTGTTGCAGGCTGTCAATACAGCGATAATAAAAAATGCCGTCAGTAGCGGTAATATCACCCTTGTCAAGGCCATAGATTATCTACTCCATTGCTTATATACCAGTTTATCCTTCCGTTCTTCATTATTCAATAATTCCAGGAATAATTATCTCTGCCCCGTATTGGCGTCCACTCTGCCGATTCCGCTTTGATCTGCTTTTTTTTATAGACAACCGTCCGACAATATGTTACCATAATACCAGTTTGGTGGTAACTTTATAACAATTAAATAACAATATTAGTAAATTACTCACATTTATGTGGTAATAAAAATAAAAAACCAAAAAGGAGAGTGATGTAATGAAAAAGCATGCTGGAATTATTATTCTGTGCATCTGTTTCATGCTGATTGCCCCCGGATTATTTGCCGGCGGACAACAGGAATCCGCGGACGGACAGCTTGAAATTGCAACCGTAGTAAAAATAACCGGAATACCGTGGTTCAACAGACTTGAAGAAGGTGTAAAACAGGCGGAAAAAGAGCTTGGCGTAAAAGCCTATCAGATTGGTCCTTCAGATGCCGATCCTGCCCAGCAGGTAAAGATGGTTGAAGATCTAATCAACAAAGGCGTCGACGCCATCTGTATTACACCCAATGATGCCAAAGCTCTGGAGCCGGCATTCAAAAAAGCAGCGGACAAGGGTATTGCAATTATCACCCATGAATCACCCGATCAGAAAGGCAAAGACTATGATGTAGAGTTGATTGATAATGTTAAATTCGGTCAGCACTTCTGGGACATGCTTGTTAAATACATGGGAGATTCAGGGGATTACGCAATTTTTGTCGGCAGCCTGACTGTCCCCCTGCATAACCTGTGGGCCGATGAAGGCATTAAATACGCTGCAAAGAAGTATCCTAACCTCAACCTTATTACGGAAAGGATCCCCTGTGGGGAAGATCAGGAACTGGCCAAACAGAAAACTCTTGAGCTGCTCAAGACCTATCCGGATCTTAAAGGTATTGTAGGCTTTGGTAGTTTGGGACCTCCGGGTGCTGCCCAGGCCCTTAAAGAAAAAGGCCTTGACGGAAAGGTTACAGTAGTCGGAACCGTATTGCCGGATCACGCTGCTCCTTACCTGAAAGAAGGATCAATGCAGCATGGAATTCTGTGGGACCCGAAAGATGCAGGTTTTGCCATGACATGGATAGCAAAACAGGTTACCGAAGGGAAAACCATTACAAACGGCATGGAGATTCCTGGATTGGGAAAAGTAATGCTTGACGGCGATGTAATTAAGGTTGATGCTGTTATAGATATTACTAAAGATAATGTAGACAGTTTCGGTTTCTAATTTTAGCCAGATTAATCTACGGCCCCTTTGAGGATATCAGAGGGGCTTTTTTACAGCGTGAATTCGCATATTAACTATACGAGGTAAACAATGGCTTCAGTTTTTCTGGAAATGAAAAATATCAGCAAACGTTACGCCGGAGTCCAGGCGCTTGACTCTGTTGATTTCAACATCATGGCGGGAGAAATACACTGCCTTGCCGGCACTAACGGTTCAGGGAAATCCACTATAATTAAAATAATATCCGGAGTTGAAAAGCCGGATATAGGCTCGGAAATCTATATAGAAGGTGATTTAAGTGTAAACAGGACCTCTATTGATTCCATTTACCAGGGAATTGAGGTCATTTACCAGGATCTGTCGTTATTTCCGAATCTGACGGTTGCCGAGAACATCGCTTTCACCGATGTTATTGCGGAAAAGAAAAAAGTAATCAACCCGGCAGACCATAAAAAAACTGCCGCCGCCGCCATGGCCCGTATAGGCGTCAGGATACCGCTGTCGGCAAAAGTGGAAGAACTGTCTATTGCTGATCAGCAGCTTGTAGCAATCTGCCGTGCTCTGACAGGAGACCTGAAACTGCTTATAATGGATGAACCAACAACAGCGCTTACAAGGAAAGAAGTAAACTCCCTTCTTGCCGTTGTTTCCGATTTAAAAACCAAAGGCATTTCCACCATGTTCGTAAGCCATAAACTCGACGAGGTAATGGAGATAGCTGAGAGAGTAACCGTTCTTCGGGACGGAAAGAAGATTGGCACATGGCCGGCATCTGAGCTTGACAGCAGAAAACTGGAATTCCAGATGACAGGGGAAAACTTTGAGTACACCCATAATAAAGAGGTTGTGTCCGGAAAAGAGCCTGTATTAAAAATTGAGACCCTGTCAAAAAAGGATAACTTCAGAAACATCTCTTTGGACGTCTTTCCGGGAGAAATCGTCGGAATAACCGGGCTTCTGGGCTCGGGCCGAACCGAACTTGCAATGTCGATATTCGGGATGAATCCGGCTGACAGCGGAACAATAACGCTCGACGGGAAAAAACTCAGATTAAAGTCGGTAAAAGATGCTGTAAAACACGGCATTGCCTATGTTCCGGAAAACAGGCTTGTTCAGGGATTGGTAATGGAACAGTCGGTATCAAAAAATACCATAATTACGGTTATTGATAGACTGCTGAAAAAGACGGGTCTTATTGATCATTCGAACAAGAATAGTAAAATCAACGAGCTGGTTGAAAAGTTCAAAATAAAAGTCCCGTCAATCGACGCACCGGTGTCTACACTTTCGGGAGGGAACCAGCAGCGCGTGGTCCTTGCGAAATGGATTGCAACAAACCCTAAGCTGCTTATCCTGGATGGGCCGACAGTCGGAATTGATGTTGCCGCAAAGGGAAGCATCCATGAATCCATCAAACAACTTGCGGATGAAGGCCTCGGCGTAATAGTGATTTCAGATGAAGTCCCTGAAGTAATGAACAGCTGTCACCGGATCTTCGTCATGAATCGCGGAGAATTTATCAGGGAATTCATCACACGGGATGTAGCCGAACAGGAAATTCTTGACTGCATTTCGCAGGCCGGTTAAGGGAGGATTAAATGAAAAAACTGTTGAAACACCATGAAACCTATCTTGTAATAATCATTATTCTTTTATCCGCGATTATAACCTCCCGGAACCCAAACTTTTTCACATCCGAGAACATGTTTGATTTGCTGAAAAGCAACTCATTTACGGGTATTCTTGCTATCGGGGTGCTCTTTGTACTTATAAGCGGCGGTATAGACATTTCGTTTGCCGCAACGGCAACTGTTGCCGAGTATATCACTGCACTGGTCATCATAAATCTGGGCGGCAATATTATTGCCGCAATACTGATAGCCGTTATCATAGGAAGCATCCTTGGGTTTATAAACGGCCTGCTTGTATATAACTTTAAAATTCCGTCTATTATTACAACAATTGCCACAATGAACATTTACTACGGCCTGTTGACCTTTATCACGGGCGGAAAGTGGATATATTCACTACCTGACTGGTTCAGGAATTTCGCACAGATAAGGCTTCTTACATTCTACAATGCAGACGGAATACCCTACGGGTTGTCGATTATCACATTTATCTGGATTCTTGTTGTTATTGCGGCAGTAATTATACTGCGCTTCACTATTCTGGGACGCAGCATCTATGCTGCAGGCGGAGACCGAAAGGCTGCAGTCCGGGCCGGTATAAACGTATTTTTTACCGAAACCTTTGTCTATACCTTTATGGGTTTTCTGGCCGGGCTTGCCGGCGTTGTTCAGGCGCTTCTGGTGCAGACTGTTGCGCCGAATTCAATTGTAGGCAAAGAACTGAACGTTATCGCGGCTGTTGTTCTGGGCGGAGCAAGCCTGTCCGGGGGTAAAGGAAGCGTTATTGGGGCCCTGCTTGGAGTGGCGCTGCTGGCAATTCTTAAAAACGGAATGACTTTAATGGCGGTCCCGCCTGTATGGTACGAATTTCTGGTCGGAGTAGTTATTCTTATAAGCATAGGGTTCAGCTCATGGCAGGCCAAGATGAAATCAAGAAATACATCGGTAATTGAATTACTTCCCGGGGAGGCAGCTGAATGAAAACCATGCTTAACAAAATGAACAACGAAATGAAGATTTTAAGCCTGATCCTTGCTTTTGCATTTTTACTCATGGCCGTGCTCAGTCCGGGCCACTTCCTTAGACTCGGCACTTTTCAGGGAATGGCATTCCAGCTGCCCGAGCTTGGACTGCTGTCGCTTGCCATGATGATTACAATGCTCACAGGAGGAATCAACCTGTCGATCATTGCAACAGCCAATATTTCTGCCATTTTGTCCGCAATGATCCTGGTAAACAACGTTAATCCTGAAGCAGCAGCAGCCGCAGACGGATGGTATATTCTGCTTGCCGTTCTTACGGCGCTTGCCGTGTCGGTTGTTATAGGATTGTTTAACGGCATCCTGATATCAGTTATTAATATTCCGCCCATCCTGGCAACCCTTGGCACAATGAAACTGCTTCAGGGGCTTGCGTTCATTATTACAAAGGGATATGTAATATCAGGCATGCCGAATGCAATAAGTTTTATCGGCAACGGGACAATTGCGGCGGTGCCCTTCCCGCTGCTCATTTTTATCCTCTTTGCGGCAATAATGTCTGTTTACCTTAATCATACATCAACCGGATTCAATATCTTCATGTACGGCTCCAACCCGGTTGCCACCTTTTTCTCCGGAACGGACAATACGAAAGTAATAATCCAAACCTATATAATGTCAGGGCTGTACTGTGGAGTCGCCGCGCTTGTAATGATGTCCAGGTTCAATTCAGCGAAAGCCGGTTACGGTGAATCTTATCTGCTGGTCACAATTCTTGCGGCTGTTTTAGGAGGAGTAAAAAGCGAAGGCGGGTTCGGACAGGTCTCGGGTCTTGTATTGTCCCTTATCATACTACAGATAATTTCCAACGGACTGAACCTGCTGGGCGTCAGCTCCTTCATGACCATTGCTATCTGGGGACTGATAATGATAGGCGCCATGGTTATTCACTTTCTGGTTGAGAAAAGAAACCGGTACAAACTCAGTTTAAACCGCTAACGCGGGTTTATTCAGCAGACAAGCTGATAAGGAGACCGTACAGATATGAAGAATATCGGAACGGTCTCCTTTTTTTGTTTTACACTAATGATAAATCTAAATTTTTAAAATCTAAATCCGTACGTGAGGGTTAAATTCGGTATAAAATCCAAATCAAATCCTGTCTTATCCGGAGATATTATAAACGGAATACCGCCTCCTCCTTTCAGAGAAATTCTATGATTCGGATTTATTTTATAATAAAATCCGGCAGCAAGACCTGAACTGAGCATTGTCTCCGGCCCGGGTTCAGTAAAAACAGTAAACCCGTCAATTAAACCGAAAAGCAGTTCAGCACCAAACCTGTTCGCATTTGGAGTAATATTCCAAACGCCCGTTAAATCATATAAAAGAACCAGATCCCCTTCGAATGAAAAGATGTTGCTTCCGATTCCGGTTCTTATTGCAATACTGTTGTTCAGAGAATATTGAAGTCCCAATTCGATTCTTATATCATAACCCGTGGTTACCTGAAACTCCAGTTTATCTTCGGCTGCTGCTGCAGAACATAGAACCAATCCAATAGCTAAAATAAATATTATTTTTTTCACATTTTCTCCTAATATTAATAAATAGATTATAGGCATATCTAATTTCCCCAAATTGGGCTTGATCAGCAATTTACTTCTTATTATTTCTTTCCTGTTAGATAAGAATTTACATCAGTAATCCTCCTTGTTTATTATTTTTACTCTACGATTTCACGCTTTTCAGAAACGGCCTATACATATAAGAAAAACTCCCAAAATGAGTAAAAGCATGTTCCTGCCCAGAAATATCAAATTCGCGGATTTTCTTCCAAAACGATTTCTTAACGAAACCAGACCGAAAAACATGTCCGGGAAAAACACCTGCAGCAGAGTCAGCGCCGAAAAGAAAACTATGACGATAATTCCGAAGATCTTTAAAATCACTCTCAGTACTTCATTCATTTTTTACTCCTGGCCTGTTTCCGCTGTCCTGAATGTTAATGACCGCAGACCTGAATTTATTTTCATCCATTCGCTTGTTGCGGTTATTTTAACTTTTGTGAATTTGTTATTTTCAGATAAATTTAAATGAGATTTCAGCCACGTCTTAACACTATCCGGGTAACTGTTAAAATTTTCCAAAAGATTACCGGGCACCTCAACTGCCCCTGTATATTTCCTTGGGTTCTTATCAAGCCCTGGAGATCTTTTTTTCAATCTTACGGTTCCGACTGAATGAATTTTCAGATTGATGTTTTTAGCCTGTCCAAATGATATTACAAAATCAGCAGGCGTACAGTAACAGTGAAACTCATTAATCCTTATTGAAAAATCACGGTACTTTTTCAGGTAATTATAGTACTCACCACGACCGGAATCATCCATGGAGCTGTCATACGGCCTGTTTTCCAGAAACTTTCCGGCAAGAGGCAGGTTTGTTATATGAAATTTCCATTCAGCATCGGAAATGTGTTTTTCATAAAATCCGGTTTCACCATTTCTGTTCAGGCCTTCAACCCTGAGCACACGATCTGTGCAATATGTTCCGACTTTAAAAATAGTAATACAATCTGTAATCTGCGCATCGCCTCCTGATGTATCAATTTTAGGCTGCATTTTCCAGTCTTCAGCGGGAAGCTGCCATTTGGGATTATCCTTTCCCCTCTGGTCCTCGTAGCTGTAGTCGATTGGATAATAAATATTGTGGTACCCTGATATATCAAAATCATACAGACGGGTAAACATATCGCCAAATTTATTCATGATAAAATGAGTAGAACCGCTGCTGCTCATTGCTGCCGCGACAAACCTGCCCCTGTAAGGCAACCCAATCTCATAGCTGTAATCCGCCGGCAGCCACGGGTCATTGAAAATCAGGTGCCTGCCTGCATTGTCAAGAATGATCAGATGCGCACAGCTTATTTCGTTTTTCGGCGGCTGTCCCTGATGATTGCCGGCTGGATCGGTATACATAATGTCTTCCGGCGTTGATACAACAGATATATCCCAGGACAGGATATCTTCCCTGATATTAAATCCGAAGCCCTGGGCAAAAGGGAATCCCCAGCGGTCCGTCCAGAAAAAATCCTCAACAGGCCCTCGAGCATCATCCATCCTGTAAAGTCTGCGGTTACTATCTATTGCAATCATTTGCCTGCCGTCGATGGCAATTTCAGATACACTTCCATCAAGATCTTTCGGCAGCGTCATTTTTTCCCAGGGACCGTCGCCGCCGTCGAGGTCCTGATTTGGTTTGATATAGATACTTCCGTCCAGAATTGCTGTGTAGTAACGGGAATTGAATGTATATTTACCGGTCCTGAAATAGAACCTTTCCGGAAGATCAATCTTCATGAATGCCCCTGAATTCCTTTAATTTTAATTATTTATATCCTCTTTGATCTTCTCATAGTTCTCCGGATTGATTGGAAAAAATGAGACCACAACAGTTCCGATTATCAACAGAGCAGAAGGCAGAAGCGTAAACAATGCGGTAATTCCGAATTTTACATCAGCAGGCTGTTCAACATTGGCTACGTAACCTATCAACTCCAGAATATAACCGACTGAATATCCGGCTATTGCAGAACCGAGCTTGAAAACAAAATAAAAGACTCCGTAGATCGGACCCTCATAATTATGTCCTGATTTCAGCTTTGAATACTCCACCGTATCCGGCAGCATTGACCAGGGTGAAAGCCAGTTTGTTGAAAGACCTACGCCTCCGAAAATCAGAAGAGGCAGAATCATCGGAATTGAGGAAGCGCTAATTTTTATTTCCCTGTCGCCGACAAAAAAGATCACAATTAGGGCAATTACAACCATACTCATTCCGATAATATACGGTTTTTTCTTTCCCAATCTCGAAGACAGTTTTACAAACAGGGGAATACTTATTGCCGCAGATACAAACAGGCTCAGCAGCGCCGCTGATGTAAGTTCTTCCCTGAGCAGGCAATACTTGAAGTAATAGGCAATCAGAATGGCCATTATTCCCGTTGCGGTCATTACAAGGAGCAGGGCTGTCGTCAGAATAATAAACGGTTTGTTTATCGAAAGGGCCCTGAGTATCTCCTTTATACCGCTTTTCCTTCTCTTTTCGACTGTATTTCGCTCTTTTACCGTCAGAAACGTTACAATGGTTACAATACCGATTGCCAACCCGTATACTATCCCGGTTCTTCTGAACCCCTGGACCTGGCTTCCGTTTCCCAGAACGGATACCAGCAAAAGCGTGACGCCTGCAGCGGTCAGGGTCCCAATAATCCCCAAAAAGACCCTGTAACCCGTTATAACCGAACGTTCATGATAGTCATCCGTCATTACCGGCGTTAAAGCCAGGTACGGGACATTGACAACCGTAACCGCCGTGCTGAAAAATGTAAAAGTCAGTAATGCATATATTATTCTGCCCAGCTCATTCAGATCCGGCGACATGAAAAGAAGAAATACCGACAGCCCCAGGGGAGCGGCCCCGAATAACAGATAAGGCCTTTTGCCGCCCCATCTGCTTGATGTATTGCCGACAATATAACCCATAACTGGATCGGTTAAAGCGTCCCAGATTTTTGAAAAAAGAAATATGCCGCCTGCAACGGCAGGTGAAAGCCGGAAAACATCCGTATAAAAAAACAGAAGATAAAAAGCCACAACCTGGAAAGCCAGATTAGCCCCGAAATCTCCGACTGCGTACCCGAGCCTGGTTTTCATACCAAGTTTATATGTACCGACTGCATTATTCATTTTTTATTCTCCATGTTTAAACCCCGCGCAACTTTCGTTTTTCTATTATTCCGATGATCCTGTTATGCATCCTTGTATCCAAAGGATAAAAAACCAGGGTAATAACTCCCAAAAGCAACAATATTGCAGGAATCAATGTAAACAGATATTTAATCCCTTCGAGAGTTTTTTCAGTCTGTGCCATATTCGGATTATACCCCGTTCCCGACAGGACCTTTCCGACTATAAATCCCGCAATTGCAACGCAAAGTTTTTGAACGAAATAAAATATTCCGTATAATATTCCTTCCTTTCTATTTCCAGTCACAAATTCCGAATATTCAACGGTATCGGCAACCATCGCCCAGGGAGAGATCCAGTTTGTCGACAACCCTATGCCGGCAAATACAAATAATATTATGGTCAAAGCAGCGCTCCGCTCTCCAACCAGCATTATCATTACCAGGCTTACTATTACTATGGACATACCGAGGCAATATGCCGTGCGCTTGCTTGTTCTTTTGGAAATGTATATCCAGAGAACCGAAGCGCCTGCCGCCGATACGAACAGGCAGAGGAAAGCAATTGATATCAGGTTTTCAGCTCCCAGATTGTACTTAAAGAAATAATTTATCACGACGGCAAGAATGTTCATTCCGGTCATATTTAAAAGGACTCCGGCGCAAAGAAGGAGAAACGGTTTATTGCGTACAATTATCCGGATTGAATCCCTTAAACTGTTTTTGTCGCCGGCGTTATAATCAATCTTTTCCTTTACAGCAAAAAAACACAGGAGCGTTACTCCGGCGGCAATCAGACCGTATACCATGCCGAGCATCCTGAAGCCAAGTTGCTGGCTGCCGGCTCCAAGCAGGTTAACCAGCGGAAGGGTCACAGCAGCAGCCGTCAATGTCCCGAGGATACTGAAAATCGCCCGGAACCCCATCACCGAAGCCCTTTCATCGCTGCTTGAAGTCAATGACGGAGTAATTGCCTGGTAGGGAACATTTACCACTGTTATTGCAGTACTGAAAAAGATAAAAGTTGCCAGTCCGTACAGGAATTTATACTGTTGCTCTACAGGCGGGGCAGCCCATAACAAAGCTATGCTGAGCATGAACGGAAAGGAGCCGAACAGCAGGTAGGGTCTGAATTTCCCCCACCTGGTTCTGGTTCTGTCGGCAATCATCCCCATCAGCGGGTCGGATACTGCATCCCAAATCTTTGCGTATAGAAATATCGTTCCGGCCAGGGCTGGAGCAAGTCCGAATACATCTGTAAAATAAAACATCAAAAAAAGGCTGGTAGACTGGAACGCCAGGTTCGCTCCGAAATCCGCCAGGGAATAATTCAGCTTGATCGAAAAACCTACCTTCTGATCACTTTCCATTTCCAATATCTTACTCATATTTCGTTCCTAAATTCCGAGAAAAACATTCTGATTCTTCAGATTAGACTGCAATTCAGCAATATCCAATTCTCTGACAAGCAGATCCTTTGCCGAACAGAGAGCGGCGGCAGTACCTGCCGCCTGTCCCGTCAGCATACATACAGGCTGAATTGCCCAGGCGGCCATTGCTTCATACTGTCCCGAAATGGAGCTTCCGGGTACAATTACATTTTTAATCTTTTCAGGCAGAAGACAACGAAACGGAATAGTGTACCAGGTGTTTATCAGATGTTTGAAGATATTGCTTCCGCTTTCAGGGTCCCAGATTTCCACACGGTAGGTACCTGTTGCTATCACATCATCAAACTTTTTCCCCGATAAAATATCGTTCTGGGTGATATGGTAATCACCGTGAATTCTGCGGGTACCTATTGCTCCCAGAGAAGCGCCAGTATTGATTAATTTTGCATCCCTGAATTCCGGAAAAGTTTTTTTCATGTATTCGACAATGTCCCAGATCTGCTGTCTCTGAACTTTTTCACCCTCTGCAGAACTTTCCGGCTCCAGCGGATTGATATTGAAGACCCTTGTTCCGAATATCTGTACTACGCCTCTGCTGAATACATGCATGCAGAGGCCCTGCAACGGAATATCAATAATCCCTCTGGAGCGGTCTTTCTCATAGATACCGGATATTTTTTCGATATCAATTTTATCGGTGTCTACGCCTGCAATTCTCCACGTTGTTGAACTCGGCATTATGAAGTTTTTCTCAGGATGTCCCAAATCGGCACCGTAACCGGCCCTGAACACCAGATCGGCACTGCCTGTTGCATCAATGAAAATCTTTCCTTTTACCTTCCGTCTGCCGCTCAGGGTTTCTATTACTATTGATTCAACCAGATTATCCGCCATATTTACACCGGTTAAAAGAGAGTTATTCCAAAACTCAACTCCTGTTTCATCCATGAGATCAAAAAAAACTTTTTTTAACGCCTCCGGATCATAGATATACCATTTAGCCGACGCAACCTTGTCATCTTCCGTCGGATCGGGAACAAAGGTATCGACTCCGTCCATTTTTATTTCCCTGAGTTCTATTGCATCGAGAGTCCTCAGCCTGTCAACTATTTCCTGCGGAAACCCGCTGTAGGATTGTTCCATTTCCCCGATTTCGATAGCGGTAACTATAGGCCACATTGAAACCGGCACAACGGTAGACATGCCACCCGGAAAAGAAAATCTGTCAATCAGCAGGACTTTTGCCCCGTTGCGACTTGAGGATATGGCGGCGCTCATCCCGGACGGGCCGGAGCCGGCTATCACTACATCAAAATTTAAATTTTCTTCATCCATAACTTTCTCTCCTCTCCGTTAATATTTATTGTGAAACATCGACACCTGTCGCAATCATTTCCGAGATTTTTTTCGCAGCCAGAATCTGGGTCCATACGCCGGGTCCGCATTCGCTTTGACTGCCTATAAACCAGAGGTTCCTGAAGGGAGTTTTATGCGGTATTCCGGCGGTTATAATATCCGGCCTGGCCCCTCCGAAAGAGTGGTGTGAAACCTGATGAACCATCTTCCCGTAATCTTCAGGGGTTATGACAACCTTTTCAAGAATCGACTGCTGAAGCCCGGGTATTATCCTTTCAGCATGGTTCAGCAGTTTTTCTTCGAGCCGGGCTCTATGACTTTCCCATCCGCCGTCAATTCTGTACGGGGCAATGGTATATACGGTCACTGCGTATTTCCCTTCCGGGGCCATGTCGGGCGAGTGAAAAGACGGGATATAAATCAGAAAACCGTCGTCTCCCTGCTGCGGGACCCCCTGCCTTGTTCGCTTCACTCCGGCTTCCACATCATAAGTATTGTAATAGTACGCCAGAGGCATCGGCTGATATTCTGCAGGGTTAAAATCGATTCCCAGGTGGATCATGAAAACCGATTCCATAAGAGGCAGGTTCTCAACCTTGTCTATCCATGATTTATCAAGATACTCTCTGCCGATCATATTAAAAAAACAGTTTTCAGCCGGGCCGCTGACCGCGACAATATCCGACTCGTGGAAAACACCGTCGGAAGTTTCCACTCCACAGGCGCAATTATCCTGAATGTGGATTTTCCGGACCGGCGCTGAGGTATGAACACGGCCTCCGTTTTTTACCAGCCGCTCAATAATATTATTGATCAGCACCCCGTTTCCTCCTTCCACATAACGGTAGGTTATATGTCCGGGACCGAAACAAAAAACCTTTCTCTGCCTGATTTTCCTGTTATATGCATTTTCCTGGTTGGAAAATGCCAGCGCAAGCGCCGGGTACTCATCGGGAAGAACCGTCATATCCGCAAGGATCATCATGAAATAGGCTTTTAATTTATCGTTTTTAAAAAACAGATCAACAATCTCGCAGCTGTTCATCCGGCTGTACTTTCTAACTGCAAGATATTTAACAGACATTCCGGCTTTGAATAACAGTTTAATGAATCCGTTTTTAAACGGAATATTCTTCTCAAGTGTTACAAGATCATTAACAGTATCCATCATTCCCAGGAATTTTCTTATACTTTTCCGTTCTTCAGGGAAAATGGAGGACAACCGTTTCTTTCTCCAGTTTCTATTAAAATCATCGCCCGGCTGTATTGAAAAATCTTTAAAGAAAAGACTGCGGTCTCCCCTGACAAGCTTAAGGTCAAAGTCGGGAAATACTTCCTTTAACGCTTTTCCTGCCGGTTCCGCCGGAGCAATACCCTCAAGCATCATCGGGCCCAGATCCCATTTAAAACCGTTTGACGACAGTGTTGCGGTTACTCCGCCGGGCCGGGAATGCTGCTCAAAGACCTCTGTCTGATAACCGTATTTCTGAAGACAGGCGGCAAGACTTAATCCGGCTATGCCGCTTCCGATAATTATAGCTTTCTTCCCGTTTGTATTCATATTGATTTACATACTGCATAATGGTAATCAGAAATCACTTCCGCTATTCTTGCCCTGATTAGTTCAGAAGGGTCTTTTTTTAATAACTGATTTCTAACATCCCAATATTGTCTTTCAAAAAACTGCTTTAAAAGACCATCCGGTATTTCTTCGGATTCCATATTGACAAGAAGCCTGTCAAGGCTCTCTTTTACCTCGGGATCATTCCAGTAATATCTTATTCGATCCGAATAACTGTATTTTTTTGACAGTTCAACTTCATACCTGCTTCCGCGGTAATAATCTTCCCAGTAACTTCTATTCCTGTTCTCCGCCTTGTTAAGAACCTCTTTAATTTCCGACAGTTTTATATTTACAAAAGACCCGAACATCTCCTGCTCCATGTAGCCCAAAAGGAAAACAGCCTCGCGCATTGCATATGACAAAGCAGGACCCACTTTTAAAATTGAGAAACCGTCGGCTACCATGGATCTTAATTTCTCCGCCGATTGATAATCAGTTGAATGCGCTTCATAAACCAGATTGTAGTTTTTAATAAATTCTATAAGCTTTTCATTTTTTTCATGTTCATATGGAAATACGATACTGTCGCCGAATTCAACTCCCGGCTGAACTACAACGGCAATCACCCTTTCCCATGCGTTATGAAGTTTTTCTTTCGCAAAAGCGGCTTCCGCTTCTTTTATTGTGTATTCAAGATCACTGACCGACGTAACCTCCGGGGCAGCGACATGCCCTTCAACCTCACCTCCGGGAACCGGCACCTCCGATCCAATTACAAAAACAGGGGGCTCAAGGGCCCTGTTCAGTTTATATTCTTCTTCGAAAGCCTTTTCGGCAACCCTGCATAATTGCGCTGTTCTTTCGGCTATAAGCCGTATATTTATTCCGCCCCCGGGTTCACGTTCGTCTTCCCCGAGAGGATGGCTGGCATCAAGATGTATCTTGCTGAATCCGGCCCGGACATAGCTGTCTACAAGGTCACAGGCTTTTTCCATTGCTTTTTCAGCCGGCTCTTTCCTCCATGGGTATGGTCCGAGATGGTCTCCCCCCAGAATCAGGGATTCGGAACTGATCAGCCCTTTACTGTATATTGATTCTATATAATTTCTGAAATCTGCCGGCTTCATACCGGTGTAGCCGCCTTGCTGATTAACCTGATTGGAGGTTGATTCAATCAGCACCGGAAGTCCGGCTTCAGCGCCCTGTTCAATTGCAGCTTCGAGAACAAACCGGTTGGACGAACATATTGAAGCAATCCCGGAGTGCCTTCCGTTCCTGTTGTCGTCTATAATATTTCTGAATAAATCATATGTTGATTTCTTCATGCCGTTATCATTTTCCTTACCGAATCCGCGGAGATCTCGCCTTCCATCGGGCCGAATGCCGAGGCATTTAAAGCCCCTGCAGCCGCAGCAATTCTGCCTGCTTCGGAAACAGACTTTCCTTCAATAATTCCGCATAAAAATCCTGCGTCAAACGAGTCTCCGGCACCGGTGGGATCTACTTCCCGAATTTTATAAACCGGGATGCTGACTTCATCCTTATCTCTCTGAAAAACAGCCGCCCCGTTTTTTCCTTTTTTCAGCACAATGATCTCCAGCCTGCTGTTGCCGCTGAACAGGACAGATACGGCCTCATCGATGGTCTCTTTATTCGTCATCATTTTAAGCTCATCAATGCCCGGCAGAATTATTGAAGAATTGTCAATAATCGGCCTGATAATCTCTAAAAGGTCTCCGTCGGCAAGCAATTCTTTCCTGATATTGGGATCAAAACTTATCCTGTATCCGGCCTTAATAAAAGTCTCCATCGTTTCAATTATTGAATCCCTGAATTTGTCGGAAGCCAGAAGGGAACATCCCATTATATGGAAAAAACCCTTATTGCCGTCCGGATCCGCCGACAACTCCGAAACCAGCGAATCAGGAATCCTGTTGTTCATTACGGCGGGGGTTCCGTCTATGTGGTAAATGAACCGGCGAGAGCCGTCTTCAAAATATGTTACGAAAGCTACCGCAGTTGCCGTCTGTTCATATTCCCCGACAAACCTTGTGTCTACACCGTCATGCGACAGCCTGTCGATTACACATCTTCCGAAATCATCTTTTCCTACACCGCCGATGATTCCGCTCTTGTGGCCCAATCTTGCGGCGGTATCGATGAAAATTGCGGGAGCGCCGCTGGGAAACGGCCCCCTGAAAATTCCGGTTTCGTACAATGACATTCCCGCGTTCGGCCTCATTATTTCAACAAGGATCTCTCCCATTGTCCATATTGCAGCCATCACTCACCTCCCTGAACCGTCGCCGGAGAAATCAATCTTTACACTTTCGGCAAGGGGACAGATTTCAAGATCATCATCCGGAGTACCGGATTTAAATATGACCAGTATCCGCCCGATATCATCGAGGGGAAAAGGAGACCAGTGCCAGGTCCCCTCATGCATTGCGACGGCTTCTCCCTGTCGTATGACAAAAGCAGCAAGATCCTCTCCCGCACGCCCCCCCGGTTTTCCGAACAGCACGACTGAATCGCCTTCAATCCCAATCATAATTTCAGGAGAGTTTTTATGCCTTTCCATTTGGGTTACTATTTTTTCTCTCCGGTATATTTCCAGTATTCCGGTAGATGTGGTCCGGCCCATTTGCAGTTCAGACACCTTATCCCAGTATGTAATTTCTTTATTCGCAGCGACCGGGCATCCGTTTGTCAGGGATATAATTTTCCCGAAACGTTCAAATCTGTCCTGCGACAATTTTTCGACGTCTATATTTATCAATTGTTCTCTCCCGTAAATTCCTGTTTTAAAGATCTATTATTACCTTTATCGCCTCATCCGGTTTTTCCATCAGCAGCCTGTATCCCTTTTCCCACTCTTCAAATTTAAAATGGTGAGTCCTGAGCTGTTCGAGCTTTATTTCTTTTCTGCTTATTAACTCAACCGCCCTGTAATAATCATCCCATGTATACATTAGCGAACCCGTCATTTCAATTTCCTTGTCCTGGACCATTACCATATTGGTTTCCGGCTGATCTTCATAAACGCCGAGGACTATCAGCTGGCCGCCCCTGTCAATAAGCGATATTGAATTATTTAAAACGGCTTTGTTCCCGACACACTCAAAAACGACTTCGGGAGGATTGTTTCCAAGGATTCTATGAATATCACCGATTAAGTCTTCTGTCTTTCCGGGATTTATAACTGTGAAACCGAGCTTTTTCGCAATATCCAGCCTGTTTTCAAGCAGATCCGCCAGGATAATTTTCCCGGCCCCTGCATTCCCGGCAACCTGGGCAACCAGATTACCTATTGTGCCCGCGCCGAATACGACGACGTCTTTTCCTTCAATGGAATCCACTTTACTTACGGCTCTTACCGCGACGGCCGCCGGTTCAACCATAGCTGCATCGTCGGCGGAAACCCCGTTGGGGATTTTTACAACATGCGCAGCATCAACCTTAAAGTATTCACTGCCGGCCCCGTGAACAGCGCCTCCGATAAACTGAAGTTTATCGCACTGGGCGACTATCCCTTTTTTACATTTCCTGCATTCCCCGCACCCGATTGCGGGCTGGACCGTTACCAGATCGCCCTTTTCAAAGCCCTTTACCTCGGAACCCAGTTCTTCAATATAGCCGCTGAACTCATGGCCCTGTACAAGAGGAAAGCTGACCAGCGGATGTTTCCCCTTATACACATGCAGATCCGAACCGCATATTCCGATCCTTGATATTTTAAGCAGTACTTCATTATCATTAATTTCCGGTTTCTCTACTTCGCGGTACTTGATTGTTAATTTCTCCGGCATGAAAGCTTGCTTCATTTTAATCTCCATAAAAAAAGGTAAACTGCTTATTTTTATAAGCTGTCAAAAACAACATCAATTATGCTCTTTATTTCTACAGAAGAATTGAATTTTTCCTTTGCATTTTTAAAGGTTTTAACGGAATTCTGCGAAGAAGTAACCAGAAGCTCTACGCCGTCGTTTTCAGCCTCTTCAAGCACCTTTTTCGCAATTTCGCAGCCTATTTCAGGATGCGTAAAAAACATTGCCGATCCGGCCCCGCTGCTTTGCGCCTTTTCCCTGTTGAAATACAATTCGGACAGGCTGCCGGAAACACACATTCCGATAACGTCACGCGGCGCATCAAAAACACCCAGCTTGCGGCCAAGATAGCTTCCGTCGTGATAAGCTGTCTTCTTGCCGATGTTTTTCTTCAAGGCAAGTTTATTCTCTTTGGCCGCTTTTTCAACAAACTCCGAAAAATGTATTACCTGAAGGCCCTCCGGGAGAGTAATTCCCCATTCCGGAAAAAGCTCTTTTATAGCGCGAAGGCTTGCGGCGCAGTATGATACTATCACCCCGGCGTTACTTTCCTTCAGAGCCCCGGCAAATTTCAGGGCCGAACTTTTTGCCGCTTCGTAATACCCCAGATCATAAAGTTCCATACCGCTGCTGATATCCCTGTCAAAGATTGAAAAATCCGAGCCTTCCTTTTTAAGTATTAAAACAGCCTTGTCAACGGCTTCCTGATCCATTTCGCCGAGGGTGTTGCCCGGAATAAACAGGACCCTTGAATTCCCTTTGTCAGCATACTTTGACGCCAGTTTATATTTCTTTTCTCCGTAAATATTGCCTTTTTCAATCAGGTTTTCGGCGGCTGTTTTAACGGAGGCCGGCACAAGATTCTTTTTAACGATCTCGTCTCTTGCGTCGCGTACCATCTGATCTTCTTTCCAGTCGAAAAAGCAGTCTTCCCTGCATTCGCCGCCAAGGGTACACTGATAAAAATAATCGGCAATAGTATCGGTCCATTCACGTTTACCTTCATCAATTTCCGACAGGAGTATTCCGTACCCCTTGGGCGTACAGGATTCAAGTTTTGTAGCAATAAAATGAGGGCTTATATATCTGCACATAAAACAATGCTTGCAAGCCCTTACTGTTTCTCTGGTTTCCGCTATTCCCATGGTTATTCTCCTAATCCCAATTTTCCAGGATTCATAATATTTGATGGATCAAGAGCCTTTTTAATGTATCTTGCCAGCTCATACCCTTCTCCGTAGGCCTCTTTCATTAATGAGCCCAGGCGCATTCCGACGCCGTGATGTTCGTTTATTACCCCTCCGTTCTTCAGGGAAGCCCTGACGCAGCCGTTTACGATTTTTGTATATATCCTCATGGCAACTTTTTCATCCTGCGGGAAATCCTTCAGAATGAAGGAGGGATAAAAACTTGTTCCCCAATCGTACCAGTGAGAAAAATGCGCATGAAATTTTGCGTCGTATTCCTTAAAATCTTCTTCAACAACTTTCTTCATTGCCCAGTAACAGTCTTCTATGTTCTCATAGGGAGCTACCGTATCCATAACAGCCATCATCCACGGAAAATAAATATAATCCTTCGGGGGATAATATGACTGGTACCTGTTCTCCCACCAGAGCTTTGCCGTTTTTTCTCCAAGGTTTTGGGCCCCCATGTCTGCAAGAATTTTTTCCGCCTCGGCTACAAGCACTTCCACGACCTTTGCATTTCCGTCAAAACCGATAACCAGAACACTGCCGTCGGCATCAAGCCCGTACTGGTCTTTTAAAATGTGCGCCGTGTCTATTTCATCATAAAGCCTCATTAGACAGGGCGTAAGGCCGCTTGTCATCAGCTTTCTTCCGGCCTCTATTCCCGTCTTCAGATCCGGAAGCAGATAGGTTCCGAAAGATCTTTTTTCGGGAAGTTCATAGATCTTGCAGACTGCTTCTGTAACAATACCGAGAGTTCCCTCAGCCCCGAAGAACAGCCTCGAATAATCAGGCCCGGAAGAGTGCCTGTTTACAGGAAGGCTCTTAAAAACCTTGCCCGTCGGAAGAACAACCTCGATCTGCCTGACCAGGTCCGTCATCTTCCCGTATTTCGAAGAAAGAACGCCGGTACCGTTGGTTGCAATAAATCCGCCGACTGCCGAAGTTGTAAACGAAGCCGGAAGGTGGTTCATAGTGTAACCCCTTCGGTTCAAATAAACCTCAAGATCTTTCTGAAGTATTCCGGGTTGAACCCTTACGGTAAGCGAACGCTCATTAAGTTCAATAATCCGGTCCATTCTTTTCATATCAACAACAATACCGCCGTTGATCGGAAGGGTTCCGCCGACATCGCCGGCCCCTCCTCCGCGGGGAACAAGCGGGATTTTGTGTTCATTACTGAATTCCACCAGCTTCACAACATCTTCAGTAGTCCGCGGGAAGGCTATTGCCATCGGTTTCGGAATATCCAGGTTCTTGTTGTTTAAAAGAAACCTTGTAATCCACCATACATCAAGGGATTGGGCATCAAGCTCAACCTGATCCGTAACGACATTTTCCTCGCCCAGAATATCCTCAAGTTCGTACTGAAGGTATTGTTCCAAAAATTTTGTTTTGTTCATAACTTCTCCAAGTAAAATATGGGGATCTCTAAAAACTTCAGTTAAAAAACTTTAGTTTAAAAACTTTAGTTTTAGAGATCTTCCCTAGATTTAATGGAGTTTAATTATTTTCCGGCAAGGAAATAATTAAACTCCAGGGCACCTCTGATAATCCCGGTACAGGGTTATTGGAGGCGCCCATATTTCTATAAACCGCTTGAAACCGGGGCCCATTCAATCGGGATTCCGGCGGAAAGCGCGATATCGCGAAGATTCTCCATTGTTTTAAGTTCATCCTGAATTGAAGGCACCGGAACACCGCCGTTTTTTACAATATCTATAAAATGTCTGAATTCACCTACATAGCCGTTAAAAACGTGACTCTGGTTCGGGCTGATTGGGTTCCAGTCGTTTGTCCAGTGCGTTCCGTTCTCAATATCGCAGAACTGCACTTCCCTGGCGTTTGTTATAATCGCCCTTTTCCCCTTATCACTTAAAACCTCAACCCTTTCAACAAACTGACCCGGACCGCCGTAAGTGCCCCAAGATAAAGTTCCCAAAGCATTATTTTCAAATCTTAAAAGGGCCGAGAGCGCTCCGGTTCTGTCGCTGTCTCTGTGTGATATTGCATTTATCTCTTTTATGCTGCCTGCAATTGAAATAACAAGATCAAGGTTATGGCACTGCCATTCAAGCATGCATGTGTAAAAGGTCGGAAACACCGTAAAGCCGTGCATCTTGCTGTCTATCTGAATTATATTGCCGAACTCTTCTGTATTTGATACATGTTCCCTGAGCTTGTTATAGGCAAGCCCGTGTCTCTTCTGGTGGCCCACTTGTACGGGAACTCCCGCAGAAGAAGCCACATCGCTTATCTGCCTGGTCCCTTCGACATTAATGGCGGCCGGCTTTTCAAGGAATACCGGAAATCCCGCCCTGATTACTTCCGAAGCAACCGCAGGATGATGTTTTGCGCCCAAACAGACAAAAACGGCATCAGGTTTAACCTCATCAAGCATTTTATGGAAATCGGTATAAACTTTCTTCCAGCCGTATTTGTCCGCCAGTCTTTCAGCCCTGTTAATGTCCAGATCGCATACTGCCGCCCTTTCGATATCATCAAAGAAATGCAGAGACAGGCTGGGAAAATGATTCGCTTCAGCAAATATTCCGGCACCGATAATTGCCAGTTTAAATTTATCACTCATTTATTTACTCCTAAAGTTACACGAGTAGCTACTCGTGTAAATCATTATATTTTGTATACTTTTATATGTCAACCATTTTCTGAATAATAATTAAATGCTGTTTTCCAAAGACTCCAGAATCTTAACGGCAGCAGTCTGCGCGCCTTTCATTACCCCCGCAACCCCGCCTCCGCTTTCGCTTTGCGAGCCGATTAACCACAAATTTTCGACCGGTGTTTTATAGGAAGGATTAGACCTGCCCCGCACAGGAGCAATTCCACCGAAAGAATGGTGTTTCTGATATACCATGGTTCTGAAATCGGCAGGGCTCACTATTTCACGCGTTATTGTACCCTCTTTCAGGCCCGGCACAAATTTTTCCGCTTCCGCGACAAGCCGATCAGCCAGCGCTTCCTGCCGGTCTTCCCATTCGCCGTCCTGAAGAAAATTCGGGGCAACGGTATAGACTGTAACGGCATGACAGTTCTCCGGCGCCATTCCGGGGGAATGCATGGACGGAACATAGACAAGAAACCCGGACCGGCCTTCATGGTATTTACCGTTTCTGATTTCATCCACTGCTTTGCCGATTTCATATGTTCCGTAATAATAACATAATGCGCTTTTCTGTTTCGGGGTATAATTTACTCCCAGATGAACCATAAATACCGATTCCATATGAACCTGGTCGCGGATTATTTCCCTGTAATCTGCCGTCAAACAATCAGGCCCAAGCAGATCAGACAGCAATTCCTGAGTTCCGCCGGTATAGATTACGATATCGGCTTTTTCCGATACACCGTTAACAACAACCCCTGCAACGCGGCCGCTTTCCACTTCAACGCGGCTAACCGGAGCAGAGGTGCGTATCCGACCGCCGGCGCTTCGTATACTTTCAATAACCGCCGACACCAGGGTTTCACAGCCGTTACTGATATACCGATATATTGTGCCGCAATCCGAGCTGTTATCGGCATCCAGGCCGCGGGCATCAAAAGCGCTTTCAATATTAAAAAAGGGTACACCGAGCGCCGGGAATTCATCCGGTTTCACCATCAAATCAGCAAGGATGCCGGTAAAAACAGCCCGCAACCCGGGAGAATTAAAAAAATATTTCATCAGCCTGTCGGCGGACCATGATTCATATTTTTTTACGGAAAGATAATTCAAAAGCAATAGAACCCGAGCTATTGAAGAACCGGCCTTTCTTCCGACATTTGAACGGCGATTGATTTTCATAATCCGGCACATTCTGCGGTAAAACCTGTAGTAACGCCTGATTCCGGCTGCCTCGGCGGGGAATTCATTTATCAGAAAATCTCTCCGCCACAGATCGCCGGTATATATATCCGGCTTCCACAGGCTGAAATCCGGAAACACTATACCGCGATCAGAAGGGGGCGTCGAAAAAACATCATTAATACCAATCTCGCTGAGAATCCGTGTTCCGCTATCTCCTTTCCCGAACCCGTCAAGAAGAAGAGGCCCCAGGTCCCAGGAAAAACCGTCTTTGTGCAGTGTTCGCGTAACGCCGCCGGGCTCCGAAAACTGTTCATAAACTACAACCTCATGACCCGCCCTTGCCATATATGCCGCAGCAGTCAGACCGCTCATTCCGGAACCGATTATTGCAATTTTTTTCTTATCCATTACATTAAATCCCGATTTCTTCAAGTTTTTTCCGGTTTTCTGCAGCCTTCTCCGGGGTCAGATTATATGAACGGATAAACAGCAAGGTGCTGCCCAGTACAAGTAGAGCAGGTACAAGGGCGGTATGAATCCTTATCCCGACCAGGACCGCCTGCCATCCTTCCGGATTGGCCGCCTGCTGGGCAGCCAATGTCGGCGCCCCTTCCACAAAACCGGTTGCAACATGGGCAAGAGCAATTACAAGTGCCTTAAACGCTTCCCCAAACCTTACTATAAAAGACTGGAACCCGTAATATATTGATTGCTCTCGTTTTCCGTTTCGGGCGGCTACATCGTCAAGAACATCTCCCATTGTCGGGGGGTCCATAAACCATTGCCCCCCCAGGCTTATTCCAAATAATGCCAGGCATGCTATCCATTGCCACAATTCTGAGGCAAAAAGCATCGGAACAAATGAAACTGCCATAACAAACCCGGCAGATACGCTCATTTTTTTATTATTATTTATTCTCTGGGCGACTGCAGACCAGACCGGGGTTGAAACCAGGGCGCCGATTAACATTGCTCCCATAAGAAAAATCAGGGAATCATTTTCAGGATCATCGAGTATATAGGTGACAACATAAAGAGCTGAAGCATTAATCAGCGCAACAGCTGCCTGGTAACCGAAAAAGAAAAAATACTTGGACCTGACGATTCGATCTGACAAAACCTTCTTTGCTACCTGGGAAAACGACTGATGGACCTCTTTGGAAACACGCTCGGCCTGAATATACTTTGCTCTCAGTCTTTTATTTTCATAAACTCCCGGCAGAATTAAAATGAAAAAGAGGAGCCCGCCGAACATGGTAACAAATGCCGCCTGCCTGTAACTTTCAGGACGATTCTGACTAACAATCATTCCTGTTATAACGAAGGCAAGAACAATTCCCAGAATTCCCAAAATTGTTCCCCAGGTCTGCACAGCCCTTCGTTCATTCGGTTTTGAAAATTTAACGGGAAACAGAGACGCGCAATTAATATCAAAAAGAGTAAAAAATGTATCAAATATAACAAGCGATACAATATACCAGGCGAAAAGACTGCCTGTATTGCCGTCGGTTCCCCAGTTCAGGGGCACCAGGAAAATGCACAGATATGACACCATCCACGGAATTCCGCCAATCAGGATCCAGGGAAATCTTCGAAAATGGCGTTTCTTCTGCCACGGCATTTTCAGCTTTTCCATAAGGTAGCCGATTATGGGATCGTTTGCGGCATTCCAGATTGCAAAGATCAGAAACGCGGTCAATGCAAGTTCCGAAGGCAATCCTATTACACTTTCATAGTAGAAAAAAGTATACAAACTGAATGCTGAAGTAAACCATTGAGAAAACATCTCTCGCGAACCAAAACTGGCATGAACCAACCGTGAATTATCATAGCCGTTATTTTTCAATTTCTGCCTCCTTTTTCCAACCTAATTCCGCTGTCGATCATGCTTATAATATAATCGGCTGGGACCACGCTTTTTTACCTTCCGGCGAGACAATTTCCAGCCTTATATATTTTTCATGACCGTCAATTTCATAAACAGCTTCGGTAAGAAGCTGATTCTTCCCGGAATATATCTGCTTTCCAAAACAGGGACCGGTTATAAACGCTGCGGACACCGAAGGTGAAAACCCGGCAACGATCATTCCTCTTTTATTTTCCCCGTATGATTTTTCCGGATTACCTGGTTCTTCAATCCTGAAATCAAAAATCTCGGGACCCTGGGTTGAATAAAACATACCCTGCTTCAAAGACTGCATAATACCTGCAATAGTCAGGTTACGGCTTTTCACCATAATCCATCCGGCATACCTGTCGTCCATGTAATGAGAATCATCACATGCAATACCTAGTACCGGGCCGGCCCTGTCGAGAAGATCATCCCAATGCGATTCTGAAAAAGCCCTGCCCATTTTATCGCAGGCTGTATTAAAGACTTCCATTGCAAAGTAACCTTTCAGCGGCAGTAAATCCGTAACGGTATGCCCAGACCAGTACGGATGCGCAAGAACCGAAAGACCGCCCTGCCCGGCGACCTCTTTCATTATTTCATTAGGATGTCTTTCTTGTACAGGAATTTTTTTATGAATATTTATAGCAACAATATGATAAAGGGTTCCTCCGTACGGATTATCAGGATGCAGTTCACTGCCGGGAATTACCAGAAAGTCTTCATCTGAATATCCCGAAACAGTACTCACCTCATGGTGGTCCGTTATTACCACAAAATCATATTTATGCTGTTTATAAGCTTCAACACAGTCTGATATCGAAAAAGAGCCGTCTGATACGGTACTGTGAATGTGAGTATTTCCGCGATACCATTTTCCGTCTTCTTTGAAAGGATTATTATATTTCATTGTATTTTAAAATTACTCCTTGATTGCGCCCATGGTTAAACCGCGCACCAGATATTTCTGTGTAAATGCGATGAAAACTATAGGCGGTATAATCGAGAAAACGGCGATACTGGACAGTCTTCCCCAGTCCAGCTCAAAAACACCAAGCGAATTATAGAGTTCTATAGGCAGTGTCCTGATTTTTTCACCTGTAATGAAAACTGCAAATAAAAACTCATTCCACAACCCGATAAAAGCAAGACTGGATGCAGCAAATATTCCGGGCAGCACCATCGGGATAACAACATATCGTAATATCTGAAGCCTTGTACAGCCGTCCAGTTGGGCCGACTCTTCAACCGAAACCGGAACATCCTGAAAAAAACTGATCATCATCCATGTTATCAGCGGTAAAGCAACAACGACATACATTACAATGAGCGACAGGTAGGTATCCAGCTTATCCAGTTTGTACCATATGATAAAATAAGGAATTACCAGCGATATCGGCGGTACTATTCTCAACCATAGCGTAGACTGGGACAGAACCTTCAGCCACCTGTTCTTAAACCTCGAGATTATATAACCGGTACAGACTCCCAGGCAGGTAGAAATTATTGTGGCGCTTACGCCAATTATCACACTGTTTTTTGTTGCTTTCAGAACTTCACGATTAGTAAACTGAACGATATAATTCTTCAATGTCGGCGAAAATAACCACTTCGGCGGCATCGCAATAGCATCAACATGGGTTTTAAATGAAGTAAAAAACACCAAAACAAATGGGAACAATGCAATGCAGACCATTAAAAAAATAAAAACATATTTGGCAGCTTTAATTAAGTTATATTTATTCATTTTATATTTCCTTTTACTCCGCGCCGAATTTGCTGTATTTAAGCAATGTGTTTATTAATACCATCACTAAGACGAAGAACATAAATGTAGAAGCGGAACTGTATCCTGTATGATAATAATTAAATGACTGCGCAGTTGCATACATTGAAATGTTTTCCGTGGTACTGCCCGGCCCTCCCTGCGTCAGGATATAAATTTCATCAAATATTTTAATAACCGACATAAACCTGAAAATGCAGGCTACAACTATAACCGCCTTGATATTCGGTATTATCACCTGAAAAATTCTTTGTATAAAATTAACCCCGTCTATTTCTGCAGCCTCAAGGATGGAAACTGGAATAGCCGTTATTCCGGCATATAAAATAAGCATGATGAACGGCGTTCTTACTATAACTTCCAGTACCATAATCGCAATGATAGCGTTAAACCTGCCTTCAAACAGAATGAATGGAGGAAGTTTCAACAGTTCCAGAAAATAATTAAGATAACCGGCATAAGGGTGATAAATAAGATTCTTGAAAGTAAAAGCTACAACAACCGGGGCAATAATAAACGGAATCATTAATAAGGTCCTGACTACCGATGAATATTTTGATGAAAAGTCCTTACCCGCAAGAATATATGCATAAATAAACCCCAGGATCAGTTCAAGCCCGACGGCAACAATACCAAAAATAATTGTAAACGCTATTGAATATAAAAATCTGGTATCAGAAAACAGATGAAAATAATTTTTCAGCCCGATAAAATTTGTTTCTTTCTGGATCAGGCTGAAATCCGTCAGCGAAACAATGAATGAATATAAAACCGGAACAAATCCTATAACCAGGATAATTATTCCGATTGAGATCGTAAATGTGTTTGCAAATTTTTTATCGTCTTTTTTTACTTCATTCCAGGTAGACATAAAAGAACTCCTACATTTGTACACTTCACCTCGGAAATAACAGGACAAAACAGCAGGTCAAAGCGTCCATAATACTTAATTCGCGCTTCATTTAAATGGAGGGGAGTTATCTCCCCTCCATCAAACGGAATTTTAAAATCATTTTTTATTTCACTGCAGATTTGACACCCAGTGCGGCAAGATATTTATCCGCGTCGGCGCAGGCTTCTTTTACAGTTTTAATACCGGAAACAACATTGTTCATCTCTTTGGATATGATATCGGCAATTTCAGCATATTTTACATTTGCTATTTGAGGAGACGGATTAATACCGTTATTCATCATCCAAAGCTGGCTGTCAATGAATTCCTGGCTGGGCATCGCAGCTAAATACTCCGGCGTTTTATATGAAGTCTCCCTTCCGGGGGCCCCAAAAATTGCGCCGAATGCTTCATCGACGTTGGGAGAAGTCAGATACTCAATCAATAACCATGCAGCTTCTTTCTTTTTTGAGTCCTTATTAATACACCACCCCCATTCCCACAGGGGATCCTGTCCGCCGTCTTTCATTACGGTAGGAGTATAACCTACACGGCCGGCAACTGTTGACTTGGTTTCATCTTCCGCTGTTCTCCAGGATGTGTTTCCGGCGATTGCCATGGCAAGAAGTCCATGATTAAAAGCTTCCGATATATCAGGCCATGACCAGTTTGCTGATCCCGGAGGCGCATATTCTTTCAGCCAGCCGGTGTAGAACTCCATGAATTCAATCCCTTTTGGTGTCTGGAGGTTGCTGACCATATTATCGAAGTCTACCAAATCCAGCCCGTAACGGCTTGCAGAACAGAACATACTCCATCCGCCTTCGCTTGAACCGGGCAATGCCCTGTCTACATAAGCGTACGAATTTATTTTTCCGTCCAGTCTGGCCTGATTAACTGCTTCTGTGACCTTTTCATATTCTTCCCATGTTTTCGGAGGCGACAAATCAAGCAATTCAAAAACATCTTTCAAATAATAGATTAGATAATATTGTGCAGTCCACGGGATATATACCAGTTCTCCTGATTTCGCTCTGCCCGCATTCAGAACATCTTTGGAAAAGCCGTCAAGCTTATACCATTCCAGATCTGTTAATTCAGGATTATTCAGATACGGTTCAAGCGGTTCCAGGTACCCGGGCACTGCAAACTCTTCACGGTTGGAAATCCCGATAGCGGCGACATCATAATCCCCCCTGCCGGTTGCGAAATCAGCAAGCTGAAGCCTCTTTCTTTCCGAATCTACAATTTGAATAAAATGCACTTTTATTCCCGTCAGTTTTTCAAAATCTGCAAGCGGGGCCTTGAAATTATCTGTTGTGCTTGAAGCATAACTCAGTAAATTCAATTCCGTTCCGGCGCAACGGGTCCAGTCGATATTTCCCCAGTCGCCGGGCAACCCTTCTATTACTATTTCTTCCGCAGATTCACCCTGACCGCCTGCGAAGGATAAAACAGGAGTAAAAAGCAGAACAATAGTAATTATAAGAAAACCTGTAAAACAGTTCCTTTTCATAAATAATCTCCTTATTTTTATTAAACGCTGATTAAAAAATTAACCTCCTTTTTCTATTGTTTATGCTTAAACATTAAATCTCATCAGTCATTCTGAATGTATTTTGATGTTTAACCTTATCTACACGTGTAGCTACTCGTGACCATAGAAGGAAGTATAAGCTCTTGATATAAAATTTGTCAAGCTTTTTGTGTTGACAAATATTCATTTTTTTTATTATATATAACTACCGAAGGGGGCCGCTATGCTCGCAATCGCATTTGCTGTTATCAGTATGACCTGCGCGGCAATGAACGATTTCATTTTTAAAATATATTCAGGGAAAAAGAAATCAATCGGACTTTACATGATTGTAATCGGTATTGTGTGGACATTTTTTTTCTTTTTCAGGTGCGGGGCTTATAAAACATTTCCCGCCTTGCTTTCCAGGGAACTGGTAACCTGGGGCGTTGTTTCGGGAATATTCTCCGCGGCCGCCAATATTATGCTGATAGAGGGCATGTCAAGAAATGATGTGGGCATATGCTCCGTTATATACAGACTGAATCTTGCTCCTGCAGCTTTGATGGCATTTATTATTCTAAGCGAAGAGATAACATTGGTTAAACTGGTCGGCATCACTCTTGCAATCGGGGCAACCCTGTTGTTTTTCAATCCGGCAAAAACCCGGGACGTCAATAAAAAATATCCGGATATCCCCGGCCTGTGGATTGTTGTTTCTGCAGCAATTCTCCGCGCAGGGATGGGGATAATATATAAATTCGCATTAGTTCCGTCAGTGGATACCAACGCCTTTCTGGTAATGGGCGGACTGGTCTGGATTATTTCCGGAGTTATATATCATTATGCAAAACCCCAGGGGGCTTTTGATAAAAGAATGCTTTTTACAATAATTCCTTTCGGTTTGGTTTCAGGGCTCTTTATCTGTGGTATAGTATTATTCACAGCACTGGCCCTGAAAGCCGGTCAGGCAAGCACGGTCTTGCCGGTAGCCCAAATGAGTTTTATAGTTACAGCAGCGGCAGGAGTCATTTTTCTTGGCGAATCATTCGGGAAACGACAGGCAATCGGATTAGCCATGGGAATTTTGTGTATTGTTTTTATGGGTTTGGAGCATACTGGATGAAGCGCACAGCTAATAATGAACTTATCGAAATCGGAATGAGGATTAAAGAAATACGGACCAGGCGCAACCTTACGCTTGCGGAGACCTCAAAACGGGCCGGACTATCAGCCGGTTTGTTGTCAAAAATAGAAAATTTCAGGACACTTCCGTCGTTACCGGTTCTGACTTCAATAGCAAGAGCGCTTGAGACGGATATGGCGGACATTGTCAGGGGAATCGGACATGAAACAAAGGAAACTTCCTATATCCTTACAAAAGCCGGAGAACGGGAACGTATAAACCGTGACAATGCTGTCGGTTTTTCTTATGAATCATTGGGCTCAAGATATGAGAGCGATAATATAATTGAAGCCTTTACTCTTACAATAACTCCCGAAAGCAAACGTCAGGCTGTTACCACAGACGGAGAACAATTTCTGTTTTTACTCAAAGGAGAAATTGATTTTGAATATGGACGTGAGACAATACATATCGGCGAAGGAGACGCTTTGTTCTTCGACGGAAGAATTCCCCATCGGCCATTTTGCAGAAAGGGAAAAGAAGCGGTCCTCCTTGCACTGTATATTTTAAATAATAAAACTGATCAATAATATACAGCTATAAATTATTACAAACATTCATAGGTAATAATATCAGGTTCAACATAATATTTTTCATTCACAGGTTTAATTTTTCTGAAAACAAATTTGAACAACAACTGAATTGCCATGGAACCCTGTCTCAAAGGGTTATGACATATGGAAAATTTCACAATTCCCTCTTCCATCAGTTTGATAACCGATGGAGACAATTCATGGCTTATTACCTGAACCTGAGAGTGCATTTCACTGCTCTTCAAGGCTTTGCCAAGGCCTTCGGCTCCGGTGCCTGTTATATATATCCCTTTTAAATCAGGGTATTTTTTACAAATTTCAGAAACAAGTTTAAAAGAAAGCAAATCCTGCCCCAGGTTCTCTGCTGATTCAACAACTGTAATTGATGAGCCGGAACTCCTTAACCTGCGAAAAAACCCCTCTTCCCTGTACTTTTGGCAGATAAATTCAGAAAAATCGGATATTATCGCAACCTTACTGTTCCGGGGAAGAATCAAATCAAACAAACCCGATGAAATTTCACCTGCCTTGCTGTCATCCTGTCCGACATGGCAGATCCGTCTGATGTTATCAAGGTCCTGGTAAAATGTTATAACCGGGATCCCGTTGGCCATTAATTCATTCAGTTTTTCTGCAACAGACTTTTCGAATACCTGAGCAATTGCAATGCCGTCGATACCCTGCTTTAACAAACAGTCAAGCTGTTTAAGTTGTTCAGAAGCATTAGAGGCAGTAGTAACTTCAATATTGAGTTCAATACCCCATGCACGCAGTTCTTCCACCTGAATAAAAACTTCTCTGCGAACTTCCTCAATCGAAGTTTGAATATTCGGCGAGATCATAACACCGAAAAACAGATTCCTTTTCCGGCAGACAAGAGCCTGCCCTGCAACATTCGGCGTATAGTCCAGGGCCTTAATAATATTATTAACCCGTAAACGTACATCTTTGTTTACACCCGGCCTGTTATGAAGTACACGGTCAACAGTTCCGCGAGAGACTTCTGCTATTTCGGCAATTTCCTCCTGGGTAATCCTCATAACCAATCCAAAACCATTTTATACGGCCTGTTGCTGAAGTTCATCGCTATGTGAGAAGATTCTTTACAAATTTCAGCGACTGTTTTATCTGCAAATCATAATCATCAATCTGCATTATTTCGTGGTACAGGCTGACGGCGGATCCCACTTCTCCTCCCGGTTTAACAAACGGTTCCATTGAAATCGGGTTCTGATAATTTACCAGTTTCAGGGTCTCAAATATGGTTTTCCACGGCATACTGCCGAGCCCCGGGAAATTTCTGTTGTTTTCACCTATGTGAAAATATCTCAGCCTGTCCTTTGCCTTGAAAATCGGAGATACCATATTACTTTCCTCAATATTCATATGAAAAGTATCCAGATGAATACCAAGCTGCGGAGAGTCAACCTCGTCTAGATACTGCAGTGCTTCATCACAGGTGTTTATCAGAAAGTTCTCAAACCGGTTTACAACTTCAACATTAAAATATACTCCCTCGTCGGCAAACGCCTTTGACGCTTCTTTCATCGCTTCAACGCTGTTTTTCCAGTAAACCTGCTTCTCGCTGTAATCGCTTATTTTACCGTTCCAGGAACCGTGAATTATTCCGCTGCAGTCGCTTGCACCGACCTTTCTCATTGCTACGGCCAAATCCGTCAGTATTTTTTTCCCTGCATTTCTTATTCCGGTATCCGGTGAACCTATATCCTCATTGGGAGCAAGCCCCAGACTCATAACAAGGTCAATTTCATTTTCCACTGCGAGATCCTTAAACCTGAAAATATCATCATCGCTCATATTTAAAAGATAACCTGCCCCAAACTCAAGAACATCAAATCCCAGCTCTTTAACTTTAGGAATAAGTGAAAACTGCTCGTCATTCCAGTTTCTGACAAAACTTCCGTAGTGAATTCCAATTTTATTCATTTTTATCATTCCTCCTTTTATCAAATATACCGAACTGTAAAAACCACATGATTTTATAAGCCTAAATTCTCTTTATATCTAAAATACTTATCCTGATAAATTTTCGTATCCCTCCCGATATGCTCCAGCTTTTTAATTTCTGAAGAACATTTACCTGCCGCATCATCCGTATCTTTAAAAATACCGCTGCCGATACCGGCAAGCATGGCAGCGCCGACGGAGGACCCTGAAGACATACAGATATAGCCGTCTTTGCCCAGAACACTTAAGAGGATTTTAACCCAAAGACTGTTTTTCACTCCGCCGCCTGTCAATTTTACACTTTCCAGCTTTTCGAACTCCGGGCCTATAACGGTTGCGGCATCTTTAATAGAAAAAGAAACCCCTTCCATCACTGCCCGCGCAAGATGCCCCCTGCCGTGACTGCCCATCAACCCGGTAAAGGAACCCCGAAGACCGGGATCCCAGTACGGGGCGTCTTCACCCAGCAGATAAGGATAGAACAACAGGTCCTCAGCGCCTGCATTTACCTTGGAGGCTTCTTCAATCATTTTTATATAGGCATCAACCGGTTCCGGATATTCCGAATAACAGCATTTTCTCAACCATTCAATAGAATAGGCACATGAACGGGTGTTCAAATCGATCATCCATTTCCCTTTCTGGAAATATGCCCAGGTGTATGTTTTGGGATTAAGTATATTGTTATAATTGTTTGTTATTGATGAAACAGCAGCCGATGTTCCAAGCCTGATTTTACATTCACGCTCATCGAGAATTCCCAGCGCCAGCATTTCTGCCGTTCCGTCGCTACAGCCGGCAATTACGGGAAGGCCTTCAGGCAGGCCTGTTATTACTGCAGTTTCCCTGTTAAGGCGTCCCAAGACATTAAATGAATCAAGGATCTCCGGAAGAAGGTTTTCAGGAATACTGTATTCATCCAGGATTGCCTTTTCCCAGTTTCCGTTTTTAAGGTTGTAATATGAAGAACCGGAAGCATCGCTGTGATCTGTTTTTATTTCATCTGTAAGAATGTAATTAATATAATCTTTCGGATACAGGATTTTGTAAATCCTGTTCCATAGTTCGGACTGATGTTTTTTAAGCCACATCAATTTCGGCAGTGTGCACATCGTATTTATTGGATTACAGGTCAATTCCAGTATCTGCTGATGATAGTGTTTTTTTATCAATTCCACTTCAGCGGAACACCTGATATCATTCCAGAGAATCGCATCGCAAAGCGGCGTTAATTCTTTATTCAGAAGGACAACGCCGCGCATCTGCCCGGCTACGGCAAGCGCTGCAATTTCCGCGGGAGGGATGTTCCGTGTGCCCGTAATATCTTTAAGACAGGTAAAAACCGCGTTTACCCAGTCCGCCAGAGGCTGTTCCATATATCCGGGTTTTCTGGACACCGGTGAATAGGCGCTGTATGTTTCATTTAAAACAACACCTTCCGTGTTAATCAAACTGCATTTACAGCCGCTGGTTCCCAGGTCCAGACCTATTAAATATTTTTCCATATCCTGTTCCGAGTATTTTTTCTGTGTCTTGAGCACTAAACTTCTAAACCTGATACTGCACTTTTCTCATTTATTTATGCAAAATAAATATTATCAGACTGAATTTCTTTGTATCAGTTCGTCAGTCAGCTGCAGATGCGTAACTTCTGCAGGCTCATCAGAATTAATTGATTTCATTAAAAGCTCAACAGCTCTTTGCCCCATTTCCTGGGTAGATTCCGAAACTACTGTCAGCGGAGGGTCACACAAACTGCTCCATACAGAATCATCAAACCCGATCATTCTAACCTGATCAGGGATCCTGATCCCGCGCTCTTTCAGGACCTGCAATGCTATTGCGGTTTTCCCCTGGCTGGCTGCAATCAGACCGTCAAACTCTTTGCCGGAATCTATAAAATCGTTAAGAGCGATTACACAATGCTCCGTATCATGTTCATGAATTTTTATACAAAGATGTTCGTCAATTTCGGAATCAACAAGAGCCTGATCATAACCTTTTTTCTTTTCGAGGTTTGTCAGCATGCGCTCATCGTAACCGAAATAGATAATCTTTCCGGAACCTTTATCCACTAACATTTTGGTAGCTTCATATGCCGCTCCGTAACTGTCGGACACAACCGAACTTATGTCCAGTCCGTCAATTCGCCGGTTGACCTGCACAACGGGCAGGCCCTGTCCTTTCACTCTCAGCAGCATTTCGGCATTTTGCGAACTGCATGGCGCAATCAGCAGTCCGCTGAATCTTTTTGCCAGCAGCATATTAATAAGTTTCAGCTCAATTTCCGGGTTCTCTTCACTTGAAGAAATTATTAAATCGTAATCATTTTCCTGACAATATGAGTTTATAACCTTTATCAGGGGAGTAAAAAACTTGGACATTACGGGTATTATCAGGCCTATTGCTTTTGAATCCTGGGTTTTAAGCGCCCTGGCGAGAGGGTCCGGAATGTAATTCAAGTCGTCAATTGCTTTCTGGATCTTTTCAGACAACTCAGGCGACACATACCTTGTTTTATTCAGGTAAGCAGAGACTGTCGCCCTGGAGACTCCTGCAAGCGTTGCAACATCTTTACTTGAAGCCTTTTTAAGATTTTCCATATCCTTCCCCTTGTACCGATTCAAATTAAAATTCAGCCCTTAATCGCTCCCATTGTCAAACCCCGAACTATATATTTCTGCGTAAGAGAAATAAACAGCACCGCAGGAATAATTGCTATTACCGACGAAGAACTTAATCTTGCCCAATCAAGTTGATAATATCCTAAAGAATTATATATTTCCACAGGTAAAGTGCGGGTCACCCTTCCTGTATTATAGAGCGCAAAAATGAATTCGTTCCATACCGAAATAAAGCCCAAAGTAGCCGATGCAAATATTCCGGGTCTTATTGCGGGTATAATTATCAACAGGAAGGATTTCCACCGGCTGCATCCGTCGACCATCGCCGCTTCTTCCAGTTCTACAGGAACATCCTGAAAAAAGCTTCGCATCATCCAGACTATTAATGGTGTAGCAAGAACAGCGTACATCAGTATCATGGATATATACGAATCCTGTAAACCAATCTTTCTCCACAGCAGAAAATACGGTATTACAAAAACAATCGGCGGAACCAATCTGAGATATAAAACAGAATAGGAAATCATCCGGTTTCCTTTAAAACGGAACCTTGCAAATGCGTATCCTGCAAAAACTCCTATTATAGTGGACAGCAACGTGGATAACCCTGCTATAACGACGCTGTTAACAAGAGCTTTCAGAAACCTTGAGTCCAGAAGCAAATGAAGATAATTATCGAATGTGGGTTTGAATTTCCAAACCGGAGGAGAAACGACTGACAGGTTAGTCGGTTTAATTGAGGTCAGTAACAACAATATAAACGGAATAAGTTCTATTGCAATAATCAGTATTAAAACGGCTTTCTTTCCGGTAATAATCAGTTTTCTTTTGTTCACTTTTCCTCAACTCCTAGTTATCAAGTTTTTTCATAAATAGAGATACAAGAAAGATTATAAGGATTAAAAACAAAAACGTTGCAGCGCAGGCATACCCCATATGATAATAAACAAAAGCCTGTGTGGAAGCGAACAGAGAGATATTTTCCGTAACATGACCGGGACCGCCGTTGGTTACTACATAAATCTCGTCAAACATTTTCAAGGCATCCATAAATCTGAGAATAAACCCGATAACGGCAACAGGTTTGATAATTGGTATAATTATTGAAAAAACCTTTTGCCTCCAGTTTACACCGTCTATTGCTGAAGCATCAAACACGGAATTATCTATGCTGGATATTCCCGCATAAAAGATGATAACAATAAACGGTGTTCTAAGTATAACTTCCATTACCAGTAATGCAACAGGGGCGGCTACTGCGCCTTTAAAAATCATAAATCCTTCCAACCCGAACAATTGAAGAAACCAGTTCAGATAACCGAATGTCTGGTCATAAATCAGGGTTTTAAACGCATAGGAAATTGCTACAGGCGGTACAACAAATGAAACAAGCAGCAAAGTTCTTATTACAGAAGAGAATCCATGTGAAATATCCTTATCGCTCAATAAAAACGCAACAATAAATCCTACTATTATCTCAAGCGATGTTGCGACAAACGCAAACAGAAACGTAAAAATCAACGCATGTATAAATCTGCTGTCGTTCGTAAGCAGGTTAATATAATTCTGAAGACCGATATATTTTGCAGGGGGATCTATCAATTCATATTCCTGCAATGAAATAATAAAAGAATAGATAACCGGGACAATTCCAAGCAGAATAATCAGGGCAACCGCCGGGAGAATTAATAAATAAGGCAATCTGTAATCATTCTTGCTTTTAGCAACTAATGTAAGCTCCATATTTCCCTCTTAATAGAAAAGCAGGGAGGCTTACGCCTCCCTTTTCACTTATTTTGCAGGCGTAAAGCCGATTCCCATTAAGGATTTATCAGCATCAGCAGCCGCTTCATCTACAGTTTTGATACCGGCAATGATATTACTCATTTCGGTAGAAACTATATCAGCTGTTTCTCCATATTTTGCATCTACAAGTATATGATCGGGTTCAATACCCATAATCATCATCTTTTGTTGTGCATCAATAAATTCAGCGCTCGGCATTGCTTTAACATAGTCTGCAGTCTTGTAAACGGAACTTCTTGCCGGGCAGCCGTACTGAGGCGCAATTTTATTCATCAGAGTCGGGGATGTAGCCCACTGTATGAACAGCCATGCAGCGCCTTTGTTCCTTGAATCTTCATTCATACCCCAGCCCCAAACCCAGAGCGGGTCCTTTCCGCCTTCAGCCATCGGAGGCATAGCATATCCGACCTTGCCGGCAACCTTGGATTCTGCTTCATCTTCAAGAAAGGCATAGGATGCATTTCCGCCTGTTGTCATGGCGATCATTTCGGTTTTAAATGCCTGGGCAATTTCCGGCCAGGACCAGTTTCCTGACCCCGGAGGCGCATAATCAAGAACCAGGGAAGTATAATAATCAAGAACATTCTTGGCAGCCGGAGTACTTACATTGCTTATCATATTCTCAAAATCAAAGAAAGGAACTCCAAACCTGTAACCCGTACAAAAAAGGTTCCATCCGCTTTCTCCGCCGCCGGGCATCTGGCGTTCGATCCATGCGTATTCCTTGATTTTACCGTCCAGCCTGGCTTTATCCAGCTTCGCTGCGGTTTCCCTCAGCTCTACAAAATTGGTAGGAACTGATAACCCGAGTTTGTCAAAGATGTCTTTACGGTACCAGAGTAGAAAATATTCCGCCGTATATGGTATAAAAACCAGTCCGGAATCTATTTCCCCGGAAGCAAGAACATCGGCAGGATAGTCGTCGATATTGTACCATTCGGCATCGGTAAGCTTCGAATCATTAATAAATTTTGATAGATCGGCAAGATATCCGCCCTGTACAAATTCACCTTTGTTTGAGAAACCTACATTGCTTACATCATATTCACCTGTTCCGGAGTTGAAATCCACAACCTGCTTCTTCTTTCTGTCTGTATCTGAAAGAAGTTCATAATTAACCTTGATTCCAGTGAGAGTCTCAAACTCTTTAAGCTGCTCAACATAAATTTCCGACACAGCCATGGAAGTCATAAGCACGCTGATGCTTTCTCCTTCAAACTGACGCCAGTCTATACTTCCCCAATCGCCTTCAACAGCCGGGGCTTCGACACTTTCCTGTGCTCCGCCTGCTGTCGCAACCATCGGCAATAACAGCAGCAGAAAACACGCCAAAATCAGACCTTTTTTCATTTTGTCCTCCTCAAATATTAAACCCTATCAACGATAGGGGGTTAAACACAACTTGTCAAACGTTTCTGTATTTAGAAGAAACATATACAGAATGACTTCTGTTCAATCAGGTTTATTTAATATCTTTATATTAAATGCCCGTTTTTGACTAGACACGTGTAGCTACTCGTGTAGCTACACGTGTATTATAAAACCATCACTCATAATCTGTCAAGATATATCTTTTAGTATTTATTTCATTTCATCTTTTATATTTGATTTATTCCGGCTTTGCATAATTTCCAGCTTGTTATCGATTCCTCTCGCGCAACTTTCTCTCAATATCCGCATGCACTTTCGCATCTATCGGGAATTTTTGAACAACGACTATACCGGCTGCAATAAAACCAAAGGGTATCCAGGTCTGCAACAGCCGGATTGCATTTACAGCTTCAGGGATCTGGTTCATATTGGCAATGTAACCGGCTTTTGAGAGAACAGTCCCTACCAGAAATCCCGCAAATGCCGATCCAAGCTTAAAAACAAAGTAGAAAATGCCATAAAGCAGGCCTTCATTTCTTATCCCGGTATCAAGTTCCGAATATTCGACCGTGTCGGGAAGGATAGACCATGGTGAAAGCCAGTTGGTAGAGAGGCCCATCCCGCAGATAAAAAGAAACAGAAATATTGCCGGAATTTCGGTACCAAACAGGCTCAGTTCCTTTTCACCGAAAAAATAGATAAGGGCAAGCCCAGCGGCCACAATTCCCATTCCGATATTATATGTGAATTTCTTACTTGTCTTTTTTGAAATTCTTACGTACATCGGAATGAAGGCTGCAGCGGTAACAAAAACAAACAAGAATCCGACAGATGTCATAGCCTCATTTACAATAACATATTTAAAATAATAACTGATAATGACTGCAAGTATACTCATTGCAACAATATGCAGGGCTGTTCCCGCAGTTATAATAATAAACGGTTTGTTCCTGAGAACAGCCAGCAACTTCGGTTTGAAGGCAGTTTTCTCTCTGTTTACAGAAACGGTCTTCTCTTTGACGGCAATAAAACTGACCAGTGTTACAACAGTTACAATGACACCGTAAATCAACCCTATATATCTGAATGCCAGGATCTGGTTGCCGGAGACAAGACTGCCCAGAGATAAAGTAGCGCCCGCTGCAAGCAGTGTTCCAAGAATCCCGAATATAACCCGGTAGCCTGTTATAACAGCCCGTTCATGTGAATCTTTCGTCATTGCGGGAGTCAGCGCCAGGTATGGAACGTTAACCACTGTAATTGCCGTACAGAATAATATAAATGTTACGATTCCGTAGATGAACTTTGTTTCGCCCGGAATATCAGGGCCGAAAAATAACAGAAAAATGGTAATTCCAAGCGGAACCGCCCCGAAAAGCAGATAAGGCCGTTTCTGTCCCCACCTTGTATCGGTCCTGTCAACCAGGAAACCCATAACCGGGTCAGATACGGCATCCCAGATTTTCGCACAAAGAATTATCACTCCTGCAAGAGCAGGCAGTATTCCGAACACATCCGTAAAAAAGAACAGAAGATAGAAACTGGTCACCTGAAAAGCAAGGTTCGCCCCGAAATCGCCTATTGCATAACCGAATTTCGTCTTCAGATTTACTTTATCGGTTCCTGTTGGTTTTGATATGGAATTCATCTTTTATACCCACCCGAGAATTGAGGCAAAAACGATATGACATACAACTGCGGCTGAAAGCCCTGCTGCAGCGTAGATTTTCTTCCTCCTGATGGAAAATCCGTCATGCATTCTTGCCAGCATAAAATACGGAACGGACCACCAGACAACCATGAAATAGATATTCGGCCAGCTCCAGAATTTATACTGCCACACAAGGATTCCCGAAAAGTTCAGCATTATTTCGATAAAAACAGCAAAAATACTCCACAAGAAAGGAATGACAATACGGTTTGATATTCCAAAGATCTTCAAGCTTCGGTCTTCAGGCAGACTTTTTACAACAATCAATCCGCCCAGCGCTGCCAATACAAATATTTCAAAATTCCAACCGGCGTAAATGACGAATGCCGATCTGCCCGGAGTAGTCCACAGTGCTGAAAATTGCGTAAAATGCAGAACCAGGGCATTTACAATCTCGAGTATCCAGCCGCTTGCAAGCGAGTACAGGCCTATGAATACAGCGCTGAAGTTCTTTCTGCCTGTTTCCGAAACATAAATATAAATTATAAGAATCAGGAACGGAATAATATACCATTGCAAATTATCAAAATTTCTCAGATTCGACAGCATTTCAATACTTGCGTTTGACATTACTCTACTCCCTTTTTTGTTATCTTATCCCGCTACACGTGTAGGTTACACGTGTTACCCATAATAACACCGGTGTTTTTTTTTGTCAATTTATTATTTAATGCGTACGGATTGTAAGATATCAGGAATATCCGACAATATGGTTTTTAAAAAAGGAAAACCCGGACAAACAAAAAAATTGCCCGGGTTTCATTTACTATTTTATTATTTCAATTCCCAAAGGATATTTGGAAAGGACTTCACAATCATTTTTCCTTATAACTATGGGATTCTCATATCTGAAGCCGATATCCTCATCAGAACAGGCATACTGCATTGCGCAAATAAGCATTTCACCTTCCCTGTATGAATGATCAGGATCAGTCCAGTATGGAATCGGGCCGTCGTCTCTGCCTATGCGCCATTCATCACCCAGCATTCCGATGCCGTGTTCAAAACCCGGCAGCATATACTCGCCGAAACCTTTGTCTTCCGCTATTCCCAGCAGTTCCTCCGAAAGGATATCGGGAGTTACTCCGGCCTTATACCTTTTAAGCGTTTCCTGTACTATCAGAATGAAATTCCCGGCGTGCCACATCTGCCGGTCGGTGGCTTTTCCGATAAAGTAGTTATGTGAATGGTCACCAAGACCCAGCCTGAATGTCGCATGCAGATCCACCATCAGCGGGTCACCTTCAGACAGCTCTTTTCTTGACGGCGGGGTACATGCACATCCGGGAAGCCCGGTCCGGTACCCGCAGGCAATTTCGTTACCGCCGGTAAACGACCATTCCCATTCGCTGCCCTGCTTCCGCATTGCAAGCGCCGCAATACCCGCAATTTCCGTTTCGGTAACGCCCTTCCATCCGCCGCCGGAAAGCGCGGAAAAAACCGCTTCATGTCCTGCGTCAACCATACGTGAGGCTTCCCTGAAACGATTGACTGTTCCCTCGTCTTTAATGACGGCAATACGGTCAACAATATACTGGGCGTTTACCAGCTCGGAGCCTTCAAGCGCATCCCTGAACCCCTGGTATTCGCGGCGGGTAAGATTTCCTTCGGGCGTGTAATTGCTCATACCGTCTTCAAAGCCAACCCGGCCTTTTCCTCCGGGCAGCGCATCTTTGATATAAGCAGAAACAAGAGAAATCTGATCCATTCCGCCCATCGAAACATAACCCAACACATGGTCTTCATCCAGCCAGGATTCATCAGCAATCCGGCCCGCATCGATCAGAAATGTAAAAACCCACGGAAGGCCTTCGGCCGGAATCACAACAAAGCTGCGCCAGGGGCAGAAAGCGTCTGTAGTCCATGATAATGTTCGGAGTCTCGACCCCAGATATACATCAATTCTTTCTTCAGCCATGGCTGCCTGTATTTTTCTGATTCGTTCGGGAAAATCAACATAGTACGGGCTGTTTTTATCTGTTATAGAAGGCATCACTCGCCTCCTTCAAATAAAGTCGGAACCTGGGAAATAACATTGTTCATCCGATCACTTATGGTGACCAGTTTTAAAGCCTTGATCATATTTCCTTTCAGTTTCATTTTTCCGCTCATCAGGGCTTTTTGCGAACGCAGCTCACCTCTTGATACTTTCGCAAACATTTCATAATCAGCTGTAATAACAAATTCAGCATCAGGCCAGTTATCTCCTTCTCCCACAGAGACTTCGGCAAACAACCCTTCCTCCATTCTGGTATAGAAATAGTGTTTCTTGCCATCAGGACATTTTTCATATACATTTACCATTGAGGTAGATGTATGTTTGTTTGTTTCTGCACTCAGTGTTGATGTAAGTCTTTCCCGGACCGCATCGCACCACTGTTTGCTCAGATACAACAGTTTTTCAGACATACTGAAATCCTCCTCTTTGGCCGGCAGCTGCAACTGTCGGCTTTATTTAAACAAGCACTCCCTTAAGAATTAAATCGATTGCTTCGCTGTAGTAATCCTCAAACAAATGCTTATTCGGCAGAATATAGGTTTTAACAATAAACATTACGTATATTGAATAAAACAGGTGACTGATATGGTCCGTATCAAAATCATTCCTGAACACTCCCCGTGCTTTTCCCTCTTCAAGAATTGAAGCTATCATTTGAATTGATCTTCCGTGTATGTCGGAAAAAAGACCGCTGTTAATGGGATCTATCGGAAAAAGGGTTTTATCTTTTATAAAAATCTCTCTTAAAACTGAATCCTCAGCCAGATATCTGTATGACAGTTCGCACATGATACGAAATTTCCTGACAGGATCTGTTTCGGAGACAAGTTCCGAAAAAACCCGGCCCTGCCATTTCTTCAATCCCCAGGCAACCGCGTCCAAATACAGCTGCTTTTTGGATTTAATAAAGAAGTATAGATTGCCTTTTGTCATTCCCAGTCTCCGGGCGATGGATGAAATGTTTGCCCTGCTGTACCCGAAACCGGAAAATTCTTCCAGAGCTGCCTGATATATATCTTCAATCCGTTTTTGTTTATCCATAATTGACCATTTTACCTAATTGTTCAATTAGTCAATTATAATGCATATTTTTATATTTACAAGATCTTTTTTACATAATCAGATCAACTCATTCAGGATGTATAAGAATATGCTTAATTACTTTATTACTATACCGTCAAAATATCTGCAACTAATTCCCAAGCAGATATCTGACGGCTTCTTTAACCGCCATATGGATATTTTCGTTCTTTTTTACAGCTTCTGTAATCCTGTTAACTATATATGATCCGACAATTGCCGCATCACAATGAGGCTGCAGAGTTTTGACCTGTTCGGGCGTTCTTATACCGAAGCCGGCCATTATCCTTGAATTATATTTTTTCAGCCTGTCGAGAAATCCGAGATTAGTGACGTCCAGATCGGTATAGCTCCCGGTTATTCCGCTTCGAAGGGCCAGGTACACCCATTCGGGCTTTTCAGTCATTATCTCCGACAACCTTTCATCATCTACATCCGGAACGATAACTGGCACTATATCAATTCCGGCAAGTCTCCCGGCTTCATACAGCCCTTCATCACTGCCGGGCGTAAGGTCGGGAATAATCAGCCCTTTCACTCCGGAGCTTTTCGCACGCTCAACAAACAGTTTCACACCCATATTAAAAACAATTGCCGAATAGCTCATTATATAAACCGGAACGTCGGCGTATTCCCTTATTCGTTCAACAAGCCTGAACCCGTCGGCTACCCGAAAACCCGCTTCAAGAGCTTTGCGGCAGGCTGATTCAATAACCGGTCCGTCGGCGGAAGGGTCAGAAAAAGGAATCTGCATTTCAAGAGCGTAGGCGCCGCCGTCGATTAAACCTTTTGCCGTTTCAAATGATGATTCAAGGTCCGGATACCCTGCTATAAAATGTGTTACAAGTTTCATTCAATTCTCCCGGCTTCTTCCAAAAGATAAGCCTTCCAGTTTTCGCCGTCGAGTGCGGCAGCCGAAATAAAAATATCCTTGTCTCCGCGTCCCGACATATTAACGACAAGCGTTTTACCCTTGCCCAGTTCCTTTGCAAGCTCTATAGCAGCCGCCCCGGCATGGGCCGACTCCATTGCAAAGATTACGCCCTCGGTCCGGGCAAAAAACTTCAACGCCTCAAGGGCCTGCTCATCCGTGGCCGCCTGGAACTCGAGCCTGCCGGTTCTTCCAAGCTCCGCAAGCTGCGGGCCGATTCCCGGGTAATCAAGTCCCGCCGATATTGAATGGGTCGGCATTACCTGTCCGTCTTCATCAAGCAAAAACCGGCTTTTATATCCCTGAACAATCCCCGGCCGGCCTGCATCATCCATTCGAACGGCATTGTTGCCCGGTCCGGTTCCGCGGCCGCCTGCTTCAACACCGATCAGCCGGGGTTTATTCTCATTTATAAACTGGCTGAAAAAACCTATTGCGTTCGAACCGCCGCCCACACAGGCAACCATTGCATCGATTCCGGCCCCGCCGGCATCTCCGGCATCTGCCAGCTGCTGTTTTACTTCCCTGCCTATAACCGACTGAAACTCGCGGACCATATCAGGGTACGGCGACGGCCCGAGGGCCGACCCGAGAAGATAGTGGGTGTCTTTATAGCTTGCAGTCCAGTCGCGGAATGCTTCATTGACGGCATCCTTGAGAGTACGGCTGCCGGATTCAACTCCACGAACCTCGGCTCCGAAGAGTTCCATCCAGTAAACATTCGGCCGCTGTCGGCGGATATCCTCGGTACCCATATAGATAACACATTCCAGCCCGAGCTTTGCGCAGGCGGAGGCAGTTGCAACACCGTGCTGGCCGGCGCCTGTCTCGGCTATAATTCGGGTTTTTCCCATTCTTTTTGCAAGCAGGGCCTGGCCAAGCGCGTTGTTTATCTTGTGTGCGCCGGTATTCGCCAGCCCTTCAAGCTTGATATATATATCGGCCCCGCCCAATTCGGCAGTTGCATTGGCTGCATGCAACAACGGCGTAGGACGCCCTATGAATGTTTTCTGAAAATCAGCAAAGGCCGCAATAAAATCAGGATCTTCAATTGCTTCACAGTATGCTTTTTCAAGTTCAATCAACGGAGCCCGCAAAACTTCAGGAACATATCTTCCGCCGAACTCACCGAAATAGTTATTGTATTTCTGCATTTTATTCCCCCGTACCGACAATACCGGCAGCACGTTTTATTTCATCAAAAGCCTGATCATTTTAAAATGGTCTTTTATCCCCGGAGCGGATTCAACTCCGCTTGAGATATCTATCAGTTCCGGAGAAAACCCGTTTATTATATCGTAAATATTACCGGGATTTAATCCGCCGGCAAGCCAGAGCGACTGCTGTTTAGCAACCTTCCGAACCAATTCAGTTTCAATACGTTTGCCGGTACCGCCGTGAGCGTCCCGGCTGAATGCGTCAATTAATACAGCGGGACCGGGCAGACTGCCGGCTTCATCAACTGAATCTGCATCCTTAATTCGGACGGCTTTATAGCCGGGCCATTTCAAATATTCCGACGGCAGCTCATTTCCGTGGAACTGAACTGCATCCAGAGCGCCCGACTTAAGCAGCGCGACGATCTCACCCGGCAAAAGCTCTTCCCGGTCAAGAACAACAACTCCCACCTTCAGGATATCGTAACTGCGGCAACTTTCGATAAACTCAGGCTCAACTTTTCTCGGCGATTCGGCAAGAATGAATCCTGCGACATCGCCGCCGAGACTGATTACAGCCTCAAGGTCGTCATGGTTTGTTATACCGCATATCTTTACCAGCGGCGCCCCTGTACGGACCCGGCTGTAAAGCTTTCGCCAGAATTTGAAACGGAAATCATCAGAACTGCGTCCTGATGTAAATGCCGCGGCAAGCTTTTCGGCAAAAGAGGCGTCCCTTACGACGGCCTCGCCGACAAGGACCGCGTTAAAACCGGAACCCTCAACAAAATCAATGTCGTATTCGGTTTTTATACCTGATTCATAGATTATCCGGCAATCCCAGTTTATCATGGTTCTGATTTTCAGAGGCTGCAACGGCTTAATTGTAAAAGATTTGAGATCACGGCTGTTAATTCCTACCAAATCGGGGCGGAACCCGGCCGCTTTTTTAATATCATCTGAACTGTGCAGTTCGACAACCGGCGTCATTCCCAGCTTCAGTCCGAGTTCATACATCGATCGCAGTTTTTCCGAATCAAGAAGCGACGCAATAAGAAGAAAGGCATCTGCACCGGCTTTGTAACTGATCTCGACATCTTCTTCCGAAATCAAAAAATCTTTTCGCAGAATCGCGGTCTGAGGCAAGGCGGTTTTTATTTTAATCAGATCGTCAAGCGACCCGCTGAAATAATTCTGTTCGGTTAGAACGCTGATACTTTTAATACCTGCCGAGACATAATTCCGTGCCTGGGCAACCGGATCAAGCCCCGTATTGATATTATCAACCGACGGAGAGCGTCTCTTTACCTCGCAGATAACACCGGGCTGCTGTAAAAACGGGACAAGGGGAAGTATGCGCTCTGAAGGGATCTTTATTCCCTGTGCCGCCCCTTTCTGTTTTATATCCTCAGCACGCCTGGCTGCGATCTCCGCCCTGATATCCGGTTTCATTTTCCTGCCTCTGCCCGTCTTCCCGGCGATTGCGATTTGCGTATAACGGCATTCAGTTTTTCCTTTACCAATCCTGAGTCCAGAGCCTGCCCGGCTATTTTGCAGCCGGCTTCAATAGTCCCGGTTTTCCCTGCTACCATGAGTGCGGCACCGGCATTAAGAATGCATGCGGCCCTGACGGCCTCAGGACCTTTACCTTCAATCAGGCGCAGCGCGGTTGCGGCATTTTCAGCTGCATTCCCGCCGGAAAGGTCTTCGGTACTGTAACCTTCAAACCCGGCTTCAGACGGATCAAAAGTAAAGTCTGTTTCATTATCATTTTCATCAATCATGTATACACGCGCAGGAGCTGCGGGCGACAATTCATCAAGCCCGTCGTCGCTGTGAACTACCATTACCCTTTTTACCCCGGTCATTTTCGCCGCCTTTGCCATGACAGCACAAAGATCTTTTGAGTAGACCCCGATCACCTGGTACTCCGCCTCAGCAGGATTTACAAGCGGTCCCAAAAGGTTCATTATTGTTTTAACTCCGAGCTCGGCCCTTACCGGTCCCGCGTGTTTCATGGCACCGTGAAATATTGGTGCAAACATAAACGTAAACCCCTCAGCCTCAAGAAGCTGTTCCGATTCGGAAGGGGTAAGATTATAGTTAATACCAAGTTCCGAATAAAAATCGGCGCTCCCGCTTTTCGAACTTACCGCCCTGTTGCCGTGCTTTGCAACCTTCACCCCGCAGGCGGAAGCTATCAATGCGGCCAGCGATGATATATTGAAGGTATGCTTTCCGTCTCCGCCGGTTCCGCAGGTGTCCAGTACCGGACTGCCCGTCTTTACCTGCAGTTTTTTTCGTTTGAGAACCGAGGCGCAACCGGCTATCTCTTCGGAAGTGATTCCCTTGCAGTTAAGCGCCGTCAGTATTGCAGATATAAATACGGGGCTGAGCGCACCTTCCGTAAGCTCATCCATAAAATCAGCAGCTTCTTCAAAACTCAACGAACCTTTTTCCTGAAGCCGTGAAAGCATTCCTTTTCTGTCCAGCGGCTCCCGCTTATAACGGATAAAATTCTTCAAAATTGTCCTGCCGGCTTCTATACAGCCGATTGATTCCGGGTGAAACTGCACTCCCTCTACAATCATTTCCTTATGACGCAGACCCATAATCTCGCCGTCATCGCTTTCAGCCGTTATCTCAAGGCATTCGGGAAGGCTTGCACGCTCAGCCGCCAGCGAATGATATCGCGTAAACCCGGCTTCAGACGGCAGATTACGGAACAGTCCCTTTCCGTCCAGGCTGATCTTTTCCACCTTGCCGTGAACAATATTCGCAGCCTGTACTATTCTTCCGCCGAAACATTCGGCAATTGCCTGATGTCCCAGACATATCCCTAAAATCGGGACCGAACCGCTGAAAAACCTGATAACCTCTATGGAAATACCAGCCTCGGAAGGAGCTCCCGGTCCCGGTGAAATAATAATCCTCGACGGATCTGTTTTTTTCAGTTCATCAACGGTAATTTTATCATTACGGTAGACTTTTATTTCCTCATCCGTGATGCAGGAAATCTCCTGAACTATGTTATATGTAAATGAATCATAATTATCTATAACTGCAATCATGTCCGCCCTCGTGTCAGATTTCTATTCCGGCGGCCAGCGCCGCCGCCCTGAGTTTTTCATTGGTTTCTTCAAGTTCGCGCTCAGGCGTCGAATCGTAAACAACACCGCCGCCGGCCTGCAGGTACAACCTGTCCTGCTTTTTTAACCCGCTGCGTATTGTAATGCATGTATCAAGATCTCCGGATGCATCCATATATCCTACCAGTCCGGCGTAAAATCCCCGGTTACAGTCCTCTATCTTTGATATCGTCTCGATAGCCTGGATTTTTGGCGCCCCGCTTACGGTGCCGGCCGGGAAACTTGCTCTTACCGCGTCGGTGCTGTCGCAGTCGTCACGAAGCTCGCCTTCAACCTGCGAAACAATATGCATGACCTTCGAGTATTTTTCGATCATCATGTATTCCGTCACCTTTACAGTTCCGGTTTTACATACCCGGCCGAGATCGTTCCGGGCCAGATCAATCAGCATAAGATGTTCAGCCCGTTCTTTCGGATCTGCCAGAAGCTCCTCTGAAAGAGCAAGATCTTCAGCTTCATTTCTCCCACGTCTCCGCGTACCGGCTATGGGCCTGAGTATAACTTTTCCGTTTTTAACCTTCACCTGGACCTCAGGCGAAGCCCCGTACAGCTGGTAATTTCCAAAATCTATATAAAACAGGTATGGCGACGGATTCGCGGTACGCAGATTACGATATGCATCAAGCGCACTGATATCGGTTTTTATCTCCAGTCTTCTTGACGGCACTCCCTGCAGAAGGTTGCCTTTTATAACCTCTTCACGGATTACAGCAACATTCTTTCTGTAGGTTTCCGCAGCTTCCTCATTATTCAGCAATTGAGCAGGGGCGATCTCGGGGCGATCAGCCATGTAGTTGAAATTCAGATCAAAGATTTTTTTCTCAATTCTTGCCAGTTCGTATTCAAGATCAATTTCATAACCCGGATAGTTGAGAACAAGAATGTATATTTCATCAGTGTAGTGATCAAAAATCAGGAACGAGTTCCCGAAAATAAACGCCGCATCCGGCAGACCAAGCTCATCATGCCTTTCTTCAAAGACAATATCATCGCAAAAACGGGCGAATTCAAATGATAAAAAACCGAACCCTCCGGCGGGGAACGGAAAATCGTGTTCGGCATTACTGTGAAACATTGCAAAACGTTTTACAGCATCAAGAATATCGCGACCGCAATTAACAATCTTTTTTCGGCGCCCGTCTGTTGTTATCAGAAAAGACATTTCTCCGTTTTGAATAATCCGGAATGCTTCGTTAAGCAGAAGCAGCGAATACCTTTCGCGTCCCTTGCTCAGCGATGACGATTCCAGTATTGCTGCAGCATTCAGCTTGCATGCCAGCGCAAAGGGGGTAAATTTTTCCCCGGGAATTTTTTTTACAAGATGATTTCGACTCATCCGATTCTCCCCGGACGGCATCCCGTCCGTTTCTGCATATAGTAACGTTACTATAAAAAGAAACGTGAAAACTGTCAAGAGGAACGGTGGTGTTTCTTCACAAAGAAACGTATATTAATAAAAAACGAAATCTTTATATGCTGTTTCGCCGTAAAAGCACATAGGTCCGATTAAACACTTCTGCTTCGGCACTGTCGTACACTACTACCGTATATGAATCGGCTGTCGCAATCGCCCCGGAGCTATCTGCTGTCCGGGAATCGCCGGCGGCTGCATTCTGAAGCCAGGGAGAAAAGCGGGGGATTGCAAGCCTCAGGCCGGACTCAGGTCTTCATGCTTTTCATCCCCGCTTAATAAACTGTAATTTCCAGGGTTCCGTTGCCTTAAGGGGCCTCCGTATCGGCGGTTAGCGGGTAGCTTTCGCTCTGCAGGTTAATCTCCGACAGGGCCGTTTGAAAATCGGCATTGCTCTGATAGATGCTGAAATCACTCGTGGTAGAAGCACCAGTAACCGGCTCGGTCCAGACAAATTTTGCATAGCTGTTTTCCTGACTCGGATCAGGATGATCATACAGGTACAAAACCGCTGTATTTAAGTCGCCGTCGATATAGGCCATTGAGGCGTGTCCTTCATATTCAGGAGTACTGAGGTTTGGTCGTCCCCAATGGAGTAGGGCCTGCGAGCCGTCGCTGTAAAATTCATATTCCTGGGTTCCATAGCCGTCATCAGGAAGATACCAGGTGCCGCCAAGTTCGATCAGGCTGGAATAATCCGGATGTATTGAAAAATTATAGACGCCGGTGCTGCTGTTTATCGAGACGGTAGACGCGCCGTAATATCCGGAATAATCTCCGGACAGGGGCTGCCCGAAGGTACCCGATGTATTCACGGCGCCGTAGAGGTAGTAGCTTCCTGACGGAACATTAGTAATCAGAAAACACATTGAGTTGCTGGTACTGCAATAGCCGCCGCCTGTTGCGACCTGGCCGTTGCCTCCGTCCTGATCAGTATCCAGGGCCGCCCAGTATGCAGCACCGCTCCAGTCAACACCTTCTGGCAGCGACATGGTCCCCCTGACAATATAACCGCTGGAGTTCTTCTCTCCACTCAGGACGAATGTTTCATCAATCGAGGAATCCGAGCCGTAGTCATAAGTCCCCAACCCTTCAACCGTTCCGTCTGAATCAACAACCCCGCAAATATCCGCCGTCACTACCTGCGGAGCAGTAAAATCATGATTAAGAGAAAAGTCTCCGGTAGAGGAGTTTAATGTACCGGTTGCAGTGTATTCTCCTGTAACAGTAAGAAAGGTCACTGTTGCGGTACTGCCGTTTACTTCCAGGGTCCATACTCCGGCATTTGAGTCTTCCGGATTGCCTGTGGTGGATGACAATATCTCAGTACTCCCCCCGTAAAGGCCGTTGTAATCAAGCGAAGCAACAACTTCAACCGTTCTTGTTACCCAAACCGCGCTGTTTCCGTCGGTATCGGTTTCCGAATACGTAAATACATATGTGTCAGGCGTATCAATGTCGAATTCATCATCATCTGAAGCCGTGATTGTATAGTCGTCATTTATTCCCCAGTCACGGACGGTTGCCTCCGGATCGGTGAAATCTCCGCCGACCTCCACGCTCATTGAAGCATCGCCGTTCAGATAAATGACGGGGGGCACAAGATCAGCCGAAATATAGGCAGTTGCAGTACGCTCATCAGCCGCGGCGGTACGGGCGGCATTAACTGTAAAATAACCTGCAGTCCAGCTCTGCTCAAAAACCCCGTCGACGGGCTCAGTCCATTCAACTTTGAAGTACTCTTCACCGCTCAGAGCTATCCCGTAATTGGCATCATTGTCATATTCAACCATTGTTCCGCTGTCTACTGTAGAACCGGAATTGGTAACCACTGAATATGAATCATCACCCGGATTTGACTGGTAAAGATAACCGGTGCTGTTATCCCAGAAATAATATGCTTCTGGAATTTCAATCGGGGGCGGATCAATTACCGTTACCGTTCTTGTTATCGACTCGGCCGCATTCCCGTCCAGATCAGTTGCGTTATAAGTCAGCGTATAATCGTCAGGCGTTGAAGTATCAACTTCATCTTCACTGTAAACCGTCCAGGTCCCGTCGACATTATCCGTGGCTGTTGCGCCCGGGTCGGTAAAGTCGCTTCCGTATGACACCGTCATCGGATCATCGCCGAGCAGGCTTAAAACCGGGGCCACGGCATCGGCTGCAGCGCGTCTTTCAACATCAATTGTGTATGTTTTTAAAGTTTCGCCGTCTTCCGCAGTTACTTTCACTGAAACAATATTGCTGCCGGTTACAAGCGCTACCGGACCTGATTCTGCGCCTGAAACAGCAGCAGCGCCGTTTACAGTCATTGAAGCCGCCGAATCGCTGAGCACAGCTGTTACGGTTATTGATTCCGTATCATCCGGAACGCTTGATTCGTACGAGATAACCGATGAGGCAAATTGAGGATCAAGATAGCCGACGCTTAATTCAAGAGCGGTTAAATCCGCATTATCCGAATATACCGGTTCCGGTCTTGTTATTTTCAATGTATACGAAACAGCATCGCCATCATCCGGAGTGACAACAACCGCAACTGTTGTTGTTCCGTAGGATAAATCAATGCTAATACTGCTGCCGCTTGTCAGCGCCTGCCCGCCTACCGAAAGGCTTGCTCCGCTTAATTCGGCCGCGAGTTCGATGAAAATGGAAGAAAGGGCTGAATTCACGGTTACTTCAACAGTCGCGGTTTCGGCTGAAAACGAGACCTGTTTCACATAGGGTTCTCCGCCGGCATTTCCGCTTAAAGAAAGCGATACGGAGACTGATCCCGCAACCGGAGGGAGCGTTTCAGGACAGCCTGAAAAGAACATAACACTCATCGTAACCATCAATAATAGAACAATGTACTTGATTGACTTTCTTATTCCAAACATACTCTTTTCCTTGATATATTTTTCAAATGGGACTTATTTCTGTTTGAAGTATATCATTTACAGGATGATTAACCCGGATTATTGGAGCACGTGCGCCAAATCATGAACGGTAGCGAACATCGTCAAACAGCCGGAGCCGCCATCCGCGCGTCTTTATATCTCTGGGGTTTTCGGAAACAGGCACAATTGTGCCAATCTGGATCAGTTCAAGATACTTTTTTATATCATTTACCCGGTTTTTATAGTTGCGGTAATTAGCGCATGAGGTAGCCTTCCAGTTCCCGGCAGTACACTCCCTGCAGTGCGGATCTTCCGTCCCGTCCGCTTTCAGCCGGCTGAAAAGCTCACTGCAGTTCTGAGAATTGTTTTCCGCTGAAAGAAACGCATGTATAAAATCACATTCCTGGGGACTGAGCATTGACGATATGTTCCTGTCGTCGAAATAAAGACTGTCGTCGAAATAAAGACTGTCGCCTGAATAGTGAAGCCTGTGGTTGGCCCTCTCCCAGAGGTTCGCTGCCGCAAAAATCATAAGCAGACCGATTACCCCGTTGACCAGGTTATAGGCTGTAGACTCAATCCACCGGGGCTCGGCTCTTGTTACTATCGCATACGACATCATCATAAGCCAGGAAACCCACAGGATAACTATTACAATTGTGCCGATAGTAAGAGTCCTGTATACCGGAGTTCTTTTTTTAACCAGCCTGAGAGAATCTATTTTTATAATTAAGAGAATGTAATAAAGCAATACTGCCTGTGTTCCATATGTATGAAAATCACGATGGTATAATCTTCCTCCTGCACTTGCTGTTATTATAAGTACTGCAAGACTGAAAAAGAACACGGGAATGAAGACTCTTGCTTTTTTAAAACGTGAAGTAAAAAAAGGAAGAAAAAAAGCAGCAATTGCCGATATCAGCATGTAGAGGAATTCCGGAACACCCGCGGCAGCAACACTTATAGTGCCTGACGGATTTAAAAACACCATGAGTTCAATCACAATCCATGCCACTGCCGAGATAATCGGTACAGAAATCGCCATATTGTTCTACATAATAAGGCATAATCCGGAACATGACCAATATTTTTTTGATTCCGATTTATTAATCATCCGTAAGAATGTAGAATATACAAAAGGAGAAGCTATGCAGGAATTGTCAGCCGAGACGCTAAACGAAGTAATTGCAGATCAGAAAAACGAACTTGACGCATCAATAATTTACGGCAAGATCGCGAAAAAAATGAAAGATGATAACAACCGGAAAATTCTTTCAAAAATTGCCGAGGATGAAAAAAAGCATTACCTGATTCTAAAAAACTATTCGGGAAGAGATGTTAAGCCGCGCCGCTTCAAAATACTGATGTTCCTGTTCTTCGCAAGGGTGTTCGGTATAACATTCGCATTCAAACTTCTTGAAAACGCCGAAGGAGAGGCCCATACCGGCTACCGGAAAATTTCATCGGCACTCCCTGAACTGAAAAAAATTATTGATGATGAGGAACGGCATGAGCGGGAACTTATCGATATGCTTAATGAAAAAAAACTCGATTACATAGGCTCAATTGTCCTGGGCCTAAACGACGCGCTTGTCGAATTGACCGGAGCGCTTGCGGGGTACACCTTTGCCATTCAGGACAGCAGAAACATTGCATTGCTGGGTCTTATCACAGGGATATCAGCTTCTCTTTCAATGGGAGCAAGCGAATATCTGTCCAAAAAACAGGAAAAAGAAGACAAGGCGTTCAGTTCAAGCCTGTATACCGGCATAGCATACATTATAACTGTTATGCTCCTGGTTCTCCCGTTTCTGCTGTTGTCGAATCCCTTTATAAACCTCGGAATAACAGTCGGAATAGCTGTCCTGATCATCTTCTTCTTCAATTACTACATTTCGGTTGCAAAAGACCTTTCATTCAGACACAGATTCCTGGAGATGGCCGCAATCAGCGTGGGTGTTGCAATTATCTCATTCCTTATAGGATGGGCCGTAAGAACGTTTTTGGGATTTGAGCTTTAGCTGGATTAGGATATAACGGCCGTCTGTTGTTATCAGCAAAAGCGGTGAGTTACCTTCGCGGCTCCTGCTCAGCGATGATGATTTCGACAAAAAGTAACGCTGTTAAATTGAAGTTTCTTCTTTATTCTTTCTTTTTTCCCTGTACATTTCAAAATCTGCGGTCTGTATCATCTTCTCAATATCTTTATCAGCGCTGCAGGATACACAGAACCCTGCCGACAGACTGAGGTTGTGAGTGGTTTTAATATTAATTTTTGCAATATTCTCCCGGAGTCGTTTTACCAGTTTTGCTGCAAGTTCATGTTCGCATTCAGTTATCAGAACAACAAACTCATCGCCGCCTATCCGAAAAATGTAGTCGGTTTCCCTGAAAGTATTTTTCAGAGTCTCTGCAGCCTGCTGTATGAGCACATCACCTTCAGCATGGCCCAGGGTATCATTCACAGTCTTCAACCCGTCGATATCTACAGAAAAAACGCCGCCCGGACGAAAATCCGTTTCACCCATGATAATCTTGTTAAAATATGCCCTGTTATAAACACCGGTAAGCGCGTCATGATAACTGGTATATTCATATTGATTTCTGGAAATAACCAATTCTTCATAACGCTGAGCATTTGAAATAGCCAGCGATGCAATTTTTATGATTGAATTAAAAAGATCAGTGTATTTATCAACATGTTTCGGGAAAAGAAAATCTCCAACCTCAATAATTCCGAATTTCTCGTCTCCGGATTTGAGCAATGCATAAAAGGTTTTATTTTCAGAGTCCATTATATACACTTGCTCTTCTTTAAATTCCAGAGTTTTTATTTTCCGGGGCGCATCAGCCCAATCTTCGCTGTAATTCCAGAAACAGCTTTTTGAGGCACCGAAGAGGATCGTCCAGATATGATCAAGCATTGATATAACATCCCGTTTGTATTCAGCGCCGGCTATTCTGGACATGATATGCAAAACAGCTGAGTTTCTTGCATTCATATCCATCAACGCACGCATGTCATCCTGCTTTTCAGTCTTCAGATTTCGGACCCTCCAATCGGTGACAATGCTTTTAAGAAGTGTTCTTATCGGCTCAAGACTAACCGGAATTGATCTGACCGGAAGGTCCAGATAAGCCGAAAGAGCTTTCAGCTTCTTGTCGGCCTCATCATAGATCCCGGTGTCGAGAAAAACAATTTTACTGCAGCAGCTTTTGTAAAATTCCCGGGCTGTCCCGATAGTAAATCCCTGCCTCTTTATATGTTCTTCCCAGTTGACAAGCCAGCCTGTTGTTACGACATAATATCCTTCCGCGGAAAAAAAACGGGCAAACTGGTCGCTGATCATGTGGGAATAGCAAAAAGCCGATTCGTAAACCGATAAAAACTTTTTATCATACTCATCTTTTCTGGGGGCCCTGCAGAGGTGACTGCATACAAGTACGGCAGCTTCATCGGGATTCGGTTTTTCCGCAATGCCGTTCTGAGAATTAAAAACAGGAATACCGCCGTCGCAAAAACTGTGAAAAGGAACAATATCCAGGTTTTCAGGCCCCTCATTTTCTACGAGATACCGGAATTCGGGGAGATAGTTCTCACATACATATACTGATAATCGGTTCATTTCCTTTTTCCGTAGCCACCAGGCGGGTAGCGTCCGTATTCCTCTGCAGCCATGGATACAGCAAGAAGAGTTTTTTCCGGTACCTGCAAAGGTATTTCTCCATGAGAGTCCGACAGGATGAAACCGCCTCCCGGAGCTGCAGTTTTAACCAAAGCCCTGACTTTTTCAACGGCTGTTTCTTTATCCCATTCAGCCATTTCTATTCCGTTTAGGTTTCCCAATAACGTTATTCTTCCGGTCGAGACGTCTTTTATATGCTTCAACTCTTCGCCTGTCCCTATCCCGACAATCGGGCTGCCGAGGTTAATTATATCTTCCATTACCTGCAAAACCCTTCCGGAAGCAAGATGCACAGCAACCGGACCTTCTATTCCGGTAATTGTCCGACTGTCTACAGGGTAACCTGCAGACAGATACAATGACCTGTCGATCATATCCGGAGACATCAGCGGATTAAAATAGCCGATGGCTGTTGCACCTGCCTTGAATTGTGCATTTGCGTAATTTATACAAAACTGTCGGTTAACCTGCATCAAACGGTCAAACCTCGGCCTGTCAAAATATAATAGTTTCAGATATTTCTCAAATCCCATCTGCATTACGGGCAAAGAAAAAGGAGACATTACAATTCCGATAACAGGCACTTTTCCGTTTGAATGAATCGCAAGTTCTCTGGTTACCTCAAGCACCTGTCTGAGGACAGGTACATCATCGATATCAGGTACTTCCATTGAATCAATATCGCTGCTTTTCCCGATGATACCTTCTCCGGCATTCGGAGGGGTTTCCGGTTGAAAGAGTACTTCTCCGCCCCACGCCTGTACTTCAACAGCAGCATAATGAAATGTATAATAACAGTCGGTCTGATACTTTTTCTGCATATGAATCTGTGTTTTAATAACATTTTCAGCCACTGAAAAGTAATTTTTAACCGAACAGCCCATTTCCTTGGCACCGTAGTGTGAAAACAGGAAGAAGACTGGTACTCTGTCGGGCTCCTTGTGGCCAAGCGTTTTCAGAACCCTTTCCATCGACGTCATATCACTATTCACAGCCGCCCCTCCATGAATCCAGGTTTCCTGATAAATTCTCCAGAATCCCGAATATTTCTCCGGCATTCCCGGCACCCCGGCAGGCGCCTACTTTCTTATACAGATTCCGATCAAGCCGGAACGGCGCTCCGCCGACGACAATCGGTACTTCAGGACATTCCCGGGACATCCGGGAGGACAACTCCTGTACAGCCAGGGCAGAAGGAAACATAAGCACTGATACAAGAAGAATCTGTATCTTGTACTCACGGATTTTAGAAATGATCTTTTCCGCATCAACTCCTGTACCAAGATCAAAAACAGGATACCTGTAATTTCTTACCAGGCTGGAGACAATCTTCATTCCAAGGCTGTGATGATCAAGATAGACTGCAGCCCCGATAACGGGAAGAGACTCATCAGTCCTGTCTGATTCAGATAAAAGCGTCTTCAAAATCTCCTCACATATAACACCGCTCATATACACCTGAGCAAGAGATACTTCACCGGATTCCCAGTTTGCCCCGACCTTTTCAAGCGCATACATCAGAGTCTCTCCCATACCGGTAATACCCTTCTCTTCTACCGCCTCTCTTAAAATTTTATCTACGCCGGTTCGGTCAACCGAAACAAGCCCTTCATATAAAGCCTGAACTGAATTATCCAAATCCGATACTCCTTTGCCAGTTATTTAAAGAAAAGATCATCAGAGATCATTTAATGATAATTCATTCAGAATTGTAATGCAAGAAAGATCATAAACCGTTATGAACAGAGAAAAATCATCCGTAAGAATGCAGAGTACGGGCACCTCTGATAACCCTCGGAATAACGGCCGTCGGCCCTTCACAGAATCTTCATGCTCGGATAAAATACTGCGATGAAACATAGACTTACAGCACTGATGCTTTTATCAGTAATAACTATAACCGGCCTTTCTGCACTGGGAACAAAAGAACAAAAGCTTGAATCGCATACGTTTTTCGCGCTTGGAACAACCTGTACCGTCAGCATTTACGGCGGAACAGAGCAGAACTTTTCCGAAATTGAAACGATTATAACAGGCATCGAGAACCGCATGAGCGTCAACATTGACGACAGCGAGATCAGCATGATCAATAAAGCCTCGGGCAGCAATGCCGTTACTGTATCTTCCGACGTTTACAGCGTTATAGCAGCCGGTCAGCACTTTTCCGAACTCAGTAAAGGCAGATTCGATATCAGCATCGGGCCGCTTGTTCAGCTCTGGGATATCGGAGGCGGCGGGAACACAGTTCCTTCCGAAGAAGCAATAAAAGAGGCTCTTGCGCTGGTTGATTATTCCGGGGTTGAAATTGTTCCGGCAGCCGATAACAACGAGGGCGGAAGCATTTACCTGCCGAGAGCGGGAATGGCTCTTGAACCCGGCGGCATAGCAAAAGGGTATGCCGCGGATGCGGCGGCGGCTTATCTTCGGGACAACGGAACAAGTTCAGCCTTAATAAATTTCGGAGGGAATGTCCTTGCAGTCGGTTCCAAAAGTGACGGCTCAAAATGGCGTATCGGGATTCAAAATCCCGACTCCAGCCGCGGCGATTATATCGGTATTGTTCCGGTAGAAGAAAAAGCCGTTGTTACATCGGGCAAATATGAACGGTTCTTTATAGGAGCCGACGGGCTGCGTTATCACCATATTTTGAGCACTGAAACCGGCTATCCGGTAGAAAACGGAATTGCGCAGGTCAGTATTATAGCTACCGAATCAATGACGGCAGACGCCTTGTCGACAGCCGTATTCTCACTCGGCCTTGAAGACGGCATGGCTCTTGTTGACAGTATTTCCGGTGTTGAAACAGTTATAGTCATGGAAAACGGAAATATTTACATAACAGAAAATCTGAAAGCTGTTTTCCAGCTGACGGACAATAATTTTTCAGTACAATAACCGGAAACTTCAACAATACCGACTACGGTTTCAATTCAAAACCTTGATCTCATGGTATTTATCGGGTATATTTGGAAGAAAGAACAGGAGTGTCCTTGTAAGATGAAGAGATAGAAATAGAGTTTACAGATTATTCGGGTTTACCGACTGTTTTACTCTTTTTCGATCACAGATTCATACAGAGGGCATTTTTTTGTTTGCATAATTTTCATGCTTATTATTCCGTATTAATTACAATTGATGCCCTGACATATCCCAAAATACCGGAGGCATCAAATGAGTATACATTTTAACAATCTTACGTTCGGTTATTCCGAACTATTAATTAAAAACCTTTCCTGCTGTTTCGAACCGGGATGGACGGCTGTTACCGGCACAAACGGAGCAGGTAAAACAACCCCGCTTGATATTATTTCAGGGGTTCTGTCTCCGGATTACGGGTCGGTTTCGATATCAGGCGGCCATATCTACTGCCGGCAGGTACCTCATCATATACCAGATGAGGCAGAACTGTTGTTCAGCGACGATTCGTCCGAGGCTTACCGGACAAGGCTGAGTTTCGGACTTCAGGACGACTGGCTGCCCAGATGGGATACCCTGAGTTTCGGAGAACAGAAACGGATTCAGATTGCTTCAGCATTTCACCTTCAGCCCGAAATACTGCTCCTGGACGAACCTACAAATCATCTTGATTCGGAAAGCAGGGATATTCTGCTTAATGCGCTGCAGACTTTCCGCGGAACAGGCGTTATTGTAAGCCATGATCGCAGCCTGCTTGATCAGCTGCCTTACCAGGTACTGTTTCTCGATCCCCCTGAACACGATCTTCGCTCCGGAACATATACACAAGCAAACCTGGAAAGACAGCAGGAAGCCTCTTTCCGAAAGGACCAGCGCGAAAAAATAACCAGAGATATCAGAAAACTTGAAAACAGGGCATCGGGATACAGGAACCTTGCAAAATCGGCAGACTCAAGACGCTCGAAAAAAAATATCGGAAGAAAAGATCATGATGCAAAATTCAAAATGGACACGGCACGCATACTCGGCAAGGATGCTATTCACGGCAAGCTGATGAACCAGCTTCAGGGACGTATAAAACAGGATAGGGCGAAACTGGACTGTATTAAAACCGACAGGAAAAAAACATTTAATTTCGCCCTCAGCTTTGAACCGGGCCGAAGAAAGACCGTTTTTTCAATACCGGAAGACAGACTTTCGATGGGAGAAAAGGTATTAAGCTTTGATACTTTTGAGCTGCGAACCGAAGATAAAGCAGGGATTACAGGTGTAAACGGAAGCGGTAAATCCACACTTCTGAACCATATATATCAGTCCTGCAGGAAGGAGCGGACGCTTTATATTCCGCAGGAACTGGAGAAACAGCAAATCCGCAGTTTTTTCAACATGATTAACGAGCTCAACTCATCAGAGAAAGGCGAAATTTATTCAATTATGGCAGCGTTAGGTTCGGAACCGGAAAGGGTTCTGCTGGGCGAAACCCCCAGTCCGGGAGAAATACGAAAACTTCTGATTGCCGACGCAATCAGAAAAAAGATTGAGCTATTAATTCTGGACGAGCCTACAAATCATCTGGATTTGTATTCTATTGAGGCGCTTGAGTCCGCGTTACATGATTACCGGGCCGCCATGGTTCTGGTCAGCCATGATCACTATTTTCTAAAAAACACGACAACAATACAATGGAGTATTACTGAAAATAAAAATAATAAATTTCATCTGAATAATTAGAATAACAATCTGTTATACCGGAACAACAAAGGGAAAACCACCGGCGTCCAGAACCATGACATCCAGACCATAAACCTCTTTCATGTTTTCAGGTGTTATAATGCTTCTGTCTCCCGCGGCATATATCAGACCGTCTTTCAGAAGAACAAATTTGTCTGAATACCTTAAAGCCAGATTGATGTCGTGCATGGTCATTACCGCGGCCCTGAAGCCGGCATGAATAAGATCCCGGATCTTTACCATAAGGCGATGCTGGTTACTTATATCAAGGCTGCTGGTTGGTTCGTCAAAAAGGATTACACGGGGGTCCTGAGCCAAAGTGCGGACTATCTGTACCAGCTGAAACTCTCCGCCGCTTATTTCATCCGCATACCGAAGAGAGAGGTCTTCAATACCCAGAAGCTTTATTGCTTCTTCTATCTTGTCATAGTCTTCCCTGGCCGGCTCCCACCTGAAATAGGGTTTCCGGCCAAGAAGGATAAGGTCGTATACTTTCATCCTGGAAATCTCACCCTGTTGAGGTACCCAGCCTATCTTTCGTGCAACTTCCAATGATCGCATATCCTCAACATCTGTACCGTCAATCCGTACAGAACCTCTCAGGGGAGAAAGGACCCGGTTCAGGCATTTAAGAAGGGTTGTTTTGCCGCTGCCGTTAGGCCCCAGAATGGACAGGATCTCTCCCGCCGCCACTCCGAAGGATACATCCCTGATTACGGGCACGCTGTTATACCGGAATTTAAGGCCGTGAACATTGAGGATCATCTTTTTCGTCCTGCTATAAGCAGATAAATAAACAGAGGCCCGCCCGACAGGGATGTCAAGATTCCTACAGGAAGAACCATAGGAGAAAGAACTGTTCTTGCCGCTGTATCCGCCGCTAAAAGGATTATTGCTCCGACCAGCGGAGAAGCAACCAGTAAAAAGCGGTGGTCTCCGCCAAGGATTTTCCTGGCGATATGCGGCCCCAGAAGGCCTACAAATGCTATTGTTCCAAAAAAGGACACTATTATTGCCGAAAGAATGGAGGCTGACAACATCCCGATTATTCTGACGACCCCGGTTTTTACACCGAGTCCCCTGGCCGTATCTTCTCCCGTATCCAAGGCATTAAAATTCCATCGAAAGTAAAAGAACAAAATATATACGGGAACCAGCACCAGAGCAATAATCAACAGAAAGTGCCGGTTTGCCCGGCCGAGATCTCCAAAGGTCCAGGATATTATGCCGGCCAGCTGAATACTGTCGGCAAGATACTGCATGAGGGTAAGACCGGCCGAGAAAATTGAGCCGATCGCAATGCCCGCCAGCACCATACTTTCAGCCGAGATTTTGGTTAAAACGGTAAGCAGGAGAATCGCTGCTGTTGACAGGGAAGAGAAAACAAAAGCTGAAAAAGCGACTGTAAAGGAATCGCTTATAATAATAGTTGATGTAGTGCCGGTTCCTGCTCCAAAAAAAACGATGGCAAACGACGCTCCAAAAGCTGCAGCGCTGGAAAGGCCCAGCGTATATGGAGATGCCAGCGGATTTCGAAGCACCGACTGCATGACCGTCCCGGAAAGGGCCAACCCTGCCCCTACAAGAAGTGCGGCAATTATCCTGGGCATCCGGACATCCCGGATAATCCTTCCGGCACCGGTCATATCGAACCCGAAGATACCTGAAACCACCTCTTTCAGAGGTATTCTGATAGTCCCCGTCGAGACGGATATAATTACAAGCAAAGCAAGGAGCAGTCCTGTAACGATAAGAAAAACAATCTTTCTTCTTATATATCCCCTGTAATGGTAATATATCGAAGAGCCGTTATGAAGCATATTTAATTAAACCAGTCCACTCTTTCAGGGCCGGCTTTCTGCCGGGCAACAACAGTATCGTAATCCAGCGGCACTCCGAAGAAAAGGTTCCAAATCTCCTCAGCCTTATCTTTTATTGATACATCACCGTACAGCTCCGGATAACATACCTTACCGGTATAATAGACATTAATAAGCTGATTTTCCCAGTTGGTTCCGTAATATTTATATACAAAGGTTGTATGAACTTCACGGTTTATAAATGCCGGAACCTGCTCTTCAAGGACCGTCCGGTTTGTCATAAACCCGGCTTTTGAAAGATTTACATTTGCCGCGTCGATAAATATATAATCCGGGGAAGCCGCTATCAAATCTTCAAGCGACGTCATATATGGTTGAAGGTTTCCCGCGGGATTTGTGGGCATTACATTTTCCGTACCCGTCAGTTCAAACGGAAGGTAGTCTCCTGTTGTACGGAGCAGATCGGCAGGCCCGTAGTACATCATACCGCCGGCATAAGCCTTTTGGGGAGCCTGTGATTTCACAGCCCGGGCTTCAAGATCCTTTATAACAGCATCAATACCCGCTACCAGCTCTTCAGCTCTTTCTTCCCTGTCCAGCACCAGGCCCAATGTTTTAAGTTGATTATAAAACAGTTCCAGGTCAAAAAACTCCACATCAATATTGACGCCGAATACAGGTATTCCCAAAACCTCCTGAAGATGATCCAGCTGGCCGGTATCTACGGCAGAGGATATAATGACATCCGGAGCCGCCGCAATTATTCCTTCATGGTTTTCCCCGCTTCCTATGCCCGGCAACTGCCGAAGTTCCGGAAAAGCCAAACGGTAAGTTGCCAGATAAAAAAAGTCATGAACTGTTTTTTCCCTGCCGTGTCCCGAATCTTCAACAGCAATCACCTTGTCCGCAGCATTCAGATAACTTACAAGTCTTAAAGAGCCGGCATCAAGAGCAATAATGCTGTTGACTTCTCCCGGTACCGGGACATCACGACCCCTCATATCGGTAACAGTAAAAGTGTTACCGGGTTCTGATATTTCCTGCTGCGGCATGGCAAAAAGACCCGAAAATATGCAGAAGACGAAAAGACCGATAAACAAAACCTTTATAATCGACTGTCGATATACCCTGTAATTGCGAGCGTTCAACATAAAAACCTCCGGTGTTTAATCATCATTGCCCTTTAGATGTGTTTTGATTAAAGCAACAAGTGAATTTAACAGTGTTACGTTATTTTATTTTCGTGTTACTGGTATAGAAAATACTATTTTTTTGTTTTCAGGTCAATAGCCGTAAACAGTTCAAAAGGCTTTAAAGGTGCGAAATTTATTTTTTTATCAATTCTCTGTATAATTCATCCGTAGCAGAAATAGTAAGTTGGCCGATCAGATTTTTATTTGATAAAAGTTTTCGGGCCCAGGCATGGACCTCTTTACCCTTGCCCTTGATAACCATAACCTTTACACAGATTTCCTTTTCCGCATGAAGCTGTAAATTGGCTGTGATTCGCACCGATGGAAAAGAACTTACCGATACGCGGGGAAGACGGGTTTCGTAATTATACAACAGGGTTACGGTTCCGATAACTTCCCGATCAGCATCATGGGAACCGACTTCGATCAGCTCCTGCCTGACCAGTTCCCGTATTGTTTCGGACCTGCTCTCATGTCCTCCCTGAGAGGTCAGCCTGTCCAAAAGCTCGACGAGCTCACTGTCCATAGATACACCGAAGCGTATTGTATCACCCATACATCCTCCAAAATTTAAAGTAGCATTAATAAAATAAATATATGCGGCTGAAACAAGGTGATCAGCAGATTTCGGCGGCCGCCAATCTTAAAACATGGAAACTCTTCTATATCTTCTCCAGAAAAGCATACAACTCGGGCGCCCTGTTCTTCAGATTAATAACCTTCAGTTTGGCGTCGGTCCAGGCATGGGACGTTCGGCCCGTACAGAGAACTTCTTCCTCACCTTTTCGTCTTACCTCGTAACCCAGCACAAGCCGTGCAATTGACAGCTTCTCTACAAAACAATGAACAGTCACTGTTTCGCCGTAGCGTACTCCGCCTTTATAATCACATTCAAGGTGGGCGGCAGGCAGCATAATTCCTTCTTTCTCAATCCGGGCATACGGATAACCAGCCTGATCCATCATGTCGGTTCTTGCCGCTTCGAACCAGACCGGATATACACAATGATGAACCACACCCATCTGATCTGTTTCTGCATAACGGACGACAATATCTGTATAACTCATACTTCAGGTTAGCATAAAGCCGTACTGGTCTTCAAGCAATGTTTAATGTATGATTGACCTGATGGCAAGAACTGTTTTCAGACTGCTGGACTTTATAATTATTGCCGCAGCAGTCGCTGTTGTAATATTATTATCTGTTTATATATACTCTTCCGACTCCGGAGAGGCTGTAGTAAAAATCACAGCCGCCGACACCGAATATATTTACCCTCTTTCTCAAAACACTGAAGTATTTATTGACGGGCCCATCGGTCAGACCCTGGTAATAATCAGCGACAGTAAAGCATGGATCTCCGAATCTCCATGTGAAAATAAACTGTGCATTTTAATGGGTCAGATTTCAAAACCCGGTCAATGGGCGGCCTGCATGCCGAACAGGGTATTCATCTCAATTGAAGGAGGCAGCGATGATCAGGAAATCGACGTTCTCTCTTACTGATACGGCGGTACTCGCAGCCTTCTGCATGTTTCTGTCCATTATTGAATATATGATACCCAAACCTATGCCGTTCATGCGCCTTGGTCTGGCACATCTGCCGGTTCTGCTCTCGCTGCTCATTTTCCCGGCGAGAGGTACATTGCTGCTGACTCTGCTTAAGATTCTCGGCCAGGGGCTGGTAAACGGAACCCTTTTCTCATATGTGTTTCTGTTCTCGGCAGCAGGATCGGTTTCAAGCACTCTGGCAATGCTTATCGTATACAGGCTTTTCCGAAAAAGAATCTCTCTGATAGGCGTAAGCGTATGCGGCGCAATGGTTTCAAACATTGTTCAGATTCTGCTTGCCAGGGTTTTTATTTTCGGCAGGGCGGCTGTTCTGATAGCGCCCCCGTTCCTTGCCGTCGGCATTATAAGTTCGGTTCTGCTCGGACTTTTTGCCGCAGGTTTTGCTTCCCGTTCGGAGTGGATAAGCAATCGTACCGACAGTGATTTTTCAAATTCCAACATTGCTGCCGACACCATGAATACCGGCAAAGTTTTTTACCGAAAATCGTTTTCCGGTTTATCTTTGCCCGGGATTACGTTTCTCTTCGGGCTTCTGTGCATACCAGCTTTTGTATTTCAGCATAATACAATTTTTATAATATCTGAAACTGTGTTCTTTATTATTTTTTCTGTTTTGCGAGGAAAACATTTCAGGCTGCTGCCCAATCTGCTGATGGCCGCGGGCATAATCACGGCAAGCCTGCTGGTTCCTTACGGAAGGGTTATCGCTGAAATAGGGACTTTGAAAATAACACTGGGGGCTATTGAAGCCGGAGCCCGGAGAGCTGCTGTCATTATCGGGTTAATCTACATTTCGAGGGCTTCGGTTATCAGGGGTCTTGTTCTGCCGGGAAAACTGGGGAATATGCTGTCGCTGGTATTTTATTACTTTGAAAAATTAACAGAGGGCGAACGGATAAGCCGCACAAATATTTTCAGCCAGCTTGATAAAAAGCTGCTGAGACTGTCAGGCCCTTTCGAAACTGAAAAGGGAAAACCGGTTCAGGACGAATCAGCTGCAACATTACTGCAGTATATTGTTGCTGCGCTTCCCATGCTCTTTGCATGGGTTCTTTTTGCTCTTGAAACACTGTGTTAAGCCGATTCTAAAAACGGTAGCGGATACCTGCCTGAGGATTAAGACCGGCATCTACCGGCATAATTGAGCCGAACTCCCATGTACCGCCTATGCCAATTTCAAAGGGCACAGAGAAATGATCAAAAAATACCAGCTCAAACCCGAACCCCAAACCTCCAGCCAGTCCCGGCACATATACCGGCTCTGAAACACTGGTGTTACGGTACTCCTTGTACGGGCTGCCGTCTTCCGGATTAACCGTTACTTCTTCATAGTAATAGGTCGTTCTCATTACCCCTATATGCATACCGCCCAGAAACAGGTACAGGCAACCGTCGAACCAGTCGCCGTATGAATCTTCATAAAGCATATACTGGACTTCAACTCCGATGTTATAAGTAAACTCATCTACATTTACCGGATCAGCTGTATAATAGGGTGATATGGCATATAACTCCTGTTCCTCCGGATAATAGAACAGACCGGCAGCATACTGGAAGCCCACCTTGCCGAACCAATGCTGATGACTCAGCCCGCTTCCGGCGATTGGGCCGAAAAAACCGCCGAGTGCGTTATCATAGGTATTAAAAATGTTCTCATCATCGGCCGTTGCCGAAATCACGATAAAAAGCGAAAATAAAAGAAAAAGAAACAGTATTTTTGATAATTTATTTTTCAATATAACCCCCTCGAAGATTATTCCGGGGCAAGCCCGGAAGCCCTCCTTTCCGGAATACTCGCAGGTTCCTCACCTGAGCCGGCAAATGATTCCGACATATAAAGACCGCAGTAACAGTGGCCGAATTCACGTACATCCTCGGCACAGTATTTACACGGACAGATTACGTCCCGGTCTTTCTCACGTTCGCCCCATGCTTCCCTGCACGGGCACTGAAAATATCCGAATTGCTGATAGTTATTATAAAGCCCTTCTATGACAGAATCGCGAAAATCAGCATCAGGATTCAGAACCCATCCGTTTTTGTCCGCCGCATTTTCAGCAAATTCGGCGACATTTTCTATTGCAAGTTTTTTTTCTCCCATAATCAGCCCAGCTTTTCAAGCCACTGGTCTTTTTTGAAACCCTTGATAAAATCAGAGTCGTCAATTATCAGAAAAGGATAGAGGATATCCGGTGAAAAGCGGCTTTTCACATCATCCTTCAGCGTAATTCTTTCGTCGCGATCAAGCTTGTCGACATCAACAAAACTGTATGACCAGCCTTCTTCATCAAGAAAAGCTTTAGCGCGTTTGCAGAATCCGCAGGTCGACAGCCCAAGAAAAACAAGTTCTTTGCCTGCTCTTGAACCTTCAATTTTTGTAAAATTCGTTAAATCAATCATTTGATAAATATACTATAAAATCACGGGTTTTCCAAATAAAAGCAGACCGGAAGAAAGAACAGTATAAACCATTCTTCCTCCCGGTCAATTTGATAAAGGAGAATTGAGCCAGCAAAAGCTCTCATGAAAAACTATAGAGCCGTTCCGTTAAATGTTGTTTTCGGAGGGGTTGGAACGGCTCCGAAAAATCAGGGATAACGCACTTGTCCTTACGTCCCCCCTGAAACCTATTCCTTTACTATACCGATAATAGCCTCGCGGTTACCGCGATAGATTCTCAGCATAACTTCATTATCATCAGCCGCATTAAGGTCCGTATAGAAATCATTCATACTCTTTATTCTTTTATTATCCACTCTGAGAATGATATCGCCGGGCCTTAAACCGGCAGCTTCTGCGGGGCTGCCTTTGGTTACATTGGCTACGATTACATTGCCTTTATTCGTCTCAAGATTTAAAGACTCACGAACATCTTCTGTTGCTTCGACTACAGTAAGTCCCGGCCAGACGTTTATGCTTCCGTCCTGCGCAATATTCTTTTCGTCGTCACGGCGGCCGAGCCTGAGGCTCAGGGTTGTTTTCTTGCCGTCGCGGTAAAGCTCAAAAGAAGTCCATCGGTCGGGAGGCAGATTTCCAATTGCCTTTACAAGATCATTTCTGTTGGAAATTGTTTTATCACCTACCCTGGTAATGAAATCACCGGCAAGCAGTCCGCCTTCTTCAGCAGGCGAATCAATAAAAACATCATTTACAAAAGCGCCGTCCAGGTTCTCCAGTCCCATTCCGGCTTTGCTTTCGTCGGATATGTCGCGAACATTAACGCCGAGCCATCCGTATACAACACTTCCGGATTCAATAAAATCTTCTATGGCTTTTTTTGCATTATTAATAGGTATTGCAAAACCCAGCCCGTTGCTTCCTCCCGACTGGGTGGCAATCCATGAATTGATTCCGATTACTTCACCCTGCAGGTTGACCAGAGCGCCCCCTGAATTGCCGGGGTTTATAGCAGCATCGGTCTGAATATAGTCGGTGAAACTGACATTCGGTGAAAAACCGTCCGTTTCGCGGCCTACTGCGCTGACTATACCTCCGGTAAAGGTAGCTTTAAATCCCATCGGGTTACCTACTGCAAAAACCCAGTCGCCGACAAAAAGGTCATCCGAATTGCCAAGGACTGCAACCGGAACAGCTTCCGATGTTTCGATCTTGATTAATGCCAAATCACGTCTCTCATCGCTGCCTACAAGAGAAGCCTCAAATTCCCTTCCGTCATAGAAGGTTACTTCTATCTCTTCTGCGCCGTTTACAACATGATGATTGGTTAATATATATACATTTTTTCCGGAATCTCTTACTATTACGCCTGAGCCTAATCCCTGCTGCCTTAATTCCCTCGGTTCTTCTTTTTCCTGTCCGTTTGAATCAGGGTTTCTTCCAAAAAAGAAGTTGAAAGCATCCGGAAATGCCTGTGTTTCAATAATATTTACGGTATTTACTTCAACTACAACCGGTAATGTTTTTTCAGCTACTTCCCGGAATGTCATTTGATAGGCTTCAGCCAAACCCGCGGCTGAACTTCCTGTGCCGACACTGCCTGTTCTTTGCGCAAAAACGCTTCCTGTCGCAGAAACAGCCAGCAATACAGTAAGAACAACTGTCAATACTTTCCTGTTTGATAATTTTGCATTCATAACATACTCCTTCTGCGTGTTATTATGAATAGAATATATAACAGGATTATTACATCAGACTTGCCGGAGCATTACATTTTTGTAATGTTTATACAACAGGCAGACCGGTAATTTCAGCGCGGTAATCACGGCCCAGAAACACATAGTTACCATCGCTTGTCGGGCTTACCCGGTTCTCTGCAGTCCATACAATACGGTTTTCATCAGTTCCGGCTTTCACAGCGTCTTTTCGCACTTCTATTGCGATATTCCGTTCCAGAAAATCACAGGCATCCTCATAGCTTTCAAACCGGACAGTATTGTCAAAACCGTTAACGATAAAACTGCCGTCGGCGCCGGGAATAACAGAGGCCTCACGCTGTACCGTAACCATACTGCAGACTGCGCCTACAGCATTCGCCACATCGCCGTCTTCCGGTATGATTAATTCGGTATCGAGGTGCTTTGCCAGTTTCGACAGAAGCCACGGCGCGGCAGCTCCAACACCCACCAGCCGGCTGTTCAGCGTCGGGGTAAGCCTCAGAGAGTGCGACTTGCCTTTAAGATTGCCCAGCAGGGCTTTAAAAGTCGAATTGTCAAAGACAGAATCAGCCAGATCTCCCGGAACTTCAAGCTCCTGCAGAACAAGGGTCTGCAACAGATTATCCGCGATCATATCCAGTACGGCCTCGCCCATATCACCTGAATCATCTCCCCATATGGTTCTGTACAGATTAACTATACGCCTGGACAGCTCCGGCGGCCACATACTGATGTCTCCCGAGGCAGTAAGCAAATCCGTAGGAGTAAGCCCGAACCTCTGAATTACTGCCGTGTTCTCAAGTCTTGCAGTGGCAAGAATTTTCCAGAGACCATGCTTCAGTTTTATCGCCAGTTCCTTGACCGAATGCGGGCGCTGTTTGAGTATATTAATAATGCTATCTTCATCATAACTCAGTTCCCAATCAGGGGGTCTGCCCGTCAGAGCAAGAATCTCCATTGCAGCTGTAGAGCCGCAATAATCCGAATGAATATCTTCAATAAAGGAAACAGCCTGTTCACAGCCTTCTGTTTCATTCAGCCGTCCGAAAGGCGCCACGCGACGGGGGCCCACCTTCAGTTCACGATTTTCAATCAGGATACGGCTGTCCCCCCCGGCGCCCAAAGTATACATATCTACAGCCTTGATGTGGGTTCGCCATCGACCCACCCTGGCGCCTTCCGCGTCGAGGCGGATTCTGCCGTTTCTGATAAGTCCTATATCCGAGGTTGTTCCGCCTACATCGATTATTACGGCGTCTGAACCTTCAGGCCGGGTGCCCCCGGTTTTATCATGAGAGCTGATTAAAAACCTGGCGCCGGCAATACTCGCTGCCGGCCCGGAAAGGGTTGTTTCAACCGGATGAAGAACCGCCTTTTCACGGCTCATCAGCGCGCCGTCGCCGCGGACAATCATTATTCCGCCGCCGATGTGCATTACATGCAGGGCCTGCTCAAGTTCCCCGATAAACTGCTCAAGAAGCGGTATAATTCCGGCGTTCAGCACAGCAGTATTGGCGCGTACGAAGAAATTCAAGGTAGTGGAGAGTTCATGTCCGCAGCATACGCCAAGCCCGGTTTCAGCTTCAATTATGCGTTTAATCTGGAGCTCATGTACCGCGTTTACGGTACTGCCGTACCCCGATACGGCAAAAGCCTCAACATGCTCACGTTCAATCAATTCGGAAGCTACCCGTTTAATTTCTTTTTCATCTACATGCTCAAGTTCATCACCCATAATACTGAGCCGTCCGCTGACAATCCTCCATGGATCATGTTCAATTTTACCTGTCGGAATTTCTCCGAGGGGCATTACAATAAGCCCTACTTTTCGGCCGCGGTCTTCAACGATGGCGTTGGTTGCAAGTGTGGTTGAAACAACTGTAATACCGATTTTCGACAACTTTCCGGGATCAAGCTTCTCAAGCGCTCCGGTGATGCCTACTGTGAAATCCCATTTTGTTGTAGGAGACTTTGCCTTTTCAACAACACAGTCGTTGTCGAAATCATAAATTACAGCATCGGTATAAGTCCCTCCGGCATCTATGCCGAGACCAAATCCTTTTCGAATTCTGTTTTCAGCATGTTCGCTCTCTGTTTCATCCTGGACAGGCAGCGCGCGCTCCCAGAGAGAAGTTGCGCCTATGTTCGGGTCGAATGCATAAAGCCCGTGCTTCAGCGGATCATATGCGGTACAGTATCGCGGTGGTACTACAAGGATCTCATCGTCAGTATAGATGCTGTTCAGCATCGCAGTAAAAAGATCCCTGCTTCCGTCCAGTTTCTCGTATTTCCAGCCCAGTTCTTCAGCAAGATCGCGGGCGTAGTTTTCATAAATATGGCCTTTTTCCGATCCCGTATCAATATAAACCGAACGGTTATAATTCCGTTTCCAGGTATTCAGAAAATCGTAAATGTCTGCGGCATTTTCATCGCCGTATTTATTCTTTATATTCTCATAACCTACATTGATATCCCAGTTTCCCTTAAACTGTTTATCCTTCTTCCTTTTGACTGAAAGAGGCTGGGTTTTATGCTCGTACCAGCCTTCGGTCATATAAAGCGTGCCGGGATTCCCTGCAAATTGTTCCTTATACCGTTTATGCGAACCGAGAAACATTGCGATGCAGTCATGAACTCTGGGAATGATCAGCGGAAGACTACCGGCTTGTAACCCGACCGTGCCGCGTCCGCAGAGTCCGTATCCGATAACAATTGCGTCATAATCAGCAAGTCCCGCATCAACTTCTTCCGAAGCCCGGGTGACAGCCTCCTGCAATTCCTTTCGCAGTCTTTCCGGTTCTTCATGCAGCCCTGCTGCAAGGTATTCTTCATGTATTATTAAATTATCTTTTACGGCTGCGGCTTTAATTTCATTTTCGAGTACACCGCAGGCGATAATCTTCAGGGATCGTCTCATGATATTTATTATATAACAGATCTTATGCTGAAAAATTGAAAAATCCGGCTGTTTTTGGTAATTTCGAGCACAGAATCACAGTCAGAGCTTTTCAACCAGAACCCTGTAGCTTAAATCATCAGCAGAATCAATACAGAAAAAAAACAGATCGCCTGTATCCGAATCCAGCGTAAATTCCAGTGTATCAAAACTGATAACAGGACTGACAGGCGGTTCATAAAAATAATAATACTTGTTACGCAGAACTTCAGCGCCGTTACGATCTATCAGCTCAAGGCGAATACTGTAACTCAAACCTTCGGCCGCGCCGGCCACATACCAGGCATTGTCAAGTTCCATTGAAAACCTGTAATCACCCGAGCCCCAGGCCTGTTATATAATCAATATTGCTCGTTATGGGAAGATATCTTGTATAGTCCCCAAAAGCAGAGAATATAAAAGATCTCATTGTCCCGGGTTCCAGTTCGGCGGTATTAACCCGAAAAGAATTGCTCTCAAAATATTTCAGCCTGAAATCAAACCGGTGCAGGTTATTCCCTCCTGCAAAGGAATCATATCGACAACTCAAACTGTAGCCCGGCATAACAGTTCTGTACCAGAGTGAAGAATTAGTCAATTCGGCAATAGTGAAAAAATCAACCGAGACATCCGCATTGAACAGCAGACCGTTCTTGCTGACGGGAAGAGAAAAGAGGTTGCAGGCAAGCAGTAGAAAAAAAAGACAGACGGTAAATTTTTTTTTCATAATCTATTTTAAAATTAAACCTGTATTGATAGGTTATTATATTATATATCTTTTTTTTTGACATCATCTTTTTTAATGTCTTCTACACATTATTTCATGTTGCACGATTTTATTCTCCCGGAAACCTTATCGTAAAGACCGAACCATGCCCGGCAACACTCTTCACTTCCGCCGTTCCTCCATGCGCCTTTATAATCGCGTTTACAAGGCTGAGCCCAAGTCCAAGCCCGTCTCTGGAAGACTTTCCCCTGTACAGTCGTTTCCATATTTCAGGAAGATCCGCTTCGGCAATTCCTTCGCCGTCGTCACTAACCGTAACACATATAAAATCATCGGCTGTGGTTAATTCGACATCCACACGCCCGCCGTCGCGACCGTATTTTACCGCATTATCAATAAGGTTCCCCACAGCCTGCCGAAACCTGTCTTCATCGGCAACAAGCGCCCCGTTCCATACAGGCTGTTTCAGATTGATGCTGATATTCCTGTCTTCCGCAGCATATTCGTATACATCGATAATTTCCCGAATCCTGTCCGCAGGGTTGAATTCAGTTTTACTCAGCCGTAATGTTCCGGTTTCAGCTTCCGAGATATCCATCAGAAGGTTCATCATTCTAAGAACGGTATCCGACTCCTCAACAGCCTGGCCTAACGCCGATCGGAATTCAGAGATTGCCTCGGTATCCGTTTTAAAATCGTCACGGGTAAGTGCCTTTTCGGATACCATCCGAAACCTGGTAAGGGGTGTACGCAGATCGTGCGCTACAGTATCAAGAGCGCCTTTCATTCCGCGAACAAGCTCTTCAATCTTCTGCAGCATGTTGTTAAATGAAACAACAAGCAAATCAAGCTCTCCGGCTCCCTTGCGCTCAATTATCCGGCTTTCAATCCTGCCGGTTTCAATTACATCCTTAACTGCCTTTTCAAGATCACGAACAGGAAGCAGAAAACGATAAGATACAAAAAAACCGGCAATCGAACTTACAGCAACAAGGACAAGAAGGGCAACTGTAAAACTGCTGTACAAGAGTTCCATTATCCTTCTCCGGTTTTCATCCGAAATACCGACCTGCAGATAATGACCGTCCGATAGCGCAATACATCCTGTTTCAAGAATATACTTCATTGACTGGGATCTGAGAACGGTGAAACTGCCCGGCTTCGGGTGCTCATTTTCAAGCTTTTTAAAATTGAAACTGTTCCAGTTTGCAGGAATTTCAAGCAGAACCGTATTATTGAATTCATCTGCTATTCTTACAAAAAAAGGCTGTTCTCCCGAGAGAATCATATTCACATCCACGTTCTGTTTAAGCGATTCCAGCCCGTCGGACTGCACTATGGCCCAATAGCCCAGCATTCTGACCTGAATACCGCTGCGGGCGTCATCCCTGAGCGAAGAATAAATATAAATAAAGACAAAAGCATACAGAATAATGGCCGTGATCCAGAATACTACCCCGAAAATCAGTGAAAACTTCAGATCCGCCTTGAATTTTCGCTGGCCTTGCCTTTTACCTGTCCCTGAAAACATAACCTACACCGCGAATTGTATGAATAAGCTTGCGTTCGGAATCCTTATCAATTTTACTTCTTAATCTTGAAACAAGAACATCAACGACATTTGTCTGAGGGTCAAAATCATACCCCCAGACATGTTCCATTATCATTGTTTTTGATAATACCATTCCCTGGTTCCTCATCAGGTATTCAAGCAGGGTAAACTCCTTCGGATTCAGCTCAACCGGGATACCGTCCCGGCGGACTTCCCTGCTTACAATATCAATACTGATTCCGTAGGCAGCCATCTCGGTGGATTCGCTTTTAAAAGATGAACGTCTGAGCAGGGCCTGAAGCCTGGCCAGCAGCTCGGAAAAAGAGAACGGTTTTACAAGATAATCGTCGCCGCCCTTCTGAAGCCCCGCAACCCTGTCGTCAACTGAGCGTTTGGCGCTTAAAACAAGGATCGGGAGTTTGTGCCCGGAGCCGCGAAGCTGTTCAATTACCGACAACCCGTCGATCCCGGGCAGCATTATATCAATGACGGCCGCGTCAAAATCGCCGTTTGCAATCAGCTGAAGACCTTCTTCTCCGGTTTCGCTGCATTCAACCAGGTATCCTGCTTCTTTCAGCCCCTTCGAAAGAAAACCCGAAATGGCCTCATCATCTTCAATTATCATGATCTTCATCATCTCAAAGAATAACATAGGCTTGAACATTTGTCTTGGACAGGATAAAAAAACGTTATATAGTGTAAATATGCAGATACTGGATTTTATTCTTGATATTGTTTTGATTGTTGTTCCTATCATAATATGGTATTACAAGGGCAACAGCAACGAAGTTTTCCCGTCAACCGAGACGACCCCGCCTGATGAAATTCTTCCTTCCGAAGCCGGTTATATTCTTACCGGACGAGTAGAGAATTCGGCGCTTGGAGTAATGATAATAAACTGGGCCGAACGCGGTTACATTCGAATTAATACAAAAGAAAATTTCCAACTGGAAAAAATTCATGATATTCCATACAGCTCCAGGAAGTACGAAATTTACCTTTTTGACAGACTTTTTTCAAAATACGGACATAACGGAATATTCGAATGGAAAAAGCTTTCGCCGGTGGCTAAAAACAGGCTGAAAGCGACAAAACGAAAAATTATAAAATATTTCACAACAAAACCTGAAAACAGGATATTTTCCGCCGACGGAAGACCTTTTGTTTTACTGGTCGGACTGATTGCCACACTGCCTGTAGCAAAGCTGATCTTCATAGAATTATATGTACTGCGCGCCACCTACAGGTTTGGACCGGTAATCACAATAATAATAAATGCTCTCATCCTTATAGCGCTTTATTTTATAAGCGCAACTCTTGCCAAACCGAACCGGCTCAGATCAAGGGACTCGTGGAAGTTTATTCTTACAATATTCATCCTTATAACCGCCCTGGCCGTGGGGCTTACGGCATTCTGGATAATCGGCGGAGGAAACGGCGGGTTCAGGTACGTTCTGTCCATGATTTCTTCATTTATCATAATTATAGTATTAAACCTGATGACCCAGCGTACAAGCCACGGGGATCACCTTTTTGAGCATTGCACCGGTTTTAAAAACTTTATTCTGAACGCGGAACCGTCACTGGTCAGAAAAGGCGCCGAAGAAAAGCCGGATCTTTTCACTGCCGTATTCTCTTATACCGCAGCAATGGGCGTATCGGGAAAATGGGCGGAATGCTTTGCCGACAGTCCGGTAATGATTCCCGACTGGCTGATATGCTACGGCGGACCCGAAATAAATTCCGTAGACTATAACAGGCTTATGCTTGGTCTTATGCGTCAAATTGATTAGTATTAGCATGTGAAGATTAAAATATTTTCACCGTTGATCATATTTCTCTTCAGTACCGTATTCGGGCTTTTCTCCCAGTCTATTAATAATATTCAGTTTCCTCCTTTCCTCGGATGGAAACAGATTGAAACAGAACGTTGTATTTTAATTTTTCCCGAAAGCCTTGAGGCAAAGGCATCGGAAATTGCCGGCATGATCGATTCATTCTACACTGCCGACGAAGCAAGCCTGGAGACTGAAACATCAAAATGGCCGATCATCATTAACAATACGCTTTTTTATTCAAATGCTTATGTTCTAGGAGCACCGAGGCATTCGCAGCTGTACACAACCCCCATACAGGATAATTCTTTCGGAACAGGCAACTGGCTTTCACTTATCTGGAGCCATGAACTTCGCCACATCGTGCAAAACGAAAAAATGATTCGCGGGTTCACTGCTCTGTCCGACTGGATTGCCGGAGAATACGGATCAAGCGGGATGACCCATTTTGCGCTGCCGAAATGGGTAATGGAGGGCGATGCCGTTCTGACCGAAACGCTCGTATCTCCCGGAGGAAGGGGAAGGCTTGCTGATTTTGAACGGGAACTTCGGGCAAACAGCCTGAACCGGATCAGGTACAGTTATTTTAAATCCAGCCAGGGTTCATATGCATCATATTCACCCCGTACCCCAAGCTGGTATGTGTCCGGCTATCATCTGTGCACATACATCCGCAGGGAATTCGGAATTGACGCATTCAACAGAATTATGGAGATTGCCGCCGATTTCTCTTTTACTCCGTTAATCCTGAATATTGCCGTCCAAAAAGTAACCGGGGAAAAAATTGAAACCCTTTATAATAACTGCCTGGATGAACTGACTGAATTATGGGAAGCCCAGCTTGAACAAAGGGAATTTACCCGGGTTGATATAATAACATCCGGCAGAGAGGACAACGCTGATTATTATCCCCTGGGGAAATTTGAAAACGGAAATATTGCGGCGTTAAGAACTTCCCTGTCGGCGCTTTATACTCTCGTCGAAATAAATGAAAACGGAACTGTAACGGAACTGAGAAAGATCAATCCCTTCGACAAAAATATATCATTCAACGGAACAACCTTTTGCTGGGCCGAAACAAAAAAAGATATAAGATGGGGAAACAGATCATGGTCGAATATCAGAATCTACACCCCGTCATCCGGCGATTACAGGGTAATTACGGACAAAACAAGATATCTTTCGCCTTCAATAAGCCCCGATGGAAAAAGAATCGCTGCAGTGGAGATTACCGAAGAGCTGAACAGCTATATTTCAGTAATTGATGCAGAAAACGGAAAACTCATATCAAGATTTGCCGAACCTTCAGGGGCCTCGCCGATGCAAACATGCTGGACGGACGACGGGACCGGTATTGTCTATATACGTCAGCAGAACTGGATGAAGTCTCTGCGACTGCTTGAGCCCGAAACAAAAATAAACCGGCCTTTGACCTCCCCGGATATCTGGAGCATTTCTTCTCCTGATGTAAAGGACAATGTTGTTTATTTCGTTTCGGAAGAAACAGGGCTTGAGAATATACATGCTTTGCAGCTTCAGGATGGAAACAGGCTTCCCGAAAACCGGCTGATTGTATCCCGGCCGTACGGCACAGCCTCTCCGGCGGCCGAAGACGGAACGCTTTATTTTGCTGATTATACAGTCTCGGGGTTTAAGATCTCCGCTGTGCCTTTACCGGCAACCGCGACAAGTCCCGTTATACCTGCCGAAAGCGGGCATGTCGATTATTTCGGAGCTCTTGCAGACCAGGAGCCGTTCTTTGGGTTCGCCGGGGCGGAAACTCACTCAAAAACTGCAGAATATACGATTTCCGATTACTATCCTTTTACCGGTCTTTTCAATTTCCACAGCAGGAGTATTGTTACTTCGCTGAGCGGCACGGGAATAGCCGCAAGCCTTCAGGCCGACAGTATAATGAACGACTCAAGCGGCCGGATATACTTCGGCTATGATCCGGACGAAACTGAACTCATGGCAGGTATGACCGGGGCTTACGCAGGGTTCTTTCCCGTGCTGCTTTACGGAGCAGAACTGCAGTCCCCGGCTATCTCGCCGGGTTCGGCGTTCGAATCTTTCATCTACGGCGGCTTATGGCTTCCGCTGGATTTCTCAGGCGGCATTCTGAACCATACGCTCAGTCTGCAGGGATTATTTCTTATGGAGAACCAGCTCTACCCTGCAGAGTCGGCTGCAACAGCGCTAAAAGCGGATATTAACTGGAAATTAACACAGGTCCGGGCCAGACGGGACCTTGTGCCGCCGCTGGGTATTACCCTGAAAGGAAGCTGGTATTACAGTCTTGAACCGTCGTATTATAATTTTGTATTCGGAGAATGCAGATTTTATATTCCGGGCCTTCTGGATAATCAAGGCTTCAGCTTTAAACTGCAAGGTAATTATAATATCGGATCAGGATTGCTTAATAAAAGCCCTGAAACAGTCCCGAGAGGTCTTAATGAAGACAATTATGCCGTCCCGCTGTTATTCAACAGCAGTTTCGAGTACATACTGCCGCTGGCATACCCGGATTTTGCTGTCGGCAGTATAATTTATATTCCGCGATTGTATATGAACTGTTTTCTTGATACGGCCCTCATTCCAGACTCGCAAATCCTGCAAACCGCCGGCGTTGAACTTTTTACCGACTTTCACCTTTTCAACCATTATTATCCGTTCAGCGCAGGAATAAGACTTATCTATAACACCGTGGAAAAGAAAATGAGGCTGGAAGATACCGCCTTCAGCATCGGAATAGATCTTTTTTAACGGCGAAAATTACACCGGCAAAACAATCGTATTGTCGCTTATTTCTTTCCCGTATTTTACGGACAATTCTTCTATTACTTCCGATGAGCCCATTACCACCGCGACCGAGTTTGAATAAACATTTCTCAACGCTTCTGCCGCCGCCCGGATATCATCCACAGTAGCTCCAAGCATGGCTTCTCTTTTATGCTGCCTTATCTCGTCGGTAATCCGGTATAAATCGCGTCTGAACCCGATAAGGCTTTTTTCGGCCGGGCTGAGCGGTTTTAAATCACGCCCTACAACTGTAATTATGGCCTTTTTAAGATCATTCTCACTGTACCGACCTTCTGCGGCGGCATCAAGGGCGGCTGCAAAGGCGTCAAGATTTTCACCGGGATTGGGATCCCTGTAAGTCGAGACTGTCATTAACCCTTCAGTTCCGTTAACCGAGGCGTAAACACCGTAAGCGCCGTTTTTCATACGGACAAATTCCCACAGGTCGTTTGTCTTCATCATATGCGCCAGAAGGCTCTGATGCGCATGCAGTTCCGAGCCGATAAACGCTGCAGGCAGCGTTCTGGCGGTAAAACAGACTGAAGACGGAACAGAAAGCGCACCGATTTTAAAAGACGGTGTTTTCTTGATATCTGTCCCCGCGGTTTCCACTGCAGCAGTACCTTCCGGAATCCTGCTTATAAATAATTCAAGTTTTTTCTGAACGTCATCAAACAGCTCCCTGCGGCAGGTAACGTTTAACACCAGCCTTTTTCTGACCAGCAGCTTTTCCCGCAAAACATCAAGAGAACTGCAGATTTCAGGAATCGTCCTGTCGGAATTATTAGTCATTTCATTGAGATACAGCAACTGTCTGCTGCCGCGCCACTCGTCTTCCCTTTCAAGGACCCTGTCGAATTCTGCCGCCGCCCTGACAGCACAGAAAGAGTGTCCCGCAGGAACTATACTTGATTTAAAATCGTTACGCATTTCAAAAAGCAGATCACGCACCCGTACAGGATCGGAGATCTCTGTTTCAAGCAGCATATCCGAAACAAGATTGAAAGCTTCATCAAGATCATCTTCAAGCGTTTTGAGCCTGAAGAAAAGATAATCCTTGCGTTCCTCTTTTCCGTCGGCAGTTCGGCTGGACTCCAGAAAGGTGTATAATCCGCCGGTTTTATGCGCAAGCTCAAGCGCAACCTGGTCGTACGGTTTTCCTGGAAGTCCGGAAGAACATATCATTCGGCTCAAAAATGGTAGCAGCAGGCCGTCTTTATCAGATACATCCCTGATATCAACTGCAAAATCGATATAAATTATTCCGTTGGTAAACAGATCATGCTCGTAACAGGGGATGTCTTTCAGTATCTTTCGCTCGGTGTTTATTGTACGAATACTGGCCGGTACATCTTCAATATCAAGCGACGGAATTCTTGCCGTCAATTCCGCCGGGTCCGGGGTGTCCTGGTATTTTCTGTAAGCTTCCAGCTTTATTCTTTCCGCCTCAAAATCATCTGCAGAAAAGTCTTTTCTTGCTTCAGCCACCGAATCCGAAATATTTCCTTCAATCTTTTTATTATGATCCTTTGCGGGTTCAATTGAAAGCGAAAGTCTGTGCATGTTATTAATAAGCTGTTTCTCAATAAGCTGTTCAAAATGCCTGCTGTTCTCCGACACCCTGTCTCTGAGAGTTTCCATCGGGTCCCTGAAAAATATTGTATCTTCAGGCGTACCTCCATGAAGCCAGCCCTTAAGCGATCGGTTCATAAGCCGCAACCCGAACGGCGCGCCGCCCCTGATTTCCCGGTTTCGGAACTCAACCCTGTGCATCGCTCCCTCAAGCGAAAGTTCCGGAATACCGTCTGCAGCCAGTTTTTCAAGTTCATTGAATATCAGCTGCTCAAAATCTTCACGCTTGTCGGCAACGCTGCCCCTTACCCCTATTGAAAAAACTATCTCCCGAAGATCGGTATCAAGCCCGCTTACAGGGCTTAAATCCTCGCCCACTCCCGACTCTACAACAGCCTTGTACAGGGGCGAACCCATATTGCCCATAAGAGCTTCGGTAAGAACTTCAAATTCAAGAATATTCAGCGAATCTTCGGTAGAACCGCATTTCCAGTTCAGGGTATGAGTAACCCCGCTTTCGTCTTCCCCGTCGTCTGCAGCCAGCGGGCTCGTTACCCATTTGATGCAGGGAGAGTCCCAGTTTTCCTGATAACGGATCTCCTCAGCAGGTTCGGCCTGACCGTCAAAACGTGAAAGGGCCTCATTCTGCAGAAACAACAGCTGCTCTTCAGTATTGATATCGCCGTAGAGGAATATCCTGCAATTGGAGGGGTGATAAAACCGTGAATGATATTCCCTGAAAGCTTCATACGTTAACCCGGGAATAGCGGAAGGCTCTCCACCGGAATCAAACCGGTATGGTGTATCGGGAAACATAAAACGATATGAATACTCGGAGGCGATCGAGTCATGATTGGAATAAGCGCCTTTCATCTCGTTAAAAACAACCCCGGAGGGAACAGCGGTTCCGTCAGCCTTAGGTTCAAATCTTATTCCTTCCTGCATAAACATTTCTTCACGCAGCAGCGGAAAAAAAACGGCATCTGCATAAACGCTCATCAGATTGAAATAATCCTTCGGTACCGTGGATGCCGCGGGAAATACCGTTTTATCAGGATAGGTCATTGCATTCAGAAATGTATTCATGCTTCCGTTCATCATTGAAAGAAACGGATCCTTAATCGGGTATTTCTCCGATCCTGCCAGAACACAATGCTCAAGAATATGGGCCGCTCCGGTATTATCCGTGGCCGGCGTTTTAAACGCAAATGAAAAGAAATTTTCCTTGTCGTCGTTATAAAGATGATAGATATCAGCCCCGGTCCGGTCATGGCTCAGCCTGATACCAATCCCCCTGTATTCAGGTATATCGTTTACCGAGATTACGGTGAACCCGTGGAGCCTGTCTCCAGGTTTGAGTTTATTCATTGTTATTCCTTGTAACGCCCCTTAAAAGTGTTCTAATCAACAGGGGGTATTCTCTTTTATTCTTTTTATTAGTTTCAGAAACCTTTCACGGTCGCATTTCATAATAACTTCAGCCGTTCCGTCGGCTTCATCGGTATCCGATACCCGTATTGAAGCCCCGCGTTTATTATCTTCACGGGTCAGATTCATTCTCAAATGCATTGTTTCGGATTCTGCCGCTACCTCCGGATCAATTACGCAGGCCATGGCAAGCGGATCAGGGAAATTAATCACCCTTTCCCCCGAAACCTTTTCCCTGAAATCAAAGTAAAACCTCTGAACATCGGTAAACAGGTCTGCAGACGGAGTTCCGCTCATACCCAGGCCCTTATATTCCTCCTCGGTAAGCGTAACAGACAGTGTAGCATCCCAGGTCAGGATCCTGATCGGCAGATTTATACCAAAACAGTAAGCTATAGATTCCGGATCAAAAAAGAAGTTGAATTCCGCAAACGGGGTAACGTTGCCGTCGCCTATTGCCCCGCCCATAATTATTATTTCCGAAACAAGGCTGTTCAGCCCGGGATGCAGATTAAATGCAACTGCAATATTTGTCAAAGGGCCGAGAGTAACAAGCTTAAGCCCCGGATTGGCCTTTGCCGATTCAAGCAAACCGGAAACAGCATCAAGCTTGTCTGCCGATTTCGTGCCCTGATTAAGCTCAACCCCGCCCAGACCGTTGCTGCCGTGAATGTGGTCCGCCCTGTGAGGATTTCTGAGAAACGATGTAGAACAGCCTTTGTAAACAGGAATATCGGTGCGATCAAAAAATGACAGCAGGCCGCAGACATTTTTAACAACATTATCCAGGCTTGTATTTCCCGCTACACAACTTATTCCGGCTATTTCAACTTCTTCGGGGCTTGAAAGAGCAAGCATGATTGCAACAGCATCATCGATTCCGCAGTCCGTATCAATAAAAATTTTCTGCGCCATCATATACTCCTTAACTCAACCCTGTTTTATATCTTTCATGGAAAGCGAGATCCTTTTCCGCTGCAAATCAACCGACAGGACCTTGACCCGCACTTTTTGATTAACCTTAAGTTCATCAGCCGGATCCTTCACAAAATGATCCGCAATTTCGCTGATGTGTACCAGCCCGTCCTGATGAACACCGATATCAACAAAAGCCCCGAAGGCTGTCACGTTTGTGACTATCCCGTTAAGGAGCATATTTTCTTTCAGGTCACCCATGCTGCTGACACTTTCGTCAAAACTGAACGACTGAAACACGGAGCGCGGATCCCGTCCGGGTTTCTTTAGCTCTTCTATTATATCATTGATTGTGGGCAGTCCGGCAGTATCCGTTACATAATCCTGAGCGTTTAAACGCCCTGCAAGCTCACTGTTTCCCGCCAGCTCCGCTACAGTTACCCCCGCATTCTTTGCCATTTTCTCAACAATTCCGTAGCTCTCCGGATGAACAGCGCCTGCATCAAGAGGGTTGTCTCCGCCGGTGATGCGCAGAAACCCGGCCGCCTGCTGAAAGACCTTCTCGCCGACTCCGGAAACCCCGAGCATCTGCTGAATATCTGTAAAAGGTTTTTTCTCCCGCTGTTTCAGCAGCTTGTCAGCTATTGAAGCGCTTAATCCTGAAACATACGACATAAGCTCGCGGCTTGCCGTATTCAGTTCGACACCGACTGAATTTACACATGAAATAACCGCATCGTCCAGGCTTTTCTTCAGAAGTTTCTGATCAACATCATGCTGGTACTGTCCTACCCCTATCGACTTTGGATCTATCTTTACCAGCTCTGCGAGCGGGTCCATCAGCCTGCGGCCGATCGATACCGCTCCGCGCACGGTAACGTCCCTGTCGGGAAACTCGCGCCTTGCGGTTTCAGACGCAGAGTATACTGACGCGCCGCTTTCATTCACCGGCTCAACTATAATACCGGATGGAAATACCTGCTTAACAAAAGCTTCAGCCTCGCGGCCTCCGGTTCCGTTTCCTACCGCTACAGCCTCTATGTCGTATTTTACAGCAAGTTTCTTTAAAAGTTCTGCAGCTTCAGTCTCTTTATTATGAGGCGGCAACGGATATATTACGCCGTCCTCAAGCAAATCTCCCTCGGCGCTTAAAACGACAATTTTGCAGCCGGTACGCAGTCCCGGGTCAACAGCCAGAAGGCGCTTTCGGCCCAGCGGCGGTTCAAGCAGCAGGTTGCGAACGTTTTGTGCAAAAACTTCGATTGCAGTCAGATCAGCCTGTTTTTTCGCCGCATTTTTAAACTCGGTCTCAAGCGACGGACTCAGCAGCCGCTCCCAGGCATCATCGACGGCGGCCTCTATAAACTCTCCGCCGGCCCGCGAACAGTTCCTGCCGGAATCCCCCTCCGGACTGCAGGCGCCGTCAAATACAATTCGGTCTATCAACCTGAGAGCGTCATCCTTTTCAGGCAGGATATGCCATTTCAGAAAGCCCTCTTCGGCGCCGCGCATTACAGCCAGAAACCGGTGGGAAGGCACGCGGGAAAGCGGTTCGAAATAATCAAAATAATCTTTATATTTTTCTGCCTCGTCAGCCTTCTTCTTTATAACGGCAGAACTCAGCCCGGCACGTTTTTCAAACAGCAGCCTCAACTCTCCCCGTATCTCCGCGTTTTCGCTGACACTCTCGGCAATAATGTCCGATGCCCCGGCAAGGGCCGATTCAACGCTGTCTACGCCTTTTTCAGGATCTATATACTTTTCAGCTTCAAGCCCAGGGTCCGGGCAGTTGAAACCCATTATTGAATCGGCAAGCGGCTGGAGCCCCTTCTCTTTTGCGACCGAGGCGCGTGTCTTGCGTTTCGGTCGGTACGGCAGGTAAATATCCTCAAGAACATTCAGAATTTTAGCCCCGTTCACCGCCTTTTCAAGCTCCGGCGTAAGCAGATCACGCTCTTTCAGAGACTCGAGTATCGAAGCACGGCGTTTCTCAAGCGCTTCAATCTCTTCCATACGGTCACGAATAGCAATTATCTGAACCTCATCGAGGTTGCCGGTCATCTCTTTACGGTACCGGGAAATAAACGGGACGGTTGCACTGTCGGCCAACAGGTCTGCAACGGCCTGAACCTGGCGTTCCCGAAGCCCAAGTTCGGTCGCAGTTTCTTTAATATATGCGTCTTTCATCAGATGACATTAAACAGCAGATATACGGAATTTGCAAGATCGTTAAAACGGGTCCTTAGAGGTAAATTTCATAAGAGCGTTTGATAGTTACGCTATGACATCCTTTCTCATTTTTATATTTTCAAATTTTATTAAATATGATAATGTTTTTCAGAGGTAGATATATGAAAAAAATAAAAATAGCCTTCGTATTATTATCCTTATTGTTCATTCCGCTTTTCAGCTGTACAACAACGGAAACAAGTTCGGATGTCGCCTTGATTGAAAAGACTTCCAATTCAGATTATTTGGCTGAAGGTACAGTACTTGCCGCTTTTTTTGCTGAAGACGGAGGTTTCAGTGAGACCCGTTATTATCCTGCCGAAGTAGAAACACAGGCCGGCAACGAAACCAATCAGGAATATCAAGTCACTTCCGTTGTCGGTGATGCCGATGTTGCCGAAGGAGAAACTATATGGACGAAAAATGTAATAGTAAAATCTCATCCGGCGACAAAAGATGAATTGCTATCGGATATTATTATATTATATACAACCAAACCCATAGAAGAAGGATTAACCGAAGCAAGGTGGAATCGTGGCATCATAGCTTCAACCGATGAATTATATAAAGGCTTTGTTGTAATAAATCATATCTGGTATCTGGATAAATCTGATGAAAGTGACCGCCGGATGGAAATTCCAATAGATAATATACGGATAATTGATTCTTCGACTATGCAGTGAATTACCGCCTGCAAAGCAGGCGGCTTCCTTTGTAATAAGGGGCATAGATAACTAATCGGAAGAAAAATTATTTTCCCCCGGAATACTATATTATGGGAATCTCTAAAAACTGTTGCAAATATGCTGATGACAGTTTACAGGAATATGGGATAATATTATCCGATGGGCAAAAACATTACCGAGATATTACAATTCCGGGCGTCGGTTCTCTCAGGTATAAGGAGTTTTTTCAGCAGCCGCGGTTACACCGAAGCCGATGTGCCGCTGCTTACACCGGGAGTTATTCCGGAGGCGTCTATCGAGCTGTTCAGAACGGAGAAGCTTGACCCTTACGGCAACTCCCGCAATTTATACCTGTTGCCGTCGCCCGAGTATTATCTCAAGAAATTGATAGCTGCAGGCTCCGGAGATATCTTCAGCCTCTCACACAGCTTCCGTAATTCGGAACAGTCCGGGCGCTGGCACAACCCTGAATTCACTATGCTTGAATGGTACAAGATGGATGCCGGCTACATGGATTCCATTCAAATTGCCGAAGACTTTACAGGATACATGGTTGAAAACACCGCTGATATTACTGTTGATATCCGATCGGCATTGAGGCCTCCTTTCGAACGCATTTCCATGAATGAAGCGTTCAGCCGATGGACAGGCTTCGACTTATCCGACCACTGCACAGGCAGATTAAGTTCCGGCGAAGAGATCTCACAGCTTCAGAACCTGGCCACAGGGATGGGGCTTTCTGCTGCTGCTGAATCCGACAGCTGGGAAGAACTCTTTAACCTTGTATTCGTTCACCGGATTGAACCTAACCTTCCGACGGACAAACCTGTTGTGATTTTCGACTATCCTGCAGGAATACCCGCTCTTGCGAAACCGGCAGCTGCGCCAGGACGCCTTGAGCGGTGGGAACTGTACGTAAAAGGAATTGAACTGGCAAACTGCTATTCTGAAGAAATTGATTACAATACAGTAAAGCGTTTTTTTGCACAGGAAGCCCTTGTAAAGAAAAAAGCCCTGGTGGACGTCAATGCTGATATGAACTGGTGCGGGATGTACAAAACAAGTTATCCGCGCTGCTCGGGAACTGCGCTTGGAGTCGATCGGTTAATGATGCTGCTGTCGGGAAGTAAATCAATAGAGGGGGTGATTTTATTCCCCGATTCTGATATACTTGCTGACCTGTAAAAAAGATATTTGAGAATGCCTGTTTTACGGGTCAATTGGAGTTTTTAACGAATGAAGCATATATTTTTGTTAAAACGGCTTCGTTAAAAACTTCCGTAAATTATTCGGATTATTAAGGAAACACATTATGATTAAAGCTGGACAAATAGATAAAGGGACGTTTCTTCTTTTAAAGAATGCACCCTATGCAGTTGCGGAGCGGGAATTTGTTAACCCCGGAAAAGGATCCGCTTTCGTAAGGCTCAAACTGAAGAACCTGCTCGACGGCTCGGTGCTTAAAGAAACAATGAAGAGCCAGGACAATGTTGAGGATATAAGCGTTGAAGATAAAGACTGCCAGTATCTTTATTCAGACGGCGAGAACTTTCATTTCATGGATAATGAAACATACGAACAGTTCGAGATTCCTGTTGTAAGCATGGAAGAAAAGGCCCTTTACATGAAAGACGGCGAAGTCTACAGGGTTGTTATATGGGACGGCAAACCGATCGATATTAAAATACCCTACAAGGTAGTCTACGAAGTAACCGAAGCTGCTGAAGCTCTCAAGGGAGATACCGTAACCGGCGCTACAAAGGTTGTCACAGTTGAAACCGGCCTGAAGGTAAAAGTCCCCATCTTCATCAAACAGGGAGAGAAAATCCTTGTTAATACCGATACCGGGGAGTACGTGGAACGGGTAAACAGCTGAAGTTCGACAATAAATATATAAACCGGCAGACAGACTTCCAGTTTATGGGAGAAAAGCTGAGCTTTTTTCTGTCATTGGGACTATTCAGCAGTTTCGGGGTCGACTCCGGCACCAGGCTGCTGCTGAAGACCCTTGCGCAAAAGAATATCATTCCTGAAGAAGGCAGAGTCCTTGATGCCGGATGCGGTACGGGAGTAATTGCAGTCAGCCTTAAAAAGCGTTTCCCGGGACTTGATGTGACCGCAGCTGATCGGGACGCTTTGGCGCTGAACTTTACAGCGATGAATGCACATCTTAACAAACTGCCGCATGAAGGCTTTGGAACAGCAGCCGGCTTTCTTCCCGGCAGCCTCAGAACTCCGCTGATCTCGGGCAAGCAACAGTTTGATCTTATTGTCTCAAATATCCCGGCCAAGGCAGGCAATCCGGTAATAAAAGATTTTCTGCAGAACTGCAGCCTGCACCTTTCGGAAAAAGGAAAGGCAGCAGTTGTGATAGTAGCTCCGCTTGCAGATTTTGCCGGGAACTGCCTTGTTGAAAACGGCGCAGAAATAACTTTCAGAGAAGCTGATAAACAATACACAGTTTTTCATTTCATTCCCGGCCGGTCCGGAGAATACAGTTCCTTAATTGATATCTATCGACGTTCGGAAGGTAAAACAGCCGGATTTTACGGGCTTCCCGAATTTGATTCTGTATCATACAGCACCCGTAATACCCTTGAAACGCTTAAGAATTTCAATTGCCGAGGAGAAACCCTGATCTGGAATCCAGGCGTCGGTCATATTCCCTGCACATGCAATACTGCAGAAAAAATCATCCTTGCAGGCTCCGATCTTCTTCAGTTAAAAGCCTCCGCTTATAATCTCGCATCTGAGGCAGAGCAGCTGCACCTGCCGGGGTTCTTCGCTTTATCAGATTATACTGAATTGCATCCTGATTACATAATTGCCGCCCCCAATTTCATCAGCGGAGCGGAGGTTGAATCGGAAATCCTTCAGACATCATCCGGGCTGCTTCAAAAACGGGGACGGCTGCTTATCTCAGGGAAAAGTTCGGATATTTCGAGAGTGGAGAAATACAAAAAAGGTTTTATAATAATGAATTCAATAAAATTCAGAGGTTTCAGGTCTCTGCTGCTTGAGAAACTGTGATAATGTTATCGTTAAAACCTTTAACTTTTAGTGATTATCAACTATAATCAAACAGTACATAAAAGGAATCATAAGGAGACAGCCCGATGAGAGTTACAACAAAGGGACGCTATGGACTCAGAGCAGTACTGAAACTTGCGGAACAAAAAGATCGGAAACCTATTTCAATCAGCACGATTGCCGCAGAGGAAGATATTTCTCCTGAATTCCTGGAGCAGATATTCTATAAAATGAAACAATCCGGAATTATAAAATCCACAAGAGGCCCCGGCGGCGGATTCAGCCTTGCCAGGGACATGGCGCGGATAACGCTTGCGGATATCCTTGAAGCCGTCGGGGAACCGGTGACCCTTTCTCCCTGCAGCACCGAAGGCACAAAAAAAGACTGTCCAAGAACCGACAAGTGTGCAGCATATGGAATATGGCAGGATGTTTCTGTTCATTTGAATGAATATTTTAACAGTCTGACACTTAATGACATTTTGGAAAAAGCAATAGTTATCCAGTAAAAATATAAAATTCAAAAGCTGCCGGTCCTGATATTTTTTATTTTTTGTGTTGACCAGAATCAACTGTGTATTACAATTAAATATGAGCTATCTGTTAGGCGTTGGAATCGACAAAAACCGTATAGCATGGATATTCAACTCTGAAAAAAATATTTTTAAACCAACAAAACTGACTACTGTCTCTGATAATCAGAGAAAAGCTGAAATACATATCTATCTCGGGAAAAAAGATCAGAAACATCTTCTGTACACTGAAACAATAGAAAATATACCTCCGATGCCTGCTGAAGAACCTTCCATTGATTTTATTCCGGAAATCAGGAAACATTCATTAATCTATGAAATTTATCTTAACGGTAAATATATTAAACGCAATACAATTTCTTTACGCAGATATACAGGCGGTAGCAATCGGCTTCTTATAGTCATTTTATTACTGCTTGCAGTTGCAGCATTAGCGACAGCTGTATTTTTTCTTCTAATTCCTCAATCCAGGCCCGCTATTCAGGAAGCATTGCCTGAAACTGTAGAAAAACCGGAGGAACAGCCGCCTGCAACTTCTGTCGTGACCGAAGAACCTATCAAAGAAGTATCAGCCGTCGAAGAAATATCTGCTCCTCCTGCTGAAATCGTTTATACCGAAAACATGATTTCCGACAGGGCCTCGGTATTTTTCCTCCCCGACAGCGCAAAACTCACCGATGAAACAATAAGAGGTCTTGAAATGTTTATAGACAAGCTTCCTTCACATGACGACTATGAAGAAGGAAGCTTTAAACTGGAGATAAAGGGACATTGCGCACGCTATGGAACAGAAGAAGGCCGGGCGGAATTAAGCAGGGAACGCGCAGTGAATGTATATAATTTTCTTGAAACAGAATGGGGAATTGAAGCTGACAGCATGATTACAGGCGTAGGGTCCTCAGAACCCGCAACACTTGAGAGAAACCAGCAACACCTGAACAGGCGAGTTGATATAGAGGTAAAAGGAAAGATCAAAAAAATAGCTGAATAAATTTGAGAGGTATTTTTATGCACAAGAATGTAGGGTTTGTATCCTTCAGAATTGCAGGAACAGACGGGGTAAGCCTGGAAGTTAAAAAATGGGCTGAAATTTTCGAACGGAACCACTGTAAATGTTTTTATTTTGCCGAAGAACTTGATACACCGCCGGAGCGTTCATTCTATTCAAAGTATTCTCATTTCAAAAATCCGGCGATAGCGGAAATTAATGATCGTATTTACGGAACATCAAAACGAGATCCGGATCTTACCGCAAAGATTCATCATTACCGAAAAAGAATTAAAGAAGAGCTGGAACGATTCGTAAAAAAATTCAATATCGAAATTCTTATTCCGCAAAATGCGCTGACTATTCCTCTGAATATATCACTGGCGCTCGCATTAACGGAATTCATAGCCGAAACAGAAATTAAGACCATTGCCCACCATCATGACTTTTTCTGGGAACGAAAAAGGTTCCTGCGCAACTGCGTATGGGATTATTTCAATTCGTCATATCCGCCCCATCTGCCCTCAATTGAACATGTCGTTATCAACAGTTCAGGGCAAAACCAGCTTGCTCTCCGAACGGGAATATCATCAACCCTCATACCGAATGTAATGGATTTCGAGAAAGAAGCCCCCGGAAAGGACGAATACAATGCAGATATTCGTGAAGCTTTGGGTATAGCCGAGGATGAAATCCTGATTCTTCAGCCGACAAGAGTGGTCCAGCGCAAAGGAATTGAACATGCTATCGAGCTTGTCAGCAGGTTGGGAGAAAAAGCGGTTTTTGTGATATCCCACGCCTCGGGCGATGAAGGACATGAATATGAAGCCCGAGTCAAGGATTATGCCAAACTGATGGGAATCAGGGCAATATTCGTATCCGAGATTATTGATGATCAGCGCGAAATTCGGAACGGAAAGAAGATATATACATTACAGGACATCTATCCGTATGCCGATTTTGTTACCTATCCTTCATTAATTGAAGGATTCGGCAACGCCTTTCTTGAGACAATCTATTTCAAGAAACCGATCCTCGTTAATAATTATTCAATATATTCGACAGACATCAAACCAAAGGGTTTCGAAACAATAGAGATGGACGACTTTATCACCGATGAAACAGTCAGACAGGTCAAGGAAGTTCTGAAGAATACGGAACTTCGCAACCGCATGGTTGAAAAGAACTATGAGATTGCCAAACGTTTTTACTCGTTCAGTGTTCTTCAGGAAAAACTCTGGGACATCCTTACAACCTTTTGGGGGGCCAAAGAAGACGCTTAAGGAGAATAAATTGAAGAACAGAGAACAGGTACAGATAGAAAACGAACTTGGCAAGCTTTACGACGCCCATGGACACGGCGATCTGAAAACCCGGTTAACATCAAAGAGTAAATCTTCTTCCAAAATAGTCAAAACTTTTAATATGGTTATTTCCATGATGGATAACCTGATATTCAAACTTAAAAGTTCTGCTCTCGACAGTATCAGCACAAATAAAAAGCTTAATGATAAAGCTTCGGTTGTTGAAAACAATTCCCGTATCATTGCTTCCGAACTTAAAGAAATAGAATCAAGAATGCAAAATCTTATGGCAGTCGTAGCAGAGTCAGTCAAACTGGGAAACGGTATTTCAGAATCATCAAACAAGATCTCCAATCAGATAGAAGCCCAGTCTTCGGCAGTTACCCAATCCTCAGCCGCGGTAACCCAGATGGTTGCTTCAATCAGAAATATAACCGGGACTTCAAATGAACGTCTTTCAAGGATTAAACATTTAAAAGAAATAGCAAACAACAGCAGGGTAAAAATTTCGCGTAATGAAGACATAATAAAAACAGTTGCAGGTAATGCAGATCAGATTCAGACATTTATTTCAATAATTAATAATATTGCGTCCCAGACCAATCTGCTTGCAATGAATGCAGCAATAGAAGCTGCGCACGCAGGCGATGCAGGACGCGGGTTCAGTGTTGTTGCAGATGAGGTCAGAAAACTGGCCGGAAATACCGAGATAAATGCAAAAAACATTTCAGCGAACCTTAAGGTCGTAACCGACGGTATCCGGGAGGCCCAGAATATTTCTGCCGACGTTACAGTTTCATATAATGAGATTCTCGAGGACGTCGAATCTTTTGCCGACAGCGTTGCAGAAATTACCAGGGGACTTGCAGAGCTTTCCGAGGGCACCGAAGAAATTGATAAGGCCTTGTCCGAACTTTTTGAAATCACAAATGAAGTTGAAAGCTCTTCACAGGATGTAAACAAAAAATCATCAGGTATTGCCGATTCTATTGATCAGATTGGAAAACTTGCAAATGAGAATACAACATTCATAGAAAGTATAGGAAACAAAGTCGAGGGTTCAGAAGTACTGATAAAAGATTTATCTGAAATATGCCGTAAAAACCAATATGAACTTCAGTCCCTGATGCAAGAGGTTGAAAAAGTCAAAATCACCGACTTCAGCAAACTACACTCTGTTGACAATCAGCCTCTGATCATGTGGAACTCATTTAAAAAGGATATTCCTCCAAGACCTGCCAATCCGAAAGCACTTGGAAAACTTGATCCCGGTTTTTGGTGGGATGAGGAATTTGCATGTTTCAATATTAAAAAAGAGAGTATTCCCAAATCTCCGGGCAACGGGCCGAAAGGAAAAAGGATTGCTGCTTTCGTTGCCGGCAATCATCCCTATTACAAGGCATACCAGCAGGGAATGAAGAAAATAGCCGACATGATGGGAATGCACCTTGAGGTTTCGGAGGGAGACTGGACTACAGGGCCGCAAAAAACATTTTTCAATAAAGCTTTAAACAGTCAATATGATATGGTAATTGCTATCCCTGCAGATCAGGATCATTTTGAACAGGCAGCTATTGAAGCATGGAAAAAGAAAGTTCCCCTTATTGTTTCACAGGAATCGCCTTCCGTACAGACTTATAAGTATATTCTGAGTTTTACCGGATTTGATGACTGGGGCACTCACAGAATTTTCGGCAAACATTTTGCGAATACAATGAATAAAACCGGAGGTTATGCGGTTGTAGGACATCAGGACGGAAGCGGCCATCACATTGCACGCAGTTACGCATTCTCTTCGGAAATTTACAGCTATGCGCCCGAAATGGACCTTCTTGAGCTTGAGCCGTCCAATCTTGACGGCGATAAAACCCGGACGATGGTCAGGGAATGGCTGAGGAAATACGGAGAAAAACTGAAAGGAATTTTCGTAGCCGACGGTCTGGTTCCGTTAAAGGCCGTTATTGAAGTATGCGATGAATTCAGCAGAAATGATATAATCATCTATGCTACCGGAAATAACAAATATTCACTTGAAATGGCAAAAGCCGGGAAATGCCGGGGTATAAGATGGGAATCTGCCGAAGCGGACGGCGCAATTGCGATCGAAACAGCAGTAAACTGGTTTAACGGGCTTA